>NZ_JAMTCK010000009.1 GCF_024171785.1 Goodfellowiella coeruleoviolacea
GATTTCCGCTTGCCTGTCAGCGTTGGTGATGGTCCGGTGCCGATTGGTCGGCCGTTCTGGAACACGCAGGTCTTTGTGCTCGATTCGGGGTTGCGGCCTGTTCCTGTCGGGGTGGTCGGGGAGTTGTACGTGTCGGGTGTGGTGTTGGCTCGGGGGTATCTGCGTCGGCCGGGGTTGACGGCGGAGCGTTTTGTGGCGTGTCCGTTCGGTGTCGGGGTGCGGATGTATCGCACGGGTGATCTGGTGCGGTGGCGTGCTGATGGGCAGCTTGAGTATGTCGGTCGGGTTGATGATCAGGTCAAGGTTCGTGGTCATCGGGTCGAACTCGGGGAGGTCGAGGCCGCGCTTCTGGCGCATGTGGACGCCGCGGTGGTGGTCGTCCGGGACGGCCGGCTCGTCGGCTATGTCGTCGGTGCCGCTGAGCCGGACGTGTTGCGTAACACCCTCGCCGCCACTCTGCCCGAGCACATGGTTCCCGCCGCGATCGTCGTCCTGCCGCGGATCCCGTTGACCCCGCACGGCAAACTCGACCGCAAGGCCCTGCCAGCACCCGAGCGGACCACCACATCGTCCCGTGCCCCGCGCACCGCGCGCGAGGAAGTGTTGTGCGAGCTGTTCGCCGACGTGCTCGGCGTCCCCGAGATCGGCATCGACGACGACTTCTTCCACCTCGGTGGCCACTCGCTCCTCGCCACCAGGCTCGCCACCCGGATCCGCGCCGCGCTCGGCGTCGAACTGCCGCTGCGGGCCGTGTTCGACGCGCCCACCGTCAACCGCCTGTCCCGGCTGCTCGACACCACCGGTCCCGGCCGCGCGGGCGTGCGGCCACGCCCGCGACCCGACCGGCTGCCGCTGTCCTACGCGCAGCGCGGCCTCTGGTTCCTCAGCAGGCTGGAGGAAACCACCACCACCTACAACATGCCGGTCTCACTGCGGCTCACCGGCGCGCTGGACCGCGACGCGCTGCGTGCGGCCCTCGGCGACGTGGTCGCCAGGCACGAAAGCCTGCGGACCGTCTTCGCCGAGGACGCCGACGGGCCCCACCAGGTCGTGCTGCCCGAGGCGACCCCCGAACTGCGGGTCGTGCCCGTCGACGACGAGACCGCGCTCGCGGCCGAACTCCGCGCGGCCGTCGGCCACGAGTTCGACCTGACCGCGGACCCGCCGATCCGCGCCTGGCTGTACGCGCTCGCCCCCGACGAACACGTGCTGCTGGTGCTCGTCCACCACATCGCCTGCGACGGCTGGTCCATGCCGCTGCTCGCCCGCGACCTCACCGCCGCCTACGCCGCCCGTGCCGCCGGTGCCGCACCCGACTGGGCCGCGCCCCCGGTGCAGTACGCCGACTACACGCTGTGGCAGCAGGAGGTCCTCGGTTCGGAGTCCGATCCGGACAGTGCCATCTCCGCGCAACTGGACTACTGGCGCGCCACGCTGGCGGGCCTGCCGGAGGAGGTGCGTCTGCCCACCGACCGGCCGCGGCCCGCCCGGCCGAGCAACGCGGGCGGCGCCGCCGACTTCGAGATCCCCGCCGGCCTGCACGCCGCGCTCGTCGAGCTGGCCCGCAAGCGCAACGTCAGCCCGTTCATGGTCGTGCAGGCCGCCGTCGCCGTGCTGCTGTCCGCGCTCGGCGCGGGTGAGGACATCCCCGTCGGCATTCCGATCGCGGGTCGCACCGACGACGCCGTCACCGACCTCGTCGGGTTCTTCCTCAACACGCTCGTGCTGCGCACCGACCTGTCCGGCGACCCCACGTTCGCCGAACTGCTCGACCGCGTCCGGGAAACCGACCTCGCCGCCTACGACCACCAGGACATCCCGTTCGAACGGCTCGTCGAACTGCTCAACCCGAAACGCGTGCCCGGCAGACACCCGCTGTTCCAGGTGCGCCTCGTGTTCAACAACATCGACCAGCAGGAGGCCGTCGAGGCACTCGACGCCATCCCGGGCCTCGTGGTCGGCCCGGCACCGGTCGGTGCGAACGCCGCCAAGTTCGACCTGCTGTTCCGGTTCCTCGAACGACGGGGCGACAACGGCAGCCCGGCCGGGATCCGCGGCGCACTCGAGTTCAGCGCGGACCTGTTCGACCCCGAGACCGCGGCGGCCATCACCGAACAGCTCACCACCGTGCTCGCGGTCGCGGTGTCCACACCGGACACCCGGGTCAGCGGCATCGACCCGGTCGGGCCCGCCGAACGCACCCGGGTCACCAGCACGTGGAACGACACCGGCCGCCCGGTCGAGGGCGCGTCGCTGGTGCGGCAGTTCGAGGACGTCGTCGCCAGGCAACCGGACGCACCGGCGGTCGAGTCGTTGTCGTACGCGGAGCTGAACGCGCGGGCGAACCGGTTCGCGCGATCGTTGGCGGCGTCCGGCGTCGCGTCCGGTGACCTCGTCGGGCTGGTGCTGCCGGCTTCGGTCGAGCTGGTCGTGGCGATGCTGGGGGTGTTGAAGGCCGGTGCGGCCTACCTGCCCGTCGATCCGGCGTACCCGGCCGACCGGATCGCCGCGGTGCTGGCCGACGCGAAGCCGGTGACCGTCGTCGACGACCCGGCCGCCGTGACCGTCGACGGGCCTGCGGAGAACCTCGACGTGGCCATCGATCCGCGCTCGCCCGCGTATGTGATCTACACGTCGGGTTCGACGGGGACGCCGAAGGGTGTGGTGGTCGAGCACCGGTCGCTCGCCGCGTACGTGACGCGAGCCAAGGCCGAGTATCCGGCGGTGTCCGGGCTGTCGCTCGTGCACACGTCGTTCTCCTTCGACCTGACGGTGACGGCGTTGTGGTCGCCGTTGGTGGCGGGCGGGACGATCGCCATCGGCCGCTTGGCGGACAGCACGGTCAGGCCGACGTTCATGAAGGTCACCCCGAGCCATCTGCCGCTGTTGGAGGCGTTGCCGGACGAGTCGTCACCGTCGCGGACGCTGATCATCGGAGGTGAGGCGCTGCGGGGAGAGGCGCTTCGGTCCTGGCGCGAGCGGTTCCCGGAGGTCGAGGTGATCAACGCCTACGGGCCGACCGAGGCGACGGTCAACTGCACCGACTTCCGGCTTCCCGCGCGGGTTGACGACGGGCCGGTGCCGATTGGCACGCCGTTCTGGAACACCCAGGTCTACGTCCTGGACTCCGCCCTGCGGCCTGCCCCTGTCGGGGTCGCCGGGGAACTCTACGTCGCCGGCGCCGCACTGGCGCGCGGCTACCTCAACCGGCCGGGCCGCACCGCGGAGCGGTTCGTCGCGAGTCCGTTCGGTGCCGGGGCGCGGATGTACCGCACCGGCGACCTCGCCCGGTGGCGGGCACGGGGCGAGCTGGAGTACGTGGGCCGCGCCGACGACCAGGTCAAGATCCGCGGCCACCGCGTCGAGCCCGGTGAGATCGAGGCCGCCCTCCGCGCCGACGACACGGTCACGTCCGCCGCCGTCGTCCTCCGCGAGGACCGGCCCGGCGACCAGCGGCTCACCGCGTACGTCACCGGCGCCGCCGTGGACACCGGCGCGCTGCGGGCCACGCTCGCCGCCACCCTGCCCGAGTACATGGTCCCGGCCGCGATCATCGTGCTGCCCGCGCTGCCGCTCACCGCCCACGGCAAGCTCGACCGCCGCGCGCTGCCCGCGCCCGAGGCGGACCCGGCCGAGGACGCGGTGGCGCACCGGGCCCGCGGCCCGCGCGAGGACATCCTGCGCGGGCTGTTCGCCGACGTGCTCGGCCTGGCCGAGGTCGGCCCCGACGACGACTTCTTCGACCTCGGCGGGCACTCCCTGCTCGCCATCCGCCTGCTCAGCCGGATCAAAGCCGTCCTCGGTGTCCGGCTCGGCATCCGCCAGGTGTTCGAGACACCGACCGCGGCCGCGCTCGCCGCCGCCACGGGCACCGGCAGCGGCAGCGGTACCGCGCTCACCGCCCGACCCAGGCCCGACCGGATCCCGGTCTCCTTCGGCCAGCGCAGGCTGTGGTTCCTCAACCGGTTCGAGCGGTCCGCCACCTACAATACGCCGATCTCGTTGCGGCTGCGCGGAACGCTCGACCGCACGGCGCTCACGCACGCCCTCGCCGACCTCGTCGCCAGGCACGAGAGCCTGCGGACCGTCTTCGCCGAGGACGCCGACGGCCCGCACCAGGTCGTGGTGCCCGACGCGGCCCCCGAACTGCGGGTCGTGCCCGTCGACGGCGAGGACGACCTCGCCGCCCGCCTGCGCACCGCGGTGGCGCACCCGTTCGACCTCACCCGGCCGCCCGTGCGGGTCTGGCTGTTCGACCTCGGCGCCGACGAGCACGTGCTGCTGGTGCTCGTCCACCACATCGCCTGCGACGGCTGGTCCATGCCGCTGCTCGCCCGCGACCTCACCACCGCCTACACCGCCCGCGTCGCGGGCACCGCCCCGGCGTGGCCGCCGCTGCCCGTCCAGTACGCGGACTACACGCTCTGGCAACAGGAAACCCTCGGCGCCGAGTCCGATCCGGACAGTGCCATCGCCGCACAGCTGGCCTACTGGACCGACCGGCTGGCGGACCTGCCGGACGAACTGCGGCTGCCCGCCGACCGCCCCCGCCCCGCCCGCGCCTCGCACCGCGGCGGTCGCGTCGAACTCACCATCCCCGACGACGTCAGCACCCGGGTGCGGGAGGTCGCGAGGGCGCACCACGTCAGCACCTTCATGGTCGTGCGGGCCGCGGTGGCCGTGCTCCTCGCCCGGCTGGGCGCGGGCACGGACATCCCGATCGGTTCGCCGGTCGCGGGCCGCACCGACAGCGCACTCGACGACCTCGTCGGGTTCTTCGTCAACACGCTCGTGCTGCGCACCGACCTGTCCGGCAACCCGACGTTCGCCGAGCTGCTCGACCGCGTCCGGGCCGGCGACCTCGCGGCGCACGAACACCAGGACGTGCCGTTCGAGCGGCTCGTCGAGGTGCTCAACCCGCCGAGGTCCCTGGCCAGGCACCCGCTGTTCCAGGTGATGCTCACGTGGAACAACCACGACCGAGGCGCCGCGGCGGAAGCCGTCTCCGGGTTGCCAGGGCTCGCCGTCACCTGGCAGCCGCCCGGCAGCTCGATCGCCCGCTTCGACCTGCTGTTCGGCCTCGTCGACCACGGCTCGGCCGACCGGTCCCGGGTCGGCCTGTCCGGCGTGCTCGAGTACAGCGCCGACCTGTTCGACCGGGACACCGCGCAGGCGATCGCGGACCGGTTCGTGCGGGTGCTGACCGCGGTGGTCGACCGGCCAAGCACCGCGATCGACGACGTCGACGTGCTCACCGCCGGCGAACGCACCCGCCTGCTGACGACCGTCAACGACACCGCGGCCGACCGGCCCGCGCTGTCCCTGCCCCGGCTCGTCGAGCGGCACGTGGCGAGCGGTGCGGTCGCCGTCGAGGCGGACGGTCAGGCACTGACCTACGCCGAGCTGAACGCGCGGGCCAACCGGCTCGCCCGCGTCCTCGTCGGACACGGCGCCGGCCCCGAGCGGGTGGTCGCGGTCGCGCTGCCCCGCTCCGCGGACCTGGTCGTCGCACTCCTGGCGGTCCTCAAAACCGGTGCCGCCTACCTGCCCGTCGACCTGGAGTACCCGCGGGAGCGGATCGGGTACATGCTCGCCGACGCGCGCCCCCTGCTCGTCGTGACCACCGGGGACGTGCTGGCCGGCACCCACCCGAGGGTGTCGCTCGACGAGCCCGGCCTGCTCGCCGGGATCGACGACACCGACCTCCGCGACGACGAACTCCCCTCGGCACCGCACCCGGCGAACCCGGCGTACCTGATCTACACGTCCGGCTCCACCGGCAGACCGAAGGGCGTCGCCATGCCGGCCGGGGCCCTCGCCAATCTCGTGCACTGGCACGCGGGAGCGATCCCCGGCGGCTCCCGGGTCGTGCAGTACACCGCGGTCAGCTTCGACGTGTCCGTGCAGGAGATCCTCGCGGCACTCGCGCACGGCAAGACCCTCGTCGTGTGCCCGGAGGACGTCCGCCGCGACCCGGCCGCGCTCGTGCGCTGGCTCGCCGAGCACGAGATCGCCGAGCTGTACGCGCCGAACGTGGTGGTCGACGCCGTGGTCTCGGCGGCAGCCGACGCGGGCGAGGACCTCCCCGCACTGCGGGACGTCGCGCAGGCGGGAGAGGCGCTGGTGCTCGGCGAGCACGTGCGTGCCTTCTTCGCCGCCGTGCCGGACCGCGTGCTGCACAACCACTACGGCCCCGCCGAGACGCACGTGGTGACCGCGCACACGCTGCCAGCCGACGTCACCGACTGGCCCGCGCGCGCACCCATCGGCACACCCGTGACCAACGCCGCGGTCTACGTGCTCGACGAACGGCTTGCGCCGGTGGCGCCGGGTGTCGCGGGTGAGCTGTACATCGCGGGTGACTGCCTCGCCCGCGGCTACCTCGGCCGCCCCGGCCTGACCGCGGAACGGTTCGTCGCCAACCCCTTCACGCCAGGGGCGCGGCTGTACCGGACCGGTGACCTGGCCCGGTGGCACCGCGACGGACACCTCGACTACCTCGGCCGAGGCGACGACCAGGTCAAGGTCCTCGGCGTCCGCGTCGAACCCGGTGAGGTCGAGGCGGCGATCGCGGCGCACCCCGGCGTGCGCCAGTGCGCGGTCGCGGCACACGCCGACCCGAGCGGCACCCGGCGACTGGTCGCCTACCTCGTCACCGACGGGTCCACAATGGACGTAGGGGTGCTGCGGACGGCACTGCGCGACACCCTGCCCCCGCAGCTCGTCCCGTCGGTGTTCACCGTCCTGCCCGCGCTGCCGACCACCCCCAGCGGCAAGCTCGACCGCCGCGCGCTGCCCGCGCCCGCCGACACCGGGCAGACCGGCCGCCCGCCCCACACGCCGCAGGAGGAGGTCCTGTGCGAGCTGTTCGCGGACGTGCTCGACCGGGACGCCGTCGGAGTGCTCGACGACTTCTTCGCACTCGGCGGGCACTCACTGCTCGCCACCCGGCTGGTCAACCGGATCCGCGCGGTGCTCGGCGCCGACCTGACCGTGCGCGAGTTGTTCGAGGCACCCACCCCGGCCGCCACGGCCGAACGGGTCGCCGCGGCGCCGCACCGCGCCGCGATCACCCCGGGGCCGAGGCCGGACCGCATCCCGGTCTCGTACGCCCAGCGCAGGCTGTGGTTCCTCAGCAGGCTCGACGAGCGCAGCCCCGGCTACAACATCCCGGTCGCCGTGCGGCTGACCGGCGACCTGGACGTCGACGCGCTCACCGCGGCGCTCGCCGACGTGGTCGACCGCCACGAGGCACTGCGCACGGTCTTCGGCGAGGACGCGGACGGCCCGTTCCAGCGCGTGCTCCCGGAATTCCGGCCGGTCCTGACGACCGCCACCGGCACGGCGGAGGACCTGGACGAGCGGCTGCGTGCGGCCGCGCGGCAGGGCTTCGACCTGACCGCCGAGCCGCCGCTGCGGGCGCACCTGGTCGAGCTGCCGGGCGACGAGCAGGTGATGCTGCTGGTCCTGCACCACATCGTCGCCGACGGCTGGTCGCTGCGCCCGCTCGCCCGCGACCTCGCCACCGCCTACGCGGCCCGGCGGAACGGGCTCGCCCCGCGGTGGGCGCCGCTGCCCGTCCAGTACGCGGACTACACGCTCTGGCAACGGGACGTGCTCGGCGCGGCGGACGACCCCGACAGCCCGTTCGGCGCACAGCTCAGGAACTGGGTGTCCACCCTGGAC
The DNA here is from genome assembly GCF_024171785.1 of Goodfellowiella coeruleoviolacea. Taxonomy (GTDB): domain Bacteria; phylum Actinomycetota; class Actinomycetes; order Mycobacteriales; family Pseudonocardiaceae; genus Goodfellowiella; species Goodfellowiella coeruleoviolacea. The sequence continues at coordinate 7,687 of NZ_JAMTCK010000009.1, forward strand.
GGGCTGCCCGACCAGCTCGACCTGCCCACCGACCGGCCGCGGCCGGCCGTGGCGACCCACCGAGGCGACTTCGTGGCGTTCACCGTGGCGGAACCGGTGCGGCGGCGCCTGCACGCGATCGCGCGTGCGGCCGGGGCGAGCATGTTCATGGTCGTCCACGCGGCACTCGCCACCCTGCTGCACCGGCTCGGCGCGGGCACCGACATCCCCGTCGGCACCCCGGTCGCCGGGCGTGTCGACGAGTCGCTGACCGACGTGGTCGGCCTGTTCGTCAACACGCTCGTGCTGCGGGCCGACCTGTCCGGCGACCCGACGTTCACCGAGCTGCTCGCGCGGGTGCGTGCCACCGACCTCGCCGCCTACGCCAACCAGGACGTGCCGTTCGAGCGGCTGGTGGAGGTGCTCAACCCGACCCGCTCGATGGCCCGCCACCCGCTGTTCCAGACCATGCTCACCTGGCACGGCGGCGACGGCACCAGCGGGCGGGTCACCACCGGTCCGGACACCGTCGCGCAGGACGTCCACACCGGCGTCGCGCGGTTCGACCTGTCGTTCGCGTTCCACGAGGGCGCCGACGGGTTGCGCGGTGCGCTCGGCTACAGCGTCGACCTGTTCGACCGCACCACCGCGCAGGCCATCGCCGAACGGCTGGTGCGGGTGTTCGAGACCGTCGCCGAGGCACCCGACCGCCCCGTCGGGCAGGTCGACGTCCTGTCGGCGGCGGAACGCGACGCGCTCGCCTCGGCCAGGCGCGCCACCACGCACCCGGTGCCCGAGGTGACCCTGCTGGAGTTGGTCGAAGCCCAGATCGCCAGCACACCGGACCACGTCGCGGTGTCGTGCGCCGACGGGGAACTCACCTTCGCGGAGCTGGACGCGGCGGCGGGCAGCCTCGCCGCGCGGCTGGTCACCAGGGGCGCCGGGCCGGAGCGGGTGGTCGCGATCGCGCTGCCGCGCGGCCTCGACCTCGCCGTCGCGCTGGTGGCCGTGCTCAAGACCGGCGCGGCCTACCTGCCGATCGACGTCGACCACCCGCGCGAACGGGTCCGGTTCGTCCTCGACGACGCCCGGCCGTCCGCGGTGGTCACCACGACCGCGTTCGCCGACCTGGTCGGCACCGGCGCGATCCTGCTCGACGAGGGCACCGATCCCGCCGCCCCCGTCGCGGGCACGCCCTGCCACCCGGACAACCCCGCGTACGTGATCTACACGTCCGGGTCCACCGGCACGCCGAAGGGCACCGCGGTCACGCACCGGGCCATCGTCAACCGGCTGCTGTGGATGCGGGACCGGTACGAGATCACCGGCGCCGACCGCGTGCTGCAGAAGACGTCGACCGGCTTCGACGTGTCCGTGTGGGAGCTGTTCCTGCCGCTGATCACGGGCGCGCGGCTGGTCCTCGCCCGGCCAGACGGCCACCGCGACCCGGCCTACCTCGCCGGGATCATCCGCGCCGAGGCGATCACCACCGTCCACTTCGTACCGTCGATGCTGCGGGAGTTCCTCGACGAACCCGCCGCCGCGGCCTGCACGTCGCTGCGGCACGTGATCTGCAGCGGTGAGGCGCTGCCAGCCGACCTCGCGGCCCGCGCCGCGGCCGTGCTCCCGGTCGGGCCGGAGAACCTCTACGGCCCCACCGAGGCCGCGGTCGATGTGACGTCCTGGTCCTACCGGCCGGGCGCGACGTCGGTCCCGATCGGCACACCCGTCTGGAACACCGCCGTCCACGTGCTGGACCGGCACCTCAACCCGGTGCCACCGGGGGTGACCGGCGAACTGCACCTCTCCGGTGTCCAGCTCGCCCGCTGCTACGTCGGCCGTGCCGGGCTCACCGCCGAACGGTTCGTCGCCGACCCGTTCGGCGCGCCGGGGGAGCGGATGTACCGCACCGGTGACCTCGCGCGCCTGCGTGCCGACGGCGTCGTCGAGTACGTGGGCCGCGCCGACCGGCAGGTGAAGCTGCGCGGGTTCCGCGTCGAGCTGGACGAGATCACCACCGTGTTGGCCGGACACCCGGCCGTCAGCCGGTGCGCGGTGACCGTGCGCGAGGACCGCGCGGGAGACCAGCGGCTGGTGGCCTACGTGGTCGCGGACGTGCTCGACCAGGCCGCCCTGCGCAAGCACCTCGCCGCCGTCCTGCCCGACTACATGGTGCCCGCCGTGTTCGTCCGGCTGGACCGGCTTCCCCTGTCCGCCAACGGGAAGCTCGACGAGCGTGCCCTGCCCGCACCCGCCGACCGGGCCGGTGCGACGACCACCAGGGCGCCGCGCTCGCCGGAGGAGGAGATCGTCTGCGGGCTGTTCGCCGACGTGCTCGGCGTGCCCGCCGTCGGCATCGACGAGTCGTTCTTCGACCTCGGCGGCCACTCGCTGCTCGTGACCAGGCTGGTGAACCGGATCCGCGGCACCTTCGGCGTCGAACTGGCCGTGCGGACCGTGTTCGCCGCGCCGACCGTCGCCGAGCTGGTCGCCGAGCTGACCCGGCGCGGCGAGCGCCGTCCCGCCCTCGTCGCGCGTGGCCGGCCCGAGCGGGTACCGGTCTCGTACGCGCAGCGGCGGCTGTGGTTCCTCCACGAACTCGAGGGCGGGCAACCGAACTACAACGCGCCCGTCGCGCTGCGCGTCACCGGGGAGGTCGACCCGACCGCGCTCCGTGCGGCACTGCGTGACCTCGCCGAACGGCACGAGCCACTGCGGACGGTCTTCGCGACCGACCCCGACGGGCCGGTGCAGATCGTGCTGCCGGTCACCGGCCCCCCGCTTGAGGTCGTCCGCACCACCGAGAGCGCGCTGCCCGGTGACCTGCACCGGGCGACGCGGCACGTGTTCGACCTCGCGGAGGAACCCCCGCTGCGGGCGTGGCTGTTCGAACTGGACGGTGACGAACAGGTCCTGCTGCTGCTGTCCCACCACATCGCCACCGACGCCTGGTCGATGCCGCTGCTCGTCCGCGACCTCGCCGAGGCGTACGCGGCACGCGCCCGGGGCGAGGCGCCTGGCTGGGCGCCGCTGCCGGTGCAGTACGCGGACTACAGCCTGTGGCAGCGCGAGGTGCTCGGCGCGGAGGACGACGAGGATGGCGAGCTGGCGAGGCAGCTGGTCCACTGGCGGACCGCGCTCGCCGGGATGCCGGAGGAGCTGCCCCTGCCCGCCGACCGGCCGCGGCCGTCGACGTCGACGCACCGCGGCGGCACCGTGACCTTCGCGGTGCCCGCCGAGGTGCACGCCGCGCTCGCCGATCTGGCTGGCGCCCGGCGGGCGAGCCTGTTCATGGTCGTGCAGGCAGGCATCGCCGTGCTGCTGCACCGCCTCGGTGCGGGCACCGACATCCCGGTCGGCACCGCGATCGCCGGCCGCGCCGACACCGCCGTGGAGGACCTCGTCGGGTTCTTCGTCAACACCGTGGTGCTGCGCAACGACCTGGCGGGCGACCCCACGTTCGCCGAACTGGTCGAGCGCGTCCGCGAGACCGACCTCGCCGCGTACGCCAACCAGGACCTGCCGTTCGAGCGGCTGGTGGAGGAGCTGAACCCGGCGCGGTCCATGTCCAGGCACCCGCTCTTCCAGATCATGCTGACCTGGCACAACACCGACCGGCAGGCGATGGCCGACGCGGCGGAGCTGGCCGGGATGCCCGTCCGGCTGGAGCCCGTGCCGGGTGGCGGCGCCAAGTTCGACCTGGCGTTCGCGTTCGGTGAGCGGCGCGGCGACAGCGGTGCCCCCGCGGGCATCGCGGGGTCGCTGGAGTTCAGCGCCGACCTGTTCGACCGGGCGACCGCCGAGCAGCTGGTGGCGCGGTTGCTGCGGGTGCTGGCCGCGGTCGCCGAGGACGCGGACACCCGGGTCGGCGCGGTCGAGGTGATCGACGCGGAGGAACGCGCCCGCGTGCTCCACGGGTGGAACGACACCGCGGCCCGGATCCGGCCCGGTTCGCTCGTCGACTGGTTCGAGGAGAGCGCCGCGCGGCACCCGGACGCCGCCGCCGTCGTGCACGGCCAGGACGTGGTGTCCTACCGCGACCTCAACGTGCGGGCCAACCGGTTCGCCAGGGAACTGGTGCGCCGGGGTGTCGGGCCGGAGCGGCTGGTCGCGCTCGCGCTGCCGCGGTCGGTGGACATGGTCGTCGCGGTGCTGGCCGTGCTCAAGTCCGGAGCCGGGTACGTGCCGGTCGACCCCGACCACCCGGCCGACCGGATCGCCTACCTGCTGGCCGACTCGCGGCCGTCGGTGCTCGTGGCCGGCCCGGGGGTGTCCGTTCCGGATGCCGACGTGCCGCGGCTCGCGCTCACCGACGGCCAGCACGCCGACGGGAACCTGACCGACGCCGACCGCACGGCCGCGCTGTCGCCCGACGCGGTGGCGTACGTGATCTACACGTCCGGGTCGACCGGGCGGCCGAAGGGTGTCGCCGTCGCGCACCGCGCTGTCGTCAACTACCTGGCCGCGAGCGTGCAGACGTACCCGAGCGTCGCGGGCACCGCGGTGCTGCACTCGTCGCTGTCGTTCGACCTGACCGTCACCGGCCTGTTCGCGCCGCTGATGGTGGGCGGCACGGTCTGGCTCGCGGATCTGGTGGACGTCGTCGACAACGGGCTCGCCGCGCCGCCGCTCAACCTGCGGGCCACGTTCCTCAAGGCCACCCCGAGCCACCTCGCGCTCGTCGGACAGCTGCCGGAACGGCTCGTGCCGACCGGTGACCTCGTGCTGGGTGGCGAGTCGCTGCTCGGCAGCGCGGTGCGGGCCTTCCTCGCCGAGCACCCGGGGACCAGGGTGCGCAACGAGTACGGCCCCACGGAGACGACGGTCGGCTGCACCACGCTCACCGCGGACCGCGAGAGCGCGGGCGCGCTGCCGGACGGCGTGCTCGCGCTCGGCGTGCCCATGCGCAACACCCGCATGTACGTGCTGGACGCCGCGTTGCGGCCGGTGCCGCCGGGTGTGGTCGGCGAGCTGTACATCGCGGGCGCGCAGCTGGCCCGCGGCTACGTGCACAACCCGGCACTGTCCGCCGCCCGGTTCGTGGCGGACCCGCACGGGGCGCCCGGCGAGCGCATGTACCGCTCCGGCGACCTCGGCCGGTGGCGCGCCGACGGCGTGCTCGAGTTCGCGGGCCGCGTGGACGACCAGGTCAAGGTCCGCGGCTACCGGATCGAACTCGGCGAGGTCGAGGCCGCGCTGCGCGGCGTGCCGGGGATCGCGAACGCGGCCGCCGCGGTGCGCGAGGACCGGCCGGGTGACCGGCGGCTCGTCGGGTACGTCGTACCGGCGGGCGACGCGCCGCGACCGGAGGAGGTGCGGGCCGCGCTGGCGTCCGTGCTGCCCGACTACGCGGTGCCCACCACGGTGGTCGTCGTCGACGCGATCCCGTTGACCGGCAACGGCAAGCTCGACCAGAAGGCGCTGCCCGCGCCGGAGCACGCGGTGTCGTCGCAGGCACCGCGCACCCCGGTCGAGGAACTGCTCGGTGAGCTGTTCGCCGATGTGCTCGGCGTCGACGGGGTCGGTGTGGACGACCGGTTCTTCGACCTCGGCGGCGACAGCATCCTCGCGATCCAGCTGGCGAGCCGGGCCCGCAGGCGCGGTCTCACCGTGTCGCCTCGGGACGTGTTCGAGCACCAGACCGTCGCCGGGCTCGCCACCCTGGTGGGCACGGTCGCCGCGGCGCAGACCGAGGCCGATGACGGAGTCGGCCCGGTGCCGCTGACCCCGATCGTGCACTGGCTCGCCGAACGCGGCGGCCCGATCGGCACCTTCACCCAGTCGGTGGTGCTCCAGGTGCCCGCCGGCGCCGAGAAGCAGCGGCTGGTCCGGGCGCTGCAGGCGGTGCTCGACCGGCACGACGCGCTGCGGCTGCGGCTGACCACCGACACGGGCAGGTGGGCACTCGACGTCGGCGCACCGGGCTCGGTGCCCGCCACCGACTGCCTGCGCCGGGTTCCGGCCGACGCCGACCTGGCGGCCGAGGTGGAGCAGGCCCGGCGTGCCCTCGAACCGGGGGACCGGCGGATGGTCCGGGCCGTCTGGTTCGACGGCGGCGCCGCCGTCCCCGGCCGCCTGCTGCTGATCGTGCACCACCTCGCCGTGGACGGCGTGTCCTGGCGCATCCTCTCCGGTGACCTCGCCGAGGCGTTCGAGGCGGACACGCCGGACCTGGCGCCCGTCGCGACCTCGTTGCGCGGCTGGGCGCGCAGGCTCACCGAGCACGCGGCCACCCGCAGGCCGGAGCTGGACTTCTGGACCGGCACGCTCCGCTCGGCCGAACCGCCGTTCGGCGGCAGGCCCCTGTCCCGGGAGCGCGACACCGTCGCCACCCGGCGCGGGCTGTCGCTGTCGCTGCCCGCCGACGTCACCAACGCGTTGCTGACCGAGGTGCCCGCCGCGTTCCACGCGGAGGTCAACGACGTGCTGCTGAGCGCGTTCTCGTTCGCCGCCGGCACGTGGGCCAGGGACCGGTGGGCCGCACGGGACACCAGCGTGCTGGTCGACCTCGAAGGCCACGGCCGCGAGGAACACGCCGTCGGCGGCGGCGACCTGTCCCGGACCGTCGGCTGGTTCACCGCGATCCACCCGGTCCGCCTCGACCCCGGCGCCGTGGACACCGCAGCGGTCCTGCGCGGCGGCCCGGCCGCGGGCGCGCTGGTCAAGCGGATCAAGGAGCAGCTGCGGGCGGTCCCGGACAAGGGCATCGGGTACGGCCTGCTGCGCTACCTCGACCCGGAGACCGCGCCCGTGCTCGCGGTCCTGCCCCAGCCGCAGCTGGCGTTCAACTACCTCGGCCGGTTCACCACCGGCACGACGCACAGCACCGCCGACTGGGCGATCGTGCCGGGCGCGGGCACCGGCGGCGGCCAGGACCCGGCGATGCCGCTCGCCCACGCCGTGGAGCTGAACGCGGTGGCGCACAACGAACCCGGCGGCCCCCCGGTGCTGCGGGCCAACTGGGGCTGGGCCGGCGCGCTGCTGTCCGAAGAGGACGTGCGGGAGCTGGCCGATGGCTGGTTCCGCGTCCTGCGCGCACTCGTCACCCACGTCGACGAGACCGACGCGGGTGGCTTCACCCCGTCGGACCTGCCGCTGCTGTCCCTGAGCCAGGACGCGATCGACCGCCTCGAAGGCGACTGGAGGAACTCATGACCACCCGGTCCCGGCTGCAGGACGTGCTGCCGCTGTCCCCGTTGCAGGAAGGACTGCTGTTCCACCACCTGTACGACACCTCGGCGCTGGACGTCTACAACTCGCAGATGGCCTTCGACCTCGAGGGTCAGCTCGACCTCGCCGCGCTGCGGGCGGCCGCCGGGGAACTGGTGCGCCGCCACCCGAATCTGCGTGCCTCGTTCCGGCACGACGGGCTCGACCAGCCGGTGCAGCTGATCCCGCGCGAGGTGCCCCTCGACTGGGCCGAGTTCGACGTCTCCGGCCTGCCCGACGCGGAACGCGCCGAGGAGGTGGCACGGCTGCTCGACGCCGACCGGCGCCGCCGTTTCGACCTGGCCCGGCCACCGCTGCTGCGGTTCACCGTGATCAAGGTGGCCGCCGACCGCTGCCACTTCGTCATGACCAACCACCACATCCTGTTCGACGGCTGGTCGCGGCCGGTGCTGGTGCGTGAGCTGCTGGAGCTGTACGGCGGCCGGGGTGACGCGCTGCCGAGGCCGCGTCCGTTCCGCGACTTCCTCGTGTGGCTGAAGGGCCAGGACCGCGAACGGGCGCGGGCGGCGTGGCGGGACGCGCTCAGCGGTCTGTCCGGGCCGACCAGGGTGGCACCGGCGACGCGTTCGTCGGTGGAACCGGAGAACGTGCTCACGGCACTGTCCGAAGAGGACACCGCGGCCCTGGTCGCGGCGGCGCGGCGGCGCGGGCTGACCGTCAACACCCTCGTCCAGGGCGCGTGGGCGCTGGTGCTGTCCGCGCTGACCGGGCGCGACGACGTGGTGTTCGGCGTGACCGTGTCCGGCCGGCCGCCGGAGCTGCCCGGCGTGGAGACCATGGTCGGGCTGTTCATCAACACCGTGCCCGCACGCGTGCGGCTGCGTGCCTCCGAACCGCTCGTGCACATGCTCGCCCGCACCCAGCGGGAACAGGCCGCGCTGCTGTCCTGCCACCACCTCGGGCTCACCGAGGTGCAGGGGATCGCGGGCCACGGCGAGCTGTTCGACACGAAGATGGTCTTCGAGAACTACCCGCTCGACGGCGGCGGCTCCGGCACCCCGGCGCCCCACCGGCCGGTCCGGGTCAACGGGGTGCGCAACCGGGAGGGCACCCACTACCCGCTCGACCTCGTCGCGTCGCTGCCCGGGCAGGCGCTGCGGTTCCGGCTCGACTACCGGCCGGACCTGTTCGACGCGACCGCCGCCCGCGCGGTGCTCGACCGGGTGGTGCGTGTGCTGCGCGTGGTCGTCGACGCGCCGGAGACCCCGGTCGGCCGAGTCGGGGTGCGCACCGCCGAGGAGACGGACCTCGCCGTCCGGTTCGGCAACGAGACCGCACGCGACGTGCCGGAGCGGTCGGTCGTCGAACTGTTCGAGGACCAGGTGCGCCGCGCCGGGGCCGCGCCCGCGGTCGCACACGGGACGACCGCGCTCACCTACGCCGACCTCAACGCCCGCGCCAACCGGCTGGCCAGGCACCTCGTCGGGCTCGGCGCGGGTCCGGAGCGGCTCGTCGCCGTGGCCGTGCCGCGCTCGGTGGACCTGGTCGTCGCGCTGTTCGCCGTGCTCAAGGCGGGTGCCGCGTACCTGCCGATCGAACCAGACCACCCGGCCGAGCGGATCGCGTTCGTGTTCGCCGACGCGCGGCCGTGCCTGACGCTCACCACCACCGCGCTGGCCGACGGCCTCCCCGACGATGTGCCGAGGGTGCTGGTCGACACCGACCCCGCCGGTGACAACGCCGAGCACGACCTGTCCGATGTGGACTGCGCAGGGCCGAGGTTCGGGTCCGCGCCCGCCTACGTCATCTACACGTCCGGCTCGACCGGAAGACCCAAGGGGGTGGTGATCGAGCACCGGTCGCTCGGCGCCTACCTGCAGTGGGCCCGCGACGCCTACCCGAGCGCCTCGGGCACCACGCTCGTGCACTCGCCCATCTCCTTCGACCTCACCGTCACCGGGCTCTACACGGCGCTGGTGAGCGGGGGCTGTGCCCAGCTCGCCGAGCTGACGACCGGCGAGGCCGTGCCGAGGCGCCCCACGTTCCTCAAGGGCACGCCCAGCGTCCTCGGCGTCCTCGACGCCGTGGCCGACGACGCGTTGCCGACCGGCACGCTCATGCTCGGCGGTGAGCTGCTGCTCGGCTCGGCGCTCAGGCAGTTCCGGCGCCGCTGCCCGGACGCGGAGGTGTTCAACGTCTACGGCGCCACCGAGGCGACGGTGAACTCCGTGCAGCACCGCGTCGCGCCGGGCGAGCCCGTGCCGGACGGCGCGCTGCCGGTCGGCTTCCCGTTCTGGAACACGCGGATCGTCCTGCTGGACCCGTTCCTGCGACCGGTGCCCGTGGGGATCGCGGGCGAGGCGTACATCTGCGGCACCGGCCTGGCCCGCGGCTACCTGAACCGCGCCGGGCTCACCGCGGAGCGGTTCGTCGCCGACCCGTTCGGCGCGCCGGGGGAGCGGATGTACCGCACCGGCGACCAGCTCCGCCGACTGCCCGACGGCGCGCTGGAGTTCGTCGGCCGGGTGGACGGCCAGGTGAAGGTGCGTGGCTACCGGATCGAGCTGGGTGAGATCGAGGCGGTGCTCGCCGAGCACCCCGACGTGGTCCGCGCGCTGGTGGTGGTGCGCGAGGACCAGCGTGACGACAAGCGGATCGTCGCCTACGTGGTCGGTGCCGCGCCCGACCCGGACGACGTCCGAGCCCACGCGGCGGCGTCCCTGCCCGCGTACATGGTGCCGAGCGCGGTCGTGCCGCTGGCCGAGTTCCCGTTGACCCCCAACGGCAAGGTCGACCGCGCCGCGCTGCCGGAACCCGAGCACGAGGCGGTGGCGGCGGGCCGCCAGCCGCGCAGCCCGCAGGAGGAGATCATCCGCGGGCTGTTCGCCGAGGTGCTGCGGCGCCCGCAGGTCGGCGTCGACGACGACTTCTTCGTGCTGGGCGGGCATTCCCTGCTCGCGACGCGGCTGGTGAGCAGGGTGCGTTCGGTGCTCGGCGCCGAGCTGCGCATCCGCGACCTGTTCGAGTCACCCACGCCGGCGGGGCTCGCGCGGCGGCTGGCGGACAGCACTAGGCCCCGCGTCACCGCGCGGCCCCGGCCGGAGCGGCTGCCGCTGTCGTTCGCCCAGCAGCGGCTGTGGTTCCTCAACCGGCTGGAAGGGCCGACCGCGACCTACAACATCCCGACCGCGCTGCGGCTCACCGGCCCGCTCGACGTGGCCGCGCTGGCCGCCGCGGTCGACGATCTCGTCGCCCGGCACGAGACGCTCCGCACGGTCTTCCCCTCGGACGAGGACGGTCCGCACCAGGTGATCACCGCCGGCGGCGCGGGGCTGGTGGTGACCGACACCCCGGCCGCCGACCTGGACCGCGTGCTGGGGGAGCAGGCGAACCGCGGGTTCGACCTCACCACCGAGGTGCCGCTGCGGGCGTGGCTGCACCGGGTCGGGCCGGACGAGCACGTGCTGCTGCTGGTCGTCCACCACATCGCGGGCGACGCGTGGTCGCGCAAGCCGCTGGCCGACGACCTGGTCCGCGCCTACGCCGCCCGCCGCGACGGCGCCGCGCCCGACCTGCCGCCACTGCCCGTGCAGTACGCGGACTACACGCTGTGGCAACGCGAGGTGCTCGGCGGCGAGGACGACCGGGACAGCGCGATCTCCCGCCAGCTGGCGCACTGGACGACCGCGCTGGCCGGGCTGCCGGAGCAGATCACGCTGCCCGCCGACCGGCCACGGCCACGCGTCACCTCGTTCCTCGGTGACCAGGTCAACTTCGAGGTGCCCGCCGACCTGCACGCCCGCCTGGCCGACCTGGCGCGCGACCACCGGGTGAGCCTGTTCATGGTCGTGCAGGCGGCGTTCGCCGCGCTGCTGTCCGGGATGGGCGCGGGGGAGGACATCCCCATCGGCACCCCGATCGCGGGCCGCACCGACGACGCGCTCGACAATCTCGTCGGGTTCTTCGTCAACACGCTCGTGCTGCGCACCGACCTGTCCGGCGACCCGACGTTCGCCGACCTGCTCGGCCGGGTGCGGGAGACCAACCTCGCGGCCTACGCCAACCAGGACGTGCCGTTCGAGCGGCTGGTCGAGGTGCTCAACCCGGTCCGCTCCACCGCGCGCAACCCGCTGTTCCAGGTCATGCTGGCGTTCAACAACGCCACCGAGCACGGCCCGGTCGCCGAGCGGCACCGGATCCGCGAACTCACCGTGAGCGGCTACCGCACCAGCACCGGGGTGTCCCGGTTCGACCTGCTGCTGTTCGCGCAGGACCGGTACCACCCGGACGGCTCACCCGCCGGGCTGAGCGCCGCCTTCGAGTACAGCACCGAGCTGTTCGACCGGGCGACCGTCGAGGGGCTGATCACCCGCCTCGACCGGCTGCTGCGGCAGGCCGTGGACGCGCCCGGGCGCAGGCTCGGCTCGTTCGACCTGCTCGACGCGGCCGAACGGGCCGCGCTGACCGCGGACTGGCGCGACGCCGCCGGTGTGCCCGACGAGCCGCTCGCCGGCCTGTTCGCCGCCCAGGTGCGCCGCACCCCGGACGCACCCGCGGTCGAGGACGGGCCGGCGGTCGTGACGTACGCCGAACTCGACGCGGCCGCCAACCGGCTGGCGCGGCTGTTGATCGGCCGCCGCGCCGGTCCCGAGACCGTGGTGGCGATCGCGCTGCCCCGCTCGGCGCGGTTCGTCGAGGCGATGGTGGCGGTCGCGAAGGCGGGTGCCGCCTACCTGCCCGTCGACCCCGGCTACCCGGCCGAGCGGATCGCGTTCATGCTCGCCGACGCGCGGCCCGCGCTCGTGCTGACCGACACCGCGACCGCGACCGCGCTGCCGCCGGTGGCCGCCGAGGTCGTGCTGCTCGACGAACCGGGGCTCACCGACGGCGTGCGGGACCACGCGGTGGACGACGCCGAACGCACGGCGTCGCTGACCGCGGCGCACCCGGCGTACGTGATCTACACGTCCGGGTCGACCGGCCGGCCCAAGGGCGTGGTGATGCCCGGCACCGGCATGGCGAACCTGCTGCCCTGGCAGAGCCGCGAGCTGGCCGGCCCCGGCGCCCGAACCGCGCAGTTCACCGCCGTCAGCTTCGACGTGTCCACACAGGAGATCCTGTCCGCGCTGCTGTTCGGCAAGACGCTGGTGATCGTCCCCGAGGACGTCCGGCGGGACGCGCGCGCGCTCGCGGAATGGCTGGCGGACCACCGGATCACCGAGCTGTTCGCGCCGAACCTGGTGATCGACGCCGTGTGCGAGGCCGCGACCGCGCACGGCATCGACCTCGCCGCGCTGACGCACGTCGCGCAGGCGGGCGAGGCGCTCACGCTGTCGCGGCACGTGCGGGAGTTCTTCGCCGCCCGCCCGCGCGTGCTCGTCAACCACTACGGCCCGACCGAGACCCACCTCGCCACGAGCACCGCGCTGCCCCGGGACGTGGCGGACTGGCCGGACACCCCGGCCATCGGCGTGCCGATCGCCAACACCTCCGGGTACCTGCTCGACGCGGTGCTGCGGCCGGTGCCGCCCGGTGTGCCCGGCGAGCTGTACCTCGCGGGTGCCGGGCTCGCGCGCGGCTACCTCGACCGGCCGGGCCTGACCGCGGAACGGTTCGTGGCGAACCCGTTCGGCGCGCCGGGAGAACGGCTGTACCGCACCGGTGACCTGGTGCGGCGCGACCGGGCGGGCGAGCTGCACTACCTCGGCCGCGTCGACCGCCAGGTGAAGCTGCGCGGGTTCCGGATCGAACCCGGCGAGGTCGAGGCGGCGCTCACCACGCATCCCGCGGTCACCCGCGCCGCGGTCACCGCGCGCACCGACCGGCCGGGCGGCACCCGGCTGGTGGCCTACGTGGTCACCGCGGAGGAGGTCGAGCCGGCGTTGCTGCGCAAGCACGTCGCCGGGCTGCTGCCGGACCACATGGTCCCCGCCGTCGTCGTTCGGCTGCCCGCGCTGCCGCTGACCGCCAACGGGAAGCTCGACGTCGCCGCGCTGCCCGTGCCGGACCGCGACGCGGACCCGGCGGCGCGGCCGCCGAGCGGCCCGTACGAGGAGGTCCTGTGTGGACTGTTCGCCGAGGTGCTCGGCCTGCCGTCGGTCGGCGTCAACGAGGACTTCTTCGAACTCGGCGGGCACTCGTTCGCCGCGACCAGGCTCGTCGAGCGGATCAGCTCCGCGATCGGCGTGCGGGTCGGGGTGCGTGTGGTGTTCGAGGCGCCGACCGTCGCCGGCATGGCCGAGCTGATCGCCGAGGACCGCACCGACGCCACGTTCGCCCCGCTGCTGCCGTTGCGGGTGCGGGGCGGCAGACGGCCGCTGTTCTGCGCGCCGCCCGCGGCGGGGGTGAGCTGGTGCTACGCGGGCCTGCTCAACCACATCGGCGCGGACGTGCCGCTCTACGGCCTGCAGGTGGTGGCCGGCCAGGCACCCGCCTCGATCGAGGAGATGGCGGCCCGGTTCCGCGACCTGGTGAAGGAGGTGCAGCCGGACGGTCCCTACCGGTTGCTCGGCTGGTCGTTCGGCGGTCAGGTCGCACACGCGACTGCGACCGCGCTGCGGGACGGCGGTGACGAGGTCGAGCTGCTGGCACTCGTCGACGCCTACCCGCCCACCAGGCACGTCCCGGTCACCGACGGCTCGGACGTGCTGGCCCGGCTGCTGGACCGGGCCGGGCTCGCCGAGGACGGCGGAAAGTTCCCGCTGGCCGGGTTCCGGGAGCTGTTGCTGGCCGAGGGCAACGGCATGAGCACCCTCGACGACGCGGAGCTGCTCGCGATCAAGGACACCTACGTCAACAACGTGTTGCTGATGCGCGCGTTCACCCCGCGGGTGTTCGACGGGGACCTGGTGCTGTTCAAGGCGGTGCGCGAGGAGTCCACACCGGACAGTCCACGCGACCCGCACGCGTGGCGGGCGCACGTCACCGGCGCGGTCGAGCGCCACGACGTCGACGCCCGGCACGGGGAGATGATGACCGGCCGCGCCGCGGTGGCCGCCGTCGGCGCGGTGCTCGCCCGCCGGCTCGGCGAGCTGGACAACCCCGGTGCGGGCATGGAGAACGAGGAGTGAGGTTGTTCCGCACGCTGCTCAAGTCGAAGATCCACCGCGCCACGGTGACCCAGGCCGACCTCAACTACGTGGGGTCCCTGACGCTCGACCCCGAATTGATGACCGCGGCCAACCTGTTGCCGCACGAGCTGGTGCACGTGGTGAACATCAACAACGGCGCCCGGTTCGAGACCTACGTGATCGAGGGCGAGCCCGGCTCGCGCGTGGTCAAGGTCAACGGCGCCGCCGCCCGCCTCGTGCACGCGGGCGATCTCATGATCGTCATCGGGTACGGGCTCGTGCCCGACGAACAGGCCGCGTCGGTGGTGCCGTCGGTCGTGTTCGTCGACGAGCACAACCGGATTCTCGAACGGGGTTCCGACCCGGCCACCGCGGCGGGTGCCCCGGTGCTCGCGGGCCGAAGAGCGGCAACACGAAACGGACTGGAGGGAGCAGGACACGTGTCGGTCAACACGGACGCGGCCGGGACGAGCCCGCCGGACCTGAGCGATCAGGACGCGGTGCTCGAACTGACCGGTGAGGAACAACGGGAACTGGAGGTGCTCGCGGCGCGGTTGTGCGCGACGGGACCGGAGGAACTCGACTCACGCGCCTGGGTGGAAGCCGCGAGAGACGCCTCCGCCGCGCTGCCGCTGCGGTTGCGCAGGCGGCTGGCACGGTTCCGCCGGGACCCGGGTGACGAAGCGGTGTTGCTCGTCCGCGGTCTGCCGGTGGACCCGGACCGGCTGCCGCCGACCCCGACGGTGCCGGGCTCCGTGCAGCGGCACCCGACGGTGCCCGCTGCGGCGATCACCATGATCGCCTCGCAACTCGGCGAGCTGTACGCGTTCCGGGAGGAGAAGTCCGGCGCGCTGGTGCAGGACGTGGTGCCGGTCCCGGGGATGGAGGAGTTCCAGGGCAACGCGGGCTCGACCGAGCTGACCATGCACATCGAGAACGCCTTCCACGCCAACCGGCCGGACTACGTCGGGCTGGCGTGCCTGCGCAACGACCACGACAACGTGGCCGGGCTGAAGGTGGCGTCGGCGCGCCTCGCCGCGCGGCTGCTGCCCGCCGACGTGCGGATGGCGCTGCACGAACCGAAGTACTTCACGTCGCCGCCCGGGTCGTTCGGGCTCGTCGACGACATTCCGGGCCCGGAGGGCATCTTCCGGGGCAACCCGGAGGACCCGGACGTGCGGGTCGACTTCACCAGCACGGAAGCGATCGACGACGACGCACGAGAGGCGATGGCCGCGCTCGGGGCGAGCCTGGCAGCGGTGGCCAGGACGCTCGTCCTACGGCCAGGCGACCTCGCCATCGTGGACAACCGGCTGTGCCTGCACGGCAGGACCGCGTTCCGCGCGCGCTACGACGGGCGGGACCGGTGGCTGCAACGGGTGTTCGTCAGCCTTGATCTGCGCCGGTCGCGGGCATCGCGCCCGGCTGATGGCCACGTCGTGCACAGCGCGGTCGGCAGAACCGCCTGACAAGGGGAGAAGGATCATGCAACTGAGCACGGACCAGGTGTCCCGGTACCAGCGGGACGGTTTCCTGGTGGTGGAGAACCTGTTCAGCGCCGCGGAGGTCGCGGACCTGTGCGCGGCGTTCGACGCCGACGCGCGGGTGCCCGGCCCGCAGCGCGTCCTAGAGGACGACTCCGACCGCGTGCGCGCGATCTACGCGTCGCACCACCGGCAGCGGGAGTTCGCCGACCTCGTCCGCACCCCGCGGCTGCTGGGTCCGGTGCACGCGCTGCTGTCCGACCAGGTCTACGTCTACCAGCTGAAGATCAACGCCAAGCCGGCGTTCGGCGGCGACAAGTGGGGCTGGCACCAGGACTTCCTCGCCTGGCAGCTCGCCGACCTGCTGCCGGCACCGCGGCTGGTGAACGTCGCGGTGCTGCTCGACGACAGCACCGAGTTCAACGGCCCGCTGATCGTCGTCCCCGGTTCGCACACGTTGGGTGAGCTGCGGGAGCACCGGTCCGACCAGCACCGCTCCGAGCAGCACCTCGACCCGGACGACATCTCGCTGCGCCCGGACCAGCTGGCCGGCGTGGTGGCCGAGCGCGGCCTGCACAGCGTCAAGGCACGCGCGGGGTCCGTGGTGTTCTTCCACCCGGAGATCGTGCACGGCTCCGCGCCGAACATGTCGCCGTACCCGCGCAGGCTGCTGATCGTCACCTACAACGACACGCGCAACCTGCCGATGACGCCGAACCCGCGGCCGGACTACCTCGTCGGCCGCGACACCACACCGCTGCGGCCCACGGACGTGGTGACCGGGGTGTCCCGGTGACTGGCGCGGTGGGCGGGGGCGCGCAGGCGGTCGTCCTGGAGCGGTTCGACGCGCCGCTCGCGCTGCGCGAGTTCGACATCCCGGTGGCGGGGGAGGGCGACACCGTGATCGCCTGCCGGTACAGCGGGATCTGCGGCACCGACCTGCACCTGTGCCAGGGGCACCTGGACATCCCGACCCCGCTGGTGCTGGGCCACGAGGGGCTCGGGGTCGTCGCCGAGCTGGGGCCCGGTGCCGACGCGGAGGCGGGCGGCGGCCCGCTCGCCGTCGGCGACGTGGTGATGTGGGCGTCGTCGATCGCGTGCGGGCGGTGCGTGCCGTGCCGGCAGTACCGCGAGCCGACGCTGTGCGAGAACCGGCAGACGTGCGGGGTGAACCGGCCGACGACGACACCGCCGTCGTTGTTCGGCTCCTGGGCCACGCACATCTGCCTGCGGCCGGGGAGCACGATCGTGCGGCTGCCGGAGCGGGTCGACCCGGTGGCGGCCATGTCGCTGGCGTGCGCGGGCCCGACGATGGTGCACGCGCTGCTCGACCGCCGCCCGGTCCGCCTCGGTGAGGTGGTCGTGGTGCAGGGCAGCGGCCCGGTCGGCCTCGCCGCGGCCGCGCTCGCGCAGCTCGCGGGCGCGGCGCGGGTGATCCTGGTCGGCGGCCCGGCGAGCCGGCTGAGCCTGGCGGCCCGGTCCGGCATCGGCGACGAGCACGTCAACATCGTCGAGGCCAGGGACCCCGACTGCGTGCTCAACCAGGTCGTCGAGCTGACCGGGGGCCGGGGCGCGGATCTGGTCATCGAGTGCACCGGGGTGCCGTCGGCGATAGCGCAGGGGATGCGGCTGGCCCGCCGAGGCGGGTCCTACCTGGTGGTGGGGCAGTACACGGACGCGGGCGACACCACGATCAACCCGCACCAGATCGTGTACCGCCAGCTCGACGTGGTCGGGTCGTGGGCGTTCTCCGGGGCCCACCTGGTCGAGTACGTCCGGCTCCTACCCGTCCTGACCGGCAGGTTCGACCTCGGTGCGCTCGTCACCACGTACCCGCTCGCCGCGGCGGCGACCGCCATGTCCTCGGTCGCCTCGGGGGAGGTGATGAAGGCCGTGCTGACGAGCTGACGGGTCGGTGTCGCGTTCGGTATCAGCTCGGTGAACTCGGACATGGCGAGCGAATGCCGGGGACGGCAGCAGGTGGGCGAATTTCGCGGAGTGTACCGGATCCGTCTTGTCCGGCGGCCCGTGGCGGGGTGGCGGCCAGCCGTTGCCGTTTGCCCGGATGCGGCCCGAGCTGGTGATCCGGCATCGGGGAAATGCGTCCGAGAATTCTTTGGTTCCGGTATTCCGGTAGCGGAAAAGCGGGACCGCGGTATCCGTTCTCCGGCCTTTGCGGGCCGCGCGAATGTCCATGCGATGAGTTACCCGGAAGTGGATATTTGTTGGCAATATGCGCTACGGACAGTGATCGTCGCTGGTCGCGAGTCACACGAATGGCGGAGTTTGAAGGCTCTCGCTTCCCTCGTCATGTTTAGTATGGTGTCGTTACGTGTGGGGAATCAGTTCTCATGGGGGGTACCCAAGTGCTGCTCACGGAACGCGATGCCGTATTGGATCATGTCCGGTTTTTGGTGAACTCGACGCGGAACGAGCGCGAGGCGAACGTTGTGCTGGTGGGCGGCGCGGTCGGCACCGGGAAGACCGCGGTGCTGACCCGCTTCGCCGAGATCGCGCGCTCGCGCGGTGCCGTGGTGCTCACGGCTGTCGCGTTCCCGGCCGGTCCTGAGGTGTCGTCCGGCGTCGTCGACCAGCTCGTCGGTGGACTGGTACCGCAGCCGAGAAGACCCGGCAGCGCCGACGAACTCACCCGGTACGTGAGCGCGGCGGCGCCGCGGTTCAACGCCCGCGTGCTGCACCGGGCCTCCCGCGTGCTCACCGAGGTGGCGCAGGAGTCGCACCTGGTCGTCTGCGTCGACGACATCCAGCACATGGACGCCGAGGCCGTCCAGTTCATGCTGCACTTCATCCGCGCGTCCGCCGGCCTTCCGGTCACGTTCGCGTTCACCGAGACCGCCGGGGTGCCGGGCACGGGCACCGAACTGCACGACTACCTGGCCCGCCACCAGCGGGTGCGGCGGTTCACCCTGCGCCCGCTGTCGGCGGACGGGGTGCAGGACGTGCTCGCCGAGGACGTCGGGCGGTCGGCCACGGCGCTGACCGAGCAGGCGGTGCGGATCACCGGCGGCAACCCGCTGCTGCTGTTCGCGCTGATCACCGACCTGCGCGACCGGGGAGACGACGGCGGCGACCCCGGCGGCACCGGCGGCGCCGCCGGCGCCGTGCCGCGCCGCGTCGTACCGGGAGAGAACTTCCAGCGCGCGTACCGGAGTTGCCTGCGCGCGGGCGGCGAGCTGGCCAGGAAGGTGGTCACCGCCCTGGCCGTGCTCGGCGACACCGCGACCGCGCTGCTCGCCGCCCGGCTCACCAGGACCGACATCGCCACCGTCGAGGCTGTCGCCGACTGGCTGGGCCAGGCGGGCCTGTTGTCCTGGCTGCGTTTCCGGCACCCGGCGGCCCGCGCGGCCGTGCTCGCCGGGACCGACCGCGACGAGCTGATCGGGCTGCACCGGGCAGCCGCCCGCCTGCTGTTCGAGACCGGCGCGCCCACCCGCGAGGTCGCCGGGCACCTGCTCGTCTGCGGGGTGACCGACGAGCCGTTCGCGGGCCGGGTGCTCGCGGACGCCGCCGAGCAGGCGCTGCTCGCGGGACAGGCCGAGGACGCGACCGCCTACCTGTACCTGGTGCACCGGCAACCCGCCGACCAGATGGAGGAGGCCGAGGCCGCGCTCGCGCTCTCCGCGGTGGAGTGGCGGGTCAACCCGATCGGGGCCGTGCGACGCCTGCACGGGCTGGCGGAGCTGGTGATCGAGGGACAGCTGACCGACCACCGCGCCGTCGCGGTGGCGGAGAACCTGTTGTGGCACGGCGACGTCGCAGAGGCCGAGCAGGCGTTCACCGCACTGCACGAGCGCGCCGACACGTTCGACGCGGCGACCAGGTCGGCGTTCGCCGAGGCCGTGTCGATGATGTCGGCCGGATTCCCGGCGGTGCACCAGCGGCTGCGGGCCAGGCTGCCGGACCTTGAGGTTGACGCCGAGCAGCCGCCGGTGGGGCTGACCGCGTCGTCGTGCCCGCTGTTGACCTTCGGCCGGGTCCGCTGGGTGCGGGACGAGGAGGCGGCGGACGCGGCGGAGGCGCTCCTGGCGGCCACCCCGGTGAACGAGGGCACGTTGCCCAGGCTCACCGCTGCGGTGGTCACGCTGGTCGCCGCGGAACGCACCGACCAGGCCGTGTCGTGGTCCGAGCACGTCATGCGGGAGATCGAGGGCAGGCACGCGCCGGCGTGGCAGGCGGTGCTCGACGGCATGCGGGGGATCGTCGCCCTGCAGAGCGGCGACTACGCCGAGGCCGAGGCGCACGCGAGGGCCGCGTTGTCCGGCGTGCCGGCACGGGTGTGGGGCGCCGGAATCGGCATCCCGCTCGCCACCGCGTTGTTCGCCGCAACCGCGCAGGGCAGGCACGCCGACGCACGGGCGCTCGTCGGGCAGCCCGTGCCCGCCTCGATGTTCGAGTCGGTCTACGGCCTGGTCTACCTCACCGCGTGCGGCGAGTACCACCTGGCAGCACGGCAGTACCGCTCGGCACTCGAGCGATTCACGCAGTGCGGCGAGCTGATCGCGGCGTGGGAGATCGCCACGCCCGGCCTCGTGTCGTGGCGTTTCGGCGCCGCCCGCGCCTGGCTCGGGCTCGGCGACCAGGGCGAGGCGCGCAGGCTGCTGGAGGAGGACCTCCGGCTGCTCGGCGACTCGCCGTCCCGAGGGCGCGGGCTGTCCCTGCGGCTGTTGGCGTCGATACACCAGGCCGGGCGCCGCCAGGCACTGCTCGAACAGGCCGTGGACGTGCTGTCCAGAGTGGACGCGAGACTGGAGCTGACCGACGCGCTCACCGACCTCGGCACGTTCTTCGCCCGCCGCGGCGACGCGAAGCGCGCCGTCGCGGTCACCCGCAGGATCGTGGAGCTGACGCGGGAGTGGCGGGCGAAGGCACCCGTGAAGCGCGCGCCCCGGCGCTGGACCGGCGGCACCGCGCCCGCCGAGGGGCAGGCCAGGCTCACCAGCCTGACCGAGGCCGAGCGGCGCGTGAGCGCGATGGCCGCGGACGGGTGGAGCAACAAGGAGATCGCGGAGGCGCTGTCCATCACCGTCAGCACGGTCGAGCAACACCTCACGCGGTCCTACCGCAAGTTATCGATCCGCCGACGCAGGGAGCTGCCGCGCCAGCTGCTCGTCGCCGGCCAGGAGCAGACAGGCAGGCTCGTCGGATGAACTCACCTTTCCAGCGGCTGCACCACATCTGCGTGGTCGTGGCCGACATCGACCGCGCGGTCGAGTTCTACACCTCGGTCGGCATCGGGCCGTGGCAGGACTACCCGCCGCTCACCCAGTACACCGAGCTGGACGTGCCGAGCCGCGACGGTTTCCTCGGCCTGAAGTACAAGTACGCCGACGTCGGCGGCATCCAGTACCAGCTCGTCGAGCCGGGTGACGGCGACTCGCCGCAGCAGCAGTTCCTCGACACGCACGGCGAAGGCGTGTTCCACCTCGGGTTCGTGGTCGACGACCTCGCCGAGGGGACGGCGGCCGCCGCCGGCCTCGGCGTTCGGCCGTGGATGACCGGACGGCGGCCGGACGGGAGCGGCTTCACCTACTTCGACACGCGCGCCCGGGCGGGCGTCACGATCGAGATACGGCAGAGCCCGACGAGCTGACGGAGTCCAGGCGGGCCAGACCGCGCGCGCCTCGACGTTCCCGGCCGCGCGAGACGGCGAGCGCGTCCCAGTCGGCGGTCCTGGCGGGCAGCCGACCGGGATCGCCGAGGACCGCACCGCCGTGCACCTCGGCGAGCAGCGGCCTGCCGGTGATGGCCGAGGCCGCGGTGATCCCGCTGACCGCGACACCGGTTATCCCGTTGCCCTGCTTGGTGCTCTGGCCAGCGACGTAGAGACCGCCGATGCCGGTGCGCACACCGGGCCGGTCGGACGGGGTGCCCCAGTGCGCGAGACCGAACGGCGTGCCACCGGTGGAGAGCGTGTACCGCTCCTGGGTCAGCGGCGTCGCCGTCTCGACGTGCGTCAGGTGCGCGCGGAACGGGCCGAGCGCGGCCTCGGCGGCGGCCAGCACCGCGTCGGTGACGCGTGCCTTCGCCCTGCGGTAGGCGGGATCCCGCCGGTAGCGGGCCCCGGCCGCGCCCCACAGCTCGCGGTCGGCCGGCCACGTGGTCATCAGCTGGAAGTTCGCGTGTCCCGGTGGGCAGGCGCGGGGCTCCTTGAGCGAGCCGAACGACGCGAGCAGGTAGGGGATCTCGTCGAGGTCGCCGAGGTCGAGGCGGCGGAAGGCGCGCTCGATGTCGTCGTGCGGGTACCACCACAGGTTGGCCGCGTCGGCGCGGTCCAGCTCGCGGTCGAGCGCGACGTACACCGACACCAGCGGCAGCGCGGGCGTCGCGGTCCGCGCCCGGTTCACGATGCCCGGCGCGAAGTGCTCCGGGCCGACGAGTTCGAGCACGGTGCGCACGTAGTCCGCGTTCGACACGACCAGTCCGGTGTGGACGGTGCGGCCGTCCGCCAGGGCCACGCCGGTGACCGCGCCGCCCTCGACGAGGATCCGCCGCACCCGGCTGCGGGTGCGGACCGCGCCGCCGTGCGCCTCGATGGCCTCGACGAGCGCGGCGGCGATCTCCTGCCCGCCGCCGACGGGGTAGTAGGCGCCGCGCAGGTAGTGGTCGATCACCGTGGCGTGCGCGGTGACCGGGGTCCGGTTCGGCGGGAGCCCGTAGTTGGGCGACTGCGCCGCGAGCAACGTCCGCGCCCGCGCGGACAGTCCACAGTGGTCGAACAGGTCGGTCAGCGTGCGACGGCTCCACGCCAGCACAGTGCCCGCCTCGGCGCGGAGTCCGGCCGGGTCGGGGGCGAGCAGCATCGCGCGTTGGGCGGTCGCCACCGCCCGCGCGACGTCGAGGAACGTGTCCAGACCGGGCAGCTCTCCGGGGAGCACGGCGGCGAGGCGGTCGCGGTAGGACCGCCAGTCGGCGGGGACCCGGACGTGCGCGCCCGGCACCCGGATCTCGTCGAACCCGTCGGGGTCCAGCTCGCGGAACCGGACGCGCCCGGCCAGGCCGAGCCCGGCGAGGACCGCGGTCAGCAGGCCGTCCGGGCCGCAGTCGCCGAGGTAGTGCACGCCGACGTCGAACTCGTAGGCGCGGCGCCTGCGGAACACGTGGCTGTTGCCGCCCGCCACGTCGTGGTGTTCCAGCACGAGCACGCGGTGCCCGGTGACGGCGAGGTAGCCTGCGCACACCAGCCCGCCGACACCCGCGCCGACGACGACCGCGTCCCAGCGTTCACCCGTGCTCACAGGGAGATGCCGCCGTCGATGGCGAACACGGCACCGGTGACGTAGCCGGCCCGGTCCGAGGCCAGGTAGGTGACCAGGTCCGCGACCTCCTCCGGCCTGCCGAAGCGGTTGAGCGGGATGACCGCCAGCGCGTCCTCGGCCGCGCGTTCGCCGAGCGCGGCCACCATGTCGGTCTCGATGAACCCGGGCGCCACCACGTTGACCCGCACGCCGTGCCGCCCGGTCTCCTTGGCCAGCGCGAGCGAGAAGCCGACGAGTCCCGCCTTCGCGGCGGAGTAGTTGGTCTGCATGGCGTGGCCGCGGACCCCGGCGACCGACGAGATCGTGATGATCGACCCGGCCCGCCGCTTCATCATCCCGAACGCGACGGGACGGCAGACGTGGTAGGCGCCGGTGAGGTTGGTGTCGACCACGTCGTGCCAGTCCTCGGCGCGCATCCGCACCAGTGGACCGTCACGCGTGATGCCCGCCGCCGTCACGGCCACCGAGACCGGGCCCAGCTCGTGTTCGGTCCTGCGGACCCACGCCGCGACACCGGCGCCGTCGGTCACGTCGGCCTGTTCCGCGAGCACCCGCCTGCCCAGCTCGCGCACCTCGGCGGCGACCTTCTCGGCCGCGGCCACGTCGGAGCGGTAGCAGAACGCGACGTCCCAGCCGGCCGCGGCGAGCCCGCGCACCACGGCCCGGCCGATACCGCGCGACCCGCCGCTGACCAGTGCCACGCCGTTCTGCCCTGTCATCCCTGCCCCCCGTTTCGTCGCACCGCGCTGGCGGGGCGGCGGGCCACGACCGCCCGCTCGACCGCCAGCACCGGTTGCCCCTTCGTCGTGGTTTCGCCGTCGAACACCGCGGTGTCGTCGGTCCGCGCCAGCACGCGGACCTCGTGCCGCAGCACGTCCTCGGCGCCGACCGCGCGGAGCACGCGCACCCCGGTCACCGCGCCGACCACCGGCAGTCCCGCGCCGCCCGTCCCGAACAGCAGCGCCGCGGCCTGCAGCCACGACTCCAGCAGCAGCGCATCGGGGAACCCGCCGGCGCGCAGCCACGGGTCGCCGGGTGTCACGGTCCGTTCGGCCACGAGCCGGCCGGGCCCGCGTGCGACGACCCGGTCGACCAGCAGCATGGGCGGTCGGTGCGGCAGCAGTGCGGTGATGTCCTCGCTCACGGCCGCGCCTCGGCGGTGTAGCGCAGCCGGACCGTGGCGACCCGGTCCGCGCCGGCGCGCACGGTCACGGTGCAGTCGGCAGGCCCGTCGCCGGTCCACTTCAGGTCGACGCGGAGCGTGTCGCCGGGCCGGACCGCGCCGGTGAACCGGGCGGACGTCACCTCGGCGCAGCCGAGGTCCGGCAGGCAGCGGTCGGCGGCACGCCGGGCGATCTCGATCAGGCAGACACCCGGCAACACCGGGAAGTCCGGGAAGTGACCGGCGAACGCGGGCTCGTCCGGGGACAGCGCGATCTCCGCGCGGGCCGCCCGGTCGCCGACGGGCCGGGGGAGGACGGCCGCGGTCACCACGCTGGTCACGAGCGGCCCCGCAGCCGCAGCACCGCGCACGCCACAACCGCGCCGTGTTCCACCGACGCGATCACCGCGATCCGGCCGGCCGCGCCCGGGGTGCGTGCCGCCGTGCTCAGCACCGCGGCGAGCTGCAGCGCACCCGACGCCGCACCCGTTTCGCCCAACCGGTCCTCGGGGGCGATGACGACCGCGTCGTCGAAGAGTTCGACGGTGGAGTTCCCGGGTGCGACGGCCCACACCTCGGCCGCTGGCACGCCCGCCCGTGCCAGCGCGGCGGTGACGCACCGGCGCATCGCCTTCTCCTGGTCGTCCCCGGCCAGCGCGAGCGAGCGCACGGCGAGGACGTCGGCCAGCGCGTGCCGCGCGTCCGTGGTGACCGCGAAGAACGCGCCGCCCTCGCCGATCACGCCGTGCCTGCCCTGCGCGCTGTTGCGTTCCAGCCACAGTCGGGCCGGGGTCAGCTCCTCGACGCCACCCGCGAGCACGGTGCCGGCACGGCCCGCGCCCAGCAGCCTCCCCGCGTACTGCAGTGCCTGCAGCGCGGCGACCCGTCCACCCGCGATCGTCGTGTTGGGACCGATCAGCCGGTGCCGGATCGCGGCCTGTCCCGCGGCGCGGTTCATGACACCGTTCGGCACCACCGCCGGGTCGACGTAGAACGGCCGCTCGGCTTCCAGTGACGAGCGGGTGAACGCCATCGCGCTCTGCGCGCTGCCGGTCGTGGTGCCGAGGACGAGCGCGGTGTCGGTGCCCTCCGCTACCGCCGCGTGCTCGCCGACGAGTTCGGCGACCGCCGCGAGCGTGAGACCCGTGAGCCGGTCCATCGACCTGGTGCCCCTGGGCCCCAGCACGTCGCGGATGTCGAAGCCGGGCACCTCGCGGGTGTCCGCGTTCCCGGCCACACCGCCGACGGGAGCGGCGAGGCCGGTGTCGAACGCCGCGCGCCCGATGCCGAACGCCGAGACCGCCGACCAGGCGGTGATCACCGGAGTGCTCATCGGGGGCACCTGCCCAGGATCAGGACGGCGTTGTTGCCGCCGAACGCCAGCCCGTTGTTCTGCACGATCCGGAGGTCCGCGCGCACCGACTGGTTGGGCACGCAGTCGATCCGGCAGTCCGGGTCGGTCTCGACGTGGTTGATGGTCGGCGGGATGAACTCGTGGGTGATGGCGAGCGCGCAGGCGATCGCGGCGAGTGCGCTCGCCGCACCCATCGTGTGACCGAGCATCGACTTGAGCGACACCACGCGTGGCGGCTCGCCGCCGTAGACGTCGTGGATCGCCCTGGCCTCGGTCACGTCGTTGGCCTTGGTGCCGGTGCCGTGCGCGGAGATCAGGTCGACCTCGGCCGGTGCCACACCCGCGTCGTCGAGTGCGAGCCGGATGCAGCGGGCCACGCTCGCGCGGTCCGGTGCCACCGGGTGGTGGGCGTCGCAGTTGAGGCCGTAGCCGAGCACCTCAGCGTAGATGGGCGCGCCGCGGTCCAGTGCGGACGTGAGCGTCTCCATCACGACCATGCCGGAGCCCTCGCCGGTGAGGATGCCCCTGCGGTTGCGGTCGAACGGCCTGCAGTGGTCGGGTGCGATGGTGCCGAGCCGGTAGAAACCGGTGAACGTCTTGCGGCACACCGCGTCCGCGCCACCGCAGATCGCGAACTCGACCTCACCCGCCCGCAGCGCGTCGTAGCCGTGACCGATCGCGTAGTTGCCCGCCGCGCACGCGGTGCCGATGGTGACCGGCTCGACGTTGGTGAGCCCCAACTCGGCCGCGACCGACGACGACAGCCGGCCCGCCGGGATGCGTTCCGCCAGCCTGGTGTCCCGGTGCCCGGCACCGAGGCGGACATCGGTCTCCACCAGCCGGTCGAGGTCCTGCGACTCGCCGTCGGTGGTACCGACGGACACGAGCCCACGCCGGCCGCGCAGCAGTTCCTCGTCGAGGCCCGCGTCCTCGACGGCCATCCGTGCCGCGGCGACCGCGAACCGGGTGGCGGGGCCGAGGTCGTCGACCGGTACGCGGGTGAGCACCGCCTCGGGGTCGAATCCGGTGACCTCGCAGCCGTTGGCGTGGGCGAAACCGGTGGTGTCGAACGTGGTGATGGGCGCGGCGCCGCTGCGGCCCGCGCGCAGGCCCTCGGCGAACTCCGACGCGCCGATGCCGATGTTGGAGACGACGCCGAGACCGGTCAGCACCACCCGGTCGTCGGTCGTGCGGTAGGGGGTCATCGCGGTCAGGTGCGGAGCGCGCGGACGACGACGTCCTCGACACCGCGGAGGTTGACCATGTTGGCCATCTCCTCCTGGTCGATGACGATCCGGAACTCCTTTTCCAGGGCCGCGAGGATCTCGATCGCGCGCAGCGAGTCGGCGCCGTGGTCCTCCGCGAAGCGGCTGGTGTCGGTGACCTCGTCCTCCGACAGTTCGAGGATGTCGCACACGAGTCGCTTGATGCGGGCGGACTGATCGGTGGTGGTGAGTTCCATGTGGTGTTCCCCCACGAGATCCGGGTAAATGCCGGAATTGGGTCCGGCGAGCCGACCATAGCCGCGGATTTCCCGTGTTTCAACCACTGTCCGAATTCGCGGAAAACCCCTTATGTCGTAGGGGATCGCCTGGTCAGAGCCGTAGGGGTAGACAGCGCGTGTAACGTCCGGAACGGGTGTGGCGGACCGGTGAGTCTACCCGTTCGCGATATTTGTTTCCCACTGACTTGCTGGGGTCACATTGGCGCGCACGCAAAACGACGATGCCGAGAAGAACACCGGAACCGTGCTGCCGTTGTCGGCCGCGCAGACGGGGATCTGGTACGCGCAGCAACTCGCGGGGGCGAGCCCCGCCTACCGCGTCGCCCAGTACCTGGACCTCGTGGGCGGGCTGGACGTGGCCGCGTTCGAGCGGTCCGTGCGGCGGGTGCTGGCCGAGACCGACGCTCTGCGGGTCCGCGTCGAGGACACCGCCGACGGGCCGCGCCAGACCGTGCTGCCGGTCGATGCGGTCGCGCCCGCGACGCTGCCGGTCGTGGACGTGTCGGGTGCGCCAGACCCGGAGGCCGCGGCGCTCCAGTGGGTGCGGTCCACGCCGGGCACGACCGTCGACGCGGTGCGGGGCCCGTTGTTCGGCTACGCACTGGTCCGGGTGGCACCCGGCCGGCACTTCTTCTGGTACCGCGCGCATCACGTGGCGATCGACGGGTACAGCGGCATGCTGTTCGTCCGCAGGCTCGCCGCGGTGTACACGTCGATCGTCGACGGAACACCGGACGGCGACGGCTTCGGTGCGCTGGCGTCGGCGCTCGACGAGGAGGCCGCCTATCGTGCGTCCGGTGCCCGTGACGCGGACCGTCGCGTGTGGACGGAGCTGCTGGCGGGCCGGCCCCGGCCCCGCGCGCTGCCCGGCCACGTGGCAGGCGCGGGCACGCTGGGCGGGGCGGTCCAGCGCCACACGTTCACGCTGTCACCCGAGGACGCCACCACGCTCGCCGGTCTCGCCTTCCGGCTGCGCACCACCGCGTCGGTGGTGATGACCGCGGCCGTCGCGGCGTTCACGGCCAAGCTCACCGGCACCGACGAGACCGTGGTCGGGGTGCCGGTGGCGGGCCGGTGGTCGGCGGAGGCACGGCGCACCCCCGGCATGTTCACCAACGTGCTGCCGGTCCGGTTGCCCACCGGTGCCGCGAGCCGCGGCGAGGACGTCATCCGGGCGGCCACCGCCGCCACGCGCACCGCGCTGCGCCACCAGCGCTACCGGATCGAGGACCTCCGCGCCGACCTGGGCGACGGCGAACCGCTCTACCTGGCGCAGGCCAACGCACTGCCCGCCGACCAGGCGGTCACCTTCGGCCAGGTGACCGCCACCGTGCACCACCTGTCCAACGGCCCGGTCGACGATCTGGTCGTCACGACCTACGGCCAGCCGACCCAGGACGGTCTCCGCATCGACGTCGACCTGAACGCCGCGCGTTACCCGCGGGTGGCGCTCGGCCCGGCGTTCGCCCGCTTCCTGCGCGGCCTGCTCGCCAACCCGGCTCAGCCGCTCGGCGCACTCGAACTGACCGACCCCGACGAGCGCGCACGGCTGACCGGGGCGTGGGCGGGCGAGGAGCCAGTGCCCGACGGCGTGCCGCCGCACGTCGCGGTGGAGCGCTGGTCACGCGTCAGGGGCGACGAGGTCGCCGTGGTCGCGGGCCGCGAGCAGCTGACCTACGGGGAGCTGAACACCCGCGCGAACCGGCTCGCCCGCCTGCTGCTGCGGGCCGGGGTGTGGCCGGAACACCGCGTCGTGCTCGCGCTGCCGCCGTCGGCGTCGTTCGCCGTGGCCGCGCTCGCGGTGCTGAAGGCGGGCGCGGCGTACGTGCCCGCCGACGTCGAGTGGCCGGACGAGCGCGTGCGCCGGGTCGTCGCGGACTGCGGTGCCCGGTTCGTCGTGGCGGACGGCGAGGCCGAGGAGGCGGTCGACCTCGGGGTCCGCGCGTGCTCCGTGCGCGACCCGCGGATCCGTGCGCTGCCGGCCGACGACGTCAGCGACGACGAACGCGGCGGCCCGATCGGCGCGGACCGCGCCGCCTACGTCATCTTCACCTCCGGTTCGACCGGACGGCCCAAGGGCGTGGTGGTGCCGCACGGCGCGGTGGCGGCACTGCCCGCCGCGACCCGCGACCTGTTCGGCCTCGGCGTCGACGACGTGTGGTCGCTGTGCCACTCGGTGGGGTTCGACTTCTCCGTGTGGGAGCTGTGGGGTGCGCTGAGCACGGGCGCCCGCGTGGTGTTCGTGCCGCGCGACGTCACCCGCTCCGCACCCGACCTGCTGCGGATGCTCGCCGCCGAGCAGGTCACGGTGCTCAGCCAGACCCCGTCCGCGTTCGCCCAGCTGGCCCGCGCCGACGCGGACGCGCCCGCGGACCTTGCCGTGCGGCTCGTCGTGTTCGGCGGCGAGGCACTGGACCGGCCGGCGCTCGACGACTGGTTCGCCCGGCACCCGGACGGCCCGGCGCTGGTGAACATGTACGGGATCACCGAGACGACCGTGCACGTGACACACCGACGGCTCGCCGCGACCGACCCGTCGGCCGCGGTCGGCAGGCCGCTGGCGGGGTGGCGCACCTACGTCCTCGACGCCGGGCTGCGGCCGGTGCCGCCCGGGGTGACCGGGGAGCTGTACGTCGCGGGCGCCGGTGTCGCCCTCGGGTACGCCGGCCGTCCCGACCTCACCGCCGACCGGTTCGTGGCCTGCCCGTTCGGGCCGCCGGGAACGCGCATGTACCGCACGGGTGACGCCGCGCGGTGGACGGCGGACGGTGAGCTGGAGTACGCGGGGCGGACCGACGACCAGGTGAAGCTGCGCGGCCACCGGATCGAGCCCGCGGAGGTCCGTGCCGCGGTGACCGCGTGCGCCGGTGTCGCGGCGGCGGCGGTGGTGGTGCGCGAGGACGTGCCGGGTGACCAGCGCCTCGTGGCCTACGTGGTCGCCGACGAGTCCTTCGACGCCGCCGGCGCGCGGGCGGAGCTGCGGGCCGTGCTGCCCGAGTACATGGTGCCGGCGGCGTTCGTCCCGCTGGCCGCGCTCCCGTTGACCGCCAACGGGAAGCTGGACCGCGGCGCGCTTCCCCGTCCGGAGTGGACAGCCACGGCAGCGGGGCAGCCGCGCACCCCGACCGAGGAAGTCCTGTGTGGACTGTTCAGTGACGTGCTCGGCGTGCCGTCGGTCGGCGTGCACGACGACTTCTTCGCGCTGGGCGGGCATTCACTGCTCGCGACCCGCGTGGTGAACCGGGCACGGGCGGCGCTGGGCGCCGACCTGTCCATCCGGGCGCTGTTCGACCACCCCACGGTGGCCGGGCTCGCCGCCGCCGTCGCCGAGGGCACCCGCGCGCACGAACCGCTCGCGGCGGGCGAGCGACCCGGCCGGGTGCCGTTGTCGTTCGGCCAGGAGCGGTTGCGGTTCCTCGACCTGATGGACGGCACCGACGCCACCTACAACCTGCCGCTGGTCCTGCGGCTGCGCGGCGACCTCGACCGCGCCGCGCTCACCGCCGCGCTGGCCGACGTGACCGCCCGCCACGAGGCGCTGCGCACCGTCTACCCGGAGGACGACCACGGCACCCACCAGGTGGTGCTGCCGCCGACCACGCCGGAGGTCACCGTCGTCCCCAGCAGCGAGGACGAGCTGGCCGACCGGGTCCTCACCGCCATCGGGCACCGCTTCTCGCTCGCGGCCGAGCCACCGCTGCGGGTCTGGCTGTTCGCACTGGCGCCGCAGGACCACGTGCTGCTGGTGCTCGTGCACCACATCGCGGCGGACGGCTGGTCGATGCCACCGCTGCGCCGCGATCTCGCGACCGCGTACGCCGCCAGAGTCGCGGGCACGCCCCCGGACTGGCGGCCGCTGCCCGTGCAGTACCCCGACTTCGCGCTCTGGCAGCGGCGTGTCCTCGGCACCGAGGACGACCCCGCGAGCCGCATCAGCGCGCAGCTCGCCGTCTGGCGCTCCACACTGGACGGACTGGTGGACGAACTGCCGCTGCCACTGGACCGGCCGCGGCCGGTGGCGCGGTCCGGCCGCGGCGGGACCGTGCCGTTCAGCGTCGACGCCGACCTGCACCACGCGGTGACCGCGCTCGCCCGCGGCGCCGGTGCCACCGGGTTCATGGTCGTCCACGCGGCACTGGCCGTGCTGCTCGCGAAGGTCTCCGCCAGCACCGACATCGCGCTCGGCGCGTCCGCCGCCGGCCGTCCCGACCTGGCGCTGGAGGACCTCGTCGGGTTCTTCGTCAACACGCTGGTGCTGCGCACGGACCTGTCGGGCGACCCGGACGTCGCCGAGGTGCTGCGCCGGGTGCGGGCGAGCACGCTGACCGCGTTCGCCAACCAGGACCTGCCGTTCGACCGGCTCGTCGAGGCGCTGAACCCGGAGCGGGTGGCGGGCAGGCACCCGCTGTTCCAGGTGATGCTGACGTTCGACAACAACCACCAGGACCACGCGGACTTCCCCGGGCTGGCGGTGCGGCCGTTGACCGGCGGCACCGGCGTCGCAAAGTTCGACCTGCGCTTCGACGTGACCGAGCGGTTCGGGCCGGACGGCGCTCCGTCGGGCATCGACTGCTTCGCCGAGTACGCGACGGACGTGTTCGACCACGCCACCGTCGAGCGGCTGACCAGGTGGTTCGTGCGCGTTCTGGCGGCGATGACCGCCGAACCGGCCGCTCGCGTCGCCGACGTCGACGTGCTCGACGCGGCCGAGCGGGACCGGATCCTCGTGCGGTGGAACGACACCGGCGACCCGCGCGAGCACGCCGGCGCGGCGTTGCCCCGGCTGGTGGAGCGGGCCGCCGCCACCGGGCCGGACGCGGTCGCCCTGGTCGACGGCACGACCACGGTGACCTACCGCGAACTCGACGAACGTGCGAACCGGCTCGCGCACTGGCTGCTGGCGCGCGGCGCGGGAGCCGAGCGGTTCGTCGCGGTGCTGCTGCCGCGGTCGGCCGACGCCGTTGTGGCGATGCTCGCCGTGCTGAAGACCGGCGCCGCGTACGTGCCGGTCGACCCCGCCTACCCCGCCGAACGGATCGACTTCCTGCTCGCGGACTCCGCCGCGGCGCTCGTGCTGCGGGAACCGGTCGACACCGGCGACTGCCCGGGACACAGCCCGGGGATCGCGGTCAACCCCCGCTCGGCGGCCTACATGATCTACACGTCCGGCTCGACCGGGCGGCCGAAGGGCGTCGTGGTCGAGCACGGGGCCGTCGGCGCGTACGTCGCGCGGGCCGCCAGGGCCTACGACGGGGTCGCGGACCTCGCGCGGGTGCCGACGTCGCTCGCGTTCGACCTGACCGTCACCGGGCTCTGGGCGCCGCTGGCCGCGGGCGGCACGGTCCGGCTGGCCGGGCTCGAAGACGACGTTCCCGCGCCCGCGTTCATGAAGGCCACCCCCAGCCACCTGCCGCTGCTGGTCGAGCGGGCGCCGACCAGGACGCTGGTGCTCGGTGGCGAGGCACTGCACGGTGCCGCGCTCGCCCCGGTCCGCGCCGCGCACCCCGACCTCACCGTGGTGAACGCCTACGGTCCCACCGAGGCCACGGTGAACTGCACCGAGTTCCGGCTCGCGCCGGGCGACCCGACCCCGGCAGGCGCGGTGCCGATCGGCAGGCCGTTCGCGCACAGCAGGGTGTACGTGCTCGACGCCCGGCTGCGGCCGGTGCCACCCGGTGTGGCTGGCGAGCTGTACGTGGCGGGTGACGTGCTCGCCCGCGGGTACTGGCAGCGGCCGGGACTGACGGCGGAACGGTTCGTCGCGTGCCCGTTCGGGGGACGCATGTACCGCACCGGCGACCTCGTGCGCTGGGTCGGCGACGGGCTGCTGGAGTACCTGGGCCGGGTCGACGACCAGGTGAAGGTGCGTGGTTTCCGCGTCGAGCCCGGGGAGGTCCAGGCCGCGCTGACCGGCCACCCCGCCGTGGCGGCGGCAGCCGTGGTGGTGCGCGAGAACCGGCTCGTGGCGTACGCGGTGCCCGTCGGGGACGGTGTCGACGGGGTGCTCGACGACCTGGCCCGCACGCTGCCCGAGCACCTGCTTCCGTCGGCGATCGTGCCCCTCGACGCGCTGCCGCTCACCGCGCACGGCAAGCTCGACCGCGCCGCGCTGCCCGAGCCCGAGGTCGCGCCGACGGTCTCCCGCGCGCCCGCCACCGACGCCGAACGCGTGCTGTGCGAGCTGTTCGCCACCGTCCTGGACCGCGACGCCGTGGGCGTTGACGACGACTTCTTCGCCCTGGGCGGCGACAGCATCGTCGCGATCCACCTGGTGGGCCGCGCCCGGCGGGCCGGGGTGCCGATCGACCCGAGGGACGTGTTCCTGCACAAGACCCCGGCCGCGCTGGCGGCCGCGACAGCCGTCGCCGCCGCCGGACCCGTGCTGACCGGTGACCCCGTCGGCGAGGTGCCGCTGACGCCGATCATGCGCTGGCTCGCCGACAGCGCGCCCGTGCTCGACCGCGTCGGCCAGTCGGTGCTGCTCGTGGTTCCACCACGCGACGACGTGGACGGCCTGGTCCCCGCGGTGCAGGCGCTCGTCGACCACCACGACGTCCTGCGTGCCCGCCTGTCCGGGACGTCGCTCGCCGTGCCACCTCGGGGCTCGGTGCGGGCCGAGGACCTGGTGCGCCGGGTGGAGGTGGCCCCGACCGCGGACCTGCCCGCGTTGATCACGCGGCACGCGGAGCGCGCGTGGGCCGAGCTGGCGCCGGCGGACGGCCGCGTGGTCAGGGTCGTGTGGTTCGACCGCGGCCCGCGCGAGCCGGGCAGGCTGCTGGTCGTCGCCCACCACCTCGTCGTCGACGGCGTCTCGTGGCGGATCCTCCTGCCCGACCTCGCGGCCCGCTGGCACGACCCGGGGCACGTGCTCAACCCCGTCGGCACCCCGTTCCGGGTGTGGGCCACGGCGTTGGCCACCTCGGCCGCCGAACCCGCCAGGACCGCGCAGCTGCCGTACTGGCGCGGCGTGCTCGCCACCCGGGAGGCGCCGCTGGGACAGGGCGAGGGCAGCGCGGCGCGGACGACGGTCGAGCTGGCGCCGGACCTGGCCGAACCACTGCTCACCAGCGTCCCGGCCGCGCTCGGGGTGCAGGCCCGCGACGTGCTGCTCACGGCACTCGCGATCGCCGTCGCCGACGTGCGCCGCACCGGCGACACCGTGCTGCTCGAACTGGAGGGCCACGGCCGCGCCGACCTCGTGCCGGGTGCGGACCTGACCCGCACGGTCGGCTGGTTCACGAGCCTGTTCCCGGTCCGGCTCGACCTGGGGGCCCGCGAGGGAGGCGAGGCCGCGCTCGTGCGGTCCGTCGCCGGGCAGCTGGCCGAGGTGCCGGAGAACGGCGCCGGGTACGGCCTGCTGCGCCACCTCAACCCGGTCACGGCACCGGTGCTGGCCGCCATGCCACCGCCGCAGGTGCGGTTCAACTACCTCGGCAGGCTGGACGCGGGAACCGTCGACGGCTGGTCGGCCGCGCCGGAGGAGGAGGTCGTGCGGGCGGTCGGCAACGACGACCACCCGGTGCCCAGGGGCGTGTCGGTGGACGTCGCCGCGGTGCGGCGCGCCGACGGCGAGCACCTGCGTGCCGACCTCACCTGGCGGACCGGTGCGCTCACCGCCGACGCGGTCGACCGGCTCGCCGCGCGATGGCGGCGCGCGCTCACCGCCATCGCCGACCAGGCCGTCGCCGTGCGACCCGGCGAAGCACCGCTCGTGCACCTGAGCCAGGACGAACTCGACGAACTCGAAGCCGACTGGGGATCACGGACATGAAGCAATCACGTATCGAGGACGTTCTGCCGTTGTCCCCGCTGCAGGAGGGGATGCTGTTCCACGCCGAGGCGGACACCGGCGAGGCCTACACGGCCCAGCTGGTGTTCAGCCTGCGCGGAAAGGTCCACAGTGGACGGTTCCGGGTGGCGCTGGCCGCGCTGCTGCGCCGCTACCCCAACCTGCGGGCCGGTTTCCGTCGGCGCCGCAACGGTGGCACGGTCCAGATCGTGCCCGTCGACGTGGATGTCGAACTGGCGGAGGTCGACCTGTCCGGCAGGCCCGGCGAGGTGGACGACTGGCTGCGCGCCGACCGCGAGCGCGGGTTCGACGTGGCCCGGCCGCCGTTGATCCGGTTCGCGCTGCTCGACCTCGGCGCGGGCGAGCACCGGTTCGTCATCACCAACCACCACGTGATCGTGGACGGCTGGTCGCGACCCGTCTTCCTGCGGGAGCTGTTCGCGCTGTACCTCGGCGGCGCCGACGCGCTGCCGCCCGCCCCGCGCTACCGGGACTACCTGGAGTGGTTGACGACCCGTGACCACCAGGCCGGGCTCGCCGCGTGGCGGGCCGCTCTCGACGGCGTCCACGAGGGTGCCGTCCTCGGTGATCCGCGGGGTGAGCCGGCCGGTCAGGCGGAGTGCGCGGTCGTGCTCGACGAGGACGCCTCCTCGGCACTCGCCGCGCTCGCCCGCGACACCGGGGTGACCGTGAACTCGGTCGTGCAGGCCGTGTGGGCGCTGGTGCTGGGCCGGCTGCTCCGGCGGTCCGAGGTGGTGTTCGGCGGCACGGTGTCCGGGCGTCCGCCCGAGCTGCCCGGCGTCGAGTCGATGGTGGGCATGTTCATCAACACCGTGCCCGTCCGCGTGTCCGGTGTGGACGGTGTGGAGCCGTTCGACCGGTTCGTCGCGCGGTTGCAGGCCGAGCAGGCCGAACTGCTCGCGCACCAGCACGTGGGCCTGGCCGAGATCCAGCGCGCAAGCGGCGTCGACCCGCTGTTCGACACGGTGCTGGTGTTCGAGAACTACCCGCTCGACGTGCGGGAGCTGACCCGGGGGACGGCCGAGGCTGGGGTGGAGCTGACCGGGTTCGCGGGCCACGGTTCCAACCACTACCCGCTGAGCCTGGTGGTCGTGCCGGGGGAGCGGACGACGTTCCGGTGGGACTACCGGCTGGAGTCCTTCGCCTCGGGGTTCGTCGACGGTGTCGCGGAGCGGTTCGCCCGCGTGCTGCGCCAGGTGATCGCCGACCCGGCGACGCCGGTCGGCACGATCGACGTGCTGTCCGACGCCGAACGGACGGTGGTCCTGCACGAGTGGAACGACACCGCGGCCGACCTGGCGCCGGTGGGGCTGGCGGACCTGGTGACGCGGTGGACTCAGGCGACACCGGACGCGGCCGCGGTCGTGTGCGGTGACCGCACGCTGACCTACCGCGACCTCGCTGACGAGTCTGGTCGGCTGGCCCGCGCGCTGCAGGACCACGGTGTCGGGCCGGGGTCGTTCGTCGGGGTCGCGATGCCGCGGTCACCGGAACTGGTCGTCGCGGTGCTCGCGGTGGCCAGGACCGGCGCCGCGTACGTGCCGCTGGACCTGGCGCAACCGGAACGCCGCCTGGGGCACCTGCTGGCCGACGCCCGCCCCGAGGTGATCGTGACGACGGCCGGTGGACGCGCGAACCTGCCCGCGACCGACGCCGTCGTCCTCACCGACTGGTCCACATCGGACACCCCGAGGCCGTGCACGCCGTCACCGGACGACGCGGCCTACGTGATCTTCACCTCCGGGTCCACCGGCACGCCCAAGGGGGTCGTGGTCGCCAACGCCGGGTTGGCGAGCATGGTCGAGGCGCAACGGCGGGCATGCGGGCTCGGCCGGGACAGCCGCGTGTTCCTGTTCGCCTCACCGGGTTTCGACGCGTCCGTGTCCGAGCTGTGCATGGCGCTCGCCAACGGCGGCACACTCGTCGTGTCCGACGGGCAGCCACCGACCGGCGCCGAACTCGTGGCGTTGCTGACCGCGCACCGCGTCACCCACGTGACCCTGCCGCCGGCCGTCCTGGCCACGATCCCCGACGGGCTGACACTGCCCGAGGGCGTCACGCTGGTGACGGCGGGCGAGGCGTGCCCACCGCCGGTCGCCGCCCGCTGGGCCGTCGGCCGCCGCATGATCAACGCCTACGGTCCGACCGAGGCGACCGTGTGCGCGACCATGAGCGCCCCCCTCGACGGCGGTGGCGTCCCGCCGATCGGCCGTCCTGTCCTCAACACCCGGGCCTACGTGCTCGACCCGCACCTGCGCCCGGTGCCGCCCGAGGTGCCCGGCGAGCTGTACCTCGCGGGTCCCGGCCTGGCGCGGGGCTACCTCAACCGGGCCGGGCTGACGGCGGCGTCGTTCGTCGCCTGCCCGTTCGGTGCGCCCGGCGAACGGATGTACCGCACCGGTGACGAGGTCCGGCTGGGCACCGACGGTGTGCTCGAGTTCGTCGGCCGCGTCGACGACCAGGTCAAGCTGCGTGGGTTCCGCATCGAGCCGGGTGAGATCGCGGCGGTGCTGGGTGCTCACCCGGCCGTGGCGACCGCTGCCGTGGCGCTGCGTGCCAACGAACGCGAGCCGCGGCTGGTGGCGTACGTCGTCCCGGCCGGCGAGGGGGCGCCGGACCCCGGTGAGCTGCGTGCGCACGCGACGGCCGCGCTGCCCCCGTACATGGTGCCCTCGGCGTTCGTCGTGCTGCCGGAGCTGCCGCTCACCCCGAACGGCAAGCTCGACCGGAAGGCGCTGCCGGACGACGACAACCCGGCCGACACCCGGTTCCGCGCCCCGCGCACCCCGCAGGAACAGGTGCTCTGCGAGCTGTTCGCCGACGTCCTCGGTGTCGGGGCGGTCGGCGTCGACGACTCGTTCTTCGAGCTGGGCGGGCATTCGCTGCTCGCCACCCGGGTCGTCACCAGGATCCGCGCGGTGCTGGGCGTGGAGCTGTCGGTGCGTGCGGTGTTCGAGCACCCGACGATCGCCGGTCTGGCGCGGGTCGTCGGCACGGCGGGCAGCACCCGACCCCCGCTCACGCCCCGTCCACGCCCCGCGGTGGTGCCGCTGTCGTTCGCGCAGCAGCGCCTGTGGTTCCTCAACCAGCTCGCGCCCGCCGACACCGCGTACCACATGCCGCTCGTGCTGCGGCTGCGCGGACACCTCGACGAGGCCGCGCTCCGCGCCGCCCACCACGACGTGGTCACCCGGCACGAGAGCCTGCGCACGGTGTTCCCGGCCGAACACGGGGTGCCGCGCCAGCACGTCCTCCCCTCGGCCGCCGTGGACCTCACCGTCGGCGCCTGCGCCGAAGGGGACCTGGCGGAGGCGGTCCGGGCACACGTGCACCGGCCCTTCGACGTGACCACCGACGCGCCGCTGCGCACCGCGCTGCTGCGCCTGGGCGAGCAGGACCACGTGCTCGTGCTCGTCCTGCACCACATCGCGGGCGACGGCGCGTCCATCGGCCCGCTCACGCGCGACTTCTCCCGTGCCTACGCCGCACGGCGTGACGGCGTGCCACCGGACTGGGCACCGCTTCCGGTGCAGTACGCGGACTACGCGCTGTGGCAACGAGAACTGCTGGGCGACGAGTCCGACGTGGACAGTGTGGCGGCGGCGCAGCTGGCGCACTGGACGTCCACTTTGGACGGTGTGCCGGGCGCGCTGCGCCTGCCAGCCGACCGCCAGCGCACGGACGCGAACGCCCACGCCGGCGACCGCGTGCGGTTCCACGTCGACCCCGATCTGCACGCGGACCTGACGCGGCTGGCCCGCGACCACGACGCGTCGCTGTTCATGGTCGTGCAGGCCGCGCTCGCCGCGTTGCTGACCCGGCTCGGCGCGGGCACGGACATCCCGCTCGGCTCGCCCATCGCCGGCCGTCTCGACCCGGCACTCGACGACCTCGTCGGGTTCTTCGTCAACACCGTGGTCCTGCGCACCGACACCGGCGGCGACCCGGCGTTCCGCGACCTGCTCGCCCGCGTCCGGGAGACCGCGCTGGCCGCGTACGGCAACGCCGACCTGCCGTTCGAGCGGCTCGTCGAGGTGCTCAACCCGGACCGCGCCGCGGGCGGGCAGCCGCTGTTCTGCGTGATGGTCACCGTCAACGACGAAGAACAGCCGCCGGTCGTGTTGCCCGGTCTGCGGGTCACCGACGAGACCGGCGCCGCCACGACCGCCAAGTTCGACCTCACCCTCGGCGTCGGCGCGGTCCAGTCGGGCGGGCTCGACTGCTACCTGGAGTACCGCACGGCGTTGTTCGACCGCGAGACGGTCGACGCGCTGGCCGCGCGGTTCGTGCGTGTGCTCGCCGCGGTCGCCGCCCAGCCCGCCACCCGCGTCGGGGACCTGCCGGTGCTCGACGACACCGAACGCGCACTCCTGTCGGGTGCGTGGGCGGGCCACACCGTCGACCCCGCGCGGGAAACCGTGCTGGACCTGGTGCGCCGGCAGGTGGACCGCGCGCCGGACGCGGTCGCCGTGCGCGCCGGTGACGTCTCGCTGACCTACCGCGAGCTGGACGAGCGCGCCAACCGGCTCGCCAGGCAGCTCCTCGCGCGCGGCGCGGCACCGGAGCGCCTGGTCGTCCTGGCCCTGCCCCGCACCGAGGCGTTCGCCGTCGCCGCGCTCGCCGTGCTGCGGACCGGTGCGGCGTACGTGCCCGTCGATCCCGCGTGGCCCGGTGCACGCCTCGGCGTGGTGCTGGCCGACTCCGGCGCCGCCCTCGCCGTGTCCACATCGGACCTCGCGGTGCGGCTGCCAACGGCCGTGCCCGTCGTGCTGGTCGACGAGATCGACACCACGGCACCGCCGGGCACGCCGCTCAGCGACGACGAACGGGGCGGCCCGGTCACCGCGCGGCACGCCGCCTACGTGGTCTTCACGTCGGGCTCGACCGGCCGGCCGAAGGGTGTCGTGGTGCCGCACGGCAACCTGGTGCGCCTGCTCGACGCCACCCGCACCGAGCTGGACCTGCGGCCGGACGACGTGTGGTCGCTGTGCCACTCGACCGCCTTCGACTTCTCGGTGTGGGAGCTGTGGGGTGCGCTGTGCACCGGCGGCCGCGTGGTCGTCGTCCCGGCGGACGTGACGCGCTCGCCGGTCGAGTTGTGGTCGCTGCTGGTCCGGGAACGGGTGACCGTGCTGAGCCAGACGCCGTCGGCGTTCACGCAGCTCGCCGCGGCGGATGCGGCGGAGCCGGGCCGCTCGGCCGCATCCGCGCTGCGGCTCGTGGTGTTCGGCGGCGAGGCACTCGACCCGTCCTCGCTGGTGGACTGGCGCGACCGGCACCCGGCCGCGCCGGAACTGGTCAACATGTACGGCATCACCGAGACCACCGTCCACGTCACCCTGCGGCGGCTGGACGAGGTCGCCGGCGAGCACCGCAGCCTCGTCGGCCGCCCGCTCGCCGGGTGGCGCGGGTACGTCCTCGACGACCGCCTGCGGCCCGTGCCGCCGGGTGTGGCGGGCGAGCTGTACGTCGCCGGGGCCGGGGTGGCCCGGGGGTACGCGGGCAGGCCGGGGCTGACGGCGGAGCGGTTCGTCGCGGACCCGTTCACGGGCGGGCGGATGTACCGCACCGGCGACGTCGTCCGCTGGACCCGGGACGGCGAGTGGGAGTACGTCGGCCGCGCCGACGACCAGGTGCAGCTGCGTGGCTTCCGGATCGAACCGGGCGAGGTCCGCGCCGCGCTGCTCGACGTCGATCACGTCACCGCCGCCGAGGTGGTGCTGCGCACCGACCGGGCGGACGACCCGCGGCTGGTCGCGTACGTGGTCGCGGCGCGGCCCGTCGAAGCGGCCGCGCTGCGGGCGGAGCTGGGCCGCCTGGTGCCCCCGCACATGGTGCCGTCGGCGTTCGTGGTGCTCGACGAGCTGCCACTGACCGTCAACGGCAAGGTCGACCGCGCCGCGCTGCCCGCACCCCGCCACACCGCGGCGCCCGGTCGCGCGCCGCGCTCGCCGCACGAGGAGATCCTGTGCGAGCTGTTCGCCGACGTCCTCGGGCTGCCCTCGGTCGGCGTGCACGACGACTTCTTCGCGCTGGGCGGGCATTCGCTGCTGGCCACCCGCCTGGTCAGCGGCGTCCGCGCCGCACTGGGCAGCGACCTGCCGATCCGCGCGGTCTTCGACACCCCGACACCCGCCGCGCTCGCCGCCGCGGTCGCGGCGGGGACCGGCACCGCCCGGCCCGCGCTGACCGCCCGGCCGAGGCCCGCCCGGCTGCCCATGTCGTACGCGCAGCGCGGGCTGTGGTTCCTGCACCGGCTGGACGGCCCGAACCCGACGTACAACATGCCGGTGGCGCTGCGGCTGTCCGGCGCCGTCGACGTGCCCGCGCTCAAGGCCGCGCTCGCCGACCTGGTGGCCAGGCACGAACCACTGCGGACGCTGCTCGCTGAGGACGAGCGGGGACCGCACCAGGTGGTGCTGGGCGCGCACCGGCCGGACCTGGCGCGCGTGCGCACCACCGAGGACGCGCTCGACGGCGTGCTGGCCGAGGCCGTGCACCACGGGTTCGACCTGGCGGCCGAGTGCCCGCTGCGCGCCACCCTGTTCTCGCTCGGCGACACCGAGCACGTCCTGCTGCTCGTGGTCCACCACGTCGCCGCCGACGGCTGGTCGATGCCGGTGCTCGCCCGCGACCTCACCACCGCGTACGCCGCGCGGGTGGTGGGGGAGCGCCCGGACCTCGCGCCGCTGCCCGTCGGATACGCCGACCACGCGCTGTGGCAGCACGAGGTCCTCGGCAGCGAGGACGACCCGGACAGCGCGATCAGCCGGCGTCTGGCGCACTGGAAGTCCACACTGGACGGTCTGCCGGATCGGTTGCCGCTCGGCGCGGACCGGCCGGGTACCGCACGCGACGGTGAC
Organism: Goodfellowiella coeruleoviolacea; assembly: GCF_024171785.1. GTDB lineage: Bacteria > Actinomycetota > Actinomycetes > Mycobacteriales > Pseudonocardiaceae > Goodfellowiella > Goodfellowiella coeruleoviolacea. Next base: position 49,360 of record NZ_JAMTCK010000009.1, read on the forward strand.
GCGGTCGGGTTCACCGTGCCCGCCGAGCTGTACGACCGGATCCGTGCGGTGGCCCGCTCCGCGTCGGCCAGCGCGTTCATGGTCGTGCACGCCGCCGTCGCCGCCGTGCTGACCAGGGCGGGCGCGGGCACCGACATCCCGATCGGCGTCCCGGTGACCGGGCGGACCGACGACGCCGTGGCCGATCTGGTCGGCTACTTCGTGAGCAGCCTGGTGCTGCGCACCGACACCGGCGGTGACCCGTCGTTCACCGACCTGCTCGCCCGGGTCCGGGCCGTGGACCTCGACGCGTACGCGAACGCCGACGTCCCGTTCGAGCGGCTGGTGCAGGCGGTGAACCCGCGCAGACTGCCCGGTGTGCACCCGTTGTTCCAGGTGCGCCTGGTGTTCAACAACGTGGACCAGCACGCCGTGACCGGGGCCGACCTGCCGGGCGTGTCCGTGACCGCCGTGCCCGTCGGCCTGGCGGCGGCCAAGTTCGACCTGCTGTTCCGCTGCACCGAGGACGGCGGCGGGCTGCGGGGTTCGCTGGAGTACCGCACGGACCGGTTCACCCGCGCGGCGGCGGAACGGCTCGCCTGCTGGCTGGTCCGGCTGCTCGACGCGGTCACCGCCGCACCGCAGACCCGCATCGGCGCGGTCGACCTGATGACCGACGACGAACGCGGGCAGGTGCTCACCGCGTGGACCACCACGGCGCCCCGCGAGCACGCCACGTTGCCGGGGCTCGTCACCGCCCAGGCGGCGCGCACGCCCGACGCGCTCGCGGTGACGGACGGGGTGGAGTCGCTGACCTACGCCGAGCTGGACGCACGGGCGAACCGCCTCGCCCACCGGTTGATCGCGGACGGCGCGGGTCCCGAGCGGACGGTCGCCGTCGTGCTGCCGCGCTCGGCTGCGCTCGTGGTCGCGTTGCTCGCGGTCGCCAAGACCGGCGCCGCCTACCTGCCCGTGGATCCGGCGTACCCGGCCGAGCGGATCGCGTTCCTGCTCGCGGACGCCGATCCGGTGCTGGTGCTCGACCACGTCGAGGACCCGGCCGAGCTGCCGGGAACCGACCCCGGCGTGACACCGCGGCCCTGCTCCGCCGCGTACGTGATCTACACCTCCGGATCGACCGGCAGGCCGAAGGGCGTGGTGGTGCCGCACTCGTCCGTCGGCGCGTACCTGCTGCGCACCCGCGAGGCCTACCCCGGGATCGCGGGCACGGCGCTCGTGCACTCGTCGTTCTCGTTCGACCTCACGGTCACCGCGCTGTGGGCGCCGTTGACCGCGGGCGGGACGGTCCGCATCGCCCCGCTCGACGAGGCGGTCGACGGCGTCACGTTCATGAAGGTCACCCCGAGCCACCTGCCGCTGCTGAACGCGCTGCCCGCCGGGGCGTCACCGACCGGCACGCTCGTCGTCGGCGGCGAGGCACTGCACGCGGAGGCGTTGCGCGAGTGGCGGGACCGCCACCCGAACGTGCTGGTGGTCAACGCGTACGGCCCGACCGAGGCCACGGTCAACTGCGCGGACTTCCGCGTCGAACCGGGGTCGGTGCTTCCCGGCGGTCCGGTGCCGGTCGGCAGGCCGTTCGCCAACACCAGGGCGTACGTGCTGGACGAGCGGCTCCGCCCGGTGCCACCCGGTGTCACGGGCGAGCTGTACGTGGCGGGCGTCGCGCTCGCCAGGGGCTACTGGCGGCGGCCGGCGCTCACCGCGACCCGGTTCGTGGCCGCCCCGTTCGGTGACCCGGGTGAACGGATGTACCGCACCGGCGACCTCGCGACGTGGACCGACGACGGGCAGCTCCAGTACGCGGGCCGCGCCGACGACCAGGTCAAGCTGCGTGGTCACCGGATCGAGCCGGGGGAGATCACCTCGGTGCTGCTGCGGAGTCCCGGCGTGACCGATGCGGCCGTCGTCGTGCGTGCGGACGAGCCCGGCGACCAGCGCCTGGTGGCGTACGTGGTCGCCGACGGCGATGTCGGCGACCTGCCCGGTGTGCTCGCGGCGGCGCTGCCGGAGCACCTGGTGCCGTCGGCGATCGTCCCGCTGCCCGCGCTTCCGCTGACCCCACACGGAAAGCTCGACCGCGCCGCGCTGCCGGCGCCGACACCGCCGGCGCCCGCGCCCGCGACGAGGAGCGCCGCGGACCCGCGCGAGGAGATCCTGCGCGGCCTGTTCGCGGACCTGCTCGGCGTCCCGGAGGTCGGGCCAGACGACGACTTCTTCGCGCTGGGCGGGCATTCGCTGCTGGCGATCCGGCTCACCAGCCAGGTCCGGTCCACACTGGACGTCGACCTGCCGATCCGGGCGATCTTCGAGGAACCGACGCCCGCCGGCCTGCTCCGCGCGGTGGCGACCGCCACGGGCGGCGCCCGACCCGCGTTGACGCCCCGGGCGCGGCCGGAGGTCGTACCCCTCTCGTTCGGCCAGCGCGGGCTGTGGTTCCTCGCGCACCTGGAAGGATCGAGCGCGACCTACACCATGCCGGTGGTGCTGCGGCTGACCGGCCCGGTCGACGTGCCGGCCGCGCGAGCGGCGCTGGCCGACGTCGTCGCCAGGCACGAGCCGCTGCGCACCGTCTTCCCCGAGACCGGCGGCGATCCCCGCCAGGTCGTGCTCGACCCGGCGGACGCGGGTGTCGAGCTGCTGGTCCGCCAGGTCGGCGCGGCGGACCTGCCCCGGGTCGTCGACGACCTGGTGGGCGCCGGATTCGACCTGGCGACCGAGCCACCGCTGCGGGCGGCGCTGCTCACCACCGGCCCCGACGAGCACGTGCTGGTGCTGGTGTTCCACCACATCGGCGCCGACGGCTGGTCCATGGCGCCGCTCGGCCGAGACCTCTCCCACGCCTACCGCGCCCGCCTGGCCGGACACGCTCCACAGTGGACACCGCTGCCGGTGCGGTACGTGGACTACACGCTCTGGCAGCGGGCGGTGCTCGGCGCGGAGGACGACCCGGACAGCGCGTTCTCCGCACAGGTCGAGTATTGGCGGGACACGCTCGCCGGGCTGCCGGCCCGGCTGGAGCTGCCGACCGACCGGCCACGGCCCCCGGTCGCCAGCTCCGGGGGCGGCACGGTCCCGTTCCGGCTGGACGCCGACCTGCACCGGGCCCTCACCGGCCTGGCCCGCGAGCGGCGGGCGACGCTGTTCATGGTCGTGCAGGCCGGTCTCGCCGCGCTGCTCGGCAAGCTCGGCGCGGGCACCGACATCCCGCTCGGCTCACCCGTCGCCGGCCGCACCGACGGCGCGCTCGACGACCTGGTCGGGTTCTTCGTCAACACGGTCGTGCTGCGCACCGACCTGTCGGGGGACCCGACGTTCGCCGAGCTGGTCGACCGCGTCCGCGACACCGACCTCGCCGCGCACGCCAACGCCGACCTCCCGTTCGAGCACCTGGTCGAGGTGCTCAACCCGGAGCGGTCGGCCGCGCACCACCCGCTGTTCCAGGTGATGATCACGTTCCACAACAACCCGCAGGCCGCGGTGAGCCTGCCGGGTGTGGCCATCGCCAACGAGACGCGGTTCGGTGCCGTGGCGAAGTTCGACCTCACGCTGAGCCTCGCGGAGGACCACGACGGCGTGGAGTGCTTCTTCGAGTACCGCACCGACCTGTTCGACCACGCGACCGTGGTGGCGATCGCCGACCGGTACGTGCGGCTGCTGCGCGCGGTCGCCGACGCGCCGGCCGCACCGCTGCGCGCGGTGAGCGTGCTCGACGACGCCGAACGCGCACGGATCACCGTGGGCTACAACGACACCGAGGCCGATGTGCCAGCGGACACCCTGCCGTCGCTGTTCGCCGGGCAGGTCGCCGCGCGGCCCGCCGCGGTCGCGGTCGAATGCGGCGGCGACCGGCTCACCTACGCCGAACTCGACGAGCGCGCCACCCGGCTCGCGGCGGTGCTGCGACAGCGCGGCGTGGGGCCGGAGCGTGCCGTCGCGGTCGCCCTGCCGCGCTCGGCGGACTGGGTCGTCGCGCTCCTCGCCGTGACCAAGGCGGGCGGGGTGTACGTCCCGATCGACATCGACCTGCCCGCCGGGCGGCTGGCGTTCGTCCTCGACGCGGCCCAGCCCGCCGTGGTGGTGACCGACCGGGCAGCGCGGCTGCCCGCGCACGACATCCCGGTCGTGCACCCGGACCACACCACGCAGGCGCACGGTGACCTGCCCGGCCCGGCCCCCGCCAACGCGGCCTACCTCATCTTCACGTCGGGCTCGACCGGCACGCCGAAGGGGGTCGTCGTCACCCACGGCGGCCTCGCCAGCCTCGTGCACGCGCAGCGCGAACGCCTCGCCGTCGGACCGGACGCCCGGGTGCTGCAGTTCGCGTCGCCCGGCTTCGACGCGTCGGTGTGGGAGGTGTGCATGGCGTTGCTGACGGGCGCCACGCTCGTCGTGCCCGCCGAACCGGTCGCGCCGGGGGACCAACTGCTCGACCTGATCGCGGGGGCTCGCGTCACGCACGCGACCCTGCCGCCGGTCGCGCTCGCCGCGTCGGACGCGGGCAGGCCGCTGCCCACGCTCGCGACACTCGTGGTGGCGGGCGAGGCGTGCCCGCCGGCAGTGGTGGCGGACTGGTCGCCGGGCCGCCGGTTCGTCAACGCCTACGGACCCACCGAGACCACGGTGTGCGCGACCACGAGCGGCCCGCTGTCCGGCGACGGTGTGCCGCCCATCGGCGGTCCGATCACGAACACCAGGGTGTACGTGCTCGACCGCGAGCTGAACCCGGTGCCACCGGGTGTCCCCGGTGAGCTGTACGTCGCCGGAGCCGGCCTGGCCCGCGGTTACCTCGGCCGGCCGGACGCGACGGCGGAGCGGTTCGTCGCGGACCCGTTCACGCCCGGCCGGATGTACCGCACCGGTGACCTGGTCCGGTGGACCGCCGGCGGCACGCTCGTGTTCCTCGGCCGGACCGACGACCAGGTGAAGCTGCGCGGGTTCCGCGTCGAGCCCGGCGAGGTGAGCGCGGCGCTGACCCGGCACGACTCGGTGCGGCAGGCGGTCACCGTGGTCCGCGCGGACCGGCTGGTGTCCTACGTGGTCCCGGCCGGGGAGGCCGATCCCGGCGCGCTGTCGGACCACCTGGCGGGGATCCTGCCCGCGTACCTGGTGCCGTCGGCCGTGCTGGTGATCGAGCAGATCCCGTTGACCGCCAACGGGAAGCTCGACCGGAACGCGCTGCCCGCACCGGAACGCGCGAGCGGCGGCGCACCGAGGACCGCTGCCGAGACCGTGCTCTGCGACCTCGTGGCCGAGGTGCTTCGCCTGCCCGAGGTGGGTCCCGACGACGACTTCTTCGCGCTCGGTGGGGACAGCATCCTGTCCATCCAGCTGGTGAGCCGGGCCCGGGCGGCCGGCCTCGTGTTCGGCCCGCGCGACGTGTTCCGGCACAAGACGGTCGCGGGCATCGCGACCGTCTTGTCCACTGTGGACACCACCGTGGCCGGGGGAGCGGAGCCGGTCGGGGACCTGCCGCTGACGCCGGTCATGCGCTGGCTGCACGACCTGGACTCGCTCGGTCACGTCGGCCAGTCGATGCTGCTGCGCACGGACGGCGACCTGGCCGAGGCCCGCCTCGTCACCGTCGTGCAGCGACTGCTCGACCACCACGACGTGCTGCGGTCGCGGCTGCGTGGCGCGGGGCTGCGGATCGGCGCGCCCGGTGCGGTCGACGCGCGGCGCTGCGTGCGCCGCGTCGACGTGACCGGCATGGCCGACACGGCGCTCACCGACGTGATCGTCGCCGAGACCCGCAAGGCCTGGGCCGAACTGGACCCGGAGATGGGGGTGATGGTCCGGGTCGTGGCGTTCACCGCCGGTCCGGACCGGCCGGGCAGGCTGCTGATGGTCCTGCACCACCTCGTCGTCGACGGCGTCTCGTGGCGGATCCTCCTCGGTGACCTCGCCGAACTGTGGGCCGATCCGGAGGTCCGCCTCGCCCCGGTCGGCACGTCCTTCCGGCACTGGGCACGGGCGCTGGCCGAGTCGGACCGGCGCAGCGAGCTGCCGCACTGGCGGGACACGCTCGCCGAGACCGGGTTGTCCCTCGGCAGCCGGGCAGCCGACCCCGCACGAGACACGACCGCCGACTCCGGGTCGCTGTCGGTCACCGTGCCCGCCGCGCCGTCCGCTGCGCTGCTCGGCCCGGCCGCCGCGGCGTGGTCGGCGAGCACGCAGGACCTGCTGCTCGCCGCGCTCGCCTCGGCCGTCGCCCACCGGCACGACGGCACCGCGCTCGTCGTGGACGTCGAGGGCCACGGCCGGGAGGAGGACGCGGTGCCCGGCGCCGACGTGTCCCGCACGGTCGGCTGGTTCACCAGCGTCTTCCCGGTCCGGCTGGACCTCGCCGGCGCGGCGGCGGTGCTCGCCGGCGGCGACCCCGCGCCGGTGGTCACGGCCGTGCGGACGCGGACGAACTCGGTGCCAGGCAACGGGATCGGGTACGGCGTGCTGCGCCATCTCGACCCGGAGTCCGCCGCCGAGCTGGCCGACCTGCCCGCGCCGCCGGTCCGGTTCAACTACCTCGGCAGACTCGTCACGGGCGGCGCCGAACCGCCGGGCTGGTCCGCCGCACCGGAGAGCGACGCGCTGAAGCACGCCGGCACCCGGGTGATGTCCCACGCACTGGAACTCAACGTGGTGGCCCGCGACGACGAGCTGCGGGCGGACTGGACCTGGCCCGAGGGCGTGTTCACCACCGACGAGGTCCGCGCACTGGCCGAGTCGTGGGTCAGCGCGCTGTCCCGGCTCGCCGACACGGCCCCCGGCGCCCGGCCGGACCACCTGGTCACCCTCGGGGCGGGCGAACTCGACCGGCTGCGTGCCGGTCTGGGGGCGGCCCGATGACCGCGCCGGAGATCGAGGACGTCCTGCCGCTCTCCCCGCTGCAGCAGGGCATGCTGTTCCACACCCTCTACGACGCGGGCCCGGGCAACGACTACACCGTGCAGGTCGTGTTCGGCCTCCGCGGCACCGTCGACGCGGCACGGCTGGAGTCGGCGCTCATCGCGTTGCTGCGCAGGCACGCCGTGCTCCGCGCCTTCGTGTGGGCCCGCGACGACGGCGAGCACGTGCAGGTCGTCCCGGCGGGCACCGACCTCGAACTGGACGTGCGGTCGCTCGCCGCCGCCGAGGTGGACGACTGGCTGCGTGCCGACCGCGAACGCGGCTTCGACACCGCCCGGCCGCCGCTGATCCGCTTCGCGCTCCTGACCACCGGCGTCGGCGAACACCGGTTCGTGGTCACCAACCACCACCTCCTGCTGGACGGCTGGTCGATGCCGATCCTGATGCGGGAGCTGTTCGACCTGTACCTGGACCCGACCGCGCGGCTGCCACCCGTCGCGCCGTACCGGATGTTCCTCGAGTGGTTGTCCACACAGGACCGGGCGGCCGCGCTCGACGCCTGGCGGCGTGCGCTCGCCGACGCCGGAACCGGCTCGGTGCTGGCCACCACGCCCGCGACCGGCCCTCGTGGCGAGCAGGTCGTGGTGCTCGACGAGGACGAGACCGCCTCGGTCGTCGCCGTGGCGCGAGAACTGGGCGTCACCCTGAACTCCGTGGTTCAGGCGGTGTGGGGCGTGGTGCTCGGCAGGCTGCTCGGGCGCCCGGACGTGGTGTTCGGCGGCACCGTGTCCGGCAGGCCGCCCGAGCTGCCCGGTGTGGCGTCGATGGTCGGCCTGTTCATCAACACCGCGCCGGTCCGGGTGTCCGGTGTGGATGGAGCGGAACCGTTCGCGCGGCTCGTGTCCCGGCTGCAGGCCGAGCAGGCGGAGCTGTTACCGCACCAGCACGTCGGGCTCGCCGAGATCCAGCGCGCCTGCGGGGTGGACCGGCTCTTCGACACGGTCGTGATGTTCGAGAACTACCCGGTGGACACGGCAACCGCCAGTGCCTCGGACGGCGTCGTGATCACCGGCGTGTCCGGCGGCAACGCCCACCACTACCCGCTGTGCCTGGTCGTGCTGCCCGGCGAGCGGCTGACCTTCCGCTTCGACCACGGCGGCGGTTGTTTCCCCGCCGGGTTCGTCGAAGCCGTTGCGGCCCGGTTCACGCGGGTGCTGCGTGCGGTGGTCGCGTCGCCGTCGGTGCCGGTGCGGGACCTGGAGGTGCTGACCGACGCCGAACGCGAGCTGATCCGGGGGTGGAACGACACCCGGGACGATGTCGCACCGGACACCGTCGTCGACCTGGTCGACGCACGGGCGCTGGCACACCCGGACACCACCGCGGTCGTGTGCGGGACGGACGCGGTGACCAGGGCCCAGCTCGTCGCCCGTGCCGACCGGCTGGCCGGCGTGCTGGCCGCGCGCGGCATCGGGCGCGGTGCCGTGGTCGGGGTCGCCCTGCCTCGGTCGGTCGACCTGGTGGTCGCGTTGCTCGCGGTCATGAAGACCGGCGCCGCCTACGTCCCGCTCGACCCCGAGCACCCGGCCGAGCGGCTCCGGATGATCGTCGAGGACGCCGCGCCCGGCCTGGTGCTGGTTTCCGGCGTGGACACCGCGCTGCCTGGCGTGGTCGACCGGCTCGTGGTGACCGAGGACGGACCGGTCGCCGCCACCACCCCACCGACAGGCGCGGACGCCGCGTACGTGATCTTCACGTCCGGCTCGACGGGCCGGCCCAAAGGGGTGGAGGTGACCCACGCGAACCTCGCCAACCTGCTGCACGCGCTGCGCGGCCGGGTCGCGGCCGGTCCCGGCGAGACCCTGCTCGCGGTCACCACCGTCGCGTTCGACATCGCCGCGCTGGAGCTGTTCGCCCCGCTCGCCGACGGCGGCACCGTCGTCCTCGCCACGCGCGACGAGGTCCGTGATCCCGCGCTGCTGGCCGGGCTGCTGCGACGGCACCGGGTCACCGTGATGCAGGCCGGTCCGGCGCTGTGGCAGGCCCTGCTCGCCGAGGAGCCCGGCGCGCTGGCCGGCGTGCGCGTGCTGACCGGCGGTGAGGCGCTGCCACCACGCGTCGCCGCCGGGCTCGCCCGGCACGCCGCCGAGGTGACCAACGTCTACGGCCCGACCGAGACGACGATCTGGTCGACGGCGGGCCCCGTCCACGGGGGAGCGGTGACCATCGGCGGGCCCGTCGCGAACACCGAGTGCCTCGTGCTCGACGGCAGGCTGCGGCCCGTGCCGCCCGGTGTGCCCGGCGAGCTGTACCTCGCCGGGCACGGGGTCGCCCGCGGCTACCGGGGCCGGCCCGACCTCACCGCCGAACGGTTCGTCGCCTGTCCGGCCGGTGCGCGCATGTACCGCACCGGCGACGTCGTGCGCTGGACCCACGACGGCGACCTTGAGTTCGTCGGCCGCGCCGACCAGCAGGTGAAGGTCCGCGGGCACCGCATCGAACTCGGCGAGATCGACACCGTGCTCGGCACGCACCCGGACGTCGACGCCGCGGTGACCGTCGTGGACGCCGACCGGCTCGTCGGCTACGTCACGGGCACAGCGGACGCCGCAGCGCTGCGCCGCTTCGCCACCGAGCGGCTGCCGGAGTACATGGTGCCCGCGCGGATCGTGCCGCTGCCCGCCTTTCCCCTGACACCCAACGGAAAGATCGACCGGCGCGCGCTGCCCGCACCGGACGGCCCTGGCGCCGAGACCGGACGGCCGCCGCGCACCCCGAGGGAGGAACGGCTCTGCGCGCTGTTCGCGGAGGTGCTGGGCTACGACCGCGTCGGCGCGGACACGTCGTTCTTCGCGCTCGGCGGCCACTCCCTGCAGGCCATGCGCCTGGTGAGCCGCGTCCGCGCCGAGACCGGCGTGCGGCTGCCGGTGCGTGCGCTGTACGAGGCACCGTCGGTGGCGGAGTTCGCCGCCGTGCTCGACGGCGACCGGCACGTCGGCGCGGACGGCGTGCTGCGCGCACTCCGGCCCGGCACCGGCACCCCGTTGTTCTGCGTGCACCCGGCCGCGGGCCTGAGCTGGGTGTACACCGGCCTCGCCAGGCACGTCGGCACCCCCGTCCACGGCGTGGAGGCCCGCGGTGTCGACGACGTCTCGGCACCGCTGCCGGACAGCGTCGGCGCGATGGCCGACGACTACCTGGCGGAGATCGTGCGCGTCCAGCCGCACGGCCCGTACCGGCTGGCGGGGTGGTCGTTCGGCGGTGTCGTCGCCCAGGCGGTCGCGACCCGGCTGGCCGCCATCGGCGCGGAGGTCGCGCTGCTCGCGCTGCTGGACGCCTACCCGGCCGGTGCCCGGGTCGCGCCGGGTGAGGCCGACGAGGAGCACGTGCGACGCGTCGTCCAGGACTTCGCCGGCGCGGACCAGGCGAGCAGCGCGCTCGACCTCGCCGCGATCACCCGGGTCTACGCGAACAACGACCGCCTGCTGCGCACCCACGTGCCGGACGAGTACGAGGGCGACGTCCTCCTGGTGGTTGCGTCGGGCGGACCCGACGTCACCGACCGCTGGTCGCCCTACCTCACCGGCCAGGTGACCAGGCACGACCTGCCGTGCGGGCACGACGAGCTGCTGCGGCCCGGCTGGGCCGAGCGCGTCGCCCGCGTGCTCGACCGGCACCCGCGACGAGAGGGATGGCAGTGCACGACACGGTGACCACCGACCTGGACGCGCTCGACCTGACCGACCCGAGGACCTACCTCACGGTCGACGAGGACGTGATGTGGCGGCGACTGCGCACCGAGCGGCCCGTCCACTGGCACCGCCCGGTCGGCGACGGGCCGGGGTTCTGGGTGCTGTCCCGCCACCGCGACGTGATGGCCGTGTACAAGGACGACACGTCGTTCACCTCCGAGCGCGGCAACGTGCTCGCGACGCTGCTCAAGGGCGGTGACTCGGCGGCGGGCAAGATGCTCGCGGTCACCGACGGCCACCGGCACGCGGCCGTGCGCACGCTCATGCTCCGGTCGTTCGGGCCGCGGATGCTCGCGAGCGTGGTCGACGGGGTGCGTGCCAGGACCGACCGGCTGCTGGCCGAGATGGTCGAGCGGGAGCGGTTCGACTTCGCCACCGAGGTCGCCGAGCAGATCCCCATCGCCACGATCTGCGACCTGCTCGGCGTCCCGCTCGGCGACCGCCGTTACCTGCTCGGGCTCAACCAGCAGGCGCTGTCGTCCACCACCGGCGAGCACACCGAGCTGGACTCGCTGACCGCCCGCAACGACATCCTCATGTACTTCTCGGAGCTGGCGAGCCACCGCCGGGAGTCGCCGTCCGACGACGTGATCAGCGTCCTCGCCTCCGGCGTCGTCGACGGGGAACCCCTCTCGGACGCGGAGATCGTGCTCAACTGCTACAGCCTCATCCTCGGCGGCGACGAGACCAGCAGGCTGTCCATGATCGGCGCCGTCGCCGCGTTCCTCGACCACCCGGAGCAGTGGGACGCGCTGAAGTCCGGGCGCGTCACGCTGGAGAGCGCCGTCGAGGAGGTGCTGCGCTGGGTGACGCCCACCATGCACTTCGGCAGGCGCGCGGTCGCCGACGTGGTCGTCGACGGCGAGCTGATCGAGGCGGGTGACGTGGTGACCCTGTGGAACACCTCCGCCAACCGCGACGAGGAGGTGTTCGACCGGCCAGGCCAGTTCGACCTCGGCCGCACCCCGAACAAGCACCTCACCTTCGGTTACGGTCCGCACTTCTGCATCGGCGCCTTCCTCGGCCGCGCCGAACTGCACGCCGTGCTCGACACCCTGCGGCGGCGGGTCGCGGGCATCGAACGGGCGGGCGAGGCCAACCGACTGCACTCGAACTTCCTGCGCGGCTACGCCCGCTTCCCGGTGTCCTTCACAGCGGAACCGAGCCCAAACCCTGCGTAACCGACTGTGACCCTTCTCTGTAGTCTTGGCCGGGTGAGGCGACTGGAACTGCGGGCGATCGTCACGCCGCTGCCCGCAGGCAGGCTGACCGTGGGAAGGCTGCTGCTGGACACCGGTCTGTGGCTGGTCCTGGTCGCCTCGTTCCTCATCGACGTCGAGGGCCGCGAGCTGACGCTGGTGATCGGCGCCCTCGCCACCGCGCTGATGATCGTCCTGGCCAGACGCCTGCCGCTCGTGGCGCTGGTCGTCTCCGCCGTCGCGGCCGCCGTCGAGTGGCGGTACCTGCCCGCGCTGCTCGCGATGAGCTACCTCGCCGGGCGCAGGCTCTCCACCGGGCGGGCCGCGCTGGCGGTGTTCCCGCTGGTGGTCCTGCTCGGTTCGGTGGTGGTGGTGCTCTCCCGGTCGGCCGACCTGTACAGCTGGGTGCTGCGCGTCGGCGAGTTCGTCGTGTTCGGCGTGTTCCCGTGGCTGATCGGCCGGTACCGGCGTCAGCAGGTGCAGCTGATCAGCGCGGGCTGGGAGCGCGCCGCGCAGCTGGAGGAGCAGCAGCGGATCGTCGCCGAGGAGGCCAGGCTCCGGGAACGCGCCCGCATCGCCCACGACATGCACGACTCCCTCGGTCACCAGCTCAGCCTCGCCGCGCTGATGGCCAGCTCGCTGGAGGTCGCGTCCGACCTCGACGAACGGCACCGCCGGACGGCGACCACGCTGCGTGAGGGGATCGCGGTCGCGACCGCGCAGATGCGCGAGATCATCGACCTGCTGCGCGACGCGGGCGACCCGGTGCCGATGACCCCCAGCGATGAGCGGATCGGTGACCTCGTCGCGCGTGCCGCCGCCGCAGGCGTGGCCGTTGAGCTTGTCGTCGAGGGTGACGCCGAGGACATGGAGCCGATGCGGTACCGGGCCGCGTACCGCACCGTGCAGGAGGCGATCACCAACGCCACCAAGCACGCGCCGGGCGCCGAGGTGACCGTCGTGCTGCGGGCGTTGCCCGACGAGACCCAGGTGGTCGTGACGAACGGGCCGCCGACCGAGCCCGCCCGCACCCCGCCGTCGTCGGGCGGACGCGGTCTCACCGGCCTGCGGGAACGGGTGCGATTGGTCGGCGGCACTCTCCGGGCCGGCGAGCACGAGGGCGGGTTCCAGGTGCTGGTGCGGCTGCCGAGGACGACCGACGCGATCGGCGACGGCTCTGGTTTCGAGGCCGACGACAAGGTGGCCGACGAGTTCGGCCGGGCGAAGCACGGGGTGCGCGTGCGGCTGGCGATGGCGTTCTTGGCGCCGATCGCGCTGGGGGCGCTCGTGCTGGCCGTGCTGATGGGGTTCTACGCGTACGACACGTTCAACTCGGTGCTGCCACCGGATTCGTTCCAGCGCCTTGAGCTGGGCAGCACGCGGTCGCAGGTCGCGGACGTGCTGCCGGACCGCCAGGTGCCGGAACGCGGGTTCGGCCCCGAGCCACCGGCTCCGGAGGGCTCGACGTGCGAGTACTACCGGTCCGCCGCGGGCTTCGTGCCGACGGTGTTCGACGTCTACCGGTTGTGCTTCCGGGAGGATCGCCTGGTGGGCAAGGACGTGCTGGTGCGCACTGGTCAGCAGGCAGAGCAGTGAGGGGGCGCACGTGATCAGGGTTGTGCTGGTCGATGACGAGGCGCTGGTCCGGGCCGGCGTCCGCGCCATCCTGGACAGCGACCCGGAGATCGAGGTGGTGGGGGAGGCGGGCGACGGCCGGACGGCGATCGATGTCGTGCGCGCACACCGCCCGGACGTCGTGCTGATGGACATCCGGATGCCCGCGCTCGACGGCATCGCGGCGACCGGCGAGATCGTGCGCGCGGTCCCGGGCACGGGCGTGCTGATCCTGACGACCTTCTCCGACGACCACTACATCGCAGCGGCGCTGGAACTCGGTGCGAGCGGGTTCTTGCTGAAGACGGGCGACCCCCGCGAACTGCTGGCCGCGGTGCACGCGGTGAAGGCAGGCGGCGCCTACCTGTCGCCGAACGTCGCGAAACGGGTGATCAGTGCGTACGGCACGACCCGCCCCGGTTCCCGCGCGTCGAGGGCGATGGCGGCGAAGAACCGCGTCGAGGGGCTGAGCGACCGCGAGCTGGAGGTGCTGAGCCTCATCGGCGCGGGCCTGTCGAACGCGGAGATCGCCGAGCGGCTGCACGTGGTCGAGGGCACGGTGAAGGCGTACGCGAGCGCGCTGTTCAAGCACCTGGGTGTCCGCAACCGCGTTGAGGTGGCGATCATCGCCCACCACGCTGACCTGGTGGACGAGTCCCCCTGACCCGAGGCGTCACGCGGGGACAGGGCGATCCACCGGACACGTCAAGCCCCGAAACAGCAATGGCCGTGCCGCGGTCCCTGGGGTGGCGGATCGCGGCACGGCTCGGCGTCTCCGCGCACATCACCTGCGCGGAGTGAAGACCTGCTCCTGGGGAGGGAACGGGTCGCCCCCCTGCTCGCGCACCGGATACCGGACGGCGTCCGTCGCCAGCAGCGCGCCCAGCTTGTCGTGTTCGCGGATGCGGCCCACCAGCTTCGTCACCGGGCGGACGAGCAGCAGAACGACCACCGCGGCGACGAGTGCGCCGAGCACGATGCCCACGATCGCGTCGTGCGGGTAGTGCGCGCCGACGAACACTCGCGACGCCGCCGCGGCCAGTGCCACGACCACCGCGACCGTGCCGAGGAGGCGCCACGCCATGAGGATGCCGAGCGCGGCGGCACCCGCGATCACCGAGTGGTTGCTGGGGAACGACCAGTCGCCCGGCGGCGGGCACTCGGCGATCGTCACCACGTCACCGAGCGTGCGGCAGGGCCGTTCTACCTGGTAGAGCACCTTGATCACTTCACTGAGCAGGTACGCGGCCACCATGCCGACCGGCGCCAGGAGCGCGAAGGCCATCGATCGTGCGGGCAGCCGCCGCGCACGCCACCAGCCGAGCAGCATGAAGCCCAACAGCAGCACGATGGCTCCCTCGGTGAAGAGCCCGGCGAACGACTGGAACCACTCCGGCGTGGTCGCCGCGAACCGCACGATGTCGAGGTACCAGGCCGCACTGGCGTCCGGCACGTCCTCGATACCGGTCGGCGCGTTCTCTAGAATCCCCACTGCGTTCACAACCGTCCCTCTGTAGCAACCCGAGCCCGTTGTCACGGGCACGAAAAAAGGTAGGAGAAATGGGGGCGGTCACACATTGCACTAAGGTCAGCACTTCGCCGTCACTTTCGTTCGTGCGGTGACTGACCAAAGTAAAGTCAGCGCATTGCGGCGGGCGCCCGCCTGCGCCGCCGCACCGCGACCACGACGATGACCACCACGGCGAGAGCGGCCAGCACCCAGGTGCCCCGGCCGACCCAGGCCTCCACCCGGCGCGCCGCCTCGCCGGCCATCGCGCCGATGCCGATGTGCAGGGCGCACCATCCCGCCGCCCCGACTGCGACCGCGGGCAGGAACCGGCGGAACGGCAGCCCGGACGCACCGGCCGCGGCCGGCACGAGCGTGCGCAGCACCGGCAGGAAGATCGCCACCAGCACAGCGGGCGCACCGCGTCGTTGCAGCACGTCGGCGGCGTGGTCCCACCCGGAGGCACCGTGTTCGCGCACCAGCGCGGTCTGCCGCAGCCGGGGCCCGTACCGTCGCCCGATCGCGTACCCGACCGCGTCACCCGCGATCGCGCACGCCGTCGTGATCCCCCACATCACCACGAACCGGGTCGGCGTGGTCGCGGTGGTGCCCAGCACCAGCAGTCCGGTCTCGCCCGGTGCGATGAACCCGAGCCCGAGCGTGCACTCGCCGAACACGAGCAACCCGGCCACCAACACCACGGCCGCGGGCGGCAACGCGGCGAGCCAGTCGAGAAAGTCCGCAATCACGGCATTCCCGCCCGAGCCGGACCTGCTGTCATCCACAACGTCATACCGCGAGTTTTGCGATCCGGCAGCCAGGGGACATCTGCGGAACGGCATGAATCGCACTTGCCGAAAGTCGAGTAGATCGGCGGCGGAACACGACCGAAGTCGAATCCGGCGCGAGCGGGAGCGCCGCCGTGCGGCGGTGGCCGCAAGAGCTGCCCATGAGCGACGCGCAGGCGAGAAGCCGGTGAACGCTCGTTCCGGCCGCTGAAGGTCGGTGGGTCTCGCTACCTTCTTCTTCGACCTTCCCCTTCGACGCTCGCGCCCACGCCCGCACGGGCTGAGCCCTTCCGGTGCCCGGAACACCACGAGGCCTGCGCGAGCCCCACCTCGTCACCCACGTCGTATTGCTGATGCAGCAAGTTTTGTTGCCGCTCTTCCCGGCCGGCGGCGACGATTCCCAAGCGACTCACCCGAGTCCGCGAGAACTCCGGAAGGACCAGGAACATGACGACCCAGCGCGGCGAAGCGCCTGACTGCATCAGCCTCGGCGGCACCGCCAGCCTTTTCACCCTGACCGAAAATTCCGGCATCGGTGCGATCACGGGCACGATCGACGGTGCTGCCTACGGGGAGAACACCAGTGAGCTGACCAGCGTCGGCGCGCACAGCTTCGAGTACACGATGTATCACGTCTTTCTCGACAAGGACGGCTCCACCTTGCGCACGCAGGACCGCGCCGTCCTGCGAACGTCCACAGAAGACGGAGCCAGCCTCTTGGAGGTGGAATACACCGTGGTGGAGGGCACGGGGAGATTCACAGGTTACGAAGGCACCTTCCGCAGTCGCGGCTGGCTCAGCACGCCGGAAGGCAAGGACGCGATAGCACAGCATGCGGTTGGCGTTGTCCGCTTTGCGGGCACGATCTGCCGCGCGTAAGAAGCTGCTCGCACCCAGCCGAGGCGAACGCGTCGCGTTGGGCATCAACGCACCCGTCTGCCGCGGCTCGCCGGATCCGGGTCACCCGTGCCCTGGCGTGGCGGCGGATGAGGGTGATGCCGTGGGCGCCGGCACGGCGTTGGTGCGAGCCAGTCGGGGATCCGGCCGATCTTCTTCGTGTCAGGTGGACCACACGCATGCGACACCGGCGAGGTGATCGTCAGCTGGGCCCGTACCGCGCCAGGGTGGCCGCGGAGTACAGGTCGTCCATCCGGGTGAGCGACTCTCGGAGTACAGGCGTTCGTCACAGGTGACGGTGACCGTGGCCCCCGCCGGTACGCCGGCGGCACCGACGGTCACCAGCGCGCCGAGGTGCGCCGGGGCCTGTAAGCCCGACCCGTCGGGGGCGTAGATCAGTTGAGCGGCCTGCGGCTCCTGAAGCGTGATCAACCCCGAGATGGGCAACAGGTAGGAGGTCCAGACGGCGTACTGGATCAACAGGGCGGCCACCCACACCACGACCGGAACCAGTGCCCTGATCCACCACCGCAACCGGGTGACCAACAACCCATGATGATCATCACCAGCCCGGTCAGCACCCCGGGCACGGTGAAGGCAAGCGCTTGCTCCTGGCTCGGCGAGCAGGACGGGTACACGCAGTAGTCCTCGGGACCGAAGTAGTGGATAGTCAGCACCTGGCCGACCAGGATGGCCCAGCAGGCCACCACCGCTCCGCCGATCCCCTGGACGACAGCACCCGCTGGCGTCCCGCGACCGGACCACATCCTGCCAACCGGCAGACCGGCGGCGGCGATGATCGTCATCGAGGTCAGCGCCAGACACCAGGCCCATTGCCGGTCGAGCCCCCACCGTGGTAGATGATCTGCGGAGGGCGCGGATCGACCCGGGGCACCGCGGACTGGAGACCGAGCGATGCGAGGCCGAACACCAGCAGGCCCACCACCGCGATGACTCCCACCAGCACCCCGGCCACGCTGCGCATCTTGGTCACCACGTGATGCCTCCCGGTCGGCTGGACAGCCACCGCGTCACCCCTGGGCGGCCAGCAGTCGTGCGAACAACCTCACCGCAGATGCGCGCTGCGGCCGCGGTGGGCAGTACGTCCGCCTTGGCAGCCTCGCGCAACGCTTCGGTGGTAATCGGGAAGTTGATCCCGCCGACGTCGATGCCGTCGGCCAGCCTGCCGAACGCGGCGACCACGTTGTCCTCCGACCGCCCCGCTCTGTCAGGAACTGCCGCTGGTCGAGCCCCGGATCTCGAAGGCGTCGGCGACACCCTGGAAGTAGTCGGCGACCGGACCGTGGATGGTCTCGCCGAGCGCGTCGAAGTCGACCGGGAAGAAGACCAGGCTGTCGGTCGGCAGACCGAGGGTGAGGCACCGCTCGATCGCCTCGATGCCGTGGATGCGGCCGTTCGCCCGGGTCATCACCTCGGCGGAGCTGTTGAAGCGCTGGTGGATCGGCACCAGCTTGAGACCCGCCGCACGCAGCCCGTCCAGCTCGTCGGCGGTGACGAACTTGCCCGATTGCCCGCCCTACCGCCGGCCCGGGCCAGGTGCCAGGGCCGGCGGCTGGTGCGTGCTCGTGGCCGCCCCGATCAGTGGATGCCGTGGTGCTCGCTGGTCCGCGCCGGGTCCGAGGTGGACTTCCCGCGCACGAACAGCGACGCGATCAGGGCGAGCACGCCGATGCCGGTGGCCACCAGGAACGCCGTGCGCAGGCCGGCGGCGTCGGGGCTGCCGGTCGGGTCGGTGTTGCCGAGGGTGGCGACGGTGACGAAGACGGCCGTGCCGAACGCTCCGGCGACCTGCTGGAGGGTGGAGAGGATGGCGCTGCCGTGGGAGTGGAGGTGGTCGGGCAGCACCCCGAGCGAGTCGGTCATCAGCGGAGTCATCATCAGCCCGAACCCGGCCATGAGCAGGACGTGGATGCCGATGACCGCGGCCAGCGGCGAGTCCGCGCCCAGCGTGGTGAACAGCAGCATCGACATCGCCATGGCCAGCGCGCCCGGGATCACCAGGGGCCGGGCGCCGAACCGGTCGAACAGCGCGCCAACGGGCCGGCCGAGCACGCCGAGGACCAGGCCGCCGGGCAGCACGGCCAGCCCGCTGACGAAGGTGCTGGTGTGCAGGACGGTCTGCAGGTAGAGCGGCAGCAGGATGGCCCCGGCGCCGAGCAGGCACATGAACAGCAGCGCGGTCAGCACCAGGGCCACCACGAAGCTGCGGTGGGTGAACGGGCGCAGGTCCAGCAGGGCCCGGTCCTCGCGCTGCAACCGGGTCTGGCGCCACACGAAGACGGCGAGCGCGAGCACGCCGACCGCGATCGGCAGCCACGGCGGCAGCGCGTGCTCGCCACCGCTGGACTCGCCGGAGGCGGACAGCCCGTAGAGCACGCCGCCGAACCCGATCGCGGACAGCACCACCGAGACCAGATCCAGCGGCACCGACCTGGGGTGGCTGTCCAGGCGCAGCCAGACCGCTCCGATGACCAGCGCGGCCACCGCCAGCGGCAGCACGACCCAGAACATCCAGCGCCAGCCCAGTGACGACAGCACCGCCCCGCCGATGGTGGGGCCGATCGCCGGCGCGACCGCGATCACGATGGTGATCGTGCCCATGGTCGCACCGCGCCGCTGGGGCGGCACCAGGCGCATCACCGAGGTCATCAGCAGCGGCAGCATCACCGCGGTGCCACAGGCCTGCACCACGCGCCCGACCAGCAGGACCCCGAAGCCCGGCGCCAGCCCGCTGATCAACGTGCCCAGGCTGAACAGGGTCAGCGAGGCCAGGAAGACCTGGCGCGGGGTGAACCGTTCGAGCAGGAACCCGGTGGTGGGGATGACCACGGCCATGGTCAGCAGGAACCCGCTGGTCAGCCATTGCACCGTCGTGGTCGAGACCCCGAGGTCGACGGTCAGGTCCCGCAGCGCGACGCTGAGGATCGTCTCGTTGAGGATCATCACGAACGCCGAGACGACCAGGACGCCGATCAGCAGGGTGGCCCGCGGCACCGCGGCTCCCCGTTCGGGGGCCGCGGTGGTGGTACTCGCGGTGTCGATCATGTGGGGTCACACCTCGTGGGATGGGTTCGCTGCGCGTGGCCGTGCCGGCCACCCGAGCACCAGCGTGTCATGGGGAGGCGTCACCGAGTTGGCGTTCTCGACCGCGGCGTTGCGCCACGCGCGGACAACGCCGCGCGGAGCGGCTCGGCGACAGCGCGCCGGCATCATCGCCGAGCGCGGTCCCCACGGTAGGTGGCCGACCACGACCCGTGCCACCCACTTCATGAGCTGTTTCCCGGATTCGGCCCCTGGTCGCGCGGCGCGATCACCACGCGTGCGCGCGCCGTCGCTCAGCGCGCGGAAGACCCGCGCGGGCACTCGCGCGATGCCGAGGACGGTCTGCGCGCCGACGGCGAGCGGTCGGGGTCGAAGTCGCCGTGGCGCGAGCGGTTGAGGTTGACCGCGCACCCGCGGCGACCGGAGATCCGTCGCGGGTGCACCCCGATCACTCGGTCGCGGTCGATGACCACGTCCGCTTCGCAGATGATCCGCCCGAACGTCGACAGGTCGATGAAATTCTCGTGATCCGGGTCGACGATCGTCAGGAAGTTGTCGCTGAAGAACAGGGCTTCGGGGTCGGCCATGCTGTCGTGGCCTACAACGCGCCGTTCCGGTTCGTGATCGACGACTTGGAGGCGTTGCCCGCGGCCGACCGCAATTGCGCCTACCTGCACTTCACCCACCCCGACTGGATCGCCGGACACGCGGCGGGTTGCGCCGCACCGCCGCGACCATGACGCCACGCCGCTCTGGACGGCCAACCAGCTGCCAGCCGCGTCCCCCGTCTGCACGGTCCGGATGCGCGGCGGTGCGGCGTCCGGTGCCGGAAACCGGCACGCGATCAGCGGTCAGCCGGTGTCGTTGCGGCGTTGTTCGCCGGTCAGCAGGAGGTCGATGTCGTCGCGGGCGCGGGCGACGCGGGAGCGGATGGTGCCGACCGGGCAGCCGCAGACCTCCGCCGCCTCGGCGTAGGGCAGACCGAGAACCTGGGTCAGTACCAGGGCTTCCCGGCGTTCCGGGTCGAGCTGGTCCAGGAGCATGTTGAGTTCGACCAGGTCCTCGAACCCGGGCAGGGCGTGGTGTGCGGCGGCCTGACGGCGGTCGGCGGCCTCCGCCCAGTCCACCGCTCGGGTCAGCCGCGGCCGTGACCGAGTGGTGCGGATGTGGTCGATCACCACTCGCCGGGCGATCGACAGCAGCCAGGTTCGTGCGGTGGACCGCCCGGCGAACCGGGTGAGGCTGGGGATCGCCCGCAGGTAGGTCTCCTGGGTGAGGTCGTCGGCGAGACCGATCCCGGCCAGGTGCGCGACCAGCCGCCACACTTCGCGCTGGCTGGCACGAACGAACTGGTCCAGCGCGGGTTTGTCGCCCCGCCTGGCGGCGAGTGCGAGTGCGGTCAACTCATCGATGTCCGGCAGGGACGGCACAGTACGAAAGGGTAACGACGGCTCGCTCTTCGGGACTGGCCCAAAGGAACCATTTGTGTTGCGGGGCCGACAAAGGCACGTGTGGGCTGCTTGACCTGTCGCGCAGGGCTCGCCGCTCGCGCGTCGGGCGAGCGGACGAAGCAAGTGCGTCAACCGTCAGCCGGCGTGCTGATCGGCGGCCAGGTCGTCGTTCCCGGGGCCCCCGTCGCGGGCGGGTGCCTGGGGCGCGCGGCGCAGCCGGTGCACCACGGCCACCAGGACGAGGGTCAGCACCAGCAGCCCGGTCCAGATGATCCACCGGTCGGGCCACGGTTCAGCCGAGTGGCCGTGGCCGGTCCGCCCGCCGTCAGCGCCGGAGATGATGACGGCCAACAGGCCGGCGATCGTCGCCACGACCGCCAGCCGCCCCGCCAGCCGCGCGGTCAGCGGCAGCGGGCGCGACTCCCGGCGGGGGCCGCGCAGCCTGAGTCGCTCACTGGGGCGGGCCGGTGCCAGCAGCCGGAGCAGCAGAAGCGCGGCCAGGGGCATTTGCAGCGCCCACACCAGGGTGCGGAAGGAACCGTCGAACCAGACGTTCGTGCCGTACAGCAGGGTGTGCCACGCGCTGAGGACGTAGACGATGATGACGAACCGGTGCAGGGCACGCCACAACCGGGAACCGGTGGTCTGGCGCAGGTAGAAGGCGAGTCCCAGGACGATCGCCAGGTAGAAGGCGATCAGGCCCAGGAAGATGGCGATCCGGCCCGTTCCCGTGGGGTAGCCCCCGGGGACGAACACCTTGACCAGGGTGTCCCGCACCAGCTCACCCGTTGCCTGGTTGTCGAAGTTCGTCTGGAGTTCCGCGGCGAAGAACGAGACCATGTGCAGGAATATCAGCCCGATCGTGGTCAGGCTCGTCGTCCGGTGCCACTTCTCCACCCGCGCCGCCGACAGCCACCTCCACGGCGGACGCGTGCCCGATCTGAGCAGGCCGAAGACGACCGTGACGTACGCCCACAGCAGCGCCGACCAGCCGAAGGCCTGGCACAGCCAGTACCACCAGTACTCGGACGCGTCGTCGAAGGGGGGCATGATCTCGATGCTGGGCGACGTGCCGTTCTCGATCCGGACGTACAACCACCAGAAGATGAGGCCGGTGATCACCAGTGCCAGACTGGCGTCGGGCACGGCGGCACGAGCGTCTGCCCCCAACCCGCGCCAGTCAAAACGCCGCGCGCTCGCTCGCCTTCCCGGGAAGGGCGCGGATGATCCCGTGACGTCAGCCATCGGAGCCCACCGTTCTCTGCGTGACTTCGTGGTGTCAGAGTGGCTGGTCGTTTCCGGCCGGCGCAAAGTTCCCGAGATCGCGCCGGGGCGGGAACTTTTCCGCTCGGCCGCCCGACCAGCGGGGCATGGCGACCTACGGACCCGAGACCTATGGCGAGCTGAACGCCGACGTCTACGACGAGTGGCACGACATCGACCCCACGGACGCGGTGCGGTGCCTGGCCGAACTGCTCGGGGAAGGGCCGACGGGGCCGGTGCTCGAACTGGCGGTGGGCACCGGCAGGGTGACGATCCCGCTCGCCCAGTTGGGCATCGACGTGCGGGGCATCGACGCGTCGGAGGCGATGGTGGCACGCATGCGCGCCAAACCCGGCGGCGACCGGATCCCGGTCACCATCGGCGACATGGCCGACGTCGAACCGGGCACCGACGACCTGTTCGCGATGGTGTTCGTCGTGTTCTCCACGTTCTTCTTCCTGATGACCCAGGAGGACCAGGTGCGCTGCTTCGCGGGTGTCGCGGAGCGACTCGTGCCCGGCGGCCGGTTCGTGCTTGAGTGCCCGATGCCGGACGTGGCCCGCTACCAACGCCACCAGACCGTGGAGACCCACCAGGTCGGCCTCGACCGGGTACGGCTGCTGGCCGTCCGCCACGACCCCGTCGAGCAGCGCTTCGACGGCCACCACGTGCTGATCACCAACAACGGCATCAGGTTGGCGCCGGCGTCCATGCGCTACGCCTGGCCGAGCGAACTCGATCTGATGGCGCGGCTGGCCGGGCTCGAACGCCGCCACCGGTGGGGCGGCTGGCGCCGGGAACCGTTCCGCGCGGAGGGCAACTACGTCACCGTCTACGAGAAGCCCGCCTGACCGCCAGGACCAGCGGTGGGACCAGCGCACACTGCGCGGCGACGGTCAGCCAGAACCCCGGCAGCACGTCGGCCCGCTCGAACAGCCCGTACACGGTCCCGCCGAGCACCCCGCTGAGCAACGATCCGACGCCGGCGGCCAGTCGTTGCTGGCCGAAGGTCACCGTGGCCGACCGCGCCGACCCCGCCAGTGCCTGCAGGTCGTTCTTGAGGAACAGCACCGCCGTGCCGACGCTCATCGCCGCCACGCCGACCGCGATCGTGGCCGGCCGGCCACCGGCGAAGGCCGCCATGCCCAACGCCATGCAGGCGAAGCCGACCGACATCGCCAGCGGGTAGCGGATCCGGCCGACCCGGTGCGCCACCAAAGGCTGGAGCACGGCCAGACCGAGCGAGTACCCCATCATGATCACGCCGTAGGCGGCGGTGGGCAGCCGGCCCTGCGAGAACACCGACAGGTACTGGTAGAACTGCATGTACAGGTAGTGGGTGAGCACGGTGACCACGAACGGCAGCACGGCCAGGCCGCGCAGCACCCGCCAGAACGGCTCGGCGCCGGGCCCGGCACCAGGTTCGTCCGAGAAGGACCGCTCCGGGCGCAGGAAGAAGTGACCGACCGCCAGCACGGCGTAGAGCACCGTGGTCCCGGCAAACAACCGGTTCGGCTCGTGGAGGAACAACGCCCCGACCACCGGTCCGCACGCGATGCCGAGGTTGCTGGCGGCGTTGCCGGCGGCCACCAGCCTCGGCCGCTGCGCAGCGGTCGCCGAGTGCGTCAGACAGCCGCGGTACGCGGGTGCGTAGAGCGCTCCCGCGCCACAGCTCAGGAACAGGGCGAGCACCGTCAGACCCGGGATGCCCGCCCCACCCAGGTAGGTCACCGCACCCAGGCAGTACACGAACGTGGCGAGCAGCAGCGCCCGTGCCAACCCGACCCGTTCGGCGAACGCTGCGGTGAACGGCGCGCCGGCGAACTGCACCAACGTCGCCGCCCCGAGGACGACGCCGACCTCCGCCATCCCGACGCCCAGCCGATCACGCAGCAGGACGGCCAGATACGGGTAGACCGCGAAGGTACCGGTGTTGACCGCGCACCCGCACAGGAGCAGTGCGAGCTGGGAGCCGGTGAGGGTGTCCTCCCGGGCGCGGCCGGCGCTCACCAGGTCACGGGAAGCCGGTCCAGGCCGCGCACCATGCGGCCGCGCCGCCAGGACAGCTCCTCGTCCGCCAGCCGCAGGCCCGGGAACCGCCGCAGCACCGTGCCGATGGCGACCCGCAGTTCCGCCTTGGCGAGCTGTGCGGCGACGCAGTAGTGCGGGCCGAACCCGAAGGCGACGTGGGGGTTGGGTTTGCGGGTGAGGTCCAGCCGGTCCGGGTCGGTGAAGACGCGCTCGTCGCGGTTGGCCGCGTCGAGCTGGACCAGCACCGCGTCACCGGCCCGGACGAGGACGCCGCCCAGTTCGACGTCTTCCCGTGCGATGCGGGTGAACCCGGCCGAGGTGACCGTCGGGGTGAAGCGCAGCAGTTCGTCCACGGCCCGGTCGAGCAGGCCGGGGTCGGCCCGCAGCGCGGCGAGTTGGTCGGGGTGGGTGAGCAGGGTGTAGGTGAAGTTGCCGATGTGGTTCGAGGTGGTCTCCAGGCCGGCGTAGAGCAGGGTCACGCCGAGGACGACCACCTCGTTCTCGCTGAGCCTGCCCTCGGTGTCCCTGGCCGCGACGAGCGCGCCGAGCAGGTCGTCGCTCGGCTTCTCGCGGCGTGCGGTGACCAGCCCCGCGATGTAGTCCTTCAGCTCGTTGAACGCGCGGTGGATCTCCTCGGGAGGGAACGCGGTGGTGGCCAGGGCCACGTCGATCCAGCTGGTGAACTGGTCGCGGTCGCCGGGCGGGACACCGAGCAGGTGGCAGATCACCGCGATCGGCAGCGGTACGGCCAGGCCCGCGACGAGATCGGCGGGTGGGCCGGTCTGCTCGACGCGGTCGAGCAGACCGTTGGTGACGTGTTGGGCGTGGTCGGTGAGGCGGTCGATCTGTTTCGGGCTGAACGCGGCGGCGACCAGGCCGCGCAGTCGGTTGTGCTCGGGCGGGTCCATCGTGTGCAGGGTCGGATCGGTAAGGCGTCGGGGCGAGGTGCGCGGCACGTCCCGGTCCAGCAACGCGGCCCGGGAGAACCGGGGATCGGTCAACACCACGCGCACGTCCTCGTGCCGGACCGCCAGCCACGCCTGGCCGCCGTACGGGAGGCTGATCCGGCTCACCGGCTCGTGGTCCCGCAACTCGGCGTACTCCGGTTCGAGCGCGAGCCCCACCGGTTCACGAAACGGGTAGCCGCGGGCGGTCTCGGCGGGTCTCATCACGGATTCCCTACGTCAGGAGGTGGTCGGTCCTCAGTCGGTAGTCGTCCTGCCGGGTGGGAAAGTTCCCCGAACCGTCGGCCTGACGGGAACTCTCGTGACGTCCGCGCCGACTACCAACCCCACAACGGTTCTGACCACAGGACACGAACGAGTGGGGGCGGCATGGCGTGGTACGAGGACGAGGACCTGTGGGTCGACTTCGCGTGCGTGATGTTCCCGGAGCGCCGGGAACGGGAGGCGGCCGAGTTGGTGGCGACCTCGCCACTGCTGAAGGTGGCGGCCGGGACGCGGGTCCTGGACCTCGCGTGTGGGCCGGGAGTGCACGTCGTGCCGCTGGCCCGCCACGGCGCGACCGTCACCGGCGTCGACCTCAGCGAGGCGATGCTGACCCGCGCCAGAACGGCGTGCGCGCGGGCCGGGGTGTCCGCCCGGCTGGAACGTGCGGACATGCGGTCCTACGTCGAGCCGGGCGCGTACGACCTGGTGATCAACATGTACACGTCGTTCGGCTATTTCACCGAGCCCGGCGACAACCACCGCGTCCTGCGCAACGCCTGCGAGAGCCTGGCACCCGGCGGGGCACTGCTGGTCGACGTGCTCGGCAAGGAGGTCCTCGCGTCGTGGGTCGGGCGCCCGCAGGCGGTGGACGTCGATCCGGAACTCGGCGGTGGCACGGTGTTCATGCGCGACACCGTTCTCGATGACTGGACCCGACTGCGCACCGACTGGACCCTGGTGCGCGGGGACACCGTCCGGGAGGCGTCGATCACGTGCGTGCTCTACAGCGCGGCCGAGTTGCGCGCGTTGTTCGAGCAGGCGGGGTTCACCGACGTCGAGTGCTTCGGCGGGTTCGACGCCAGCCCGTACGACAACCACGCACGCCGGCTGATCGTGCGAGGCGTTCGTGGGTGAACGGCTGGAGATCCACGAGCACATCACCGACGCGATCAGGACACCCGCGCTCGTCCGCCTGACCGCCAACACCGTGCTGATCCGATTCGAGACCCTCAAGGTCTACGCCGCTCTCGGCGCCGTGCGCCACCTGCTCGACACCGAGCAGATACACAGTGGACAAACGCTGGTCGACTCGTCGAGCGGCATCTACGCCCTCGCCCTGGCCATGGCCTGTCACCGCTACGGGCTGCGCTGCCACATCGTCGCCTCCACCACCGTCGACACCACCATCCGCGCGCAGTTGGAGATCCTCGGCGCCACCGTCGACCAGATGCCCCCGTCCGATGACCTGCGGCTCGACCAGCAACGCCGCGTCGCCCTGGTCCGCGAGTTGCTCGCCCGCCACCCGGACATGCACTGGATGCGCCAGTACCACGACCCGATCCACTACCTGGGCTACACCGAACTCGCCGGCCTGCTGCGCCAGACGCTGCCGGCCGGGCCGCTGACCGTCGTCGGCAGCGTCGGCACCGGCTCGTCCACCGGCGGTCTGGTCCGCGCCCTCCGCGAGCACGACCCCGACGTGCGCCTGGTCGGCGTGCAACCCTTCGGCAGCGTCACGTTCGGCAGCGAGCACCTACCCGATCCCGACGCCATCATCGCCGGCATCGGCAGCGCGATCCCGTTCGACAACGTCCACCACGACCTCTACGACCAGGTCCACTGGGTCAACTTCACCCACGCCATGGCCGCGACCATCGCCCTGATGCGTGACCACGCCGTGTTCGCCGGCCTGTCCACCGGCGCCGCCCATCTCGTGGCCCGCTGGGAAACCCGGTACTCGCCACACCGCACCCACCTCGTGATCGGCGCCGACACCGGACATCGTTACACCACAAGGGTGTTCGCCCGCCACCGCGAGGCGCTCGACCCCACCGGCCTCGCCCCGGTGGAGATCGACTGCCTCGACGACCTCGCGCCCCCGTGGTCCACAATGGCCTGGAGCCGACGGCGGTTCGACGAGGTCGCCCTGCTTCCCGTGCCGGTACGGCGAAAGGACCGCGTCCCATGACCACCGGAGGCACGATCGTGCTGCTGGAAGCCCTCACCTTCGGCCTCGGCAGACTGGTCGACGCCGCCACCGAGGCCGGCTACCGTCTCTGCCTGCTCACCGGTGACCGCGCCATCTACGCCCACGAACTGTCCCGGCTCGCCCCCGAGAAACTCGACGTCATCGACATCGACACCACCGACATCCCCGCATGCGAGGCCGCGCTACGCGGCCTGCCCGACCTGGTCGGTCTCATCAACTCCACCGACACCTGGGCGATCCCCGGCGCCGAACTGGCCGCCCGGCTCGGCCTGCCGGGCCCGGACCCCGCCACGGTCCGCGTTCTGCGGGACAAGGGAGAAGTCCGCGCCCGGCTGCACCAGCACGGGCTGAGTCGCAGCACAGCGGTCCCCGTCGACGTCGTCCACGAACTGCCCCTGCCGGTGATCATCAAGGATTCCGCCGGCACCTCCTCCCGCGCCGTCTGGCTCGCCCGCACGCCCGACGAGATCGACACCGCCCTTCACGAAGCGGAAACCACCCCGCTCACCGGACACCTGATCGCCGAGCCCTACTTCGCCGGCCCGCTCTACAGCGCCGAGACGATCACCTGGCAGGGCCGCACCCGGCTGCTCGGCGTGGTCAGCCGCCAACTCTCCCCGGAACCCCGGCGCCGCGAGGAGGCCGCCGCGTTCCCGGTCACCCTTTCCGCGACCGAACACGCCGATCTCGCTCGGTGGATCGCGCGCGTCCTCGACACCCTCGGGCACCAGGGCTTCGCCCACACCGAGTTCATCCACACCACCAGCGGCCCCGAAGTCGTCGAAGTCAACCCCAGAATCGGTGGCGCACTCGTCGGCGAAGCTCTCTGCCGAGCCCTGAACACCAACGTGTACACCGCCATGATCGCCGCGGCCGTCGGCCGGGAACCCGAGTTGCTCACCCAACCCCTGCGCCCCGGACCCGGAATCGCGTTCGTCCTGTGCTACCCCACCCGACCGGGCACGCTGACCGGCTGGACCGGACTCGACCGCCTGGAAGACTTCCCCGGCACACCCGACTGGTATCCCACCGCCCGTCCCGGCGATCCCATCCACCACATCGACGACCAACGCGGCTGCACCGGAATCGTCCTCGCCGAAGGCGCCACCGCGGAGACAGCCCTCCACCGCGCACTCGCCGCCGCCGGTGCGATCACCCCGATCACCGAACCACAAGAACAAACCCCAAGGAGGGAACCAACGATCGACGCCACACCTGCCTGACGACCGCCCGCGGTGATCTGGTCCACGACTGACAGCTGGTTTCCGGAGCAGAATGAGGTCGACCAGTAGTCGTAGTGCGTGACTCACGCGCCAGGGGCGGCTGATCACTGCTGTTCACTGGCCCAGGTGCGGGAGTAGCGTGATTCCCGGAACCTGCGGTACCACTCGCTCCACCGCGCACTTGTGGCGCGGTGCGTAGGGGGATGCGCTGGTGACGAAACCTGCGCGAAGTACTGGGCTTTGCGGTAGTCGCCGTTGTCGGGGACGATGCCGCGGATGCGGGTGATGCCTGGGCGCCACGAAGGACCTGGCGTGGCAGGTGATGCCCATGGCGGGGTGGCCTTCCCATCACGCCCGGGCCCCGAAGTAGGCCAGCCGGAAAACCAACCAGGTCAAACACCAGCGCGCCTGCAGTGTCCGTGCACAACCCTGTCGCCATGCTCGGTGATCTACCTCTGACCGAGCTTCTGATGGCCCAGCACGCCGTGCTGTTGGCCACGTCTCCAACGGCATTGCGAGATGTGGCCTCGATCAGGACTTTCGGGTAGTCAGCGGAAGAGTAGCGGTGAGCCGCGCCCCGTGATCATGGCCGAGTGCGTGGAGAGTACCGTGGTGGGCGGTGGCGATGTGGCGGGCGATGGCTAAGCCCAAGCCAGTGCCGCCGCTGTTCCTGGTGCGGTCATCCGCCAGACGGGTAAAGCGACCGAAGATACGTTCACGGTCCTTTGCGGGGTTGCCGGGACCGTCATCGATTACCTCTATGGCCGCCTTTCGCCCCATCGTCGTCAGGTGGGACAGTGATCGACGAGTTCGCGTAGCGTTCGGCGTTGCCCAAGAGGTTGGCCAGCATCCGCGCCAGCAGTGTGCGACTGCCCGTGACGGTTACCGGTTCGGCGGCGACTGTAACAGTGATTGTGAGGGCGGAGGGGCGGTGGCGGTCAGTCTCCTCCCACACAAGCGTGACCAGATCGACGGATTCGGTCGGCATGGAAGTGCTGTCCTTGGTGGAGAGCGACACTCGTCGGGTGAGGTCTTGCTCAGAAATTCTGGTGACCTCCTGCCGGATTTCCTCTACTGGTCGAAGCACGCGTCCGGTCGCGTACCAGACAGCCGCGCCCACCATGCCGATCAACATCAGTGCCGCGCTGAGAAGTATCAAAAGCTGATGATTGAGTTCCTGTTGGGATTCGGCGAAGGCTATATGCGAGTCGAGGAGGTCGCTAATCGTTCGATTTTGGTGATCTTTCGATCCTAATACAGTTTGTGCAAGATGGCCTCTAACTGAATTCGGGTCCGTGAATGGCCACAAGGATAGGTGGGGAACCATGGAGATAGTGGTGACCGACGCCTGAGCGTAAAGAATGCGGTTATCCCAGTCCAATACGCGCATCTCAAGTGGAACTAACTGGTCAGTTGTGATCTCTTCCGGAGATGACTTGCAAATGTCGCTAAGCGTATCCCTTGTGTTGTCGCGGAGCGCGGGGATTTGCGGCAGGCCGAGTGTCGTGAAACAGAGATTGATGGCCGATGTGTTCGCACTAGCTCGCTCAGCCTCTTGGCGCATCAGCACGGCGCCGACGCCTACGGCAGTAAACAAGGGGACGGCGAACACCGCGGTGGCGGCAAGTGTGATCGTGAGGCGTAACGAGCGAGGTCGACGTGACCAGATCACGGCGTCGCTCCTGAACGACTCTCCAGTCGATAACCGATTCCACGTACTGTGGTGATGCTGCGGCGGTCAAACGGCGCGTCGATCTTGCGGCGCAGCGCGCTGATGTACACCTCAACAAGGTTAGGATCCGGATCCTGGGCGGTGTCCCAGACTCCGTTGATGATCTAGATTCTGGTGACGACCTGGTCGACGTGGTGGGGCAGGAATTCCAGCACAGCGAACTCCTTTGCGGTCAGCGCGATGGGCGTGCCGTTGCGCTGGCAGGTGCGGCTGGCTGGATCCAGTTGAAGGTCACCGCCCGTAGTACGGATGGCCGTGCTGCGGCGCCTCGGCGTGCCAGGGCTCGAAGCCTGGCCACCAGTATCAGGTAGGAAAAGGGTTTGGTCAGGTAGTCGTCGGCGCCTGTATCCAGCCCTTCGGCCTCATCGAGTTCACCGCCCTTCGCGGTGAGCATCAGGATGGGCGTGTCCACGTTGGCGTTACGTAGTTCGGCGCAGACTCGGTAGCCGTTCAGACCAGGCAGCATGATGTCCAGCACGATCACGTCATATGCGTGTTCTGTGGCCCACCATAACCCCTCGCGGCCGTCTCGTGCGACATCGACCGCGAATCCCTCCGCCGTCAATCCTCGAACGAGGAGCGCAACGAGCCGACGGTCATCCTCCAGCACGAGCACTCGCATGCTCACATCATGCCGGAGTCAGGTCCGTCAAGGCTGAAGTTCTGTTCAGGTTTCTTCAGGTTCTCTTCAGTATGTTCGTGCAATGCTCAACTCAGCGTTCTCCGGATGTGAAAACAGGAGATACGTGATCCCGAAAAGTAGGTTACTCGTAGTGCACTGCCGTGGCGTGACAGCTGTAACGACGCGAGGTGCTGTAATCGATGCTCTGCGATAGCAGTGCACATGTGTTAGGGGATATGCACGGGATGAGTTTGAAGAGATTGTTTGTCTTTGCCGGCTTGATTGCGATGGTTCTCACCACGGGGGTCTCGGTGGCCAGTGCCTCGCCCCGAGTGAGTCCGGAGTTCGCCACGCAGGGAAGGGTGGCCGGGTTGACGGCCACCCAGATTAACACGCTGCAGGCCGAGGTCAACGAGTACCTGGCTGAACTTGGTGGCAAGCAGACCGCGCTGAACCGGATCGAACTCGACGGCGCCACGATCAGGGTTGCGTTGCCAGGTGAAGCGCAACCTCGGAGACTCGCTCACGAAACTCTTGACGCGAACTGTGATGGGGGATACGCGGACTACCACCACTTCTGCACGTACCGGAACGAGTATTACACGGGTACGCACATCGACATGTACGCCTGCGGCGTGTATGACATCCCCGAAAGCTGGGTCGGCCCAGGGTCCTGGGACAACAACCAGACGGCGGGCACCAAAGCGTGCATGATGAACGACGCCGGGAGCGTCATCTTCACCACGAAACCCGCCAGGAGTTACGACCCCACTGGTAACTGGAACCCAGTCGACCGGATGAGAAACTGCTAGAAGCATCGAGGAATGGCGCCCTTCCCGGTGGTGGGGCGTCATTCTGCGGGCCCAGTTCGGCCATCTGCCGCCGCGGCGGACGTTTCGCCCGCAGGCCTAGTTCGCGGGTTCTGGCAGCGCCTGGTGCAGAGGTGGCTCGAGGTTCTGTTGGAGCCCGTGGTGGCCTGGATGGGTGTCCGGACTTCTGCACACCTGGGTGCCGGCTCTCGCCTCTTTCACATGAGCACCCAGCACCTCCGAGAGGGTTTCCACGAGTTGGACGTGCGGCAACCGCTGCGTCCGCTTATCCGCTGGGTGCTGGTCTTGGCGGTAATTCAGGTTGGTTGCCCCGCATCAACACGTCACCGCCGCTCCGTGTTGCGCCGCAGTCCGGTGGACAGCAGGCCGTAGACGCTGCCAGCGTGTCGAATCCGCCCGCAGGCGACCAGGTTCAACGCCTCGTCGAACGGCAGCCAGTGCACCACCAGATCCGCTTCCGCGCCTTCGCGGTTGGCGAGTCCCATGGTGACCGCGGTGGCCAGGAAGACGTGGTCGACGTGGTTGGTGAAGCTGTCCGCGCCGTTGACGCGCCCGAGCTGCTCCCACTGTTCGGCGCGGGCTCCAGTCTCCTCCGCCAGCTCCCGTTCTGCCGCGGCCCGGGGATCGCGGTCCACCTTGTCAATCGAGCCCGCAGGCAATCGCCACTGCCGTTCCTCGTGCGTGTAGATCCACTGCCGGGTGACGGCCACGTGGTCGTCGTCGTTGACTGCCACGACGGTGACCGAGCCCGGTGAGACAACGTGGTGGTAGATGTCCTCGACGGCGTCCGGCCGCACCACACTGTCCTCCCGGACCTCGAACCAGGGCGTCATGTGCACGACCCGCGTGTTCAACCGGTGCCACCGCTGTTCGTGGTGCATTGCGGCATCCAAGCACTGCCGCGCGGCGCTCACCGCTGCTCCCCGAACAGCAGCCCCGGCTCGTCGACGGGGTTACCCCGGTCGAGCGCGGCGGTCAACTGAATGTGCAGGCGTTTCGCGGGTGGATGGCCGTGCCTGCGAACGACGGCTCGCGCCAACGCGGCCAGCTGCGTGCGCACAGTGGCCGAGCCGAGTCCTCTCGCGGCGGCCAACACCTGCGCGGTGACATCGCACATCCGGTCGAGTTCGCCCGCCGCCTCGTGGGCGAGCGCCAGCCGTGCGCCGTACAGGGCACGGGACCGGTGGGCCTCCGGTGCGATCTGGGTGATCGCTCGCTCCAGCAGCTCTGCGGCCTGCTGTGGCCGGCCGAGATCGTAGAGGCACCAACCGGTTACCGCGGCGCTGAGGTCGGCGACCGTGGACGAGCCAAGGACCGGGCCTGCCGGACCCGCACCGGATGCCTGCCCGAGCCACTCCGCGGCCTCGTCGAGTGCGGCCAGACAGCGGTAGTGGTCGCCCCGCAACGCAAAACCCTGGGCGAGCCGGTGCGCAGCCAGACCCTTGGTCCGCACGTCGGAGCTGGGGTCGGCGACCGCACGCCGCGCCAGGCTGATGACTCGATCGCTGTCGTGCTCGTACAGGGCCAGTTCCGACTCTCGCACCAGCGCGTACATGGTGAGGCTGCGGTCGCCGGCTTGGGCGGCGATGCGCGCGGCGCACCGCGTCCACTCCAACGACTGCTCGTCGCTGCCAGCTTCCTGCGCCATCCACCCGAGGAACTCAGCGTACCGCGCGGTCAGCAGGCCCAGTCGTGACCGGGCTTCGGGTTGCCGGACAACGGACATCAGCTGTCCCAACGGCCGCAGGCTCGCCCGTACCACCGGGATTACCAGCCCAGGCGCCATGTGCCTGCCCATGGAACGCAGCACGTCGAACTGGTGCCACCACGCCAGTTCCGTGGTCTCGTCGGCCGCGGCTGCGGCTGCGTCGGCGTACTGGACGGGTGGGCAGGCCGGCTCGTTGCCTACTGGTGGGCGGAGGCCGCGCCGCAGCCGAACCGACTGTTCCTCGGCCAGTGCCAGTAGCTCGCCGCCCGTCCCCAGCAGGGCGTCCGCCTGCCTGGCGAGCAGCTGACTGGGCCTGCTCACGTTGTTCTCGATCTTGCTGAGCTGTCCCTTGCTGTAATGCAGGGCTTTGGCGAGTGCGTCAAGGGAAAGCCCAGCCTCGACGCGTCGTT
Organism: Goodfellowiella coeruleoviolacea; assembly: GCF_024171785.1. Classification (GTDB taxonomy): domain Bacteria; phylum Actinomycetota; class Actinomycetes; order Mycobacteriales; family Pseudonocardiaceae; genus Goodfellowiella; species Goodfellowiella coeruleoviolacea. Next base: position 83,452 of record NZ_JAMTCK010000009.1, read on the forward strand.
TTCGCAGCGCGCTCCCGAACGGCTCCTGGTACACCACGGCTCACTGTGGCACCCCGCACCGAGCCACACCAGGGTTTCCTGTTTCCAATCCCGCCCGGGAACGGGAAACTCCTGTTCTCCGCGGGCACAATCGCATCAACCTGGAGGACGTCACGAAACAGGAGCAGGAGGCAAGCATGCGAACCGCCCTTACCGGTATATACGCCTTTGGTCAGCTCGTCGCCGTCCTCGTCGTCGCCATCAACGTCCACGTGGACGGGATGGTGGCGGTCGCCCTGGCACTCGCGCTCGCCGGAGCGCTCATCAACAGTTGGGACGAGGGGCGGTCACTGCTGCCCCCTCGTCCCCTCCGGCCTGCCCAAACGCCCCAGGAACGCGCCGATCGCAGCCAGTTCCGGAACGCGGACGATCCGCTTTTTCCGCCCCGATCTACGCGATGACGCCCCAGGAGCGCGGTCTGGTTCACCGAATATCCGAAAACGCTGACACGAGCAGTCCGTGCCCCTAAGATGTGGCGAACCATGAACACGGTTGTCCAGTCGTCTGCCGGGTGCGGAAATCCGTCGAATCGCTCAATCGCCCCTTGGATCGGGCTTGCCCATCAAGCAGGGAGAGCTTTCTTTGCCGTACGGGATCAGCAGGTATTCCCGCATTGCCGCGTTATTCCTCGCCACGTTGATTACGGCGACGCCCGAGGCGGTCGCGCTGGCCGAGCCCAACCCACCCTGGCCTGGGCACTGCCCGCTGCGCATCACGCTGGTGATCGACCAGTCTGACTCGATGAACGTCCGGTTTCCGCAGGTGCGGGAGGCCACCAAGAACGTGGTCGACGCGCTGCGGGACAAGTCGTCCACGGTCACGGTCGTCGGGTTCGGTACAGCCGCCGCCACCATCCGGTCCAGTGTGGACGTATCCGACGAGGACAGTCGACATCGGCTCAAGGACGACATTGACGGACTAGGTACGGCCAGCGGCGCGACCAACTGGGACGCGGCGCTGGCCACCGCAGAGGGGCGCCACCAGGACGTGGTCGTCCTAGTCACCGACGGGATGCCGACGGTGTACGGCGACCCGGCCCGCGACGGCCCGGACGACCCGGTGGTCGTGGCAGCCGCGACCGCGGACCGCCTCAAGCGCGCGGGCACCAGGGTGGCGGCTGTCGGCATCGAACTGGCGCCAGACGCGGAGGCGAACCTGCGCGCCATCACCGGGCCCGAGCCCGACCAGGACTACTTCGTCGGCGAGCAGTCGAGCTTGCTGCGCACGCTCTACGAGGTCGTAGCGAGCGCGTGCGGTGTTCCCTTCGAAGCACTACCCAAACCGGAACCTTCGGTGTTCCCCTGGAGCGCGGCACTGACCGGCACGGCCGCCGTCGCCGCACTGGTCACGATGATCGCGTGGGTCCTGCACCGCAGGCGTCGTCCACCGGCTGCCGTCGCCAGTGAACCCGTGCGGCGGGGCAACACCCCAACCGCGATCGACCACCAGGACCTCACCCGGAAGTTGCGCGACGAGAACGCCGCGGCCCCGCGTCGCTCGATGTCGCTGGACTTCCTCGACCGGCAACCACCGAACACGAAGGACAATCCATGACCCGTCGTCCTGTTCTCGGCATCGACCTGGGAACGACCTACTCCTGCGTCGCCTCGCTCGACGAGAACCAGCGGGTGTCGGTACTGCCCAACCAGGAAGGCGACCTGACCACACCGTCCGTGGTCTTCTTCGAAGACAGCGGGAACGTCACCGTTGGCAAGTTCGCCAAGAACGAGCTGCGCAACGAACCCGGCCGGGTCGTCTCGCTCATCAAGCGGCACATGGGCGAGGAGGGGTACACCGTCGACATCGACGGCAGGCAGCGGTACCCGCAACAGGTCTCCGCGATCATCCTGCGGCAGGTGGTGGAGGACGCCCTCAGCGTGCTCGGTGTGGAAGTCCCCTCCGAGGGCCCACTTGCCGACGTGGTCATCACCGTGCCCGCGTACTTCGGCGCCGCAGAACGACAGGCGACGCGGGATGCGGGCGAGATGGCGGGCCTGACCGTGCTCAACATCATCAACGAGCCGACCGCAGCCGCCGTCGCCTACGGGCTCATCTCTGCGGGTGGCGACCGCACCGTGCTCGTGTACGACCTGGGCGGCGGCACATTCGACGTCACGATCATCAAAGTGTCCTCGACGGAGATCCGCGTCGTGGCCACCGGCGGGGACCACCAGCTCGGCGGCGCGGACTGGGACGAGCGGCTGGTCGACCTGGTGTGCCGCAAGTTCACCGAACAGCATCCGGACAGCGACCCGCGCACCGACCTGGATGCTGCGGGCAGCGTCGAACTGCTCGCCGAGGAGGCGAAGAAGGCCCTCAGCAGGCGCGACAGCTACAGCACGACGGTGATCGCGCACGGGCAGCGCGCCAAGATCGAGATCACCCGTGCCGAGTACGAGGAGGCGACCGCCGACCTGATCGGCAGGACGCTCGACTTCACCAGGGACGTGCTTGGCCACGCTCGGGAGAAGGGCGTGGACAGCATTGACGAACTGCTGCTCGTGGGCGGGATGTCGCACTCACCTGCGGTGAAGGAGCGCCTGGTGCGGGAGTTCCCCGAGTTGCCGACGCCCCAACTGGCCGACCCTGACCAGATCGTCGCGAAGGGGGCGGCGCTGTTTGCCGCCAACGGCATCGCGGAGAGTGAGGGTACCGATCCGCTACTCGGGCGTGGCCTGCCGGGAGGGACGCTGCCCAGGATCGTCAACGTCACGTCGAAGGGGTACGGCATCGCCGTGCTGCGCGACCACCACAAGGACGACCGCGACTTGGTCGTCGCCTGGCTGATCAAGCCGAACGACGAGATCCCGGCCCGGCCCAAGGACACCTTCCGGACGGTTCAAGATCGGCAGGAGGCTGTCGATATCTCGGTCTACGAGTCAACCACCGACGTGCTGAGCGACGAACTGTCCGACAACCTCCTGCTCGTCGAGGGCACGCTGTGCGAGCTGCCCCCTGGACCAGCGGGTCAGCCCCTCGAGGTGTCGTTCAACCTTGAGTCCGACGGCATCCTGCACGTCACCGCGGTCGCTCAGAACGGAAAACAGCTCAAGCTTGAAGCGAAGATCAGCGGGATGGTGCCGGAGGAGGTCAAGCGGGCGCCGCTGCCCGTGATCCAGCGGTGAACGGGTGGCGGTTCGACGCGGGCCGGTTCGTTGACGAGGTGCTCAAGCCAGTGCAGGACGGCTGGCGCCCTGACGAGGACCTGTTCCGCGTCTATCTGCTGTCCCTCGACGTGACCGATACCAGTGTGCTGCGTACCGCGCTGGACGAGGTCGGCAGGCAGTTCACCAACCAACAGTACCGTTCGTTCTCACGTGCCCTGGGCATCCTGCGCGGCCAGCACCAGGCGGCGGAGGAGGTGTTGCTCGACCGGGCGCGGCGGGAGAAACATCGGGAGCACGTCACACAAGCGCGTGACCGGCTCGCCAACGTGGTCCGGCAGCGGCTGCACGGCGCACCGGGCTTGCCGCCGGACGAGGTGTCCGCAGTGGCACGCAGGCTGAAGGTGCCGCGTGGCGCGGTGCTGACCGCGCTGCGGGCCAACGGCGCTGATGAGCGCACACCCAGTGGCCTTCCTCCAGCACCACAGCCCGGCCGGTGGGCCGAAGTGCGGGGAATTCTGACGCGATTGCGGCACGACTCGCTGTGGGACTACCTGTCCGGGCTGGGCGGTCTGCCCACAACCGGACGACACCTGGCGGCACGACGCGAGAAGCTGCGCGTGTCGCGGTCAGCCGAAACTGCTGCGGAGGCGACCCTGCTGCGGCTGGTTCAGGACTGGATCAACGACGGCAGTCTGACCGAGGTCCTGCGCTACGAGGCGCTGGCCCAGGTGTGGGACCGGGCGGCTTACGGGTACACCGACGCCGTTGCAGCCACCAGCGCCATGGCCGAACGGCTGCGCGAACTGGACATCCGGATGGGCGCCGGCGAGATCGCCTACGCGGTCTGGTGTGCCCAGCAGTTCGCGGCGGGCGCGACGGAGCCCAGCTGGCAGGAGCACTACCAGCAGGCGCTCGGTGATCTCCGGCTGCGCGCCGCGCTGCTGATCCTGCAACAGCAGCCAACGCTGCCCGACGAGTGGGCGCGGCAGCGCTCCGACCTGGCCAAGCGACTGTCCGAACTGGACGACGAAATCACCAGGTGCCGCGAGTTGGAGGCCACCGATGTGGAGGCGGCGGTCACCGGGTACTACCGGATCCGGCAGGAGCTGGCTGATGACGAGATCGATGCCGCACTCGCGCGATGTCGGCCTGCCGCTCCCTCGTCCGCGCGGGCACAGACGAGCGAGGGCCGGGTTGTGGTGACGTGGCGGCCGAGCACTGCCACCGCAGGGCGGATCACCTACCGGATTCGCCGGGGGAACACCGTGCTGGCTGAGGAGACGGCCGCCTGTGAGCTGCTCGACCCCGAGCCGCCGAGTGGAACACCAGTGGTGTACGAGATTCACACGCTGCGCGACGGCGTTCCCTCGGCGCAGGCGACCCGCACCGATCCGGTCACCGTGCTCAGCGAGGTGCTTGATCCTCAGCTGCGAGGCGGCGTTGACGTGATCTCCGGTCGCTGGCGGCTGCCCGAGGGTGCGATTGGTGTGCTTGTCACCCGCTTCGGCCTGGCGTTCGCGGATGCCCATTTGACGACGTTCACCGATCACAACGTCGATTCTGGTCAGTCCTATGAGTACCGCATCCAGGTGCGCTACCGGCTTCCCGACGGTTCCGCGGTGCTCAGCCAGGGCGTGCTGCTGACCGCGTGCTGTCAGGAGGTGCCGGCCGGGGTCACCGACCTCATTGCGCAGCTCGACGGCGAGGAGTTGGTGGCGACGTGGACCCCGCCGCCGCGCGGTGACGTGGAACTGCTGGAGCTGCGCGAGGACGTCGATCCGCCCCGTTGCGAGGTCATGCCGGTGCACCGGGCTCGCGCCCTGGGATCCCCGGTTCGTCCAACGGGACTGTCCGGCCGCGGGTTCCTGCACGGACGCAGGCCCGCAGCCGGCAGGCGCCAGACGGTCTTGCCGATCACGGTGCTCGGCGACCTGGCCGCGATCGGCGTGCCGTTTGCGGTCGACGCGCGGCAGTGCCCGGTCAGCGCACTGCGACTGGACCGGCTCGGCCCGACCGTGCGACTCACCTGGGCGTGGCCCACCGGCGCGACCAGTGCGCGCGTGGTCTGGCGGCGTGGAGCGAAACCGGTGGGCCCGACGGACCCGGAGGCATCCACTGTGGACATCACTCGGGTCGACTACGAAAGCCGTGGTGTCTCGATCTCGGTGCCGGAAGGCGACTACTGGTTCGGCGTGTGCACCGCGGTTTCACTCGACGGTGTGCTGAGCTTCGGCCCACTGGTGCTGCGCCAGGAGTCGGCCACCGGAACCGTCCGCTACCAGGTGCGCCGGGCCGGTCGGTTCTCGCGGCACCGCCGCACGCTGGTGGTTGAGGGTGACCACCGGGTGCCTGCGGTGGTGCTGGTCGCCAAGTCGGGTATCCGGCCAATGCACGCCGACGACGGTGAGGTCGTGCTGCACCTCGACGGCCGTGAGTCACCGCACAGCCAGGACTTCGACGTTCCCCGGCACCTGCGCAGGCCGGTTCATCTCCGGGCGTTCTCGCTGGACGAGCACGTCGTGCTGGTGCCGTCCCGCCCGGACCAGCTGATCGTGTGAGGAACAGGGATGGCCACTGTCAAATGCCCGTACTGCTGGGCAACACACCGGCGTGCGGACCTGCAACTCCAGTGCGGGGAACGATGCGAGGAAACCGCGAGGTTTCGCACACGAGACCTCAAGAAGGGGCGCTGCCCGCACGGCAACCTGCCACAGACCCGGCGGGTGTGCCCGTCGTGCGGCCGCGACCTGCTGCGCGAGTACGTCGACAGCGGGGGCCGCAACATCGCGATCATCGGCTCGTCGGACTCCGGTAAGAGCACCTGGGTCGGTGTGCTGGTCCATGAGTTCCAGCGCGGTCAGGTCAGCACCCGTTTTCCCGCTATGTCGCTAGACCTGCTCGGTGAGGCCTCGCGGGTGCGCTACAAGCGCGACTTCGACACACCGCTGTTCCAGCAGAGCCGCCCGGTGACTCAGACGGCATCCGCCCTGCGGACCACGCCCGAGCCACTGATGTTCAGCCTGCGCTTCCCCAGACAACGGCGGATAGGGCCGGTCAGCGTCGCTCCTGTGGTGACCGTCTTCTACGACACGGCGGGTGAGGATGTCGCCCGGGCCCAGGCAATGGATCAGCTGATCAGCTACCTTGACGCCGCCGAGGGCATCATCCTGCTGCTCGACCCGCTGCAGATGCCGAAGGTCCGCGAACTCGTCGGCGGCACGGCCAAGACCAGGTTCACCGATCAGCTTCACGTCGTGAACCGGCTGTCGGAGTTGCTGCGAGAACGCAGTCGCACCGGGGTCACCAAGCTGCTGCGGACACCGCTCGCGATCGCGCTCACCAAGATCGACCTGCTGCGTGACATGTTCAGCGCGGACTCACCGCTGCGCCGGCCTTCATCCCACGACGGCTACTACGACGACGAGGACGGCCAGGACGTGCACGAGGAGGTACGCGCCTGGCTGAACCGCTGGTACGACTCGGCGTTCGACCGCACGGTGGTCAACACCTTCCACACCTACCGGTACTTCGGGCTGTCCGCGCTCGGCGCGCCGCCACTGGATGGCACGCGGCTGTCGCCCGCGGGCGTGCATCCCTACCGACTGGAGGATCCGATGCTGTGGTTGCTGGCCCGGTTCGGTGCGATCAAGACGAAGGGAAAGCGATGACGGTGCGCCAGGTGCACTACACCTCGTGCGAGGACGGCCTGGAGGGCATCCAGGGCTTCCAGATCAGCGCGATGACGCCGGGCACGCCACGGCAGCTGGTGGAACTCGCGGTCAGGGCCAGCGCCTACGAGCCGAGCCCAGGCCTGATCGGGCGGCTGGGCCACGACGACCTCACCGCGTTTCCCATCGCCTTCGGCTACCTGCCGTCCGGTCGTGGCGCCGCGCTGTTCCAGAGCCGCTACGCGGGCGCGGACTTCACCGGTCGCATGGGCAACTACTTCGCCCACGCCCTGCTGCTCGACGACGCGGAACGCGAACTCGGCGACGCACTACCGATCGACCTTTGGCACGGCCCGGTGTGGATGGACACCAGGGCGAGCGGCAAGGACCTGCCCGAGGTCACCGCACTGCTGCCGGGACACGCGGCGACCGCGTCGAGCACTCGCCGGTTCCTGGACCGGCCCGGTGCGACCGCCCACCTGGAGCGGGTGCTGGGCGCCACACAGCGGGCACTCGCCACCGAGCGCGACCGGCTGGTGCTCGTCGTACCGGACGACGAGGTGGCCGCACAGTGGATCGCCGCCCTGTGCCGGTCGCTGCCACGTGCGCTCGGGCTGCGCGTGTCGTTCGTGACCTACACCGCGCGTCCAGAGGAGTCGGCCGCACTCGTCAGCTGCACGACGCCGGATGTGCGGCTGCCCGCCTACGGTGACTTCACCGCCATCGACCTCACCGCCGGCGTGTCGCCGGCTCAGGACGGCACCCGCTACGCTGCGGCGCTGGCTCGGCTGTGGGAACGCGACGAGGTCGCCGCGGCCCTGGACCTCGCGGCTCAGGTCACCCCGGCGGTGACCGCGGCGGAACTGGATGTACTCGCGGTCCTGCTGGAGCTGGCGTTCGACCTGCCGGTCGCCGTGCCCCCCGGTGAAAGCCTGCTCGTGGACGCCGTGCAGTTCGCTGTGGACCGGATGCCGAAGCGGCTGCCCGGCCACGCCTGGAGTCGCATCGCCGACCAGGTCCAGGACGGCGGCGGCCCGGCGAACCCAGCTGCCTGGTCGGCGGCACTCCGCACGGCATGGCAACAGGGTGAACCAGTGCCTGCGACGCTCTTCGGCACGTACTTCGTCGCGGTGCTGCGAGGTGCCGAACGACGACTCTGGCTACCCACGCTGTCCACCGCAGACCTGACGGACGTCGCGGAGAACGTTGTGCTGCCCGAACTCGCCGGGCCGTCCTCGGCCGCGCTGGGAGAGTGGCTGTCCGAGCAGCCCGAACTGCTCGACGCCCTGGTGCGAGTGCTGGAGCAGAGGCTGGTCGACCCGCAGGAGGCCTGCAGGCTGGCGGCGACGCTGCCACTCGCCGCCGCCCAGTTGCTCACCAAGAAGGCGGGTGAGCAGATCAGGCTGCTGACCGACCTGGTGCTGGCCAGGCACGGTGCGCTCGACCGGGTTGAGGTGGCGGTGGCGGCCACCCGACGCGGTTCGGGCGAGGTGCGCCACCTCGGCGCCGTGCTGTGGCCGGAAGACCCGACCACCGACGACTGCCTCCGGCTGCTACGCCACCTGCCCCCCGAGGCGCTGGTGGACAGCGGCCTCGCCACGCGCATCACCGCACGGGTCCTGAGCCTGGCGAGCTACGACCGTGCCAGCGCTAAGGAGAAGCAGCTCGTGGAGGCACTGTTGGACTCTCCGGTCGCGGCACGGCTACCGCAACACAAGCTCGCCGAGCTGGAAGCGGCACGGCTGGTCACGCACTTTCACCGTTCGGCACCGGGCCCGGGTAGCGAACTGGCCGTGCTGTCCGGCATCGAGACCGCGGCTGCTCTGCAGGGCGAGATCGGCCAGCGGCTGCTGGTGAGCATCGCGTCCTTCGTGATGCGGGGCGACCCAAAAATCCACAAAGGACTATTCGGTGCCGCTGTCACGGAGCATGGTTCGGTGTTCCTTCCCTCCTACCAGGAGGCCGCGCGCACGGTGTTGGCAACGGCACCGGCACGCCAGGTGGCGGCGGTGGTTGTCGCCTGGTTCGACGCGACAGGTCCGTCCACTCGCGACCGACTAGTCAACGACACGCTCGCAACCGCGCTGCGCAAGCGAAAGCGCAAGCACCTGGACCGCATCGGCAGCGCACTCCGGCCCATGGCCGACGCGCTGGGTGTTGCCGCACCCAAACCGAACTGGGCCCGGTGGTGGCAGAGCTGGCGAGTGCGGCACGAACGCCGCGGCCTGCTCGCCCTGCTCGGGCTGCGGAAGAGGTGACCCGTGTACTACCTCCTCATCGCTCTGTTCCTGATCATTGTGATCGTCACCCCCTACGTGGTGGCTCTGACATTCATCGGTAGCAGCATCGTCGGGCTCGGTGTCGGAGTGGTCGAGTACGTCACGGCCGCGTTGGCGGGATTCACCCCTCGCGCCCCGATCGGGCACCTGCGCATCGACCCGCCCGAGCCATCCCGAGACGGCCCCGATCCGGCGTTTCGCAGCTACTACGCCGGGCCTGTGCTGTGGGACTACCTGAACATCCTTCGCACGGCCATCACCCGGATGTGGGCGAAAATCCTCAGCGCGCCCACGACTCCCACCCCGGTCTCATCACCCCTGGTTCGCCGGGCGTGGCTGTGGGCCTCCAACACCGAGTGGCCACGTTGGTTCGCCTACCCGGTGGCCGCCGGGATCACCGCGGGTCTGGTCGGCGGTGGCGCCTGCGCCATCGGGCTCGTGGCGTTTGCCTCACTGGTCTTCCTGCTCCTGCTGCTGGTGCTCGTTGCTAGCGCGCTGCTGATGGCCTCAGGCTCGTGGGTAGTGGAGTACGTCGTGCTGTTCCTGCGCGGCATCACGATCGAATGCCCGTCCTGCCACGAAAAGGTGACTCGACCGGTTTACCGGTGTCCCGCCCCGGAGTGCGGTGCCGCGCACCGCAGCCTGGTACCGGGCACCACGGGCGTGCTGCGCCGGACGTGCGCGTGCCACACCACACTGCCCACGCTGTTGGCACTGGGCAAGAGCAGGCTGCGGGCGCAGTGCGCCCGGTGCGGCTTCGAATTGCCCACCAAGGGCCTCACTGCGCCAACCGTGCACATCCCGGTGATCGCCGGCCCGAAGGCGGGAAAGTCGGTCTTCATACAGAGCGCGGTGTCCCGACTGATGCTGCGTGGCGACGGGTTCGAGTTCGCTGACGAGCGAGCGAAAGAGTCCTTCGAGCGCAACATCGAACTGGGCGTGCACCAGGATCCGAGCCGTGCGCTCAAGACAGCGGTGGTCAATCCGCGGGCGCACACCGTGTTCGTCGGCGCTGAGGGCAGCCGCGCCCGCCGGCTGCTCTACCTCTACGACCCCGCGGGCGAGCGAGTGGAGAGCGTTGACCACCTGGCCGACGCACAGTTCCTGGCGTTCACCAAGGGGGTCGTCTTCATCGTCGACCCGTTCTCGTTGCGCCAGGTGCGGTCCGGCACGCCACGGGCGGTTCTGGGTCGCGTGAGTGCGTCGAACACCGCCCCCAAGGAGGTGCTGGAGAGGTTCGTCGAGGCACTGGCCGAGCGCGGATTCTCCTGGCGTGGCAGCCGAATCAGCATCCCGGTCGCGGTGGTGCTGACCAAGTGCGACGGCCTGCTCGACCCGTCCGGCCCGAGCCACCCGTACGCGGCGCGCTCCGCGTCATCGCGCGAGGAACGCGCGCTGGCCATCCGGTCTTGGTTGACCGGGATGGGCCAGCACGAGCTTTTGTCCTCTTTGGACAACCACTTCGCCAAGGTGTCCTACTTCGCCGTCAGCATCCAGGACTCCGTCGAAGTCAGGCGGCACGGTGCCGTCATCAACGACGACCCGGCCACTCCGCTGCTGTGGCTGTTGAACGGGAAGGTGCCCGCATGAGTGACCGGATTCCCGCCGCGGTCGTTGCTGGCCGCAAGGTGGCGATGGTCCTGCTCGTGACCGCCATGGTGCTCACCGTGTTGTGCGCGCTCTGGCTCGTGTCGCTGGCGGTCACGGCGCCGGCGGTGGTGTGAACTTGTACACGACGACCTCTGCGAACCGGACGACGTTGCCGTCCACCCGGTATCCAGGACGCCTGGCCTCGGCGATCCGGCCATCCTGGTCGGTGTTCTCGGTTGGCCGCGTCCCGACCGAGCGTTGCTCGTGGCGGTCGAACGCGGCACCCACCTCGGCGTGGAACTCCTCAACCCCCTGGCGGTCCAGCAGGAGCGTGACGTCCTCGACGATCTCGTCGCACAACCGCGTGAGGTCGACGTGGCCTGCCTCGGCCAGCGAGGTCCGCCGGCTGCGCCAGTCGTCGGCCAGTTTCACCAGTTCCCGCAGCGCGGGCTGCAGCGTCCGCCGCGCCTCCGCCGCGCGCAGCTGCTCGTTCTCGGTGTGCAGTCGGTCGATGACCTCGTTGAGGAACTTGCTCTGCGCGTGCAGTCCAGCCAGGTCGGACTGGATACCGGTCAACACCCGTTCAAGGTTTTCTTCCACATGGCCAAGATAAACGGTTCTCGCACCTGCTGGCAAGCATTTGGGCGGCAATGAGAACGAGGTTCGACGATTCGTCGAACCTCTACTCGATAATTCTTGGAGAACTCGTGAGTGGTATCTTCATCAATTACCGCAGAGGCGATCACGAGACTTTCGTGGCAGCTCTGGCGGACCGTCTCGCCGCCCATTTCGGATCCGATCAGGTCTTTGTGGACCACCAGATGCGGGTCGGCACTCGATATCCGGACGAGCTGCGTCGCCACCTGCGTGCGTGCGACGTGCTGGTGGTCGTAGTTCACCGACAATGGCTCTCTGACCTGCATGAACGATTGTGTCGCGAGGGGCTCGACTGGGTGCGTCACGAGATCGCCATCGCGCTGGAGCTAGGTAAGCCGATCGTCCAGGCGCTGCTGGGAAACGCCACACCTCCGATTCGCGAAGAACTACCGGACGATATCGCGGAACTCGCGTTGCGCCAGGCAGCCGAAATACGCGCGGCACACCTGGCTGGCGACCTCGAGCGACTGTTTCAGGAACTTGCGCGACACGTGGCGCCGATTCAGTCGACGAAACCGCGGAAGGCGCCCAAGCAAAATCGGAAGCGACTTCTGCCTGCCATCGCGCTGAGGGCTTGCGGTGCATTGTCACTTCCGTTGTTATTCGCCCTGACACTCGGCGGAAAATGGCGCGACTTCGCGAGCGTGGCAATGCTGTCACTAGTCCTGATGCTGATCGGAGTCGGAATGGTGGGGATACAGTTGCTCGTGCGGCGACGAACCTTCCAGTGGGAGCGTCAGGTAGGTGTGTTGCCGTTCCGGCAATACGTCCGCAAGACGTGGATCATCCTCGTGCTGCCGTTCGGCATCCTGGTGAACGGGCTGGTCGAATTCGTCAACGAGGGTGGCGCCCTGGCCCTGCGGATCACCCTGGTGTTTGTGGTGGTGGCGTTCCTCGTGTTCTTCGTACAGCGCGCCTCCGACGAGCGAGACGAGCAGGAACAGGAATGGCCCCCGGCACCGTCCTTCGAACCGTACCTGTTTCGACGCGCGGCGGCTCGGCTGCACGAACTGCTGACGGCACACCCGGACTGGCGCCCGCCCCGCTCCCGCCAGCAGCAACAGGACGCGGAGCAGATATACCGGGACCTGGAGAAGACCAGGCTTGGGCTGATCGGGCGGCGGAACTGGAACTGGCGAACCTGGCTGTGGTCATGCCACTCCACGGTGCCCGCGAACTACCTCGGCTGGACGGGGAGTATCCTCGGGCTGGTCGGGACCGCCGAAGCACTGTGTCCGACCGAAACCTCGTTCCAGTTCCACGTCGTGGTTGGTGCTATGGCACTACTCGCTGTCGGGCTGGCGGCCGCCGCACTCGTGCTGGACCGGGCCATGCACCGGCAGCACGATACCCTGCTGGTGGCAGAACTCGAGGAGTGGCAAGCCAAATTGAGGCCCCTGGTGTTCGCCGAGTGAGCACACCGACGCGGAGCGCTTCGGCAGCGGTAGCAGAGCCTCTCGATCTGCCAATCGCAGAACGGGCAGGTGTCCCTCCAGCGGCGACCAAGAAGGTGCTGCTCTTGCCGACCGCACGCCTGGCGCCGCACCGGAACGGGACGAAGTGGCTGACCGCGAGCCGTCAGCGGCTGAAGAACCACACGCGCGGTGATGCCGAGTTTGATGCGGGTGTTCGGCCTCGGTCACGCCGCTAGCCAGGGCCTCACACGCGACGTCATAGAGTTGCGGGTCCTGCCTTGTAGGCGCGCAGACCCTTAGTGTCGTGAGTCGTTAACTCGCGTTCAGTATGCGGCGAGGGTGTCAAAGACTCCGAGACGGAAAAGGAGAAGTACTTCGCCGGGAAGAAGGGCGGCGCTTCCTTCGTGCTGACGAACCAGCTACTCCAGTACGAGAAGTGGACACTCGACGTACTTGAGGCACGGCAGCGAGAGCTGCTGGACGTGTTGAAAAAGGAGTGGCAGCTGTGACGATTCGTAAGTTCGTGAGTGTCTGTTTTCGAGCCATGGCTGGCCCAAGGACGGGTTCCCACAGGACGATTGACGGCACCTCCCAGCGCCTACCTGACCTCGCCGTGCTCACAGCTGGACCTGTCTTGACCACGGCATCAGGCGAGAAAGCGCCATAGCTTGCGCCCGGACCGGGGTGGAACCGTCGGGTCACCTCGCTTGCGCCTGTCCACCGCAGCGGGCAGGCGTGGAACTACTCAAGGCCTCATCGTGGTAGGGGCGTAACGCGCTGATCGCTACCGGATACTCGCGTAGAGCCGAGGGAGGTCCTGAGCCACGACGATCCCCAACGGCTGTTCCGTGAACTTGCCCGAGTGGGAGATGATCACCGCCGTGACCGGATGCGCGCCGGGCGAGGACGGGGCGAGCAGGTCCAGCACGTGTAGGACGGTCGTGTGGCGGCCGCACAGCCTGGCGGATTCATGCGGTTCGGCGAATTTCAGCACCTCGCTGACCGGAGCGGTCTCGGCGAGACCAGCGTGGTCGGTGGACTGCGTCGCCAGCCAGCGTGCGATGGCGTTGGTGGTGAGAAGGCCCTGGAAACTCCCGTCGTCGTAGACCGGAAGTTGCGAGATGTCATGCTCCTTGACGAGAGCGAGGGCATCGGCGATCTGTGATCGGGCGTCGACCTTGCGCACCTGGTCGCGCTTGAGCACCTGGAGGGCGATGGGGGGCGAGATCAGCAGGTCTCGCATGCGTTCGATGTCCAGGACGACCTCGTCCACGGGATTGGCGATGGGTCTGCCGGCGAAGTACTTTTGGTGGCTGATGGCGTTGCGCAGCTCGGCGAAGGCTTTCAGCTCGTTCTTCTGTCTGGACGTCAGTCGTACCTTCTCCCCGTAGGTGTCGAGGAGCTTCGAGAAGCCGAGGTTGCCTTCGGGGTGACGCTGTCGCGGAGGTGGTTCTCGATGGCGATGAAGGCGGCGAGGAAGCGGGCTCCGTTGCTGGAGGTTCTGCTGCTTGTCACGACGTATTCCCTGGATGTCGCTGTAGTCGTTGGGCTGCCAACAGATCGGCGTGCTGCGGCTTCGGCCAGATACCGGCAAACACGCCGATGCCGCAGCTTCGGGCTCACGGAGGATGCCCTGGCCTGTATCGCGCGGACATCCCAAAGGGTTTCAGTCGTGAGGCTTCGACCCCCTGTCGAAGAAGCCCTGCATGGCCACACGTGCCAGCTGGAGGTCCAGCTGTTGATGGGGTCGGTGCCCGGTCATGGCGATGTCTTGGACACGCAAGCCTGCGGGTGGCAAAAGCCGGCATCATGGCTGTGATCCCGACAGAGAAACACATGTGATCACCTCACAGCGGAACAGCCGCCTTTCCGCGCTCCTCAGCCTGCGCCGCGATCACCCATGCGACCATATCTGCGCCTCAGTCCCCGTTGACCTGTTCTTTCCCCTTGTCGGTCTCGACCGAACAGGACGTTGCCGATGTGGATGTCATTCCAGTCGAAGTCGCCGTGGTAGCGAAGAACGGCTGCCACGCTCGCAAGCCGGTGCAGCAGATGTATGACAGTGGCCCGGGCTGACCCCTGGTGCACACCCGCGGCAGGCAGTCACTGTCGAGCTTCTCTGCGGCGGTGGCCACGGCCACTGGTTTCTCAGATTGAGACAACCTGACAGGCCAGGGGGAAGCGCGGGGAGTCGCTAACGAGCTGGCGCAGCGTCAGCACAACCGGCTGGCCGCGGCGCAGCAGTGACTGCTCCAGACCGCCGGCCGATGTTGATTGCTCCAGTTCAACCCAACCGGAACGTGACAGCATTGCCGCCAGTTGACCGAGGACGCGGTCGGCATGCAGCATCGCCTCTCATCCACCGATGCCACCCGGTGTCATTGCCAACTCCGGTCGATCCTGTCCCGCTGCGGGAAGCCAGACGGTCACCTCGCCGATCTCGGCAAGCGCGGCAATCGCAAGCGGCCGATCCGGCTCGGCGTCGATCGAGTCCGCTTCAGGCGCTGAGATGGGCTTGCCGTTTGGGGCGATTCGGCGGATGCACGCCGGAAGCAGCTCCTGACGCCGACGGATCCTGGCCAATTGGTCCAGCAACTCGGCCTTGGTGGGGAGAAGCGCAGGAAACCGTCTGCGGCGGGCCGCACTAACTTCTCAAGATCAGCTTTGCTGAGCTGCTCTGGGTGCTCCAGTATCTCGATGAACACCTCAGGGGCAGCCATTTGCGTCAGCCCCGCCTTCACCGGTGCGGTGAACTTCGCCCGGACGTCGCCCTTCGTCGAATGGAACGCGTTCTGGCCGATTCCAGGCCAACCTCCTCTGCGGTAAGGGCCGACATTATCGACAGCAGGAGATCGTCCCGAGTGAAGGCATCGAACATGCGCAACACGGTAGCGGTCCGACCATGCTAGCTTCGCTCTTATACTCACAGCGCACAGGCTGGCCATTTGTGGGGTTGCGAGTTCGAGGGTGAATGCTGCGTGCGAATCACTGTCTGGTAGCAGGAGAACGGCTTGGGCTGGGACAGGCTGTGCGCACGGTTTCAGGGCCTGGACATCCTTGGTTGTTCGAACCTGACCCTGACGGTAGTGCGGACCCGACGATGACCAGAACCGCTACCTGGGCATGGACGGCTGAGCCCCAGACGCCTCGGTTCAGCACCTTGGAGGAGGCTGAATTTCCGTGGCAGAACCGAAGAACACGCCGGCTGGGCCACCAGGTGCGGAGATCAGGAGGACCCCTTCGCGCGCTTCGACGTCCCCGCGGCTCCTGCGTTCGCTTATCCGCTCAGTACCCTCGTGGGCATGAGCCGCGTTCGGCAGACTGTCACGCTCACCGCGGACCTCGTGATCCTGACGATCCGGAACGGCACGCTGTGCGTGTTGGTCGTGGAGCGGGGGAACGAACCGTTCGCGGGGCACCTCGCCTTGCCAGGTGGCTTCCTGCGTGGTGATGAAAGCCTTGACGAGACCGCTGCGCGGGAACTCGCCGAGGAAACCGGTATGCGCGCGGAAGGACTCCACCTGCGGCAGGTCGGCGTCTACTCCGCCCCCGACCGGGATCCCCGTAGCCCCCGCGTCGTCACGTGTGCCTACCTGGCCATCGCTCCTGACTTGCCGCTTCCCGCCGCGGGATCCGATGCCAGGTCCGCGCACTGGCTCCCGGTCGTCGAGGTCCAGCGGATGGGGCTCGCCTTCGACCACGACCGCATCCTGAGTGACGCCCTGGAGTTGGCGCGGGCCGAGCTCCAGTTCCGGACGATCGCCACCGCGTTCTGCGGCGAGGAGTTCACCATCGCTGAGCTGCGGAAGGTCTACGAGGTGATCTGGGGGGTGAAGCTGGACAAGTCGAACTTCCACCGCAAGGTCACCGACGCGGACGGTTTCATCGTTCCGACTGGCGGCAAACGTCCTACCGGTAATGGTCGACCGGCTGCCCTCTACCGCGCCGGCGAAGCGACGACTCTCTCGCCGCCGATGATGATGCCGCGTTCGAGTGACGTCTGAGCCGTCGTACACCTGTCATCGTGCCCGAGCGCCGTGCCCGCCGCTAGCGCCGAGGCGGCGCGCTGCACGGCCAGACCGGGTAAGGCTCTAGCTCTCCACGGTGCCTCGCGACGTTTTTGTTGACATGACAATTGGCTCAACGGTGCGGAATCTAAGTAGTTTGACGCTTGATGTCAGGATGACAACAACCTAGCCTGGTGGCATGACGGGCAACGGTGACCGGTGTGCCACGACTCGTGTGCTCACTGCGGACGTGGTGTTGTTCAGCCGACTGGGCGGCGAGTTGGCGATCCTGGCCGTGGAACGCGACAAGGAGCCGTTCCGTGCGGCGCTGGCACTGCCAGGCGGCTTTGTGGAGCCGGGGGAGAGCGCTGTGGAGGCGGCTGTGCGGGAACTCGAGGAGGAAACCGGCATCCAGGTGGTACGTCAGCGCCTACGGCGCTTTGGTCGATACGCGGAGGCTGGACGGGATCCGCGCGGACAAGTGGTCAGTGTGGCATTCCACGGTTACGTGGCCGGAGTGCCGGCGGTATCCGGCGGAAGCGACGCGCATGCGGCGCGGTGGATGCCCGTCGAGGACTTCCTGTCCGTCGAGGTCGAAGTCGCCTTCGACCACCGGGAGATCGTTCGGGACGCGGTCGTCAGGAGGTTTGGCTGGCGTCCGGTTTCGGGGCCGCAGGGCGCAGCATCGGCGGATGCAGCAGGCGAGCCGGTCCACGGCGGTAGAGGGCGGCGGGGCGTCCGCCCTGGCGGGTCGTCTGAGTACCGGTCGCGACCAGGAAGTTCTCGACCCCGGTGACCTTGCGGTGGAAGTTGCGCGGGTCGAGTTTTTCATCCCATACGATCTCGTACACTCGGCGCAGGTCTGTCACGGTGAACTCGGGGCCGCAGAACGCGGCCGCCAACGTCGTGTACTCGATCTTGCTCCGAGTTCGCTCGACCGCGTCTCCGATGATCTTCTTGTGGTCGAAAGCGAGTTCGGTGCCGGGATGTAGAGCGGTCTTGGTCGGCACCCAGGCGGCTGACCGCGCGTCACCTCCGGCCACGGGTGGTGGTAGCCCAGGGACGAACGCCAGGTAGCAGACAGTCACGACTCGTTGCCTCGGGTCCCGGTCCGGAGCGCCGTAGGTGTGCAGCTGTTCGAGGTGCAGTCCGACGGGGTCCAATCCTGTCTCCTCGGTCAGCTCGCGTTCGGCGGCGGCGTCGAGGCTTTCGTCGACGCTGGAGAGAAACCCGCCGGGCAGGGCCTGCGTTCCGAGGTAGGGCTCGATACCTCGTTCGACGAGCATGATCTGGAGTGAGTCAGCGAGGACGGTCAACACGGCGAGATCGACGGCTACCGCGATCTCGGGAACCTTCCATGTGTCGTCGTTCATGATCGTCTCTTCCGGTAACTGTGGGCGATTTTCCCTGGGTAAACACCGTCCACTTGCAACACTTTACTCACGAGGATGGTGAGTGCATGATCCACTTTATCGTCAATTTGACGAGAATCGTCCTGCTGCGTTAGCGTCTCGCGCACCCGAGCAGCGCACCACGTTCTCTTCTGCTCAAACCACTTGTGATGAGCGCTGTCGTCGGGAGTCAGGCCTGGCTGAGTCGCGGAACTCGCCCTCCGCATGTCCTCACGCACGATGAAAACGGGACCGCGTTCGCGGTATCGCTTTGGAGTGAAGGAATGTTCGTTATCCTGACCGCGCTCGATGTCGAACACCAGGCGGTGCTCGAGCACCTGACCAATGTCGACGTGCGGAAGCACGCCGCAGGAACCCTCTTTGAAGTCGGTACACTCGCCAACAACCCGCGCCGCCGGGTCGCGCTCGGCCTGACCGGGCCCGGGACCACGACCGCCGCGGCGCTGACCGAGCGTGCCCGGACCGAGTTCTCCCCAGCCGCCATGCTGTTCGTCGGCGTGGCAGGGGGTTTGCGCGACTGGCTCGACATCGGTGACGTTGTCGTGGCCACCAAGGTCTACTCGCACCACGGCGCCCGCAGCGAGGACGACGGTGACCTGGCGCGACCACGCTCCTGGGACGTTTCGCATGCCCTTGAACAGCGGGCGAGGAGACTGCGTGGCGACTCCTGGTACCCGTACCTGCCGGACCGTGGCGAGCACGTCCGGCCCGACGTGCACTTCGACCCGATCGCCGCCGGTGATGTGCTGCTGAACTCCAGGACGTCCGCACTCGCGCAGGTGTTGCGCAGCAACTACAACGACGCCGTCGCCATCGAGATGGAAAGCTCGGGATTCGCACACGCGGCACACCTGAGCGGCAACGTCCCGATGATGACAATCCGCGCCATCAGCGACCACGCGGACGGCACGAAGTCGACCAGCGACCGCGCGGGCACCCAGCTCCTCGCCGCACGCAACGCCGCCGCCTTCGCAGCCGCCCTCATCGCCGCGCTCGAGGACAAGGACGACGAGAACGGCGAGGGCTCCGACCGACAGGCGCAGAGCAGTGTTCCGCCACTGCCCACCATCCACAACACCAACATCGCGCGCGACAACGCCACCGTCGGCCAGCAGATGGGTGTCCACTTCGGAGACATCCGGTCCACGTGGGCAGAGGGACCGCGGTGAGTACGGAAGACGGGGCAGTGCTGCCAGGCGAGGATGCCGTACCGCAGGTCGACAACCAGAACGTGGCGGCCGAGGGGGCGCACGTCGACCAGCAGATCGGGGTCCAGATTGGCGACACGACAATCCACCACGACAGCCGCACGTACCACATCAATCAGGGTGATCCGCCCGAGCGCAGGCACGAGGTTGCCCGCAACCTCCTCAGCGGAGGCACCCCGCGACGCGCGGAGGAGGTGTTCGCCACGCTGCTCAGGCAGGGGCACATCACCACCGAGCGGACCTACTACTACACCCTGTCCGTGATAAGCGAGCGATCGCTGACCGAGTTGTCCGGCGAGCTGCTCGACTGCATCAAGGACGCGTACAAGATGTGCCTCTCGTTCCCCACCGACGCCTGGTCGAAAGCGTTCACCGCCGTGTGGGAATTGCTGTGCTGGGTGAGGCGGGAGTACAGCGGCACGCCCGGGGGTGACCGGACGGAGGTGCTCGCCGCCCTACGGGTACTGCCGTTCACTCGACAAGAGGAAATCGTTCGCCACATGGACGTGATCCTCAGGGGACTGACCCAGGAGTGGTGGGAGGCCGATCTCAAGCGCCACATGATGCGGGAGCGGATCGCCCCCGAGCGTGCGAAACAGTCCTGGAAGTTCTTTGAGGCCGCACCTGCCGAGCCGAAGCCGTATCCGCCGGACCTGCTGTCGCCCGGGCCTGGCGACCGCAGCCGCACGATCTTCGGGATCGTCGGGGTCCTTATCGGACTGGCCGCCCTTGTCACCGGACCGTTCAGGCTTGGCCTGCTCCCGGAGCTGTTGCTGATGTTCACGGGGGCCACCCTCGTGTTCCGCTACGGCGTCGTGATCGAGTCCGCCAAGGTTCGACATGGAACGAGTGGACACGACCTCATGCAGCAAAGGGAGGAGGGCGAAGGCAACCCCGCGGGCGACCTCCACTCGATGACCGCATTCGGCAAGACCATCGGGTCGCTCGTCGACCGCCTCTTCAAGGAGCACGGATCTGCAACGGGGGCCTCAGCGGAGCAGCAGGGCGAGGCGCCGCACAGGACTTACCGTACCTACTTGAAGAAACGCCTCGTCAGATCGTACCTGCCGGGTGAGGTGAAGACCGCCAACCTGAGGTGGCTCGTCGAGTGGCACGCGAAGCGGGCACAGATACGAGGGGATGGGCACGAGGCCGCCAACAGGACTGGCTTGGCGGTGAACTCCGGCACGGTGATGTGCTGCGGTCTGGGCGTCCTCGTCGCCCTGGCGGGATTGATTGACGCTCTCTCGGCGCGGGATCTCTTGCCGGTGACCATTTTGTCGTTCAGCGGATGGTTCGCTGTGCGGCACGGAGTGCGCCTTGCGGCCACAAGACGGGCGAATCTTGCCGCATGGGCGGAGGCGGACGCTCTGTACGACGAGGAGATGGATGCGTACCGCGCCCGGCTCGCCGAGTTGGCGGACCGGCCCACCGACGCTCAGATCGCGCGATGGCACGCGCTCGACAAGTTCTACCTGGTATCGGACGTGATCAAACGCGTTGGACTGAAGAGGGACCAGGTCATCGAGTACGTGGTGCTGACCGAGTGCGCTCCCTTCGCGCGGCGTGGCCGACTGGAGTACGGGCCGCCGCGGTACTCCGCCTACCGGGTCCGCATCCTGCTGCTCACACAGAAGGGGGTACGCGAGGTCAGCCTCCACCTCGACGCACACACGGGAGAGGCGAAGAACGAAGAGCGCTTCATGTTCCGGTACGACGCGGTCGTGTCGGCGAAGGTGACTGAGAAGGGCGTGCGTACCACGGGTGTGAACGCACTTCAGGACTCGGACGTGGAGAACCTGCGTAGTCGGGAGTTCCGCCTGGTCCTCAGCAACGGCGAAGCCATCAAGATGAAGGTGAACAGCTTCAAGAGCTGGCAACACCAAGACGAGAGCGATTCAGAGCTGATCGACGCCGCCTACGAGACGTCGGGCATCGAGACCGCGCTTCCCATCCTCGAAGCGATCGCAGCCGAGGGGGAGGGGTGGATTGCCCACGAGCAGGACCGCCGCAAGCAGTGGTCACGCGAGTGGGACGAGGTTGCCGTCGCGGGCTGAGGCCCAACTCCGCACGGCGCCCAGGCCGCATACATCCGGTCGCCGGTGCGAGCTGCTTGGCCAGGCCGCGCAGCGGGTTCGCCTCCCGCACAACCAGGTAGAACAAGGACGACGCCTGTATTGGGGGCGTCGTTGTGGAGACGACTCATGATCTTCATCTCGCGTCGGGATACATATCCGATGCCCATTGACCGGGAGGGACGATGATCCCGCCGAACTGGAACGGCCCCTTCCCGGGTCAGGCTCACGTGGACAACCACAACGAAGCACATTCCGGCGCCTACGTCGGTCAGCAGGTTGGCGCGCACTACGGCGACACGACGATCCACCACGACCGCCGCACCTACCACATCAACCACGGTGATCGACCTGAGCGCAAGTACGAAGTCGCCCGCAACTTCCTCAGCGGGGGTACCCCGCGCGAGGCCGAACAAATCCTCAGACAGTTGTGGGACGACGCGCACGTGTCGACGGAGATCGCCTACCACTACCTCCTCTCCATGGTCAGCGACCGGTCGTTCCACGACCTCGACGGGGCGCTATTGAGGAGCATCAACAGCGTTCGCAAGATGTGTGTTTCACGATCGCGCGACGCGTGGAGTGAGGCGGTTGACGTGGCCTGGCGCCTCATGCGGAGCGTGCACAGTGAGGTGGCGGGCGAGCCGGGGAACAACGACATCGAGGACGTCCTCGACGCGTACGGCAAGCTCCCGGAGGCGAGGCAGGACGAGATCGCCCAACACTTGGGCATGATCCTCAGCGGTGTAGTGCAGGAGCGACTTGACGCGGAACACTCCCACCGCGTCGTGACGGAGCGGATGAAGTCCGCTCGTGTGTCCCGAGCTTGGAAGTTCTTCGAACCCGAGCCCGCGCAGCCCTTGCTATATCCACCCCCGCCAGCGCGCGCTGGGCAGGGCAACGTGGGAGGTGTGGTTGTCGGCGGTGCCGTGGTCCTGCTCGGCGTGGTGACGGCGTTGGTCAACGCGACGGCGACCAGCATCCTGATCGACATCCTGCTTGGCTTCCCTTTCCTGGCGGGTGCCGGCTACCTGATCTACCGCCATGGTGGCGCCAGGGAGGCGGTGAAGCTGCGCAACGCCGTCAAGCGGCGGGAGGTCGCGCCACCGCAATATCCGGTGGTGCCGCGTTCACCGGGCCACTGGGTCAGCACCGCGTTCGTCGAGGAGGTTCACCGGCTGGTCGACAGCTCCTTCTCGGCGGTGCGCCCGCACGTTGCCGGCGACTGGCCCGGCTACACCGCGGGGGTTAGGGCGCACCTCAAGCAGCGCTTCGTCGATCAGTACGGGAACGCGCAAGTCCCAGCGAACTCGATCAACTGGCTGATTCGGTGGCATGCGCAACACATCGCCGCCGGGTGGCGCGACAACATGTTGGCCCGCAACCAGATCCCCGTCGAGCCGCGCGACAACCACCTATTCCAGATCGGTGTCGCGGCTGGAGCACTGGGTTTGCTGGCGCTGCTCTTCGGCAGTGGCTTCATGCCGCCCTTGTTCGTCGGCGTGGGCGGGTTCTTCGCCGCACGGGGTGCCCTGCGCATCAAGGGAGGACAGGAACTTCACGTGATCCTCCGCCACGACGCCCAACGCCTCCATGAGGCTGAGAACCATGCCTACCAGGAGTGGTGCGGGGTCCTGGCGGACCGACCGAGCGATGGCGAGATGGCCCACTGGTTGGCCATGGACAAGGCGTACCTGAAGGACAACGTGATCAAGCGCGCCAACCTGTCCGCTCGTAATCTGGTCACGCATGTGGTGATGACGGAGGGGGCACGAGGTGCCCTGCGAGCGCGCGTGCTGCACGGCCCACCGCGCTTCTCCCGGTATGTCGTGCAGGTCTTCCTGCTCACCCTCAGCGGTGTGCGCGAGACGAGGATCGAGTTGGACTTCCTCACCGGCGTCGCCTGGGATGAACGCCGGCACCTCTTCAGGTACGACGCTCTGGCGTCGGCCAGCGTCACCGAGAGAGGCCTCCGGGCCACCAGGGGTGAAGGGCCGCAGGCCGAGGAGGTGGAGCGGCTGCGCAGTCGCGCGTTCCACCTGACCCTGGTCAATGGCAGGGACATCAGTGTGGTGGCCGAGAACTTCCGCAACCAGCAGGACGACAGCGTCGAGGACGAGTCCGAGCTGTTCGATGTGGCGCTGCAGACCTCCGGCATCGATGCCGCACTGCCGATCCTGGAGGCGGTGGCCGCGGAGGGCGCTGACTGGATCGCCCGTGACCAGGAACGCCGGGAGCAGTGGTCGCGCGATTGGTACGAGTGACCGGCTGCTGGTCCTGACCGAGGTGCGGTGTCCGGGCGGCACGTGCCGATTCGTCGCCTCGGTCACGTCCTTTGTGGACATGGGTCGCCGGCCGGAACAGCCGCGGCGCGAGCTGATTATCGGATTTGACGAGCAAGCCCCTGGGGTAGCCCGCTTCATCGGCCTACCCCAGGGGTCTGTGCCACGATCAGTAGCCGCTGGTCAGGCTCTGGTCGGCGCGTCGCACGAGTGCCGAGGCGGGACGTGGCGTCGGGGTCGTCGGCATGGGGCGCGCCTCCCGCCGCCCCTTGCCGCGCCGGGACGGAAAGGACGTGCCGCGGCGCACCCCGCAGGTGAGGAGCGCGGCACCGTAAACGATGAGCATTGTTTCTCCTTGGGTCTTATCAAGCTGCCCTTGTCGGGGCGGATGAAGCCGGGACTATCGGTGACCGGTAGCACTCATGAGTGAATCCTCAGTCGTGCTGTAACGGTGCGTGTCCGGCTGTGACCCAGTCTTTCACATGCACGGCCAGAAGTGCTGCGAAAAGCTCTGATCAAAACCTGAACAAGACCTGAACGCCATCTGGCTGGACACGTGTGCCGGTGGGCTGGTGAGATTCATGGAACGAACGGCATCGCTAGTCAAGGTAGGCAGGATCGAATGAAGTTCTGGCTCCTCGGAAAGGTTGCTGCCGTGCTGGAAAAAAATTCCCCGCCGCTACGGTTGCGGCCCCAGGTGACCGCTTTCCTGGCTGTTCTGCTCTTGTCTCCTGACTTTACTGCTGATTTGGCCACCATTCGGGGCTATCTGTGGCCCGGGAGCCGGGAGAGATTGGACAACAACATCCAGCAGTGTGTGCGCATGCTCCGCGCGGCCCTCGGATACGACACCGTGCGGCGTGTCGGACCGGGCACGTACTGCCTGGTCGTGCAGCCCGAAGAGGTCGACCTCCACCGCTTCCAGGAGCTGCTCAAGACCGCCAGAGGCGCTGTCGGGGCCGAACGTGCCACGCAGTTGTTGCAGAGCATGGACCTGTGGAGCGGTCCACCGTTGGCGAACATTGACGGTGTTGGCTTCGATGGTGTCCGGGGCGAACTCGTGGAGATGTGGAAGTCCGCGTGTGTCGACTACATCACCGCCGAGTGCGAAGTCGATGCTATAGCGAACATTGAGACGAACCTGCCCAGGCTTATCAAGCCGTGGTCCGGCGAACGGTATTCGGGGCTCGTAGCCGAGATTAAGGAAGCGTACGCCAGGCAGCTAGCGAACAGGAACCAGGTGGTGGCCGGCTCGGCGGGCCAGATGGCGCCGAGGCAACTCCCCGCTCACCGGACGAGCATTGTCGGACGGGACACCCAATTGAGGTTGATTGACGACGCGCTCCTCCAGAGCGGCGGACCGCGTATCTGCGTACTCACCGGGCCGGCCGGGGTGGGCAAGAGCCTTGCTGCGCTGCGGTGGGCAGAGACCCGTGAGGAGTACTTCCCCGGCGGAACTCTGTACGTCGACCTCAACGGCTTCTCGACCCACAAACCGGCGGAGCCCGAGCAGGTGCTGATCAGGTTCCTCAATGATCTGGAGGTCAAGATTCCTCGCGCTAAGGACGGGTTGAGCACTGCGTTCCGCACGGCTTTGGCAGGACGGGCTGTCCTCGTGGTCCTCGACAACGCCAGGGACGTGCACCAGGTGCGGCCGATGCTGCCCGGCCCGGGGCCCAGCGCAGCGATCGTGACCAGCCGCAACCAGCTCGCCGGCCTCCGCGCGGTAGTGGGCGCTTCGGTTTTCGACGTGCCTCGCCTCAACGCAGACGAGTGCGCGGTACTCCTCGCTTCTGTGATCGGCCGTGCTCGAATGGAAGCCGAGCCGGACAGCGCGCGCGAGCTGTTGCGCCACTGTGCGGGCCTGCCGCTGGCGGTGGTCGTCCTCGGTTCCCGGATCGCGGCCAGGAACGTCCTCACGCTGGCCCACATCGTCGCGGAATTGCGGTCGGCAGTCCACCGGTTGAGTTCCTTCAGCCACGACGAGGCCGAACTCAACGTGCGGGGGGTGTTCGAGTCCGCGCTGGCCCAGTTGAGTCCGCGTGCCACCGAGTTGTTCTGGAAGCTCGGGGTTCACCGAGGCCCGTCCATCAGCCGGGTGGCCGTCGGTGTCCTGTCAGCCCTCGCCGAGTCCGACAGTCAGGACGCGTTGGCTGAACTGCGATCCGCGCACATGATCGAGGAGGTCTCGTACGAGCGGTACGCGATGCACGACCTCCTGCGGGACTTCGCTGAGGAACGTGCCGCCGCCGAGTCCGCTGCCGAGCGCCGCGTGGTGGTCGAACGCATTCTGGACCACCTGCTGCACAACGCGCGGGCGTGTGACCGCGTGATCTCGCCGGTGCGTGAGGTCGCGACCGGAGGTGTGCCGTCCGGTATTCCCATCGTCGCCCCGGAGAGTCCACAGGCTGCTATGGCTTGGCTAGACGCGGAGTATGACGTGATCACCGCAGCCGTGGACCAGGCCGAATCCCTGGGTTTGGACCGATACACCTGGCTGCTGCCCGTCGTCATCTCGACCTACCAGCGGCGCAGAGGCCACTACCTGGACGCGGGCAGGATGCTGGAGAAGGCGTTCCAGGCCGCCGAGCGGGTGGCCAATCCCGGCGACATGGCCATGGTGCTGCGGATGCGGGCCAGGGCCGACGAGGGACTGAAGCGGCTCGACCACGCCAAGATCCGCCTCGCCGACGCGATCGCGCTGTGCGATCACGGCGCTGATCCTCTCGGCTACGCGCACAGTTCCAATGCCCTCGCCGTCGTCCACCGGGAGAACGGGGAGCCGGATCTGGCTGAGAGCCGCTTCAGGGACGCGTTGGCGATCTACCGCGACCACGGGGACGCGGCTGGCGCGGCGGTGAGCCTCAACGGCATCGGTTGCACCTTCTGGGACCGCGGGGACGTGGACAAGGCCTTGGCTTTCTGCGAGGAGGCCCTCGAGGTGTCCATGGCCTCGACGGACGAGAACGGGCGGGCGAACGTCTTCGACAGCCTCGGCGACATCAAGCTCGCCAGGGGAGAACCCGAGGTCGCCGTGGACTACTACCAATCCGTAGTCGAGATCTTCTGTCGTCTGGACTACAAGCAGAACGAAGCACGGGCCCTCTGCCGACTGGCGGACGGGTTTGCGGCGATGGGGGACGCGGCGAGAGCCCGATTGGCCCTCACCCGGGCCGTGAAGTTGTTCGAGGAGCTTTCCGATCCGGCAGCCAGAGAGGTCGCTGAGCGGTTGCGGGCACTCGAATGACCGCCTGGGATTACTTGAGTCGCTACTCACCTGACAGCGGCGGGACGGCGGTACCGCGCTGTCGGATCAGCGCCGACAAGTTTGGGGTTTGGCGGGGCACCCGCAGCAGGGAGAAAAGGCCTCAAGCGTTCGACAACCTCGGCGGCAGTCTGGATCCGGAGCCGGCGATCCCAGCGGATCATGTCCCCAATGACGGATTTCAGATGAGCGGGCACGTAGGTGAGGTCCGGCTGCGGTGGAGCAAGCTTCACCTTGCGCGCAAGTGCCAAATAATCTTCCTGGTAAGGCAGGTGCAGGGTGAGAAATTTGACGAGCATGCACCCCATGGAGAATACATCGGCGCTCGTGTTTATCGCCACAGGCTTCGCCTGTTCGGGGGCGGCGAATCCGGGGGTCCCCTCACGCAGTGGGGGCCTGTGGCCCGCTACCCAGGTCGAACCGAAATCGATGACGTAGACATTACCGCTGTGATCGATCATGGCGTTGCCGGGTTTGACGTCGCGATGCACATACCCTGTGTCGTGCAACAGTGAGACTGTTTCGGCGACTTGGGTGACGATCGACACGGCGATGTCGAGTTCCATGGGACTGTTGCCCGCGCTCGCGTATTTGTCTACGGTCACCCCATTGATCATCTCCATGACGATGAACCGTCCTTCGTTGTACCTCTGGCTTCCAATGTACTCGGGTATCCCACGGCTTCCCTTGTAGCGCTTGAGGATATCCGCCTCGTCTTTGAATCCCATTTCGCTCGACTTGAACTCGGTGTTCGACTCGAAGGTGCGCAAGTGTTGGAACTTGATGGCGACCTGTCGGTCCAAACGCGTGTCGTAAGCGGCGAAGGTCGCGCCAAACGATCCTTCGCCGAGTTTCTGCTTGAGGACGTAACGGTTTGCGACACAGTCACCCTTGCGCACTCGCCTTCCCCTTTCACGAACCAAAACCAGCAGAGGAGGAGCATGCTGCCGTGGCAGCCGCCCGAAGGCGTCAGCGGCGCAGTGACCACGATCGTGGTGACCGCCGCCGCGCCGAGGGGGAAAAAATACAAGTGCGCGATGGCCGAGGCCATCCGGGCTCGCCCTGGCCTCAGGGTGCGGCAGGGACAGGCCTCCGCCAGGGAGAGGCTTCAGCACTTCACGCTCGGGCCGTTCATGGAAAGCCTCGACGCAGTCGAGCGGCAGTACAGGCCGCTGGCCATGTCGGACGTGCTCTGCGCCGTCGAGCGGAACCCCCGATTGCACGACGGGCTGAAGAAGTGGACCTCCGACGCTGTCCGGCGCTACGTGGAGGTTTTCAGCCGGGAGGACGACACCCCGGAAACCCGGCTCCGACTCGTCCCGAAGCGGTGGACCTACCGCGTGGAGGTGTGTGAGCCGGGCGTGCGGGGGGCGTACGCCTACGAAATCAGCGCGTGGGGACGCTGCTACGAATCGGTGGATCGCCGGGTACGCGAGCTGCGGCTGATCGGCATCCGTGCGGACGCCGAAGCCCGTGCGGACGCCGAGGTCGCCATCGCCGCGTTCGTCGCTGCCCGCGCCACGCCCGATGAGCGACTTGAACGCGTGCGGGTGGTCGCCTTCACGCCCGACTCGGACGAGCCGACGACACTCTTCGACGACACACCGCAGCGGGCCGTGAGCGCGTACGAGGAGCACGGGCGCGGCGTCCTGGCCGAGATCGTCGACGGGCACGGCTACCAGCCAGGCACCGCGTGCCTGCGGTGCGCCTTCGCCTCCCGGTGCCCGGCACTGCCGAGGGCCAACGGGCTGCTGGGCGTCGACGGCTCCGGGCGGCCTCGGCGGACGTGGTCGGTGACCACCGGGCGGGCCTATCAGGCCTGTCCCGCCCGAGCACACCTGCGCGGCCTCAACCTCCCAACGAGCCGTGCCGTCGAGCACAGCGATGCCTCCCGGCGGGGCCGCGCAATCCATGCCCTGCTCGCCGCCCGTCACGCCGATCGCACAAGCGGCCCGTGCGTCGTCGATCTCGGTGCGAACTGGAGTGCCGGCGGCCACGAACTCACCGTGAACGAGCTGGCCTCAGGCAGGGAGATGCTGCGCCACCACGCCGAGGTGTGCCCCCTGCAGCACCTGCCCGCCGACGCTCCGGTCCGCGTCGAGCCGAGGTTGACCTGGGAGGACGGGCAGGCCCAGGTACTGGTGATCGCCGAACCGGATCTGCTCTACCGCGACGGGGACTCCTGGGTCTGGCGCGAGGTGAAGACCAGCGCGCGGGAGCACCGGGGAGGTACGGACTTGCTGTCCACTTATCCGCAGCTCGCCCTCGGTGTCCTCGTCCTGGCCCGCGGCGAACTCGGCGGGTCCCGGGCGCGAAGTCGGGTCGAGTTGGAGGTGCTGCGCCCCGGCGGGGTCGACCTGGAGGTGGTTGACCCCTTCACTCCCCGGGTGCGGCAGAACGCCGAAGCCGTGATCCGGGACATGGTCCACCGGTGGCGGGCCGACGACCTGTTCGCAGCCCAGCCCGCCGTCCAGCACTGCACCCGGTGCGAGGTGGCGGCCTGGTGCCGCGCCAAGGACGGGGCGGTGGTTCGGTGACGCCGCCCGACCTGACAGGCGCTGATCTCGTCCGCCAGATCGCGCGCGGAGTGCTGGCGATGCGCGACTTCCACCGCGGTGGGTACGCCCTGCCCTACCCGCCGGACGCACAGCTCGGACTGGACCGCATCGTCCTGGCCTGCCTGCGCGAAGGCCGCGAGCCGCCGGTCGGTGTGCCCCACCTGATGCGGCTGTGCGAGCTGCCGTTCAGCAAGTGGCCGATCGAGATCTCCGAAGACTGCGGCGGGCCTGACGCGGTACTGATCAACCCGCACACCCGGCAGCCCAGCCGCACGTGTGTCGAGTGGGCGGTCAGTGGCCTGCACACCGGTGCCGACGAGACCACGAGTTCTGTGCTGCTTCGCCTGGCCATGGGCAGCCACTCCGCCTGGGCCACGTACCGGGACTTCCTCATCGAGAACCCCGTGATCGACCTCCACGCGGGGCCTGGATTCCTCACCCGGCCAGAGATGAGACGGATCTGGCAGCACGTCCAAGCCCTGTACGTCGACCTCCGGCCAGAGCTGCGCTGTCCGTCCTGTGGTCTTTTCGCCTCCCAGGGTAAGGACGGCGCTGGATGGTGTGAAAGCGAGTCTTGCGATGCGTTTCCCCAAGAACAGGAACAGGAACAGGAGAGAGCGGACAAGGACATCAAGGCGCTTCCCCGCGAGACCCGCCTCTCGCTGGTGCCCGCTGGCCGAGCCGAACAGGCTCTGCGTGCCTCGCTGTTGGCCGTGGGCGCCGAAGTCCGGATGGCGCCGGAACCGTTCGTCCACGCCGTGGTCACCCTGCCGTCCGGGGCCACATGGGCGCTGGTGGTCCGGGTCGATACCCAACCCGTCCTGCTCGCCGAGGCTGTCCAGTCGTGGGGCGTGTTGGCGGGTGTGGCTCGAATGGTCGTGACGGTTCCGGAGGACGTGATGCGGCGGCGAGCCGACTACAGCGCGGTCTTCGACCGGCACAACACCGGGCGCGACTGGACGTTGCTCAGCACCCGGCGATTTCTCGCCGAGGTGAAACGGGCCGCAAGGAAGGTGAAAGCCCGTGCGTGATCCCGCGACAGTTCTCAAGGACGTGATCGTCGACCTCGTCGGGGCAGGTCTCAGGCGTCACCAGGCCGAACGCCTCTGCACCATCGAAGCGGGTCTGTACCTCGCCGAGCTCGTCGACCGGTCGGCACCTGTCAGCGACGCCTGGACGCTCTTCAGCGGCTACCCGTTCGCCGAGGAACGCGGGCTGCTGGACGACCAGAAGGTCGCTATGCGGCGCGCCGCCCGGTACACCCTGTGGAACTTCGGCGGTCCACAGGCGTGGCGGGACGCCCTGGAGCAGTACGAGTTGTTTCCCGACGACCTCACCGGGTACGGCTGGCGGAGCATCGAGTCGCCTGTCGAACGGCGGCCGGTGGCGGTCTCGTCCCACCGTTGGGCGGTGTACCAGTTCCTGTTCGACCAGGCCCCTCCGTTCAAGCGGCGGGGCACAGACATCGCCGTGGACGACACGTTCCACTTCTTCGCTGGGCGTGACCAGATGACCGTCCGGATTCCCCTGGTCCAGTCGGCCGCCTTCCCGCGGCACGACTTGACCCAGTGGCCATCCGGCGCGGGCAAGCCAATAGTGGTGTCCCGCAAAGCGCTCCTGAAAGCCGCGGAGCGAATGGACGACATCGTTCCGCGGAAATGGAAGCAGAGACTTGAGAAAGCCCGGTTTCTGATGCCCGGAGACGGCGACACACCTGTCAGGTCCTTCACCATCGACCGGATCTTCCACATGCTGGGCATCGTCGGCGTGGGAAAGAGCACCCTGCGCGACACCCTGACCTACTACCTGGTCACCGAGAAGCAGATGCGAGTCACCATCGTGGTCGGTGACGTCGCGGAAGTGCTCTCCCTGGTCGAGATGTTCACCCAGCTCGGCTGCGCCGCCGCACCCGTGCTGGGTGCGACCAGCCGCGAACAGCACACCCAGCGACTGCACCGCAGGATCGCGGGCAAGGGTGAGCGAAACGCGCTCGCACACGATGACCCGGCATTCGCCTACCTCAGCACGTCCTGTGCGCTCAACGCGCTGCTCGGCGAGGACGACCGGCTCGTCTCCTACAACGACGCCCCGTGCGACTTCCTCCGCCGGCAGCGGAAGCGGAAGCCGAGAAACCCCGACCAACAGCTTCCGGACTACACCCAGGTGCGCCACTCGTGCCCGTTCTGGGGTGAGTGCCCTCGGCATCGGTCCGCCCGCGCCCTCGTCGATGCCGACATCTGGGTGGCGACGCCCGCAGGTCTGATCGATGGTGCCGTGCCGAGGTCACAGAACGCCGAACGGATCCGCTACCTGGAACTGGCCGTCCGGCGCAGCCACCTGGTCATCGTCGACGAGGCGGATCGGGTGCAGATGCAGCTCGACCACATGTTCGCCCCGGCGGTCACGCTGGCGGGGGAAGCCAGCGTCTCGTGGCTCGACGAACTCGGGACCCACAAGATCCAGGAGCTGGCGGCGGGCCAACGCGTTCAGTTGTCGAACCGGGACGTCGAGAACTGGACCTCGGCGCTGAACACGGCCTCGATGGTTACCGACCGGATCTACGCCCTGCTGGTGAGCAACTGGGAGCTGCGCGAGTGGGTGGCGTGGAGCTACTTCAACGCCTGGCAGCTCGGTAGCAGGTTCGTGACTTTCCTGTTCACGGACAGGGATGACGTGCTGGAGAGGCAGACGGGGAAGGGCAAACGCAAGAAGGAGCCGAGACCCGAGCCTGACGAGGAGACCGTCCAGCAGGTGCAGGCGGCGAAAACCCGACTCCACAAGGTCTTCGACGAATTCCGGGAAGATCCGCACGGCCAGCGTGCCGACATGTGCGATGAGGCCAAGGCCCTGGTCGAGCTGGCGAACGGCCTGATCCACACAAAGCGATCGAAGTGGACGAGGAGCCGCGTCCAGGAGGTGCTCTCCACTCTGCTCGGTGACAGTGCGCAGCTGTGCTGGCCCGAGGACGAGCATGAGTGGGCACAGGTAGCCGACAAGCTCGAACTCACGGTCTTCCTCTGCGCCCTCGAACCCGCGTTGGCGCTGTTGACCGGGATGTGGCCGTTGGTCCAAGCGGCGCTCAACCTGAAGTTCAACGACCTGCACCGCAGGCCGCTCGACTACGGCCCCATGGTGCCGGAAGCGCCTATGGGGAACATCCTGGGTTTCGAGTTCAGCACCCACGGGCGCGACACCGGCGGGGTGCGCAGCGGTGAGCTGCGGTTGTTCCGGTGCAGCGGAGTCGGTCGGGACCTACTGAACCGAATCCCGGACATCCCACATCCCGACGGTCACCCGGGCAGCCGGGTACTGCTCATGTCGGGCAGCAGTTGGGCGGGGAAATCCACGCGTTACCACATCCTCGAGCCGGTGGACCTCGTTCTGGAACCGTCGCCTGAAACGATGGAACGGATCACCAACGACAGCGTGTTCCGGCTGGAGTTCGCCAGGTACGCGGGGGTTCCGCTGACCCTCTCCGGCGCTGACCCCGACGACCGGCCCGACATCCTGCGGAAGATGGTCGCGTTTTTCGCCGAGCGCGACGACGAGGACTACAGCCGGTTCAAGTACGAACTCGCCTCCCTACCGATGAACCGGCGCCACCTGCTGGTGCTGACCGGCAGTTACGACGAGGCGAAGATCGTGGCCGACGCCATCGCCCAGGCGATGCAGCGCGACCGGGTGGTCCGGCTGGTGCCGGACGACGAGCCGGACCGGGAGGACGAGGACGAGAACGCCGCCCCCGCCCTGAGACGCGGAGACGTCAGCAGGCTGTCGCAACTCCCCGCCACGATCCTGGTCGCTCCACTGCTGGCAGTGGAGCGGGGACACAACATCCTCGACGGCAACGAGGAGGAAGCCGCCATCGGCACGGTGTACTTCCTCGCGCGGCCGAACCCGCGTCCCGACGACCTGGGACTCGCCATCCACGCGATCAACGACTGGGTCACCAGGAGCATGGCGGACGGGTCGTTCCGTGGACGCGTGCGTGCCGCCGAGTCGCTCGGCGCCGCCGGCCTAGAACTGCGCCACCTCGCCCGCAAGGAGTGGTACCGGGTGATGGGCCGGAGCCTGGCGTGGAGCAGGCTCGGTGACGACCGGGGCAGCGTCACCTGGGACCTCCTGGTGTTGATGTGGCAGGTGATCGGTCGACTCGTGCGCGGCGGTGTCGAAGCCCGAGTGGTGTTGGTGGACGCGGCTTTCGCACCCGGGACGGCAAAGGCGTTGCAGCAGCAGCGAATCCCGGGACAGAAGGTGCTCATCACAGATCACGACGACGCGCAGACCAGTCTGCTGCTCAGCATCCACGAAGTGCTCGGCGAGTACCTGAATCCCGGGCAGACAGGAGAACACAGCCCGCGCGAACGCGCGATCGTCAAGTCGCTCTACGCACCGCTCTGGCACGCGATCGACCGATGCATCCGCACACCGACCAACGGGGAGTCCCAGTGAAGTACGACAAGATCACACTCGCCGCGTACCAGCCTTCCGGTGAGCAGTGGCTGAACACCTTCCGCACCATCAGGTTCGGCGACGACTGGCGCGACGAGGCGCTTGCCCTGCACCGGCTGGGCCGGGAACGGGTGAACGACCCCACCACCCTGCCGATCGACCAACTCAACAAGTTGTTCCGCACCGTCGCCCCCGGAGTGGTGGCCACGGCCCGCGGCGCCGCGACCGACTCGTCGACGCCCTGGCTCTACGCCGAGCACGATGTGCCTGTCGACCTCGTCGCGGCGGTGGTCAACACCTGGGCGTTCACGCTGGGGCCGCACCGACCAAACCTCGACCCGAGCCGCAGGCTGGAGATCGAGGAGTCGATCCTGAAGGTGGCCACGGCACTGAGCACCTCGATTCCGAACTGGGAGGACGAGGTCGTGGACCTGACCGCATCCGGACTTTCCCGGGGAGGCACGGCGGTGCCGGACCGACGGCTGTACCAACTGCTTCCGGAGGTCCTGGCGGCGCACCTGGCGTCCCGACCGTCTGTGCTGAAAGGCAGGGGAAGCCACTTCCGGGTGGTCACCAGGGGCCAGGGGACGGAACTGGTGTCCTGGCCCCCCGAGTCGAGCAGGCGGAAGCGCCGTGATTGGTTCTACTCCCTCGTCATTGGCATCACCGTGCAGACTGTGCCGTTCTCGCCCATGTTCCGGGTACACGTGACCACCGGCATCCGCCGATGGATAACCGACCCGGTCTTCATTCCCGGCGGTAGGGGCGTCCAGGCCCTCCTCGCGATCGACCCCCCGTGGTTGAACGGGCAGCGGCACACTCCGAGGATGTCCGGCAACTTCCTCATCAGGGACGGCGCGAACGGCGCTGCCCGGTGGCGGAGGGGGAGCCTGGCCGTTCTGCTACCCCAGTTGGACATCATGCGTCAGTACCCGTCCGCCGCGAAGGTCGTCGCGAACCCAGGCGTCTGGTTGGCCGGGGTTGGCGGAGTCCAGGCCGGTGTGGTGTACCGGAACGGCCTGGTAGACCACGAAATCGAGACCGGGGTCGGACCCGACGAGCGGGCCGAACTCGATCGGTGGGTCGAGGACAACCTGCGCCCGTGGTTCCGGCGCACTCCGGACATGGTCCGCACCGGGCATGCCGCCAAGCCGGCCCTACGTGTCGAGAAGCGGCTGTCCAGCGAGGAGAGCAGGGCGGCCCTGGACCGGCGGATGGCACCCGAACGGCGGGCCGCCCTCGCACGGGCGCTTGACGGCGCGCCTCTCAAGGTCGACATCCACTGGCAGACGGAGCGGACCCGCGACGAACTGGTGGCCGCGTTGTGCGCGCTGCTGGACCTCCCGAACCCGGACTTCGGCGCACAGGGCGATGCGACATGGATGTGGACCGGGGACGGTATCACCATCGAGGTGATGTGCCGTGAGTTCGATGTCACCGCGGCCTCCGCGTTGGCCGGAGCGAAGAAGGGCACTGACCGGAGGAAACACCTCACCGCCGAGATCAAGCACCGCCGCGCCCTCGTACGTGGGTTGTTCGAGCGGGATCTCGACCCCGCCCGAGAGGCCGGCGTGGTTTTCGTCGAGCTGCACGGCGAGGACAGCTTCGTCGCGACCGGCACTGACCCGAAGACCGCTATCCGGTTGGGATGCGCCAGCGCGGGCCGGTTGAGCCAGTTCATCGAGAGGCTGGACGACGGCGAGGGGCTGGCTCATCGGGCGAGGATGGCCTGCCTCGACGGCCTGCGCCAGCTGGGGGCGGTGACCACGGCTCCACCACGTCTGAGCGGCCTGCCCGAGGGCACCCGAATGGTGGGGATGTGGACCGCGCGACGACGCGCACGCGATGTGACCCGTTACGCGCACCGCGAGCTGGTCGTGGTCCGCGTCGAGCCCCGGGACGGGCACTACCAGGTCGAAGGCTGGCACGACGGGCAGAAACGCTGGCTGCCGTACCGCCAGTACCTGTTGTCCATGCCGGAGGTCGCCGCTGTCCGCCCGAGTGTTGAACGCAGGTCCACGAATGTGCTGAAGGACGGGCAGGCGTCCACGCAGCGCCGCATTCGCTCTGTCTTGTACCAGCTGCGGGACCGGCCCACGGCGCTGATGGTCAACTCGGAGAACATGCGCTTGTGGTGGCCGGGGATCCGCAACTCCGAGCTGGAACGGGACATGGTCGCCTTCGGTGCCGAGCCGCCGCAGCGGTTGGCAGTCCTGGGGTCGGACCTGCGCCTGATCCTCATCCGCACCGGTGGCAGCCGGACCGAGGTCCCTCAGTGGTACGCGATGACGCCGGACCACGATGCGGCGGGCTTTTCCGCAGAGATATGGCGATCTGGGCAATCGGTGATAGACGAGCGGGTGTTCGCCAGCACAGCGGAGGTACCCCACACGGTCAAGGGGATGAACCGCAGGACGAGAAAGTTGCTGCCGAACGGCACCAACGCGACCACACCGGCCAAGCGGATGTGGAATCCCCGCTACGTCGAGATCACCGTCGCGGGCTGTCTCTCCTCGACCGCCTTGGCGGCGGCGGGCCGCACTGGTGAACCGGACGACCCGGCGACCTGGGCGGCCCTCGCCCACCAGCAACGCTACGTCGACGACTACGTTCCGCTGGCACAACCCGCTGTCCTGCACTGGGCCAAGCTTGTCGAGGAGTACGTCCTGCCGACCGAACCGTTTTGATCAGCTGCCGCGTTGCTGAGTGACCGCACCCACACGAGTGCGAAGGCTTCTTGAGGATCGAACCGGGATTGCACCGTGCGGCAGCGCTGGACGAGACGTGGCGGTCTTCGATGAGCAGCGGGGGCGTTACCGTGGAGCAGGGATGGGTCTTTCCGGTTGGCAGGCGAGGTTACTTGGCAAGTCTCGTCCTGCCACAGAAAGACCCGTCCCCCTCTTCAGATCATGACCGACGTCAACAACGTCATGATCCGCAAACCCTGACTGTGGGAGCTGCTGGTTACTCGTCGTGGATGAGGTGCTTCAGCGCCTCTCAAACGCGGCCGCGCACAACCTCCGTACGCTGCGGCATGCATCCCGAGACAATATTTCGCGCACCGCGCGGTGTTCCGGTCGCTCGTCAAGTGCGGCCGCGAGACTGGCGCGGACGAGTCGGTGCGGGTTGTTAGCCAGGTTCAGTCCAAGATCCTGGTTTTCGGGCCGACGTGCCCACAAAACGGCGGCGAGCGCATGAACATGCTGATCGGGATGGCCGAGCGGAAGGT
Organism: Goodfellowiella coeruleoviolacea; assembly: GCF_024171785.1. GTDB lineage: Bacteria > Actinomycetota > Actinomycetes > Mycobacteriales > Pseudonocardiaceae > Goodfellowiella > Goodfellowiella coeruleoviolacea. The sequence continues at coordinate 120,695 of NZ_JAMTCK010000009.1, forward strand.
CGTGCACGTTCTCGGTCGCTCGTTCGAGGCTCCGCACAAGAACCGGTACCCGGACATCCACCCAGCCGGTGAGGAGTCGGACGGCGTGATCGCGTACGAACCGGCGTTCTTCGTCTGTCGACGCCAGCCACGAGCACGCGAAGACCGCCATGTCGGCGAGGGTGTCAGGGCCGAGGTCAAACCTGAGCATGCTCAAGGGGTGCCGCATGCCGGTCAGGGGCCAACCACTGGTGTTCGCATCCCGCTCACCACGTACGAACGGTCGCAACGCTTCGAAGAGCGCGCGTTGCTGCTCGGCAGCCAACCCGGGAGCCAGCATGGCCAACCCCTCCAGTGCTGTCCGCCGGTTTTCCGCGCAGTCACGAGAATCTTCAGCGTGACGAAGCAGGGACGCGGCGAACTCCGCTCGCACGTCGGGCTCCAAGAGATCGACGAGCAGTGGCCAGTCTCCGTAGCCCGCGTACAACCGCATCACCCCGGGTTGAGGTTCTGGACGAGCGATGATCCGCTTGGCGCGTTCTTGTGCGTGGGCTCGCACATCGTCGTTCGCATGTCCCGTCATCGCGAGCGCCAGATAGGCCGAATGGTTGTCCTTGGTGTTAGCAAACTTGGCCCCGACCAGCTCCGCGTTCGCTCGGAGTAGGGGAGCTCCTTTCTGCCCCAGCGCCACGTCGGCGTAGTCCTCGGAATGCAGTAGGCCGTCAAGCAATTGGTCGAGCGCCCGCTCAGTGAGCGCGGCGTGGATCTCCGCAATATCCACCAGCAATGTCGCGCTTCTGCGGAGCGACCAGGAACCCGTGACGTCGAGCACCGCTTCGGCCTGTGCCTCCGTGAGACATTGTCCCAGCGCGGCAAGCAGGCCGACAGCCTGACGGACGAGGTCATCAAACGGTGTTGAGGGCTGAGGGTTTCGCATGATGTCGAGCGCGAAATCGATCCAACCAGGCACGTCATCGTCGGCCAGAAGATCAGCACACGCTGCGGCTGCTGCGAGGGCCGCGCTCTGCTGGGCCGCTGCGCTTCCCACCGACTGGGCGGACCAGATCACAGTCGCATGTGGCAGCGCCTTGGCCACCTCGACCGCCTTGGTCCGCGCACCGGCCCACACCAACTCGTGCATGCCGTCGACAGGCTCTGCGTTGGCCGCCAGGAGCGCCCCGAGCTGGACAGCGGCATCCAACTCGCCGGCCACCCCCGCGCGCACATAGGCCTTCCACCTCCACTGCGACACCCGCCCCAACGCGGTGGGTCCCTTGCCCGTCAGCACGCTTCGCATCGCCAGCTCCTCGATCGCGTTACTGCCCGGCAGCCTGCTAGGTGACCCCAGCGGGCGCAGGTGTTGAGCCAGTGGATGTTGGTCGTCACCGTGGACGAACAAGCTGCCCAGCCTGCTTCGAACAACGCGAAGCGCGTAGAGCCAGTCCGCGGCCTCGTCGATCATGCCGACGACAAGCGCGTCAGCGATCGCCTCCTCGTACGCGTCTTTGGCGAGGAGGAGTTCGTTGGCCATCAGCAGTGAACGAGCACGCCTCGCAGTGATCCACGGAGCGTGCCAAGGAGCGAATTCCCGGCGGGCTCGTCGCTCTAGCTGCACCCACTGTCCGGTGATCTCAGCGAGACACATTCCGAGCCGAGCGACCAGTCGCTCTTCGGGCGAGTCCTGCCGCTCCCTGGTGTTTGCCAGCGCGGTCAGCACATCAAGCCGCTCGACCAGCACGTCTCCGCGACGAGCCGCAATCGCGTGTTCTGCCAGGAAGACAGCGGCATCAAGGCGATGTGGGTCACCGTCGACGAGTTCGTCGAATCGAGCGGCTGGATCATCGATCAACCAGGTATAGCCTCGGAAAATTTTCTCGCAGCTCAATGCGACTGCGAGCGCACGAGCGACACCCGGGTTCAGTCGACTATCAGGCACAGGCAGATCCGACTGGAGAACATGTGTACCTTCCGTGGCCGCCTCCCAGAACAGCGCGAGTGCGACTTCGGCAGCACCATTCAGGTCTCCCATCTTGGTCAGTGCATGTCCGAGAGCTCGTCGCATCTCCACGGCCGGTATGGCAAAGCCATTCTTCAGCAGAACGGCGACAATTTCGGCGTACAGCTCCGCGGACTCTGTCGAGTTGGTCGCCAGGAGAGCGCTCGCGCGTGATTCGACTGCATCCAGCCCGAGGTGGCGCAATGGTCCACGGGTCACTGCGGCGGCGAGCGCGTTCTGATCCACAGCAGTGTTGTCTGGGCTGAGCGTTGTAGGCGCGGAGCGCCCCGTGCGGGACAGATCACGCAGCAGGAGGGGGAACTCTCGCCTGGCTCGCGCTGCGTAGCGCATTGCCTCCTCACGGGATAGGCCCAGGGCCACAAACGCGTCGATTGCCTCCACCAACCCAACCGGTGGCAGGTGCAATCCGTCGTCGTGTGCCTCGCCGAGAAGCACGACGCGGTGTCCCGACGCAACGGTGGTGTCCAGCTCCTTCGAAGCGGCGATCAGGATCAGGTTCCGCTGGCTCTGCGCGTATCGATCCCAGGCTGGCTGGTCGGTTACCACACGGACGTCTGCGGCCAACGGGAGCAAAGCAGCCGCTGCGAAGGCGAGAGACTCCTCACGCGAGCCCCCACACACCTTCACCTCCGCTGGTCCCTGGGTAAGCGACGTTCGTAGTTCGATGGCGTGCTGTTCCCTGGCAGCGAACAGCACCTCAGTGGTGAACCGAGGATTCTCCCGTGTCCACTTCGCCCACCAGTCGTCCAGCCGCTCGCTACCGATCAACGCGATATGTGCGAATTCTGGCAGTTTCAACAGATCGCCGATTAGGCGCTCGTTATCCTGTGGAACGCTGCGGTAGGAGACGCGGCGGTACTGACGGCGCGCGAGATCCACGATCTCCTCAGGCAATTCTTCACTTGTGGGCATCTTCGCGCCGTCAACCAGGATGATGACGACCCTGCTGCAGGTGGAAAGGCCCTCGGCGATCTCACGACGCACCCAGTCGTCTGGCTCATCAAGCTTGCGGCCCCCGTGCTTGCCTTGCGTTTTCAGCCAGTGTGGCCCGATGACCACCAGCAATACCGGGCATTTGCGCACTTCGGCAAGAATGTCCACGTCGAATTCGTCTCCGAGCGGAATCGACTGGGGAGCGTAGAAGATCTCATGCTCTCCCATCGCATCCATGAGTACGGTGGCGATGGAACCAGCCGTGTATTCGACATCTCCGGTACGGTAGTTGACAAAAGCGGTTCTCATGAGGCGCTCCGATACCCAAGGTAGGCGGCCAGGCGCTTTTCGGCGGCGCGAGAACGCTGGACGCAGTCTTCGTATGACAGGCGGAGATCCGTGGCAACCACAGAGAGGTGAAGCTGTTCGATTCGGCTGCGTCCGATGACTTCCGCATCCAGCGGAGTGAGCACGCCGTCGTCGACCGCACGGCTGAGTACCAGATCAACATGGCCGTACCTGGTCAAGGGAACCGACCTGCCAGTGAACGACCGATCCTGGTCGCGTTCAACTCGAGGCAGTGTGGCCAGTGCCCGCTGATAGGCCATCCTCGGCAGCAAAGTGGACAATCCCCGCGTCTCGGGGGCGACGGCCTTCAGTGCCTCCAGGAACCCCACCACGACCTCAGACTCGACATCTCCACTATCGGCACGTGAATCGGCGGTGATGCGGCGGACGGCGCGCCGCAGGGCGGGCAGCATTACGCCGATGGAGCCAAGAGTCCAACGTTGTCCTCGTCCCTCAGAGTGGGCACACCGAACCAGTTCCGCCCAGACTGCGTCCTTGGTCTGTGGGTCGACCCGCCTGCCACGCAGCAAGTCGGCCAATTCGCTGAGACGGATGTCACGGGCGGGCAGAGTCCCACCGATCTTCCAGCCGTCCAGGGTCAACAGTGGTTTCTGGTCGTCCAAGGCGCGGAACTGCCGGTCGAGCGATACCAGGGTCGAGAAGTGTGCGCTGTGAAGCATCTACCGAACTCCGTCTTCCGATCGGCTGAGGGCTTGCCTGCACACACAGCATCTCGAGCACGATCGAATGCTGTAAAGCTGTTTCCCGTTTCCCACCGAGCAGGGCAACGGGAAACGGGTTGAACCCAGGCCTCTCGTTGGTCGAGAGTGAGAACGTGCTGGTCTTCATCAATTTCCAGAACACGGACGACCCGATGACCGCTGTCTTGTTGGACGAACGGCTGTCCGCTGAGTTTGGCCGGGAACAGGTCACCCGCTCGAGTAGATCGATCGGGCTGGGGGCCTACTTCGACGACACTCTTGACGATGCGGTTCAAAACTGCCTGGTCATGCTGGCCGTCATCGGGCCAAGGTGGGACACGAACGCCCTCCAGGAACCGGGAAACTGGGTACGCCGGGAAATTGCCCAGGCGTTGCGGAACAAGCAGACGCGGGTCATCCCCATCCTGGTTGGCGAGGCTCGGCTGCCACCAGTCGAGTCGTTACCAGAGGACATGGCGGACCTTCTCCGCTGCCAGAGCTTCCGGCTCCGCTCACGTGATGCGCACTACGCGCTCGACGCCCTGGTGGATCTTCTCCGCGAGGTAGAGCCAGAATTCAGTATCGGCAGGGTAGCTGGTCTGCAGGACGCCGCGATGTGGTGGCGAACCTACAGTGAACGGTCCGCTCTGCCGGCGGCGCTGCCGCTCGCCGGGCGAGATCAGGCGGTCGCGCAGGTGAAAACCTGGCTTGCTGAGAGTGCAAGCGTTCGAACACTGCGTGGACCTTCGCGTGAAGATGTGGCGGCCTTCGTGACCGCACTCGCGGTGCACGAACTAAAAACACGAGCGGTTTATGTGACAAGTCTAAACGGGTGGAACCAAGCCCTGAAGTTGCGGCCGCTGCTCATCGCCGTGTCGTGCGACGACATTGACGCGCAAGTCGGCGTGCGGGCAGGACATCACGTGTTGGTAGTCAGAGGGCTACTCGACGACGATCGCCACGTCGACATCAGTTTGCCCAGGCTACGGCGAGATCAGGTACGCGATCTGTTCATGGCCGAGGGAATGGCACTGGACCAGGCCAATGCCAAGGCAGGTGTGGCCCGGCGCAGCCTGCGCGCGCTGGCGCGACGGAGTGCGCCCGGATGGTCGGCGCCGCAGGTGCCAGACTTTGCCGCGCCGCTGATGCTGGTGGTCGCCTGGACGGCAAGTGACTGCGACCATCTGGCACGCCTGGTCGGTATGCCGTATGAACAGGTCGAACGCTTCGCGAATGGTGAGATTGGCGTCGACGATCCACTGGTTCACCGCTCGGGTAACCGATGGCAACTGACTGATCCCCTCGACGCCTGGGCGTTGCTGCATGACCGGCTCACCGAGCCAGACCTTGAACGTTGGCGCGAAACCGTGTGCGAGGTTTTCGCTGACGACACCGCATCAAGAGACTTACGCAAGGGGATCGCCAGGGGTTTGGCCATTGCCGGGACGGACGGCCACCCAATGGTGAAGCGAATCGTCATCGACATGCTGCGCCAAGCGGAAAGCGCTGAGCGATGGATCCGGCTGGCCGATGTGCTGCCCCAGCTCGCCGAGGCTGCGCCCACCGTTTTTCTGGACGCGGTGCTCCACCACCTGTCGGGTGAGTCCGGAGTGTTTCGGGCTATGTTCGCCGAAGGGATGCCTCACTCACCCTACGTGCACTTGTTGTGGGCGTTGGAAAGATTGTGCTGGCATCCTGACCACATCGGACTCAGCGTTCGTGCACTGGCGTGCTTGGCGGAGATCGACCCAGGTGGTCGATTGATGAACCGACCGATTCAATCGCTGAAGGACGTGCTTACTCCGTGGATGCCGTACACGGCGGCTAACCTCGAACATCGGCGCGCATTGGTGGACCAGTTGTGCCGACGACATCCCGAAGTCGGGTGGCGGCTCGTCGTAGAGTTGCTGTCGAACGATCGCGGATTGCATGTCGTAACTGATCGTCCCGAGTACCGGGAGTGGGAAACACCGGTGCTCCAGGCGTCGGGCAACGACTGGGTGGATGCGATCGACCACTTGGTGGACCGCGCCCTCGGTGAGCTGTCCCGGGCGCCTGCTCGCTGGCTCGACATCGTTCGTCAGATCAAGCATCTGCCGCCCCTGCAGCGTGACCGATTGATGACTGGGCTAGCCGAGGTGGACACCAGCAGGCTGACTGAGCAGCAGGCACTTGAACTGTGGTGGGCTGTCAGTGAGTTCGGACTTGCCCCAGACGCCGTTGCTGCCCTGGAACCGGTCGGCCTGCCGCAACGGCATGCCCCGCTGTTCAGAAAGACGAGGCGGGATGAACTGAAGACGGAGGAAAGGATCGCGGTCGTCGCTGACGTGCTCGCCGCACATGGTGTCAGCGGCTTGGCTCGCCTAGCCCTGTACAGCCCGTCGCCACGTCTTGTGGGAAGCGTCACGGCAGAGGTTAGCGGCCTCGAACTGTTCGAAGACATCCGGCCGCTGCTCGGCCTCGAAACGGCTGAAGGAGAGTTGGCCGCTGGTTGGCTTGAGCAGATAGCCAAGGCCCGAGGTGAGGAGGTGCTCGCTTATGCCGAGAAGCAGCTCGAGAGCTGGGAACCGAGGGTGCAGGCAGGCTTTTTGATCGAAATGACATGCACCGGTCGCGTGCTCGATGTGGTGGGCTCGGCGCCTTCCGAGGCGCAGGAACTCTTTTGGCGGCGTGTGCCACCTGTCCCTTCTCCGGGTGAGGAGGAGCGTTTGTTTCGTGGCCTGCTGGACAACGGTCAGTGCCTCCGTATGCTCCCGGCCCTAGAACTTGCCTTGCATCGTGAGGGTTGGAGACCACCAGCCGACTTAGTCGAGTATGCGCTGAAGCGCGCAGCACTCCGGCCGAAAGCGCTACCCGTGGGCCTGCACTGCACTGTTGGCGAGCTGCTGGACTTCCTAACTGTAAAGGCCGAGTCGTCGGCGCCATACCTGGAACTTGCCTTTCGGGGAGTACTCGACCGCAAACCGCGTGCATTGAATGCGTTGATTTCAACCTATCCCACAGCCTTTGTGGATCTTGTCAAGCTGGCGAAGCAGTCGACTGACAAGCAGTTTAGACATGAGGCTTGGGCGGTCCTGTTTCATTGCCGTAACGTCCCCGGCGAGCTGTGGATAGCAGAAGTGCGTCGGCTGCTCGCCGAGCACAACCTAAGTGGATTCGGCGAGGTGGTGATCGGGCAGATGCTGTCCGGCAGTCCAATGGGGCAGGATGGGGCGTGGCCTGCCGAACACGTACGAGACTTGCTCGACGGCTGCAGTGCGTACATGGCGCAGGGATTTGTTGCCGGCGCCGTCAACAACAGAGGATTGAGCGTTCGAGATCAGTTCTCAGGTGGAGAGCAGGAACGTGTGCTAGCGGGCCAATACGATAGATGGGCGGAGCAACTCAACATTCAGTGGCCTTTTGTGGCGCGCCTGCTCAGAGATTGCGCTGACAGCTTCCGCGATGACGCCGCGTATTGGGATCGGGATGCTGAGGATGAGCATGACAACTAGATTTTGTGAATCACGACAATGCTGACATCGGTCAGAGCCTGTTGCTGGGGGTGGGTCTTTTGATAGTAGGATGAGAATCACCAAGTACCTCGTTTGCTGTGGGAACGAGTACTCACAACCGTGTGTGAGTTGGTGGACCGCATTGCGTTGTCCGGAGTGGATGCTCGGCTGGAGCATGTCGGCGAACCGGTTCCGCTGCGCGCGATCGCGGAGCGGGCACTCCATCGCGTGGTGCAGGAGTCATTGACCAACGCCACCAAGCACGCGCCGGGCGCGCCGATCACCGTGCGCCTGGGTACGGCGCGGGCAAGGCCGTCGGGGACGTTGCCAACGGCGCACCGCCCGCTGGCGCGCCCCGCGGTGGGCAAGGGCGGCCGAGGACTGATCGACCTGGCGGAACGGGGTCGCGTCGCGGGCGGCGTGCTGACCGTGGGGCCGAGCGACAGCGGCTTCCGGGCCACGGCCGCCCTGCCGCATGGCGATGGGGTCCTTGTGGCGGGTCGAGCGGTTGAGCCGAGCCCCGCTTCGCTGGCGTTCGAGGCGGAGCAGCCGCAGGTTCGGTGGTAGCTGGCGAAGAGCGTCGCAAGTCCGGTGTGCCTGAGCCTCGCGGTCGTGGTGCTGGTGCTCGGCCTGCACGCGGTGTGGGGTACAACTCCGTGCTGGGCCAGGACGAGTACGCAGTCGGTGTACCGGCTGTGCTTCGTCCCGGACGTGCTGGTGGACAAGACGGTGGTCCCGGTCTCGCGGTGACTGTCCAGATCGGAATGGCGAAGGATCACGCCGAGCACGGCGTCGGCCTCGGCTGTCCGGACCACCACCGGACCACGGCGGCGGTTCATCTCCGTCACATCGGCATCGTCGTGGTGCGCCTTCCCGCTCTCCCGACTCGCGTTCTCGACGGGTGCGGTCGGTCGGGGACCGGCCAGGCCCGCACTGGTTCCGCGACCCGGTTTCCGGCTGTTCCCGGCACCGCCCGCCAGGTTCGCACCCTGCGCGGGCGTGTGTGTGATCACCGCGAGCGCGGGGCGTGGACGGTCAACCCGTCCATGCTATGGCCGTGCGCATATCGTCAGCGTATTGGAAAACGGATACGCGCTGGCAACACCACGCTCCCTTGACTGGGCGGCATGGCCCACAGCGAACCAGCGCGAACAGCGACTCGCCGCACCCGGTCACCGGTGTCCCCGTCCTCCTCGGTCGTTGCGACGACGGGCATCACGATCTACGGATGTGAGCAGGACGAGGCCGCCCTGTTCCGGGAGATGGCGCCTCGCTGCGGCGTTGTGCCAACCATCACGGAAGCCGCGGTGTCCGAGGCCAATGTCGAGCTGGCGTTCGGAAACCGGTGCGTCAGTGTTGGTCACAAGACTCGCGTCACCAACTCCACTCTGCTCGCGCTCGGCCGGGTCGGCGTGCGGTACGTCTCCACGAGGAGCGTGGGGTACGACCACATCGACGTGGAGTACGCGGAGAGCGTGGGCATCTCCGTGGAGAACGTCGCCTATTCGCCCGACAGTGTGGCCGACTACGCGCTGATGCTGATGCTCATGCTGGTGCGGAACGCGAGGACCACCGTCCGGCGGGTGGACGTTCACGACTACCGGTTGGCCGACGTACGTGGGAAAGAACTGCGCGACCTCACCGTCGGGGTGATCGGAACAGGGCGGATCGGCGTGGGAGTCGTGGAGCGGCTGCGGGGCTTCGGCTGCCGTGTGCTGGCCTGCGACAGCCGGCCCAGGGCCGCTGCCGACTACGTTCCTCTCGACGAACTGCTGCGGTTGAGCGACATCGTCACGCTCCACACCCCGCTGACCGCGGCCACGCACCACCTCCTCGATCGTCAGCGCATCGCGCGGATGAAGCACGGCGCGTTCGTCGTCAACACGGGCCGCGGATCCCTTGTGGACACCGAGGCCCTGGCCTCGGCGCTGGAAAGCGGCAGGTTGGGCGGTGCGGCGTTGGACGTCATCGAAGGAGAGGAGGGGATCTTCTACACCGACTGCCGGAACACGACCATCGAGAGTGGACCGCTGCTGCGGCTGCACGGAATGCCGAACGTGCTCATCAGTCCGCACACCGCCTACTACACGGACCACGCCCTGGGCGACATCGTGGAGAACACGCTCGTCAACTGCTTGAGATTCGAAAGTGGGGAACGACATGGGTAGGTTGAAGATCGGGATCATCTTCGGGGGAGTCGCCGAGGAACACCCCGTCTCGGTCAAGTCCGCGCGCGAGGTCGCGCGCAACCTCGACACGGAGAAGTACGAGCCGATCTGGATCGGGATCACCAAGAGCGGCGCCTGGATGCTCTGCGACGGCCCCGGCGCGGAGTGGGAGAGCGGCCACTGCCGTCCGGTCGTGCTGTCACCGGACAGCAGCCTGCACGGCCTGCTCGTGCTGGAGCAGGACCGGCACGAGGTGATCGGCCTCGACGTCGTGCTGCCCGTGCTGCACGGCAGGCTCGGTGAGGACGGTGCCGTGCAGGGTTTGCTGGAACTGGCCGGCATCCCCTACGTCGGCTGCGACGTCCAGACCTCGGCTCTGTGCATGGACAAGTCGCTCACCTACCTCGTCGCCAGGAGCGTGGGCATCGCGACGCCGAACTTCTGGACCGTCACCGAGAACGAGGACATCGATCCCGACCAGCTCAGCTATCCCGTCTTCGTCAAGCCGGCCCGTTCGGGTTCGTCCTACGGCGTCACCAAGGTGGAGCGCGCGGCGGACCTGCCGGACGCGGTGCGGACCGCACGGCAGTACGACTCGAAGGTGTTGGTGGAAGAGGCTGTCGCCGGCAGCGAGGTCGGATGCGCGATCTTGGGGAACGACCTGGTTCTGATCACCGGCGAGCTGGACCGGGTCGCCCTCTCGCACGGCTTCTTCCGGATCCACCAGGAGAGCGAACCCGAGACCGGTTCCGAGAACTCGACGTTCATCGTGCCAGCTGACATTCCGGCGGAGTCGCGCTCGCTCGTTCGCGAGACGGCGAAGGTCGTGTACCGCGCGCTGGGCTGCCGTGGACTGTCGCGTGTGGACATGTTCCTGAAGGACGACGGCACCGTGGTCCTCAACGAGGTCAACACCATGCCCGGGCTGACCTCCTACAGCCGATATCCGAGGATGATGGCGGCCGCGGGGATGCCGCTCGCCGAGGTGATCGACAAGATGGTGTCGCTGGCGCTGACGGGAAGGGTCCAGTGAGGGACGATTTCGTCTTCGTGGACGAGTGCGTGCCCGGGATACGGTGGGATGCCAAGTACGCCACGTGGGACAACTTCACCGGCAAACCGGTGGACGGGTACCTGGTGAACCGAGTTGTCGGGACGAGGGCCCTGTGCGCGGCCCTGGGGAAGGCGCAGGAGAAGGCCGAATCCCTCGGCTTTGGTCTGCTGCTGTGGGACGGCTACCGTCCGCAACGCGCCGTGGACTGCTTTCTGCGCTGGTCGCAACGACCAGAGGACGGTCGGACGAAGCCGCGGTACTACCCGAACATCGACCGGGCCGAGATGTTTGACAGGGGCTATGTGGCCGCCAGGTCGGGCCACAGCCGGGGTAGCACCGTTGACCTGACGCTCTACCACCTGGACACCGGTGAACTCGCGCTCATGGGCGGCCACCACGACCTGATGGATCCGATCTCGCACCACGGCGCGAGCGGAGTCACGCCGGTCGAGGCGCAGCACCGGCAGCACCTCTGCGCCATCATGGAGTCCTGTGGTTTCCGCCGCTACGACCGCGAGTGGTGGCATTACACGCTGGCCGACGAGCCTTATCCGGACACCTACTTCGACTTTCCCGTCGGGTAGCCGAGCCGGTCGGGGAAGTCGTGCCGCCGCGGGTCCGGACCGGGGCAACCGCGTTCGGGTCGGACCCGCGGCTGGCCGTTCGGACTCGGCCCGCCGGCCCGTGACACGAGGATCGTCATCGGTCGGGGTGCGGCGGTGCGGCGGGCAGTTCCACCGTGACGCGGAGCCCACCGCCGGGGCGGGGGCTGAGGGTGAGGGTTCCGTCGTGCGCTTGGGCGATGCTCTTGACGATGGCCAGGCCGAGGCCGACACTCGCGTGGCCGGAGCGGATGCGTTGGGTGCCGCGCTGGAACGGTTCGACAAGCGTGGAAACCAGTTGCGGGGTGAGCTTCTCGCCGGTGTTCTCCACGGTGAGCACCACGGTCCTGGGGCCAACGCTGGTCGTGACCCACACGGTGCCCTGTTCGGACAGGTTGTGCACGATCGCGTTGTGCACGAGGTTCGTCGTCATCTGCAGCAGGAGCGCGTGCGAGCCGATGGTGGGGGCGATCTCGCCGGAGGTCTCGATGGTGAGGCCGCGTTGCTCCGCGAGGGGGAGGAGGGTTTCCGAGGCTTCTTCCGCCGTGAGGGACAGGTCGACGTGTTCTCGGGTGAAGGACCGCTGGTTGGCGCGGCTGAGCAGGAGCAGTGCCTCGATGAGGTCGATCGCTCGGGTGTTGACGAAGTGGAGGCGGTCGACGAGTTCGCCGGTGTCGCGGTTCGGGTCGCTGCGCGCCACTTCGAGGAGTGTCTGCGTGATCGCCAGTGGGGTGCGCAGTTCGTGTGCGGCGTTGGCGGCGAACCTCCGCTGTTCGGCGTCGTGCGCTTCGAGCCGCGCGAGCATGGCGTCGAAGGCGTCGGCGAGTTCGCGGAACTCGTCCTTGCGGCCTTCCAACTGAATCCGGTGGGCGAGCGAACCGTTCGCGACCAGGCGGGTGGCGTTGGTGATGCGGGTCAGCGGCGCGAGCATGCTGCCGGCGAGGATCCAGCCTCCGACGAGGCCGAACACCAGCAGGAACACCAGCCCCGCGGCCGCCTTCGGGGCGAAGGCGCGCAACAGGTCGTAGCGGTCGGGCACGTACGACAGCCCGGCAGCACGACGGGCTTCGAACGACGGGTTGACGATCACCGCGGGTACGTACCGCAGCAGGTACACCCACACGACCACGAGCAGCAGGGCGCCAGCGAGCATGAGGAACCCGGCATAGCTGAGGGTGAGTTTCAGCCGGACGCTCAAGCCAGGCTTCCTGTTCACGACCCCTTCCCCCCACGTCCGGTGTCAGGTGCTGGGTCGATGCGGTAGCCGACGCCGGGCACGGTGGCGATGATCCAGGGTTCGCCGAGGCGCTTGCGCAGTGCTGACACGGTGATGCGCACCGCGTTGGTGAAGGGGTCGGCGTTCGCGTCCCACGCCTGTTCCAGCAGATCTTCCGCGCTGACCACACCGCCTTCGGCGGCGACGAGGACTTCGAGCACGGCGAACTGCTTGCGGGTGAGCGCGACGTAGCGGCCGTCCCGGTAGACCTCGCGGCGGAACGGATCCAGCCGCAGACCGGCGATCTCCCGCACCGGTGGCCTGTTGTGGGCGCGCCTGCGGTCGAGCGCTCTGAGCCGGAGCACGAGTTCCCGGAGTTCGAAGGGCTTGGTGAGGTAGTCGTCGGCGCCGAGTTCGAACCCGGTGACCTTGTCGTCGAGACGGTCGGCGGCGGTGAGCATGAGGATCGGCATTCCGCTGCCGGAGGCGACAATGCGTTCGGCGATCTCGTCACCGCTGGGGCCGGGAATGTCCCGGTCGAGGACGGCGATGTCGTAGGCGTTGGTGTGCAACAGTTCCAGCGCGGTGTCGCCGTCACCGGCGATGTCCGCCGCGATCGCTTCCAGGCGCAGGCCATCACGGATGGCTTCCGCCATGTACGGTTCGTCCTCGACGATCAACACACGCATCCTTCGATGCTACGAGCCGGCGCATATCGCCGGCATATCGAAAATCAGGTACGCGCCGGCAACACCGCGCTGCCTTCACTGGAGGCATGTCCCGCAGCGAACCAGCACGAACAGCGGCCCACCACACCCCGGTGCCGCCGGTCTCGTCCTCCTCGCCGGCCCGGCGTGCCCTCGGCGTGGCACACGGCGCTGTTCCTGCCCCCGTGCCGGTCTTCGATGACGAGACCCCGGCCGTGGCCAACCTCGATCCCGCTCTTCTCGGTGCGCTGCGCCGAGCTGCGATCGACGCCGAGGGCGACGGGGTCGAGATCTTCGTCAACGGTGGCTGGCGTTCCCGGGAATATCAGGAACAACTGCTCCGCGAGGCGATTGCGAAGTACGGCTCGGAAGAGGAAGCCGCCCGTTGGGTGTCCACTCCGGACAGGTCCGCGCACGTGTCGGGGGACGCGGTGGACGTCTGGCCCCCCGCTGCCAGGGCGTGGCTGTCCGAGCACGGCGCCAGGTACGGGCTCTGCCAGATCTACCGCAACGAGCCCTGGCACTACGAACTCCGCCCCGAAGCCGTCGAGGACGGCTGCCCGCCCATGTTCGCCGACGCCTCGCCCGATTCGAGGTCGCGGCGGTGACCGGCACGCGCGGCGTGTCCGACCGGGTCAGGAGTCGGGGCGGTTCTCGGTCGGGATGTCGAGGATGGCGAGGAAAGCGGTTGCCGCGGGGGTGCGGGTGAAGCGGCTCCACACGACGTACTCGACGCGGGTCGGCGCGTCGGTGACCTCGATGGTGGTCACGCCGGTGAGCTGCGGCACGTAGGCGGCGGGGAGCAGGCCGATGCCGAGGCCCTGCCCGACGAGTCGGGCGATCAGGTCCGCGGTGGTCACTTCGAAGGCGACGTCGCGGGTGAGGCCGGCGGCGGCGAAGGCCTGGTCGGACTGGGCGCGTCCGGCTGTTCCGGCCGGGAGGTCCACGAACACCTCGGTGGCCAGCCGGCGCAGGTTGACCGTGGGTTCGGTGGCGAGCGGGTGGTCCGGTGCGACCACGGCGACGAGTCGGCCGCGGGCGAGTGCGTGGGCGACGACGCCGTGGGGTTGCGCGGTGGTGGGCAGGCCGAGGAACGCCACGTCGGTGACGCCCTGCTTGACCTGCTCGACGAGGTCATCGCTGGCGCCCACGTGCAGGCTGATGCGCACCTGCGGGTAGCGCTGGCGGAACTCGCGCAGCGCGGCCGCGATGTCCACCGCGGCGACCGTGGGGATCAGGCCCACGGCGAGCCGGCCGCGCACCTCACCGACTGCGGCGGCGGCCTCGGCGACCGCGCGCTCGGCGGCGTCCAGGCACTGGCGGGCGGCCGGGAGGAACGCCGAGCCGGCCGGGGTCAGCCGCACCCGGCGGCTGGTGCGCTCGAACAGTTTCACGCCCAGTTCCCGTTCCAGCCGCGCGATCTGGTGACTGAGCGCGGACTGGACGACCAGGCAGCGTTCGGCGGCGCGGGTGAAGCTGTTGGTCTCGGCGACCGCGACGACGTAGCGCAGCTGCTGGAGTTCCACGAATCTATCTTGGTTCGCGATCGATGGAATGACAAACATGTGTTGGACTCATTGATCGCGTCCGGGTGGAATTGCCGGCGTGACAAGTACAGCAGCACCGGAGGTTTCGCCAGGCGAAGCCGGTAGCGGTGCGTTCAACGGAAAGCTGTCGCGCACCGCGCTGACGGCGATCGCCCCCGTGGTGTGGGGCACGACCTATGTCGTCACCACCGAACTGCTCCCGCCGGGACACCCGCTGTTCGCGGGCCTGCTGCGCGCGTTGCCCGCCGGCCTGATCGCGCTGGCGCTCACCCGGACGCTGCCGAGGGGCGCGTGGTGGGGGAAGGCCGCGGTGCTCGGTGTGCTGAACATCGGGTTGTTCCTGCCACTGCTGTTCATCGCGGCCGAGCACCTGCCGGGCGGGGTTGCCGCGACCCTGGGGGCGGCCCAGCCGCTCATCGTCGCCGTCCTCGCGGTCACCGTGCTCCACGAGCGCCTGTCCGGCTGGCGCCTCGCCTGGGGTGTGGTGGGGGTCGTCGGCGTCGGCCTGGTGGTGGTCGGGCCGAACGCGGCGCTCGACGTCGCCGGGATCGTGGCGGGCCTGGCCGGCGCGGCCTCGATGGCGCTCGGGGTGACGCTCACCAAGCGCTGGGGACGGCCGCCCGAGGTCGGTCCGCTGGCCTTCACCGGCTGGCAGCTCACCGCGGGCGGCCTGTTCCTGGTGCCGGTCACCTTCCTGGTGGAGGGCGCGCCACCCGCGATCGACCTGAGCGCCACCCTCGGCTACCTCTGGCTGGGCCTGGTCGGCGGGCTGCTCACCTACATGCTGTGGTTCCGCGGCATCACCACCTTGCCGGTCACCTCCGTGGCGGTGCTCGGCCTGCTGTCGCCGCTGGTCGCCGCCGTGCTCGGCGCCGTCCTGCTCGGCCAGACCCTCGGCCCGGTCCAACTCGTGGGCTTCGGGTTCTCCCTCGCCGCGATCCTCGCGGGACAACTGCCCGCACCCTCCTCGGTTTCCACCCGCACAACGACAAGGACACCTTGATGAAGATCGCCGTTGTCGGAGCCGCCGGCATGGTCGGCTCGCGCGTCGTCACCGAAGCCGTGCGCCGCGGCCACGACCTCGTCGCGGTGTTCCGGAACACGCGGTCGGTCGTGCCGCCACCCGACGTGACCGCCGTGGCGGGCGACGCGAACGACCCGGACCGGATGAGCGCGCTGTTCGCCGGCACCGACGCCGTCGTGGCCGCGACCCGTCCCGCCCCCGGGCAGGAGCACACCGTCACCGCGACCACGACGGCTCTGCTCGACGCGGCCGCGACGGCCGGGACCCGCATCCTCGTCGTCGGTGGCGCCGCGCCCCTGCGCCTCCCGGAACACCCCGACCGGCTCGTCCTCGACAGCCCGCGGTACGTGCCGGCCGCGGTGCGCACCATCGCCGCGGCCAGCGCCGCGCAACTGGACGCCTGTCGAGCACACCCGGCCAACTGGGTCTACCTGAGCCCGCCCGCCATCCTCGAACCGGGGCGCCGCACCGGGAGCTACCGACGCGGTACCACCACCCTCGTCACCGGCCCCGACGGCACGGCCCACATCTCCGCCGAAGACCTCGCCGTGGCCGTCCTGGACGAACTGGAGAACCCGCGCGGCGACAAGCACTTCACCGTCGGCTACTAGCGGAGTGCCCGCCTGACCGGGCGAACGCCGCTGGCCGCCACCTCGCCGGACGCCCGCGGCGCCCGCCGGTGCGGCCCCAGCGGCCTCGGGCACCTGGCCGGCCCGCCCGCCGAGCAGGCCGTCCACTCCCGGCTGCGCGGCGCGGACGACGCCGACCGCGTCTGGCGGATCTCCGGGACCCTCACCCACACCTGCTTCCCGGTCGTCGGGTCCGCCCGGCCCGGGCTCCCGCTCAGGTGAACAGGCGCAGGCACACGAAGGCGGTGGTGCCGATCAGGAGGGTGGAGCACAGGCCGAGCAGCACCGCCCGTGCGCCGGTGCGCACCAGGGCGGGGATCCGCACGGTGGTGCCCAGCGCGAACAGGGCCGCCGCCAGCAGCAGGGTGGTGAGCGTGGCGGCGCCGTCGAGCACCGGCGCCGGCAGCAGCCCGGTGCTGCGCACGGCGATCATGGCCAGGAACCCGACGAGGAACAGGGGCACGACCGGCGGGCGCCTGCCGCCGGTGTCGGGGCAACGCCTGCGCTCGGCCATGCCGACGACGGCCACGAGCGGTGCGAGCAGGACCACGCGCCCGAGCTTGACGATCACCGCCGTGGTCACCGCGGCCGCCCCGGCCGGCGAGGCCGCGGCGACGACCTGTGCGACCTCGTGCACGGACATGCCGGCCCACGAGCCCAGCCCGGGGCCGGCGAGCCCGAGCCAGGCGCCGACCGCGGGCACGGCCGCGATGGCCAGCCCGCCGTAGAGGGTCACCAGCGCGACGGACGTGGCGACGTCCTCGTCCTCGGCGTCGACGACGCCTTCCACCGCCGCGATCGCCGAGGCGCCGCAGATGGAGAAACCGGTGGCCACCAGCAGGTTCAGTCCGCGCGACACACCGAGCAGCCGGCCGAGCAGCAGGGTGCCGAGGAAGGTCACCACGACGGTGGACACCACGGCCCCGAGCGTGCCGAGGCCCAGGCCGAGCAGCCGGGTCACCGACAGTTGCAGCCCGAGCAGCACCACGCCGACGCGCAGCAGCCGGCGCGTGGCCCAGGCCAGTCCCGGGCGCGCCGAGGGGGGCAGCAGGGGCAGGTGGCCGGCGAGCACACCGAGCACCACGGCCAGGACGAGCGCGCTCACGGCCGGGAGCACGAGGCTGAGGGCGTACGCGGCGGCGACGCCGACCGCGGTCACCAGCACGCCGGGGACCAGTCGCGCGGGGGTGCCGCGCGGCGTGGGGTGTGGTGTGTGAGCCGAGGTGGTGGTGGCCATGCCGGCAAGCCTGCTGCGCGCTGCCGGGAGCCGGTAGCCGGTGTTCGGGCAGGTGCTCATACCCTCGGGGTATGACTGTCGACGTCGCGTCGCTGCGACTGCTGGTGCTGGTGCGCGATCTGGGCAGCCTGGGCCGGGCGGCCGAGGAGCTGGGGATCGCCCAGCCGTCGGCGAGCAAGCGGATCTCCACCCTGGAGCGCAGGCTGGGTCTGGTGCTGGTGGACCGCACGCGGCGCGGTTCGCGCCTGACCCCGTCCGGGTGCGCGGTGGTGGACTCGGCGCAGCGGGTGCTCGACGAGGTCGACGGGCTGCTCACCCGCGCCGAGGCGCTGCGCGGCAAGCGCGACGCGGAGCTGCGGGTGGCCGCGAGCATGACGATCGCCGAGCACTTCGCGCCCGTGTGGGTGGGTGAGCTGCGCCGGCGGCGGCCCGAGCTGTACCTGGGCCTGCAGGTGACGAACTCCGAGCACGTGGTCGAGCTGGTCACGGCGGGCGAGATCGACCTGGGGTTCATCGAGTCGCCGAGCGCGCCGAAGGGCCTGTCCAGCAGGACGGTCGCCGCTGATCACCTGGTGGTCGTGGTGCCCCCGAAGCACCCGTGGGCGCGGCGGAAGCGGCCGCTGCGGCCCGCCGAACTCGCGGCCACACCGCTCGTGGTGCGCGAGCCCGGCTCGGGCACCCGGGAAACCGCGGAGCGGGCGTTCCGGCACGCCGGAGCCGGCCAGCTCCAGCCGCACGTGGAACTCGGCTCGGCGGCGTCGGTGCGCAGCGCGGTCGTCGCGGGCACGGGGCCCGCGATCATCAGTGAGCTGGTCGTCGCCACCGACCTGGCCGAGGGCCGACTGGTCCGGGTGCCGGTCGAGGGGATGGACTTCTCCCGCGTGCTGCGCGCGGTCTGGCCCGGCGGGCGCCGCCTCGTCGGACCGGCGGCCGAACTGCTCGCGCTGACCACCCGGGGCGGCGGGTCCGCTCGCTGAGCGGCCGGGGATGGCGGACTCACCCGCGGGACGACCTACCGGGACGCGCCGGGGGCATCCCGCCGTGCTGGCCGAGAGGCAAGCCGGTAGGCGGTCGTCCACCAGGCTGGGACCGCGTACCGGCTCACCGGACGGCGCGTCAGAGCGCGGGGGCGTTGACGCGGACGAACTCGGTCAGCGGCAGCGGCGTGACCTGCGGGTACCTGGCGTTGTCCAGGGTGTCGAACTTGGCCTTGCCGGTCACCATGCACCACTGGTACTGCAGCGCCACGTAGTCGAACGGGTTCTGGGTGAGCGCCGCCTGGCGGTTGATCTCCGCACGCAGTTCGTCGGCGCTGCCGAGGTTGACCAGGCGCAGGGTGCGACCGGAGCCGCGCTGGACCGCGTCGTGGAACTGGCGCATCGACACGACCTCACCGGCGAAGCGCAGCGTGCCGGTGGCGGTCGGGTCGAGGGCGACGGCGGCGGTGTAGGCGGCGGTGTCGGGCACCGAGGTCAGGTCGAGCGGCTGGTCGGGGTCTCCCCAGTGGGACAGGGTGCCCTGCTCCCAGTCGATGAGCCCCATGAAGCCGGTCATCACCTCGTAGAAGGCCCCGTTGAGCACGGAGACCACCTCAAGGCTGGTGTCGACGCGCGCGGCCTGCCGGCGCCAGCCGATCATGACGTTGTCGTCGTCGTCCAGTTTGGTGATGTCGATGGCGAAGTCGGACGGGATGAACCGCTGGACGCCGGCCTTCTCCGCGGCACGCAGGAGGTTGGTCTGCGCGTCCACGATCACGTCGGGGCCGCCCTGGACGGCGGAGATCACGGTCGTGGCGTCGCCGATGGCCTCGGCCAGCTGCTCGGCCGGATCGGTGATGTCGCCCTCGACCACCTCCAGGCCGTCGGCCTGCAGGGCGGTCAGGGAGTTCAGCTTCTCCTCGCTGGTGCCGGGCCGCACCAGGGCCCGCACGGGGGCGTCCTGGTCGAGGAGGGCCTGCACGATCTGGCCGCCGAGCATTCCGGTGGCACCGACGACGAAGATCTTGGGAGCAGCGGACATGGTGGGTGGACTCCTTGCTAGAAACCGGTTGTGCTGTTCACCCGCGGGTTCCGTGCCGGGACCGGCGGGGCGTTTCGGGATGTGGTCAGGGGATGAGCAGGGTCTTGCCGACGGTCTCGCGCGCCTCGATGGCGGCATGCGCGTCGGCCGCCCGCTCCAGCGGGAAGCGTTGGCCGATCACCGGGGTGAGCTGTCCGGCCGCGGCCAGCTGCAGGACCTCGGTCGCCAGGTCGCGGGCGAGGGCGGGCCTGCTCCAGAGGTGGCCCGCGCTGAACCCGGTCAGGGTCAGGCCCCGGCCGACCAGTTCCATGGGTCGCACATCCAGCGGTGTGCCGCTGGAGAAGCCGAACGCGATCTGGCGCCCGGAAGCCGGGGTGAGCAGCTCGAACGATTCGCGGCCGAGCGGTCCGCCGACGTGGTCGAAGACCACGTCCAGCGAGCCGCCCACGGCGTCGCGAGCCTGGCCCGCCCAGTTGGTGAGGGTGTAGTCCACCACGTGGTCGGCGCCCAGCTCGCGGAGCAGGGCGAGCTTGCGCTCGCCTCGGGCCGCCGCGACGACCGTTGCCCCGGCCCGCTTGAGCAGCTGCACCAGGATCGTGCCGACGGCACCCGCGGCCGCCAGCACCAGGACCCGGTCACCCGCGCTCACCCGGGCCGCCCCGACCAGGCCCTGGGCCGTGACGCCGTACCGGTAGAGGGCGACGGCCTCGGGCAGACCGACGTTGTCGACGACCGGGACGAGGGAGCCGGCGGGGACGACGGCGGTCTCGGCGTACCCGCCCAAGCCCGTGGTGCTGGCCAGGACCCGGGCGCCGATCAGGGAGATGTCGCCGCCGGGACCGACTTCGGTGACCTGCCCGGCGATCTCCTTGCCGAGGATCACCGGCAGGGGCGCGCCGCCGAGCGCGCCGCGCATCGTCCCCGCGCGGACCTGTGTCTCCAGGAACTGGACGCCGACCGCGGCCACCTGCACGGCGACCTCGCCCGCCGCCGGTACCGGTGTGGGCACGTCCGCGACGCGCAGGTGGGCCGGAGGCCCGAACTCGTGCAGCACAACGGCACGCATGTACATCACTTCCTTGGTGGGAACGCGGTGTTGGGTGTGCGCGACGACGGGGACGCGCGGTCGGCCGCGCCGTGTTCGCGGCGCGAGAACCGGGACCAGCGGGGACTACGGCAGCCCTGGTCCGGGCCGAGGGAAGACGGCGCCCGCCGAGCGGCGTGCGGCAGCGGCGGCACCGGACTTCTCCGTGGCCGCGGTCGCGGGTGTCGAGACGGTCAGCGACAGGACCGTTCCGGGCTCACTGCCCCTTCTTGATCGCTTGGCTGAGCGCGCTGAGGCTCGCGGCCAGTTGCTCGATGTCAGCCTCCTCCCAGTCGGCCAACAGGGCGGCGATGGCGGACGTGCGCGCCTTCCAGAGCTTGCTGATGGCGAGCTTGCCGGCCCGGGTGACGCTGACCAGTTGGGCCCGGGCGTCGGTCGGATCGGGCTGACGTTCGATGAACCCGCGTGACTCCAGGCGCTTGGCCGGCGGCGACAGGGTGGACTTGTCCACCTCCATCAGTTCCGCCAGGACCGACAGCCGCACCGGCGCGTGCAGCGACACCTGGGCCAGCAGGGTGTAGTCCCCCAAGGACAGCTCCAGCCCGGAAGAGGCCATGATCCTGCGCCGCGTGGCCGGGGAGAACATCCAGTTGCCCACCGTGGCCAGCGCCGCCGCCACTCCGTCGACGGCCGCGCGCTGCGGGCGGGGTGGGCTGTCCTCGCCGCCTGACGCCTGTTCCATCCGCACCCCATCCCCGAAACGGTTGGTTGGTTCAAACCAACTATGTACCAAGCGGCGACCGGATGCAAGTGCGTCACCGTCGACCTTGCCCTGGCAGTGGACCGGCAGGGGCTCCGGAAGCGCCGAGGGTTTAAGAAAATTAAGGTGGAACTCTTGAAAGTTGAAGTCCTGGGGCGTAAAACTTGAGATATGACAGAGCGGGCCAGGGACTGGCAGGAACTCACGAACCTGACCCAGGGCCAGCCGTTCGTTGTCGAGCGAGTGCGCCTGGCCGGTAGCGGCATCGCGATCGAGGGCGAGTTCGAGCTGCCGCAACTGGCTCAGCTCACCGTCGAGGACCAGGTCTTCGTCACGGCGTTCGTGCGGTGCCACGGTTCCATCAAGGAGATGGAGCGGATCTTCGGGGTGAGCTACCCCACGGTCAAATCCCGGCTGAACCGGATCACCCGGCTGCTCGACTTCGTCGAGACCGATCCGGCGCCGCCGCCGGCGGAGGTCATCAACCGGTTGCGCCGTGGCGAGATCACCACCCAGCAGGCATTGTCCGAACTGGAGGGACGCGGGTGATGCCGCAGTTGGTGACCGTGCGGGTCACCCGGGTGAACCGTCGCCCCGTCCGGATCTGGGTACCGGTGCTGCCCGTGGTGCTCGTGCTCGCACCGGTCCTGGTCCTGGCCGTGCTGGCGGCGGCCGCGGCCTGCCGCGTGTACCGGATCAGCGTGGCGCGGGCGCTGGGCAGCGGTTGGCGCGTGATCTCCGCGTTGCCCGGCACCCAGCTCGACATCGGGCTGGGCCGCTCGGCCGTGCTCGTCACCATCCGATAGGAGAAATTTCCGTGAACGAACAGCGCAGGGACGTTCTCGACCTGCTGGCCGAGGGCAAGATCACCGCGACGGAGGCGGATCAGCTCATCACCGCGCTCGAACGGGACCAGCCGCCGGTGGCGTCGAGTTCCGACACCCGGCCCAGGGGCAGAGCGAAGTACCTGCGGGTGATGGTGGACACCCTCGATGACGGCGAGTCGGGGCAGATCAACGTGCGGGTGCCGCTGCAGCTGCTGCGGGCCGGCGTGCGGCTGGCGGCTGTGCTCCCACCGCAGGTGCTGGAACGGGCCAACGCCGGACTGAGCAAGTCGGGCCTGCCGATCGACCTGACCCAGCTCAAGCCCGACGAGCTTGAGGCGCTCGTGGAGCACCTCGACGAGCTGGTCGTGGACGTCGACCAGCCCGACGCCAAAGTGCGTGTCTTCTGCGAGTAGGAGCCGTCCATAGTGGACGGACCCCCGGGAGGGTGCGGGAACACCCTCCCGAGGCCGCGCCCGCTACAGCAGAGCACGGTAGAACTGCCGACCAAAGTCTAACCGCTCAGCACGCGCAGCCGGGGCCACTCGGACAGGTGGCTCTGCGGCCGAACACCACCCCCGGCCGCACCGGTCCAGCAACACGCGCGTTCCAGTCTGTTCGAGCGCAGGTCCGCTCCGGAAATCCCAGATCCCCTCAGTTTCCGATCATCCAGAAAGGATTGTGGCATGGCAGGCACGACAGGCGGGACCGCCGACGAACAGGAACGCGGTGGGCGTCCGACCGGGTCAACGGGCGGGCCGGGTGCGGGCTCCGCGAGCGGTGCCGACAACGGTGTCGAGGAAGGCTGGGGCAAGGTCGCCGACGCGTTCCGCGCGAACTTCGAGGGAAATCCCGGCGAGGTCGGCGCGGCGTGCAGCGTCTACGTGGGCGGCCGTCCCGTCGTCAACCTGTGGGACGGTCTCGCCGATCGCGAGGCGAACCGACCGTGGGGCAAGAACACCATCGTCCAGGTCGCGTCCACGACGAAGGGCGCTACCGCGATCTGCGCCCACCTGCTCGCACAGCGCGGCGAACTGGATCTGGACGCGCCGGTGGTCGAGTACTGGCCGGAGTTCGGCGCCAACGGCAAGGACCGGATTCCGGTGCGCTGGCTGCTGTCACACCAGGTCGGTCTGCCGGTCGTCGACGGGCCGTTGACGTTCGAGCAGGCCTGCGCCTGGGACCCGGTCATCCGTGCGGTCGAGGCACAGCCGCCGTTGTGGCAGCCGGGCACGGCGCACGTCTACCACAGCATGACGTTCGGCTTCCTGGTCGGGGAAGTCGTGCGGCGGATCTCCGGCAAGTCACTCGGCACGTTCTTCGCCGACGAGGTCGCCGCCCCGCTCGGACTGAGCGCCTGGATCGGACTGCCTGAGGAACACGAGCACCGGGTGGCCGCGCTCCACTACGCCGCTCCGTTCAGCGTGGCGGAGTTGCTCGCGGGGATGATCAAGGTGACCGGGCTCGACGAGGACACGGTCACCGCGTGGGTCAACGCTGTGTGGGGTCCGGACTCGGTGCAGGCCCGCGCCGGCGAGCTGGGCGGCGCACTGGACAACGCGACCGGGTACTTCACCACGCGTGCCTGGCGGGCGGCGGAGTTCCCGGCCGCGAACATGGTCGCGGACGCGCGATCGCTGGCCCGGATGTACGCCGCCACGGTGAGCGACGTCGACGGGGGGCGGCTGCTGGATCCGGCGACGGTCGAGAGGGCGACGGCCGTCCAGACCGACACGACGCCGATGTACGGGCTGCCACCGGGGTTGAACATCCCGGCTGACCGCTCCTTCTACATGTCACTCGGGTTCTGGCGGGCCTGCCCGCCGTACCCGATGGTCGGGCCGGGGTCGTTCGGCCACCCGGGCTCCGGCGGATCGGTCGCCTTCGCGGACCCCGATGCCGCTGTCGGTTTCGCCTACGTCACGAACCACTGGTCCTTCCGGCCGGACGACCCGCGGGCGATGAACCTGGCCGAAGCCGTCCGGTCCTGCCTCGGATGAGGCTCGGCTGACGGGAGCCCCACCCCGCGGGAACTCCTGGAGACATCCGGGCGCTGGCCGCTCACCACGGTGTCCGGGGCACCGTGGTGAGGGTCGCCGCGACCGGGACCGCGGCCTCCGCGCGCTCGACCAACAACAGGGGCCGCGTCCCCGGGTCATCGCTGGGCGGGCCGCGCGGTGTTCAGACCCCGGCCGCGCGCGCCTTCTCGTACACCTCGGCGGCGACGTCGACCAACTCCTGGGCGTCGCGCGGGCCCCGCTGCAGGTCGATGAGGATCTCGTCGAAGCCGATCGCGGCGTGCGGGACCAGGTCCTCGACGATCTGCTCGGCGTTGCCCTGGAAGAGGGCGCGGTCGGAGCCCCGGTACGGCTCGGGGGTGTACTCGGCGTTGGCCCGCAGCACCGTCTGGATCGGCCTGGTGCGTCCGCGTTCGGCCGCCAGTTCCCGCAGCGCGCGCCACTGGGCGGCGGTCCGCTCGGCGCCCAGGGCCAGTGGCAGCCAGCCGTCGGCGTGGTCGATGACCCTGCGCTGGGCGGCTTTGTTGCTGGCGGCCAACAGGATCGGGATCGGCCGGGCGGGCTTGGGGCCGACCACGGCCGAGGAGATCCGGGTGATCTCACCGTCGTAGCTCACCGGGTCCGGCCCCCACACCGCCCGGCAGACCCCGATCACCTCGTCCAGCACCGTGCCGCGCGCCTCGAAGGGCCGGATGCCGGCCGCCGCGTACTCGTCGAGGGACCACCCCGTGCCGAAGCCCGCGACCACCCGGCCGCCGCTCGCCGCGTCCAGCGTGGCGAGGGTCCTGGCCAGCTGGAACGGCTGGTGCAGCGGCGCCACCAGCACCGACGTGCCCAGCCGGACCCGTTCGGTGGCCGAGGCGGCCAGGGCCAGCGTGATCAGCGGTTCGGCCACGGAACGGTAGCTGTCGGGCCAGTCCACCCCGGGCATGCCGAACAGGCCCTGGGTCGCGGGCTCGGGGAAGAGGGCCCGTTCGTAGGCCCACACGCTCTCGTAGCCGATCTGCTCGACGGCGCGTGCCACGTCGGGCACGTCCCTGCCGACGTTGTAGTGGTGGTTCTGCGGGAGGCCGATTCCGAGTGGGGTGGTCACGTTCGTGAACTCCTCGGTTGGTGGGAACGTGGCGGGCGTTGTCTCAAGTGGACAGTCGTTCCGGTGTCGGGCCCGGCCTGGCGGGCCTGGGCGCTAGCGCTGCGTGGTCGGGCGGATGACGATCTCGTTGACGTCGACGTCGGACGGTTGGCTGATGGCGTAGGAGATGGCGGCCGCGATCGCGTCGGCGGAGATGGGCGTTTTCCGGAAGGCGCGGATGGCCTCCCGGGTGGCCGGATCGGTGGTCGCGTCGGCGATCTCGGACTCGACGATCCCGGGGGAGATCGTGGTGACGCGGATGCTCGGGTTGACTTCCAGGCGCAGGCCCTCGGTGATGGCCCAGGCGGCGTACTTGGTGGCGCAGTAGACCGCGCCGGTGGGCATCACCTCGTGGGCTCCCACCGAGGCGATGGTGACGAAGTGGCCGGCGCCGCGCCGCTGGAAGTGGGGCAACGCCGCGGCGATGCCGTGCAGCAGGCCGCGGATGTTGACGTCGATCGTGTGGTTCCACTCGTCGGTCAACAACGCGTCCAGCCGCGACAGCGGGCCGACCCCGGCGTTGTTGACGAGCACGTCGATCCGGCCGTGCCGGGCCACGGCGGTGTCCACGAAGGTGGTGACGCTCTGCTGGTCGGTGACGTCGAGGTGGTGTGGGTCGGCGCTGCCGCCCGCGTCCCGGATCCGCTCGGCCAGCGCGGCGAGGCGGTCGGTGCGGCGGGCGCCGAGGACGACGTGGTGGCCCTGGCTGGCGAGCCGCAGCGCGGTGGCCTGGCCGATGCCGCTGCTCGCTCCGGTGATGAGCACGACTTTCGAGTCGGTCATGACGGTCAAACCCCTTGTCGGTGTGAGCGCCGCTCATGTAGGTGACGTGTCACCTATATGACATGGACCATACATGACATGTCACCTACTTTGCTAGACTGCTCGGGTGGCTGGAGTGAACGACGTCCCGTGGCTCAGTGATGACGAGCAGCGCATGTGGCGGCAGTGGATGGGGCTCAACGCGGAGCTGCTGGCAACGCTCAACCGCGAGACACAGGCCGACGCCGGACTGTCCAATGCGGACTACCAGGTGCTCGTCGTGCTGACCGACTCCGCCGAAGGACGCATTCGGGTGTCCGAGCTGGCCGCGGCGTTGCAGTGGGAGCGCAGCCGGGTGTCGCACCACGTCGCGCGGATGGAGAAGCGGGACCTGGTGAGTCGGCGTGGGTGCCCGGACGACGGCCGGGGTGCCTTCGTGCGCATCACCGAGACGGGGCGGGCGGCCATCGAGCGTGCCGCGCCCGGCCACGTGCGGACCGTGCGGCGCCTGGTCTTCGACGCGCTCAGCGCGGACGAGGTGGCCCAGCTCGGCGAGATCTTCCACCGGCTGCGATCCCGCGTCGGTCGGTCAACCGGTTGAGCGCCCCCGGGCTGCTCGGCGCGAACCTGGGATTGGTAGGGCGGCGCGACCGCCTAGCGTCACCGGCGTCGGCTCCCTGACGTTGGAGGCAGTTCCGTGCGAAACCTCGTGCGCTCGTCCGTCCTGCTGGTGTTGCTCGCCGCGTTCGGCTTCTACCTCTGGTACGGGATCACCAACCAGAGCGGCGAGCCCGGCCTGGCCGCGTGGGTGGGACCGCAGCTGATCGCCCCGATCGGCGCGATCAGCCTGCTGCCCACGGCGTTCACCCTCACCAGGGTGTTCGCCGCCATCGCCGACCGCGACGGCGCCGAGTTCCGCGACGGCCTGGTGGGCGTCGGCACGGTGGTCGCGGCCGCGCCGACCGGGGTGAGCGTCAACGACCAGCCCGAGGTGCGCGTCGACCTCACCGTGCGCACCGCCGACGGGCAGGTGTTCGACTCCCAGGCCAGGCTGGTCGTGCCGCTGACCGAGGTGGCGCTGCTGCGGCCGGGCGCGCTGCTGCCCGTGCGCTACCTGCCGGGGCGCACCGACCGGGTGGCGGTCGACCGCTCCGGCGACACCTCGGCCGCCCAGGAGGCGTTGAACCAGCAGGCCGTCCGCGACGGGCTGACCACGCCGGAGCGGCTGGAGATCGCGCGGCGCGGGGTGGCCGCGCAGGCGGTGGTGACCTCGCTGAGCGTTCCCGGGCAGATCCGGAACGGCAACGCCAGGGTGTGCGTCGGCCTGGTGGTGACCCGCCCGGACGGGTCGAGCTTCACCGCCGAGGTGGACCGGTTCCTGCCGCCCAGGGCCGTCGAGCACGTTCAGGTTGGTCGCGTGGTCACCGCCCACTACCTGCCCGAGAACGAGCGCGAGGTGGTGCTGGCGCTGCCGGCCAACGCCTAGCCGCGACCCGCGCACCGAACTCACCCGCGGGACAGCGTGGTGCCCCGGCCGCACCCGGGCGCCCCCGCGCCGGGCCGCGGGTGTGTTCCGCCGGGAGCGGAACCGCGGCGTCCAGGGGCAGGACGGGTGCGAGGATGACGGTCATGGCGGACATCCTTCACTTCCACCAGAACCGCACCCCCGCGCCGGAGCGCGAGCCGGAGCCGCTGTGGCGTGAGCTGCTCGGCCGGAGCCTGCGCGCGACCAGGGAGCAGCAGGGTGGCCGCCTCGTCGACGTGGCGCGGCGGGCCGGCATCTCGCCGCAGTACCTGTCCGAGATGGAACGCGGTCGCAAGGAGCCGTCGAGCGAGATGATCGCCGCGGTCACCGGCGCGCTCGGCGTCAGCCTGGCCGACCTGCTGGTCGGCATCGCGGGCGAGGTCCGGCAGCGCCGAGGCGCGAGCCCCGCGCCCGGGCGTCGGCCCGCGGGACCCGTGCTGATGGCCGCCTGAGCGCTCGGTCCCTGAGCCCTCGGTCTCAGGCGCGGCGGTCGAGGACGTGGTCCGCGAGGCCGTAGCCGACCGCGCCCACCGCGTCGAACACGCGGTCCCGGTCGGTGTCGTGCCGCAGGTCCGCGACGGAACGGCCGGTGTGCGCCGAGAGGACCTCCTCCAGCTGGGTGCGCACCCGCACCACCTCGTCGGCCTGGAGGATGAGGTCCGGGATGGCGCCGCGGCCGTGCGCCGCCGGCTGGTGCAGCACCACCCGGGCGTGCGGCAGCACGGCGCGCTGCCCGGCCTCGCCCGCGGCCAGCAGCACCGCGCCGGCCGCGACCGCCTGGCCGACGCACGTCGTCGCCACCGGCGCCTTGATGTAGCGCATGGTGTCGTACACCGCGAGCATCGCGGACGGGTCACCGCCCTCGCAGTTGATGTACAGGTTGATCTCCAGCTCCGGGTTGTCCGCCTCCAGGTGCAGCAGCTGGGCGATCAACGCGTTCGCCACGCCGGTGTCGATCGGGGTGCCGAGGTAGACGATCCGGGCCGACAGCAGGTGCGAGTAGACGTCCATGATCCGCTCGCCGGCCGGAGACCGCGTGATGACGTTGGGGATGGTGTAGGTGCTCACGCGTGGCTCCCCGCTGTCGGGCGCAGCCCCACCTCGTGCGTGCGCACGGGCACGACCTGGGCGAGATCGGTGACGATGTGGTCGATGAAGCCGTACTCGCGTGCCTGCTCGGCGGTGAACCAGCGGTCGTGCAGCGAGTCGGTGAAGATCCGCTCGACCGGCTGACCGGTGTCCGCCGCGATGATCCCGAGCACGGTGTCCCGGGTGTGCCGCAGGTCGTCCGCCTGCACCTCCACCTCCACCGCCGATCCGCTGATCCCCGCCGAACCCTGGTGCATCAGGACGCGGGCGTGCGGCAGGGCGAAGCGCTTGCCCGGTGTGCCCGCGGACAGCAGGAACTGGCCCGCGCTGCACGCCAGCCCCAGCGCGAGCGTGGCCACGTCACACGGCACGAGCCGCATCACGTCGCGGATGGCCAGCATCGCCGGGACCGAGCCACCCGGCGAGTGGATCCACAGCGCGACGTCCTTCCTGGGGTCCTCGCTGGCGAGGGACAGCAGCTGGGTGGCGAGCACCGTGCCGTTGTCGTCGTCGAGCACGCCGTCGAGGACCAGGACCCGCTGGCTGAAGAACCGTTCCCGGAGCCGGTGGTCGAACAGCGGCGGCTTGTCGTTGTTCGTCATGCCCCGACCATGCCGCCATCCCGGTGCCGTTCGGCGGTTTCTCCGCTGTGAGCGGATCAGCCCTCAGCAGGCCGGGCACCGGACACTCCCGATGAGCTGGCCGAGGCGTGCATCGAACTGGCCATCGAGATCGTGCTGCCCGACCCCGCCGTCGCGCACCCCGTTCTGGACCGACCCGGCGGCTTCGCCCACATCATCGCCGGCGGCGCGGGTACCACCCCGGAGAAGGTGGTGGCGGAGATCGTGCCGCAGAACATGGGCGCGCTGTCCGGCCGGTTCGGCGAGGCTGACGAGGTGGCCGCGCTGGCCCTGTTCCTCGCCTCCGACAGGGCGGCCAACGTCACGGGTGCCGACTACGTCATCGACGGCGGCATCATCAGGACGGTCTGAGGCGGAGCACGCGGTGAGCTGATTCCCCGCCGCCTGCGCGACAGCCGGCGAGGCGTCGAACGTCGTGCGGAAAGACGCTCCCTCATATACTTCGCGAACCCGCGTTGGGTGGGCCGCGCAGGCGGTGCACTGTGGAGGACGGATGACCGAGGATCGTTCCGTGTTGACCCGCCCGGCCACGGCTCCGGACGTGTGCCTGCGGTACGGCACCCACGAGCCGCACGTGGCGGACGTGTGGTTCGCCGATCCCGCTGTGCCCAACCCCGCGCTGGCCGTCGTGGTCCACGGTGGTTTCTGGCGGCCGGAATACGATCGCCGCGGCACCTGGCCGTTGGCCGACGCCATTCGCCGGCAGGGCTGGACCGTGGCGTCGGTGGAGTACCGGCGAACGCCGGGACAGCCCCAGGCCACCGTCGCGGATGTGCGCCTGGCCCTGCACGCCGTACCCGAGCTGGTGCCCGGCAGCGGGCGGGTGGTGGTCGTCGGGCACTCGGCGGGCGGTCACCTCGCCCTGCACGCGGCCGCCGTCGCGCCAGCGCCTGGCCTGGTCGCGACCGTGGCCCTCGCCCCCGTCGCCGACCTCGTCGCCGCGCACCGGCTGGCCCTGGACGTCGACGCGGTGGCGGCGTTCCTCGGCGGGGCCCCCGAACCACACGGTGATCTCGACCCGGTCCGGCTGCCGACGCCGTCTCGTCCCGTCGTGCTGGTGCACGGGACCGAGGACGCGATCGTGCCGATCGAACTCGCCCACTCCTACGCGGCGGCCCACCCCGCGACCCGGCTGGTGTCCGTACCGGGAGCGGGCCACTTCGCGTTGATCGACCCGCTCAGCACGGCGTGGCCCACCGTGCGTGGCGTGCTGGCCGACCTGTAGCCGTCGGTGCCCGTCCGGGGCGCACCGGCTCGGTGCCGGGGATGTCGGTCGCTGGCAGTACGGTCCGCCCCGTCAGGTCAGCAGAGCCAGGACGAGGAGTGGGGCGTGCGCACGAGGGAACTCGCCGGTGACGGTGTGGCCGGTGCCGAGCAGCCGCCGGTGACGGACGGGCGGGCACCGGAGGTGGCGGAGCCGGTGTTCACCGTGCCGGACCGGTGGCGGCCGCACGTGCACGAGCGGCGCGGCGGGCGGGTGCGGTCCGCCGCGGTGGCCGAGCCCGACGCGGTGGCGGCGGTGCGGGCCGAGCTGGCCACCTGGATGCCGAAGCTGGAGGCCATCCTCGCCCACCCGGACAGCGACGCGACGCTGGTCGCCGCGGCCCGCGCGCACCTCGCCGGTGCGGTGACACCGACCGGCGCCGCGGTGCTGGCCGCGCTGCTGGAGTGCGAGACAGCGGAACCCTACGGCCTGATCAGCCCGGACGACTGGAAGGCGGAGCACAGCGTGCACCCGGCGCGCGTCCAGCTGGCCGCCGTGCTCCCGAGGGTCGCTGACGCGTGGGTGGTGGAACACGGACTGGTGTTCGCCGCGCGGGCGGCCGTCGAGGCCTACCGCGTCGACGTGCACCGCGTGATCCACCAGAAGCCGCCGTACGCGCTGCGCTACGTGCCGCAGACCAGGCACGGCTGGCCCGGCAAGCCGGTCATGCGCCGGGTGCGGTCCCTGCTGGCGGCGGCGTCGGACGCCGACTACGCGGCGGCGGTGGCCGCCGTCGAAGCCCAGCGCGACGACCCGCGTTCCCGGCTCGCCGCGGTGTACCTGGTGCCGACCCGGCAGGACTGGGTCGACCAGGTGTGCGACGAGTGCGAGCAGACCGGCATCCAGCCCACGGACTGGCTGGTGACGCACTCGTTCGGTTCGGCAGCGCAGTTGGAGCGGATGAGCACCTGGATACGCGGCCTCGGCCGACAGCTGCACCTGTCCGAGCGGGAGTACGTCCACACCCTGGCCGACGGGATCGGTGCTGACCTGGCCCCCTACCTCGCGTCCCTGCTCGACCGGCCGTACCTGGACGGCGACGAACGCGCGCTGGTGCTGGGCACGCTGGTCGAGTTCCCGACCGCCGAGGCGGTCGACCAGTTGCTGTCCCGGGTGGACGGGAAGGGCGTGCGGCCCGCCCTGCTCGACATGGCCCGCCGGTACCCGCTGCTCGCGATGCGGCGGTTCGCCGCGCGCGACGGCGCCGGGGCCCTGCTGACCGGCCACCTGAAGCGCCACCCCGAGTTGGCCGACCAGGTCGACCTGCCGGCCGAGGCGCGCGCGTTCGTCGAGCAGTGGCGCGCGGAGCGCGCGAGCGTCGTGGAAGCGCCGGCCGACGCGCTGCCGGCGGTCCTGGTCAGTCCACCGTGGACGGACAAGCGGAAGACCAGCAAACCGTTGGTGGTCAAGGGACTCACGCCGCCGGACTACCAGGCCGTGGAGTGGGAGCCGGGCGAGCAGGCCGAGTGGGCGGCCAAGACGTTCCCCGCGTTCAGCAGGATCACCGTCTTCGGCGCGGCGATCGAGGCGTTCCAGGCCGGCAAGCTCTCGCCGACCGACCAGGAGGCGCTGTTCACGGCCGGCCCGGTGGACGAACTCCGCCCGCTGCTGTCCCGGTGGCGGCCCACCCAGTCGTGGTACAGCGGCCTGCTGGGCAAGGCGCTGCTGGGGCGGTACGGCGTGGCCGCGCTCCCGCACGCCCTGCACCTCAACGAGAAGCCCAGGGAGGAACGCGACGAGCTGATCCTGCCCCTGGTGTCGGTGGACGTGGCGCGGGTGGTCGCCGAGCGGCTGGCGACGGTGAAGGTGAAGGCGACCCGCGAGGTCTGCCGGGAGTGGCTGCGGCGCCACCCCGGGCACGCCGCCCGGTTGCTGGTGCCGGACGCGGTGGGCCCGGCGGGTGCGCGGCGCAGGGCGGCCGAGGCCGTGCTGCGGCTGGTCCCCGAGCAGCAGGTGCGGGACGCGGCGCGCGAGTACGGCCCCGAGGCGGAGCAGGCGATCGACCAGCTGCTCTCGGTGGACCCGCTGACGGTGCTGCCCAGCAGGATCCCGGTGCCCGGTGACTGGGTCGAGGTGGGCGTGCTGCCCCGGGTGCTGCTGCGCGGCACCAGGCTGGCGCTGCCCGCGCCGGCCGTCGGCCACCTGCTCACCATGCTGGCGATGTGCACCCCGGAGAGCCGCTACCCCGGGGTGGACGTGGTGCGCGCGGCGTGCGACCCGGCCTCGCTGGCGCGGTTCGCGTGGGAGCTGTTCCAGCTGTGGCAGCAGAACGGGATGCCGGCCAAGGACGGCTGGGTGCTGACGGCGCTCGGGCTGCTCGGCGACGACGACGTGGTGCGCGAGCTGGCCCCGCTGATCCGGCAGTGGCCGGGCGAGGGCCAGCACAAGCGGGCGGTGGCCGGGCTCGACGTGCTGACCGCGATCGGCACCGACGCGGCGCTGGTGGCGCTGAACCGCATCGCGCAGCGGGTGAAGTTCAAGGCGCTCCAGCAGCGCGCGCAGGAGAAGATCAGCGCCATCGCGGCCGACCGGGGGTTGACCGCCGAGCAGTTGGCCGACCGGCTGGTGCCGGACTTCGGGCTGGCCGAGGCGGGCACGCTGACCATCGACTACGGACCGCGCCGGTTCACCGTGGGCTTCGACGAGCAGCTCAAGCCGTTCGTGCTGGACCAGGACGGCAAGCGGCTCAAGGACCTGCCCAAGCCGGGCGCCAAGGACGACCAGGAGCTGGCGCCCGCCGAGCACAAGCGGTTCACCCAGCTGAAGAAGGACGTGCGGGGGATCGCCTCCGACCAGGTGGCCCGGCTGGAGCAGGCCATGGTGCGGAGCCGCCGGTGGTCGGCGGCCGAGTTCCACACCCTGCTCGCCGGACACCCGCTGCTGCGGCACCTGGTGCGGCGGCTGGTGTGGGTGACCGAGGACGGGCGGTCGTTCCGGGTGGCCGAGGACGGCACCCTGGCGGACGTGCGCGACGACGCGTTCGCGCTGCCCGAGGACGCGCTGGTCGGCGTGGCGCACCCGCTGCACCTGGGCGCGGACCTGGCCGGGTGGACGGAGCTGTTCGCCGACTACGTGATCCTCCAGCCGTTCCGGCAGCTGGACCGCCAGGTGCACCGGTTCGACGCGGCCGAGCTGGCCGCCAACCAGCTGGACCGGTTCGCCGACCTCACGGTGGACGTCGACCGGCTGCTGGGGCTGACCAAGCGGGGGTGGCGGCGCGGCGCGCCCATGGACGCGGGCTTCGAGCCGTGGATCACCCGGCCCGTGCCCGGCGGCGGCTCGGTCGCGGTGCACCTGGACCCGGGCATCGCCGTGGGCATGGTGCACGAGTACTCGTGGCAGCGGGTCCGCGAGGTCTGGCTGAGCGAGGACGAGTACGGCCACTACCCGCGCCGGGGCAACCGCACCTTCGCCGAGCTGGACCCGGTCACCGCGTCGGAGGTGCTGGCCGAGCTGGCCAGCCTGACCAGTCCGACCAGCTGAGCCGGCGGGGTGACCACGGCGCGCCGCCGGCCGGGCCCGTGGTCACCCGGGGCGGCCGGGCGACGGGGGTCCCCAGTCGGCCTCCAGGGCGGTGCGCAGGGCGGTGAGGGTGTCCGCGCCGATGCGGCGGGCCAGTGCGTGTTCCAGTCGCGCCAGGAGCAGCTCGGCCTGCTGGTGGGTGCGCCTGCCCTCGGCGGTGCGCCGGATCAGCCGCTGCCGGGCGGAGCTGGGGTCGGCGACCTGTTCCAGCAGGCCGAGCCCGATCAGCCCGTGCGCCGCCTGGTGCGCGGTCTGCCGGGTGACGCCCATGCGGCGGGCGAGTTCGGCCACGGTCGTGCCCTGCTCGTCGAGCACGGCGAACAGTCCCAGCTGGGTCGGGGAGACCGGGGCCGCCCCCGCTTCGGCCAGGGCCTGGGTCAGCGCGTCCTCGAACCAGCGTCGGGCGTCGCCGAGCAGCTGGGGGAGGCTGCGGGCGCCGGAGGCGTTCATCAGGACCTCTCAGGGGTGAACGGGACCTCGTGATTGTGCCTTCCCGGGTATATTGTCAGGCAGCCTGACACACTTGTCCCCGTGAGGTGACCAGCCATGACCGTGGAGTTCGCCACCCCCTACCGTCCTGCCTCGCGCATCCCGGCCGAGCCGGGCAAGCCGTACTTCATCGAGAAGGGCGAGGGCGACCGCGCCCACCTGTTCGGCGACCTGTTCACCATCTACGCCGGCGGCGAGCAGACCGAGCACACCTTCAACTTCTTCACCTGCGAGGGCCCCAAGGGCGAGATCATCCCCGCGCACCTGCACCCGGACACCTACGAGGTCTTCTACATCACCGACGGCGCGGTGCGGCTGTTCGTCGAGGACACCAGGGGCGAGCAGTACGAGAAGCTGCTGACCAGCGGCGACTTCGGGTTCGTGCCGAAGAACTGCCCGCACGCCTACCGCATCGAGCGCCACCACAGCCGCATCGTCGGCGTCGCCGCCGGCCCCGGCGGCACGTTCGAGCGGTTCTTCGAGAACCTGGGCGCGCCCACCCAGGAGCACGGGCTGCCGCACACGCCGGTGGTGCCCGAGCCGGCCAAGTTCGGCACCGTGCCGCAGCGCTACGACGTGCGGTTCCTGCCCGACCACCAGTGGCGGATCGGATGAGCCAGGCACGGCCGCCGCTGCGCGAGCTGATCGCCGCGCCGCACCCGGAGACGGCCCCGCTGCCACCCGCCGCGCCCGCCGCGCCGGGCGTGCGCCTGCTGCGCGGCGTCCCGTACGCGGACCTGCCCGGGACCCGGCCACCCGAACTGGACCTGTGGCTGCCCGACACCCCGGCCGACGGCGGAGGGCTGCCGCTGCTGCTGCTCGTGCACGGCGGAGCCTGGCGCCGCGGCCGGCGGGACGACCTGGGCCCGCGCCTGCGCGACTGGGCGCCCGCGCCGTTCGCCCAGCTCGCCTCGGCCGGCTTTGCCGTGGCCAGCGTGGACTACCGGCTCAGCGGCGAGGCGCGCTTCCCCGCCCAGCTGGACGATCTGCGGGCCGCCCTGCACTGGCTGACCGCCCGCTCCGCCGAACTGGGCATCGACCCCGCCCGCACCGTGGTGTGGGGTGAGTCCGCCGGCGGCCACCTCGCCGCCCTGCTCGCCCTCACCCACACCGACCCGGCGCCGGTGGCGGCCGTCCTCTGGTACGCGCCCAGCGACCTGGCCACGGCCCGGCCCGGCTACGACCCGGCCGACCCGGCCACCCCGGAGGCCCTGCTGCTCGGCGCGGCCCCGGCCACCGTGCCGGACACCGCCCGCGCGGCCAGCCCGCTGGCCCGCGTCCACCCGGCCGCCCCACCGGTCCTGCTCGTCCACGGCACCGACGACAGCCTGGTGTCCTGCGCGCACAGCCAGGTGCTGGCCGAGCACCTGCGCGCGGTGGGCGCCGAGGCCGAACTCTGGCTGGTGCCCGGCGCCGACCACGCCTGGCACGGCCTGCCCGACGCGCGGGTGCGGGAGATCGTCACCCGCTCACTCGACTTCGCCCGCCGCGCGGTGGCCGGCGGCTGACCGCGCGTCCCAGGTTGACCAGCAGGTCGTGCATCCGGCGTTTCCACGCGGGGTCCACGGGGTCGAGCCGGGCCTGGTTGCCGTCCCGCAGGTCGACGCCGCACCAGATCGGCGCCCGGTCCGGCATCCGGTCCGGCATCCGGTCGGGCCAGGTCCGGTCGGGCCAGGTCCGGTCGGGCAGACCGAACGGCCGGTACCGTTGCTACTTGGCGGTTTTCCCGCCCGGCGAAGGCTTGCTGATGTCGGTCACCACCGCGGTCTCGTCGCTCGGTCCGCGCGGGTGCATCGGCGGGAAGGCGCATCAGGGCCCTCGGACCGGACACGTCGGATCGGACACGTCGGACCCGAAGCACTGGAACCCCACGCTGAGAGGCAGGCCATGACCAAGCCCCCGGAATCGGTCCGCACGTTCTGGGACGGTCCCGACCACGGCCGGCACATCCCCTTCGGCAGCACCAGCGTGCAGCACGGCGCCGCGGTGTTCGAAGGCATCCGCTGCTACGCCACGGCCAGTGGGCCCGCGCTGTTCCGCGCCGACGACCACCTGGTCCGGCTGCTGAACTCGGCCCGGCTGCTCGGGCTGGGCCACGACTAC
This sequence comes from Goodfellowiella coeruleoviolacea, assembly GCF_024171785.1. Taxonomy (GTDB): domain Bacteria; phylum Actinomycetota; class Actinomycetes; order Mycobacteriales; family Pseudonocardiaceae; genus Goodfellowiella; species Goodfellowiella coeruleoviolacea. The sequence goes on from NZ_JAMTCK010000009.1 coordinate 157,544, forward strand.
GAGCTGGCCCGGCTGCGCGCGGCGGTGGTGGACGCGGCCGCCGCCACCGGGCTGCCCGGCTGTTACGTCCGGCCGGGACTGTTCTGCCCGGACCCGCTGCTCACCATCGACCTGGGCCGGCTGCGGTTCCGGCTCGGCATCGAGATGTGGCCGATGAGCCCGACGCCGGTGCCGCCCCGACCGGTGCGGCTGACCGTGTCACCGTGGCGGCGGCCCTCGCCGCTGTCGTTCCCGCCGCGCGCCAAGGCCGTGGGCACCTACGTGACCTCGGCGGTGGCCAAGACCGCCGCGGTCGCCGCCGGGTTCGACGACGCCGTGCAGCTGGACCCGGACTCGGGCCGGGTCGCCGAGGCCACCACCACCAACATCTTCCTGGTCCGCGCCGGTGTCCTGGTCACCCCGTGGCTGACCGACAACCTGCTCGCCGGCATCACCCGCGACTCGGTGCTGGTGCTCGCGCGCGAGCTGGGCATTCCAGTGCGGGAGGGGCCGGTGGACCTCGCCGAGCTGCGCGCGGCCGACGAGGTGTTCCTGACCGGCACCGCCGGCGAACTCGCCCCGGTGAGCGTGCTGGACGAGCACGCCTACCCGGCGGCGCGGCCGGTGTTCGACGCGATCGCGGCGGCGTTCCACGCGACCGTGACCGGAGCCCGGCCCGACCACGCCGACTGGCTGACCCCGGTGCCGGCGGCACCGGCCTCGTAGCCGCGCGGACAACCGGTGGTTTCGCGGGAAAGACGTCCCTGGACCGGACTGAATTCGCCGACCGGTGAGACCCGGCCGGCGTCCACGTTCGTGGCGATGTCCGCGCTGACCAGTCCGGCGCTGCTGGTGGAGATCGAGGTGGACGCGATCCGCGCCGGCCAACTCTCCGAGATCACCCCTGTCGCGGCGGGCCGAGGATCTGTCCCCTGCCCGCCGCGGCGTTTTTCCGGCGAGTCGGGCGAATTCTTGGAAATGGTCGGATAGGCGCACCGCATACTTACTCTGGAACCGTCGCTGGTGCCTGGGTTGTTGCAGACGCGTGCGTACATGACTGCCTTGTTTGAATGTGGAGCGGACTACCTGACGCCTGATGTGCGTATCGACAACTACGTCCGCCTTCGGCTGGACCGACAGAAACGGCTCGCTGGGGCTCGACCGCTCAAACTACACGCGGTTGTCGATGAGGCGGCTAGCTGTCGAATGGCAGGCGGTCCGCACGTGATGAGGGAGCAGCTGGCGCACCTGCTCGTGATCGGTGCGCAAGAGCACATCACCTTGCAGGTGATTCCGTTCGTCGTTGGCCCGTACGGCACGATGTCCGGCGGAATCATGATCATCCGGTACCCAGACCCGGAAGATGCTCCGAATGGGTACGTAGAGCATCGTGGCGGCGGTGTCTGGTTGGAGAATGAGAAGGACGTGGAGCTTCTCACCAGCGAGTTCAACGGAGCTGCGGCGTCCGCGCTACCTCCTGCGGCAACGGCGGAGCTTATCCGTCGACGGATAGAAGAACTAGAGGGCCAATGAACGAGAATCGGTTATGGCGTAAGAGTTCGCGTACCTCTGCGGGGGCGAACAACTGTGTTGAGCTGGCTGTCGAGTTGTCGGGGATGCTGGTGCGGGACAGCAAGAAGCCGGACGGTGGGACGTTGACCTTCGGTCCGGCTGCCTTCGGCAGCTTCATGGCCGCCGTGAAGGACGGTCGGCTCGACACCCAGCGCTGAGAGCGTGCGCGGGCCCCGGGGTGAGATCACTGGTCCCCAGGGGCGCAACCCGCTCGTGGCGCCGGTTGGCCTGGCCGCGTTGATCGTCCGGTCACCAAGAAGGTTCGTACGCCGCGCACGCGGCCACACCGGCTCCGCCAGCCGACACGCCCGCGCGATGTGGCAGTGTGCCAGCATTCGAGAGCGCACGAAGATCGCGAAGTCTCACCTGATTACCAGGAGGTCCACCAAGGTGTCCGAGGCCGACAACAGGGCGTTTCTGCAGGGAGTCTTCGCCGAGACCGCGAAGGGCAACGGGCGGCCCTTCGTCGACGCTCTGGCCGACGACGTCCGCTGGACGATCATCGGGCAGACCGCGTGGTCACGCACCTACGAGGGGAAGCGTGCCGTACTGGAGGAGCTGCTCCACCCGCTCTCGGAACAGCTTGGCGGACGTAACATCGTCAGCGCCGAGCGCATCGTGGCCGATGGTGACGTGGTTGTCGTCGAGGGCCGCAACCACAGCGTCACGGCGACAGGGCGTGACTACCCGAACCGTTACTGCTGGGTTTTCGTCATGCGCGGCGGCAAGATCGCCGAGATCACCGAGTACACCGACACCCAGTTGATCGTCGAGGTCCTCGCTCCGCCTCCGGCCGCACCGTAGACACACCGCCCCAGGTGACAGAAGACCGTGCTCGCGGCCACCGCACGATCCTGGGATGCCCTGAGGAACTCCGATTGATCACGCGGTGGCCGTCGCGATGTGACTCCACCCCCAGAAGATCGCGAAGTGCCACTGGAGCACTCGGAGACGATCGTTGCGAACACCCGATACCGGGGAGCGGAGCAACCGTCAGTTGGGCGGTGAACTGTCCCGGTGCCGGGCGTTGATGGCGGCCTGAAGGCGCAGCCAGGTCGGGTCTGTTTCGGTCGCGGTGGTCACGGTTGTCCGGTCGGCCGGCTCCCAGGTCCGGGTTCCGTCGGTGAGGACGAGGTGTGCCTCGGCGTCGGCGTCGTCGGGGACCTCGGAGGTGGCGTCCAGGAAGGCGGTGACCGCGGCCCGCATCGCCTCGGCGTCCACGGCCCGGGCCGGGGTGGCGTCGGCGGGCACGGACAGCAGCACCAGATCGCCGCCGCCGGTGGCGACGACGAGGTCGCCGGTCGGCGTCGCGCTCAGCGCGGTCACCGGTGAGCCGGCCAGCACGTCGTGTTCGGTCGCCCGCTGGTTGTCGAGATCGACGGCAACCAGCATCCCGGTCGGCGTTCCGATCCAGAGCACGCCGGGTTGGGCGCCGAACGCGATGTTGTGCCGGGACCAGGCGACCAGCTGCGCACGCCACTCCTCCGGGTACGGGTAGCCGGGGTTGGGCTCGCCGAGGGTGGTCGCCAGGACGCGGTGCAGCGCGGGGAACTCGAACACCTGCAGTGAGTTCTCGTACGCGTTGCCCCGGATCGCGAGGTGACGGCCGTCCGCGCTGAAGATCGGTGTCTCGTAGCCGTCGACGTCCAGGATCAGGGCTCGGCGCAGCACCCGCAGCGAGGCGGGCGTGGTCCGGTCATCCACCCGGGCGAAGATCCCGAATGTCGCGCCCTGGTTGCTGCGCAGCGTGGCCACCAGCCCGCCAGCCGGGTGCGCCGCGACCCCGGTGTCCCACTGCGGGCCGGTACCCGCGGTTCCCGAAGCGAGGTCGAGGACGTCGGAGAGTTCCCACGCGTTGGGGGCGTCGGTTGACGACGGCGTCGCCCACAACGCGCGGCCGTCCGGGCTGAACGCCAGATCGCGGTAGGACGCCGAGGCGGGTAGACCGTCCAGTTCGGACAGCCCGTCCGGCGTCCACCGCACCGCGCCGGCCTCGCCCGCCACCACGAGCAGCGGCTGGTCCGGATGCCATGCCAGCGCGGGAATTCGGTGCCGCCGCTCCCAGCTGGCATCCCCGTAGTCCCGCGAGTCGGCGCCAACGGTGCCGAGTTCGCGCAGTCGCCCTGCCCCGTGGTCCCAGACGTGCACGGCCGGACGTTGCGAGTCCAGCCCGGCGATCAGCGGGAGCCGCGGATGGCACACCAACCGCTCGACCGGAGATCCGCTACCGACGCGCACCCGTGCCACGGTGTCAACAACAGTCACCCCGACACCGTAGAACCGGGGTCTGACACTCAGCCCCGGTTCGGCTCAGCCCGTTGGCAGGTACTTGCCGAGCAGCAGGGCGTAACGGTCACGGGTGGACTCGGGCAGCTTGGTCAGTGGCGTGATGATCGAGGTGGCCAGGGCGTTCTGGCAGGCGCAGGCGACGTCGGTGGGCAGGGTGGTGAGCAGCGCGGTGAGGGTGGCCTTGGCGGCTTCGCCGTTGCGGTGCATCACCTCGGCCACGGCCTGCGCGGTCACGCTGTCGTGGCCGTCGTGCCAGCAGTCGTAGTCGGTCACCAGGGCCAGGCCGGCGTAGCACAGCTCGGCCTCGCGGGCCAGCCTGGCCTCGGGCACCGCGGTCATCCCGATGATGTCCAGGCCCCAACTCCGGTACAGCTCGGACTCGGCGCGGGTGGAGAACTGGGGGCCCTCGATGCAGCAGTAGGTGCCGGCGGTGTGCACCCGGGCGTTGGCGCGGGCGGCGTCGGCGAGCAGGGGGCGCAACCGGTCGCAGTAGGGCGTGGCGAACGGGACGTGCACCACCACGTCCTGGTCGAAGAAGCTGTTGCCACGCGCCTGGCTGGTGCGGTCCACGATCTGGTCGGGCACGACGAGGTCGCCAGGGGCGTAGTCCTCGCGCAGGCTGCCCACCGCGCTGATGCTGAGCACCTGCCGGACCCCCAGGCTCTTGAGTGCGTGGATGTTCGCGCGCGCCGGCAGGTGGGACGGGGAGATGCGGTGTCCCTCGCCGTGCCGGGGCAGGAAGGCCACCCGCTTCCCGGACAGCGTGCCGAGGACCACCTCGTCGCTCGGCTCGCCGTAGGGGGTGCTCACGCGCACCCGGCGGACGTCGGTCAGCCCGTCCAGCGCGTACAGCCCGCTGCCGCCGATGATCCCCACCTCGGCCTGGTCGTCGACACCGTGCACGCTCATTTCTCGCACCCTCCAGGAAATCGTGGCCCTGCGCAGGTTAGCAGCGGGCTTCCGGGTCGCGGCGTCGCAAATGCCGTGGATCGACCGCCTGGACGGCTGGCAGCGCGGTGCGCGCGTACGCGGGTACGCCCTGCTCGTGGTTGATGCCCGAAGCAGCCAATCGTGGTGGCCGACGAACCAGGCGGCAACTCGACGCGCAATCCCACTTTCCGACAGCATTCCCGCACGACCACGTCCACTGAGGATCCGTTGATGGTCCACTGAGGACAGTGCGGCGACCGGGCCGGTCACCGGGCCGGTCACCGGAGATCCCGGTGGCCGGTTCCCGGGGCACCGCGCCGCCGGGCGCGTCACCGCGCGCCGACCCGGGGTGGTCTGCCTCGGGCCGCGGGCAGGAATCATCGCTCGTGGGTGACGTTTCTTCCGGGCGGTTCGCGGCCACCGCCGTCGAGATCGGCGCGCGGTGGGACGCGGGCAGCACCAGCACACCTGATCTCCGGTTCAGGGCGCGGAACCCACAGTTCGCTGAACCAGCACGGGTTGGCCACGGACCGGTGGGGCGGATCCGGGGCCGGGGGCTGGGGCTGGGGGCTGGGGGCGGGGAATACGGTGGACACCGCGTGAGTTGCCCGGATGCGGCAGCAGTAGTCGTGTGAAGGGCTTCCCGTGCTCCGGCCGGGGGACCTGGGCGGATCTGGTCGCGCTTCCGGCGGGGGCGGTGGCCGCCGCACCGCGGGCGGTCAGCCTGGTGGAGGCCGCCACGTTGCCGCTTCCCGGGTTGACGGCCCTGCAGACACTGGACTGGCTTGCGGTGTCCGCCGGGCAGCGGCTGCTGATCGCCGGTGCCGGTGGCGCGGTCGGCGGCCTGGCGTTGCAGATCGCCCGCGCCCGCGGTGTCACGGTCGACGCGCTGGTCTCACGGGACGCGCAGGTCGCCTTCGCCCGTGACCACGGCGCCGACTTCGTCGCCACCGATCGCGACGCTGTTCCGGACCGCGGTTACGACGCGGTCTTCGACACCTTCGGGGCCTTCCTGACCGAGGCCGTGGCGGACGGCGGCCGCTACGCGTCGATCGCCACTCAAGCCGGGCCGGTCCCCGCCTGTCCGCACGTGGTGTCCGCACCACCGTCAACCAGGTGCGTGAGGACGGGGCGGGGCTGAGCGAGCTGACCGAACTCGTTGACGGCGGCGCCCTGCGGCTGCGGGTGCACGCCACCTTCGGGCTCCACGAGATCCAGGCCGCGTACGAACGCTTCCAGGCCGGGAACCTGGCCGGGAAGGTCGTGGTGACCTTCTGAGCCCCTACGCGACGTCGGGGCGTGTCATCAGCGTCGGCCACCAGGCGAACCCGTTGCGGGGTGGTGATCACGCGGAGATCGGCGACGACCCGGTTGTCCTGCCAGGCGCCGGCCGCGACGACAGGGCGGCCGAGCGGTGAACTCTCCCGCCAGTGGCCGTGGCCGATCTCGACGTTGCGCAGACGTTGGCTTTGCTGGCGCGGCCAACACCAACGCGGACTCGCCGCTGGCCCAGCGGTCAGGTGTGGTTGCGGCGTCGGCGGTGTGCTTTCTGACGGCACGCGGCGCCGCAGAACCGGGCCCGGCGGCCGGTGCGCGCCGGCTGGATCCGGGTGCCGCAGACCTCGCACCTCGGGCTTTCACCGCCGATCGGTGTTTCGTGACGCTGCGGCGGTCCGACACTAGTTTCGTTACGTTCCTGACGGGTGGTCGCCTGTTTCGTCACGGCCGCCGGAAGCGGTGTCCGACCTGGCTGGAGCACTTCGGACACGAGCGCGGTCATCCGCCCGGTGGGGCGCTCGGGATCGTGGTGGCGTTCCATCGTCACGCAGCCAGCCACGAGAGCCGCCACGTCCGCGACGTCGAGGTCGGCGCGAACCGCACCCGCGCGCTGCGCCCGGTCGAGCAGTTCGCCGAGCGCGGCGTGGAATGCCCGCTGCGCGGTGGGAGCCACGTGCAGCGGGTCGCCGCTGTCGGCCTCGAACGCCGCGCAGAGCGCCTTGTTGAACCCGATGTGCTCGACCGCCGCGGCGAAGAACGCGAAGAACGCGGTACCGGGCTCGTGGCGGGCGGACAGCCGGTCGGCCTCGGCGACGAGGTCGTCGATCCTGGCCGCCACCACGGCCTCGACCAGGGCCCGCTTGGTCGGGAAGTGGCGGTGCACCGTGCCCGCCCCGACCCCGGCGAGCCTGGCGATCTCGGCGAGTGGCACCTGCGGGCCGGCCGCGGCGAAGCAGGCCTGTGCGGCATCCAGCACCAGTTGGCGGTTGCGCAGGGCGTCCGACCGCGATGCCGTCACCGGGTCACCTCCAGACAGGGGCTTTGACAACCGGGTCGCCCGACCCGTAGCGTCGAAACGGGTTGATCGACCCGATTATAGCGGCGAACCCCGTCGAGCCCCCCGACGAACCACAGCAGGAGTCCTCGTGTCCGATGCACACCCCGACACACCCACGCCGGCCGCGCCGCGCGAGGTGGTCGAGCGTTTCCTCCGCGCCAGCGCGCGCAACGAGTGGGACGAACTCGCCGACCTGTACGCCGAGGACGCGGTCATCGAGATCGCGTTCGCACCGCCAGGCGTGCCCGCCCGCTGGACCGGCCGCGAGGTCCACCGCGCCCGGTTCAAAACCGTCAGCGACCTGTGGCGTTTCGAGAGAGCCGACTCGGTCGTGATCCACGAGACGAGCGACCCCGAGGTGGTCATCGTCGAGTGCGACCTGCACGGGCGGACGACCAGGGAAGCCCGCCCCTTCACCTTCTCCTACATCATGGTGATGCGGATCCGGGACGGCCTCATCGTCTTCTCCAAGGACTACCACGACCCCCTCGCCGGCGCGCGGGCACTCGGCACGGCAGCCGAGCCCGGTGTTGAGCAGACCTCCGCCTGACCGCTGCGGGCCCGTTCGAAGCACACCGGCGGTGTGCACGAGCGCGGTCAGCGGGTGTTCGGCCGGCACCTGGGCCAGCGCCCGGGTGCCGGCCGGTCGGCCGCGTCGCAGGCGATCAACCGGACCTCAGCGCCCAGCCCGGTCAGGTCGGCGACCAGGGCGGTGGCGCGGCGGGATTTCCCCGTCCGTGCTTGACACGCGCGGTGGTCTAGTCCACCTTGGGCAACGCAGTCCACGGCTGCACGAGTCAGGACCCGCCGGCGCATCCGCCGCAGCCGGCCGCGGCCCGCTCGTGCCCCCTCAGGCATGGAGGACGCATGACAACCCTGCGGCGGAGCATCTCATCCCTGGTCAGCGCGGCCGCCCTGGCACTGGGGCTCACCGGGTTCGCGCAGGCCACCCCGCCGGTCAACGCGGCGGCGGTCGACCCCGTGATCGCCTCGCCCTACCTCTACCTCGGCTGGGGCAGCCCGCCCAGCCCGGCCACGGTCATGTCGGCCACCGGGATCAAGGCGTTCACCATGGCCTTCATCCTGTCCGACGGCACGTGCAACCCCAAGTGGGACGGCACCAGGGCGTTGACCGGTGGCACCGACGCCGCCACCATCAACGCGATCCGCGCGGCCGGCGGCGACGTGATCGTGTCCTTCGGCGGCTGGGCCGGCAACAAGCTCGGGGAGAAGTGCGCCAGCGCCAGCGCGCTGGCCGCCGCCTACCAGAAGGTCATCGACGCCTACCAGCTCAGGGCGATCGACGTCGACATCGAGAACACCGAGTTCACCAACCCGGCCGCGCAGGACCGGGTGCTGGGCGCACTGAAGATCATCAAGCAGAACAACCCGGGCGTGCGGACCGTGCTCACCATGGGCACCACGACCAGCGGCCCGGACAGCACGGGCCAACGCCTGATCAGGCAGGGTGCCGCACTGGGCGCGAACGTGGACGTGTGGTCGATCATGCCGTTCGACTTCAGCAACGGCGGTGACATGGCCGCGCACACCACGAGCGCGGCCGAAGGCCTCAAGGCGCGGCTGAAGAGCGCGTTCGGGCTCAGCGACGACGCCGCCTACCGCAGGATGGGCATCTCGTCGATGAACGGCAACACCGACAACGCCGGCGAGGTGGTCACCCTGGCCAACTTCACCACCATCCGCGCCTACGCCCAGCAGCACCACCTGGCGCGGCTGACGTTCTGGTCGACCAACCGGGACCGCCAGTGCGGCAGCGGCACCAGCCCGGACGCGTGCAGCGGGATCACCCAGCAGAGCTGGGCGTTCACCAAGGTCAACGCGGGGTTCACCGGCTGACCCCGGTGTGGCCTGGCGAGCCCGGGCGGTCGCTCGATCGGTGCGCAGGTGGTCCCCGTACGGATGAAAGCCGGCGCCTGCTGTGGCGGACAGGCAGATTTCCCCGAGTCTGGACAGGGAGAGACCTCCACAGGAGGAATCACGAAAGGGGTGTGTGCCATGTCCGGTTGTGTTCGACGAGCAGCCTCGGTAGCCCTGATCACGATGGCCGCGATGGTCCCGTCCGTGGCCGCCGCGGCCCCCGCCCAGCCGGCCGCAGCGGACTGCCTGACCTATTTGGACGGTCTGGGCTACCCCGACGACTCCGGGGCGTACGGCCCGGCCTGCCAGCGCGGCGAGGCGGGCGAGGTGCTCGCCTGCGCGACCGACCTGGCCAAGACCGGACTGGCCGAGGAGGTCTCCGTCCGGGCGTGCATCATCGCGACCAGCGCGCGGACGGTCAGCGCCGACTGAGCCGATCCGTCCGGCGACCAGTGTGACAACCAGCCGGCCGTGGTACCCGCGTCAGCTCCGGCGCGCGCGTGCCGCGGCCGGCTGGTCCACTGTGGATGCTTGTTCGTCCACTGTGCTCAGTCGGCGATCGTCGAGCCGACGCCCGTGGTGCCCAGCGGCGGCAGCGGTTCCTCGGCCGGGCGGGCCCCGGCCAGCAGCAGGGCCAGGTACCGCTGCGGGTTCGCCCCCTCCGGCGTGTCCGGTGAGTCGGTGATCAGGGCCATCACCACCATCGCCGCGAGGTCGCGGACCACCAGGTCGGCGCGGACCTGGCCGCGCCGCTGCGCCGCGGCGAGCACTTCCCGCAGCGGCCCCATGAACCGCTCGATGGTCTCCACCGCGATCGCCCCGGTTTCCCGCGCCACGATGAGCAGCCGCCGGTGCAGCCCGAGCGTGCGCACCGTGGCCGACAGCGCCTCGGTCAGGCCCTGCCACGGGTCCGGCGCGGCGCGCGCGGCCAGCGCCAGCGGCTCGATCTCCTCGGTGACGTAGGTGTTGAACGCGGCGCGGACCAGCCCGGCGCGGTCGCCGAACTGCCGGTAGACCGTGGCGATGCCAACACCGGCCAGGTGGGCCACCTCGTCGAGTGCCACCGCGTTGCCCCGCTCGCCAAAGGCGTCGATCGCGGCACGGATGATCCGCTCGGCGTTGCGTCGCGCATCTGACCTGCGGCTTTGTCCTGGCACGCGGCGGACGCTATCAGGTCCGCGACACGTCGGGCGACCGCTGCTGGCTCCCCGCGTCGTCAGCCCGTGGGCATGCCGATCTGGTCGCGCTCCAGCGCGGTGCGCAGCAGTGCCAGGGCCTCGGCGACGGCCGCCGCTCGGGTGCGGTCGAGGGCACCTTCGATCAGTTCGGTCACCCGCTCGGTGAAGGTCCGCTCGGCGGCGTCGACCATGCGCACGCCGTCGTCGGTCAGGACCAGCAGGGACGACCGGCGGTCGGCCGGGTTCGGCTGCCGGGCGACCCAGCCGTGCCGCTCCAGCCGGTCGATCCCCTTGCTGGTCGCACCGATCCCGATCGCGAACTCGGCGGCGAGGTCGGCCACCCGGCAGCCGGGGTGCTCGCGCAGGTGACGCAGGAACTCGTACTGCGAGGTGACGATCCCGTGCCGCTCCCGCAGCCGCTCGTTGAGCGCGTTGTACAGCCGCGTCTCGCACCGGACCAGGTCGGCGAACAGCAGCCGCGGATCGGGTGCGGAACCCCGTGATATAGATGCCACGGCATATACTGTAGCGGCATACACCTTGTGAGGGAGTCGGCATGAGCAGGCAACAACGAGCGGAGATCGACGCGATGCTGCGCCAACAGTCGCAGCCCGAGAGCGCGCCAACGGTCGAGCAGCTGAGAGCGGGATTCGCGGCGATGATGGCTTCGATGGCCGTGCCGGCCGGAATCGAGACCGCGGAAGCGGTGCTCGGCTCGCGACGCGCCCTGCTGGTCCAACCGGCCGACCGGCCGCACACCGGCACGATCCTGTACTTCCACGGCGGCTCCTACGTCGTCGGTTCACCCGAGACCGCGCTGTCGCTGACCGGGAACCTGGTGACCAGGACCGGATTCCGGGCGCTGTCGCTGGACTACCGGCTCGCGCCCGAGCACCCGTTCCCGGCCGCGATCGACGACGCGGTCGCCGCCTACCGCGCGTTGCTCGACGCCGGTGCGGACCCGGCGTCGATCGCGTTCGCCGGGGACTCCGCCGGTGGCGGGCTGACCGTCACCACCTGCCTGTCGGCCCGCGCGGCTGGCCTGCCGCTCCCGGCGGCGATCGTGGCTTTCTCGCCCGGACTGGACGGCACCCGCACGGGTGAGAGCATGGACACCAAGGCGGGCATCGACCCGTACTTCACCCGCCAGAGCCTCCAAGTCACCGGTGCGATGTACCTCGCCGGCCAGGATCCGCACCAGGAGTTGATCAGCCCCGCGCTGTTCGGTGACCTGACCGGGTTTCCGCCGATGCTGCTCCAAGTGGGCACCAACGAGGTGCTGCTGGACGACTCCACGCGGCTGGCCGCCCGCGCGCGGGCGGCCGGGGTGGACGTCATCCTCGACGTCACCGCCGACGTGCCGCACGTGTTCCAGGCGTTCACCGGCGTCCTCGACGAGGCCGACCACGCGCTCGATCGCGCGGCGCTCTTCCTCGTCCAGCACGTTCGCACCGTCGGGTCACCAACTCCGTCAGCGCCGTGAAGCCCGGCTGAGGTGCGCCACCCCGACAGCACCCCGGCGGCCGGGCGGAGCACCCGAGGCCCGGCCGGGCGCCGGGGGCGTGGGCCAGGCGGCACAATGGGCCCCGCTCAGGCGGCAGACCACGCGAAGCAGACGACACGAGGGGGATGACGATGTCCCGTCCCGGTAGCTCACCCGCCCTGCCCAGCTACGCGTCCGGGGTCTCGTCGGTCCCGCTGCTCGGCGACACCATCGGTGACAACCTCGACCGCACGGTGGCCGCGCACGGGGAGCGGGACGCGCTGGTGGACCGGGCGTCGAACCGGCGCTGGACCTACCGGGAACTCGCCGAGGAGGTGGACCGGGTCGCGCTCGGCCTGCTCGACCTCGGCATCACCAAGGGGGACCGGGTCGGCGTCTGGGCACCCAACTGTCCAGAGTGGATGTTCGTGCAGTACGCCACGGCCAGGATCGGCGCGATCCTGGTGAACATCAACCCGGCCTACCGGGTGCACGAGCTGGAGTACGTGCTCAACCAGGCGGGCGTGCGCGCGCTCGTCGCCGTGCCCCAGTTCAGGACCAGCGACTACGCCGAGATGATCGAGCGGGTCCGGCCCACCTGCCCGGCACTGACCGAGGTGCTGCTGATCGGCGGCGAGCGGTGGGCGGAGCTGCGGGAGCGCGGTCGGGCGGCGGACCGGTCGAGGCTGGTCGAGATCGGCCGGACGCTGTCCGCGGACGACCCGATCAACATCCAGTACACCTCGGGCACCACGGGATTCCCCAAGGGCGCGACCCTGTCTCACCACAACATCCTCAACAACGGCTTCTTCGTCGGCGAGCTGTGCGGCTACACCGAGGCCGACCGGATCTGCATGCCCGTCCCGTTCTACCACTGCTTCGGCATGGTGATGGGCAACCTCGCGGCCACCACCCACGGCGCGTGCGTGGTGATCCCGGCACCCTCGTTCGAGCCGGGGGCCACCCTGGCGGCGGTCGCGGCCGAGCGCTGCACCGCGTTGTACGGCGTGCCAACGATGTTCATCGCGGTGCTGGCGGAACCCGCGGTCGACGAACTCGACCTGACCAGCCTGCGCACCGGGATCATGGCCGGCTCGCCCTGTCCGGTCGAGGTGATGAAGCAGGTGATCGACCGGTTGGGCATGACCGAGGTGTCCATCTGCTACGGCATGACCGAGACCTCCCCGGTGTCCACCCAGACCAGGGTGGAGGACTCGGTGGAGCGCCGGGTGTCGACGGTCGGCCGGGTGGGGCCGCACCTGGAGGTGAAGGTGGTCGACCCGGAGACCGGGTTGACCGTGCCCCGGGGCACGCCCGGTGAGCTGTGCACCCGCGGCTACTCGGTGATGCTCGGCTACTGGGACCAGCCCGACCGGACGGCCGAGGTGATCGACGCGGCGCGGTGGATGCACACCGGTGATCTGGCGGTGATGGACGAGGCCGGCTACCTGAGCATCACCGGGCGGATCAAGGACATGGTGATCCGCGGTGGGGAGAACATCTACCCCCGCGAGGTGGAGGAGTTCCTCTACACCCATCCGGACATTGTGGACGCTCAGGTGATCGGGGTGCCCGATCCGCGCTACGGCGAGGAGTTGATGGCCTGGGTGCGGTTGCGGGAGGGCGCGCCGCCGGTGGACGCCGACGCGCTGCGCGAGTTCTGCCGGGGTCGGCTGGCGCACTACAAGATCCCGCGCTACGTGCACGTGGTCGAGCAGTTCCCGATGACCGTCACCGGCAAGGTCCGCAAGGTGGAGATGCGTCGCCAGGCCCTGGACATCCTGGGCCTGGCCGGGCACGCGGAAGGCGACGACGGCGACGACGGCGACGGCGACAAAGCCTGAAAACGGCTGGGGTGGGGCGGAAAGGTGGGCTTCCCGGTGGATTCCCGCCTGGTTCCCCGGGATCGCGGCGGGAATCCTGCTGTTCCGAGGGCGCGGACCAGGGTGCGCCGGGGCGATAATTTCGGATTCCGGTGGCGGGTGCGCCGCGGTGCTCTCGCCCGGGAAGTGGCGGTCGGGTGTGCGGAAAGCGCGGCGGTAGCGGTGCTCGCAACATGAAGTCGGGATCGGCGGAAGTTTTCGGTTGTTGATCAGTGCTGGTCAGGCCCTGCGGGGGTTTACCAAGTGACGTCGAATAATTGCCCTGGTGTCGCACCGGGCGATGCGGTCAATGGCGGTTGACCGGTTCGGTCGGGAGGGGTACCGCGAGGTGCGTCCGAAAAGGACGGCGGATGTGCGGTGACCGACAGTCTCACCCGTTTAGCCCCAGTGGCGGTCGTTGTTGTCGAGGTACGCTCGCCGCTCGGAAGGAAGCTCCACAACGTTGTTCGACAACGGAAGAAACGGGTGGTCGCAATGGCTTTCGGTCGAAGACGCATCTGGTCGGCGTTGCTCGCCAGTGCTTTTCTTGGTATTGCCCTGATGACTTCCTCGACGCCCGCGGTGGCGGCGGACGTCAATCCGCTGACGGTGACCGCGGACAAGGCAACCGTTGTGCGGGGTGACTCGGTCACCCTGACCCTGACGTTCACCAACCCGGACTCCGCCGGGATCTACTTCAGCTACGTCAGCGTCAACCCCAACTACGGCACCGTCATCGACGGGCTGAAGTTCGAGTTCACCAGCTGTGCCGGCGAGGTCAGCTGGTGCAACGCGGTCGCCCCAGGCAGCCAGGGCGGCGCGTTGCAGTACACGGTGCCCATCCTGGCCGGGACCACGCGCACGGCGACCCTGACCTACCGGGTGACCGAGGACTCCACCTGCGGTGGGGCCAAGAACGTCGGCTTCTACTTCTACACGTACCGGGAATCCTCGGCCGGTGCCTTCGAGTACACCGCGAACGGACCCACCACGCTGGTGAGCTGTCCAGCCTCCTGACCGGCGCGCTGTCCCGGCCACCCCGAGACCGGGGCAGCGGACCGCGTTCTGCTGGCATTCGAGGCGACTCGACGGAGTGGTGCGCACGATCCGCGCAGCGACCCGGCCGCACTGATCGCCCACCAGTGCGGCCGGGCGTTCACCTGACGCCGCCCGGGCCGGTCACGGACCCGGTGTCGGCCCGGGTGAGCAGCGGGAGCCAGTCGGCCACGTCGTGCTCGGCCCGGTGGTGATGCCCGGGGCGCGCACCGGCCGGCGGCGCACTGGTGAGCACCACCCGGTCCGGCCGCAGCAACACCCAGCCAGCCCGGCCCCGGCGCAGCCAGTCGACCAGCACGTCGCTGGTCACCACCGCGGCGCCGTCCACTGTGGAGGGACGAGTTCGGTCGGGCCGCACCAGCACGACCCGCGCGCCCAGCCGACGGGCCAGGCGGGTCGCGGTCGCGTCCAGCGGGCCGGCGCTGAGCACGGCGAAGGCCGTGCCGAGCAGGTCGTCCAGCCGCCGCTGTCCGTGCCCGGTGCGCACCCACGGCTGCGGGCACAGCGTGCCGGCCAGGTCCGCGCCCGACCGGCGGCGGGGCCGCACCAGCACGCCGGCGGGCAGTCGGCACGCGGTGCGGCGCGCGGCCACGGCGGCCAGTCCGGGCACGCGCAACGCCCGGGTGAGCAGCAGCCGGCGCAGGGCGGCGGCCCGGTCCTGGCCGCCGGTCATGGCCCGGCCGACCAGCACGGCCGTGCGGATCGCCCGGGTGACGTGCGGTTCGCGCTCGGCCTGGTAGGTGTCCAGCAGTGCCTCGTCAGCGCCGTTCCGCAGCACCGCCGCCAGCTTCCAGGCCAGGTTGGCCGCGTCCCGCAGGCCAGCGCCCAGGCCCTGGCCGACGAACGGCGGCGTCAGGTGCGCCGCGTCACCCAGCAGGAACACCCGGCCGCGCCGCCACCGCTCGGCCACCCGGGCCCGGACCGGGTAGTCGGCCCGGCGGAGCACGCGCAGGTCGTCCTCGGGGATGCCTCGGGTCCACGGCGCCAGCAGGCGGCGCACCGACACCTCGGCCGGGTCGACGCCGGTGCCCAGCCGGAACTCCCACCGGTAGCGGTACGGCCCCAGCCGCAGGAACGTGGTCGGCCGGCGTGAGTCGCACACCTGGTGGATGCCGTCCCACCCGGACCAGTCCCGTCCACAGCGGACGTCAACGACGAGCCAGTGCTCGGTGAACCCCAGATCGCGCAGTGCCGTGCCGACCGCCGTCCTGGTCAGGCTGTTGGCGCCGTCGCAGCCGAGCACCGCGTGCGCCCAGACCACAGTGGACACACCGCCGGCGGTGGCGGGGTCGCCGGCGCTGTCCGCCCGGCGCAGCAGCACCCGCACGGGCGCCGGGCCACCGGACACCGGCTCGACGCGCTCGACCGCGGTGCCACCGCGCAGTTCGACCCCGCCGTGCCGGCGCAGGTTGGCGCGCAGCAGCCGTTCCAGGTCCGGCTGGTCGAACAGGTTGGCCTCGGGCCAGCCGTGCGCGCCCACCCGGTCCCGACGGAACTCGGCGATGGTGCGCAGCCGGCGGTCCACCAGGCGCAGCCCCCGGGTCGGTCGGCTGAGCGCGGTGAACTCCTCGGCGACGCCCAGCTGTTGCAGGATGCGCAGCACCTCGTCGTCCAGGTGCACGGCGCGCGGCATGGGGTAGACGTCGGTGTGCCGTTCCACCAGCAGACAGCGGATTCCGCGGCGGGCCAGCAGGGTCGCGGCGGTCAGGCCGGTGGGGCCGGCCCCGACCACGAGCACCGGCACCACCTCGCTGACCACCGCATCGCTCACGGGCCCACCCGACGGGGACTGGCGGCCGGCACGCGCCGGGCCGCGGTGCCTCGGCTGTTCCGGGACCAGCGTGCCGCACCGGTCCGGCGCCCGCAGGTCGAGCAGGTCGCGCAAGCCGAGCAGGTCGACGGTGCCGGACAGCCGCTGGCCGCCACCGGGCACTGGTGTGCGGCGGCTCAGCCGTCGGTCGTGGTGTGCGTGGCGCGTTCGGCCACCCCGCGCAGGTGGGCCTCCATCGCCGCCGCGGCCACCTCAGGATCGCCCTGCTCGAACGCGGTCAGGATGGCCTGGTGCTCGGCCAGCGCCTCGTCCGCGTCACTGACCCGGCTGCCGCTGAACCGGCGGAACCGCTGCACGTGCGCGGCCATCGGGTCGATGGCCCGGTTGAGGAAGCGGTTGCCGGCCGCCCTGGCGATCACGTCGTGGAAGCTGGAGTCCGCCTTGAGGTAGTGGCGGAAGTTCTCCGAGTCGTTGACCCGGGCGGCCTCGGCCATGCGCGCGTGCCACTCCCGTAGGCCGACCGCGGTCCCGGCGGCGTCGCGCTGGCAGGCGGTGCGGGCGTTGTACGGCTCGATCAGCAGCCGGGCCGCCATCAGCTCGACGAACTCCTCCTCGGTCAGCATCGGCGCCACCGCGTACCCCTTGTGCGGCACGCGCACCACCAGGCCGGTGCTCTCCAGCTTGGCCAGCGCCTCCCGGATCGGGGTGGGGGAGACACCCCAGTCCCTGGCGATCGCGTCGATCCGCAGCGGGGTGCCCGGGCGCAGGTCGCGGTCCATGATCAGCGACATCAGCGCGTCGTAGGCACCGTCGACGAGCACGGTCCGGCTCAGCGCGACGGTCGCCGTCCCCAACTCGGACAGCCTGTCGGCGTCGCCCATCGCAGCTCCTCGGCTCCTGTTCGCGGTCACCCGGGTGCGGCTCGGCCGCCACACCCGTCAACCACTGAGCGTATCCGGGGGCACTGGTCCGTGTGGGGACCGGCATCACCGGACCGGCGCAGCCAGCCCTGTACAGCCAGCCCGTGCAGCCAGCCCCGCGCGGCCAGATCAGCACCGCCAGCCCGGTGCGGACCGGTGCCACCCGGCACCACCTCGACGGACGTGCTCAGCGCTCGCGCGGCGCGAGCAGGGTGACCAGTGCCGAGTCGTCCTCGGCGGCCAGGCCCTGGGTGAGCGCCAGCTGGTAGAGCTGGCTGGCGGCGGCGGCCACCGGCACGGCCACCCCGGCCTGCTTGGCCAGCGCCACCACGATGTTCATGTCCTTGTGGATGATGTCCATGCGGGAGCGCAGTTCCGGGCCGCCCGAGCCGTCCGGGCCGACCTGGTACTGCTGGGCCATCCGCGGCCCCCGGTCGGCCAGCATGAACGAGGCAGCCGCGCCCTGGCCGAGCACGGCGATCGCCCGGTCCAGGTCGATGCCCAGGCTGCGGGCCAGCGCCAGCGACTCGGCCGCGGCGGCCGTGTGGATGCCGCACAGCAGCTGGTTGACCGTCTTCATGATCTGGCCGTCGCCGATGTTGGGGCCCACCACGTGCAGGGTGGAGGCCAGCCGGTCCAGCACCGGCCTGGCCCGGTCCAGGGTGTCCTCGGCCGCGCCGACCATGATCAGCAGGTCGCCGGAACCGGCCCGCAGCGCGCCACCGCTGACCGGGGCGTCGACCAGCCCGACACCCCGCTCGGCCAGGCGGGCGGCGGCCGCGCGCACCCCGTCCACGCCGACCGTGCTGGTGACCACGACCACCGCGCCCTCGGCCAGCGCCTCGGCCGCGCCGGCACCGATCTCCCCGCCGAACAGGCAGGACTCCAACTGGGCCTGGTCGCGCACGGCCACGACCACCACGTCGGCGCCGGTCGCGGCCTCGGCCGGGCTGGTCGCCGGGGTGGCGCCGGCCTGCGCGGCCAGCTCGCGCCGGGGCGCGGCGATGTCGAAGGCCCGCACCGGCAGGGTTTCGGCCAGCCGGCTGGCCATGGGCAGGCCCATCGCGCCGAGACCGAGCACGGCGACGGTGGGCGTGGCAGGGGTTGTGCTGGACATGGGGGCGGCTCCAGGTTCTGTGCGAGTGGTGGACAGGGGCGGCTAGACGAGGACCGCGTGCATCAGCAGGGCCATGAGCAGGCCCAGCACCGCGACGATGGTGGACAACACCGACCAGGTCTTCACGTTCTGCGCCACGCTCATGCCGAAGTACTCCTTGGACAGCCAGAAGCCGGCGTCGTTGACGTGGGAGAAGAACAGTGAGCCGGCGCCGATGGCCAGCGCCATCAGGCTCGCCTCGGTGGTGCCGACACCGACCAGCAGCGGTGCCATGATGCCGGCCGCGGCCGTGGTGGCCACCGTCGCCGAGCCGGTGGCCAGCCGGATGAGCACCGCGACCAGCCAGCCGAGCAGCAGCGCCGGGATGTGCGCCTGCGCCGCGACCTTGCCGATGGCGTCGGCCACGCCGGAGTCCACGATCAGGCCCTTGAACCCGCCGCCGGCACCCACGATGAGCAGGATGCCGGCCACCGCGGGCAGGCCGGCGGTGACGATGTCGCGCACCTGCGCGCGGGTGCGGCCCAGGGCGTAGCCGAAGGTGAACATCGCCAGCACCACCGCGAGGAACATCGCCACCAGCGGCTCGCCCAGGAAGTCCAGCAGCGAGTTCACCCACCGGTCACCGGGGAAGGCGATGTCGGCGATGGACTTCGCCAGCATCAGCACCACCGGGCAGGCGATGGTCAGGATGGACACGGCGAAGCTGGGCCGCCGCCGGTCGCCGTCGTCCTCGGCGGTCAGCGACGCCACCAGCGCGGGCGGCGGGGTGGCCGAGACCCGCTTGGCGATGAAGTTGCCGTAGACCGGGCCGGCCAGGATCACCGTGGGCACGGCCGCGATCAGGCCGAGGCCCAGGGTGAGGCCCACGTCGGCGTTGAGCGCGGACACCGCCACCAGCGGTCCGGGGTGCGGCGGCACGAACGCGTGCAGCGCGCCGAGGCCGGCCAGCGCGGGCACGGCCAGCCGCGCCACCGGGGTGTTGGTGCGCTGGGTCATCGCCACGATGATCGGCACCAGCAGGACCAGGCCGACCTCGAAGAACATCGGCAGGCCGATGATCGCGGCGATCAGCGCCATCGTCCACGGCAGCAGCTTGGGCCCGGACCGCGAGCCCAGGGTGTCCACGATCTGGTTGACCGCGCCGGAGTCGGCGAGCAGCTTGCCGAGGATGGCGCCCAGCGCGATCAGCGCTCCGGTGTGGCCCAGGGTGCTGCCCATGCCGTCGCCGAACGCGGACACCGCCTTGTCCAGCCCCATGCCCGCGCCGATGCCCAGCACCAGCGAGCCGGCGATGAGCGCGAGGAACGGGTGCACGTCGAGCAGGGTGATCAGCAGCACGATCACCGCGATGGCCACGCCCACCATGACCAGCAGCAGGGTGTCGTGGCCGGTCCAGGCGGCGGTGGTGGCGGGGTCGGCGGCCAGCAGGCGGGCCGGTGGTGACGCGGCGGTCAGCACGGACATGGGAGGTGTGGTTCCTTCACAGCGGCGGTGGTGTGATCAGGGGAAAGAAGGGGATCGGGGGAAAGAAGGGGATCAGGACGGGCAGGGCGCTCAGGCGCAGCCCGCGGCCTCGGCGCCGGACTCGCCGGCGCCGGGCTCGCCGGTGTCGTAGCCCTCCAGCACGGCGACCTTGGCGCCGGACGGGGAGGACGGGTCGAAGCGGTAGCCCAGCCACTCCCGGACCAGCCGGCGGGCCAGTTCCAGCCCGATCACGCGCTGGCCGAGGCACAGCACCTGGGCGTTGTTGCTGAGCACCGACCGCTCCACCGAGTAGCTGTCGTGGGCGGTCACCGCGCGCACGCCGCGCACCTTGTTGGCGCTGATCGCCACGCCCAGGCCGGTGCCGCAGATCAGCAGGGCGCGGTCGGCAGCGCCCTCGGCGACCAGGCGCGCGCCAGCCACGCCGATGTGCGGGTAGGCGGTGTCCTCGTCGGGGCCGACACCCACGTCGGTCACGCTGGCCACCCGGGGGTCGGCCAGCAGGTCGGCCTTGAGCGCCTCCTTGTAGCGCAGGCCGGCGTCGTCGCTGCCGACCACGATGCGCAGCCGCTCCGGTTCACTCATCGGGGAGTCCTCCCTCGGGTTCACTGGTTGGTGTTGGTGGCCAGCACGCGCGCGACCGCCGCCGCGCACAGCGCCAGCGAGGTGGCGCCGGCGTCGGGGGTGCCCACGCTGCGCTCGGCCAGCGGACGGGCCCGGCCGACCCTGGGCCGCAGCTGGGCGGTCGCCCTGGCCGCGGCGGCGGCCTGCTCGGCCGCGTCCTGCCACGCCTCGGCCAGCGACCGGCCGGCGGCCACCCCGGATTCGAGGTGTTCCACCAGCGGGGTCAGCGCGTCCACCAGGGTCTTGTCCCCCACCTCGGCCTTGCCGAGGCGGGTGATGGTGGTCAGGGCGGCGCGGGCGCCGGCCACCACCCGGTGCCGGTCCACCCGGCCGTGGTCGCCGAGTTCACCGGCCCAGGCGCGCAGCCCCGCGCCCCACAGCACACCCGAGGTGCCGCCGGCCTCGTCGGCCCAGCCGTCGCCGGCCGCGGTGAGCACCGACGCGGCGCCGCCGGAGCGCGCGTGCACCCGCTCGGCGGCGCGCACGGCCGCGTCAACGCCCTTGCACATGCCCCGGCCGTGGTCGCCGTCGCCGGCCACCGCGTCGATCCGGCCGAGTTCCTCGGCGTGCTCGTGCAGGGTGTCGTGCAGCGCCCGCAGCACGGTGAGCACCTGGTCGGCGGCGGCCCGGGAGTCGGCGTCGGCCACCGGCAGGTCGGCCTGGTCCGCCTCGCCCGCCTCGTCGGCGTCGACCGGCTCGACCGGTCCGGTGTGCCGGGGGCGGCGGAACGCGGGCGTGTCGGCCGCCGCGGTCCACCAGCGCTCCAGGTCCTCGTCCAGCCACACCAGGGTCAGCGAGCAGGCCGCCATGTCCAGGCTGGTGACCAGCTCGCCCACCTCGGGCCGGACGACGGTCAGGCCGGCCGAGTCGAGCCGGTCGGCCACGTGCGCCCAGAGCAGGAACAGCTCCTCGTACTTGGTGGCGCCCAGGCCGTTGAGGATGGCGCCGACCCGGCCGCCCGCACCGGCCGGCCGCTCCGCGAGCAGCCGGTCGACCAGGATCGTGGCGATCTCGGCGGCGTCGGCCATGGGGTGGTCGCTGATGCCGGGCTCGCCGTGGATGCCGAGGCCCAGCGCCATGGTGCGCTCCGGCACGGTGAACAGCGGCTGGTCCGCGCCGGGCATGGTGCAGCCGGCGAAGGCGATGCCGAACGAGAAGGTGGCGTCGTTGGCCCGGCGCGCGGCGCGCTCCACCCCGTCCAGGTCCAGGCCCTCCTCGGCGGCGGCGCCGGCCACCTTGAACACCACGAAGTCACCGGCGATGCCCCGGCGGTCGGCCCGCGCCTCGGGTGGCGCGCTGGCCACGTCGTCGGTCACCAGCACGGTGCGGGTGGGGATGCCGGCGTCGTGCAGCCGCTCGCTGGCCATGCCGAAGTTGATCCGGTCACCGGCGTAGTTGCCGAAGCTGAACAGCACCCCGCCGCCGCGCTGCGCGGCCCTGGCCACCGACTCGGCCTGGCGCGCCGACGGCGAGGTGAAGATGTTGCCGACCACCGCGCCCGCGGCCAGCCCGGGGCCGACCAGGCCGCTGAAGGCCGGGTAGTGCCCGGAGCCGCCGCCGACCACCACGGCGACCTGGCCCTCCCGCACGGGCCGGGCCCGCACCACGCCGCCGGGCACGGCGCGCACGTACTCGGGGTTGGCTGCCACGAAACCGCGCAGCGAGTCCTCGCTGAACCGGTCGGGGTCGGTGAACAACCTGGTCATGGGGGTGCGACTCCACTTCGTCGTGGTGGACGGGACACGGGGGACCGGCTCAGCCGGCGCTGCGCCTCGGCAGGATGCGGCGCAGGTACTCGCGGTTGGTCGCGCTGACGCTGAGCCCGTCGCCGCCGTAGTGCTCCACGCAGAACGCGCCCTGGAAGCCGTGCTCGACGGCGTAGCGGACGGCCTTGCGGTAGTTCATGAACCCGGACTCCAGCGGCGCGGGCGTGGTGAACACGGCGCCGGTGGCCGGGTCCTCGGCGCGGTAGTAGTTCTTGACGTGCCAGTAGTTGGCGTGCGGCAGGGTCTTGGCGACCATGGACTCCCACGGCTCGATCGGCCGCTGCATGCGCAGCAGGTTGCCCAGGTCGGGGTTGAGGCCGACGTTGTCCCGGTCGATGTCGGTGAGCAGCGCGACCGCGGAGTCGGCGGTGCCCAGGTAGGTGTCCTCGTACATCTCCAGGGACAGCTGGACACCGAGACCGGCCGCGTGGTCGGCGAGTTCCCGCAGCCGGCTGACCGCGCGGTCCCAGGTCTCCTGGTCGCCCACGGGGTCCTGCGGGCCGGGCACGGTCCAGAACCAGAGCACGGACCGCTGCTGCTCGGTCAGCGGCCGGTGCAGGCCCACCGACACCAGGGGGACGCCGAGCGCGGCGGCCGCGTCCAGGGTGCGGTGGCTGTAGGCCAGGTTGTCGTCGCCGTCCACCGGGTCGATGACGCTGCGGCGGATGGCGGAGATCGCCGGGGCGGTCAGACCCACCTCGCGCAGCACGTCCTTGAACTCGGCCAGCCGCGCGGGGGAGAGGTCACCCGGCCGCAGCCAGCCGTCGGTCAGGTCGACCTCGGTGAACCCGGCGTCAACCACCTCGCGCAGCGTCTCCGCCCACTGCTCGGCGGGCAGGTCCTGCACGGACGTGCCGTCCTCGGTGGTGTTCGGGAACTGCAGCAGGGCGGCGGCGATCGGCCAGTCCTCGCTGGTGTAGGTCATCTTCGACCCCCTTTCAGATTTCATATAGGAAATAGGCCGATCCTCGGCCGCGTCAAGAGTGGGCCACGTCACCCGTGCGGGCAGCCGAGAGGTGGACCGATTCAGCTCGCGCGGCCGTGGCCGCCGCTGCGCCGGGCGGGTGGCAGCCGGGTCGAACGCCGTCGAAGCCCTTGTCGTCCCGCGGCCGGCGCCCGCATGATGGACCGCCCCACGCCGCGCTCGGGGTCCCCGCCTGCCGCCGGCGCTCTCCACAGTGGACGGACGTGCCACGCCGCTCTCCAGTGCACGACGCAAGGGAGGACCGCTGTGTTGCCCAACCCCGGGACGCGACGCCCGGTGCCCGCCGTGCTGGCCGCGCTCGCGCTGCTCGCCGGACTGCTGGTCGCCGCCGCCGGACCCGCCTCGGCGGCGGCCGGTGACGGCTCGCCCACCGACCCCAACATCAGGTACTTCGGCCGGTGGGACACCCGCTCCGCCACCGCCTACGTGTCCGAGTGGGCCGGCGCCTACGTGGTCGTCGGCTTCACCGGCACCACCGTGAAACTCAGGCAGCGCAACGCCATCGACCTGTTCGCCAGCATCGACGGCGGACCGGACGTGTCCTACGTGAACGTCAGCGGCACGGTGAACCTGACACCCACCCCGCTGGCCCGGGGCACCCACACGCTGCGCGTGTCCTACCGGCCGGTGGCCGGGTCCTACCACGGCGACGCCGTGTTCCAGGGCGTGCTCCTGGACGCCGGCGCCCGCACGGTCGTGCCCCAGGTGCCCACCCGGGTCGTCGAGTTCGTCGGCGACTCCATCACCGTGGGCCAGCTGTCGTCCAAGCAGGCGCTGACCGCCTACGGCTGGCTGGTCGGCGAGCGGCTGGGCACCGGGCACACCCAGATCGCCGTGGGCGGCGCCTGCCTGTACCCGGCGCCGGACGGCTGCATCGGGATGAGCGAGCGCTTCCTGCGCACCGGCCTGGCCGCGGCCGCGCCGCCGTGGGACTTCTCCCGCTACCAGGCCAGCGCCGTGGTGATCAACCTCGGCACCAACGACGTCGGCCACGGCGTGACCGGCGCGCAGTTCCAGAGCGCGTACGTGACGCTGCTGCGCAACGTCCGTGCCAAGTACCCGAACGCGACCATCTTCGCGCTGGAGACGCTGCGCAGGCGCTACGTGGCCGAGACCCAGGCGGCGGTGAACACCGTGACCGGCGCCGGCGACAACAAGGTGGTGTTCGTCAACACCGAGGGCTGGATCACCGAGGCCACCGACACGGTGGACAACGTCCACCCCAACGACACCGGCCACCGCAAGATCGCCGACCGGCTGGCCCCGATCATCGCGGCCCGGCTCACCAGCTGAGCCGCCGGCGCCCACCCCGGTCCGGCCGCACGATCAGCGCCACCTGCGCGTGCACCGCCCGTTCGACCCGCAGGGCCGGGGCGGCGGGCAGGCCGGCCGCGCGCAACGCGTCCCGCACGGCCGCGCCGATCGCGGCGGGCAACTGGCGGGCCAGCTCGCCGGCCAGCCCGGCGCTGGCGTCCTCGGCCGCGGCCACGCTGCGCCGCAGGG
The DNA here is from genome assembly GCF_024171785.1 of Goodfellowiella coeruleoviolacea. Taxonomy (GTDB): domain Bacteria; phylum Actinomycetota; class Actinomycetes; order Mycobacteriales; family Pseudonocardiaceae; genus Goodfellowiella; species Goodfellowiella coeruleoviolacea. Next base: position 182,274 of record NZ_JAMTCK010000009.1, read on the forward strand.
CCGCGCACTGGCCGGCCAGCGCGGACCGGTTGGCACCGGCCAGGAACGCGCGCGCCACGTACTTGCGCACCAGGGCGGTGACCGCCCGGACGGTGCCGGCGCGGACGGTGGCCGCCGGCCCACCGGCCCGGGCCCTGGCCGCGGCGCCGCGCGCGCCCTGGGTGATCCCGTCGGCCACCGCGCGCAGCAGCCAGACCGCGAGCGTGATCGCCAGCGCGGCCTGGTCGATCCGGCGCGCCTCGGGTGGTTCCAGGTAGACGAAGTCCGCGCCGAGCGCGTCGGCGAGATCAAAAGCCGCGGTGTCCACGTCGATCGCGGTGCCCAACCCGAACCCCCTCGCGCCTCGGCCAGCCGCGCCGCCGCCGACGCTAACGGACCGGACCGGCCACCACGGGCGGGCGCGCGGCTTGGTACCGATTGGTTACCACCGGGGCGATCTCCCCCGTCCGTGGCCGGCCAGCGGTTGCGGCACCCACCACCAGCACCCACCCTGCGAGCAGGCCGGGGATTAGGCGGGAGAGATTCCGGGAAGCCCGGTCGGGACGACTCCCCGAGGAAGGGCTGACCCGGATGGACGCCGACATCACGCTCACCGTCGACGGGCAGGTCAGGCAGGTCCGCGTGGACACCAGAACCACCCTGCTGGACGCCCTGCGCGACCGCATGGGCGTCACCGCGCCGAAGAAGGGCTGCGACCACGGCCAGTGCGGGTCCTGCACGGTGTTGCTCAACGGCCGCCGGGCCACCACCTGCCTGGCGCTGGCCGTGGCCCACGACGGCGCGGAGATCACCACGGCCGAGGGGCTGGCCGACGGGGACGGCGCGCCGCACCCGGTGCAGCGGGCCTTCCTCGACCACGACGCCTTCCAGTGCGGCTACTGCACGCCCGGCCAGATCTGCTCGGCCGTGGGCATGCTCGACGAGGCGCGCGCCGGCCACCCCAGCGCGGTCACCACCGACCTGGTCGGCCCGGTGGAGCTGACCGACGCCGAGATCCGCGAGCGGATGAGCGGCAACCTGTGCCGGTGCGGCGCCTACGTCAACATCGTGGCCGCGATCCAGGAGGCCGCGCGGTGAACCCCTTCGAGTACCGCCGCGCCACCGACGTGGCCGAGGCCGTGGCCGCCGTGGCCGAACGGCCGGACGCGGTGTTCCTCGGCGGCGGCACCAACCTGGTCGACCACCTGAAGCTGGGCGTGACCAGGCCGGGCCGGCTGGTCGACATCACCCGGCTGCCGCTGGACCGGGTGGAGCCGCTGCCCGGCGGGGGCGTGCGCGTCGGCGCGAACGTGCGCAACAGCGACCTGGCCGCCGAACCGGTGATCCGCTCGCGCTACCCGGTGCTGGCCCAGGCCCTGCTGTCCGGCGCGTCCGGGCAGCTGCGCAACCTGGCCACCACCGGTGGGAACCTGTTGCAGCGCACCAGGTGCGTGTACTTCCAGGACATCACCACGCCGTGCAACAAGCGGATGCCCGGGTCGGGCTGTGCCGCGCTGGACGGCTACACCCGCCACCACGCGGTCCTGGGCGCCTCACCGCAGTGCGTGGCCGTGCATCCCTCGGACATGGCCGTGGCCCTGGCCGCGCTGGACGCCGTGGTGCGCACGCACGGGCCGGCCGGACAACGCGCCATCCCGCTGGTCGAGTTCCACCGGCTGCCCGGCGCGCAGCCCGAGCGCGACACCGTGCTGGACCACGGTGAGCTGATCACCGCGGTGGACCTGCCCGCGGTGCCGGCCACCCGCCGCTCGGCCTACCGCAAGGTGCGCGACCGCGCGTCCTACGCGTTCGCCCTGGTGTCGGTGGCCGCCGAGGTGGAACTGCGCGACGGGGAGATCAGCCAGGCGCGGATCGCCTTCGGTGGGTTGGCGCACAAGCCGTGGCGGGCCCAACGCGCCGAGCAGGTGCTGCGCGGCGCCCCGGCCACGGCGGCGACCTTCCAGCGGGCGGCCGAGGCGGAACTGGTGGGCGCGCAACCGTTGGCGGACAACGCCTTCAAGGTGCCGCTGGCGCGCAACACCCTGGTGAGCGTGCTGACCGAACTGACCGAACTGACCGGAGCGACCGAACCGACCCAGGAGGACACGCCGTGACCGGCCTGCTGCCCGCCCGCGTCATCGGCCAGCCGCTGGAGCGCGCCGACGGCATGGCCAAGGTCACCGGGACCGCCACGTACGCGGCCGAGCACCCGGTGCCCGGCCTGACCCACCTGCACCCCGTCCAGGCCACCATCGCGCGCGGCCGGGTCAGCGCGGTCGACACCGCCCAGGCCGAGGCGCTGGACGGGGTGATCGCCGTGCTCACGCCGGCCAACGCGCCCCGGCTGGCCTCGACCGAGGACCCGGAACTGGCCGTGCTCCAGTCCGACGAGGTGGCCTTCCGCGGCCAGGTGATCGGCGCGGTGGTGGCCACCACCCCGGAGATCGCCCGGCACGCCGCCGGACTGGTGCAGGTCAGCTACGTCGAGCAGCCGCACGACGTGGCGCTGCGCCCCGACCGGGCCGACCTGTACGCGCCGGACAAGGTCAACCCGGCCTTTCCCACCGACACCGAGCAGGGTGACGTGCCCTCGGCACTGGCCGACGCGGCCGTGCGGCTGGACCAGACCTACACCACCGCCTGGTACCACAACAACCCGATGGAACCGCACGCCACCATCGCGTCCTGGGACGGCGGCGACCTCACCCTGCACGACTCCACCCAGGGCGTGACCGCGGTGCGCGACACGGTCGCGCCCGTGCTCGGCGTCGCCCCGGAGCGGGTGCGGGTGATCTGCCCGCACGTGGGCGGCGGGTTCGGCTCCAAGGGCCAGCCGCACGTGCACCTGGTGCTGGCGGCACTGGCCGCCAAGGCGGTCGGCCGGCCGGTGCGCCTGGTGGTCACCCGGCAGCAGATGTTCGCCCTGGTCGGCTACCGCACCCCGACCATCCAGCGCATCCGGATGGGCGCGGACCGCACCGGCCGGCTGACCGCGATCAGCGTGGACGTGGTCGAGCAGACCTCGCGGATCAAGGAGTTCGCCGAGCAGACCGCGGTGCCCGCCCGGATGATGTACGCCGCGCCGCACCGGCGCACCACCCACCGGCTGGCCGCGCTGGACGTGCCCGTGCCGTCGTGGATGCGCGCGCCCGGCGAGTGCCCCGGCATGTTCGGGCTGGAGACGGCCGTGGACGAGATGGCCGCGGCCTGCGGACTGGACCCGATCGAGTTCCGGGTCCGCAACGAGCCGGAGCGCGACCCCGAGACCGGCCGGCCCTTCTCCAGCCGCAACCTGGTGGCCTGCCTGCGCGAGGGGGCCCGCCGGTTCGGCTGGGCGCACCGCGACCCCACGCCGAGGGCCCGGCGCGAGGCGGGCTGGCTGGTCGGCACGGGCGTGGCCGCCTCCACCTACCCGGCCGGCCGGATCGCGGGCTCGTCGGTGACCATCCGGTTCGGCCCGGACCGGCGCTACCAGGTGGAGACCGCCGCCGCCGACCTGGGCACCGGCACCTGGACGGCGCTGCGCCAGATCGCCGCGGACGCGCTGGGCGTGGACTACGCCGAGGTGGACCTGCGCATCGGCGACACCGCGCTGCCGCCGGCCAGCGTGGCCGGCGGGTCCACCGGCATCGCCTCGTGGGGCAGCGCCGTGCTGGACGCGGCCGAGGCGTTCCGCGACAAGTTCGGCGCCAACCCCAGCGAGGGCGACGAGGCCAGCGGCGGCATGCCGGACAACCCGCACACCGAGCGGTACGCCATGCACGCGTTCGGCGCGCAGTTCGCCGAGGTGCGGGTGCGCGAGGACACCGGGGAGATCCGGGTGTCCCGGCTGCTCGGCGTGTTCGCCGCGGGCCGGATCGTCAACCCGCGCACGGCGCGGTCCCAGTTCATCGGTGGCATGACCATGGGCCTGTCCATGGCGCTGCACGAGCAGAGCGTGCTGGACCAGCGCTTCGGCCACATCGTCAACCACGACCTGGCCGAGTACCACATCGCCGCCAACGCCGACGTGGCCGAGCTGGAGGCGCACTGGATCGACGAGCACGACCCGTACGTGAACCCGTTGGGCACCAAGGGGATCGGCGAGATCGGCATCGTCGGCACGGCCGCCGCCATCAGCAACGCCGCCCACCACGCCACCGGCGTGCGCGTGCGCGACCTGCCGATCACCCTGGACAAGTTCCTCAGCTGACCTCGCCGCGCGCGGTGTGGTCGACCACGAGCACCCCGTCCTGCCACACCTGGCGGATGTTGCCGGCCAGGTCGGCCAGGTCGAACGCGCTGCCCGACACCAGCACCAGGTCGGCCCGGTGGCCGGGCGCGATCCGGCCGAGTTCGCCGTCGTAGCCGAGCAGGCTCGCGGCCGACGAGGTGCTGGCCGCCAGCACCTCGGCCGGGCTCATCCCGCAGCCGGCCATCAGCGGCAGCTCCTCCAGGTTGGTGCCGTGCGGGCCCACCCCGCTGTCGGTGCCCATGGCGATCCGCACGCCCGCGGCCACGGCGCGGCGCACCGAGTCGGCGTGCGCCTCGACGACCTCCTCGGCCTTGCGCACCACCGCGTCGGGCAGGGCCGCGCCGGCCCGGGCCGCGCGGATCACGTTCACCGGCGCGACCAGCGTGGGCACCAGCCAGGTGCCGTGCGCCAGCATCAGCTCGATGGCCTCGTCGTCGAGGTAGATGCCGTGCTCGATGGACCGGATGCCGGCGCGCACCGCGTTCTTGATGCCGTCGGCGCCCTGGGCGTGCGCCATCACCGACCGGCCCTGCCGGCTCGCCTCGGCGACCAGCACGTCCAACTCCTCGGGGGAGAACTGGGAGTGCCTGGGATCGTCGCGCGGCGAGAGCACCCCGCCGGTGGTGCACACCTTGAGCACGTCGGCGCCGGCACGCAGCAGCGTGCGCGCGACGCGGCGCATCTCGTCGGGCCCGTCGACGCGCGCGTCCGGCCGGCCCGGGTGCGGCACCATCAGCGGCACGCAGTGCCCCGAGGGCAGCCAGCCGTCGCCGTGCCCACCGGTCTGGCTGATCAGGCTGACCGAGATCTGCAGGCGCGGCCCGGAGATCAGCCCGTCCGCCACGGCCTGCTTGATGCCCAGGTCGGCACCGGAGGCGTCGCGCACGGTGGTGATGCCCAGCTCCAGGGTCCGCCGCAGGTTCCGCGCCGCCTCGTAGAACTGGTAGGAGAACGGCTTCTGCGCGAGGCCGAGCATGTCGACGCCGGAGATGGTGACGTGCACGTGGCAGTCGAACAGCCCGGGCAGCAGGGTCAGGCCGGCGCAGTCGACCACCTCGTCGCCGTCCAGCCCCACGCCGACGTCCACGATCCGCCCGTCGACCACGGCCACGTCGGCCGGTGCCGGGTCAGCGCCGGTGCCGTCGAAAACCAGTCCGCCCGCGAAAACCGTCCGCCTCACGCGTGCACCCCCGCGATCTCCGCACCGTCCGCAGTGGACCGATCAGTGCTCTCCACTGTGGACTCGGCGGCGGCCTCGGCCTGGCGCAGCTCCCGCACGGCCAGCTCGGCGAGCAGCGTCGCGGCGTCGGGGAGCACGTTGTCGTCGAAGGCGGCCAGCGCGGAGTGGTTGGCCGGCGCGGTCGCCGGGTCCGCGCTCATGGTGGCGCCGAGGAACGCGTACGCGCCGGGAACCCGGTCGAGCACCCGGGAGAAGTCCTCCGATCCGGTGAACGGGTTGGCCAGTTCGTGGAACCGGTGCTCGCCGAACACCTCCCGCACGGTCTCGGCCACCAGTTGGTGGCCGGAGTCGTGGTTGACCGTCACCGGGTACTCCGGCTCGTAGCGCACCTCCACGCTCAGCCCGTACGCGTCGGCGATGTCCGTGCACAGCCGGGTGGCGTACGCGCCGACCTGTTCGGCGGCCGACTCGGAGAAGGTGCGCACGGTCGCGTCGAAGACCGCCTCGTCCGGGATGATGTTGCGCCGGGTGCCCGCCTGCAGCCGGCCCACGGTGATCACCACCGGGTCGAACACGTCGAACCGCCGGGTGATCATGGTCTGCAGCGCGGTGACCATCTCGCAGGCGGCCGGCACCGGGTCGAGCGCGTTGTGCGGCCGGGAACCGTGCCCGCCGGCGCCGATCACCCGCACGTACAGCCCGGCCGAGGCGGCCATGAACGGGCCGGGCCGGCACACGAACGTGCCGGTCGGGAACCCGGAGGAGGACACGTGCAGGCCGTAGGCGGCCGACACCGTCCGGCCGGCCGCCTCCAGCACGCCCTCCTCGATCATGTGGCCGGCGCCGTCCCAGCCCTCCTCACCCGGCTGGAACATGAAGACCACGTCACCGGGCAGGTCCGCGCGCCTGGCCGCCAGCAGCCGGGCCGCCCCGACCAGCCCGGCCGTGTGCAGGTCGTGGCCGCAGGCGTGCATGGCGCCCTCGACGCGCGAGCTGAACTCCACGCCGGTGCGCTCGGTGACCGGCAGGGCGTCCATGTCCCCGCGCAGCAGCACCGCCGGCCCCGGCCGGCCGCCGCGCAGCACCGCGGTCACCGACGACAGGGCGGTGCCGGTGCTGATCTCCAGCGGCAGGCCGTCGAGCGCGGCGAGCACCTTCTCCTGGGTCCTGGGCAGGTGCAGGCCGATCTCGGGCTCCTGGTGCAGCGCGCGCCGCAGCGCCACCAGGTCGTCGCGCAGTGCGTTCGCGTCCTCGCGCAGGCTCATCTCGCTCCTCGTCATGGTCACCGGACTGCTCCGGGTTTACGGCCTGACCAGCGATAATGCAAGGTCCGGGTGGTGATTGGCGTGGAATGTGAAGAATCCTTCACCACGCTGCCGCGCTGCCGAGGCCGCCGGGATGTCATCCCCCGGGCTGATCCCGGCCGCCGCCCGCACCGGGATGGGCCCGTGGGCGGAGGGGCGATTTCGGCCGCCGGTCCGATGTGAGCGAGCCGGTGTCGAGGCACCGTTGGCGACATGATCGACGTCAAGCAGCTGACCAAGCGCTACGGCGGCACCACCGCGGTGGACCGGCTGTCCTTCCAGGTCAGGCCGGGTAGCGTGACCGGGTTCCTCGGCCCCAACGGCGCCGGCAAGTCCACCACCATGCGCGCCGTGCTCGGCCTGGACACACCCACCTCCGGGCAGGCCCTGGTCAACGGCCGCCGCTACGCCGACCTGGCACACCCGATGCGCCAGGTCGGCGCCCTGCTCGACGCCAACGCCGCCCATCCCGGCCGCACCGCCCTGATGCACCTGCGCTGCCTGGCCCGCACCCACCGGATCGGCCGGGCCCGGGTCGCCGACGTGCTCGACCAGGTCGGCCTGGCCAGCGCCGCCCACCAGCGCGTCGGCCGGCTGTCCCTGGGCATGCGCCAGCGCCTGGGCATCGCGGTCGCGCTGCTCGGCGACCCCGGCGTGCTGCTGTTCGACGAACCCGTCAACGGACTGGACCCCGACGGGGTGCGCTGGATCCGCCAGCTCATGCGTGCCCTGGCCGCCGAGGGGCGCACCGTGCTGGTCTCCAGCCACCTGATGAGCGAGATGGAGCTGACCGCCGACCGGCTGGTGATCATCGGCCGGGGCCGGCTCATCGCGGACACCACCGTCAGCGAGCTGACCGACCGCTACCGCCAGGGCGTGCTGGTGCGCTCACCCCGCGCCACCGAGCTGGCCGCCGTGCTCACCGCGCACGGCGGCCAGGTCACGCCGGAGGCGCCCGGCGAGGTGTCGGTCACCGGGCTGGACGCGGCCCGCATCGGGGACCTGGCCGCCGCGTCCGGCATCGCCGTGCACGGCATCACCACCCGCACCGCCTCGCTGGAGGAGGCCTACCTGCGGCTGACCGCCGACGCCGTGGAGTACCAGGCCAAGCCCGAACCGGTGGGCGGCCGGTGAGCCGACCGCCGGCGCGCGCGGTCCTCCGTCAGCCCCCGCACAGCTCGGCGAAGCGCCGCGCGTCGATGTTGCCGCCCGAGATGACCACGCCGACGCGCCTGGGCAGGTCGGCCACCCGGCCGGCCAGCAGTGCCGCCAGACCGCTGGCGCCGCTCGGTTCGACGGTGATCTTCAGGTACTCGAAGGCGAAGCGCATCGCCTGGCGGATCTCCTCGTCGGTGACCAGCGCGATGGCGTCGACCAGCCGCTGGTTGACACCGAAGGTCAGCTCGCCCGGGGTGGGCAGGGCCTGGCCGTCGGCGATGGTGCGCGGCACGTCGATGGTGACGCGGTGGCCGGCCGCCAGGGAACGCGCGGTGTCGTCCCCGGCCAGCGGCTCGACCCCGACCATCCGGATGCCCTGGTGCAGGCCGGTGGCGGCGGTGGCGCAGCCGGCCATCAGCCCACCGCCGCCGACCGGCACCACGAGCATGTCCAGCTGCCCGGCGTCGTGCAGGAGTTCGAGGGCGGTGGTGCCCTGCCCGGCCATCACGTGCGGGTGGTCGTAGGGCGGGATGAGGGTCATGCCGCGCTCGGCGGCCAGCGCGGCGCCGAGCGCGGCGCGGTCCCCGGTGTAGCGGTCGTAGGTGACGATCTCCGCGCCGTAGCCGGCGGTCGCCGCCAGCTTCGAGCGCGGGGCGTCCTCGGGCATCAGGATCACCGCGGTGGTGCCCAGCTCCCGGGCGGCCAGGGCGACGGCCTGGGCGTGGTTGCCCGAGGAGTAGGCCACCACGCCCCTGGCCAGCCGCTCCCGGGGCAGGCAGGCGACCGCGTTGTAGGCGCCGCGGAACTTGAACGCGCCAGCGCGCTGGAAGTTCTCGCACTTCAGGAACACCTCGGCGGCCACGAGGCGGTCCAGGGTGCCCGAGCGCAGCACGGGGGTGCGGTGTGCGACGCCGTCGAGCCGGGCGGCGGCGTCGCACACGTCGTCCAGGGTGATCGGCGGGGTGGTCGTCATGCTGTTCCTCCCTGGGTTCGGTGGCTCAGCCTGGCACGGAACTGGACGCGGCCACGGCGTCGGTGCCCGGCGCGGGCGTGGTGCGGCCGCGCCGCTGCGTGCGCACCAGGACGACAACGAGCACCGTGGCGAGCACGAACGCGCCGGACGCGATCGCGATGCAGGTGAACACGCCCGCGGCCAGCGCGAGCAGCAGGGCCACCGAGCCCCGGCCGGCGATGCCGTACCCGAGCAGCTGGTCCGGCGAGACGTCACCGACGAGGCGGATCAGCTGGAGCATGCTCTGGTACGACCCGGTGCCGAGGACGGGGGAGTGCACGTGGGCGGCGTCCCCGGCGAAGCAGCACGCGCCCCCTGCGGTAGGTCTCCACCATGCGGACGTTCACCTGGTACACCGACAGCCAGGTCACGCTGGTCAGCACCACGCCGTCGGAGCCGGCGCGCTCGTCGAACAGCCGCTGGTAGCACTCCAGCGACGGGGTCCCCGGCACCACCCCGGGCAGGATCGGGCTCTGGAACTGCCCCAGGTCGGTGCCGGGCAGCGGGGTCAGGCCGAGCATGCGGTCCTCGGACGGCCAGATGTGCATGTGGTCGCGGTCGAGGTCCGGCCCGGTGACGTCACCGAGGTACCAGCGCTGCTGCGCGTAGGTCTGGCCGACCAGGGGGAGCCCGATGAGCGTGCGGGTGCCGCTCCGGCCGCCGTCCGCCGCCACGACGTAGCGGGCGCGGATGGTCCCGCCGCGGCAGGGCGTCGGGTGCACGAAGGCTGCCGTGCCGGGGCGGCCGTGCCGGGGGGGCTGCCGTGGTGGGGGGCTGCCGGTGTGTCCGCGCCGGCCGGGGTGGCTGGTGCGCACCCCGGCCGCACGTGGTGCGCGCGGTCGCGTGGCGGCCGCCGGCACGGCGCGGCTCAGCACCGCCACCCCGGTGGAACGCGTGTGCCTACTTGGCCGACAGGGCGGGTTGGCCGGGGAACACCGGCCGCGTCGGCTGGGCCGACAGCACCACCGGCGGGACCGCTGGGACCGCCGGCTGCTGGGCGGCGCGCGGTGCCGGAGCGGGGGACTGGGCCGGAGCGGGGGAGGACTGGGCCGGTAGGCGGCCCGGGTCGAGCGGCGGGATGTCCGCCAGCGCGGTCCGGTCCACCCACACGTGCTTGAACCCCAGCTCGTCCAACTGGTCCAACACCTCGTCGACCACGCTGTCCGGGGTGTCCGCGCTGGTCACGCCGACCGAGGTGGCCCCGGTCAGCCAGTCCGCCCGCACCTGGTCGCCTTCGGGGACCAGGTGTGCCCGCGCGCCGGCGTGCCCGGCCACCTCCAGCAGCCGGGCCGTCTCGGTGGAGTCGGCCGGGCCGACCACCAGCACCACGTCGCACCGCGACGACAGGGACTTGACGCCGTTCTCCCGCTGCTGGCTCGCCTGGCACACGCTGTCGGTGGCCAGCGCGACCAGGTCGGTGAAGCGGGCCCGCACCGCCTCGACGATCTCGGCGGTCTGGTCCTGGGACAGCGTGGTCTGGGTCAGGTAGGCCAGTGGCGTGTCCACCGGGATGGCCAGGTCGGCCACGTCCGCGACCGAGGTCACCACGACCGTCCGGTTCGGCGCCTCACCCCGCAGGCCCTGCAGTTCCTCGTGCTCGGCGTCGCCGATCAGCAGCACCGTCCTGCCGGCCGCGGCGACCTGGCTGACCTGCTGGTGCAGGCCGGCCACCAGCGGGCAGGTCGCGTCGATGACCCGCAGCGACCGGCGCTCGGCCTCCGCGCGCACCGCGGGGGAGACGCCGTGCACCGAGAAGACGCAGACCGCGCCGTCGGGGATCTCCCGCTCGGAGTCGACGAAGCGGGCGCCCAGCCGTTCGAGGTGGCGCACGAGTTCCCCGCTGTGCGCGATCTCCCTGCGCACGTAGACCGTTGATCCGTGCAGGTCAAGGGCCCGCTCCACGAACCGGACCGCGCGCTCGGCGCCCCAGCACAGGCCGCGCGGCTCGGCCAGGGTGACGGTGGGCGTCGACCGCCGGCGGGTTGTCCTGCGGCGCCGCTCCGCGGTGGGCTTCGCGACGTGGGACATCTCGGCAGGCTCGCTCATCTGCATGGCACCTCCGACGGCTGCTCTCGACGGTCAGTCGCAAGGGAATCGAATGTGGTGTGCGCGGCGCGGGATGCCCGCCGGGCGGTATTCGGAACACGACGCCAAGAAAACTCTCGCCCGACAGTGTCTCCTGTCACGTGGGCCGTCGTGGCTGAGTCGTGTGCGACATGAATTTGTTCGGCCACCGTCCCGGACAAAGTCGGGGAAGGTTGCTCCTGGGGCGTTGCGGCCCCTTGTCCAGCTGTCACAAAAAGCTCTTGTTTCCCCAGGTCCACCACTGGTGGACGATCCCCAGTTGGCTATTGCGTCGCTAGGACCGTACACGCGGATCTGGCATTACGCCAGACCTGATCGGCAAAGCACTACGTGCACGTTTTAGGTGAGGCCAAAAGGAGTTGACCGAACTCCCGCGCTCGGTTTGCGGCGCCTGGCGGGGGGTTGCCAGGGGTGGCAATTGCCGCGCGGAGCGCCGGTCACCCGTCGATAGGCTGGGCTTATGGCGCGGCAGCGGCAACCGTGCGGATGGCGCGTCCGGTTGGCGGACCGGGGCGCCCGACCCGCAAACATCTACTCTGGGTAGCGCGCTGCTCCTGGTGTGGTGGGGCAGGACGGCCACCAGATCGCCTTCCGTGGAAGAATTCAGCGTCAAAGATTACTGACAGTGTTGACTCTGGGGTAGATTAGGCTGAACGGGTGAAAGCTGCCTGGGATTGCCGACTCGGCGCTGACTCGTCGTGGTTGTTCCGAATCGCGTGGATCAGAAACATGTTCACCTCGAATCGATTCAGCACAAATGGCGAAAAATAGCTAACGGATCGTTGGTCCGTCATTAGTGAGCCGGCCCTGGTGGAGGTCAGTTGGTGCGCGCGGCGTAACCGGCCGGAAGCTCGTTCGGACCGCAGGACACCACATCCTCGTTGTTGGTGCCGGCGTCCTCGAAGAAGGTGATCCTGGCGAACTCCGGAACAACCACGACGGGGTAAGTCGGACCGGCGTCGCAGTACTTTGTTATCTCGCTCAGGTGCTCGTTCTGGAAACACACCGTGCGCTCCGGGTGCTGGCTCACCCACTGCGGGAAGAAGATCACCCCGTGCAGCCGGCGCTTGCCGGGCACCACGGTCACGCTCACCGTCGTGCCGGTCGGTTCGGCCCACGACACCTTGTAGACGTCGTCGTCGAGCTGGACCAGGTCGACCTGCTGGTCCCTGACCCAGCGCCCACCGACCATGCCCGAGTGGATCCGGTAGTCGATCGTGGTCTCGTTCTTGACGTACATCTCGTACTGCCAGCCGTTGGCGTAGGTGTAGATGAAGTGCCTGCCGGTGATCCCGGACAGGTCCTGCGGCGGGGTCGGTTCCTCAACACTGGTCACGCACGCCTCCCGTGCTGGTCGATCGCGGCCGCCGGACGGCGGTGCCGGCATCGTGGGCCGGGATACCCGGGCCCACCCCGGCGAACCGGCACCGCGCCCGCTCGTCCCCGTTCGGGTGACCTCCGCGCTCGTCCGTCCTGAGTGGACCGGTCGCGGGCCGGCGCCGCCCCGCTTATGGTCAGACCGCCGGCTCCGGCGGCCCGCCAGCCCCAGCCGGCTCGGCTGGAGAAGGTGCCCGGGCACCGACGGCGCGCCGGAACCGGGCGGGCGACCAGGGAGGTGGCCGATGCCCAGGAAGGAACAGGTGCTGCGGCTGGTCGCCGCCGGCCACAGCTACCAGGAGGCAGGCGCCGAACTGGGCGTCCCACCCGGACTGGCCTACCTGATCGCCACCGGCCTGCCCGCCGACGGCAGCGACAACGGCTCCGGCGACCAGTGGCGGCGCGCCGGCCTGGTCCAGCCGCACGCGCAGCGGCTGGTCAACCCCCACCACGTCAACCCGGTCCGACGCGAGGACGTCCTGGACTGGGTGCGCGACCGCGCCGCGGCCGACCCGCAGCTGCGGCACGCGGCCCGGCGCCGCGCGAGCGCGGTGGCCGGCGTCGGTCCACCCATCGAGCCGGGCGACTGACCGGCGAGCAGACGCGGAGGTACTGGTGGCACTGGGCAGCTGGATCAGGTCGTGGCCGGTGTACCGGCAGCTCGCCGACGGCGACCCACTGGGCAGGGGCGCGTCCGTGCGCTCACCGCGCACCGACGCGCTGCGCCCCCGGGTCAGCACCGCCGACGCCGTGGTCAAGTCCGTCTGCCCGTACTGCGCGGTCGGCTGCGCGCAGAACGTCTACGTCAAGGACGGCCGGGTCGTGCAGATCGAGGGTGACCCGGACTCGCCGGTGAGCCGGGGGCGGCTGTGCCCCAAGGGATCGGCCAGCCTGCAGCTGACCACCGGTGACAACCGCCGCCACGAGGTGCTGTACCGGCCGCCGCACGCCACCGACTGGCAGCGGCTGGACCTGGACACCGCCATGGACATGGTGGCCGACCGGGTCATCGACACCCGCCGGCGGACCTGGCAGGAGCAGGTCGACGGGGTGCGCACGCGCCGCACCCTGGGCATCGCCAGCCTGGGCGGGGCCACCCTGGACAACGAGGAGAACTACCTCATCAAGAAGCTGCTCACCGCGCTGGGCGTGGTGCAGGTGGAGAACCAGGCCAGGGTCTGCCACAGCTCCACCGTGGCCGGCCTTGGCACCTCGTTCGGCCGCGGCGGCGGCACCACCTACCTGCAGGACCTGCAGAACTCCGACTGCGTCATCATCGAGGGGTCCAACTTCGCCGAGGCGCACCCGGTGGGCTTCCAGTGGGTGCTGGAGGCCAAGGCCCGCGGCGCCACGGTGATCCATGTCGATCCCCGGTTCAGCCGGACCAGCGCGCTGGCCGACATCTACGTGCCGCTGCGCGCCGGCACCGACATCGCCTTCCTCGGCGGGATCATCAACCACGTCCTGACCAGCGAGAAGTACTTCCGCGACTACGTGGTCGCCTACACCAACGCGGCCACCATCGTGGAACGGGACTTCCGCGACACCGAGGACCTGGACGGCGTGTTCTCCGGCCTGGACGCGGCGAACCGCTACTACGACACCACCAGCTGGGCCTACGAGGGCGTGCGGGTGGCCGCCGCCGCCGGCGAGCGCGACAGGCAGTACGACGCGCGGGTCGGCCGCTCCCTCGCCGAGTCGGCCCACCCCGAGTCGCACGGCTTCGGCGGGCCGGCGCTGCACGGCGAACCCCGCCTCGACCCCACCCTGCAACACCCGCGCTGCGTCTTCCAGCTGCTCAGGCGCCACTACGCCCGCTACACCCCGGAGCTGGTCGAGCAGGTCTGCGGTGTGCCCCAGCGGCTGTTCCGGCGCGTGTGCGACGAGCTGACCAGCAACTCCGGCCCGCAGCGCACCAGCGCGTTCGCCTACGCGGTCGGCTGGACCCAGCACACGGTCGGCTCCCAGTACATCCGCGCCGCCTCGGTCCTGCAGCTGCTGCTGGGCAACATCGGCCGGCCAGGCGGCGGCATCCTCGCGCTGCGCGGCCACGCCAGCATCCAGGGCTCCAGTGACATCCCCACCCTGTTCGACCTGCTGCCCGGCTACATCCCCATGCCGCACGCGCACGTGCACCAGACCCTGGACCGGTTCGTCACCGCCGACGCCGCGGACAAGGGCTACTGGGCCAACCTGCGCGCCTACCTGGTCAGCCTGCTCAAGGCGTGGTGGGGGCCGAACGCCACCCCGGACAACGACTTCTGCTTTGACTACCTGCCCAGGCTGACCGGCAGCCACAGCACCTACGACACGGTGCTCGCCCAGCTGGACGGCACCTGCAAGGGCTACTTCCTGGTGGGGGAGAACCCGGCGGTGGGCTCGGCCAACACCCGGATGCAGCGGCTGGGCATGGCCAACCTGGACTGGCTGGTGGTGCGGGACTTCTCGCTGATCGAGAGCGCCACCTGGTGGCGGGACGGCCCGGAGATCGAGAGCGGTGAGCTGCGCACCGAGGACATCGGCACCGAGGTGTTCTTCTTCCCCGCCGCCGCGCACACCGAGAAGGCCGGCAGCTTCACCAACACCAACCGGCTGCTGCAGTGGCGCCAGCAGGCCGTGGAACCGGCCGGCGACGCCCGCAGCGACCTGTGGTTCTTCTACCACCTGGGCCGGCGCATCCGGGAGAAGCTGGCCGGCTCCACCGACCCGGTCGACCGGCCGGTGCTCGACCTCACCTGGGACTACCCGCTGGAGGGCGGCCAGGACGAGCCGGTGCCCGAGGCGGTGCTTGCGGAGATCAACGGCTGGGACGCGCGGGGCCGGCCGCTGTCCTCCTACGAGGACCTGGCCGACGACGGCTCCACCGCGTGCGGCTGCTGGATCTACTGCGGTGTCTTCCAGGACGGCGTCAACCAGGCCGCCCGCCGCACCCCGGGCAGCGAGCAGAACTGGACCGGCAGCGAGTGGGGCTGGGCGTGGCCGGCCAACCGGCGCACCCTCTACAGCCGCGCCTCGGCCGACCCGGACGGCCAGCCGTGGAGCGAGCGCAAGGCACTGGTCTGGTGGGACGCCGACCAGGGCCGGTGGGTCG
This sequence comes from Goodfellowiella coeruleoviolacea, assembly GCF_024171785.1. Lineage (GTDB taxonomy): Bacteria > Actinomycetota > Actinomycetes > Mycobacteriales > Pseudonocardiaceae > Goodfellowiella > Goodfellowiella coeruleoviolacea. The sequence continues at coordinate 197,694 of NZ_JAMTCK010000009.1, forward strand.
GCCACGACACCATCGACTTCCCGGTGACCCGGCCGCCGTCCTACCGGCCGGCCAAGGGCGCCACCGGGGTCGCGGCGCTGTCCGGGATCGACCCGTTCATCATGCAGTCCGACGGCAAGGGCTGGCTGTACGCGCCGGCCGGGCTGGTGGACGGGCCGCTGCCAACGCACTACGAGCCGCAGGAGTCGCCGTTTCCCAACCTGCTCTACGGCCAGCAGCGCAACCCGGTGCGCCAGCTGCACTCCCGGCCGGGCAACCGCTACCACCCCAGCGGCGACGAGCCGGGCTCGGCGGTGTTCCCGTACGTGGTGACCACCTACCGGCTGACCGAGCACTTCACCGCCGGTGCCATGAGCCGGACCCTGCCCTACCTGGCCGAACTCCAACCGGAGTTCTTCTGCGAGGTGTCCCCGGAGCTGGCCGCCGAACGCGGCCTGGCCCACCTGGGCTGGGCCACCATCACCACCGCGCGCGGCGCGATCGAGGCGCGGGTGATGGTCACCGAGCGGATGACGCCGCTGCGGGTGCAGGGCCGGACCGTGCACCAGATCGGCATGCCCTACCACTGGGGCCCCAACGGCTACACCACCGGCGACGCCGCCAACGAGCTGTCCGCGATCGTGCTCGACCCCAACGTGCACATCCAGGAGGTCAAGGCGTGGACCGCGGACATCCGGCCGGGGCGGCGGCCACGCGGACCGGCCCTGCCCGCGCACGTGGCGGACTACCGGCGGCGGGCCGGCATCGACGAGCGCACCGCGACGGAGGTGTGAGCACGTGGCCAGGAACCTGCTGTCCGGTCCGGAGGCCGACGTCACCGGCGACGCCGGCTACCGCGACCACCCGCCCCGGTACGGCTTCTTCACCGACACCTCGGTGTGCATCGGCTGCAAGGCGTGCGAGGTGGCGTGCAAGGAGTGGAACGCGATCCCCGAGGACGGGCTGCGCCTGACCGGGATGTCCTTCGACAACACCACCGGCCTGAGCGCCGACACCTGGCGGCACGTGGCCTTCGTCGAGCAGCGCAAGCCACTGGCCCAGCAGTGGGTGGGCGTGGACCACAGCGGCGTGGACGTGCTGGCGCTGGCCGCCCAGGGATCGGGCACGCCCCCGGAGCGGGCCGGCCAGACCCCGACCACACCCGGCGGGGCCGCCGCCGGCGACGGGGACGGCACGGACTTCCGCTGGCTGATGGCCTCGGACGTGTGCAAGCACTGCACCCACGCCGCCTGCCTGGACGTCTGCCCGACCGGGTCGCTGTTCCGCACCGAGTTCGGCACGGTCGTGGTGCAGGAGGACATCTGCAACGGGTGCGGCTACTGCGTCCCGGCCTGCCCCTACGGCGTGATCGGCCGGCGGGAGACCGACGGCCGGGCCTGGAAGTGCACGCTCTGCTACGACCGGCTCGGCGTGGGCATGGAACCGGCCTGCGCCAAGGCCTGCCCCACCGACTCCATCCAGTTCGGCGAGCTGGACGAGCTGCGGCAGCGGGCGCGGCGCCGGGTCGAGCAGCTGCACGCGGCCGGCACCACCTCGGCCCGGCTCTACGGGCACGACCCGAACGACGGGGTGGGCGGCGACGGCGCGTTCTTCCTGCTGCTGGATGAGCCCGAGGTGTACGGGCTGCCCCCGGACCCGGTGGTGACCACCCGCGACCTGCCGTCGATGTGGCGGCACGCCGGGGTCGCGGCGCTCACCCTGCTGGCCGGGCTGGCCGCGGCGTTCGCGGGGAGGCGGGGATGAGCGGGTCCGAGGTGACCAGGGCGGGGCTGCGCGGGCACCGGCCCGGCCGGGAGGCCGCGGTGGGCGGCGACGGCCAGCGGCCCCGGCGCGGCCGGGGCGGTGAGCCGACCGTGGTGCCGGCGGCCCAGCCCACCTCCTACTACGGGCTGCCCGTGCTCAACCAGGTGGTCTGGTCGGCCACGGACATCGCCGGCTACCTGTTCTGCGGCGGGCTGGCCGGTGCCAGCTCGGTGCTGGCGGCCGGCGCCGAGCTGACCGGACGGCCGGCGCTGGCCAGGGCCGGCAAGCTGACCGCGCTGGGCGCCATCTCCGCGTCGGTGGTCGCCCTGGTGCACGACCTGGGCCGGCCCAGCCGGTTCCTGTACATGCTGCGGGTGTTCAAGCCGACCTCGCCGATGAGCGTGGGCTCCTGGCTGCTGGCCACCTACGGCCCACTGGCCGGCGTGGCCGCAGCCACCGAGCTGACCGGGCGGTATCCCGGGATCGGGCGGGTGGCGACCAGGCTGGCGGCACTGGTGGGGCCGGGCGTGGCCGCCTACACCGCGGTGCTGCTCACCGACACGGCGGTGCCGGCCTGGCACGAGGGGTACCGGGAGATGCCGTTCGTGTTCGTCGGCTCGGCGGCCGTGGCGGCCGGCGGCGCCGGCCTGCTCGCCGCCCCCGCCCACCAGGCCGGGCCAGCCCGCAACGCCGCGCTGCTCGGCGCCGTCCTGGAGCTGGCCGCCACCGAGCGGATGCGGCGCCGGATGGGTGAGCTGGTCGCCGAGCCCTACCAGCAGGGCAGGAGCGGCCGGCTGATGCGCGCGGCCAAGGTCCTCACCCTCGCCGGCGCACTGGGCGCGGCCGTGTTCGGCGGGCGCTCCCGGGCGGCCGCGGCCCTGGCCGGCGTGGCCCTGCTGGCCGGCTCGGCCTGCACCCGGTTCGGCGTCTTCCACGCCGGCCGCGCCTCCGCCGCCGACCCGAAGTACACGGTGGTGCCGCAACGAGCCCGACTGAACCAGCCCAAGGGGTGATCACCTGCCCAACGGACGCGCGAGTTGACTTTGCAAACCCCGCGAGTCGACACTTCAGGCAGGGCCATGTGAGTGACAGTTAGCCCGGGGGCCGGCGCCGCACCGTGAGCACGCTGGCTGGTCGGTCCGGCTCGCGGGCGGGTGGCGGGTTCGACGCGGAGTCCCGGCCCGGCGCTGCCCCCACGCCGTCGCCAGCGGGCACCCCGCGACCGGTGTCGGGTTCACCGTCACCCGGCCAGCGACCGCGTGGTGTCCGACTCGGCCGGCCGAGCGGGCTGGCGGCGGGCGCGCTGCGCCGACTCGGCCAGGACGAGGCCGGCCACGATGAACGCGGCGCCGACCAGGCCGAGGCGGTGCGGCCCGACCAGGGCCAGTCCGGCCGCGCCGACCAGCCCGGACGCGGACACGCCCAGGTAGACCGCGGTCGAGTTGAGCGCGGTGAGCAGGGGCGCCGAGGCCGGCGCGAACCCGATCAGCCGGTGGGTGAACGGCACGAGCATGCCCCAGCCGCACAGCGCCCACACGATCAACGCGACCACCGCGGTCGGCAGGTGCGCGCTGGTCAGCGGCAGCAGGGCGAAGTCAAGCGCGGCCACGGCCGCGGCGGTGGTGATGATCCGGCGGCTGCCGAACCGGTCGGTCAGCCCGCCCGCGCTCAGGTTGCCCGCGGTCGCGGCGACGCCCCACACCAGCAGCAGCGCCGCCAGCACACCGCCGTCGCCGCCGGTGGCGCGGTCGAAGCCGAGGCTGACGTAGGTGTAGACCACGAACAGTCCGGCGTAGACGGTGAACACCGCGGCCAGGGTGAGCGCGAGCCGGGGGTTGCCCAGCGGGGCCAGCCGCTGGCGCAGGCCCAACACCGGCGCGGCGGACACGGTCGGCAGCAGGACGGCGACACCGAGCCCGGCCGCGGTGCCGAGCAGGGCCACGAACAGCATGGTCGTCCGCCAGTCGCCGAGGCTGCCGACCAGGGTGCCCAGTGGTGCGCCCAGCGCGGTGGCGCCGCTCGACCCGGCTATCACCACGGCGATCGCCCGGCCGCGCCGCTCGGCCGGCACCAGGGCGGCGGCGGTGGCGGTGGCCGTGGGCGTGAACAGCGCGCCGCCGAGCCCGGCCAGTGCCCGGGACACCAGCACCAACCCGTAGCTGGGCAGCACCGCGGTGGCCAGGTTGCCCAGCACGAACACGCCGAGGCCGGCCAGCAGCACCCGGCGGCGCGGCCAGCGCGCGGTCAGCGCCGCGGCCACCGGCGAGAGCAGTGCGTAGGCCAGTGCGTAGGCGGTGACCAGTTGGCCGGCCGCGGTCACGTCGACGTCCAGCGACGCGCTGATCCCGGGCAGGAGCCCGGCGACCACGAAGCTGTCCGTGCCGATGGCGAACGTGCCGAGGGCCAGCACGACGAGCGGGCGGTACATGTCTCTCCTCAGGACTGGTTGTAACTGAATCTGTTACATCGGAGGGCTGAAGAAGAGCCGGCACGAGGCCGGCTCGGTTGGGCTGGGCGCTCAGGCGGCGAGGGTCGCGCGCAGCACGTCCGCGATGGAGGTGCGCGCCAGTTCGCGTTTCATGGAGTCCGCCACCTGGTCGTAGACCTGGGTCAGGGCCGGGCGGATGCCCCGGCCCACCGGGCAGTCCAGGTTGGGGGTGTTGGCGTGCAGGCCGAACAGCGGCTGGTCGCGCTCGACCGCGTCGTGGACCTGGAGCAGGGTCAGCTCCTCCGGGGCGCGGGCCAGCCGCCAGCCCGCCCCGGTGCCGTGCTGGACGGCGACCAGCCCGGCCGCGCGCAACTGGCCGAGTGTCCGGCGGATCACCACCGGGTTGGTGTTGACGCTGGTGGCGATCTGGTCGGAGGTGACCAGTTCGCGTCCCCGGCCCCGTGCCAGGGCCATCCAGGTCAGCACGTGCACGGCCACGGTCAGTCGGCTGTTGGCGCTCACCGCGCACCTCCCCGCTCCTCTGTAACCGGTGATGTTACAGCCGATTTCCCGGGTGTCCAGTCCTTACGGTTTCCGGACATCAGGCCGCCGGTGGCGGTCAGCCGGCGTCAACCGTCCCGGTCGGGCCGCATGATGGCCGCATGAGCACGAGCAGCGCGATGGTGTCCCGGCCGGCCGCCGCGGTGAGCGGTGTGCTGGCGGCCGGCTCGGCACTGGCCGCCGGACACCTGGTGGCCGCGCCCCTCCAGCCGAGCGCGTCGCCGCTGCTGGCCGTGGGCAACTCCGTGATCGACCTGGCACCCCAGCCGGTCAAGGAGTTCGCCATCCGTACGTTCGGCACGGCCGACAAACCCGTGCTGCTGGCCGGCATGGGGCTGGTGATCCTGGTGCTCGCCGTGCTCGCCGGGCTGCTCTCCCGACGCGATCCCACCCCGGGCAGCGTGCTGATCGCCGTGTTCGGGCTGCTCGGCTGCGTCGCCGCACTGTCCAGACCGGACAGCGCGATCACCGGCCTGCTCGCCCCGATCGCCGCCGGACTGGTCGGCGTGCTGGTGTTCCGCTGGCTGCTGGCCAGGGGCAGGCCGGACCAGCACACCGCACCACCGCTGGCCGAGTCCGGCGGCCGCACCAGCGTGGTGCGCGCCGACCGGCGGCGGTTCCTGTCCTCCTCGGCGGTGGTGGCGGTGGGCGCCGGACTGGCCGCCGCCGGCGGCACGGTGCTCGGCCGGTCGGCGGACCTGAGCGCGTCCCGGCAGCGGGTCGCCGACGCGCTGGCGACCGCGCCGCCCGCCCCGCCCGTGCCGGCCGGCGCCGACTTCGCCCCGGCCGGCACGCCGACCTTCATCACCCCGAACGCCGAGTTCTACCGGATCGACACCGCGCTGATCGTGCCCCGGCTGCGCGCCGAGGACTGGCGGCTGCGCGTGCACGGCATGGTCGAGCGCGAGCTGACGCTCAGCTTCGCCGACCTGCTCAGCCGTCCCGCGCTGACCAGGACCATCACCCTCGCCTGCGTGTCCAACCCGGTCGGCGGCGACCTGATCTCCACGGCCAGCTTCGCGGGCGTGCCGGTCCGCGACCTGTTGGCCCAGGCCGGGGTCAGGCCCGGCGCCCAGCAGGTGATCAGCACCAGCTCGGACGGGTTCACCGCGGGCACCCCCGTGGACGTGCTGCTCGACCCCGGCCGGGACGCCCTGCTGGCCTACGCGATGAACGGCGAGCCCCTGCCCGCCGAACACGGTTTCCCGGTCCGCATGGTCACCCCCGGCCTGTACGGCTACGTGTCGGCGACCAAGTGGCTGGTCGACCTGGAGGTGACCACCTTCGACCGGCCCGCCTACTGGGTGCGGCGGGGTTGGTCCCAGCAGGCCCCGGTCAAGACGCAGTCGCGGATCGACCGGCCCCGCGCGCGGGCCGCGCTGCCCGCCGGCACGGTGACCGTGGCCGGCATCGCCTGGGCCCAGCACACCGGCGTCGACCAGGTCGAGGTGCGGGTGGACGACGGGCCGTGGCAGCCCGCGCGACTGTCCACAGAGGTCAGTGCGGACACCTGGCGGATGTGGCGCGTCGACGTGGAACTGGCCGCCGGCGAGCACACCGTGACGTGCCGGGCCACCGACCGGTCCGGGCGAACCCAGACCGAGCAGCCGGCGGACCCCGCGCCCGACGGGGCCACCGGCTGGCACAGCGTCTCGTTCACCACCGGGTGAGCGGACCAGGCGGTTCGCGTCACCGGGTGATCAGGCCGGCGTGACCGTGCGGCTCCGGCTCGGCCTGCGGCGGCGGCCCGGCCGGCTGCGCCGCGGGCACCACCGCGTTCGGCTGGGACGCGGCCAGCACGGCCGCGCCGATCCCGGTCAGCACGGTGTGCTCCTGCGGCGCGTGCGTGCGGGCCGACTGCACGTCCCGGAAGTGCCGCTCCAGCGGGTGCTCCCGGCTCAGCCCGGCGTTGCCCAGCAGTTCCACCGCGGTCTGCACGGCGGAGACGATCTGCCGGACCGCGAGCACCCGGGCGGCCAGCACCGTGCCGGTGGGCGGGGCCGCGCCCTGGTCGAGCCGGTCGGCCAGGCCGAACAGCAGCTCCTCGGCGCCGGCCAGCAGCACCTCGATCTCACCGGCCGCGACGCGGAACCGCTCGGTCTTGGCCAGTGGCCGCCCCACGGCCGGGGGCACCCGCTCGTGCGCGAACCGGTGGAAGAACCGCTGGGCCGCCCGGCCCACCCCCAGGTAGATCGCGGCCAGCGGCAGTCCGAGCCGGGCCTGCGCCAGGTTGTCCTGCTGCGCGCCGGACTCCTCCAGCGGGTCGAGCACGTTGTCGGCGGGGATCTCCACGTCGGTGAACAGCACGTCGTGCGCGCCGCTCGCGCGCAGGCCCAGCGGGTTGGCCTCGCGCACGATCTCGATGCCCTCCAGACCGCCGGGCACCACGAAGGTCGCGACCCGGGGCACCGGCTCGTCGGTGCGCGCCCACACCAGCACGTAGCTCAGGCCCTCGGCGCCGGTGACGAACCGCTTGTGCCCGCTGATCGCCCAGCCCGACGCGGTGCGCCTGGCCACGGTCTCCGGCAGCCCGCCGTGGTCGGGTTCGCTGCGGGCCGTGTTGAGCAGGGTGGGCTGCGCCGCGGACTGCCGCACCACCTCGGCGTACAGCTCGGGCGGCCAGTGCGGCCGGGTGGCCTGGCCGAAGTGCTGGAACAGGGTCATGGCGGTGATCAGCGCCACGGACGGGTCGCCGGCGCCGAGCGCGGCCAGCAACCGGGCGGTCTGCCCCACGCCGAGACCGGGGCCGCCGTAGGCCTGGCCGACCGTGGCGGTCAGCACACCGGCGCGGTGCACGGCGGTGATGCCCTCAAGGGGGAAGGTGGCGTCGGCGTCGTGGACCGGTGCGGTGCGAGCCAGTTCGGCGGTGAGCGCACGCAGCGGAGCCGGGTCGAACTCACCCACAGGGTGGCCGAATGTCATGAGCGAACGGTAATGCGCGCGGGCCGGTCCGCCGACGACCGCGACGAAATCGTTGGCATCCACACGCGGCGGTGGCGGCCACCAGGCGGGCACGGCCAACCCGCAGCCACCAGCCGGTGACCGCGGGTAGCCCGACGGGCCCAGGGCCAGCGATAACTCAGGTTTATGGCCCCACCGCGCTCCGGCGGTCGGCCCGCGCCGTTCGGGCCCGGGGCGCGGCCAGGGGCGGCCAGGGACGGGGTGTCACCGGCCACAGTGGACAGCGGTGCGCGGGCCGCGGCCACCGCGCCCGAGCGGCACCACGAACCCTCGGTGCCAGACAGGTTCCGCGGGTGGAGGTTCCGGGAAGACCGCCCCCGGCAACGGCATCGCCGCGCGCGGCCCGGCAATCCGGTGCGGCGTCGGGCAATCCCCGCGCGCCGGGCAGGAATCCGGCGTGCGGGGCCGGCTTGTCAAGGCGGTGACAGGATGTGGGAGCACCGGATCGGCGATGGACAGCGGAATGCCGCTGGGGTAAGGAATCGCCGCTGATTTCAGCAGGTGGAACGGCTGGGTGAGGCTGTTGACCACTCACCCCGCGCTGCTTACGTTCGGGATGTGGCCCGGTGCCACCGCCCCCGACCACCACCGCCCCGACCAACCCGGCGACCGCCACCGCCGCCACCTCCGCCATCGTCGCACCGCCTCGCTCGGCCGCAGCACCGGACCGCGCCAGTTCGCGGCCCGCCGCGCGCCCGTCCGCCACACCAGACCGGGAGACTGAATGTCCACAGTGGTCGCCATCTCCGGAAGCCCGTCCGCCAACTCGAAGACGAGCCGGGTGGCCAGTCACGTGCTCGCCCGGCTGGCCGCGACCGGCGCCGCCGTCGAGCACATCCGGGTGCGGGACCTGCCCGCCGAAGCACTGCTGCACGCCGACACCGCCGAACCGGCGCTGGCCAGGGCCCTCGCCGCGGTGGAGCGGGCCGACGCCGTGGTGTTGGCCACCCCGACCTACAAGGCCGCCTACTCGGGGCTGCTCAAGGCGTTCCTCGACCTGCTGCCGCAGTTCGCGTTGTCCGGCAAGGCAGTGCTGCCCCTGGCCACCGGCGGGACCACCGCGCACGTGCTCGCCCTGGACTACGCGCTGCGGCCGGTGGTGCACTCACTGGGCGCCAGGCACGTGGTGCAGAGCTACTTCCTGCTGGACAGCCAGCTCACCCTGTCCGGTGACGAGTTGGTCGTCCACCCCGACGTGGACCGCGTGCTCACCGGCATCCTGGACGACTTCCGGCACGCCTACCAGGCGCCCAGCCGGCCCACCGCGATCGCCCGCAGCGCCTGACCACCGGCGCCGGTGCCGCCGCTGTCCGTGTTTGAATCGTGCGGGAACACGCAGGATTGGGGACGGACGTGGCACGCAGGCGCCTCACCCGGGAGGAGAGCCGGGAACAGACCCGGGAGCGACTGCTCACCGCCGCGGCGGAACTGTTCGCCGAGCGGGGCGTGAACGGCGCCTCGGTCGAGCAGATCGCCGAGCGGGCCGGCTACAGCCGGGGCGCGTTCTACGGCAACTTCGAGGACAAGCACGAGCTGGTCGTGGCGTTGCTCACCCGGCGAACCCTGGCCGAGCGGGCCGAGCTGAGCGCGCTGCGCGAGCACCCGGAGCCGTTCACGGCGCTGCGCGCGTGGCACCGGGACCGCGCCGAGCACCTGACCGAGTGGCTGGCGCTGCGCACCGAGCTGATGCTGTACGCGCTGCGCAACCCGGAGATCCGGCCACGGGTGGCCGAAGGGGAGGCGATCGCCCGCGACGCGCACACCAGGGGCATCGCGCACGCCTTCGCCGAGCGGGGGCGCACACCCCCGGCCGACCCGGCGTTCCTCGCCCTGATCGTGCACGCGCTGGGCGACGGGCTGCTGATCCAGCGGCTGCTGTTCCCCGACGAGATCGGCGACGAGGTGGTGGCCGACGCGGCCGAGCTGCTGATCCGCGGCTGGCTCGGCACCGCCACCCCCACCCAGGACCCCACCGCCCAGGACCCCACCGCCCAGGACCCCACCGCCCGGGACCGCACCGACCAGGACTGAGCACTGGCCGGTGCGGCCGGGCCGTGCGGTCGGTTCAGGCCGGCCGGACGTGCAGCAGCAGGCCGTGGCCCGGGTGCAGCGCGGGCATCTCCAGGCCGGCGGCGGCCAGCACGGAGCCGCGCGCGGTCACCCCGGTGGCGCACCACGCCGGCGGGTGGATGTCACCGGTCAGCGCGCTGCCGAAGTCGGTGCGCACGGCCACCTGGTAGTGCCTGGCCGGGTCCAGCCCGGGCAGCCGCACCCGGCCGGGCCGGGCCTCCGGCACGGTGGTCAGCCGGACGTAGGCGAACACCGCCTCGGTCCGGTCGGCGGCGACCACGCCGTGCAGCAGCGCGCCCGGGTCGGGCAGGTCGGCGCGGACCACGTCCCCGCTGTGCAGCAGGGGCCGCAGCTCGCGGTAGGTCCGGGTCCACGCGGCCAGCTGGTCCAGTTCCCCCGCGCTGGCCGAGGTGATGTCCCACTCGATGCCGGCGTGGGCGAACAGGCTGGTCAGGCAGCGGGTGTGCAGGTCGGTGACCCGGGCGGTGGTGTGCGCGGTGGGCCCGCCGACGTGGCTGCCGACCAGTTCCGGCGGCAGCAGCAGGGTGGTCCACCGCTGGATGAGCTGCCGCTCCAGCGGGTCGTTGGTGTCCGAGGCCCACACCCGGTCGGTGTGCTCCAGCACGCCCAGGTCCACCCGGCCGCCGCCGGAGGAGCACGACTCGATCTCCAGTGCCGGGTGGCGCTGGCGCAACGCGTCCAGCAGCGCGTACACCGCCAGGGTCTGCCGGTGCACCCCGGCCTGACCGGTGCGCGCGTGCACCGCCTCCAGCAGGTCCCGGTTGTGGTCCCACTTCAGGTAGTCCAGCCGGTACTCGCGGACCAGCGCGTCCAGGCAGTCCAGCAGGTAGGCCGACACCTCGGGCCGGGCCAGGTCGAGCACGTGCTGGTGGCGCCACTCCAGCGGCAGCCGGTCGGGCGTGGCCAGCAGCCAGTCCGGGTGTGCCCGGGCCAGGTCGGAGTCGAGGTTGACCATCTCCGGCTCGACCCACAGACCCATGCGCAGGCCCCGCGAGCGCACGTGGTCGACCAGCGGGTGCAGGCCCTGCGGCCACACCTGCGGGTCGACCGTCCAGTCGCCGAGCCCGGCGCGGTCGTGGCGGCGGTGCCGGAACCAGCCGTCGTCGAGCACGAACAGCTCCACGCCGACCCGCGCGGCCGTGTCGGCCAGGGCGCGCAGCCGGTCCAGGTCGTGGTTGAAGTAGACCGCCTCCCAGGTGTTGATCACCACCGGCCGGGGCGTGCGCGGGTGCCGGTCCCGGCCGCGCAGCCAGTGGTGCACCCGCCGGGACAGCCCGTCCAGTCCCTGGTCCGACCAGGCGAAGCACACCCACGGCGTCCGGTACTGCTCGCCCGGGGCCAACCGCACCTCGCCGGGGCGCACCAGCTCACCGCCGCCGAGCACGGCCGAGGACTGGCCGGCGCGTTCCGGCAGCCGCTCGGCCAGGTGCACGTGGTCGCCGCTCCAGGCCACGTGCGCGCCCCACACCTCACCGGAGCGGAACCCGAAGCCGGGCGTGCCGGCCACCAGCAGCAGTGGCGCGTCGTGGCCGGTCCGACCGCGCCGGCCGGTCCGCACCCGGCTGCCCAGGGTGAACGGCTGGCGCTGCGGGCTGCGCTCCCGGCACCACCGGCCGGTCAGGTCGAGCAGTTCCCCGGCCTCGGCGGGCAGCGGCAGCAGCACCCGCAGCCCGTCCAGGGTCCACGGCCCCACCCCGGTGTTGCGCACGGCGTGCCGCACCCGCAGCAGGCCGCCGGCCTCCAGCCGGACCTCGATCTCCACGGCCAGGCCGGCGGCCTCGTCGTGGGCGCGCACCAGCACCTGGCCGCCGTCGGCGTGCTCGGCCGGCAGCGGCTCGCCGGCCAGGGTCAGCGCCCGCACCTCCGACACCGTCCAGTGGGGCAGCGCGGCAATGCCCTCGCGGTGCCCGGTCAGGCCGGCGTGCCCGGACCAGCCCTCGGCCTCACCGGGCAGCAGGGTCAGCCAGATCGGCGTGTCCACCGCACTGGACTGCACCGTCGGCGTGGCGGCGTGCCGCAGCTGCGCGACCTCGCCCGGGGTGAGCGCACCGAGGTCGGCGCCCCAGTGCAGCACCCTCGGCACCGCCGATCCGGCCGTGTCCAGCAGTAAGGCGGTGCCGGCCGCGCGCAACAGGACAACGTCGGTGCTCATCGCCATGGCCTCCCAGGCTCAACCAACCGGAACGGGCGGAACCGGCCGGGGCGGCCGGCTCAGGCTGGAGCGTAGGGCGAACGGCCGCCCCGCCCAACCCCCGAGGGGCAACCCCGACCGGCCCGGCCGCACCGGTCGCGCGCCCGGTCACCGGGGCTGGCCAGCGACAGCCGGGCCGGCGCCGCACACTGGCGCTGGCGGGCGGTCCGGCGGTCCGGACGCCCGGCCGTCCGGTGCCTGGCGGGGAGGGAGGGCGGACGTGGTCAGCGTGGTCAAGCGGCTGTTCGTGGGACGACCCCTGCGCACCGACCGGATGGGCGAGGTGCTGCTGCCCAAGCGGCTCGCGCTGCCGGTGTTCTGCAGCGACCCCATCTCCTCGGTGGCCTACGCGACCGAACAGATCCTGCTCACCCTCGCGCTGGGCGCGGTCTTCCTGTCGCTGGCCGTGCCGGTGGCCGCGGCCGTGGTGCTGGTGCTGGTCGTGGTGGTCGCCTCCTACCGGCAGACCTGCCACGCCTACCCCAGCGGCGGCGGCGCGTTCGCGGTCAGCCGGGACAACCTGGGCGAGCAGGCCGCGCTGGTGGCGGCCAGCGCGCTGCTGGTGGACTACGTGATGACCGTGGCGGTGTCGGTGACCGCCGGGGTGGTGGCGGTGACCTCCGCGTTCCGGGAACTGGTCCCGCACACCGCGACCATCACCGCCCTGCTGATCGTGCTGCTGGCACTGGTGAACCTGCGCGGGGCCAGGCAGTCCGGCCGGGTGTTCGCGGTCCCCACCTACGGCTTCGTCGCCGTGGTGCTGCTGATGTTCGTGGTCGCCGCGGTCCGCGCCGTCACCACCGGGCTGCCCCCGTCCGACGCGCCGATCCTGTCCGAGCCACCCACCGTCCACACCGGAGGGATCCTCACGCTGGCGTTGGCGCTGCGCGCGTTCGCGTCCGGCTGCACCGCGCTGACCGGCGTCGAGGCGATCAGCAACGGCGTGCCCGCGTTCGAGAAACCCAAGGCCCGCAACGCCGCCACCACCCTGGCCGTGATGGGCGCGCTGGCCGCCGTGCTGTTCACCGGGATCACCGTGCTGGCGCTGGAGATCCACGCCAGGGCGGTGCCCAGCGGCAGCCCCTCGGTGCTGTCCCAGATCGGCGCCAGCGTGTTCGGCCACGCGACGGTGCTGTACTACCTGTTGCAGGCCACCACGGCCGGCATCCTGATCCTGGCGGCCAACACCGCGTTCAACGGGTTCCCCACCCTGGCCTCGATCCTGGCCGGCGAGCGCTACCTGCCACGGCAGCTGCACAACCGGGGGGACCGGCTGGCGTTCAGCAACGGCATCCTGCTGCTGGCCGTGACCGCCGCCGTGCTGGTGCTCGCCTTCAACGCCAACATCGACCGGCTCATCCAGCTCTACATCATCGGCGTGTTCACCAGCTTCACGCTCAGCCAGGCCGGCATGGTGCGGCACTGGAAGCGGGAACTGGCCGGCACCACCGATCCCGCCCGGCGCACCGGCCTCCGCCGGGCCCAGGCGATCAACGCGGTCGGCGCGCTGCTCACCGCGGTGGTGCTGGCCGTCGTGTTCGCCACCAAGGTCCCGCACGGCGCGTGGCTCGCGGTGGTCGCGATGGTCGTGCTGTTCTTCGCGATGCGCTCGATCAGCGTCTACTACCGCCGCTTCGAGGCCGAGGTGTCCGCACCGGGCGGCCTGCCAACGCTGCCGCCCAGGGTGACCGCGGTGGTGCTGGTGTCCAGGCTGCACCAGCCGGCACTGCACGCGCTCGCCCTGGCCAGGGCGACCCGGCCGGACCGGCTCGACGCGGTCAGCGTCGAGGTGGACGAGGCCGAGACGCGGACCCTGTGCCGGGACTGGGAGCGGCGCGGCATCGACGTGCCGCTGCTGGTGCTCAGCTCGCCCTACCGGGAACTGGTGCGGCCGGTGGTCGACCACGTGCGCCGGCTGCGGCAGAGCGACCCGGCCGGCGTGGTCACCGTGTTCGTGCCGGTGTACGTGGTGACCCGGTGGTGGCAGAACCTGTTGCACAACCAGAGCGCGCTGCGGCTGCGCGCCCGGCTGATGGCCACCCCGGGCGTGGTCGTGGTGAGCGTGCCCTACCACCTGGGCCGCGCCGACCAGGGCTGGCTGTCCGAAGTGGACATCGCCGCGCCCAGACATCCCGAGCCCACCAGGAGAACCACGCCGACGCCCTGACCCCGGCCGCGACTACCCCGGCCGGGTGGTGCGCGCCGCCCTGGTGTCCCGAACCGCCAGCGCGGCCAGCACCGCCAGCGCCGAGACCAGGTGCTGCACGTCGAACAGGTGCCCGGCCAGCAGCACCCGGGCCAGCAGCACCACCAGCAACCCGGCCACGCCCACCCGCCGGGGCCACCCGGCGGGCAGCGTCCACAGCACGGCCGCGGCCAGCGCCACCGACCCGGCCGAGGAACCCGCGGTGGGCACCGAGGCGAGTTCGGCGGCGCCGGCCACCCCGGCCAGCGCGGCCAGGTGCGCGCAGAGCACCGTGGGCAGCGTGCCGGCCCAGTCGCCGAGGAAGAACACCACCGGCACGGCGCGGCTGCCCACCCGCCACTCGGCCAGCGGCAGCACCACCAGCAGCAGCACCAGGTTCGACCACAGCAGCCCCGGTTCGGCCGGCACCAGCGGGGAGGTCACCAGCACCCACACCCGGCCGGCGGCCAGCGCGTGCCAGCTGACCCCGAAGCGCGCCAGCAGCGCGCCCTGCACCCGGACGTCCAGCGCGGTGACCACCATCAGCCACAGCTCGACCGCGGCGAAGGCCGCGGTCACCGGGAACCGGCGGAGCAGGGCGACGGCCCGGCCGAGCGGTCCCCTCGGGTCGACCAGCTCACCCACCCTGGCCACGGCCGAGGCCGCGCGCACCAGGTCGGCCTCGGAGCGGTAGGCCAGGTAGCGCGGCACCCAGCGGGGCGACCACTTGGCCTTGAACGCGCGCAGCCCGGCGAAGTGGAAGACCCGCTCGCCGTAGTCGTGCAGCAGCCGCAGCGCCCGGTCGGCCACCCCGGTCGGCTCGGCCGTGCCGGACAGCGGTGCCAGTCCCAGGCTCATGCCGGTGAACCCGGCCGCGCGCAACCGGTCCACCATGCCGACGAACAGCAGGTCCATCGTGCCGTTGACCGAGTCCGGCCGCCGACGCATCAGATCGAAGGTGGCCACAGTGGACTGGAACGCGGGCAGGATGTTGGCGAACGCCTGGACGGTGCCGGCCGCGTCGCACACCGCCACCACCCGGGTGTCCCGCAGGTAGGCCGGATCGAACCGCCCCACGGTGAACCTGCGCTCGCGGTGCCCGCCAGCGGCCAGCCAGCTGTCCGACACCGCGGCCAGCTGCTCCATTGTGGACTCGTCGATCGGCTGCGCCAGGTCCACCACCCGGTAGCCGGCCCGTTCGCAGCGGCGCAGCGCCGAGCGCAGGCCCTTGCGCGGCCGGCCATCCAGCGTCCACGTGGTCAGGTCGAGCACGGCCTCCTCGCCGATGGTGAGGAACTTCCACCCGGCCGCGGCCAACTCGACCCGGTCGGCCTCGTCGACCTGGTGGAAGACGGGCGTCCAGCCGTTGCGGACACACATCCGGTGGAACTCGGCCGCGGCCTGCCGCCGGGAGCCGGGCGCGCCGACCGGCCCGGCCAGCGCGACCGCGGCGGTGCCCACCACCGCGTACCCGACGAACGCGTCGCCGTCCGCGCTGAACACCCAGTTCTTGTCGGGCAGCAGGTGGAAGTAGGCCAGCGAGTCGGTGGCCCACGCGTCCAGCAGCCGCCGCACGCGGTCCCGGTCCCGGTGCTGGCCCGGCTCGCCCAGCACGGCCGCGACCAGCCGGCTCAGCCCCACGATGGCCACCACCAGCGCCGCCACCCGCACCGACCCGACGAACCAGTGGCCGTGGTGGGTGGTGGGCGCGGCCTCGGTGGGCAACAGGAACAGCAGCCGCAGCGCGTCGCGCACGGCCCACGCCGCCCGGCCGGTCTCGGGCGGCTCCAGGTGCAGCCAGTACAGGCCGACCACGGCATAGCCGAGCACCGCCAGTTCACCGGCCACGAGAACGCCGACACCCCGGCGCAGCAGGACCGGGTCGGCCCTGGCCGCGAACAACCGCGCCGCGCCCACCAGCGCCGCCAGCGCCAGCGCGGCCACCAGCATGCCGACCAGGTCGCCGCCGCGCAGGTGGTGGCCTGGCAGCGACACCCCGGCCGCGACCAGCGCCGCCCACCACGCCGGGCGCCGGCCGTGGCTGAGCCCCCGGCTCACCAGCACCGCGGTCAGCCCGGCCGCCAGCAGCAGGTACCGCGCCCCACCCACCACGCTCACCGGGTACGCCACCGCGAACAGCCCGGCGCGCGGCACCGGCCGACCGGCGGCGGCCAGCGCGAGGTCGACCCCGCCGAGCAGCAGCACCAGCCCGGCGACGACCCGGCGGACCCACCCCTCGACCCGGTCGGTGGACATCAGCGCCGCGCGCGCTGCCGGTCCGATCCGGACACCCGGCCCCACCGCCTGGCCAGCAGCCAGGACAGGACCAGTCCGACGAGCACCGGCAGCCAGTACTCGTAGACCCGGAACACGATGACCGCGGCGGCGGACACGCCCACCGGCACGCCGAACGACGCCACCACCGCGACCGCGCCCACCTCCACGAAGCCCAGCCCACCCGGCAGGAACCCGAGAATCCCGAACACCGCCGAGATGCTGTACGCGACCAGCGCCACCACCGGCCGGTCACCGCCGCCCACCGCGGCCAGCGACGCCCACAGCATGGCCGCGCCGAACACGTCGATGCCCAGGGCGAACCCCAGGGCCGGCACCGCGTCCCGGTAGTCCCGGCGCAGCAACTGCATGGCCTCGAACAGCTCGTCGGCCGCGGTGGTGTCGTGCGTGCGCGCCGGCCGCCGCAACAGCCGGTCCACCACCCGGGCCGGCAGCGTCCACAACCGCTCCACCAGCTCCCGGCTGCGCGCCGCCGCCACCAGCGCGGCCACCCGCAGCGCCGTGGTCACCAGGAACACCACGACCGCGGCCACCTCGACCTTGGTGATCCGCGCGTCCGCCACGACCACCGCGGTGCTGGCGAGCAGCACCACCACGAAGGCCACCTCCTGCATGAGGGTGGCCACCAGGTAGGCCCCGGTCACCCCACCGGTGGTCAGCCGCCGCCGCCTGGCGTCGGCCGCGAACACCGCCAGCCCGGCCAACCCGCCCGACTTGACCACCAGGTTCAGCGCCACCGCCGCCAGCGTCACCGGGGTGAGCGTCAACACCTCGTGGTACCCACCGACCCCGGTCACCCGCCGACACGCCAGGTGCGTCAGCAGCCAGCTCGCCCACCACAGCACCAGCAGCACGCCGCCGGCCAGCAACCAGTCGCGCCGCGCCTGCCCCAGCGCCCGCCACGTCGCCGGCAACTCGGCCCGGCCGAGCCACACCACGACCGCGAGCACGACCACCACCGCGACCCCGGCCGCGACCCGCACCCACCGGCCGCCCATGCCCCCACCCTGCCAGCGCCACCCCACCCCCGCACCGCGACCCGACCACCGTGCCTCCAACGGGTACCCGCCCGGCGGGACGGCACAGCCGGGGCCCGGCCGGATTTTCGGCGACGGGCACCGGTCGGGCTGGGATGTGATCACAGGCTTGACGGCAGGGGGATAACCGTTAGACCCTATGGCTAACCGTTATATAGGGAGGGTCGGTGCAGCAGGAAGTGGTGCTGGCGATGCTGGCGAAGGAGCCGTCGTACGGTTACCAGCTGCGCGCGCGGTTGCGCGACGCGCTCGGCCCACTCGGTGATGCGATGAACGCTGGGCAGATCTACGTGACGCTGACCCGGCTGGAGAAGGCCGGTCTGTTGGCGGCCGAGAAGTCCGCCGACGGTGCCGACCGGTCGGATCGCAAGGTGTACGCACTCACCCCGAAGGGGCAGCAACGCGTCGCCGAGTGGATCGCCGAGGTGAGTTGGCCCCGGCCCGATCTCGCGGAGTTCCACCTCAAGCTGATCGCTGCCGCGTCGGCCGGGCTGGCCGATCCGATCGCCGTCGTCGACACCCAGCGGCGGGAGCTGCTGCGCCGGCTGCGTGACGCCCAGCGGGCCGCCTTGGCCGAGCCTGAGCACTCGAAGGCGGCGTTGTTGTTGGAAGGCGTTGTGCTCCGGCTTCAGGCGGACCTGCGCTGGCTCGAGGCATGTGAGAAGAACTGGACCCACCGAAGGAGTGGATCGTGAGCGAGGCCACTGACACACCCGTGCTACGAGCCCGTGCGTTGCGGAAGGAGTACGGCAAGGGGGAAGGACTGGTGCGTGCCGTCGACGGGGTCGATCTCGACGTCAGCGCGGGGGAGACGGTGGCGATCATGGGCCCCAGCGGCTGTGGGAAGTCCACCCTGCTGCACCTGCTCGGCGGGTTGGACCGGCCCTCGGGTGGCGAGGTGCTGCTGAACGGCCGCCGCGTCGACAACCTGAGCGAGAAGGCACTGTCGCGGATGCGGCGCGCTGACATCAGCTACGTCTTCCAGTCCTTTCACCTGATGGAGGAACTCACCGCCGTGGAGAACGTCGAACTGTCGGCGTTGATGGCCGGGCACTCGCCGCGGGCCGCCCGGCGGCGTGCGGAAGAGCTGCTGGATCAGCTCGGGCTCGCGGGCCGGTCCCGCTTCCTGCCCTCCGCGCTGTCCGGCGGTCAGCGGCAGCGGGTCGCGGTGGCCCGGGCGTTGAGCAACCAACCGCTGGTCGTGCTCGCCGACGAACCCACCGGAAACCTGGACAGCGCCGCCACCCTGGACGTTCTCCAGCTCTTCAACGAACTGCACGAGTACGGGCAGACACTGGTCATCGTCACCCACGACGCGCGGATCGCGGCCACCGCGGACCGGATGTTCTCCATGCGCGACGGCACGTTCGTGGACGAGACCCGGCTGACCGGAGGCACCACCGGGAAGCTCGGCGCACTCGTCGGACTGGGGGACTGACCGGCATGGGCCGCATCCTCCTCGTGATCCGGCTGGCGCTGCGTGACTTCCGGCGGCGCCGCACCGAGGCCGCGCTTCTGCTGATCGCCATCCTGGCGGCCACCACGACGCTGACGCTCGGACTGGTTCTCCGTGACGCCGCCAGCGACCCGTACGAGAGCACCCGAGCGGCGACCTCGGGACCCGACGTGGTCGCCAGCGTCGGCCGCTCCACCGACCTCGCCGCCCTCGAGAAACTGGCCTCCGCGGCTGGCGTCACCGAGCACAGTGGGCCGTACCCCGTCATCGGCGGGAAGCTCGAGGTGTCCGGCCGGACGTCGGACGTGCAGGTCGAGGGGCGGGACGCGACGGTCGCGGTGGTCGACCAGCCGGAGGTGACGCAGGGCAGCTGGGTCAGCGACGGCGGCGCGGTGCTCGAAGCCGCCTTCGCCAACTCGCTCGGCGCGAGCGTCGGCGACCCGGTGACGCTGGGCGGCCGGTCCTTCGAGGTCGTCGGACTCGCGGTCACCGCTGCCATGCCGCCCTACCCGGGCGCGTCCTGCATCGTCGCCGGCGGGTGCGTCAACGGCGCCATTCCGGAGGACCAGAACCTGCCGCAAGCGTTGTTGCACAACCCTGGACTGGTCTGGCTCACCCAGGCGGACGTGCGGAGTCTCGCCGCGGCACAGGCCCCGATCTCCTATGTGCTGAACCTGAAGCTGGCCGACCCGGAGGGCGCTCAGGCGTTCGTGGACGCGACCGCCGGCGGTCACAGCGGTGCCATTCGCATGCAGACCTGGCAGAGCATCCTCGCCGCGGCGACGGAACTGGCCCGGGACTCCCAGATCCTGCTGTTGATCGGCGCCTGGCTGCTCGGGTTGCTCGCCGTGGCCAGCCTTTCGGTGCTGGTCGGTGGCCGGATGGCCGATCAGACCCGACGCGTCGGGCTGCTCAAGGCGGTCGGCGGCACACCGGGGCTGGTCGCCGCCGTGCTGCTCGCGGAGTACCTCCTGGTGGCCCTGGTCGCGGCGGCGGCCGGGTTGGTGATCGGGGCACTGGCCGCTCCGTTGCTCACCGAGTCGAGCGCGGGTCTTGTTGGCAGCGCGGGGACGGCGTCGTTGACCGTGTCCACGGTCGGCGTGGTGACCGCGGTGGCCCTTGGCGTCGCGGTGGTGGCGACCGCTGTTCCGGCCGTGCGCGGCGCGCGCACCAGCACCGTCAGCGCGTTGGCCGACGCGGCACGCCCACCCCGCCGCACCGGGTGGCTGATCGCTCTCTCGACGCGCCTACCAGTCCCGCTGCTGCTCGCCCTGCGGGTCGCCGCCCGCCGGCCGCGACGGGTCGTGCTGGGCATGGCCAGCATCGCGGTCACGGTCAGCGGGATCTACGTCCTCATGGTGCTCAACACCTTCCTCGGCAACCAGCCGGGCACCGGCGCCTACAGCGACGCCCAGGTGACCGTGCTGCGTCACGTGCTCGGAGTCTGGACGGTCATCCTGCTCTTGCTGGCGGCGGTCAACGCCATCGTCATCACCTGGGCCACCGTGCTCGACAACCGGCACGCGTCGGCGCTGGCACGCGCCCTCGGCGCGACCCCGCGGGAGGTGTCCGTCGCCCTGGCGACCGCGCAGGTGCTGCCCGCGCTCGTCGGCGCCGTCCTGGGTGTCTTCCCGGGAGGCTTCCTGCTGTTCGCCGCCATCAACGGGATCACCGGCGGCGACAGCGACAAGACCACGCTTCCCGTGCCGTGGCAGTTGATCACCCTCATGCTGGTCACGGTGCTGGCGGTGGCGGGACTCACCGCTGTTCCCGCCCACCTCGGCGGCCGCCGTCCCGTGACCGACGTCCTCTGAGCGAAACCGCTGTCTCACCGCGTCCGCGCTGGTGGGCGAGCCGGCCAACGCAGTGGGCTGGGCGGCCACCCACTGCTTGGGCGGCGCCGGTCAGCGACCCCGGGAAGCGCATGCGTAGTGCACGGACATCGTGTGCGATGTGGTTCGGCCGAGTGCCTGGCGCACGCCGCGGCCCACCACGCGCGGACGGCGTGAGGTACGCCACTGTCACACCCCGTCGGGGCGCCTCGTCAACCAGCCGACACCGCATCGACGCACGGCGGAAGGTGAGGCAATGGCCAGGGAGATCACGGTTGTGGGCGGCGGCATCGCCGGATTGGTCGCGGCGATCACGTGTGCTGAGGCGGGTGCCCGCGTCACCCTGCACGAGGCGCACGCCAGCCTGGGCGGCAGGGCGCGCGCGACGCAGCCCCCGTACGTGGCCCACGAGGGCGCCCACGTCCTGTACCAGGACGGTCCACATTGGACGTGGTTGGCGGAGCGCGGGCTGATCGGTCCGCTGGGCTGGCCGGCGGGCAGCGCGCTGGCCAGGGTCGGGTTCCGCCGGGACGGCCGGCGGAGGCTGCGCCCGCCGGCCGGATTCCTCCGGATGGTGTTGGACGTGGGCCGGACCGCACCGGTCGACCAGGACTTCCACACCTGGGCCGCGCACCGCTACGGCGAGGTCGCCGCCCGCGCCGCGGCCAGCGCCATCGGGGTGGCCACCTACGACGCGGACACCGGACGGCTGTCCGCCGCCTTCGTCTGGGACATCTTCCGCCGGGTGTTCGCGCCCAAACCACCCGCGGTGCGCTGGCTGGTCGGCGGTTGGCAGGCCCTGGTCGACCGGATGGCCGCCAGGGCCAGGGAACTGGGCGTGCGCGTGGAACTGTGCTCGCGCGTCACCGACCTGCCCGACCAGCCCACGATCGTGGCCACCGAACTGGCCGCGGCCCGCGCGCTGCTCGGCGACGAGTCGCTGCGCTGGGAGAGCGGGCACTGCGTGCTGCTCGACCTGGCCGTGCGAACCAGCCGGCGGGACCGGTTCATCCTGTTCGACCTGGACGAGGGCGGGTTCCACGAGTGTTACTCCACACAGGACCCGACGGTCGCGCCGCAGGGCGAGTCACTGTTCCAACTGGACATGCCGGTGCGCGCCGGGGAGCGGCTGGCCGACGCCAGGCAACGTCTGGAGCGGTTCGCCGACCTGGCCGTGCCGGGCTGGCGGGAGCGCACCACCTGGCAGCGCACGGCAGCCGCCAAGGGCCGGACCGGCGCGCTGGACCTGCCCGGGCGCACCTGGCGGGACCGGCCGGCCATCGAGCGCGGCGGTGACGTGTTCCTGGCCGGTGACATGGTGGCCGCGCCGGGCATGCGCGGTGAGATCTCGATCAACAGCGGGGTGCTCGCGGCCAGGGCCGCGTTGCGGGTGGTGGGACTCGACCACACCGCGCCGCGGTGAACACCCGCCGGTCGCGCCCGAGCTGCGGCCGGCCAGGAGCGGGCAAACCCTGACGGTTCGGTGACGTCGCGGCCGGGACGTCACCGGTGCCGTGGATCGGTGCCTAGCGTGGCTGGCATGCGAGTACTGGTTACCGGAGCGGCCGGGTTCATCGGTTCCCACGTCACCGACGCACTGGCTGCGGCCGGCCACGACGTGGTGGCGCTGGACTTCCTGCTGCCACAGGCACACGGCGCGGCCGGCCCGCCGGCGTGGGCCGAGGACCACGGCCTGGTGGTGGGCGACGTGCGTGACGCGGACCTGCTGGCCCGGCTGCTGCGCGGCGTTGACGTGGTGTGCCACCAGGCCGCCATGGTGGGGCACGGGGTCGCGCCCTCGGACGCGCCGGACTACGCCGCGCACAACGACCTGGGCACGGCCGTGCTGCTGGCCGCCATGCACGCCGCCGGCGTGTCCCGACTGGTGCTCGCCTCGTCCATGGTGGTCTACGGCGAGGGCCGGTACGCCTGCTTCGACCACGGCGTGGTGCGCCCGGGGCCGCGCCGTGCGGTGGACATCGCCGCCGGCCACTTCGAGCCGCCCTGCCCGCACTGCGGGGCGGCGCTGGAGTCACACCTGGTTCCCGAGGACGCGCCGCTGGACCCGCGCAGCACCTACGCGGCCAGCAAGCTCGCCCAGGAGCACTACGCGGCGGCGTGGGCCAGGCAGACCGGCGGCAGCGGCTGGGCGTTGCGCTACCACAACGTGTACGGGCCGCGCATGCCCAGGGACACGCCCTATGCCGGGGTGGCGTCGCTGTTCCGCTCGGCGCTGGAGCGCGGCCAGGCGCCCCGGGTGTTCGAGGACGGCCGGCAGCGGCGGGACTTCGTGCACGTCACCGATGTGGCCGCGGCCAACGTGCTGGCGGTGGCCGCGACCGCGCCGAGCCACACCCTGGAGGCGGTCAACGTGTGCTCCGGGGTGTCGCACACCGTGGGGGAACTCGCCGACGAGCTGGCGCGGGCCTGCGGCGGGCCGCGCCCCCGGGTGGTGGGCGGGGCCCAGCCGGGCGACGTGCGGCACGTGGTGGCCGATCCGGCCAAGGCCGGCCGCCTGCTCGGGTTCACCGCGCGCGTCGGGTTCGCCGAGGGTGTCACGGCGTTCGCCACCGACCCGCTGCGCGCGCCCGCCAGCGTCGGCGTGACCGGGGCCGCCGGTGGTGGGTGATACTGGCGGGGAACGGAAGGAACCAGCGTGAACACCTGTGTGGCGCTGCTGCGCGGCATCAACCTCGGCAACCGCAACAAGGTCGGCATGGCCGAACTGGCGGGCCTGTTCGTCGCGTTGGGACACTCGGCCGTGCGCACCCACCTGCGCAGCGGCAACGTCGTCTTCGCCACCGCCAGCACCGACCAGGCGCGGCTGGCCGGCGACATCGAGGCGGCCCTGGCCGACGAACTCGGCCTGGCCGTGCGCGTGCTGCTGCGCGACGCCGCGGAGTTGCGCGCACTGGTCGCGGCCAACCCGTTCGTCGCGCGCGGCGCCGACCCGGCCGCACTGCACGTGACGTTCCTGGCCGAGCCGCCCGATCCGGCGCGCTGGTCGGAACGCCCCGTGCCGGACACGCGTCCCGACGAGTTCGCCGTGCGCGGCCGGGACGTCTACCTGTGCTGCCCCGCGGGTTACGGCCGGACCACGCTGAACAACGCGTTCTGGGAGCGGCGCTCGGGCGTGCCGGCGACCACCCGCAACTGGCGGACGGTCACCGCGCTGCTGGCGATGGCCGGCGACTGAGCCGGGTGCGCGCCGCTGACCCTGGGTAGCCGGCCAGAATGGCCGCATGGCAACGGTTGTCGCTTTTCTCGCCCATCCCGACGACGAGGTGCTGACCGCGGCGGGCACGCTCGCCCAGGCAGCGGCCGAAGGCCACCGGACGGTGCTCGTCGTCGCCACCGACGGGCTGATGGGCGCCCGGCCGGCCAGTGGTGAGCCACCCCGGCTGGCCGAGTTGCGGGCGAGCGCGGCCGTGCTCGGCGTGGCCAGGGTCGAGTGCCTCGGCTACGCCAACGGCGGTGGCGGCCAGCACCTCTACCCGGACCCGCCCGACCGGGTGCGGTTTCCCCGCGCGGACACCGAGGAGGCGGCCGAGCGGCTCGCGGTGATCCTGCGCGCGGAAAACGCCGACGTGCTGCTGGTCCACGACGCCAGCGGCGGCTACGGCCACCGCGACCACATCGCCGCGCACCGCGTGGGCGTGCGCGCCGCCGAGCTGGCCGGCGTGCCCCGGCTGCTGGCGGCGACCATGCCGAGGGAACTGGTCACCGGACTGGGCCGGGCGGCCCGGCTGCTGCGACTGCCGTTCGGCTACGACGCGCGGACGCTGCGCACCGCCTACACCCCGCGCGCCGACATCACCCACGCCATCCCGGTGCGGCGGTGGGCGGCGCGCAAACGGGCGGCGCTGGCCGCGCACCGCTCGCAGGTGACCGGGACCGGGCGCAGCGCCCGGGTGTTCGCCGCGCTGCTCCGGCTGCCGGCCCCGGTCTTCGGACTGCTGTTCGCCAGGGAGTGGTTCGCCGAGATCCCGGTGCCGGGCCGGAATCCGGCCCGCCGCTGACCCACGCGGGCAGCACCCGACAACTGTCCGATCAGGACGCTGGGGCCAGGGGCAGCCGGACCTCGAACCGGCAGCCCGGTCCGTGGTTGTGCGCCACGATCCGCCCCTGGTGCGCCTCGACCAGGCCCCGGGCGATGGCCAGCCCCAGGCCGGCGCCGGCCGGCTGGTCCGGGTCGGTGGTCGGGGTGCGCGCGGCCGTGCCGCGGAACGCCACGTCGAACACGCGGGACAGGTCCTGTTCCGGGATGCCACCGCAGGCGTCGTCGACCTGGATCAGCGCCTCCGCGCCGGCGGTGTCGATGCGCACGGCCACGGTGCCGTCCGGCGGGGTGTGCCGGATCGCGTTGGACACCAGATTGCGCACGACCCGTGCCAGTTCTGGGTCACTGCCCAGCACCACCGGCCAGCCGGACACGTCCGCGCGCAGCCCCACGCCCTTGCGCTGGGCCACCGGCAGTTGCGCGGTCACCGCGTCGTTGACCACCTCGGGCAGCGGCACCGCCGACATGGTCAGCCGCAGCGCGCCCGCGGTGATCCGGGACAGCTCGAACAGGTCGTTGACCAACTGGGACAGCCGGCGGGTCTCGGTGCCGATCCGGTCGGCGTAGTCGGTCACCTCGTCCGGCCGCACCACCACGCCGTCGGCCAGCGCCTCGGCCATCGCCCGGATGCCGGCCAGCGGGCTGCGCAGGTCGTGGCTGATCCAGGCGACCAGTTCCCGGCGGGACGCCTCGGCCGCCCGTTCCCGGTCCCGCGCCTGGCGTTCCCACACGCTGCGCCGGGCGATGGCGCGGCCGAGCAGCACCGCGGTCGGCACCGTGACCACCGCGGTGAGCAGGCACACCAGCAGGGTGACGGTCAGCGTCGGGGTGAACATGAAGCCGGTCACGCCGAGCACCCCGGCCAGTTCCGCGGCCAGCGGCACCAGCACCAGCACGGTGGTCGAGGCGACCAGGGAGCGTTCGCCCAGCAGCCGCAGCACGATCGCGCCGAGCAGCGCGACCGGCAGGGAGAACGCGATGGCGTACGGCGCGATGTGCAGCGCGTGTTCCAGCACGGTCGGCTCAGCCCTGCCGGTCGTAGCGGTAGCCGACACCCCACACCGTGGTGATCCGCCTGGGTCGGGTCACGTCCTGCTCCACCTTCTCCCGCAGCCGTCGCACGTGGACGGTCACAGTGGACTGGTCGCCGAACTGCCAGCCCCACACCCGCTCCAGCAGCTCGCCCCGGCTGAACGCCACACCAGGGTTGCTGATCAGGAACACCAGCAGGTCGAACTCGCGCACGGTCAGGGTGAGCGGCACACCGCGCAGCACCGCCTGCCTGGCGGCCACGTCGACCCGCAGGTCCCCGTCCACGAGCACGGTGCGCACCTCGGGCGGGCGGACGCGGGAGCGGCGCAGCACCGAGGACACCCGCAGCGCCAACTCCCTGGGGCTGAACGGTTTGGTCACGTAGTCGTCGGCGCCCAGGCTCAGCCCGGCGATGCGGTCCTCCTCCTCGCCCAGCGCGGTCAGCATCACCACGGCGACCGCGCTGTGCCGGCGCAGCCGCCGGCACACCTCGAGCCCGTCGATGCCGGGCAGCATCAGGTCGAGCACGATCAGGTCGGGCTCGCGCTCGGCGACCAGCCGCAGCGCCTGCTCGCCGTCACCGGCCAGCCAGACCTGGTGGCCCGCGCGCTCCAGGTACCGGCGGGCCACGTCCCGCACGTTCACATCGTCGTCAACGACCAGCACGCGGCCGGTCGCCTCGTCGACAGCGTCCATGGACACCCCCGGGTCGGTTCAGGTGGTGGGCTGTTCGGGCTCGGCGGCCTGCCGCTCCCGCTGGGCGATGGCGACCAGGTCGGCGAGGCGGACGATGCTCCCGCCCGCGCCCCAGGTGCCGTCGGGCTGCTCGTGGATGAGCACCCACACCCGCGGGGCGTCGGCCTCGGTCAGCCCGGCGGCCGCCAGCACGATCGAGGTGGCCTCGCCGACCAGGCCGGCCTTGCGGCGCTCGGACAGCGCGCCCGCCGGCACGGTGATGTCCACCCGGAAGCGGGGTGCGTCGTCCTCGGCCGTGACCTGGCAGCCCGGCGGCAGCTCGTGCAGGTAGATCCAGGCCTGGGCGCGGAAGAAGGCCGTGTTGGGCGCGCCCTCCCAGCGCAGCAGCGCCTCGGCCAGCTCCTGCCGGACGCTGTCGCGGCCGGTGGGGGTCAGCGCCCCGGCGGGAACGGTCAACTGGATCATCGGCATGGCGGGCGACTCCCTGTTGTCGATCAGCGCGGTCCCACCCGGGCACGCTACGCGGGGTGACCGAGCCAGCACCAGCATCACCAGTTGGTCAGCACGAGGTGGTTCACGGCGAGCGCGGTCACCGCCTGGGCGGCCAGCCACCACCGCCGGGCCGGCGCGGGCAGCAGCGCGCACGCCGCGACCAGCCACCCGGCGAACGGCAGCCAGATCCGCTCCACCTCCGCTTTGGACAGTCCGGACACGTCGGCCAGCAGCACGGCGCCGAGCCCGGCCAGGGTGAGCACGGCCAGCGCCGGCAGGGCCCGCGCGGTCGTCGGCCGCAGCGCGCGGCGCACACCGGCGGCCGCGGCCGGCCCGACCGCCAGCACCAGGCAGGCCAGGTTCGCCCACACCCAGTACCCGTACGGGCGGGCCGAGGCGATGCCCTGGTAGTAGCGCGCCACGACCAGGTGATAGCCGTCCAGCCACCAGAAGCCGGCGGCGGCGAACACCGCCACCACGGCGGCGGCGCCGAGCCCGGCCAGCACCAGGGCCCGCCAGTCGCGGGCCAGCAGGCACACGGCCAGCGCGGGCACGGCCATGAGCACCAGGCCGTAGGACAGGAACAGGCCGAACCCCAACAGCACCCCGGCGGCCAGCCCGGGCAGCACCAGCCGGCGCGCCGCGCTCACCGCGAGCAGTGCCACCCCCACCGAGGTGACGCCGGTGAACACCGCGTCGGCGGACACCCCGAGCCACACCGCGCCGGGGAACAGCACCGCGAACGGCACGGCGGCGCGGGCCGCGCGCGCCGCCCCCAGCTCCCGCAGCGCCACCGGCACGGCCACCGCGGCGAGCGAGCCGACCAGCACGCAGCACAGCGCCGCCCACCCGCCGCCGGACAGGCCGATCCGGTCCAGCCACACGAACACCAGCGTGGCGCCAGGGGGGTGGCCGGCCACGTGCGTGGTCCACGAGTCGGGCTGGAAATCCAGCACGCGGCCGGCGAACCCGCGCAGCAGCGCGCCGATGTCGGTGATTCCGCCGACCTCGTGCAGGTACTCGTCGGTGGTGGCGAGCCGACCGGCCACACCGACCCGCCAACCGTCCACAGTGGCCAGTGCCAGCGTCCAGGCCACCGCGGTGGCGTAGCCGGCCAGCAGCAGCCGCGGCCACGGCAGGGCCGAGGCCAGGTCTGGCCCCCGGGTCACCACGAGCACCGCGACCAGCACGGCCAGCGGGGTGCCCGGACCCAGGTGCGGCTGCCAGACGCCGAACAGCGGTGGCGCCCCGGCGAAGATCCGCACCCCGGTGTGCTGGTTCAGGTACTGGCCCACCGCGCTGGCCGCCGCCACCAGCAGCACGGCCGCGCCCCCGGCGAGCAGGTCGGCGCGCACGCCGGTGCGGCGCGTCGGTGCCGGCGCGGTCACGGCGGTTTCGGGCAGGGGCACCAGGCGAGCCTAGGGCTGGTCAGGGGCTGGCCTGAACCGGTCGGCGGCGGCTGTCAGCGGTTCGTAAGAACTGGGCCAGACGTCAGAATTCGGTAAGCACCGCACGGGCTGTGCTCGCCGGTTCCGGTCACCACCATTGCCGGGCATGGAACGCTTCGACGTTGTGCTGCCCTGCCTGGACGAGGCAGGAGCGCTGCCGGCGGTGCTGGGCGCGCTGCCGCCCGGGTTCCGGCCACTGGTCGTGGACAACGGTTCGACCGACGGCACCCCCGAGATCGCGCGGCGCCTCGGTGCCCGGGTCGTGTCCGAGCCCAGGCGCGGTTACGGCGCGGCCGTCCACACCGGAATCGAGCAGGCCGACACCGACATCGTCTGCGTGATCGACGCGGACGGGTCACTGGACCCGGCCGAGCTGCCGCGCCTGGTGGAACCGGTGCTGGCCGGCCGGGCGGACCTGGCGGTGGGCCGGCGGGTGCCCACCGCGCGTGGGTGTTGGCCGTGGCACGCGCGCGCCGGCAACGCGCTGCTGGCCGGCCTGCTGCGGCGGCGCGGCCTGCCCGTGCACGACATCGGCCCGGTGCGGGCGTTTCGCCGCGCCGACGTGCTCGCGCTGGGCGTCACCGACCGCGCGTTCGGCTACCCGCTGGAACTGCTGCTGCGCGCGGCCGAGCGGTCCTGGCGGGTGGTGGAGCTGGACGTCGGCTACGGCCCGAGGGCCAAGGGCACCAGGTCCAAGGTGTCCGGCTCGGTGCGCGGCACGCTGCGCGCGGTCAACGACATGGCGGCGGTGCTGCGGTGAGCGCGGACCTGTGTCTGCTCGTGGTGGCCAAGGCCCCGGTGGCCGGGCAGGCCAAGACCCGGTTGTGCCCGCCGGCCAGCCCGGCGCAGGCCGCCGACATCGCGGCGGCGGCCCTGCTGGACACCCTGGCGGCGGTGGCCGGGGTGCCGCGCGCCACCGTGGTGGTCGCCCTGACCGGTGCGCTGGACTCGGCCAGCCAGCGGGACCGGCTGGCCGAGGCACTGGCCGGGCTGGTGGTGCTGCCGCAGCGCGGCACCGGGTTCGCCGAGCGGCTGAGCAACGCGCACGCCGACGTGGCCGCGTGCTGTCCCGGCCGGCCGGTGCTGCAGATCGGCATGGACACCCCGCAGGTGACCCCGGAGCTGCTGGCCGACACGGCGGCGCTGCTCGCGACCGCGCCCGCCGTGCTCGGCCCGGCCACCGACGGCGGCTGGTGGGCGCTGGGCCTGCGGGACCCCGGGCAGGCCGCGGTGCTGCGCGAGGTGCCGATGTCGCGACCGGACACCGCCGGGCACACCCTGGCGGCACTGCGCCGCGCCGGCCTGGTCACCGCCACCGGCGCCAAACTGTCCGATGTGGACACGATGGCCGCGGCGCGGGAGGTCGCGGCCGGCCTGCCGCACAGCCGGTTCGCGGCGGCGGTCGCACGGGTCGGCGCGGCGGCGGGGGTCGGCGTGCCGGTGGCGCCGGGAGCGGTGCGGTGACCGCCACCGCCTTCGACCGGGGCCTGCGCGGCGAGCACTGCGCACTGGAACTGGCCACGGGGGAGCGGGTGGCCCTGCCCATCGCCCGCTGGCACGCCGCTCCGGGCGCGGGGGACCGGCTGCTGCTGGCCCGCTGCACCGGTCCGACCCTGGACGTGGGCTGCGGGCCGGGCCGGCTCACTGCGGCGCTCACCGCGCGCGGCGTGGCCGCCCTGGGCGTGGACATCTCCCCGGTGGCCGTGCGGCTGACCCGGGCCAGGGGCGGGATCGCGGTGTGCCGCGACGTGTTCGGCGCCCTGCCCGGCGCCGGGCGCTGGCGGCACGTGCTGTTGGCCGACGGCAACATCGGCATCGGCGGCGACCCGGTGCGGCTGCTGCGCCGGGTGGCGGCGCTGCTCGCCGGCGGCGGCACGGTGGTGGCGGAGGTGGACGAGCCGGGCGTGGGCCTGCGCCCCGGCCCGGTGCGGCTGGCCGAGGCCGACGGGTGGTTCCCGTGGGCGTGGCTGGGCGCGGACGCCGTGCCCGAGGTGGCTGCCGCCGCCGGGCTGGCCGTGCGCTGGGCCGGCCGGTGCGGTGCCCGCTGGTTCGCCGAACTGGAGCGCGCGCGGTGAGGCGGGGGGTGCGCGAGTCCGACTTCACCGCCGCCGCCCACCACGCGCGGGTCAGCGCCCGGCTGGGACTCTGGCTCGGTGTCGCGTTCGGACTGTGCTTTGTGACCGGACTGCTCAGCCACGCCGCGCAGCACCCGCCCGGGTGGCTGTCCTGGCCCAGCCGGCCGGTCAGCCTCTACCGGATCACCCAGGGACTGCACGTGATCTCCGGGATCGCCGCGATTCCCCTGCTGCTGGCCAAGTTGTGGAGCGTGTACCCGAAGCTGTTCACCCGCCCGCTGGTGCGCTCGCTGCCGCACGCGCTGGAGCGGGCCAGCGTGCTGGTGCTGTCCGGCGCGGCCCTGTTCGAGGTGACCACCGGCCTGTTCAACGTGGCGCAGAACTACCCGTGGACGTTCTTCTTCCCCGCCGCCCACCACGCCGTGGCCTGGCTGGCGGTGGGCGCGATCCTGCTGCACGTGGCCGTGCAGCTGCCGGTGATCCGCGCCGCCCTGACCCGGCGCGGGCCCACCGCCGACCCGGCCGAGCCGGCGCGGCGCTCGTTCCTGCGCACCACCTGGCTGGCGGTGGGCGTGGCCGTGGTCGCGACCGCCGGGGCCGGCGTCCCGCTGCTGCGCCGGGTTTCCGTGCTGGCGTGGTCGTCGGGCACCGGTCCGCAGGGGCTGCCGGTCAACCGCACCGCCCAGGCCGCCGGCGTGGTGGCCGAGGCACAGGACGTGGCCTGGCGGCTGGAGGTCGTGACCCCGCACGGGGTTTCGCGCCTGTCCCTGGCCGAACTGGCCGCGCTGCCGCGGACCGAGGTCGACCTGCCGATCGCCTGCGTGGAGGGGTGGAGCGCGTCGGCGCGCTGGACCGGGGTGCGGATCGCCGACCTGCTGCGGGCGGTGGGCGCCGAACCCGGCCGCCCGGTGTGGGTGGAGTCGTTGGAGCGCGGCGGGGCGTACCGGGCGAGCCTGCTGCCCGGCACGCACACCGCCGACCCGCTGACCCTGCTCGCGTTGGGGCTCAACGGCCAGCCGCTGGATCTGGACCACGGCTTCCCGTGCCGGATCATCGCGCCGAGCCAGCCGGGCGTGACGCAGACCAAGTGGGTGGCCCGACTGGAGGTGCGGTGATCGCCCGGGTGCTGCTCGCCGTGCTCGGCCTGGCCGCGCTGGCCTGGGGCGCGTGGTGCGTGTTGGAACTGGCCGGCGGATCGGTGTCCACAGTGGTCGAACTGGTGGCGTGGCTGGTCGGCGGCCCGGTGCTGCACGACGTGGTGCTGGCACCGGTGGCCGGCGGACTCGGCTGGCTGCTGGCCCACCGGCTCGGCCCGGTCTGGGCCACCCCGGTGCGCGCCGGCGCGACCGCGACCGGGGTGCTCGTCCTGCTCGCGGTGCCCCTGCTCTGGCGTCTCCACAGTGGACCGGTCAACCCCGGCCTGCACGACCGGGACCACCCGCTCGGCGTGGCGCTCGCCCTGGCCGTGGTGTGGCTGCTGGTGCTGCTCGCCGGCCTGGTGCGGACCGCGCGGCACCGGCGGCGCCACCGGCCGGGTGGGCTCAGTCCTCGAAGTCCTTGTTGACCTTGCCGGTCAACACCGACTCGGGCTGGGTGCGCACCGGGTCACGCCGCCGGTCCGCGGCCTCGTCGGCCACCTTGACCAGCAGCCAGCTGTCCTCGTCGTCGCGGAACCTGGCCCTGGTCAGCGCGTAGGCGCCGGTGAGCTTGTGGCCGGACAGCCACACCTTGAGGTGCCCGTTGGCCAGCGCGTCGGCCGCGGACACCGGCCGCCCCCGCCGCTCGGTGAGGTTGCGGTAGGTGCCGATGTCCCACACCACCACCGTGCCCGCGCCGTAGTTGCCGCGCGGGATCCGCCCCTCGAAGTCGAGGTAGTCCAGCGGGTGGTCCTCGGTCCGGGTGGCGAACCGCTTCTCGCTGGGATCGGTGGACGGCCCCCTGGGCACCGCCCAGGACACCAGCACCCCGTCGATCTCCAGCCGGAAGTCGTAGTGCAGCCGGCGCGCCTCGTGCCGCTGGATCACGAACCGCGGCTCGTCCGCCGCGCCCCGGCCGGCCGACCCGCCCGGCTCGCCCGAGGCGCGCAGATCCCGCTTGGCGTGGTAGGTCGCCAGCCGCTCCCGCTCGCTGCTGCTCGGCACACCGCCCGGCTACCCGGCCGCCACGACCGGCAAACCGACCCCGGCGCGGGGCTGCCCGGTCACCGGTCCCCGCACCCGGTCTGGTCGGGCGCGGGGTGGGTGCACGCGGCGATGGTGTCCACGAGGTCGCGCAGCGGGCCGAGGACCTCGGGGTAGTGGTCGGCGTTGAGCGAGTACAGGCGCTGGGTGCCCTGGCGCCGCACGGTGAGCAGCCGGGCGTCGCGCAGGATCCTGAGGTGGTGGGAGACCGCGGGCTGGGACAGGCCCAGCAGCCCGGTGAGGTCGGCCACGCTCAACGCGGTCCCGGCGGTGAGCAACCGGACGATGATCTCCTGGCGCCGCTCGTCACCGAGGGCGACCAGCAGCGGCTGGGATCGGGCGAACAGCGCGAGCACGTCGCTGACAGCGGTCTCGGCCACGGCCTACCCCACCGCCGGCAGGGCCTGCCGCAGCCGCCGCAGCTGGTCCACGGGCAGACCGCGTGCGCGGCCCGCGGCGATCCACCCGTCCAGCATCAGCCGGTTCTGCGCGGCCACCTTGGTGAAGTGCGCCCGCAGGTAGCGGGGCACGTCGAAGGGGGCGAGCACGGGCAGCAGCCGGAACGCCAGGCTGGCCAGCCAGGGTGCGGTGACCACGGCGGCGGGCGGTCGGCGGCCGTGCAGCGCGGCCACCACCGCGGTCGCCTCGCGCGCGGCGGCCGCGCCCGGCCGGGGGTTGGCGAGCAGGGCCGGCACCGACCAGTCGGCGATCTCCAGCGCGGCCAGGTGCGGCACCATCAGGGCGGCCAACGCGTCACCGGTGCCGACCGGGCCGGCGTTCCTGGCGCGCAGGCCACCCCGGCGCAGCGCCCGCACCACCGGGTCGACCCGCTCGCGCGCGCCGCTGACCGCCACGGCCGCGCCGGGCGGAACCCAGTGGGCGATGCCCGGCTCGGGCAGCGGTTCGTCGGCCAGCGGCGCGGCGTAGGCCAGCAGGGTGGGCACCGCCTGCACGATCTGCTCGACCGGCCAGACCCGGCGCAGGGTGGGCAGGTCCTGGGAGTCCTGGCCGATCAGCACCACGGTGGCCGCGCCGACGTGGTCGCGCAGCTCGTCCACCCACGGTCCGGTCAGGACGGTGGAGGGCACGCAGAGCCAGACCGCGTCCCAGTCCTGGCCGGCGGTCTCGGCGGGACTGGTGAACACCCGCTCGGGGACCAGCCGCCGCGCCACCGGCGGGCCGGTCCGGCGCAGCCGGTACACCACCCGACCTTCCCGCTGCCACCCGGACTGGCCTGGTTTGACCAGGTAGCTGACCTGGCCGCCGGCCTGGGCGAGCCGCAGTCCGAAGACCTGGCCCAGCGCGCCGCCACCCACGACGAGGACTCGCACGGACACCACCATCCATTCATTTAAGTATTTGGATGAATGGAAGCACACGTCGGCGCGATCGAGCCACCCGGGGGCGGGCGGCGCGGCGGGCCGGCCCAACGGCGGTCGGACCGGCCCTCGGGTGCTCGCTTCGGCGGTCAGGCCAGGCCGAAGAACTGGATGGCCCGCAGTGCCATGCCGCTCATCGGCAGGTTGTGGCCGACGTTCTGCAGGCTGATCGCCTCAACGGCCACGGTCCCGCCACTGCCGTAACGGGTCCGCGTCCAGCCGGACTGCGGGTAGTCGGTGGACGACGGCGTCTGGCTCAGCCCGAACACGTTCGTCCACTGCTTGATCTCCTCCTGGAAGTTCGGGTACCGCAGGGTGTTGTCCGCGGTGCCGTGCCAGAGCTGCATCCGGGGCCGGGCGCCGGAGTAGCCCGGGTAGGCCGCCCGAACCAGGTCGCCCCACTGCTGCGGGGTCCTGATCAGCTGGCCGTTGGCGCAGGTGCTGTTCCAGCTCGACCCGTCCGTGGTGGCGAAGCAGCCGAACGGGACGCCCGAGAACGCCGCGCCCGCCTTGAACACGTCGGGGTAGGCGCCCAACAGCACGTTGGTCATCATCGCGCCGGAGGAGGCGCCCGTGACGTAGACCCGGTTGGGGTCGGCGTTGTTGCGCTGCAGCACGTGGTTGACCATCGAGACGATGCCGACCGGGTCGCTGCCGCCGTTGTGCCGCAGGGCCTGGGCCGAGGACACGTCGAAGCAGCTGCCACTGCGGGTGGCCGACGGGTAGATCACGATGAACCCGTACTGGTCGGCGAGCCGGGCGAACTCGGTGCCCGAGTAGAACGCCGGGCCGGAACCGGTGCAGTAGTGCACGGCCACGACCACGGCCGGCCTGGCCGCGACCGTGTTCGGCACGTAGAGGTGCATGCGCAGGCCGCTGGGGTTGTTGCCGAAGTTGGTCACCTCGGTCAGCGTCGCCGCCGAGGCGGACGGGGGCGCCAGGAACGCCACCACCGTCAGCACGGCCGTGGCGAGCACCGAGACGAATCTCCACGACGCGGTGAACACTCTTCTCATCGGCATGGTGTGTCCTTGTGCAGGTGGATGGAGAGGGCGCCGGCAGGGCCGCCGGCGATCGGGGAGAACCCGCTCAGGGCGCCACGACCACGGGCTGCCCGTTGCTGGACACGATCCGGCCCGGGCACAGGCCCCGGCTGGCCAGCGCGCTGACGATCTGCGGCACCGCGTTCACCGTGGACTGGTAGCCGCCGTCGTGCATCAGGATGATCCCGCCCGCCTGCAACCTGCTGGCGGCCTGCACGATCTGCGCGGTGCTGGCGCCGTTCCAGTCCTGGGAGTCCACCGACCACAGCACCTGCGCCAACCCGAGCCCGGACGCGGTCGAGGCCACCGTGGCGTTGGTCTCGCCGTAGGGCGGCCGGAACAGCGTGGGCCTGCTGCCGGTCAGCTGCTGGGTGACCTGCTGGGTCTGGGAGATCTCCTGGTACACAGTGGACTGGGGGAGCTGGGTGAGGTGCGGGTGGGACCAGGTGTGGTTGCCGATCGGCATGCCGGCCGCCTGCACGGCCCGCACCAGGTCGGGGTACTGCTGCTCGTGCGAGCCCATCATGAAGAAGGTGGCCTTCGCGCCGGCCGCCTGCAGGGCGGCGAGCAGCTGCCGGGTGGAGCTGGGGTTGGGGCCGTCGTCGTAGGTCAGCCCCACGTAGCCGGTGCAGGCGGCGGGCGCCGGCCCGGCGGTGGGGGTCACGGCGTGCGACGGTACGGCATTGACGGTCATGGCGAGCGCGGCCACGACGAACGCGCTGATCCGGGACAGCAGGAGCGCGGGCTTGGGCGCGCTCCACAGCCTCTTGATCATCCTTCCTCCTTGAAGGATGCCGGGGACACGTGGTGACCCGGTGCGGCGGACACACCGGGTGAAAGCGTTATCACTATGCGACCACCGAGCGACCCGGGGCAATACCTTTCGGTCCAACTATCGAAACTTCCGACGATGTCCGCTCCTGACTCGACCGCCTACTTCGGGCCTGCCGCTGGGCTTTTCGTACCCGATCCCGTCGCCGGGCTGGAGCCTTGACGCCGCAGCAGTCCTGGAATCCCGGCTGGCCGGGCCGTCCCGATCGAAACTTTCGATGGTCGCAGGGTCGGTGGCGAGCCGCCGGTCGCGCCGATGACGGTGCCGCGGCCCCGGGAGGGCGTTTCCCGGGGCCGCCGCTTCGCGTCAGGCCAGGGGCAGTTCCGCCAGGGCGTTCGCCAACTGCCCGGCAGTGTCCCCGGCGGCCCACACGTGCCCGTCCGGGCGCAGCAGCACGGCGGCCGTGGGCCAGGGCAACTCGGTCTCGTGCAGCCGGAGGTTCGCGCTCGTGGCCAGGTCCCGCATCGCCGGGCTGGCCTCCCGGGCCAGCAGCACCGGGCGGCCCTCGCGCAACAGGTGCAGCTGCTCGCGGGTGGCCGGAAGGCGCTGGCCCGCCAGGGGATGGGTGCCCGGATACCGCACGTCCAGCGCGGTCAGCGTGTTGGCCAGCGCGGTCGCCACGTCGGGATGGGCGCGCAGCAGGTCCGCCATGAACCGACGCAGGGACTGGCCCTCCTCGGTGGTGGCGGTGATCAGGGCGGTCTGGGCCTTGGTGTGTTCGCCGAGGGCCACGCCGACGGGGTGGCGTTCCAGGTGGTAGGTGTCCAGCAGGGCCGCGTCCGCCCAGCCCCGCTGGACCGCGGCCAGCTTCCAGCCCAGGTTCATCGCGTCCTGCAGGCCCACGTTCAGCCCGACGCCGCCCGCCGGGAAGTGCATGTGCGCGGCGTCGCCCGCCAGAAACACCCGGCCCTTCCGGTACTCCGCCGCGAGCCGGGTGGCGTTGCCGAAGCGGGACAGCCACACCGGGGAGTGCAGGCCGAAGTCCGTGCCCGCGATCCGTTTCGTGGTCTCCCGCAGGGACTCCAGGGTTGGGGTGGGAGCTGACGGGGCGTACCCGGTGACGCGGTAGCGCCCGCCGGGGATCGGGGCCACGATCAGCGCGCCGTGTTCGTTGTGCCAGGAGCCCGGCCGCTCCGGCGGGTCGGCCAGCTCGACGTCACCGAGGAAGCCGAAGACGGTCGAGTCGGTGCCGAGGAAGTCGATGCCCGCCGCCTGCCGCACGGTGCTGCCCGCGCCGTCCGCCCCGACCACGTGGTCCGCGGTGGTCTCGTACTCGCCGTCCGGCCCGCTGACCCGCAGCGTCACGCCCTGTTCGTCCTGGCTCAGCCCGGACACCTGGTGCCCGCGCCGGATCACCACCCCGAGGGCCAGGGCGCGCTGTTCGAGCAGTTCCTCGGTGCGCAGCTGCGGGTGCGCGAGCACGAACGGGAACGGCGTGGCCAGCCCTCGGAAGTCCAGGCGGGTGGGCAGCATGCCGAAGTGCCCGTCCGGCATGGGCAGCCCGCCGTCGAGGAAGGCCTGTTCCTGCCCGCGCATCGCCAGTACCTCGATCGTGCGCGCGTGGATGGCCAGCGCCTTCGAGTGCGGGCTGCGCTGCTCGGCCCGTTCCAGGACCAGTGGTCGCCCGCCGCCCAGGGCCAGCTCCGCCGCCGTCCACAGCCCGACCGGGCCCGCGCCGACCACGATGGTGTCGTGTGCGTTCAAGGTGATCACTCTCCATTGCTTGAGGTGCGACGCGTGCGGTGATGCCGGCCGCGTGGTTTGCGAGCGCGCTCCGGTGAACCGAGAGCGGGCCGGAGTCGTGGATCGGTGTGTGGTCGCCCCGAGGGCGTCACATACTGGTGGTGCGGTTGCACCCCGGTGAGAGGTAATCGAGATGGCGTCAGCGCGACAGGTCAGTGGTCCGTGCGGGGCATGGCCGGAGGACAACGCCTTCATCCGCGAGGTGCTCGGCCGCATCGGCGACAAGTGGACGGTGTTGACCATCGGCACCCTGAGCGCGGGCTCGCTGCGCTACTCCGACTTGCAGGCGAGCATCCCGGGGATCTCCCAGCGGATGCTGACCCAGACGCTCAAGCATCTTGAGCGCGACGGCCTGATCACCCGGACCGCGTACGCCGAGGTCCCGCCGCGAGTTGAGTACGAGCTGACGGACCTGGGCCGGTCACTGATCGACGCGGTGATGACGATGGCCGACTGGGCCGCCACCCACCACAGCGAGATCGCCAGCAACCGGGCCGCCAGCGAGCTGACCGGAGTCGGCCGAGCCAGGGCCGCGGTCAGCGCGTCGGCACGCTGAGAAGTCGGTGGCACTCATCGGTCCGCAGCGTCGGGTACGCCGGGCACCTCGCGGCGGCGTCCGTGCTCATGACACACGCTCACTCGGCACGGGCCGGTGCTTTCCGCCGTAGCACCAAGGCCAGCCCAGGTCAGCCCACACCTCGATGACAAACTGCGACCCCGTGGATCGTGTCGCCTGCTCAACCATCTTCCACACCTCACTAGTAGTGCGTAACACCATCATGAGTGAGTGAGAGAGGGCCTACAAAAGGCACTTTTAAGTGCGTGAGCACCGCCCGACAGGCACGACACCCTCGGCTGCCAAGAGCCCCTGATGTCCGCGGTTGCGGCGCACGGTCACTCGCACGGACACCTGTCGAGACACGGCAGCAAAACGGCCAGAAGCGGCCAATCCGCCCCACACCGTCCCGCGCCGCCGCACCATGCCCCTGATCAGGTGAGTGATCTCCACCGAGCGGAAGGACACCGATGGGCAACAAGATCCGGGCGGCGATCGTGGGCACCGGGGCCATCGCCGAGGTCGGGCACCTGCCGGCCCTGCGCGCCGAGGCCGACCGGGTCGACGTGGTCGCCGCGGTGGACGTGGACCAGCAGCGGGTGACCGACTTCGCCGACCGCGCCGACATCCCCGGCCGCTACACGTCGCTGTCGGCACTGCTCGACCGCGAACAGCCGGACCTGGTGCACATCTGTACACCACCGGCCCTGCACGCCGAGCAGGCCAGCGCGTGCCTGGCCGCCGGCGCGTGGGTGCTGCTGGAAAAGCCACCCTGCCTGTCCCTGGCCGAGTTCGACCGCATCCAGGCGGCCGAGCGCGCGGGCGGGCCGTACGCGAGCGTGGTGTTCCAACACCGGTTCGGCTCCGGCGCACGGCACTTCGCCGACCTGCTGGCCGCCGGCGAGCTGGGCCGGCCACTGGTGGCGCAGTGCGTGACCGCCTGGTACCGCGACCACGCCTACTTCGACGTGCCGTGGCGCGGCCGGTGGGAGACCGAGGGCGGCGGGCCGACCATGGGGCACGGCATCCACCAGATGGACCTGATGCTGGCGCTGCTCGGCGAGTGGACCGAGGTGCGCGCCATGGCCGGCCGGCTGGACCGGGACGTGCGCACCGAGGACGTGTCCACGGCCCTGGTCAGGTTCGCCAACGGCGCCATGGCCTCGGTGGTCAACAGCCTGCTGTCCCCGCGCCAGGAGAGCTACCTGCGGTTCGACCTGACCGACGCCACCGTGGAACTGACCCACCTGTACGGCCACAGCAACGACTCGTGGCGCTACACGCCCGCGCCCCACGTGACCGACACCGACCGGATCGCCGCGTGGCGCACACCAGCGGCGAACGTGTCCAGCTCGCACACCGCCCAACTCCCGCACCTGCTCGACGCCATGGCGCGGGGCGTGCGCCCCCCGGTCAGCGGAGTGCAGGCCCGGATGACCCTGGAACTGGTGACCGCGATCTACCGCTCCGCGTTCACCGGCGAGCCCGTCCACCGCGACCAACTCGGCCCGGACGACCCCTTCTACCACCGCCTGCACGGCGACACCCCCGGCTGGGCCGGCGACTGACGGCGGTCCTCGCGGACCCGGGCTCGGCCGTCGCCCATCCTGGGACCGGCCGACCAGCGCCGGCGAGCAGCGGCCCCGGCCCAGCCGGTCCCGGCCGTCAGTCCCAGGCGCGGCCGAGCGCGGCCAGTTCGGCACCGTGCTCGATGCGCTGTGCCCACTCGGCCGGCCACACCCCGACCCCGAGTGAGGCACCGGCGAACGCCCCGGTCAGGCAGGCGATCGAGTCGGAGTCGCCGGAACTGGTCGCCGCCCTGGTCAGCGCCGCCACCGGGTCGTAGGGGAACAGCAGGAAGCACAGCAGCCCGGTGGCCAGCGCCTCCTCCGCGATCCAGCCCTCACCCGTGATCAGGCAGGGGTCGGCGGCCCGGTCGCGAGCGGCCAGGGCCTTGTCCAACCGGTCCAGCACGCCAACGCACTCGTCCCAGCCCGTGGCGATGAAGTCCTCCGGGCTGGCCGCGCCGGCCCGCGTCCACAGATCCGCCAGCCACTCGCCGTGGTAGACCCGGCGCTGCTCAGCACACCGCGCCCGCAGCGCGGCCGGCAGCTCGAACGGCGCCATGCCCGCGCGCAGCCAGGTCACCGCGAACGCGGTCAGGTCACTGGCGGCGAGCGCGGTGGGGTGGGCGTGCGTGAGCGCGGACTGGAACTGGGCCAGCCCCGCCCGGTGCGCATCGTCCACACCGGACAGCAGGCCCACCGGCGCCACCCGCATGTTCGCGCCGCAGCCCTTGGACCGCACACTGGTCGCGGCCTGCCACGGCTTGCCCTCGGCCAGTTGCTCGCAGCCCCGCAGGCAGGCCGCCCCCGGTGCGCGGTTGTTGTCCGGACTCGACCACCACACCACGAACTGCTCCCGCAGCAGCGGCTCCACCCGGGCGGGCGCCAGCGCGTCCGCCGAGCCGGGCACCGCCCGCTGCGCGGCGAGCAGCGCGCGCGCCACCGCCAGCGTCATCTGGGTGTCATCGGTGATCAGCGCTGGGTCGCCGACCAGATCACGCGGCCCCGTCGGCCCGTACCGCTCGGTGATCTGGTCAACGGTGAGGAACTCGGTCGGTGCGCCCAGCGCGTCACCGTAGGCCAGTCCGAACAAACACCCGCTGGCCCGCCTGAGTTCGATCCCGGTCATCACAGCTCCCTGTCGTTCGCTCGCACAGCAGGGTAGCGAGCCGACACCCCGGCCCGCGTGATCACGGCAACGAACGCCCAGCCGCGCGCGGCCACCGCGACCCGGCGGGGCCGCCACACCCGGCCGCGATCAGCGACTACCCCCGGGGACTCCGCGCACGTGTCGACGGGCCGCTCACCAAGGCCGCCTCGACAACGCCGTGGCGCCGAGACCACTGACCAAAGTGGACGGTCCGGGTGCATGCGTTCGGGGAGCCGAGGTCGTTACCCTGTCCGGGCACCGGCATTCACAATGCCGCCTGGTCCGTGTCGCCCCGGGAGGGGCCGTCGTCGCCCGCCGCGCGCGATCGCTCGGAACGAGTTCCAGCAATCCACCCTCGGCGTCGAGTGCCGCGTCGCACTGTCGCGCGAAGCCCGGCGACGGTTTCTGCCTACCGGTCTCCACCCGGCTCACGTACCCCTTGCTGTAGTGGATGGCCTCGGCGAAGGCGTTCAGCGACATCCCCTTCGCCTCGCGCAGTGCGCGCATTCGAAGACCAAAAGCGTTGGAAGTGGATGGCAACGTCGCGCTCCAATCCATCTGTCGGGTCGAACACGACACGATTGGTCCTGATCTCGGCGGGGCCTGCGCAGGTGTTTCTGGAACCGTCCGCCGCGTCAGCGGCCGGAAACCCGCCGTACCGGTGGTCGATGAGGCT
This sequence comes from Goodfellowiella coeruleoviolacea, assembly GCF_024171785.1. Lineage (GTDB taxonomy): Bacteria > Actinomycetota > Actinomycetes > Mycobacteriales > Pseudonocardiaceae > Goodfellowiella > Goodfellowiella coeruleoviolacea. The sequence goes on from NZ_JAMTCK010000009.1 coordinate 239,401, forward strand.
AATCCGCTCGCCCGCGCGCTGTCCAATTGCCCTTTATTTGTCCAGTGGGCAGATAAAGGGCAGCGTCAAGGACGCCAGAAGAGGAAACAGGAAAGCGTCGAATTACTGGCTGGTAGGTCTTGTCGACGCGTCGGTGTGGCCTGAAAAGATGCGCCCTGTCGCGAATCGGCTGGCCCATCCGGGCGGCCTCGCCTCTTTCAGTTCAATTCCCAGCGTGAGGTGCGTGCTCAGTGACGAACGTCTTTCTCAACTACCGCGTGGCCGACGAACCGTACGGCGCCGCACTGCTCGACCGCTCCCTGTCCGAGCGCTTCGGCTCCGAGGCGGTGTTCCTGGCCTCGAAGTCGATCCGGCTCGGCGCAGACTGGGAGAAGAGCATGTTCGACGCCATCAGGCAGTCGGCCGCGCTGCTCGTGGTGATGGGCAAGAAGTGGCTGGACGCCGTGGACGACCACGGCAGGCGGCGCCTGGACGACCCGGACGACTTCGTCCGCCGGGAGATCCTCACGGCGTTCGAACTCGGCAAGGTCGTCGTGCCCGTCCGGCTCAACACGCCACGGCTGTCCCGCGACGAACTCCCGCCCGCCCTGGCCCAGCTGGCCGCGTGCCAGGACATCGAAGTGCGGTTCCGCAGTGCCCAGCCCGACATCGACAACCTGGCGAACCGGCTGTCCGCGATCATCCCCGAACTGCCCGCGCCGCTGGCCTCGACGCGTGGGTCGGTGTTCACCGTGAATGGCACCGGCACGGGGAGCAACGTCTGGCAGGCGGAGAGGTTCGACGTCGGCCACTTCCACGCCGGTCCCAGCTACAACGGCGCACGGGGTGCTTCCTGATGGAGGAGATCCGCACCGAGACGGCCGACCACGAGCCGGAGGAGTTGTTCCCGCTCGACAGCGGCGAGCCTGACGACACTCCGGTCTCCGAGGAGCAGGTGCTCGCGTTCCTGAAGAACGGTGCGCCCGCGCGGGACCTGGCGCAGGCACAGGCGATCACCGATCTGCTCGGGCGCGGCCGTGTTGACAACGCCAACATCTTCAGGGCGGGCATCACCGTCCACGGCGACTTCGTCGCGGGTACCGTCCGGCGGACCAGGACCCGCCGGCCAACCGTGATACCGATCGGTTCGAGTGATCTCGCCGAGATCGACGACTACGTGCGGCCGGATGACTTCCAGGACTGCGTCGTGGCCCTGGCGGATCTGAACGTGGTGGTCCTCGCCGGCCCGGTGCGCACGGGAAGACGGTCGCGGGCCCTGGCCATGCTCGTCGAACTCCTGGGCCGGACAGCCCCTGACATCGTGGAACTCCCCGGCAGCACGCTGCGCGCCCGCCCGTGGCGACCGCCGGCACGCGGGCGCGGAATACTCGTGGTCGATGAGCCTGTCCGCGGGGAGCACGCCGCTCACCACCTCGACGACTCGTGGCTCAACCACGCCAGGGAAGTCCTGGGCGAACAGAGCAGGTTTCTGGTCGTGGTGACCGGTCCGCCGCAGAATGCCCTGGGTGCCGCGGCCGGTCGCTTCGAACACGTGCTGGAAGACCTGGCACTGCCGGACCCGATGCAGATCGTCCGGAAATGGGTGTTGCCCAGGGTGGCCGGGCTGACCGACACGCGGTTCGACGAAGTGGTCACCCGGACACAACTCGGCGACCTGTTGGCGGAGCGCGACGACCCGCGCTTTGCCAACAAGGTGGCCCGGGTGGTGGCGGAGTCCATCCGAACCGGGTCCGACCTGCGGCAGGACCTGGCGCGGCTGCGCAACCCGCACGAACAGGTCGCGGAGTGGTTGAGCACCAACCGCGACGCGTCGGAGATCGCGATCGTGGCCGCCACCGCGGTGCTCGAACAGGCCACCTACCTGCAGGTGGTTGACGCGGCCGTCAGGCTGCGAAGCGCACTCGGCAGAAGCCCCGAAATCACCCTTCAGTACTCGCGTCAACTGGTGGCGGAGCGAACGTGGATCGAGCGGACGGCGCACGCCGACGGCCGGGAAACCCTCAGCTTCCGGCATGACGACCTGCGCCAGGCAGTGCTTGCCCGACTGTGGCTCCAACTCGACGGCGCGCGCGGCAAGATCGTGCGGTGGTTGAGTGAACTGGCCGGACACCCCGACGTGGAGATCCGTGCCAGAGCCGCCGACGCGGCGGGCGTGCTGGCGGCCGTGGACTTCGCCCACGGTCTGCACCAGCTCTTCCTGCCATGGGCGGCGAACAAGGCGGCCACCCTGCGGCAGAGCGCGGCGCTGGGCCTCAACGTCGCGGGTGGACTGAGCGGCCGTGTCGACGCCTTCTGGGACCACATCCAGCGGTGGGCCGACCAACTCGAATCCACCGCCCGGTCCCGCTACCTCGCCGACACAGCGGCGATGGCGGCGTGCGGTCGACTCGGCGTCGCCGCCCCACCCCGCGCCCTCAAGATCCTGCACACCCTCGTGCGCAACCAGGACTGGGCGTCGCTTCCGTCCGTGTCGGTCGGTGCGTGCACGTTGGTGGAAGCGGGCGTGACGACCCCGGTGCTGCGGGCACTCCTCGACTGGAGTGGTCCAGCCGCCGACGAGCGGTCCGCAGCCAAGGCGCTCACCGTGTTCACCTACACGGTCCGCCACGCCAAGGGCTCGGGGGAGGCACTGCCCATCCTGCTCGGCGACTACGCCAAGCACCACGACCTGCTGCCCGAACTCTGGGCCAGGGCCTTGGCCTCCGGGGAGCGTGTTCGCGAACTCGCGGAAACCGCGCTGCGCGAGTGGGTTGGCACGGCGGACCGCGTCCACCGGACTCGGCCGCTGCTGCTCGACCTGCTCGCGGGTATCGCCGACCGCGGCGAGGACGACTTCACCAGGCTCAAGCACCTGCTGGCCGGCTGGGCGCTCGACGCGGACACGCCGTCCCCGGCCGCGGCCGAATTCCACGACCGGTTGCTCGAAGCAGAGGAACAGATCGCGTGATCCCCCAGACCTACGACCCAATCCTGAAGTACCGAAAAGGCGTCACGCCGTACCTCGGCGGGCCGCGCCGGCCGGAGCCGGGCACCGCGCTGGTCCTGGAACGTCGTGACGGCACGCTCGACGTGGTGCTGCCCGGCGAGCGCCCGGCCGCCGCGACTCTCCGGCGCGGTGGCTACCGGGCGTCCTACCTGATCGACATGTCCAGCCACGAACTGGCACTGGCAGTGGCCGCACCGAGCGCCGATGGCTGGTCGTTCAACGTGACTCTCCGGTTCACGTGCCGGGTTGTCGACCCGAGGCTGATCGCCCGCGTCAGATACCGGGACATGGCGCGCGCGGTGCGCCAGTGGATGAACGACGCGATCCGCGGTGTCACCGTGGCGCGCAAGGCCGTCGAACTCGCCCAGGTGGAGAGCGACATCCGTGCGCTGTTGCGGCGGGCCAAGTCCCCTGACGGGCTTGAGCTGTCGTCGTTCTTCGTCAGCGTCAGCGTCATGGACAGCGAGGACCTGGTGGCCGCCCGACGCGCCGTGGCCATCGAAGAGATGAACCGCGCGGCGCGCCGTGCGGTGGCGGCCGGCACCCGTGAGGACATGTTGGCGCACATGATGGCCATCAATGGCGGCGACCCGACCGCCTTCCTGAAGTTCGAGCGCGAGATGCAGGAGCAGGAGGACAAGGCCAGGCTGGAGGCGACCAGGCTGGTGCTGGAATCCGGAACGCTTTCCGCGGCGGAGAGCGCGTACGTCAGCGGCCTGCTCCTGAACCAGGCGATGCCTTGGTCGTCGCGCACGCTGCGCAGCGGGCGGATCCGCGACCAGATCCGGAACACCCTGCCCGGCTCGGTCCACAACGGACTTCCCGCCATCGAGGCGGCCGACTCACCGGCCAAACAGGACGACGACTCGGGCGGTCAGCGACCGTACGACGCGCATGGCTGAGTCACTGGCCATCGGGGCACACCGCACTCCGTCAAGACAGGAGAGGAGCCAACACAGCGATGTTCACGGGATGCCCGACCGTTCCCGTGGCGGTGCCGGCCGTTGAGGCGGCGCGCGCGTCGGCTGTCCCAGGCAGGCTCCGGCGAACCAGGCATGGTGGTCTGAACCGCTCGCTGTTCCAGGGGAGCAGGCCATGACCGGGGATTCCGCCGTACCGCCCGGAGCGGCGCCCCAGGCGCCGGACCCGTTGAAGATCACGCTCAGTCCGCCATCAGCGGCGGACTCGTCACGACGGACATCGGACACCGCGGCCGAGAAGAAGGCGAGGGGTGCCTGGATCCGCCCGGTGGTCGAGGTCATCCGCCAGGTGTGCCGGTGGATTCGCGCCGTGTTGCGCAGGTGGAAGATCCCGCCAGCGGTGTGGAAGGCCCTGCTGATCACCGCCGTGGGTGCGTTCGTGATCACGCGATGGGACTTCTCGGGGTCGCCCGTCGACAGCACCGCGAGTCAGCGGACCGACTGCCCGAGCGACGTGACGCGGTACTTCGCGCCCGGCGCGGAAGACGCCGTGCTCGTCGAGGCGTACCACACGGCCTCCTTCGTCGTGACGATCTGTCAGGACGCGAGCGGGGCACTGCACTACGACGGCCGCAAGCGCGGCCTGCCGGTGACGCCCCGAACGCACATCGCCCTACCGGCGCAGAAGGACCCCTTCGGCCACGTCGCGCGGAACGGCACGTTCGAATACCGCATGACGGGCTCGCGGTTGGTGGTGACCAACTCGGGCCGGGTGCTCGTCGACGAGGCCGCCACGCTGATCTCACCGTGAACCGAGCACCAGCGATGTTGTTCTCGGTCTGACGCCGTTGTTGGGGGTGCTGGGCACGTTCACCCGGCCCAGCACCCCCACCACAGGTCGAGCGGCTGGTCTTTGTCCACTTTGTGTCCAGAAACGCGGCAGCTGTCCACTTTTTTGTCTACTACTGCTGGATATCTACTGCCTATTATCTGGCGCGTGTCCGGCTACAAGTTCGACATATTCATCAGTTACAGCCGTTACGGCAGCGTGCAGAAGTGGTTGCTGAACCACTTCTTGCGGAAACTCAAGGAATGCCTGGCCGATCAGATCGCGCCGGCGCCGAAAGTGTACGTCGACCGCGAGATGCCGCGTGGCGTGCACTGGTCCTCTAGTCTGAAACACGCTCTGCGGTACAGCAAGATCATGCTTCAGTTGCTCACTCCGCATTACTTTGAGTCACCGTGGTGCATGGCGGAGTGGCGCAGCATGCAAGAGCGGGAGAAGATGCTGGGGTTGGCCAGTTTGAGTCTCCCGCAGGGGCTGATTTACCCCATACTCTACTCGGACTCGGAAAACTTTCCTCTGGACGGTCGGATGATTTCATGGGTGGACTTCAAGGAGTTTGCCCACCCGGATCCGCCGTTTCAGACCACAGGCATGTTTGTTGATTTCCACCGCGAGGTTACCAAGCTGGCCACTGACCTCGTCCAACTGCTGAAGCAGGTGCCCGAGTGGCAGCCTGACTGGCCGATCGTGGAAGAGCCCAAGCCGGTGCTCATCCCGCCACCGCCGATACCGAGGTTCGGAGAATGACCGGGACCGTCATCACCTTCTACTCCTACAAGGGCGGAGTTGGGCGCAGCTTCACCTTGGCCAACGTCGCCGTGCTGCTGGCGCGCTGGGGCTACCGGGTGCTCGCTGTCGACTGGGACCTCGAAGCTCCCGGCTTGCACCACTACTTCGCGCCGGTGCTGCCGACCGCACCCGAAGGCGGTGTCGTCGACCTCGCCTACGACTTCCTCGCTGGCGCTGAGGGGCCCCGCGAGCACGCCGTCCAGTTGACGACCGAGGGCGAGACCCTCGCTCTGTTGGCTGCGGGAAGGCCGGGCGATGACACGTACCCGAGTCGGGTGCAGCGGATCGACTGGGCGGACTTGTACGAACGGAAGTTCGCCGCGTTCCTGGAGCGCTGTCGTGAGGAGTGGACGGCGAACTACGACTTCGTGTTGATCGACAGCCGCACCGGCATCTCGGACATCGGCAGCATCTGCACCGCGCACCTGCCCGACCGGTTGGCCGTCGTGTTCACCGCCAACGACCAGAACCTCGTGGATGCGATGGATGTCGTGCGGCGTGCCGACGATGCCAGGGACCGACTGCCCTACGACCGGCCGCGTCACCTGGTGCTGCCGGTCTTGTCACGGCTCGACAACCGGGTGGAGTACGAACGGGCTGAGGCCTGGTATCGCAAGTGCACCAAGGTCGTCTCTCCACTGTTCAGCAACTGGCTGGCCAAGAGCGTCCCAGAGGATCTGATGCTGCGGCACCTCACACTGCCCTACGTCTCCTACTGGAGCTTCGGGGAGCAGTTGCCCGTGCTGGAGGAACGGACGCCGTCACCTGAGCAGATCTCCTTCGCTCTGGAGACGGTGGCTGCGGTGATCGCGCACCAGTTCGACCGCAGTGATCTGCTGGCAGACAACCGCGACGCCTACGTGGCAGCAGCGCGTGCGCGTCGCCAGAAGTTCGATCTGGATCTGCTGGTGTCCAGCCCCAGATCCGCACTGGATGTCACAACCAAGTTGATCAACGAGTTGCATGAACTCGGTCTGCATGTCGGCAGGTCATTGTCTGGAAATCCCGAATTCCTCGACCAGACCCGTGAACTCGCCAAGCACCTGTGCCTGGTGGTTGACGAGGAGGTGAGTCGTTGGCAGGTCACCGAGGCGGAGCGCTTCCTGCGGAACGCGCTCGACCCGGACGGTGACCAGCGACAGCTGTTCTGCGTGCTGACCCACGGCACCGATCGCGAGCGCCTGCCAGGATTTCTGCGCAATCTGCGACACCTGGAGTTCGAGCCGGGCAAGCCGCCCCAGCACGTGGCGCGCAAGCTGCACGACCTGATCACCACCACGCAGTCCGCCGGGGCGGACCCCAGCCAGAACGCCTTGCGGGAGGCGGCGAGCACGCTGCGCGAGGTGCCGACCGAGATGCCGTATGCCCAGCGGTGGGCGCTTGTCGAGCAGACCGTGCGTGGCATGACCAAGGCGCTGGACGACGGTGACCTTGCGCTGCTGCGGGACCTGTCGGTGGACCTGGAAACGCTGAGCAAGACCCACTCGGACGGCGAGCGGGTCGCCGAGCCGGACGACCTGCGAGCCGCGACCGACGCCCTGCTCGCCCGGATCGACCGCCGCATGCACGCCTTCACCAAGTGAGAGGTGGCGAAATGCCCGAGACGTATTACGGAGCTCACGAGACCGCCACGCTGATCGTGCTGGCGCTGGAGAACCGGGACGTGCCCAACCCGGAGCTGACAAACAGGTACGGCATCGAACTGCGTCCGACCGGCCGCACCAAGCTGAACCGCGCTGGCCTGATCCGGACCCGCACGGAGAGTAGGCCGTACGTGCACCGGATCACCGACGCGGGCAGGCAGTGGTGCGAGCGGAACCTGGTCAGCCTGGAGGCGCCGCCGCGCTCCGGTCCCTTGCCCCGAGCGGTTTTCGAGTTGCTGCGGCTGCTCATCCCGAATCTCCAGCGACGTGGCATCAGCCCGGTCGAGCTGATCCGTTCCGGCGGGCTGGAGACGCTCATCCGCGAGGCTTACCGGGACCTGTCGGTCAAGCCGCAGGACTGGGTCCGGCTGGCCAAGCTCCGCCCCAAGCTCAACGGTGTGGGCAAGGACGAGGTGGACGAGGTGCTGTTGCAGATGGTCAGGACCGGTACCACCCACCTGGCGCCGGACTCCAACCGCAAGGTGCTGACCGACGCCGACCACGCCGCGGCCGTGCGGATCGGCGGCGAGGACAAACACCTCATGGCAATCGAGGAATCATGAGTGAGCAGCAACGCGAGGCGCTGGCCGCGCTTCGCATCAACACCGTTGCGACGCCAGACGATGTCTGGCACACCTCACCTTCCCACGTGGATGGTCTGCACCTCCCGGTGCAGCGGCAGATTGACGCCGGTGTGCTGGACGCGAAAACCAGTACCGGGCCGAGTCCCCGTGGCCTGGTGTTGCAGGGGCAGAAGGGCGTTGGAAAGACCCACCTGCTGGGCTCCGCGCGCCGCACCGTGCAGCGCGAAGGCGGGTACTTCTTCCTGGTCGAACTCAGCACGGGCGAGGCGTTCTGGGACGACGTCGCCGAGGCCATGCGCAGCGAACTGCGCCGGACCGACGACGACGGTCAGCTTCAGCTCACCCTCTTCCTCCGGCAGCTGTGCGCCAGAGCGGAGGTGCCCGAACCGGTAGCGCGAGCAGTTGTGGGAGAAGCACAGCTGACCCCCGACCATCTGAGCGACTTCGTCAGGTTCGTGCGCAAGGTGGACGATCGGATCGCGGTCGAGTACGAGGACACGATTCGCGCACTGGTGCTCTACGCGTCCGAGCATTCCGTCCTGGGCATCGCGCATTTGAAGGGGCTGTGGAACGCCGGTGACGAGCTGCGCCACTGGGGAATTCACTCGGCGCCGAAGCCGCCGCGGACGGTGGTACGGGACATCTCCCGTGTTCTCGCCCTCGCCGGACCGTGCGTTGTCGCCTTCGACCAGTTGGACAGCCTGGTCAACAAGTGGCAGGACGCCACTGACGAGCAGGTGACGAACACCGAGCTGAAGCGGGAGCTAGTGCTCATCGCCGACGGGCTGATGCAGCTGCGCGAGATAACCAGACGCACACTGTCCATTGTGGCGTGTCTGCCCAACACCTGGAAGGCGCTGAACTCGGTCGCGAGCGACTCGTTCGCGGATCGGTTCACGAAACCTGCGCACCTGGATTTCATCGTCGAGCCAAAACTTGGTCAGACGTTGGTGAAGAAGTGGCTCAAGACGATCTACGACGGCATCGGGTTCACACCGCCTCATCCCACCTGGCCCGTGGCGCCCAGTGCGTTCGGCGACGGGTGGAAGTCACACACCCCTCGGCAACTGCTTCAGCGCATTCACGCGCACGCCGAGTCCTGTATGTTCGGCGAACTCAGTGAACTGGCCTCCTTCGAAGAGAAGTCGGAACCTGCTGGCGTTCCCGCCCCCGCCCGCGTGCAGGCCGGTCCGGAACCGGATTACTTCCGTGATTTCGACAACCAGTTCGCGAGGTTGCGAACGGCGGCGAAGATCTCAGCTGCCGAACTCAAGCACCGCAATGAGGACGACGTGATGCCGGGTCTGCTGCTGGCCGGGTTGCAGTCCTGGATCACCGAGGTCGGCAATGACGACATGGCCTGGACGGTCGAGCGCTTTCCCAATGGAAGCAGCGACTTGCACGCACGTCTGAATCGGACCGTGAACGAGGAACTGGACATCCGAGAGCACTGGGCGTTCCGGCTCATCGCGAGCGATCACGGCAACAGCGTGCTGCGGCGGCTGCGGGCCGCCCGTTCGGCGGCCGGGGTCCGCGATGGTGTGCGCGACCGGTATCTGGTTCTGCTGCGCAACGGCGAGAAGGGCTGGACCGGTACCAGGACGAGGTTCGAGGTCGCCGAGTTGGAGAGCGCGGGTGGCCGGCGGGTCACGGTCTCCGACGACGACCTCCGCACGCTCAGCGCGCTCCACGAGATGCTGCGTGAGCAGAGCCATCACCTGCTGGCGTGGCTGGTGGCGCGCAAACCCGCCAGCAGCACGACTTTCCTCAGGAAAGTCCTGCCCGACCCGGGCCAGGCACGGTCAGGCCATCAGGAGACGCGGCCGCCACCGGCAGTGGAGGAGATCACGCTCGGAATGGGCGGCGAGATCCGCATCGCGCTGGAATCGCTGCGCAAGCACGTCATGGTCTTCGCGGGTTCCGGGAGCGGGAAAACGGTGCTGCTGCGGCGGATCGTGGAGGAGTGCGCGCTACGGGGAGTCTCCGCGATCGTGCTGGACCCGAACAACGACCTGGCGCGGCTTGGTGAGGCGTGGCCGCAACCGCCGGAGGGATGGCGGCCAGGCGACGAGAGCAGTGCCGCGGATTACCTCGCCAACACCGAGGTGGTGGTGTGGACCCCTGGCCGCGCGGGCGGGCGACCGCTCAGCTTCCACCCGCTGCCGGACTTCGCCGGAGTGCGCGAGGACGCCGACGAGTTCGCCGCGGCGGTCGAGGCGGCCGTGGCCCGGCTGGTGCCGCATGCCAAGGTTTCCGGCACCACCAAGGCCGCCGCCAGGGGTCAGGCGGTGCTGCGCGAGGCCATGACGCACTACGCCCGCGCGGGAGAACGTGACCTGTCCGGATTCGTCGACGTGCTCGCCGAACTCCCGGACGGGGTGAGCAAGCTCAGCACAGCGTCCACAATGGCCCCCGACCTGGCCGAGACCCTGCGGGCCGCGATGGTCAACGATCCGCTGCTCGGCGGTCCCGGAGAACCGACCGACCCGGCCGTGCTGCTCACCCCGGCACCGGGCAAGCGGGCGCGGATCTCGGTGATCAGCTTTGTCGGGTTGCCGTCCGACGAACAGCGGCAGGGGTTCGTCAGCCAACTCCTGCTGGAGGTGTTCGCCTGGATCAAGCGCAACCCGGCGGTGGACCGGCCACTGGGTGGGCTGGTGGTGATGGACGAAGCGCAGACGATCGCGCCGTCGGGTGCCTGGACGGCCAGCACGCAGAGTGTGATCCTGCTCGCCTCACAGGCGCGCAAGTACGGGCTGGGGCTGCTGCTCGCCACCCAGGCGCCGAGAGGCGTGCACAACCAGGTCACCGGCAACGCCACAACGCAGTTCTTCGGCAGGCTGAACAACCCCGCGCAGATCGCCGCGGCGATGGAGCTGGCCAGGGCCAAGGGCAGTTCCGTCGAGGACATCTCCAAGCTGGAACGCGGGCAGTTCTACGTCACCGGGGAGAACTTCGGGTTCCGCCTGATGCGGGCGCCGCTGTGCCTGAGCCATCACCCGCCCAGCCCACTGCGGCTGGAGGAGGTGCTCGACCGGGCACGCGACGGTCGCCCGGACTGACCGTGAACAGGGAGACGCGCTCCTCGCCCAAGGGGTGAGGAGCGCGTCCTCGTGTGCGCTCAGCTGACCGTTGACGCGAGCACCGTGTTGATCCGGTGCCAGAGCGCGGCGAACAGCTCTTCCCTGCGGTAGGTGCGCGTGTCAGCGGTACCGCTGCTGCTGAGCACCGACAGATCGTGCAGTTCGAGCAGCGCGGTCCCGCTGTCCGGGTCGTACACCGGGCGGGCCCAACCGTTGCTGCACGCGCTGCCCGGCGCGTGCCTGCCAACCACGAAGTTGACCGTCTCGTCCCCGCCGATGCCGCCGCGCTGGATGTCCAACGCGTACACGGTGTCGCCCGCGCGTTCGACCCGAACCGCGATCCGGGCGTCGCCGCGGTGCACCGTGCCGGTGAACCTGCGCCGGTCCAGCCTGGGCATGGCCGCGACGAACTGGTCACCCAGGTAGCGCAGGACCGAGTCCTGCTCGGCGTAGCGGCTGAAGGTGACCGGGACGGCCGTCGCCGGAGTGAGCGCCACGGCCCGGCTCACCACCTCGGCGACTGGCGCGACGTCCCAGCCAGCGGCCTCGGCCGCCTCGATCCGGCTGACCAACTGGTCGGTGAGCTGGTCCGGCCGGTGCTCGACAGCGCGCAGGTAGTGCACGTGCGGGTGGATCAGCTCCGCGGGCACAACCACGTCGTCCACCAGCACCGGCAGCACGTGCTCGTTGCCGGCCTTCACCGCGCGCAGCATGGCCTCGGCGAACTCGTCCACGGTGGACACGAAGGGCAGGAAGAACCGCACCCGCGCGTCCGGCAGGTCGCCACCCTCCTTGTGAGCCCACCACTCGTGGGTCTGGTCGGGCCGGTGCAGCACGGTCAGCCCGCGCTGCCGGCACGCCTCGACCACGTCACCGACCAGGGCGAGCTGCTCCTCGGCGAACGACACGGCGATGTCGTATGTCGCGACCTCGGTCAAAACCAAAACCTCCTGTGTTCGTGCCGGCGTACCGGCCGGCTGTTCTCGGTACCGGCACAGCATCCCGACCGCGTGTTGACCAGAAGTGGATGAGAAGTGGATGCCCGCCGTGTCCCGTTGACCGTCCTGCTGGGCAACGGTCAACTCCTTGTTGGTGGCGTGGCGCTAATGAATCCTCATTGGTGGGAGCTGGAATTCCTGAGAATCCCAAATCAGTGAATCATTCCGCCGGAGGGTTTTGCCATGTCCAAGACCAGGTCGATTTCCTTTTTCTTCGCCAAGGCCGACTCGGCGGTGGTCGCGTTGTGCGTCGCCACGGTCGAGCCGGCGACTGGCGCGCCCGCCCAGTCCGGCGAGGGCGCCACCCCGCCGCCGTCGCCCACCACCAACGGTAACCCCTGGCACGGCTGACCGTTCGACCACGCGTTCCTGGTCGCCCGTGAATCTTTCACGGGCGACCAGGAAATTGCGTTCCGCCGAAGGCGGTGATGTACTCGATGTCAGTAGAAAAGGAGGCGGGGGTGGCCGAATCTTTTGCCGCGCTGCTGCGCGATTCCCGCATTGCGGCCGGCATCTCCATGGGTGAACTGGCCAGGCGGGTCAACTACAGCAAGAGCTACCTCAGCAAGATCGAGAACGGCGTCAAGCCGCCGAACGAGACCCTGGCCCGGCTCTGCGACGCGACGCTGAGCGCGGACGGACGGCTCATCGAGGCAGCCCGCGCCGCACGGGAGCGCGCCGATGCCGTGCTCGACGTGGTCAAGCTGGACCGCAGGCAGGCGTTGGCGGCGGGCACCGCACTCGGCATCGCCCTGGTGGGTGGGCCACGACCAGTACCGGACGAGCGCGTGATCGCCGGGTTGCGGACTTCCTTCGAACACCTGCGCGGCCTCGGGATGCAGACCAGCCCGGCGATGATCCTCGACTCACTGATCGCCCAGGTGAACACGGTGCACGGGCTGGCTCGGGAGAACCCCGAGCCGGTCAGGTCACGGCTGCTGCTGCTTGCCGCGCGGATCGCCGAGTACACGGGGTGGATGAGCCAGGAGGCAGGCGACGACCCGGCCGCCCTGCGGTGGACCCGGCACGCCTCGGAACTGGCGCGGGCGGGCGGTGATCGGGAGATCGCGAACTACGCGTTCGTCCGCGAGGCCGGACTGGCGCTGTACCGACAGGACCCGATCAGCACCATCGAGCTGGCCCAGCGGGCCCAGCGGATCGGCAAACCCAGCCCGCGCACGCTCGGCCTGGCCATTCGCCGTGAGGCGCAGGGGCATGCGCTGGCCGGCGACCGGGATTCGTGCGAGCGCGCGCTGGACCGCGCCGCCGAACTCCTGGAGTCGGCCACTCCGGACACCCGGGCGTACCCCGTACTCGGCTCGACCGCGCCAGGGCCGGTAGAACTGGCCAGGGGCTGGGCCTGGTGCGATCTGGGGCGAGTCGAGGCAGCAGCGGCCATCCTGGACCGAGAACTGGCCCGGGTGCCCGCCACCTCGCGGCGCACCAGGGCCCGGTTCGGCGCCCGCCGGTCGCTGGCCTACGCCCTGTCGGGCGAGATCGACCAGAGCTGTGTGACGCTGGCCGAGACGCTGGACGACGCGTGGCACGTCGACTCCGCGACGATCCGGATGGATCTGCGGGAACTGGCCCGAAGCCTCAGCCGGTGGCGCAGCCACCGCACCGTTCGGGAGATCTACCCCGAGCTGTGCCGCGTGCTGCACCGGTACTGACCGTCGAGGCGTGCCGACGTGATCACGTTGCGCGCTGATCGAGCCCACCCTGGTCGTCGGACACGTTCTGACCGCATGCGCAGGTGAGGTCCGCGTATTCGGCGCGGACCTCGGCGGCTTCCGGCTGGCCGAGCGCGCTGAACTGCTCCTCGGCCGCGCGCCAGTGGGGCACGGCGTCGACGTGCCTGCCCAGGGCGTGCAGTGCCTGCGCGACGCCCCGGTTGGCGTGGGCCTGGTAGGTGCGGTTCCCCGTGCCGATCGCCAGGTCCAGCGCCGCCTGATACGCGTGCAGGGCCTTCTCCTGGTCGCCGCCGGCCTGAGCGGTCGCACCGCTGTCCCGGTAGAGCCGGGTGCGCAGATCGGCGTCGGACACGTTCGCCGCCACCCTCCTGGCCTGCTCCTGGTAGCGCACCGCCTCGGTGAGCAGGCCCTGCGATCGGTGCACGTTGCCGATGCAGTTCAGCGCAGAGGCCATCGTGCAGTTGTCATCGACCTCGACTGCCAACTCGTGCGCCTTCCGGTGACTGGCCAGCGCTTCCGCTGGGAACCCGAGGCGCTGCTGCACCGAGCCGAGGTTGTTCAGCGCGTGCGCCAACCCCTGCACGTGGTCGATCTCGCGCAGCATCCGCACGGATGCCTGGTGTTGCCGCAGCGCGAGATCCAGGTCGCCGTGCAGGTCGTTGAGGTAGCCGAGCATGCTCAGGGCGTGGGCCTGGCCACGCAGGTCTCCGCACTGCTCGTACTTTTTCAGCGCGGTCGCGAAGTACGCCATGGCCTGGGTGTGCCCACCGAGTTCCATGGTGGGAATGGCGATCGCGCACAGCGTGGCCGCCTCGCCGCGCACGTCCCCCAGCCGGGTCCACCTGGGCAGCGTCTGCACGGCCAGCTCCTGCGCGTCGGCGAGCCGGCCGAGCCGGTTGTGCGCGGTGGCCAGCCGGAGCAGCACGTGGGCTTGGCCGTAGTCGTTGTCCGGGTCCGCCGACACGATCCACCTGGCGAGTTCCAGGGTCTCGATCCAGTCCTCGAGCTGGCTCGTGGTGTTGAAGTAGCGCCAGAACAGCACGGCCAGCCGCCAGGCGTGCTCAGGCAGGTCGTGCGTGGCGGCGTGGCGGATGGCGGCCACCAGGTTGTCCCGCTCGGTGGCGATCCACGACACCGCGGCGTCTGTGTCCGTGAAGGCCAGAGCCACCGGGCAGGAGCGGCCCGTGGCGGGCTGCAGCGCGCGATCGAACGGGTATGCGGTGTCCACCGCGTTCGCCAGCGTGATGAGGTAGAAGTCGAGCAGCCGGAGCAGCGCGTCCGTGGACTCGCTCGGGGTGGTCGGTGACGGCTCGGCCACAGCGAACTCCTTGAGCGGGTCCAGCATCTGGTACCGCTCCGGCGCGATCTCCTCCAGCAGGCACACCTCGTGCAGGTCGTCGAGCACCAGGCGAGCCTCGGTGCGGTCGCTGCCCACCAACGCCGCTGCGGCGGCCACGTCGATGTCCGGTCCGGGCAGGTGGCCGAGCAGCCGGAACATCGTCCGCTGCGGGCTGTCGAGCAGTTGGTAGGACACCCGAACCGCGGCGGCGCCCGCTCCGTCATCGGTGTCCGTGCGCCACGGCCCGCTCTCCTCGATCAGGCGGAGCAGGTGTTCCAGCGGCCACTGGTCGTGCCTGCGGAACAACGCGGCGGCCACCCTGATCGGCATCGGCAGGTACCCACACCGCTTCACCACCGCGGCCACCTCGGCGGTCTTGCCGCCCACGCGGCGCGGGTCGGCCAGGGCGAGGAACAGCGCGATGGCGTCGTCCGACGGCAGCGGGGAGAGCCGGACGTGCTCACCGGTGTCCGGCTCACCCATGCGCCGGCTGGTCACGATGGCGAAGCAGCCCGTCGCCTCGGGCAGCAGCAGCTGGACCTGGTCCGGTGCGACCGCGTTGTCCAGCACCACGAGTGTTCTGCTGCCGTGCAGCTTCGCCTGGTACAGCGCGAACTTGCGGCCCTTCGTGCTCGGGATCTGCTCCGGGGGTACGCCCAACTCGCCCAGCAGTTGGGTGAGCGCGTCCTCAACGGGCATCGGCGGCATGTTCGGGGTGAACCCGTTGAGCCGCACCAGCAGTTGGCCGTCCGGGAACCGGTGGCGCAATCGGTGTGCCGCCTCCAGGGCCAGCCCGCTCTTGCCAACGCCTGGAGCGCCGCTCACCCACACCGCACGGCGTTCCGCCGCGGCCGCCGCCTCGATCACGTCGAGTTCCGCGGCGCGGCCGGTGAACCACCGCACCGGGGTCGGCAGCGCACTGGGCGGCTCGCCGTGTTCGGCCCGAGCGGCGAGATTGCGCAGGGCTGGATCGGGGTCCATGCCGTACTCGGCACGGGTGGCGTCCCTGACGTCCTGGAAGACCCGGACCGCCCCCACCCGGTCACCACCCGCGATCAACGCGCGCATGAGCAGTTCGGCGTGCCGCTGCCGGGCCGGATCCATCCGCACCACGGGACGGAGCCGATCTCGTGCGGACCGGTGGTCGCGAGCGGCCAGTTCCAGCTCGGCCAGGTCGCCGACCGCGTCGAAGTAGCTCTCGTCGGGCGAGATCACCTCGGGGCCGCCCACCCGGTCGTTGTCGATGTCCTCCAGGAACCGCCCCCGCCACAGCGCGACCGCGGCACGCAGCAGCTCGATCTTCCGGCCCCGGTCATCCGCGTGTGCCGCCTCCGCACGCAGCCGCTCGAATCGAACGGTGTCGAGCTGGTCCGCACCGACCCGCAACAGGTAGCCGGTCGGCTCCTTGTCGATCGACACGTCATCGGCTTGGCGAAACGCCGCGCGCAACTTGCTGATGTAGCCGCGCACGAGCGTGCGACGCTCGGGGTTGCCGCCCCAGATGATCTCAGTCAGCCGCTCGGTGGACACCGGCTTGTTCGCGTGCAACAGGAGTACGACGAGAACGAACCGCTGTTGTTGATCACCCAGGTCCACCTTGGCGCCTTCATGCCAGGCTTCCAACGGACCCAACATCCGAAATTCCACTTCGCCTCCCCTGGAGCGAGCTTGATATCGCGGCGCACCTCGCACAAGCGGCCGTCCGGGTGTTGCCGAATCAGCGTTCCGTCCACATCTGGTCCACCTGAGCCAAACACGATCCGGCGGTCAGCAAAGGCGTGTGCGGAGGAGGAAACAGATGGAGTTCGACGTGATGCCCTGCTATGTGGCCTACGATCTGTCGTTTTCGATGTCCGACCACCTCGACGAGCTGAATGCCGGGCTGCGGGAGTTCCGCGGCGCGGTTCACGCCGATCCGTCGGTCGCCGCGCGGATCGGGGTCTGTCTGGTCGGGTTCGCGGAGAGCGCCCGGGAACTGCGCGCGCTGTGCCCTGCGGACGAACTGCCCGAGCTGTTCGCACCGATGTCCTGCGCGGGCACCGACTTCGGGCGCGCGTTCACCTTTCTCCGCGAGATCATCGACCGCGACGTGTGCGGGCTGAAGGCACACCGGTTGCGGGTGCACCGGCCGGTCGTGTTCTTCGCCTCCGACGGCAGACCAACCGATCCGGCGACCTGGCCGGCCGCGTTCGACGCGCTCGTGGACCCGGCCTGGGCGGCCCGCCCGAACGTGGTCGCCTACGGCCTCGGAGCTGTCGACCAGCACACGCTCAACCGGATCGGCAGGTTCCGCGTGTTCTCTTGGCGGGACGGTGTCCGGATAGGTACCGCGCTGACCGCGTCGGTGGCGTGGACAGCGCTGCGGCCCGACCACGTCTAGGCCATCCACAATGTGTCCACTTCTGATCCACGGGCCTCCCGCAACCTCTCGGACCACCGAGGACGACACAGTTATCCACCAGGGAGGCGAGCCGATGTACGGGCATGCGGAGTTGGTCCGCGAGTTGAAGTCGCTTCGCAAGGGCCGCGGCGTGCTCGCCAGCGGGATCGAGGAGCGGGTCGGCCCGACGCTGCGCGCGGCGTGCGGGATCTCCGACGGTGATGAGCCGTCAGCCGTCCGCCGCACACTGATCACCCGACTGACCGAACTCGCCGAGCAACTGCCGGATGGCCTCGGCAGGGCAGCGCTGGTGGCGTTCGCCATCGAGCCCGAGGCACGGCGACCGCGCTACCAGGATCGCGTGTTGTGGGCGGCGGTCGAAACAGATCGCGACGAGCGAACGGTGCGGCGCCGGGTGGACGAAGCAATCCGCTACCTCGCCGAGCTGATGACCGATCCGCTGACTGGTCGGACAGCCGAGCGGTCGGGCGATTGGTACACCACCGAGCTGCGCGTGGCAGCGGTGCTGGACCAGGAGCAACCCGACGTGCTGGAGCAGCACCGGATCATCGCCGGTCGCAACGGCCTGCACGAGTTGGAACTCACGGCTTCGGTTCCGGCGGCACGACGTGACGTGGACGTCCGCGCGCTCTACGGCGGCACACTGATCGACCGCGGCGACCGACTCGGCTTCGCGCTCGCTCTGCCGGAACCGGTGGGCAGAGGCGAGTCGCACGACTTCGCGGTGCGGTTCCGGCTGGCGACCGCGCACGCGATGCCGCCATACCTGGTTTTTATCCCGACCGGGCCATGTGAGCTGTTCGAGCTGCGCGTGCGGTTCGGGGGCGAGCAGCGGCCGCTGGGTGTGTGGCGACTGGACAACGTGCAGCAGCGCGATGTGTCCGACCCACTCTGCCACTGCCAGCAGTACCTGGTTGACCGAGCCGGTGAGGTGCACCTGCGGTTCACTCGACTGACCCCGGGTCTGGTCTACGGCGTGCGCTGGGAACAGGTGCGCGGCACTGGCTAACAGAGCTGCGGCTGACACGCCACTGCTCGACACGAGTGGGCAGCTACCCGGTTCACCGGCTGAGTTCGGAGTCTGATCAGGACACTCGCCAGTGCTCAGACGATGTCGAGTCGGGGTGCGGCGGATGCGGCTTGGGCGGCTTCGGCGACGGCGTTCGCGTCCGCCAGGCGGGGGACCCGCACGGCCATGGCGGGGACCGCGCGCTTGGTGGGCTTGGTGGTGTAGACCGCGAAGGTCGCGGTTGACCGGTCGTAGCGCACTGCCTTGGCCTGGTTCCAGTTGACCTGGAGGAACTGCCGCCTGATCAGTCCGACGAAGAGGAAGAGCAGGCGCTGGTTGGTGCAGGCGAGCACGCCGTGGCCGTCGCCCTGCGCGCCGGCCAGCGCCAGCACGTGTTCCTCGGGTTCGAGGTAGTCGGCCAGGAGGTTGACTTCCTTCATCGACCCGATGAGCGTGCCCCGCACCCGCTGCAGTGCCGAGGCGATGTCCGGGCGCAGGCCGGTGGTGGCCGCCTCGGGCTCTGCGGCCTGGGCGGACTGGCCGGGTGGGGTCGGCTCGGCCGGGGCTGGGCTGGGGCGCACGGCGGTGTGGAAGGTCCAGCGGTGGCCGTCCCAGTACCGCAGCAGGGTGTCGTCGAGCGGGTCGGGCAACCAGTCGGCCGGTCGCGCCGGTGGAGTGGTGGGCAGGGACGGGGCGGGTGGGTAGGTCATCGCTCACTCACCGCCGTCGTCGGAGAGGTCGCCGTCGCCGCCCGCGTCCGTGTTCGCGCGGGCGGATGCCAGCGCGGCTTCCCGGTGCGCTGGTGGGACCGCGTCGCCCGGTGTGGCAGCGTCGCCTGGTGTGGCAGTGCTGCGCCGGCCGGGGCTGGAGGCCCGCCACTCGACGGCGTCCGCGGTGTCGTTGTACTCCAGGATGTGGTCGTTGCCCAGGCTGACCAGGAGTTCCTTCACCTCGGCCGGGGTCGCGTAGAAGAACTCGCGGCGGGGGTTGACCAGGTTGACCCGGCGGTGCGCCAACCGCTGGTGCAGGGCGGTTTCCAGCGCCACCGCGTCGTCGGAGAAGAACAGGGCGTGGGTGTCGAACCGGAACGGCACGGACGCGTCCCCGAGTTCCCGCACGCGGTCCATCGGGTCGAGCCGGCGGGTCATGCCGATCTTGACCACGTCGGGCCCGAACGCGCCGATGTTGGAGATCACGTAGACGTAGCCGGCCCGCACGTTGGCGGCGCGCTGTTCCACGCCATCGATCGCGTTGTCGATCGACGCGAGTTGTTCCTGCGCCCGCGCCAACGCGTCGGTGTCCCCGTTGGCCTGGAGTTTGCCGACGACGGCTGCGTAGTGCGCGCGCTCCTTGGCCAGGCGGGCCCGCTCCCGCTCGATCTCCTTCATCACCTTGGCTTCCTCGCGGAGCCGGTCGCGCTCGGCGCGCGCCTGTTCCCGCTCGACCTCGACCTTCATCAGGTAGTCGGCGGTCAGGTCGATCTCCTTGAGCCGCAGCCGGTGGTACTCCGCCGACACCGCGATGCGCATCAGGACACCGAGCTTGCTGATGGTGTCCCGCGTCGTGGTCAGCCGCTTCTTGACCGCCTCGCGGGTGTGCGGCTTGACCACGCGCACGGCGTTGTCGGCCTCGGCGTTGTAGGCGCGCAGCATCAGCTTGGCCATGTCCCGGCCGAGCTTCTGGCCTTCCTTCACCGACCCGTTGACCGCCCAGTCGACCTGGCAGGTCACCGCGTCGTCCTTGGCCGCTGCCTTGATCTCCTGCTTCAGCGCGGTCAGCGCGTCCTTGTAGGCGAGCGCGTCGTCCAGGGGATGGGCGTACTCGTAGATGCCGACTTCCTGGAGCAGGGCGAGTTCGCGCGTCTCGACCAGTTGCGCGCGCCAGGCGTCGAGTTCGGCCCGCACCTGTTGCTGTGACGAGGTGAGCGCGGCGTGCTCGTGCTTCGCCTGCTCCACTGTGGACCGCAGCTGACGCAGTTCGGCCTCAAGCACCGCGGTCTCGGTGCCGCGGAGTTGGCTGACCCAGCCCCGCAGTTCGGCGATGGTGCCGTGCGCAGCGGCCAGTTGTTGCTGCAGTGCGGTGATCTCCGCGTTGTCCTTGCTGCCGAACAGTGCCACCCCTGGTCCTTCTTCCCCTGTCGCGCCGTGACAACCCGATGAGCGCCGTCGCGCTCCCGCGCTATGACCTGATCTCGCCGACAGGCATTCCTGTTACACGGGAATACGGCAGAAGGTTGTTGTTCACCAGAATGGCCTAGCGCTACCGGTCCGGCCGAGGCCGTGGGGTGGGCCGGGGTCTGGTCAGGTGCCGTAGCGCTGGGCGGCGCGTGCCCTGGCCTTGGCCGCCTCGACCTCGCGGTCCTTGGGTGGGGCGGCGGTCACCAGGGCGTCGAGCAGGCGCTGGGTCGCCGCGGCGATCTCACTGACCGCGGTGTCGAAGGCCGCGGCGTTGGCGGCTGACGGTTTGGTGGACCCGCTGACCTTGCGCACGTACTGGAGTGCGGCCGCGTGGACCTCCGCGTCGGTGGCGGGGGGTTCGAAGTTGTGGAGCACCCGGATGTTTCGGCACATGCCGCCACACTAGATTCCGCCAGCCGCCGTCGCCGCCGGTGGTGACGCGGCCGATGTTTGTCACTCAGTGTGACCGAAGCTGACATCGCGCGTTCGGAGCAGTGTGGTGGGGGTGAGGGTGGGGGAGTGTTGCTCCCAGTGGCTGAAGGCCCGTGGGGTTACTGGTGCCTCTGGGTGGAAATGGCGCGGTTGAGTGTGCTGTGCCTACGGTCCGCATTGTTGATCACGCGATTTCCTGGACACATTTGTTGATCGCCGTCGGTGCGCCTCCCTCTTTCGAGTGACTAGGTCAGGCGCAACTGCGGTGCTAGCCTCCTGCTGGCCGGAAGCAGTTCGGTCAATTCGCGTCGACCATGCCAGGAATGGATGCGTGACCGGCACGCGCTGAATTCGTGTCCCGTGGCGGCGATTCCAGGGGGAAAGGTTTTCGTGGACATTTACCTGGGCGGCATTCTCTGGGTCGTCTGCGCTGCCGCGGGCGGGGCGTTGATCGCGTACTTCGTCCGGCGGATCGGCATGGCCGAGGGGCGGGTGAACAACAACGAGGCCGCCGGTCACGTGTTCACCATCATCGCCGGCCTGCACGCGGTGTTGGTGTCCTTCGTGCTGATCTCGCTGTTCGACGCGGTCGGTGCGGCGGACGACGGCTCGTACCAGGAGGCCAACAGCCTGGTGGCGGCCTCCTGGGCGGCGGAGTCGCTGCCGGAACCGGCCAGCACGCGGGCGCGTGAACTCAGCAGGTCCTACGCGGAGATCGTCGCGCGGCAGGAGTGGCCGGCGATGGGCGCCGGTGATGAGGTGTCGACGCTGGGCTGGGAGCGGTTGAACGAACTCCGGGTGGTGGTCGCCGACGCGGCCGCCAACGACGAGTGGCAGATCGACCGCAAGACCGAGGCCGCTGACCAGCTCGCCCGGGTTTCCCAGGCGCGCGAGGCCCGGCTGACCGCGGCCGGTGGGGGTGAGGTCGGTGCCGTCCTGTGGTTGGTGCTGGTCGTCGGAAGCGTCCTCACCGTCCTGCTGTCCAACCTCTTCGGCGGCACCAGGCGGACGACCCACATCCTCATCGTGACCACGCTGTCCGCGGTCATCGCCCTGCTGCTCTTCGCCATCTACCAACTGCAGAACCCGTTCGGCGGCGGCGCGCAGATCGGGCCGGACGCGTTCCAGTGGGCCGTGGACAGGCTGCGCTGACGGTGTCGACGGTGAGCAGGGGGGCGGTGTCCACGGTGACCAGGCGCTCGGGTGCCCTGCTGGGGGTCGGCGCCGCCCTCGCGACGATCGTCCTCGGGCCGGCGTTGACCGCGTCGTCGGCGCCGGCGGCCGTCCAGGCCGACGCGGGTTGTGTGATCGTGCAGGTCCAGAACAAGGCGCCGGTCAAGACGTCGACGGTGGTGCGCGTCGAGCTTCCCGGCGGCCGGACGACCCCGCTGGGTGAGCGCGGGTACCACCTGAACGCGATCGGCTACGCCAGCGGGCAGGACCTGGTTTACGGGATGGCGGACCACTACCGAGGGCGGCCCTTCTGGGGCGGCGCGCACGTGGTGACCATTGATCGCGACGGTCGGATGGCCGATCTCGGTCCGCTCCGGCACACCGGCGCGCACCCACCCCCGCACGCGCTGCCGACCGCGGTGGCGGGCACGATCGTCGGCAACCAGTGGTACGTGCGCAAGGGCGTCGAGCTGTACACGGTGGACGTGGATCCGCACAGCCCTGCCTACCTGGGGGTTGCACGGGTAACCCGGTTGCGTCCGGCCTCGCTGGCCGGGCTGGTGGGTGACGTCGACGTCGACCCGGCGGACGGGTTGCTCTACGGGGTGACCAACGCCCACGACGGTTCCGGCGAGGTCGTCAGCATCGACCCGGGTACCGGTGCCGTGCGGGTCGTGCCGGGGACCAGACTGCCGCCGAGCAGCACGTTCGGCGCGGTGGTGGTCGGGCCGGACCGGGCACTGTACGTCACCGCCAACCTCACGGGCGGGCACAGCCGGCTGTACCGGGTCGAGCGCGGCGGTGCCGGCTCGGTGACCAGGATTTCCTCGGGGCCGGCACTGGTGAGTTCGGACGCGGCGGGGTGTCTCACCACTCCCGCGGCGCCCCCGGAGCCCGAGCCGCCCACGTCGGTCCCGCCGTCACCGCCACCGCCGGCCAGCCCGCCGCCCAGTGCTCCACCGCCGAGTGGCCCACCGTCGACTGCTCCACCGGATGGGGCGCCACCGGTCGGAACCACCCCGGTGACGCCGCCACCGGTGCCGGTGCCGCCACCGTCGTCGCCGGGACCCGTCCCGTCCTCGCCGGTGCCCACCAGCTCGTCCCCGGTGCCGACCACGTCGTCGCCGCCAGCCGCGCGGACCCTGTCCCGGCCGGAATCGGAGGAGATCGTCGAGGTGGCCGCCGGTGAGAACCGCACGGAGGTGAAACGGCGGTGGGCCCTCGCGCTGCTGGTGGTCCTGTTGGGAGCCGGGGCCGCCGCGGGTCGGTTGCGGCGCGGTCGCTGACCGCGAAGCGCACTCCTGGTGCCCGTTTTCCGGGACGACCACGAAGACCAGGCGTTTCCCGGTTGATTTCCCATGCCCGGACGAACACGGGAACCGGGTCGGATGTTGGTGAGCCGCGCCCCGGTAATGCTACGCAAAGTATTTTATTGGCTACGGACCGATCATGCTTTCGGTCGATCGACACCATTCGGATGAGTCGCCAGTATCGCTTTTGGCGGTTGGGAAGATCACCCGACTCGGCGAACTGCTGCGGCCGGTCGGGTCAACTGTCAAAAACGACTGACGTGTGACCTGATTGGTGGTGTCGTGTGACTGGTACCGAGCCGGTGAACGTCCAGGACGACCGCGCTGAGCAGACCAGGCTGAGCCTGGGCACCGGCGCGGCCCGCAAGCTGGCGACGACGACGAAGACCCCGCCGCAGATGCAGGGCATCACCTCGCGGTGGTTGCTGCGGCTGCTGCCGTGGGTGCAGGTGTCGGGTGGCGCGTACCGGGTGAACCGGCGGTTGACCTACTCCCTCGGGGACGGGCGGATCACCTGCACCAACACCGGGGCGCAGGTGCGGGTGGTGCCGGGGGAGCTGGGCGAGTTGCCGCTGCTGCGCGGCTTCCAGGACGCCGAGGCCCTCGGGCAGGTGGCGGACCGGTTCGCGCAGCGCGAGTACGCGCCGGGCGAGCTGATCGTCGAGTCCGGTCAACCGGCCGACCAGCTCGTGCTCATCGCGCACGGCAAGGTGGACAAGCTCGGCGCCGGCGAGTACGGCGGCCAGACCGTGCTGGGTGTGCTGGCCGACGGGGACTTCTTCGGTGAGCGGGCGCTGACCGAGGCCGACGTGGTGTGGGAGTTCAGCGCCAGGGCGGTGACCGCGTGCACGGTGCTGACGCTGCCGAGGCAGGCGTTCCAGGAGGTCGCCGACCGCTCCGCGCTGTTGCGGGCCCACCTGGAGCAGGTGCGCAACCAGCCGGAGCCACCGAGGAACTCGCACGGTGAAGCCCTGGTCGAGGTCGCGTCCGGCCACGTGGGCGAGCCCGACCTGCCGGGCACCTACGTCGACTACGAACTCGAACCGCGCGAGTACGAGTTGAGCGTGGCGCAGACGGTGCTGCGGGTGCACACCCGGGTGGCCGACCTCTACAACGAGCCCATGGACCAGGTCGAGCAGCAGCTCCGGCTGACCATCGAGGAACTGCGCGAACGGCAGGAGCACGAGCTGGTCAACAACCGGGACTTCGGCCTGCTGCACAACGCCGACCTGCGCCAGCGCATCCCCACCCGAGGCGGCGCGCCCACGCCCGACGACATGGACGAACTGCTCGCCACCGTGTGGAAGGACCCGAGTTTCTTCCTCGCCCACCCCCGCGCCATCGCGGCGTTCGGGCGGGAGTGCAGCCGGCGGGGCCTCTACCCGCAGAGCGTCGACGTGGGCGGGCACCACGTCCCGGCCTGGCGGGGAGTGCCCATCTTCCCCTGCAACAAGCTGCCGGTGAGCCCGACGCGCACCACCTCGATCCTGCTGATGCGCACCGGCGAGCAGAACCAGGGCGTGGTGGGCCTGCACCAGACCGGGCTGCCCGACGAGTACCAGCCGGGGCTTTCCGTGCGGTTCATGGGAATCAGCGAGAAGGCCATCATCTCCTACCTGGTCAGCACCTACTTCTCCACGGCGGTGCTCGTGCCGGACGCGCTGGGTGTGCTGGAGAACGTCGAGATCGGGCGCGAAGGCTGAAGCGCGCGCCATGAAACCCTTTGAACTGCCCGATTTCTACGTGCCGTGGCCCGCGCGGCTGAATCCGCACCTGGAGTCCGCGCGGGAGCACAGCAAGGCGTGGGCGCGGGAGATGGGAATGCTGCCGGGTGGCCCCATCGGGGACGACCAGGCGGTCTGGGACGAGCCCACCTTCGACGCGCACGACTACGCGCTGCTGTGCGCCTACACCCATCCCGAAGCGCCGGAACAGATCCTGCACCTGGTGACCGACTGGTACGTCTGGGTCTTCTACTTCGACGACCACTTCCTGGAGCGCTACAAGCGCACCCGCGATCTGGCCGGCGCGCGGAAGTACCTCACCGGTCTCGCGGGCTTCATGCCGGTCCACCCCACCGGGGAGCGGCCCGTCGCGGAGAACCCGGTGGAGTGGGGACTGGCCGACCTGTGGGACCGCACCAGCCCGGTCATGTCCGCGGACTGGCTGGGCCGCTTCTCGCGCAGCACGCGCAACCTGCTTGAGGACTGCGTGTGGGAGCTGACCAACATCACCGAGGACCGGGTGCCCAACCCGGTCGAGTACGTGGAGATGCGGCGCCGGGTCGGTGGTGCCCCGTGGTCAGCCGATCTCGTCGAGGTCGCCGCCGGCGTCGAGATCCCGGCCGTGATCGCCGAGACCCGGCCGATGCGGGTGCTCAAGGACACCTTCGCCGACGCCGTGCACCTGCGCAACGACATCTTCTCCTACCAGCGGGAAACCCAGGAGGAGGGCGAACTCAACAACGGCGTGCTCGTCATCGAGCGCTTCCTCGGCTGCGGGCCGCAGCAGGCCGCCGACACCACGAACGACCTGCTGACCTCGCGGCTGGAGCAGTTCGAGAACACCGCGCTCACCGAGGTGCCGCCGCTGTGCGACGAACACGGACTGGACGCGGCGCAGCGGGCCAGCGTGCTCGCCTACGCCAAGGGCCTGCAGGACTGGCAGTCCGGCGGCCACGAGTGGCACCTGCGGTCCAGCCGGTACATGAACGAGGGTGCCGTCACCAGCAGGGGCTGGGCGCTCCCGGGACCGAGCGGCCTGGGCACCGAGACCGCCCGGTTGCTGCTCTCCCGCATCCGCCCCGGCCTGCGGCGCAGGTCCCGGCAGCAGTCGCAGGTGCTGTTCACCCCGGTCGGGCACCTGCCGTTGCCGGAGTTGCACATGCCCTACCCGGTCCGGACCAGCCCCCACCTGGACAGGGCCCGGCGGCACGCCGTGGCCTGGGCGCGGGAGATGGGCATGCTCGACGCCGCGCCCGGTCCGGGCGGTCGGGGGGTCTGGGACGAGCGGCGCTTCCTCGGCTTCGACTTCCCCCACTGCGCGGCCATGATCCACGCGGACGCGAGCGCCGAGCAGCTGGACCTGTCCTCGGACTGGCTGGCCTGGGGAACCTACGGTGACGACTACTACCCGCTGGTGTTCGGGGCGACCCGCAACCTCGCCGCGGCGAAGCTGTGCACCGAGCGGCTGTCCGCGTTCATGCCCGTTGACGGGGGGCCGGTGCCCGAGCCGGCCAACCCGCTCGAACGGGGCCTGGCCGACCTGTGGCGGCGCAGCACGGGATCGATGGCGGTGCCCGCTCGCCGGCAGTTCCGCACGGCGGTGCGGGACATGACCGCGAGCTGGTTGTGGGAGTTGGCCAACCAGGCCCAGAACCGCGTTCCCGACCCGGTCGACTACATCGAGATGCGGCGCCGCACGTTCGGGTCGGACATGACGATGAGCCTGTCCCGGCTGTCCCAGCTCGACGCGGTTCCCGAGGAGGTCTACCGCAGCACGGTCATGCGGGAGCTGGACAGCGCCGCGCAGGACTACGCCTGCTTCACCAACGACCTGTTCTCGTACCAGAAGGAGATCGAGTTCGAGGGCGAGTTCCACAACATCGTCCTGGTCGTGGAGAACTTCCTCGGCGTGGACCGCTTGCGGGCGCGTGACATCGTCGCCGACCTGATGACGGCCAGGATGCGGCAGTTCGAGCGCATCCTCGCCGAGGAGCTGCCGACGTTGGTCGACGAGTTCGAGTTGACCGAACCGGCGCGCCGGGCGCTGACGCGCCACTGCGACGAACTCAAGGACTGGATGGCGGGGATCCTCGAATGGCACCGCCGGTGCGCCCGGTACCGCGAGGCGGAACTGCGGCGGACCGCGGCGGGCGGCGCGGGTCCCGGCAGCGGTGCCGGCGGCCACCTGCCCGTGCGGATGCGCCTGTCCAGCCCGACCGGGGTGGGCACCAGCGCCATCCGGTTGGTGTTGCCGCCCGGCGGCTCCGCGTCCCGAGGCAACCGCTGACTTCGACGTTGCCCCCGCTCGACCGAGATTGGTGAGTCCTCATGACCGAACCACAGCGGCACCAGGCTGACCGGGCCACCTCCGGGCGGCTGAGCCTGGACACGAGGGCCGCGCGAAACCTGGCGACCACGACCAAGACGCCACCGCAGATGCAGCGGATCAGCCCGAGGTGGCTGCTGCGCATGCTGCCGTGGGTGCAGACCTCCGCCGGCACCTACCGGGTGAACCGCAGGCTCACCTACGCGCTCGGCGACGGGTTGGTGACGTGCGCCAACACCGGGGACATCGTCCGCGTTGTCCCGGCCGAACTGCGGGAGTTGGCGCTGCTGCGCGACTTCGACGACGAGACGGTGCTCAGCGCGCTGGCCGACCGGTTCGTCCGGCGCGACCACGAGCCGGGCGACGTGCTCGCCTCGGCCGGCCAGCCGGCCGAGGAACTGCTGCTCATCGCGCACGGCAAGGTGAACACGCTGGGCACCGGCGAGTACGGCGACGAGGTCGTGCTCGACGTGCTGGCCGACGGCCGGTACGTGGGGGAGCGGGCACTGGTGGGCGCGGCGGACACCTGGGACATCACCGTGCGGGCGGTGACCCCCTGCATCGTGCTGGCCCTGTCCCGGCAGGCGTTCGCGGAGCTGAGCGATCAGTCCGAGGCGCTGCGCGCCCACCTGGACCGCCTGCGCGACCGGCCCCGGCCCGCGCGGAACAAGTACGGGGAGGCCGCGGTGGAGATCGCCGCCGGGCACGCCGGCGAAGTCGACCTGCCGGGCACCTTCGTCGACTACGAACTCACGCCGAGGGAGTACGAACTCAGCGTCGCCCAGACCATCCTGCGCGTGCACACCCGGGTGACCGACCTCTACAGCCACCCCATGGACCAACTCGAACAGCAACTGCGGCTGGTCATCGAGGAACTGCGTGAAGAGCAGGAACACGAGATGGTCAACAACCGCGACTTCGGCCTGCTGCACAACGCGGACCTGCGCCAGCGCATCCAGACCCGGGGCGGTCCGCCCACCCCTGGCGATCTCGACGAGTTGCTGGCGCGCCGCCGGAAGTCGCGGTTCTTCCTGGCGCACCCGCGCACCATCGCCGCGTTCGGCCGCGAGTGCTCCCGGCTGGGCGTCGCACCGGAAGTCGCGGACGTCCACGGCACCCGGGTTACCGCGTGGCGGGGAGTGCCGCTGCTGCCCTGCGACAAGATCCCGATCAGCGAACGGGGCACGAGTTCGATCCTGGTGCTGCGCACCGGCGAGGACGACCAGGGCGTGGTGGGCCTGCACCAGACCGGGATCCCCGACGAGTACGAACCCGGCCTGAACGTGCGGTTCATGGGCATCAGCCCCAAGGCGATCACGTCCTACCTGGTCAGCACGTACTACTCGGTTGCGGTGCTCACTCCCGACGCGCTCGGTGTACTGGAGCACGTCGAGGTCGGACGCTAGGGAGGAAACGGCCATGACGATCACCCGGGTGACCCCAGGCGGGCTGTCCGCACCCGACGTGCTGCGGTGGAGCAGGCAGCACGTCGACCCGGCACTGCGCGCTGTCGTTGACACGCTGCCCGACCACCTGCGCCACATCGTCGGATACCACGTCGGGTGGTGGGACGAGGACGCCCGCCCCACCACGGGTGGCGGTGGCAAGGCGATCCGGCCGGCACTGGCCCTGCTCGCCGCCGAGGCCGTGGGCGGCACAGCACCGGACGCCGTGCCGGCCGCGGTCGCGGTGGAGCTGGTGCACAACTTCTCGCTGCTGCACGACGACGTCATGGACGGCGACCGCACCCGGCGCCACCGCCCCACCGCGTGGACGGTGTTCGGCGTCGGCAACGCCATCCTGGCCGGGGACGCCCTGCTCAACCTCGCCCACGAGGTGCTCGCCACGAGCGGCCACCCCGCGGCCGAGGACGGGCTGCGGCTGCTCACCGCCGCGGTGAGCCGGCTCGTGGCGGGCCAGTGCGCGGATCTGGGCCTGCAACAGCGGCGTGATGTCGACCTGCCGGAATGCCGGCGGATGGCCGAGGACAAGACGGCCGCGCTGCTCGGTGCTGCCTGCGCGCTCGGCGCGGCCTTCGGCGGGGGCAGCCGGGAGCAGGTCGGGCACCTGCGGGCCTTCGGGGAAGCGCTCGGCCTGGCCTTCCAGCACGTCGACGACCTGCTGGGCATCTGGGGCGACCCGGACCGGACCGGTAAGCCGGTTCACTCCGACCTGTACGCGCGCAAGAAGACGCTGCCGGTCGTGGCGGCCCTGAACTCCGGCACCCGGGCCGGGGAGGGCCTGGCCGTGCTCTACCGCCAGGACGAGCCCCTCTCCGAGGGCGACGCCCGACGCGCCGCCGAACTCGTCGCCGCCGCGGGCGGACGGGCCTGGAGCCAGGCCGAGGCCGAGGACCTGCTGGCCCAGTCCCTGCGGGACCTGCACCTCGCCAATCCGGTCGCACGGGCGGCGGAACTCGAAGCGCTGGCCCGGCTCGTCACCCGCCGCGACCAGTAGCCCGCGCGCCGGCCGCACCGCCCGCGCCCGCGGCCACGATCCCGGCCCGGCCGCGTTCCCTCCGGTACCCGGTTGCCGAGGACACCCGCCGTGTGGCCGACGGGTGTCCGGTCCAGTCCTCTGTGGACCGGTCGCTGGCGGTGGGCGTGGGCACCAGCACGCGCGGTCGGCGTGCCCGCACCAGCGCGCGCTGGGATGGCGGCTCGGCCCCGGGGGTGGCCGGGTTCCAGCACCACGGGCGTGGTTTTCCGCCTAAGCTGAGCTGAGTCAGCCTGAGCCGAGGCGATCCAGTGGTCTCACCCCGGATTGGACATCGGAGCCGCCTGATGCCTCTCCCAGGCCACCCCACCGCGACGAACCAACGACAACAACGCTCTCGCGGACACCGCTCGCGACGCCGGCCACACCCGCGCACCACTCATCGAGGAGGGCGCCGCATGAGCACCACCGCCTCGGCCGCGACCCCGGTCGACCCGCTGCACGCCGGCGACCCCCGTGCCGCCGCCGAACACGCCCACCTTGAGGCCCTGCTGCGCTGCTGGCTGCGCGAGACCGGCACGGCGGTCGCCCCCGGCCCGCTCCGGGTCGAGCTGCCGGCCACCGGACTGGCGCTGGTCACCGAGGTGACCCACTGCTCAGCCACCGGCTGGCACCGGTTCGCGCCGGTCTGGCTGGCCGGGCCGGGCGGCCGGCTCGGTGCGACCGCCGACCCGGTGACGGCTGCCGCCCTGCTGGCCACCGAGGCGGCGGTGCGGGGTGGCGGCCGCCCCGGTGGCATCCCCGCGGGTGGCGTCCCCGCGAGTGGGGTCGCCGACCTGGTGGAGCGCACCGCCGAGTCCGTGCGCCGGGTCGCCTGGTTCATCGCCGACCGCCGGAGCGATCCCGAGCCGCCGGCGGCCGTGGACGGCTTCCTCGACGCCGAGCAGGCCCTGCTGCTCGGCCACCTGAACCACCCGGCGCCCAAGAGCCGGGACGGCATCTCCGACCGCGACTGCGCCGCGTTCTCGCCGGAACTGCGCGGGGCGTTCCGACTGCACTGGTTCGCGGCGGCCGAGTCGGTGGTCTCGCACGACGCGGTGACCGGCTCGCCCGCGCTGGCCGGCCGGGACGCGGTGGCGCTGCTCGCCGACCTGGCCGAGCACCGCCTCGACGACGGCCGGGTGTTGGTGCCCGCGCACCCCTGGCAGGCCCGCGATCTGGTGCACCGCCCCCGGATCAGGGCCCTGGTCGCCTCGGGCGCCCTGGAGCCGCTGGGTGAGCTGGGCCCGGAGTGGTGGCCGACCTCCAGCCTGCGCACGGTGTACCGGCCCGACGCCGAGGTGATGCTGAAGCTCTCCCTCGGGCTGCGGGTGACCAACTCCCGCCGCGAGTCCACCCGGGCCGAACTGCGCCGCGGTGTGACGGTGCACCGGCTGCTCGACGCCGGGTACGCGGAGCGCACCTGGCGGGCCCATCCCGGCTTCACCATCACCCGCGACCCGGCCTGGCTGGCCGTGGACGAGCCGGGGCGCCCGGAGGGGCCGGCCCTGACCGGCCTCGACGTCGCCGTGCGCGAGGTGCCTCGGCACGTCGCCGACCTGCGCTGCCTGGCCGGCCTGGTGGCACCTCGGCCCGGTCTCGGCCGCAGCCTGCTCGGTGAGCTGGTCGCCGGACTCGGCGCCGGTGCGGCCGAGCAGTGGCTGGCCGACTACACCGACCGCGTGCTGGTGCCCGTGCTGCACCTGTACGCGGCCACCGGCATCGGGCTGGAGGCCCACCAGCAGAACACCCTGGTCCGGCTCGACGCGCGGGGCTGGGTGGCCGGCGGTGCCTTCCGCGACAACCAGGGCTACTACCTGGCCGCCTCCTGGCTGCCGGCGCTGCTGCGGCGGTTCGGCGAGGACTGCACCACGCTCGCCGTGGCCGACGACTCCGTTGTGGACGATCGGCTGTCGTACTACCTGCTGCGCAACCAGGTGCTCGCGGTGGTCGGCTGCCTGGCCGTGGACGGGCTGGCCCGCGAGCCGGACCTGCTCGCCGTCCTGGCCGACCGGCTGCGCGCCGCCCTGCCCGGCCTGGCCGAGGCCGGGTCGGACGGCGATCGCCTGGTCCGCCGCTGGCTGACGGCGGACACCTTGCCGTGCAAGGGGAACCTGCTCACCCGGCTGCACGGCATCGACGAACTCCGCGCGCCCCTGGACGCCCAGTCGGTCTACCTCAACACCCCCAACCCCCTCCGCGCGGCCACCCGCTCCGAGCGGGCCGCCGTGCCGCTGGTCCGCTCGCACCGGGAGGACGACGGGTCCGGCTGAACCGCGCGTTCACCGGCGTGACGCCGCTGGCGGTGGTCGTGCGGTGCTCTCCGGGCGGGTCAGGGGGTCAGGGGGTCAGGGGGTCAGCACGACCTTGCCGGTGACGGTGCCGGACTCGGCCAGCCGCACCGCGGTCGCGACGTCGGTCAGCGGGACGCGGGCGGCGACCTGGGCGCGCAGCGTGCCGTTGGCCAGCAGGGCGAACACCTGACCCAGGTCGTGGCGCAGCTCCGCGCGGAACCGGGCCTTGTCGCGCTGGCCGGCCCAGATGTTGAAGAAGCTGGCGCGGTGGCCGTTGGGCAGCGCGTTCCACCACAGCAGCCGCAGGATCAGCTTGAGCACCGGCAGGCGCGAGGAACCCTCGTGGTCGCGGGTGGCCGCGGTGCCGTAGGAGACCAGCGTGCCGCCGGGCGCCAGCAGGCGGTAGGAGTCGACGATGCCGGGCCCGCCGACGTGGTCGAAGACGGCGTCCACTCCGGACGGTGCCAGCTCGCGGACGCGATCGGGCAGTCCCGGGGCGCGGTAGTCGAGGGGAGTCGCGCCGAGTTCGCGCACGGCGTCGTGGTGGCGCGGTGCGGCCGTGCCGATCACGCGGACCCCCGCCGCGCGGGCGAGCTGCACCAGGACGGAGCCGACCCCGCCGTTCGCGCCGAGGACGAGGATCGTCTGTCCACTGCGGACCTTGGCGGTCCGGTGCAGCATCCGCCACGCGGTGATCCCGTTGACCACCACGGTTTCCGCGTCGGCCGCGGCCACGCCGGCGGGCACCGGAACCACGTCGTCCGCGTCGAGGATCAGGTGGGTGGCCCACCCGCCGATCTTCGTCAGCGCGGCCACCCGGGTGCCCCGCACCGCCGGGTCGACGTCCTGGCCCACGGCCTCGACCACGCCGACCACGTCGTAGCCGGGGACGAACGGGAACGGTGGCTGGTCGTAGTACTTGCCTCGGCGCATCTGCTGTTCGGCGAAGGAGACCCCGGTGGCCTCCATGCGCACCAGCACCTGTCCCCGCCCGGGGGTGGGCACCGGGCGGCGCCGGGTCAGGAACCCGTCCGGTGCGACCTTGCCCGGCAGCACGATCTCGGTCAGCAGGTCACTGGTCGTGTTGGACATGGTGGGGCTCCTTCGGGCGGAGGTGAGTGTGAGTGGTTGGTCAATCATTCTGCTGAGCCCCAGGGATTGGCCGGGCTAGCAGGAGAGCTGTGGTGGTGTTCGGCCGAGTGCGCGGTGCTGCTCGCCGACGATGAGAGTAATAAACCACTCACACTTGTGGCTGTCAACCTCGGGTCGTCCGCCCGATCGGCCGGGGCCGCCGTGCGACCGCCCGGTCGGTGGAGCTGGGGACTGTGGCCGGAATTAGCCGGTTCGGCCAGGAACAACCCTTGGCTCGGGGTGCGGTGGTGGTTGCCGGTCGGGTGCTCGATTTGACAGGCGGAGGTGTGGTTGGTTGATTACACCCATGCCTGGAGTTGGAAGTGAACGACGGCTCTCCACCGCGGAGGAACGGCGCGACACCGTGCTGCGCACGGCGTTGGGCGCGTTCGGCGCGCGGGGTTACTGGGGCACCACGACCAGTGAGGTGGCCAAGTCGGCGAATATCTCCCAGGCCTACGTCTACCGGCTCTTCCCGGACAAGCAGTCGCTGTTCGTCGCCGTGGTCGAGCACTGCTTCGCCCGCATCCGGGAGAGCCTGGCCGACGGCGTCGCCGGGGCCAGGGGCAGCTCACCCGAGGCCGTGCTGGACGCCATGGGTGAGGCCTACGCGCGGCTGATCGCCGAGGAGCGGACGCTCCTGCTGGTCCAGATGCACGCCCAGTGCGCGGCACTGTCCGAACCGGCGGTGCGCGAGGTCGTGCAGCGCGGCTATGCCCGCACCGTCGAGTACGTGCGCGGCGTGTCCGGCGGCACTCCCGCGCAGGTGCAGGCCTTCTTCGCCAAGGGGATGCTCTGCCACCTGGTGGTCGCGGTGGACGCCGACGACATCGACGCGCCGTGGGCGCGGACCCTGTCGGCGGGCATCCGCCACTACTGAGGCGGCGGGGCGGGCCGCTGCCCACCCCGCCGGCCGGACCGGGGACGTCCGCTCACCCGGCGGACGCGGCAACCCGCACGCGGTCGCTCTCGTTGTCGGACAGGAACGCCGCCAGCTCCCGCCCCTGCTCGGCCACTGCGGTGCGGTCGGCCGGGGCGAGGCGGTGCAGCGGCGTCACGACCACGGTGTCCGCCTCGACGGTCCAGGTCGCGGCGACCCGGCCGTCGACAAGCACCACGCGCGCGCCAGCGACCGACAGGCCGCGGTGGGCGTCGTCGATGATCCGGCGCCGGTCGTGGTAGCCGAGGATCGCGTTGTCGAACGCCGGCAGGAACCGCACCGGGGCGGGGGTGTCGGGGTCGGGGCGCGGCGCGTCGGGCAGGTCGATCAGCTCGCGGCCGTGCTCGTCGCGGAAGGTGACCAGCTCGTCGCGCATGCCGGCGAGCGCGGCCGGCAGCCCGGTCAGGCCGCACCAGGCGCGCACGTCGGCGGAGGCGGCCGGGCCGAACGCGGCCAGGTAGCGGCGCACCAGGGCCTGGCCGACCGGGTCGGTGGCATCTGGGGCGGGCGGGTCGATCTCGCGGCCCAGCCACACGGCGAGCGGCAGGTTGCGCACGCCCGCCCGGACGCGCCACAGCCCGCGCGGCGGCAGCTGCACCATCGGGATCAGGGCGGCGACCAGCACCTCACCCAGTGCCCGCAGGCTGGGCGTCGGCCAGCGGTCGGCCACCGCCCGCGCGAGTTCGGTCATGGAGCGGGGTTGGCCGTCGGCCATCACGGCCCGGCCCGCCGCGGCGAGTTCGTCCAGGTCCACCCCGGCCAGTTCGCGGCGGTAGGCCCCGACCGCCCGCTGGCGCAGCATGCCGTCGTGGCGGGCCCGCCAGGCCAGGGCGTCCTCGGCGGTGACCAGGTGCACGGTGCGGCGCATCAGGTGGGTCCGCACCGCGCTCCGGTCGGTCAGCAGGTCCGAGAGCACCGCGGGGTCGAACGCGCGCAGCCGCGACCAGAGCCCGACGAACGGTTCCTGCGGTTCCTGCGCCTGCAGGCCGCACAGGTGGGCGATGGCGTCGAGCACGGGCAGGTCGGCGCGTTCGAGCAGCAACTGCCGGGCGAGCGTCGCGCGGTTGAGCGCCCGGGTGGTCAGCACGGTCATCGCCTCACGCCGCCGCGCGCTCGTCGGCCGGCCGCCGGCGCTGGCCGGGATCGGTGATGGCCGGCGGGTCGTAGGACACGTCCAGCGGGCCGATGTCGGACCCGGGCGGCGCGATCTGGTCGATCCGGTCGAGCACGTCGTCGTCGAGCACGGTGCCCGCGCCGGCCAGCAGGTTGTCGAGCTGGGCCAGGGTGCGCGGCCCGATGATGGCCGAGGTGACCGCGGGGTGCGCGACGGTGAAGGCCGTGGCCAGGTGGGGCAGGGACATCCCGGTCTCCCCGGCCAGCGCGACGAGCTGCTCGACCACGTCGAGGGTGCGCTCGTCGGTCAGGTGCCTGGGCACCCACCGCATCCTCGGGGTGGCCACGGTGTGGCCCTTGCGGTAGCGGCCGCTGAGCAGGCCCATCGACAGCGGACCCCACACCAGGACGCCCATGCCGTAGCGCTGGCAGGTGGGCAGCACCTCGCGCTCGACACCGCGGTTGAGGATGGAGTACGGGGGCTGCTCGGTGCGCAACCGCGCCAGTCCCCGCCGCTGGGCCACCCACTGGGCCTCGACGATCTCGGTGGCCGGGAAGTTCGACGAGCCGATGGCCCGCACCTTCCCACTGCGCAGCAGGTCGGTGAGCGCGGCGAGGGTTTCCTCGATGTCGGTCTCCGGGTCGGGGTGGTGGACCTGGTAGAGGTCGATGTGGTCGGTCCGCAGCCGGCGCAGCGAGTTCTCGACCTCGGCGGTGATCCAGCGCCGGGAACTGCCTCGGCGGTTGGGATCGTCGCCCATCGCGCCGTTGACCTTGGTGGCGAGCACGACGTTGTCGCGGCGCCCCCGCAGGGCCTTGCCGACGATCTCCTCGGACTCGCTGTGCGAGTACACGTCGGCGGTGTCGATGAAGTTGATCCCGGCGTCCAGCGCCCGGTGGATGATCCGGACGCAGTCGTCCTGGTCGGTGTTGCCGGCCCTGCCGAACAACATCGTGCCGAGGCAGTAGGGGCTGACCCGGATTCCGGTGCGGCCCAGGGGGCGCGTCTTCATGGTGGTGGTTTCCTTCGAGAACTGGCCGGAGCTGGCGGTGGTCACCGGGTGCCGGAGGGCGGGCGCCGCGCGGCACCCGCCCTCCGGACGGGCTCACCCGTTGTACTGGCTGACGACGTCCACGACCCAGACCACGCCGAAGCGGTCCTTGAGCATGCCGTAGGCGGGCGACCAGCCGGCCGGGCCGAAGGGCTGCACGATGGTCGCCCCGGCGGTGAGCCCCTCCCAGTAGCCGGCGACCTCCTCGACGGTCTCGCCGCGCACCGAGACGAACACGGCGTTCTCGCCCTGGTCGTAGGCCAGTCGGGAGGGAACGTCGTAGGCCATGACGTGGAAGCCGTTGTCGGCGGCCACCTGGCCCCACATCACCTGGTCGGCCTCGGCCGGCTCCTGGACGTTCC
Source organism: Goodfellowiella coeruleoviolacea (assembly GCF_024171785.1). Classification (GTDB taxonomy): domain Bacteria; phylum Actinomycetota; class Actinomycetes; order Mycobacteriales; family Pseudonocardiaceae; genus Goodfellowiella; species Goodfellowiella coeruleoviolacea. The sequence goes on from NZ_JAMTCK010000009.1 coordinate 276,200, forward strand.
CGCTGTCCCGGTAGGTGACGACGGAGAGGTCACCACCGAACACGGACTGGTAGAACTCCAGCGCCGCGCGAGCCTGGCCGCGGAAGTTCAGGTGGGTCGTGGTCTTGACGGACATGTTGGCGCTTCACCTTTCACCCTGTGTGCCGCGTGCCCTCCGGGTCGGTCCCGGTCACCGGGCACGGCGGAACAGTCGCACGGGTAGCGGTCAGGGTGTGTCCTCTTCTGTCCGGCACGATGGAACTCGTGCCGAAGACTTCAGCGCGACTGCTGTCACTGCTCTCCCTGCTGCAGGTGCAGCGGGACTGGCCGGGGGCGCTGCTGGCCGAGCGGCTGGACATCAGCCCGCGCACGGTGCGCCGCGACGTCGACCGGCTGCGCGAACTCGGCTATCCCATCGTGGCCACCAAGGGCCCCGACGGGGGGTACCGGCTGGAGGCGGGCACGCAGCTGCCCCCGCTGCTGTTCGACGACGAGCAGGCCGTGGCCCTCGCCGTCGCCCTCCAGATCGCCACCACCAGCGGTGCCGGCATCGAGGAGGCCGCGGCGCGCGCGTTGCACACCGTCCGGCAGGTCATGCCGGCCCGACTGCGCCACCGGATCGACACCCTGCGGATCACCGCGGTGCAGCGGCCGGCGATCGGGCCGAGCCGGCAGGTGGACAGCGGTGTGCTCCTGGCGCTGAGCGCCGCCGTGCACGCCCGCGAGGTGCTGCGCTTCGACTACGTGCCCGCGGTCGCGCCGGCGGCCGGCACGGCCGAGGGCCCGCCGCGTCGGGTGCAGCCGCACCACCTGGTCACCTGGGGCGGGCGCTGGTACCTGGTCGCCTGGGACCTCGACCGCGAGGACTGGCGCACCTTCCGCGCCGACCGGATCACCCCGCGCACCCCCACCGGGCCCCGCTTCACCCCGCGCGAACTGCCCGGCGGGGATGTCGCCGCCTTCGTGGCCGCCCGGTTCCAGGGCGTCGACGGCTCGGGCGGCTGGCCCTGCCGGGGGGAGGTGATCCTCGACCTGCCGGCCGCCACCGTGTCCGCCTACACGCGTGACGGGGTCGTCGAGGAACTCGGCCCGGACCGCTGCCGGCTGGTGCTGGGCGCGTGGTCGTGGCCCGGCCTGGCCGCCACCATCGGCAGGTTCGACGCCGATATCGAGGTCGTCGGGCCGGCCGAACTCAGGGCCGCGTTCGCCCGCCTGGCCCGGCGCTACGCCGCCGCGGCGGCCGACGGCCCCACCGCGCCACCGGGCTGAGCAGCGGTCCGTGCGCCGGATCAGGGCTGTTCGAACGTGACCTCGGGGTTGGCCGGGGTGGGGCCGTCCAGCAGGGGCTGCCGGGTGCCCTTGAGATGCAGGTCGAAGAAGGCGCCGACATAGCCGCGGGTGATCCGCACGGCGCGCTGCGCGGGCAGTTCGGTGGTGGCGGGCTGGCCGAGCAGGGATTCCAGGACCGGGCCGTCGGTGAAGCTGCCGTGGTCCGCGCCGGCGACGGTCAGCCAACGCTTCCAGCCGTCCAGGCTGGGCCAGTCGCGGTCCCACGTGTGGTCGCGGCCGGGCGTGTGGTCGGCCTGGGAACCCAGCAGCAGGAAGGGACGACCGCCGAGGCCGGTGCTGGGGACCGGTTCGCGGAAGGTGCCGTCCAGGTTCACCCCCGCCCGGATTCGGGTGTCCGAGGCCATCGCCGTGGCGGCGGAGGCACCACCGATGGAGTGCCCGGCCATGCCGATCCGCTCCGGGTCGATCAGCCAGGCGTACCGCCAGGCCGCGTGCTGTCCGGTGAGCTGGTCGAGCACGAACGAGACGTCCGCCGCCCGGCTCCTGGTGATGGCCGCCGGGCCGCCGGCGGGAGGTTGGTCGCAGATCACGCAGGTCAGGGTGCGCCCGTCGGGGAAGGTGGTGCCGCTGGACTCGTAGGTGTGGTCGACCAGTGCGACCACGTAGCCGTGGCTGGCCAGGTCCTCGGCGAGGCTGCTGAGGGTGGCCCTGGGCAGCGTGAGGCCGGGGGAGAGCACGACCAGGGGAAAGCGGCCGGGCAGGGGCCGGGCGTCGGTGCGGGAATGGGTGTGCAGGCCGCTGATGACCTCGGCCGGCACGGTGGCGCCCGGGGCCTTGCGCTGGAGCAGCAGCCGGGCCTCCTCGGTGGTCGAGTAGGACGCGGGCTGGCCGGTCCCGGGCCAGGCGGGGTAGTGGACGGACAGCATCAGCTGCCGCGCGCCCGCTTCGGGCACCCAGGGATCGGTGCGGTGCTCGTCGACCAGGTGGAGCACGTCGCGTCCGACCGCGTGCGCACCGGTCGGCCTCGGCAGTCCTGAGTGGACATCCGCCTGCCGGGAGGTGGCGGTGGCGGAACGCGGTGCCGGTTCGGCCGCGGCGGTGGTCGGGGAGGCCACCACGGCGAGGGAGCAGACCACGGCGACGGCGATCGCCGGCTTCAGCACTGTCCTCATCACTGTCCTTTCGGGATTCACATCGGTGGTGGGTGGACGCGATCCGGTCACACGTCGCGGCGAGTGACGACGATCAGCGTGAGCAGGGCCGCGACCAGCGGCCAGAGCGCGAACACGACCCAGGAGCCGGTGACCGTCGGCAGGGCCGGACTGTCCCGTGGGTGCGTCTGGGACAGGCAGTTGCGCCACACGTACAGGGGGAGCGTGGCGTACAGGTCGTTGGCCCACTGGTGGACGGTCGGTTTGAGGAACGACGGAACCACGACCAGCACACCGCAGACCGCGACGACGGCCGCGGCGGTGTGCCGCAGCAGCGCGCCGAGCCCCATGCCGACCAGCGCCGCCACCGGAGCGAGCAGGGCGTCCGCGGCCAGGACGCGCAGCACGCCGGGGTCGGTGAGCGAGACCCCGATCTGGCGCCCGGACAGGATCGCCTGGCTCGCGCCGAAGGACGCCGCGGTGACGACCGCGCCCAGGGTGAGCATGACCGCGGCCACGACAGCCACCTTCGCGGCCACCACGCGGTGCCGGGCCGGGACGGCGGTGAGGGTGGTGCGGATCAGGCCGGTGGCGTACTCGCCGACGACGGTCAGGGCGCCCACACTGCCCGCGCCGATCACCAGCAGGGCGGCGGTGGCCCCGGTGAGAACCTCCGACACCGGGTGGTACGCGGCCTGCTCCCTGGGGGTGTAGGTCGGCCAGTCGAGGTAGGTGTTGACGCTGCTGTACGCGGCGAACCCGATCAGCGCGAGCGCGCCCACGCCGAGCAGCCAGCGGGTCGAGCGCAGCGACCACAGTTTGATCCACTCGGCGGCGAGGAGGTCGCGGAAGCGGGCCGGTGGAGTGGTCGGCCGGGCGATCGGGGTGGCGGTGCTCACCGGCGCTCACCCGCCCGGTGGTCGGCCCGGTCGGCGGTGAGTTCCATGAACGCCTGCTCCAGTGACGCGGTACGCGTGGCGAGCCCGTGCAGCACGATGCCGTGGGTGTGGGCGAGTTCGCCGACGCGGGGTGCGCTCAGGCCGGTCACGGTGAGCGCGTCGACGCCCTCGGCCGTGACGGCGGCACCCGCCCGGGTGAGCAGCGCGGCCAGTTCGGCCGCGGCGGGGGTGCGCACCGAGACGCCTGCCCGGCTGCCGCGGGCGGCGAACTCGGCCACGCTCTCCTCGGCGATCAACTCGCCCCTGCCGATGACCACCAGGCGGTCGGCGGTGTGCTCCACCTCGCTCATCAGGTGGCTGGAGACCAGGACCGCCCGTCCCTCGGCGGCCAGGCGGCGGAACAGGTCGCGCACCCACCGCACGCCCTCCGGGTCCAGGCCGTTGACCGGTTCGTCGAACAGCAGCACGGGCGGGTCGCCGAGCAGGGCGGTGGCGATGCCGAGCCGCTGCCGCATGCCCAGGGAGAAACCGCCCAGCCGCCGGCCCGCCACCCCGGCCAGCCGCACCTCCGCCAGCACCTCGTGCACCCGGCGGCGGGGCAGTCCGTTGCCGCGCGCCAGCGCCGACAGGTGCGCGGCGGCGCTGCGGCCACCGTGCACGTCGTTGGCGTCGAGGAGCGCGCCGACGTGCCGCAGCCCGGCCCGCAGGTGGGCGAACGGGCGGCCGTTGATCGTGGCGGTCCCGCTGCTGGGCCGGTTCAGGCCGAGGATCATGCGCAGCGTGGTGCTCTTGCCCGCGCCGTTGGGGCCGAGGAACCCGGTGACACGTCCCGGCGGCACCGTGAACGTCAGGTCGTGCACGGCGAGCACGTCGCCGTAGCGTTTGGACAGTCCGCTGACTCTGATCACGCCAACCACGCTGGCGCACACCACCCGGCTCGGGCATCTGGCCGAGGACCACATTCGCCGGCGGGAGGGTGGCCGCCAGGTATAGGCCCGCAGGCTGATGTCCGATGTGGAGTCCGGGTGGCACGATCAGCGCGTGCCTGACAACCCGCGCCGGCCCGTTCCGGCGCACCGCCTGCCGCCGAGTGCGCGGACCGCACTCACCTGGTGCGCGGTCGCCGGTCTCACCCTGGTGCTCTGGGCCGCGCTGGGAGCGGGCCCGGAGCCGGCGCACGGGCAGCCACCGGGCAGCCTGCGACTGGCCGGCTGGCCGCGGCTGGTGGTGGCGGCGCTGCTCGCACTGCCGTTGCGCTGGGCCCGGAGCCGGCCGCTGCCGGTGCTGGCGGCCGTGGTGCTCGGCTTCCTGGCGGTCACCACGTCACACGCGCGAATCGAACAGGCCTGGCCGCTCGTGCTCGCCGCGGACGCCCTGGTGGCCCTGGTCGCGGCGACGCGACCCCGCCACGTCGCCGCCGTGGCCGCGACCGCCACCCTGGTCGGGCAGGAGGCGGTCTGGCAGCGCGAACTGTGGGCCAGCGGCGGTGCGCCCCGCCTGCTGGCCGTGGGCATGCTGGCCCTGACCGCGCTGATCGCGCTGCTGGTGCTGCTCGCCTGGGTCGCAGGGACGATGGTCCGGCAGCGGCGCGACCACGCGGCCGTGCTGCGCGAGCACGCCGCCACCCAGGCGGCGGCGGCCGAGCGGCTGCGCATCGCCCGTGAACTCCACGACGTGGTCGCCCACGGCATCGGCGTCATCGCCATCCAGGCCGGTGCCGCCGGCCGGGTGATCGGCTCCCGCCCGGACGCGGCGCGGGACGCGCTGGCCGCCATCGAGACGACCAGCCGGGACACCCTGAAGGGGCTGCGGCAGCTGCTCGGCGGGCTCCGCGCGACCGAGGTGGCCGAACCAGCGGGCCTGACCGGGCTGGCCGGGGTTGACCGGCTGGCCGAGACGACAACGGCCGCCGGCGTCCGCGTCGAGGTGCGCTGGCGCGGCCGGAACCGCCCACTTCCCTCCACGGTGGACCATTCCGCGTTCCGGATCATCCAGGAGGCGGTGACCAACGTGGTGCGCCACGCGGGTACCGACCACTGCCGGGTCCTGATCGACCACCGCGGCGAGGAGCTGTGCGTCGAGGTGCTCGACAGCGGCGGTGGTCGGGCGGCCGGAGCGGGGGAGAGCGGGTACGGCATCGCCGGCATGCGGGAGCGGGTCGCCCTGCTGGGCGGTCAGTTCAGCGCTGGTCCTCGGCCCGAGGGCGGCTTCCGGGTCACCGCCCGGCTGCCGCTGCTGGAGGCGGCGCGATGACGGTCCGCGTGGTGCTCGCCGACGACCAGCCACTGGTGCGCGCCGGGCTGCGCGTGGTCATCACCGACACCCCGGACATCGACGTGGTCGGAGAGGCCGGGACCGGTGCCCAGGCGGTCCAGCTGGTGCGGGACCTGCGCCCGGACGTGGTGGTGATGGACATCCGCATGCCCGGCATGGACGGCATCGAAGCCACCCGCATGATCACGGCCGAGTCGCCGGAGGCCCGCATCCTCATCCTCACCACGTTCGACGACGACGACAACGTGTACGCGGCGCTGCGCGCCGGTGCCGCCGGGTTTCTCGTCAAGGACATGGCCTTGGACGACATCCTCACCGCCGTCCGCGTGGTCGCCGCCGGGGACGCGCTCATCGCGCCGAGCGTCACCCGCCGCCTCATCGAGCAGTTCGCCCGGCGGCCCGAACCCACGCCCCGCCCGCGCAAGCTCGACGGGATCACCGAGCGGGAGCACGAGGTGCTGATCCTCGTGGCGCGGGGCATGTCCAACAGCGAGATCGCGGCACACCTGCACATCAGCCACGGCACGGCCAAGGCCCACGTGGCCAGCCTGCTCAGCAAACTCGGTGTCCGGGACCGGGTCCACCTGGTCATCACCGCCCACCAGGCGGGCCTGATGGCTTGGCCCCCGGGCTGACCCCCGGTGGATGACCGGCGGATGACCAGGTGTGGTGGCTGGCCAGGTGTGGTCGCCGGTTCCCCAGTACCGGCGACCACATCAGTCAGCGGGTTGGGCGCGGCTACCGGCGGAACGACACCGGGACGTCGCCGTTGGTGCCCCACTGCCAGTTGGCGATGGCGCCGTTGCTCCGGTTGAGGGTGTACCAGACGCCGTTGGAGGGCCGCCACACGGCGAGGTCCTGCACGCCGTCGCCGTTGTAGTCGCCGCTCACCGGGACGTCGCCGCTGGTGCCCCACTGCCAGTTGGCGATGGCGCCGTTGCTCCGGTTGAGGGTGTACCAGACACCGTTGGAGGGCCGCCACACCGCGAGGTCGGCGATGCCGTCCTCGGTGAAGTCACCGTAGACGGGCACGTCCCCAGCCGTGCCCCACTGCCAGTTCGCGATGGCGCCGGTGACACCGTCCTTTGTGTACCAGACGCCGTTGCTGGGCCGGAACACCACCAGGTCGGCGATGCCGTCGCCGGTGTAGTCGCCGCTCACCGGGATGTCGCCGTTGGTGCCCCACTGCCGGTTCGTGATCTCACCGGTCACCGGGTTCTTCACGTACCAGACGCCGTCGGACGGGCGCCACACCGCGAGGTCGGCGATGCCGTCACCGGTGTAGTCCCCGCTCAGCGGCACGTCCCCCGCGGTACCCCACTGCCAGTTGGCGATGGCGCCGTTGCTCCGGTTGAGGGTGTACCAGACGCCGTTGGAGGGTCGCCACACGGCGAGGTCCTGCACGCCGTCGCCGGTGTAGTCGCCGCTCACCGGCTTGTCACCGCTGGTGCCCCACTGCCAGTTCGCGATCGCGCCGGTGGACTGGTCGAGCGTGTACCAGACGCCGTTGGACGGGCGCCAGACCACGAGGTTGTTCGTGGCGGCGCCGGCCGTGGTGGGTGAGGAAGCGGTTTCCGCGTTCGCGGTCGCCTGCGTTGTCGCTGCGCTGATCAACCCAAGAGCGAGTGCACCGATCAGCGCCATGGATCTTCGTCCGACACGCATTGGTTGTCTCCCTTCGACAATTTGCGCGGCGTCGGGTGGAATTTCTTGCTGTGCCGCGCTCTGCCATTGTCCTGGCCCGGAGAGTTGTTGCAGGGCGCGGAATTCTCGCCGTTTCATGGAATTGTTCTGGTAGGCGTGCGTGCGCCCGCGTCGCGAGGACCCGGTGGGTGGCGGAGCACCGCGACGGGCCGGCACCGGTTGGTCAGCGCGGCCGGCTGGTGTGCCAGACGGCGCGCACGGTGTCCTCGGTGAGCACGTCGGCGGGCGCGCCCTGGGCGACCAGCCGCCCCGCGTTGAGCAGCAGGCAGTGGTCGGCGCGCAGGGCCTCGTCCAGGTCGTGGGTGGTGTGCACCACGGTGCGGCCGGCCGCGCACTCCTGGCGGAGCACCTCGGCGATGCGGCGTTGGGCTTCCAGGTCCAGCCCGGTCGATGGCTCGTCGAGCAGCAGCAGTCCGGACCGCTGGGCAAGTCCCTGCGCCACCAGGGCGCGCTGCCGCTGGCCGCCGGACAGCGCGCCGAGCTTCCGGGTGGCGAGGCCGTCGATGTCCAGGCGCGCCAGGCACTCGTCCACGATTTCCTTGTCCTGTGTGGACAGTCGGCGCCACGGGCCGAGCCGGGCCCAGCGGCCCATGGCGACCGCGTCGCGCACGGTCATCGGCAGCGTGTCCGAAACGGCGCTGTGCTGCGGGACGTAGGCCGGGGCCGGCGTGCTCGCGCGGTCGACCGCGCCGGAGACCGGCGCCAGCACGCCCGCGATGACGTTGAGCAGCGTGGTCTTGCCGGAGCCGTTCGGCCCGAGCACGACGGTCGCCCTCGCGCTGGGTACGCACGCGGTGACGCGCTGGAGGACCAGCTCGCGGGCATACCCCGCGGACACCTCGTGAAGGACAACCGCTGGCCGCACACCGTCCACTGTGACCAAACTCCCGCTGTTGACGACAATGATTTTCATTGTAGGGTGCGCTCGTGGAGTGGATGGTCGCCCCGTTCGAGGTGTCGTTCGTGCAGCGGGCCCTGTGGGCCGGGGTTCTGGTGTCGTTGGTCTGCGCCCTGGCCGGGACCTGGGTCGTGTTGCGGGGCATGGCCTTCCTCGGTGACGCCATGTCGCACGGCATGCTGCCGGGGGTGGCGCTGGCCTCGCTGCTCGGCGGAAACCCGCTGCTCGGCGCCGCGGCGAGCGCCGGCCTGATGGCCGCGGGTGTGTCCGCGCTGGGGCGGGTGCGGGGGATCTCGCGCGACACCACGATCGGACTGCTGTTCGTCGGCATGCTGTCGACCGGCGTGATCATCGTGTCGCACTCGCGGTCCTTCGCCGTCGACCTCACCGGTTTCCTCTTCGGTGACGTCCTCGCGGTGCGCGTGACCGACCTCGTGCTGCTGGCGGTCGCGCTCGCGGTGGCCGGACTGGTGTCGGTGCTGGGCCACCGGTCCTTTGTGGCGCTGGTCTTCGACGAGCGCAAGGCGCACACCCTGGGCCTGCGCCCCCGGCTGGCCAACGCGCTGCTGCTCGGGCTGCTCACCCTGGCGATCGTGGTCTCGTTCCACGTCGTCGGCACCCTGTTGGTGTTCGGGCTGCTGATCGCGCCGCCCGCCGCCGCGGTGCTGTGGGCCCGGCGAATCCCGTCGGTCATGGCCGGGGCGGCGGTGCTCGGCAGCCTCGCGACCACCGTCGGTCTGCTGGTGTCCTGGCACTGGGGCACCGCGGCCGGGGCGACGATCGCCGCGACCTCGGTCGCCCTGTTCTTCGGCTCGGTGCTGGCCGCGCACCTCCACCGCCGGGTGCGCGCGAGGCCGCGTCCGGCTGTCCCCGATGTCGAGCGAGAGGTCGAGCGAGCGCAGTGATGTCCCTGACAAGAGCGGTGGCGGCGGTGGGCGCGGCCGGTGTGGTGGCCGTGTCGGCAGCCGGGTGCGGAGTGGCCGAACCGGCGCCGCCCACGCGGGCGGACACGCCACACGGGTACGTCGAGGGAGCCGAGGAGACCGCGGAGGCGCAGTCCCGGCTGGTGGTGGCGGACCGGGAGACCGGCGCGATCCGGGTGCTGGACCTGATCACCGGGCAGGTGACCGAGGTCGGCAGGGCGAACGGCGTGCGGGGCGTGCTCGGTGACGGCCGGTTCGCGTACTTAGCCGAGGAGACCGGCACCGAGGAAACCGGTGCCGAGGAAACCGGTGCCGGGGAAGCGGGTGCGGTCCGGGTGGTGGACAGCGGCGCCTGGATGGTCGACCACACCGATCACGTGCACTACTACCGGGCGGCGATCCGCGAGGTCGGCTCGGTGACCGGCGGCCGTCCCACCGGTGTGCACAGCGATCCGGCGCTGACCGCGATCTCCTTCGACGACGGCACCGTGCACCTGCTCGACCGCGCCCAACTCGACGCGGGAACCGTGGTGCGGACCGGAACGGTCTCCGGGGCAGCACCGGAGGGCAGCGCGGTGCCGTGGCGGGAACACCTGCTGGTGCCGGCCGCGCGGGCGGACCGGTCCGCTGACGCGGTCGAGGTGCGCGACCGCCAGGGCCAGTTGCTGTCCACACTGGACCCGTCCTGCCCCCGGTCACGCGGGTCCGCGGTCACCAGGCGCGGTGTGGTCTTCGGCTGCGCCGACGGCGCGCTGTTGGTGACCGAACAGGACGGTGGGTTCCACGCGGAGAAGATTCCCTACCCGCGGCCGGTGCCCGAGTCCGAACGCGCCGTCGCGTTCGCCCACCGCCCGGGCAGCACGACGCTCGCCGCCAGGGCGGGCGACCGCGGCGTGTGGTCGCTCGACGTCACCAGCAGGAGCTGGACCCACCTGGAGACCGGCCCGGTCGTCGCGGTCACCGCGGTGGGTGCGGGTGCCCCGCTGCTCGCCCTCACCGCCGACGGCGCGCTGCACGCCTACGACACCGCCACCGGAACGCGCACCGCGCGGACCCCGCTGTTGGCCGCCCCGGTGGCCGAGTCCGCGCCGGTGCTGCCGGTGATCCAGGTCGACAGCGCCCGTGCCTACGTCAACGACGTCGCCACCGGCACCGTCCACGAGATCGACTACACCGACAACCTGCGCCAGGCACGCGTGTTCCAGGTCGGCGGCAAGGCCAGCTACCTGGTGGAGACCGGGCGGTGAGCCGGCGAACACCGCGCGGCACGCGGTGGGCCGCCGCACTGCTCGCCGCGGCCGCGGTCCTGGTCCTCGGCCTCGGCGGGTGCTCGGGCCTGGGGCGCGGCAGGGCCAGCGTCGTCGTGACCACGAACATCCTCGGCGACATCACCCGCGCCATCGTCGGCGACCAGGCCGAGGTGACGGTGCTGATGAAACCGAACGCCGACCCGCACTCGTTCGGCGTCTCCGCGCGGGAAGCGGCCCTGGTCGAGCAGGCCGGCCTGGTCGTCTACAACGGACTCGGCCTGGAGGAGGGGGTGCTGCGCAACGTCGAGGCGGCCGAGGCTGCGCACGTGCCCACCCTCGCCGTGGCCGAGCGCGTCGACCCGATCCGGCACACCGGCGACGCCTCCGAGGGCCAGCCGGACCCGCACTTCTGGACCGACCCGGTGCGGGTGCGCACGGCGGTCGACGTGATCGCCAACGAGATCACCGCCCGGGTGTCCGGTGTGGACGAAGAGGTGATCAGGCGGAACGCCGAGCGCTACCGCGCCGAGGTCGACCAGCTCCACGCGTTCATGACCGACCAGTTCGGCAGGATTCCCCAGGACCGGCGCAAGCTGGTGACCAACCACCACGTGTTCGGCTACCTGGCGCGGCGCTACGGCTTCGAGGTCATCGGCGCGGTGCTGCCCAGTGGCACGACGCTGGCCTCGCCCAGCGCGTCCGATCTCGAACAGCTCGCGGGCACCGTGCGCGCGGCAGGGGTGCCGGTGATCTTCGCCGACTCCTCCCAACCCGACCGGCTGGCGCGGGTCCTGGCCGAGCAGGCCGGACTGAGCGTGCGCGTCGTCGCGCTGTTCTCCGAGTCGTTGAGCCAGCCCGACCAGGGCGCCGGCACCTACCTGGACATGATGCGCGCCAACACGGTCGCGATCACCAGCGGGCTCGGCAGCTGAGAACTCCCGTCCAACAAGGAAAGGTGAACACACCATGGCAACCACCTCGCAGGCCGCGGCGCGGGCGAGGCGCAGCGCCGCCCTGTCCACGGCGGTCGCGGCCGCGCTCCTGCTCGGCGCGTGCGGTTCGGCCGAAGGCGGCGCCGACCGGGCCGCGCCAGGCGGCACGGCGTCGGGATCGGCGCGGCCGGGCGTCGCGCAACCCGTTGTCGCGACCTACGACGGCGGCATCTACGTGCTGGACGGCCCCACCCTGCGACTGGCCGAGGACATCCCGCTCGCCGGGTTCAACCGGCTCAACGCGGCCGGCGACGACCGGCACGTGCTGGTGTCGACCTCGACCGGGTTCCGGGTGCTCGACGCGACCACCCCCGCGCTGACCGACACGGAGTTCACCGCGGCCAAACCCGGCCACGTGGTGCGGCACGACGGCAGGACGGTGCTCTTCGCCGACGGCAGCGGCGAGGTGACCAGCTTCGACCCCAAGGCGCTGGGCAACGGGCTGCCCCGGACCGAGGTCTACCGGACCGCCGAAGCACACCACGGCGTCGCCGTCGAACTGGCCACCGGCGAACTCGTGGTGACCCTGGGCAACGAGGACTCCCGGCCCGGCATCCTGGTGCTGGACAAGGAGCGCAGGGAGATCGCCCGCAACGAGAACTGCCCCGGCGTGCACGGCGAGGCCACCGCCCAGGGCGGGGCGGTGGTCATCGGGTGCGAGACCGGCGCGCTGATCTACCAGAACGGCACCATCACCAAAGTGGACAGTCCCACCGCGTACGGGCGGATCGGCAACCAGGCGGGCTCCGACGTCTCGCCGGTCACCCTGGGCGACTACAAGCAGGACAAGGACGCCGAGCTGGAGCGGCCGCACCAGGTGTCGCTGATCAACACCACCAGCCACGCGCTCACCCTGGTGGACCTGGGCACCAGCTACAGCTTCCGCTCCCTGGGCCGCGGCCCTCGGGGTGAGGGGGTGGTGCTCGGCACCGACGGTCAGCTCCACGTCATCGACCCGGTGGCCGCGCGCGTCACCAACACCATCCCGGTCATCGACGCCTGGCAGGAACCGCTGGAGTGGCAGCAGCCCCGCCCGACGCTGTTCGTGCGCGGCGGGACCGCCTACGTCAGCGACCCGGGCAAGCGGGAACTCCACGCGGTCGACCTGGCCACCGGCACCCGAACAGCCACGGTGACCCTGCCCAAGGCGCCCAACGAGCTGACCGGCGTCCCCGCCTGACCGCTGACCGCCGTTCCGGGGCGGCCCGTCGTCGGCCCGGCCGGTGCGGGTCAGTGGTCGGCGCGGTGCGCTGGTCGGGCGTTGAGCGCGCGCAGGATGGGGTCGACGAGCTGGTCGAGGTAGTTGGGCTCGACCGGGGCCCGGCGCACCGTCAGCCGCCAGTAGAGGGGGGCGGCGACCAGGTCGAGGGCGAGTTCGAGGTCGAGGTCGGCGGGCAGTTCGCCGCGGTCGACCGCGCGGCGGAAGGCGATCGCGCCAAGCGCCCGGCGGGGTTCGCCGACGGTGGTCCGCATCGCGGCGGCCAGCGCCGGGTTGCGGGCGGCCTCGGCGGTCAGGTCGGGCACGATCGTGCCGAGGCGGGGGTGGGTCAGCCAGTCGTGCACCGCGCGCAGCAGCGCCACCAGGTCCCCGCGCAGTGATCCGGTGTCGGGGATCTCGGCCAGGGGCACGCTGAACTCCGAGAACACCGCGATCACCATGTCCTGTTTGGACGGCCAGCGGCGGTACAGCGCGCTCTTGCCGACACCCGCGCGTTTGGCCACCGCCTCCATGGACAGCCGGCCGTAGCCCTGCGCGGCCAGTTCGTCCAGCACGGCCTCGGTGATCGCCGAGGTGATCTGGGGTTGCAGGACGGCGGCGCCGGTCGGGGTGCGGCGGGTGGGCTTGGTCATATCTCCGAGTATACGTGTGGACGATACGGTCCCGTCCTGTCTATGGTGTCGACGGGACGGGACCGTACCGTCCACTTGTGTGGAGAGGAAACACCGATGAGCGCATCACCGCGCACCGCTCGCGACCTGTTCGAGGAGTCGCTGCGGCGGCTGCTGGCCAAGGACATGACCGGCTACGCCGCGCTGTGGGCCGCCGACGGGGTCTTCGAGTTCCCGTTCGCCCCGGCGAACTACCCCACCCGACTGGTCGGCCGGTCGGCCGTCGAGGACTACCTGCGCGGCTACCCCGACCTGCTGGACGTGCGCGAGATCACCGAGTGCACCGTCCACGAGACCGCCGACCCCGACGTGGTCGTCGCCGAGTTCGAGGCGGCGGGCCGGGTGGTGGCCACCGGCCGGCCGTACCGGATGCGCTACGTCGCGGTGGTCACCGCGCGCGACGGTGAGATCACCCGCTACCGCGACTACTGGAGCCCGCTGGCGGGCGCCGAACTGATGGGCGGCCTGGACGAACTCACCTCCGCCTTCGCCACAACGGGGGCGCAGGCATGAGCGGGCAGCCCACCGTGCTGGTGCTCGGCGGGACGGGCACCACCGGCAGCCGGGTCGCGGCCGGGCTCCGCGAGCAGGGGGCCGCGGTGCGGATCGGCACCAGGAAGCCGGCCGGCGACAACCCGGACCACGTCCGGTTCGACTGGGACGACCCGGACACCCACGGCCCGGCGCTGGCCGGTGCCGACCGCGTCTACCTGCTCGCCCCGGTCGGCGCGGTCGAGCCCGCGCCGGTGGTCGAGGAGTTCCTGGCCGAGGCGCTGCGGGCCGGGGTGCGCCGCGCGGTGCTGCTCAGCTCCTCGGCCGTGGCCGACGGCCCGTCCGGGCTGGGCGCGCTGCCCCCACTGGTCCGGGCGGTCCTGCCGGAGTGGGCCGTGCTGCGGCCGTCCTGGTTCATGCAGAACTTCGTGGCCGAGCACACCGTGGCCGACAGCATCCGGCAGCGCGGGGAGATCATCACCGCGACCGGGTCCGGCCGGGTCGGGTTCGTCGACGCCGCCGACATCGCCGCGGTGGCCGTGCGGGCCCTGCTGGACGCCGAACCCCACAACACCGACCACCTGATCACCGGGCCCGCCGCCCTCAGCTACGCCGACGCCGCCGCCGTGATCACCGACATCACCGGTCGGACCGTGCGGCACCGTGCGGTGAGCACCGCCGAGATGGCCGACCGGTTCGTCGCCACCGGTCTGTCACCGGCGTACGCCGCCGTGCTGGCCGGCCTCGACGAGGACATCCGGCACGGCGCGGAGGACCGCGTCACCACCACCGTGCTGGACGTCACCGGCCGGCCCGCCCGGTCGTTCCCCGAGTTCGTCGCGGCCCACCGGGACGCCTTCACCGCCTGACCGATTCGGCCCGGAACGCCCCACTCCCGTGTGACCGGGATCATCTTTTGTGTGGTCTCCACAAGTTCTGACGCTCGGGACGGTTGGTTCCGGCATTTCGCCACCAGCCAATACACGAGAATGTTCAGCGTGGGAGTGGGCGGCCAGCCCACAGGTGTCTACAACAGGAGGCTCGGTCGGTGTTCAAACGTGTCGCCATCGTCAACCGCGGAGAGGCCGCGATGCGGTTGATCCACGCAGTCCGGGAACTCTCCGCGGAGACCGGGACGCGGATCGAGACCGTCGCGTTCTACACCGATGCCGACCGCACGGCCACCTTCGTCCGGGAAGCGGACCTGAGCTACGACCTCGGTCCGGCGTCCGCCCGGCCCTACCTGGACCTGGCAGTGCTGGAGCGGGCGCTGCGCGAGAGCGGCGCGGATGCCGCGTGGGTCGGCTGGGGCTTCGTGGCGGAGGACCCGGCGTTCGCGGAGCTGTGCGAGCGGGTCGGCGTCACCTTTGTCGGACCGAGCGCGGAGGCCATGCGCAAGCTCGGCGACAAGATCGGCGCGAAGCTGATCGCCGAGGAGGTCGGCGTGCCGGTCGCGCCGTGGAGCCGGGGCGCGGTCGAGACCCTGGACGCGGCCGTGGCCGCGGCGGCGGAGATCGGCTACCCGCTGATGCTCAAGGCGACCGCGGGCGGTGGTGGCCGCGGCATCCGCGTGATCACCAGCGAGGCCGAACTCGTCGACGCCTACGAGCGCACCAGCCAGGAGGCCGCGCGGGCGTTCGGCAGCGGTGTGGTGTTCCTGGAGCGCCTGGTCACCGGTGCCCGGCACGTCGAGGTGCAGGTGATCGCGGACGGCCAGGGCACGGCGTGGGCGCTGGGGGTGCGCGACTGCTCGGTGCAGCGGCGCAACCAGAAGGTGATCGAGGAGTCCGCGTCGCCGGTGCTGACCGCGGACCAGGCCGGCGACCTCAAGGCGGCGGCCGAGCGGCTGGCGCTGGCCGTCGGCTACCGGGGCGCGGGCACCGTCGAGTTCCTGTACCACCCCGGTGAGCAGCGGTTCGCCTTCCTGGAGGTGAACACCCGGCTGCAGGTGGAGCACCCCATCACCGAGCTGACCACGGGCATGGACCTGGTCAAGGCGCAGCTGCACGTCGCGGCCGGCGGCAAGCTGGAGGGCCGGCCGCCAGCCGAGATCGGGCACGCCATCGAGGCGCGGCTGAACGCCGAGGACCCCGACCGCGACTTCGTGCCCTCCCCGGGCCGCATCGCGCGGCTGGACCTGCCCGCCGGCCCGGGCATCCGGGTGGACACCGGCGTCAGCGAGGGCGACACCATCCCCGCCGACTTCGACTCGATGATCGCCAAGATCATCGCGTTCGGCCGCGACCGCGACGAGGCGCTCGGCCGGCTGCGCCGGGCGGTGGCCCAGACCAGGGTGATCATCGAGGGCGGCGCGACCAACAAGAGCTTCGTGCTCGACCTGCTCAACCAGCCCGAGGTGATCGACGCCAGCGCGGACACCGGCTGGATCGACCGCGTTCGCGGTGAGGGCAGGCTCGTCTCGCACCGGCACTCCGCGGTCGCGCTGGCGGTCGCCGCCATCGAGGCCTACGAGGAGGAGGAGCGCCTGGCCCAGCAGCAGCTGCTGACCACGGCGTTCGGCGGACGCCCGCAGGTGCGGCACGAGAGCGGCCGGCCACTGGACTTCAAGCTGCGTGGCGTCAGCTACCGGGTGCGGGTCGCCCGGGTCGGCGCGCAGCGGTTCCGGGTCGGCGTCGAAGCGGGCGGCGAGGTGCGCACCGCCGACGTCGAACTCGACCGCTTCGACCGGCACACCGGGCAGGTCGCGGTCAACGGCGCCCGGTACCGCCTGCTCACCGGCACGCACGGGCCGGTCCACCTGGTCGAGGTGGACGGGGTGACCCACCGGGTCAGCCGCGACGAGGGCGGTGTGATCCGCTCGCCCATGCCCGCGCTGGTCGTGGCCACGCCGCTGGAGGTCGGCGCCGAGGTCGAGGCGGGCGCGCCGGTGCTGGTGCTGGAGAGCATGAAGATGGAGACGGTGCTGCGGGCACCGGTCCGGGCGCGGCTGAAGGAATGCGTCGTGTCCGTGGGCAGCCAGGTGGAGACCGGCGCTCCGCTGCTGCGGCTGGAACCGCTGGCCGACGCCACGGCCGAGGACACCGCGGCCACCGAGGCCGTCGAACTGGACCTGCCGGCGGCACCCGAGGCGGTGCCGGCGCGGGACCGCGCCGCGCGCGGCCAGGAGGACCTGCGCAGCCTGCTGCTCGGCTTCGACGTCGACCCGCACGACGAGCGCCGGGTGCTCGACGAGTACCTGGTGGCGCGCAAGGCGGCCACCGAGGACGGCCACCGGCCGCTGGCCGAGGAACTCGACCTGGTCACCGTGTTCGCCGACCTCGCCGAGCTGAGCCGCAACCGGCCGTCCGGCGAGGACGGCGCTGACGCCGGCCACGTGCACAGCGCGCGCGAGCACTTCCACACCTACCTGCAGAGCCTCGACGTGGAGCGGGCCGGGCTGCCCGAGCCGTTCCAGGCCAAGCTCGCCACGGCGCTGGCCCACTACGGCGTCACCGAGCTGGACCGTTCCCCCGAACTCGAAGCCGCGGTGTTCCGGATCTTCCTGGCCCAGCAGCGCGCGTCCGCCGACGCCGCCATCGTCACCACGCTGCTGCGCGCGTGGCTGCGCGAGCCAGTGCCGGACCAGGCGCTGCGCGAGCGCGCCGGGCTGGCGCTGGAGCGGCTGGTGGCCGCCACGCAGGTCCGCTTCCCGGTGGTCGCCGACCTCGCCCGCGGTGTGGTGTTCGCCTGGTTCGGCCAGCCGCTGCTGCGCCGCAACCGCGCCCGCGTCTACGCCGGCGTGCGCCGGCACCTGCGCCACCTGGACGCGCACCCGGACGCGCCGGACCGCGCCGAGCGGATCGCCGAGATGGTGCGCAGCACCGAGCCGCTGGTGCGGTTGCTCGGCCAGCGGCTGGTGCGCGACGACCTGGACAACACGGTCATGCTGGAGGTGCTGACCCGGCGCTACTACGGCAACAAGGGCCTCACCGGCGTGCGCACCAGCCAGGTCGGCGGCTGCACGTTCGTGGTCGCCGAGCGCGCGGGCTCGCTCCTGGTCTCCGCCGCGGTGCGGTTCGAGGCACTGGGCGGCGCGCTGGCCGGGCTGGCGGAGCTGGCCGCCGGCGAGCACGACCTCGACGCCGACATCTACCTCGCCTGGGAGAAGCAGCCGGAGGACTGGGACGGGATGGCCGCGGCGCTGCACGAGGTCATCAGCCTGCACCCGCTGCCAGCCCAGGTCCGCCGGCTCACCGCCACGGTCGCCGGCCGCAGCGGCGCGGTCATGCACCACCACTTCACGTTCCGCCCGTCGAGCACGGGCATGGCCGAGGAGCGGCTGATCCGCGGCCTGCACCCGTACATCGCGCAGCGGATGCAGCTGGAGCGGCTGAGCAAGTTCGACCTCACCCGGCTGCCGTCCTCGGACGAGGAGGTCTACCTCTTCCAGTGCGTGGCGCGGGAGAACCCGTCGGACGAGCGCCTGGTGGCGTTCGCCCAGGTGCGTGACCTGACCGAGCTGCGCGACCAGGACGGCCGGCTGGCCGCCCTGCCCACCGCCGAGGACACCATCGCCACCTGCCTCGACTCGATCCGGCGCGCGCAGTCCCGCCGGCCGTCGAAGAAGCGGTTCAACACCAACCGGATCGTGATCTACGTCTGGCCGCCCAGCGAGCTGACCCGCGCCGAGCTGGAGATGCTCGCCGGCCGCGTGCTGCCCACGACCGCGGGCGCCGGGCTGGAGGAGATCCTGCTCATCGCGCGGCAGCGGGACCGGAGCACCGGCGAGCTGAACAAGGTCGCGGTGCGCATCTCCTTCGACGCCACCGGCGGCACCGAGCTGACCGTGGGCGAGCCGTCCACCGAGCCGGTCGAGCCGCTGGACGGCTACCGGCAGAAGGTGCTGAGCGCGAGCAGCCGCAACACGGTCTACCCCTACGAGCTGACCGGCCTGCTCGGCGAGTTCGTCGAGCACGACCTCGACGCCGACCACGCGCTGGTGCCGGTGGACCGGCCCAAGGGGCGCAACACCGCGGCGATCGTCGCGGGCGTGGTCAGCACGCCGACCGCGCTGCACCCGCAGGGCATCACCCGGGTGGTGCTGCTGGGTGACCCGACCAAGTCGCTCGGCGCGCTGTCCGAGCCGGAGTGCCGCCGGGTGATCGCCGCGCTGGACCTGGCCGAGCGGATGCGGGTGCCGGTGGAGTGGTACGCGCTGTCCGCCGGTGCCCGGATCTCCATGGAGTCGGGCACGGAGAACATGGACTGGGTGGCCGCGGCGCTCAAGCGGATCGTCGAGTTCACCCAGGCCGGCGGCGAGATCAACATCGTGGTCGCGGGCATCAACGTCGGCGCGCAGCCGTACTGGAACGCCGAGGCGACGATGCTCATGCACACCAGGGGCATCCTGGTGATGACCCCGGACTCGGCCATGGTGCTCACCGGCAAGCAGTCGCTCGACTTCTCCGGTGGCGTGTCCGCCGAGGACAACTTCGGCATCGGCGGCTACGACCGGGTGATGGGCCCGAACGGGCAGGCGCAGTACTGGGCGCCGAACCTGGCCGCCGCGCGGGACGTGCTGATGGCCCACTACGAGCACACCTACGTGGCGCCGGGTGAGTCGGGGCCGCGTGCGGCGGGCACCACCGACCCGCACGACCGGGACATCTCCGACTACCCGCACTCGCTGGCCGGCAGCGACTTCAGCACCGTCGGCGAGATCTTCTCGGCGACCGCCAACCCGGACCGCAAGAAGGCGTTCGACATCCGCACGGTGATGCGTGCCGTGGCCGACCAGGACCACCCCGTGCTGGAGCGGTGGGCGGGCATGGCCGACGCGGACACCGCCGTGGTGCAGGACGCGCACCTGGGTGGCCGGCCGGTGTGCCTGCTGGGCATCGAGTCCCGGTCGGTGCCGCGCCGCGGCTTCCCGCCCACCGACGGGCCGGACACCTACACCGCGGGCACCCTGTTCCCGCAGTCGTCGAAAAAGGCGGCCCGCGCGATCAACGCGGCCAGCGGCAACCGGCCGCTGGTGGTGCTGGCCAACCTGTCCGGCTTCGACGGCTCGCCGGAGTCCATGCGCAAGCTGCAGCTGGAGTACGGCGCCGAGATCGGCCGGGCCATCGTGAACTTCGACGGCCCGATCGTGTTCTGCGTGATCTCCCGGTACCACGGCGGCGCGTTCGTGGTGTTCTCCAAGGCGCTCAACCCGAACATGACGGTGCTCGCCGTCGAGGGCTCGTTCGCCTCGGTGATCGGTGGCGCGCCCGCCGCGGCCGTGGTGTTCACCAACGAG
Organism: Goodfellowiella coeruleoviolacea; assembly: GCF_024171785.1. Lineage (GTDB taxonomy): Bacteria > Actinomycetota > Actinomycetes > Mycobacteriales > Pseudonocardiaceae > Goodfellowiella > Goodfellowiella coeruleoviolacea. The sequence goes on from NZ_JAMTCK010000009.1 coordinate 296,180, forward strand.
GTGAACCGGCGCACCTCGACCGACAGCCGGGTCGCCGAGCTGGAGGCGCGCCTGGCCGAGACCGCCGGTGCGGAACGCGCCGAGCTGAGCGCCAAGCTGGCCGAGGTGCGGGCCGCGGTGCGCGCGGAGAAGCTGGCCGACGTGGCCGCCGAGTTCGACCGGGTGCACAGCGTGCACCGCGCCGTCGAGGTCGGCTCGGTGGACGCCGTGATCCGCGCCGCCGAACTGCGGCCGAAGATCATCGAGGCCATCAACAGGGCCTGAGCCAGCCGGCGGGCTGCCCGGACACCACCGTCCGGGCAGCCCGGGGCCAGGTCAGTCCGCCGCCCACCGGTACAGCAGCTCGTACCGGTCGGCGGCCAACACCATGTCGTTGACCTCGACGGGCGTGTCCTCGGCCAGGGCGAGCCTGGTGACGCGCAGCACCGGCAGGCCGTAGGCGAGGCCGAGCAGATCGGCCTCGTCCGGCCGGGCGAGGCGGGCGGACACGCTCTCCTCGAAGTGCGTCAACGGCCAGCCCAACGGAGACGACCAGGCCCTCGCTCGTGAGCTGGTCGATCGCGTTCCGCACAGTCTGCCGCGCGACTCCGTGCCTGGCCATGAGTTCACCCGGCCGGGTGGACGCGACGGCTGAGCACCGCGGTCAGTCCGGGCGGGGGCGGTGGAACGGGATGGTGTCGTCGGGGGTCCAGGGGCGGGGGCCGGGGGCCGGGTTGTGCCTGGCGTCGCCGTTGCGGTGGAACCACTCGTCGAGTTCGCGGTCGCTGCGCCGGTGGGCTTCCTGCGCCCAGCGGCGGATGGCGCGCTCGGCGATGGCCTCCTGCTCGGCGACCAGCAGCTGGTTGGCGCGGCGGCCGGCGTCGAACTGGCGTTCCGCCTGGTCGTGTTCGAGGGCGGCCTGGTACTCGGCGTAGCTGTCGACGATCTGCTGCTCGCGCGCGGCGGCCCTGGCCGAGGCGCGTGTGGCCTCGTCGTCCATGCGCTCGATGATCTGGTCGTAGACCGTGGGCGGGCCGCTGAGCTGGATCAGCTTGGTGAGCACCGGGAGCAGTTCCAGCGACATGAACAGCAGGGACAGCACGAACTGCGCGAACCACAGGTCGGGGCGCTTGTCGCCCAGCGACGCCAGCGCCTCGATCCGGGCCAGCAGGCCGCCGTCCTGGCGGCTCGCCGCGGCGAACTCGCGCTGGTCGTTCTCGCGGTCCTGGCGGATCTTCGCCAGGTCGTCGCGCACCCGGTCGGCGTCCTGCCCGGCCGAGGTGGACGCGGACGCCGCGGCGTCGCGGGCCTTGTCCTTGGCGGTGGCCAGGTCCGCCTCGGCCTGGCGCAGGTCGGCCAGGGCGACGTCGCGGGCCTGCTGCCGTTCCCGCGCCGCCTCGGCAACGCCCGGCTGCCGGGTGCCGCAGGTGCCGTCGATCTCGCACACGGCCGCCCGCTGCGCCTCGTCGTACACGCCGCGGGCGCGGTCCACCTCCTGCTGCGCGGCCACCACGGCGGGGTCGGCGGCGGCCGCGGTGTCCGGGTTGCGGTCGGCGAGCGCCTGCAACTCGTTGAGCTTGCGCTCCAGGTCGGGGATGGCGGCGTAGCGCGGGTTGCGGGACAGCTCCTCCTCGAACCGGGCGGCGCGGTCGTTGCGCATCACCTCCAGTTCGGCATCGATCTCGGGCTGGAAGATCCGCAGCACCAGCGGGGTGGCGATGACCGTGCCCAGCAGCAGCGCCAGCGCGACCCTGGGCAGCGCGCCGAGGATGTTGCGCCACCAGCCGGTGCGCCTGGTCATGCCGATCACCAGCAGCCGGTCCAGGTTGAGGATCACCACGCCCCAGGCGAGGCCGCCGGCGATCGCCAGGGGCCAGGCCACCCGCACCGCCATGCGCAGCGCGAACGCCGCTGACACGGCCGCCACCGCCGAGGTGGTCAGCAGCACGCCACCGGCGGCGACGTAGCGGAACCGGTCGACCGGGGTCTGCTCCAGCACGTCGTGCCGGGCGCCGGCGAGGGCCGCGAGCCAGCGTCGCACGATCACCGGGTGCTCCTCCTGCGGATCAGGGTGCCCAGGCGGCGCAGCAGGCCGCGGCCGGCCGGTCCGGCCCCGAACGGGGCGAGGTGCCGGGGCGGGCGGGTGGTCGGGACGGGCCGGGCCGGGGTGATCACCCCGAGTCCGGCGGGCGGTGCGAGCCAGGCGCGGCGGTGCGGTCGCTCGACCGAGCGCTCGACCAAGTGCTCGACCGGGCGCACCGCGATGGACCGCGCACCCGGCCCTCGGGCGAGCAGCGCCGCCACGATCCCGGAGCGGTCCACGGCCGGCACGGGGGTGCGCGGGGCCATCCGCAGACCGACCCGGGAGAGGTCGGGGATCGGCACGGCGGTGGCCTCCGCCGGCCGGAACACCGCGACCGGTCGGGTGACCGTGGGGGTGGCCCCGCGCGGGCCATGGGCCGTTCCGGTGATGGCCCCGGTCCCGGTGACGGTGACCCGGAACGTGCCGTGCCCGGCGCGCGCGTCGAGTTCGGCGGTCATCCCGTCCGGTGTCGTGACCACGAGCGTGCCCGCGTTCTCGGTGCGCCAGTGCAGCCACACCGGCTCACCGGCGAGCACGGCGGCCCGATCGAGTTCGAACAGGGTGATGACGGCCGGAGTGGACGGGCTGTGCCAGGAAACGGACATCGCGACTCCGAAGGCGGGATTCCGACGAGACACGGGCGGTCCGTGTCCTCGCACCGGATCAGACGGCCAGTGTCCGGTCATGGTTTCGTGGTTGCCCCGGGCGCGTGGTCAATGCGATTCAATCGTTGCCAGCCGAGCTGGACAGAGGAGACCCGCGATGGGTACTGGCGCGCACCCGCCCGTGGGGCCGACCCCGTCCGCCCGATCCGGGTTCCACGAGGCCTACAGCGCGGTCGGTGGCACGGGTCTGCCGCAGAAGGGCGGCCAGTCGGCGGCGCGCGGCTCGCGCACCATCGAGCCGCCGCTGGACCTGCTGCCGCGCGACATCCAGGGCCGCGACGCGCTGAAACCCGAACTCGTCGCGGCGCTCACCCCGCGCCGACGCGGCATCCGCGTGCTGCACGGCATCGCCGGCGGCGGCAAGAGTTCCCTGGCGCTGTGGCTGGCCAGGCAGGCGCGCGACCAGGGGCGCCCGGTGTACTGGGTCGGCAACGGTGATGTCGAGCAGTCCATGCACGCCGTTGCCGTGCGGTGCGGGGTGGACGTCGGACAGGTGGGCCGCGCCGACGCGCAGGACGTGGTGTGGCGGGCGCTGGAGAACGCCAGCCAGCCCTGGCTGCTGGTGTTCGACAACATTGACGACGTCGAGCGGCGCGGGCTGCTCGGCGCGTCCGGCGCGCACCTGGACGGCACCGGCTGGATCCGGCCCAGCGCGGTGGGGCTGGTGCTGGTCACCACGCGGCGCGGCGACCGGTCGACCTGGGGCGAGCACGCCGAGCTGACCCGGGTCACCTGCCTGGCGGGGGTGGACGGCGCGCGGGTGCTGCTCGACCTCGCCCCGGACGCCGGCCCGGCGGAGGACGCGCGACTGCTGGCCGACCAGCTCGGCGGCCTGCCGCTGGCGCTGCGCCTGGCCGGCCACTACCTGGCCAACGACCCGCCCAGGCACCGCACGTTCGGCGACTACCGCCGCGCGGTGCGGGGCGATCTGGACCTGCTCGACGCGGGCGAGCCCACCCCGGCGACCCTGCTGGACGACGACGCCGCGCGGCGGTCGATCCGGCTGACCTGGGAGCTGAGCCTGGCCCTGCTGGAGGAACGGCGGCTCGGCCAGGCGCGTCCGCTGCTGCACCTGCTCGCCTGCTACGGCGCGCCGCACCCGATCCCGCTGGACCTGCTGGTCGCCACGCACCTGCACGGCACACCGGTGGACCCGGACGGCACGCTCACCGACGGCCGGCTCGCCCAGCTGGTCCGCGGCCTGGTGTCCTCGGCGCTGGCCGATCAGACCGACGTCGGCAGCACCCCGCACCTCGCGCTGCACCCGCTGCTCGCGGAGGTGGTCGCCGCGGCGCGGGACGAGTCGCCGCACGCCGACGACACCTGGACGGCGGCGGTCGCGCTGCTGGCCGAGACCGCGCCCGGGGACAGCGACCCGAGCCAGTGGACCGCGTGGCAGGCGCTGCCCGCCGTGATCGCCGCCGTGCTCGCCCGCGTTCCCGCGCGGCTGGACGCGATGGCCGTGATGGTGCAGGGCGGCAACCTGTGCGCGGCCTACCTGCTGCGCACCGGGGCGTTCCAGGCGTCGCACGACATGAGCGCGCTCGCGCTGCGCCGCGCCACCGTCCTGCCCGCCCGCCACCCGGCGCGGCTGCAGGCGCGGCTCGCCGCGGCCGTGGTGGGCAACGCCGAGGGCAGCCCGACCACGCGGGGCGAACTGGCCGCGCTGTGGGACGACGCGCGCGCCGAGCTGGCTGAGGACCACCCGTTCCTGGTCGCGGTGCGCCAGCAGTTGGCCGAGGCGCTGTGCACGGCCGGCGAGTTCGAGGCCGCCGAGGAGGTCTACCGGGACCTGCTGGCCGACCACGACCGAGGCATCGCCGCCGAGCAGGCCCTGGCCACCAGGTTCGGCTACGGCCGGATGATGTGCCTGCGCGGCCACTTCGACGTCGCCGAGCGCGAGATCAGCGCGGTGCTGGCGGCCGAGCGGGAGCTGTTCGACGACCCCGACCACCCGGAGCTGCTGCTCACCAGGGCGCTGCTGGCGGACATCTGGCTGGGCCGGGGTGAGCTGGTCAAGGCCCGCGACGAGCTGCAGGACGTGCTGCGCGCCCAGGAACGCGTGCACGGTCCGGACAGCCCGCTGACGCTGTCCGCGCGCGTCACGCTCATGGCCGTGCACTCGCAGCTGCGCGACCGGGGCGGTGCCGAGATCCAGCTCAGCCAGCTGCTGCGGATCCAGCGCGACGCGCTCAACCCCGAGCACCCGCTGTCGCTGCTCGGGCTCGCCGCGCTGATCAACACGCGGGCCCACGACCCGGCCGTGGCGGCCGACCCGCGCACCGACGAGCAGCGGCTCACCGAGGTCGCGGCGGCCATGGCCAGGCAGATGGGGGAGGACCACCCGTTCGTGCTGTCCACCCGGCTGGGCGCGGCGCTGCGGCGCTGCGAGTACGACCAGCCGGCCGGCATCGCGGCGGTGCGCGCCGTGCTGGCACGGCAGGCGGACGTGCTGGGACCGGTGCACATCGCGACGCTGAACACCCGGCTGCTGTACGCGCAGCTGCTCGTCCGGGCCGGGGAGGACAACGCGGCTGCCGAGGAGGAGCTGCGCGACCTGCTCGACACGCAGTTGGGGTCGATCGGCGCGGACAACCCGCAGACCGTGATGGCGCGGACGACGCTGGCGAACATCGCGCTGAGCAACGGCGACCGCGACGGGGCCGAGGCGCTGCTGCGCGAGGCGCTGGGGTCGTGGGAACGCCTGCACGGCCCCGACCACACCGACGCGCGGGAACTCCGGCTCGCGCTCGTGCAGGTGCTGTGCCTCGGCGAGAACGTCACCGAGGCGGAGCAGCAGCTGCTGACGCTGATCGCGTCGCTGCGCCGCACCGAGCCCGACTCCGACCAGCAGTTGGCCGCGCAGGTGATGCTGGCGCTGGTGCGGATGGGCGACCACCGCGCCGACGAGGCGGAGCGGGAGCTGCGGCAGGTGCTCGCGACCGTGGCGGGGCTGGCGACCGACCACCGGTACGACCGGCTGATGGTGCAGTGGTTCCTGGCCGAGGTGCTGCGCGTGCGCAGCGCCGACGAGGAGGCGGAGGCGCTGCTGACCGACTCGGTCGCCGGCCTGGTCGAGCTGGGTGACCCCGACGACGACGTGGCGAGCGTGCGGTTGTCCTACGCCGAACTCCTGCACGACACCGGCCGGCTGGCCGAGGCGGAACGCCAGTTGCAGCTGGTGCTCGCGAACGTGGCCGCGGACGACGAGCGGGCAGAGCCAGCGCGGGTGCTGCTCCAGGCCGTGAGCGCACAGCTGGCCGAACCGCCCGAGCCCGAACCGCCCGAGGCCGAACCAGCGGAGGCCGAGCCGGTTGAGCGCGAGCCGGCCGAGCCCGAACCGGCCGAGCCCGAGCCCGAAACCGAGCCCGTCAGCGCACACCCCGCGCCGCCAGCACCCGGACAACCGGCCGAGGCGTCCCCGCTGTGGCTGGACTTCCTGGCGGGCACCGGCCCACGCCCGGACGGCGCGGGACCGGCGGACGACCACGTCGAGGCGACTGCCGTGCCGCGCGATCCGGTGCCGACTGGCCCGGTGCCGCGCGATCCCGTGCCGCGGCCGGCGGCCCCCGACGTCACCGCGCCACCCGCGACTCGCGACGAACCCGAGCCCAGCACACCCGGGCCCAGCTCACCCGCGACCCGCGCGCCCGACGTCCCACCGAGGCAGCCCGCTCCCTCGGCTGGGGTGGCGGGATCGGGGTACCGGGAGGATCTGCGCCGGTGCGCGGAGATCGCCGCCCGCCTGCGCGAGCGGGGGCTCGCCGACCTGGAGCGCGCGCACCTCGGCCACCGCTACGGGCTGCTGCTGGTCGACCTGGGTTTCCCGGTGGCCGCGCACGCCCAGCTGTGCGCCGCCTCCGCCGCCCACCAGCGGCTGGACGCCGCGCCCGAGGCCCGGCTGGCGTGCCTGGCCGACCTGGCGCTGGCCGGTCCGGTGGACGACGGCGCCATCGCCCGCATCGACCGCGCGGAGCAGCGCGTCACCGCCGAGTTGGGGCCGGACCACCCGGTGGTGCTGCGGCTGCGGCGCGGGCGGGCCGAGCTGTGGACGCTGACCGGCGCCGCCCCGCGCGCGGTCGCGGAGCTGACCGACGTGCTCGCGCGCACCACCCGCCCGGACGCCGAGCGGGCCGCGCTGCGCCGGGCGCTGGCGGTGGCGGTGTGGCGGGCGGGCGACCACGAGCGGGCCCGGGGGCTGCACCGGGACGCGGTCGCGGCGTACGCGCGGCTGCCCGGCGAGCACCGCCCGCACCTGCTGCGGGCGCGGGCGGATCTGGCCGCGTGCGGTGAGCGCCCGGCCGAGGCGGTTCCGGTGCTGCGCGACATCATCACCGAGCAGGTGCGCCTGCGCGGCGCGGCGCACCCGGACGTGGCGGCGAGCCGGCACCACCTGGGGGTGGCCCTGGCGGCTGCGGGCGCACCGGCCGACGCGATCGCGCAGCTGGCCGGAGCGGTCCGGCTGTTCACCCGGCGGCTCGGCGCTCGGCACCCGAGCACCCTGGCGAGCGGCGCGGAACTGGCCCGGGTCCGGCGGCTGGCGGCGGAGCCGGTCGGTCCACGGGCGCCAGTCAGTCCACAGTAGACTCATCGCGCCAGGGCAGCACCCGCCGGTGCTCCTCGGCGAACCGGTCGTGGCGCGCCAGCGCGTCGGCGAGCGCACTGTCCACTGTGTCCAGTGTGGTGCGCACGTCGGACAGCATGGCGCGGACCTTGTCGAGTGGACCGCCCTCGCGCACCGCGGCCAACCGGTCCACCAGGTCGCGGTCGATCTCGGCGTGCGCGGCGGCCGCGCGCAGCAGTCCGTCGCGTTCGGTGCGCAGCTTCTCGTACTCGGCCACCTTGTCGCGCAGCCGGGACTCGTCCTCGGCGAGCCGCCGCCGCTGGTCGGCCCAGCGCGCCTCCACGTCGCGCACCTGCCGCAGCAGCTCCTGGGTGCGCGTGTCCAGGTTCGCCAGCAGTTCCTCGCGCAGCACCAGCACCTCGTGCGCGGTGGCGGCCAGGGCGTCCTCCGCCTCGGCGACCGGGCTGCGCATGGTCGCCAGGCGGCGCGCCAGGCTGTCGCGCTGGTCGCGGATGGCCGGCAGGTCCCGTGCCAGCCGCTCAAGCCGGTGCAGTTCGGCGACGTGGCGCTGGATCTCGTCGTGCTCGGCGCCGCACGCCCGCAGCTCGGCCTCGACCGCGAACAGCGCCTCGTGCTCGCGGCGGGTCACCGCGACCCGGTCGGCCAGCTCGGCGAGCGCCTCGGCCTGCTGGTTCAGGTACTCGGTGACCGGTGTGCCGGCCACGCCCGCCTCGGCGACGTCGGGCACCTGGCGGACCAGCTCGTCCACCTCGGTGAGCGCGTCGTCCACGGCGATCACCAGCTCCACGGCGGCGGGGTCGGTCGCCGCGTGCGGGCGGTCGGTGGCCAGGGCGCGAGCGGCCCAGGCCAGGGCGTGGCGCAGGGCGAGCAGCGCGGTCGCGGCATCGTCCGGCCCGGCCGCGGCGGCGCGCAGCGCGGCCCTCGGGTCGTCGTCGGTCACCTGGCCCCCCTTTCCGTCACCACCGGCCCGGGCTCGGGGCCGAGCGGGCACACGACGTCCGGGCCGCCCGCCACCGGGCGCAGCAGCACCGCGCCCAGCCCGGCGCGGTTGCCCAACGCGGTCACCTGGTACGTGCCGGCGCGCAGCCGCGCGGCCGAGCTGGTCTCCCGCCACGGCCCCGCCCGGTTGAGCCGCACCCGCACCGGCAGCGGCCCGTGGTGGTCGCGCCGCACGTCCAGGGTGACCGGCGCGGTGGCGGTGATCGGCAGTGTCTCGGCGCGCAGCAGACCGTGCTCCACCCGGCGCACGGCCACCCCCAGCTCGTGCGGGTAGCCGTCCAGTGCGGTGGCCCGGCCGGTCGCGATGCGCCACGCGCCGCGCGCGGCGGCGCCGGGATCGAGCCGGTGGACGCGGTCGCCCAGCTCGGCCAGTGCCGCGGCCACCGGGCCGAGGACGTTGCCGCCGGTGGCCACCAGGTCCGGCAGCAGCGGCTCGGCGACCCGGTCCAGCAGGGTCGCCACCACCCGGGTGACCAGGTCGGCGAGCGGGCGCAGCGCGGCCACGACGGCGCGCGCGGTGAGCGCGGCACCGTGCCCGCCGGCGAGGTAGGCGGGGGTGTCCAGGTAGCGCTCGTGGGTGGCGGCGCGGTCGAGCACGATCCGGGCCCGCCGCGCGCCGAGGCAGCGGGCGTGCTCCAGCGCCAGCAGCCGCCACTCCGGGTCGCCGGCCGCGTCCGGCCCGGCGGCGCGCAGCAGCCGCCGCGCCAGCCCGGTGCCGGTCACGTCGCCGTGCTCGGCGTCCAGCAGCCGGGTGGTGCCGGCGCGGCAGGCGAGCACCGCCGCGGTCACGGTGCTCGCGCCCACGTCGCACACGAGCAGGCAGCCGTCGGTGTCCGGGTGCTCGGCCAAGTGTGCGGCGGCCACGCACTGCGCGCCCGGGACGAGCCGCGCCGACGCGAAGCCCACCGACTCGGTCAGCACCCGCCGCACCGCGACACCCGTGGGCAGCGCCTCCACCGCCGCCGTCCAGGTGTCACCCGTGCCGCGGGTCCAGGCGTCCGGTGCGGCCAGCACCACCGCCGTGCGCCGCGGGTCCAGGTCCACCGGGCCGCCGGGCCGGATGACCCCGCCGAGGAACTCGCCGAGCCCGTCGGCGGCGCCCGCGTCCGCGAACCCGTGCCGCAGCACGGTTTCCGCCGCGGTTCCGGGTGCGGTGTCCAGCAGCGCCGCCGCGCCGTGCCGCCGTCCGGCTGGCGTGTCCGCGAACACCGACGGGCCGTGCCAGCTCGCCGTCGCCGTCGCCGCCTTGGTGCGCACGGCGCCGACGTCCAGCCCCAGCGCGAGATCACTCGGACTCATGCTCACCCGGCCTCGCCCAGGGCAGCCGGATGCGTGGCGCGCCCCGCTCGCCAGCACCCACGCCGCGGAGCAGGTCGCCCACCTGCCGGTGCAGCCGGCGCAACAGGGTGACCGCCGCCTCGGAGCGGACCTCGGGCCAGCCCGCCTTCACGGCCATCCGCATCAGGTGGGTCAGCAGCTGCAACTGGGGCAGCAGCCGCCACTGCGCCGTGTGCAGCGCCGCCGGCTGGAGCAGGCTCCCGGTGCCGTCGGCCATCAGGAACTCCGCCCACCGCACGCAGCGGCCCAGCGCGTTGCGGTCACCGCCGTCGAGCAGGTGGGTGTTGAGCGCCAGCAGGAAGTCCATCCAGCCGGACGGCGCGGGGCGCCAGCGCTGCAGGACGATCGGGGCGATCTCGTCGGTGCCGAGCACCCCGCTCGCGTGGACGCGGGCCACCAGCGCGGCCACCTCGTGCGGGGTGGCGTCCGCCTCGATCCAGTACAGCCGGGTCCGCAGCACCCCGGCGCGCAGCCGGGGGTCCAGCTCCAGCTGCGGCAGCCACGGTTGCAGCCACGGCTGGCCGAGCACGGCCGGGTTGGCCGCGACCTCGTCGGCGATCCTGGCCACCAGCCGAGGCGTGCTCAGGTGGGGCCGGGTGTGCGGGTCGGCCAGCCTGGACAGCACCCCCAGGGTGCGGCGGAACGCCGCGAGGTCACCACCCCAGCCGCGGTGCAGGCCCGCGGCGAGCGCGTCGCCGAACGCCTGCTGCTGCGGCAGGGTGAGCGGGGTGGTGTCGACCTCGGCGACCAGGGCGTTCCAGTACCGCTCGTCCGCCACCACCAGGTCCTGGCGGGGTGGTTCACCGGCGCGGCACAGGGCGACGTCGAGCGCCGCCCGCACCGCCGGGTCCGGGTCCGGCCAGTCCCGCAGCAGCGACAGCCACGACGGCCGCAGCGCGTGGCCGACCGCCCGCGCCAGCCCCAGGAACGCCTCGAACAACCGGCCCAGTCGCGCGGTGTCGCCGGTGTGCTGGGCCACCCGCAACACCAGTGGCACGGCATCGCCGTCCACCTGGTTCAACTCGGCCAGGTCACCGGGGTCCACCTGGCCGCCGGCCGCGAACAGCCGCCGGTACCGGCCCCACGTGCGGTCACCGTGCTCGCGGTCGAGCAGGTCGAGCAGGTCCGGGGCGACCGCGCCCTCGCTGCCGTGCACCCGGCGCAGCACGGCCACGGACAGCGCGTCCGACGACGCGACCAGGGGCGCCAGTGCCGCGCTCCACTGTGGATGCTCGACCAGCCGGCCCACGACCGGGGCGATGCGCGTCGCCACCAGCGGGGCGTCGCCGAGCGCCCGCAGCGCCCGCACGTACCCGGCGTGGGCGCCAGCGGCATCGGCCATCCCGGCCACGTGCAGCAGGTCGTCGGCGGTCCAGAACGAGCGGGGTGCCCGCGTCCGCACCACCTCCTCGACCAGTTCGTCCATTGTGGATAGCCGGTGCCCGGCCAGCAGGGCGCGGTCGGCCCACATGTCCCGCGGCTGGGCCACCTCGAAGTAGGCCCGCACCACCAGCTCGTGCTCGTCCGGGGTGAGATCGCCGAACCGGCCCGCCTCGTCCAGTTGGCGCACCAGCTCCGGCGTGAGCCGGCCGGAGCGCGCCGCGCTCACGCAGATCCGCGGCCGGTCCAGTTCCTCCAGCCCGACCACCGCCGCCACCGGGTCGCACGCCCGCAGGTGCCCCAGCCCGGCCAGGTGCCGGCGGACCGCGTCCGCGCCCCGGCCGCGGGCCAGCTCCAGCAGGCGCTCCCGGTAGGCGGACTCACCGCCGCCGGGCCGATCGGTTCCGCGCAGGTCCACCGCGAGGTCGCCGGTGCGGGCGCGGGCGGTGAACGCCAGCCGCAGCGGGTGGTTCACGCCGAAGTCCGCCCAGCCCGCCGCGGTCAGCCACGCCTTCGCGCCCGAGGGCAGCAGCGCGGCCACCGCGTCCAGCACCGCCAGGCGCTCGGCCAGTTCGGCGCCGCCGCCCAGCAGCGCCACCGACCCGGTCAGCAGGCCGGCCGCGGCCGTGGCCGCCACGTCGAAGTCCACCGTCTCCACGGGCGGTGGCGCGGCCGGGGCGGTCAGCTCCACCGGGTCGTCGGTGTCCCGGTCAGCCAGGCCGATCCCGCGTACCGCCTCGTACAGCCCGGAGTAGGTGAAACCAGCGGACAGGAAGTCGTCCAGCGCCACGCAGAAGTACCGGGTCTCGGCGATCGGCCGGTTGGTCGCGTCGAAGTCGGCCGTCCAGTCCCGGATCGCGACCCCGACGTAGGTGGTGTCGCCGCGCTTGGACCGGGTGAACCACACCCACGGCAGTGCCGCCGCGCCCGTCTCGTGCGAGGCGGGCGGGTCACCCGGGCTGTTGCGCACCACGATCTGGTTGAACTGCCGCGCGGTGAACGGCGCGCGGCTGGCGGCCAGCACGGCGTAGTCGTCGTAGGTGTCGGGTCGCTTGCTGATCAGCGCCCACCCGGCCGGGACGGCGGTCACGACCGGGCCGCGCTGATGCTCTGGTGCAGCCACAGCAGCGGCTCCAGCACGTTGATCGGGTACGCCCGGCCCTTGATCTTGAAGTCGCTCGGGCCGGGGCCGACGCGCTCCACGTTGAGGAAGTCGTGCGGCCGGAACCTGTTGTCCGCCACGTAGAAGCCGATGGAGGAGGTGACGAAGTAGTTGAGCGTCGCGAAGTACTGGCGCAGTCCCCGTTCCACCAGGTCGGTGTTGCTGCCGGGCGTGGCGCACAGCATCTTGAAGAAGTCCGCCGCGGCCTCGTCGGGGATCCGGGGGAGGTAGGGCGGCTCCGCGCCCTGCACGGTGAAGCCGCGCACCCGGGCCAGCCGGTAGATGTTGGGCTGGTCGAACTTGGTCACGCACACGGCCACGTGGTGCGGCAGTTGGGCGTTGTTGTGCCGGTCCTGTTCGAGCACGCGGCTGGCGAGCTTGCCCAGCACGGGGTGGAAGTAGCGGAAGGCGTCCTGCTCGCGCGCGTCCCGCTCGGGGTCGAACAGGTACACGATCCCGTCGCACATCTGCAGGTGGTCCAGCAGCCGTTCCTCGCGCTCGGCCAGCGCGTCCGGCGAGGCGTACACACTGTCCACAGTGGCGCCGCCGGCGTCGAAGTCGTCGTCCTCGTCGAGCGGCGGCCGCGTGTCCGGCCTGGAGAAGTCGCTGTCGTACTTCACCCCGGGCACGTCCAGCACGTCCAGTTCGAACGCCACCCGCTCGATCTCGGTGACCTTCTTCTTCAACAGCCCGCGCGGGCGCGGCACCTCCTGCCTGCCGGTGAACCGGAACACCAGGTTGCGGTCGTTGGTGGTGGACCGGGGGAACTCCCGGGTGGAGGTGAGCTGGTGCAGCGACTCCTGCAGGAACATCGACGACGCCTCGTCCGAGCCGGTCATGATCCAGTTGCCGGAGTCCTCGGACGTCCGGCGCATGGTGGCGATCTGGAGCGCGGCCAGGAACGTGGTCTTGCCGCTGCCGGGCGGGCCCCACAGGCCGATCCGCAGCTGGGTCGGGGGTGCGGGGCGGGTGCGCTGCGGTGTGCTCATCGGCGGTCCTCGGGGTCGCTGGTGTCGGTCGGGACGGGTAGGGGGAACAGCAACGGCGCGGTGGGCGCGGCCTTCGGGACGACCCTGGCCTCCCGCACCACGCGGGCGGCGTCGACCCGGTCGAGCAACAGGGGCAGCCTGGGCAGGCCGAAGGCGCGCCACGCCTCGATCGCCTGACGTGCCTCGGGGATGTCGCGCTCGGACCACGCCGGCCGGTCCCACACGGCGACGTGGTGCACGGCCAGGTTGTCCAGCAGCGCCAGGTCGCGCCGCCAGTCGCAGCCGTGCGGGCACCTGGGCGCGCTGGCGTCGTAGTCGAGGTGCGGCGGGCGCGAGCCGACGATCACCAGCCGCCGCGCCACCGGTGCCGGCCGCCAGTCCAGCCGTCGGGCGCGGGCCAGCGCGTCCTCCACGGGCGCGGCCCACGGCTCGGTGAGCGGGCCCGCCGCCAGGCCGGCGACCACGGCCGCGGCCTCGGCCACCGTGCCGAACCGCCGCGAGCCCGCGAGCGCCCTGGGCCCCTGGGCGACGTGGTCGCGGTAGCCGAGGACGGCGACGCGCACCGAGTCCGGGGCGGGGTGCACCCGCCCGAGGTGGTCGATCGCCTCGGCGACCAGGTCGCGGCGGCGTTGCGCGGCGGCCAGCGGCCGGCCGCACAGCTCCACCGCGAACACCACGTCCGCGGCGTGCGCGTCCGGTCGGTACACCGCGGGCACGTCGTCCAGCACGTCCGGCCAGGTCGCCAGCGCCTCGGGCGCGGGCTCGCCGTCCGGGCGCAGCAGCGCGACCCGGCCCGGGCCGTCGAGCCGGAACTCCAGGGTGTCCCGGGTGTTCGGGCGCAGCCGGGCGTGGAACACGGCGACCGGCGCGCACTGCCGGGGCGGCGTGCCCGGTGGGCCGGTGACCACGGCCAGCACCGGGTGCAGGGCGGCCGGCCGCACCGGCCCGGTCACCGCGACCGAGGCCACCGGCCGGCCCGCCGCGGACGTGCCCGAGGCGAACAGCCGCCGCGACACCGGGCGGGTGGCACCCCGGCCGTCCACCGCGACCAGCACCAGGCGGTAGTCGTGGCGCAGTGGCGCGAGCGCGGCCCAGGCCGCCGCGGCGTCCTCGTCCAGCGGGGGCTGGCCGCGGCGCACCGGGTGCGGCGTGCCCAGCCGGGCCGCCACCGCGTCGGGCACCGGCCAGCCGGCGAGCCGGTGCAGCACCAGCACCTCGTCGGCGCTGACCGCCGGCGGCCGCGCCCGGTCCGGGTCGGGCACGTCCTCGCTGGCACCGACGCCGCCGGCGAGGGCGAGCAGCAGGTCGTCGGCGGTTGGGGGCAGCCCGGGCAGCACCTCGCGCCAGCCGACCAGCCGCACCGGCTCGACCACCGAGGGCACGCCCGCCGCGTCCACCCCCAGCCGCGCCACGGTCACGCCCTCGGCGTGCACGTCCAGCACCGCCAGCGTCCGCGCCCGGTCCGCCGCACCCACCAGCCGGGCCACGGCGGGCGCGACCAGTGCGGCCACCGGCTGACCCTCGGGCGGGGCCGGCGCGTCCCGCGTGGCCGAGGCCAGTTCCGCGCTGTCCGGCCGGCCACCGCGCACCCGGCCGGCCAGGCGGGTGAACAGCGCGGTGTCCCCGCCGACCGGGAAGCCCGCGGCCAGCGCGGCGGCGGCCAGGTCGAACGCGCGCCGCCGGGCGGCCAGCTCCGCCGCGAACGCGGTCACGTCCGCCTCGGCGTCGAGGTCCAGCCACGGCGGGGTGGCCAGCGTCCAGCCGCACCGGGCGCACACCCGCGCGTCCGTCGCGTTGTGCCGGCAGACCGGGCAGGTCGGCCGGGTCGGTGCGGGGCCCATCACGTCACCGGGTCCGGCACGTCCTGGGCGCGGATCAGCCGGCTGCCCGTCAGGCGCTGCTCCTCGGGCAGCCGCAGCAGCCGGGTGGCCAGCCGGCGCTCCACACCGTCCACCAGGTTGCGCACGGTGCGGGCGTTGCCGAACGCGCGCCGCTCCCTGGCCATCCGGTCGCGGTCGGCCTCCAGCCACCGCACCGCCCGCGCCGGCACAGTCGGCTCCACCTCGTAGCCCCTGGCCGCCATCATGGACAGGAAGATCGACCGCAGCTCGCCCACGGTGTAGTCGGTGAAGTGCAGCTGTTCGGTGAACCGGGAGTGCAGCCCGTCGTTGTCGCGCAGGAACCGGTCCATCGCCTCGGGGTAGCCGGCGGCCACCACCACCAGCCGGCCGCGGTGGGTCTCCATCAGCGTCATCAACTCGCTGACCGCCTCCGGGCCGAAGTCGTTGTGCCCTCGGCCGGCCAGTTCGTAGGCCTCGTCGATGAACAGCACCCCGTCCAGCGCCTCCAGCACCTTCGCGCGGGTCTTCGGCGCGGTCTCACCGACGTAGCGGCCCACCAGGTCGGCGCGCGTGGCCACCACCACGTGTCCCTTGTAGAGCAGGCCCAGCGAGGCGAACGCCCGGCCCATCAGCCGCGCCACCGTGGTCTTGCCGGTGCCCGGCGAGCCGAGGAACAGCATGTGCGGGGCGACGACCGCACCGCCGCCCTGCAGCTTGCGCAGCTCCAGCACGGCGGCGATCTCCCGCAGCGTGTTCTTGACCTGGTCCAGGCCCACCAGTTCGTCCAGTTCGGACAGCACGACCTCCAGCGGCCTGGCCTCGGCCAGCAGCGGCCGGTACTGCTCGGGGATGTCCTCCGGGGTCGCCGGGGCCAGCTCGCCCCCGGGTGCGGGCCGGGTGCGGCGCGCCCACTCGCGCATGATCTCGGCGGCCAGCTCCCGCATGGTGCGGGCGTTGCCGAAGTCCGCCGACCGGGTGCGGTGCAGGGCCGCCGTGATGGTGCGCAGCGCCGCGACCAGTTCGGGGGTGCGGGCCAGGCCGAGCCCGTCCAGCTGGCGCAGCAGGATCTCGTGCAGCTCCTCGGGCGTGAAGTCCGCGAACACCAACCGGTTGCCCTGCGGGAACCGGCTGGCCAGCCCCGGGTTGGCGGCGAGGAAGTCGGCGATCCGGTCCGGGTAGCCGGCGATGATCACGGCCAGGCGGTCGCGGTGGTTCTCCATCTCGGTCAGCAGCACGTCCACGGCCTGCTGGCCCTGCCCGGACGGGTCCTCGGTGAGCCGGTACGCCTCGTCGATGAACAGCACGCCGTCCAGTGCCCGCCGCACCGCCGCCGTGGTCAGCCGCGCCGTCTCCCCGGGGTAGGGCGACACCAGGTCCTCGACCCCGGCTTCCACGACGTTGGCCCGCCGCAGCAGACCCAGGTCCCGGTAGAACTCGGCGACCATGCGCGCCACCACGGTCTTGCCGGTGCCGGGGTTGCCGGTGAACACCAGGTGCAGCGCGGTCGGTTCGGCCGCGGCGCCGAGGCCGCGCTCGCGCAGTGCCGCACCGGCCCGCAGCACGTGCCGGTGCACCGCGAGGAAGTCCTTCACCGCGCCCATGCCCACCATCGCGTCCAGCCGCCGCCACAGGTCGCTGGTGTCGGGCACGTCCACCTGGACCAGTTCCATGCGGCGCAGCGCGGCCACGGACAGCGGTTCGGCCATGCGGCGCAGCGCAGCGCGCCACGTCCGGACCCCGAACTCCTGGGCCGCCATCACCCGCGTGAGGTGGTCCAGCGCCGTCCAGTCGGCGATCCGCAGCCGGTGCCGCAGCCGCACCGCGTGCACCAGCCGGGACAGCTCGTCCTCGTCGGGCAGCCCGAGCCGGCCCACGGCGGGACCGCCGCGCTGCGCGCCCAGCGCGGCCAGCCGGTCCGCGAACCGAGGCAGGTAGCGCTGGTCCCGCACGAACTGCACGACGTCGGCGAACTCGGGCTGGCTGAACAGCAGCACGCACACGTTGCCCGCGCCCGACCGGCCCGCGGTCCACCGCCCGACCATCTCCGCGAACGGGCGGCGCATGTCCGGCTGGATGTTGTGCACCAGCGTCTCCGCGTTGGGCACCACCACCGCGGTCGGCACGTCGTGCTGCGCCATCAGCGCGTCCAGCATCTGCAGCCGCGACGGGTCCGAGGCGGTGGCGGCGGGCCGCTCCGCCGGCCGGGCCGGCGCCGACACCAGCATCCGGTCGCCCAACGGGCCGGCGAACCGGCGCATCGCGCGCGGCCGGCGCGGCGCGGCGGCCCGACCGCCGGACCGGGTCAGCTCGCGGGAGCGCGCGTCGCGGAAGTACACCGGCTGCCGGTAGGCGCTGAACACGATCCGCTGGTAGCCGGCCGCGTGCAGCACCTCCCACAGCAGCTCCTCCACGTCGCGCACGCGCAGGTCCTCGCCCACCACCTCGTCGTCCACCCCGGGGCCGTGCACGATCCACAGCGGCTCGCCGGGGCGCGGCCGGCGCGCGCCGGTCAGCCGGTGCGGAACGGCCATGGGCGACGGGAAGCGCGGCTCGGCCGGGTGCGCGGTCACCGGGATCCCCCGTCAGGACGAGCGCGTGGCGCGGGTCGGCTGCCGCGTCGGAACCTGCGGCGCGCGGGGTTCGATGATCGGGGTGATGTCCCGCATCGCGGCGTCCGCCTGCTCGGCCTCCTCCTCGGCGGTGATGCTCAGCCCGCTGTGCTCGAACACGGTCGCGCGGATCGACCGGGTGCGCGCGGCGCGTTCGTCCTCGGAGGCGTCGGTGTCGAAGTTGTGCAGCCGCACGGTGGGCGGCTGGTCGTCCGGCCCCGGCTCCACCTCGATCACGATCTCGCTGCCGCTGGCGTGGTGCACGGTCTTGGCCAGGAACGCCGCCCGCTGGTCGGCGCCCTGGTAGCCGGCGTCGGACACCTCGTACTGGTGGTGCTCGTCCAGCGCGTCGGCGATCAGCTCGGCCAGGTTCGTGCGCAGCTGCGAGGCCTGCACCGCGGTGACGGCCTGCGCCACCACCGCCTCCAGCCGCTGCTCGAACTCGGGCGCGAGGTCGCGGACGACCCGCAGCAGCGCCTCGGTGGGCAGCGGCTCGGCGTCGTCGCGGACCCGCGCGAGCTGGGCGTCGATCTCGGCGCTCAGCCGCGACAGCGCACCGCGCGACCAGTGGTCCACCCCGGGCGCCTCGTCCGCGGTGTCCGCCTCGAAGCGCGCCCGAGGGTCCAGGGTGCGGTTCTGCTCCACCAGTCCCTGCAGCGCGACCAGTTCGCGTTCGGCCGCGATGCGGCAGGCGCGCCACTCCTGGTCCAGCCGCTCCAGCTCCAGGCGCAGCTCGCTGAACGACTGGCACACCTCCTGGGCGCCGGTGAGGCTGTGCGCGGCCAGGCCCTGCGCGACGTTGTGCCGCACGGTCGCCAGCCGGGCGTCGAGCGGGGCGAGGCGGCCAGGCAGGTAGCGCTCGTGGGGGAACTGGAGCACCTGCTCGCGCAGCACCTCGGCGTCGGCGAGGTAGTCGCGCACCGCCCGCGCGGCGCGGTCCTGGTCGGCGCGCAGCGCGTCGAGGCCGCGGCCCACCTCGGCGAACTGGCGCTCGCGCGCGGCGCGCTCCTCGGCCAGCGCGCTGGTCAGGGTCTCCTGCTGGGCCCGCAACGCCCTGGCCGTGTCGGCCCGCTGCCGCTCCGCCTCGGCGGTGATCTCCTCGCGCAGCCGGCGCGTGGTGGCCCGCAGGCGGCGCGCGGTCTGCTGCTCGACCTCGCGGGTGCGGTCGCTGAGCCGGCCAACGGCCTCCTCGAACCGGGCGTGCCTGGCCGCCACCTCGCCCAGGGACGTCTCGATGTCGCGCTGCGTCTGGTCCCGCACCTGCTCGACGAGCCGGGGCAGGTCACGATTCAACTCGGCGAGGCGGCGCGCCTGCTGGCGCAGCCGGTTCCATTCACCCTCGTCCACATAAATGCGCTTTCGGCCGCTCACAATCCACCCCTGTCCGCGCGAATTTGCGGATTCCGTTTCGACCGCACAACGAATGTCGCGGGCGCCGCGCCGCTGCCATATCACCGGCCCGCACTCGGCGGGCCGGCGTTACCGTGACAGGACCACCAGCCGGTCACCCAGGTTGTCGCAACCGTTCTCCGATGTCGCCACTTCGACGGCGGCGAGGCGCGCCGCGTTCCCCAGACGCTGCCCGGGATCGCGACTCAGTTCCCGGTACATCCGGTCGGCGAACGCGATCGCGCAGTCGTCGTCCAGCAGACCCCGCCAGGCGATGACCGTGTCGGCCACGCCCACGAAGCCCTCGGCGAAGTCCGCGCTCTCGCACACCGAGAACACCAGGCCGGACAGCGTGAAGCCGGCGTGCCGGTGGTAGGCGTCGAACCGCTGCCGCAGCGCCGCCACCGGCACCGGGTGCGGATCGCCGACCGGGTCCTCGAAGCGCAGCGTGCCCTCGGCGAAGTGGCAGGCCAGGTGCAGCACGTCCGGGCGTTCCCGCAGCGCGGCGTTCAGGTCGTCGACGCCGGCCGCGTGCCTGCTGGACAGCACCAGCGCGTCCGGCCGCTCGTGCCGCTGGATCGCGCGGAACTCGCGGTCGGCGCGCAACCGGTCCAGGGCGATGTCGAACGGGCTGGCCCCGGCGAAGAACACCCGGATCGGCTCGTGGGCCGGCTGCGCCGCCGCCGACGCGGCCCCCAACGGCACCGTGACCGAGCCGCTGGGGTTGTTGATCACCACCTGGGGGCCGCCGGCCGAGTGGTAGACGGTCGAGTGGTGGACGGGGGTCGCGGCGGGCACTCCCACGGCGGACCCCGGATCGTCCTGGCCGCCGCGGTGCGCGCTGAGCTGGCTGGCCACGGCTATTCCGGGTCCGCGTCACTGCTCGCGTCGCTGTCCGCGCCCGGCGGTTGCGGTGGTTCGGGAAGTGTGTCGAACACCGGCAGATCGAGGCCGTTGGCCGTGATTTTCTGCCCGCGGACCCGACGCGGGCGGACCGGTGGTGCGGATTTCGGAATGCTCGGTTTCGCCTGTTCCATTTCGTCGCCCCCCACAATCGGCGGAGGCTCAGTATGGCATGGTGGTGCGATGCCGTCGACGCTGCTCGGACTCGCGATTTTCGTGATTTGTCTGGCTCCCGGACTGGCGTTCATCGTGGCCCGGCAGCGGATCGCGCCGCAGCAGACGGTGTCGGCGTTGCGCGAGACGGCGCAACTGGTGTGCGTGAGCCTGGTCGCCGACGTGGCGGTGCTCGCGCTGTTCGGGGTGCTGCGGTCGGTGTGGCCCGAGCACACGCCCGACGTGGGCCGGCTGGTCCGCCAGCCCGGCGAGTACCTGCGCGAGTCCTACCTGTCGGTGGCGTGGTGGACGGTCGGGCTGCTGGTCCTGGCCACCCTGCTGACCTGGCTGGCCGGTTCCGGTCGGCTGCGGCGGCTGGTGCGGCTGCCCCCGGTCGCGCCGCACGAGTCGGCGTCGTCCGCGTGGTGGCTGCTGTTCCAGGACCGGCCGGGCCGGCGCGTGCACCTCGGGTGCGTGCTGGAGGACGGCAGCTACGTGTCCGGGTGGCTGGCCTCGTACAACACGTCGATCAACGAGACCGGCGACCGCGACCTGACGCTGGCCGCGCCGATCCGCTACCGGGCCAAGGACGCCCGCGAGGCGACGGAACTGGCCGACACCAGCGCGGTGGTGGTCAGCGCGCGCCAGGTGGCGCTGCTGTTCGTCAGCTACCAGTCGACCGCCGGTCGAGCACCTGATCGAGCCGCGCCAGCAGCGCCGCCGTCGGCACCCCCACCAGCGTGACGTCCCGGTCGCCGACCCGGATCTCCACCGAGCGGGCCCGCTGCTCGAAGTCGTAGCCGGTGCCGGCGAGCCGGTCCGTCAGGTGGTGCACGACCTGGTTGGCACTGCCGCGCAGCCCCCTGCCGTTGTCCAGCGCGGCCACGTACTGGCCGTCGATCAGCACGTCGACCTGGTCCAGCAGCTCCGCCACCCCGGGCGCGGGCGGCCGGTTCCGCAGCCGCGCCAGGGTGAACCCGGTGAAGCACACCACGGACACGTCCCGGCGGGCCCGGAGTTCCCGGGCCAGCGCGGCCAACCCGGCGGCCTGCGCCATCGGCTCCCCACCGCTGAAGGTCACCCCGTCGACGTCGGGCGCGGCCAACAGCTCGGCCGCCAGCTCGGCGACCCCCACCAGCCGCGCCGGCCGGTCCGGAATCCACTCCGGCGCCACACACCCCCGGCACCGGAACGGACACCCCTGCACCCACACCACCGAACGCAGTCCCGGCCCCAGCGCCCGGGTCCCCACACAGGTGGCGGCCACGTTGAGCACCGCGCCCGCGTCCGGCTCGACCACCCGCTCCGTCCGGTCGTCCCGCACACCCACCTCCCCGGCCGCACCACCCGCCACGATGCCACGTGCCGGGCCGCGCTGTGGCCCGTTCCGCGCACCCCGGGACGGGCCGGCACACCAGCGCGGCTCACCCGAGCGGGACGCTCTCCAGCACCGCGCCGGTGGCGTCCCGGGTGGTCACGCTGCCCCCACCAGCGGTGTCCGCACCGGCGGTGTTCGGAATGGCGAGCGCGACGGTGCCGGCGACCGGCTCGGCGGTCACGTCGGCGTGCCCGGGCACGGACAGCACCACGGTGGCCACCCGCTCGTCCAGCACCTCCCCGACCAGGGCGCGCGTCGTGCTCGACGAGTACTCCAGGCCGCTGTCGGGATCGATTTCCGGGGTGAAGCCGTAGTAGACGCCCACGCCGCGCACGGTGTCCCCGACGACGACTCCGTTGGCCGGTCGGGTGCGGGCCAGGTCGGTCAGGTCGACCACGTTCACCGTGCCGTCGGGGCGGCACAGCGCGAGCAGCCCGCGGTAGCGGCCCAACTGGATGGACTCGCCGAGGACAGCGGCCGTGTCCTGCCCCGGCTGCCACGCCGCCGGGTCGGGCACCGGCTGGCGCGTCCCGGCCAGGCACTGCCCCAGGCGGCGTCCCTCCGGGCTGGTGCGGTCCCCGGCCGGGCCGTCCTGGTCGACGCGGGTCGGGGACGGGGCCGGCACGCTCACCTCGGCCCGCACCACCAGTTCCGACGAGTCGCGCACCTCGCGCCGCGCGGTCAGCCGGTCGGCCACGATCCCGTTGGGTGCCAACCAGATCGTGCCGACGCGGGCGACGGTCACGCTCGGCAGCGAGTCGTCGGTGGCGTGCAGGGCGAAGCGCCGCGCGTCGGGTCCGGTGAACCCGGCCAGCGACCCGGTGGCGGTGCTGAACGACACGGCGAGCGCGCCCGGGTCGGCGACCGGCGCGGACACGGTCACCGCGCGGGGCGTCAGCTCGCAGAACACCACACCGGCCGCGGTGGTGAAGGCGACCAGGTCCACGCGGTTGCGGGACACCGTGGCGATCGGCGTCCACTGCCCCGCGCCCTGGTCGCGCTCGCCCGCGCAGCGCCGCGCCGCGTCGGCGGGCGCGGTGCCCTCGGTGATCCGGTAGACGCGGTCCTGGTCGGGCAGGGGGAGTTCGGGATTCACCGGCGGTCGGGTGGCCGGGGCGACGGCCGGCTGTCCGGGGACCACCGCCAGGGCCGCCGCGCCGATCCCCAGCGCGGTCGCCACGGCCACGAGCACCGGTGTCCGGCGCGATCGCGGTGGCTGGTGCAACCGCTGCTGGATCCGCAGCCGGGCCGACTCGCGCACGGCGTCGGGCAGCCGCCGCTCGGCGGGCAGGTCGAACTCACTCATGGTCGTCCTCCTCGGTGATCTGGCGCAGCCGGGCACGCGCGCGGGACACGCGGGACCGCACGCTCGCCTCGGTGATGCCGAGCAGCTGGGCTGCGTCCTCTGTGGACATCCCGCCCAGCAGGCACAGGCGGGTGATCTCCTGTTCGGCGCGGGGCAGGCGCCGCACGGCCGCGAGCACCCGCCGCAGCCGGTGTTCGGCGGCGTCGGAGTCGACGACGCCCTCGGCGTGGTCGGCCTGCGGCTCACGCGTGCCCAACCGCCGGACCAGGCGCCACAGCCGCGCCCTGGCGCGCCGCTCGTCGCGGGCCAGGTTGGCGGTCACCGTGAACAGCCAGGGCCGGGCCGAGTCGCGCGTGAGCACGACCCGCGTCCGCAGCCGCCACACGGTGAGGAACGTCGTGGACAACAGGTCGTCGGCACTGGACCAGGAGGCGGTCAACCGGTACGCGTAGTTCCACACCGCCTCGGCGTGCCGCTCGAACAGTTCGGTGAACGCGGCATCCGCGTCCGGGCCGCCGGAGGTGACGCGCTGCCACAACTCCCGATCGTCTGCCGGTGGCGGTGCCCGGTGGGCGTCGGTCAGCGCCCTCGCCTCCGCGGTGCCGGTCATCCTGGTGGTCATGACCCTATGGGGCCGCTCCGCCGCCACCGTGGCAGCCCAACGCGGTGATCTGGGTCACTGCCGGCGCCGCCGTGCTGGCCGCGCGCAGCGGCCCCCTGCCCAGTCCGCCGCTGAGCACTCGAACCGGCCACCGGCGGAGTCCGAAGCGGACAGTGGGCCACTATCCGAAGAGGACAGTTGGGGAACGGGGCCCGGTGCGCGGGCGCACGCCACACCGGACCCCGTGGCACTACCTCGCCGTGCAGGTGGGCGTCATCCCCGCGCCCGTACCGCTGCCCTGGTAGCCGAACTCGACCGACTGGCCGGGCGCCAGCGCGCCGTTGTAGCTGACGTTGGTGAACTGGACCGTGCCGGTGTTCCCGCTGCGGGTGGCGTTCCACGCGTTGGTGACGCTGGCGCCGGACGGCAGGGCCACGGCGACCGTCCAGCCGGTGACCGGCGCGGCGCCGGCGGTGACCCGCACGCTGGCGTCGAACCCGCCCGGCCACTGGTTGACCGACACCGACGCCGAGCAGCCGCTCTCCGCCGGCGGAGTGGTCGGCGGGGTGGTGGTGGGCGGAGTGGTGGTGGGCGGAGTGGTGGTGGGCGGAGTGGTGGTGGGCGGGTCGCTCGGGCTGGCGGTGAGGGTCGGCGTCGTCCAGTCCCGCCACTGCGCCAGGTTGCCGGCCTTCTTGCTGGAGATCCGGAAGGTGCCGGCGGCGTTGCCCGTCTTCAGCAGGAACTTCTGGATGTTCTGCTGCAACGGGGTCCGCCACTCCGACCGGACCGCGCAGTGGTTGCCGTCCTGGATGTCCGACCAGTAGGTGATGTTCTCGCCCGCGCCGAGTGCCTTGTAGACCTCGGCCCCGGCCAGCGCCGCCACGCTGCCCGACCGGGCGGCCAGCCAGTCGATGTGCGGGTTCTCCATGATGAACAACCCGCGCGGCGCGATCATCGCCACGGTCTCGTGCGTGTCCACCGGCAGGGCGTTCGGATTGCCGGTGAACGAGCTGAACGCGTCACCCAGCCACGGTTGTTCGCTGTAGGCGCTGCTCAGCGGCTGCGCGCCGGACTCGCCGGGAATCCCGCGCAGGATGGGCGCACCCGCGCTGCCCGACTCGATGGGCATGGTCAGGGCGACGCGCTGGTCGAACGCGCCGACGGCGAACGCGCTCTTGCCGTAGCGGGAGCAGCCGGTGACGCCCAGCGCGTCCGCCTTGAGGACGCTGCCGCCCGACTGCTCGACGACGTCGATGATCCGGCTCACGCCCCAGGCCCACGCGGCCAGCAGCCCGGTGCTGCTGGTGGCGCCGTAGAGGCTGTAGAACGCGCCCTGCTTGTTGTTCCTCGGGGTGCCCTCCTTGCCGACCGCGAGGGGGTCGTAGCTGATGACGGCGGCGCCGGCGGCCCGGATGGTGGCGGTGTCCGCGCCGAACCCACCCACCACGACCACGGCGGGGAAGGGGCCGGACCCGCTCGGCAGTTGGACACCGGCGGAGAAACTGGCGCTCCGGCCGTTGTGCGTCACGTTCACCGTGATGCTGGTGCTCGACACGGTTCCCGTGACGCTCGCGGGCTTCGCCGGTTTCTCGCCGTAGACGTACCGCTCCGCCAGTTTCTTGATCTCCGCGCGGCGGCAGCGCCAGTCGGACCTGCTGGAGACGCGCGAGCCGTTCAGCTTGGTGAAGGGATCGGGCAGTTTGGCGTTGGCGGGCAGGGAGCCGGGCAGGGACACCGGGCAGTCCGTGCCGTCGTCCTCGACGGGCGCGGCCGCGACGGTGTTGGCGGCGGCCTCGGCGGTGGGCGTTCGCGCTCCTGCCGTGACCGCTCCGGCGACCACGAGCGCCGCTGCCGCCAGCATGACGACCGTCGAGCGGATCGTGGAGCGGTCCGAGTTGATGATCACCAGGGCTCTCCTTCCTCGGGGGTGGTGGAGGCAACGCAGCGATCGATCACTACGGGTGTGCTGACCTAAAGTTTCGAGAAGGTTAGCGAAACATGTCAACGCGATGGAGTGTTGTTCGTCCTTCTCCCCGGCCATCGCCTCGACTGATCGCCGGACCCGGCGACCCGCTCGCCCGGCTCAGTAGTCCCTGAGGGTGAGCGCGTTGGCGGCCCGGGTGAGCGGCTTCATGATCGAGCGCAGGGCCATGCCCTTCCACGGCAGGCGGTCGACCAGCCGCATCATCGTGGTCTGCAGCCGGATCTGCCGCCTGCTGCCGGCCACCATCTGCTTGGCGTTGCGCTCGCCCAGCGTCAGGTTCACCCGGACGTACTCCCGCATCTCCTCCTGGTAGCGGGCGAACGCCACCCGGTGGTCACCTCCGGCCGCCTTCAGTTCGCCGGCCAGCACGTACGCGCCCACCAGGGCGAGGCTGGTGCCCTGCCCGGACAGCGGCGACGGGCTGTGCGCGGCGTCGCCCACCAGCGCGACCCGACCGGCCGACCAGCGGTCCAGGCGGACCTGACTGGCGGCGTCGAAGTAGAAGTCGGGGGAGTGCGGCATGGCCGCCAACAGGGTGTCGGTTTCCCAGCCCGCGCCTTCGAAAATTTCGGCGACCAGGCGCTGCTGTCCGGCGATGTCGTGGCGGTCGGGCACCACGGCGGGGGTGGGGAAGATGAACTGGGCCTTGGCCGCGGCCCGCCGGGTGCTGTAGAGGTTCACGACCCTGCCCGGGATGGGGTACAGCAGTTCCCAGTGGTCCAGACCCAGGTGATTGGGCACGGTGAACACGCACGCGTGCATGCCCAGCGGCCGCACGAACTCCGCCTCCGCGCCGAAGACCTGGGCGCGCAGCCCGGAGTGCAGCCCGTCCGCGCCGACGACCAGGTCGAACACCCGGGGCGCCGACCGGGCGAAGGTGACCTCGACGCCGTCGTGGCCCTGGTTGATGCCGGTGATCGAGTCGCCGAACACGTACTCCACCTGGTGCCTGGTCGCCTCGTGCAGAACGCGGGCCAGATCGCCGCGCAACACCTCGTCGTCGCCGGGCGCGCGCATGCCGATGAGGTCGGGGCCGAGGGTCGCCAGCGGCTTGCCGGACGCGTCCACCCAGGCGCCGCCACGCATCCGGGTGCTGTGCCGGGTGATCGCCGAGGTGAGCCCCATCCGGTCGACGACCTGCATCGCCACGCCCCGCAGGTCGACCTTGTAGCCACCGTCCCGCAACGCGGGCGCCTGCTCCACGACGGTCGGGGTGAAGCCGTGCCGGTGCAGCCAGTACGCCAGGGCCGGGCCGGCCACGCTCGCGCCGGCGATGAGCACTGTCCTGTTCCGCGGGTGCTGTGTCATGCGGGCAGCGTCGACCGGCCTGCTGACCAAGCGCTCACCAAACGCTCACCGCCCAGCTTTCCGGCGGCCTGGAGGTGCGGCCCCGACCCTCCGGCACCCCGTGTGGCCGCGTTACGTTGTAGCGGTCATGGATGGGGGAAGCATCGAGCAGGAGCCACGGCCGCCGGGTTGGGCGGTCTGGCTCGCACGCGCCATCGCCGTGGTGATCGTGGTTCCGGCCAAGCTGGTCTGGGCGGCGCTGCGGGCCGTCGGGCGGGCCGTGCACCGGTTCGTGCTGCGTCCGCTGCTGGCCGTGCTGACCTGGATCGGCACCGCCGGGGCAGCGGTGGCCCGGTTCCTGTGGCTGCGGCTGATCGCACCGGTGGGCCGGGGCCTGCGGCACGTGCTGGCCGCGGTGGCCGGTGTGCTGCGCGCGGTGTTCGGCGCGCTGTTCCGGTTCGTGCTGCGACCCGTCGGGCGGGCGCTGCGCTGGCTGTTCGGTGTCATCGGGCGGGGCCTGCGCGCGGTGTTCGCGCCGATCGGGCGGGCCCTGCGCTGGACGCTCGGGGCGATCGGGGTGGTTCTGGGCTGGCTGCTGGCCCCGATCGGGATGCTGGTGCGCCTGCTGGCCGCCATCCCCGCCGGCAAGATCGTCGATCGGGTGCTGGCGGTGGTCGGCCGGGTGCTGCGCGTCGGGCTGCTCGTTCCGCTGGCCTGGTGCTGGCGGGTGCTGGTGGTGGTTCCGCTGCGGTGGCTGTGGCGCACCGTGGTGGTGCGGGTGGCGCGCTGGGTCGGTGTGGCGGTGTGGACGGTGCTGCGGCTGTTCGGTGCCGCCCTGGGCTGGGTGCTCGGCGGGATTGCTAGGGCGTTCGCGGTGGTGGGCCGGCTGCTGCTGGACGCGATCCGCTGGGCCGGCCGCCGGGTGGCGCTGCCGCTGTGGCGGTTTCTGAAGTGGACGGTCCGCGTGCTGGTCGTCAACCCGGCCAAGCTCGTCCACCGCGTGCTGCTCGTGCCGCTGGGCCGGGCGATCCGGTGGGTGTGGCGGGCCGTGGTGGTGGCGCCGGCCCGCTGGGTGCGAACCTCGGTGATCGCCCCGGTGCGGTTGGCGGGCCGCCGGTTCCGGGGCCAGTTGCGCGGTTTGTTCGGCAGTGGCCGCAGCTGAGCCGTGCCGAGGAAGTCCCAACGAGGGAGCCCCCGGGAGCGCCGAGGAACAGCAACTCTCCGGTTGCTCGCCACGTAGGACGGCACGCAGGCCGAGCCCCGAGCTTCGGAACCCCAAGCGTCGGACGACACGCCGGGAGGTTCCGAACCGGGATGTGGCGTGCCGTCCCGGATTCTGGGAGCATGCTGCTCGGTGCCCGGGGTGATCAGCGTGTTGATGCTGGTCTTCCAGGGCGGCCAGCACCTCATCGGCCCGCAAGGGATCGCAACATTACCCCGCCGGGTGAGTGGATTCGGTCCATCACGGCGGCCAACACCTCATCGGCCCGCAAGGGATCGCAACTGGTTGATCACGTCGAACGACACCCCGTCCTGGCCGGCGGCCAGCACCTCATTGGCCCGCAAGGGATCGCAACCGCGCGTCGCGCTCGTCCCTGGCTGCCTGGCTGGTGCGGCCAACACCTCATCGGCCCACAAGGGATCGCAACTCCAGGTCGACCATCAGACGAAAATCTTCGTGGTATGCGCGGCCAACACCTCATCGGCCCACAAGGGACCATGAAGCCAGCAGCCTGCCGACGGGCTGAGTAGGCTCCAGACACAGAGCAGCCCCGCTCAGGTCCCGTGAGCGGGGCTGCTGTTTGCCGTAGGTCAGCCGGCGAAGCGACCCAACTTCACCGCGCCGAGGAACCTTGACAGCTCGGCCTGACCGAAGGTCAATACCGGGCCGGCAGGGTTCTTCGAGTCACGGACACCGATCACACCGGTGGCATGCGCCAGTTCGACGCAAGCACCTCCGTATCCATTGCTGTGGCTCGACTTGCGCCAACGGCTGAAGGAGTCTGGGGTCACGCGGCCCCTCCTATAGATCGTGCTGTATCTGGTCGATCACTTGGAGCGACTTCACCGGAGTCAAGGCGGCCCCGAGGAGTCGTTCAAAGTTCAGGCTATATGTCCTGATCTCCTCGGGTTCCTCAAGGTAGTCAGCGCCCAACACGTCTTCCAAGTACGCGATTCGGACATCTATCGGGTCCGGCAGATACAGGAGCGTGAACGAGGTTCCCATCGAGCAGTGAGCACCCGCCTCGAACGACAGCACGTGCAGGTCAACGTGATGAAGCTGACCGAAGTCCAGCAACTGGTTCAGCTGCGCTTTCATCGCTGCCCTGCCGCCGACGATTCTGCGAATCGCACCCTCGTTGATGATCGCCACCAGATGAGGCACGTTGTCGCCAAACAATTTGCTCTGCCGGCTCATTCTGCCGGCGACCAGGCGGTCAATCTCGTCGTTCGACTTGCAGGGCATAGCTGCGTGCATGATTGCCCTGACGTAGTCCTCGGTCTGCAACAAGCCAGGGATCAGCTCGGTTTCGTACACCCTGATCTCGGTCGACTCTTGTTCGAGACCGGCGTACCGCTGAGCCCAGTCGGGCACCCGGTAGGTTGAGCGGCTTCGAGCGGCGGCAGCCAGCCTGCGAAGAGGTTCAACCTTCTCGTCTGGCATGCCGAAGTGCCGCGCCAGGGAGTCAACTTCTGGTGTCCGCAACGATGCCTTGCCGCTCTCCAAGCGAGAGATCTTGGAGACGTCACAGTCGAGAGCCTTGGCGACCTCTTCGCGTGTAGCGCCGGCGGCCTTCCTGAGTTTCCGGATCTCCAAGCCCAGCTGGATCTTGCTGACGACGGGGTTCGGCATGGCGCCATCCTTCCCTGCATATTCGCATCGTGCGGGTAATTCACTCGATCTGGCTACACGCGAGACCTCCTAACTCGCACACTTCAGGTTGTAACGTGCGACTCACCGAGTTCACTGCCTGTTCAGCAGGCCGAAGTCACCCCTTCCCCGCCGCTACACCCAAGCCGGAGCAGCGAGACAGCTGAGCCACCTGTCGGCTCTCCCTCGCTGCTCCACCCCACAAAGGTGGTGGTGATCGTGACAGCACTACTCGTCTGGTCCGTTCTCGGCCTCGTGGCTACGACGGCGATCGGCGGTCTCTGGCGCTATCTGATCACGGCATTCCCGCTGGACGACCACCTCGCTGACCAACCGCGCCAAGTGGACATCTCCCCGGCCCACCAGGAGCGGTCCAACACCTCAGCCGACCCCGCCCCGGACTACCACTGGATGGCGGCGTGGCCCGGACTTCCCTCAGGGCACGCCGGCACCACACCAGTCCACATCGGACAGGAGGCAGCATGAAACGGCGCACCTACACCGACTACGACCACGCGAAGGTGGCCTTGGGCGAGTACCTGGCGACATGGCGCGGACGCCTGCACCGGCGGTGGCTGGCCCGGTGGGGCTGGGCCCTGACCGTCGTCACCGCCCAGAGCGACTGCGACTGCCCCCGCTACCAGATCGCCAAGCGGCGTCCGGAATCACTGCTCTGGAGGCCACGATGACCACCACGCTGATCTACGGGCACAGCACGTTCGCCACCCCACGGGTGCACGGCTGGCTGCCCGACAAGCCCGGGTTCCACCGCGCCCTCTGCGGAATCCAGCTCGCCGACACGCTCATCACCACCTACCCGCGCCCCACCCGCGACAACGCCACCTGGTGTGCGGCCTGCTACCTGGTCACCCAGCACACGCCGGGCGGTACACCGCTGTACGTGATGCGCCGGTCCGCGCTGGACGGTGCCGCCCACATCATCGCCGCCGGTGAGGTCAACCAGGGCCGCTCGTACCGGGCGGTGTGCGGCCACGGCCTGTCCGACGACGTGGCCAAGCCGGTGCCGGCCTACGCCTGCGACGCCTGCCTGATCACCGCCGACGAGCTGACCCGGCAGGAGGCGAGCCCGACGTGACCACCTCAGCCCGGAAGACGTTCCGCTGGTGGCCCGTGGACCACGGCCGACACGCCATCCCCGGCGAACTCCAGCCCGGCGACACCGGAGAAACCCTCTGCCGGCACCCGGTCACCTATCTCGGCATCGAACCGTCCAAACGGGAGTGGCTGTACCCGACCTGCCAGGTCTGCTACGAGCGGGCGCGCGATTACACCCACATCGCCCTCGCCGGACACCACTACGAGTCGGTGCTGCCCGCGCAGCGCCGGACCGAGCAGCAACCGCAGGTGACCCGATGACCACGGCGGCGGCCTACGGATGGCGCGTGTGGGACGAGGACCAGCGGCCCCACGCTGTGCTCACGAGCGAGATCGACGGAGACACCGAGGGCCTGATCGACGCGGCCTGCGGAAAGGTGCTCACCGCGGCCAACTCGACCCGGATCGACAAGCCCACGGGAATGGTGTGCCTCTCGTGCGTCACCGCAATGGGGCAGGGTATGGGTGACAACCAGTGGCGGTGCTGAACAAGAAGGTCACCGTCCGAGCTGCTCTTGTTCTCGCTGGCATCGCGTTCGTCGCCGGCGTGGTGTTCGCCTCGGGTAGCGCGGGAAAAGCCGCCGTTCCAGCCATCCCAACGACCCCAACGCCGAGCCTGGCGCCGTTAACCGGATGGCTGCCGAGCCACTGAACGGGGTGCGGCGCGCGCCCGGCGCCTTTGACGAACACCAGCACCTGGTGCCCAGATCCGTCGACTGGAGCCGGTCCCGAGACGGCGACCGCTACGCCAGAACTCGTTGCGGCACAACGGCTATCTGGCCCGAAGACTGTCCGTATCGCTGGTGGGCGTGGGAACACTGCGCCTCCTGCCGAGACGACTGGAGTTCCGTGGGAGCGGTCTTCCGCGCCTAGGTGCCGGGACTGGACGTCTCGTTCCGGCGATCTGTTCGACCGATACCCGGTTCACCGGCAGGGATGGGCTGACCTCGCTGACGCCTACGCCTCGGTAGACGGCTGGGTCCGCCCGAAACGTTCCGAATGGTGGCGGCGAAACGGCCCGATTCGGCCGCCAACGAATTGACTCCCCACGCTGGTCCCGCGACGATTCCGCAGGCAGCGTCGGGGCAACCGGAAAAAACTGAAGAACAAGGAGAAATTGCAGTGTCAATTGTTGAACCGGAGCCCCTGGCCCCTCGCCTGCTCCCGTCGGCGCCCGCGCACTTCACGTCGATCGCCGACGAGGCCACCGCCAACCGGCCGTTCGGGCTCACCAACCTCGTGCCCACCACGATCCAGCAGGTCGCCACGGCCGACACCCACTACGACCCGCAGCAGCAGCTGACGGTCGGCACCGACGGGCAGCCCTACGTCGCCCGCGACATGGCCGGCACCACCCTGGTGACCACCCTGGACACCAAGAGCGACATGCAGCACTGGACCGACACCGAGTCGGACGCCGACTGACATGACCGGCCGAACCGTGCTCGTGCTGACCAGGCAACCCGATCACACCGCTGACCTGGTCGTACGTGAACTCAACGACCGGGAGATCCCCCTCGTGAGGTGCGATCTCGCCGAGTTCCCCACCAGGCTCTCCCTGAGCGCGACCATGTCGCCGACCGGGGGTGTCTGGGAGGGGAGACTGCGCACCGAACACCGGGAACTTCCGTTGTCGGAGATCGGCGCGGTCTACTACCGGCGCCCCACCCACTTCGAGTTCGAGCACATGTCGGACGTCGAACGCCAGTGGGCAACGGCGGAAGCACGGGCAGGGTTCGGCGGAGTGCTGGCGGCGTTGCGGTGCAGGTGGGTCAACCATCCGCACCGCAACGCCGCGGTCTCTCTCAAACCCGTGCAGCTCGGTGCGGCAGCCGAAGCCGGCCTGCGGATTCCCCGCACCCTGATCATGAATGACCCACAGCATGCGAGGCACTTCGCGCAGGCTGTGGGGACGGTGGCTTACAAAGCGCTTCAGGGATCGCCGTTGGTGGGAGGGAAATCGCTCTACACCACCATCATTCGTTCTCCCACTGCGATTGGGGACTCGGTGCGTCATACCGCACACCTGTTCCAAGAGTTCATTCCCAAGCAGTTCGAGGTTCGGTTAACCGTGGTTGGTCGGCAAATGTTCGCCGCCCGCATCGACGCGCACTCCAACGCGGCGAAGGCGGACTTCCGCGCCGACTACGACAACCTCACCTATCAGCCCATCGAGCTGCCCGAGCACGTGGCTGAGGGCATCCGACTGCTGATGCACCGCTTCGGCCTGTTGTACGCCGCCCACGACTTCCTCGTCACCGAGGACGGCCAGTGGGTGTACCTGGAGACGAACCCGAACGGCCAGTGGGGATGGATCGAAGTCCACACGGGACTGCCGATCGCCGCCGCACTGGCCTCCCTCCTGGGAGGAGCAACGTGACGTTGACCGCTGAGTCTGCCGACCACAGGCAGAACCTTGTCCGGCACCTCTGCGCCCTCGGTGCCATCCGCAGCCCGCAGTGGCTGGCGGCGTGGCAGTCCGTGCCGCGCGAGGCGTTCACGCCCGAGTTCTACATCCTGCCCCGCCGGAGTCCAGCCCCGGACCTGACGGTGCGCTACGACAGCAGCCACCCGGAATGGCTGGAGAGGGTGTATCGCAACGAACTCCTCATCACCCGGCTCAGCGAGGACGGGACGCCGTCCAGTTCGTCCACCGAGCCGAGCTTGATGGCCAGCATGTTGGAAGCCCTCGACGTACACGACGGGCACCGGGTGCTGGAGATCGGTACGGGAACTGGGTACAACGCGGCACTGCTGTGCGACCGGCTCGGCAGCGATCGGGTGACCAGCGTCGAAGTTGACCTCGGCGCCGCTGGTGCGGCACGCGATGCGCTCGCCCGAGCTGGCTACTGCCCGACCGTTGTCTGTGGCGATGGAGCCCACGGGTACTCACCCAACGCGCCCTACGACCGGATCATCGCCACCTGCGGGGTCGGCCGACTTCCAGCCGCCTGGATCGAACAGCTCACGCCCGACGGCGCCATCCTCGTTGATGTCGGGCTCGGGTTGGCCATGCTGAGGCGTATCGGCGACATGGTGTCCGGACCGATCGTGATGAAGGCGGGGTTCATGCCTCTGCGGTCAGGATCCGCTGTCGCCGGACCGCCCCCGACGACGCTGATCCAGGCGACCTCGGGCGAACCCGAGCGGTACAGCTCAGCTGGCACGTGGCCGACGTTCGCGCAGCTCTCGTTCTTCGAGCGGTTTGTGACGCCAGCCGGCAACTTGATCGGCATGAGCGCTGACGGCGGCGCCACCACTTCCTTCCGGTGGGTCGACAGTGTCACCGGCTCGTGGGCGCGCGCCGACCTGCTCGACGACGGCCGGATCGAGGTCGGCGAGTCCGGGCCGCGGTCGCTGTGGTCGGAGTTGGCGCCGATCCTGGAGACGTGGGAGCAGGCCGGTCGTCCGGAGGCGGAGCGGTACGGCCTGACCGTCACCGCGTCCGGCGAGCACCGCCTGTGGCTGGACGACCCGGATGGGCCGCACGTCTGGCGGCTCGGCGACTGAGAAACACGACGGCCTCCACGTTCACCGTCCTGGTGGCGTGGGGGCCTCGTCCTGTGCGGATAGGTGAGGACGAGCGGCACCAGCACGACGTCGCCGGCCGCGTCTCACCGACTTGTGCCAGGCGGAGGCCTCGGCCCGCGGAGCGGACTCTGTGGTGTCGGTGACCAGCAGCGCCATCTATGGTGGCCGCATGGCATCGGTCAAGCAGTTCCAAGTGACGTTCGACTGCGCGGAACCCGAGCGTGTCGCTCGGTTCTGGTGCGAGGTGTTGGGTTACGTCGTACCGCCGCCGCCGAAGGGGTTCGCCACCTGGGACGAGTTCGACCGCGCGTTGCCCGCTGAGCGCCAGGGTTCGGCGTTCGCCTGCGTTGACCCCTCCGGGGTGGGGCCGCGGCTGTTCTTCCAGCGCGTTCCCGAGGGCAAGGTGGTCAAGAACCGGGTGCACCTCGACGTGCGGGTCGGCACCGGGCTCGTGGGTGAGGAGCGCCTGGCCGCACTCGAAGCCGAGTGCGCACGGCTGGTCGCGCTCGGTGCGGTGCGGGTGCGGCTGCTGCGCGCCGACGGCTTCAACGAGTCGTGCATCGTGATGCAGGACGTTGAGGGCAACGAGTTCTGCCTCGACTGAGCAGCCGCACCGCACACCGGGCGGACACGCCCTACCCGGTGAGGGTCAGCCGCACCCCGGCCAGGTCCGCGGCTGACGTGCCGGTCTGCAACTCGACGATGCCGGCGGCCAACCGGGGACGACCAGCACCGTCCACTGTGCTCAGTTGTTCGGCACCGACCGGCAGTTCCACCACGGCGCTGCCGTGCGCGGCGACCTCGACGCGCTGGAAACCCCGCAACTGCCGGGTGGCGCGTCCACATCACCGGCCCAGTCGTGGTCGCGGTGGTTGTAGTGCACCGGCAGGCTCGCCGCGGCACGCGGCAGCGACACCGGCAGCCGTCCCCTCGGTTCCCGCCGGCCGAGCAGCACGTCGGCCACTGCCGTGCCGAGCGCGGGCCCCGGGTAGAAGACGGCCAGGCACGCGTCCGCGGTGGCCAGCACCTCGCCGAGCACGTGCGGCCGGCCCCGCACGACAACGGCCACCACCCAGCCGAACTAGTGCGCTTTAGCTTGGGGACCAGCCCGTTCCACAAAGAGCGTCTTCGGGGCCGGGGCCGGGGCCGGGGCCGGGGCCGGCGACGGCGGCACGGCCTGCCGCCGCCCCTGTCGCCGACCGGGTCAGCTGTTGCGGCGCTGGCACCGCGCCAGGGCACGCGCGCTGAACGCGATGCTCGCCTCGGCGCTCCGGGTGGACCGGTCAACGCGCACACTCGCGGACGGCAGCAGCCGGTGGCAGCACAGCCGGACGAGCAGGTCGACAGCGACCTGCCAGCCGTTGCGCTCGGTGCGGTGGCGAATCCCGCCGAGTTCCCTCATGAGTGACACTCCAGAGTGGACGAGAAGGGGTGGACGAGAAGGGGTGGACGGGTGGGGCGCCGGAAGCGGCCCACCGACCTGGCTGGTACCCCCTCAGGGTATCGCTACGGATACCCCCCTGGTGTATTCGCCGAGCAGGTGTTAACGTCCTCGCCCGATTGATACCCCCTACCGGTATGGAGTAGTCGCCATGTTGACGGAAACGAGCCCGGCCAGCAGGCGGTGGTGGGCGTTGGCGCTCATCGCCATCGCCCAGTTCATGGTGATCATGGACACCTCGATCATCGGGGTGGCGCTCCCGAAGATCCGAGCTGACCTGGGCTTTTCCCAGGAGAACCTGTCCTGGGTGTTCAACGCCTACGTGATCGCGTTCGGCGGTCTGCTGCTGCTCGGCGGCCGGCTCTCCGACCTGCTCGGTGCCCGCCGGATCTTCGCGGCCGGGTGGATCGTCCTGCTCGCGGGCTCGGTCGTGGCCGGGGCGGCGGGCGAGATCTGGCTGGAACTCACCGGTCGCGCGCTCCAGGGCGCGGGCGCCGCACTCGTCGCGCCCTCGGCACTGACCCTGCTGATGATGCTGTTCGGCGGCCGGCCCGGCGAGTTGGGCAAGGCGCTGTCCCTGTACGGGGCCGCGGCACCGGCCGGCGGCACCGCCGGCGTGTTCCTCGGTGG
The DNA here is from genome assembly GCF_024171785.1 of Goodfellowiella coeruleoviolacea. Taxonomy (GTDB): domain Bacteria; phylum Actinomycetota; class Actinomycetes; order Mycobacteriales; family Pseudonocardiaceae; genus Goodfellowiella; species Goodfellowiella coeruleoviolacea. The sequence goes on from NZ_JAMTCK010000009.1 coordinate 332,401, forward strand.
CGTCATCAGCGAGTACATCAGCTGGCCCTGGGTGTTCTACATCAACATCCCCTTCGCGCTCGTCGCCCTGGTGGCCAGCCCGGCACTGATGCCGAAGGGAACGGCCCGGCGCGGTGCCACCGATCTGCTCGGCGCGGTGACCGTGACCGCCGGCCTCGCGGTGGCCGTGTTCGCGGTCGTCCGCGCGCCAGAAGCCGGCTGGGGCTCGGTGCAGACGGCCGGCGGGCTCGCGATCGCGGTCGTCCTGCTCGGGGCGTTCCTGGCCATCCAGGCCCGCCGGCGTCACTCCCTGGTGCGGCTGGGCATCTTCCGCACCCCGAACCTGGGCGCGGCCAACCTCGCGCAGCTGCTGCTGGGCGGCGCGTGGATCCCGATGTGGTACTTCCTCAACCTCTACCTGCAACAGGTGCTCGGGCTCGGCGCCTTCGCCAGCGGCTCGGCGCTGGTGCCGATGACCACGGTCATCATGCTGATCATGGTCGCGATCGCGCCTCGGCTCGCCGCCCGGTGGGGCGCGAAGGCGATGATCGTGAGCGGGCTGGCGGTGCTCGCGCTCGGTCTGGTGTGGCTGTCCCTGGTGCGCCCGACGGGCACGTACTGGGTGGATGTGCTCCCGGCTTCGCTGGTCGCGGCGACCGGCATGGCGCTGGCCTTCGTGCCGTCACTGGGCACGGCCATGTCCAGTGCCCGCCCCGAGGAGGGTGGCCTCGCCTCGGGCATCGTCAACACCAGTTACCAGGTCGGGTCGGCCCTGGGGCTGGCCGCGATGACCGCGCTCGCCACCTCGTTGGGCGCCAACGAACTCGGCGACGCCGCGGCCCTCACCACCGGTCAGTCCGCGGCCTTCCTCGGCGCGGCGGGGATCGCCGCGGTCGGGGCCCTGGTCGCCGGCGTGACCCTGCGCGGCCGGCGCGCCCAGGGCGCGGACACGACGAACGCGGCCAGCACGCACGCGTGAGAACCCACACCCACCACGGGAGGACGCGGTGAAACCCCTCGACCCAGCCGACGCCCCGGCGCGATCCGGTGAGCTGCTGACGGAGATCATCGGGCGGCACGGTTCGGCCGGCGACATGGTCCGCACCATGGCCCACTCGCCGGCCCTGCTCCAGGGCTACCTCGACCTGTCCCGCGCGATGAAGCGGGTCAAGCTCCCGCGCGCGCTGACCGAGCGGATCTCCCTGGCCGTGCAGGAGTGGATCGGCTGTGCCGCCTGCCTGGCGGCACACACCGAGGCGGGTCGCGCCGCCGGGCTGAGCGACACCGACATCGCCCTGGCGCGCCAGGGAACCGCCACCGACGCCCGGGAGGCGGCCCTCATCGGGTTCGCGGTGCGCGTGCTGGCCGAGCCGGCCTCGATCAGCCAGGAGGACGTGGCCGACCTGCGCGCGCACGGGTGGGATGACCGGGCGGTCGCCGACGTTGTCGGACTGGTCGTGCTCAACCAGCTGACCGGGTCGTTCAACCTCGTCGCCGGGATCAGCGGCCCGGACGCACACCGGTGAACAGGTCGTCCTCGGGCAGGGTGACCTCGACGTGGGACCGGGCCAGGTGGTAGTCCTCGGTGGGCCACACCTGCCGTTCCACGTCGCGGTCGTGGCGCATGAACCCGGCGTCGGGGTCGATCTGCGTGGCGTGGGCGAGCAGCGCCCGGTCCCTGGTGGCGAAGTGCTCCGCGCACGGCACGCGGGTGGTGATCTCCAGGGCGGGCGCGTCCTCCGGGAACTCGGCCAGGACCTCCCGCATCCCGGAGTCGAGGCCGCGGGCCGTCAGCGCGTCGTGCATGGTCTGGAACCACGCCCGCGACAGCGCGCCGTGGTAGTAGAGCTTGAGCGGCTGCCAGGGCTCGCCCGCGGCGGGGTAGTGGGTGCCGTCCCCGGCCGAGGCGAAGGCCGCCGCGGTGACCTGGTGGGTCCTGACGTGGTCGGGGTGGGGGTAGCCGCCGGTCGGGTCGTAGGTGATCACCACGTGCGGGCGGAACTCGCGGATCAACCCCACCAGGCGCTCGGTCGCCTCGGCCAGTGGCTGGACGGCGAAGCAGTCCGCCGGCAGCGCCTCGCCGGCAGCGGGCAGCCCCGAGTCGACAAAGCCGAGGAACTGCTGGCGCACCCCCAGGATCTGCCTGGCCGCGGCCATTTCCGCGCGCCGGATCTCGGCCAGGTTCGCCCGGACGTCCGGCCGGTCCATGGCCGGGTTGAGCACGTCGCCGCGCTCCCCGCCGGTGCAGGTGACCACCAGGACGTCCACGCCCTCGGCGGCGTACTTGGCGAGGGTGGCCGCGCCCTTGCTCGACTCGTCGTCGGGGTGCGCGTGCACGCTCATCAGGCGCAGTGGCTCGCCGGGGGTGGGGTGCGGGTTCATGTCTGCCTTTCGCGGGTCCGTCCGCCGGGCGGCGGGGAACGTGGTCGTGGCGACAACGGTAGGTCGGACCTAAAACTGTGTCAAGAATAATCTTAGGTCCGACCTAGAGTCGTGCTGGGACCCGCGTCCCTGCTCGCGGTCAGGCCGTCCGGCAGCCGACCCCGTTCAGGGTGAACGCCGTGGGCAGCACGTTGGGACCGGTGTAGTCGGCGACGAACCCGGCGTTGACCGTCGCGTTCGGCTCGATGGTGCGGTTGCCGTCGGAGTTGGTGACCGTGACCGTGGTGCCCTCCTGGGCCCAGGTGCCGCTCCAGCCGCTGGTCAGCTTCTGCCAGCCGGTGGGCCAGGAGAAGGTGAGCGTCCAGCCGGTGACCGGTTCGGTGCCGGTGTTGGTGATGTCGACCCCGCCGACGAACCCGCTGCTCCAGTCGTTCACAGTGGACAGACGCACGGCGCAGGTGCTGTCGGCGGGACTGCCGGTGGTGAGGGTCAGCGGCGGGGAGGACCAGGAGACCCCGCCCGCGGTGTCCCTGGCCACGACGTTGACGGTGTAGCGGGTGCCCGGGGCGAGGTTGTGCACGGTCACCGAGGTGCCCGTGGTCTCCGTCCACTGCTCGCTGATCGCGCCGACCTGGCGGTGGACCTCGTACTTGGCGATGGGGTGCCGGCCAGGCGCGGCGGCCGGCCAGGTGATGGTCGCGGACCGGTCGGTGACCGCGCTCGCCGTGGGCTGGCCCGGAGCGCCGGGCAGGCCGGCGGCCGGGGACGCCGGGTGCAGCACGATCGTGGTCAGCGAGTACGGCGGCAGCGTCTGCGTGGTCGCGGTGCCACCGGTCCCGCTGGTGATGCCGGTCGCCCCGTTGGTGAAGGTGTGCACCTGCGGGGTGGTCGCGGCAGGGGTGTAGCCGGCGTAGTCGATGCTGACCGTGCGGGCGTTGTCCGGGTCCTTGTTGGTCAGCAGCACGGCGAGGTCACCGTTGGGCCGGCGCACGGCGTGCGCCCCGACCAGGGACTCGTCCGTGCCGGCCCGGACCAGCTGGTCGCCGGGCCGGGCGAACAGGCTCAGCATCCGCAGGGCGTGGTAGGGCGCGAACGGTGTGTTCAGCGGCGGTTCGCAGGTGCCGTCCGGCAGGCAGCCGGCGCTGGACAGCAGGCCGAAGTCGTCGTAGTCGGGGTAACCGGCCACTGTGGACGCCTTGCCCGGTCCGTTGTGGACGTTCCACCAGTCCACGGTGAACACGCCGTTCTCCAGCAGCGCGGTGTAGGCCTCGGCCGCGAACAGCGCACCCGGCTGGGTGTTGCGGCCGACCGAGGTGTTCAGCTCGGTCATGGCGATGCCGATCCGCTCCGGGTTGGCCCCGGCGTAGCGGCTGATCTGCTGGCGCACCAGGTAGATCATGTCGCCGACCTGGTCCGGCTTGGCGAACGTCTCGGCCGCCGTGGCCCCGCCCGGGTACCAGTGCACGATGACGAAGTCGATGTGCGGGCCGGCGATCGACAGCACCGTCTGGTTCCAGCTCGCCGGGTCGCCCTCGGCCACGACCGCGTCCGGCCAGTTCGCCGGGGTGGTGAGCACGGCGCCGACCTTGATCGTCGGATCGACGGCCTTCATCGCCTCGGCGTAGGCGACGACCTCGGTGGCGTACGTGGTCGGGCTCTTGTCCGGGTGGTCGTCGGCTTCCCAGCCGTTGCCGTAGTGGCCGTTGCCGTACAGCTCGTTGCCGATCTCCCAGTACCTGGCGCCGTAGCCCTTGGTGATGTTGGCGTAGCGCACCCAGTCGGCGGCCTCCTGCGCGGTGCCGGTGCCGTAGTTGGCGATGATGATCGGCTGCGCCCCGGCGCGCCGCACCCCGCCCATGAACGTGTCGAAGTCCGTGTTCGGTGCGACGTACCCGCCCGGTGCCGTGTGGGTCTTCCAGTGGTAGATGTCGCCGTAGGAGCCACCGGGGTAGCGCATCATCCGCACGCCGGCGCGGCCGAGCAGGTCGGCCACGGTGTTGGTGCCCAGTTCGCTGTCCCACACGGCGTGGTTCACGCCCAGCGCGGTCTCCGGCACCGTGGCCAGCCCGGCCCTGGCGTTGACCGTGACGGTGACGTCGGGGGAGTCCGGTGCCGCGCTGGCGGCGTTGGTGACCGCGTTCGTGGCTGCCGGCAGCGCCGCGGCCACGAGCACGGCCGCGGTCGCGCGGGTGATCCGGCGGAAACGGTGTGCTGGCACGGAGATCGCCTCCTCGTCCGCCCGGAACGAGCGGTCAGCTGCCGGTTGCGGGAGCCGAATATGGGAGCGCTCCCAGATTACCGAGCTAAGCACCGCCCGACGTGCAAGTCAACAGGTGGTGTTGGGCAGGCTGAACGTGTTCGTCTCGGCCAGGCGCGCGTTCCAGTGCGCCGCCATCTGGTTGTGGGCCGTGTCGTGTTCGGCGCGTTCGACGACAGCGTCGATCCGGTCGGCAGGGCGGCGCCGCTGCCGAAGTTGTCCACGGCCACCACAGGTCGTGGTTGCTGGCCTGGCCCGGTGCGACACTGTCCAGAGTGGACCCGTCAGCCGGACCAGGTTCGGGCCGGCGCCGCCAGGCGGGACCGTCGCCGAGGACGAGCCGTTGTCGGTGACCGCGACCCGGGTGTGGACGGGCAGGAACGCGTTGCCGTTGCTGGTGACCCGGTTGGCGGAGTTCTGGATGCTGATGCCGACCGTGCCCGGCGTGCGGGTGGTCTTCATGGCCGGCTGGTAGCCGTTGTCCTCAGTCCACTGCGCTGGCTGCGCGTCCGGGTTGTCCCGTGCGCCTTGGCCTCTCCAGACCGGGACCAGGTTCTCCTGTCCCGCTGTCCCAGTGGGCGCGGGACTCGATCACGGTGTGGCGGTGCTCCGCCGCCCAGTCGGCGACGGCTTTCAGCACGAATGTGAGGCTGTGGCCGGTGGGAGTCAGCGCGTACTCGACGCGGGCCGGAACGGTCGGGTAGACGGTGCGTACGACCAGGCCATCGCGTTCCAGGCGGCGGAGGGTCAGGGTCAGCATGCGCTGGGAGATGCCCTGGACGCACCGCTGGAGTTGCCGGAAGCGGCGTACGCCGTGCGCCAGCTCGTTGATCACCAGCACCGTCCATTTGTCGCCGATGCGGTCCAGGACCTCCCGGACATCGCAGGCCATCTGTTCGTCGTCACGGAGGATGGCGGGATCGGTGGTTACCCCGGTGTGCCTCACCGACATCAACGTGCCTCCTTACGCTCCGCCCGGCAGCGGCCGACAATGGTGCGGTTACCGAAGAGAACCATATCGAGGGGGCAGTGTTGATCCTTGTGACCGGTGCGTCGGGTGGGCTGGGAAGCCTGGTGCTGGAGCGCCTGGCCGAGCACCAGGGCGTGTGGGCGGGAAGCAGGACTCCGGATCAACTGTCGGTGAACGTGCCGACACGCCTTGTCGACTTCGACGACCCGGCGAGTCTGACGAAGGGGTTCGAGGGCGCGGAAGTGGTGTTGCTCATCTCGGCGGGATATGCGGAGGACGACGTGGTCATCGCCCGTCATGGGGCCGCCATCGACGCCGCGGAGCAGGCCGGGGTCGGCCACATCGTCTACACGAGTCTGTCGGCGGCCGGGGACCACCTCGCGTTCGCGCTTGCGCATCGCTGGACGGAGCGCCGGTTGATGGCCGGCCGTACGGACTGGACGATCCTGCGCAACGGCATCTACGCCGAGATGAGCATCCCGGGTGCGGCCGAGGCGGCGGCCACCGGCAGGTTCACCGGCCCGCTGGGGGAGGGACGGCTGGCCGCGGTGGCCCGGGAGGACCTCGCGGACGTCACCGCCAAGATCGTGGCCAAGCCCGCCAGCCACGGTGGCAAGATCTACGAACTGGTCGGCGAGCACGCCGTCGGCGGCGCCGACATCGCCCGCGCGGTGGCCGAGGCGACCGGAAAGGACGTCGTCTACGAGCCCGGCACACTAGCCCAGCTCCGCGAGGCACTCACCACCGCCGGTGTTCCGGGCTGGCAGATCCCGATCGTGGTCTCCACCTACTCCGTCATCGCGGCCGGTTTCATGGCCGAAACCGCCGGCGACCTGGCCGATCTGCTTGGCCGGGCCCCGCGGTCCGCGCTGGACGTGATCGCCACCGCCGTGGCATAGGCGTTCTCGTTCCCGCCCCCACGCGATTCTTGACGCCGTCTCATCCGCCGCTTCGCGTCGGGGCGTGAACGATGACCCCAAATTGGCTCAAGTTCGCCCTCCCGCCCTTACCGCTGCATGACTCGATCGTCCGCAAGCCGGGCACGCTCTGGATCCGGACGCCCCGCCAGGCCGCGACCGGCATCGGGCCGGCTGGGCACGTATGCGTCGGCTACGTCCGCGCCTCCACCGTCCACCAATCCTTGGACAGCCAGCTCGACGCGCTCCAGGCCGCGGACGACCACCACGGCTGCCACGCCGCTGCCGGGCGGCGATGCGGTCGGCCGGCTCGGGAATGGTGCACCGGATCGTGCGGGAGCGCAGGTGCTGCCGGATCGCGTGGGAGGAGAACGCCTGGTCGGCCCGGACCACCTCGGGCCGGGTACGCGGGCGGGCGGATCACGTCGTGGTCGATCGCGGCGCGACCGCTGGTGGTCGCACCGCACGGGTCCCAGCCCGGGAGTGTTACCTCATCCCGTGGTGGTGACCGGGAGCCAGACCCGCATCGGGCCGGGAACCCGGTTGCCCCACAGGAAGTACGGAACGGCGGTGAGCGCGAGTGGTTCGGTCCGGGGCGCGGTGGGGGCGGACGCCGTGTACAGCGCCGCCGACCCGGGCTGCTCGATCGCGCCGCGCGCCCTGAGCACCACCGGGATGTCCGCCAGCCGGTCGACCGCGATCGGCGCGGCCGGGTCGACGCGCACGTCCTCCAGCGTGACCCCGGCCGGCAGGTCGGCCTGTTCCAGGCAGTACACCAGCGGGCCGCGGGTCAGCGCGACGCAGCCGCGCACGGCGTCGATGCGCGGGTGCGGCCGGACAACGCGGGCGGGCATGGGCAAATCGAGGGTGACGGTGGCCCCGCCGGACCAGTCGCGGCGCAGCCGGAGGTAGCCGTCGCGGACCGCCCCGGCCTGCACCGGGGCGCCGTCCACGCGGACGTCGGCCACCGGACACCAGCCGGGCATCCGCAGTGCCAGCACCAGCGGCGCCTCGGTCGCCACGGTCAGCTCGACCCGCCCGTCCCACGGGTAGTCGGTGCGCGTGCTGACCCGCACCGCTGATCCGTCCACAGTGGTCTCGACCGTGCCGGCCGCGTACAGGTGAACCTGGAGTCCACTGTGGTCGGTGGTGACCGCGTAGCCGGACAGGGACGCCACCAGCCGGGCCAGGTTGGGCGGGCAGCACGCGCACGAGTACCACGGCAGGCGCTGGGACGGCGCGTCCTCGTGCGAGCCGTCGTGGCCGGTGCGCAGGTGCAGGGGATTGGAGTAGAAGAAGTGCGTCCCGTCCAGTGCCGTGGATCCGGCGATCACGTTGTGCAGCGCCCGTTCCATCTCGTCGGCGTACCGGGCGTCACCGGTGGCCAGCAGCATGCGCCAGTTCCACTGGAAGCTCGCGATCCCGGCACAGGTCTCGCCGTAGGCCCGGTCCGGCGGCAGCTCGTAGGGGTCGCCGAACGCCTCGTCGCGGTGGCGCGAGCCCTGCGCGCCGGTGAGGTAGGTCTTGGCGCCGAACGCGTCGTCCCACAGCCGGTGCGCGGCGTCGAGCAGTTCGTCGTCGTGCGTCTCCACGGCCACGTCCACCACACCCGCCAGCAGGTACAGCTGGCGCACGACGTGGCCGGCGACCGCCTGGGCGCGCCGGACCGGCACGTGGTCCTGCAGGTACGCCGAGCCGAACCGCTCGCCGTTGAGCAGCCCGTGCCCGCGCAGGTCGAGGAAGCGCCGGGCCAGGTCGAGGTAGGGCCGGTGCCCGGTCACCCGGTACAGCTCCACCAGCGCGGTCTCGATCTCCGGGTGCCCGTCGACGTCGTCGACCGCGCTGAACCGCGCGACGATCAGGTCCGCGAACCGCCGGGCGGTCGGCAGCAGCTCCGCGCCCACCCCGGCCCGTGCCGCGGCCACGGCCGCCTGGATGAGGTGGCCGGCGCAGTACAGCTCGTGACTCCAGTGCAGCTCCTGCCACCGCTGTTCCGGCTTGACCAGGGTGATGTGGGAGTTCAGGTAGCCGTCCGCGTCGATCGCCCCGGCCAGCAACGCGGCCGTGGAGTCCACGAAGGAGCGCAGCGCGGCGTCGTCCGGGGTCCGGCCCAGCTGCCAGGCCGCCGCCTCCAGGGTCTTGTAGACGTCGGAGTCGGCGAACCACATGTTCTGGTGCGCACCGCCGACCTCCCCGGTGACGCGCCGCAGGTTGTCCAGGGCACCCGAGGCGTCGAGCTGGTCGACGCAGTGCGGCAGCGTGCGGGTGGCGTTGCGCCGCTGCCACTCGCCCAGCAGGCTGGCGGGCGCGAAGGTGACGTCGGTGAGGGCCAGCGGCCGCAGCGCGGCGATCGCGGTGGGCATGGGGTGGACGGGACCCGGGACGGAATCGGTCATCGAGGTGCTCCCTTTCAGCCCTTGAGGGCGCCCGAGGAGAAGCCGCGCACGTAGTACCGCTGCAACACGAGGAACACCGCCACGCACGGCAGCGCCGAGGCGACCACACCCGCCTGCAGCGCGCCGAAGTCGACCGAGCCGAGGCTGCCGGACTGGAGGTTGAACAGCGCGAGGGGCAGGGTGAACTTCGCGCCGTCGGTGAGGAAGATCAGGGGAGCCACGAACTCGTTCCAGGCCGCCAGGAACGAGAACAGCGCCACGGTGACGATCCCGGGCAGCACGCCGCGCAGCAGCACCCGGCGCAGCGCGCCGCCGACCGTGCAGCCGTCGACGAGCGCCGCCTCCTCCAGTTCCACCGGCAGCGCGGCAAAGGAGTTGCGCATCATGAACAGCCCGAACGGCAGTTGCAGCACGGCGAGCACCAGCCCGAGGCCGACCAGCGAGTTCTGCAGGCCGAGCCAGCCCAGCAGGATGTACAGCGGCACCAGGATCGTGGTGTACGGGACCATCAGGATGGCCAGGGTGACCAGGAACAGCAGGTTGCGCCCGGGAAAGGGGAGCCGGGCCACGGCATACCCGCCGAGCGTGGTCGTCACCACGGTGACGGTGACCGCGACGAGGGCGACCACGGCGGTGTTGACCAGGTAGCTGCCCAGCCCGCTGCCGTACTCGGCCAGCCGCTGGTAGTTGGCCACACCCCAGCCCCGGCCGTCCGCCGCGGCCTGGCGGCCGGTCAGCGACGAGTAGAGCGTCCACAGCAGCGGCAGCAGGAACAGCACGGCCAGCGCCGCACTGGTGACGTGCAAACCGGTGGTGCGCACCCGGGACACGGCGTCACCGCCCTTCGCGGCGCAGCAGCCGCAGTTGCGCGACGTTGAGCACGATCAGCACGGCGAGCGTGGCCACCGAGACCGCGGCGGCCCGGCCCAGGTCCTGCGACAGGAACGCCTCGCGGTAGATGTCGATGACCACGGTGGCCGTGTCGTGCCGGCCGCCGGTGAGGATGAAGAACTGGTCGAACGCCAGCAGCGAGCCGGTCAGCGACAGCACCGCGGCCAGCGCGAGCGTCGGCCGCAGCAGCGGCAGCGTGACCCGCCACAGGATCTGCCACCTGCTGGCGCCGTCCACCCGCGCGGCCTCGTGCAGCACCGGGTCGATCGAGTGCAGCCCGGTCATCAGGATGAGCATGTAGAACCCGGCGAACCGCCAGGTGATCATGCCCGTGGTCGAGCCGAGCGCGCTGTCGGTGGAGCCGAGCCAGTCCACCTGGCCGAGGCCGAACGCCCGCACGACCTGGTTGAGCGGGGAGTCCTCGGTGTTGAACAACCCGTAGAACAGCAGACTGGTTGCGGCCAGCCCGACCGCGCTGGGCAGGAAGAAGATCGTGCGGAAGATCCCCACCCCGGGCCGGTTCCGCTGCACGAGCAGGGCCAGGCCGAAGGCGACCAGGCCGAGCACGACGGTGGTGACCGCGGTGTAGCGCAGGGTGAACCAGACAGCCCGCAGGAACAGCGGATCGCGCAGGGCCTGGTAGTTGGCCACCCCGTTGGGCGCGGACGCGCCCAGCAGCGGCCAGTGGTTGACCGACATCCACACCATCAGCCCGAGCGGGATGACGAACAGCACGGCCACCAGCACCGCCATCGGGGCCGCGTACAGCAGCCCCAGTCGGCGCCGCTGCCGGCGCAGCGAGTGGCGGCGGCGCGGGGCCGGCGCCGGCGTGGTCGGCGGCGACAGCGCGGGGGGCGACGGGGACACCACGCCTCAGCCTCCACTGGCCAGCGACTCGGTGATGGCCGGGTTGTGCTGGTGCAGCACCGAGGACACCTCGCCGGTGCCGAACACCGCGTCGATCACGGCCGCGGTCCACGGACCGTTGGTGTCGTTGAACGTTCTGCCGAAGTTGACCGAGATGGGCGTCTGTCCCTGGCCGACCAGCCGGTTGAACACGCCCAGCCGGGGGTCCTGTGTGGCGTGCGGGTTGTCGGCCAAATCGGAGCGGACCGTGATGTTCTTGCTCCGCGCCACCACGTCCACCTGTGCCTGGTCGGACAGCGTCCAGGAGATGAAGTCCCACGCCGCGGCCGCGTGCTGGCTGTTGGCGCTGATGCCGAGCACGTCACCACCGACGAACGAGGAGCCGCCGCCGGTCAGCCCGGGGATCGGTGCCACCCCGATCCGCAGGTCCGGTCCCTCCCGCATGCCCTGCAGCGCGGTGGCCCCCATCGGCTGGATGCCGACCTTGCCCTCGCTGAACAGCTGTGTCCACGTGGGACCGGACTCGTTCTTGGCGGACGCGGGCACCACGCCCTCGGCGTAGAGCTGGCGCTGCATCGCGTACACCCTGGCCGCGGCCGGGTTGTCCATCGTGGCCGCGGTGCCCTGCTCGTTGAGCACGGTGCCGCCGGAGGCCCAGATCATCGGCCAGGTGGTGAACAGCTGGCAGCCGGGGCAGGCGCCACCGAAGAAGTAGCCGCTGACGCCCCCGCCCAGTGCCTGCACCCGCCTGGCGTCGGCGACCAGTTCGTCCAGAGTGGACGGTGGCTTGTCCGGGTCGAGTCCGGCGCGGGCGAACAGCACCTTGTTGTAGAAGACCGCGGACAGGTCGATGTCGTGCGGGACCGCGTAGTTCTTGCCGTCGTGGGTGGCCGCCTTCATGTGCGCGGGCGCCAGGGACTGCCGGAACGGCAGCTGGTTCACCCGCGCGGTGATGTCCAGGTACACGCCCTTGGCCGCGTAGTTGGGCGCGTACACCACGTCGGCGGCGAGCACGTCCGGCAGCTGGCGGGCGCCCGCGGCCGTGCCGACCTTCTGCTGGTAGGAGTCGGCCGGGAACACGGTCAGCTCCACCTTGTTGCGGTGGCTGGCGTTGTAGGCGTCCACCAGCGTCTGGCTGAACGTGGCCGTCGGTGATCTGGTCCACATGGTGATCGTGGTTGCGTCGTCCACCGCCCCGGTGTCGTCGGCCGAGGACGTCGCCGGGCCGCGCTGGCAGGCGACGAGGGCCAGCGCGCTGACCACGCCGACGAGTGCGGCGAGCCCCCGCCGGGCGCCGGGTCGGGTGTGCGAACTCATCGTGTCTCCTAACGGAAAGCCGCTGGTGGCTGCGGGCTGCGCGGAGGCGATGTCGGGGGCGATCTCGGGTGATCTTGGGAGCGGAGAAAGTCAGGAAACCGTTTTCCGAACACGCTAGGTGCGGGTCACGGTACTGTCAAGTGCCTGGTACGACCTGCTCATTCCGGCGATCGGGGCAGTGCGCCCGAGTACTGTGGGCACATGCCTGGAAGGAAAGCCGCGGAAAGACCCGGAAACACCGGCCGGCCGGTGACGATCAACGACGTTGCCCAGCTCGCCGGTGTCTCGGTCGGCACCGTGTCCAAAGCGCTCAACGGCCGGGGCTCGCTGCGCGCGGAAACCAGGCACCGGGTGCTGTCCGCCGCCGAGCAGCTCGGCTTCCAGCCGAACCGGGCCGCGGTGGCGCTGAACTCCGGCCGGACCTACACCGTCGGCATGATCACCACCGACACCATCGGCCGGTTCAGCATCCCGCTGATGATGGGCGCCGAGGACGCGCTGGGCGCGGGTGAGATGTCGGTGTTCCTGTGCGACGCGCGCGACGACCCCATCCGCGAGCAGTACTACCTGCGCACGCTGCTCAGCCGCCGGGTCGACGGCATCATCGTCACCGGCCGCCGCACCCAGGCCCGCCCACCGATCGGCACCGGCCTGCCCATCCCGGTGGTGTACGCGTTCATCAGCTCCACCGACCCCCGGGACTGCTCGGTGGTGCCGGACGAGGCGGGCGGCGCGCACAAGGCCGTTGACCACCTGCTGGCCGTTGGCCGCCGCCGGATCGCCCACATCACCGGCCCGGAGCACCACCACTCGGCGACCGTGCGCGCCACCGCGGCCACCGACCGGCTCGCCGAGGCCGGCCTGCGGCTGGCCGGCGCCCCGCTGTTCGGCGAGTGGAGCGAGGCCTGGGGCCGGCAGGCGGCGCAGCTCCTGCTGGGCGCCAACGCCGAGGTCGACGCGGTGTTCTGCGGCAGCGACCAGATCGCCCGCGGTGTGGCCGACGCGCTGCGCGCCGCCGGCCGGCGCGTCCCCGACGACGTGGCCCTGGTCGGCTTCGACAACTGGGACGTGATGGCCCTGGGCTGCCAGCCCCCGCTCACCAGCGTGGACATGGAACTGGAGAAGCTCGGCCGCACCGCCGCCGACCTGCTGCTGGCCGCGATCAACGGCGAGGCGTCGCCGGGCCGGCACACCCACCCGTGCCGGCTGGTCATCCGCGACTCCACGGCCGCCTCCAGCACCCCGGCACCCGCGCTCGACAGCGCTCCGGGCGGGAGCTGACCGGCCTGCCGTACCCGGGGCCCGCCGGGCACGGCCGACTCCGCGCGAGGGCCCGTGTCCCGCCCAACGCCACGCGGTCGACCAGGGACGGACTGTTAGTCTCCGCCCATGCGTCGGGGAGATTTCTTGCGCTGGCTCGGTTTCTCCGGGGCACTCCTGCTCACGGTGGCGACCCTGCTGAACGCGGCGGCCACGCCGCGCTGGCTGACCACCGTCCCCGCGGTCGTGCTCGCCGCGGCCGTCGCCGGGATGGGCACGGTGGTGCTGGCCTGGGTCCTGCTCGGCAGGCTGGTCGTCACGGGCGGCGACGCGGCCCCAGGGCCCCGCGCTCTCAAGTGGACGGTCCTGTTGTGGGCCGGTCCACTGCTCGCCGCGCCACCGTTGTTCAGCCGTGACGTCGAGAGCTACCTGGCGCAGGGCGCGATCGCCGCCCGGGGCCTTGATCCCTACGTTCTCGGGCCGCGCCAGGGCCTCGGCCCGGCGGACGAACTCACCCGGAACATGAGCGGGTACTGGCTGGACACGCCCTCGCCCTACGGGCCGCTGTTCACCGCGGTCCAGCGGCTGATCGCACAGGTCACCGGCGAGCAGCAGCTCACCGGTCTGCTGCTGTACCGGCTGGTCGCCCTCGTCGGGGTGGCACTGGTGCTGTGGGCGGTGCCCCGGCTGGCGGCCAGGGCGGGCGTCCCGGCGAACGCGGCGCTGTGGCTCGGTGTCGCGAACCCGTTGCTGCTGTGGCACTTCGTGGCCGGTGTGCACAACGACGCGCTGATGCTCGGGCTCATGCTCGCCGGCACCGTGCTCGCACTGTCCGCAGTGGACGAACGGGTCCAGTGGTGGCGGCTGTCGGCAGGTGTGCTGCTCATCGCGCTCGCCGCGGACGTCAAGCTGCCGGCCGTGGTGGCCCTGGCGGTCGTCGGCACCGCGCTCGCCCGGCGGCTGGGCGGCACGCTGTGGCACCTCGCGCTCACCGGCACGGCGATGCTCGCCTCGGTCGCGGTCGTCTCCGCGGTGGTCTCGCTGGCCACCGGCCTCGGGTTCGGCTGGCTCACCACGCTGGGCACGTCCGGCCAGGTGAACAGCTGGATGGCCCCGACCAACTGGTTCGGCTTCCTCACCGGCGGGATCGGGTCGCTGTTCGGCCTGCGGATCACCCAGACGATGATCGGCGTCGGCCAACTCGTCGGCTACGCGCTGATCGCGTGCGGCGCCGTCGTGGTGGTCCACCGCCAGCTCCGCGGCTCACTCGGTGAGCTGCCGGCACTCGGCCTGCTGCTCGCCGTTGTCGTGGCGTTCGGCCCGGCCGTGCAGCCGTGGTACCTGCTGTGGGCCGCGGTTCCCCTGGCCACCTGCCTGCCGGCCGGCCGCGCCCGCACCACCCTGGCCGCGCTCGTCGCACTGTTCGCCGTGCTGCTGCCCCCGCTGGGCGGGAACTTCAGCGGCAAGGTCGGCCAGCTGGTGGCCGGCTACCTCGGCGGCGCACTGGTGGTGGCGGCGCTCGCGTTCCTCGCCCGGCGCGGCGCACCCGAGCGGACCCACACCGCCAGCGCCCGGAGGTAGGCCGCCGCCCTAGGCGTGGGCCGCCAGGGCGCGGGTCAGCTGGTGGGCCTCCTTGAGCAGCAGGGCGCCCAGCTCCGGGCGGCGGTGGTCGCGGAAGCGCGACTCCACCCCGGTGAGGGTCAGTGCCCAGGCGGGCGCGCCGGCCCGGTCGAAGACCGCCGCGGCCATGCCCCAGCTGCCCTCGACGACCAGGCCGGGGTTCACGGCGTAGCCGAGTTCGCGGGTGCGGGCGATCCGCTCCCGCACGGCGTCCGGCCGGTGCGCCGGGCCGTAGCGCGCGGTGAGATCGACCCGGCGCAGGTAGTCGTCGATCTCCGGGTCGGGCAGCAGGGCGAGCACGACCAGGCCGGCCGAGACCACACCGAGCGGGAACCGGGCCCCCTCGTGCAGCACGAACGACCGGATCGGGAAGTCGCCGTCCTCGCGCAGCAGGCACACGGTCTCCTCGCCGCGGCGGGCGGAGAAGAACGCGCTCTCCCCGGTCGCCGCCGCCAGCCTGCGCACGCTGGCGCGCGCGTGCTGGGTGACGTCGTAGCGCTGGGCGGCGACCTCGCCCAGCAGGTACAGCTCCGGGCCGAGGTACCACGCGCCGCCGCGCTGGTCGCGGTCCACGTAGCCCTCGGCCGCGAGCGCGGTGAGCAGCCGGTGCGCGGTCGGTCGGGCCAGCCCGGTGGACCGCGCGAGCTGCGAGGTGGACGCGCCGGTGTCGGGGAAGCGGGACAGGGCCCGCAGCAGCGCGGCGATCCGGCCGGCCACGTGCTCGGGAGGAGAGGTCACCCAACGAGCATATGTCCACTCAGTGAACGCCTCGCCCCGGGTTGTTCACCACGCGAGAGCTTTGCGCTCCAGGGAGGTTCGCGGCTTGACCGGTACCAGGCCCGACCGTTGAATTCCCGCAGTGCTCATTGGTTGAACGGCAGGAGAAGAGCCTGTGGTCAGGATGTTCAGCAGTGCCGCTGACGCGCTCCGGGACGTGCTCACCGACGGGATCACCATCGCGGTGGGCGGTTTCGGCCTCAGCGGCAACCCGAACGACCTCATCGAGGCCGTGCGGGACTCCGGGGTGCGTGATCTGACGATCGTGTCGAACAACATGGGCGTCGACGGCAAGGGCCTGGGGCTGCTCCTGGAGAACCGCCAGGTGCGCAGGGTGGTGGCCTCCTACGTGGGGGAGAACAAGCTGTTCGCCCAGCAGTACCTGGACGGCGAACTGGACGTGGAGTTCGTGCCGCAGGGCACCCTCGCCGAGCGGATGCGCGCCGGCGGATCCGGGATTCCCGCCTTCTACACCCGGACCGGGGTGGGCACGCCGGTGGCCGAGGGCAAGCCGCACGCCGAGTTCGACGGGGTGACCCACGTGCTGGAGCGCGGCATCGTCGCCGACCTGTCGCTGGTGCACGCGCACACCGCCGACCGCGCCGGCAACCTGACCTACCGCTACGCCGCGCGCAACTTCAACCCGCTGGTGGCGATGTGCGGCCGGGTCAGCGTCGCCGAGGCGGAGGTCGTGCTCGACGGGTTCATCGATCCGGACCACGTCGTCACCCCCGGCGTGTTCGTCAACCGGCTGACCGCGGCGCGGGAGCGGGTCAAGGAGATCGAGCAGCGCACCGTGCGATCCACAGTGGAGGTGTGATCATGGCGTGGACACGGGACGAGATGGCCGCCATCGCCGCGCGCGAGCTGCGCGACGGTGACTACGTCAACCTGGGCATCGGCATTCCCACCCTGGTCGCCAACCACGTGCCGGCCGGGGTCGAGGTCACCCTGCAGAGCGAGAACGGCATCCTCGGGCTGGGTCCGTTCCCGCTCGCGGGCGAGGAGGACGCGGACCTGATCAACGCGGGCAAGCAGACCGTCACCGTCAACCCGGGCGGGAGCTTCTTCGACTCGGCCACCTCCTTCGCCATGATCCGCGGCGGGCACATCGACATCGCGATCCTGGGCGCGCTCCAGGTCGGCGCCAACGGGGACCTGGCCAACTGGACGGTGCCCGGTGCGCTCGTCAAGGGCATGGGCGGGGCGATGGACCTAGTGGCGGGCACCAGGCGCGTCGTGGTCCTCACCGACCACCTCACCAAGGACGGCAGCCCCAAGATCGTGCGGCGGTGCACCCTGCCGCTGACCGGGGCGCGCGTGGTGCACCGGATCATCACCGACCTCGCCGTCCTCGACGTCACACCGGACGGGCTGCGCCTGGTCGACACCGCGCCCGGCGTGTCGCCGAGCGAGGTCCAGGACAGGACGGCCGCGCCGATCGCGGTGTCCGGGGTGCCCGGCCGGAGCTGACCGGGTGGCGCCGGCCACAGTGGACACGGCTGGCGCGACCCGAGGGGGACGAGAGGCAGATCACCCGACCGTCAAGGTCGCGTAAGGGACCCGAGCGGGGGAGTCAAGGCCACGTCAGGCTCGACTCCGACCTCTTCTTGCTGATGCAACCTTTCCGCGTCACGGGCCGTCGCCGGATGGCGGCCCGGTAGTTCGGAAGGGAGCACGCTCATGGCCGATCTGGCCTACGCGGTGCTGCTGATCGGTGTCTTCGTGCTGCTGGCGCTGGGCGTGCGCGGTCTGGAGAAGCTGTGAGTGGCACGGGTGTGCTGGCGAACGCCGTGGGTGGCGTGCTCGCCCTGCTGTTGATCGGGTACCTGTTCGTCGCGCTGATCAGGCCGGAGAAGTTCTGATGTCGTCCACTGTGGCCGGCCTGCTCCAGGTCGGCCTGCTCGTCGCCGCGCTCGCCGCGGCCTACCGGCCGTTCGGTGACTACCTGGCCCGGGTGTACACGCGCACCACGCACTCCCGGGTGGAGCGGGTGATCTACCGCCTCGCTCGCGTCAACCCCGACTCCGAACAGCGGTGGGGCACCTACGCGCTGGGCGTGCTGGGTTTCTCGTTCGTCGGCATCGCACTGCTGTACGTGCTGCAACGCGTCCAGTCGGTGCTGCCGTTCGCCTACGACCGGGGCAACGTGCCACCGGGCATGGCGTTCAACACCGCGGTCAGCTTCGTGACCAACACCAACTGGCAGTCCTACGTGCCCGAGACGGTCATGGGCCACACCGTCCAGCTGATCGGGCTCACCGTGCAGAACTTCGTGTCCGCGGCCGTGGGCATGGCCGTGGCGATCGCGGTGGTGCGCGGATTCACCCGCCAGGCCACCGACCGGCTGGGCAACTTCTGGGTGGACCTGGTGCGCGGCACCATCCGCGTGCTGCTGCCCGTGGCGTTCGTGTTCGCCGTCGTGCTGGTCGCCCTCGGTGTGGCGATGAGCTTTCGGTCCGGAGTGGACGTTGACGGCCAGACCGTGGCGATCGCCCCGGTGGCCAGCCAGGAGGTCATCAAGGAACTGGGCACCAACGGCGGTGGCGTGCTGAACGCGAACTCGGCACACCCGTTCGAGAACCCCAACGGCTGGACCAACCTGATCGAGATCTTCCTGATCCTGCTGATCCCGGTGTCGATGACCCGCACGTTCGGCACCCTGGTGGGCGACCGCAGGCAGGGCTACGTGCTGCTGTCGGTGATGGGTGCGCTGTGGACGGCCATGCTGGCGGTGATCTGGGTCGCCGAGGCGAACGGGCTGCGGCCGTTGGAGGGCAAGGAACTCCGCTTCGGCATCCCCTCCTCGGCGCTGTTCGCCAACGCCACCACGGGCACGTCCACCGGCGCGGTGAACGCGATGCACGACAGCTTCACCGGCCTGGGCGGCGGTGCCGCGCTGCTGAACATGCTGTTCGGGGAGATGACCCCGGGCGGGGTGGGCACCGGCCTGTACAGCATCCTGGTGATGGCGGTCATCGCCATGTTCCTGGCCGGCCTGATGGTCGGCCGCACGCCGGAGTACCTGGGCAAGAAGCTGGGGCGGCGGGAGGTGACCGCGGCCGCGGTGTCCATTCTGGCCATGCCCACGGTGCTGCTGCTCGGCGCGGGCATCGCCGCGGTGCTGCCCGGTACCCAGGGCGCGCTGAACAACCCCGGTGCGCACGGGCTGTCGGAGATCCTCTACGCCTACGCCTCGGCGTCGAACAACAACGGCAGTGCCTTCGCCGGCATCACCGTCACCAGCGACTGGTTCCAGGCGTCCCTGGGCGTGTGCATGGCCCTGGGCCGGTTCGTGCCCATCGTCGCGGTGCTGTGCCTGGCCGGTGCGCTGGCCGCGCAGAAGAAGGTGCCCGCCACCGCGGGAACCCTGCCCACCACCGGTCCGCTGTTCGCCAGCCTGCTCGCCGGCAGCGTCGTGCTGGTCGCCGCACTCACCTTCGTTCCCGCTCTCGCTCTCGGTCCCATCGCGGAGGCCCTGCTGTGACCACCACCGACCAACGCCCCCGGCGCACCCCCGAGCAGACCCGGGAGCGGCACGCCCAGAACCTGGGCCACCAGGTCGCCGGCGGGGTGTTCAACCCGCGTCAGCTGCTCACCTCGCTGCCGGACGCGCTGCGCAAGCTCAACCCGCGCCACCAGCTGCGCAACCCGGTCATGTTCGTGGTCTGGGTCGGTTCGCTGCTGGTCACGGTGTTCGCGATCGGCGAGCCGAGCGTGTTCACCATCAGCGTGGCGGTGTGGCTGTGGTTCACCGTGCTGTTCGCCAACCTGGCCGAGGCCGTGGCCGAGGGGCGGGGCAAGGCGCAGGCGGACTCGTTGCGCCGCACCAAGAAGGACGCGATGGCCCGGCTCACCGACGGGCGCACCATCCCCGGCACCGAGCTGACCGTCGGCGACCTGGTGGTGGTCGAGGCCGGTGAGGTCATCCCCGGCGACGGTGACGTGGTGGAGGGCATCGCCACGGTGGACGAGTCGGCCATCACCGGTGAGTCCGCGCCGGTGATCCGCGAGTCCGGTGGCGACCGGTCCGCGGTGACCGGCGGCACCACCGTGCTCTCCGACCGGATCGTCGTCCGGATCACCAGCAGGCCCGGCGAGTCCTTCGTGGACCGGATGATCGCGTTGGTGGAGGGCGCCCAGCGGCAGAAGACGCCCAACGAGATCGCGCTGACCATCCTGCTGTCCACGCTGACCATCATCTTCCTGCTCGCGGTGGTGGCGTTGCAGCCGTTCGCGGTCTACTCCGGTGGACAGCAGTCGGTGATCGTGCTGACCGCGCTGCTGGTCTGCCTGATCCCCACCACCATCGGCGCGCTGCTGTCGGCGATCGGCATCGCCGGGATGGACCGGCTGGTGCAGCGCAACGTGCTGGCCACCTCAGGCAAGGCGGTGGAGGCCGCCGGCGATGTGGACACGCTGCTGCTGGACAAGACCGGCACGATCACCTGGGGCAACCGCCGCGCCACCGAACTCATCCCCACCGGCGGCACCGACCTGGACCGCCTGGTGGACGCGGCCCGGCTGTCCAGTCTGGCCGACGAGACGCCCGAGGGCCGCAGCGTGGTCGAGCTGTGCGCCACCGCGCACGGCCGCTCGCCCGAGCCCAGCGCGCACGAGCGCACCGGTGAGTTCGTGCCGTTCACCGCGCAGACCCGGATGAGCGGCATCGACCTGGACGGCCGACGCGTCCGCAAGGGCGCCGCGAGCGCCTTCGCGCTGTCCGAGCAGACTCGGCGGGTCGTCGACGAGATCAGCGCGCAGGGCGGCACCCCGCTGGTGGTGGCCGAGGACGACGTGGTGCTCGGCGTGATCCGACTGTCCGATGTGGTCAAACCAGGGATGCGGGAGCGGTTCGCCGAACTGCGCGCGATGGGCATCCGCACGGTCATGGTCACCGGCGACAACCCGTTGACCGCCAAGGCCATCGCCGCGCAGGCCGGGGTGGACGACTACCTGGCCGAGGCCAAGCCCGAGGACAAGATGGCGCTGATCCGCCGCGAGCAGGAGGGCGGCAAGCTGGTCGCGATGACCGGCGACGGCACCAACGACGCCCCGGCACTGGCCCAGTCGGACGTGGGCGTGGCCATGAACACCGGCACGTCGGCCGCCAAGGAGGCCGGCAACATGGTGGACCTGGACTCCGATCCCACCAAGCTGATCGAGATCGTGGAGATCGGCAAGCAGCTGCTGATCACCCGGGGCGCGTTGACCACCTTCAGCGTGGCCAACGACCTGGCGAAGTACTTCGCCATCCTGCCGGCCATGTTCGCCGCGATCTACCCGCAGCTGGACAGGCTCAACATCATGCGCCTCGGCTCGCCGCAGTCGGCGATCCTGTCCGCGGTGATCTTCAACGCGCTGATCATCATCGCGTTGATCCCGCTGGCCCTGCGCGGGGTGCGCTACCGGCCGGCCAGCGCGTCCGCCCTGCTGCGGCGCAACCTGCTGATCTACGGGCTGGGCGGCATCGTCACGCCGTTCGCCGGGATCTGGCTCATCGACCTGCTCGTCCGTCTCATCCCCGGAATCGGGTGACCCACGCCGTGAAGAACGTCATCAACCAGGCCCTGGCCGGACTGCGCGTCCTGCTGGTGCTCACCGTGATCACCGGAGTCCTCTACCCGGTCGCCGTCTGGGGCGTGAGCCGGCTGCCCGGGCTGCGCGCCAACGCCGAGGCCGCCGACACCACCCGGGTGGCCGTGGCCCGCGACGGCGAGCGGTGGTTCCAGCCGCGGCCCTCCGCCGCCACCCTGCCCGCGTCCGGCGGCTCCAACAAGGGCGAGCACAACGCCGACTACGACGCGGTGATCGCCGAGCGCCGCACCGCCGTCGCCCAGCGGGAGGGCGTGTCCGAGGACCGGGTGCCCGAGGACGCGGTCACCGCGTCGGCCTCGGGTCTGGACCCGCACATCAGCACCGCCTACGCCGAACTCCAGGTGCCCAGGGTGGCCCGGGCCAACGGGCTGACCGTCGAGCGGGTGCGGGAACTGGTCGCCGCCAACACCGACGGACGCGGCCTCGGGTTCCTCGGCGAGCCCGGCGTCAACGTCACCGCGCTCAACCGCGCGCTCGACGCGGCGGGGTAGCGGCCCGGCGGGTCAGCCGGCGCGGTCGGGGCGGTCGACGAGTCCGAGTCGCAGGTGCTCGACGTGGTAGACGGCTTCGTCGAGCAGTTGGGCGACGTGGGTGTCGTAGAGGCTGTAGACGATGCTGCGGCCCTGCCGGGTGCCGGTGACCAGGCCGAGGTTGCGCAGCAGCCGCAACTGGTGGGACACGGCGGACTGCTCCATGCCCACGGCCTCGGCCAGCTCGGTCACCGCGCGCGGGCCCTGGCGGAGCTGGGTGAGGATCAGCAGCCGGCTCGGGGTGGCCAGTGCCTGGAGGGTGGCCGCCACCGTGGCCGCCGCGTCGGCGTCCAGGTTCGCCACCGGGCGATCGCGTCCTTCGACCCCGTGTCCCACAGCGCACAGGATACTCCAGTGATGTGGAATAGATGAAGACATGTTCATCTGTTCTGCTATCGTCGGCGGTGTGCTGCCCTGGCTCCCGTCGCGTCCGGAGGTTTCCCCGTGAGCGCTCCCGCCACCGACACCCGTGATCTCCCGCGCCTGGCCCGCCCTGGCCCGGCCGCGGCGTGGCGCACCCGGCTGTTCGCGCTGCCGGAGCCGCGCTGGGCCGCCGCCGCGCTGGCCCTGTTCCTTGCCGGGCTGGCCACCCACCTGCTCGGCGGGCCGAGCTGGCTGTGGTGGGCGCTGTACCTGGCCTGCTACGCGGCCGGCGGCTGGGAGCCGGCGCTGGCCGGACTGCGGGCGCTGCGGGAGAAGACGCTGGACGTGGACCTGCTGATGGTGGCGGCGGCGCTCGGCGCGGCCGCGATCGGCCAGGTCGTGGACGGCGCCCTGCTGATCGTCATCTTCGCCACCTCCGGGGCGCTGGAGGCGCTGGCCACCGCCCGCACCGAGGACGCGGTGCGCGGCCTGCTGCACCTCGCCCCGGACACCGCCACCCTGCTGGGCCCCGACGGCCAGGAGCGGACCGTGCCCTCGGCCGAGCTGCGGGTCGGCGACGTGGTGCTGGTCCGCCCCGGTGAGCGCATCGGCGCGGACGGGGTCGTGGTGGGCGGCGCCAGCGAGGTCGACCAGGCCACCCTCACCGGCGAACCCCTCCCGGTGGACAAGCACGTGGGCGACGAGGTCCTGGCCGGCACCCTCAACGGCACCGGCACGCTGCGGGTGCGGGTGGACCGCGGCGCCGAGCACACCGTGCTGGCCCGGATCGCCGGCATGGTCGAGCAGGCCAGCCAGACCAAGGCCAGGACCCAGCTGTTCATCGAACGGGTCGAGCAGCGCTACTCGGTCGGCATGGTCGCGGCCACCGTGGCGCTGTTCGCGCTCCCCCTGCTGTGGGGCGAGCCGCTGCGGGACTCCCTGCTGCGCGCGATGACGTTCATGATCGTGGCCTCACCGTGCGCGGTCGTGCTGGCCACGATGCCGCCGCTGCTCGCCGCGATCGCCAACGCCGGCCGGCACGGCGTGCTGGTCAAGTCCGCGGTGGTGATGGAACAACTCGGCGCCACCACCCTGGTCGCCGTCGACAAGACCGGCACGCTGACCCGGGGCGTCCCCGAACTCGCCGACATCCGCGTGCTGCCCGGTGGTCAGCTCACCGAGGACGACGTGCTGCGGCTGGCCGCGGCGGCCGAACACGCCAGTGAACACCCGCTGGCCGCGGCGGTCGTGGCCGCCGCCCGCCAGCGCGGCCTGGCACTGCCCGAGGCCCACGGGTTCGCGGCGCTGCCCGGCCGGGGCGTCACCGCCCGGGTCGAGGGCCACCTGGTCCAGGTGGGCTCGCCCGCCGCGCTGCTGGCCACGGCCCAGCCGGACGAGGAGGCAGCGGCCGGAGCGGACACGGACGCCCGCACCGCCGTGCGGGCGCTGGAGCAGCGGGGCCGAACCGCGGTGGTGGTGCTGCGCGACCAGCGTCCGGTGGGCGTGCTCGGCATCCTCGACCAGCTGCGGCCGGAAGCCGCCGGCGCCGTGGCGGCGCTGGCCCGGCTCACCTCGGCCCCGCCGGTGCTGCTCACCGGGGACAACCACACCACCGCCGCCCAGCGCGCCCGCGAGGTCGGCATCACCGAGGTGCGGGCGGGGCTGCTGCCCGACGACAAGGTCGCGGCCGTGGCCGCGTTCCAGGCCGACGGACAGCGGGTGGCGGTGGTCGGTGACGGCATCAACGACGCGCCCGCCCTGGCCACCGCCGACACCGGCATCGCCATGGGCGGGGTGGGCTCGGACCTCACCCTGCGCACCGCCGACGCCGTGGTGGTCCGCGACGACCTGAGCGCCATTCCCACGGTGATCGCGCTGTCCCGCCGGGCCCGCCGCGTGGTGACCGCCAACCTCGTCATCGCCGCCACCGTCATCACCGGCCTGGTGGTCTGGGACCTGGTCGGGAACCTGCCGCTGCCGCTGGGCGTGGCCGGGCACGAGGGCTCCACCGTCCTGGTTGGACTGAACGGCCTGCGCCTGCTGCGCGGTGCCGCCTGGCGGCGGGCGAGCCGAGCGGGCCGGTCAGCGTGACCGGGCTGGGCCGGAGGTGGCGGCTCCGGCCCAGCCCGACCGGTCAGCGGGTGGACCTGCGGTAGACACCCGCGGCGATGCTCACGCCCGCGGCGGCCAGCGCCACCTGCACGATGATCTCGATCCAGTCGACGCCCCTGGTGTCACCCACGCCGAGCGCGTTGGCGACGAGCGTGCCGATGATCGCGGCCACCACGCCGATGGCGATGGTCAGCCAGATCGGGATCCGCTGTTTGCCAGGCACCACAAGACGACCCAGTGCCCCGATGACCAAGCCCACGATCAGGGCGCTGATCACTCCGGATATCGCCATCGCTGTTCCCTCACTCCTCGAACTCACCGAAGGCGAAGTCCTCGCCGCCCTCGTCGCCGTCGAACACCTCGTCCAGCACCTCACCGACGACCATGCCGCCGACGAAACCGGCCGCGGCGCCGGCGACGATGCCACCCACGCCCGGCCCCCGGCGCTCGTGGTGCTCGTAGCCGTGGTGCTCGTAGCCGTGCTGGGGGTAACCGTGCTGGGGGTAACCGGCGTGGCCGTACTCGGGGGAGTGCCCGCCGAACGCCGGGTTGTGGCCGTGCTCGGCGTACCCGCCGCCGAACGCGGAGTGCCCGCCGCGCTCGGCGACCTGGCTGAGCCACTGGCCGATCAGCCCGGTCCAGTCCGCGTGCACCGCGTCCTGGTGGGACAGTCGGAAGTGGCCGAACGAGTCACCGCCCGAGCTGAACATCCCGCCGCGCTTGTCCGCCTCCAACACCACGTACAGCTCGTGCGGGTTGGCGACGAAGGTCAGCTCGACCTCGTTGATCCGCCCGGCGAACTGGGCGGGCGGGACGAACTCGATCTCCTGGTAGAAGCCGATGTCCTGGGGCACACCGTGCAGGCGGCCCATTTCCACGTCCGCGCGGCGGAAGCGGAAACCCAGCTCCCCGAACGCGTCCAGCACGCGTTCCTGCGCCGGCAGCGGGTGCACCGCGATGGGGTCGAGGTCGCCCTTGTCCGGGGCGCCGGCGACGACCAGTTCGGTGTGCACGCCCACGGTCATGCCGTGCAGGTGGGCCGAGCCCACCGCGGTGATCGGCGTTTCCCACGGCAGCGGCAGGGAGAACGGCACGGACACCAACTGTCCTGGTGCGACCCGCAGGGAGTGGCCGACCACCACGCGGTGGAACTCGGCCGTGCCGCCGTACTCGTGGTCGCCGTGTTCGGCTTCCACCCGGGTGACCAGGGACAGCACGATCTGGCCGATCTCCGCGTCGGCGCTGCCACCCTGGATGTGCACCTGGCCGGTGACCACCTGGCCCGGGGTGGCGTGCGGGGAGTCCAGCACGGTGTCGACCGACGGTCCGCCGACCCCGAACGCGCTGAGCATGCGTTTGAACATGGGCGATCTCCTCTGCGGGAAAAGGGATGGGTGTGTTGGCTCAGTGCCGACTGGCCGTGGTGGCCGGGCGTGCGTGCGGCGTCAGGTCTGCCAGCGCCAGGTCTGCCAGCGCCGGCGTCGGCGAGGTGGCGAACGCGCCGAACACCGTGCGCGCGAGGGCCGAACGGGCGGAGGTGGCGGTCAACGCGCCGCGCTCACCGCGGGGCCGCGACCGGCCGCGGCCGAACCCGGTGTGGCCGAACCCCCTGCTGGCGAACCCCGTGCGACCGGACCCCGTGCGACCGGACCCCGTGCGGTCGAGCCCCACGCGGGTGAACTCCTGGGCGGCGCGCGGGCCGGTGCGGATCACCACGGGGCACCCGCGGTGGTGGAAGAGATGAACGGCCGGGTCTCACCCGGCCACCTACTGCAGCCGTCCGGGGCCGCGTCCACGCGCATAATTCACAGTAGCACGTAGCACTGTATGGTTTGCCCGGCCTTGTCCGGGGAACCGGTCGGCGGGACGGAGGTGGTGTCAGGTGAGCGACGCGCTGCTCAGGATCGGTGAGCTGGCCGCCCGCGCCGGGGTCAGCAGCCGCACCGTCGACTACTACACCAACCTCGGCCTGCTCGCCCCCGCGCGGCGCACCGCCGGCAACTACCGGCTCTACCAGCAGGCCGACGTGGAGCGGATCCACCTGATCCAGCGGCTGGAGGGGCAGGGCGTGCCGCTGGAGGAGATCGCCAGCGCGTTCACCGCGCCCACCGGTGAGGTCGCCGACATCCTGGACCGGATCGACAACGACCTTCAGGCGCTGCACGCGGTCGTCGAGACCGCGCCGGCCGAGGTCCACGGCCTGTTGGCGGCGATCGCGACCCGGGTCCACTCGCTGATCACCGTCGCCCTGCAGATCCCGCCCGACCTGCCCATGCTGTGACCGCTACCGGGGCCCGGTGGGGCGCAGCCGCACCGAGGTGATGGCGTTGTGGCCCACCGCCAGCACCTCCGCGGTCCAGCCGGACAGCGCCACGACGTCGCCGGGTCGATCCGGAATGCGGCTCAGCCGCACCAGCAGCAGCCCGGCGATGGTGGTGTAGTCGCCCTCGGGCGCGTCCCGCAGCTCAACGCCCACGTCGACCAGGTCGTGCACGGGGAAGGTGCCGGGCAGCACGAGCGACCCGTCCTCCTCCCTGCGCACCGCCATGACATCGCGGTCGGTCTCGTCGTAGATCTCCCCGACGATCTCCTCCAGCAGGTCCTCCAGGGTGACGATGCCGTCGACCGCGCCGTGCTCGTCCACCACCAGCGCGAACTGCTCGTGCTCGGCCTTGAAGGCGCGCAGCGCGTCGGACACCCGCAGCGAGTCCGGGAACACGGTCGCCGGCCGCACCACGTCGACCAGGGAACCGTGTTCGGCCAGCAGGTCGCGCAGGTGCACCACGCCGACCACGTCGTCCAGGTGGCCCGACCGGGCGACCGGTGCGCGGGAGTGGCCGGACGCCGCGAGTTCGGCCCGGGCTGTGCTCACCTCGGTGTCGGCGGTCAGCGCGAACACCATCCGCCTGGGGACCAGCACCTCGCGCAGCCGGCGCTCGTGGATCTCCAGCGCGCCGTTGATGATCGTGCGCTGCTCGGCGTTCAGGCCGCGCTGGGCGGAGACGAACTCGCGCAACTCCTCCGGTGACAGCTGCTCCGACTCGGCCTGCGGGTTGCCGCCGAGCAGCCGCACCACCAGGTTGGTCGACGCGCTCAGCGCCCACACCACGGGCCGGGAGATCGTCGAGAGCAGGTCGAGCGGACGGGCCACGAGCAGCGCCCACCGCAGGGCGTACTGCATGGCCAGCCGCTTGGGCGCGAGTTCGCCGAACACCAGGGTGACGAACGTCAGCACGATCGTCACCAGCGCCACGGCCACCGCGTTCGCGGCGTCGCCGAGAAAGCCCAGTGCGGGCACGAGCGGCTCGGCCAGGGACACCGCGGCGGTCGCCGACGCCAGGAACCCGGCGAGGGTGATGCCGATCTGGATGGTGGCGAGGAACCGGTTCGGGTCGCGGGCCAGCCGCACCAGCGTGCCGGCGCCGGCCCGGCCATCGCGCTCCAGCGCCCGCAGTTGGCCCTCGCGCAGCGAGATCAGGGCCATCTCGCTGCCGGAGAACAGCGCGTTCACCAGGACCAGCACACCCACCAGAACCAGGTTGAAAACGTAGCCGTCCACGCACACTCCGAATCTCGTCAGCAGGGCAACGCTAACAGCTGGCGGGCGCGAGCCGGTGCTGAAGCAGCAGCGTGCCGGGGCGGACCAGGCACGCGGAGGATCGACCGACCGGGTTAGTCCCTCCACTGTGGACGGTGAACGCGCGGTGTTCCGGTGATCGCGCGCTGTGAGGTAGCTCATGTGGGGCCGGTTGGGGCTGGTGCGGGGCGTGGCCGGGCTCCGCGCGCGGTCCCGCAACGCGTTCCGCGGCTCCCCGGGGTGGTGCCGGCTGGCTATTGTGGATCTTGACCGGTAAGTCCGATTCGCAAAGGAGCAAGACGCATGGCCGTGTCCGCGGATCTCGCCAAGCAGCTCGACAAGGCCTACGAGGACCTCAGCGTGACAGAGGTTCTCGACGCGCCCGTGGGTGCCTTAGCCGGGGTCAGCGAGGGCGACGCCGAGAAGCTGGCCGCCGCGTTCGGCATCAGGACCGTGCGCGACCTGGGCAGCAACAAGTACTTCCGGCTCGCCGCCGCCCTGGTCGAACTCGACGCCCAGGCCAAGTGACGCGCGTTTCCGCGCGGTGCTGAACCGGTGGGTGGACCTGCTCCACCCACCGCACCCCCACTGCTCGACTCGGGGGACCAGTGCGGCCCTCGTGGTGTACGGTACGGTTTCGTACACTACGAAGCGAGGTTGACGATGCGGGGCGAGGCGCGTGAACGGGCCATCCTCGACGCCACCACGGAGTTGGTGGGGGAGGTCGGCTACCAGGCGTTGACCGTGGACGCGGTGGCGGCGCGGGCACACGCCAGCAAGGCCACCATCTACCGGCGCTGGCGCAACAAGGCGGAGTTGGTGAAGGCCGCGCTGGATGCCTACGACGCCGAGTTCAACCTGGTCATCCCGGACACCGGTGAGCTGCGCGGCGATCTCGTCGCGGTGCTGGAAGCCTTGCGGGACAAGGCGACCGACCGCTACCTCGCCCTGCTGAACGCGCTCATCAGCGCCGCCAAGTACGACCCGGTGCTGGCCGCCGCGCTGCACGAGCACCAGGCGGACGACGAGCTGTCCCCGTTCACCGCGTGCCTGCAGCGCGCGGTCGCCCGCGGCGAGGCGCCGGCCGAGGTGGACACCACCCTGGTGCACGACGTGGCCGAGGCGCTGATCATGCGGCAGCTCACCGTCGACCTGCCGTTCGACGACGCGTTCATCAACCGGGTCGTCGACCGCGTGCTGCTGCCCCTGATCCGGTCCTGAGCAGTGTGGGGGAACCTGTGAAGCCCAGTCGTGTTTCCGTGCTGATCGCCGGCGCGGGCCCCAGCGGCCTGACGCTCGCCATCGAACTCGCGCGCCGCGGCGTCGACTGTCGGATCGTCGACAGGGCCGCGGCGCCGTTCCCCGGCTCGCGCGGCAAGGGCCTGCAACCGCGCACCCTGGAGGTGTTCGAGGACCTCGGCGTGCTCGATGCCGTGCTCGCGGGCGGGGCGCCGTTCCCGGCGTTCCGGATGTACTCGGGCACCACGGTGCTGTGGGAGCGCGGCCTGGCCGAGATGCTGGGCACCGAGCTGCCCAGGCGGGCCCCGGACGTGCCCCACCCGCTGCCGTGGCTCATCCCGCAGTGGCGGACCGACGCGATCCTGCGCGACCGGCTCGAACAGCTCGGCGGGCGGGTGGAGCGGCCGACCGAACTGGTCGAGTTCAGCCAGGACGACGACGGTGTCGTCGCGACCCTGCGCCACCACCACGGTGAGACCGAGCGGGTGCGGGCCGACTTCCTGGTCGGCACCGACGGTGGCCGCAGCTTCGTGCGCAAGCACGCGGGCGTCGGGTTCGCGGGCACCACCCAGGAGAGCGAGCGGACGCTGATCGGTGATGTCCGCGCCGACGGGGTCGAGGGCGTCTACTGCCACATGTTCACCGGCGGCGACTTGGCCAAGCGGTTCTCGTTGTGGAACCTGCCCGCCAGCGACCACTACCAGTTCGTGGCCGCGGTCGACCAGGGTGACGAGCCCGAGCTGAGCCTGGCGACGGTGCAGCGGATGCTGGACGAGCGGTCCGGGCGCACCGACATCCGCCTGCACGACCTGCGGTGGATCTCGCTGTACCGGATCAACGTCCGGCTGGCCGAGCGGTTCCGGATCGGCCGGGTGTTCCTGGCCGGCGACGCCGCGCACGTGCACTCGTCCGCCGGCGGCCAGGGCCTGAACACCAGCGTGCAGGACGCGTACAACCTGGGCTGGAAGCTGGCCGCCGTGCTCCGCGGCGCACCTGAGGCACTGCTGGACAGCTACCACGACGAGCGGTTCCCGGTGGCGGCCGAGGTGCTCGACGTCAGCACGGACCTGCACCGCCGCGGCTTCCGGGCGACCACCGCGCCGCCGGGATCAGCACCCGCCATCCACCAGTTGGACATCACCTACCGAGGCAGCGCGCTGGCCGTCAACGACCGCGCCGAACCGGGGAGCCCGCGCGCGGGTGACCGCGCTCCCGACGCCCCGCTGCACACCGCGTCCGGCGGCCGGACGCGCCTGTTCGAGGTCTTCGCGGGGCCGCGCTGGACCGCACTGAGCTTCGGCGCCGCGCCAGCGCCCGACCTCGGTCCGGACGTCACCGCGTTCTCGGTGGCCGCCCGAGGGGGCGACCTGGTCGACACCGACGGCCACGCGGCCCGCGCCTACGCCGTGCCCGAGGGGACCTGCGTGCTCGTCCGGCCCGACGGCTACCTCGGCCTGGTCACCACCGAGATCGGGCGCGTGCGCGACTACCTCCGCCGGGTGGGGCTCTGACACCGGGCCCCGCCGAGGGCCGCCCGCGCTGTTCCCGCTGGTGGTGGAAGCGCTCTCAGCCACGTGGGTCGGCTGCTCGTTGGTGCCGCTGTCGACGCTCGCCCGGTGTGCTGTCCAGCACTTCGGGACGACGTCGACAGCGGGGGACAGCTGGACGATCATTGACGAGCAGTCCCGGAGGGACCGTCCGATCGGGACCTCCGGCCCACCGTCGAGCAGGTGAACGGGGAACTCGGTGCGCGACCTCGAACAGCGGACTCCCGCACACGCCGCGGGCAGCCGAGGAACAGGCGCGGGGCTCGGCCGAGCGTGGCTCGGCCTGCTCACGCTCACGCTGTCCTCCTTCGCGGCCGTGACCACGGAAATGCTCCCGGTGGGCCTGCTGCCGCGCATCGGGGACGCGTTCGACGTCACCGAATCCGTCGCCGGCCTGCTGGTGAGCCTGTACGCGGTCATGGTGGCGGTGCTCGCCGTGCCGTTGACGATCGCGACGCGCCGGTTGCCGCGCAAGGCCCTGCTCCTGGGCAGCCTGGCCAGTTACACGCTGAGCAACCTCCTGGTGGCCGTGGCGCCGGGGTTCGCGGTGGTGGCGGTCGGCAGGGCGCTGGGCGGCATCACCCACGCGCTGTTCTTCTCGGTGTGCATCGGGTACGCCACGCGCCTGGTCGCAGCGGAGCACACCGGCCGCGCCCTGGCGATCGCGTCGGCGGGCGTGTCCGCCGGGTTCGTGCTCGGGGTGCCCGTGGGGGTCTCGCTCGGCACGTCGTTGGGCTGGCGGTCGGCGTTCGTCGCCATGACGGCCTGCACGGCACTGGCGTTCGTGCTCGCCGCGGTGGTCCTGCCGGGCGTGCCGACAGCCTCGGGGGCAGCGGAGACCCGCCCGGGCCGCACCCGCCGGCTGGTCACCGTGATCGCCTCCAACACGCTCGCCTACATGGGCCACTACACGCTGTTCACCTACGTGAGCGTGCTGCTGCTGCGGTCAGGTGCGGCGCCGACGGGCGTCGGCCCGCTGCTGCTGGTGTTCGGCGCGGTCGGCCTCGGCACGCTGGCGGTGGCCGCCAGACACCTCGACGTGCGGCCGCGCGC
Source organism: Goodfellowiella coeruleoviolacea (assembly GCF_024171785.1). GTDB lineage: Bacteria > Actinomycetota > Actinomycetes > Mycobacteriales > Pseudonocardiaceae > Goodfellowiella > Goodfellowiella coeruleoviolacea. The sequence continues at coordinate 364,053 of NZ_JAMTCK010000009.1, forward strand.
CAGCGGCCTGGTCATCGTCGGCCTGATCGCGGCCGGGATCATCGGCGTGGGGCTGGGGTATCCCGCGCTCGGCGCCGTGGTCGTCGCCGGCATCGCGTGGAACGCGGGCTTCGGCCCGGTCTCCTCGCTCTACCAGGCGTCCGCCGTGCGCGCCCGGGCGACCTCACCCGACCTGGCCGGCGCGTGGATCAACGCCACCTGCAACTTCGGCATCGCCGCGGGCGCCGCGGTCGGCGGCGGGGTGCTCGACGCCGCGGGCCTGGCTGCGGTGGCCTGGGTGGCGGCCGGGCTCGTCGTCCTCGCGCTGCTCATCGTGCTGCTCGCGCCCCGCGCCTTCGCCGCACAGGGCTGACCGGCCGGTCGTCGCCCGCCTTCCCGCGACCAGCCGGGGAAGGTCGCGGGAACTGTTCGTCCACTCGGTACGACCTCTGTGGACGTGAGGATCGACAGGGCGGCCGTGCTCGCCGGCGGCATCGGGGTGGCTGGCGTGCTGCTGGTCGTGGTCGTGGCCGGGGACGTGCACGCGCCGCTGGGCGACAGCGATCCGGGACGGCTGGCCTCGCTGCTGTTCGGGCTGATCCGGTTCGCCTCGGACGCCGCCGGCGTGGTCGTGGTCGGCGCGCTGGCGTTCGCCGCGTTCGCGGTCCCGTCCACACCGGACGGTCGGCTGTCCGCTGACGCGTTCGCCTCGGTGTGCCTGGCGGCCGGCGCGGCGGTGGTGTGGGTGGTCGCGGCGCTGGCGGCGGTGCCGCTGTCGGCCGGCGACGCGTCCGGGCAGCCGCCCGGGGTGGTGTGGGCGAACCTCCCGGCCCTGGTGGACGCCACCGAGGAACCCAAGGCGTGGCTGTGCGTGGCCGCGCTCGCCCTCGTGGTCGCGGTGGCCGCGCGACAGACGCTGACCTGGCGGGCCGCTGTGCTGTGCTTCGCCGTGGCCGTGCTGGGACTGCTGCCACCCGTGGTCGCCGGACACGTCTCGGTCGGGGCGTGGCACGACGTGGCCACCAACGCGATGGTGTGGCACGTTCCGGCCGCCGGCGTGTGGGTGGGCGCGCTGCTGGCGCTGCGGTCGTTCCTGCGCCGCCCGGGCGCGCCACACCGGCAGCTGGTGCTGCGCCGCTACCACCGGATGAGCGCGGTGTGCCTGGTCGTGCTGGTGCTCAGCGGCGCGGTGACCGGGCTGGCGCTGGCCCGGCCGGCGGGCCTGGCCACCGGGTTCGGCGCGCTGCTGCTGCTCAAGGTCACGGTGTGCGCGGTGGTGCTGCTGCTGCGCCGAGGGTGGGCCGGGCGGTGGCCGGTGGGCACCGAGGTGGTCGCGCTGGGCGTGGCCACGGGCGGCTCGGTGGCCCTGACCCACCTGGTGCCGCCCGCGTTCACCGCCGACCCGCCCTCGGTGGCGGAGTCCCTGATGGGCTACGAGCTGACCGCGGCACCGGACCCGGCCGCGCTGCTGCTGGACTGGCGACCCGACCTGCTGGTCGGCCTGGGCTCGGTGCTGCTCGCCGGCGCCTACCTGGCCGGGGTGCGCGTGCTGCGCCGGCGCGGGGTTGGCTGGCCGGTGCGGCGGACCGCGGCGTGGCTGGCGGGCTGCCTGCTGGTGCTGGTCGCGTCCTCCTCGGGGATCGGCCGGTACGCGCCGGGCATGTTCAGCGTGCACATGGCCGCCCACATGGTGCTGAACATGTTCGCGCCGGTGCTGCTGGCGCTCGGCGGCCCGGTCACCCTGGCCCTGCGGACCCTGCCGAGGGCGCCGCGCGGCTGGCTGGTGGCCCTGCTGCACTCCGGGGTCGCGCGCCTGGTCGCGCACCCGGCGGTGGCCGCGGTCGGGTTCGTCGCCTCGTTCTACGTCCTGTACTTCTCCGGGCTGTTCGGCGCGGCCATGTTCTACCACTGGGCGCACCAGCTGATGAACGTCCACTTCCTGGTCTCCGGGTACGTCTTCTACTGGCTGGTGATCGGCGTGGACCGGCCGCCGAGGCCGCTGCCGCACCTGGCGCGGTTGGGGATGCTGTTCGCGGTCATGCCCTTCCACGCCTTCTTCGGCGTGATCCTGATGAACTCCCCCACGGTCGTGGCCGAGACCTACTACCGGTACCTGGCCCTGCCGTGGGTGCCCGACCCGCTCGCCGACCAGCGGGTGGCCGGCGGGATCGCGTGGGCGGCCGGGGAGATCCCGATGCTGGTGGTCGTCATCGCGCTGCTGGCGCAGTGGGCGGCGGCCGACCGCCGCGAGGCCACCCGGGTGGACCGGCGCGTGGACAGCGGCGCCGACGACCGGCTGGCCGCCTACAACGCGATGCTCGCCGACCTGGCCGGGCCACGGCACCAGGCGTGAACACCCAGACGAGAGAGGAACACCCCCGATGACAGCGGTGAGCGCGGAGTGTGCCGAGCCGGTCGAGTTGACCGTGTCCGGCATGACCTGTGCGGCGTGCGCGTCCCGCGTCGAACGTGCCCTCAACGCGCTCGACGGCGTGCGCGCGTCGGTCAACTACGCCACCGAACGCGCGCTGGTGCACCTGCCGCCGGGAACCGGGGTGCGGGATGCCGTCGCCGCGGTCGACAGGGCCGGGTACCGCGCCCGGGTGCGGCACCGCGCCGAGGACGACCGGGCCCAGCACGCCGCGGCCGTCACCGACCTGCGGCGCCGGCTGGTGGTGGCGGCGGTGCTGGCGGTCCCGCTGGGCAACCTGTCGATCACCCTGGCCCTGGTGCCCGGATTGCGCTTTCCCGGCTGGGAAGCGCTGTGCGTGCTGCTGGCCGTGCCGGTGGTGGCCTACTCGGCGTGGCCGTTCCACCGGGCCGCCCTGCGCAACCTGCGGCACGGATCGTCCAGTATGGACACCCTGGTGTCACTGGGGGTGCTGGCCTCGTTCGGCTGGGCGCTGTGGTCGCTGGCCACCGGGTCGGGCGGACCCGGCTACTGGCTCGGGTTCGGCGCCACGGCGGCCGGCGCGGACGCGGTCTACCTCGACGTGGCCGCCGGGGTCACCACGTTCCTGCTCGCCGGCCGCTACTTCGAGAGCCGGTCGCGGCGCGGCGCGGTGGACCTGCTCACCGCGCTGGCCAGGCTGGCCGCCAAGGACGCGCGGGTGGTGCGCGACGGGGTGGAGCACCTCGTGCCGGTCGCCGAACTCCGGGTGGGCGAGCTGTTCGTGGTCCGGCCAGGCGAGGCGCTGCCCGCGGACGGCGAGATCGTGACCGGGTGCTCGGCGCTGGACACCGCGGCGGTGACCGGCGAGTCGGTGCCGGTCGAGGTCGGGCCGGGCGACCGGGTGATCGGCGCGACGGTGAACCGCACCGGACGGCTGGTGGTGCGCGCCACCGGGGTCGGCGCCAACACCCAGCTGGCGCAGATGAGCGCGCTGGTCGAGCAGGCGACCCAGCGCAAGGCCGAGGTGCAGCGGCTCGTCGACCGGGTGTGCGCGGTGTTCGTGCCCGCCGTGCTCGTGCTGGCCGGCGCCACCCTCGCCGGCTGGCTGGCCCTCGGGCACCCGCTGCGGGCCGGGTTCACCGCCGCCGTCGCCGTGCTGATCATCGCCTGCCCGTGCGCGCTCGGCCTGGCCACACCCACCGCCCTGGTGGTCGGTGTGGCGCGCGCGGCCCGGCTGGGCGTGCTCATCAAGGGCCCGCACGCGCTGGACGCCAGCCGCGCGGTGGACACGGTCGTGCTGGACAAGACGGGAACCGTCACCACCGGCCGCATGTCGGTCACCCGAACCGCGGTCTTCGCCGAGCCCGCCGAGTCGCCCGAAGTACCCGGAGCTTGCGAACTGTCCGAAGTGTCCGGAGCTGCTGGGGTGTCCGATGTGGACGTGTTGCGCTGGGCCGCCGCCGTGGAAGCCGCCTCCGAACACCCCGTCGCCCCGGCCGTCGTCGCCGCGCACGCCGCGACCGGCACCGGGGCACTGCCCACGGTGGACTCCTTCGAGGCACTGGTCGGCGCGGGAGCACGCGGCCGGGTCGACGGGGTGGACGTCGTGGTCGGCACCGCCGAACTGCTGACCGGACTGGGTGTCCCGGTGCCGCCGGCCGCGCACCGCTGGCTGCGCGAGAGCGCACCGGCCACCGGGGTGCTGGTGGCCCGCGACGGCCGGCTCGTCGGCGGCATCGCCGTGCGCGACACGGTCAAACCCACCGCTGCCGCCGCGATCGCGCGCCTGCACCGGCTCGGGCTGCGCACCGTGCTGCTCACCGGGGACAACGCCGCGTCGGCCCGCGCCGTCGCCGAGGAGATCGGGGTCACCGACGTCCTGGCCGAGGTGCGCCCCACCGAGAAGGTCGCCGCCGTGGCCGAGCTGCGCGCGCGGGGACACCGGGTCGCGATGGTGGGCGACGGCGTCAACGACGGACCCGCGCTGGCCGCCGCCGACCTCGGCATCGCCGTGGCCAGGGGCAGCGACGTCGCCGTGCACGCCGCCGACGTCGTGCTGGTGCGCGACGACCTGCACGCCCTGCCCGACGCCATCGCCCTGGCCAACCGCACCCTCGGCATCATCCGGGGCAACCTCGCCTGGGCCTTCGGCTACAACGCCGCGGCCATCCCGCTGGCGGCGCTGGGCCTGCTCAACCCGCTCATCGCCGGCGCCGCGATGTCGCTGTCGTCGGTGCTGGTGGTCAGCAACAGCCTGCGCCTGCGGAACTTCCGTCCCACCACACCGGACTGACCGCGGCGCGCCCGGTGGTCAGTCCAGCGTGACGGTGCCGCGCGGGGTGACCAGCACGGCGCGCAGCCCGACGGGCCCGGCGGTGACGTCGAGGGTGATGCCGAGGGCGTCGCTGACCCGCCGCACGGCGGCGGGATCGGGGTGGGTGGCGTGCAGGGCGGCCAACTCGACCCGGGGCAGCCCGGTGGACGCCGGGTGCGGGGTGTCGCCCCAGTCGATGAGGAACGGGGTGATCCCGGCCAGCGGCGCCGGGTGGGTCGAGGCGAGCCGCCACTCCAGCAGCGCGCCGTCCGGGGTGCGCCGGGACATCGGCTGGACCGGGCCGTGGTCGGCGCCGGCCTGGCGGGCCGCCACGACCGCCGCCTCGATGTCGGCGGGGCGGACCGCCCAGGTGACCAGCTTCGGCGCGGTGAGCCGGTCCAGACCGAACGGCACCGCCGTTGCGGGCTCGGGCGGGTTGTCCCGGTCGGGGCCGATGATCTCCAGGTAGCTGGTGGGGCCGAGCCCGACCAGGTGGTTGCGGGTGCCTCGGCCGAGGTGCCGGCCGCCCTCGACCGGGCTGACACCGGTGCGCTCGGCGAACTCGGCCACCGCCGCCTCCAGGTCGGTCACCGCGTAGACCAGGTGGTCGAGTCGGGGTTCGAGGTCACCGGTGCCGCTCATCGTGCTGTCCTCTCGGTGGTGGCCTCCGCTGCCGCCGGACCGGGTCGCCAGCCCAGGTGCGGGGCGACCGCGGTGGCGATCAGTTCCAGGGACTCCAGGGTGGCACGCTGCCCCGGGTCGGCCGGGTGCACCTGGAAGATGAGGTCGGTGGCCTGGGTGACGACCGGATCGGCCAGCAGTGTGGCGACCACCTCGTCGGGAGTTCCACAGTGGACGTCGAGCGCGGTGAGCAGGTCGTCCTCGTCGCCGGCCGGAACCGGTTGGCCGGTCGCGGCGAGGTGGTCGGCGAACGCGCGGACGCCCGCTCGGGCCGCGGCGCGCACCTTCTCCCGGTCCAGTCCGACGAACACCGACCGGGACGCGCCGATCCGGGCGGGGACGCCGGCCGGCAGCGCGGCGCGGTAGGCCCGCACCACCGGCTCCTGCACCTCGGCCAGCGGGGCGTGCGGCTGGTTCTCGGGGCGCGGCTGGGTGCGGGAGAGCAGCAGGCCGGTGCCGGCCAGGCCCGCCCTGCGTCCACCGTGGACGCTGAAGGTCGCCTGCCAGATGTCGGTGAGCAGCCGCTGGCCGCGCGGCACCAACACCCGACCCGGCCCGGCCAGCTCCGCACCGGACAGTGCCGCGACGACCCGGTCGAAGTGCGCGGTGAACAACTCCGAGCGGGCCGAGGAGTCGCGCCCGAACGCGGCGAAGGCGGCTGGCGAGCCGCCGGTGCCGAAGCCCAGTTCGAGCCGGCCACCGGAGAGCGCGTCCAGCACGGCCGCGTCCTCGGCCACCCGGATCGGGTCTTCCAGCGGGAGCGTGATGATCCCGGTGGCCAACCGGATCGCGCTGGTGCGAGCGGCCACAGTGGACAGGAAGACCAGGGGGGCCGGCAGGCCGCCCTCGACCGCGTCGAAGTGGTGCTGGGCGACCCAGCCCACCTGGTAGCCGAGCTGTTCGGCCACGACGAACTGTTCCAGCGCCAGCCGGTAGGCGGTCGGGCCCCCGGGATCGCCGCCGTGGTCGGTCAACCGCGTGAAGAAGCCGAGTCGCTTGCTCATGCCGCCTTCCCCAGGTAGGCCTCCTGCACGGCCGGGTTGCCGAGCAGCTCCGCCGCGGTGCCGGCCAGCACGATCCGGCCGGTGGCCAGCACGTAGCCGCGGTGCGCGATGGACAGCGCCAGTTCCGCCTGCTGCTCGACCATCAGCACGGCGATGCCCAGTTCGGCGTTGAGCCGGGCGATCTCGTCCAGGACCTTGTCGACGAACAGCGGGGACAGGCCCATGGTCGGTTCGTCCATGCAGATCAGCCGCGGCCGGCTCATCAGCGCGCGGGCGACGGCCAGCATCTGCTGTTCCCCGCCGGACAGGGTGCCGGCCTCCTGGCGCCGGCGCTCGGCCAACCGGGGGAAGTACTCGTACATCCGCGCCGCGTCCTCGGCGATGGCGGCCCGACCGCGCCGGGTGTACGCGCCGGCGAGCAGGTTCTCGTGCACGGTCAGCTGCCCGAAGACGCGGCGGGCCTCCGGAACCGAGGCCAGGCCCAGCCGGACCCGGGCCGGTGTCGACGCCGAGGTGACGTCGGTGCCGTCCACCAGCACCCGACCCGCCCTGGGCCGGACCAGGCCGAGGATGGTCTTCATGGTGGTGGACTTGCCCGAGGCGTTGCCGCCGAGCAGCGAGACGATCTCACCGGGACGGACCTGGATGGACACCTGGTCCAGGGCCTTTGCCTGTCCGTAGTGGACGTCCACACCGGACAGTTCCAGCAGCGGGGCGCTCATGCGGTTTCCTCCGAACTGCCGCCGGCTCGCCGCCGGCCCAGGTAGGCCTCGATGACGGCGGGGTCGTTGCGCACCTGGTGCGGTGGACCGGCGGCGATGATCCTCCCGTTGTCCATCACCAGCACCCGGTCGGACAGCGCCATCACCAGATCGAGTTTGTGCTCCACCAGCAGCATGGTCTGCCCGGCTGCCTTGAGCGCGAGCAGCTGGTCGAGGACCTCGGCGGTCTCGGTCTGGTTCATCCCCGCGGTGGGCTCGTCCAACAGCAGCAGCCGGGGCCCGGACGCCAGGGCTCGGGCGATCTCGGTGCGCCGCCGGTTGGCGTAGGACAGGGTGTGCGCCTGGTTGTCCCGCCTCGGCGCCAGCCGCTCGTGGAACCGGGCCAGTTGCGCGGTGACGCGCGCGGCCACCTCGGCCTGTTCCGCGCGGACCGCGCGGGTGGGCACCAACGCCACCGCCACCTCGGCCACCAGGGCGAGCCAGCGCAGCACCGGCAGCCGGGCCAGGCGGCGCAGCGGTCGCGCGGCACGGCGGGTGGGGTACAGGCCGACCTCGACGTTCTCCGCGACCGTGAGTCCGCCGAACACCCTGCCGTTCTGGAAGGTGCGGGCGAGCCCCGCGGCGGCGATCTCCTCCACAGTGGACCTGTCGATGCGCGTCCCGCCGAGGCTGACCCGCCCGGAGTCGGCCCGGATCACCCCGGACACCAGGTTCAGCGTGGTGGTCTTGCCCGACCCGTTCGGCCCGATCACCGACACCACCTCGCCGGCCCTGACCTCGAAGTCGATGCCGTCGACCGCGGTGAGGCCGCTGAACGAGCGGCGCAGACCGGCCACGGCCAACACCACGGCCGGTGCACCGGTGTCCGGACCGCCGACCGGACCGCTGACCGGACCGCTGTCCGGTTCGTTGTTGGTCTCGATCGTCATGTCAACGCCTCACCAGCACGCCCTGCGGGCGGAATCGGATGATCACCAGCAACAGCAGGCCGTAGCCGAGGATCCGCACATCGGGCGCCAGCCGCAGCAGTTCCGGCGCCCCGACCAGCACGACCGCCCCGAGCACCGCGCCCAGCGGCGAGCCGAGCCCGCCGAGCACGATGATCGTCAGCACCAGCAGCGACATGGTCGAGGTGAACACGCTGGGGTCGATGTAGCTGTACTGGTGGGCCATGAGGGCACCGGCGACACCGGCGAAGAACGCGGCGATGGCGAAGGCGAGCGCCTTGTAGTCGCGCACCCGCACCCCGGCCGAGCGGGCCGCCACCTCGTCGGAGCCGACCGCGGCCAGCACCGTGCCCAGCGGGGACCTGGTCACCCGGACGACCACCAGCAGGGTGATGGCCAGCACGGCCAGGTCGAGCAGGTAGAACCCGGTCGGCGTGACGATCGCCAGCCCGAACAGCTCCGGCGGGGCGATCCCGGTGAGGCCGTAGCCGCCTCGGGTCAACGAGTCCCAGTTGCGGATCACCGCGACCACGACCGCGCCGACCCCGAGGGTCGCGATCGCCACGTAGTGCCCGCGCAGCCGCCACACCGGTGCGGTCAGCACGGTGGCGACGACCGCGGTGACCAGCCCCGCGGTGGGCAGCGACACCCAGAACGGCCAGCCCGCGAACCCGACGAGCAGGGCCGAGGCGTAGGCGCCGACCGCGATCGGGCCGGCCTGGCCGATGGTGATCTGCCCGGCCGCCCCGCACAGCAGGGTCATCGGCACCGCGACGATCGCGTAGATCAGCACCTGGGTGCCGATCACCAGGGTGTAGCCGTCGGCCAGCAGCGGCACCGCGACCGCGGCCAGCACCAGCGCGAGACCCGCCTGCCAGCGGCGCAGCCGGATGGGGCGGCCCGCCCCGAGGAAGGTCCCGGTCATCGGCTCCTTGCTGAGCAGCGGCACCCTGCCCAGCAGCCCGCCCGGCCGCAGCACCAGCACCACCAGCAGCACCCCGAAGGTGATCAGGTCGCGCACGCCGTCACCGAACAGTGAGATGCCGAACGCCTCGACCACACCGAGCAGGAAGCCGCCGAGCACCGCGCCCACCATGGAGCCCAGCCCGCCGAGGGTGGCGGCCACGAACGCGGTCAGCCCCGCGGACGCGCCCGAGGTGGCCGAGATGTTGGAGGTGTACATGCCGACGAACACCCCGGCCAGCCCGCCGAGGGCCGACGCGAGCACGAACGCCAGGTTCTGCACGCGCGGCACCGGAATGCCCATCTGCCGCGCGGCGTCCGGGTCCTGGGCGGTGGCCCTGATCGCCAGACCCGAGCGCGCCCAGCGCAGGTAGCCGGCCAGCCCGGCCATCACCGCGAGGGTGATCGCGAACATCACCAGGTCCGAGGTGCCGAACCGGATTCCGCCCAGGCGCAGGTTGTTGGTGGGCAGCGCCGGGGGGAAGGCGCGCACCTGGGTGCCGAAGACGATCTGCGACAGGTTGTCCAGCACCAGGGACACCGCGACGGTGGCCAGCAGCGCGGCGATCGGTGGTGCCTTGCTCAGCGGGCGGACCGCGGTGACGTTGATGAGCAGCCCCAGCAGCCCGGTGGCGACCAGCACCCCGAGGATGGCCGTCCACAGTGGCCAGCCCTGTTCGGCGATCAGCCACCAGCCGAGCATCGAGCCGAGGGCGAACACCGAGCCGTGGGCGAAGTTGACCACGTGGGTGACGCCAAAGATCAGTGAGATGCCGACCGCGACCAGTGCGTAGGCGTTGCCGTGCACCAGTCCGGCGACCAGTGTGTCGAGCATGTCGGTGTCGTCTCCAGCCGGCCGGTCAGGACTGGTTGAGCACGAAGACGCCGTCGCGGACGACCAGCTCCTTGGCCTGCACGTCGTGCGGCCGGCGCTCGTCGTTGAACGACAGGGAACCGAACTGCACGGACGGGAACTGCGGGGTCTCCCGCAGCCCCTTCAGCACGCCCTCGCGGGTGGCTCCGCCGTTGCGGGCGGCGGTGACCAGGGTGATCAGCGCGTCGTAGGCGTAGACGTTGAACTCGCCGGGATCCTCGTGGTAGCGGTCGCGGAACGCGGTGACGAAGGACTGCACCTCGGGGCGCGGGTCGCTGTTGACGAAGTAGCCGGTGATGATGTCGCCCTCGGCGGCGGCCCCGGCCAGCCGGAGGAACTCCGGCGTGTTCTGCCCACCGAAGAACTGCCCGGTGAACCCGATGTCGCGCAGCTGCTTGACGATCAGCGCGCCGTCCGGCCCGTACCCGAGGTGCACGACCGCGTCGGGTGCGGCGTCGCGCGCCTGGATCAGGATCGGCCGGAAGTCGGTCGAGTCGGGCAGGAAGGCCGAGGAGTAGACGATGTCCAGGCCGAGGTCCCTGGCCGTGGCCGAGAAGATGTCGAAGGCGGTCTTGCCCCAGTCGGTCTGCTGGTAGACCACGGAGACCCGGCGGGCGTGCCCGGAGACGGCCCTGGCGTTGGCGCGCTGGAAGAACTCCTGGGTCAGCGACGGGCTCCACACGTGGTCGCCGCCCTTGGTGAAGTCCGGGTGTGAGTTGGTGAACCCGTACTGCACCAGGCCCCGCTGTTGGTAGATCGGGGACGCGGCCATCGAGGCCGGCGACGAGAAGTCGCCGAGTTCGGCGATGATCGACGGGTCGTTGACGAACTTCTGCGCGATCGGCACGGTCTGCTTGGGGTCGGACTGCGAGTCCTCCCACTTGAGTTCGACCTTCTTGCCGTTGACGCCACCCTCGGCGTTGACCTTGTCGAGGGCCAGGTCGAAACCCTGCTTCCACAGCCGACCGTACTCGGCGCTGGGACCGGTCACCGGACCGGACACACCAAAGTAGACGGTGTCGCCGGCACCGGCTCCGGCGCCGACGGCACCGCAGGCCGAGAGCGCGACCGCGCCCACCACGGCGGCAACAAGGGTTCTCCTGACAGCACGCATAGTGATCCGTCCCTGGACTTGCGCGGTCGCAAAGGAATCAGGCGAGGCCACCGCCTCGCACGCCGGGCTCGGCGCTGGAGGTATCGACCGCGGGATGACGGTAGGTCGACGGCGAAAACCGGGTCAAGACGTGAACCAACCGTCCCAAGGAGTGGTCGGTGGCGGGCGTGTCCGGGGTGTCGATCATCCATGTCGGACACCGAACTACCGCGGCGCGCCAGGCGTTTGGGAGCTGGGGGAGAGCGGTCAGCCGGTGGCCGTGCCGTTGGGCCGGTACGGCTCACCGAGGCTGAGCATCAGGCGGTTGGCCCAGGAGAAGAACGCGCTCGCCTGCGCGACGTCCAGGATCTCCAACTCGGCCAGACCGACCTCGCGCAGTGCCCGGACGTGGTCGTCGGTGGCCCTGGCCGGCGTGCTGGCCAGGGCGACGGCGAAGTCCACGACGGCCTGCCAGCGCGGGTCCAGGCCCAGCCCGCTGCCGGGCTCGGCACCGCGGTCGAGCAGCCGGTCGATGTCCTCGGCGCGGTCGCTGAGCTGGGCGGCGAGCCTGGCGTGCACCGAGGCGCAGTACACGCAGCCGTTGTGTCGGGAGGTGGCGGTCGCGGCCAGTTCCCGCTCGGCCCGGGGCAGCCCACCGTGGGTGTAGAAGATGCCGTTGTCGGTCGCGGTGCGCTCGACCAGCACGGCGGAGTCCCACGCGAGCAGCCGGAAGTAGGGGGAGTTGGCCCGCCAGCCGGCCAGCGCGTCGCGCTGCTCGTCGGTTGCCTCGGCCAGGTCGAGCGGGGTGAGCCAGGGCGTCCACTCCAGTCCGTCGCGGGTGAACCCGAGCGGGCGCACCAGGTCCGGACCGGGGAAGCTCACCTCGGCGCCGCCTCGGGCCAGCGGTTCCGGGCTCGCGGCAGGTGCCTGCCGGTCGACGGGCAGTGGTGCGGTCCCGGCCGGGTGCGCGCCGAGCAGCCGCAGGCCGGTGATCACCCTGGTCTGGAAGCTGACGAAGGCGACCAGTTGGGACAGGCTGACAATGGCCGATGTGGACAGACCGGCCGCGGCCAGTGCCCGGAGGTGGTCGGGGCGGGCGCTGGCCGGTCGGGTGGTCAGCAGTTCGACGTGCGCCCCGATCGCGGCCGCGCGCACCTGGTCGCGCACGTCGGTGCCGCCCGACCGGTAGTGCGCGGCGAGGGCGTCGTCGGCGTGCAGCTCGGCGGCCCTGGCCGCCGCGGCGTACCGTTCGACCAACGTCAGGTCACCGGCGTCAGCCGGGGCGAACAGCGCCTGGTAGCTGCGCTGCGCGTGTTCGGTCGCGGCAGCGCGCTGTGCGCGCAGCGCGGCCAGTTCCGAGCCGGGGCGCACGCCGGCCAGCGCGGCGATCACATCCACTGTGGACTCCTGGGTGGGCTGGGTGGTGGTGCTCATCGGGATGCTCCGTCGGGTGAGGTGGACGTGTCCGGCCGCCAACCCGGGTCTGGTGGGGCCGGTTGGTGTGCTGCGTGTGCCGCCCGCGCCACCACCTGGTCAGGGTGGCCGAGGTGGACCGGTCCGGGAGACCGGTGTCGGCGCGGTCACGTCCACCAGCGGGCTCCCCTCGTCCGATCGTCCACAGTGCACGTCGTGACCGCGGCCACCGCACGCGGTCCACGGCTTTCTGGCCACCAGGGACGCTACTGGCGCACGATCGCTGGTCAAGGTCGTTTCACATCCTGGTCAGGGGTGCACGGCAGCACACCGGACCGCCGCACCGGCCGTTGCCACGCCTGTCCGGATGGGACACCCGCGTCGCGTGGCGGCGTTCAGGCGGTCAGTGCCGGAGCAGCCGGGCGGCCGCGGCCAGGACCGGGGCACCGACGGCGGTGGCCGCCGCGCCGAGCGTGGTGTCGGTGGCCAGGATCCACCGGACGGTGCGCATGGCCAGGGTGAGGACTTCGCCACCGCGCTCGCGCATGCCGGTCTCGAACCGGTGGATCGCCTCGGAGAGGGTGGTGGTTCCTGCGGTCGACGCGGTGAGGTGCTCGGCCAGGCTCGCGGCGTCGCGGATGGCCGCGCCGGCACCCATGCCGGCCGTGGGCGGGGTGGCGCGCACGGCGTCGCCGAGCGGGTCGAGAAAGCCGATGTACAGCGCTGTCCCACGAGGACCGACCACGAGTCCCGAACGCGGGCCCAGCCGCCGCCGCTCGCTGGCGCTCAGGTCGGCGAGCAGCGTGCGTCCCGAGAACCCGATGATGCCCGCCGGGCGATTGGTCGGACCGCCCGCCAGATGACGGGCGACGATGGAGTGAGCGCCGTCCGCGCCCACCACCAGGTCCGCGGCGACCGGCGCGCGGTCGGTGAACAGCACCTGGGGCGCACCCTCGTCAGGACGACCACCGCCGTGTCCGACGCCGGACACCCGGCATCCCAGGTGCAGGTCGTCGCCGACCGCTTCGGCCAGCAGACCTCGCCCACCTCGTGATGAGCACCCACGACCGCGGTGACACCGCCGCGTCCTGGCCGTGCACCGGAAGCGCACGGCTCACCCTGCCCGCCCACGTCGTGGCCTGCTGGGCACCGGGCGGCTCCGTCGTCGAACACCTCGACGACGACCACTGCCGGCTCACCCTCGGCGCCTGGTCCTGGGCCGGGATAGCCGGCATCCTCGCGACGTTCGACACCGAACTCACCGACCTGCACCCACCCGAACTCGTCCGAGCGTGCCAACGCCTGGCACACCGGTGGGCCACCCTCGCCGACACCGGCGAAGGCCGCGGCACCGGAGAAGACCGCGACACCGGCGGAAGCTGAGAACTCGCCGCAGGAACGAACGCCGGAACCCCGGCCCGGCCTGAGCACGGGCCGGGGTGGGATGCCCCGGTTGGGGGTGGGTGCGACCAGGGCACCCCGGTCATTTGCCGGTCTGCAGGGCACTCCACGTGTTCGGCCCGACGATGCCGTCGGCGTCCAGCCCGCGGGTGCTCTGGTACTGCGTGACCGCCGCGGTGGTCTTCGGCCCGAACTGGCCGTCCATCGCCAGGCCGGCGCCGACGGCCGCGTTCAGCGCGCGCTGCACCCGGAACACCGCCTCCCCGGACGCGCCGTCCTGGATCTGCGGGGTGGCGCCCCTGGACAGCAGCGCGGTCCAGGTGTGCGCGTCCACCGAACCGGACGCGGGCAGCCCCACCCGGGTCTGGAACTGCCGCACCGCCTCGGCCGTCGCCTCGTCCAGGGTGCCGCTCGGGTCGCCGTCGCCGATGTCCTGCCCGGCCGCGCGGAGCAGACACTGGGCCGCCTGCACCAGGGCGCCGGTGGCGCCGGAACCGAGCGGTGGGTAGGACGTGAAGTCCAGTTGGACACCGGTGCAGCCCCGGCGGCCCGCGACCAGGTCGGCGGCGGCCCGCTGCCCCTTGGCCACCGCGTCCGCGCCGTTCTCGATCGGACTGGCCTTGACCCCAGGGAAGAGGATGTAGTCGACCACCTTGCCGGACACCCCGCCAGAACTGGGGCTGGGGTTGATGCCCAGCGCCTTGGCCAGCGCGTAGGAGCCCTCGCCGATGGCACCGCCCGGCCCGACGTCGCCCACCACCGCGTAGGCGACGCGCCCCTGGTACACCACGGCCGCCACGGTGCCGCCGGTGATCCCGGAGCGGGCGTAGCTCCACGTCGAGGTGATGCCGGGAACCACGATGTAGGGCAGCTTCTCCGCGTTCAGCGGTTTGCCGTCGGACTGCGCCCACGCCGTGGAGTTCTGCCAGTACGGGTCGGTGCTGGCGTTGCAGTGCTCGGTCCGCTGGCCGTCGCAGTCGATGGTCATGCCGGACCGCCAGTGCACCGCGTTCCCGGTGGCGCACACCGGAATCGTCCGGGAACCACCGCTGCGCTCGGCGTACAGCCCCGCCGAGACCTGTTGGGTGCAGCTCGCCACCACGGCGCTCAGCTCACCGCCGGTTGGCGGGTCGGCCGCGTGCGCCGTCGCACCACCGGCGACCGTGGCGCCGACGACCGCCACCGCGATCGCCACGCCGGCCAGCAACCTCCGCATGCCACGCTCCTCTCGCGCCGCGCCCCGGCCGCCCCGGCCGGTTTGACCTCTGTGGACAGTCACTTGCCCGCCTGCAGGGCCGCCCAGGTGTTCGGTCCGACAACGCCGTCGGCGTCCAGCCCGCGGGTGCTCTGGTACTGCTTGACCGCCGCGGTGGTCTTCGGCCCGAACTCGCCGTCGGCGTCCAGGCCCGCGTCGAGCGCCGCGTTCAGCGCGCGCTGCACGCGCAGCACCGCGTCCCCGGACGAGCCGTTCTGGACCAGTGGCGTGCTGCCCCTGGCCAGCAGCGCGGTCCAGGTGTGCGCGTCCACCACGCCGGTCTGGCCCAGCCCCACCTTCGCCTGGAACTGCCTGGCCGCGCTCGCGGTGGTGTCGTCGAAGCTGCCGGTGGGGCCGTCCGCCCCGGTGCTGAACCCGGCGCCGGTGAGCAGGCACTGCGCGGTCCTGACCAGATCGCCCGTCGCCCCGGTGGAAAGCTGGGGGTAGTGCGGGTGGGTCAGGTTGACCGCGGCGCAGGTCTTCACGTCGCCCTCGATGACGTTGCGGTAGCGGATCGCGGTGAACTCCGCGGTCCGCGCCGCCGACCAGGTCTGCTGCGAGGCGACCGTGCCGGAGTGCCGCTCCTCCCACACCACCGGCTGGGTCCTGGCGGCGTCGGCCCACCGGACGAACAACCCCATGTGCTGGTGGGAACTGGTGTGCACCCACAGCGCGTCGCCGGGCAGCAGGTCCTTCTTGTCGATCCGGGTGGCGACCTCCATGATGTTTCCCGTCCAGCGCACCACCTTCAGGCCCCAGGCCATGGACACGTAACCCGAGCAGTCCTGCCGGTAGGTGCCGTACTGGTTGGTGTGCGAGGCGGTCTGGCTGTACGGGACCCGCTCGTCGAGCCAGCTCCTGCCCCGGGTGAGGATGTCGTCCCTGGTCAGCCGGAGATCCGCGGTCGGGTGACCGGCGGCCACCAGGTCCGGTTCGGCGGCGGCGACCGGGGCCCTGGCGATCGCCGGTCCACACAGGACGGTGAGGAGGGCGGCGAGGACGAGCACTGCCCTTGTTCGCATGACCGTGCCTCCTGGATGCGTGCGAAGCGAGTCGGGGGTGGTCTTTCTGCGGCGGCAGGCTATGGACGCCGGCGCAACCGCCGGAAGCGTTTTCGCGGTGGTGGAAAGGTTTCCCGCGCACCCGGTGACGGCACTACGGTTGGCCGAGCTGTTCGGGAGGAAGCCCGCCCACGCCAGCAGCCGGGTGGCGAGCTGCCGGTCGACGCCTCGGCGGGTTTCCCGCCCATTCCTGACAACCGGAGGCACCATGCGCAGACTCGCGGTCGTGCTCGCCGTCCTACTCGCGTCGGCGGTCATCGCCAGCACGCCGGCCCACGCCTACGCCGGCGCGTTCTTCCACACCCAGAGCAGCGGCAACCGCGGCGTTGAGGTGCTGGCGATCCAGCACCTGCTCACCCACGGCGGTCACGCCGTGCCGACCACCGGGGTGTTCGACGCGGCCACGGTCACGGCCGTGCGCGCCTTCCAGACCGCCAGGGGACTCGGCGTCGACGGCATCGTTGGCCCCAAGACCTGGGCCGCGCTCACGCCCATCATCCGGCCGGGGGACAGCGGTGACGCGGTCAGGGCGCTCCAGGTCGAACTCAACGCCAAGCGCCGGCTGAGCCTGGCCGTCACCGGAACCTACGACGCGGCCACGACCGAGGCGGTGCGGGCGTTCCAGACCCACGCCGGCATCAGCTCCGACGGCATCACCGGCCCGGACACCTGGAAGAACCTGGTGTGGCACTACGACTACCCGGCGTTCCCGTCGGGCCTGTGCGACCAGGACCCGGACGGCAACGGCACGGCGAACTGGGGAACCGCCGCGGCCATCGCGCAGCTGGAGCAGGCCGCGACCGCGTTCGCCGCCACCGGCAACGGCAACGTCCCGCTCGGCGACGTCGGCCGGGAACACGGCGGTGACATCCCCGGCCACGCCAGCCACGACGTCGGCCTGGACGTGGACATCTGGCCGATCCGAACCGACAGCGCGCAGTGCACCGCCGGCCGGATCACCTGGCAGTCCGCGACCTACGACCGGGCCGCGACCCGGGAACTGGTCAAGGCGATCCGGGCCGCCGCGCCCGGTCACGTGAAGCTGGTCTTCTTCAACGATCCCACGCTGATCAGCGAGGGCCTGACGACCAGCTACGCCAACCACGACAACCACCTGCACGTGCGCTACTGCGAGCTGGTGCACCCCAGCAGCCTCTACACCTGCTGACCCGCGTGGTGGTCGGGGAATAACCGGGTGCGTCGGGGAGCCGGGTCCGCGTAGTATCCGCGGTGGGACGGCTCCTGGGCGTGCTTCCTTCTCACCTCATCTTGGAATGAAACCTAGTGCGCCCGCTCTCCGTCCCTTTTTCCTGCCCGACACAAGGGGGGTGGCATGGCGCTCGGCGGTGCGGTGGTCGGAGGGAAGGTCGCGGCGACCGATCCGGTCGCGCTGGTGCTGCTGCGCCGGTCGGGGCTGGTGGCCCCGGGGCTGCTCGGTGGGCAGGGCAAGGTCAAGGTGCCCAGGCGCCGCGCGGCCGGCGTCGCCGGCGGGGTGGTGGCGCTGGAGGCCGACGTGCTCGCCAGGGGATTCCTGGTGGGGCCTCGGCTGCGCGGCCACCTGACCGGGCTGCCGGTCGAGCGCCTGGTCGGTGTCGGCGCCGGGCTGCTCGCGGCACTGGACCGGCTGGTCGGGGCGCACGTGCCGCACGTGCCCCTGTTCCGGCGGTTTCCGCGCAGCGTGCCCGAGAACACCGCCGAGCTGTACGTGCGGCGGGTGTTCACCCTCCTGCTGCAGGAACCGAGGCAGCCGTGTGTGCTGTGCGGCGCGGTGGACACCGTGGAGCCGGTGGCGCCGTGCGCGCACCTGGTGTGCCACCGGTGTTGGGACGGCGCGGACTACTCGGCGTGCCCGATCTGCCACCGCCGGATCAGCCAGCACGACCCGTTCCTGCGGCCCACGCCGGCCCCGGGCGGCGCGGGCGTCCCGGCGCTGCCCAGGCGCGCGGTCGTGCTGGAACTGGCCGACGACGTCAACGCCGCCGTGCACCGGACGGTGGCCGCGCTGCTGGCCCGCGCCACCCCGCTGGCGCCGCAGGACCGCGACGACCTCACCGTGCTGCTGGACCGGGTCGGGCACGGGGACCTCGGCTGGCTGCCCGGGGCGATCCCGGTGCGGGAGACCAGGGCACTGGTGCTTGGCCGGCTGTTCGCGGACCCGGAACTGGTCGACCGCAGGGCCGAACTGCTCGGGCGGTACGTGGACACGGCGACCGATCTGTTGCGGCTGCTGCACGTGATGTTCGGCGGCGACGCCGGACTGGTCACCGCGCCGGCGGTGCGGCTGTCGCTGCCGAGGCGGCTGCGCCGGACCATCCTGCTGCGGCTGCACAAGCTGCCGTTCGCCGGGCTGGTCGACGACCTGTTCCGGCACCGGCGGGCCTGGCTGCGCGTAGCCGAGAACCTGCACCCGTTCGACCAGGCCGACCGGCACCCCAGGGCCGCGCTCGCGTTCGCCGTGCTGCGCGGGACCACAGTGGACGCCGACACCGAGTTCGGGCGGCTGCTGCTGGCGACCGCGGCCGAGCAGGGCGAGCTGGTGCGGTTGGTGGGCGACCAGCTGCGGGTGACGCGGTGGTCGGGCCGGCTGGAGCAGGCGCTGCGCTCCGGTGTGGACGCCGACGCGCTGCGGCTGTTGGCGCAGCGGCCCGGAGAGCTGGCCAGGCGGCTGGTGGCGGTGGCCGGTCGGGCCGAGGACACCGACGCGCTGCTGGCCGTGGTGCGCGACGCCCTGCCCGCGGTGAGCCCCGGCGTGCTGATCGCCGCGCTGGGCGCGGTCCGCGCCGCCAGTTGGCCGGCGGGGGACCGGCTGTACCACCCGCGCGGCGGGTCCGCGCGGCTGTGGACCGAACCCGACCGCCGGCCGAGGCTGGCCGCCGCTGTCGGCAACGCGCTGGACCAGGCGATCACCGCGGAACTGCTCGACCGCGCCGGCCGGCTGTCCACTGTGGAGAACGCGCTGCTCGACACCGGCCTGGCCGACCTGGTGGCGCCGTTCACCGAGCGCACCGCGTCGGGTGCGCTGGTGCGGCTGCCCAGGGGCAGTGCCCAGCCGCTGCCCGGTAACCGGGTGGTGCGCCTGTTCCTGCACTGGACCCAGCCCGAGGACCGCCGCGTCGACCTGGACCTGTCGGTCGCCCTGTTCGACGGCGCCGGCTCGTTCCTGGCCTGGTGCGACTACACCCGGCTGCGCTACGGCGGGGACGCCGCCGTGCACTCGGGCGATCTGACCTCGGCGCCGGCGCCGCTTGGCGCCAGCGAGTTCGTCGACCTGAAGATCCCCGACCTGGTCGCGCGGGGCGTGCGCTACGTGACGATGGTGGTGTTCAGCTTCAACGACGTGCCGTTCGAGGCCATGACCGACGCGTTCGCCGGGGTGATGGCCGATCCTCCGCGCGGCTCGGCCGCGTTCGAGCCCAGTGCCGTCGAGCAGCGGTTCGACCTCACCGGCAGGGTCAGGGTGGCCACGCCACTGCTGCTGGACCTGGCCCACGGCCGGATGCGGTGGCTGGACGCCAACCTCACCGGGGCCGGCGGCACGCACAGCGTGGCCCGCTACTCGGCGACGCTCGGCCTGCTCACCGCCGCGGCCGACCGGTACTTCGCCGCCGGCACCCGCGTCAGCGTGTGGGAACTGGCGTGCTGGCACGCGGCGGCCCGCGCCGAGACGACGACCGTGCGGCACGGCAACGGGTCACTGGTCGCCTACCGGCGCGAACCCGGTGAGACCGTGGCCGCCTACGCCAGCCGGCTCATCGCGCTGGGACCGACCGGGGCCGAGCCGGCTGGCGGCCGGCCCGACCTCGCCGCACTGGTCCGCGGGGACGCCGAGGTCGCCGAGCGCGCCTCGGTGTTCGCCCTGTATCCGTCCCAAGTGGACACCGGTCGCGCCACCCCGCTGGACGCGGCCGACCTGGTCGCCGCGCTCGCCCGGCAGTAGCCGGCCCGGCCAGCTCAGTGCCGCCAGCTCAGTGCCGCCAGTTCAACGCCGCCAGCTCAGTGCACGGCCGGTGCCGGGTCCGCCGAGCGGGCGGGCGTGTGCCGTGCCCGGACCAGCAGCACGGTGAACGCGGCGAGCACCGACACGATGGACAGCGCGTACAGTCCACCGGCGGTGCTGCCGGTCTGCTCCTCCACGTAGCCGACCACGGTGGGGCCGACGAACCCGCCGAGGTTGCCCAGTGAGTTGATCAGCGCGATGCCGGCCGCGGCGATCTTGAGGTCCAGGCTGTGCTGGGCCATCGGCCAGAACGCCGAGGCCGCGCACTTGAACCCGGCCGCGCCCAGGCACAGCGCGGCGAGCGCGAACCACGGTGAGCCCAGGGTCGCCAGGAACGTGCCCAGCGCGCCGGCCACCAGCCCGACCGCGACCCACGGCCGCCGCCGCCCGGTGCGGTCGGTGTACCAGGCCAGCGTGTACATGGCGGCGATCGCGCAGATCCACGGGACCGCGGTGAGCAGGCCGACGGTGAAGTCCGAGATGTCCGGGATCTTCTTGACGATGCTGGGCAGCCAGAACGTGATCGAGTACCCGGTCAGCGACATGGCGAAGAACAGCCAGCACAGCAGCAGCACCTGCGGGTTGGCCACCAGCCGCCACTTGGACACCCGCTCGGTCCTGGCGCTGGCGCGCACGGCCTCGTCGCGCTCGACCGCGGCGGTCAGCGCGTCCTTCTCCTCGTCGGTGAGCCACCTGGCGTCGCGCACCCGGGAGACCAGGAAGAACCCGGCGACGATCCCGACGAGCACGGAGAACCCGCCCTCCAGCAGGAACATCCACTTCCAGCCGGGGATGCCGGCGAGGCCGTGCATCTCCAGCAGCGCGCCGCTGATCGGTCCGGTGACGATGTAGGCGGACGCGGAGCCGCCGAGGAAGATCGCGGTCGCCCGGCCGCGTTCGGCGTTGGGCAGCCACTTGGTGAAATAGTAGATGACGCCGGGGAAGAACCCGGCCTCGGCGACCCCCAGCAGGAACCGCAGCAGGTAGAACGTGGTGGTGTCGGTGGTGAACGCCGTGGCCGCCACCACCACACCCCAGGTGATCATGATGCGGGTCAGCCACACCCGGGCGCCGAACCGTTCGAGCAGGATGTTGCTGGGCACCTCGAAGATCGCGTACCCGACGAAGAACAACCCGGCACCGAGTCCGAAGGCTGCCGCGCCGATGCCGAGATCGGCCTTGAGGTGCGTCTGGACGAAGCCGACGTTCGTGCGGTCCATCTGGTTGATCACCAGCATGAACACCACGAGCGGCAGCATCCGGCGGAAGAACTTCCGCACGGCGCTGCGGTAGGCGGGACTCTCTGACGACAGCGTCATCGGCGTCTCCGGTTCGGACTTGTCGCATCCGTCTTCATATGTAGACGGATGCCCTGTACCGAGACAACCTAGGAACAGGTCGACCGCGAGTCAATGCCCGCCGTGACCGCTGGCGGCCACGACGTGGATCAGCGGCGGCGGCGGGCACGGCCACCCGGTGCCCTGGTGAGCGCGCCCACTCTGCACAATGTGGACATACCGCCCGACCGAGGGGAGAACCGTTGCTCACCGATCCCGCTGGACGTTTCCGGCTGTTAGCGATGGCCGAGGCGGTGTCCTGGGCCGGTCTGCTGGTCGGCATGTTCTTCAAGTACGTCGTGGTCGGCAACGACCTCGGGGTGCGGGTCTTCGGGCCGGTGCACGGCGTGCTGTTCGTCTGCTACGTGCTCGTCACGCTCCTGGCCCGCGGTCCGCTCGGCTGGCGGGTGCCCACCCTGATCCTCGCGCTGGTGGCGAGCATCCCGCCGTTCGGCACCGTCGTGTTCGAACGCTGGGCCGCGCGCACCGGTCGGCTGGACCGCGCGCGGCGCCCCGCCGAGGTCTGAGCACGTCGGGACCGCGGCCGGCCGGCACCGCCAGGTGGAGTTCCCGGCGGAAGTCCACCTGGGACGGTGTCGCGGCGCTGGTGGCGCGCGCGGCGCGGTCGGCCCAAGCAGGGGGTGCCGCTCCCGCCAGCGAGTGAACTTCCCGGTGCTGGGCCTGCGGGTTGGGTGCGGGCGCGCGACCGTGGTGGCGGAACCAGGGACGGTTCCCCGTGCTCGTCGAGTCAGGAGAAGCCGATGGACATGCCGGTCGTGAGTGAGTGTTCGGCGGAGTCCTGCGCCTACAACCGGAACCACGCCTGCCACGCCCTGGCCATCACGGTCGGGATTCCGGAGCAGGCGCACTGCGACACCTACTTCACCGCGCCCCGCCAGGGCGGGGTGGCCGACGCCATGGGGCACGTCGGTGCCTGCAAGATGGCCGACTGCCAGCACAACGTGGACCTGGAGTGCCGGGCGCCGGCGATCAGCGTGGGCGCGCGCCAGGACGTGGCCGACTGCCTGACCTACAGCCCGCGTTAGGTCCGCGAGAAGGAGCGGGTGCCGGGGACGAGCGCGGCGGCGGCGGGGGCGAGGAAGCAGACCAGGGCGCAGCCGCCGAGCACGGCCGGTGCGCCGAAGGCGTTCATGGCCGGCGTGATGAGCGCCAGGCCCGCCGGTGCCAGCCCGTAGGACAGCAGGAAGTCCAATGAGGACACCCGGGCCAGCTTGTCCGGGGCGATTTCGCGCTGGGTGGCGGTGAACCAGGGCACGTTGAACAACTCGATCCCGATGCCGGCGAGCACGTAGGCGACGGCCACCGCCACGGGGTGCACCGGCAGGAGGAGGCTGAGCGGGGCGAAGCCGTAACAGGCCAGCCCGGCAAGCGCTGTCCAGCCCTGGGCGCGGGGGCGCCACCGCGCGACGAGCAGCGCCCCGGCGAGCGCGCCGGCGACGTAGCAGGTGGTCGCGCTCGCCAGGACGGCCTCGCTGCCGTAGCGGTCCCGGCTGACCAGGGGCAGTGCCACGCCGGTCGCGGAGTAGCCGGTGGCGATCACCGCGGTCAGCGCGCCGAGGCCGGCGAGGAACCACGGGTGCCGGCGCGCCTCGCGCACGCCCTCGGCGAAGTCGGTGCGAAGGGCGGTGCGCCGCCTCGGGGTGTCCGGTGGCAGCACACCGGCTGTCCCCGAGGGCGGCAGCAGCGCGGCGACCAGCCAGAGCAGGCCGATGCCGAGCAGCAGCGCCGCCGTGTCCAGGACGGTGGCCAGCAGTGCGGTCAGCGCGGGGCCGACCAGTGTGGTGACCCGCACCGCCAGGGTCGTGGCGGCGTTGGCGCGCTGACGCCGGGCCTGGTCGACGACCTCGGCGGTGAGCGCCTGGAACGCCGGCCGGCACGCGCCCTGCCCGGCGCCGGCCACGGCCGAGGCAAGCGCCATGAGCGGCACGGACCAGCCCAGCCCCAGGGCGATCACCGGCGCGGCGAGCGCCGCGGCCAGACCGGACCACAGGACGACCCCTCGGCGGGAGTACCGGTCGGCCAGCACGCCGCTGACCGGGACCGCGGCGAGGAAACCCGCGGTCCGCGCGGCCAGCACCAGTCCGAGTCCGGCGGGGGTCAACGCGTGGTCGAGCGCCGCGAGCCCGAGGACGAAGGGCAGTGCCCAGGTCGCCAGTCCGGACGCGGTGGTGCCTGACCACAGGCGCAGGAAGGACGCGTCGCGCAGGAGGGATGGGTGGCGAGCGGCGGACCCGGCGGCGCTGGGCTCTGCCGGTGCGGTCACGGGAGGGCTGCTCCCTCGGAGCGGGGTCCTGGGCACGCTCGTCACTGTAATGAAAACCGTTGTCGTTAATCTGGGCGGGGTGGTTCGTTCGGGTTACCACGTTCGGGCTAGACGATAATGATTGTCATTTGTAGGCTGGTGGTCGCTGATGGAGCGCGACCACCGGGGTGCCTCCGTCGCTCACTGGGGTGAAAGTCCACTGCGGAGGCATGCGCGTGACCCTGACCAAGACGACGGCGGACCACCCGCCTGCCCGGCCCACCCGCACCGGGCTGGCCCTGCCCGTGCTGGCCCTGTCGCTCACGCTGGTGGTGTCAGTGGTGGCCGGGGTCGCGCTCGGGCCGACGGTGGTCCCACTGCCAGACACCCTGCGCTACCTCGGCGCCGCCCTCACCGGCGGCACCATCGGCGCGGACGAGGTCAGCAGCTACTCGGTCATCTGGCAGGTCCGCGCCCCTCGGGTGCTGCTGGCGGCGGTGGTCGGCGCGGGCCTGTCCGCCATCGGGGTGGCCGTGCAGGCGATGGTGCGCAACGCACTGGCCGACCCGTTCATCCTCGGGGTCTCCTCCGGCGCCTCGGTGGGGGCGAGCGCGGTCGTGTCCTTCGGGCTGTTCGCCGGGCTCGGCGTGTACGCGCTCTCCGCCGCCGCGTTCCTGGGCGCGCTCGCTGCCTCGGCACTGGTGTACCTGGTCGCCCGCAACCGCACCGGGGTCGCTCCGCTGCGGCTGGTGCTCGTCGGTGTCGCACTGGCCCACGGGTTCCAGGCGCTGATGAGCGTCATCGTGTTCTTCGCCCCGTTCGGCGAGGCAGCGCGGTCGGTGCTGTTCTGGCTGCTGGGCAGCCTCGGCAGCGCCACGTGGGGTGCCCTGCCGATCGCGGGGGCCGCGGTGGTCGTGGCCGTGGTGGTGCTGGTGCGGTCGAGCTGGTCGCTGGACGTGCTCGCCATGGGCGACGAGACCGCCGCGAGCCTCGGTGTGGACGCCGAGGCACTGCGCCGAACGCTGTTCCTGCTCACCGCCGTGGTCACCGGCGCACTGGTCGCGGTCAGCGGCGCGGTCGGCTTCGTCGGCCTGGTCATCCCCCACCTGGTGCGCATCCTGGCCGGCGCGGGCCACCGCGGCGTGCTCACGATCGCCCCACTGGCCGGCGCGATCTTCCTGGTGTGGGTCGACCTGGCCGCGCGCAGCCTGTTCGCCCCGCGAGAGCTGCCGCTGGGCGTGATCACCGCGCTGATCGGCGTGCCCGTGTTCGTCACGCTGCTGCGCCGCCGCGCCTACCTGTTCGGGGGCCGCTGAATGGCGCTCGCCCTCGACGGCGTCTCGGTGGAGGTCACCGGCGCCACCCTGGTCCGCGAACTCAGCCTGACCGTGGAAAGCGGTGAGGTGCTGGGCCTGGTCGGCCCCAACGGCAGCGGCAAGTCCACCGCGTTGCGCTGTGTCTACCGCGCGCTGCGGCCGACCACCGGGGCGGTGCTGCTCGACGGAACCGACCTGACCGCACTGTCCCTTCGCGACAGTGCGCGCTCGGTCGCCGCGGTCGCCCAGGACAACCACACCGAGTTGGACTTCACCGTCGCCGAAGTGGTCGCGCTGGGGCGGTTCCCGCACCACCAGGGCGGTGGTGCGCTCAGCGAGCACGATCGGCTGCTGTGCCAGGAGGCCATGCGGCGCACCGACATCACGCACCTGGCCGACCGAGGCGTCCTGTCGCTGTCCGGCGGCGAGCGGCAACGCGTGCTCATCGCCCGCGCGCTCGCGCAGCAGCCCCGGGTGCTCGTCCTCGACGAGCCGACCAACCACCTCGACGTGCGCCACCAGCTGGAACTGCTGTCCTTCGTGCGCCACTGCGGACTGACCGCGCTGGTCGCCCTGCACGACCTGAACCTCGCCGCCGCCACCTGCGACCGGCTCGCCGTGCTGTGCGGCGGAACCCTCGTCGCCATCGGACCGCCCGCCGACGTGCTCACTCCCGAACTCGTCCAGCGGGTGTTCGGCGTCCGCCCCACCGTGGTGACCCATCCGCACACCGGAGTCCCGCAACTGCTCTACACGCTGACAGGAGAGAACAACCCGTGACCCGGCGTTTCCCGGTCATTCCCGTCCTGCTCGCCGGCTGCCTGCTCGCCGGCTGCGGTGCCGAGGTGGCACCGCGATCGGCGCGCGAACCCGCACCCGTGACCATCGAGAACTGCGGCGAGCGGATCACCTACCCGCCACCGACACAGGCGGTCGCCTACGACATGAGCAGCACCGAGAAGATGTTCGCGCTCGGGCTGGCCGACCGGATGCGTGGCATCGTCATGCCGCGCACCGCCGCGCCCGCGGTGGAGCGGTCGCCGTACCTGGCGGACTACCGCTCGGTGGAGACCCTGTCCACCGACGTGCTCAGCTTCGAAACCGTGGTGGCGGCCAAGGCCGACTGGGTGCTGGCCGGGTGGAACTCCGGCTTCAGCGAGGCCAGGGGCATCACGCCGAAGAAGCTCGACAGCGTGGGCATCCGCAGCTACCAGCACACCGAGAGCTGCTTCAACTACGGCGACCACCCGGTGCGCGTCCCACCGCTGGAGGCGCTCTACACCGACCTGCGCCAGCTCGGCGAGATCTTCCACGTGACCGACCGCGCCGACCGACTCGTCAACGGGCTGCGCGAGCGGGTGTCCACACTGGAGCGGAACCGGCCGGGTGGGCAACCGGCACGGGTGTTCCTCTACGACTCCGGCACCGACCAGCCGTTCACCTCCGGCGCGCAGGCCGCGCCGAACGCCATCATCTCCCTCGCCGGTGGCCGCAACGTCGTGGAGAACGTCGACGCCCGGTGGACCGCGGTCGGCTGGGAGTCGGTGGTCCAGGCCCAGCCCGAGGTCATCGTGGTCGTCGACTACGGCGACCAACCGGTCCAGGACAAGATCGCGTTCCTGAAGTCGTTCCCGCCCCTGGCGGCGACCCCGGCCGTGCGCGACGACCGGTTCCACGTGCTGGACTACGGCGAGGCCGTGAGCGGGCCCCGCAACATCGACGCCGCCGAGAAGCTCGCCGCCTACCTGCGTTCCCTCGGTCGCTGACGCCGGTCGCACCACGCGGCGGGGCGATCCGGTCACCGCCGTGCCCCGCCCGTCGCCCTCGGAAACCCGCGCCCGCGACCGCCGTGGCACAGCAGCCGCGCGCGGTCCGGGGCGGGCTGGTCATGGGCCGATCGGGGAGGTCTTGACGCGGCCGTTCGGCCTATTTAGGCTGCTCGCCACATCAGACGTCAGATGTCAGATGTCGCGAGAGAGGCTTGCAGCAATGTCGCTGTCCGACCAACTGGCCGAGCACCTGCTCACCGCCATCATCGACGGCACCTATCCGCCGGGCTCGGCGCTGCCCCCCGAGGGCGAACTGGCCGAGCAGGCGTCGGTGAGCCGGCTGACCGTGCGCGAGGCGGTCAAGGCGCTGCGGGCGCAGAACGTGGTGCGGATCCAGCGCGGCCGGGGCACCTTCGTCAACCCGCCGTCGCAGTGGACCGCGCTCGACCCGCTGATCCGCGCGGCAGCCGCGGCTCCCCGCTCCACCGGCATGGTCTCCGAGCGGCTGATCGAGGCACGCCGGCTGATCGAGATCGGCGCGATCGAACTGGCGGCCCTGCGGCGCACCGAGGACGACCTCACCCAGCTGCACGGCCTGTTGCAGGACATGCGGGACAGCGCGGCCACCGGGGACGTCGACCTGTTCGTCGAGGCGGACATCGCCTTCCACGACATCGTCATGCAGGCCAGCGGCAACGCCTTCATCCCGCTGATGTTCGAGCCGTTCGGCCGGCTGCTGCACGAGGGCAGGCGGGAGACGTCCGCCGTGCCGGCGATCCGCGCCAACGCCATCGAGCACCACGCCCAGATCCTGCGCGCCCTGGAGGCCGGCGATCCCGTGCTGGCCCGCAAGGCCATGGACGAGCACATGTGCCAGACCGCCGACGACCTGCGCACCCACGTGATCGACCCCCGGCACCGCGAGTCCTGACCCCAGAAGGAAATCCGAAGCATGTCCCGGACAACCCCGCCCGCCCACCCCGCGCCCGGCGCGCGCCACGAGCCGCCCGGGCCGGTGGCCGTCGACGACCTGCTCGCCGGCCTGCCCGCGCCGCGCCAGGTCAGCGCCGACCAGGTCGCCTCGGCCACCGCGGGCGGCCCGTGCCTGGTCGTCCTCGACGACGACCCGACCGGCACCCAGACGGTCGCCGACATCCCGGTGCTGACCACCTGGCGCGTCGACGACCTGCGCTGGGCCCTGCGCCAGCCGGCCAACGCCTTCTTCGTGCTCACCAACACCCGCAGTCTGTCCAGTGTGGACGCGGCGGCGCGCAACCGGGAGGTGGCCGGCGCGCTGGCCGAGGCGGCGGCGGCCGAGGGCGTCAGCTACGTGCTGGCCAGCCGCAGCGACTCCACCCTGCGCGGGCACTACCCGCTGGAGACCGACGTGCTGGCCGAGGAGGAGGCCAGGCACGGCCGGCCCGTCGACGGCGTGGTGATCTCACCCGCCTACCTGCAGGCCGGCCGGCTCACCGTCGGCTCGGTGCACTGGATGCGCACGCCCGCCGGCATGATCCCGGTGGCCAGCAGCGAGTTCGCCGAGGACGCCACCTTCGGCTACCGCAACTCCGACCTGCGCGCCTGGGTGGCGGAGAAGACCGCCGGCCGGGTGCCCGCCGCGCAGGTGCTCGCCATCACCCTCGCCGACCTGCGCACCGGCGGCCCCGAACACGTGGCCGAGCTGCTCGGCACGCTGCGCGGCGGCCGGCCCGCGGTGGTGGACGCGGTCGACGACACCGACCTGCGGGTGCTCGCGCTCGCCCTGGTGCGCGCCGAGGCCGCCGGCACCCGCCTGGTCTACCGGGTGGGGCCGTCGTTCGTGCGGGCCCGCAGCGGCCAGGCCGAGCAGCCGCCGCTGACCCCGGAGCGGCTGCGCGGCATCGGCGACCCCGAGCGGGCCGGCCGGCACGGCCTGGTGGCGGTCGGCTCCCACGTCGGCCTCACCACCAGGCAGCTGGCCGGTCTGCGCGAACTCGGCGGCATCGCCGAGTTCGAACTGGACGTGCCCACCCTGCTCGACCCGGCCGCGCGCGCCGGGCACATCGCCGAGCTGGCCCGCGCCGCCGCCGCGGCCATGGCCGACACCGACGTGGTGCTGCGCACCAGCCGCACCCTGGTCACCGGCGACGACCCGGACGCCAGCCTGTCCATCGCCCGCGCGGTGTCCTCGGCGCTGGTGGCGGCCGTGGCCGCGACCGTGCGCGACACCCGGCCGGCCTGGGTGGTCGCCAAGGGCGGCATCACCTCCAGCGACATCGCCACCGACAGCCTCGGCATCCGGCGCGCGATCGCCAGGGGCACCCTGCTGCCGGGGATCGTGTCGCTGTGGGAGCCGGTGGCCGGCCCGTTCACCGGCACCCCGTACGTGGTGTTCGCCGGCAACGTCGGCGACGACGACTCGCTGGCCCGCGTCGTGACGACCCTGCGGAGCCGGTGATGTTGCTGCACGGAGCGGAAGTCCTGGCCGCGTCGGTCCGCGACGGCGGCGCGCTGCCCGGGTTCGTCGCCTACAACCTGGAGACCGTGCAGGCCGTGGTCGCGGCGGCCGAGCTGACCGGCCGCCCGGTGCTGCTGCAGGCCGGCGCCAGCGCGTTCCGGCACGCCGGCCGCGACGCGCTGGCCGAGCTGGCGGTGGCGGCGGCACGCCGGTCGAGCGCGCCCATCGGCGTGCACCTCGACCACAGCCGGGACCTCGGCGAGATCGCCGCGTGCGTCGCGGCCGGCTACACCTCGGTGATGGTCGACGGCTCCCACCTGGACTTCGCCGACAACGTGGCGCTGACCCGCGCGGCAGTGCGGACCGCCCACGCCAGCGGGGTGTGGGTCGAGGGCGAACTCGGCGCGATCGCCGGTGACGAGGACGTGTCCACCGACGCAACCGCCGGCCTGCTGACCGACCCCGGGCAGGCCGCCGAGTTCGTCGCCGAGACCGGGGTTGACGCGCTCGCGGTCGCGGTCGGCAACGTGCACGGCTTCTCCGCCCACCCGGTCCGGCTGGACCTCGACCGGCTGGCGGCCATCCGCGACCGCGTTGACGTCCCGCTGGTGCTGCACGGCGCCAGCGGTGTGCCCGCGGCGCAACTGCGCGGCGCCGTCGACCGGGGCGTGGCCAAGGTCAACGTCAACGCCGAACTGCGCCGGGCCTACCTGCGGGCCACCGCCGACGCCCTGCCCGCCGCCTCGGCCGGCTCCGACGTGGTGGCCGTGCTGGCCGCGGCCCGCGCGGCCGTGACCGACGCCGCGACCCGGCTGATCGAACTGCTCGCGCCCAGGACCACCCCCGCCGGCTGAGCGACCCGCCGACCCCACCGCAACCAACCCTCCACTGAGGACGCACACCCATGACTGATTCGCTTGACGCTGCCCAGAAAACCCGCGTCGCCGTGATCGGGCTCGGCGCCATGGGCCTGCCCATGGCCCGCCGCCTCGCCGAGGCGTTCCCGGTCACCGTGTTCGACATCGACACCGCGCGGCAGGCCGAGGTCGCCGCGGCGGTCCCGGCCGCCACCCCGGCAGCGGCCGCGGCCGACGCCGACATCGTGGTGCTCGCCGTGCGCGACCAGCGCCAGGTGGACGCCGCACTGTTCGATGTGGACGGTGTGGCGGAAACCCTGCGACCGGGCGGGATCGTGGTGCTCACCAGCACGGTCGGCCCGGACGCGGCAAGGGCGACCGCGAACCGGCTGGCCGAGCGCGGCATCGGGCTGGTCGACGCCCCGGTCAGCGGCGGCCCCGCCCGCGCCGGCACCGGCGACCTGCTGATCGTGGTGGGTGCGGGCGAGACCGACCTCGCGGCGAGCCGGCCACTGCTCGACCAGCTGGCCAGCACGCTCACCGTGGTCGGCCCCAACCCGGGCGACGGCCAGGCCCTCAAGGCCATCAACCAGCTGCTGGCCGGCGTGCACATCGCGGCGGCGGCCGAGGCGGTCGCGCTGGCCAGGGGGCTCGGGCTCGACCCGGCCGTGGTGATCGACGCGCTGGCCAAGGGCGCGGCCGGCTCGTTCATGCTCGCCGACCGGGGACCGCGCATGCTCCAGGCCTACGACGGGGGAGCCGAGGTGCGCTCCCGGCTGGACATCTTCGTCAAGGACATGGGCATCGTGTCCGGCATCGCCAAGGACGCCCACATCCCGGTGCCGCTCGCCGCGGCAGCGCACCAGCTCTACCTGCTCGGTGAGCGGGCCGGGCTGGGCGCGGCCGACGACTCCAGCATCGTCACCCTGCTCTCACCCCAGGGGAGCGGGCAGTGAGCACCGGGGCGCTGCTCGGCATCGCCGGGGGCGGCGTCGCACTGCTCCTGCTGCTCGTGCTCAGGTTCAGGGTGCAGGCGTTCGTGGCCCTGCTGGTGGTCAGCATCGGTGTGGCGCTGGCCGCCGGAGTGCCAGCCGCGGACCTGGTCAAGACCATCGAGACCGGCATGGGCAACACCCTCGGCCACATCTCGATCATCATCGCGCTGGGCGCCATGATCGGCCGGGTCATCGAGCTGTCCGGTGGGGCGGAGTCGCTGGCCCGCTCCCTGATGGACCGCTTCGGTGAGCGCCGCACCGCGCTGGCGCTGACCGTGGCCGGGTTCATCCTCGGCATCCCGGTGTTCTTCGAGGTGGGCCTGATCATCCTGATGCCGCTGGTGCACGGGGTGGCCCGGACCGCGCGCAAACCACTGCTGGCCTACGCGCTGCCCATGGGCGCGGCCATGCTCACCGTGCACGCGTTCCTGCCGCCGCACCCCGGCGCGGTGGCCGCCGCCGCGCAGATCGGCTCGAACCTGGGCTGGATCCTGTTGCTCGGCATCCCGCTCACCGCGGTGGTGGTGCTGTTCGGCTACCTGGTGGCCAAGCGGATGACGCGGCGCGAGTACCCGACGACGCCCGAGGCGCCCGCCGAGGTCCACTCCGCCGGGTCGGACGGCATTGGGTCGGACGGCACTGGGGCGGACGGCACTCCGTCGGGCGGCACTGTGACCGCCGCGCGGAGCGTGCCGCGCGCGCCGTCGTTCGGCATGGTCGTGGCGCTGATCCTCACCCCGATCGTGCTGATCCTGGCCGGCACCGTCGGTGATCTGGTGCTGCCGGCGGGATCGGTGCCAAGGGCCGTGCTGACCGTGCTGGGCGCGCCCCTGGTGGCGCTGCTCATCGCGTTGGCGCTGTGCGCCTGGCTGCTGGGTTTCCGGCGCGGCTGGTCCCGGTCGCACGTGGCCGAGGTGCTCGGCTCGGCCCTGCCGCCGGTCGCGGCGGTGATCCTGGTCGCCGGCGCCGGCGGGGTGTTCGGCAACGTGCTGGTCAAGACCGGGATCGGTACGGCAGTGGCCGAACTGCTGCGGTCCACCGGGCTGCCCGTGCTGGTGCTGGCGTTCCTGATGACCCTGCTGCTGCGTGCCGCCCAGGGCTCGGCCACCGTGGCACTGGTGACCGCCGCCGGCCTGATCACGCCGCTGCTGGCCGACGCGTCGCTGTCCGCGCCGCACCTCGCGCTGATCTCGCTGGCCATGGGGGCGGGCGCGCTCGCCGTGTCGCACATCAACGACGCCGGCTACTGGATGTTCACCAAGCTGGTCGGCCTTGAGGTGGGCGCGGCACTGCGCACCTGGACGCTGCTGACCACGGTGATGGGTGTGGCGGGCTTCGCCCTCACCGCCGTGCTGTGGCCGCTGGTCTGATCGGTCCGAGCACCGCGCGACTCCACGCCGCCGCACCCGTGGCGGTGACCGCGCCGCTGGTCCTCACCGGTGCGCGGTCACCGCGTGGTGCCGTCGAACCGCGCCCGCCTCGTCCCGACGTGGCCGCGGTACTGGCCGGCCCAGGCGGAGCGGCGGGCCGGCTCGGTCAGGTCGCGGTGGTGACCACCGTGACCACCACCGCGGTCACGCTGTCGATCGCCTTCTTCACCGCGGCGGCGGCCCAGTTGCCCTGGGCGATCTCCTTGGCGCGGGCCCGCACCCGCGCCCTGTCCCCGGGCACGACCTTGGTGACGGCGGTGGCCGCGTGCAGCAGGGCGATCAGGCAGCCGGTGCGCTCGTCCGGCTCGGCGTCGCGCAGCAGGACCGCGTCGAGCCGTTGCCGCAGCTCGGCTTCGTGCGTCGCGTCCGCCGCCGGCCAGCTCGTCACCGGGAACAGGCCGAGCACCCTGGTCCGTTCCTGGCGCACCAGTCCCCGCGCCACCAACCGGTCCAGCACCACCCGGACGCAGCCGCGGCTGAGCCGCTGCACGGCCGCGTCGGTGCGCACCGGCTTACCGGCCAGTGTGGACAGTGCGGTGTCGAACACCGGGTCGCCGGTCGGACTGGCGTCCTCGACCACCAGCCGGCCCTTGCCCGGATCGTCCGCTGTGGACGAGATCCGGCCGAGGCGCACCAGGTCGAGAAGCACCGCGCCGGCGACCGCCTGGTCGCGGCTGGTGCCGTTGACCACGCTCCGCCCGGACTCGTCGTCCAGCAGCAGCAACAGCAGGTCCTCGGCCAGTGATGGCATGCGCATTCCCTCCGCGTGAGGCATCGTCCCGGGCTCGTTGTCGGGCACCATAGAACGGGGACGTGCCAGCGCGTCCACCGCGGCCAGCCGATCGGGGAACGAGTGAGCGTGACCGGACGAGGGCGACACACCGGCCGGACCGGGCCGGTCGTCCGCCGTGCCCTGCGGCTGCTGGACGCGTTCAGCGCGCGGCGACCGGAACTGACCCTCAGTGAACTCGCCCGCCACACCGGCCTGCCGCTGGCCACCGCGCACCGGCTGGTGACCGAGCTGTGCGCGTGGGGTGCGGTTGAGCGCGGTGCGGACGGGCGCTACCGCGTTGGGCTGCGGCTGTGGGAGTTGGGCGCGCTCGCGCCCCGCGGCCAGGGGCTGCGGGAACGAGCACTGCCGTTCCTGGAGGACCTGGCGCAGATCACCGGCGAGAACGCGCAGCTGGCCGTGCGGGAGGGCAGTGAACTCGTCTTCATCGAGCGGGTCGCCGGCCCTTCGGCCGTGCCCGTGCTGACCAGGGTCGGCGGGCGGTTCGCGCTCACCGCGACCGGCGTTGGCCTGGT
Organism: Goodfellowiella coeruleoviolacea; assembly: GCF_024171785.1. Lineage (GTDB taxonomy): Bacteria > Actinomycetota > Actinomycetes > Mycobacteriales > Pseudonocardiaceae > Goodfellowiella > Goodfellowiella coeruleoviolacea. The sequence continues at coordinate 397,858 of NZ_JAMTCK010000009.1, forward strand.
GCTGCTCGCGCACGCCCCGGCCGAGGTGCAGGAGGACGTGCTGGGCGGGCCGATCGACCGGTACACCAGCCGGACCGTGACCGACCCCGCCCGGTTGCGGCACCTGCTCGCCGCCGTGCGCTCCACGGGCTTTTCCATCAGCGACCGGCAGGTGACGCTGGACGCGCTGTCGGTCGGCGCCCCGGTGCGGGACCGGCACGGCCAGGTGGTCGCCGCGGTGTCGCTGGTGGTCCACCACGGCAGCGCCGCGCCGCACGCCCTGGCCCCGCTGGTGCGGACCAGCGCCCGCGCGATCTCCCGGGCACTTGGCGCCCCACCTGACCGACCCACCACGCGCTGACCTGGGGCTTTGGTTGGTTTGCCGGCTCGGAAGGCAGCCCCCGCCCTCCCAGGGGGGCGACCCCGCGTCCAGCCTATCCCCCCGCCCAAGCGCGGAACAGCACGCGAAGACAGGCTGTGGACAACCGCGCGCGGCTGTGGACAACCGGGTGGCAAACGGGTGACGCGGGGCGGGAACGCCTTCCATTTTTCGGAAGCCGTGTTCACGCTCCGCCCGCCGCCCGGCACGCTGTGAGTCGCAGTCCACCAGCACACCGCAGCCGACAACGGAGTCCGGGCGCGCGCCCGGCGCGATCAAGACCGACGGCCGCCGCTCGGCGCCGGCGCGTGGTCCGCGCCCCTCCGACCCGCGGCTGTCCGACCCGCTGCTGTCCGGCACCCACAGAACCGGCACCCACAGAACTGACACCGGCAGAACCGGCACCAAGAACCGGCACCAAGAACCGGCACCCACAGAACCGGCACGACAGAACCGACACCGGAGGGACGAGCACCATGACCGGCTTCCCCCGCGACCAGTGGTACGTCGCCGCCTACAGCTCCGAGATCGGTCCGGAGTTGTTCTCCCGCACCATCTGCGCCGAGCCGATCCTGTTCTGGCGCACCCGGTCCGGACAGGTCACGGCCATGTCCGACCGGTGCGTGCATCGGCGGTTCCCACTGTCGCAGGCGCCGTCCCGGCTCGTGGACGACCAGGTGATCTGCGGCTACCACGGGTTCACCTACGGCGCCGACGGCGGCTGCACGGCCGTGCCGGGGCAGACCCGGATCCCGCGCACCGCCCGGCTGCGGCGGTACCCGCTGGTGGAGCAGGACTCGCTGGTGTGGGTGTTCATCGGCGACCCCGCGCGGGCCGATGCCGCGCGCATACCCCGAGCGCCCTACCTGGACTCGCCGGACTACACCACGGTCGCCGGGATGGAGCCGCTGGCCGCGCGGTTCTCGCTGCTCGTCGACAACCTGCTCGACCTGTCCCACGAGACCTACCTGCACGGCGGTTACATCGGCACGCCCGAGGTCGCCGCCACCCCGATCACCACCGAGGTCGACGACGAGGCCGGCGTCGTCCACGTCTCGCGGCACATGGCCGACGCCGAGTGCCCGCCCTTCTACGCCAAATCCACCGGCCTGCACGGCCGCATCTCCCGCTGGCAGGACATCGAGTACACGCCACCGTGTCTGTACAAACTGCACAGTCGCATCGCGCCGGTCGGGTCGGTGCCCAACGCGGACGGCAGCGACCCGGACGCGTTCCACGTCGAAGTGGTCTACGCGATCACCCCGGAGACCGAGCACTCCACGCACGACTTCTGGGCGGTGGCCCGGGACTTCGCCCTCGACGACCAGGACGTGTCCGCCTTCCTCGCCGAGAACAACCGCACGGTCGTGCTGCAGGACGTGGCCGCCCTCAACGTGCTGGAGCGGGTCATCGCAGGTGAGCCCGAGGGCTACCAGGAGCTGTCCATCAACATCGACACCGGGGGACTGGCCGCGCGCCGGCTGCTCCGGCGCCAGCTCGACGCGTCGCGGACGCCCGGGGTGGCGTCGTGAACCCGGCTCCCGCCAACCGGTCGGTGCATCCCGGTGACCGGGTGTACCGGGTCCACTGGGTGTTGGGCACCGACCGGCTCCGCGCCGTCTGCCACTGCTCGGCCGAGCGCGAGTTCGAGGACCCGGTCCAGCTCTGGGAGTGGCTGCTGTCCCATCCGGACGGACACGTCGCGCCACAGTCCACATCGGACAGCGGGGCAACCGGAACGCCGGAGCGGGGGGTGCGGACCGCATGACGACCGCGTCCCACACCGAGCCCGAACTCGACCTCGTGGTGGCCCGCAAGGAGGTTGTCGCCGAGGGCGTGGTGCGGCTGACCCTGCGCCACCCGGACGGGCGGCCGCTGCCCGCCTGGCAGCCGGGCGCGCACCTGGATCTGGTGCTCCCCAACGGCCTTGTCCGCCAGTACTCGCTGTGCGGGGACCCGCACGACCTGTCCGCCTTGCGGGTCGCGGTGCTGCGCGAGGCAGCGGGGCGCGGCGGCTCGCGGTACGTGCACGACACGCTCACCGAGGGGCACCAGGTCCGGATCCGCGGCCCCCGCAACCACTTCCCGCTGGTCCGGGCCGAGCGCTACCTGTTCCTCGCGGGCGGCGTCGGCATCACCCCGATCCTGCCGATGGTGCGCTCGGTCGCCGCGTCCGGCCGGGAGTGGCACCTGGCCTACGGTGGCCGGACCAGGACCAGCATGGCGTTCCGCGAGGAGCTGCTGGCCAGCTACCCCGAGCGCGTCAGCATCCACCCGCAGGACGAACACGGCCCGCTCGACCTGTCCAGCCTGCTCGCCCACCCGGGCCGGGACGCCACCGACACCGCGGTCTACTGCTGCGGCCCCGAATCCCTGCTGCTGGCCGTGGAACGGCACTGCGCCGCCTGGCCCGCCGGCGCCCTGCACGTGGAACGGTTCTCACCCCGGGCGACGGCGGCCGAGGGCCCTCGGGAGAGCTTCGAGGTCGAACTCGCCCGGGCCGGCAGGGTGCTGACCGTGCCGGCCGAGCACTCCATCCTCGCGGTCGTCGAGCAGGCCGGGGTCCCGGTGCTGTCCTCCTGCCGGGAAGGCACCTGCGGCACCTGTGAGACCACCGTGCTGTCCGGCCGCCCCGACCACCGCGACTCGGTGCTCACCGACGAGGAGAAGGCCACGGCGGACGTGATGATGATCTGCGTGTCGCGGTCGTGCTCGCCGCGCCTGGTCCTCGACCTGTAGGCCACCCGAGCCACCTCCCCGCGAGCCGGGGCCGGACCGCCCGGACCGGACTGCCCAGACCGGACTCACCGGACCGGACTGCCCGGACCGGACTGCCCAGACCGGACTCACCGGATCGGACTCACTGGACCGGCTCCTGGTGTCGTTCGCGCAGGGAGCGCACCTCCAGGCGCAGGGCGCGCAGCTCGTCCAGGATGGCGGCGTTGGCGGTGGCTTCCTGGCGTTCGTGCCGGGCCTGCTCCCTGGTGACCTGGTCCTCCATCGCGCTGACCGCGACCGCGATGAACAGGTTGAGCACGGTGAACGTGGTGATCACGATGAAGGTGACGAAGAAGATCCAGGCCAGCGGCTGCTCGGTCATCACGGTCCTGGCCACCTCCGACCACGCCTCGCCGGTCATCACCTGGAACAGGGTGAACAGCGACGACCCCAGGTCGTTGAAGTGCTCGGGCGCGCTGGTGTGGAACAGCTTGGTGGCGATGACCGCCGACACGTACAGCACCAGCACCAGCAGCGCCGCGATGGAGGCCATCCCTGGCACGGCGGCCAGCAGTGCCGCGACCACGCGGCGCATGCTGGGCACCACGGAGATCAGCCGGAGCGCGCGCAGGATCCGCAGCGCGCGCAGCACCCCGAAGCTGCCCGAGGTGGGCAGCACGGCGACGCCGACGATGACGGTGTCGAACCAGTTCCAGGGATCGCGGAAGAACCGCCGACCGTGCGCGTACACCCGGGCGGCCACCTCGACGACGAAGATGACCAGGGCGACCCGGTCCACCACGTGCAACAGGCCGCCGTAGCGCTGCGTCAGGACGGGTGAGGTCTCACAGCCCAGGGTGATGGCGTTGACCACGATCACCAGGGTGATCAGCTTCTGGAACAGGGGTGCGTCGACCACGACGCGAACGCGCTCACGCGGGCTCACCGAGGACTCCAACCAGGAGGAGACGACCATTCCGAATCGCTGATCAACATAACCCGGACACGATCGACAGCCCGTCGTGGCGGCCCGCGGGCGTGCGGGACGAGCGCGGCTCACGCGCAACGCCACGGGCCGGCGGGCGGTGCGTTTCACCGCCCCGGACGGAGCGGGGGTTCAGCGGCGGGACGAGGGCGCCCGCACCGGGTCCTGGGTGGCCGGACCCGGTGCCGGTGCGCTGGAAGCCCGGTCGCGGCCGGGCAGGAACGCGGCGATCGCGAGGGCGACAAGGGCCGCGGTGGCGCCCAGCGCCATGATCACCCGGAAGCCGGTGGCCGAGGGGACGGCGGTCGCGCCGAGCGGGACGGTCAGCTGGGCCAGGATGACGCCGGCCACCGCGCTGGCCATCGAGGTGCCGATCGAGCGCATCAGCGTGTTCAGGCTGTTGGCCGCGGCCGTCTCGGACACCGGCACGGCCGACATGATCAGCGCGGGCATGGCCCCGTAGGACAGGCCGATGCCGGCTCCGATCACGGTGGAGACGAGCACCAGGTGCCAGACCGCCGACATCAGCGCGACGCCGAGGCCGTAGCCGACCGCCACCACGACGGCCCCCAGCATCAGCGTCACCTTGGGGCCCCTGGCCCTGGAGGTGCGCGCGGACAGCGGGGCCGTGGCCATCATCACCAGGCCGGACGGCGCCAGCACCAGGCCGACCACCAGCATGGTCTGGCCCAGGCCGTAGCCGGTGGCCGTGGGCAGCTGCAACACCTGTGGCAGCACCAGGGACATGGCGAACATGGCGAAGCCGAACACGGCCGAGGCGAGGTTGGTGATCAGCACCTGGCGGTGCGCGGTGGTGCGCAGGTCCACCAGCGGCTGCCGGGTGCGCAGTTCCCACCACCCCCACAGCAGCAGCACCACGACAGCCGCGCCGAACAGGCCGATCGTGCTGCCGCTGCCCCAGCCCCAGTCCGCGCCCTTGGAGATGGCCAGCAGCAGGCAGAACAGCCCGACCGACAGGCCGGCCGCGCCCACCAGGTCGAAGCGGCCACCGCTGCGCACCGCCGACTCCGGCACCAGGCCGCACACCAGCACGATGACCAGGACACCCAGGCCGGCCGCGGTCCAGAACAGCACGTGCCAGTCGGTGCGCTCGGCCAGCAGGGCGGCGGCCGGCAGACCGAGCGCGCCGCCCACCCCCAGGGAGGCGCTCATCAGCGCGGTGGCCGAGCCGAGCCGGTCGGCGGGCAGCTCGTCGCGCATGATGCTGATGCCGAGCGGGATCACCCCGGCGGCCAGGCCCTGCAGGGCCCGCCCGGCGATCATCGGCGCCAGCGAGTCGCTGAGGCCGGCCACGGCCGAGCCGGCCACCAGCAGGCACAGGCTGAGCAGGAGCATGCGCCGCTTGCCGTACATGTCGCCCAGCCGGCCCACCACGGGTGTGGCCACGGCGCTGGCGAGCAGGGTGGCGGTGATCGCCCAGCTGGTGTCGGCCGGCGCGGCGTCGAGCAGCCGGGGCAGCTGCGGGACCAGGGGGATGACCAGGGTCTGCATCAGCGAGACCACGATCCCGCCGAAGGCCAGCACCAGCACCACGGTGTTCGGGCGCGGCGGGGTGGCCGGCCGATCGGGTTCGGCAGGGACGTCGGGCATGGCGATGGCCTTTCGCGGGTCGCAGTCGGGGGGTCGCAGTCGGGGGACGCGGGTCACTCGCGGCGGAGTTTAAGTCAACTGCTTGACTTATATCAGTCAGGCGACTTGACTCGGATGCGCGACGAACGACGATGGAGGTTGTGGTGAGCCAGGGCGAGCAGGTGTTGAGCTACCCGATTCCCAGCCGGACGGCGCTGGAGCCGCCGGAGGAGTGGGCCCAGCTGCGGCAGCAGTGCCCGGTCGCGCGGGTGTCCCTGCCCAGCGGCGACGAGGCCACGCTGATCACCCGCTACGCGGACGTCAAGCAGGTGCTGTCCGACCCGCGGTTCACGCGGGCGCTCAACGCGGACGACGCCGCCCGGATCTCCACCAACGAGTCGGGCGGGGTGTTCAACAGCGAGATGGCGACGGTGCTGCCGCAGAGCGGCGAGGGGCACCAGCTGTGGCGGCGCATGATCAGCAAGTGGTTCACGGCCAAGCGGATGATGGCGCTGCGGCCCCGCATCGAGGCCATGGCCGACCAGCTCATCGACGAGATGGTCCGGAAGGGGCACCCCGCCGACCTCAAGGCGAGCCTGGGCTTCCCGCTGCCGGTGTGGGTGATCTGCGACATGCTCGGCGTGCCCGAGGCCGACCGGGACCGCTTCTCGCACTGGTCGGACGCGCTGCTCAACCTGACCCGCTTCAGCCAGGCCGAGGTCGACGCGGCGCAGGCCGAGTTCGCCCGGTACATGGCCGGCCACATCGCGGCCAAGCGCGCCGAGCCAGGTGATGACCTGCTCAGCGTGCTGATCACCGACACCGACGCCGCCGGTGCCCACATGCCGGACGCCGGCCTGGTGGCCACCGGGCAGGGCCTGCTCATGGCCGGACACGAGACCACGGCCAACATGATCGGCAAGATGGTGGCCATGCTGCTGGCCGACCGCGGCCGCTGGGAGCAGCTGCTGGCCAACCCGGCGCTGGTGCGCACGGCCGTGGAGGAGGCGCTGCGGCTGGACGCCAACCCCGGATTCGGCATGCCGCGCTACATCACCGAGGAGGTCGAGGTGGCCGGCACGGTGCTGCCCAGGGGCACCACCGTGGTGTGCAGCATGGCCTCGGCCAACCGCGACGAGACCGTGTTCGACCACGCCGAGGACATGGACCTGGGCCGCAGCCCCAACCCGCACCTGGCCTTCGGCGCGGGCGCGCACTCGTGCCTGGGGCAGGCGCTGGCCCGCACCGAGTTGCAGGTCGTGCTGGAGGTGCTGCTGCGCCGGCTGCCCACCCTGGAGCTGGCCGTGCCCGCCGACGAGCTGCGCCGCGTCGAGGGCCTGGTGGTGGGTGGCCTGCGCGAAGTCCCGGTGCGGTGGTGACGATGGTGGGCCGGACCGGGCGGGCCGAGCGGGTCAACGCGACCCGCGACGCCATCCTGGCCGCGGCGGAGCGGTTGTTCGCCGAGCACGGGGTGTTCGCCGTGTCCAACCGGCAGGTCAGCGAGGCCGCGGGGCAGGGGAACAACTTCGCCGTCGGCTACCACTTCGGTACCAAGGCGGACCTGGTGCGGGCGATCGTGCGCCGGCACAGCGAGCAGATCGAACTCATCCGCGAGCGGATGCTGGCCGAGATCGACGACACGGCTGGCGTGCGGGACTGGGTCGCCTGCCTGGTGCGGCCGAGCACCGAGCACCTGGCCGAACTGGGCAGCCCCTCGTGGTTCGCCCGGTTCGCCGCCCAGGTGATGACCGAACCGGCGCTCCGGGCGATCATGATCGAGGAGTCGCTCACCTCGCCGTCGCTGCAGCGGATCGTCGAGGGGCTGAACCGGTGCCTGCCCGCGCTGCCGCTGCCGGTGCACCTGGAGCGCGGCGCCATGGCCCGCCAGCTGATCGTGCACATGTCGGCCGAGCGGGAGCGCGCCCTCGCCGAGGACACCACCACGGCCCGGCCCACCTGGGAGGCCACCGCCACAGGGCTGATCGACGCGATCGTCGGGCTGTGGCTGGCCCCGGTCACGCCCAGCGGGTGAGCCCGGTGGACACCCGCGATCCAGCCGGTCGTGGACCGATCCCGTCGCGCCAACGGTGCCGACGGGTTGTCAACCAGAGGAGATTGTCGATGAAGGTCAGTGTGGACGAGGCCAAGTGCTGCGGTGCCGGCCAGTGCGTGCTGCTCGCGCCGGAGGTGTTCGACCAGCGGGAGGACGACGGCATCGTGGTCCTGCTCGACGAGACGCCGGCCGAGCACCTGCACGACGTTGTCCGCGAGGCCGCCAGCGTGTGCCCCGCCGCCGCGATCGAGCTGAGCGAGAACGCGTGAGCGCACCCACCAGCGTGCTGGTGGTCGGTGCCTCCGCAGCCGGGCTGGCCACTGCGGACGCGTTGCGCCGCAAGGGTTTTTCCGGTCAGCTGACCGTGCTGGGCGCCGAACCGCACCTGCCCTACGACCGGCCACCACTGTCCAAACAGGTCCTGGCCGGCACCTGGGAGCCGGAGCGGACCCAGCTGCGGGCGCCGGACGCGCTGTCCGCGCTGGACGCCGAGTTCATCCTCGGTGACCCGGCGGTCGGCCTGGAGCTGGCGGCCCGCACCGTGCGCACCGCGTCCGGCCGCGCGCTGCGGGCGGACGCCGTTGTCGTGGCCACCGGGCTGCGCCCCCGCGTGCTGCCCGGCCAGGCCGACCTGGCCGGCGTGCACGTGCTGCGCACCCTCGACGACGCCGTGGCGCTGCGCGCGGACCTGCTGGCCGCGACGCGGCTCGTGGTCGTCGGGGACGGGGTGCTCGGCGCGGAGATCGCCGCCACCGCGCGGGGCATGGGCGTGGCCGTTACCGTGGCCGGCCCGCAGCCGGCCCCGCTGGCCAGCCAGTTCGGCCCCGTGGTCGCGGGGCTGCTCGCCCAGTTGCACACCGAGCACGGGGTCGAGCTGCGGCTCGGCACCGGGGTCGCCGGCCTGGTCGGCGCGGGCTGCCGGGTCACCGGGGTGCGGCTGGCCGGCGGCGCGGTGCTGCCCGCCGACGTGGTCGTGGTGGCGATGGGCGCCACCCCGGCCACCGAGTGGCTGGCCGACAGCGGCCTGCGGCTGGACAACGGACTGGTGTGCGACGCGCACTGCCGGGCGGCGGAGGGCGTCTACGCCGTGGGCGACGTGGCCCGCTGGCACCACGAGGGGCTCGGGCGCCTGGTCCGGCTGGAGAACCGGACCAACGCCACCGAGCAGGCCAGGGCGGTCGCCGCCGCCATCCTCGGCCAGGGGCGGCCCTACGCGCCGGTGCCGTTCTTCTGGACCGACCAGTTCGACGCCAAGATCCAGGTGTACGGGGTGCTGTCCGCCGACGCCGAGGTGTCCGTTGTGGACGGTGACGTGGCCGACCGCCGGTTCGTCGCGCGCTACCAGCGGGACGGCCGTCTCATCGGTGTGCTGGGCTGGAACATGCCCAAGCAGACCCGGCTGCGCCGGCAGGAGCTGGTCGCCCCGACCCAACCGGCCCCGGCCCCGCCCCAGCCGCTGACACCCCGGGCCGGTTCGCTCTCCGTTCAGTGATCCCCTGTTCCCCCAGCCGGGAACTCCCGCCGTGGGCGCGGCGCGGGTTCCAGTGGAAGGAAGGCAATGACCAGCACGGTGAACTCGGCCGCCGCGAGTCCGGCCGAGACTCCGGAATTCCCGATGGCCAGGGCGGCGAAGTGCCCGTTCGACCCACCGCCCGCGCTGCGGGCCCTGCAGCAGGAGGGCCCGCTCACCCGGGTCCGGCTGTGGGACGGCAGCACGCCGTGGCTGGTGACCCGCTACGTCGAGCAGCGGACCCTGCTGGCCGATCCCAGGGTCAGTGCCGACATCACCCGGCCCGGCTACCCCAGCAGCGCGCCGATCAACCCCGAGCAGGTGGGCATCGGTTTCATCCTGATGGACGACCCCGAGCACGCCCGGCTGCGGCGGATGGTGGCGGCGCCGTTCACCATCAAGCGCATCCAGGCGATGCGGCCGGGCGTGCAGCGGATCGTGGACGAGCTGATCGACCAGATGCTGGCCGGACCCAAGCCGGTGGACCTGGTCGAGGCGTTCGCCCTGCCGGTGCCCTCACTGGTGATCTGCCAGCTGCTCGGCGTGCCCTACGCCGACCACGACTTCTTCCAGGCCAACAGCAAGGTCATGATCAACCGGGAGGCGACCCCGGAGGAGCGGGCGGCCGCCTCCAGAAACCTGCACGGCTACCTGGACAACCTGATGGGGGAGAAGCTCCGCGACCCCGGGGCGGACCTGCTGTCCGGACTGGCCGAGCGGATCAAGGCCGGGGAGCTGACCCAGCGGGACGCCGCCTCCATGGGCGTGCTGCTGCTGATCGCCGGGCACGAGACCACCGCGAACATGATCGCGCTCGGCACGTTGACCCTGCTGGAACACCCCGACCAGCTGGCGCTGCTGCGCGACTCCGACGACCCCAAGCTGGTCGCCGGCGCGGTCGAGGAACTGCTGCGCTACCTGAACATCACGCACTCCGGGCGGCGCCGGGTGGCGCTGGCCGACATCGAGATCGCCGGCCAGGTCATCCGCGCCGGCGAGGGCCTGATCTTCCCGAACGACATCGGCAACCGCGACCCCGAGGTGTTCGACGACCCGGACCGGCTGGACATCCAGCGCGACGCCCGCCGCCACGTGGCCTTCGGCTTCGGCGTGCACCAGTGCCTCGGCCAGCCGCTGGCGCGGATGGAACTCCAGGTCGTCTACAGCACCCTCTACCGCCGCATCCCCACCCTGCGGCTGGCCGCGGAGCTGGACCAGATCCCGTTCAAGCACGACGCCGCCGTCTACGGGGTCTACGCGCTGCCCGTCACCTGGTGAGCGAGCCGGCTCGGCGTTGACCGGGCCGCCGCGACATCCGGTCCGCCCGCCCAGGAGCACCGTCCGGGGCGGGCGGACCGGTTCCCGCCCCCCGGTCAGCCGCCGAAAGCCGCGGCGTTCTCCCGCACCCACTGGGCGAAGGTCCGGGCGGGCCTGCCGGTGACCTGCTCGACCGTGGGCAGCACGGTGTAGCCGGCCTCAGGCGGGTTGGTGCGCATGGCCAGGAAGAACTCGATGTCCGATGTGGAGTATCCGGACCGGCGCCACTGCGCAACCACCTCGTCCTGGCTGAGTTCGACGTAGCGCACCTCGCGACCGAGCACCTCGCTGATCGTGCGCACCTTCTCGGGAGGGGTGAACACCTGCGGCCCGGTCAGCCAGTACTCCCGTCCGCCGTGGCCGTCAGTGGTCAGCGCGGTCGCGGCGACAGCGGCGATGTCCGCCTCGTGGACCATCGCGCTCTTCGCGTCGGCGAACGGCTCGCGGACCACACCCTCGGTGCGCACGGACTCCGCCCACTCCAGGGCGTTGGACATGAACTCGACCGGCGCCAGGTCCGTCCACTCCAGACTGCTGGCCACCACGGCCTGCTCCAGTGGGCCCCGGTCCAGGTCGCCCCTGAGCACGGTGACCCGGCGCACCCCGGCGCGCACCGCCATGTCCACGATCTCGGCGCCGTTGTGCAGCGGCGCGAAGTCCGCGCCGTTGAAGGTGATCAGGTGCGCGGCGTGGACTCCGGCGAAGGCCGGGGCCAGGCTGGCGGTGTCGGCGAGTTCACCAGCCACCACCTCGGTGCCCTCGGGCAGGTTCGCGCGGCCCGGGTCGCGGGTGAGGGCGCGGACCCGGTGGCCGGCGGCCAACAGTTGTTCGACAAGCGGGCGGCCCACGGTGCCGGTCGCGCCGGTCACCAGGATGGTCATGGGTTCTGCGTCGTGAAGTGGCATGCGGCGCACACTAGGAGCGGCCGCGGTCAGTTCCTGGCCGCGATGCGGGCGAGAATCCACCCATGTTGGAGACCTCGGCGCGACTGCTCCGCCTGCTGGCGCTGTTCCAGGCCAGGCGCGGCTGGTCAGGACCGGAACTGGCGCAGCGGCTCGGGGTGAGCCCGAGGACCGTGCGCCGGGACGTCGACAAGCTGCGGAACCTGGGCTATCCGATCAACGCGATGGGCGGGGTGGGCGGCGGCTACGAGTTGGCCGCGGGCACCTCGCTGCCGCCGCTGTTGCTCGACGACGAGGAGGCGGTCGCGGTGGTGGTCGGCCTGCGCACGGCCGCGGCCGGCGCGATCACCGGCATCGCCGAGACCTCGCTGCGCGCCCTGGTCAAGCTGGACCAGGTGCTGCCGTCCCGGCTGCGCCACCAGGTCAGCACGCTCAGCTCGGCCGTGGTGGCCACGCCGGTGCGGGGCCGGACGGTCGAGCCGGCGACCCTGACCGCGATCGCCTCGGCCGTGCGCGAGCACCACCGGCTGCGCTTCGACTACCGCGCCCACTCCGGCAGCCAGACCCGGCGCGATGTCGAGCCCTACCGTGTGGTCCACAGTGGACGGAGGTGGTACCTGTTCGCCTGGGACATCGACAGGTCGGACTGGCGGACCTTCCGCATCGACCGGGTGTCCCTGCGCGTGCCGACCGGCCCCCGGTTCACGCCACGACCGCTGCCCACCGAGGACCTGGCCGAGTACCTCGCCGCGGAGCTGACCGCCAACCGCCAGCGCTACCAGGCGGTGCTCACCATGCACGGCTCGGCCACGGCCGTGGCCGACCAGGTCCCACCCAGCCTCGGCGTGGTGGAGCCCATCGACGAGCACACCTGCACCCTGCGCATCGGCTCGGACAGCCTGGACCACCTGGCGGTGTGGGTGGCCGCGTTCGGCTTCGAGTTCGACATCCACGAACCCCCCGAACTGGTGGAGCACCTGCGCACCCTCACCGCCCGCCTGCACCGCGCCGCCTGGCCCCGCCCCGCGAGTTGACTTTGCAAACCCCGCGAGTCGACATTTCGCGCAGGCCCATTCGGGTGATCACACCGAGCCGCTCAACCGTGCACGGTGAGCACAAGCCCGTCCAGCGCGACGGTTGACCCGAACCGGCCACGCGGTCCTGCGGTGACAACCGCCGCCGCGCGGGCCGCCCGAGGGTCAGATCACGCCCTTGCGCAGCGCGTAGGCCACCGCGTGCGGCCGGTTGCGCAGCTTGAGCCGGGTGGTCATCCCGGAGATGACCCGCTTCACCGCCCGCTCGGAGAAGCACAGCTTCATGGCGATCTCCGAGGTGTTCAGCCCGTCCGACATCAGGCGCAGCACGTCGATCTCGCGGGGGGTCAGGCCGGACGTGTGCAGGCCGTGCGGCGACAGCACCTCGCGGTGCACCTGCTCGACCTGCTTGAGCAGGTCGCCGAGCATGGTCGAGGGCAGCACGCCGCCCCCGGAGGCAGCGGTCCGCACCGCGTTCTCGATGCGGTCGGCGGTGGCCGAGGCACGCGGCAGCACCGCCACGACGTTGCACTCCACAATGGTGAGCAGCTCGGTGCGGCTGATCTCCCCGGCGATCAGCACCACCGGCACACCCACGGCCGCCTTCATCTTGCGCAGTGCGGACACCACCTCCACGGTCATCCGGTCGGCGACAACCACGGCGACATCCACCCGGGTGTGTCGTTCGTCCGGAACGACCTGGATGTTCGGCCGAGAATTGAGGTGGCTGCTGATTGCCATGCGGGTCAACGGATCCACTGCCCGCACAAGCACTGTCACCAAGTTCACCGTGGCCTCCTGGCACCTCTCGTTGCCGGTCGTCAGAAGTGTGCGAGGGGTGGCTTCAGGAACTCTTCACCGTGATCTTCAAGAACCCTCCATCCGGTCTGCGGTGCCCGGCGGAGGCTGGTTGACCGGGCGCCTGCCAGGGGTTGGCCTGGCCGCGCGACGTCGTCCACCCAGGCCAACCCGGCAGGCTGGATCGGGCGACGGCCCGGCGACGCGGACTGGCCAACCAGGGGGAGTTGGTGGCCGGCCGTGCTCGTCGCCCGAAGCAGCTGAGCCCATTCTCAACGCCGGAGGTGGGCGGGCCCAGGGTCAAAGGTCCCGACTCAGTCGCAAGGATCCGCCGGGGCCGGCGGGACCGGCCGCGGCGGCCAGGGTCTCGGCGAACTGGCGCCGCAGCGGGGCTCGGATGGGTCCGGGCACGCGTTCGTACGCCGCGCGCCACAACGCGTCGGTGCGGAAGGCGAGCACGCCGTGTTCCTCGACGAGCACCTGGGCGGCGATCGCCTCGTCGAGTGCGGCCCGGACCGTGTCGGGCGGCAGTTCGGACACCAGCGCCAGGTCCGACCCGGCGAACTCCACACCGAGCAGCGCGGCCGCGCGCAGCGCCCGCACCGAGCCGGTGGACAACGCCAGCAGGGTCCGCTGGGCCTCGGTCACCGCGCTGCCCGCGGGCACGTCCAGCCGAGCCCCGCCCAACTCCTCGGCACCGAACTCCCCAGCACCGAACTCCGCGGTGCCGAACTCCCCGGCGTCAGGTTCCGGAGCACCGGACTCGACCGGCGGCACGAGCGGGGCCGCCGCCTTCCGCTGGCGCAGCGCACGGCCGAGTTCCACCAGGCGCAGCGGGTTGCCCGAGGCCTGCGCGGCGAGGCGTTGCGCGGTCCACCGGGCACAGCCCCCGGCCGTCGCGCGGATGAGCTGTTCGGACTCGGCCGCGGTGAGCGGCCCGAGGTCGAACACGGTGCCGTTGGCGTGCAGCACGGCCTGGCGGAGTCGGTCGAGGTCGGCGCGGGCCCGGGGCGGGCGCGAGGTGGCGACCAGCAGCAGCGGCAGGTCGTGGGTGGCGCGGATCAACCGGTGCCACAGCCGGATGGTGGCGCGGTCCGCCCAGTGCAGGTCGTCGACCACCATGATCAGCGGCGCGGTGGCGCAGGCACGCACGACCAGGTCGACCACGCGGTCCTCGACACCGGCCTGGGCGCGGTCGGGGGTGGTCCGGCCGGTGGCGGCCAGGTCGGCGCTGAAGCAGTTCAGCACCACCTGCAGGTCGAACCGGCCGAGCAGTTCGTCGGCGCGCGCCCACCCCAGGGCGCAGCCCTGCTCGGCCGCGCCGTGCAGACCGGCGAGCAGCAGGGCGGACTTGCCCGTGCCCACGTCGCCCTCGATCCAGACGGCCCGGCCGGTCCTGGTCGCGGACACGTCCGCGACCAGGTGGCGGAGCCGGTCGACGTCGGCGTCCCGGCCCAGCAGCGGCAGGCGCGGGTGCGTGGCCAGCGCGTCCTGAACCGACTCGGGCACCACCGGGCCGGCGGAGCGGCGAGCGGTGGCCGTCGATGCCGGCCGGCCGGTGCGGGGCTGGACGTCCGCACGCACCCGGGCGTGCAGGCCGGCCAGGTCGGGGCCGGGCGGCACACCGAGTTCGTCGGCGAGGGTCTGCCGGGCTCGCTCGGCCGCGGCCAGTGCTTCGGCGTGCCGGCCGCACCGGTGCAGCGCGAGCACCAGCAGCTCCCAGGCGGACTCCCGCAGCGGCTGCTCGCGCACGAGGTCGGCGGCATCGGCGACCACCTCGATGTGGTGCCCCGCCTCGATGAGCAGCCGGGCGCGCTGTTCGAGCGCGGCAACGCGCGCCTCGGCCAGTCGCTGGCTCTCCAACTCGGCGAACGGCCCGGGCACGGCCGCGTACGCCTCGCCCTTCCACAGGCCCAGCCCCAGGGTCAGCGCGTCGACGGCGCCTTCGAGGTCGCCGGCGAGCATCCGCCGGTCCGCCTCGGACCGGCAGCGCGCAAAGGCCAGGCTGTCCACGTCGGCCTCGTCCAACTGCAACCGGTAGCCGCGCGCGGTGGTGGCCAACAGGTCGCGGGCCGGCCCGAGCGCGCTGCGCAGGCCGGAGATGTAGGTGTGCAGGTTGCCGTGCGCGGTGGCCGGCGGGCAGGCCCCCCACACGCCGTCGACGAGATCGCGGTAGGAGACGCCCTCGGCGGCGTGGCCGACCAGCACGGCGAACGTGGCTCGCTGGCGCGCGGTGCCGAGCGCGACCTCGGTGTCGCCGAGCCACGCCCGCAGGGGTCCGAGCACATCCACGCGAAGCCTGCCATACACCTCTGGCGTTCCTCCCGGCCGTGTGCGGACAGCACGGACCTGTCAGCGCCCCGCCGAGATCCGGGGGGATTCCGGCCGACCGGGGCGATTCGACTGTACGACGGGTCACGTGCCGGACACAACCGGTGGTCGAGGTCGCCGCTGCCCGTCCATCAAGCCGCGCGGCACGGCCGAAACCGTGGCGGACAACGGAAAACCGCCGACCGGCGGTCACGCTCCGCACCGCGTGACCGCCGGTGCCGTCAGCGGTCGGTTCAGGCCGTCACCACCACCGGCTTGCCCACGCCATCGGCGGGGTCCATGTCCTCGGCCAGGCGCATGGCCTCCTCGATGAGGGTCTCCACGATCTGCGCCTCGGGCACGGTCTTGATCACCTTGCCCTTGACGAAGATCTGCCCCTTGCCGTTGCCCGACGCCACGCCCAGGTCGGCCTCGCGCGCCTCACCCGGCCCGTTCACCACACACCCCATCACCGCAACGCGCAGCGGCACCGCCAAGCCCTCCAGACCCGCGGTGACCTGGTCGGCCAGTGTGTAGACGTCGACCTGGGCCCGGCCGCAGGACGGGCAGGACACGATCTCCAGCTTGCGCGGCCGCAGGTTCAGCGACTGCAGGATCTGCGCGCCGACCTTGACCTCCTCCACCGGCGGCGCCGACAGCGACACCCGGATGGTGTCACCGATGCCCTGCCGCAGCAGCGCGCCGAAGGCCACCGCCGACTTGATGGTGCCCTGGAACGCCGGCCCCGCCTCGGTCACCCCCAGGTGCAGCGGGTAGTCGCAGGACTCGGCCAGTAACTCGTAGGCCCGCACCATGACCACCGGGTCGTTGTGCTTGACCGAGATCTTGATGTCGTGGAAGTCGTGCTCGGCGAACAGCGAGGCCTCCCACAGCGCCGACTCCACCAGCGCCTCGGGCGTGGCCTTGCCGTACTTGGCCAGCAGCCGAGGGTCCAGCGAGCCCGCGTTGACCCCGATCCGGATCGGCGTGCCGTGGTCCTTGGCGGCCTGCGCGATCTCCTTGACCTTGTCGTCGAACTTCTTGATGTTGCCCGGGTTCACCCGCACCGCGGCACACCCGGCCTCGATCGCGGCGAACACGTACTTGGGCTGGAAGTGGATGTCGGCGATCACCGGGATCTGCGACTTGCGCGCGATCGCCGGCAGCGCGTCCGCGTCGTCCTGCGACGGGCAGGCCACCCGCACGATGTCACAGCCGGCCGCGGTCAACTCCGCGATCTGCTGCAGCGTGGCGTTGACATCCGCGGTGA
>NZ_JAMTCK010000010.1:0-82032 GCF_024171785.1 Goodfellowiella coeruleoviolacea
TGGGGTGGTCGGTTGTCGGTGGCCGCGGTCAACGGCCCTGGGTCCACGGTGGTCTCCGGTGAGGTGGAGGCGCTGGAGGGGCTGCTGGCCCGGTGTGCGGTGGAGGGGGTGCGGGCGCGGCGGATCCCGGTGGACTACGCGTCACACTCGGCACAGGTCGAGACGATCCGCGACGAACTGCTGGCGTCGCTGGCCGGGATCACTCCGGTGTCCTCGACCGTGCCGTTCCACTCCGCACTGACCGGAGCACCGATCGACACGGCCAGCTGTGATGCCGAGTACTGGTATGAGAACCTCCGGCGGACCGTCCACTTCGACCAGGCGGTGCGCGGACTCGCCGCCGCGGGCCACACCGTGTTCCTGGAGGTCAGCCCGCACCCGGTGCTCACCATGGGCGTGCAGCAGACACTTGACGAACTCGACCACCCCACGGGAGTCGCGCTCGGTTCCCTGCGCCGCGACGAGGGCGGCATGCCTCGGCTGTTGACTTCCCTGGCCGAGCTGCACGTGCACGGGGTGGCCGTGGACTTCGCCGCGGTGTTCGCCGGCACCGGTGCCCAGCGTGTCGACCTGCCCACCTACGCCTTCCAACGACAGCACTACCGCCTGCCCACCGGCACCACCACCACCGCTGACGTGTCCGCGGCCGGCCTCGGCCCTGCCGAGCACCCGCTGCTCGGCGCGGTGGTGCGGATGGCCGACTCCGACGGGCTGCTGCTCACCGGGCGCCTGTCCACCCGGACCCAGCCCTGGCTCGCCGACCACGCCGTGCTGGACACGGTGTTGCTGCCGGGCACCGCGATCCTGGAACTCGCGATGCACGCGGGCGAACAGGCCGGCTGTGACCGGATCGAGGAGCTGACGCTGCAGGCGCCGCTGGTGGTGCCGGACGACGACGCGGTGCTGGTGCAACTGGTGGTGGGCGCGCCCGACGAGTCGGGCCGGCGCAGCCTGGACCTGCACTCGCGGCGCGCGGACGCGCCCGAGCGGGCCTGGACCCGCAACGCCACCGGGGTCCTGGCCACCACCACCCCCGACGAGCAGGCCGCGGCCGCGCGCTCGTGCAAGCTGACCGGGAACTGGCCGCCACCCGGCGCGACCACTTTGGACGTCACCGACTTCTACCAGGGCTTTGCCGAGCGCGGCTACCGGCACGGGCCGGCGTTCCAGGGGCTGCGGGCGGCCTGGCGACGCGGCTTCGAGGTCTTCGCCGAGGTGCGTCTGCCCGCCGACCAGCGGGGCGACGCGAGCCGCTACGGCGTGCACCCGGCACTGCTGGACGCCGCCACCCACGCGATGGCACTGGCCGGTACCTCGGCCGAGGGGGACGGTGGTCCGCTGCCGCCGGCGCACCTGCCGTTCTCGTGGAACAACGTCACCCTGCACGCCGCCGGGGCCGAGGCGCTGCGCGTGCGCATCGCGGCCTCCGGCCAGCACGAGGTGTCCCTGGCGGTCAGCGACCCGACCGGTGCGCCGGTCGTGTCGATCGACGCCCTGGTGGTGCGGCCGGTCTCCGCCGCCCAGCTCTCCTCGGCCCGCGACACCCGCCAGGACTGTCTGTACCAAGTGGACTGGACAGCACTGGCCACACCGGCAGAACCGGTGGCCGTGCCCACCCGGTGGGCGGTGCTGGGTGCGGACGAGGCCGCCGTGGGCTCGCTGCTGGAACGGGCGGGGCAGGACGTCCACCCCTACCCGGACCTGGCCGCGCTGGACGCGGCACTCGACGCGGGCGCACCGGTTCCGGACGCGGTGGTCGTGTCCCGCATCGGCGCACCGGCCGCCGGCCGGGGTGACGCCGACGCGGTGCGTTCGGCCACCACCGAGGTGCTGGGCCTGCTGCACCACTGGCTCGCCGACGAGCGGCTGGCCGAGGCACGGCTGGTCATCCTCACCCGGGGTGCGGTGACCGTCGACCACGGCGGGAGGATCGACACCGCGGGCGCCGCGGTGTGGGGCATGGTGCGCTCGGCGCAGACGGAGAACCCGGACCGGTTCGTCCTGGTCGACGTGGACGATCAGGACGCGTCCCGCCGGCTGCTGCCGGCGGTGCTGAGCGTGCGCGAACCGCAGCTCGCCCTGTGGCAGGGCCGCGTGCACGCCGCGCGCCTCACCGGCCTTCCGCACTCCACAGTGGACGATCTGACGTGGACGTGGCCGGCGGGCACCGTCCTGGTCACCGGTGGCACCGGAACGCTGGGCAGCCTGGTGGCCCGGCACCTGGTGGCCACCCACGGCGTGCGGCGGCTGCTGCTGACCAGTCGGCGCGGACCGGGCGCCGAGGGCGCCGCCGAACTCGTGGCCGAGCTGACCGAACTCGGCGCGCACGTCGCGGTCGTCGCCTGCGACGCGGCCGAACGGGAGCAGCTCGCCGCGGTGCTGGCGCGCGTGCCAGCCGAGCACCCGTTGACCGCGGTCGTGCACACGGCCGGCGTGCTGGACGACGGCG
Source organism: Goodfellowiella coeruleoviolacea (assembly GCF_024171785.1). GTDB lineage: Bacteria > Actinomycetota > Actinomycetes > Mycobacteriales > Pseudonocardiaceae > Goodfellowiella > Goodfellowiella coeruleoviolacea. Next base: position 2,450 of record NZ_JAMTCK010000010.1, read on the forward strand.
TGGTGTCCGCGTTGACCCCGCGGCGGTTCGACACCGTGTTGCGGCCCAAGGTCGACGCCGCGCTGAACCTGCACGAGCTGACCAAGGACCACGACCTGGCCGCGTTCGTGCTGTTCTCCTCGGCCGCCGGCACGTTCGGCACGGCCGGGCAGGCGAACTACGCCGCCGCCAACGCGTTCCTGGACGCCCTGGCGCGGCAGCGGCGGGCCGCCGGCCTGCCGGCGCTGTCACTGGCCTGGTCACTGTGGGAGCAGCGCAGCGGCATGACCGGCCGACTGAACGACACCGACCTCGCCAGGATGGCCAGGGGCGGCATGGTGCCGCTGTCCTCCCGGGAGGGCCTGGCGCTGTTCGACGCCGCCGTGGCCGCGGCCGAACCGGTGGTGGTGCCGGTGCGGCTGAACACCGCGGTGCTGCGCGCGAACACCGCACCCGACACCGTGCCGGCGCTGCTGCGCGGTCTGGTGCGGGGACCGACCAAGCGCGTCACCACCACCGCGCCCGCCAGCGGCCTCAAGGACCGGTTGGCGGGTCTGCCCGACGTCCAGCGGGACGAGGCGGTGCTGGAACTGGTGCGCGGCCAGGTCGCCACCGTGCTGGGCCACCAGGCGGCGGCGGAAATTCCGCCGGACCGGGCGTTCAAGGAACTCGGCTTCGAATCACTCACCGCCGTCGAGTTGCGCAACCGACTGGCCAGCGCCACCGGACTGCGGCTGCCGGCGACCCTGGTCTTCGACTACCCGAACCCCGCGGCGCTGGCCAACCACCTGAGCGCCACGCTGTTCCCGGACGGCGCACCGGAACAGGAGCCCGAGCCCGGCGAAGCCGAGATCCGGCGTGCGCTGGCCACGATCCCGGTCGCGCGCCTGCGGGACACCGGACTGCTGGACGCCCTGCTGCGGCTGGCTCACCCCGGCACCCGGGACGACGCCCCCGCGGCCGAGGACACCGGGGAGTCGATCGACGCGTTGGACGTGGACGGTCTGGTCGAGATGGCACTGGGCAACGGCGGTTCCGGATTCGCCGTGGACGTGGAGCTGGGCGATGTCTGACCCTAACGAGAAGGTGGTGGCGGCGCTGCGGGCGTCGCTGAAGGAGACCGAACGGCTGCGGCAGCAGAACCTGCGGCTGCGCTCCTCGGCCACGGAGCCGATCGCCATCGTGGCGATGAGCTGCCGGTTCCCCGGTGGTGTGCGCGGCCCGGCCGACCTGTGGCGGCTGCTGCTCGACGAGCGCGACGCCATCACCCCGTTCCCCACCGACCGGGGTTGGGACCTCGACGCGTTGCGCGATCCCGACCACGGCGTCAGCCAGGCCCACGAGGGCGGGTTCCTCGCTGACGCCGCCCAGTTCGACGCCGCGTTCTTCGGGATCTCCCCGCGGGAGGCCACCGCCATGGACCCGCAGCAGCGGCTGCTGTTGGAGGCGTCCTGGGAGGCACTGGAACGCGGTGGCATCGACCCGGCGTCACTGCGGGGCAGCCAGACCGGTGTCTACGTCGGGGTGATGAACAACGAGTACGGTTCGCGGCTGCGGACCGTGCCCGAGGCGGTGCGGGGCTACCTCGGCAACGGCAGTGCCGGCAGCATCGCCTCCGGACGGGTGGCCTACACCCTCGGCCTGCACGGCCCAGCGGTCACCGTGGACACCGCGTGTTCCTCGTCGCTGGTGGCGCTGCACCTGGCCGGCCTGGCGCTGCGGAACAACGAGTGCTCGCTCGCGCTGGTCGGCGGGGTGACGGTGATGGCCACCCCGGGCACGTTCGTGGAGTTCAGCAGGCAGGGCGCGCTGGCCCCGGACGGCCGGTGCAAGGCGTTCGCCGACAGCGCCGACGGCACCGGGCTGGCCGAGGGCGTGGCCGTGCTGCTGGTCGAACGCCTGTCCGAGGCCCGGCGGCACAACCATCCCGTCCTGGCCGTGGTGCGGGGCACCGCGATCAACCAGGACGGGGCCAGCAACGGGCTGACCGCGCCCAACGGGCCGGCCCAGCAGCAGGTGATCCGGCAGGCACTGGCCAACGCTGGTCTGTCCACACGCGACGTTGACCTGGTGGAGGCGCACGGCACCGGCACCAGCCTCGGTGACCCGATCGAGGCGCAGGCGATCCTGGCCACCTACGGGCAGGACCGACCCGCCGACCGTCCACTGTGGCTGGGATCGGTGAAGTCCAACATCGGGCACACCCAGGCGGCGGCCGGCCTGGCCGGCGTGATCAAGGCGGTGTTGGCGATCCGCAACGGCGTGCTGCCGCGCACCCTGCACGCCGACCAGCCCACCTCGCACGTGGACTGGACCGAGGGACAGGTGCGGCTGCTCACCGAGACGATGCCCTGGCCCGATCCGGCGGGTGCCGACGCCGGGCACGTGCGACGCGCCGGGGTGTCCTCGTTCGGGGTCAGCGGCACCAACGCGCACGCCGTCATCGAGCAGGCGCCACCGGAGGCCACCACCGCGACAACCGTGTCCACAGCGGATCCCGCCGACACCGACCACACCCCGCGCCCCTGGCTGCTGTACGCCAGGACCGACGCGGCCCTGCGCGACCAGGCGCGGCAGCTGCACGACCTCGTCCTCGCCGACACCGGAGTCGACCTCACCGACCTCGCCTGCTCCCTGGCCACCACCCGCTCGGCCATGGAACACCGGGCCGCGGTCGTCGGCCGGACCCGCGAGGACCTGCTGGGCGGCCTGACCGCGCTGGCCGCTGGCACCAGCGCCGGCAACGTCGTGGTCGGCACCGCGGCGACGGGCGGCAAGACCGCGTTCCTGTTCACCGGCCAGGGCAGCCAACGGCCCGGCATGGGCCGTGAACTGCACGCGACCCAGCCGGTGTTCGCCGCCGCGCTCGACGAGGTGTGCGCGCAGTTCGACGACCCGGTGCGGCAGGTGATCTTCGCCGAGGCCGGCACCGAGGACGCGGCCCTGCTCGACCAGACCGCGCACACGCAGACCGCGCTGTTCGCCCTTGAAGTAGCCCTGTACCGGCTGCTCGAACACTGGGGCGTGCGCGCGGACTTCCTGGCCGGGCACTCGATCGGCGAACTGGTGGCCGCCCACGTTGCCGGAGTGCTGTCGCTGCCCGACGCCGCCGCACTGGTTGCGGCGCGGGGCAGGCTCATGCAGGCACTGCCCCCCGGCGGGGCCATGCTGTCGGTCCAGGCCGGCGAGGACGAGGTGCTGCCGCTGCTGGCCGGCCGGGAACAGCGGGTGGGTGTCGCCGCAGTCAACGGTCCACACGCGACGGTCATCTCCGGTGCCGAGGACGCGGTGCGCGACATCGCCGCCGAGTGCGCGCGCGCCGGGCACAAGACCAGGCGGCTGCGGGTCAGCCACGCCTTCCACTCACCGCACATGGAGCCCATGCTGGCCGACTTCCACCAGGTCGTCGCGAGCCTCTCCCTCGCCCCGCCGCGGATCCCGATCGTCTCCAACCTCACCGGCGCGCTCGCCACCGGCGCGGAACTGTGTTCCCCGGAGTACTGGGTGCGTCACGTGCGCCAGACCGTGCGCTTCCGCGACGGCATGCGCAGCCTGGAACGCGCCGGCGTCACCCGCTACCTCGAACTCGGGCCCGACGGCGTGCTCACCGCGATGGGACGGGACAGCCTGGCCGATCCCACGGCCGCGCTGGTGGTGCCGGTGCTGCGTCGGGGCAGGCCGGAAGCGCGCACCGCGATCAACGCGGTGGCCCAGGCGCACGTGCACGGCGCAGCCGTGAACTGGCGCGCGCTGTTCGGTCCCGCGCGCCGGGTGGACCTGCCCACCTACGCCTTCCAACACCAGCGGTACTGGCTGCACGAGACCGGTGGCCCCGCCGAGGTCTCCGCGGCGGGCCTCGGCCCGGCCCACCACCCGCTGCTCGGTGCGGCCGTCACCCTCGCCAGCACGGACGGGCTGCTGTTCACCGGGCTGCTCTCCACCCAGACCCACCCCTGGCTGGCCGACCACGCGATCGGCGACACCGTGCTGGTGCCGGGGGCGGCCCTGGTGGAGCTGGCGGCGCACGCCGGCGACCAGGTGGGCTGCCAGCGGATCGAGGAACTCACCGTCGAGGCGCCACTGCGGCTGCCCGAACGCGGCGGTGTCCACCTGCAACTGGTCGTGGACGCACCGGAGCAGACCGGCCGGCGCGCGCTCAGCCTGTTCTCCCGGGCCGCCGACGCCCCACCAGACCAACCCTGGACCAGACACGCCAGTGGCCACCTGGCCCCCACCGGCCCGGAGACACCGGCCCGGCTGGACGCGTGGCCACCCGTGGGCGCGGACCCGGTTGACCTGACCGGTTTCTACGACCGGCTCGGCAGCGCCGGCGTGCGCTACGGCCCGGCGTTCCAGGGGCTGCGCGCGGCGTGGCGGCACGGCGACGCGGTGTGCGCCGAAGTGGCGCTGCCCGACACCCTCGACGCCAGCGCCTACCTGCTGCACCCGGCGCTGCTGGACGCCGCGCTGCACGGCGCGGCACTGGCCGCTGACGACGCCGCCGCGGCGGTGCGGCTGCCGTTCGCCTGGACCGGGGTGCGGGTGCACGCCGTCGGCGCCACACAACTGCGGGTCCGGTTGGCCGTCACCGGGCCGGACACCGTGTCCGTTGCCGCGTACGACACCGAGGGCGATCCGGTGGCCACCATCGCGGCACTGGTGAGCAGGCCGGTGTCCGCCGACCAACTCGACGCGGCCCAGCCCCACCAGGCACTGTTCCAGGTGGACTGGCCGGTGCTGCCGCTGCCCGACACCGCGCCCACCCAGCGGGTCGCCGTGCTCGGACCGGATACGGGCGGGTTGGTCGAGTCGCTGACCGCGGCGGGCGTGACCGCCAGCGGACACACCGACCTGGCCGCGCTCAACGCCGCGATCACCGAGCACGCGCCAGCACCGGACGTCGTGCTCGCCGCCATCACCAGCGAACCCGCCGAGGGGGAGGACCTGGCCGCGGCGGCACACGCGAGCGCGGCGCGCGTGCTGGATCTGGTGCGGTCCTGGCTCGCCGCCGGCCAACCCACCGGATCCCGGCTGGCGATCCTGACCCGAGGTGCCGTGGCCGTCACCGCCGCAGCGCCGTTGCCCGGCCTGGCAGCCGCCCCGGTGTGGGGGCTGGTGCGCGCCGCCCAGGCCGAACACCCGGACCAGTTCGTGCTGATCGACCTGGACGACGAGCCGCACTCGATCACCGCGCTGGCCGGTGCGCTCGCCACTGCGGAACCGCAACTCGCCATCCGCGCCGGTGCGGTGCGGGTACCCCGGTTGGCCGGGGCAGCACGGTCCGACGCGCGGCCCGCGGTCCGGTTCGATCCCGCGGGGACGGTGCTGGTGACCGGCGCGGCCGGCAGCCTGGGGCGCTCACTCACCCGCCACCTGGTGACCGAACACGGGGTGCGGCGGCTGCTGCTGGTGAGCCGGCGGGGAACGGCCGACCCCGACGCGGTGAGTCTGGCCGCCGACCTGGCGGAACTGGGCGCGCGGGTCAGCGTCGCCGCCTGTGACGTGGCCGACCGGGCCGCCGTGGCCGACCTGCTGCGGCGGATTCCGGACGAGCACCCGCTCACCGCGGTCGTGCACACGGCGGGCGTGCTGGACGACGGCACGGTCACCGCCCTGACCGACGAACAGCTGGACCGGGTGCTCCGGCCCAAAGTGGACGGAGCAGTGCACCTGCACGAGTTGACCCGGCGGTTCCCGCTGTCCGCGTTCGTGCTGTTCTCCTCGGCCGCCGGCACGCTCGGCAGCGCCGGCCAGGCGAACTACGCCGCCGCCAACGCGTTCCTGGACGCGCTCGCCGAACACCGCCGGGCACAGGGACACCCGGGTCTGTCGTTGGCCTGGGGGCTGTGGGCGCAGGACGGCGGCATGACCGGCCGGCTGGGCACCGCCGACCGGGCCAGACTGACCCGCGGCGGCGTCACCGCACTGTCCACAGCGGAAGGTCTGGCGCTGGTCGACGCCGCACTCGCCGCCGACCAACCCGTGCTCGTGCCGGTGCGGCTGGATCTCGCCGCGATGCGCACCCGGTCCACTGTGGAGCCGGTACCCGCGCTGTTGCGCGGTCTGGTCCGCACACCGGTCCGGCGCACCGCCGGAACGGGCAGGGCCGCCGGCCAGTCCACCCCCTGGCAGCGGCTCGCGGCGCTGCCACCCGACGAACAGCACCAGACGGCACTGGCACTCGTCCGCAGCGAGGTGGCCGTGGTGCTCGGACACGCGGGACCCGAGGCGGTGGAACCCACCCGGGCGTTCAGTGAACTGGGCTTCGACTCGCTCACCGCGGTCGAGCTGCGCAACCGGCTCAACGCCGCGACCGGACTGTCCCTGCCGAGCACGCTCGCCTTCGACTACCCCGACGCGACAGCACTGGCCGAACACGTGCTCGCGGAACTGGTCGGCGACACCGCGGCCGCGGCTCCCGCCCCGGCGGCGACCGCGGTTCCGGTGCACACGAGTCCCGCTGACCAGGACCTGGTCGCGATCGTGGCGATGAGCTGCCGCTACCCCGGGGGCGTTGACTCACCGGAGGAGCTGTGGCGGCTGGTCGCCGACGGCGGCGACGCCGTGTCGGGATTCCCCACCGACCGCGGCTGGGACGTGGACGCGCTGTACCACCCGGACCCCGATCACCGAGGCACGTCGTACGCGCGGGAGGGCGGCTTCCTGCACGACGCGGCAGCGTTCGACGCCGCGTTCTTCGGGATCTCCCCCCGGGAGGCCGTGGCCATGGACCCGCAGCAGCGCCTGCTGCTGGAAGCCAGCTGGGAGGCGTTCGAGCGCGCCGGGATCGATCCGCGAACGCTGCGGGGCAGCCAGACCGGGATCTTCGCCGGGCTGATGTACCACGACTACGCGGCCCGCGTGCACACCGTTCCCGAGGAGTTCGAGGGATACCTGGGCAACGGCAACGCGGGCAGCATCGCCACCGGTCGGGTGGCTTATGCGTTGGGGTTGCAGGGGCCGGCGGTGACGGTGGACACGGCGTGTTCGTCGTCGTTGGTGGCGTTGCACCTGGCGTGTCAGGCGGTGCGGGGTGGGGAGTGTGGGTTGGCGTTGGCGGGTGGGGTGACGGTGATGGCGACGCCGGGGGCGTTTGTGGAGTTTTCTCGGCAGCGGGGGTTGGCGGTGGATGGGCGGTGCAAGTCGTTCGCGGAGGGTGCGGATGGGACGGGGTGGGGTGAGGGGGTGGGTGTGGTGTTGGTGGAGCGGTTGGTGGATGCGCGGCGCAACGGGCATCCGGTGTTGGCGGTGGTGCGGGGCAGTGCGGTGAATCAGGACGGGGCGAGTAATGGGTTGACGGCGCCCAACGGGCCGTCGCAGCAGCGGGTGATTCGGGCGGCGTTGGCGTCGGCGGGGTTGGGGCCGGGTGAGGTGGATGTGGTGGAGGGGCATGGTACCGGGACCAGTTTGGGTGATCCGATTGAGGCGCAGGCGGTTCTGGCGACTTATGGGCGGGGTCGGTCGGGTGGTCGTCCGTTGTGGTTGGGGTCGGTGAAGTCGAACATCGGGCATGCGCAGGCGGCGGCGGGGGTGGCGGGGGTGATCAAGGTGGTGTTGGCGATGCGGCACGGGGTGTTGCCGCGCACGTTGCACGTGGACGCGCCGTCGTCGCGGGTGGACTGGTCGGTGGGTGCGGTGTCGTTGTTGACCGAGCCGGTGCCCTGGCCGGAGACCGGGCGTCCCCGCCGCGCCGGCGTGTCCTCCTTCGGCATCAGCGGCACCAACGCCCACGTGATCCTGGAACACGTCGCTCCGGTCGCCGAGCAGCCGCCGGCCGAGCAACCAGACCCACCGGTGGTGCCGTGGGTGCTGTCCGCCAGAAGCCCGGCGGCACTGCGCGGCCAGGCGGACCGGCTGCTGCACCACCTCGACAGCCACCCCGGCCTCCGCTCTGTCGACATTGGACACTCACTGGTGACGACACGCACCCCGTTCGAACACCGGGCCGTGCTCATCGGGACCGCCCAGGCGGAGTTCCGCGACCAACTGCTCGCCCTCACCCGGGACGAGCCGTGGCCCGGTCTCGTGCTGGGCGCGGACAGCACCGGACCCGGCAGGACGGCCTTCCTGTTCAGCGGCCGGACCGAACGGCTGCGCGGCATCGCGCGGGAACCGCACGCGCGCTTCCCGGTGTTCGCCCAAGCACTGGACGCGGTCTGCGCCGAGTGGGACGAGCAGCTGGCAACCGCGGTTCGAGCGGTGGTGTTGGCCGAGCGACAACCGCCGAACCACGCCGGTGTCAGCCACGCCGCGCTGTTCGCCGTGCAGGTCGCCCTGTTCCGGTCGCTCCAGCACTGGGGCATCCACCCGGACCTGGTGGTGGGCCACTCGGTCGGTGAACTGGCCGCCGCACACGCCGCCGGAGTGCTGCCACTGGCCGATGCCTGCGCACTCGCAGCCGCCACCGGCCGGGCGGCGCGCGCGTCGGCCGATGACGGTGCGCTGGCCGAGATCCGACGCGTCGTGCAGCGGATGGCGGCGCGGCCGCCTCGGCTGCCGCTGGTGTCGACCACAACCGGCTCGGCCGTCACCGCCGACCAGTTGTGCGCACCCGAGCACTGGGTGCGGCTCGGGTGCGAGCCGGGACGCGTGCCCGACGCCGTGGACCGCCTGGCCGCCGAGGGGGTGACAACGCTGCTCGATCTGGGTCTGGACGGCGACCTGGCCTCGACAGCCCAGGACGCGTTGGCCGGCACCACCGGGGCACCGGTGGTGGTTCCGGTGCTGCACGGCGACCAGCCCGTGGTCGCGTCGCTGACCGCCGCCGCGGCCCGGCTGCACACCACCGGCACCGATGTCAACTGGGCGGCCTTCTTCACCGGGACCGACGCGCGGCGGGTGGACCTGCCCACCTACGCGTTCCAGCGGGAGCGCTACTGGCTGACCGTGCCGGACTCGCCGGTCGGCGCCCCGGACGAGCGGACCGATCAGGTCTGGGACGCGGTGGACCGCGCGGACCTGGACGCCTTTGCCGCCACCCTGAACCTGGACCGGGACGCGTCGCTGTCGGACGTGCTGGCGGCACTGGCCGCGTGGCGCGGTGGCGGCGCGCGGCCCGACACCGACCAGTTGCGCTACCGGCTCACCTGGCAGGCGTTCAGCGACCTGCCCGTCCGGGGTGTCGCCGGCAGGTGGCTGGTGGTGTTCCCGACCGGCAGCGCCGACCGCGGTGCGGTGGCCGGTGTGCTGCAGGCACTGCGGGAACACGGCGTGACCGCCGTTGAGGTGGCGGTGGACCCCGACGCGGCGGCCGTCGAAGACCGCGTCCGGGCCGCGCTGACCGACGGCGAGCCGGTGCGGGGCGTGCTCTCGCTGCTGGCCCTGGCCGCGAACCCCGACCTGTCGCTGGCCCTGGCGGGGGCACTGCGCGACGCGGGCGGCGGAAGTCCACTGTGGAACATCACGCAGGGGGCGGTGTGCGTTGGTGACTCGGCGGGTCTGGCCCACCCGGAGCAGGCGTCGGCGTGGGGGATCGGCCGGGTGCTGGCCCACCAGCGGGCGCCGTGGGCCGGCCTGCTCGACCTGCCCGAGGTGCTGGACGAGCGGATGCGCGGCCGGCTGTGCCGTGTCCTCGCCGGATGCGCGGACGAGAACCAGGTCGCCGTGCGACCCTCGGGGGTGTTCGTGCCGCGCCTGGTCCGCGCGGCCCGCCGCGTGCGCACCGGAACCGGGTGGACACCGAGGGGAACGGTGCTGGTCGACGGCGTCGTCGACCGCACCGGTGCCCGCATCGCCCGGTCCCTGGCGCACGGCGGCGCCGAGCACCTGCTGCTGACCCACAGCCAGGCCGACACCCCGGTGATCGCCGACCTGGTGGCGGACCTGGCCACGACCGGCACCCGGGTGACCGTTGAACCGGACCCCGGCACCGGCCGGGACGACCTGCGCGACCTGCTCGCCGAACACCAGCCCACCGCGGTGGTCGCGGTGGACAGCACCCCGGAAGCGGTGGCGGCGCTGGACGAACTCACCAGGGACAGCCACCTCGACGCGTTCGTCGTGCTCTGCGCGCTCGGGGCCACGCTCGGTTTCCCCGACCAGCCAGCCGACGCGGCACGCCACGCCGTGCTCAGCGCGCTCGTGTGGCAACGGCACCAGGCGGGAGTGCCCGCGACAGCGGTCGCCTGCGGGCCGTGGTCGCACGACGACCGGGCGGCCGACACCGGGGAGCGGCTCACACCCGAATCGGTGCTCACCGAGCTGCGGTGGGCCGTGCCGGAGCGGCAACCGTTCCTCGTGCTCACCGACATCGACTGGCGGCGGTACGAGGCGGCCGAGCCGGCTGCGTTGCTGCGCGAGCTGTGCCAGCCGCACACCCCCGAGCCCGGGGCGGACCAGCCGGTGGCGGCAACCGAACCCGAGACGCTGCTGCACCGGTTGGCCGGACTCGACCGCACCGCCGCCGACCAGGTGCTGCTGGACGTGGTGCGGTCACTGACCGCGACCGTGCTCGGCCACGCCACGCCCGCGGCGATCCCCCCGGACGCTGATTTCCTCGACCTCGGGTTCGCCTCGCTGACCGCGATCGAACTCGCCAACCGGTTGACCGCGGCGACCGGTCTTGAGCTGTCCCCGAGCCTGGTCTACGAGCACCCCACCCCGCTGGACGTGGTGGCCCACCTCCGCGCTGAACTGGGCGAACAGCCCCGGCGTGAGCCGGAAACCCCGGTGGGAGTAGGGGGTGCGTAGGGGCTGCTAGGGGCTGCGCCGGAACAGGCACCCCTCACTAACGTCAGAACTGGTTCCGCCGACCCGAAACCCACGCGGAGGGGCACATGGACACATTGGACGCGACCGGGACGATGCTCGACGCGACGGGGTGGCGCCCGCTGTGGAAGGACGACTTCCGCGGCCCCCACGGCGCTCCGCTGGACCACGAGCGGTGGAAGGTCATCGTTGGCAAGCCCTGGGCCTCGGGCATGGAGAGCTACGCCGACGACACCACCCACCTGCACCTGGACGGCGACGGCCACCTGGCCATGACCGCCACCCACGACGAGGACAACGGCTACGTGTCGGCGTGGATCGAAACCCGGCGCGAGGATTTCGTCCCACCCCCCGGCGGCGCGCTCCGCGTGCGGGCCAGGGTGCGCACCGCGCCCGGCCTCGGTGTGGACTGCGCGATGTTCGCCTGGGCCAACCGCATGCGCCACCTGGGCGAGCAGGAGCCGTTGCAGGGCTGGTACCAGTCCGGGGAGATCGACCTGTTCGAGGTGGTCAACTCCGAGCCGGCGCGCGTCTACGGGGTGGTGCACTCGCCGGAGTGCCACCAACTGCCGTCCCTGGGCATGGGCACGTTCACCAGCACCGCCGACGGCAGCCCGCTCAGCGACGACTACCACACCTACACCACGGTGTGGACCCACGATCCGGACTCGATCACCTGGTACCTCGACGGCACGCCGTACCTGCGCCTGACCCCCGAGGACACCACCGCCAAGGGCTGGTTGTTCACCCAACCCGTCTACTTCGGACTGTTGATCGTCATCGGCAGTCCCGGTGGGCCGATCCTGCCCGGCGACCCCGACCCCGCCGCGTTCCCCACCACCATGTTCGTCGACGAGGTCACCATCGAGGAGTTGCCGCCCGGCGGCGGCGCCCCGAACCTCGTCCCGTGACCTGTCCGCCTCCCGTGTCCTGGCAGGAGTTGCTGATCGTGCGAAACCCAGCAGAACCCGATGTCCCGGCGCTCGTGGACGACCTGGTGGCGGACGCCCTCGCCGATCCCACCGGCGGACTGTACCCGTCGGTCTACGAGACCGGGCGGCTGGTCAGCCTGGTTCCGTGGCTCACCGGACACGAGAGCCGGATCAGGTTCCTGATCGACGACCAGAACAGCGACGGCAGCTGGAGCGGCCCCGGCTCCTACGCGCTCGCGCCGACCCTCAGCGCGGTCGAGGCGCTGCTGGCCGTCCTGGACCGGGGCCGGGACCCCGCCGCCGCGCACCAGGGGCTGCTCGACAGCGCCAACCGGGGCCTGGCAGCGGCCAGCCGACTGCTCGCCGGTGTCGACGGCACGGCACCGCCCGGCACCCTCGTCGCCTTCCTCGTGGTGCCGGCACTGGTCGGTGACATCAACGAGCGGTTGGCCCGGATCGACCACGAGCGACTGGATCGGCGTCGCCTCGCGCTGCCGTCGAACGTCAGTGCCGAGCCGCTCGTGCGGTTGCGGGCCGAGGGCTGGCGCAATCCCGTGTCCACCCACTACCTCGAACTCGTCGGCCCGGTCGCGACCCGATCCGCCGACGTCCACCCGGTGTCGGGCATCGTCGGCTGTTCGGCGGCGGCCACGGCCGCGTGGCTGGGCCCGGACCGCCCCGGGCCGGCGCACACCGAGTCCGTGCGGTTCCTCGACCAGACCCAGGCGCGGCTGGGCGGCCCGGTTCCGGGGCTGACCTCCATGGCCTGGTTCGAGCGGGCGTGGGTCTACGACGCGTTGGCCGCGGCGGGTGTGCCGGCGGCCCGGATCGCCGGCCTGCTCGCCGAACTGCCGGCGAACGCCAGCACGGAGGGCGCACCGGCGGCGCCCGGCTTCGCCCACGACTCGGAAACCTCGGCGCTCGTGCTGTTGGCCAGGGCGTGGGCCACCAACACCGTCGAACAACCCCGGTGCCTGTGGGACTACGACGCGGGCACGCACTTCCTGACCACCAAGCCCGTTGGCGCGCCCTCACCGATCTCCAACTCGCGCATCCTCCAGGTGTTCGGCCGCTACCTGGGCCAGGCGCCGGCGGACAGCTCGCGCTGCGCCGACGCCATCACCCGGCTCGGGCGGTGGCTGCGCGACGGGCAGACCGACGGGCACTGGGTGGACCGCTGGCACGTGTCACCGCTCTACGCCACCCTGTGCTGCACCGTGGCGCTGCACCAGCACGGCGGGGCCGAACACGGCGCGGCCGTGCGCGCGGCCGTCGACTGGGTGTTGGCCAGCCAGCGCGCCAACGGGTCCTGGGGCGTGTGGGACGGCACGGCCGAGGAGACCGCGTACGCGCTGCAGACGTTGCTGCTGACCCGCCCCGACCAGGCCGGCGTTGCCCACGCGGTGCGGCGGGGACGGGAGTTCCTGCTCCAGCACGGCCTGACCGGCCCTCACCCTCCACTGTGGATCGGCAAGGACCTGTACGCGCCGGTCACCCTGATCCGCGGCGCGGTGCTCAGCGCGCTCGCCCTGTCCCGGCACCGAGCACTCGCCCCGGCGGCGGCCACCGACTGACCAGCCGGCACCACGCGAGGAGATGGCATGACCGCCCTTGACCACCAGCCGCGCAGCTATCCCTTCCGCCAGCCCCGGCGCCTCGACGTCGATCCCGAGTGCGCCTGGCTGCGCCGTGAGCAGCCGGTGTGCCGGGTCGAACTGCCCTACGGGGGCGAGGGGTGGCTGGTCACCCGGCACGCCGACGCCAGGACCGTGCTCGCCGACCCGCGGTTCAGCCGCGCCGCCCTGGTCGGCCGGGACGTTCCCAGGACAGCACCCCGGATTCCGCACGAGCCCACCATCCTCACCATGGACCCGCCCGACCACAGCCGCCTGCGTCGGCTGGTGTCCCGCGCGTTCAGCTCGCGACGCATCAACGAGATCGAGCCACGGGTCCGTCAGCTCACCCAGGGCCTGCTGGACCGGGTGCACGACCACGGCCCGCCCGCGGACCTCGTCGCCCACCTGGCGCAGCCGCTGCCGAGCGCGGTCATCTGCGAGCTGCTCGGCGTTCCCGAGGCGGACCGGCCCCGGTTCTTCTCCTGGGCCGACGCGGTGTTGACCAGCGACGCGGACAGCCCCGCGCGGATCGCCACCGCCCTCACCGAACTCAAGGGCTACCTGGCGGAGTTGGTGGCGCAACGCCGGGAGGAACCCACCGACGACGTGCTCGGCGCGCTCGTCCTGGCCCGGGACGAGCGGGGCCAGCTCAGTGAGCACGAGCTGGTCACCTTCGGGGTGACGCTGCTGCTGGCCGGTCTGGAGACGACCGCCAACCAGATCGGCAACTTCGTCTACCACCTGCTGACCCACCCCGACCAGCTCGCCACGCTCACGGCCGGTCCGCACCGGCTGGCCGACGTGGTCGAGGAGCTGCTGCGGCTGATCCCGATCTCCGCGCACGCGGGCTTCACCCGCGTCGCCACCGAGGACGTCGAGCTGAACGGGGTGCTGGTGCGGGCGGGTGAGGCCGTGTTGGTCGACCTGGACTCGGCCAACCGCGACGAGGCGGTCTTCACCGACCCGGACCGGGTGGACCTGGGCCGCGAACGCAACCCGCACCTGGCCTTCGGCCATGGCGCGCACCACTGCCTCGGTGCGCAACTGGCCCGGATGGAGTTGCGCACCGCGATCGGTGAACTGCTCACCCGGTTCCCCGGTCTGGCCCTTGCCGTGCCAGCGTCAGACCTGCTGTGGAAGCACGCCAGCGTCGTGCGTGGCCTGCGGGAACTACCGGTCACCTGGTCCACGCCCTAGCGGGGGAGTGCCCTCGGTGGCCGGGGCACGGCTCGCCCCTGGTCGGGGACGGGACGTCAGTCAGGCAGACCGCATTCCAGGACCGTGTGGATCGAGGGCAGCCGCTGTGCGGACAGCACGCGCAGCCCGGCCTGGGCCACCAGGGCACGCATTTCCGCCTCGGTGTGCAGCTGGGCGCCCTGTTCGAACATGACCATCTTGGTGAGCATCAGCACCCAGTTCGGGGCGGCACCGTTCAGCGGCTCCACGATGAGCAGCCGGGGACGCGAACCGGCCGCTGCCCGCGCGGTGTCCACCAGGGCGGTGCGCACCACGGTGAGCATGCGCACGATGGTGTCCGGCCGGCAGTCGTGCAGCACGTTCTTGAGCAGGTAGACGTCACCGCCGGCGGGCACCGAGGCGAGCAGGTCGGCCGGCTGGAAGTGGAGGCGGCCGACCAGGTCGGCCATCCCGGCGTCGGTCAGCCGCGCACCGGCCCTGGCGCACACCTCCGCCCGGTCCACGCAGATCCCGTCCAGGTGCGGGTTGGCCCTGAGCACGGCGGCGAGCAGATGGCCGTTGCCGCCGCCGAGGTCAACGACGCGACGCGCCGCGGAGAAGTCGTGGGCAGCCACGAGTTCGGGCGCGGCCAGGCCGGTCAGGTTGGCCATCGACCGGTCGAAGACCGCGGCCTCGTCCGGGTTCTGCTCCAGGTACTCGTACAGGGGCAGGCCGAACCGGTGTGGGAACGCGGGTTTGCCGGTGCGCACGGTGTGGTCCAGGTGCTGCCACGCCGCGCCGTAGCTGCCGACGGCCAGCAGGCAGAAGTGGCGGGCGGACCGGGGATGGCCGTCCCGCAACTGTTCGGACAGGGGCGAGTTGGTGAACCGGCCGGACTCGTCCTGTGCGAACACG
The DNA here is from genome assembly GCF_024171785.1 of Goodfellowiella coeruleoviolacea. Classification (GTDB taxonomy): domain Bacteria; phylum Actinomycetota; class Actinomycetes; order Mycobacteriales; family Pseudonocardiaceae; genus Goodfellowiella; species Goodfellowiella coeruleoviolacea. The sequence continues at coordinate 17,775 of NZ_JAMTCK010000010.1, forward strand.
TCCATCTCGACCAACACGTGCAGCAGGACGTCGAGCGCGGCCGAGTCGGCGCCGACCACCCCGGCCAGTTCCGCCGCGGACATGGGTTCGCCGGCCAGGTGCTCGGCCAGGTCGAGCCGGGCGGCGGTGGCCAGTGCACTGGCCAGCCACCCCGACATGGCGATCTGGAACAGCCGCATGCTCATCCCGCCCCCAGCGACAGACAGTTCCCGCCTGGTCCTGTGTGGACAGAGCCTCCGGCGTGGAACGCGAGTCCGGCCATCGTATTCGGCATTTTCGTCGGTTAACTCCGCTGTTCACCTTCCTGGTTCTTCGTCCGATTGGTCGACATTCACGGCTCGCGCCCCAGGTGGACTCAACCCAGGTGGGCGGTGGCGGTGGGCAGCGCGACCTGACCGGTGACGAATCGGCTCCACAGGCCGAACGTCAGGGGGTGGCCTGGTCGCGCGCTGCTCTCCACAAAGCTGTGGGTGCCCGTCTCATCGGTGGTGCTCGCACCGAACGACACCTGGAACCGCGTGGTGGCCGCCCGGTCGAGCGGGGGCAGCGGTGACGGCAGCAGTTCGTCCGACCCCCAGCGGTAGTCCGCCCGGTAGCACCCGGTGACCGGTTCGAAGGTGTTCGCCAACACCGCGCCCGTGGCCGGGATGGTGATCAGCACACCGCGCAGGCCGCTCCGGTACCGGGTGTTGAACACCAGCACCTCGGCCGAGGTGGCCGGATACACCTCCGCCCGACCCGACCCCACCTGGGAGCCGGCCGGACAGGCCGCCGGTCCACCCGCCCGCAGACTCGCCTGGTCGCAGGTCGGGAACTTCGTGGGGTTGAACCGGATCGACTTGTCGAACAGGAAGACGAACTGGCTGGCCGGGGCCGGTTTCTCCCCGGTAGCGGTGCGGCTGGTCCGGTCGAAGACCACCTCGACGCCGGTGGGTGAACCACCGTCGCGTCGGACGGAAACCGCCAGGCCGTCGAGGTTGCGCGGGCCGGCGACCGGTGCCTCCTGCGGCGGCACCGGGCCGCTCGGGGTGGGCACCGGCCAGCTAGCGGCCCTGGCCGGGGCGCTGACCAGCATCGCTGCCGCCAGCGCCCCGGCAGTCACCACGGCACGAATCGAGCGTCGCACACCGCCTCCCCGGTCAGTCGTGGCGAACGATCCGACTGAACCAGACAAAACGTGTTCTTCCCGTCAAGTCGGCGCGCGGCGGCCGTCCGGTCGAGCCGGCCGCCACAGCACGTGGTTCTGGTGCCTCGCGGAAACGAGTTGACCGGTTGCGCCCCGACCCTCTTGCATGACCCTCGGCAACAGCAGGCGGCCGGCACCACCCGGCCAGGTCGGCGGTGCGGGCCGGCCGACGCCCAGGACGGGAGGTGGGGATGCGCGCGGGCAGGATGCACGCCGACGAGGTGGACATCGACGCCGCGTTGGTGCGCCGGCTGGTCGCCACCCAGTTTCCACAGTGGACTGATCTCCCCGTCGAACCGGTCGAGTCCAGCGGCACGGACAACGCGATGTTCCGGCTCGGCGCGGACATGGCCGTGCGGCTGCCCCGCATCGCGGGCGCGGTGCCGGACGTGGCACGGGAACACCGCTGGCTGCCCCGGCTGGCCCCGCGGCTCCCGGTGGCCGTGCCCACCCCGCTCGGGCTGGGCGCGCCGGGCGAGGGCTACCCGTGGAGCTGGTCGGTCTACCGCTGGCTCGACGGCACCAACCCGGTGGTCGGCCACCTCGCCGAACCCGACCTGCTCGCGGCCGACCTGGCCGGGTTCGTCGCCGCGCTGCGCCGCGTCGACCCCGCTGGCGGACCACCAGCGGGACGGGGCGTGGCCCTGGCGGCCCGGGACGCGCCAACGCGTGCGGCGATCGCGCAGCTGCACGGGATGATCGACACCGAGCGGGCGACCGCCGCGTGGGAGCGCGCCCTGCGCCTGCCCGAGCACACCGGGCCGCCGGCCTGGCTGCACGGTGATCTCGGCCCGGGCAACGTGCTCGTCACCGCCGGGCGGCTGACCGCCGTCATCGACTTCGGCGGTGTGGGCGTTGGCGACCCCACCGCGGACCTGATCGTGGCCTGGAACCTGCTGCCGGCCAACGCCAGGCGTGCCTTCCGCACCGCCCTGGACGTGGACGACACGACCTGGGCGCGGGGCCGGGGTTGGGCGCTGTCCATCGCGCTCATCCAGCTGCCGTACTACCACCGCACCAACCCGGCGCTGGCTGACAACGCGCGACACGTCATCCGCGAAGTGCTCACCGACGAGAGCACCGCGCGCGGCTGACCAGCCAGCCGGTCACCACACCCGCGGTGGCGCGGCCGTGCGGTGTCCGGCCCCGGTCAGTTGACCGGCACGTGGTCGACCGGAGCGCTCCTGCCCCAGGCGGTGTTGGGGGTGTCCGCCAACCGGACGGTGATCGCGCCGCCGCGGCCGAGCACGGACTCGGGCAGCCAGGACTGGTCGTGGTCGCGGCCGTTGACCCACACCTGGTGCACGTAGCGGTTGTCCGGCGAGGCCAGCGGTGCGCTCACCGTGATGGTCGGCCCGTTCGCGCGCCTGATCCACGCCTTCTCGAACATCGGGCTGGCCAGCAGCATCTCCGCCCGGCTCGGCGTCTGCGGGTACATGCCCAGCGCGGCGAAGACGTACCAGGCCGACATGGTGCCCAGGTCGTCGTTGCCGGGCAGCCCGCCCGGGCCGGTCCCGTACACCAGCGTCGCCATCGCGCGCACGGTCTCCTGCGTCTTCCACGGCTGTCCCAACGCGTTGTACAGCCACGGGGTGTGAATGCCCGGCTCGTTCGTCGGGTCGTAGCGGAAGCCGTCACCGCCGGTCGCCCACGACCCGTCGGGCCGGTGGAAGAACCCGTCGAGCCGGCGCACCGCCTGGTCGGCGCCGCCCAGCACCGCGGCGAGCCCGGACACGTCGTGCTGCACCATCCAGGTGTAGGTGGCGCTGGTGCCCTGCGCGAAGCCGACGTCCGAGGTCGGGGAGAACGGCCCCACCCAGCTGCCATCCGCCCTGCGCGCCTGCTGGTAACCGCCTTCCGGGGTGGCCGAGGGGTTGAAGGTGTTGCGCCACCAGCTCGCGCGGGGAATCAGCGCCTGGTACTCGGCGGTGCGACCGAGCCGCCGCGCCCAGTCGGCCAGGGCGAAGTCAGCGGTGGCGTCCTCCAGGGTCTCGGCCGCGCCGCCCCAGCAGTGGCAGGTGTCCTGGGGCGCGTAGCCGAGCCGCAGGTACTCGGCCAGGTTCGGCCGCTGCCCCACGCACTGGCCGGGACAGCCCGCGTTGGACAGGCCGTCCGGATGCGGCACGGTCGCCTGCCGGTACAGCGAGTCGAACGCGCCACGCACGTCGAAGTTGCGGACGCCCAGCGCGTAGAAGCCGGCCAGCGTGACCGCCGAGGGATCACCGGTCATCACGTGGGTCGGGCCGTTCACGTGCACCCACCGGTCCCACACCCCGCCGTTCTGCCGCGCCAGGTTGTACAGCGACTGCGCGAAGTCCCCGGCGATCCGCGGTTCGAGCAGCGCGAGCAACTGGGTGTGCGCGCGGTACTGGTCCCAGCCGGAGAAGTTGCCGTACTGGGCCCGCTGGCCAGGGGCGAGCCGGTGCACCTGCTGGTCGCTGCCCAGGTAGGTGCCGTCCACATCACTGGCGGTGTTGGGTTGCAGGAACGAGTGGTAGAGCGCGGTGTAGAAGGTGGTGAGCTGATCGGCCGAACCACCGGCGACCTCGATCGACCGCAGCTGCCGGTTCCACTCCCGCCGGGCGTCGGCCGCGACCGACTCGACATCGGCGCCCGGTCGCACCTCGCTGGCGAGGTTCCGCCGCGCCGCGTCGAGGCTGGTGTAGGAGATGCCGACGCGCACCCGCACGTCGGTGTCGGCGGCGGTGTCGAAGCTGACGTAGCCGCCAGAGCCGCGGCCGGCCCGGTTGGCGCCGGTCAGGTAGCCCTCACCGCCGCTGGCCGTGGTCGAACCCGGCCGCAGCTGGTCGTTCACCCACGTGCCGGTGCTGGTGAAGTCGCGGTCGAACGAGGCGACGAAGTGCAGCCGGTAGTAGGTCTTGCGGTTGTTCTCACCGCCGTTGGCGCGGCGACCGCAGAACGCCCCGGTCAACACCGAGCCCGTCACCGTGCGGGTGGCCGGGTCGATGTTGATCTCCGCGTCCTCGCTGCCGTTGAGCGAGTTGGACACCCGGAACAGCAGGCTGGCGACCGAGCCGCGGGGGAAGTCGAACTCGCCGACCCCGGCCCGGGTGGTGACGGCCAGATCGGCCCTGGCGCCCGAGTCGAGGGTGACGGTGTAGCGGCCCGGCCGCGCGGTCTCGTTGTCGTGGCTGAAGTTGCTGGCGTAGATCGCGTCGGTGGTGTCGGCCGTCGGCGATGAGGTCACCGTGCCCACGACCGGCATGATCGGGACGTCACCCGCCGCACCCGGGTGGCAGCCCGCCCCGTTGACGTGGGTGAGCGCGAACCCGCGTGTTCGCGGGGTGGCGTAGGAGTAGCCGTTCGCGCCAGCGGCGTTCGTCTGATCGCCCGCGGTGTTGGTCGGGCTCCAGGAGATCATGCCGAAGGGGCGGACCGCGCCGGGGTAGGTGTTGCCGCCGTTGGCCGAGCCGATCAGCGGGTCGACGTGGGCGACGGGATCGGTGATCCTGACGGGTGCGGCCGCGGCGGGCGCGGCCCCGACCGTGGCCGGCAGCAGCGAGCCGAGCAGGGCAGCCGCGAGTAGGGAACGCATCACCGCATCATCCCAACGAGACGTGGTGACCACGACGTGAACGCCGGTGGGCACAGCCGCGTCGACCGGGTGAGCCACGGGTGTGGTGGTCCGGTCCTGCCCTGGGGTGGGATGCCGGCAGCGGACCAGGCTGTGGCCTGGCACACCTGAACTTGACCTTGCCACTGATGTGAAGCCCTAGCGTCGCGCGCGTGGTCGGACCCGACCTGGCCGCCCACTCGACACCCCTACCCAGGAGTGAGCTATGACGTCGTTCGTTGTGCACCGGAATGGTCAGCCGGCGACCGCGGCGGAGTTGGCGCCGCTGGCGTTCGCGGGCTATGCCCACTTCACCGCCATGCAGGTGCGTGGCGGCCAGATCCGCGGCCTCGACCTGCACCTGGAGCGGTTGCGGGTCGCCTCGGTGGAACTGTTCGGCCGGGCACTGCCCGACGAGCGGGTGCGGTCCTACCTGCGGGCGGCGCTGCGGGACGGTCCCGCCGACCTGTCGCTGACCGCGACCGCGTACTCCTCGGCGGGCGAGTTCACCGCGTCCGGATCGGTGGTGGAACCCGAGATCCTGGTTCGCACCGGACCTCCCGCGTCCGGACCGGCCGGCCCACTGGCGCTGTCGGTGGTCGAGTACGAGCGGGTCCTGCCCGCGGTCAAGCACGTCGGCGAGGTCGCCAAGACGTACTTCCTGCGCCAGGCCGTGGCAGGGGGTTTTGACGACGCCGCCTTCGTCGACCGCCGGGGCCGGCTCAGCGAGGCCACGATCTGGAACCTGGCGTTCTGGGACGGCAGTGCCGTGGTGTGGCCGGCTGCCGAGGTGCTGGGCGGGATCACCATGGGCATCCTGCGCCGGCAGTTGGATCGCCTCGGCGTCCCGCAGCGCGTGGCGGAGGTCACTCCGGCCAGCCTGTCGGAGTTGGCCGGGGCCGTGGTGATGAACTCGTGGACGCCGGGAGTCGCGGTGCACCGGATCGGTACCGCGTCCCTGCCCGAGGCACCGTCCTTTGTGGAGCTGCTGCACCGCGCCTACGAGGCCGAGCCGCTGACCTCGCCCTGAGCAGGTCGCGGAGGCGTTGCCCTCGCACCGAAGGAGGTGTCGCCCAGCACGGAAGGAGGTGCGGGCCCCACACCGGAGGACGCGGCGGCATCGGGGGTGGGACTGCTCCGAACGGGTCGCCTGCCCCGGGCAGGGCTTGGAAATTCGCACAAAACGGCAGTGAGGAGGTCCCCAAAGGACATCCGGTCGCTCAATAGGGTTGGGTGCAGGAGGTTGCGCTCAGGAGGCTGAGCGGAGGCGGCCGCGTTCCGCCGCACCAGCCGGAGCCCCGGTTCGCTGCCGCGTGGCGAACCGGGCGGGTTGTGCGGGAGTGCGGGCGTGCCACCGTCCGGTGCGGGTTCGGGTGGCTGGCCCTTGTCCGGTTCTCGACAGTCAGGGGGGATGGAACTGGTGCCGACGGGATCGCGGACGAGAGCAGGGGTCACCAGGCGCGGTCGGAGTGCCGCGACGAGACGACCGGACACCGATGCCGAGCAGGACCGCGCCCACCGCCGTCGACCTGCTGAACCTGATCGCTGAGGAGTGCGGAATCCGTTGCCGTCGCGCCCATTCAGGGAGGCCGCTTCATGACCAGCAACGACAGCCCGACCAGCCACACCTGGCCGGAACGGATCAGCGGACTGTACGACTGGTTCGCCAGACAGCGCGCCGAGGGCGGCGTCTCGGCAGGCGAACTCCCCGGCACGTGGAACGTGTTCGGCTACGACGACATCAACGCCGTGTTCTCCGACTACGCCACGTTCTCCAGCGACTTCAACGACTTCGCCCCGCCGGACCTGGAGATGGACTGGTTCGCCAAGGGGAACTTCTTCTTCAGCGACCCGCCCCGGCACCGCCAACTGCGTGGCCTGGTCACCCGGGCGTTCACCCCGAAACTGGTGGCCACGCTCGAACCCCGGATCACCGCCGTGGCCACCGACCTGCTCGACAACCTGGCCGGCCGCGACCGGATCGACCTGATCGGTGACTTCGCCTACCCGTTGCCCGCCATCGTGATCGCCGAGCTGATCGGGGTGCCCACCGAGGACATCAGCCTGTTCCGGCAGTGGGCCAGCGCGTTCGTGGCCACCCAGACCGAGAAGGGCGCGCTGGCCACGCCGGAGGAGGTCGCGGCGTTCAAGCCCACCGGCCTGGCCATGCGCGGCTACCTGCTCGACCACGTCGCCAAGATCCGCGCCAACCCCGGTCAGGACCTGATCAGCCTGCTGGTGGACGCCCGCGACGAGAGCGGCAACCAGCTCGACGACGAGGAGATCATCTCCTTTGTCGCGCTGCTGCTCACCGCCGGGCACCCCACCACCACCGGGCTGATCGGCAACGCCGTGCTGTGCCTGGACGAGAACCCCGACGCCGCCGGCGAACTGCGCGCCGACCGCACCCTGGTCCCGGACGCGCTGGAGGAGGTGGTGCGGTTGCGCCCCAGCCTGCCCCGGCAGGGTCGGCTGACCACCCGCGAGGTCGAACTCGGCGGTCAGCTCATCCCACCGGGACAGGTGCTCTCGCTGTGGGTGGCGTCGGCCAACCGGGACGAGCGGCACTTCACCGACCCCGACCGGTTCGACCCGCGCCGCAAGCCCAACCGGCACCTGTCCTTCGGCCACGGCATCCACTTCTGCATCGGGGCGCCACTGGCCAGGCTGGAATCCCGGATCGCGCTGAACCTGCTGTTGGACCGGTACGCCGACATCCGCGTCGCCACCGACGAACCCGTTGAGTTCCACAACCCCGAGGCGCTGATGGGCGCCCGCCAGCTCCCCGTCACCGTCACCACCGCCTGATCGACCGACCGCCAGCCAGCGCCGACCAGGCGGCACCACCCTCGGTCGGCTCCGGCAGGTCAGCCACCCCGACCAGCGGGCGGCTGGTCACTTGTCCGCTCCCTCGTAGGTGCCTCGGGTGAACCGGGAGGAGAAGATGAAGTAGACGACGGCCACGGGCAGGGTCATCAGCAGGGCCGCGGCCAGCTTGAGCGGGAACTGGTTGCCCTGCCCGAGCTGGCCGGACACCAGCGTGGCCACGCCGGTGGTGAGCGTGTTCAGCGCGGGGTCCTGCCGGGACACGATGAAGTGCGGCAGCTCGTTCCACGACGCCTGGAAGGACAGGATGGTCAGGGTGATCAACGCGGGCTTGGACATCGGCAGCACCACCGACCAGAAGGTCCGGAACGGTCCCGCGCCGTCGATGCGGGCGGCCTCCTCGACGCTGACCGGCACCGTCTCGAAGAACTGCTTCATGATGAAGATGCCGGTGGCGTCCACCAACAGCGGCAGGATCATCGCCGCGTAGGTGTCGTACACGCCCAGCTGGTTGAGCACGAGGAACTTCGGGATCAGCAGCACCACGCCGGGCACGGCCATGACCGCGATCAGCGCGCCGAACACCGCGGAGCGACCGCGGAAGCGCAGGCGTGCCAGTGCGTAGCCGGCCATCGAGCAGGACACGATCCGGCCGACGGTCACCGCCACCGTGACCACCAGCGAGTTGGCCGCCCACCGGGGGAAGTCCAGCTCCGCGAGCGCGTCGAACGCGTCCAGCGACCACTGCTGGGGCAGCGGGTTGAGCGGGTGGGCGGTGGCGTCCGCGTTGGTCTTGAAGGCGGTGCCCAGTTCGATCAGGAACGGGTAGGTGTAGGCCAGCGCGACCAGGACGAGCACGAGGTAGCCGGCCAGCCGGGCGAGTCGGGATCGGTGGCTGCTCATCGGCCGGCCCTCCTCGGTGTCCGGTCGCGTTCCCGCAGGATCCATCGCTGCACCAGGGTCAACGCCACGATCAGCACGAACAGCATGAAGGCGATGGCCGAGCCCTGGCCCCACTGCTTGCCGATGAAGGAGGTCGAGTACGACAGGTAGGCCGGGGTGAGGGTGGTGTTGGCGGGCGCCCCCCGGCTCATCACGTACACCTGGTCGAACACCTGCCAGGTGCCGATCAGACCGAGGGTGAGCACCAGGAACAGGGTGGGCCGCAACTGCGGCACGGTGATCCGCCAGAACCGCTGCACCGGGGTGGCGCCGTCGATCAGCGCGGCCTCGTCCAGGGAGACCGGGATGTTCTGCAGGGCCGCGTAGAACATGAGCATGTACCCACCGGTGGAGGTCCAGACCACCAGGATGATGATCGAGCACATCGCCACGCTCGGTCCGGACAGCCAGTCCCACAGCGACAGCCCGAGCACCGAGGTGTCGGCGAGCGCGGCCGGCGGGTGGTCCGCGGCCACGACGCCCAGCCCCTGCAACGCCAGGTGGAAGATCCCCCTCGGGTCGGCGAACCAGCTGGGACCGTCCACTCCGAACAGTCCCAGCGCGGCGTTGACCGTGCCGGAACTGGAGAACAGGAACAGGAACACCACCGAGATCGCCACCGAGCTGGTGACCGTCGGGAAGTACAGCGCGGTGCGGAAGAAGTTGCGGCCCCGCAGCCGGCGCTGGTTGAGCACCACGGCCAGGAACAACGCGAGCGCGGTCTGCACCGGAACCACGAACAGCACGAAGTAGAGGTTGTTGCGCACGCTCGTGCCGAAGTTCTGCTGGGCCAGACCGGGGGTGGTGAGCAGGGCCGCGTAGTTGTCCGCGCCGACGAACCCGACGCTGGACGCGAACGGACTGCCGGTGCCCTTCCAGTCACTGACGCTGACCCAGAAGGCCATCACGATGGGCAGCACCAGGAACAGCCCGAGCACCACGATCGCGGGCGCGAGGAACAGCCAGCCGACCGCGCCGTCACCGCCGGCTCCGCGCCGGTTCACCCGAGCCCGTCGCGGCGGCGCGGCTGCCGCGACGGGACGGTCGGACAGGTGGACGCTCATCGGGCACCCAGTGCCGCGCTGGCGTTGCGCTGCAGCTGTTCCAGGATCCGCTTGGGGTCGGCGTCCGGGAGCTGCTGCAACTGGGCGTCGAAGTCGGCCATCACCGCGTCCATGGCCGTCGGCGTGACCGGCCCGTGCGCGTGCTCGGCACCCTGCAGGAACGCCGCCTGGTCGGGGAAGCGCTGCTGGTACTGCTCGCGCACCGACTGCCGGGCCGGCATCACCCCGAACGTCTCGGCGAAGGTGAGCTGCTGCTGCGGGTCCATGAACGCGTTCACCAGGTCCTTGGCCTGCTCCTGGTAGTGGCTCTGCGCGGCGATCCCCCAGCACTGGGTGAACGACAGCGTCCCGGCGCCGGCCGGGCCGGCGGGCAGCGGGACGGCGCGGTACTTCACGTCCGGGTAGTCGTTGCGCATGGCGCCGACGATCCAGTTGCCCTCGACGACCATGGCGGCCTTGCCCTTGCCGAGTGCCTCGATGCTGTCCCCGGCGCCGATCTGCTTGGGGAACTTGGCGGCACCGCTGGCCAGCAGGTCCCGCACGTACTGCAGGGCCTGCAGGTTCTGCGGGGTGTCCGCGGTGGCGGTGGTCTGCTTGTCGTCGAGCACCCAGCCGCCCGCCTGCACCAGGAAGGCGTTGACGCGGTTGTGTTCGCTGGCGAAGACCAGGCCGGTCTGCTCGCCGGTGGTCAGCTTCTGGGCCACGGCGCGCAGCTGCTCCCAGGTGGTGGGCACGTCCTGGTCGGTGAGCCCGGCGCGGGTCCACAGCTCGTTGTTGATCACCAGCGCCAGCGTGGAGAAGTCCTTGGGCGCGCAGTACAGCTTGTCGTCGAGGGTGAACGTCTGCCGCAGGCTCGGGTAGATGTCGTCCTTGTAGGGCAGCGAGTCGCCGTAGGGCAGCATGTTCTGCGCGTATCCGGCGAACTTGCTGGCGTCGGCCATGAACACGTCCGGCGGGCTGCCCGCGGCAAAGCCCTGGCTGAGCTGCTGCGCCATGTCGTTGGCCGCGACAACCTCCACGGTGGAGCCGGTGCGCGTGGCCCAGGCGGTGGCCGCCTGCTCGACGGCGTGCTGCTCGGCAGCGCTGCTGGACGCGATGAGCACGGTCAGCTTCGCCGGCCCGGCCTGCTGCTGCGCCGGAGCGCTGGCGTCGTCAAAGCCCTTGCCGCCGCACGCCGTGGTGGCCAGCAGTAATCCGGCGGCTCCAGCGACACCGAGCACGCGCGTGATGCTTCGACCCATGGATCCTCCTTGATCTCGACACGGGATGTCAGGTCTGGCGCAGGACCAGCCGCGGCGGGAGCAGACTGGACAGGGGAGTCGGTGTCTCGCCGTCGAGCACGGCGCGCAGGTGCCGCACGCATTCGGCGGCCACCTCGGCGATCGGCTGGGCGATGCTGCTCAGGCCGAGCACGCCGGCGGCGGGCGTGTCGTCGAAGCCGATGACCGAGGCGTCCGCGCCCGGGTGGCGCCCGCGTTCCCGCAGTTCGGTCACCACGCCCACGGCCAGTGAGTCGCTCGCGCACACGAAGGCCGTTGGCGGGTGGTCGCCGTCGAGCAGCCGGGCCGCGGCCACCCGGCCACCCTCGGCGCCGTCGAACACCGCCGCCTCCGGCCGGTGGCCGATCCCGGCCGAGTCCAGCGTGGACAGCCAGCCGGCGCGGCGGTCCTCGCCGACACCGGAGCCGGGCGGCCAGCCCACGAACCCGATCACCTGGTGACCCCGGCGCAGCAGGTGCTCGGTGGCCAGTCGGGTGCCGGCCGCGCCGTCCACGTCCACCCAGGGGTAGCTGACCTGGCTGCCCCACGGCCGACCGAACGTGGCGAACGGCAGCCGGTGCTCGGCGAGCCAGCGGATGCGCTGGTCGTCGTGGTGGGTGTGGGTGAGCACGAACGCGTCCACCCCGACCGTGGCGGTGAGGTCGGCGTAGGCGGCCATCTCGGCCTCGTCGTCGGCGGCGGTGAAGAGCATGACGTGGTGGTCGTGCTGTTCGGCCGAGGCGGTGAGGGAGTGCAGGAAGTGGTCCAGCACCACGCCGCTGAGCCCGTCGCCGGGCGGCCAGACGCGCAGGCCGATCACCTGGGACCGCGAGGTGCGCAGCTGGCGGGCGGCCCGGTGGGGGCGGTACCCGAGGTCCTCGATGGCCGCGAGCACCCGCAGGCGCGTCTCCTCGCTGACCCGCTCCGGGAAGTTGATCACGTTGGACACGGTCTGCCGGGACACGTTCGCCTGCCGTGCCACGGCGTTGAGCGTGGCGCGACTGCGCTCACCGGCTGCCACGTCGCTTCCTCCTGGCCTTTTGATCGTTCAACTGGCCGGAACTGTGCATCAGCGGCCAGTGCATGTCAAACTAGCCGCACTTTTCCACCTCGGGTGGATCAGGGTGTAATTTGAACGATCAAAGTGACATCCCGCCGTGCTGAGGAGTTGTTCTGATGCCCGCACAGCAGCCACTGCTGCACGACCTGGCGATCGCCCTGCGGGCACCGACCGTGGTGCTGTCCAGCCGGGACGGACAGATCCGCCGCACCGGCACCCAGGGCGTGCTGCACAACGACCGACGCGTGCTCAGCGAGGCCGTGCTCACCGTGGACGGTCACGAGCCAGAACCGATCAGCGCGGGTGAGCCGACCGCCGAGCGCGGCGAGTTCGTCGGCCTGCTGCGCCACCTCGGTGACGAGGGCGCCGACCCGACCGTCTGGCTGCGCCGGCACCGCACGGTCTCCGCCACCGGCATGGGCGAGGAGATCGAGCTGGTCAGCACGTCCGCCAGGCCCCTGGAGTGCGTGGTCGAACTCGTCGTGGCCGCCGACTTCGCGCCGATCGAACTGATCAAGGACGGTGGTGACGCGCGGGCAGTGCCGGCCACCACCGACCGGGACAGCGCGACCTGGCGGGACCAGCGGGGGCTGCGCAGCGTGCTGCGGGCCGAGGGGGCCGAGCTGGTCAGCGCCGGGGACCACGCCGTGGCGCGCTGGCGGGTCGGGCTGGCCGCGGCGGCCAGCGCGCGGCTGCGCTGGGAGGTCGTCGTGACCGACGAGGCACCCCTGTTCGTGCCCGGTCACGCGGTGCGGCTCGCCCGGCCCGAGGTGAGCACCGACGACCGTCGCCTGACCAGCCTCCTGCACCGGTCGCTGGCCGACCTCGACGCCCTGCTGCTGGCCGAACGCGAGCACCCCGACGACGTGTTCGCCAGCGCTGGCGCCCCCTGGTACCTCACCCTGTTCGGCCGGGACAGCATCTGGGCGGCCCGGCTGCTGCTGCCGGTCTCGGTGCGGCTGGCCGCCGGCACCCTGCGCACGCTGGCCAGGGCCCAGGGGACCACGTTCGACCCGAGCACCGGCGAGGCGCCCGGCAAGATCATGCACGAGCGGCGGCGGGACACCACCAGGCTGGGCCGGATGTCCCTGCCCGCGCTGTACTACGGCACGATCGACGCCACCGCGCTGTGGGTGTGCCTGCTGCACGACGCCTGGCGGTGGGGCATGCCCGAGGCCGAGGTGCGCGCGCTGCTGCCCAACCTGCGGGCGGCACTGCGCTGGATCACCGACTACTCCGACCCGGACGGCGACGGGTTCGCCGAGTACTTCGACGAGTCCGGCCACGGCCTGGCCAACCAGGGCTGGAAGGACTCGGGCGACGCGGTGCGGTTCGCCAACGGGGTGATCGCCGCGCCCCCGGTGGCCCTGGCCGAGGTGCAGGGCTACCAGCACGAGGCCGTGCTGCGCGCCGCCGACCTGCTGACCGCGCTCGGCGAGGACCCGGGCGAGTTGCGCGCCTGGGCGGACCGGCTGGCCCACCGCTTCCGCGAGCGGTTCTGGGTGCGCGCCGGCGGGGACCGCTACCCGGCGCTGGCCCTGGACGGCGCGAAGTCCACGGTGGACGCCGTGGCCAGCAACATGGGCCACCTGCTGGGCACCGGCCTGCTCGACGCGGCCGAGAGCGAGGACATCGGGGCCCGGCTGCTCGGCGCCGACCTGGCCGCCGGCTTCGGGCTGCGCACCATGTCGAACGCGGCCGGTGGCTACTCGCCGCTGAGCTACCACTGCGGTTCGGTGTGGCCGCACGACACCGCCATCGTGGTGCGCGGCCTGGCCAGGGCCGGCCAGTCGGACCGGGCCGCCCGGCTGGGCATGCAACTGCTGGACGCCGCGACCGCGTTCGACGACCGGCTGCCCGAGCTGTTCGCCGGTTACGGCATGGCGGAGACGGCCACGCCCGTGCCCTATCCCGCGTCCTGCCGCCCGCAGGCGTGGTCGGCCGCCTCGGCCGTGGTGCTCCTGGAGACCTTCCTCGGGCTGCGGGTGGACGTGCCGAACCGCACCGTCACCGTCGACCCGCCCCGACCGAGCCCGGTCGGGGCGCTGCGGGTGACCGGGCTGCCGCTGGCCGGCGGCACCCTCGACGTGGCGATCGACCGCGGTGGGGCGGTGACCGAGCTGCGCCTGCCCGCCGGCCTGGGCGGCTGAGGCGGTCGGGCCGCCGGGTCAGTGCGCGGTGAGCCCGCCGTCGACGACGAACTCGGCCCCGGTGACGAACGAGGACTCGTCGCTGGCCAGGAACAGCATGGCGGGCGCCACCTCAGCGGGGCGGCCGGCGCGGCGCATCGGCGTGCGTACGATGTCCGGCTGCCGGTCGCCCTGCTCGTCGAGCAGGTCCTGGATCATCGGTGTCGCGATGACCCCGGGGTGCACCGAGTTGACCCGCACACCCCGCGTGGCGTACTCGACCGCCGCGGTCTTGGTCAGCAGGCGCACGGCACCCTTGGACGCCTGGTAGGCGGCGGCCGCCCCGCTGCCGACCAGGCCGAGCACCGAGGAGGTGTTGATCACCGAGGCGTTGCCGGACGCGCGCAGCAGCGGCATGGCCGCCTTCATGCCGAGCCAGGTGCCGGTCTGGTTGACCGCGATCACCCGGTCCCAGGCCTGCTGCCCGGTGTCCTCGATGCCCGGCCAGTCCACCACGCCCGCCACGTTGACCAGGACGTCCAGCCGGCCGAACCGCTGGCGGGTCAGGTCGATGACCTCGTCCCAGCCTTCGGCCGAGGAGACGTCCAGTCGGGCGGCCAGCACGTCCGCGCCGCTGGTCCCCAGCCGCGCGGCGAGTGCCCGCACCGCCGCGTCGGCGACGTCGGTGAGGACCAGGCGGGCACCCTCGCGCGTGAACAACTCCGCGGTGGCCTGTCCGATGCCGCCGGTCGCCCCGGTGATCAGCGCGACCTTGCCGGCCAGCCGTCCAGTCATGTCCGCTCTCCTCGTCAGTGGTGGGTGGGCTCAGGCCGCGGTGTAGCCGCCGTCGGCGGCGACCACGGCACCGGTGATGAAGCTGGACCGGGGGCCGGCCAGGAATCCGATCACCTCGGCGATCTCCTCGGGCTGCGCGACGCGGCCCAGCGGGTGCGCGTCGCCGAAGGAGCGCAGGTACTCCCGGCTGTCGGGCCGGAGGTTGTCGAGCATGTCGGTCTCGATGACGCCCGGCGCCACGACGTTGGCGCGGATGCGGTGCGGGCCGCCCTCCAGGGCGAGCACCCTGGTCAGCTGGGCCAGCGCCCCCTTGGCCGCGCTGTAGGCCGACGCCTCGGGCATGCCGACCGTGCAGGTGAACGACCCGACCGTGACGATCACGCCGCCACCGCGCTCGCGCATGACCCGGAACGCCTCCCGGGAGTGCAGGAAGGCGCCGCGCGCGTTGACCGACATCAGCTCGTCCCAGTCGGTCGCCGTGGTCTCGGTGATCGGCTTGTTCACCGACCGGCCGGCGTTGTTGACCAGGATGTCCAGCCCGCCGAACCGGTCGACCGCCGTGGCGACCGACCGCACGGCCGTGTCCTCCTGGGACACGTCGCCGACCAGGGTGGCGACCCGGTCGAACCGGGCGGCCAGGTCCTCGACCTGGGGACGGACATCCGTGGCGAGCACGCTCGCGCCCCGGGCGTGCAGCCAGGCGACCGTGGCGGCGCCGACCCCGCGCGCGGCACCGGTGACCAGTGCGACCCTGCCGTCGAGTTCGGCGCGCTCCGCACCGGTGCCGCCGGCGGCGGTCATCGCTGTGCCTGCTGGCCGGCGCCAGCGGCGGATTCGCGGTAGAGGACCAGGTGCTCGTGGTGGAGCACGCCGTCGCGGATGTCCCCGGTGGCGGTGAAACCGGTGTCGTCGACGTAGTCCAGGTGGTTCCCGGTCACCGTGTACCGGCCGGTGTAGGCGCTGCGCCGGCCGCCGCGCGCTTCGTCGTAGCGCCCGTCGGCGCGCAGTTCCTGCCGGATGTACCCGTCCGCGGTGACCCACATGCCGACCACGTCGGCGTGCGGCCCGCCGGCCGGCTGGGGCTGCTCGGTGTTCATCGTCGTTCCCTCACTTCTTGCTCGCGGTCACCGACACCACCAACTCTGCGTGGCGGGCGGGGTGCGCGGCAGGACGCGCAGTGGCTGGGTGTGCCACACCCACCCAGGCGGGCGGCGGCGGACCTAACCTGGTGGCATGAGCGGGAGTGAGCTGGGCGAGTTCCTGCGGGCACGCCGTGCGCAGCGGTCACCGCGGGACGCCGGCCTGCCCTACGCGGGCAAGCGCAGGGTGGCCGGACTGCGCCGCGAGGAAGTCGCCGTGCTCGCCGGCGTGAACGTCGACTACTACACCCGCCTGGAGCAGGGCCGCGAGTCGCACCCGTCCGCGCAGGTGCTGGATGCCCTGTGCCGTGCGCTGGACCTCGACCCGGACGCACGCGAGCACCTGCACCGGCTGGCCGGAACCACACCGGACGGCGGCCCAGCACCGGTGCCCCGGACGGTCAGCCCGGAGCTGCGCCAGCTCATGGACGGCTACACCACCACGCCGGCGTTCGTGCTCGACCGGAACCTGGACGTGCTGGCCAGCAACGCCCTGGCCGACGCGCTGTTCGCCCCGTTCGACCCGGCGGACAACCTCGCCCGCATGGTGTTCCTGGACCCCGTCGCCCGCCAGTTCTACGCGCGGTGGGAGTGGACGGCGCAGGCCACCGTGGCGAACCTGCGGATGGCCGCCGGGTTCGACGCGCACGATCCCCGCCTGCGCCGCCTGGTGGCCGAACTCAGCGACGGCAGCGAGCACTTCCGCACCCTGTGGCACAGTCACCAGGTGCGTGGCAAGACCCACGAGCCCAAGCAGCTGGTCCACCCCGACGTGGGCCCGCTCACCCTGACCTACCAGGCCTTTGACGTGCGCGGCGCCCCCGGGCAGCAACTGGTCATCTACCACGCGGAGCCCGGTACCCCCAGCGCCCGCGCACTCGCCCTGCTCGGCAGCCTGCACGCCACCACCCAGCGCGGCGCGCTCCGGTGAGCGACGCGGGGTCAGCCGTTGCCCTCCAGTTGGGCGAGGGTGAGGACGTGGTCGCCGATGCCCCAGCCGCCATCGGGCACCTCCTCGACGAGGACCATGGTGGTGGCGCGGGCCCGCTCACCGTAGATCTCGACGTACAGGTCGGTGGTGCGGTGGACGATGAGTTCCTTCTGCTCCTCGTTCAGCGAGCCGGCGGGCACCTTGAAGTTCGCGAACGGCACGGTGGTTCTCCTTGGTTGGTGTGGGTGGGTGTCCCGGGGGTTGACGTGACCGGTCCGGTGACGGGTGTGGGGGAGTGGTCGCTGCCGGGTGGCGGCGCCGGATGGTGGGTGGCTCCGCTCGTCACCCCGGCCGCGGGTCCGGCTACTTGCCGTGCGGGTCGGCCGCGTTGAGGGTGGCCACGACCTGGTCGTAGTCGCCGCGCGCCTCGCCGTAGCGCAGGAACTTCACCCGCTCCACCTGGATCTCCTTCGCGTCGGGCTGGGACTCCAGCAGCGCGACGACCTCCGCCACGAACTCGTCGAGCGGCATGGCGAACTCGCTGTCCTCCTGGCCGGGCAGCAGCGCGGTGCGCACGGCCGGCGGTTCCAGTTCCACGACCTTCACGGTGGTGTCGGCGAGTTGCAGCCGGATCGACTCGCTGAGCATGTGGATCGCGGCCTTGGACGCGTTGTAGCTCGGCGTGACCTTGAGCGGCGTGAACGCGAGGCCCGAGGAGACGGTCATGATCGTGGCGTCCGGCTGCGCCTGGAGGTGTTCGACGAACGCGGCGATCAGCCGGATCGGGCCGAGCACGTTGGTCGTGATGACCGACTCGGCCGAGGCGAGGAACGACCCGGGCGCGTGCCAGTCCTCGACGCGCATGATGCCGGCCATCGTGACCAGGACGTTGAGGTCGGGGTGGCGTGCGAGCACCTGCTTCGCGGCGGCGTCGATGCTGGCGGCGTCGCTGGTGTCGAGCTGCACGGTGTCGATGCCGGGGTGCTCGGCGGCGATCTGGTCGAGCAGTTCGGCGCGTCGGCCGCCGATGATGACCGTGTTGCCCCTGGCCCGCAGCTCAAGGGCGAGAGCGAGGCCGATGCCGCTGGTGGAGCCGGGGATGAAGATGGTGTTTCCGGAGATGTTCATGCTTCGAGCCTGGCCGCTGGAGCGCGGCTGGGGCAGAGATGGCTCATCGGGGGATCCGCGATCCCTGGTTCGCACCTGGGCCGGCGGCCGATACTGGGCGCATGGATCGTGTGGCACTGGCGGACTTCCTGCGGCGACGGCGTGCGGCGCTGCGGCCCGAGGACATCGGGCTCGCCGCTGGCGCGCGTCGGCGGGCCCCGGGGCTGCGGCGCGAGGAGGTCGCGGCGCTCGCCGCGATGTCGACCGACTACTACACCCGCCTGGAACAGCAGCGCGGTCCACAACCCAGTGAGCAGATGCTCACCGCGCTCGCCCGCGCGTTGCGCCTGACCACCGGGGAACGGGACTACCTGTTCCACGTGGCGGGACGCAACGCCCCGTCGCACGAGTCGGCGGCCACGCACGTGGCACCCGCGTTGCTGCGCGTGCTCGACCGCCTCGCGGACACCCCGGCGCTCATCCTGTCCAACCTGGGCGAGACGCTGGTGCAGAACCGGATGGCCGACGCGCTGTTCGGTGACAGGTCGGGCTACACGGGGCTGGCCCGCAGCGAGATCTACCGCTGGTTCACCGACCCGGCCGAGCGGCTGCGCTACCCCGAGGACGACCGCGACCGGCAGAGCCGCGCCCAGGTCGCGAACCTGCGCGCCGCCTACGGGTCGATGGGCCCGAACTCGCGGGCCGGCGAGCTGGTGCGGGCGCTGCAGAAGGTGAGCGCGGAGTTCGCCGGGCTGTGGGAGCGGCACGAGGTCGCCAAGCGCTTCGCGGACCACAAGACGCTCATCCACCCCGAACTCGGGCCGATCGAACTGGACTGCCAGGTGCTGTTCACCGAGGACCAGTCGCAGGCGCTGCTCGTGCTCACCGCGGCCCCGCGCACCGAGGACGACGAGAAGCTGCGGCTGCTCGCCGTGCTGGGGCAGGAGCGCTTCGTCGAGACACCGCGCTGACCACGACGACACCACCCGCCCGCCCACCCGTTGACCAGGGGCGGCGGGAACCGCGGGCCGGTCAGGAACGTGCCGGGAGGCCGAACCAGCGCTGCCCGGCCGCCCGGAGCGCGTCCAGTTCAGCGGCGTCCGGTCGCGCTGCGGCGGATGCCCAGGCCACGTGGGAATCCGGCCGGAGGAGCAGCGCGGTGGGCGCGGGGTGCTGCGGGCGTGCCGTGACGACGTCGATCTGGCCCTGCCACTCGGGCAGCGCCGCCGCGAGCGCCGCGTCCTCGGTCAGGTCCAGCAGCACCGGCCGACCCGTTCTGGTCAGCTCGGCCAGGCGGACCGTGCCGGTCGGGGTGCGCAGGTCCAGGTCCGGGGCGAACCGGCCGATGAGCGGGTGCGTGTCGGGTCCACCCATGTCGTAGCGGGTGTCGGCGCCCGAGACCAGTTCGGCGAGGCGCCGCACGGTGTCCCGGTCGCGGAGCAGTTCGGTGAACACCTCGCGCAGTCCGGTGACGTCGCTGCCCGGGGCGATGAGCGCCGACTGCGCCTGCGCGTTCAGCACCATGCGCTGGGCCGCTGCTCGCCGCTCCACCGCGTAGCTGTCCAGCAGACCGGGTGGGGCGCCGCCGCGGATCTCGGCGGCGAGCTTCCAGCCGAGGTTGATCGCGTCCTGCAGACCGAGGTTGAGCCCGGGCCCGCCCCCGGTGGCGGAGTACACGTGGGCGGCGTCGCCGACCAGGAACACCCGGCCGGTGGCGAACCGCTCGGCGACCCGGGTGTTGCCGCCGGTCAGCCGGCGCAGCACGTGCGGGCCCGCGCCCTCGGGCCGGCCAAGCGGCACGTCAACGCCGAGCACGCGGCGGACGCTGCCCCGCAACTCGTCGAGGCTCATCGGGGGCCTTCTTCCCATCGCGCTTAAGGTACTCGAAGTACCCTAAGTGGGCGGAGATGTGGAAAGCAAACAGGATGATCAGAGTACTAGCGGTACCGTTCGTCAGAACGCGGGTGATCGGCCGGCGCCCGGTGGGGCAGCCAGTCGCCGGCCAGGGCGGTCCACCGGCCGGACACCGGAGCGGGCTGACCGGTCGAACCCGCCGAGCGGGACGACCCCTGGCGGCAACGGCAGCGGGGCGGCCACCAGGTCAGGTGACCGCCCCACGGGGTGTGCGTCTCGGCTCGGCGCCGACGCCCGGAACGGGCCGGTTCCCGGAACCGGCCCGCCGCCGGGTTGTCAGCCGACGCTGCAGGTCAGGCTGGGCCAGGACCAGTTGCCGTTGTGCTGGATGGTGAACCCGAAGACGTTGCCGTTGCCGTTGGGGCGGGCCGTCATGACCAAGCCGCTGCTGTCCCACGTCGGACTGGTGTTCCAGGTGGCGATGACCCGCTGTGGCGACTGGAGCGTGACCGTGACGACCCAGTTGTCACTGCCCGAGACGGTCACCTGGCCGTTGAAGCGGTCACCCCACTTCTGGCCCTCGGCGTAGGTCGTGGTGCAGCCGTCGCCGGGCGGGGTCGTGGTCGGCGGCTCGGTGGTGTCCGGCGGCGTCGACGGGCTGCCGCTGTTCAACACGTTCAGCACGGAGGTGTAGGCGGCCTTCTTGTTGCCGTAGTTGTCGAACAGCAGCGGGGTGCCGGAGGCGCGCCAGGAGTCGCTGTCCCGGATGCCCCACACGGTGATGCCGTTGCAGCGGGACACCGCCAGGCACGCCTGGGTGACGCCCTGGTACTGCTGGGCCTGGCTGGAGCCGGAGCCCTCGATGTCCAGCTCGGTGATCTGGACGTCCACACCCAGGTTCGCGAAGTTCTGCAGGGTGGTGTGGTAGTTGCTGGGCACCGGGTTGCCGCTGTTGAAGTGCGCCTGGAAGCCGACGCAGTCGATCGGCACGCCGCGGGACTTGAAGTCCTGCACCATCCGGTACACGGCCTGGGTCTTGGCGTGCGACCAGTTGTCGATGTTGTAGTCGTTGTAGCACAGCTTGGCGTTCGAGTCGGCCGCCCGGGCGGCGCGGAACGCGGCCTCGATCCAGTCGTTGCCGGTGCGCTGCAGGTTGGAGTTGCGCCGGGCGCCGGAGCTGCCGTCCTCGAACGCCTCGTTCACCACGTCCCAGGCGTAGATCTTGCCTCGGTAGTAGGACGCGACCTGGGTGACGTGGTTGAGCATGGCCTGGCGCAGCGAGGAACCCTCCATGTACCGCATCCACTCGGGCTGCTGCGAGTGCCAGGCGAGGGTGTGGCCGCGCACCCGCATTCCCTGGCTGCGCGCGTGGTTGACGATCCGGTCGGCGTTGCTGTACGAGAACCGGCCCTGGCTGGGCTCGGTCGCGTCGATCTTCATCTCGTTCTCGGGCGTGACCATGTTGAACTCGCGGTTCAGAATGCCCACGTAGGTCGCGTCGCCCAGCCTGCTGGCGGCCACGGCCGTCCCGAAGTAGCGACCCGTCTGAGCCGCTGACGCGCCGAGCGTGCTCGCGGCGCTGGCGGAGGTGGCTGTCAGCACCGTGGCAGCCGTGGTGGCGGCGAGCACTGTGAACGCCAGTGCGGCTCGTGACACTGACTTCGATGTCAGTTTCATGCTTGGCACCTTCTGAGAAGCACCTGGCGAGTGCGCAGGTGGGTTTACCTGGGTGGTGGGACAGTTGTGCTGGAAACTTTCAGCAGTATTGTTCGAAATAAATAGGCGCTACCAGCGCTGAACAGCGGAACTCGCGGGCCTGAACCGACCGGCATTCAGGGGTATTCATTCGGTCGGGTGGCCCATCTCCGGGTGGATCGAGTGCGCGCAGGCCTGCCGGAAGGCGACAAAACACCAGGTCGAGATGGGTATGCTTGGGTAGCGCGGCGACCTGGGGGCTCAGTGGTCGGTCGGGTGATCGACGAGTCGCTGGGGCTGAAAGAGTGCCCAGATCGGTCCGAAAGTTTCGAAATCCCGGCCGGGTGTGATCGGCGGCGCGCGAACTGACTGGTGTGCGCGGGTACCCGGGTGGTGCCAGGTCCTGGCCGACTGCCGGACCGGGTCAGCCGCGTCGGTGGCGCGGCACCAGCAGGCCGACCGCCGCGATGCTCAGGCGGGGGCCGGCCGCGGTGGGCGGCGTGGGTCCGAGAAGGATACTGCGATGGGCGCTGTCGGCGCGTCGGCCTGGGGCAGCCGGCCGACCCTGGTCGGGCACAAGGCGGACCCGGCCAGGACCAGGGGCCGCATGCCGGTGCGGGGTAGTTGGCAGCGGCATCATCGGCTGGGCGGCGAACCGCGCGTCCACGATGGTGAAGGCGGTGGGCGGGAGCACGCCCACCGCGTTCGGCCCGACGGCTGGCACGGACGTGTCCGGCCGTGGTCGGCGCGACCCGGGATCACTCGCCGCAGGGACGGTCGCGCACGTCTGCTGACTGCTGGCTGTGCTGGCTCGAAGCGATCACTTGCATCGCGCGCCAAGAGGGCCGACGTCGCCCTGGCCGGAGCGCCGGACAGCGGCGGCGCCGGCCGGTCGGCAGCGACCGGTTGGCGCTGTTTCGGAGTCGGGGTGTCAGGAGACGCGGGTCGCCAGGTAGTGCCGGTAGGACCGGATCGGCGCCTTGTCCAAACTGGACAGACCGCCGATCTTGCGGGCGAACTTCGCCACCGCCGAGGTGCTGGCGTCGCCGGTGAACAGCGCGCCGAACGCCGCCGTCCAGCAGGGCTCGCCGATGATCCGATGCAGCAGCGGTGCCTTCTGCTTCGCGAACGTTTCCCGGAGGTGGCTTCCCGGCGCCATCCGCTGCCGGACCGCCTTGCTGACCTGTGGCGAGATGTCGGTCTCGGACAGCCATTCCAGCTGGGTGTTGGTGGACTTCGCCTGGTTGAAGTTCACCGTGTGCAGGTCGTTGAACAGGTCGACCATGGAGAAGTGGCCGCCCGGCTTGAGCACTCGCGCCACCTCGGCGAGGAACCTGTCCAGGTGCGGGTAGTTGTGGCAGCTCTCCAGATTGATCACCACGTCGAAGGAGCCGTCGTCGAACGGAATGTCCTCGGCGTCACCGACCGTGTAGGAAAGCGTTTTCCCGCGGGCGTGCCGCGCGTTCGCCCGGGCGACCGCGGTCTTGGAGAGGTCCACCCCGCGCAGTTCCGCCCCGTCGAGCACCCTGGAGAGGAAGTTGAGCCCGCCACCGATGCCGCTGCCCACTTCGAGCACCCGCTTCCCCCGGTAGTCCGAAAGCTTCCGGGGAACCTGGCGCAGGGTGTAGTAGTACAGCTGCTCGCAGAGGCCGTCGCTGCCGAAACGGTTGTAGCCGGGGATGATCTCCTCGATCTCCTGGTGCAGCTTGGGGTCGTCGTACCCCCAGTTCCACATCTGGACCAGGTCCCAGCTGGTGGCGAGCATGTTGTACACGGTGGAGACCACCCGTTTGGCCTCGGTGGCCTCCTGGCTGCTGTGGCCGGCACCGGTGTCCGCGACGATCAACCGGTCGATCACCTCGGACATCCGGCTCACGTCCTGCAGACGGTCAGCAGGTGGCTTTGTCTGGACCACGACCGTTCTCCCTTGGTCGTCGGGGAATTGGGCGCGAAATACCGGGAAAGACCTCCCGGTGCCCTTATGCATTCACCGTAGCATACGAATCGGACCTGGTGTGGAATTTTTCCGGATTGCCGGCGGGATGCGGTCGTGCTGTTTTTTTGTTTCGCTCGGCGCGGCCGATTTCCCTTTGCGCCGTCCGGGTGAGTTCGGGTGGTGGGTCGAGGGGGAACGGCGTCAGGAGGCGCGCTGGTCCGGCACGGAGGCGCCCGCCTCGGCCCGGAGCATGCCGATGAGGTCGGTGCGCCGGCTGACGTTGAACTTCCGGAATATCTTGGTGAGGTGCTGCTCCACGGTGCTCGTGGACAGGTAGAGCCGCTGGCCGATCTCGCGGTTGGTGAGCCCCTTCACCGCGAGCCGGGCCACCCGGCCCTCGGCGTCGGTGAGTTCCGGGTAGTGGTCGTTCTCGCCGAGCATGTCGGCCACGTCGAACCGCTCGCCACCCAGCAGCAGCTCGCGGGTTTCCCCTTCGCACTCGCAGGACCGGGCCACCTCCATGGCCCGGCGGGCCACCGTGCGCGAGCGCTTGGAGTCGCCGCGCGCGTAGTGCTCGTTGCTCAGCTGGGCCAGCGCCAGCGCGAACTCGCGGTGGTGCCCGGAGTTCTCCAGCACGCCCACGGCGCGCTGCAGCAGGGGCAGACGCTGGTCGGCCTCGCCGAGGCGGCCGAGCAGCCGCAGCGCGACGGCCCCGAGGTACGCCGACCGGCCGGCGGCCTGCTTGACCTGGTCCTCCAGGGCGGACCGGGCGTCGTCGGGCCGGCCCAGTGCGGCGTAGGCCTCGCCGAGCCCGATCCGCCACGGTGCCAGGGCGGACAGCTCGATGCCCCAGTCGGCCAGGACCTTGCCGCAGCGGCGGAAGTCGTCGATGGCCGCGTACGGGCGGTCGCTCGCGAGTGCGTGCCGACCCCGGGCGTACAGGTAGGGCAGGCCGAAGGTGGAGCCGAGCAGGTCGGGCGGGAGCGGTTGGCGCAGCAGTTCCTCGGCCTCGTCGAGCGCCCCGGTCTGGACGTGGGCGGCGATCAGCGTGCCGAGCGGGTAGCCGATGGCCACCCCCCAGCTCGCCCGCGACATCAGCTCCAGCGCCGCGTCCGCCTCGCTCGCCGCCACCGATGCCCGGCCGCGGCGCAGCGCCACGTCGGCGCTCACCGCGGTCACCACCGCGGTGAGGGTGACCAGACCGCGTCCGTGGAAGTCGGTGACCAGCCGCTCGCACCAGCTCTCGGCCCGGTCCAGCTCGTTGACCAGCACGAGGGTGAGCAGGGCGGCCAGGACCGTCTCGACCGGCGGGTCGGTGCGCTCACAGCTCTGCAGGACGGCGTCCGCCCCCGCGGCCACGTGCGCCACCCGCTCCTGCCGGATCACGCAGATCAGCGTGGCGAGCGCGCGGATGCCCGGGTCGCTGTTGCGCCGGTCGAGCGTGCGGTCGGTCGGCGAGCCGGCGAGCGCCGCCGGGTTGAGGAACTCCAGCCAGGTGTGCGCGGCCTGGGTGCTGCTGCTGATCGCCGAACGGGGCGCACCGCCCAGGTCGGACCGGGTGATTTCGAGGACCTGGTCGAAGTGGCCGGCCCAGAGCAGGCTGCTCAGCAGCGATTCGACGCCCCGCTCGTCGAGCTGGCCCGCGCGCAGCGCGGCCCGCAGGTCGGGCAGGTGGCTGGTGACGGCTGAGGGCGCAATGCGCCACTTGGCGCGGACGAGGGTGACCAGGGCCGAGGCCCGCGCGCCGGGCTCCAGGTCGGCGCGCAGTGCGAAGTCGGCGTTGTCCACGGCGACGGTCAACCGGCCGGAGCGCAGCGCCTCGTCGGCCGCGTCGACCATGACCTCGGCCGCCCACGCCGTGCCCAGCTCGCCCGAGAGCAGCACGTGCCGGGCGATCGCCGTGGCGGCGGCGCCCTCCGCGTAGAGCAGCTCGGCCACCCGCCAGTTGAGCAGCGCGCGCTCGGCGGCCGGGGTGGCCTCGATCAGGGCGGCGCGGGCCTCGGGATGCCGGAACCGGCCGGCGGCGTCGAGCAGGCCCATGCTGGTCAGCTCGACGACGCAGCGCCTGATCTCCTCGGTGTCGAGCCGCAGCAGGCGTTTGAGCAGGCGCTGCGGGGAGACGCGGTCGAGCACGGCCAGACAGCGGGCCACCGCGAGCAGGGCCTCGTCACCGCGGTGCACGCAGGCCGACACGGCGGACTTGAACAGGGCGTCGGCGGGCACGAGCGCGGACTCGGGGGCCGGCTCACCGCCGTTGGCGGTGCCTCGGTACTCGCCGTCCGCGATGAGCGCGCCCAGCAGCAGCGGATTGCCGCCGCTGGCGTGGTGGTAGGCCGCGGCGCGGGCCGAGTTGGCCGGCACGTCGAGCAGTTCGGCCACGGCCGCGTTGCTCAGCAGCCCGAGCCGCAGCCGCCGGCAGGGGAGGTAGCGGTGCAGTTCGGCGTCGAAGGAGGGGATGGTGGCCCAGGCCGAGTCGCTGGCCAGGAGCAGCACCAGCACGTGCCGGCTGCCGAGGCGGCGCTGCAGGTGCAGCAGGATGCCTCGGGACTTCGGGTCGGTGTGCTCGATGTTGTCGATGCAGAGCAGGGTGGGCTGCTCGCCGATGCGGTCGAGCAGCTCCGAACAGATCCGCTCGGCCGGTCGCGCCCCGCGTTCCGGGCCGGCCTCGTGCAGGTACGCCTCCAGTTCCTGTTCGATGCCCGCGCTCTGCCACAGCTGCCGGGCCACGCCGTAGGCCACGCTGGTCTCGGCCGGCGACCCAGCCGCGGTCAGCACGAGGGCGCCGGAGCCGGAAACGACGGAAGCGACCTCTCGCATGAGCCGGGTCCGCCCCGAACCCGCCGCGCCGGACACAACGACGATCTCACTGCCCGACGTTCGGCATCGGTCGAAGGCGGCAGTGATGGCCGCCAACTCTTCCGCACGTTCCACGAATCGCACCGACAACTCCCCTCGCGATCTGGGATGTCTGGCGCCATACGGTTGGGCTGCGATGGCCAACGTAGCGCGCCGAACCTGGAAAAAAATTATCAGAAAGAGCGCGTGCTGAGCCGGCCGTCATCCCGGGGTGCCTCTTTGTACCCCGCGATCTGCCACGAAATGACATTCTTCAATGTGGTGGTGAAAATTCCCCGTTCGTGCGATTGACTGGTTTATCCAGTGGTTATCGGTATGCGTGTGTTGCTCGGTCAGGACTTCATTGCCAGGCGGATCAGGTCGGCCGCGGTCATCGTGGCGATGTCGGTGCCGCCGTCCGGGGACTCCGCCGGCTCCGCCGGGGTGTCCTCGGCGGGGCCGCTGAGGGCGAGCAACCGGTCGAGCAGGCCCGCCTCGCGCAGCCGCTCCAGCGGGATCTCCGCCAGCGCCGCCCGCACGGCGGTTTCCTCGTCCTTGTCGCCCTCGCCCGCCGGCACCAGCGATTCGAGCAGGAAACCCGTCACGGCTTCCGCGGTGGGGTAGTCGAAGACCAGCGTCGAGGGCAGTCGCAGCCCGGTCGCCGCCTGCAGCCCGTTGCGCAACTCGACCGCGGTCACCGAGGTGAGCCCGAGTTCCTGGAACGACCGCTCGCCGCTCACCTGCTCGGCCCGCGCGAAGCCCAGCACGGCCGCGACCCGCGCGCGCACGATGTCGAGCACGTGGTCGTGGCGCGCCCGCGGCGTCATCGCGGCCAGCCGGGCGGCGAGCGCGTCGCTGTCCTGCCTGACCTCGGCCGCGCCGGGCGGCTCCGCGCGCAGCAGGCCACGCAGCAGCGGTGGAACCGGGCCCGCCGGACGGCGCAGCCGGGCACCGAACAGCACCGCGTTCGGCGTGCGCACCGCGTGCCCGGCCAGGGCCTGGATCTCCGCCTCGGTCAACCCGTCCGCATCCCACGACAGGGCGGTGGCGGGCAGTCCGTCCGCGACGCGCCGCCGCGCCACGGCCGCGCCGTAGTCCGACGCCGACAGCAGGACGAGCACGCCCGAGGCGGCCAGCCGGCTCGCGGCCCGCACGCGGGCGGGGTCACCGGCCCAGCAGACCACGCCGGCCGGTTCCAGCTCCGGCACGTCGTCGCAGACCAGTACGCGCGTGTCGGCCAGCGCGTCGGCCACGGCCGCGGCGATCTCCGGCGGCGCACCGAGGACGACCACCGTCGCACCCGGTTCGAAACCGGTCCCCGGTTCGGCGTCGGCGTGGGCGCGGCGCAGCCGGCGCGCGTACGCCTGTCCCGACCGCACCGCCACCTCGGTCTCCTCGCCGGTGTCCGGCACGCGGTGGGGGTCGTGTTCGTCGCAGTCGACGAGCACGACCCCGTCTCCGCGCAGCAGTCCGGCGACGTGGGCCTGAACGGGGTCGACCCGGTCCTGCGGGGTCACCGCGACCGCGCCGAGGGTGACCACCACGAGCGGGTGCTCCGGTGACCGCGACGCCAGCAGCTGCCGCGCCCACTCCTCGGCCGCGGTCACGTCGTCGCCGAAGTCCGGTGCCACGACGAACGACGGCGCCGCGTCGGGGAGGTCGAGCGGCGTCCACGTCGTCTCGAAGAGCAGTTCGGCCGTGCCCGCGGCGGCCAGGGCCTGCGCCGAGACCGGCCGCACGACCAGGGACGCCACCTCGAAGACCGGCGTGCCCGCCGAGTCGGTGGCCGACACCCGCACCGAGCCGCCGTCGCGCCCGCCGAGCCGCACGCGCAGCGTGTCCCCGGGCGCGCCGCCGCAGCGGACGCCGGTGAACGTGAACGGCATGGCGATGTCCGGCCCGTCCGCGGTCAGCGCGAGTCCCTGCAGTGCCGCGTCGAGCAGCACGGGGTGGATCAGGTGACCGGCCGCGGCGTCGGCGGCCAGGTGCACCTCGGTGAGCACGTCATCCCCGTCGCGCCACGCCCGGCGCAGGCCGCGGAACGCCGGACCGTAGCTCGCGCCGCTCGCCCCGAGGCGGTCGTAGAACCCGTCCACCTCAACGGGTTGCGCCTGCGCCGGCGGCCACGGCCCGGCCGGGGGCCCGGCCAGCTCGCCGCCCGCTCCCAGCACACCGGTGGCGTGGCAGGTCCACGGTCGGTCGACGCCGTCGTCGAGGCGGGAGAAGATCGACACCGGGCGCTCGCCCGCCGCGTCCGCGGCGCCGGCGGCGACCTGCAGGCGGACCGCCGCGCCCGGCGGGAGCGCCAGCGGTGTCCGCAGGACCAGCTCGCGGACCTCGTCGGTGCCCGCCCGGCGGCCGATCCAGCCGGCCAGGTCGAGCAGTGCGGTCGCCGGCACCACGGCCTGACCGAACACCACGTGCTGACCAAGCCAGGCCGGCGCGTCCGCCGAGATCCGGCCGGTGGCCAGCAGGCCGCCGCCCTCGGCGGTCTCCACCACGGCGCCGAGCAGCGGGTGCGCGGCCGGTTCGAGCCCGGCCGCCCGCGGGTCACCGGTCCGCCTCGGCAGTTCGAGCCAGTACCGGCGGCGCTGGAACGCGTAGGTGGGCAGCGGCACCTGGTGCCCGTCCCCGACCAGCTCGGCCACGGTCACCGGCAACCCGGCCACGTAGGCCTCGGACAGGGACCGGAGCACCCGCGCCGGCCCACCCTCGTCCCGGCGCAGCGTGCCGATCGCGACCAGTTCGCGCGCGACCGAGGGATCCTCGGCGGCGTCGGCGTTCTCGCTGATCGCCATGGTGAGCACCGGATGCGGCGAGACCTCGACGAAGGCGCGGTACCCGTCGGCGAGCAGCGCGGCGGCGGCCTCCTGGAAGCGCACCGGCTCGCGCAGGTTCCGGTACCAGTAGTCGGCGTCCAGGCCGGTCGGCGGGACCCGGCCGCCGGTCACCGTGGAGTAGAAGGCCACCTCGGCCTCGCGGGGTTTGACCGGGGCCAGCTCCCGCGCCAGCGTGTCGGCGAGCACCTCGACGTGGCCGGAGTGCGAGGCGTAGTCCACGGCGATCCGGCGCGCGCGGACGCCGTGCGCGGCGCAGTGGTCGAGCAACTCGTCGGCCGCGTCGGCATCCCCCGAGACCACCGACGACAGCGGGCTGTTGCGCCCGGCCACACCCAGCCGCCCGGCCCAGGGGCGCAGCAGCTCGTCGAGGGCGGCACCGGCGAGCGGCACCGCGATCATGGCGCCCCGACCGGAGAGCCGCGCGGCGACCAGGCGCGAGCGCACCGCGACGACGAGCGCGCCGTCGGCCAGCGAGAGGGCGCCGGCCACGCAGGCCGCCGCCACCTCGCCCTGGGAGTGCCCGACCACCGCGGCCGGCTCGACGCCGTGGGAACGCCACAGCGCGGCCAGGGACACCATCACCGCCCACAGCGCGGGCTGCACCACGTCCACGCGCTCCAGCAGCGGGTCACCCTCGGGCCGGCCCAGCACGTCGGGCAGTGACCAGTCGACGAGCGGGGAGAGGACCCGGTCGCACTCGGCGAGCGCCTCGGCGAACACCGGCGACCAGCTCGCCAGCTCGGCGCCCATGCCGGCCCACTGCGAGCCCTGCCCGCCGAAGACGAAGACGGGCCGCCCGTCGCGGGCGCGCCCGCGCACCACGAGCGCGTCGGCGCCGTCGTCGGCGAGCACACCCAGCCCGTGCTTCAGGCCAGCGCGGTCGGCGGCCAGCACCACGCCGCGCTCCTCGAACGCGGCCCGGTGCCTGACCAGCGAGTGGGCCAGGTCCGTCACGCCCAACTCCGGCCGCTGGTCCACATAGGACAGCAGTCGGGCGGCCTGGGCGCGCAGCGCCGGCCCGCTGCGGGCGGAGAGCACCACGGGAATCGGCCCGTCGGGATCCGGTGCAGCGGCTTCCTCGGCAGCGGGTGCCTCCTGGAGGATGGCGTGCGCGTTGGTGCCGCTCACCCCGAACGAGGAGACGGCCGCGCGGCGGGGGCGGCCGGTGTCCGGCCACGGCTGCGTCGCCGTGGCCAGCGAGACCGCGCCGCCGGTCCAGTCCACGTGCGAGCTGGGCACCTCGGCGTGCAGGGTCATCGGCACGGTGCCGTGGCGCAGCGCCTGCACCACCTTGATGACGCCGGCCACGCCCGCGGCGTACTGGGTGTGGCCGATGTTGGACTTGATCGAGCCGAGCAGCAGGGGAGCCGCGCGGTCCTGGCCGTAGGTGGCGAGCAGGGCGCGCGCCTCGATCGGGTCGCCCAGCGTGGTGCCGGTGCCGTGCCCCTCGACCAGGTCCACGTCCGAGCCGGCCAGCCCGCTCTCGGCGAGCACCTGCCGGATGAGCCGGCGCTGCGCGGCTCCGTTCGGCGCGGTGAGCCCGTTGGAGGCGCCGTCCTGGTTGACCCCGCTGGCGAGCAGGGTGGCGAGCACGGGGTGGCCGTTGGCGCGGGCGTCGGAGAGCCGTTCCAGCACGACGACCCCGGCGCCCTCGCCCCAGCCGGTGCCGTCGGCCGAGTCGCCGAACGCCTTGCACCGGCCGTCGCGGGCCAGACCGCCCTGCCGGGAGAACTCGGTGTACGCGCCCGGCATCGCCATCACCGTCACGCCGCCGGCCAGCGCCAACGCCGACTCGTCGCGGCGCAGCGACTGCACGGCCAGGTGGATGGCGACCAGCGAGGACGAGCACGCCGTGTCGACCGTGAGCGCCGGGCCCTCCAGGCCCAGGACGTAGGCGAGCCGCCCGGACAGCACGCTGGCCGAGGTCCCGGTGAGCAGGTGGCCGTCCTCGGCGTGCTCGGATGCCGCCAGCAGCCCGGCGAACTCCTGCGAGGTGCCGCCGAAGAAGACGCCGGTGCGGCTGCCCCGCAGCGTGAACGGGTCGATGCCGGCCCGCTCCAGCGACTCCCAGGACAGCTCCAGCAGCAGCCGCTGCTGGGGGTCGGAGGCCATGGCCTCGCGCGGCGAGATCCCGAAGAACTCCGCGTCGAAGTCGCCGGGGCCGTCGATGAACCCGCCCTCCAGCGGGGTCGCCCGCTCGCCGTCCGCGGCGCCGTAGAGGCCGGCCGCCTCCCAACCCCGGTCGGCGGGGAACGCGCCCACCCCGTCGACGCCGTCGCGCACCAGCCGCCACAGGTCCTCGGGGTCGTGGACGCCACCGGGGAAGCGGCACGCCATCCCGACGATCGCGATCGGCTCGGTGGCCCGGCGGCGGGTCTCGGTGAGCTGTTGCTGGAATCGCTGCGCGTCGGCGACCGCCCGGCGCAGGTAGTCGCGAAGCTTGTCGTCCTCGGCCATCAGCCCTCAGCTCCTCCGTTCGCCGCGTAACCCTGATCCACCAGGGCGAAGAGGTCCTCGTTGCTCGCGTCGCCGAGGTCGGCCACGGCGGCGTCACCCGTCCACCGGTCGAGGACCTCGCGCAGCCGGTGGGTGAGCCGGTGCCGCTCGGTGTCGTCGGCGGGCACCAGGTCGAGCGCCCGCTCCAGTTCCGCCACCACCCGCAGCCCCTCGTCGACCCACGAGGCCGCGGCCGGCGCCAGTTCCGCGCGCAGGTGGGCCGCGAGTTCGGCCGGCGTTGGGTGGTCGAACAGCAGCGTCGTCGGCAGGCGCAGCCCGGTCCGCTGGCTGAGGTGGTTGCGCAGCTCGACCGAGGTGAGCGAGTCGAAGCCCAGGTCGGTGAAGGGCCGCTGGGCCGGCACCGACGCGGTCGACGGGTGGCCGAGCACCCGGGCCGCGCCCGCGCGGACCACCTCGACGAGCACCTCGTGCTGCTCGGCTGCGGGCAACCGCTCCAGCCGCGCCCGCAGGCCGCCGGCCGCGTCCGGCTCCTCGGCGACCGCGGCCCGGCGGCGCGCTCCCGGCCGCGCGAGGTTGCGCAGCAGCTCCGGCACGTCGTCACCCTGCCCGAGCTTCGCGGGATCCAGGGCGATCGGGGCGAGCAGCGTGTGCGCCGCCGCGGTGGCCGCGTCGAAGCGTGCGAGGCCCTCGGCGACCGTGAGCGCGCCGAAGCCGGTGCGGTTCATGCGCTGCCGGTCGGTCTCGGACAGCTCGGCGGTCATGCCCGCCGTGCTGACCCACGCACCCCAGGCGAGGGACTGCGCGGGCAGGCCGAGCGAGCGCCGGTGGTGGGCGAGGGCGTCCAGGTAGGCGTTGCCCGCCGCGTAGTTGGCCTGCCCGGCGCCGCCGAAGATGCCGGCCGCGCTGGAGAAGAGCACGAACGCCGCGAGGTCGAGGCCGGCGGTCGCCTCGTGCAGCCGCCAGGCCCCGTCCACCTTGGGCCGCAACACCCGGTGCAGCTGGGCGGCGGTGAGCGTGGAACTCACCGCGTCGTCGAGCACACCGGCCGCGTGCACGACCGCGGTCAGCGGGTGCTTCTCCGGAATCCGCGCCAGCAGCGCCGCCACCTGCCCGGGGTCGGCCACGTCGCAGGCGGTGACCGTCACCCGGCAGTCCAACTCCCGCACCAGCTCGGCGGCTCCGGGCGCGTGCGGTCCGCTGCGCCCGACCAGCAGCAGGTGTCCGGTCGGCCGCGTCGCGGCGAGGTGCCGGGCGAGGGCCGCGCCGAGCCCACCCGTGCCGCCCGTGATGAGCACGGTGCCGTCCGGGTCGAGTGTCCGTGGCATCTGCAGCACCGCCTTGCCGACGAGCGCGGCCTGGCTCAGCGCGCGGAACGCGGCGCGCCCGCGCCGCACGTCGTAGGTGGTGATCGGCTGCGGGGTGAGCGCACCCGACTCGAACAGGTCCACCAGCGTGTCGAGCATCTCCCGGATCCGCTCGGGGCTGGCGTCCTGGATGTCGTACGCCGCGTAGGCCACGCCGGCGTGAGCGGCGGCGACGGCCTCGGGCGAGCGGATGTCGGTCTTGCCCATTTCGAGGAACCGGCCACCGCGCGGCAGCAGGCGCAGCGACGCGTCCACGAACTCGCCGGCCAGGCAGTCGAGCACGATGTCCATGCCCTGCCCGCCCGTGGCGGCCAGGAACTCGGCCTCGAAGTCGAGGGTCCGCGAGTTCGCGATCCGGTCCGGCGGCAGCCCCATCGCCCGCAGCGCCGGGTGCTTGCCAGGGCTGGCCGTGCCGAACACCTCGCCGCCGAAGTGCCGCACGAGCTGCACCGCGGCCATGCCGACGCCGCCGGCCGCGGCGTGCACCAGCACCTTCTGCCCGGCCCGCAGCCCGCCCAGGTCGACCAGGCCGTAGTACGCGGTGAGGAAGGTGAGCGGCACCCCGGCGGCCCGGGTGAACGACCACCCCCGGGGCATCCGGGTCAGCCAGCGGTGGTCGGTGACCGCCAGCGGCCCCAGCGAGGCCGGGCAGAGCCCCATCACCCGGTCGCCCACGGCCAGGTCGGTGACGGCCCGGCCCACCTCGGTCACGACGCCGGCCATCTCACCGCCGATGCCGGCCAGGGTGGGCACCAGGCCGAGCGCCACCACGACATCGCGGAAGTTCACGCCCGCCGCGACCACCTCGACGCGGACCTCGTGCTCGCCCAGTGGCCGCACCGCCTCGGGGGCCGGCACCAGCGCGAGCGCGTCCAGCGTGCCGCCGCCGGTGCTGTCCAGCCGCCACGGGCCGTCGGCCGGGGGATGGAGCACGTCGCCGTCGGACGACGGCGCGGCCAGTCGCGGGACGGTCGCCACGCCGTGCCGCACGGCGATCTGCCGGTCGGGTCCGGCCGCGAGCGCGGGCAGGGCCGCGGCGGAGGCGGGGTCGTCGTCGATGTCCACCAGGGTGAGTCGGCCGGGGTTCTCGTTCTGCATCGAGCGCACGAGCCCCCAGACGACCGCGGCGGACAGGTCGGCCACGTCCTCGCCCTCGTGGGTGGCGACCGCGCGCCGGGTCACGACCACCAGGTCCTCGTCGGCGGCCAGCCGCTCCCGAACCTGGTCGAGGGTCTGTTCGGCGATCCGGTGCGCCTCGGCCGGGTCGTGCGCGCCGGTTCCCGCCACGCACAGCACCCCAGGGCCAGGGCCGCTGCCGAGCACCGCGGCGAGACCGAACGGGTCGGGCCCGATCAGCTGCGGGGAGCTGCCGCTGCCCACCGTGGCGGGGGCGCTCCAGTCGAGGCGGAACAGGCCGTCGTCCCGGCGCGCCACCGGCCGTGCCAGGTCGGCCGCGCGCAGCAGCAGTCGCTCCACCGACGCCAGCGGCGCACCCGTCGCGTCGGCCAGCACGAGCTGCCAGCCGTCGTCCACCGGGGACAACCGCACGCGGGCCGCGGTCGCGCCCGTCGCGGCCAGCCGCACGCCCGTCCACGCGAACGGCAGCCGCAGCGAGTCCCCGGTTCCCGCCGCGGCCAACACGTGCATGGCGGCGTCGAGCAACGCGGGGTGGATGCCGTAGCGCGCGGCCGCGTCCCGGTCCTCGTCGCGCAGCGCGATCTCGGCGCACAGCTCCGACCCGGCGCGCCAGGCGGCGCGCACGCACCGGAAGGTGTCCCCGTAGGAGTACCCCACCGCGTCCAGGTCCGGGTAGAGCGAGCTGACGTCGATCGCCGAGGCACCGGCCGGCGGCCAGTCGGCCAGGTCCGGGCCAGCGGCCCCGTCGTCCGGCGCGAGCACACCGGTGGCGTTGGCCACCCACGTCCCGTCCGGGCCGGCCGAGTGCACCGCGACGGCCCGGGTCCCGCTGTCGTCGGCGGGCGCCACCCGCACCTGCACGCCCACCGCCGCGTCCAGCGGCAGCGGCGCGTGCAGCACCAGTTCGTCGAGGCGGCCACAGCCGACCCGGTCACCGGCCTGGATCGCCATCTCCACCAGGGCCGCGCCGGGCAGCAGCACGGTCCCGGCCACGGCGTGCTCGGCCAGCCACGGTTCGGCCACAGTGGACAGCACTCCGGTGAGCAGCACCCCGCCGTCGTCGGCCAGCGTCACGCTCGCGCCCAGCAGCGGGTGCCCGGTCCCCGCGAGCCCCGCCGCCGGCAGGTCCGGAGTGGACACCGCGCGGGGCAGCCAGTACCGGGCGGTCTGGAACGCGTAGGTGGGCAGCTCGATCCGCCGAGGTGACCTGTTGGCGTAGACCGCCGCCCAGTCGACCGGCACGCCGTGCGTCGCGGCGACGGCCACCGCGGTCAGCAGCGCCTCGGCCTCGTCCTGGTCGCGGCGCAGCGCCGCGAGGTGCACGCCGTCGGGCGGGGCCATGGCCGTGAGCGCCGCGTCCGGCCCGATCTCCAGGCACACGTCCACGCCGTCGGCCCGCAGGGCGGCGTGCACATCCGCGAACCGCACGGGGTCGCGCACCTGCCGAGCCCAGTAACCCGGGTCGCCCCACGCCGCCGTGTCCTGGACGTGCCCGACGACGCTCGACACCAGCGGCAGCACCGGGTCACGGACCTCGACGCCGGCGGCGACCGAGGCGAACGGCGACAGCATCCGGTCCATGTGCGGCGAGTGGAACGCGTGCGAGACGCGCAGCCGCCGCGTCCGGTGGCCCGAGGCGGCCAGCTCCGCGGCCACCGAGGTGACCGCGTCCTCGTCACCCGAGAGCACCACCGCCCGCTCGCCGTTCACGGCCGCGATCGCCACGCCGTCAACATCGTCCAGCAGCGCTCGCACGTCGCCTTCCGACGCCGTGACCGAGACCATGGCACCGCCCTCGGGGCACTGCTGCATGAGCCTGCCCCTGGCCGCGACCAACCGGGCCGCGTCGGCCAGCGAGAGCAGCCCGGCCGTGTGCGCCGCAGCCAGCTCGCCGATCGAGTGCCCGGCCACCACGTCCGGACGCACGCCCCACGAGGCCAGCAGCGCGACCAGCGAGACCTCCAGCGCGAAGAGCGCCGGCTGGGCGTACTCGGTGGTGTGGATGGCGTCCTCGTCGTCGAGCACCTCGCGCAGCCCTCGCCCGAGCAGCGGGTCCAGCACCGCGCACACCTCGTCGAACGCCTTGGCGTACGCGGGGAAGACAGCGCGCAGCCGCCGGCCCATGGCCACCCGCTGGGCGCCCTGCCCGGTGAACAGGAACGCCGTCCGGACCTCGCGTGCCTCGGTGAACGGCCCCTCGTCCTCGGCCAGCTCGGCCAGCCGCGCCGGCGCGATCTCACCGGTGGCCGACAGGGCCACCCGCACCCGGCCCGGCGTCCGGCACACCCCCAGGCTGTACGCGACGTCCAGCGCGCGCTGGCCGGGCCGCGCGGCGAGGTGCTCGGCCAGGCGCAGGGCGTTGGCGCGCAGGGCCCGCGCCGACTGCCCCGAGACGACCAGGGCGACCGGGCCGTCGTCCGACCCGGGCTCGGCCGACGCCGGCGTGGCGTCCGGTGCCTCGATGACCACGTGCGCGTTGGTGCCGCTCACCCCGAACGACGAGACCGCCGCACGCCGGGGGCCCGCCGGCCACGGCCGCTCCTCGGTGAGCAACCGGATGTCACCGGCCGACCAGTCGACCACGGTGGAGGGTTCGTCCGCGTGCAGGGTCCGGGGCAGCACACCGTGCCGCATCGACATGATCATCTTGATGACGCCGGCAACACCCGCCGCGGCCTGCGTGTGCCCGAGGTTGGACTTCACCGACCCCAGCCACGCCGGCTCGTCCCGGTCCTGCCCGTAGGTTTCCAGCAGCGCCTGCACCTCGATCGGGTCGCCCAGCGTGGTGCCGGTGCCGTGCCCCTCGATGGCGGCCACGTCCCTCGGCCGCAGCCCGGCCGCGGCCAGGGCGGCGCGGATCACCCGCTGCTGGGCGGGACCGTTCGGCGCGGTGAGGCCGTTGGACGCGCCGTCGGAGTTCACCGCCGTGCCGCGCAGCACGGCCAGCACCGGGTGCCCGAGGCGGCGCGCGTCCGACAGCCGCTCGACGAGCAGCAACCCCACCCCCTCGCTCCAGCCCGTGCCGTCCGCGCCCGCGCCGTAGGACTTGCACCGCCCGTCGGCTGACAACCCGCGCTGCCGGCTGAACTCGACGAACGTGCCCGGCGTCGACATCACCGTCACGCCGCCGGCCAGCGCCAGGTCGCACTCGCCACCGCGCAGCGCCTGCGCGGCCAGGTGCAGCGCCACCAGCGACGACGAGCAGGCGGTGTCAACGCTGATGGCGGGGCCCTCCAGGCCCAGCGCGTACGCCACCCGGCCGGTGAGCACGCTCGCGGCCGTGCCGAGACCCGAGTGGCCGCCCGTCTCCGGCTCGACACCGGTGGGCCAGGAGCCGTAGTCGTTGTACATCACGCCCGCGAACACGCCGGTGCGGCTGCCACGCAGCGACCCCGGCGCGATCCCGGCCCGCTCGAACGCCTCCCACGCCGTCTGCAACAGCAGCCGCTGCTGCGGGTCCATCGCGATGGCCTCGCGCGGCGAGATGCCGAAGAACTCCGCGTCGAACTCGCCCGCGTCGTGCAGGAACCCGCCGTGCCGCGTGTAGCTGTGCCCCGGCAGACCCGGCTCGGGGTCGTAGAGCGCCTCGACGTCCCAGCCGCGGTCGGCCGGCATCGCCGAGATCGCGTCCACGCCGTCGCGCACGAGTTCCCAGAGCTGCTCCGGGCTGGTCACCCCGCCCGGGTAGCGGCAGGCCATGCCGACCACGACGATCGGGTCCGCGGTGGACACGGCGGTGGGCGCCGAAGCGGCAGCACCGGACGTGACCGAGCCGACCACGCGGTGGTGCAGGTGCTCGGCCAGCGCGACCGGTGTCGGGTGGTCGAAGATCGCCGTGGCGGGTAGCCGCACCCCCGTGGCCGTGCCGAGCCGGTTGCGCAGCTCGATGGCGGCCAGCGAGTCGAAGCCCAGGTCCGTGAACGGTCGCCGGTCGTCGACGGCGTCCGCACTGTCGTGCCCGAGCACGCCGGCCGTCACCTCGCGGACGAGATCGCGCAGTGCCCGCGCCGCCTCGGCAGGCGGCAGCCCGGCGAGCCGCCGGCCCAGTCCCGAGCGCCCCCTGGCCGGGCCGCGTTTGTCCGCCACCGGAGCCGGCGCCAGCTCCCGCAGCGCGGCCGGCCGATCGGCCACCGGCACCCGGCGCAGCGCCGACCGGTCCCACCCGATCGGCGCGAGCAGCGTCGCACCGGACCGCAGCGCGGAATCGAGGAGCGCCAGCCCGCGGCGCGCGTCGAGCGCCCGGATCCCGGTGCGCGCCAGCCGTCCCGCGGCCGCGCCCCGCACCGAACCGGCCATGCCGTGGTCGGTCTCCCACAAACCCCACGCCAGCGACTGCGCCGGCAGGCCGGCCGCGCGCCGGTGTTCGGCGAGCGCGTCGAGGTAGGCGTTGGCCGCCGCGTAGTTGCCCTGGGCCGCACCGCCGAGCAGGCCGGCCGCGCTGGAGAACAACACGAAATGACTCAGTTCGAGGTGTCGCGTCGCCTCGTGCAGCTGCCACGCACCGTCCACTTTGGGCGTCAGCACGCGGTGCAGCCGGTCGGCGTCCATACCGGTCAGCAGCCCGTCGTCCACCACACCCGCCAGGTGGAACACGGCGCTGAGCCCGGGCAGGCCCGCCACCAGGGCGCGCACCGCCGCGCCGTCGCTCAGGTCGCAGGCGGTCACGGTGACCCCGGTCGGGAGGTCCTCGCCACCCCGGCCGGTGCGGTTGGTGAGCACGAGCCGGCGCACGCCGTACCGCTCAACGAGGTGGTGGGCCAGCATCCGCCCGAGGGCGCCGGTCCCGCCGGTGATCAGCACGGTCCCGTCCGGGGCGAGCGGCGGGGCAGCGGACCGCGCTGCCTGCGCCGGCGCGAGTCGCATGGCGTGCGCGACACCGCCGCGCAACGCCACCGCGGGTTCCTCGGCAGTCGCGAGAGCGGCCAGGAGCGCGTCATCCGGCGGGGCGTCGGCCACGCCGAGGTCGACAACCAGGAGCCGACCGGGATTCTCGGTCTGGGCCGCGGTCAGCAGTGCTCGACAGGCAGCAGCACCAGGATCCGGCGTCTCGCCCGGCAGCGCCACCGCGCCACGCGTGATGACCACGAGCCTGCGGTGGGCGTTGCGGTCGTCGGCCAGCCACTCCTGGCAGTGCCGCAGCGCCGCCTCGACCGCCCGGTGCACCGCCGCTGGTCGGGGATCGGGCTCTTCAGGCCCGGCGTGCACGACCACGAACTCGGGCGCCGTGCCGCCCGCCGCGAGCAGCGAAACCGGCTGCCAGACCGGTGCCAGCGGGATCTCCTCGGTGGGCGCAGGCGCGATCGGCCGCAGGGTCAGCGAGTCCACCACGAGCACTGGCTCGCCGTCCTCGTCGGTGGCGGTGAGGCTCATCGAGTCGGGCCCGGTCGCCGTCACCGTCACCCACAGCGCGTCAGCACCGTGGCTCAGCAGCCGCACGCCCCGGAACTCGAACGGCACCCTCGGCGTGGCCGACCGCTCACCGACCAACGCGAACGCGTGCAGTGCCGCGTCGAACAGCGCCGGGTGCAGCCCGAATCCGGCCGCCTGGCCGGCGACCGCCTCGCCCGGCACGACCTCGGCGTGCACGACATCGCCGTGCCGCCGTGCCGCCCGCAGGCTCTGGAACGCCGGACCGTAGTCGAGACCGGCGTCGGCCAGATCGGCGTAGAACTGCGTCACGTCAACTGGTTCGGCCCCGTTGGGTGGGCCGGTGGGCGTCGGCGGCACGGGCGTGGCAGCGTCGCCGAGCGTCCCGGAAGCCACCAGCGTCCAGGGATCGTCGGGGTCGGCGTCGTCGGCCCTGGCGTGCACGGTGACGGTCTGCTGCTCGCCGACGGCCACCTGCAGGTGCACGCCGGATGCTGTCGGGAGTGGCGCCTGCAGCGTGAGGTCGATGACTGATTCGTGCCCGAGCAGGTGGGCGGCGTGCAGTGCCAACTCCACGGCTGCCGCGCCCGGCAGGATCGGGGTTCCGGCCACCCGGTGCTCGGCCAGCCACGGCTGCGCGTGCGGCGAGAGGTGTCCGGTTAGGACGGTGGCGTTCCCGGCCGCCACGGACAGCGTGCCGGTCAGCAGCGGGTGGTCGGTCGCGGCCCAGGCCGGGGGAGTGCGCGGCCCGGATTTGATCCAGTAGGTGTGGTGTTGGAAGGCGTAGGTGGGCAGGTCGGCGTGGGCGCCGCGCGGCAGGACCGTGGTCCACTCGGGGTCGAAGCCGCGTTGCCACATCCGGCCCAGCGCGTCGTGGAGCTGGTCGTGGTCCTTGCGCTGGGCCGGGATCGCGACGACGGTGTCGTCGATCTCCGCCACCATCGGTGTGAGGACGGCGTCGGGGCCGATCTCCAGGAACGTGTCCACCCCGTCGGCCACGGCGGTGCGCACGGCGTCGGCGAAGCACACCGTGGCCCGAACCTGGTCCACCCAGTACTGGGGTGTGGTGATGTCACCGCCCGCACCGCTGGTGGTGATGACCGGGATCCGCGGTTCGTGGAAGGTGACGGTGTCCAGTACCGCGGCGAAGTCGGCCAGCATGGGTTCCATCAACGCCGAGTGGAACGCGTGCGAGACCCGCAACCGCTTCACCCGCGCACCAGACTCCGCCAACCGCTGGGCGATGGCGTCGATCTCCTCCTGCGGTCCGGAAAGGACAGTCGAGGTCGGACTGTTGATCGCGGCGATCGAGACCGTGTCGGGCACCTCGGTGACCGGCCGATCCACGGCCAGCATGGCCCCGCCGGCGGGGAGTGCTTGCATGAGGCGGGCTCGGGCGGTCACCACCCGGCAGGCGTCCTCCAGTGACCACACCCCCGCGACCACGGCGGCGGCCAGTTCACCCACCGAATGCCCGATCAACCGGTCGGGTCGCAGTCCCCACGACTCCCACAGCCTCCACAGGGCGATCTGCAGGGCGAACACCGCGGGCTGAGCCACCCCGGTGGAGTCCGGGTCACCCTCGAAGACGGCGGGGTCGAACAGGGCCTTCACCCGCGCGTACTCCTCGGCGAGCAACGGGTGGGTGCCCATGTCGGGGTGTTGGGAGCCCTGGCCGGTGAACAGCAGACCGATACCGCCCTGTCCGGGGTGCAGTCCTGTTTGCCACGGCTGGTCGAGTCCGAGGCGGAACGCCCGCTGCTCCAGTGCGGCGCGGGCGGTGGCCAGTGTCCAGGCGATGTCGGTGAGGGGGGTGTCGGGGTGGGTGGTCAGCCAGGTGTCGAGTTGGGTGGTGTGGGCGGTCAGGGCGGTGGGGGTGCGGGCGGTGGTGGTCAGCAGCAGCGGCCGGTGGTCTGGTGTGGACGGTGCTGGTGGTGGCGGTTCGGGGGTGGGGGGTTGTTCGAGGATGACGTGGGCGTTGGTGCCGCTGATGCCGAAGGAGGACACGCCGGCGCGGCGGGGTCGGTCGGTGGTAGGCCACTCACGGGGGGTGGTGGCCAGTTCCACGGTCGCGGTGGTCCAGTCGACCTGGCGGGTGGGGTGGTCGACGTGCAGGGTCGCGGGGACGATGCCGTGGCGCATGGCCAGGATCATTTTGATGATGCCGGCCACGCCGGCGGCGGCTTGGGTGTGGCCGATGTTGGATTTGATGGAGCCCAGTAGCAGGGGCCGGTCGGTGGGGCGGTCGGTGCCGTAGGTGGCCAGTAGTGCCTGTGCCTCGATGGGGTCACCCAGCTTGGTGCCGGTGCCGTGTGCCTCGACGACGTCCACATCGGATGGTGTCAGTCCGGCGTTGGCCAGTGCCGCCCGGATGACCCGCTGCTGGGACGGGCCGTTGGGTGCGGTGAGGCCGTTGGAGGCGCCGTCCTGGTTGACCGCTGAGCCGGCCACGATGGCGAGGATTCGTCGACCGTTGCGGCGGGCGTCGGACAGGCGTTCCAGCACGAGCATGCCCACACCTTCGCCCCAGCCGGTGCCGTCGGCGGCGTCCGCGAACGACTTGCACCGCCCGTCGGATGCCAGACCACGCTGCCGGGACAGCTCGACGAACGTGATGGGCGTGGCCATCACGGTCACGCCGCCGGCGAGGGCGAGGTCGCATTCGCCGTTGCGCAGGGCTTGAGCGGCCAGGTGCAGGGCGACCAACGACGACGAACACGCCGTGTCGATCGTGACGGCCGGTCCCTCCAGGCCCAGGGTGTAGGAGATGCGCCCCGATCCCACGCTCGCGGCCACCCCGGTGCTCAGGTAACCCTCGACCTCGTCGGGCAGGCTGTCGCGGTCGCTCGCGTAGTCGTGGTACATGATCCCGGCGAACACCCCGGTGCGGCTGCCGCGCAGCGCGGGCGCCGGGATGCCGGCGCTCTCCACGGCCTCCCAGCTCACCTCCAGCAGTTGCCGCTGCTGCGGGTCGGTGGCCAGTGCCTCGCGCGGTGACAGACCGAAGAAGTCGGCGTCGAATCCGCCCGGGTCACGCAGGAACGCGCCCTCGCGCACGTACGAGCGGCCGATCCGTTCCGGGTCCGGGTCGAAGAGGCCGTCCACGTCCCAGCCCCGGTCGTCGGGCATCGCGGTGACTGTGTCCTGACCGGACGCCACCACGTCCCACAGCTGGTCCGGCGAGGTGACCCCGCCGGGATAACGGCACGCCATGCCGACTATCGCGATCGGCTCGGACCGGGCTTCCTCAAGTTGTCGGACACGGCGATGTGCCTTGCGCAGATCGGCCGTCATCTTCCGCAGGTAGTCGACAAGCTGTGCTTCGTTCGTCACCCTGGGTACCTCGCGGCAGTCGCTGGCGAAACCGAGTGTCTCGCTCGTGGCCGGCGAGGACCGGGCGTCGCGCGGCACCCTCGCGAGCATCAGCGGAAATGCTAGGCAGCCTGAAGTTCCTGCCGACCCCCTGAACAAGCCCGCCCCACCCCCTAACCCGACCACCGACCTGGACGGGGGCTGGACGGCCCGCACCCGTGCCGTGCCGGAGGCTGGTGCCATCACGTCGTTGCCGCCCGGCAGCGGGGGCCGCCGCGCCGGGTACGGGTTCGCCGGCCGCGGTCACCGCACCGCCCGTTCGTCCGCATCGGACATTTCGCGATGGCCGGGGCCGGAACTGGTGCACGGGCCACGGGTCCGAGCCGGACCGGGGTGTTCGGGGCCGCCGCAGGGGTGTTGGCAAGGGGGGAGCGCGTGATTAGTTCGGACGCGTTTCCCCGGCATCCCGGACCGGCCAGCAGGAAGGCGGCTCGATGGATTCACTGTCGGAAGCGGTCATCGCGGGCGCTCCCGCAGAGGAACTGGCCAGGCTCGGCCCGCCGGCCGGCTTCGTCGCCGCGCACCTGCGCGC
Source organism: Goodfellowiella coeruleoviolacea (assembly GCF_024171785.1). GTDB lineage: Bacteria > Actinomycetota > Actinomycetes > Mycobacteriales > Pseudonocardiaceae > Goodfellowiella > Goodfellowiella coeruleoviolacea. Next base: position 61,176 of record NZ_JAMTCK010000010.1, read on the forward strand.
CGAGGACGCCGAGATGTTCACCGGCGTCGCCGACAAGGACGTCCGCAAGTCACTGCGGGTCGGCGAGGTGGCGATGCCCGAACTCGCCCCGGACGAGGTGCTGGTCGCGGTGATGGCCAGTGCCGTCAACTACAACACGGTCTGGTCGGCGATGTTCGAGCCGATCCCCACGTTCCAGTTCCTCAAGCGCTTTGCGCGGTCCGGGGGCTGGGCGACGCGTCACGACCTGCCGTACCAGGTGGTCGGCTCGGACGGCGCCGGCGTGGTGGTCCGGGTCGGCAGTGGGGTGCGGCGGTGGCGGATCGGTGACCACGTCGTGGTGAGCCCGGCGTACGTCGACGACCAGGAACCGGCCACCCACAACGACGGGATGCTCGGCGCCGAGCAGTTGGCGTGGGGCTTCGAGACGAACTTCGGTGGCCTGGCGCACTACAGCGTGGTGCGGGCCAGCCAGCTCATCCCCAAGCCAGCCCAGCTCACCTGGGAGGAAGCGGCCTGCAACACGCTCTGCGCGGGTACCGCGTACCGGATGCTGGTCGGTGAGCACGGCGCCCGCATGAAGCAGGGCGACGTGGTGCTGGTCTGGGGCGCCGCCGGCGGCCTCGGCACCTACGCCGTCCAGTTCGTCCGCAACGGCGGCGGGATCGCGGTCGGCGTGGTCGGTTCGGACGCCAAGGCCGAGGCCGTGCGCAAGCTCGGCTGCCACGTGGTCGTCGACCGGCGCGAGATCGGTCTGGACGACACCGTCGCCGATGATCCCGACCGGGTGCTGGAGGTCGGCAAGCGGCTGGGCCGGATCATCCGCCGCGAGACCGGGGAGGACCCGCACATCGTCTTCGAACACGTCGGCCGGGCCACGTTCGGTGTCTCGCTCTTCGTCGTGCGGCGCGGCGGCGCGGTCGTCACGTGCGGGTCCAGCACCGGCTACCGCCACGAGTTCGACAACCGGTACCTGTGGATGAAGCTGAAGCGGGTGATCGGCAGCCACGTGGCGAACCTGCAGGAGCAGTGGGAGGTCAACCGGCTCATCGGACAGGGCCGGATCGCTTCCGCGCTGACCGAGCTGTACCCCCTCGCCGAGGTGGGTGAGGCCGCCCGCACGGTGCAGACCAACGGACACACCGGCAAGGTCGGCGTCCTGTGCCTGGCCCCGTCGCCAGGTCTCGGCGTCACCGATCCCGACCTGCGGGCCCGACTGGGAATCGCCGGCACCGCCCCGCTCGCCCCCGCGACCTGGCCGAATGTCTGAGGCGTGATGACAAGCACCGCACTGCCCACCGTCGGCGTGCTCGGCACCGGCTCCTACCTGCCCGACCGCGTCGTTGACAACGCCGAGATCGAACGCCGGGTGCCGCGCGCCGAGGCGCACTGGATCACCGAGCGCACCCGCATCGAAGGCCGCCGCTACGCGGCCGAGCACGAGGCAACCTCCGACCTGGCCGCGGCGGCCGGCCGGCAGGCCCTGGCGCGGGCCGGCCTCGGCCCGGCCGACCTGGACTACATCATCGTGGCCACCTCGACCGGCGACTCCCCGCAGCCGCCCACGTCCTGCCTGGTGCAGCACCAGCTCGGCGCGACCAGTGCCGCGTGCTTCGACATCAACGTGGTGTGCGCCGGCTTCGTCTACGGCGCGGCACTGGCCCGCTCGCTGATCGCGGTGCGCCCGCAGGCCCGGGTCCTCGTGGTCGGCGCCGACGTCTACTCGCGGATCCTGGACTACGACGACCGGTCCACCGCCGTTCTGCTCGGCGACGGTGCGGGTGCGGCGGTGTTCGGGGCGGTCGAGGCACCGTACGGGATCGTCGAGGTCGGCCTGGCCAGCCGGGGGGACGCGCAGGACCTGATCCGGGTCGAGGCGGGTGGCAGCCGCAAGCCCACCACCGCCGAGACCGTCGCGCAGGGCGGGCACTACTTCCGGATGAACGGCCGTGGCGTCCGCGACTTCGTGATGGAGACCGTGCCACCGGCAGTGCACGACCTGCTGCTGCGGGCCGGGTTGAAGCTGGGCGACGTCGACCACTTCGTCCCGCACCAGGCCAACGGGGTGCTGCTGCGCCAACTCGTGGAGAAGGTCGGACTGCAGCACGCGCGAACCCACTACACGCTCGAACGGTACGGCAATGTCGGCAGTGCCTCCGTCCCCATCGCGCTCGACGACGCCTACAGCTCCGGCGCCCTGGCCGACGGCGACGTGGTGGTGCTCGCCGGGTTCGGCGGAGGCATGTCGCTCGGCACCTGCGTCCTGAGGTGGTGCGCCCGATGAGTGCCGTGGCAGAACTGCGCGTGGGCGTCGTCGGCGCCGGGCTGATGGGACGCGGCTTCGCCGAGGTCTGCGCGGTGCGCGGGCACGACGTCCGCGTCATCGTCTCCGGCCCCGCCGCACTGGACCGCGACCGCGACCGCCTGCGCCGGGCACTGGACAAGGCTGTCGCCAAGCAGAAGCTGACCGAGGCCGACGCCCGCGCGGCGGCGGCGCGGGTGTCCTTCGGCACCGAACTCGGTGAGCTGGCCGACCGGCAGTTCGTGCTGGAAGCCGTCCGCGAGGACGAGGTGCTCAAGAGGGACTTGTTCGCCGTCATCGACAAGGTCGTCGAGGACGAGGATGCCGTGCTGGCGTCCACCACCTCGGCGATCCCCGTGATCCGGCTCGCCACCGCCACCACCCGCCCGCACCGGGTGGTCGGCGTGCACTTCTTCAACCCGGTGCCGGTGCTGCCGCTGGTGGAGATCATCCCCTCGCTGCTCACCGCGGCGAGCACCACCGAGTCCGCCCGCGCGTTCGTGACCGGGCTCGGCAAGGAGATCGTGCAGTCGAAGGACCGGGCCGGGTTCGTGGTCAACGCGCTGCTGGTGCCGTACCTGCTCGCCGCCGTGCGGATGGTGGAGTCCGGCTTCGCCACCGCGCAGGAGGTCGACCGCGGCATGACCCAGGGCTGCGCGCACCCGATGGGGCCGCTGAGCCTGATCGACCTGATCGGTCTCGACACCATCGCCTCGATCGCGAACGCCCTCTACGACGAGTACCGCGAACCGCTGTACGCCCCGCCCCCGCTGCTGGCCCGGATGGTTGACGCCGGGTTGCTCGGCCGCAAGAGCGGCCGCGGGTTCTACGACTACCACTAGCCGAGCCCCGCAACGGAAAGCGCTCACCAGGCCGCGGCCGTTGCCCTCCCGCACCCCGGCGCGCGCACCTGGTCCGCCAGGCCACGCGCCGGGGTGCGGTGCTGCGGCCTGTCACCCCGGCGCTGCCCCGCGGGACCGGGAACCGCGCCGCTGCTCCCCACCACCCGCTGCCGGATGCCGCGGGCCCAGAGGCGAAGACGCCGGTGCCCGCTCCCGGCGGTCGGGAACGGGCACCAGGCGCGTCGAGGCAGGCCAGGCCGTCAGCGTCGGCGGTGGACCACGGTCAGGCCGCCCTTGGCCGGGGTCACCACGATGCCGCTGTCGGGAAAGCGCTCCCCCGGATCAGTCGTCGGCACGAGGGTGAAGTCGCGCAACAGGGTGCGCAGCACCACGCTCATCTCCATGGCGGCGAAGGCGGCGCCGATGCACCGGCGCGCACCGCCGCCGAACGGGATCCAGCTGAACTCGTTGCGCCGGCCCACGAACCGGTCCGGGTCGAAGACGTCGGGGCGGGGGAAGTGCTTCTCGTCCTCGTGCAGCAGGGTGATGCACGCCGCCACGATGGTGCCCCTGGGCAGCGTCCAGCGGCCGATGCGCAGCGTCTCCGCGCGCACCTGGCGCGCGGTCATGTCCACGACCGGACGGACCCGCTGCACCTCCATGATGGTGGCGTCGCGGAGTTCGCTCCCGCCGGCGTCGACCTCGGCGACGAGCCGGCGCAGCAGGTCGGGGTGCCGGCGGATCCGCTCGACCGCCCACGCGAGCGTCCTGGCGGTGTTCTCGTGCCCGGCGGCCAGCAGCGTCAGCAACTGGTCGGCGATCTCGCTGTGGCGCATGGCCGAGCCGTCGTCGTAGCGGGACTGGACGAGTGCGGCGAGCACGTCGTCGCGGTCGTCCAGGCGCGGGTCGGCGGCCGCCCGGCTGATGAGCCGGTCGATGATCGCGTCGTACCGCTGCCGGTAGCGCTTGAACCGCGCGCCCGGTCCGTGCCCGCGCAGGTCCACCCGTGCCGCGGGCATCGCGGCCAGGAACGCGCCGAGCTTGAGCATGGGCGGGAGCAGCGCGCGCAGCTCGTCCAGTTCGGCGCCCTCGACACCGAACACGGCCCGGAGGATGACGTTCAGGCTGATGCGCATGGTCGCGGGCAGAACGGGGAACGCCTTGCCTTCCGGCCAGGAGGCGGTCTCCCGCTCGGTCTCCTGCTCGATCACCGACTCGTGCGCGCGCAGCCGGCGCCCGTGGAACGGCGGGGTGAGCAGCTTGCGCTGCCGCCGGTGCTCCTCGCCGGTGAGCACGAACAGCGACCCCGGCCCCAGCGCGTAGCCCAGGTTGTTGTCGGGCGGTGCGTCCACCACCTCGGGCCCGGCCTGGAACAACTCCCGGACCTCGGCGGGATCGGCGAGCAGCACCATCCGGCCCAGGACCAGCGAGTCGATGGTGAACGCCGAACCGTACCGGTCCCGCAGTCGCCGCATGGTGCCCCGGCGCGACGTGGCCAGGCTCAGCGCCTGCACCAGGCGCGGGCTGGACGGGCCGTCCGGCAGGACCGCCTCGGAGTGTGTCGTCGCTGTCATCGCCCACCCACGACCGCAGGCTCGTCCGCGGACCGCTGCGTGCCGCCGGTCGCCTCGCCGTCGGGTTCGCGCGCCGGCACCGACAGGCTGGAAACACTGAGATCGGGCACTGTCCGGACCGCTTCGAGCGCCGCCTTGAGCACCGCTGCCAGGGATTCGCCCTCGGTGTCGAAGTCGAGTTGTCTGACCTTCACGTCCGGGTTGGTGGGCAGCTTCGTGGTCGAGGCCGTGACCTCGCCCGGCCCGGCCTCCCGCAGCATCGTCAGTTCGTCGTCGGTAACGTCACGGCTGAGCACCAGCGTGAATTTGTGGGCCACCATTTCCAACCTGCTCATTCTCGCCGATCGTCGCGATCCCGCCGCGCGGGAAACGCGGACACGGAGGATAGGGCGACCGTATGTGCCCCCAGCCGCACCGACAACGAGACGGCGTCAGGACAGGGGGTGGCGGGCCGGAGAGCCGGGGGTCGGCCCCGGCCGGACTGCGGTGGTTCGGCACCGGAGGCGGTGGCTGGGCGGCGGCCGACCCCCGTGACCGCGTTCACCCTTGCGCCACAACGACATCCGGCAGCGGCACGCGCACCCGACTTGGGGATCGTCGCGGCTGGTTAGGGGGTTGAGGTAGGGGGCTCGGCCGTAGCTAGCCTGGCCCGGATCTCGCCCTACGACGGTGTCGCGCCCCCGGTGGTGCGCGCCCGGATCGTGTCGGACCCGGCCCCAGGGAGACTTCGGTGGAGCAACTGTTCGAGGTGATCACGTCTGACGACGCCGGACCTGATGACTTCGCGAACGTGGCGATCCCGGACCACTACCGGGGTGTCGGTGTGCTGGCCGACGAGACCGAGATGTTCGTCGGCGTCGCACCGCAGGAGCGCAGCCCGGCCAAGTCGCTGCACCTGCGGCAGGTGGCCACGCCGCAGCCGGGGCCGGGTGAGGTGCTGGTGGCCGTGATGGCCAGCAGCATCAACTACAACACCGTGTGGAGCGCGCTGTTCGAGCCCAAACCCACGTTCGGGTTCCTCTCCCGGTACGCCCGCGACGTGCCCGAGGCGGCCCACCACGACCAGCCGTTCCACGTGCTCGGCTCCGACCTGTCCGGCGTCGTGCTGCGGACCGGGCCGGGCGTGCGCGGGTTCCCGCCGGGCGCCCGGGTCGTCGCCCACTGCCTCTCCGTCGAGCTGGCCTCACCCGACGGGCACAACGACACGATGCTCGACTCCGACCAGCGGATCTGGGGATACGAAACCAACTACGGCGGCCTGGCCGAGCTGGCCCTGGTCAAGGCGAACCAGCTGATGCCCAAGCCGGAGCACCTCACCTGGGAGGAGGCGGCCGCCTCGCAGCTGGTCAACTCGACCGCCTACCGGCAGCTGGTGTCGCGCAACGGCGCCGACATGAAGCAGGGCGACGTGGTGCTCATCTGGGGTGCGGCCGGCGGCCTCGGCTCGTACGCCACCCAGCTCGTGCTCAACGGTGGTGGCGTCCCGGTGTGCGTGGTGTCCAGTCCGCACAAGGCCGACCTGGTCCGCTCCATAGGCGCCGAACTCGTCATCGACCGCTCGGCCGAGGGGTACCGCTTCTGGAAGGACCCCGACACGCCCGATCCCCGCGAGTGGCGGCGCTTCGGCAGTCACATCCGCGAGCTGACCGGTGGGGACGACCCCGACATCGTCTTCGAGCACCCGGGCCGGGAGACCTTCGGCGCGAGCGTGTACGTGGCCCGGCGCGGCGGCACCATCGTCACCTGCGCCTCCACCTCCGGCTACGAGCACCGGTTCGACAACCGCTACCTGTGGATGAACCTCAAGCGCATCATCGGGACGCACTTCGCCAACTACCGCGAAGCCTGGGAGGCCAACCGGCTCATCAGCCGAGGCATGGTCCACCCCACGCTGTCGCGGGTCTTCCCGCTCGCCGAGGCCGGCCTGGCCGCCGACGCCGTGCACCGCAACGCGCACAGCGGCAAGGTCGGCGTGCTGGGGCTCGCGCCCCGCGAGGGGCTCGGCGTCCGCGACCACGCCCTGCGCGCCCGCGTCCTGCCACAGCTCAACCGGTTCCGGGAGTCCCGGTAACCGGCACGGTAACGGCTTCGGCGACAGCCACCGATCCGGCCGCGCCACGCTGACCGGCCGGTCGCACGGACACGGCTGGACCACCGGACCGGTGCCGGCCCGCACAGCTGTTGAGTTTCGTCCACAAAGGAGCACCTGTTGACCACCGACGAATCCGTTGCACCCGAGGAGTTCGCCGCCGGCGGCGAGGCGGCGGACGCGCCGGCCGCGTTCGTGCCGAAACCGGCCGAGGAGCTGCACCAGCTCGACTTCCTGCTCGGCGCGTTCCGCGCCGAGTACGTGGAGATCACCCTCGTCCCACCGCGATCCGGCGTCTCGTACTGGACCACCGAACCGGCGATGGGCGGCCACGTCTACGAGATGCTGCAGGACACGCCCGGCCCGGACATCCACAGCCGCTGGACGTTCGGCTGGGACGCCACCGACCAGGTCTTCTTCACCACCTACTACGACGACTGGGGCAACCACGGTTCGACCCGCTGCCAGGGCTGGGAGGACGGCTACCTCAACTTCGTCGGCGAGTACTCCGCGTTCGGCAAGAAGTTCGTCTTCAACGAGCGCTTCGTCGTCGTGTCCGCCGACCACTACCGCAAGGAGGGCTTCGTGCGGGAGGGCGACGACTGGAAGCAGCTGGACATCATCGAGTGCTACCGGATCACCCACCCCGAAGCCTGAGCTGCCGCGCGACACGAACGGGACTGGCGATGCCCACAGCTGCAGAGGGACATGACGGCGCGATCGCCGTGATCGGCCTGGCCTGCCGGTTGCCCGGTGCGGACGGACCGGACGCGTTCTGGGCGCTGCTGCGCGACGGCGTCGACGCCGTCACCGACACACCCGAGCAGCGCTGGGATCGTGAGCCGGACCCGGACGGTGGCCGGCCGGCCGGCACCGGCCGCGGCGGCTACCTCGACCAGGTCGACCGGTTCGACGCGGCCTTCTTCGGCATCTCGCCGCGCGAGGCCGCCGCCACCGACCCGCAGCAGCGGCTGATGCTGGAAATGGCGTGGGAGGTCTTCGAGGACGCCGGCATCCGGCCCGCCGACGTGCGCGGCGACCGGGTCGGCGTCTTCGTGGGCGCCATCCGCGACGACTACGCCACCCTGCTGCACCGGCGCGGGCTGTCGGCCATCACCCCGCACAGCAACACCGGCGTGCAGCGCGGCATCATCGCCAACCGCGTGTCCTACGCGCTGGGCCTGACCGGGCCGAGCCTCACCGTGGACACGGCCCAGTCGTCGTCACTGGTCGCCGTGCACCTGGCGATCGAGAGCCTGCGCCGGGGCGAGTGCGCCACCGCGGTGGCGGGCGGCGTCAACCTCAACCTGGCGCCGCACTCCGCGGTGGCCGGCGCCCGCTTCGGCGGCCTCTCACCCAGCGGCCGCTGCGCCACCTTCGACGAGTCGGCCGACGGCTACGTGCGCGGCGAGGGCGGCGCGGTCGTGCTGCTCAAGCCGCTGGACCGGGCCCTCGCCGACGGCGATGACGTGTACGCGGTGATCCGAGGCAGCGCGGTCAACAACGACGGGTCCACCGACACGCTCACCGCGCCGAGCCGCGCCGCCCAGGCCGCGGTGCTGCGCGCCGCGCACACGGCGTCCGAAGTGGACTCCACCGAGGTGCAGTACGTCGAGCTGCACGGCAGTGGAACCCCGGTGGGCGACCCGGTCGAGGCCGCCGCACTGGGCGAGGTCTTCGCGCCGGGCCGCGCGGCCGGTGATCCCCTGGTGGTCGGCTCGGTCAAGACGAACATCGGCCACCTGGAAGGCGCCGGCGGCATCGTGGGCCTGCTCAAGGCCGTGCTCGCGATCCGGCACGGCCGCATCCCGGCCAGCCTGCACTTCCGCACCCCCAACCCGCGCATCGACCTCGACGGGCTGCGTCTGCGCGTGCAGACCACCACGGACGGGTGGCCGAACCCGTCGGCGCCGCTGGTGGCCGGCGTCAGCTCGTTCGGCATGGGCGGCACCAACTGCCACGTCGTCCTCACCCAGCCGCCCGCCGTCGAGGCACCGGCCGCGGAGCCGACCACCCGGCGGGCGACCGCGATCCCCCTGCTGCTCTCCGCGCGCACCCCCGAGGCACTGGACGGTCAGGCCGACCGGCTGCGCGCGCTGCTCGCCACCGGCGCGGACCGGACCGACGTGGGGTTCTCGCTGGCCACCACGCGCACGCACTTCGCGCACCGCGCCGTGCTGCTGGGCGACGACCTCGCCACGGCCGTGCGCGGCGTGGCCGACCACGCGGGCGAGCCCGTCTTCGTCTTCCCCGGCCAGGGCTCGCAGTGGGTCGGCATGGGCGTGCGGCTGTGGGACACCGAGCCGGTCTTCGCCGAGGCGATGCAGCGCTGCGCCCAGGCGCTCGCGCCGCACGTCGACTGGTCGCTGCGCGACGTGCTCTCCGACGCCGAGGCCATGAGCCGCGACGACGTGGTGCAGCCCGCGCTGTGGGCCGTCATGGTCTCGCTCGTCGAGCTGTGGCGCTCCTACGGCGTGCGCCCGGCCGCGGTCGTCGGGCACAGCCAGGGCGAGATCGCGGCGGCCTGCGCGGCCGGCATCCTCTCCCTCGCCGACGGCGCCACGGTGGTGGCCCGGCGCTCCCGGATGCTGCGCGAGCTGGCCGGCATCGGCGGCATGCTCTCGATCGCCGTCCCCGTGGCCGACGTGCGGCCCCTGCTCGGCGACGAGCTGTCCGTGGCCGTGCTCAACAGTCCCGGCCAGACCGTGGTGAGCGGTCCGCTGGCGCCGCTCGCGCGGCTGCGGGCCGGCTGCGAGGAGCGCGGCTGGCGCACCCGCACGGTGCCCGTGGGCTACGCCTCGCACTCCGGGGTGGTCGAGCAGCTGGAGGAACGGCTCACCGCCGCGCTCGCCGGCCTGGCGCCGACCGAGGGCGAGATCCCGCTGCACTCCACGGTCACCGGTGAGCACATCGACGGCCGCGCACTCGGCGCCGCCTACTGGTACCGCAACCTGCGCTCGACCGTCCTGTTCGGACCGGTCACGGCCGCGCTCGTCGAGGCGGGCCACCGCGTCTTCGTCGAGGTGAGCCCCCACCCGGTGCTGACCCTCGCGCTGGACCAGGCCGGCGACGACCTGGCCGTCACCGGCACGCTCAGCCGCGACCACGGCGGCCTGGACCGCTTCCTCAGCTCGGCCGCTGCCCTGCACGTGCGCGGGGTGGGGGTGGACTGGACGGCCGCGTACGCCGGCACCGGCGCCCAGCGGGTGAAGCTCCCGACGTACGCCTTCGACCGCCACCGGCACTGGCTGGCCGACGGCGACGGCCCCACACCGCTGCCGGCCGGCCCGGCAACACCGCGGACAGCGCCGGCCACCGCGCCGGCCGCCGTCCCGCACGACCTGCTGGACCTCGTGCTCGGCCAGGCCGCCACCGTGCTCGGCCACGCCGACCCGGCCGCCGTCGACCCGGCCGCCACCTTCCGCGACCAGGGGCTGGAGTCGCACACGTCGGTGGAGCTGCGCAACCGGCTGGCCGCCGCCACCGGTCTGCGACTGCCCACCTCGCTGCTCTTCGACCACCCGACGCCGGTCGCGCTCGCGGCCCACCTGCGCGAGCTGACCGCGGCACCGCCGACCCAGCCCGCCGCGGCGCCGGCCGCGGCCGACCAGCCGGGGGCGGCTGACGAGCCGATCGCCATCGTCGCCATGAGCTGCCGGCTGCCCGGCGGCGCGAACACCCCCGAGGCGTTCTGGGAACTGCTCGTCGGCGAACAGGACGCCACCAGCGACTTCCCCGGCGACCGCGGCTGGGACCTGCCCGACGCGAGCGCGAGCGCGACGACCCGAGGTGGGTTCGTCGACGCGGCCCGCTTCGACGCCGCCTTCTTCGGCATCTCACCGCGCGAGGCCGTGGCCATGGACCCGCAGCAGCGGCTGCTGCTGGAGACCTCGTGGGAGGCGCTCGAACGCGCCGGCATCGTCCCCGCCAGCCTGCGCGGCTCCGACACCGGCGTGTTCGTGGGCGTCATGTACCACGACTACGCGGCCCGGCTCGACACCACGGACTCCCCGGTCGAGGGCTACGCGCTCACCGGCACCGCCGGCAGCGTGGCCTCGGGACGGCTCGCCTACACCTACGGCCTGCACGGCCCCGCGGTCACCGTGGACACGGCCTGCTCGTCGTCGCTGGTGGCCCTGCACCTCGCCGCCCAGTCGCTGCGCGCGGGGGAGTGCTCGCTGGCCATCGCCGGCGGCGCGACCGTGCTCGCCACCCCCGGCGTCTTCGTGGAGTTCAGCCGCCAGAACGGCCTCTCACCCGACGGCCGGTGCCGCTCCTTCGCCGAGGACGCCAACGGCACCGGGTGGAGCGAGGGCGCGGGCGTGCTCGTGCTCGAACGGCTCTCCGACGCCCGGCGCAACGGCCACCCCGTGCTGGCGCTGGTGCGCGGCACGGCGGTGAACTCCGACGGCGCCTCCAACGGGCTCACCGCGCCCAACGGCCCGGCCCAGCAGCGGGTGATCCGCGAGGCGCTGACCCGATCGGGACTGAGCCCGGCCGACGTGGACGTGGTCGAGGCGCACGGCACCGGCACCCGGCTCGGCGACCCGATCGAGGCCGAGGCCCTGCTGCGCACCTACGGCACCGGCCGGCGCGGCGAGCAGCCGCTCTGGTTCGGCTCGGCGAAGTCGAACATCGGCCACACCCAGGCCGCGGCCGGCGTGGCGGGTGTGATCAAGACGGTGCTGGCGCTCGGCCACGGCGTCGTGCCGCGCACCCTGCACGCCGACCAGCCCTCCAGCCGCATCGACTGGGAGAGCGGGGCCGCGCGGCTCGCCTCCCGGACCAGGCCGTGGCCCGCCACCGACCACCCGCGGCGGGCCGGGGTGTCCTCGTTCGGCATCAGCGGGACCAACGCGCACGTCATCATCGAGCAGGCCCCGGACGCGGTGCGGGCACCCGACGCGGCCGCCCCGGCCGGGCCGCTGCCCTGGGTGCTCTCCGCCCGCACGCCCGAGGCGCTGCGCGCGCTCGCCCAGGGGCTGGCCGCCGCACCGCGACACGACCCGGTCGCGGTCGGCCGCGCCCTCGCCACGGCCCGCACGACCGACTTCGAGCACCGCGCCGTGATCCTCGGTGACCACCTCGACGGCGTCCGCGCGCTCGCGGCGGGCGCACCCGGCCCGATCACCGGCACGGCCCGCGCCGGCCGCGTCGGGTTCGTCTTCTCCGGGCAGGGCAGCCAGCGCGTCGGCATGGGCCGCGAACTGCACGCCACCTACCCGGTGTTCGCGGCCGCCTTCGACGAGGTCTGCGCGGCCTTCGACGGCCTGCTGCCCCGGCCGCTGCGCGAGGTCGTCTTCGCCGACGAGGCCGCGCTGGACCGCACCGAGTTCACCCAGCCCGCCCTGTTCGCCGTGCAGGTGGCCCTCTACCGGCTGGTCACCTCGTGGGGCCTCACCCCGGACTACCTCGCTGGGCACTCGATCGGCGAGATCGGGGCCGCGCACGTGGCGGGCGTGCTCGACCTGGCCGACGCGTGCGCGATGGTCGCCGCGCGCGGCCGGCTCATGCAGCAGCTGCCGCCGGGCGGCGCGATGGCCTCGCTGACCGCGCCGGTCGAGCGCGCCCGGGAACTCGTGGCCGAGCACGCCGACGTGGTGGGCATCGCCGCGGTCAACGGCCCGGCCGCCACGGTCGTGGCGGGCGCCGAGGACGCGGTCGAGCGGATCGCGCGGCGCTGGCGCGAGCAGGGCGGCAAGGCCAAGCGGCTGCGGGTGAGCCACGCGTTCCACTCGCCGCTGATGGCCCCGATGCTCGACGCGTTCGCCGACGTGCTCACCGGACTCACCTTCCGCCCGCCGACCGTCGAGATCGTCTCGGGCACCCCGGGCGCCGACCTGACCGATCCCGCCCACTGGGTGCGGCACGTGCGGGAGGCCGTGCTCTTCCACGACGCGGTGCGGGCGCTCGCGGCCCGCCGGGTCACCACCTTCATCGAGATCGGCCCCGACGGCACGCTCAGCTCGATGGCCGACGGCGACGGCTGGATCCCCGCGCTGCGCCCGGACCGCCCCGAGCCCGAGGCCGTGCTGACGGCACTGGCCACCGCCCACGTCACCGGCGCGGCGGTGCGCTGGTCGACCGGCTTCGGCCAGGGCGCGGCCGCCGAACTGCCCACGTACCCCTTTGCCGACACGCGCTACTGGCCGGCCGCGCCGCTGCTGGACGCGCCGGTCACGCTCGCCGACTCCGACGAACTGCTGTTCACCGGCCGGCTGTCCGCCACCGACCGGCCCTGGCTGCTCGACCACACCGCCGACGGCACCGCGAGCCTGCCCGGCACGGTCTTCGTCGAGCTGGCCCTGCGCGCGGGCGAACACGCCGGGCTGGCCACGCTGGCCGAACTGACCCTGCACACCCCGCTGCCCGTCACCGCCGACCACCCGGTGCCGATCCAGGTGCGCCTCGGCGGACCGGACGCCTCGGGCGCGCGTGAGCTGACCGTCTCGGCCCGTGACGCCACCGGAACCTGGACCCGGCAGGCGAGCGGCGTGCTCACGGCCGAGGCCACGTCGGTCGTCCCGGGCCCGGCGGCCTGGCCGCCCGCGGCGGCCGCACCGCTCGACGTCGCCGACGCCGACGAGCACGGGCTGCACGGCCTCTGGCGCGACGCGGACGGCGCGGTGTGGGCGGAGGTGTCGCTGCCGCCGGCGCTGCGCACCGACGCGTCCGCCCACCTGCTGCACCCGGCGCTGCTCAACGCCGTGCTGCTCGCCATCGACCTCAGCGGCCTGGCCGGTCCCCGACAACCGGGCGCTGGTCCGCTGCTGCCGTTCGCCTGGTCAGGCGTGGCCGTGGCCGCCCGCGCCGCCACCACCCTGCGCGTCCGGCTGACCGCGGTCGACGGCGGCATCGCCCTCACCGCCACCGACGACGCCGGCCTGCCGGTGGTCGCCGTCGAGTCGCTGAGCACGCGCGCCGTGCGGGCGACGACCACCGCCGGCCGGGACCTCTACGTCGTCGACGCGGTGCCCGTGGCGCTGCCGCCGGCCGGGGAATCCGACGTCACCGTGCTCGACCTGCGCGGCCACCCCGACGTGCACGAGGCAACGCACGCGGCCCTGGCCGCCCTGCGGCAGCACCTCGCGGGTGCGGGTGTTGCCGCCGTGCTCACCCGCGACGACCTGGCCGGCTCGGCCGTGCGCGGCCTGGTCCGCTCCGCGCAGACCGAGCACCCCGGCCGCCTCGTCTCGGTGCTGGCCGACGGCGCCGTGGACCTGGCCGCGGTGCTGGCCAGCGGCGAGCCCGAGGTGCACGTCAGCAACGGCGCGGCAGCCGTTCCCCGGTTGCGGCCCGCCGGCAACCCCGTCACGACCACGCCGCCGCGGTTCACGCCGGACGACACGGTGCTGCTCACCGGGGGCACCGGCGGGCTCGGCGCGCTGTTGGCCCGACACCTGGTCACGGCGCACGGCGTGAAGCGCCTGCTGCTGCTCAGCCGGCGCGGGCCGCACGCGCCCGGCGTGCCCACCCTGCTGGCCGACCTGGCGGCGCTCGGGGCGAGCGCTACGGTCGTGGCCGCGGACGCGGCCGAGCGCGAACCCCTCGCCGCCGTGCTGGCGCAGCACCCGCCGGCGGCCGTCGTGCACGTGGCCGGCGTGCTCGACGACGGCGTCGTCGAGTCCCTCACCCCACAGCGCATCGACACCGCGCTGCGCGCCAAGACTGACGCGGCCATCGCGCTGCACGAGCTGACCGCCGGTCTCGACCTCAGCGCGTTCGTGCTCTTCTCCTCGATCTCGGGCCTGGTCGGGCTCGCCGGGCAGGGCAACTACGCGGCGGCCAACGCCAGCCTGGACGCGCTCGCCCGTGCCCGCCGCGCCCAGGGGCTGCCCGCCACCTCGCTCGCCTGGGGACTGTGGACGCAGCCCGACGGCATGGGCGGCGCGCTGGGCGAGGCCGACCTGGCCCGGTTCGGCCGCATCGGCATCACACCGCTGCCGGCCGCGGACGGCCTCGCACTGTTCGACGCGGCCCTGTGTCACGACGAACCCGTGCTGGCACCGGTGCGCCTCGACCCGCGCGCCATCTCCGTGGCCGAGCCGCCCGCCGTGCTCCGCGGCCTGCGCCGCCGCCCGGTGCGGCGGGCCGTCAGCGCGGCTGGTGGGGGCGCGGCCGGTGGGGGCACGGCCGACACGTTCGCCCACCGCCTCGCCCGGCTGCCCGAGGCACAGCGCCCCGAGGCCGTGCTCGACCTCGTGCGCGCGCAGGCCGCCACCGTGCTCGGCCTGCCCAGCACCGGGCGCGTCGACCCGGACAGGGCGTTCCGGGAGATCGGCTTCGACTCGCTGACCTCCGTCGAGCTGCGCAACCGCCTGGCGGCCGCGACCGGTGTGCCGCTGCCCGCCGCCATCCTCTTCGACCACCCGACCCCGGCCCGGCTGAGCACCCGGCTCGTCGAACTGCTCAGCGACCAGCCCCCCGCGGCCGGCGACCCGACCACCGCGCCGCCGGTTGCCGCGCGCGCTGCCGGGGACCCGATCGTCATCGTGGCCATGGCCTGCCGCTTCCCGGGTGAGGTGAGCACGCCCGAACAGCTCTGGGACGTCGTGGCCGGCGGACGGGACGTCATCACGCCGCTGCCCGCCGACCGCGGCTGGGATCCGGCCGTGATCGACCCCACGCTGGCCACCCCGGGCAGCACCTACACCACCCAGGGCGGGTTCCTCACCGGAGCCGACCGCTTCGACGCCGACTTCTTCGGCATCAGCCCGCGCGAGGCCCTGGCCATGGACCCGCAGCAGCGGCTGCTGCTCGAAGTGGCCTGGGAGGCCGTCGAGCGCGGCGGCATCGCGCCGGCCACGCTGCGCGGCAGCGACACCGGCGTCTTCGTCGGCACGTCCTTCCACGACTACAGCACCCTGCTCGACCCGGCCGCGGTCCGCGAGGCCGAGGGGTACGCGCTCATCGGCAGCCTCGCGAGCGTGGCGTCCGGCCGCCTCGCCTACACACTCGGGCTGGAAGGACCGGCCGTCTCGGTCGACACGGCCTGCTCCACCTCGCTGGTGGCCCTGCACCTGGCCGCCAGGTCGCTGCGCACGGGGGAGTGCTCGCTGGCGCTCGCCGGCGGTGTCACCGTGCTCGCCACCCCGCAACCGCTCAGCGAACTCGCCAGCCAGCGCGCGCTCGCCACCGACGGCCGGTGCCGGCCGTTCAGCGCGGACGCGGCCGGGTTCGGCATGGCCGAGGGCGCCGGCGTGCTCGTGCTGGAACGGCTCAGCGACGCCCGCCGCAACGGGCACCCGGTGCTCGCCGTGGTGCGCGGCAGCGCGATCAACTCCGACGGCGCGTCCAACGGCCTCACCGCCCCGAACGGCCCGTCCCAGGAGCGGGTGGTGCGGGCCGCGCTCGCCGACGCCGGACTGGCACCGTCCGAAGTGGACGTCGTCGAGGCGCACGGCACCGGAACGGCCCTGGGCGACCCGATCGAGGCGCAGGCGCTGATCGCCACCTACGGCGCCGCCGACCGGCACGAGCCGCTCTGGCTCGGCTCGGTCAAGGGCAACATCGGCCACACCCAGGCCGCCGCGGGCGTGGCCGGCGTCATCAAGGTCGTCGAGGCCATGCGGCACGGCGTGCTGCCCCGCTCGCTGTACGCCGAGAACCCCTCCCCGCACGTGGACTGGGCGAGCGGTGCGGTGCGGCTGCTCGACGCGGACCGCCCCTGGGAACCCGGCCGCCCACGCCGCGCCGGCGTGTCCTCGTTCGGCATCAGCGGCACCAACGCCCACGTCATCATCGAGCAGCCCCCGGCGGCCGACGGCCACGCCGAACAGCCGGCCCGGCCGCCCGTGCTGCGCTCGCCGATCGTCCCGCTGCCGCTCTCGGCCCGGTCCCTGCAGGCCCTGCGCGCCCACGCCGACCGGATCGCGGGCGTGCTCGCCGCACCGCAGGCCGCTGCCCTGGCCGACGTGGCCCGCGCGCTCGACGACCGGCACGCCTGGGAACACCGCGCCGTCCTGCTCGCCGAGGAACCCACCCCGGCCGCGGCCGCGCTGTCCGGCTTCACCGACGACCTCGTGACCGGCGTGGCCCACGGCGACTCCCGGGTCGTCTGGGTCTTCCCCGGGCAGGGCGCGCAGTGGCGGGGCATGGCCCGCGAACTGCTCGACACCTCACCGGTTTTCGCCGCGCGCATGCGCGAGTGCGCCGAGGCCCTGCGCCCGCACGTCGACTGGGAGCTGACCGCCGAACTCGACGGCCCACTCGACCGGGTCGACGTGCTCCAGCCGGTCTCCTGGGCCGTGATGGTCTCACTGGCCGAGGTCTGGCGCAGCGCGGGCGTGCGGCCAGCCGCCGTGATCGGGCACAGCCAGGGGGAGATCGCGGCGGCGGTGGTGGCGGGTGGGTTGTCGCTTGTGGATGGTGCGCGGGTGGTGGCGTTGCGCAGTGCGGTGATTCGGGATCGGTTGTCGGGTGGTGGGGGGATGGTGTCGGTGGGGTTGTCGGTGGGGGAGGTGGAGGAGCTTCTTGGGTCGTGGGGTGGTCGGGTGTCGGTGGCGGCGGTGAACGGGCCGGGGGCGACGACGGTGGCGGGTGAGGTTGGGGTGTTGGGTGAGGTGGTGGGGGAGTGTGTGCGGCGGGGGGTGCGGGTGCGGCGGGTCGAGGTGGATTACGCGTCGCATTCGGCGCAGGTGGCGGTGGTGGAGGGGGAGTTGCGGGAGGTGTTGGCGGGTGTGGTGCCTGGGGTGGCCCGGGTGCCGTTCTTCTCGACGACTCGGCCTGGTCGGCTCGACACCACCGAGTTGACCGCCGACTACTGGTACACCAACCTCCGCGAAACCGTCCACTTCGGACCGACGGTGCGGATGCTGCTGGACGCCGGCTACGGCGTGTTCACCGAGATCAGCACCCACCCCGTGCTGGTGCCGGCCATCCGCGACGCCATCGAGGAAGGCGAGTTCACCGCCCACGTCTCCGGCACGCTGCGGCGCGACGAGGGCGGGGCGCGACGGCTGCTCACCTCCTTCGCCGAGGCGTGGGCGCACGGCGTTGCCGTCGACTGGTCGGTGCTGCGGCCCGAGGGCAAGCCCATCACCCTGCCCACCTATCCGTTCCAGGGCAAGCGGTTCTGGCCCTCGGCACCCACCCGCACCGACCAGGTCGGGTCCGAGCTGTGGCGGGCCGTGGACGCGGCCGACGTCACCGCCCTCGCGGCGGCGCTGGGCCGACCCGCCGACGCCGCGGTGGCGGACACCCTCGAAGTCCTCGCCGGCTGGCGCGGCCGATCCTCGGCGGGCTCCTGGCGCTACGACGTCGAGTGGTGGCCGTGGCAGCCGCCAGCCGTCCCCGCACTCGGTGGGGTCTGGCTGCTGGTCGCGCCCACCGACGCCGACACCAGCGCCCTGCGGGGCCGGATCGAGGCCGCGGGCGCCGAAGTCCGCGCGCTCGCCGTCGACGCCGAGCGGAGCGCACTGGCCGAACGCGTGCGCGCGGCCGGCCCCGTCGCCGGAATCCTCGCGCTGCTCGACGAATCCGGCCCGGCGGACGCCCTCACCACGATCCAGGCCGTGCTCGACGCGGCCAGCGCCCCGCTGTGGTGCGTCACCCGCAACGCCGTGGCCGTCAACGCCGGCGACCCGGTGCAGCCCGACCAGGCCGCCATCTGGGGGCTGGGCCGGGTGGCCGGTCTCGAACACCCGCACGCCTGGGGCGGCCTGATCGACCTGCCCGCCGCTGCCCCGGGGCGCTGCCTCGACCTGCTCTGCGCCGTGCTCACCCGTCCGGGCAACGAGCAGGAACTGGCCGTGCGCGACACCGGCGTGACCGTGCGGCGGCTCGTGCCCGCTCGACCGCGCCCGGCCACGCGACCGTGGCGACCGCGCGGCACGGTCCTGGTGACCGGCGGCACCGGCAGTCTCGCCGGGCGGGTGAGCCGCACGCTCGCCGAGGCAGGCGCGGAACGGCTGCTGCTGGTCAGCCGAGGCGGCGCGACCTCCGACGGCGTACCAGAACTGATCGCCGAGCTGGCCGGCACCGGCACGGCGGTCCAGGTCGTCGCCGCCGACCTGGCCGACCGCGACTCGCTGGCCGGGCTGCTGGCCGAGACCGACCGCAGCGGGCCGCCACTCACGGCCGTCGTGCACGCGGCCGGCGTGAGCCGCAACGAGCCGATCGCCACCACCACCCGAGAGGTCCTGGCCGAGGCCTTCGCCGGCAAGGCCGACGGCGCCCGACACCTCGACGAACTGCTCGGCGACCGCGAACTCGACGCGTTCGTGCTCTTCTCGTCCGGCGCGGCGGTCTGGGGAGGCGCGGGCCAGAGCGCGTACGCGGCGAGCAACGCCTACCTGGACGGCCTGGCCGCGAGCCGGCGCTCGCGCGGCCACACCGCCACCTCGGTGGCCTGGGGCAGCTGGGACGGCGGTGGCATGGTCGACGCCGCCACGCGGGCCCGGCTGGCGCGCCAGGGCGTGCGCCCGATGGACCCGGCGGCCGCGGTCGCGGCCCTCACCACGGCCGTGGCCTGCGACGACACCACCGTGACCGTCACCGACATGGACTGGCCGGTCTTCGCCGACCTCTACTCGGCGGCCCGGCACCGGCCGCTGCTCGACGCCATCCCCGGCATCACCCGGGCGAGCACTGCCCGCGAGACCGCGGAATCACCACTGCGCGACCGGCTCGCCGGCCGCACCGGGCGCGACCGCGAGCGCGCGGTCGTGGAGATCATCCGGGAGACCACCGCGCGCACACTCGGGCACGAGGACCCAACCACCGTCACCCCGAGCCGTCCCTTCAAGGACCTCGGCATCGACTCGCTGACCGCCCTCGACCTGCGCAACCGGCTCAACGCGCAGACCGGGCTGAGCCTGCCCGCCACGCTCGTCTTCGACCACCCCACACCGCTGGCCGCCGCCCGCTTCGTGCTCGAACTGGTCGACGGGGCCGAGGACGCCACGCCAGCCCCGGTCGGCGCGGTCGCCACCGGTGACCCGGTCGTCATCGTGGGCATGGCCTGCCACTTCCCCGGCGCGACCCACTCGCCCGAGGAACTGTGGGACATGCTGGCCGCCGGCACCGACGCCATCGGCCCGCTGCCCGCCGAGCGCGGCTGGGACCCCGGCGTCGAACTGGGTGACCACGCGCCGGTCGGCGGATTCATCGACGCGGCCGGCTTCGACGCGGCGTTCTTCGGCATCTCGCCGCGCGAGGCCGTCGCCACCGATCCGCAGCAGCGGCTCGTCCTCGAAACCTCGTGGGAAGCGCTGGAACGGGCCCACATCGACGCGCACTCGCTGCGCGGCAGCCGCACCGGGGTCTTCGTCGGCGCGGGCGCGCACGACTACGAGAACCTGGTCAACGCGGCCGGCGACGACGGCAAGGACTACGCGCTCACCGGCGCGGCGGCGAGCGTGCTCTCCGGCCGGATCTCCTACAGCCTCGGTTTCGAAGGCCCCGCCGTCACGATCGACACGGCGTGTTCGTCGTCGCTGGTCGCCCTGCACCTGGCCGCACAAGCCCTGCGCAACGGCGAATGCGACCTCGCCCTCGCCGGTGGCGTGGCGGTGATGGCGACCCCGTTCGCGTTCGAGGCGTTCGCCCGGCAGCGTGGTCTGGCATCCGACGGGCGGTGCAAGTCGTTCGCGGACGCCGCCGACGGCACCGGCTGGGGCGAAGGCGTGGGCATGCTCGTGCTGGAACGCCTGTCCGACGCCCGCCGCCACGGTCGACGAATCCTCGCCATCGTGGCCGGCTCAGCGGTCAACCAGGACGGCGCCTCCAACGGCCTCACCGCACCCAACGGCCCGTCCCAGCAGCGGGTCATCCGGGCGGCACTGGCCAACGCCGGACTGACACCATCCGATGTGGACGTCGTCGAAGCACACGGCACCGGCACCAAGCTGGGTGACCCCATCGAAGCACAGGCACTACTGGCCACCTACGGCACCGACCGCCCCACCGACCGCCCCCTGCTACTCGGCTCCATCAAATCCAACATCGGCCACACCCAAGCCGCCGCCGGCGTGGCCGGCATCATCAAAATGATCCTGGCCATGCGCCACGGCATCGTCCCCGCGACCCTGCACGTCGACCACCCCACCCGCCAGGTCGACTGGACCACCGC
>NZ_JAMTCK010000010.1:82042-357157 GCF_024171785.1 Goodfellowiella coeruleoviolacea
CGTCGAACCCGGCGCGGTCGTCGGGCACAGCCAGGGGGAGATCGCGGCGGCGGTGGTGGCGGGTGGGTTGTCGCTTGTGGATGGTGCGCGGGTGGTGGCGTTGCGCAGTGCGGTGATTCGGGATCGGTTGTCGGGTGGTGGGGGGATGGTGTCGGTGGGGTTGTCGGTGGGGGAGGTGGAGGAGCTTCTTGGGTCGTGGGGTGGTCGGGTGTCGGTGGCGGCGGTGAACGGGCCGGGGGCGACGACGGTGGCGGGTGAGGTTGGGGTGTTGGGTGAGGTGGTGGGGGAGTGTGTGCGGCGGGGGGTGCGGGTGCGGCGGGTGGAGGTGGATTACGCGTCGCATTCGGCGCAGGTGGCGGTGGTGGCGGGGGAGTTGCGGGAGGTGTTGGCGGGTGTGGTGCCTGGGGTGGCCGAGGTGCCGTTCTTCTCGACGACTCGGCCTGGTCGGCTCGACACCACCGAGTTGACCGCCGACTACTGGTACACCAACCTCCGCGAAACCGTCGAGTTCGAGTCCGCCACGGCGGAGATGATGCGCCGAGGCTTCAACGTCTTCGTCGAGATCAGCCCGCACCCGGTCATGGCCGTCCCGCTGCAGCAGACCGCCGAGGCCGGCGACCGGCCGATCACCGTGCTCGGCTCGCTGCGGCGCGACGAGGGCGGCACCCGCCGCTTCCTCACCTCTCTCGGCGAGGCCTTCACCGCCGGCGTTGCCGTGCACTGGTCCGCGGCGTGCCCGGGCGGGCGCCGGGTCGCCCTGCCCACCTACGCGTTCGACCGGCACAGCTTCTGGCTCGACCAGTCCACCCTCACCGCCGCCGACCCCGCCACGGCCGCGTTCTGGACCGCCGTGGAGAACGCCGACCTCACCGCCCTCGCCACCGAACTGGGCCTGCCCGACTCGGCGCTCGTCGAGGTGGTGCCCGCGCTCTCGGCCTGGCGGCGGCGCAGCGCCGGCCAGGCCACCATCGACAGCTGGCGCTACCGCGTCGACTGGCAGCCCGTTCCCGCGCGCGACGGCGTGGTCCTCGCCGGCACCTGGCTCGTCGTGGCGCCCGAAGGCGTTGACCACTCGGCCGTCACCGACGCCATGACCGGCGCCGACCTGGTCACCCTGACCGTGCCGGCCGACACCACCCGCGAGGCACTGGCCGAGGCGCTGCGCCCGCACACCGACCTGGCCGGCGTTGTCTCGCTCATGGCCTTCGCCGAGGGCCGACACCCACAGCACGACGCCGTGCCCCTGGCCACCTCCGCGACGCTGCTGCTCGCGCAGGCGCTCGACGACGCCGGCGTGACCGCCGCGCGCCACCTGCTCACCCCCGGCGCGACCGAGACCGGCGCGGCCGCGCAGACCTGGGCCCTTGCCCAGATCACCGGCCTGGAAGCGGCCGAGACCTGGGGCGGCGTCATCGCCCTCGACGCCGGCTGGACCGCGTCCTCCCTCACCGACGCGCTCACCAGCGACGAGGACCAGCTCCGGCTCGGACCCGACGGCCCGCGCGCGCGTCGCCTCGTCCGCGCCCCGCTCGCCCCGACCGGCCCGGTGCGCGAGTGGACACCGCGCGGCACGGTCCTGATCACCGGCGGTACCGGCGGCATCGGCGCGCACCTGGCCCGCTGGGCCGCCGCGCACGGCGCCGAGCACCTCGTGCTGCTGAGCCGCCAGGGGCTCGCGGCGCCCGGCGCGGAGGCGCTGTGCGACGAACTCGCCGCCACCGGGGTGGCCCTCACGGTCACCGCCTGCGACGTCACCAACCGGGACGCCCTGGCCGCGGTGCTCGCCGCCATCCCGGCCGAGGTGCCGCTCACCGCCGTGCTGCACACCGCCGGCGCCACCCTCGGCTACCTCGGGGTCAACGACACCACCGCGGCCGACCTCGCCTCGGTCGCCGGTGGCAAGGTGCTCGGCGCGCGCCACCTCGACGAACTGACCGCGGACCTGCCGCTCGACGCGTTCGTGCTCTTCTCCTCCGGCGCGGCCGTGTGGGGCAGCGCCGGCAGCGCCGCGTACGGGTCGGCCAACGGATACCTCGACGGCCTCGCGGCCCAGCGCCGCGCCCGGGGCCTGCCGGCCACCTCGATCGCCTGGGGCGCCTGGCGCGGGAGCGGCATGGCCGGCGGCGACAACGCCGAGGTGCTCGGTCGCATCGGCTTCGCCATGATGGACCCCGACCTGGCCGTCACCGCGCTCAGCCAGGCCGTCGCGCACGCCGACACCGGGCTGGTCGTGGCCGACCTCGACTG
This sequence comes from Goodfellowiella coeruleoviolacea, assembly GCF_024171785.1. Taxonomy (GTDB): domain Bacteria; phylum Actinomycetota; class Actinomycetes; order Mycobacteriales; family Pseudonocardiaceae; genus Goodfellowiella; species Goodfellowiella coeruleoviolacea. The sequence goes on from NZ_JAMTCK010000010.1 coordinate 84,290, forward strand.
GGAGCGCTTCGCGCCCAGCTACGCCATGTCCCGCCGCCGCCCGCTCATCGAGGGCGTGCCCGAGGCGGTGCACGCGCTGCGCGGCTCGGCCGGCGACGGCGCCGAGGCCGACGCGTCCGGCCTGCGCTCCCGGCTGGCCGGCCGCTCCGCGGCGCAGCGCCGCGAAACCCTCACCGAACTCGTGCGCGCCGAGGCCGCGGCCGTGCTGCAACTCGCCTCGCCGCAGGAGGTCGCCGTCACCAAGCCGTTCCAGCGGCTCGGTTTCGACTCGCTCACCGCCATGGAACTGCGCAACCGGCTGCAGACCGCCACCGGCCTGGCGCTGCCCGCCACCCTGCTCTTCGACCACCCGACCGCCCGCGAGCTGGTGGCCGAGCTGGACGTGCGCCTCGGCGGCCCGGCCGAGGACGTGCCCCGCCGGGACGTGGTGGCGGCGCCGACCGCCGGCGACCCGATCGTCGTCGTCGGCATGGCCTGCCGCTTCCCCGGTGGCGTCACCGACCCGGACGGGCTCTGGGAGCTGCTGGCCAACGGCGTGGACGCCATGGCCGAGTTCCCGGCGGACCGCGGCTGGCGGACGCTCGGCCGGGACGGCGAACAGGACCCCGACCTCACCTTCGTCGAGCGCGGCGCCTTCCTCTACGACGCGGGCGACTTCGACGCCGAGTTCTTCGAGATCTCGCCGCGCGAGGCCGCCGCGACCGATCCGCAGCAGCGCGTGCTCCTGGAAACCGCCTGGGAAACCCTGGAACGCGCCGGCATCGACCCGAGATCACTGCGGGGTAGCCGGACCGGCGTGTTCGTGGGCGCCACCACCCAGGAGTACACCGCGCTCACCATGAACTCGCCGGCCGCGGTCAGTGCGGGGTACTCGCTCACCGGCACCTCGGCCAGTGTCATGTCGGGCCGCATCTCCTACGTCCTCGGCCTCGAAGGTCCCGCCGTCACGGTGGACACGGCCTGCTCGTCGTCACTGGTGAGCCTGCACCTGGCCGTGCAGGCCCTGCGCAACGGCGAATGCGACCTGGCCCTCGCCGGTGGCGTCACGGTGATGGCCACGCCCGGCGTCTTCATGGAGTTCACCCGGCAGGGCGGCCTGGCCGGCGACGGCCGGTGCAAGTCGTTCGCTGACGAGGCCGACGGCACGGGCTGGGGCGAGGGCGTCGGCCTGGTCGCCGTGCAGCGGCTCTCGGACGCCCGGCGCGCGGGCCGCCGCGTCCTGGCCGTGATCGCCGGCTCAGCCGTCAACCAGGACGGCGCCTCCAACGGCCTCACCGCCCCGAGCGGCCCCGCCCAGCAGCGGGTGATCCGCGCCGCGCTGGGCGGCGCCGGGCTGACACCGTCCGATGTGGACGTGGTGGAGGCGCACGGGACGGGCACGCGGCTGGGCGACCCGATCGAGGCGCAGGCGCTGCTGGCCACCTACGGCGCCGACCGCCCGGCGGACCGGCCGTTGCTGCTCGGCTCCATCAAGTCGAACATCGGCCACACCCAGTACGCCGCGGGCATCGCCGGCGTCATCAAGATGATCCTCGCCATGCGCCGCGGTGTCGTACCGCCCACCCTGCACGCCGAGCACCCCACCACCCAGGTGGACTGGACCACCGGGGCCGTGGAACTGGTGACCTCGGCGCGCGCGTGGCCGGCCGCCGACCGCCCCCGCCGGGCCGGTGTGTCCTCATTCGGCATGAGCGGGACCAACGCCCACCTGATCCTCGAAGAACCCCCCGCCGGCGAGCCCGAGCCGCCGGCGGGGGAACCGGTCAGGCTGCTCGTGGTGTCGGCGCGGTCGTCGGCCGGGCTGGCGGAGCAGGTCGAGCGGGTGCGGGCCTGGTTGGACCAGCATCCCGACGTGCCAACCGCGGACGTGGTGTGGACGCTGGCCACCGGGCGGGCCGGGTTGGAGCACCGGGCGTTCCGGCTGGACGACGCGGCGTGGGAGCGCGGTGCCGTGTCGTCGGGCGGCGTCGGTCTGCTGTTCACCGGCCAGGGCTCCCAACACCCCGACATGGGCACCCACCCGTTGCTCGCCGAGGAGTACGCGCGGGTGAAGGCGTTGTTCGACCCGGCGGTGTTCGACGGTGACCCGGATTCGACGGGGGTGGCTCAGCCCGCGGTGTTCGCCCTGCAGATCGCGTTGTGGACCCTGTGGGAGTCCTGGGGTCTGCGACCGGATCGGCTGATCGGGCATTCGGTGGGTGAGCTGGCCGCCGCCGTGGTCGCGGGGGTGTGGTCGTTGGAGGACGCCTGCCGGGTGGTGACCGCCCGAGCCCGCCTCATGCAGGCACTCCCCGCTGGCGGGGCGATGCTGGCCGTGGACCGGCCGGTGATCGACGTGCCCGAGAGCATTTCGATCGCCGCGGTCAACAGCCCCACCTCCACCGTCCTTTCCGGACCGGAGGCCGAAATCGACGCGATCGCCGAGACACTGCGGGAATCCGGTGCGCGGGTGAAGCGGTTGCGGGTCTCGCACGCGTTCCACTCGGCGTTGATGGAGCCGATGCTGGCCGACTTCGCCGCGGTCCTGGCCACCGTCACCTTCCACCAGCCCCGCATCCCGGTCATCACCACCAGCGGCGCGGGCGGCGACATCACCACACCCCAGTACTGGGTGGACCAGGTGCGCGCCACGGTGTGCTTCGCCGACGCCGTGCGCACCGCCGTGGCCGACGGGGTGGACACGTTCCTGGAGATCGGCCCCGACGCCGTCCTCACCCCCATGGCCCTGGAAACCGCACCCGACATCACCGCCATCCCCGCGCAGCGCAAGGACCACGACCAGCTCTTCGCGGCCCTCGGCCGGATGTGGCAGCGGGGCTTCGACCCCGACTGGACCAGGGTCCTGCCCCGGGGTGCACACGCTGATCTGCCCACCTACGCCTTCCAACACCACACCTACTGGCTGGACGCGCCGCCGGCCGTCCGGCTGCCCGCCGGCATGCGCGCCACCGACCACCACTTCCTCACCGCCGTGCTGCCGCTGGCGGACACCGGCGCCCACCTGCTCACCGGCACCCTCGACCCACAGGCGACACCGTGGCTGCGCGACCACGTCCTGGCCGGCGCCCCGGTGCTGCCCGGCACGGCCTTTGTCGACCTCGCCCTGCACGCAGCCGCCCTCATCGGCCACGACGCGGTCACCGACCTGGTCGTGCACACCCCGATCGTCCTGGCCGAGGCGGCCGACGTGCAGCTGCGGGTCGCGCCGCCGGACGCCGGTGGTCGCGCCGAGTTGACCGTCCACTCGCGACCGATCGGCGCACCCGCCGACGAGCCGTGGACCCTGCACGCCACCGGTGCCCTGGGCAGCGCGCCGTCCGCCGACCAGCTCGACGAGCGGTCCTGGCCGCCAGCGGGGGCCACGGAGGTCTCGCTCACCACCTTCTACTCCGGACTGTCCGAGGGCGGCATCGACTACGGGGACGCGTTCCACGGCCTGCAACGCCTCTGGCAGCGCGGCCCGGACCTGTTCGCCGAGGTCGCGCTGCCCGAAGGGCACGCAGCCGACGGGTACGTCGTGCACCCCGCGCTCGCCGACGCGGCACTGCAACCCCTGGCACTCGGACTGCTCGGCGCGGGGGAGCCCGACCGCGATCCCGTGCACGGCCTCCCGTTCAGCTGGTCGGACGTGCGCGCGCACGGCGTCGCCGCCGGGACCGCGCGGGTGCGGTTGACGCCGGAGGGGCGCGACGCGGTCCGGGTCCTGGTCACCGATCCGTCCGGCGCACCGCTGCTCGCCATCGGCGGCGTGGTCCTGCGACCCCCGGCCGAGGCTGTCCTGACCGCGCCGCTCTACGAACTCACCTGGCCGCCCGCACCCGCGGCGGACATCACCACCACCGGCTCGTGGGCGGTCCTCGGCGACGACCCGTGGGGCCTGGGCCTCGACACGGTCGCCGACATCCCCGACACCGCGCCGGACAACCTCGTCCTCTGCGCCCGCGGCATCGACCTGCCCGGCGCGGCGCACCGGCTCACCAACCGGATCGCCGGGGCGCTGCGGTCGCTGCTCGCGGACGGGCGCCTGAGCCGCACGCGAGTGGTCGTGCTCACCCGGCACGCGGTCGCCACCGGCGAGGAGCCCCTGCTCGACCTCGCCGCGGCCGCGGTGTGGGGCCTGGTGCGCGGCGTGCAGTCCGAGCACCCGGGGCGGGTCGCCCTGGTGGACCTCGACGACCCGTTCGGTTCGGCGACACTCTTGTCCACTGTGGACCTCGACGGGGAGCCGCAGCTCGCGGTTCGCGGCGGCGTCGCGCACGTGCCGAGGCTCGCGCGGGCGAGCCGGGCCGAGGAGGCCGACCCGCGCTCGGTGGCCCGTTTCGACCCCGACCGGACCGTTCTGGTCACCGGGGCGAGCGGAGCGCTCGCCGGCCTGGTGGCCCGGCACCTCGTGCGGGAGCACGGCGTGCGGCGGCTCACCCTCGCGTCCCGCCGCGGCGCGGACGCTCCCGGTGCGGCCGAACTGGCCGCCGAGCTGACCCAGGCCGGTGCCCAGGTGCAGGTGGCAGCCTGCGACGTGGCCGACCGGGTGGCGCTCACCGCCCTGCTCGCCGACATCCCGGCGGACGCACCGCTCGGCGCGGTCGTGCACACGGCGGGCGTCGTGGACGACGGGCTGTTCGAGGCGCTCACCCCGGAGCGGCTCACGACCGTGCTGCGCCCCAAGGCCGACGCCGGATGGTTGCTGCACGAGCTGACCCGTGACGCCGACCTGTCCGCGTTCGTGCTGTTCTCCTCGGCGGCCGGGGTGCTCGGCAGCGCCGGGCAGAGCAACTACGCGGCGGCCAACGCCTACCTCGACGCGCTCGCCGCGCACCGGCACGCGCTCGGCCTGCCCGCGCTCTCCCTCGGCTGGGGCTGGTGGGACCTTGACGGCGGCATGGCGGCGGCCCTCGACGGCCAGAACCGGGGCCGGATGACCGGCGCGGGCCTGCTGCCGTTCGACGCCGCGCGGGGCCTCGCCGCCTTTGACGCGGCCTGCGCCGCCGGCGGTCGCCCCGCCGTGGTGCCGATCCGGCTCAACCCGGCCGCTGCCGGCCCGGCCACCGCGGTGCCGCCGGTGCTGCGCGGCCTGGCCCGCCCGGCGCCACGCCGGTCCACGATCGAGAGCACGCACGAGGACCTGCGTGCACTCGAACCGCTCAACCGGTTCACGGCGGTGCTCGCGCTGGTGCGGCGGCTCACGGCGACGGTGCTCGGCCACCGGACGGTCGACGACATCGACCCGGCGCGGGCGTTCGGCGAGCTGGGCTTCGACTCGCTCACCTCGGTCGAACTGCGCAACGCCCTCAACAGCGCGCTCGACCTGAACCTGCCGGCCACGGTGATCTTCGACCACCCGACCGTGGTCGAGCTGGCGCAGACCGTGGACGGCGCGCTCGCCGACTCCGCTGGCTCCGCCCTGCCGGACGCGGCCGAACCGGCCGAGGACTCGGCGGTCGACGACGATGCCGTGTTCGAGGGCACCGAGGCGCTCTACCGCCGCGCGATCGAGGCCGGCCGCTACGAGGTGGGGGAGAAGATCCTCGCGAGCGCGGCGGCGCTGCGCCGCTCCTTCTCGGTGGGCGACGGTCAGGTGCCCGGCCCCAAGCCGGTGCGCCTCGGCAGCGGCGGGAAACACCTGCCGGTCATCGGTCTGCCCTCGACGTCGGCGTGGTGCAGCGATCAGGAGATGGTGGCCCTCGCCGGCGGCCTGCGCGGCCGGCACGACGTGTGGTCGGTGCTGGCGCCCGGCTTCGCCTCGGGTGAGCCCGTCGCCGACGACATCGACGCGCTCACCGCCTACTACGAGCGGCAGATCCGCACGGTCGTCCGTGACGACGAGCCGTTCGCGTTGGCCGGGCGCTCCTCGGGCGGTTCGGTGGCCTACGCCGTGGCGGAACGGCTGGAGGCGTCGGGTGTGCCGGTGCGGGCGGTGATCCTGCTGGACACCTACCTCAGCGGCACCGAGCAGACGAAGTACATCATGCCGGTGATGGAGGCCAAGTCCTTCGAGCTGGAGAAGAGGTTCGGCCGGATGACCGGCGTGCGGCTCACGGCCATGGCCGCGTACTTCATGATGTTCGAACTGTGGCAGCCGGCGCCGCTCAAGGCGCGGGTGCTGCTCGTGCGGGCGAGCGAGGCGGTCGGGCACGCACCGGACCAGCAGCCACCGGGCGAGGAGTGGCAGACGGTGTGGCCGATCCCGCTCGACATCATCGACGTGCCGGGCGACCACTACAGCATGATCGAGGAACACCGGGAGGTGACCTCCGGCGCCATCCACGACTGGCTGGTCGACCTGTGATGCGCTGCGGCTCCCGCGGTGCGGCGCCAGTGCCGGCGGGTGAGCCGCGGGCTGGCGAAGGCGCTGGCTCCGGCTGTCCCTCCATGTCCGAAAGCCTCAGGGCCGAGGCAGGGATAGCGAGCGTCGAAGACCTCGAAGCCGAGGGCGAAGCGGCTTTCAACGCCGCTCACCAGGTCGATGCCCTCGGAGCGGATTCGGGTGAACGTCTCGACCGTGTCCGCGTGCAGCGGAGCCGGCCCGTCGTCCAGGACTCCGAGCGCCGCCGCGTATGCCCCGGCCACGCCTCGGGCGGAGGCCACACCGCCCGCCCAGCCCTGGCCGAGGGCCCTGGTGCGGCGGAAGTTGGGGAAGACGGACAGGTCCGGCATGTACTTGTGGCTGAAGGCGATCTTCGCCAACTCCGGGGACTTTTCCGCTTCCGCACCAGAGGTCTGGATCGCCGGGGCCACCGGGACGTATCTGGATTCCAGTCGGTCCTCCCGTGGCGTGGGATCGCCATGGTGGCGGGCCTGACCGGAACTTCGTCATGCCCGCCGACCGCCGGCACTGGTACTGGTACTGGTGCGGCGAGTGCCACTACCGGACGCCCTGACTCAGCAAGCCGGACCGCGAGATTCGGTCCGCACCCACGAAAGTCGAAGTTTCCAGCGGTCGCTTCTGCGCGTCGCGCCTGACACGAACCCTCACCAGAACGGGCGCTCCCGACACCAGCCCGAGCGTTTCGATCTCCGCGAAGTCGGGAAGCCTGATCGTGTCGACCGGCATCCTGTGCACTGACCTGGCGGTGGTGTCCCGCACCGTCGAGAACCCGACAAGGCCAGATTCGTCGGCGTGTACTACGCATGCGACACCGGCGAGGTGATCGTCAGCTGGGCCCGTACCGCGTCAGGGTGGCCGCGGAGTACACGTCGTCCATCCGGGTGAGCGACTCCTGGCCGGTCGAGCGCTGCGGACCGCCGGACCCGCCCGGCAGGAACTCGACCAGCGGCGCCTCGACCTCGTCCAGTGGGCCGGTCAGCGAACGCACCTCGGCACCGCAGGTGAGAGTGATCCTGCTGCCGGCGGGAACAGCGGTGTGCGCGGTCCACGTCGCCACCGGGCGTCCCGCCGTCGTGGTGCGCTGATCCGACCCGTTGACCTGCTGGCCCGCGGGGTCGGCCGCGGCGGTGATGGCCACCGACGCGAACACGCGGCGGTCGAGCGTGACCCGGATCCCCGAGCCGGCCGGGATCTCACCCGGCCCGATCGAGTGGACGGTGACGATCGCGGGGTGCCAGGCGTAGTACTGATCGCGCCACGTCGCCTGCTGCCAGCCGGCACCGAGCTGGACGCCCCACGGCAGTCCCGCCTTGGCCGCCGGCTTGCTGAGCGTCAGCGCCGTGACCGCTCGACCGGGCTCAGCCACCCGCACGGCGGTCGGCAGTGGATCGGCGACCAGATCGGCGGGGAAGCGAGTGGGGGTGAGTCCGCCCGCGTGGACGACATAGCTACCCGGAGCAAGTTCGGGCAGGAGCAGCTCAAGCTGTCGACCGTGCGGCGCCTGGGCGGCCGCTGGTCGGCTCTCGACCGGGATCAGCCGCCCGCCACCGGTCAGGAAGGCCCGGGGCGCTGCGGAGTACAGGCGCTCGTCATAGGTGAAGGTGACGGCCGCCCCAGCCGGTACTCCGGCGGCGCCGACGGTCAACAGCACGCCAAGGTGCGCCGGGACCTGTAAGCACGACCCGTCGGGCGCGTAGATCAGTTGAGCGGCCTGCGGCTCCTGAAGCGTGAGCAACCCCGATGCGGACGGGGCGGCGGCGGCCTGGGCGGGGCGGAGTGCGGGTAGCGCGAGGGCCGCGGTGCCGGCGAGGGCGGCGGCCAGGACGGTACGACGCCGCATGCCGTCGGTGGAGGTCATCAGCTGCCTTCTTCCGGTAGGGCGGGGAGACATCATCGAGGCGGCCCCTCGAAGATGGGCAACAGGTAGGAGGTCCAGACGGCGTACTGGATCAACAGGGCGGCCACCCACACCACGACCGGAACCAGTGCCCTGATCCACCACCGCAACCGGGTGACCAACATCGCCATGGTGATCATCACCAGCCCGGTCAGCACCCCAGGCACGAGGGAGGCAACCATTTGGTGGTTGTTCGGCCAGCAGGACGGGTACAGGCAGTAGTCCTCGGGAACGAAGAGGTAGATGCCCATCACCCGAGTGACCGCGGCGGTCCAGCCAGCCACCACCACTCCGCCGATCCCCTGGAGGACAGCCCCCGCGGCCGACCCACGACCGGCCCACGCCTTGCCAATCGGTAGCCCGGCGGCGGCGATGATCGTCACCGAGGTCACCACCACGCACCAGGCCCATTGCCGGTCGAGCCCACTACCACTGACTCTGTGCCGGGGGCGCGGATCGACCCAAGGCAATGCGGATTGGAGGCCGAGCGACGCGAGGCCGAATACCAGCAGGCCCACCACCGCGATGACTCCCACCAGCACTCCGGCCACTCTGCGAATCTTGGACACCACGTCATGGTGCCCGCTCGCCTGGGCAGCCACGCGTCACCCCTGGGCGGTCAGCAGTCGTGCGAACACCTCGCCGCAGATGCGCGCTTCGGCCGCGGTGGGCATTGCGTCCGCGCCGGCGGCATCACGCAACCGGTTGGTGGTAATCGGGAAGTTGACCCCACCGACGTCGATGCCGTCGGCCAGCCTGCCGAACGCGGCGACCACGTTGTCCTCCGACCGCCCGAACCGGTCGTTGTAGAACTTGGCCACCCGCTGCTTGTCGGTGAGCTTCAGCAGGCCGCGGAGCGCGCCGGACATCGAGTGGTTGTCCTGCAGCGAACGGGCGACGAGATACGCGTCGCAGTCCGCCACCACGTCACTCCAGTCGAAACCACCGTCGGCACCTGCCACGCCGATCCGCTCCGTCAGGAACTGCCGCTGGTCGAGCCCCGGACTCGCCTGCCGCGCCTTCTCGTACACGCCCCAGGCCTGCAGTAAGTCCAGCGGCCAGCCGCCGAGGTCACCGAAGCCGTAGTCGTTCGCGGCGGACGGAATCCCCCAGACCGTGTAGCCGCGCAGCGTCGCCGCGTAGTGCGCGATGTCCCGGTTGGAGACCGGCTTGTTCGGGCTGAGCCGGCCGAGTTCCTCCTCGGCGGCCAGCCTGGCGAGCACCGCGGTGCTGCCCTGGTCAGCGGTCGGCGTGTAGTTCGGCCAGAGGTCGGTGTAGCCATCTGACCAGTACTTCGGTCGCTGTAACCAGTGCGCGACGTAGTCGGGGACGAACGCCGCGTACGGCTTGAGGTTGGTGAGCAGCGTGCTCGACTGGACCAGTCCTCGTTCGCAGGCCACCTCGGCTCGGACCAGCCATTCGAAGAACGCGTCGAAGCCGGTGGCACTCGGCGAGTTGTCCCGCTCGATCGGCGGCGAGACCACCGAACTCAGGTCGACCGGTCTGGCCTTGACCGAGACGACGTCCTTGTCGATCGGGATGGTCCGGTCGCTGCCGGGCAACTGGGTCTGGATCTCGATGATCTGGTTGTAGTGCCACTGGGCTGGCATCGGGAAGCCCATGTTGCCGGAGAAGCCGGTGGACATGACCGCGACGAAGGCGGCTTCGGCGAGTTCCTTCTCGTCGATGATGATCGAGCAGACGTTCCGGGTGCCGTAGACGCCGACCTTCAGGTGGGCGGTCAGCGACGTCTCGAAGGCGTCGGCGACACCCTGGAAGTAGTCGGCGACCGGACCGTGGATGGTCTCGCCGAGCGCGTCGAAGTCGACCGAGAAGAAGACCAGGCTGTCGGTCGGCAGACCGAGGGTGAGGCATCGCTCGATCGCCTCGATGCCGTGCGTGCGGCCGTTCGCCCGGGTCATCACCTCGGGAGCGTTGTTGAAGCGCTGGTGGATCGGCACCAGCTTGAGCCCCGCCGCACGCAGCCCGTCCAGCTCGTCAGCGGTGATGAACTTGTTCGCGCCGACGGTGTAGCGCCCCACCGTCGTGTAGCCGGCCTGTCTGGCTCCCTGCGCCTCGGTGGCACTGAGCTGCTTGTTGGTGTCGAAGCCCTTGGTCGAGATGCTGGTGTCACCCGATGAGACCAGCAGCGCGCACCAGGTGCTGTAGTCACCGCGGCCGGTGACCGGAAGCTCCATGAACGACTGGAAGCTGCGGGTGTGGTCGGCTGTCGCCGAGTCGAAGGTGCCGTTGAACGGAGCGTCGTAGCGGTTGAAGCGCAGTACGGCCTGGTACAGCCGGACGAACCGCTTCGCGCCGTCCACCGAGCCCGGCGAGACGGTGGCCTGGTTGCGGATGCCGTCGCGGGTGCCGGGGCCGAAGTTGCCGTTCGCGACGCCGTCGGCCATGCCGATCTCGTACTGCAGGCCGTACAGCATCGCGGTCTGCACCGGTCGGCCGTAGATGCCGTCGCACGGCACGATCGCGAAGTCGGCACGGTTCAGGTACGTCGCGTTCAGCCAGCGCTGGACGTCGCGGACCGCGCTGGTGCCTGAGCCGACCAGGACATAGGCGTCCATCGTCAGCAGCGAGGCCATCAGCTTCACGTCGACGTACGGGTTGGCCGAGCCGAGTCCGAGGTCGTCGCGAACCCAGCCGACCGACGTGCTGAGGCTCGTCCAGCTGATCGCGGCGCCGTCGTAGAAGCCGGGATAGCCCTTGCACCACAGGGCCGCGCTGAGCAGCCGCAGCAGGTTCTCCTTGGTGGTGCCGCCGTCGATCCGGCCGATCTGCGCCTTGAACGCGGCTGTGGTGGCCGGACCGAAGCCCGACGTCACCGGCGAGATGCCGAGTTCGTGTTGCAACCCGCGGCGCAGCCCGTACATGACCGGCCAGCCGGTCTGTCCGTTCTCCTCCAGTGGAACCCATCCGTTGACGCCGCCGTAGGTCTGGTTGAGCCAGTGCTGCGCCGCTTGTACCTGGGGATCCACTGGTGCACCTTTCAGCCGGCAGACTACGAAAAGTATTCGATCGAACACGGCTTGTGCAAGCAAATTGTTGCTCCGCGCGGACTCCGTGGCTGCGGCGTGGTACCGAGCCACCCCGGTTGAGACGTTCGACGAAACCGAGTTTTCGAGCGTGTGCCATGTCGAAGCTGTCAGCGACCGTCCAATCTGGGCTAATCGCCTCAGTCGAGATCAGCTGTCCGCCATGCCCAAAGTGGGACCACGCGGATTCTCCCAAGTGTGGGGCAGCCTCAAGACCGTCGAGCTGGCCAATCTTTGCCCCGGCACCATCGACGAAGCCCACACCGCCGCGCAGGCCGGTTGGGGACGCATTGGCTGCGGCCGCCAGCTGTGCTTCGCATTTCTCGACCACGCCGGCCTTTTCCTGTGAACATCCTCACTCAAATACGGAAAGATCAGTAAGAGGGCGCCTGTCCAGTGTCCGGTGGCGCGGTCGCGGATTTGCTGCGCACAGGTATGTTGTCCATTTTGGAGTCTCCTCGTCGTCGCTGACGAGGCGGTTCGATGGCGGTGTCCCCGACCCGTGAAAGCGTGGTTTTCGTCCGATGTGGCCGCCCTTCGGGCGTAACCGTCAAGGACTCGACACCCGTCGAGACGCGGTCGGGTCGGTGGTCCCCGTTGTCGAATGTCATTCGACGTCATTCGACTACGTCGCAGGTCGTCACCTTGGCCGGACGGTTGCCCCTTGAAGGTTCGGAAAGAATCTGGGAACCTCACGAAGCGGCGATGTTCACCCTTCCCCTCGATGTCCTGTTGCTGTGAGCGGCTCTGTGGGAATGGAGGTTAGCGCTAACACTGCGGGTGGTGTTCCAATCTCCGTCTTTACCCCGACAAGGGGCTGCCACGAGATCTGACGGCGAATCCGAGTGTAGTGGCCATGACTCTGAAGGAGAATCACCGTGGATTCGATGGGCCAAGTCCCGCCGAGCGGGCCGAGCCGGGTGGCGCGTCGCCGTGCGGCTGGCGTCCGGCGTGGCCGTTGGGCGTCCGTGCTGCGCCCCCTGCTCGCGACCGCGCTCGTGGCTGGCGCTGTGGCCGCGCTCAGTCCGAGCGCGGCGTCGGCGGCGACCGTCGACACGAACGCGTGGTACGTGCTGGTCAACCGCAACAGTGGCAAGGCACTGGACGTCGCGAGTGCTTCCACCACCGACGGGGCGGTGGTCCAGCAGTGGTCCCGTCATGACGGGGCCAACCAGCAGTGGCAGTTCGTGGATTCCGGTGGCGGCTACTACCGGCTGAAGTCGAAGAACTCCGGCAAGGTCCTCGATGTGGACAACTGGTACACTGTGGACGGTGGGAAGGTGCAGCAGTGGACGGATCTCAACGGTACCAACCAGCAGTTCCGGCTCGTGGACTCGGACAGCGGCTATATCAGGTTGATCAACCGCAACAGCGGTAAGGCCGTGGAGGTGACCGGCCTGTCGACCGCGGACGGAGCGGCGGTCGTGCAGTACGGCGACTGGAACGGCGCGAACCAGCAGTGGCAACTTGCCCGCGTGGATGACACCCCGCCGAGCGGATCGTGCCGGCTCCCGTCGAGCTACCGCTGGTCGTCGACGGGCGTGCTGGCGAACCCGAAGTCGGACTGGGTCTCGCTCAAGGACTTCAGCAACGTCGTCTACAACGGCAAGCACCTGGTCTACGGGTCGACGGTCGACGCGTCGGGGCAGCGTTACGGCTCGATGAACTTCGGGCCGTTCACCAACTGGTCGGACATGGCCTCGGCCCCGCAGAACGCGATGAATCTCGGCACCGTCGCGCCCACGTTGCTCTACTTCGCCCCGAAGAACATCTGGGTGCTCGCCTACCAGTGGGGTGCGACCACTTTCAGCTACCGGACCTCCAGCGACCCCACCAACGCCAACGGGTGGTCGGCGCCGCAGGAACTCTTCTCGGGAAACATCCCCGGCGGCGGCGCACTCGACCAGACGCTGATCGGCGACGGCACGAACATGTACCTGTTCTTCGCCGGTGACAACGGCAACATCTACCGTGCCAGCATGCCGATCGGGAACTTCCCCGGCAGCTTCGGCACGTCGTACACGACGCTCATGAGCGACACGACGGCCAACCTGTTCGAAGCGGTCGAGGTCTACAAGGTCAAGGACCAGAACCAGTACCTCATGATCGTCGAGGCGATGGGGGCCAACGGACGCTACTTCCGCTCGTTCACCGCCAACAGCCTCGGCGGTTCCTGGACCCCGCAGGCCGCCACCGAGAGCAACCCGTTCGCTGGCAAGGCCAACAGCGGTGCCACCTGGACCAACGACATCAGCCACGGCGACATCGTGCGCACCAACCCGGACCAGACCAAGACCATCGATCCCTGCAACCTGCAGTTGCTCTACCAGGGGCGCGACCCCAGGTCCGACGGCCTGCCCTACAACTCCCTGCCCTGGCGGCCGGGCGTGCTGACGCTCCAGCGCTGATCGCCTGACACAGGGCCATCTTCGGCGTGGCTCGGCGCCCCCACCGCGCACCGGGGGAGGGCGCCGAGCCGGCTGTCGCCGTGCCGACACACAGTCGATCCCGCGCATCCCGCCCAGCTCACCGACCAGGCGAACGAACGGGAGGCGCCGGTGACGACCACGACCGTGGTCCCGACGCGGCACCAGCCCACCAGGCCGGCCTTGCCGTTCGCCGCCTGTGGGCTGGTCATCTCCGATGAGTTTCTCCCGACCCGGCAGTCGGTACTGTCATGGGAAAGCTGACCTACGGCATGAACGTCTCGGTGGACGGCTACATCGCCGACGCGAACGGCGACCTCGGCTGGAGCGTGCCGGACGACGAGTTGCACCAGTACTGGAACGACCGGACCCGGGACATCGCGCTGTCGCTGTACGGGCGCAAGCTGTACGAGTTGATGTCGGCGCACTGGCCGAGCGCCGGCCAGGCACCCGGCGTGCCCCCGGTGGAGGCCGAGTACGCCCGGCTGTGGCTCGCGATGCCGAAGGTGGTGTTCTCGCGGACCCTGGAGTCGGTCCACTGGAACTCCCGGTTGGAGCGGGGTGACGTCGTCGAGGTCGCGCGGAGGCTCAAGGCCGAGACCGACGGCCTCATGGAGGTCGGTGGCGCCACGCTCGCCGCGCCCCTGGTGCGGGCCGGCCTCGTGGACGAGTTCCAGGTGCTGGTCACACCGGCCGCGACCGGCGGGGGCACCCCGTTCTTCCCGTCACTGGGCAAGTGGCTGAGGCTGGAGCTGGTGGAGAACCGCACCTTCTCCTCGGGCGCGGTCCTCCTCCGCTACGAGCCCGTGCGCGGCTAGGAGACGCTGACGACCGGGTAGTCGGTCCCGGGTGTCTCCCCGCCTCCTCGGCGATGGGTGTGGCGCTGGAACAGGAAGCGCTCGACGAGCGCGAGCGGCTGCGCGAGACCCACGAGCAAGGTGAGCGGCAGCCCCGCGTGTTCCGCCATGCCGTCCCTCCCACCGCGCCGGTAACGCGAGGACGAGTGTCGACCAAGAACTGCCGTAACACCGACCAGGACGAGACGGAGTCAACGATGGTGAACCGAGGCAGTAGATGACCCGCACGTCAGCCACCAACGCCGTCGCGCGGATCGGCCGCGATCCCGCCGCGTTCGAGGCGTTCTACCGCGACCACGTCGACGCGGTGCAGCGGTTCGTGGCGCGCCGCGTCGACGACCCGCACCTGGCGGCCGATCTGACCGCGGACGTGTTCCTCGCCGTGATCGACTCGGCCGACGGCTACCGCCCGGAGTTGGGCGAGCCAGGGCACTGGTTGTTCGGCGTCGCCCGCAACGTGGTGGCCGCGGACCGCCGCCGCACCGCACGCGGCCTGCGGGCGGCCAGCCGAGTCGCCGGCCGGGCACTCGCCGACGCCGACGACATCGCCCGGCTGGTGGACCGGATCGACGCCGAGGCGCAGGCCCGGCGGCTCTACCGGGCCATGGAACTGCTCGCCGACGGCGAGCGGGCCGTGCTGGAACTGGTGGCCATCGAGGGCCTGGCCGTCAAGGAGGCGGCCGCCGTCCTCGGCATCCGGCCGAGCACCGCCAGGGTCCGGCTGTTCCGGGCGCGCCGGCTGATGCGCGACCAGCTCACCCCCGCACCGTCCACACCAGACACCGTTGCGACGGAGGTACTGTCATGACGCCGACCCGATCACCGCGCGTCCGGTTCGAGGACCGCCTGCTCGCCGAGCTGAAGCAGGTCGTGGTCGAACGGGCGGACCTCGCCCCGGAGCCGACCGCCGAGGCCACCCCGACCCCGACCCGTCCCGCCCGGCGGACGCCCCGGCTGGCCGTGGCCACTGGCGTGGGTGCGCTGGGCGTTGCCGGCGCGGTCGTGCTGCCGGCGGTTCTCGGGGGCACCGCCGCGTACGCGGTCGAGGCCAACGCGGACGGCACGATCCACGTGGAGATCAAGGAGATCAGGGACGCCGCCGGTCTGGAGGCGGCACTGGAGAAGGCCGGCATCCCCGCCGAGGTCGACTTCCTCCCGGACGGCAAGACCTGCGCGGGGCCCCGGTTCACTCCGGCGCAGGGCGGGCCGCTGTCCCTCGGCGTGCACGGCGGCCCAAGCGCGCAGGCGCTGACCTTCACGTTGCGGCTCGGCGACTTCCAGCGAGACCAGACCCTGGTCATCACCGCCGCCGGGCAGCAGGACCTGTCCAGGGTCGACGTCGGCGTCGCGCAGGGCCCGGTGGCGCCCTGCCAGGAGGTTGACGCGCCGCCTCCGCCGCCCCGCCAGCCCGACCCGTCGTCCGGTCCCCACCTGGACAGCGGTACGGGGGAGACGCTGACCACCGAGGTGCGGCCGACCTCCTGAACCAGGAACATGGCGCCTCGGTGTGATCAGACGCGGGCGTGACGATGTCGCACCGGGCGTGGTCGTCGGTCTCCGCGGTGGCGGTTCGTGGAGGTCGCGGACGGCTACGGCCGGTGCGGCTTTCGGTGGTCCGGCCTTGCTCGCGCGATCACTGCTCACCACGTGAGGACGCGCATGGCCAGGCTTCGCACGGTCAGATTCGTGCAACGACCAGTTCGTGGTTGGGTTGCCCGGCCCCAGGGCGTCCGAGGGGACCGGGGGCGTGTCGGAACTCATGTCGACGCCTTCCCGGGCGGACTCGGCGGGCCGCTCGTGGTGATCGGTGGTTCGGCCGACGGTGGCGAGATGCCACTCGATGGACGATCAATGCGGTGGTGACCGCTGAGCATGGCCACCGTTACCGCCCGACCCGAGTCCCGCACTGTCGGGAGCGGCTTCCGCGAAGGGCAGGTGTGGGAACCGGCCCGCCAGGTTCGGCGCCGTGGTGGCGGAGGCCGCGTTTCGCGGTTTGTCGACCTCGTGTGCGTATCGCAACGGAACAGATCCCTACGGCCTGAAGTGCATTTCGGACAGTCGCGAAGAGACCATGATGAGTACTGCCCAAGCTGGAGCCACGACCACCCAGAACCTCCCCAGCAGGGTTTCCCAGTCTCCCCCTCCTCCCAGCGGGACTCATCAACGGTGGCGGTTGGTGGTGGTGGATCAGGACGACGGGGATGACGTGTACGAGATCCAGAACGTGAAGCGCGGCAAGGTCATGGAGGTCGTCGGGGCACAGATGACGGACGGGGTGATGGTCGTGCAACGCGCCTCCGTCGGTGCACATCACCAACAGTGGAACCTGATCCGGGTGAACCCCGGCGCCGCCGCCCCGCGGGTGTACCGGAGGTGACCGGGATCTCGTAGGTGTACTGCCTGCGGCTCCGTCGTTGGGTGGCGATGTCCGCACCCGCGAGTTCGGTTCGATGTCACCGGAGACCGGGGAGGTCGCGGCCCAGGTCGTGGTCAGGGTGCCGCCGACGGATGCCGTGATGCCCAACATCAGCTGGGCGCTCAGCTCGGCCGAGCCGGTGGCGCTGCCCTGCGTCGTGAACGTCCTCGCGTTCGTCACGGAGTTCGTCGTCGCGGTCTCGCTGGTGTTGGCGTTGTCCACGCCACCGAGTCCTTGCTGTTCTTGTTGGTGACGGTGTGGGTCGGCTCAGGCGGTCATCGGGTCACCGTGCGGCTTGCTCGACGAGCTTGGTGACGGCGTCCGGGCGGCTGAGCATGACCGCGTGGGAGGCGTCCACCTCGGTGATCCGGGCACCCGCGCGAGTGTCCATGAAGCGCTGCAGATCCGGGCTGATGGCGCGGTCCTGGCGGGTGAGCAGGGCCCATGACGGGATCGTCCGGAAGCCTTCGGTGACGCTGGCGTCGGTGACGGCGCGGGTGTTGGCGGGCCGCTGGGTGGTGGCGAGGTCAGCCGCGAGGATGCGGTCGAGGTCGCCGGCGAAGGCCGTGCGGAACCGCGCCGGGTCGATGGTGACCTCCGCGCCATCGGGCACCGGGGTGGTGATCAACGGCAGCGGCGCCGCCGACTTCGCGGCGAGGTCGCCGATGGTCTCCCCCCTCACCGGGATGAACCCGGCGATGTAGACGAGGGCCTTGACGTCGGGCACGACCGTGGCGGCGTTGGTGATGACCGCGCCGCCGTAGGAGTGACCGACCAGCACCTTGGGACCGTCGATGGCGGCCAGGTAGCTCGTGACGTAGGCGGTGTCGCTGGTCAGGCCGTGGAGCGGGTTGGCGATGGCGCGCACGGGGTAGCCGTCGCGGCGCAGCCGTTCGATGACGGGGTGCCAGTTCGAGGAGTCCGCCCACGCGCCGTGGACGAGCACGATGGTCGGCTTCGGGCCGCCCGATGAGCCACCGGTGGCCGAAGCCGTGGCCGACGCGGTGGTGGTGAGCAGGGCGAGGGCCGCGACACCGGCGACGGCGAGGCGGGAGATGCGGAAACGCATGCGAATCCCCTTTCCGGGATTTGAAGACGTGCCGGGGTCCCGCCCGACCGGATGGCGGCGGAGCGGGACCACCAGGTGGACGGGTCAGCGGCCGTAGGCTTCGAGCAGCCGCAGCCATACCTCGCTGACGGTGGGGAAAGCCGGCACCGCGTGCCAGAGCCGGTCCAGGGGAACCTCGCCGGCCACGGCGATCGTGGCCGCGTGCAGCATCTCCGCGACGTCGGGTCCGACCAGGGTGAAGCCGACGATCACCGTGCGGTCCTCGTCGACGACCATCCGGGCGTGTCCCTGGTAGCCCTCGGCGTGCAGGGACGACCCGGCGGTGGCGGCCAGGTCGTAGTCCACGACCCGGATGCGCAGCCCGGCTTCCTCGGCCTTGGCCGCGGTCAGTCCCACGGCCGCGACTTCCGGGTCGGTGAAGACGACCTGCGGCACCGCGCGCTCGTCGGCGGTGGCCGCATGCCGGCCCCAGGGGGCGTCGTCGACGGGCTCCCCCTTCGCGCGGGCCACGATCACGTCGCCCACCGCGCGGGCCTGGTACTTGCCCTGGTGCGTCAGCAGCACACGCCGGTTGACGTCGCCGGCGGCGTAGAGCCAACCGTCGACGCCGTCGACCCGCATGGTGTCGTCGACCGTGAGCCAGGCACCCGGCGTCAGGCCGATGTTCTCCAGACCGAGGTCCTGGGTGTTGGGCGTCCGGCCGATCGCGACGAGCAGCTCGTCGGCTTCGATCTGCTCGCCGTCGGTGAGCGTGACGGACACGGTGCCGTCGTCGTTGCGCTTGACGGACGCGGCCTCGGCGCCGATGCGCACCGAGACTCCCTTGTCCCGCAAGGAAGCCGTCACGTGCTCGCCGACGAACGGCTCGTTGAGGTGCAGCACGCCGTCGCGGGCCAGCATCGTCACCGACGACCCCAGCTGGGAGAACGCCGTCGCCATCTCCGAGGCGACCACCCCGCCGCCGATGACGACCAGGCGGGCCGGAACTTCCTTGGCTGCCACGGTTTCGCGGCTCGTCCAGGGCTTCGCGTCGCGGAGGCCCTCGATGTCCGGGACCAGCGCGCCGCTGCCGGTGGCGACGACGACCGCGTGGCGCGCGGTCAGCGTCGTGGTGGTGCCGTCGGCGGCGGTCACCTCGACCACCCGGTCGCCGGCGATCCGGCCGTGCCCGCGGAACAGCGGGACACCCACCGAGTCGAGCCAGGACACCTGGCCCTCGTCGTTCCAGTTCGAGGCGAAGGAGTCCCGACGGTGGAGCACGGCTGCCACGTCGAACTCGCCCGTCACCGCTTCACGAGCGCCGGGCACCTGCCTGGCTGCGCGGAGCGCCGCTCCGCTGCGCAGCAGTGCCTTGGTCGGCATGCATGCCCAGTAGGAGCACTCGCCGCCGACCAGTTCGCGCTCGACGATCGCGGCGGTCAGGCCGTCCTGCACCACCCGGTCGGCCACGTTTTCCCCGACCGGGCCGGCGCCGATGACGACGACGTCGTAGGTGGTCATGTCAGTTCCCCTGCGCGGCGCGGCCGAGCCGGATCGCCGAGACGAGGAAGAAGATGCCGCCAAGGACGGCGTACCCGGCCACATGGGTCAGCGACGGGTTCGCGCCGGAGGCGCCGATGATGAAGTTGGCGCCGGCCAGCACGGAGATGCCGCCGCTGAGGATCATCGGCCACTGGCCGCCCATCTTGCGGCGGATGACCCCCACGATCAGCTGGACCAGCCCGGCGACGATTGCCCAGGCGCCCCACACCCGCAGCACGGCCGGGATGCCGGACGCGGCGGCGACGCCCACGCCGATGGTGGCGAGCAGGCTGATCACCATGTTCACGTAGAGCCCGCGAACCGAGCCGTTCCCCTTCGCCGACCGGGCGTCCACGACGGCCGACCCGAGATCGAACAGCGGGTAGACGACGACCAGGACGGCGCCGACCGCCCCCAGACCCGACTTGGTCGTCAGGAACACCAGGATCGCCCACACGATGGCGAACGCGAACCGCACGAAGTACAACCGGCGCAGTGCCGGAGCGAGCCCACCGACGGCGGGCGAGTCGACTGTAGTCACCATGATCCCTTCAAGGCTGCCCGGGGAACTCCCCGCGAGACCGAACGTTCTATCTTGTCTCAGCATGGTCGTCGCGCCACCCGGTGTCAATACAGAACGTTCTATCCAAACTGTTACGTGCCTGCTGAAGGGGTCGTTGCCGGGGGTGACGTGGTGAAATCGCCCAACGGTGTGGCGGGCCGTCGGGCGGCGGGCTCAGGCCCAGCTGCGGTGCCCGTCGGCCGGAAGGGGGTGGTCGATGAGCACGACACGGAAGTGGACCGCGGTCAGGCAGCCGGGGCAGAACAGCTGGCGGAACACGACTACCGCATCGACGTACTCGGACGGGTCGTGCCAGGTGTGCGGCCCGCTTCCGTCGGCGGCGCGTCGCGGCGGGCCGGCGAAGCGACGAACGTACCGCCTTCGAGCGGCCCGATCGCGGTTCCGCAGTGGACACACGAACCGCACCGTCGGGCCGGACGGCCAGGTTGTCGTCGAGCCGCCGTGTCTCGCCGAACTCCGTCTGCCAAAACCGAACGTTCTACCCGGAGGGCGCGACGGCTACTTCGCCGCTTTGACGCGGTGCTGGAGGATTCCGTCGACGCCCTGCAGGAACGTCTCGCAGACCTCGGCCGGGTCCGCCAGGCACCCCGCCGTCATCGCGCCGTCCCGCAGCATCACGAAGTGCCGCGCGGCCGGCTCCGGCGAGCTGTCCCCGACCTGCGCGAGCAGGTCAGTGATGGTCCGGCGGAACCACTCGCGGTGTTCGAGGACGGTGCGGTGGACCGGGTGTCCGGGGTCCGGGTACTCGGCCACGGCGTTGAGGAAGGCGCAGCCGCGGAACTGGGCGGACCGGATGCTGTCGGCGATCGACCGGGCGACCGCCCGCACCGTGTCGTCCGCCGGCATGCCGCTGGAGAGCGCCTTGTCGACACTGTCGCGCTCCATGTCGTGGACCCCCTGGAGATAGGCCACGACCAGGTCGTCCTTGCTCGGGAAGTGCCGGTACAGCGTGGCGCGGGTGACCTTCGCCTCCGCGACGATCCGGTCGATCCCCACGGAGTGCAGGCCCTCGGCGTAGAAGATCCGGGTGGCCGTCGCGAGCAGCCGCGACCGCGCTTCCGACACCTGACCGCGGGCGTTTTGCGCCATGTCGCCAGTTTAGCAGATAGAACGGTCAGTATCGCTAAGCTCGCTCAGCAGGGGCATCAACGAACACGACTGCGGCAGCCTGGCGCAACCTCTCGCGCGGCACAGGTGCGGTGGGCTACCGTGCGGGTGCTTGGGCGGCAGGAACGATCCTCCGGCCCCGCCTCACGGTTCGCACCCCCCACACGCGCGAACCGTGGCCGGGAGAACGACGGCCCCGCTCAGGCCCACCTGGGGTCGCGGGTTTCTTGCTGGTCGTGGTGATGTGTTCTTTCTCGTCGCAGCGTCCGGTAGGGCGTGGGGTCGGGGATGCCGTTGTGGGTGAACGCTTCGCGGCGCTCCGTGCGGGTCCCGCACGTGCCGCAGTGCAGCTCCTCGCCCCGGTAGCAGGACCAGGGTGGTCGACGAAGGCGGGGCGGCAGTCGGGGTAGATGGTGTGGTCGCCCGCGTGGGCGCCGAAGGCCACCGCGTCGGCCCGGCGGGCGATCGCCACGGCGACGTCGAGCATGATCGCGTTGCGGTTCGGCACGACCGTGGCCCGCCTGGATTCGTCGGTGTAGTGGCCGTCCGGCACTGCCACACTGGTGTCGGTCAGCGCGGAACCACCCAGCAGACGACCCACCGAGGTGAGGTCGATGATCTCGTGTGGACAGTCGAGCAGACCGGCGATCGTTGCGGCCTGGTCGAGTTCGACGCGGTGTCGTTGCCCGTAGTCGAACGACAGCAGGCTGAGGCGGCAGCCTCGGTGGGCCAGCCAGTAGGAACACGGGGGACAGGGCGCAGCAAGCGGTGCACCGGGAGTTGGGTCAGCCAGGCAGCAAGGCGGTTCTGCGGGGTGAGCTGAGCCGATCACCTAACGTGGCTGTCGGCCGTCGATGCCTGACCGGCGACCAGCCCAGCGAGCCCCGAAAGACACCGCGTATGACCAGCGAATACGGTGCTTCGCCGGATCACCTCCGCACCTCGCGGACTCTACGGCTGGGGACTCAACGACAACCCCGGTGGCGGTCGCGCCGGCACGGCCAGGTACCTCCAGGGACCCCGGCGAGCCCGCGCCGTCCGCCGACCGCTTGTTCGCGGTGGTCACCGGCCTGACCGACCTCGGCGTGATCCTCGGTGGTGTCTCGCGCCGGCCTGGTGGTCCAGGCCGGCTTCCTGGGCTGCCGGCGCGGTGAAGGGCCGTTCAAGGGCGTTCGTGCCGTACGTACAACGGTGAGGCCAGGACTACCGGGAATGGCAGGTTCGGCGGTCGGACGACCGTGGTCACGCGGGCGCAGCCGCCCAAGAACGGTGCCGCGTCCAGAAAGGAGCTGGTTCCGGCCACCTCTCGGAACAGCGTGCCGACGTGGTGGGGCAGTGCCTCCCCGGCAGCGGTGGCTCGGTCGAACAGGCGCCAGAAGGCTCGTTCCGGTGCTGACATCGATGACCTGCCGACCGCTTCCACGACGGACTTCGCGCCGTCGAACTCGGAGAACCCGCCTGGGGTCGGGACGAGAGCCGTCGTCCGCACCGGCGGCTGGCCCCCGGTCACGATCAGGTGCCGGGCCGAGCCGTGCAGGACGATGCGAGGCGTCGTACCGGTCAGGTCGCCGGCCTCGCAGAACAGCACCGCGCCGCCTTGCAGATCGGGGCCGGTGACCTGGTAGCCGATCCGGCCCTCGAAGAACACCCACTCGCCCGCGCGCACGTCGGGCTCGGTGTACCACCGGCCGATGACGGAAACCTCCTCGATCAGGCGGTTCAGCAGGTCGGCCTTCCGCCCGACGTCCTCCGGCTCCAGTTCCAGCGACATCTCCACGCCGGAGACCTTGGCGGCGCCCGCCACCTTCTTGGCGCGCATGCGTCGCCACCACGGGAGGTCGTCCGGGATGAACTGGCGCACTTTGGCGTCGGAGAGGTAGACGTACTGGTGGAACATGGGGAAGGGCCTCCGCGTCGAGCGTGTCGTGGTCGGGTCTTGTCGGTCGGGTCAGAGGGTTCTGAGGGCTGTCGACCACCTGCCGGTGAAGTCCTCGGTCGCGACGGCGACGCGGCCGTCGACGATGGCGGCCAGCCGCAGCCGCCACGCCGCGCCCACGCCGAGCGCCACCCGGTGGCACGGCTGGTCGGTGAGCCGCTGCCACTGCGCCGGCAGGCCGTCGGAGTGGGTCGCCACCCACAGCCCCTCGTCGCACGCGACCGCGACGGTCACGCCGTCGCGGTGGCCGACGCACGCGAGGTCGATGACCCGCCCAGGCACCTCCACGTCACCGCTGGGCGTCCACGACCCG
Source organism: Goodfellowiella coeruleoviolacea (assembly GCF_024171785.1). Classification (GTDB taxonomy): domain Bacteria; phylum Actinomycetota; class Actinomycetes; order Mycobacteriales; family Pseudonocardiaceae; genus Goodfellowiella; species Goodfellowiella coeruleoviolacea. The sequence goes on from NZ_JAMTCK010000010.1 coordinate 107,787, forward strand.
TGCAACTGGTCGAGGGTGATCACCCCGCCCGTGTCCGCCGGCACGGCGAAGCACTGCAACTCACCCCACGTGTTCAGGCAGAGGGCGGCCACGGCGATCCCGGTCGGGCCGAGCCGCCGCACGTCGTCCGCGGCCACCCCGACCAGTTCGCCGTCGGGTGCCACGGCGACGACCACCGGCTCGCCGTCGGCGTCGTTCGCCGCAGCCAGGACGCGGCGGGCGTGGGGTCCGGCCGCAACGCGCCGCAGGGAACCGTCGACGCGGACCTCGGTCCGGGTCAGCCGGTCGGCGACGGGGTCGACGGTGAACGCCGCGGTGGAGCCGTTGGCCAGCCGCACGATCGCGATGCCGCCGGCCGGCGCGGCCCCGCCCGCGTCCCGCCACTCGCCCGCACGGCCGACCCACAGCCGTTCCGCCTTGTCGACCACGAAGTCCACCGTCGTCCCCGTGCCGTCGGTCGCGGACCGCAGCGACACCGGGGCCGTCGGCGCTTCCCGGTCGGGCACGAGCGCCCACATCGCGCCGGCACCCAGCCGGGCGCGGGACAGCACCGTCGTGCCCGACGCGGTGACCACGGTGGTGTTTGACCCGTCCACGGCGAGGTCGAGGTCGCCGTAGTGCAGCGAGCGCGACCGGACCGCGCCCTTGTCGGCGAGTTCGGCCACCCAGGGCACGAGCGCGGTCGGCCGTCGCGCCGGGTCGGTCGCCAGCAGCGCGGCCACGTGGTCGGCGACGGCGGCCGGAAAGTTGGCCCGGACGAGCGTCGCCCGGCTGTCGGCCTCGGCGTTCGACTCGTCCGGCGGCCTGCCGGTGAGCAGGAAGTGCACCACGGCCCCGAACGAGTACCGGTCCGCCTCGGGGCTCCCACTGCCGGCGCGCGCTTCCGGGGCGGTGTAGCCGGGGTTCCTGATCGCGGTGACGGGCCCGCTGCGCGTGGGCACGGCGAAGGTGAAGTCGATCAGGCACACCGACCCCGACGGCTGGACCACCACGTTGGCCGGCGAGATGTCCCGGTGGACCACCGCGAGCGGGCCCGAGGCGAGGCCGTCGACGATCTCGGCGAGCCGCGCGGCGACCGCGCACACCTGCTCGAAGGTCGGCTGCTCCTTCAGCCAGTGCACGAGGTTGCGGCCCTCGATCCACGGGGAGACCACGTAGAGCGTCCGGGCGTCGCCCTCGTCGCCGGGTGGGTGCGGTTCCGCGCCGATGAAGACGTGCGAAGCGCCGACCACCCCGGCCACGCCGTGCTGCAACTGGCTGGTCTCGTCCAGCGACTCCGACACCCTGGCGTGCCACCGGGCCAGCGCTTGGGCCGGGGACTCGTCGTGGCCCGCTTGCAGGTGCTCGGCGTGCAGCACCTTCACCGCCCACCGGTGCCGGGTGCTGCCGTCCCGGCGGGCGGTGGTCGCCAGCCACACCTCGCCCTCGCCGCCGCGGCCGACGGCCTCATCCAGCCGGTACCGGTCCGGGTCGTCGGGAGGGCCGACGTGGAACCCCGGTCGCGCGCGGGCGGGGTGGGTGTGGCCCTGCTCCTCACTCAAGGTAGGTGAACCTCCGCTTGGCGGTGGTGGGGGTCCCGTCCGGTGCCCCGCCTGGCGGCTCGCCTGATGGCACGTCGGTTGTCGCGTCCGCCGGCGACACCAGGGGCCGGGCGTCGGACAGCGCCCGGTGCAGGTCCGCCAACACGTCGTGCACGCGCTGCATGACCGCGACCTGGGCACTGGCAGGCGAGTCGACCGGCAGGCCGGACACCGCGCCCAGCCGCGCGTAGTCCGCGGACTGGCCGGCGACCGCCGCGGACAGCCCGTCGAGGACCGCCCGCAACGGGGCGAAGTGCCCGGAGTCGTGGCTGGGGCGCAAACCGCCGCACAGCCCGACCAGGAACCGCGTCAGTTCGTGGTCCGCCGCCAGGAGCCGACCGAACTCGCGGGAGGACAGCCGCATGATGCTCTCCTCCTTCCACACCGGCCGGCCCAGCACGCGCTGGGCTTCGGTGTCGCACCGGCCCGCCAGTTCGGAGATGCGACCGCGCAGGTCGGCGCGCCGCTCGTCCCAGTCGCCCGTCCCGACGGAGCGGAGGCGGTCCAGCGCCGCCCTGGTGTGGTCGGGCAGCCGGCCGGGCCGGGGCGGCTCGCTGAGCCGTTCGCCGACCCGGTGGATGATGCCCCCGCCCAGGCCCGCGAAGTAGTCGGCCAGCACGTCCAGGCCACCGACCGTCGTCGGGTCGCCACCGCCGACCTTCACCAGCTCCTCCAGCAGGGCGTGGTTGGGCACGACCGACTCGTTGGGCTGGTACGCGCGGCGCCGCCGGAACAGCTCGGCCGTGCTGATGCCGATGGCGTGCAGCCGGATGCCGACGTCGCGGTGCAGGTGGGCGACCAGGCTCACCGGCTCCTCGACGGTGTGCACCACCTCGCCGGTGCCCTGGTCTCCCGCCGGTGACCAGTTCGCGCCGTCGCTGACCAGCACGATGAGCTTCTCGTTGCCCGGACGGCCGTGTTGGTAGAGCAAGTTCGCGGCCTCGTGCAGGGCGTTGCCGATGTCGGTGCCGCCGTTGGGGCGCAGGAGGGCCACCGCGTGGCGGAACTCGGTCACCAGCGACTCGGGGGAGCTGCCGTCGAGCTGGGCCATCCCGCCTTGGCGCGGGAACCGGTGACGCACGTGGGTGTTGAACTCCAGCAGCGCGAGCCGGGACACCCGCCCGGAGATCTGCAACCGCATGTCGAGCAGTTCGTGGAGGGACCGCTTGAGCGCCTCCATCCTGGTGATCCACCGTTCGGTGGAGCCGAAGAAGCGGCGCGACTCCACACCCACCGGCAGGTCGTCGACGGACATGGAGTTGCTGCAATCGGCCAGGACGACGATGTCCACGCCCGCGCGCACCGCGGAGGCGTGCAACTCGACGACGGTGTCCCGGGTCACGCCGGCCACCACGTCCGCCCGGCCACCGAGGTCGATCTCCCGAACCCGGTGGGGCAGACCGTCGACCGGCAGCGACACGTCCGCTCCGCCGGCGGGCACCCACAGCAGCGCGCCGACCAAACCGGCCCGGGCCACGTCGCGGGCGGCCTCGCCGGGGTCGCGCTCGGTCGGCAGTTCGAGGACCAGTCGGCGGACCGGTACCGGTGTCGCCCGCTCCAACAGCCATTCCGGGCGGTCCGACGCGTCGACGTCCCACGCGCCCGCCAGCTCCTCGTCCACCGCGACGAACCCGGCCGGCACCGCGTCGGACTCCGCGGCGAACACCGCCGCGCGCAGCCACCCGGATCCGGTGCGGACGCTCAGCAGGCAGGGACCGCTGCCATCACCGACGGGCACGCCGACGCGGTGGCCGGAGATCGGGCCACCGCCGGGCACGACGGCGAGTCGGTGCGAGGCCGAGTCCGCGACTCGGGTCATGGGCGCCTGCCCCCTTCGATCTTCACGTCCACGCCGAGACCGGCACCGTAGGCCTGGACGTTCTGCCCGCGCGGGCCGATGAACCTGCCCCGCAGGTGGTCGGGCACCTTCACGAACAGGGTGGCCCGCCGGGTGACGACCCCGTCCCGCTGGATCGGCGGCTTGTACTCCGCCAGTTCGATCGCCGCCGCGACCTCGACACCGAACCGGCGGTCGTGCGCGACGATCAGGCTCTTGAGCCGGTCGACCAACCGCCTGCCCTCCTGGGAGGTGGAGGCCAGGCCCGCGAGCTGCCGGGCCCACACCGGTCGCGTCTCCGAAATGGCCGCGGCCGCCGCGCGGTCCCGGCTGACCTCGCGGCCGACCACGTCGAGCAGCCGGTGGATGCGCTCGTAGTCCAGCGCCAGGTCGCGGTGGCCACTGTTGCGCAGGTTGTGGGCGAACCCCTGCAGGCTCGGCAGCCGTTCCTTGCGCTTGCGGGCCGACGCGCCCACGACGATCTGGAACACCAGTTCGTCCGGTGCGACGCCGCGCATCGAGCCGTGTCGGCCGCACCGGCCCAGGCCGACGCGTTCACCGCCGAACACCTGCCAACGCCGGGCGTGCCGGGTGCACATCCGCTGGCCGCAGCGGTGCAGGTCCCGCGACACGTGCTCGCAGCGGACCGTGCCGATGTCGGTGCAGCCCGGCGCCTCGCAACGCGGGAACACGTCGTCGTAGCAGGACGGGCAGTAGTCCACGTCCGGGTCCCGCGGGTGCGGCCTGCGGTGCGCGGCGCACCAGGCGCGTTCCCGGCGGCACGACCGCCCGGCGCAGCGGAACACCGCGGGCGCGCCGCACTCCTGGCACGGCGGGTGGTGGTCCGGGCAGGTCGCCAGCAGCGCGCCGTCGAGGATCACCACGTGCCGGTCGCACACGCGGCCGCCGGCGTCGTCACGGGGGCAGGACGCGCAGACGAACGGGGCGTAGCCGGTCTCTCCGGAGGCTTCGCAGTGCTTGCACCGGTAGCGCAGGTATGGCTGCTCGCGCACCGCGACGATCGCGAAGCGGGTGTCGTGGTCCACCACGCCCGTGCCGTGCGGCAGCCGTGCCACCTCCAGCCGCACCGACCCGTCGGGACCGTGCAGCTCGTGCACTTGGCGCTGCGCGAGGTCGCGGCCCACCAGCGCGGGCTCCACCGCGTCCCACAGCTCCGCGAACCCGTCCGGCGTCGTCGGCGCGTTCCGCAGACCGCGCAGGTCCAGGACGAGTTCGACCTCGCCGCTCATCTGCCCTCCCTCCGGTCACCGCGCTGCCTGCCGCTCCGCTTGCCGCCGCCACGGCGGTCGCCGCGGCCCCCGTGGTTCGGGCGCGCGGGCTGCCGTTCCGGTCCGGTGACGCGGGCCTCGGCAATCCTCTTGCGCCACGTGCCCATCACGACCGCCACCCGGCCGGGGAACGTCTGGTCGAGCGCGGCCAGCAGCGGACCGCCCGGGGCGGCGTCGGTCAACGCGTCAACGCACCGGGCGAGCAGGTGCGCGTCACCGCCGTCCGCCCAGTGCGCCAGGAGGTCCGCTTCCGCCGACCCGCGCTTCACCCCGAGGTCGGGCAGGTCGAGCGCGAGCAGGACCGGGGCCAGCTCCTCGGCCGAAGCGTCCAGGTTGCGCAGTTCGACGGCCACGTCGGTCACCATCGCGCGCACCACGTCCCGAGCCGGCCGCCGGCGCTTCTCCGCCGGTGCGCCACGGTCGTCGCCGGTTCCCCGCCGGGCGGGTCCGCGCTCTTCGACCGCCAGTCGCGCGCGCAACCCGTCCGCGACGGCCCGCGCCCGGTTCTCCTCCAGCAGCCGCTGCGGTTCGTGCCCGGTGCGCCTGCCGTCGCGCACCATCCGCCGGGCCCGGGTCGCCAACGCTCCGAGCACCAGCGCGTGCGCACGGGCCCCGGCCAGGGTCGCCGCGGCGTCGAGGCAGCGCACCACGACGGTGAGCGTGCCGTCGGGTTCGGCATTCGGTGAGACGTCCATCCGGTCGAGCTGTGCGACACCGTCCCGCCGCCGCAGTTCCGCCTTCACCCGGTCCAGGTGCTCGTCGGTGGTCGAGGCGAGGAACCTCGTGGCCAGGTGGGAACGCGACCCGGCGAGCCACCGGGAGCCCGTCCGGTCCACCGGCCGCCCGACACCGGTCACGCCGCGACCCGCCATCGCGATCAGTGCGGGCACCCGGCTGCGCAGCAGGTTGCACAGGACTTCCTGCTCCACCGGTGACAGGACCTCCACCACGTGCACGTCGCCACCCAGGACGCCCGCGTGCCCGGTGGTCGCGATACCCGCCGCCGCCAGGGAACCACCGGTCCGGCGCGCGATCTCGGCGAGCCGCCGGGTCGCGTCGGCCAGGTCGGCGAACAGGTCGTCCCGCGCGGGGCGACTGCCCAGCCACGACATCGGCACCCGGAGCGCGAACAGGCCGGGCGTCCCCTCGACCGGGACCACCGGTGCGGGTTTGCCGCCGATGCGGAACTCGGCCGCGGCGAACGCGCGCGCCATGGTGGCCGGCTCGACACCCAACACCGCGAACGCCTTGTCGAACCTCTGCCGAGCGCCGCCCACCCGCGTCAAGCTGACCAACATGCACCCATGATCGGGCGTGCGGCCGCGATCTGTTACCCGATCGGGGATTTCGCCGAGGTATTCCCTGAAGAGACAGAGTCGCATCGGACATCGATGTTATTCCGGTCGACCGCGCTCGGAGCGTCGTTGTCGGTGCCGCCCGGTCAGGGTGATCAAGACGAACGGGACCAGGACCGCGGCTTCCACCACCAGGGCCGTCCACGCGATGGGCGCGCAGTGCAGGCCGTGGGTGAACATCGCGCCGAGGCTTGCCAGGAAGCCCGCGACGACGGTGCCGGTGACAGCGGTGACCCTGATGCGTGGTTTCGCCTGCCGGACGTCGGCCGATGCCTTGCGGTACTTGTGCAGCAGGAACCAGGTCAGCACGACGACCAGTGCCGAGCAGGTGATCAGGACGTATCCCGTGGTGAGGTAACCGCTGAGGACGCCCATCTCCCGGTCGACCGTCCTCGTCGACACCAGGTCGTGGTAGAGCGCGACGAGCAGGAAGGCGACGGTGGGGCCACCGGCCAGGACGTTCAGGGCGGACAGGAAGAGCATGAACGGGCTCGACTTCGGTGGCGGCGGTGCGGCGCGCGGCTTCGGGATGCGGGCGGTCGTCGACCCGACGCCGGCGAGGGCCGCCGGATCGACGCGTCCGTCGGCGAGCGCCCGCAGGGCTTCCCGGTAGGCGCGGGCCCGGTCACCGGGGTTGGTGCTGCGGGCGAGGCCGGGCAACGCGGCCAACGGGATCGACTCGTCGTCCGGGGGAGTGTCGGACAGCTTGATCACACGGTCCTCGACCGCGCTCGGGCCTGGTCCAGCAGGAGCCGCATGGTCGTACGGCGGCACCGGGTTCCGGGCACGCGGCGATCCCGGTTCCCCGGTCGTCGGGTCTCCGACGACTCGCGGGATCCGCCGACCAACGGCCGCCATCTCCCGACTCAGGCGGTGGTGCAGGCCGGACGGCGCGAGCAACTCGTGAGCCCCGAGGACGCCGTCGCGCAGCAGCCTGACGAGTGTTTCGGTGAACTCCGGATAACCTGCCGGTTCCCCCGCGTCCTCCCCTTTGACGTAGGGCGGCACGGTGGTCAGCACGGTCGCACCCTCGATGCGCACCGCGTCGAGCAGGGCTTCCGCGGTCCACGCCGCAGACGGACCGGGATGGCGGCAGTCCAGCAGCACCACCTTCGTCCTGGCACGGCTCGCGCGGATCAGTGCGCGAACGTGGTCGAAGGGGATGCTGTCGGAGCGGTCCCCGTCGGGCGAGGTGTCGGACACGGTCAGGTACAGGCCCTTGTTGTCTGTTCCCGGTAAGCCGTGGCCCGCGTAGTAGACGAGCAACAGGTCTTCGGCGTCCCTCGCGGCCACGGCGATGGCGCGATCCACCTCGCCACGCGAGGCGCCGGGCGGCAACAGCGCGCACCGCTGCGGACTCACTGCACCGATGTGCGGATCGGTCAACACGTCGTGGAGCCGCGAGGCGCGATCGGCGGCGTTGAGCAGCGGCAGGTGCAGGTACCTCGCTACGCCGATCAAGACCGCACGGGACCGTTCCGGATCGAGGATTCGCAACACGGCTCCCAGTCCAGTGGAGGGGGTCGGACAGCGGCGCACTTCCATCGAATGTAGCGGCTGAGCTACCTGTCGTGACCGTCACCGACGGGTACGGCGTCGACGACGAGGAGATCATCGCCCACACCGCCAACGTGGAAGCGGTCCTCTCGCGGCCGAGCTGAAGGCGCACTGACAGCGACCTGCCGTCGTGGACCTTCTCCAGGGTGAACCCGAGCCGTTGCGCGGCCTTGATCACCCGCAGCACGGTGACCGCCTCCGGCGGGTACAGCCGGTGCCCACCCGGGGTCCGTTCCGGCTCGGCCAGTAGGCAAGCACAGGCCGCCGCCCGCGCCGGCGCCCAGCTCCAGTTGGTCTCGGTGAGCGTCGCCGGTGACACCGTGACCGTGACGATCACCGCCACCCACCCCACCCAACTTCTGGGCTTGGTCGGGATCGCCAGCCTGTCGGTTCACGGGGCGGGAAGCGCCCATCCACAGCGCGGGGTGACCGCGATCGACCCCTGACCATCCGTCACATCGGCTGGGTGCGGCCCTGACGGTCCGGCTCCTGGTCGCCCCGCCTCCACCCCACGCTGAGCGGCTACTTCGTGGGCAGGCGACTGTCCTTGCCCACGGTGGTCTTGTTGCCCCCGACCACGTCGTAGGTGCCGCCTGACGGCCCGATGTGGGTCGTAGCGACGGTGTTGCCGTTGGCGTCCTCGGTGAGCACCTCGGTGTTCTTGTTCGGGTAGTACATGGCGTAGGAGCGGAATCCGTTGGGGTCGGGGTCGTGGTAGTACTGCATGCCCGAGTGGTCGCTGTACACGACGGAGTGGGTCCACTCACTGGTCATGTCGGTGCTGGGGCGCCCCGTCACCAGTTCGGTTCTGGCGTCCGCCTCGTAGTGCGTCAACTTCCACGGGTTGCCGTGCGCGTCCACGCCGGTCACCTCGTTGTGCCCCAGGCTCGTCTGCGGGGTGCCACCCGGCGTGAACGTGTGGATGCCCTGCGGCGAGCCGACGTAGACGTTGTTCCCGCTGCTGTTCGCGAAACCCTGGAACTGCGCCTGGCACGAGTTGCACATGGGTCGCGTCACCACGATCGGGTTGCCCGGCTGGGCGTTCCACGCCTGCAACTCGGCGTGCGAGGCGTTGTACCGGCCGGGGACGCCGCCGTCGAAGTTGTGCGGCGTGAACGGCGTGCCCGAGTTGCTCATGATCGTTTGTGGCGGCACCGAGTCGTACCGGCCCTGCGGGGACGTCCAGCCGCTCTGGTACTGGTTGTAACCGGTGAACGCGAAGGTCTTGTCGCCGGGGTAGTGCCCCTGGTTGTTGAGGTCCTGGCACGGGACGGGCATCAGCCCAACCGGGTCGGTGGCCGCCGTCGGGTTGACCACGTAGGCCCTGGCGTTGGCCGACGGCGCCAGCCCCAGCGGGTCGGGTGAGGCGTAGCGGCCCACGAGCGGGTCGTAGTAGCGGTGGACGTTGTAGTACAGGCCCGTCTCGTCGTCGTGGTACTGGCCGGGGAACCGCAGCGGCGTCCCGGCCGGGTTCGGCGCGCCTCCCCACAGCGTGGTGTCCTGGTGCCAGTCCAGCGTGCCGTCGGCGCCGACCAGTTCGGTGGGCGTGCCGACCAGGTCGGTGACGATCGCCTGGAACCGCCGGTCCACCCACGCCTGGCCCGTCGCCGAGCGCTGGGTCTGGCTGATCGCGCGGTGGGTGCCCGGCTCCCAGTCCCACACCACGGCGGCCGAGCCGTTGCGGACCTGCTCGGCCAGCCTGGTGCCGTCCCAGGTGAAGTCGATCCGCTCCACCACCGCGCCGTCCGCGGCCAAACGCTGCTTCCACACCCGCCGGCCCAGCGCGTCGTAGCCGTACCGCCACACCGCGCCGTCCGGTGTGTGGGCGCGCACCAGCCGGTCCTCGGCGTCCCACTCGTAGCGCCACCGGCTCACCCGCCCGCCTGGCCCGGTGATCTCGCGCAGCACCAGCCGTCCCTCGGCGTCGTAGCCGTAGCGGACGTTGCCCGCGCGGGTGACCAGGGTGCCGCGGTACTCGCGCGGTCCCTGGCCGTCCGGTCCCCGGTGCCACGCGGCGCGCACCACGTTGCCCGCCGGGTCGTAGCCGTAGCTCTCGGTGCCGTGCGGGCCCCGCACGGCGGTGACCCGGCCCACCTGGTCCAGGTCGTAGGCACGTTCCCCGGTGAGCTGGTCGTCCACCGCGACCAACCGGCCGTCCGGCCGGTAGCGGTAGGAACGCCGCTGGAGCACCGCGGGTGTGCCCGAGTCCAGGGTGGCCACGAGCGTCTGGGCGCGCAGCCGGTCGGCTTCGTCCCACTGCTGGGCCAGCAGCACGCCGTCGCCGACGCGCCGCTCCACCTCGTGGCCGGCGGCGTCGTAGGCGAACCGGATGGTGCGCCCCGCGGTGTGCAGCGCGGTCGGGCGGCCGGCCGGGTCGTGCTCCCACGCGCTCAGCGCGCCCGACGGCGTGCGCCTGCTGATCCGGCGGCCCAGCGCGTCGTAGCGGGACGCCAGCACGCGGCCGTTCACCGCCTCCGCCAGCACGCGGCCGGCGGCGTCGTAGGTGATGGTCAGGTCCGCGTCCGGGGTGGTGGCGCGCACCAGGCGGCCAACGCCGTCGTAGGCCAGGCGGGCGGTCACCCCGTCCTGGGACCTGGCCACCACGCGGCCGCGGGCGTCCCGCGCGTACCGGACGGTCTGCCCCGCCGCGTTGGTGCGCGCGATGAGCTGCCCGGCCGCGTCGTAGGCGTAGCGCACCAGCCTGCCGTCGAAGTCCTGCTCCGAGATCAGGTTCCCGGCCGGGTCGTAGGTGTAGCGCCACACCTGGCCGTGCTCGTTGGTGACGGCCACCGGCCGCAGTTCGGTGTCGTAGGCGAACTCCAGCCGCGAGCCGTCCGGCCGCACCTCGGCGGTGGGCAGGTCGAACGGGCCGATCTCCACGCGCGTGGCGTTGCCCAGCGCGTCCACCGACTCGCGCAGGTTGCCCTCGCCGTCGTGGCGCAGCACCACCCGGGAACCGTCCGGTGCCACCCGGCTGGCCGGGCGGCCCTCCGGCGTCCAGGTGAACAGCGTCCGTCCGCCGCGCGGGTCCACCACCTGCGTCTTGCGGCCCAACTCGTCGTAGGCGTAGCGGGTGGTGCCGCCGGACGGGTCGGTCACCGACACCACCAGGCCCAGCAGGTTCACCTGGTAGGTGCTGACCCCGCCCGCCGCGTTGGTGACGGTGCGCAGGTTGCCCAGCTCGTCGTAGCCGTAGCTGGTGCGGCCGCCCATCGGGTCGGCCACGGCCGTCAGCGTGCCGGTGGGGCTGTACTCGCGCCGCCACACCGCGCCGTCCGGGTCCACCACCGTCACCAGGCGGTTGGCGGCGTCGTACTCGCCCAGCGACTGCGTGCCGTCCGGGTAGGTGACGGCCACCAGGTTGCCGCGCTCGTCGTAGCGGTAGGACGTGGTGCGGCCCAGCGGGTCGGTGCGCGAGAGCAGCTGGTGGTGCTCGTTCCACTCGCTGCGCGTGGTGGCGCCGAGCGGGTTGGTCTCGCGCACCACCTGGAAGCGTTCGTTGAGTTCGTAGACCGTGGTGTGCCCGAGGGAGTTCGTCGCGCGGGTGACGCCCGGCGCGTACTCCATCGAGTAGTTCAGGTACCCGCCGGCGCCCTCCGCGCGCACGCAGCGGTTGGCCGCGTCGTAGGCGTAGCGGTACCACATGCCGTTGCGGTCCTCGCAGCGGACGATGCGCTCCTGGTCGTCGTAGGCGAAGCGCAGCGGCTGACCGCTGGAGTTGACGACCTCGGTGAGCCGGCGCGCGGCGTCGTAGCGGAACTCGCCCAGCAGCACGTCCTGCCCGGGGCCCACCAGCCAGTAGGCGGTGATCAGGCCGTCCTGGGAGTCGACGCGCACCCGGTAGCCGCCCGAGTGCACCACTTCGGTGACCACTCCGTGCTCGTCGCGGCCGAACTCGACGCGCCGCCCGTTGGCGTCGGAGATCGCGCTCAACAGCCGTTCCCGACCGGTGGGTGCGGCGAAGTGCAGGATGTGGTCCCGCTCGGGCACCAGCACGGCGTAGCCGCCGCTCGCGGTGCGGGTGAGCGGCCAGCGGGGGCCCTGCTCGGGCAGCACCTCCTGCCCGTCGGCCGGCAGCGGGTAGAGCAGCAGCGTGCCGTCCTCGACGGCGAACGCGACGCCGGTGTCGTCCACCTCCAGCCGCTGGTCAACCGTGCACGCCCAGGAGCGCCCGAACGAGCGGCCCAGTCGGTAGTTGGACAGGTGGGTGCGGGACAGCAGCAGCGGCAGCGTCGAGTCCAGCTCCACGTCGGTCTGCGGCAGGATCATCCACCCGGTGGTGACGTCGATCGGGTCGCCGCAGGTGGGCCGGTTGTTCACCGGGTTGTTGTGCGCCTCAACGGGAGTGGCCTGGGCCGCGATGCCGCCACCACCGCGCGAACCGTCGGCGGGCGGCGGTGGCGGCGGGGCCTCGGCGCGTGGTGGTGGGGGTGGTGGTGCGCCCTCGGTCCTCGGGGGTGTGTTCACTCCGGAGGTGTTGGTGCTGTCACCGGTGTCGGTGCGGGCGGGCGGAGGTGATGCGCCCTCGATCCTCGGGGGTGCGTTCACTCCGGAGGTGTTGGTGCTGTCACCGGTGTCGGTGCGGGCGGGCGGAGGTGATGCGCCCTCGATCCTCGGGGGTGCGTTCACTCCGGAGGTGTTGGTGCTGTCACCCGTGTCGGTGCGGGCGGGCGGAGCGGCGGCACCGCCACCGACCGGTCCACCGCTGCCCCGCACGGGCGGCGGGATCTCCCGCGTCGAGGCGGGCGGCGGGGTCGGCTTGGGCGGCTTCACCTCACGCAACGCCTTGGCGGCGGCACCGAACAGCTCCTCGGCGCGCTTGAGCAGCGGCGTGAGCGCCTTGAGCGCCTGCACCAGCCGCGAGGTCAGGCGCGCGATCTGCGTGGCGGTCTCCGCGACCCGCTGGGCCACCTGCGGAACAACCCAGGTCAGGCCGATCCCCAGCGTCGCGACGACCTGCAACGCCCAACTGACCAGATGCCCGACCAGCTCGGCGATGATGTCGCGCACCAGACCCCGCACCGCCGCGACGACCTCACCGGCCGTCTGCACGCCACTGGCCGCGCCGGCCGCGCCCTCCTTGGCCGCGGTGAGCAGGTTCACCGTGTCCGCCGCGCGCTGCCGGTAGGCGTCAGCGGCCCCGCCCTGCCACTCGGCGGTGTCCGCGGCCACCATCGCACCCAGATCCGTGGCGATCGCCCCCAACTCGGTGGCGACGTTGGTCCAGGTCTGGGCGTGCGCCGTGATCTCGTCGGGGTTGCCGGCCAGCTGGTTGAGGCCCTCCTTGAGCGGGCCGACGTGCTCGATGAGCCAGCCCACCCCGGCGGCCAGGATCTCGCCGAACGGGTCCATCACCGCGCCCAGCGCGGACAGCCCGACATCCACCGCGCCCAGGGCGGTGGCGGCCCAGTCGCCCTGCTCGATGGCCGACTTGAGGTCGGCCGCGGACTCGAGCAGGCCCGCGCCGGTGAAGGCGGTGGTGGAGTCCTGCGGCTGGGCGACGAGCGGGTTCACCACAGCTCGTTCTCCTCGTCATCCGGGTCGTCGGCCTGGCGGTCGTTGGTGGCGGCGGCACCGGCGGCGGTGTCCTCGTCGTCGGGTTCGGGGAACCGGGCGCGCAGGTTGTCCAGCACCAGCGAGCGGGTCTGCTGGTCCTCGTCCCCGAGGCGGTCGGTCATCACCGCGGCGACCTGGTCGGCGATCTGGGCCTGGGCGCGTCGCACGGTGTTCATGACCTGCTGCGCCAGGTCGGGCAGGGGCAGGGTGCGGGCCCGGTCGCCGAACTCCAGGTCGTCCAGGGCGCCGTCGGCGCGGACGGTCACCCGCACGGCGCCGTCCGGGCTGGCGGCGGTCAGCCGCAGCGCCTGGGTGCGTTCACCGACGTCGCGGTAGCGGGCTGCCTTGTCGGCCAGTTGCTGAGCCCAGGCGTTCATCCGGGCCTCGGCCTGGTCGGGGTCGCGCACCGGCTCCCCGAATCCGGTGGGTGTGCTCACGAGGCACCACCCAGTGCCTGGGTCCGCAGCGCGGTCATCGTGTCCTGGTGCGCTGTCTCCTGGTCGTCGTAGGCGGTGGCGGTGTCGCGGGCGCCGTCGGCCAGGGTGGAGACCCCCTCGACGGCGGCGGCCAGCGCGTCCGCGGCCTTCTCCTCGACCGGGTTGATGATGGGGGGCAGGAACGCGCACAGCAGGCCGTAGGAGTCCTCGGACATGCTGGCGATCCGTGCCGCGTCCACCGCGGTGTTAAGCCGGTCCACCAAGCCGTCCAGGTGGCTGCCGTGCGAGCGCAGGGCCTCCGGGACGACGCTGTAACCACCCGCTGCCATGTGCGGTTCTGCCCCCTCGTCCTCATCAACCGGATGCCACCGAACCAGCACACCCGACCGACCCGGCCACCGTGACGCGTGGTTCCGCATCGAGCGGCGAACCGATCCGCGGAGCGCGGAGCGGGAAACCCCGGACTGATTTCACCCAAAATGGGATCGCTCCCAAAGCTAGGGAAAGACCGCGCGCGGCACCCGCGTCCGAATGGATGATTTCCCTAGTTTTCTCGGCGCAGTGACGTGGAATACCAGGTGGAGGTCGCGCCGCCCACGTCGTCGGGCACTTCCTGCCACGGCGACCGCCGGCCGCATCGCCGCGTGGTCGGCGGTGGTCGGTGTTCCCGCTTGGTCGTGTGCTGGCGGCGGCATTGCTGTGCTCGGGCGATGAGTGCCTACCGCAGCTTCGACGCCGCTCTCCACCAGGCCGCACGAACCATCCTCAACCCGGGTGACTGGTGAGCCACGAACCGACGCAGCCTGACACCGCTCGAACCCGCCGCACCGCTGAGCCCTGCTGCACAACACCGGTGCGCCACACCACGTCCCGCTCGGCCTCCGTCCCTTCCTGGAGGTCAACCGACCATGACCACACCAGAGCCCGAGCCCGCCCAGTCCGGCGAGTTCTCTGCCCAACTCGACCCGGCCAGCCCAGCCTTCCCCACGGGTGACGAACAGGACGAGGCGGTTTTGCTCGCCGACACCACGCGACTGATCCCGGTCGAGGGGGAGGAGTTGGTGTTCATCGACATCGACGGTGTCACCGACCCTCGCTTCCCCGCGCTGGTCGACGCGCAACGGTGGAACGGGTGGGCCTGTCCCCGGTTCCGCGCAGCGAAAGCACGGACAGAACCGTCCACCACGCACACGGTATCGCGCGAGTGATCCCCGGTGATCACTGCAGTGGGTTCATTAGGTGAAACCCACGCTGCGGGACTGGCCGCGCCAGCGCAGCGGAGCGACCAGCCGACCATCGGGCACGAGCTGCCGGCCACCACGCCGGGGGGATGTCCCAGGGTGAGACGGTGGCGATGAGTCGGTCGTACGGCGCGTGGTCGGCGTAACCGAGCCCACCGTCGTCGGTGACCGCATGGCCGCCGCCGTAGCTGGACGTTCCGGTCAGCGCAGACCGGTGCGAGCCAGGTTCGCCCGCCGGTGTCGTTGGGGGCCAAGGCCACCGACCGCGCGGGCAACACGGTCGAGCAGACGGTCATCAACGCCTACAAGCTGACCTGACCGCCACCGCGCGCCCAGCACGCCGGGCGCGCTGGCGCGTCTACAGCAGCCCGGTGACGCCGTAGGTGGCGGCGGCGACCACCGCCGCCCCCGGCAGGGTGAGGACCCAGCCCTTGGCGATGTCGCCCGCCACGGACCAGCGCACCGCGGAGCGCCGCGTGGTCGCGCCCGCCCCCATCACCGCGGAGGTGATCACGTGCGTGGTGGAGACCGGGGCGGCGAAGACGAACGCGGTCAGGTACAGCACCGAGGCGGCCGACAGCTCGGCGGCGAACCCGTGCGGCGGGGTCAGGTGGAAGATGCGCCGGCCCAGGGTGCGCATGATCCGCAGGCCCCCGGAGTAGGTGCCCGCTGTCAGCGCCAGCGCGCACGCCAGGATCACCCAGAGCGGCACCGCGTAGCCGGCCTGGTGCCCGGTGACCACCAGGGCCAGCACGATGACGCCCATGCTCTTCTGGGCGTCCTGCAGACCGTGGCCGAGCGCGAGGCTGGCGGCGGAGACGATCTGGGCCCGCCGCATCAGCCGGCCGGCGCGGTGGGCGTCGGCGTGGCGGAACGCCCACATGATCGCGGTCATCACCGCGTACCCGAGCACCAGGCCGACCGCGGGGGAGACGATCATCGGGATGACGACCTTCTCCACCACGCCCGCCCAGTGCACCTGGGTCGAGGAGGCCACCGCGGCCCCGACCAGGCCGCCGACCAGCGCGTGCGAGGACGACGACGGCAGGCCGAAGTACCAGGTGAGCAGGTTCCAGGCGATCGCGCCGACCAACGCGGAGAGCACCACGTGCAGGGCGTCCTGACCCACCGGGGTGTCGATCACGCCGGAGGCGATGGTGACGGCGACGCCCGTGCCCAGCAGTGCGCCGATCAGGTTCATCACCGCCGCCAGCGTCAGCGCGCCGCGCAGGCTGAGCGCGCGGGTCGACACGGCGCTCGCGATGGCGTTCGCCGCGTCGTGGAAGCCGTTGGTGAAGTCGAAGGCGAGGGCGAGCACGACCACGAGCACGAGCGTGGTGGTGAGCATCAGGATTCCTTCACCGCGATCGTGTGCACGACGTCGGCGACGTGCTCGAAGGCGTCGGCGGCCGACTCCAGCTCGTCCACGACGTCCTTGAGCTTCATGACCTCCAGCGCGTCGCGCCGGCCGTCGAACAGCACCGACAGCAGCCGGCGGTGGACCTGGTCGGCCTTGTTCTCCAGTTCGTTGATCTCGACCCAGTACGCGGTGAGGGTCTGGGGCGCGGCCAGCCGAGGCATGGCCTCGGCGGTGAGCTGGGCCGCCTGGCACAGCAGGTCCACCTGGGCGTCAACGCCCGGCGGGAACGCGTCCAGCTGGTAGAGGGTGGCCAGGTCGACCGCGGCGTCCATGTGGTCCACCACGTCGTCGAGCCGGCCAGCCAGGCGGTAGATGTCCTCGCGGTCGAACGGGGTGACGAACGAGCGGTCCAGGTGCTCGATGACCGCGTGGGTGGCGTTGTCGCCGGCGTGCTCAAGCGCGCGCATGCGTTGGGCGAGGTCCGCGCGCTGCTCAACGGGCGCCCGCACGAACTGCCCCAGCACCTCCACGCTGCCGCCGATGTTCGCCCCGATCTCGGCGAACAGCTCGAAGAACCTGCGCCCGGTGGGTTTCCGGCTGAACCGCATCGCCTCAGCCACCCCCACCGCGCCGGGGCCGGCCGGTGCCGGCCCGCGTCCACTGCTCGGTCATGCCACCCTCCTTACCGCTGCGGTTACCCCGGTCAGGGGCAGTGATGCAGACTAGTGTTGATCTCCGCGTGGTGGCCGGCCGGCCTCGGGAAACGGGTGCGGCAACCGTGGGCACCCTCCTAGTAAACTGACAACCACTGCCAACAAGGAGCTGGGTAACCCCAACGGGTGGCCACGGCGCCGGGGGCTTGGCAGGACGCGCGACGTGCCGCCGGTACCGGTCTCAGCCCTGGTCGCGGCGCTGCCGCGGGCTCACCCGGAGCCGCAGGCCGCGGGGAGCGTGCAGGACACCGCGTGCCGGGGTGGGGGAGCGGTGGGGCGCCAGCCGGTGCGTCCGGAGGACCGCGGCGAGGATGACCGTCAGTTCGACGAGCGCCAGTTGCGAGCCCGGGCAGAACCGGGGCCCCAGGGCGAAGGGGAAGTAGCTGCCCGGAGCCGGATGCGGGTTGGCCGGCCAGCGGTCCGGGTGGAACCGCTGCGGCTGGGCGTGGGCGCCGGGGTCGCGGTGGTTGAGGTACGGGCTGAACAACACGGTCGTGCCCGAGGCGAAGCCGACGACGGGGGCGGCGAGCTGGCGCTGGAGCTGCCAGACGGGTGGGTGCAGGCGCAGGGTTTCCCGGACGATGTCCCGGCAGAGCCGCAGATCGCGGAAGTCCTGGTGTGCTGCGGCCTCGGCGTGCGCCCGGCGCTGGAGTTCCGGTCGGGTGGACAGCTCGTGGAACACCCAGGCCAGGGCCGCGGCGGGCACGTGGTGACTGGACAGCAGCATGTTCCGCAGCGCCAGCGTGACAACGCGCTCGGACAGGCCGTGGTCGGCCAGGACGGCCAGCAGGCCGGCGCGCGCGGTGTCGGCCCGGACGTGGCGCTGGATCGCGGTGTGGGTCGCGTGCTGGGCGCGGAGCAGCCGGCGGCGGCGGAGCGGGAAAACCCCACCGGCCTGCTCCGCCGCGGTCAGCTCCCGCTCGACCAGGGCGGACAGGCGCGGGGACGGCTCACCCAGCAGGTGGTGCACGTTGACGGTGGACACCAGGCGGACGGCTTCCCGCAGCACGTCGATGCTGCCCGGCGACTGCCAGCCGGCGGTGATCCGCTCGGCGTGGCTGGTGATCACGGGGGTGAACCCGGCGACCCGGGCCGGGGCCAGCGCCGGGCGCATGGCCCGGCGGGCGGCCAGCCACGCGGCGAGGCCGTCCGCGCCCCAATCGGTCACGGCGCTGCGCTGGGCGGCGCGGACGGTGTGCGCGGCGCGGTGCGCCAGCAGCTGTTCGGTGGTGTCCGGGTCGGTCACCAGCCACAGGCCGGGCTGGAGTTCGGTGCGGCCGTTGCCCGACCGCGCCGCCGCGGCCAGGACCTCGCGCGGGTCCCTCACGCCCGCCCCGCCGACGACCCGGTGAGCGGGTCCGGGCCACCCACCGGGAGCGGCCCGGGCACCCGCGTGGTCACACCGAGGGATAGGCGTAGTAGCCGGGCTTGACGTAACGACGACGCACGAGCAGCTTGAGCAGTTTCATCGCACCGTTCCTCACGTGGCTGGGGGAGTGAGTGTGGTCAGGGCGCTGCGGGCAGGTCAAGGAAGCGGGTGCCCGCTTCACCCGTTCGCCGGCTCCCACGCGGTAGTGGTTCCCGCGCCGGCCTTGCGCGCGCGGTAGTGCGCGGCCTTGACGCGGTTGCCGCACTCCGCCATCCCGCACCAGCGCCGGTTGCCCGTGCGCGACCGGTCGACGAACAGGCGCGTGCAGCGTTCCCGCTCGCACTCCTTCAGCCTCAGTTCGCCGCACTGGGCCAGCAGATCGGCTGCGGCCCGGGAGATGACGGCGGCGACGGCCGCGCCACTGCCCCGGCGGACCAGCCCGGTGGTGGACAGGGTGACGCGGGGAGCGGGGCCGTCGGCCAGCGCGTTGACGGTGTCGACGTCCGCGGCCGGCCAGGGTTGCCCGCACAGGCTCGCCCGCACCAGCCGGTAGACGGCTTCACGCAGGTCGAGCAGTTGGGTGAACTCGGCCGGCGAGACCTGCGGCGGTTCGGTGAGGACACCGGCCGCCACCGCCCACCTGGCGGCCTCCGCCGGAGCCGTCAACTGCTCCTCCGGCGCGTCACGGCGCCACTTGAGCGTGCCGACGAAGTCGAGCGCGAGATCACCGCTGACGAACACGAACGCCATGTCACCACCTTGACAGGTGACGCGAGATCGATGCAACGTAGTCACCGGCTAAGACGGTGACGGCATCGAGGTGGTGGGATGATCAGCAGGGACCAGTACTGCTACTACGCCGGACGCGCGCTCGACGGCATGATCGACATCGTGGCGCGGCTCGGCGACGACCTCGCCAACCGCACACCCGCGATCCCCGGTGCGAACAGCCCGTACGCCCTGCTCAACCACTGCCTGGGGGTGGTGTCCTACTGGAGCGGGCAGCTGGTCGCCGGCCGGAGCGCGCCGCGCGACCGGGACGCCGAGTTCACCGCGTCGGGCCCGGTGGCTCCGCTGCTCCGGCGGGCGCGGGAGATCGGGCAACAGCTCCAGCACGACGTCGCGGCGGCCGCACCGCGCGAGCCGTTGCGCGCCCAGCCGCGGGCGGACTTCCTGGGGCCAGCGCGCGAGCTGGACCAGGGCGGTGCCCTGTTCCACGTCTACGAGGAACTCGCGCAGCACCACGGGCAGATGGAGATCATCCGCGACTGCATCCTCGCCGGGGTGCCCGCCAATGGCTGACTCCCCGTTCACCCGGATCGATCCGGCCCGCCTGCGCTCCGGGTGGGGCGTCAAGTGGGGTTCACTGCCCCAGGGCACCATCGGCGCGTGGGTGGCGGACATGGACTTCGGGATCGCGGCCCCCATCCGCCAGCAGCTCGTCGACTGGGTTGAGCGGGAGGACTTCGGCTACCCGTTCTGGCGCGGGGAGGACCCGGTTGTCACCGCGTTCCAGGACCGCATGGCCGACCGGTACGGCTGGCGGCCGGAGCCGGGGCGCACCCGCGTGTTCACCGACCTCATCCAGGTGCTCCAGGTCGTGATCGAACACGCGACCGCGCCCGGCGACGGGATCGCGCTGCACGTTCCCACCTACCCGCCCTTCCTGGCCAGCATCGCGCGCGCCGGCCGGCGGCTGGTGCCCATGCCGATGCGCTGCGGCCAGGACGGTTGGGGCTTCGACGGCGCAGGGCTCGGCGACCGGCTCCGCGCCGCCGGCTGCCGGATGATGCTGGTGGTCAACCCGCACAACCCGACCGGCCGGGTGTTCCGCCGTGACGAACTGCGGCTGCTGGCCGACGTCGCCGAGGAACTCGACCTCGTCGTCCTGTCCGACGAGATCCACGCCGATCTGACCTACCCGGGGCAACAGCACATCCCGTTCGCCGCCCTCGGCGCGGACACCGCACGGCGAACCATCACCGCCACCTCCGCGACCAAGGCGTTCAACATCGCCGCGCTGCGCTGCGCCGTCGCGCACATCGGCGCACCCGCCGTGCGCGCCGCACTGGACAAGGCGCCCCTGGACTACTTCGGCACCCCCAGCACGCTCAGCCGCGTCGCGACGGTGGCGGCGTGGCGGGACGCCGACTCCTGGCTCGACGAACTCATGAGGACGCTCACCAGGAATCGCGACACGGTCACCGACTGGATCGCCGCGATGCTCCCGGACAGCCGCTACCACCCTGCTGAGGGCACCTACCTGGCCTGGTTCGACCTGCCCGGATGGCGACCGAGCGGCAGCGGCCCGGCCGCCCACCTCGCCCGGGTGGCCGAGGTCGCGCTCAGCGAGGG
Source organism: Goodfellowiella coeruleoviolacea (assembly GCF_024171785.1). GTDB lineage: Bacteria > Actinomycetota > Actinomycetes > Mycobacteriales > Pseudonocardiaceae > Goodfellowiella > Goodfellowiella coeruleoviolacea. The sequence goes on from NZ_JAMTCK010000010.1 coordinate 128,436, forward strand.
CGCCGAGTTCAGCGCTGGCACCACAGTGGACACCACACCGTTCGTCCGACTCAACTTCGCCACCAGCCCGGACAACCTCGACGTCGTGCTCGACCGGATCTCCGCCGGCCTCCGCTCGGGCCTGGCTGGCTCGGTCCGCTGACCAGCGGTGTCCACAGCGGACTCGGCAGGGGTCAGTGCAGGACCTTCATCCCGACCACACCGGCGACGATGAGGGTGAGGCACACGAGTCGAGCGGCCGTGACCGACTCGCCAAGGAACACCATCCCGTACGCGGCGGTGCCGACCGCGCCGATGCCGACCCAGACGGCGTAGGCGGTGCCCAGCGGGATGGTGCGCATGGCGTAGGCGAGCCCGATCATGCTGCCGGTCAGGGCGACGACGAACAGCACGCTCGCCCCCAGCCGGGTGAACCCGCGTGCGGCGTCGAGGGCGGCGGCCCAGACGGTTTCCAGAAGACCGGACAGGACGAGGACGATCCACCCCACGGCAACCCTCCGTCGGCACACAGTTGGCGTCTGACTACGTCGTCTTGTCGTGCCGGGTACGACGTGCTCGTCCGGGGTGGGTGGGCCACCGAGGCCAAGGCTAACACCGCCCGTGGCGCTCTTCCGGCTGCGCGCCCGCATGGGGTCCGCCACAGTGGCACCAGGCGGACGGCGGGCCGGAAGGCGGGGCGGGTGGATCTCCAGTCTGTTGTGGACGAGCTGTACGGGGTGGTGCCGGAGCGGTTCACCGCGCTGCGCAACGACCGGGCCGCGCAGGCCCGCAAGGCGGGTGACCGGCGACTGGCCGACCAGATCCGCGGGCTGCGCCGACCCACCCTGTCCGCCTGGGCCAGCAACCTGCTCGTGCGGGAGCAGGCCGAGCAGGTGGAGCCGCTGCTGCGGTTGGGCGAGTCGCTGCGCCGCGCGCACCGCGACCTCGACGGCGAGCAGTTGCGGGAGCTGTCCCGTCAGCAGCACGCCCTGGTGGCCACGCTGACCCGGCAGGCGCGGCACCTCGTGGCAGCGGCGGGCAAGACGATGAGCGAGGCCGCCCAACGGGAGCTGGAAGCCACCCTGCACGCGGTGCTCGCCGACGCCGACGCCGCCCAGCAGTGGGCCAGCGGCAGGCTCACCAAGCCGCTCACCGCGGACGCCGGGTTCCCCGCATCGGTACCGGAGGCGGCGGGCGGGGTGCGGGTGCCAGCGCCCCGCCGACCCAGGGGTGGTGGGGACACTTCGGCGAGGCAACGGCGCGACCGCGCCCTCGACCACGCCCGGCGGGAGGTCCGGGACGCGGAACGGGAACTGGCGGCAGTGCGCGAACACGCGGAGCGCGCCCACCGCGGTGCCGCCGAGGCCGCGCGCGTCGTCCAGGACCTGGAGCGGCACATCGACGCCCTGACCGAGCAGATCAACGACACCAGGGCCCGGCTGCGACGGGCGAACGCCGACGAACGCGCCGCCCAGGACCAGCTGCGGCACTGCGACGAGCAGGTGCAGCAGGCCGAACGCCGCGTCGAGACCGCCGCCGAACGGCTTCAGGGCCTCACCGGGGAAGACGCCGGCTGAGCGCTCGCGCGCGGTCCGCTGTCGTCGGAGTCCCGCCGGTCAGGCTGTCTGCTGTGGACGGTCAGGGTGTTCGTGGTGCGTGCTGGCCCGCCCCGCGCGACCCGCGCGATCAGCAGGGCGAGCGACCGGTTCGGCTCAAGCCCGCTGGCCCCGCCCGTGCGGTGGGCGGTTCTCCGGCTGGTCGATCTGGTCGGTTCCGCCGACCTGGTCAGTTCCGCCGACCTGGTCGGTCTGGTCGGCCTGGTCGACCGTCGCCGCCCAACTCGCCAGGAGCTTCAGACCGTCCTGTGCCGCGGAACCCGGTTCGGCGGTGTACACGGTCATGGTCAGCCCGGGATCGGCCGGCAGCGGCATCGCCTCGAAGCCCAGCTCCAGGTCACCGACGGCCGGGTGGTGGAAGCGCTTGACCCCGGTGTGGTGCAGGCGCACGTTGTGCGCGGCCCACAGCGTGCGGAACTCCGCACTGCGCGTGCAGAGTTCGCCGACCAGATCGGTCAGCTCGCGGTTGTGCGGGTCGCGGCCGGCCTCGGTGCGCAACAGCGCCACCGTGGTGTTCGCCGAGTCATCGCCCTCCGGGTAGAACTCGGCCGCGGCGGGGTCGAGGAACCGGAACCGGGCGAGGTTGGCCGGCCGCACCGGGTTGGCGAACACCGGCCGGTACAGCGCGTGACCGAGCCGGTTGGTGGCCAGGATGTCCAGGCGCCCGTTGCGGATGAACGCCGGCGTCTCGGTCATCCCGTCGAGGATGTGCCGCAGCCCCGGCCGGACCACCTGCCGTGCCCGCCGCCGCCGGGGTGGACCGGACGTGCTGTTCGCCGCACGCGCCAGGTCGAACAGGTGTTCCCGCTCGGCGTCGTCGAGTTGGAGTGCGCGGGCGAGCGCGTCGAGCACGTTCTCGGAGACGCCGCCGAGGTTTCCCCGTTCCAGGCGGGCGTAGTACTCGACGCTGACCCCGGCGAGCAGCGCGACTTCCTCCCTGCGCAGCCCGGGGACACGCCGGTTCCCGCCGTAGGCGGGCAGGCCGGCCCGGTCCGGGGTGATCTTCGCTCGCCGCGTGACCAGGAACTGGCGAACTTCGCTCCGGTTGTCCACAGACATCGAGGCTACGTCCGACTCGGACGCTCTGGGGTGTCCTGTCAGTACACCGCTGAGCAGGTCCTCCCACACCGCCGCCGGCCGGGGTTCCATCGGTGGCGCGGGGCGGGAGCGTGGGGCCGCCGGGCGGTGGTCAACGGGTCCGCCGGGCGGACCACGACCGGCCGTGGTGTCACCAACACCGATCCGATCCCGCGCCGCGGCACCGACTGATCTGGAAAGGACGTGGGACAATGGGCACGAGCGAGGAACCGTCCGGCGCCGAGCAGATGTTCGGGGACTTCGCGCCCGCACTGGTCGATCTCACCGACGCTGTCCTCTTCGGACAGGTCTGGGAACGCCGAGAACTCTCCCCGAGGGACCGCAGCCTGGTGACGGTGGCGAGCCTGGTCACGAGCGGCAGCACCGAACAACTCGCCCACCACCTCGGCCGGGCGAAGGACAACGGCGTGAGCGAGCGGGAACTGGTCGAGGTGATCACGCACCTGGCGTTCTACGCGGGGTGGCCCAAGGCCATGTCCGCGATGGCGGTGGCGAAGAACCTCTTCCGCGCCAACTAGTTCGGCGTCGCCACTCGCCGGACGGGCCGGGGTGCTGAGGAAGGAATCATGGACTACCCCAACAGTGGGGCAACGGGTGTGCGGGTCTTTCCGCTGTGCTTCGGCACGATGTCGTTCGGCGCCGAGGCCGACGAGCGTGCTTCGGCGGAGATGTTCCACCGGGTGCGGATCTCCGCGCTGTCACCGACCCCGGCACCGGCCACCGACCGGACCGAAACCCTGAAACCCCACCGGACCTGACCGTCCACACCGGACGAGAGGGCCACATCGGACCACAGTGGAAGGAAAACGACCATGCGTGGAGCTGTGCTTTACGCTCCGGGGGACGTGCGCGTCGAGGAGCGCCCGGACCCGAAGATCATCGACCCGACCGACGCCATCGTCCGGCTGCCGGTCACCTGTGTGTGCGGCTCGGACCTGTGGGACTACCGCGGCATCAACCCCGTCACCGGGCCGGCACCGATCGGCCACGAGTACTGCGGCGTCGTCGAGGAGGTCGGCAGCGAGGTCAGGTCGGTCAAACCCGGCCAGTTCGTCATCGGCTCGTTCTTCTCCTCCGACAACACCTGCCCCAACTGCCGGGCCGGCTACCAGACCTCGTGCGTGAACCGGGCCTTTGTCGGCGGTTGCCAGGCGGAGGCGATCCGGGTGCCGCTGGCCGACGGCAGCCTGGTGGCCACCCCCGGCCAGCCGGCCGACGAGCACCTGCCCAGTCTGCTGACCCTGTCGGACGTGATGGGCACCGGCTGGTTCGCCGCGGTCGCGGCCGACGTGCGGCCCGGCATGACCGTCGCGGTGGTCGGCGACGGCGCGGTCGGGCTGTGCGGTGTGCTGGCCGCCGCGCAGCTGGGCGCGGAGCGGGTGATCGCGATGAGCCGCCACGCCAAGCGCCAGCGGTTGGCCACCAAGTTCGGCGCCACCGACATCGTGACCGAGCGCGGCGAGGAGGGCGTGGCCCGTGTCAAGGAGCTGACCAACGGCATCGGCGCGGACGCCGTGCTGGAGTGCGTCGGCACCAGTGAGGCGATGCACCAGGCCGTGCGGTCGGCCCGCCCGGGCGCGTCCGTGGGCTTCGTGGGTGTCCCGCACGGCGTGGCGCTGGACGGGGAGGAGCTGTTCTACTCCCACGTCCGGCTGCACGGCGGCCCAGCACCGGTCCGGCGGTTCCTGCCCGACCTGATCGAGCGGGTCTGGAACGGTCAGATGGACCCCGGCCGGGTCTTCGACCTGGACCTGCCGCTCGACCAGGCCGACGAGGGCTATCGGGCGATGGACGAACGCCGCGCCATCAAGGCCCTGCTGCGCCCCTGACCCGGCGCCACCCGCCGGGTGGTCCTCAGGCCCCGGCGAGGTGGGGTGGGAACCCACCGGTGGCGATCGGACCCCACCGCTCGATGGTGATGCGGATCAGGGACTTGTTCTGCCGGACCATCGCCTGGCGGTAGTCGTCCCAGTCCGGGTGCTCCCCGGAGATGCAGCGGAAGTACTCGACGAGCCCGTCCAGGGCCTCGGGCATGTCCAGCACCTCGGCCCGTCCGTCGACCTGGACGTAGGGCCCGTCCCAGTCGGTCGAGAGCACGCAGATCGACACCCGCGGGTCACGGCGCGCGTTGCGGGTCTTGGCCCGCTCCGGGTAGGTGGACACCACGATCCGGCCCTCGGCGTCCACGCCGCAGGTCACCGGGGACATCTGCGGGCGGCCGTTGGACCGGGTGGTGACCAGCAGGCCGTGGTGGCGCGGCCGCAGGAATTCCAGCAGCGCGGACCGGTCGACCTGCTCGGCGGTGGCGACACGTGGCATGTACTGGCCCTTTCAGGTAGACGCCTTCTGGCGATCAAGGATCGCGGGTAAGTATGCGTCCGCCGCGGCCGGCGCACCGGTCCGCCAGGGCTCGTGGTTGGCCGGCCGGGGCCCTGGTTGCGGAGTCAACAAACTCCACAACGGCTTCAGTGTGGAGTGAATTCACTGTCCGCCGGGGCACCCGCCCGGGAAGCGGTGGTGGTCGGGCGCTGCCGGCTAGGCCTGGCTGAACCGGGCGCTCCACCGGTGGAGCCGGTCCCGCAGTTCGGGTGGTTCGACGACGTGGAAGTCGGCGTCGGCCAACCCCAGGGCCATGACCGGCCAGTCCAGGTTGTCGGCGGCCATGCGCACCCGGCAGCGCTCGGCGTCGACCTCCTCGACCGCACCCCAGCGGCCGATCCGCTGGTGCACCACCGCGGCCGGGGCGTCGATCAGGACCTCCACCTGGTAGGGGCGGGGCAGGGAGCCCATGCCGGCGCGGACGAACTCGGCGGCGTCGGCCGCGGGCAGTTCCCGGGGGCGGAACCGGGCACCCGTGCCGTGCGGGGCGGTGAGCCGGTCGATCCGGAAGCTGCGCCAGTCGTGCCGGGTGAGGTCGTAGGCGACCAGGTACCAGCGACGACCCAGCAGGACCAGCCGGTGCGGTTCGACATGCCGGTCGGTGTGCTGGCCGCCGACCGCGGTGTAGGCGAAGCGGAGGTGTTCGCTGTCCCGGCAGGCCAGCGCGACCGCGGTGAGCACCTCGGGGTCCACGCCGGCCACGCCCGGGTTGTCCCAGGTGGCGGGCACGGTCATCGCGCGCAGTGCGTCGACCCGGCGGCGCAGCCGAACCGGCATCACCCGCACCACCTTGGCCAGCACCCGCAGCGCGGACTCGGCGATGCCCTCCACGGCCCCCTGGGCGGCGGCCTGCAGGCCCACGGCCAGGGCGACCGCCTCGTCGTCGTCGACCACCAGCGGGGGCAGTGCCGCACCCGCGGCGAGCTGGTAGCCGCCGTCGACGCCGCGCTGCGCCTCGACCGGATAGCCCAGCTCGCGCAGCCGGTCGATGTCCCGGCGCAGGGTGCGCACGGAGATGCCCAGTCGGTCGGCCAGTTCGGTACCCGGCCAGTACCGGTGGTTCTGCAGCAGGGACAACAGTCGCAGGGTCCGGGTGCTGGTACTCGCCATGGCCGCGATTCTCCCGGGAATTCAGGTCGGGAACTGACCGGTGGGGCGGGTGGCACTGCCGGCTTTGCATGATCATGCACTGGTATGCATATACTTCACCCGTGTCCAAGGTGCTCACCTCCCTGCCTGTCGGTGAACGTGTCGGCATCGCCTTCTCCGGCGGCCTCGACACGTCGGTAGCGGTCGCGTGGATGCGCGAGAAGGGTGCAGTGCCCTGCACCTACACCGCCGACATCGGCCAGTACGACGAACTCGACATCGACTCGGTGCCCGGGCGCGCCACCGCGTACGGCGCGGAGGTCGCGCGGCTGGTCGACTGCCGGGCGGCCCTGGTGGAGGAGGGGCTCGCCGCCCTGGCCTGCGGGGCGTTCCACATCCGCTCCGGCGGGCGCGTCTACTTCAACACCACCCCGCTCGGCCGGGCCGTGACGGGCACGCTGCTGGTGCGCGCGATGCTTGAGGACGACGTGCAGATCTGGGGGGACGGCTCCACCTTCAAGGGCAACGACATCGAGCGGTTCTACCGCTACGGCCTGCTGGCCAACCCCTCGCTGCGGATCTACAAGCCGTGGCTGGACGCCGACTTCGTCACCGAACTCGGTGGTCGTCGGGAGATGTCGGAGTGGCTGCTGGCCCGCGGTCTGCCCTACCGGGACAGCACGGAGAAGGCCTACTCCACCGACGCGAACATCTGGGGTGCGACCCACGAGGCCAAGGCGCTCGAACACCTCGACGCGGGCATCGAGATCGTCGACCCGATCATGGGGGTGCGGTTCTGGGATCCGGCCGTGGAGATCGCCCCCGAGGACGTCACGATCGGCTTCGAGCAGGGCCGGCCGGTGACCATCAACGGCAAGGAGTTCGCCTCCGCCGTCGACCTGGTGCTGGAGGCCAACGCCATCGGTGGCCGGCACGGCCTGGGCATGTCCGACCAGATCGAGAACCGGGTCATCGAGGCCAAGAGCCGAGGCATCTACGAGGCGCCGGGCATGGCGTTGCTGCACGCGGCGTACGAGCGGCTGGTCAACGCGATCCACAACGAGGACACCCTGGCCAGCTACCACAACGAGGGGCGGCGGCTGGGCCGGCTGATGTACGAGGGCCGGTGGCTGGACCCGCAGGCGCTGATGCTGCGCGAGTCGCTGCAGCGCTGGGTGGGCACGGCGGTCACCGGCGAGGTGACGCTGCGCCTGCGGCGCGGTGAGGACTACTCCATCCTGGACACCTCCGGGCCGGCGTTCAGCTACCACCCGGACAAGCTCTCCATGGAGCGGACCGAGGACTCGGCGTTCGGGCCGGTTGACCGCATCGGCCAGCTGACCATGCGCAACCTCGACATCGCGGACTCGCGCGCCAAGCTTGAGCAGTACGCCCGCCTGGGCATGGTCGGCGACCAGCACCCGGTGCTGATCGGCGCCGCGCAGGCGGCCTCGACCGGGCTGATCGGCGCGATGCCCGAGGGCGGTGCCCAGGCGATCGCGTCCCGGGGGACCGTGCCCGGTGACGACGAACTGCTCGATCACGCCGCGATCGAGTCCGGCACCGACTGAACCGGCGGGCCGGCGCGCCCGGTGTGGGCGGGTGCGGTGGACGAGTCCGGTGGGGTGCCGGCTCGTCCACCGCTGGTCGGGCCGCCGTTCAGGAGGTGTTCCTGTCCGCGCTCGACGAGCAGGAGCACGGACCGCTGAACGAACTGCTCCAACGCCTGTACGACGGCCACGCGCGGGCCGGCTGAGCCAGGGCCGGGCCGCGCGCGCCGCGCGTCACCGGTCCACGGGTTCCCAGCCGCGGCGGGTCGCCCGGTTGCCGACCCGGCCGGGTTCGCGGCGCCGGTAGACCACGTAGGGCCGCAGCAGGTAGTGCACGGGCGCGCTGAACGCGTGCACCAGCCGGGAGAACGGCCAGAGCGCGAACAGGGTCATGCCCAGGACCACGTGCAGCTTGTAGTCCAGGGGCACGTGGGCCATCAGCTCGGGCTGCGGGTGCAGCAGCAGGATGCCGCGGAACCAGGGGCTGATGGTCTCCCGGTAGTCGTATCCGCCGCGCAGCCCGTTGTCCAGGACGGTGGTGGTCAGTCCGGCGAGCATGGCGAGCGCGAGCACCGGGTAGGCGATCCGGTCACTGCGCAGGCTGGCGTTGCGCACCGCCGGCACCCGCAGTCGACGCCACAGCAGGATGGCGAGTCCGGTCAGCGCGGCCAGGCCGGCGATGCTGCCCATGCCCAGCGACACCAGGTGGTAGTTGTCCTCGGTGACGCCGAGCAGCTCGGTGAGGTTCTTGGGCACCAGCAGGCCGAGCACGTGGCCGCCGATCACCAGCAGCAGTCCGAAGTGGAACAGCGGGCTGCCGATGCGCAGCAGCGTTGACTCGTGCAGTTGCGAGGACCGGCTGGTCCAGCCGAACCGGTCGTAGCGGTAGCGCCAGACGCCGCCGCCGACCAGCAGGGCGATGGCGGCGTAGGGTGCCGCCCCCCACAGCAGCAGGTCGAGGCTGGTGGTCATCGGGTACCCCCGGTGTTGAGCGGATAGGGCTCCAGGCCGACGAATTCCACGAGGTTGCCGGGTGCGTCGGGCAGCTCGGCCGGTGCCGCGTGGGCGGGCGGGGCCGGCAGGGTCGCCAGCACCGCGCCGACCGCGTCCCGGTACGCGGTTTCCACGCCACCGAGGTTGTGGTGCAGCAACTCCAGGCCGGCGCGGAAACCGGCCAGTGCTCGGTCGGCGACCTCGGGGTCGCGCACCTGGGCGGCGAACTCCAGCAGCACCGGGAGGAAGTCGGGCAGTTCGTCCTCGGCGGGGGCGAAGCCGTGCTCCCGGTAGAACCGGCGCAGCGCGGCCAGGGAGGCGCCGCGCCGGCGGGTGTCCCCGTCGGCGTACCAGCTCAGGTGCAGGGTGCGGCGGGGTTTCCGGTCGAACACCTCGACGTAGTGCTCGGCCAGGGCGAGCGGTTCGGTGTCGGCGAGGAACGCCACCACGGTGTCCAGTTCGGTCCGACCCGGGGTGTGTTCCGGCAGTTCACGCAGGCTGGCGTTGAGCAGCGGCAGGCGGTCCAGCACGGTGTGGTCGGGGTACTGCAGGCACCAGCCGGCCACCGCGCGCAGCACGCGGCGGTGCCGCGGCGCCGCGATGGCGTGTCGGGTGGCCGGCTCGGCGCGGCGGCGGGCGGTGCGGAAGAGCCTCACCGGTCACCTCCGCCGCGCAGGGTGGGGAACAGCGCGTCGGGGCGGCCGGTGCCCCGCCAGCTCACCAGGTCCACCCGTCCCTGTCCGCCCGCGACAGCGGGACCGCCCATGCCGGGGCCGCCGTCGACGTCGAGGCTGCACTGGGTGGCGATCCCTTCGAGGTCGTGCGCCTGGCCGATGCCCGCGGTCGGGATCACGTACCGCTCGTCGTACTTGGCCAGGGCGAGCAGCCGGTACATGCCGAACACCTGCTCGCCGTCCAGGCCGACGGCGGCGGGCACGCGCTCGTCGGGCTCCCGGCCGAGGTTGACCGAGCGCATGTAGGAGCGCATGGCGGCGAGCCGGCGCAGCGAGGTGCGCACCGGGGTGACGTCGCCGGCGGTGAACAGCTCGGCCAGGTACTCCACGGGGATGCGCAGCGAGTCGATGGCGCCGAACAGGTTGTGGCCGTCCTCGCCGTCGAAGCCGGTGCCGGCGACCGCGTCCACCACCGGCGACAGCGGTGGGATGTACCAGACCATCGGCATCGTGCGGTACTCGGGGTGCAGGGGCAGCGCCAGGCGGTAGGTGTGGATGAGCTGGTAGACGGGGGAGCGCTGGGCGGCGGTGATCCAGTCGTGCGGGATGCCGGCCTGCTCGGCCGCGCGGATGACCTCGGGGTCGTGCGGGTCGAGCATGAGGTCGAGCTGCGCCGGGTAGAGGTCGTGCTCGTCGGCGACGCTGGCCGCCTCGGTGACCCGGTCGGCGTCGTAGAGCACCACCCCGATGTAGCGCAGCCGGCCGACGCAGGTCTCCGAGCAGACGGTGGGCTGGCCGGCCTCCACGCGGGGGTAGCAGAAGGTGCACTTCTCGGCCTTGCCGGTGCGGTGGTTGAAGTAGACCTTCTTGTAGGGGCAGCCGGTGACGCACATCCGCCAGCCCCGGCACTGGTGCTGGTCGACCAGCACGATGCCGTCCTCCTCGCGCTTGTACATCGCGCCGGACGGGCAGCTGGCCACGCAGGAGGGGTTCAGGCAGTGCTCGCAGATGCGGGGCAGGTAGAACATGAAGCTCTGCTCGAACTCGAACTTGACCTGGACGCCGAGGTCGTCGCGGAGGCGTTGCAGCACCGGGTCGGCGACGCCGTGCTCGGTGGACCCGCCGAGGTCGTCGTCCCAGTTGGGCCCCCAGTCCGGCTGCACGGGGGCGCCGGTGATGGCGGATTTCGGGGCGGCGGTGGGCACGTCGGTGCCCAGTGGCGCGTCGATGAGGGTGGCGTACTCGTAGGTCCACGGCTCGTAGTAGTCGCTGATCTCGGGCAGGTCGGGGTTGGCGAACAGCGACGCGAGCTTGCGGAAGCGGCCACCGGCGCGCAGCTTCAGCCGGCCGCCGCTGGTGCGCACCCAGCCGCCCTTCCACTGGTCCTGGTCCTCGTAGCGGCGGGGGTAGCCCTGTCCGGGGCGGGTCTCCACGTTGTTGAACCACACGTACTCGGTGCCGGCGCGGTTGGTCCACGCCTGCTTGCAGGTCACCGAACAGGTGTGGCAGCCGATGCACTTGTCCAGGTTCATCACCATCGCCAGCTGTGCCAGGACTCGCATCAGTAGCTCACCTCCTGGGAGCGGCGCCGGATCACGGTGATCTCGTCGCGCTGGTTGCCGGTGGGGCCGAGGTAGTTGAAGCCGAAGGACAGCTGCGCGTACCCGCCGATGAGGTGGGTCGGTTTCATCAGCAGCTTGGTCAGTGAGTTGTGCGTGCCGCCGCGTTTTCCGGTGGCCTCGCTGCGCGGCACGTTCACCGCGCGGTCCTGCGCGTGGTACATGAACACCGTTCCGGTCGGCATCCGGTGGGAGACGATGGCGCGGGCGACGACCACGCCGTTGCGGTTGACCGCCTCGATCCAGTCGTTGTCGCCGACGCCGATCGCCTCGGCGTCGCCGGGGCTGATCCAGATCGTCTGTCCGCCCCGGGACAGCGACAGCATGATCAGGTTGTCCTGGTAGGTCGAGTGGATCGACCACTTGCTGTGCGGGGTCAGGTAGCGCACGGTCACCTCGCGGCCGGCCGGTCCCAGCCTCGGTTCGCCGAACAGGCGGTGCATGTCCAGCGGCGGCCGGTAGACGGGCAGGGCCTCGCCGAGTTCGTGCATCCAGTCGTGGTCGAGGAAGAAGTGCTGCCGGCCGGTCAGGGTGTGCCAGGGCTTGCGGTGCTCGACGTTGATCACGAACGCCGAGTACCGCCGGCCGCCGGTCTCGCTGCCCGACCACTCCGGGCTGGTGGTCACGGCGGCCGGTTGGGCCCGGGTGTCGGCGAAGGCGACGCGCCGGCCCTCGTTCTCGGTGGCCAGGTGCGCGAGTGGCTGGCCGACGCGGCGTTCCAGGCTGCGGAAGCCCTGTGCGGCGAGGTGCCCGTTGGTGGTCCCGGACAGGGCGAGCAGGGCGTCGGCCGCGCGGATGTCGGTGTTGATCAGGGGGCGCCCGGCGGCCGGGCCGCTCGCGGCGACGCCGTTCTTCGCGGCGAGCCAGGCCAGTTCCTCGGACACGTCGTAGGTGATGCCCTTGGTGGTGGTGCCGACCGCGTCGAGCAGGGGGCCGAGGGTGGCCAGTTTCGCCGCCACCGCCGGGTAGTCGCGTTCCACCACGGTGAGCACCGGCATGGTGCGTCCGGGGACCGGGTCGGCCTGGCCGAGGCGCCAGTCCCGGACCACGCCGTGCGGCTGTGCTGTCTCGCCCGGGGTGTCGTGCGTCATCGGGGTGGCGACCAGGTCGCGGCGGACACCGAGGTGGTCCTCGGCGAGTTCGCTGAACCGGCGGGCGATGGTGTGGAAGGCGTCGAAGTCGGTCCTGGTCTGCCACGGCGGGTCCACCGCGGCGTTGAACGAGTGCACGAAGGGGTGCATGTCGGTGGAGGACAGGTCGTGCTTCTCGTACCAGGTGGCCGCGGGCAGCACCACGTCGGCGAACAGGGTGGTGCTGGTCATCCGGTAGTCCATGGCCAGCAACAGGTCCAGCTTGCCTTCCGGGGCGCGCTCGTGCCATTTCGTGGTGCGGGGCCGCCGGTCCGGTGGTGCCTCGGTGGCCCGCAGGTTGGCGTCGGTGCCGAGCAGGTGGCGCAGGAAGTACTCGTGTCCCTTGGCTGAGGAGCCGAGCAGGTTGGACCGCCACACCGTGAGCACCCGTGGCCAGTTGCGCGGGTCGTCGGGGTCCTCGCAGGCGAAGCCGAGCTGGCCGGTGCGCAGTTGCTCCACCACGTGCTCGACCGGGTCGGTGCCCGCCGCCTCCGCCTCGGCGACCAGGTCGAGCGGGTTGCGGTCGAAGGTCGGGTAGGAGGGCATCCAGCCGAGCCGGGCGGACACGGCCAGCGCGTCCGCGGCCGAGGTGCCGGCCAGCGCGCCGGTGGCCAACGGGGAGAGCAGGGCGTCGTTGCGCATGCTGTCGTAGCGCCACTGGTCGGTGTGCAGGTACCAGTAGGCGGTGCCGATCATGTGCCGCGGGGGCCGGACCCAGTCCAGCGCGCTGGCCAGGGTGGCGTGCCCGGTGAGCGGCCGGACCTTCTCCTGGCCGACGTAGTGCGCCCAGCCGCCCCCGTTGCGGCCCTGGCAGCCGGTCAGGGTCAGCAGCGCCAGGAACGACCGGTACACCGTGTCCGAGTGGAACCAGTGGTTGGTGCCGGCGCCCATGAGGATCATGCACCGGCCCCGGGACTCCTCGGCGGTGCTGGCGAACTCGCGGGCGATGCGGGCGACGCGGTCGGCGGGCACCGAGGTGATCTCCTGCTGCCAGGCCGGGGTGCAGGGCTGGCTGGCGTCGTCGTAGCCGGTCGGCCAGACTCCCGGCAGGCCGGCCCGGCGCACCCCGTACTGGGCGAGCAGCAGGTCGAACACGGTGGTCACCAGGTGTTCGCCGATGCGGCGCGCGGGAACGCCCCGGCGCAGCACACCCGCGGCGCCGTCCGGCGCGTCGAAGCGGGGCAGCAGCACCTCGACGGGTTCGTGGCGCTGGTCGCCGTGCAGGCTCAGCCGGGGCACCACCTCGCCCAGGTCGAGGTTCCAGCGCCCCTCGTCCTCGGCGTTCCAGCGGAATCCGATCGAGCCGTTGGGCACCACGGGCTGGTCGGTCACCGCGTCGATCAGCACGGTCTTCCACTCGGCCGCCTTGCCCGCCGCCTCGGGGCCGAGGTCGGCGGCGGTGAGGAACTTCGCGGGCACCAGGCCCTCGGGCCGTTCGGCCAGGGTGACCAGGAACGGCAGGTCGGTGAACTGGCGCGCGTAGTCGGTGAAGTAGTCGACCTCGCGGCGGACGAAGAACTCGGTGAGCACGACGTGGCCCATGGCCATGGCCAGTGCGGCGTCGGTGCCGGGGTGCGGGGCCAGCCACTCGTCGGCGAACTTGGTGTTGTCGGCGTAGTCGGGGGAGACCACCACGACCTTCTGGCCCCGGTAGCGGGCCTCGACCATCCAGTGCGCGTCGGGTGTCCTGGTGACCGGGACGTTGGAGCCCCACATCATCAGGTACGCCGCGTCCCACCAGTCCGCGGACTCCGGCACGTCGGTCTGGTCGCCGAAGACCTGCGGTGAGGCCACCGGCAGGTCGGCGTACCAGTCGTAGAAGGACAGCATCGGCGCGCCGATCAGCGCCATGAACCTGGCGCCGACCGCGTGCGAGACCAGGGACATCGCCGGGATGGGGGAGAAGCCGGCCACGCGGTCCGGCCCGTGGGTGGCGATCGCGTGCACGTGCGCGGCCGCGACCATCTCGGCGGCTTCGTCCCAGCTCACCCGCACCAGCCCGCCCTTGCCGCGCGCCCGGTGGTACACGCCGCGCTTGTGCGGATCGTCCACAACGGACGCCCACGCCGCCACCGGGTCGTGGTGGATCCGGCGCGCTTCCCGGTACATCTCCACCAGAACGCCGCGCGCGTAGGGGAAGCGCACCCGGGTGGGCGAGTAGGAGTACCAGGAGAACGAGGCGCCCCGCGGACAGCCGCGTGGCTCGTACTCGGGTTTGTCCGGCCCGATCGAGGGGTAGTCGGGGTCCTGGCTCTCCCAGGTGATGATCCCGTCGGAGACGTAGACCTTCCACCGGCACGACCCGGTGCAGTTGACCCCGTGCGTCGAGGGCACGACCTTGTCGTGGCTCCAGCGGTCGCGGTAGAAGGCGTCGCCGTCGCGGCCACCGGTCCGGTACACCGCGCGCAGGTCGGCCGAGGTGGTCGACCGGGTCAGGTAGCGGCCCAGGCGCAGCAGGGCGTCCGTCGCGCTGCCGTCCGTCCCCGCCGGTCTGGTGCCGCCTCCCTTGTCCGCGGAATCGCTGGCTGACGGAGTGCGCACACTCATTCCCGTGACCTCCACTCACGAACAGATGCCGATGAATCGGACAATCCGCGCCCACGTCCCCCAGTGAGGCTTTTCGCGCCCCGTCTTTTGACGCTACTCGGGTTCGCATTCCCGACGCTGCTGTCCTGGCACGTCTTTTAACCATGTTCACCCGGTCGGTCGGTATACAAACCGTGCGATTCCGACATTGTGTGGCAATATCCGCGCTCGCGTGCCGACCGGATGTGCGGATTTGTCTGGTTTGGCTGATGGGCCGCGATTGTTTCCCGTTTATCGGCTGGTGACGGCAACGGAAACAGCAGGAAAAGGACAAACATCAATTCTGTTGCGGGATTGTCCTTTTGTGTGTGGAAAAACAGCTGACCGAGGCGAGCCCGGCGTGCACGCCCGGCGGGGTGGCGCCGGTAGGGGTCACCGGCGGTGACGGGTGAGCGCCGCGACCATGGCCACCACGACCGCCACCCACACCGCCAGGGCCAGCCACGCCTCGCCGCCGCCCAGCGCGCTCAGCCACCCCGCGCCCGTGGCCCGACCCAACTGGTGACTGGCCACGCCGTACATGCCCACCGGGAACACCAGGCTCCACAGGCCCGTCTCGTAGCGCAGCGGCACCCGGCGCCGGACGTGCCGCCAGTACCCCAGCGCCACCAACAGGGGGACCAGCCACGTGCAGAACGACCACAGCACCACGGACAGCCCGAGGACCAACCCGGGGGACAGCAGGCGGGCGGCGGCCGCGACCGCGGCCACCTTGGTGCCGGCGAGCACGGTGATCGCCGCGGCACCCATGAACACCCAGTAGGCCGGCACCAGCTCGCCCGGCAGGACCGGCCGGACCAGCAGCCGGGCCAGGCCGAGCGCGGCCAACAGCAGGTACAGCACCAGGCCCAGGCCCCAGCACACCGTGGTCAGCGCGGCCAACGGCCCTGGTAGCGCCCACGCGCTGACCGTCGCGGCGGCCACGGCCACCGACTGGGCGGCCACCACCCACAGAAACCACGTGCCGGTGAAGTCACGCGCTGCCGGGCGCCGATCCGGGGCGGTGACCAGGCCGAGCGGCACGGCATAGCCGAGGCCGAGCCAGCCGAGCACACCGAACGCCAGCAGCGCCGCCGCCGGCCACCGCCACCCCACCGCGGCGGCATTGCTGGCGAGCACGTTCGTCGCGGGCACCAGGGTGAGCACCGCGAACGCCCGGGGCCCGCGCAACTCCTCGGCCACCCGGCCGGGCCAGCGCAGCACCCGCCAGCCGGTCGCGCCGAGCAGCAGCACGTACCCGGCGGCGGCGATCAGCAACAGCCACGAGGACGCGGTCTCGGCACCGTCGTCACGCAGCGCGGTCGACACGATGCCGGTGCCCATCACGAACGCGAAGGCTCCGGGGTTCAGGTCGCGCACCGTGCTCGCCACCGAGAACCGCGGTCGCGTCCCCGCGTCGATCCCGGCCGGCGCCACGCCACTCATCCGCTGGTGCCCGGGTGGCCGGTCGGATTGTGCGCGGAAAACGGCCGTCGTTTTCGCTGGTTGCCCACTGCTAATCCTCCACCGGTCGGGGCGGCGCCGCCCATTCCGATTCCGCGTGGTGCGGTCCGGCTGCCGATGATACGAATCCGGTGCTGTTTTTAGCAGGCCGTTCAACCGGATGACGCACCGGCCGGCGCCGCTCCCGCCGGCACGCGGCCGCTGGTCCGCGGAACCGTCCGCACCGGACTTCGGGTCATTCCGGGCACTGGTGCGGGGAATGCCGACCAGGGTGGGTCCGCGGGCCACGCGG
Organism: Goodfellowiella coeruleoviolacea; assembly: GCF_024171785.1. Taxonomy (GTDB): domain Bacteria; phylum Actinomycetota; class Actinomycetes; order Mycobacteriales; family Pseudonocardiaceae; genus Goodfellowiella; species Goodfellowiella coeruleoviolacea. The sequence goes on from NZ_JAMTCK010000010.1 coordinate 144,884, forward strand.
TTTTGTGGGCGGGAGCGCCCCGGGGAATGGTGGGCCGCCGGTGCGGTCAGGACGTCAGCGCGCGGCGGCGGCCGGCCGCCTCGGCCAGGCGCCGCAACACCGCCTCGGTGGTCGGCCAGTCCATGCAGGCGTCGGTGATGGACTGGCCGTGGACCAGGGGCCTGGTGGGCTCCAGGTCCTGGCGGCCGGCGACCAGGAAGGACTCCAGCATCACCCCGGTGATCGCCCGCTGCCCGGACTCCACCTGGGCGGCGATGTCCTCGGCGACCACGGGCTGGCGGTGGTGGTCCTTGCCGCTGTTGTCGTGGCTGGCGTCGATCATCACCCGCTCGGGCAGGTGCGCCGCGCGCAGCAACCGCAGGGCGTTGGCGACGGAGTCCGCGTCGTAGTTCGGCCTGCCTCGGCCGCCGCGCAGCACGAGGTGGCAGTCGGCGTTGCCCCGGGTGTGCAGGACCGCGGGAGTACCGGTGACGTCGAGCCCGGGGAACACGTGGGGCACCCGCGCGGCGTTGATCGCGTCCACCGCGGTCGCGATGCTGCCGTCCGGCCGGTTCTTCATGCCGATCGGCATGGACAGGCCGGAGGCGAGCTGGCGGTGCACCTGGCTCTCCACGGTGCGCGCCCCGATCGCCGCCCACGACACCATGTCCGCGATGTACTGGGGGATCGTGGTGTCCAGGAACTCGCAGGCGGTGGGCAGCCCGGTGGCCAGCACCCGCAGCAGCAGCGACCGGGCCGTGCGCAGGCCGGTGTTGACGTCTCCGGAGCCGTCCAGGCCCGGGTCGTTGATCAGTCCTTTCCAGCCGGTGGTCGACCGCGGCTTCTCGAAGTAGACGCGCATCACGATCAGCAGGTCGTCGCGGAACCGCTCGGCCGCCTCCGCGAGCAGCTCGGCGTACTCCAGCGCCGCGACCGGGTCGTGCACCGAGCAGGGACCGACCACCACCAGGAGCCGGTCGTCCTGGCGGTCCAGCACCCGCCCGACCGCCTGCCGTCCACTCAGGACGGTGCGGCGCTCGGCGTCGCCGAGCGGGAGTTCGTGGTGCAGCAGTGCCGGGGACACCAGCGGCACCACCTTGTCGATGCGCTGGTCGTCCACTACCCCGAGGGTGATGGCAGTCATCGCAGACCCTTTCCGCCGGGGACCGGGGCCGGCGTTCCCGCGTCCGAGCCGGCGTGCTTGTCGCATGCAAAAGGGCAGGGACCGAATGGCCCTGCCCTTGCCGGCTCTTGCGGGGGCGACGTCAGAACACGGTCGAGTCGCCGGACCGCAAGGCCGGCCAACTAAACCAGTACCAACGACGCACGAGCAGACCGTAGCGCAGTCCGCGCGGGTGGAACAACCCGTGTTCCCCCGGTTGGGACGCTGCCGGCGCCGGGCGTCAGCAGCCCAGCGCGTCGCGCAGCAGCGGAACCAGCCGGTCGGCGGCCTTCTGGTGCCCGGCCACGGTGGGGTGCACGGTGTCGGTGTAGTCGGTGGCGTCGAGCCAGCCCGTGGTGTCCACGTAGACGACCCGGTCGTCAGCCAGCTCCCGCACCGCCTCGGCGATGTCCGCGCCGTGCGCGCCACCGAAGGGCCGCATCGCGAAGATCCACGCCGTCGGGTTGGCCGCCCGCAGCTGGCGCAGGTAGCCGAGGTAGGCGGGACGGAACTGCGCGCTGTCGTACTGGGCGTCGTTGGTGCCCTGGTTGACCACGACCGCGTCGGGGTGGAACGGACGCGCGGGCGAGCCCTGGAAGTTCCAGCCGAGGCTTTCCGGGGCCGGGGGCACGTTCCCGTTGCCGGTCCGGATGATGCCCTGCCGGCCGAACCCGATCTGGCTGACGCGTGCGCCCAGCTGCTGGCCGGCGCGGAACGAGTAGGTCGCGGTGCCGTCCGAGCCGTCCGGGCCGGCCACGTTGCCCAGCGCCTTGACCCCCTGGGTGATCGAGTCGCCGTAGAACTCGATCCGCGGCCCCGAGCGGGGCGGCTGGCCCAGCAGGTGACCGTGCGCGTCGAGGCGGAAGCCGGTGACGACCAGCCCGGACCGCAACGGCGGAACCCACCGGTTGGCGTGCTCGTCGACGTCCTTCACGGTGAGCACGGCGGTGTGCGTGGTGCCGGCCAGCGGGGTGGGGGTGAAGTCGATCTGGTCGGCGTCGACGACGTGGCGGACCGGCGGCCGCCCGTCGATCGACACGTAGATCTGCGGCGGATTGGTGATGCCCGAGGTGTCGAACAGGCCGCGCAGGGTGTGGCCGGTGAACCGGATCGCCAGCCGCGCCCCGGAGTTCACCGTGACCAGGCCCGCCTCCGTGCGTCCCCAGTGCCCCACCGCGTCGACGTGGGCGCTGGTGGCGGCGACGACACCGCGGCTGTCGTCCTGGTCCGCGCTCGCCGAGGCGGAGGTGTCGGCGGCGGGTGTGGTGGTGGCGGGTGTGGTGGTGGCGTCGGCCATGCTGGGCACTCCGGTGGTGAGCAGGATCGTGACAACGGCGGTGGTGAGCAGGGACTGGGGCAACGTACTTCTCCTGTCCGCCAGGGCCGGGACTGCCCGGCCACCCGAAACCAGGCCGAGCCGGTGACGCGGGGCGCGCCCGGCTCGCCGTCCATCAGACAGTGCGGGGTGCGCGGGCGCGAACCCCCAGGCGGCGGCAGGCCGCAAGTGGCCACGGGGACCACGCGGTGTGGAGCCCGGCCTCACGCGCTCTCCTGGTCGGGCTGGTCGGCCGGACCGGACTCGCGAACCAGGCGCCGCACCAGGTCGGCCTCGTCCGAGCCGGCACCGAGGCGGCACAGCGCCGCGCCGTCGCGCAGGTGGAGTTCCAGCCGGTGACCCACGAACGGGGTGGCGTTCTGCCCGTAGCTGCCCCGGACCGTCCGGTCGACCAGGGTGATCTCCGTCCACGGGTGCGCGCGGCGGGTGGCGCCCTGGGTGAGCACCAGGCCACCGTCGAACAGGTGCAGCCTGGCCAGGCGGTACTCGGTGCGGCTGGCCAGCCACAGGGTCAGCACCGGCAGGGCCACCGCGACCGCGGTCAGCCCCGCCCCGATCCCGGTTGTCAGCGGCGTGGCGGCGCTGATCAGCAGGCCCAGACCGGGGATCAGCAGCAGGACGGTGACGAACAGCGCCGCGCAGCCGGCCTGCCCCCCGGTCAGCGTCACCGTCCGCCGGTGCGCACCGAAGCCCCGGTCGGCGGCGACGTCCTCGGCCTCCCGCCGGGCCAGTGCCGCGGCCTCCCGCCAGTGCATCCCGTAGCCCACGTGACACTCCACTGTGTTCGCCTGCTGTGCCCAACCCGCGACCCCGACAGGGACGTGATCGGAACCTACGGCGTTCCCGGGAAAATTTCCGCCCTGTTTCCCGATCGCCGCCCCGGAACCGGTCGGCGGCGGGGGCCGCGGTGTCAGTGCGGGATCACCCGGCTGGCGCGCCGCCCCACCGTCTGGCGGTACTCGGCGATCGCCGCGGCGACCTGGTGGGCGTCCCGGGTGCGCTCCAGCCGGTCGAGGTAGCCGACACCGCGGGCCAGACCGGGCAGGTCGACCGCGAAGTACAGCCCCATCAGCGGGTTGACGAACAACTCACTGCCCTGCGTGCGGGTGGTGAAGCGGACGTCGCCGAACTCGCCCCGGATCGCGGCGGCGATCTGCCCGTTGACGATGCTCGGCCAGCGGGGCGTCTCGGCCCGCGCGTGGGCCACCGCGTCCAGGTAGGCCGCGCCCTCCGGGGAAGCCGCCGGAACGGAGAACGCCCCCAGGTAGGCGCCGGCGCGCTGCAGGGCGGCCAGGTTCTCCAGCACGTGTGCGTGACAGACCCCGTGGTAGGCGTCGATCCCGAAACCCAGGCAGACCACCAGCCGCTCGATGCCGTCCAGCCCGGCCACCGCGGCCAGACTGGTCATGTCCTCCTCCGGCGTGCCCAGCCCCGACTCGTCGCCCCGCAGCAGGATGTCCGTGCCGCCGTCGACCAGCACGACCGCGTCGATGTCCAGCTGCGCGACCAGCGCGGTAGGCGTCCCGCAGCGGACGCACACCGGTCCGCGGGAACGCGTACACCGGCTCGGCCACGCCGGTCGAGGCGAGCCAGCGGGCCAGTGTCCGCTCGGGGAAGTAGTCCTCGTCACCCCGGCTGTGCGGTCGCACCGCCGCCACACCCGGCGCGACCCAGTCGTCGAGGTCCAACCGGTCCAGGTCGCTGAAGGCCAGGTTGGCCAGGTGCACCCGGGTGCCCAGGCCCCGCAGCGCCAGCGCCAGCGGCAGCCCGGCGTACACGTCGAACCCTCCGCCGGCGACCAGCACGCGCCGTGCGGCGCGGAGACGGGTGAACAGTGGTGGCTCGACCAAGGAGAACACCGCGCCGAGGGTAGTGAGCGAGGGCGGACCACGATCTCAGGGGCGACTCCGGGGCACCACTGATGCGAACCCGCGCGACCCACGGCATGGTTGATGTCATGACGACGACGTTGACGAAATCGCGGGAGAACCGAGTCATCGCCGGGGTCTGCGCCGGACTGGCACACCACTTCGGCTGGAAACCCCGCACGGTGCGGCTGCTGTTCGTGTTGTCCTGCCTGCTTCCCGGTCCGCAGTTCGTGATCTACCTGGCGCTGTGGATCATCATGCGCTGACCGGGACGACGCGGCCGCCCCGCCCGGGGCGGGGTGCGGGACGAGGCGGGCGAACAGGCGCTGGGCGGGCCGGTAATTCGATGGAGCCGCCCCCACCGCCGCCCTACAGTCACCCGCATCGCAGCACCCGATCGCACCAGGAGCACCACCATGCGAGTGCCGTACCCGCGCACTCCCCACCTGCCGTGGTCGCCGGGGGCGGCCGCCGACGACGTGCGGGCCGGTGACCTGACCGGCCTGGCGGGCAGGGAAGTGGTGGTCACCGAGAAGCTCGACGGGGAGAACACCACGCTGTACCGGAACGGACTGCACGCCCGTTCCCTGGACTCCGCGCACCACCCGTCCCGCACCTGGATCAAGTCCCTGCACAGCAGGATCGCGTCCGCCATTCCGCCGGGCTGGCGGGTGTGCGGCGAGAACCTCTTCGCCCGGCACTCGATCGACTACCCGGGGCTGGAGAGCTGGTTCTACGCGTTCTCCGTGTGGGACGGCGAGCACTGCCTGGACTGGGACACCACCGTGCGCCGCACCCGGCGCCTGGGCGTGCCGGTCCCACCGGTGCTGTGGCGGGGGATCTTCGACGAGCGGGCGCTGCGCGCGTTGCGCGTGGACCAGGACCGGTGCGAGGGATACGTGGTGCGCACCGTCGACGGGTTCCACCGGGCGGAGTTCCCGCGCCGCGTGGCCAAGTGGGTGCGTGGCGGGCACGTGCGCACCGACGGGCACTGGATGCTCGCCCCCGTCGTCCACAATGGTCTGAGCCCGGCCGCGGCGCTGTGGGAGGTCCGGTCCGGTGGGGCCCCGGACGTGCCGGCGCTGCGCGCCGCCGTGGGGCTGGCGGACACCGACCCCGGCGAGCCGGGCCAGCCCGAGCGCGTGCAGGCCGAGGTGGCCGACGCCGCCGGACAGCTCGACCTGCTGGGCAGGACCGGGGACGCCCGGCTGGCGGGCGTGCTGGCGGTGCTGTGCCACCGCCAGCCGCGGTCCTGGCTGGCGCCCCGGCTGGTGGCACCGCTGGGCATGCGCCTGGCCCGCCAGGTGGCCGACCTGGTCGGCCTGCACACCCACCTGTGGCGCGATTTCCCCGACCAGGAACGCGGCGCCGGCCTGGCGCGCCTGGCCGGCGCCGCCGACCTGGGGGTGCTGCACGCGGTCGCCGCCGCTGTCCTCTGTGGACGCCAGGACGCCGAGGCGGCCGCCGCGCGCGACCAGGTCGAGTGGTCGGCGCTGCACGCCGAGGACGCCGGGCTGCTCGGCGAGGACCCGCTGGAGCCGCTGCGCACCGGGATGCGCCAGGACCTCGGCGGTCACCACCCCGACGTGGCCGACCGGTGCTGGGCGCAGGCCCGCGAGGCCTTCGCGCAGGGGCGGATCACCACCACCGCGGAAGCGCTCGCCCTGACCTGGCGGTGGCGGTCCGGCGCCTTCCCCCGGCTGGTCGTGACGGTGGGACCCGCCGGCAGCGGGAAGAGCACCTTCGCCCGAGGACTGCCCGGTGTCGACGCCGTCGTCTGCCTGGACGCCCTGCGCGAGTCCCGGGGCAGCCGGGCCGACCAGCGCGCCAACCCGGACGTGCTGCGCGAGGGACTGCACCGGCTGGACGCGCTGCTGGCCGCGGGCGCGAGCGTGGTCTGGGACGCCACCGCCCTCACCCCGCACCAGCGCGCCCTGGTCCACGCGGTGGCCGACCGGCGCGAGGCGCTGACCACCCACGCGGTCCTGCTGGTCACCGAGGAGGAGCTGGTGCGGCGCAACGCCACCCGGGCACACCCCGTGCCCCCGGGGGTGCTCGCGGCCCAGCTCCGCCGGTTCTCCCCGCCGTGGCCGGGGCAGGCGCACCGCACCTGGTACCTCGACGCGACCGGACAGGTCCAGGACACCGCCGGTGAGCTGGGCCGAGAACAGGGGTGAGCGATGCGCACCAGCGAGGAGATCTACCACCGGGTGCGCTGGGACCCGCGCTTCGACCCGGCCCGGTTCGTCCTGGGCGTGGCGGTGCGCGGAGCCGAACCCCAACGGGTGCCCCTGCCCGCGTTCGTGCCCGGCGGCGACATCCCGTGGCACCGGGTGGTGTTCGTGGAGGCCGACGGCGAGCGGGTCTGGGACCGGGCGACCGGCCTGGACCGCATCGACGCCACCTCGGCCGGCCGCACCCTGAGGCAGCGCACCCTGCGCCCACCCCTGTTCACCGCCGTGACCCCGTTCGCCTGGGACGCCCTCGCCGGGTGGCAGCCCACCGCCAACACGCAACCCCGGGCCGCCGCCAGTGCCGGCCAGGCCACGGCCGACCAGCTGCGCGTGCTGACCTGGAACACGCTGTGGGACCGCTACGACAGCGACCGGATCGACACCGCCCGACGCAGGCCGCTGCTGGTGGCGGCGCTGGCGCGGGCCGACGCGGACGTGATCGCGCTGCAGGAGGTGGAGGCCGAGCTGCTCGGCCTGCTGCTGCGCGCCGACTGGGTCCGCTCCGCCTACACGGTGAGCACCGACCCGGCCGGCGGGGACGTCGCCGACACCGGGCTCGTCCTGCTCAGCCGGCTGCCCGTGCTGGAGGCCGGCCGGCACGGGCTCGGCCCGCACAAGGCCGTGACCGCCATGACCGTGCAGGCCGCCGGAGACGCGCCGATCACGGTGGCGGTCACCCACCTGACCAGCGACCACACCCGGGACGGCGCGGCCAGGCGGGAGGCCGAACTCGCCCGGCTGGTCGACCTGCTGGCCGGGGTGCCCGGACCGGTGGTGCTGCTGGGTGACTTCAACGACGGCGGCAGCACCCCCGGTGACGTGCTGGGCCTGCGGGACGCGTGGACCGAGGTGCACGGGCCCGACGACCGGACCGCGACCTTCGACCCACCGGCCAACCCGCTGGCGGCGATCTCCTCGCTGACCGGCCGGGCCAGCCGACTGGACCGGGTGCTGCTGCGCGGCCGCACCCTGCGCGCCACCGACGCGACCCTGTCCGGCACCGCCCCCGCCACCCCGGACGGGCTGTTCCTCTCGGACCACTACGGCGTGGTCGTGGACCTGGCCGTCGGTGCGACCCGTGACCGAGCAGCCGAGGCGGTCGACGCGCGGCCGACACCCTGCGCATCGACCCGCGCCGCCGCCGAACCGGCGCACCCCACCGAGGCGGGGCAACGCCAGCAGGACGACCTGGTCGGGGACATCGTGCGGCGGCTGCGGGCCGGGCTGCCCGGGAGCGTCGTGCACGTCGTGGGCTCGCGCCGGCTGGGCTGCGCGCCCGCCGAGGCGGACCTGGACCTGGTGGCGGTGGTGCCGGGCGCGGTCGACATCGCCGACGTGCGGCACCGGGTGGGCACGGCCCTGCCGCAGGCGCGTGACGTGCGCGCGGTGACCGGGGCCCGGGTACGCGGGCTGCGGCTGCGCTGCGCCGAGTTCGGGGTGGACCTCGTCGTGGTCGGCAGCGCCGGCGTCGAGCCAGCCTCGGCCGTGGCGCGCCGGATGGACCTGGGGCGGGACGCCGCGATCGCGCTGAGCGCGGTCAGTGACGCGGACGCGCTGCTCGCCGCGGTCGGCCCGAACCGGGCCGCGTTCCAGCGGCTGGCCCGCGAGGTGAAGCAGTGGGCCCGGGCGCGCGGGCTGGACTCGGCGCCGTTCGGTGGCCTGCCGGGCCTGGCGTGGACCGTGCTGGCGGCCCACACGGTGCGCGAGGCGGGCGCACTCCCACCCGACCAGCTGCTGCGGGACTTCTTCGGCGGCTGGGCGGCCTGGGACTGGCGGCACCCGGTGGGCCTGTGGGACTCGGCCGGTCCCGCGGCGAATCCCGCACCGGACACGGGCGGGACCGCGCCGGCCGTGGCGATCACCACGCCCACCGCGCCGGTCCGACTGTGCAGCGACCAGGTCGGCACGGGCGGCCGTGACCTGCTGACCCAGGAGCTGTACCAGGCGTGGGAGGTCGTGGTGGCGGCGGCGGAGCGCGGCCAGGACCCGCGACCCGAGTTGCTGGCCGCGCCGCCGTTGCACCGCCGCCACCGGGCGTGGGCGGTGGTCACCGTGCGAGCGGAGCGCGCCGAGCGGCTCGCGGACGCGGTGGGCCGGGTCCGGGGGCGGATGCGCGCGCTGCTCGCCGCCGTGGACCACGCCGGGGCCACCGACGCGCACGCGTGGCCCCGCCCGGTCGCCTCCGAGCCGGGACTGGTGCGGTGGGCGATCGGGCTCGGGCGCACCCCACCGGACGCGGCCACGCTGGCCGGCATCGCCCAGGACTGGACGGCGGGGCTGCGCGGGGTCAGCGTGGCGTGGCTGCCCGGCGGCGAGCCGCCGACCCCGCGTTGAGCCGTGCGCCCCGCTCGGCGAGCCACCCGCATAACGCGAAGAAACCGCTGGCAGGTATTCGAATCGATGCGTCAACGAATTATGACAGCAGAATCGGCGTGAGCGCCGCTCGGTGAACTGTGCGGGACAGGATGTCATCGTGGGATCACGCCGGCCGTGATCTCGCCGTGATGCGTTCGTCTGCTTCGCGAGCTTCGCCTGATCGAGGTCGATCAGCAGGGCGGGTGGCGCTGACTTCCGACTACCTGGTTCGTGTCGAGCCGCTTCTGCGGTCGTTGTGCTTCGCGCTGTGCGCACGGTCAGGTGCTCGTCGCCTGGAAGTCGGGTGAATAACCGCGGAAAGCCGGCCGGGTGGGGCGACTGCGCCGGGCGGCGGGGGGAACTGCGGCGAACTGGTGGGAGCCCAACTCCGACGGCTTGGTGAGTGGCCGGTCGACAACGCGGACGTTATTTCCCTATTGCCGAGAACGAGCCGCAATACCCCGTTCCACGCCACCCCGGGTGGGTGACGATGGCACGGCCGTCGGGTGAGGCCGCCCAGGTGATCAACACGGTGTCGCCCTCGGCCGCCGTCCCGGTCGGATGCCCTGCTCAGCCGTGCCCGACGCGGACATCAGCACCCGGGGCAGCCGCCCGGGGCGAGCTGTCCGGCGCCGCTCGACGGGCGGCCCCACCCACCGGGCGAACGGAGCCGACGGCGAAACCGGCCACCTCGACCGACGGCGAAACCGCCCGGGCGCACCGGTCGCGTCAGTCTTCCCGCACCATTTCGGCCAGCGGCGCCAGATCCGGCCGGCGAACGGCAATTGGTTCCTCAGGACGCGGTTGGCGGGGACAGCGTGGAAAAGACACCCGCCGTGTTTCGCTGTTCGCCGTTAACCGAGCCCCGCGGTTGACGCGGTGCGCGGGCACGGGTGAGTCGAATGAGGTGAATCGGTAAAACACCGGCTCCGGTGGCGGTCGTTGCTCGGGTGTTGGCGGTGTGATCGGGTTGGCCGCCGAGTTCACCGGTGGTGGGTGTGGGAGAACCCCACTGCTCGCCCAATCCAGGTGATGGCGCAATACCGTGCGACAGCCGTGACCACATCGCCCGGGCGGCCCGCCGGATATGCGTTTGTCCCCGGGACGCCGAGCCGGGCGGGGGTGGGCGGAACGAGGACCGAGGACGGGGTGTGAGCGGGTGACGCGCCAGGCGGACGACCGGCGGCGAGACCAGGGGCGGCCCGGCTCCCGGGAGCGCGCCCGCCGGGCCGCCCGCGCGCGTGCACCGGGGTTCGGCCACCGCCACCCGGTCCCAGCCCGGGCTGTTCGGCTGTCGGAGCAGCCGGGGCGCGGTAGTTTCGCGCTCCCGATCCGCGTTCCACGTCCCGGGCACCGCGGTGTCCACATCGGAGAGACAGGGATGTGGTGTGGCCACTGGACCGGGGCGGCACCGTGCGAGGTGCTGGCGTCGAACAGCACCCACCGGGGGCTGCCGGCGTCGCCTGTCCGCGCCCGGTGTGGTTCGTGTGCCGAGCACGACCGGCTCAGTCCGATGAGGACTGTCCACACAGGCGTCCGAAGTCGTGGCCGCGCCGGCGACTCCGCCACCGTTGCGGCCATCGGGGCCGGCGGCCGGCGGACGCGGCCTTTCGCTTTCCTACGCTTTTGTTTCTCCGGTCAGCGGTATTGAGGATACGAGCAGCGGGCCGGGCCGGCCATTCCACGCCCGATCTACTGACCATTCCCACCTGACACAGCGCGTCGTCGTGCCTGTCCGCATGGAACGGGATACCGTCTGTCACGACCATTGTCGGATCAGACCCGGGCAACGTTCCTGGCGTCTCGCGGACACCCGGCTCGCACGAACCCCGGATAGCCCCGGACCGGATCTCGATGTCAACGCATTGCGGAGCAGGCACATGGTGGTCGGCTCACCGAGGCGACCACAGTGGACGGAGGACGGCGCATGAACAGAACGCTTATCGTGGCCAAGATCTCCCCCGATGCGGAGCATCAGGTAGCAGAGATATTCGCCGAGTCCGATCGCACGGAACTCCCCGAGATCGCCGGCGTCGCCCACCGCTCCCTGTATCGCCTCGACGACCTGTACGTGCACGTGATCGAAACCCGCGAGGCGGGCGGCCAGGCCGTCGAGACCGCGCGCCACCACCCCGAGTTCGCCCGGGTGAGCCAACGGCTGCGCCCCTACATCTCGCCGTACCTGCCGACCTGGCAGTCACCCAACGACGCCATCGCCCGGTGCTTCTACACCTGGGACAGCGGTGGCCGAACGGGTGAACCGCGATGACCCCGGTCGACACCACCGAGGTGGTGCGCTGGATCCGCTGTGCGGGGTGCCAGACCCTGCAGTACGCCAAGAAACTCGACCGCAACCTGCGGGTCTGCCCGGAGTGCGGGACCTACCAGCGGCTGACCGCGCAGGAGCGGCTCACCCAGCTCACCGACGCCGACAGCTTCGTCCCGCTGGCCGAGACCGTCCGCTCGGTCGACGCCCTGGGGTTCACCGACAGCGAGCCCTATCCCGAACGGCTGACCGCCGCGCAGGCGGCGACCGGGATGGCCGACGCGGTGCTGGCCGGCACCGCGACCATCGGCGGTGTGCCCGTGGCCGTGGCCGTGATGGATTTCCGGTTCATGGGCGGCAGCCTGGGCGCCGCGGTGGGCGAGGCCATCACCCGCACCGCGGAGACCGCGCTGCGGCAGCGGACCCCGCTGCTGATCGTCACCGCCTCGGGTGGGGCCCGGATGCAGGAGGGCTGTCTGTCGCTCATGCAGATGGCCAAGACCAGCCAGGCGATCGGCCGGATGCGCGCGGCCGGACTGCTGAGCATCAGCCTGCTCACCGACCCGACCTACGGCGGGGTGGCCGCCTCGTTCGCCACCAACTGCGACGTGGTCGTGGCCGAGAGCGGAGCCAGGATGGGCTTCGCCGGGCCACGGGTGATCGAGCAGACGATCCGCCAGCGCCTGCCCGAGGACTTCCAGACCGCGGAGTTCCTGCTCGCCCACGGGCAGGTCGACGCGGTGCGCGACCGACGCGAACTGAAGCCGTGGCTGGAGGCGCTGCTGCGGGCGGTCACCCCCGACCCCGCCCGACCGGAACCGTCCACACCGGACATCCTGGTCCGCGATCCCGGCCAGCTCGGCCAGGACGACGCCTGGCAGGTGGTGGCCACGGCCCGGGACGTGAACAGGCCCACCACCCTGGACTACGTCGCCCGCGTCTTCGACTCGTTCGTGGAGCTGCACGGCGACCGGGCCTTCGGCGACTGCCCCGCCGTCATCGCCGGCCTGGCCCGCTTCGACGGTCACCCGATCGCGGTCATCGGCCACCAGAAGGGGCACACCACCAAGGAGCTGGTGGCCCGCAACTTCGGCATGCCCAAGCCCGAGGGGTACCGCAAGGCGCTGCGCGTCATGCGGCTGGCCGCCAGGCTCGGTGTCCCCATCGTGACCTTTGTGGACACTCCGGGGGCCTATCCCGGCATCGACGCCGAGGAACGCGGCCAGTCGGCGGCCATCGCCGAGAACATCGTGGAGATGACCGCACTGCCCACCCCGGTGATCACCGTGGTCACCGGAGAGGGTGGCAGCGGCGGCGCGTTGGCACTGGCGGTGTCCGACCGGGTCCTGTTGCTGGCCAACGCCGTCTACTCGGTCATCAGCCCGGAGGGGTGCTCGGCGATCCTCTGGGGTGACCCGGCCGCGGCCCCCGAGGCCGCGCGCCGCCTGCGGATCACCGCGCGCGAGCTGCTCACCCTGGGCGTGGTCGACGCGGTGGTTCCCGAACCCGACGGCGGCACGCAGCACGACCCCACCCGGGCGGCCGGCCTGGTCGCCGCCGCGCTGCGGGAAAGCCTGGCCGAGCTGCGGCCGAGGGACACCGCCGAACTCGTCGAGACCCGACGGCAGCGGTTCCGCTCCTTCGGCATCACCCAGTGCACCGGATTCGACGGACGACCAAGGGGAGAGGTGGCGTAGATGTCCACGGAACCCACGTTCGCGGCCAGCATGGAACTGGCCGAGCTGCGCGAGCAGACCAGGCGGCTGGCCAACGACCTGGCCGGCTCGCTGCGCCGCATCAAGGTCAGCTCCGGGCAGACATGCATCGAGGTGGAGTGGCAGCAGCCGGCAGCCACCGGCGCCAGCCCGGTCGCGGCCCCGGCCGCCCCGGCGGAGAGCACCGGCACCGAGGAGACGGCCGAGCCCGAGCCAGGGGGAGTGCCGGTCACCTCGCCGATGGTGGGAACCTTCTACGGTTCCCCCAAACCGGGCGCGGACCCGTTCGTGTCGGTGGGCGCGATGGTCGAGCCCGGCCAGACCATCGGGCTGATCGAGGCCATGAAGCTGTTCAACCCGATCACCGCCGAATGCGGCGGTGTGGTCACCGAGATCCTGGTGCGGGACGCCGAACCGGTCGAGTACGGCCAGCCGCTGATGACTCTCGTCACAGAACCGGGCCAGCCCTGAGGAACACCGGGCACCCGAACCCGAAACACCCCGCATTCCGAGTCGCGCCCACACCCGAGTCACAGCAAGCTCAGTCGCGGTAGTCCGGTCATCGGCGACGCAACCGTCAGCACGGCGGCGGATCCGGTGGCCGTTGTTGGCCGGATAGGACGGTGTCCCATGCTCGACAAGGTTCTCATCGCCAACCGCGGCGAGATCGCGGTTCGGATCGCGCGGGCCTGCCGTGAACTCGGCGTGCGGTCGGTGGGCGTGTACTCGACGGCTGACCGGGACCCCGTGGTGTTGCGGCACTTCGACGAAGTGGTCCACATCGGACCGCCGGCCGGCCGGCGCAGCTACCAGAACGCGGCCGCGCTGATCGAGGCCGCGCTGCACACCGGTGCGGACGCCATCCACCCGGGTTACGGGTTTCTGTCCGAGGATCCCGACTTCGCCGAGATCTGCGCGGACAACGGGCTGACCTTCATCGGTCCGCGACCGGACGTGATGAGCGATCTGGGTGACAAGTCCACGGCCCGCCGGCTGATGCGCGAGCAGGGCATGCCCCTGCTGCCCGGCAGCGTCGCCGCACTGCCCACCGCCGGCAAGGCCAGGGAGTTCGCCGACTCCATCGGCTACCCGGTGATCATCAAGACGGTGGCCGGCGGTGGCGGCAAGGGCATGGTGGTGGTCGACTCGCCGGCCGACATCGAGCGCGCCTACGGCGAGGCCCGCGTCACCGCGCTGGCGCTGTTCGGTGACGACCGGGTCTACCTGGAGCGCTACCTGGCCCGCGCCCGCCACGTCGAGGTCCAGCTGCTGTGCGACCACCACGGCAACGGCGTGCACCTGGGCACCAGGGACTGCACCGTGCAGCGCCGGCACCAGAAGCTCATCGAGGAGGGGCCCGCCCCCGCGCTGGCGCCAGGTACCACCGACGAGATGGCCAGCACCGCACTGCGCGCCGCCCTGGCCGTGGGCTTCACCGGAGTGGGCACGGTGGAGTTCCTGGTCGACGCCGACGAGCGCTACTACTTCATGGAGATCAACACCAGGATCCAGGTCGAACACCCGGTCACCGAGATGATCACCGGCATCGACCTGGTGCAGGAACAGATCCTGGTGGCCGCCGGCTACCCGCTGCGCCTGCGCCAGGACGACATCACGCTGCGCGGCTGCGCCATCGAGTGCCGGGTCAACGGCGAGGACCCGGCACGCAACTTCGTGCCCACCGCAGGCACCGTGGAGCGGTTCATCCCACCCGGCGGCCCGTTCACCCGGGTGGACACCCACGCCTTCGCCGGCTACCGGCTGGGCCCGCACTACGACTCACTACTGGCCAAGGTCGTGATCTGGGCGCCGGACCGGGAACGGGCGCTCAACCGGATGGACCGGGCACTGCGCGAGTTCGATGTGGACGGTCCCGGAGTCAGGACCACCATCCCGTTCCTGCGCCAGGTGCTGGCCAACCCGGATTTCCGCAAGGCCGAGCACTCCACGGCGATCGTCGACCAGTTGCTCGACACCGACGGCTGAGTTCACGCAGGCGTTTGCGGCCGGAGTTCAGCCACGGCAGAAGGAGGCACGAGAAGTGACGGTGCAGAAACAGTTCGACAGGGTGACCCTGCGGCAGGAGATCCAGCAGATCCTGATCAGCAAAGCCGGGCTGCCCCCGGACGCGTTCGTGGGCAACGAGGACAAGTGCCTGGAGGACCTCGGCCTCGACTCGCTGGCCGCCATGGAACTGCAGGCGGTCGTGCAGGACCAGTTCGGTGTCGCCGTTCCCGAGGAGGCGCTGCAGATGACGGTCGACGAGATCGTGGCCCAGATCGAGATCTCCCACTCGGCGGTGAACTGACCATGCCCGGACAGACCGAGAACTCCATCGTCATCGACGCGCCGTTCGACATCGTCTGGGACATGACCAACGACGTGGAGAACTGGCCGACCCTGTTCACCGAGTACGCCTCGGCCGAGATCGTCGAACGCCGGGGCGACACCGTGGTCTTCCGGCTCACCATGCACCCGGACGAGCAGGGCCGGATCTGGAGCTGGGTGAGCGAACGCACGCCCAACCGGGGCACCCGAACGGTGGTGGCGCGCCGCGTGGAGACCGGACCGTTCGCCTACATGAACATCCGCTGGGTCTACCAGGACGAGGGTGCCGCCACCCGGATGACCTGGTTCCAGGACTTCGCCATGAAGCCGGACGCCCCCGTCGACGACGAGCAGATGACCGAGCGGATCAACACCAACTCCAAGATCCAGCTGGACGTGATCAAGACCAAGATCGAAGCCGCCGCGCGCGTGAGCGCGACCGGAGACCACTAGAGAACTGGGTGGGGTCTGGGCGGCCACCCCGGGCCGCCCAGACCCCGGTCGGAGTCCACGCAGTCACCACGACAGGAGAAGCGACGATGAGCGCCACCATTCACAGGACCGTCTCCGTCCGGGACATTCCGCCCGACCACCGCCGCGGCGCGGCCATCCGCGTGCTGCTCGGCCCCAAGACGGTGGGCAGCACCTCGGGCTTCATGGGAGTGGCCGTCCTCGCGCCCGGCGAGGCCATCGCCGAGCACTACCACCCCTACAGCGAGGAGTTCCTCTACGTCGTGCGCGGCACGCTCACCGTGGACCTCGACGACGAGCCCGTCGTGGTCGGCGCGGAGCAGGGCGTGCTGGTGCCGATCAAGGTCCGCCACCGGCTGCGCAACCACGGTGACGAGCCGGTGCAGGCGGTCTTCCACCTCGGCCCGCTGGCGCCCCGGCCCGACCTCGGCCACGTCGACACCGAGACCGCCGAGCAGGCGGCCGAGTTCACCGCGAGGCACGCATGACCAGCCGACCCCGCCGTGTCGTGGTGACCGGTGTGGGTGTGGTCGCACCCGGTGGTGTGACCAGAAAGGCGTTCTGGTCGTGCCTGACCGACGGGCGGACCGCCACCCGCCGGATCACCCTGTTCGACCCCACCCCGTTCCGCTCCCAGGTGGCCGCCGAGTGCGACTTCGACCCGGCCGAGGCCGGACTGTCCCCGTTGGACCAGCGCCGGTCGGACCGGTACGTGCAGTTCGGGCTGGCCGCGGCGGCCGAGGCGCTGTCGGACAGCGGCGTGGAGTGGCGGGAGGACCTGCTCGACCGGACCGGCGTGGCCATGGGCTCAGCCGTGGGCGGCACCACCGCGCTGGAGTCCGAGTACGTGGTGGCCAGCGACTCGGGCCGACTGTGGCTGGTCGACCCCGACTGCACCACGCCGTTCCTCTACCAGGCGCTGGTGCCGAGCAGCCTGGCCGCGGACATCGCCTGCCGCTACGGGGTGCACGGGCCGGCCCTGGTCGTCTCGACCGGCTGCACCTCCGGCATCGACGCCATCGGCCACGCCTTCCACCTGGTGCAGGACGGCGAGGCCGACGTGATGATCGCGGGCGCCTCGGACTCACCGCTGTCCCCGGTGACCGCGGCCTCCTTCGACGCCATCAAGGCGACCACCCCCGACAACGACGACCCGGAACACGCGTCGCGGCCCTTTGACCGCGACCGCAAGGGTTTCGTGCTCGGTGAGGGCGCGGCCGTGCTGATCCTGGAGGAACTCGACCACGCGCGGCGCCGGGGCGCGCACATCTACTGCGAGGTGTCCGGGTACGCCTCGCGCGGCAACGCCTACCACATGACCGGGCTGCGGCCGGACGGCCTGGAGATGTCCATGGCCATCGACGACGTGCTGCGGCAGGGCCGGTGGAACGCGGAGGACATCTCCTACATCTGCGCCCACGGGTCGGGCACCCGGCAGAACGACCGGCACGAGACCGCGGCCTTCAAACGCAGTCTCGGCCAGACCGCCTACGACATACCGATCAGCTCCATCAAGTCGATGATCGGCCACTCGCTGGGCGCCATCGGTTCCATCGAGATGGCCGCCTGCGCGCTGGCCATCGAGTACGACGTGGTGCCGCCCACGGCGAACTGGGCCAACCGGGACCCGGAATGCGACCTGGACTACACCCCGAACGTGGCCAGGGAACTGCCGGTCCGGGTGGCCCTGTCGGTGGGCAGCGGGTTCGGCGGCTTCCAGTCGGCGATGATCTTCGCCAAGCCGGGGGAGGGGGCGGGATGAGCGGGCGCGCGGTGATCACCGGCCTGGGTGTGGTGGCGCCCAGCGGCATGAGCCCCGGTGAACACTGGGACACCGTGGTCGAACAGCGCAACCGGCTGCGCCGCATCACCCTGTTCGACCCCAGCCCCTACGCCACCACCGTGGCCGGGGAGGTGGCCGACTTCGACGTCACCGGCCAGGTCGACGGCCGGCTGATCGTGCAGACCGACCGCTGGACCTGGATGGCGTTCGTGGCCGCGGCCCAGGCGCTGGCCGACGCGGGTATCGACCCCACCGAACTCGACCCCTACGACCTGTCCGTGATCATGGCCAGTTCCTCCGGCGGCAACCAGTTCGGGCAGCGGGAACTGCAGCGGCTGTGGAGCCAGCCCTCCCGCACGGTGGGCGCCTTCCAGTCCATCGCCTGGTTCTACGCGGCCACCGTCGGCCAGTTGTCCATCCGCCACCAGGCCAAGGGACAGTCCAGCGTGATCGTCTCGGAAGCGGCCGGGGGACTGGACAGCCTGGCGCACGCGGCCAGGCTGATCCGGCGCGGCAGCGTGGTGGTGATCGCCGGTGGCCTGGAGGCGCCGCTGAGCCCCTATGCGCTGTCCTGCCAGCAGCGCAACGGGTGGCTGAGCACCCACAGCGACCCACAGCGCGCCTACCTGCCCTTTGACGAGGACGCTCAGGGGCACGTCCCCGGCGAGGGCGGTGCCGCGCTGATCGTCGAGGACCTGGACCACGCGCTGGCCCGGGGCGCGACAACCCTGTACGGCGAGATCATCGGCTGGGCCGCCACCCACGACGGCGCCCACACCCGCCGGGGCAGCGGGGGATCGGTGAGCCAGTACGCCAGGGCCATGCGCCTGGCCGTGGACCGGGCCGGGCTGCGCCCCGGTGACGTGGACCTGTTCGTTCCCGACGCCCTCGGGGTGCCCAGCTACGACGCGACCGAGGCCGCCGCGCTGCGGGAGGTGTTCGGCACCCGGGGCGTGCCGGTCACCAGCTACAAGTCCCTGGTCGGCCGGCTCTACCAGGGCGGGTCAGCGCTGGACGTGGTCACCGCGCTGCTGTCCATGCGGACCGGGGTGCTGCCCCCGTTCGCCGGGCTGCGCCGCCCCAGGACCGACCACGGGCTCGACTTCGTCAGCGCGCCCCGCAGGACCAGACCGGACGTGGCCATGATCGGGGCGCGGGGCTTCGACGGGTTCAACAGCGTGTTGGTCATCCGCCGGTGCGGGGTGGAGACCACGAGCAGCGGTGACGGCGAGGCGAACACCAGCGCCGACAACGGCGCGGCCAGGCAGGAGCGAGCAGCGTGAACGAACAGCAGAACGATCCCCGCGCCCGGGTGGTGTTCCTCATCCGGGTGCCCCGCGCGCGCACCGAGGACTTCCTGCGCGCCTACGAGCAGATCCGCTACGAGGTCGCCGAGGGCGTGCCCGGCCACCTCGTCGACCAGGTCTGCCAGTCACCGGCCGACCCCGAGCAGTGGCTGATCACCAGTGAGTGGCGGACCCTCGCCGACTTCGAGGCCTGGGAACGCAGCCCCGGCCACCGCGAACTGGCCCGCCCCATGCGCGACTGCATGACCGAGGCCAGGTCCCTGCGGTTCGTCGTCCGCCAGCAGACCACCGCGCGCCCGGCCACCCACGACCCCGCACCGGCCACAGTGGAGGGATGAGGCCGGGGCCCTGGCACGAGTCAGACAGCCGCCAGCGAGGCGGCGGCCGTCCGCCGCCGGCCCCCGGGCCGGGCGCGTGTCACCATGATCGGCCATGGACACCCGACAGCCCGGACGGGAGACGATCGCCGCGATCGCGGCTCGCCACCGGGTCCCCGCCGAGCGGGTGCGGCCCGCCCACCCCGGTGTGGCCAACCACGTCTTCCTGCTCGGCGAGGAACTCGTGCTGCGCATCCCGCGAACCCCGGCGTTCGTCCCCGACCTGCGCAAGGAGGTGGAGGTGATCCCCGCCGCGCGCGCTGTCGGCGTGCGCACCCCCGCCGTGGTCGCCTTTGACGACAGCCGGTCCCTGCTGGACCTGCCCTACCTGGTGCTCGTCCGGACACCAGGCGCGGACCTGGCCCAACTCGACCGCGCCGAGACCGAGGCCGGGCAGGTGTTCCAGCAGGTGGGGCGGGAGCTGGCCAAGCTGCACCGGCTGACCGCCAGCCGGGCGGCCGAGCTGCCCTCGGTACCCGCCGACGACGCGGGTGAGGACCCCCGGGACCTGGTGGGCCGGCTGCGGGCCGAGGGCCACCTCGACCGCGACGCCGCGCGATGGCTCACCGGCTGGTTCGACCGGCTCGCCACCCACCTGCCGCCCGATCCGCCGCACGTGCTGGTGCACGGCGACATCGCCCCGCAGAACCTGCTCGTCGCGCCGGCGAGCGCGACGCTCACCGGCATCGTGGACTGGGGCGATGCCCAGTGGGCCGACCCCGCGGTGGAGTTCGCCAAGATCCCGCTGCGCGGTGTTCCCGCCATGCTGGACGGCTACCGCCAGGGCCTCGGGCACGGCGTGCCCGGGGCCGCTGATCGGTGGGAGGCGCGGATCCTCTGGCACCACCTCGTCTGGGCGCTCACCCGGTTGCGCGATTCCGCCGCCCGGCCCGACCACCGGCACTGGAGCGCCCCACCCGCCAGCAGACTGCTGAACCTGCTGCGCTTCTTCGCCTCGGCGCCACCAGCACCCTGGGCCGACCTGGGGTGAACCGACCGCCCCGGGTGCGCGGGCGGGCCGAGGGCGTCACCCGTCGGGTGGTGCCCGTCGATGGCGAAGTCCACAGTGGCCGGTGACCATTGGCGGTGACGACGGCCCTGGGCCATCCAGAGCGCCGGCCTGACAGGAGGTTGCCGACATGTCCACTTGGCACGCGCTGTTCTACCCGCTCAAGCCCGGTAACGAGGACACGGTCAAGGAGTTGTTCCGAGCCAGCGGACGCCCGCGCTTCGAGGTGACCGACGGCGAGGGCAACGTCGTGGGGCACCTGCTGGGCACGATGGCCTTCGTCGGCAAGGGGATGGCCGTGCGGGTCATCGAGGTCGAGGGCAGCCTGCCGCAGGTGGCCGCGCACATGAGCCGCCAGGTGGAGGTGCGCGAGTTCGAGCGGCAGTTGGAGCCCTACCTGGCCAAGCCCAGGGACATGAACACCCCGGAGGGCGCCCGCGAGTTCTTCCGGGAAGCCGCGATGGAGTGCGTGCTGGTCCGCCGCCACGACCAGCCGCTGGCCGCCCAACCCGCGCTCTGAGAAGTCCACAGTGGACGACGTGGTGGCGGGACCGGGGCCAGTGGTCCCGCCACCACGCTGATCAGCTGAAGATCACGTCACTGCACCAGTAGTAGGACTGGTCCATGTGGCTGGCCTGCCAGATCGTGTACACGATGTGGCGGCCGGTGCGGCCGGGGGCGTTGACGTTGATGGTGAAGTTGCTCGTCGGCGGAGTCTTGCCGACCTGGGCGACCAGTTCGAGATTGCCCCAGCCCAACGGCTGGGTGGTGGGGTCGAAGCCCTGCTTGGTGACGTAGACCCGGTAGTAGTCGGCGCCGTGCAGGGCCTGGTCGTAGATGTTCAGGGTGAAGTTGCGGCTCTTCTGCGCGGCCGTCCAGTTCCCTGGCTTGTCCAGCGCGTTGTACCGCCCGCTCTGGGTGTGCCCGGCGCTGCACAGCTGCCCGTCGGGGATGGCGGCCTGGTGGTTGCCCGCGACTCCCTCGCGGTACAGGCCGTTCCAGTTCCACATCGCGTTCGGGTCGGCCTGCCAGGCCTGCCAGCACATCGGGTCCTTGGTCGCCATGCTGGGGTCCTGGAAGTTGCTGCCCCACCGCTGCCAACAGCCGTAGTTGCGCGACGGCGGGTCGGTCACCGACCCGTGGGCGGACGCGCTGCCCACCAGGGTCGTGCTGACCAGCGCCAGTGCGCCCAGTACCACGGTCAGCGCGCGAACGACGAGCTTTCTGCCAACGCGTGCAGGAGAAGACATTGTGACCGCCAAGTCCGGTGGTGAGTGTTCTCGGGTTGGGTCCGGTCTTCCTCATCCGGTGCGCCGACGCCGACCGCGCTGTGCCCGCGGCGACGCGGCGTGGTGCCAGTCCGCTGGCGAGTGGGACGCGCTCACCCGCGCGGGCAAGCCCATCCGTGGCAGGAGCAGCGGCGCCGGTCCGCTCCGCGCGGGGCGGTGGGGGATGAGCAGGACGACGACGTGCCAGCCACGGTTGCCTCCTCGTTGAGGACTGTGGACGAGCGCCGGGCAGCTCCTGAGAGCGCTCCCAATACTTTAACCACCGAACTACGAACTGTGAAGAGCGGATGAACTGAGCACCACACCCGCACCGGCCGCCCCCGACGCGTCCTGGCGACGGGTCAACCGAGGGTGTCCACCAGCCGGTCGACGAAGACCCGCTGGCCGGCCACCAGCTTCTGCCTGGCCTGGTCGGGGTCGAACCACGCGACGCGGTCGATCTCCGGGAACTGCTGGATGCGGCCCGATCCCCTCGGCCACTCCAGCGCGAAGGTTCCGGGAACCACGGCGGCGGGGTCGACATCGCCCTGCACCGCCCAGATCGCCACCACCTTGCCACTGGACTGCCGAGCCTCACCCAGTGCGACGAACCCCCCGGTCGCGGGCACCGGCAGCCCGAGTTCTTCGCGGAACTCCCGTTGCGCCGCGACCAGCGGGTCCTCGTCCGGCGCGCACTCGCCCTTGGGGATCGACCACCCGCCCGCGTCCCGCCGCTGCCAGAAGGGCCCGCCCATGTGCCCGATCAGCAGCTCCAACGGTCCGTTGACCCGTCGGAACACCAGGACACCGGCACTGCGCACACCCGCCACGTCTGGTGAGTCTGCCCGGCCCGCACCGGATCGGCCACCACCGCCCCCGTCCGCCGGCCAGGCGTGGCCGGGTGCTGGCGCAGCGTCACCGGGTAGCGTGCGGCTGGGCAGGAGTTCTCCCCGCGCGGCCCGCAGTGCGCCGGCCCGGGAGAACTGGTGGCGAGAACAGCGAAGGGGCGGGCAGTGACGCGTGTCGCCGTGGTGGGAACAGGGGTGGCCGGCGCCGCGGCCGGCTACCGGCTGGCGCGGGCCGGCGCCGAGGTGATCATGGTGGACGCCGGCCGCGACGGGCAGGCCACCGCGGCGGGAGCCGGCATCGTCTGCCCGTGGTCGTCCGCTGTGGACGATCCACACTGGTACCGGCTGGCGCGGGCCGGCGCCGAGCACTATCCCGACCTGCTGGCCGCGCTGGCCGAGGACGGTGAGCCCGACGTCGGCCACCGCACCGTCGGCGCCCTGCGGCTGGCCACCGACGCCGACGTGGCCTCGATCTACCAGCGCACCGCCACGCGCGCGGCCGAATCCCGACTGGCCGGTGCGGTCAGCGTGGTCAGCGCCGAGCAGGCCAGGGAGATGTTCCCGCCACTCGGGCACACCGGACCGGCCGTGCACGTCGCCGGTGGGGCACGGGTGGACGGGCGTCGGCTCCGCGACGCGCTGCGCCGGGCCGCCGTCCGGCTGGGCGCGCACACCCTGAGCGGGCCGGCCGAACTCGACGTGGAGCGGGACCGGGTGCGCGGCGTGCTGGTCGGCGGCGAGCGGGTGGCCTGCGACAGCGTGGTGGTCGCCGCCGGCGCGTGGGCGCCGGCCCTGCTGGCGCCGCTGGGTGTGCGGCTGGCCGTGGTGCCGCAGCGCGGCCAGATCGTCCACCTCGGACTGTCCGGAACGGACACCACCCGCTGGCCGGTGGTGCTGCCGGCCAGCAGCCACTACCTGCTGGCCTTTGACGACTCCCGGGTCGTGGTGGGGGCCACCAGGGAGACCGGCAGCGGGTTCGACCACCGGGTCACCGCCGCCGGTCTGGCCGAGGTGCTCACCGAGGCGTTGGCCGTGGCACCGGGCCTGGCGTCCGCCACCCACCTGGAGACCAGGATCGGGTTCCGCCCCGTCGGCCCGGACATCCGGCCGCTGCTCGGCCCGGTGCCCGCCGTCGCCGGGCTGGTGGTCGCCAACGGCCTGGGCGCCTCCGGGCTGACCATGGGCCCCTACGTCGGCGCGGTCGCCGCCCGGCTGGCGCTGGGCGAGGACCCCGGGATCGACCTCACGGCCTACGACCCGCTGCGCGGCTGACGGCTCGGCGCGCCCTGCGGGGAGGTGCGGGCACCCCGACGGTGCCCGCACCGCGTGCGGCGCTCAGCCCTTGCTGGCCCGGGCCAGCACGATGAGCGCGGCCAGGAGCAGACCGCCGCCCACCGCGGCCGGCCCGGTCAGGCGCTCGCCGAGCGCGATCACCCCGATTCCGGTCGCGGCGACCGGTTCGAGCAGGACGATCACCGCGGCGGTCGCCGCCGGAACGGTGGCCAGCCCGGTGAAGTACCAGCGGTAGGCGATCAGCGTGTTCACCACGCCCAGGAGCAGCAGCCAGCCCACCGCCGACACGGTGCTGGCCTCGGGCGTCCACAGCCCGAGCCACCCGGCGGCCGGTGCCAGGCACACCGCGCCCGCGGTGAACGCGCCCAGGGACGCGCCCCCGCCGCGGCCGGAGCGGCCCAGCAGGGTGACGGCGGAGTAGGCGACCGCGCACACCAGGGCCAGGGCAGCGCCGAGCAGGGGGGATGACCCGGCGGGTGCCTGGTGGGAGCCGACGACCAGCAGGGTGAGGCCGCCCGAGGCGATGCCGATCGCGGCCAGGCCGCGGGCGGTCAGGGGTTCGCCGAGGAAGCAGCGGCTGCCCACGGCGGTCAGCACCGGGCTGGCGCCGACCGCCACGAGCGTGCCCAGGCTCACGCCGGCGGCGTCGACCGCGCCGAAGTAGGTCGCCTGGGACACGGCCAGGCAACAGCCGGTGATGACCACCGCGCGTCCCGAGCGCGGCTCGCCGTGGGGGAGTGGGCTGTTCTGGCGCTGTGCCAGGCGCACCAGGACGAGTGCGGCGGCTGCGATCGCGAACCGCCAGAACGTCACGGCCACCGGCCCGAGCCCGCTGGTCTGGAACAGGATGGCGGCCGCGGCCCCGCCCGTTCCCCAACAGACCGCCGCCGCCGAGATGGCCAACCAACCGCGCCCGGCGGGCGCGGCACAACGCGTTGCGCGCATGCGTTTCTCCGTGGTGGAAAGCCGAAAGAACACGATCCGCCGGGGCAGCGGGCGGCATTCACCAGGCCGACGGCAACACCGTCAGCACACGAAGATCGGAGCGGCCGCCCGCTAGCGGGCAGGCGGAGCCAGGATCACGAAACGCACGGCGGGCAGGCTACCGGACCGGCAGCGGGGACGGACCACGAGTATCTGCATATTACCCATCAAGCACTATTGTTTCAGTGTCAACCAAAAATGCCGATTGATCGTATCGAGGTCCCTCGAAAAGTCGGTCCACGCCTACAATCGGCACGTGACCGAAGCCCCTGTTGCTCCAGACTCTGACGTGGTGTCTGCTCTGCGGGCGCTGTCGAACCCGATCCGACTGCAGTTGCTGCGCTGGCTGCGCGAGCCGCGGCGGAACTTCTCGATGGACGGCGCCATCGCGGACCCCGACGAGGTCGGTGTCTGCGTGAGCCACATCCAGGCCAAGGTCGGGTTGGCCCAGTCCACGGTGTCCGCCTATCTGGCCGAGCTGCAGCGCGCCGGGTTGGTCCACGCGACGCGGGTGGGCAAGTGGACCCACTACAAGCGGGACGAGCAGCGCATCGCGCAGCTCGTCGAGGTGCTGGGGCAGACGCTCTGAGGCTGACCGTGGCATGGCGCGGCCCTTCCTGTTGCCCGACAAATCGAGAATCTGCGATACTCCGATTTGTCGATCAGGATGTGTGACGGGAGGAAGGCCCAGTGGGCAGCATTGCCGGAGTGGACCTCGGGCGGTTCGGGGTGTGGACCTTCGACTTCGAGGATCAGCCGGCGGCACGGATGCGTGCCGCCATCCAGGAGCTGGAGGACCAGGGATGGCGGGCGTTCTGGATTCCCGAGCGCGACGGCCGTGAAGCCATAACCCACGCGGGCTACCTGCTCTCGTGCACCACGCGCATGCACGTCATCAGCGGCATCGCCCGCATCTGGTCCCGCGAGGCGCGCTGGACCCACGGCGCCAGCCTGCTGCTCGCCGACGCCTACCCCGACCGCCACATCCTCGGGCTCGGCGTCAGCGGGGCCCGGCCCGGGGTCAAGCCGCTGACCGCGATGGTCGACTACCTCGACGAGCTGGACGCGCTGCGGACGCCGAACCCGGCCCCGGCCGCGCCCGTGCGCCGCATCCTCGCCGCCTACGGGCCCAAGATGCTCCAGCTGGCACGGGACCGGTCCGCGGGCGCGCACACCTACAAGGTGAACGTGGCGCACACCGCCCAGGCGCGCCAGATCCTCGGACCCGACGCCTTCCTCGGTGTCGAGCACGCCGTGGTGTTCGAGTCCGACGCCACCACCGCCCGCGCGATCGCCCGCGAACACCTGCACCCGTACCTGGCGACCGAGTACAACGTGGCGAAGTTCCGCCGCCTGGGCTACTCCGCGGCGGACATCAGCCACGGCGGCAGCGACCGCCTCGTGGACGACCTGGTGTTCTGGGGTGACCTGGACACCGTTGTGGAGAAGCTGCACGGCCATCTGCGGGCCGGTGCCGACCACGTCGGCGTGCAGGTGATCGGCGTCCGGCCCGGGCAGTCCGCCATGCCGCACTGGCGGGCGCTGGGGGAGGCGCTGCTCCCGTAGGCCCGTCCGTGTTCGCCGGGGATTCGGACACTGATATCTGCATATTACGCTTCGGTCACTATTGCTTCAGTGGCAACAAAAACAAACCCTCGTCGACATGCGATCACCTCCGCCGGAGCCCACCCTGACCGCACAGCACGCGGCACAGGAAGGACCAGCCGTGACAGCACAGGCGGACAACCGGGCGGTCGTCGTCGGCGTGGACGGGTCGACCTCGGCCCTGCACGCGGCGTGCTGGGCGGCCCGGGAGGCGGAGCGCCGCGGTGTCGAGCTGCGGCTGGTGCACGCCGACATCTGGCCGCTGGTTCGCCATCCACCGGTCGCCTCGGTGCCCGCCCAGTACCACCAGGCCCTGCGCGACCAGGCCGAGCAGTACCTGCGCACCGCCCGCGAGGCGGTGACCGGCCTCGTGCCGGGCGCCCGGGTCACCGCCGACCTGGTGACCGGGGCGGCCACCGAGGCGCTGGTCCGGGAGTCCGAATCCGCCGCCCTCGTGGTGCTGGGCTCCCGTGGCCTGGGCGGGTTCAGCGGCCTGCTCGTCGGCTCCACCGCCGTGGCACTGGCCGCCCACGGCCACTGCCCGGTGGTGGTCGTGCGCGGCCCCACCCCGGACAGCCCACCCCCACAGCGGGGACCGGTGGTGGTCGGGGTCGACGGCTCGCCGGCCAGTGACCGCGCCACCGAGTTCGCCTTCGCCGCCGCGGCCGCGCGCGGGGTCCCCCTGGTGGCGGCGCACACCTGGACCGACACCAGCATGGGCACGGTCTTCGGGCTCACCGGCGTCAGCGTCGACTGGGAGAGCCTGCTGGGGGAGGAGGAGCGCGCCCTGGCCGACCACCTGGCCGTCTGGCAGTCGCGCTACCCCCAGGTGGAGGTGCGCGCGCTGGTCACCGTGGAACGGCCCGTGCGCACCCTGCTCGAACAGTCCGCCGGCGCGCAGCTGTTGGTGGTGGGCTCGCGCGGCCGAGGCGGGTTCGCCGGCATGCTGCTCGGCTCGACCAGCCAGGCCGTGCTCCACCACGCGCTCTGCCCGGTGGCCGTGGTGCGGGCGTCAGTGCCGGTCTGAGCCCACGCGCCCGGCGAGCAGCCCGCTCAGGCCCGCGGCCAGGTCGACCTCGGCGGTGAACCCCAGTTCCGCGGCGGCGCGGTCGCTGGTGCAAGTCCAGGCGGGGCAGCGGGCTTCGCGGAGCTTGTCCGGGCTGAGCATGGGGGCGCGGCCACGGGGTGCTGCCAGGGCGTGCGCGGCGTGCGCGGCCAGGGCCGCGACCGCGGGGGGTACCGCCAGCAGGCGGGGTGGGCGGCGGCCCAGGGCGGTCGCGAGGCGGGTGGCCAGCGCGCGCAGGTTGTGCTCCACGCCGTCGCTGACGTGGTAGACGCCGGCGGTGGGGGAGTCCGCCCGCAGCAGGTGGCCGTGTTCGGTCGCGGCGAGCAGGGCGCGGCACAGGTCGTCGACGTGGATCAGGGAGTACCACCGCTCACCGGACCCGCAGGTGAGCACGGCGCCGAGACGCACCATCGCGGTCAGGGCGGGCAGGAAGTCGTGGTCGCCGGGGCCGTAGACGATCGGTGGGCGGATCACGATGCCGGGCAGGGTCAGGCAGTGGCCGCGCAGGGCGTGCTCGCCGGCGAGCTTGCTGCGGCCGTAGGCGGAGACCGGGGTGGGGGACTGGTGTTCGGCGCGCGGGCGGCCGGCGGTGGTGGGGCCGGCGGCGGCCAGCGAGGAGCAGTAGACGATGCGGGGTGGCCGTGCCTGGCGGCTGGCCGCCGCGCACAGCAGGCGGGTGCCCCAGGCGTTGACCCGGAAGAAGTCGGCGGTGGCGGCGGCCGTGGTGGCGCCGGCCAGGTGGATCACGCAGTCGGCGTCGCGCAGTGCGGGGACCAGGCCGGCGCCGGTGGTCACGTCGCCGGGGACGATCCGCGCCAGGCGGGTGGCGGCCAGCGCGGTGGCCACCGGGTCGGTGTGGTCGCGGACCAGGGCGGTGAAGGGCTGGCCGCGGGCGAGCAGGTGGTCTGCCAGGCGGCGGCCGATGAACCCGGTGGCTCCGGTCAGCAGGACGCGCACGGGGCGTCGTCCAGGCGGTAGATGCGGTGGGTCTTGGTTCGGGTCGCGCCGAGCGCGGCGACGGCCCGGTTGGCCGCGTGGTTGTCCTCCAGGATCCAGGAGATGTCGATCTCGGTGTAGCCGCGCTGGTGGGCGGCGCGCAGCAGGTCGACGTAGAAGAGCACCTCCAGGCCCCGGCCCCGGTAGCGCTCCTTGACGCCGACGGCCACGGCGCGGGCCCGGCGGATGGTGCGGGCGGCACGCAGCATCCGGACCAGTCCGAGTGGCAGGCCGCAGGTGGTCAGGCGGCCGCGGGCGGCGCGGATGGCCTGGTTGGCGTCGGGCACCAGCAGGGCGAATCCCGCGGGGTGGCCGTGCACCTCGGCGATGCGCACCAGGTCCGGGTCCAGCACGGGGCGCAGGGTGGCGGCCAGGTGGTCGAACTCGCCGTCGGTCATCGGGCTGAAGCCCCAGTTGTGCTGCCAGGCGCTGTGGTAGACGTCCTTGACGCGGGCGATCTCGGCGGCGAAGGCGCGGCGGTCCAGGGGCCGCACCCGCAGGCCGTCCCGGCGGCGGACGGTGTCGGCGACCGCGGCGAGCCGGCGCACCGGGGCGGTGGTGGGCAGCCGCCAGGACCACAGGTCCTTGGCCTTGGTCAGGCCGCAGTTCTCCAGCAGGGTGGGGTAGTAGGCGGGGTTGTGGGGCATCAGGACGGCGGGGGTGTCGGTGAAGCCGGCCACGAGCAGTCCGCACTCGTGGTTGGTGGAGAAGTTGACCGGGCCGAGCATGCTGTGGTGTCCCCGCTGGCGCAGCCAGTCCTGGGCGGTGCTGATGAGGGCGCGGGCGGTGGGCTGGTCGTTGACGCACTCGAACAGGCCGAAGAAGCCGTGCTGGGTGCCGTGGGTCTGGTTGTGGCGGGGGTTGAGCACGGCGGCGATGCGGCCGACCGGGTGGCCGTGGCGGCGGGCGAGGAAGAGTTGGACGGCGCCGAAGTCGAAGAACGGGTTGCGGCGCGGGTTGAGGAAGGCGCGGCGTTCGTGTTCCAGCGGGCACACCCAGTGCGGGTCGTCCCGGTAGAGGGGGTAGGGCTGGCGGATGAAGGCGGTGCGGTCCGCGCGGGTGCGGACCGGGGTGACGGTGAGCTGGTCGTCGTGGGTGTGCGGCGGGGGAGGTGGCCTCTGTGGCACGGGCGGGTGTCCCTTTCCGCTCAGCGGTGGGTCAGGTGGCGCGGGCGATGCTGACCGGCTGGTAGGTGCTGGGTGGGATGGGTGGGATGACGTCGAGGCGGCGGCCGACCGCGGCGAAGGCGTCGAGGGTGCGGGCGAGGTGGCTGTCGGTGTGCTGGGCCGACAGGCTGGCCCGGATGACGGCCTGGCCGTCGGGTACGGCCGGGGGCATGACGGCGTTGGTGAAGATCCCCTCGGCGAACAGTTCGGTCCAGAACCGCAGGCAGGTCATGTCGTCGCCGATGTGCACGGGCACGACCGGGCTGACGGAGCGGCCGGTGTCGAAGCCGAGGGCCCGCAGCCCGTTGTGCAGGGCCTCGGCGAGGTCCAGGGTGCGGTGTCGGCGTTCGGGTTCGGTGCGGATGATGTCCAGGGCGGCGAGCGCGGCGGCGGCGTTGGCCGGTGGCATGGCCGCGGAGAAGAGGATGGACCGGCTGCGGTGGCGCACGTAGTTGATGACCTCGGCTGGTCCGGCGAGCACGCCGCCCAGGGAGCCGAAGCACTTGGACAGGGTGGCCATGACCAGGTCGACCTGTTCTTCCAGGCGGAAGTGCTCGGCGGCGCCGCTGCCCCGGACGCCGAGCAGGCCGATGTCGTGGGCGCTGTCGACCATGACGCGGGCGTGGTGCTGCTGGGCGAGTTCGACGATGCCGGGTAGGTCGCAGAGGTCGCCGTCCATGGAGAACACGCCGTCGGTGACGATGAGGCGGCCGGCGGCCGGGTCGGCGGTGGACAGCAGTTCCTTGAGGTGGGCCATGTCGTTGTGGCGGTAGCGGCGGTGCTTGGCGTGGCCCAGTCGGATGGCGTCGACCAGGGAGGCGTGGTTGCGGCGGTCGGCGAAGACGACGTCGTCGCGGCCGAGCAGGGCGGCGATGGCCAGGTTGGTCTGGTAGCCGGTGGTGGCGACGATCGCGGCTTCGCGGTGCAGGAAGGCGGCCAGCCGGGCTTCGAGTTCCTCGTGCAGGGTCAGGGTGCCGTTGAGCAGGCGGGAGCCGGAGCAGGAGGTGCCGAACCGGTGGGCGGCGGTGGTCGCCGCGGCGATGACCCTGGGGTCGGTGGACAGGCCGAGGTAGTCGTTGGAGCCGGCCATGAGCACCTGGCGTCCCTCGATCTGCACGGTGGTGGCGTCGGTGCGGTCGGTCAGGGTGCGGTAGTAGGGGTACACGCCGGCGGTGACGACCGTCTCGTAGGCGTGCCAGGTGCGGCACTTGTCGAAGACGTCGGGCATACCGTTCCTCCCCAGCGGTGCCGTGTTTTGCCCACGTGGTGGTGTGGTGCCGTCTGCTCTCGGCCGTTTCACGCGTACCCGCGAAAACGGTTATTCTCACCTGGATCTTCTGGTGTTAATGGCCCGGGAACGGCGATCTCACCCGTTCGGGGAAGATATGCGGATACGACCTGCTGACGTGCTCACCCTGTTGTACCTTACCGTGGTTTCGCTGTTGGTCGTGGCGTTTCACGGCAGGGTGGCGGACTGGGGGTGGCTGGTGTGTTCCCTCGGTCTGTTCGCGGTGTCGGTGCTGGTGGTGGCCGTGTGGGAGGGGCGTTGTCCGACGCGGCCCTGGGTGGTGCTGTTTCACCTGGTGTACCCGTTGTTGGTGGTGCCGCTGCTGTACCCGATGGTGCAGCGGTACGTGCTGGTGTTGTGGGGGCGGTTCCTGGATTCGGAGATGATCTCGGTGGAGTGGGTCGTGTTCGGTGCGCAGCCCAATCTCCTGTTCGACCGGATCGCGTCGCGGCCGTTGAACGAGATCATGATGGCGTGTTATTCGGCGTACTACCCGTTGTTGGTGGTGCCGCCTTTGTTGCTCGTTGTGCGGCGTCGGTGGCGGGAGCTGGAATTGTTTGTCTGCCTGTTGTTGGCCGCGCTTTACGTGTGTTATCTGGGGTTCGTGGTGGTGCCGTTGCGGGGGCCGGTGGTCGCGTTGGCGGAGGTGTTCGCGCAGCCGAGCCTGTCGGGTTACGTGGTGGTTCCCGCGCAGCAGTTCGTGATGGCGCACGCCGATCCGGCGGGCGCGTGCTTTCCCTCGTCGCACGTGGCCGCGGCCTGGGTGGTGCTGCTGGTGTTGCGCCGGATCCACGGCTGGCGGGTGGTCGCCGCGCTCGTGCCGGTGGTGGTGGGGTTGACCGTGGCGGTGGTCTACACCCGCTACCACTACGTGGCCGACGCGCTGGCCGGTCTGGTGGTGGCGGGCCTGTGCTACGGGGTGGGCGGCCGGCTGTGGGCCAGGGCGAGTGCCCGGCGGCGGGGGATGGCGCGGGTGCGGCTGGGGCAGGTGTGGGTGGGTAGTCGGACCGGGTCGAGTGGTCCGCGCTGATCCGTCAGCTCACAGCGATCAGTGGCCGGGGCGGCGCGGGTGGGGTGGCAGAGTCGGGCGGCATGGAGCTGTTGATCCTCGGGGGGACGGAATTCGTGGGCCGGGCGATCGCCGAGGCGGCGGTGGAGCGGGGCTGGCGGGTGAGCGTGTTCCACCGGGGCCGTCACGCGCCGCCGCCCGGGGTGGCCGTGCTGCGCGGTGACCGGGTCGCACCCGGCGGCCTGGCGGCGCTGGAGCGGGGCGCGTGGGACGCGGTGGTGGACACCTGGAGCGGGGCGCCGCGGGTGGTGCGGGACGCGGCGCGGCTGCTGGCCGGCCGCGTTGGGCGGTTCGTCTACATCTCCAGCCGGTCGGTGTACGCCTATCCGGCGCGGCCCGGGTTGGCTGAGGACGGCCCGCTGGTCGAGGCCTCCCCGGATGACGGTGAGGTGGACTACCAGCGGGCCAAGCGCGGCGGTGAGCTGGCGGCGGGTGCGGTTTTCGGGGATCGGGCGCTGCTGGTCCGTGCGGGGCTGATCATCGGGCCGGGGGAGAACGTGGGCCGGCTGCCCTGGTGGCTGCGGCGCATCGCGCGGGGTGGCCCGGTGCTGGCGCCGGGGCCGCGCGATCTGCCGTTGCAGTACGTCGACGTGCGTGATCTGGCCGGGTGGACCCTGGAGGCGGTCGAGGCCGGCCGGGGCGGCGCCTACAACCTGGTGAGCCCGCCGGGGCACACCACCACGGGGGAGCTGCTGCGGGCGTGTGTGCGGGCCACCGGGGCCGCGGCGGAGCTGCGCTGGACGGATCCGGAGGTGATTCTCGCCGCGGGGATCCAGCCGTGGACGCAGTTGCCGATCTGGATCCCGCCGGGCGAGCTGTACGACATGCTGCACCAGGCGGACGTGACCAAGGCGGTCGCGGCCGGGCTGCGGTGCCGGCCGGTCGCGGAGACGGTGGCCGACACCTGGGCGTGGCTGCGGGGCCTGGGTGGAGAGCCACCGCAGCGTCCGGATCGTCCCGCGGTCGGGGTGGATCCGGAGACCGAGGCGCGGGTGCTGGCCGGCTGATGCGGGGTGACGGGGTGGGGACCGGTGGGTTTCACCGAGGTCACGCGCCTTGATTGCGTGGTTAGGCTCGCCTAACATCCCGGGTGTTTTCCTGAGGCCACGCCCGGTGGTGCCCCGCCGGCCGCTGTCCACCCACCCACCAGCGTTCCGCCTGGCCGAGTCGTGACCGGGCACCGAGGAGCACCCATGCGAACGTCCCTGCGTCGACTGCTACCCGTCCGCTGGGTCAGCACGGCAGCCCTGGTCGCACTCACCGTGGGCCTGGCCGGTTGCGGCGCGGGCGGTGCGGACACCACCGCGGCGGGCGTGTCCGGTTCGGGCTCGGCCGCCGCGACCGCGGCCGGTTTCCCCCGCACGGTCGAGCACGCCATGGGCAGCACCACGATCGACAAGCAGCCGCAGCGGGTGGCCGCGCTGGACGCGAGCTTCGTGGACGCCGCCATCGCGCTGCAGACCCAGGTGGTCGCCTACACCAGTTACCGCAGCATCAAGGACACGCTGCCGGCCTATTTGGGGGCGGACGCGCAGACCTACGGCAAGGACGCCGTCAGCGTCGGCACCCTGACCAGCCCGTCGGTGGAGCAGATCCTGGCCACCGAACCGGATTTGATCGTCTCGGCCAAGGTGCGCCACGAGTCGCTCTACACCCAGCTGTCCGCCCAGGTGCCGACCGTGTTCACGACCAGCACCGGCCCCACCTGGAAGGAGAACATCCGGCTGCTGGCCAGGGCGCTGGGCAAGGAGGACCTGGCCGAGCAGAAGATCGGCGACTACGAGCGGCGGGCCCAGCGCGTCGGCGACGCGATCCGCGCCAAGCTGGGCAAGAACCCCACGGTGTCGGTGGTGCGCTTCACCGACGAGCAGACCGTGCGGCTCTACACCCCGCACTCCTTCTCCGGGATCGTGCTGGCCGACGCCGGTCTGGCCCGGACCCCGGCCGCGCAGACCGACGACCCGGCCAAGATCGCCGTCGACCTCAGCCCGGAGCGCATCACCGACCTGGACGCGGACCAGATCTTCGTCAGCACCTGGCAGGACGAGAAGGGCGACTCCGCGCGGCAGCGCGACAGCTTCCAGGCCAACCCGCTGTGGGGGCAGCTCACCGGTGCCACGCGGGATGTGGACGACACCACCTGGATGACGGCGGTGGGGCTGCAGGGCGCCCACGTGATCCTGGACGATTTGGCCGCGACGTTCGGCGTCGACCCCGCCCGGAGCTGATCGTCCCCCGGCCTCCTGGGGGTCCGCCGGCCTGGCGGGCCCCCTTTTTTTCGGCGACGGGTGGGGTGCTCGGGGTCGACACTGGGGCCATGACAGGGCAGCGCGACCCGGTGCACCGGGGCCGGGTGCGGGAGTGGCACGTGGACGAGGGCTGGGGGGTCGTCGAGTCCCCGGCGGTGGACAGTCCGATCTGGACGCACTACTCGGGCATCGACCCCGCCAGCCCCGGGCTGGGTCCGGGCGGGTTCCGGCTGCTGCGCGCCGGCGAGGAGGTCGAGGTCCGGGTGGAACGCGCCGAGCAGGACGGATACCACTGGCGGGCGACGTGGGTGCGGCAACGGCCCACCCGATCACGGGGTGGCCGCGCTCGCCGCTGACCCCGCCCCGGCCGGGCCGGGCGGGTCAGCCCCGCCCGGCCTGCTCCAGTGCGGCCACCAACCGGTCCACGGTGCGGCCCAGGCCCCACCGGCGGCCCAACTCGGCCAGCCGCCGCGGGTCGGCCGGCTGGGCCGGCACCTCGTCCGGGCGGTCCAGGTGCACCGGCGCGTCGGTGGCCACCCGCACCACCGTGGGGGCCACCGCCAGGTAGTCCTCGGCGGCGGTGAGGCTGTTGCGCTCCCGGGTGCTCAGGACGCGGTCCCGGCCGTCGTGCACGGCCGCGAGCACCGCCGCCAGCGACCCGAAGTGGTTGATCAGCTTCACCGCGGTCTTCTCGCCGATCCCCGCCACCCCGGGCAGGCCGTCGGAGGGGTCGCCGCGCAGCACGGCCACGTCCGCGTAGGCCGAGCCCGGGTCGGTGGCGGGCAGCTGGTAGCGGGCCGCCAGCTCGGCTGGGCCCAGCACCTCGGCCTTGGCCCAGCCCTTGCCCACGTAGACCACGGTGGCCGGGGTGGGTTCGGCGCGCACCACCTGGAAGAGGTCCCGGTCGCCGGTGACCACCTCGACCGGCCGCTGCCGCTCCCGCGCGGTCAGGGTGCCGATCACGTCGTCGGCCTCGTAGCCGGCCGCCTCGGCCGTGGCGATGCCGGCGGCGTCGAGCAGGTCGAGGATGATCGGCACCTGCGGGGTGAGGTTGTCGGGCACCTCCTCCTCGCCGGTGCTGGTGTCGGCCACCCGGTGCGCCTTGTAGGAGGGCAGGGCCGCGACGCGGAACTCCGGTCGCCAGTCGGCGTCCAGGCACACCACCAGCCGGGCGGGGCGGCGGTCGGTCAGGATGCGCGCGAGGGTGTCGGTGAAGCCGCGAACCGCGTTGACCGGGCTGCCGTCGGGCGCCGTCAGCGACTCGGGGAGGGCGTAGAAGGACCGGAACCACAGGCTGGCCGCGTCCAGCAGCACGAGGGGCGCGTTCACGCCGCCAAGCCTGCCAGCCCACCTCCGGCCTGCCCCGCACAGGGGGCGGCGGCTGGGCGAGGCGGCGGACGCGCGCCCCGATCTCGCCGACTAGGCTTCCGCTCATGTCCACCAGCACCACCGCCACTCTTGACGTCGCCGCCCTGCGCGCCCGCCTGGAGCGCACCGCCGGTGCCGCGGCCCAGGCCGATGTCGCCGCCCTGCTGGTCACGCCAGGCTCGGACCTGCGGTACCTGATCGGCGCCGGGGGGCAGTCCTTCGAACGGCTCACCTGTCTGGTCGTGCCCGCCGCGGGCAGCTCGGCCGAGCCGGTGCTGGTGGTGCCCAAGCTGGAACAGCCCGGCTACGCCGGTCTGCCGTTGGGTGAGCTGGGTGTGGCGGTCCGGACCTGGGTGGACGGCCAGGACCCGTATGAGCTGGTGGCGGACCTGGTGCGGGCCGCGGACGGCCAGCCGCGCCGGGTGGGGGTGGCCGACATGATGGCGGCGCTGCACGTGCTGCGGATGCGGGCGGCGCTGCCCGGCGCCGAGCAGGTGCTGGCCGGCCCGGTGCTGCGGGAGCTGCGCATGCGCAAGGACGCCGCGGAGATCGCGGCGCTGCGCGAGGCCGGCGCGGCCATCGACCGGGTGCACGCCCGGATGGGGGAGTGGCTGCGGCCGGGGCGCACCGAGGCCGAGGTGGGGGCGGACATCGCCGCCGCGATCGTGGCCGAGGGCCACACCGAGGCCGCCTTCGTCATCGTGGGGTCCGGGCCCAACGGCGCCAGCCCGCACCACGAGGTCTCCGACCGGGTGATCGAGGCGGGTGACGTGGTGGTCGTGGACATCGGGGGACCGGTGGCCTCCGGCTACAACTCCGACTGCACCCGCACCTACGTGCTGGGCCAGCCCCGGGACGCGGACGTGGCGGACACCTACGCGGTGCTGCGCGCGGCCCAGCAGGCCGCGGTGGCCGCGGTCCGGCCGGGGGTGAGCGCCGAGGCGATCGACGCGGCCGCGCGGCAGGTCATCGCCGACGCCGGGTTCGGCGAGTACTTCGTGCACCGCACCGGCCACGGCATCGGCCTGGACGTGCACGAGGAGCCCTACATCGTGGGCGGCAACCCGCTGACCCTCCAGCCCGGCATGGCCTTCAGCGTGGAGCCGGGCATCTACCTGCCGCAGCGGTGGGGCGCCCGCATCGAGGACATCGTGGTGGTCACCGAGTCCGGCGTCGAGCGGCTGAACAACCAGCCGCACGAGCTGGTGGCGCTGCCCGCCTGACGCGGCGGCGCGGGGTGAGGCGTGTGCGGCGCGACATCGAGCGGCAGGAAGGGGAGGGCCGGTGAGCACGGGTAACCCGCTGGAGCCCACGGATCGGGCCATCTTGCGTGAGCTGGCCGTGGACGGCCGGTGCAGCTTCACCGACCTGGCCGAACGCGTGGGGCTGAGCGTGTCGGCGGTGCACCAGCGGGTGCGGCGGCTGGAACAGCGCGGGGTGCTGCGGGGGTACGCGGCCCGGTTGGACGGCGAGCAGATCGGGCTGCCGCTCACCGCGTTCATCTCGCTGACGCCGTTCGACCCGGCGGCGCCGGACGACTACCCGCAGCGGCTGGAACACCTGCCGCAGATCGAGGCGTGCTACTCGGTGGCCGGTGACGAGTCCTACATCCTGCGGGTGCGGGTGAGTTCACCGGCCGGCCTGGAGGAGCTGCTGCGGCAGATCCGCGAGTCGGCCAACGTGTCCACCCGCACCACGGTGGTGCTGTCCACGCCGTTCGAGGACCGGCCGCCAGCGGTCTGACGGCCGGCCGCCGCGGTGCGGGTGGTCGGGTTGGTGTCGAGGGTCAGGCCGCGGTCGCCTGGGCGGCGGCGCGGCCGGCCTGCCGGCCGCTGAACAGGCACCCGCCCAGGAAGGTGCCCTCCAGGGAGCGGTAGCCGTGCACGCCGCCGCCTCCGAACCCGGCGACCTCACCCGCGGCGTACAGCCCGGGCAGCGGGGTGGCGTCAGCGCGCAGCACCCGGCCGGACAGGTCGGTCTGCAGGCCGCCCAGGGTCTTGCGGGTGAGGATGTTGAGCCGGACCGCGATCAGCGGCCCGGCCGCCGGGTCGAGGATCCGGTGCGGGGTGGCGGTGCGCGCCAGGCGGTCCCCCAGGTACCGGCGGGCGTTGTGGATCGCGGCCACCTGCAGGTCCTTGGTGAACGCGTTGTCGATCTCCCGGTCGCGCGCGACGATCTGCCGGTGCAGCTCGGCCGCGTCGAGCAGGGGCTCGTCGGTCAGCTTGTTCATCTTCTCGACCAGTTCGGGCAGGGTGGTGGCGACGACGAAGTCGACGCCCCGCTGCTTGAACGCCTCCACCGGGGCGGGCGCGCCCGGGCGCACGCGGGCCAGGGTCAGCCGGATGTCCTTGCCCGTCAGGTCCGGGTTCTGCTCGGAGCCCGACAGCGCGAACTCCTTCTCCAGGATCTTCTGGGTGAGCACGAACCAGGAGTAGTCGTAGCCGGTGTCGCTGATCGCCTTGAGGGTGCCCAGCGTGTCGAAGCCGGGGAAGTTCGGGGCGGGGAAGCGGCGGCCCCGCGCGTCGAGCCACAGGGAGGACGGCCCGGGCAGGATCCGGATGCCGTGCCGGGCCCAGATCGGGTTCCAGTTCTGGATTCCCTCGGTGTAGTGCCACATCCGGTCCCGGTTGACCACGCGGGCGCCCGCGGCCTCGCTGATCGCGAGCATCCGGCCGTCCACGTGCTCGGGAACACCGGAGATCAGCCGGCGGGGCGGGTTGCCCAGCCGGGCCGGCCAGTTCTGCCGGACCAGGTCGTGGTTGGCGCCGATGCCGCCGGAGGTCACGATCACCACGGGGGCGTGCAGCTCGAACTGGCCGGTCTCGGTGCGGGAGCTGCGGGTGCCTCGGGCGGCCGTGCTGGGCTCCAGCAGGGCGCCGCGCACCCCGTCGACCGCCCCGTTGGTCACGGTCAGCTCGTCCACCCGGTGTCGGAACCGCAGCGTGACCAGTCCCTGGTCGACCGCGGCGCGCACGCGCCGGACGAAGGGTGCCACCAGCCCGGGGCCGGTGCCCCAGGTGATGTGGAAGCGGGGCACCGAGTTGCCGTGTCCGTCGGCCAGGTAGCCGCCCCGCTCGGCCCACCCGACGATGGGGAACCAGCGCACGCCCTGCCGGTACAGCCAGGACCGCTTCTCGCCGGCGGCGAAGTCCACGTAGGCGCGGGCCCACTGCCGTGCCCAGTGGTCCGCACCGGTGGGCTGGTCGGGGTCCCGGTCGAAGCCGGCGCTGCCCAGCCAGTCCTGCAGCGCCAGCTCGGCGGAGTCCTTGATGCCCATGCGGCGCTGTTCGGGGGAGTCGACCAGGAACAGTCCGCCGAACGACCAGAACGCCTGCCCGCCCAGGTTCGACTCCGGCTCCTGGTCCAGCAGCAGCACCCGGCGGCCGGCGTCGGCCAGCTCGGCGGTGGCGACCAGTCCTGCCAGCCCACCACCCACCACGATCACGTCAGCGTCCGGCATGGTCCCTCGTCTCGTCGGGCAGGGGTACGTCCTGCCCTGAGCATGCTGATCGCGACACGCCGACGCAATCGTCGCGTGCCACGGCGCGCCCCGGGGCCTGCTGATGCCCGCGGCCGGGGGCGGTAACGCAAGGCCTTTCCGGTTCTGTCACCCCAGCCACCCCGGAATTCACTCGTTAGGGTGATTTCAGTGTCAACCAAAAGTAGCTTTCAACCCGCACCCCCCGACCAAGCACAGAGGACGAGCACACACCGCGCATGCGCTCCGCGAACGGGTGTCGAACACTGGAGGCGTGGTGCGCTGACACGCGGGCCGGGGCGGGTCCGCGACCGACGACATCCGGTGGGAGGACGCCATGACCACCTGGATCTTCGAGCCGGGCCACACCGAGGCCGAGTTCCGGGCCCGGCACATGATGATCACGTGGGTGCGGGGGCTGTTCAAGGACATCCACGGCAGCCTGCGGTTCGACCCCGAACACGTGCTGGACACGACGTTCCAGGGCGAGATCGACGCCACCAGGCTGTGGACCGGCGAGCCCGCCCGGGACGCCCACCTGCGCAGCGCGGACTTCTTCGACGTGGAGCACTTCCCCACGATCGGCTTCGCCGGGCGGGTGACCGAGCAGACCGGCAGCACGCAGGCCTGGGCCACCGCGGACCTGACGATCCGCGGGGTGACCCGGTCGGTTCCGCTGGAGGTGGTCTACCTCGGCCAGTGGCAGACGCCGTTCTGGGAGGGGGAGGAGAACCGGGGGATGCTGCGCCGGGTCGGGTTCGAGGCGAGGGCGGTCATCAACCGGCACGACTTCGGGGTGTCCTGGCAGGACGAGCTGCCGGGCGGCGGTGTGGTGGTCAGCAACACCGTCAGGGTCGCCCTGGACGCGGAGGCGATCCGCGAGGACGACCTGGAGCGCACCGGCGCGATCTCCTACTACCGCTCACCCGAGCCGGCCTGACCGGGGGTGGGCACCGCGTACTTCGTTGAGGGTCCGCCGCTGCTTCTGGCTCTCGGCCCAGGTCGGCAGCAGTGTGCGACCGTCAGCGCTGGGCGTGCCGGGATCCGCGGTCTAGGTGGTGATGCAGACGTGCGGGTCGCCGGGCAGCGCGAAGTCGTCGTACGCCAGGTCCATCCGGCCGACGGCCGGGTGGCTGACGACCGTGCGCCCGCGCGAGTGGCGGCGCACGGTGTGCTTGGCCCAGCGGGCGCTGAAATCGGCGCTGCGGGTGCCAGAGTTCGCCGATGAGTTCGCTACGGGGGTCGAGGCACACGTAGGTCGCGGCAGCCGTCCTGTGGCTGGGCAGCCCCGGTGCCAGCTTCGTCATCCGAGGCACCCGCGGGGGTGGAGCCCGCCGGCCTGGTTGCTTGCTCTGACAAGCTGATGCCTTCAGTAGCCACAAAAAGCAGTCACCCAGAGCCCTCCGCACCGGCGACCAGCTCCTCGACGCGGACACCCAGCACGGACAACGGCTGCCGGGCGGACGGCTGCACGCGGACCTCCCGGTGCTCACCCACCGCCAGCCAGCCAGCCGCCACCGCCCGGGACAGCAGGGCCGCTGGCACCGCGCCGGCCAGGTGCTCGCGCCGCTCGGTCCAGTCCAGGCAGTCCCGCAGCACCGGCCGGCGCGAGCGTGCGGTGTCGGCGACCACCACGCCCAACTCGTCCAGCACCGACCGTCCCCGAGACGTCAGGGCCAGGCCCGTGCTGGTGTCCACCAGCCCCCGGCTGACCATGCCCTCGCGCAGCGCCACCCCCAACGCCCCGGCCAGGTGGTCATAACAGGTCCGGGCGAACGCGAGCCGGCGGGCCCGCAGCGTGGGCCGCAGCCCCACCACCGGGCGCTGCTCGGCGTGCTGCGCCAGGCGCTCGACCAGG
Organism: Goodfellowiella coeruleoviolacea; assembly: GCF_024171785.1. Taxonomy (GTDB): domain Bacteria; phylum Actinomycetota; class Actinomycetes; order Mycobacteriales; family Pseudonocardiaceae; genus Goodfellowiella; species Goodfellowiella coeruleoviolacea. The sequence goes on from NZ_JAMTCK010000010.1 coordinate 185,610, forward strand.
TCGGCGATCTCGGCGTCGGCCAGGCGGACGTAGCGGTGCCGTCCCTGCCGAGCGCCGGTGAGAAACCCCGCCTCGGTCAGCCGGGCGACGTGCTCACTGGCGGTGGAGGGCGCCACCCCGGCGGCCCGGGCCAACTCGCCCACCGTCCACGCTCGTCCGTCCAGCAACGCCAGGCACATGGCGGCCCGGGCCGGCTCGGCGAGCACGGCGGCGACCCTGGCCAAGGACTCAGACTGCACCCCGCCAGGGTAGGAACCCGTCGTGTCGGCCCGGACCGACACAACCGGGGCTGACACAACCGAGACCCAAACCCCGGGGCCGACCACGGCGGGGCCGCCCGCGCACCGGGGCCGGCGCACCGGGTGGCAGAGTATCCCGGCCAGCTGGGGCAGCTGGTAGGGACGACTGCGGAACTTTGGTGCGGTGCTCACGCGTTGGCCGGGAGCGCCGTCGATGGCCAACACCATCGCGGACGCCGGTGGTGATCGAGAAGACGGAGGTCGGCCGTGGGTGCGTTCGTCGGGCGGTTGAAGGCTCGGGCGCGTCGGCTGTTGCAACGACCGGGTTCAGCCGACCTGTCGCGATACGAACCCCTGGTGCGCCAGGCTGGCGCGCGCGAGCAGTGGGCCCAGGGCCTGTCCGACGAGGAGCTGACCGAGGCCGCCGGCGCGCTGCGCGAGTCCGCCGGCGGCCGGTTCGGTGATCGCGACCTGGTGGAGCTGTGCGCCCTCGGGCGGGAGGCCGCGCGCCGGGCGCTGGACGAGCGCCCCTACGACGTGCAGCTGCTGGGCACGCTGGGGCTTTTGACCGGGCACGTGGTGGAGATGGCCACCGGTGAGGGCAAGACGCTGGCCGGCGCGCTGGCCGCCGCCGGGTACGCGCTGCGCGGCGAGCGCGTGCACGTGCTGTCGGTGAACGACTACCTGGCGCGTCGCGACGCGGAGTGGATGGCGCCGGTGTACGCGCTGCTGGGTGTGTCGGTGGCGTGGGTGGGGCAGTCCAGCACCCGTGAGGAGCGGCGCCGCGCCTACGCCGCGGACGTGACCTACGGGGCGGTCAGCGAGATCGGGTTCGACCTGCTGCGGGATCGGCTGTGCACGGACGTGGCGGAGCTGGTGCTGCCCGAGCCGGGGGTGGCCCTCATCGACGAGGCTGACTCGGTGCTGGTGGACGAGGCGCGCGTGCCGTTGGTGCTGGCCGGGTCGGCCGGTGAGGTGGAGGCCGACCGGGCGGTGTCGGAGGTGGTGCGGCGGCTGCGCGCCGAGGTGCACTACGAGATCGACGACAACCGGCGCAGCGTGTACCTGACCGGCGCGGGCGCCGAGGCGGTGGAGGCCGCGCTGGGCGGTATCGACCTGTACTCCGACGAGCACGCCGGGCGGCTGGCGGCGGTGAACGTGGCGTTGCACGCGCACGCGCTGCTGCGGCGGGACGTCGACTACATCGTCCGGGACGGCCGGGTGCAGCTGATCAGCGAGTCGCGTGGCCGGGTGGCGCGGTTGCAGCGCTGGCCGGACGGTCTGCAGGCGGCGGTGGAGGTCAAGGAGTCGCTGCCGGTCAGCCGGGGCGGGGAGGTGCTGGACAGCATCACGGTGCAGGCGCTGGTGGGGCGCTACCCGCGGGTGTGCGGGATGACGGGCACCGCGGTGGCCGTGGCCGAGCAGCTGCGGGAGTTCTACGGGTTGGAAGCCGCGGTGATCCCGCCCAACCGGCCGTGCATCCGGGTGGACGAGCCGGACCGGGTGTTCGCGTCCGTGGCCGACAAGGAGGCGGCGCTGGTGGCGGAGGTCGCCGAGGTGCACGCCACCGGGCGGCCGGTGCTGGTGGGCACGCTGGACGTGGCCGAGTCGGAGCGGCTGGCGCGGAAGCTGACCGCGGCGGGCGTGGAGAACGTGGTGGTGCTCAACGCCCGCAACGACGCCGAGGAGGCCGCGGTGGTGGCCGAGGCGGGGGCGCTGGGCGCGGTGACGGTGTCCACGCAGATGGCCGGGCGCGGCACGGACATCCGGTTGGGGGGCGCCAACGGCGCCGACCACGACGAGGTGGCCGCGTTGGGTGGGCTGTACGTGGTGGGGTCGGGGCGCTACCCGAGCAGCCGGTTGGACAACCAGTTGCGGGGCCGGGCCGGCCGGCAGGGTGACCCGGGCGGGTCGGTGTTCTTCTCCAGCATGCGCGACGAGCTGGTGACCGGGTACGCGCCCGACGCCGAGGTGCCGGGCGAGGTGGCCGACAACGGGGAGGTGACCGGTGCGAACGTCGCCGCGGTGGTGGACTTCGCGCAGCGGGTCGCCGAGGGGGTGAACCTGGAGACCCACCGCGACACCTGGCGGTACAGCAAGCTGGTGGAGCACCAGCGTGAGGTGCTGCTGGAGTACCGCGGTCGGGTGTTGCGCGAGGACGTGGCCGTGCGGCTGCTGGAGCAGCGGTGCGCCGAGCGGTGGGCCGATCTCACCGAGGGGGTGGGTGAGCAGGAGGCGGCGCGGGTGGCGCGGCTGGTCCTGCTGCACCACCTGGACCGGGGCTGGACCGAGCACCTGGAGTTCCTGACCGACCTGCGGGAGGGCATCCACCTGCGGGCGTTGGCCCGGGAGGACCCGCTGGACGAGTTCCACCGGGCGGCGATCCCGGCGTTCAAGCGGATCGTGGACCAGGCCCGTGACCAGACCGTGGAGACCGTCGAGAAGCTGGAGTGGGACGAGTCGGGTGTGGATCTGGCCGCGGTGGGGATTCGGCGGCCCTCGGCGACGTGGACCTACCTGGTGCACGACAACCCGGTCGGCTCGGAGCAGGACCGGGTGATGAAGTGGTTGCGCAGCAAGGTCGCCAGCGCGGAGCGGTCCTGGCTGCGCCGGTAGTGGTGGGGCAGCCACGGCTGGCTCTGCTGAGCTGCCGTGGCTGCCCCGGCCCGGGCAGGTGCCGGTCAGGCTCCTCCGCCGGGTCGCGGCCCCGGCGCGGGGACCGCGCCGAACAGGTGGGTGCCGGGGGCGTCCGCGTCGTCGCCGACCCAGAACTCCACCCAGTGGCGGACGAACTCCGACGTGCCGATCCACCCGTCGCCGTCCAGGTCGAGGCGGGTGAAGGCGTCGTTGGTGGGCGTGTCGGCACCGGTCCAGCCGTGGATCATGCGCCCGTACTCGGTCGGCGAGATGCGGCCGTCGCCGTCCTGGTCCACGGCCTCGAACATCGACTCGGCGGTGGCCGCCACGCGGTCGAGCATGCCGCCCAGGGTGTCCACCGCGGTCATCACCTCGTCCAGGGTGACCTTCTGGTCGCCGTTCTTGGCGGAGGCCGTGTGCACGGCGTCCCACCAGCCCATCATGATCTCGCGCAGCCGGTCCGCGCCGGTCTCGCCGCGAATGCCCACCCACCGGTCGGTCAACGCCTCGAAGTCGGCGCGTTCCAGGAAACCGTCGCGGTTGACGTCCATCGCGGTGAACACGATGGAGGTCTTTCTCCGCTGTAAATCGCTGGCCATCACGCAACCCTGGTCAGCGACCGCGCTGCGGGCAATTGACCGGCCGGGGAATACCGGTGCGCAGGTGAGTGACCGCGGTGGTGACGCTCGGTCACCCGCCGTGCGCCGTCGCGGGGCACCGGTTCAGCAGCCCAGGTGCTCGGCGGCCTGCGCGGTGCCGTCCAGCCGGGCCCGGATCTTGGCGAAGGCGATCTCGCGGGAGGTGGACTGGTCGTCGGCGAACGGGGCGAAGCCGCAGTCGTCGCAGGTGCCGAGCTGGTCCAGGGGGATGTGGCCGGCGGCCTGCAGAACCCGGTCGCGGACCTGCTCGGCGGTTTCCACCTGGGGATCGATGGGGTCGGTCACCCCGACGAACACGCGGGCCCGGGGCGGCAGGTGGTCGGCGATGACCCGCAGGACGCGGTCGGGGTCGGGCTCGCTGGCGAGCTGCACGTAGAAGTTGCCCACGGTCAGCTGGAACAGGGTGGGCAGCAGGTCGGCGTAGTCGACGTCGAGGCTGTGCGTGGAGTCGTGGTCCGCGCCGGGGCAGGCGTGCACGCCGATCCGCGCGCGGTCGGCGTCGGTGAAGCGTGCCAGCACCTGGTTGTTCAGGTGGACGAAGTCGCGCAGCACCTGTCCGCTCGGGTCCAGCTTCAGCGACAGGCGGCCCTCGGTGAAGTCCAGTTGCACGACGTGGGCGCCCGCGTCCAGGCAGCCCCGGATGTCGCGCTCCGCTTCCGCGATCAGGTCGTCGAGGAACTTCTCCCGGGGGTAGCCGGGGATCCCGTCGGCGGGGTAGAGCAGGCTCAGCGCCGAGGGCGCGATCACGGCCTGCTTGACCGGGACGGTGGCGTAGCGCTGCGCGGTGCGCAGGTACTGCTCGGCGTGCGCCTGGTAGCGGAACGGGCCAGCGGTCAGCCGAGGGAGTTGCCGCTGGTGTCCGTCCGCGAACGGGATGACGACCCCGCCGTCGGACAGGGCGGAGGCGCCCGCGATCGGATAGGTCACGAAGCTGGGTTTGCTCTGCTCACCGTCGGTGACCACGGGTGAGCCGATCGCTTCCAGCGTGGCGATCGTGTCCTGCACCGCCTGGTCCTGTAAGGCCTGGAAGGCGGCGTGGTCGAGGTCCCCGGACTGCGCGGCCGCGGCGGCGGCGAGCAGTTCGGCGGATCGGGGGATGCTGCCCACCATTTCGGTTGGAATGCCCATATTCCGAAGCCTAGGAGTACTTGCGCGGTCACAGTGCGTCGCCGAGTGATTTTCACTCGGCGGAGTGATCGTGGGTGTCTGGGGCGCCGAACTCGGCCGGCGGGCCCGAGCGGCCACGCCGGCCGAGGGGCACGCGCCGCCGGCCTGGTGATCGCGTCCGTGCCGTTGGCCGCCCACCAGCGGTTGCCCCCCGGCGGGCGGCCGCGGCGAGGCGGCGAGAAATCACGTCGTGCAGTGGCGGGTCGTTCTCCCGGACTGGCCGCCACCGCGGTGCGGGGGCCCGCCGGTTTCGCGATGGAGCTGGCGAGGCCGCGGGCGGGTTGGTCACCGACCGGCGGACAGCACGGCGCTGAGGTTCAGCGGGTAGTTCATCCCGCCGGTGACGGGAATGGCCGCCCCGCTGATCCACTCACTGGCCGGGTCCGCCAGTAGCGCGACCACCTTGCCGATGTCGGCGGGCTCGGCGATGCGTCCCCCCGGGGTCGCTGCGGTCAGGATCTTCCTGGCCTGCTCCGGGACCGAGCTGCTGCCGTCGGTGACGACCATGCCCAGTTGCAGCGCGTTGATGGTCACCCCCTCGCCGGCCAGTTCGGTCGCCGCGTACCGGACGTAGGCCTCCATGGCGGCCTTGCTCACCCCGTGCGCGGCCAGGCCGGGCGCGGTCGGGCCCCACGACGATCCCGAGGAGATCACGATCACCCGGCCGAATCGGCGCTGGCGCATGCCGGGGACGAAGGCGAGGCAGATGCGGTGCAGGCTGGCCGTGTCGATGCGCGCCTTCTCGCCGAGGTCGTCCGGGTCCAGTTGGGCCAGGGGCACCCGCGAGAACGGGGCGGGGGCGTTGACCACGACGATGTCGTACTCCTGGTGCACCGCCCGGGACGCGGTCACGATGTCCTGCCCGGGCTGGTCGGCCGCCAGGTCGGCGAGCACGGCGGAGGCGTGCGCGCCGGCGGCTCGAAGCTGGTCGACGACCGCGCTCGCCGCGGTCGCGTCGTGGCGGTAGGTGATGACGACGTCGGCGCCGAGCGCGCCGAGGGCCAGCGCGCTCGCGGCGCCGACGCCGCGGCTTCCTCCGGTGATCAGGGCGGTCCGGCCGGTCAGCGGGAGCGCACGGTGTGCGGCCATGGCGAGTCCTTTCTGGTGGGGCTGCGGGGAGTGGGGTGCCCCGGACCGGGTCGGGATCGGCTGCCCGGTCTCGGGGCAGGCCGGGGCGCATGCGTGTGCCCCGGCCTGGTGCGGTGGCGTGGTCAGGTCCTCGCGTCGGAGGGGCTGAGCTGGTCGCTGGCCAGTCGGGCGGCGTCGGCGACCTGGTTGAGGAACCGGGCGATCACGGTTTTCTCCTCCTGCGAGAACGCCGCGGTGAGGTCGCCGACGCGCGCGTCCGCCGTGGCGTAGAGGGTGGTGAGCTGCTCGATGCGGGCAGCGGCCGTGATGTGCACGGACCGGCCGTCGCTGCGGTCGGGGGTGCGGGTGATCCAGCCGTCGCGCTCCAGGCGGGCGAGCATGCCGGTGAGCGTCGCCGCGCGGACTCCGGTGCGCGCGGCCAGCTGCGTGGGGGTGCAGGGCCCGTCGTGGGTGACCACGTCCAGCAGGTCCAGGTCCCGCGGGTTGAGGCCGGCGGCGGAGGCGACCTTGTCGTTGAGGATGCCGAGTTCGATGCGCAGGCGGCGCAGGGCCGCATTCAGGTCCGGCCGCCCGGACCCGTGGCCGTCGACATCCACCGCACACCTCCAAGTAGTACGAAAACCATACTAACTAATACGGGAAGCGTACTACTCGCCGCGCCGGGGCCGCGCCGCACGGGCGGGCATATTCGCTGTGCCCACCCCGGGTGGTCCTGTGATGCTGTGCCGATGACCTCAGTGATCACCACCAGCCGACTGGATCTGGTGTGCCTGCCCGTGCCGGTGTTACAGCGGGTGGCGGCGGGCGATGTGGCGCAGTTGCGGCGGCTGCTGGGGGTGGACGTGCCGCCGGCCTGGCCGCCGATCGTGCCGGCCCAGCTGCGGCTGGCCCAGCTGAACGCCGACCCGAGCCAGCAGCCGTGGCTGAACCGGGCGCTGGTGCTGCGCGACGAGCAGCGCGTGGTGGGCACGGCCGGCTTCCACGGCGCCCCGGACGAGCGGGGCCGGGTGGAGATCGGCTACGCGGTGCTGCCCGAGTACCGCCGGCGGGGCCTGGCGCGGGAGGCGGTGCTCGGGCTGACCGGGTGGGCGGCCGGCACCGGGCGGGCCAGGACGTGCGTGGCCAGCGTGGCACCGGACAACACCGCGTCGCTGGCGCTGGTCGCCGCACTGGGATTCACCCGCGTCGGCGAGCAGATCGACCCGGAGGACGGCCTGGAGTGGGTGTTCGACCGGCCGCTGCCGCTGACCTGAGGCGACACGGGGCGGCGCGGCCTCAGTAGTCGTCGAAGTACTCCGACAGGAAGGGGGGCGGGGTGTCGTCCACCCCGATGGCCCGCAGGTCGGCGGAGGTGACGACCCGCTGGGCCGGGGCGCCGAAGGCGAGGTCGACCAGCGTGGCCAGGATGTCGAGGTGGGCCTGGCGGGACTGCTCGGTGAGGTCGTGGATCCGGTGGAGGGCGGTCAACACGTGTTCTCCGCGCTGGCCCGCGTTCTCCAGCTTCCCGATGATCAACCCGCCCTCCAGGAAGCCCGACCCCGGGGTGCGCAGCGCCAGGCAGGAGTCCACGGTGCCGCGGAACAGCATGGCCAGCGCCGCCGCGTCCGCCGGCCAGCCCTCCCGGTCCAGGCTGAACCCGAACAGCCGCTGCAACCCGTCCAGCAGCCGCTGGTGGTGCTCGCGCAGCACGGCCTCGTAGCGCCCGCTCCAGCTGTGGGTCTTGTCGGGGTGGGCGTCGAGGTGGGCCACGACCAGTGCCCTGCGGTCGTAGCTGACCTGCCGGTCGGGCGGGGGTGCGTCGGTCACCGGCACACGGTAGCGGTACCCGGTCAGCCGGTGGGGCTGGTGATCCGCAGGTCGAGGTTACCGCTCGCGCCGGGCACGCAGGCGGCCTCGCGGGCCGGCAAGACCAGGAACCGGCCCAGGCAGCGGCCGAACTGGGCGTGGCCGCGGTCGTTGGGGTGGAAGGACTCCTGCATGGCGTGCCCGGCGCGGGCCTGGTCGTTGAGGCTGGCCCAGTCCACCGTCAGCCGGGTGAACCACTCGCCGCTGTCGGCCTCGCCCCCGGTGCACGCCTCGTGGCCGGTGCCGGCGCGGGACAGGTCCAGGTACCGGGCGCCGGTGCGGCGGGCCGCGGTGCGGATGCCCTCGGCCAGCTGCGTGATGCCGGTCTCCTGCACCCAGCGCAGGTCGCTGCCGCGGAAGGGACAGCCGGAGAAGTTCTGCAGGGACGCGGGGAAACCGGGCGCCAGGGGAGCGGCGTAGGACTGGACGACCAGCGAGTAGGAGCTGTCCAGGTACCCGGCGTCGCGCATGACCGACTGGATGTCGCGCAGCGCGCGCTCGATCCTGGGGATCATCGCGTTGATCCGCAGCGGCCACTCCTGGGCCATGGCGTCGCCGCACTCGGCGCCCCGGCCCAGCCACGCCTGCACGCACCGGTTGAGGATGTCGGCGAAGCGCGGCTCGTCGTTGGCGCCCACCGCGACCACCACGGCCAGCACCCGGTGCTCGCGCGCGAGGGCGCCCAGCCGGGCGGCCTGGGACGGCTCCGTGTACTGCACGGCGTCGCCGAGGCCCACCTGCGCGGAGTTCGCCCCGGAGCAGGCCAGGTTGATGGTGGTGTCCACGCCGGGCACCCCGAGGCGGTGCACCAGCGCGCGGGTGGAGCGGTGGCACCAGTCGCCGTTCTCGCCTCGGGTGCCGGGCTCGTAGTCGCCGGCGCCCTCACCGGCCATGGTGCTGTCACCGAGGGCGACCACGGCGGTGGGCGCGTCGGGCCCGGGACCGATCCGCGGGGCGGGTGGGCGGTCGCTGACGACCAGGAGCAGGGCAAGAACCGACGCCACCGTGATGACCAGCACTCGTTTGGCACGCCCCCGCATCACCGGTCAGTGTAGGCGGCCGGCGCGCGGGCGCGGCTGGGCCCCGGGGCGTTCGGCGCCGGGGGTGTGGCCGAAGGCGCGGCGGAAGACGTCGATGAACGCGCTGGGGGAGGCCCAGCCGCAGCGGTGGGCCACGGTGGTCACCGGGGTGTTCTCGGCCAGCAGCCGCAGGGCGTGGTACAGGCGCAGCTGGGTGCGCCACTGGGGGAAGGTCATGCCCAGATCGGTGCGGAACAGGCGGGTGAGGGTGCGTTCACTGGTGCCGACGTGGGCGGCGAGCGCGGCCAGCGACCGGTTGTCGGCGGGGCAGCGGTGCAGGATCGCGCACACGTCGGCCAGCCGGGCATCGGTGGGGGTGGGCAGGTGCACGGGCTGCTGGGGTGAGCAGCGCAGCTGGTCCAGGAGCACGGCGCGCAGCCGGTGGCGCTGCGGGCTGGTGTCGTCCGGGTCGTGGGTGTAGGCCACGATCAGTTCCCGCAGCAGCGGGCTGACCGTCAGGATCGTGGGTTTGTCCAGGCCGAGCGGGTTGTCCTGGACGGGCAGCCCCAGGGTGTGCAGGTCGAGCTGGCCGTAGGCGCGGTGGGCGTGCACGGTGCCGGCCGGGATCCAGATGGCGCGGGTCGCCGGAGCCACCCAGGTGCCGGCGTCGGTGGTGATGGCCAGAACCCCGCGCGTGGCGTAGACGATCTGGTGGTCGTCGTGGCGGTGGGCGTCGACGCTCGCGCCGGCGGCCAGCAGTTGCACGCGGGTCGGCGCGGTGGACTGGTGGCGGATGGGCGACATTGTTTGGCAGGTTATCGGAAGCGCGACAACCGGTCGGGTGGCGAGGATCAGCGCGTGGTCAGAAACACCCCGCTCCTGTTGCTGTCGGTCGGTCACGCGTGCGTGGACGTCTACCAGGGCGCCGTCGCCGCGCTCGTGCCGTTCTTCGTGGCCGAGCGGCACTACTCGTACGCCGCGGCGTCCGGCATCGTGCTCGCCGCGTCGCTGTTGTCCTCGGTGGTGCAGCCGCTGTTCGGGGCGCTCACCGACCGGTGGGCGCTGCCGTGGCTGCTGCCGGTCGCCACGATCGTGGGTGGCGCGGGCATCGCGGTGAGCGGGCTGGGCTCGTCCTACGCGCTGGCGCTGGTCGGCGCGGCGGTGTCGGGCATCGGGGTGGCGGCCTACCACCCGGAGTCCGCGCGGGTGGCGCGGGCGGTCAGCCGGGGCGGCCACGCCGGGATGGGGTGGTTCTCCCTCGGCGGCAACCTGGGCTTCGCCGCGGCGCCGCTGCTGGTGGGCGCGGTGATCGCGGTGGGTGGGCTGGACGCCTCACCGCTGCTGGCCGTCCCGGCCGTGCTGGGTGGTGTCCTGGCGGTGGTGGCGGTGCGGGCGGTGCGCGCCCCGGTGGCGGGAGCGGGCCCGGCGGTGCGGGCACGCGGCGATGACGTGCGCGCGTTCCTGCGGTTGTCGCTGGCCGTCGTCGTCCGCTCGGTCGTGTTCACCGGCCTGAGTTCGTTCGTGGCGCTGTACGCCCAGCAGCGCGTGGGTGGCGGCCAGGCGGTGGGCTCGGCGGCCCTGTTCGTGCTGTACCTGGGTGGGGCGGTCGGCACCGTGCTGGGCGGCGGGTTGGCCGGCCGGTGGGGGCGGGTGCGGGTGGTGCGCTGGTCCTACGCGGCCACGGTGCTCGCGGTGGCCGGGGTGGTGTTCGTGCCGGGCCCGGCCGTGTTCGCCTGCCTGGCCCTGGCCTCGGCCGGCCTGTACGTGCCGTTCTCGCTGCAGATCACGCTCGCGCAGGACTACCTGCCCAACCGGGTGGGCACGGCCAGTGGGGTCACCCTGGGGCTGACGGTCACCATCGGGGGGCTGGCCAGCCCGCTGATCGGTGGCCTGGCCGATGTCACGTCCCTGCAGGTCGCGTTGATCCCGCTGGTGGTGCTGCCCGCGGTGGGCTGGCTGGTCACGCGCGGCCTGCCCGACCCCGTGCCGCCGGCACCAGCGGTGGCGGCACCCCCCCCGCGTCCCGGGCCGGGGCCGCCGTGGAGGCGACGTCCTGACCCCACCCCCGCGGGCGCGGACGGGTGGGTCGGGTTGACTGGCGCTGTCAGCCGCGGGCCGAGGACGGCCCGCTCCAGGCGTGGAGAACGAATGTCTGTCGATTGTGATGACCGCGACGACCCCGACCGGCCGGTGATCTCGGTGTCGGGGGTGTGTCTGGTGCGGGAAGGACGCACCCTGCTGGAGGACGTGGACCTGGCGGTGCGGCCGGGACAGCACTGGGCGCTGCTGGGCGCCAACGGCGCCGGCAAGACCACCCTGCTGCGCATCCTGGGCGCCCACCAGCACCCGACCCGGGGCAGCGCGCGCATCCTGGGCCGGCTGCTGGGCCGGGTCGACATCCGCGAGTTGCGGGTCGAGATCGGGCACGTGGACCCGCGCCACCCGGTGCGCTCGGCGTTGTCGGTGCGCGAGGTCGTGCTCACCGGCTGCACCGGCACGGTCGAGCTGATGCCGCGCTGGCGTCCCGACGCCGACCAGCTCAAGCTGGCCGCCGACTACCTGGAGCTGGTCGGTCTGGGCCACCGCGCCGAGGCGCTGTGGCCGGTGCTCTCGCAGGGGGAGCGCACCCGGACCCTCATCGCCCGCGCCCTGATGCCGGCGCCGCGGCTGCTGTTGCTGGACGAGCCGACCACGGGACTGGACCTGGCCGCCCGCGAGCAGCTGCTGGACAGTGTCGACCGGCTGCGCCAGGAGTATCCGCGGCTGGCCAGCGTGCTGGTCACCCACCACCTGGAGGAACTGCCCGCCAGCACCACCCACGCGATGCTGCTGCGCGAGGGGCGGACCGTGGCCGCCGGCCCGGTCGAGCAGGTGTTGACCAGCGGCCACGTCAGTGACGCCTTCCGCTACCCGGTCACCCTGCACCGCACCGACGGCCGCTGGCACGCCACGGCCGGGCGCCGCCGCTCCCGGTAGGGGCCTCAGGCGGTGGGCGCGTCGTGGACGCGTCCCTGGTCCAGGACCAGGGTGCGGTCGGCGGCCTGGTGCACCTCCTCGTGGTGGGAGGCGACCAGCACGGCGCCGCCCTGGTCGGCGCGGCGGCGCAGCAGGGCCAGCACCAGGGGCGCGCTGCGCTGGTCGAGGTGGGCGGTGGGTTCGTCGGCCAGCAGCACCCGGGGGCGGGCGATGACCGCGCGGGCCAGGGCGGCGCGCTGCTGCTGACCGTAGGAGACCTCGTGCGGGTAGCGGTCGGCCAGGCCGTCGAGGTCCAGTTCGGCCAGCAGCGCCGCCACCGCCGCGTCGGGGGTGTCCTGGTCGGGGAGAGAGCGGTCGCGGGGCGCCAGCCGCAGCGGCAGGGCGATGTTCTCGGCCAGGGTCAGCTCCTGGGCCAGGCCCAGTGACTGGGGCAGCACCGCGCAGTCCCGCCAGGCCGGTGGCCGGGTCACGGGCCGGCCGGCGATCTCGACGGTGCCGGCGTCGGGCTGGTCGAACCCGCACAGCACGGCCAGCAGCGCGCTCTTGCCCGCCCCGGAGGGGGCGGTCAGGGTGACGAACTCGCCGGCGGCGATGCGCACCTCGGCGCCGCGCAGCACGCTGACCGGGCCGGCGGGGTGCTGGAAGCTGCGGTACAGGCCCTGGCCGCGCAGGGCGGTCTCACCGGTGGCGCTCATCGGGTGGGGTCCTCGTCGGTGCGGGTCGGCTCCGGGGTGTCGGCCGAGGGGGTGTCGGGGCCGGGGGGCTCGGCCCCAGGGGTGTCGGGTTCGGGGGTCGCGGGCTGAGGGGTGGCCCGGCGGCCCTGGTGCAGCCGGATCACGGTCTGGCCGAGCGCGATCAACCGGTCGTCGTGGGAGGCGACCACGACGGGGGTGTCGCTGCCGGCCAGCTCCCGCAGGGTGGCCAGGACCAGGTCGGCGGAGTCGGTGTCGAGCTGGGAGGTGGGTTCGTCGGCCAGGATCACGGCGGGCCCTCGGGCCAGGGCACAGCCGAAGGCCAGGCGCTGCTGCTGGCCGCCGGACAGGGCGGTGACCGCCCACGCCGCCGTGCCGGCCAGCCCCAGCCGCTCCAGCAGGTCCTGCTCGACGCAGGCGCGGCCGGCGGACTGGGCGGCGGCGCGCAGGTTGTCGCCGACGCTGAGGTGGTCGATGAGGTTGTCGGTGGGCCGCTGGAACACCATCGCCACCCGGGTCCGGCGCAGCCGCCGCAGCCGCCGGTGCGGCAGGTCGCTGACCGGCTGGCCCTGCAGGTGCACGCTGCCTCGGGTGGGGCGCTCGATCAGGCCGAGCAGGCGCAGCAGCGTGGACTTGCCGGAGCCGGAGGGGCCGGCGAGCACGGTGATGCCGGTGGCGGGCACGTCGAGGCTGACGTCGGTGAGCGCGGCGACCACGCCGCCGGGGGTGCGGTAGGTGACGTGCGCCTGGTGGGTGGCCAGGACGGGCGCGGTGGTGCGGGTGTCAGTCACGGATGAGTTCCCCGATCTGGGCGGTGCGCACCGAGCGGACCGCGATCCCCCCGGCCAGGACGACGACCAGGCCCGCCACCAGGGCGGTGCCGGCCACCAGGGTGAACAGGTTGGGTGGGGTGGGGCGGGGACTGAGCCAGGGCGCGGGGTCGAGGTAGCCGGCGGCCAGGGTGACGCCGCCGACGCCGACCAGGCAGCCGGCCAGCACGGCCGCGGCGCCGACGGCCCCGAGTTCGAGCAGGTGGCTGCGGACCAGGGCGGCGGGGCGCAGGCCCATCCGACTGGCCAGCGCCCCGGACAGCGCGGCCTGTCGGCGCCGGACCTCCACGGTGAGCACCAGCGCCACGGCCGAGGCCAGGGCCAGGACCGCGCCGAGCGCGGTGACGAACCCGAAGCTCCACTGGATGGTGAAGAACGGCAGCCCGTCCAGGGCGCTGGCCGCGCTCTGGGCGGTGATGTGCTGGATGCCGGCCGCGTCCAGGGCCCCGGTGAGGGTGGTCAGGTCGGTGGTGGACCACACGTGCCAGGTGTCGACCTGGGTGAGGTCGGGCAGACCGGCGCGGGCGAGCAGGTAGCCGCGGGCGGTGCCCAGGCGGGGGAAGGCGGGCAGGGTGGCGATGGTGCGCACGGTGGGCAGGGCGGCCAGCCGCAGTTCGCCGGTGGCGGCGGCGCCGATGGCCACCGCCGGGATCGGGGCACCGCCGGTGGGGGTGAGCTGGTCGAGCAGTCCGGTCACGGTGGCGGCGTCGACGGGCCCGTCCAGGTAGGCGCCGCGGGTCAGGGTGGCCGGGTCGACCACCAGGACGGTGCCGGAGCTGGTCTTGCTCACGCCGACCAGGGTGCTGCTGGCGCGCAGCGACTCCGGCAGCTGCTGGCCCGGTTGCCCGGCCCAGGTGGCGTCGACCTGCACGCTGCTGCGGGCACCGACCAGCATGCCCGACTTGCTGTCCAGGGCGGTGCGCTGCGCGCTGGCCAGGCCGGTGCCGGCGGCCAGGGTGCCGATGGCCAGGGTGGCCACCAGCACCACCCCGGCGACGGGGCCGGCGGCCGCGGCCAGGCGGCGCAGCGCCAGGTGCGCGGCGGGCCGCGACCACAGCGCGGCCCGGTGGCTGGCGCGCAGGGCCAGGCGCAGCAGCCGCGCGGTCAGCAGCGCCACGGTGAGCACCAGCAGCAGCGGGAAGGCCAGGGCGGCGGGCTCGACGCGCAGGGACGGGCGGTCGGCGCTCACGGAGAAGGGCAGGTCGGTGAGGCTGATCCAGGCGGGAACGGCCAGCGCGGCGGTGAGCAGTTCCCAGGGGATCAACCGCGGCAGCCGCCGCAGGAAACTGGTGCGGGCACCGCGGGGGCCGTCCTGCAGCACCCGGTGGCTGCGCAGGGCCACGACCACGCCGGTGACCAGCAGCGCGAGCAGCGCCACGGCCAGCGCCCCGGCCGCGGCCAGCGCCAGCGCGCCCGCGTTGGGCAGCGGCGCGGGCGCGTAGACGCCGAGCAGGGCCCGCGCGGCCAGCAGCCCCAGCGCGGCGCCCACGACCTGGGGCACGGCCAGTTCCAGCAGGGCCCGGCCGGCCAGGGCCAGGGGTCCGGCGCCGCGGCTCCACAGCAGGCGCAGTTCGGTGTGCCGGCGCTGGCACCACTGCAGCGCCACGGTGGCCAGCCCGGCCAGGCCGACCAGGGCGCTGAGCGCGGCCAGCGGGGTGATGGCGGTGGCCACGCTGTCGCGGACCTGCGCGGCGACCTCGGTGGGGCGGGTGAAGTAGAGGGCGGGGCTGACCACGCCGCGCAGGCCGGCCGCGTCCAGGCGGGCGCTGACCTCGTCGAGCAGGGCGCCGCCCCGGGACAGCAGGTCCTGGGCCTGCTGGAGGGTGGCGGGGGCGGTGGCCGGCGGGTAGTGCAGGGTGACGGTGGTGTCCACGCCGATGGCGCTGGTGGGCAGGGCGGCGAAGGTCGCGGCGTCGGGTGCCCAGATGACCGCGGCGGTGGCGCCTTCCCCGGCCAGCACGTTCGGCAGGATCCGGGGGGCCTCCGAACACCACCAGTCCGGGGTGGGGTTGCTGATGTCCTGGTAGATCGCGGTCACCGGGGGCAGCTGGCCGCCCAGGCCGCGGTCACCGAGGTGGATGCCGGCGTCCTCGGCGATGCTGCGGGGCACCCACAGCCCGTCCCGGCCGCCGCCGGCGAGCACGGTGAGGTGGTCCAGGGCGCCGTCGCGGTAGCCCAGCCGCGCCCAGGGGGTGACGCCGTTGAAGTCCAGGCGCTGCACGCGGGAGTAGACGGCGGCCACGGGGGCGGTGAAGCCGTGGGTGTCGGTGGTGTTGGCCAGCCGCACCACCTGGTCGGCCTGGGCCGCGGTGAGGTGGGTGCCCTCCAGGGTGGGGCCGAGGCTGTGCGGGCAGAGCTGGCTGGCCTGGTAGGTGGTGGCGGCGCTGCCGGCGGCCGAGGCGTGCAGGATGGCCGCGGTGACGACGAAGCTCAGCAACAGGGCCGTGGTGGTGGCCACCACCAGGGTGAGCGGGCTGGAACGTGCGGCGCGGTAGGCCCTCCGCCACGGGATCTGCATGATCGGAACCGTACCGGCCCTGTCACCCGATCGAACCAACAATCGGGTGACACAACGAGGTTGGCCCGGAACAGCTGTCACTCGTGGTGATCGCCGACGGGGGAGTCGCCCACGAACGGCCGGCGCCCCCATGCTTATTGCCAGTCAGTTGCAACAATGCGTAGGGTTCGGCGGTGCCCACCGACCACCCCCTGCCACGGCGCTCGCTGTTCTCGCACGCGCCGCTGCGCCGCATGCCCCACCAGGTCCTGCGGCGCCTGCTCGACCGGCTGCCCGCCGACACCCCGCCGGACGGGCCGCGCGGGCCGGTGGCCCAGCTGGAGGAGCGCGTCCGCGGCCTGCTGGGCAAACCCGCGGCGCTGCTGTTCCCCACCGGCACCATGGCCCAGCAGGTCGCCCTGCGGGTGCACGCCGACCACCGCGGCCGCCGCGCCTTCGCCGCCCACCCCCAGACCCACCTGGCCAACTGGGAGGCCGAGGGCTACAGCGTGGTGCACCGCCTGCGCTTGCACCCGGTGGGCGACCGCCACCGGCTGCTGGGCCTGGCCGACCTCACCGGCGTCGCCGAGCCGCTGGCCGCCGTGCTGTGGGAACTGCCCCAGCGCGACCTCGGCGGCCAACTGCCCAGCTGGCGGGAACTGGGCGAGCAGGTCGCCTGGGCGCGCGACCGGGGCGCGGCGTGCCACCTGGACGGCGCCCGCCTGTGGGAGGCCCAGCCCCACTACGAGCGGGGGCACGCCGAGATCGCCGGCCTGTTCGACACGGTGTACGTGTCGCTGTACAAGGGCCTGCAGGGGGTGCGCGGCGCGGTGCTGGCCGGCGACGAGCAGACCATCGCGCAGGCCCGGCTGTGGCGCACCCGGCTGGGCGGCAACCTCCCCGACGCCTGGCCGCTGGCCGCGGTCGCGCTGGTGGGGCTGGAGGACCTGCTGCCGAGGATGGCCGAGTTCCGCGACCACGCCCGCACGCTGGCCGCCGCCCTCAACGCCGACGGCGTGGCCCGCACCGTGCCCGAGCACCCGCAGACCCCGCTGCTGCACGTGCACCTGCCGGTCGGCAAGGACGCGGTGGAGCGGGCCGGCGCCGACCTGCTGGCCGAGCGCGGCGTGCAGCTCTACGGCCGGGTCCGCTCCAGCCCCGACCCGCGCGCCTGCAGCTTCGAGATCACCGTGGGGGAGAACGCCCTGGACTTCACCGTCGCCGAGGTCGTCGACCTGATCCGCGAGCTGGTCGAGCGCGCCCGGCGGATCGAGCGCTGACCGCGTCCCGTTCGCCGGCGCGGGGGCCGGTCAGTCCCGCTGGCTGGCCCACCAGCGCTGGCCCGACTCGGGCAGCGTGCTGATCGGGTCGTAGTAGGGGTAGCGGCGCAGCAGCGCGTCGGGGTCGTCAGCCTCGATGCCGGTGCGGTAGTTCTTCGTCCAGTAGGAGATGCCCCGCTCCCGGTCGTACTCGCTGACCTGGTGCACCCAGCGCTTGCCCACGTAGGGCACGTCGCAGACGATGCGGGGCGTGGCGTAGCCGGGCAGGTAGCCCATGATCGCGTGCTGCAGCTGCTGGGCCTCCCACACCGCGACCCGCCAGTGCTCGGCGTTGGGGATCATGTCGCACATGTAGAAGTAGTAGGGCAGGATGCCCGCCTCGTCCTGCAGGGCGAAGCACAGGTCCAGCAGGTCGGCCGAGGTGGCGTTGACCCCGCGCATCAGCACGCCCTGGTTGCGCACGTCGCGCACGCCCACCTGCAGCGCGGTGCGCGCGGCCTCGGCCACCAGCGGGGTGACCGACTGGGCGTGGTTGACGTGGGTGTGGATGGCCAGGTTCACCCCGCGCCGCGACGCGGTGCGCGCGACGCGTTCCAGGCCCTCGACCACGGCGGGCTGCAGCCAGTGCTGGGGCAGCCCGGCCAGGGCCTTGCTGGCCAGGCGGATGTCGCGGATGTTGTCCAGCGCCAGCAGGCGCATCACGAACGCCTCCAGCTGGTGCCAGGGCACGTTGGCCACGTCCCCGCCGGAGACCACCACGTCCCGCACGCTGGGCGTGCGCCGCAGGTAGTCGATCATCCGGTCCTGGCGGTCCACCGGTTTGAGGCCCAGCTTCATCTTCGGCACGCTGGGCGTGGAGTTGCCGACCAGGTCCATGCGGGTGCAGTGCCCGCAGTACTGCGGGCAGGTGGACAGCAGTTCGGCCAGCACCTTGGTGGGGTAGCGGTGGGTCAGCCCCTCCACCACCCACATCTCCGCCTCGTGCAGCGAGTCGCGGCTGGAGTGCGGGTGGCTGGGGTGGTGCGGGTCGCGGTCGGAGCGCACCGGGAGCATGTAGCGGCGCACCGGGTCGGCGTAGAAGGCGTCGGTGTACTCGGCCGCCGCCGCGGCGGGCGCCATGGTGTTGAGCATCTGGGGCGGCAGCAGCATCGACATGGTGGCGCTGTGCTCCTGGTCGGCGGCCAAATCGGCGTAGAAGGCGTCGCTGAGCAGCCCACCCATGACCGCGCGCAGCTGCGCGATCGTCTTCACGCAGTGGGCGCGCTGCCACTGCGCGTCGCGCCACTGGGCCTCGGTGACCTCCCGCCACCCGGGCAGGCGCCGCCAGTCCGGCTCGACCAGGCGCCGGCGCAGGTAGTCGTAGGGCTGGGCCGCGGTGTGCTCCTGCGCCGATGGCGCGACCGACCCGGAGCGGCCGGGTGCGCGTTCCGCGGTGTGGGCGTGTACTGCGGTCATCCCTACTCCTCACCCCGGTTGTGACGTGAAGATATTCTGTCACCAACGAGTTCCGGCGCAAATCTTTCGTTATTGCCCGGCGTGCGGAATACTGTCCGGCTCCCGGTGGCGCCCGGCGCGGGGACGTTTGGCGGCGCTCGCGCGTTGGACCGGGTGACCGTCCGACCGCCCGTGCCCGACCCGGACCCCGCCCGACGCGGGAACCGGTCGAGCCCCCCACCGCGAAGGTGTCCGCCCGTGCCCCTGCTCGTCGCCCTGCTGGTGGCCGTCGCCGCCGAGATCGCCGTCCTGGTCGCCGTGGGCAGCGCCGTCGGCCTGCTGCCCACCCTGGCGCTGCTGATCCTCGCCTCCGTGGCGGGCAGCTGGCTGCTGCGCCGCCAGGGCGCCCGCACCCTGCGCGACCTCGACCAGGCCGTCCGCGCCGGCCAGCCCCCCGGCCCCCACCTGGTCGACGGCACCATCCTCGCCGCGGCCGGCCTGCTGGTCCTGCTGCCCGGCTTCCTCAGCGACGCGCTGGCCCTGCTGCTGCTCATCCCCCCGGTGCGCACCAGGGCCGGCCGCTGGCTGGTGGCCCGCCTGACCGCCCGCGCCCGCCGGCAGGCCGCCGCCTGGCCGGGCTTCGCCGCCCCGCGCCAGCACGCCAGCGGCCCCGAGGTCGTGGACGTCACCGACTTCACCGTCCGCCCCGACGCCCCGCCGAGCACACCCCGCACCGGCCCCGCCGAACTGACCTGACGCACCCGGGCGCCACCCGGCAACTCACCCACCAGATGTCAATACTTGCGGAACTCACCGCGATGACATGAACATATTCACGTCATCGCGAGTGAAGCCCGGAGGATTTTTGGTGGACGCGTCGTTGTTCGGAGTACACCGCGTGCGGGACGCCGGCCCCGGCGCGCGCGGCCCCGTCCTGCCCCAACAAGCCTGGGCACTGGACGCCACCCCCGACTGCGGCCCCACCGAAGTCCTCGTCGACGTCACCCGCCTCAACCTCGACGCCGCCTCCTACCGGCAGCTGCGCGAGGAACACGGCACCGGCCCCGCCCTGCGCCAGGCCGTCTGCGCCATCGTCGAGCAGCGCGGCAAGATGCACAATCCCGTCACCGGCTCCGGCGGCATGCTGCTGGGCACCGTCCGCGAGACCGGCCCCGACTCCCCCCTGGGCCTGCGGCCCGGCCAGCGCATCGCCACCCTGGTCTCGCTCACCCTGACCCCGCTGCGCATCACCGACGGGCTGCGCGACTGGGACGGCCAGCACCCCCAGGTGCCCTGCGCCGGCACGGCCGTGCTGTTCGCCCGCTCCATCGCCACCCCCCTGCCCACCGACCTGCCCGACGACCTCGCCCTGGCCGTCTTCGACGTGTGCGGCGCACCCGCCCTCACCGACCGCGTCATCACCCAGGCCACCCGCCGCCTGGGCCACCCCCCGTCGGTGTGCGTGCTCGGCGCCAGCGGCAAATCCGGCACCCTCGCCCTGGCCGCCGCCCGCCGCGCCGGCACCAGCCGCCTGGTCGGCCTGGTCCCCACCCCCGAGGAGGCCACCCTCGCCCAGGCCAGCGGCCTGGCCGACCAGATCGTCGTCGCCGACGCCCGCGACCCCCTGGCCGTCGCCCAGGCCGTGACCCCCGCCTGCGAGATCACCGTGGTCTGCGTCGACGCCGCCGGCTGCGAACACGGCGCCATCCTGGCCACCGCCCCCGGCGGCACCGTCATCTTCTTCTCCATGGCCACCTCCTTCTCCGCCGCCGCCCTGGGCGCCGAAGGACTCGCCGCCGACGTGGAGATGCTCATCGGCAACGGCTACGTCCCCGGCCACGCCCAGTTCGCGCTGGACCTGCTGCGCACCCAGCCCGGGGTGGCCGCCGCGCTCGCCGCCCGCGAACGGCAGACTGCACCAGCGTGACCAGGAACAGCACCACCATGCCCACCACCACACTGCTGCTGGGCGGCCGGATCCACACCCCCAGCGCACCCGACGCCACCGCCATGGCCGTCACCGGCGACACCATCGTCTGGGTCGGCCAGGACGGGCCGGGCCGCGCCCTGCACGGCGACGCCGACCACGTCATCGACCTGCACGGCGCGTTCGTGGCCCCCGCCTTCGTCGACGCCCACGTGCACGCCACCGCCACCGGCCTGCAGATGGACGGCCTGGACCTGACCGACTGCGCCTCCCTGGCCCAGTGCCTGCACGCCGTGGCCACCCACGTGCGCACCCACCCCGGGCAACTGGTCTGGGGCCACGGCTGGGACCAGACCCGCTGGCCCGAACAGCGCCCCCCCACCCGCGCCGAACTGGACGCCGTCGCCGGGAACACCCCCGTCTACCTGTCCCGCATCGACGTCCACTCCGCCGTGGTCTCCACCGCCCTGCTGACGCGCGTGCCCGCCGCGACCACCGCCACCGGCTTCAGCGACCAGGGCCCGCTCACCCGCGACGCCCACCACCACGCGCGCCGCGCCGCCCGCGACGCCCTGCACCCCGACCAGCGCCGCCACGCCCAACTGACGTTCCTGCGCCACGCCGCCACCCACGGCATCGCCGCCGTCCACGAGTGCGCCGGCCCCGACATCTCCGGCGCCGAGGACCTGGCCGCCCTGCTGGACCTGGCCACCGACCCCGACCTGCCCGAGGTCGTCGGCTACTGGGGCGAGACCGGCGCCGTGGACACCGCCCGCCGCCTCGGCGCCCGCGGCCTGGCCGGCGACCTGTTCGTCGACGGCTCCTTCGGCTCCCACACCGCCGCCCTCACCCAGCCCTACACCGACCACCCCACCACCTGCGGCGCCCAGTACCTGGACGTCGAGGACATCACCGAACACCTCATCGCCTGCACCCGGGCCGGCCTGCAGGCCGGGTTCCACGTCATCGGCGACGCCGCCACCGCCGCCGTCCTGGAGGGCCTGCGCCGCGCCGAGACCCAACTGGGCCTGCCCGCCCTGGCCAGCGCCGGCCACCGCCTGGAACACCTGGAGATGGTCACCGCCGAGCAGGCCGCCGACCTGGCCCGCTTCGGCGTGCTCGCCTCGGTCCAGCCCGGCTTCGACGCCGCCTGGGGCGGACCCGACGGCATGTACGCCCACCGCCTGGGCCCCGCCAGGGCCGCCACCCTCAACCCGTTCGCCGCGCTGGCCGCCGCCGGCGTGAGCCTCGCCCTGGGCTCGGACACCCCGGTCACCCCGATCGGCCCCTGGCAGGCCATCCGCGCCGCCGTGCACCACCACACCGCCGGCTCCGGCCTGTCCCCCCGCGCCGCGTTCACCGCCCACACCCGAGGCGGCTGGCGCGCCGCCGGCCACCACGACGGCCTGACCGGAACCCTGGTGCCCGGCGCACCCGCCACCTACGCCATCTGGGACGCCCCCGAGCTGGTGGTCGCCGCCCCGGACAGCCGCGTCCAACGCTGGTCCACCGACCCCCGCTCCCGCGTGCCCGGCCTGCCCGACCTCACCCCGGGCGGGGTCACCCCGACCTGTCTGCGCACCGTGCTGCGCGGCCAGCCCATCTTCCAGCGGGAGGGAGCACTCACGTCATGACCGAGGTGGGCACATGAACGCCGCCCCCGCCGCCACCCGCGGCACCACGCCACCCCCGGTCCGCGCCACCGCCCCGGCGCGGACCGCACCCCGGCCCAGCCTGCTCGGCCTGGACCCGGCCACGGTCGCCACCGCCCGCGCGCTGGCCGCCCGCGCCGCCCAGCCCGTCATCGACCTGGCCACGGCCCACACCACCGTCTCAGTGGAACGCGCCACCCTGCGCCTGGCCGGCCTGACCGGCGCCGACACCACCCACCGCGCCGGCGACGTGCCCTGGGTCAACCGCGTCGTCGACACCGTCGCCGAGCACTGCGGCCTGCAGCACGGGGTGAGCCTGCCCGTCTTCCACGCCCTGCGCGAACACGACCTGGCCACCCTCACCGACCTGGCCGAGGCCACCGCCGCCGGCCAGATCCGCTACACCCTGCCCACCGGCGCGGCACGCCGCCGCGCCGAACGCGCCGCCCGCACCGCCGTCGCCCGCGGCATCCGCACCATCGACCGCAACCGCGCCCAACGCGACCGGCTGGTGGCCCGGCTGGGCGATCCACCCCAGCGGCCGTGGATCTATCTGATCGTGGCCACCGGCGACATCGACGAGGACGTCGTCCAGGCCCAGAACGCCGCCCGCGCCGGCGCGGACGTCATCGCCGTGATCCGCTCCACCGGCCAGTCCCTGCTCGACTACGTGCCCGAGGGCGCCACCCACCACGGCTTCGCCGGCACCTACGCCACCCAGGAGAACTTCCGCATCATGCGGGCCGCCCTCGACGAGGTCTCCCGCGAGGTGGGCCGCTACGTGCGCCTGACCAACTACGCCTCCGGGCTGTGCATGCCCGAGATCGCCGTGCTGGCCGGGCTGCAACGCCTGGACATGATGCTCAACGACTCCATGTACGGCATCCTGTTCCGCGACATCAACCCCGTGCGCACCTTCGTCGACCAGCGCTTCTCCCGCCAGGTCCACGCCCGCGCCGGCATCATCATCAACACCGGCGAGGACAACTACCTCACCACCGACGACGCGGTCAGCGCCGCGCACACCGTGACCGTGTCCCAACTGCTCAACGAGTGCTTCGCCCATGAGGCCGGCCTGGCCGACTGGCAGCTGGGCCTGGGCCACGCCTTCGAGATCAACCCCGACCTGCCCGACTCCTTCCGCCTGGAGCTGGCCCACGCCCTGCTGGCCAGGGAACTGTTCCCGCACGCCCCCCTGAAGTGGATGCCGCCCACCAAGCACATGACCGGCGACGTGTTCCGCGGCTACCTGCTCAACGGGTTCTTCAACCTGGCCGGCGCGCTGACCGGCCAGGGCATCCTGCTGGTCGGCATGATGACCGAAGCCGTGGTCACCCCGTTCCTGTCCGACCGCGACCTCGCCCTGGCCAACGTCCGCTACGTGCTGGGCGCGGCCGGCAACCTCGCCGAGGACTTCCGGCCCGCCCCCGACGGGTTCATCGCCACCCGCGCCCGCCACGTCCTCGACCAGGCCGTGCGGCTGCTGGAGCGCATCGTCGACGACGGACTGCTCACCGCCATCGCCACCGGCACCTTCGGCCTGATGAAACGCCCACCCGACGGCGGCAAGGGCGCCGACGGCGTGATCGCCAAGGCCGAGGACTACCTCAACCCCGCCGCCAGCCTGCTGGAGGAGCACGCCGCCCGCGAGGAGCCCCGCCCGTGACCGCCGCACCCCCCACCCGCAGCCCCCACCCCAGCGCCGCCACCGAGCCGACGGCCAGCACCGAGCCGGCCCGCTACGTGCGGCCCTACGGCGACACCACCGGCGACGGCATGGTCCAGGTCTCCTTCACCCTGCCCGTGCCCGCCGGCCCGAAAGCCGACGGCGCCGCCAGCCAACTGGCCAAGAAGATGGGCCTGGACCCGGCGCTGGTCGTGCACTCCCACCCCATCGGCGCCGACTTCACCTTCTTCGTCGTCTACGGCAAGGTCGGCCACCTGGTCGACCTCGACCAGGTGCGCGTGGTGGAACGCGAGTACCCGCTGCTCACCCCCGCCGAGGTCAACGCCACCGTCAAACGGCTGCTGCGGCGCAAACTCGTGGTCGTCGGCGGCTGCATCGGCACCGACGCCCACACCGTCGGCATCGACGCCATCCTCAACATCAAGGGCTTCGCCGGCGAGAAGGGCCTGGAGTACTACCGGGAACTGCGCGTGGTCAACCTCGGCGCCCAGGTCTCCGTGCCCGACCTGGTCCGCCGCGCCCGCGCCGAACACGCCGACGCCGTGCTGGTCTCCCAGGTGGTCACCCAGCGCGACGCCCACATCCTCAACACCCAGCAGATGTCCGCCGCCTTCCGGGAAGCCCTGGGGGAGCGGCGGCCCCTGCTGGTGGCCGGCGGCCCCCGCTTCGACCCGATGATGGCCGACGAACTCGGCGTGGACCGGGTCTTCGGGCGCGGCACCACCCCCGGCGAGGTCGCCAGCTTCCTGGTGCACGCGCTGGCCACCCGACGCGGCCCCACCCCGGCCGCCCGCACCTGAGACCGCACCCGCCCCACCCCCCGCGACCAGGAGGCACACCACCCATGACGCAGGCCAGCACCACCACCGGGCAGGGCGCCCTGGTGGAGGGTTTCTCCGTCACCCACCGCCGCTACGTGCCGCACGGCCACGCCCACTACGGCGGCAACCTCGTCGACGGGGCCTACGGGCTGGGCCTGTTCGGGGACGTGGCCACCGAACTGCTCATCCACACCGACGGCGACGAGGGCCTGTTCGCCGGCTACCGCAGCGTGGACTTCCGCGCCCCCATCCAGGCCGGCGACGTGCTGGCGGCCACCGCCACCCTGGTGCGCATCGGCACCCGCTCCCGCGAGCTGCGCTTCGAGGCCCACGTGGTGTGCCGCTCCGCCCCGCACCGCGGCCCGTCCGCCGCGGACGTGCTCGACCCGCCCCTGCTGGCCATCCAGGCCACCGGCACCGTGGTCGTCCCGCACCCCACCCCGTGACCGGCTGAGCGGACCGTGACCCGACGGTCACCGCCCGGTGGCCGCCCGGCGGCGCACGCCGGCCGCACCGGCGTTTCGTAGGCTTGACCGTCGTGGCAGCAGCACCCGCGACAACGCCGGACACCCCGGCCCCCCAGCAGCGGCCCGGGCCGGCGCGGCCGCGGCGCGGCTGGCCCGTCCTCGCCCGCACGCTCCTGGCCTGCGCCGCCGGCGGGCTGCTCTACCTGAGCTACCCGCCCCGCGGCTGGTGGTGGCTGGCGCCGCTGGCCTTCGCGCTGTGGGCGCCGCTGCTGCGCCACCGCCGGGCCCGCGCCGGCTTCGGCTACGGCCTGCTGTTCGGCCTGGCCTACCTGCTGCCGCTGCTGCACTGGCTGCAGGCGTTCCTGGGGGAGGGGTTCGGGCCCTGGCCGTGGCTGGGCCTGACCCTGCTGGAAGCGCTGTTCTTCGCCCTCACCGGCGCGGCCGCCAGCGCGGTCAGCCGCCTGCCGGGTGCCGTGGTGTGGATGGCGGCGCTGGTCGTGGCCGGCGAGGCGGCCCGCTCCCGGCTGCCCCTCAACGGCTTCCCCTGGGGCAAGATCGCCTTCAGCCAGGTCGACGGCCCCTACCTGGCGCTGGCCAGCCTCGGCGGACAGGCCCTGGTGTGCTTCGCGGTCGTGCTCACCGGCGGCGGCCTGGCCGCCCTGCCGCGCGCCCTGCGCCGGGGCCCGCGCGGCACCCGCCGGCTGGCCGGCGCCACCACCGCGCTGCTGGCGCCCCTGCTGGCCGCCACCGCCACCTGGCCCGGCATCGGCACCGACGCCCAGCAGGGGGCGCTGACCGTGGCCGTGATCCAGGGCAACGCCCCCGACTCCGGGCTGAACCTGCTCGACGCCGACAGCCGGGCCCTGCGCCGCAACCACATCACCCGCACCCGCCAGCTGCTCGCCGACGTCCACGCCGGCCGCGTCCCCCACCCCGACCTGGTGATCTGGCCGGAAACCGCCACCGATGTGGGCCCCGACCCCGCCCGCGACACCGAACTCGGCCAGCTGGTCGCCGACCTGGGCGTGCCCACCCTGATCGGCGCCCGCCAGCGCACCACCACCGGGGACACGCGCAACGTGGTGATCGTCTGGGACCCGGTCACCGGCCCCGGCCAGGTCTACACCAAACAGGAACTCGTGCCCTTCGCCGAGTACATCCCCTGGCGCGCCATCGCCCAGTGGGTCACCCCGTTCTTCGAGGGCAGCCGCGACATGCTCACCGGCACCGACCCCGGCGTGCTGCACACCGGCGTCGCCGACCTCGGCGCGGCCATCTGCTACGAGGTGGCCTACGACCACGTGGTCACCGACGCCGTGCGCGGCGGCGCGCGCCTGCTGGTCGTGCCCACCAACAACGCCTGGTTCGGCCGCACCGAGATGAGCTACCAGCAGCTGGCCATGTCCCGGCTGCGCGCCGTGGAACACGGCCGCGCCGTGGTCGTCTCGGCCACCACCGGGGTCAGCGCGATCGTCGCACCCGACGGCACGATCACCCAGGCCACGCAGTTGTTCACCCCCGACGCGGTGGTCCAGACGGTGCCGCTACGGTCAGTGTCTACTCTGGCCACCCGGCTCGGGACGGCACCGGAGTGGGGCATGACCGGGATCGGTCTGCTGGCCGTGGTGTTCGCGGTCGCGGTCCGAGCCCGGCGTCGGCGGGGCAGTGGCCAGACCACGCCCCAGCCGGCCGCCCCGGACCAGGCGGTGCCCACCGCCACCACCGACTGACAACGAGGAAGCGTCCAGTGCCCACGCGCACTGGCGAGGAGGAAACCGTCATGACGGACCAGCAGGACAGCCGCGGGGAGCTTGCGCCGGTGCTGGTGGTGATCCCGACCTACAACGAGCGGGACAACCTGGGGCCGATCATCAAGCGGCTGCACGCTGCCCTGCCCGAGGTGCACGCGCTGGTCGTGGACGACGACAGCCCCGACGGCACCGGACAGCTGGCCGACGAGCTGGCCGCGGCCGACCCCCGGGTGCACGTGCTGCACCGCACCGAGAAGGCCGGACTGGGGGTCGCCTACATCGCCGGGTTCCAGTGGGCGCTGGAGCGGGACTACCAGGTCGTGGTGGAGATGGACGCCGACGGCCAGCACTCGCCCGAGGACCTGGGCCGGATGCTGGACGCGCTCACCCGGGCCGACCTGGTGATCGGGTCGCGCTACGTGCCCGGTGGGCAGGTGGTGAACTGGCCCAAGAGCCGCCTGTTCCTGTCCTGGGGCGCCAACCTGTTCGCCAAGATCGCGCTCGGTGCCCGCGTCAACGACATGACCGGCGGGTTCCGCGCCTTCCGGCGCGCCACCCTGGAGGGCCTCAAGCTGCACAACGTGGCCTCGCAGGGCTACTGCTTCCAGATCGACCTGGGCTGGCGCACCATCGAGGCCGGGTTCCGCGTGGTGGAGGTGCCCATCACGTTCACCGAGCGTGAGCGGGGCAGCTCGAAGATGAGCGGTGATGTCATCCGCGAGGCGCTGATCCGGGTCACCAAGTGGGGTGTGCGCCGCCGCCTGACCCAGCTGGGCCTGCTGCGCCGCCGCTGACGGCGCCGAGGCGTCGGCGGGGTGGGGCGGGGGCGGCGTCATCCCGCCGACGGCGACGCGCCCCACCGCCACCCCGTTGTGGGAGCGCTCTCAGGGCGCGCATCATGATCGCCGTGACCGCACCACCCACCATCCGGCCCTACCGGCCCACCGACCGCGCCGCCCTGTACGACATCTGCGTGCGCACCGGCCACGAGGGCGGCGACGCCCGGCACCTCTACCCCGACCACGACCTGCTGCCCACCCTCTTCGCCGGGCCCTACGCGCACCTGGAGCCCGACCTGGCCTTCGTCGTCGACGACGGGGACCGCGCCGTCGGCTACATCGTCGGCACCGCCGACACGGCCACCTTCGTCCACCGCTTCCGCACCGAGTGGCTGCCCACCGTCATCGACCGCTACCCGCCGCTGACCGCGCCACCGACCAGCCCCAGCGAGGAGATGATCGACCTGCTGCACCGGCCCGAGCGCATGCTCGTGCCGGAACTGGTCGACTACCCCGCCCACCTGCACATCGACCTGCTGCCCTCCCACCAGCGAGCCGGCCACGGACGCGCGCTGATGACCCGGCTGCTGGCCGCGCTGGCCGAGCGGGGCGTGCCCGCCGTGCACCTGGGCATGGTCACCGCCAACACCGCGGCCAGGGCCTTCTACGACCGCCTGGGCTTCCACCCCATCCCGGTGGCCGACGCCGGCCCGCTCACCTACCTCGGCCGCGCCACCCACGACGGCTGACACCCCGGTGCCTGCCCCTGACAGGGGCAGGCACCAGCCAGGCCGGGTGGGCCAGACTGGGCGGCATGCAGCAGCGTCCGGAGCTGGGGGAGTTCCTGCGGTCACGGCGGGCCCGGGTGCGCCCCGATGACATCGGGCTGGCGACCTACGGTGGCCGGCGCCGCGTGCCCGGTCTGCGCCGCGAGGAACTCGCCCAGCTCGCCGGCATCAGCGTCGGCTACTACACCCGCCTGGAACAGGGGCAGAGCCCGAACGCCTCGGACGCCGTGCTGGCGGCGATCGCCCGCGTGCTGCGGCTGGACGAGGCCGAGCGGGCGCACCTGCACGCGCTGGCGCGGCCCGCGCCCCGGGCCCGGCGGCGCGTCGCACCCGAGCGGCTGCGCCCCGCCGTCCAGCTGATGATCGACTCGCTGACCGACGTGCCCGCCCTGGTCCTGGGGCGGCGCACCGACGTGCTCGCCTGGAACCCGCTGGCGCACGCCCTGCTGGCCGGCCACCTGGACCGCGACTCCGTGCGCCACCCGCACACCCGACCCAACTGGGCCCGGCTGTTCTTCCTGGACCCGCACCTGCGGGAGCTGGTCACCGACTGGCCGGGCAAGGCCCGCGACACCGTCGCCGACCTGCGGCTGATCGCCGGACGCCACCCCGACGACCCCCGGCTGGCCGAGCTGGTCGGCGAGCTGACCATGCGCAGCGCCGAGTTCGCCGCGCTGTGGTCGGCGCACCCGGTGCGCCGCTGCGCCCGGCACACCCGCGAGTACCGGCATCCCGTGGTCGGCCCGCTCACCCTCAACGACGAACTGCTGACGCTGCCCGACGACGAGGGCCAGCGGCTGGTGGTGTTCACCGTGGCGCCCGGTTCGGCCTCGCAGGCCGCCCTGCGGCTGCTCGCCGACCTGGTCGCCGACGCCCAGCCCGCACCCACGCCCCGCGCCGCGCCCGCCCCGCGCTGACCCCGGTGCTGAGCCCGGTGCCGGTCGCCGATCGTGCTGGCCAACCTGATCGCGGTGCCCGCCGGACTGCCCGTCACCGGCGCCGACACCACCCAGGTCCTCGCGTTCCTCGCCACCGGCCGCACCGCCCTGGCCGTCTCCTCCGCTCGGACTAGCCGGCCACCCGGATCAGCCGCAGCCGGCACACGTCGCGGACATAGCGACTGGACCGCCCGTCACCGGGAACCACGAGGGTGGGCAGGGTGAGCAGGCGCCCGTTGTAGCGGGTGGCCAACAACGCCGCGCACGCGCCGAACTCGGGATCGACCTCGGCCCACGACAGCACGACGCGGAAGCCGTCAGCCGCCCGCGCGGCGACGACGAAGCTCAACCGCTCCATCTTCGCGTCGGACTCCTGGCGCAGGACCACCCGGGACAGCACGTCGTGCAGCGGCACCCCCTGCACGTGGTGGACCTCGCGGCGCCGGGTCGTGGTGTACCGGACGTCGACCGGCTCCCGGGCGTGGGCGTGCAGGTCCCGGGTGGTGAACACCCAGTCCCGGGTGATGTCGCCGGTCACCAGCACCTGGTCGGCGCGCAGGGCGGACCGCGGCGCGGGCACGCGCTCGTGCGCTCCGGAGGTCTCCACACCTCGATGGTAGGGCGGCGGACCACCACGCAGAAGCGGTCGTCGAGTGACGGTGACCGAACCGTGAACGCGGGGCAGAACCGCCGCGCACTCCGCACCCACGGACAGATCACCCTGTTCGATGCCGGATCTGAGCACACCGGTGGAAATCCGCGTACGCGGAGATAGGATGCGCAACCGTGCCGAATCTGCGGATAAGCGAGGCCGCTGCTCTCCTCGGGGTCAGCGACGACACCGTGCGCCGGTGGATCGACCAGGGACGCCTGCGGGCGATCCACCTGGACAACGGCCGCAAGGGCGTCGCCGGCACCGAGCTGGCGGCGTTCGCCCAGCGTCTGGCCGAGTCCGCCGAACCCGGCGCCACCGTGGCCGCCTCCGCCCGCAACCGGATGCGCGGCATCGTCACCCAGGTGATCAAGGACAAGGTCATGGCGCAGGTCGAGATGCAGGCCGGACCCTTCCGGGTGGTATCGCTGATCAGCCGGGAATCCGCCGACGAACTCGGCCTGGAAGTCGGCTCGGTCGCGATCGCCTCCATCAAGTCCACGCACGTCGTCGTCGAGATCCCGGAGGCCTGAGCATGTCACGCGCCCCGCGCGCCCTGGCCGTGTCCCTCACGGCCGCCGCCGCCCTGGCCGGCTGCGGCTCGACCGACAGCGGCACCGCCCCGACCGGCACCGCGGCGGCCGGGGTGCGCGGACAGATCACCGTCTTCGCCGCCGCCTCCCTCACCGAGACCTTCACCGCACTCGGCGACCAGTTCGAGGCCGCCCACCCCGGCACCACCGTCACCTTCAACTTCGCCGGCAGCTCCGCCCTGGCCCAGCAGATCAACCAGGGCGCCCCCGCCGACGTGTTCGCCTCCGCCGCGCCGACCAACATGCAGCAGGTGCAGGACACCGGAGCCGTGACCGCCACACCCACCACCTTCGCGCGCAACAGGCTCCAGATCGCCGTGCCCGCCGGCAACCCGGCCACCATCACCGGACTGGCCGACTTCGGCAGGCCCGAGGCCAGGATCGCCCTGTGCGCCGACCAGGTGCCCTGCGGCGCCGCGGCCACGAAGGCGTTCCAGGCGGCCGGGGTGACACCCCAACCCGACACCCTGGAACAGGACGTCAAGGCCGTGCTCACCAAGGTCCGGCTCGGCGAGGTCGACGCGGCCCTGGTCTACAAGACCGACGTCACCGCGGCGGGCGAGCAGGTCGAGGGCATCGACTTCCCCGAGGCCGCCCAGGCGGTCAACGACTACCCGATCGCCCCACTGGCCACGGCCCCGAACGCGGCCGGCGCCACCGCGTTCGTCGACCACGTGCTCTCCGGCACCGGCCGCACCGTCCTCACCAACGCCGGTTTCGACAGCCCGTGACGCACTCCCGCCGCCGGGCGGCACGCGGAAGGCTGCCCCTCGTCCTCGTGCTGCCCGCCGTCCTCGGGCTGGCCTTCCTGCTCATCCCACTCGCCGGACTGCTCACCCGCGCGCCCTGGGACACCCTGGCCGGCGAACTGCTCAGCCCGCGCATCGGCCAGGCGCTGCGGCTGTCACTGGTGTGCGCCACCCTGGCCACCCTGCTGTGCCTGGTGCTGGGCGTGCCCCTGGCCTGGCTGCTGGCCCGGGGCAACCTCCCCGGACAGGGCCTGCTGCGCGCCCTGATCACCGTCCCACTGGTGCTGCCACCCGTGGTCGGCGGCGTGGCACTGCTGTTCGTCCTCGGCCGGCGCGGCCTGATCGGCCAGTACCTGCACGCCTGGTTCGGCGTGTCCCTGCCGTTCACCACCGCCGGCGTGGTCATCGCGGAAGCGTTCGTGGCGATGCCCTTCCTCGTGGTCTCCGTCGAAGGCGCCCTGCGCGCGGCGGACCCGCGCTACGAGGAGGCCGCCGCCACCCTCGGCGCCTCGCGCTGGCTGACCTTCCGGCGCGTGACCCTGCCGTCCGTGCTGCCCGGTGTCGTGGCCGGCACGGTCCTGTGCTGGGCCAGGGCCCTGGGCGAGTTCGGCGCCACGATCACCTTCGCCGGCAACTTCCCCGGCACCACCACGACCATGCCGCTGGCCGTCTACCTGGCCCTGGAAACCGACCCCGACGCCGCGATCGTGCTGAGCGTCGTGCTGCTCATCGTGTCGGTGGGCGTGCTCGCGGCCCTGCGCGACCGCTGGATCCGAGGTGGGGCATGACCCTCGTGGCCCACCTCGACGTCCACCGCGACCGCTTCCACCTGGACCTGCGACTGGAGATCGCACCCGGCGAGGTCGTGGCGCTGCTCGGCCCCAACGGCGCCGGCAAGACCACCGCGCTGCGGGCCCTCGCGGGACTGGTCCCGCTCACCGGCGGGCACATCAGCCTCGACGGCCACCCCTGGGACGCCCCACCCCGGACGTTCCTGCCGCCGGAACGCCGCCCGGTGGGCGTGGTGTTCCAGGACCACCTGCTGTTCGCGCACCTGTCCGCGGTCGACAACGTGGCGTTCGGGCCGCGCGCCCGGGGCACCAGCCGGGCCGCCGCCCGCGACCTCGCGCTGCGCTGGCTGGACCGCGTGGGCCTGGCCGAGCACGCCCGCGCCAAACCCCGCACCCTCTCCGGCGGCCAGGCGCAACGCGTCGCGCTCGCCCGCGCCCTGGCCACCGACCCCCGCCTGCTGCTGCTCGACGAGCCGCTGGCCGCCCTGGACGCCGCGACCCGCCTGCACGTGCGCGCCGAACTGGGCCGCCACCTCGCCGAGTTCCGCGGCCACACCCTGCTGGTCACCCACGACCCGCTCGACGCGATGGTCCTCGCCGACCGCCTGGTCGTCCTGGACCACGGGACCCTCGTCCAACAGGGCACCCCCACGGAGGTCGCCCACCACCCCCGCAACGCCTACACCGCCGACCTGGTCGGCCTCAACCTGCTGCGCGGCACGGCCGAGGGCACTGCGGTCACCCTCGACGGCGGCGGCGTCCTCACCCTCGCCGAACCGGCCACCGGCCCCGTGCACCTGTCCTTCCCCCCGAGTGCCGTCAGCGTGCACCCCGCCCCCCCGACGGGCAGCCCGCGCAACACCTGGCCGGTCACCCTCACCGGTCTGGAGCAGCACGCCCACACCACCCGCCTGCGCCTGCACGGCAGGCCACCCGTCCTCGCCGACATCACCACCGCCGCCGTCGCCGACCTGCGCCTGCACGCCGGCGACGCGCTGTGGGCCGCGGTGAAGGCCACCGAGATCCGCGCCTACCCGGCCACCCCCGACCGCTGAGGCCGGCCCCGGTCCGCGCCAGCACCGGGACCCGACAGGCCACGACCCTCGCCTGGCCAGCACGCGGCCAGCCGGCATGCGAGCCAGCTCACCCCGCCGCATCCCGAAAATGAGATAGCGTCCCAGATATGAGAAACCCTGGGGAGGACACCGACGGCGCACCCGACCCGGCCGACGACCTGGACACCCGACTGGCCGCCCGCCTCACCCAGCTGCGCCACGAGCACGGCTGGTCCCTGGACGACCTGGCCCAGCGCACCGGCGCCAGCCGCTCCACCCTCTCCCGCCTGGAACGCGCCGAGATCAGCCCCAGCGCCGCCCTGCTCAACCGGCTCTGCGCCGCCTACCACCGCACCCTGTCCCGCCTGCTGGCCGAGGTGGAGACCAACCCCGCCCACCTGGTCCGCGCCAGTGAGCAGACCGTGTGGACCGACCCCGACTCGGGCTTCGTCCGCCGCTCGGTGTCCCCACCCCACCCCGGGCTGCGCGCCGAACTCGTCGAGGGCGTGCTCCCGCCCGGCGCCGACATCAGCTACGACCGGCCCCCCGTGCCCGGCCTGGAGCAACACCTCTGGGTGCTGCAGGCCCACCTGGAGGTCACCGAGCAGGACGTGGTCCACCACCTCAACCCCGGGGACTGCCTGCGGTTCCGCGTGTGGGGCCGCACCCGGTTCCGCTGCCCCGGCCCCGAACCGGCCCGCTACGCCCTGCTCGTCGTCCTGCCCTGACCGCCACCACCCGCCCCCACCCGACAGGAGAGGACACCACCATGGCCACCACCATCGAGCGCCTGTCCCACACCGAACTGCTCCGCGTGCGCGCCGAGTTGGCGGAGGTGCTGCTGGACGCGGTGCGCGGCGGCTCCTCACTGGGCTTCCTGCTGCCCTTCACCGCCCACGAGGCCACCGCCTGGTGGACGGCCCTGGCCCCCGACGTGGCAGCGGGACGCCTGGCGGTGTGGGTGGCCCGGGACGGGGGAGCGGTGGTGGGCACGGTCGGCCTGGCCCACCCCGGCAAGCCCAACGGCCGCCACCGCGCCGAGGTGGTCAAGCTGATCGTCCACCGACGCGCGCGGGGACGGGGGCTGGGGCGCGCCCTGCTGGCCGCGGTCGAACACGCCGCGGCCGAGGCGGGGATCACGCTGCTGCACCTGGACACCCAGACGGGCAGCCCGGCCGAGCGGCTGTACCGCACGGCCGGCTGGATTCCGGTCGGTGTGGTGCCCGACTACGCGGCGGACACCGACGGGGTGCTGCGCGCGGCCACGTTCTTCTACAAGGCGCTGGTGCCCGGGGCCGCGCCGGCGGCCGGCCTGAGCCCGGGGCGGCCCCGGCGCGGACCGGTGGGGCAGGGGAGTGGCGCGCCGGACATGACGACGGGCCGCCCCGACCACCGGTGCGGCGGTGGGGGCGGCCCGTGACGGACAGGAGCAGGGGGTCAGGCTGAGCGCGAGCGCCGACCGCGCAGTTCCTCCAGGCGTTCGGCCAGCAGCTCCTCCAACTCGGGAAGAGTGCGACGCTCCAGCAGCATGTCCCAGTGGGTGCGGGGCGGCTTGGCCTTCTTCGCCTCGGGTTCGGCGCCGTCGATCAGCTTCGACTCGGTGCCGTGCAGGCGGCACTCCCAGACAGGGGGGACTTCGGCGTCGTCGGAGAAGGGGACTTCGAAGTCGTGCCCCTTGGGGCAGGCAAACCGCACCGACCGGCGCGGGGCGAGGTCGTGGTTGCGGTCGGTCTCGTAGCTGACTGCTCCGAGCCGGCTGCCACGCAGTACGCGGTCGGCCATGGTGGGTGTCCTTTCGCTCGGCTCAGGGCCGGAGCCCAGGGTTGTGCTTACCGAGTGCAACGATCGGAGTGCTCCGTTCGTTCCCGGTCCGGTGTCTTGGTCGCCCACAGTGACGTTATTCACGCGTCAACGAAGACGTCCTCCCTAGGGATGCGTTCCTAGCGACTTCGTGACGTGTTTTCCGACTCCCGTGGACCTGCATCACACTAACGGGTGAACATAGCTGCTTTCAGTGGGGTCACGTCAGGCTGAGTTGCCCCATCTGGGTGACGTTCGGGCCGAGGTCGCCGAGACGGAAGTGCCGACGACACAACACCTGATAACGCACGGTGTCCTCCGGAGATTCCGCCGCCCCCTCACCCACCGTGTCAACACCGCCCTGCTCGGTGTCCGCCACCAACACCGTGTCCCCAGCCCGCATCACCCGTCCGGCACGCACCCGGGCGTTGAACCTCCCCGGCAACCCACACCAGCACAACACCTCCACCTGCACCGCCTGCAACTCGTCAGCCAACTCGAACAACCGCCGCGACCCCGCGAACAACCGACTCCGGAAATCCGTCACCAACCCGAAGCAGTACACATCCACCTGGACCTCGTCGGCCAACTCCGCCAACTGCTCCACCTGCACCGCCGACAAGAACTGCGCCTCATCCACGATCAGGTAGTCCACCCGGTGCCCCTCAGCCCACCGCGCCCGCACCAACTCCCGCAGGTCATCGCCATCCGTGACCTCGATCGCCTGCCGCGTCACCCCGATCCGACTGGAGATCCGCGGCTCACCCGACCGGTCCTGCCGCACCAGCAACATCCCACTGCGCCCCTGCCGGGAATGGTTGTGATCGATCTGCAGGGCCAACGTCGACTTCCCACAGTCCATCGGCCCGTAGAAAAACCTCAACTGCCCCGTCACCGGCCGGGCCCGGCGGGCCTCCGCCGCGGGCACCGCCGACAGGGCATCAGTCGGATCGAGGGACACAGTCACTGGCACATCCACGGCCGGTGACCCTACGGCCTCACCCGTTCGGCGGCACACACCACCTCGATCACCCCCACCGATCACCCGCACCACCATCCGCCTCACAACACCGCCGGCTCCTCGTTGCCCACCGCCCGGATCGCCCGCCGCACCGGCACGAACGCCATCAACACCAACCCCACCACGAAGAACACCACCAGCGAGATGATCGCCAACCGAAACGACCCCGTCGCCTGACCCACCCCGGCGAACACCAACGGCCCCAACCACGACGTCGACCGCTCACCCACCTCGTACAGCGAGAAGTACTGCGCCTCCCGCCCCACCGGCACCATCTGACTGAACAGCGACCGAGCCAACGCGTTGGTACCCCCCAACACCAGACCGATCCCCACCGCCAACCCGTAGAACTGCACCTGCTGACCCGCCTGCACGAAGAACGCCGCCACCACCACCACGATCCACACCACCAAACTCACCATGATCGTCTTCTTCGCCCCCAACCGACGCGCCACCACCCCGTGCACCACCCCACCCACGAACGCCACGAACTGCACGATCAGGATCGTCGCGATCAACACCTGCTGATCCAGCCGCAACTCCACCCGCCCGTACTGCGCCGAAATGTTCGCCACCGTGGAGATCCCGTCCGTGAACACCAGATAGGTCCCCAAAAACGCCAACGTCAACGGAAACGCCCTCGCCGCACGCAGCGTCTGCCCCAACTCCCGGAACCCCGCCGTCAACACCGACGCACCCCGCTCACCACCATGCGGCGCCTGGTGCCGCCGCAACCGCGCCAACGGCACCAACGTGAACCCCGCCCACCACACACCCGAGATCACGAAACACACCCGCACCGACGCCGACTCCGACAACCCCACCGCGTCATGCATCACGTACAACGCCAACTGCAACGCCAACACCAGACCCCCACCCAAGAACCCGAACGCCCACCCCCGCGAGGACACCGCATCCCGCTCGTCCGGCGTCGCGATCTCCGGCAGGAACGCGTAGTACACCACCACCGACGACCCGTAACAGATGTTCGCCAGCACGAACAACACCACACCCAACTGCCAGTCCGTGCCCCCCACCAACGCCAACAACGCCGTCGCCACCGACCCCGCGAACGCGAACGCCCCCAACATCCGCCGCTTGTTCTGCGTCCGATCCGCGATCGCCCCCATCACCGGCAGCACCACCACCTGCACCACCGTGGCCACCGACAGCAAATACCCCCACAACGACCCCGCCGGGAAATACCACCCCAGCAACGACACATCACACTGCCGCAACGCATCCCCATCAGGACACGGCACCGCACCATTGCGCCCCGTGTCCGCCCGCGCCGCCGCCTGCGCCACCGACGTCAGGTACAACGACAGGAACACCGTGGTCACCGACGTGGGAAACACCGAATTCGCCCAGTCATACCAACACCAACCCCGCTGCTCCCGCCGCCGCCCAGCCGCGCTCTCCGCCGCACCGAGCCCGCTGTCCACCACGCTCATCGACCCTCCCGGTCGAACAACACCACCTGGCACGCGGACTGTACTGGGCACCCACCCACCCCCAGACACGAACGGGCGAAACCCGATCACCCCGCCCGCCACACCCCCCGATCCCGCAACACCGCCCGCAACACCTCCGGCCGATCCGTCACCAACCCATCCACCCCCAAATCCAACAACTCCCGCATCCGCCGCTCACCGTCCACCGTCCACACATGCACCTCCAACCCCCGACCATGCGCCACCCGCACCAACCGCCGATCCACCACCGTCAACCGACCACGCCGCACCGGAACCTGAGCCAACCGACCCCCCACCAACGCCCGCACCGGCACCACCGGACACCGCGCCGCCGCCCACAACACCCCCACCGACCTCGGCCCCAACGACGTCAACAACCCCGGCCCCACCAACCGCCGCAACCGCGCCAACCGCGCCTCCGAAAACGACGCCAAACACACCCGATCCACACACCGCATCCGCCGCAACACCCGCACCACCGGCTCCACCGCCGCATCCGACTTCACATCGATGTTGAACAACGCCTCCGGTAACTCCTCCAACACCTCCTCCAACCGACACACCTCCTCCCGCCCCGCGATCCGCGCCCGCCGCACCACCGACCACCGCTGCGCCGCCACCGCACCACCCCGATCCGTCGTCCGATCCAACACCGCGTCGTGCTGCACCACCACCACACCATCCGCCGTCGCGTGCACATCGGTCTCCACATACCGATACCCCTCAGCCACCGCCCGCCGAAACGCACTCAACGAGTTCTCCATCCCCGCCAACTCGCCCACATGCCACCCCCGGTGCGCGAACGCCCTCGGATACGGACCCCGCAGAAACGCATGCTGATCAGCCATCACACCCAGCAGTCTCCCCTGGCGGCGTGGCGCGCCGATGGCCAGGACATGGCCGGCTAGCGTCGCGGCCCATGGACCTGGTCACCGAGACCACCCCCACCCACCGACGCGACGACACCCGCCACTGCGCCTGGTGCGGCCGACGACTGCCCACCACCGGCCGCGTCGGCCGCCCCCGCCGCTACTGCGCCCAACCCTGCCGACAACGCGCCTACGAACGCCGCGCCGCCGTCCACCGCGGCGGCCTCCCCGACGACGCCGTCATCCTCTCTCACGACGAACTCGCCGACCTGCAGGACCGCCTGTTCCAACTGCGCTGCGCCGCCGAGGACATCCTCACCGCCCTCACCGACGGCGCCACCCACGGCGAACTCCACACCCTCGCCACCAACATGGTCACCACCGCCACCGACCTGGAACGCCTCCGCTGACCCACACCAACCAGCACGACCCACCACACAAGCCCGCAGCCGGGGGAGAAGCACCACCCCACAACACACCACAGAAGTAGCCCACAGTCACCACCACCCCCCACCAAACCCCTCAACGACGCACCGTTACCCCCAAAAGGAGCATTGTCCGGTCACACTGACCGCATCGAGGATGGGGACGATCATCACCCCACCAGCCACGAGGAAGCCACCCAGTGTCCCACGACAGCCCCGTCCGCGGCCTCCGCCGCATCGAGCTGCGCGCCACCAACCCCGCCGCTCTCGCCGACTACTACCAACAACTCCTGGGCTGGCTCATCCTCACCGCCAAGGACGACACCCTCACCTGCTGGGTCGGCGAACGCCAAGCCGCCCACATCCGCACCCCCCAACCCCACGAACAACCCGGCTGGCACCTCATCTTCAGCGGCCCCAACCCCCGCACCCTCACCGACACCACCCACACCACCGCCCACATCCACCACGGCCGCGCCCAACACGGCCCCTGGGCACCCCCACCCCGCCCCGGCGAACCCTGCTGGACCGAACTCACCACCCCCACCGACACCACCCACGACTACTGGGCCACCGAACTCGGCTGGACCAACACCACCCCCGGCCTCTTCCACGCCTGCGGCCCCGACGGCCACACCCACCGCCCCATCGCCAGCCACACCCACCACCCCCACACCAGCACCTGGACCTGCTACTTCGCCGTCCACGACGTCCACAAAGCCGCCACCCTCGCCACCGAACTCGGCGGCACCATCCACACCCCACCCCACACCCACCCCACCGGCCTCACCACCACCATCACCGACCCCGCCGGCAACACCTGCGCCCTCCTGCAAACACCCCCCGCCTGGGGCGGCACCACCCACACCACCACCCCCTGAACCACCCTCACCCCACATCCCCAGGCAACCGCCCCACCCCCGACGCCAACCCCGCGAACAGATCACCCACCTCACCCACCCGCTCCACCACCTCACCCGCCGTGAACAACACATCCTCCGGCACCCGACACCCCGCCACCTCCGACCACCGCAACGGCGCCGACACCCACGGCCACTCCCGCGCCCGCAACGAATACGCCGCCACCGTCGTCTTCGCCGGATTGTTCTGACTCCAGTCGATGAACACCTTCCCCACCCGACGCGCCTTCGCCATCACCGACACCACCTCACCCGGACACTCCCGCGCCAACCGCTCCGCCACCGCCCGCGCATACCGACTCGTCAACTCCGGACCCGACACCGACACCGACACGTACAACTGCAACCCCTTCGACCCACTCGACTTCACAAACGCCACCAACCCATCCGCGGCCAACAACTCCCGCAACCGCAACGCCACCCCACAGCACTCCACCAC
Organism: Goodfellowiella coeruleoviolacea; assembly: GCF_024171785.1. Classification (GTDB taxonomy): domain Bacteria; phylum Actinomycetota; class Actinomycetes; order Mycobacteriales; family Pseudonocardiaceae; genus Goodfellowiella; species Goodfellowiella coeruleoviolacea. The sequence goes on from NZ_JAMTCK010000010.1 coordinate 225,573, forward strand.
CCCCGCCGGCGCCCCCGGATCCAGATCAAAAACCAACAAATCCGGCACCCGCACCTCACCCCGCCGCCCCACCCGCCACTGCGGCACGTGCAACTCCAACGCCGCCAAATTCGCCACCCACACCAACGTCGCCAGATCATCAACCACCACAAAATCAGCGAACTCCGCCCCCCGCGAACTCCCCGGCGTCGGCACCCGCACCGTCCGCACCCACTCCGGCGCATGCCGAGACACGTTCTTCTCAAAAAACGACCCACCCACCACCCCGTCCGGAAAACGCCGCAACGTCAACGGCCGCCCCGCCAAATACGGCAACAACACCGGCGCCACCCGAACGTAATAATCAATCACCTCACCCTTGGTGAAACCCGCCTCCGGATACAACACCTTCCCCAAATTCGTCAACCGCAGCCGCCGCCCCAACACCTCCACCCACGTGCTCTCCTCAACCACACCCCACCCCCTCACGCCGTGCGCTGGCCGCCACCAGCACGCCGCCGCCCCCCACCACCCGCCGAACCAGCCTTCTTCCCCCCACCGCCCCCAGCCGCCCGCCGCTGCTTCGACTCCGCCCCACCCGCACGCCCACCCGACGCCGCCCCCGCCCGCGACGACCGCGCCTGCTCCACACTCCGCTCCAACGCCGTCATCAGATCAATCACCTCACCCCGCTGCGGCTCCGCACCCCGCTCCGGCAACTCAGCCCCCGCCGCCTTCGCCTCGATCAACTCGGCCAACGCCTCCCGATAATCATCCTGAAAATCACCAGGATCAAACGCCCCCGTCATGCTCTCCACCAACGACGACGCCATCCGCAACTCCTGCGGACGAATCTCCGGCTGCTGATCCAAAAAACCAAACTCCGGCCTGCGCACCTCATCCGGCCACAACATCGTGTGCAACACCAACACATCCTCCCGCGCCCGCAACATCGCCAACGTCTCCCGCTGCCGAATCGTGATCTTCACCACCGCCAACCGATCACTCCGCTCCAACGCCGTCCGCAACAACACATACGGCCGCACCGCCGCCCGATCCGGCTCCAAGTAATAACTCTTCTGAAAGAAAATCGGATCAACCTCCGCCGCCGGCACGAACTCCACCACCTCAATCGCCCGATCCGTCGCGATCGGCAACTTGTCAAAATCATCCTGGTCCAACAACACCACACGACCATCGTCAAGCTCATACCCCTTGACGATCTCGTCCAACCCCACCTCCGCACCACACGCACTGCACACCCGCCGATACCGAATCCGCCCCGCATCCACCCGGTGCACCTGGTGAAACCGGAAGTCATGCTCCTCCGCCGCGGTGTACAACCGCACCGCGATCGTCACCAGACCAAAGGAAATCGCTCCCCGCCACATGGACCTCATAACCACTGCGTACCCCGCACAACCCCACCCACAGCCACACCTCACCCAGCTGAGTCAGTCCGGGGGAGCCGGCACCACCACCTCACCCAACTTCCGATACGTCCGATTACTCGCCGCAGCCGCCCGCCGCTCCCGCGCCGTCGCCTCGATGTAGCTCTGCGTCGTCGCCAAACTCGCATGCCCCAACAACGCCATGATCTCCGACGCCGACGCCCCGTCCTCGGCCAACCGCGTCGCGAACGTGTGCCGCAACGCGTGCAGATTCGCCCCCGCCGGCACCCGGTCGTGCAACCCCGCCCACCGGTAACACGACCGCACCAGGTACTCCAACGCCCCACGACCAATCGGCTCACCCCGCCGATCCCGCAACAACGGCGCCGACCGACCGAACCGCCCCTGCGGAAACCGCCGCCGACACGACTCCAGATACCCCTCGATGACCCGCTCCATCGCCGGCTCGACCGGAATCGACCGCTCCCGACTGCCCTTGCCCGCCACGTGCAACCGCCGCTCACCCGACCGACCCACCAGCGACCCCACCACCAGCGACCGCATCTCCGCCGACCGCAACCCCGCCACCAGCCCCAACGCGATCACCAACACATCCCGCTCCGGCCACGGATCACGCGCCTGCCGACTGCCCTCGGCGGCCGCCGCCAGCAACTGCTCCGGCGTGTCCTCCCCGCGCAACGGCTTGGGGGACAGCGCAGGCGCCTTCGGCCGATCCACCGCCCCCATCGGATTGCCCGGCAGGATCTCCTCGGACACGCAGAACGTCAGGAACTGGTTCCACGTCGACCACGCGCGCAACACCGACGACTTGGCATGGCCGTCAGCGAACAACCCGAACGCCGCGCGCAGCGCGCCGACCGTGAGCTGGTCGACACCGAGCTGCTCGACCGGTGCCCCCACCACCTCGGCCAACAGGGCGGAGATCCCCGCCAGGTCACGGCGGTAGGCCGCGGTGGTGTGCGGGGAGTCCTTGCGGGGGCGGCGGGCAAGGAAGAAGGCCTCCTGGGCGTCCAACACACGCATAGCGATCTTGTACCGCATCAGGGTGACTTCGCGCAGCGGTGACGGACACGCCAACACCGGCCGGCGCCGGCCCGGCGGGGGAGACCCCAGGAAAAGCGGAAACCGGCGCGATGGGCGTCAATGCGGTGAATTCGCTGATTCCTGGTGCATACTTCGGGTTTGTGGGCACCCCGGAGGAGTCAGCAATACCCGCGGCGATAGCGGGACCGCGGTGCTGTGCCTGGTGTGGCTACTTCCCGGACAACCCGCACGAGTGGGAACAGATGCTGGCCGACCAGCTCGTGGTGTGGCTGGTGCACACCGGCGGAAAACTCGTGGAACGCCGTTTCTGCATCCGCTGCGCGCCCCGGGAATTGTTCGTGAATCTGGAATGCGTCTGCTGTCGGGACGGCCCGCTGGTGGTGGGGGAGCGGGGTACGCCACCGGCCTTGTTGACCAAGCTGGGGGAGCGGGTGCTGGCCGGCCAGGGGTGGAGCGTCAGCGCTTCCGGCGTGCTGATGTGCCCCCGATGCCGGTGGGGCACCCAGGAACCCGGTCGGCCGTTATCCACCGCGTCGACCGCGGTGGAGGCACCAGCCCTGACCGAGGTCGGCACCTGAACGGTGAGCGGGTTGCGGCCGCGACACCAGACTTCCACTGGCACCAATCACCACCACATCTTTTGATGGATAATGTTTATTATCCATCAAAAGTGCCCAGGGCGGTCGCGACTCCCGTGGGGGACCACGTGCCCCGCCAATGCCTCCCACGGTCTCAGTCCAGCTCGGTTTTCCATCGCGTCCACCCGCGCACTGGTCGCGGTGGCATTTCCGCGGATCGGCTCTGCGGATCGGGCCGACCAGCGGACTGGCGGCCGCCAATCCCGCCAATCCCGCCGAGCCGCACCGACAACGGTCGTCAGCAGATCGCGCGCACCACGTGATTCAGGGATGCCCGGCCACAGGGGCAGAAACGTCACTGTGACGATTTGGCGGCCTTGGGTGAGCAGGTTCACCGGGGTGGCTCAGGCGCGCCTCCCGGAACGCGCCGCGGTACCCGGCACCGCGCCCGGCGCTGCCCACGCCGCCGCGTCGGCGGCCGCGGTTGGCGTTGTCGGGCGGCTGGCGTCGTCGCCCGTCCTGGCCGCCGCGGCCGGCGCCGCCGGTGTGTGTCGTCGCGGGACGCGCGACTCAGGGCCCCGGGGCACAACTGTCCATTGGGGACGCCGGAGCGGTGTTGGTCGGCTGATCCCGGTGGGCTCGAACCGCGTTTGCCCAGGTCACGACTTAGCCGATAATCGACATTATGTTAAGTAGACGTGCTGGCGGTCCTCCCCTCCGGTGAACGCCAGCGGCCGTTGGGTGGGCGGCATCCTGGTGCGCGCGGCGGTCGACGGCGGTGTCCGGCCGAGGCGCGTGCGGCTGGTCGGCTGTTCCGGTCAGTCCGGTGCCCGGAACGAGTGGCCTGCGCGCCAGGGGCTTCGTCAAGGTCATCTCCCGCGGGACCATCGGTCGACCAGACGCGACCTGTGCGCTGAGAGGGGGACGTTCTGATACCCGAAAGCGACCAGCGGCTGGCGGTCCAGCTCCTCCTGCCCGGTGCGCATGCCCTGCGGACCGGGCAGGGACATGTTCTGGCAGGCGCGGCGAAAGGGACGAAAGGACCCGCCATGCAGCACCTCGTTCTCGTAGCCACATCGCTTCCCGCACCCACCACGTCCGCGCGCCACGGCCAGGGGTTCGGCAGGCGGCTGGCGGCGCTGGCCGGTGGTTTCGCACTGGCCGTGATGGGGGTGCACGCCCTACCGGCGCCGGCGTGGGCCGCCTTCCCCGGCGACAACGGCAGGATCTACTTCACCGACCAGGACACCGATTCGGACAAGGAGATCTACTCGATCAACCCGAACGGCTCCGGGCTGACCAAGATCACCAACAACAAGGATGACGATTCCAACGCGGCGGTGAACGCCGACAACACCAGGATCGCCTTCACCCGGCTCTCGTCCGGGTCCAACCAGCTGTGGACGATGAACGTCGACGGCAGCAACCAGACCCAGGTCACCAGGGGCGAGAGCATCGCAGACGGCCCGATCGACTGGTCGCCGGACGGCACGAGGATCGTCTACACGGACTCCTCGTCCACCCTCACCACCATCCACCCCGACGGCACCGGTATGACCTCGCTGGGTGTGAAGGGGTCCGCGGCGGCCTGGTCGCCGGACGGCACGAGGATCGTCTACGCCGACTCCTCGGACAACATCGCCACCGTCAATGTCGACGGCACCGACGCCACCCAGTTGACCAGCTACGAGTTCCCGCAGTTCGCGGGGGCGCCGGACTGGTCCCCCGATGGGACGCGGATCGTCTACTCGTGGACGAGCTTCTCCCCCTCCGCTTCGCAGATCTACGTCATGAACGCGGATGGCTCGGATCAGGCTCGCCTGACCAACGACACCGCGTTGAACGGGAGTCCGTCCTGGTCACCCGATGGCAGCAAGATCACCCTGACCGTGACCGACGATCCCGGTGTGATGAACGTCGATGGCACCGGCAAGTCAGTGCTGGCCGCTATCCCCGGTTTCGAGTTCGTCACCGACTGGGCCGCCAGCTCCGGTGAGGACGTGCGGTGACGCCGTCCCAGCCGTGACCTGTTCCCTGGACACCCGCACGTGTGCCGCTGACCGTGGTGGCACCACCGTTGACTGCTGATCCCCTGCTCATTGCCATCCGCGGGCGCGTTGGGTTGTCACCACGCGCCCGCGGGCCTGTTCGCGCGGTCGTCGGGTGACACCGGGGTGATCGTTCGCGGCAGAAGGTGACCAGCGGCTGGCAGGCTCTGGCTCATGAGTGATGACTGTGTCAAGGCGTACCTGCACGAGTGCCTGCGCTGGGTGCGGGAGGCGGTGCTGGCCAAGCTCGACGGGCTGTCCGAGTACGACGTGCGCCGTCCGTTGACGCCCACGGGAACGAACCTGCTCGGTCTGATCAAGCACCTGGCGACCTGGGAGGCCAGGTACTTCGGTGAGGTTTTCGGCCGTCCGTTCCCCGGTCCCCTCCCCCGGTGGGACGACGAGGCCGAGCGCGGCGCTGATCTGTGGGTGACCGAGCACGAGACGCGTGCCGAGGTCGTGGACCGCTATCGGCGGGTGTGGGAGCACGCCGACGCGACGATCTCCGCTCTGGGCATTGACGCGCCCGGCCGTGTGCCGTGGTGGGCGGATCCGGACGTGACGCTGTTCAACATCCTGGTTCATGTGCTGACCGAGACCACTCGGCATGCCGGGCACGCCGATGTCCTGCGTGAGCAGCTTGATGGTGTGGTCGGGCTGGACGCGGAGAGCATGGTCCCGTCGGGGCGGCGTGCGGCGTTCTGGGCGAACCGGCGTGCGCGGATCGAGCGGGCCGCGAGCGCGGCTGAGCTGCGGGCGGGTGTGTCGTCGTCGGCTTCTCCCCCGGTTCGGCCGCAGCGCTGAGGTGTTGGGGGAACGGGCGTGACGGGCCGGGGAGCTGGGTGGTGAGTGCCTCGGGCGGTTGGGTCGGGTGTCGGGGGGTCAGTGGGGGTCCTGGGGTGGGGTGGTGGCCGCGGTGAACAGGGCCAGGCCGAGTTCGTCGGGGTTGGTCATGCCGATGGTGTGCAGTGCCTGGTCGGGTAGGGCGAGCAGGGAGATGGCCAGGCCCAGGAAGTAGGCGTCGAGGAGGCCGGCTTCGCGGGGGGTGGTGGGGAGGCCGACGGTGTGGTGCAGGGCGACGGCGGAGTTGGCGTTGGCGACGGCCATGCGGCCGAGGGCTTGGCGTACGCGGGGGCGTCGTACGGCTTCGAGGTAGAGCTCGAACATGGCCAGGATCTGGGTGGGGTCGGTGAGGGCGCGGCGCAGCAGTGCGGGGTAGAGCCAGCTGACCTGGGTGGCGGAGACGGAGTCGGGGGTGCTCTGGTGGAGTTGTTCGACGGCGACGCGGTGTTGGTCGGCCATGCGTGCGGCGGTGGCTTCGAGCAGGCTTTCCCGGGTGGGGAAGTAGTTCTTGGTGGTGCCTTCGGGGACGTTGGCTTCGCGGTCGACGGCGCGGTGGGTGAGGCCGCGGCCGCCGTCGCGGGCGAGCACGGTGATGGCGGAGTCGCAGAGGAGTGCGCGTCGGGTGCCGCGTCGTGTCGGGGGGTTGTGGTGGTGTTGTGGTGTGCCTGTCACGGGTGAATCACCCTAGCTGTGGTACCACAGGTGTGGTAGTTGGGGTGGGGGGGTCACGGTGTGCTGTGGTGTGGGTGCGGTGGGTGAGGGTAGCGGGTGTGGTCGCCCTCGGCGAGGGGTGTGCTGAGTTGGCAGGTGCCGGCGGTGGTGAGGAGTTGGTTGTTGAGGCTGATCAGCCAGGTGCCGCAGAGGCAGCGCAGGTAGCTGATGGTGCCGTGGGAGCTGGGGTGGGTGGAGGTGTGGGGGGTGGTGGGTGTCCAGTGGCAGTGTGGGCAGTGGTGGGGTCCCCCGGTGGTGGCGTGCATGGTCTCAGCGTGGTGTCATGGGTCAATGCATTTCAACCCTTACGGGGGGTCGGGGGCTGAGTTGGCCGCCGCTCTGGTCAACGCGGTCCCGCTGGCGTCGGGCGAGGAGTTGGTGGCGTTGTTGCGGGAGCATGACTACAAGCCGTTGGTCACGCCGCTCCCCCAGGACGTCACGGCGTTGCAGGGCTGGGCGGAGCGGTTGCGGGAGGTGTTCGGCGAGCCGGACCAGGATCGGCAGGTTGATCTGGTCAACGCGCTGCTGGCGGATGCGACGACCCAGCCCTACATCTCCCGGCATGATGGGCGGCCGCCGCATCTGCACTACGCGCGGGAGGACGCGGGTCTGGTGGCGCGGTTGCGCGCGTTCACCGCGGCGGGGCTGGCGCACCTGATCTGCCAGGACGGTTCCCGGCTCGGCCGGTGTGGTCGGGCCGGTTGCCCGGTGGCGTATGTGGACACCTCCCGCAACGGGCGGCGTCGGTTCTGTTCGACGCGGTGCGCGAACCGGGTGCACGTGGCCGCGCACCGCACGCGGCGCGGCGACGGGTGAGGGTGTCGCCGCGCCGGGTGGTGGGGTGGGTCAGCCGGGGTGGGCGCCGACGGTGTCGCGGATCTGTTGGCCCAGTGTGGCCGCGCCTTCGCGGGCGCAGTGCGCGCAGCAGAAGAACCGGCCTTCGACTTCGACGCCGTGGCCGACGATCCGGCAGTGGCAGTGCTCGCATTCGGGTGCCAGCCGGTGGATGGCGCATTCGAAGGAGTCGAAGGTGTAGGTCTGGCCGCTGACCGTGTGCACCTGGAAGGACATCCAGTAGTCGTTGCCGCAGACATCGCAGTTCGCCATTGGCCCAGGTTGCGCTGGGTGGGCGGGGTCGGCAACCGGACTGTCCCCCACCCGGTGGGCCGGGTGGGGGTTACTGGGCGGGGCGGTTCTGCGGTGGTGGTGGCGTGGGGTGGGTGGGTCGGGGTGCGGGTTGGGCGCTGGGCTGTGGGCTGGGCGCGGTGGGTGGGGTGTGGGGTGGGTTCAGGGCGGGTGGTGTGGTGGGCGCGGGTGGGGTGGGTTCGGGCTTGGTGGTGGCCAGGGGTGGGGGCACTTCCTGGCGGGCGACTTCCTCGGCGGCGCGCACGGCTTCGGCCACGCGGGGGTCGCTGGAGGTGTCGAACCAGTCGGCGATGGAGGCGTCGTCGTCTTCGGGCTGGGTGCGGGGTGGTTCCTCGGCGGGGGGTTCGTAGCGGAACACGCCGTCCTCGCCGGGGGCGCCGAGCATGCGGGCGAAGCCTTCCAGGGCCTTGCCGAACTCGGTGGGCACCAGCCACACCTTGTTGGCGTTGCCCTGGGCCATCTGTGGCAGCGTCTGCAGGTACTGGTAGGCCAGTACTTCAGGGGTGGGGCGGCCGGCCTTGATCGCGGCGAACAGCTTCTCGATGGCCTTGGCCTGGCCCTGGGCTTGCAGGTAGCGGGCGGCGCGTTCGCCTTGGGCGCGCAGGATCCGGGACTGGCGTTCGGCTTCGGCGGCCAGGATGGCGGCTTGTTTGGCGCCTTCGGCGGCGAGGATCTGGCCCTGTTTCTGGCCTTCGGCGGTCTTGATCGCTGATTCCCGTTGGCCCTCGGCGGTGAGGATCATGGCGCGCTTCTCCCGGTCGGCGCGCATCTGCTTTTCCATGGAGTCCTGGATGGAGGGCGGGGGGTCGATCGCCTTGAGTTCGACGCGGGCCACGCGGATGCCCCAGCGGCCGGTGGCGTCGTCGAGCACGCCGCGCAGCTGGTTGTTGATCTGGTCGCGGGAGGTGAGGGTGTCTTCCAGGCTCATTCCGCCGACGACGTTGCGCAGGGTGGTGGTGGTGAGCTGTTCGACGCCGATGATGTAGTTGGAGATCTCGTAGACGGCGGCGCGGGGGTCGGTGACCTGGAAGTAGACGACGGTGTCGATGCGCACGGTCAGGTTGTCCTGGGTGATCACCGGTTGGGGTGGGAAGGACACCACTTGTTCGCGCAGGTCGATGCGGGCGCGGACGCGGTCGAGGAAGGGCACGAGGAAGTTCAGGCCCGGGGGTGCCACGGTGCGGAACCGGCCGAGTCGTTCGATGACCGCGGCTGTGGCCTGCGGGATCACCAGGACCGACTTCACCGCGATGGTGATGACCAGCAGGATGACCACGGCCAGGACGATGTAGGTCACCAGTTCGGTGTTCACGTTCAGGGTTCTCCCCATACGAGGGCCGTGGCGCCCGCGATGTCCATCACGGTGACCGACTGGCCCGGTTGTAGCACCTGGGTTTCGTCGTAGCTTCTGGCCGACCACACTTCGCCGCCGATGCGGACCTGTCCCCCGTGGTTGTTCACGGTGGACAGGACGGTCGCGCGGGAGCCGACCAGGGCTTCGGTGTTGGACCGGTAGTGCTCGCCGGCGTGCAGGCGTCGTTTCAGGGCGGGGCGGGCCAGGGTGATCAGGCCGAGGGAGGCCAGTGCGAACACCACCAGGCTGCCCACGATGTCCGCGCCCAGGGTGGTGATGCCGGCGGCGGCCAGCGCTCCCACGCCCAGCATCAGCAGCACGAAGTCTCCGGAGAGGACTTCGACGGCGATCAGCAGGACTCCGGCTATCAGCCACAGCAGTGCGGCCATGGCCTCATGGTGGCAGAAACCGGTGGGGGTGACCGGCGCTGGTGTCGGACGTGATCCACACGTGACCTGCTGTGGGGTGGGTGTCAGTCGCTGGTGCGGGTGACGAAGTCGATGAGGCGTTCCACCGCGCCGATCAGGGGGGTTTCCAGGTCGCGGAAGTCGGTGACGGCGGCCAGCACCCGCGCCCATCCCTGGGCCGGGTCGGCCCAGCCCAGGGCCGCGCACACCCCGTCCTTCCAGGATTGGCCCTTGGGCACGCTCGGCCAGTGCGGGATGCCCAGGCAGGCCGGGCGGACCGCCTGCCAGATGTCCACGTAGGGGTGGCCGGTGACCAGCACGTCGGCGTGGGTGATGGCGGCGACCAGGCGGGATTCCTTGCTGCCGGGCACCAGGTGGTCCACGAGCACGCCGAGCCGGCGGTGTGGTGCCGGCTGGAAGCGGGTCACCTGCTCGGCGAGGTGGTCCACCCCGTCGAGGGGCTCCACCACGATCCCCTCGACGCGCAGGTCGTGGCCCCAGACGCGTTCCACCAGTTCGGCGTCGTGGCGTCCCTCCACCCACAGGCGGCTGGCGCGGGCGGTGCGGGCGCGCAGTCCGGCCACGTGCCGGGACCCGGACGCCGACCGGCGGGGCGCGGTCGGGGTGGTGGGTGCGGGTCGGACGAGGGTCACGGGCTGGCCGTCCAGCAGGAACGCCGCCGGGCGCAGCGGGAACAGCCGCTGCCGGCCGTGTCGGTCCTCCAGGGTCACCTGGTGGGTGTCCAGGTGCACGACGGCGCCGCAGAACCCGGAGGTGGCGTCTTCGACGACCAGTCCGGCCTGGGCTGGCACCTCGGGCACGGTGCGGCGGCGGGCGCCGGTGGCCAGGATGTCGGGTCCGTAGTCGTGGGCACGCATGGGCTGGCACCGTAGCCGGGTGGGGTCGGGGGTGTGCGGGTGCCACGCCGGGTGGTGGCGGGGCTGGTGGGTCAGAACGCGGGCCAGGGAATGGGGGGCCAGTCCTCGGAGGGCTCGGGGTAGACGGGGGCGGCGAGCAGGGCGTCGGTGCGGTCGGCCAGCGCGCGCAGTTCGGTGATGGTGAGGTGGTCGGCGAGGTCGTCGCCGAGGGTGGTGTCCAGGGCGGTGCGTAACCGGTGCAGTGCGGCCACGGCCTGTTCGGGTAGTGGCTCGCCCAGCCAGCCCCACAGCACGGTGCGCAGCTTGTTCTCGGCGTGCAGGCAGATGCCGTGGTCCACGCCGTAGACGGAGCCGTCCAGGGCGTGCAGGACGTGGCCGCCCTTGCGGTCGGCGTTGTTGACGACCACGTCGAAGGCGGCCAGCAGGCGCATCTGGGGGTGGTCGGCGTGGACGAGCACGGCGGGGGCGCCGGAGCGGTCCCTGGCGTGCAGCACCACGCGCCACCGGTCGGGGACCTTCTTCTCGGGCAGCACGTCGACGAGGTCCTCGTCGTCGCGGGTGTCCACCCACAGTTGCACCATGCCGGGTCCGAACGGGCCGGGGCGCAGCACGGTGGGGGGTACCAGGTGCAGGCCGATGGCGTCGGAGATCAGGTAGGTGGCGACCTCGCGGCCGGCCAGGGTGCCGTCGGGGAAGTCCCACAGGGGGCGTTCGCCGCGGATCGGCTTGTACACGCACTGCGCACTGACCCCGTCCAGGGTGATGTCGCAGAACAGGGTGGTGTTGGAGGCGTCGACCAGTCGGCCGGTCACCTCGATGTGCCCGTGGGTGAGCAGGTCACGGGCGGCGGGGTCGCGGGGCAGCACCTGGGCCAGCCTAGCTGTCGCTGGTGCGGCGGTAGCCGTTTTGACGTGGGCAGATGTGGCCTTCGGGGTCGAGGGGCTCCCCGCACAGCGGGCACGGTTTGCGGCCGGCGTTGACGACCCGGTCGGCGCGGGCGGCGAACGCCCTGGCCTCGGTGGGGGTCAGGAACACCCGGACGGCGTCGGGGCCTTCCTCGGTGTCGTCGAGCACGACCGCCTCGTCGATCTCCTCCTCGGTGGCGGCCAGCAGTTCGATCACCACGGCGTGGCTTTCGGCGTCCCAGCCCAGGCCCATCGTGCCGACCCGGAACTCCTCCTCCAGGGGCAGTTGCAGGGGTTCGGTGTCGACCAGGTCGTCGGGGGCCTGGTCGGGGACTTCGGCGCCGAAGCGTCGCCGGACCTCGTCCAGCAGTGAGCCGATCCGTTCGGCCAGCACGGCGACCTGCTGTTTTTCCAGCAGGACGCTGACCGTCCTGGCTTCTTCGGTGGCTTGCAGATAAAACGAGCGCTCGCCGGGTTGCCCGACGGTCCCTGCGACGAACCGGTCGGGCTGGCGGAAGACATGAATGACACGAGCCATGGCACCGTCGACCCTAGGGCACGCCGGTCCGCTCGGCAGAGCCTCCCCCGTTCTCCCTCAGCTGAACCGGGTCCGGTTGGCGCGGTGGCCGCTGGTGGCGTGCCGGAACCGTGCCTGACCTGCTCGGCTGGGGTGGTTGGGGCGTATAAGGTCACCGCTGTGGTGAAGATCGCTCCGTACGGAACCTGGGCCTCGCCCATCAGCCCGGCCGACGCCGCCGCTGCTGGCGGTGGGTTGCAGTGGGTCGACCTGCACGACGGGCAGGTCTGGTGGGCCGAGAGTCTGCCCGAGCAGGGGGGTCGGGTCGCGTTGTCGCGGGTCGACGCCGACGGCCGGGTGCGGCAGGTGTTGGGCGCGCCGTGGAACGTGCGCAACCGGGTGCACGAGTACGGCGGCCGGCCGTGGACGGTGGTGCGCACCGGCGCCGGTGACCAGGTGGCCTTCACCCACTGGGACGATCAGCGGGTGTACCTGGTCGCGGCGGACGACCCGGCGGCGGAGCCGGTCCCGATCAGTCCGGAGCCGGCGGTGCGGCACGGGTACCGCTACGCCGATCTCATGCCGGGGCCGGACGGCCAGGTGTGGTGTGTGCGGGAGAGGGTCACCGGGCCGGCCCGCACCGACGTGCGGCGGGAGCTGGTGGCGCTGCCGTGTTCGGGCGCGGCGGCCGTGGACGAGGACGCGGTGCTGGTGCTCACCGCCAGCCACCACTTCATGACCGGTCCCAAGATCAGCCCGGATGGTCGGCACGCGGCCTGGATCGGCTGGAACCACCCGGCGATGCCGTGGGACGGCACCGAGTTGTGTGTGGCCGAGATCGGCGAGGGCGGTGTGTTCGGGCCGCACCGGGTGGTGGCGGGTGGCGCGCGTGAGGCGGTCTGCCAGGTCGAGTGGGACGGGCCGGAGTCGCTGCTGGCGCTGACCGACCCGGACGGTTGGTGGAACCTGTACCGCGTCGGCCTGGACGGGTCCGCCCGCAACCTGGCGCCCTGCCAGGAGGAGTTGGGTGGCCCGATGTGGAAGTTGGGCAACCGGTGGTTCGCCTCGCTGGGGCAGGGCCGGCACGTGGTGTTGCGGGCGGGGCGGTTGGCGGTGCTGGACGAGGCCAGTGCCACGGTCACCGACGTCGCGGTGGATCTGCCGGTGTGGCAGGCGAACCTGGCCGTGGCCGACGGGGTGGTGGTCGGCGCGGCGTCGGGGCCGACCACCGAGGCCGCGGTGGTGCGGCTGGACCTGGCAACGGGTGAGCTGACGGCGTTGACCGGTCAGCCCGCGCACCTGCCGGACCCGGCCTACCTGCCCCTCCCGCAGGAGCGGTGGTTTTCCGGGCCGGACGGCGAGGCCATCCCTGCCTACGTCTATCCCCCGCACAACCCGGACTTCGCCGCCCCCGAGGGGGAACTGCCGCCGTATGTGGTGCACGTGCACGGGGGTCCCACCGGTCGGTGGTCGGCGGTGCTGGATGTGGACGTGGCGTTCTTCACCAGCCGCGGGATCGGGGTGGTCGCGGTGAACTACGGCGGTTCCACCGGGTACGGGCGGGCCTTCCGGGAGCGGTTGCGGGAGCAGTGGGGCGTGGTCGACGTGCGTGACTGCGCGGCGGTGGCCGAGGCGCTGGCCGCGGAGGGCAGCGCCGACCCGCGGCGGCTGGCGGTGCGGGGCGGCAGCGCGGGCGGGTGGACCTCGGCGGCGTCGATGACCTCGGTGCGCACCTACCGGTGCGGCACGATCATGTACCCGATCCTGGATCTGGCCGGGTGGACCGGTGCGGGTGGGGAGACCCACGACTTCGAGTCCCGCTACGTGGAGGGCCTGGTCGGGGTGCTGCCGCAGGCCGCGGCGCGCTACCAGGAGCGCTCCCCCGCGCACCGGGTGGACCAGTTGGCCGGGCCGGTGCTGCTGCTGCAGGGCCTGGAGGACGAGATCTGCCCGCCGGAGCAGGCGGACCGGTTCGTGGCGGCGCTGGCCGGACGGGGCATTCCGCACGCGTACCTGACCTTCGAGGGTGAGCAGCACGGGTTCCGGCGGGCCGAGACGATCCAGGCGGCGCTGGCCGCGGAGCTGTCCTTCTACGGGCAGGTGCTGGGTTTTGAGCCGGCTGATGTGCCGAGGTTGGAGTTGCGGCGATGAGTCTGCGTGCCCGACGCCGCCCGCCCCGGTTACGGCAGGGGGACGTGGTGGCGGTGATCGCCCCGGCCGGGCCGGTGTCGGCGGGGCTGCTGGAGGCCGGGCTGGCCGTGGTGCGGTCCTGGGGGCTGCGGGTGCGGGTGGCCGAGCACGTGCGGGACACCCATCCGCGGCTGCCGTATCTGGCCGGCACTGCCGAGGACCGGGCCGCGGACCTGATGGCGGTGTGGCGGGATCCGACGGTGCGGGCGGTGCTGTGCGCGCGGGGCGGCTACGGCTGCCTGACCATGCTGGACGAGGTGGACTGGGCGGTGATGGCCGAGGGCGAGCCGAAGGTGTTCGCCGGGTCCAGTGACGTCACCGCCCTGCACGACGCGTTCGCCGCGCACCTGGATGTGGCCACGCTCTTCTCCCCCATGCTGGCCACGCCCGCCTTCGTCGACGACGTCCGCGCCCAGGAGCACCTGCGGCGCACCCTGTTCGAGCCGGAGCGCACCCAGGTGCTGGCCCGGGCCGCGGCCGAGCCGCTGGTGGGTGGGCGGGCGCGGGGCGTGACCACGGGCGGCAACGTCAGCCTGGTGGTGTCCGCGCTGGGGGCCCCGGACGCCCCGCCGCCGCCGCGCGGCGGGATCGTGCTGCTGGAGGACGTGACCGAGGAGCCCTACCGGCTGGATCGGATGCTGACCCAGCTGTTGCGGGCCGGCTGGTTCTCCGGTGTCGCCGGGATCGCGCTGGGGTCGTGGACCTCGTGTGGGCCGTTGCCGGAGGTGCTGGCGGTGCTGCGGGAGCGGCTGGGTGGACTGGGGGTGCCGATCGTGTCCGAGTTGGGGTTCGGGCACTGCCGCGCGCAGTTGACTGTGCCGTTGGGGGTGGTCGCGGAGCTGGACGCGGACGCGGGAACCCTGACCCTGGAGCAGCCGGCTTTGGGGTGAGTCGGGAGGGCACGCGATTGGGGTGAGGTGGCTGGTGGGTGAGATGAAGGACCGGATGCTGCGGGGGCAGCTCTACCGGGTGGACGAGGAGTTGGCCGCGGAGTTGCGGCGGTGTGCGCTGCTGGTGGAGCGCTACAACGCCACCAGCACCACGCAGGAGCCGCTGCGGGAGCAGTTGTTGCGGGAGTTGCTGGGGTCGGTGGGGCCGGGGGTGGTGATCCGGCCGCCCTGCTACTTCGACTACGGCTACCAGACCACGATCGGGGCGAACACCTTCGTCAACTTCGGGGCGGTGATCCTGGATGTGGGGCGGGTCAGCATCGGTGCGAACGTGCAGATCGGGCCGAACGTCCAGTTCCTCACGCCGACCCATCCGCTGGACGCGGAGGTGCGGCGCAGCGGCTTGGAGGCCGCCGAGCCCATCACGGTCGGCGATGACGTGTGGCTGGGTGGCGGGGTGGTGTTGTGCCCGGGGGTGTCGGTGGGGTCCCGTTCGGTGATCGGCGCGGGCAGTGTGGTGACCCGGGATGTGCCCGCTGACGTGGTGGCGGTGGGCAATCCGTGCCGGGTGGTGCGGCAGCTGGCCTGACCCCCGGGTCCCGGTACAGCGGTGTCGGCTGGTGCGGGGCCGGGGCCGCGCGTGCTGGGGTCAGGGTGTGGTGGCCAGCGCCTGTGGGGCGGGTGCGGGGTGGGCGACCTCGACGCGGTTGCGGCCGTGGGCTTTGGCCTGGTAGAGGGCGGCGTCCGCGTCGGAGA
Source organism: Goodfellowiella coeruleoviolacea (assembly GCF_024171785.1). GTDB lineage: Bacteria > Actinomycetota > Actinomycetes > Mycobacteriales > Pseudonocardiaceae > Goodfellowiella > Goodfellowiella coeruleoviolacea. The sequence continues at coordinate 241,231 of NZ_JAMTCK010000010.1, forward strand.
GCAGGCGGGTCAGGTCCAGGTGGGGGCCGGTGTCGGCGGCCACTCCGATGGAGACGCTGATGACGCGGGTGTCGGCCTCGGGTGGGGTGTTGGTGTCGTCGGGTCTGGGGGCGACCGGTGGGGCTTGTCGTCCGGTGAGGACGGTGGTGTGGCCGCGGCGGGTGGTGACCGGGACGCGCAGGTGGGCGATGCGGGTGCGGACGCGTTCGGCGACCTGGGTGGCGCTGTCGGTGTCGGTGTCGGGTAGCAGCAGCGCGAACTCCTCGCCGCCGAAGCGGCCCACGATGTCGGTGGGGCGGGTGTCGGTGCGCAGCGCGGTGGCGATCTCCCGCAGCACCACGTCGCCGATCAGGTGGCCCCAGCGGTCGTTGATGCCTTTGAACTGGTCGGCGTCGACGATGAGGACGGCGGTGGGGGTCTGGTTGTGGCGGGCTCGGTGGAGTTCCCGGTGGGCGGCGCCCTGCCAGCCGGCGGCGTTGAGCACGCCCGTTTTGACGTCGTGGCGCAGGTGCTCGTTGGTGTGTAGGACGGCGGCGACGATGACCAGGCCGATCGAGACCACGCCGACCACGGCGGGGGCGTTGGCCAGGGTGACCGTGACCAGCACGGCGCCGACGGTGCCGATGGCGGCTTCGGCGTTGTCCTGTCTGCCGCCCAGCATCATCCGGGCGGTGGCTCTGGCTTGTTCCAGGGCGAACGCCGCGCCGATGAGGGCGGCCTGCACGGTGTTGTAGATCAGGCCCACGCCCAGCACCAGCAGCAGTTGGGTGGTGGAGTCCAGCAGGTCCAGCGCGGTCCAGTGGTGGGGGCCGGTGGCGTTCAGGGCGGCGCGGGCGCTGACGGCGGCCAGCAGGATCGCCGAGGTGGAGAAGACGTAGCGCCAGGCGGGTTTGCGGGCGATCGGCCAGCGCTGCCAGCGGATGAGCACGATCACGCCGACCAGCAGGGCTGGGGGCAGCACCAGCAGGGCGGCCACCGACCACAGGCCGCCCAGGTCGATGTGCACGCGGAGGTTGCCGTTCTCGTGGCGGCGGGATTCCTCGTGCCAGCGGCTGCCGGTGACGTGGAGGGTGGCGCAGGCGGCGAGCACGGCGGCGTGCATCCAGTCCTGGGCGCTCACGCTGGGGCCGGTGGCGATCAGGGTGAGCACGGCGGCCAGGGCGACGGCCTCCACGCCGAGCAGGTAGCCGACCAGGGCGCGGGGTTGGTCCCAGAGCGTCCAGGCGCTCGGGCGGCACAGACAACTGCCAAATCGCCGCCACCATCGGGCCAGACGCGCCACACTGTGGGACAGGCAACGCACGGCGCCCGCTGCCCTTACCGTCACCAGGTGCGTGCCGCGCCCTGGGTGAGGCAGGGGGATGTCCGCCAGGTCGGGAGGTGTGGTCTGCGTCGACTTGAACTCGGTGACTGACATACCGGCATCCCCTCATCAGCCGTCTGCGACAGTGAGACGTCATCGCTCACCGGTGATCACGTTTCAGTGCCCGCCCTGACTTCAGGCAGGAGGTGATTGGTTCCCATGGCTACAGTCATGTCCTCCCGCAAGGACACCAGCAAGCGGCCCGATCGGGACTTCTGATCGCTGGTCATGTCCCTACCGCGCCTTCTGGTAGTGGGCTGCGCAGGCAGCGGTGCCAGGACCACGTCAGCGCGACGGCCGCCACGACTCCCACGGTGCCCGCGCTGGCGATGGTCGCTGGTATCGATCCGGTGCCTTCCGCGAGCGCGCCGGCCAGGCCAGCGCCGAGGCCTTGGGCGGCGCGCAGTCCGGTGCGGGCGACGCTGTAGGCGCTGCCCCGGTGGGTGTCCGGGATCAGGGTCATGAAGGTGGAGCCGGCGGTGACCTGGTAGACGGCCGCGCCGCCGGAGATGGCCAGCAGCAGGGCCGCGCCGAGGATGTCGGGGGTCAGGGCGAAGGCGGCGAGCGGGAGCACGGAGGCCACGGCCAGGATCCCGATGAGGCGTTGCCGGCGGGGCAGGGCCAGTCGGTGCAGGGCGAGGGTGAGGGCGGTGTAGGCGGCGGCGTCGGCGGCCAGGACCCAGGCCACTGCTTCGGGGTGGCCGGCCTGGGCGGTGAACGCGGCCATGAGGCCGCCGGCCGCGGCGGGGATTCCCGCGAGCCACATCAGCAGCATCAGGGTGCGGGCCGGGGCGTGGCCGAAGGTGGCGGCCAGGCCGGCGCGCAGGTGGGCGCGGGCGGGTCCGGTGGTGCTGGGTGTGGTGGGTGTGGGGGTGCGGGGTAGGCCGCGGTGCAGCACCAGGCCGGTGGCGGCGAAGGACGCGGCGTCGGCGGCCAGTGCCCAGGACGGGCCGATGGCGGCGACCGCCAGTCCCCCGCCGAGCAGCCCGACCAGGGTGACGGCGTTCATGCTGAGTTGGCGCAGCGTGTGGCCGGCGTGGTAGGCCGGTCCGGGCAGCAGGGTGGGGACGAGCGCGTTCTGCGCGGCGGCGAACGGGCACTGCAGCAGGCTGGTCACGGTGAGCAGGCCGAGCAGGGCCGCGACCGGCAGGGTGGGCAGGGCTGCCAGCAGCGCCAGGGTGGCGGCCTGGGCGGTGGCGCAGGTGACCATCACCGCGCGGCGGTCGAGCCGGTCGGCGATCCAGCCCAGGCTCACGCCGCCGATCAGGGTGGCCAGCAGCGGCGTGGCGTAGGCCAGGGCGGACCACAGCGGGGAGTGGGTGCGCTGGTAGACCACGACCGCCAGGGCGACCTTGGCCAGTTGGTCGCCGGCGAGGTTGACGATCTCGGCCAGCCACAGGACGCGGAAGGCCGGGACGGCCAGTGCGGCGCGCAGGCGTGTCCCCGTGTCGTTGTGGCCGGTCCGTAACGACGAGTTGGGCACACATCACCCCCGGTTGACCGAGCAACCCGGGTGGCGACGTCCCCCGACAACAGCCGATCCGGGCTGAGCACATCCCGGCAGTAACGGTAGGAGTGCGGTCCGGGTCGCGGATCGACTTGGCGGCACTCCACCGTAATGGAGTAGGTCGCCCGGTGGTGTCGTGGTGGCCGGGGGTGGGACACCGTCGGCCGGGGCAACGGGACAGGGGGGGGGTGGGTTGCCCCGGCCGACGGCCACGCGGAGGGTCGGTTCTGGGGGGATGTGTGCCTTCCGCGTGGAACACGCCCGAGACGACCACCGCCCATGCGTAGCTGTGCCGGGGTGTTCACCAGGCAGGATGGCAGACCGGTGGGGGGTGGGTGGTGGCTTTGGCCGGGCCTCACCCGTTCTGCGCACTGGGCGTCACCGAGAGTCGGTGTGCGGCGGGCTGGGTGGGGAGCTGGTGGGTGGGCGGGTGGGCCGGCGGGGACCGCGCGGGCGGGAGGTGGGGTGTGGGCGCTGACGGTGCGTGTGCGTCGACCGGCAGCTCAGGCAGCTCAGGCGGGGTGGTCGGGCCGGGGTGGTCGGGTGGGGTGGGTTCACTCCGCGGCGGGCGGGTGCGACCCGATCGAGGAATTCCCGTGGGCGCGGGTGGTGCCAAAGACTCCGGTGTGGACAGTGTCGCCGGCGTGGCGACCGGCCCCGGACCGGAGGGAGACCCCGCGATGCCCACCACGACCAGGTTGCTGGCGCTCACGGCCGTGTTGGCGCTGTGCGCGCCAGGTGGCTCCGCCGCCGCGGGCCCGCCCGGCGGCGTCCCCGCTGGGGCGGCCGGTGAGCGGGGGTATCTGGTGCGGGTGCGCCCCGAGGTCGCGCCCGAGTCGGTGGCCGGTGTTCTGGGGGTGCGTCCGCGGTTCGTCTACCGCACTGCCCTCACCGGGTTCGCCGCGTCGCTCACGCCCGCGCAGGCCGAGCAGGCGCGGGGCGCGGCGGGGGTGGTGGGGGTGGAACCGGACGCGGTGGTGGGTGTGGCGCAGGCTCCGGCGGCGCGGCGGCGGGTCGGGCCGGCGGTGGCCTCCTGGGGGTTGGATCGCATCGACCAGCGTGACCTGCCGTTGACCGGCACGTTCACCGTCGGCCACGACGGTGCCCCGGTGAGCGTGTACGTCATCGACACCGGGGTCGAGGTCGGGCACGCCGAGTTCGGTGGGCGCGCCGCGGTGGGGGTCGACGTGGTGGGTGACGGGCGTGCGGGTGCTGACTGCCACGGGCATGGCACGCACGTGGCGGGCACGGTCGGGGGTGCCACCGCGGGGGTGGCGCGGCGGGTGCGGGTGGTGGGGGTGCGGGCGTTGGGCTGTGACGGGCGCGGGAGCTGGGCGGGGCTGGTGGCGGCGCTGGACTGGGTGGCCGGGCACGCGGTGGCGCCCGCGGTCGCGGTGGTGGGGGTGGCGGGGGTGCCCGGGTCGGTCGTGGTGGACGCCGCGGCCGACGCGGTGGCCGCGCGCGGGGTGTTCGTGGTCGTGGCCGCGGGTGATGAGGGCACGCCGGCGTGCACGGCCTCGCCGGGCCGGGCCGCGGGTGTGCTCACCGTGGGGTCGACGACGCGTCAGGACGGTGACGCCGAGCAGAGCAACTACGGCGGCTGTGTGCAGCTGTTGGCGCCGGGTGTGCAGATCGTCTCGGCCCGGGTGGGGGGCGGGTTGGGGGTGATGAGTGGGACGGCGGTGGCCGCGGGGCACGTGGCCGGGGTGGCCGCGCTGTACAAGCAGGCTCACGGTGAGGTTGACCAGGCCGGCCTGCGGGCGTGGTTGTTCGACCAGGCCAGTGTCGACCGGATCCGCCATCCCGCGCCGACCGCCGACACCGTGAACCGGCTGCTGCACACCGGTGGCCTGTGAGGCCGGGTCGATTCGGGGGTGGGCGTGTGAGGATGGGTGCGTGGCGATCATCGTGGTGGTGGGTGACTACGAGGTGGACGACGATCCCGGGCGGGTGGACCGGGACGCGGTGTGGGCGTTTCTGTCCGAGCACGCCTACTGGGGCCGGTGGCGGCGGCGCGAGCACGTGGAGCGGCAGCTGGCGGCGGCCTGGCGGGTGGTGGGCGTCTACCACCGGCCCAGTGGCGCGTTGGTCGGGTTCGCGCGGGTGGTCTCCGACGGGGTGGCCCTGGCCTACCTGGCCGACGTGTACGTGGTGCCCGCGCACCGGGGTCAGGGGCTGGGCACGGCGTTGGTGCGGGCCACGGTGGAGCACGGGCCCGGCCGGGAGTTCCGGTGGCTGCTGCACACCGACGACGCGCACGGGCTGTACGCCAAGGTCGGGTTCGCCGCGCCGGACGCGACGCTGTTGGAGCGTCCCGGTCGGCGGGGGTCAGCGGTAGCGGCTGAGTTCCCGGCGGGCCAGTGACATCTGGTGCACCTCGTCGGGGCCGTCGGCGAAGCGCAGGGTGCGGGCCTGGGTCCACAGCTGCGCCAGGGGGAAGTCCTGGCTCAGGCCGGCGGCGCCGTGCGCCTGGATCGCCTTGTCGATCACCCATTCGGCCAGTTCCGGGGTGGCGATCTTGATGGCCTGGATCTCGGTGTGTGCCTGCTTGTTGCCGACCGTGTCCATCAGCCACGCGGTTTTCAGCACCAGCAGCCGGGTCTGTTCGATGCGCACCCGGGCCTGGGCGATCCACTGGCGCACCACGCCCTGGTCGGCCAGGGCGCGCCCGAAGGCGACCCGGTCCAGCACGCGCCGGCACAGCAGTTCCAGGGCGCGTTCGGCCATGCCGATCAGGCGCATGCAGTGGTGGATGCGGCCGGGGCCCAGTCGTGCCTGCGCCAGGGCGAAGCCCTCCCCCGGGCCGCCGATGAGGTGGTCGGCGGGCACGCGCACGTCCCGGAAGTCGATCTCGGCGTGTCCGCCGTGGGGGCCGTCGGTGTAGCCGAACACGCTCAGGCCGCGTCGCACGGTCACGCCCGGGGTGTCCCTGGGGACCAGCAGCATGCTCTGCTGGCGGTGGCGGGGGGCGTCCGGGTCGGTCTTGCCCATGACGACGAACACCGCGCAGCGGGGGCTCATCGCGCCGGTGGACCACCACTTGCGGCCGTTGACCACGTAGTGGTCGCCGTCGCGGTCGATGCGGGTGGCGATGTTGGTGGCGTCGGAGGAGGCCACGTCGGGTTCGGTCATGCAGAACGCGGAGCGGATCTCGCCGTCCAGCAGTGGGCGCAGCCATCGGCGCTGCTGGTCGGGGGTGCCGAAGGCGGCGAGCAGTTCCATGTTGCCGGTGTCGGGTGCGGCGCAGTTGAGTGCTTCGGGGGCCAGGGCGGGACTGCGGCCGGTGATCTCGGCCAGGGGCGCGTACTGCAGGGTGGTCAGTCCGGCGCCGTGGTCGGGGTCGGGCAGGAACAGGTTCCACAGGCCGCGCTGGCGGGCCTTGGCCTTGAGTTCGTCGATGATCGCCGGCCGGTCCCACGGGTCGGCCAGGGCGGCGACCTGCTCGGCGAAGACCGGCTCGGCCGGGTAGATCTCCTCGTCCATGAACGCCAGCAGCTGTTCGCGCAGCTGCTCGGTGCGGGCGTCGAAGGCGAAGTCCATGGCTGGGGCTCCCTTACCGGTCGAGTGTTGTCCGGGCCGCCAGTCCCTGGCGCACCAGGGGCTGGGTGAGCGCGCCGATCCGCTCGAAGCCCTCGCCGACGGTGTGGCCGGTGGTGTAGCGGTAGTGGATGCCCTCGACGATCACGGCCAGCTTGAAGTAGCCGAAGGCCACGTACCAGGGCAGGTCGTGCAGGTCGGTACCGGTGCGGCGGGCGTAGTCGGCGAGCAGGTCCTCGGCGGAGGCGAAGCCGGGCAGCGCGGTGACGCCGTGGGTGATCGGGTCGTCCTCGCCGCCCAGGCCGCTCCAGTAGACGTAGAGCAGTCCCAGGTCGGCCAGGGGGTCGCCGAGGGTGGCCATCTCCCAGTCCAGCACGGCGGTGATGTCGGGGGGTGAGGTGGTGACGAGCACGTTGTCCAGGCGGTAGTCGCCGTGCACGATCGCGCTGGTCGTGCGGGTGGGCAGGTGGCTGCCCAGCCAGTCGTGCAGCTGGTCGATGCCGGGCAGGTCCCGGCTGCGGGAGGCGGCCAGCTGCCGGCCCCAGCGGTGCACCTGGCGGCGCAGGAACCCGTCGGGTCGGCCGAAGTCGTCCAGCCCGACCTGGGCGGGGTCGATGCTGTGCAGGTGGGCCAGGACCTCCACCAGGCGCCGGGACAGGACCGCGGTGTCGTGCGGGCTGAGCGCGCGGCAGTCGGCGGGAGTGCGCAGCGCGGTGCCGGGCACGTGCTCCATGAGGTAGAACGGGGCGCCGAGCACGTCGGGGTCGGGGCACAGCAGTTCCACGCGGGGCACGGGGACGGCGGTGTCGGCCAGGGCGGCGAGGACGCGGTGTTCCCGGCTCATGTCGTGGGCGGTGGCCAGCACGTGGCCCAGTGGGGGGCGGCGCAGCACCCAGTCGTGGTGGCCGTCGCTGAGGTGGTAGGTGAGGTTGGAGCGGCCCCCGGTGATCAGTTCGCCGCGCAGTGGCCCGGCGAGCAGGCCGGGGCGCTGCCGCTGGAGGTAGTCGTGCACGCGCGCCAGGTCCAGGCCGGGCAGGTCGGTCACGGTGCCACCTCCGAGAGGTGCGGGACGAACTGGGCCAGGGCCGCGCGGGTGGTGGCCGCGCTGGTGTGGTGGATGGCGTGCATGCCCACGGCGTGGGCGGCGGCCACGTTGGGTGGGGCGTCGTCGACGAACACGCAGCGCTGGGCGGGCAGGCCGAGGCGGTCCAGCAGGTGGTGGTAGATGCGGGGGTCGGGTTTGCGCAGGCCGACGCGGCCGCTGATGACGACGGTGTCGCACAGTCGGGCCAGCAGGTCCTCGGGGTAGCTCTCCCCCCAGCTGTTGGACAGCAGGCCCACGTGCAGGCCGGCCGCGCGCACGGCGTCGACCAGGTCGATCATGGCGGGGTCGGGTACGGCGGCGGCGAACATCCGGCTGACCAGGCCGGCCGCGGGCACGGGGCGGCCGTCGCGGGTGCGCAGCCGGGCGGCCAGGGCGCGTTCGAACTCGGCGACCGGCAGGGCGCCGATCTCCAACTGGTGCAGCGGGTTGCCCTCGGCGGCGTCGCGGCCCAGCCAGGACCGCATCACGGTGCGGTAGTGGTCGTGGTCGATGTCGTCGGTGTGGATCCAGTGCGCGATGAACTCGGTGACGGTGGTGGTCAGCACCCCGCCGAAGTCGAACACCACCGCGTCGACCTGTCGTTGCCCGTGCTCGTCCACAACCCGACGATACCGACCAGTCGGTATGTCGACAACGGGGTGTGGTCGGATGCGGCCGAGTGGGGCAGTCCGAACTTTTCTCCGAGTTTTTTGTGGTTGGCCGGTATCTGGGGGCCGGCAGGGCGCTCTTGATGGGTGCACAGTCGCTGAGCGCCCGGGGGGCGGGGCTGGGGGAACGGGGGCTGGGGGGCAGGTAGGGGGATGTAGGCGGGTGTCGGTGGGGGCCGACACCCGCCTACCCGTCTTCGGGTCGCGGTCTTTCGGGGCGTGGTCAGTGCGGCCTGCCGCCGATGACCGGCGGTGCGAGCGTGGACGCGCTGCCGTGGGGGCCCGGGCCCGAGCCAGGTGGGCGGGGCCACCCCGGGCGCGCCGCAGTCCCGGGCATGCCGTTGCCCCGCGGACGGCGCGATCCGCGGGGCAACGGGCGTGTGGGAGCGGGGTCAGCCGGTGACCAGGCGCAGCCCGTAGACCGACAGGATCTCGTTGACCGGCTGGTAGTAGGTGGTGCCGCCGGAGCTGCAGTTGCCCGAACCGCCGGAGGTCACCCCCTGGGCCTGCTGGCCGCTGATGTAGGAGCCGCCGGAGTCACCCGGCTCGGCGCAGACGCTGGTCCTGGTCAGGCCGGTGACCGTGCCCTGGGCGTAGTTCACGGTCTGGTTCTTGGCCTGCAGGGTGCCGCAGTGCCAGCCGGTGGTCGACCCGGAGCGGCAGATGGAGGCGCCCACGGCGGCCTCGGTGGAGCCCGCCACGCTCACCGTCGAGCCGCTGTTGCGCACCAGGCCCCGGGGGGTCCAGTTCGAGTTGACCCGGACGTAGGAGTAGTCGTTGCCGGGGAAGGACGACCCGGCGAAGGTGCCCTGGGCGACCCGGTTGGAGCCGGTGGTGCTGGCGCCCGTGGAGCCGCAGTGGCCGGCGCTGACGAAGCCGCCCTGCACGGAGAAGCCCACCGAGCAGCGGGACGAGTTGTTGATGTAGTAGGCGTCGCCGCCGACCACGTCGTAGAGGGTGCGGGGCTGCTCGTCGGACTCGACGACCCGCACCAGGCTGGCGTCCACGCCGGCGGCGGCGACGAAGGCCTGGCCCTGCTGGGCCTGGCCGGGCCGCACGGTGAGCACCACGCTGTTGCTGGTGGTGTCCACGTAGAAGCCGGTCACCGCGGCGGGCAGGGTGGTGGCGTCCAGCGCCGCCTTGGCCGTGTCCAGCGTCTGCTGGCTGTGCGCGACCAGTTCGGGCAGCGCGCCGGCCTGGCGGACGGCCTCGGCCGCGCCGGCCCGGGTCACGCCCACGACCAGCTTGCCGCTGGCCGCGTCGAAGCGCGCACCACCGAAGCTCTCCCCCAGGCTGGCGCGCAGCTGCTGCTCGGTGGTGGCCGCCGCGCTCTCCTGGGCCATGCGAGTGCGGGCCTGGTCGGCGGTCAGGCCCAGGTCGCGCTGCATGGCCGAGAACATCTCCGGGGAGGCCGCCTCGGCGGAGGCGGTGGCCGCCGGGAGACCGAAGGCGGCGGTGGCGCCGACGAGCAGTGTCGCCGCACCCAACAATCGTCCTAAACCGATCTTCGATAATGTCATCGCGTTTTCCCTCGCGCTGTTGGGGCAGGGGTGACCCGGGGTTGGTGACGACATGCGCCAGCAGGCCGACCCGCGGGAGTCGAGAATTCTTATCGGTCGGTATTAATCAGCAGGGAACACAGGGTGTGTGACAGGTAAAGCAGTGCGGCTGCACCGAGGTTAGCAGCGGAAACGCAGCGAGTCAGCATTTCGGCAATGATAATTTTTTCCGTCGATCGGCGGATTGCCCGGGCCGCGACGGCTACGCTGAGCCAGCACCTGCGGCGAGGCAATACGCCATGCTGGTGCATTTCCTCGCCGGCGTCAGGGCGGCGCGGAAACAGATACCGGTGATAACCGGTATTGAACAGTGCGGAAAAGATCAGCCCGAGCGCCGTTCGATAATCTCGTCGACAACTCCGGGGATCGCTATTTCCTGATCGGTTCCGAACCGTTCTCGGATCCGCGGCGGGAAAACGGGCCGTGCCGGGACGCGGTGTCGCGTCCCGGCACGGCGTTCTCGCTCAGCCCGCGTCGCCGGCGGCCAGTTCCACCTCGTCCAGCGAGCCGGGCGCGTTGGGCATGGCCGCCAGCAGCGAGCGGGTGTAGGGGTGCTGGGGGGCGAGCAGCACGTCCTCGACCGGCCCCACCTCCACCAGCTCACCCTGGTACATCACGGCCACCCGGTCGGCGATGTTCCAGGCCAACCCGAGGTCGTGGGTGATCACCAGGGCTGCCACCCCCAGTTCCACCCGCAACCGCAGGAACAGGGCGAGGATCTCGCCCCGCACCGAGGCGTCCAGCGAGGCCACCGGCTCGTCGGCGATGAGCACCCTCGGGTTGAGCGCCAACGCCCCGGCGATCACCACGCGCTGGCGCTGACCGCCGGACAGCTCGTGCGGCAGCACCGAGAAGAACTGCTCCGGCGGGCGCAGCTCGGCCTTGCTCAGCGCGTCGGCGACCCGCCCGGCCTCGTCGTCGCCGATCCGGTGGATGCGCAGCCCCTCGGCCACCGCCTCGTACACCGACTGGCGGGGGTTGAGGGCGCTGGTCGGGTCCTGCAACACCAACTGGACCTGCCGCCGGTAGTCCCGCAGGCCCCGGGCGCTGGTGGGCAGCGGCTGCCCGTCGAAGTACACCCGGCCGCTGGTGGGCTGCTGCAGCCCGAGCAGGGTGCGGGCCAGCGTGGTCTTGCCCGACCCGGACTGCCCCACCAGGGCCACGATCTCGTTGGGGTGGACCTCCAGGGTCACCCCGGCCACCGCGTGGGTCTGGCCGCCCCGCCGGCCCCCGAACCGCACGTGCAGGTCCTCGGCGCGCAGCACCGGCCGCGTCGAGGCCCCCGAGGACTCCGAGGGCTCCACTGTCGGTGCGGTGGCCGGCTCGGCGGCGGGCACCAGCCGGTGCGCCGGGTCGCCCACCACGGGAAACGCCGCGGCCAGCGCCTGGGTGTGGGCGTGGCGGGGCTGGCGCATCACCTGCTCGGCCGGGCCCTGCTCGACCAGCTCGCCCCGGTACATCACGGCGATCCGCTGGCAGGTGGCGGCCAGCACCGACAGGTCGTGGCTGATCATGATCAGGCCGATGTCGTGCTCGGCGACCAGCCGCCCCATCAGCTCCAGCACCTGGGCCTGCACGATCACGTCCAGGGCGGTGGTGGGCTCGTCGGCGATCACCAGGCGGGGCTGGCAGGCCAGCGCCATGGCGATCATCACCCGCTGCTTCTGCCCGCCGGACAGCTCGTGCGGGTAGGCATCCGCCCGCCGCGCCGGCAGCTCCACCTGTTCCAGCAGTTCGGCCACGCGCGCGCGGATCGCGGCGGGCGACAGCGAGGTGGGCGCGCGCCCACCCCAGCCGTGCAGGCGCAGCGGCTCGGCGATCTGCTCGCCGATGCGGCGCACCGGGTTGAGCGCGTGCATCGCGCCCTGGAACACCACGGACGCCCCAGCCCACCGCACCGCGCGCAGCCGACCCCACGACATCGTGCGGACGTCCTCACCGTCCAGCAGCACCTGCCCGTCGACGCGGCTGGACTTGGGCAGCAGCCGCAGCACCGACATGGCCAGGGTGGACTTGCCGCACCCGGACTCCCCGGCCAAGCCCAGGGTCTGGCCCGAGGCCAGCGACAGGTCCACCCCGCGCACCGCGTGCACCTCGCCGCGCCCGCTCTGGTAGCGCACGTGCAGGTCACGCACGTCCAGCAGGGTGGGCGCGGCGGCCTTCTGCTGGTCGACCGGCTCGCTCATCGCCGTCTGCTCCGCCATCACCGCTCCCCTGCCGAGTGCGCCAGCCGCGGGTTGAGCACCGTCTCCAGTGCCCGGCCGCACAAGGTGAACGCCAAGACCACCACCACGATCCCCAGGCCCGGCGGCAGCAGGTACCACCAGGCGCCCTTGGACACCGCGCCGTGCAGCGACGCGGAGTGCAGCATCGACCCCCAGGACACCCGGGTGGGATCACCCAGGCCCAGGAACGACAGGGTGGATTCGGCGATGATCGCGCTGGCCACGGTCAGCGTGGTGTTGACGAACACCAGCGGCAGCACCGCGGGCAGCACGTGCTTGCCGATCACGTGGCCGTGCCCGCCGCCCAGCGCCCGGGACCGCTCGATGTAGGGGCGGGCCTCCACGGTCAGGGTCTGGGCCCGCACCAGCCGCGCCGTGGACGGCCAGGACGTGACCCCGATCGCGAGGATGATCGTGCCCAGCCCCTGCGGCAGCACGGTGGACAGCACCAGGGCCAGCACCAGGGACGGCAGCACCAGGAAGAAGTCGGTCACCCGCAGCAGCACCGAGGACACCCAGCCGCCGAAGTGCGCCGCGCACACCCCGACCACGGTGCCGATGCCCACCGACAGCAGCGTCGCGGCCAACCCGACCAGCAGCGAGACCTGCGCGCCCCACCAGGTCAGCAGCAGCACCGACCGTCCGGTGTGGTCGGTGCCCAGCCAGAACTCGCCGCTGGGCGCCTGCCAGGGCGCGCCGGGCGCCCGGGTGACGTCCAGGCCGGTCTGGTCGGTGAGCGCCGGTGCCAGCACCGCCAGCAGCACGATCACCCCGAGCACGACCAGGCCGGCCACGCCGCCGCGGTCGGTGGCGAACTGCCGCCACACCCGCGCCGCGGCGGCGCGCCGCCGGGCCCACACGAGGGCCGTGGCGGTGCGGGGTGGGGTGGACGGTGGATTCTGTGTCGTGGTCATGCGGCACGCACCCTCGGGTCGAGGACTCGGTAGAGCAGGTCCGCGATCACGTTCATGGCCACCACCGAGCCGGTCAGCACGATGAAGATCCCTTGCAGCAGTGGGAGGTCGGGGCCTTGCAGCGCCTCGTAGGTGAGCAGGCCCAGGCCGGGCCAGGAGAACACCGTCTCCACGGTGATCGCCCCGGACACCACCAGGCCCAGGTGCAGGAACACCAGGGTCACCGTGGGCAGCAGGGCGTTGGGCACGGCGTGGCGGCGCCGGACCAGGTCGTCGCGCAGCCCCTTGGCGCGCGCGGTGGTCAGGTAGTCGGCGTTCATCTCCTCCAGCAGCGAGGAGCGCATCACCAGCAGGTACTGCGCGTAGATCACCGCGACGAAGGTCAGGCAGGGCAGCACCATGTGGTGGGCGGTGTCCAGGGCCTGGGACAGGAAGTCCGGCGGGGTGTCCGGGTAGCGGATGCCGCCGCTGGGGAACAGGTTCCCGGTGGCGATCATCAGCAGCAGCCCGAGCCAGAACGTGGGCATCGACCACAGGGTGAGCGAGACGCCGGTGGAGACGCGGTCGAAGCGGCTGCCCCGCCGCCAGGCGCCCTTGATGCCCAGCCACAGGCCCAGGATCACCGCGATGATCGTGGAGGTGCCCACCAGCAGCAGGGTCGGGCCGAGCCGCTCGGCGATCAGCTCACCGACCGGGCGGCTGTAGACGTAGGACGTGCCCAGGTCGCCGCGCGCCAGCCTGCCGAGGTAGTCGAGGAACTGCTGGAGCAGCGGCCGGTCCACGCCCAGGCGTGCGCGCAGTTCGGCCTGTTGGTCGGCGGTGACCGGGCGGCCCCGGGTCATGGACAGCACGGGGTCGCCCGGGATCACCCGGAACAGCAGGAAGCCCAGCACCACCACCAGGAACAGGCTGGCCAGCGCGCCACCGAGCTTGCCGGCGACGTAGCGCAGGGTGCTGCCGCCCCTGCCGCGGCGCGCCGCCGACTCGGCGAGTGCTTCCTCGACAGGGGCGAGTGCGTCGGTCACTGCTCCTACTCCCGCTCGTCCGCGGTGCTGCCGCGCCGCCTGGCCACCAGCAGCCCGCCACCGGCCAGGACCACCACGACGACCACCACGACACCGATCACCAGGCCGGTGCTGCTGCCGGCGCCCGCGCTGGTGGCGGCGACCGGGGTGGCGCTGTAGTAGCCCCAGTAGCTGCTCTGGGCCATGATCACACCATCCTGGGCCGGCTGCTTCTGGAAGCCGTCGAACCGGTCCTTGCGGTATCCCTCCAACGCGTTGTCGTAGTCCAGCATCACCAGGGGGGCCTGCTCGTAGAGCCGCTGCTGCATCTTGCGGACCAGCTCGGCCCGCTTGGTGCGGTCGAACTCCGCGCTCTGCTGCGCGTAGAGGGCGTCGTACTCGGCGTCGCAGAAGAACGAGTCGGTGGTGCCGCCCTTGCCGTCCGGGTTGGGCCGCTGCGCGCAGGTGTGCAGCGAGAGGATGTAGTCCGGGTCGGGGTTGGAGCCCCAGGTGCTCACCTGCAGGTCGAAGTTGCCGGCCGTGCTGGTCTCGTTGAACTGGTTGTCGGAGACCAGCTGCACCTCGACGCCGATGCCGATGTCGCTGAGCCAGCGCTTGACGTACTCGGCGGTCTGCTCGTCGAAGGCGCGTCCGCTGTGGCCGAGCAGCCGCAGGGTCAGCGCCCGCCCGTCCGGGCCGACCCTGGTGCCGTCGGCGCCCTTGGGGTAGCCGGCCGCGTCCAGGTCGGCGTTGGCGGCGGCGGGGTCGAACTTGCGTTCCTGGCCGGCGGCCGGCTGCCAGTGGTAGTCGCCCCACATCGTGGGGATCAGGCCGGTGGCGGGTTCGGCGTAGCCGCCCATCACCTTGTTCACGATCGTGGTGACGTCGATGGCCTTGGCGATGGCCTGGCGCACCCGCACGTCCTTGAGGGCGGGGTGGCCGTCGCCGATGGGCTGGCCGTCCTTGGTGGCCGCGCCCGGGTTGATCAGCAGCTCGTTGAACCGGCGGCCCTTGGCCTGGTTGGGCACGATGTTCGGGTCGTTCTTGAGGGAGTCGAACTGGGCCGGGGCGAGCCGGTTGACCAGGTCGACCTCACCCTTCTGCAGGGCCTGCACCGCGGCGTCGGCGTTCTTGTAGTAGACGAACTGCAGCTCGTCGTACTTGGCGGGGCCGCGCCAGTAGTCCTTGTTGGCCTTGAGCTTGATGTACTCGTTGGCCTTGTACTCGGTGAGCACGAACGGTCCGCTGCCCACCACCGGGGTGGTGTCGTTGGCGTAGGTGGCGATGTCGCTGACCGAGGCCCAGACGTGCTCGGGCACGATCGGGACCTCCATGGCGGTCATGGTGGTCACCGGCACCTTGGTCTTGATCACCACGGTGTGTTCGTCGGGAGCGGTGACCGACTCGAAGTTGGCCACGAAGTTGCCGTTGGCGGTGGCCGCGTCCGCGTTGGTCATCATCAGGTTGTAGGTGAAGACGACGTCCTTGGCGGTGATCGGCTGACCGTCGGACCACTTCGCGCCCTGGCGGATCGTGTAGGTCCAGGTCAGTTTGTCCGCCGAGGTTTCCCACTTCTCCGCCAACCCGGGCGTGGGCTGGTTGTGGGTGTCGAAGGTGGTGAGGAACTCGTACATCAACCGGCCCAGTTCGGTGCTGGACTGGAAGATCGCGATGAACGGGTTGAGTGTGTCGATCTGCTGTGTGATCGCGACCCGCAGAGTTGTTCCGCCGGCCTGCTGGGCGGCGGCTTGCAAGGCCACCCCCGGGGCCATGACTGGGGCTGCGACCAGCCCGAACACCGTGACGAGAGCGCCGATGGCTCGGCCTACCCATCGTCTGTTGACGCGCACCGTGACCACACCTTTCCAGAAGAGTGCCAAGAAATAACCATCCGGCGGTATCGCAAGTCAACGAGTACCCACGGAACTTGCCAAGACGTAACGTTGGCCCGTGCGGATCATGATCTCGGCTGACATGGAAGGCGCCACCGGCGTCACCTACACCTCGGACGTCATACCCGGAACAGAGCAGTGGCAGCGGTTCCGCCGCCTGTTCACCGGCGACGTCAACGCCTGCATCGCCGGACTGTGCGCCGGCGGCGCCACCGACGTCCTGGTGAACGAGGCGCACTCGTCCCAACGCAACCTCCTGTTGGAGGACCTGGATCCCCGGGCCCGGATGCTCACCGGCCGACACAAGCCGCTGTCGATGATGCAGGGCATCCAGTCTGGTGTGGACGGTGTGGTGTTCCTGGGCTACCACGCCGGCGCCGGTGCCGACGGCGTGCTCGCCCACACCTATCTGGAGAACTCCATCACCGGGGTGTGGCTGGACGGCGTGCCCGCCAGCGAGGGACGGCTCAACGCCGCCATGGCCGCCGAACACGGCGTGCCGGTGCTCCTGGTCACCGGCGATGACCAGACCTGCCTCGACGCCGCCGACTACGCCCCCCAGGCGGTGGGCGTCGCGGTCAAGGAGTGCGTCAGCCGCTACGCCGCGATCTGCCTGCCGCCCGCCCGCACCGCCGACCTGATCACCGAGGCGGCCCGCGAGGCCATGGCGCGGGCCGGCCGCGACGAGCCGAGCACCGGGCCTCACCGCATCGAGGTGGAATTCGACGCGACCCACCTCGCGCACGCCGCCGCGGTAGTGCCTACCGTAGAGCTGATCGGCGTCCGCAGTGTTGGCTTCGACGCGCCGTCCATGACCGAGGCAATGAAAGCGTTCAAGGTGGTCACCGCGATCGCGTCTGGAGCAGTTGAGGGAATCTATGGTTGAGCCCACCCCCGTCACCACCGGTGCGACCCAGGTCCGCGAGCCCGGTGACCCCGCCGCCGACGTGGTGGACCTGTGTTCGGCTCTGATCCGGTTCGACACCACCAACCGAGGCAACGGCGACAGCGCCGGCGAGCGGGAGGCCGCCGAGTTCGTGGCCGCCGCGCTGTCCGCGGCCGGCCTGTCCCCGACCCTGCTGGAGGCCGCGCCGCGGCGCAGCAACGTGGTGGCCCGGCTGGCCGGCACCGAGCCGGACCTGCCGCCGCTGCTGGTGCAGGCGCACCTGGACGTGGTGCCGGCCCGGGCCGAGGACTGGACGGTGTCCCCGTTCTCCGGCGAGATCGCCGACGGCTACGTGTGGGGGCGTGGCGCGGTCGACATGAAGGACATGATCGCCATGGTGCTGTCGGTGCTGGCGGCCTGGTCGCGCACGGGCCGCCGCCCCCGCCGTGACCTGGTGCTGGCGTTCGTGGCCGACGAGGAGGACCGGGGCGATGTGGGGGCGCACTGGCTGGTGAAGCACCACGCCGAGCTGTTCGCCGACTGCGCCGCCGCCATCAGCGAGTCCGGTGGCTACTCCTACGCGGTGCCGACCGCCTCCGGTGGGCTGGTGCGGCTGTATCCGGTGGCCACCGCCGAGCGGGGCACCGCCCACCTGCGCCTGACCGCCCAGGGTCGGGCCGGTCACGGGTCGCGGCGCAACGACGACAACGCCGTGGTCACCCTGATCGAGGCGCTGGCGCGGCTCACCGCCCACCAGTGGCCGGTGCAGCTGACCCCGACCGTGCGGGCGTTTCTGGAGCGCACCTCGGCCGCGCTGGGCGTCACCGCCGATCTGTCCGATGTGGACGGCACGCTGCGTCGGCTGGGGCCCGCCGCGGCCCTGGCCGAGTCCACGGTCCGCAACAGCACCACCCCCACCGTGCTCGACGCCGGCTACAAGGTCAACGTGATCCCCGGGGCCGCCGCCGCCGAGGTGGACACCCGGGTGCTCCCCGGCAGCGAACAGGACCTGCTGGCCGAGGTCGACCGGTTGATCGGGCCCGGTGTGCGGCGCGAGCTGCTCACCTGGCAGCCGGCGGTGCAGGCGCCGGTGGACTCGGTGTGGTTCACCGCGATGGCCGACGCCCTGCGCGCCGAGGACCCGGAAGCCGTGGTCGTGCCGTACTGCATGGGCGGCGGCACCGACGCCAAGGCCTTCGCCACCCTGGGCATCGACTGCTACGGCTTCTCGCCGCTGCTGCTGCCGCCCGGCTACGACTACCGCGCGATGGCGCACGGCGTGGACGAGCGGGTGCCGGTCGAGGGCCTGCGCTTCGGTGCCCGCGTGCTGGACCGGTTCCTGTCCAGCTAACCGCCCGCCGCGCCGGGGCCGGCCCCGCATCACCCAACCCCGCCTCCGGGGCGGGGCACGGGGCCGGCCGCCGGAGGCGGGCAGGCTGTCCGACCGCCCTCACTCAGCGGCGGGACCCGGCGCGGCCGCCGGGCTGGCCGGCCGGGCCGCACCGGCGGCGGCCAGGGCCTGCCGCGCCTGCCGCAGCTCCTCGCTGACCTGGTCCAACTGCTGTTCCGCCCGGTGTGCGCGGGCCAGGGTCTGCGCCCGGGCCTCGTCCACGGCGGCGTAGCGCTCCTGGGCCACCCGCCGCTCCTGGTCGATGGCGGCAGCGGCGGCAGCGCGCTGGTCGGTGAGTTCCTGGCGCAGCCGCGCGAGGTCGTCGGCGGTGGCCCGGCGCTCCTCCGCCTGGGCGGCGCGCTGGGCGACCATCTCGGCGCGCAGGTGCTCGACCTCGCCGCGGGCATCGGCCGCGGCCTGTTCCGCGCGTTCGGCTCTGCGCTCGGCCTGGCTGGCCTGGGCGCGTGCGGCGTCGCGTTCGGCGCTGAGCAGGGCCACCCGCTCAGCGGTCTCCTGGCGGAGGCGATCCACCTCGGCCGCGGTGACCTGGCGAATCCGGTTGATCTCCGCGTCGGTGGCGTGTCGGATCTGCTCGATCTCCTCCTGGGTCTGCTGCCGGACGGCGTTCACCGTGCTGGCCGCCTCGGCCTGGGCCGCGGCGATGTCGCGGGCTGCCTGCTCGGCTGTCCGGGTGGCCTCGGCCACCGCGGCGTCGCGTTGCTGTCGAGCCTGCTGGGCGGCCTGGTCGGCGTGGTCGGCCGCGGCCGTGGCCTCAGCGGCCCGTGCTTCGGCGGCCCGGCGTGCCCGCTCGGCGTCGCGCCGCCGCTGCTCGGCCTCGGCCAGGGCGGCCTCGGCGTCGGCCACCGCCCGTGCTGCCTGCGCCTGGGCGGCGTGCACCTGGGCCTCGGCCGCGCTGGGGTCGGCCAGGGTGCCCAGTTCGGCCACGGCGCTGGTCAGGGTGGCGACCAGGCGGTCGGACAGGACCCGGAACTGATCCAACAGCTCTCCTGAACGCAGTCGGGCCGCAGTGATCGGTTCAGCGTGTTTTGTCACGGTGACGGAAGTAGTCGCAGGTTCTGCCTCCTGCTGGAGCCGCTGTCGTTCGCGCCACGCCCGCCATCGGGTGTGATCCGGCAGGTCGCAGTACTCGGAGGGCCGGCCCGGCCCGTGTCCTCGCCGCACCGGCCGGGTGCAGCCCGGGTAGTTGCAGACCGCCGCCTGACCCTCCGGGCGCTCCGGCGCCCCGGTCCCCTGATCATCAGCCACCCCAGTATCGTAGCGTTAATAACGTAACAAACAAAACGAAACGCTAACACGTAACGAAAATGACCCGAGATCCTGACTTCCGATAAGTGAACCTTATCGGCGGTTACGGAAACCGTTGGATTCCAGCACCGGGTTTCGTTGGCGTCCTCGGCGACGAGCCCATCCGGCGTCGCCGCCGACCGCTCGTCGCGGGGGCCGGCGTCGACCACCGGGCCACACCGGCAGAACCTGTTACCTTCTCCCGCCGGCACTCGTCATGGGGGTGACGACGCACCACGAGCGGGCGTCGCACCCACGAGTGAATCGAGAGCAGAGTGCTGACCGACATCATGTACGTGACGATCTACGTCACCGACCAGGACCGCGCGCGGGAGTTCTACACCGAGGGGCTCGGCCTGGAGAAGCGGATCGACGTCGCGGGCCCCGACGGACGTTTCCTCACCGTCGGCGTTCCCGGCAGCGCCGTGCAGATCCTCCTGTGGTCGCACGGGCCGACCGCGGGGCAACCGCGTCAGGCCGACCAGCACTCCGCGCCCGGTCCCCTGATCCTCGAATCCGATGATCTGCGGAAGGACGTCGAGAGCATGCGCCAGCGCGGCGTCACCTTCACCGAGCCCGAACCCGTGGACTATCCGTTCGGGGTCCGCATCGAGGCGGTCGACCCGGACGGCAACCGGATCTCACTGCGTCAACAGCGGCAGCCGTGAGCGGCCACCCGTCCGACCTCGTCACCGAGGCGTTCGAAGCCCAGCGCGATCGGCTGCGCGCCGTCGCCTACCGCGTGCTGGGCTCGCACGCCGACGCCGAGGACGTGGTCCAGGAAGCCTGGATGCGTCTGGTCCGCCAGGACGAGGCGACCATCACCAACCTGGCGGGTTGGCTGACCACCGTGGTCGGCCGAATCAGCCTCGACGTCCTGAGATCGCGCCAGGCCCACCCCGAAGCCGCCCGCGGGCAGGAACTCCCCGACCTCGTGGTGACGCCCGCCGACCACCCCATGCCGGACGAGCAGGCGGTGCTGGCGGAATCGGTCGGTCTGGCCCTGCTCGTCGTGCTCGACTCGCTCACCCCGGGCGAGCGCCTGGCGTTCGTCCTGCACGACATGTTCGCGGTCCCGTTCCAGGAGATCGGCACGATCCTGGGCAAATCCGCTGACGCCGCCAAGATGATCGCCAGCCGTGCCCGCCGCAAGGTCCACGCCAGGGACCGGCCGGCGGGCCCCGGTCGCGAGCACCGGGAGGTCGTCCAGGCATTCCGCGCCGCCGCCGTCGACGGAGACTTCGCAGCGCTCCTGCGTGTCCTGGACCCGGACGTGAAGCTGACGGTCGACACCTCCACCGGCGTGGTCGTCACCCTCGGCGCCACCCAGGTCGCCGCTGGCGCCCGCATGTTCTCCGGCGAGGCGGCCCGCCACCGGCCCGTGCTGGTCAACGGCGTCCCGGGCCACATGTCCTGGCGTCCCGACGGAACACCCCTCTCCGTCATCGCCTTCACTGTCAGCGCAGGCCGGATCAGCGCCATCCACATCGTCGTCGACCCGGTCAAACTCGCCGCGATCCCGCTGTCCGCCCCAGCGTGAGCCCGTGTCGTCGGGGTCGGTCCGGCAGGTGGATCATCCCGGGCCGACCCCGACCGGGCGCGGTGGCGTGGAACCCGTGCCACCGCACGACGCGCGCGCCGGGAACGAGCGCGTCCTGCGGTGGAAACGACCGTGCGGCGCAGATGCGGCGTCCTCGCCGGTGTGCCTCGGCGTCGAGCGCGGGCACGGGGTGTGCCCTGGCCGGTCCGACACCGCCGCCCGCCAGCGCACAGCGCTCCGCTACCAGTACCGGTGCTGCTTGCCGTCGGTGTCGGTGACGAAGATGACCGCGTCGGCGGCGTCCACGTCTGCTGGGGTCAGCGGGAGGTGGCCGCGCGCGATCGGTTTGCCCGTGCCGATGGCCGGGGCAAGCGCGGCGCGCAGGGCCGGTGCCGGAAACAGGGCGCGTCGGGTGGTCGCCTCGGCCAGCGCGTGCTGGAGGGTGCCCGGATCGCTGTCGGGGCTGGCGTCGGTTGCCACGAACAGGTAGCGCTCGCCGAGGGTGAGTTCGACGAGCGCGCCAGCACTCCCCCAGTTCGCCTCCTCGTCGCCGGCCGGCATGAGGGATCGCCCGCCTCGCAGGTGCGCGTTGTGCGCGAAGGCCAGGATCGGCCCGCGTCGCTGTTCCCGCGCCACGATCGCGAGCAGGTTCTCGGCCATCATCTCGGTGCGCAGGCTGAACAGGGTCGCCACGCGGTCGGGCGCGGGACTGGCCATGGCCGCGTGATAGCGCAGCAGACCCTGGGCGGTGCGCGCGTGCGCGAGGGCGTGGTCGTAGCCGGTCGGGTGGGCACGGCGCAGGCTGGGCGCCGCCCGGCGCAGCGCGCTGGCGAGATCGTCGGCGACGATGCGCAGGGCGCGAGCGCGCTCGGAGTCGCCGATGGACGCCGCCGGGTCGAACATGGCCGCCTCGTTCGTCCAGTCCGCGTCCTCGCCGAGCAGCGCGTCGAGGTCGCGGGCTGACCCGGGCCGCAGTGCCGAGGGCAGGTAGTCGTGGACCGAGCACAGTGCGCGTCGTGGGCTCGGCGCACCGGAGAACTCCATCGGCGCGTCGAAGCCGTGGAAGCGCACCCGGTCCCGGGGCGCGCGCCCGGCGTTGTGCGCGCGGAGCCATTCGACGAGTTCGCGGTTGCCCGGCACGGTGCCGAACCCGTGGCTGAACCCGGTCGCGAGCACCGTGTCGATCTCCGCCGCCGCCCCGCACACGTAGTCGTCCACGACGGACGCGGCGAAGGTGTCGGTCTCCAGCACGATCGACCGGAATCCCCGGTCGACGAGGTGGCGGAGGATGTCGTTGCGCAGCACCGGGAACGCCTCGATCCCGTGTGTCGGCTCGCCGAGGGCGAGCAGGACCGGCGGCTCGGTCCGCGCGGTGAGCAGTTCGTCGACGGCGCGGCCCAGGCTCGCCGGGTCGTCGAGTGGGCGGCCGATGTCCCGCAGTGGTGCGACAGCGGGCATGGACATGTGCACCTCTATTCGTCGGGCAAGCTGGCTTCGACACTATCGTTGAAGAGTCGAGTGAAACTCTGCGGAGAAAACGCCGGAGTTCGAGCGGTCGAAGCCTCAAAGGGAGGTGCAAGCCGTGTCCGTCGGCCAGCCCCGAGGGCACGGGGTGGCCGCGCTGGTGAGCCGCTGTCAGACCTGGACCGCGCTGGGGGTTTCGCTGCCCAGCCGGCTCAGCGCCCGCATCGCCTCGCGCTCGATGCGGGAGAGATCACCCAGGACGCTGCTCGCCCGGACGAGGTGGCGCGCGTCGCCCGATTCACCGGCCTGTCTGATCAGTGCCGCGACGTCCGTCCACAGGGTGGCTGCCTCGGTGTACAGCCGGTGGCCGGTGCGCAGGTGGTCGCTGTCGAGCAGGTGGCCGCACTCGGCGAGGAAGTCGCGGTAGAGGTTGCGGAACAGGGCGCCGCCCGTGCCGGCCTTCTCCATCAGCAGGGCGGCCTGCGGCAGGTCCCGCTGCGGGGTGTCGGTCCGCTGCAGCCAGGTGCGCACCAGCGTGCTGGCCTTGTCGATGCCGCGGTGCCCGAGGTTGGCGATGGGTGGGTTGAGGAAGGCGTCGGCGCAGGCGGTGATGGCGGCGACGATCCGGCTCCGCGGGGAGGGCGGGTTGCCCGCGAGGGTGAGGGTGAAGGACCGGTGTTTGGCGGTCATCGGGCCGCGCGCGGCCCTGGCCTGGGCGAGGCTGGTCAGGCTGGTGGACACCGCACCGCCTTGCTGCTCGGTGTCCACCAGGTAGGCGTGCTGGTCGTCGTAGCCGTACATCGCGACGACGTGGCCACCGAAGTGGACCTTCGTCTCGAAGTAGTCGAGGTAGTAGCTGTCCAGCTGCAGTCCGACGGGGTGACCGGCGTTGAGGGGGCCCGCCACGTTCTCCCAGGCCTTGCGCGGGGAGGTGGTCTCCTGGACCAGCAGGTCCAGTCCGAGCCTGGCGGCCAGGTTTCTGGTGAGTTCGAACGGCTTGACCCGTCCCCCGAGGAAGGGGAAACCCATGTTCTTGCCGTCCCAGTAGAGGAAGGACAGCCCGGAGCCGAGGCCGAAGAGCATGGGCTCGGACAGATCGAGTCCCTGGTGCCGCAGCAGCACCCCCAGTGCCGTGGTCTCGCAGTGCTGCCCACCGCGGGCGTCGATGTCTCGCACCGTCGTCATGCCGTTGTTCTCCTGAACGAGGGTGATCAGTCGGGTGATCAGGGGCCACGGCCGCGCGGCCGGGTGCGGCGCCCGAGGGTGAGCAGGCCGTCCCGCACGCCGTCATGGTGGACTCTCCCACCGGGGGAGAGTCCACGGCCGCGTCACGGTGGTCGACGTGGTCAACCGCGTCAGCGGGCGCTGGGCGCACCGGTCCTGGGGCACCCGGTGCGCCCGCTCCACGATCGACAGGAATGGGCCGCAATCGTGCATGTCATGCATTGATGCACGGCATGCACGATCGCCGGTAGTCTCGCGATCACCACCGCGAGCGACGGGGCCCGGCCCACACCGGCCCCGGGAACAGGACAACCCGATGAACGTCCCCCAGGACCGGATCGAGGAGCAGCCCACCGTCACCGGGTCGGAGACGGTCGCGCTGCGGCAGCTGATGCCGCCCGAGCTGTTGGAGCGCAGCAGGACGTGCCCGTTCGACCCGGCCCCGGGGCTGGAGCAGCGACGCGGGCAGGGCCCGGTGCAGCCGCTGGAGCTGGGCAACGGCGCGCGGGCGTGGCTGGTGACCGGCTTCGCCGAGGCTCGGGAGGTACTGGCCGACCCGCGCTTCAGCTCCGACCGGATCCGCTACCGCGACGCCACGCAGATGCAGCCGCACGAGGCCGCTGAACTGGCCAGCGCGGCCGAGCGGGGTGAACCGGTCCGCCCGGCCCCGATCGAGTCCCGCACCGACGGCATGTTCATCTTCATGGACCCGCCCGAGCACACCCGGCTGCGCCGGCTGCTCACCGGCCAGTTCACCGTGCGCCGGATGAAGGCGCTGGAGTCGCGGGTCACCGAGATCGCCGTCGAGCACATCGAGGCCATGAAGGCCGCCGGCACCGAGGCCGATCTCGTCCCCGCCTACGCGCTGCCCATCCCGTCGCTGGTCATCTGCGAGCTGCTCGGCGTCGACTACGCGCAGCGGGACGCGTTCCAGGAGAACACCGCCGTGGCGCTGAGTTCCACCGCCACCGACGAGCAACGCGCCCGCGCCGGTGGCGAACTCTACGCGTTCATCGCCCAGCTCATCGCGGCCAAGCGGGCCAACCCGGCCGACGACCTGCTGTCCGGTCTCGTCCACGACGCGGATCCGCCCCTGACCGACGCCCAGCTGATCGACCTGGCCCTGGTGCTGCTCGGCGCCGGCCACGAGACCACCGCGAACATGCTCGCCCTCGGCACGTTCGCGCTGCTGGACAACCCCGAGCAGCTCGCCGCGCTGCGCGCCGACCCCGGGCTGATCGACCAGGCCGTCGAGGAACTGCTGCGCTACCTGAGCATCATCCAGCTCGGGGTCACCCGCATCGCGACGGAGAGCGTCACCGTGGGCGGGGTGCGCATCCCCGCGGGCGCGACCGTGGTGATCGCGGTCCCCGAGATCAACCGGGACTCCCGGCGCTGGAGCGACCCCGACCGGCTCGACCTGCGGCGCGAGCGCACCGCGCACCTGGCCTTCGGCCACGGGGTCCACCAGTGCCTCGGCCAGCAGCTGGCCCGCATCGAGATGCGCATCGGCTACACCGAACTGTTCACCCGGCTGCCCAACCTCCGCCTGGCCACGCCAGCCGAGGAGGTGCCGCTGCGCAACGACATGCTGATCTTCGGTGTGCACTCGCTGCCCGTGACCTGGGCCTGAGCCCGGCGGCGGACGGGGCGGGCACGGGCGGTGGGCGCCGTCCTGGTCGCCCATAATCAACACCTGGCCGGCGCCACCCCACCCGATCACGGGCGGGGTGGCGCCGGGAAAGCCGCCCGGCACGCGTCGGTCAGGAGAGGAGGCAGGGTGAGCCACCCCGGGACGCGGGACACCGCTGCTGTTCCCGAAGCCGCCACGGCGGTCGAGGTGTCCGCGGTGGGCCGCCGCGAACGCAAGAAGCAGGCCACCCGGGCCGCGCTGCGCGCGGCGGCACTGCGCCTGGCCGTGCGCCACGGCGTGGAGAACGTGACGGTCGAGCAGATCGCCGCCGAAGCCGACCTGGCCCTGCGGACCTTCTTCAACCACTTCTCCAGCAAGGAGGAGGCCGTGGTCGCGGCGGCGGCGGCCGGCGCCGAGGCACTGGTCGCCGAGTTCCGGGCCCGGCCGCCGGGCGAGTCGGTGCTGCAGGCCATCCGCGAGGCCGTCCTGGTGGTGATGGACCGCGACGACGCCGTCGGCCGCGACCACATCCAGGTGCTGCGTCTCATGCAGCACACCCCCGCGCTCGTGCGGCAGCAGATGGCCGTGCTCACCGCTCAGGAGCGGGCACTGGCCGACGCCATCGCCGACCGCGTCGCGGCCGGGGACCGAGCGGATGTCTACCCGCAGCTGTGCGCGGCCGCCGCGCTCGCCGCGCTGCGGGTCGTGTTCTCCCGTTGGCTCAGCCGCACCGCGAACACCGAGGACACCCCGGCGCTCGCCGCACTGCGCGACGAGGTGGACGACGCCCTCGCGCAGTTGGCCGCCGGCCTCGACCGACCGGGAACACCGGGGCAGCGCCCCGCGGCGCAGTAGCCGATCGTCACGCAGCGTGTCCGATCCGCGGCGCGGGCGTGGGGACCCGCCCCGCTCGGCGAGGCCGGGGCGCCCTCCCCGGCGCTGCGGGGTCCCGCAGCCAGCGCTGCGCCGCGGCGGATGTGGCACGATTCCGCGCGTGACCAGCACACACGCCCCTGAGCAGCGGCTGCGTGACCTCGCGCGGCTGCGCCGCGTCCGGGACCGGATCGACCGGGACTACGCCCAACCGCTGGACGTCGAGGCGCTGGCCCGCAGCGTGCACATGTCGGCAGGGCACCTCAGCCGCCAGTTCCGGCTCGCCTACGGTGAGTCACCGTACAGCTACCTGATGACCCGGCGCGTCGAGCGCGCCATGGCGCTGCTGCGCCGCGGCGACCTCAGCGTCACCGAGGTCTGCTTCGCGGTCGGCTGCTCGTCGCTGGGCACCTTCAGCACCCGCTTCACCGAACTGGTCGGCATGCCGCCCAGCGCCTACCGCCGCCAGGCGAGCGGCGCCACGGACGGGATGCCCGCCTGCGTGGCCAAGCAGGTCACCAGACCGATCAGGAATCGAGAAGCGTCGGCCAGTCAGCCCAACCTAGTGTGACCAGCATGGATATCACGATTCACCAGACCTTCCTGCCGCACGACGACCCGGAGGCCGCCCTGGCCTTCTACCGCGACACCCTCGGTTTCGAGGTCCGCAACCACGTCGAGTACGGCGGAATGCACTGGATCACCGTCGGCCCCGTCGGCCAGCCCGGCACGTCCCTCGTCCTGCAGCCGCCGACCGCCGCCCCCGGGCTCACCGACAACGAGCGCCGCACCATCGCCGAGATGATGGCCAAGGGCACCTACGCCGCCATCAACCTGGCCACCAAGGACCTCGACGGCACCTTCGAACGGTTGCAGGCCAGCGACGCCGAGGTCGTCCAGGAGCCGACCGAGCAGCCCTACGGCGTTCGCGACTGCGCCTTCCGGGATCCCGCGGGCAACCTGATCCGCATCCAGGAACTGCGCTGACCGGTCCGGCGATCGCGCCCCCCTGCTGCGCGGACGGCACCGTGCCGGCGGTCACGCACGGCGCCGAGGGCGGGCGCCTGGTGTCACCGCCGACGCCGGCCCCGGTGGCACCCTCCCCGGGGCCGGCGTCCCGCCGCTGAGCACCGCTCCTCGCGGCCACGCCCAGCGGCGGGACGGGCGAGCACCGGTTCACCCACGGTCAGCGCGCCCGGGTGACCACTGCCTCGCGCGCGACCGTCCACGAACAACCCGATGTGCTGCTCGACGCTGGTCGATCGAGCACGGCGACCCGACGGGAGGCCGCGACAGCGGCCCCGTCCACCCAGATGGAGACATGATGAGCACGGCCCCGAGGACGGACACGCGGTCGCCTGCGCCGCAGGTTGCCGACAGCCACGACCTGATCCGCGTGCACGGCGCGCGCGAGAACAACCTCAAGGACATCAGCGTCGAGATCCCCAAGCGCCGGCTGACGGTGTTCACCGGTGTCTCCGGCTCGGGCAAGAGTTCACTGGTGTTCAGCACGATCGCCGCGGAGTCGCAGCGGCTGATCAACGAGACCTACAGCGCCTTCGTGCAGGGGTTCATGCCGACGCTGGCGCGGCCCGAGGTCGACGTGCTCGACGGGTTGACGACCGCGATCATCGTCGACCAGCAGCGGATGGGCGCCGACCCCCGTTCCACGGTCGGCACCGTCACCGACGCGAACGCGCTGCTGCGCATCCTCTTCAGCCGGCTCGGGCAGCCGCACATCGGCGCGCCCAGCGCGTTCGCCTTCAACGTCCCCTCGGTCCGGGCGAGCGGCGGGATCACGGTCGAGCGCGGGGCCGCCAAGACCGTGCGGCAGACCTTCACCCGCCTCGGCGGCATGTGTCCACGCTGCGAAGGCCGGGGCACGATCTCCGACATCGACCTCACCCAGCTCTACGACGACTCCAAGTCGATCGCCGAGGGCGCGTTCACCATTCCCGGCTGGAAGTCGGACAGCTTCTGGACGGTGCGGCTCTACGCCGAGTCGGGTTTCCTCGACCCGCACAAGCCGATCCGCAAGTACACCAAGAAGGAGATGCACGACTTCCTCCACCGCGAGCCGACCAAGGTCAAGGTCGAGGGCGTCAACCTCACCTACGAGGGGCTGATCCCCAAGATCCAGAAGTCGTTCCTCGCCAAGGACCGGGAGTCGCTGCAGCCGCACATCCGGGCGTTCGTGGACCGGGCGGTCACCTTCACCGTGTGTCCCGACTGCGCCGGCACCCGGCTCACCGAGGCGGCCCGCTCGTCCCGGATCAGGGGCATCAACATCGCTGAGGCGTGCGCCATGCAGATCAGCGATCTGGCCGCGTGGGTGGGCGACCTCGACGAGCCGTCGGTGGCGCCGCTGCTCGCGACGCTGCGGCACACGCTCGACTCGTTCGTGGAGATCGGGCTGGGCTACCTCGCGCTGGACCGGCCGTCGGGCACGCTGTCGGGTGGCGAGGCACAGCGCGTCAAGATGATCCGCCACCTCGGGTCGTCGCTGACCGACGTCACCTACGTCTTCGACGAGCCCACCATCGGGCTGCACCCGCACGACATCCAGCGGATGAACAACCTGCTGCTGCGGCTGCGCGACAAGGGCAACACCGTGCTCGTGGTGGAGCACAAGCCGGAGACGATCGCCATCGCCGACCACGTCATCGACCTCGGGCCGGGCGCCGGCGCGGCGGGGGGCACCGTCTGCTTCGAGGGCACCGTCGCGGGGCTGCGCGCCAGCGGCACCCTCACCGGCCGCCACCTCGACGACCGGGCCTGCCTCAAGGAGACGGTGCGCACGCCCACCGGCCGGCTGGAGATCCGCGGCGCGAACACGCACAACCTGCGCGACGTCGACGTCGACATCCCGCTCGGGGTGCTCGTCGTGGTCACCGGTGTCGCCGGCTCCGGCAAGAGTTCGCTCGTGCACGGGTCGATCCCGGCCAGCGCGGGTGTGGTGTCGATCGACCAGAGCGCGATCCGCGGCTCGCGCCGCAGCAACCCGGCGACCTACACCGGGCTGCTCGACCCGATCCGCAAGGCGTTCGCCAAGGCCAACGGGGTGAAGCCGGCGCTGTTCAGCGCCAACTCCGAGGGCGCCTGCCCCACCTGCGCCGGCATCGGTGTCATCTACACCGACCTGGCGATGATGGCCGGGGTGGCGAGCACCTGCGAGGACTGCGAGGGCAGGCGGTTCCAGGCGGCGGTGCTGGACTACCGCCTCGGTGGCCGCGACATCAGCGAGGTGCTGGCGATGTCGGTGACCGAGGCCGAGGAGTTCTTCGGCAGCGGCGAGGCGCGCACACCCGCCGTGCACGCCATCCTCGGTCGGCTCGTCGACGTCGGGCTCGGCTACCTCAGCCTGGGTCAGCCGCTCACCACGCTGTCCGGCGGTGAGCGGCAGCGGCTCAAGCTGGCCACCCACCTGGCCGACAAGGGCGGCGCCGGTTCCCGCGTGTACGTGCTCGACGAGCCGACCACCGGCCTGCACCTCGCCGACGTCGAGCAGCTGCTCGGCCTGCTCGACCGGCTGGTCGACGCCGGCAAGTCGGTCATCGTCATCGAGCACCACCAGGCGGTCATGGCGCACGCCGACTGGATCATCGACCTGGGGCCGGGCGCCGGCCACGACGGTGGCCGGGTCGTGTTCGAGGGCACGCCCGCCGACCTCGTCGCCGCCCGCTCCACCCTCACCGGGGAGCACCTCGCGGCCTACGTCGGCGCCCGCGGGTGAGCCGACGTGGGGTGCGCGGGACCCGCACGGTGAACCCGAGTCCCTGAGCCGTCGGTTTCCCGACCCCGGGGAACCGACGGCCGGCCGCGTGCCGCCTCCCCGGGGCGGGTGGGAGGTGGTGGTCCGCCGGCGTGTCGGGGCGGACCATGAAGGGGAACACCCCACAGGCCGGGACTGTCCGCGGAGGCGATGGCGATGGACTGGTACGACCACGGCGTGGGGCCGTGGGCCTACGGGCTGATGGTGGTGGGCACGGTGGTGTTCTGGGGGCTGGTGATCCTGTCCATCATCGCGCTGATCCGCTACCTGACCAGTGCGTCGGCCCGCGCGCACCGCGGCGCTGCGGGTGCGGCCGAGCAGGTGCTCGCCGAGCGGTTCGCCCGGGGTGAGATCGACGAGGACGAGTACCACCGGCGGCTGGACACGCTGCGCGGTGGGCGGCGGGGGCCGCCGCGGTCGGGGCCTGCCCCGAGTGGGGCCTGATCCGTCCGCCGCGGCCGAGACGGCCGGCCGACCCGCCAGCGCCGCCGCGGGCGTCCCGCGCGCCAGCAGCGCGACACGACAAGCGGTCTGTACCTACTAGTATGTACGATCAGTGCTCTCGGATCATCGATGACTGGGCCGCGGCCCACCGCCTGCTGAGGAGAACCACTGACATGCCACTTGTTCGCGTTGACGCGCTGCGGGCCGACGGCGAACGGCTCGACGCGCTGGGCCGCGCGGTGCACGACGCCCTGGTCCAGACGCTCGGCTTCCCGCCCGACGATCGGTTCCAGATCCTGGCCAGCCACGACGGCGCCAGTGGCACCCTGCGCTACGACAACTACCTGGGGGACCGCGACGACGATCTCGTGTTCGTCGCGATCACCCTGCGCTCCGGGCGCACCACGGCCCAGAAGCAGGCGCTGTACCGGCGGATCGCCGAACTCGCGCACGAGTACGCGGGCACCGAGCCGAGGAACGTGTTCGTCACCCTGACCGAGAACGAGTCGAGCGACTGGTCGTTGGGTGACGGGGTGGCGCAGTACGTGGGGAGCGGCCGGAATACGCCGGAAAGGGGCAACGGGACCAGTAGCTGCCGTTGAGGGGGCGCCACCCGCCTTGCTGATCATCCGGCCGGGGTATTTCCCGAAACTGGAGGACGTGCCGCTCGTAGTCGTCGACCATGTGCGCGGTGAGCTGGGACTGGGCGAGGACGTGACGACGACACACGAGTCACCGCGAACCGCGAAGTGGCACCGCCAACTCGTGCGCCGGTTCGTCGGCGTGACCTACGAACCGGCCAAGGTCCGAGCGGTGGCGGAGTCGGCCATCCGCAAGGCGGTGCAGCACCGCGACCAGCCAGCCCTCCAGGTCGGTCACGTCCTCGGGCATGACCAGCGCGGCCTTGCTGGGCGCTCACCCGGTCGGTGATCCGGTCCTCGTGGCGGGCGGCGGGCGGTGGGCCTCCCTCCCGGTCACGCGCCACGGCATCGGGTGCGGCTGCCGTTGTCTGGCTCCTCTGGCGTCTGGCCACCGGTGCGGTCGTGACCGGCAGCTTCACCAGTTCTTGCCCTCAGCCCGGACAACCCTTCTACCGAGCGGAAGAGCGGCGGCATCGTGTACCCGTACCGGTGAACGGCGCGCGGAGACGTTCGGGCCGGCTCGGGCCAGGGCACCGCATCGGTGGGCGCCCACCGGCATACGGAAGGACTGACGGGTAGCAATGAGCGCTTCCGGACCAGGCATGGCCGTGCGGTGGGCACTGGCCGGGCCACTGCTGGCCAGCGGCGTGTTCGTCGTCCCGTTGGCCGGGCGGGTCGCCTCGTCGTGGGGCGTCGACCTGACCCGGCCGAGGATCGCGCTGCTGGACGATTCCGCGCCGGCTGGTCTGGGCGAGCGGATCAGCGAGGCGCTGACCAGCACGCCAACGCTGCTGTGGGGCGTGCTGCTGGCGGTGCTGGTGGTCGCCAACTGGGCACGGCCGGGCAACTGGCCGCGGATCGCGCTGGTGGCGACCTGCCCGGTGGCGCTGGTGAGCGTCCTGTCCGCCCTGGTGGATCTGGGCTCGCGGTGGTGACGACCAGGCCTGGCCGTGGGCTGGGAGGCGGCCACCGGGCTGGCGAGCGCCGCCCTGTCCTGGGGGAGCGCCTGGCTGGCCGCGCGCGTGTTGACCCGACCGGTGACGCGCGACGTCGCCCGGTCACCGGTCGAGGTGGTGTTCCGGCTGCGCGACGGGGCCAGGCTGCGGCTGCGACACCGCGGGCTGCTGCTGGACCTGCTGCCGTTTCCGAACCCCGGCGCGGAATCCGGCACGGCCTCCGCACTGCGGCTGGCCATCCCCTACCACCGGGTGTGCCTGGCTCAGCCAGGGGTGCTCGCGGGCGTGGACGGCAGGTGGGCGCTGCCCAACGGGAGCTGGACCCGGCTGTCCGAGGGGCCGGCGCTGCGCGTGGTCGGTGGTGGCCAGCAGTGGCTGCTGCCGTTGACCGACGTGGTGCGGGTGGCCGAGGTGATCGGCGAGCGGGTGCGGAGGCTGGCCGAGCGGGGCGGGGCAACGGCGTGGGGGACGGTCCCGGAGCCGACCCCGCCAACCGAGTCAACCGAGCCGGTCGAACCGGTCGAACCGTCCAGGTTGTCTGAGTTGTCTGGGCTGTCTGGGTTGCCTGGGCAGGCCGGGCCGGGCCAGAACCCTGGCCGGGTCAGGCGGGTGCGCGCGGTGCACGTGTCCGCCGCGCCGCTGGTGGCCGCGACACTGGCCGCCGTTGGCCTGGTCGGCACGTCGGTGCGGTACGCCGTCGTCGATGCCGCCCCGGCGGGCCTGATCACCGCTGTCGCGTTCGCCGGCGTCGCCGTCGGCGGTGGGGTCATGCTGCGCCGCTTCCACGCCACCCGCCGCCGCGGTGAGGAAGACCCGCGTCCGGCGGACGCGAGGCCCTGGGGAGGGTACGACCCGAACCGGGCGCCGGTCGCCGGTTGGGCCGCTGGGGAAAACCCCTGAGCACATCGCCGCGAATGTCCGTCATGTCCGCCAGTGATCGCGCGAGTCGTCTTCAGGCAGTGCGCGGAACCCAGTCCGGCCCTCCCCCACGACACCGGGGCGTCCTCCCGGGGCCAGCCGAGCGGGGGCCGCGCGACGGAGGCAGTCGGTGGTGCGCATGGGCTCACCACAACCCTGCAGCCCAGTCGGTCGCTGGACTAACTGGCGGCACCCGCCCGGAGCCCCCGGTTACTGGTCCCGTTGCCCTTTTCCGGCGTATTCCGGCCGCACCCCTACGTCACCGGTCCCCAGCGCGGCCAGCCGGCGGCGGTGGCCCGTCGTCGTTCCCCGCGCGCGGGACGCCGCCCGGCACACGCCCCACCGGCGCGACCAACAGTCCATAACTGTTGCTTCTGCTTCTCATATAATCTAGATGTTGGACTTCTTTCTCGTGGTCAGCGACGCTTGTGGGGAAGTGAACGCAGGATCACCAGGAGGAAGTCCGTGGCGGAACACGAGAAGGCGATGCGGCCTGAAGACCTCACCCGCTTGTTCGTGGAACGGGCCAACGCCGGCGACGCGGCCGGTATCGCCGCGCTCTACGAGGAGAACGCGGTGATGGCCTACCCGCCCGGCCAGCAGACGGTCGGCCGGGCGGCGATCCGCGCGCTGTGGGAGAAGGTGCTGGCCCACGCTCCCCGCTTCGAGCCGGAACCGCCGCTGCCGACGCTGATCAGCGGCGACATCGCCCTCACCGCGACACCGCCCAAGGACGGGGCGGGCGCACGCGCGCAGGTGGTGCGGCGTCAGGCCGACGGGAGCTGGCTGCGGCTGCTCGACCAGCCCGAGTTCGTCACGCCCACCCGGTAGCCATCGCGCGGTGTCGGTGCTGCTGGCTGGACACACCACCCCGAGCCAGCAGCCCAGCCGCGTCGAGGGCGCGGGCGCGGGGCGTCCGCGCCCGGCCGGTGCGGCTGGGAGGATGGCGCCATGACGACGAGCCTTCCCGCCGACGCGGGTCAGCCCGGGCGGGACGCTCGGCGCTTCGCCCAGGTCGACGTGTTCGCCGGCGGCGCCCACAGCGGCAACGCCCTGGCGGTTGTCCTCGACGCGCAGGACCTCACCGACGAGCAGATGCAGCGGTTCGCCCGGTGGACCAACCTGTCGGAAACCACGTTCCTGCTGCCGCCGACGACCGCGCAGGCCGACTACCGGGTGCGCATCTTCACCCCGTCCGGCGAGCTGCCCTTCGCCGGCCACCCCACGCTGGGCAGCTGCCACGCCTGGGACAGCCAGCGCGGCGGACCGGCGCGCGAGCACATCGTCCAGGAATGCGCCGCCGGCCTGATCAGCATCCGCCGGACCGACAACGGCTTCGCCTTCGCCGCGCCACCCCTGCTGCGGGAGGGCCCCGCCGACACGGACCTGCGGCAGCTCATCGCCACCGAACTGGGTCTGGGCAGCGAGGTCATCCGGGACGTCCGGTGGGTCGACAACGGCCCTGGGTGGGTCGCCGCGCTGCTGGACAGCGCGGACAGCGTCCTCGCCGCGCGCACGCCCGCCACCACACCGCCGCTCGGCCTGGTCGGCCCCCATCCGCCGGGCGGGCCCTACGCCTTCGAAGTCCGGGCCTTCTTCCCCGGCCCGACCGGAGCGATGCTGGAGGACCCGGTCACCGGCAGCCTGAACGCCGGGGTGGCGCAGTGGCTCATCGGCAGCGGACAGGCCCCCGAGCACTACCTCGCCCACCAGGGCACCGCCGTGGGCCTGGACGGCTGCGTGTCCGCGCAGCGCGACACCGACGGCAGGATCTGGATCGGCGGCGCCACCACGACCCGCATCCACGGCCAGGTCCACTTCTGAGCCGACCTCACCGCGCGGGGGCCGGGTCCCGAGGACGGAGGAAGTCCGCCGCACGAGTGGTTCGCGGACCTGCTCGGCGGTCGCCCCCACCTCGGCCCGCACGCCCTGGCCCACCTGGAGGCGACCCTGACGGCCGTGCACCAGGCCCCCGGCTTCGCCGACATCGACGCGGTGCTGAGCGCCGTCGAGGCGGTCAACGCCTACACCATCGGCGCGATCCGCGGCGAGGTCACCGTGGCGCGCGCCGAACGCGCCACCGGCATGGACGAACACCAGTGGCAGCGCGTCACCGGCCCCTACCTGACCCGAACCCTGGCCACCGGCCGCTACCCCACCCTGGCCAAGGTCGTGCACGACGCCAGGCACCTCGACCCCGACGCCACCTTCACCGCGGGTCTGGAATACCTGCTCGACGGCATCGCCGCACGCCACACCCGCTGACCCGGCGCAGCACCGCCCGGCAGGCCCGGTGGGGTGCTCAGCCGAGCAGGGCCAGTTCGGCGATGACCGCGCGGTGGTCGGTGCCCGGCAGGGTGTGCTCGCTGGCGGAGACGCCGGCCAGTCCCCGGCCGTGCAGCACGTGGTCGATCTGGATCAGCGGCGGGAGCGGTGAGCCGGAGACCGGCCAGGTGGGCGCCCAGCCTCGACCGAGTTCGGCGTGCGTGTCGACCAGGCCGGCGGCCAGCAGCGACCGCATGGGCGCGTGGTCGAGGGTGGCGTTGAAGTCACCCAGCACGACCAGGTCACTCCCGGCGGCGCTCGCCTCGTCACGCAGGGCCGTCATGTCCCCGGTCCAGCGCTGGGGGTCGCCGGCCGGGAAGTAGGTGTGCACGGCCACCAGGCGGACGGCGCGGCCCGCCACGGTGACCGTGGCGGTGGTCTGCGGCCAGGTGGTGGGCCGGTCCAGCAGGCCACCGCGGGACAGCGGCAGCCGCGAGTAGATCGACGAGTCGATCTCCGGGTGCAGCTCGCGGTGGGGCATGAGGTCGCGCAGGCCCGCCGCGTCCAGGGCGCGCACGCCCTCGGCGGTCAGCTCCTCCAGGGCGAGCACGTCCACCTGGTTGGCGCGGACCAGCTCCACCAGCGCCGCCGGGTCGACCTGCCCCCGGTGGGTGTTGGCGGTGGCGACCCGCAGCCGGGGCGCGCCAGCGGGGACGTCCGTGCCGTCGGCGACGAACCGGGGCGTCAGCCAGACCAGGTGCGTGGCGACCAGCAGCACGGCGGCCAGCGCCAGCGCGCGGGCACGCAGCACCACCAGCACGAGCAGGACGACCGCGGTGGCCACCGCCGCGTGGGGCAGGCCGGTGATCGGCATCGCCAGGACCGTTCCGGTGTCCAGGCCGACCAGCCGGATCAGGACCAGCGGCGCGCTGCCGGCCAGCACCAGACCACACAGGACGAGCACGACGAGGCGACCTCGGCGCGCGCGCCTCGGCGTGGCCGAGGCCTCGACCACGGCACGGGTGTCGACGTCGGTCATCGCGCTCCCCACCTCACGGCCCCCGGCGTGCTCGCCCGAGCACGGGCCGGACCCAACCTAGCCGCACGACCGCCGAGGCCCGGCGCCGCGCCGGTCCGCTGTGGACGTTGGGCGGGGCCGGGAGAGGGGGGACCGGGGTGGGATCAGCGCTTCACACAGGTGTAGGCGCCGAACACGCGGGCGTGGTAGTCGACCGAGACGATCTCGAAACCCGCGGCCGCGAGCATCGGCTCGAACAGCCACCGGAACGTGCTGTACTCGGTGCGGATGTGGTCGATGTAGTCCTGCCGGGTGTATCCGCGCGCGGGGTCGTCCACGGCGTTGGCCAGCCACCCGGCGAACACCTCGCCGGCCTGCCCCGGCGGGAAGTCGTAGATGAGGTCGCGGACCCGCAGCACCCCGCCGGGCCGCAGCATGCCGGCGATCCGGTCGAGCGCCACGGCCTTCCAGAAGTCGGGCAGCTGGTGCAGGGCGTGGCGGGTGTACACCGCGTCGGCGGGCGGACCGCTGTGCTCGTAGCTGAGAAAGCCCGCCCGCACGCACCGCAGGCCCGGCAGGTCGGCCTCGGCGGCGCGCTCCCGCAGGAAGGCCAGCATGGCCGGGGACACGTCGACGGCGATGACCCGCTCGAAGCAGCGCGCGGCGGCCAGCGCGAACTGCCCGGTGCCCGCGCCGAGATCCACCACGGTCGACTCGCTGGTGAGCCCGTGCTCGCGCAGGACGGCCAGGTCCGGGCCGGGATCGGGGTTGCCCTGCTTGCGGTTGAAGGCGGCGACGAACGCGGGATCGAGGTGCTCGGGGCCCGCGTACGCCAACTCGTCGATCGCCCAGGTCGCGTCCACGCGTCCCATCCTGGCCGGCGCCCGGCCCGCGCCGCCACCGAGTTTCCGGCCGCGGCGGGCGGGGTGGGCGCAACTCGTTTGGTGGCGGACACCAGGGCTTTCTAGGCTCCGGTGGTGGATCACTCGACGAGCCCAGCGGCGCTGTTCGACGACCTGGCCGCGCACTACGACGACGACCTCTTCCACCACGGCGTTGCCCAGGCCCTGGTCGCGGGCCTGCCCCAGGACCCACCGGCCGGCACGGTGCTCGACGTCGCCACCGGCACCGGGGCCGCCGCGTTCGCGGCCCTGCGCCACCTGCGCCCCCAGCGCGTTGTCGGCGTGGACCTGTCCGGTCGCATGATCGACCGGGCGCTCGCGCAGGCGGCCACCCTCGACCCCGGGCAACGGATCCAGTGGCGGGTCGGGCCCGCGGTGCCGGCCCCGGTCGGGCGGGCCAGCGTCGACGTGGTGCTGTGCGCGTCCTCGCTGCACTTCCTGGGGCTCGCGGCGGTCCGGGACTGGCTGCGGGTGCTGCGCCCCGGCGGCCGGGCGGCCTTCACCCTGCCCCCGGCGGCCACCTTCCGGCCCTCCGGGGTGTTCGCCGACCTCGTCGCCGCCGACCTGACCATCCCGGCCGACGAGCAGCAGGCCGCCGCCGTGGCCACCGAGGCGGGCTTCGTCGACGCCGTGGCGCGGCGGCTGGACGTGGCGGGCGAGCGGCCGAAGAGCGTGTTCCTGGTGTACGCCACCGCTCCCCCGGCCGGCGGCGCCCACCGCGCCGAGGCGGAGTGAGCGCGGTCGGAACACCCGGTGCCCGCCCAGCGTCCTCTGTAGACTCACCACGGCGTGCCCCCGGCGGGCACCGGCGGCGCGGTGGGTCTCGGAGGTGGTGATGAGCGCGGCCGATCCGGACCCGATCACCCCGGACCCGCTCACCCCGGCGGCCCCGCCCGCGGGGGACGGCCAGCCCGACGGGGGCCGGCGGCCGGTCCGGGCGAGCGCGGCCACGGCGCTGGGGCACGGCGACGTGCTGGCGGCGGTCTCGGTGGGGGGCGGTGTCGGCGCCGCGGCGCGGTACGCGCTGACCCTGGCCTGGCCCACCCCGGCCGGGGCGTTCCCCTGGACCATCCTCACGGTCAACGCGGTGGGCTGCGGCCTGATCGGGATCCTCATGGTGGTCCTGACCGAGGCCGGCGCGGTCCACCGCCTGGTCCGCCCGTTTCTGGGCACCGGGGTGCTCGGCGGGTTCACCACCTTCTCCACCTACACCGTGGACGCCCACCGGCTGATCACCACCGGCCGCCCCGGACTCGCCCTGGGCTATCTCGCCCTGACGCTGGTCACCGCGTTGACCGCGGTGTGGGCGGCGGCCGGCGCCACCCGGTTGTTCCTGCGCGTGAGGAGGCGGCGATGAAGCAGACCGGCCCGGCGCTGCGGGCGACGATCTTCGTCAGCGAGGACGACCTCTGGCAGCACCGCCCGCTGTTCGCCGAGATCGTGCACCGGGCGCACGCCGCGGGCCTGGCCGGCGCCTCGGTGTTCCGCGGCATCGAGGGCTTTGGCGCGGCCCACCAGGTCCACACCAGCCGGCTGCTGTCGCTGACCGAGAACCTGCCGGTGGCCATCGTCATCGTGGACGAGCCGGACCGGGTGCGGGCGTTCCTGCCGCAGCTGGACGAGCTGGTCAGCGAGGGGCTGGTGGTCCTGGACGAGGTGCGGACCCTGCGCTACACCCGCTCGGCGGAGGCGTGATGGACTGGCTGCTGGTGGTGGTCGGGGCGATGGTGGGGGCGCCGTTGCGCTACCTGACCGACCGGTTGGTCCAGTCCCGCCACGACACGGTGTTCCCGTGGGGCACGCTGGTCGTGAACCTCGTCGGCTCGGCCGTCCTGGGCGCGCTCGCCGCGACCGCGGCCGCGCCCGAGGCGCAACTGCTCATCGGCACCGGCTTCTGCGGCGCGCTGACCACCTACTCGACCTTCTCCTACGAGACGCTGCGCCTGGCCCAGGACGGCGCCTGGCTGCTGGGCGCGGCCAACGTCGTGGTCAGCGTGAGCGCGGGACTGGGCGCGGCCGGGGCGGGCGCCGCACTCGCGCACGCCCTGCTCGGGTGAGCCGACGGCCCGGCCGGCGGAACGCGCGCGCCACGTCCTGATCTTGACCTGGTGCGCGCTCCAGCTGGCAGGGTCTGCGCCACAGCCGCCCCACGACCACGACCTGACGCGGCTGTGGAAGGAGATGCCAGATGCGTGCGGTCCACCTCGGTGGCGCGTCGGGACCAGCGGTGAGTGCGCTCTGCCTCGGCACACTGCCCTTCGGATCCACAGTGGACGAGCGCACCTCCTTCGCGATCCTCGACCGGTTCCGGGAGGCTGGCGGCACCTTCCTGGACACCGCCAACAACTACGTGTTCTGGGCGGGCACCGGGGACGAGAGCGAGACCGTGGTCGGCCGGTGGCTGGCCAGCCGGGGCGCCCGCGACGAGATGGTGGTGGCGACCAAGATCGGTGCCCGGCCCCGACGGGCGGGCGGGGACCTGTCCGACGCCGAGGGCTTGTCGGCCCCGGCGGTGCGCACCGCGGTCGAGGCGAGCCTGCGCCGGCTGGGGGTGGACCGGTTGGACGTGTGCTACGCGCACATCGAGGACCGCTCCGTGCCGTTGACCGAGACCCTGGGGGCCTTCGCCGACCTCGTCGACCGGCAGCGCATCGCCGTGCTGGGGTGCAGCAACCACGCGCTGTGGCGGCTGGAGCGGGCCCGCGGCCTGGCTCGCGCGCACGGCTGGCCGGCCTACACCTGCGTGCAGCAGCGCCACAGCTACCTGCGGCCCCGGCCCGGTGTGCGGCTGCCGGAGGCCGGGCACACGCTGATCAGCGACGAGCTGCTCGACTACGCGCGGCACGAGCCGGACCTGACCCTGCTCGCCTACTCGTCGCTGCTGTTCGGTGCCTACACCCGCGCGGACAAGCCGCTGCCCGAGCACTACGACCACCCGGGGACCACCCGTCGGCTGGCCGTGCTGCGCGCGGTGGCCGCCGAGTTGGGGGCGACCCCCAACCAGGTGGTCCTGGCCTGGCTGCTGGCCGGTGACCCGCCGGTGC
Source organism: Goodfellowiella coeruleoviolacea (assembly GCF_024171785.1). Lineage (GTDB taxonomy): Bacteria > Actinomycetota > Actinomycetes > Mycobacteriales > Pseudonocardiaceae > Goodfellowiella > Goodfellowiella coeruleoviolacea. The sequence goes on from NZ_JAMTCK010000010.1 coordinate 281,259, forward strand.
TGCCGGTGGTGGGAGTCAGCACGGTGGCGCAGGTGGAGGAGTGCCTGGCGGCGACCGAGCTGACGCTGGACGAGGAGGTGCTGGCCCGCCTGGACGCGCCGGCCTGAGTCGCGGACAGCCGCGTCACGACCAGGTCAGCGGGTCGAGGTGCAGGTAGAACCGCAGCCGTGCGGCGTCGATGCGGTCGGCGCCGTAGGCCTCGGCGAGGATCTGCTCCGCCCGGGCCTCGTCGTCGCCGTCCCACCGCTGGCGGGCGTTGGCCCGCAGCAGGGCCAGGTCGGCGTGCCGGTCGGCGACGCCCAGGCGGCCGAGGTCGATGAGGCCGGTGCACTCCAGGGTGTCGGGGTCGACCAGGAAGTTGGGCAGGCAGGCGTCCCCGTGGCACACCACCAGGTCGGCCTCTTCCTGGGCCTGCCGCTGGGCGCGCTCCGCGCGCAGGGTCTCCAGCAGGGTGGTGGGGGGCACGCCCCGCTGCTGCGAGGTCAGGAAGTCCGGGTTCACCGCGCCCCGGCCGACCACGTCCTCGGCGAGCCGGAACATCGACGAGAGCCGGCGCTCGAACGGGCAGTGCGCCACGGGCAGCGCGTGCAGCCGGCGCAGCACGCGCACCATCGACGGCCACGCCGCCAGCAGGGCACGGGAGGGCAGTTCGCTGGCCGCCACCCCGGGCACGGCCGTGGTGACCAGGCAGGCACCCCGCGGCGAGGCCGACCAGTCCAGGACGGCCGGGCCGGGTACGCCGGTGCCGGCCAGCCACTGGACGCGGTCGCGTTCGCCGCGCAGCGCGTCCACGTCCGCCGCGGTCACGCACTTGGCGAACGCGCCACCGTCGTCGCGGCGCCACACCGCCGCCCCGGACTCGCCCGCCGGGACCGGAACCCACTGCCGGCCCGGGTGGGCCACGGGCGGGAGCAGCGGGAGCAGGTCGGCGAGCCTCGGGTCAACCACAGCGCCATTGAACCGGACGCGGGGACCGCTGCCGCGGCACCACGGGTCTGGGGGCAGGTCGGGAACAGACCAACTTTTGCTTGACCCGCGACTCAATTGAATATAAGCATGACTCCATGGAAAGTGGGGCCAGGCGTTCGTACCGCATGGGTGCCCGCGCCGCCGCCATCGAGGCCACGCGGGCCCGCGTGCTGGAGGCGGCGGCCACGCTGTGGGCGCGGCGCTGGTACGACGACGTCACGCTGCAGCACATCGCCGAGGAAGCGGGCGTGTCGGTGCAGACGGTCGTCAACCACTTCGGCGGCAAGGACGGGCTGGCCGACGCCGTCGCCGACAGGCTGGCGTCGCAAGCGGCGGTCAACCGCCAGGCGCCGACCGGTGATGTCGCGGCGATCGTGGCCACCCTGTTCGACGACTACGAGCGGCACGGCGACGCCACCGTGCTCTGGATCGCGCAGATCGACCGGGTCCCGGCGGCGGCCCGGGCCGCCGCTCACGCGCGCGGCCAGCACCGCGCGTGGCTGGACCGGGTCTTCGCCGACCGCCTGCCAGCCCCGGGCCCGGCCCGCGAGCACGCGCTGAACCTGCACTACGCCGCCACCGACGTCGCCCTCTGGAAGCTGTGGCGGCGCGACCTCGGCCTGACGCGCGCGGACGCCGAACGCGCCATGCGTGACCTGTTGACCTCGATCGACCCGCGGAAGAGGAACCATGAGTAGGGCTTTCCTGTTCGCCACCTGGTCCGGCGGCGGAGCCGTGCCGCCCACCCTGTCGGTCGCCCGCGCCCTGCGCGAGCGGGGGCACGGTGTCCGGGTGCTGGCCGACAGGTCGCTGCACGACGAGGTCGCGGCCAGCGGCGCGGAGCCGATCGCCTGGACCACGGCGCCACAGGGCGACACCACCGATCCGGCCACCGACCTGCTCCAGGACTTCCAGGCCCGCACGCCGATGGGCGCGTTCGCGCGGCTGCGGGACCGCCTGGTCTGCGGCCCCGCGGCCGACTTCGCCCGGGACACCCTGGCCGAGCTGCGCGCCCGTCCGGCCGACGTGCTGGTCGCCGACTTCTCGCTGCTCGGCACGCTCACGGCGGGCGAAGCCGCCGGGATCCCGGTGGCCGCGCTGGGAACCACCCTCTACCCGTTCCCCACCCCGGGAGCACCCCCGTTCGGCCCGGGACTCAGACCCGCCACCGGCGCGGCGGGGCGACTGCGCGACCGCGTCCTGACCGAGCTGACCACCGCGCCGTGGGCCAAGGGGCTGCCGGCGCTCAACGCCGCCCGCCGCGCGCACGGCCTGGCACCGGTGGGCTCGGTCATGGACGCGTTCGGCCGCGTCGACCGGTTCCTCGTGCTGTCCCCCCGCGCGCTGGACTACCCCAGCCGGCGCTTCCCGGCCCACGTCCGCCACGTCGGGCCGCGGCTCGACGACCCCGCCTGGGCCGGGCGCCTGGAGCTGCCCTCGGGGGACGCGCCGCTGGTGCTGGTCAGCCTGAGTTCGACGTTCATGGGCCAGCGCGCGGTGCTGGAGCGCATCGCCGCGGCGCTGGGCACGCTGCCGGTGCGCGGGCTGCTGACCACCGGCCCGGCCGTGGCCCCGGCGACCATCCGCGCGCCCGGCAACGTCCTGGTCACCGCGGTCGCCCCGCACCGCGCCGCGCTGCGCCACGCGGCGGTGACGATCACCCACGCCGGCCACGGGACGGCGGTGAAATCCCTGGCCGAGGGCGTGCCGCTGGTGTGCGTGCCGTTGGGGCGGGATCAGCGCGAGGTGGCCCGGCGCGTCGAGTTCGCCGGCGCCGGGCTCACCGTGCGCAGCAGCGCCCCACCCGGGGCGATCGCCCGCGCCGTCACCCGGGTCCTGCGCGATTCGTCCTACCAGGGCGCGGCGCGGCGGCTGGCGGCCGCGATCGCCGCCGAGACGGCCACCGACCGTGCGGTCGCGGAACTGGAGGCCCTCGCCGACGGCGTGGCCGGCAGGGGCGATGCGGCTGAGCCGTCCGGGCCGCCCCGGGCGGTGTCGAACTGACCCCGCGCGCCGGCGGTCGCGTCCCATCACCCCGGGATGCGCTGCTCGCCCGCTGGGTCCGGCTGGGATCGAGGCCGGCGAGCCGGTCCCCGGCGCGGTGCGGCTCGCCGCGCGGTCTGGCTCGAACCGGGGGACGCTGGGTGGGATGCAGCGGATCCGGATCGTGTCCGCCGGGATCGGGGCGGGGCATGACGGCGCAGCCCGGGAACTGGCCCGGCGGCTGCGTCGGCGCGGCTGTGCCGTGCGCTGCCACGACTACCTGACGCTGCTGCCCGGCCGGCTCGGACAGCTGGTGAGCCGCGGCTACCGGTACCAGCTCCAGGTGGCGCCGCGCAGTTACGGGTGGCTGCTGCGGGTGCTCGGCTGGCGCCCGGCGGCCCGGCTGGCCGCCGGGCTGTCCGCTCTGGTCGGTCGGCGGCTGGCCCGGGCACTCGGGTCCGAGGTGGACCTGGTGGTCTCCACGCATCCCGCGGCCAGCCACTGCCTGGCCGCGCTCCGCCGGCGCGGCCGGCTCACCGCGCCGTTCGTGGAGTACCTGACCGACCCCTCGGTGCACCGGATGGCCGTGACCCGCCGCGCGGACCTGACCATCGCGCCGAACAAGATCGCCGCGGAGCAGGCGGCGCGGCTGGGTGCCCGCCGGGTCGAGGTCGCGGCGCAGGCCATCGCCCCGGGGTTTCGGCCGGCCCGGGCCCAGGGCGAGCGGCGCCGCGCGCGGGCGCTGTTCCGGTTGCCCCACGACCAGCGGCTGGCCCTGGTGCTGTGCGGGTCCTGGGCGGTGGGTGCGGTGGAACAGATCGCCAGGGACGTGGCGGCCAGCAGGGCCGCCCGCCCGGTGGTGGTGTGCGGGCACAACGAGGAGCTGCGGCGGCGCCTGGCGCGGGCCGGCCACGGTGACGTGTTCGGGTGGGTCGACAACATGCCGGAGCTGATGCGCGCCTGTGACGTGGTCGTGCAGAACGCGGGTGGGCTGACCGCGGGCGAGGCGCTGGCCAGTGGGGTCCCGGTCATCACCTACCGCTGCCTGCCCGGGCACGGCCGCGCCAACGCCGCCGTGCTGGACCGGACCGGCCTGGTCCGCTGGGTCCGCACCCCCTCGACCCTTGCCCACGCCCTGACCAGCGCGTTCTCCGTCGGTGGGGTGGTGGACGGCCACGGCTCGGCCACCACGGACCCCGCCGAGCTGATCCAGCGGCTGGCCCGGTCACAGCCGGCTGACCGGGGTGGGCGTGGGGTGCGCGGCCGGGTGCGGGTCGGGCGCGCCCGGCCGCCCCGGGTGGCCCGATGAGCCCGATGAGTCGGACGCGCGGTGCCGTGGCCGTGGCCGGGCTGTCCGCCGCGCTGGCGCACCTGCTGCCCGTCGCCGTGTCGCTGCGCCCGGTGCGGATGTCGGTGCTGCCGGCCCTGGCCGGCATCGGCACCCCCGGACACGTGGCGCTGACCTTCGACGACGGCCCGCACCCGGGCTCCACGCCCGCCTACCTGCGGCTGCTGGACCAGCACCGGGTGCGGGCCACCTTCTTCGTGCTGGGCAGCAAACTGGCCGCCCACCCCGGTCTGGGCCGTGACATCACCGCGGCCGGTCACGAGATCGCGCTGCACGGGTGGACGCACCGCTGCCTGCTCCGGCAGGGACCGGCCGCGACCTACCGCGACCTGGCCCGGGGCGGCGAGACCATCACCGAGGTCACCGGCCAGCGGCCCCGCTGGTTCCGCGCCCCCTACGGGGTGTTCACCGGCGCGTCGCTGGGCGTGGCCGCGCTGCTGGGCCTGCGGCCGGTGTTGTGGACCAGTTGGGGGGTGGACTGGACCAGCCGGGCCACCGGGTCGTCGGTGCTGGCCGCGGTCACCCGCCAGCTGGTCGGCGGCGGCACCGTCCTGCTGCACGACGGCGATGCCAGCGCCGCCCCGGGCGCGTGGCGCGCCACCGTGGCCGCGCTGCCCGGCGTGCTCGACCTGTGCCGGCGGCGGGGGCTGTCCGTGGGGCCGCTGTGCGAGCACGCGGTCGGTGCCACAGCCCCGCGTCGGCGGCCGTCCCGTACGCCCTGAGCAGGCGTTGACCAGGGCGGCGGCCCGCCCGCCGAACGGCCTTCCGCCAGCCGCCGCCTCGACGGCCTTGCGGGGTGGGCCGGTCCGGCGCCACGATCACCGCACGGGTCCCGCGGGAGTGCGGGCCTGCGTGGGGAGGGCCGGCCATGACCACAGCGCGCACCGCCGTCATCACCGGAGCCGGGTCGCGGCGCGGAATCGGCCGGGCCACCGCCCACGCGCTGGCCGGGACCGGCTGGCAGATCGCGGTGCTGGACATCGACGGGACGGGGGCCGAGGACGCCGCCGCCGAGGTGGCCGACCGCCACGGCGTGCCGGCCGTCGGGGTGGGCTGCGATGTCACCGACCGGGCCGGTGTGCACGCCGCGGTGGCCGCGGTGGAAGCCGCGCTGGCGCCGATCGGTGCCCTGGTCAACAACGCGGGGATCACCTCGCCCACCCGGTTCCTGGAGGTGTCCGACGCCGAGTGGGACCGCATCTTCGAGGTCAACGTGCGCGGCAGCTACCTGATGACCAAGCGCGTGGTTCCCGGCATGGTCGACCGCGGCTTCGGGCGCGTCGTCAACCTGTCCTCGGTCTCGGCCGAACGCGGGGGCGGTGTCTTCGGCGGCGTGGCCTACTCGGCGGCCAAGGCCGCGCTGCTGGGCTTCTCCCGGGCGCTGGCCCGGGAACTCGGGCCGCACGGGGTCACCGTGAACGCCGTCGCGCCCGGCCTGGTCGACACCGACATCACCGCGGGCCGGCTCGCCCCCGAGCGCAAGGCGGCGATGGCCGCGGAGATCCCCACCGGCCGGCTCGGCGTCGTCGACGACGTCGCCCAGGTCATCGAGTTCCTCTGCCGCCCCCAGTCCGGCTACATCACCGGGGCCACCTACGACGTCAACGGCGGCTCCCACATCCACTGACGTTCACCGCGTGCCGCTGGTCGGCGCCTCGGCCTCGGCCAGCCGCAGGATCGGATCGAGCAGGTCCGGGAAGCGGTCGCGCAGATCCTCGGCGCGCAGGCGGATCCGCCGGTGGCGGCCGTCGACGGTCATGCTGATCAGCCCGGCCTCGCGCATGATCCGCCAGTGGTTGCTCAGGGTGGACATCGGCACGTCCAACCCGTCGGCAAGTGCCGAACAGGTCGACTCGGGAGTCTCCCGGGCGCGCCGCGCCAGCTCCAGACGTATTGGGTCACCGAGCGCGTGCAGCACCGACGCGAGCCGCAGTGACTCGCGCGCGGGCTCGGGGAGTTGCCGCATGCCGCCATCATGCCAAAACGTTCGACATTTCGGGTTTCTCGAACTAACTTCTCTCGGGCATGGACACCCTGATCGAGGAGGAACGGCGTTGACCACACACGATGCTGCGACGAAGGCCGGCCCACCCGCAGCCGTGGGCATGCGGTCGAGCCGGGCCGCCCTGCTCACCGTGACCTGCCTGGGGCAGTTCATGGTGCTGCTCGACAGCACCATCGTCGGCGCGGCACTGCCCGACATGCAGCAGCGGCTGCACACCCAGTTGACCGGCCTGCAGTGGATCGTCGACGCCTACGTGCTGCTGGTCGCCATGCTGTTGCTGTCCGGTGGCGTCTTCGCCGACCGCTTCGGCCGCAGACGGGTGTTCCTGGCCGGCGTCGTGGTGTTCACCCTCGCGTCCGCGCTGTGCTCCGCGGCGTCCTCGATCGGGTGGCTGATCATCGGACGGGTGCTGCAGGGCATCGGCGCCGCGGCGCTGAGCCCCGCCTCGCTGGCCCTGCTCTCCGCCGCGCACCCCGTTGCGCAGGAGCGGGTCAAGGCGATCGGGCTGTGGGCCGGGTTCAGCGGCATCGGCCTGGCCGCCGGACCGCTGGCCGGCGGCGTCCTGGTGGACGCCTTCGGCTGGCCGGCCATCTTCCTGGTCAACGTGCCCATCGGGGTGGTCCTGCTGCTGGTCGCACTGCGCGTGCTGGACGAGTCGCGCAATCCCGCCGCGCCCGCCATCGACGTCCCGGGAACGGTGCTGTCGGTCCTGGGCGTGGGGGCGCTGACCTACGGGCTGATCGAGGGCGGCTCCCGCGGCTGGACCTCGCCGGTGATCCTGGGCAGCTTCGCCGCCGCGGTGGTGATCCTCGCCGCGTTCGTCGCGGTCGAAGCACGTCGGCCGGCGCCGATGCTGCCGCCGCGGCTGTTCCGGCAGCGCCTGTTCACCGTGTCCAACACGGCCATGGTCGTGGTGGGGTTCGCGCTCATGGGCTCGTCGTTCTTCTTCTCCCAGTTCTTCGTCTACGTCCAGGGCAGCACGATCCTGGGTGCCGGCCTGAAGACGCTGCCCGCCACCCTGGCCATGGTGGTCGTCAGCCCGTACGCCGGCCGGCTCGCCGCCAGGTACGGCTTCCGGATCGTGGTCACCGCCGGCCTGGCCCTGGCCGGGCTGGGGCTGCTGGCGTTGGGCCTGGTGCACGCGGACACCGGCTACGGCAACGTGTGGTGGCGGCTGGCGGTCGTCGGCATCGGTTTCGCCCTGACCATGTCCCCGCTGACCGGGGCCGCCATCCAGGCGGTCAGCCCGCAGGAGGGCGGCCTGGCGTCGGGGATCAGCAGCACCACCCGGCAGATCGGCGCGGTGCTCGGCGTGGCCGTGCTCGGCGCCATCGTGCGCACCCGGGAAAGCGCTGGTGCGTCCTTCGAGGCCGGCCTCACCAGCGCCTTCCTCGCCGCCGGTGCCGTCACCCTGGTCGGTGCCGCGGTCACCGGCCTGTGGCTGGTGAAGCCCTCTCGGTGAGGCGCGACCGCGACCAGCGCCCGCGGATCGCGCGGTCCCGCGCCCGTGCCGACGCGGGCCCCCTCGGCTGCTCCCCCGGCTCGGCGTGCGGCCTCGCCAGCGGTTCGGCACGGCCGACCTCGGCGGTGTGGAGCGCGCGCCGAGGGGTCGTGACCGGACACCGCCAGGACGTGGCTGGCCGGGTTGAACTGGCCGGGGCTAGCCCACGAGGTTCTGGGTCCCGATGACGCCGAGCAGTGCCAGCCGCTCGGCGTCATCGGTGCCCGGCTCGGCCGTGTAGACCATGATCCGCAGGTCGCTGCCGGTCACCGTGAGCACGTCGCAGTCCAGGGTCAGTTCGCCCACCTGCGGGTGGTCGATGATCTTGTGGGCGGTCTCGTGCCGGCCGACCGCGCCGGTGTCCCACAGCTCGACGAACCGGGCGCTGTGCGCGCGCAACTGCGCGATCAGGTGCCGCAGGTGCGCGTCGGCCGGGTACCGGCTGGCGGTCGCGCGCAGGTCGGCGACGAGGGCGGCCTCGAACTCGCGTCGCTGCTGCGGCGTGTGCCGGACCCGGCTGCCCGAGCCGAGCAGGTTGCGCCACACCGCGTTGCGTTCGAGCCCGCGCCACCCCGACGGGTCGCCCATCAGCGCCGCGTACAGCGGATTGGCCAGCAGCAGCGTCCACGCCGCGTCGTAGACCCCCACGGGAGTGCCGACCAGCCGGTCCAGCAGCCGCTGCACGCTCGGGGGGATGTGGCCGGGCACGGTCTGCGACCCCGGCGGTGCCTGTCCCGCCACCTCGAACAGGTGCGCGCGCTCGGCCGCCGACAGCCGCAGCGCCCGCGCCAGCGCCTCGATGACCTGCGCCGACGGATTCGTGGCCCGACCCTGCTCCAGGCGGGTGAGGTAGTCCACGGACACCCCGGCCAGCAGGGCCACCTCCTCCCGGCGGAGCCCTGCCGCGCGCCGGTGTCCACCGGCGGGCAGCCCGACGGTCTCCGGCGAGACGCGGTCGCGCCAGCGCCGCAGCGCCTGCCCGAGTTCACTGGCCGTCATGCCCCCAGTGTCCCCGGGGCGGCGGGGCGTCGTCCTGGTACCCGCAGTCCCAGGAAGACAAGGCCACTGGCTGGTCACCGGGACGCGGCCGAGGCTGGGCGCATGACAACGACACTGATCACCGGAGCGAACAAGGGACTGGGCTTCGAGACCGCCCGCCGACTCGTCGCGGCCGGCCACACCGTCTACGTGGGCAGCAGGGACGCCGACCGCGGGCGCCGCGCCGCCGACCGGCTGGGCGCCCGACTGGTCATCCTCGACGTCACCGACGACGCGTCCGTGGCCGCCGCGGTGAAGGCCATCGAGGCCGACGGCGGACTGGACGTGCTGGTCAACAACGCGGGCATCGAGGGGACCGTGGTCCCCACCGCGGAGACGACCGTCGACACGCTGCGGCCGCTGTTCGAGACCAACGTCTTCGGCATGGTGCGGGTCACCCACGCGTTCCTGCCGCTGCTGCTCCGTTCCCCGGCCCCGGTCGTGGTGAACGTCAGCAGCGGCCTGGCCTCCAAGACCCTGGTCAGCACCCCGGACACGCCGACCTACGCCTACCCGGGACTGGCCTATCCCGCCTCCAAGGCCGCGGTCAACATGGTCACGGTGCAGTACGCGAAGGCGTTCCCGAACATGCGGATCAACGCGGTGGAACCGGGTTACACCGCGACGGACCTGAACGGGCACCGGGGCACGCAGACCGTCGAGGAGGGCGCCGAGATCATCGTCCGCATGGCGCAGATCGGCCCGGACGGCCCCACCGGCGGCTACTTCGACGTCACCGGTCCCCTGCCCTGGTGACGTCTGCGGCACGCCGGGCGCGGGCGGGCACCGTGCAGCCCGACCAGCGCTGTCGCGGCGTCGCGCCCCCGTAGCAGGCCCCGTCAGCGGGTCGTCTGGAGCAGGCCGTGCTCGCGCAGGCTCTGCACTGTCTGCGCGAGCGTGGTCTCGGTGTCGCGGGGCCGCCAGCCGAGTTCGTCGCGAGCCCGGTCGTTGTGGATGACCAGTCGCGGCGGATCCTCCCCCGGCGCCAGCCGGGTGGGCACCCGGGCGGCGAGCGGGCCCAGCAGCCGGCGCAGGGTCCCCGCCAGCTCCTGGAAGCTGGTGGTCGGACCGTCGGCGACGGCCAGGAAGCGCTTGCCCGCGGCGTGAGGCGCGGCCATGGCACGCAGGTGCAGGTCGACCACGTCGCGCACGTCCACGACACCGAAGCGCTGGCGGGGCAGGACGCTCATCGTCCCGTCCAGCATCGCCGTGATCAGCTGGATCGAGGAGCGCGGGCTGGTCGTGAGGGCGGGCCCGAGGATGAACGTCGGGTTGACCACGACCAGCTCGATGCCGCCGCCCTCGCGCTCCACCAGGTCCCACGCGGCCCGCTCGGCGATGGCCTTGGAGCGCGGGTAGGGCGCCAAGCCCGGTGTGTCCGGGTCCGTCCAGTCGGCCTCGGTGAACTCCGCCCCCGGCTTGGGCGTGTAGCCCACCGCGGCGAACGACGAGGTGAGCACCACCCGCCGAGCGCCCGCCTCGCGCGCGGCCCGCACCACCCGCAGCGCGCCCTCACGTGCCGGCACGATCAGCTCGTCGGGGTCCGCGGGCTGGGTGGCCGGGATGGGCGAGGCCACGTGGTGGACCTCCACGCACCCGGCCACCGCGGCGGGCCACCCCGCATCGGCCGTCAGATCCGCGGCGACCACCTCCAGGCCGGCGTCGTCGGCGCCGCCCCGGCGCACCGCCGCGCGCAGGTCGGCCTCGCCGGCCGTCGAGCGGACCGTGGCGCGCACCGGGCGCCCCGCGCGCAGCAGCGCCGCGATCAACCACGTCCCCAGATAGCCGGACCCACCGGTGACCAGCACCCGGCTCATCACCGCACCCCCAGTCCGGCGACCACGTCCACGAGGCGTCGCGCCACCGCGGCCTCCGCGGCGGTGTCACCGCGGTGCCGGGCGTCCCACAGCGCCGCCTTCTCACGCAGGTAGTCCAGCCGTGCGCGCTGCGCGGCGATCTCGGCCTCGACGCGCTCCGCGTGCCGCAGCAGCAGATCGCGCTGCTCGGCGGCTGCCGCCCGCCCGCGCGTGCGGTTGGCCAGGTAGGTGCGCATGTCGCCGATGCCAACGCCGACCGCGCGCAGGCAGGCCAGCACCTCCAGCACGGTGAGGTCCTCGGCCCGGTAACGGCGGTGCCCGCTGCTCTCGTCGCGGTCGACCGGGCCGACCAGCCCGATCTCCTCGTAGTAGCGCAGCGTCGGCTCGCTCAGCCCGCTGCGCTGGGACACCTCGTGGATGGTGAACGCTGTCATGCCGGCAGCACAACACAGTTCAAGCGCTTGAGGTCAAGCACCGCACGGTTGAGCCGATCACGGGAATGCGCTTTCATAACCGGGATCGCACTTTCCACCCGCGGTCCGCGGGTGCGGCACCAGTCCCGGTCAGCGGACGTCAGGCGCTTGTCCCGGCTCGATCGAAGGAGATCGGATGACCGTGCGCGGCCGCGGCCGCCCGGCACGGGCCGCCCTGCTGCTGGCGGCCGTCGCCCTGCCGGCCACCCTGCTCACCCCTGCCCCGGCCGCGTCGGCCGCGAACTCGCTGAGCATGCTCGGCGCCGACGTGTCCACCGCCCAGCGCGCCCTGGACCTCGGGGCCCGGTACTACGACGCGTCCGGCGCGGCCAGGGACCCGCTGGACATCCTCACCGGCCTCGGCGTGAACTACGTCCGCCTGCGCGTCTGGAACAACCCGGCCAGCGGCTACAACAACAAGGCCAAGGTGCTGGCCTACGCCAAGACGGTCAAGGCCAGGGGCCTGAAGCTGCTGCTGGACTTCCACTACTCCGACACCTGGGCCGACCCCGGCAGGCAGACCAAGCCGGCGGCCTGGGCCGCGCACGGCATCGGCCAGCTGCAGAAGGACGTCCACGACTACACCTACGACGTCTGCGCCAGCCTGAAGTCCCAGGGCACCACGCCGGACAGCGTGCAGCTCGGCAACGAGATCAACGTCGGCATGCTGTGGAACGACGGCAAGGTCGTCAACAACGACTTCACCAACCTCAGCCTGCTGCTCAAGGCCGGCTACACCGCGACCAAGGCCTGCGACAGCGCCACCAAGGTGGTCATCCACACCGCCAACGCCGACAGCGACGAGCACGCGCGCTGGTTCTACGACGGGATCAGGGCCAAGGGCGTCGCCTGGGACATCACCGGCCTGTCGTACTACTGCATGTGGCACGGTCCGCTGTCCACCCTGTACGCGGTGATCACCGACATGAGGTCCCGCTACGGCAAGGACGTGCTCGTGGTGGAGACGGCCTACCCGTTCACGTCGGCCGACGCGGACGGCACCGGCAACAGCGTCACCTCCGGCTGCGCGGACTACCCGCTGACCTGGCAGGGGCAGGCGACCCACTTCGCCCACGTGCAGAACACGGCCCGCAACGCGGGCGCGGTCGGCGTCTTCTACTGGGAGCCGACGTGGTACGCGGTCCCCGGCAACGGCTGGGACCCGGCTGACATCGCCCACAGCGGCGACGGCTGGGACAACATGGCCGTCTTCAACTGGACCGGCGGGGTGAACCCGACCATCAGGTGGACGCCGTAGCGGTCACCGCGATCCTCCCGCCGGTGCCGCGCCGGCCGCCGGGGAGGACACCCGGACACCGCTCGATGTAACCGCTGCTACATTTCCGCTTGTGACTGAACAGCGCGCGCCGTCCCGGTGGCTGGTGTTGGTGGTGCGGGTGCCGGCCGACCCCAGCCGGCACCGGGTGGCCGTGTGGCGGGAACTGCGGCGGGTGGGCGCGCTGTCGCTGGGGCAGGGTGCCTGGGTGGTGCCGGACGCCCCGGTGTTCGCCGACGGGGTGGCCCGGGTGGTCGAGCTGGCCCGGCGCGGCGGGGGTGAGGTGCTGGTGCTGGACGCGGCCGGGCGGGCGCAGCCCGACGCGGCCCGGCTGGAGGCGCTGTTCACCGCGGAGCGGGCCGAGGAGTGGGCCGAGTTCCTCGCCGACTGCGACAAGTTCGACGCCGAGATCGACAAGGAGATCCGCACCCGCAAGTTCACGCTGGCCGAGTTGGAGGAGGAAGAGCAGAGCCTGGAACGGCTGCGCCGCTGGCACCGCGCCATCACGGCCCGCGACGTGTTCGGCGCGCCCGCCGCGGTCGACGCCGGGCAGCGGCTCCAGCACTGCGCCGACCGGCTGGCCGACTACACCGAGCAGGTCTTCCAGGCCCTGCACCAGATGTGACCCCCCGATCCCCCGTGCTCCTCTCCCGACTCCCCCCGAGCACAGCGAGGACCAGGCCGGTGAACCCGGCTGCGGGGGCAGACCCGCACGTCGACGACCGCGCCCGCGCCACCGTGGTGGCGGGGCGGAGGAGGCCCGGATGAGCAGCGCGTCGCCCGCACAGACCACCCCGGCCGCACTGGGCCGACTGCTGCCGCTGTACGCGGCGGGGTTCGTCACCGCGTTCGGCGCGCACAGCATCGCCGCCAGCCTCGGCGACTACACCCAGGCGGGTGCGGCGGCCTCGCTGCTCGCGTTGGGGCTGCTGCTGGCGGTCTACGACGGCGCCGAGGTCGTCCTCAAGCCGGTATTCGGGTCGCTGGCCGACCGCGTCGGGCCGCGCCCGGTGCTGCTGGGCGGGCTGTTGGCCTTCGCCGCCGCGTCCGCGGCGTTCGTGCTCGCCGGCAGCCCCGCGCTGGTCGGCCTGGCCCGCCTCGGGCAGGGTGCCGCCGCTGCCGCGTTCTCCCCGGCGGCGGGCGCGCTGGTGGCCCGGTTGTCCCCGCAGGCGCGGCACGGCCGCGCGTTCGGCGGCTACGGCGGCTGGAAGGGCCTGGGCCACGCGTTCGGTCCCGTCCTGGGGGGCGTCCTGATCACGCTCGGCGGCTATCTGCTGCTGTTCGGCGTGCTCGGGGGGCTCGCGCTGGTGGTCGCGGTCTGGGCCGCGGTGGCGGTGCCCGCCGTGGCGCCGCTGCCCCGGGCCCGGCAGACCGTGCTGGACCTGGCCCGGCGCCTGGCCGCCGGGGGCTTCCTGCGGCCGACCGCGACGCTGGCGGGGGCGACCGCGGCCCTCGCGGTCGGGGTCGGGTTCCTGCCCGTGTCCGGCGCCGGGCACGGGCTCGACCCGCTGGCCACCGGGGCGGTGGTGTCCCTGCTGGCCGCTACCGCCGCGCTGGTCCAGCCCTGGGCCGGGCGGGCCCGCGACGCCGGACGGATCGGGGACGCGGCGGGCATGGCGGTCGGTCTCGCGCTGGCCGCGGCGGGCATGGCGGCCAGCACCGTGCTGCCCGGCGTCGCCGGTCTCGCGCTGGCCGCGCTCGCCGTCGGCGCCGGCACCGGCCTGGCGACCCCGATCGGGTTCGCGCACCTGGCCGCCGCCACCCCGGCCGAGCGGCTCGGGCAGACGATGGGGGCGGCCGAGGTCGGCCGCGAACTGGGCGACGCCGGCGGCCCGCTGCTGGTGGGCGCCCTGGCCGCCGCCAGCACCCTCAGCCTCGGCCTGCTCGGCCTGGCCGGGCTGCTGGCCGCCCTCGCCCTGGTGGTCGCCGTCACCGCGCGCACTGCCCGCCGGTAGGCGGCCCGCCCGGCCCGGCGGTGTCAGCGCACCTTGCGCACGCGGGTCGTGTCGAGGTCGGCGAGGGTGCCGGCGGAGCCGATCGGCTGGAGCCGAGGCAGCGGCTGGCCGTGGTCGTCGACGAGGACGGAGTGGGTCTCGCCGGGGGCGAAGGCATGGCGTTCGCCCCACTGCCGCAGGGCGACGATGACGGTGAACAGGTCGCGCCCGGCCGGGGTGAGGGTGTAGAGCTGCCGCCGCCCGGAGGGGGCGGTCCGCCGGTCGAGGACGCCGCGCTCGACCAGGCGGCGGAGCCGGTCGGTGAGGATGTTGCGGGCGATCCCGGTGCGCTGCTGGAAGTCGGTGAACGCGCGCGCGCCGTCCATGGCGTCGCGGACGATGAGCAGGCTCCAGCGGTCTCCGACCAGGTCGAGGGTTCGTGCTACCGGGCAGGTCGGGTCGGTCCAGGTCAGGTCCTCGGCACTGATCGCGGTCCCGGTTCGCGCCACCACGCCTCCCTGAAGAGTTGCTGATTGAAACCATTCTGCCCTACGGTCTAAACAGTTGCATTTTGCTACTGATCGAGGGGAGTGCGGGATGGGCCTGACCATCGGCCGGAGGACGGTGTTCGCCGCGGTCTGCGCGGTCGCCGTCGCGAGCATCTACGCCGCCCAGCCCGTACTCGCCCAGATCGGCGCCGACCTGGGCGTGGCAGCGGCTCACCTGGGCTGGGTCGTCGCGGCGGGCCAGCTCGGCTACCTGGTGGGGCTGGCCGTTCTGGTCCCGTTGGGCGACATGCTGGACCGGCGCGCGCTCCTGGCGGGGCACCTGCTGCTGACCGCGGTGGGAGCGGTGCTGGCCGCGACCGCCCCCCGGACCTGGGTGCTGCTCGTGGGGCTGGCCGTCGCCGGCCTGTTCGCGGTCGTCGTCCAGACGACCGTCGCCTACGCCGCGGCCCTGTCCACACCCGGGCAGCGCGGCCGCACCCTCGGCGCGGTGACCTCCGGTGTCGTCGTCGGCATTCTCGGCGCCCGCGTCGCGGCCGGCGCCCTGGCCTCGGCCTGGGGCTGGCGCAGCGTGTACGCCGCGCTCGCCGTGCTCCTGGTGACGCTGGCGTGCCTGGTCCTGCGGACGCTGCCACCGGACCCGCGCACCGACAGGCCCGCGTACCGACAGGTGCTGACCTCACTGGCCGGCCTGGCCGGTGAGCGGCTGTTCCTCTCGCGCGGGCTGATCGCGTTCTTCCTGTTCGCCTCCTTCGGCACGCTGTGGAGCGGCCTGGCACTGCCGCTCGCGGCCGCGCCGTGGCAGCTGAGCACCGCGCAGATCGGCCTGTTCGGTCTCGCCGGCCTCATCGGCGCGCTCGGCGCGGCCCGGGCGGGACGCTGGGCCGACGCGGGGCGGGCGAGCACCGTCACGGGCGCCTCGCTCGCGCTGCTGGCCGTCTCGTGGCTGGCCATCGGGCACACCTCGGGGCCGCTGTGGCCGGTCGTGCTCGGCGTGGTCGTGCTCGACTTCGCCGTGCAGGCCGTGCACGTGAGCAACCAGCACCTGCTCACCACGGCCCACCCGCACCGCACCAGCAGCGCCATCGGCGGCTACATGATCTTCTACTCGCTCGGCTCCGCCCTCGGCGCCACCAGCACGACCACCGTGTTCGCCGCCGCCGGCTGGATCGGCTCCAGCGTCCTCGGCGCGGCCTTCGCCGCCTGCGCGTTCGCGGTCTGGGCGGTGGACCGCCGGGTGGCGCCCACCGCCCGCCCGGCCGCGTGCGGGAACCGGGCGCGGCCCGCGAACCAGCCCTGACCTCGCCCGGGGCCACGACCGGCACGACCTGGCTCACCGGCCTCAGCGCCCGACCCCGCCCCGCCGGCCTACAGGGACGCTCCGGCGCACTGGACCAGCTGCTGCCCGGTGATCGCGCCCCCGTCCGGGCCGAGCAGGAACGCGGTCAGGCCGGCGACCTCCTCGGGGGTGACCAGCCGACCCAGGGGCGGACGCACCGGTGGGGTGTGCGCGCGGCCGGGGTCGGCCAGCATCGGGGTGTCGGTCGGGCCGGGCGCGACCACGTTCACCGTGATGCCCCGGCCGGCCAGTTCCGCGGCCCAGGAGCGGGCCAACGCGCCCAGCGCGGCCTTGGTCGCGGCGTACTGGCTCTTGCCGGCCACCCCGGCGGCGGTGCGGCTGCCCACCAGCACGATCCGCGCGCCGTCGGGCAGCCGGTCGGCGAGCGCGTCGACCAGGATCGTGGCGGCCTGCACGTGCACCAGCCACATCCGCTCACCGTCGCGCGCCGACAGCGCGCCCAGCGGCGCGGACCGCTGCAGCCCGGCGGCGTGCACGACCGCGTGCGGTGGGGGGACCTCGCGCAGCAGGCCCGCCAGCAGCTCGGGCCGGGCCAGGTCCGCGCCCCGCCAGGTCAGGCCGGGCGCCTCGGCCGGGCGGCGCCGGCTGATCCCGGTGACCTGCCAGCCCTCGCGCAGCAGCCGGGCGCAGATGGCCGCGCCGATCCCGGAGCTGACGCCGGTGACCACCGCGTGCCGGGGCTCAGCCACGCTCCACCCACTCCGGCCGCACCCGCACGTACTTGATCGCCTGCCGGAAGTAGGTGAACGCCAGGTGCAGCGCGCCGTCCGGGGTCTGCGCGATCGACGGGTAGGACAGCTCCCGGTTGAGTTTGTCCCGGGAGTTGTTGGTCAGGCAGTGCCCGTCGCCGACCTCCAGGTCACGCCGCCGCGGCCAGGTGTGGCCGCCGTCAGAGGACAGCGCCAGGCTCAGCGGCGCGCGCGGCGCACCCCAGAACGCGGTGCGCCCGCCCTCGGCCGGCCCCGGCTCGGGCTCGCCGCCCGGGACGGGCGCGGCGACGGTGGTGTGGCCGTCGTCGCTGATCTCGTCGTAGAGCGAGACCCGCCGGCCGGTCGCGTCCGCGCGGCTGCTGTGGTTGTAGACCAGGGCCAGCCGGCCGTCGCGCAACGGCACGTACTGGATCGAGGAGTTGTTGTTGGGCAGCCCGGTGGCCACCGGCGGCGTCCACGTCCACCCGTGGTCCGTGGAGACGCTGCGCATGACGTGGTCGGCCCAGCGGCTGCGGAACAGCGCCAGCAGGGTGCCGTCGGCCAGCGGGTGGATGTTCATGTGCACGCACCCGGTGCTGTCGGGCACATCCCGGCGCAGCCACGTCGCGCCCGCGTCGTCGGAGACCATCACCGCGCTGGTGTCGTGGTCACCCACCCACGCGCGGCCCGGGGTGGCCACGCAGTGGAACACCGGCAGCAGCCACCGGCCGGTGGGCAGCACGACCGGGGGCTGGCGCACGAAGATCCCGCCGTCGGCGGTGGCGGGGAACAGGGTCCGCGGCGGCGACCAGGTGGCGCCGGCGTCGGTGGAGACGCGCAGCCGCACCTCGGCGGTGTCCTGGTGCCCGGCGCGCTGGGCGGTGTAGTACAGCCACACCTGGCCCTCGGGGGTGACGGCGAGCACCGGGTTCTGCTCGGAGCGGGTCGCGTCCCCCGACAGCCGCACCGGCGCGCTCCAGGTGTGCCCGCCCGGGGCCAGCCGGGAGAACCAGATCGAGATGTCGGACACGCCCTCCTGCGTCCCCCCGAACCAGACGCAGCCCAGGTCCCCGCCGGGCAGCACCGCGAGGTTGGCGGCGTGGTTCTGCACGGCGGGCGCGGGCAGGAACGCCTCGATTCGCTCGGCGTCGTCCGGGTGGGGCCGGAGCACGCCGTCGGTGCGCGGGGCCGCGCCGCTCACCGCGCCTGCTCCTCGGTGCGCGCGGCGAGCAGGTGTGTCCGCGCCGCGGTCTCCAGGTGCACCACGTCCGAGGCGATGGAGGCGAAGGTGTAGCCCTGGGCCAGCCGCAGCGCCGCGGTGTCCCCGTCGGGGGTGTGGATGCCGGCGGCGATGCCCGCCGCGGCCGCGGCCTGCCGCACGCGCCGCACGGCGTCCTCGAACACCGCGTCCACCGACCGGTCGGCCACGTGCGCCCCACCGACGGCCAGCCGCAGGTCCGAGGGGCCCACGTACACGCCGTCCAGGCCGGGCGTGGCACAGATCCGCTCCACGTTGGCCAGACCGTCCGGGGTTTCGATCATGGCCAGCACCACGGTGGCGGCGTGCGCCTCCGCCGGCGCCGGGCCGATCCGCAGGCCCGAGCGCATCGGCCCGTAGGAGCGGCGACCCAAGGGCGGGTAGCGGGTGGCGGCGACCGCCCTGGCGGCGTCCTCGGCGGTGTCCACCAGCGGCACGATCACCCCGGCCGCGCCCGCGTCCAGTGCCCGGCCGATCGGGGTGGGGTCGTTGGCCTCCACCCGCACCAGGCCCACCGACGCGCCGCCCGCGTCGATGGCGGTCAGCCCGGCCAGCAGCCCGGCGTAGCCGAGCAGACCGTGCTGGGCGTCCAGGCAGACGTAGTCGTAGCCGAGCCGCGCGATCCGCTCGGTTGCCACCGGCGCGTCCAGCACCGACCAGTAACCGAGAACCCGCTCGCGGCGGCGCAGGCGGGCGGCGAAGGCACTGGGCGTCATACGGGTGTTCTCCTTGTTCTCAGTTCGCATCGGGCACTGCGGCGGGTTCAACGGTTGTAGGCGGGCATCGGGCCCCGCAGCCGCGCGCCCACCTCGTCGCAGGCGGCGCGGACGTCCTCGGGCAGCGCACCGGCCGCGGCGGCGGCCAGGTTGGCGCGCAGCTGCTCCACCCGGGAGCCGCCCAGCAGCACGGCGCCGACCCCGGGCTGGCCCAGCAGCCACCGCAGCGACAGCTCCGCCAGCCCCAGCCCCGCGCCCTCGGCGACCGCCCGCAGCTGCTCCACCGCGGCGAACAGGCCGGGATCCCAGTAGCGGTCGCGGTACATGCCGGCCAGCGCCGAATCCCCGAACCGGCCGCTGCGCGGGATCTCGTCGACGCGGTGCCGCCCGGTCAGCAGGCCACCGCCCAGCGGGTTGTAGACCATGGTCACCAGGCCGCTGGTGCGGGCGTACTCCAGGTACTCCTCCTCCACGCGCCGCGCCAGCAGGTTGTACAGCTGCTGGGCGAGCACGGGCCGCGGCGCGCCCACCCGGTCGGCGGCGTGGGTGAGTTCGGCGATCTGCCAGGCCGCGTGGTTGGACACGCCCAGCGCCAGCACGCTGCCCTCGGCGACGAACTCCGCCACGGTGGCCAGCGTGTCCTCGATCGGGGTGGCGCGGTCGGGCTGGTGCAGGTAGAACAGGTCGATCCGGTCGGTGCCCAGTCGGCGCAGGCTGCCGTGCAGGCAGGCCCGCAGCGCCGCCGGGGACAGCGGGGGGTGCCCGCCGGCGTCCGGGTGCGGCATGCCGGCCTTGGTGGCCAGCACGACCTGGTCGCGCCGGGTGCGCAGCAGCCCGGCCAGGATCTGCTCGGTGCGCCCGCCGGCGTAGGCGTTGGCCGTGTCGACGCCGGTGATGCCGGCCTCCAGCGCGGCGTCCACCATGACGGCGGCACCGGCGGCGTCCACGGTGTCACCGAAGGTCATCGTGCCGAGCACGAGCCGGGACAGCGCCACCGGCACGCCAGGCAGCACGATCGGATCCGGCGAGGGGGTCACGGGTGTTCTCCTTCCCCCGGCGCGCCCTCGGCACCGGAGTCCTCGGGGGTGGCGGCCAGGACGGCACGGGGTTTGCGGCCCCGCAGCGCGGCCGGATCGAGCGCGGCGCGCCGCAGCGCACGCGTGTAGGGCTGGGTCGGGGCGGCCAGGACCCGCTCGGTCGGGCCGGACTCGACCACCCGGCCGGCCCGCAGCACCACCAGCTCGCTGCTGATCTCGCGCACCACCCCCAGGTTGTGGGAGATGAACAGGTAGGCCACGCCGGTGTCGCGTTGGATCTCCCGCAGCAGCTCCAGCACCTGGGCCTGCACGGACACGTCCAGCGCGCTGGTGGCCTCGTCGCACACCAGCAGCTCCGGCCCGCTGGCCAGCGCCCGGGCGATGCCGATGCGCTGGCGCTGCCCACCGGAGAACTCGGCCGGCCGGCGCTGGTGGGTGCTGGCCGCCAACCCCACCCGGTCCAGCAGCGCGGCGGCGTGCCGGGCGCGCGAGGCCCGGTCGTGGCCGCGCAGCCGCAGCGGCTCGGCCACGATCTGCAGCGCGCTCAGGTGCGGGTCCAGCGACCCGTAGGGGTCCTGGAAGATCATCTGGACGCGGTGGCGCATCGGCCGCAGCCGCTTCTCCGGCAGCGCGGCGATGTCGGTGCCGTCCAGCAGGATGCTCCCCCGAGCCGGCCGGATCAGCCGCACGATGGCCGCGGCGATCGTGGACTTGCCGCTGCCGGACTCGCCGACCAGGGCGAGCGTGCTGGCGCGGCGCACCGTGAAGCTCACCCCGTCCACCGCGCGGAAGGCCCCGCCGCGCACCCCGTACTCGACCACCAGGTCCCGCACCTCCAGCAGCGCGCCCCTCACCGGGCTCCCTCCTCGGCCGCGACCGGCGCCCCGGCCCGGACTGTCGACTGGCCCGGGCCCAGCCGCGGCACCGCGTCCAGCAGGGCCCGGGTGTAGGCGTGGCGGGGCCGCTCGGTGATCTGCTCCACCTCACCGGACTCCACGAACCGGCCCGCGCGCATCACGTGGATCCGGTCCGAGACCAGCCGCGCCACCCCCAGGTCGTGGGTGATCATCAACACGCCGATCCCGGTGCGCTCCTGCAGCTCCAGCAGCAGGTCCAACACGCCCGCCTGCACGGTCACATCCAGCGCGGAGGTCGGCTCGTCGGCCACCAGCAGCGCCGGCTCGGCGGCCAGGGCGGCCGCGATCAGCACCCGCTGCAGCATGCCGCCGGACAGCTGGTGCGGGTAGGCCTGCCAACGCCGCCGCGGCGCGGCGATGCGCACCTGCTCCAGCAGGGCGATCCCGCGCTCGCGGATCTCGGCCCGCCCCAGGTGGGGGTGCCGCAGCCGCAGCGCCTCCCCCACCTGGCGGCCGATGGTGTGCACCGGGCTCAACGCGGTCATCGGGTCCTGCGGCACCAGGGCCGCCACCCGCCCCCGCACCCGGGCGGCCGCGGCCGGATCGGCGACCACGTCCACGCCGGCGAAGCGCACCGAGCCCGACAGCACCGCCACCCCCTCGGGCAGCAGCCGCAGCAGTCCCATCGCCGTGGTGGACTTGCCCGACCCGGACTCACCGATCAGGGTCACCGTCTCACCGCGGTCCACGGTGAAGCTGACCCCGTCCACCGCCCGCACCACACCGGTGGGGGTGACCAGCTCGATCTGCAGGTCCTCGACCTCCAGCAGGGGTGTGGCCATCACGCGTCCGCCTTCCTGCCCCGCCGGGTGGCCTCCCGCAGGGCGTCCCCGAGCAGGTTGACCCCGACCACCAGCAGCACGATCACCAGACCGGGCAGGGTGATCAGCCACCACGAGGTGGTGATGTAGTCCTGGCCGTCGGAGATGATCCGACCCCAGGTGGCGAACGGGCGCTGCGGGCCCGCCCCCAGATAGCTCAGCGCGCTCTCCAGCAGCACCGCCTGCGCCACCAGCAGCAACACCACCAGGCTCGCCGGACGCGCCACGTTGGGCAGCACGTGCCGCGCCAGGATCACCCCGCGGCGCAGACCCAGCACCCGCGCCGCGGCGATGTAGGGCTTCTCCCGCTCCACCAGCACCAGCGACCGGGTCAGCCGCGCCAGCTCCGGCCACTGCGCGACCGCGATCACCAGCGTGATCACCGGCACCGACGGCCCGAACAGCGCCACCACCAGCAACAGCATCATCAGCAGCGGCAGCGACAGCTGCGCCTCCAGCAGCCGGCAGACCACCGCGTCGACCCCACCGCCGAAGTACCCGGCCGCGGCGCCGGCCAGCACGCCGATCACCCCGGACACCACCACCGCCAGCACCCCGATGGCCAGCGACACCTGCCCGCCGTGCAGCACCCGCGAGAGCAGGTCCCGGCCGAGCTGGTCGGTGCCGAACAGGTGCCCGCCGCTCAGCGGCGGCAGCCGGCGCTGCGCCAGGTCCTGCTCGTTGGGGCCCGGCAGCGGCAGCAGGCCGGCGAGCAGGATCGGCACCACCACGACCAGCGTGCAGCCCGCGCCCAGCCACAGCTTGACGCGCGTCGCGCGCCGCTGCCGACTCGCCCGGGACCGCGCCAGCACCCGCGGGGTGACCGCGCTGGGCCGGGCCGGGGACGAGTCGCCCGGCGAAGGAGGCAGGGGGGACGAGGACACGGGAACACTCATGCGGCCGCCGCCTTTCCCAGACGCACCCGCGGGTCCAGCAGCGGGTAGCAGACATCGACGAGCAGGTGGACCGCGATCGCCAGCGCTGCGGTGACCAGCACGGTCGCCTGGATCAGCGGGTAGTCGCGGGTCTCCAGCGCCCGCACCACCAGCGAGCCCACCCCCGGCCAGGCGAACACCACCTCCACCACGACCACCCCGTTGAGCAGCGCCGCGAACCGGGTGCCCAGCGCGGTCAGCACCGGGATGAGCGAGTTGCCCATGCCGTAGCGCCACACCAGCGCCCGCTCGGACACCCCCCGCGCGCGGGCCACCGTCAGGTAGGGCGCGGCCAGCGCCGCGGCCATCTCCCGCCGCACCAGCCGGGAGATCAACGCGATCTGCAGGACCGCCACGGTCACCGCGGGCAGCACCAGACCGGCCCACGTGGTGAACCCGGACGCCGGCAGCACCGGCACCAGCACCGCGAACACGGTGAGCAGCATGACCCCGCTCCAGAAGTCCGGCATGGACTGCCCGGCCACGGTCAGCACACTGGCCCCGATCTCGCGGGCGGTGTCGGCCCGGCGGGCCATCCACACCCCCAGCGGGATCGCCACCACCGCGGTCACCAGGATCGCGGCCACGGCCAGCGTCACCGTGTAGGGCAGCCGGCCGAGCACCACCTCCAGCGCGGGCGCCCGGAACGAGTAGCTCATCCCCGCGTCGCCGTGCAGCAGCCCCCGCAGGAAGATCCCGTACTGCGCCAGCACCGACTCGTCCAGGCCCAGCTGCGCGCGCACCCGCGCCAGGTCCTCCGGGGAGGCGGTCGGCCCGGCATAGGCCGAGGCCGGATCCCCCGGAGCCAACCGGACCAGCACGAACACCGCGGTCACGGTCAGGAACACGGTCAACGCGCTCTGCCCGAGGCGACGCGCCAGGTAGCGGATCACGGCTGCTCCTCCACCCGCACGGCCGCCAGGTCGTAGGAGTTGATCGGCTGCAGCGCCAGGCCCCGCACCCGGGTGCGCCGCGCGAGCACCACGTTCGGCACGAACGCCCACAGGCACGGCCAGCTCGCCCAGATCGCCCGCTGCGCCGCGGTGAGCACCTCGGCGCGCCGCGCCGCGTCGGTCTCGGCGGCGGCCACGGCCAGCTGGTCGGCGATCTCGGGCACCACATAGCCCTGGTAGGTGTCGCGGGTGCGCTCCTTGTCGGGCGTGCCGCCGTACATGCCCAACAGCGAGGTGATCGCCTGCCCGGTGGGCCCCGGGTAGCCGTTGCCGAGCACGTCCCAGTCCCCGCCGCGGCCCTGCCGCCACCGCAGGATGTCCCCGCCCGGCTCGAACTGCTGCAGCCGCGCGCCGACCCCGACCGCGCGCAGCATCTCCACCACGGCCTCCATCACCGAGGCGTCCGCGGGGAACTCCCCCGACTCCCAGATGATCGTCAGGGTCAGATCGCGCACGCCCAGCGCGTCCAGCCGCGCGCGGGCCTCGGCCGGGTCGTGGGTGTAGGTGCCGGTGCGCACCGCCCCGACCAGGGCCAGCGGCACCACGCCCTCGGCCTGGCTGGCCGAGCCGACCAGCACGTCGTTGAGCAGGGCCGGTCCGTCGATGGCCAGGGACAGCGCCTGCCGCACCCGCGCGTCGGCCAGGGGATGCCCCTGGGGTTTGCGGAAGTTGAAGAACAGCTGGTTGATCCGGGTGCCCGGCACCCGTTCGATGGCCACGCCCGGCAGTCCGACCAGCTGCTCGGCCGAGTCGGGCGTGATCGAGTCGATGACGTCCAGCTCGCCGCCGCGGATCGCGACGACCCGGCTGGACTCCTCGGGCACGAACCGCACCCGCACCGTGCGCACCGGCGGCGGCGTGCCCCAGTAGCGGGGGTTGCGCTCCAGGGTGTACTCCCCGGTGCCGCCGTTGCCGGCACTGACCACGTACGGGCCCGAGCCCAGCCCACCGGACAGCTCCTCGGGCCGGTTGGCCGCGGCCGGCGTGATCAGGATGTTGGCCATCAGCAGGTCCAGGATCGGCACCGGGCGCGCGGTCTCCAGCAGGAAGTCGCGCTCGCCCAGCGGGGTCACCGACGGCAGCTCCGGGAACAGGTTCACCACGAAGGACCCGTTGACCTGCGCGTACATCCGCAGCGCGGTGGCGACGTCGGCGACGGTCACCGGGCTGCCGTCGGAGTAGCGGGCACCCTCGCGCAGCCGGACGCGCCACTGGGTCGGCGCGGTCTGCTCGAACCGCTCCGCGAGCACCGGGGTGGCGCTCATGTCGGGGCCGATCCGGGTCAGCGCCTGGCGGACCGCGCGCTGCACGGTCAGGGCCGCGTCGAACTGGTTGAGCTTGTTGTCCAGGCTGACCAGCGACCGGTTCAGGCCCAGGGTCAGCGAGCCGGGGGTGGCGGCGCCGACGGGTCCGGCGCAGGCGGCCAGCGGCGCGAGCGCCGCGCCCGCGCCGGCGGCGAGCCCGGCGCGCAGTAACGAGCGGCGGTCGAGCACGGCGCCGCTGCCGAATCGGGTCATCGTCGACCTCTTCCGTGTCCCATCGTTGCGGAGGACACACTGACATGTATGCGCGTTCCGCGCAATAGCTCTCGCGCGAAACGCGCACGCTGTGGCATAGTCGAACCGGACCAAACACGCGCCACCCACCCCACAGGAGACCCCGATGCCCGACGATCACGCCGTTCCCGTGTTCGCCGTGGCCGACGACCTCTCCGGCGCCGCCGAAACCGCCATCGCCCTCGGCATGCGCGGAACACGCACCCTCATCCTCGCCACCCCCCACACCGCCCCCCACCCCCACCCCCACTCCGCCGACGTCCTCGTCCTCGACCTGGACACCCGCACCCACACCCCCGACAACGCCGCCCACGCCATCACCACCGCCCTGACCCACCGCCGCCCCGGCGACCGGGTGTTCAAGAAAATCGACTCCCTGCTGCGCGGCAACCTCGCCGCCGAGATCACCGCGCTCACCCGCCACGGCTACGGCATCGCCCTCACCCCCGCCCTACCCCACGCCCACCGCACCGTCACCGCCGGCGTCCTCCACCTCGCCGGAACACCCCTGCACACCAGCGACGCCTGGCGCGCGGAACGCGCAACCCCACCCACCTCCATCGCCGCCGCCCTCGCCCCAGCCCCCACCCACACCCTCGGCCTCGACCTCATCCGCCACCCCGGCACCGCACTCGCCGACGCCTTCACCCACGCCGCCGCCACCGGCCAGATCCTCATCTGCGACGCCGAAACCGACCGCGACCTCGACGCCATCGCGCGCGCCGCCACCCGGGCACCGCTCCACCTCGCCCTGGCCGGCTCCGGCGGACTCGCCGCCGCCCTCGGCCGCACCCGCCGCGCCGGCACCCCACCCCTCGGCACCCCATCCCCCGGCACCCCATCCCCCGGCGACCAGCCCGCCCCCACCCCGCCGCCCCTCATCGTCGTGGGCACCGCCGAACCCATCGCCACCACACAGGTCGCCCGCCTCACCGGCTACACCGTGCACTCCCTGCACCCCGACGACCTGGCCGCCG
The DNA here is from genome assembly GCF_024171785.1 of Goodfellowiella coeruleoviolacea. Taxonomy (GTDB): domain Bacteria; phylum Actinomycetota; class Actinomycetes; order Mycobacteriales; family Pseudonocardiaceae; genus Goodfellowiella; species Goodfellowiella coeruleoviolacea. The sequence goes on from NZ_JAMTCK010000010.1 coordinate 307,328, forward strand.
GGCCGGTGCCCCTGCCCCCGCTCACCACCCCCACCGTCCTGCGCGTCGACCCCACCGCACCCCTCACCCCCAGCCACGGCCGCGCCATCGCCACCGGCCTGGCCCTCACCGTCGCCGCCCTCACCACCTACCAGCCACCCGCCCTCGTGCTCATCGGCGGCGACACCGCCCGCCGCGTCCTCGACGCCCTCGGCGTCACCACCCTGCACCCCCTCGACCAGATCCATCCCGGCGCCGTCCGCTCCCGCACCCCCAGCGGCACCACCGTGGTCACCCGACCCGGCAGCTTCGGCGGCCCCGACTCCCTCGTCCAGATCGTGCGCGCCCTGCACACCCCACCCCCGGCCGCACCGAGCGAAAGGCCCAGCCCGTGAACCCCGCCAGCGCACCCGCCCCCACCACCCCCGGGGCACTCCCGATCATCGCCACCACCATGGGCGACGGCGCCGGCATCGGCCCCGAAGTGATCGTGCCCGCCGTGCTGCACCCCGACACCCTGGCCGTCTGCCGCCCCGTCGTCATCGGCGACGCCGGCCGACTCCGCCAAGCCGCCGACATCCTCGGCATCACCGCGGACATCGCCCCCGTCACCGACCCCAGCCACGCCCGCTTCGACGGCACCCGCGTCAACGTCATCGACCTCGACCTGCTGCCCGCCGACCTGCCCTGGGGCCAACTCTCCCCGCTCGCCGGCGAAGCCGCCTACCAGTACGTGCGCGTCGCCGCCGACCTCGCCCTCACCGGCGCCGTCCACGGCATCTGCACCGCACCGCTGAACAAGGAGGCCCTGCACGCCGCGGGCCACCACTACCCCGGCCACACCGAACTGCTCGCCCACCTCACCGGCGTCGACGAAGTCTCCATGATGCTGTCCACCCCCCAGGTCAAGGTCATCCACGTGACCACCCACATCGGACTGATCGACGCGATCGCCCGCATCGAACCCGGCCTGGTCGAACGCACCGTCCAACGGGGACACCACGCCCTGGTCCGCGCCGGCAACCCCGCCCCCGTCATCGGCGTCTGCGGCATCAACCCCCACGCCGGCGAGAACGGCCTGTTCGGCTACGGCGAAGAAGAGGAGAAGATCGTGCCCGCCCTGGAAGCCCTCCGGGCACAGGGCATCGACGCCCGCGGTCCCCTGCCCGCCGACACCGCCTTCTTCCTCGCCAGCCGCGGCGACTACGACCTCATCGTGGCCATGTACCACGACCAGGGACACGGCCCGGTCAAGGTGCTCGGCATCGAAGCCGGCGTGAACCTCACCATCGGGCTGCCCGTGATCCGCACCTCCGTCGACCACGGCACCGCCTTCGACATCGCCGGCACCGGCACGGCCGACGCCCGTAGCATGATCGAAGCACTGCGACAGGCCGCCGAACTCGCGACCAAACCGGGTGCCCACCGGAGGACCACACAGGCATGACCACCGCTACCGGCTCACGCGAACGCCGCGACCAGATCGTGCGACTGGCCACCGAAACCGGCCTGGCCAGCGTGGACGAACTGTCCCGCATGTTCGGCGTCACCGCCTCCACCATCCGACGCGACCTGGCGCGCCTCACCGCCGAAGGACGCCTGGCCCGCACCTACGGCGGAGCCATCGCCGTCACCGCGCACCCCGAATCCTCGCTGCGCCAACGCATCGGCGAGGACTTCCACGCCAAACAGGCGATCGCCCGGTGGGCGGCCACCCAGATCCAGGCCGGCGAGACGATCCTGCTCGACGCCGGGTCCACCGTGGGCGCCCTCGCCCACGAACTGCGCCACGCCGACCTGCTCACCGTCGCCACCACCGGGCTGACCGCCCTGCTGGAACTCGCCGACGTCGAAACGGTGCACGTGGAATGCCTCGGCGGCACGCTCCGCCCGCTCAGCCAGGGATTCGTCGGGCCGCTCACCGAAGCCGCCCTGGAGCGGATGACCTTCGACCGGGTCTTCCTCGGCACCGACGGCATCAACGCCGACGGCGGCATCTGCGAGGCCGACCTGCGCCAGACCCGGCTCAAGGAACTGATGGCCCGCCGCGCCACCCAGGTCTACGTCCTCGCGCACGCGGCCAAGCTCAACCACAGCCCCTTCCACGCCTGGGCGCGCCTGCCCCTGCCGTGGACCCTGGTCACCGACGCCCACGCCGATCCCGACTTCCTGGACACCCTGCGCACCCACGGCATCCACGTGGTCGTGGCCACCCACCAGCCACCCGGCGCGGCCGACCGCCCCGCCACCGACGGGTAGGCGGCCCGTCCCACCGCGGCGCTGGCATTCGGTCCCGCGTCAACGGAGGATCGCCGTCACCCGCTCACATCAGCCCGGTGCGCCAGACGTGGCGGGACGGCAACCACCACTGGGATCCGACGCGCCACCCCGGGAGCGGATCGTCGCGTTCCTCGACGCGGTGCTCACCGTCAAGCCGCACCACCGCCACCTCACGCCGCGCACGCGGTGACCGCCACCGTGCCGCGCTGACGCGTCCGGCCGCATCCCGCAACCTACCCTGACGGTTCTGTACCTACTAGTTTGTACACTGCCCGGACACGACCCGGGGAACGCCCCACAGGAAGGAACCAGCGCGCCATGCACGTCCACGACACGCCCGCCACCGGCGACACCCCGCCGATCACCCGCTCGGTCCTGCTCGACCAACCACTGCCGGCGGCCCGCGCCACCCACCGGGTCGAGATCCGGCGCATCACCATCGCCCCCCACCACGCCGGGGGCCTGCACGTGCACAACTGCCCGGTGTTCGGCAGCGTCGAAACCGGGTCCGTGGTCTACCAGATCGAGGGCGAGCCGGCGTCCGTGCTCGGCCCGGGTGATGTCTTCTACGAACCGCAGGGCGTGCGCATCGCCCGCTTCGACGCCCAGGAGGACGGCGTCACCTTCCTCGGGTACTTCCTGCTCGACGCCGACGAGTCACCCGAGATCGACTTCCCGAGTCCGTGATGGCTTGGTCAGGCTCGGTGCCCGAGGCCGACTCGTTGGCCTGGTCGTAGTCGCGGCACAGGCGCAGGACCGTCGCCGGCGAAGGACGTTGGCTTAAAGGCGGACGACTGCCCGGCTCATTGCACGTTCCGGGTGTCGCCGGTGAGGGCTCGTCCGATGAACGAGGCGTACATCCGTACGAACAGCCGCCGGGGTAACAGATACTTCGCCATGAGGTCGGCGATGGTGTTGGCGGCTCCGGGGATGACGTGGGCGCGTCGGCCGAGACTGGTCAACGCGGTCCGCGCGACCCGGGAGGACGCCATCTTGGTACCCGGGATCTTGCTGAAGTCGATACCGGCCGCTTTGTCCAAGCCCTCGGTCTGTGTCTGCCCAGGGGAGACGACCAGGACGTCAACCCCATCCCTTTTCAGTTCATAGTTCAATGCCTGTCCCAGGGACAGGACGTAGGCCTTCACCGCGGCGTAGTTGGCCTCGAAGGGAACCGGGCCGGCAGCGATGACAGAGGACACCAGAATGATCGCTCCGCGTCCTCGCCGCGCGAACTGGCCGCCGAAGCGGTGCGCCAACTGCAGGGGCACCGCCCCGTGCAAGGTGAGGACGTCGAGTTCGGCGGTCAGCGTATTGGCTACCAGTGCGCCGCCGAAGTAGACCCCGGCGGCCGCGACGACGATGCCGACATCGAGGTCGGCGGCCTGCTGCCACAGGTCGTCGACGGCTCCGGAGGTAAGCAGATCGAGAGCGACGACTTTGTTGGTGGTGCCGTGTGTGCGGGAGAGTTCGGCCGCCAAGGCATCGAGGCGGTCCTTGCGGCGTGCCACCAGGACGACGTTGACGCCGGCTGCGGCCAGCTCACGGGCGAATTGTTCGCCGATGCCAGAGGAGGCACCGGTGACGACCGCATAGCGGCCGTAGGTGCTGCGCAGGTCCTTCATGGTGTCTCCACTTCCTCAGCGGCACACGTGGGAGCCGAGCCGTGGATCAGTGGCGATCTCGGCCAAGTTCTCCGGTGGTGAAAAGGGAGCTGTAGCTCGCGGGTGTCTGGTCAGCCGGCCGGCAACTCGGTCGGGAGGGTGAGGGTCAGGGGTGTGACGAGGGCCTGGTGGGCCTTCCGGAGACCGGTGGCGGTAGCGGTCGGCTCGCCGGTGCCGAGGTTGCGGTTGTAGTAGGGATGGGCGCCGCTGGCGACCAGCAGACGGAGCCGGTGGCCCGGGGCGAAGCGGTGGCCGGCCGGGCCGAGGTCGATCTCCACGGGTACGCCGTCGGCGAGGCCCGCGTCGGTGATGCGCAGGTAACCGTCGACCACGCTGCGCACCTGGCCGTCTTCGTGGACGTCCAGGAGTCGCAGGAAAAGGTCAGCGCTGACGGCGTCCGAGCAGAAGGTCGTGGCGGCGCGGACGCGACCGGCGAGGTCCATCGGCTCGGACAACGGCTCGCTGGTGAAGGCACGCACGTCGGGCCGTCGCTCAAGAGGACCGCTGTCCCAGACGCCGCCGACGTCACCCGCGCCGAGGGTGGCCATCGCGACGGAGGGGGTGGGGTCTGCCGGGTCGTAGGTCCATTCGACTCGGGAGAACGCATCGTCGGGGGTGTCGACCAGTCGGCCGCCTGCAGCGACGTGGAAGGTCGTGGTCCCGGGCTCTCGCCAGTCCGCGCACTCCACCCAGCCGGGCTCCGCGCCGGTGCGGTAGTAGCGCAGGACGCCGGAGCGGGCGCTACCGACGCCGCGTACGTGGGTGTTGAACCAGGCCAGCCTCTCGGCCATCGAGATCCGGGAGTCGAGGGCGGCGTGTGCCCACGGGCCGATGACGAACCGATGCGGCAGGCTGCTGCCGCTCTTGTTGAGGCGTTCGAAGTCCTGCCAACTGTAGGTGCGGTGGTAGTCGTACCAGCCGCCGATGTGCAGGACCGGCGCCGGCGGGTCGTCCAGCAGCGCGGAGTAGTCCAACGGGCGCCAGTGCGGGTCGCCGCCGTCGTGGGCGAGGCGCTCCTGGTAGAAGTCGAGCGTGGAGCCGGTGGCGGCAACGTCCGCCTCGTTGAGGGGCAGCCGGTTGTAGGGGTTCTGATCAACCCGGGTGCCTCCGGCTTGCTGCATGGCGGTCCAGCTCAGCGCGAGTTCGAGCGCGAATCCACCGCCCGGATACCAGGAGCTGACCCGGTCGGTGCTGTACATCGCGGTGGCGATCGCTTTCAGGCTGGTCGGCCGGGTGGAGGCGGTGGCCCATGAGCTGAAGGCGTGATAGCTGGCACCGGTGAGGCCGAGGGCCCCGTTGAACCACGGCTGCCGTTCGATCCACCGGACGGTGGCGGCGCCGTCGGCGGCCTCGTCGAAGTACGAGGTGCTGGTGCGGGTGCTTTGCACCAGGCAGGCGTATCCGTGGGACGCCCAGGCGATCACCTCGCCCAGGAAGAAAGCGGTGACCTCCGGCGGGAAGGACGCCGGGTCGTAGGGCGTGCGGATGAGTACGGCCGGCACCTTGGCCACGCCCACCGGGAGCGCCAGGATGCCGGTGAGTTCGAAGCCGTCGTCGGCGGCGACGATCACTGGGTCGGTGAGTTCGACGGTGTGTGGACCGAGTGGACCGTAATGCTGCTCGACGGTCTTCCGGCGCTGATCGTCGACGATCGTGACGGCCATCATTCTCCTTGCTGCGCTTTTGAGGGTCAGGCTCCGTCCGGGCCACTCAGGGGCGAGGCCCGGACGGGTTTCTTCGTTGCGGTGGCGTCAGTCGGCCGTGATGATCAGCTTGCCGCGCTTGCCGAGGCGTTTCTGTTCGAGTTCGGTGAGGGCCGGGATGGCCTGAGAGAGCGGGACCGTGCGGGCGATCGGCAGCTGCAACGTTCCTGCGGCGGCGGTCGCCACGACGGTTTCGAGGTCGGCCGCGTTCGGCTGGGTGGCAAAGACGTGGAAGGGTCCGGGCAACGCGCTCCGCAGGTAGTTGCCGAGTGAAGGGTGGACGCCGACGATCCGGCCGCCGGGCCGTAGCATTTTCCGCGCCTCGCCGAGCGGGAGCGTGCCAGGGACGCCCGCGGCGTCGAGGACGAGGTCGAATCGGCCGGCCAGCGCCTGGGGGTCGAAGTCGAAAGCGACGACCGGGTCGACACCGAGTTCATGCGCCTCGGTCGCCGCGGTGTCGCGGCAGCTGCCACCGACCTCTGCTCCACGCGCCAGGGCGAGCTGCACGGCGCAGCGGCCCACCGCGCCCAGGCAGCCGTGGATGAACACGGCCTGTCCCCGCTGAAGCTTCCCCCGCGTGACCAAGGCCTGCAGGGCGGTGACCCCCACGATCGGAAGCGTGGCGCCCTGTTCGAAGGACAGGTCTTCCGGTTTGCGCACGACGTCGTCCTCGTGCGCGACGATGACGTCGGCGAACGCGCCCGACGCCTTGATCCGGGTACCGCCGACGACCGGGTCCCCGACGCGAACCCGGGTCACCCGCTCACCGACCTCCTCGACGACACCGGCGAAGTCATAGCCGAGTGCCCGCGGGAATTTGCGACCGGTCACGAATTTCAGACGGCCGGCGCGGATGCCCCAGTCCATCGGATTGGCCGAGGCCGCACGCATGCGGACCAGGACCTCGTTCGCCCCAAGGGGTGCGGGCTCGAACTCCTCGAGCCGCATGACCTCCGGCCCGCCGTACTCGTGGTACTGGATGCGCTTCATGATCGTTCTCCGACCTCTGACGGGACTTAGTTCCATCAACGTAGCACGGGTGATGAAACCAAGTCCTGTAAGGTGGGTCTCATGCCTCGCTGGAAACCGAACGCCCGCGCGCGGCTCGCCGCGGCAGCGCTCGACCTGTTCGAGGAACGCGGGTACGAGAACACCAGCGTCATCGACATCGCCCAGCGCGCCGGATTAGGAAAAACCACGTTCTTTCGGCATTTTCAGGACAAACGTGAGGTGCTCTTCGGCGACGGGACGCTGGACGCGATACTCGTCGACGCCATCACGTCAGCGGCTGAGACCGCCACACCGCTTGAGGTCATGGCGCGCGCCCTGGAGATCGTTGGACAGTACGCGTTCACGTCGGAGCGCCGCGCGTTCGTCGCCCGTCGACAGAAGGTGATCGACGCCAACCCGGAACTGCGAGAGCGGGAGGCACTCAAGAACCTGGCCCTCACCGCAGCGGTCACCGACGCGCTCAAGCGACGCGGCGTATCGGACCTGAACGCCCGCGTCGCCGCGGAACTGGGCGCGCTGGCCTTGAGGATTGCCTACGAGCGATGGAGCGAAACCACCGGCGACGAGGAATTCGGCGTGATCGCCCGCCACGCTCTCGACGAGGTACGGGCGGCGACCCTGCGCTGACGCCCGAGGTGCGGGTGCCGACACCGACTGCTGATCGTTCACCCCGACGGACCGGATGCCGCTCGCCGGGTTGCCGCACCGGTTACCCGGCCGGCACCTGCGCCGGCTTGTGCCGCTGGTGCGGCCAGACACGATCCTCCGCTGGCACCGCGACCTGCTCAAGCGTCACCACGCCGCGACGTGTGCACCGAAACGGTGCGGGCGCCCACTCCCGTAGCCCGGTCGATTCGCGTCCTGCGCCTGGTTCGGGAGAGCTTGTCCTGGGGTGAGGGGGACTATCTTTTGTTGACACTGAAACTATAGTGGACAAGTCCCCATTTGAACGATCACCGGTTGCGGTCCCTGCCCTCGCCGCCACCAAGATCCGACCGCGTTTCCGGGCGGCGCCTCAGGCGCTGCCCGGGGACGGCTCGTCGAGCACGCCCAGCAGGGCCGAGGCGATGAGGGCGACCGCCCGGTCACCGTCGTCGGCCAGCTGCCGCAGGACACCCCGCGCGAGGGGCGCCGGCAGCTCAACGAGCGCCTGGGTCAGGCGTATCCGCACCGCCGTGTCCGCGGTGCCCGCCGCGAGTTCGGCGACCAGCGCGGCCGTGATCCGCTCCGCGCACCCCGGGTCCAGGGACAACGTGCCCAGGACCTCGGCCGCCTCGACGTCGTTGGTGCCCCCGACCACCATGTCGACGAGCGCCGGCACGGCCGCGGTCGCGCCACGCCTGCCCAGTGCCAGGGCAGCGTGCCCCCGCACCGTCGGGTCCGCATCCCCCAGCGCGTCCGCGAGCACCGCGGTCGCCTGGTCACCGGACATCTCGGCGATCGCCAGGACCGCGCGGCGCCGGATGTCGACGTTGTCCGAACGCATGCCGGGCGCCACGCTCGCCACGCCCTCGCCGCCGGTCCGCGCGAGCGCCCACCGCAGGGCGCCGGCGACGTTCGGGTCGGATTCGGCGAGGACCGCCCTGGCCAGCAGCTCGGTGGGAACCGGCCCGTCCTCGGTCGGCGCCAGGACGACCTGCTGACGACGCGCGGCCCGAGGCGAGTTGAGCCCGTGCAGGAGTTCGACCACACGCAGGACGCCCTGCCAGCCGAGGGGCGCCGAGGTTTCGATCGCACGGAGTCGGTCGAGCAGCTCCTGCTCCCGCCTCAGGCGGTCTTCGGTCCGTCGGATGAGGTCGCCGACCAGTGCCGACGGCGCGAAGTCGGGGTCTTCCAGCGCGCGTGCGATCTGCCGCAGCGACAACCCCAGCGACCGCAGGCCTTCCACGTGGAAGATCCGGCGGATGTCGTCCTCGGAGTACTCGCGGTAGCCCCCCACGGTGCGGCCGGTCGGCCGCACCAGCCCCAGGGAGTCGTAGTGCCGGAGCATCCGGGTGCTCACCCCGGAGCGCCGGGCCACCTCGCCGATCAGCACGCTGCTCCCCCACCCCCTTCCCCACCGAGCGCGACGATCCGCCTCGCCTCGTCGACGGCCGCGTCGAAATCCGCCTCCGGGTCGCGGAGCAGCCGCTCGGTGGCACGGGCGTGCGCGCGCACCGCCGGGTCCGCACTCGCCAGCCCGGCCCGCAGGGCGGGCTCGACCACGTCTCCCAGCGCGACCAGGGCCCGACTGAGGCTCAGCCGCACGTCGCGGTCGCCGCGGCCGAGCTGCGCGGCCAGGTCCTCAGCCAGCCCTGCCCGCTCCTGCGGCGGCACGAGCACCACAGCGGCACGCCACGCGCTGCGCGCGACCTCGTCGTCGGCGTCGTGCAGCAACGACCGGGTGATCGCGGGCCAGGCGCTCCTGTCCCCGATCTTGGACAGCGTGTGCAACGCCTGGCTGCGGGCCTGCGCGCGCTCGGACCGCAGCTCCGCGACGAGACCGGGCACCGTGATCTGCGCCGGGAGCCGGGTCAGCGCCCAGGTGAGCATGTCGCGGACGTAGAAGTCCGGCTCGATCGCGCACCGGGCCACGAGCGCGTCGACGAGACCGGGGTCGGCCTGGGTGCCCGCCGCCAGCGCCGCCCGCAGGCGCGTCGACGGGTTGTCCGCGCCCAACGCGTCCAGCAGGCGCGTGTCCTGGGAATTCCGGGGTGTCGAGTTGATGGGGACCACCTCCTGGAGGCAGTGAAGACCTTGTCACAGTGTCAAGGTCAAGCGCGTGCTGCCCCCGGAGGCGGCCCGAGAGTTGAGCAGCCCGGCCCGGGCCCGCGGCGGCCAGGAACGAGCCGGGCCCCGCGGGGGCTCAGCGCCTCCTGGCCAGCTTCGCGCGCAACTGCTCGGCGTCGGCGGTGCGGTGCTGCTCGTCCAACAGGGACAGCGCTGTCCGCCACGCCGCGCGGGCCTGCTCACCGCGGCCGGCGGCGGCGTGGCTGTCCCCCAGCCGCTGCAGGGTGTCCACGTAGTCGTAGGTCGCGCCCACCTCGACGAATCCGACCAGGGCCTGCTCGTAGCGCTCCACCGCGTGGTCGTGCCGGCCCGCGCGGTGCGCCAGGTAGCCCAGGCTGTCCAGGGTGCGGGCCTCGGCGTCGCGGTCGCCGTGGCGCCGGGCCAACTCCAGGGCGGCCTCGCAGTAGCGGGCCGCCCGGTCCAGGTCGTTGAGCCTGGCCGCGTACCAGCCGGCCTGGTTGAGCGCGTGCGCCTCGCGCATGGGCACCCCCAACCCCCGCAGGATCTCCAGGGCACTGGTCGCGTGGTGCAGCGCGCGCGTGTCCTCGCCCCGCTGTTCGCACACCCAGGCCAGGGACTGGTGCGCGTTGGCCTGCCCGGAGGCGTCCCCCGACGCGCGGCTCTGCGCCAGGGCGAGGTCGAGGTGATCCGCCGCGCCACCGAGGTCGCCGACGCGGGCGAGCGCGGCCCCGAGCCGCCAGGCGGCCAGCGCACAGGCGGCGGCATCGCCCGCGCGCTCGGCCGCGGCCAGACCCGCCCGCCAGGCGGCGAGCTGGTCCTGCTGCAGGTGCCCCTGGCGCCGCTGGAACGTGTCCAGCGCCCAGGCCAGCTGCCACACCGGCGGGTGCCAGCCGCGCCGCGCCGCCGCCTGCTGGGCGGCCAGCACACCGGCGTACTCGGCGGTCAACCAGGCCAGCGCCGCGGTGTCGTCCGGCAGGTCCGGCACGGCCCCAGCCGGTTCACCGACGGCCGGGGGCGTCTCGTACGGGTAGAGGACGCGCTCCGCGGCGCGGCCGAACCGGACGTAGAAGTCGATCACCCGCCGCAGCCCCGCCTCGGCGCTGTCCGCGTGGTCGGCGCGCGCCCGCTCCACGGCGTAGACCCGGACCAGGTCGTGCATCCGGTACCGGCCGGGCACGTGCTGGCGCACCAGGTGTCCGGTCTCCAGGTGCCGCACCAGCCCCCGCAGCCGAGGCACCGGCACCCCCAGCAGGGCAGCGGCCGCCGGCACGCCGATGTCCGGGCCGGGTGCCACACCGAGCAGGGCGAACGCCTCCGCCGCCTCGGGCGGCAGGGCGCGGTAGGAGGCCGCGAACACCGCACGCAGGCTGGTGCTCAGCTCACCGGTGTCCAGCGCGTCCAGCCCGCTGTCCTCGGACAGCTCCTCGACGAGCGCGGACAGCGGGAAGTCCGGGTACACCGCGGCCCGCGCGGCGACGATGCCGACCGCCAGGGGAAGCCCGGCGCACCAGCGCAGCAGGTGCGCCACGGCCCCCGGCTCACCGCGCACCCGCTGCTCGCCCAGGTGGCCCACCAGCAGGTCCCGGGCCTCGGCGTCGGTCAGCACGTCCAGCGCCAGCGTGGGAACACCGTGGGTGGCGGCCAGCCCGGTCAGGCGCTGGCGGCTGGTGACCAGCACCGTGCAGGTGGGGCTGCCGGGCAGCAGCGGAAGGACCTGGTCGGTGTCGCGGGCGTTGTCCAGCACCACGAGCAAGCGCTTACCCGCCAGCAGGCTGCGGTACAGCGCGACCTGGCCGTCCTGGTCGGCCGGCGCCGAGTCCGCTGGCACCCCCAGCGCGTCCAGGAAACCCCGCACCACCGCCGCCGGGGACACCGGCGGCCCGGCCGGGTCGAACCCGCGCAGGTCGGCGTGCAGCTGTCCGTCCGGGAACCGGTCGACCGCCCGGTGCGCCCAGTGCAGCACCAGGGCCGTCTTGCCGGTGCCACCCGAGCCGACCACCGCCAGCACCGGCGGTGGTGCGTGCCCCGAGGCCAGCACCTTGTCGATGCGCGCGAGTTCGTCGGTCCGCCCGACGAACAGCCGGGGCGCCGCCGGGAGCTGCCGGGGCGTGGGAGTGCCGATCCGTGCGGTGGCGGGCGCGGTCAGCTCCCCGGCCAGCACCCGCTGGTGCAGTTCCCGCAAGCCCGGACCGGGGTCGGCGCCGAGTTCCTCGGCCAGCCGCCGCCGCACGCTCTGGTAGTGCGTCAACGCGTCGCCCTGTCGGCCGCACTGGTACAGCGCGAGGATGAGCTGTCCGGCCAGCCGTTCGTCCAACGGGTTCTCGTCGGCCAGTGCGGACAACTCGGCCAGCAGCGCGGTGTGGCGCCCCAGGCGCAGGGCGATGTCGTTGCGCTGCAACAGCGCCGTCCACCGCTCCTGGTCGAGCGCGCGGCGCACGGACTGGGCCCACGGCCCGTCCGCGCCGCCGAGCGCCTGGCCGCGCCACAGCGCCAGCGCCCGCTCCAGCGAGTCCAGCGCCTGCTCGTCGGGCTCGGCCTGGGCGCGCTTGACCACCAGCCGGAACCGGTGCAGGTCCACGGCGTGCTCGTCCACGGGCAGCAGGTAGCCGCCGGGCGTGCGGTCGATGCGCACCCCGGCGACACCGGCGAAGGCCTGCCGCAGCCGGTAGAGGTAGCCGTACAGGGTGTTGCGCGCCTGACGCGGTGCCCGGTCCCCCCACACCCGTTCGATGAGCAGGTCCAGCGGCAACGACCGGTTCGGCTCCACCAGCAGCGCCGCCAGCACACTGCGCTGCCGCGCGTGCCCGAGATCGATCGGCTCACCGGCCACGTGCGCCTGAATATCACCCAGCAACTCGAACGTCACCGACACCGGCACCCCGGTCCTCCCCAGCCCCCCTGCCCGGGGGTCGAGCCGAGCCCACCAGAAACAAGACGAATCCCAGATCTTCCCCAGATCGCGTCTGCACAATACGCCAGGTGCGCGGGTGCCGGCGGCGCCAACGAGCAGTGCGGATCGACCGCACCGCCCTGGCGACGCCCTCCCCTGCCACACCAGCACAACCCCGAAGGAGGCAGCAGATGAGGCGCCTGATCAGACCGGTGATGCGCAGGCTGGGTGTGGAACGCGGGGTGCGCCGCCTGGCGTGGAACCCGCAGTACACCTACTACTGATCCATGTCATTCGGCCCGATCCGCCGGACCGGCTGGCGGGGAATGCGGCAACTGCACCGCCGCTGCCTGCGGCAACCAGTGTTCCGCACGCTCGCCGGCAGCGTCGTGCTCTGTGATTCCCACCTGGCCAGGCGGGCCCTGGTCGACGTCGACGGACAACTCGACCACGTGCCCGCCTTCTGGCGTCCCGGCGGTGTCGCGTTGCCGCCGGCGGTGTGCGGTGCGCTCAACCGGTGGGTGCACCGCACCCTCGCCGCCGAGGACCCCGACGCCCTGGCGGCGATCACCGTCGACCAGCTCGGCGCCGCACGCGGTGACCTGCACCGCGCCTGCCTGCACGCGGTGACCGAGGCGAACAGCGGACCGCTGGGGCTCGACCGGGAGGCCGAGCTGCGCGCCACGGTCAGCGAGTTCCTGGACACCGTCTTCCACAGCATGCTCACCGGCTCCCGCCGCCGCGCCGACCACGGTGCCTTCCAGCGCCTGGCCGCGCGGGCCGGCACGACACTGGCCACCAGCGCGCCGCCGGGCTTCCCGGAACTGGACCCGGCCGTCCGCGGCGAGGTCTACCTGCGCGCGGTGACCGCGTTCGTCGGCGCGTCCTCGGCGGCGCTCACCTGGCTGCTCTGCGCCCTGCAGTCGCCCGACCTGGTGGCCGCGCGGCGCGCGGCCGACCCCACGGCCACCCGCACCGAGGCGGCGCCCGAGCACATCGCGCTGGAAACACTGCGGCTGTGGCCACCCGCCTGGCAGCACCGCCGCGTCGTGCTGCACGACCACCGCATCGGGCCGCTGTCGGTGCTGCGGGGCGACGACGTGGTCGTCCCGGCCTACGCGCTGCAGCGCCACCCCCGGTACTGGCCGGACGCGGACACCTTCGACCCCGACCGCTGGTCGCGGCTGCCGAGTCGGCCCGAGGCGTTCCTGCCGTTCGCGGTCGGGCCCGGCTCGTGCGTGGGCGCCGCGTTCGAGGTGCGCTGGCTGGCCGCGGTCGCCAAACACCTGGCCGCCGCCGCGCCCATCGCGATGACCCGACGCGGCACCGCGCCCTGCGTCACCGCCGTCTTCTCCGCGCCCGAGCACACCCTCGGCGCCGGCTGACCCCGGCCGGCCACCGCACTCGCCCACCGGCGCGCTGGGTATAACTCTCGGCGGCAACACCCCGAGCAGGCCCGCTCCCCCGCGCCCCGCGGCGGTGGCCGGCGCACCCCGAGAAAGGCGGCTCCCGTGCAGCTCCTCGTCCTCCCCGGAGACGGCATCGGCCCGGAGATCACCCAGGCCACGGTGGACGTGCTCGACACGGTGAACACGCTGCTCGACCTCGGGGTGGAAATCGAGCGCCACGACATCGGCCTGGCGTCGCTGGCCACCACCGGAACCACCCTGCCGGCGGCCGTGCTGCGGCGGGTCCCCGAGGTGGACGGCGTGCTGCTGGGGCCGGTCTCGACCTACGAGTACCCGCCGCGCGAACAGGGCGGCATCAACGTCTCCGCCGAGCTACGCCGGGTGTTCGAACTGTTCGCGAACGTGCGGCCGTGCCGGTCCCACCCGGACCTGTCGGTGCTGCGCAAGCCCATGGACCTGGTGATCGTGCGGGAGAACACCGAGGGCTTCTACGCGGACCGGAACATGCACGTGGGCAGCGGCGAGTTCATGCCCGACCCCGATCTGGCGCTGTCGGTCCGCAAGATCAGCGCGACCGCGTGTCGCCGGGTGGCCCGCGTGGCCTTCGACCTCGCCCGGGGCCGCCGCCGCAAGGTCACGGCGGTGCACAAGGCCAACGTGCTCGCCCTGTCCGACGGCCTGTTCCTGCGGGAGGTGCGCGCGGTCGCCGAGCAGTACCCGGACGTCGAACTGGACGAGCTGATCGTGGACGCGACCGCGGCGCTGCTGGTCCGCGACCCCGAGCGGTTCGACGTCATCGTCACCACCAACATGTTCGGCGACATCCTCTCCGACGAGGCCTCCGAACTGTCCGGGAGCCTGGGCCTCGGCGGCTCCATCAACACCAGCCACGACATCTGCCTCGCCCAGGCCCAGCACGGCTCCGCACCCGACATCGCGGGCCAGGGCATCGCCAACCCCACCTCGCTGATCCGGTCCGCCGCCATGCTGCTGGACTGGCGCGGCCGCCACGACGCCGATCACCGGCTGGTGGCGGCGGCGGACCGGATCAGCCGGGCCGTGGACACCGTGCTGGACAACCCCGCCACCCGCACCCGCGACATCGGCGGAACCCTGACCACCGACGCGTTCGCCCGCGCGGTGTGCGCCGCCCTGACCGAGGCCGACGACTGACAGCCCGCCCCAACTCTGTCCACCGAGGACCTCAGCGGTGGGAGCGCGCCACGGGCGGCGGCACCGTCAGCCGGCGTCGGCCTGGTCCGCTCGCCGCCACAGCAGCGCGATCGCGAGGAGACCGGCCAGACAGGGCACCATCCCGACCCAGCCCAGCACCGGCGGCAGGCCGGTGGCGCCGGAGGTGTCCTTGGTGAGCAGCCCGATCAGTCCGACGCTGGCGCCCAGCGCGAACATCACGGTCGCGACGGGTCGCGCCCACCGCTTGCCCGCCCTGACCGCCCAGATCGTCCCGAGCCAGGCGAGGACGC
Organism: Goodfellowiella coeruleoviolacea; assembly: GCF_024171785.1. Classification (GTDB taxonomy): domain Bacteria; phylum Actinomycetota; class Actinomycetes; order Mycobacteriales; family Pseudonocardiaceae; genus Goodfellowiella; species Goodfellowiella coeruleoviolacea. The sequence continues at coordinate 322,475 of NZ_JAMTCK010000010.1, forward strand.
CCAGCGCTCCGATGGCGGACAGCAGGACCAGGTAGGTGCTGACGGCCGAGTCGACCTGCGTCCGGGCGTACCCGGGATACCCAGCCTGGATGTGGTCGGCCAGCAGGTGGGTGGTGGCGCGGTCGACATACGGCACGATCGTCGCGACGACGGTGAGACCAAGCCCCACGCACATCGCCGCGATCGCCCTTCGCTCCTGGATTGTTGTGGTCATCAGAATGCGTTCCCTTGCGTCAGTCCAGCCGCGCGGCGCCGGCGGCCTTGAGGATCTCGACGATCTCCGCCCGCACCGCCTCGGCCTCCGGTCTCACTGGTCGATCATGCGGATGCCGTGCTCGCCGTATCGGGCTCCCCGGGCGCCGGTGGCGGGGACGGCGGCGTCGATGGCGCCGAGGTCGGCCGCGGTCAGGTGCAGGTCGAGAGCGGCCAGGTTGTCGCGCAGGTGGGGACGGCGCGAGCTGCCGGGAATGGGGATGACGTCGCTGCCGCGGGAGAGCAGCCAGGCGAGGGCGACCTGGGCGGCGGTAGCGCCCTTGGCGGCGGCGAGTCGGGTGATGGCGTCCACGATGGCCAGGTTGGCCGTGAGGTTGTCGCCGTTGTAGCGGGGGGCGGTGGCGCGGAAGTCACCGGGCTCGTAGCGGGTGCTGGCGCGGACGGCCCCGGTCAGCACGCCGCGACCGAGCGGACTGTAGGCGACCAGGACGGCCCCGAGGTCCCGGATCGTGGGCAGCACGTCGTGTTCGACATGGCGCTCCCACAGCGAGTACTCGGTCTGCACGGCGCTGATCGGGTGGACGGCGTGCGCGCGCCACAGGGTGGCGGCGGAGACCTCGGACAGGCCGATCTGGCCCACCTTGCCCTGGGCGACCAGATCGGCCAGCGCCCCGACCGACTCCTCGACGGGGACGGCGGGGTCGATGCGGGCGAGGTAGTACACGTCGATGTGGTCGGTGCGCAGCCGGCGCAGCGACGCGTCGCAGGCGCGGCGCAGATCACTGGGTGAGCCGGCGGGGACCAGCCCCTCGGCGGTGCGCCGCACGCCCGTCTTGGTGGCCAGCACGACCCGGTCGCGGTGCGGTGCGAGGGTCCGGCCGAGGAGTTCCTCGTTCGCCCCGTCACCGTAGAAGTCGCCGGTGTCGAACAGGGTGACACCGGAGTCCAGGGCCGCCAGCAGGGTGGCCGCGGCCTCGCGCGGATCGGCGGGGCCGTAGCTGCCGGTCATGCTCATGCAGCCGAGGCCGAGCCGGGAAACTTCGGGGCCGGACGGCCCGAGAGCGGTGGTGTGCATCGCGTTCCCCCGTCACCCCGCCAGCGCCACGCGGAGGAATTGGCGGATCTCCGCCTGGGCGAGCACGGCCTGCGGCTCCACGCCCGGCAAGGTCAGGAACGCGTGCCGCGCTCCCGGGTACTCGGTCAGCCGCACGGACGTCCCGGCCGCCCGCAGGCGCTCGGCGTAGCGGCGGCCGTGATCAGCGACCGCGTCCCGGGTCGGCACCACGACCAGCGCGGGAGCCAGCCCGTCCAGATCGTCGGCGTACAGCGGCGAGAACGCGCGGGCGTCGGTCCCCGGTGGGATGGCGAGCCGCTGGATGAGCCGCAGTTGCGGCAGGGCGCGAGTCGGGCTGTAGGCGTACTCGGTGACGGAGGGGTAGTCGCACATCGTCTCCGTCACGTCGACCACGGGGTTGACCAGCACCTGCGCCCTGAGCCGCAGGCCGGCGTCCCGGGCCCGGATGGCCGCCAGGGCGCTGATCAGCGCGCCGCAGCTCTCCCCGAAGACGGCGGTGCGCGACGGGTCGGCGCCCCACCGCGCGGCGTGCCGCACCGCGTGCCGGAGCACGTCCCAGCCGTCGTCAACGGCCGCCGACAGCGGCGTGTGCGGGGCGATGAGGCGGTGTTCGACCGAGATCACGACCGCGGGCAGGTGAGCGGCGAGGTGGCTGTTGGTCCAGTCGCACTGCGCCGCGGTGCCCACGAAACCGCCTCCGTGCACGTGGACCACGAGCGGCAGGTCGGTTCGGGTGCCGGCCTCGCCGTCGCCCGTGGACGCCGGCCGGTACACCCGGACCGGCAGGTCGCGGCCCGGCAGCGCCAACTCCTGCCACTCGATGGCGGCGGCGGGGTCCGGTTCCCCGATGAGCGCCCAAGCCGCGCTGGACGCCCGGAAGCGGTTCTCCGCGTCGCGGTAGGCGATCAACTCCTCGATCGTCGCCGTCGAGAAGTCCGGCTCCGGCGGCCGGGTCATCGCAGTGGTCTCGCTCATGTCTTCTCCTTCGCTGTGTCAGCTCTCAGCGGTGCCAACACTGTTGCACGCACTGCGTGCAACGGCAAGTGCATAATAAGCTGAGCACCGACGAAAGGGGCGAGATGGCAGGTCGACGGCGTTGGGCGACCGAGGAGATCCTGGACACCGCGGCGGAACTGCTGCGCACGAGCGACGCCGAGTCGTTCAGCGTGCGCCGGCTCGCCTCGACACTCGGGACCGACTCCTCCAGCCTCTACCGGCACTTCCGCAACAAGACGGAACTGCTGCGCGCGGTCGCCGACCGGATCCTGCTGGCCGCGATGGACGGCTACCACCCCGAGGGCGACTGGAAACAACGCATCAGCGCCACGGCCCTACGCCTGCGGGAGACCTTCGGCCAACACCCCCAGCTCGCCCTGATCTGGGGACGCTACGGGTCCGGCGGCACCGGTTCCCGACTGGTCATGGAAGAGGTGCTGCAGGCCCTGCGCGCCTCTGGCCTGCCCGACGAGGCGATCCCGACCCGCTACCACCGGATCGTGGTCCTACTCGCCGCGCTGATCGCCGCCGAGGCCGGCGTCAGCACCCTCACCCCCGACGAGTACGACCAGGGCATGGAGCAGTTCCGCGTCGCGGTCCTGGGCGCCGACCCCGAGCGCTTCCCCGCCCTGGCCCACTTCGCCCGCGAGATCCGCCCCCTCGGTGTCGACCGCCACGCCGCGTTCGACGAGATCCTCGCCGCCCACCTCGCCCGGATCGAGACCGAGATCCCCTGACACACCCACCCGGCCTCCCGACCACGGAAGCCGCCGCGCACGTTCGCGCGGTCAGCCACGCGTGTCGAGCGGGGCGTGCAGCGAGAGGTACGGGGACAGGGCGCGGAGGAAGTCCTCGGCATCGAAGGCCGCACCCGCGGAGACGACACCCGTGGCCCTGGTCCGACCGGTGAGGATGCGCTCGACGGCCTCCACCGCGAGCGGCGCGCTGATGGCGTAGATGTCCTGACCGGAAGCGGCCACCCGCCGTTCGGCGTCGCCGGAGCGGACGAGGACGTCGACGACGAAGGTCTGCGCCGAGCGACCGCGCTCGTCCACCGCGGTCGGCGCCGAGGCGTCCGGAGCGGACAGGTCCGCCGCCGCCGTGGCGGTCATGTAGGTGCACACCTCCGGAACAGCCAGGTGGCTGGCAACGGTGACCACGTCGGCCATGGTGAACTCACCGATGACGCGCTGGGGACCGAGCGGAGCCGGGAAGTGCCACTCCAGGGTCGGCAGGGAGTCGTTGTGGTACTCCAGCCGCCCACCGCTGTAGCGGACCTGGCGGCCACCCCGCCGCTGCCGCGACACCACGCCCGAGGCGAGCGTCCCGCCGGTGGGGTGCCAACTGCTCAGGCCGTAGGCCACGTGCACCTCGTCCGCCGCCGTCCAGTCCCCCATCGCGGTGGTGACCAGCAGGTCGCCGAGGCCGCCGTAGAAGGCCATCGCCGGGACCACCACCACACCCGCGGCGCTGGCGCGCTCCGCGAAGTGCGTGAACGTGTCCTGGTTCGCCTCGATCTCGGCGGCCACGTCGACATACGGGATGCCCGCCCGCAGCGCCGCCTCCACCACCGGACCGGCGGTCGCCGCGAACGGCCCGGCGCAGTTGATCACCGCGGCCGCGTCGGCCAGCGCGCGGTCCAGCGAGGCCGGATCGTCGACCGACGCCGTCCGCGCCGCAGTCCCCGGCTGGGCCTGCGCCAGCGCCCGCAGCTTGTCCTGGTCGCGACCGAGGAGCAGCGGGTGGTATCCGCGCTCGCGCAACTCCGCGACCACGAACCGCCCGGTGTGCCCGTAGGCCCCGAACACCGCCACGTTCCGATTCGTTCCCATGTCCGCTCCTGTGTGTCCTGTGTGCTCGAAGTGATCGACTGGGGAAATCCTGTCCTGTTTGGACACCGCTGCCCAGTGTCTGTAACGACACGACCCGTACAATTCCGGACATGAGTCCTGACCCGCGCTCCGTCGCGGTCGCCGCCACCGACGGGATGCTGCACTTCGAGCTGGCCCTGGCCCAGGAGGTGTTCGGCTCCGCCCCGGCCGCCCTGCCCGGCCCCTGGTACGACGTCCGGGTGTGCGGCACCCACGCCGTCCAGGTCGGCCCGTTCCTGCTGGAGCCCGACTGCGGCCTGGAGCGGCTGGCACACGCCGCCACCGTGATCGTTCCCGCCCTGGCCGACGTCGACGAGGACCCGCCGGCCGACCTGGTCGAGGCGGTGCGCGTGGCCCACGAGTCGGGCGCGCGGGTGGTCTCCCTGTGCACGGGCGCGTTCGTGCTCGCCGCCGCCGGCCTGCTCGACGGGCTGCGCGCGACCACGCACTGGGCCCACACCGCCGAACTGGCCGCGCGCTATCCCCGGGTGCAGGTCGACCCGGACGTGCTCTACGTCGACAACGGCAACGTGCTCACCTCCGCGGGCAAGGCCGCGGCGATGGACCTGTGCCTGCACCTGGTCCGCCTCGACCACGGCTCCGCGGTCGCCAACGTGGTCGCCCGCCGCCTGGTCGTGCCACCACACCGCGCCGGCGGCCAGGCCCAGTTCGTCAGCACACCGGTGCCCGCCCAGGACGACCACCCCCTGGCCGAACTGCTCCCCTGGGTGATGCGGCGGCTGGACCAGCCACTCACCGTCGAGGACCTGGCCCGCCAGGCGAACATGAGTTCGCGCCACCTGACCCGGCACTTCCGCTCGGTAACCGGCACCACCCCACTGCAGTGGCTGCTGACCCAGCGGATCCGCCGCGCACAGGAGCTGCTGGAGACCACCGACGACAGCGTCGACACCATCGCCTCGGCCGCGGGCATGGGCACGGCGACGACGCTGCGCCGCCACTTCCACCGCACCCTCGGCGTACCGCCGGACGTCTACCGCCGCACCTTCCGCGAGTGAGGTCGTCGGGGCGGTTGTTGCGAGGAGTAGTACTTTTGGTTGACACTGAAATAATTGAGTAGGAAAAAATCGCGGTCGCCAGTTCACGTGATCGATCGTCTTTCTGGCGTATTCCTCCCCAGCGCGGCTTGGTGTTTGCTGAGTGGGGCCACGGAAAACGGTGTCCCGTCTGCCGGAGAACACGAAGAAGGGACGGGCTGCTGATGACCCCAACACGTGCCGTTGTCCTCGGTGGTGGTCTTGCCGGCATGCTCGCGGCGACCAGCCTGGCCGCGCAGGTGGACCAGGTGACCGTGGTGGACCGGGACCGGCTCCCCGACGACCCACGGCCCCGCAGCGGCGTTCCCCAGGCACGGCACACCCACCTGCTCATGTCGGGTGGCGCCCGCACCATCGACCGGCTGCTGCCCGGCACGCTCGACCGCCTCATCGCCCGCGGCGCCCGGCGCATCGGCATTCCCAACGAGATGGTGTCGCTGTCGGCCCAGGGGTGGATCCACCGCTTCCCGGAGATCCAGTTCATGGTCTCCTGCAGCCGCGGCCTGCTCGACTGGGTGGTTCGGACCCAGGCGCTGGCCAATCCCCGAATCACCGTGCGCGACCACACCGACGTCCTCGGGCTGGACGGCGACCGGACCAGGGTGACGGGCGTGCTGGTCGCGGACCGCGGCAGCGGGACGCAGGAGCGGTTGCCGGCCGACATCACGGTGGACGCCACCGGCCGCGGCTCGAAGATGCGCCGGTGGCTTGAGCCGCTCGGCCTGCCCGCCGCCCGCGAGGAGACGGTCGACTCCGGACTCGCCTACGCCACCAGGGTTTTCCAGGCACCGGCCGCCGCCGCGCGGCGTTTCCCGCTGATCAACATCCAGGCCAGCCCCCAGGACGCCGAGCCGGGCAAGACCGCGACGCTGCTGCCCATCGAAGAGGGCCGCTGGATGGTGACCCTGTCCGGCACCCGAGGCGGGGAACCGCCCACCGACGAGGACCGGTTCGTCGACTTCGCCCGGTCGGTGCGCCACCCCCTGGTCGGCGACCTGATCGCCACCGCACGGCCGCTGTCCGGCGTCTACAGCTCGCACAGCACCGTGAACCGCCGGGTCTACTACGAGCGCCTGCCGGTCTGGCCGGACGGGCTGGTGGTGCTCGGCGACGCACTCGCCACCTTCAACCCGGTGTACGGGCACGGCATGTCGGTTGCCGCGCACAGCGCCGCGACCCTGGGCGCCGGGCTGCGGCGGTACGGCCTGGCCACCCCCGGGACCACCCGGCGCATCCAGCGGGCCCTGGCGCGGACGGTGGACACGGCCTGGGTCATGGCCACCTCACAGGACATCCTCTACCCCGGGGCGGTCGGCAAGCCGCAGCCACGCCTGCTGCGGCTGTCCCGCCGCTACGTCGACCGGCTGTCCCGAGCCGCCACCCGCGAGCCGAGGGTCACCGCCGCCATGATGAACGCGTTCACCCTCTCGGCGCCGATGACCTCGCTGCTGCACCCCGCCGTGGTGCTGGCGACACTGCGCGGGCCTCGCCGCCCACCGCTCGCCGGGCCGACCATCACCCAGGAGGAACGGGACTTCTGCGTCGAGCAGCACCCCTCGGCCTGACCGGGTTGCCGGTTGCCGGTGCCCTCACCAGGCCACCGGCAACCGGTGCACCCCGTAGATCTGCCGGTCGGTGCGCATCGGCACCTCCTCGGCCGCCACCGCCAGCCGCAGCGTGGGAAAGCGGTCGAACAACGCGGTGAAGCCCAACCGCATCTCGATGAGCGCCAGCCCCTGCCCGAGGCACTGGTGCACCCCGTGCCCGAAGGACAGTTGACCGGCCGCGGACCTGGTGATGTCCAGCTCGTCGGGCTCGGGGAACCGGTTCGGGTCCCGGTTGGCCGCGGCGACGGAGACGGTGACCACCTCACCGGCCCTGATGAGCTGTCCCTCGAACTCGACGTCCTCGGTGGCGGTCCGGGTCAGGCCGTACTGCGGGATGCTCAGGTAGCGCAGCAGTTCGTCCACGGCACCGCGGATCAGCCCCGGGTCGGCGCGCAGGGCCGCCAGCTGGCTCGGGTTGCTCAGCAACGCGAACGTGCCCAGCCCGAGCATGTTCGCGCTCGTCTCGTGACCGGCGATGAGCAGCAGGAACGCGATGCTGGTCAGCTCGACGTCGGTCAGCTCGGCCTGTGCCACCAGGTCACCGAGCAGGTCGTCGGCCGGCTCGGCCCGCTTGCGCAGCACCAGCTCGTACAGGTAGGCGTTGATGTCGGCGAACGCCTGCCCCATCTCCGCCACCTCCAGGCTGACCAGCGCCTCGGACAGTCGGTGGAAGTGCGCCCGGTCGGCGTAGGGAACACCGAGCAGCGCGCACATCACCCTGGCCGGCACCGGCAACGCGAACTGCTCGACCAGGTCGACCGGGGGCCGCAGCCGCGCCATCTCGTCCAGCTGCTCGGCGATGATCTGGGCGATCTGCGACTCCAGTTCACGCATCCGCCGGGCGGTGAACCGTCCCGCGAGCAGCCGGCGGTACCGGGTGTGCTCGGGTGGGTCCAGCGCGAGGAAGTACCCGGGTGGCGTGGGCTGGACCTGGTCGGGGTCCACGGGGGGACCGACGGGCAGGCGCTTGAGTTCCAGTCGGGCGCTGAACGCGGGGTGGGACAGCAGCGCCCGCGCCTGGGCGTGGCCGGTGACCAGCCAGCCGCAGTGCCCGTCCGGGTAGCGCAGCCGGGTCACCGGGTGCCGCTCGCGCAGCAGGCGCAGCTGCTCCGGCGGGTCCAGCGGGTGCGGCCGGTGGGTGGACATGGTCACCGGGGCCGGCGGGGTCTGGGTCATCGCACGTTCTCCTCGCTCACGCTGGTGATCGGTGGCGTGGCGACCCGCCGCAGCCAGGCGTCCACCGCCGCGGCGGTGTGGTCCGCGTAGTCGCCCATCATGCTGAAGTGGTCGCCGGGCACGTCCACCACGCTGTGCGCGCTCTCCCAGGAGGTGCGCCAGTCCTCGTCCCTGGTCCACTCGATCAGCGGCACGGTCGCCCGCACCAGCAGGATCGGACTGGCCAGGTCCTGGATCTTCCAGGGGAACGCCACGTACCGGCCCATCGCGGTCAGCCAGTCGTCGTTGAACGCGTAGCCCATGCCCACGTGCACGTCGTAGAGCCGCACCGCGAACTCGGGGATCAACGCGTCGGTGATGTGCGCGAGGTGCGGCCCGAAGGTGTCCAGCAGCACCACGCCGCACGGCCGCACCCCCTGGGCTTCCAGGTGCCTGGCCAGTGTCTGCGCCACCAGCCCACCCGAGGACAACCCGACCAGCGCGAAGGGCCGGTCCGCGTAGTGGGCGAGCACGGTCCGCGCGTGCAGCCGGATCAGCGCGTCGATGTCGCTGGGCAGCAGCTCCCCCTCGGTGAACCCCGGGTGCTGGAGCACGGACACCTCGTGGTCGTCGCGCAGCGGCGCGGCGAACCGGGCGAACTGCTGGGGGCCGGGCATGCCGATGAAGCCGGGCAGGCACACCAGGGCGGGCCCGCTCCCCCCGGTGCTGATCCAGCTGATGTCGACGGTCCCGGTCAGGTCGGTGGGATCGTCGAAGGTGCGGCGGAACCGGGAGGCCATGTCCAGGAAGTCCATGAACTCGTTGGCCTTGCCCAGCTCGATGGCCCGCCCGAACAGCGTGTTGAACTGGCCGCCCTCGATCTGCTCCTCGGGTGGCCGCTGCTCGGCCTGGGCCGGCTCCCCCAGGAGCGCGTCGAGGTGCTCGGCCAGGTCGGTGGGCGTGCGGTGGTCGAACACGGCCGCGGTGGGCAGCTCCCGACCGATGGCCGCGCCCAGTCGCCCGACCAGCTCGGCCGCGGTGACCGAGTCGAAGCCCAGCTCCAGGAAGCCGCGGTCGACGCGCACCTCGTCGGCCGCGGCGTGGCCCAGCACCACCGCGGTCTGCGCGCGGACCAGGCTCAGCAGCTCGGTGCGCCGCTGGTCCTCGGGCAGCTCCGCGAGCCCACCGGGCAGGGCCGGCGTGGCCTCCTGCTCGACAGGCACCGCCGGCTCGGGCTGGCTGGCCTGCCGGAGTGCCTTGCCGGCCGCGTTCACCCAGAACCGCCTGGTCTGGAAGGCGTAGGTGGGCAGGTCCACGCGCCGGGCGCGGCGTGGCGCGAACAGCGCCGCCCAGTCCACCGCGCTGCCGCCCACGTGCAGCTGTCCCAGCGCGGTGGCCAGGGTTTCGGTCTCGGGCCGGCCGCCGCGCAGCACGGGCACGAACACCGCCCGGCCGCTGGCCGCGGTGGCCGGCGCGCCACCGGTGCCTGGAGTGCGGGCGCATTCCCTGGCCGCGGCGGCCAGCGTCCCGTCCGGACCGGCGTCGACGAAGGTCCGCACGTTGCGGGCGAGCAGCCAGCGCACCCCGTCCTGGAAGCGCACGGTCTGCCTGGCGTGCCGCACCCAGTAGTCCGGCGAGCACAGCTGCTGTTCGGTCGCGAGTTCTCCGGTCACGTTGGACACCACGGGAATCCGCGGCGCCTGGAACCGCAGTCCCCGTGCGACGCGGGCGAACTCGGCCAGCATCGGCTCCACCAGCGGGGAGTGGAACGCGTGGCTGACCGGCAACTCCCTGGTCTTGCGGCCACGCTCGCGCCACGTCGCGGCGATGTCGGCCACCAGGTCCGCCGGCCCGGAGATCACGGTCGCGCCCGGCCCGTTGACCGCCGCGACCGCCACCCTGCCCCCGTGCTCGGCGAGGCTGGCCAGCACTTCCTCCTCGGCCGCCCGGATCGCGGTCATCGCGCCGCCCGGGGGCAGCTCCTGCATCAACCGGCCGCGGGCGGCCACCAGCGTGCACGCGTCCGCCAGCGAGAGCACGCCGGCCACGTGTGCGGCGGTCAGCTCGCCGACGGAGTGGCCCAGCAGGTAGTCGGGCCGGACCCCGCAGGAGCGGACCAGGTGGAACAGCGCGACCTCGACGGCGAACAGGCTGGCCTGGGCCTGCCCGGTCTGCCGCAGCCCGTCCGGGCTGGCGAAGACCAGCTCCCGCACCGGGCGGTCCAGGTGCGGGTCCAGTTCGGCGCACACCGCGTCGAACGCCTCGGCGAACACGGGGAACGCCCGGTACAGCTGCTGGCCCATGCCGACCCGCTGGGCGCCCTGGCCCGCGAACAGCACCGCCAGCCGACCGGTGTCGCCGCGCGCGGCGCCCAGCACCACCCCGGGGCTGGCCTGGTTGCCGGCCAGTGCGGCCAGGCCGCGCCGCAACTGGTCGCGGTCGGTGCCGACCACCACGGCGCGGTGTTCGAACTGGGTTCTGGTCAGCGCCAGCGAGTACCCCACGTCCTCGGGTCGCGCCGCACCGCCCTCTCCGTCCACGAAGGACAGCAGGCGGTCGGCTTGGGCGCGCAGGGCTTCGGGCGTGTGCGCGGCCAGCGGCCAGGCCACGGCGACCGATTCGGTGTCGTCGGTGGCGGCACCGCCCGCCTCGGCCGGGGCGGGCTCGGGTGGTGCCTGTTCGAGGATGACGTGCGCGTTGGTGCCGCTGATACCGAAGGAGGACACCCCGGCCCGGCGGGGCCGGCCGTGCTCCGGCCAGGCCACCGGCTCGGTCAGCAGCCGCACCGCGCCGGTTGACCAGTCCACCTGGGACGTTGGCTGCTCGGCGTGCAGGGTCCTGGGCAGGACGTTGTGGCGCAGGGCCAGCACCATCTTGATCACGCCGGCCAGTCCGGACACGCCCTGGGTGTGGCCGATGTTGGACTTCACCGACCCGAGCCACAGTGGACGGTCCCGGTCCTGGCCGTAGGTGGCCAGCAGCGCCTGCGCCTCGATCGGGTCACCCAGGCGGGTGCCGGTGCCGTGCGCCTCCACCGCGTCCACGTCCGCTGTGGACAGTCCGGCACTGGCCAGCGCCTGCCGGATCACCCGCTGCTGGGCCAACCCGTTGGGCGCGGTCAACCCGTTGGACGCGCCGTCGGAGTTCACCGCGCTGCCCCGCACCACCGCCAACACCGGGTGGCCGTGGCGCTGCGCGTCGGACAGCCGCTCCAGCAGCAGCACGGCGACGCCCTCGGACCAGGCGGTGCCGTCCGCGGTGTCCGCGAACGACTTGCACCGCCCGTCCGGCGCCAGGCCGCGCTGCCGGCTGAACGCGACGAACGCCGACGGGGTGGCCAGCACGGCCGCCGCGCCGGCCAGCGCCAGCGAGCACTCCCCCTGCCGCAGCGCCTGGCTGGCCAGGTGCAGCGCCACCAGCGACGACGAGCACGCGGTGTCCACGGTCACCGCCGGCCCCTCGAACCCGAAGGCGTAGGCCAGGCGCCCGGACAGCACGCTGGCCGAACCACCGGTGATCAGGTACTCGTCGCCGCCCTCGCCGGCGGCGGCCAGCAGCACCCCGTAGTCCTGGCCGCTGGTTCCGGCGAACACCCCGGTCTGGCTGCCGCGCAGGGTGGCGGGATCGATGCCGGCCCGTTCGATCAGCTCCCAGGACGCCTGCAGGAGCAGCCGCTGCTGGGGGTCCATCATGTGGGCCTCCCTCGGGCTGATCCCGAAGAACTCCGCGTCGAACAGGTCCACCCCGTCCAGGAAGCCGCCGTGGCGGACGTAGGACCGGCCCGGCCGGCCGGGCACCGGGTCGTGGATGGCGTCCACGTCCCAGCCCCGGTCGTCGGGGAACGGGGTGATGGCGTCCCTGCCCTGGCTGACCAGCTGCCACAGCTGGTCGGGCGAGCGGACACCGCCGGGGAAGCGGCAGGTCATCGCCACGATCGCGATCGGTTCGGCGGTGGCGCTCCCGCCAGCGGACCCCGGCCCGGCGGTGGCGGCCGGGGCTGGCTCGGCGGTCCCGAGCAGTTGGGCCAGCAGGTGGTCGGCGAGCGCGCGTGCCGTGGGGTGGTCGAACACCGTGGTCGCCGGCAGCCGCAGTCCGGTCGCCGCGGCCAACCGGTTGCGCAGCTCAACCGCGGTGATCGAGTCGAAGCCCAGTTCCCGGAAGGCGCGGCCGTCCGGCACGGCCTCGGCGGAGTCGTGCCCGAGCACGGCCGCGGCGTGCCGCCGGACCAGGCCGAGTACCAGGTCGCCGCGGTCGGCGTCGGACAGGCCGGCCAGCTGCCCGGCCAGCCCCGCCGTAGCGGAGTGCTCGGCCTGGTCGGCCGGCGCGGCCGAGCGGACCGGTGTGGGCCGCGACCGCCGGCCGACCAGGGCCCGGAGCAGCACCGGCAGCTCGTCGGGCCGGTGCTGCCCGGCCGTGTGGTCGAGGCGGAACAGGACCGGGCCCGGGTCGCGGGCGGCCACCGCCAGGTCGAACAGGGCCAGGCCGTCCTCGGGCGACAGCGGCAGCACGCCCGCGGGCTCGGCCGAGGCTGCGCCCGCGGCCGGGGTGCTGGGCTGCCAGGGGCCCCAGGCCAGCGACACCGCGGGCAGCCCGGCCGCGCGCCGCTGGCGGGCCACCGCGTCGGCGACCGCGCCGGCCGCGGCCACGTCGGCCGGCGCGGCGCCGCCGAGCAGGGCCGAGGCCGAGGAGCACAGCACGAAGGCGGCCAGGTCGGCCTGCCTGGTCAACGCGTCCAGGTGCAGGGTCGCGGCGAGGGCACCGGCCGCCGGCGGGTCGGCCACGTGCACGACCGCGGTCACCGGCCGGTCGCTGGTCACCTCGGCCAGCAGCGCGGCCACGGCGGCGCGGTCGGCCAGCTCGCGGGTGACCAGGGTGACCTCGGCGCCCAGCTCGGCGAGCGCGGCCACGGGGTCGGCATCCGGGTCCGGTCGGTGCCGGGTGACCAGCACCAGGTGCCGCGCGCCGTGGCCGCGCACCAGGTGTTCGGCCAGCAGCCGGCCCAGTGGTCCGTCCGCCCCGGTGACCAGCACCGCCCCGGCCGGGTCCAGTCCGAGGCGGGTCGGCTCCGGCGGTGCCGCCCGGTCCAGCCTGGGCTGCCGCACCACCCCCGCCCGGATGGCCACCTGTGGGGCGCCGCCGGCCAGCACCGCGGGCAGGGCCCGCTGGGAGGCCTCGGTGTCGTCCAGGTCGACCAGCCCGAACCGGTGCGGATGCGCTGCCTGGGCGGCGCGCACCAGTGCCCACACCACCGCGGCGGCCGGTCGGGGTGGGGCGTCGGTCTCGGTGGCCGCGACGGCGTGGCGGGTGGCCACCACCAGCCGGGCGGCGGTGAACCGGTCCTCGGCCAGCCAGCCGCGCAGCAGGTCCCGCACGTGCTCGGTGACCGCCCTGGTCGCGGCGGCCTCGTCGGTGTCGCCGGGGCCGATCGGCACCACGACCGCGGTGGGGTGGTCCGCGGCGGGGGACGGGATCTCCCCCAGTGACGCGAACCTGGCCGGCCCCGCCTGGTGCGCCGGGCCCAGCACCCCGGTCGGGTCCGCGCCGAGCACCACCCAGTCCGCTCCGGACCGTGCCGGCGCCGGGTCGTCCGGCGCGGTGGGCCAGTTCAGGGTGAACACGGCGTCGCGCAGGCCGGCCGCGCGCAGCTGGTCGGATGCTGGTGGCCGCAGGGTCACCGAGTCGACCGAGACCACGGGCTGGCCGGTGTCGTCGGCCAGGACGACCGACACGGTGTCCGGCCCGGTGCGCCAGGCCACCGCGCGGGCCCGCGCCGCGCCCCGGGCGTGCCAGGACACGCCGCGCCAGGTCAGCGGCTGTAGGACCAGGTCAGCGGAGTCGGCCAGCACCCCGTGCAGGGCCGCGTCCAGCAGTACCGGGTGCACCGCGAACGCCCCGACCTCGGTCGCGGCCTCCTCGGGCAGGACGACCTCGGCGGCGGTCGCGGCGACCGGCGGCCGGCCCGGCTCGGTGACCGTCCACCGCCACAGCGCCCGCAGGCCGCGCAGGGCCGGCCCGTGGTCCAGGCCGGCCGCGCTCAGGCTCGGGTACACCGCCTCCGGGTCGGCCGCCACCGCCCGCTCCGGGGGCCAGTCCGGCAGGGGCCGCGGCCCGACCGGGTCACCGGCGGACAGCAGACCGGTGGCGTGCTCGACCCACCCGCGGTCAGCCGAGGCGTCGTCGCGCGCGTGCAGGCTGATCGGGCGCTGGCCGGACTCGGTGGGCGCGCCCACCGACACCTGGAGCCGCACGCCCCCCTGCTCGGGCAGCACCAGCGGGGTGTGGAGGGTCAGCTCGTCCACCCGGTCGCAGCCGAGCCGGGCGGCGGCGTGCAGTGCCAGCTCCAGCACGGCCGGGCCGGGCACCACGGCCGTGCCCAGCACCCGGTGCTCGCCCAGCCAGGGCTGGGCCGACAGCGACAGGTGTCCGGTGAGCAGCAGCCCGTCGGCGGCGGCCAGTTCGGTGGCGGCGCCCAGCAGGGGATGTCCCGCCGCCTCCAGTCCGGCCGCGCCCACATCGCCGGTCGGGCGGGCCGGGGGCAGCCAGTACCGCCGGCGCTGGAACGGGTAGGTCGGCAGCGGCACCCGCCGCGCCCCGCGCTCGGCGAACAGCGCCGTCCAGTCCACGGCCACGCCGTGCGTGTGCGCCTGGGACACCGACAGCAGGAAGCGGTCCAGGCCGCCCTCGCCGCGGCGCAGCGAGCCCACGGCGGCGACCGGGACGTCGTGGCTGTCCGCGGTCTGCTGGACGGCCAGGGACAGGATCGGGTGCGCGCTGGGTTCGACGAACACCCGGTGGCCGTCGGCGAGCAGCGCGCTCACCGCGCCCTCGAAGTTCACCGGTCGACGCGCGTTCCAGAACCAGTACTCGGCGCCCAGCTCCGCGGTGTCCAGCCGGGCGCCGGTCAGCGCGGAGTAGAACGGCACGTCCGAGGAGCGCGCGGGCACCTCGCCCAACAGCGTCAACAGCCGCTCGCGCAGCGGCTCCACCTGCGCGCAGTGCGAGGCGACGGTGGTGGGCAGGATCCTGGCCCGCACTCCCTGGGCCGCGCAGTCGGCGGTGAACTCCTCCAGCGCGGCGACCGCACCGGCCACGGTGACCGCGCCGGGCGCGTTGAACCCGGCGAGGGCCAGCGCGTCCCCCCAGCGGGCGATCCGGGCCGCCGCGTCCGAGGCGGACAGCGCGACCGAGGCGATCGCGCCCGCGCCGACCAGGGTCTCGGCGAACAGTTGGCTGCGCAGCACCACCACCCGGGCCGCGTCGGCCAGCGACAGCGCGCCGGCCACGCAGGCCGCGGCCACCTCGCCCTGGGAGTGCCCCACCACCGCGGCCGGCCGCACCCCGTAGGAGCACCACAGCTCGGCCAGCGACACCATCACCGCGAACAGGGCGGGTTGCAGCACCTCGATCCGGTCCAGGGTCGGCGCGCCGGCCGCGCCCCGCAGCACGTCGTGCAGCGACCAGTCCACGTGGGGTTCGATCGCCTCGGCGCACTCGGCCATCCGCTTGGCGAACACCGGCGCGGAGTCCAGCAGGTCCACGGCCATGCCGGCCCACTGCGCGCCCTGTCCCGGGAACACGAACACGGCGCCGCCGACCCCGTCGCCGGTCACGCCAACGCACACGTTGTCGGCGGCTTCACCGGCGGCCAGTGCCCGCAGGCCCCGGGTGAAGCCGGCGCGGTCGGCGGCCACCACCACCGCGCGGTGCGCCAGCGCCGCCCTGGTGGTGGCCAGGGAGTACCCGACGTCCACGGCACGGGGTTCGGGGTCGTCGCCGACCCGCGCCAGCAGCGCGCTGGCCTGGGCGCGCAGCGCCGCTGGCGACCCGGCGGACAGCACCCACGGCACGGGGCCGTCCCCGGCCGGCGCGGCGCCCACCCCGTCGTCGGGTTCGGCCGGTGCGCCGGGGGGCTGTTCGAGGATCAGGTGGGCGTTGGTGCCGCTGATGCCGAACGAGGACACGCCGGCCCGGCGCGGCCGGCCGCGCTCCGGCCAGGCCACCTCCTCGGTCAGCAGCCGCACCGCGCCCGAGGACCAGTCCACGTGCGGCGAGGGCTGGTCGACGTGCAGCGTCCGGGGCAGCAGCCCGTGCTGGAAGGCCAGCACCACCTTGATCACGCCGGCCACCCCGGCGGCGAACTGGGTGTGGCCGATGTTGGACTTGAGCGAGCCCAGCCACAGCGGCCGGTCGGCGGGGCGGTCCTGGCCGTAGGTGGCCAGCAGCGCCTGCGCCTCGATGGGGTCGCCGAGCGTGGTCCCGGTGCCGTGCGCCTCCACCGCGTCGACGTCGCCGGGCGTCAGGCCCGCGTTGGCCAGTGCCTGGCTGATCACCCGCTGCTGGGACGGCCCGTTGGGCGCGGTCAGGCCGTTGGAGGCGCCGTCGGAGTTCACCGCGCTGCCCCGCACCACCGCCAGCACCGGGTGGCCGTGGCGGCGCGCGTCGGACAGCCGCTCCACCAGGACCAGGCCGACGCCCTCGGCCGCGCCGAACCCGTCGGCGCGCGCGGAGAACGCCTTGCACCGGCCGTCCGGTGCCATCCCGCCCTGCCGGCTGAACTCGACGAACGCGTTCGGGGTGGCCATCACCGTCACCCCGCCGGCCAGGGCCAGCGTGCACTCGCCCTGGCGCAGCGCCTGCGCCGCCAGGTGCAGTGCCACCAGCGACGAGGAGCACGCGGTGTCCACGGTGACCGCGGGCCCCTCCAGTCCGAAGGTGTAGGCGACCCGCCCCGAGGCCACGCTGCCGCTGTTGCCGGTGACCAGGTAGCCGCCGAGGTCCTCGACGGTGCTGGCGCTGGCGGTGCTGCCCGCGCCGTACTCGTTGTACCCGGTTCCCACGTAGACGCCGGTGCGGGTGCCGCGCAGGCTGGTCGGGTCGATGCCGGCGCGTTCGAACAGCTCCCACGCGGTCTCCAGGAGCAGCCGCTGCTGCGGATCGCTGGCCAGGGCCTCGCGGGGGCTGATGTTGAACAGGGCCGCGTCGAACAGGGCCGCGTCGGGCAGGAACCCGCCGGTGCGCACGTAGGTGCGGCCGGCCCGGCCCCGGTCGGGGTGGTAGACGCCCTCGACGTCCCAGCCCCGGTCGGTGGGGAACGGGCCGACGCTCTCCCCGCCCCGCGCCAGCAGCCGCCACAGCTCCTCGGGGCTGCTGACGCCGCCGGGGAACCGGCAGCTCATCGCGACGATCACGATCGGGTCGTCGGTGGTGTCCGGCCGCGCCGCCGGGGTGCTCGGGGTGGCGGCCGGCTGGTCGCCGCTCAGTTGCGCCGCCAGGTGGGTGGCGAGCACGGCCGGGGTCGGGTGGTCGAAGACCAGGGTGGCCGGCAGCGTGAGTCCGGTGGCGGCGGTCAGCCGGTTGCGCAGTTCCACGCCGGTCAGCGAGTCGAACCCGAGGTCCTTGAACGGGCGGGCGGCGGGAACCGCGTCGGCGGACCGGTGGCCCAGGGTGGCCGCGGCGTGCGCGCGGACCAGGTCGACCAGGGCCCGCTCCCGCTCGGCCCTGGGCAGTGCGGCGAGCCGGTGCGGGCCGGGCTTGTCCGGACCGGCCGCGGGCGCGGCCACGGCCGACCGGTCGGGTCGGACCGGTCGGCTCACCAGTCCGCGCAGCAGGGGCGGTACCGGCTCGCCGCCGAGGCCGGCCCGCACCGCCGCGAAGTCCACCTTGGTGGGCACCAGCACCGGCTCGTCCAGGGCGAGCGCCGCGTCGAACAGGGCCAGTCCCTCGGCCGAGGACAGCGCCACCGCCCCGGCCCGGCTCATCCGCAGCCGGTCGGTCTGGTCGAGGCCGTCGGTCATGCCGCTCGGTTGCTCCCACAGGCCCCAGGCCAGCGCGGTCGCGGGCCGGCCGTGCGCGCGCCGGTGCTGGGCCAGCGCGTCCAGCAGCGCGTTGGCCGCCGCGTAGTTGCCCTGGCCGGAGCCGCCCATCGTGCCCGCGGCCGAGGAGAACAGCACGAACGCGGACAGGTCGAGATCACCGGTCAGCTCGTGCAGGTGCAGGGCGGCGTCGGCCTTGGGCGCCATGACCCGGTCGAGGCGCTCGGGGGTCAGTGATCCGAGCACGCCGTCGTCGAGCACCCCGGCCGCGTGCACGACGGCGGTGAGCGGGTGCTCGTCGGGCACCGAGGCGAGCAGGCGGGCGACGGCGTCCCGGTCGGACACGTCGCACGCGGCGATCCGCGCGTCGGCGCCGAGCGCGGCCAGTTCGTCGGTGAGCGCGGCGTCGCCGCCGGAGCGGCTGGCCAGCAGCAGGTGCCGGACGCCGTGCCGGGTGACCAGGTGGCGGGCCAGCAGCCGACCCAGGCCACCGGTGCCGCCGGTGATCAGCACCGTGCCGTCGGGGTCGAGGCTGGCCGGCAGGGTGAGCACCAGCTTGCCGGTGTGCCGTGCCTGGGTCAGGAAGCGCAACGCCTCGGGTGCCCGGCTGATGTGCCAGGTGGTGACCGGCAGGGGCCGCAGCACTCCCTGCTCGAACAGGTCGAGCAGCTCGGTGAGCAGCTGGCCGATCCGCTCGGGGCCGGCGTCGAACAGCTCGAAGGCCTGGTAGGTCACGCCCGGGTGCTGTGCGGCGACCTGCTCGGCGTCGCGGATGTCGGTCTTGCCCATCTCGACGAACCGGCCGCCGTCGGCCAGCAGCCGCAGCGAGGCGTCCACGAACTCGCCGGCCAGGCTGTTGAGCACGACGTCAACGCCGCGCCCACCCGTGCCGGCCCGAAACGTCGGCTCGAAGTCGAGGTCGCGGGAGGACGCCAGGTGCTGCTGGTCCAGCCGGGTCGCCGGCCACTTGTCCGCGCTGGCCGTGCCGAACACCTCGGCACCCCAGTGCTGGGCCAGTTGCACCGCGGCCATGCCGACCCCGCCGGCGGCGGCGTGCACCAGCACCGACTCCCCCGGCCGCAGCCGCGCCAGCTCGCGCAGCGCGTAGTGCGCGGTCAGGAAGACCACCGGCACCGAGGCGGCCTGCGCGAAGGTCCAGCCGTGCGGGATGCGGGCCAGCATGCGGTGGTCGGCCACGGCCAGGGGCGCGAACGCGCCGGGCAGGATGCCGAACACCCGCGTGCCCGGCGTCAGGTCGGGCACGTCGGGACCGACCTCGGTGACCACCCCGGCGCCCTCGACACCCATGACGGCCTCGCCCGGGTAGACGCCCAGCGCGATCAGCGCGTCGCGGAAGTTCAGGCCGGCCGCCCGGACCGCGACCCGGACCTGTCCGGGGGCCAGCGCGGTGGTGGCCTGCGGTGCGGGCACGAACGCCAGGTTGTCCACGCTGCCCGGGCTGGTCACGTCCAGCCGGCTGCCCGGCCCCGGGGTGGCCAGTCCGTCCACGCGCGCCAGCCGGGGCGCGTAGGCGGTGCCGGCGCGGACGGCCAGCTGCGGCTCGCCACTGGCCAGCGCGGCCGGCAGCGCCGCGCGGGACGCCTCGGTGTCGTCCAGGTCGACCAGCACGAACCGGCCGGGGTTCTCGGTCTGCGCGGAGCGCACCAGCCCCCAGACCGGTGCCGCGGCCAGGTCGGGCACGTCCTCACCGGGCAGCACCGCGATGGCGCCGCTGGTCAGCACCGCCAGCCGGGTGTGGGCGAAGCGCGGGTCGGTCAGCCAGGTCCGCAGCAGGTCGAGGACTCGCGTGGTCACCGCCCGCCCGGTCTGGCCCGGCCGTGACCGGCAGTCGGCGGTGACCACGCCGGTGGGGGGCGTGTCGGTGTCCAGCACCTGCTCCAGCGGCACGGTGGCCGCGGTGTCCGCGCCGGTGCTCAGCGCGGTCCAGTCGACGCGGAACAGGCTGTCCCGCCACGGTTCGGTCGGCTGCGGGGCGGGCAGTGGCCGCAACGCCAGTGCCGCCACCGACGCGACCGGCTGGCCGGTGGCGTCGGCCAGTGCCACGCGCACCGCGTCCGGTCCGGCCGGGGCGAGGTGCACGCGCAGCTGGGTGGCGTCGGTGGCCAGCACGCTCACCCCGCGCCACGAGAAGGGCAGCAGCGGCCCGTCGCCCGCCGCGACGAACTCACCGAGGCCGATCGCGTGCAGGGCGGCGTCCACCAGTGCCGGGTGGATGCCGAAGCCGGCGGCGTGCCCGGTCTCGGTCAGGGCGACTTCGGCGAACACCTCGCCGGCACGCCGCCACGCGGCGCGCAGCCCGCGAAACGCCGGCCCGTAGCCCAGGCCCGTCTCGGCCAGCCGCGGGTAGAGGTCGGTCACGTCCATCGGGTCGGCGCCGGGTGGCGGCCACGCGGTGCGGTCCGCCGATGGGACCGCGCCCGTGGCCAGCGTGCCGCTGGCGGTGCGGGTCCACGCCTGGCCGTCGGCGCGCGAGTGCAGCCGCAGCGGGCGGCGGCCGTGCTCGTCGGGGTCGCCGATCCACACCTGCACCCGGACCGCGCCGTGCTCGGGCACCACCACCGGGCTTTCCATCGTGAGTTCGTCCACCCGGTCGCAGCCGACGGCCTCGCCGGCCCGCACGGCCATGGCGAGTAGGGCGGTGCCGGGCAGCAGCACCCGGTCGTGCACGGTGTGGTCGGCCAGCCACGGGTGGCTGTCCAGGGACAGCCGACCGGTGATCAGGGTGCCGCCGGCCTCGGCCAGCTCGACCGGTTCGGCCAGCGGGGCCGGCTCGGCCTCGGCCGCCAGCCAGAAGCGTTCCCGCTGGAACGGATAGGTCGGCAGGTCCACGACGGCGGCACCGGGGAACAGCGGGCGCCAGTCCACGGGCACGCCGTGCACGTGGGCCTCGGCCAGCGCGGTCACGAACCGGGCGGGGCCGTCCTCGTCGCGCCGCAGGGTGCCCAGCACGGCCGCGTCGGCGCCGGCCGCGTCAATGGTCTCCTGCACCCCGACGGTCAGCACCGGGTGCGGGCTGATCTCGATGACCACCGCGTGGTCCAGCAGGGTGCTGACCGTCTGCTCGAACCGCACGGTCTGGCGCAGGTTGCGGTACCAGTAGGCGGCGTCCAGCTCGGTGGTCGGCTCGCCGGTCACGGTGGAGTGGAACGGGATCCGGCCCGGCCGGGGTGTCACCGGCGCGAGGTCGGCGAGCAGGCGTTCGCGGATCTCCTCGACCTGCGCGGAGTGGGAGGCGTAGTCCACGGGCACGCGCCTGGCGCGCTCGTGGCTGGCGAGCAGCTGCTCCAGCGCGGCGGGTTCGCCGGACACCACGGTGGAGCGCGGCCCGTTGACCGCCGCCACCGACAGTCCCGCGATCGGCGGCAGCTGGTCGGGCGGCACCGGCACCGACACCATCCCGCCTCGGCCGGCCAGGCTCGCCAGTGCCCTGCTGCGCAGCGCGGCGACGCGGGCACCGTCGGCCAGCGACAGCACGCCGGCCGCGCAGGCCGCGGCGATCTCCCCCTGGCTGTGCCCGATCACCGCCGAGGGCGTCACGCCGTGGGCCCGCCACAGTTCGGCGAGGCTGACCAGCACCGCCCACAGCGCCGGCTGCACCACGTCGACCCGCTGCAGCGCCTCGGCGTCGCCGAGCACGTCCAGCAGCTCCCAGTCCACAAAGGACCGCAGCGCGGTGGCGCAGTCGGCCATGCTGGCCGCGAACACCGGGGACGCCGCGAGCAGGTCGACGGCCATCCCGGCCCACTGCGAGCCCTGGCCGGGGAAGACGAACACCACCGAGGGCGGGTCGGCGGGGGCCAGGCCACGCACCAGACCCGGATCCGGGCGCGCCTCGACCAGCGCGCGCAGCCGGTCGCGGGTGGGCTCCAGCAGCACGGCCCGGTGCTGGAGGGTGGCCCGGGTGGTGGCCAGGGACAGCCCGACGTCGGCCGGGTGCGCCCCGGTGTCCACAAGGGACATCAGGGAGCCGGCCTGGTCGCGCAGGGCCTGCTCGGTGTGGCCGGACAGCACCCACGGCACCGGCCCGGTCCGCGCCCAGGGCTGGGTGTGCTCGGGTTCGGCCGGCCCGTCCTGGCCCGGCCGGTCGTCCTCGGCCCGGTCGGGGTGCTGTTCCAGGACGACGTGCGCGTTGGTGCCGCTCACCCCGAACGAGGAGACCGCGGCCCGCCGCTGGCCGTCCCGCTCCGGCCAGGCCACCGCCCGGGTGGCCAGCGACACCGCGCCGGCGCTCCAGTCCACCTCCGGGGTCGGCTCGTCGGCGTGCAGGGTGCGCGGCACCACGCCGTGCCGCATGGCCAGCACCATCTTGATGACGCCGCCGACCCCGGCCGCGGCCTGGGTGTGCCCGATGTTGGACTTGAGCGAGCCCAGCCACAGTGGACGGTCCCGGTCCTGCCCGTAGGTGGCGATGAGCGCCTGCGCCTCGATGGGGTCGCCCAGGGTGGTGCCGGTGCCGTGCGCCTCGACCACGTCCACGTCGGCCGGGCGCAGGCCGGCGCCGGCCAGTGCCTGCTGGATCACCCGCTGCTGGGCGGGACCGTTGGGCGCGGTCAGCCCGCTGCTCGCGCCGTCCTGGTTGACGGCCGAGCCGCGCAGCACCGCCAGCACCCGGTGGCCGTTGCGCCGCGCGTCGGACAGCCGCTCCAGCAGCAGCAGGCCGATGCCCTCTGCCCAGCCGGTGCCGTTGGCGTGGGCCGAGAAGGACCGGCACCGCCCGTCCGGCGACAGCCCGCGCTGGCGGCTGAACTCCAGGAACAGGGCGGGGCTGGACATCACGGTCACGCCGCCGGCCAGCGCGAGCGCGCACTCGCCCTGCCGCAGGGCCTGGGCGGCCAGGTGCATGGCCACCAACGAGGACGAGCAGGCGGTGTCGATGGTGACGGCCGGCCCTTCCAGACCGAGGGTGTAGGCGACGCGTCCGGATGCGACACTGCCCGCGCTGCCGTTGCCCAGGTAGCCCTCGAAACCCGGGGGCGGCTGCGGGAAGCGGGTGGCGTAGTCCTGCACCATGACACCGGTGAACACGCCGGTGCGGCTGCCGCGGATCGCGTGCGGGTCGATGCCGGCGCGCTCCACGGTTTCCCAGGCCACCTCCAGCAGCAGCCGCTGCTGCGGGTCCATGGCCAGCGCCTCCCTCGGCGAGATCCCGAAGAACTCCGCGTCGAAGCGGTCGGCGTCGTGCAGGAAACCGCCGTGCCGGGTGTAGGTGCGGCCGGGCCGGTCCGGGTCGGGGTCGTAGATTCCCGCGACGTCCCAGCCCCGGTTGGTGGGGAACTCCGAGATGGCGTCGGTGCCGTCGGCCACCAGCCGCCACAGGTCCTCCGGCGAACGAACGCCGCCCGGGTAGCGGCAGCCCATCGCGATGATCGCGATCGGCTCCCCCGCCCGGTCCTCGACCTCCTTGAGCCGGCGCCGCGCCTGCCTGAGGTCGACCGTGGCCCGCTTGAGGTATTCCCGAAGCCGCTGTTCATTGTCCACCTGCGGTCACCCTCTTGGCGTTTCGAGTTCGTCGTCAAGGATGTCGAACAGTTCGTCGTCGGTGGCCGCGTCGACGTCGGCGTCCTGGTGGTCGGGCCGGCCGGTCAGCGCGGCGAGCATGCGCTGCAGCCGGTCCGCGACGGCCGCCCTGGTCGGCTCGTCCGACGCGAGCGTGGCGACGGTGTCGGCCAGCCGGTCCAGGTCGGCGAGCACCGGTTGCTCGGCCGGCCCCAGACGCGTGCCCAGGTGCGCGGCCAGCGCGGCGGGCGTGGGGTGGTCGAAGATCAGCGTGGCCGACAGGCGCAGCCCGGTGGCGGCGGTGAGCCGGTTGCGCAGTTCGACCGCGGTGAGCGAGTCGAAACCCAGTTCCAGGAAGCCGCGTCCGGTGGCCACCGCGGTGGGCGTGGCGTGCCCGAGCACGGCGGCGGCGTGGCCGCGCACCAGCTCCAGCAGCGCCCGGTCCCGGTCCGGCCCGGACAGCCCGGCCAGGTCCGGTCCGTGCTGCGGTGCGGCCGGCCGCACCAGCTCGCGCAGCAGCGGCGGCACCGTCCCACCCGCCGGCGGTGCGGCCAGGTCCAGCCGCACCGCGGCCACCACCGGTTCCCCGGCCACCAGCGCGGCGTCCAACAGCGACAGTCCCTGCTGGACGGACAGCGCGCGCATGCCCGAGCGGGACATGCGCTCGACGTCGGCGCCGGTGAGGTGGCCGGTCATGCCGCTGCGTTGTGCCCAGAAGCCCCAGGCCACCGACACCGCGGGCAGGCCAAGGGCGCGGCGGTGCCCGGCCAGGGCGTCGAGGAAGGCGTTGGCCGCCGCGTAGTTGCCCTGGCCGGGCGTGCCGAACAGCCCGGCCGCCGCCGAGAACAGCACGAAGGCCCGCAGGTCGCGGTGGCGGGTCAGCTCGTGCAGGTGCCAGGCGGCGTCCACCTTGGGCCGCAGCACCGCGTCGATGCGTTCCGGGGTCAGCGAGGTGAGCACGCCGTCGTCGAGGACACCGGCCGTGTGCACGACTCCGGTCAGGTCGGGGATGTCGGCGAGCAGGTCAGCCAGGGCCGGCCGGTCCGCGGCGTCGCAGCGCACCACCCGGATCCGGGCACCCAGCTCGGCGAGATCGGCGAGGTCGGCCGGGTCGCCGCCGCCGCGGCTGGCCAGCACCAGTGACCGCACCCCGTGCGCGGTGACCAGGTGTTCGGCCACCAGGCGGCCCAACGTGCCGGTGCCGCCGGTGATCAGCACGGTGCCGTCCGGCCCGAACACCGGTTCCGCCGGGTCGTCGGCCGCCGGGTCGAGGGACGCCAGCCGAGGCGCGTAGGCCTGGCCGGCGCGGATGGCCACCTGCGGTTCACCCGTGCTGAGCACCCTGTCCAGCAGCGGCGCGGGAATGTCGTCGGTGTCGGTGTCCACCAGGACGAACCGGCCCGGGTGCTCGGTCTGCGCGGAGCGGACCAGCCCCCAGACGGCGGCGCCGGTGAGGTCGGGCACGGCCACGTCGGGGCCGGCGGCGCCGCGGGTGAGCAGCACCAGCCGGGACGGCCGGTCCGCGTCGAGGTGCTCGCGCAGCGCCTCGACCGCCCGGTGCACGCCGCGGTGGGTCGCCACCACCACATCGTCCACTTCGGACGCCACCGGGTGGGTGGTGTGCTCCTCGCCGTGCCGGCTGTCCTGTTCCGGGAGCGGCCGCCACGCCACGCGCCAGAGCGCCCGCGGCGGCAGTGCCCGCGCGGTGACCGGGCGCAGCGCCAGCGAGTCCACGGTCACCACCACCGCGCCGGTGTGGTCGACCGCGGTCAGCGACACGCCCTCGGCCACCCGGGACAGGCGCACCCGCAGCGCTGTCGCGCCCGCCCGGTGCACGGTGACTCCCCGCCAGGAGAACGGCAGCAGCGGCCGGCCGTCCGCGTCCAGCAGGCAACCGGCCGCGATCGCGTGCAGTGCGGCGTCCAGCAGCGCGGGGTGCAGCCCGAAGCCGTCCGCGCGGGTGCCTTCCGGCAGCGCCACCTCGGCGACCACGTCCTCGCCCGCGCGCAGCACCGTGCGCAGCCCCTGGAACACCGGCCCGTACTCCAGTCCGGCCTCGGCCAGCGCCGGGTAGAAGTCGGTGGTGTCCACGGCGCTCGCGCCGGCCGCGGGCCAGGTGACGGTGTCCGCCGCGGCCCGCGCCGGACCGAGCAGGCCGTCGGCGTGGCGGGTCCAGTCCACGGCGCCGACCGTGCGGGAGTGCACGCTGACCGGCCGCCGGCCCTCGGTGTCGGCCGCGCCGACCGACACCTGCACCTCAACCCGGTCCTGGTCGGTCAGGCTCACCGGGGTGTGGATGGTCAACTCCTCGACCCGCGCGCAACCGACCTCCGCGCCGACCCGCGCCACCGCCTCCACGAACGCCGCGCCCGGCAGCAGCACGGTGCCCCGCACGGCGTGATCGGCCAACCACGGGTGCGTCCGGCAGGACAGGGTGCCGGTCAGCAGCGCGCCGTCGCCGTCGGCCAACGCGACCACCGCGCCCAGCGGGTGCCCGGTCTGGTCGGGGACCGCGGCGCGCTGACCGGTTTCCAGCCAGAACCGCTGGCGCTGGAAGGGGTAGGTGGGCAGCGGCACCGGTCGGCCCGGTGACACCGCCGGTGCCCAGTCCACCGGCACGCCGTGCACGTGTGCCTCCCCCACCGAGGTCAGCATCCGGTCCAGTCCCCCGTGGTCGCGGCGCAGCGAGGTCAGCACCACCGCGTCGGCGGCAGCCGCGTCGACGGTCTCCTGCACCGCCGAGGTGAGCACCGGGTGCGGGCTGACCTCGATCAGGAACCGGTGCCCGTCGGCCAGCAGGGCTCGAACGGCCCGCTCGAACCGCACGGTCTGCCGCAGGTTGCGGTACCAGTACTCGGCGTCCAGTTCGGCCGGTCGCGTGCTGACCGTGGAGTAGAACGGCACCGCGGGCGGGCGCGGGGCCAGCCCGGCGAGGTCGGTCAGCAGCCGCTCCCGGATGGCTTCCACGTGCGCGGAGTGCGACGCGTAGTCCACCGGGATGCGGCGGGCCCGGTCGTGGACGGCCAACAGCACCTCCAGCGCCTCGGGGTCGCCGGACACCACCGTCGACTGTGGACCGTTGATCGCCGCGACGGCCAGCCCGTCGACGAGCCCGGACACCTGGTCGGCCGGCAGCGGCACCGACACCATGCCGCCGCGGCCGGCCAGCGCGGCCAACGCGCGGCTGCGCAGCGCGACCACCCGGGCGGCGTCGGCCAGCGTCAGCGCGCCGGCCACGCACGCCGCCGCGATCTCGCCCTGGCTGTGCCCGACCACCGCGTCCGGTTCGATCCCGTGCGCCCGCCAGACCTCGGCCAGCGAGACCATCACGGCGAACAGCGCCGGCTGCACCACGTCCACCCGCCGCAGCGCGTGCTCGTCGCGCAGCACGTCGAACAGGGTCCAGTCGACGTGCGGGGCGAGCGCGACCGCGCAGTCGCGCATCCGCTCGGCGAAGACCGGTGACGCGTCCAGCAGGTCCCCGGCCATGCCCACCCACTGCGAGCCCTGGCCGGGGAACAGGAACGCCACCTTGCCCGGCGCGCCCGCCTCGGCGCGCACCACCGCGGGGGCGGGTTGGCCGGCGGCCAGCGCGGCCAGGCCGCGCCGGAACCCGTCGGGTCCGTCCGCGACCACCACGGCCCGGTGCCGCAGCGGGGTTCTGGTCGTGGCCAGCGAGAACGCCACGTCCACGTGGTCGGGGTGGTCGTTGTCCAGGCAGGCCAGCAGTTGCCCGGCCTGGTCGCGCACGGCCTGCTCGGTGTGCCCGGACAGCACCCAGGGCACCGCCCGCCCACCCGTCGCGGCCGGCGCCGGCTCCGCGTCCTCGGCACTGTCCGGTGTGGACGGCTGCGGGGGTTCCTGGAGGATGACGTGCGCGTTGGTGCCGCTCATGCCGAACGAGGACACTCCGGCGCGGCGGGGGTGGCCGCTGCTCGGCCAGGGCTGGTTCTCGGTCAGCAGTTCCACCGCGCCGGCCGACCAGTCCACGTGCGGTGAGGGGTCGGCCGCGTGCAGGGTGCGCGGCAGCAGGCCGTGGCGCATGGCCATGACCATCTTGATCACCCCGGCCACCCCGGACGCCGCCTGGGTGTGGCCGATGTTGGACTTCACCGACCCGAGCCACAGTGGACGGTCTCGGTCCTGGCCGTAGGTGGCGATGAGCGCCTGCGCCTCGATGGGGTCGCCCAGGCTGGTGCCGGTGCCGTGCGCCTCGACCGCGTCCACCTCGCCCGCTTCCAGTCCCGCGGTGGCCAGCGCCTGGCGGATCACCCGCTGCTGGGCGGGCCCGTTGGGCGCGGTCAGCCCGTTGGAGGCGCCGTCCTGGTTGACCGCGCTCGCGGCCACGACCGCCAGCACCGGGTGGCCGTTGGCCCGCGCGTCGGACAGGCGTTCCAGCAGCAGCAGGCCCACGCCCTCGCCCCACCCGGTGCCGTCGGCCGCCGAGGAGAACGCCTTGCACCGGCCGTCCGCGGCCAGTCCGCGCTGGCGGCTGAACGCGACGAACGCGTCCGGGGTGGCCATGACCGTGGCGCCGCCGGCCAGCGCCAGGTCGCACTCGCCCTGCCGCAGCGCCTGCGCCGCCAGGTGCAGCGCGACCAGCGAGGACGAACAGGCCGTGTCCACCGTGACCGCGGGGCCTTCCAGCCCGAAGGTGTAGGCCAGCCGGCCGGACACCACGCTGGTGGCGTTGCCGGTCAGCAGGTGGCCCTCCAGCCCGTCTGGCGCGCCCTGCAACCGGGCGCCGGCGTAGCTCTGGTAGCCCGCGCCGACGAACACACCGGCGCGGCTGCCCCGCACCGAGTGCGGCGCGATGCCGGCGCGTTCGAACGCCTCCCACGCGGTTTCCAGCAGCAGCCGCTGCTGGGGGTCCATGGCCAGCGCTTCCCTGGGTGAGATCCCGAAGAAGTCGGCGTCGAAGTGCGCCGCGTCGTGCAGGAACCCACCGGCGCGCGCGTAGGAACGCCCCGGCCGGTCGGGGTCGGGGTCGAACAGCTCGTCGAGGTCCCAACCGCGGTCGGTGGGGAATTCCCCGATCGCGTCACCACCGTCGGCCACGAACCGCCAGAACCGCTCCGGGGTGTCCAGGCCGCCGGGGTAGCGGCAGCTCATCGCCACGATCACGATCGGGTCGGCGTCCACGTCCACTGTGGACAGGCGTGCCGGTCGCGCCGCCGGGTCGGGCGTACCGAGCAGCCGCTGCCCCAGGTAGCTCGCGAGCGCGCTCGGCGTGGGGTGGTCGAACACCAGGGTGGCCGGCAGGCGCAGCCCGGTCTGCTCGGCCAGTCGGGTGCGGATCTCCAGCGAGGTCAGTGAGTCCACGCCGAGTTCGGCGAGGGCGCGGTCCGCGGGGACCGCCGCTGTCGAGCGGTGGCCGAGGACGGCGGCCAGGGTGGTGGTGACCAGCTCCACCAGTGCCTGGTCCCGCTCCGCGCCCGCCAGTCCGGCCAGTCGCCCGCGCAGGTCCGACCGGTCACCGGTGGGCTCTTCGTTCGGGGCGGCCTCAGCGATCTCGCTGATCAGCGGCCGGGGTCGGGCCGAGGTGAACAGCGGCGCGAACCGCGCCCAGTCCACATCGGCCACGACGAGCGTGCTCTCGTCGCGGTCCAGCGCCCGCCGCAGTTCGGCGATGGCCCGGTCGGGCGGCATGGCCGGCAGTCCCAACCGGCGCAGCCGGTCCTCAGCCCCCTGGTCGGTCACCATGCCGGCACCGGCCCACGGTCCCCACGCCACCGACGTCGCCGGGAGCCCGAGTGCCCTGCGCCGCTCGGCGAGCCCGTCCAGGTAGGCGTTGGCCGCCGCGTACGCGCCCTGCTCGCCACTGCCCCACACCCCGGCCACCGAGGAGAACAGCACGAACGCGTCGAGCCGCCGATCGGCGAGCAACTCGTGCAGGAGGGCGGCGCCGCGCACCTTCGCGCCGGTCAGCTCCGCGAACGCGTCCGGATCGGTGTCCGCCAGCGGCGCGGTCGTGCTGGTGCCGGCGGTGTGGAACACGGCGGTCAGGTCGGGCAGGTCGGCCAGCAGCGCGGCCAGGGCACTGCGATCGGTGACGTCGCAGGCCACCGCGGTCACCGCCACACCCAGTTCGTCGGCCAGTTCCGCGCCGCCCCCGCCGCGGCTGACCAGCACCAGGTGCTCGGCCCCGGATCGGGCCAGCCAGCGGGCCAGGTGCCGGCCGATCCCGCCGGAACCACCGGTGACCAGCACCGTGCCCCGCGCACGCCAGGTCCGGTCGGCCGGGGCGGCCACGTTCGCCCGCAGCAGCCGGCGGGCGAAGACACCCGAGGACCGGATCGCCACCTGGTCCTCTCCGTCCACACCGGACAGCACGGCCTCCAGCCGGTCGAGGGTGGCCGCGTCCACGGTGTCGGGCAGGTCGACCAGGCCACCCCAGCGCTCGGGCTGTTCCAGACCGAACACCCGGCCCAGGCCCCAGACCATCGCCTGGTCGGCGTCGACCGGGCCGTCCGACCGGTTCACCGCGACGGCGGACTGCGTCGCCAGCCACACCGGCGCGGTCAGGCCGACCCGCCCCACCTGGTCGATCACGGCCAGTGCGGCCGCCGCGCCCGGGCACAGGCCGAGCACACCAGCCGGCTGCTCCCGCCCCAGCACATCGGCGTCGATCCGCGGCACAACGCGCGCCCCGCGCCCGGCCAGCGCCGCCGCCACCGCGGTGTCCGAGGCGGCCACGACCAGCCACCCGGCCAGCGACGCCGGGCCGCGCCGCTCCGGCAGCGCCCGCCAGCCGATCCGGTACCGCCACCCGTCCCCTGTGGACTCGCGGCGGGGTTCGAGCCAGTACCGCTGCCGCTGGAAGGGGTAGGTCGGCAGCGGCACCCGCCGCGCCGGGCCGATCAGCTCGGTGAAGTCGACCGGCACGTCCCGGACGTGGAGTTCGGCCAGTGCGGCGAGCAGCGTGTCGGCCTCGGGCCGGTCCCGACGCATCAGCGGGACCGTGACCGGCTCCTGCTCGGCGTCGGCCACGCAGTCCCGCACCATGGCGCTGAGCACGGCGTCGGGGCCGAGTTCGACGAAGGTGGTCACGCCCTGGTCCGCCAGCCACCTGGCCGCGTCGAGAAAGCGGACGGTGTCCCGGGCGTGCCGCACCCAGTAGTCGGGTGCGGTGAAATCAGCGGGCTCGCCGGTGAGATCACTGATCACCGGGATGCTCGGCGGTTGGCTGGCCAGGCGCGCGGCGATCGCACCGAACTCGGCGAGCACCGGGTCCATGCGCGGCGAGTGGAACGCGTGGCTGACCCGCAGCCGTCGGGTTCTGCGGCCCTGCTCAGCCCAGTGCCTGGCCACCCGCAGCACGGCGTCCTCGGCACCGGAGACCACCGTGGCCTCGGGCCCGTTGACCGCCGCGATCGCGGCCGCCTCGGTCATCCCGGTCAGCGAGGCGGCCACCTCGGCTTCGGATGCCTGGATGGACACCATCGCCCCACCCTCGGGCAGTTCCTGCATGAGCCGGCCCCGCGCGGCGACCAGCGCGCACGCGTCGGGCAGCGACAGCACGCCCGCGACGTGTGCCGCGGTGATCTCCCCGACCGAGTGCCCGAGCAGGTAGTCCGGTCGCAGCCCGCACCGCCAGGCCAGCCGGAACAACGCGACCTCGACGGCGAACAGGGCGGGTTGGGTGAACTCGGTCTGGTCGATCCGCTGGTCGCCGGGGTCCAGCACCACCTCCCGCAGTGGCAGGTCCATGTGCTGGCAGACCTCGTCGAACGCCTCGGCGAAGGCGGGGAAGCGGTGGTGCAGTTCGCGGGCCATGCCGGGGCGCTGGGCGCCCTGTCCGGTGAACAGCACCGCGAGCCCACCCCTGCGACCGGGAGCGGCCTGGATCACCGTGCTGGCCGGGTTCCCGTTGGCGAGGGCGGCCAGTCCCTGCCGGAACTCCTCGCGATCCGCGCCGAGCACGACCGCGCGCCGGTCCAGCCGAGGACCGAACGCGGCCAGGGAGAAGGCCACGTCACCGAGATCCAGCTCCGGATCGGCGTCCAGATGCGACAGCAGTTGGGCCGCCCTGGCGCGCAGCGCCGGCTCGGTCCGCGCCGAGAGCGGCCACGGCAGCGGCCGCGGTGCGGCGGCCCGCGAGGGCACGGGCTGGTCTCGCGGGCCCTGTTCCAGGATCACGTGCGCGTTGGTGCCGCTCACCCCGAACGAGGACACCCCGGCGCGGCGGGGCCGGTCACCGCTCGGCCACGGCTGGTTCTCGGTCGCCAGTTCCACCGCGCCTGACGACCAGTCCACGTGCGGGGAGGGTTCGTCCACGTGCAACGTCCGGGGCAGCACACCGTGGCGCATGGCCATGACCATCTTGATCACCCCGGCCACCCCCGCCGCCGCCTGGGTGTGCCCGATGTTCGACTTGACCGACCCGAGCCACAGTGGACGGTCCCGGTCCTGGCCGTAGGTGGCCAACAGCGCCTGCGCCTCGATCGGGTCACCCAGCCGCGTGCCGGTGCCGTGCGCCTCCACCGCGTCCACGTCCGCTGTGGACAGTCCGGCACTGGCCAGCGCCTGTCGGATGACCCGCTGCTGCGACGGTCCGTTGGGCGCGGTCAGGCCGTTGGAGGCGCCGTCGGAGTTCACCGCGCTGCCCCGCACCACCGCCAACACCTCGTGCCCGTTGGCCCGCGCGTCCGACAACCGCTCAAGGACCAGCACGCCGACGCCCTCGCCCCAGCCGGTGCCGTCCGCCGCGGCGGCGAACGGCTTGCACCGCCCGTCCGGGGCGAGCCCGCGCTGCCGGCTGAACGCCAGGAACGCCGTGGGCGTGGCCATCACCGAGACACCACCGGCCAGCGCGAGCGAGCACTCCCCCTGCCGCAGTGCCTGCGCGGCCAGGTGCAGCGCCACCAGCGAGGAGGAACACGCGGTGTCCACGGTGACCGCCGGCCCCTCGAACCCGAACGCGTAGGCGGTCCGCCCGGACAGCACGCTCGCCGAGTTCGCGGTGGTCAGGTAGTCCTCACCGCCCGTGCCGGCCGCGGCCACCAGGGTGCCGTAGTCCTGGCCGTTGGTGCCGGTGAACACCCCGACCCGGCTGCCGCGCAGGGTGTTGGGGTCGATCCCGGCCCGTTCCAGCGCTTCCCAGGTGGACTCCAGCAGCAGCCGCTGCTGCGGATCCATGGACAGCGCTTCGCGGGGGCTGATGCCGAAGAAGTCGGCGTCGAACCGGTCCGCGTCCTGGATGAACCCGCCCTCGCGCACGTAGGTGCGGCCCGCGCGGCCGGGCTCGGGGTGGTAGATGCCGTCCACATCCCACCCCCGGCTGGCCGGGACCTCCCCGATCGCGTCCCTGCCCTCGGACACCAGCTGCCACAGGTCTTCCGGCGTGGCCGCCCCACCCGGGAAGCGGCAGGCCATCGCCACGATCGCGATCGGCTCGCCCGGGGACGCGCTCGGTGCGGCCGTGATCGGCGCGGTGCCGGCCGGGTGGCCGAGCAGTTCGGCACGCAGGTGGTCGCCGAGTTCGGCCGGGGTGGGGTGGTCGAACACCAGGGTGGCCGGCAGCCGCAGCCCGGTGGCGGCGCCCAGCCGGTTGCGCAGTTCCACGGCCATCAGCGAGTCGAACCCGAGATCCCGGAACGCCCGCCTGGCGTCCACTGGCGCACCCTGCTCGTAGCCAAGCACGGCGGCGGTGTGCGCGCACACCACGTCCAGCAGTCCCGCCGCGTCCACGGCCGGCGGCTGCTCGTCCACCGCGGGCACCAGGTCACGCAGGACCGCCGGCACCACACCGGACACGGCTGACAGCTGGAACCGCGCCGAAACCAGCACGGCCTCGTCCCTGGCGACGGCGGCGTCGAACAGCGCGTGACCGTCCTGCTCGGACAGTGCGACCAGGCCGGCACGGCGCACCCGCTTGCGATCGGTTTCGGTGAGTCCGCCGGTCATGCCGCTGTCCCGTGCCCACAGCCCCCACGCCAACGCGGTCGCTGGCCGGCCAGCCGCCCGCCGGTGCTGGGCGAGGGCGTCGAGGAACGCGTTGGCCGCCGCGTAGTTGGCCTGACCGGCACTGCCCAGCGTGCCCGCGGCCGAGGAGAACAGCACGAACGCGGACAGCTCGCGGTCTTCGGTCAGCTCGTGCAGGTTGACCGCACCGTCCACCTTGGACTTGAACACCCGGTCCAGCGTGTCCTCGTCCTGCGCGGCGAGCACCCCGTCGGCCAGCACACCGGCCGCGTGGACGACCGCGCTCAGGTCGGGGATGCCAGCGAGCAGCCGCGCCAGTTCGACCCGGTCGGCCACGTCGCAGGCGACCGCGGTGACGGTGGCGTCGAGATCAGCGAACGCAGCGGGGTCACCGCCACTCCGGCTGACCAGGACCAGGTGTTCCACCCCGTGTGCGGTGACCAGGTGCCGCGCGATCGACACCCCCAGGGCACCCGTTCCGCCAGTAATCAGCACCGTTCCGCGCCCGAAGTCCGGTGTGCGGTCCAGTCCCCTGGCTACGGCGGCGAGCCGGGGCACTCGGGCTGCACCGCGACGCACCGCCACCTGCGGCTCACCCGTGGCCAGCACCGCCGCGAGCGCGTGGCGGGACTCGTCGGTTCCGTCGAGGTCGACCAGCACCACGCGGTCGGGATGTTCCTGCTGCGCGGCCCTGGCCAGGCCCCACACCGCGGCCAGTGCCGGGTCGGGGGCGCGGTCGCGGTCATCGGTGGCCACCGCGTTGCTGGTGACCAGGACCAGTTTGGCCGCGCCCCGGTCGGTGGCCACCCAGTCGCGCAGCAGCCGCAGCGCGCGCGACGCGGCCGAGCGGGCCGCCGAGGCCAGGTCCCCGGTCGGCGTGGTGAGGTGTTCGAGCACGAATCCGGGCGGCACGTCGGGCGTCCGATCGGTGGCGGTGGCCAGCCGGGTCCAGTCCACTCGGAACAGTGCGTCGTGCCGGTCGGGCGCCACCGCGTTGCCGGTCCGCAACCAGTACCGCTGCCGTTGGAAGGCGTAGGTGGGCAGGTCGTTGATCCGACGGGCCGCGGGAAGCACCGCGGTCCAGTTGATTTTCGCGCCGTGGACGTGTGCTTCGGCCAGTGCGGTGAGGAAGCGGTCCTGTCCGCCGTCGTCGCGGCGCAGGGTACCCAATGTCACCGCCTGCGCGCCGGTGTCATCGATGATGTCCTGGATGCCCGGGACGAGCACGGGGTGGGGGCTGGCCTCGATCACCACCCCGGCACCAGCATCCAGTGCCTGGCGGATGGCCTGATCGAACCGCACCGTCTCCCGCAGGTTGCGATACCAGTACTCCGCCGTCAACTCACCAGTGTCCAGACGCTCACCCGTCACCGTCGAATAGAACGGCACCCCACCCGAAACCGGCTCAAGCCCCACCAACCCGCTGAGCAACTCCGCACGCACCGCCTCCACCTG
>NZ_JAMTCK010000011.1:0-3485 GCF_024171785.1 Goodfellowiella coeruleoviolacea
GACACCACCACCCCACCACCCGACACCGCGACCGCCCCAGCCACCAACCCCACCCGCTCCTCGAACAACCCCGGCAACGTCCCCACAACCCGCCCGGGCTCGACGGCGGAGGCACCGGGGAGTGGCGCAGGGCGGTCCAGTCTGGCAACCGGCTGATCCGGATCGGCCACTGCCGCCCGCAGCAGCGCGACCATCCTGGTCACCAGGGACCGGGCCTGTTCCTGGTCGAACACGTCAGGGCGATAGCTCAGCCGGAGCCGCAACCGCGGGCCGGGAACCGCGACGAGGGTGAGCGGGTAGTGCGGCGCGTCCGACCCCGTCAACCGTCCGATCCGGAGCGCGCTGGTCGGAGACTGGTGGCTGCCGAGGTCGAGCGGGTAGTTCTCGAACACGGTCAGCGTGTCGAACAACTCGCCGATCCCGGCCACCCGCTGCACGTCGACCAGTCCGAGGTGGTGGTGCGCGATCAACCGCGACTGCTCGTCCTGCACCCGGGCGAACATCGCTGACAGTGGTTCGCCCGGCCGCAGCCGCACCCGCACCGGAACCGTGTTGATCAGCAGTCCGACCACGCTCTCGACACCGGTCAGTTCTGGGGACCGGCCCGAGACCGTCGTCCCGAAGACCACGTCGTCCCGACCGGTCAGCCGGCCAAGCAACACCGCCCACGCCCCCTGGACCACGGTGTTCAACGTCAGGCCCTGGGAACGCGCCCACTCGGTGAGTGCCGTGGTCAACTCTTCGGAGAGTTCGGTGTTGACGTGCTCCGGCCGGACGGCCTGCACACCGACGCGTTCCGGGGCGACCAGGGTTGGACCGTCGACATCGGACAGTGCCTGGCGCCAGGCGGCCTCGGCGGCGGCCCGGTCACGTCCGGCGAGCCACGCCAGGTAGTCCCGGTACGGCCGCGCCCGGGGTGGTTGGAACCGGTCGTCAGGCGATTCGTAGCGCGATAGCAACTCACCGACCAGCAACGGAACCGACCAGCCGTCGAGCAGGATGTGGTGGTGGGTGAAGACCAGCAGGTGCCGGTCCTGGTCGAGGTGGACCAGGATGAATCGGAGCAGCGGCGGAGTTGCCAGGTCAAAGCGCTGTTCCCGGTCATCGGACAGCAGGCGGTCCAGCTCCGCCTCGACGTCCACGGCGCCGGACAGGTCGACGTCACGCCACGGCGGCTGAAGTCCGCTGTGGAGGATCTGCACCGGTTCGGCCGACTCGCGGTGCACGAATCCGACTCGCAGGTTCTCGTGTCCGGCGAGCAGCCCGGTGGCGGCGGCGCGCAGCGCCTCGCCGTCCACCTGCCCGTGCAGCTCGACTGACAGTTGCACGAGGTAGACATCGGCTGCCAGGCGATCGTACGAGGAGTGGAACAGCAACCCCTGTTGCAGCGGGGTCAGCGGCCACACGTCCGCCAGCCACGGCCGGTCCACCGCCCACCGGTCGATCTCCCGTTGGCTGACCGAGACCAGTGGGAAGTCCGAGGGGGTGTGTCCGCCCACGCCTGGTCGGGTGGCGTGCTCGACGAGCAACCGCAGCGCCTGGAACCAGTTGTCGGCCAGTTCCTGGACGTCGTGCTCGGCCAGCAGGGAATCGGGCCAGGACCAGTTCGCCACCAGTCGTGGTCCGCCGGTGTCGTCCCGGGTGAACGCGTTGAGTTCCACCGCGTGCGCGACCGGCATCGCCGGGTCCGTTGCCGCGCCAAGACCACCGGCACCGGGGCCGCCGAAGCGACCGAGGTAGTTGAAGCCGAGTTGGGGCGCGGGATGTCCGGCCAGTTCCGCGCCGGTGTCCGGGTCGAGATACCGCAGCAAGCCGTACCCGACTCCGTTGTCTGGCACGGACCGCAACTGCTCCTTCACCCGCTTCAGGGCCCGCCCGATGGCCGGTCCGTTGTCCTGGACCTCGCTCCAGGTGGTGCCTGGATCGAGTGCGAGCGGGAAGATGCTGGTGAACCAGCCAACGGTCCGGGTCAGGTCAGCGCCCGCGACCACGTCCTCCTCCCGGCCGTGCCCCTCCACGTCGACGAGCACCGGGGCGTCCTCGGCGTGGCCGCGTCGACCGCGCCAGCCGGAGACGGCCAGGGCCAACGCGGTCAGCAGCACGTCGTTGATCCGGCCGTGGAAAGCGGCAGGTACCACGGTCAGCAGGGCTTCGGTTGGCTCGGGCGGCAGTTCCAGGGTGAGTTGCCGAACCCTGCCCATCACGTCCACGGCGGGGTCGAGCGGTCGAGCACCCACCAGCGGGTCGGGTGCGGTCAACATCCGGGTCCACAGTGGAATCTCAGCTGGTCGGGGCCGCAGCCGCAGCGCCCAGGAGCGGAACGACGTGCCAACCGGCGCCAGCCGTGGTGTGCCGCCCGCCCGCAGCGAGGCACACGCGGCGAGCAGGTCGGGCAGCAGAATGCGCCAGGACACCCCGTCGACAACGCAGTGGTGCAGCACGAGCAGCGCCGTGCCAGGCTCACCGGGTCCGCGGTCGAACCACGCGACGCGGACCACGGCTGCGGCCTCCGGGCACAGGCGAGCCTGCTGTGCGGTCACCTGCTCGCCCACCACGGCTTCGGGCACCGCCGCACCGCCGAGCCAGGCGACGTCGATCCGGTCGATCACCTCCTCCGCCCGTATCCGCTCGCGTGGCAGGATCTCGGCCAGCCAGTCACCGTCCACGCGGCGGACCCGCATCCGCAGCGCGTCGTGGTGATCGAGCAGCGCCTGAACCGCCTCGGCCAGGTGGTGTCCGTCGAGTCCGACCGGGAGTTCAACGGACATCCACTGGCAGAAGCCCTGCACACCGCCACCGCGTTCGGTGAGCCAGCGCATGATCGGGGTCAACGGGAACGCACCGATCGCGGCATCCGGTTCGTCCGCGGTGGATTCCGCGTTGTCGTGCGCGTGCGCCGCGATCGCCGCCGGTGTCCGCTGGCCGAACACCGTGCGGGGGGTGATCAGCAGACCGGCCGCTCTGGCTCGGCTCACCAGTTGGACCGCGATGATGCTGTCACCGCCGAGTGCGAAGAAGTCGTCGTCGACGCCCACCCGAGCCACCCCGAGCACGTCGGCGAACAGACCGCACAACAGCGCCTCGCGTTCGTTTCTCGGTTCGGCCGCGGTGGCCGGCGAGGTCACCACCGGTGGGGGCAGTGCCGCGCGGTCCAGCTTCCCGTTGCCGGTCAAGGGCAACGCGCCGAGCACCACGATCGCGGCGGGTACCATGTGTGCGGGGAGTCGGGTGGTGAGGTACGCGCGCAGCTGCTGGCCGTCGGTGGGCGTGACCGCGTAGGCGACGAGTCGGCGGTCGCCGGGTGTGTCCTCGCGGACGATGACGGCGGCCTGGTGCACGTCCGGGTGCGCGGTCAGGACAGCCTCGATCTCGCCGAGTTCGATCCGGAAGCCACGGATCTTCACCTGCTGGTCGGCCCGGCCCACGTACTCCAGGTTCCCGTCCGGATTCCACCGGGCCAGATCACCCGTCCGGTACATCCGCTC
>NZ_JAMTCK010000011.1:3895-311652 GCF_024171785.1 Goodfellowiella coeruleoviolacea
GACACCACCACCCCACCACCCGACACCGCGACCGCCCCAGCCACCAACCCCACCCGCTCCTCGAACAACCCCGGCAACGTCCCCACAACCCGCCCAGACCGTCCTGTTGGGCCGAGCAGACGCTGGCGTTCCGCCGCGTCCAGCACGTCGCTGCTGGCGACAGGCCGATCTGGGGCGGTTGTCATCAGGCTCAGCAGCGTGAGCAACCGGGTCACCAGGAGCCTGGCGGCTTCCTCGTCACACGCGCCGTCCCGGTAGAGCAGCCGCAATCGCGGTCGTTCTCCGGGCAGCACGACCAGGGTGAGCGGGTAGTGGGTGGCTTCGAGACCGCTGATGCCGGTGATCCGCAGTTCCGCGGCCACGCCGTTGATGGCGTCCAGGTCGAGCGGGTAGTTCTCCACCACGGTCACCGTGTCGAACAACTCGCCGATCCCGGCGGCCCGCTGGATGTCAGCCAGTCCGAGGTGGTGGTGCGCGATCAACCGCGCCTGCTCGTCCTGCACCCGGGCCAGCAGCGCTGGCCACGGCTCGTCCGGGCGCAACCGCACCCGCACCGGGATCGTGTTGATGAACAGCCCCAGCATGTCCTCCACGCCACGCAGGTCGGGCGAGCGACCGGACACCGTGGCGCCGAAGACGACGTCGTCCCGACCGGTCAGCCGGCCAAGCAACACCCCCCAGGCTCCCTGCAGCACCGTGTTCAACGTCAGTCCGTGATCACGGGCCCACTCGGTGAGGCCGGCGGGAAGCTCTGCCGTGATCCGGTGCACGGCACCCGTGGCCACACCGGAGCGCACCGGGACCAGCCGGGTCGGTTCGGCCACTCCGGACAGGGCCGCCTGCCAGGCTCGCGCCGCGGCCACTCGGTCCTGCTGGGCGAGCCAGGCCAGGTAGTCCCGGTACGGCCGGGTCGCCGACGGCTGGGCAGCCGGCTCGTGTGCGGTGTACAACGCGAACAGCTCGCGCACCAGCAGGGGCATCGACCAGCCGTCCAGCAGCAGGTGGTGGTAGGTGACCACGAGGCGGTGCCGGCGCGGGCTCCGGTGCACCAGCGTCAGTCGGAGCAGCGGTGGTGCGGCCGGGTCCAGACCAGGTTCCTCGGCCAGCGCGGAATCAAGCCCGGAATCAAGCGCAGAATCAAGCGCTGAATCAAGCGCGGAATCCGCACCGTCCGCTGTGGACAGATCGATCTCGCGCCATGGCACGGTCAGTTCGTGCGGCACGAACGACGTGGGTTCGCCGTTGTCGCGGTAGCGGAAACCAGCTCGCAGGTTCGGGTGCCTGGCGAGCAGGGCGTCACCCGCGGCGCGCAGCCGCGCTGCGTCGACCGGCCCGTCCAGGTCGACGAGCAGCCGCTCCACGTACACCTCGGGGTCACCGTCGAACGTGGTGTGGTAGAGCAGTCCCACCTGCATCGGGGACAGCGGCCAGTCGTCCTGCCCGTGGTGCTCGTCGTGGCGGTGGTCCCACTGCTCACGCCGGTCCGGTGGCGGTTGCTCACCCGGCGTGGTCGGGCGAGCAACCGCGGCCAGTGCGGCGGGAGTCCGGTGCTGGAACACCTCTTCCGGGCTGATCAGCAGTCCGGCTGCCCGAGCCGCGCGCACCAGGCGGAACGCCACGACGCTGTCCCCACCGAGGTCGAAGAACCCGTCATCGACACCGACCGCCGGCAGGGCCAGGGTCTCGGCGAACAACCGGCACAGCAGTTGCTCACCTGGTGTCCGTGGCGCGCCGCTCGACACCAGCCCCTGCCAGTCCGGGGCTGGCAGGGCGGCGCGGTCCAGTTTGCCGTTGCCGGTCAACGGCAGTTCGTCCAGCGGGACAACGGCGGCCGGGATCAACGCCGGGGGCAGCCGGGAGGCGAGAAAGGCACGCAGCTCAGCCGGATCGGGCCGGCCAACCACGTAGCACACCAGACGGCGCTGTCCCGGCTGGTCCTCCCGAACCAACACCACCGCGCGCTCAACCTCCTCGTGCCCGGCGAGCACGGCCTCGATCTCACCCGGCTCGACCCGGATGCCTCGGATCTTGACCTGGTCATCGGTTCGGCCGAGGAACTCCAGATCTCCCGCACCGCCCCAGCGCACCACGTCGCCGGTTCGGTACATCCGCGCTCCGGACTCGCCGAAGGGATCGGCCACGAACCGTTCG
Source organism: Goodfellowiella coeruleoviolacea (assembly GCF_024171785.1). GTDB lineage: Bacteria > Actinomycetota > Actinomycetes > Mycobacteriales > Pseudonocardiaceae > Goodfellowiella > Goodfellowiella coeruleoviolacea. Next base: position 6,047 of record NZ_JAMTCK010000011.1, read on the forward strand.
GCTGTCAGGTCAGGCCGGTTCAGGTAGCCGCGCGCCAGTCCGGGGCCGGCCACGTACAGCTCCCCCGGCACCCCGACCGGTACCGGCCGCAGCGCGGCGTCGAGCACCCGGCAACGCACGCCGCTGATGGGCCGGCCGATCGAGATGGGCGTGTCCGCGTCGAGCGGTCCGCTCAGCGTGACCGCCACGGTCGTCTCGGTCGGCCCGTAGCCGTTCACCACGCGCCGCCCGGGCAACGCCCACCGGGCAACGGTGTCCCGGTCCAGCACCTCCCCACCGATGAGCAGCCCACGCAGTGCGGGCAGCTCGATGTCGGGCACGGTCGCGAGCATGCTCGGTGTGGCGGTGACATGGGTGATCGCCCGGTCGGCGAGTGCGGCGGCGAACGCCGCGCCGAGCACCCCGGCTCGTTCGGGCAGCACCAGGGTGGCGCCCGTGCACAACGGGGTCAGCAGGTCCGCGACCGACGGGTCGAAGGTGGGCGAAACCGCTTGCAACACCCGGCTTTCCGCATCGATGCCCAGCGCGTCGCGATGCGCTTCCACCAGTGCGGCCAGCCCGGCGTGTGCCACCACCACCCCCTTGGGGCGCCCGGTCGAGCCTGAGGTGTAGATCACGTACGCGGGGTGGTGTGCCAACAGCGGAGCGAGCCGGTCCGCGTCGGTGAGGTCCCGGGTGGACAGTTCCGCACCGGCGTGGACGATCTCGGTGGAGTCCACCAGCAACGCGGGCGCGGCGTCGTCGAGCAGCAAGGCGGTCCGCGCTGGCGGGTGCTCCGGGTCGACGGGCAGGTACGCGCCACCGGCCTTCACCACGGCGAGGACCGCGATCACCAGCTCCGGTGAGCGCGGCAACCGCAGCGCCACCACCGACTCCGGCCCGATGCCCAGGCGCACCAGGTGTCGCGCCAACTGGTTCGCGCTGGCGTTCAACTCCTGGTAGGACAGTCGTAGCGGCCCGCATTCCAGTGCGGTCGCGTCCGGATCGCGCCGCACCTGCGCCTCGAACAGCTCAGGCCAGGTCCGCGGAGTGGGCCCTGGCCCTGCTTCACCCGGCGCTACCGGGTTGTGCGTGTCGCGCTGCCGCGCGGACCGGCTCGCGGCCCGGGCAGGTGGCCTCGGCAGCCGAATCGGATCGGTCATCGGTCACTCCCCCAGGTGTTGCGCCAGCACCCGGCCGACCTGGTCGAGTGCTGGTGGCCGCAGCAGGTTCTGATGGGTGGCGGGTACCGGAACCACCTCAAGCTCACCGTCCACTACGTAGGGTCGCCACGCGGATGGCGCCGGGCGCGACTCGGCGTCCGCCATCGCTCGGATCAGCAGCACGTCTCCGCTGAAGGCCTGGGGAACATGCCGGTAGGTGAGTTCGGTGGAGTGCGCCAGCAGGGACAGGCCGGCCTCGGCGTGCCGCTCGTCCAACACCCCAGGCTCGAAGCCGGGTTCCTGCGCCGCGAGCGCACGCAGTTCCTCCCGGGAGGGTGGTGGGTGTTCAGCGGCGAACGCCGGATCGACCGGGTAGCTGTCCAGCAGGGCCAGCAGGCCGAGGCGTTCGCCGTCGCGCTGCAGGCGGACCGCGATCTCCTGTGCCACCAGCCCGCCGAAGGACCAGCCGATCAGGTGGTACGGGCCGGTGGACTGAACCGCACGGATGTGGTCGAGGTAGTACGTGGCGATGTCCTCGACCGTCGCGTGCGGTTCGCTCAGCCCGTCCACGCCACGGGCCTGCAGCGCGTACACGGGTCGGTCGGGGCTGAGCTGCCGCAGCAGCCCGGCGTAACCCCAACCGAGGCCGCCGGCCGGCGGGAGGCAGAACAGCGGCGGCAGGGAACCCGTGGCCCGCAGGGCGAGCAGCGCGTCGAACTCGACGCCGTCGCGGTACCCGTCGAGCCGTTCGGCCACCCCGGCCACGGTCGGTGCCTCGAACAGCACACCGATTCCGATGTGGACCTGAAACGCCGTGTTGATCCTGTTGACCAGCCGGGTGGCCAGCAGGGAGTGCCCGCCCAGCGCGAAGAAGTCGTCGTCCACGCCGATGTCGCCGACTCCCAGCGCCTCGGCGAACAGCTCAGCGAGCAGCCGCTCCCTCGGCGACGCCGGACCTCGCGTCGAGGTGGTGACCGGCAGGTCGGGCGCGGGCAGTGCGCGCCGGTCCAGCTTTCCGTTCGGAGTGCTCGGCAGGCTGTCCAGGGCCACCACGGCGGCCGGGACCAGGTACGCGGGCAGTTCCTCGGCGAGGGCGGCGCGCAGTTCCGCCGGTTGCACGACCGCCCCGGCCGCTGGCACGACGTACGCCACCAGTCGCCGGTCGCCCGGTCGGTCCTCCCGTGCCACCACCGCGGCCCGCGCGACCTCGGCGCGCCGGTTGAGCACGGCCTCGACCTCACCCGGCTCGATCCGGAAGCCGCGGATCTTGACCTGGTCGTCGGCTCGGCCGAGAAACACCAGGTTGTCGTCTGCCAGCTGGCGTCCGAGATCGCCCGTGCGGTACATCCGACCCCCGGGCGGCCCGAACGGGTCAGCGACGAACCGCTGCGCGGTCAGCGCCGGCTGGTTGAGGTAGCCGCGGGCGAGACCGGGCCCGGCAACGTAGATCTCGCCGGGGACCCCGACCGGTACCGGCCGGAGCGCACGGTCCAACAGGTACACGCGCAAATCGGGCAGGGGCCGGCCGACAACACTGCCGAGCCCGGCCGAGGCCAACCGCGAACCGAGCCCGAGCCGGGTCACGTGCACGGTGGTCTCGGTGATCCCGTACATGTTCACCAATTCCGGCGCGCCCTCCGGATGCCGGGTGTACCAGTCCACCAGCGTGTCGAACCCCAGCGCCTCGCCGCCGAGGATCACCTGGCGCAGCGCGGATCCGCTGAGCGCGGTGGGGTCCTGCTGGTCCGCCCGGTTCAGCTCGGCGAACGCGGACGGCGTCTGGTTGAGCACGGTGACGCCCTCGCGCGCCACCAGGTGCACCAGGTCCTGGGGTGACCTGGCGACCTCCTGCGGCACGATGACAGCCCGTCCCCCGTGCAGCAACGCGCCCCACAGCTCCCAGACGGAGAAGTCGAACGCGTAGGAGTGGCACAGCGCCCAGACATCGCGGACCGTGAAGTCGAACTGGTCGGCGGTGCTGCGGAACAGCCGCACCACGTTCTGGTGCGTCACGACCACGCCCTTGGGTCTGCCGGTCGACCCCGAGGTGTAGATCACGTACGCGGGGTGCTGGGCGGTCAGCGGGCCCCGCCGGTCCGCGTCGGTGAGGTTGGCTGCCGCCGCACCGTCCACTGTGTCCTGCTCACCGAGCACGACGACGGGAACACCCACGTCCACCGGAGTCGCCGGGGTGGTGAGCACGGCCACCGGTGCGGCGTCGGTGAGTGTCAGGGTGACGCGCTCCCCCGGGTACTCCGGATCGATCGGCAGGTAGGCCGCGCCCGTCTTGAGCACCGCCAGCGTCGCCACCACCTGGTCGAGCGACCGCGGCAGCAGCAGCGCCACCACCCGGTCTGGCCCGGCGCCGCGCTCGACCAGCACCCTGGCCAGCCGGTTCGCCCTGCCGTTGAGGTCCGCGTAGGACAGGTGTCCGGTGCCGTCCGACAACGCGATCGCGTCCGGTGTCCGCGCTACCTGTGCCTCGAACAACGCGGGCAGGGTCGACTCGGCAACCGGTCGCGCCGGCGGGGTCCAGTCCAGTGCCGGGCGCCGGACGTCGAGCGGCACCAGCGCGTCGGGCTCGCTGGCCAGCGAGCGCAGCAGTTCCAGGAGAGCGTCGGCGATCGACGCGATGGTGGCTCGGTCGAACAGCTGGGTGGCGTACTCCACCTGAACCGCGATGTCCGCGGTGTCCGCTGCTTCGATCAGCACGAACAGCAGGTCGTACTTTGCCGTGCCGAGTGCCATGCCGCCGAAGGAGGTCAGCCCGTCCGCACCGAAGTAGGAAACCTCCTGGCCCTCGATCTCGGTGAGCCTCGGGATCGTCTGGTGCACGTACATCACGTCGAACAGGGGGGTGCGCGCCAGGTCCCGCACCGGCGCGACCGCCTTGACCACCTCGTCGAACGGGATCTCCTGGTGCTCCAGGCCCGCGGTGACCACGGCACGCACCCGGTTCACCAGCTCGCGGAAGGTGGGGCTGCCATCGAGGTCCGTGCGCAGCGCGATGGTGTTGTTGAAGAAACCGATCAGGTTCCACAGTTCGAGCTTGCTGCGGCCCAGTGTCGGCGTGCCCACCACGATGTCCCGCTGGCCCGAGTACTGGGCGAGCAAGGCGGTGATCCCGGCCAACAGCACCATGAACAGCGTGGCGGACTCCTGGGTCCCCAGTTCCCGCAAGTCCCGCACCAACTCGGCCGGCAGGCGGAACTCGTGCACGTCCCCGCGGAAGTCCTTGCGGGCGGGCCGTGGTCGATCCGTGGGCAGCTCCAGGACGGGGGCGTCGTGGAGTGTGGCACGCCAGTAGGCCAGCTCGCCGTCGAGGGCGCCTGAGGCGACCAGTTGCCGTTGCCAGCGCGCGTAGTCCCGGTAGCGCACCGGAAGCGGTTCCAGCTGGGCCGGCCTGCCCTCGCGGCGCGCCCGGTACAGCTCGGCGAACTCGCTGCTCACGATCGCCGTGGCGAACCCGTCGTTGACCGCGTGGTGCATGGTGACGCAGATGACGTGGTCGTCCTCGGCGACCCGGATGACCATGAGCCGCAGCAGCGGGTCGTGTTCCAGGTCGTACGGACGGGTCAGTTCCGCGACGGCCGCCTGGTCGGCCGCGGTGGTCGGGTCGAGCGCGGTGGAGACGTCAACGAACTGGAAGAACCCCTCCAGGCGCGGGCGGATCACCAGGCGCGGCGCACCGTTGACCGCGAGGAAGTTCGAGCGCAGCACCTCGTGCCGGTCGGCCAGATCCTCGAAGGCGCCGCGCAGCGCGGCCACGTCCAGGAAGCCCCGCACCCGCGACCGCGTCGGCAGGTTGTACAGCGTGGTGCCTGGCTCCAACTGGTGGTGGAACCACATCCGTTCCTGCCCGAAGGAGAGCACCATGTCGTCGGAGCGCGTGATCGGTGGCAGGGGGTCCGCTGGTGCTGTCCGCTGCGCCTCCACGAACGCCGCCAGGTCGGCCAGCGAGGAGTGCTCGTAGGTGTCGAGCAGCTTCATGGTGACGCCGTACCTGTCCTGGATGAGCTGCACCAGCTGCATTCCGATGACGGAGTTCCCACCCATCTCGAAGTAGTCGGCGTCGTCCGGCACTTCGGTCTCGTGCAGCAGGGTGGCGAACAGACCGCGCAACCACTCCAAGACCGACCCGGTCGGCTGCTCCGGTGCCACCTCGGCCAAGCGCACCGCGGGCGGCAACACCCGGGGGGCGGCCGGCACGCGCGGTGTCGACCCGTGCTCGGGCCAGCGGACGAGTTCGTCAGCGGACCGGGCCCAGCAGCGTTCACCGCGGAAGGGGTAGCCGGGCAGGGACAGCCGCGGGGTCGAACCCGCCGGCGTGACGACCGCCCAGTCCAGGTCCACACCCAGTTCGTAAAGCCGGCCGAGAGCAGTCGGCCACCCCGCGTCCCCGGCCGGCAACCGCAGCACCTCCGCGTCGGCGCGGCCGGCCAGACAACCGGTGAGCAACTCGCTGAGTTCACCACGCGGGCCGAGTTCGACGAACACCGTTGGAGCCGAGGCCAACAGCGCGTCGGCAGCGGCCCGCACCCGCACCGGGTCGGCCGGCCGGTGCTGTTCCGGATCGTCCACATCGGATTCGTCACCGGCCAGCAGGCGGGTCGCCCGCCGGGAGATCCCTGAGCTGAGGGTCGCCGCGATCCGAACGCCACAGCTGACGAGCCGGTGGTGGGCCGCCAACTGCGCGGAGACCAGGTCCGGTGTGCCCTCGCCGTCACCGGACAGCAGCGCGACCACCTGCCAGCCCCGTCGGGCCGGGTGTTCCCCGCCCGCCACGCGCAGCAGTGCCTCGGCCAGTTCGCCGGTGCTGCGCGCGGTCACGGCGACGCGGTGCTCGTAGTGGTCCCGCCCCTGGTTCAAGGTGACCGCGACCGCGTCCAGGTCTGGCCGCTGCGCCTGGAGCGCACTGCCCAACCGTTGGCACAGTTCGGCGAGCACGGCACCGGTGCGCGCTGACACACCGACCAGCACGGGCTCATCGCCACGCGTCGAGGCCGCGGGTCGGTCGGCTTCGACGGCCTGTTCCACCACGCAGTGCGCGTTGATCCCGCCCAGGCTGAAGGAGTTCACCCCGGCGCGCCGGGGGTGGCCGTTCGCCGGCCACGGCCGGCCCTCGGTGACGACCTCCAGCCCGGCAGCGTCGAGATCGATCCCGTCGGCCGGGCGTTCGAAGTGCAGCGAGGGGAACAGCTCGCCGTGGTGCACGCTCAACACCGCCTTGATCAGCCCGGCGATCCCACCGGCGTGATCGAGGTGGCCGATGTTGGTCTTCACCGAGCCGATCGGCAGCGGTGCCTCCGCGTCGTGTCCGCTCCTGGCCAACGCCAGTCCGTGCGCCTCGACCGCGTCCCCGAGCCGCGTCCCCGACCCGTGTGCCTCGATGTAGCCGGCGGTCGCCAGGTCGAGGCCGGCCAGCCGCCAGGCCGAACCGATCGCCTCCGCCTGGGCGGACGGGCTGGGTGTGCTGATGGTCGCCGAGTGGAACCCGTTGTGCAGCACGGAGCTTCCCTGGATCACGGCGTAGATCGGGACAGCGTCGCGCAGTGCGCGCGCCACGGTGGTGAGCAGCAGTACGGCGCCGCCTTCTCCGCCTGCGGTGCCGTCGGCCCGGTGGTCGAAGGCGCGGCACCGACCGGTCGGGGACATCACCCCGGTGTAGCGGGACACCTCCTCGGCGGGTGGGCACACCGAACGCAGGCTCACCCCGCCCGCCACCGCGAAGTCCGCGGCACCCAGCACGAGTTCGCGGCAGGCGTGGTGCACCGCGACCAGTGACCCGTTGCAGCCGGTGTCCACGCCGTAGCAGGGGCCGACCGTGCCGAACCGGTAGGCGACCTGGGAGGGCAGCCCCGACGGGACCGTGCCGATCATGCTCAGCGTGTCCGGATCGCTGATCAGGTTCGCGTAGTCGGCGCTCGGTGCGCTGAACACCACCGCTGTGCGACTGCCGTGGAAGCTGGAGGGCCGGTAACCGGCGTCGGTCAGCGCGTTGTGGGTCAGGCACAGGGCGAGCCGGTGTTGCGGGTCGAGCACCTCGGCTTCCCGTTTGGACATTCCGAAGAAGCGGTGGTCGAACTCGTCGATGCGGTCCAGGTAACCCAGTGGCCCGTAGTCGACGGCCGGGTCCAGGCAGGTCGACGCGGCGCGCATCGGTGGCATGGGGCGGACGGAATCCCGGCCCGCCCGCAGGTTCTCCAGGAAATCCGACAAGCTGTCGGCCTCCGGATACCGCAGGGCGATGCCCACGATCGCGACGCCGTAACCCGCCATGTCTTCTCCTCCTCGTGAGCCGCCCGTCGCCGCCGTCAGACTTCGAAGCGCCTCGGGATGGCTTGCTCGTCGCGTCCGCCGGCCCCGCCCTGGCTCCTGGTGATCACCTCGGCCTGCTTCTCGATCGTGGGGAGGTCGAACAGCTCGGCGATGTTGATCGCGCCCGGCCAGGTTTCCTCCAGCCGCTCGAAGAGATCGATCAGCTTCAGGGAGGTGCCGCCCACCACGAAGAAGTTGTCCCGCAGACCGCTTTCGGCGTGTCCGAGCACGGCCGTCCACGCGGCGGCGACCGTGTTCTGCACCGAACTCCACTCCTCGTGCCCCGGTGCGTCCACTGGTGACCCGGCGCTGATCCGCGCGGCCAGCGCGGCACGGTCGGCCTTGCCGGTCGCGGTCACCGGTAGCCGGTCGATCCACTCGAAGCGTTCCGGGATGGCGTGCTCCACCAGGTGCGCTCGGCAGAACTCGCGCAGGACGAGGGTGGACGGCCGGTCGGCGCCGGTCGTGTCCGCGACCAGGAAGGCGACCAGCTGGCCGTGGCCGAACACGGCCACCACCTGCCGGACTGCCGGGTGTTCCTCCAGGACGTGCTCGATCTCGCCGAGTTCGACCCGGTTGCCGCGAATCTTCACCTGGTGGTCGACACGGCCGTGGAACTCCAGCTCACCGCGCTCGTTGACGCTGGCCAGGTCCCCGGTCCGGTACAGCCGTTCGCCAGGTCCGTGACCGGTGGGGTCGGCCACGAACCGTTCGGCGGTGAGTGCGGGTCGCGCCGCGTAGCCCATGGCGACGAACCCACCGATGTAGAGTTCACCGGTGGTTCCCGTGGGCACCGGTTGGAGCCGCTCGTCGAGCACCAGGGCCCGTGCGCCAGGACACGGTTTGCCGATCGGCACGGTCGGCGCCGAGGCGTCGACCCGGTGCGCCGTGCAGGACACCACGGTTTCGGTCGGCCCGTAGATGTTGACCAGTTCCGTGGCGGGCAGCTTCTCCTGGTGCCGCTTGGCCAGCTCGCGAGTGCACACCTCACCCCCGACGATCGCGAGGGTCAGGCTCGTCAGTGACCGCGCGTGATCGAGCAGCAACCGGTAGAACGACGGCACGACAAAGGTGTGCGTCGCCGCGTGCTCACGGGCCAGGCGTGCCACTTCCACCGGGTTGGGGAGTTGGCGGCGGTCGGGGAAGACGGCGGTGCCGCCCTGGCCGAGAGTCCAGAACAGGTCGCCGAGTGCCCCGTCAAAGGACATCGACATCACCACCAGGAACACCGGGCGCCCACCTCGGGCCCAGGCGTTCCGGGCCGCGACCGCGGTGGCCAGCTGGCCCCGGCTCACCATCACCGCCTTGGGTGTTCCGGTGGTCCCCGAGGTGAAGATGAGGTAGGCACAGGCATCCTCGTGCACCGGCACCGCGCTGGTTGTGGCCTGCTCCGGCACGTCGATGTCGACCAGCCGGGGTCCGTCACCCGAGGCTGCCAGCGCGGTCCAGAGTGGCGTGTCCGACGCGGCGGTGTCCGCGCCGGAGTGCACAATCGCGGCGCAGTCGCTGTCGGCCAGCAGCGCGCGGATCCGCGACAGCGGGTGGTGTGGCTCGATCACCGCCCAGGAGGCGCCTGTTCGCAGTGCGGCGAGCATGCCGACCACGGTGTCCGCGCTCTGGTTCAGGTACAGGCACACCGTGCGGCCTGGGCGCACTCCGTTCTCGACCAGCCGTCCGGCAAGTGCTGCCGAGGCCTGCTCCAGCTCGCGGTAGCTGAGTGCTCGATCGCCCACGACCAACGCGGTGGTGTCGGGCGTCCTCGCCACCTGCGCCTGAAACAGTTCGATCACTGGTTGGGCCACCTGGCCACGTTATCGACGGGCCACGGCGGCCAGTAGTTTGTTAACTCGTCAGGAAAAAGCGGTGTCTGGCAGCCGTGGCGCGCCAGCGCCGACCGGGTTGACCGGTGTTGGCCACAGCGTTGCCGACAGCACGCCGATCGCGCGTCAAGTGGACGGGATCAAGGACTTTTCCTCCTGGGGAAACATGAGTCAGGACACAGGATCGCGGGTTGCGGGACGCCTCAACAGGTCAATAGCCTGCGACCAATTTGGTTTTCCGGGAGAGCAGGAGTCTCCGCACTGACCGCCCACCCCAGCTCTGGTCGTCGCCGTTGTCGAGTCACCGCGTGGTGCGCCGGCGCCGGACAGGAGCGGACTGTTCGCAGCACTGGGCGGGAACAACAACCGAACGAACCGGGGAGCGTGCGCTGTGGCCGAGGGACAGCAACCAGCAGTCGCGGAACCTCCTGGCGAGCTGACCGAGCAACTGCTGCGGTTCTTCTCCACGCTCACCTCGGTCGACATCGGCCCCGATGACGACTACTTCGCGCTCGGCCTGGTGAACTCGTTGCGCGCGCTGGAGATCGTCACCCACGTCGAGCACGCCTACGGGATCTCCGTGGAGATCGACGATCTCGACCTGGACAACTTCCGCACGGTCACCAGAATCGCGGAGTTCGTGGCGCGCAAGCAGCGGCGGGCGGCGGATGCCAGCGGGGAGAGGCGTTAGCCCATGCTGGACCTGTCCACTCTGGTCGCACTCGCCGAGGCCGACGCCGACGGCTGGGACAGCGATGCCGGCCTGCCCGATGAGGTGATCAGGTTGGCCGCCCGGCTCGGCGTGTTCGGCATCGACCAGCCGACCGAGTACGGAGGACTCGGGCTGGGCCCGGGTGAGCTGGGTGCGGCGGCGGCGCGCCTGGGTGGCGTCTGCACGGCGTTGCGCTCGCTGCTCACGGTCACCGGGGTGGTGACCGCGGCGATCCAGCGCTGGGGCACGGCCGAACAGCGCGCCACGTGGTTGCCTCGGCTCATCGCCGGGGAAGCGGTGGCCGGATTCGCGGTGACCGAGCCGGGCGCGGGCAGTGACCTGTCCGCCGTGTGCACCCGGATCGAACCGGGTCCCGGTGGCCACCGGGTGCACGGCCGCAAGCTCTGGATCACCTTCGGGCAGGCGGCCGATGTGCTGCTGGTGCTGGGCAGGGCACCGAACGGTCCGGTGGCGGCGCTGGTGGAGACCGACCGTCCCGGAGTCGTTGTCGAGCCGGTGCGCGGACAGCTGGGGTTGCGCGGCTGTCGGCTGGCGCACGTGTCGTTCGAGGGCGTGCACCTGCCCGCTGACCGGCTCGTCGCTCCGGCCGGGTTCGGTCTGTCCCATGTGGCCAGTACGGCACTGGACCACGGCCGGTTCACCGTCGCCTGGGGCTGTGTCGGCATGGCGCGGGCCTGCCTGGCGGACATGACGGCGCACGTGTCGACCCGACGGCAGGGCGATGTCGCGCTGGCCGACCACCAGTCGGTGCGCACCCGGCTGGGGCAGGCGCACGCCGAGGTCGAGGGCGCGTGGGCGCTGTGTGAGCGGGCCGCGCGGGAACGCGCCAGCCAGTCACCGGGGCGGATCATGGCGACGGTGCTGGCCAAGTACGCGGCGGGCAGGGCCGCGGCGTCGGTCAGCCAGCGGGCGGTGCAGGCGTTGGGCGCGGTCGGCTGCGCACCGGGCAGCCGGGTGGCGCGGTTCTTCCGGGACGCCAAGGTCATGCAGATCATCGAGGGCGCGGACGAGGTCGCCGAGGTGGTGCTGGGGGATCACGTGCTGGCCGCGCACCACGGCTCGCGAGCCGACCGGGAGTGAACCCACGGGAGGGGAATCGGGTGGCACGGACCGTCAAGTGTCTGGTGTGGGACCTCGACGACACGGTGTGGGACGGCGTTGTGCTGGAACAGGACGGTGGCCGGCCCAAGCCGGAGGTGTTGCGGGTGTTGGACATCCTGGACCAGCGCGGCATCCTGCACGCGGTGGCCAGCCGGGGCGACCACGCGGCGGCCACCGAGCACCTGCTCCGCCACGGCGTCGCCGACATGTTCTCCGAGCTGCGGGTGAACTGGGGAGCCAAGTCCGCCTCGGTGCGCCAGATCGCCGAGGCGTTGAACATCGGCCTGGACACGATCGCCTTCATCGACAACGATCCGGTGGAGCGGGCCGAGGTGGCCGCGGCGCTCCCGGAGGTTCGCGTCTACCCGGTGGAGCGGTTGGCGGAGCTGCCCGACCTGCCGGAGTTCACGCCGCCGACGCTGACCGAGGAGGCCAGGCAGCGGCGGGCGCTGTACCGGGCTGACCGGGTGCGGCAGCGCAGCGAGGAGGCGTTCGAGGGCTCGCCAGCGGATTTCCTCGCCTCCCTCAACCTGGAGATGACCGTTCGCCGGGCCGCTGAGGCCGACCTGGCCAGGGCGCACGAGCTGACCGTGCGGACCCACCAGCTCAACACCACCGGCCAGACCTTCGACATCGACGAGTTGCGGGAACTCACCCGTTCACCCCGCCACGAGGTGTTGGTGGCGGCCTTGCGGGACCGGTTCGGCAGCTACGGCACGATCGGGTTGGCGGTCTCCGAGACACGCGGCACTGACAGCGTGCTGCGTCTGCTGCTGATGTCCTGCCGGGTGATGTCGCGCGGTGTGGGCACCGCCCTGATCAGCCACATCGTCGACCGGGCGCGGAACAGGGGTTTCCGGGCGGTGGCCGAGTTCGTGCCCACCGAGGTCAACCGGGTGATGTTGGTGACGTTGCGGTTCGCCGGCTTCGCCGTTGTCGACGCGGAGTCCACCCCCATGGTGCTGGCCGTGCCCGACCAGTCCGGCGCACGCCCGGACACCGGGCACGTGGTGGTCGTCGACGTGGACGAGTCCAGATGAGACAGCCGGCGGCGGAGTCGGCTCGAACGCCGGTGCCGTCGGCGCCAGTGCACGGGTGACGGACCGGACCCCACTGGGACGGAGAGGACGGTGTGGTAGGTGCCAGAGTCAGTGGAGTCCACTGTGGTCGGTGTGGTGGGTGCCGGCACCATGGGCGCGGGCGTGGCGCAGTGCGCGGCGCAGGCCGGGTACCGGGTGGTCGTGGTCGATCCCGCCCCGGAGGCGGTGGCGCGGGCCCGCGCCCGCGTGGTCGAGTCGCTGAAGTTGAGCCGCCTGCTCGCCCGTGGCACGGCGACCGCCACTCCGGACGAGGTGCTCGCCCGGGTGAGCTGGGCCCAGCGGCTGGACCAACTGGACGGGGCCGGGTTCGTCGTCGAGTGCGTGACCGAGCGGCAGGACCTCAAGGAGGCGGTGTTCGCGGAGTTGGACCGGTGCACGCCGGCCGAGGCCGTGTTGGCCTCGTGCACCTCGGCCATTCCGATCGCCGGTCTGGCCGCGCGCACCACCCGGCCGGACCGGGTGCTCGGCCTGCACTTCATGAACCCGGCGCCGCTGAAGAAGACCGTTGAGGTGGTGCGCGCACCGGCCACGTCCGAGCGGGCCATGAACGCGGCGCTGACGCTGCTGCGCAACCTGGGCAAGGACGCCGTCGTGGTGCCCGACGGGCCTGGCTTCGTGCTCAACCGGGTGCTGATGTTGACCATCGCGGAGGCCGCGGCTGCGGTCACCGCCGACACCACGGGCGCCGAGACCGTGGACGCGGTCTTCGAGCGCTGCCTCGGGCATCCGATGGGACCGCTGCGCACCGCCGACCTGATCGGATTGGACAACGTGCTCGACACCCTGAACGTGTTGCGGGCCAACACCGGCGACGACCGGTACCGGGTACCGCCGGTGCTGGCCGACCTGGTCCGGAACGGGCACTTCGGCCGCAAGACCGGTCGGGGCTTTCACGTCTACTCCTGAGTCGATCAGCCGCTGGCGGAGGGGAACGAGATGCGCGTGGACAGCGTGGGCGGGCCAGAGCCGGGTCAACCGGTGCAGACGCGGGCCGAGCGCACACCGGAGGCGACAGCGGTGGTGACCGGCGTGCGTCGGCAGGGCGTTCGGCCGACGCGGCACGGCGCGGGCCAGGCCCTCGGCCGACGAGACCGTGCCCGCCTCGCCGCAGGGACGCGGTGAGCGGCGGTGTCCGCGATCGCACTGCGGGCGGCGTCCTGGTACCTGCCCGACGACTCGCTGGCCGTGGCCGACCTCCCGGAACTCGCCGGGCTGCGTGCGGTGGAGCGCGAGACCTGTCTTGCCCTGGGCGTCGACCGGGTCGCGGTGGCTGACGACCTGAGCGCGGTCGACCTGGGGGTGCGCGCCGCCCAGCAGGCGCTGGCGCAGGCGGGGTTGCGACCAGACGACGTGGATGTGCTGATCCTGGTGCAGCCGCGGGCGCCGGAGGCGTTGATGGCCTCCGACGCCACCCACACCCAGGCGTTGCTCGGCGCGCACCGCGCGTTGTCGTTCTCCGTGGGGGATCTGGGCTGCGCGTCGATCGCACCGGCCCTGCTCACCGCCCGGGGCCTGCTGAGCGCCGATCCCGACCTGCGGACCGTCCTGGTGGTGCACGGCAGCAAACCCGCGCCGCCGCACCGCTACCGCCACCCGGTCACGGTGAACGGCGACAGCGGGCAGGCGCTGGTGGTGTCCAGACAGGGCCCGGTCCGCGTGCTCGACATCCTGGTGGAGACCAACGGCGCCTACTGGGACCTGTTCCGGGTCGACTACCGCGACCAGCCGTGGCAGCAGTGGCGGGAGAAGTGCACGAACGTGGCCACGTACTCGTTCCGACTCGGTGGGGAGACGCGCAACCGACTGCGCGCTCTTTATGACCGGCTGTTGCGGCGCAACGGGCTGCGGCCCGACGAGATCACCCACCACGTCAGCCACAACCTGTCGCTCGGGGGATTCCGCTTCCTGGAGGAGTCGCTCGGTGTCGAGATCGACGAGGTGTGCCGCACCAACCTCCGGCGCTACGGCCACCTCGGCCCCAACGACATGCTGCTCAACCTCTACGCCGCGCTGGGGCCGCGACCGGCCGGCACCACCAGCCGGGTCGTCGCGTTCAACGCCAGTCCGGCGGCGGCGTGGAGTGCGATGCTGGTCGAAACCGGGCACAAAGTGCTGGCCGGTTGACCGCTGGCGGCGCGCGGGGGCGGCTCGGGCAGCACCGAGGGGCGAGTCCCGAACCGCCGCGCCCCGTCAGGGCTGGAGGTCGGTCACTCCTCTGCCGCTGGCCATGTCCAGTGGCACCGAAACCTGGTCGTGCGCGATCAACCACTCGCCGTCGACCTTCCGGAAGCAGAACGTGGCCCGGACCCACATGCCGCTCGTCACCGTCCCGTTCTTCAGCGTCCCGCTGAGCCGACCGAAGCAGTGCCCGAACGCCACGGTCTCGTCCACGGTGAGCGTCAGATCGCGCACCTCGTAAGCCAGGTCCTGGAAGAACGTGAAGGCGTTGGCCCAGTTCTTCAGCTTCGCCGCGATCCCGACATGCCGCAGTGGCGGCTCGACGTCGAAGGACACGACGTCCGTCGTGTAGAGCCGCTTGAGGCCGTCGAGATCCTTGGCGCGGATTCCTTCGACGATCTTGTCGATCCGCTGCCTGATCTCGGCTTCGTCCACCTCGCGTTGTGCGGGCACTGCCGCCCACCCCTTCCATCCGGTGTGAAATCGTCGCTTCCCACCAGTACGACGACACGGTCCACCGGAATGTCAGGGGCGGGGGCAGCCCGGCAGGGCCAGCCCGGTCAGGAACGCCGGGCAGGCGTGGAGCCCCGGGGACATCGGCGTCCTCCCCCGCCCCTGGGGCCGCTCGGGTGGTGAACTGGGGTGGGTCAGCCGCCGACGGCTTTTCTCAGGTGCACCGCGGTGGGGCTGTCGCCGTTGTCCAGCATCTCGGCCGGTGTGCCGGTGAAGATGACCTGTCCTCCTTCGTGTCCGGCGCCGGGGCCGATGTCGATGATCCAGTCGGCCTGGGCGATGACGGCGAGGTTGTGCTCGATCACGACGACGGACCGGCCGGTGTCGACGATGCGGTTGAGCATGGCGTTGAGGGTGTCGGTGTCCGCCAGGTGCAGACCGCTGCTGGGTTCGTCGAGGACGTAGGTGTGCGCGTCCGAGGTCAGCGAGGCGGCGAGCTTGAGGCGTTGCCGTTCGCCGCCGGACAGGCTGGTCAGCGGCTGGCCGAGCCGCAGGTAGGGCAGCCCGACGTCGAGCAGCCGCCGCAGGGTGGCGGCCGCCTTGCCGGTGTGGAAGACCGCGAGGGCGTCGGAGACCTCCAGGTTGAGCACTTCGTCGATGGTGAGCCCGTGCAGGCGGTGGGTGAGCACCTCCGGCTTGAACCGGCGCCCGCCGCACTCCTCGCACGTGGTGGTGACACCGGCCATGACGGCGAGGTCGGTGTAGATGACGCCGTGGCCACCGCACGCTGGGCAGGCACCGTCGGAGTTGGAGCTGAAGAGGGAGGCCTTCACCCCGTTCGCCTTGGCGAAGGCGGCGCGGATGGTGTCGAGCAGACCGGTGAAGGTGGCGGGGTTGGACCGGCGCGATCCGCGGATCGGTGACTGGTCGACGAGGACCACCCCCTCGCGGGCGCTGAGGGATCCGTGGATGAGCGAGGACTTCCCCGACCCGGCGACACCGGTGACGGCGACGAGGACTCCGGTGGGGATGTCCACGGACACGTCCTTGAGGTTGTTCGTCGTGGCGTGCCTGATGGCGAGGTGGCCGGTTGGGGTGCGCACGGTGTCGCGCAGCCTGGGTGGTCGGTCGAGGAGACGCCCGGTGACCGACTCGGAAGCGGACAACCCGCTCGGCGGTCCGGAGTAGACGATCCGCCCGCCGGCGTCGCCCGCGCCGGGGCCGAGGTCGACGACGTGGTCGGCGATGGCGATCACCTGGGGGTTGTGCTCGATCACCAGGATGGTGTTGCCCTTGTCCCGCAGTTGCAGCATCAGGTCGCTCATCCGGGCGACGTCGTGCGGGTGCAGACCGGCGGTCGGCTCGTCGAAGACGTAGGTGACATCGGTCAGCGGCGAGCCGAGGTGGCGGACCATCTTGACGCGTTGCGCCTCACCGCCGGAGAGCGTGCCCGACTCCCGGTCGAGGCTCAGGTAGCCCAGGCCCAGGTCGACCATGGCGGTGAGCATGCCCGCCAGCGAGGCGCGCGCGGGCGCGATGGCGGGATCGGCCAGCGATTCGACCCAGGGCAGCAGCTCGGTGATCTCCCACCGGGCGCACTCGCCGATCGTGCTGCCGTTGACCGTGGCGGTCCGGGGCGCTTCGGCCAGCCGGGTGCCCCCGCAGTCGGGGCAGGGGCTGACCGTGGACGCCCGCTCGACGAACGCGCGGATGTGGCGCTGCCGGGACTCGGTGTCCTTGAAGAAGACGCGGCGCACCTTGGGCACGAGCCCCTCGTAGGTGGTGTTCATCCCGCCGAGGCGCGTCTTGGTCGGCTCCTGGTACATGAGCCACGCCCACTCCTCGGGTGTGTAGTCGGCCAGGC
Source organism: Goodfellowiella coeruleoviolacea (assembly GCF_024171785.1). Taxonomy (GTDB): domain Bacteria; phylum Actinomycetota; class Actinomycetes; order Mycobacteriales; family Pseudonocardiaceae; genus Goodfellowiella; species Goodfellowiella coeruleoviolacea. The sequence goes on from NZ_JAMTCK010000011.1 coordinate 22,756, forward strand.
GCTTGTCCGGGTCGAGCCGCTCGGACTCGGCGTAGTAGCGCCAGTACCAGGTCCCCGGGCCGAAGTTGGGGACCGTGATCGCTCCCTCGTTCAGGGTCCGGGACCGGTCGACCAGCTGGGTTTCGTCGATCGAGGCGAGCCGGCCGAGACCTTCGCAGGCCGGGCACATGCCCTCGGGCAGGTTGAAGGAGAAGTGGCTCGACGAGCCGACGTGCGGGGTGGAGAGCCGGCTGAAGACCAGCCGCAGCAGCGAGTACACGTCGGTCGCGGTTCCCACCGTCGAGCGGGCGTTGGCGGCGAGGGGCTCCTGGTCGATGACGATCGCCGCGGTGAGGTTCTCCAGGGAGTCGACCTCCGGGCGGCGGTAGGCCGGCAGGTAGGTCTGCGCGAACGCCGAGTACGTCTCGTTGATGAGCCGGCGCGACTCGGCGGCGATCGTGGCGAAGATCAGTGAGGACTTGCCGGACCCGGACACCCCGGTCGCGACGGTCAGCTTGCGCTTGGGCAGGTCGACCGAGACGTTCTTCAGGTTGTGCGCCCGGGCGCCCCGCACCCGGATGGTGTCGTGGTGGTCCGGCTGGCGGTCGTTCGCGGTCATGGTGCCTTGTCTCTGTGCGGTGCGGGTGGCATTGCGGTGCGGACGGCGGTTCGCGGGCGCGCCTGGTTCAGCGCGCGAGCGAGCGGTACTGGCGGTAGGCCAGCGGCAGGAAGACCGCGGTGAGCACGGCCGGCCACAGCACGGCGAGCAGGACCGAGTGGTCCGCGGCCCAGGTGTGCGCGGCCCAGGTGGGGTTGCCGAACAGCTCCCGGACGGCGGTGGCGGTCGCCGAGAGCGGGTTCCACGTGGCGATCGCTCCCAGCCAGGTGGGCATCGTCTCCGGGGAGACGAACGCGCTGGAGAGGAACCCGACAGGCCACACCAGCACCTGCACGGACACGGCCGACTCCGGGGTCCTGAGCAGGAGCCCGAGGTAGATGCCGAGCCAGACGAAGGCGAACCGCAACCACAGCAGCAGCCCCAGCGCCACCAGGGCGGGGACGAGGCCGTGCTGCGGCCGCCACCCCACCACCAGGCCGGTGGCGACCATGACGGCGAGGCCGGCGAGCGCGTTGAGCATGTCGGCCCAGCTGCGCCCGGTGAGCACGGCGACCCCGCTGACCGGCATCGCCCGGATCCGCTCGGTGACGCCCCTGGCTGCGTCGGAGGTCACCGCCACGACCACGGACTCCAGGCCGAACAGCATGGTCATGGCGAGCATGCCGGGGATGACGAAGTCGGTGTAGGTGCCGTCGGGGATGGCCATCGCACCGCCGAACAGGTACCCGAACATCACCACCATCAACACCGGGAACAGCAGCTCAAGCAGGATCGAGGCCGGGCGCTGCCGCCAGTGCAGGAGGATCCGGCGGGTCAGGGTCGCGGCATCGCGCGACCACGAGGCGAACTGCGGTGCGCCGGTGGGGGTACTCATCGTGCTGCCTCCGCGGCTGGTGGGGTGGACGTGGTGGCGGTGTGCCCGGTGAGGTGCAGGAACACCTCGTCCAGGCTCGGCTTGCGGACGACCGTCTCCAGCCGGTCCGGCCCGACCTTGGCCTTGAGTTCGTCCGGCGTGCCCTCGGCGACGACGCGGCCCGCGTCGATGACCGCGATCTGGTCGGCCAGCTGGTCGGCTTCCTCCAGGTACTGCGTGGTCAGCAACACCGTGGTGCCGGTGTCGACCAGATCGCGGACATGGCCCCAGACCTCGATGCGGGCGGCCGGGTCGAGCCCGGTGGTGGGTTCGTCCAGGAACAGCACTGGCGGGGACAGGATCAGGCTGGTGGCCAGATCGAGTCGACGCCGCATCCCGCCGGAATAGCCCGCGACGGGCCGCTCCGCCGCCTCGGTGAGACCGAACTGGTCCAGCAGCTCACCGGCTCGCCGCCGCGCTGCCCTGGCCGTCAGGTGACCAAGCCGACCGAACATCTCCAGGTTCTGCCTACCGGTCAGGATCTCGTCCACCGAGGCGTTCTGGCCGACCAGCCCGATCCGGTACCGCACCTGCCTCGGGTGGCGGACCGCGTCGAAACCGGCCACGAACACCTCGCCGCTGTCCGGACGCAGCAGGGTGGTCAGGATCCGAACCGCGGTGGTCTTGCCGGCACCGTTGGGCCCGAGCAGCCCGCACACCGTGCCGGGCCGCACGCTCAGGTCGAATCCGTCCAGTGCGATTCGGTCGCCGTATCGCTTGCGCAGGCCGCTCGCGCGGATCCCCTCGGGCGGCCCGTTTCGCACACTCTCTCCGTACGCCATACGGAGAACGCTAGCACAGCTCTCCGTAGACCGTACGAAGTCATCGTCTATCCTGGACGCGTGGCAACCGAGAGCAGCGGCAGTGGCGATCCCGCCAGGACGATCGCGCTGTTGTGGGGCACTCTCCAACTGCCCCGACGCGGACCGAAACACGCCCTGACCACCGACCAGATCATCGCCGCCGCGGTCGAGATCGCCGATGGCGACAAGGACCTGGCCCCGCTGTCGATGCGGCGCGTGGCCGAGTCACTGGGCGTGGGCACGATGTCGCTCTACACCTACGTCGCCTCACGAGCCGAGCTGGTCGAGGCGATGTTGGACTCCGCCTACGGCGAGGCGGTCGCCGAACTTGAGAAGATCGACGCGGACGACTGGCGGGACGGCCTCCGCCAGATCGCGGCCATCGAGTGGGCGATGTACCTGCGCCACCCGTGGATGCTCCAGGTCTTCACCGGACGCCCACCGCTCGGCCCCAACGCGATCGCCAAGTACGACCTGGAACTGCGCGTGGTCGACGGCATCGGGCTCACCGACGTCGAGATGGACTCCGCGATCACCCTCGTGCACACCCACGTCGAGGGCGTGGCCCGGCGCAAGGTCGAGGCCGCCCGGGTCGAGCGGCAGACCGGCACCACCGACCAGCAGTGGTGGCAGGCGATAGCGCCAGCACTCGCCGAAGTGCACGACCCCGCGAGCTTCCCGCTCGCCGACCGCGTCGGCCTGGCAGCGGGACAGGCCCACCAGGCCGCCCACAATCCCGAACACGAGTACGCCTTCGGGCTGGAGTGCCTGATCGAGGGGATCGCGGCCCTGGTCCGCCGGGCAGCGGGCTGAGCCGGCGCCACCCGCGGACGTCGGCCCACCACGTCGAAAGCCTGGCCCGGTGCCAGCACTGCGGCACCGGGCCAGGCACTCCCGCGTTCCGGGTGGTTGGCCGGAGCTTCAGCCGAAGTTCACGTCACTGCACCACATGTAGGTCTGGTCCAGGTGCGAGGCCTGCCAGATCGTGAACACGACGTGGTGTCCCCTGTAGGCGCCAGAGGTCTGGACGTTGAACGTGATCTCCTTGGCCGGAGCGTACTTGCCGGTCTGCGTGATGAAGTCGAGGTCGCCCCAACCGAGGCGCTGGGTGGTCGGGTCGTACCCGTTCTTGCTGATGTAGACCCGGAAGTAGTCAGCGCCGTGGCTGGCCTGGTCGTACAGGCGCATCGAGAAGCTGCTGCCGACGTTGGTGGTCTTCCACGCGCCGGGCGTGTTCAGCGAGTTGTTGCGGGAGAGGGCATTGCTGCAGAGCTGCCCGTCGGGGGTCGACCCCTGGAAGTTTCCGCCAAGTCCGTCCCGCAGCGCGCTCATCCAGTTCCACATGGTGTCGGCGTTGGCCTGGAAGGCCTGCCAGCACATGGGGTCCTGCTGCTGCATGGCGGGGTTCGTGTGTTGGCTGCCCCAGGTTTGCCAGCACTGGTAGGCGCGGGTAGCGGGACTGACGATGGTGCCGTGCGCCGAGGCTGTCGGGGTCCAGACGAACATGCAGGCCAGCGTGGCGATGATCAGCGTGGTGATGCCTCGCCGTCTGGTGATGGACCCGGAGGTACTGCGCATACGCATGGATGGGCCTCCACTCTCCGGATGATCGAGCGGTGGTGATCGATTTGGGAGCGCTCCCAAAGCATTCATCAGCCTATACGTCACACACCGAAACTTCAACGAAACTTTGAGTAAGTGTTTCGACCCGTTCAACACCTCGGGACGCGATGTGCGCGACACCAGGACGCCGACCCGCTCGTGCGACGTCGGCGCCCGACGGCGATCGGGCCCGGCGCGACCGGTCAGATCCTGCGGTACACCGACGGCCGGACGCCGACGTGGCTCAGGAAGGCCGCTGACAGCGCTCCGGGACTGGCGAAACCGCACCGCTCGGCGATCTGTGCGATGGTGAGGGTGCTGTCGGCCAGCAGCCGCCGCGCTCGTTCGATCCGCAGCCGGGTGAGGAACCGGTGGGGCGTCTCGCCGGTGGCCGCCCGGAAGACGCGGATGAAGTGGTACACGCTCAGGTGCACCTCAGCGGCGATGTCGGCCAGCGTCAGCGGCTCGGCCAGCCGGTCCCGCATGAGGGCGACGCCCGCGCGGACCGCCGCGTGTTCGGGGCCCGGCAGGCGGACGTGCCGCCCCTGGGTCAGCAGGTGCGTCGCGAGGAACGCCGCGGCCGACTCCGCGTAGAGGTCGTTGGCGCCGCTGGCGGCGGGCAGCGCGCGGAGGAGCTGTTCGACAACCGGGTCGCCCGCGGCCACCGCCGCGGACAGCGATTCGAAGTCGGGCTCCGGGCCGCCCAGTTGGGCCGCGGCCCGGTTGACGGTCGCGGACGGGATGTGCACCTGGATGGTGCGCATCGGCGCCGTCGTCCGGTACTCGCGCACGCTCGCCCGGCCGGGAATCATGAGTTCCAGGTTGCCGGGAATCCAGCGCCGGCGGACCGGTTTTCCGTCGACGCGCGTCCGCATGGTCACGTCCCCGGCCACGCAGAGCACGAGGTGCAGGTCGGCCACGCCGGGCAGCCGAAAGCGGTCGACCTCGGGCGCGTGGTCGAAGCACTGCACGAGCAGCGACCGCCAGCCCGCGTCGTTCCAACTGCAGTAGGTGCGCCGCACCTGCGCTGACACGGCGAACTCCGCGTAGGGCGCCAGATCGAAGTCAGGCGAGTCGAACACCGCACAAGGCTAGTCGACCGGCCCGGCGGGTGTGGGCGGCGCGTGCGTGGGTACCTGCGCGGTGTGCGTGCGCTGACCGTTGACCCGAAGCAACCCGACTCGCTGCGGGTGTCCGAGCTGCCCGATCCCCAGCCGGCAGCCGGGGACCTGCTGGTCGAGGGGCTGGCCGTGGGGGTGTGTGGCACGGACAAGGAGATCGTGCGGGCCGAGTACGGGTGGTCGCCGCCGGACCGGCAGCGGCTGGTGCTGGGCCACGAGTCGCTGGGGCGGGTGCGCACCGCGCCACCCGGCAGCGGCTTCTCCCCCGGCGACCTGGTGGTCGGCGTGGTGCGCCGGCCCGACCCCGTGCCCTGCGGGGCGTGCGCGCACGGCGAGTTCGACATGTGCCGCAACGGCCGGTACACCGAGCGGGGCATCAAGCAGCGGGACGGGTACGGCAGTCAGCTGTGGTGCGTGGAGATCGACTACGCCGTCACCCTGGACCCCCGACTGGCACACGTGGGCGTGCTGGTGGAACCGACCACGGTGGTCGTCAAGGCGTGGGAACAGGTGTGGCGGGTCGGCGAGCGCGGCTGGTTCGAGCCGCGGCGCGCACTGGTCACCGGTGCCGGGCCGATCGGCCTGCTGGCCGCGCTGGTGGGCCTGCGCCGCGGCCTGGACGTCCACGTGCTTGACCGGGTCACCAGCGGACCGAAACCCGCGCTGGTCCAGGCGCTGGGCGCGACCTACCACCACGACAGCGTGGACTCGGTGGCCGAGCGGGTTCGGCCCGACGTGGTGGTGGAAGCCACCGGCGCGGCCAGCGTGGTGTTCGACGCGATCGCCAGCACGCCGCCCTACGGCATCGTGTGCCTCACCGGGGTCTCCCCCGCGGGGCGCACACTCTCGGTCGACGCGGGTGGCATCAACCGGGGACTGGTGCTGGAGAACGACGTCGTCATCGGGTCGGTCAACGCCAACCTGCGGCACTACCGGCAGGCCGCGCAGGTGCTCGCCGAGTCCGATGTGGACTGGTTGGGCGGGCTGATCAGCAGGCGCGTGCCCCTGGACCGGTTCGCCGACGCCTTCACCGCGCAACCCGACGACGTGAAGGTCGTCATCACCCTCGACGGGTCCGGGTGAGGCGTGTCCACCGCGCCGATCGAGGACTACGCGCTGCTGGGCGACCTGCACACCGCGGCCCTGGTGGGCCGCGACGGCGGCGTGGACTGGCTGTGCCTGCCCCGGTTCGACTCCCCCGCCTGCTTGGCCGCGCTGCTGGGCGACGAGCGCGCCGGCACCTGGCGGCTGGCGCCCGCCTCCGGTGCCCCAGCCACCCGTCGCCGGTACCGCGGGGACACCCTGGTGCTGGAGACCGAGTGGGACACCCCGGACGGCACGGTGCGGGTGGTCGACTGCATGCCGCCACGGGGTGCGACGGCCGACCTGGTGCGGGTTCGTCGCCGAAGCCCGGGCCCTGGCGGGAGTGGCTGGTGCGGGCGGTGGCGGGCGACCCGGCGGAGTTGCGCATCATGTACGGGCTGGACGGCAGCAGGCAGTTGCCCGAGCAGATTCTGGACTGGTTGCCGGGGTACGGCGCTACCAACCCGAGGGTGGCGTTGACGGGCTGCCCGGTGGTGAGGGCGCGTTCCTCGCGTGCAGCTTCTGGCTGGCGGACGCGCTGCACGGCATCGGCCGCACCGGCGAGGCGAGAGCCCTGTTCCAGCGGCTGATCGAGCTGCGCAACGATGTCGGCCTGCTCAGCGAGGAGTACGACCTCGACGCTGGCAGGCAGGTCGGCAAACACCCCAGGCGTTCATGGGTGCGGTAGGTCACACCTGGTTCAGCCCAGCGTGTATGAGTTCGGCGACCTGCTCGGGTGCTGCTAGATGCACGTCGTGTCCGGTGGCGATCTCACGCAAGGAGAGCAGAGGCGTGTCGGCAGCAGCGGCACCGAGTTGCTTGGCGAACTCACCGCGATATGCGGCAAACGCAGCACCGACCTCATCGGGCAGCATCTGCTCGAATTCCGGTTGCGTCGACGAGACCACGACCAGGCGGCACTGGGTGGCACGATAGGTCGCGATCAGGTCTAGTTCGTCGAACGCACTGATCAGCGCGGCTAGGTCTGGATCGCCGGACGCGTCAAGTTGTTCGTCGATAAACGCTCGCAGCACCGGACCTGTGGGGTTGGTGTGGCCGTCGAGGTTGACCGCGAGAGGACATTCGGGGTGCATGGTGGCCCACAAGGCGGCTACCATGCCGCCAAGCGAATGGCCTACCACCGCAGGCCGAACAAGGCCGAAATACTCGATCACCTTGGCGAGGTCCATCAACGCCGTCTGCCAATTCCAGGCTCCTGGCCGGAAGTTGTAGCTGACGACTCGCAGGTCGGGCAAGAACCGGATGAGCGGATCCCAGTCGTACATCGTGCGGCCGCCGCCATGGAGCAACACGACCGGGGGCCCATCACCGCCATGATCACGCATCTCCATGACCGTACTGTGCACGCTGTTATCTCGGGCGGCAACGGATTAGATTCTGAATCAGGCCACTCGGCTCTCGACTGTGTCCGCTGGCGCGGCATCCAGCCATCTCAGCCGTCACGCACCAGCGCAACTGGACGATCCGCCGCCTGGACTACCTACCCAACCTATCCCGTTCCGGCTGGAGACCTCGGCCGGGACGCGCAACTTCCGGGACTTCCTCGCCCGCGCGGCCGACCTGGTCGCCTCCCACGGCGGTTCGCTGTCCGGCGAACACGGTGACGGCCAGGCCCGGGGGCAGCTGCTGACCCGCATGTTCGGCCCGACCGTCGTGCGGGCGTTCGCCGAACTCAAGGCGCTGTTCGACCCGACCAACCGGATGAATCCGGGCAAGGTCGTGGCGCCGCACGCCGTGGACGAGGATCTGCGGCTGGGCGCGGCCGGCCGGGCCCTCCGCGGCCTGGCCAGTGCCCGGCGTGCCCCCTCGGGCACCCAGCAGGCTCGGCGGCGCGGCCGACGCGCCTGAGGCATCCGTCCACACGCGACGCCAGTTGGGTGTGCACCCGCGACTTCAGCGCAGCCGGTGGCGATCAGCCGTGTCGTGCCGCAGGCTCATCCCGTGCCCCGGTGCCTCGCCCGGCGCCACCGTGCCGCCGCCGGGATCGAGAACCCCGGTGAAGAACTCCGACTCGATCCGGTCGTGGTCGGCGAACCACTCGATGTGCCGGAAGTTCGGTGTGGCCACGGCGATGTGCGCGGACAGGTTGGGCGCGCAGTGCGCGGACACGTCCCGGTTGTGGGCGGCGGCCACCGCCGCGATCCGCGCCCACTCGGTGTACCCGCCGCAGCGGGTCACGTCCACCTGCACGCAGTCCACCGCGGCGGCACCCACCATCCGGGCGAAGTAGGGCAGGTCGTAGCCGTACTCCCCGGCGGCCACGTCCGGGCTGGTCCGCGCTCGCACGTGGGCCAACCCGGGCAGGTCGTCGCTGGAGACCGGTTCCTCGAACCAGGTGACGTCCCACTCGGCGAGCCGCTGTCCAACGCGGACGGCCTGCCCGACCGAGTAGGCCCCGTTGGCGTCGACGAAGACCTCCGCCCGGTCGCGCACCCGCCCGAGCAGCGTGGCCAGTGGCAGCTCCACCGAGCGGGCGGCCAGGTCCCACAGCGCGATGTCCACAGCGGACAGTGCCGAGGCCGCCAGTCCTGGCCGGCCCACGTTGCGCACGGCGCGTTGCATCGCGTGCCAGCCCGACCGGACGTCGAGCTGGTTGGTGCCGACGACAACGCCGGCCAGCATCCCGTTGACCAGGTCCGCGCAGCTGGCGTCGGTGTAGGTCCACCCCAGACCGGTCCTGCCGTCGGCCCGCGCCGTCACGACGACGATCGTGGTGGCGTCCCACGCGAGCGTCCCGTCCGCCTCGGGCACGGGCGTGGGCACCCGGTAGGCGCTCGCACCGACCGATTCGATCATCGCGCCCTTCCTCCCCTGAACGGCGGGGTGGCCCGGCCCCTCCAGCATGCACCAGGCCCGGCGGCGGTGCCGCGTCAGCCGGTGCCGGCGTTGGGTTCCTCGCTGGCGCGCAACAGGTCCTCGCGGGCCCTGGCCACCCGCGACCGGACCGTGCCGACCGGGCAGCCGCAGACCTCGGCGGCCTCCTGATAGGACAGTCCCAGGATCTGGGTGAGCACCAGCACTTCGCGGCGTTCCCGGTCCAGCCCGGCGAGCAGCAGGTTCAACTCCACCACGTCCTCGAAACCCGCGCGCACCCCGCGGTCCCGCGCCTGCGCCTGTTCGGCCGCGTCGACCCAGTCCACGCCGGCGCTGGTGCGGGGCCTGGCCACGGCCGAGCGGACCTGGTCGACCACGACCCGGCGGGCGATCGACAGCAACCACGTGCGGGCCGAGGAACGGGCGGCGAACCGACGCAGGCTGCCCAGCGCGCGCAGGTAGGTCTCCTGGGTCAGGTCGTCCGCTGCCGCGACACCGGCCAGGTGCGCCACGAAGCGCCACACGTCACGCTGGGTAGCGCGGACGAACTCCTCCAGCGCACGCCGGTCGCCTCGACCGGCGGCCAGCGCCAGCTGGGTGGTCGGTAGGTCCGCACTGTCCGGGCTCGTCATGATCAGGCAGCGTAATCCAGGACCCGGCCGGAACTTCTAGGCCCGTTCGGCCGACAATCTGGAACGTGGACTGCACGACCTGCCGCGAGGCGCTTTCCGCCCGCATCGACGGTGAACAGGAACCGGTACCGGCCGACCGGACCGACCAACACCTGCGTGACTGCGCGGCGTGCCGAGCGTGGCAGGCCCGACTCGCGGTGTTGAACCGCTCGCTGCGCGTCCGCCCGGCCACCACCGCCCCCGACCTGGCCGACGAGATCCTGGCGCGGGCACCCGCCCCACCGCAGCGCGGCTGGGTGCTGCGGGCGGCCCTGGGTGTGGTGGCCGTCGCCCAACTGGCCCTCGGCCTGAGCCAGTTGCTGGCGGTCGACGCCGCCGAGCACTCCCACGGCGCCGCGGAAATGGCCGGGCACCTGTTCAACGAGAGCACCGCGTGGAACCTGGCCCTGGGCATCGGCCTTGGCTGGGTCGCCCTGCGGGCCAGGGACGCCGCCGGGCTGCTCCCCGTGTTGAGCGGGTTCGTGCTGCTGCTGGTCGTGCTGTCCGTTCACGACCTGATCACCGGTGCGGCCACCACCACCAGGGTGGCCTCGCACGGTCTGCTCGTGCTGGGCCTGGGACTGCTCTACGCCGTGCACCGCCAGTGCCGGGACCGGGGCGCGCCCACTCCCGGCCGGCCGGACGCGGCCACCAGCCCCGACGACGACATCGACACCGACGGCGACCTGGACCAGCCCGCCGGTCGGGGCATCAGGCCCGGCCGACCGCCGCTGCGGCCGGCCAGCCACCGCCGCGCGGCCTGACCGGGGGCCGCCCTGCCGCGCCACGCCGCGCTACCCGCGGTCAGGGCACGGGGATCGCCACACCGTGCCGCGTCGCTCGTACTCCAGCACCATCTCGGCGAACAGGGCGGTCTGGGGGCCGAAGAACCGCTCGGTGAGCCACAGGCCGGCGTCTAGGCCGGAGGTGACCCCACCGGAGGTGACCAGGTCGCCGTCGTCGACCACCCGGCCGCCGACCACGTTCCCGCCCCGCGCCCGCAGCTCCGCCACGGCGACGTGGTGGGTGGTGCAGGGGCGCCCCGCGGTGAGCCCGGCCGCCGCGAGCAGCAGGGACCCCGTGCACACCCCCAGCAGGACCAGCCCGGGGCGCCTGGCATCCGCCAACGCCTCGGGCAGCACGCCGTCCCGGATCTGTCTGTCCACACCGGACCCCGGACCGAAACCGCCACCGGGCACCACGACCACGTCGGCCGACCGCGGTGACCACGGGGCGCTGACCACGATGCCCATCCCGGACGCCGTGTGCACGGTGCGGGGCCCGGCAACGCTGACAAAGGTCTGGGTGATGTTCTCGACGGTGCCGAAAACCGTGACCGGGCCGACGAAGTCCTGCTCCTCCACGCCGTCGTAGAGGACGACGTGCACGCGAAGGGACGCGCCGCGCGGCCCGGCGGGCGGTCCGTCGGCGCCCGGACCGGGGCCGAACTCGGTGGCGGGTGCGGGGTTGCGTCTGTCCACGGTGGATCTCCAGGGAAGTGGTGCGGGGAAAGCTCTTCCTGGCTCACTATGTCGGCGCCCGGTGGCCGGGGACAGTGGTGCGACCGCCGACAATCCGTAAGATCCGGCCACATGCACGTGGTCGCGGTTCTCGCCCTCAACGGTGTGGTTGCCTTCGACCTGGCCATTCCGTGCCAGGTGTTCGCCGCCACCCGGCACCCCGACGGCAGGCCGGCCTACGAGGTCCGGGTGTGCGCCGAGCCGGCGGTCACCGCGACCGTCGCGGGACAGGAGTACTTCCAGGTGCGCTCGCGGTACGGGTTGGACGACGCGCGCGACGCCGACACGCTGATCGTGCCCGGTGTCGCACCCGGTCAACCGCCGCACCCGCGCACCGTGCGGCTGCTGCGCGACGCGGCCGCCCGGGGCGCACGCGTGGCGTCCATCTGCACCGGGGCGTTCGTGCTCGCGGCGGCCGGCCTGCTCGACGGCCGCCGGGCGGCCACCCACTGGCTGCTCGCCGATCAGCTGGCCGAGGAGTTCCCGGACGTGGCGGTGGACCCGTCCGTGCTGTTCGTGGACAACGGGCAGATCCTGACCTCCGCCGGGGTCGCCGCGGGACTGGATCTGTGCCTGCACATGGTGCGCCAGGACCACGGCGCGGCAACGGCGGCCGCCACCGCACGGGTCATCGTCATGCCGCCGCAGCGCGCCGGCGGCCAGGCCCAGTTCATCGAACACCCCGACCCCGGCACCAGCGGCGACGACCTCGGCCCCACGCTGCAGTGGATGCTGGGCAACCTCGACACCCCACTGACCCTCGCCGACATCGCCGCCCAGGCGCGGATGAGCACCCGCAGCCTGTCCCGGCGGTTCCACGCGCAGACCGGCACCACCCCGCTGCGGTGGCTGCTCGACCGGCGCCTGCAGCGGGCACGCGAACTGCTGGAGACAACCGATCTCTCGGTGGACCGGATCGCCCGGGTGACCGGGTTCGGGTCGCCCGAGACCATGCGCCACCACTTCTCCCGCCACCTCGGCACCACGCCGCGCTCCTACCGCGCCGCCTTCCACGGCTGAGCCCCGCCGCGTTCCGTCCGCACCACCGCGCCCCGCGCCGCCGTGCCCCGCGGCGAACCCGCCGAGATCGCCGGGAACCAACCGCCGTGCGGAACCGACCTGTGGCACGTGTTCTCCCGATCAGGTCGGCACGCGCTCGTGCTGATTCCGCTGTTGCTGTCCCTGGGGGCCGCCGCGTGTGGCGCGCCGTCCGGAGCGGATGCCCCGCAGACCGCGCCGTCGACACCGCCGCCGGCGACGGCCGCCGCCACCAGCTACCCGCTGACCATCGACAACTGCGGTCGCACGCTGACGTTCACCCAACCGCCCAGCCGCGTGGTGCTGCTCAACGGCACGTCCGTGGCCGAGGTCGAGAGCTTCGTCGTGCTGGGCATCCAGGACCGCATCCTGGCCAACAGCCAGTCCTACGGGGTCTCCGACGAGCCGGGCATGGTGGAGCGGGTCAAGGCCGTGCCCACCGGTGGCCTGACGCTCAACCAGAACTTCGAGGTGCCCCGCGAGCAGGTGCTGGCCCTCAAGCCCGACCTGGTGATCTCGACCTGGGCCGGCGGGTTCGACGAGAAGATCGGGTCGATCAGCCGGGACCAGCTCGCCGAGGCGGGGATCGCCAGCTTCGTCACGCCGGTGAACTGCGCCTTCGGTGACCCCCGGGCACCCGAGGCCGACCAGGAGCGCTACCTGGGCCAGTCCATCGAGTCGTCGTTCGAGCTGCTGCTGGAGCTGGGGCGGATCTTCGACGTGCAGCAGCGGGCCGCGGACTACGTCAACGAGCAGCGCACGCGGATCAGCGAGGTGGAGAAGCGGGTGGCGGGCCAGGAGCGCCGCAACGCCTTGATCGTCTACCCGGGAATGTCCATGATGAACAACAACGGGCTGCCCGCGGTGTTCGGCGGCGGGATCTACGACGACATCGTGCGGCGCGCCGGCGGGGTGAACCCGTTCGCCGGGAGGACGTTCACCGAGCTGGCCGAGATCAACGCCGAGGCGTTGGCCTCGGCCAAGGTGGACCTGCTGGTGGTCGGGTTGTTCCAGTCCGACGAGAACCCCGAGGTGCTCGCCGACGACCTGTTCGCCAAGTTCCCCCAGTGGGCTGCGGCCGAGCACCGGCGGTTCACGTCGCTGTCCGACGGCTGCTACCTGGGGCCGCTCAACGCCGTCGCGGTGGCCAGGATCGCCGATGCCGCGCACGGCTAGCCCGCACCTGGTCTCCGGCGCCGGGTTCACCGTGCTGGTCGCGGTGCTGACCGGCGGGTTGGGGGTGGCGGTGGCGTTCGCGATCGGCGTGGGCACGGTGGACGTGCCGGTCGGTGAGGTGGTCACCGTGGTGTGGGCGCACCTGTTCGGCGGCACCGACGCGCTGGACCCGTTGACCGACCAGATCGTCTGGCAGTTCCGCGCACCCCGCGTGCTGTTGGCGGCCCTGGCGGGCGGTGGGCTGAGCCTGGCCGGGGTGTGCCTGCAGACGCTGGTGCGCAACCCGCTGGCCGACCCGTACCTGTTCGGTGTCACCGCTGGCGCGTCGTTGGGCGCGGTCATCGCGCTCACCGCGGGCGCGGGCGTGGTCGCCGGCCTCGGGGTGGCCGGCGCCGCGTTCGCCGGCGCACTGGCGAGCCTGGCCGCGGTCTTCGTGCTCGCGCAGCGCGGTGGCCGGCTGGTCGGCACCAGCCTGGTGCTGGCCGGGGTGGCCGTGGCCGCCCTGGGCAACGCCGCCACCAGCTACCTGCAACTGCGAGCCAACCCGGCCGAACTGCGCGGGGTGATGTTCTGGCTGCTCGGTTCGGTGGCGGGCGCCGGGTGGCCCGACCTCGCCGCGCCGGCCGTGGCGACCGCGGTCGTGGTGGTGTGGCTGTTCACCCGGGCACGGCCGATGAACGCGTTGTCGGTCGGTGACGACACCGCCGCCGGACTGGGCGTGAACGTGCACCGGCTGCGGATCCTGCTGCTGGTCGCGTCGTCACTGCTGACCGCGGCGGTGGTGAGCGCGGTCGGCGGGATCGGGTTCGTGGGGCTGATCGTGCCGCACGCGGTGCGGCTGGTGGTCGGGCCGGACCACCGCAGGGTGTTCCCGGTGTCGCTGGTGGCGGGTGCCGTCTTCCTGGTGCTGGTGGACCTGGTGACCCGCACGGTGGACCGCCCCAACGAGATGCCCGTCGGCATCTTCACCGCGGCCCTGGGCGCGCCGTTCTTCCTGGTGCTGCTGCGCCGGCGGAAGCGGGCGCTGCGATGAGGGTCGTGGTCGACGGGGTGTCGGTGGCCATCGACGACAACCCGATCCTGAACGGGGTGACCCTGGCGGTGCGGTCGGGCGGCGTGACCGGGCTGGTCGGGCCGAACGGCTCGGGCAAGAGCACCCTGCTCCGCTGCCTGTACCGGGCACTGCGCCCCGCGACCGGCACTGTCCTGATCGGACCGGACGAGGTGTGGCGGTCCAGCGCGCGGCAGGTGGGCCGGCGCGTCGCCGTGGTCACCCAGGACCACGACCTGGACAACGACTACTCGGTGCGCGAGACCGTCGCCATGGGCCGCACCCCGCACCAGGGACTGCTGGACCGGGAGAGCCAGGCCGACCGGGACATCGCCCGCGCCGCGCTGGAGCGGGTGGGGATGGGCTGGGCCGGGCACCGGGTGTTCGCGACGCTGTCCGGTGGGGAGCGGCAGCGGGTGCTGCTGGCCAGGGCGCTGACCCAGCAGGCACCGGTGCTGCTGCTGGACGAACCCACCAACCACCTCGACATCGGCGCCCAGTTGGAACTGCTGGAGCTGGTGCGCGGCCTGGGATTGACCACGATCGCGGCACTGCACGACCTGGACCACGCCACCGCCTACTGCGACCAGCTGGTGCTGCTGCACCGCGGCCGGGTGATCGCCACCGGCCCGCCGGCCGACGTGCTCAGCCCGGACCGGGTCGCCGCGGTGTTCGGCGTGCGGGGTGCCATCGCCCCGCATCCGATCACCGGACGCCCCCACTTCGTCACCGCCCCGCCGGCCTGACGCCGGCCTCGACTCACACCTGCCCGCCCGCACACGACCAGAGGTGATCCACGCCCATGTCCCGCAGGAACCGCAACCCGGTGACCGCACGCCGGGGTCCGTCCCTGAACCTGATCCTCACCGCCGTGGTGGTCGTGCTCGCGGTCGCCGTGCTCGGTGGTGTGCTGCTGACCAACCGGTCCGCCGCCGACGGCACCTCGGCCGCGCTGCGCCCACCCGGCAGCCACACGCTGTCCCAGTCCACCGACGACAAGGTCACGGTGGTGGAGTTCCTGGACTTCCAGTGCCCCGCCTGCGTCGCCTACCACACGAACATCACCCGGCAACTGGAGCAGGACTACCAGGACCGCTTCACGTTCGTGCCGCGCCACTTCCCGCTGGACATGCACCCGCTGGCCGTCCCGGCGGCCCGGGCGGCCGAGGCCGCCGGCAGGCAGGGCCGGTACCGCGAGATGCACCACGCGCTCTACGACGGGTTCGACAGCTGGGCGGTCACCGAGGACGGTCGGTCGACCAGTGCTGACCTGGCCCGCGCCACGGCGGCCTTCGAGCGCTTCGCCAGCCAGGTCGGCCTTGACCTGGACCGCTTCCGGGCCGACCTGTCCTCCCCCAAGGTGCAGGCCGCCATCGACCAGGGCCGCGCCGACGGCCGCAGGCTCGGTGTCACCAGCACGCCGACGTTCTTCGTCAACGGCGTGCGGTTCCAGCCCCAGGCCACCAGCATCGCCGACATCGACCGGGAACTGCGCGCGCTGATCGACCGGGAACTCGCCGGATGAGCCGCAACCTCGCCTGGCTCCACACCGTTGGCGGCGGGCTCGGCCTGATCGCGGCGACGGCACTGACCCTGGAGAAGATCGCCAGGCTGCGCGATCCCAGCTACGTCCCGACCTGCTCGCTCAACCCGGTGCTGTCCTGCGGGTCGGTGATGGACAGTGCGCAGGCCGAGGTGTTCGGCTTCCCCAACCCGCTGCTCGGCGTCGCCGGGTTCGCCGTGGTGGTCACCACCGGTGTGGCCGTGCTGGCCGGTTTCTCGCCGCCGCGCTGGTACCGGATCGCGATGAACGCGGGAACCGCGTTGGGCGTGGTGTTCGTGCACTGGCTGATCGCCGCCAGCCTCTACGACATCCACGCGCTGTGCCCGTACTGCGTGGTCGTGTGGATCGTGACGATCCCGCTGTTCTGGTACACCACAGTGGACACCTGGCCCGTGCTGTCACCGCTGCGCGCGGTGCACGGCGCGGTCCTGGCCCTGTGGTACGCGGTGATCGCCGCACTGGTGCTGGCCGCGTTCTGGGACTACTGGACCAGCCTGCTGTGACGGCGCGACCACCAACTCGGCCTTCACCGGATACGGTGACATTTGGCCGGTGTGGCGCGGGCCGACGATAGGTTCCTCAGCAGGCCACCGGTTTCAGGTGGTCGGTGCTGGAACACCGGGTCGGTGCTGGAACGCACTGATCCACGTCGAGCAAAGGCTTCCGCTGTGTCTGATCGAGATGAGCTTGCGCTGTCCACTGTCGGCGCGATGACGTCCCTGGTCACGCCCTGGGTGCTGCGCACCGCCGTCACCCTGCGACTACCCGACCTCATCGCGGCGGGCGTCACCAACACCACCGAACTGGCCACCCGTGCCGGCGCCAACCCCGATGCCCTGCAGCGCGTCATCCGCCACCTCATCCACTGCCGGGTTCTCCGCCAGGCAGGCCCCGACCGCGTCGAACTCACCGCGCTCGGCGAGTTCCTCCGCACCGACCACCCCGCCCGGCTCGCCAACACACTCGACCAGAACAACCCCTACAACCGCAGAGAAGCCGCGGTGCTCACGCGCCTTCCGGACGCGGTCCGCACCGGACAACCCGTGTGGGCGTCGTGTCACGGCCACGACTTCTGGGCGGACCTGAACCGGGACGAGGCGTTGGCGAGCGGGTTCGACCACGCACTGGCTGGCTTTCCCGACTTCCTCGCCGGCCGGATCGCGCGGGGCTACGACTGGACGTCGGCACGGCACGTGGTGGATGTCGGCGGCGGCACCGGGCGGGTGCTCGCCGAGTTGCTGACCACCCATCCCCGGTTGCGCGGCACGCTGGTGGATCTGCCGCACGCCGCGGCGCTGGCTGCGGCCCGGTTCGCCGAGCAGGGCGTGGCCGACCGGGCGAGCGTGTCCGGGCAGACCTTCTTCGACCCGCTTCCCACCGGGGGCGATGTCTACCTGTTGGCCAACGTCCTGCACTGCTGGACCGACGAGGACAGCCGGAAGATCATCGACCAGTGCGTCGCCTCGGCCGCTCCCCGGGCGGTGGTCGTCGTGGTCGACCAGGTCATGCCCGAGCAGCCGACCGGGGGTGACCAGCGCGGTCTCGACGAGACCGATCTGGGGTTGCTGCTGCTGTTCGGCACGAAGATCCGCAGCGAACGGGAGTTCCGGCGGTTGGGCGACTCAGCCGGGCTGACCCTGCGCGGCTGCACGGCGATCGCGCCGGCCGACGGCTGGTCCCTGCTCACCTACACGGTTGACGACTGATTCCGGGAGGTCCGCGCGACCATGAGCGACCGCACGGCCGACACTCCGCTCCGCCACCCGCTCGACTACCCGTTCGCCCAGTCCTCGCCCATGACGCCGGCCGCGGACCTGGCGCGGGTCCGCGCCACCTGCCCGGTGGTGCGCGCACGGCTGGCCGACGGCCAGTTGGTGTGGCTGGTGACGCGTTACGCCGACATCCGGTCGGTGCTGTCCTCCCCGAGCTTCGTCCTGCACGTGCCTCGGCCGACCGGGCCGAGCGGGGCGCAGCGCAGCCGGGACGAGTTCATGCTGACCGACGACGTGGCCAGGCACAGCCGGCTGCGTCGGCTGGTCGCCCCCGCGTTCTCGCTGCACCGGGTGGAGAAGCTGCGGCCGCGCGTGCGTGCTGTCGTGGCCGAACTGCTGGCCGCGCTCACCGCCGGGGGCCGCGCGGCGGAGCTGATGGAGAGCTTCGCCCTTCCCCTGCCGCTCACCGTGATGTGCGAGGTGATCGGGATACCCGTGCCGGACCGCCGCCGGGGCCGCGCCTGGGCCGCGGTCTCGCTCGGTGACACCGCCGAGGTGGGCGATGATCAGGCGCTCGCCGCGTTCCAGGACGTGGAGGACTACGCCACCGACGTGATCGCCGCCCACTCCGGCGACGCCACCGGCGTGCTCGGCCACCTCCTGCGGGTGCACGCCCGGCGTGACGGTCAGCTCAGCACCGGCGAACTGCACGCCATGGTGGTGGGGTTGCTGCTCGCCGGCTACCTGACCACGGCCAGCACGATCGGCCGGGGTGTGCTGGCGCTGCTGCGCGCTCCCGAGCAGTGGTCGGCGTTGCGGCACACCCCCGCGCTGGTGCACCCGGCGGTCGAGGAGATCCTGCGGTACCGGTTCACCGGCGTGGAGGTCGACACGCAGCGCCGCGCGGTGGCCGACGTCAGTGTGGGTGGTGTGCTGGTTCGACGCGGCGACATCGTGATCACCCCGCTGGTGGCGGCCAACCGCGACCCGCAGCGGTTCGACGATGCCGACCGGTTCGACATCGACCGCGCCGACAACGCCCACCTGGCCTTCGGCTTCGGCACGCACCACTGCCTCGGTGCCGCGTTGGCCCGCATCGAGTTGCAGGAAGCCGTGGCCGCGCTGGTCCGCACGCTCCCCGGGCTTCGGCTCGCGGTGCCCGCCGACGAGCTGTCCTGGAACCCGTCCGGCGCCGAGGTGGAACTGCGCGCGCTTCCCGTGGTCTGGTGACCCGTCGCGGCGGACCCGTTCACCCCGGTGCGGGTCGCCGCTGCTGGCCGTCCGGGTGGGGAAAGAACCCACTGGCCACGAAGTAGTCGATGTAGCGGCGGAGCACGGTGTCGTCGATCTTCGGGCAGTGGATGGCCGAGCCGGCGAGCACGCTGGCGGTGTTGGTGTCGTCGAACCGCAGCGCTGAGGCAGCCCGCAGCATCGGCACCAGCTGGGCGAACAGCGCGGCCACCGGAAACGGATCGGCACTGTGCGGGTCGTCCTGGTCCAGGTGCGCCGCCAGTCGCGCCGACCACTCCTCTGGCGCCACCGGGTCGATGCGGTACCCGGCCCTGCGCAGCGCCGACAGGATGTCGTCCAGCGCCACCGGCTGCGCGCTGCTGAGGTGGAAGGTGTTGCCCGGCGCCCGGGGTGAGCACGCCACCTCGACGGCGGCCCGCGCGACGTAGTCGACCGGCACCAGGTCGACCTCGATACCGGTGTGCTCCCCGGCGAAGCACGGCGCCATCCCGAGGCCCAGCATCGTGCGAACGACGAACCAGAAGGCATCGCTGGTGCCGGCGGCGCCGCTGGTGGTGTGACCGCTGACCCGGCCCGGTCGGAGGATCGTGGTGGGGACGCCCCGCGCCCGGGCGGCACGCACCATCTCCTCCGCGACCCACTTGCTGCTGACGTACCCGTTGGGGTTCACCAGAGCCACCGGCAGCCGGTGGTCCTCGCGCACGGTGCCGGTGCTGCCGTCGGCCGCGATGGCCGCCCCCATGGTGGAGACGTAGTGCACCGGCGTGATCCGACCGGCCGCCGCGAGGCGCAGCACCTCGTGGGTGCCCACGACGTTGGCCGCCCGCAGCCGCTGGTACGGGTGCAGCGTGTGCACCCAGGAACCGTTGTGGTAGATGACGTCGACCTGCTCGGCGAGCCGGTCGAACAGGTCCGGGGCCAGGCCGAGCCGGGGTTGTTCCAGGTCTCCCGGAACGGCGACGAGCCGCCCGGCTGGCAGCTCATCCGCCAGGTGGTACCGCCGCAGCGCGCTGCGCAGCCGCTGCTCGGCGCTGGCCGGGTCGGGCGCCCGGACCAGGCACAGCACCGTGGCCCGGGTGCGGCGCAGCAGCTCGGTGAGCAGGAAGGCACCGAGGAACCCGGTTGCCCCGGTCAGCAGGACGTGCTCGGGGTCCAGCCCCCGGCTGGTCGGCCGGGGGCGGCTGTGCGCGGTGCTGACCGCCGGGTCCAGCGCGGTGTCCGCCAGCAGCTGCGCGCTGGTCGGTCCGGTGGGCCGCGCTGGCCCGGCCTGGTTCAGCGCGTCGGACAGGCCAGCGACGGTGGGTGCGTGGAACAGCGCGGACACCGGCAGGGACGTGCCGAACTCCTCGTTGATCCGGCTGACCAACCGGGTGGCGAGCAGGGAATGGCCGCCCAGGTCGAAGAAGTTGGCGTCGACGGTGACGGCGGAACGGCCGAGGATGTCGGCGACGATGCGGCACAGCCGGTGTTCCTGGGGGGTGCGGGCGCCGCGGCCCCGGGTCTCGGCGCCCAGCACCGGCATCGGCAGCGCGCTGCGATCGAGTTTTCCGTTGGCGTTGAGCGGAAACCGGTCGAGCCCGACCACGGTGGCCGGGATCATCGGCTCGGCGAGGCGCTCGCGCAGGTAGTCACGCAGGCCACCGGCGATCCGGCGGGCCCGGTGGGTGGCCGCCGGGTTGGTGGCCAGTCGGGTGGGCGCGACAGCGGGCCGGGCCGGCCGGTACGGCTCGACACCCCGCAGCGGCGCGCGATCGGCGTGGAACAGCACGTCGACACTGCCGTCGCTGGCGTCACCAGTGAAGGTCACGGCGACCTGGTAGCCGAGTTGGCGGCCGAGTTCCACCCAGGTCTGCGGGTCGACCCCGCGCAGCGGCGGGTGGTGCAGCCGCTGGACCGCGCCGGCGACGTCACCGTCCTCGGCCAGTGCCCGCGCCGCGGCGAGTTCACCGGCGAGCCGCCCGTTGGGCACGTTCACCAGGCGGAGCCGGTCCGGGCGGTGGATCGACAGCAGGTCGGCCACCTGGGCCGGGTCTTCGGCGTCGTGTCCCCAGGTCCACTCCGCGCCGGTGGGCTGTTCCGCGGTCACCTGGTCGGTGTGGCAGTGCAGGACGACGTCGTAGCGGTGCCTGGTCAGCTCGGTGTGCTGCCACCCCTGTTTGAGTTGCAGGTCGACGCTGGTGATCGCGGTGAACCTGGTGGGCAGCCCGGCGAAGTAGTCCGGGTCGATCAGCAGCTCCTCCTCCCCGGCGATCCGGTGCTCGATGGCGCGTCGCACCGCCACCGGGTCCGCGGTGAGGTCGGGGCGGTGCAGTTCCACCGCGGTGTGCAGCAGCGGCAGGGTGCGCAGGTTGCGCACGTCGCCGAGGAAGATCCGCCCGCCGGGCGCGAGCAGGTCGACGGCCTGGCCGAGCACTCGTTCGAGATAGGCGATGTCCGGGAAGTACTGGACGGTCGAGTTGAGCACGACCAGGTCGAACCGGTTCGCGGGTAACCCGGTGACGTCGTCGGCCGGTGCGGTCCGCAGCCGCACCACGTCCGCCAGTTCCGGCCGCTGCGCGAGGTGCGCGCGCAGGCGGGTGATCGCCGCGGCGGAGATGTCGCTGCCCCAGTACTCGGCGCAGGTCGGGGCGAGGGCGGCCAGCAGCAGGCCGCTGCCGACCCCGATCTCCAGCACCCGGCGTGGCGCCAGCGCGCGGAGCCGGTCGACGACGGCGGACCGCCACTCCCGCATCGCCGGCAGCGCGATGGGGTGGCCGTCGTAGCTGCTCACCCAGCCGGTGAAGTCCTCACCCCAGGTGCTGGGCCCGCTGGTGGCGTACAGCGAGTCGTTGACCGAGCGCCACTGCCCGACCTGCTCGGCGGCGTCCTGCTCGGCCCGGCCCGTGGGCGGCGTGGGCACGATGTAGGCGATGAGCTGGGGGCCGGCCGCGGGGTCGGTGCGGGTGACGACGGCGGCCTCGGCCACGTCGGGGTGCTGGGACAGCACCGCAGCGACCTCACCCGGCTCGACGCGGAAACCCCGGATCTTGACCTGGTCGTCGGCGCGGCCCACGTACTCCAACTGGCCGTCCTGGCGCCACCGGGCCAGGTCACCGGTGCGGTACATGCGCTGGCCGTCGGCGGTGAACGGGTCGGCCACGAAGCGCAGGGCGGTGAGCGCGGCCCGGCCCGCGTAGCCGCGGGCGAGGCCGGCCCCGGCCACGTAGAGTTCACCGGCCACCCCGGTCGGGCACGGCCGCAGCCGCGCGTCGAGCACGTAGGCCCGCAGTTGGTGGCTGGGTCGGCCGATCGGCGGCAGGCCCTGCCCGGTCAGCGGTGCGGACAGGGTGGCGCACACGGTGGTCTCGGTCGGTCCGTAGCCGTTGATCAGGCGCCGGCCGGTGGCCCAGGCGGCCGCGGTGGCCGGTGGGCAGGCTTCGCCGACCACGACCAGCGTGCGCAGGCTGGGCAGTTGGTCCGGGCGCAGGGTGGTCAACGCGCTCGGGGGCACCAGCAGGTGGGTGACCCGCGCCCGCCCGACGATCTCGGCCAGCTCCTCGCCGAGCACCGGTCGGGTGCCCGGCGGCAGCACCAGGGTGGCGCCGTTGAGCAGGGTGCTGAACACCTCGGCGACCACGCCGTCGAAGCCCAGCGCGGCGAACTGCAGCACCCGGTCGCCCGGGCCGAGGGCGAAGTGCTCGCGGTGGGCGGTGATGAGCGCGGCGATGCCGCGATGCGCGACGACCACGCCCTTGGGTGTTCCGGTCGACCCGGAGGTGAAGATCACGTACGCCGCGTTGTCCACCGACAGCGCCGGTGGCTCGGCGTCGGGGCCCGGGTGGGCTGGCCCGGCACGCCAGGCCGCTGGCTGGTCGACGGGCAGCGGCCCGAACCGGGCGAGGTCGGGCAGCCGTGCCGCGAGATCGGTGGTGGTGAGCACCGCGTGGGGCTGGATGTCGGTGAGCAGCGTGCTGATCCGGCGCGCCGGGGTGTTCGGGTCGACGGGCAGGAACGCTCCGCCGGCCTTGAGCACGGCCAGCACCGCGACCACCCAGTCCACCGAGCGGGGCAGGAGCACGGCCACCACCCGCTCGGGTGCCACGCCGCGGTGGCGCAGGCAGTGGGCCAGGCGCGCCACCCGCCGGGCCAGGTCCGCGTAGGACAGCGACTCGGTTCCGGCGCACAGTGCCACGGCGTGCGGGTCGCGGGTCACCGCGGCGTCGAACAGGTCCACGGCGGTGGCCGGCGCGACCGGCGCGGGAGCAGTCCCCCACCGCGCCAGGCGGTCCCGTTCCCCCGGCACGAGCACGTCCACCTCGCTGATGCGCTGGGTGGGGTCGGCGGCCACGGCGGTCAGCACGCGCACCAGCCGGTCGGCGCACTGCCGCACGGTCGCGTGGTCGAACAGGTCCCGGCTGTACTCGATGATCGCGGCGAGCCCGTCGGCCGCCCCGCTGGGAGTGCGGCGTTCGATGAAGGAGAAGCCGAGGTCGAACTTGGCCACGTCCAGGTACATGGGCTCCATGTCCGCCCGCAGGTCCGGCAGGTCGAGCCGGATCTCGGGGAGGTTCTGCAACACCAGCATGACCTGGAACAGCGGCTGGCGCGCGGCCGAGCGTTCCGGGTTGACGGTCTCGACCACCAGGTTCAACGGCACGTCCTGGTGGGCGTAGGCGGCGAGGTCCACGGCGCGGACCCGGTGCAGCAGGTCGGCCACGGTCGGGTCACCGCTGGTGTCGGTGCGCAGGACCAGGGTGTTGACGAAGAAGCCCACCAGATCGTCCAGTGCGGTGTCGGTCCGGCCGGCGACCGCGCTGCCGACGGGGATGTCGGTGCCCGCGCCCAGCCGGGTGAGCAGCACCGCCAACGCGGCGTGCAGCACCATGAACAGCGTGACGTCGTGGGCGCGGGCCAGGTCCAGCAGGTGCTGGTGCAGCCGCGCGTCCACCTCGAAGGACACCACCCCGCCCCGGTGTGACGACACCGCCGGGCGCGGCCGGTCCGCGGGCAACACCAGCCGGTCAGGCAGGTTCGCCAGTGCCCTGGTCCAGTGGTCGAGTTGGCGGGCGCACAGGCTGTTCGGGTCGGTGGCGTCACCGAGCAACTGGTGGTGCCACAGCGTGTAGTCGACGTAGTGCACCGGCAGCGGCGGCCAGTCCGGGGTGGTGCGCTCCCGGCGCGCCCGGTAGGCGGCGGCGAGGTCGCGGCACAGCGGTGCCATGGACCAGCCGTCGCCGGCGATGTGGTGGATCAGCAACAGCAGCACGTGCTCGTCCCCACCGTCCACAGTGAACAGTTCGGCGCGCAGCGGTGGCTGTCCGGTGAGGTCGAAGGTGTGCTGGGCGGCGGTGGTCAGCCGCTGCGGCAGCTCGGTCGCGCTGACCGAGTGGTGCGGCAGTTCCGGTGGTGCGTCGGGTGGGTCCAGCACCACCTGGCAGGGCTGTCCGTCGATCTCCGGGTACACCGTGCGCAGGCTCTCGTGCCGGCAGCGGACGTCGTGCAGCGCGCCCCGCAGCGCCCCGGGGTCGAGGTGGCCGGCGAACCGCAGCAGCGCCGCCATGGTGTACGTGGCGCTGGGGCCCGCCATCCGGTGCAGGAACCACAGCCTGCGCTGGGCAGCCGACAGCGGAACCGGATTCGGCCTGGGCAGGGGGCGCAGCGCGGGCCGAGCCGAACCGCCGGTGAGCCGGTCCGCCAGCGCGGCCGGAGTTGGCGCGGCGAAGACCTCAGCGATGCTCAGCTCGGCACCGAAGACGGCGCGGCCGCGGTTGGCCAGTCTGGTCGCCAGCAGCGAGTGCCCGCCCAGGGCGAAGAAGTCGTCGTGGGCGGACACCGCGTCGACGCCGAGCAGCTCGGCGAACAGTCCACACAGGATCTGCTCCTGCGGCCCCCTGGCCGCCGCGCCACCCCGGTGCGGCGACGGCGCGGGCAGTGCGGCGCGGTCGAGCTTGCCGTTGGCGGTCAGCGGCAGGCGGTCCAGGAGGGTGATCGTGGCCGGCACCATGTGCCGGGGCAGCCGCGCCGCCAGGTCGCGCCGCAGCTCGGCCAGGTCCGGGTTGCTGTTCCTCCCGGCCACGACGTAGGCGGCCAGTTGCGGCCGGCCGGTGCTGTCCGGTCGGGCCAGCACGGTCGCGGCGGCCACGGCGGGGTGGTCGGTGAGCGCGGCCGCGATCTCCCCCGGTTCGACGCGCAACCCGTGGATGTTGATCTGGTCGTCGGTGCGGCCCAGGTAGTCCAGGTGCCCGTCGGCTCGCCAGCGGGCGCGGTCGCCGGTGCGGTACATCCGAGCGCCGGGCTGGAACGGGTCGGCGACGAAGCGGCTGGCCGTCAGCGCGGTCTGGTGCAGGTATCCCCGGGCCAGCGCGGGACCGGCGAGGTAGAGTTCGCCGGCCACGCCGGTGGGGCACGGATGCAGCCAGGCGTCCAGGACGTGGGCGCGGACACCGGGAAGGGGCCGGCCGATGGGCGGTGGGCCCGCGTCGGTCAGCGGGTCGGAGATCGTGGCGCAGACCGTGGTCTCGGTCGGACCGTAGGCGTTGATCACCCGGCGGTCGGGCGCCCAGGCCGCGACAACGCTGGCCGGACAGGCTTCGCCCGCGACGACCAGGGTGCCCAGCCCCGGGTGGTCGGCCGGATCCATGCCGGCCACCACGCTGGGCGGCAGGGTGGCGTGGGTGACGCGCTGAGCGGCCACGAACTCGGCCAGCCCGGCACCGGGCAGGTGCTCGGCCCCGGTGGGAATGACCAGCGTGGCGCCGGCCAGCAGGGTGCTGAGGACCTCGGCGATGGCCGCGTCACAGCCAACGGCCGCGAAGAAGAGCACCCGACTGCCCGGCCCCAGGGCGAACCGGTCGGCCTGGGCGGTGACCAGTCCGGCGATCCCCCGGTGGGTGACCACAACCCCTTTGGGCGCTCCGGCCGACCCGGACGTGTAGATCACGTACGCGGGGTGGTCCACGTCCGCGCGGCACGCCGCGGGACGCCCGCCGGGCGCGTGGGGCGCCGCGACCGGCCGCAGGTTGTGCTGGTGGGCCACGAACAACTCGACGCTGTCGGGCAGCCGGGTCTGGTTGATCTGCGCCTCGCCGGAGATGAGCGCGTGCGGGCGCGCGTCCGCGACAACGCCGCTGGTGCGCGCGGGCGGGTGGGCGGGATCGATCGGCAGTGCGGCGCCACCGGCGCAGGCGACCGCGAGCAGTGCGGTGACCCACTCCGGGGAACGGGGCAGCAGCACGGCCACGGTCCGCTCCGGTCCGACGCCGCGCTCGCGCAGCAGCCGTGCCCAGCGCAGGGCCCGCGCGCGCAGTTCCGCGAAGGACACCGAACCGGTGGTCCACGCCAGCGCGGTCGCCTCCGGTGTGTGCTCCGCCTGGGCGGCGAACAGCGCCCACAGCGTGGCCGGGCGCGGCTGGGCAGGTAATGCGTCGTGCCGGGTGGGTGCGGTGGGCGCGCCCACCTCGGTCCGACCGGTCACGCGCGCCAGCGGCCGGCGGGGATCGCCGACGAAGCCGGACAGGAACCGCGCGAACCGGCTCAGGTGGTCGGCGATGCCGGTCGCGTCGTACACCTCGGCGTTGCCGGCGAAGTCGATCCGCAGGCCGTGGTGTGCCGAGTCGTGGATGGTGACGGCCAGATCCTGCACCGGCCCCGAGGTCAGCGTCTCCACCGCGCCCGGGCAGCCCGCGAAATCGAGGTCGCTGGCAAAGGGCAGGTAGTTGATGACCGGCGAGAGCAGTGGCCGATCCGGTGCGGCGATCCCGAAATCGCGCCGGATGTGCTCCAGGCGGTACCGCTCGTGCGGGCGGGTCGCTGCCGCTTCCCCGGCCACCTGCCGGACCAGCTGTTCGGCGCTGGTGGCGGGCGACACCCGCACCCGGATCGGCACGATGTTCGCCATCATTCCCGGCGCGCGCCACAGCGCGGGCGTGGGGCGGCACAGCCTCATCTGGCCCACGACCACCTCGCGGGCCCCACTCAGGCGGGCGAGGTGGGCCGCGACGGCCGCGGTCAGCACCTGCTGCGGGCTGGTGGTGGCGGCCCGGGCCAGCCGGCGCAGGCCCGCGGCCAGGTCGAGGGACAGTCGGGTGCCGGCGCGCACGACTCCCCGCTTGTGCTTGGCCCACCGGCCGGCCAGGTTGACCGGGTCCGGGCGGTCAGCCAGCCGCGTCCGCCAGAACTCACCGTCCACAATGTACTGTTGGGAGGCGCGGTAGGCCGCGTCGTCGGCGCAGAGCAGCCGGTACTCGCCCAGGCCGGCACCGCCCGGGCGGCCGCCGGTGACCAGTGCCGTGTAGACGGACGCGACCCTCGCGTCGATCAGGGACAGGCTGAAGCCGTCCACGGCGATGTGGTGCGCGTGGTTGACCCAGACGTGCCGCTGGTCGGCCAGGCGCACCAACGCCGGGGCGAACAGCGGCCCGTCCAGCACGCTCAGGCCCCGAGCGGTCTCGGTGGCGATCCACTGGCCGGCCGCCGCGTCGGGATCGCTCTCGCCGGTGAGGTCGACGAACCGCAGCGCGGTGTCCGGGCTGGCGGTGATGACCTGTCGGGGTGTCCCGTTCCGCTCGACCAGCCGCAGGCGGAGCACCTCGGCCTCGGCCAGCACGCGCCGGACGGCCTCGGTGAAGGCGTCCCGGTCCAGTGGTCCCCGCACGTCGATCCGCTCGGTGACGCCGTAGGCGTTGCTGCTGGGATCGAGCAGCTGCCCGGCCCAGATTCCCCACTGGCCGGACAGCAGTGGGAACTCCGACGGCGAGAAGTCGGTTCCTGACATGATGTGGCACCTCACGACGTGGTGTGCGGCCAACACGGGCAGCGGTGACGGCTGTGCGGCGAGGTGGGCGGACGGCTAGAAGAAACCGCCGATTCCGTTGCAGCCCGCGTCCGGGTCCAGGGTGCAGTAGAACGTGATGTAGTCGGCGACGAGGTCGTCGATGCTGGCGTAGCCGTCGCCGTCGGCGTCCATGCTGTCGAACGCGGCGTCGCGTTCCTCGTCGGTGAGTCCGTCGTCCTGGGTGACCCGGATGAAGTCGTCCTTGCTGACCCACCCGTCCCCGTCGGAGTCCATGTGGGACAGCAGGCACCGGATGCCGTCCTCGAAGATGAACCGGACCCGGTCGCGATCAGCGGACAACTCGATCAGCGCGGCCACGAACTGGTCCCGGTCCACCTGTCCCCGGCCGGCCCGGTCCAGTGCCTGCCACCAGCGTTCCACGCACGTGCGCAGTGGTCGCAGTTCCGGTGCGGTGTAGTCGCGGCCGGTGCGCTCGGCCTCGTGGCGGGCCACGACGCGCAGGTCGGTGAAGCGCACCACGCCGTCGCCGTCGTGGTCGAACAGGCTGAAGCCCTTGCCGAACTTCCGGGCCTGGTAGTCGCTGATGGCGGTCATGGCTGCTCCTTGTGGCGGTGCCCGTGCGGTACGAGGTTCTGCTCGGCCATGACCAGCAGGCTGTCGCTGATCGCGGCGACGATGTGGTCGATGTCCGCTTCGGTGTGCGCCGCGGACAGGTTCATCGTGGGCATGCCCGGCGTGTACACCCCGCGCAGCCGCAGGTGCAGGCTCAGCAGCTGCAGGGCGCGCGCCAGTTCCGGTGAACTCAGCTCCCGAACCCAGTCGTGGTAGCCGGCCGTGTCGGGCAGGGGCGCACCGAGCGCGAGGACGGTCACGTGCCGGGGATTTCCACGCAGGTGCACGGGGATACCGCTGCGGCGGGCGAAGTCCGCCAGGCGCTCCCGCAGCACGGCGTGGTGCCCGCTGATCCGGTCGACGATCTCCGGGTAGTTGTCCCGCAGGTGCCGCAGCTGTGCCAGTGCGGCGACCACGGCCAGGTGGTTGGCCTGGTTGGTGCTGGACAGCCAGGTCTTGCCGGCCGCGGCGTCCGCGAGCAGGCCGTCGGTCCGGGCGGTGTCGAGCAGGTCGGCCCGGCCGGCGACCGCGGTCAGCGGGATGCCGAGTCCGCTGGTGAGCTTGCCGAAGCACGCCATGTCCGCGGTGATGGACAGCGCCTCCTGGGCACCGCCAAGTGCCAGCCGGAAACCGGTGATCACCTCGTCGAAGATCAGGGGAATCCCGTGCTCGGCGGTGACCGCGCGCAGCGCGGCCAGGAACTCCCGCGCGGCCGCCGGCGCGTGTGTGCGGTACCGGGGCACCGGGTCGACCAGCACCCCGGCCAGATCGGCCGCGTGCCGGGTGATCAGCGTCAGCGCCGCCTCGTGGTCGAACGGCAGCACCAGCAGTTCCGCGTCGGAGAGCAGGCGCAGCCCGCTGCCGCTGGGTCGGGGCGCGAATCCGGTGACCGGGCCGGTGCCGACCGCCTCGGGCAGACCGGCGCTGTTGTACAGGCCGACCTCGTGCGAACCGTGGTAGCTGCCCTCGAACTTGGCGATCAACTGGCGGCCGGTGGCGGCGCGGGCCAGCCGCACGCTGGCGGCGATGGCCTCGCCCCCGGTGTGGAACAGCCCCACCCGGTCCGCGCCCGGCACGAGTTCCGCGACGAGTTCGGTCAACTCCACCTGTTCGGCCGAGAAGTAGCCGGCGCCCACTCCGCCGGCCAGCTTCTGCCGCACCGCCGCGACCACCGGCGGTGGGTTGTGCCCGAGGATCGCCGCCGAGTAGCTCAGGTGGCAGTCGATGTACTCGTTGCCGTCGATGTCGCGCAGGCGTGCGCCCTGGGCCCACTCGCAGCAGATCGGCAGCACGGGCGGGGAGAACGGCAGGTTCGCCGGCAGCGAGGTCGCCGCGCGGTGGGCGCGGTGACTGAGCCGCAGCGAGTTGGGTTGCCGTCGGGCCACGGACCGGACCAGTTCCCGCAGTGCGGCGTCCGCGCCGCACAGCGCGTCCAGGCTGGCCAGGTCCGGCGCTGTGGCCGTCGGGTCAGCAGTCAGGCTCATGGGGGCAGACCTCCCGCGGTCGTCGGGGTCGTGACTGTCCACTCGGCACGGCGCGGCCGGACGCGCGTCAGTGCCCGGGTGTCGTGGTTGTGGCCCGACCGGTGCAGACCGGTCGGCTCTCGTGGTGCTGGTCGTCGGTCAGCGCTGGCCGGCGAGGTCCACGGCGATGGGCACGGCCACCGGGCGCACGCTGTGCGGCTGCCCGGTCGTGGTGGGCGCCGCGGTGAAGCGCATGGTCGACCACCGTGGCCGGATCGCCCGCAGCACCTCCTCCATCGCGATCAGCGAGAGCGTCCGGCCCAGGCAGAAGTGCCGGCCGACGCTCCAGGTCAGCGGTGGGTGGGTGAACGCACGGGTGATGTCCAGGCGGTCGGCGCGCGGATAGATCGCGGGATCCTGGTTCCCGGCGATGATGTGCACGAAGACGAACTCACCGCGCCGCACCGGCACCCCGCAGAGTTCGGTGTCCTGCCGGGCGATGCGTTCGGTGGCGAACACCGTCGGCCGCAGCCGCGCGCACTCCAGCACCGCGCCGGTCACCAGGTCGTCGCGCTGCCGCACCAGCTCCCACTGCTCCGGGTGCTCGGTCAGGGCGGCGATCATCAGCGCGATCTGCGCCGCGACCATGTCGCTGCCGGCCCCGAGCATGGTGACCGCCAGCCGCAGCGATTCCTCCGGGCTGTGGTTCCCGCCGTTCTCCGCCCGCATCAGGTGGGACACCAGGTCGTGGCCGGGATCCGCGCGGCGCGTGCGGAACAGGGCGAGCAGGTAGCTGTCCACGCTGTCGCGGAAGGCCTGGTACGCCTCGGGTTCCTCGAAGCGCAGCACGGTGGAGAAGCCGACGGAGAAGCGGTGCACCAGGTCCGCGTCGGCGTCGGGCACGCCGAGCAGGCGGCAGAAGAACCGCGCGGCCACCGGAACGCCGATCTGCTGGACGGCCTCGCAGTCGCCCGGCGCTGGGATCGACTCGATCACCTCGGTGGCGATCCTGGCCGCGCTCAACCGCGTTCGGCGCAGCCTGGCCGGGGCGAAGAAGCCGGCGACACCAGCGCGCAGCCGGCTGTGCTCGGCGCCCTCCCTGCTGTTCAGCTCCTCGGCGACGAAGCCGACCACGTCCTGGTTGGACACACCGAGAACAGCCGCGAGTTCCGGCATGCACGGGGTGAGGCTGGTGTTGGCGAACGCCTCCTGGCACGCCCGGTAGCCGAGCACCTCAAGGCCCCGCTCGCTGCGGGCGATCGGTGTGCCCTCGGGCAGCGCCGCCAACATCCGGCTCGTGTCGAAGGCGTGGTCCGCCGACATCACATCGAGGGTCGGCAGCTCGCGTTCCACCATCACACCTGCCCTGACGCCGAGGATGACGCCCATCCCGGCTCGATTTCCGACGTGTCCCGATGTTCCTGGTCGCGCTGGCACCGCGGATCGTCGTGCTTGGCTCGACCACCGCGGACGCACCCGTCAGTGATCGTTTGACTGTCGGCGGTAATCGTCGTGGGGTCGGGCGGCGACGGGCAAGAGACGCCGTTGCCTATCACTCGGCAGAGCCACCGAACTGGTGACGCTGGCGGGCCGGCACGGGGTCGCCGCGAGCACTGCGTAGCGCAGTGTGTGCGCCACCCGGTGGCACACACCCGGATGTCGCATCGGCTTCCACCGGCCCCGTTCCCGCCGGCCCGGTTCACCCCGTCAGCCGTTGTCCCGGGGCGCGGCTCGGGCGGCTCGGCTCAGTGTTTCGGGGGTGCCACGCTGCGCCGCTCGACCAGCGTCGGGCTGATGGTCCGCCTCGGCTCGGCTGCCTCCTCGGCGAGCTGCGCCAGCAGCAGGCCGAGGGTTTCCGTGGCCACCGCGTCGAAGTCGGGGCGGATGGTGGTCAGCGGCGGGATGAAGTACGCGGCCTCGGGAACGTCGTCGAAGCCGACGATGCTGATGTCCCCGGGAACCGACCGGCCGCGCTCGCTCAACGCCCGCAGGATGCCGAGGGCCAGGTGGTCGTTGGCCGCGAACACCGCCGTCACCTCGGGCATCCTGGCCAGCATCTGGCCCGCCCGGTAGCCCTCGGCGGCGCTCCAGTCGGCGGCCAGCAGGGGCGGCACCTCCCGGCCCGCCGCCTCCAGCGCCCGCTGCCAGCCGCGCACCCGGCCGGCCGCGTCAAACCACTCCGCCGGCCCGGAGACGTGCCAGACCGTGGCGTGCCCGGCGTCGAGCAGGTGCGCGGTGGCGGCGAACGCGCCCGCCTCCTGGTCGACGGTGACCAGCGGGGTGGCCCGCCCGGGGTCGCCGTCGACGGTGACCAGCGGGACCCCCGCGGGCACCTCGGCGAGTGCCTCGCTGGCCGACTCGGTCGGCGCGATGACCACGATGCCCGCGACCCGCTGGTCCCGGTGGTGCTCGATCGCGGCGGCGATCGAGGCGCGGTCGAGCACCCGCACCCGCCGCACGCTGACCAGGAACCCCGCCGCGCCGGCCGCCAGTTCGAAGGCGGCCAGCAGCGAGGCCGGACCGTAGAGGGTCGAACTCTGCGCCACCACGCCGATGAACTGGGTCCGGCCGGTCACCAGGGCGCGGGCCGCGCCGTTGGGCCGGTACCCCAGTTCCTCGACGGCGGCCCGGACCCGCAGCCGGGTCTGCTCGCGGACGTTCGGGTGTCCATTGAGGACACGTGACACGGTCTGGTGGGACACGCCGGCGAGCCGGGCCACATCGGTCATCGCCGGGGCGCGCACGGCCTGCCTGGACACCGGCCGCCCGGCCACCGCCTCGTCCACGGGCGAACCTCGTCTCTGCTCGCTCCAACCACCTGACACGGTCAAGGGTAATGGCCGAGGCACCGGCCGCCGCCGGGATCACCCGCTCTCAGCTCACTCGGCCGGCTGTCCCGGTGCGCCTGATCCGCGGGACTGGTCGAGG
The DNA here is from genome assembly GCF_024171785.1 of Goodfellowiella coeruleoviolacea. Taxonomy (GTDB): domain Bacteria; phylum Actinomycetota; class Actinomycetes; order Mycobacteriales; family Pseudonocardiaceae; genus Goodfellowiella; species Goodfellowiella coeruleoviolacea. The sequence goes on from NZ_JAMTCK010000011.1 coordinate 55,470, forward strand.
TAGTGCCGCAGCGCGCGTTCGACCCGCTCGGTGTCGTTGGTGGCCAGCGCGTCCAGCAGCAGGCCGCGCAGCACGGCCAGGGTGAGCGTGGACCGGACGCGGTCGTCCGGCTCCTCGTCGTTCATCGGTCCCAGGATGTCCAGCCACTGGTACACGCTGGCCGAGGCGAAGTCACCGTAGGGGCAGGCGCCCTGCAGCGAGTGCAGGTAGATCTCGAAGAACAGCCGCATCAGGCCGGCGCGGCCCGGGTCGGCCAACCAGGACCGCCACAGCCGCCACATCGCCTCGTCCGGGTCGTCGGTCGCGTCGAGCGCGCCGTTGAGCAGGTCGAGCTGCCGCTGCCTGCAGACCCCGAAGACCTCGGTGAGCAGCCCCTCCTTGGAACCGAACAGGTACAGCAGCACGCGCGGGCTGCTGCCGATGGCGGCCGCGAGGGTGCGCAGTGACACGCTGGCCGAGCCGTGCTCGGAGACGTAGGCAACTGTGCGTTCCAACAGGGTCCGACGTCTGGGTGAACCTTCCGGAACGGGCTTATCGGGGGTGTTGTCGGCCACATCCCGATGCTAGCTTGCCCACTGAAACAGACGTTTCAGTGGAGGAAGCTGACGCTGATGGAGAGTCCTCGGTTGGCTCCGCGCACCACGGTCTCCACCGAAATCGACCAGGCCGTCACGGATCTGTGGCCGCGACTGGTGGACTGGCGCCGCCATCTGCACCGGCACCCGGAGTTGTCCTTCCGGGAGCGGGAGACCGCCCGCTACATCGGCGATCACCTGTCCGCGCTGGGGCTCGACGTGGCGTTCCCCGTGCCCACCGCGGTGGTGGGCCGGCTGCGCACCGGTCGGCCCGGCCCGACCTTGGCGCTGCGCGCCGACATCGACGCGATCGCGGTGACCGAGGACAGCGGGCTGGACTACGCCTCGGTGAACCCCGGCGTGATGCACGCCTGTGGGCACGACGGGCACGTGGCCGTGCTGCTCGGCGTGGCGTCGGTGTTGCACCGGCTGCGCGACCTGCTGCGCGGGGAGATCCGGCTGATCTTCCAGCACGGCGAGGAGCAGGTCCCCTCCGGTGCTCCCGAACTGGTCGAGGCGGGGGTGCTGGACGGCGTGCAGGCGATCATCGGCCAACACCTGTGGGCGCCGCTGGAGGTGGGCCGGGTCTGCGTCCGGCCCGGCCCGCTCATGGCCAGCACCGACTACTTCGAGGTGCTGGTGCACGGCAAGGGCGGGCACGCCGGCCTGCCCCACCAGACCGTGGACCCGCTGGCGGTCGCGGCGCAGGTGGTGACCAGCCTCAACCACCTCGTGGCGCGCGAGACCGACCCGCAGGACTCCCTGGTCGTGTCGGTGACCCGGTTCCACGCCGGCGAGACCATCAACGTCATCGCCGACCGGGCGGCGCTCGGCGGCACCATCCGGGCCCTGGACGAGCGGGTCAGGCAGGCCGCGCCCGGGCGGATCGAGCGGGTCGTGCACGGGGTCGCCGAGGCCTTCGGCGCGCGGGCCGAGGTGAGCTTCCGGTTCGGTCCGCCCGCCGTGGACAACGACCGCGCACTGGTCGACAGCGTGGCCGAGGCGGTGCGCCGCCAACTCGGCGAGGACGCGCTGACCCACTACACACCGGTCATGGGGGGTGACGACTTCTCGTTCTACCAACAGCACGTGCCCGGGGTCTACCTGCTGGTCGGCGCGGGCGTGCCCGGTGCGGACAACCCGCCGCACCACCACCCCGCCTTCCGGCTGGACGAGCGGGCGCTGGCGCACGCCGCTCGGGTGCTGGCCGACGCCGCGGCGTGGTTCTGCGACCGGGAACGGGGCGCCGACGACGGGTGAGGCGGCCCGGGCCCCCGCCCGTCCAGAAGCGCTGACACCGCTACCCGCGCACGAGTTCGAGCACGACGAGCAGCACCGCAGTACCCACGTGCGGGGCGCGTCGGACCGAGGTTGGCAGCCTGCCGGGACGACGCGTGCCCACTCGCTTCAACGCGCTCACCCGGTGAGCCCGAGGAGATATCTGATCATGGCCGTTTCAACGCAGAGACGCTCGCCCACACCGCCGTCCGAGGCGCACCCCGAACCGCTGTGGCCGATCCGGAGCCTCGGCCGGGGCAGCGCCATCGGCCACCACGGCGAACTCCTCCAGGGTGCCTTCGACGACGGCAGCGGACAGCCGCACCCGGCCCTGGTGACCCTGCCGCTGCCCACCCTGGTCACCACCGCCGAGTTCCGCCCGTTCCCGCACCCGTCCACCGAGCCGCCCACGGTCACCGTCAGTCCACAGTGGAAGACCAAGGCCCGTGCCGCGGCGGAACTGCTGTTACGGGAACACGTGCCGCAGTCCGCCGGCGGCGAGCTGGTGATCCACGACGCGGGCACACCCCCGGGTGTCGGACTGGGTACGTCCACATGCGACGTGACAGCCGCACTGCGCGCCACCGCCGACTGCTACCGACTCGACCTGCCGGTCGAGCGGCTGGCCACGCTGGCGGTGCGGGCGGAGGGCGCGTCCGACTCGGTCATGCTGGAGAACCGGGCGGTGCTGTTCGGCCAGCGCTCCGGGCGCGTGCTGGAGGACTTCGACCGGGCCCTGCCGGAGATGATCCTGGTCGGGTGCGACACCGATCCCACGCACACCGGCGTGGACACCCTGTCGCTGCGACCGCCGGACTACACCGCGGAGGAGATCGGCCGGTTCCGGGTGCTGCTCGGGGTGCTGCGCCACGCCCTGGACACCGGCTCGGTGCCGCTGCTGGCCCGGGTCGCTGAGGCCAGCGCGCTGATCAACCAGCGCCGGTTGCCCACCCGAGGGCTGGACGTCCTGCGGGAGGTCGCCGCCCGGACCGGCGGTCTGGGCGTCCAGGTCTCGCACAGCGGCACGGTGGCCTCGATCATCTTCGACCCGGCGACGCCCGGTGTCGCCGAGCACGTCGAGCGCTGCGCCCGGCTGCTCGACGAACGCGGCTTCGGCCCGGCGCGCGTGCTGCGCGTCACCACCGAGGAGGTGGCCCGGTGAACCGGCGCGCCGCCCTGGCCGACGCGGTCGAGGCGTACCGCCTCCCCCGGCTGGTCCGGCTGACCGGCAACACCTACGCGGCGGTGTTCTCCCTGATGAAGCTGTTGCCGGCCGACCACATCCTGCGTGCCGCCACGCTGCGCGGCGACGTGCGCCCGGACACCACGATCGTCGAGACCACCTCGGGCACCTTCGGGCTCGGGCTGGCCATGCGCACCGCGCTGACCGGCAACCCGCTGGTCCTGGTCAGCGACCCGGTGATCGACGACCGGCTGCGGGAGCGCCTGGAACTGCTCGGCGCGCGGGTCGACATCGTGCGCGACCCCTCCCCGGTCGGCGGCTACCAGGCCGCCCGCCTGGACCGGGTCGCCCAGGTGCGGGCCGAGATCGCCGACACGTTCTGCCCGAACCAGTACAGCAACCCGGACAACCCGCTGGCCTACGCGCTGGCCGCGGAGGCCGTCGCCGAAGCGGTCGGGCAGGTGGACTGCCTGGTCGGGCCGGTCGGCTCGGGCGGGTCGATGTGCGGCACGGCCAACAACCTGCGCACCGCCTTCCCCGAGATGCGCGCGATCGGCGTGGACACCCACCTGAGCGTCCTGTTCGGACAGCCGGACGGCCATCGGCGGTTGCGGGGCCTGGGCAACAGCCTGATGCCGGCCAACCTCGACCACCGGACCTTCGACGAGGTGCACTGGGTCGGCGCGGCCGAGGCCTACCAGGCCACCCGGGAGCTGTTCCGCCGGCACGCGCTGTTCACCGGGCCCACCAGTGGCGCCGCCTACCTGGTCGGCCGCTGGTTCGCCGAGCGCAATCCCGACGCCACCACGGTGATCATGTGCCCGGACGACGGCTACCGCTACCAGGACACCGTCTACCACGCCGGCTGGTTGGCCGAGAACCACCTGCTGGACCGCGGCGAGCGGGAACCCACCCCGGTGGCCGACCCGACCAGGGGCACCTCGGGCTGGGCCTTCCTGCCCTGGCAACGCCGCAGCCTCGACGAGGTGCTGCGCAACGAGCCCGCGCCCGTGTCCGCGGAGCTGAGGGGAGGACGCCGCACATGGCGGTGAACACCGGCCGGGTGACCCGGACGCTCACGCCCACCGCGCGGCAGATCGTGTTCGGGGACAACGCCGACCACGACATCGACGCGGAACTGGGGCCGATGACCGAGATCGACCTGGCCCACCTGGTCATGCTGGCCGAGTGCGAACTGGTGCCCCGGTCCCGGGTGGCCGCGCTGCTCAAGTTGATCCAACGGCTGCGGGAGGCCGACTTCGCGCCGCTGCGCGGTCGGGTCGCTCCCCGCGGCCTGTTCCTGATGTACGAGGACCACCTCATCGAGGTCCTGGGTGACCAGATCGGCGGCAGCCTGCACACCGGCCGGTCCCGCAACGACCTCAAGGCCACGGTGTTGCAGCTGCGCCTGCGCGAGCAGGTGCGCGGCCTGTTCGAGGACGCCGTTCGGCTGCAGGTGATCCTGCTGCGCCGGGCACGTCGGTACGCCGACGTGGTGATGCCGGTCTACACCCACTTCCAGCCGGCTGTCCCGGTCACCTACGGGCACTACCTGCTCGGGGTGGCCACCGCGCTGGACCGGGACATCGCCGCGCTGCGGCAGGCCGCCGACGGGTTGCGGTGCTGTCCGATGGGCGCCTGCGGGGTGGGCGGCACCGACCTGCCCATCGACCCCGCCCGCGTGGCCCACCTGCTCGGCTTCGAGCACACCGCCACCAACAGCATCGACGGGGTCGCCTCGCGGGACGTGCCGCTGCGGGTGCTGTTCGCCGCCACGTCGCTGGCGTTGACCACCGGGCGGTTCGCCACCGACGCCCAGCTGTGGAGCACCCAGGAGTTCGGCCTGCTCGACTTCCCCGACCACCTGGTCGGCACCAGCTCGATCATGCCGCAGAAGCGCAACGCGTTCCTGCTCGAACACATCAAGGCCAAGCCGGCCGTGGTCGCCGCCAGTGCCCAGACGCTGGTCATGGCCAGCAAGGGCGTGCCGTTCACCAACTCGATCGAGATCGGCACCGAGGGGGTCTCGGGGATCTGGGACGGGCTGCGCGCCACCCGGGACGCGGTCGTGCTCACCCGGCTGATGGCCGCCGACGCCGTGCCCCGTCCCGACCGGATGGCCGACCGCGCGGCCGAGGGGTGGACCACCGCCACCGCACTGGCCAACCGCCTGGTCCGGGACGGCGTCCCGTTCCGCCAGGCCCACCACCAGGTCGGCGCCCTGGTCCGCCAGTGCCTGGCCGAGGCGGACAGCACCGCCCCGGCCAACGGCAACGGCAACGGCCAGCGCGGCGTGCTGGTCGGCGGTGCCCGCACCGAGGTGCCCAGTCCGGCGCAGGTGGTGGCGGACACCGTCCACGGCGGGGGCCCCGGCGGCAGCTCCGTGGCCGACCAGTTCGAGCGGCTGCGGGGTCGGCTGGCCGAGCACGTCGCGGCCGACCGCGCCTGGGGCGAACTACTGCGCTCCCGACGCAGGGAACTGGTGGAGACGGTCGCGCGGGGCATCCGGAGGTGGCGGGATTGAGCGGGACCGACGTGCGCACCGCGGGCGCGCCCTGGCTGGTGCTGGTGGAGAGCAACACCACCGGCACCGGCCTGCTGTTCGCCACCACCGGGCGGGCCCTGGGCCTGCGGCCGGTGCTGCTGGCCGCCGACCCGGCGCGCTACCCCTACGCGGACGGCATCGGGCTGGAGGTGGTGCGCACCGACACCGGTGACGCCGAGGCACTGCGGGAGAGCTGCGCCCGGCTGGCCGAGCGCGCTCCCGTCGGCGCGGTCACCTCCAGCAGCGAGTACTTCATCGCCGCCGCCGCGGCCCTCGCCGCCGAGCTGGGGCTGCCGGGGCCGGACGCCGAGGCGGTCCGGCGCTGCCGGGACAAGGCGGTGCAGCGCCGGGTCCTGTCCGTGCTGCCCGCCAGCCCCGACCACGTCGAGTGCGCCACCCCGGACCAGGCCGCCGAAGCGGCCCGACGGCTGGGCGGCACGGTGGTGGTCAAGCCGTGCCAGGGCTCGGGCTCGGAGGGGGTGCGCGCCTGCGAGGGACCGGAGCAGGCCCGGTCGTGGGCGGAGCGGCTGCTCAGCACCCGGCACAACGAACGCGGCATGCCCGTCGAACCCCGTGTCCTGGTCGAGCAGGCCCTGACCGGGCCGGAGTACTCCGTGGAGCTGCTCGGTGGCGAGGTCTACGCGATCGTGGCCAAGCACCTGGGGGCGCCGCCGTTCTTCGTGGAGGTCGGCCACGACTGCCCGGCGCGGCTGCCCGAGGAACAGGCCCGGGGGATCGCCGACACCGCGCGGGAAGCCGTGCGCCTGCTGGGCCTGACCTGGGGGCCGGCCCACGTGGAAGTGCGCCACACCGCCCGGGGACCGGCCGTCGTCGAGGTCAACCCCCGGCTGGCCGGCGGCATGATCCCGCACCTCGTCCGGCTCGCCACCGGCCGGGACCTGATCGCGGCCGTGCTCGGCGCCGCGCTCGGCCGGCGTCCCCGCCTGGCCGAGGGGGCCGGACACCACGCCGCCATCCGGTTCGTCACCGTGCCCGGCGACGGCACGCTCAGCGCCGTCACCGGGCTGGACCGGGCCAGGGCCGTGCCGGGCGTGGTGGACGTGCGGTGCACCGCCACCCCGGGGCAGCGGCTCACCGTGCACCACTCGTTCCGTGACCGGGTCGGCCACGTCATCGCGGTCGGCGAGACCGAACGGGACGCGGTGACCGCGGCCGAGACGGCGGTCGCCGGCATCGAACTGACCATCGCGCCGCCGTCCGCGCCCCTGGTGCCGGCGGCGGACCGGACCTCATCGGGGGGTGCGGCATGAATCCCCTGCGCGTCGCGATCCTGCGCGCGGACGACCACCACCACCGCTACCTGGAGTCCCTGCTGCGCGGCCGGTTCGACGTGGTCTTCACCGCGGTCGAGCCGGGCGCGGCCAAGGTCAGGCGACTGCTGCGGCGGCGCCGCTACCGCGACTACGCCTATTACAAGTACCACGAGTACCGCCGGCTGCTGACCGGCAAGGACCGCTACCGCCGCGAGTACTTCCGGCACGACCCTCCACTGTGGTCACTGGCGCGCGATGCCGTGGTGGTGGAGTCGATCAACGCGCGCGAGGTCGCCGAGGGGCTGGCCACGGCCCGACCCGACGTCACGGTGGTGATCGGGTGCTCCATCCTGCGCCGGCGCGTGCTCGCCGCGGCCGGGCCGCGGATCGTCAACGTGCACGGCGGCCACCTGCCCGACTACCGGGGCAACCACTGCGTGTTCTTCGCGCTGTACAACGGCGAACCGGACAAGGTGGGGGTGTCCATCCACCACGTCAGCCAGGGCGTGGACACCGGACCGCTGATCGAGGTGGTCCGCCCGCCCGTGCACGGCGGTGAGACCGCCGAACACCTCTACTGCCGCGCCGAGAAACTGGCCCTCACCCGGCTGGTGGCATTGCTCGAACGGGTGGAGCAGGGCGAGGACCTACCCGCCCACCCGCAGGAGGACCGCGGCCGCACCTACCGGACTCGGGATCGGGGCCCCGGGCACGACCTGCGGATGTGGTTGCGGCGGTTCACCGCACCGGCCCGCACCCGCCCGGCCGCCACCAGGACCAGCTCCCGATGAACCGGCCACGCACCCCCCGGTCCGTTGTGGACACCGCGCACCCGGCCTCCCCCAACCACACCGCGGGCTTCCTCGCCGGCGCCGGCGCCTACACCGCGTGGGGTCTGCTGACCCTGTACTGGCCGCTGCTGGAACCGGCCGGCGCGGTCGAGATCCTGGCGCACCGCATCCTCTGGTCGCTGGTGTTCGTCCTGGCCGTGCTGGCGCTGCGCCGGCGCTGGCGGTGGCTGGTGGGCCTGTGGCGCCAGCCCCGCGTCCTGCTCATGCTGATGGCCGCCGGCTGCTTCGTGGGCCTGAACTGGGGCTGCTACGTCTGGGCGGTCAACAACGGCCACGTGATCGAGGCGTCCCTGGGCTACTACATCAACCCGTTGTTCAGCGCCCTGCTCGGCCTGCTCGTGCTGCGCGAGTCACTGGGGGCGGCCCAGCGGGTGGCGCTCGTGCTGGCCGGCATCGGGGTGGCCTGGCTGGTCGTGCTCTCCGACCGCGCGCCGTGGATCGCGCTCGCGCTCGCCGCCTCCTTCGGGCTGTACGGGCTGGTGAAGAAGCGCGCCAACACCGGTGTGCTGGAGAGCCTGGCGGTGGAGAGCGCCACGCTGGCCGGGCCCGCCCTGGTGTTCCTCGCCATCACCGGCGCGTCCGGGAACAACCACTTCGGCCCCGACCCGGTCCAGGACCTGCTGCTGGTCAGCACCGGCCTGGCCACCACCGTCCCGCTGATGCTGTTCGGCCACGCGGTCAACCGCGTCCCCCTCACCACGGTGGGCATGTTGCAGTTCCTCACCCCCACGATCCAGTTCCTCATCGGCCTGTTCGGCTTTCACGAGAACCTCGGCTCTACCGGCCTGGGCCCCTACTGCCTGGTGTGGGCGGGCGTGCTGGTGTTCGTCGTGGGGGACGTGCGCGCCAGGCGCCGCCGGACGCAGGGCCCCGGTCCGCAGCGGGAGTTGCCATGAGCCAGTCCACAGCAGGCCAGTCGGCCGCGACCAACCAGCCGGTGTGCCCAGCCCAGCCGCGGCGGCGGGGACTGGTCGCCAGCGGCCTGGGCAACGCGCTGGAGTGGTACGACTGGAACGTCTACGCGGTGTTCTCCTCGGTGTTCGCCGCGAGCTTCTTCCCCCACACCTCCCAGGCCGCGGGACTGCTCCAGGCGCTGGCCATCTTCGCGGTGGGGTTCTTCTTCCGGCCGCTGGGCGGTCTGCTGCTGTCCGCGGTGGCCGACCGGTTCGGCCGCCGCGCCGGCATGGTCCTCACCGTGGGCCTGATGGCCTGCGGGTCGCTGCTCATCGCCGGCTGCCCGACCTACGAGCAGATCGGCTTCGCCGCACCGGCCCTGCTGCTGCTCGCCCGGATCGCGCAGGGGCTGTCCACGGGTGGCGAGCTGGCCACCACATCGTCCTACCTGGCCGAGCTGGCGCCACCGCACCGGCGCGGGCTGTTCTCCTCGGCGCTGTACGTCAGCGACATCCTGGGCACCATGGCCGCAGTGGCCACCTCGCTCGCGCTGCGGTCGTGGCTGTCGGCCGAGCAGCTCGCCCAGTGGGGCTGGCGGATTCCGTTCGCGCTCGGCGCCGTGGCCGGGGTCGTCACCTTCCTCATCCGCCGGGCGGTGACCGAGACCTCGGCGTTCACCGAGGTCGGCGGCGCGGCTCGGCGGACCCCGTTGCTGGCCGGGGTGCGCCGGCACCCCCGGGCCTCGCTCCAGGTGTTCGGCATGACCGTCGGCGCCACGGTGTGGTTCTACCTGTTCGCCGTGTACCTGCCCAGCTACGCCAAGACCGCCAACCCCGGGGCGGCGCGCGCTATCGACCTGGCCTCGCTCGGGGCGCAGGCGTTGTTCTGCGTGGTGCTCCCGGTGTTCGGCTGGGCCTCGGACCGGTGGGGCCGCCGGCTGTGGATGCTGGTGTTCTGCGGGTTGGGCGCGCTGACGGCCGTGCCGCTGTTCCTCGTGCTGACCCCGAGCGCGGTCAGCCTGTTCCTGGTGCAGGCGCTCGCACTGCTGGTGTTCGCGTTCTACGGGTCGATCGCCCCGACGTTGATGTCGGAGATGTTTCCCACCGACGTGCGCTCGGCGGGCATGGGCTTTCCCTACGCGATGGCGGTCGCGCTGTTCGGCGGCACCGCCCCGTACCTGTTGGAGTGGCTGACCGAGGTGGGCCAGCGCGACCTGTTCGCGTGGTACCTGGCCGCGCTGTGCCTGGTCTCGCTGCTCACCAGCCTGACCCTGGTGGACCGCCGCGCCCAGGACCTCCGCGACGTGCGCTGACCGCCTCGCCCGGCCGCGCTGCGCGGTGTGGGCTCGGCCAGGGGAGTCGTCACGCGCGATGAGCCGGTGGACGAGACGCCAGCTACCCGCGGTGGGCGACCGGCACCAACGACCTGTGGGGCGGCACGGTCAGCACCGACGCCATCCTGGCCGCGTACTCGAAGCTGGTCGACCGGATGCGGGCGAGCAACCCCGGCATGAAGATCCTCGTCGCGCGGATCATCCCGGTGGAGCCGAGCGGCTGCGCGGCGTGTCCGCAGCGGGTGGTGGCGCTGAACAAGGCGATCCCGGGCTGGGCCGCCGGGAAGAGCACGGCCCAGTCGCCGATCACCGTGCTGGACCAGTGGACGGGTTTCACCGCGGCCACGGACACCAACGCCGGGGTGTGACCCGGCGACTCCGGTTTCCAGAAGATGGCCGACCGCTGGTATCCCGCCGTGGCAGCGGCCCCCGGCGACGGGCAGCGGATCAGCCAGGCCTGGAACGCCGCGGTCACGCAGAGCGGAATGGTGGCGATGGCGCGGAACCTGACCTGGAACGGCGCCCTGCCGCCCGGTGGGTCAGCCAGTTTCGGCTTCCAGGCGAGTTGGACCGGCGCCAACGTTCTCCCCGCGGTCAGCTGCGCGCTCGGCTGACCGCGCTGGCCGGCATCGGGCGGGTCCAGCCGACCGGCGGCCGGCCCAGCACGCCAGCATCGGCACGGGCACCACCGGCCACGTCGGGCTCACCAATACGCTGGAGTCCCCGACCAGCCCAGCCGAGCAGAGAGAACCGCGTTGACCAACACCCCCGACGAGCGCAGGCCCAGCTACTTCGAGCGGCTCGGCGAGCACCGCTACCAGCCGACCCCCCACGCCGGCGGCGCGTGGCGCGACGACGAGCAGCACTTCAGCCCGCTCGGCGGTCTCATCGTGCACGCGATCGACCGCGCACGTGCCCGGGAGCGCCGCCCTGACCTGCTGGTCAGCCGCATCAGCTTCGACATCCTGGGCCGCATCGCCGTGGACGAGTTCGACATCCACGTGGAGACCGCGCGCCCTGGCCGCACCATCGAACTGGTGGACGCCACCGTCGTCATCGCCGGGCGTCCGGTGGTCCGGGCCCGCGTCTGGCTGCTGGCGGCGCTGGACACCAGCATCGTCGCCGGCGGCGAACCCGACCCGCTGCCCGCGCCCGAGTCGCTGCGGCCCTGGCCGATGGACTCGCTGTGGCCGGGTGGGTACATCGCCTCCCTGGACGTCCGGCCCGTCGGCGCACCCCAGCCAGGACGCACCACGGCGTGGGTGTCCACCCCGGTCGAACTCGTGGCCGGCGAGCCGGCCAGCCCGTTGGCGTCCTACGTCGCGCTCGTCGACACCGCCAACGGCATCGCCGTGCGCCAGGAACCCACCAAGTGGATGTTCCCCAACGTCGACCTGTCGATCCACCTCTACCGCCAGCCGGAGGGCCGCTGGACCGGTCTGGACACCAGCGTGGTCTTCGGCAGCCACGGCCAGGGGCTCACCAGCACCGTCCTGCACGACGTCCGCGGACCGGTCGGGTACGCGCAGCAGATCCTCACCGTCCGCCCCCTGGAGTCGTAGCACGGTCACGGGCGCCCGCCGCGCGCGGTCACGCCCCTGATCCGGGCCCACCGCACGCGGTTGGGGTGGCCGGGGAGCGGCCCGCGTTGGGGCCAACTCCCGTACCCGCGGCCACCCCCAGCCGGTTCGGGCCGGCCGGGCGCCGCGCCGGCCACAATTCCTCCTCACGGGACATCCCGGCCTGCCCCTGGCGGGCGCCGGCAAGCCACGCCCGTCGGAGGCGCTCCATGACCAACTCCCGCGATCCCGGCCCCACCTCCGGCCAGTCGCGCTGGGTGGACCTCTCCGCCGGCCGGTTCCACTACCGGGCCTGGGGCGGCGGTCGAACCGACGGCATCAGCGCCGTGCTGCTGCACAGCAGCGCCGGCTCGTCGGCCAGCTGGTCCCGGGTGGGCGCCGCCCTCGCCGCCGCGCGCTCCCACCACTGGTCAACGCGGCGCGGCGACTCCGGGGAGTTCCTCGTGCGGGCCTACCACCTGGCCCGCGCCCTGCTGACCCGGGTCGGCGAGCACCACCTGGCCTGGCTGGTCGCCGACCGCGCCCTCACCCCCGCGGCCCAGTCGCCCGATCCCCTCCTGATGGCGAGCTGCGCCTGGCACACCGGCACGGCTCTGCTGTTCCTCGGGCACTTCCGGGAATGCCGCGACCACACCGTGGCGGCGGCCCGCCACCTGTCCGCCGAGGCCCCCACCGCCTCCGCCGACCTCGCCCTCTGGGGTGCCCTGCACGTGCTGGCGGCCGAGGCCGCGGCCGGCGCGCAGGACGTGCCCGACTGCCAGGCCCTGGTCGCCGTGGCCGCCGAGGCCGCCCGGCAGCTCCCGGCCGACCGGGAGACCACCGGCGTCTGGTTCGGCGCCGACCTCGACCGCCTCGTGGCCCTGGCCGGGATCGCCTGAACCCGGGCCGGGTCTACGGCCAGCGCCCGGTCGCACCGGTCCGGGCCGCGCAGCAGCGGCACGCGAACGCGACCACCGGGATCACCGGCAGGTCGGTCATGGCCATGATGTTCGCCTGGTGCCACAGCAGCGCGGCCCTCGGCAGGCTCACCGCGCCCAGCGCGCGGCCGATGAGAGCGTCCAGCCTCGGGTTCTCGTAGCCGCCGTAGTTCCCGGCGCCGCGCAGCAGCTGCACCATGACCGACCGGTTGTTGTTGCCGTGCCAGTCCGGCGTCCAGCCCGGTGCGGCCAGCTCCCAGTGCCCGGTCTCGTCGGACATCAACTCCGCGTAGAACGCCGGCGTGGACAGGTACTTCGGCTCCAGCGCGATGCCCGCCCTGGCCAGCGCCGCGTCGCAGGCGTCGAACACCGACCGGTGCAGCGGGCTGTCGCGCACCAGCATCGCCAGCCGCAGTCCGTTCGGGAAACCGGCCTCGGCGAGCAGCGCGCGTGACTTCTCCGGGTCGCCGCGGTCGCCGGGCGTCGGGTACGGGTTGTACTTCGAGTAGCCGAGCGCGCCGGGCGGCACCATGGAGTGCGCGGGCACCGCGGTCACGCCGGGCAGCGCCGCGAAGATGTCGCGCACCGCGACCTTGTCCACGGCGTAGCCGATCGCCTGGCGCACCCGGAGGTCGGACAGCGCACCACCGGCCCGGAGGTTCAACACCAGGTACGGGTTGAGCGTGTAGCCGGGGCAGTGCTCGTCGGTCGCCGCGCCGTTCCACGTCACGATGCCGAACGGCCAGGCGGGATCGGCGCGCGGGCCGTGCCGGCGCACCACGATCCGGTCCGCCTCGGCCCGCCGGACCGGATCGGTCTCCGGCCGCCACACCGGGTTGCGCTCCAGCACCACCGCGTCGTCCGTCCGGTGCGCCACCCGGTACGGGCCGGCGGAGCGCTCGCCCTCGTGGGGTTCGGGCAGCGCGGTGGCATAGCCGGTGGACAACAGGTTGACCAGGTCGTTGGCGGGGTGGTGGAGGTGGAACACGAGGGTCCGGTCGTCCGCGGCCCGGACGTCCCGGACGGTGTCGGTGAAGAACCGGGCCACGTCGCCCGCGTGCCCCGGGTCGGTCATCCGGGCCAGGCCCCGGACGAAGTCGTGCGCGGTGACCTCGCGTGGTGGCTCGGTGTCCCACAGCACGCCGGGGCGCAGCCGCACGACGCACGTCAGCAGGTCGGCGGACAGGCCTCCGTTGTCCTGCGTTGGCACGGCCTCCGCCACGTCCGGCACGGGCACGAACACCTGGTCGCGCTCGGCCACGTCCGCCACCACGGGCACGGCGAACAGCTGCCGCGACAGCACCCGCAGCACCTGACCCGGGCGCAGGTGGTAGCCGCTGTCCGGGTCGAGGTGGTCCGGGTCGCCCGGCCCGAGGAAGGTCAGCGTTCGGGTGCCGGTCGTCGCCGCGGTGGTACCGCCGGGGCTGGCGTTCGCGCTCACCAAGGTCTCCTCCCGTCCGGGATCGCCACTGGTTCTTCCCGTCACATCGGCCGTTGCGCCACGAACAGCCCGGTGCCGTTCACCCAGCCCGGCAGGTACTCGCCGACCAGGCCCGCGCGTTGGAACGCCCGGTGGTAGTCGTCCTCGGTGAACAGCGAGACGACCTCGGTCTCGGTGAACCCGTCGATACCGGTGCGGTCGGCGACGACGAACCGGATGGTCATGCGGACGCGGTCGCCCTCGCGCACCGAGTGGGTGATGCGGGAGACCACCCGACCGTCCTCTTTGGACATATGACCGCCCACGTAGCCGTCGATGAACCGGTCGGTGAACCACCACGGCTCGACGATCAGCACGCCGCGCGGAGCCAGGCAGCGCGCCATCGCCGCGATCGCGGTCGCGAGGTCCTCCGGCGTCGGCATGTACGTGACGGCGAAGAACAAGCAGGTGACCACGTCGAACTCGCGGTCGACGGCGATCTCGCGCATGTCGTGCGGGTGCACGACCAGGCCCGGCACCCGGCTCTCGGCGATCTCGCGCATGGCCTCGGCCGGCTCCACGCCCGCCACGTGCGCGAAGCGCCCGGCGAACGCGGCCAGGTGCGCGCCCGTGCCGCACGCGACGTCCAGCAGTGACCTCGCGCCGGGGCAGCGGTCCAGCGCGACCTCGGCGACGGCGTCCGCCTCAGCGGCCCAGTCCTTGCCCCGGCTCACGAACACCGCGTCGTACAGCTCGGCGTGCTTCCTCCCGTAGCCCACCTCGGTTACTTTACTATCAAATAGCGAATTCGGGAGGTGTCGTGAGCGAACCGGTTGTCCGGGAGTACCTGCTGCTCGGGTTGCGGATCGGTCGGCTGGTCCCGGGTTTCGTGGACTGCTGGTTCGGCGACCCGCGGCTGGCCCGCCAGGTGGACGACGAGCCGCCCGCCGACCCCGCCGCGCTGGCCGCACACGCCCGGGCACTGCGCGCCGACCTTCCCGCCAGTGGCCTGTCCGCGCGGCGGTCACGCTTCCTGGACGGCCAACTCGGCGCGCTCGCGTGCACCGCGGACCGGCTCGCCGGGGTGGAGGTGCCGTTCCTGGCGGAGGTCCGGGAGTACTTCGGGGTGGAGATCGAACCGACCGACGTCGAGGTGTACGCGGCGATCCACGACGAGATCGCCGAGCTGCTGCCCGGTTCCGCTCCCCTGCTCGACCGCGTGACGCGGTTCCAGGAGCACGACCGCGTCCCGGCCGGCCAGCTCGTGCCCGCCGCCCGCGCCGTGTCCGACCGGCTCAGGCTCCGCACCCGTGAACTGTTCGGCCTGCCCGAGGACGAGTCGGTCGCCTACGAGGCGGTCGCGGACCGGCCGTGGAACGCGTTCAACCGCTACCACGGCCACTACCGCTCGGCGATCGCGCTCAACTCCGACGTGCGGCACCGCATGGCCGCGCTGCCACTGCTCGTGACGCACGAGGCCTACCCCGGCCACCACACCGAGCACTGCCGCAAGGAGCGGGTGCTGGTGCGCGAGCAGGGGCACGACGAGCAGACGATCGCACTGGTGAACACGCCCCAGTGCCTGATGGCGGAGGGCATCGCGGAGGCCGCCCTGCCCGCCGTGCTCGGGGCGGGGTGGGGTCGCTGGACGCAGGACCTGCTGGCGGAACTCGGCCTGGCGCTGGACGGCGAACTGTCCGAACTCCTGCTCCGGCGCACCACACTGCTCATGGCGGCCCGCCAGGACGCGGCCATCCTCCTGCACGACCGGGGCGCCGACCCGGACGAGGTCGTGGCCTACCTGCGGCGCTGGATGCTCGTGGACGAACAGCGCGCCGCGCACGCCGTCCGGTTCCTCACCGATCCCCTGTGGCGCGCCTACTCCACCACCTACATCGAGGGTTCCCGACGGGTCCGGGCCTGGCTGGACGCCCGACCGGAGGACCAGTCCGTGGCCGACCGCTACCGGACGCTGCTGGACGAGCCGCTGACCCCCGCGGACCTCGCGGTGTGAGCCGGGGCGGCGGGCAGACTACGCACCCGCCGCCCCGACCGGCGTCCTTGTCTCAGCCGCGCGCCTTGAACAGCTCGGCCGCCAGTCCCTCGATGTGGCCGTGCCACGCGTGCAGCGCCGAGTCCCGCAGGTCCGCCGAGCCCGTGTCACCCTGCTGCGTCAGCGTCAGCCGCGCGCCGCCGTTGCCGGGCCGGAACTCGTAGCGCACGGTTCCCGCCGGCTTGCCGTCGTTGAGCCACTCGAACTCGACGTGCTCGGCCTTAGCCGCGGACAGCACCTTGCCGGTGGAGGCGCCGGGATGCGCGAACCCCGACGGCACCGGGTCGCCCTCGGACACGCCGTCCGAGCCGCCGGACAGCACCGCCCACACCTTGTCGGCGGGTTCGCGCAGCTGCCGCTCGAACCGCACGATCCAGCCGTCGCCGGTGGTCAGCACCACGCCCTCGTCCAGACCGAACTCCTTGACCAGCCGCTCGTGCAGGGCGACCGAGTCGTTGTCGACCTCCACCTGGTCAGCGCCACCGGCGACCTGCTCCAGCGCGTCGAGGCAGTCGGTCCAGCCGGACGCGTTGCTGGCCGCGGCCGGGCGGTCGTCGAAGGTGTGCGAGAAGACCAGCTGCGAGCCGCCGTCCACCGGGGTGATCTCGAAGCGCAGCAGGTCGTCCTCCTCGCGGAACGCGAAGACCTTCGGCGGGTCGACCTCGGTGATGATGCCCTCGAATGTCGAGCCGTCACCCGCGTCGAAGCTGACCTTGCCGCCCTCCTTCAGCTCCAGCTCGGCCACGGGGAAGGGGTACCACTTGCTGATGTGCGAGGGCTCGGTGAGGGCGCTCCACACCTTCTCCGGCGGGTGCGCCAGACGGCGTTCCATGCGCAGTTGGGACCGGCCGTCCACGGTCAGCAGCGCGATGTCCTTCACGGGACTGCTCCTTAGTCGTTTCGATCACGGGAACGGGAAGGCTCGACAAGTACCCCGAACATAACAGGGCGAGAATATACTGACAACAGTATATATGCGATCCCACTCCATTGGGTGACGCACAGTCACCGCGCCCCGCGCGTGGCCGCGGGTCACCGCGTCCACCGGGTGACGCCCTGGTCACCGGGCCAGCGCCTCCACCCGCTCCACCAGGGACAGTGGCGTCGGCATGCCCGCGATCTCCGCGCGCACCTCGGCCGCGGCCGCCCGCGCCCGGTCGTCGGACAGCAGCCGCTCCACCGCCTCGACGTCCAGTTCGTCCGGCGTCACCCACCGGCCCAGCCCCCGGTCCTGCATCAGCACGGAGTGGATGAAGTTCGGCGCGACGGCGGGCACGGTCAGCTGGGGCAGGCCGGCGTCGAGCGCGTTCAGCATGGTGCCGGCGCCGCCCTGGTGCAGGATGGCCGTGCAGCCGTCGAGCAGCTCGCGCAGGGGCACCCACTCGCGCAGGTACGTCAGGCCCGAGGGCAGGGAATCCGGGTCGATGTGCCGGGGGTCGATGCCGATCAGCACGAACTCCGCGTCCGACCGGCGGGACAGGTCCGCCAGCAGCGGCAGGAACCGGCCGAGGAACGCCTCCGCGTCCACGTCCGGCCCGATCAGCCCCATCGAGCCGAGCGTCACGGCCACGCGCGCCCGCCCCTCGGGTCGGCGGCGGAGATCCGCCGGGACCACGCCGCCACCGTTGTGCGGGATGTGGCGCAGCAGCCACGCGCCCTCCTGCGCCGGCACCATGGACGGCGGCGCGATGTCCACGACCGCCCGTGGCACGGCCGCCAGGTGCTCGGCCGTCAGGCCCAGCCGCTCCAGCGTCGCCGGGATCAGGCGAGCCAGCTCGTCGTAGAACCGTCCGGTGCGCAACAGCCCGAACCCGTGCTCCACGGCCGGCACGCCGAGCAGGGCCGCGGTCACCAGGCCCGCTCCCTGCAGCTGGGAGTGCACGATGAGGTCCGGCCGGAACTCGCGCGCGGCACGCACCATCGGGTCCACGAACGTGCTCGCCACGTAGCCGAGGACGGGCCAGCCCTCCTCCACGGTGTGCAGCCGCGACCAGACCATCCGGCGGTGCGCGGGTTCGAGTTCCGGCATCGCCTCGGCCGAGCCCGGGTCGGCCGGACCGAAGTCGACCACCGGCAGCCCGCCGGCCACCGCGAGCGCCGCACCGGAGGTCGCGACGCGCACGTCGTGGCCGTTCGCGCGCAGGGCCCACGCGAGCGGGACCATCGGCAGGAGATCCTTCGCCTGGGGTGTCGAGAGGAAGAGCACCCGCATGTCCGTCCTCCAGAGCCGATGGTCTCTTGCTGTAAAATCCTATAGCTGGGCCTGCGGAGCGGCAATCGGGGGGAGCACCATGGGTGGCTACAGCGAGCGGCACGCCGAGGTCTACGAGGACATCCTGGTGAGCCGGGGCAAGGACTGGGCCGCCGAGGCCGCGCTGATCACCCGGCTGGTCCGCGAGCACCGCCCGGACGCCGGCTCACTGCTGGATGTCGCCTGCGGCACCGGAGTCCACCTCCAGTCCTTCCGCACCGAGTTCCCCGACGTGGCCGGCGTGGACGCGTCACCGGCCATGCTGGACCGCGCCGCCGCACGGCTGCCGGACGTCCCACTCACCCTCGGCGACATGCGCGAGTTCGACCTCGGCCGCACCTTCGACGCGGTGACGTGCCTGTGCTTCGCAATCGGTTACATGACCACCACGGCGGAGCTGGGGCGGGCGATCGGCCGGATGGCCGCGCACGTGCGGCCGGGCGGCGTGCTGGTGGTGGAACCGTGGTGGTTCCCGGAGCGGTTCCTCGACGGGTACGTGGACGGGCACCTGCTGCGCGACGAGCACCGGGTCGTCTCCCGCGTCACGC
The DNA here is from genome assembly GCF_024171785.1 of Goodfellowiella coeruleoviolacea. GTDB lineage: Bacteria > Actinomycetota > Actinomycetes > Mycobacteriales > Pseudonocardiaceae > Goodfellowiella > Goodfellowiella coeruleoviolacea. The sequence continues at coordinate 74,172 of NZ_JAMTCK010000011.1, forward strand.
ACTCCTCGCGGGACAACGGCGCCACCCGGATGGAGGTGCGCATCGTCATCGCCGAACCGTCCGGCGTCCGCGAGTTCACCGAGTACGAGGTGGTCTCGCTGTTCACCCTGGACGAGTACCTGGCCGCGTTCCGGGCAGCCGGGTGCACCGCGCGGTTCCGGCCGGACGAGCCCAACGGCCGGGGTCTGTTCGTGGCGACACGGGGCTGAGCCGCGCCCGCGCCCGCCGCGCCGGCGTGGCCGCGGGGCGGGCCGGCTGGACCGGGACCGCTGGTGGGACTTGCGGTCCCGGTCGCCACGCGGCGGGGTTGTGCGGCTAGCGCGGTGGTTTGGTTCCCGAGGTGAGCAGGGCCTGGCCGGTCAGCACCACGGGCCCGGCACCGAACTCGGCGCGCAGTGCCGCGACACCGTCCGCGCGCAGCGCCCGCGCCCGGTCGGCGGGCATGGTGGCGAGCAGCGCGATCAGCGGCCCCATGGTGCGTTCGAACATGTGCCAGCACGCCACGGCGTCACCGATCTCGATCAGCGCCGTCTCGAACGGCCGCACCACCACGTCGGTGAAGCCGGCACCGGCGAACAGCTCGCGCAGCCGGTTCGCGTCGGACAGCGCCACCGGGCCCGGACCTGACGGCGGTCCGTCGGGCGGCGGCACGTGCCTGGCGATCACCTGGGAACTGATCCGCAGCGCCATGCAGAGTCCGGGATCGCCCAGCGTGGTGGCGACCATCCGGCCGCCGGGGACCAGGGCCTCGTGCACGGCGCGCAGCGCGGCGTCGGGCTCGGGCATGTACTGGAGCCCGACCCGGCACACCGCCACGTCGAACTCCTCCGGCGGCAGACCGAGTTCGCGTTCGTCGGGGATCACCCGGAACTCGACGTTGGCCGCGCCGGCGCGCTCGGCCCACTGCCGCGCTCCGGCGATCATCTCCGGGGAGAGGTCGAGACCGAGCACCGTCCCGGTCGGGCCGACGGCGGCGGCGAGCGCGTCGGTGGGGTTGCCGATGCCGCAGGCGAGGTCGAGCACCCGGTCACCGGGGCGGGGGGCGGCCTCGGCGAGGATGCGGGCGGTCATGGTGCCGGAACGCGCGGAGAGGTTGTCCCGGAACTCCAGCCATCCCGGGGCGGAGAGGGCCCACTCCTGGCGCTGCCGCTGGCGAGCGGTGTCCGCGTTGACCATGCACTGCTCTCCGATCATCCGAAATCTGCTAACATAAAATATAGTAAACGCCCGAGTGGCTCTTCCGCGGGAACCGCGCAGACCGATGTCAGGCGGACGGATGACCGACGACGTGGACCACCCGGTCCGATTCGACGTGCTGGGGTGCGCACGCGTCGCGTGGCGGCACTTCCTGCCCGCCCTGGCACTGGCCAGGGGCGCCAGCCTGACCGCGGTGGCCAGCAGGGACCAGGGCAGGGCGGAGCGGTTCGCCCGGGAGTTCGGCTGCGCGGCGGTCACCGGGTACCGGGCGCTGCTCGACCGGGACGACGTGGACGCCGTCTACCTGCCGCTGCCCACCGGTCTGCACGCGCGGTGGGCGGCGGAGGCGCTGCGCGCCGGCAAGCACGTGCTGGTGGAGAAGCCCATGGCGACCACTCGCGCCGACGCCGAGGAACTCGTGGAACTGGCCCGGCGCGTCGGCCGGTGCGTCGCGGAGAACCGCATGTTCGCCCACCACCCGCAGCACGAGGCGGTGCGCGCACTGGTCGCCGACGGCGCGATCGGCGCGCTGCGCGTCGTCACCTCGGCCATGGCGGTCCCGCCGCTGCCGACGCACGCGCCTGTGGTCCGCGTCGAGCGGCCTGGCCGCGGCGACGGACTGCGGCTGCCCGCGGCCGACCAGTTCCGGGAAGCGATCACCGCCTTCGCCCGCGCCGTCCGGGCGGGCGCGGTCCGACCCGACGTGCTCGCCGCGACGCTGCGCGGCCTGGAACTCGTGGACGCGGTGAGGGAGGCGGCATGACCGACGACGAGAGCGCCGAGACCAGGCAGCGCATCCTGGAACTCGTCCACGACTACGACAAGCAGACCGCGCCGGAGGGCGCGTTCCAGCCCGGGCGCACACCGATCCGCACCTCCGGTGCGGTGCTCACCGCCGAGGACCGCGCGGCCCTGGTGGAAGCCGCGCTGGAGCTGCGGATCGCGTCCGGGGCGACCGCGCGGCGGTTCGAGCGCGCCTTCGCCCGCGAGCTGGGCGTGCGCAAGGCGCACCTGGTGAACTCCGGCTCGTCGGCGAACCTGCTGGCGGTCACCGCGCTCACCTCGCCCACCCTCGGCGCCGACGCGCTGCGGCCGGGCGACGAGGTGATCACGGTCGCGGCGGGCTTTCCCACCACGGTCAACCCGATCCTGCAGAACGGCCTGGTGCCGGTGTTCGTGGACGTGGAACTGGGCACCTACAACACCACCCCGGAGCGGGTGGCGGCGGCGATCGGGCCGCGCACCCGGGCGATCGTCATGGCACACACCCTCGGCAACCCGTTCGCCGCCGAGGAGATCCGCGACGTGGCCCGCGAGCACGGTCTCTACCTGGTCGAGGACAACTGCGACGCGGTCGGCTCACGCTACCGGGGCCGGCCAACCGGCGGGTTCGGCGACCTGAGCACCGCGAGTTTCTACCCCGCGCACCACATCACCTCGGGCGAGGGCGGGTGCGTGACGACGAACAACCCGGTGCTGGCGCGGATCGTGGAATCGCTGCGCGACTGGGGCCGGGACTGCTGGTGCGAGCCGGGCCAGGACGACGCGTGCCGCCGGCGGTTCGCCTTCCGGCTGGGTGGGCTGCCGCCGGGCTACGACCACAAGTACACGTTCTCGCACGTGGGCTACAACCTGAAGACCACCGACCTGCAGGCGGCGCTGGCGCTCAACCAACTCGGCAGGCTGGGCGAGTTCACCCTGGCGCGGCAGGAGAACTGGCGGCGGCTGCGCGCGGGGCTGGACGGCCTGCCGTGGCTGCTGCTGCCCTCCCCCACCCCGGACAGCGAGCCGAGCTGGTTCGGGTTCGCCATCACGGTGGCCGCCGACGCGCCGTTCGGCCGGCACGAGCTGGTCCGGTTCCTGGAGTCGCGGCGGATCGCCACGCGCATGCTGTTCGCCGGCAACCTGGTGCGCCAGCCCGCGTACACCGGCCGGAACTTCCGGGTGTCGGGCAGCCTGGCCAACACGGACGCGGTGACCGAGCGGAGCTTCTGGATCGGCGTGTACCCCGGCATCACCGCTGAGATGGCGGACTACGTGGTGGCGTCGTTGCACGAGTGGACCGCCCGGTTCGGGTAGCGGGACTCCAGCAGCCGGGCCAGGTGTGCGGCGAGCGCGGACGAGTCGCGCAGCCGTGTGCCGTCGAGGGTGTGCACGCGGGTCACCTTGTGGCCCGCGGAGGTCAGGAACACCCCGTCGGCCGCGTGCAGGTCGGCCGCGCTGATCGGTTCGGTCCGCACCTGCCAGCCGGCGGCCTCGGCCGCCGCGAACAGCGCGGCCTGGGTGGTGCCGGGCAGCACGCCGAGGCTGGCCGGGGTGGTGCGCAGGACATCGCCGTGCGCGACGACCACGGTCGAGGTCGGTCCTTCCAGGACGGTGCCGTCCGGCGCGGTGAAGATGGCGTCGTCCGCGCCCTGCTCCTCGACGTAGCGGGTGGCGGCCATGTTGACCGCGTAGGACAGCGACTTCACGCCGTGCAGCAGCCAGGGCGCGCGACCCACCAGCCCGGGGTCCAGGCCCCGCTCCAGCGACAGCGCGGCGACCCCGGTCCGCCGCAGTTGCCTGCGCCTGGGCGAGACCGGGATGCCGTAGGCGAAGGCGGTGGTGGCGGTGCCGTCCGGTGCGGTGCCGCGCGTGCAGACGAGGGTGAGCGACAGCTCGTCGGGGCGGCCCCACCCGGCCACGGCGGCGGCGACGCAGCGCCGCCAGGCAGCCGGGTCGGGTGGGGGCAGGCCGAGGAGCGCGGCCGACCGGGCGAGCCGGTCCAGGTGGGCGTCCAGTTCGCGCGGCACGGCGTGCTCGACCAGGACGGTCTCGAACACGCCGTCACCGCGCATCAGGCCGAGGTCCCCCGCCCGCACCAGCGGTACGGCCGGGTCGGCCAGGGTGCCGTCCAGCAGGGCCAGCAGCCGGTCGTCGGTCACCGCAGGCTCTTCGCGCGGAACAGGTACATCGACAGCGGCGCGAAGATCACCAGCAGCGCGGCGCACGCCACCAGGCCCCCCAGCAGCTGGCCGCTGGTCAGATCGCCGGCGGTGAGGCCGCGCACGGTGGTGACCGCGTGGGTGATCGGGTTGGCGTTGACGACCGCCGCCAGCCAGCCGGGCATCGTGTCCGGCAGCACGAACACGTTGCTCGCGAACACCAGCGGGAACAGCACCATCGAGCTGAGCTGGTTCACCGACTCGGGCGACTTGAGCACCAGGCCCGCCGCGTTCCACATCCAGCCCAGGCAGAACGCGAACAGCTGGAGGAACAGGAACGCCCCCAGCACGCCCAGCACACCGCCGGCGGGCCGGAAGCCCAGCAGCACGCCGAGCACGGTCACCACGACCAGGGCGATCGCGTAGCGCAGCACGTCACCGAGCAGCGCGCCGGCGAGGATGCCCGGTCGCCAGATCGACAGGCCCCGGAAGCGGTCGAAGATGCCCTTGGTGATGTCGGTGTTGAGCGAGATGCCCGTGTACATGTTGATCATGATCACCGTCATCACCAGGATGCCCGGCATCAGGAACTGGAGGTAGTCCCCGGTCGATCCGGCCAGCGCCCCACCGAACAGGAAGGTGAAGACCAGGGTGAACATGATCGGCAGGATGAACGAGGAGTAGAGCTGGTCCGGGTCGTGCTTGATCTTGAGCAGCGCCCGCCAGGCGAACGTCCAGGACGTCGCGAGCGCACCGGGCCGCTTGGGCCGCGTGCGGGTGATCAGTGCCGCGCCGGCGGGCCGGTCGGCGTCGGTCGCCGTTGTCGAGCTGGTCATGCCGCGTCCTCCTCCGCACCCTTCTCGTCGACCTCCACCGGATGCCCGGTGAGCGCCAGGAACACCTCGTCCATGCTGGGCTCGGCGAGCCGGTAGCCGCTGACCGCCACGCCCGCGCGGCTCAGCTCCACCAGCGCCGCGCCGACCCGCTCGGGGTCGGACGACGCCACGGACAGCGCGTCCGGCTCGGCCGCGAGGTGCACCTGCCCGCCGATGACGCGGGCGAGGATGCGCTCGGCCTCGGACCGCTGGCCCGCCTCCGCCAGCCGGACGTGCACCGCGCCGGAGCCCACGGACGACTTCAGCTCGCCCGGCGTGCCCTCGGCCACGATCCGACCCCGGTCGATCACCGCGACCCGGTCCGCGAGGCGGTCGGCCTCCTCCAGGTACTGCGTGGTGAGCAGCACCGTGGTGCCCGCCTCGACCAGCGAGCGGATGATCTCCCAGACCTGGTTGCGCGAACGCGGGTCCAGCCCGGTGGTCGGTTCGTCCAGGAACAGCAGGTCGGGGGTGACGATGAGGCTGGCGGCGATGTCCAACCGGCGGCGCATGCCGCCCGAGTAGGTCTTGACCTGCCGGCCGGCGGCGTCGGCCAGGTCGAACGCGTCGAGCAGCTGCGCGCCGCGCTCGGCGGCCTCGGCCTTGGTGAAGCCGAGCAGCCGGCCCAGCAGCACGAGGTTCTCGCTGCCGGTGAGCTGCTCGTCCACTGAGGCGTACTGACCGGTCAGGCTCATCCGGGCGCGGATCTCGTCGGCCTCCCGGATCAGGTCGTGGCCGAGCACGCGGGCCGTGCCGGCGTCCGGCTGGAGCAGCGTGGCGAGCACGCGCACGGTGGTGGTCTTGCCCGCGCCGTTGGGTCCGAGGAAGCCGTACACCCCGCCCGTGGGCACGACGAGGTCCACGCCGTCCAGCGCCCGGGTCTCCCCGAATGTCTTGACCAGGCCGGAGGCCTCGATCGCCGGTTCGGCCGCCGTCACAACCCCCACCTCCCCACTGTTCGAGACGACTCAGTCACGCATTGAACATACCGCTCTGGTTATACAAACATCAAGGCATGTAAAAACGGTCAGCCGAAAGCTTTACCCCCGCATAACCCGCCGCAGGCTCGCCCGCAACTCGGACACCACCAGGTCCACGTCGTCGTCGGACAGCGACTGGTGCAGCGGCAGGTTCAGCGTCCGCTCGGCGGCGCGGTCCGCGCCCGGCAGCACGGCCGCCGACCGGTACAGCGGCACGCGGTGCAGCGGCGGGTAGCGGAACGTCGTGTAGATCCCCGCCCGGTACAGGTCGGCGGCCACCTCGTCGCGCACCCCCGGGTCCAGCTGCACCCAGTAGAAGTAGTGCGACGTGCGGTGGCCGGCCGGCAGGGGCGGTGGCGTCCGCAGGCCGGGCACGTCGGCGAGTGCCGCGTCGTAGCGGGCCACCACCTCGGCGCGGCGGGCGAGGAAGTCCGGCAGGCGCCGCAGCTGCACGCAGCCGATCGCGGCCAGCACGTCGTTCATCACCGAACGCCGGGAGAACGAGGACACCTCGATCTCCCACCACCGGTCCGCGGCGCGGGCGGCGCGCTGGTGGCCGCTGCGCTCCTCCAGTCCGAAGTAGACGAGCTTGGCGGCCCGGCGGGCCAGGTCGGGATCGCGGGTGTAGAGCATGCCGCCGTCCACGGCGACGGCGATCTTGCCGTGGTCGAAGCTCCACACGCCGAAGTCGCCGAACACCCCGCACGCGCGGCCGTGCACCGACGAGGCCACGGCGTTGGCGGCGTCCTCGACCAGCAGCACCCCGCGTTCCGCGCACAGCCGGGCGATCTCGGCGATGTCGCCCGGGTAGCCGCCGTAGTGCAGCAGCAGGACCGCCCGGGTGGCCGGGGTGAGCGCGCGCTCGACGTCGGCGACGGTGGGGTTGAGGCCGTGCGGGTCCACGTCGCAGAACACCGGTCGGGCACCGTGCGCGGCGATGGCGTTGGCCGCGCCGACGAAGCTCACGGTCGGGATGACGACGTCGTCACCGGGACCGACCCCGGCCAGGGTCATGGCGGTGAAGGTGGCTTCGGTGCACGAGTTGGTCGAGGTCAGCTGCTCGCGGCCGACACCGAGGTGGGCGGCGAAGGCGGCCTCGAACGCGTCCACCCGGCTGCCCCTGCCGATCCAGCCGGTGGCGAAGACCTCGCGGACCGCGGCCAGTTCCTCCTCCCCCAGCGACGGCTGAAACACGTTGATCACCACGCCACCTCCGATATGCTTGAATAACAAATAGTATCGGTATTCGGTTCGACGTCCACCCGGGAGGCGACGAGCACATGCGCGCCCTGTTCTGCTCGACCGACGGCGTGAGCCACCTGTTCCCCCTGGTCCCGCTGGCGTGGGCGATGCGCGCCGCCGGCCACGAGGTGCTGGTCACCTTCGCCGAGCACACCGACCAGGCCGTCGCGTCGGGCCTGCACATCGTCGACGTCGCACCGGGCTTCGACGGCATGGCGATCTTCAACAAGACGCTGGAGGACAACCCCGAGTTCGCCCAGATGTGGTGGAACGAGACACTCGGCGACGACCCGTCCCGCTTCGCCCTCATGCCCGCCGAGCTGAACCGCCCGTTCTTCGAGCGCACGTTCGCGCTGGTCGAGCAGTGGCGGCCGGACGTGGTGGTGTACGAGCAGACGGCCGCGTACGGCCTGATCGTGGCGAGCAAGCTGGGCGTGCCCGCCGTCCAGCGCAACCTCGGCATCGTGCGCACCGGCGGCCTGCACCGGGCCATCGCCGCCCTGCTGCCGGACGTGTTCGAGCGGTACGGCGTGCCCGCGCTCGCCGATCCCGCGCTGGTGCTGGAAACCGTGCCGCCGAGCATGTTCCCGTTCGAGCGGCCGGAGGGCGAGTTCGTGCGCGACGTCGTGTTCACCGGCGGCGCGGTGCTCGGCGACCGCCTGCCCGAGCGCGGCGACCGCCCGCGCATCGCCGTCACCCTGGGCACGAACCGGCCGGGCACGGACGGCCTCGGCCCGCTCAAGGGACTGCTCGCCTCCTCGTCGGCGCTGGACGCCGAACTCGTGCTGGCGCTCGGCGAGACCGACCTGACCCCGCTCGGCGAGCTGCCCGCCAACGTCCGCGCGGTCGGCTGGACCCCGCTGGAGCCGCTGTTCCGCACCTGCGACGGCGTGGTGCACCACGGCGGCGGCACCACGACCATGGCCGCCATCGACGCGGGCATCCCGCAGGTGGTCGGCGTGAACCCGCTCTACCCCGGCAACGAGACGCTCGCGCCGGCCGTGCGCAAGGCGGGCATCGGCATCGTGGCCGACGAGCAGTCCATCGACGGCGACGTGCTCAACCAGATGCTGCACGACGAGTCGCTGCGCGCCAACACCGCCGCCGTCCAGGAGGAGCTGGCGTCGCTGCCCGGCCCGGCGGAGCTGGTGCGCCGCCTGGAGGACCTGGCGCGCTGACCGGTCGGCCGCGCCACCGCGGTGGCGCGGCCGGTGGTGCGCCGGGCGTCAGTCCTCCGGCGGGTCCAGCCAGAGGTTGGTCATGTCGAAGAACTCGATCTGCGGCACGTGCACGGCGTTGCGCACCCGCTTGCCGTGGTACCGCGACGTCATGGCGGCGAAGTTCAGGATCGGCACGATCGGCAGGTCGCGCATCACCTCGACGTCGACCTGGTGCCACAGCTGCTCGGCCGCTGCCGGGTCGGGCTCCTGCAGCGCCTGTTCGATCAGCGCGTCCACCACCGGGCTGCTGTAGCCGCCGTAGTTGGTCGTGCCCTGCACGTCGTTGGTCTGGAACAGCGGCTGCACGATCACCCGGCCGTTGTTGCCGAACCAGTCCGGTGTGAAGCCCGGTTCGGCGATGTCCCACTCGCCGCGCCGGCCGGCCTCCGGGTCGGACAGCACCGAGCCGTAGTACTCGGCCTGGCTGTACTTGCGCCACTCCAGCGCGATGCCGATCTTCGCCAGGTCGGCGGCCACCGACTCCATCACCTTGAGGTGGATGCCGATGTCGCGCACGGCCGCGATGAGCGTGAGCCCGTCGCCGTAGCCGGCCTCCACCAGCAACCGCCGAGCCGTGGCCGGATCGCCTCGGTCGTCGGGCGTCGGGTAGGGGTTGAAGTCCCGGTGGCCGATGCTGCCCACCGGGATCACCGAGCGCAACGGCGTGTTCGGTGCGTCCAGGTCGTCGAGGATCTCCCCGATCGCGACCTTGTTGACCGCGTGGGCGATGGCCTTGCGCACGCCCAGCTTGCCCACTGCGCCGTCCTGGTTGGGGCTGCGCAGGTTGAACACCAGGTAGGGGTTGAGCGCGAAGCCCGGGTAGCTGCGCGGAGCCGCGTCCTGCCCCGCCTTGGGCCGTGCCCAGGACACCGCCGTGTACGACCACGCGAGGTCGATCTCGCCCCGGTCCATCTTCTGCTGCGTCACGGCCACCGGCTCGTTGCCGACCCTGATGTCGATCCGCTCCACGTACTGGTTGCGGATCGGGTCGGTCTCCTTGCGCCACTCCGGATTGCGCTCCAGCAGGATCTTCAGCCCGTTGTCGGCGTACTCGGCGAGCCGGTAGGGCGCGCAGGACAGCGTGTTGCGGCGGAACTCCGCGCTGTCCGGCAGGTACGCGTCGTACTCCTCGGGCGCGGGGCTGGTGAAACCGGTGGCGAGGATGTTCAGGAAGTCGTTGGCCGGCTGGCGGAGCCGGAACACCAGCGTCTTGTCGTCGGCCGCCCGCAGGCCCGCGATGTCGTGCGTGTTCTGGAACTCCGCCAGCGCCGCCGGCGTTGGCTCGCGGCCCTCGAACGCGGTGCGGTAGGCGTCGCAGTACTCGCGGAAACCCACGATCGTGCTGGTGAAGTAGTGCAGGGCCCCCGCGCCGGAGACCGGGTTGGGCAGCCGCTTCAGGCCGCGGATCACGTCGTGCGCGGTCACCTCGCGCGGCGGTGTCGAGTTCCACCGCACACCCTCGCGGAGCCGGATCGTGTAGGTCCGCCGGTCGGCGCTGATGCCGCCGTTCTCCTCGGTGGGCACCTCGGCGGCGAGGTCCGGCGCGGGCGTGAACGCCGCCGTCGGGTCGGACAGGTCGGCGGATGCCGGGTAGGCGAACAGCTGCCGGGACAGCGCGCGCAGGATCTGCGCGGACGTGGCGTAGTAGGCGCTCGCCGTGTCGATGTGGTCGACCCCGCCGGGGCCCACGAGTCGCAAGGTCCCGCCGTATCGGGGGGTACTGGACATCCTCTTGTCGACCTCCTCCAGCCGCGTGGCGATCAGAGCGCGGAGCCGGGCCCCGTACGGCCGACTGTAGTGGAGCACCACCGCCAGGCGCTATACGATAGTGAAGTGATACGCCTATTGATGGGCTTTTAGCGGGCAGCGAATACTGAATCCTGTAGTGGACAGCGGTTGGGCGGTGGCCCGGCCGAGGAGAGGGGCAGTCCCGTGGAGACCAGCGCTCACGACACCGAGTCCGCCGTCGTCCGGATGGCCCGCGCGAACACCGCGGCGCGGTCGGCCGACACCGTCCTGCCCGCGTCGCTGCTGGAGACCATCCCGTCCGGGCCGCTGGAGGTGCGGGAGAACTGGGAACGCGTGCGCTCGCTGTTCACCATCGACCCCGAGATGGTCCACCTCAACGTCGGCACCATCGGCTCGGTGCCCAAGCCCGTGCTCGACCTGCTGCGCACCACCGACGCGGACTACGCGCGCACCCCGCGTGACCCGTACCCGCCCACCACGTTCGCCGAGGCCCGCGCCGCGCTCGCCGCCGCCTACGGGTGCGACCCGGACGAGCTGGCCATCACCCAGGGCGCGGCCGACGGCAACGCGCGCATCCTCAACGGGCTCGACCTCGGCGAGGGCGACGAGGTCATCACCACGACCCACGACTGCTACACCGCGCAGGCCCCGCTGAACATCCTGCACAACCGGCGCGGCGTCGTGGTCACCAAGCTCACCCCGCCCCTCGGCCCGGACCAGTCCGCCGAGGACATCGTGCGGATGTTCGCCGAGGCCATCACACCCCGCACCAAGGTGCTCCAGTGGGCGGGCGTCACGTTCACGGTCGGCACCACCATGCCCACGCGGATGCTCGCCGAACTGGCCCACGAGCACGGGCTGATCACCATGGTCGACGGCGCGCACCTGCCCGGCCAGTTCGACTTCAACCTGCACGAGTTGGGCGTCGACTTCCTCAGCGGGTCCGGGGCGAAGTACCAGTGCGGCCCGATGGGCACCGGCATCGTCTACGCCCGCAACAAGGTGCTGCCCGAGCACAACCCGCTGCCGCTGCCGACGTTCTGGCCGGTGATCACGCTGTGGTACCCGATCGACGGGGAACTGCCGCCGCGCACCACCACCCGGGAGCCGACCTACGACATCGGCACCTACCTGCAGAAGACCGGTTCGGCCGACCTGTCGCGCGGCCCGGCGCTGCAGGCGGTGTCGGAGATCTGGGACCGGATCGGGCGGGCGAACATCCAGCGGTACGTGTGGGGCCTGTGCTCCTACCTCAAGGAGCGGATCGTGGACCACTGGGGCCGCGACTCGCTGTTCAGCCCGCTGGACGACGAGCGCCTGCACAGCGGGATGGTCGCGTTCCAACCGTTCGCCGACCCGGCCCACGCCGTGGACGTCGCGAAGTTCTTCGAGTTCGAGAACCGCATGGAGCAGCAGCACGGCGTGAACCTGCGCTTCACGTTCTTCCCGGTCCGCGACGTCGAGGGGGAGCGGTTCGCGGTGCGCCTGGCCCCGCACCTCTACAACTCCGTGGCGGAGCTGGACCACGCCGTGGACGCGATGATCAAGGTCTGCGCGGAGCTGTCCCGGTAGCACTCGGTTGCGCCGGTCGCGCCGCACCGGCACGAACGCCCGGCGGCACGAGCAAGACCGCCCGACTCGACGAAGTACCGCCGGGAGGCGGCCGCGGCCTGAACGGCGAGGAACACGTCCGAAGGTCAGGTCACCAGGGCACGACCCCGTTGTCGTCGAACAGCTGGCCGGTGCGGCCGTCGTCGGGCAGGGTCGCCAGCCGGATGGCGATCGCCGCGCCCTGCTCGGCGGTCCGGATCCCGGTGACGCCGGTGAGGTCGGTGCGTGCGGTTGCCGACCTGGTCCGCGTCACGACACGGCTTTGACCTCCGCCCGTGGTCGGCCACCCCACGACAGCCCCGATCAAGCAACGCACGTCGATCACCCGGCCACGGCGGCGAGCCGAACCACTAGCCGCCCGGTGTCGGGTCCGCCGCGCTGAGCGGGCCGGACACCGGCGCGAGCGCACCGCCCGGGAACCACCTGGCACCGTCGTGGTTGTGGCCCGTGGTGCTCAGCTGCATGGTGACCACGGACGCGGCGTACAGGCGCAGCGGTCCGGGACCCGGGCCGCCGCGCCACGCCGCGTACCCGGCCGGCGTGGCCGTCGCCTCGGGCACCCGGTCGCGCAGCGCGGACACGTATGCCAGGGCGGCCGGTTCCTGTGGGTTCTCCCGCAGCGGGATCACCGCGGCGGCGGGGATCGCCAGCAGCGGCGCGGTGAGCAGCCACGGGGCCAGGTAGCTGCCCTCGCCGGGCAGCCTGCCCTCGGCGACGTCGCGCAGCGCCCGGTCCGCCTCCGCCCAGCCCGAGACCACCACCACGGGGCCGTGGCCCTCGCTCATCCCGTTGCGGCGCAACGACTCCCGCACCACCTCGCCGGCGGCCACCGACCGCGGCGAGGTGTCAGCGACGAGCGTGGCACTGCGGTGTCCCCGGCGCGCCAGGAACCCCACCGCCGCGCGCAACGCCTCGGCGTCGGAGTCGGCGAGGTCGTCGGCGGGGCAGCTCGTCCCGGTCGGCCGGCCCGCGAGCAGCGCGCCCAGTGCCGCGTCCGCGCACTCCGGACCGTCCGCTGTGGACATGTCCAGAGTGGACGGTGGGGTGCCGCGGCTCGAACCGGTGTCCACCGGGAGCGACACCACGTCCTCGCCGCGGCGCAGCCACAGCGAACCGCGGCCCTCGGGCAACGCGACCAGTGCCCACCGTCCGGTCGTGCCCGGCCGCGGCGCGGTGTCGGTGAGCGCGGCGGGATCAGTTCCCACGGCGATGCCGTCGGCGGACACCCGGACCAGGTTCCAGCCCGGCCGATGTGGTGCCAGCAGCACCTGTGCCGCCGTTTCCCCGAACACCACGTCCCGCAGCCACGGCAGCCCCGCCACCGGGCGCCGGGGATCGACGGCGGTCAGCTGTGCCGCGCCGGCGAGCACCACCACCGCCACCACCACCGCCGTGCCGTGCACCGGCAGAGCCCGGCGCGGGCGCGCGGCGGCGAACCACGCCAGCGCCGCCACCCCGGTGAGCAGGGCGGCCCGGTCGAACACGAGCCGCTGCGCCGCGTCGCCGAACCAGGCCACCCCGCACTCGGCCCCGGCCACGGCGGTGGCGGCCACCCCGACCGCGGCGGCGAAGCGCCAGCCCACCGCCGCGACCACGACGGCGGCCAGCGCCAGCCCCAGGGGCACCACCACCGAGACGGGGGCCGGGGGCCGTTCGGCGAGCACGGCCAGTGCCGACTCGCCCACCACGACCGCCACCCCGGCCGTCGCCACCACCACGCGCGCCGCCCGCCCCGGGGCGGCCACCGGCCGCAGCAGGGCCGCCCCGGTGAGCACGACCAGCGCGGCGAGCACGAGCAGCCGCAGCCAGGTGGCCCAGCCGGGCCCGGCGGGCGCGGCCAGCGGGTGCCCGTGCGGGGCGAGCACGGCCAGCAGACCGCCGCTCATCGCGAAACCCACCGGCCGCACCCGCGCGCTGACCGGCCCCGGCCCCGCCGCGTGGCGGCGCGGACCGGGCGGACGCGCCCGCGCCCCGCCGTCACCTCACGTCCGCGTCAGCCACGGCGAACAGCACGCCGTGCGGGCGCGCGCCGCCGCGCGGGCCGTGCGGCCAGTTCTCCCGGTCGAAGTTCACGCACGGGGACTTGTCGTTCTCGTCGCGGAACGACTCGTCCAGCGCCAGCCCGCGCCGACCGTCGAAGTCGATCACGCACACCCGGTGGTCGCCGTCGATACCGGTCTGCGCGACGAAGTAGTTGGCCGTGGCCAGGCGCTTGATCTCGGTGGTCTCGCGGTAGCGGCCGTCCCAGCCGCGGGCGAAGTTGTCCATCGCACCCCAGTGCGGGCCGACCGCGACCCGGCCCTGCGGCCCGCCCACACCGCCCTTGATCGGCAGCACGTCGACCAGTGCCGGGCAGTCCGGCTCGACACCGCCGCCGGTCACCTCCTCCGGGGAGTCGATGCGGCAGCGCGGGTCGTTGCCGGACGCGAGCAGCGCGCGGATGTCCAGCACGTACACCATGCCGCTGTTCTGCTCCGGGGTGAGGCGGGGGTCCGAGCCCATGACGGCGTTGAACAGGTACCGGTCGTCCGGGCTGGTCTGCAGCCAGCTGCCCCCGCTGAGCTGGCCGCTGAGCACACCGCTCGGGTCGAACTCCCGGTAGGCGGCGGTGTTGTCGAAGACCTGCCGCCACTGCGGATCGGGGCTGGTGATGTCGGGCGTGTAGTAGATCGCGCCGCCGGCCATGGTGCCCGCGAAGGCACCCCGGTGGTCCCGGCGGTTGGTCACGGTGGTCTCCATGACCATCTGGTTCTCCTCGAACACCGCCTCGTCCTGGCGCGGACCGGCGGGCAGCGCGGTCACCGACACCAGCTTGGGGTTGTCGCGGTCGGCGATGTCGAAGATCCGCACGGTGGTCCGCAGCAGCGTCGGGTCGAGCTGCACGGTGTCCGGGTCGAGGTAGTTGCGCACCTCGGCGAAGTCGCTGACCAGCAGCCGGTTCAGGTCCTCCCTGGCCTGGATGCCGTGCGGGTTGGCGCAGCTGGGCTTGGGCAGCGGCGGCACGTTCCCGCACAGCTCGGGCATTTCGGCGTCCTCGGCCGAGGCGGGCGTCTCGCTGAGGGTCCTGCCGTCCTCACCGATCCGCACGATCCCCCCGGGCGACCCGGCGAAGCCGTTGCCGACGCGCGTCTCGCCGTTGCTGTAGGTGCAGGGGCCGGAGACGTCCGGGCCACCCATGTAGGACCCGTAGGCCGTGCCGTCGCGCAGCACCCAGTAGGCGTCGGGGATGGAGGCGCACGGCGTGTCCGCGCCCAGGTTGATGCCGGCCAGGCGGACCTCCGGCAGCTTGGACACGTCCAGCACGAACGTGGTGTCGCTGAACATCGCGCCCGCGTAGACGCGGTCACCGGCGTGCCAGATGTACTGCATGTGGTGCGGCTCGCTGCCCACCTGCGGGCTGAGCACGGCGGTGTTGACGACCCTGCCGTAGCTGCGCGAGCCCTTGGTGGCGTCGATGACGGCGAGGAAGTCCGGGTCGTCGCCCTGACCGCCGTCCGCGTCGCCCGCCCAGGCGAGCAGCCACTCCCGGGGACGGTGTCGGTCGGGCAACGGGACCAGGTGGTTGGTCGCCCGGTAGACCTTGCCGTCCGAGCCGACCACGGTGGACGTGGTCACCTCGGCGTGGGCGGAGCCGGTCGGGACGGCGGCGGTGAGCATCCCGACCATCGCCAGCAACACGCCGGCCACGGCCGACGCCCTCCTGACCCACGGTCCGGTCGATGCGGATCCACGCATGGGCTCTCCCCGGGTAGCCGCGATTTTTACTTTAAAAAATGCTATCGACTGGGGTTGCGCTGGGGCAACCCGACCAGGCACCCTCCCAGCAGATGGACGCCGACCCGACCGGGCGAACCGTCCATAACTTGCCAGGCATACACGAGGGAAGTATTGTTCGCGACATGGCCGCCGTGTTCGCCGTACTGGCCGATCCGGCCCGTCGGCGCATCGTCGAGCTGCTGCTCGAACGACCCCGGCCGGTCGGGGAACTGGTCGAGCAGCTGGGCATCTCCCAGCCCGGGACGTCCAAGCACCTCAAGGTGCTGCGCGACGCCGGAATCGTGCGCGCGCGCAAGGACGCCCAGCGCCGCGTCTACGAGCTGCGCCCGGAGCCCCTGATGGAACTCGACCGCTGGCTCAAGCCCTACCGCAGGCTGTGGGCCACGGGGCTGGACAACCTGGAGCGCTACCTCGACACCATGCCCGACTGAGGGCCGGGTCCCACCGTGGTGGGGCGCCGGGGTGTCACCGCACGGCCAGCCCGTACAGGCACGCCACCAGGCTCCGCGCCTGGATGTTCACGTAGTGGCTGTGCCGCAGCAGGTCCACGAACTGGTGCAGCGCCACCCAGCGGTGCCTCGGTGTCTCCGCGCCGTCCGGCGCGTCGACCTCGACCACCACGTGCCGGGTCCGCGCGTGGTAGAACCGGCCGCCCTCCTCGGACTGCGTGACCGCCAGGCGCACCCGCTCGGGTCGCGCGCCCAGCACCGCGTCCAGGTAGCGGGGCCGGGCGCGGGCGGGCAGGTGCCGGTAGTTGGCTGGCGTGCACTGCACGGTCGGCGCGAGTTCCACCACGTCCGCGCAGCCGGCCTCGGCGCGGGCGTGCACCAGCGCGTGCAGCACGCCGCCGATGCGGGTGACCAGGAACGCGGCCAGCCCCAGCCCGCACGGCCGGATCATGGGCTGCGCCCAGTGCGCCACCTCGCGGTCCGGCGCGTGCACGGCCACGCCCACCACGTCGAAGAACGCCCCGGTGCGGTGCGAGACGCGGTCGGGGTGGTGCCGCCAGTCCGACAGCCCGGCCAGCGGCCGGGGCGCGGTGCGCAGGTCGACGCGGGTGCGGATCTCGCTGATCCAGCGCAGCAGCTCGCCGGTGGTGTGCGCGCTGCCAGCGCCCGGCTCGCAGGAGCGGGCCAGGGCGGCGCGGAACCCGTCACCGCGACCGCCGCCGTCGCCGGCGAGCGCCGCCGCGATCCCCTCACCCGCGAACGGCAGGCAGGCCAGCACCGTGCGGGCGTCCATGTTGACCGCGTTGTCCCTGGCCAGCATCTGGTGCACCTCGCCGAGGGTGAACCAGCGGAACCCGTCGAGCACCGGCAGGTCCTCGTCCACCTCGACCACGACGTTGCGGTTGCGCTTGCGGTAGAACCAGGCGCCCTGCTCCGAGTGGCGCACGTCCACCAGCACGCGCTCCCCCGGCACGTCCAGGAAGTGACTGAGGTAGGGCACGGAGCGGCCGCGGTGCACACCGGTGTAGTTGCTGCGGGTGGCCTGCACGGTCGGGGAGAGCTGCACGCCGTTGACGTTGCCCGGCTCGACCTTGGCCTGCATCAGCAGGTGCGGCACGCCGCCGAACTCGCGGACCAGGATGCCCAGCACGCCCACCTCGGGCTGGTGGATGATCGGCTGGTTCCAGTGCGAGACCTCCTGGTCGGGCACGGTGACCTCGATGCCACGCACGGCGAAGAACCGGCCGCTGTCGTGTGCGAGATCGCCGGTCCGCGGGTCGGTGTGCCAGCCGGTCAGGCCGTCCAGCGGCACGTGGCGGACGGCGAGGTCCGCGGCGGCGGACCGGTCGGCGAACCACCGGTCCGCGTCCGGGCCGACCAGGGCCCGCCGGGTCAGCGCCGACCGGGCCAGGCGCGCGGGCGCGGCCACCTCCCGGGCCGCCACCGCGGTGGCCCTGGGCACGCCCGTCACAGCCATGCCCACAGTTTACTATCAGAACAGGTTGCAGACTGTGCGTCCGGAGCGGTCAGGTCAACCCGAGCATGCGGGTGCAGCGCTCGGCGGCCGCCGGCGACCCGCTGATCTTCACCGCCCCGGCGGCGATCGCCTGGAGCGGCGACAGCAGCCGCGCGCCGATCCGCACGAACGTGTCCGTGTCGCACTCCACCGCCAGATCCGGCGCGGGCACCGGGCCGCGCCCGAACGACACCGCGCCCGCGGTGACCGAGATGCTGAACACCTGGTCGGCCACGCGGAACTCGTAGACCTCGTCCACGTCCGGCACGCGGTCCTCCCGCACCATCGCCTGCACGGCCAGGAACCCCCACTTGGCCCGGGTCGCCCCGGACGAGTCGGCCTCGTCCAGGAACCGCAGGCCCCAGCGGGCCAGCGCCAGCACCGGCCCGCTCAGCTCCTCCCCCAGCTCGGTCAGCGCGTACTGGCGGGCCCGGCCGTCGCCCGGCACCGGCTGCTGCACCACCACACCCCGCTCCACCAGCGCGCGCAGCCGCTCGGTGAGCAGGTTCGGCCCGATGCCCGGCAGGTTCTCGATCAGCTCGGTGAACCGCGTCGGCCCGATCAGCAGTTCCCGGACGATCAGCAGCGTCCACCGCTCGCCGATCACGTTCAGCGCGCCCGCCAGGCCGCAGAACTGGCCGTAGTCGCGTTTGGACGACACCACAGACCCACCTCGCTTCCGGCTGGCCCATGGTAGTCGCGGGCGCGCTCACGGCGTGGGCACGGTGGACGCCGCCCGCGCGGCAGCGGCGAGGTGGCTGGGTGTGGTCCCGCAGCAGCCGCCGAGCACGGACGCGCCGAACTCGGCGCGCCAGCGCGCCGCGAGTGCCGCGAAGTCCCCGGGCTCGACGCCGGCCGGGACGTGCTGGTCGACGTGGCCGCGCTCGGGCAGTCCGGTGCGGTCCTCCACGTTGGGGTACGCGCCGAACGGCACACCGCAGGCGCCACCCAGCGCGGTCAGGCACGCCTCGACGTCCTCCGGGCGGGTGCAGTTGACCAGCACCGCCGCCGCGCCCTCGGCCGTCACCGCCCGCGCCGCCTCGACCAGCGGCTCCCCGGACAGCAGCCGCGCGTGCGGCCCGCAGACGAACGACACCCAGGTCGGCGCGCCCGCGGCCACCGCCTCGGCCACGGCGATCCGCGCCTCGCGCACCGTGTTCATGGTCTCCACCAGCACCAGGTCCACGCCCGCCCGCAGCAGTTCCACGGCCAGCCACCGGTGCTCGGTGCGCAGCTCCTCGTCCGGCGGCACCAGGTCCGGCCGGTAGCAGTCCTCCACCGGGGCGACCGACCCGGCCACCCGCACCCGCCCGCCGGACGCGTTGCGCACCGCCGTGGCCACGCCCACCGCCGCGTGCACCATCCACGCCAGGCCCGCGTCCGCCAGCCCGGCGCGGGTCAGCGCCCGCAGGTTGCAGCGGAAGGTGTTGGCGGTGATCACGTCGGCGCCGGCGGCCACGTACTCCTCGTGCACGGCCCGCAGCACGTCCCGCTTCTGGCCGGTGAGCACGGCCCGCGTGGTCCACCACGGCGCGGCCACCGGGATGCCGCGCCGCTGGAGTTCGGTCGCCACCGCGCCGTCGAGCAGGGTCAGCTCCGCCATGCCAGTCCTCCGCGCTGTGTCGTCACGTCGCGCTCGGCGTCAGCTCGCGCCCAGCGCCCGCCTCAGGTCGTCGAGCAGGTCCTCGGGGTCCTCGATGCCCACCGACACGCGCACCAGGTCGTCGGTGATGCCCAGCCGGGCGCGCACCGGCGGCGGCACCGGCCGGTGCGTGGTCGCCGCCGGGCACCCGGCGAGCGAGCGCACCCCGCCCAGGCTCACCGCGTTGGCGAACAGCCGCAGGCGGCGCAGCAACGCGGTCACCTCGCCCCGGTACCGGAACGACACCAGGGACCCGAAGCCGGTCATCTGGCGGGCGGCGACCGCGTGCCCGGGATGCGTGGGCAGCCCCGGGTAGCGCACCTCGGCCACGGCCGGCGCCGCGGACAGCTCCGCCACCAGCCTGCCGGTGGTGGCCACCTGCCGCTCGGTGCGCAGCGACAGCGTCTTCAGGCCGCGGTGCACCAGGAAGCAGTCGAACGGGCCGGGCACGCTGCCGACCGCCGTGCGGTGCGCGGTGAACGCCTCGTGCAGGTCCTCCCGGTCGTGCACGAGCGCGCCACCCAGCACATCCAGGTGCCCGGCGATCGACTTGGTGGTGCTGTAGAGCGTCACGTCCGCCCCGAACCGCAGCGGCCGCTGCAGCACCGGACCGGCGAGCGTGTTGTCCACCAGCACCACCGCGCCCGCCTCGTGCGCGCGCCGGCTCACGTGAGCCAGGTCCACCACCTTGAGCAGCGGGTTGGTCGGCGTCTCCACCCACACCAGCGCGCCCTCGGCCGCCCCGTCGGCGAACACCCGGTCCACCACCTCGGGGTCGGCCAGGTCCACGTACCGGACCGCCACGTCCCGGTCCCGCAGCGTGGCCATCAGCGAGTGCGTGCCGCCGTAGACGTCGTCGGCGACGATCACCAGCCGCCGGGCGAGCACGGCCAGCGCCGTGGCCCCGGCGGCCTGCCCGGAGGAGAACACGGACGCGAACCGCACGTCCTCCAGGGAGGCGAGGACCCGCTCCAGGCTCTCCCGCGTCGGGTTCTCACCCCGGGCGTAGAACCAGCGCGGCGGGTCCTGCGCGTCCCGCTCGTAGGTGCTGGCCAGGTGCAGTGGCGGGACCACGTCGCCGGTGCCGGCGGCCGGCTCCTGGCCCACGTGCACCAGCCTGGTGTCGAACCTCATGCCACACCGCGAACCAGCAGGCACCGCGACGGCAGGCGCACCTCGCCGTCGTCGGCGCGGAACGGGTCGACCGCCTCGGCCAGCGCGTGGCGCACCGACGGGTGCCGCTCGTCGCCGAACCGCTCCCGCAGCAGGCCGCGCAGCCTCGGCGGCAGCACGTCGAGCGTGAAACCCGCGAACGCGTCCGGGCCGGTGAGCCGGAAGTCCACGACCAGTTCGGTCACGGCCACCTCCCGGAACCCGGCGGCGGCCACCTCGGCGCGCAGCCCGGCGGGGTCGGCCATCGCGAACGGGCCCGGCCCCGGCGGTGGCGGGTCGAGGGCCAGCAGCCGGGACAGCGCGCCGAACCCGAGGGCGATCATCGGCACCTCGGCTGGCGGGCCCCACACGGCGGCGGCCAGCACACCGCCGGGCCGCAGCGCCGAGCGCAGCGCGGCCAGCACCGCGGCGCGGTCGCCCGCGAACGGCAGGGCCCAGCGGCTGAGCACCACGTCGTGTCCGCCGGGCACCACCTCGGTGCCCCCCACCAGGAACCGCACACCCGGCCGCCCGGCCGCGCGCTGGCGCGCCAGGGCCACCATGCGCGGCGACAGGTCGACGCCCACCACCGCGCCGGTCGGGCCCACCGCGTCGGCGGCGCTCAGCGCGGGCTCCCCCAGGCCGGTGCCGAAGTCCAGCACCGACCGGCCCGGCCGCACCCCGCCCAGCCGCAGCAGTTCGGCGGACACCGCGCCCGCCGCCCGCTCGAACTCGCCGGTCCAGGCCAGCCAGCCCGCGCTCACCGCGTCCCAGGTGGCGGTCTGCTCGGCGCGGATCCGGTCCACGTCGCTCGTCGTGGTCACGGGCGGTCCCTCCGGTCACAGGAAACGGGTGGTGGGGTGTTCGGTGGTCCAGAACCCGGGCCGCACCGAGTCGAGCGCGGCCACCAGCGCGTCCACATCGGACGGTGTGGTGTAGACGGCGAACGACGCGCGGACCGTGCCGACCAGGCCGAGGCTGTCCAGGAAGGTGCTGGCGCAGTGCACCCCGCAGCGCACCGCGATGCCCCGCTCGTCCAGGTGCCCGCCCACGTCGTAGGGGTGGATGCCGTCCACGACGAACGACACGATGCCGCTGGGCGTCCGCTCGGGCGCGCCGATGACGCGCACACCGGGCCGTTCGGACAGCCGCCGCACCGCGTACCGGACCAGGTGCTGGTCGTGGTCGCGCACCGCGTCCCAGCCCAGACCGTCCACATAGGCCAGTGCGGCGGCCAGGCCGACCGCGCCCGCCACGTTGGGGGTGCCCGCCTCCAGCCGGGCGGGCACCGGCACGTACCGCACCGGCTCGGTCGCGCTGACGCCCTTCACGGTGCCCCCGCCGACGCGGGGCGGGCGCAGTTCGGCGAGCAGCTCGCGCTTGCCGTACAGCACCCCCACCCCCATCGGGCCGTACACCTTGTGGGCGGAGAAGCAGTAGAAGTCGGCGTCCAGCGCGCGCACGTCCACCGGCCGGTGCGGCACGGCCTGCGCGCCGTCCACGACGACCAGCGCGCCGTGCCGGTGCGCGGCGGCGATCAGCTCGGCGACGGGGTTGACGGTGCCGAGCACGTTCGACACGTGGGACACCGCGACCAGTCGCACCCTGGGGCCGAGCAGGTCGGCGAACCCGGCCACGTCGACCCGGCCGTGCTCGTCCACGGGGGCGACCAGCAGCCGGGCATCGGTCTCCTCGGCGAGCCTGCGCCAGGGCAACAGGTTCGAGTTGTGCTCCATGCCACTGACCAGCACCGCGTCACCGGGGCCGAGCAGGCGGCGGCCGAGCCCGTCGGCGACCGCGTTCACCGAGTCGGTGGTGCCCGCGGTGAACACCACCTCGTCGGCGTGGCGCGCGCCCAGCGCGGCCCGCACGGCCTCGCGCGCCTGCTCGAACACGTCGGTGGAGCGGCGGCCCAGCTCGTGGTAGCCGCGGCCGACGTTGCTGTTGGTGGTGGTGTAGTAGCCGGTGATGGCGTCGAGCACGGCCCTGGGCTTGTGCGCGGTGGCCGCGTTGTCCAGGTAGGCGCCGGGGTGCTGGGCGAGGATGGGGAAGTCGGCCCGCACGGTGTCGGGCAGGCGGTGCCCGAGGACGTCCCGGTCGGCGGTGTGCGTCATCGGTGCTCCTCCTTGAACAGGCCCAGGAACCGGGCCACGTGGTGGGCGGGCAGCGGAAACACCTTCTGCTCCGGGTAGGGCCGCTGCTCCGGCGGCGTGTAGCCGGGCTCACCCCTGGCCGGCACGCGCCCGGCCACGCGCAGGTGCGGGCCGTAGAAGAACCAGCAGATCTGGCCGACCTGCTCGGTCAGCAGCACCGGGTGCACCCGTGCGGGATACATCGCCAGATGCGTGCGGACAGCCCGGAACTCACCGCGCGGCCCGAACGAGTGGCCGTGCATCACGTGGCCGAACACGTCGTGCACCACGCGGAAGACGTCGTTGTGGGTCAGCTCCACCCCGTGCTCGACCACGCCGGACGGTGTGCGCAGCGGGTGGAAGCCGGTGGGGCGACCGGGGCCGTGTCCGGCGGCGGTGAGGAAGACGTGCAGGACGCCGGACTCGCGGACCCGCCGGGCGAGGTCGCGGGAGTCCCGGTACGGCTGGCCTTCGTCGGACCACGGCCGCACCTCCAGTCCCGCGGCGCGGATCGCCCGGTACTGCGCCAGGTTCTCCTGCTTGAACAACTCATAGCGATCGGCGGTCTCGTCGTCCCACGCGAGTGCCGGCGCGCGGTCGAACAGGTCGGCGTGCTCCAGGCAGAACCGCTCGTCGAACGTGAGACGGAACCGCGGCAACGCCGTGATCTCCGTCGTGGAGAGGCGGGGATGAGCGGCCACATAGGACTGCGCAACGGCAACCAGGTCCGGTGTGACGCCGGGTTCGCAGCCCACGGTCCCTCCTGACGCCAGACGCAGGAAACAACCTGTTTTTCAAGCAAATAGTAGCATGGGTAGGCGCACGCGATCGGTCGGACCGGGACGCGACAGGGCCGCGCCGGTCAGCTGACCGGCGCGGCCCGTGGCGATGTCCGGGAGGTGGGCGGCGGGCTCAGCCGCGCAGTCGGCCCGCGTAGTCGTTGGCCGCGTACCAGTCGCCTCGGCCCTGCGGCAGCAGGTCCAGCACCTGCCAGACCGGGGAGTACAGGTCGATCCCGCGCTCGCGGTCCGCCTCGCTCCAGTCGGCGAACGCGGTGTAGCAGTGGCGCACGCCGTCGTCCTCGCGGCGCAGCACGGTCAGGCCCGGGCGCAGCGTGCCGTCCGGTCGGACCGCGCCCACGTCCCGGCCGAACGTCGTGCCACCCGCCGAGATCAGCCGCAGCCCGTCCCAGCCGCGCCGCCTGCCCCACGCCCGCAACTCCGCCACCGACGCCTCGGCCACCACCGCGAACGCCGTGTGCCTGGCCAGGTGGTGCGACACACCGTGCAGCCCGTCCACCCACATCGAGCACATCGGGCACGCCTCAGGCGCGCCCGGCGCGAACATCAGGTGGTAGACGACCAGCGTCCGGTGCTCGCCGAAGAGGTCGCGCAGGCTCCGGGTGACCTCCGGCTGGTCGAGACCGGGGTCGGCCGGGCCCTCCCGCAGCGCGTAGTCGTCGCGCAACAGGGCGCCCGGCGGCAGCGCGCGCCGCGCCTCGGCCACCGCCTCCAGCGCGTCGCGCAGGTCCTGCTCGGCCTGCCACAGCGCGGTGCGCGCCGCGCGGTACTCGTCGTCGGCGTTGTCGGGCCACAGGCCCACCGGGCTGCTCACCGCGGCTCACCTCCACGCGTCGCGTCGGACTCAGACCGCCGCCACGGGCGGGACCTGCCCGGCGTGGCGGGCCGGCATGCCCGTCTCCAGCCCGAGCACGTCGCAGCAGCGAACCACCGCGTCCATGTCACCCTCCAGCGCCAGCCGGCCGGTCACCATGGCGATCAGCGGCGTGAGGCGCCCCGCACCGATCTGCACGAACGTGGCCGCGTCGGTCCGCGCCACCATGGCGGGCGACTCGGCCGCGCCCTTCACCGCACTGGCCCGCCCGCCGGACACCGCGATGTGGAACACCTGGTCGTCCACGCGGAACTCGTAGCACTCGTCCACATCGGACACCTTGGACTGGTCGAGCATCGCCTCGACGGCGAGGAAGCCCCAGTGCGGCCGGACGGTGTCCTCCGGGCGGAGGTCGCCGACGAACTCCATGCCCCAGCGCGCCAGGCCCAGGACCAGCGGGCGCAGCTGCTCGCCGACCGGTGTCAGCGCGTAGGCCAGCTGCGCGCCGGTGCCCCGCACGTCGACCTGGTGCACCACGCCGCGCTCCACCAGGAACTTCAACCGCTCCGCCAGCAGGTTCGTGCCCAGGCCGGGCAGGTTCGCCAGGATGTCGCTGTATCGGGCGGGGCCCATCAGCAGCTCGCGAACGATCAGCAGCGTCCACCGCTCGCCCACCACGTCCAGAGCCGACGCGAGGCCGCAGTACTGCTGGTAGGTACGCCTGGTTGACATGGCTCGTCCCTCTCCGTTCACCTCCACTATTGTAACCTAAAGCGGTTCACCGGCACTCCGGCGCGGTTCACCGGCACCCGACTGTGCGTCAGCGACCGGCTGGGCGAGCCCCGAACAACCCCTTGACCAGCACGGGCTTTGCCATCTCCTGGAAGTCCACCTCGGGGTCGAGGTCCCGAATGGTTCCTTCGATCACGAGTAGCGACAACAGCGGGAAGATCAGCTCCGGCGCGGCGTGCACCCCGTGCCTGCGCTGCAGGTCGAACATCTCCGTGGCGAAGGCGACCAGGCTGAACTCCTTCGCGGACTGGCCGTGGCTGCGCTCGACCAACTCGGCCATGCGCGGCAGGAACCCCGCGACGTCCGCGCCGGGCGCGAGACCGGTGGAACTCTCCACCACGATCTCGGCGGCGCGGTCACCCCGACCTACGGCCATGTTCATGAAGAACTCGGCGAACAGGCGGCGCAGCCGGTCGGACAGCTGCACGCTGAACCCGGCGTCCAACACCACGACCTGGGCGGAGGTGGTGAAGTACAGGTTGCCGGGGTGCATGTCGCAGTGCACGAACCCGTCCACGAACAGCATCTGGTAGATCGCGGTCAACCCGGACCTGCCGAAGCGCTTGCGGGTGGCCGCCGAGCAGCGCTCGGCGGTGCCGGTCTCCAGTCCGTTGATGAACTCCATGACGATGCAGCGGGGTCGGGTCGCCTCGGTGAACACCTGCGGCACCCACACGCGCGGCACCGCGGCCAGGTTCGCCCGCAGCCGCCGCAGCGCGCTGGCCTCGCGGTCGAAGTCGAGCTGGTTGAGCACCGCGGCCGCCATGTGGTCCACCACCTCGGTGACCGGCACGCCGCGCAACACCGGCAGCTTGGCCAGCAGCGCCGCGCCGCGGCGCATCAGCAGCAGGTCGAGCGCCATCACCCGGTCCACGCCGGGCCGGCGCAGCTTGAGCGCGGCCTGCCGCCCGGACCGCAGCCGGGCCCGGTACACGCAGGCCACGCTGCCACTGGCCACCGGTGTCCGGTCCACCTCGCGGAACAGCTCGTCCAGTTCGTCGCCGAACGCCTCGGCCAGCGCCCGCTCGGTCTCGGCGTGGTCCATCGGCGGCACGTCGTCCTGGAGCACGCCCAGCTCCGCGCACAGGGCGGGCGGCAGCACGTCGCGGCGGGTGCCGAGCACCTGACCGGCCTTGACGAAGGTGGGCCCGAGCCGGATGAGCAGGGCGGTGGTGCGTCGGTACAGGTGGCGCAGCGCGGCCTGGCGGCCGGAGCGCGCGCCGTGCACCAGGCCGCCGACCAGGGTGGGCACCAGCGCGGCGAGCAGCACGGCGCCCACCCGCGCGGCGCGCAGCACCACCGCGGGGCGGGACAGGGCGATGCGGTCGGACATCGTGTGGCTCCCCGGAGTCAGGCTGCCCCGCTGATGCCGGGCACGGCGATGGCGCGCAGTTGGAAGGTGGTGTGGTCGCAGTACCAGATCCGGCTGCCGTCCCAGGTGACGCCGGTCGGGTTGCCCGCGACGTCGTAGCTGGCGACCTCGCGCCGCAGCGCGACGTCGACCAGGTTGATCGTGCCGGCCCGGTAGTCGGCGTAGACGACGTAGCGATCCGAGACGGTCACGCCGGCCACCGGCCGGGACACCGGGATGGAGTCGATCAGCTCGCCGCCGTCCACGCTGCGCAGGTCGAGCACGCGCAGGTCCTCGTAGCCGAACCAGACACCCTCGCGGGTGGCCTCCAGCCCGCACAGCAGGTTGCCGGGCCGGGGGTTGGGCACCTCGGCGACGGCCGCCCCGGTGTCGGGGTCGATCAGCCGCAGCGCCCGCTGGTCACCGACCACCTGCACCAGGTTGCCGGACAGGGTGGTCAGGTCGGTGCGCACGCCGGGGCAGGCGATGCGCCGCACGACGTTCCCGCTCACCGGGTCCAGGGCCATGATCTGGTTGGACACCGCCTCGGAGAACCAGAGGAACTCGCCCGACCACGTGAGCCCGCACAGCTTCAACGCGCGGACCGGGATGTCGCGGACGGTGCCGACGGACATGGGCATCAGGCGCTCCTTCGGCGGGAGAGGGCGCAGTCGAGCCGCCAGCCCAGCGGGTCGCGCACGGCGGCGGACCGGGACGGCGGGACCAGTTCGGCGACCACGTCCTCGCCGGGCAGCACCGGCGTGTGCCGGACCGGCCAGGTCCACACCGCCCAGTTGCAGCCGGGGTAGGACGGGAAGTTCGACAGCACCACGCCGTCGGCCAGCTCGGCGCTGAAGTGGCCCATCACGGCGTGCAGCTCGCCCGCCCGGTCGATGCGCAGCGACCGCGGCCCCCGGGGACGCCCGGACCGGCTCGCGCCGACCTCGCTGACCACCGCCGGGACGTGCGCGCTGAGCAGCACCGGCTCGCGCTGGAAGAAGTGCAGCTGGGCGGCTGGCGGGGCGGCGGCGCGCACCGCGCCGAGCCGGTAGCCGAGGTGGTCGTCCCGCCACACGCCCCAGCCCTCGCCGTCGAGCTGCACGGCGGTCAGGTGCGTGGTCAGCCGGCGCGGCACGATCCGGCCGCCGGGCGCGAGGTTGCGCCGGGCGAGCGCGCCGACCAGCTCGACCATCTCCTCCTCGGGCCCGAGGTTGCCCATCAGCTCGGCGACCACGACGTCGGCCCGGCGCGGCAGGCGCACCACGCGCGCGTCGCCCTGCACGACGGTGATCCGGTCGCGGAAGTCGTTGTCGGCGGCGATCCGCTCGGCCAGGGCGGCCATCTCGGGGTCGGCCTCGACGGCGTACACGTGGCCCGCGCCGTGCCGGAGCGCGAGCACCGACAGCACCAGCGTTCCCGCGCCCACGTCCACGACCACATCGCCCGGCCGGACGGTGCGCGCCAGGGCGCGGTCGTAGGCGTCCAGGCGGACGCGGTCGCCCAGCATCACCTGGTGCATGGCGAGCAGCCGGGAATCCATGTGGGGCGCTCTCCCCTCGGTCCGCCGGGCAGGCCGGTGGGTGCCGCCCGGCGAACCGGACAACACCCATCGGCTACTTGCTATTTGAATTTAAACTATCCGCCGTCGGGATGGCAACCGCCCCGACCCCGGGCCACGGCCTCAGATGTTGACCGCCGCCGTCTCGCCGACGTGCGCGTCGCGCATGGCCAGCGCAACGCCGGTCAGCCGCGCGCGGACCTCGTTGTCCGTGGTCACCAGCGGCGCGTCCGCGCCGTCCAGCTTCAGCTCGGTGCCGGTCGCCTCCACGTCCCGCAGCTTGCCCGCGACGTGCACGGCGTTGTCCGCGTAGAGCGTGCCCTGCGGCGTGCACAGCTCGAAGTTGGCGTCGATGTGCAGGTCGCTCGGGAAGCTGACCCGGCTCAGGCTGTCCTCGGTGCCCTCGCCCAGGGTGCCGCCGGACACGCGCGGCCACGACGCCCGCAGCATGACCCGGCCACCCAGCTCGGCGCAGTGGCCGGTGACCGCGACGCGCGCGAGCTGCGCGAGCACGCCCGGGCCCTCGCTGTGCTTCTCCGGCCCGAACAGCAGGATCTCCGCGCCGGCCGCCTTGCGGTAGTCGCCCGCCAGGTCGACCTTGACGGTCTTCCCGCCGACCTCCAGCTCCAGCTGACCCTCCAGGGTGACCTGCATGATCAGCGAGGGGTCGACCAGCATCGACATGCACGGGCCGGCGCTCGCCGCGAAGAACACCTCCGGGGTGATGCCGACCGGCTCGTTCTCGTCGTTGGCCGGGTACCACGCCTCGGGCAGCGTCGTGCCGCGCACGACGTTGGGCGCCTGCACGACGTCGAACGGGCCGTCGCCGCGCGGGTGGCCCAGGTAGGGGCCGGTCAGCGGCTTCTTGAAGGGCGGCACGCTGTCGACGACACCGTAGATGTCGATGACGTTGCGGTGCGCGAGCCGCATCGTGCTGGTCTCCAGGATGCCGAACCGGCGGATGTAGAACTCCGCGGGGAAGTTCTTGCCCGGCACGATCTGCCGGACGTGGCCGGAGTTGGGCAGGAACGGGTTGGACAGCACCTGCAGCCGGTCGTCCAGCTCGTAGCTGTAGCCCTTGATGCCGACCTCGGGGGCACTGATCAGCTCGGTCTCGAAGGACGCGTAGCCCTTCTCGTCCACCGTGTGCTCGAAGCCGGGCATCGGCCACTTGTTCAGCTGGACGAAGCCGGAGAGGTTGATGGTCTCCCGCCGACCCGCGTAGTAGTCGTCGCCGAAGACCACTGTCGCGGCGGCGAGGATGTGCGGGCGGATCGGCTTGGGCTCCAGGTTCAGGGACTCGTAGGTCTCCTTGGAAAGACTCAATCCAGACACCTCCAGCGTCTGTCGAGTTGGCACCGCGCCTGGCGTGGCACCGGAGAGAACGTGAAGCGGTCACGCTGCCCACAACGCTATATATTAATTAAGTATTGTCAAGGGCTGGGTTCAGACCCACGGCGCGATCGGGTACCACGGGATCAGCTCGCGGCGCTCCAGGATCCGCACGTCCCAGTACAGGACCAGGAACACGCCGGCAGCCACCAGGGCCGCGGCGGTCAGGGCGGCCCGCCGGCGCGGGTCGGCGGCCAGCCAGCGCCCCAGCCGCTCGCCGGCCAGCAGGGTGACGGCGAGCAGGCCGACCGCGATCAGCACGACGTTGCCCAGCGACTGGAGCACGAACGCGGCCGCGCCGTAGAGCACGTCGCCGCTCTCGGCCGCGTCCCGGAACATCACCCGGAACAGCGGGAACGGGCGGCCGATCAGGAACACGCCGATGAGCGCGCCCAGCAGCACCAGCGGCGCCCCCGGCCGGCGGCGGGCCAGGCGCGCCAGCGGGTCGGGCACGATGCCGGCCGCGGCGAGCCCCAGGTACAGCATGACCAGGCCCACCGCACCGAACACCACCATGGCCTGCACCAGCCGAGGTGCGAGCTGGCCGGCCGCGGCGGTCGTCTGGAACTGCGGCATGCTCGTGCCGACCAGCGCGACGACCACGCCGTAGGCCGCCGAGACGGGCAGCATGCCGGCGCACAGCAGGCCGAGGCCGCGCAGCACCTGCCGCACGCGGTCCACTGTGGACCCGTGGTCGGCCGCGACCGGCGCCATGGCCCCGAACGCGGCGATGTTGCACGCGGTGAACGTGCCGGCCAGGCCCGACACGAACGCGAAGAGCACGCCCGCGCCCACGCCGGCGATCGGTGTGCTGGCCGCGTCGTGGCCGAGCAGGGTGTCGGCGACCGTGCCGCCGATCGTGCTGTCGACGAACTCCGCCGACCAGACCACGGTCAGCAGGAAGCCGACGAGCGCGCTCAGGCCGACGACCAGCCAGGGGCGGCGGGGGCGCAGTCGCGGTGCGGAGCGGAAGTGCTGGGTGCTGGTGGACATGCCTACCTCCGGGTGGGTGGACCGGATCAGGGGGTGCGCATCCGCCGCAGGTAGGTGACGGCCGTCCAAGGACGGGGCCCGGTGACGACCACGCGGCCGGTGAGGACCGCGCGGGCGAGCCGCACGCGGCGGAAGACGGTGAGCATCAGCGCGGCCGGCTCGAACCGGACCCGGGCGTCCGCGGTGCCGGTGGGCGGTCCGGCGGTGATCCGGCCGCCGCCGCTGCCGAGCACGACCGGGTCGGTGTGCGGCGACCGGAACTCGACGGCCAGGGGGCGGCCCTCCCGCGCACCCCTGTCGAACAGCCGGCCCGTGTCCTCGGACCCGAGCAGCCGCACCAGGAACAGCTCGAACGCGAAGGCCGCCTCCGCCGAGGGGATGTGCCACGCCAGCCCGCAGGCCCGCGCGATGTCGTGGCCGTGCAACAGGATCTCGTTGAGCTGGTGGGCCAGCAGCGCGGCGACGGGCAGGCGGGCACCGCCCAGCCACGTCGCCGGCGCGCCCGGGTCCAGTGCGCGGCTGTGGTCCAGCAGGTGCGCGACCGCGTCCCGCAGTGCGCGCGCGAGCAGCAGGGGTGACCGCTCGGGGTACTCGCGCAGCGCCACGTCGTTGAGGTGGGCGATGCCGCCCAGCGTGGTCCGGGCGATCAGCCGGTCGAGTTCGGGCACGCCGAGCGGTGCGGCCGGATCGCGCAGCAGGCCCGCGTTGAGCCGGGCGACGATCGCCGTGTGGGCCGCGACCTCGGCGGCCGTCCACGCCCCCACCGCCGCCCGGTGCTCGTCCGGGCAGGCGAGCACGAGCGCGGCGAACCGGTCGGCCGCGTCACGCAGCGCGGCGCGCAGCCCCGGCCACCGCTGGTCGCTGAGTTCGAGCCGCACGCGCACCTCACCGGGATCATCCAGCAACTCCACATCGGACAGTGCCGCGCCTCGGCGGCCTCCCGGTGCCGCGACCCGGTCTGCGCCTGGGTCGGCTCGCCGCCCGCGTCGGATCGACCTGCGGGCGGCGAGCCGTGCTCGGTGCCGACGTGCGCGTCCGCGGGCACGCCGCCGGCCCGCGGACAGCGGCCTGGCCGGCTCACCGCTGGGTGATGGTTCGTCCCCAGCGGGCCAGCGCGAGCAGGGGGCCCTGGAGCCGCCGGCCCAGCGGGGTCAGCCGGTACTCCCGATCCCACTCCACCACGCCGTGGGCGCACAGCGCCGCCAGGCGGGGCGCCAGCAGCTCGCGGTCCAGCCCCGGCACGCCCGCCAGCAGTTCGTCCTCGGTCGCGGGCGCGACGAGCAGTTCGCGGACGACGAGCACCGTCCACATGTCGCCGAGCACGTCGAGTCCGGCGGCCAGCGGGCAGAACTGGCGGTCGCCGTCGTCTTCTGGCAACACCCGGATCAACTCCTCGCCGCCGCACACGCGCAGGGCGCCTCGGCGCGCTCCCGCGGCGACGGGTTGTTGTGCTTGACCATCGCGACCACCATCGGGACGAACACGACCGCGTTGTAGAACAGGTGCAGTTCCACGCGCGGCAGCAGCAGCTGGAGCACGCTGGTCGGCACCGGGCGCCCGGCGAGGTTCGCGCCGGACATGGCCTGCACGAGCAGCAGCAGGTGCTCGAAGTGGTGCCACACCTGGATGACCAGCGCGGCGGTCCACCAGGTGCGCGCCCGGCCGACGAACCCGGGCCGCAGCAGGATCAGGCCGATCATCATGACCAGCGCGTACCCGTAGTGCATCCACTCCGAGTGGACCAGCCACGGTAACGGCATGCCCAGCACGCCGCGCGCCTCGGCGACAGGCATGCCCAGCACGTAGATCTGCACGGCCTGCGCCAGGTGCTCGGCCCAGTGGGCGGCCACCACCACCATGAACAGCATCAGGGCCCGGCGGTGCCGGCTGGTGTTGAGGGTGCGCAGCACGGGGAGGTCGAGCGCGTGGGTCATCACGGGGTCTCCTTCACGAACGGGGCCAGTGCGGCGGACAGTTCGTCGGGCACGCGCACCGGCAGCACGCCGCTGGCGGTGCGGCGCAGGCAGGAGACGACCTGCCCGCCGCGCGCGACCAGCCGCCCGCAGCGGCGGAACTCGTAGTCCATCTCGACCCGGTTGCCCCGCCGGCCGCGCAGCGTCATGGCCACCTCGATCTCGTCCAGCGCGAAGCACTCGGCGAAGTACTCCATCGCGCACGACACGGTGGCCAGCGCGAGTTCCCCGCGCCGCACCTCGCGCAGCACGCCGGGGGCGTGGTCGGCGAGGAACGCCTCGCGGCAGTGCCCCTGCCAGTGCAGGTAGTGCGCGAAATAGACGTTGCCGACCACATTGGTCTCGTCGAACGTGACGCGGTGCCGGAACACGTACTCGCGCACGTCAGTCCACCTCCACAGCGATCGCGACGACGGGTTCGCCGACCCCGGCCACCGCGGGCCGGGCGACCACGACCACCGCGCCCGTGCCGCGCAGCACGAGCAGGCCGTCGTCGGTCACCTCGGCGACCTCCAGCCCGGTGCGCCGGTCGAGGCCGGCGTGGCCGAGGGCGACCCGACCGGCCGTGATGCGGCCGGCGGCCACTTCCAGGGGCTCGTCGAGCTTGCGCGCCACGGCGGCCGCGGTGTCGCCGTCGGAGGCCTCGAACGGCTCCAGCGCCGCGGTCGTGCCCCAGGCGACACCGACCGGGTGGTCGGCGTCGGCGAGCAGGGTGTGTCCGGCCACGCCGCTGTCGACCACCAGCTCGACCCGCTGGGCGACATCCAGCTCGATCAGCCGGCGGCTCAGCAGCGGACCGACCAGCGAGGCGGGCATGGCCTCGTCCCAGCGGGCCGGGCCGATGGCGCGCAGGCGCAGCCCGTCCCACCGGGCGACGCGCGCACCGGTGGTGTCGAGCACGTCCACGTCGAACACGTAGTCGTCGGCGGTGTGCGCGGTCTCCACCGCGTGCACGCGCAGCACGCCCTCGGGCGCCCGCCACACGGTGAACCGGTCGGCGCCGACCGGCAGCGCGCGGCGGTGCGGGACGCACGCCAGCAGCACGTGCAGGGCCGCGTCGTGCGCGCCGGGGTCGCCGAGCAGCAGCCGCTGGTGGTGGAAGTCGGAGAACCACCGGGTGTCGGGGTCGGCGCGCACCCGGGCCCGCACCTGGAAGGCGGACAGCCGGTCGTAGCCGACGAGCCGCCGGAACCGGCCCCGGTGGAACAGCAGTCGGCCGTAGAACGCGTGCGGGCCGCCGTCGACGGGCGGGTTCTCGTCCGGCGGCCCGTCCGGGCCGGCATCGCCGGCCTCCCGCACCACGGCGGTGAACCGGTCGGTGGCGAAGCCGTCGCTGTCGTCGCGCAGCGCGACCCGCACCGCGCCCGCGCCGTCGTCCAGTGCCGGCACCCGGAGGGTGCGCGTGCCGCGCTCCGGCACGGTGACCGGGCTGCGCAGGTCCAGCTCGGCGAACTCCCACGCCCGCGGCTGCCCCACCGCCGCGTCCACGGCCTGCGCCATCGCCTCCAGGCCGACCACGGCGGGCAGCACCGGCACGTCCGTGACGCGGTGCTCGTCGAGGTAGGGATCGTGGCCCAGGGACAGTTCCGCCGCCAGCACGGCCTCCACGCCCGGGTAGCGGACCAGCAGGTCCTCGGCGAAGCGCAGCGGCTCGGGCGGCGCGCCCGCGACCGACAGCGTCGGCCCCTCGGGAAAGCGCCCGGTGACCAGCAGCGTCAGCGGGGCGTCCGGGTCGGCCAGCACGTCGAGCATGGCCGGCGGGCCGTCCGCCGCGCTGATCGGCATGATCCCGGCCGCGGCCAGGCCGTCCACGACGCCCATCCGCTCGCCCATGCCGACGCCGTCCCACAGCGACCACTCCAGCAGGTGGCACCGCCGGTCCGGGGTGGCGGCGCGCTCCAGTTCGGCGCGCAGCCAGTCGTTGGCCACGCAGTACTCGGCCTGCCCCGGCAGCCCCCGGCGGCCGATGATCGAGCCGAACCCGACGACCAGCCGCAGTTCCGGCGCGGCGGCGAGGAGCAGGCGCAGCCCCACCACCTTCGGGTCGAGCGTGGCGCGCAGCGTCTCGGCGGTCACCGCGCCGAGCAGGCGGGGCTGGTTGACGCCCGCGCCGTGCAGCAGGCCCCGCACCGGCCCGATCCGCGCCGCGGCCGCCACGGCGGCGCTGACCTGGGCGGCGTCGGTGACGTCGGCGCGCAGGTAGTGGACGGTGACGCGCTGGCCGAGCGCGCGGACCGCCTCGGCGACGTGCGGCGCGTCCGGGTCGGACCGGCCGAGCACGACCAGCGCGCAGCCGGTGCGCTCGGCCAGCGCCGCGCCGCACCGGGCGGTGATGCCGTTCGCCCCGCCGGTGACGAGGCAGACCTCGCCGGGGCCGAGCGGGATCGCACCGCCGGGCGTCAGGCGGCGGGCGTGCGTGGTCAGCTGCTCCACCCCGCCCGGCCGCACCCGCAGCTCCCGGTAGCCGGCGGCGGCGACCAGTTCCGGGTCGAGCGCCTCGCCGGCGACGTGGACGACGGTGACCGCGCACCCGTCCAGCTCCACGGCCGCGCTGCGGCCGACGGCGGCGGCCGCGGGGTGCCCCCGGTGGGCGATGACCAGGCGGTGGGGCCGGTACCCGGCGACCAGCGCGAGCACGCGGGCCACGTCCTCCGGCCGCTCCCCCGCCAGCCACACGGCCAGGTTCCGCTCGCCGGCCGTGCCGGGCAGACCGCGGGTGGCGCGCAGCCAGTGGCCGGGTGGGGCGTCGAACTCCCAGGTGCCGCCGGGTGGTTCCGGCACCGGCTGGAACGGCGTCCAAAGGTGCTCGAAGGCCCGCACCCAGCGGTCCACGCCCACGGGCGGCTGGTCGCCGGCCGCCTCGACGGCGGGCTGCGCGGACAGCAGCTCCGCGACCTCCGCGACGGTGGTGTCCACGATGGACAGTGCGCTGCCCGGCGGTCTGCGGCCGAGCAGTTCGGCGATCGTCCCGACGACCTGCACCGCCTGCAGCGAGTTGAGGTGCAGGTCGCCGAGCAGGGTGCTGTCCGGTGTGATGGTCGCCAGCGGCAGCTCCAGCACCCGGCTCAGCTGTTCGCGCACGACGGTCAGCGGCCGCGTTCCGGTCCCGGTCGCGTGCGGCTCCGGCGCGGACACCTCGACCGGGGCCGGGGCGTCCACCAGGTCCTCGACGCGGGGCGCGCCCAGGCCGGGCAGGTCCGTCTCGCAGGGGTTGGCGAGCAGGTCGATCCCGGTGTCCAGGCCGAGGGGCCGGTGGACGCGGCCGGCGAACCACGCGCCGAGATCCCCCGCCAGGCACGCGGCGAGCGTGGCCGTGGCCAGGGCGTGGCGCCTCGGGTTGCCGCTGTCCAGGGAGACCGCGCTCGCCCCGGCGGCGCGGGCCAGGTCGGTGAGCGTGGTCCCGGGGCCGGCCTCGACCAGCAGATCGCAGCGGGCGGCGAGCCCGGCCAGCGCCTCGGTGAACCGGACGGGCCGGGTCACCTGCGCGGTGAGCAGGTCGACCAGGTCGGTGTCCGAGGGCAGCGGCCGGCCGGTGACCGTGGAGAACACCGGCCGGGCCGGCGGCCCGAACGGCACGTCGGCCAGCACGGCCCGCAGCGGCTCGGCCACGGCCCGCATGGCGCTGCTGTGGAACGCGTGCGACACCGGCAGTCTGGCCGCCCGCACCCCGCGGGCCCTGGCCCGCGCGAGCAGCTCCGCGATCTGCTCGACCGGCCCGCCGAGGGTGGTCTGGGCCGGCCCGTTGTGCCCGGTGATCTCCACGTCCAGGCCGTCGGCCAGGGCGCGGGCCAGGTCCTCGTCGCCGGCCACGCCCGCCATCGCCGTGCCGGGCGTGCCGTGCTCGGCCATCACCCGGCCGCGGGCCACCGCGACGGCCTGCGCGGCCCGGGCGTCCAGCGCACCGGCCCACGCCAGCGCGGTGATCTCGCCCAGGCTGTGCCCGACCGCGCCGACCGGCTGGCAGCCACAGGCGTCCAGCCAGGCCAGCGCGGCCAGCGAGTGGCGCATCACGGCGGGCTGCGCGAGCGCCGTGTCGGTGGCGCCGTCGACCACGGCCGCGCCCGCGTCGGGCACGTCCAGTCCGGCGGCCCAGCAGTCCAGGTCCGCGCGCACCGGCGCGGCCTGGCCGGGCAGCAGCAGACCGACCCGGCGTGGCGGGCCGGCGGCGAGCACCACCCCGGCCGCCTCGTCCACCAGCACGGCACCGTCCCAGGTGGACAGGTGGGTGCGGGCGCTGCTCGCCGCCAGGTGCAGGCGGTCGGGGGTGTCGGCGACCAGCGCGCAGCGCACCGCGCCGGGGCCGCGCCGCTCGGCGTGCAGGGTGGCGGCGAGGTCGTGCAGCTCCGCGCCGCTCAGCGCGGGTGCCAGGCCGGCCACCGCGGTGAGCCGCTCGTCCAGCGCGGCGGTGTCGGTGGCGTCCAGCAGCACGATGTCGTGCCGGGTCGGGGCGCGGCTCAGCGCCGCCACGCGCGCCGGCAACGCCGTGACCGGCCTGGCCGGCAGGCCGCGCAGCACCACGTGGGCGTTGATGCCGCCGAAGCCCATGGACGACACCGCGGCCAGGGGTGTGGTCGCGCTCCACGGCTCGGCCTCGTCCAGCAGGCGCAGTGGCGCCTGCGGTGCGCGCAGCAGCTCGTGCGGGTCGCGCACCCCGGTCGTGGGCGGCAGCACCCGGTGGTGCACCGCGAGCACCGCCTTGATCAGGCCGGCCACACCCGCCGCGGCCTTGGTGTGCCCGATGTTGGCCTTGACCGAGCCGAGGGCGGCCCTGGGCGAGCCGGCGCCGCGCACCGCGCACAGCGCGGTCAGCTCCACCTCGTCGCCGACCCGCGTGCCGGTGCCGTGCCCCTCCACCAGCTCCACGGCGTGCGGCGGGACACCGGCCATCCGGTAGGCGCGGGTCATCGCCAGCCCCTGCCCGGGTGCGCTGGGCCGGGTCAGGCCGCCAGCGCCGTCCGAGGACGTGCCCCAGCCCACCAGCACGGCGTAGGTCCGCACGCCCTGGCGCTCGGCGTCCTCGGCGCGCATCAGCGCCACCACGCCGCAGCCCTCGCCCGGCAGGAACCCGGTGGGCCGCTGGTCGTAGACGCGCATCTCGTCCACGGCCAGCGCCCCGGTGCGGGCGAACCCGACCAGCTCGAACGGGTCGAGGCTGAGGTCCACGCCGCCGGCGAGGGCGAGGTCGAGGTCGCCGTCGAGCAGGGCGCGGGCCGCCGTCATGACCGACAGCAGGCTCGACGCGCACGCCCCGTCCACGGTGAACCCCGTGCCGTGGAAGTCGAAGTGGTTGCACACCCGGCCGGCGATGGTGTTGGCCAGTCCGCCGGCCAGCGACTCGTCCCCCGGCACCGGGAACGGCGCGCGCACCAGGTCGCCGAGCAGGGCCAGCGCCTGGCGGGCCTGGTCGGCGCGCACGCCCGCGCCGTCCAGCGCCGCCTCGGCCGCCCGCCGCAGGAACGGCCAGCGCAGCCGCAGCTGCGCCGCGCGGGAGAACTCACCGGCCAGGGTGTTGCCGAACACCACGCCCACCCGGTCGCGGTCCAGCCCGCGCCCGTCCGGGAAGCCCGCGTCGGCCAGGGCGTCCGCCGCGGTCTCCAGGGCGAGCCAGTGGGTGTGGTCGACGGCCCGGTGCAGCGGCCCGGGCACACCGAACCGCTCGCGGTCGAACCGCCACCCGCGCAGCAGGCCCGCGTGCGTCAGGTAGGTGCGGTCGGGGTCGTCGGCCGGCCCGTGGTAGGCGCTGGACAGGCGCTGTTCCGGCAGCCTCCGGAAGGCGCGCCGCCGGCCCAGCACGGTCTCCCACAGCCGCCCTGGTGTGTCGGCGTCGGGGTAGCGGCAGGCCAGGCCGACCACGGCGACGCCGGGGCGAGCGCTCACGGGGCACCGCTCGCGATCGTCCGGCGCGGGCGCCGCCACTCCAGGACCAGCAGCCCGCAGGCGCGCAGCACGCAGGTGATCACCAGGGCGAAGAACAGGCCGAAGGTGATCCCGGACAGCACCAGCACGGCGTAGACGGCCGCGGCGGTCGCGCCGAAGAGCACCTGGTTGCGCGGCCGGCCCGGGCTGCTGCCCGGATCGGTGATCATGTAGTTGGTGAACAGGATGAACGCCAGACCGGTCATGGGCACCAGCGCGCCGAGCAGCGAGTGGTCCAGCAGCAGCCAGCGCAGCACCGCCTGGAGCACGAACGCGCCCAGCCAGCCCAGGATCAGCGGCATCTTGCCGGTGAGCTTCGCGTTGAGCATGGTGCCGAACATCAGGATGCCCAGCGGCAGCAGCCAGTCCACAGTGGTCACCGGGAACGCGGTGAAGTGGTACGGGGGCGCGATGCCCACCCACGGGAACAGCACCAGCGTGACGGCGATGCCCGTGTTCGACGGGTTGAGCACGTGCCGGAGCTTGCCGTTGACCCGCAACCGGACCAGGTACTTGCTGCCGTTGCCGACGGTGATGGCGAACAGGTACGGCCACAGGGAGGTGTTGCCCCACAACAGCATTCCGCACGCCAGCCCGGTGATGTGCGCGGGCAGCAGGAACACCACCAGCGCGCGGAACCCGCCCGCGTAGGCGGGCCTGCGGTGGCGGGCCCAGGCGTCCAGCGTCTCGAACAGCAGCACGGTGGCGTAGCTGGTGAGCGCGGCGGCGATCGGCGTGACCGGTGCCTGCTCGAAGCCCAGCACGGTGTGCCCGAGGATGTTGAAGATGGTGATGGTGGTGGCGAAGCGCGCCAGCGCGCGCACCCGCCTGACCTCCGGTGCCAGGCCGGGTTCCGGGGGCGGTGCGGGTGTTGGGGTCGCGTCGGCGGGTGCGGGCGCGCTGCCCTGGTCGAGGTCGGGTGAGGCCGTGGTGGTCATCGCACTACCGCCGTTCCGTCGCTGGTGAGCAGGATCGTCCCGTGGCCCGGCCGCACGTCCACCTTCGCCTCGTGCTGGCCCTGGGCGTCGCGCCAGCTGATCGTGGCGGGCGTGCTGCCGCCGCCGGGCAGGGCGAGGTGCGCCAGGGGCGCGGAGACCCCGGTGTGGCCGTTGGCCGGGTAGAGCTGGGTGCGCTGCGGCCGGTCCGGGTGGTGCAGCCGCACCTGCGCGCCGATCACGTCGGTCACCGCGTCGGGTCCGCCGGCCGGCGCGGGCCGCACCAGGCGCAGGTCCGCGGCCGGCCCGGCGGGCGCGGTGTTGCGCAGCAGCACCGAGTCCTCCCACTGGTTGGCCACCACCGCGTCGAGCTTGTTGTCGCCGTCCACGTCGCCGTAGGCCAGCGCGCGGGTGTTGTCGTCGGTGGCGATGCCGGCGCGCTCGGCCAGGTCGGCGTACCGGCCGTCCGGACCGCGCACCCAGAACCGGTTGGGCTCGTGGCCGGACAGGTCGTCGCCGGGCCCGAAGTTCGGCCAGAACGCGGGAAAGCGCAGCAGGTCGTCGTTGCCCATGGCGAGTTCCTGCAGCATCGGCCACCGGTTCGTCTCGCCCTTGAGGAAGCCGTTGGCCTGCATGATCTCGTCCACGCCGTCGTTGTCGAAGTCACCGCCGCGGACGTCCCAGCACCAGCCGGCGCGGGCCAGGCCCAGTTCCTCGCTGCGCTCGTCGAAGGGCAGCCTGCCCGCGGCGAGGTCGGCCGGCGTCCCGGCCGGGGTGAACGCGAAGTTGCTCTCGTGCAGGGCGAACGGGGTGGTGATGTTGCTGACCACCACCGTCGGCAGCGGCGCGTCGCCGTCGTAGGTGAACGTGACGCCCATGCCCTTGAACGAGTCCCACCCGAGGACCGTCGACTTCGGACTGGTCATGTCCCGCTCGCCGCGCACCTCGGTGAACTTGACGTTGCCCGGGGTGGACTGGTTGAGCAGGAGCTGGTCGGGGCCGAAGTCGTTGGCCTGGTAAAGCTCGGGCAGGCCGTCGCCGGTGAGGTCCTGCAGGCCGGTGGCCAGCGTCCACGACCCGGCGGCCTCGCGGGACAGCGCGGTGCTCACGTCGGTGAAGGCCGGCAGTTCGTCCGGCCTGCCGGTGGGCTTGCCCAGCAGCAGGCGGTTGGTGCCCGCGTTGCGCGCCAACGACATCGAGTCCTGCATCTGCATGCGGGTCTCGTCGGTGGCGTCCGGGTCGAGGACCCGCGCGCCGTCCGGGAAGTAGTTGCCGATCAGCAGGTCCAGGTTGCCGTCGCCGTCGATGTCACCGACGTTGAGCGTGCCCGAGTTCCACACCGCCATCGGCGTGACCAGCTCGACCGCGCGGTAGCCGCCGGCGACCGGCGCGCCGGGTCCGGTGGTGTTGAGGTAGACGACCGGTGAGCGGCCCCAGTAGTGCACCACGTGGTCGCTGTCGCCGTCGGCGTCGATGTCGACGGGCACGCAGCCCATCGGCGCCATGGTGTGGTCGTAGGGCAGGCCGGTCGGCACCAGCCGCACCGGCTCGTAGCCGTTGGGGTCGGCCAGGCGGACCGGGCGCAGCGTCACCGAGTCGTCCCGGGGGTCGACCAGGCACAGGTCGCCCGCCCAGCCCTGACCGCGCACATCGGACAGTGCGGCGGCCGCGCCGACCGAGGAGATCCAGCCGCGGATCTGGTGGAGGTCGGGCGCGACGACGCGCTCCCTGCGGGCGTTGGCCGGCGCGGGGTTGAGGATCTCGGCGGCGAAGCCGTAGCGCGCGGTGAGCGCGTCCGCGTCCGCCTCGCTCAGGCCGGGTCGGGCGACGAACACGCCGAGCGCGGCGCAGACGGCGACGATGACGGTGGACACCAGGATCTGTCGTGCGTGGACACGCATGTGGTTCGCACTCTCCCTCGCGATCAGCGGCGTGCGTCGACGAGCGCGCGGAGCCGTGCCTTCCACCGCAGGTACGCGTGGACGTCCTCGGAGTCGGTCAGGCCCCGCGCGGCCGTCTCGCTCCACTCGGCGGTCTCGGCGACGTCGACGCCGAGGAACCGGGTCACCGACCGGGCGGTGTGCTCGGGCACGATGCCGGAGCGGTGCCGGGCGGCGGCCGCGAACACCACGCCCTGGGCGAAGTGGGCGTAGTGCGGTTCGGCGGCCCGCTCCAGCGCGCCGAAGGTGGCCTCGTCGGCGGCCCCGGCGTAGGTGACGGCCAGGCCGACGCCCGCCCACACGTGGGGTCGGGCCAGTGCGGGAAGGCGCCCGATCACCGCGCCCACGCCCGCCGCGTCGGCGGACTCGGCGAACCACAGTGCCCGCCCGCACCCCGCCAGGCGCGCCTCCCACCGGGCGTCGGGCCTGCGGTGGGCCCTCCGTTGCAGCGCGCGCAGGCCGCCGAAGTAGACCTCGCCGAACCCGGCGCCGTCCAGGGCCAGCCAGCGCAGCAGCGGAGCCGAGGGCAGCCGCGGCACGGCGGTGACCCGCATCGGCGTCAGCAGCCAGCCCGCGCCCACGTGCACCAGGTGCGTGTACCGGTCGCCGGGCCCGTCCAGCAGCCGCCGCAGTGCCCGGGCTCGGCCCGCGGTGGCCAGGTCCAGCAGCCCCGCGAACATCCCGGCGCCCTCGTAGGCGAAGCCCCGCTCGGCGTCGGGCACGCGGCTGTGCAGCTCCTCGTGCGGCGAGCGCCAGTGGGCCGCGCCAATGTTGAATCCGGTGAGGAACATGCGTGCGTGTTGTTCCAACACGGCCCGGGCGACCGGGCGGTCGGTGCGAAATCCACGTGCCCCGAAGTCGGCCATGGACAGTGGCAGCGTGATCGACGGTCGGAATCTCGGCCAGAAAGCAGGAGTTTGTCTTTTGTTGAGCGCTCGCACCGTCACCCCATCCGTTGCGAAGATCACCCAGAGCGCCCCAGACACCCGGGAGAAGACCGGACAAAGCTCTTAATCCTGTCCTGCCTGCCGTGTCTACCAGGAGTTCCGCAGCGCATCAAGACGGGGCATCAACTTCACACGATCGTCGCAGGCAACTAAATGACCCATCCCCCGGCACCTTTGACGCGCTTTAGCGCACCGTCCGCGAACAAAGTTTCCGCCGCTGTTGAAAATCTTCCACAACGATCATTCGGCCAGTTCGCCGACACCATGCCGTCACCATTTGGCGTAAACCTACAAATTGTCCACACAATTGTTCGCGGCGACGCGGCCAGCCGGCCGGGCACTACGGTTGGCAAAGAGTTCTCGCGTCTTTGTCGTGCCGGGCGGGCACACCGGCCCCGGACACCCGCGCCCCACCCCGCACGGGCGCCGCGGCCGCGCGGCGCGGTCACCGGCCGCCAGCGCCCGCCCGCCACGCCACCCGCACGGTCCACTGTGGATGAGTCGGTCCCGCCGTCCCGGCGGAGGGCGGGCCGGAGGCAGCGGCGGCCACCGACGCGGTCGGCGTCGCCCGGGTCGGACGCGCCGCGCACGCCACCGCCCGCCCAGGTCGTGGGCACGCTGGCGACGAAGGACTCCGACTCGGGCGACCGGACAGGACGGTGGGTGCCCACAACGACAACCACCCCCCGGGGCACCGGTTGTCCGCCGGTTCGGCAAGCTTTGCTCTGACTTCTATCTTTTGTAGCAGCAAGCGTGCCGCCACTGTCAAGCCCGCAGGGACCTGACGTGGCCAAGGTTGCCCAGCTCACCACCAGTAACTACCATTTTTTAAATGGCAACCTCGTGCCTCGTGTGCACCGGCCCGGTCACCCAGTTCCTCGACCTGGGACGCCAGCCC
Organism: Goodfellowiella coeruleoviolacea; assembly: GCF_024171785.1. Taxonomy (GTDB): domain Bacteria; phylum Actinomycetota; class Actinomycetes; order Mycobacteriales; family Pseudonocardiaceae; genus Goodfellowiella; species Goodfellowiella coeruleoviolacea. Next base: position 116,947 of record NZ_JAMTCK010000011.1, read on the forward strand.
CTCTCCGACGCCTTCCCCGCCCCCGGCGACGACCTGTCCCGGGAGTACTTCTTCCGGCTGGCGCTGGGCCAGTGCTCGACCTGCACCATGGTCCAACTCCTGGAGGTGCCGCCCGCCGAGCGGATGTTCCACCAGACCTACCCCTACCGCTCGGCCGGCTCCGCGGTGATGCGGGAGCACTTCGCCCGCGTCGCCGAGCTGCTGCTGGACGGGCGCACCGACCCGTTCGTGGTGGAGATCGGCAGCAACGACGGCACGTTCCTGCGCACCGCAGCCGAGCGCGGCGTGCGGCACCTGGGCGTGGACCCGTCCGGCGACGCCGCACTGGAGGCCGCCGCGCGCGGCGTGCGGGTGCGGGTGGACTTCTTCACCGAACCCCTCGCCCGGCACGTGCTGGCCGAGCACGGTCCGGCGGACGTGGTGTTCTCCGCCAACACGGTCAGCCACGACCCGAACGTGAACTCGATCCTGCGCGGGGTGGCCGCGCTGCTCGCGCCGGACGGGGTCTTCGTCTTCGAGGACCCCTACCTGGGCTCGGTGCTGGCCAACACGGCCTTCGACCAGATCATCGACGAGCACGTGCTGTTCTTCAGCGCCCGCTCGGTGGTCGGGCTGCTGCACCGGGCCGGACTGGAGCTGGTCGACGTCGAGCGACTGCCGGTCCACGGTGGACAGATCAGGTTCACCGCGGCGCACACCGGGGCACGGCCCGCGGCCGCGGCCGTGGACGAGTTGCTGGCCGAGGAGGACGCGCTCGGCGTGCACCGGATGAGTCGGCTCCGCGAGTTCGCCGCGCGCACCGCGGACCGCCGCCGCGCGCTGGTCGCGCTGCTCAGGCGCCTGCGGGCGGAGGGCGCGCGGGTGGTGGGCTACGGCGCGACGGCCAAGAGCGCCACGGTCGCCAACTACTGCGGGCTGGGCCCCGAGCTGGTGTCGGCGGTCATCGACGCCACCCCCGCCAAGCAGGGCCGGCTCACGCCGGGAACGCACATCCCGGTGCTCCCTCCCGAGGCGTTCGGGCCGGGCACGGCCGACTACGCGCTGCTGTTCGCCTGGAACCACGCCGAGGAGATCATGGCCAAGGAGCGCGCCTTCGCCGAGGCCGGCGGGCGCTGGGTGCGCTACGTGCCGGAGGTCAGCGTCGACTGAGCGGTGTGCTCGCCCGCCGCCACGAACCCGGGCACCGCCGCGACCACCGCCACGGCCACCGCGAACGCCGTCACCGCGACGAGGCGCACGGCGATCCGGCCCACCGGGGCACTGAGCGCGAACCACGCCAGCGCGGCCACCCAGGCCAGCGCGCTGGACCGGAGCACCCCACCGGCCCAGTCACCCGCCACCAACTCGCCGAGGGCCGCCGGGGCGGTGCCGACGACCAGCGCGCCCACACCGACGGTGGCCGGCAGCAGGCGCGCCGCCGCGCTCCACGCCCAGGCGTGCAGCGGCAGCACGGCCAGCGCGCCGGTGGCGAGCACCACGGGCAGCAGCACGACGCGCGGGTCGAGCCGGTCGACCCGGGTGGGCGCGAGGGCGAGTTCACCCACCACGGCCGTGGCGGCGGCCGACACGGCGAGCACGCGCGTGCGCGGGCCGAGTTCGCCCGCGAACGGCCGCAGCAGCGCGACCGCGGCGACCACGACCAGCGCGGCCACCGTGAGCAGGCGCAGCCACACCCCGCCCAGCGACGCCGGACCGCCCGCGTCGACGCCGTGGTGCTGCGCGGCGGCGGTGCCGGCGGAGCACACCAGGAGCACGGGCACGACCAAGAACGGGAAGCACCACCGGACACCGCGGCCCATCGCACCCTGCCTTTCCCCGAGCACATTTGCTTTACTTTGAGATAGTAGGCTCGATCGGGTCGGGCCGGAGCGAGGTGGTGCGGGTTGAACCAGGAGTTTGTCGCCCTTCCGTTGCGCCGACTGGCCGACGCCGCACTCGACCGGGCCCGGCGTCCCGGCGTCCGGCACGCCGCCGTGCAGGTCATCCGCACCAGGCACGGCCACCTGCTGCTGCGCAACGGCAGCACCACCGCCACGGCCGACACCGAGCGGACCGCGCTCTCGGTCCGCGTGCTCACCGACCGCGGACACGGGTTCGCGGCCACCTCCGAACTCACCGCCGAGGCCGCCGCCACCACCGCGGAACACGCCTGGCAGGTCGCGCGGGCGTGCCAGCCGCTGGGCGGCGGCGTGGTGTTCGCCGACGAGCCGGTGCACGCCGACGCCCTGTGGTGCTCCGCCTACCAGGTCAACCCGTTCGACGTGCCCGAACCCGAGCGGGCCGCGGTGCTCGCCGGGTGGAGCCGGGACCTGCTCGCCGCGCCGCACGTGTCCTCCGTGCTCGCCAAGCTCACCGCCGTGCAGGAGAACCGCTTCTACGCCGACCTCGCCGGCACGACCACCACCCAGCAGCGCGTGCGCGTGCACCCGCAGGTGCTGGCGGCCGGAGAACACCCGCGCACCGGCGCGGTGGCGACACTGCGCTCCCTGGGCCCGCCCACCGCACGCGGCTGGGAGTACCTCGGCGGCACGGGCTGGGACTGGGCCGGCGAGATCGCCGCGATGCCCGAACACCTGGCCGCGAAGCTCGCCGCGCGGCCGGTGCGCCCCGGCAACTACGACCTCGTGCTGGACGCCTCGAACCTCTGGCTCACCGTGCACGAGACCGTCGGCCACGCCACCGAACTGGACCGCGCGCTCGGACACGAGATGTCCTACGCCGGCACCACCTTCGCCACCCCGGAACTGCGCGGCAGACTGCGCTACGGCTCCGAACTGATGACCGTCACCGCCGACCGCACCGCACCGCACGGCATGGCCACCGTCGGCTTCGACGACGAGGGCGTGGCCGCCCAGTCGTGGCCGCTGATCGAACGCGGCGTGCTCACCGGATTCCAGACCGACCGGTCCACCGCGGCCGCCATCGGCGCCACCCGCTCCACCGGATGCGCGTTCGCCGAGTCGTCCTCACACGTCCCGCTGCCGCGCATGCCCAACGTCTCACTGCAACCGTCACCGCTCCCGTGCAACACCCAGGACCTCATCGCCGGCGTCGCGGACGGCCTGTACCTGGCGGGCTCGGCGAGCTGGTCGATCGACTCGCGCCGGGAGAACTTCCAGTTCACCGCGCAGCGCTGCCACCGCATCCGAGCGGGACGATTGGCCGAACCGGTCTCCGGCGCCGCCTACCAGTCGTCCACAACAGACTTCTGGCGCTCACTGGCCGGCCTGGGCGACGCCAGCACGGTCACCTCCTTCGGCGCGGACTTCTGCGGCAAGGGCCGCCCCGCGCAGGCGGCGGCCGCCAGCCACGCGGTGCCCTCAGCCCTGTTCCACGGCGTGTCCGTGCTGCACGTCGGCGGTGCCACGTGATCCCCGCGCACGAGGTGGTGGAGCGCGCCCTGGCCGAGGCACGCCCCGGGGACGGAGTGGTGGCGGTCGTGGACGAGACGGTGCGCTCGCACCTGCGCTGGGTGGGTGCCACGGCGACCAGCGCCGCGCACGTGCTCGACCGCAGGGTGCACCTGGCCGTGCTGACCGCACGCGGCACGGCCGGAGTCGTGTCGGCCAGCGGCGCCGTGGACGCGGCCGCGGTGCACGACCTGGTGGCGGCCGCGGCACGGGCGGCCCGGCGACCGGACGCCGAAGCCGACCTGCCCCCGCTGGTGCCCGCCGACCAGCCCGAGGCACCGCACTGGCGCGACCCGGCCGCGACCGCACCACCAGCCGCACTCACCGGGCTGGCCACCGACGCGGCCGAGGCCGCGCGCTGCCGCGCGCCACGCGGCCGGGTGCTGCACGGCTACGCCGAGCACGAGGTGCGCACCACCTGGGTCGGCAGCACCACCGGCCTGCGGCTGCGACACGTGCAACCGACCGCCCTGATCGATGTGACCGCACGCGACGAACACCTCGCGGCGTCGAGTTGGGCGGGCGCGGAGGTGGACGACCCGACACAGTTCGACCTGCCCGCGCTGCTCACCGGACTGGACCAGCGACTGGACTGGAGCGCCCGCCGCACACCACTGCGCCCCGGCCGCTACGAAGTGCTGCTGCCACCCTCCTGCACGGCCGACCTGATGCGCCAGCTCTACTGGTCGGCGGGCGCACGCGACGCGCAGGACGGCCGCAGCCCGTTCAGCGGGCGGCTCGGCGACCGGCTCAGCGGCCTGCCCCTGACCCTGCGCAGCGATCCGGGCGAACCAGGCCTGGCCTGCGACCCGTTCGTCGTCGCCCGCACCTCCGGCGCGGACACCTCCGTGTCGGACAACGGTCTGGCGCTGCGCCCGACGTCCTGGATCACCGACGGGGTGCTCACCGCCCTGGTGCACACCCGTGCGTCCGCGAACCGGGCAGGCACTCCGGTGACGCCGCGCATCGGCAACCTGATCCTCGACGGCCCACCCGGCGGACCGTCCCTGCCCGAGCTGATCGCGTCCACAGTGGACGGCCTGCTGCTCACCTCGCTCTGGTACCTCAGGGACGTGGATCCGCGCACGCTCCTGCTGACCGGTGTCACCAGGGACGGCGTGCACCTGGTGCGCGACGGGGAAGTGGTGGCCGCGGTGGACGACTTCCGGTTCAACGACAGCCCGGTGCGGTTGCTGGACCGCATCACCGAGGTGGGGTCGACCACCGCCGCACTGGCCAGGGAATGGGACGACGAACGCACCCGCACCGCCATGCCACCACTGCGGGTGGCCGACTTCGCCGCGGTGAGTCCAGCGGCGTGACAACCGGAGGAGGACGGGCGTGACCACCACACGCGACGCCGAAACCACCGACCGCACCGACCACGTGCTGGCGCTGCTCGGCGACGTGCGCGACCGAACCGTGCTCGACCTCGGCTGCGGCGACCTGGACGTGGCCCGGAACGTGGCCGCGCACGCCCGCGGCTACACGGGTCTGGCCGCCGACAACGCGATCACCACCCAGACCCGCGCCGCACTGCGCTCCCACCCGGCCGAGGTGCGCACCACCGACCTGGACCGCTGGTGGGGCGAGAACCTGGGCACCTTCGACCTGGTGGTCTCGGTCACCGCCCCGCAGCACGTGCGCAACCTGGCCCGCCTGCTGGAAACCCTGCACCACCACGTGGTGCCCGGCGGCCGGTTCGTGTTCCAGGTCGACCACCCGTCCACCACCGCCGGCCCGGCCGGCTACTTCACTGACGGCGCACGCCCCGAACTGCCCACCTGGGCAGGCCGACCCGCCCACCACCGAAGCCTGGAAACCTACCTGCGGGACCTCCGCTACTGCGGTTTCCGACTCGACGAGTTCTCCGAGGGCAAGCCCGGCGAGGTCGGTTTCCGCACACCAACAGCCGCCCCGCCGCACAATCCCCGCTGGGCCCTCTTCCGCTGCGTCCGCACCCCGTGACCCCACATCCCGGAGAACCCCAGTGTCACCCGACGACGAAATCTCCTACCTGCACCGGTTGACCGCCCCGCCGCCCACCACCCCGGACACGCACCAGGTGCCCGACCAGCAGCCGCGCCCGCCAACCACCGCGCGTGCGCAAGACGATCCCGGCCGATGAGTCAACACCCCGCTCGGTGATCAACCAGACCACGCCCGCCCCCGACATCGGGATCAGCACCCCCCTGCCACGGCAGACCCCGCACGGCTGCTCGCGGAACTCCCCGCCCCGGCTACCGGCCGTCGACCTACCCCACGCCGACACCCGCCGCGCGGTCTCCCCCACCACCGGTGCCCACCCGACCCAGTTCGACCAACAGCGAAGGGCACACGGCCAACACGAACCGCTCCAGCAGGAAGTTCAACCACAGCGTGGTCAGAGCGGCCTGCCCCGCGGCGGACCCCACGCCCGGCGCGGTCCGACCCCCGCCGGCCCGCGCGCTGAACAGGAACCGGGCCAGGCCCAACACCATCAGCCAGTCGTCGACCTCCACGAGATCGAGATAGGCCGATTCCGCGCCACCCCACCGGCCGAGCACCCGCTCGGTCGCGGCCAGCGCACCGGCCCGCAGTGCCGGCAGGTGGCGCTGCCGGAACCAGTCGGCGTGGGCGGAGTCGGTGTAGGCGTTGGGAAACATCCGGCGCAACACCTCATCGGCCGTGGCCGGACGGCGCAGCCGCCAGCCGCGCCGCTCCTCGGGCAACCGCCCGTCCCGCAGCAACCGAGCCAGCCGCTCCAGCACGTCTCGCAGGGTGACCGCGACGTTGCCGGACATCCGCAACACCACACCGTCACCAGCCCTGACCACATCGCCGTGGTCAGCGTCCGGAACCCGCGCGTACTCGCCCGCCTCCATCAGGACGACCCCCACACCAGACCGTGCAACCCGAAGGACTGCAGGCGGACGGCGAGCTGTTCAGCCTCGGCCAGCTCAGCGAACCGGGCGACCTCGGCCGACCCCTGCTCGTGCACGCGCAGCATCGTCCACGCGGCGTCGTCGGGCGACAGACCGGCCACGTGCCGCAGCAGATAGGTCACGGTCACCATGGTGTTGACGTCGTCGTCGAGCACGACAACCCGCCAGCCTGCCTGATCAACCACGCCCACACCCTAGGGCGCGCTGACCCGGTCAGCTGACCAGGGTCGCCGGGCCGAGCCGCAGCAGCCCGTCATCCAGCGGGACGCACCGCATCCCACCGCGGCCGCGAAGCGCCCGGAACGCTCCTGGCGCGAGCACGGCGTCCATCCACGCGCACGGGTTCGCCGGACGCCACGCCTTGAACCGCACCGGGCCGGCACCGGAATCCAGGCTGATGATGTCGTGCCGGGCCAGTCCGTCCACATCGAACCCGCGCAGCACGATGTTGCGCCGCACGGCCAGCGGACTGACAGCGGCGTCCAGGCCGAGCCCCGCCGCGACGTTCTCCAGCGACTCCACGGCGAAGAGCGTCACGGCGGCCAGGCGGTGCGCGGCCTGGTTGAAGTAGCGGTCACCCACCAGGCCGAGGCCCGCGCGGACCACCACGTGGTCGCGCGAGACCGGCTCCGGATCGGGCCGCGGCCCATCACCCGGCCGCCCCTCGAAGGCGTGCACCGGCGACACGTGCAACGCCACGATCTCCACCACCGCGGTGCTCAACGCTCGCCCAGCCGCCATTCCGGCCTGACGTAGTGGCAGGTGTAGCCGTTCGGGTAGCGCTCAAGGTAGTCCTGGTGCTCCGGCTCGGCCTCCCAGAAGTCACCCAGCGGACTGACCTCGGTGACGACCGCACCCGGCCACTTGCCGGACGCGTTCACGTCGGCGATGGTCGCCTCCGCGACCTTCCGCTGCTCCTCGCCGTCGTAGAAGATCGCCGAGCGGTAGCTGGCACCGATGTCGTTGCCCTGGCGGTTGCGCGTGGTCGGGTCGTGGATCTGGAAGAAGAACTCCAGGATCTGCCGGTAGCTCAGCCGCTGCGGGTCGAAGATGATCTCGATGGCCTCGGCGTGGTTGCCGTGGTTGCGGTACGTCGCGTGGGCGACCTCACCGCCCGTGTACCCCACCCGCGTGGCGATGACGCCCGGGTGCCGGCGGAACAGGTCCTGCATGCCCCAGAAGCACCCGCCCGCCAGCACCGCCTTCTCGGTCACAGTGGTCACGTGGTCACTCCGCTCTCGCACTGGTCGATGTCCACCACCTTGAACGCTCGCGCGCCCCGACGTCATCCCAACCCGACTGGGATCAGCGCACGCGGCGGCAGCAGCGGGTGACCCCCTGGTCGGCTCCGCGCCGACCTCGGCGCGACCCGCGCGACCCGTCAGGGCTGGACCGGCATTGACCAGCAGTTCGAGTTCGCGGCCCGACCGGAGAGGCGATCCGTCAGCCAGGAGATGGCCCTGCCCTGGTCGGTGATGAGCGGCATCAGGTGGTTGGTCAGCAGGCCGTCCCCCAGGTCGGGCAGGTGGATGGCGTCGTAGGTGACGTTGGCGCCCTTCTCGCACCAGTCGACCGCGAGCTGGCGGGCCTGGGCGTGCGGCACGATGTCGTCCTGGACCCCCGTGGCGACGCGCACCGCGGTCGCGGGCTTCCCCGCACCGATGCGCTGGGCGTCGAGCGTGGCCCGCAGGCGCGGTTCGCCGCGCACGATGGCACCGAGGAACTGGCCCGTGGTGGTCCACAGGGTGCTCCGCTTGAAGGCGTAGCCGACGATGCTGTCCCCCACGCACATGGTGGCCAGGTCGTCCAGCGCGGTGGCGTCGTCCGCTCCGGTGGCCGACGCGGACACCGCCGGGGCGCACACGAGGGCCAGCGTCGTGAGAGCCGCGGTGAGCAGGCGGTGGCACGCGAACGGCCCGGTTCGACCGGAGCTGACAAGTCCGGCGGGTGGCAGGTTCGGCCGGCGGGCGGATCTGTTCATGTGCATCGCTCCCTGCTTCGTTGGATGGAGCGGCGCCGGTCGGAGGAGTCCACCGGCGTCTGTCGGTTGCCGAGGAGAAGCGGCAGTGCCTGCTGGTCGGCCGGGTGGTGGTGGCTGTCCGGAGCCGAGCGCCCCGGTGTCCCCGGCCCAGCCGGTGACACCGCCAGCCCTTAGCTACTCGCGAGTTAAACACAACGAGTAGTGGCGGCGTCACCCCGGCGACAAGGCATCCCTCTGTGGCAGCTCATCGTCGCGATGAACAGCCGTGCGCGACGATGAGAATTAATTTTGGTAAGCACTGAAGAATTTATGAACAGGAAATCCTAGTGCTGTCGGCGGGCCCGGGCAGGGGACGCCGCGCGCGGTTCTCCGGGGGTCGCCGGATGAGCAACGGGCCTTGCTAGGGTGGACCGGCATTGATCAGCTTCTGAGGGGACCAGACATGGCGGGTGACGACGACATCTCCGGGTGAGCCCGGATGTGATCGGCCACCGGTGGGCGCCGTCGAGCGCCACCGCTGTGGCCATGTCGTCGTCGCACCGATCCACGTCTCCCGCTGGGCGCCCGTGACGCGCCCGCGGCACAACCGAGGGCTCCCCCGTGTCCGATGCGTTCCTGCGGTGCTCACCGCTGCCCGTTTTCTGGCCCGCTAGCTCCGCGCGCCACCAGCACCCGCTCCTGCCCGGCGACCTGACGACCGGGGCCGCGGGCGGCTGGCTGCTGCGCTCGGCCGGCTGACCGACCCCGGCGGCAGCACCCGGCGGTTCCCGCGAACCGCTGTTCCCGTCCCGTCCACTGACGACAGACGTATTGGTGGTTTCCCATGCCTCAACCAGCTCTGCTCGCCCACGACCTCGTCCGCACCCTGGGCACGCGACGCGTGCTCGACGGCGTCTCCCTCACCGCAGCTCCGGGACACCGGATCGGCCTGATCGGCGAGAACGGGGTGGGCAAGTCGACGTTGTTGCGGCTGCTCGCCGGAACGGACGAGCCCGATTCCGGCAGCGTCGTGCGCCCGGCTGATCTCGGCTTCCTGCACCAGGAAATGCCCTTCGACGCCGGATCGACCATCGCCGACGTGCTCGACGACGCGCTGCGCGACGCCCGCGAGGACCTCGCCGCCCTCGCCAGGCTCACCGAGGAACTCGCGCGGACGTCCCAGGACGCGCCCGGCTACGCCGATCTCCTCGACCGGTACGGCGAGCGGCTTGAGCACGCGCAGGCGCACGCGGCCTGGGACGCCGACCGCCGCGCCGCGATCGTGCTCACCGGGCTCGGTCTCGGGGAGATCCCCTGCGGGCGCACGCTCGGGTCGCTGTCCGGCGGACAGCGCGGCCGGCTCGCACTGGCCGCGCTGTTGACCCGGCGCCCCGCCGCGCTGCTGCTCGACGAACCGACCAACCACCTCGACGACGACGCGGCGGTCTTCCTGGAGGAGCAACTGCGCGAGCTGCCCGGGGTCGTCGTGGTGGCCAGCCACGACCGGGCCTTCCTGGACGCGGTCTGCACCGATCTGATCGATCTCGATCCGGGCTTGGCCGGCCCCACCCGCTACGGCGGCAACTACACCGCCTACCAGGCCGAGCGGCGCGCGGAGCGGGCCCGCTGGGAGCGGCGCTTCGCCGAGGAACAGGAAGAACTCGCCGAGCTGCGCCGCGCGGCGGCCGTGACCGCGCACCAGGTCGCGCCGAACCGCCCCAAGCGGGACAACGAGAAGATGGGCTACGGCCACGCTGGCGGCCGGGTGCAGAACCAGATCTCCCGACGGGTGCGCAACGCCAGCCGCAGGCTTGCGGAACTGGAGCGCACCCAGGTCCGCAAACCGCCGCAGCCCCTCCGGTTCCACCCGACCGCACTCGCCGCCTCCGCCGCCGGCGGAACCCTGCTGTCGCTGCGGGAGGTGTGCGTGCCCAACCGGCTGCGCATCGACCGGCTCGACATCTCAGCCACGGAACGGCTGCTGGTCACCGGGGCGAACGGGGCGGGCAAGTCCACTCTCCTGGCGGTGTTGGCCGGGCAGTTGGAACCCGTCGGCGAGGTGCACCGGCGGCGCGGTCTCACCGTGGGGCTGCTGGCCCAGGACACCGAGTTCGACCGGCCCGACCGCACCGCGCGGCAGACCTACGAGCTGGCTCTCGGTGCGGCGCGTGCCGCGTCCGTCCCGCTGGCTTCCCTCGGTCTGTTGGCGCAGCGGGACCTGGACCGGCCGGTCGGGCACCTGTCGGTCGGTCAACGCCGCCGGCTGGCCCTGGCGCTGCTGGTGGCACGCCCGCCCGAGCTGCTGTTGCTGGACGAGCCCACCAACCACCTGTCCCCGCTGCTCTGCGACGAACTGGAGGAAGCCCTGCGCACGGGGCCCGGCGCGATCGTGGTGGCCAGCCACGACCGGTGGCTGCGATCCCGGTGGCAGGGCAGGGAGATCCGCCTGTGAGCCACGGGATCCGTCGACGCGGGCACCGGAGACCACGCCGGCCGCGGTGACGTGCGCCGACAGCGGCACCCGCCGGTCACCGGGGTGATCGCCGAGCGCCTGAAGCCGCCCCGCACCAGCGCCGCCCCGGCTCCTCATCGAGGTTGCCGGGGGGCGCGGACGACGGCCACCGGGCACGCGGCGTGGTGCAGCACCCCGTGCGCCACCGAACCCAGCAGCATGCCGGCGAACCCGCCCCGGCCGCGGTGGCCCACCACCAGCAGCCGCGCCGCCTGGGCCACGTCGGTCAGCGCCACCACGGGATGGCTGCGCCGGTCGAGCACGAGGGTGTGCACCGCCGGGTACTGCTGGTGCCACGCGGCCAGCTTCTCGGCGAGGTGGGTGGCGATGCGCTGGCCCACCACGTCCCAGTCGGGCAGGGGCGTGGTGTCGATGAAGGTGAACCCGAAGGCGGCCTCCTGCCACGCCTGCACCGCCACCAGGCTCGCCCGGTGCTCGGCCGCCATGCCGAAGGCGAACTCCAGCGCGGCGTCACTGGCCGGCGAGTCGTCCACGCCCACCACCACCGGTCCGGTGGCCTTTCCCCCACCCCGCACCACGACCACCGGGCAGTGGGCGTGCGAGGCCACCGACGTGCTCACCGAGCCGAGCAGCATGCTCGCGAAACCCCCACGCCCCCGCGAGCCAAGCACCACGAGCTGCGATCGCGCCGACCGAGCGAGGAGTTCCTCGACCACGTGCCCGTGGACCACCTCCTCCACCACGTCCACCCCCGGCGACCGCTGCCGGCACTGGTCGGCGGCCTCGTGGGCGGCTGAGGTGGCGTGGTCCTCCCGCTCCGGATCGTCGTTAACCACCAGCACGACCAGTGGCGCCTGGCGCAGTTCCGCCTCTGCCGCGGCCCACAGCGCCGCCGCCACTGCCGGTGCTGACCCGTCCACTCCCACGACAACCGGGTGCGTCATCGTCGTCACGGCGGCTCCGTTCGCCTCACGCCCTGCGGCCGGTGCTCACGGCTGGGGCTGTCGGATCACGACCACGGGGCAGCGCGCGTGCTGGATGCACTGCTGGCTGACCGATCCGAGCAGCGCCCCGGTGAACCCGCCATGCCCCCGGCTGCCCACCACCAGCAGGTCGGCGTCCTCGGACTCGTCCACCAGCGCCCTGGCCGGGTTGCCGTGCACGACCGTCCGGTGCACGGCACCGGCGTCGCCGCCAGCCGCCACTTCCGCCACGGTGTCGGCCAGCTTGCGGGCGGTGGTCCGCTTCGGACTCAGCTCGGGCGGCAGTTCCCAGCCGTAGATCGGTGGCTCGTCCCAGGCCATCACCGCGTTCACGGCGCCTCGGGTGAGTCCGGCCTGCCACAGCGCCCACCGCAGCGCCGCTTTCGACGGCGGGGAACCGTCGACGCCGACGACGATGCGGTACCCGTCCTGCGTGCTCATGTCCTCACCGTGCCGCACAACGGACGGACCGGCCAGCCGATCAGCCGTTCCACCACGCCGACTACCCCAGGCCCGGATTCCGCGTGGTGAGCACGAGAGCCGCGTGGCGGACCAGCGGCTAGACGGCCTCCAGGACGAAGAACAGGAAGCACAGGAAGGCCGACCTGTCCCCGAGTTCGTCGGGGAACAGGTCGCGGGCGCCCGGCGCCGGGGGTGGTTCGCTGATGACGGCGGTGCGGAAACCGGCCGAGGTGAAGGCGTCGGTCATCGCGTGCAGCGGCCGGTGCCAGTACGTGAGCACGGCCTGCTGGCCGCTGAAGGTGTACTCCTCGGACCACCTGACGGTCGCGAAGTAGTCGGCTTCGGGATGGAGCAGCTTGACGATGACGGGGTGGTTGACGGCGATGATCAGCCGGCCGCCGGGCCGCAGCACGCGACGCAACTCGGCCAGCGGCCCGGTCCAGTCCTCCAGGTAGTGCAGCACCAGGGCGACGATGACGTCGTCGAACGCGCCGTCGGGAAACGGCAGCGGGTCGGCCAGGTCGGCGACGTGCAGGGCCGCGTCGGGGCCGAGCCGCCGGCGGGCCAGCTCCACCATCGTGGTGCTGGAGTCGAAGCCGGTCACGATGGCGCCCCGGTCGCGCAGCGCCGCGAACAGGGGGCCGGCGCCGCAGCCGGCGTCGAGGATCCGCCGGCCGGCCACGTCCCCGGCCAAGTCCAGGATCGCGGGTCGCGTGTAGTAGGCGTTGATGAGGCTGTTCTCGGTCTCGGCCGCGTACGCCTCGCCGAAGGTGTCGTAGTCGTTGGCCGCGGCCCCGCCGGCGGATTCGTTGGAACTCTCGGGAATGGCAGGCACGCGGCCCATCCTGGCACCACACTCGTGGGAGTCGACTGAGCGATGTGGACGATCGCGGTCGAGCGGGCCCCGGTCGGGTGAAGCACCGCACGCCTCTTCCCGGTCCAGCGACTGATCAGGCAGAAGGAAGGCAGGACACCACGATGAGCACCGTGATCGCCGGGATCGCCATCCCCGACTCCGCCCTCGCCGCCGAGGCGACCGAACTGGTCCGGGACGCCGCACCGGATCTGCTGTTCCACCACTCCCGCCGGGTGTTCCTGTTCGGCTCGCTGCGGGGACGCCGTCTCGGCCTGACCGCCGACCCGGAACTGCTCTACGTCGGCGCGATGTTCCACGACCTCGGCCTGACCGAGCGGTTTCGCGGCGCGACCCAGCGGTTCGAACTCGACGGCGCTGACGAGGCCCGCCGCTTCCTGGAGTCCCACGGCGTGCCGGCGGAGTCCGTGCGCAAGGTGTGGGAGGGCATCGCCCTGCACACCACCCCCGAAGTGCCGTGGCGCCTGGAACCCGAGGTCGCGCTCGTGACCGCGGGAGTGGAGACCGACGTGCTGGGCATCGGGCGCAGCGAACTGGCCGAGGCCGAGCTGGCGGCGGTCGTGGCGGCGCACCCGCGCCCGGACTTCAAGCGGCGGATCATCCGCGCCTTCGCCGACGGGTTCCGCCACCGCCCGGACTCGACCTTCGGCACCGTCAACGCCGACGTCCTGGAACACCTGGAACCCGGTTTCCGCCACACCGACTTCGTCGAGGTGATCCTCGGCAGCGACTGGCCGGAATAGTGTCGGCGGAGCCAGCGCGGGCCGGGTGATGCCGACCTCGCCCGCGCCCGGCGCCGCGCTTCACCGGCTCGAAGTCGTCCGACGCCGTCCGCCCCCCACCCCTGGCGTCAGCACTCACCGCTTCGACCGAAGGTGGTTCCGCACGAGGGGCAGGAAGAGTTCGTCGACGATCGACTGGATGCGTGCGGGCTCCAACGGCTTGAGGTCCATGAGCATGTCGTGGCGCACCAGGTCGAACGGCATGGTGAGCACGGCTGCGGGGATGCGGTCGAGGTCGATCTCGCCGCGGTCGTGCGCGCGTTCGTAGATGACTCGGACGTGCGGGAGCTGCTGGGCGTCGATGGCCCTGTCGCGGACCTGGGCCGGGGTGAGGCCGGTGTCGGCGAGCAGCCCAGAGAAGGCGGCGGCCGCGGCGATGGCGAAGAAGCCGGCGAGGGCTTCGCTCATGGCTGTCAGCTGGGCGAGCAGGTCGCTGCGCAGGGCACCGGTGTCGGGAACCGCGACCGGGTGGGTGTTGCGGTAGTGCTCGATCGCGGCGAGCACGAACTGGTCCTTGTTGGCCCAGCGGCGGTAGAGCACGGACTCGCTGGTGCGAGCGCGCACCGCGATCGACTCCATCGTCAGGCGGGCGTATCCGACCTCGACCAGCTCGTCCCATCCGGCGGCGAGCAGCGCGGCTTCGAGCTGCTTGCCGTGCCGGCGCCGGCGGACGGGTTCGGACGCCTCGGTGACCACCACCCCACGATAGAAAGCTTTGCCTTTCTTAGCAAGCGTGCCTACGCTGCTTAGAAAGTGATTCCTTTCTTGGATGGGGTTGAGATGACCGAGACGACGAGAACCACGCTGTCGCCGCAGGTGCGCAACGCACTGACGGTGCTGATCGTCGGCGCCGGTCCGACCGGCCTGACGCTGGCCTGCGAACTGGCCCGCAGGGGCGTCTCGTTCCGCCTGATCGAAGCCGCGCCCGGCCCGCGACCCGGCTCGCGCGGCAAGGGCGTCCAGCCGCGCACCCTTGAGGTGTTCGACGATCTCGGCATCGTCGAACGCGTCATCGCCAACGGCCGGATGGCGATGCCGATCCGTTGGACCGCTCCCGACGGCCAGGCGCGGCTGGATGCCGCCGAGACGGTCAAGGCTCGCCCCGACATCCCCTATCCCGCAGGCCTGATCACGCCGGAATGGCGGATCGAGGAAGCCCTGCGGCTGCGGCTGGCGGAACTCGGCGGCGCGGTCGAGTTCGGCACCGCGCTCAGCGGCTTCGAGCAGTCGGACGACGCCGTGTCGGCGGTGGTCGTCACGGATGGCGCGGCCGAGACGGTGACCGCGCGCTGGCTGGTCGGCTGCGACGGCGGCCACAGCACCGTCCGCAAGCGCGCCGGTATCGCTTTCGACGGCGAGACCCACCAGGAGGTGCGGATGATCGTCGCCGATGTCGAGGTCGACGGCCTCGATCGCGACGCCTGGCACATGTGGCGGCATGCGGAGGGTCTGGTCAACCTCTGCCCGCTGCCCTCGACCAACGCCTTCCAGTACCAGGCCGCCATCACGCCGGGACAGGACCCCGCGCTCAGCCTGGCGAACATGCAGGCGATCCTCGAACGGCGCAGCGGCCGCACCGACATCCGCCTGCGCGAACCGGAGTGGTCGTCGCTGTGGCGCGCCAACATCCGCCTCGCCGACCGCTACCGCGAGGGCCGCGTGTTCCTCGCCGGCGACGCGGCGCACGTCCACTCGCCCGCGGGCGGCCAGGGGATGAACACCGGTATCCAGGACGCGCACAACCTCGGCTGGAAGCTCGCGGCGGTCGCCAGGGGCGCCTCGCCAGCGCTGCTCGACAGCTACGAGGCCGAGCGGCGACCGGTCGCGGCCGACGTGCTCGTGCTGTCGACCGCGCGCTTCAAGCAGGCGATCGAGCAGAAGGCCGTTCCCGTCCAGCGCGACGCGAGCACGACCCAACTCAGCGTGGGCTATCGCGACTCCGCCCTGGCCCGCGACGACCGCGACGAGACCGCCCCGCTCCGCGCGGGCGACCGCGCCCCCGACGCGACCAGGCTGGTGACGGTGGAAGGCGAACGCCGGCTGTTCGACCTGACCCGCGGCGGGCACTTCACGTTGCTGGGCTTCGGGCCCACGCCCGCACTCGACGCCGCTCCGTTCGACCTCAGGACTTTCCACGTCGTCGGACAACCGGCCGGCCCCGACGACGTCGCCGACACCGAAGGCCATCTCGCCCGCGCCTACGGCGCGACCGACCGCACCCTCGTGCTGATCCGTCCCGACGGCTGTGTCGCGCTGATCTCCGACGCCGGTGACGTCTCGACGGTATCCGACTACCTCGCCGCGATCGGCTGAGCCGATCGGGTGCCATCACGGCGACCAGCGCACCGGGGATGCCCGGTATCGCCACCGCCACCACCGCAACGGTCGGGCTAGCTGGTGGTGTTGCCGGCGGTGTGCAGGCGCTGCTCGCCGGCGGGGATGGTGCAGGGTGCGCCCCCGGCGTTGGTCAGGCCGGCTGGCTGCAGGGTCCACGCTTCGCTGGAGTTGTCGCCGTCGTAGTCGGAGATCAGGTGGTTGTAGGCGAAGCGGTTGTGGTACGAGGCGCACTGGCGGGTGCCCACCTCGGGGTTCGCCTTGAGGCAGGCGGCGTCGCAGAACTCGTCGCGGTAGAAGCCGGCCCGTCCGGTTCGGGTGAAGGTGTTGTCCTCCACCGTGTTGAAGTTGCTGCGGTCGCGGATCTTCACCGGATCGCCGTTGATGTGGGAGAACCGGTTGGCGCTCATGGTGTTGCCTGAGCTGAAGTGCGTCACGTACAGGCCGTGGATATGGCCGCCGTAGTTGCCGTGGTTCTCGATGTTGACGAAGTGGTTGTTGGTGATCCTGTTGCCCGAGGAGTTGGTCAGCACGATCGCGCCGTAGCCGTAGCAGGTCGCGCCGCACGGTGCCCACTTGCTACCCAGGTGCGTGAACACCATGCCGAAGAAGGTGTTCCCGTTCAGCCCCTTGCTGCCGGGCTTGCGCATCGGCGGGGAGTACGTGTCGTCGCTGATGTCGCGCTCGGAGTCGCCGTGCACCGACACCGCGCCCGCCGAGTAGTACTCGACCTGGAGGTAGTAGAAGCGCAGGCCGCTGTCGCCGCCGTCGTAGAGCGGGTCGGTCTGGTCCCTGGGCAGTCGAGGTTGGAGCCAGTAGCCACTGGGCAGGTCGGCCGCGTTGCGGAAGACCGGCCGGCCGGCGATGCCGTCCTGGCCTTCGCCGTACTGGTAGTCGATCGGCAGGAACGAGATGGTGTGGCCGGGAACGTAGAAGCGCCAGTCGTGCATGGGTGGCGCCACGTACGTGCCCTGCTTGATCCTGACCTCCACGTCAGTGCTGGGTTTCGCGCCGCGCAGCACGTCCTGGACCCGCACCAGGCTGCGCACCGCGGTGGTGGGGCTCAGCCCGTCCGCGCTGTCCGAACCGGTGGGCGACATGTACACGGTGAAGACGTCCGCCGCGTGCGCGGTTCCACCGCTGAGGCACGTGGCGGCGAGCACGGCACCGACGAGCAGCGAGCCGATACGCATACCATTCCTTCCCAGGAACACCATGTCCGGGCACGCTTCCGGGCGAAGCGACCAGGCAACGCTACGACGGCGCGTCGCGGGTGCTGAAGCCTTTCCACCCGCGCTGAAAGGGTCCTTCCGGCAACAGGTTTCCGGGTTCGACCAGCTGTCCTGTCCTCGGCTGCCCGTGTCCCTCGTGCGGGGACCTCCGGGATCCCGCACGAGGGACACCGCCACGAATCACGCCGCACCGAGCGCGCCCCGCTCGCCGAGACCGTCACCTTCCTCGACGGCTGAGCGGTGCCGAGGGACTCGGACGCACGCCGCGGGCGGCGCCCGAGCCCGGTCCGGCTACGTCGGGTTCTCCGCCAGCAGGGCGAGCCCGAGCGAGGTGATGGAGTGCAACACGGACTGGCCGTTCTGCCTGCTGGCGACCAGACCGGCGGCCCGCAGCGCGGACGCCTGCTGGCTGGCCGTGGACAGGGTGGTGTCCGTGCGGCGGGCCACCTCGCTGGTGGTGCAGGGGCCGTCACCGATGGCCGCGAGCACCTTGGCCCGGGTCCGGCCGAGCAGCGAGGCCAGTGGCCGGCGTGCGTCGCCACCCAGTGACCAGCCCGCGTCGTGCTGGATCGGGTACACCAGGACCGGGTCCAGGTCGCCGTCGAAGAACGTCGTCGGCAGGCCCCAGCAGAAGAAGGACGGCACCAACTGCAGGCCCCGGCCGTCCAGGTGCAGTTCGTGCTCGACCGGATAACCCAGCTCCAGCACGGGATAGCGCCACCGGGCCGTGGGGTGCAGCTCGGCGAGCAGGCGCTCGCAACCGCCGTCCGCCATCAACCTCGCCTGCCGGACGCGTTCCTGGTCGACGCGGGCGCGCACGCCTTTCCAGTGCGGGGCCAGGCAGGTGGCGAAGTAGCGGTCGGCCGCGTCGGCGAGCCGGACCAGTGGTTCACTGCGTCCCTCGGCCAGTGCGGTCGTCCACGACGGCAGCCGCCGGTTGCCGGCCAACACCGACAGGTCCCGGCGCACCCGGCGCCGGGGCGTGCGGCGCAGCGCTTCCAACCCGTCGGCGAGGGAGACCTCCCTGGTCATCGGGGTGAGGAAGTCCACGGCGTAACCGGACACCGGCGCCAGGTCGGTCAGCAGTCGGGTCGCCGCCGGCGCCCTGGGACCGACCGACCTCCGCCACTCCTCGAACACGACGCCGCTCTCCCGCCGGCGCAGCCGGTGCAGGCTGAGCAGCAGCTCCCACATCGGGTGTGGTGCCGGGCTGATCCTTGTTCTGGCCAGATCCTCGGGAGTGAAGTGGATCCTCAGCACCGGGTACTCCTAGGGCCAGCGCAGCGCGCCCAGCGCGACCGGTCCCGTGGCGGGCACCCCGATCGCGGCGGCCACGTCGGCGGGCAGTGCCGCCCCGGCGGTCTCCGCCGGGCTGCCCGGGACCAGCCGGTAGTCGCCGGCGACGAAGTAGCTGGTCTCCTGGTAGCTGCCGTGCGTGTCGCGGCCGGTGGCGCGGAACGCGGGCAGCGACGCGTAGGCGGAGTAGCCGGTGTCCGCGGCGTGCACCCAGTTCACCAGGGTGGCCGGCTGGGTGGCCCTGGCGCGGTAGTAGCCGTTGTTGTCCATCTGGCCGGCCGGGATCATGCCGGCCGCACCGGGCCGCTTGCCCGAGGACACCGGGTTGCCGTCGACGGTGTCGACCAGTGGCGTGGTCGCGGTGCCCGCCGCGAAGATGTTGTTCACCAGGGTCACGTCGGCCGTGTCGTAGGTGATCCCCAGTGCTGCGTCCGCCGGCAGCGGGCAGTTGTTCGCGTCGTTGGTGCACCCCGCCTTCGGCCTCGGGTCCTCGGCGACCAGCAGGGCCTGACCGTTGTCGGCGAAGGTGTTGTTGTAGGTCCGGACGTGGTTGGCGCCACTGATCTTCAGCCCGGTCGAGGTGTTGCCCACGGCCAGGTTCGACGCGATCAGGCCCTGGCTGGAGACCTCGTAGTACAGGCCGTGCTTGGTGTTGTTCCTGGCCGTGTTGCGCACGATCGTCACCCGGTAGCAGGCCAGGTCGCACCAGAACCCGGTGCCGTGGTTGTCGGCGAACACGTTGTCGCTGATCACCGAGTCGTGCAGGAAGGTCGCCTTCATGCCGGCGCCGGCCAGGCTGTTGCCCTGCAACCCGGTGTCCTCCAGGTTGTTGGCGACGACCTGGTTGCCCCGCAGCGTCAGGTTGCTCGCCCGGTTGGAGAGCAGACCGTTGGAACCGTTGCGGGTGATGGTGTTGCCGATCGCCCGGACGTTGGACGCGTGCAGTGCCATGCCCGCCGCCGCGTTCAACGTCACCGTGTTGTTCTCGAAGACCGTTCCGCTGGCCTGGGTGATCAGCGCCGCCGGGTGCTTGCTGTAGTTCAGGCTCGTCGCGTACTGCGCGAAACCGAGCCCGCGCACCACCGAGTTCTCCGCGCCGGCCATGAAGTGCAGCGCGTAGGACTTGTCCGCGATCTCGACGGTGTGCCCGGCCGGGTTCTGGCCGAGGAAGATCTGGAACTTCACGCTGTCCCAGTAGAAGGAGTTCGCGCCGACCTTGGCCAGCGCGTCCACCTGGGTCTGCGGCGTGCCGTCGACGAACACCATCTCCGGGTCGCCGCCGATCGGGTTGGCGGCGGTGAGGTCCGCCGGGTTCACCACGCACGGGTTGGCCGTGCCGAGCACGTTCTTGGTCAGGCACATGTCGGTCGGCTGCCAGTTGTCCAGCCGCCACCGGGCGCCGTCCGCGACGAAGCTCGCCGGCGAGACCACCGAGCTTCCCTTGAACCACGCCTGTTCACCGGGATAGGGCTGCAGCGTGATCGGCTTGACGATCGCGCCCAGGTTCTCCCGGTAGACCCCCTCGCGCAGCACGATCGTGGTCATCGTGCCGGCGGTGGCACGCCGGAGCGCCTGCTTGACCGTCTTCAGCGGCTGGGCTTCCGTGCCCGGCCACGAGTCGTTCCCCGCGGTGGCCGACACGATGATCGCGTTCGACGGTACCGGGTCTGCGTTCGGCGCCACCAGGCCGACCGCCGACATGAGCATTCCCGCCATCAGGACACGTAACAACGACGTTCCCCCTCTGCCCGGGTCGGTCGCACACCGACCCCCGTCCAAGCCCCTGCGGGCATTCCCCAGTTCCGGGCGGCCCGATGCTAGGGCAGGGCGGGGTCCGTCGACAGCGTCGTACGCACAAATACCGCCAAAGTTTGGTCTCGCGTACGGCCAGGGTTTGAACTCGGCACAGCACTGTTCGGGCGAGCAGCAGGCGTGCTCGCCCGAACAGTCCAACCGCGTTGGTCAGTACGAGCAGCCCGAGGTGGGCAGGCTGGACGGCGCCGGCGGGTTCTGGCCGTCGTAGATGGCCAGCAGCAGCCGCTGCGGGCAGTGGCTGGTGCTGCCGATCTTGATGCCGAAGTGCAGGTGCGGACCGGTCGAGTTGCCGGTGCTGCCGGTGTAGCCCACCAGCTGCCCCGCGGTGACCGCCGCACCCGCCGCCACCACCTGCTGGGACAGGTGGCAGTAGATGTAGCGGACGCCGGCCGCGGTCACCACGACTCCCTTGCCGCACGAGCTGTCGTTGACCAGGCTCGCGGTGCCGGCGGTGACGGCGAGCGCACGGGTGCCCGTGCCGACCGGCAGGTCGATCGCGGGATAGTCGTGGTGCGGGTCGTCGTACTCGCTGCGCGGCAGCGCGGTGCGGGGCAGCGGCAGGGACCACCCGTTGACGGTCGGGGTGCCGCCGATGAGCCACTGCCAGGTGGTGGCGTCCACCAGCGATGTCGCGGCGAGGCCGTGCTTGGTCTTGAAGTCGGTCACCGCGCTGGCGGTGCCCGTGCCGAACACCCCGTCCGCGGTCAGCGCGTAGCCGTGCCGCACCAGCTGGTGCTGGGCCGCGGTGACCGCGTCGCCGCGTGCCCCGCTGTCCACCTGCACCACGAGCTTCGCCCACGTCAGCGGGCCCACGATGCCGTCGGCGTCCAGGCCCTGCGCGGTCTGGAAGGCCTTTGTCGCGGCCTGGGTCTGCGGACCGAAGATGCTGTCGGCGGTGATCTGCGCGCCGTGCGCGCGCAACAGGTACTGCGCGGACGCCACCTCGGGCCCGGTGTCACCCGAGTCCACCAGGGGCCACGCCGGAGGTGCCGCCGCGCTCGCGGTGCCGACGCCCAACCCCACCAACGCCAGCGCCGCGACCAGAACCGCCATCAATCGCGCCATGTCACTCCTTCCCGGATCGGACAGGGCCGAAACGCTATTGCGGCCGCCCAGGGCCGCGGAAACCTTTTCACCACGGCGGAAACGCTTCCGGTTCGCTCCGGCGCGCCCATAGCCTGCCGGCTTCCGCCGGAAGGAGCGCGATGAGGAATTCGTTGTGGCGCACCGGGTTCGCCGGAGTTGCCTCGGCAGTGCTGGCCATCGGGCTGGCGCAGCCGTCGGCAGCGGCCGGCACCGCACTGCGCACGATCACCTACCAGGGCTACCAGATCGATGTTCCCGCCACGTGGCGCGTGGTGGACCTGGCCGCGAACCCGCGGGCCTGCGTCCGGTTCGACACCGAGACCGTGTACCTGGGCCACCAGGTCGAGGAACCGGAGTGCCCAGCGAAGCTCGTCGGACGCAGCGTCGGGCTGGTGCTCGAACCGCTCGCCGCGGTGCCGCCCGAGCAGGTGCACGACGGCATCGTGCCCGCCCTGCCGGGTACGGCCGTGCCGCCGGAGGACACCCCCTCCCGGGACGGCACCATCCAGGTCGCCGTCGAGGACACCGGGGTGCTGGTCACCGCGGCGCACACCGAGGACACCGAGTCCGCGGTGCGCCAGGTGCTGAACAGCGCGCGCCTGGTGCCGGGCGGCACGCGCAGCCAACTGTCCACTGTGTCCGAACGAGCCGCCGAAGCGCAGTCGATCACCGCCCCCGGAACCTACCTGGGCAAGGGGTTCGACGTGTGCTCGGCGCCCTCGCAGGCGACCATGGACGCGTGGCGGGCCTCACCGTACCGGGCGATCGGCATCTACAGCAGCGGCGGCCTGCGCGCGTGCACCCAGCCCAACCTCACCCCGACGTGGGTGGCCAACCAGTCCGCCAAGGGCTGGCGGTTCATCCTGACCGACGTGGGACGACAGGCTCCGTGCACGGGTTTCCGGCTCAGGATGTCCACCGACCCGGCCACCGCGCGGCAGCAGGGCCGGGACGCCGCCGCCGAGGCCATCGCCAGCGCGGTCGGGCTGGGCTTCGGCAGCGGCAGCGCGATCTACAGCGACATCGAGGCCTATTCGGACAACGCTGCCTGCCGGGCCAGCGTGCTGTCGTACGTCAGCGGCTGGACCGAAGCGCTGCACGCCAAGGGGTGGCTGTCCGGCGTCTACTCCAGCGGGGCCTCCGGCATCCGCGATCTGGCGAACGCCTACACCAACCCCAGCTACACCCGACCGGACCACATCTGGTTCGCCTGGTGGAACGACAGGGCCGACGTGGACGCCGGTTCCTACGCACCGGCCTCGGCCTGGGCCCACCACCAGCGCATCCACCAGTACGCCGGTGACGTCCCGGAGACCTGGGGCGGGGTCCGCATCGCCGGGATCGACCGCAACTACCTCGATGTCGGCCAACCAGGGCCTTGCGACGCGGTGAGCCTGGACTTCACCAGCTATCCCACGCTCCAGCCGGCCGCGACCGGGAACGCGGTCAAGGCGGCGCAGTGCCTGCTCGCGGTCGAGCCGACCGGGACCTTCGACGCGGCCAGTGTCGCCGCGGCCACGGCGTTCCAGCAGCGAACCGGGTTGGCGGCGACCGGCGTGGTCGACGCGCGCACCTGGACCGCGCTGCTGTCCACAGGGGACACTCCACTGCTGAAGCAGGGCTCAACCGGCGCGGCGGTGAGCCGGCTGCAGCGCGCGCTGACCGCCGCGCTCGGCACCGCGCTCGGCATTGACGGCGACTTCGGGCCGAACACCGACAAGGCGGTGCGCGACTACCAGGGCTCGCGCGGCCTCGGCGTGGACGGCGTCGTCGGCCCGGCCACCTGGAGTGCGCTGCAGGCGGGCAGGTGACCCGGGTCCGCGGGTGGCGCCGGGCAACCGGCGCCACCCCGGCCGGACGTTTCCACGTAGCCGGAAACGCTTGTCCGGCCTGGACCGGGCTGCCTAGCGTCCCGCGGGTGGCAACGCACAGATCCGTGGTATTGGGAGTTATCGCGGCCACCGCTCTCCTTGGTTTCCCGGCCGCGCCAGCGAGCGCGGCGGCAGCACCGGGAGCGGCGACCAGAGCCGACGTGAACGGGGACGGCATCGCCGACCTCGTCCTGTCCACCGGTGCGCGGCTGACCTACAGCGGCGACACCGCCCTGCTACCGAACGACCTCGGCGGCTCCGTCCAGGTGATCCCCGGTGGGACGACACCGCCCGGCGCGCCGGCCGCCCTGGTCAACCAGAACACCACCGGCGTCGGGCTGGGCATGGAGGCCGACGACAAGTTCGGTGCCGCGCTCGCGACCGGCGACTTCAACGGCGACGCCCTCGCCGACGTCGCGATCGGCAACCCCGACGAATCGCTGAACGGTCTGGACAACGCCGGATCGGTGTCCATTCTGTACGGTCAGCGCACCGCGCCCTACCTCAGAACGCTGTCCGGCGCGCTCAACACCATCAACCAGGACACCGCTGACGTGCCCGGCGGGATGGAGGCCGGTGACCTGTTCGGTGCGGCGCTCGCCTCCGGTGACTTCAACGGCGACGGCTACGCCGATCTGGCCGTCGGCGCACCGGGTGAGGCGATCGAGACCAAGGCGCGCGCCGGCGCGGTCTGGATCTTCTACGGTGGTGGCGCCGGACTCACCACCCGCAACGTGATCGCCCCCAACCAGGACGACGAGAACCTCGCCGGCGTGGCCGAGGCCGACGACCTGATGGGCTTCGCGCTCGCCGCCGGCGACGTGACCGGCGACAACCGGGACGACCTCGCCGTGCTGTCCGCCGGTGAGGTGATCAACGGGACCACCGGTGCCACCGGTGCGGTGCACCTGCTGCACAGCTCGGCCAGCGGACTGACCACGGCCGGCTCGTCGTACGTGAGCGTGGGCAACGCCGCCACCGAGGGGAAGTGGCGCAGCCTGGTGATCGGCCGGTTCCACGGCGGGGCCAACGCCGACCTGGTGGTGCAGGCCGAACGCCGCCGAGGCGGCCCGGCCAACTCCGGGGCCCTGGTCGCCGTGCGCGGCGGTGCCGCCGGCCTGACCACCACCGTCCAGGTGATCGACCAGGACACCGCGGGCATCCCCGGCTCGGCCGAGGCGAACGACCTGTTCGGCGGTTCCCTGGCCGTCGGTGACCTCGACGGCGACTCCGTCGACGACCTGGCCGTGGGCGTGCTCAGGGAGAACGACCGCACGGGCGCGCTGTGCCTGCTGCGGGGCGGTGCCGCCGGACTGCTGACCGCGGCCGGCACCGGGGTCGGTGAGAACACCGCCCCGATCAACGCCACCGAACAGGTGGGTGAGGGGTTCGGCTACGGCCTGCGCGTGCTCGACATCACCGGTGACGGCACGCCCGAACTGGTCGTGGCCGCTCCGTGGGAGAACGGCTCGCTGCAGGGCGGCGCGCTGTTCGTGCTCAGCACCGCGCTCTCCGGAACCGCGCTGACCGTGACCGGCTCGCGCCAGCTCACCCGCGCCGACATCGGCACCGCCTCCGGCTACGGGCCGGGCGCGCCGATCGCGGGCGGCGCGCACGTGCTCAACGACAACCTGGACTCGCCACGCTAGGGGGACGGACATGACCAAGGTCAACCGCCGCATCTTCGTTCTCGGCGGCCTCGCCGCCGCCAGCACACTGGCACTGAGCCGACCGGCCTCGGCCGCCCTGGCCTTCCCGTTCAACCTCGGCGTCGCCTCGGGCGATCCCCTGCCGGACGGGGTCGTGCTGTGGACCCGGCTCGCGCTGGCGCCGCTGAACGCGGACGGGCAGGGTGGCATGCCCAACCAGTCGATCCCGGTGGAGTGGCAGGTCGCCACCGACGACAAGTTCACCAGCATCGTGCGCAGCGGGACGGTGACCGCGACCTACGCCGACGCCCACTCGGTCCACGTGGAGGTGGACGGGCTGCAACCCGACTACGAGTACTACTACCGGTTCCGCGCGGAGGGGCACATCTCCCCGGTCGGCCGCACCCGCACCGCACCCGCGCTGGACGTGGTCGGCCGCGACCTGCTGATGGCGTTCACCTCGTGCGCGCACTACGAGTCCGGGTACTACACGGTGTACCGGCGGATGGCCGAGGAGCGGCCGGACCTGGTCCTGCACCTGGGCGACTACATCTACGAGGACGGCGCCAGCTCCGGCGAGGGCGTGGTTCGCTCGCACGCGGGCGGTGAACTGGTCAGCCTGGCCGACTACCGGCGGCGCTACGCCCAGTACAAGAGCGACGTGGACCTGCAGGCCGCCCACGCGGCCGCGCCCTGGCTGGTCGTGCCGGACGACCACGAGGTGGAGAACAACTACGCCAACATGGTCCGCAACGACAACAGCCCGGCGCTCGACCTCACCGGGTGGAAGAACCGCAGGGCCGCGGCCTACCGCGCGTACTACGAGAACATGCCGCTGCGCGGGCCGGCCAAGCCCAACGGGGCGGACATCCTGCTGTACCGCCGGGTGCGCTGGGGCCAGCTGGCCACCTTCCACATGCTCGACACCCGCCAGTACCGGGACGACCAGGCGTGCGGCGACGGCACCAAGTACTGCCCGGAGGCCGGTGACCCCAGGCGCAGCCTGCCGGGCATCACCCAGGAGAACTGGCTGCTCGACGGGCTGGCACAGCGCAACGGCGTCTGGGACGTGATCGGCCAGCAGGTGTTCTTCGCCAGGCGGGCCAACGCCAGCGACGCCGTCAGCATGGACGCCTGGGACGGCTACCCGGCCTCCCGCGACCGCATCCAGAAGGGCTGGGTGCAGCGCGGCGTCCGCAATCCGGTGGTGCTCACCGGCGACGTGCACCGGGCGTGGGCCAACGACCTCAAGGTGGACTTCGCCAACCCGGCCGCACCGGTCGTCGGCACCGAGCTGGTCACCAGTTCGGTCAGCTCCGGCGGTGACGGCACGGCCAGCACGACCATCCCCGACGCGGCCTACAACCCGCACCTGAAGTTCTACTCCCAGCGGCGCGGCTACGTCCGCGCCAAGGTCAGCCAGACCAGGATGGACGTGGACTTCCGGGCCGTTGACAAGATCACCACGCGAGGGGCCGCGGTGAGCACGCTGCGGTCGTTCGTCATCGAGGAGGGCCGCCCAGGTCTGCAGAACCCCTGAGCACCCGTGCGCCCGTGGTCGGGGTCGGTGGGCCGCCGCCGGCTCCCCCACCCCGGTCACGGCCAGGGATCGATCCGGGAAATCCGCGTCGTCACCCGCCATCAGCCCATCACGAGTTGTAGCCTCGTACACACGCTCGGTGGTGACGGAGGGAGGGCGGCGTGGGGTTCGTCCGGGAGTTCCTCCGCGATCCGCGGCGCACCGGCGCCGTGGCGCCCAGCACGCCCTGGGCGGCGCGGACGCTCGTGGCCGAGGCCGACCCCGCTGGCGCGCGCGTCGTGGTGGAGGTGGGCGCGGGAACCGGCGCCATCACCAACGTCCTGCTCCCCCGGGTGCCGCCGGGCGGGCACCTGCTGGCCGTGGAGGTGAACCCGGTCTTCGCCGCCCGGCTGCGGCGGCGGTTCGGGGCCGATGAGGTCGCCGTGGTGTGCGCCTCCGCGGTGCACCTGCGCGCGGCCCTGGCCGAGCACGGGGTGTCCAGTGTGGACCGGGTGATCAGCGCGCTGCCGTGGACGACCATGCCGGACGGCCAGCAGGAGGACATCCTGGCCGCGGTGGCCGGGGTGTTGGCCAGCGACGGCCGGTTCAGCACGCTGCTGTGCCGGCACCGGATCGGCTCGGCCGGCGCGCGGCGCTTCCTGGACCTGCTGCACCGCCACTTCGGCAGGGTGTGGTCCGGCCGGACGGTGTGGGCCGCGGTCCCGCCGTTGGTCGCCTACCACTGCGCGGACCCCGTGCGAGGAGGCTGAGCCGTGCCGGAGCCCCGATCCGCCCTCACCTCGGCCGTGGAACGCCACTCGATCGACTGGGTGCCCCACGCGGAACGCCACGGCAGGGTGGCTCATCTGGGGGCGGTCTGGTTCGTCAGCAACGTGAACCTGACGGCCATGGCCACCGGCGCGGCCGCGCTGGCCGTGGGCGCGCCGCTGTTCTGGACGGTCCTGGCCACCGTGCTCGGCTCCCTGTTCGGCACGTTCTTCATGGCGTTCCACTCCGCCCAGGGCCCCCACCTGGGCCTGCCGCAGCTGGTCCAGTCCCGGCCGCAGTTCGGCTACGTGGGCGCCGCACTCACCGTGTGGGTGTTCGCGCTCGTCAACTACCTGGCCTACAACATCTCCGACGCGATCATGGCCGGCTCGGCCGTGCACCTGATGACCGGTCTGCCGGCCAGTCTGGGCTATCCGCTCGCCGCCGTGCTGGCCGCGCTGGTGGCGCTGTTCGGCTACCGGTGGATCCACCGCATCAACCGGTGGCTGGCGCTGCCCTCGATCATCCTGCTGGTCGCGCTCACCGCGGTCGCGCTGAACAGCGACGGGCTCTCACCCGAACTGTGGAGCGCGGCGGGATTCCGGGCCGCACCGGTGATGACGGTGTTCGTCATCGTGGCGGGTTTCCAGCTGGGCTGGGCGCCCTTCGTGTCGGACTACTCCCGCTATCTGCACGCGCACGTGCCGGCCGGCCGCGTGTTCTGGTGGACCTACCTGCCCAGCGCGATCTCCGCGGTCTGGGTGTTCGTCATCGGGTCGATCCTGACCGCCGCCGTGCCAGGCGTCGATCTGGTCACCGCCCTGGCCACGGCCACCGACCGGGCCCTGCCCGGCCTGGGCGCGGTCGCCATCGCCGTCCTGCTGGTCGGGCTGCTGGACGTGATGGCGATCAACCAGTACGGCGGCGCGCTGACCATGATCTCCATCAGGGACTCCTTCCGCCCGGTGGTGCCCACCCGTCGGGTGCGCGCCACGGCCATCGGCGCGATGCTGGTGCTGGTCTGGGGCGTGGCCCAGTTCGTGGGCACCGAGCACTTCGCGGTCTTCTACGGCAACGTGCTGATCTTCCTCGCCTACCTGTTCACCCCGTGGACCGCGATCAACCTGGTGGACTACTTCCTCGTCCGGCGCGGCCAGTACGTGATCGCGGAGATCTTCACCGCGGACGGGATCTACGGCCGGTGGGGCTGGCGCGGCAACACCGCCTACCTGATCGGGCTGGTCAGCATGGTCCCCTTCATGGTCACCGCGCCGTTCACCGGGCCCGCCGCCACCGCGCTCGGCGGTGTGGACTACTCCATGTTCGTCGGGCTGCCCGTCGCCGCCGTCGCCTACCTGGTGTTCAGCCGGAGCCTGGATCTCGCCGAGGAACGCCGGCTGGTCGCGCGGGAGGGGCTTCTCCAGCCACCCCGACCGGCGCCGGCCCGGCCGACGCGACCTGCAGGGAGGTGAGCCGTGCTGGTGTTCGGCATCAACTGCTGCCTGTCCCCGGCCGACGACGACTTCATGGCGCGCCGTTGGGAGCTGCACTTCCACGACGCCGCCGCGGTGCTGCTGCGCGACGGCCAGGTGGTGGCCGCGGTCGAGCAGGAGCGGTTGAACCGCGTCAAGCACACCACCGCCTTCGCCGGGCAGGCCATGCGCGCCTGTCTGGACACCACCGGCCTGCGCCTGTCCGATGTGGACCGGATCGCGTTCTTCTTCGGCGAGCACTACACCGACCGCGAACTGTTCCAGCACTACGTCACGGACCACTCGCTGCCGCTGGCGGGCAGCCGTGAGCTGCTCGCCGCGCGCGTCCGGGAGCACTTCGACGTCGATCTGCCCGACACCGCGTTCGCCTTCGTCCGCCACCACGTCGCGCACGCCTACTCCGCCTACCCGCAGTCCGGGTACTCCGACGCGCTGGTCGTGGTGATGGACGGGGCCGGCGAGGACAACGCGATCTCCGTCTACACCGCCAACGGGTCCACGGTGGACCTGTTGAGCACGCACGAGATCAGCCGCTCGCTCGGCATGTTCTACCTGGCCGGGACCAGGCTGCTGGGCTACGGTCTCGGCGACGAGTACAAGGTGATGGGGCTGGCCCCGCACGGTGATCCAGCCACCTACCGCGCGGTGTTCGGCTCGCTGTTCGAGCTGCGCGGTGACGGTCACTTCCTGCTCGACCACACCGGCATGCACCCGGCGTTCACCGCCGCGGGATTCCGGCCGAGGCGCCGGGGCACGGCCTTCACCCAGGCCCACCGGGACTTCGCCGCCGGTCTGCAGCAGACCGTGGAGACCATCGCCTGGCACGTGATCAGCCACTGGCAGCGGGCCACCGGGCACCGGCGGCTGGCGCTGGCCGGCGGGGTGGCCCAGAACTGCACGCTCAACGGTCGGCTGCTGCGCGGCGGGCTCTTCGACGACGTGTTCGTGCACCCGGCCGCGCACGACGCGGGTGCGGCGCTGGGCGCGGCCATGAAGGTGCACGCCGACACCGCCGGGTCCGTTCCCCGGTCCCGCATCCGCCAGGTGTTCTGGGGCCCGCCGCTGCCGCGCCGCGAGGACACCGTCCGGTTGCTGCGGCGGTACCGGCGGTTCGTCACGGTCACGCGCTCGGCCCAGGTGGAGCGGGACACCGCCGCGCTGCTGGCCGAGGGCAAGGTGGTCGGCTGGGTGCAGGGCCGGTCCGAGTTCGGCCCGCGCGCCCTGGGCAACCGCAGCATCCTGGCCGACCCCCGACCGGCCGCCAACCAGGACCGGGTCAACCGGATGATCAAGCAGCGGGAGAGCTACCGCCCGTTCGCCCCGTCCGTGCAGGCCGAGAGCCTGCGGGACTACTTCGAGTTCCCGGCCGAGGCCAGCACCCCGGACTTCATGGTGTTCACCGTGCCGGTGCGCCAGGACCGGCGGGAGCTGCTCGGCGCGGTCACGCACGTCGACGGCAGCGCCCGCGTGCACGCGGTCGATCGCCGGGTCAACGAGCGCTACTGGCGGCTGCTGGAGGAGTTCGAGGCGCTCACCGGGGTTCCGGTCCTGCTCAACACCTCGTTCAACAACCACGCGGAGCCCATTGTGGACTCGGTGGCGGACGCGCTGCGGTGCTTCCTGACCACCCAACTCGACCACCTCGTGGTCGACGACCTCATCGTGTCCAAACTGGACCACTCCGAGGCCGACCTGTGCGCGCTGGCGCCCGCCCTGGTGCCCGCGGTCCGCCTGCGCGCCGAGCGCACCTCCGCCGGCGGCACCCGCCACGTCATCGCGTTCACCCACGTCGGCGGCGGCCAGGTCGAGCTGGACCAGCCGACCCACCAGGTGCTCAGCCGGGCCGACGGCAACTCCTCGCTGCACCAGCTGGGCGTCCGCCCCGGCAGCGCTGTCCTCGCCCGCGTCCGCGCCCTCTGGCAGGACCGCTACCTCGACCTGACGCCGCCCCAACCCTGACGGGGGTCCGCACTACGCGGATGCCGCCGCGTGGCACGCGCCGTAGCCGTCGGCGCGGGCGACGATCCGGCCGTCGTGGATCCGCACCGCGCTCTCGGTGGTGTCGCTGGTCGTGGTCACCCCCGCGGCCGCGGCCACGACGCCGGATTCGTCGTGGACGATCGTCAGGCGGGGCCAGGCCGACCGCGCCACCGCGGCCCGCAGGCAGCCGCGCAGGTCGGTGATGGCCAACCGCGCGAGGGGGCCCAGTTCACCGGGATCGCTGGTGACCAGGACCGCGGTGACCGCGCCGGTGGCCGGCGCGCAGCGGAGCGCTTCCTCGATGGCGGACAGGCGGTGCAGCCCGAGCACGGCGAGGACACCGTCACCGTCCAGGCGCGCCGGCTCGTCGCGCAGCGCGTCGGTCACCGGTGGTGGTGACCACGGCTCGTTGACCGGTCGCGCCGGCGAGACGTGCGGCAGGTGGGCGGGCTGCCACACGTCACCGAGGTCCAGCTCGGCGAGTTGCTCGCAGGCGCGGACGATCGCGAAGGGTTCGCCGAACCCGGGAGCGGCCGCGGCGAGCTGGCTCGCGCCGTGCAGTGTGGTCAGGGCGATCTCGGCCACCTGGACCAGGCGGGACGCGGCCCGCGGCGCCGGCCGCACCCCTTCCAGGCACAGCCCGAGCACGATCGCGCTGAGGCGGGTCAGCTGGGCGAAGGGCTCCCTGGTCCGCTCATCGGCCGCGATCTCCGGGAGCAGGTCTCGGCCGAGCCGGGCCGCGCTGTGCTGGTCCTCGCTGGCCAGGGGGTTTCGGACCAGCCAGGCGCGGGCGAAGTCCGCCAGTGCGGCAGCGGCCGTGCCGGCGGTCGGCGGGTAGTCCGGTTCGGCCGCCCGGTCGGCGTTGTGGGCCAGGACGGCGAAGTAGAGGGCCCGCTTGCTCGGGAAGTTGGAGTAGACCGCACCCCGGGTCAGCTCGGCCCGTTCGGCGATCTGGTCGATCTTGGCGTCGCGGTATCCGCGTTCGGTGAACTCGGCGCGGGCAGCCGCCAGCACCTTGGCGCGGTTGTGCTCCTGCATCTCCGCCCTGCTCAACCGGACCATCGCGCCCCCTCGTCCCCGCCGCTGCCGCGAACGAGAGGATACTCCCCCCATTCAGATGTCGTGAGCATCTGAATGGGGGGTGCAGTGCGGTCGGCGCGGTGTCGGGCGCACACGCTCAAGCCTGGTCCAGCCGGTCCAGCCCCGCCGCGCCAGCAGTTCGACCAGGCGACGGGCCGGTGGCGTGGTGTCGAACACCAGCGTGTCCATCAGCTTGGCGAACGGTGGCTCGACGTCCACGTCGGCCACGTAGTCCTCGCCCTGCTCGTCGGCCATCCGGGTGAGGTAGCCGGCCAGCCGGTCGGCCAGTTCGGCCAGCCGAGGGTCGTCGTCGGTCCGGTCGAGCGCCTCGCCCAGGGTGAGGTAGAAGTCGGTGACCCGGGGGTCGGCGATCTGCTCCCGCTTGCGGGCGATCCACTCGGGGACCCGCTCGGGCGAGTGCGCGACCAGCGGGATCCAGCCGTCGCGTTCGACCTGGACGATCCGCTCGTCAACGCCGAGCGCCCGCAGCCGGTCGAGGAACCCGACCACCTCCGGAGGCAGCGCCAGGTTGTCCCCGGCGGCGAGGTGGGCGATGCGCTCGCGGTGCCGCTGCCGCTGCCGGATCTCCGCCCGCAACCGCGCGTCGATGTCCGCGACCGCCGCGGCGAACTCCTTCGCGTCGGCCCGCAGCAGTTCTCGCACCCGGGCCAGCGGGACCCCGGCCTCGGCGAGGGTCCGGATCCTGATCAGCTCGATCACGGCGCCGGCCGGGTAGCGCCGGTAGCCGGCGTGATCCCGCTCCGGCTCCGGCAGCAGCCCCTTGGCGTGGTAGTGCCGCACCGCGCGCACCGTCACCCCGGCGTAGGACGCCAGCTCACCGATGGTCAGCACCTGAGCAGTCTCCCGTGCCGGGCAGCTGGTCAGCACCTCGCCGGCCGACCGCGCCGGGCGTGCCCCGGATGAGCTGGGCGATCTCCACGGCGTGGGTGACCACCAGCCCGTGGCCGGCGTCGAGCCAGCCCGTGGTGATGTCCGGCCGCTCGCGGACCAGCCGCTCGACGCCGGCGCGCCAGTTCTGGTTGCGCCACCGCGCCCGCTCCGCGCCGCTGTCGCCGGCCATCGAGGTCGACATGATCGCGGTGATCGGACAGCTGATCGTCCGGTACCGGTCGAGGATCACCGACCGCAGCACGTCCACCTCCAGGTTCAAATCGAGGATCTCCCGCGCGGTGAGCAGCACCTGCCGCGCGGTGCCCCTGACCGGCTCGGTCTCGCGCCGCAGGTCCTCCGCCATGGCGCGGAACTCCGGCAGGTCCGCCTCGGTGATGAAGGGTTCGGGCACCGGGTTCGCCCCGTCGATGAGCACGAGTTCGGCGACGGCGTCGGGATGCTCGGCGGCGTAGTGCACGATCAGGTCCGCGCCCAGCGAGTGGCCCACGAGCACGGGCGCTGGCATGCCGCGACGTGCCAACTCCGCCAGCACCGCGACCAGGTCGCCGAGCAGGGCCGCGAAGGAGTACCGGCCGGCGGCCGAGGAGCGCCCGTGGCCCCGCAGGTCGAAGGTCACCACGTCGTGGTCGCACCGCAGCGACTCGGCCAGCTCGTGCAGGCCGGCCTGGGTCGTGAGCAGCCCGGGACACAGCACCAGCGGTCGTCCCCGACCGCCGCGCGACACCGGGATGGTGACCCCGTCGTGGTGGACCGTGAAGTGGTGGGTTTTCGCTGTCACGCCGACCATGCTGCGCGGTTGACCCTGCGTCAGGGTCAACTCCGGGGCGGCGCGGCACCGTCAGGCCGGGTTCGCGCGTTCCTGCGCGTGCCGGTCCTTGGCGGACTGGATGGCGTTGCCGGCGCGCGCGTCCAACTCGCCCCAGCGCGACATCCCGTAGTCCCTGGCCCGCGCGAAACCGCCGGTGCCGCGCTGGAACCGCGGCTTGACGTGGTTGGCGAACAGTTCGTAGCTGCGCAGCGTCGCGTCGTGCCGCGCCCACTCGTGGTGGATCAGCAGGTAACACCCGAACCCACCGGACTGCCGCTGCAGGCGCTCGATCTGCGCGACCGCGTCGTCCACGGTGCCGATGACACCCAGCCCGCTCTCGGTGACCCACCGCACGCGCTCCTCGAAGGTGTCACCCGCGGCGCGGAAGTGCGGCGCGGCGAGCACCTTCTGGGTGTAGTCGCACCACGCGTCCAGGCCGTGGCGCACGTCCTCGATGGCCTGCTCCCGCGTCTCGGCCAGGTGCATCGGGCCGCACAGCCGCCACCCGGACCGGTCGGGGGTGTGGCCGTGGCGCGGGGCCCACTCCGCCACGACGTCCCAGTGCAGCGCGAGAGCGTCGAAGCCGCCCGCGGCGGTGGCGCCCACCGACAGCAGGTCCAGCCCGTGCTTGGCCGCGGTCCTCGGCCCGGTGGGCGAGGCGATCGCCGCGACCGCGATGTCGAAGTCGCTGTAGGGCTCGTACTGGGTTCGCGCGTCGACCAGGTTGTAGCGGCTGGTCCGTGCGGTGACCGTCGCTCCGCGCAGGATCGCCATCAGCACGTCGACGTCCTCTTCGAGCGCGGTGCGCTGCTCCTCCACGGCCAGGCCGATCATGGCGGCGTCGGTGGGCAGCGCACCCGGGCCGAGCCCGAGCATGAACCGGCCGCGCAGCAGCCGGTCGGCGAACAACGCGCGGTCGGCCACCCACAGCGGGTTGTGGTACGGCAACGAGACGACCCCGGTGCCGAGCTTGATGTGCCGGGTCTGCGGAGCGGCGTAGGTGATGAACATGAACGGGTCCGGGATCAGCTCGTGCCCGCACGAGTGGTGCTCTCCGACCCAGGCCTCGTCAAAACCCAGCTTGTCCAGGTGCTTGATGACGTCGAGGTCCCGCTCGTAGGCCGCGGTCGGGTCCTGGCCAACCGGACAGTGGAACGGGGCCAGGAAAGCCCCGAACTTCAGCGTCATGTCAGCTCCCTCGCCGGTCATGCGGTGATCCGTCGCGACGCGCCGGGCGCCTGGAATCACTGTCACACACGCGTCCACGCCGGTCGAGGTTCATTCGGCTGACAGCCTTGACGCGGTGGCCGCACCCGCGCGGCCCGCGCCACCCGGTCCCGTGTCCACATCGGAGCGATGCGGGCGTCCAGGGCGCCGGTTGTCGAGGCGCTGTCGGTGGCGGTGCGCCCGGGCCGGCGGGCGCCCGGGCGCGCCCCGATGGTTGGCGCTCACATCTTCCGGCCGGGATGACGTCAAAGCCTTGATCAGACGGCTGGAACACCAAGGTGAGCGATCACAACTCGGGGACCTCGGGGATGGTTGACCCGCTTGTCCGGCTGCCGCTACATTGGTGAAACTTTCGCTTTGACTGCGAAAGTTTCGACCCGGTTGGAGTCGCGCCGGAACGGTGTGGCTTGTCCGTCAACGGTGACGATGGGACTTCCTATGCGTGCAGCACGCTGGTGCGCGGCGCTCGCCGCGATCACCTTCTCCCTGGGCGGCGCGACCGCCGCCGCCGAACCGCAGGCACCGGTCGGCGACGTGTCCTCGGCCGCCCTGCCGTCGACCTTCAGCTGGTCCTCCAGCGGAGCGCTGATCGGCCCGAAGTCCGACTCGACGCACAACATCCTCGCGGTCAAGGACCCGACCGTGGTGCGCTACGACAACAAGTGGCACGTGTTCGCGTCGACCGCGAACTCCGCGGGCAGCTACAACATGATGTACACGAGCTTCGGTGACTGGTCGCAGGCGGCGTCCGCGCCGCAGTACTACCTGGACCGGTCGGCGATCGGCACCGGGTACCGGGCCGCGCCGCAGGTGTTCTACTTCGCCCCGCAGAACCGCTGGTACCTGGTCTACCAGACCGGCCTGCCGTCGTACTCCACGACGACCGACATCAACAACCCCGCGTCGTGGTCCGCGCCCCGAAACTTTCAGAGTTCGATGCCCGACATCATCCGGCAGAACATCGGCAGCGGCTACTGGGTGGACTTCTGGGTCGTCTGCGACAGCGTGAACTGCTACCTGTTCTCCTCCGACGACAACGGCCACCTCTACCGCGCGCAGACCACCGTGGCGAACTTCCCCAACGGCTTCACCAACACCGTGATGGTGATGTCGGACTCGAACAAGTACGCGCTGTGGGAAGCGTCCAACGTGTACAAGGTGCAGGGCACGAGCAACCAGTACCTGCTGGTCATCGAGGCGATCGGCAGCAACGGCAGGCGCTACTTCCGGTCCTGGACCGCGAACGGCATCACCGGCTCGTGGACGCCGCTGGCGGCGACGGAGAGCAACCCGTTCGCCCGGTCGAGCAACGTCTCCTTCCCGGCCGGCGCCTGGACGCAGGACATCAGCCACGGCGAGATGATCCGCGCCGGCGTCGACCAGACCATGGAGATCAACTCCTGCCGGATGCAGTACCTGTACCAGGGCATGAACCCCGGGTCCGGCGGTGACTACAACAAGCTGCCCTGGCGGCTCGGCCTGCTCACCCAGACCAACTCCAACTGCTGATGGGTGGGAGCGGCCGGCCGCTCCTGTCCGGCCGCTCCTGTCCGGCGATCCGTCCGCACGGGTGTCCTCTGCCGTGTCGCGATGAGTTCCGGCCGGGCCGCGGGTCTGTCCTGGTGACGGCGCGGACGTCGGACGACGCCGCGCAGACACCACGGAGGACACCATGACGGCCACGCCGAACGACCCGACCACCGCGCTGCCCGGCCGCCCGCCCATCGTCGACCTGGCCACCTGGCAGGCCGCCCGGGACGAGCTGCTGGCCCGCGAGAAGGCCCACACCCGCGCGGGCGACGCCATCGCCGCGGCCCGCCGACGGCTGCCGATGGTGGAGTTCGACGGCACGGTCGAGGTCGTCGGACCCGACGGCCCGGTGCCGTTCCTGACCCTGTTCCAGGGCCGCGACGAACTGCTGGTCTACAAGCACATGTGGCACGACGGCGCGCCGCACCAAGGGCAGTGCGAGGGCTGCACCATGACGGCCTGGCACCTCAGGGACGCCGTCTACCTCAACGCCCGCGGTGTCTCGTTCGCCATCCTGACCACCGGCCGCTGGGCCGAGGTGGCCGCCTACGTCGAGTTCATGGGCTACACCCAGCCCTGGTACTCGGTGCGCGACGTGGCCGAGCCGGTCGGCGGGGACATGGGGTACCTCACCTGCTTCCTGCGCGACGGCGACCGCGTGTTCCTCACCTACTCCACCACGGGCCGCGGCAACGAGCCGGCCAGCGCCTCCCTGGGCCTGCTCGACATGACGCCCGGCGGCCGCGGCGAGGCGTGGGAGGACAACCCCGAGGGCTGGCCCGAGGGGCGCGACGCGTGCTGGTACTGGCGCACGGACGCCGACGGGACCGCCACCTGGGGCCCGACCAGCCGCCCCGTGCCGCAGTGGACCCGTCCCGGCGCCACCCCGGTGCGGACCCTCGGCCGGCACGGCCACCACCACTGACCCGCCCGTGCGCGGCACCGACGCGGTCCCGGTGGGCACCCGTTGGTCGCAGCGCCACTAGGGTCGCGAGGTGCCACGACTGCTGTTGTTCAACGGCCCACCAGCGTGCGGCAAGTCGACGCTGGCCCAGCACTACGTCGACGATCACCCGCTGGCGCTGAACCTGGATGTCGACCGCGTCCGGAGCCTGATCGGCCGGTGGCGCGACGATCCGCACGCCGCCGGCCTGCTCGCCCGGCAGGTAGCGCTGGCTGCCGCCCGCGCCCACCTGGCATCCGGGCACGATGTGGTGGTCCCGCAGTTCCTGGCCCGGATGACGTTCATCGAGCAGCTTGAGCGGCTCGCACGCGAGGTGAACGCCTCGTTCCACGAGTTCGTGCTGCTCGACAGCAAGGAGAACGCGCTGCGGCGCTTCGCCGAGCGCGCCCGCGCGGCGGTTGATCCCGCGCACGTCGAGGCGCGGGAGATGGTCGAGCGCGGTGGCGGGTTCGACGACCTGTCGGTGATGTACGACCGGCTGATGACGGTGATCGCCGCGCGGCCCGCAGCGCGGATCGTCCGCATCGAGGAAGGCGAGGTGGACCTGGCGTACCGGGCGGTGCTGCGCGGCCTCGGGTGAGGCCGGCACCCGGGACGCGCGGCCCTCGGGGCCGGTTCCCGGTCGTCCGGTCAGGAACGCGTGTCGGGCCGGGGTGCTCCGGGTTGGCGCCGTGCGGGCCTGGGCAGGCTGGCCGCGGTGATCAGGGTGATCAGTTGGCGGCGGAAGTGGTGGTAGTCGTCCCCGGCGCCGAGCAGGGACTCGGACTCCTGCTCCGCGCGGCGAGCGGCGGCCAGGGTGCGGGAGAACGCCAGTCCGACCAGCAGGAAGCCGGGCACCAGCACCGCGAGGTAGTTGGAGTCGACGTCGATGCGCAGCAGCAGGGCGTAGCCGATGGCGGCCAGGGTGAGCCCGGCCGCGGTCATCGCCGTGACACCGGACCGCGCGGTCAGCGGCGGCGCGGTGCGCGGGGCCAGCAGCACCACGGTCAGGCCGGTGGGGACCACGGCGAGCCCGGTCTCCAGCGCGGACCAGCCACGCAACTGCTGCCGGTAGAGGGTGAGCACGAACAGGCAGCCGACCCAGGTGCCCCGCAAGCGCGACCGCGCCCACGTTGGCCCTGGCCAGCGCGCCGGACCTGAGGATGCCAAGGCGCATCAACGGCGCGGCGTCCGGCGCCGTCGCCTTCGCCTTCGCCTTCGCCTTCGCCGAGGACGTCGTGTACGCAGAGGTCGGACGGCGGCAGGCGGCGGGCAGCGGCTGAGCCCGGCCGAGCGGGGTGGGCGGGGTGGGCGGGGTGGGCGGCTGCCGCGACCGTCCTACCGCAAACCGCGCACCCCGCCCTGACGGACACGCGCTCACCTGCGTCCGCCAGCTCGTCGAATCGGTCAACTCGACGCGCGGCTAGGCCACCGACCAGCCGCCGTCACTGGGCAGCACCGCGCCGTTGATGTTCGCGGAGTCGTCGCTGAGCAGCCAGGTGATGGCCGCGGCGAGCCGTTCCGGCTGGGCCAGTGCCGGGGTGGTGGCCCGCATGACCGGCCCGATCCGGCCCGCCGCGAACTCGGACCTCATCGTCGCCTCGATGCTGGTGGCGACCGGGCCGGGCACGACGACGTTGGCCCGCACACCCTGGGGGCCGTAGAAGAACGCGACGCTCTTGGTGTAGCCGACGAGCGCGTGCTTGGCCGCGGTGTAGGCGGCCCCCGAGGTGGAGGCGCGCAGCGCGGCCTCGGAGGCGACGTTCACGATCGCGCCGGCGCCGGCCGCGATCATGCCGGGCAGCACCGCCCTGGTGAGCCGCATCGGCCCGGTGAGGTTGACGCCGAACACCCGCTCCCAGGTGGCGTCGTCCACCTCCGCGGGCGGCAGGAAGCCGTCCATGATGCCGGCGACGTTGGCCAGGCCGTCCACCTCGGTGCCGGCCGCCGCGGTGATCGCGTCGATGACGGCGGGGTCGGTGATGTCCCCGGCGACGGTGTGCACGTCGAACTCGCGGAGTTCGGTGGACAGGCGGTCAAGCCGCGCCGGGTCCACATCGGACGCGATGACCCGGCCGCCCTCGGCGGCGACGCGGACCGCCGTGGCTCGGCCGATGCCCGATCCGGCTCCGGTCACGATGATGGTCCTGCCGGCGAAGCGGCGGGTGTCGGTGGCGGGTGTCATGTCTTCTCGTCTTCGCTCGGGTTGGGTGGTCATGGACTGGTGCGGATCAGGCGCAGCACGCCGCCGTCGCCGTTGGCCGCGACCAGCAGTGCGCCGTCCGGGGCCACCGCGATGTCAGCGAACTGGGTCGGCGGGCTGACCGTGCCGGGCGCGGCGGCTGGTTCGCTCCGGGAGATCCCGGGTGGCAGGCCCACCGCCAGGTGCTCGACGTCGACCGCGCTCTCGCCGGTGCTCAGCAAGATCCTGCGCAGCCGCCGGTGTGCCACCTCGACCACGAACAGGTCCGCTCCGCTGATCGCCAGTCCCTGGGGCGTGCCCAGGTCGTCCGCCACGACCACGGCCGTGCCGTCGCCGTCCAGCCGGACCACCTGTCCGAGGCGGTCCTCGCTGACGTAGCAGCGTCCGGCGTCGTCGAAGGCCACGCCCACCGGGTGGTCGAGCGCGTCGGCGAGCACCGCCCGCTGGCCGACCGCGTCGATCAGCAGGACACGACCGGCCCCGCTTTCGGCGACCGCGAGCCGTCCGTCCGGCCCGACGGCCACCCCGGTGGGCTCGCTCAGCTCTGTTGCCCGCACCCGGCTGGTGCGCCCCGCCGGGTCGTAGGTGTGCACCTCCCCCTGCACGGTGGTGAGGTGGAGCAGGTCGCCGTCGCTGGCGATGCCTCGGGCGAAGCCGGGCAGGCCGCCGGAGATGACGTCCACCGTGTCGACACCGCCGGTACCGGTGGGACTCGCCACGCTGAAGTGGTCGGTCAGGTAGACCCTGCCGCGCCGGTCCGCCGCCACCCCGAAGGGGCCGTTGAGGCCGTGCGGCACCACCGGGCGGGTTCTGCCGTCCTCGTGGACCTCGGTGACGCCGCCCCTGGCGTAGCTGGAGACGAACATCCGGTTGTCCCCGTCGAACGCCGCGTTGTCCAGGCCGGCGATCCCGGTGACGGTGGTGGACCGCCGTCCCGAGTCCAGGTCGATCCGGGTGATCAGGCCTTCGGGGCCCAGGGACAGCACCACCAGGGTGCCGGCCAGGTCGAACCGCACGGCGACCGGGGCGTCGACGTCGGCGGCGACCAGTTCGGGCGGGCCGCCGTCCGGGGAGACCCGCCAGACCTGCTGGGAGAGCATGTGCGGGTAGTACAGGTAGCCGTCGGGGCCGACCTGCATGGCGTTGCCCAGGGCGATGTCGTCGGCGAGCAGAACCGGCGAGCCACCGTCCGGGAACAACTCGAAGAGCCGGCCGTTCGGGCGTATCTCGTTGACGAACAGCCGGTCGCCGACGCAGGTGATGCCGTTGGGCACCTGGACCTCCGCCGAGACGAGGCTGAACTCGCCCTCCGGTGTCCGCCGCCACACCCGACCCGGGGTCAGGTCGGCGATGTACATCGCCCCGTCCGCGCCGAACGCGAGGTCGTCCGGCGCCCGCACCGGGCTGTCCAGGGGAACCACGACCTCGACGTCGCCGGAGTCCATGTCGACGGCGCTGATCTGGCCGGCGAGGAACTGCGCCACGTACAGCCGGCCGTCCGGCCCGAACGCGACGCCGTTGGCGCCCCACAGGCGGTTCGGCTCGGTCAGCCGCGCGATGTCCCACCGGGCGCTCGTCGGCCGCAGCTGTCCACTGTGGTCGAATCGGCTGCCCGACATCACTGTTCCTGGCCGGGCACGAGCACGTCGGCGAACCCGTTGTCCTCGCGCCACTTCCTGATCAGTTCGTGGAACTCGACGGCCCCGCCGCTGTACCCGTCCGGGCGCGCCACCGGCTTGCCCTCGTTGTTGTAGTAGCCCGGGGTGCACTCGGCGAGCACCGGGTTGGGCCGCGCCGTCCGCCGCACGAAGGTGACCCACTCCTGCTCGGCCTCGGCGCTGGGCTCGACGTAGCGCGCGTGCCGCTCCTCGGCCTGCGCGATCATCGCGGCGATGTGGCTGGCCTGCTCGTCGAGGATGTGGACGAAGTTCACGGCCGCGGCGTTCTGCGCGGTGCCCATGCTGAACAGGTTGGGAAAGCCGTGACTGGTCATGCCGTGCAGCGTGCGCACACCGTCCCGCCAGTGCTCGGCGAAGGTGCGGCCGCCACGGCCCTGCACCGAGGGGCTGCCGGTGAACCCGGGGTGGGTGAGGCCGACCTCGAAGCCGGTCGCGAAGACGATGCAGTCCACTTCGTACTCGACGCCGTTGCTGACGATCCCGCGTTCGGTGATCCGCTCGACACCGCGCCCCTCGGTGTCGACCAGCGTCACGTTGGGACGGTTGAACGTGGGCAGGTACTCGTCGCTGAACGTGGGCCGCTTGCACGGATACCGGTACCACGGCTTGAGCGCCTGCGCGGTCGCCGGGTCCGCGACGATCGCGTCCACCCGGTCGCGGATCTCGTTCATCTTCCGGAAGTCGGCGATCTCCTGCACGAGTTCCCGCTCGTCCGGGGACAGGTCGGTGCGCCCCAGCTCGGCGAAGGCGGCCTGGGTGCGCTGGCTGAGATCACCCCACCGGTCGCCGACCATGTCCTCCCCCGGCCAGCCGCCGCTGACGATGGTGAGGAAGTTGTCCCGCCTGCGCCGCTGCCAGCCCGGCGTGAGCGTCCTGGCCCACTCCGGGTCGGTCGGGCGGTTCCCGCGCTCGTCCACAAGGGACGGTGTGCGCTGGAAGACGTACAGGTGCGCGGCGTCCTCGGCGAGGCGCGGCACGCACTGGATGGCCGTGGCACCCGTGCCGATGACCGCGACCCGCTTGTCGGCCAGCTTGTGCATGCCGCCGGTCTGGTCGCCGCCGGTGTAGGAGTAGTCCCACCGGCTGGTGTGGAAGGTGTGCCCCCGGTAGCTGTCGATGCCGGGGATGCCGGGCAGTTTCGGCCTGCTGAACGGTCCACTGGAGATGATCACGTACCGGGTGGTCATCCGGTCACCGCGATCGGTGGTGACCGTCCACCGGCACGCGGTGTCGTCCCAGCTGATGGTGGTGACCTCGGTCTGGAAGCACGCGTCGCGGTACAGGTCGAAAGTTCTGGCGATGGCCTGGGCGTGCCCTCGGATCTCCTCGCCGCTGGCGTACTTCTCGGTCGGCAGGTAGCCGACCTCCTCCAGCAGCGGCAGGTAGATGTAGGACTCGATGTCGCAGCGCACGCCCGGGTACCGGTTCCAGTACCAGGTGCCGCCGACGTCGCCGGCCTTCTCGATGATCCGGATCGACCCGACCCCGGCCTGGCGCAGTCGCGCGCCGGCCAGCAGACCACCGAAACCGCCGCCGATGACCACGGCGTCCACCTCGTCGGTGAGCGGTGCGCGGGTGAAGTCGGGGTCGGCGTGCGGGTCGTCGGCGTAGTAGCCGAAGTCACCGGTTGGGGCGATGTACTGGGCCGATCCCTCGGGCCGCAGCCTGCGGTCGCGCTCGACGCGGTACTTGGCCCGCAGCTCCTCGGGGTCGAAGCCGAGTTCGTCCGGGTTGAACAGGGTTGACCTGGGTGAAGGATCGGTGTGCGTCATCTCCCTGCTTTCTCTGGTCATTGTTCGCCCGAACACGTCGGGTGGCGCGAAGGCGTGAACACCCGGACGGTGCGCCGGATCGCGCGGAAGGCGGCGGAATGCCCGCGGGTGCCCCGAAGCGCTCGGCGGCCGGCCGCGTGGACATCAAGAATCAGGTCGTGGTGTTGGTCACCGCCCGCCGCGCTTCGCGGGCGGGCGGTGCTTGCTCATTCCACCGCCAGCTCGGCTACTCGCTGAGCGCGGGGCCGAGCAGGTGGGCGACGGCGTCCACGAGCAGGTCGAGTGGGTCGTCGGTGTCCATCGGCCACTCCCCCGCGGTCCACACCGAGAGGAACGACTCCAGTTGCAGCACGGCCATCAGCGCCCGCTGCCGCGCCACCGCCGGTGGGGTGCCCCGCCAGCGGTGCGGGTCACCGGCCAGTGTGGACACGTAGCCCTCGTGCGCCACCATGTAGTGCTCGCGGGAACTGCTGGAGTCAATGCCCACCACCGGGCCGGCCGCGCTGAGCACGTGGATCATCGGCGCCATCTCCCGCCAGCGCACCACGGCGCCGTCCAGCCAGGCCCGGATCGTCGCGCGGTTCCAGGCCGGCACGGCGGCCAGTGCGGCGTAGACCTCGTGGGAGATGTCGTACACGCGCACCAGGAGCGCCCGGATGATCTCGTTCTTTCCCGGGAAGTGCGCGTACACCGTCGCCCTGGTGACCCCGGCCGCCCTGGCGATGTCCTCCATCGTGGCGCCCACGAAGGATTTCTCCGCGAACACCGTCACCGCCGCGTCGAGCACCCGGTTGCGGGTCAGGTTCTTCTGCTCCTCGCGCAGGCTCACCCGGGACTCCGACGTGGCCGGGCCGCCGCTGCCGCGGCGGGCCGCGCCGGCACTGACGACTCGGTGGTCGAACCGGTGCCCACCTTCGGATCGCGCCCCATGTGGTCACTATACAAACTGTCAAACGAGCCGACAATGTGTCTACCGACACGGGCGACCGTGGGCGCGCCGGAGCGGCCGGCAGCCGTGGACCGGACTCAGCGGCCACGGCGACCGGCCGCACTCCCCTCCGACTGACCGGGACCTATCTGTCTACT
This sequence comes from Goodfellowiella coeruleoviolacea, assembly GCF_024171785.1. Lineage (GTDB taxonomy): Bacteria > Actinomycetota > Actinomycetes > Mycobacteriales > Pseudonocardiaceae > Goodfellowiella > Goodfellowiella coeruleoviolacea. Next base: position 161,098 of record NZ_JAMTCK010000011.1, read on the forward strand.
TCGGACTGAACGGTGCCCAGGGGCCGAGGGTGAACCCACCGTTCTCCCCGCGGACTTCCACCGCACCCGCACCGCCGAAGTGCGCGGGGACGAGCAGTTCCCGTTCCTCAGCCGCCCGCTGGAGAATCCGGCGGCGACTGGCCGCCGCTTGTTCCGGGGCCAGGCAGAAGCCGCTGTTGCAGGAGGGCCGGAGGACCTGCACCGGGCTGTGCAGCAGATCTCCGACGAAGACCGCCCGGTCGCTGCCAGAGGCCAGGCGCAGCACCGACGAGCCGGGAGTGTGGCCGGGCGCGGCCTCCAGGGTGAGGTGTTCGTCGATGCGGTGCACGCCATCCCACAGCACGACCTGACCCGCCTGGTGGACCGGTGCGATGCTGTCCTGGTAGGTCAGCCGGTCGTCCTCCCGCAGGCCCTTCCCGTACCCGTTGTCCGGCCCGAAGTGGAAGTCGTCGGCGGCCGGGATGAGGTACTGGGCGTTGGGAAAGGTCGGCACCCACTCCCCGTCCGCGTCAACGGTGTTCCAGCCGACGTGATCGACGTGGAGGTGGGTGTTGACGACGACGTCGACATCCCTCGGTTGGACACCGGCCCTCGCCAGCAGGCCCAGAAAATCCCCCTGCCAGTGGTGGAACGGTGGCGAGTCCGGTCGCTCGCGCCCGTTGCCCACTCCGGGATCGACCACGACGGTCCGTCCACCGCTGCGCAGCACCCACGTCTGCAGCGCGAGCACCGCCCGGCCGCTGTCCGGCTCCCAGTGGTCCGGCGCCAGCCAGTCCGCGTTGTCCTGCCACACCTCGGCCGGAGCCTCCGGAACCAGGTCGGCGGCCGGCACGAACGGGCCGTGCCACTCCACCACCCGGATGACCTCGACATCCCCCAGCACGAGGCTCCGCACTTTCTCGTTCATCACGCGTTCGACCCTAAGAAGGGCCGGACGACCTCCTCAATGATCGCTCAGCTCAGCCGAATACGCATACGTCTCACGGCTGGTACGCGCGATACCGTGAGCGAATGGACGTGGTGAGTGACGCGATCGCGGCCGTGCGCCTCGGGCACCCCCGGTCCAACCGGGTGCGGATGAGCGGGAGCTGGTGCGTGCGGCAGGACCCGTACCAGGGCGCGGGCTTCCTCGTCGTCATGAAGGGCAGCTGCTGGCTGTTGCCCGACGGCGGTGCTCCGGTGTCCCTCGGCGTGGGTGACGCGCTGCTGCTGCCCCACGGCACCGGCCACGTGATCGCCGACTCCCCGGTCGACACGGCCACCGCGCTGGACAGGGCGGTGCCCCTCCAGCAGTGGCTCGCAGGGCCAGGACCGCGAGCCCAGCCCGAGCCCCGCGACGTGGAGGCGCTCTGTGGCAAGTACCGGCTCGACTGCAGCCGGCTGCATCCGCTCCTGGCGGAACTGCCCAACGTCGTCCACCTGCCCAACCGGGTGGGCGGCCACCGCGAACTCCGCACGGCGATCGACCTGCTCGCCGGCGAGCTGGGCGAGCGGCGGCCCGGCTCCTGCATCGCGCTCCCGAGCCTGCTCGACCTCCTCCTCGTCTACATGATCCGCGCCTGGATGGCCGAGGCCACCAGCGGAACCTGGCCCGGCGCCCTGGGCGACCCGGTGACGGCCGCCGCCCTGCGGGCGATGCACTCGGACCCGGCCGCCCCGTGGACCAACGACCGCCTGGCCGCGCAGGCCGGCGTCTCCCGACCCACCCTGGCGCGCCGGTTCACCGCCCTGGTCGGCCGCCCTCCCATGGCCTACCTCACCTGGTGGCGCCTGACCCTGGCCGCCACCCTGCTCCGGGACACCTCGGACACCCTGGCCGTCATCGCCGAGCGAGTCGGCTACGGCAGCCCGTACGCGCTCTCCCACGCCTTCCAGCGGGAGTTCGGCACGACCCCGGGGCGGTATCGAGTGGAGGCCGCGGTTCGGTCGACGATCGGCTGACGACCCGGTGTGGCGGCGCTCGGAGCGGGTGACCGGCAGCCAGGCGCCGGCCCGGTCAGGTGGTGTGCCCGGGCGGTGGTTCTGGCGTCCCGGCGGGGTTTTCCGAACCGGCGGCCGGCGCCGCGTGCGTTGCCGAGATGGGCGTGCCGACCAGCGCGTGGATGCCTCCGCAGGGCGGCCACTCCCCTGCCGGACGCCGGTGCCAGCGGCAATGCCTAGCGATCGAGGTCCTGGCGCGCCTGCGTGGCGGCGTGGGCGGCGAGGCCGTCGGCCATCCGCTGCATCACGCGCCGCATGACACCCTTCATCAGCCACCCCATCCCCCACCGGGCTTTGTAGGTCCCGTGCCAGTGGATGACCGTGCCCCCGTCGGCTGTGGGGGTGAGGTCGATGACCGCCCGGTAGTCGTGGATGGTCGGGTTGAAGGCGTCCTCGTAGGTCAGTTGCTTCTCCTCGACGAGTCCGGTCAGCCGCTCCCCGGTCACCGTCCGCCCGGTGCGGAACGCGCGGACCGCGCCGACCTGGTCCCGGCCGTGGGGATCGAGGCCGCTGGAGCGTTCGGTGACCAGGCTGTCGACGGCCGACCAGACCGGCCAGGTGCGTGCGTCGACGAGCAGGCGCCAGACGACGGCTGGAGGTGCTGTCGTGGTGGCGGTCGCATCGTATTTCAGCATGGTTGACGTCCTTTCGTTCGGCACCGCCGCCCCGTGGCAGGGCTCGACCGGGCTGGGTGCTCATCGTGGGAGTCGCGACCGGGGCTGCCCGGAGGGGAGCACCCCCGTGTCCGGGGTCGCCGGTGGGTGCGCGGCAACCACACAGCTGCTCGGCACTGCCCGAACCTAGGCGAGCGACCGGCCGAGGAACATGCGCTGGATTGCCGAGTTCCGATCGGAAGTTGCGGTACCCGACCGGACGCCGACGTGGCTCAGGAAGGCCGCCGACAGTGCTCCGGGACTGGCGAACCCGCACCGCTCGGCGAACTGTCCGACGGTGAGGGTGCCGCCGGAGCGCGGCCGCCGGGCCCGCTCGCCCCTCAGCCGGGCGCGCCGTGCAGGACGAGCTGGTAGATCCGCGCGCCGCGCGGTGTGCTGGCGCGCAGTTCCCGCGCGCCGTCGCGCTGCCAGTAGGACAGCTGCTCGCGCCGCTGCTCGGTCAGTTCCTCCTCGTTGGTCGCGGTGACCTCGACGCGCAGCGCGGCCACGGTCACCTCGGGCAGGTCCAGCCGGTTCACGCGTTGCACGTTGTCGCGCACGGTGGCGAGCACCCGCCAGTCGGTGTCGCCGGGCGCGCGGCCGAGCACCCGGTAGTCCCGCACGCACTCCGGCGCGCGCCACAACGCCGGGGCCAGGCCGAGCTTGGTGTTGAGTCCGGTGTCGAACCACAGCACCAGCCGGGTCGGCCGCACCGGCCTGTCCCAGGCCAGTTCGATCCACTGGGGCAGGCCCTGGGCCGGGTCGGAGGCCCACTGGTTGGTCCAGTCCTCCGGGTAGGCCACCCCGGTGCGCACGTCCTCGGCGCGGTACGGGTACTGCCGGGGTGTGACGCGCAGGCTCAGCGCGAGCCACTTGTCCTGGCACCAGTGCGCGAACTCGGGGAGTTCGGCCCACGGGCTGGTGGGGTGCGCGCGGGAGTCGTGGTGGAACTGGGCGACCGTCGCCACCGGCTGCTGCCGCGCCGCCGTCCAGCTCACCCGCTGCTCCGCGCCGAGCACCAGGCGGTGCAGGCCGGTGCGCACCTCGCCGCGCACCGGGATGGTCAGCCAGCCGTGGTGGTGCGCACCGACCCGGAGCCGTCCACCCGCGACCAGGACGCCGTCCTCGCGCTGCCACAGCGTGGCGACCCGTTCCAGCCGCCACCGCAGCTCCACCGGTACCGGCGCGGTGCTGCGCAGGTGCACGGCGAGGTCGTCGATCCACCGGGTGGCCACCGGGAAGACCTGCGCCCAGGGGCGGTCCAACGCCCGGCCGTCGTCGTGGTCCGGCTCGTCCAGAACCAGTGGCGCCTGCGAGGAGGCGGTGATCCGGGCGGCGCGCGCCAGATCGTCCGGAATGGACAGTCGTGATCCGGGAACGCGCACGTCCTGGTAGAGCGCGCGGTCACGGATGTGCTCGACGTGGCCGGGTTGGGCGGCCTGCCTCGGGGTCAGCCCGTGGGCCAGCGCGTACGCGGCGGCGACGCCGGTGGCCTGGCCGATCTGCGCCAGGGTCTGCTGCACGCGCAGCGCGCCGTTGGCCACCCGGGTGGAGCTGAGCAGCCGCCCACCCAGCCACAGGTTCCGCACGGTGCGGCTGTAACAGGCGCGCAGCGGTACCGTGAACGGGGGAACCCGCACCCAGGCCCGGTAGTTCTCGTCCACAAGGGACGGTTCGCCGGGCTTGGTGACGTCCAGCAGCCCGGTCCCGGTGTGCAGGTCGAGGTACCAGCCGGCGCCGGCGACGCGGTCCGGCCAGTGCCGGTCGGTGTGGCAGTCCCGCTCGCTGAGCACCACGTCCCCGAGCACCCTGGCGCTTTCCCGCTTGCCCACCACCGAACCCACCCACTCCAGCGCGTAGTTGGCGAACCGGTCGCGGTCCGGGTGGTGGTTCTTGATGTAGTCCCACACGCCCATGACGTGCCGCAGCAGCGTGTCCCTGACCTCCTCGGTGCCGGTGATCTGGTGGAAGGGGTAGCCGATCTCCAACCACCAGAAGCCGCCGAACTCCGGCCGGTCGACGTTGCGCAGCACGCGGAACGGGCCGAGGTCCTCGGGCCGGCGGTAGGGCACGGCCCAGGCGGGCGCGGTGAACGGCACGGGCCGGCCCACGTCGCGCGCCTTGATCGAGAGGGTGCTGCCCGCGGTGACGCGGTCCCGGGTCGCGGGCGCGATGATCTCGTCGTACTCGGCCCGCGCCTCCCGCCCGTAGTCCAGGTCGGCGCCGGCCAGCCGGGACAGCGTGGCGTCCCCGGTGCAGTCGGCGAACTGGGTGGCGCGCAACCGGATCAGCCGGGCGGTGCTGATCTGCACCGCCTCCACCGCGACGATCCGCTGACCGGCCAGCCGGACCTGGTTGACGTGGGTGTTCAGCAGCACGGTGAGCGCCGGCTCGGCCGCGGCGATGCCGTGCAGCACCAGGTCGTACCCGGAGTTGGTGAGGCCGTTCTCCCAGAACTGCGCGTGGTTGCTGGCCCGGTCGGCGAGCAGGATCTCCTCGATCAGCCCGGTTTCCCTGGCCCACGCCGAGTGGTGGCTGGCCCCGGCCGGCACCACCCGGACCTCGCTGGAGGAGTTGCCGCCCAGCACCGGGCGGTTGTGCACCAGGGCGGTGCGGCAACCCTCCCTGGCCGCGGCGACGGCCAGGCACAGTCCGGCCAGCCCGCCGCCGACGACCACCAGCTCGGCCTCGACGTCGCACTCGTAGCGCGGCTCGGCATCGGCGTGGTCGCGCACGTCCACCCCGCTCACGCCTGCCCGGCCTGGAGCGCGGGCAGCCGGGGCACCGCGGCCAGCAGCTGCCGGGTGTGCTCGTGCGCGGGCGCGCCGAGCACCTGCTCGGCCGGGCCCGCCTCGACCACGCGTCCCGCGTGCACCACCACCACGTGGTCACTGACGTGCCGCACCACGCCCAGGTCGTGCGAGATGAACAGCACGCCCAGACCCCAGGCCCGGCGCACCTCCAACAGCAGGTCCACGATCTGCGCCTGCACGGACACGTCCAGCGCGGACACGGCCTCGTCGCACACCAGCAGCGCCGGCGCGGGCGCGAGTGCGCGCGCCACGGCCACGCGCTGGCGCTGCCCACCGGACAGGTCGAGCGGGCGGCGGTCGAGCACGGACGCGGCCAGCCCCACCGCCGCGAGCAGCTCCCTGGCGTGGGCCGGGCGCTGCCGCCGGGGCACCCCGCCGGCGGCGAGCGCCTCGGCCAGCACCCGGCGCACGGTGTAGCGCGGGTCGAAGGAGCCGAGCGGGTCCTGGAAGACCGCCTGCACGCCGGCGCGGCGGTCCGCGTGCCCGCACCGCTGGACCGAGCCCTGGTCGGGGGTGTCCAGGCCGAGGATCAGCCGGGCGAGGGTGCTCTTGCCGGAACCGGACCCGCCGACCACGCCCACCACCGCGCCGGCCGGCACGGTGAGGTCCACCCCGGCCAACGCGACCAGTTCGGTTCCGTCCGGTCGGGCGAAGACCTTGCCCGCGCCGGACAGGCGCACCAGCGGCTCACCCGACCCGGCCGGCGGGCGGGATGGGCTCACCCTGGCCAGGTCGAACACGGCGGTGGACAGCCGGCTACCCGGGGCGTGCGCCGAGGGCACCGCGGCCAGCAGCGCCCTGGTGTACTCATGTGCGGGCGCGCCGAGCACCTGCCGGGTGGGGCCCTGCTCGACGATCCGACCGTCGCGCAGCACCGCGACGCGGTCGGCCACCGCGCCGACCGCCGCCAGGTCGTGGCTGATCAGCAGGACGCCCGTGCCCGCTTCGGTGATCTCGCGCAGCAGCGCAAGCAGCTGCCGCTGCACGGTGGTGTCCAGCGCGGTGGTCGGCTCGTCGGCGACGAGGAAGGCCGGGCGCCCGGCCAGTGCGGTCGCGATCAGCACACGCTGGCGCAGCCCACCCGACAGTTCGTGCGGGTACTGGTCGAGCCGGCGCGCCGGGTCGGGCACGCCGACCGACTCCAGCAGCTCCACCGACCGCCGGCACAGCCGCGCCGGGGTGAGCCGGTGGTGCAGCCGCAGCGCTTCGGCCAGTTCCTGCCCGATCCGGCGCAGCGGGTCGAGCGCGCCCAGCGCGTCCTGCTGGACGAACCCGACCAGCCTGCCCCTGGCCCGGCGCCAGTCGCGCCGCGTCCAGGCGCGGGCGTCCCGCCCGGCGATCTCCAGCCGGGTCGCGCTGACCCGGGCCTGCCGCTGCGCCAGGCCGAGCAGGGCGCGTGCGGTGACGCTCTTGCCGGAACCGGACTCGCCGACCAGGGCGAGGCATTCGCCGGCGGCGACCCGCAGCGACACGCCCCGCACCGCGTGCAGTCCGGGAAAGGTGACCGAGAGGTCGGCAACCTCCAGCGCGGTCATGCTCGTCCCCTTCCCTCCAGCGCTGCCTGCCAGTGCCGACCCAGCACGGTGACGCAGATCGCCGCGGCCGTGACGCACAGCCCGGGGAAGACCACCACCCACCAGGCGCGGCCGAGCAGGTTGCGGCCCTCGGCGAGCATCGCGCCCCACTCGGGCGTGGGCGGCGCGGTGCCCAGGCCGATGAAGCTCAGCCCGGCGCCGGCGATGATCGCGGTGCCGACCCCGAGCGTGGCCAGGACGGTCAGCGGCGCCAGCGCGTTGGGCAGGATGTGGCGCAGTGCCACCGTCATCCGGCCCTGACCGAGGGTGCGGGCCGCCTCGACGAACCCGCTGCCGCGGAGCACCTGGGCCTGGGCGCGGACCAGCCGCGCGTACTGCGGCACGCTGGCCACGCCGATGGCGACCGCCGAGTTCACCGGTCCCGGCCCGAGCACCGCGATGCACACCAGCGCGAGCAGCAGGCCGGGGAAGGCCAGCAGGATGTCGACCACGCGCATCAGCACCGCGTCGACGACGCGGGACAGCACCGCGGCGAGCAGGCCGAGCACCGAGCCGACCAGGAAACCGATGGCGGTGGCCCCGACCCCGACGGCCAGGGAGACCCGCGCGGCGTGCACGGTCCTGGCGTACACGTCACGGCCGAGCTGGTCGGTGCCGAAGGGATGGCCCGGGGCCGGTGGTCGCAGCGCCTGGCGGAAGTCCATCGCCTGCGGGTCCACTGTGGACAACACCTGCGGGGCCAGCGCGGCCAGCAGCAGCACGGCCAGCACCGCCGCCGGGAACAGCACCGGCCAGGGGATCCGCCTGGACAGCGGCGACAACGCGGGTGCGCTCACGCCCTGATCACCTCCGGTCGGTGCGGGCGGCCGTCGACGACGACCAGCCGTGGCGCGTCCAGTTCCGCGATCCCCGCGCGGGGATCGCCGTCCAGCAGCAGCACGTCAGCCTTCTTGCCGGTGCTCAGCGACCCGGTCCAGGAGTCGATGCCCAGCTGCCGCGCGGTCGCGGTGCTGGCCAGCCGGAGCAGGCCGGGGACGTCGAACCCGATCTCCGCCCAGATCCGCAGTCCGTCCAGATAGGACCGTCCGGGCCGCACGCCGCGCAGCCCGCAGTCGGTTCCCACCGCCAGGGCCACGCCGTGCTCGACGGCGGCGCGGACCGCGTCCACCCGGAACCGGCGGTGCGGGAACCGGGGCAGGTCCCACAGCCCGCTGACGCACGGGCTGAGCGCGACGCCCTTGTCGGCGGCTTCGGTGAGCACGGCCCGGTCCAGCACCGGACCGTCCGGTGTGGACCAGGAGGCGTGCTCGACGGTGGCCACGCCGACGCGGACGCAGTCCCGGATCGCCTGTGTGCCGTGGGCGTGCGCGGCCACCGGCAGCCCGAGCCGGCGCGCCTCGCCCACCACGATACGCAGTTCCTCCTGCCCCCACTGGGACTGCCACGGCGGGGGCGAGCCCGGGGTGAGGTGGCCGCCGGAGACCATCACCTTGATCACGTCCGCGCCGGCGTCCGCGTGCGCGCGCACCCGGTGGCGCAGGTCCCGCCGGTCCGCGACCACCCCGCCCAGGAACCAGCAGTGCCCGTTGGGCACGGTCAGGGGCTCGCGCGCGGTGAGCACGCGCGGCGCGATGCCCGGCTCGGCGCGCACCGCCGCCACCAGTCCGTCGCGGTCGCCCAGGTCCCGGACCGTGGTCACCCCGGCGGCCAGCAGGTCGGCCAGCCGCTGCCGGATGCCCCGCCGGTGCGCGGCGTCGTCCTGGGTGAGCACGCCGCGCACCACGTGGTCTCCGGCGTCGAACAGCAGGTGCACGTGCGCGTCGACGAACCCGGGCAGCAGCGTCCCGCGCGGGGCGTCCACGTGCCGGGCGTCCGGCCCGGCCACGGCCAGCGCCCGCGCCCGGTCCCCGACGTAGCTGATCCGGTCGCCGTCCACCACCACCCCGCAGGCGCCCTCGGCCAGCCGGCCGGCCGGGGTGAGGTGCCTGGCCGCGGTCAGCACCAGCGTCATCGCGCCGCCTCCCGCGCTCGCCCCGGCTGGCGCAGCCGGGGGTCGACCACCAGCGACACCAGGTCCACCAGCAGGTTGATGACCAGGAACAGCAGCGCGGCCAGCAGCACGACCGCGGTCACCACCGGGAAGTCCTTGGCGATCACCGCGGTGACCAGGGTGCGCCCGATTCCCGGCCGCGCGAACACGGTCTCCACCAGCACGGTGCCGGTGAGCAGGTCGCCCACCAGCCAGCCGCCCATGGTGATCAGCGGGACCGCGCCGTGGCGCAGGCAGTGCCGCAGCCGCACGGCCACCTCGGACAGGCCGCGCGCCCGCAGCGTCGTCACGTAGGGCTGCTCCAGGGTGCGGTCGAGCGCGCCGCGCAGCACCTGGGCCATGACCCCGCCCAGCGGCAGCGCCAGGGTGACCGCGGGCAGCACCAGCCCGGCGACGCCACCGGCGCCGGCAGCGGGCAGCCAGCGCAGCTGGAAGGAGAACACCGACAGCAGCAGCAGGCCGACCCAGAACAGCGGCGCGGACACGGCGAGCAGTTCGCCACCGGACACCCACGCCGCCACCGCCCCGCCGCGGCCGGCCGTGGCGGTCGCCGTCACCACGGCGATGGCGGCGGCCAGCCCGGTCGCGGCCAGGGCCAGTTGCGCGGTGGGGCCGAGCTGGGACGCGAGCACGTCGCCCACGTCCTGGGCCAGCTGGTAGGAGCGGCCGAGATCGCCGGTCAGGGGCCGCACCAGGGACCGCAGGTACTGCAGCCACCACGGGTCGGCCAGGCCGAGTTCGGCGCTGATCCGCTCGCGCAGCTGCGGTGACGCGCCGACCTGGGGACCGAGCACGGTGTCCACCGGATCACCCGGCGCCGCCCGCAGCGCCAGGAACGTCACGGTCAGCGCGCCCCACAGCACCAGCACCCCGCCCCACAGCCGGTGGGCGGTCACGCGCAGGAGTTGGCGGGTCATGCCGGCTCCACCCAGGTGTCGTAGAAGGTGGTCCAGGAGTTGGCGTCCAGCGCCAGCCCGTGCACGGTGGCCCGGTACCCGTAGGCCTGGGTGCTGGTGTGGACGGGCAGCGCGTAGGTCTCGTCCAGGATGCGCTGCTGCACCCGGTGGTAGGCCTGCGCCCGCCGCCCCGGGTCGACGGCGCCGCGGCCCTCGGCGAGCAGGGCGTCGATCTCCGGGTCGTGGATCCGCGACCCGTTCGCGCCGCCGTCGGCGAACTGGCTGCCGCTGGCGTAGATGGTGCTGAGCAGGTCGGGGTCGGCCCGCGCCCAGCTGAACCCGATCAGGTCGTAGCGGCCGGCGTTGCGCTCGGTGAGGTAGGTGCCGGAGTCGACCGGGCGCAGCACCAGGTCGATGCCGACCTTGCGCAGCTCCTGGTGCACGGCCTGGCTCACCAGGTCCTGCTGGTCCCGCACCAGGTTGGCCGACCACGGGTGCACCACGGTGAAGCGCTGGCCGTCCCTGGTGCGGTAGCCCTGCGCGTCCCGGCCGGTGTAGCCCAGCTCGTCGAGCAGGCGGTTGGCCAGTGCCGGGTCGTAGTTGCGGCGGGTCTCGGTGCCGGGGTCGTAGCCGAACGTCGGCGGCGACAACGGGCTGTGCGCCCGGTCGTACTGTCCGAAGTAGACTCCGGCGACGATGCCGTCCAGGTCGATCGCGGCCCGCACCGCCTGACGCGCCCTGGGGTCGGCGAAGGGCTGCCTGGCGGTGTTGAAGAAGTACGTGTACGGCTGGCCGGGTGCGGCGTGCTTGAGCACGGCCAGCGCCGGGTCCTGGGCCACGAACGCGATCTCGGTGGGCGGCAGCGCCGCGGCCACGTCGACCTGCCCGCTGCCCAGCGCCCCGGTGCGCACCGCGTCCTCGGGCAGCACCCGCACGCTGAGCCGCTCCAGGTGGGCCGGGCCCTGGTGCGCCGCGGTGGCCGGCGCCCACCGGTAGGCGTCGTTGCGGACGAACTCCACACCCTGCCCCTTGACGGCGCTGACCTCGCGGAACGGACCGGAGCCCACCGCGTGCGGCCCGCCGGCGCACAGCTCGTCGCCGTGCTCGCGCAGCGCCCTCGGCGAGTAGAAGCCGAGGTAGCTGGTGCTGGCCGCCTGCAGGAACGGCACGTACGGCTGGTGGAAGCGCACGCGCACGGTGCCGGCGTCGAGCACGTCGGTGCCCGCGTACGGGCCGAGCAGGCTGACCGCGTACTGCGATTTCGTCTCCGGAGCGGCGATGTGCTCGAAGTTGGCCCTGACCGCCTCGGCGTCGAAGCGCTCGCCGTCGACGAACCGGACGTCCTCGCGCAGGTGGAAGGTGTAGGCGCGGCCGTCCGGGGCGACCTCCCAGGAGCGGGCCAGCCAGGGCGCGAACCCGCCGTCCGGGCGCTGCGCCACCAGCGAGTCGAACGCGTTGCGCTGGATCTCGCCGGTGATGTCGGCCGGGCTGACGTGCGGGTCGAGGCAGTCCGGTTCCCTGGCCACCGCGTAGACCAGGGTGCCGCCGCTGACCGGGCCGGCCGAGGGCGCCGCCGGCGGGGCCGCCGCCGCGCACCCGGCCGCCAGCAGCGCGGACACCGCGAGCACGGCCCACTGCCGCGCGCGGGGCTCAGTAGTCGCCATTGGCCGTCCACCCACCGTCGACCCGGATCGTCGAGCCGGTCACCGCCGCGAAGGTGGCCCCGGTCAGTTCGTGGATCACCGCGGCGACCTCGGCCGGGTCGAGCAGCCGGCCCTGCGGGGTGCGCCGGACGATGGCGGCCTCGTCCAGCCCGCCGGCGGCCAGCGCCCGCTCCACCATGGGGGTGCGCACGTAGCTCGGGCTCAGCGCGACGACCCGGATGCCGTCCTCGGCCCACTCCAGGCCGAGCACCTCGGTGAGCATCCGGATGGCCGCCTTGGAGGTCGCGTAGGCGGCCCGGCCTCGGCCGGCGCGGTGCGCGGTGACCGAGGCCAGGTTCACCACGAGTCCGCCGGCGCGGGACAGCGCGGGGTGCAGTGCCTGACTGACGTAGAAGGTGCCGGACAGGTTGGTGGCGATCACCCGGTCCCACACCGAGGGCGGCAGGTCGCGGGCCGGCCCGCTGCCGCCCACGCCGGCCGCGTTGACCAGCAGCCGCACCGGCTCCAGGCCGGCGGCGGCGGTCCGCACCGCGGCGGGATCGGTGACGTCGACGGCCGTCCAGGCGATCGCCGGGTCGCTGCCGGGCTCCCGGTCCCAGCCCACCACCCGCCACCCGCGGTCGAGCAGGTAGCTGGCGGTGGCCGCGCCGATTCCGCTGGCCGCGCCGGTGATCACGGCCAGCGGCTGGGCAGTGCTCCGGTCAGGCATCGGCGGCTCCTCCCGCCGGGCTTCGCCGCCGGGCGGTGGCCACGGCACCGGCGAGCGCGAGCGCGGCCAGCACCGTGCCGGCCGCGGTCACGGCGAGCACCCGGTCCGCGCCGAAGCTCATCACCCACACCCCGAACGCCGCCGCCGCGTAGAGCACGGACAGGTTCCAGGACAGGGCGACCGCGGTGAATCCCGGGGACTGCCCGGCGATCAGCGTCTGCTGGTTGGTGTCGAAGGCCCCGGCCGCGACGAACCACACCGGGATGAGGACCAGGCTCACCCACAGGCCGGAGGCGCACACCGCGCCGACGAAGGTCACGATCAGCACGCCCAGCCAGATCGGCAGCAGCACCGCCTCGGTCCGGCCGGTGCCCCGCAGCCGGTCGGCGACCCGGCCGCCCAGCAGCGACCCCACGAACATGCCCAGCCCGCTGAGCAGCCCGACGAACCCGAGCGCGTACCCGGGCAGGTGGTGCCGGTTGGCCAGGATGTCGGACAGGAACGTGTAGGCGCCGAGGTTCGCGGCGTGGAACAGGAACGTGATCAGCAGCGTGGTGCGCACCGGCGCGTGCGTCCACGACCGCAGCAGGGTGCGCACCTCGCCGCGCACCCCGGTGCGGGCGCCGGCCGCGGTGGGCCGGGCGGTGCGCAGCGACCACCACAGCAGCGGCAGGGTCAGGGCGGAGGCCACCGCCAGCGCCCCGAACGACCAGTGCCAGTTGGCCGCTGACGCGATGAACGCGCCGATCGGGACGCCGAGCACCTGGCCGATGGCGAAGCTGCCCATCCCGCCGCCCACCGCGGTGCCCCGGGCGTGCTCCGGCGCGGTGGCCGCGATCCACGACCAGATCGCCGGGCCCGACATGGCCACACCCAGCCCGGCGACACCGCGCACCACGGCCAGCACGGTGAAGTCGGAACTGATCGCCGCCACGGCGTTGCCGACCGCGAAGACCAGCGTTCCGCCGACCACCATCACCCGCGCCCCGGTCCTGGCGTAGGCCAGGCCCTGGATCGGCCCGGCGATCGCCTGGACGAGCACGTACACGGTGACCAGCGAGGCCACCGCGGTCACCGGGACCCCCAGGTCGGGCGCGATCACCGGCAGCAGCGGCGCCACCAGGTACATCTCGGCCCCGAACAGGAACAGCAGCAGGTACAGCTCGGCGTAGCGCAGCAGCACCCTGGGCACCGCGAGCCGCGGCGCCACCTCGGCCGCGTCGCGTGATGTGTCGCTCATGTGATCCCTGTCTACAGTGGAATGTCAGGCTGGTATTCGGTCAACCAGACGTCGAAGTTGAGCATGATCTCCGCGCCCACGTTGCTGATCAGGCTGCCCGGCTGGGACACCGGGTCGACGGCGGCGCGCAGTTGGTCGGCGGCGAACAGCTCCGGCAGCCGGCACGCCGGGTCGGCCAGCCGGGCGGCCAGCTGGCCGCTCACCGCCGCGGCGTAGGCCGGGTCCGGTGTGGACGGATAGGGCGCTTTCCTCCTGGTGGCCACCGACTCCGGCAGCAGGTCGCGCACTGCCGCGCGCAGCAGGCTCTTCTCCCTGCCGTCGGCGGTGAGCGCGGCCCACGGCAGCGGGTGCACCAGTTCGACCAGCCGGTGGTCGCAGAACGGCACCCGGACCTCCAGGCCGGCGGCCATGGTCAACCGGTCCTTGCGGTCCAGCAGGGTGGGCAGGAACCGGGTCAGGCCGAGGTGGCGCAGCTCCCGCAGCCGCCGCTCCACCCGGTCCTCCCCGGGGTGCCCGGCCACCTCGGCGACGGCGGTCCGGTACTGGTCGGCCACGTAGTCGTGCACGCCGAGCCGCTCCCGCAGCTCCGGCCGGAACAGCCGCAGGATGCGCGGGTGCAGGCGGCCGTGCGCGGGTGAGTCGGCCATCCACGGGAAGGTGTCCGCCCAGACCGAGTCGTCCCGGTGGAACCACAGGTAGCCGCCGAATACCTCGTCGGCGGATTCACCCGAGAGGGCGACCGTGGAGTGCTGCTTGATCCGCTGGGCCAGCGCGTACAGGCTCATGTCCAGGTCGCCGATGCCCAGCGGCAGGTCGCGGGCGCGCACGCAGGCCAGCCGGGCGGCCGGATCGGCCAACCGGGCCCCGTCGAGCACGATCCGCGTGTGGTCGGTGCCCAGGTGCGCGGCGGCCTCCAGCGCGTAGGGCCCGTCCGCGCCGGCGGCCACCTCGGTGGGCTGGAACGGGGCGGTGAACTCCACCGAGAAGGAGCGCACCGCGTCCTCGTGGCCGAGTTTGTTGGCCAGCGCGGTGATCGCCGTGGAGTCCAGGCCGCCGGACAGCAGCGTGCCCAGGTCGACGTCGGCGACCAACTGCCGTTCGACGATGTCCTCCAGCAGGTCCCTGGTCGCCGCCACCACCGAGGGCCACTCGCTGTCCGCCGCCGGACCGCCCGCGTCCCGCTCCAGCCGCCAGTAGCGGTGTTCCCGCACCCCGCTCTGGTCGACCCGCACCACGCTGCCCGGCCGGACCTCGACCAGCTCGGCGTATGGCGACCGGCCCGGCACCTTGAGCAGCGGGAGCATCAGCTGGATCAGGCCCTCCTCGTCCACCCTGGCCGCGCCCCTGGGGTGCGCCAGCACCGCCTTGGGCTCCGAGCCGAACAGGACACCCGTTGGCAGCCGCTGGTAGTACAGCGGCTTCACCCCGAGCCGGTCGCGCACCAGCCACAACCGCCGCTGCACCAGGTCCCACACGGCGAACGCGTACATGCCGTTGAACCTGTCCACACTGGACAGACCCCACTCGTGCCATGCGGCCAGCACCACCTCGGTGTCGCTGGCGGTGGTGAAGGTGTGCCCGCGCCGCACCAGCTCCGCCCGCAGTTCGCGGTAGTTGTACAGCTCACCGCTGTAGGTCAGGGCCAGCACGGTGCGGCCGTCCCTGGCCAGGGTCATGGGCTGGCCGCCGCCCTCGATGTCGATGACGGCGAGCCGGCGGTGCCCCAGGCCCGCGCTCTCGGACAGCCAGACGCCGGTCGCGTCCGGGCCCCTGGCGTGCAGGGTCTCGGTCATCAGGCGCAGGGTGGTTCCCGCGTCCGGGCCCAGCCCGGTGTAGTCCACCCAGCCGGTGATGCCACACATGCAACAGCCCTCCACTCAGCGGATGCGCACCCGGTAGGCGCGCAGCCAGGCGTCGATGTTGAGCAGGAAGTTCAGTCCGGCGGTCGCGGTGGTCGCGGCCCTCGGGCTGGGCAGCGGCTGGCCGGCGGCGAGCAGGCGGCCCACCCGCTCCCGATCGACCAGGTCGAACACCCGCGCGTCCCGGTCGTGCAGCAGCGCCACCGCGCGCTCGCGCAGCGCGGTCAGGTAGCCGGGGTCCGGGTTGGGTGGGAAGCCGCTCTTGCCCCGGTTGACCACGGCCTCGGGCAGCAGGTCGGCGACGGCCTGGCGGAGCAGGCCCTTCTGCTGGCCGCCCGCGGCCTTGATCGACCACGGCACGTTCCAGACGTACTCGACCAGCCGGTGGTCGCAGAACGGCACCCGGACCTCCAGCCCGGTGGCCATGCTCATCCGGTCCTTGCGCTCCAGCAGCGCGCCCAGCCACCGGGTCAGCGCCAGGTAGGACACCTGGCGGAGGCGGGCGTCCACTGTGGACTCGCCGGGCAGCTCGGGGACCTCGGCCAGTGCCTGGCGGTGCCGGTCGCGCATGTACTCGTCGGGCCGGACCCGCTGCCGGATCTCCTCGCGCAACAGCGTGGCCGGGCTGGTCCGGCCACGCATCCACGGGAATCCCGGGAACTCGTGCGCGGCCGGGTCGGCGAAGTAGGGGTAGCCGCCGAAGACCTCGTCGGCCGACTCCCCGGACAGCGCCACCGTGGAGTGCCCGCGCACCTTCTCGAAGAGCAGGTGCAGTGAGACGTCCATCTCGCCCCACCCCGGCAGGTCCCTGGCCCGCAGCACGCGGTCCTCGTAGCCGAGCACGTCCTCGGGCTGCACCAGGATCGTGGTGTGCTGGGTCCCCAGGTGCGCGCTGACCTGGTGCACGTACGGCTCGTCCCGGCTGGGGTGCCAGGTGGTGCGCTGGAACGCCCGCTCACCGCCGGGGAAGTCAACGGAGTAGGTGGCGATCTTCTCCCCGCCGGCCCGCTCGCGCACCGCCAGCGCGGTGATCGCGCTGGAGTCGACGCCACCGGACAGCAGCGACCCCACCGGCACGTCGGCCACCAACTGCCTGGCCACGATGTCGCCGAGCAGGTCCCGCACCCGCTGCCGGGTGGTGGCCAGGTCGTCGGTGTGCTCGGCCACCGGCAGCGTCCAGTAGGCGGTGTCGGTCAGGCCGTGCCGGGTGAACCGGACCACGTGCCCTGGCTGCACCTGGCGGAGTCCGCTGTAGACGCCGTGGCCCGGCGTCGGCGCGGTCGGCACCGCGAACAGCTCGGCCACACCCTCGTCGTCGAGTTCCGCCTCGAACAGCGGGTTCGCCAGCAGCGCCTTGGGTTCCGAGCCGAACAGCAGGCCACCCGGATAGGGGTGGTAGTACAGCGGCTTGATGCCCAGCCGGTCGCGCACCAGCAGCAGTTCACCGGTTCGCCCGTCCCAGATGGCGAAGGCGTACATGCCGTTGAGCCGGCGGACGAACTCGACCCCCCACTGCCGGTAGGCGTTGAGCACCACCTCCGTGTCCGAGCTGGTGCGGAACACCTGGCCGAGTGCGCGGAGTTCGGCCCGCAGCTCGCGGAAGTTGTAGGTCTCCCCGCTGTAGCTGATCACCACGTCGTCGGCACCGGCCGCGGCCATCGGCTGGGTGCCGCCGGCCAGGTCGATGATGGACAGCCGGCGGTGGCCGAGGAACGCGTGCTCGCGCACCCACACACCCCCGGCGTCGGGTCCCCGGCGGATCATCGTCTCCGTCATGGCCAGCAGCGTCGGCCGCTCCTGGCCGAGGTCGCGCTGCCAGTCGACCCAGCCCGTTATTCCGCACACGTCGGCACCCCTTCCTGGTCACGAGTCCACCCGGCGGCGGGTGGGGCGGGCAGCGGTGGCCGGGCCCGCTCGACCGCGGCGCCGACCCGGAACAGCTCGGCCTCGCCGCCCGGTCGGCCGATCAGCTGCACCGCCACGGGCAGCCCGGCCGCTGACAGTCCACAGGGGACGGTCAGGGCGGGGTACCCGAGCAGGCTGGCCGGCCGGCACAGCCGGGGGTAGGCCGCCACGTAGTCCTCCTGGCTGCCGTCCGCGTGCCGTGCCGTCGTTGCGTCGAGACGGCCGGCCGGTACCGGCACGGCGGGTGCCAGCAGCACGTCGGCCCGGTCGAACGCCGCTGCCCAGCCCGCGATGACCGCGGCCGGCAGCCGGGCGGCGGGGTCGCGGTCCCGCCGCCCTGAGGTGTGCATCAGCGGTGCGCTCCAGCGCCGGTCGAACGCCTCGGCCGGCACCGCCACCCGACCCGGCCGCGCGTCCAGTGCGGCGGCCACCGCCTCGACCGCCGCCAAGAGTTCCGGATCGACCCGGTCCTGGAAGCCGCCGCCGGGCACGGCGATCCGGGGCCGGCCCCGTCCGGGATCGGGGGTGCGGCCGCCCCGCAGCACGGCGAAGGCGAGCGCGAGATCGCGGACCGTGCGCGCGAGCAGCCCCACCTCGTCCAGCTCCGCGGACAGCAGCGCCAGCCCGTCGCGGGGCAGCACCCCCTGGGTGGGGCGCAGCCCGGCCACCCCGCACAGCGCGGCCGGGATGCGCACCGAGCCGACCGTGTCCGAGCCCAGCGCCAGCGGCACCGCGCGGGACGCGACAACCGCCGCCGACCCGCTGCTGGACCAGCCCGGTGTGCGGGCGGGGTCCCACGGGTTCCTGGTCGGCGCGGTGAAGCCGCCCGGGTTCGGCGCCCAGGTGGCGCCCAGCACGATCGCGCCCGCGTCCTCCAGCCGGCGCAGCACCTCGGCCGGCCGCGCCGACCAGGGCATGGCGAACAGGCGTTTCGCGGCGACCGGCACGCCGTGCAGCGGACCGAGGTCCGCGCCCCGCAGCACCTGGCGCTCCGCGTCCCTGGCCGCGCTCCAGGCCCGGTCCAGGCGCAGGTCGGCGAACCCGCGCACGCCCGGCTCGGTGCGCTCGATCCGCTCGGCGAGCGCGGCCAGCAGGTCCACCGGGGACAGGGCACCGGCCCGGATGAGCCGGCTGGCCGCCACCGCGTCCAGTTCGGCCACGGCCGGGTCCACCCCGGTCGCGGCGCTCATCGGGGTGGCTCCGGCGCGCCGACCACGTCCGAGGCGAAGGAGAAGGCCCCCGCACCGTGTCCTTCCACAATGGACAGCCACTCGCGGACCAGCCGCTCGAACCGCGCCGGGTGTTCCAGGTGCGGGAAGTGCCCCGAATCCGGCCACACCAGGCTGCGCGAGAGCGGTCCGCGCAGGAAGGACACCTCCAGCGCGGCGCGGTCGGCCTGCCGGTTCAACGCCAGCACCGGGCAGGCGCGGTTGGCCAGGTACCGGCGGGTGGCCGGTTCCGTCGAGATCGAGTCGGGCCCGAGGTGGATGTCGGCCAGGGTCCGCCAGATCACCTCCGGCGCGGTCGCCCGCACCCGGCTCCGCAGCCAGGCCACCAGGTCGGGTGCCCGGTCCGGGTCGACGCTGTCGGCCACCAGTGCCACGGCCAGGTCCCCGTCCCCGGCGCGCAGCCGGGCCACCCACGGCGCGACCACCCCCTCGTGCCCGGCGGGCCGGCCGTAGGCCGGGTCGACGACCAGCAGCGCGGCCACGGTGGCGGGGTGCTCCACCGCGACGATCGACACCACCAGGGCCCCCAGTGAGTGCCCGACCAGCACCGCGGGTTCGGCCAGCCGGGCGCGCAGCAGTTCGGCGACATCGGCCGCGAGCACGAACGGCGAGTAGCTGGTGGGTGAGGCCGGGGACCGCCCGTGCCCGCGCAGGTCCAGGGTGAGCACGCGGTGCCGGTCGGACAGCGACTCGGCCAGCCGGTCCCAGTCCCGCCGGTCCGCGCCCCAGCCGTGCAGCAGCAGCAGCGGCGGGCCCGGCGTCGCCGAGCGGGCCGCGGTGTCGGTCACGTACAGCGCCGTGCCGTTCACCTCGACCAGCCCCTCATCCCGGTGTCCGCCGCGGTCGTGGGGGTGTCGTTGGCCGGTCAGCGCGCTCATGCCCGCTCACCGGCCCGTGCCGGCCACTCCGCCGCGCGCCGCACCTGCCACCGGCAGCCGTGGGTCTGGCCGTCCTCGACGAGTTCGTAGGTCGCCTCGTAGCCCTTGGCGCGCGCGTTGGCCGAGGTGGACTCGGTGCAGTACTCGCAGGGCGAGCTGAGCGTGAGCGGCACGCCGCGCCGGCGGGCCAGTTCGCGGTAGCTCCAGATCCCGCACCGGGTGACCCGCAGCCCGGCCCGGTCCGCGGTGGACTCGGTGACCTGCTGGGCCGACCCGTAGTTGTCGAGTTGCCGGCGCAGCCGGTCGACCACGTCGGCGGCGCCCCCGCCCCGGTCGGGTTCCACCGCGGCGTAGACCGCCGCGTTCGACCGCGCCCACCTGACGATCTCCGCGTGGCCGAAGTGGGTGACCAGGAACCGTTCCAGCAGCGCCTGGCCCCGGAAGAACGCGCGCTGCCACGCCAGGTGGTCGGTGCTGTCCAGGGCGGGCAGGTCGGCGAAGATCTCGGCCTGCACCTGGATCCAGTCGTAGAGCGCCTCGGTGGCGCGCCGGTCCACCAGATACCCCGTCATGCCCGCCTCGGCCTCGAACAGCCGCTGCTGCCACAGCCGGGCGCGCTGCGCCCCGGTCACCGCGTCCGCGCGGTCGATCGCGTCCAGCTCCGTCATCTCGCCTCACGCCTCCCGCGCCCGCAGCGGCTCGCACGGCCTGGCCAGGGTCCGGTCCACCGCGGCGAGCACCCGCCGCAGCGACGCCATCAGGTCGGTGAACTCCTCGGGGGAGAGCGCCTGGTCGCCGTCGCACAGCGCCGCGGCCGACTCCGGGTGCACGTCCACCAGCAGGCCGTCCGCGCCGACCGCGGCAGCCGCCAGCGCCAGCGGCTTGACCAGGTCGCGCCGGCCGCTGGAATGGCTGGGATCGATGATCACCGGCAGGTGGCTGAGCGCCTTGACGACCGGCACCGCGCTGACGTCCAGGGTGAACCGGGTGCTGGGGTCGTAGCTGCGGATTCCCCGCTCGCACAGCACCACCTGGGTGTTGCCGGTGCTCAGCACGTACTCCGCGGCGAACAGCCACTCCTCGATGGTCGCGGCGAAGCCGCGCTTGAGCAGCACCGGCTTGCCGGACCTGCCCACCTCGCTCAACAGCGCGAAGTTCTGCATGTTGCGGGTGCCCACCTGGAGCATGTCCGCGCGGTCGGCCAGCAGCTCGACGTCGCCGGGGTCGACGACCTCGGTCACCACCGGCAGGCCACTGCGTTTGCGCTCCTGGTCGAGCAGGTCCGCCCCGGCCGGGCCGAGCCCCTGGAAGCTGTACGGCGAGGTGCGCGGCTTGTAGGCGCCGCCGCGCAGCACCTCCGCGCCCGCCGCCCGCACCGAGTCGGCCGTGGCCGACAGCAGTTCGGCGCTCTCCACCGCGCACGGCCCGGCCGCCACCACGAACCCGGTACCGCCGATGGTCAGCCCGTTGTCCAGGGTCACCGTGCTCGACTCCGGCTGGAAGTCACGGGAGGACAGTCGGAACTTGCCCGGGACGTCGACCACCCGGCTCACCCCGGGCAGCTCGCGCACCCACTGCCGCACCCGCCCCGGCACCTGCTCGGCGGCGACCAGCATCCAGGGGTCGCCGTTGCCGCTGAGTTTCGCGGACAGGCCCGCGGCGCCGAGATCCTCGGTCAGCCGGTCGATGTCGGCCCGGGCGATGTCGCGGTCCAGCACTACGATCACCGGGATCACTCCCCTCTTCCCTGGGCCCGCAGCGGTTTGCCGATCAGCTCCTCGACCCGGCCGAGCACCTCCGACTGGTCGTGGCGGTGGAACAGGTTGATCCGGTTGCGGGTGATGTCCCCGCGGTGCACGACCTCGTAGAGGTCCTGGCGCTGCCCGAAACCGTCGTGGGTCAGGTCCCAGGCGAGCCGGAACAGCCGCGACTTCTGGTCCACCGGAAGGGTTTTGCCGTGCATGTACCGGTCGAGGAACGGCCGCAGCTCGGGCGCGGCGAGGTCGTTCTCGCTGGGCTGCATGAGGATTCCGGCCGAGCCGATCCGGCGCACGATCTCCACCGCGCGGCTGGCCACCTCCGCGGCCCACACCGCGGCGGCCGGGGTCGGGCCGGGTGCGATCAGCCCACCGTCGGTGCGGTGCGCGGTCGCCTCGCCGGCGTCGAGGAAGTGGTCGAGGATGTTCACGAAACTGGTCAGCTCGCCGAGGTCCTCCTGCACGTTGCGGAACCCGTCGACGCCGATCGACCGGGCGAGCAGCGTGGCCACGGCCAGCAGCGTGCGCAGCCGCTCCCGGTAGCGCACCTGGCCGACGTACTGGCTCCACGCGTTGATGCGCACCAGCCCCTCCCTGGCCAGCGCGCCGTCGTGCAGCAGGAAGACCCGGTCCCAGGGCACCAGCACGTCGTCGAAGAAGAGCATGGCGTCCTGCTCGTCGAACCGGCTGCCGAAGGGGTGCGCGTGCCCGTAGGGCGCCGCGCCGAGCGGTTCCCGGCACAGGATCTTCAGGCCGGCGGTGTTGACCGGGATGCCGAACCAGACCACGAACTCCTCGGCGCCGCGCTGGGCGAAGGACGCGGACAGGTAGACCAGGATCTCGTGGGCGAACGGCGCGAGCGTGGTCAGCTGCTTGGCGCCCCGGACGACGATGCCCGTGTCGTTCTCCTCGATGACCCGCAGCGCGTGGTCGGGGTGGTCCACCGGGCTGGCGCTGCGGTCGATCTGCGGGTCGCCCAGGGCGTGCGCCAACACCAGGTCGTGCTCGCTGAGGTAGCGGTGGTAGGCCACGGCGTTGTCGCCGAACTCGGGCCGGTTGGTCGCCAGCCGGTGCCGGAAGTCGTAGAGGCCCACCGCGATGGTGGCCATGAACGCGGGGGAGCGCCCGTGCTGGCCCCAGGTCTCGCGCATCCAGACGTCGGCGTTGCGCCGCTTCGCGGTCAGGTCCGCCAGGGTGCGGGGCAACTGGTAGGCGCGGCTGATCCGGTTGCCGGTCTCCGGGGACTCGACGGTCATCGTGTCCCGCAACTCCGGGCTGTGCTGCAGGTCGAACAGCCGGGACAGTTCCGCGATCGCCGGGGCGAACGCGGGATGCCCGGCCACGTCGGTGATCCGCTCCCCGTCGAGCCAGACCTCCCTGCCATCGTCGAGGCTCGCGCGGTAGCGTGCGCCGTCCAGTGCCCCCGCCGACGCGGCGGACCCGGTCACGGCTTCGGTCAAGGTCATCGGTGGTACTCCAGTCTGCGAGCGGAAGCGAGCAGAACGAGCAGAAGTGGGCAGCAGCGGGTGGACGACACCGACACGGCCGTGCCGGTGTCGCGCGGGTGCGGTCAGTGCGGCCCGTCCCCCGGCCCGATGCGCCGGTAGTCGCCGTCGTGGTAGACGAGCGGGTCGCCGGGGCCGCCGTGGGCGGCGAGGACCTGGCCGAGCAGCATCTGGTGGTCGCCACCGCGCAGGTCGGCGTCGAGCGCGCAGTCGAAGTACCCGATGCTGCCGTCCACCACCGGCGCGCCGGTGACCACAGTGGACGTTCCCACTGCGGCGAAGGAGCCCACCGCGCGCCCCCGCCCCGGGGTGGCGAAGTGCTGGGACACCTGGCGTTGGCCCCGGCCGAGCACGCTCACCGCGAACCGCCCGGACGAGCGGACCGCGTCCACCAGTGGGCTGGCCGCGCCCACGCAGACCAGCACCAGCGGCGGATCGAGCGAGACCGTCGTGAACGAGGACACCGTCTTGGCGAACAGTTCGTCGCCACGGCGGGTGCAGATCACCGCCACCCCGGTGGCGAAGGTGCGCGCGGCCAGTTTGAAGGCCGCGCTCCCCACCCCCGTTGTCCGCAGGCTCATCTCACCATCTCCGTTCCCACTGACCGCCGCGCTTGCGACGCTCCGGCGAACTGGAGCCTTGCGGCCGTGCCTTTCAGACCGCTTTCACCACCGCCCGACCCGCCAGCATGTGGGAAACCGCAGTTCACCGCAGATCGGTGACGGCACCGCGAACCTGGTCGAGCCAGCGCAGCGCGCAGTCGTGCTCCAACCGGTGCCCGGTCTCGCGGTACAGGGTCAACGCCTCGTTGATGGTGCGCAGGGACTGGTCGTGGCGATCGGCCATCAGGTGCACCACGGCGAGCACGCCCAGCGCCCGCCCCTGGAGCAGCCGCAGGCCGCTGCGGCGGGCGGCGGCCACGGCCTCCCGCCCGTGGCGCAGCGCGGCGGAGCGGTTCCCGGTGTAGCGGAAGACCAGGGCCAGCCCGATGCCCGCCTCGATCTCGATCGGCCGGTGCCGCAGGGCGCGGGCGAGCCGCAGCGCGCGCCGGTGGTGCTCCTCGGCCGGGCCCAGCTTCCGGTCCGCCCGGTGCGCGTCGCCCAGCACGACCAGCGCCTCGGCCTCGGTGACCTGGTCCCCCAGCTTCCTGGCCAGCTCCAGCGCGGCCTCGCCGTGACTGATCGCCTCGGTGAAGTCACCGAGGTGGCGGTGGATCACCGACAGGCCGCAGTGCGCGCGGGCCTGCTCGTGGCCCGCGCCGGCGCGCTGGGCCACGGCCAGCCCCCGCCGCCCGTAGCCCAGTGCGGTCGGCAACTGGCTCAGCTCCCGGCAGCTCGCGCTGAGCAGGACCAGGCTCTCCGCCTCGGCCCAGGCGGTGCCCAGCGCCCGGCCCACGTTCCACGCGTCCAGCGCGGCGTCCATGGCCTCGGTGAGCCGGCCGACCGCGTGCAGCACGGCGGCGAGGTCGCGCAGCGCCCTGGCCTCGACCGCACGCAGGCCGAGGCCGCGGGCCCGCTGCAACGCCTGCTCCAGCATGGCCAGTCCGGCCCGCGACCGCCCGGTCCGGTGCAGCAGCGCGCCCAGGGCGTGCTCCGCCGCGGCGCGCACCGCGCTCACCCCGTGGTCACGCGCCGCGGTCAGCGCGCGCTCGGCGTCCGCGTAGCTGGCCAGGTGCAGGTCGGCCAGGCCCAGGCTGAGCGACATGGCCGCGACGGCGGTCCGCTCCCCGACGGCCAGCGCCGCGCGGAGGCCGAGGTCGGCCACCTCGCGCCAGGTGCGGTAGTCGCGGCTGGTCCAGAAGAAACCGTGCGCCGCGTCGGCCAGCCGCCAGGCCGCGGCGGACTCGCCCCGGTCGACCGCCAGCCGCACGACGGCCCGGAGGTTGCCGCCCTCCGCCCGCAGCCAGTCGGGGGTGAGCGGCCCGACACCATCCGCACCGTCCACATCGGACACGAGCAGGGGCGGTGCTTCCGGGCAGTGCGCGCGCACCGCCGCCGCGGTCCTGGTCGAGTACCAGGCGAGCAGGCGCCGGACCGCCGCCGGCAGCTCGGCCCGGTCCTCGACTTGCCCGCGCTGTGCCGCGTAGAGCCGCAGCAGTTCGGGCAGCCGGTAGCGGCCGGGCACGTGCTCGTCGACCAGGCTCGTGCCGGCGAGTTCGGCCAGCGCCGCGCTGGTCTCGGCGACGCCTCGGTCCAGCAGCGCGGCAAGGGACTCCGCCGTGAAGTCCACGTCCTCGGCCACGCCCAGGAACCGGAAGGCCCTGGCGGCGCGCGGGGACAGCCGGGTGTAGGCCGAGGCGAAGGCCTGGCGCACCGACATCCGCCCGGCCGCGCCGAGCGCCAGCCCGGCCAGCCGGTCGCCGTCCCGCAGTTCCCCGGCCAACCGCTCGACGCTCTGCCCCGGCTGGCCCAGCAGGCGCGCGACCGCGATGCGCAGTGCCAGTGGCACCCCGGCGCACAACCGGACGAGTTCGGCCACGGCGGCGGGGGCGGTGGCGACGCGGTCGGCACCGAGTGCCCTGGCCAGCAGGTCCGCGGACGCCCCGGGGGCGAGGGCGCCCAGGGTGAGCTGGTGTGCGCCGCGCAACGCGATCAGCTCCGGCAGGGCGCACCGGCTGGTCACCAGCACGGCGGCGGCGGAGGTCCCGGGCAGCAGCGGGATGACCTGCTCGGCGCTGTCGGCGTCGTCGAGCAGCAGCAGCACGCGCCGATCGGCGAGGCGGGCCCGGAACATCGCCGCGCGGGCGTGGCCGTCCGCGGGCACGGCGGTGTGGGCGACGCCCGAGGCGACCAGCCAGTCCGCCAGGATGTCCTCGGTCGGCCGCGGCGCCCGCTCGCGGTGCGCCCCCAGCCACACGAACCACTGCCCGTCCGGGAACTCGCCCCGCAGCCGGTGCGCGGCGTGCACGGCGAGCGCGGTCTTGCCGATCCCCGGCGGCCCGACCAGGGTGACGACCGGGACGTTCGCCGCGCCCCTGGCCTCGGCGAGCCAGGCCACCACCTGGTCCACCTCGGCCGCGCGGCCGGTGAAGTCGGGCACTCCGCCCGGCAACTCGCACACCGACCGCCAGCCCTGGTCCGCGGGGCCAGCCAGCCCCGGCGGTCGCACCGGTTCGCCGAGCACCACCGCGTGCAGCCGGGTGAGTTCCCGGCCGGGACCGACGCCCAGTTCCTCGCGGAGCCGCCGGCTGGCCGTGCGGAACACCTCGACCGCCTCGGCCTGCCGGCCGCCGTGGTGCAGCGCGAGCATCAGCTGGGCCCACAGCCGCTCCCGCAACGGGTGCTCGGCCAGCTCAGCGCGCAGCGGCACCACGATCTCGCCGTGCCGGCCCAACTCCAGTTCCAGGTCGAAGTAGCGCTCGACGAGCCGCAGCCGTTCCTCGGCCAGCGCCGCGACCTCGTCGCGGTGCAGGGTGTCCGAGGCGATGTCCACCAGTGCGGGACCGCGCCACAACGCCAGTGCCGCGCGCAACTGCTCGGACTCGCCCAGCAGGTCACCGAGGTCGCGGCTGGCTCGGGCCCGCTCGGCCCTGGCCCGGAACCGGCCCAGGTCGACCTGGTCGGCGGCGATGTCCAGGCGGTACCCGGAGGAGCGGGTCTCGATCAGCGGTGGCAGGCCCAGGTCGGCCAACGCCCGGCGCAGCCGGGTCACGTGGATCTGCAGCGCGGCCCTGCCGTCGGCGGGAACCCGCTTCTCCCACAGCCAGCTGATCAGCTCACCGGCCGGCACGACCTGTCCGGCGCGGACGAGCAGCGCGGCCAGCAGCACCCGCTGCTTGCCGGCGGGCACCGCCAGCGCTTCCGCACCGCGCACCACCTCGAACGGGCCGAGCACCCGGAAGTACGGCTCCGCCCCCACCGCGGCCACCTCCATCGGATCGGCACCCCAGACCCCTGTGCGCCAGCGCGAATCAGCTGTTCACCCGCGCGCCGTCGCCGTCACACCACAGGTACGGGCGTTGCCCGCCCAGTTCAAGGACCGCCACGCGCGTCCCACTGGCTGGATGCGCGACCGGTGGGGTTGCCCGGCGGGGCCGGGTGGGAGCAGGCACCGCCACCCGAGCGGAGCGCGGCGGCGATCCGAGGGGACGAGCGCACGGCCGCGGACTCCGGCAGGCACACGTGTCGCGACCGCCCCACCGCCGGGCCGAGGGCAGCCTCGTTCGCGCTGTTCAGCCTGGTGGTTGGGCATTGCTCCCCGCCGAAACGCCAGCTATAGTCCGCCGTCATATATGACGTATGATCCACCACCGGAGAGTCCCGTGACCCTGCCTGCCGTCAGCCCTGGTGCGCTGCCGTCCCGAACGGCACATGTGCTTGAGACGATCAAGGCGGCGATCCTCAACGGACGGTTCAAGCCGGGCACTGCCCTGGTCGAGAACGAGCTGGCCGGCCAGTTCGGCGTGTCCAAGACGCCCGTGCGGGAGGCGCTGAAAGCACTGGAGGGCTCCGGCCTCGTGGTGATCCGCCCCTACACCGGCACCACCGTGCGCGAGGTGACCGAGCAGGACGCCCTGGCCATCTACGACATGCGGCTGCTCCTCGAACCGGAAGCGGTCCGCCGCAGCGTGAACGCGGGCAGCGACTTCGCCGAGGCCGAGCACGCGTTGGAGCGCGCGGCACTGGCCGAGGACGCGTCCACCCGCAGCACGGCCAACCGGGACTTCCACCGCGGCCTCTACGCCGGCTGCGGCAATCCCCTGCTGGTCCAGACCCTGGACGGACTGCGCGACCAGACCGCACTGGTCTCCGCCTCGTCCTGGGCACGCACCCCGTCCTGGGCGGAGGAGGCCCGCGAGCACGCGGCCATCCTCGACCAGGTGCGCGCGGGCAACGCCGAGGCCGCGGCCACGCTCGTGCGGCACCACATCGAAGGCTTCGTGGTCCGACACCTGAGGAGGGAGCACCCCACGCACTGACCGGAAGGTGCGGCCCGCTCTCCGCCAAGATCCCGGGCCGCACCCGCGGAGATCCGACGCTCCACGCGGAGCGTCACCGTTACCCACCAGGAGCAACGATGCCCCAGTCTAACGCGCTCGCGTCCGCGCCCGCCCCGGCCGAGACCGCGCGCAAGCGCAGCCGCATGCGCTGGACGATCGTCGGATTCTCGGCCCTCGGGCTGACGATCGCCTATCTCGACCGCGCCGCACTGAGCGTGGCCGTGCCGTTCATGTCCGAGGAGTTCCACATCAGCCCCGCGGTGCAGGGCGTGCTCCTCTCCGCCTTCTTCTGGACCTACGCCCTGTTCCAGATCCCGTCCGGCTGGTTGCTCGACCGCTTCGGGCCGAGGGTGATCTACCCGGTCGCGGTGGGCTGGTGGTCCATCTGGACCGCGCTGACCGCGTTCGCGCACGGGGTCGGCTCGGTCATCGTGTTCCGACTCGGCCTCGGCGTCGGCGAGGCACCGGTGCAGCCGGCCAACGTCAAGGTCGTCTCGCAGTGGTTCCCCCGCAAGGAGCGGGCGTTCGCGTCGAGCCTGTTCGACATGGGTCAGCAGATCGGCACCGCGCTCTCGGTCCCGGTCGTGACCGCGCTGGCCGTGTTCGGCGGCTGGCGGCTGGCGTTCGTCGTGATCGGCGTCCTCGGCCTGCTGTGGATCCTCGGTTGGCTGGTGGTCTACCGCGATCCCCAACAGCACCGGCGCGTCTCCACCACCGAACTGGCCCACATCCGATCCGACCAGGGCGAGGCGCTGGCCGCGCGGTCAGCCGGCGAGCAGGTGTCGTGGCGCCGGCTGCTGGGCGACAACCAGGTCTGGGCGCTGACCGTCGGCTACGTCTTCCGCTCCCTGTCCGGCGCGTTCTTCCTCACCTGGTACCCGAGCTACCTGCTCGACGACCGCGGCTTCACCGAGGCCGAGTTCGGCATGGTCGGCGCGATCCCGGCGCTCATCGCGATCGGGTCCACCGTGCTGGGCGGCATCGTGTCCGACCGGATGCTGGCGGCCGGGATCTCCACCAACCTGGCGCGCAAGATCCCCATCGTCGCCGGGCTCGGCCTGAGCGCCTGCATCGGTTTCGCCCCGTTCATCGAGAGCAACCTCGTCCTGATGATCGTGCTGACGGTCAGCAGCGCGGCCCACTCGTTCGCCGGAGCGGCGGTGCTGAGCCTGCCGGCGGAGGTCGCCGCCTCGCCGGCGAGCGTGGGCTCGGTCGCGGGCTTCCAGAACTTCGGCTCCCAGCTCGGCAACCTGACCAGCCCGATCGCCATCGGCCTGTTCCTCACCTTCAGCGGCGGTTCCTACGTCGGCCCGCTGCTCGGCGCCGCGGCCTGCTGCCTGATCAGCGCGGCCATCTACCTGTTCTGGGTGCGCATCAAGCCGGTCACGCCGGCCAACGCGGTCCCCACCCCCGCCGACCCGGAAAGGACCACTTCGTGAGTTCCCCCCTGAACACCAGCGATCTCGTCGCGCGGCTCAGCACGGTCGTGGGCATCCCGGTCGTGCCCTACCGCGAGGACGGCGAGATCGACCACGACCGCACCGCGGCGCTGGCCGCCCGCCTGGTCGCGAACGGCATCTCGGTGCTGACCCCGAACGGCAACACCGGCGAGTTCTACGCCCTGGACCCCGCCGAACGCCGTGCCGTGCTGACCAGCGTGGTGTCCGCGCGGGCGGCCAGCACGACGATCGTGGCCGGCGTCGGGCTCGACGTGCGGACCGCGATCGCCGACGCCCGGTTCGCCCGGGACGCCGGCGCGGACGCGATCATGATCCACCAGCCGGTGCTGCCGTACCTGGCGGCGGACGGGTGGGTCGAGTACAACGCGGCGATCGCGGCGGCCGTCCCCGACCTCGGGGTGCTGCCCTACCTGAGCAACCCGGCCGTCTCCGGCACGCACATCGCCCGGCTGGTCGAGCGGGCACCCAACGTGGTCGGGTTGAAGTACTCGGTGCCGGACCCGGTCGTGTTCGCCACCACCAGGGCGCAGGCCGGTGACGGCTTGCTGTGGATCGCCGGCCTGGCCGAGTCCTACGCGCCCGCCTACTGGCAGGCCGGCGCCCGCGCGTTCACCTCCGGTCTGGTCAACATCGCACCCGCGGTGTCCCTGCGGATGCTCGCGGCGCTGCGCGCCGGCGACTACGCCGAGGCCGGGACAGTCTGGCGGGAGATCCGGCACTTCGAGGAGCTGCGGGCCCGCGACCGGTCGGCCAACAACGTGTCCGTCGTCAAGGAGGCCATGCACCAGCTCGGCCTGTGCCGGCGCGAGGTGCGGCCGCCCAGCCATCCGGTGTCGCCCGCGGTGGCCGACGAGGTCACCGCGGCCATCCAGGCGTGGCAGGCGCTCGTGCCCGGGCTCGACGTGGAGCCGGTGGCATGAGGATCGAGTCGCTGCACACCTTCCGGCAACGGGTCGGCAACCGGCCCCGCGTCCTGGTGAAGATCACCACCGATGACGGTGTGGCCGGATGGTCTGAGGTCTACAACCACGGGCCCGACCTGGCCTACCCTCCCCTGCTCGACTACCTCTTCGAGCAGATCAGGGGCATGGACCCGCGGCGGCCCGCCGCCGTCAACCAGTTCCTGCTCCAGTCCAGCCGCTTCCCGCAGGGCGCCCTGGGGTTGGCCGCCATCGCCGCGATCGACCACGCGCTGTGGGACATCACCGGCAAAGCCCTGGGCGTGCCCGTCTACCAGCTGCTCGGTGGTGCGGTGCGGGACCGCGTGCCGGTCTACGCCGGGCTGTACTCGGCCCCGGACCTCCCCGAGCTGCGGGAGGCCACCGCCGCGCTGCACGAGCGGTTCGGGTTCACCGCGTTCAAGCTGAGTCCCTACCGGCGGGACCTGCACCGGAGCAGGTACGGCCTGGTCGTCCGCGAACTCGGCGACTACTTCGCGCGGGTCCGGCAGGAGCACCCCGACGAGTGGGAGTTCGCCTTCGACGCGCACGCCTGCCTGTGGCAGCCGCGTCAGGCCGTGGACCTCGGTGCGGCGCTCGCCCCGAACCAGCCGCTGTTCCTGGAGGAGCCGATCCGGCCCGAGCACGTGCCCTCGTGGGCCCGCATCCGCTCGGAACTGCGGGTGCCGCTGGCGACCGGCGAGTCGCTGTACTCCCCGCACGAGTTCCTCGCCCTGCTCACCGCGGGCGGCGCCGACATCGTGCAGCCCGACATCTGCGTGGTCGGTGGCCTCACCCAGATGGTGAAGATCGCGGCCATCGCCGAGGCGCACTACGTCCCGGTGACACCGCACAACCCGCTCGGCCCGCTCGCCACCGCGGCGAACGTGCACTTCGCCGCAGCGACCACCAACTTCGGCGTGCTGGAGTTCAAGCCCGACGACGTCTCCTGGTGCCCGGACCCGTACCTGCCGGTGGACGGTCACCTGGAACTGCGCCCGGACCGGCCGGGCTGGGGCGTCGAGATCGACGAGGCCGCGCTGGCCACCGACGACTGGGTCTCCTGGGTGCGTCGGGTACCGGTCCGCCCGGACGGCTCAACCGCCTGGATGTGACGGGTGCGTGGCCGGTCAGGAGGCGGCGGTGCCCTCCTGCTCCTCCTCGACGCGCTGGTTCCACTCGCGCTTGCTGGCCTGCCAGCCGTCCTCGTCGTGGCCAACCCGCCAGTAGCCGGAGATGGACAACCGCTCGCGCGGCACCTGGCGTTCGACCCGCAGCAGGTGCCGCAACTGCTTGACGCAGCCCGCCTCGCCGTGGACGAACGCGTGCGGGGTGCCCGGCGGGAAGGACAGCGCGGACACCGCGTGGACCAGGGCGTGCCCGACCGGGCCGGTGCGGTGCACCCAGGTGATCTCGGCGGCGTCCGGGGCCTCCAGCTTCTGCTCCTCGGCCGGGCCGGCGACCTCGATGAAGGCGTGGGTGCGGGCGTCGTCCGGGATGCGCTCCAGAGCGGCGGCGATGGCCGGCAGCGCGGCCTCGTCGCCGGCGAGCAGGTGCCAGTCGGCGGCCGGGTCGGGGGTGTAGGCGCCACCCGGGCCGAGGAAGGCGATCTCGTCGCCGGGCCGTGCCCTGGCCGCCCACGGACCGGCCAGGCCGGTGTCACCGTGGTGGACGAAGTCCACGGTCAGCTCGCCCTCGTCCGCGTCCCAGCGCCGGACGGTGTAGGTGCGGGTGCGGGGCCACTGGTCGCGGGGGAACTCGGCGCGGATCAGCTCCATGTCGAGCGGCCGCGGGTAGGCCACCCCCTCGACCGGGAAGAGCAGCTTGACGTAGTGGTCGGTGAAGGCACCAGCGGTGAACGCGGACAGGCCCTCGCCACCGAGCACCACGCGGATCATGTGCGGGGTGAGCCACTCGGTGCGCCGTACCCGGGCCTGGTGCAGCTGTGCCTTCCGACGGGCCGGACGATCGCTCATGAGGCTCCTCGTGGTCGGTGGTCGGATGATCGACTGAGACAAGTCAACCAGAAGTTAGTATGCCCTTACTAAGTTGGTGGTGACGCGGGAGGTGTTATCAGGGACACACCGGCCGGGGCCCGCTCGCCCCGGGCGCCAGCACTCCGCCCCACCCACCCGGCCCGCTGACGCCGTCGTTTCGGGTCCGGGCCGTCGGGTACCTGGCGAGGCGACGGAACGAACCCGGAACGCGGTAGGAGCCCGGTGCCATGAAGATCGGCTACAAGCTGTCGTCCGAGGCCTTCGGCCCCGACGAACTCGTCCGCCAGGCGGTGCGCGCCGAGGAGGTGGGATTCGACTTCGTCGAGATGAGCGACCACTTCCACCCCTGGCTGGATGAGCAGGGGCACTCGCCGTTCACCTGGACGGTGTTCGGCACGATCGCGGCGAGGACGGAACGCATCGGCCTGGCCACCGGGGTCACCTGTCCGACCGTGCGGTACCACCCGGCGGTCATCGCCCAGGCAGCCGCGACCCTGGCCCTGCTCTCCCACGGCCGGTTCACCCTCGGCGTCGGGTCCGGGGAACGGCTCAACGAGCACGTGGTCGGCCCTGGTTTTCCCCAGTCGGTGCGGGAGCGGCAGGAACGGCTCCGCGAGGCGCTGGAGATCATCCGGCTGCTCTGGCAGGGCGGCTACCAGTCCTACCCGGGCAAACACCTGCGGCTGGAGAGCGCCCGCGTCTTCGACCTGCCGGAGCAGCCGCCCCCGATCGCGGTGGCCGCCGGTGGCGCCGCGTCCGCCCGGTTGGCCGCCGAACTCGGCGACGGGCTGTTCGCCACCGAACCCAGGCCACGCCTGGTCCGCCACTACCGGCAAGCCGGTGGCTCCGGTCCCCGCTACGCCGAGGTACCCGTGGCCTGGGCTCCTGACGAGCACACCGCGGCGCAGGCCGTGCTCCGCACCAGCCGCTGGTTCGTGACCGGCTGGAAGGTGATGAGCGAGCTGCCCAACCCGGCCAGCTTCGACGCGGCGAGCAGCACCGTGCGCGAGGAGGACGTGCTGGGCGCGTTCGCGTGCGGCCCCGACCCGCAACGCCACGTCGCGGTCGCGCAGCCCTACGTGGACGCCGGTTTCGACCACCTGGTGCTGCAGAACGCCGGGCCGGACCCGGACGGCTTCTTCGACTTCTACCAGCGCGAGTTGGCCGAGCGGTTGCGGCAGCTGACTCCGCGTGACAGCGGCGAGCCGAGCCAGGCTGGCTGACCGGGCTCGGACGGCCGGGCGCGCACCACGACAAAACCTGTGCGTGGCCGGCCGTCGTTCCCATAATGCGGCCATGGGTAAAAGCTATGACCGCATCGACGGGCGGCTGCGGTCGTTCATCGAAGCCCAGCAGGTCTTCTTCGTGGCCTCCGCGCCCCTGGCCGAGAACGGACACGTCAACCTCTCCCCCAAGGGGCGGTCCAGTTCGCTGGCGGTGCTCGACGAGCGCACCGTGGCCTACCTGGACTTCGGGGGCAGCCACGCGGAGACCATCGCGCACCTGCGCGAGAACGGCCGGATCACGCTGATGTGGTGCGCCTTCGAGGGCCCGCCCACGATCGTGCGCGTGCACGGCCGGGGCGAGCCGGTGTTCCGCGACGACCCGCGCTGGCCCGAGCTGATCAGGCACCTGGCCGAGGCGGACGGTCCCGCGGTGCGCGCCATCATCGTGGTCACCGCCGAGCTGATCAGTGACACCTGCGGGTTCGCCGTGCCGTTCATGGACTTCCGGGAGGAGCGGACGCTGCACGCGGAGTACTTCGGGCGCAAGACCGACGCGGAGTTCATCGCCTACTGCCAGGCCAAGCCGCACAACGCCACGAGCATCGACGGGCTGCCCGCGCTGCCGCTGCCCCTGCCACCGCGTCAGGACCCGGTCGGCGACCAGCCCCGCGCGTAGCCGCCGCGCGCGCCGGGTGGGCCAGCACCGGGCGGGGCGGTCGGGGCCACGGCCGGCCCCCGGGTGGTCAACTACAGTGGTCGGTCCCGGTGATCATGTGCGGTGATCACCCCGCCCGCCCTGACCCAGCAGCACGATCGGAGTGACCCGGTGCCGGCCGCCGACCGCCTTCCCGACCAGGTGCGCACCGCCCTGGGCCGGGTCAGCCACCCCGTCCTGATCGACCTCGACCGGCTGGAGGCGGTGCGCCAGCGGTTCGACCTGGACCAGGCCACCTCGCTGGGCTCCTACCTGCAGGCCGCCCAGTCCCCCAACACGCTGCGCGCCTACCGCTCGGACTGGGTGGCCTGGGCGGCCTGGTGCCTGGCCGAAGGCCGGCAGGCCCTGCCGGCCGACCCGCTGGACGTGGCGGTGTACCTGGCCGCGGCCGCCGACACCGTGCGCGAGTCCGGCGGGTGGGCGTTCAGCCCGTCCACACTGGAGCGCAAGGCCGCCGCCATCGCCGCGGTGCACGCGGCCAACGGCCTGCCCTCCCCCACCCGCACCGACGTGGTCCGGCTGACGCTGCGCGGTATCCGCAGAACCCGCCAGACACCGCCGCGCCGCAAGCGCCCCGTGCTGCTGCCCACCCTGGAGGCGCTGCTGGCCGAGCGGCCAGCGCCGGGCTGGCCCGGCGAGATCGCGCGCCGCCGGGACGCCCTGCTGTTACTGGTGGGCTTCGCCGGGGCGCTGCGCCGCAGCGAACTGGCCGCGTTGCGCTTCGACGACGTGATCGTGCAGACCGATCCCCGCACGGACGAGCCGCTGCTGCTGGTCCAGCTCGCCGTGACCAAGACCGACCAGACGGGCGGCCGGCAGCAGAGCGTGGCGCTGCCGAGGGGCGGCCGGCCGCACACGTGCCCGGTGTGCGCGCTGGCGTCGTGGGCGGAGCTGCTGGAGGTCCACCGGGACGGCGGGCACGAGGGACTGCGGCAGTGGGCCGAGCAGCGCACCGAGCCGGCCAGGGCGGTGCACCGGTGCCACGGCTACCCCGGCACGGACCTGGCGGACGGCCAGCGGCGTCCGTTGTTCCCGTCGGTGAGCCGGCACGGCCGGATCGGGACCGCGCCCATGTCCGATCGGGCGGTCGCCGACCTGGTCAAGCGGTATGCCGAACGGGCAGGACTGGACCCGAGCCTGTTCGGCGGGCACTCGCTGCGCGCCGGCTTCGCCACCCAGGCGGCCCTGGGCGGCGCCAGCGACCGGGAGATCATGCGCCAGGGCCGGTGGACCAACCCCGGCATGGTGCACCGTTACATCCGCACGGCCAACCCGCTGGAGGACAACGCGGTGACCCGCCTGGGACTGTGAGCGGCGCCCCGGCCGGCGCCACCGGTCGGAGGGACGGCGGTCAGGCCGGCGTGGCCGCGTTTTGCGGTTTTCGCAAAAATCTTTGTCAGCTCGTCACGACCGGGGGCAGGTTGGTGCGGCGGAGGCGCTCACGCCGACCGCGGGTCGCGGGCGGGGGCAGCCCGGCCGCTGACCACGCCGGTGCCCGACAACCAAGGCGAGGACATGGACCAACAGTTCTGGGACGAGCTGTACGGCAGCCGCGAGCAGCTCTTCAGCGGCGCACCCAACGGGGTGCTCGTGACCGAGGTCGCCGACCTGCCGCCCGGGCAGGCGCTCGACGTGGGCTGCGGTGAGGGTGCCGACGCGCTGTGGCTGGCCCGGCGCGGCTGGCGGGTCACCGCGGTCGACATCTCGCTGACCGCGCTGCGCCGCGCCGCCGCCACCGGCGCGGACACCGCGGACCGGGTGGCGTGGACACGCGCGGACCTGACCAGCACACCACTCCCGGCCGAGGCGTTCGACCTGGTGTCCGCCCAGTACTTCCCACTGCCGAAGCAGCCGGACCACACCGTGCTGCGCGGTCTGCTGGCCGCCGTCGCCCCCGGCGGCACCCTGCTCGTCGCCAGCCACGACCTGGCCGACCTGACCACCCCTCACGAGCACGGCTTCGACCCGAACGACTACTACCAGCCCGCCGACATCGCCGGCCTGCTCGGTGCGGGGTGGACGGTCCTGACCAACGAGACCCGCCCGCGGACCGCGCCCGCACCGCCCGGCACGCAGCACACCCACGACACCGTCCTGCGCGCGCGACGCCTGCGGTGAACCGCACGCCGCGGCGCCGCACCGCCGGCACCGGCGGGCGGGCCGTCGAAAACCGGGCGATCACGCCCGGTCCGGTGCCGTAGGGTCTCGCCTTCGGACGCGCGACGGGCGCGTCCGTGCGATGAGCAGCGACCAGGGGCCGGAGCAGCGATGACCGACAGCAACACACCACCGATCGATCCGTCCAACCAGGAGCAGCTCCGCGCCTGGGACGGCGACCAGGGCGCGTACTGGGCAGCCCGGGCCGACCGCTTCAACGAGGGCGTGGCCAGCTACCACGACGAGTTCTTCGCGGCGGCGGCGATCGAGCCGACCGCGCGTGTGCTCGACATCGGTTGCGGCAGTGGGCAGACCACCCGGGACGCCGCACGACGTGCCAAGAAGGGCTGGGCGCTCGGGGTGGACCTGTCCACCCGCATGATCGAACTCGCCCGCCGGCTGGCCGCGCGGGAACAGCTGGCCAACGTGACCTTCGAGCAGGTCGACGCGCAGGTCCACGCCTTCCCCGAGGAGTGCTTCGACGTCGCCATCAGCCGGCACGGCGCGATGTTCTTCGGCGACGCCCCGGCCGCGTTCGCCAACATCGCCCGCGCCCTGCGCCGAGGCGGGCGGCTGGTCCTGCTCACCTGGCAGCCGTCGGACCGCAACGAGTGGACCACCGCGTTCCGCACCGCCTTCGCGGCCGGTCGTGAGCTGCCCGCCCGGCCAGCGACCCCGAACCCGGCCTCGCTCAGCGACCCCGACCAGGTGCGGGAGCTGCTGACCTCGGCCGGACTCACCGATGTGCGACTGGCTGACCTGCGTGCACCCATGTACTTCGGCCGCGACGTGGACGATGCCACCGAGTTCATCTCCGGCCAGTTCGGCTGGATGCTCAACGACCTGGACGCCGACACCCGGGCCCGCGCCCTGGACAACCTGCGTGCCAGCATGGCCGACCACCTGACCGAGCACGGCGTGCGGTACGGCTCGGCGGCCTGGCTGATCCAGGCACGGCGGGCCTGACACCGGACGGCCAGCGGCCAGCGGTCGGTGTGCTGGCCGGCCTCAGCCCCAGGCCGGCAGGTCGGGCAGCCCGGGCTCGCCTCGGCCGAGCAGCCAGGCCAGCACCGCGTGGTCGGCCAGCCCGGCCGGCACGCGCACGCCCGGCGCCCGCTGGTCCAGCCGCGCCACCTCCTCGGGCAGGAAGTGCCCGACGAACCGGCCGGACCAGTCGGCACTGGTCACGCCCAGGTCGAGGTCCACGGCGTGCACCTCGGCCTCACGCCAGCGGGAGACCACCAGCCGGGTCGCGGGGAACACGGCGCCGCCACGTCCGTGCACGCTGATCCGCCACGCGGCCGGCGTCATCGCCCGCATGGCGTGCAGGCAGCGCCGGTTGGCCTCGACCATGTCGGCGACCAGTGCCTCGGCCGGCCGGTGGGCGCCGGCCTCGATCTCGGCGAAGCGGCCGGCCTCGCCCTCCGGGTACTGCACCGCGCTCTCCCCGCGCAGGGCGGCGGTCAGCGCCCGGGTGAGGCTGTCGGCGTGCCGGGCCAGATGGGTGATCAGGTGGCCGCGGGTCCAGCCGGGCAGCGGCGTGGGAGCGTGGGCCTGCTCGTCGCTCAGCCCGGTCAGCATCGCGGCCAGCCGCTGGTGGGCCCGGTCCACCTCGTCGACCAGGGACGCCACCTCGCCCGGGGCGGGGTGGCGCTCGGTGCTGGTGCTCGTCACGGCCACAACAACTCCTTGTCCCAGGTGTGCTCACCGGTGCGCAGGTAGCGCAGCCTGGTGTGTCGTCGCTGCTTGTCGCCCTGCCAGAACTCGACCTCGTCCGGGACGACCCGGTAGCGGGTCCACTCCGGGGCCACCACCCCGGGGTCGTCGGCGATGCGCTGGTGGGCCTGGGCCAGCGCGCGGTCCAGGTCGGCGGGATCGGCCATGGGCTGGCTCTGCCTGGCCAGCAGTGCCCCGGCGCGGGAGGCCGGCGGGCGCTCGCGGAAGTCGCGCGCGCTCACCTCGGGCGCGGCACTGCGCACCGGGCCGCGCAACCGCACCTGCCTGGCCAGTTCGCTCCAGTAGAAGGTGAGCGCGGCCCAGGGGCGGGCGGCCAGCTCGGCGCCCTTGCGGCTGGCCGCGCTGAAGGCGAAGTGCCAGCCGGTGTCGTCGACGTCCTTGAGGATCAGCACCCGCGCCGACGGTCGCCCCTGCCCATCCACTGTGGACAGCGTGGTGGCGTGGGGTTCGCGCAGGCCGGAGCGGATCGCCAGGGTGAGCCACTCGGTGAACAGCGGCACCGGGTGATCGGGCGCGGTGCCCGGGTCGAAGGTGGGCAGTGGGCCGCCGAACACCTCAAGGCCGCGCAGCAGGGTGGCCAGGCCATCGACGACTTCCGTGCGGGGTCCGCTCACATCAGCTCCCATACTAATGAGAAGAACCGAGCTAACCATTAGGCAGACGTGAGCGTAAGCGGTGCCCACACGGAAGTCCACCCCGTTCACCATTACAGTGGGTGGGGAGGTGTTCGGTCATGGAGCGCTGTCTGGCGGTGGAGCTGACCAGAACCATCCGGCACGACGGGCAGGGCGGGGTTCGGGACACCCTGGCCAGCCCGGCGGACGTGGCGGAGTGGCTGGCGGCGCAGGCCGACCTGCTCCCGCCGGACTTTCCCGCGCACCAGGTTCCGCTCGACGACACCACCCACGCCCAGCTGGTCGAACTGCGCGGCGCCATCCGGTTCCTGTTCGCCGACGTGGTCCGCGCCCACACCGGCCCCGACGCCGAGGCCGGCCAACTCGTGGCCGACACCCGTCGGGTCCGCTCCCCCGACGCGGCCGTGCGCCAGCTCAACGCGGCCGCGGCGGCAGCGCCCCAGGTGCTGCGACTGACCTGGCCGGACAACGACGGTCGGCCCGCGACCCCGCGCGCCGACCGGCTACTGCTCACCGAGGACCAGCGGGCGGCCCTGGTGGCCCTGCTGGCCAACTCGGCCATCGCCCTGCTCACCGGTCCCGAGCGGGACAGGCTGCGGGCCTGCCCGGCGCCTCGCTGCGTGCACTACTTCATCCAGGCGCACCCGCGCCAGCAGTGGTGCAAACCGTCCTGCGGGAACCGGACCCGGGTCGCCCGCTACTACCAGCGCCACCTGCCCGGCTGAGCCGGTCCCGGCCCGGCGCACCGGCCCGCGCGGTCAGCTGGCCCCGGTGGAGCCGCCGATCACCGCGTCCGAGGACAGCGGCGTGGCAGGACCCGCCGCGGCGGAATCCGCCGGGGTGGCGCCGTCCTCGGTGGCCGGCGCGGGCGGCGGCGGCACGATGCCGCGCAGGTCGCCACCGTTGTCGTTGACCCGCAACACGAACGGCCGCACCTCGGTGTAGCGGATGACCGACACCGAGCACGGGTCGACCACGATCCGCTGGAAGGAGTCCAGGTGCTGGCCCAACGCGTCGGCCAGCACGGCCTTGATGACGTCACCGTGGGTGCAGGCCAGCCACACCGCGTGCGCACCGTGTTCCGCGGTCACCGCCGCGTCGTGGGCCCGGATGGCGGCCACGGCGCGCGCCTGCACGGCCGCCAGTCCCTCGCCGCTCGGGAACACCGCGGCGGAGGGGTGCTGCTGCACCACCTTCCACAGCGGCTCGTCCAGCAGGGCCTTCAGTTCCCGTCCGGTCCACTCGCCGTAGTCCACCTCGGACAGGTCGGGCTCGACGTGCGCCGTCAGCTCGCGGGCGGCCAGCAGCGGGGCCAGGGTCTGCTCGCAGCGCTCCAACGGCGAGCGCACCACCCGCGCCAACGGCACCGCCGCCAACCGGTCGGTCAGGGCCTTGGCCTGGCCCTGGCCGGTGTCGTCCAAGCCGACGCCGGCCTTGCGCCCGGCCAACACCCCCGACCCGTTCGCCGACGAGCGGGCATGCCTCAACAGGATCACGGTGGCCACGGCGGCCCAGCTTACGGGGACCGGCTCAGGTGGCCGGCAGCAGATCCATGGACAGCAGCCCGATCAGGGCCAGCCCCAGGATCAGCCGGTACCAGACGAACGCCGAGTAGCTGTGCTTGGAGACGTAGCGCAGCAGCCAGGCGATGGTGGCGTAGCCCACCACGAAGGCGACCGCGGTGGCCGCGATCATCTGCGGCACCGACGCCTGCATGCCCCCGCCGGTGCGGTCGAGCACGTCCGGGATGCTGAACACGCCCGCGCCGAACACCGCCGGAATGGCCAGCAGGAACGAGTAGCGGGCGGCGGCCTCGCGGCTGAGCCCCAGCAGCAGGCCGGCGGTGAGTGTGCCGCCGGACCGGGACACCCCGGGGATCAGCGCCAGCGACTGGGCCAGGCCCATGCCGACGCTGTCGCGCAGGGTCAGCTCGGCGCGGCGCTGCGTGCCCATCCGGTCGGCGACCGCCAGCAGCACGGCGAACACGATGAGCGTGGTGGCGGTGAACCACAGGTTGCGGGCCGAGGTGCGGATCACGTCCTGCAGCAGCACGCCCAGCACGCTGATCGGGATCGACCCGATGATCACGTACCAGGCCAGCCGGTAGTCCGAGGTCTGCCGGGCCCTGGCGCTGAACAGGCCGACGAACCAGGCCGCCAGTAACCGGCCGATGTCCTTGGCGAAGTAGATCAGCACCGCCAGCTCGGTGCCCAGCTGGATCACGGCGGTGAACGACGCGCCCGCGTCGCCACCGAAGAACAGCTGGGACACGATGCGCACGTGTGCTGAGGACGAGATGGGGAGAAACTCGGTCAGTCCCTGGACCAGCCCAAGAACCAGTGCCTGCACCCAGGTCAACTACCCACTCCTGCCGCGTCCAGAGCTTCCGCGACGACGCGCAGCGCCGCCATCGACCGCTCCGAATCTTGCAGCATGGGAAACACCGTCAGCGTGGTGACCCCGACCTCGGCCAGGGCCTGGATCCGGTCGATAATGCGTTCTTTGGGCCCCAGCAGCGCGGTGGCGTCCAGGAACTCCAGCGGCAGCGCGGCCATCGCGCCCTGGTAGTCCTTGTTCAGGTACCGCTCCTGCACCAGCGCGGCCTGCTCGGCGAACCCCATCCGACAGGCCAGTTCGTTGTAGAAGTTCTTCTCCCGGCTGCCCATCCCACCGACGTAGAGCGCGGCGTAGGCGCGCACGTTGTCCGCGCAGCGCCGCCAGTCCTCGCCCACCACCAGCGGCAGGGTCGGCACCACGTCGAAGGAGTCCATGGACAGGCCGGCGCGCTCCCGCCCGGCGCGCAGGTGCGCCAGCGAGTCCTCGGCGTGCTCGGGCGAGAAGAACACGGCCAGCCAGCCGTCGGCGACCTCGCCGGCCAGTTCGAGGTTCTTCGGCCCCACGGCGGCGAGGTAGATCGGGATGTGCTCGCGGTGCGGGTGCACGGTCAGCGTCAGCGCCTTGCCCGGGCCGTCCGGCAGCGGCAGCTCGTAGTGCCGGCCCTGGTAGCGCACCTTCTCCCGGCGCAGCGCCATGCGCACGATGTCGACGTACTCCCGGGTGCGGGCCAGCGGCCGGTCGAAGCGGACCCCGTGCCAGCCCTCGGACACCTGCGGCCCGGACACCCCCAGCCCCAGGCGGAACCGGCCCTGGGACAGGGTGTCCAGGGTGGCGGCGGTCATCGCGGTCATCGCCGGGGACCGGGCCGGGATCTGCATCACAGCGCTGCCCACGTCCACCCGTGTTGTCTGCGCGGCCACCCACGCCAGCACGGTGGGCGAGTCCGACCCGTAGGCCTCGGCCGCCCACACCACGGAGTAGCCCAGCCGGTCGGCTTCCCTGGCCAGTTCAAGGTTGGTGGCGTCGTTGCCGGCGCCCCAGTACCCGAGGTTCAGTCCCAGTCGCACACCCAGAACCCTACCCGTCGGTAACCGGTTGGGACAGCCGATGTTGTCCTGACCGGCCACACCCGCGCCGCTCCCGAGCTGACCCGGCTGGCTTCACCCCGACCCCTTAGGCTCGGTTCGTGGAACAGCGACACCTCGGCCGCAGTGGCCTGCGGGTCTCCCGGTTGGCCCTGGGCACCATGAGCTGGGGCAGGGACACCGACGCCGACGAGGCGGCGAACCAGCTGCTCGCCTTCACCGACGCTGGCGGCACCCTGGTCGACACCGCCGACGTCTACGGCGACGGCGAGAGCGAACGCATCCTCGGCAGCCTGCTCGACCAGGCCGTGCCCCGCGACCACATCGTGCTCGCCACCAAGGCCGTGGCCCGCCGCGACGAGGGCCCCTTCGGCGGCGGGGCCTCCCGCGCCGCGCTGCTGACCGCGTTGGAGGGATCGCTGCGCCGGCTCGGCACCGACCACATCGACCTGTGGCAGCTGCACGCCTGGGACGCCACCGTGCCGCTTGAGGAAACGCTCGCCGCCGTGGACGCGGCCGTGAGCAGCGGCAAGGTCCGCTACTTCGGCGTGTCCAACTACTCGGGCTGGCAGCTGGCCACCGCGGCGGCCCGGCAGCACGCCGTGCCGAGCGGCACCCCGCTGGTGTCCACCCAGGTCGAGTACTCCCTGGTGGAGCGCGGTGTGGAGCGGGAGGTCGTGCCGGCCGCCCAACACCACGGCATCGGTCTGCTGCCGTGGGCCCCGCTGGGCCGGGGCGTGCTCACCGGCAAGTACCGCAACGGCACGCCGGCCGACTCCCGCGGTGCCTCCCCGCACATGGCTCCC
Organism: Goodfellowiella coeruleoviolacea; assembly: GCF_024171785.1. Classification (GTDB taxonomy): domain Bacteria; phylum Actinomycetota; class Actinomycetes; order Mycobacteriales; family Pseudonocardiaceae; genus Goodfellowiella; species Goodfellowiella coeruleoviolacea. The sequence goes on from NZ_JAMTCK010000011.1 coordinate 203,803, forward strand.
TACGTGGAGCAGCACCGCACCGAGCGGGCCGCCCGGATCGTGCAGGCCGTGGTCACCGCCGCCGACGGACTGGGCACCTCACCCCTGGCCGTGGCGCTGGCCTGGGTCCGCGACCGGCCCGGCGTGGTCGCCCCGGTGGTCGGCGCCCGCGACACCGCCCAGCTCGCCGGTTCCCTGGCGGCCGAGGCCGTGGAGCTGCCACCGGCGATCCAGGCCGCCCTCGACGACGTCAGCGCCGTCGAGCTGGGTTACCCCGAGCGCCCGCTGGGCTGACCGGACCCGGCGCCGTGCCGCAGTCTGAGACCCCTGCGTGACCAGCGGCTGCTGGTAGGGGATGCTGGGAAGAGGTCCGTTGGTGAACACCGGGTGACCACGTGGCGGTCGCCTGGTGAAGGAGGTTCTACGTTGCGTCGCCTGGCCGTGCTGCTCGCCGGTGCCCTGCTCGTCGCCGGGTGCTCGACCGGACGGGGCAACCCCGACGGCCCCCTGCAGGTCGCCGAGACGCTCCAGGCGGCCACCCCGGCCAAGGCTCCGGAGCAGACCGGCACGCCCGCCGGCACGGTGCTGGCGCTGGCCGGAGCGGCGAGTTCCACCGTGGTCGACCCGGCCAGCCGCACCCTGGCCGTGGCCGTGGACCAGCCGCCCGCGGTGTGGCTGTGGTCCCTGGACGACCTGGCCGCTCCACCCCGATCCGTGCCGCTGCCCGCGCCCACCGCGCAGCTGTCCCTGGACACCGCGGCGAACACCGTCCTGGCGCCGGTGCCCAGCGCCAACCAGTTGCTCCGCATCACCCCCACCACCGGCGCGGCGACCAGCCTGGCCGTGGACGGCGGGCCGGTCTCGGCCGCCACCGTGGCCGGCCACACCCTGGTCGCGCTCGGCCAGGCCAAGGCGGTCGCCGTGTTCGACGGGGATCAGCTGGCCCGCACCATCTCCGGTGTGACCAGCGCCGACCAGGTCGTGGCCAACGACAGGCACGCGGCCATGGTGGACCGGCTGCGCACCGCGGTGTTCACCCTCGATCCCACCAGCACCAGCCAGGGCCCCGGCCTGCGCGCCGGCGACGGCGCGGTCAACGCCGTGACCGACCGGTTCGACCGGGTCCTGGTCACCGACGCCCGCAGCGGCGAACTGCTGGTGTTCTCCCTCGACCCGCTGCTGATGCGGCAGCGCTTCCCCGTGCCCGGCACTCCCTACGGCATCGCCTACGACCCCGGACGTGACCTGGCCTGGGTCACCCTGACCGAACGCAACGAGGTGGTCGGCTACGACGTCGCCGGTGGCGAACCCGTCGAGCGGTACCGCTTCCCGACCGTGACCCAACCCAACTCTGTGACGGTGGACCCGTCCAGCGGGCGCGTGTTCGTGGCGTCCGCGACCGGCCAAGGAGTACAGGTGGTGCAACCATGACAGACGGGGTGATCGACGGCGACTGGGAGTACCAGCCGCTGCGGCTGCCACCCGGAGTGTCCCGCCGCGCCGCGGCGACCCAACTCGCCATCCACGCCGAGTACGCCGGCTGGGAGCTGTCCCGCGTCCTGCTGTACGCGGACGGCACCCGCAAGATCTGGCTGCGCCGGCGGCGCACCGCCGCCGCCATGCCCGGCGTGATCACCTGACCGCGGTCGTCCGCGCCGACCGCCCTCGTCTCGCCCGTGCCGCGGGCGGGACCGCACCAGCGCGTCAGCGGTGAGCGGGCCAGCCACCGCCGGCCCGCCCCAGCCGCCTCACCGCCGCGGCCACCTCACCGTCGCGGCCACCTCACCGTCACAGCCACCTCACCCCTGCGGGCCAACCCGGAACCAGTCGAACTCCGCCGCCCCGGTGGGCGCGGAGGTCGGCGGGGCCGTGGCGAACAGCCCCAGGGTCGCCCCGATCCACTTGCCGGCACTGGCCGTGAACGGCTGGCCGATCGGGGTGAACCCACGGCCGTCCAGCTCGGTGGAGAACTGGCAGACCGCGCCGGCCCGCACCGTCACCCGCAGCCGCACCGAGGCCTTGTCCCGTCCCAGGGGCACCGCGGTCGCGGTGTCGGTCTCGCTGCCACCCACCGCCGCGGTCCGGCACACCAGGACGAGCTGGTCGCCGTCGTGGCGCAGCCCCGCCCACGCGTAGCTCTCCCCCAGCACCACCAGACCGGCCCTGGCGCCGGTGGTGGCCGTGGCCAGGGTCAGTGCCGTTGTCGCGGTGAAGGTCTCGGCGGGCAGCCGCTGGCCCAGCACGTTGGGCAGCAGCCGCAGGTCCTCGGTGGCCGCGCTGGGCCGGCAGAACAGCGTCAGCCGGCCCGGCGACCGCCGCAGCGACCACCAGTCGGCGTTGGCGTTGGCCTGCCAGCTCCACTGCTCGCCCAGGCGCCGCGTGGTGAACTCGTCGGTGGTGGCCGGCGCGGTCACCGGCACCCGCCGGGCAACCCTCGGCTTGGCGTGCACCAGGACCGGGCTGCCCAGACCGGTGCCGTCGTCCACACCCATCACCGGCCAGCCGTCCGCGCGCCAGCGCATCGGCTGCAGGTGCACCACCCGGCCGTAGGCACCCCGGTCCTGGAAGTGCAGGAACCAGTCCTCGCCCCGGTCCGTGGCGACCCAGGCGCCCTGGTGCGGACCGTTGATCTCGGTGTCGCCCTGCGCCAACACCACGCGGTCCTCGTAGGGCCCCCAGATGGACCGGGACCGGAACGCCGACTGCCAGCCGTTGGTCACGCCCCCGGCCGGCGCGAAGATCCAGTACCACCCGTCGCGCTTGTACAGCTTGGGCCCTTCCAGCGTGGTGTAACCGGGCAGCTCGTCGCCGTTGACCACGATCCGGCCCTCGTCGAGCAGGCCGGTCCCGTCCGGGCTCATCCGGTGCAGGGTCAGCCGGTTGTTGATGCCGCTGCGGCTCTTGGCCCAGGCGTGCACCAGGTAGGCCTGGCCGTCGTCGTCCCACAGCGGGCACGGGTCGATCAGCCCCTTGCCCAGCTTCACCGGGTGCGGCCGGCTCCACGGCCCGCTCGGGTCCCTGGCGGTCACCACGAAGATGCCGTGGTCGGGGTCGGGGTAGAAGATCCAGAACCGGCCGTCGTGGTACCGCAGGGCGGGCGCCCACACCCCACCGCCGTGCTGCGGCTCGCTGAAGTGGTCCCTGGGCTCCAGTTCGGTCAGCGCGTGCCCGATGACGGTCCAGTTGACCAGGTCCACCGAGCGCAGGATCGGCAGCCCGGGGATCCGGTTGAACGTGGAGGCGGTGAGGTAGAAGTAGTCGCCCACGCGCACCGCGTCCGGGTCCGACCAGTCGGCGTTGAGCACCGGGTTGCGGTAACGGCCATCGCCCAGGTCCGCCACCCACGGCAGGTGGCGGCCGGCCGCGGCCAGCCCCTCGCCCCCGGTCACCGCCGCGCCCCCGGTCGCGTCGAGACCGGCCGGCTCCCCTGTCGGGGACGCTCCAGCCACGCCACCCTCCGTTCCGCCCACGATCAGCGATCCGGCCACCACACCCAGGCCGGCCCGCAACACGCGCCTGCGACTGTGCTCACTCACCTTCGGTTCTCCCACTCGACCGGTTCTCCCACTCGACGACAGGGGACGCGGCGGTGCCCAACCGGCACGGCCGCGGGACAGGGACCGATTCTCGCGCGGCGCTCAGGACGCGGTGTCCGGCAGCCGCTGGCCGTTCTCGAAGACCTCGCGCAGCACCAGGCCGGTGACGTGCTCCACGATGTCGGGCTGGCCGACCCGCTTGAAGTTCACCCTGGTCAGCCGCACGTCCTGGACCGGGTCGTCGGCGTAGCCGCGCAGCGACAGGGCGCGCTGGGCGGTGTCCACGGTCATGTCCCGCACGTCGATGCCGCGCACCAGCGGGTTGAAGCCGTGGCCCGGCCCCTCCTCGTAGTTGAAGTCGATCTCGATGGCGGAGCTGGCGACGGTGCCCACGGTGATGTCCCTGGCGTGGACGTTCTCGATGAACCCGCCCCGCACGGAGTTGGTCTTGAACCGCAGCGCGGTGTTCAGGTCCGGGCTGCTCAGGTGCAGGTCGCGGGCGAACACGTCGCGGACGCCGCCGGACATCTCGCTGCCGACGGTGACCCCGCCGTGGCCGGCGCGGAACTCGCAGTTCTCGATGAGGATGCGCTCGCTGGGCACGTTCACCCGCCGGCCGTCGGCGTTGCGCCCGGACTTGATGGCGATGCAGTCGTCGCCGGTGTCGAAGGTGCACCCGCGGATGACCACGTCCCGGCTGGACTCCGGGTCGCACCCGTCGTTGTTGGGGCCGTGGCTGCGCACCGTCACCCCGCGCACCAGCACGTTCTCCGAGAGCACCGGGTGGATCTCCCACATCGGCGAGTTGACCACGGTGATGCCCTCGATCAGCACGTTGCGGCACCGGTAGGGCTGGATGAAGTTGGGCCGCAGGTAGCCGCCCTCACCGAACACCCGCTGTTCGACCGGCACCCCCTGCTCGGCCATGGCCCGCAACCGGTCCCGGGCCTCGGTCTGCCTCGGCTGTCCCGGCTGCCAGCCGTACTTCGCGCTGCCGCACCACGGCCACCAGTGCGCGTTGTCCGACTGCGCGTCCACCGTGCCCCGGCCGGTGATGCCGATCTCGTGCTGGCCGTAGGCGTAGATCATCGGCGAGTAGTTGTGCAGTTCCGTGCCCTCGAACCGGGTCAGCACCACCGGGAGGTAGGCGCGCGGGTCGGTGACGAACGCGATCGTGGCGTCCTGGGTGATGTGCAGGTCGACCCCGCTGAGCAGGTGGATGGCGCCGGTGGCGAACCGCCCGGCCGGCACCACCACGTGGCCTCCGCCGCTGTGCGCGCACGCGCGGATGGCCGCTCGGAACGCCGCGGTGCAGTCGGTGGTCCCGTCGCCCACCGCACCGAAGTGGGTCACGTCGAAGTAGCGGTGGGCGAACCGGGGCGGCCGCACCCGCGCGGCGATGAGATCGGCCTGCTGCCAGGGATCGGTGGCCACCGGAGCGGCCCACGCGTCACCCGTGCTCACCAGCCCGCCGGCCGCCAGCACGCCACCGGTGAGCAACCCGGTGCGCCGCAGGAATTCCCGCCGTGAGGAGCCCGCTCCCATCGAACCTCCCGGTGGTGGATCGACTACCGCAGCTCACCTCGGCAACAACGTGGTAAGCGCTTTCCCGCGGAGTGTGTCAGCAGGTAACAACGTGGTCAAGAGCGGCGGTGTCCCGACCACCCGCCACCAGCCCCACCGGCCACCAAACCTCCCGGCAGTGGCCTCGCCCGCGCCGGCGAGATGGCCGACACCGGCCACGTCCACCCGCCCCGGCGAGACCACCGGCCAGCCGGCGCTCAGAGGGCGTAGGCGTGGTCCGGGACGTCGGTGACGAACATGTGTCCGGGCGCGTGGGTGATGGCGAACGGCAGCTTCGAGGCCATCAGGGCCGCCTGCGGGGTGACCCCGCACGCCCAGAACACCGGCACGTCACCCGGTTCGAAGCGCACGGCGTCCCCGAAATCCGGCGTGGCCACGTCGGCCACCCCCAGCGCGGCCGGGTCACCCACGTGGACCGGGGCACCGTGCACCGCCGGATACATCCCGGTCACCCGAACCGCCTTGGCCACCAGCCCGGCGGGAATCGGCCGCATTGACACCACCAGGTTGCCGGACAGCCGCCCCGCGGGCCGGCACGCCTGGTTGGTCAGGAACATCGGCACGTTCGAGCCCTGGTCCACGTGGCGCACGGGCACGCCGTGGTCGCGCAGCGCCGTCTCGAAGGTGAAGCTGCACCCGATCAGGAACGTCACCAGGTCCGCCCGCCAGTACGAGGTCACCTCGCCGACCTCGGCGACCCGCTCGCCGTTCTCCCACACCACGTAGCCGGGCAGATCGGTGCGCACGTCAGATCCCTCGGCCAGCTCCGAGGCGACCGCGCCGGCGTCGAGCACCTCCAGCACGGGGCATGGTTTGGGGTTGCGCTGGGCGAACAGCAGGAAGTCGTAGGCGTACTCCTGCGGCAGGCTCACCAGGTTCGCCTGCGCGTACCCCGGCGCGAGCCCGGCGGACGGCCTGCGCTCACCGTCCCGGAACCGTTCCCGCACCCGCCTCGGCCCGTCCTGTGCCATCGCCCTCTCCTCTGCCTGCCGCACTGCTCGCCGTCACGACCGGGCCAGCGCGGCAATGCACTCGGCCAGCTCGCCCGGGCGTTCCAGAGGCACCATATGGCCGGCGTTGGGCAGCACCAAGGCCTCTCCCGAACCCACCGCGCGGATCAACGCGTTCGCGTGCCAGGCAGGGCACAACCGGTCCTCATCGCCCACCACCGCCACCACGGGTCGCTCGCCCGCCACGGTCAGCGCCGCCTCCCGGTCGTAGCGGTCGAACGCCGGCCGGAACAGCGACACCGTCTCCGGCCAGTGCGACGACACCATCTCGGCCATCAGCGCCACGTCCTCCTGGCGGGGTTCGTCACCGAACAGCCACCACCGCAGTCCCGCCGTCTTGGCCGGCTCGATCCGCTCCCGCACCGCCCGGACCAGCGGGCCGAACGCCCGCTCCAACTCCCTGACCAGCTTGCCCACCGACTTCGGCCAGGCCAGTGCGGCCTCACCCGACCGCGCCGCGGCCGTGGCCACGAACACCGAGCCGGCCACCCGCTGCCGGAACAGCCGGGGCCGCCGCTCGGCGAAGGCCATCGCCGCCATGCCGCCCATGGCGTGGCCGACCACCACCACCGGCCCCGAGGGCACCGCGCGCTCGATGACCTGCCCCAGGTCGTCGCCCAACTGTTCGATGGTGGCCGTCTCCGGCGTGGCCGGCCCGGACTCGCCGTGGCCGCGGTGGTCGTAGGCCAGGACGCGCACGGGCGTGCCCACCGCGGCCGGCAGCGCGGTGCTCACCCGGTGCCAGCTGCGGTGGTCCAGCGCGTACCCGTGGGCGAGCACCACCGTGACGCTGGCACCGGGATCACCCGAGGCCACCAGGTTGAGTTCGGTGCCGTCGTCGAGTCGCAGCCGTTGCGCGCGCACGCCCCACTCCTCCCACCACCACTACCTACTCTTGAGTAGGTTTCTCGGGCGATGGGCGCCTGTCAAGCGTTGCGGCCGAGGACGACATCGGGCGGCAGCTGGCCGCCCGCCGGCCCGGGCACGCCGCGGAACCGGTAGGGCATGCCGTCGCTGCCCGGCTGCACGATCCACGCCTGCGCCGGCTCCCCCTCGGCCAACACCCGCTCCAGCGTCGCCGCCACCTCCTCGGGGGTGAGCAGCGGGAACTCCGCCTCGGTGAACTCCTCCCGCGCCGCGCCCAGCAGCAGCGTGTCCACAAAGCCCGGACACAGCGCGCACATCCGGATGCCCTCACCGGCCAGAGCAGCGCCCGCCGCCCGCACGTAGCCCACCACCGCGTGCTTGGTCATCGTGTACAGCGGATCGGAGGGCATCGCGGCCAGGCCGGCCAGTGACGCGGTCACCACCACGGTGCCCCCACCGGTCCGGCGCAACGCGGGAACCGCCGCACAGGTGCCGTAGACCACGTGGTCCACGTTGACCCCCACCAGCGTCCGGTAGCGGTCCACGTCCAACCGCTCGTCCACCCCGAGCTGACCGCCACCCACCCCGGCGTTGAGGTGCACCACGTCGAGCCGGCCCAGCTCGTCCTCGACCCGGGCCACCACGCCCGGCATCGTCGCGGGGTGCGCCACATCGCCGGTGAGCGCCAGGCCGTCCACCTCCCCCGCCACCCGCCGGGCCGCCTCCTCGACCAGATCCACCACGACGACCTTGGCCCCCAGATCCGCGAGCCGCCGCACCGACGCCTCACCGATCCCCGAGCCGCCACCGGTCACCAGGGCAACCTTGCCGGTCAGATCCACTGTGGACACACTTCCTCCTACCAGGAAAGGTCAGGAACTCCGCAGGAAACGGTCGAGCACACGGGTACCGAACCGCAACGCCTCCACCGGCACCCGCTCGTCAACCCCGTGGAACAGGGCCGTGAAGTCCAGATCCGCCGGCAACCTCAGCGGGGCGAACCCGAAGTTGCGAATCCCCAACTGCTGGAACGACTTGGCGTCCGTACCGCCGGACAGCATGTAGGGCAGCACCTTCGCACCCGGGTCCTCCGCCGTGATCGAGGCGGTCATCGCGTCAACCAGAGCGCCGTCGAAGGTGGTCTCCACCGGCGGCAGGCTCACCCACTCCCGCTCCACATCCGGTCCGAGGATCTCGGCCAGCTCCCGCTCGAACGCCTCCTGCCGCCCAGGCAGCACTCGGCAGTCCACTGTGGCCTCAGCCACGGACGGGATGACGTTGGTCTTGTAGCCCGCGGTGAGCATCGTCGGGTTGGCGGTGTCCCGCAGGGTCGCCCCCACCATCCGCGCCAGCCCGCCCAACTTGCCCACGGTGCCCTCGATGTCATCCTCGGGGAAGTCGACCCCGGTGATCTCCGTCACGCCGGCGAGGAACTCCCGGACCGAATCCGTCAGCACAATCGGAAAACGATGCTGACCGAGCCGGGTAACGGCGGCTGCGAGCTTGGTCACCGCGTTGTCGTGGTGCACCATCGATCCGTGCCCGGCGGTACCGCGCACCCGGAGCTTGAGCCAGGCGATGCCCTTCTCCGCGGTCTCCACCAGGTAGGCCCGCACATCGTCCTTGAGCGTGACCGAGAACCCCCCGACCTCGCTGATCGCCTCGGTCGCCCCCTCGAACAACTCGGGGCGGTTCTCCACCAGCCACTTGGCCCCCTGGAACCCGCCCGCCTCCTCGTCGGCCAGGAACGCGAAGATCAGGTCGCGGGGTGGCACGATCCCGTCCCGCTTCAGCCGGCGCGCCGCGGCCAGGCTCATGGCCACCATGTCCTTCATGTCGACCGCGCCCCGACCCCACACGTAGCCGTCCTGCACCGCCCCGGAAAAGGGGTGCACCGACCACTCAGCCGCGTCCGCCGGCACCACGTCCAGGTGGCCGTGCACGAGCAGCGCACCCCGACTGGGATCAGCACCGGCCAGCCGAGCCACCACATTGCCCCGACCGGGCGCGCCGGACTCCACGTAGGTGGTCTCATACCCCACCTCGGCGAGCTTCTCCGCCACGTACTCGGCCGCGGCCCGCTCCCCCTTCAAGGTGGCCGGGTCTCCGGTGTTGGTGGTGTCGATCCGGATCAACTCGCTCGCAAGGGTCACCACCTCGTCCTCGGCGACCCGCAGTCCTGCGGCGTGACGGTCGTTGCTCAGGTCCCTGTACTCACTCACGTGGCCTTCCTACCACTGCATACGCACCCAGGCCGGCCCGATTTGGTTCTTGGGAAGACGATCAGCTAAGGTATCCCCATCAGCGGCGAGGACATCGCCGCAGAGTCCGAGTGGCGGAATGGCAGACGCGCTAGCTTGAGGTGCTAGTCCCCGTTAAGGGGGTGGGGGTTCAAGTCCCCCCTCGGACACTTCTATGGGGGATACATCCCCCATATTTTCCCTCCATTCCTGTGGCGCTGGCCACGTTCTCCCAGAGGCTTCCCGTCGGGAAACCGTGCTGTTCGTGTCTCCGATTGGTCAAAAGATCGGAGGTTTACTGGGGTGAGCGTCTTCTCGGGCGACATCGTCGCACCGTTGCTCCTTCCCTCACGTGATCGGTCGCTGACGCCCACACCGCGACCGAAGACGGCCCGCGCGCTGCCGTTGACGGAACTGCCGGCACTGCCCCGCGGCCACTCGCTGCGCCACGCCGTCGCCGCCCTCGACACCCACGGCCGGTGCACCGACCAAACCCTCATCCAGTCCCTGGGCTGGGCCGCCGGCCAGGGCGTGGACATCAGCGCGGCGCACGGCGTGATCGTGGTCCGCGCCGACGACACCGGCCTTCACACCCTGGCCCGGCGCGGACACCTGCGGATCCCCGCCCCCATCCGGCACTGGTGCGACCTGGCAGCCGGGGACCGGCTCCTGCTGGCCGCGGTCCCCGACCAGCAACTGCTCGTCATCCACACGATGGCGGCGGTGGATGTGATGTTGGTGAACTACTACGCCTCCCTGACGGGAGGTGACACCAGCCGTGAGCACGCCACGTCCTGACCCCCGCCAGAACAGCGATCCGGGATCGGGGGACCCCGCCGGGCAGCCCGCCCAGCACCCCGCCCACGGCCAGGCGACCGGAGGCGAGGACCAAGGCAAACTCGAGGCGGCGCGGATGATGCTGGCCGGGCTCGGCCTGACCCCGACCGACCTGCTTCACCCCGCCACACCACGCCGCACGGCGCCCACGTTCGCCGAGTTCATCCCGATCGTCGAGCAGGCCGTCTCACCCGGCAGCCGACGCGTCTACGGCACCTACTGGAACAAGATCCTCCACGCGTGGGGTGAGCGGCGCCTGGACGAGATCAAACCCAGCGAGATCCAGGCCTTGTGCGGGCAGATCAAAGCCGGGGTCGTCGTGCGCGCCAACGCCCGCGGCGGCCGCGGCGCGGTCGAGCACACGATCGCGGCCTTGCGGTGCCTGTACCGGCACGCCGTGGCCGACGAACTCATCGACGCCGACAGGGATCCCTCGCGGAAGGTGGACAAGCCGCGCCGGTTGGCCTCCACCCGCCGTGCCCTGCCCGACGATCGGGTCGAGCAGATCCTGCGGACCGCCTCCACCACGGGCAACGACCCGGCGCTGGACGCGTTGATCCTGCGGCTGCACGTGGAGACGGCGTGCCGGCGGGGCGGGGCCCTGGCCCTGCGCCCGCAGGACCTGGACGCCGAGCAGTGTCTGGTGCGGTTGCGGGAGAAGGGCGAGACGACCCGGTGGCAGCCGGTCTCGCCCACGCTGATGGAGCACCTGCTCGCGCACGCCCAGCAGCGCGGTGACGGCGACCGGGCCGGGCAGTTGCTGCGGTACGCCTGGGGGGACCCGATCACCACGCGCCGCTACGACCACCTGTGGGCGCGGCTGGGCAGGGCGTTGCCGTGGGTGCGGACCCAGCAGATCAGCACGCACTGGCTGCGGCACACCACGTTGACCTGGGTGGAGCGCCAGTTCGGGTTCGCGGTGGCCAAGGCCTACGCCGGGCACACCGGCACCAGCGCCGGCGGCCCGACCGGCCTCTACGTCCGGGCCACCCTCGCCGAAGTCACCGCGGCACTGGCCGCACTCACCGGCGAACTACACCCACTCGCGCCCCGGTAGTGACCTACCGGCAGCGCCAGCGGGCGGCAGGCCGACCTCACTCATGCCGGCATGCCGCCCGCGGCTCTGCCGCCTGACCGTTTCCGTTCCGACTTTCTCCCTGTGGCGGTCCTGTCCGCCAGATCCGGAGTCCTTGTCGTGTTGTTTTTAGTTCTCACTGGCAGCATCGCGATCATCGTCTTGCTTGCCGTCCTCCTGGTCCCCCGGGCTCGCCGTGCTCGAATCAGCGGCACGCCCGCCCTCCCGGCGCCAGAAGCCATCACCGCCGGCCCTGCCGACGACAGCCCCACCACCGCGGCAGACTCGTGCCACGACGAGCCTGCCGAGGGGCCGGCAGCACCGGACGCATCCCAGCCTGCCGAGCAATCCATGCCGGCCGACACTGGCACCGCGCCCGCGGCCGATCAGGCTGTGCCGGCTCGATCCGCTCAGGACCTAGCCGGCAATGCCCTGCCGGTTTCTGCCGAACTCAGTGAGGGTGCCGGCACGCCGGCACCTCGTGGCACCGCACCTGTACCGGCACACGCGGGTGAGACGTTGCCGGCAGGTGTCCTGCCTGCCGGCGACACCACCGGCGACGCCGCAACCTTGCCGGGCCCGGTCACCGCGCCGGCAGGTGCCGGCCTGCCGCAGCCCGAGTGCCGGCATGATCACTCCGGCACGGCACAGAGTGCGGTGAGTGTGCCGTCGTTTCGAAAGATCCTCCGGGTTGCCGTGCTCGCGGTGCTGGTGGCGGCCGTGGTCGCGTCGTTGGTCAACTTCGAGCACGCCCGAGACGTGGCCGGCCGCAACGGCGAGGACTGGCGGCAATGGCTCTACCCCCTGGCCTCCGACGGGCTGATCCTGTCCGCCTCCCTGGTCATGCTGGTCCGCCGCCTTCTCAGCCTCTCCAGTGGAATACTGGCGTGGAACGCGTTCGGCGCCGGCATCGCCGCCTCCGCCGACACCAACGTCGCCCACGCCAACCACCAGGGCGGGGACGCCGTGGTGCTGGCCGAGCGGGTGGTGGTCTCCGCCTGGCCCACGCTGGCCTGCTGGTCGCCCACGAGATGCTCATGCAACTGGTCGCGCACTTCGCCGGCGAGAAGATCCGCCACGCCGCCGACACCACCACGACCGTTCCTGCCGTGCCGGCACCTCCCGCCCTTTCTGGCACGCCGGGACAGCACGCCCCCTACCCGAAACACCGCAACTGTGGTGTCTGTGGCCGTTGTGGTGTCAGGGCTCTCCTGGGCAGGGTGACCAGGCTCGGTTCTGATGGCTTCGAGTTGGATGCGACCCCACCGCTCGGACGCCACAGCCGACCGTCCGCCGACTCGTGCACGTCCGGGGCGTCACCGCGGCAATGGCCTCGGCGGCGGCCTTGGGCGCGGCCCGCGGCGAGGTGTTCAACATCGGCGGTGCTCGGCCGGTGCCCCTGCGGACGATGGCCTGAGGAAAGGCACGGCGCACTACCATGCCCGATGCGGGCGCGACACGCGCCCCGGAGTTGGTCAAGCGCGCGTCCAGCGCCCCGGAACCGAACCCGTCGACAGCCTGATCCACCACTCCGACCGAGGAGCGCGACATATCGATTCGCTATGCCGGGCGACTGCAGGAGGCAGGTGCGGAAAACACGGTCGGCACAACCGGCGACTCCTATGACAATTCCTTTACCGAATCCGTTATAGGACTACACAAAAGCGGAGTTGTTCGAAAGAAAGGGATTCAGAAGACAAACATTGAGTTGGAACTCGCTACACCGGATTGGACCGACTGGCGCAACCGCCGTCGACTGCGTAGTGCCATCGGAAACATCCCGCCCCTGAATATGAGACCTGCCACCACACCTAGAACGAGTCGGTTACGGTAGACGAGGCGCTATCAACGTAGCCTCTATGCGTCTCGGCGCGGCCAAAACCTCCCCACCACACCGGCATCAACAAAGTTCTGCCCCTGCAACAGCTAACACCCAAACCGATTGCTCATTTCCACAATAATTACTCTCGATATTGCGCGTAGGCATCCAGGAGCGCACGCGCCTTCTTCTTTTCTCTCATCAGAGCCTGATTATTCATCAGTTCCGGGTACTTACCAACAAGAACATCGATTACTTCTACAAGAATCCGCGATGAGTCCGACACAAAGTCACCAAACGGAATCCTTAGCGAGCACCCAAAGCCCTCAAAGTCGATCAGGACAGAATTTCCCTTCCTAACAAAATCCACCTCGACAACCCCCTCTGAAGCCGAATAGTGATATTTCTTCTCTTTCAGCAAGGTGCGAGCCGCCACACACAAGGAGTCAGCATAGTCAAGAACAGGACCCCTCCAGGAGATCTGCTGTACCCCGTACCCGAAATAAATTCGCGCCCAGAAGAGGTCGAAGGTGAGATCAAAAAGGTCAGCCTTCGCCATCTTTCCCACCCAACGACGATGCCCATCCCGCGCATCAGGACCCTCGATGTCAAGCACAAAATCGATCCACATGCCAGTCTTTCGCTTCACCGCTTCCTCCCTCGAACCGAAAAGGCCGTGCGAGCTCGACCATCTTTCACCACCGCCCGGACTGCTGTTACCCTTCGCCCTCTCGCATCCCTTCCCACAGGCTTGCCGAAATCATACTCGTAAATCCTTCCTGGACGCCTCAGTGTTCGGACGCCCCTTCCCCTTGGTAACCGTAGTGCGGATCAGGCCAGCCACTTCTCGCACATTCGCAGAACGGAACCGAGCCTTCCCGGGTGTTCGAGCGTTGGCTCCGTGCCCTGCTAACACGTGCTTCAAGTCGATTGGGCAACTGCTAGCGTTGTGGACGACAAACGGGGTGTCGTTAGTGACGACGATGTAGGTGTGGATCTGACTGACCGTGAGGTTGTAGACCAACTGACCGGCGATCTGCCCAAGATCACGGACCAGCCGGATCGAGGCAGTTCTCCCGCCGGGCAGGAGGACACGGTCGCCGATGCCGATGTTCTCGGCATCGGTCCAGCCTCTGCCGTCGATCCAAACAGGATGGTTAGCCCTAGCGGTGATCGGCTCGTCAGCACTTTCAACCCAGAGCTTGACCAGATGCTTGGTACCGAGGCCGCCGCCTAACTCCTCATCACCCAACTTGGCCTCACGCCCGACGACCTGCTGTGGGCGCCAGTCGACAGCCGACTACCTGCCCCACGTCATATCGACGCAGCCTGGCCCTGGCGTGTCTGGCGCACCTACGGCACCTACTGGACCCGCACCCTCACCGATCGCCGTATCCATGAGTTTTTCAAGGTCGAATGAATCGACACCTTAGCTAAATCAGGGAAAACAAGGATCAAACCTGAATATTTTCCATCAATCAGGATCTTCAGCGAAAGCCCACTCATCTGTTGGCGACTCTCGATACGCGTACCAGCCTTCCGGAATTGACAGAGCGCCTTTAAGCGTTGGGTCAAGCTCCAGCAAATGATTAATACCAACCAGCCGACCATCTTCAACCCTGGTTGAAACATCCGCCATAAATTGCCAATCCCCATCTCTATCGTGATAAACTCGCACAACGGGTGCACCCTCTAGAACATGATACGTTGTAAATGCGCCAACTTCTTCCCGTTCACTCACTTGTTACTCTTTCTCCCATTGCATCGCCCACACAGTGCCTGACCATTACATTCCAGCTAACCATAGCCGCCTTTAGACTTTGGCGTTTTGTCATCAATTGCAATCTCTCGGCAATTATGTTTTGACCCCTTAGTTGGACGCTTTGGTGTCACTAGCGTGACTTTACATTCCTCACATCTAGCACGACCGCCGTACTTCTCCTTATTTTTCGCGATAACCTCCTTCTTTCCCGCCTGTGTAAACTTAGACCCCGGTTTACGACCATGCAGACAATTCGCATTATGGACGACGATAGGGGTACCGCCAGTGACCACAGTGTAGGTGTGGAACCGGCTGACGGTGAGGTTGTAGACCAACTGACCGGCGATCTGCCCAAGATCACGGACCGGCCGGATCGAGGCAGTTCTCCCGCCGGGCAGGAGGACACGGTCGCCGATGCCGATGTTCTCGGCATCGGTCCAGCCTCTGCCGTCGATCCAGACGGGATGGTTAGCCGTAGCGGTGATCGGCTCGTCAGCACTTTCAACCCAGAGCTTGACCAGATGCTTGGTACCGAGGCCACGACGTTTCCCAGGCTCTTCAACCATCTCCAGCGGCCGTCGAGGTCACTGCAGTTGACCGGGTCGCCTGCGCAGTAGTCATACAGCGTGGCTCCGCCACCTGGCTCTGGATCGGGTTGCCAGAAGCGGCCAGTGCCAGGGTGGTACAGGCGCGCTCCCATGAGCAGCACGCCACCCAGTGCCTCTGCTGACCGTTGTTTGCCACCCAGCCAGCCGTATCGGGCGGTGGCCGCGGCGGGGGTGTCGGTGGAGGGGAGGCCGAACTCATCCGAGTCGAGCACGGTGACGGTGTCGATCTGCCCGCCGGTCACACCAACAGTGGCCACCACATCGCCGTGCAGGTTGGTCAACTGCAGGGTGATGTTTCCGGCCAACCCGGTGGTGACGGCGAGGTCACCTTCGGGCGAGGACACATTGCGGGTGATGTTGTTGTTCTGGGTGATGTCCTCGGCGATCCACCGGGGTTCGTCGGAGTCGTCGCCGTAGTGGTTGACCTTGGTGACCGCGTTGGCCCGCTGGTCGTTCACCAGCTTCTCGCTGACAAACGAGCGCTGCCGCAACGCCGGGTCCAGCGTCCACGTCATCCGTGCGTCCGCGGTCTGCTGGGACCGCACCAGGTCGTTGACGTAGAAGGCGTTGGTCACTCCACCCGGGGTGGTGGTGATCCGGCCGTACGCGTCGTAGGTACAGCCCTCGTCGATCAACCGGTCAGCCGAGTCGTAGCTGTGCGTTTCCGCTAAGGCAGGCTCCGCATCCGCCGGGCACTCTCCGGCTGTCCGGCCAGAGCGGCTGGCCTTCTCGGTTCGGTTGGTGCGCTGGTCGTCGAAGGCATGGGTGCGCACGGTGCACAGCCCGGAGGCCGCGGACACGTCCTGGGTGCGGGTCAACCGTCCAATCTGGTCGTAGGAGAACCTCTTGGTCGATCCCGGACTGGAGTGTTGGACCCCATTGGCCGTGCACGTTCTCCACCACGGCACTGGCGGCGATCAGGGTGTTGTCCGATGCCTTGGTGTACGAGCGCAGCACCGGCACACCGGCCGGGTCGAGCTGCTGGGACATCCGCACCCCGCCGGGCAGGTCCAAGGCCACGACCTGTCCGTCAGGGCCGTAGCTGGCCGAGATGGTGCCGGCCACGCTGTCGGTGACGGAGGTGAGGAACCCGCGCGGTTCGATGGTGCGGTCGTAGGTGAACCGTTGGGTGGTACCGAGGGAGTCGCTGATCTTGGCTGGCTTGCCGAACTGGTCGAACTCGGTGGCCACCCAGGCGCCGTCGGCGTCGGTGTACTTGGCCAGCCGGCCGAGACGGTATGGCGACCGGACTGTCCGCCTGCAACGAGTTCCTGTTCGCGGTGGCGTTCGTGCGGAGCGGTCGCCGGGTGCCGGTGCCGGTGTCCACCGCGATGTTCTCCTTCCAGCAGGGGTTCAGCCAGGACTACCCGTTGGTCAGCGCGGCCGGCCTGATCATGCTGCTGCCGATGGTGTTCCTGTTCCTGCAGCGGCGGTTCATCGACGGCGTCGCCGTGTCCGGTCTCGACGGCACGACTCGGCAGCCCCCTGTCGATCCACAGCGGACTTCTGTTCTCCGGTCGGGGAAAGCGGTTTTTTCCTTATCCTCCAAGGGTTTCTTGGTTATCGTGGGGGCGTGACCGAGATCGCGCCGCAGGTGCCCCTCTTCTTCCATCGAGACGGCCTGCTACCTGCGGCCGCGCTGGCCGCCGCTCGGGACGAGCCGGGGCTGCGGCGCACGGTGTCGCCGTTCGGGCAGCCCATCTGGGTCGTCGCGCGGTACGAGGACGCCAGGACTGTGCTGGGCGACCCGGAGTTGTTCTCCAACGACTCCGCGCCGCCGATGCCCTCGGCCGACGACGACCCGGCCGCGGTGGACGAGCGGCGGGTCGGTTCTCTGCTGCTGAGCGATCCACCGGAGCACACGCGGTTGCGGCGGATGCTCGCGGCGGAGTTCACCGCCCGGCGGATCGCCCGCCTGGAGCCGCGCATCGCCGAGATCACCGCGCGGTGCCTCGACGCGCTGGAGGCCCGCGGACCCGGTGCCGACCTGGTCGCCGAGCTGGCGGATCCCCTGGCCACCCTGGTGATCTGCGAGCTGCTCGGCGTGCCGCACGGGGACCTCGACGAGTTCCAGAGCGTCGTGCGGGCCAGCGTGGACACCACGAAGTGGCGCGCCGACCGGGACGTGGCCGAGGGGAAGCTGCGGGAGTACTTCGGTGGACTGGCCGCGCGCAAGCGGACCGCGCCCGGCGACGACCTGCTCAGCACGCTCATCCGCGAGCACGGCGACGAACTGTCCGACGGCGAGTTGACGGGCGTGTGCTCCCTGCTGCTCGCGGCGGGGTACGAAACCTCGTCGAGTTCGCTCGCCATGGGCGCCCTCGTCCTGCTCACGCACCCCGCCCAGTTCGCGTCGCTGCGGGATGACCCGGAGCTGATCGACAACGCGGTCGAGGAACTCCTGCGGTACCTGTCCGTCGTGCACAGCGGGGTGGCACGCAAGGCAACGCGCGACACCGTGGTCGGCGGTCAGCCCGTCGCCGCGGGGGATCTGCTCGCGGTGTCGATCCCCGCGGCCAACCACGACCCGGCCGCCTTCGCCGACCCGCGCGCCCTGGACCTGACGCGCAGGGTGCGGGCACACCTGGCGTTCGGGCACGGGGTGCACCACTGCATCGGCGCACCGCTCGCGCGGCGCGAGATGACGACCGTGTTCCCCGCTCTGCTGCGGCGCTTCCCGAGCCTGGCGCTGGCCGTGGACCCGGCCGAGCTGCGCTACCGCGTCGCCACGGTGGCGCACGGCGTGCATGAGCTGCCGGTGACCTGGTCATAGGGTCGCCAGCCAGGATTCGACGGCCGCCGCGGTGGTCGGCGCGTCCGCCTCGATGACGGAGAAGTGGTCGCCCGGTACGTCGCGCACGGCCATCCCGTCGAAGTGCGCGCGCCAGTCGTCCCCGTCGTGGTCGGGGGTCAGCGGCCTGCTGGCGCGCACCAGCAGGGCCGGTGCCCGCACCCCCACCGGTTTCCAGCCCGAGAACAGCTCGCACAGCCACGTCCCACCGGAGAGCCGGTCGCTGTCGTAGCGCACGGAAACGGGCCCCCGGTCGTACATCAGCGCCTTGAACTCGCCGGTGGAGCCGGTCATGTACGGGTGCCCGTCCGGGTAGGTGTCCAGCAGGACGACGGCGTGCACCCCGAACCCCCGCCGCTCCAGCGCTCTGGCCGTCTCGTAGGCGAGCATCCCACCCGAGGACATGCCCGCGAGGATCACCGGGCCGGGATCCCGCGCGATCGTGTCCGCGTGCGCGGCGACGAGGTCGTCGAGGCCGGCGGGCAGCGGCCCGGCGAATCCTGGCGGCATCACCACGGCGACGTCGCGCCGCCCGGCGAACCCGGCGGCGAAGCGCGCGTAGACCTGGGGGGTGGACAACGGGACCAGCGTGCCCGAGCAGATGACGCGTAGCCCGGGGCCGGTGGCGAGTGGCACCGGCCGGGGCAGCACGGGATCGTCCTGCGGGTAGCGGAACTTCGGGCGCAGCCGGGCGACGCTGCGCAGCAGCGCCTGTCCCCCGTCGTGGTCCCCCCGCTCCACCGCCGCGCGGTACAGCTCGCTCACCACGTCGGCCGCCCGTTCCGGTTCGGCCGGGCCGGCGAGCCGGTCGGCGAGGTGGGCCGCCAGCGCGCGGCAGTTCGCGTGGTCGAACACCACGGTGGCGGGTACGGCAAGACCGGTCCCGGCCCGGATGCGGTTGCCGAGTTCGACCGCGGTCAGCGAGTCGAACCCCAGCTGGGGGAACGGGACCTCCGGGTCGACCTCGGCCGCACCGGCGTAGCCCAGCACCGCGGCCACCTGCGTGCGCAACCAGCCGGTCAGGTCCGCGCCGGGTGCCGGGCCGGGTGCCGGGCCGGCCAGTGCCGTGGATTCGCGGCGTGCGGCCGGGCGGGTGAGGACCACCGACGGGTCGGGTCCGTGGGCGGCGAGGTCGAACAGCGCGAGCCCCTCCTCGGCGGCGAAGGGCAGCGCGCCGGTCCGGCGCAGGCGCCGCAGCGCGCGCTCGTCCAGCGTGCCGGTCATGCCGTTGGCCGGTTCCCACGGCCCCCAAGCGAGGGTGCGCACCGGGAGGCCGAGGCGGCGGCGGTGCCCGGCGAGCGCGTCGAGGAAGGCGTTGCCCGCGGCGTAGTTGCTCTGCCCGGCCGCGCCGATGACTCCGGCGGTCGAGGAGAAGAGCACCAGCTCGGCCTCGGGCAGAAGTTCGTGCAGGTGCCAGGCCCCGTCCACCTTCGGCCGCAGCACCGCCGACAGCCGCTGTGCGGTCATGGCGGTGAGGACGCCGTCGTCGAGCACCCCGGCCGCGTGCACCGCGGCCGTGATCTCGTGCCCGGCGATCGCGCGGGCCAGGGCGGCCCGGTCGGCGACGTCGCAGGCCTGGACCGTGACGCGCGGGTCTCCGCGCAGGCCGGGCGCGGCGCTGCCGCTGCGGCTGAGCAGGAGCAGGTGCTCGACGCCCTGGCCGAGCAGGTGGCGGGCGAGCAGTGCACCGAGCCCGCCCGTGCCGCCGGTGATCAGGACCGTGCCGGTCCACGCGCGCGGCACGGTGAGCACGACCTTGCCGACGTGCCTGGCCTGGCTGAGGAACCGGAACGCCTCGGGCGCCCGGCGCACGTCCCAGGTGGTGACCGGCAGCGGGCGCAGCGCACCGGAGTCGAACAGCTCCAGCAGTTCGGCGAGCATCTGGGCGATACGGCCGGGTGGCACGTCGGCGAGGTCGAGCGCGCGGTAGCCCGGCACGCCGTGCCGGATGTCGGTCTTCCCCAGTTCCGCGAACCGGCCGCCGGGTTTGAGCAGCCGCAGCGAGGCGTCGACGAACTCCCCGGTCAGCGAGTTCAGGACGACGTCCACCGGTGGGAACGCGGCCTCGAAGCCGAGGTCGCGCGAGGAGGCGACCCGGTTCGCGGCCACGTGTGCCCACTTGGCTTCGGAGGCGGTGGCGAACACCTCGGCACCGAGGTGTCGGGCGAGCTGGATCGCTGCCATGCCCACGCCGCCAGCGCCGGAGTGCACGAGGATCTTCTCCCCGGCTCGCAGGGCGACCACGTCGTGCAGCGCGTAGTGGGCGGTGAGGAACACCAGCGGGACGGAGGCGGCCTGGACGAAGCTCCACGCTGCCGGCATCCGGGCCACCAGGCGCGCGTCGGTCACGGCGAACGGCCCAAGCCCGGCGCGGACCAGCCCGAACACGCGGTCACCAACGGCGGGCGAGGTCACGTCGCCCGCCGTCTCGACCACCACTCCGGCGGCCTCCACGCCGAGCAGCGTCGGGTCACCGGGCACCACCCCGAGCGCGATCAGCACGTCCTTGAAGTTCAGGCCCGCCGCGCGCACGGCGATCCGGACCGTGCCCGGGGCGAGTGGCCCGCTCTGGGCCGGGGTGAGGGCGAGGTCGTCCAGACTTCCGGAGGCGTTGCCGGTGAGCTGCCACGCCGCGCTGTCCGGTGGGACGAGAGCGTCGTCCACCGTGGCCAGACGCTGCGCCAGGACGCGTCCCCGGCGCACGGCGGAGCGCGGCTCACCGGTGATGACCGGGTCGTCGTCTCCGGCGTCGACCAGCAGGAACCGGCCGGGGTGCTCCAGCTGCGCGCAGCGGAGCAGGCCCCACGCGGTCGCCGCCGCCGGATCGACGTCCTCGCCGGGTGCGGTCGCGACCGCGTGCCGCGTCACCACGGCCAGCGTCCTGTCCTCGGCGACGGCCCGCTGCGCCCGGGCCAGCACCTGCCGAGCCACCCGGTGGGCCGCCTCGGGCACCTCCAGCGCCCGGTCGGGTCGCACGTGCAGCACCTCGACCTCGCCGTCCACGGGGCGCGCGTCGACGGCGGCCCAGTCGACCCGGTGCAGCACATCCCGGTGCGGGGTGGTCAGCGCGCGCAGGACCAGGGCCGCCACCGTCAGCACCGGCCGCCCGGCCGGATCCGCCAGGTCCAGGGCCAGCTCACCCGGCGCGCGTGGCCGCAGGCGGACCCGGACCCGGGTGGCGCCGGTGGTGTGCAGGGTGACCCCGCGCCAGGAGAACGGCACCCCGCCGCCGACACCGCCGAACGACGCGGTGTGCAGGGCCGCGTCGAGCAGCGCGGGGTGGATGCCGAACCCCGCCGTGTCGTCGTGGTCCGGCAGCGTCACCTCGGCGAAGACCTCGTCCCCGTGCCTCCACGCGGCGGTGAGGCCGCGGAACAGGGGGCCGTAGTCGAACCCGGCGTCGGCGAGCCGCTCGTAGAGCCCGGCCACGGGCAGCGGATCGCCGACGTGCCAGGCGAAGTCCTCGGCCGGCCCGGCCGGCCCGGCCGAGGCGAGCGCACCGACCGCGTGCTCGACCCACTGCTCGCCGGTGGTGGCGTGCACGGTGATCCGGCCGTCCGGGTCGACCGCGAGCTGGACGCGCACGTCGCCCTGCTCCGGGACGACCAGCGGGGTGGTCAGGGTGAGTTCCTCGACCTGGTCGCGGCCGGTCTGCCGGCCCGCGCGCAGCGCCCACTCCAGGATCGCGGCACCCGGGAGGAGGACCCGGCCGCCGACGCGGTGGTCGGCCAGCCACGGGTGGGTGCGCAGCGACAGCGTCCCGGTCAGCAGGAACCCGCCGGAGCCAGGCAGGGCGCTCATCGCGCCGAGCAGCGGATGCCCGCTGGCGGTCAGCCCCGCGGCCGCCTCGCCGCGGCCGAAGTCCGGGCCGCGCCAGAACCGCTCGCGCTGGAAGGCGTACGTCGGCAGGTCGACGCGCCGCGCGCCGGGCAGCACCGCCGCCCAGTCCACCTCGACGCCGTGGGTGTGCAGCCCGGCGAGCCCGGTGACGAGCGCGCGAGCCTCGTCCTGGCCCTGCCGCTGCAGCGCCACGGCGCCGCGGTCCACCAGCGCGGTCAGGGTGGAGTCCGGACCGATCTCGGCGAACGCCGAGACCCCGGCGGCGCGCATGGCCGCCACGGCGTCGGCGAAGCGCACGGTCCGGCGCACCTGCTCGACCCAGTACCCGGCGGTCAGCTCCGGGAGCAGCGTCCCGGTCACCGTCGACACGATCGGGATGCGCGGGGCCGCGTGGGGGAGCCCGGCGACCGCGGCGCGGAAGGCGTCGAGCACGGGGTCCATGTGGGCGGAGTGGAAGGCGTGCGACACGGTGAGCCTGCGGTGGTGCGCGAAGTGCCCGGCCACGGCGGTCACGGCCGCCTCCTCGCCCGCCAGCACCACGGCGGAGGGCCCGTTGACCGCGGCGATGTCGACGCCCTCGGTCAGCAGCGGCCGCAGTTCGGCTTCGCTCGCGCGGACCGCGACCATCACTCCCCCGGCGGGCAACTCGGCCATCAGCCGTGCGCGGGCCGCGACCAGCGTGCAGGCGTCCCGCAGCGACAGCACCCCGGCCACGTGCGCGGCGGCGACCTCGCCGATCGAGTGCCCGGCGAGCAGGTCCGGCCGCACGCCCCAGGACTCCAGCAGGCGGAACAGCGCCACCTCGAACGCGAACAGCGCGGGCTGGGCGTTGCGCGTGTCGTCGATCGCGGCGACGTCCACCGGCAGCAACGCGCGGATCTCCTCGTGGGCCCGCGCGAAGGCGGGAAAGGCCGCCGCCAGCCCCCGGCCCATGTCCGGGCGCTGGGAACCCTGCCCCGCGAACAGGAACCCGGTGCGGCCGGGCGAGTGGACCACCCCGGTGACCGGTTCCGCGGTGGCGAGGGCCGCCAGCAGCTCACCGGTGTCGGCCCCGAGGAACACCGCGCGGTGCGGCAACGCCGACCTGGTGGTGGCGAGCGAGTAGGCGACGTCGACGGCGTCGGCCGCCGGGCTGACGTGGGCGCGCAGCCGCGCGACCTGGGCGCGCACCGCGCCCGGGGTGGTGCCCGACACCACCCACGGCACCAGCGGCGGACGCGTTCCTCCCGGCGTGCGCACGGGGTCCCCGGCGGGCGGGGCCTCTTCCAGGATCGCGTGCGCGTTGATGCCGGTCATGCTGAACGAGGACACCCCGGCCCGGCGCGTGCGGTCGCCGGGCCACGGGCGCGGCGAGGTGAGCAACTCCACCCCGCGGCCCGCCCACTCGACGCGGCTGGTCGGCCGGTCGACGTGCAGGGTGGCGGGCAGGTGCCCGTGCCGCATCGCCAGGACCACCTTGATCACGCTGCCCACGCCGGCGGCGGCCTGGGTGTGCCCGAGGTGCGATTTGAGCGAGCCGAGCAGCAGCGGCCGGTCGGCGGGCCGGCCGCTGCCGTAGACCGCCTGCAGGGCCTCGATCTCGATGGGGTCGCCGAGTGGGGTGCCGGTGCCGTGCCCGTCGACGACGTCGACATCGGCCGGGTCGATCCGCGCCGCCCGCAGCGCGTCGCGGATCACCCGCTGCTGGGCCGGGCCGTTCGGCGCCGTCATGCCGTTGCTGGCGCCGTCGGAGTTCACCGCGGTGCCGGTGACCAGACCCCACACCTCCTGCCCCTCGGCCAACGCGTCCGAAAGGCGCCGCAGGACCAGGACGCCAACGCCCTCCGACCAGCCGGTGCCGTTGGCGGCGTCGGCGTAGGAGCGGCAGCGGCCGTCCGGGGACAGCACTCCCGCGGCGCTGAGGATGACCAGGCTGTCCGATGAGGACATCACGGTCACGCCGCCGGCCAGCGCGAGTTCGGACTCGCCGCTGCGCAGCGACTGGCAGGCCAGGTGCAGCGCCACCAGCGAGGACGAGCACGCCGTGTCGATCGCCATCGCCGGGCCCTCCAGCCCGAGCTGGTAGGCGATCCGACCCGGCGCCTCGCTGCCGGAGCCCTGCGCGTACGGGTAGTCGTGGTGAACGCCGCCGGTGAACACGCCGGTGCGGCTGCGCTTGAGCGACAGCGGCGGGATGCCCGCGCGTTCCAGCGCCTCCCAGGCGGTTTCCAGCAGCACCCGCTGCTGCGGGTCCAGCCGCCGGGCTTCCTGCGGGCTGATCCCGAACAGCGCGGCGTCGAACTCGGGGGCCTCGCGCAGGAAGCCGCCCCGGTCGACGTAGGTGGTGCCGGTGCGCGTCCGGGTCGGGTCGTGCAGCCGGGCGAGGTCCCAGCCCCGGTCGTCCGGCAGCGGGCCCACCGCGTCGGTGCCCGAGCACACCGCAGCCCAGAGGTCTTCGGGTGAGCGCACGCCACCGGGGAACCGGCAGCCGATCCCGACGATCGCGATCGGCTCCCGCGCCGCGCTCAGCTCCGCGCGCGCGGCGATGAGGTCGTGGGTGACCCGGGTCAGGTACTCGCGCAGCTTCTGCTCGTCGGCCATGTCGCCTTCACCTGTCGAGGTCGTCGATGAGGGCGAACAGCTCGTCGTCGCCCACGGGCCGCGGCGTGTCGGGCAGCAGCGCCCGCAACCGGGCGACGAGCTGTTCGCGCGTCCGCTCGCCGGCGGCCGCGAAGGACCGCTCCAGCTCGGCCAGGTCGCGCAGGGCCTTGTCCGCGGGGACCGCCGCCTCGCCGGCGGGGCCGTCCACCGTGGTCTCGGTGACCCACCGCTGGTAGAGGTGGGCCGCCAGTTCTGTCACCGTCGGGTGGTCGAAGGCGGCGACCGTGGACAGCGTCACGCCGCTGAGCGCGCGCAGCCCGTTGCGCAGCTCGACGGCGGTGAGCGAGTCCAGGCCCAGCCCGGAGAACGGCCGGTCGAGGGGAACGTCCGCGGCGTCGCCGTGCCGCAGCACCGCGGCCACCTGCTCCCGGACCAGAGCGGTCACCAGCGGCAGCCGTTCCGCCTCGGGGACGCCGTCCAACCGCTGGGCCAGCGTGACCGGCCGGCCGGTGCGCGGGGGCAGCAGCGCGCCGAGGAGCGCCGGGGCCCGCGCGCCGAGCCTGCGCAGTGCCGCGAGGTCGAGGCGGACGGCGACCGGCACGGCGTCGCCGGTGGCCAGTGCCGCGTCAAAGGCGGCCAGTCCCCGCTCCGCCGACAGCGGCAGCACGCCCGACTCCGCCATCCGCCGCAGCTGGGTGTCGCTGAGCTGGCCGGTCATGCCGGCGCTGGTGTCCCACGCGCCCCAGGCCACCGACGTCGCGGGCAGGCCCTCGGCGCGGCGCAGCACCGCCAGCGCGTCGAGGTAGGTGTTGGCGGCGGCGTAGCTGGCCTGGCCGGCCGCGCCGACCAGCCCGGCGAAGGAGGAGAACAGCACGAACGCGGACAGCGGCAAATCCCGGGTCAGCTCGTGCAGGTGCCAGGCCGCGTCGACCTTGGGCCGCAGGACCGCCGACAGCCGCTCGGGGGTGAGCGTGTCCAGCACACCGTCGTCGACCACGCCCGCGGCGTGGACGACCGCCGAGGGCGGGTGGCCCGCCAGGAGCGTGGCGAGCGCGTCCCGGTCGGCGGCATCGCAGCGCACCACGGTCAGCTCCGCTGCCGGCAGGTCCTGGCGCAGGCGCTGGACGGCGTCCGGGTCGCCGCCGCCTCGGCTGGCCAGCACGACGTGGCGGACGCCGTGGGCCAGCACGAGGTGCCGGGCCACCAGCAGCCCGAGACCGCCGGTGCCGCCGGTGATGAGCACCCGTTCACCGAGCTGGGGTGCGGACCCGGACGTGGTCGTGCTCGTGCGCCGCAGCCGGGGCGCCAGCAGCGTCTGGCCGCGGACGGCCAGCTGCGGCTCCGCGCCGCAGACCCGGATCGCCGCCAGGTCGGGCGTGTCCAGGTCGACGAGCGTGACGCGGCCCGGGTGCTCGGACTGCGCGGAGCGCACCAGCCCCCACACCGCGGCGCCGGCGAGGTCGCGCACGGCGGCGTCCGGCGCGGCCCGGTGGGTGACGACCACCAGGCGGGTGTCCGGTTCGGCGAGCCGCTGCCGCAGCTGCGCGAGGACCCGCCGGGTCAGCTCGTGCACGGCGCGCGGCGAGTTGTCCT
The DNA here is from genome assembly GCF_024171785.1 of Goodfellowiella coeruleoviolacea. Lineage (GTDB taxonomy): Bacteria > Actinomycetota > Actinomycetes > Mycobacteriales > Pseudonocardiaceae > Goodfellowiella > Goodfellowiella coeruleoviolacea. Next base: position 229,924 of record NZ_JAMTCK010000011.1, read on the forward strand.
CGGCCATCGCCGGCAGCACGACCTGGTCGCCGGGTGGTTGTGCGGCGACCGGGACCCAGTCCAGGGAGAACAGCGGGTTCTCGCCCACCGGCTCGCCCAGCGCCACGGAGTCCGCGACCAGCACCGGCACGCCGTCGGCGTCGGTGGCCTCGACCCGGACCTCGCCGGTGTCGAGCGGGGTGACCGTGACCCGCAGTGCGCTCGCCCCGGTCCGGAAGATCTCGACGCCCGTCCAGGCGACCGGGACCCGGCCGGTGGCCGCCAGGAGCACGGGCTCAAGCAGCGCCGGGTGCGGGCCGTAGCCGGTCGGCGGGTCCTGCTCGGTGAGGGCGGCCTCCGCGAACAGCACGTCCCCCCGCCGCCACGCGGCGACCAGGCGGCGCAGCTGCGGGCCGTGCTGGGCTTCCCAGCCGTCGAGGACCTCCTCGGCCACCGGCTCGGCGCCCGGTGGGGGCCAGGCGGGCGCGAGGTCGGGTTTCCCGCGGGCCGGTTCGAGGGCGCCGGTCGCGTGCAGCACCCAGCCGCCGTCCGCGTCGCGGGCGTGCACGGTCACGGCGCCCTGCGCCTGGACCGACACCCGCAGGCCGGTGTCGGCGACCGGCAGGGGCGCGGTGACCGTCAGGGCGGCGACTCTCGGCTGGTCCGCGACCCGCCCGGCGAAGGCGGCCAGGTCGAGCAGGGCGCTGCCCGGCAGGTGCTCGTGCTCGGCGAGCCACGGCTGGCCCTGGGCCGGGAGCAGCCCGGTCGCGACGGTGGACTCCGGCAGCTCCACCACGGCGCCGAGCAGCGGGTGGTCGGCGCCGGTCATGCCCAGTGCCGCCGGGTCGGCCACGGAGTTGGTCGGGCCGAGCCAGAACCGCTGGCGCTGGAAGGCGTAGGTCGGCAGCGGCGCGGGCCGGGCGCCGGCGAACAGCGGTGCCCAGTCCACGTCGAAGCCCTGGACGTGCAGTCGCCCGATCGCCTTGAGCAGGGTCTCGGTCTCGGGCCGGTCCCCGCGCAGCGCGGGCAGCGCACGCGCGTCGGGGAGCACCTCCTCGGTGAGCGCGGTCAGCACGCCGTCCGGGCCGAGTTCGAGCAGCGTCCGCCCGCCCAGGGCGGCGAGGCGGCCGAGCGCGTCGGCGTAGCGCACCGGGGCGCGCACCTGATCCACCCAGTACCGGGGGTCGGTGACGTCGCCCCCGGTCAGGATCGGGATCTCCGGTTCGCGGAAGCTCAGCCCGGCGATCGCCGCGTGGAAGTCCGCCAGCATCGGGTCCATGAGCGGGGAGTGGAAGGCGTGGCTGACCGTCAGCCGCTTCGCCACGCCCGGGAAGTGGGCCGCGACGCCGGCGACGGCGTCGGCGTCCCCGGAGATGACGACCGAGCGCGGCCCGTTCACCGCGGCGATCGACACCCGCTCGGTGAGCAGCGGCAGCACGTCGGCTTCGGCGGCCCGCAGCGAGACCATCGCCCCGCCAGGGGGCAGCGCCTGCATGAGGCGGGCGCGGGCGGCCACCAGGGTGGCCGCGTCGGCGAGGTCCAGCACCCCGGCGACGTGGGCCGCGGCGACCTCGCCGATGGAGTGCCCGATCAGGTGGGCTGGCCGCAGCCCCCACGACTCGACCAGCCGGTACAGCGCGACGTGCAGCGCGAACAGCGCGGGCTGGGCGCACCCGGTCCGGTCCAGCCCGCCGGACTCGCCGAAGACCACGTCCCGCAGTCCTGGCTCGCCGAGGCGGGCGAGGACCTCGTCGAAGGTGTCGGCGAACACCGGGAACCGCTCGTAGAGTTCACGGCCCATGCCGGGCCGCTGGGCGCCCTGGCCGGTGAACTGCACGGTCAGCGGCTCGGGTGGGCCCGAGGGCTCGGTGTCGCCGATCGCGGCGAGCCCGGCGCGGAACTCGTCGAGGTCGCGGCCCAGCAGCACCGCGCGGTGCTCGAACCGGGCCCGGGTGGTGGCGAGCGCCGCACCGATCGCGGCGACGTCCTGGTCGTCGAGGGCAGCCGCGAGTTTGCCGGCCTGGGCCCGCAGCGCCGCCGGCGTCCGCGCGGACAGCACCCACGGCACGAGCCCGCCGCCGCCACCGCCCGCGGTGGGCGCTGGTGGCCCGGCCTCCAGCACGACGTGCGCGTTGGTGCCGCTGATCCCGAACGAGGAGACGGCCGACCGGCGGGGCGCCCCGGTCTGGGGCCACGGCGTGGGCTCGCTCACCACGTGGACGCGCCCGGTGCTCCAGTCCACCTGGGACGTCGGCCCGGTGAACTCCGGCATGCCCGGCATTCGCCCGTGCCGCATCGCCAGCACCATCTTGATCACGCCGGCCACCCCCGACACCGCCTGGGTGTGGCCGATGTTCGCCTTGAGCGCGCCGAGCAGCAGCGGACGCTCGCGGTCCTGACCGTAGGTGTTGAGCAGCGCCTGCGCCTCGATCGGGTCGCCGAGCGCGGTGCCGGTGCCGTGGGACTCGACGGCGTCGACCTCGGCGGGGGCCAGTCCGGCCGAGGCCAGCGCCTGCCGGATGACCCGTTCCTGGGCCGGGCCGTTCGGGGCGGAGATGCCGTTGGACGCGCCGTCGGAGTTGAGCGCGCTGCCCCGGACCAGCGCCAGCACCGGGTGCCCGTGGCGCCGGGCGTCGGAGAGCCGTTCCAGCACGAGCATGGCCGCGCCCTCGGACAGCACGGTTCCCTCGGCCCCCTCGGCGAAGGGCCGGCACCGGCCGTCGGGGGCGGACGCGCCCTGCGTGGCGAACTCGACGTACACGTGGGGCTGGGACATCACGGTCACCGCGCCGGCCAGCGCCAGCGAGCAGTCACCGGACCGCAGGGCCTGGATCGCGGAGTGCATCGCGACCAGCCCCGAGGAGCACGCGGTGTCGACGGTGATCGCGGGTCCTTCCAGCCCGAGCTGGTAGGCGACGCGGCCGGACATCACGCTCATCGTGTTGCCGGTCATCAGGTGTCCGCGCACCGGGTCGATCGCCGGGCTCAGCGCGTCCACGACGTAACCCTCCGGGGTCGCGCCGACGAAGACCCCGGTCGCGCTGCCGCGCAGGGTCGTCGCGTCGATGCCGGCCAGTTCCAGCGCCTCCCAGGAGGTCTCCAGCACCAGCCGCTGCTGCGGGTCGGTGGCCAGCGCTTCCCGGGGCGAGATCCCGAAGAACCCGGGGTCGAAGTCGGCGGCGTCATCGAGGAACCCGCCGGCCAGCGAGTAGGTGGTGCCCGGCCGGGTGCGGGTGGGGTCGTGCAGCGCGTCGAGGTCCCAGCCGCGGTCGGTGGGAAACTCGCCGATGGCGCAGGCACCGCTGTCCAGCAGGCTCCAGAACTCGTCCGGGGTGCGCACCCCGCCGGGGAACCGGCAGGCCATGCCCACGATGACGACCGGGTCGTCCACCGAGGGCCTGGGGGCGGGTGCCGGTGCGACGGCCCGGGCACCGGTGAGGCGGTGCACGAGGTGCTCGGCGAGCGCGTCGGCCGTCGGGTAGTCGAAGACGACCGTGGCCGGCAGGTCGAGCCCGGTGCGCGCGGCGAGCCGGTTGCGCAGGTCGACGGCGGTCAGCGAGTCGAAGCCGAGTTCGCGGAACGCGCGGTCGGCGCGGATCTGCTCCCCGGGGGCGTGGCCGAGCACCGCGGCGGCCGTCCGGCGGACGAGGCCGGGCACGTCGGCCGGGTCGGGTCCCCGGGTCCGCGCTGGCGCCGGCGGCACCAGCCCGCGCAGCAGTGCGGGGACCGGGCCGGCCGCTCGGATGGCGCCGCGGTCCAGCCGCACCGGCACGACGACCGGTTCGTCCGTGGTGAGTGCGGCGTCGAACAGCGCGAGCCCCTCGGCGACGCCCAGCGCGCCGACCCCGCCCGCCGCCATCCGGTTGATCGCCGTGGCCCCGAGCCTGGCGGCCATGCCGATGTCGGTCGACCACAGGCCCCAGGCCAGCGACGTGGCCGGCAGCCCGAGCCGCCGGCGGTGCCGGGCCAGGCCGTCGAGGAAGGCGTTCGCGGCGGCGTAGTTGGCCTGGCCGCCCGAGCCGAGCAGCCCGGAGAAGGACGAGAACAGCACGAACGCCGACAGCGGCAGGTCCCGGGTCAGCTCGTGCAGGTGCCAGGCGCCGTCCGCCTTCGGCCGCAGCACCTCGTCCAGGCGCCGCGGGGTCAGCGCCGACAGCACTCCGTCGGCGGTGTGCCCGGCGGCGTGGATCACCGCGGTCAGGTCGTCGATCCCGGCCAGCAGCCGCCGCACGTCCTCGCGCACGCCCACGTCGGCCGCCCGGACGGACACGTCCACGCCGAGTTCCTCGGCGAACTCCGCGATCCCCTCGGCCTCGGGGCCGCTGCGGCTGGCCAGGACCAGTTTGCGGGCGCCACGGGCGACCAGGTGGCGGGCCAGTTCCCGGCCGAGCCCGCCGGTCCCGCCGGTGATCAGCACCGTGCCGTCCGGGCGCCAGCCCGGCCCGGTGGTGTCGAGTTCGGCCAGTCTGGGCGCCTGGACCTGGCCGCCGCGCACCCGCAGCTCGGGTTCCCCGCAGTGCACGACCGTGGCGAGGGTCGCGGCGTCGAGGTCGGCCCGGTCGAGATCGACCTGCACGAACCGGTCGGGGTGTTCGGTGCGCGCCGAGCGCACCAGACCGCGGACCGCCGCCGAGACCAGGTCGTCGCCGGTGACCACGACGAGCAGCCCCTCGCCGTCGAGCCAGTCGCGCAGCACGGCGAGCACGGCGGCCACGGCGGGACGCACCTCGTCCGGGCCCGCGTCGGTGCGGGCGTCGAACACCTCGGCGCGGACCGGTCCGCCCGCGGCGGGAACGTCCACCCAGTCCACGCGGTGCAGCGGCGCCCGGGTCTCGCGGAGGCCGCCGACGTCCAGGGCAGCGACCGCCGCACCGTCCTGCCCGGTGGTGTGCAGGCGGTCGCCGGTCGCCGGGAGATCGGTCTCCGGGAGATCGGTCTCCGGGAGATCGGTCACCGCGCTCAGCACCGGGTGTGCCGTCCTGGCGGAACCGGCCTCGGGCCAGAAGCGCCGCCGCTGGAACGGGTAGGTCGGCAGCGGCACCCGGCGGGTGCCCTCGAACAGCGGCGCCCACACGACCGGCAGGCCGTGCGCGTGGGCCTGCCCCAGGGACAGCCAGAAGCGCCGCGGCCCGCCGTCGTCGCGGCGCAGCGTGTCGACCACGCGGACGCGGGGATCGGTGTCGACCAGCGCACCGGTGAGCACGGGGTGCGGGCTGACCTCGACGAAGGTGGTCAGGCCCGCGTCGACCAACCGCCGGGTGACCGTCTCGAACCGCACCGTCTCCCGCAGGTTGCGCACCCAGTAGGCGGCGTCCAGACCCGTCGTGTCGAGCGGCTCGCCGGTCACCGAGGAGTGGAACGGGATCTCGCCGCGCCTCGGGGTGAGCCCGGCCAGCGCGGCCAGCAGCTCCTCGCGGAGGAGATCGACCTGTCCGGAGTGCGACGCGTAGTCCACCTCCACCCGCCGGGTGCGGACACCGCCGGCCGCGCAGACCGCGGTGAACTCCGCCAGCGCCGTGGTGCCGCCGGACACGACGGTCGCGGCCGGGCCGTTCACCGCGGCCAGCGCGACGCGGCCCGAGCACCGGGAGATCAGCGCCCTGGTGCGGTCCTCGGCTGCGGCGACCGCGACCATGCCGCCTCGGCCGGCGAGGGTCCTGGCGATCGCGCGGCTGCGCGCGGTCACGATCAGCGCGCCGTCGGCGAGGGTCAGCGCGCCCGCGACGCAGGCCGCGGCGATCTCCCCCTGCGAGTGCCCGACCACCGCGGCCGGCCGCACGCCCCACTCCCGCCACAGCTCGGCCAGCGAGACCAGCACGGCCCACAGCGCGGGCTGCACCACGGCCACGTCGGACAGTGCCGCCTCGTCGCCGAGGACCTCGGTCGGCGACCAGTCGACGTGGGCGGACAGCGCCGCGGCGCACTCGGCCATGCGTGCGGCGAACACCGGTGAGGCGTCCAGCAGTTCCCGGGCCATTCCCGTCCACTGCGCGCCCTGGCCGGGGAACACGAACACGGCGCCGGGCCCGTCGGCGGCGGTGCCCACGACGACGTCGCGCGTGGTCTCCCCGGCAGCGAGCGCGTCGAGTGCGGCGCGCGCGCCCGCGGGGTCCTCCGGCACGACGACCGCCCGGTGTTCGAAGGCCGTCCTCGACAGCGCGAGCGTGCCCGCCACATCGGCGAGGTCACCGTCCAGCGCCGCCGCCAGCCGGGCTGCCTGCTCCCGCAGCGCCGCCCCGGTCCTGGCGGACAGCAGCAGCGGCAGGGCCCGCGCGGACGCGGGGGGCGGCGCGGGCGGGTTCGGGTCCTGTTCCAGCACCAGGTGGGCGTTGGTGCCGCTGATCCCGAACGAGGACACCGCGGCCCGGCGCGGCTGTGGCCACGGCTGGGCCTCGGTGAGCAGCGAGACGGCGCCGGCGGACCAGTCGACGTGCGGGGACGGGGCGTCCACGTGCAGGGTCCTCGGCAGCACGCCGTGCCGCATGGCCAGCACCATCTTGATCACGCCGGCCACTCCGGCGGCGGCCTGGGTGTGGCCGAGGTTGGACTTGACCGACCCGAGCCACACCGGCCGGTCCCGGTCTTGGCCGTAGGTGGCCAGCACCGCCCCGGCCTCGATCGGGTCACCGAGGACGGTCCCGGTGCCGTGCGCCTCCACGACGTCCACATCGGACGGGCTCAGGCCGGCGGCCGCGAGCGCGGAGCGGATGACCCGTTGCTGGGCGAGGCCGTTGGGCGCGGTCAGGCCGTTGGACGCACCGTCGGAGTTGACCGCCGAGCCGCGCAGCACGGCCAGGACCTCGTGGCCGAGGCGGCGGGCGGCGGAGAGCCGTTCCAGCACGACGACCCCGGCGCCCTCGGCCCAGCCCGCACCGTTGGCGCCCGCCGCGAACGAGCGGCTGCGGCCGTCCGGGGAGAGCACGCCCTGCCGGGAGAACTCGACGAAGCTGACCGGTGTGCACAGCACGGTCGCGCCGCCGGCGACGGCCAGGTCGCACTCGCCGGTGCGCAGCGACTGCGCCGCGAGGTGCATCGCGACCAGCGACGACGAGCAGGCCGTGTCGACGGTGACCGCGGGTCCTTCCAGGCCGAGCAGGTAGGCCAGCCGCCCGGAGGCGACGCTGCCGGCGACGCCGGTGCCGAAGTTGCCCGGAACGGACTCGGGGAACTCCAGCGCCGCGTAGTCGTTGAGGATCAGTCCGGCGAACACCCCGGTCGCGCTGCCGCGCAGCGACGCCGGGTCGATGCCCGCGCTTTCCAGCGCGGCCCACGAGGTCTCCAGCAGCAGCCGGTGCTGCGGGTCGGTCGCCAGCGCCTCCCGAGGCGAGATGCCGAAGAACTCCGCGTCGAACTCCGCGGCGTCGTCGAGGAAGCCACCCCGGTCGGTGTAGGTCGTGCCGGGCCGGCTCCGGCTCGCGTCGTGCACCGCGGCGAGGTCCCAGCCGCGGTCGGTGGGGAAGCCGGTCACCGCGTCGCGGCCCTCGATGAGCAGCCGCCACAGGTCCTCCGGGTCGCGCACGCCGCCCGGGTAGCGGCAGGCCATGCCGACGATGACCACCGGGTCGTCCGCGGTGGACGACGGGCCCGGTGCGACCGGTTCGGGCCGCACCGGCTCCGCGCCGAGGTGCGCCGCGAGCGCGGCCGGGGTCGGGTGGTCGAAGATGACCGTCGCCGGCAGCGCGACCCCGGTCAGCCGCTCCAGGCGGTTGCGCAGCTCGACGGCGGACAGGGAGTCGAAGCCGAGTTCCTGGAACGGCCGGTCGGGCCCGATCGCGGCGACCGAGGCGTGCCCCAGCACGAGTGCGGCCTGCGCCCGCACCAACTCCAGCGTGGCCGCACCGGAGGCACCGGACCGGGCGGCGGGGGCGGGTTTCGGCGCGGCGTGCTCGACCAGTCCCCGCAGCAGGTGCGGGATCTCGCCGCCGGCCCGGATCGCGGCGCGGTCCAGCAGGACCGGGTAGGCCACCGCGGCGGGCCCGCCGACCAGGCGGTCGAACAGCGCCAGCCCCGCCGGCACGGACAGCGGTGGGAAGCCGGAGCGGGCGAGCCGGCGCCGGTCGGCCTCGGCGAGCCCGCTGGTCATGCCCGCGTCGGCGGCGAAGGGCCCCCAGGCCAGCGCGGTCCCGGTCAGGCCGGCGAGCCGGCGCCGGGTGACCAGCGCGTCGAGGGCGGCGTTGGCCGCCGCGTACCCGCCCTGCCCCGGGCCGCCGACGGTGCCCGAGGCCGAGGAGAACACGACGAACGCGTCGACGTCGCCGGCCAGCTCGTGCAGGTGTGCGGCGCCGTCGACCTTGGGCCGCAGCACGGCCGAAAGCCGCTGCGGCGTCTGCGCGGCGAGCACGCCGTCGTCGAGCACGCCGGCCGCGTGCACCACCATCGTGAGCGGGTGCTCGGCCGGGATGGCCGCGAGCACCCGCCGCAGCGCGTCGCGGTCGGCGACGTCGGCGTTGACCACGGTCACCGCGTCGCCGAGTTCGCCGGCGGTCCCGGTGCGGCTGAGCAGCACCACCCGCAGCCCCCGCGCCAGCAGGTGGCGGGCCAGGGCGCGGCCGAGCGCGCCGGTGCCGCCGGTGATCAGGACCGTGCCGCCGGGCGCCGGCTCGCGCGGCAGGGTCAGCACGAGCTTGCCGGTGTGGCGGGCGTGGCTCATGAACCGGAACGCCTCGCGGGCTTCGCGCACGTCCCAGGCCGTGATCGGCAGCGGCGTCAGCGCACCGGCCCGGAACAGGGCCATCAGCTCGGCGAGCATCGCGCCGATCCGGTCCGGTCCGGCGTCGAGCAGGTCGAACGCGCGGTAGCGGATGCCCGGCAGGTCATGCTCGTCGCGGATGTCGGTCTTGCCCATCTCGACGAACCGGCCGCCGGGGCCGAGCAGCCGCAGCGACGCGTCGGCGAACTCGGCGGCCAGCGCGTTGAGGACCACGTCGACGCCGCGGCCGCCGGTGGCGCGCCGCACGTGCTCCTCGAAGTCGAGGCTGCGGGAGGAGGCGATCCGCTCGGCGGGCACACCCAGCTCGCGCAGGACCCGGTGCTTGGCGGGGCTCGCCGTCGCGTGGATCTCGGCGCCGAGGTGCCGCGCGAGCTGGATGGCGGCCATGCCGACCCCGCCGGTGCCCGCGTGGATCAGCACGGACTCGCCCGCGCGCAGCTGGGCGAGGTCCACGAAGCTGTAGTAGGCGGTGAGGAACACCAGTGGCACGGCGGCCGCCCGCGCGAAGGACCACTCGTCCGGGAACACCGTGACCAGCCGCTGGTCGGTGATCGCCGACGGGCCGACCCCGTCGAGGAACAGGCCGGTCACGCGGTCGCCGGGACGCAGCCCGGTGACGCCGGGGCCGGTGTCGAGCACGACGCCGGACGCCTCGCCGCACACCGGCCCCGGCTGCGCGCCGGGGTACATGCCGAGCACGGTGACGACGTCGCGGAAGTTGAGGCCGACGGCGCGGACGGCCACCCGGACCTGGCCCTGGGTCAGCGGGGCGCCGGCGCCGGGGTGCTCGGCCAGGTGCAGGTCGTCGATGGTGCCGCCGCCGGAGTGGGCCAGCCGCCAGTGCGGGGCGGGCGGGACCAGCGTGCCCTCGGTGTCGGGCCGCGCCAGCCGGGCGGCGTGCACCCGGCCCTCGCGGATCACCAGCTGCGGTTCGTCCGTGCCGAGCCGCTCGGCGACGCCGCCGGGGTCGTCGGTGTCGACCAGGACGAACCGGCCCGGGTGCTCGGTCTGGGCCGACCGCACCAGCCCCCACACCGCGGCCGCGGCGGGATCGGCGGCCGGGCCACCGGGTCGCGCGCACACCGCGCCGCGCGTGAGGAGGACCAGCCGGCCGGGCCGCTGCTCGGCGAGCCAGCCCCGCAGGCGCTCCAGCGCCCAGGCGACCCGGTCCCGCGCCGTGCCGCCGGGGACCGTGACGAGCACGTCCTGCCCCGTTGGCGCACCCACGGGGACCTCCGGCCAGTCGAGCACGTAGGTGTCCCGGGGGACGGGCGTCTCGGGGGGCCGCAGGGTGAGCGAGCCGATGGAGGCGACCGGGGTTCCGGCGATGTCGGCCAGCTCGATCGACACCGCCTCCGCCGACACCCGCCGCAGCCGGGCCCGGACGGCGACGGCGCCGCGGGCGTGCACGGTGACCTCGCTCCACAGGAACGGCAGCACCGGCGCGCCGTCGCCGACACCGGTGTGCGGCACGGCGTGCAGCACCGCGTCGAGCAGCGCGGGCGGCAGACCGAAGCGGTCGGCGTCGACGCGTTCCCGCTGGGGCAGCTCGACCTCGGCGAAGACCTCGTCGTGGCCGGTCCACAGTGCCGTCAGGCCCTGGAAGGCCGGGCCGAAGACCAGCCCGGACTCGGCGAACCGGTCGTGGACGCCGGTGATGTCGACCTGCTCGGCGCCCCCGGGCGGCCAGGTCGGAGTCCACCCGGCGGCGGCCCCGTCGTCCAGCGCGCCGGTCGCGTGCAGGGTCCAGGCGCCGTCGTGGTCGGCGTGCAGCGACAGCGCGCGGGTCCCGGTGCCGTCCGCGCCCCGCACCCGCAGCTGCACGGTGACCGGGACGTCCGGCGTGAGTTCCAGCGGCGCCCGCAGCAGCAGTTCTCGCACGCGGGCGCACCCGAGCCGGTCCGCGGCGTGCACGGCCATCTCCAGCAGCGCGGCGCCCGGAACGAGCACCCGGCCGCCGACGACGTGGTCGGCGAGCCAGGGCTGGCGGCGTGTGGACAGGACCCCGGTGAACACCACGTCCTCGGACTCCGCCAGCGGCACGGGCGCACCGAGCAGGTCCGCGGTCCTCGGCCAGAAGTGCTGGGGCCGGAACGGGTAGGTGGGCAGGTCCGGGCCGGGGCCGGTCCCGCCGAAGTAGGCCGCCCAGTCGACCTCGGTCCCGGTGACGTGCAGCCGCGCCAGCGCGGTGACCACGGCGGTCTCCTCGTCCCGCCCGCGCCGCAGGGCGGGAACGGCGGTGGTGCCGCGAGCGCAGTCCTCGACCATCGGCGTCAGGCCGCCGGGACCGACCTCCAGCACCGAGGTGACCCCGGCGTGCACCAGGGTGCGCACGGCCTCGGCGAACCGGACGGTGTCCCGCACCTGGCCCACCCAGTAGTCGGCGGTGGACACCGCGCCGCCGCCGGCGGCGGTCGGCACCACCGGCACCCGGGGTTCGCGCAGCGTCAGCCCGTCGACGACGGCGCGGAACTCCGCCAGCATCGGCTCCATCCGCGCCGAGTGGAACGCGTGGGAGACCGGGAGCCGCTTGGTCCGCTCGAAGTGCCCGGCCAGTTCCAGCACGGCGTCGGTGTCGCCGGAGACGACGACGGCGGCGGGGCCGTTGACCGCCGCGATCGACACCCCGCCGGGCAGCAGGGCTCGCACGGCCGACTCGGCCGCGGGGATCGCCACCATCGCGCCGCCGGCGGGCAGGGCCTGCATCAGCCGGGCGCGGGCGGTCACCAGGGTGCACGCGTCGTCGAGGGAGAGCACCCCGGCGACGTGCGCGGCGGCGACCTCGCCGATCGAGTGCCCGCACACCAGGTCCGGCCGCACGCCCCACGACTCGAACAGCCGGTACAGCGCGACCTCGACCGCGAACAGCGCGGGCTGGGCGTTGCCGGTCTGGTTGAGCAGGTCCTCGTCGGACAGCGCGGCCCGCACGCCGCAGCGGTCGACGATCTCCTCGAAGGCGGCGGCGAACACCGGGTAGCGCGCGGCGAGTCCCAGCCCCATTCCGGCACGCTGGGCGCCCTGCCCGGAGAAGACGAACGCGAGCTTGCCCGGGCGGGCGCGCCCGCGCAGCAGGCCGGGCGCCGGCGTGCCCTCGGCCAGCGCCCGCAGGGTCGGCTCGTCGGGCGTGAGCAGCGCGGCCCGGTGGTCGAAGGTGTCCCGGGTGGTCGCCAGCGCTCTGGCCACGTCCGGCGTGTTCACGTGCCCGTGCAGCTGCCTGGCCCGGTCCCGCAACGCGGCCGGGTCCTTCGCCGAGACCAGCCAGGGCGAGACAACGGTGCTCGGCGCGGGCTGCGGTTCCTGGTCCGGCTCCTCAAGGATCACGTGGGAGTTGGTGCCGCTGACGCCGAACGCCGACACCCCGGCCCGGCGGGGCCTGTCCGCGCGCGGCCACGGGCGGGCCCTGGCGAGCAGCCGCACCGCGCCCGCGTCCCAGTCCACTTTGGACGTCGGCTGCTCCGCGTGCAGGCTGCGCGGCATGATCCCGTGCCGCATCGCCATGAGCACCTTGATCACGCCGCCGACCCCGGCGGCGGCCTGGCTGTGCCCGATGTTCGACTTCAGCGAGCCCAGCCACAGCGGCGCCCCGGCGGTGCGCTGCCCGTAGGTGGCCAGCAGCGCCCGCACCTCGATCGGATCGCCGAGCACCGTCCCGGTGCCGTGCCCGTCCACCAGGTCGACGTCGGCGGCGCTCAGCCGCGCACTGGCCAGCGCCTCGCGGATGACCCGCTGCTGCGCGGAGCCGTTGGGCGCGGCGAAGCCGTTGGACGCGCCGTCGGAGTTGACCGAGGAACCGCGCACCACGCCCAGCACGCGGTGCCCGTTGCGGCGGGCGTCGGAGAGCCGTTCCAGGACCAGCACACCGATCCCCTCGGCCCAGCCGGTGCCGTCGGCGCCCTCGGCGAACGACCGGCACCGGCCGTCTGCGGACAGCGCGCCCTGGCGGGTGAACTCGACGAACACTCCGGGCGTGGACATGACGGTGACCCCACCGGCGAGTGCGAGCGAGGTCTCGCCGGACCGCAGCGACTGGGCGGCCAGGTGGATCGCGACCAGCGCCGAGGAGCACGCGGTGTCCACCGTCAGCGTCGGGCCCTCCCAGCCGAAGGTGTAGGACAGCCGGCCGGACAGGATGGCGGCCGAGGCGTTCGCGCTGCCGGACAGCTCGGGGTTGTCCCGGACCAGGTCCCAGTAGCTCTGGCCGTTCGAGCCGACGAACACGCCGACGGGGGTGCCGCGCAGCGTTCGGGCGGGCAGCCCGGCTCGTTCCAGCGCCTCCCAGGACACCTCGTGCAGCAGCCGCTGCTGCGGGTCGGTCGCGAGCGCCTCGTGGGGGGAGATCCCGAAGAAGGCGGCGTCGAACTCGGCGGCGTGGTCCAGGAAACCGCCCTTGACGCGCAGGTCCCAGCCGCGCTCCGGCGGCGCGTCGCCGACGACGTCGCGGCCCTCGGCGACGAGCCGCCACAGCTGTTCGGGGGAGGTGACACCGCCGGGGTAGCGGCAGGCCATCCCGATCACGGCGATCGGTTCGAGCACACCGGACTCGACCACCCGCAGCCGCCGGCGCAGCTGCTTGACCTCGGCGGTGGCGCGCTTGAGGTACTCCAGCAGGCGCTGCTCGTCAGCCATCAGCCGACCTCCTTGTCCAGGTACTCGAAGAGGTCCTCGGCGGTGGCCTCGGCGAGGTCCTCACCGGGGTCGCCGTCCAGCGCCTGGTGCACCTTGGCGACCAGCGCCTGCAACCGCGCGCCCAGTTGGAACCGCCGCAGCCGCTGGCCGTCGAGCGCGGCGACGGCCGCTTCGAGCCGGTCGAGGTCGGCGAGCACGGTCCGCTCGGCCGGGGCCTGCCCCTCGCCGCGCAGCTCCGCCAGGTGCGCGAGGAGTTCGGCGAGGTTCGGGTGGTCGAACACCAGGGTCGGGGGCAGCCGCAGCCCGGTGGCCTCGGCGAGCCGGTTGCGCAGGTCCACCGCGGTGAGCGAGTCGAATCCGAGGTCGCCGAGGTCCGCGCGGGGGTCGAGCGCGGCCGGGTCGCGGTGTCCCAGCACCGCGCTGATCTGCTCGCGCACCAGCGCTTCCAGTGAATCTCCGGCGGCGGGGCGCGCGGTCGGGCGGGGCGGCTGCCAGAGTGCGGCGAGCAGCGGGCTGCGGCGGACCGCGGTGAAGGCGGCGGCGAAGCTCTCCCAGTGGACGTCGGCGACGGTGATGTCGATGTCATCGGCGTCCAGGGTCTGCTGCAACGCGGCGATGGCCAGCTCTGGTGGCATGGCGCGCACCCCCGGCCACGACGTGGCCGCGGTCGTTCTCGCGGCCATGCCCCCACCCGCCCAGGGCCCCCACGCGATCGAGGTCGCCGGCAGCCCGTGGGCGCGGCGCAGCCGCGCGAGCGCGTCCAGGCCGGCGTTGGCCGCCGCGTAGGCCGCCTGCCCCGCGCCACCGAGGGTTCCGGCCACCGACGAGAACAGCACGAACGCCGTCAGCGGGTGCGCGGCGGACAGCTCGTGCAGGTGCCAGGCGGCGACGGACTTGGCCCGCAGCACCGGTTCCAGCCGCGGCGGGGTGAGCGTGTCGAGCACGCCGTCGTCGAGCACGCCCGCCGCGTGGAAGATCGCGGTGAGCGGGCGCCGCGGGTCGAGCAGCCGGGCGACGGCCTCGCGCTCGCCCACATCGCAGGCTTCGAGCGTGACGTCCTGGTCCAGGTCGGCGGTGGCGACGCCGCGGCGGCTCGCGAGCACGACGTGGTCTGCGCCGGTGCGCAGCAGCCAGCGCGCGACCTCGGTGCCCAGTGCCCCGGTGCCGCCCGTGACCAGGACCGTCCCGTGGGGGCGCCACTGGCGGGCCGGGGTGGCGGGCGCGGGCGTCAGCCGGGCGGCCAGCACGCCGGTCGGGGCGATCCGCACCTGGTCCTCGCCGGCGGCGAGCGTGCCGAGCACCCGCCGGACCGCCTGCTCGTCGGGGACCTCGGGCAGGTCGATCAACCCGCCCCACCGGTGCGGCTGCTCCAGGGCGGCGACCCGGCCAAGGCCCCAGACCGCGGCGGCCTCCGGGGAGGTGGCCGCGTTGCGGGTGAGCGACCAGATCCGCTCCCCCGCACCGGAGGTGACCAGGTCGAGGGTGCCCTGAAGATCCAGGAAGGACAGCACGCCCGCCGTCTCGACGGGGCTGCCGGCGACTCGGACGCTGGCACCGAGCGCCCTGCCGAGCGCGGCGGGCCACGGATCATCCGGTGCGCCCGGCGGGACCAGGACGGTCCACGTTCCCGGCGGTGTCGTGTCCACCACCTCGGCCGGGCGCCAGTCCACGCGGTAGCGCCACCGGCCGATGTCGGGTGTGGCCGGGCCGGCCCAGTACCGCTCGCGTTGGAAGGCGTAGGTCGGCAGCGGCACCCGCCGGGCGCCGCTGCCCGCGAACAGCTCCGCCCAGTCCACCGCCGCGCCGCGCACGTGCAGGGCGGCCACGGCGGCGAGCAGGCTGCGCACCTCATCGCGGTCGCGGCGCAGCGCGGACACCACGGTCTGGCCGGTCACCATCGCGGCGAGCGCGCCGTCGGGTCCGAGTTCGAGGTAGCGGGTCACTCCGTGGCCGCGCAGGGTGTCCAGCCCGTCGCCGAAGCGCACGGTCTCGCGGACGTGCCGCACCCAGTACTCGGGCGAGCGCAGTTCCGCGCCGGTGGCGATGCGACCGGTGAGGCCCGAGACCACGGGGATGCGCGGCTCCGCGTAGGTGAGCGACTCGGTGACCTCCCGGAACTCCGCCAGCATCGGGTCCATCGCGGCGGAGTGGAACGCGTGCGAGACGCGCAGCGCGGTGACCTGGTGGCCGCGCGCCGACAACCGCTCGCCCACCGCGCGGATCGTCGCGTCCTCGCCGGAGAGCACGACCGACGACGGGCCGTTGACCGCCGCCAGGTCCACCCCGGGCGCCACGTCGGCAGCGGCGGCCCGCACCGCGATCATCGAGCCGCCCGGCAGGGCCGCCATCAGCTGGCCGCGCCGCTGGACCAGCAGGCAGGCGTCCGCCAGCGAGAGGATGCCGGCCACGTGCGCCGCCGCCAGTTCGCCGATGGAGTGCCCGATGAGCACGTCCGGCCGCAGGCCCCACGACTCCAGGAGCCGGAAGAGGGCGACCTCCAGGGCGAACAGCGCGGGCTGCGTGTGCTCGGTCGCGTCGAGCCGGGTGCTGTCTGCGGCGAAGGTGATCTCCCGCACCGGTGCCGCGAAGTGGGCGCACACCGCGTCGAAGGCCCGCGCGAACACCGGGTACGCCGCGTACAGGCCGCGGCCCATGCCGGCGCGCTGCGAGCCCTGGCCGCTGAACAGGAACGCCGTCCTGCCGCCGTCGAGCGTGTCCCCCTCGATCACGTCGAACTCGCGCAGCCGCGCGAGCAGCTCATCCCGGTCGGCGCCGAGCACGACGGCCCGGTGGGGCAGCCTCGCCCGGGTCGTCGCCAGCGAGAAGCCGACGTCGGCCGGACTGTCCACAGTGGACACCAGCCGCGCCGCCTGTGCCCGCAGCGCCGCCGCGCTGTGCGCGGAGAAGACCCACGGCACGACCGACGGCGCCACGCCCGCGGCGGGTCGCGCGGCGGCGGGGGCCTGCTCGATGATCGCGTGCGCGTTGATGCCGCTCATGCCGAACGAGGAGACAGCGGCCCGGCGCCGGCGTCCGGCGGGCCACGGCCGGGCGTGCGCGAGCAGCCGGACCCCGCCCGCCGCCCAGTCGACGTGCGCCGAGGGCGTGTCCGCGTGCACGCTCGGCGGCAGGGTGCCGTGCCGCAGCGCGAGGACCATCTTGATCACCCCGGCCACCCCGGCCGCCGCCTGGGTGTGGCCGAGGTTGGACTTGACCGACCCGAGCCACACCGGCCGCTCCTGCCCGTACACCGCCTGCAGCGCCTGGACCTCGATCGGGTCACCCAGCTCGGTTCCGGTGCCGTGGCCCTCCACCGCGTCCACCTCGGACGCGTCGAGCCCGGCCGCGGCGAGCGCCTGTCGGATGACCCGCTGCTGGGCCGGGCCGTTGGGCGCGGTCATGCCGTTGGACGCGCCGTCGGAGTTGACCGCGCTGCCCCGGACCACGGCCAGCACCGGGTGCCCGTTGCGCTGGGCGTCGGAGAGCCGTTCCAGCACGAGCAGGCCAGCGCCCTCCGCCCAGCCCGCCCCGGCCGCGCCCGCGGCGTAGGACCGGCAGCGGCCGTCCGGCGAGAGCACGCCCAGCTCGCCGAACCGCACCAGGCTGTCCGGAGTGGACAGCACGGTGACGCCGCCGGCCAGTGCCAGCCGGGACTCGCCGAGCCGCAGCGACTGGCTGGCCAGGTGCAGGGCCACCAGCGAGGACGAGCAGGCGGTGTCCACGGTCATCGTCGGCCCCTGCAGGCCGAGCTGGTAGGCGATCCGGCCGGGGACGGCGCTGCCCGCGGTCGTGGCCCCCGGGTAGTCGTGGTACATGACGCCGGTGAACACGCCGGTCCGGCTGCCCTTCAGCGAGTGCGGGTCGATCCCGGCGCGTTCCAGCGCCTCCCAGGCCACCTCCAGCAGCAGCCGCTGCTGGGGATCGGTGCGGACCGCCTCCGCCGGGCTGATGCCGAAGAACCCGGCGTCGAAGTCGGCGGCCCCGGTCAGGAAGCCCCCGCCCTCGACGGTGACCCCGCGCAGGTCCCAGCCCCGGTCGGTGGGCAAGCCGGTGATCGCCTCCCGCCCGTGCACCACGAGTTCCCAGAGTTCCTCCGGGGAGCGCACGCCGCCGGGCAGGTGGCAGGCCATGCCGATGATCGCGATCGGTTCGCCCGGCTCGGCCGCGGGCTGCTCCTCGGCGGGAGCGGGTCCCGCCGCCGGGGCCAGCCGCGTCCGCAGGTACTCGGCCACGGCCGCGGCCGTCGGGTGGTCGAAGACCAGCGTCGCGGGCAGGCTCAGCCCGGTCTCGCCGCCCAGGAGGTTGCGCAGTTCGACCGCGGCCAGCGAGTCGAAGCCGAGGTCGCGCAGTGGCCGGCCGGGGTCGATCGCCGCCGCGCTGGCGTGCCCGAGCACGGCGGCGACGTGCGACCGGACCAGGCCGAGCAGATCGCATTCGGCCACTGCGGCCGGCTCGGCCGCCCTGGGCTCGCGGCCGGCGCCGACCAGCGGGCGCAGCACCGGCGGCACGTCGTCGGCCCGGGCGCGCAGCGCGGCGAGATCCAGTCGCAGCGGCACCGCGTTGCCCAGGCCGACGGCCGCGTCCAGCAGCGCGAGCGCGTCGGCCGTGGGCAACGGGGGCATGCCGAGGCGGTGCAGGCGCTGCCGGTGCGCGGCCGGCGCCGGGGTGTCCGCCCACAGCCCCCACGCCAGTGCCGACGCGGGCAGCCCGGCCGCGCGGCGCAGGCTGGCCAGCCCGTCGAGGTAGGCGTTGGCCGCCGCGTACGCGCCCTGGCCAGCGCCGAGGGTCAGCCCGGCGGCGGAGGAGAACAGCACGAACGCGGTCAGGTCGCGGTCGAGGGTCAGTTCGTGCAGGTGCCGAGCGCCGTCGGCCTTGGCCCCGAACACCCGCGCCAGCTGCGCCGGGGTGAGCGCGGCGGTCACCGCGTTGTCGGCGACACCGGCCGCGTGCACGACCGCGGACAGGTCCGGCTCGGCCGCGAGCACCGCGGCCAGGGCCGCCCGGTCGGTGACGTCGCAGGCCACGATCCGCACGCCGAGTTCGTCCCGCAGGTCCCGCGCCCCGGGCGCGTCCTCGCCTCGGCGGCTGAGCAGCAGCACGTCCGCCGCTCCCCCGGCGACGAGGTGCCTGGCCACCAGCGCGCCGAGCCCCGTGGTGCCGCCGGTGATCAGCACGGTGCCCCCGCCCGCCCACCAGGTGTTCTCCGCCGCGTGCGCGGTGGACAGCCGGGGGCGGCGGAACACGCCGTGGCGCGCCGAGAGTTCGGGTTCTCCGGTGATCACCGGGTCACCGTCCACGAGGAAGAAGCGCCCCGGGTGTTCGGCCTGCGCCGCCCGGACCAGACCCCAGACGGCGGCGTGCGCCGGGTTGGCGACCGCGCCGTGGAGGTCGCCGTCGGTGCGCACGAGCAGCCGCCGGTCCGCGGCGAGCGCGTCCTGGACGGCGGTGAGCGCGGCCGCCACGACCTCGCCGGCGTCCGGCCCGTCCGGGGCGGTCCAGACCTCGACGTCGGGCGCGGGCAGCGGCCGCACGTCGACCTCGTCCCACACCACCCGCCACAGCCAGTCACGGCGGGTGGGTCCGGCGAGCTGGTCCTCGCTGACCGGACGCCCGGCCAGGGACTCCACCGTCGCCACGGGCTCACCGTCCGCGTCGGCCAGGTCCAGCCGCATGGTCTGGCCGTCCGAGGTGATCCGCAGCCGCACCGAGCGGGCCCCGGCGCGGTGCAGCCGCACCCCGGACCAGGCGAAGGGCAGCAGCGTGCGGTCGTCGCCGTCGGTGAGCAGGCGGGCGTGCAGGCAGGCGTCGAGCAGGGCCGGGTGCAGGCCGAACCCGGCGACGTCGAGCCCTTCGGGCACCGCGACCTCGGCGAACACCTCGTCCCCTCGTGTCCACATCGCGCGCAGTCCCCGAAACGCCGGGCCGTAGTCGTAGCCGCGGAGGGCGAGCCGGTCGTAGGCGCCGGTCAGGTCGCGCCGCTCGGCGCCCTCGGGCGGCCACGCGCGCAGCGCGACGGGCTCACCGCCGCCGGCACCGACGTGGCCTCGGCCGTGCCGGACCCAGTCGCCGTCGGCGCGGGAGTGCACGGACACGGCTCGGCCGCCGTCCTCGTCCGGCGGCCCCAGCTCGACGCGGAGTTCGACCTCGGTGTCCGGCCCGAGGACCAGCGGCGCTTCGAGGACGAGTTCCCCCAGCCCCGCACAGCCGATCTGCTCGGCGGCGCGGCGGGCCAGCTCGACGAACCCGGTCCCGGGCAGCAGCACGGTGCCGCGCACGGCGTGGTCGGCCAGCCACGGCTGCGCCCGGTGCGAGAGCCGCCCGGTGAACACGACCGCGCCGCTGGCGGGTAGGGCCACCGGCGGGCCGAGCAGGTCGGCCGGTGGCGCCGTCAGCCAGAACCGCTCGTGGTGGAACGGGTACGTGGGCAGCGGCACCCGCCGGGCACCGGGGTAGTACGGCGTCCAGTCGACCGGCACGCCCCGGACGTAGGCCCGCGCGAGCGCGGTCAGGAACTGGGCCGGCTCCTCCCCCTCCCGGCGCAGGGCCGGGATGAAGGCCGGCCCCGTCACGCACTGGCGGCCCAGCGCGGACAGCGTGGCGTCAGGGCCGACCTCCAGGAAGGTCGCCACGCCCCGCGCCGCGAGTTCGGTGACCGCGGCGGCGAACCGGACGGTCTCGCGCACCTGCCGCACCCAGTACTCCGGGGTGCACAGCTCGGCCGAGACCAGTCCGCCGGTGACCGTCGAGACGAACGGGATCTCCGGCTCCGCGTAGGTGACCTCGCTGGCGACGGCGCGGAACTCGTCCAGCACCGGGTCCACCAGTGCCGAGTGGAACGCGTGGGAGACCCGCAGCCGGGTCCCGCCGCCGTGGCGCGCCGCCACCCGTGCGACGGCGTCGGCGGCGCCGGAGACCACCACCGAACGCGGTCCGTTCACCGCGGCGATCGACACGCCGGGGTCGAGTTCGACCTCGTCCTCGGCGACGTCGAGGGCGACCATCGCGCCACCCGCGAGGCGCTGCATCAGCGCGCCCCGCGCCGCGATCAGCCTCCGGGCATCCGCCAGCGAGAACACGCCCGCGATGTGGGCGGCGGCGAACTCGCCGACGGAGTGCCCGGCGACGAAGTCCGGCCGCACGCCGTGCTCGGCCAGCCGCCGGGCCAGCGCCACCTGGAACTCGAACAGCGCGGGCTGCGCGAACTCCGTCCGATCGAGGTCGGCGTCCGCCAGGTCCAGCCCCAGCAGCTCGGCCCCCATGCCCGCCCGCTGCGTGCCCTGGCCGCTGAACAGCAGCGCCGTGGCGCCGTCGACGACCCGGCCTTCGGCGAGCACCGTGCCGTCCGGCAGCCGCACCGCGCGGTGGGCGAACTCCGACCGCGTCGTCACCAGGGAGTGGCCGACGTCCACCGGGGACTCGTCGGCCGGCAGCCGCTCGGCCAGTGCCGCGAGCGCGGTGGGGTTGCTGGCCGAGAGCACCCAGGGCACCGGCGGCCCCGGCTCGGGCCGGGCCGCCCGCTCGGGCTCCGGGACGCCTTCGAGGACCACGTGGGCGTTCGTCCCGCTGATCCCGAACGAGGACACCCCGGCCCTGCGGGGACGGCCGGCGTCGGGCCACGGCCGCGCCCGGGTGGCCAGCTCCACGGCGCCCGCCGACCAGTCCACGTGCGGGGACGGCTCGTCGGCGTGCAGCGTCGCCGGAACGTGGCCGTGCCGCATCGCCAGCACCGCCTTGATCACCCCGGCCACTCCGGCGGCGGCCTGCGTGTGCCCGAGGTTGGACTTGACCGAGCCGAGCAGCAGCGGCCGCTGCCGGTCCTGGCCGTAGGTGGCGAGCAGCGCCTGCGCCTCGATCGGGTCACCCAGGGCCGTTCCGGTGCCGTGTGCCTCGACCACGTCCACCTCCGAGGTGGACAGTCCGGCGCTGGCGAGCGCCTGG
This sequence comes from Goodfellowiella coeruleoviolacea, assembly GCF_024171785.1. GTDB lineage: Bacteria > Actinomycetota > Actinomycetes > Mycobacteriales > Pseudonocardiaceae > Goodfellowiella > Goodfellowiella coeruleoviolacea. The sequence continues at coordinate 251,177 of NZ_JAMTCK010000011.1, forward strand.
CGGATGACCCGCTGCTGGGCGGGGCCGTGCGGCGCGGTGAGGCCGTTGGACGCGCCGTCGGAGTTGACGGCGCTGCCCCGCACGAGCGCCAGCACGTCGTGGCCGTTGCGCCGCGCGTCGGAGAGCCGCTCCAGCACGAGCACCCCGGCGCCTTCGGCCCAGCCGACGCCGTCGGCGCCGGCCCCGAACGACCGGCACCGGCCATCGCGCGAGAGCCCGTCCTGGCGGGCGAACTCCTCGAACGGCGCCGGGGTCGCCAGCACGGTCACGCCGCCGGCCAGCGCGAGTGTGCACTCCCCCGCGCGCAGCGCCGCCGCGGCGGAGTGCAGCGCGACCAGCGAGGAGGAGCACGCCGTGTCGATCGTCAGCGCCGGGCCCTGCAGGCCGAGGACGTAGGCGATCCGCCCGGACACGATGCTGCCGGGACTCGTCGTGCCCGCGCCGACGCCGTAGTCGTGGTACATCACGCCGGCGAACACACCGGTCCGGCTGCCCCGCAGGGACAGCGGCGGGATGCCGGCGCGCTCCACCGCCTCCCAGCCGACCTCCAGCAGGATCCGCTGCTGCGGGTCCATGCTCGTCGCCTCGCGGGGCGAGATCCCGAAGAACTCCGCGTCGAACCCGGCCGCGTCGTCCAGGAACCCGCCCGCGGCCGCGTACCCGGCGGGGCTGGTGTCCCAGCCGCGATCGTCCGGGAACGCCCCGATCGCGTCCCCTTCCGCGCAGAGCAGCCGCCACAGGTCCTCGGGGGTGTGGACGCCGCCGGGATAGCGGCAGGCCATGCCGATGATGACGACCGGGTCGTCGGCCACAGGCACTGCCACGTCCACAGTGGACTTCTCGGGTGCGGGAGCCAGGGACGCCAGCAGGAACCGGGCCAGCGCCCGGGGCGTGGGGTGGTCGAACACGGCGGTCGCCGGCAGGCTCAGCCCGGTGGCGGCGCCGAGCCGGTTGCGCAGTTCGATCCCGGCCAGTGAGTCGAACCCGAGGTCGCGGAAGGGCCGGTCGGCGTCGAGCACCGCCCCGTCGTCGTGGCCCAGCACGAGTGTCACGTGCGCGCACACGAGTTCGACGAGTTCCCGCTCGGTGGCGCCGGGCAGCCGGCCCCGGCCCGGCTTGGGGGCGGGCTCCGCCCTCGGCGCCAGGCCCCGCAGCACGCCGGGCAGGTCCGGCCGCTGCCGCAGTGCGGCGACGTCGAAGGGCACGGCCGCCAGGACCGGCTCGGCGGCGGCCAGTGCCCGGTCGAAGGCCGCCAGCGCGTCCGCGACCGGCAGCGGGAGCACCCCGGAGCGGGCCAGCCGGCGGTGGTCGGCCTCGGTCAGGTGCCGCGTCATCCCGGTCTCGCCCGCCCACAGTCCCCATTGGACGGACAGCGCGGACTTGCCCTCGGCCCTGCGGTGTTCGGCGAGCGCGTCGAGGAAGGCGTTGGCCGCCGCGTAGTTGCCCTGCCCGGCCGCGCCGAGCACGGACGCGGCCGAGGAGAACACCACGAACGCGTCGACGTCGCCGAGCAGCTCGTGCAGGTGCCACGCGCCGTCGACCTTGGGGCGCAGCACGGCGGCCAGCCGGTCCGGGGTCAGCGCGGCGACCACGCCGTCGTCGAGCACGCCAGCCGCGTGGACGACCGCGCTCACCGGCCGGTCGAGCGTGGCCAGCACGGCGGCGAGCGCGTCCCGGTCGGCCACGTCGCAGGCGCGCACGTCCAGACCGGGCACGGCGGCGCCGCCGCGGGTGAGCAGCAGCAGGTGCCGGACGCCGTGGTGCTCGACGAGGTGCCGTGCGACCAGCGCGCCGAGTCCGCCGCCGGCGACCAGAACGATCCCGTCGGGGTCGAAGGCCACCGGGGCGGGCACCGCGGCGAAGCGGCTCAGCCTCGGCACGTGCGCCACGCCGCCGCGGACGCGGACCTCGTCCTCGCCGTCGACCAGCAGCGGGTCGCCGTCGGTGTCGACCAGCACGAACCGGCCGGGGTGCTCGGCCTGCGCGGCGCGCACGAGCCCAGCGGCGGCCGCCGTCGCCAGCTCTCCGCCGGTGACCAGCACCAGTCGCCCGGCCGCCCGCTGGAGGCACCGCAGTGCGACGGCCGCCGCGTGGTGCGCGGCCTCGACCGGGTGTCCGTCCGCGGGCAGCCGGACGACCTCGTCGTCAGGGCCGGGTGGGTGTCCGGTGGCGGGCACCCACTCCTTGCGCCACAGCGGCGCGGCCGCCCGGACCGACCGCAGGGGCCGGAGGGTGAGTTCGTCGACGCCGAGCACCGGCAGCCCGGTGGGGTCGGTGGCGGTCAGCGCCACGCTGTCCGGGCCGGTGCGCCGGATGCGGACCCGCAGTTCTCTCGCTCCCGTGGCGTGCACCGTCAGCCCGGTGACGGCGAACGGCATCGCCGCGGCGTCCACCCCGGTCCACGGCAGGGCGTGCAGCGCGGCGTCCAGCAGCGCGGGGTGCACGCCGAACGCGCCCGTTGCCACCTCCTCGGGCAGCCGGACGCGCGCGAACACCGCGCCGTCCTGGCGCAGCACCTCGCGCAGCCCTCGGAAGGCCGGGCCGTAGGAGAACCCCTCCAGCGCCTCGTAGAACCCTTCGAGGTCAACGGCTGGCGCGTCCGCCGGCCAGGCGAAGGTGTCGGGGTTGGCCGGGCTGGCGTCCACGGTGCCCGTCGCGTGGCGGGTCCACGAACCGTCCCGTCTGGAGTGGACGGTGACGGCGCCGACGGCGTCGATGACGAGGGTGAGTTCCGTCTCGGCGGTGAGGACGAGGGGTTCCTCAAGCACGAGTTCGGCGATCCGGGTGTGCCCGAGGTCGGCGGCCGCGGCCGTCACCAGCTCGGTGAAGGCCGTGCCTGGCAACACCGGCACCCCGTCGACCACGTGGTCGGCCAGCCACGGCTGGCGGGTGAGCGAGAGCGTGCCCGTGCGGACCACCCCGCCCTCCGGCCGGTCGACCCGGTGCGCCAGCAGCGGCGCCCCGGCCACGGTGCCTGGCCAGAACCGCCGCCGCCGGAACACGGTCGTCGGCAGGTCGACCCGGGCGGCGCCGGGGAAGAGCGGCGCCCAGTCGACGCGGACCCCGTGGATGTGCAGGCGGGCCAGCGCGGTCAGCGCCGTCACCTGCTCGTCGCGGTCGGCCCGCAGCAGCGGGACCGCGTCCACGTGCGCGGCGGCCAGCCCGGACAGCACTGCCGAGGGACCGAGTTCGGCCAGCACCGTCGTCCCGGCGTCCACCGCGGTCCGCAGCGCGTCGGCGAAGCGGACGGTCCGGCGCACGTGGTCGACCCAGTACCGCGGCGAGCGGATCTCGTCACCGGCGAGCCGCCCGGTGACGGTGGACACGATCGGGATCTCGGCGGCGCCGAAGGACAGCCCCGACACGACCTCCTCGAACTCGGCCAGCATCGGGTCCATCAGCGGCGAGTGGAAGGCGTGGCTCACCGCCAGCCGGCGCGTGCGGCGGCCCAGGCCGGCGAAGTGCTCGGCGACGGCCGTGACCTCGGCCTCGGTCCCCGAGACGACCACCGAGGACGGCCCGTTGACCGCGGCGACGCCCAACCCCGGCGCGAGCGGGATCTCGTGCTCGGCGGCCTCGACGGCGGCCATCGCGCCCGCCTCGGGCAGCGCCCGCATCAGCCGGGCGCGCTCGGTCACCAGCGTGCGCGCGTCGGCCAGGGACAGCACGCCGGAGACGTGCGCCGCGGCGATCTCGCCGATGGAGTGGCCGATCAGGTGGTCCGGCCGCACGCCCCAGGACTCCAGCAGCCGGAACAGCGCCACTTCCAACGCGAACAGCGCGGGCTGCGCGAACTCCGCGCGGGTGGCGTCCGCGCCGGGCGCGAGCGCGCCGCCGGCGGCGTGGAAGGCGTCCGCGAACACCGGGTAGTGGGCGGCCAGCCCGGCTCCCATGTCCACGCGCTGTTCGCCCTGCCCGGAGAAGGCGTACGCCAGCACGGGGTCGGTTCTGCCCCGGCCGGTCAGCGCGGCGGCGCCGCCCGCGATCGCGCGCAGGCCCTGGCGCAGCTGCTCCGGGTCGTGCGCGAGCACCACCGCCCGCTGCGCGAACGCCGTCCGGTGCACGGCCAGCGCACGCCCGAGGTCGCCGGCGGGCAGGTCGGGCGCCACCTTCGCCAGTGCCGCGGCCTGGGCCCGCAGTGACTCGGTGTCCCGGCCGGACACCAGGATCGGGACCGGCCAGGACGTGGGCGCCGGCTGCCGCGGTGGCGCCGCCGGGGCCTGTTCGAGGATGACGTGGGCGTTCGTGCCGCTGACGCCGAACGCCGACACCGCCGCGCGGCGCGGGGTGTCCTCCGCCGGCCAGGCGCGCGCGGTGTGCAGCAGCGCCACCGCGCCCGCTGCCCAGTCCACCCGGGACGACGGCGGGTCCGCGTGCAGGGTGCGGGGCAGTTCGCCCCGGCGCAGGGCCTCGGTCATCTTGAGCACGCCGGCGATGCCCGCGGCCGCCTGGGTGTGCCCGAGGTTCGACTTGAGCGAGCCGAGGAACGCGGGCCGGTCGCGGTCCTGCCCGTAGGTGGCGAGCAGCGCGGCCGCTTCGATCGGGTCGCCGAGCCGGGTCCCGGTGCCGTGGGCCTCGATCGCGCCGACCTCCGGCGCCGACAGACCGGCGTCGGCGAGCGCGGCCCGGATGACCCGGCGCTGCGCGCGGCCGTTGGGGGCGGTGAGGCCGTTGGAGGCGCCGTCGGAGTTCACCGCGCTGCCCCGCAGCACCGCCAGCACGGGGTGACCGTGGCGGCGGGCGTCGGAGAGCCGCTCCAGCACGACGACGCCGGCGCCCTCGGACCAGCTCGTGCCGTCGGCGCCGTCACCGAACGCCTTGGCCCGGCCGTCGGCAGCGAGCCCGCCCTGCCTGCTGAACTCGGCGAACACGCCCGGGGTGGTCATCACGGTGACGCCGCCGGCCAGCGCCAGCGAGCACTCCCCCGCGCGCAGCGCCCGCGCCGCGAGGTGCAGCGCGACCAGCGAGGCGGAGCACGCGGTGTCGACGGTGACCGACGGGCCCTGCAGGCCGAAGGTGTACGAGACCCGCCCGGACAGGCTCGCGGCGGCGGTGTTGGCGCCGATCCCGAGCGCCGGTTCGTGCACGAGCAGGTCGCGGTAGTCCTGGCCGTTCGTGCCCACGAACACCCCGACCGGTTCGCCGTGCACCGAGGCCGGCACGATCCCGGCGCGTTCGAACGCCTCCCAGGTGATCTCCAGCAGGACGCGCTGCTGGGGGTCCATCGACAGCGCGTCCTTGGGCGAGATGCCGAAGAAGTCCGGGTCGAACTCGTCCGCCCCGGTCAGGAAGCCGCCGTGGGCGGGGACGCCGGGCGCCAGGTGCCAGCCGCGGTCGGCGGGGACGGCGGTGATGGCGTCCGTGCCCTCGGCCACCAGTCGCCACAGCTCCTCGGGTGAACTCACCCCGCCGGGGAACCGGCAGCCGGCGGCGACGAGCGCGATCGGCTCGCGCCCGCCGGTCTCCAGCTCGTTGATCCGCCGCCGCGCCCGGCGCAGGTCCGCGGTGGTCCGCCGGAGGTAGTCCAGCAGCTTCTGCTCGCTGCTCATCCCAGCTCCCGGTCGATGAGTTCGAAGAGGTCCTCCGCGCTCGCCCCGGCGAGGTCGTCGCCGGGGTCGTCAGCGGAGTCGTCAGCGAGGCCGTCAGCGAGGCCGCCGTCCTCGGGCTCGTCCGGGTCGGCCAGGTGTTCGGCCAGCGCCCGGGCGGTCGGGAACTCGAACACCAGGGCGGCCGGGAGGGCGACACCGAGTTCGGCGGCCAGCCGGTTGCGCAGTTCGACCGACGTCAGCGAGGTGAAGCCGGCGTCGGAGAACGGTCGGTCCGGATCGAGCCGGGCGGGCGCGCTGTGCCCGAGCGCCGCCGCCGCGTGCCGCACGACCAGGTCGAGCAACGCCCGGCGGCGCGCGGTCCCGGTCAGCCCGTCGAGGTCGGCGCGTCTGGTGGCCGGGGCGTGCAGTTCGGCGAGCAGCGGGCTCGGGCGGCCGGCGGTGAACTGCTCGGCGAACACCGGCCAGTCGACGTCGGCGACGACGACCGACGGCTCGTCGCGGCCCAGGGCCTGTTCGAGCGCGGTCAGCGCGTCCTGCGGCGCCAGTGGCCGCACGCCCTCGGCGTGCACGCCCCCCGCCGCCATGCCCTCGCCCGCCCAGGCGCCCCACGCCACCGACAGCGCGGGCAGGCCGAGCGAGCGGCGGTGTTCGGCCAGCCCGTCGAGGTAGGCGTTGGCCGCCGCGTAGCTGCCCTGCCCACCGCCGCCGACCACCCCGGCCAGGGAACTGAACAGCACGAACGCCGAGAGGTCGTGGCCGAGGGTCAGCTCGTGCAGCCGCCGGGCCGCGTGGGCCTTGGGTCGCCACACCGCGTCGAAGCGTTCGGGCGTCAGCGAGTCGACGATGCCGTCGTCGAGCACTCCCGCGGCGTGCACGACGGCGGTGAGGTCGGGGTGCGCGGCGACGAGCCCGGCCAGCGCGGCGTCGTCGGTGATGTCCACGGCGTGCGCGGTGACCCGGGTGCCCGCCGCCGCCAGTTCGGCGACGAGCGCGGGGGCGCCGGGCGCGGCGAGCCCCCGGCGGCTGGCCAGGACGAGGTGGTCCGCGTGCCCGGCGAAGCAGCGGGCCACCTGCGCGCCCAGCGCCCCGGTCCCGCCGGTGACCAGGATCGTGCCGTGCGGCCGCCAGGCGCGGGACGGGGTTCGCGGTGCCCGGACCAGCCGGCGGCCGAACACCCCGTCGGGGGCGATGCGGACCTGGTCCTCACCGGTGTGCCCGGCCAGTACCCGGACCAGCTTGCCGAGCAGGTCCTCGTCCAGCGCACCGGGCAGCTCGACCGAACCGAGCCAGCGGCGCGGCTTCTCCAGCGCGAGCACCCGGCCGAGGCCGCGCACGGCGGCGTGCTCGGGCCGGCCGGCCGTCAGCGCCCAGACGCCGACCTCGTCGTCCAGTTCGCGGTCCAGCGTCAGCAGCTCACGGCAGTCCGAGGTGGACAGCACGACAGCGTCGGGCCGCGGGGCCTGCCGGAGTCGCTGGGCGAAACCCGCGCCCGAGGCGAGGAGCACCACCTCGGCGCCGTGGCGGGCCAGGCCCTCGCCCAGCCCGGGTGGCGGGTCGACGAGCAGCCAGGTGCCCGACAGCGCCGCCGGCGCGGTCTCGACCGGCCGCCACTCGATGCGGTAGGCCCGGCCGCCGTGGTCGTGGCCGGGCCAGAAGTGCTCGCGCTGGAAGGCGTAGGTCGGCAGGTCCGCCCGGTGCGGCGACACCCCCGGGAACGCGGGCGCGAAGTCGACGGCCACCCCGTCGGTGAACAGGTCCGCGACCGCGTGCAGCACCGAGTCCGGTTCGTCCCGCAACGCCGGCGCGCACACCGCGTCCTCGCCCAGGATGCCGCGCGCGAGCACGGTCAGGCTCGCGCCGGGGCCGACCTCGACCAGGCGTCTCGCCCCGGCTCTCCCGGCGGCCAGCACCGCCTCGGAGAACCGCACGGTCTCGCGCAGCTGCCGAACCCAGTACGCGGGTGTGCGCAGGTCCTCCTCGCTGGCGAGGGCTCCGGTGAGGGTGGAGACCACGGGCGTGCGCGGGCTCCGGTAGCTGATCCCGGCGGCGACCTCGCGGAACCGCGCGAGCACCGGCTCCACCAGTGCGGAGTGGAACGCGTGGGACACCCGCAGGCGCCGGCCGCCGCCGAAGCGCGACGCGACGCGGGTGACGGCGTCCTCGGGCCCGGAGATGACCACCGAACCCGGCCCGTTCACCGCGGCGACGGACACCCCGGGCTCGCCCGCCACCTCGTCCTCGGCCGCGTCGAGGGCGATCATCACCCCACCGGGCAGCGTTCGCATCAGCCGCCCCCGGGCCGTGACCAGGGTCGCGGCGTCGGCGAGGGAGAGTACCCCGGCGACGTGCGCGGCGGCGATCTCGCCGACGGAGTGGCCGAGCAGCAGGTCCGCGCGGACCCCGAACGACTCCAGCAGGCGGCAGGTCGCGACCTCGACGGCGAACAACGCCGGCTGGGCGAACTCGGTCTGGTCGAGGTCGCCGTCGAGCAGTCCGGGCGGGAACGCCGCGCGCACCTCGTCGTGGGCCTCGGCGAACGCCGGATACGCCGCGCGCAGCGCCTGTCCCATCCCGGCGCGCTGCGACCCCTGGCCGGAGAACAGGAACGCGGTGCGCCCGTCCGGTCGGGCGGCGCGCACGCGCAGCGCACCGGTCAGCGCCGCGCGCAGCTCGTCCCGCGTGTGTCCGAACAGGACGGTGCGGTGGGTGAGCGCGGCCCTGCCCCGAGACAGCGCCGCGCCGACCTCGGCCGCCGATCCCGGCCCCGGCCAGCGCGCCAGCCGGTCGGCCTGCGCCCGCAGCGCCGCCTCGGTGTGTCCGGAGAGGACCCACGGGACGAGCCCGCCGGTCCCGGGGGCCCGCTCGGGCGGGTCACCGACCTCTTCCGGGGTGGCCTCCTCCAGGATGAGGTGCGCGTTCGTGCCGCTGATGCCGAACGAGGACACCGCCGCACGCCGGACCCGCCCGGTCTGTGGCCACGGCCGGTTCTCCCGCACCAGCTCGACCCGCCCCGCCGACCAGTCGATCTTCGACGACGGGGCGTCGACGTGCAGGGTCGCCGGGATCTCGCCGTGGCGCAGCGCCAGCACCGCCTTGATCACGCCCCCGACCCCGGCGGCGGCCTGGGTGTGGCCGATGTTGGACTTCAGCGAGCCGAGCAGCAGCGGCCGCTGCCGGTCCTGCCCGTAGGTCGCGAGCAGGGCGTGCGCCTCGATGGGGTCACCCAGGGCGGTGCCGGTGCCGTGCGCCTCCACGAGGTCGACATCGGCGGGGGTGAGCCCGGCGTCGGCCAGCGCGGCCCGGATCACCCGCTGCTGGGCGGGCCCGCTGGGCGCGGTCAGGCCGTTGGACGCGCCGTCGGAGTTGACCGCCGACCCGCGGATGACGGCCAGCGGCCGGTGCCCGTGGCGGCGGGCGTCGGACAGGCGCTCCAGCACCAGCACGCCGACGCCCTCGGACAGCCCGGTGCCGTCGGCGGCCTCGGCGAACGCCTTGCACCGCCCGTCGCGCGACACGCCGCCCTGTCGGCTGAACTCGGCGACCGGGTCCGGGGTCGCCATCGCGGTGACGCCGCCGGCGAGCATGAGCGAGGTTTCGCCGGACCGCAGTGACCGCACCGCCCAGTGCAGCGCGACCAGCGAGGACGAGCACGCGGTGTCCAGGGTGACCGCGGGTCCTTGCAGGCCGAGCACGTAGGCGATGCGCCCGGAGGCGACCGCGCCGGAGACGCCGGTGAGCACGTGTCCGCGCAGCTGCTCGGCTTCCCGCACCACGCAGTGGTAGTCGTGGTAGCCGACCCCGGTGAAGACGCCGGTGTCGGTGCCGGCCAGCGCGCGCGGGTCGATGCCAGCGCGTTCGAGTGCCTCCCAGGTGGTCTCCAGCAGCAGGCGCTGCTGCGGGTCCATGCTGAGGGCCTCGATCGGGGAGAGGCCGAAGAAGTCCGCGTCGAACTCGGCCACGTCGGGCAGGAAGCCGCCGAACCCGGCCGGTTCGCCGTCGAGCGCCCAGCCGCGCCCGTCCGGGACCCCGGTGACCGCGTCGACGTTGTCCGCCACCAGCCGCCACAGGTCCTCCGGCGAGGCGACCCCGCCGGGGAAGCGGCAGGCCATGCCGATCACGGCGATGGGCTCCTCGGTCGACACCGGCGCCGGTGCGCGCACCCGCCGGGCGGCGCGGCCCTCGACCAGCCCGGTGAGGTGTTCGGTGAGCGCACCGGGCGTGGGGTGGTCGAAGACCAGCGTCGTCGGCAGGCGCAGCCCGGTCAGTCCGGCCAACCGGTTGCGGAGTTCGACCGCGGTCAGCGAGTCCACGCCGAGGTCCCGGAACGCGGCGTCGCGGGACACCGTCCACTCCGGACCGTGGCCGAGCACCGCCGCCAGCGTTGCGCGGATCAGGTCGCCGACGGCCTCGGGGCTCCTGTCGCGGGCCTCGGCCCGGCCCCGGGTGCGGAAGACCTCGCCGAGCACCGGCGGGACCGCGGCGGGCGCGTCGGCCGTCCAGAGCACCGGCGCCACGACGGGGGCGTCCGTGCGCACCGCGGCGTCGAACAGGCGCAGCGCGGCCTCGACGTCCAGACAGGACAGTCCGGCCGGGGCCAGCCTGCGCCGGTCGGCCTCGCCGAGCTTGCCCATCATGCCGATCTCGGCCGTCCACGGCCCCCACGCCAGGGACACCGCGGGCAGCCCCCGGTGCCGGCGGTGCGCGGCCAGCGCGTCGAGGTAGGCGTTGGCGGCCGCGTAGTTGGCCTGGCCCATGCCGCCGAGGACACCGGCGATCGAGGAGAACAGCACCAGGTCCGCGGTCCCGGCGAGTTCGTGCAGGTTCGCGGCCCCGTCGATCTTGGGGCGCAGGACCCGGGTCAGCTGCTCGGAGGTCAGCGCCTCGACGAGGGCGTTGTCGACGACCCCGGCGAGGTGGACCACGGCGCTGAGGGTGCGGCCGGCCACGGCGGCGGCCAGCGCGGCGCGGTCGGCGACGTCCGCCGCCACCACCGTGACCTCGGCGTCCAGATCGTCGAACTCGGCCGCGTCACCCCCGGACCGGCTCAGCAGCAGCAGTTCGCGCACGCCGTGCTCGCGGACGAGGTGGCGGGCCAGTGCCCGGCCGAGACCACCGGTGCCGCCGGTGATCAGCACGGTGCCCTCGGGTTTCCAGCGGCGTGGCGCGGGTTCTGCCGGCACCAGCCTGGGCACCAGCGTCCCTCCGTCACGCACCCGCAGTTCCGGCTCGCCAGGCGGGAGCAGGGCTGGCGGCCCGGCGTCGCTGTGGACCAGGATGAACCGGCCCGGGTGCTCGGACTGCGCCGAGCGCACCAGGCCGCCGGCGGTGGCCCCGGCGAGGTCCTCGCCGACGACCACGGTCAGCGGCGCCACCGGCCCGGCCAGCCGCTCCTGGATCACCCGCAACACCGACCGCGCGGCCGCGTGCGGATCCGGCTCGTCGAGCACGAGCACGTCCCCGACGGGGTCGGTCGCGTCGACCGGGTCCCACCGCAGCTGGTACAGCCCGCCGGAGGGCACCGGTGGCCGGAGGACCACGCCGTCGACGGAGAGGATCACCGCACCGGCGGCGTCGGCGACCGTGACGGCGATCGTTCCCGGCGCGGTCCGGGTGAGCAGGGCCCGCGCGGGCGTCGCACCGGGCAGGTGGAGCCGGGCCCCCGTCCACGAGAACGGCATCCAGTCGGCGGGAACACCGACCAGCGCGGCGGCCTGGAGGGCGACGTTCACCGCGGCCGGGTGCGCGCCGTAGCGGGCGGCGTCGGCCGGGGGCGGCTCGATCTCGACGTGGGCGGACGAGCCGCACGACCAGGCCCGGCGCAGGCCCCGGCACTCCGGCCCGTACCAGGCCCCGTGCGCTGCCAGCTCCGCGTAGAAGTCGCTGACGTCCAGTTCCGCCGCGGTTGCGGGCGGCCCGTCGAGCACCGCGCCGGCGGGGCCGTCGGTGCCGAGGACCGCGGTGGCGTGCAACACCCACGGCAGGCCGGCCGCCCGCCGGGCGTGCACGGTGGCGCGGGTGCCGGTCACGACCACGCGCGCCTCGGCGGGCAGCACCAGCGGCGCGTGCAGGACCAGTTCCTCGATGCCGTCCACCCCGGCCTGCGCGGCGGCTTGGAACACGAGTTCGGCGATGCCCGTGCTGGGGAACACGATCTCCTCGCGCACCCGGTGCTCGCCCAGCCACGGCTCCGCGTCGGGCGCGAGCCGAGCGGTCAGCACCACGCCGTCCATCCCCGGCAGCTCCACGACGTCGCGGATCAGCGGGTGCCCGGAAGCGGGCCGGCCCGCGCCGGCGTCGAGCCAGAACCTGCGGTGCTGGAAGGCGTAGGTGGGCAGGGCGACCCGCCGGGCACCGGCGAACACCGCCGTCCAGTCGACCGGGCAGCCGTGCGTGGCGAGCACCCCGAGGGCGAGGTGCACCTGCGTGAGGTCCCCGCTGCCGCGCCTGGTCGTGCCGGTCACGGCGGCCGCCGCACCCGCGTCCGCCGCGGTCTGCTCGATGGCTCCGGTCAGCACCGGGTGCGGGCCGACCTCCAGGAAGAGGTCGTGACCGGCGGCGAGCAACGCGCGGACCGCCCGCTCGAAGCGGACGGGCTGGCGCAGGTTCCGGTACCAGTAGCCGGCGTCCAGCGAGTCGAACTCGCCGAGCGAGGAGAAGAACGGGATCGCGGGGGGCCTCGGCTCGATCGACGCCAGCTCCCGAGGCAACCGCTCCGCCAGGCGCTGCACCGCGGCCGAGTGCGAGGGGTAGTCCACGGCGATCCGCCGGACGCGGGGATCATCGAGGATCGACTCGACCTGCCCGGAGACGACCACCGAACACGGGCCGTTGACCGCGGCGATGTCCAGCCGGTCCCCGATCAGTGCCCGCACCTCGTCCAGCGGCGCCGCCACCGACGCCATGCCGCCGGTGCCCGCCAGTTCCTCGGCGATCAACCGGCTGCGGACAGCCACCACCCGCGCGCCGTCGGCCAGTGACAGCGCGCCCGCGACGCAGGCCGCGGCGATCTCGCCCTGCGAGTGCCCGACCACCGCCGCGGGTTCGACACCCCACGAGCGCCACAGGGCCGCCAGGGACACCAGCACGGCCCACAGCACGGGTTGCACCACCTCGACCCGCGACAGCGCCTGCTCGTCATCGAGCGCTTCGAGCGGTGCGAAGTCCACGTGCGGTTCCAGTGCCCGCGCGCACTCGGTGAGCGTCTCGGCGAACACCGGTGCGGTCTCCAGCAGCTCCCGCGCCATGCCGGTCCACTGCGCACCCTGGCCGGGGAAGACGAAAACCGGTCGGCGCTCGCGGTCCGCGACACCGGTGACCAGCCGGTCGTCCGGCTCGCCCCGGGCCAGCGCGGCCAGTGCCGCGCGCAACTGGTCGCGGTCGCGGCCCACGACCACGGCCCGGTGGAGCAGGTGGGCCCGGGTGGTCGCGAGGGAGAACCCGACGTCCGCCGGACTGCCGTGCTCCACTGTGGACAGCCGCAGCGCCTGGGCGCGCAGCGCTTCCGGTGTCGCGGCGGACAGCGGCCAGCACCCGGGACCGTCGGCGGGTCGCGGCTCCAGCGCCGGGTCCGCCGCTTCCAGGACCACGTGCGCGTTGGTCCCGGTGATCCCGAACGAGGACACCGCCGCGCGCCGCGGTCCGTCCCACCGCCGTGCCCGGGTCAGCAGCCGCAGCGGGGAGTTCGCCCAGTCCACCTGGGCCGAGGGCGCTTCGGCGTGCAGGGTCGGCGGCAGCACGGCGTGCCGCATCGCCTGAACCACCTTGATGACACCCGCGACCCCGGCCGCGGCCTGGGTGTGCCCGATGTTGGACTTCAGCGAGCCCAGCCACAGCGGGGTGGCCCGGCCCGGCCCGTAGGCCGCGATCAGCGCGTTCGCCTCGATCGGGTCGCCGAGCACGGTGCCGGTGCCGTGCGCCTCGACGACATCGACCGCCTCGGCCGAGAGGGCGGCGTCGGCCAGTGCGGCCCGGATGACCCGCTGCTGGGCGAGCCCGCTGGGCGCGGTCAGGCCGTTGGACGCGCCGTCGGAGTTGATCGCGCTGCCCCGCACCACGGCCAGCACGTCGTGCCCGTTGCGCCGGGCGTCGGACAGCCGCTCGACGACGAGCACGGCCGCGCCCTCGGCCCAGCCGGTGCCGTCGGCCGCCGCGGCGAAGGACCGGCACCGGCCGTCCGGGGAGAGCCCGCCCTGGCGGGAGAACTCAAGGAACACCCCGGCGCTGGCCATCACGGTCACCCCACCGGCCAGCGCGAGCGAGCACTCCCCCGCCCGCAGGGCGCGCACCGCGGAGTGCAGTGCCACCAGTGCGGACGAGCACGCGGTGTCGAGGGTCAGCGCCGGGCCTTCGAGCCCGAGGGCGTAGGCCACCCGCCCGGCGACCATCCCGGTGAGCGTGCCGGTCAGGGCGAGCCCGCCCGCGGTCCCGGTCACCTCGTGCAGGCGCGGGCCGTAGTCCTGCGCCATCGCGCCGAGGTAGACCCCGGTGTCGCTGCCGGCGAGCCGCGTCGGGTCGATCCCGGCCCGTTCGACGGCCTCCCAGGCGACCTCCAGCGCGAGCCGCTGCTGCGGGTCCATCGCCATCGCCTCGCGCGGCGAGATCCGGAACAGGGCCGGGTCGAAGCCGGCCGCGTCGTGCAGGAAACCCCCGCCCCCGGCGGTGATCCCGGCGGTGTCCCAGCCGCGATCGGCGGGCAGCGGCCCGATGGCGTCGCCGCCACGGGCGACGAGTTCCCACAGGTCCTCCGGGGAGGCGACGCCGCCGGGAAGCCGGCACGCCATTCCGACGATCACCACGGGATCGGTGTCGCCCGCCGGCCGCGGTTCGGGTGGTCGCGGCGGGGTTTCCGGCGCGCACGCGCGCAGGTGCTCGACGAGGGCGGCGGGGGTCGGGTGGTCGAACAGCGCGGTCGAGGGCAGTTCGACCCCGGTGGCGCGCGAGACGCGGCGGCGCAGCTCCACCGTGGCCAGCGAGTCGACACCGAGCGCGCTGAACGGGATCCCGCTGCTGGCGTCGATGTCCCGCCGGCCGAGCACCAGGCCGAGTTCCGCGGTCACCACCGCGGCGACATCGACGGCCGTAGTGGGCGCGACCGGGTCCGGCACGCTGTCCAGCCAGTACCGCTGCCGCTGGAAGGGGTAGGTCGGCAGGCTCGTCCGCCGGCCGCCCGGGTAGAGCACCGACCAGTCGACCGGCACACCGCGGACGTAGGCGGCGGCCAGCGCGGACAACAACTGCGCGACGCCGTCTCCCCTGCGGCGCAGGGCGGGGATGAACTCGTGATCACCCTCCAGGCAGGCCGCCGCCGGCACCGAGAGAGCGGCCGAGGGGCCCAGTTCCAGGAAGGTGGTGGCGCCGAGCGCACCCAGCGACCGGACGGCGTCGGCGAACCGGACAGTGGCCCGCACGTTGCCGATCCAGTGCTCCACCGAGGTCACCTCAGCGGGCGTGACCTGGCCTCCGGTCACCGTCGAGACCATCGGCAGCCGCGGTGCCCGCAGGGTCAGGCCGCGCACCACCTCCGCGTACTCGTCGAGCATCGGGTCGGTGAGCGGCCCGTGCCCGGCGACCTGGACGTTGACCCACTTCGGTGCCCAGCCCGCGGCCTCGGCGAGCCGCGCGCACTCCGCCAGCGCGCTCGTGGCCCCGGACAGCACCACCTCGCTCACGCTGTTGACCGCGGCGACGCCCACCAGGTCCTCGCGCCCCGCGAGCAGCGTCGCGGCCTCGGCCTCGGGCGCGCGGACGACGAGCATTCCGCCGCCCGGTGGCAGCGACTGCATCAGCCGCCCCCGTGCGGTGACCAGCGTGCACGCGTCCGCCAGCGACAGCACTCCGGCGACGTGGGCGGCCGCGATCTCGCCGAACGAGTGCCCGCACACCAGTGCGGGCCGCACGCCGAACGACTCGACCAGCCGGTAGGCGGCCACGTGGAAGGCGAACAGCGCGGGCTGGATGAACTCGGTGCGGTCCAGCGTCTCGCCGTCGTCCCCGAAGACCAGGTCCCGCAGCCCGGACGGGCAGTGCGCGCAGACCTCGTCGAAGGCCGCCGCGAACACGGGGAACGTCCGGTGCAGGTCGGCGCCCATCCCGGGCCACTGGGTGCCCTGCCCGGCGAACAACGCGGCGACCTCGCCGCCGGTGACCCGCCCGGTGACCACACCGGGCGCGGACACGCCCTCGGCCAGCGCGGCCAGTCCTCGCGCCACCTCGGTGCCGACGACGACCGCGCGCCGCTCGAAGTGCGTGCGGGTCGTCGCGAGGGAGAAACCGGTGTCCGCGGGCGATCCCAGGGGTTCGATCCGGGCGGCCTGCTCGCGCAGGGCGTGCTCGGTTCGCGCCGACAGCGGCCACGCCAGCACGTCCGGAACCGGTGGCTCCGGTGGGCGGACGGCGGGCGGCGCCGACTCGAGCACCAGGTGGCAGTTGGTGCCGCCGAGTCCGAACGACGAGACCCCGGCGAGCCTGGGCGCACCGGTCCACTCGGTCAGCCCGGTGACCACTCGCAAGCGCCACTCCTCGAGGGCGATCAGCGGGTGGGGACTGGCGTAGTTGAGGCTGGCCGGCAGCTGCCCGTGGTGCAGGCCGAGCGAGGTCTTGATGAGCCCGGCGACGCCGGCGGCCCCGTCCAGGTGCCCGATGTTGGTCTTCACCGAGCCGACCAGGAGCGGCCGGGCCCGGCCTTCGCCCAGTGCCGCCCCGAGCGCCGCGGCCTCCACCGGGTCGCCCGTCGGGGTGCCGGTTCCGTGCAGCTCCACGTAGTCCACGGCGCCCGGGGCCACGCCGGCGTGCCGGTAGGCCGCGCGCAGCAGCGCCTCCTGGCCGGCCGCGTCCGGCGTGACCAGGCCCCCGCGCGCGGGGTTGCTGTTCACCGCACCGCCCCGCAGGACGCAGTAGACGCGGTCGCCGTCGCGCAGTGCGTCGGACAGCGGCTTCAGCACGACGATCCCGCCGCCCTCACCGCGGACGATGCCGTCGGCGCGGGCATCGAAGGTGAAGCAGCGGCCGCGCGGCGACAGCACCCCCATCCGCTCCAGCGCGAGTTCCCGCTCGGCGAGCAGGTTCAGGGTGACCCCGCCGGCGAGCGCGAGTTCGGATTCGCCACCGCGCACGCTCTCGGCGGCCAGGTGCACCGCGACCAGTGAGGACGACTGCCCGGAGTCCACCGTGACCCCGGGACCGGTCAGGCCGAGGACGTAGGAGAGGCGGTTGGCCAGCATCGACCGGCTGAGTCCGGGCGTGGTGTGCGGCCCGACCGCGTCGGCGCCCCGCCGGTCGGCCAGCACGGTGTAGTCGTCGGCGGTGGCCCCGAGGAAGACCCCGACGCGGCGGTCGCGCAGGCCGCCGGGGACGATCCCGGCGTCCTCAAGGGCTTCCCAGCCCAGTTCGAGCGCCAGCCGGTGCTGCGGATCGATCTGTGCGGCCTCCCGAGCGGGGATGCCGAAGAACTCCGCGTCGAAGCGGTCGACGTCGTCGAGGTAGCCGCCGTCGAGGTGGCCTCGGCCTGCCGGTGCCGGGCCGAGGGCGTGCCTGCCCTCGGTCAGCAGCCGCCAGAACGCCCGGGAGTCCGGCGCGCCGGGCAGTCGGCAGCCCAGCCCGACCACCGCCACGGAACGGCTTGCGGCACTGCGCGGTTCCACTCACCACCTCCACGGGAAATCCGCGAACCCCCCTCGGGGAATCCGCTTTCCCAGCACGGTGCTCGGACGGGATGAACAGGGCGCGGCACGGACCGACGGCAAGCGGTACCGCTCGCGGAGAAAGGGGGAGAACACCCGGCTTGTGGATCGCCCGGGCACAAGGTCGATTACCGGTAGTTAACGATCGTGTCCTTCGTGTCACAGTAACCCGGGGTCCATCTCCGATCAAGGATTGTCCTGTCCCCCAAGGAGAAGTGTCCGTTCGTCCACGGTTCGCACCGGTTCGCACCCGCCTTGTCGGACAGGGCTTGCCCCGGGGCGGGCAATGGTGTAGACCACGAAGTTGTCAGGGGGCCGTTCGACCCGCCCCGTTTCTCCCACCGGTGCCCAGAAGCAGTCGTTCGCCAGGACCCTCGGAGGGAGCGGGCATGGCCGGTCGTGTCATCTACATCGGCGCCGAATCACAGATCCCGGTCGGCGGCATCCGGCTGGCCACCGATCACGTCGCGACGCTGGTCGAAGCCGGAGTCGAGGCCTACCGCTGGACGCCGACCCCCGGCTTCCGGTACACGTGGTTCGAGGACACGGTGCCGACTCTCTCGGGCTGGCACCTGGATCTGACCGAGGACGACGTGCTCGTGCTCCCCGAGTTGGCCGTGCTCCCCGGCCGTGATCCCGCACCGGGCGCCCGCAAGGTCGTGCTCAACCAGGCGCACTTCCTCACCTTCGTCACCTGCCCCGACATCGAGGACTACCCGGGCTGGTCGCCGACGCCGTCACTGTGGACGATCTCCCGGGAGAGCGCCGCGGTGCTGGCGCGGGCGGTGCCCCACCTGCCCCCTGCCGACCTGATCCCGAACCCCGTCGACACCGAGGTCTTCCGACCAGGCGCGCACCGCCGCCCCAGCGTGGCGTGGATGCCGCGCAAGCGGCCGGCCGACGGCCTGCTGCTGCGGCGGATCCTGCGCAACGACCCGAGGTGCGCGGGCGTCGAACTCCGCGAGATCAAGGGCCTGTCCCATGACGGGGTCGCCGAGGTGCTCGCGACGACATCGGTGTTCGTCGCGTTCAACTCCTACGCCGGCGAGGGTTTCGGCCTGCCCGCCGCGGAAGCGCTCGCCGCCGGCTGCCTCGTGACCGGCTACCCGGCCGGCGGTGGCGAGGAACTGTTCGAGGCGCCCGCCGCCTGGGCGGTCGCGGAACACCGGCCGACCCTGCTGGCGGACAAGGTGTTCGAGCTGCTGGAGATGCCGGGCCAGGAGGAGCTGCGCGCCGCGGGCCGGCAGTGGATCCAGGAGCGCTACACCAGGAAGGTGACGTCGGCGTCCCTGCTGACGGCGGTGGCGCACGCGCGTTCCCGCCCCGGCGGCGCGTGCCGGGCCCAGCACCCGGCGATCTGGGAGCCCGAAGTGCTCAAGATCATCGAGCCGTACACGGCGTCGATCCAGGCCGCGAGCTGACCGGGACTGCCCGTGGTGGAGCCTGGGAACCGGATGCGGGACACGTTCACCCGCATCTACGCGAGCGGCGAGTGGGGCCGGGAGGAGTCGAGGTCGGGCTTCGGCTCCAACCTGGTGCAGACCGAGGTGATCCGCGGCGAACTGCCGCGCCTGGTGCGTGCACTGGGCGTGCGAACTTTCCTGGACGTGCCGTGCGGAGACTGGTTCTGGATGTCCCGGGTCGACCTCGGCGTGGAGCGCTACGTGGGCGCGGACGTGGTGCCGTGGGTGGTCGAGCGCAACCGGGAGCGGTTCGGCGCGCCCGGGCGGGAGTTCCGCGTGCTGGACCTGCTGGCGGACCCGTTGCCGCAGGCCGATCTCGTGTTCTGCCGGGACTGTCTGGTGCACTTCAGCGACGCCGACGTCTTCCGGGCACTGGACGCCATCCGCGCGAGCGGGGCGACCTGGCTGGTCACCACGACCTTCCCCCGGTGGGACAACTGGGACATCGACACGGGTGGCTGGCGTCCGATCAACCTCACCGCCCCGCCGTTCTCCCTCGCGCCCCCGGTGCGGCTGGTCAACGAGCACTGCACCGAGTACCACCCGCACTTCACCGACAAGTCGCTCGGCGTCTGGCGCGTGGCCGACCTGTGACCAGACCTGGCGGACAGAGGCTGGAACGCGATGCCCGTGGTGCACCCACCGTCCAAACAGGACACGAAGCGGCCTGGGCGCACCGAGCGCGGCCAAGTCCCGTTCCGTCCTCGCCGGCGGAAGCGGTTCATCGGAAGGCGGAAGAGGAAGGTCTCTGTCGGCACCTGTGCACGCGGATCTGGCACTGCCTGTCTTCACGACCACGCGGTCACACTCGGCATGCCCCCCTCCACCCCACTCACCGGTCGAACAACATCCACGTCCCGACCGAGTTGACGGCTCACAATGTCGTGTCATGCCGAATGGTGGCATTGTGGACGTTCAGCGGACCTGCGCCTCGCGCCTGCCACCCGCACGCAGCGCTGGTGGCGGCTACTTGGTCCGCACTTGGCCGAGCGACGGATTGCTGTGGATCGCTTCGCTGGCCTGCTGCCACGCGGGGTCACCGTCGTGGAGGGCCGATCGCAGGTAGGCCCATGTCGCGCGCTGGGTGACCGCCAGCCGTTCGGGGTCCTCGTCGTCGGTCTCGGCGAGGCTGTAGCCCATGATGCCGCCGAGGTAGTGCTTGGCGCCGGGGAGGGTCAGCAGGGCGTCGGCACCCGGGCTGCGGTGGTAGGGCTCGGCGTGCCAGTCGGCGCCGCGGGTGGTGGCGGCAGGGTTGTCGTCTTCGTCGCCGTAGACGACCAGCGTCGGTGTGGTCAGGTGTGCGAAGTCGGCTGCCAGCTCGGAGTACCGCTCGCGCATGGTGTCGGTCATGCCCTCGGCGCTGCCGGTGGAGGCGAGCAGCACACCCGCGCTGATGCGGGGGTCACGCAGGTCGAGCACGGTTCCGCTGGCCGGATCGGTGGCCCGCGCGCCGAGCAGCACGCTGGCCGTGTTGCCGCCCGCGGAGTGACCGACGACGGCGATGCGCGTCGGGTCGAGTCGCCCGGCGACGACCGGCGCCTGGGCCTCGATGGCGTTGAGATTGTCGAGGATGAGCGTGAAGTCGTCGATCCGCGATCGCCAGAACAGCGGGTGGCCGGGGGCGCCGGTGTCGAGGCCGAGCCCGCCGCCCGGGGAACTGAGATGGGTCGGCTGGATGACGGCGAATCCGTGACTGGCGTAGAAGTCGACCAGGGGCGAATAGCCGTCCTTCGACACCAGATAGTGCGAACTGCCGCCCCCGTGAGACAGCAGCACGATCGCGACGGCGTCGCCGTGCAGGGGTGCGGTGACCCGCAGCTGCAGCGGGAGGCCACGGTCCGGCGCCGGCAGGGTGACCGGGTTGACCGCGACGGTCGGAACCGCGTCAGGGACGGGGATGCGCCGGGCGAGCTGAACACAGTTGTTCGTCACGAACCCACTGTGCGGCCGATCGTCCTGGTCAACCAGGACTGATCTATCCAGGACCAATCTCGTCCTGGGTGGGCCGCGTCCGCGCGAGCATACTGAACAGGTGATCGACCGGCCCGGACTCGCCGACTTCCTGCGTCGGCGGCGCGAGAAGCTCTCGCCGTCGGAGGTTGGCCTGCCGGAAACGTCGCGTCGCCGGACACCCGGCCTGCGGCGCGAGGAGGTCGCCGTGCTGGCGGGCATATCGAGCGACTTCTACGCGCGACTGGAGCAGGCTCGCGGTTCCGACCCGTCGGAGTCGGTCGTGACCGCCCTCGCTCGCGCGCTGCGGTGCACCCCCGACGAGAAGGACCACCTGTTCCGCCTCGCCGGCGTGCCCGTCGCGCCGCGCCAGATCGGTCACCGTGTCGACCCGGGATTGCTCCAACTCGCCGCACACCTCGATGGCCTGCCGACATGCATCCACAACGACCTGGGAGACGTGCTCTACACCAACGCGCTCGACGACGCCCTAGCCTGCCGTGACGGGCTTCGCTCCGACCGCGACAGCAATGTCTATCGGAGCTGGTTCACCCGCCAGGACTCGCGTGATCTCGCTCCGGAAGCAGACCGGGCCCGCCTGTCGGCGGCGCACGTCAGCGACCTTCGCGCCACGTACTCCCGCCGCGGCGCGGACCACCAGATCGCCAAGCTGGTAGCTGATCTCGCCGCCCACAGTGCGGAGTTCCGGACGCTGTGGGACCGGCACGACGTCGCCGTCCGACATTCCGATCTGAAGGACGTCCAGCACCCCGCGGTCGGGCTGATCCAACTGCGTTGCCGGTTGCTCGTGACACCTGAGACCGGTATCCGGATGCGGATCCTCCTGCCGCTGCAGGGCACCGACGCCGCCGAAAAGCTTGAACTGCTGCGCGTGATTGGCACCCAGCAGTTCGTCCACGCATGGCTTGCACCGCCGGTGAGTTCACCGTAGGTCGGGAGTGGCTGGGATCACCCTGATCCGCTCCCCTGCGAACGTCCGCTGCTGCCGCGACAGCGCATTCTCCCGCGCCTCGCCGGCCCCTCGTCGACCTCGGCACATGCGGTAGTTCAGCGAAGCCCGCATCCGGCGCCGCCATGCCGCGCGTGGACCCCCGGCAGCGGGTTCGGCTGCTGGACATCACCCGCGATGTCACCGACCGGATCGCCGAAGCCCGCGCCAGCGGATGGCGCGGCGAGGTCCAGGGACTCCAGGTCAACCTGGAGGCGGCGCGCCAGGCAAGGGAGGCTCTCGCAGTACCTGCACCGCCAGGATCTCCCAGCCGTCCAGGACGCCTGCCAACCTGGTTGCGGTGGCGTCCAGTCACCCCCAGGAGAAGTAACGGATCCACGGCAGGCGCGCACGGCGGCACCCGAGAATCCGTCCTGGGAGCCCTGAACGACAGCGCCGACAACACTTCATGGACACGCGCGGCGGCTCTACCCCCATCAGTTTGTTTCAGCCGCACCGGAGGCGCGCCGTGTCAACACCTGCTTCCGCGACAGAACGGACGAAGACCAGTGGCGGACAACCAGTTCACCACCCACGCAGACCTTTTCGACCTGAGTGGGAAGTACGCACTCGTCACCGGCGGCACCAGGGGCATCGGGATGATGATCGCGCGCGGCCTTCTGCAGGCGGGCGCCCACGTCATTGTCAGCTCACGCACGGCAGACGCGTGCGCGGAAGCACAGCGTCTACTGTCCGAATTCGGCGACGTTCAAGCAATCCCCGCCGACCTGTCCAGGTACGACGAGTGTCAGCGCCTCGCTGATCTGGTCACGGCCGACTCGGAACGACTGGACATCCTCGTCAACAACGCGGGAGCGATGTGGCGCGAGCCGCTGGAGACGTTCCCGGCCGAGGCCTGGGACGCAGTGATCGACCTCAACCTCAAGTCGCCGTTCTGGCTGGTGCAGGCGCTGCTGCCGGCACTGCGCAGGGCGGGCACCGCCGATGATCCCGCGCGGATCATCAACATCGGCAGTATCGCCGCCATCCACGTCGCCGAGGCGCCCAACTACTCGTACGCCAGCAGCAAAGCGGCACTCCACCAACTCACCAGGGTGCTCGCCAGGGAACTGGGCCCCCAGCACGTCACGGTGAACGCGGTAGCCCCAGGAGTGTTCCCGTCGCAGATGATGGCGGCCACGATCGATGCCGTCGGCGACACGATCGCGGCGAAGGCCCCGCTGCGCCGGCTCGGCCGCGACGACGACATGGCAGGTGTCGCCGTGTTCCTCGCCAGCCGGGCCGGGGCTTACCTGACGGGCACCATCATCCCGGTCGACGGCGGCACCGCCACGACCGCATCGGGTACCTAGGCGTCGGCGCGAGGCTTTGCCGGCGGCCGACGGGCCCTCGTGAATACCGCCGAGTCGGGTCCTGACGGGGGTACCAGCAGTACCTCCCTTCGCCTGCGGACAGGGCCTACCGTGACGGGGTGGCCACGATCGATCTGCGCACCGAGATCAAGGAGTTCCTGAGTTCGCGTCGCGCGCGGATCACGCCCGAGCAGGCCGGACTGCCCGGCTACGGCGGCAACCGCCGGGTCAACGGTCTGCGTCGCGAAGAGGCAGCTCTGCTAGCAGGGGTATCGGTCGACTACTACGTGCGGATGGAGCGCGGCAGCCTCGCCGGTGCCTCCGACGGGGTGCTCGACGCGTTGGCCTCTGCCTTGCAACTTGACGAGGCCGAGCGCGATCACCTGTTCCACCTTGCGCGGCAGTCCAGGGCGCCCGGCGGTCCACGCCGCCGGCGCCCCGCCGTGACGGTGCGTCCGGCGCTTCAGCAGGTGCTCGACGCCATCACCGATGCGCCGGCGTGGATCTGCAACGGCCGTTACGACGTGCTGGCCATGAACCAACTTGCCCGCGCGCTGTATTCACCGGTGCTGGCCGACACGCGACGGCCGGCGAACACCGCGCGGTTCGTGTACCTAGATCCCGAGGCGGCAGAAGCGTTCTTCGTCGACTATGACCGAATCGTCTGCGATGTGGCCGCGAAGCTACGCATGGAAGCCGGCCGCAATCCGCACGACGAGAAGCTGATCGCCCTGGTCGGTGAGTTGTCAACGCGCAGTGAACTGTTTCGCCAGCGGTGGGCGTCGCAGGACGTTCGGCTCCACCGGTCCGGACGCAAGCGTGTGCACCACCCGGTAGTGGGCCAGCTCGACCTGGACGTCGAGTCGATGGAGCTGCCTGCCGACCCCGGCCTGCTCCTGACCGTCTACACCGCGCCCGCTGGCACGGCGACCGCGGACGGTCTGGCCCTGTTGGCGTCGTGGGCGGCTAGCCAGGAGAAGCCAGCGACCGAGATTCAAGCACTCAGCTGATGTTCCAACCCGTTCAGTCCGTCCGAGTCAGCGCTGAACGACCGGCGAGAGCGTCGGGCCCGCGTTGGGAAGGCCTTTCGCGTGATCGTGAGTTGGTCTGGGCACCCGCGGTTGGGGCGCAGGCAAACCCAACTCCCGGCATTCCGGTCCGGTGCCCGCGCCGCATGAGCGCGAACCCGAGCCGGGTCGGCCCGGACTTGGTACCCACCAGCTGCCAGTCACCCTCGACCAGCGTCCACGAGGTGATCGGGTCATCTCCGGTCCAGTCCTGCCGCACGCCGCGCGTTCGTCACCGGCACCGAGATCCGCATCGACGGTGGCACCCATCGGTGATCGACCCTGTCCCGCGCCCGCCGGCTAGGCTGGTCGGGCGTGGGGAGGAGGACGGGGTGGGTGAGACGTCGGACCGAATCGTGCCGATCGATGTCGGCGAGGTCCGGTTGGAGTCGGCGACGCTGGATCTGGTCAACCTGATCGCCTTCGCCGCGCACGGCCGCGCCTTCGCCCGCCGTTTCCGCGACGCCACCGGCGTGGACCTGCCCGCCGCCGAGCTGCGCACCCTGCTGGTCCTGGCGCAGGGGGACGCGCGCAGTGGCGGTGACCTGGCGGCGGCGCTGGCGATCGACCTGGGGCAGGCCAGCAGGCAGGTGTCGGCGCTGGAGCGGGCGGGGTTGGTCGGGCGCTCCGCCGACCCGGCCGACCGCCGGCGCAGCCTGGTGGCGTTGTCCGAGCGCGGCGCGGAGGTGGACCGGCGGTGGCGGGCGGCGTGGTTGCGGGACTACCTGCGCCCGGTGGCGCGGTGGCCGGAAGCCGACGTCGCGGACCTGACCCGGTGGCTGCGGCTGGTGGACGCGGCGTTGCGCCGGGGGTTGGGGGCGGGCGCACCGGGTGGCCGGCGGGCCGCCGGGGTGGATGCCGAGCCGCCGCACCTGCGCTCCTACGCCGAGGTCGTCGTGGGCTTGGTGGAGCTGGTGGGCACCTCCCACGGGTTCGACGATCTGCTGCGGGAACTGCGGGCGCCGATCCGGCAGTCCGCCTACTTCGCATTGCGCCTGATCGACGCCCACGGCCCGCTGCCCATCACCGAGGTGGGGCAGCGGGCCGGGGTGGACCAGTCGCAGGCCAGCAAGCAGGTGCGCGTGCTGGAGGAGCACGAGCTGGTGGAGCGCGCCACGGACGGTTTCGACCGGCGCAGCACGCTGGTCAGGGCGTCACGGCGCGGCCGGACCCTGGTGCGACGGGTCCGCGACTTCCAACTGGCCGGACTGCGCGACCTGCTGAGCGGCGCTCCCCACGGCGACCGGGACCGATGGGCGGAGCTGGTCGCCGACCTGGTGGCCGAGCTGAGCCGGTGACGACTCGTCCAGTGCCCGCCCTTCGGCGTCGAGGTGCGGCAGGAGACGGTCCAGCCACTGGGGCAGCCACCACGCGCCGCGGCCGAGCAGGGTCAGCAGCGCGGGCACGACGATCATGCGCACGACGAACGCGTCGGCGACGACGCCGGCGGTCAGCGCCAGGCCGATGGAGCCGATCAGCGACGACGGGCTGAGCGCGAACCCGGCGAACACCGCGGTCATGATGGTCGCGGCGGACACGACCACCACGGCGGTGCGCCCGAAGCCGTCCAGCACGGCCTCGACCGGGTCCAGACCGCGCACGTGCGCCTCGTGCATGCGCGAGACCAGGAACACCTGGTAGTCCATGGCCAGGCCGAACAGGATGCCGACGATGAGCACGGGCAGCAGGCTCAACATCGGGTTGCCCTGCGGGGCGGAGAAGACCGGGTCGAGCCAGCCCCACTGGAACACCGCGACGGTGACGCCCACGCCCGCGCCGAGCGAGAGCAGGAAGCCGACCGTGGCGATCAGCGGCACGAGCAGGGAGCGGAAGACGATGATCAGCAGCAGCAGGGACAGGCCGACGATGACGATCAGGTAGGTGATCAGGGCGGTGGACAGCCGTTCGTCGGTGTCGATGCCGATCGCGGTCTGGCCGGTGACCAGCAGGTTCACCCCGGGCACGGCGTCGGCGCGGTCACGGATGTCGTGCACGAGCCGCTCGGTGCGCTCGTCGACCGGGCCGGTGGTGGGCACGACCTGGAGCAGCGCTGTGTCGCCGGTGGCGTTGACGCCGGCGGGGACGACGGAGGCGACCCTGCCGAGGGTGGCGAGTCCGGAGGTCACCTCGTCCAGGCGGGCCTGCACGCCGTCGCCTTGCGCGAGCACGATCAGCGGTCCTTGATAGCCGGCGCCGAACGCGTCGGCGATCTGGTCGTAGGCGGCGCGCTGGGTGCTGTCGGGGTCCTCGCCTCCGGGGGTGGTCAGCGAGGTGGTCAGCGAGAGCACCGGTACGGCCAGCATGAGCAGGCCCGCCACGGCGCCCACGAGCACCGTGACCGGCCGGCGGACGACCAGCTTGATCCAGCGGTCCAGGAAACCGATCCGATCGGCGCGGACCGGCGTGCCACCGCCGTGCTCACGACGTGGCAGGGCGTTGCGTCCCATCAGCTTGAGCGCGGCGGGCAGCAGCGTGAGCGACATCAGCACGGCGACCGCTACCCCGACCGCGGCGGCCACGCCCATCTCGGTGATGAAGCCGATGCCGACCACTGCCAGCCCGGCCAGGGCGATGATCACCGTGCCGCCGGCGAACACGACCGCGGATCCGGCGGTGCCGGTGGCACGTCCGATCGCGTCCGCCACCGAGCGCCCCTCGCGCAGCTCGGCCCGGAAGCGGGCCAGGACGAACAGGCAGTAGTCGATGCCCACGGCCAAGCCGAGCATCACCGCCAGGGTCGGGGTCATGCTGCCGATGGGCGAGAAGGCGGAGAACGCCAACACGCCGAGCGCGCCCACCGCGACGCCGACCAGGGCACCCAGCATGTTGGCCCCGGCGGCGGCCAGTGAGCCGTAAGTCAGCAGCAGCACGGCGAAGGCCAGTACCGCGCCGACGATCTCGGTGGGCCCGAACACCTCGGCACGGGGTCGCTGAGCGAGCCGCCCACCTCCGCGCCCAGGCCGCGGTCGCGTGCCTGCTCGGCCAGTGCGGTCACGGCGTCGTGCACCGCGTCGCGGTTGTCCTCGGTGACCTCGCGCAGCGACAGGGTGGCGATCGCGGTGGTGCCGTCCGGGGAAATCGTCGGGCGGGTCGGGTCGAACGGGTCGGAGACCGCGGCGACGTGCCCGGTGGTCGCGGCGCGGGCGAGGACGTCGGCGACGACGGTCCGCTGCGCCTCGCCCAGGGGTGTGCCGTCCTCGGTGAACAGCACCAGTTGCAGGGTGCCGGTTCCCTTCTCCGGCGGCGGGGACGGGAATTCGCGCTCGACGACCTCCAGTGCGGTGCTCGACTCGGTGTCGTCGATCTCGAACCCGCCGTCGGTGAAGCGCATGCCGCCGATCGCGGCGGCGGCCAGGCCCGCGGCGAGCAGCAGCCACGCGGTGATGACGAGCAGGGGGCGGCGGGCGCTGCCCACGCCCAGCCGGTAGAGCAGTCGTGCCATGCGGTGATCTCTCCTGCGGTGTCCCGGTGAGGGGCGCGGCGCGGTGCGCGACCGCCGACCGTCCTCACCGGACACCAGCCTTCCGCCGATGTGCCGCGGCGTCGTCGTCCGTGCACGGCATCCCGGCTGCGGCGCTCGCGGTAGGCCCGCGGCGCGTACTGCACCCGCGGTACGTCTCAGCGAGCGTCGAGCAGTCCCGAGGAGTGCACGGTGACGACCAGGGCGGCCCGGTCCCGCACGCCGAGCTTGGTCATGGCGCGGTTGACGTGGGTCTTGGCCGTGAGCGGCGAGATGACCAGGCGGGCGGCGATCTGGTCGTTGCTCAGGCCACGTGCCACGAGCAGTACCACCTCGCGTTCGCGGTCGGTCAGCGGGTCCAGCGACGATCGCGGTGGCGGCGGGGGCGCGACCGCGCGGGTGGCGTGGGCGGCCAGGGCGGTCATGGCGCGCGCGGACAGCAGCGTCTCGCCGCGCGCGACCACGCGCACGGCGTCGATCAGCGCTTCGGGGGGCGAGTCCTTGCCGAGGTAGCCGCGCGCCCCGGCGGCGACGGCGGACAGCACGTGCTCGTCGGTCTCGAAGGTGGTCAGCACCAGCACGGCGACACCGCGCGACGCACCGGGGTCGGCGGTCAACCTGCGGGTGGCCTCCACCCCGTCCACGCGCGGCATGCGCAGGTCCATGAGGACCACGTCGACCCCGCCCTCGCGGACCCGCCGCACCGCGCCGTCACCGTCACCGGCTTCGCCGACGACGGTGATGCCGGGCTCGGACTCCAGCACGCCGCGCAGGCCGGCCCGGATGAGGGCCTGGTCGTCCACCACGAGCACCCGCACGTCGCCGATCACCGCACGTCCTCCCGGCCGGGGTGGAGGGGGCCGGGTTCGAGCGGCAGGGTCGCGCGGACCCGGAACACCGCGCCGTCCCGCCCCGCCTCCAGGCACCCGCCGACGGCGTCCACGCGTTCCCGCATCCCCACCAGGCCGTGGCCGCCGGTCCGCGACGGCGCGGCGTCGGCCACCGGGTTGACGACCTCGACCACCACGGTGTCGGGTGCGCGGCGCACAGCCAGTTCGACGCGGCCGGTGCCGTGGCGGGTGGCGTTGGTCAGCGCCTCCTGCACCACGCGGTAGCCGGTCACCGACACCAGGTCGGGCACCTGCCCGCCGTCCAGCCGCGCGTCGACCTCGACGCCGCCCCGGCGGACGGCGTCCACCAGGTCCCCGACCCGCTCCAGACCGGGGGCGGGGGTGTCGGCGTCCACGTCGTCGGCGCGCAGCAGGCGCAGGATGCCGGCCATCTCCCGCAGCACCGCGCGGGCCGCGCTCTCGGTCTCCACCAGCGCGTCCTCCGAGCGGGCGGGGTCGGTGCGCAGGGTGCGGCGGGCCAGTCCGGCGTGGACGGTGATGACCGCGACGTGATGCCCCACCACGTCGTGCAGCTCGCGGGCGATGCGCAGCCGCTCCTCCACGACGCGCCGCCGCGCCACCGCCTCCCGCATCTGCTCCGCCCGCCGCGCCCGGTCCTCCACGGCCAGCACGTAGTCGCGGCGCGAGCGCACGGCGTGGCCGACGCCCACCGCCCCCGTGGTCCAGGCGATCATCGCCGCCGCGTCGGCCTCCACCGCGACGCCGGCACCGTCGAGCAGCGGCGGGAGGCAGAACACCAGTGCGGTGACGACCGCCGCGACCGCCCATCCCCGCCGCCTGGCGGTCGACACCAGGTGCAGCAGGGCGAGCTGGCTCAACGCGCCCAGCGACACCCACGCCGGGTCGGCCTGACCGACCAGCACGACGCCGGCCGTCGTGGCCGCCCACGCCGTCGGCGGGTGCCGGTGCCGCAGCAGCACCGCGGCGCAGCTCGCGACGACGCAGGCGGCCGAGGACCACGGGCCGCCGGAGGCGGTGATCCGCACCAGGGCGAGCCCCGTGACCAGGACGGCGACCAGGGTGACCAGGGTGTCGACCCGACCGAAACGGCTCACGCCAGCAACTTCTTCAGCGGCACACCGGCGTCGGCCGCCTCGGCACGGGAAACCGCCCTGCCCTGTGCGAGCGCCTTGCGCACGACCATGAAGTCGGCGGGGGCGTTGACGCACTCGGCGGCGGTGAGGCGGTCGCCCCGGTAGCGCAGCGCGGTGAACCGGCCGGGCCGCTCGCCGGGGCGGAGGACCACCTCGTCGTCGGGGTGCGCCAGACCGGCGATCTGAATTTTCAGGCTCCCCTGGTCCGACCAGAACCACGGCACGCCGGTGTAGGGGCGCGGGTCGCCCACCAGGGTGGTGGCGGCGGCCTTGGCCTGTTCCACGGCGTTGTCCACGCTCTCCAGCCGCAGCCGCCGGTCCGAGCCGGGCGTGGGGTCGGGCAGGTCGGCGCAGTCGCCCACGGCGAGGGTGTGGCCGTCGGAGGCGCGGGAGAAGGCGTCGACGACCACACCACCGTCGCAGCGCAGCCCGGCGGCGCGCGCCAGGTCGTCGCGCGGCCGGGCGCCGACGCCGACCAGCACGAGACCGGCGGGCAGGCGCGTGCCGTCCGCCAACTCGACGGCGGCCACCGAGCCCCGGTCGCCGCAAAAGCGCAGCGGACGCGCCCCGGTCAGCACCCGCACCCCGGCGTCCTGGTGCGCGGCCCGCACCAGCTCGGCCGTCACCGGGCTGACCACGCGGCCCATCAGCGACGGACCGGCCTCGACCACGGTCACCCGCACGCCCGCGGCCGCCGCGGTGGCGGCGACCTCCAGCCCGATGAACCCGCCGCCGACCACCACGAGATCCGCGACGTCGAGGCGGCGGGCCAGAGCCTCGGCGTCGGCGAGATCACGCAGCACCACGACCCCGTCCAGGTCGGCACCCGCCAGGTCCAGGCGGCGCGGTTCGGCGCCGGTGGCCAGGGCCAGGCGGTCGAACTCCCAGGACCGCCCGGAGGCGGCCACGGCCGTGCCCGAGCCCGTCCCGGACAGCTCCAGCCGCGTGACGCGCTCGTCCAGGACCAGGTCCACGTGCTGATCGCGGTAGAAGGCGGGACTGCGCAGCGCCAGCGACTCGACGGTCGCCTGGCCGCGCAGCACCGCCTTGGACAGCGGCGGCCGGCTGTAGGGGGCGTGGGGTTCCTGCCCGACCAGGGTGACCGGGCCGGCCCAGCCGAGGTCGCGGGCGCTGCTCACCAACTGCGCGCCGGCCTGGCCCGCGCCCACGACGAGCAGGTGGCCGGTGCTCACAGCTGGGTCTCCGGGATGGTGACGTGGACCTCCTGCCCGGCGGCCAGGACGAGCTGGCAGGACAGGCGGGAGTTGTCCGCGCGGTCGGTGGCCGCGACGTCGAGCATGTCGTCCTCGTCCTCGCCGACCGGTGGGAAGTCGTCGGCGTGGCGCTCGTCGAGGAAGACGTGGCAGGTCGCGCAGGACAACGACCCGCCGCACTGGCCGAGGATGCCGGGGACGCCGTTGCGGACCGCGGCCTGCATCACCGAGTCGCCGACCTCGGCCTCCACGACCCGTTCGGTGCCGTCGGGTTGGGTGTAGCACACCTTGGGCACAGTCGTGTTCTCCTTCGTCACCAGGTGACCGGCAGGCTGGTCATGGGCTGGGTGAGCACGTCGCGGCTGAACACCGGTTCGCCCGCCAGCCGCAGGCCGGGGATGCGCTTGACCAGCTCGGCCAGGCCGACCTGCAGCTCCATGCGGGCCAGGGGCGCGCCGAGGCAGTGGTGCAGGCCGTGGCTGAGCGTCAGGTGGGGGTTGTCGGGGCGGGCGATGTCGAAGCGCGCGGGTTCGGTCACCGCGGTGGGGTCGTGGCCGGCGGCGGTCAGGTCGATGCTGACGGCGTCGCCCTTGGCGATGAGCTGCCCGTCGACGACGACGTCCTCGGTGGCGACGAACGGCACCAGGCCGCCGCCACCGCCGGCGGGACGGCCGGTGGCGAACCCGCCGTGCCGCAGCACCTCCTCGGCGGTGGTCGCCGCGAGGCCGTCCGGGTCGGCCGCGAACTGGGCGCGCTGCTCGTCGTTGCTCAGCAGGGCCAGCACGCCGGTGGACAGGAAGGTGGCGGTGTTGTCGAAGCCGCCGACGATGAGGATGAACGCGATCGGCAGGATTTCGGCGTCGGTGAGCGTCTCGTCCCGGTCGCGGGCGTGGGCCAGGGCGCTGAGCAGGTCGTCGCGCGGCTCCTCGCGGCGCTCGGCGATGAGGTCGGTCATGTAGGCGGCCAGCTCGGCCATGTCGGCCGCGACCTCGGCGTCGGACTTGCCCGCCACCGCCAGGGTGGACGAACTCCACCTCTCGAACTTCTCCCGGTCCGACGACGGGACGCCGAGCAGGTTGCTGAGCATCTCGATCGGCAGCGACAGCGAGTACTCGGGCACCAGGTCGCGGACACCGCCGCGGTCGATCATGCCGTCGATCAGCTCGTTGGCGAAGGCGACGGCGGAGTCGCGCATCTCGCGCACCCGCTTGGGCGAGATGGCCTTCTGCACCAGCTTGCGCAGCTTGGTGTGCTGGGGCGGGTCCTCGAACTGGAGCGTGCCGCGCAGGAAGTCGGGAAAGGGCACGAAGAACGGCACGACGCGCTCGCCGGTGCGGAACGGCTCGCGCACGAACCGGCGGTCGCTCAGGATCTCCCGGGCGGCGGCGTTGCGGTGCACCAGCCACACGTCACCGCCGTACGGCATGGTCATCTTCGTCATCGGCCGGTCGGCGATGATGCGGCCGAGGTGCTCGACGGCCTCGGCCGGGGGCATCGGTGCGAAGGGGTACTCGGTGCCGGGGGTGGTGGTCATCGGCGTGTCTCCGGGATCGGCTCAGGCGGTGGGCAACTGGGGGACGGCGACCAGCTCGGGTCGCGCCTCGGGGGTGAGGGCCATGACCTCGTCGAACCGCTCGGCGACGGTCTCGACGGTCAGGGCGGGGTCGTGGATGCCGGTGGTGGTGACCACGACGGCGCGGTTGACCGTGCCACCGGCGGCGTTGAACAACTCGCCGGTCACCGTGCACGAGGGGTGCACGAGGTAGGCGGCCAGCGGGGCGACGTGCTCGGGCAGCAACCGCGTGCGCAGGTACTCCATGACCTCGGGTGTCAGCGACGCCGCCGAGGTCTCGGCCATGCGGGTGCCCGCGCCGGGCGCGACGGCGTTGACCAGGATGCCGTGCTCGGCGCCTTCGAGGGCGAGGTTGCGGGTCAGGCCGAACACCGCGCCCTTGGCGCTGCCGTAGTGGGTCATCAGCGGGTTGCCCAGCATGGCGGCGGAGACGGTGTTGACGACGCGACCGCTGCCGGAGGCGATCAGGTGCGGCCAGGCCGCCTTGCAGATGTTGAGCGAGCCGAAGAAGTGCACGTCGAGGTGGCGCTGGTACTCCCGCGTGTCGACCTCGTCGAAGCGGGCGGTGCGCACGATGCCGGCGTTGTTGATCACCGCGTCGAGGCGGCCGAACTCGCCGACCGCGGTGTCGACGACCTCGGTCGCGCCGCTCTCGGTGGCGATGTCGGCGCGACAGGCCGCGGCCCGGCCGCCGGCGGCGCGGATCTCGGCCACGACGACGCACGCCGGGTCGTCGCCGTCCACGCCATCGCCGTCGACCTTCGCGCCGAGGTCGGCGACGACGACGCACGCACCGCGGGAGGCCAGCAGCAGGGCGTGGGCACGACCGATGCCGCGCCCGGCCCCGGTCACGACCACGGCGCGGTCGGTGAAGGAAAGGGTGTCCACGGGTGTCCCTCTCTGCTCGGCGCGCTCGCTGCCGCACCTGGGCACGACACCAACGCTACCAAATACATGAGTTTGGTCAAGTAATACGGAAGGTCGATCAGGGACGGTTGGCGCCGCCGCCGACCGCGACGTCAACGGCCCAGACCGAGCCGAGGCGCCGGCGGCGGGACTCCTCCCAGTCCAGGACGTCCAGACCCGCGCAGATGTAGAGGGTGCGGCGGCCCTCGCCGCCGAGCACGCAGGCGGGGGGCAGCGCCACCCTCGGGTCGAAGCGCACGACGTCGGTGACGGCCCCGCCGTCGACGATGCGGGCCACGGCGGGCACCGAGGGCATGCCCGTCCACACGCCGCCCTCCTCGTCCAGGCAGATGCCGTCCGGCAACGAGGAGGTGGCGGCGAACACCCGCCGACCGCTCAACCCGCCGTCGGCGTCGCGGTCGAGCACGGTGATGCGGCTGGCGAACGCCTCGGCGATCACCACGCGGGCCCCGTCGGAGCTGACGGCGATGCCGTTGGCGCCGCCGAAGCCGCCCAGCTCGGTCAGGGCGCGGGCGGTGCCGTCCGGTTCGACGACGAGCAGCGCCGCGTCGCGCGGTTCCTCCCCCGCGAACAGCTCGAAGCCCAACTGGGTGACGTAGGCGCGGCCGTCGGCGTCCACGACCATGTCGTTGACCGGCCCGGTGGCCAGTTCGCGCAGGTCGGCGTGCACGGTGACCCGCGCGCCGTCGACGGCGAGGACCAGGCGCTCGTGCATCGAGGTGACGATCAGCCGACCGTCGGGCAGCCAGCCGAACCCACCGGGGATCACCTCGGCACCGTTGACCGAGGTGCGGTCGGACAGGTCCAGCACGGTCTCGGCCTCGCCCTCGGCGTCCAGACGGACGAGGCGGTGGGCGTACATGTCGCTGAACCACAGCGCTCCGTCGTGCCAGCGCGGGCACTCCGCCCAGGTGTAGCCGCGGGACAGCGCACGCGGGACGGTCTCCCGCGCATCGGCAAGGGGATCGATGTCGACGTCCGGCACGGTTTCTCCAAAGATGAGTTTGGTCAAGTTTTACGGTCAGAACGGGAGCGGGTGGGCGAACTTGGCCCGCAGCAGCGCGCCGGTCTCGGCGAGGGCGAGCCGGCCGCGCGCGAGGTGGTCGGCCTGGAGCACGAAGCCGTGCGGGACGCCGGGGTAGCGGGTGAGCGTGGTCTGCACGCGCGCCTCGCGCAGGCGCTGCGCGTAGCGCTCGCCCCAGTCGCGGATCGGGTCGCACTCCCCCGTCACCACGATCGCCGGGGGCAGGCCGGACAGGTCGGCCGCGTAGGCCGGGATGCGGTAGGGGCTGTCCGACACGCCCTGTCCCGCGTCGGCCAGCCCGTTGAGGTAGAGCACGTCGTCGCGGCTCAGGATCGGGGCGTCGGCGTAGCGGGTGATCGACGCGGCACCCAGGTCGCGGTCCACGCCAGGATAGATCAGCACCTGGCAGGCGATGGCGGGTCCACCGCGGTCGCGGGCCGCCAGTGCGACGGCCGCGGCCAGGGTGCCGCCCGCGCTGTCGCCGACCACCGCCAGTCGCGCCGGGTCCACGCCCAGGTCGTCGGCGTGCTCGGCGACCCACCCGGTGGCGGCCCAGGCGTCGTCGAACTGCGCGGGCGGTGGGGCCTCCGGCGCCAGGCGGTACTCGACCGCCACGACCACCGCGCCGCTGTGGTGGGCCAGGTTGCGGGCCACCGGCTCGAAGGAGTGGTTGGAGCCCATGCACATGCCACCGCCGTGGAAGTACACGATCACCGGCGCGCCGCCGTCGGTTGTGGGCCGGTGCACGCGCAACGCGATGCCGCCGTGCGGAGCGGGGACCAGGCGATCCTCGGTGACGGCCATGACGGGCAGGTTCGGCGGGTGCGGCGCGGTCTCCAGGGACGCGCGGACGGCACCGATGCCCCGCTCGCGCATGGACGGGGCATCGGCCACGGCCGCGGCGATGGCCGCGGCGTCGGGATCCAGCGGGAGCACGGTCACGATCTCACCTCTCACTCGGCGGGGACGGTGAACTCGCCCTGCCCCAGGGCCGGGGCACGGCGGTGGACCAGGGTGTCGGCGCGGGCGGCCATGGCGTCGACCACGAAGGGCTGCGAGGTCAGGTAGAACTCGCCGGCCGCCGCCTGGTCGAAGAACACGCGGGCGGCGTCGAGCGGGTCCATCGCCTGCGCCTTGACCTTGAGCATGGCCGCGCGGTGCTCCTCGGCCGCCGCGGTGTCGCCGTCCTCGACCGCGCCAGCGGACTCGAAGATGTTCGACGCGACCGCACCGGGCAGCACCGCCTGGACGTGGACGTGACGGGCGTGCCCGGCCAGCTCGACCTCCTGGTGCAGGCACTCGGTGAGCGCGAGCACGGCGTGCTTGCTCATGATGTAGGAAGCTTGCAGGGGGGCGGCGCTGACCCCGCCGATCGAGGACAGGTTCCACACCCACGACCGCCCCGGCTCGGCGAGCATGCGCGGCAGGAACGCGCGGATGCCGTGGAAGACACCGTTGATGTTGATCGAGGCCAGGCGCGCCCAGTTGGCGACCGGGGTGTCCCACAGGTAACCGAACTGCTCGACGCCGGCGTTGTTGACCAGCAGCCGGACCGGGCCGACCTCGGTCACGGCGCGTTCGGCGAGCCGTTCGAGCGCCCGGGGATCGCGCACGTCGCAGGCGACGTCGACCGCACGGGCACCGGCCGCCTCCAGCTCGGCGCGCAGGGCCGCGATGGCGGCGGTGTCGACGTCGGCGAGCACGACGGTCATGCCCAGCTCCAGCGCGGCGTGGCGGGCCAGTCCCGCGCCGATGCCGGCGCCCGCGCCGGTGATCACGGCGACACCGCCGCCGAACAGGGTTTTCGCGTCGCTCATCAGGGGCTCTCCTCGCGTTCGGCGACGATCTCGCGGATCGCCCGGACGGCGGGGCGAAGGCCGCGCTCGGCCTGCAGGTGCCCGGCGAGCCCGGCGACGGCGTCGACGATCAGCTCGCCGCGGTGGTAGGCGGCGACGGCGATGCCGATCTCCCCCAGCTCCAGTGCGCGGTCGAGCGCCGCGCGGACGCGAGGGTCGTGCGGGACGGTCATGGGTCTCCTCGTGCGGCGGCGAACGACGGAGTCGGGCCCGGGGTCGCACGAGACTAGGGAGCCGGCCTCCGCGCCGGGCCTCGGTGTTCCGGTGAGTGGACGTCGGCCATGCGGCCGAACCGGTTGAGGACGGTGACGACGCGCGTCACGCCGTCGGCGGTGCTCGTGCCGTCGGTGCCGCCGCGGGCGATGCCCGGCAGGTACCGGAGCCGTTGCTCCTCGGTGCCGTTGCGCAGGATGGCGGGGGCCATCTGGCGGTCGGCGATCCAGTGCGCGGCGACCGGTGCGCCCGCCGCCAGCAGTTCCTCGACCACGGCGAAGCGCTCCAGCGGGGAGCGGTCGTGGCCGCCGTAGCGGGCGGGCAGGGTCATGCCCAGCCAGCCGCGCGCGCCGAGCCGCCTGCTGAAGGCGGGGTCGGCGGCGGACATCCAGGCGTCGCTGCGCGGGCGGAACGCCCCGGCTGCGCGCTGGTCGGCGAGGAATTGCCGCACCTCGTCCCGGAGTCGAAGCTCCGCGTCGCCGGGTCGGTGGGCGGCGAGGTCGATCGTGGCTGTCACCCGGACTCCTCTCTCGGGGTCCGGGCCAGGCTAGGAAATTGGATCCAATCTTGTATCCGCCGTTCCGCTGAGTGGACGCCTCACCCGGCCGACGGTCGGGGAACCGCACCCGCCCCGAACATCAACGAGAGCTGCGCCGCCGAGCCCGCGCGGTGCGCGTCCATCAGCTCGACCAGGCGTTCCAGGTCGCCCGAGCCCAACGCGGCCAGCATGTCCCGGTGTTCGGCGAGGATGCGGGCCCGCGCGGCCTCGTCGTAGAGGTACACCGCGTGGTAGGGCAGCGCCCGCGTCCAGATGCGGTTGATCTCGGCGACCACCAGGTTCAGCCCGCTCAGCCCGAAGATCGCCTGGTGGAAGGCGCTGTTGGCCTCCCTCATCCGGTGCAGGTCCAGATCGGCTGCGGCCCGTTCGACGTCCTCGGCGAGCGACCCGATCCGGTCCAGCTGCCCGGCGTCCGGCCGAGGCAGGCTGCGGATCACCTCGGTCTCCAGCAGCCGCCGCATCAGGTACACCTGGTCGAACTCCGGGCGGCTCAACCGCGCCACGGCGAAGCCCACGTTGTGCTCGTGCGCCACCAGCCCGTCGGCGACCAACTGTCGCAGGCCCTCGCGCACCGGCAGCCGGCTCACCCCGAGCACGGCGGCCATCTGCTCCTGCCGGATCTGCTGACCGGGCAGCAGGTCACCCGAGACGATCATCCGCTTGATGCCGTCGACCACGCGCGACACGGCCTGGTCGGCGCCGTCGGCGCTCCTCTTGGCGGGCATGGGCACTCCTCACGATCCGCACCACCGTACGGTGCGCGGCCGGGTGGGCGGGTAACGGCGCACCGGCCCCGCCCACCCGCCGGTCAGGACGTGACGCTGCCGCCGTTGAGGTCCAGGATCTGCCCCGTCAGCCAGGACGCCTCCGCCGAGGCCAGGTAGACGACGGCCGCGCCGACGTCCTCAGGCGTACCCAGTCGGCGGGTGGGGATCTTCCGCGCGAACACCTCGGTGGCCGCCCCGGCGGCGTTGGCCTGCAACCCCAGGGCCAGCGTGTTGACCGTGACACCGGAGGGCGCCAGCTCCTGCGACAGGTGCCGCATGAGGCCCTCCACCCCGCTCTTGCCCGCTCCGTAGAGCGACAGGCCCTGGTCGGAGCCCGTGCGGGCGGCACCGGAGGAGATCTGCACGATGCGCCCCCACCCGGCCTCGCACATGTCGTCCACGACCGCCGAGACGCAGTTCATCGCGCCGAACAGGTTGATCTCGATCGGCGCGCGCCACCGGCTCGGGTCGAGCGTGCGGAAGTGCCCCTGCCCGAAGTCGGCGGCGATGCCGGCGTTGTGCACCATGATGTCGACGGATCGCCCCAACCCCGCACGAGCGCGCGTCACGGCCTCCTTGACCGCTTCGCGGTCGGTGACGTCGAACGGCACCGCCACCGCCGCGCCACCGGCCGCCACGATCCCCTCGGCGACCGCCTCGGCCCGCTCCGCCACCAGGTCGTTGACCGCCACCGCCGCGCCCTGTGCCGCCAGGGCGCGGGCGATACCCGCGCCCGCGTTCTGACCGGCTCCGGTGACCAGGGCCGCGTGGCCCGACAGATCGAACATCGTCGTCCTCTTCCCGTGCGTCGTGGTCGTCGCGACAGCCCTCACGAGCCCTGCACCAGCTCCAGCGCGTGCCCCTCCGGATCGGTCACCACGGCCACCCGCATCCCGGTGCCGGGCAGCGCCCTGGGCTCGACGCGCACGGAGCCACCGGCCGCCACGGCGGCGCGCACGACCTCGTCGACGTCGGCGACGCCGAAGCCGAGCACGACCTCGCCGGCCGGCGGAACGGCCCGGTCGGGGTAGCGCACCAGCAGCACGGTCGGCCCCGCACCCGACCCGGCGAGCACGAGCTGCTCGTAGCGGCCCTCGCCCGCACCGCCGGACAACCGGTGCACGGCCGTCAGCGCGAGGACGCAGCGGTAGAACTCGGCCTGCGCGTCGAGGTCGTCCACGACGACCTTGACGAACGTCAACTGCCCACCGTCGGCCATGGGCCCTCCGGAAGTGGCGTGTCACGACAGCGCGCAGTACAGCCGGTCCACCTCCGGCGAGTCGGCCGGTGTTCCGCTGAGCGGGAGCACGCGGTCCGGACCCGACGCGCCGTAGAGCACGACCCCGCCCCGGTGCCGGGCCGGGTCGGCCGCCGCATCACGACGCGCCGACCGCGCCCGCGGCGGTCCTGGTCCCGTCGGCGGGTTCGAGCTGGGCGAGGAAGGCGTTGCGCTCGGCCTGTCGGGGGTAGCCGGCGACGTCCTTGACGCACTCGGGGCACCAGTGCCCCGCGGTGAGGACCAGGCGGGGGCTGCCGGTGAACTCGTGGCCGAACGCGCACCGCCACGACAGCGGGGTGGCGACATCGCCCTTCACCGCGTCGGTCGAGAGCAGCGTTCCCCCGCGGAACGCGGCGGCGTCGCGGTAGTCCGCCGCCGTCCACCGAGCGGGGGCCTTGTCCTCGTCGTAGCCGTGGTCGAGGTAGGTGGGCACGCGGTCCGGCTCGACGGGCCGGAAGGTGTCCCAGCCGCCGATGGCCTCGAACTCGGCGCGGGAGCCGTAGTAGGCCGCGATCGCCTCCTCGTCCCGGTCGCGAACGTAGGCCATCGTGCCCCGTTGCCTGCGGGTGAGCGGCTTCATGACGAGGTTCTTCACCACCCACGCCGGTACCCGACCCGCCATCTTCAACGAGGGGTTGGCACGCAGCGCCCGGTCCAGGGCGGCGTCGAAGCTGTCAGCGCGGAACGGGACCAGCTCCGCCAACCGGTCGGAGTCGGTGTACCACTGGCCGTGGAAGTTGCGGGTGGCGAACCAGTTCCGGTCGTACCAGCGCCTCGGGTCGCCGACACCGAGCGCCGCGCTGATGCGCTCCTGGAGCTGCCAGTTGGTCAGCCGCCAGGCCTCGCCGCCGCCGATGTTGTAGATCCCGCCCCAGAACTCCTCGGGCACGTCGGGCTCGCAGACGTTGGCCAGCAGCCGGGCGGCGTCCTCGGCCGAGACCCATTCCATGACGCCGCCGAGCGTGGAGTGCGTCATGATCGGGTCGCGGATCTGGAGCATGCCGGGGTGGAAGATGCCGGTCTGGCGCAGCCACGCCCACCGGGGCAGGCCGGAGTCGACGAGTTCCTTCTCCGCGATGACCTTGGTCTGCCCGTACTCGTCGTAGCGGGAGACGCGCAGCGGGTCGCCGACGCGACCCCAGTGGTGGGGCGGGTTGCGGTCACCGGTCTGCGCGACCGAGCCGATGCCGACGACGGCGGTGCGGGCGGGGTCGGGTTGAGCGCGCACGGCGCGGACGATGTTGCGGATGCTGCCCACGTTGACCCGGTGCGCCAGTTCGGGACGGTCGTCGGCGAACGGTGAGACCACCGCGCCGACGTGCAGCACGAAGTCCGCGCCGCGCACGCAGCGCTCGACCGCGTCGTAGTCGGTCAGGTCGCCGTGGACGACCTGGAGGTTCTCCATGTCCTCGTAGCGGCGGATCACCTCGGTGTCGCGCCGGCCGGGCAGGACCAGGGCCACGACCTCGACGCGGTCGGCGCGGTCGCGGAACTCGTCGAGGACCGCGCGGCCCCAGTTGCCCGTGGCACCGGTGAGGAAGACGCGGGTTCGCCTGTGTCGCACGTGAGGCCTCACTTCGCGGGGATGGGGGCGGTGCTGAGCCGCATGAGCTGCTCCAGCGTGTTCGGCGCGACGGCGCCGTTGGTGAAGGCGAGGAACTGCCGCATCGGCATGGACTCGACCATCCTGAGGCCATCGGGGTTCTCGGCGGCCTGCCGCGCCTGCTCCTCGGTCATGCCCGTCCTCATGCGCTCGGTGAGCACGGGTCCGACGACGGGGTGGGAGAACCAGTCGCCGACGGTCGAGTCCAGGGTGAGTGCCCGGACGACGGGGTCACCGGTCAGGGTGATCGTGGCTTGCGCCGACACCTCGTGGGCGTTGTGGCCGATCTGCACGGCGTACCGGCCCGCCGGTACCACCCAGTCACCGAGTTCGACGTCCCAGTAGGCGAAGGCGCGTCGGTCGAGGGCGAGTTCGACGGTGCGGGTCTCACCGGGTTCGAGCGCGACCTTGGCGAACGCGCGCAACTCGCGCACCGGGCGGCGGACCGGGCCGGTGTCGGTGGAGACGTAGAGCTGCACGACGTGCTTGCCGGCGCGATCACCGGTGTTGGTCACGGTCACCCGCGCCACGGCCGTGTCGTCGCCGGTCGCCTCGACCTCCAGCCCGGTCGTGGCGAAGCTGGTGTAGGACAGACCGTGCCCGAACGGGTAGCGCACCGGGACGCCGGCGGTGGCGTAGTAGCGGTAGCCGACCAGGACGCCTTCGCCGTAGCGCACGCGCCCCTGCTCGCCGGGGAAGTTCAGCCAGCTGGGGTTGTCCTCCAGCCGCAGCGGGATGGTCTCGGCCAGGTGGCCGGAGGGGTTGACGACCCCGAACAGGACGTCGGCGAGGGCACCGCCGCCGGCCTGGCCGAGCAGGAAACCCTCGACCACGGCGTCGACGTCGTCGTGCCAGCCCTCCAACGAGACGACACCGCCGTGGGACAGCACGACGACGGTGCGCGGTGCGACGGCGGCGACCTCGCGGATGACGGCGACCTGCTCGTCGGGCAGCAGGAGGGTGTCGCGGTCGAAGCCCTCCGACTCCTGGCGGTCGCCCAGCCCGGCGAACACCACGGCGACGTCGGCTTCCCGGGCCACCTGGACCGCCTGCGCGCGCAGGGCGACCGCGTCGCCCTCGTCGTCGAGGGTGAAGCCCTCGGCGTGGCTGACGGTGACGTCGTGCTCCCCCGCCAGGGCGCGGATCTCCTCCAGCGCGAGGTCGGTGCGCGTCGGGTTGATGTGGGAGCTGCCGCCGCCCTGGAACCGCGGTGCCGTCGCGAAGGCGCCGATGACGGCCAGGTGGGTGCCTGGCCGGACGGGCAGCGCGTCCCGGTCGTTCTTCAGCAGCACGACCGACTCGGCGGCCAGCTCCCGCGCGAGGGCGTGGTGGCCCTCGACGTCGAGGTCTCCGGTCGCCTCGTGCGGGAGTTCGGTCAGCGCGAGCACGCGCCGCGCCGACCGGTCCACCAGCGCCTCGTCCAGCCGACCCGCGCGAACCGCGTCGACGACCTGCGCGTCGGTGGTACCGCCGCTGCCGGGCATCTCCAGGTCCATTCCCGCGATGACACCGGCGACGCGGTCGCTGACCGCGCCCCAGTCCGACACCACGGCGCCGCGGAACCCCCAGTCGCCGCGCAGCACGTCGGTGAGCAGCCACCGGTTGTGCGAGGCGTACACGCCGTTGACCTTGTTGTAGGAGCACATCACCGTGGCCGGATCGGCGTCGCGGACCACCCGCTCGAACGCCGGCAGGTAGATCTCGCGGAGCGTGCGCTCGTCGACCTCCGCGCTCACCCGCATCCGCTCGGTCTCCTGGTTGTTCGCCGCGAAGTGCTTCACCGACGCGCCGGGCCCTTCGGCCTGCAGGGCGTTGACGTGGGCCGCGCCGAGCACCCCCGACAGCAGCGGGTCCTCGGAGTAGTACTCGAAGTTGCGTCCGCACAGCGGTGAGCGCTTGATGTTCACGCCGGGGCCGAGCACGACCGCGACACCGAACGCGCGGGCCTCCCGGCCGACGGCGGCGCCGAGACGGGCGGCCACGTCCGGGTCCCAGCTGGAGCCCACGGCGACAGCGGGCGGGAAGCACGTGGCGGGCAGGCTGCCGTGGATGCCCAGGTGGTCCTGGCCCGCGTCCTGGCGGCGGATGCCGTGCGGGCCGTCGGTCAGCACGATCGACGGGACACCGGCGTCCTCGATCGGCTTGGTGGTCCAGAAGTCACGGCCCGACAACAGGGACGCTTTCTGCTCCAGCGACAGGGAGGTGGGGTCGGTGGTCACGCGGTGGCTCCTTCAGCGGCGGCGGTGAGGGCCCTGGCCAGGTCGTCGCGCAGATCGTCGGAGGCGCCGGGCACGAATTCGAGCATCGCCCGCACCGTCATGCCGGCGGCTTCCGGGGCGCTGCCGTCGAGCGGGACCCCGGGGAAGTGGACGGCGAACGCCTCGGTGAACAACCGCCAGGCGACCGGGTCGTCGGCGATCTCGCGCAGCGTGGAGTCCAGGCCGAGGGCGGACTTGCGGTCGACGGCCGCCGCGTACTGCCAGCGGTGCTCCCCCGGGCCGACCTCCTCGCTGACGCGGTCGGCGTGCAGGGGCGGTTCGACCAGGGCGGTCGTGCCCTCGGGGACGTGGACGGCGAGGGTCACCGCGCCGTCGGCGATCTCCCAGGAGACGCGAACCTCGCCGTGGACCGTGTCGTGGCGCAGGGTCGCGGAGGTCAGGCCGCCACCGGGCCGCGGGGCGACGCGCATCCGCCGGTAACCCGGTTCGATCGGGGACAGCCCTCCGATGACGCGGTGCATCCAGTCCACGACCGCGCCGAGGGCGTAGTGGTTGAGGGAGGTCATCCCGGACGGGTTGACCGTGCCGTCCGGGCGGATGGAGTCCCACCGCTCCCAGATGGTCGTCGCGCCCATGGTCACCGGGTAGAGGAAGGAGGGGCACCCCTTCTCCAGCAGCAGGAGGTAGGCCGCGTCGAGGTGGCCGGTCGCCGAGAGCGCGTCGGTGATCAGCCGTGTTCCGGCGAAGCCGGTGGAGATGCGGTAGCCGCTCTTGGCGACCAGTGCGGCGAGCCGGTCACCCGCGCGGCGCTGCTGCGCCTCGTCGAGGAGGTCGAAGCTGATGGCGAGCGCGTAGGCGGTCGCGGACTCGTTGGTGACCCTGCCGTTGGGCGAGACGTACTCGGCGCGGAAAGCCGCCCGGACGCGGTCGGCGAGCGCGGCGAACTCGGCGGCGTCGTCCTCGCGCCCCAGGACGCGGGCGGTCTCGGCCATGCGGCGCGTGGTCCGGCACAGGTAGGCGCTCGCGACCAGGTGCGGGTCGGTCTTGCCCCCGGCGGGGTTGTCCATCGGCGCGTCCGGGTCGAGCCAGTCCCCGAACTGGAACCCGCTGCTCCACAGGCCGTCCTCGTCGAGGAGTCCGGCGACCTGCCGGGTGAACGCGGCCATCGAGTCGTAGGCGTCGACGAGGATCGACTCCTGGCCGTACTCCTGGTACAGCGCCCACGGCAGGTTGACCGCGACGTCGCTCCACAGGGCGGTGGGCGAGGACGGGTGCGGCAGGACGTCGGGCACGACCCAGGGCACGAAGCCCTTCTCCGCCTGCTCGGCGGCCAGGTCGCGCAGCCACGACGCCAGCACGCCACGCACGTCGTAGAGGAACGCGGCGGCCGGGGCGAAGGCGTTGATGTCGCCGGTCCACCCCAGCCGCTCGTCGCGCTGCGGGCAGTCGGTGGGCACGCCGACGAAGTTGTCCCGCATCGACCACACCGCGTTGGCGTGCAAGCGGTCGAGCAGCGGGTCGGAGGTCTCCAGCCAGCCGGTGCGACGCATGTCGGAGTGGACGACGACAGCCCGCAGCGAGTCCGCCTCAAGCGCGCCGGGCCAGCCGTCGACTTCGACGTACCGGAAGCCGTGGAAGGTGAAGCGCGGTTCCCAGCTCTCCGGGCCGCCGCCGCGCAGCGTGTACCGGTCGGTGGCCCGGGCGGTGCGCAGCGTCTCCACGTCGATCTCGCCGTCGGTCATCACCTCGGCGTGACGCAGGGTGATCGTGGTACCGGCCTCGCCGGTGACGGTGAACCGGACCCAGCCGGAGATGACCTGACCGAAGTCGACCACCGTCCGGCCGGCCGGGGTGGTGACGACGTCGACCGGGGTCAGTTCCTCGACGCGACGGATCGGCTCCGCGACCGGCTCGGTGAGCGACTCCAGCGGCCAGTCGAACGTCTCGACCGCCTCCCAGCCGGAGTCGTCGAAGTCCGG
The DNA here is from genome assembly GCF_024171785.1 of Goodfellowiella coeruleoviolacea. Lineage (GTDB taxonomy): Bacteria > Actinomycetota > Actinomycetes > Mycobacteriales > Pseudonocardiaceae > Goodfellowiella > Goodfellowiella coeruleoviolacea. Next base: position 295,884 of record NZ_JAMTCK010000011.1, read on the forward strand.
CCTGTCCCAGCCGTCGGGTTCGAGCCGCGCGTCGAACTCCTCGCCGTCGTAGATGCCGTTGGCTCGCACGCCTCCGGTGCCCGCGCGGAAGTCGGTGCCGGTGGACACCGTCTCGGTGCGGTCGTCGTGCTCCAGCACGAGTTCGAGGTGCAGCGCCGGCCGGTCGGCGTAGTGGTTGCGCTTGCCCTCCCAGCCCAGACGGCCCAGTGCCCAGCCCTGCCCGACGATCGCGCCGACGGCGTTGCGCCCGACGACGAGGGCGTCGGTCACGTCGTGGGAGGAGACGATGAGCCGGTGCCGGTAGGAGGTCCACCCCGGTGCGAGGACCTCGTCGCCGACGACCGCGCCGTTGAGGTGGGGTTCGACGACACCCAGGCCGGTCACGCGCAGGGTCGCGCGTCGGGGCCGTTCGGCGAGGTCGAACTCCCGCCGGAAATAGGCCGCCGGCTCGCCCTCGACGCCGCGGGCTGAGACGGGGGTGATGAAGGCCCCGGTGGTGGATCGGGTCACGGTGGGACTCCCGGTGGTGCGGTTCAGCGGACGGAACGGATGCGCAGGACGACGAGGCCGCCCAGGACCGTGCAGATCCCGGCGACGAGGTAGAGCAGCAGGTAGTTCTGCCCGCCCTCGGCCGACGCGCCGGCGGCGAGGATGAACGGCGCGAGCAGCGGCGCGACCGCCTGTGGGATGGACGTGGCGAAGGAGAAGATCGCCATGAAGCGCATGGCCTCGGTGCCGCGCCGCGGGAGCACGTCCAGCAGCAGCGCCTGGTCCACGGCGGAGAAGGCACCGATGCCGACGGAGGCCAGCAACGAGCCGACGGCCAGCAGCACGATGCCGTCGGCGAAGGCCATCGTGACGGCGCCCGCGGCGAACACGACCCCGGCGCCCAGCACGAACGCCCGACGACGGCGCAGCCGGTCGGACAGGAAACCGCCGCCGATCGCGCCGACGGTGGTCGCGAGGATGCCGAACAGCGAGAGGCCGGTGATGACGGGGGCCACCTCCGCCACGCTCACCCCCAGGCGCGAGGCGAAGAAGAACGCGGTGAACGTGGTGTTGAAGGTCAGGCCGAAGTAGAACAGGAAGCGCCCGAGCCAGTTCCAGGCGTAGTCGGTGTGCTCGCGGGGGTTGAAGACCACCTTGGTGAGCAGGCGGCGGGGCGTGAGCCGCTCGCCGCGCGGCACGTGGCGGTTGTCGGGCTCGTGGACGAACACGATGAACGGGACCGTGAGCAGCACGCCGACGGCGCCCGGCACGAGGAACAGCAGCAGGTTGTCGCCGGACAGGGCGCCGGAGACCCCGACGCCCAGCACCGGGGCGACCTGGGTGGCGAAGCCGGTCAGGCCGGCGACCCTGCCGCGTTGCTCTTCCGGGAGCCGGTCGGCCATCGAGGTTTGCAGGCTGCCGAGCACCGAGCCCCACCCGAGCTGGGCCAGCACCCAGCCGAGCGCGAGCACCGCCACGCTGGGCGCGAGGGCCATGACGACGAGGGAGCCGACGCCGATGACCACGCCGCCGATCATGAAGGGCCGGCGCCGTCCGATCCTGGTCCTGGTGCGGTCGCTCCAGACGCCGACGAAGACGCCGGTGAGCACGGAGAAGGCAGCGCCGGCGCCGGTGACGTAGCCGAGGTACTCCTCGTGGCCGGGCGCGAGCTGGTCCACGCGGATCGCCAGCGAGATCGCGATCGGCGTGATGAAGGCGACGAAGACGCCGAACTGGCCGAGCACCTGCAACCAGATGTAGCGGGCGCCGACCCGCGCGAGGGGTTCGGCGTCGTCGCCCGGCCGCGGGCCGTCCGGCGTCCCGGCGGAAGTCGGCGGGACCGGGGGCAGTGCGGGTGCTGGTGGGGGCGCTGTGTCGCTCATCGTGACTCCGTCGTCAGGAGCTAGCGCGTGCTAGCAGGTGTGCGCGAACGCTACAGTTGGCAACTAGCGCGCGCAAGTAACGGTTGTGGGCACAAGCCGCACTCCGACGAAGGATGATGGTGGCGATGGTCGACTCCCGGACACCCACGAAACGCGTCACCGCCGCCGACGTCGCACGATCGCTCGGTCTCTCGCGGGCGACGGTCGGCTTCGTGCTCAACAACACCCCCGGCCAGACGATCTCCGCGCAGACCCGGGAACGGGTGCTCGCCGAGGCCACCCGCCTGGGGTACCGCCCGCACACCGCCGCGCGGGCGCTGGCCAGCGGACGCAGCCGCATCGTGCTGGTCGTGCTGCCCGACTGGCCGCTGGACTTCAGCGTCCGCCGCAACCTGGAGGAGGCATCGCTCGCGCTGGACGAGGCGGGCTACAGCCTCATCACCTACACCCCACACCCCACCGGGCAGTCGCGGCCGCTGTGGGAGGTCCTGGAGCCCGACGTCGTGCTGTCCTTCACCGGCAGCTTCACCGATGCCCAGGTCGCGTCGATCCGCGCCGCGGGCGTGCGCGCCGTGCTCCCCGCCCCGGACGCACCGACCGTGGCCCCCTACCCGGAGGAGGGCCCGCTCCTGCAGGTGGGTCACCTCCACGCCCTGGGCCACCGCCGGATCGCCTACGCGGGGTCCGCGGACCCGCGCATCGCCGACCTCGTGGAACTGCGTCGATCCCGGGCAGGGGAGGCCGCGGCCCGGCTGGGCCTGCACCTGGCACCGGGACACGACCTCCGCCCCGGTGCCGACGCCGCGGACGCCGTCGCCGGGTGGCGCGCGGCGGGCGTGACGGCCGTGGCCGCCTACAACGACGACATCGCCGCCACCCTGGTCGGCACGGCGACGCGGATGGGCCTGCTCGTGCCCAGGGACCTGTCGGTCGTCGGCCACGACGACGCGCCGATCGCGTCCATCGTCGAACCCCGGCTGTCGACCGTCCGACTCGACACCGCGGGCCTCGGTCGCTACCTGGCGCGGCTGGCCCTCACCGCGGCCGAGGGTCGGGAACCACCGCAGCGGCCGACGGCCACCGCCCCCCTGCTCGTGCAGCGAGCCTCCACGGCCGCGCCCGGCGCCTGACCGGTCACCGGCCGGGCGCGGGCACCCGGACCAGCGCGCGCGGCGGCAGGTCCGCCGCGGCGTACGTGAGCATCGTGAACCGGACGTCGTCGTAGTCGACCTCGCCACCCAAGCCCGTCGCGACGGTCCGCTCGACGGCGAAGTGCACGATGCGGACCGGACAGCGGATCACCACGGGAAGGACGCCCCGGTGCCGACCGGGCCGCACGCCGTGGGTGAGGCCATTCCACGCGGTAAGCGCGCGGACCGTCATGCGAACAGGGGCAGGGCCGCATCGAACCGGACGATCACCGGTTCCGCGAGCGGTGGCGGTGAATCACGCGTAGGGCCACACCCAGTCGCGCACCTCGGGCATGTCCTCGAAGTGTTCGCGGATGTGGGCGTGGTGGCGGGCCAGCATTTGCCGGCAGTGGTCGGCGAGGCGGTTGCCGCCCTCGGGCACTCGTCCGGCGCGGCGCAGTGCCTCCAGGACCAGGTGGTAGCGGCTCACCTCGTTGAGCACCACCATGTCGAACGGCGTGGTGGTGGTGCCCTGTTCGCTGAAGCCCCGGACGTGGAAGCGGCTGGGTTCGTTGCGGCCGTGCAGCAGTTGGTGGAAGGCGCGGGCGTAGCCATGCCAGGCGACCACCACCTGCCCGTCGTGGGTGAACAGCCGCTCGAAGTTCTCGTGGGTCATCCCGTGCGGGTGCACCTCGGGCAGGGCCAGTGACATCAGGTCGACCACGTTGACCACGCGCACGCGCAGGTAGGGCACGTGCGCGCGCAGGATGGCCGCCGCGGCCAGGGTCTCCTGGGTGGGCACATCGCCAACGCAGGCCAGCACGACGTCAGGCGGGTCGGTCGAGCCGGGGTCGGTCGGCTCGACCGGGCGTTCGGTGCCGGCCCACGGCCAGATCGACGCCCCGGCCTCGGCGTGGGCCCTGGCCGAGGGCAGGTCCAGGTACTGCAGGTGCGACTGCTTGTCGACCACGATGAGGTTGACGTAGTCGCGGCTGCGCAGGCAGTGGTCGGCCACCACCAGGAGGGTGTTGGCGTCCGGCGGCAGGTAGATCCGCACGACCGTGCCGGACAACGAGAGCATCGTGTCGATCAGGCCGGGACCCTGGTGGCTGAATCCATTGTGGTCGTTGCGCCAGCAGGTGGAGGTGAGCAGCACGTTCAGCGAGGACACCGGGGCACGCCAGGGCAGATCCCGGACGTGTTCCAGCCACTTGGTGTGCTGGATCGCCATGGACGCGCTGACCATGGCGAACGCCTCGTAGGTGGCGAACAGGCCGTGCCGGCCGGTCAGCAGGTAGCCCTCCAGCCAGCCCTGGCACAGGTGCTCGGACAGCACCTCCATGACCCGGCCGTCGGGTGAGACGTGCTCGTCGCCCTCGCGCGCGGGAGCGATCAGGCAGCGGTCGGTGGCCTCGAACACCGCGCCGAGCCGGTTGCTATTGGTCTCATCCGGACAGAACAGGCGGAAGTTGGCGGTGCTGTCGGTGTGTCGGTAGAGGTCGCGCAACAGTTCGCCCAGCGGCCGGGTGGTTTCGCGCCGCAGGCGTCCTGGCGTCGGGACGGGCAGCGCGTAGGCGTCCAGCGCCGGGATGTCCAGCGCCACCAGCAGCCGGCCGCCGTTGGCGTACGGCGAGGCGCCCATGCGCTTGTCCCCCTCTGGTGCCAGCGCGGCCAGGGCGGGGCGCAGCCGGCCGGTCTGGTCGAACAACCGGTGCGGGTGGTAGGAGCGCAGCCACTCCTCCAGCATGGCGAGGTGCTCGGGGTTGTCCCGGACTCCACCGAGCGGCACCTGGTGGGCCCGGAACGTGCCCTCCACCGGAACACCGTCGACCGCACGGGGGCCGGTCCAGCCCTTGGGAGTGCGCAGGACGATGGCCGGCCACCGGGGCCGCTGCCGCACTCCGTGTTCCCCGGCCTCGGTCTGGATGCGGCGGATCTCGCGGTGCGCGTGGTCGAGCGCGTCGGCCAGCTCCCGGTGCACCGCGGTGGGTTCGCTTCCCGCCACGAGCGTGGGCGCCCAGCCGTGCGCGGCCAGCAGCGCCAGCACCTCCTCGTCGTCGCGTCGGCCGAGCACGGTGGGGCCGGAGATCTTGTAGCCGTTGAGGTGCAGCACCGGGAGGACGGCGCCGTCCCTGGTCGGGTTGAGGAAGAACGGTGCCTTCCACGCCGCCTCCAGCGGGCCGGTCTCGGCCTCGCCGTCGCCGATCACACAGGCCACCACCAGATCGGGATGGTCCATGGCCGCGCCGGTGGCGTGCACCAGTGCGTAGCCGAGTTCCCCGCCCTCGTGGATGGAGCCGGGGGTGGGCACGCTGACGTGGCTGGGCACACCACCCGGCGTGGAGAACTGGCGGACCAGTCGGTGCAGGCCCTGCTCGTCCCGGCTGATCCTGGGGTAGATCTCGCTGTAGGTGCCCTCCAGGTAGACGTTGGCCACCAACGCCGGTCCACCGTGGCCAGGACCGGCCACGTACACGACGTCGGCTCCGGTGCGCCGGATCAGCCGGTTGAGGTGGACGTAGACCAGGGACAACCCGGGTGATGTGCCCCAGTGGCCCAACAGCCGGGGCTTGATGTGCTCGGGCCGCAGCGGTTCGCGCAGCAGCGCGTTGTCCTGGAGGTAGATCTGCGCCACGGTCAGGTAGTTGGCCGCTGCCCAGTACTCGTCGACCAGGCCGAGTTCGTTGTCCTCCACGGCAGGGATGGTCCTTCCTGTGGCACTGTCCACACGGCACGCTCAGGGCACGGCCCCGCGCGCTCCTGCGCTACCCGTGCGGTACCGGAACAAATCCCGACGACGGGCGTTCCTCCCCGCGACGGGTGGCGGTTGGTGGTGCACCGGCGCGGCCGGGGTGAACGCGAACGCTCGTCAGCGCGCCGGTGCTCACCCGCTGTCCGGCAACGGCGCGGGGGCATGTGCTCGCGGTGGACGCGGCGGTCCCGCCGGATGGCTCCGCGAACGCCGGTCGTGCACACGAGACTCCGCACCCGTGCGGAACGGCCGTCACGCACCTGCCAGGATCGTCCTTCCCGAGGTGGTGGGTCGCAGCACGGCCGCGCCGCGCACCCGGTCGGCGGCCAGGTCCGCCAGTGCCCGGTCCGCGTGCTCCAGTGAGTACTCGCTGGTGGTCACCGCGAGGTGGTGCCGGCCGGCGATGTCGAGGAACTCCCGCCCGTCCTGCCGGGTGTTGGCGGTGACGCTGCGGACCTGCCGCTCGTAGAACAGATGCCGCTGGTAGTCCAGCACCGGGATGTCGGTGAGGTGGATGCCGGCCAACGCCAGGGTGCCGCCCCGGTCCAGGGCAGCCAGTGCCGGCGGCACCAGCTCGCCGGCCGGTGCGAACAGGATCGCCCCGTCCAGCGGTTCCGGCGGCGCGTCGGCCGCGCCAGCCGCCGAGCTGGCGCCCAGTTCCAGCGCCAGATCCTGGGCCGCTGGGCTGCGGGTGAGCACGTGCACCACCGCGCCCTGGGCCAGCGCCACCTGGATGGCCAGGTGTGCACTCGCACCGAAGCCGTAGATGCCCAGGCGCCCGCCCGCGGGCAGTTGGGTCCGCCGCAACGCCCGGTAGCCGATGATGCCCGCGCACAGCAGCGGAGCCAGCTCGGCGTCCGGGTACCCCTCCGGCAGCGAGTAGGCGTAGTCGGCGGGAACGGTGGTGTACTCGGCGTAGCCGCCGTCGGCGTCCCACCCGGTGTACCGGGAGTCCGGGCACAGGTTCTCCGCGTCGCGCAGGCAGTAGCGGCACCGGCCGCAGGTGTGGCGCAGCCAGGCGATGCCCACCCGGTCGCCGATGCCGATCGGGCCGGCCGCGGCGGTGTCCACCACCTCGCCGACCACCTCGTGTCCCGGCACCACGCGCGGGCGGTGCACGGGTAGGTCCCCCTCGGCCACGTGCAGGTCGGTCCGGCACACCCCACAGGCCAGCACCCGCACCAGCAGCTCGCCGGCCGCCGGTTCGGGCACGGGTTCGCTGGTGCGCCGCAACGATCCACTGTGGATCGATCCCGGCCGCCACGTCCGCCACGCGGTCATGGTCACCATCGGCCCCACCTCACCCCTGGTCGATCAGCCGGCGGGTTCGCCAGTCCAGGCGGTGGCGGTTTCGGCCGGACGACGTGGCGTGGGCCCGACCGCTCCCTGGCCCGAGCCCGAGGTGGCGGCCTCTCCTGGCCGCGCCCCGGCTGCCGGGCGCAGCACGGCCACCGGGCACAGGCAGTGCACCCGGCGCCAGCACTGTCTCGACGGGCACCTCGGGTGCTGCCGCGCGCGCACTCATCGCCGCCTCGTCCCGCACGCGCCGTGCGCGCTGCCGGAACTCCGCGCGCTGCTGGTCGGGGACCAACGCGTTGCCGCAGCGCCGGCTGAACGGCTGGCCCGCCACGTGCACCACGCGCAAGCCCGTCCGCTGCCGAGCGGCTTCCCTGGCCGCCCACCTGACCGCGTGCCCTGCGGAGCGCGAACCGTCCACACCGGCCACCACTGGCCTGTCCGCCGAACTCATGGCCACCTCCCGACCGACGCGGCCGGACGCACGGGTCGTTCGCGCTGCCACCGAGGCCGCCGTTCCGGTCGCGGAATCGGTGGCTCGACTTTGCCAACACTGATCACGCACTCGCGATGCTGCCGCGGCCACCGTCCTGCCCGCGTCACCCGGGCTCCTGTCCGTGTCCACCCTAGAACGCACATCCCCGCCCCAACACTCGACGACGACCTGTCGAACGAGGTCACCGGCAGAGGCCGGCCTGAGCCACCAACACCTGCCACAGCCGGCGGATCACCACCCGATCAGAACTCGGGGAATACCTGCCCGTGGTGTGGGTACCTCCCGCCAGGTGGCCGCGGTGGACCCCACTGGGACACCACGGCTGCTCCACCTTCGAGGCCTACCCGCACCCACGGCACGGACCCGGACCTGTCCGAGGTCCGCGACCGGGTCTGGCGCTGTTGAGGACGGTTCATGACCGACTACTCCAACGTGCTGGTGGTCAACGCCGGCTCGTCCAGCCTCAAGGTCCGTCTGCTCGACGGCCGGGACCAGGTGACGGCGTCACTGGACCTGGACGCCTGGGCCGGTGCCCAGGAGACCACGCGGCTGGAGCGGTTCGTCACCGGATTGGACCGGGTGGACGCGGTCGGCCACCGGATCGTGCACGGCGGCGCCGACTTCCACTCCCCCGTCGTGGTGGACCGCCCCACCCGGGACCGGATCGCGGCACTGGCTGACCTGGCCCCGCTGCACCAACCCCGCGGCGTGGCCGGCATCGACGCCGCGACCCGCGTCCTGCCCCGGGTCCCGGCCGTCGCCTGCTTTGACACCGCGTTCCACGCCAGCCTGCCGGACGCGGCCGCCACCTATGCCCTGCCCCGCGAGTGGAACACCCGGTGGGCCCTGCGCCGCTATGGGTTCCACGGCCTGTCCCACGCCCACGCCACGCGGCGGGCCGCCGACCTGCTCGCCCGGCCGGTGACCGAACTCCGCGCGGTCACCTGTCACCTGGGGGCCGGCGCCTCACTGGCGGCCGTGGCGGGTGGCCGGTCGGTGGACACGACCATGGGCTTCACCCCGCTGGCCGGGCTGGTCATGGCCACCCGCACCGGCAGCGTCGACCCCGGCCTGGTGCTGTGGCTGCAACAGCACGCCGGCCTGTCCGTCGAGCGGCTGTCCCACGCCCTGGAGTTCGAATCCGGCCTGGCCGGTCTGACCGGCGGCAGCGGCGACCTGCGCGAGGTCCTCACCGACCGCGCCGCCGGCCGGCAGGCGGCGAGCCAGGCGTTCGAGGTCTACACGCACCGGCTGCGCCGCGAGATCGCCGCCATGACCGCGGCCCTGGGTGGTCTGGACGTCCTGGTCTTCACCGGCGGCGTCGGTGAGCACAGCCCCGAGGTCCGCACCGCGGCCGCCACCGGGCTGGGCTACCTCGGTGTGGTACTGGACGAGGACGCCAACCAGAGCGCACAGCCCGACGCCGACATCAGCGCGCCGCGCGCCCCGGTGGCCACCCTGGTGCTCACCGCGCGGGAGGACCTCGAAATCGCCCACCACACCCGCGCGGCACTCACCGAACACACCCGGGAACACTGAACGTCCGGGGCGTTCTTCCCACGCCTACGAGCGAACCTGCCACGGTTCTCGGTCTTCTTGATGTGCCCGTAGAGCTTCGCTGCTCAGGTGAGGACTGGGCGGCTCAGCCGGATTCCACGAGCAGGTGGACGACGCCGGCCGGGTTCTTGATCCAGTGGGTTCTGGCTTCGAGATCGCGCAGTGGTTCGACCTCGTCACACGGGTGGATGCCGATGCCGGCAAGCGTGGCCCTCGCCGCGTCCAGGTCATCGGTGTGGAGCTGCAACCACAGGTCGGGCTGGCTGTAGTTGTCGACGCAGTCCAGCCACAGCGTGTTGGGACCGAACCGCACCGAATGAGTTCTCGAGACGGTCGGGGTGCAGGAAACGTCCTCCTCCTTGACGGCGAAGCCCAAGGTGTCGCGGTAGAAGGCCACGGTGGCCTCGTACTGCGCCTTGGGGATCTTCATGGCGATGTTCAGGCCGGCGGTGAACTCAGGCGGGTTCATCGTCAGGTGGCTCCTTGGTCGGGTGCCGGGCGGCGGTGGCGTCCAGTGCGTGTTCCAGCGCGGTCAGCCGGTCATCCCACCTGTTGGCGAGCGTGGCCAGCCAAACCTGGGCCGCGCGGATGGGGGCTGGTTCCAGCCGGTAGGGGCGGCGGCGGCCGACCGGTTCACCGGAGCTGATCAGGCCCGCTTCGGCGAGCCGGTCGAGGTGCTTGGCCACTGCCTGTCGGCTGATCAGCAGCTGCCGCGCCAGATCGGTGACAGTCGCGGGTCCGGCGCGGGCGAGTTCGTCCAGCAGCGCCCGCCGGGTCGGGTCGGTGAGCGCCGCGAACACCGCGACGGCCTGCTCCTGTGCATCAGGCGGCCGCATCGAGGTGGGTCTCCAGGTCGCCGAGTTCCGCGTCCCATCCCTGGCTGTTGGCCTCGTGGGCGGAACGTGCAACGTCGTCGGCGGCCTGCGCGAACCCGCTCTCCACCAGGCGCAGCCGGGTCCCGCCCGCAACGGGCTCCAGGGTGAAGGTCACCAGCGTCTGGGGTGCGTCGTCCCCCGGCCAGCCCTCGATCGGCCAGCTGAACGCCAAACGACGTGGTGGATCGACGATCGTGATCGTGGCGACGGATTCTTCGTCAAGGTCCTCCCAGCGGAAGTACGCTCGCCCGCCGGGTCGTAGATCGATCTCGGCCACCGAGCCGAACCAACGCGACAACCCCTCGGCGGTGGTCAGCGCGGCCCACACCCGCTCAACGGGGTGCCGCAGCACCCTCTCACGTTCGATCCTGTCCGAAACCACACCACACTCCTTAGCAACCCCTGAGTTGCCATCGGATAGCAACCTAATGGTTGCGATGAGCATCCCGCAAGCCCGGCACGGAGCGCGCGATCGCGTTGCGGCGTGCCAACCGTCCGCCGTGACTCATCCGCCCCAGGCCGAGCGGCGACCGGCACTTCTGGGTGTCCACCAGCACGCGATCAGGGCCGGGCGAAGATTGCCCGGCGCGGCACTAGCCAGCGCAGTGACCGGGACGACCAGAACGCGACCACTGTTCCTCGTCGGTGACGAGTTCGGCGAGCTTCTCGGGGTGTTCGTCCACCACGAGGTGACCGGCCGACGCGATGACGCCGAGTTCCACCCCGAGCCTGCGCCGCACAACAGGAGCCAGGGTGCGGTTGGGCAGGAACACGTCAGCTCCGCCGACCACGACGGTGCGAACGACATCCCGTCCCGCGATCACGACGTCGCCGGGGTCGGCGCTGGAACGAACGTGCCGGGCCACCAGCGTCATCCACTCCACCAGCTCAGGTCGTGGAGCACGCCCGTGGCCGTGCATCACACGAAGAAGACGGGCACTGGAGCCGGAACCAGGCTGGAGCACCCAGGCGACCGAAGCCGTGAGGACGGCCGGGGTGATCCGCAGCCGGGTCAACCCTCCTGGAGACACCAGGAACTGCCGCTGGACCAGGGGTGAGTCGCTGGCCAGCGCAATCGCCGCGCCCAACGAGTGGCCCACGACGGTCACCGGGCCCTGACCGGTTCGCTCGACCAGTTCGGTCAGCCACCGGCCGTACCAGGCCAGCCGGCCCGCTTTCGGAACGCGCTCACCGCTGCTGAGCCCCGGCTGCCCGGGAAGATCGGCCACGACCAGCCGACACCGCGCCGCCAACGCGGCGGCCAACGGGAGGTAGGCGGCAGCACCGAAGTTGGTGCCTGGCACGACCAGCACCGTGCGCTCGCCCCGCCCAGCGGCGACCACGTGAGTCCGGGCGCCGTGGGCGGTGACCACGTCACGTTCGTGCGTCACCGGCCAGCCGTCAAGTTGGGTGACGCACCATCCCGCGATGGCCTCCCGCCCAGCGCGGGTTCGGTAGATCGATGCCATGTCAGGATTCCGCTCCGCTGGCGGGGAGGTCCCGCCGCCGATGGCGGGCGAGGTAACGGGCCATCAGCGCCCAGTACACGAGCAGCAGCGCCATCTGCACCGCGGTTGCCGCGACCGCGGGTCCCAGTCGCCGCCGACGGGCAGCGACGACTCCGATGACAGCGGCAACGGTGGCCGCGGCGTTGACGCCCAGCGCCGCATCCCGGGGACGCTCGACGAGCCACTGCTCCTCACCGAGCATCGCACGACTCGCCCATGCCCGGTCATCAGCCGGTTTCAGGAAGATCACCGGGTTGACCGCAAACCGCGTGGCGACGATCGCCGCATGGCTCCAGCGCCGAGTCCACACCGGCACCAGCACCAACGGCGCGGTTGCCCAGCGTGTCCACACACTCCAGGGATTGGCGTGCCGGGCAAAGACCGCACGCCGAAGCCGCGCGATCGCGCTTGCGGGGACGGCATTCATCTGTGTGCTCCATCTGGAAGTGCTCGAACCAACGCCGACCAGACTTCCCGGCACACCGCGGATCACCTTACTCCCGCTGCGACCAGCCGCCATAGCCCAACCGCCGAGAACCAGCGCGCCGACTGGCGTCCGATCAGCGCGGTGCTGGACAGGCCGGGCGATCCCAGGTACCGGCCCACCCGCCGCAAGTGGGCGTCGGCCCGTGCGGACAGTTCGGGGAAGGCTCGGGCGGCTTGGGCGAAGGCGTAGGACAGTCCGGTGTGCCCGCCGATCAGTCCGCCGTGTGGCATGACTTCCACGTCGATATCGGCGACGTGGTGACCGAGCGTCTCCCGATGCCGCTCCGAGAGCCAATCCAGCCCGCTGAGCAGCGCCAGGGCTATGCCGGCCGTGCCGGTTCCCAGGTCGCGCTGATCGGGGTGACGCTTCGCCTCAAGCGCGCGGTCGACGGCCGCGAGGTGAGCGTCGCGCCAGAAATCGTCTCCGGTGAGCCGCCGGCATCGGGCGAACAGCACCGCCGCACCCGACTGACCGTTCATCAGCCCGCCGGGGCTGCCGTCGCCGGCTTCACTGGCCTGGTCGTGCACGGCTTCGGCCATGGCCAGCCCCTGGTGCGCCTCACCGATCTCGAAGAGCAGATGGGCCAGCCCGGTACGGCCGGAAAACAGGTTCATCGCCTCGGGTTCAGGCTTTTCGAGGATCCGGTCGATGACCTTCAGGTACAGCGGGTCCGACAGGCGGAACAGCGCCAGCGCCGCCCCGCTCAGACCGTCGTAGAGTCCCAGGGGCGTGCTGTCCGGCGCTGACTGCACTGTTCGTGGAGATCGGGCCCGGCCGGGTGCTCACCGGCCTCGGCCGCAGGGCCCTGCCGGGCAGCCGCTGGGTGCCGAGCCAGGGCGGTGTGCCGCGTCCGGCCGTGTGCCCGGGCCCATCTCCAGCACGTCGGCGCGCGCCCCGTTCGGACCTGCCCACAGTGGACGATGCCGGACGCCGAGGAAGACCTCGTTGACCGGCGCTTCCTCAACGGACACGGACTCGTTCCGGATTTCGATGACACGAGTGGTCTGTTCGAGGTGGCCCAGGAATGCCCGCGATCCTTCGGTCACACCCCGGCTGGCCGCCCGCCACCGGTTGCCCGCCGTGTCCGGAATCTGAAGGTTCCCGACACAGCCGAGCGTGGCCCGTGAGAGACCATCAGCAGTCGGCGGCCACAGGTGTGTCGCGGACTTCTCCCGACTGACGGGTGCCAGGCCGGGACGCCGGCCGAAGGGCGAAGTCGTAGACCAAGGCGTGGTAGGGCCAGTCGACTCCGCGGGCGCGAAGCTCGTCGGGGTCGTGCTGCCACGTGGTGGTCTTGACCGCGGCCGAGGGGATGGGGCCTTCGATCACGCCCATGGTGAGCGGGTCGCCGTCAAAATAGATCTGGGTGATCAGCGGCAGGAAGCCGTCGGCATGAACGATGGCGTGGATGTGCAGGGGTCGTTTGCCCGGCAGTTGCAGAGCACGGGTGAGGGCGTCGAGCGCGCCGCCGGGGGTCAGGCCGAAGGATTCGACGCCCGGCATCACGGTGCGGAACTCGTAGTGCCCATCGCTGTCGGTGGTGATCTTCCCGCGGAGGTTGTAGGTGGGGATGCCGCTGGAGTCGTTGCGGATGCGGAAGGGCGCGAAGTCCTCGTCCTGGACACCGGAGTACACGTTCTCGGCGTCGATCTGCCAGACGTCGAGAACCGCGCCGGGCAGCGGCTCGCCACTGGTGGACCGCACAGTTCCGGATACGACCAGGGGCTCACCCGGCTCGTCGGGGCGCATCGGGAGCACGGCGGGACTGGGCAGCGTCGGGGCGCCGGGCAGATGGACCGGGCCTTCCACTTCCCAGTGGCTCGCGCCATCCGTCTCCGGGTGGGCGTACGCGGCGCCGTCGGTGCCCTTCATCGCGGCCTTCGCGAACAGGATGAAGGGCACGAGCTGCAGTTCGCCGTCGTCGGCGGCCTGCTGGAGCCACTGCGCCGCGGCGGACAGCTCCTCCACGGTGACTTGGTGCTTGACGATGACGTCGTCAACGGCACGTCGCAGATCGGCGAAGACGACCTGCAACCTGGTCCCGGGCTCGCTCATGAATGCCTCTTACACTCGATTGACGTTGAAGCTTCACGCTGAAGCTAGCGGCGGACAACGTGAAGCGTCAACCTGAACGACGTGAACGTTCACGGTGTTCACGCTGACCGGGTCGCAGGATTCGGCTACCCTCTCGGACACCTGTCAAGTCCCGGGAGTCGCCCGGACCGGCGGCGGCGCAGTCCTGGCAGCAGACCACCACCGGAAGGAAGAGGAGGACGAGGGAAACGGGCCCGCAAGGACACCGCACCTTCAACCGTCCATGGATGCACGAGAAACACGGTGGCTCGACGACGACGAGCAGCGCGTCTGGCTCGGTGTGGTCGCGTTCGCCACCCGGCTCCCCGCCGCGCTCGACGCGCAGCTACAGCAGGACGCGGGGATGACGCATTTCGAGTATCACGTCATGGCCGTCCTCGCCGCGGCATCCGGCGGGAACCTGCGGCCCGGTGACATCGCCAAGGCCGTCGGCAGTTCCCTTTCCCGCGTCTCCCACCTGCTGCGCCGCCTGGAGGACAAGGGCTGGATCCGGCGAACCGCCGACCCGGATGACAGCCGTTACAGCTTCGCCGCCCTCACCGAGGCAGGGCACGAGAAGATGACCCAGGCCGGGCCGGGCCACGTCGCCACCGTGCGACGACTCGTCTTCGACGCCCTCACCCCCGCCCAGCAACGCCAGTTGGCTGCCATCAGCCAACGCGTCTGCCAGGCGATCGACAACGACGTCACCACGGGTACCGGTCGGAGGACTCGGGCGCGCGGCGGCGACGCGCCGCAGAGCCCGGAGTGAGGCACCCGGTCCAGCACGATTTCCTACGGACCACACTGGACGATCCGGGTCTGCGCACCGAGGGGGAACAGGCCCGGATCAGGATGGTGTTGTTGCGACCTCGGGCATGCCCTGCCACCCGGCCAGGACGGCCGTGGGCGACGTGATCACCGGCTGGGCCGTTCGACACCGATGCCATGGGGGTTCAGCAGGCCAGCGCGACCACCCGGTCGTCCGCACTGGTCGAGGTCGTTATCGTTGGGGCATGCCCTCGAAGCCCGACGCGTCGTCCTCGAAACCCGCGGTCAGCGCGGTCGAACGCGCGTACGCGGAGATTCGCGCGGCGATCGTCGAGGGCCGCCACGAGCCTGGCGTGATGCTGAGCGAGAGCGAGTTGGCTGCCGCGCTCGGGGTCAGCCGGACACCGGTGCGGACCGCGCTGGCTCGGCTGCAGGACGAAGGCTGGGTGACCATCTACTCCAAGCGCGGCGCCCTGGTTCGGGAACTGAGCGCGGAGGAGGTGCGGTACTCGGCCGACGTGCGGCAGACCCTGCAGATCATCGGGGTCGAACGAGCCGGGCACCAAGACCGCGCCGCGATCAGACCTCGACTGGAGGAGCTGATCGCCAAGCAGGAACGGGCGCTCGCGGACGGACCGTTCGACACCTTCATCGACCTCGCCATCCGGTTCCACCGGGTTTTCGTCGAACTCTCGGGCAATCCCCTGTTCACCGACTTCTACGACAGACTGCGCGACCGTCAGGTGATGATGCTGTTGCGCAGTGCTTCCGTGGTCAGAAAACGTGCGTCCGAAGTCGTCAACGAGCATCGCAGGTTGATGGACCTGGCCGCGGCCGGAAAGGTCGCGGAGTTCGCGGAGACACTGCGCCGGCACCGGGATGAGATCTTCAACCCACTGGTCCAGGATCTCAGCCCAGCGGCCCCGACCTCGAACGGCTCTGACTCCCACCGC
>NZ_JAMTCK010000012.1 GCF_024171785.1 Goodfellowiella coeruleoviolacea
ATGGCGGAGGGGAAACGCCCGGTCCCATTCCGAACCCGGAAGCTAAGCCCTCCTGCGCCGATGGTACTGCACTCGGAGGGGTGTGGGAGAGTAGGTCGCCGCCGGACATTCTTTCTGGTCTGGAGGGGTTTGTGGTTGACGCGAGAGCGTCCCCGAACCCCTCCAGACCATTTTTTTATGCCCAGATCATGGTGCTGATCCCGGATCGGGCCCGAGCCTCCACGTGATCGTGTTGGCCTGGCCGCGGGAACCGGCGGGTGCCGGTGGTGGCGTCTAGGGTTCTGCGCATGCGCGCTGAAGTGCACGCCGACCTGTCGCGCTTCGCCGCTCTGGCCGGCCCGCTGTTCGCTGAGGACCCCGTGCTCCACACGGTCGCGACCACGCTGTTGCACGACCGGATGATCCAGGCCGGCTGGGACGATGGGGAAGCCCTGGTGCTGGTGACCCTGCACGAGGGTGACCACCTGTGTGGCGCGGTGCTCCGGGTGCCTCGCATGCCCGTGGTCGTCAGCGGTCTGCCCGCCGACGCGGTGGACCTGGCCGTGTCGGTGCTGTCCGAAGTGGACCCCGGGCTGCCCGGGGTGACCGGACCTGACGATCGGGCTGAGGCCTTCGCACGCCGTTGGGTCGACCGGACCGGCGCGACCGTGGCGCGGCGGATGGACCAGCGGCTGTACCGGTTGGGCGAGCTGCGCCGACCGCGCGTCGCCGGGGTGGCACGGTTCGCCACCCAGGGCGACCTGATGCTGCTGGCCACGTGGTGCATGGGGTTCGCCCGGGATGCCCACGGGTACGCGTTGGCCGCGTCGTCCGCGTTCGACCTGATCACCTGGTCGTTGACCAGGGGTGGTGTCCTGCTGTGGGAGTTGGCCGGGCAGCCGGTGGCGATGGCGGTGGTCAGGCCGGTGCACGCGGTGCGGATGGCCCGCGTCAGCATCGTCTACACGCCCAGGGAGTTGCGCGGGCACGGATACGGGTCGGCCGCCACCGCGGCGGCCAGTCAGTGGGCGTTGGGGTTGGGCATGACGCACGTGGTGTTGTTCACCGACCTGGCCAACCCGGTGTCCAACGCGATCTACCAGCGGCTGGGCTACCTGCCGGTGCGGGACTTCCTCGATGTGCGGTTCGGTGAGCGCCCGGACCAGCGGCGCGCTGTGGAGGAGATCGACGGGACTGGGGACTCTGGCTGACCGCGACCCACCGATGCCCCTAGGCTCGGTGGTTGTGGATCGTCCTCGTCTGTTGGTGGTGCAGCCGGCCGACTCTGACCCGCCTGCCCGACTCGGTGAATGGCTCGACCAGGCCGGCGCTGTGCTCGACGTCGTGCGTCCGGCGCAACAACCCGTCCCGACCACCCCGGCCGAGTACCAGGGCGTGGTGTGCCTGGGTGGTGGCATGGGCGCCTACGACGACAGCGAGCACCCGTGGCTCGCCGAGGTCAGGAAACTGCTGTCCGCCTCGGTGGCCCAGCGCGTGCCGGTGCTGGCGGTGTGCCTCGGCGCGCAGCTGCTGGCGGTCGCCACCGGCGGCCAGGTGCGCAAGGGGCCACGCGGGCCGGAGGCGGGACCGTCCCTGGTCGCCAAGCGGGACGCGGCCGGCCGCGACCCGCTGTTCGCCGACCTGCCCCTGCTGCCGGACGTGATCCAGTTCCACGAGGACGAGGTGCACGTGCTGCCGCCGGCGGCCGAACACCTCGCTGCCTCGCCCACGTACCAGCACCAGGCGTTCCGGGTCGGGTCCAGCGCCTACGGCATCCAGTTCCACATCGAGACCACGCCCGAGATCGTGGCGGAGTGGGCGCGGCGCAACCCGGCCAGGGTCGCTGCGGCGCGTCCCGGCGCGTTCGAGCTGGAACGGCTGCGCGAGAGCCACCAGGACGTGGCCGAGACCTGGCAGCCCTTTGCCGAGCGGTTCGTCCGGCTCGCCGCCGGGGAACTGGTGCCGGCGGCCCCGACCGGTCGGGATCTTCCGCTGGTTTAGCTGGTTCAGGCGGCCAGGCGTGACTGGCGGTCGACGGCACCGGGTAATCACTCGACCGAGTGATGGGTGCCGGCTGGCTGGCCACGACGGGTTTCGCCGGTCGCTCATCCGGCGGTGGATTGCCTTGGTGGGCTTGGCCGGGCCTGCTCGCTGACTACGGTGAGGACCGATGACCGACAGATCTCGTGCAATCCCATCGCCAGCCCGGTACGGCCTCACCCACCCCCGGGCCGAGCAGGAACTGCGGGACACCGGGCTGTGGACGGCCGATGGTCCTGAGCCGGGCAGCGAGTCGGTGCTCGGCGCGTTGTCGCGCAGCCCGGACCCGGATCTCGCGCTGCGCGGGCTGGACCGGCTGCGGGTGGCGGTCGCCGACGAGTGGCCGGTGCTGGCGCGGGAACTGCGGGCCGATCCGGGGCTGCGTGGCAGGCTGCTGGCCGTGCTCGGCTCGTCCACGGCGCTCACCGATTTCCTGGTGGCCAATCCCGAGCAGTGGCATCGGCTGACCACGACCGGGTACGACGACCTGCGCGACGAACCCGGTGGTGACGCGGCGGCGGAAGCGTCGACGCCCCTGGCGCCGCCGGTGGCGACCGGTGCGACGCCCACCGAGGGCGAGCAACCCGAGCCCGGGCTCGCGCAGGGCGGTGTGGCGGGCGAGGTGACCGTGCGGGGCAGGTTCACCAGGACGCTGCTCAACGCGGTCCGCGTCACGCCGGCGTCCCCCGGATCGGCGAACACGCCCGATCCGGCGAGCGGGCGAGCGGGTGGCGGGTTCGAACTGGCGCGGGGGACGGCGGCGGTGTCCGCGTTGCGCGCGGCCTATCGCGGCGAGCTGCTGCTGATCGCCGCCGCGGACCTGGGCCACCTGGTCGAGGCGGAGCTTGTCGCACCCAGCTACGACGAGGTGTCCGCGTGGCTGTCCGACCTGGCCGATGCCGCCCTGCGGGCCGCGCTCGCCGTGGCGTTCGCCGAACACGGGCTCGCCGCCAGCCCGGTCGAACCAGCCGCTCCGGGTGGACCGGCCGGCTCCGACCCCGGTGGCCGGCCGGAAGACACCGGTCAGCAGCCGCCCTGCCGGCTGGCCGTGATCGCCATGGGCAAGTGCGGTGGCCGCGAACTCAACTACGTCAGCGACGTGGACGTGGTGTTCGTGGCCGAAGGCGACCTGGGGGTGGCCACCCGGGTGGCCAGCGCGATGATGCGGGTCGCGGGCTCCGCCTGCTTCCAGGTGGACGCGGCGCTGCGGCCCGAGGGCAAGTCCGGCGCGCTGGTGCGCACCCTGGACGGGCACGCCTCCTACTACCGCCGCTGGGCGCGGACCTGGGAGTTCCAGGCGTTGCTCAAGGCCAGGCCGGTGGCGGGGGACGCCGAACTCGGGGAGCGCTACCTCGACGTGGTCCGCCCGCTGGTGTGGACGGCCGCGGAGCGGGCCGACTTCGTGTCCGACGTGCAGGCCATGCGGCGCCGTGTCGAGGACCACGTGCCCAGTGACCTGGTCGAGCGGGAACTCAAGCTGGGCCGGGGTGGCCTGCGCGACGTGGAGTTCGCCGTGCAGCTGTTGCAGCTGGTGCACGGCCGCACCGACGAGCACCTGCGGCTGTCCTCGACCACCGCCGCCCTGGCCGCGCTCGGCGAACGCGGCTACGTCGGTCGGACGGACGCGGCCGAGCTGGGCGAGTCCTACCGGTTCCTGCGCACCCTCGAACACCGGCTGCAACTGCAGCGGCTGCTGCGCACGCACCTGTTCCCGGCCGACGACGACGCGGCGGGGCTGCGCTGGCTGGCCAGGGCCGCCGGCCTGGCGCCCAACGGCCGGCGGTCCGCGGCGCAGGTGCTGCTCGGTGAGTTCCGGCGGCACGTCAACCAGGTGCGCCGACTGCACGAGAAGCTGTTCTACCGGCCGCTGCTGCAGGCGGTGGCCAAGGTGCCGGCCGAGGCGCTGCGGTTGACCACCACCCAGGCCGTGGCGCGGCTGGCCGCGCTCGGCTACACCTCGCCCGAGGGGGCACTGCACCACATCCAGGCGCTCACCGAGGGGGTGTCCCGCCGCGCGGCCATCCAGGGCGCGTTACTGCCGGTGCTGCTGGACCTGTTCGCCAGCACACCCAACCCGGACGCCGGGTTGCTGGCCTACCGCCGGGTGTCCGAGGCGCTCGCGCAGACCCCCTGGTACCTGCGGTTGCTGCGGGACGAGGGCGCGGTGGCCGAGCGGCTGGCCACCCTGTTGGGCACGGCCAAGCTCATCCCCGACCTGCTGGTGCGGGCACCCGAGGTGCTGCAGCTGTACGCGGACACCACCGCGCTGACCCAGCGCGACCCGGCCGAGGTGGCCACTTCGCTGCGCAGCGCGGTGCGCCGGCACGCCGATCTGGGCGCGGCCGTGACCGCCGCCCGGTCGCTGCGCCGGCACGAGCTGCTGCGGGTGGCCAGCGCCGACCTGCTCGGCCTGATAGAGCTGGACGCGGTGTGCCGGGCGTTGTCCGGGGTATGGGTGGCGGTGCTGCAGGCGGCGCTGGACGCGGTGCTGCGGGTGGCCGTCGCCGACCGGGCGGATCACACAGCGCCGGCCAGGATCGCGGTGATCGGGATGGGCCGGCTGGGCGGCGCGGAGCTGGGTTACGGCTCCGACGCGGACGTGCTGTTCGTGTGTGAACCGGTCAGCGGCGCCGGGGAGACCGAGGCCGTGCGGTTCGCGGTGGGGGTCGCCGAGCTGGTGCGGCGGCTGCTGGGCTCGCCCAGCCAGGACCCGCCGTTGCAGGTGGACGCCGACCTGCGGCCGGAGGGGCGCAACGGGCCGCTGGTGCGCACGCTGGACTCCTACCGGGCCTACTACGCGCAGTGGGCCGAGGTGTGGGAGGCGCAGGCGCTGCTGCGGGCCAGTTTCGTGGCGGGCGACGCCGACCTGGGGCAGCGGTTCCTGGCCATGGTGGACCCGGTCCGGTACCCGGCTGGCGGCCTGGACGCGGCCAGGACCAGGGAGATCCGCCGGATCAAGGCGCGGGTGGACTCGGAGCGGCTGCCCAGGGGCGCCGACCCGACCACGCACACCAAGCTGGGCCGGGGCGGGCTGGCCGATGTGGAGTGGACCGTGCAGCTGCTGCAGCTGCGGCACGCCCACGAGGTGCCGGAACTGCGCACGCCGTCGACCACGGCGGCGCTGGCCCAGGCGGTGCGGGCCGGGCTGCTGGGTGCCGAGGACGAGGCCGCGCTGCGGGCCGCGTGGACCACGGCGAGCCGGGCGCGCAACGCGGCCACCCTGGTCCGGGGCAAGCCCACCGACCAGGTGCCCACGTCAGGCCGGGAGCTGGCGTCGATGGCCAGGGCACTGGGCTACCCTGCCCACACCGACTCCGGTGAGGTGCTCGACGACTACCGGCGGATCACCCGGCGGGCCAGGGCCGTGGTCGAGCGGGTGTTCTACCAGGGGTGACGCCCCCGATTCCACGCTCCGGATGCGGGCGGACCGGCGTCGGTCAGACCATTGGGGGAGTCGAACACGTGGTTCCGCCGGTGATCGCCGGGCGTTCGGCGAGGCCGGTGGGCAGAGGAGGAGGCTGGTGTGCAGGCGATCGCGCTGACCGAGTTCGGCGGCCCGGAGGTGCTGTCCCTTCAGGAGCTGCCCGACCCGCTGGTCGGGCCGGACCAGGTGCTGATCGAGGTCAGGGCGGCGGGGGTCAACCCGGTCGACTGGAAGATCAGGGAGGGCTACCTGCGGGGCGCCTTCCCGCACCACACGCCCCTGGTGCCCGGCTGGGACGTGGCGGGTGTGGTGCGCGCGACCGGCCCGGCGGTGACCGAGTTCGCCGAGGGTGACGAGGTGATCGGCTACGTGCGCAAGGACCACGTGCGCGACGGCACCTACGCGCAGCTGGTGTCCGCCGCCGACCGGTACCTGGCGCGCAAGCCGACAACGGTGGGTTTCGCCGAGGCCGGCGGGCTGCCGCTGGCCGGGCTGACCGCGTTGCAGGCGCTGCGCGCGGCCGGGCTCGACCAGGGGGACACGGTGCTGGTGCACGCGGCGGCCGGGGGAGTGGGGCACCTGGCGGTGCAGCTCGCCACCGTGCTCGGCGCGGCCCGGGTGATCGGCACCGCGTCCGACGGCAACCGCGACTTCCTGGACTCGCTGGGTGCTGAGCAGGTGCGCTACGGGGACGGGCTGCCGGAACGCGTGGCCGAGTTGGTCGGCGGGGACGGCCGGGTGGACGTGGTGGTGGACCTGGTGGGCGGGCAGGCCCTGGAGCAGAGCGTCGAGCTGGTGCGGGACGCGTCCAGGCACGTCTCGATCGTCGACCCGGAGCGGGTGCTCGCGCAGGGCGGTCGTTACGTGTTCGTCCGACCCGACAGCAACCAGTTGGGCTGGCTGGGCGAGCTGATCGACCAGGGCCGGCTGCGGGTCGTGGTGCAGCGGACGTTCCCGCTGGCGCAGGCGGCCGAGGCGCACCGGCTGGCCCAGGAGGGTCACGTGCGCGGCAAGCTCGTGCTCACCACGGACTGACCGGGGCGGGCCGGCGTCGGGGTGCTCCCGGACGGTGCGCTCGGCACCCCGACGCGACGGCGGCTCGCCTCAGTCCTCCAGGTCGGCCTCGACCGCGGGGACGCTGTTGTAGACCTCGACCACCCATTCCTCGACCAGGGTGTCCTCGGTGTCGGTATCCGGAACGAGACGGTTGAACAGCCGCACGCCCAGACCGAGCACGTCGGCGGCGTGCACCGCCTCGATGGCCTCGGCGGCGGAATCCAGAACATTGCTGGACAGCAACTGCGGGGCGGGGAACTCGAACGCGTCATCAGAGGAGTCAACAGACACGGCGCGACCCTAACGCCCCGGCCGGCCCGGCGCCCGGGTGGCCCTGCTCACGTTGCGCGACCGTCATCAACAGTTGAGCCACCACCGCGGGCCGGGACACGTGGGGACAGTGACCACTGGAGATTTCCACCGGTCGCACCCGCAGCCGCTGCTCGGCCGCCCGCCGCATCCAGTCCGGGCGCAGGGTGCGGTCCAGCGTGGGCAGCACGTAGGTGGACGGCAGCGCGGCCGGGTCCACGGTGGGTGGCTCCTGGTAGGCGGGTGGGGCGTGGAACAGCCGCATGGTGCTCAGCGCCCAGGCGAGGGTGGGCTGGTCGCAGTCGTGGAACAGGAACTCGGTCGCGACCACGGGATCGGTGACCGGGTTCTTGCCCCACCAGTCGTGGTTGAACATGCCCGGCTCGTGGCTGGCCTCGTCGATCAGGCCGCGGGGCCGCAGCGTGTCCGGCACGTACGCGGCGAGCCAGACCTGGTGGGCGGCGTTGACCTCGGCGGCCACCGGGGCCAGCAGCGGGCCGCTGCCGGAATGGGCGACGACCACCGGCCGCTCGGCGGTTCTCGGCTGGTCCCGCCACCACCGGGCGACGCCGGCCGCGTAGTCGGCGATGGTCAGGTCCGGTTCGATGCCGACCAGGTCGACGGCGTGCGCGCGGTGGCCGGCCGCGACCAGTTCGGCCGACAGCAACCGCCAACCCGCTGGCGACTGGGTGGTGCCGTGAATCAGGAGGAAGTCCATGGGAGCCTCCAGCCCCGCATTCTGCGGGTACCCGCGCTGTCGCGGCTGACCCCCGGTGTCGCGTGAGCGGATGGGGTGAACCAGCGCAGGACGGGCTGTCCGGCTCCAGTCGGTCCGGGCCTGACCTGCCCGGAAAGGGGCTGCCCGGAAACGGTCTGCCTGGGAACGGTCTGCCTGGGAACGGTCTGTCTGGAAACGGGTGGAGAAGGCCGAGGGCCGGGTGACCGCAGTGGTCGCCCGGCCCTCGGGGAACGTGCTGGTGGTGATCACCCGGGGGTGATCACACGTCGTAGTAGAGCGCGAACTCGTAGGGGTGCGGGCGCAGCCGCAGCGGGTCGATCTCGTTCTCCCGCTTGAACGCGATCCAGGTCTCCACCACGTCGGGGGTGAACACGCCACCCTCCAGCAGGAAGTCGTGGTCGCGCTCCAGGTTGTCCAGCACCGTGCCCAGGTCGCCCGGCACCAGCTTGACGTCCTTGGCCTCCTCGGGCGGCAGCTCGTAGAGGTCCTTGTCGATCGGGGCCGGCGGCTCGATCTTGTTCTTGATGCCGTCCAGGCCGGCCATCAGCATCGAGGCGAACGCCAGGTACGGGTTGCCCGACGAGTCGGGGCAGCGGAACTCGATGCGCTTGGCCTTGGGGTTGTCCCCGGTGATCGGGATGCGCACGCACGCCGACCGGTTGCGCTGCGAGTACACCAGGCTGACCGGCGCCTCGAAGCCGGGCACCAGGCGGTGGTAGGAGTTCACCGTCGGGTTGGTGAAGGCCAGCAGGCTCGGCGCGTGGTGCAGGATGCCGCCGATGTAGTGCCGCGCGGTGTCGGACAGCCCGGCGTAACCGGACTCGTCGTGGAACAGCGGCACGCCGTCCTTCCACAGCGACTGGTGGGTGTGCATGCCGGAGCCGTTGTCGCCGAACAGCGGCTTGGGCATGAACGTCGCGGTCTTGCCGGCCTGCCACGCCGTGTTCTTGACGATGTACTTGAACAGCTGCAGGTCGTCCGCGGCGTGCAGCAGGGTGTTGAACTTGTAGTTGATCTCGGCCTGGCCGGCGGTGCCCACCTCGTGGTGCGCGCGCTCCACGGTGAACCCGGCGTCGGCCAGGTTCAGCACGATCTTGTCGCGCAGGTCGGTGAAGTGGTCGGTCGGCGAGACCGGGAAGTAGCCGCCCTTGTAGCGGACCTTGTAGCCCAGGTTGCGGCCGCCCTCCTCGGCGCCGGTGTTCCACCAGCCGGCCTCGGAGTCGATCTCGTGGAAGCTGCCGTTCGGGGCGTCGTCGAAGCGCACCGAGTCGAACAGGTAGAACTCGGCCTCCGGGCCGAAGTACGCGAGGTCGGCGATGCCGGACTCGGAGATGTACTGCTCGGCCTTGCGGGCGATGTTGCGCGGGTCGCGGCTGTAGGGCTCGCGAGTGAAGGGGTCGTGCACGAAGAAGTTGACGATCAGCGTCTTCTCGATCCGGAACGGGTCGATGCGCGCGGTCGCCAGGTCGGGC
The DNA here is from genome assembly GCF_024171785.1 of Goodfellowiella coeruleoviolacea. GTDB lineage: Bacteria > Actinomycetota > Actinomycetes > Mycobacteriales > Pseudonocardiaceae > Goodfellowiella > Goodfellowiella coeruleoviolacea. Next base: position 9,020 of record NZ_JAMTCK010000012.1, read on the forward strand.
AGCAGCAGCATGTCCGACTCGTGGATGGACTGGAAGCCACGCACCGATGAGCCGTCGAACGCCAGACCCTCGTTGATCGCGTCCTCATCGAAGGCCGCGGCGGGCACGGTGAAGTGCTGCATGATGCCTGGCAGGTCGACGAACCTGACATCGACGAACTTCACGTCCTCATCGGCGATGAAGCGCAGGACCTCGTCGGGATTGGTGAACACCCTCGTTGGCTCCTTTTGTCTGATTGCCGCTCGCCGGCGCACGCACGCGGACACAACCCCCTGGCTGCTGGTCGTACCCGGCCCTGAGCTGGGACGCTATGCCCGCGGTGTTGCCCGGTCATCACCCATGTGTTTCACCGGTGTTAACTGGGCCCCTGTTGGGCGGTTCACCACACTGCCGGCAATCAGCCCGTGACCAGGGGCTTACGCTAGTGGAGTGACCAGGTGGACCGGTTCGTGGCTGTCAGGACCCCGCTCCGCGCTGGAACCCGGCGAGAACGCCGGCGACCGGCCCCAACAGCGGTGGCGGGGTGAGCGACTGGGCCTGCCGGAGAGCGGGCCGGGCTCGGTGTCCTCGACCGGCCGGCGGGCGTGGGCGCTGCTCATCGACGTCTTCCTCGCGGCCGGGGTGGCGGGGCTGTTCACCTACCCCGAGCTGCCCAGGAACTGGAGTCTGCTGGCCTGGTTCGTCATCACCGTGGTGGCTGTCGCGTTCTTCGGGTTCACTCCGGGAATGGCCGCGCTCGGGCTTCGGGTGGCCAGGATCGACAACAAGGTCATGGTCGGCCTGCCCCACGCCGTGCTGCGCGCCGTTCTCGTGGGACTGATCATTCCAGCCGTGGTGTGGGACGCCGACAACCGGGGTCTGCACGACAAGGCGTGCCGGACCGTGGTGCTGCGCACCCGGTGACGCGCTGAACCCGGGTGGCCACCCACCGCTGGCTCGCGGCCGGGTCGACGGTGTTCCTCAGTGTTCCTCGGTGTTCTCCTCTCCAGGACAGCAGTGGGGCCCGGCAGGAAGTCCTGCCGGGCCCCACCCGGTTCTGGCTGAGTCGGCCCTGCTCAGGGCTGGTGGCTGGTCAGCGCCGGCGGATCGTGCGCTGCACGTTGCGCATCTTGGCGCCCTGGGGCAGCGGTCCCTTGGGCATGGCCACGCCCTTGCTGGCCAGTGCGGCGAGCCGGGCCTCCAGGGAGTCGACCTGGGCCGGGGTGATGTTGCGCGGCAGCTTCATCATGTGGGTCTGCAGCCGGCGCAGCGGCACCTGCCCCTCGTCGTTGCCGATCACCACGTCGTAGATGGGTGTGTCACCGACCACGCGGGACACCCGCTTCTTCTCCTGGGCGAGCAGCGACTTCACCCGGTGCGGCGCGCCCTCGGCCACCAGCACCACGCCGGGGCGGCCGAGCACTCGGTGCACGGCGTCCAGGTGGGTCGTGCCGGCCACGGCCGTGGCCACCCGCCAGCGGCCCCGCAGGTTCTCCAGCGCCCAGGCGGCAGCGCCCGGCTGGCCCTCGGCCTTGGCGTAGACGTTGCGCTGGACCCGCCGGCCGAACACGATCACCGCGCCCAGCGCGCCGAGCGCGAGGCCCAGCGGCAGCAGCACCCACTGGAGACCCCAGATCAGCCCGAGCAAGAAGGCGATGGCGGCGACGCCGAGCAACACCCCCAACATCCAGGGGATGAGTGCCTTGTCCTCGCGGCGCTGCATCTTGAACGCCTCGAAGATCTGCCGGCGTCGGGCTCGGGATGCTTCGCGCCGAGCGCGCGCCGCCTCCTTGGCAGCCGCCTTGTCCTGCTTGGGAGCCATGTCACCAGGATACGGCTGTGGTACCGCCTTGAAGTCCGGGACTCCGGTACTACCGGATTCCGCTCGTCGCGCGGTGACCGCCGGGCGCGGTCCGCCGACGGGGGCTGGTGGGCGGCCGGTGTGCTGGTGCGAGGATGCGGCACATGGATACCGAGCGCCGACTGCTCGACGGACTGGACCCAGAACAGCGAGCCGCGGTGGCGGCGCCGCGGGGACCGGTCTGCGTGCTCGCCGGCGCTGGGACGGGCAAGACGAGGACCATCACGCACCGGATCGCCTACCTGGTCCACCGCGGGCACGTCGCCGCCGGACAGGTGCTCGCGGTCACGTTCACCGCCCGGGCGGCCGGGGAGCTGCGCACCCGGCTGCGCGCCCTGGGGGTGACCGCGGCACAGGCACGCACGTTCCACGCCGCGGCACTGCGGCAGTTGCGGTACTTCTGGCCGAGGGTGGTCGGGGACGAGCAGTGGGATCTGGTGGAGGGCAAGCTCCGGTTGGTGGCCCAGGCGGCCAACCGGGTGGGGATGTCCACGGAGGCGGAGTCACTGCGCGACCTGGCCAGTGAGATCGAGTGGGCCAAGGCGTGCCTGGTGGCCCCGGACGACTACCCGGCCGAGGCCGCCAGGCTGCACCGGCAGCCGCCCGGCCCGGTCGAGCAGGTTGTCCAGGTCTACCGCGCCTACGAGCAGCTCAAGACGCGCGCCAGGTTGCTGGACTTCGACGACCTGCTGCTGCACACCGCCGCCGCGCTGGAGGAACACGGCGAGGTGGCCGCCGAGTTCCGCGACCGCTACCGCTGTTTCGTGGTGGACGAGTACCAGGACGTGACGCCGCTGCAGCAGCGGGTGCTGGACGCCTGGTTGGGCAACCGCGACGACCTGACCGTGGTCGGTGACGCCAACCAGACGATCTACTCCTTCGCCGGTGCCTCGCCCCGGCCGCTGCTGGAGTTCTCCCGGCGGTTCCCGTCGGCCACGGTGGTCCGGCTGGAGCGTGACTACCGGTCCACACCGCAGGTGGTGTCCCTGGCCAACCAGGTGATCAGCGCCGCCCGCGACCGGCCGGCTGGTTCCCGGCTGAAGCTGGTCGGCCAGCGCGCGCCTGGTCCGGAACCGCGGTTCGCCGAGTTCGACGACGAGCCAGCCGAGGCCGCGGCCGTGGCGGCCAGGGTGCGGAGCCTGGTGGACGAGGGCGTGCCGGCCAGTGAGATCGCCGTGCTGTTCCGGGTCAACGCCCAGTCCGAGGTGTTCGAGCAGGCGCTGGCCGAGGCGGAGATCCCCTACCAGGTGCGCGGTGGAGAGCGGTTCTTCCAGCGCCCCGAGGTGCGGCAGGCCATGCTGGCCCTGCGGTCGGCCGCGGTCAGCCCACCGCCCGGCGAGTTGCCCGAGGTGGTTCGGACAGTCCTGGCCCGGGTCGGGTTGACCGAGGAGCCGCCCTCGGGTGGCGCGGCCCGGGAGCGGTGGGAGTCGCTGCTCGCGCTGGTCGAGTTGGCCGAGGAGCTGGCGGCCTCCGTCGCCGACGCCACCCTGGGCGGCTACGTGGCCGAACTGGACATGCGGGCCGAGGCGCAGCACCCGCCGACCGTCGAGGGCGTCACGCTCGCCTCGCTGCACGCGGCCAAGGGGCTGGAGTGGGACGCGGTGTTCCTGGTCGGCCTGGTCGAGGGCACGCTGCCAATCCAGCACGCGGACGGTGACAACGCCGCCATCGAGGAGGAACGCCGCCTGCTGTACGTCGGCGTGACCCGCGCGCGGGAGCACCTGTGGCTGTCGTGGGCGCTGGCCCGAACGGCCGGTGGACGCCGGTACCGCCGACGGAGCCGGTTCCTGCACGGGTTGCTCCCGGACAGCCACCCGGCGGCCCGCACCGGGCAGACGCGGCAGCGTGACGGTGGCCCGGGGTCGGTCGGGCGGCGCACGCCGAGCAAGCCGCGCTGCCGGGTGTGCGGCGAGTTCCTGGTCGACACGCCCGCGGTGAAGCTGGGGCGCTGCGTGGACTGTCCGTCCACACTGGACGAAGAGCTGCTCACCCGGCTTCGGGCGTGGCGCAGCGAGCGCGCCCGCGAGCTGAAGGTGCCCGCCTTCGTGGTGTTCACCGACGCGACCCTGGTGGCCATCGCCGAGCAGCGCCCGACCGACTCGGCCGGGCTGGTGGCGATCTCCGGGATCGGCGCGTCCAAGTTGGACCGGTTCGGTGCCGACCTGCTCGCGCTCGTCCACGGCGACCGGTGACAGATCGCCTGGTCAGGTCATGTCTCGCTCCTCTCGGTGCCGCTCGTCCGGTTGAACTTCCACTTCGCGGCGAACTGAATCAGAAAAACCTGTTGCACAGATCCGGCAGGCCGCAATAGCCTGCTGAGGCCGGGGTCGAGGTACCCCGTGAACTTGTCAAAGCGCCCCGCGGAGGGAGGTGGCCGGAGTGGACACGATTCAAATCATCAGCGTCCCTGGCTACCCCATGACCGGGGCTCGTGGTCTCGCTATGGCCGCTTTCGTTGAGCCGAAGCGTCGTGGAGTGCTGCTGTCCGCCACGACCGCTGTCGCGCACGCGGCGCCGGGCCGCCAGGTCGTTGATGTCCCGAACCGTCGGTTGCAGTCCGCCCTTGAGCGAAGTCCCTGACACCAGCGTCAGGACTCCAAGTCTCACGAAGGCCGCGGACCGCATGTCGGATCCGCGGCCTTCGTGTTTGTGCACGTCCTGAGTTCAAACTCCAGATAGGAGACCGTTCATGTTGACCGCCACCGTCCCGTCTCTCGGCGGGGCGATGTCCGAGCTGATAGCGCCGGAAGGCACCGGCATTGCCGAACTGCTCGATGCGGCCCCGGTCGAAAGCCTTGCCCTGCCCTGCCGCACCAACAACGCGGACCTGTGGTTCTCCGACAGGCCGGCCGAGTTGGAGCAGGCCAAGACACTCTGCGCGGAGTGCCCGGTGCGGGCCGAGTGCCTGGCGGGCGCGCTCACCCGGCGCGAGCCGTGGGGTGTGTGGGGCGGCGAGATCTTTGAACGCGGCGCGGTTGTGCCCCGCAAGCGGCCACGGGGCCGGCCCCGCAAGGAGCACCAGGTCCGGGCCGAGCAGCCGGCCAGTGGCAAGAGCCAGGAGGCAGCGGCGTGAACGACCGGCACAGCAGCCCGACTGCGAAACCCATTGGCTACCAGCACAAGAAGGTGTGGGGCGTGTTACTTCAGGAAGAACTGGCCAAGGCCCGAATACGGGAGGCGGAGCACTCCGCCGAACAGCATCGAATGGCCCACGGGCTGCTGCTGGCTCGGCGCTGGCGACGACTCTGGGGCTGGACGCGGCAACGAGCGCTGCTGTACAGCGAGCAACTGTGATCAGGTAGGCGAGCAGGGGCTGTTCCTCCATGTTGGAGGGGCAGCCCTTCGCCTGTCCGGGCCGTTGTCGGAGTCGGGTTCTCCGGAGTCGGGTTCTCCGGAGTCGGGTTCTCGGGAGTCGGTGGCGGTGGTCGGGGTGGTGCGGCTGCCTGCTGGCCGTGTGGTTCGCGGTGCCGGACGCCATGATCAACTGTGCGGTGGTGTCGCGTAGCATGCTGGTTCTCCTTGGCATGTGGACAAAGCCGTGGCGGCTGGTGACATGGAGCCGGAGAGCGCCGGTGGTCGTGCCGGCGGTGGGCTGACGGATTGGTGAGACGGTGGCGCAGCCGGACAAGGGCGGGAACGTGGGCGACACGCTGACGACGCAGTGCTACCGATGTGACCAGCGGCAGGACCGTGACGACCCGGTCGAGGCACTGACCTGGGTTCCCGAACGAGAGGGCCAGCGCCTGCGGTGGCTGTGCCCGGCCTGCGCGCGCGCTCACGTTCGGGAGATCGAGGGCAAGCTGTCGCACGAGTACTGGTGATGCCGGTCAGCACCGCCAGCACCGAGTGCGGCGGCCGGCGGTAGCGCAGCGGCGGTGGACCAGCCAGTGGTACCAGCGCTCGTCGAGTGTCGTGGCCTTCCCCCGGCCGTGGTTGTTCGTGCCGGCAGTGGTGCGTCCGACGCGCTCGTCCCTGGCCGCGACGGGGGTGGCGGCGCGTGGCTGGCCTAGCCATCGTCGAGCTGCCCAACCCCTGCGACAGCCCCGTGATCGCTCGAAAGCGAACCGCCACTCCTGCCTGATGCCGCTCGAAGGTAGGCCGCGGCCAGGCCACGGCGGACGTCCTCGGGTGAGCTGTGCAGTTCGAGCGGGGTGTTGTCCAGCACCGTGTCCGCGGTGACGGCGGAGTGCCCGGCAGAGGCGACGCACTGGCGGTGGTGCGCCCGCGCGCCGATGTGCCAGAGCAGGCCCACGTCCTGCCACCAGGCGTGCACGACCCGGCTTGGTGACGACTGGTTCGGTAACCCGTCGGTGATGAGCCAACTCGGTGGTGGGATGGGACAGTGCGCCACGATCCGGCGCGCCCAGGCTTCCGTGATCAGGTGGACGTGACCGGTCAGGGACTGGAGCGCCTGTCGGGGCTGGGCGGAACCGCGCTGGCTGCCGGCGTCGAGTTCATTGCGCAGCTGGGTCAGCGTGCAGGCCCCGTGGCGAATGGCTTCGACGAGCAGGGTGCGGACCTGGTTGGGGTCCCGCTCCCGCCGTGCCGCGTCGAGCACCGCCCTGGCGGTGGGGGGTAGCGGCAGGCCAGCGTGGTGCCGGGGATCGGGCAGTCGGGTGGTGCGCTCCACCAGTACGAAGCCGCGGCTGGTGACGCGTCGGGTGGCCGGTATGAGCACGTGCACCGGCCCGGAGGGCTCCAGCGGCCACGCTCCCTGCCGGTGCAGCGCGTCCAGCCCGGTGATGACCGCGCGGTCACCGGCGTAGAGCAGGGCTGCGCGCACCAGCTGTTCACGGCACGGGGGACCGCTGCTGAGCATCAGCACACCGGGCAGTAGCCGTTGCCAGGGGCCGCCGCTGCGGCAGCGGGCGTCAATGGCTGAGCCGGACATGCCCGCGCGCCGGAGTTGGGCTCGCCGGACAACGCTGCCGGGATCGGTGGTGGTCAGGTTGAGGCGGGTGGTGGCCGGGGAAGTGGTGGTTGAGGAAGTGGTGGTTGAGGAAGTGGTGGTTGAGGAAGTGGTGGTTGAGGAAGTGGTGGCCGGGGGCGTGGGGAAAGTCCTGTTGCGCATGCCTCCAATCGTCGGCTTGGTCAGCGATGGTGAAAAGAACGAGCCGTGTTCTGTGGATAACCCCGGTCAGCGAATGGAGATTTTGGATTCCTGGCCCTTGGTTCTGTGGATAACTGGGCTATTGGGTGAAAATCCGTTGGCCACCTGGAAGAATCGGCGTTGCGCGGTGCGGCGGGGGCGGGTTGTGCCGGGGGGATGGTGGCCCCCTTTGGGTGGGTGGGCTGTGTGCTGGGGTTGGGGAAGCGCGTTGGGAGGGCGCTCGGCCTGGTGTGGTGGGGTGGTGGCGGCGCTGGGCTGCGGCTGGTGGGTGAGGGAAGAGCAGGTGGCGGCGCCGGCGTAGCTGGGTTGATCGGCCGCGGTACGGCGCTGTGTCGGCGGAGGGGAGTGCCCGCCGCCGTGGCGCTGTGGCTCGCGTGGCGTCAGTCCGTGAAGCCTGGTTGCCAGCGAGTCACGATGCTCTTGGCCGGAACCTCGGCGTTGAGCTGGCAGAGAATGCCGGTCGCGCCCAGCGTCACCCGGTGGATGAGCAGGTACTGGGGTGGCAGGTTCAGCGAGCGCACCATGCGGGAGTCTGGCGCGCGCAGATCGCTGACCCGTTCCGCCTGCGCCTGGAGCCACCGCCGGGTGAACCGGAACCGCTCGGGACGCAGGGGTTCGACGAATGGTGCGAGATAGTCGAACACGTCCTCGGCGTGCACCTCCATCCCCGGTCGGATGAAGTGCTCGGTGCGGAGCAGTTCGAGCAGTTCGGCGGGTTTGTTCTCCAACGCCAGCCTGGTCATGACCCCCAAGGGGCGGGGAATGCCCTGTGGAAGCCTGGCGACCGCGCCGAAGTCGAGAATTCCCAGCCGACCGTCGTCCAGCACCATGAAGTTGCCCGGGTGCGGGTCGGCGTGCAGCAGGTGTGCGCGAAACGGCGCGGAGAAGTGGAACTCCGCCAGGAGCAGACCGGCGCGGTCACGCTGCTCGGCGGTGCCACTGCGGATGATCGTCGCGAGCGGCGTGCCCTCCAGCCACTCGGAGACCACCACCTTCGGTGCGCTGGCCACCACCTTCGGGACGAAGATCTGCTCGTCGCCGTGGAACGCCTTGGCAAAGGCACGCTGGTAGTCGGCCTCCCCGCGGTAGTCCAGTTCCTCCACCATCCGGTCGCGAAGCTCAGCCAGCAACGGCTTGACCTCCACACCAGGCACCAGTGTCTGGAACAGCCGGCTGAACCGCTGCAACTGGCGAAGGTCGGCGAGCAGGGCCTCGTCCGCCCCCGGGTACTGCACCTTCACCGCGACTTCCCGGCCGTCGTGCCACACCGCGTGGTGCACCTGACCGATGCTGGCCGCCGCGGCGGGCTCGTTGTCGAAGCTGGCGAACCTGCGTGTCCACCCACTGCCGAGCTGCTCGGCGAGCACCCGGTGCACTGTTCGGGCCGGTAACGGCGGCGCCGAGGACTGGAGCTTGGTCAACGCCTCCCGGTAGGGCGCGGCCAGCTCCTCGGGCACGGCGGCCTCGAACACGCTCAGCGCTTGGCCGAACTTCATGGCCCCGCCCTTGAGCTGACCCAGCACCGCGAACACCTGCTCGGCGGTCTTGGCCGCCATCTCGGCGTTGATCTCCTCTGCGTCGCCGCCGATCAGGCGCTTCCCCCAGCCGCCAACGACGCGTCCGGCGACGCCCAGGGGAAGGCTGGCCAGCTTGGCGGTTCGTTGTACGGCCTTGCGAGGGATGTCGGTCACTCGGGGATTGTCTCCTGACGTGTGTGAGCAGCGCAGCAAAATCATCGGCCAGAAGCACAATAACTCGGCTGTCTACCTATCGGGTGGGTCTGGCTGCCGGTTGTCGCGCGCGCCGCAACCACAGTTCGGATGGGGTGGCCACGGTCGGTGGTTGAGCAGACCGCGCCACGGGTCCAGTTCGAGGGTGGCGTTCCAGGTGGGCGGCGGAGCGGGCGCCGCCGCCGGCCAGCTCAGGGCCAGCAGTGCCTGACTGACCGCGAGGGACGCGGTCGCGTGCGCTGTGGCCAGGTCGGCCAGTTGGGTGCGGTCCGCGAGCTGGGCGGCGACCACCGACCAGCGGGCATCCCGGTCACACCGGTGCAGGTCGGCGCAGCGCACACAGCTGCTCCGACCGGGCACCACCAGCGGGCCGACCAGTCCAGTGCCCTCCCGGACCCGGACGAGCAGGTGCGGTACCTGGTCGGCGACCAGCGTGGCGACGAGTTGGGGACAGGGCACCAGCGCGTCGGCGAGCACCACCAGATCGGGTGGCTCGCTGGCGGGCATCCGGTCGGTGCGCACCACGCACGAGGCGCGGTGGACCGCGGCAAGGGCGGCTTCCTGCCTCGGTCTGCCCACGTCGGCGTCCAGATAGCCGCCTCCGGTGTCCTCCGCGCGGACCTGTCCATCGGCGTGCACGTTGATCCAGCCGACGCCGGCTGCGGCGAGCAGGGCGGCGACGGCAACCGTCAACCGGCCGTTGCCGTGCACCACGACCCTGGTCTGCGCCCGGGCGGGGACGCTGGCCGCGCTCGGTTCGATGTGCAACGCGCAGGCCGTGACGTCAGCGGACAACCGGCCGACCAGCGCTGCCCGGTCCTCGGGCGCTGGCGCGGCGTCGGTCAGCAGACCGGCGTTGGCCAGGGCGAGGAGCAGAGCGGGCAACTCGCTTGCGGCACCGCCGCGTTCGGCCACCTGAGCGCTGAGTTCGTCGACGGTGTGTCGCCCGTCGAGTTCACGCAGCACCTGGACGAGCGGCTCGGTCAAGCCGTCGATGACCACGGCGTGCCGCGGATCGGTGCCGATCTGCACCTCGCCGCTGTTGCGGTGCAGCACGGCGAGGCCGGGCAGGATTCGCGGCCGATGCGGTAGGACCGGGCTGAACTCGCGCTGCTGGTCGGTGCGATCGGGAGCCATGACGGCAGCCTGGCAGGCCGGTGCGGCAACCGAAAAACGGTTGTCCACAGGGCGGGGTTTCTGTCCACAGGCGGGCAAGAGGGCCTTGACAACACCGCGGCGGCTGGTCCGCGCAGCTGGGTGGCGGTGGTGCGGCGTGGCAGACGGCGCGGAGCAGGCCGGACCGGCACGGCTGCGGAGGTCAGACGCGCGGATGACGTGACTGACTGGTGGGGCTACCCGGTGCGGGGTCCCCCCGAAATCAACTCTATTTGGAGCGTGTTTGGTGTGGAAAGGGTGGAACGGGAGTTGTGGATGGGTGGGCATTGTGAATGGAAAGATCGAACGACTGGTTGGCTGAAGATGTGGATAACGCGGTGCGTGAGTTGAAAAGCGTTGGAACGGGTGGAGGATGGACAAGGGAGATCACACCGGTGTCCGGTTCGATGCTGTTCCGGGCGACAGGGCGGGCCGTCGTTGACGGCTTTCCCGTCCGAGCTGCTGCGACCGCGACGACGGCTCCCCGGTGGGTGGGCGGGTGGTGTGCTGGGGGTGGTGGCCCCCCTTGGGTGGGTGGGCTGTGACTGGAGAGCGGAGAGCAGCAGGGCACTGGCGAGGCTGGGGGCGGCCCACCTCCCACCGCGGACCGCCCCCAGGGGCACCGGATTCTGGCGGCCGTGTCAGCGCACGGCCGTGGCGCTACGACGACGCCTTGCCCAGGATCCTGGTCATCTTCGTGCCACAGACCGGACAGGTGCCCTTGGCCATGCGTCGACTGTTGGTCTCCTCGACGTGGCCAGTGAAGTCACGCTTCTCCCGGCACTTGACGCAGTAGCCGTTGTAGGTCTCGGCCACAACTCCCTCCCTCTGAATCTGCCCTGGCCGCGGCCGCGACCGGGGCTTGGTGAGCACGGTCCGCTGCCCGCACTCGGGGACCCGGCGGCCACGCTACCTGTGCAGACGTGCTGATTCGTGCATGCGGACAGGCGCGTGTCCAACGGGGTGTTCCGGGTGGGGCACGAGTGGGTGAGGGCTTGTTCACAGCTCGTTGGCGACCCCGGATCGTCAGGGGGTGGCCTTACTGTGATGCTCATGGCCGAACCCCGGGTCGAGGTGCGGCGCAGCGCACGGCGGCGTCGCATGGTCAGTGCCTACCGGGAGGGCGACACCGTCGTCGTGCTGCTCCCAGCCAGGATGACCAGAAGCGAAGAAGAACACTGGGTTGCTGAGATGCTCAGCCGTCTCCAGCGCAGTGAGACACGTCGGCGTTCACCCGCCAGGGCGTCGGACGCCGCACTGCTGGCCAGGTGTCGGGAACTCGCCGCGCGCTATTTCGACAACGACGCCGAGCCGGCGAGTATCCGGTGGGTGCCGCCGATGCGCACCCGCTGGGCCTCGTGCACCCCCGCCGACCGCACCATACGGGTGAGTGACCGACTACGCGACGTGCCCGGATGGGTGCTCGACTACGTGTTGGTGCACGAGTTGGCCCACCTGTCCGTGCCAGGGCACGGCAAGGACTTCTGGGAACTCGTGCACCGGTACCCGCGGTCCGAACGCGCCATCGGCTACCTGGAGGGCATCTCCGCCGCGGCCGGTTGGGGGCTCACCGAGGACTGAACCGGCCGGGACGGCTGAGCTGGGGACAGCGGCGCGCCCCAGCCGGGGGACTCACGTGGGGGCAGCCCGATGTGACACGGGGCGACCTGGGCAGACGCAGCCGGGGCCCGCCGCGCGGCGGTGGGGCGGTGGGCTCGGCCGCGTCGGGCGTCAGGACTGGCCGGGCTGGCCGGGGCCAGCGCTGTCGGATCCGTCCTCGTTGTCGTCGGTGGTGGCCTTGTCACCGCGCTGCTCGGCCTCGCGCTGGGCCCGCTCCCGCTGCTCGGTGCGGGCGATCTCCGCGATCGGGTCGTCGAGCGCGGCGTGCACCGCGCCGAGCCGATCGGCGAACTCCAGCGGATCGTCCAGGTCCTCGGCGGTCGGCACCAGGTCGGGGTGCTCCCAGATCTGGTCGCGCACCTCGATGCCGTGGCGGTCGCTCACCAGGCGCCACAGCGCCGAGGCGGCCCGCAGGCGCCGGGGCCGCAGCTCCAGGCCCACCAGGGTGGCGAAGGTCTGCTCGGCCGGCCCGCCCGTGGCGCGCCGCCGCCGCAGCGTCTCCCGCAGCGCCTCGGCCCCGGGCAGCCGGTCGCCGACAGCGTCCGCCACCACCACGTCGACCCAGCCCTCCACCAGCGCGAGCAGGGTCTCCAGCCGGGCCAGTGCGGCCTGCTGCTCGGGCGTGGTCTGCGGTTCGAGCATGCCCGACCGCATGGCCTCCTCAATGCTCGCCGGGTTGGCCGGGTCGACCTGGCTGGCCAACTGCTCCAGCGCGGAGGTGTCCACGGTGATGCCCCGCGCGAACTCCTCCACCGTGGCCAACAGCCGCTGGCGCAGCCACGGAACGTGGGTGAACAGCCGCTGGTGCGCGGCCTCCCGCGCGGCCAGGAACACCAGCACCTCACTGGCCGGCCGCTCCAGGCCCTCGGTGAACCGCTCGATGTTGGCCGGCAGCAGCGCGGCCGTGCCCGGCTTGCCCAGTGGCAGGCCGACCTCGGTCGAGGTCAGCACCTCGGAACCGAGTTGGGCCAGCGCGCCGCCCAGCTGTGAGCCGAAGGCCATGCCGCCCATCTGGCCGAGCATGGACAGCAGCGGGCCAGCCGCCTCCTTGGCCTCGGCGGGCATGGCGTCGACCCAGGCGGTGGACATGCGCTGGGCCACCGGGTCGCACAGCCGCTGCCAGGTGGGCAGGGTCTGCTCCACCCAGTCCCTGGCGCTCCAGGCCGCGGTGTTCGTGCTGCCCGCCGGCAGGGTGGTGGCCGGGTCGAGCCACAGCTCGGCGAGCCGGACCGCGTCGGCCACGGCGGCGCCGCGGTCCTCCCCGCCCTGGCCGCCGGTGCCGGCCAGTTGCTGCAGGGCGATCTGCTTGGCCAGGTCGTAGTTGACCGGCCCGGTCGACGAGCTGGCCTGGCTGAACATCTGGCCCAGCTGGCTGAGCATCTGGCCCAGCTGGTTGAAGTCGAACGGGGCTCCCCCGGGACCGGGCATGCCGCCGGGCAGCGCGCCGGGCCCGAAGCCGAACGGCATCTTGGGGATGTCGCCACCGCCGCCCTGCTCAGGAGGCTTACCCTTGCCTTCGTCGTCGGGGTCGGGACGGGAGAACCCGAACGGCAGGTCGTTCATATCTCCACCGTACGCGGCGCACTCCCGCTGAGCTGGTTCGCCTCAGCCAAGGCCGTCCGCCCAGAGAAAAACCAGCACCCGGAAAAACCGGAGAAAACCTGGGGCGCGCTCCGCTGTCCCGGCGCTGGCCGGCGCGCCCTCTGACACCAACACCACACGGTCTCGTCGTACGCTGTGCCACCGTGAGTGAGCGGAGCCAGGCCGACAGCCAGGGCAACAACCAGCAGGTCAGCGTGCCGGGACCGGCCGGGGCCAGCGTCGCGCCCCAAACCGCCCCGGTGCGGGCGGACCGTGGCCTGACCCGCCGCACCTGGACACTGGTGGTCACCTTCGTGCTGGTGGCCGGGCTGGGCCTGCTCGGCGGGTTCGCCCGGGTTCCCTACGTCGCGCTCGGCCCCGGACCCACCTACGACACGCTCGGCACGGTGGGCGGCGGCAACACACCGGTGGTGGGCATCTCCGGGCAGGAGACCTATCCCACCGCGGGCCGGCTCACCATGGTCACGGTCTCGTTGATGGATGACGTCACCCTGTTCGGGGCGCTCGGCATGTGGGTGAGCGGCCGGTACGCGCTCGCGCCGCGCGAGGAGTACTTCAAGCCGGGCGAGTCCGACCAGCAGGTGCAGCAGGAGAACGTCAAGGCGTTCCAGGACTCGCAGACCAACGCCGAGGCCGCTGCCCTGAACTACCTGGGTTATCCGCAGAAGGTGCTGGCCGCCGAGGTGGTCAAGGGCAGTGCCGCGGACAACGTGATCGAGCCGGGCGACCAGTTGCTCGCCATCAACGGCAAGCAGGTGGCCAGCGCCGACGAGGTGCGCGGCATCCTCCAGGCGACCAAACCGGGCGACGAGGTGCAGGTCACCTTCCGGCACGACGGCCAGGACCGCACCCAGTCCTTCCGCCTGGGCACCGCGCAGGACCGCGACTGGGGCTTCCTGGGGGTCTCCCCGGTCAACCGGGCCGACGTGCCGTTCCAGATCAAGATCGGCCTGGCCGACGTGGGCGGCCCGTCCGCGGGGCTGATGCTCGCACTGGCCATTGTGGACAAGATGACCCCGGGTGAACTCAACGGCGGCCAGGCCGTGGCGGGCACCGGTGAGATCACCGAGACCGGCGAGGTCAAGCCGATCGGCGGCATCCCGTTCAAGATGATGGGCGCGCGGGACGCCGGCGCCACCGTGTTCCTGGTTCCCGCGGACAACTGCGTGGAGGCCAGCCAGCGCGCACCGGAGGGCCTGAAGCTGGTGAAGGTGACCAGCCTCAAGGACGCGGTGGCCGCGCTGGACGCCCTGCGCGAGGGCAAGCCGACCCAGGGCTGCTGACCTGGAGCTGCTGACCCGAAGCGGGTGAGCGGCCGTTGACCGGGGGCGGGCGGCCCGCGCCGGTGGGTGCGCCCGGCTGCCCGGCCTCGGTCGTGTTCGGCGCGGGACGCGCCGGTCAGGGGCGCAGGGTCTCGCGCAGCGCGTCGGTGAGGTTGGGTGCCAGCTCCGGGTGTTCGACGATCTCGTCGGGGTGTTCCTGGTCGCCGCGCAGCCGCAGCACGCAGGCGGCGCTGCCGTCCCTGAGCACGGCCGCGACCAGCCGGGCCTCCCGGCGCCGCGGGTGCTGGGCGGCGAACTGCTTGGCCCGCTCGGCGTCCTCCTCGTCGGCCAGTTCCGCCTCGGCCTCCGGCGGCAGCACCACGATCTCCTGGGCCAGGGCACACCCGGTCACCTCGTCCGGCCAGGCGATCCCGGCCAGCGCCTCCACCAGGTCGTCGGTGGGCAGCGGCTCCTGGGCGATCGGGGTCAGCGCGGCCGACGGGTCGAGCTGCGCGGCCAGGTCGGGCTGCTTGGCCAGCAGGTCGGCCGTGGACACCAGGGCGAACAACTGGGGCGCCTGGTCCCAGCCGGCGGCGGAGACGAAGTCCTCCACCTCGCGGGCGACCGAGGGCAGCGCGGGTGGGGTGGGCGCGGAGTGCGGGGCGGACACGGCCTTATCGTCGCATCCGCGACCGGAGGCTGCCCACCACCCGAAGGGGGCGCGCTGATCGCCCCGGGCGTTGGGTATCGCCCTGATAACGGCTGCTCGGGCGGGAACCACCGGACCCATCCGTAAAGTTGGACAAGATGGGACCATCCGCCTGTTGGCGGCGGGGTTCGCGCCCCGGTGCGGACGTGTCCCTGCCAAGATCAAATGCGACCCTGGAGCGTGCCCAGTGGCGATGCGGCCCCCGGCCGGACTGCCGAAGCTGTCCCGACGCAGCCGGACCCTGCTCATCATCGGCCTGGTGGTCCTGGTCGGGCTGATCGCCGGTTCCAGACTGCTCGGCATGTACGTGAACTGGCTGTGGTTCGGCGAGGTCGGATTCCGGTCGGTGTACAGCACCGAACTGCTGACCAGGCTCGGCCTGTTCGTCGGCGTCGCCGTGCTGACCGGCGGGCTGTTCGCGCTGAACCTGGTGATCGCCTACCGGACCAGGCCGGTGTTCGTCCCGGTGTCCGGGCCGGAGGACCCGGTGGCCCGGTACCGCGCGGTGGTGGTGCGCCGGCTGCGGCTGCTGGGCATCGGGCTGCCGGTCGTGGTCGGGGCCATCTGCGGCTCGGTGGCGCAGAGCGACTGGCAGCTGGTGCAGCTGTTCCTGCACGCCACTCCGTTCAACCAGGTCGACCCGCAGTTCCAGCATGACATCGGGTTCTACGCGTTCCAGGTGCCCTTCTACACGTGGCTGCTGTCCTGGCTGTTCATCAGCATCGCGGTGGCGTTCTTCGGGTCGCTGGTCGCGCACTACCTGTTCGGCGGCATCCGGCTGGCCGGCCGGGGCGGCCAGATCGCCGGGCCGGCGACCATGCAGCTGGCCATCCTGGCCGGGGTCTTCGTGCTGCTCAAGGCGGTCGCCTACTACTTCGACCGGTTCGCGCTGCTGTCCTCGGGCCGCAACGAGCGGTTCACCGGCGCCTCCTACACCGACCTGAACGCGGTGCTGCCGGCCAAGCTGATCCTGTTGTTCATCGCGGTGTTCTGCGCGATCGCGTTCTTCGTGGGCGCGTTCCTGCGCAACCTCCAGCTGCCCGCCATCGCCACCGTGCTGCTGGTGCTGTCCAGCCTGGTGATCGGCGCGGCGTTCCCGGCGGTGCTGGAGCAGATCTCGGTTCGGCCCAACGCCAACGAGCGCGAGGCCGAGTCGATCCAGCGCAACATGGAGGCCACCAGGCAGGCGTTCGGGTTGACCTCGGACAAGGTGGAGTACAAGCCCTACCAGGGCACCACCGACGTGGCGCTGGACCAGGTCAAGGCGGACAAGACCACGATCCCGAACATCCGGCTGCTCGACCCGAGCGTGCTGTCCAAGACGTTCACCCAGCTCCAGCAGCGCAAGAACTTCTACGGGTTCCCGGAGAAGCTGGACGTGGACCGGTACACGGTCAACGGCACGGTCCGCGACTACGTGGTCGCCGTGCGCGAGCTGAACACCGACGGGCTGGCCGAGAACCAGCGCGACTGGATCAACCAGCACCTGGTCTACACGCACGGCAACGGGTTCGTCGCGGCCGAGGCGAACAAGGTCAACTCGGCGCTGGACAACAACGGCGGCGAGGGTGGCTACCCGGTCTTCACCGTCAGCGACGTGTCCACCCAGGGCGACATCCCGGTGCAGCAGCCGCGGATCTACTACGGGGAGCTGGCGACCAGCTACGCCATCGTCGGCGGCAACCCGGGTGAGGCGCCCGGCGAGTACGACACCGACGACAAGAAGTACACCTACACCGGCAGCGGTGGCGTGTCGATCGGCAACTGGTTCAACCGGCTGGTGTTCGCCGCCTCCTACGGTGAGCGCAACATCCTGTTCAACCAGGCGATCGGGGACAGCTCGAAGATCATCTTCAAGCGCGACCCCCGGGACCGGGTGGAGGCGGTGGCCCCGTGGCTGACCGTGGACGCCGACCCGTACCCGGCGGTGGTGGACGGCCGGATCAAGTGGATCGTCGACGGCTACACCACACTGGACCGCTACCCCTACGCGCAGCAGACCTCGCTGGGCACCAGCACCAGCGACAGCGACCTGCTGCCCAACATGCCGCGCCAGCCGGACCGGTCGATCGGCTACATCCGCAACTCGGTGAAGGCCACTGTGGACGCCTACGACGGCACGGTCAGCCTGTACGCGGTGGACGACACCGACCCGGTGCTCAAGGCGTGGATGGGCGTGTTCCCGGGCACGGTCAAGCCGAGCAGTGAGATCTCCCCGGCGCTGCGCCAGCACTTCCGCTACCCCGAGGACCTGTTCAAGATCCAGCGGAAGCTGCTGACCATGTACCACGTGGCCAACCCCAGCGAGTTCTACTCGCAGGGCACGTTCTGGGACGTGCCGAGCGACCCCACGGTGGACAACCCGACCACGGTGCAACAGCAGCAGCAGCAACAGCAGCAGCAACAGAACCCGCAGGCGCAGCAGCCGCCGTTCTACATCCTGGCCGGCGACCCCAACGACCCGAGCAAGGCGGACTTCCAGCTCACCAGTGCCCTGGTCAGCCTGCAGCGGGAGTTCATGTCGGCCTATGTGACGGTCCGGTCCGATCCGGACAACTACGGGAAGATGACCGTGCTCACCCTGCCGTCGGACACCCAGACCAAGGGTCCACAGCAGGTGCAGACGCAGTTCCTGTCCTCGCCGACGGTCAGCACCGAGCTGAACCTGTTGACCGAGCGCAAGACCAAGGTGGTCTACGGGAACCTGTTGACCCTGCCGGTGTCGGGCGGGCTGCTCTACGTGGAACCGGTCTACGTGGAGCGCAGCAACCAGAGTTCGTCGTTCCCGCAGTTGGCCAAGGTGCTGGTGAGCTTCGGCGGCCGGGTGGGCTACGCGCCCACCCTCGGCGAGGCCATGGACCAGGTGTTCGGCACCGGGGCGGGCCAGTCCGTGCCCACGCCGCCCACCGACGGCAACCAGTCGCAGACCCCGAGCAGCACGCCCAGTTCGCCGCCGAGCGGAAGCAGCCAGAACCAGCCGGGTGGGCAGGCCAACCCGGACCTGGCCAGGGCGGTCGCCGACATCCAGGCCGCGCTGGACAAGCTCAGGACGGCACAGCAGTCCGGTGACTTCGCCGCGATCGGGGAGGCCTACAAGCAGCTCGACGACGCCACCAAGCGCTTCGAGCAGGCCAAGGGGGGTGGCGGTGCCGGACTGGGGGACAACTCCTCGGTGCCGCCGACCTCGCCGACCCCGTCAGGCTGACACTGGCAAGCGCCTGACCAGCCGATTTGCCTTTGTCGCTGCCCACCCCGTAGGGTTACCCCTGTCAACGCGGGGTGGAGCAGCTCGGTAGCTCGCTGGGCTCATAACCCAGAGGTCGCAGGTTCGAATCCTGTCCCCGCTACTAGTAACGGTGTCCCCGGAACCAATCGGTTCCGGGGACACCGTCGTTTTCGGCCCAAATTGGTGTGGTGGCCAGCTGGGGCGCTCGCGTGGTGAATGGTGGCCGGTGCGCCACCGGGTGTGCGGTACGGGTGCGGCGGGTGTGTGCGTGGTGTGTGTGCGGCGGGCCGGCCAGGGGTGCGAGGCGGTGTGCCGGGAGGTGCCGGGGCCGGAGCGGCCCACCCGGTGGGAAAACCGCCGTTGAACAGCGGAAATGGTGGTTTGTGGGGGGTGGTGAGAATGGGGTCGCGAAGTGTAGTAAGCTTGTACATGTCAACGCGGGGTGGAGCAGCTCGGTAGCTCGCTGGGCTCATAACCCAGAGGTCGCAGGTTCGAATCCTGTCCCCGCTACTAGTAACGGTGTCCCCGGAGCCAATCGGTTCCGGGGACACCGTCGTTTTCGGCGAAAGAACCAGGGCTACCCGGTGCCGGTGAACCGCGGGCGCGGGGCGGAGATGTCCGTGCCGGGTGCTGCGGGGGCTGTTGCGGCTGCCGTGGCGGGCGTACCGGCCGGCCGAGGCGGGAGTGGCCGGGGCCGGGGCTGGCGGACCGTGCGGCGGCGCCAGGCCGGCGGGTGACCGCGCGCTGGGGAGTTGGGCGCTGGGGAGTTGGGCCTGGGAAGTTGGGCCTGGGGGAGCCGAGCGCTGGAAGAGGGGCGCTGAGGGGGTGGTGGGCGCTGGGCGCGACGCGGGAAACGGTGCGCGGGGTGCGGACCGGGCGGCGAGACCAGGCGGTGAGACCGGGCGGGCGCTGGGACCGGGTGGACCGTTCCGGTGCGACGGGCCGCCGGCGAGTCCGGGGCTGCGGAGAACGAGCGGAGCGGGGCCGCCGGGGACGGCTGGGCGGGCTGAGTGGTCCTGGGTGCGTCGTCCCCGGCTGCCACGTGCCCGCTAGTCCATCATCTTCTCCGCCCAGTACTGCGCGCACGTCAGGGAGCAGACCCGCCCGTCGCCCATGGCCGCGCGGTGCCGGCGGATCTGCTTGCCGCAGACCACGCACTCGTCCTTGCCGCTCTGCGCGGGGATGTTTCCGCTGGCCCATGCGCGGGCACTGTGGACTGCCTTCTGTCCGGGCCACTTGATGCTCACGGGTGCACCTCCGCATCGGATTCGGTCGCGATTGCGTCCAGGCGGGCCGGCGCCGACGGCAACGGCGGCGGTGGGGACGCCCGCCCGGGGCAATCGTCGCAGCGCCGAACGCCTTGACCAGAGGGCGCGGCGAGAATCACTGGTTTGCGGGACAAAAAGACTCCTTTGTCCGCCAGGAATGACTGCGCCTGGTGAGATTTTGTTCCGGCCACAGGGCCGTTCGGGTTAGCCGCGGCGATGTTGTCGCGGTTCTCACCCGGATTGCTGCCACCTGGAGCAAACCGTCGCCCGTTCACGGTCCACAGTTGTGCCTTCGCACCAAAAAGCCTGCCTCACCAGGGACTTGTTCGATCCGACAGGCCTGTCGCGTGAGCAGGCAACAGCGGTGCTGGCAACCGCGCGGCCAGGAAGGTGACCGGCGGCGGATCGAATGTCCACACGGCGACATGGCGCTTTGCGTTGAGCCGCTTGGACTAGCGCTCGCTAACCCGTGATCAGCCACAATGGACAGATACCTAGACCACTGTGGACAGCCGCGCAAAGTCGTGGCACGGTGGGTAACGTGTCAGAGCTGAACGCAACCGCAGCCGCACTCCTCGGGCTGCTGCACGACGGACCCAAGACCGGCGGCCAGCTTGTCGCGGAGGCGGGGGAGCGCTTCGGCGCGTTCTTCAGCGTCACCCGCAGTCAGGTGTACCGCGAGCTTCCCGCACTCGCTGAGAACGGGTTGTTGCGCCTGGGCAAGCAGGGTCCTCGGTCGAGCCAGCAGTACGTGCTCACCGCGGCGGGCAAGAAGGCGTTCAAGTCCTGGTTGGTCAGTGAGCCAGGACCGGACCACCTGCGGAGCCCGCTGATCCTGCGCCTGGTGCACGCCAACTCGCTCACCGCCAAGCAGCGGAGCGCGCTGGTGACCTCCGCCCGCGAGGCCTACACCGCCGAACTGGACGCGGCCAAGACCGCGGTCAAGGCGGCTGAGGACCCGTACGCCAAGGCGGTGGCCGAGTTCGGGCAGGCGCACGTGCGAGCCGTGCTCAAGCTGCTGGACGCGATCCCCGTCGACTGAAGGCCCGGGCGAATGCGCCCATCGGACCCCGACCGGATGACCGCCGCCCCGTTCGGCGGCGGTCTGACGTACCCTTCTGCGCCGTGAACCCAGACGTTGAAGCAGACCTCAACCGGCTCTCCGCGACCCTGGGAAACGTCGAGGCTGTGATGGATCTGGACGCCCTGCGCGCCCAGATCGCCGAGCTGGAGGAGCAGGCCGCTCGGCCCGACCTCTGGGACGACCAGGAGAAGGCCCAGAAGGTGACCAGCCAGCTCGCCCACAAGCAGGGCGAGCTGCGCCGGGTGGCCGACCTGCGCCAGCGCCTCGACGACCTGACGGTGCTCTACGAGCTGGCCGAGGCCGAGAACGACGAGTCCAGCCTGGTCGAGGCGGACGCGGAGCGGGAGAAGCTGCGGTCGGACATCTCCTCGCTGGAGGTCCGGACGCTGCTGTCCGGCGAGTACGACGAGCGTGACGCCCTGGTCACGGTGCGCGCTGAGGCCGGTGGCGTGGACGCCGCCGACTTCGCCGAGATGCTCATGCGGATGTACGCCCGCTGGGCGGAACGGCACGGCTACCAGGTGGACGTCTACGACACCTCCTACGCGGAGGAGGCGGGCATCAAGTCGGCCACCTTCCGCGTGCACGCCCCCTACGCCTACGGCACGCTCTCGGTGGAGCAGGGCACCCACCGGCTGGTGCGCATCTCGCCGTTCGACAACCAGGGGCGGCGGCAGACCTCGTTCGCCGGCGTCGAGGTGGTGCCGGTGGTGGAGCAGACCGACCACATCGACATCGACGAGAAGGACCTGCGGATCGACGTGTACCGCTCGTCCGGCCCGGGCGGCCAGGGCGTGAACACCACCGACTCCGCGGTGCGCATCACCCACCTGCCGACCGGCATCGTGGTCTCCTGCCAGAACGAGCGGTCCCAGTTGCAGAACAAGGCCACGGCCATGGCGGTGCTGCAGGCCAAGCTGCTCGACCGCAAGCGCCAGGAGGAGCAGGAGTGGCGCGACTCGCTCAAGGACGCCGGGTCGAGCTGGGGCAACCAGATGCGCTCCTACGTGCTGCACCCCTACCAGATGGTCAAGGACCTGCGGACCGAGTACGAGGTGGGCAACCCGAGCGCGGTGCTCGACGGCGACATCGATCAGTTCATCGAGGCGGGGATCCGTTGGCGCAGGCAGCACGCCCAGGCCAACTGAGCCGACGGGCGGCGGTCGTGGGCCGACCGGGCGAGACCGAGCCTTAACAACACCCAACGGTAGACTCGCCGCTCGTGATTCGGCTCGAACACGTTTCCAAGGTCTACAAGACCTCAACCCGTCCGGCTCTCGACGATGTGTCGGTCGAAGTGGGCAAGGGTGAGTTCGTGTTCCTCATTGGCCCTTCCGGGTCGGGGAAGTCGACCTTCCTGCGGCTGCTGCTGCGTGAGGAGGTGCCGTCGAAGGGACGCGTGTACGTGTCCAACTTCGACGTCGCCCGAATGGCCCGGCGCAGGATTCCGCGCCTGCGCCAGTCCATTGGGTGCGTGTTCCAGGACTTCCGGCTGCTGGTGAACAAGACGGTGGCGGAGAACGTCGCCTTCGCGCTGGAGGTGATCGGCAAGCCCAGGCACACCATCCGCAAGGTGGTTCCCGAGGTGCTGCAGTTGGTCGGCCTGGAGAGCAAGGCCGACCGCATGCCGCACGAACTGTCCGGTGGTGAGCAGCAGCGGGTCGCCATCGCCAGGGCGTTCGTGAACCGCCCGCTGGTGCTGCTCGCCGACGAGCCGACCGGAAACCTGGACCCCGACACGAGCCAGGACATCATGCTGCTGCTGGAGCGGATCAGCCGCACCGGCACCACCATCCTGATGGCCACCCACGACCATTCCATCGTGGACTCGATGCGACGCCGGGTCGTGGAACTCAGCATGGGCCGGGTCATCCGCGACGACGCCAGAGGTGTGTACGGCGTGGGCCGCTGAGGCGTCCCCGCCGGGACGCCGCACGCGCGTGGCGATGACGGGCCGGCGACGACCAACACCGGCGGCGGTCCACCGGTCCAGCTGAGGTTTCTCACCCGCTCCACCCGCTCCGCTCCACCCCCTTTGCCCCCAACTCCAAGGAACGCCGACCCCGATGCGCGCAAGCTTCGTGTTCAGCGAGGTCCTCACCGGTCTTCGCCGGAATATCACGATGACCATCGCGATGATCCTCACGACCGCGATCTCGCTCGGCCTGCTCGGCGGTGGCCTGCTCATCGTGCGAACCATCGACAAGATGCAGGACATCTACTACGACAAGGTCGAGGTCGCGGTCTACCTGACCGACGAGGTCAGTGCGAACGACAAGGAATGCACCCAGCAGCCCTGCGCCGGGCTGCGCAGCCAGATCGAGCAGACCTCCGGTGTGGACACGGTCACCTACGAGAACCGCGACCAGGTCTACGAGCGGTTCAAGCAGATGTTCCAGGCCCAGCCCGAGCTGCTCGACCTCACCCGGCCCGAGTCGCTGCCCGCGACCATCCGGGTCAAGCTGGACGACCCGGAGCGCTCGGACGTGCTGATCAAGGCGTTCGAGGGCCAGCAGGGCGTGAAGAAGATCGACGACCAGGGCACCCTGCTGAGCCGCCTGTTCGACGTGCTCAACGGTGTGCGCAACGGCGCGTTCGCGATCGCGCTGGTGCAGGCGCTGGCCGCGCTGCTGCTGATCTCCAACACCATCCAGGTCTCGGCGTACACGCGGCGGACCGAGGTCGGCATCATGCGGCTGGTCGGCGCGACCAGGTGGTACACCCAGCTGCCGTTCCTCATCGAGGCGGTGGTGGCCGGCCTGATCGGCGCGATCCTGGCCGTGGTCGGCCTGGGACTGGCCAAGACGTTCTTCTTGGACAGTGCGCTGGCCGGACCGATCAAGTCGGGCATCATCCCCGCGGTCGACTTCCTCGACATCCTCTACGTCTCGCCCTACCTGTTCCTGGTGGCGGCGGGGATCTCGGCGATCACCGGCTACGTCACCCTGCGGATGTACGTGCGGCTGTGACGGGGTGGCGGATCGTGGCAAGTGGACGGTCGGGCGCGGCTCGCCCGGGCAATTTCGCTGGCCGGCTCACGTAGAGTTGACGACATGGTGAAGGAACGTGGTCAGAAGGTGATCGTGTCGAACCGCAGGGCGCGACACGACTACACGATCCTCGACACCTACGAGGCCGGGGTGGCACTGGTCGGCACCGAGGTGAAGAGCCTGCGCGCGGGCCGGGCGTCGCTGGCCGACGCCTTCGCCACGGTCGACGACGGCGAGGTCTGGCTGCGTGGCCTGCACATCCCCGAGTACGAGCGGGGCACCTGGACCAACCACGAGCCGCGCCGCACCCGCAAGCTGTTGCTGCACCGCAAGGAGATCCTCCGGCTGATCGGCAAGACCAGGGAGAGCGGTCTGAGCCTGGTCCCGCTGTCCATGTACTTCAAGGACGGCAAGGTCAAGGTGGAGATCGCCCTGGCCAAGGGCAAGAAGGCCTATGACAAGCGCCAGGCACTGGCCAGGCGGGACGCCGACCGCGAGATGGCCAAGGTGCGTGGCCGGGCCCTCAAGGGCAGGTACTGACCGCGCCCTCACGAGCTGAGGTGACGAGTTGACGGCGCCCCGGTCCACCACGGGCCGGGGCGCCGTGCTGTGTCGGTCCGGCCGGGGCTGGTGGTGTGCCGCGCGGCCAGTCGGGTCAGGCCCAGGCCGGCCAGCAGCACGGCCACCCACGGCACCGCGCCGGTGGTGAGCAGGGCGAGCAGGCCGGGCCGGGACGGCGGGGCGAACCCGAACGCGGCCAGGCCGAGCAGGCCGACGGCCAGCAGCACCGCGCCGGTCACCAGCAGCGGCACGTGGACGGCGCCCGCGCGGGCCGGTCGAGCGGTCCCGGTCGCCTCGACCCGGCCGAACACCCGCACCAGCCCCAGCAGCACGACCAGCGCGGCGGCCAGCCACAGCGGGGCGGTCAGCAGCCAGAGCGGCCCGCCCGGGGTGGGGGTGGGGTAGCCGAGGCCGACCACGGTCAGGCCGCCGACGACCACCAGCGCGGACATGTGCCACAGGTACACGGTCATGCTGCGTGCCGCGAGCACCCGCAGCACCGCCCGCACCCGTCGGCGACCGGCCAGCGCCACCAGCCACCGCCGGCCGAGCAGCACCAGGCCGAACTGGCCGACGCCCAGGGTGAGCAGGCACAGCGTCGGCGGGGCCATGTTCGACACCGGCGCGCCCGGCATGCCGATCATGCTGGTGGGGTAGGGCCCGAAGGTCACCAGCGCGGCGGTGGCGGCGAACCCGCCGACGGCCAGGGCGGCGCAGCCCCGCCAGGTCAGCCGGGTGAACGCGCCGTCGGCGTAGGCGATGCCGACCTGGTGCACGGCCAGCCACACGACGAGCGCGTTGGCGAACCCGGCCAGGCCGGCCACCCCGGCGAAGCGCAGCCCGTCCACCAGGCCGGCCAGCAGCGCGAGCACGGGCAGCGCGGCCAGCCCGAACCGCTGGTGCGCGGCCACGGCGAGCGGGGTGGCCAGCACCGCGGCCAGGTACACCACCAGGAACCACAGCAGTTGCGCGACCGTGGCCGCGGCCAGCCGCACGGGCTGCTCGGGCAGGCCCAGGGCCAGCAGCAGGTGGGGCAGGGGCAGCCACACGGCGATCAGCGGCAGCACCGGCACGGCCAACCGGTGGACCCGGGTGGCCAGCCACGGGCCGGCCGCGGCGTAGCCGGCGGGGGTGCCCGGCCGGGCGGTGCGGGTCAGGTGGGTGCGTGCCAGGTGGGTGCGATACGACAGCGCGTTGGCCGCGCCGCCGGCCAGGAACACCAGTGGCATCACCTGGCCCAGCCAGGTCAGCACCCACCAGCCCGGGGTGCTCAGCGCGTTGCCGGTGACCAGCTGGCCGTGCTCCACGCTCAGCACGGGCATCAGCCAGTGCTGGAACACGACCAGGGCGATCGCCAGCACCCGGATCAGGTCGATCAGGGGGTCTCGGGCACTGGCCCTCGGGTGCTGGGCTGGTCCGGTGGTGGTGTGCGTCGACGCGGTGGTCGTGGTGGGCAAGGCGGCCTCCGGCTGTGGTGGGTTCCACAGCCAGCCTTGCGGCTCTGACCTGGGAAAACAGCGGTGCTAGCCGGTGTTCCGCAGCGGGTGGCAGCACCCGTGACGGGGGTGGGGCCAGGCCTACCCGGGCAGCGTCGGCCCAGGTGGCGGCGGGTGTGCGGGGTGGGAGCGGCCGGGCGGGCGGACCGCGGTGGGCGGCGGGTTGTTCGCCGTGAAGGCCACACCCCCGCCCTCCCAGGGGGGCGACCCCTGAGTCAGCCTATCGGCGGCACCAGGGCGGGGCCAGGGTCGTCGCTGGCCTGTGGACAACTGCGGAACCTGTGGATGACGGACTTGACACGGGCCGGAACCGGACGGCCGGCGTGCGCCGGTAAATGGAATGAAGTGAGCGGGTGGGAGCGTTACCCTGACAGCGCCTGGCGGCCCGCGGGACCGACCAGCCGGTCACGCCGTGCGCGTGGCGGGTCGGCGGAATGATCTGGTGGGCTCGGGCGTTATAGTGAACGTGGTGTTGTCCACCATCCACCAGGGGGTGAACGGTTTCGACTCTGGACGTTGAGTCAGGGGAAGCGTGCAGGTGCAGGCGAGAGACCACCTTCAAGCGTCATCGCAAACCAATAAGCGCCAAGGTTAGTAACCAGCGCGAGTTCGCCCTCGCCGCCTGAGCGAGTGCGACTCTGTCGGCCCGGGGGCGCCTCCGCCCCGGTTCGCCGGCATCAGCTAGGAGGCTCACCGCCAGTCTCGGTCGCGGAGACTGAACGGGACATTCACAGCGACTGGGCCCGTCACACCGGCTTGTCCGCGTGACCGGTGGGGCCGAGTAGAGACACAGCGGACTGCGCACGGAGAAGTCCTGGTGAGGCGACAGAGGACCCGGGTTCGATTCCCGGCACCTCCACCCACGGATGAGCGAGGTGGGTTCGCGAACAGCGCGAGCCCACCTCGCTCTCGTTGTTTTCCGGCTCGTTGTCGCCGCGGGGGTGGTTGTCCACCCACGTTGGTGGGTAACGTCGAGGCTGGTGTGCCTGGTGCGAGTTCACCTGGGGGCCTGATGAGCCGGTGGCTGCGCGTGTTGGCGGTGGTCGCGCTGGTGGTGTGTGGGGCCGTCGGGGTCGGCGTGGGAGCGCCGGCACTGGCCGAGGACACCGGGGGCGCACCCGGCGCGGACCAGCCCGTGCCGGTGATCCCCGTGCCGGTGATCTACGACAGCGACGTGGACGTCGACGACGCCATGACGATCGCCTACCTGTGCCAGGAGCACGAACAGCGGCGGATCGACCTGCGCGCGGTCACCGTCACCAACAACGGCTTCGGGTTGCCCGGCAGGGCGCTGACGCACGTCCGCGGCCTGCTCGCCCGGTGCGGGCTGCCGGACGTGCCCGTGGCCGAGGGCGCGGACGAGGTGGTGCACGCGGCCCCGGCCGAGACGCGGGAGGCGGTGGAGGCGGTGTTGACCGGCGCGCTGGCCGACGCCGCCGTCCCGTCGCGGCCGGGTGCGGTGAACGCCGCCCAGCTCATCCGGCACGTCCTCGCCACCGCACCGCGCGCGGTCACCGTGCTGGCCACCGGGTCGATGAGCAACCTGGCCGCGGCGCTGCGCGCGGGTGGTGACCGGGTGGCGGAGCGGATCGGGCGGCTGCACGTGATGGGCGGGGCGATCGGCGTGCCCGGCAACCTGTACGGGTCGGCGCTGCCCGGGTTCGACAACTCGCAGGAGTTCAACATGTGGCTCGACCCGGCCGCGGCGCGCGCGGTGTTCCAGGCGGTGCCGCCGGGCGTGCTGCGCCTGGTGCCGCTGGACGCCACCAACCACGTCCCGATGACCCAGTCCTATGTGGATGAACTCGGGGCGGATCAGCGCACGCCCGGCGGCCGGCTGGTGCACGCGCTGCTGACCCAGCCGGCCATGGTCGAGATGATCCGCGAGGGCGGGATGTACTGGTGGGACGCGCTCACCGCGGTCACCGCGCTGCGCCACGAGGACGCCGGCCAGCTGGTCCGGTTCCACGACCTGCGGCTGGACGTGGTGCTGGACGGCGTGCAGTCCGGACGCACGAGGGTGACGCCCGACGGTAGGTGGGCCCGGGTGGCGTTGACAGCCGATCGGGGGCTGTTCGAACGCATCTTCCGCGACGCGCTCAATGGTCGATGACTCAGCGTGGCAGGGCGATACGTTGCGTGAATGACGCTGATCAACAGTTGCCTGGTCGCGCGGATCTTCGCCGTGGGCATCGTGACGGTCGCGGTTGCCGCTCCGCAGGTCAGGACCGGGCACGTCGGGACACCACCGGTCGTCGTCAGCACACCGCCAGCCGGGACACCGGCGGCCAGCGCGACCGCCGTCGTCCCTGAGGTGAACCGCTTCGCCCTCCCGGCGGCCGAGGACGACGACCAGCCGTCATCGCCGGACCGGGAACTCGCCGCCCGCATCGCCCGAGCGGAGGACTACGCGCGCAACCAGCCCGGGGTGACCGGGTTCGTGGTGCGCGACCGGTGGACCGGTGTGGTCTGGCGCAACGCCGACGCCGGCACGCTGATCCGCGCCTGCTCGGTGACCAAGCTCGCCATGGTGGTGGACCTGTTGCTGCGCAACGACTCCGGCGCGGTCAGGCTCACCGACCGGGACCGCGAGCTGATGCACCGCATGCTGAACTACAGCGACAACGACGCGGCCACCGTGCTGTGGGCGCGCTACGGCGGGACCGGCTTCGCCACCCGGTTCCCGGACTACGGCCTGACCGACATGACCTTCAGCAGCCGCCACCCGCGCACCTGGGGCTGGTTCCTGACCACCGCGGACGACCTGGACCGGCTGATGGACCACATCCTCACCGAGCTGCCCGCCGAACACCGCGACTACCTGGTCGGCGAGATGCGCTCGGTCGACGTCAACCAGCGGTGGGGCGTGTGGGGCGCGGGGCCGGCCGCCGCGCCCGGCAACAAGAACGGCTGGTCCGACGCGAACGACGAGGGCACCTGGATCGCCAACTCGGTGGGGTTCGTCGGCCCGGAGGAGCGCTACACGCTGGCCGTGATGAACCGGACCACGACGGAGGTGGGCGGCGCCGAGATCGGCAAGCGGATCACCACCGAGATCAGCCGGATCATCTTCGCGGGCCTGTTCGACTGAGCGGCGGCGCGGCCGGGCGTGCCGGGGCCACCACCCGCCAGTGGGTCGCGCGACCGGGACAGGTCGACAGCGGGCGGTGATCGGGAAGTGGTTACCTGGTGAGCATGTCGACCCAGGAGTTCGCCACCCACTCGCCCGGGACCGCGGCGCTGACCTTTGACGACGCCTACTTCGCCAACCCCTACCCGACGCTGGCCCGGCTGCGCGAGGCCAGCCCGGTGCACCGGGTGACCACGCCGGACGGCCACCCGGCCTGGCTGGTGACGCGCGAGGCCGACGTGCGGGCCGGGCTGGCGGATCCCCGGCTGGCGTTGGACAAGGCGCACGCGCGGGACGGCTACCGCGGGTTCAGCCTGCCGCCCGCGCTGGACGCCAGCCTGCTCAACCGGGACGGGGCCGACCACGCCCGGCTGCGGCGCCTGGTGTCCGGGTCGTTCACGCCGCGCCGGGTCGAGGCGTTGCGCGCGCGGGTGGCGGCGATCGCCGAGGGCCTGGCCGACCGGGTGGCCGGTGCGCTGGCCGAGCACGGCCGGGCCGACCTGGTGGCGGAGTTCGCCGTGCCGCTGCCGCTGGCCGTGGTCGGTGACATGCTGGGCGTGCCCGAGGCCGATCGGCGGGCGTTCGCGCAGTGGACCACCGGGCTGCTGGCGCCACGCCACCACGAGCAGGCGGCCGAGTCGGTGCGCGCCATCCAGCGGTTCCTGGTGGCGCTGATCGCGGCCCGACGCGCCGAGCCCGGTGAGGACCTGCTGTCGGCCTGGATCAGCGCCCGCGACGAGGACGACCGGCTGAGCGAGAACGAGCTGGTGTCCATGGCGTTCCTGGTGCTGCTGGCCGGGATCGAGAACGTCACGCACGCGATCAGCCACGGCACGGTGGTGCTGCTGCGGCACCCCGGCCAGCTGGCCGCGCTGCGCGCCGACGCGGACCTGCTGTCCTCGGCCGTGGAGGAACTGCTGCGCGTCGCCGTGCCGGCGCCGGTGGCCATTCGCCGGTTCGCCACCGAGGACCTGGAAATCGGTGGGGTGCGGATCCCGGCGGGGGACACGGTGATGCTCGGGGTGGCCTCGGCGCACCGCGACGCGGCCCGGTTCACCGACCCCGACCGGGTCGACCTCGGGCGGGCCGACAACCCGCACCTCGCGTTCGGCTACGGGCCGCACTACTGCGTTGGCGCGCCGCTGGCCCGCATCGAGTTGCGGGTGGCGTTCGCCACGCTGCTGCGCCGGTTCCCGAACCTGGCGCTCGCCGTGCCCGAGGACGAGCTGCGGTGGCGCCCGTCGTTCCGCTCGCACGGCCTGCTGGAGCTGCCGGTGACCGGGTGAGCGCCGGCGCCGGCACGCCGCCCACACCGTCCGCACCGTCCACATCGGCCAGTGCGGCCAGTCGGCCAGTGCGGCCACCGGCAGTGGGTGATCAGCCCGCGTGGGCCGCGGTCGCCGAGGTGGCGAGCAGGGCGGCGGCCACGGCCTTGGCGCGGTGGGCCGGTTCGGCGGTGCGTTCGCGCAGCGCGGTCACCATGGCGCCGTCCATCAGCAGCATGAACTGCTCGGCCAGGGTGGCGTGGTGGTCGTGGCCGGCGGCGGCGAGCAGGCCGTCCAGGTACTCGATGACCAACCGCTTGTGCTCGGCGGCCACCTGGTGGCCCGGGCTGTCCGGGTCGGCGAGTTCGACCATGGCGTTGATGGAGGCGCAGCCCCGGAAGTCAGCGCTCTCGAACCGTTCGGCCATCACGTCGAACACGGCCAGCGGCTGGTTGCCGCGTTCGGTGACCCCCTCGGCCAGCACCCGGCGCCAGCGCTGGTCGTAGCCGCGCAGCATGGCCACGACCAGGTCGTCCTTGCTGCTGAAGTGCCGGTAGAAGGAGGCGCGGCCCACCCCGGACACGGTCAGCAGGCGTTCCACGCCGACCGCGCGGATGCCCTCGGCGTAGAAGAGGTGCTCGGCGGCCTGCACCAGGCGATCTCGGGCGTGCGTTGGCATGGGACCAGGCTATCCTGCCTTGACCAAGAACGGTACTGGTCGGTACCGTCTGCCCACTGTCAAGACGGAACCGATCGGTACCATTTGGAGGACGTGTGGCCAGCCAACCACCGCCGCTCACCGGTAAGCCGACAGCCGGGAACCCCACGGCCGGGAACCCCACAGCCGGGACGCCCACGGCGGACGCCCCACCGGAGCGTATTCCCGGCCGGGTCCTGGTGCTCACCACCGGCAGCTTCGCCGTGGGCACCGACGCCTTCGTGGTGGCCGGGGTGCTGCCAGACATCGCCGGCTCACTGCACGTGAGCGTGGCCGAGGCCGGGCAGCTGGTCACCGTGTTCTCCATCGCCTACGCCCTGCTGACACCGGTGCTGGCCGCGCTGACCGGGCAGTGGTCCCGGCGGGCCGTGCTGCTGACCGCGCTGGTCGTGTTCGGGCTCGGCAACGCGGCCACCGCCCTCGCGCCCACCTACGGCTGGGTGCTGGCCACCCGGGTGCTGGCCGCGGCCGGGGCCGCCCTGTTCACCCCCAACGCGGGCGCGACCGCCGCGGCCATCGCCCCACCCAGCCGCCGCGCCGGCGCCATCTCCCTGGTCGTCCTGGGCCTGACCTCGTCAACCGCGCTCGGCGTGCCCATCGGCACCGCGCTGGGCACGGTGCTGGACTGGCGCGGCACCATGTGGTTCGTGGTCGTGCTCGGGGTGGTGGCCGCGGCCGGGGTGGCGCTGTGGCTGCCGGCCGTGCCGGCGCCGCCGACCGCGGGGCTGCGCCAGCGGTTCGCCCCGCTCGGCGACCGGCGGGTGGCGATGACCCTGCTCACCACGGTCGCGCTGTTCATCGGCGTGTACGTGGTGAACACCTACCTGAGCGTGATCGTGGCGCGCGCCACCGGCGGCAGCGGCACCACCCTGGCGGTGCTGCTGTTCTGCTCCGGTGTGGCCGGCATGGTCGGCACCTACCTGTCCGGCCGGTTCAGCGACCGCTACGGCGCCCGGTGGGTGCTCGTCGGGGCCGCGCTGCTGCTGGCCCTGGACTACGCGCTGCTCCCGGTCACCAGCGCCACCCTGGTGGGTGCGGTCGTCGCCGTGCTCGCGTTCGGGCTCGGTGCGTGGAGCATCACCGTGCCGCAGCAGCACCAGTTGATCGCCATGCGGCCCAGGGACGCCGCGGTGGTGGTCTCGCTCAACGCCTCCGCCACCTACCTGGCCGTGTCCCTGGCCGGGCTGGTTGGCGCCGGCGCACTCCAGGTCCTCGCGTCCCAGTGGCTGGCCTGGGTGGCCGGTGTGTTCGTCCTCATCGGACTGTGCTGTGCCGAGCTGGCACACCGGATCAGCAGGACGACGCGCTGAGCCTCACGGCCGGGGCCGGCGCTGGATGCGCACGGTGTCGTTGTCGCGGTCCCGGTCGCGGTCCCGGTCCCGGTCCCGGTCCCGGTCCCGGGTCCGGCCCAGCCGCACGGTGTCCGCGTCGGACACCCGGTCGAACTGGACGGTCTGGTCGGGGTCGGCCTGCCCGGGGACGGGCCGGCCCGGACCCGGCTGCCCAGCGCCGGTCTGCCCAGCGCCGGTCTGCCCAGCGCCGGTCTGCTTGGCCCGGCGGGCCCGGCGCACCCGGCTGACCACGAACCAGACCACGGCCACCACGACCACCACGGCGACCACATTGGACAGCACGCCCACGTAGTCCTCGACCAGGTGCCAGTTCTCGCCGAGCAGGTAGCCGGCCATGACCAGGGCGGTGTTCCAGATCAGGCTGCCCAGGGCGGTGAACACCAGGAACGTCAGCATGGACATCCGCTCCACGCCGGCCGGGATCGAGATCAGGCTGCGGAAGATCGGGATCATCCGGCCGAAGAACACCGCCTTGACCCCGTGCTTGGCGAACCACGCCTCGGTCTTGTCCACATCGGCCACGTTCACCAGGGGTAATCGCTTGGCGATCGCCCTGATCCGGTCCCGGCCGAGCAGCGCGCCGACCGCGTAGAGCGCGACACCGCCGACCACCGACCCGATGGTGGTCCAGATCAGCGCGGCGACCAGGCTCATGCTGCCCTGGCTGGCGGTGAACCCGGCCAGCGGCAGGAACAGTTCGCTGGGCAGCGGCGGGAACAGGTTCTCCAGTGCGACGGCGAGCCCGGCGCCCGGCGCGCCCAGGGTCTCCATCAGGTTCACCACCCAGCCGACCAGACCGCTGTCCGTAGTGGACTCTGCTGCGGCCGCGGTGACGAGGTGCGGGTCCAGCGCCAAGGAACTCATGGCGACCAGGCTAGGAAATCGGACATATTGGCACCATGAGGTCGGACGCACACCTTTCCGGCGCCCGCCACAGGGCCGAACCCGCGGAAAACCACAGGGTGCCCGGCTGATTAGCCTCTGCCGCGTGACAACCGATCCAGCACGACCAGACGCCGGCCAGGCGCAGGCCCCGGCACGCGCGGACGACCCGCTGCGCCGGGTGCTGGTCCGGTGGCTGCGCCTGGTCACCGGGGCGCTCATCGGCAGCGGCACCGCCCTGCTGGGTGGCGTGGTCCTGGTGGTGGCGGGCGTGACGATGGTGCCGACCACGGTCTGGTCGGGCACCCGCCCCGCGCTGCTGGACTGGATCGCGCGCCGGGTGCGCGGGTGCGTCGGCGTGGACCGGTGGCGGCTGGCCAGGTGGCTGGACTGCGAGGTGACCGACGAGCACGGCCTCCGTCGTGCCGTGGCCTACCTGCTGCTGCGCCTGCTGACCGGACTGCTGGGTCCGGTGGTGGTGCTGGCCGCGCTGGTGGGTGGGGTCGGCTACCTGGTCGCCGCGGTGGTCCTGGTCGCCGAGATCCCGCTGGCCAACGCGCTGACCAGCGCCGGACTGGGGGTGGCCGGGCTCTACCTGGCCGGGCACGGCACCTTCGAGCTGGCCGCGCTGGAGCGCTGGCAGGCGCGCCGGTTCCTCGGCCCCAGCGACCAGGACCGGTTGCAGCAGCGGATCAGCGAGCTGGCCGCGAGCCGGGCCGGGGTGGTCGAGGCCGTCAACGACGAGCGCCGGCGCATCGAACGGGACCTGCACGACGGCGTGCAGCAGCGGCTGGTGGCACTGGGCATGCTGCTGGGCCGGGCCCGCCGCTCCCAGGCGCCCGAGCGCACCGCCGACCTGCTGCGCCAGGCCCACGAGCAGGCCCAGCAGGCCCTGAGCGA
Organism: Goodfellowiella coeruleoviolacea; assembly: GCF_024171785.1. Classification (GTDB taxonomy): domain Bacteria; phylum Actinomycetota; class Actinomycetes; order Mycobacteriales; family Pseudonocardiaceae; genus Goodfellowiella; species Goodfellowiella coeruleoviolacea. The sequence continues at coordinate 42,920 of NZ_JAMTCK010000012.1, forward strand.
CCTGCGCGAGGTGGCCTGGCGGGTGTACCCGACCGTGTTGGACGAGAGCGGGCTGGCCGCGGCGCTGGAGACGGTGGCCGAGCGCTGCCCGGTTCCGCTGCGCATCGACTACGGTCTGGCCAGCCGGCCGACCGGCGTGCTGGAGACCGTGGCCTACTTCGTGGTGTGCGAGGCCGTGACCAACGCGGCCAAGCACGCCACGGCCGAACTGATCACTGTGGACATCACCGAGCGGGAGAACGTGATCGCCGTGCGGATCGAGGACAACGGGGTGGGCGGCGCCGATCCCGGCGGCAGCGGGCTGTCCGGGCTGGCGCGCCGGGTCGCGGCCGTGGACGGCCGGTTCGACGTGCACAGCCCGGTGGGCGGGCCCACCAGGATCAGCGCGGAGCTGCCGTGCTGAGGGTGATCCTGGCCGAGGACTCCACGCTGCTGCGCGAGGGCCTGGCGCGGTTGCTCGCCGACGAGGGCCACGACGTGGTGGCCGCGGTGGGCGACGGCGCGCGGCTGATCGACGCGGTGGCCGCGCACCAGCCGGACGTGGCCGTGGTGGACGTGCGGATGCCGCCCACGCACACCGACGAGGGGCTGCGCGCCGCACTGGAGATCCGGCGGCGCTGGCCCGGCGTTGGCGTGCTGGTGCTGTCGCAGTACGTGGAGAAGCGCTACACCGCCGAACTGCTCAGCCTGGACAGCGTGGGCATCGGCTACCTGCTCAAGGACCGCGTGGTGCAGGTGGAGGAGTTCCTCACCGCGCTGGAGCGCGTCGCCGCCGGTGGCGCCGCGTTCGACCCGGAGGTGGTGCGCCAGCTGCTGGCCCGCACCAGCCACGCCGACCCGGTGAGCCGGCTCACCCCGCGTGAGCGGGATGTGTTGGGACACATGGCACAGGGCCACACCAACGCCACCATCGCCGAGCAGCTGCACGTGTCGCAGAGCGCGGTGGAGAAGCACGTCAACGCGATCTTCGACAAGCTCGGCCTGTCCCACACCACCGGCTACAGCCGCCGGGTGCTGGCGGTGCTGCGCTACCTGGAGTCCTGAGCGCGCCGCTCGGCCCGGTTGGTGCGGCGGGTGGGCGTGGCGGTGAGCGGGTCCTCCGGCCACGGGTGCTTCGGGTAGCGGCCGCGCAGTTCCGCCCGCACCTGGGGATAGCCCGTGCGCCAGAACGAGGCCAGGTCGCTGGTGACCGCGGCGGGCCGGCCGGCGGGGGAGAGCAGGTGCAGCACCACGGGCACCCGGCCGTCGGCGATGCGCGGCGTCTCGGTCCAGCCGAACGCCTCCTGCACCTTCACCGGCAGCACCGGGTCACCGGCCGAGTAGTCCAGCCGAACGCGTGAACCGGACGGCACCGCCAGCCGGTCCGGCGCCAGCTCGTCCAGCCGGCCCGCTTGCGGCCACGGCAGCAGCCGGCGCAGTGCCCGCCCGGCATCCACTGTGGACAGATCGGCGCGGCGGCGGGCGGTGGCCAGCTCCTCGGCCAGCCACGTCTCGGCGGTGGTCACCAGGGCCGGCTCGGCCACGTCCGGCCACGGCTCGCCCAGCACCCGGTGCAGGAACGCCAGCCGCTCGCGCAGCCGCACCGCGTCGGCGTCCCAGCGCAGCAGCGCGGTGCCCTCGGTGCGGATGCCCAGCAGCAGCGCCCGGCGCACCGCGTCCGGTGCCGGCTCGGCCAGCGGCCGCTCACTCAGCAGGATCGCGCCCAGCCGGTGCCGGCTGGTGGCCACCACATCGCCGTCCGCCCAGGTCACGTCGTCCACTGTGGACACCATGCGGGGCGCGGCGCGCACGGCCAGCTCCTGGTCGGTGCGGGCGGCCAGCCAGACGCGGCCGTGGCTGCGGCCGGGCGCGCGGTCGGCACTGGCCACGGCCAACCACTCCGCGTCGGCCAGGCCGCTGCCCGGCGCCAGTTCCGCCGCGGTGCCACCGGCCATCAGGTACACCGGCGAGCCTGGGGCGCGGCGCCTGGCCAGGCGTTCGGGGTAGGCCAGTGCCACCACCAGCGCGGGATCGGCGCGCTGCGCGGGCTTGCCGGTGGTGTCCGGCTCGACCAGGGCGGCCAGCCGGTCGGCCTCGGCGCGCCAGCGGCGGCTGCCCGGTGCGGTGCCATCGCGCAGCCGGCGCAGCGCCAGGTCCAGGTCGGCGTCGGTGGCCAGGCCGTCGTCGTCGAGCAGCGCCACCACCTCGGCGGCGGCCCGCGCGCCCACCTCGGCCGCGCCGTCCAGCAGTGCCCTGGCCAGCCGGGGGTGCAGGCCGAGGTCGGCCATGCGCCGGCCCCGGTCGGTGAGCCTGCCGGCCTCGTCGTGCACACCCAGCACCCACAGGACCGACAGGGCGGCGTTCAGCGGTCCCTCCGGCGGCCGGTCCCACCAGGTCAGCCCGGCGCCGGTGGGCGAACCCCAGCAGGTCAGCTCCAGGGCCAGCCGGGTGAGGTCGGCGGTGCGGATCTCCGGCTCGGGGTAGCGGGGCAGCGTGCTGTGCTCGTGTTCCGGCCAGCACCGGTAGGCGCGGCCCGGTCCCTGCCGGCCGGCGCGACCGGCCCGCTGGTCGGCCACGGCCGCGGACACCCGCACCGTGGCCAGGCCGGACAGCCCGCGCCGGTGGTCCATCCGGGGCACCCGGGCCAGCCCGCAGTCCACCACCGCGCGCACCCCGGGCACGGTCAGGCTGGACTCGGCCACGGCCGTGGCCAGCACCACCCGCCGGCGCGGCCCCGGCCGCAGCGCCAGGTCCTGCTCGGCACTGGGCAGCCGGCCGTGCAGCGGCAGAACGTCCACATCGGACAGATCAGCGAGCAGGCCGGCCACCCGGCGGATCTCGGCCACCCCGGGCAGGAACACCAGCACGTCACCGTCTGATTCGGACAGTGCGCGGCGGGTAGCTCTGGCCACACAGGACTCGATCGGCTCGGTGCGGGCCGGTGCCACGTGGGTGGTGTCCACCGGGAACTCGCGGGCGCTGGTGTGCAGCACCGGCGCGGGCCGCTCCCCGCCGAGCACGTCGGCCAGCCGCTGCGCGGCCACGGTCGCCGAGGTGGCCAGCAGCCGCAGGTCCGGCCGCAGCCCGGCGCGCGCGTCCAGCAGCAGCGCCAGCAGCAGGTCGGCGTCCAGGTGCCGCTCGTGGCACTCGTCCAGCAGCACGGTGTGCGTGCCGGTCAGCTCCGGGTCGGCCTGCAACCGCCGCACCAGCAGCCCCGAGGTCACCACCTCGATCCGGGTGGCCCGGGAGACCCGCCGGTCCCCGCGCACCGAGTAGCCCACGGTCCGGCCCACCGGCTCGCCCAGCAGCGCGGCCATCCGGCTGGCCGCGGCCCTGGCCGCCAGCCGCCTCGGCTCGGCCACCACCACCCGGCCCTCGGCAGCGGCCAGCGCCAGCGGCACCAGGGTGGTCTTGCCGCTGCCCGGCGGGGCCACCAGCACGGCGGCGCCGGCGCGGTCCAGGGTGGCGGTGATCTCGCCGAGCAGCGCGCGCACCGGCAGGTCGGGAAGGTCGGCTGGCAGCTCCACGGTCGCCCAGTCTGCCTGGCGCCGGCTCCGCGATCCGCGCCCGGGAGCGGCGCCGGTGTCGGTGCGGCGTGTCACGCTGGAGGTGTGGTGGACCCGCTGCGCGACCCCGACGACCCGGAACTGCTCGACACCTACCAGGCCCGCGACCTGGCCACGCTGGTCGAGAACGCCCGGCTGGCCTCGGGCGCGGTCCGCTACGGCCGGATCGGGCGGGTGGGCGGCGCGCGGGTGGTGGTCAACCGGGACAACCCGCTGCCCACGGGCAACCACGCGTGCGCCCTGGACGGAACGTCCGCGCAGGTGGCGGACACGCTGATGCGCCTGGAGCAGACCTTCGCCGACGCCGGGCGGGCCGAGGCCGTGGTGTTCGCCTCGCCGACCACCGTGCCGGAGATCGACGGCATCGCCGACGACACCGGCTGGCAGGCGGTCACCGAGATCCTCGCCATGGTGCACCGACCGGGCGAGCGGGCGGCGCCGGCCGCGGCCGTGCCGGTGCGCCCGGCGCTCGACGCCGACCTGCCGGCCGTGGCCGCGGTGTTCGCCGATGAGCTGGGCCTGCCGCTGTCCGGCACCGCGCGGCTGCTGCGCCACCTCGGCCAGCGGCTGGACGACCCGCGCTGCGTGCTGCTCGTGGTGGACGACCCCGACCCGGACGCCCGAAGGGTCGCCGGGTTCGCCTCGGGCTTCGCCGAACACGGCGTCGGCCTGGTCGAACAGGTGGTGGTGATCCCGGCGCGGCGGCGGCGCGGCATTGGCGGCGCCCTGGTCGGCGCGCTGGCCGAGCGGCTGCGCGGGCTGGGCGCGCTGCTGGTGGCCGCGTACGTGGACGAGGGCGGCGGCACCGAGCGGTTCGCTGAGTCGTGTGGCTTGCAGGCCGGCTACCCGGTGACCGGATACGTACGCAGAGTGGATGAACTGCTCGACTGATTCCGGCTGATCGGGTGATGTGAGTGGTCTGCCTCCCCCACACGGATTAGGTCTGTCCCCGTCCGATCCATATCCTTAGCTCCGCTAAGCGTGAGTGGTGTGCCGGTGGGCATCCCCGGGCCGAAGCCGCCCGCGTGAGCCGGCCGAGCCGCGACGGTGAAGGGGTCGGACAAGTGGTGACAACCGAGGTCGACGAGCGCACCCTCCGATTACCCGGCGAGGTGTGGGTGCTGGTCGCGGCCAGCTTCATCATCGCCATCGGCTTCGGCGTGGTCGCCCCGGTGCTGCCCACCTTCGCCACCAGCTTCAACGTCGGCAGCACCGCCGCGGCCCTGGTGGTCAGCGCGTTCGCCTTCGTCCGGCTGGCCTTCGCCCCGGTCAGCGGCCGGCTGGTGACCAGGTTCGGCGAACCCCCGGTCTACCTGGTCGGCATCCTCATCGTCGCCGCCGGCACCGGCGCCTGCGGGTTCGCCGCCGCCTACTGGCAGCTGCTGTTCTTCCGGTCGCTGGCCGGCGTCGGCTCCACCATGTTCACCGTCTCCGCGGTCGGCCTGCTCATCCGGCTCACCCCGGCGCCGCTGCGCGCCAGGGCGTCCGGCGTGTGGTCCAGCAGCTTCCTGATCGGCAACATCGCCGGGCCGGTGGTGGGCGCGGCCCTGGTGGAGATCTCCCCGCGCGCCCCGTTCCTCGGCTACGCCGCCGCCCTGGTCGTGGCCGCCCTGGTGGTGTGGCTGTTCCTGCGCAACTCCACCCTGGCCGCCTCGGTGGACAAGGGGGGCGAGGTGACCAGCGTGACCGTGCGGTCGGCGCTGCGCTCCGGCGCCTACCGGGCCGCGCTGGCCTCGGGTTTCGCCAACGGCTGGGCGGTGTTCGGCGTGCGCATCTCGCTGATCCCGCTGTTCGTCACCGAGTCACTGCACCGCAGCCCGAGCCTGACCGGGGTGTCGCTGTCGGTGTTCGCCGGCGGCAACGCCGCCGTGCTGCTGCTGTCCGGCCGGCTCGCCGACCGGTGGGGCCGGCGGCCCCTGGCCCTGGCCGGCCTCGCCGTGTCCGCGGCCGGCACCATCTGGCTCGGCTTCACCACCAGCCCCGGCACGTTCCTGGCCGCCTCCCTGGTCGCCGGCGTCGGCGCCGGCCTGCTCAACCCGGCGCAGAACGCCGTGGTCGCCGACGTGCTCGGAGCCAGGGCCAGGGGCGGCCCGGTGCTGGCCGCCTTCCAGATGGCCGCCGACCTCGGCGCGATCGTCGGCCCGCTGGCCGCCGGCGCCATGGCCGACCACTGGACCTTCCCGGCCGCGTTCACCCTCACCGGGGCCATGGCCGTGCTCGCCCTGCTGGTCTGGCTGGCCGCCCCGGAGACCCTGCCCCGCCGCGCGCCGACGCCCGAGGTGGCGGCCGCCCAGGCGGTGACCGAGACCGAGGGCGGGCAGGCCGACCCGGGCTCGGACGGGCGGCGCTGAGCGCGCGGGTGGCCGGGCGAGCCCCCGGTCCGGCCGGCACCCGGCCGCGGTAGGTGATCCACGACCTGGTCAGGGCCGTCGGTACCCTGCGGGTGTGGGTCCGGACAGACCTGGCTCGTCTCCGCCAGCGGCGGCCCGGACGGCGAGGCACCTCGTGGGAGGACGTTGATCGTGGGTGGCGCCGAGCGCAACGCGCGGAAGAAGAAGCAGGCCCAGACGCAGGCGGCCAGGGCGGTCGCCGCGGCGCGGGGCACCGGCAACGACCGCACCAAGATCCTCATCGGGGTGGCGGCCGTGGTGGTGCTCGCGGCCGTGGTCGTCGGCGGGGTGCTCTACAGCAACTCCCGCTCCACGCGCCAGGTCGGCAACCAGCCCGTGCCCACCAGCTCGGTGAGCGCCGAGTACCAGGCGCAGCGGGAGGACGGCACCGTGCTGGCCGGCAAACCGGACGCCAAGCTCACCGTCGACATCTACGAGGACTTCCTGTGCCCGTACTGCGGCCTGCTGGAGAAGTCCTACGGCAAGCAGATCGAGGAGCAGCTGGCCGCCGGCACCTTCAACGTGCGCTACCACCTGCTGCCCATGCTCAACAACGCCTCCGACCCGCCCGGCTACTCGCTGGACTCGGCCAACGCCGCCCTGTGCTCGGCCGACGCCGGCAAGTTCGAGGACTTCCACGCCAGCCTGTTCGCCACCCAGCCCGAGGAGGGCGAGCGCGGCTACGACAACAGCCAGCTGATCAAGCTCGGCCGGGACCTGGGCATCAGCGGTGACGAGTTCGCCAACTGCGTCAACAACGGCACCCACAAGCAGGACATCAACAACGCCTACGAGCAGGCCCGCAACGACCCGCGCCTGCAGGCCACCCGGCCGGACGGCCGCACCGGCTTCCGGGGCACGCCCACCATCGTGGTGGGTGACCAGATCATCAACACCCAGGACCCGGAGTGGCTCAACAAGATCATCAAGCAGGCCGGTCAGGGCTGAGCCCCGGTCGCCGCTGCCCGGTCTAGCCCAGGCCGGGCAGCGGCGGCGTGCCCTGCGACCACCGGACCAGCCGCTGCGCCTTGCCCGCCTCGGTGCGCGGCACCCCGCCCGGCGCGAGCACCCGCACCGCGCACGCGATGCCCAGCCGTTCCCGCAACCGCGCGGCCACGTCCCGGCCCAGCGCCGCCGTGTCCACCCCGCCGTCCACCGGCTCCACCGCCACCCGCACCTCCGGTCGCGCCGCCACCGTGCGGTCCTCCACGATCAGGTAGTGCGGGCTGACCCGGGCGTCGGACAGCAGCACCGCCTCGATCTCCGCGGGGAACACGTTCACCCCGCGCACCACCAGCATGTCGTCCCGCCGGCCCAGCACCCGGCTCATCCGCCGCAGCGTGCGCGCCGAGCCCGGCACCGGCCCGGCCAGACTGGCCACGTCCCCGCTGCGGTAGCGCAGCAGCGGCATGCCCGTCTTGGTCAACGTGGTGAACACCAGCTCACCGGGTGTGCCGTCGGGCACCGGGTTGCCGTCGGCGTCCACCGCCTCCACGTAGAAGTGGTCCTCGGCCACGTTGAGCAGCCCCGCGGAGTCCAGCGACTCACACGCCACGCCAGGACCGATCACCTCGGACAGCCCGTAGATGTCCAGCGCGCGCAGCCCGAGCAGCCGCTCCACCTGGTCGCGCAGGGTTTCACTCCACGGTTCCGCGCCCAGCACCGCGACCCGGGGCGAGAGCCCCGCCGGGTCAACGCCCTCGGCGCGCGCCGCCTCGCCCAGGTGCACCGCGTAGGACGGCGTGCAGCACAGCACGTCCGGCGCCAGGTCCTGGATCAGCCGCAGCTGTCGGGCGGTCATGCCGCCGGACGCCGGCACCACCGCGGCGCCCAGCCGCATCGCCCCGTGGTGCACGCCAACGCCCCCGGTGAACAGCCCGTACCCGTACGCGTTGTGCACGGTGCTGCGCCGGCTCGCCCCGGCCCCGCCCAGTGCCCGCGCCATCACCCGCGCCCACACGTCCACGTCGTGCGCGGTGTAGCCGACCAGCGTGGGCCGCCCACCCGTGCCCGACGAGCCGTGCACGCACACGATCTCCTCGGCGGGCACGGCGCACAGCCCCAGCGGGTAGTGCTCCCACAGGTCCGCCTTGTCCACAGTGGGCAGCCGGTGCAACTCGGCCAGGTCCACGTCGGCACCCCGCCGCACCCCGGCCGCCCGCAACCGCTGCGCCTGCACCCCGTCCGCGGCCAACAACCGGTCCACCAACCCGACCAGCGCCCGCTGCTGCTCGGCCCGCCGCAGCTCCGGGTCCATGCCCTCGGCAACGGCATCCACCAGAGGAGGGTGACCCTGCTCACCATGATCCGCGTTCGCGCTCACATGCCGGGTCTACCAGGCCGCTGACCTGCGCGGAAGCCTTGGACACCCCCGATTTTTGTTCTGGCCACCTCGTCGTGTACGGTATGACCACACCGAACGGGGAAGCCAAAAACCCCGGCCGGTGGATCAGTAAGGGGCTGTAGCGCAGCTGGTAGCGCACCACACTGGCAGTGTGGGGGTCACGGGTTCGAGTCCCGTCAGCTCCACTCGCTCGTGAGCGGGGTAGGTTCGCCGAAAGTGCGAACCTACCCCGCTCGTTGCGTTTTCTGGGGGTGCAACCCCCAGACCCCGCCCGGCGGGCTTCGCCCCCGGACCCCCTCTCGGCTGATCGAATCGGACAGCCGTGTGGGCGCGAGCGGATGGCGGTGGGGCCGGTGGTGGGGGCGGTTGGCCCGGTGGTGCCCGAGCCGTTCTGCCTGGGCGATTTCCGGGATTCTGTCGGCGATGAGCCAGGTTTTGTGGCTGTGGCGCAGGCCGTGGAAGGTCAGCCCGGGGTGGATGGAAACGGGCCCGGGGTGTCGGCGAGGTGTTCGCGGAGCAGTGTGGTGAGGAAGGGCGGCAGGGTGATGGTTCGTGCTGAGGCGGGTGTCTTGGGCGGTCCCAGTCACAGGCCGTGGGTGGATTCGGGGAGCGCGCCGGTGTCGGGGTCGATGGTCAGCAGACCGCGGTCGAGGTCGAGGTGGTCACGGTGCAGGCCGGCGAGTTCGCCCCAGCGGCAGCCGGTCCAGGTGGTGTGGCAGGCGGTGGGGTTGATCCAGGTGCCGCGGCGGCGGTCGGTTTTCCAGGTCGTGGGCGTAGTTTTCGGCGGCTTTTCTGCTGGTGAACCCGGACAGTGATCCGTAGGTTCCGTTGCCGTTGGGGTAGCGGATCCGCCAGGAGTGCTTTCCGGTCTTCTCGACCCAGGACATGACGTCCTCCTGGGAGTGGGGTGTCGGTGTGGTCAGGGCCGTCATGCGCCTTCGCTGGCATGTTCGCAACTCGATCAACCCTGTGCTCCGGTGAAACCGGTTGTGGGCCGGGAGTAACGCGGACGATCGGGCTTCTCTGGAGCATCGCCGGCTGGTGAGGCCGCAGGTCCGGTGGTCTCTTGTTGTGGGAAAGAGGGCAGATACGGGCGAATGGTTCCCGTTGATAACCAGCAGGCATCCCCTGGGACTGTCTATTCTGGGGGCTGGATTCGGAGGGATTCATCGGCATTCCTCGTTCGGTGGACCGAGCCGGCCAGCCGAGGGAACCGATGGCCCTCATATTTCAGGTGCTGCTGAGAAAACGGGCTCGGGACAAGGAACTTCGGTTCGGAGTCTGGGGCAGCCAGCGGCACGGGTCGAGGAAGGAAATGCGGTGCCCTACGCGGTGTGGATCGACATGTCGGCTCCCGAGGCGGCTCAGGGCGATGAGCACACGAGGGATCAGGTTCCTGCCCTGATCTTCAAGTTGATCGAGGCAGGGTGGGAGGTGCCCGCACCCACCGATGCCGGTGGTGACACGCCAGACGACGAGGACGACGCGCCAGAGTTGTTGGGCGCGACCAACGCACCCGTGCAGCTTCGACTCGCACTGCCCACATCAGGCTTCGCCACAAACGGCAATGAGCCGTTTCCCGGCACAGCCCTGCCCGCAATCCCTTGCGCCGGCACAGCCCTGGTCAGACCCATCAACAGAAGGATCCTGCGCGAATGTTGTGGGACTACAGGCGGCCCTCCCTGATTCCTGTGAGTCTCGATATCGCGATATATCGCGGTCATCGTGACCGTTGACAACGCTGGCGGATTCTTTCCTGCGCTGTTTGATTGTCATTCGAAATTCCTGGTTCTATTTGGGTGAATCGGCGTCGGTGATGAAGCTGATGCCAACTCCTGTGGGCGGTAAGTCTGACGATATTGCTATTGTTGCCGGAAGTCGGGGGTCCTGTCACGAACAGTCGTTCCCGGCTCGGGGTGCTTTCGGTGCTGTTCCGATGCGAGAGATAGGTAACGCTCCGCGGTTGGCGGTTGTCGTCTTGCCGGTAGGGAGGCGAGGGCGATATTCATTTCTGCTCTTCGTTTAGGTTGGGTGCCTCGATGTCATCGAGGTCTTCCACTTCATGCGCTGCCGGTTCGCTGTTAAAAGGATCTCGGCCTTGTTCAGCCAGTAGTTCGCATGAGTAGCAGCCGGGAAGTATTACGCCAGCCCACTCCGCACCCATCATCAACAGCCGGCTAACGTAAGCGGATCCTACGGGACTGATCTGCACAAACTGGTTGTCAGCCCCCAGGATCCCAGCGTGCTGCTCGGTGACCCTGCGTAGGGCTTGTTGAGGGCTCTCTCCACTGCGTGCAGGGGTTCTGATGATCAGGCGGATAAGGTATTCGTTGTCCGCGTCCGAGTTCGCCGGGCCGGCTTCGAACCGCATGGCTTTCAGTCTGGCGGCAAGGGGTTGGCAGGCTTGAATAGCTTTGTGCAGATCGTTGGCTCGTAGGTAGATGTGTAGTCGGGTGACCACGTCGGTCTCGTTGAGGTACATCAGTGAGTCACACACCCTTCGGGTGAAAAGTTCGCGTTTTCCCTCCGTCTATTGAGAACAAGGCGAACTGATGCTTGGGATTTGGGATCTGAACGTCCCATCAGTTGAGCGAAGGCCAGCACGGCCAGGGCGAGCCCCGGTCTGCGAAGGAGGGCGGTCATGGGAGTCCTGTTCTGGATGGAAGATGTTGGGATCGATCGGTGGTGGCTCGGCCCTGTGGGCCCGGGTTCCGCCTATGAGGTCGGCGACGTTGGGGCGTGCGCCTGCCGCTGTGTCGCGAGCCATTCCTCGAAGGTGGTTGGTGCGATGCGGACCCTCTCGCCAGGCAGCAGGACGTCGCCGGCCATGTCCGGGCCGAACAGCGTCGACCACGTCGGCACGAGCCTGATGCTGCGGTCTCGTGCCTCGTTGACGCGTCGGGCCATGTCCACCAGGTCCTGCGGTTCCGGTCCGGCGAGGTCGGGGTGGCGTCCCCGTGGCATGCCCGTCGCGATCTCGGTGAGGACGTCGGCCACGTCCGCGGGCGCGACCGGCTGTACGAGCAGCGGCGGGATCGTGGCGACGCCGTCCCGCTCGGTCCAACTCGTCACCGTCGCGGCGAAGTCGTGGAACTGCGTGGCCGGCACGATCGTCCACGGCACCGGGCCGGTGGCTACGAGGCGTTCCTGCTCCCGCTTGCCCGCGTAGTGGGCGTTACCCGCGACACGATCGATGCCGACAATCGAGAGCAGCACGTGATGACGGACGTTGGCTCGTTTCTCCGCAGCGAGCAGATTTTGCGTGGCTGCGCGGAAGTACGTCACCGTCTCGGCCGGGTCGGCCGCCGGGCCGTTGGTGACATCGACCACCGTCTCGACCCCGCGCAGCGCGGCGGCGAGTCCCGCACCAGTCATGAGGTCCACCCCGAGCGAGCGACTGATGCGCACGACCTCGTGCCCGTGCCGTTCGAGTGCGGTGACGGTGAGGGCGCCGATGTTTCCCGTTGCGCCGGCAACTGCGATTCGCACGACGATCACTCCTCTTTCTCCTGCCAGTCATGCGGCAGGCTTTTCCAGATCACTCATCTACAGGTCGTTGGGACAGTCGAGCGGCGATGTGGCTGCCGCGGACACGGTGGCTCAGGCAAGAACGGGGAAGTTGCGGCGGAAGGTGTTGTGTGGATCGCGGTCGCGCTTGATGTCGCGCAGTCGGCTCAGCGTGCCGGGGGTGAACACGTTGGCCAAGGTCTCGCTGGGAGTGAGAAAGGTGAAGGCTTGCGGCCGCTGATGGGAAGGGCGTCGGCGAGTGCGCGCTGCCTGGCGGTGATGGCCTGGGCCACCGCTGGACCGGTGGGAACGCCGAACAGGTAGAGCGCGTAGGGCTCGGTGAGTGGACCGTGCGGGCTGTCGGACGGGCGGGTGAACGCGCCGCCGAGGTGGCGGATCTGCGCGCTCAGCAGCGGGGCCGACCAGCAGGCCAACGCGGGATTCGGGCACGTGCAGGGCGCGGCTCATCGACGGCAGCAGCCCGGTGGGCAGGGTTTCGGTGGTGATCGTGGTGAAGGCGGCGGTGAACAGCACGGCCAGACCCGGGAGCGGGCGGCGGGCGACGGGACGCATGGTGGTCTCCTGGCTGCAGCCGCTACTTCCAGGTGCGGTCGACGAAGTCGGCGATCAGGGGTGCGATTTCGGGCAGGTGGGTTTCCAGGGCGAAGTGGCCGGTGTCGAACAGGTGCAGTTCGGCGTCGGGGAGATCGCGCAGGTAGGCGCGGGCGCCGGGTTCGGGGAAGAACGGGTCACCGACGCCCCAGGTGATGAGCGTCGGCGGGGTGTGCGTGCGGAGCCAGGTCTGCCAGCGGTCGTAGCGCTTGAGGTTCGAGTGGTAGTCGAACGCCAGCGCGACCTGCGCCTCCTTGCGGCCGGGCAGATCCAGGAAGTGCTGGTCGAGTGTCCAGCTGTCCGGGGTCAGCAGCGCCGGGTCGGGTACGCCGGTCTCGTACTGCGTGCGCGTGCCGGCGAGGGTCAGCAGATCGCGGATCGTCTCCTCCGCGCCGGGGGTCTGCGGGCGTAGCGCGATGAAGTCCCTGGCGCCGTCCGACAGGCCCTCGGCGTAGGCGTTGCCGTTCTGCACCACCAGGCCCGCGACCCACTCCGGGTGCAGCTCGGCGAGCCGGAAACCGACCGGTGCACCGAAGTCGAACACGTACATCACGAACCGGGTCAGGCCGAGCCCGTGCACGAAGCCCTCGGTGACGGCCGCGAGCTGGTCGAAGGAGTAGGTGAAGTCGTCTGGGGCCTCGGTGTGCCCGAAGCCGGGGTAGTCGGGCGCGATGAGTCGGTATCGGGAGCCGAGGACGTCGATGAGGCGGCGGAACTGGTGGGAGCCGGACGGGAAGCCGTGCAGGAGCAACAGCACCGGCGCGTCGGGTCGCTCGGGCAGGGACTCCCGGTAGAAGACCCGGACCCCGTCGACGTCGAGGTGGCGGTGGGCGGTGCGGGCGATCGGGGAGAGGACCATCTCTAATGCCTCCAGTTCGTGATGATGCATTAGGTATAGCGATCAGGGACCTAATGCGTCAACTCGTCGATGTAGCATTAGTGGCGTGAGTGATCTCATCCCGCTGACCGGGGAACCACTGACCCTCGATCTGGTCAACACCCGCCCGACGGGGGGTGACCTCCTGGCAACCCCCGCCGACCTGCGGACCTGGCTGACGCTGCAGGCCGATCGGTTCGACGAGGCCCGTGACTTCGCTGCCACCGAACCGACCGCGAACGACGTGGCCGCCGTGCGACGTGTCCGCGATCACGCCGCCCGCGTCCTCGACCACGTCCGCCGTGGAAGGCGACCAGCCGCGGATGACCTGAGCGCCCTCAACCAGTTCCAGCGCGCCGCGCCCACGGTCACCGAACTCGACTGGGGTGGTGAAGCGGTCACCGCGACCCGCCGCCGGATCGGGACCCCCGGAGAGCAGCTGGCGGCGTGGCTTGCCGAGGCCGCCGCCGAGTTCCTGGCCGACCCGGCGGTCACTCGGGTTCGCGAGTGCGCGGCCGACGACTGCGTGATGCTGTTCCTGCCCACCCATCCGCGCCGCCGCTGGTGCTCGGCCAGCCGGTGCGGCAACCGCGTCCGTGTCGCCCGCCACTACCAGCGCCACAAGTCGTCATGACCCCGCCTTCGGTGGCTCCCGCCATCTGCTGGTTTCCGACGTAGCCGTCGACCGGCGGGGCCAAGCTCCGGCTGCCGCGGTCCGCACCGCCTGGCGTGCGGCGTCCGCTGCCGGATCTCGTCGACCAGGTGTGCTGCCCGTGAGGTTCGGTACGCGGGTGGCGGGCCTGGTGGACGCGGTGCCGTTCTTGGCGACGACTCCCGCACCTCCGCACGCGACAGCTACCGCGTGGACGCCACCACCGGAGTGGTGGGCAGCGCGATCATCACCCGCCCCTGTCGTGGAAACGACAACCAGCGACCGCACGCGTGGTCGCGGTCAAGGTTGATCTCCCGCGAGGCACGCGCGTACTCGGACTCGGACGGCTCCCTGGCGAGCAGGGCGGCTCAGGCCTGCGGCGCGGTGGGGCGAGCGGCATCCCCGGTCTTGATAGTTAACGCTGCAACAGTTAACGTGTTAACCATGAGTGGGCTGAAGCGGGAGAGCACGCTGGAGCTGATGCGGTGGGTCGTGTGGGCGCAGCGACGCAGCGCCGATGACTGGATCCGGGAACGCGGCCTCACCCACGAGCAGAGCGCCGTGTTGGCGTACCTGGCCCAGAACCCGGATGCCATCCAGCGTGACCTCGCGCGGGCCACGCGCACCAGCGCCCCGGCCGTCTCGCGGCTCCTGGCCGGGCTGGAGCGGCGCGGGCTCGTGGAGCGCCGGACGCAGGAGGATGACACGCGCAGCCGCCGCGTGCACATCACCCCAGCGGGCTCCGCGCTGATCCAGGGCTTTGGCGAAGCCATGCACCATGTCGAGGAGACGATCCTCGCGCCGCTGGACGCCGCGGACCAGGCGCGGCTCCACGACCTCCTGGAGCGGATCGCATCCCAGCTTGAGCCGCCCAGCTTGCCCTGACCCGGCCCCTGGTACTCCGCGCGGTGGCCGGCAACTCCCGCTGGCAGGACCGCGGTTCATCCACCTGCAGCAAGGAACGCACGCATGACTCAGATCACGATCATCGGTGCCGGTCTCGCGGGACTGACACTGGCACGAACCCTGGCGGTTCACGGAATCCCGTCCACTGTGTACGAGGCGGAGGCGTCCGCGCAGGCCCGAGGCCAGGGCGGCATGCTCGACATCCACGACTACAACGGACAGCACGGGATCCGTGCCGCCGACCTGATGGACGGCTTCCGAGCCATCATCCTCGAAGGTCGCCAGGCATCCCGGGACGTGGCACCGGACGGCACCATCCTGGCGGACCAGCCCGACGACCCCGCCGGGGGCCGCCCCGAGGTGCAGCGCGGTGAACTCCGACAGTTGCTGCTGGAATCCCTCCCCGCCGACACGGTCGTCTGGGGCCACAAGACCCAGCACGTTCGGACCCTTGTGGACGGTCGGCACGAAGTGACCTTCGCCAACGGGTCGACGATCGTCACCGACATCCTCGTCGGTGCCGACGGTGCCTGGTCGAAGGTCCGGCCGCTGCTCTCCGACGCCACGCCCAGCTACGCCGGACGCTCGATGGTCGAGACGTACCTGTACGAGAGCGGCACCCGGCATCCCGCGACCCTGGCGCTGGTCGGCGGTGGGTCGATGACCGCCTACGACGAAACCACCGGCATCGGTCTTGGCGTGCAGCGCGAGCGCGCGGACACCCTGCACTCCTACGCCATGTTCGACCAGCCGCTCGACTGGTTCGCGGGCATCGACTTCACCGACGGCCCCTCAGCCGCCCGCACCATCGCGGCGATGTTCGAGGGGTGGGCGCCGGAACTCGTCGCGCTGGTCGCGGACAGCGATGTCCCGCCGGTTTTCCGCCCCTTGTACGGGCTGCCGATCGGGCACCGCTGGGAGCACGTGCCCGGGGTCACGCTCATCGGCGACGCCGCCCACCTGGCACCGCCGGACGGCGAGGGAGCGAACTGGGCGCTCTTCGACGCCGGCCAGCTCGGCACCGCCATCGCCGCACAGCCCGAGGACGTCGACGCGGCCATCCGCGCCTACGAGGCCGCGCTGTTCCCGAGGAACACCGCCACCGCCACCGCGGCCGCGGCCTACTACCCCGACTTCACACCGCACTGACCACAGCAACCAGGTCGTGTCCTCAAAGCCACAGGAGCGGGGTGGTCAGGTCGATCACGGCTTGGTGGGACAGTGCGGTCTTGTCATCACGCGCGGCGATGGCGGCCGGGATGGGGCGGGTGATGAACTGTGCCTGTCCGCCGGTCCGGAAGGGTGCGGTGACCATGGTGCGGGCGATCTCGGCCGCGGCGGCGGCGCCGTGGTCGTGGCGGACCAGGTGCAGGCACAGGTCGATGCCGGCGGCCACGCCCGCCGAGGTCCACACGGCGCCGTCCCCGACGAACAGGACGTTGGGGTCCACGATCACCTCGGTTGCGCAGCTGTCTATGCCTGGCGTTGAGCTTGGCCACTCGGTCGGCGAGCTGGTCCGGGTCGAGGTCTCCGTTCTCGAACGCGTCGAGGTAGCGGTCGATCTTGGCGGACCTCTTGGTGAGGTCGGCTGCCCTCGCCGCTGCCGCGGCCAAGGCCGACTGGCGGGTGTAGGAGATGTCCGGGCTTTCCTGGTGGATCTCCACGACGTTGCGCGTGTTCCAGCGGACTTGGTTCTCCGCCGGTGGCGCGGCGGCTCCTTCCAGTCGCTGACGGTTCTTGTCGGGCTGCGCAGGTCGTATGCCTGCCAGGTGAAGGACGGGCGTTGGCTTCGACGCCGCCGGTCAGGCCGCCGATGGTGCTGACGAAGGGGGTGTCGGCGGACGTGATGGCGAACAGTTCCCCGACGTAGTGCGGCGTGTTGAAGGTGTCCGCCATCCCCACAATTCCGGGCATGGTAAGTCCTTTCGGGAGAAAATGGGGCGAGATGACTTCACCGCAAGGCGATCTCTGGTGGGAGCTGGCAGCGCGTTGGAGTCATCTTCGGCCCCACGGAACACGAATTCCTTTCTAGTCTTAATCTTTAGCCTGGCGGGAAATTCACGCTGTGTCCGTTAACTGATCCGGAACTGAATCGATGCGGTCGCCCGGCATGATGTGCACTAGTGGTGTGAGAATAGTGGTGGAAGTAGCAGAAGTGGAAGAACTGGGGGTGACTTGGCTGTGATGACGATGTTGGCGCGGCGGCACGGTGTCCGCATGCGGCGATCACTACTGGTAGGCGCTGTGGGTGCGGTGGCGCTGCTGGGAACGAGCCAGGTGCCGGCGCAGTCGGTGGAGATCGCGACTGTGGCTTTGACGACCGGCACGGCGAGCGGGGCCAGCGGCGCCCAGGACAAGGTGTGGGTCCGGCTGTGCAGTCCGAACCTGTCAGACTGCAACAGTCCCAGCGATGCATTCGTACTCGGCGACCTGGAAGCCGGCATCACGAAGACCAATTATCTTGCTCCCCTGACCGCGGCCCAGTACGACCCCCACTGGGTGTCGATCCAATTCGAACGGCACAACTGGGACAACTGGCAGCTCGCGGGGGTGCGTGTGCACACTCCCCACGGCGATTTCTGTCCTCCTGCGAAGGCGCTTCCGACCTGGTTCGAGGGTGACGGCACCACGAATCTGCCACTGCATGCTTGTTCGTGACGACAGTTGGTAGTCAGTACGCGTGACCAAAAAAGAGAGGTAACAGTCATGTCGGGTAAAGGACTTCAGCACGGTAAAGGTGTTGACGCATGCCCGGAGGGTTCCCTCTGCCTGTACCGGGACGAGGAGTACAACACCCTTTCATCCGAGGATCGACAAAAGATCCTAGTCATTCCGGATGGTGAATACATCGACGACTTCGCTGACTACGGTTTCAACTACACTGATGACGGTGTGTCGTCCGTCGTGAACAAAACGGGAAAGCACAACACCCTCTTCTCGAAGGCAAAACAACAGGGTGACGAACTCGACATCGACGCCGCCGCCCGGATGCCGGACCTGCGCAAGATTCCCCACCAGGGTGGCGGGAACTGGAACGACAGGGCCGAGTCCGCGCTCGCGGCGCCACCGACGCCGCTGACAGTTTCCCAGAAACTCCGGGGTCATTGGATGAAAGGCGCCGGGCCCTCCTACATCTATTCCTTCGAATTGACGATCAACGCAAGGAAGGAAGGGATCGAGGTGTGGACCCTGAGCTTCGGCGTTGAGAAGGGCGTGACACTCGATCCGGATTGGGCGACCACATTCAAGTGGGCCACGATCGTGAAGGACGGCTCCGACGGTACCGTGGTCATCAAGAACACCGACCCCACGCACAAAGTCGCACCTAACAAGCCCCTGCCTGTTGACATCCAGCTCCTCTGCCCCGGGCAAAGCACCACCTACGAGACCTTGCACAACCCCACCGCCACCGAGAATCAATGAGGCCCAGCACGGCGTGGACCAGAGGGAACGGTCGGCGGCCGGGGGTTACAAGGGGCCGCCGGAGCCCGCGGGGCAACACCGGGGGCGAACGCGTCCTGGTCCGGACACGACGAACCAGGTGATCAGGCTATCGGTCGATCCTGGGGCGGCCCGACCACGAAGATCCACCTCGCCTGTGCCGGGCACGGCCGTCCCCTGTCGGTGGTGTTGACCGGCGGCAACGCCACCGACCGCACGATGTTCACCCAGGTCATGGCCGGTATCCGGTTCCGTCGGCCCGGTCCGGGCAGGCCAGCGACCCGCCCGAACCGGGTTCTCGCCGACAAGGGCTGCTCCAGCCGCGCCATCCGCACCTACCCGCGCCACCGCGGCATCCCCGCGACCGTTCCCGAACGCGCTGTCCAGCAGCGGAACCGTCACCGCCGCGGACGGGCCGGTGGCCGCCCGCCCGCGTCCGACCGCATCGCCTCCCAGCGCCGCAACGTGGTCGAGCGGCCGTCGGCGTAGACGGTGCACAGACGGCGCCAGGGGTTGTCCCTCGCGTGCGGTGGCGTTGGGCCGCTCGCGCGGGGGCCTGTTCACCAGCGTGCATCCCGTGTGTGAGCAGGGACAGAAGCCGTTGTCGCTGATGTTGAACGCAGGGCGGCGTGGGGATGCTTCCCACCTGGAGGCGGTGATGGTCGGCGTCCGCGTCGCTTGGCAGGGCCGCGGGCGCCCCCGGACCCGACCAGGTGTGCGGCGACAAGGCGTGTTCGTCCCGGGTGATCCTCCTGGTGTGGTCAATCGTCGTCGCGGGTGTGGCCGAAGGCTTGGCGGTAGTCGCGGGGTGGCAGGCCGACGTGGCGGGTGAAGTGGTGGCGCATGGTGAGGGCGGTGCCGAAGCCGCAGCGGCGGGCGATGGCGGTGATGGGCAGGTCGCTGACCTCCAGGAGGTGTTGGGCGGCCAGGACGCGCTGGGTCAGGAGCCACTGCAGCGGGGTGTCGCCGGTGGACTGAACGAAGCGGCGGGCGAAACTGCGCTCGGACATGCCCGCCAGGTTCGCCATGTGCGTGACGGTCCACGGGTGGGCGAGGTCGTTGAGAACTCGTTCGCGTAGCTGTGACAGGTCGTCGTTCTGGCCCTGGGCGGCCGGGATGGGGCGGGTGATGAACTGTGCCTGTCCGCCGGTCCGGAAGGGTGCGGTGACCATGGTGCGGGCGATCTCGGCCGCGGCGGCGGCGCCGTGGTCGTGGCGGACCAGGTGCAGGCACAGGTCGATGCCGGCGGCCACGCCCGCCGAGGTCCACACGGCGCCGTCCCCGACGAACAGGACGTTGGGGTCCACGATCACGTCGGGGTGGCGGCGCGCGAGTTCCTCGGCGTCCAGCCAGTGCGCGGTGGCGCGGCGGCCTGCCAGCAGGCCGGCGGCGGCCAGCAGGAACGCACCCGAGCACAGGGACGCCACGGTGGCGCCGCGTGCGTGGGCGGCGCGCAGCGCGGCTCGAACCTGCGGATGGACGGGCGCCGTGGGGTGCTGGACACCGGGCACGACGACCAGGTCGCACTCGTCCAGGCCGTCCAGATCGTAGTCGGGAACGCAGGTCACGCCCGGGGACATGGGGACCGTGGAGCGGTGCGGCCCGCAGGTGCGCAGCTCGAACCGCGGGACGCCGCGGGCGGTCCGGTCGAGCCCCCAGACCTCGGTGGCCACGGCGTAGTCGAACACGCGGACCTGCTCGGTGACCAGTACCCCCACGCGCATCATGGCGGGAATCTAACCCACATTGGCGTTTCAGCCACTCACGCCTCCGGTGGCTCGCCGATCAGGCTGGACACCGGTATTTCCCGTCAGGTGAGGAGTGCGGCGCCATGCCGTTGGCTTTGTTGGCCCTGGCCGTCACGGCGTTCGGGGTGGGCACCTCGGAGTTCGCCATCATGGGGCTGTTGCCGCAGGTCGCCCAGGGGGTCGGGGTGTCGATCCCGGACGCGGGGGGCCTGATCACCGGATACGCCGTCGGGGTGATCGTCGGGGCGCCGCTGCTCACCGCCGCTTCGGTCCGGCTGCCGCGCCGCACGACGCTGATGATCGTCGCTGCGCTGCTGGCGGCGGGCAGCGCCTTGTCGGCGGTCGCCTCCGGCTATGGCCTGCTGCTGGCGGCCAGGGTGATCGCGGGCGTGCCGCAGGGGGCGCTGTTCGGGGTCGGGTCGGTGGTCGCGGCGCAGCTCGTCCCGCCGGACCGGCGTGCGAGCGCAATGTCGGTGATGTTCGGCGGGTTCACCATGGCGAACGTGGCCGGAGTGCCGCTGGTGACCTGGCTGGGGCAGGCCGCGGGCTGGCGGGCCACGTTCTGGGCGATCGCGGCGTTGGGCGCGCTGTCGATGGCCGGCATCGCCGCGTTGGTCCCGCGCCGGCTGCGGCCCGAGGACGAGACGGGACTGCGTTCGGAACTGGCGACGCTGCGGCGGCCACAGGTCTGGCTCGCGATGGGAGTGACGACGGCGGGCTTCGGCGGTGTCTTCGCCTCCTTCACCTATGTCACGCCGATGATGACCACGGTCGCGGGCTTCAGCGAGTCCAGCATGACGCTGCTGCTGGTCGTCTTCGGGCTGGGCATGGCCACCGGCAACCTGGTGTCGGGCCGGTTCGCCGGGCGGCGGCTCATGCCGAGCCTGTATGTGTTCCTGGCCGGGCTGACCATCGTGCTGAGCCTGTTCGTGCTGACGGCGCACAGCAAGGTCCTCGCCGTCTGCACCTTGTTCCTGCTGGGGCTGTTCGGGTTCGCGACCGTCCCGGCACTGCAGATGCGCATCCTGGACAAGGCCACAGGTGCCCCCACCCTCGCCTCCGCGCTGAACCTGTCGGCCTTCAACATCGCCAACGCGCTCGGCGCCTTCCTCGGCGGCATGGTGATCAGAGCCGGATACGGCTACACCGGTCCCAACGCGGTCGGCGCGGTACTGGCCGCCACGGGGCTGGTCCTGGCCGTCTACTCAGGACTGCTCGACGCGCGCGCCAGGGCGGCGATCGCACGATGAGCCACACTCCCGGAACCGAACGCTGCACACCCGGCCACGACACCTCCGCCATCGGATTCATGGCGGCAGGAACAGCCGCGACGCACGCACGGTTCTTCCTGCCGCACCTGTCTTCGGGAACGACCTCGCTGGATCTGGGATGCGGGCCAGGCACCATCAGGCGTCGATCTGGCCGCCGCCGTCGCACCGGGACACGTTCTCGGACTCGACCGGAGCTGTACGACGTCCGCACCAGGCGGTTCGGCAACGAACGCGACCCGCGAACCGCGCGGTTCACCAGCGAGCCGGTGGACGGGTAGCGCTGACACGGTCACGGGGCTCCGGGGCGGGTGAACGTCGGCGGCGACGCGGCGGTCAGGAGTCGTGGGGGTCACTGGTGCGACGTTCCCTGGAGCTGGTACAGCGGGGCGTGCCAGACCGCCCAGATCAGCCCGAGTGCCACGTTCGCGGCGAAGGGCGGCAGCGCGGCCTGGAGCCGTGGTGCGCCGGGACGCTCAGCGTCTGGCTGCCCCCTTCGAGAGCGTGCCTGAGCTGCTGGTAGACGGAATCCGAGCCAGGCTCGACGGTCAGCGTCCCGACCGCGAAGCCGGATCGGGTCCCACCGCGGCGGCCGGCCCTGTGGTCGTGAGTCCAGCACGACCGGCCGGCCAAGACAGGTGTCAACCGCAGCAGAACGGGCCGTCACAGGGCTCGCCGACCTCGCTGCCGTAGGCCACGAGGTGCTGGATGGGCGCCAGCGCCTCCTCGGCCGTGCCGGGCTCCAGCAGTGGAGCGGACCGGAGGTCGGGCAGCTTCCACGGCGAGGGCATGTCGTCGATGTCCCAGCGCGGCGCGCTGTTGATGAAGAGGGTCCAGCGGGCGTGATCGGGAAAGCTGTTCATCCGCAGCACCCACCACTGGCCGTCGACCACAGCGGCGAGCGGGAAGCGGGCGTGCCCGGTCCGCTGCCACCGCGGCCGGGCGTGCGGTTCGGGGTGCGTCATCCTGGTCACCGCGCAGCGCGGGTGTGTGTCAGGCGGGGGTGTCGTACCCGCCGGCCTTGATGTGGTCGATCCAGGCGCTGACGGCGCTGCGGGAGAAGCGGAGGACGCCGGCGGTGGGCGCCTTGCTGTCGCGGATGCCGATGGTGTCGCTGGGCAGCACGGCCGCTTCCACGCAGTTCCCGTTGCCGGGGCCACCGCCGCCGGAGTAGCTGCTCTTGCGCCAGTTGGCACGGGCCAGCGTGTCGTGGTCGATCATCCGTGCCCCCTCGTCACCCGTAGTCCTTGGCGGTTTGGAGGATCAGCTTCACCGAGTCAGCCTGGGACAGTGATTGCTCGGTCAGGATACCGAAACGCAGGCCGTGCTGATCGCCTTCGCCGGGGGAGAGGACGTCACGCCGCACGTGGTGTGGGTCGATCCGGACGCGCGCATGCCGGAGCGGGTCGAGTACGGCGCGGCCTGAGTTTCCCGTCCACACCGGGGTGTGGTCCGCTGGCCATCAGCAGGACGGCCAGCGGACCGGGTCGTCGGGGACCTGGGGATCAGCCGGCGGAAGCGACGGCGGCGAGCAGGGGCGCCAGGTCGTCGGTGTCCGGGGGCAGGGCGGTCAGGGGCCACCAGCGCAGGTCGGTGGATTCCGCGCTGCGCACGGGTTCGGCGCCGGCCGGGGCGCGCACCACGAAGCGGACGTCGAAGTGGCGGGTGGGCACGCCCAGCGAACAGGTGATCGGGTGCACGTCCAGGTGCACCGGGTGCGGGTCGATCACCAGGCCGGACATGCCGGATTCCTCGGTGGCCTCGCGCAGGGCCGCCTCGGCCAGGGTGGCGTCCTCGGGTTCGCAGTGGCCGCCGAGCTGCAGCCAACGGCCCACCCTGGGGTGCAGGGTGAGCAGCACCCGGTCCCCGGTGGCGTCCAGCACCACGGCGGACGCGGTCAGGTGGCCGGGTGCGCAGGAGCGCTGGCAGGCGTCGGCGCGGGCGGCCAGGAAACCCAGGAACGCGTGGCGCAGGGCCTGCTGGCCCGCATCGGCCGGACGCCAGTCGGTCAGCACGGCCGTGGCGTTGGCGTGCAGGGCGTTCGCGGGAATGTCCACAGTGGTCACAGTTCGATCAGTCCGTCGGTCAGGTCGCGGGGTGGGCGGGGGGTGAGCGGGCCGTCCACCGGGTGGCCGACGGCCACCGCGCCGAGCGGCTCCCAGGTGGCTGGCAGGTCGAGCACCTCGCGCACCACGTCCGGGCAGAAGATCGTGGACGACACCCAGCAGGAGCCAAGGCCCTCGGCGGCCAGGGCCACCAGCAGGCCCTGCACGGCCGCGCCGCCGGCGATGGTGAACATGGTCCGTTCGGCCTCGGCCCGGCGCTGGTCCGGGTAGTCGTGCGCGCCCTCGCGGACCAGGAACGGCACCACCAGTTCGGTCGCGCCGAACAGCAGGTCGCCGCGGCGGATCCGGCGGCTGATCCGGTCCTCGCTCATGTTGTCGCCGCGCAGGTCCCGCTGCCAGGCCGCGCGCATCGCCTCCAGCAGGCGGGTGCGCAGGTCGCGGTCACGCACGTGGACGAACCGGACCGGGCGGGTGTGGTGCGGGGCGGGCGCGGTCAGGGCGGCGCCGACCGCGCGGCGCAGCGCCTCGGCGTCGACCGGCTCGTCGGTGAACGCGCGCACCGACCGGCGCAGCAGCACCGCCTCGGCCCGCCCCTGGGCGATGGCCTCCTCGGTGCCCATCCGGAACAGGTCCTCGTCCACCGGGCGCACCAGATCCCGCGCGGTCGAGCCGTTGTCCTCGATGGACAGTCCGCGCACCACGGCGACCGGGTTCGCGCCCAGCTTGCCCTTGACCAGGTCGGCGGCGGCGGCGACCTCGTCGGCGACGGCGATGTTCGTCACGGCCAACTGGTTGCCCTGCCGGTCGATCTGGCCGGCGTAGCCGTGCAGCACGGCCATGCCGGCCGCGCCGATCGCCACGTCGGTCTGGCCCAGCCGCCAGGTCCGGCCCATCGTGTCGGTGATCACCACGGCGACGTCGACACCGAGCAGCTCGCGCAGGCCGGCCCGCAGCCGCGCGGCCGAACCGTCCGGATCCGTTGGCAGCAGGGCGATCTCGTCACCGGCCACATTGGACGCGTCCACCCCGGAGGCCGCCTGGACCAGGCCGAGCCGGTTCTCGGTGATCAGGGTGCGGAACTTGCGGGCGACCACGCGGACGGCTTCGGCGGCCACGTGCTCGCGGCGGACCGCGTCCCGCGCCTCCGGGTCGGTCGGCACCTTGACCAACCGTCCCTCCACTTTGGATACGACCTTGCTGGTGACCACGACGACGTCGCCGTCGCGCAGCCACGGCACGGCCGAGGCGATGGCCGCGGTCAGGTCGTCACCCGGCCGGAACTCGGGCAGACCGGGAACCGGGAGGATCTCCACGGTCGCCTTGGCGGCGTGGTCAGTCAAGGCTCACTCCGGCGAGGTCGAGGGCGGCGCGGACCATGTCGGCGGTCGCGGCCACGTCGGACATCAGCAGCGGCACCGCGCGCACCGCGACCCCGGGCACCTCGGCGGTGTCGCCGCTGTGCACCAGCCAGCCGTCCAGGATGCCGCCCGCCGAACACTTGCGCGAGCCGTAGTGCCGGCCGACCGCCTCGGCCGTGGTGTCCACGCCGATCGCGGTCAGGCACGCGTCGGCCATGCCGCGCAGCGGCCGGCCGCCGATGATCGGTGAGATGCCCACCACCGGGGCGCTGGTCTGGCGGATCGCCTCGCGGATGCCCGGCACCGCGAGGATCGTGCCCACGCTCACCACCGGGTTGGACGGGGCCAGCAGCACCGCGTCGGCCGAGGCGATCGCCTCCAGCACGCCCGGCGCGGGCTTGGCCTCCTCCGCGCCCACCGGCACGATCGCCCGCGCGGGCAGTGCGGCGTGGTGGCGCACCCACCACTCCTGGAAGTGGATGGCCCGCCGGCCGTCCGGGGACACCTCCTCCGCCTCGGCGCCACCGGCGGGGTCGGCGCCCTGGGCGTCGACCACCACGTGCGTCTCCACCCGGTCGTCGCTCATCGGCAGCAGGGTGACCCCGGGCTGCCACCGGGCGCACAGCGCCTCGGTCACCGCGGACAGCGGGTAACCGGCCCGCAGCATCCGGCTGCGCACCAGGTGGGTGGCGATGTCCCGGTCCCCGAGCCCGAACCAGGTCGGCTCGGCACCGTAGGCGGCCAGTTCCTCCTTGACCGCCCAGGTCTCCCCGGCCCGGCCCCACCCGCGTTCGGTGTCGATGCCCCCACCCAACGTGTACATGCAGGTGTCCAGGTCCGGGCAGACGCGCAGCCCGTGCATCCACACGTCGTCGCCGATGTTGACCACGGCGACGACCTCGTGCGACGAGTTCTCCTGGGTGCCCTTGCCCGGGCCGGGCAGCCCCAATGCGGCCTTGACGCCGAGCAGGAACCGCGCCCCGCCGACCCCGCCGACCAGTACGACGACCTTCACAGGCGGCCATCCTCGCACGCACGGTCGCCGGCCGGTCGGCGCGCCTGACAAACGTGGCGGGCGGCACCCACCGACCTCCGGCCGGCCCGCGGATCAGCGCTCCCAGAACCGGAAGTTGATCTGGCCGTAGTAGACGAGCAACTCTTCCCCGCCGATCGCGTCAAACAGGTATGTGGCGATGTCGCGGAACAGCGCACCAACCACGGGCAGGCCCAGCATCAGGGCGAACAGCACCAGCGGCGCCCACGGCCTGGCCTTGGCGCCGAACTCGCGGGCCGGCGCGGACAGGTACGGTTCGAGCGCGCCCCAGCCGTCCAGCCCGGGCACCGGCAGGATGTTCAACACGAATGCGAAGATCTGCAGCATCGCCAGGTAGGACAGGCCGCCGGCCAGCCCGGGGTTCATCGGCACCAGCGACACCGACAGGGTCAGCAGCACGCCGAGCGCCAGGTTGATCAGCGGTCCGGCCAGGGACACCCAGGACTCCACCGTTCGGGAACGCAGGGCATAGTGGTTGATCCACACCGCGCCACCGGGCAGTGGGATACCGCCGGCCGCGAGCAGCACCAGCGGCAGGAGCAGACTGAGCACGGGGTCGGTGTAGTGCCGGATGTCCAGGGACAGATAGCCCTTTGCCCGCACCGCTCGGTCACCACCCCGGTAGGCGACCGCCGCGTGGCCGAACTCGTGCAGGCACAGCGACACCGCCCAGCCGCCCAGCACCAACAGGACGGTGCCGGCGACCAGCGCGGTGTCGTTGGTGTCAAAGGTGGCGAGCACGCCGCCGAGGACGGTGACGGCGAGTAGACCGAGGAACAGCGGACTGGGGAGAACGGAGGAGCGATTCACACGACCAGTGTGGCGGTTTCACGCCGGACAGTGCGTGGGGTTCCGGTGAGCCGGGTGTGGGATCGGTGTTGGGCGAAATCACAACAGGCGGGAAACATCATCCCCGGGCACACTGTGCGGGTGTGGAAAACAAACAACAGCACCACCGCGAGTTCTGCCTGGGCCGCTGGTTAGCGGCGCCCCGCCAGCGCGGAACAGCGTGATCACAAGGAAGCCTTTGGGTTGTCCCCCCGACGTGTGCACTCCGCTTGACCCCTTGCTGTGACACAGGTGTAATCACATTGGTGTCATTCGCCTGAGCAGGGGGCCGGCGGGTGGTGTCCGCCAACCGGGGAGTGCGGAAGGCGAGGAGGCGGACGGATGCAAGGAATCGAAGGGGGTCACGTCGTGGGGCGGGGGGAAGGCCCAACACCGGACCTGCGCGCACTGGCCGATCTTTTTGACGTGGCCGAGGAACAGGACTGGCAGGAACGCGCCCTGTGCGCGCAGACCGACCCGGAGGCGTTCTTCCCCGAAAAGGGCGGCTCCACCAGAGAGGCCAAGCGCATCTGCCAGGGTTGCGAAGTGCGGGCCGAGTGCCTGGAGTACGCCCTGGCGCACGACGAGCGCTTCGGCATCTGGGGCGGACTGTCCGAACGGGAGCGTCGCAAGCTCAAGAAGCGCGCCGGCTGAACAGTTCTTGGGTGGCAAGGGCTGGCGGCGACGGTGATGTGATCATCACACTGGCGTGACGTCGGGCGCGGTCGCTCGTTGTGCCGCACGGATCTCGCCCTTGTTGTTCTGATCACGCCAGTGGAGGGCCGGTGCCCAGCAGTGTCCCTCCGCGAGTGCGGACCGTGCCGGTGTTGGCCGTGGTGGTCTGCCACGACGCACGGCCGTGGCTGGACAGCACGCTGACCGCGGTGCGGCAGCAGCGGTTGCGGCCACGCCACGTGCTCGCCGTGGACACCGGTTCCCGTGACGGCACAGCGGATTCGCTCGCCGCGCGGATTCGTCAGCCCGGGTCCGGACTGGACAGTGAGCGCGTGCTGGACGGCGTGCTCACCCTGCCCCGCGACACCGGTTTCGGTGCGGCCGTGCGCGCCGCCGTGGACCACGCGGTGCGCCGCTGGGGCGATGATCCCGGCGGGTGGATCTGGTTGCTGCACGACGACAGCGCCCCGGAACCCGACTGCCTGGCCGGTCTGCTCGCCGCGGCCGAGGTGGCGCCGTCGGCGGGTGTGCTCGGCCCGCTCTGCCTGGACTGGGCCGATCCCCGACTGGTCGTCTCCGCGGGACTGTCCATCGACGCCGCCGGCCACGAGCAGACCGGCATCGGGCCGGCCGAACTGGACTGGAGCAGGTTCGGCACCACCGCTACCGGCACCGGCACCGGTACCGACACAGCCGGCACCGGCCCGGCTTCGACCGCGCCGCGCGGGGATCAGCGGGTGGAGTTGTTCCAGCGCAGCACCGAGGTGCTCGCGGTGTCCTCGGCGGGGTGCCTGATCCGGTGGGACGTCTGGCGCGAGCTGGACGGCTTCGACCCGGCCCTGCCGCTGTTCCGCGACGACACCGACTTCGGCTGGCGCGCCAACCGGGCCGGGCACGTGGTGCTGTGCGTGCCGGCGGCCCGGGTGCGCCACGCCAGGGCGGCCAGCACCGGGCTGCGGCCACTGGCCGCGGTGCCCGCGCCACCGGGGCCGCTGCCGCGTTCGGTGGACCGCGCGCACGGGCTGCGCACGCTGCTGGTCAACGCCTCGCCGCTGGGGTGCTGGCTCGGCCTGCCCCGGCTGGTCCTGCTGTGTGTGCTGCGGCTGTTGGGGTTCGCGCTGCTGCGCCGGCTGGACGGGGTCCGCGCTGAACTGGCCGCGGTGCGCTACCTGCTGGGCGGGCGCGCCGGGTTGCGCGCGGCCCGGGCGGCGCGGCGTCGACAGGCCGCGCGCGGGGGCAGTGTGCGGGGGCTGGTCACCAGCCGGATCACCAGGCTGCGCAACGGTTTCCGGGCCGGCCTGGCCCACCTGGTGCGGCAGCGGGTGCGGGCCGACCTGGCGCTGGGCCGGGCGCCCGGGGGTGAGCGGCTGCCCGAGGTGTCCGCCGCTGCCGGTGGGGCACCGGCGCGACCGGTCGGGCCGGACGCGCTGCCCGCTGGCGCGCTGGGCCGGCGTGGTCACCCGGTGCGGCGCGTGGCCGGGTTGCGCCGGCCGGCCACCGCGGTGGTGGTGGCGCTGCCGGCGGCCGGCTCGGCGTCGCCGGCGGAACACCGGCCCAGCCCCCGACCGCGGCCGTCCCCGGTGCCGCGCCGCCGGTCCGCGGCCGGTGGCGACCTGGCCGGCGGTGACCCGCCTGGTGGTGACCTGGCCGGCGGTGACCTTGCCGGTGGTGACCTTGCCGGTGGTGACCTTGCCGGTGACGACTCGGCCAGCGGTGATCCGGTTGGGGATGCGGTGGATCGCGGCGTTTCCGCCCCTGCCCAGCCCCCACCCTCCACCGGGGGGCGCGCCCTTGGCCAGCCTACCCACGACCACCCCGTGGATCACGGTGTGCGCGGGGACCTGTGGACAACCCGGGTGCCTGTGGACAACTCGGGGGTTGTCCGGCCGGATCGTGGCGCGCCACCCGAGTTCGTGCTACTGCGGCTCAGCCGGGCGCGGCTGCTGCGCGAGCTGGTGCTGGCCCCGCCGGTGGTCCTGGTCGCCTGCCTGGCCGTGCTCGGTCTGCTCGCCAACAGCAGCCTGTTCGGCGGGGTCGGCCGGCTGGGCGGCGACCTGGCCGGCGGGCGGCTGCTGCCCGTGCTCGACCTGCCGGCGACCTGGGGGAGCTACCTGGCCGCCTGGCACTCCGCCGGTGGCGGCAGCACTGTGCCGGCACCGGCCGCGCTGGCCGTGCTCGGCCTTGGCGGCCTGCCCCTCGGCGGGCCGGTCGCGGCGGTGACCGCGCTGTTCGTCGCCGACGCCCCACTCGCCGGACTGGCCGGCTACCTGGCCACCCGCCGACTGCGGGTGCGCCGGCAGGTGCGGGCACTGGTCGCCGCCGGCTACGCGCTGCTGCCGCCGGCCACCGCCGCGGTGGCGCAGGGCCGGCTGGACGCCGTGGTGGTGCACGTGCTCGCCCCACTGGTGCTGGCCGGGGTGGTGGCCGTGCTCCGGCCCGCGGCCGGCGCGCCCTGGCTGTCCGTCGCCTGCGCCACCGCGCTGGGCCTGGCCGCGCTGGCGGCGTTCGCGCCACTGGTCGGCCTGGTGCTGCTGCTGGCCGCGCTGATCGGATACGTGGTGGCGCCCGGCCGGCCCGGCACCACCCGGCAGCGCGCGCTCGGCGTGGCGGCGGTGGTGCTGCTGCCACCCGCCCTGCTGCTGCCGTGGCCGGTCCTGCTGCTGCGCCACCCCGGTGTGCTGCTGCACGGCGTCGGCGCCTACCTGGCGGCCCCGCCGGTGTCCCTGCCCGACCTGCTGGCGCTGCGGCCGGGCGGGCCGGGCAGCGGGCCCGCGGTGGGCGCGCTGCTGGTGGTGGGCGTGTTCGCGGTGCTGCTGGCGCGGCCGAGCCGGGCGGTGTTACCGGGGCTGGGCGTGGCCCTGCTCGGCGGGCTGGCCGTGGCCGCGACCCGCCTGGCGCGCACCCCGCCCCCGGGCGGCACCGCGGCGGAACCGGCCTGGCCGGGTGCGGCACTGCTGGTGGTGGGGTGCGGCCTGCTGTGGGCGGCGCTGGCCGCGGCGAGCACGACCGCGCCGGCCAGGCCCAGGTGGTTGGCCACCGGCTCGGTCACGCGGGTGCTCGCGGTCCTGGCGGCGGCCGGGGTGGCCGCGCTGGCCACCGCCGCGGTGGTCGGCCTCGGCCAGGGGCCGCTGCGCGCCGGCGGGGGACTGCGGCTCGCCTCGACCCTGACCAACGAGCTGGCCCGCACCGGCGGCGCGGTGCTGGTGCTGGGCGGCCCCGGCCAGCCGACCCGGCAGGTGTCCGGCCGCGTGCCGGCGCTCACCGACGACCTGGTGACCACGCCGGCCGCCCCGGACCGGCTGGCCGGACTGGCGGCCCGGCTCACCGGAACCGACCGGGCCGCGGCGCGGACAGCCGTGGCCGAGGCCGCGGCCGGCGCGGTGGTGTTCGTGGTGCTGCCGGACGCGGCCAGCGCCGACCGGCTGCGCGACCTGGCCGCCGGGCTGGTCGCGGACGCACCCGCCGCCTCGACCGGTCAGCCCGTGCTGCGGCTGCTGGCCGCCGGCGGCGCCACCACCCTGCTGGCCCCGGCCCAGGCCGGCAGGGCGGTGCGCGGCGAGTCCCCGCCGGCCCAGGCGGGCAGCGCCGACATCGTGCGGGTGGACGCCACACCACCCGAGGTCGCGGTCCGGGTGTCGGCCGGCCCGGCCGGGCGGCTGCTGGTGGTCGGCGCGGAGCACGAGCCCGGCTGGCGGGCCAGCGTGGCCGGTGCGCCGGTCGAGGTGGGCACGGCCTGGGGACACCTGGTGGGCGTGCCGCTGCCGGCGGACGCGGCCGACGTGTGGGTGCGCGCACCCGGCGCGCGGCGCGAACCACTGCTGCTGGTCCAGGCGGCCGCCGCGCTGTTCACGCTGGTCGCGGCCATGCCAGGGCGCCGGCGGCGGGACTGAGCGATCCTGCCCACCCGAGCGGCCACCCCGGACCCGTGCGCCACCAGAGCCGCCGCCATGCGGCCGCGTGCGCCACCCGAGCCGCCGCCGCGGCCCCGGGGCGCGCGGTCAGCTGCCGTCGATGATCTCCGGGTCGAGGCCGAGGTAGTTGGCGACCTGCTCGACCAGCACGTCGTGCACCAGGTCGGCCAGGTCGGCGCCGTCCTTGGCCCTGACCTCCAACGGGCGCCGGTAGAGCACGATCCGCGCCCTGGTCGGCAGGCCGTGCCGGTCAACCCCGGCCGGCACCAGCCGGGCCAGCGGGATGTTGCCGTCCTCCACCACGCCGTCGTCCCACGAGCTGACCGTGTCCGGGGACAACCGCACGTCGGGCACGTCGTCGACGGCCACGTCGAGCTGGGTCAACTCGGTGCGCCAACGCCCCTCGATCGGTTCGAGGGCCTCCAGTACCAGCGCGTCAAACCGCTCCGCCCTACTCCGTGCCGCGGGCAGGGTGGCCGGGTACAGCGGGCCGCGCAGGCCACGACCGTGCCGGTCGCGCGTGCGCCGATGCCGCTGACGAGAACTCCTGGCCATCACCACACGTTGAGCGTACGCGGCGGGGCGGGCCGGCTCGACCCCTGACAAGCCGCTCCCACCGCGACAACCTGCGGCCACCAACCGGTTCCGCTCCGTGTCGGTCCAGTGCCGCCTCGCGGGCCGGTTCCGCCGGTTCCGGGGCCGCTCGGGGTCGGCTCGGGCCACCCGGGCGGTTCGGCCACCGGTCGGCACCGGCCCGACAACGGTGTCCCCGACGGTGTTCGGCGACGCTGTTTCGCGCAGGGCGAGCAGCACTCGGCGCAGGATCACCCGCGCGCCTGCAACGCGGACTTGCCCGGACGCGCTATCGTCCCCGACCGTGCGGAGCGTGAGACGGTGCTCGCGGACCGGGTGCACCAACCCGGCCGTTGCCACGCTCACCTACGCCTACGCCGACTCAACCGCCGTGGTCGGACCGCTGGCCACGTACTCCGAACCGCACAGCTACGACCTGTGCGAGGAGCACGCGCTCCGGCTGACCGTGCCACGCGGCTGGGAAGTCGTGCGGCACGAGGGTGAGTTCGCGGTCCCCCAGCCCTCCGTGGACGACCTCACCGCGCTCGCCGAGGCGGTGCGCGAGGCCGGCCGCGCGGACCGGCCGGTGGAACCGCCAGAGGTGCCCAGCACCACCGGTCGACGCGGACACCTGCGGGTGCTGCCCGATCCGGTGGATGACTGAGGCGGAACCTTTCCAGGTGGACGCCCGAGCCAGGACCGGCGCCGCGCCGCCGGGACGGCTCCGGGTGTCACACCAGGTCCACCGGGTATCCGGTCGCCGGTAGGCTGCGGCTGGAGTGACATCAACCGGATGTCACCGACTGCCGTCGAGCGAGCAACGAACGGCTCCGACTGACCGCTGGCGACTGACTCGGGAGAACGTGTGCGCGACCTGTCCGGCGTGTTCAAGGCATATGACGTCCGTGGCGTCGTGGGCGAACAACTCGACGCCGATCTGGTCCGGCGGACCGGTGCGGCCTTCGCCCGGCTGGTCGGCGGCCCCACCGTGGTCGTCGGACACGACATGCGGGACTCCTCCCCGGAACTGGCCGCGGCGTTCGCCGACGGCGTCACCCGGCAGGGCGTTGACGTGATCTCCATCGGCCTGGCCAGCACCGACCAGCTCTACTTCGCCTCGGGCAAGCTCAACCTGCCCGGCGCGATGTTCACCGCCAGCCACAACCCCGCCAAGTACAACGGCATCAAGCTGTGCCGGGCCGGCGCCGCCCCGGTGGGCCTGGAGAGCGGCCTCGCCGACATCCGCGCCGACGTGGAACAGGGCGTGCCCGACGCCGAGAACACCACCCCGGGCAGCGTCACCGAGCGGGACATGCTCGCCGAGTACGCCGCCTACCTGCGCGATCTGGTCGACCTGTCCGGCAGCCGGCCGCTGAAGGTGGTCGTGGACGCCGGCAACGGCATGGGCGGGCACACCGTGCCCACGGTCTTCGCCGACCTGCCCATCGAGATCGTGCCGCTGTACTTCGAGCTGGACGGCAACTTCCCCAACCACGAGGCCAACCCGCTGGACCCGAAGAACCTGGTGGACCTGCAGGCCAAGGTGCGCGAGGTGGGCGCGGACGCCGGCCTGGCCTTCGACGGCGACGCCGACCGCTGCTTCGTGGTGGACGAGCGGGGCGAGCCGGTCTCGCCGAGCGCGGTGACCGCCCTGGTCGCAGTGCGCGAGCTGGCCAAACAGCCGGGCGGCACGATCATCCACAACCTGATCACCTCCAAGGCCGTGCCCGAGATCGTGCGCGAGCACGGCGGCAACCCGGTGCGCACCCGCGTCGGCCACTCGTTCATCAAGCAGACCATGGCCGAGACCGGCGCCATCTTCGGTGGCGAGCACTCGGCGCACTACTACTTCCGCGACTTCTGGCGCGCCGACACCGGCATGCTGGCCGCACTGCACGTGCTGGCCGCGCTGGGTGAGCAGGACCAGCCGCTGTCCGAGCTGACCAGGGAGTACAGCCGCTACACCGCGTCCGGGGAGATCAACTCCACGGTGGCCGACCAGGCCGGGCGAATGGCCGCGGTCAAGGACGCGTTCGCCGGCAGGGACGGGGTGACCGTTGACGAACTGGACGGGCTGACCGTGGAATTGGCCTCGGGCGCCTGGTTCAACATCCGGCCGTCCAACACCGAGCCGCTGCTGCGGTTGAACGTGGAAGCGCCGGACCAGGAGAGCATGGCCGCGCTGCGCGACGAGGTGCTCGCCGTCGTTCGCGGCTGAGCCAGCAACGATGGCACCGGCACCGGGCGACGTCGAGGATCGCACCGAGGACCGCAAGGAGGACAATCATGGTTGTTCAGCTTGACCAGCAACTGCTGGACATCCTCGCCTGCCCGTCCGAGGACCACGCACCGCTGGTGGTCGGCACTCCGGGTGACCCCGACGCGGACTTCCTCACCTGCACCTCGTGCCACCGCGCGTTCCCGGTGCGGGACGGCATCCCGGTGCTGCTGCTCGACGAGGCGGTCGAGCTGAGCGCCGCGGGAACACCGGCCGGCACACCTGGCCCGTCCGGCACATCCGGCCCAGCCCCGGCTGTCGACCCGACCCCGCGGTCGCAGCCGCGGCCGGGATCGGGGACGCCCGGCGAGGGCTCGTCGGCCGGGTGAGATCGCGTGCTGGACGACAGCCTGCTTGACGACCCCGGCCGCCTGGCCGACTCCGACGGCGCCGGCCTGCTGCGCTCGGTCGCCCTGGCCGGCGCCCAGGTGCGGGCCACGGCGGAGGCCATCGCCGACGCCGGCCTCAGTTCCCTGGCCGAGACCCGCCCCAGGGCGTTGGTGCTGGTCACCCGCCCCGGAGTGAGCCCGGCGGTCGCCGAACTCCTGGCCGGCCTGCTCGGCCCCGGCTGCCCGGTGCCGGTGGTGCTCGCCGACACCGTGCCCACCTGGGTGGGTGCCCTGGACGTGGTGCTGGCGCACACCGAGGACCCGGGTGACGCCGTGCTGGCCGAATCGGTGGACCGGGCCGCCCGGCGCGGCGCGCACGTGGTGCTGACCGCGCCCGAGGACGGGCCGGTGGCCGCGGCCGCGGCCGGCCGGACCCTGTTCCTGCCGCCCAGGATCCCGCTGCCGGCCGGCTTCGGGTTCCCCCGCGCACTGGCCGCCGGCCTGTCCCTGGTGACCGCGCTCGGCCTGCTGCGCACCGACCTGGACCGGCTGGCCAACGAACTGGACCGGGAAGCCGAACGCGGCCACCTGTCCACCGAGTCGTTCCTCAACCCGGCCAAGTCGCTGGCGCTGCGGCTGGCCGAGCACACCCCGCTGCTGTGGGGGCTCGACCACCCGGCCACGGCGGTGGCCAGGCACGCCGCCGCCGTGCTGGCCGGCTACACCGGCGTGGTGTGCGACGTCGCCGGCTACCCGCAGGCGCTGACCAGGCCGGTGCTGCACCGCCAGGCCGTCAACGCGGCGGCCGGCGCCGACCTGTTCGCCGACCGCGACGAGGAGCAGGGCTCACCCCTGCGGGTGCTGTTGCTCGCCGTGCGCACCGGCCCCACCGCCCAGGCGACCCGGCGCGCCGCCCAGGACACCCTTCCCGGCGCCGAACTGCTGGAACTGGCCGAGGACACGCTCGGGGACGAGGTGGCGTGCGCGGCGCTGCTCGCCCTGCGGTTCGAGATGGCCGCGCTGTACCTGGGGCTTGCCGCTGGCACGCTCGGCGGCCCGGGGCTGTTCGCCCCGGCCGCCCGCTAGTAGGCCGAGCAACGGAGAAGAGGCGACAAGTGGAACTGCTGGAAAACGCGGTGCGGCCGTACGCGTGGGGATCGCGCACGGCCATAGCCGCGCTGCTCGGCCGACCCGTGCCCGCCCCGCACCCCGAGGCGGAGCTGTGGCTGGGCGCCCACCCGGCTGACCCGTCCCGCCTGGTGCGGCCGGACGGCACCGAGCTGTCCCTGCTCGACCTGGTCGAGGCCGACCCCGCCGGGCAGCTCGGCGTGGCCTGCGCGCAGCGCTGGGCCGGCCGCCTGCCGTTCCTGCTGAAGGTCCTCGCCGCCGACGAGCCGCTGAGCCTGCAGGCGCACCCGTCGGCCGAGCAGGCCAGGCAGGGCTTTGCCGCCGAGGAGGCCGCCGGCATCCCGCTGGACGCCAAGAACCGCAACTACCGCGACCCCAACCACAAGCCGGAACTGGTGTGCGCGCTCACCGAGTTCCACGCCCTGGCCGGGTTCCGCGACCCGCACCGCACCATCGAGCTGTTGCGCTGCCTGGACGCCCCGGAGCTGGCCGGCTACGCCGAACTGCTGGTGGCCCAGCCGGACTCGGCCGGCCTGCGCGCGCTGTTCACCACCTGGATCACCCTGCCGCAGCTCACCCTGGACGCGCTGCTGCCGAGCCTGCTGGACGCGTGCGTGCTGCACGTCAAGGAGCACGGCCCGTTCGAGGTGGAGTGCAAGACCGTGCTGGAGCTGGGCGAGGCCTACCCGGGCGACGCCGGCGTGCTGGCCGCGCTGCTGCTGAACAGGTTCGTGCTGCAGCCGGGCGAGGCCATCTACCTGCCGGCCGGCAACCTGCACGCCTACCTCAGCGGCACGGCCGTGGAGATCATGGCCAACTCGGACAACGTGCTGCGCGGCGGGCTCACCCCCAAGCACGTGGACGTGCCGGAGCTGCTGCGGGTGCTGGACTTCTCCGCCGGGGACGTGCCGGTGCTGCGCGGCGAGCGGCACCGCGAGCACGTCACCACCTACCACACGCCGGCCGAGGAGTTCCTGCTGTCCACAGTGGCCTGGCCGGCCGGGGACAGCGCGCCGGTGGAACTGGCCGAGGGCCGGCCCCAGATCGTGCTGTGCACGGACGGCGCGGTGCACGTCAGCCTGGCCGGCCAGGCCCAGACGCGGCTGGGCAGGGGCGGGTCGCTGTGGCTGCCCGCGTCCGACCCGGTGGCCACGCTGCGCCCGGAGGACGGCGAATCGGCCCAGGTTTTCGTGGCCACCCCTGGTGGAACCCCGTTCAACACGTAGAGTTAGCGCCGGTTCTTCCGGCGAACCCGGTTCTTCCAGACAAACCGGGCACGAGCTAGTCAAGGAGCAGCTGTGTCAGCAGGGGGCGGGACAAAGGCCATTCTCGCGGCACTGGGCGCGAACGCCGGTATCGCCGTGGCGAAGTTCGTCGCGTTCCTGTTCACGGGCTCGTCGTCGATGCTGGCCGAGTCGGTGCACTCCCTCGCGGACACGTCCAACCAGGGCCTGCTGCTGCTCGGCCAGCGGACCTCCCGGCGCAAGGCCACCAGGGAACACCCCTTCGGCTTCGGCCGGGACCGGTACTTCTACGCGTTCGTGGTGGCGCTGCTGCTGTTCACCCTCGGTTCGGTGTTCGCCATCTACGAGGGCATCCACAAGATCGAGCACCCGGAGCCGCTGTCCTCGCCGCTGGTGGCGGTGCTGGTGCTGGTGGTGGCCATCGCCCTGGAGGGTTACAGCTTCCGCACGGCCATCGGTGAGTCCAGGGCGCTGAAGGGCAACGCCACCTGGTGGCAGTTCATCCGCCAGGCCAAGGCACCCGAACTGCCCGTGGTGCTGCTGGAGGACGCCGGCGCGCTGTTCGGCCTGGTGTTCGCGCTGATCGGGGTGGGACTGTCGGTGCTCACCGGCGACCCGGTGTGGGACGGCGTGGGCACGCTGGGCATCGGCGTGCTGCTCGGGGTGATCGCGATCATCCTGATCGTGGAGATGAAGAGCCTGCTCATCGGTGAGGGCGCGGCCCCGGACGTGCTGGACACCATCGTCGCCCAGCTGGCCGCCGGCCGGGTGGAGCGGGTCATCCACATCCGCACCCAGTACCTCGGTCCGGACGAGCTGCTGATCGCGGCCAAGATCGCGCTCACCCCGGGGTTGACCCTGGCAGAGGTCGCCCAGGCCATTGACGACGCCGAGCTGCGGGTGCGCAGCAAGGTGCCCTCGGCCAAGTTGATCTACCTGGAGCCCGACCTGGACCGCTCGTCGATCTCCCGCTGATCTCCCACCGGCCTCCCGCTGAGCTGCGGAAAACCGGTTGCCACCGGTTGTCACCCTGGACGGGTGACCATCGAGACCACGCTGTCCCGGGTGGACCGGGAACTCGCCGCCGGGGATCTGGCCAGTGTGCTGCGGGCCCGGCAACGGCTGCGTGGCCTGGTCGGCACCTACCCGAGCCGGTTGGACCTGCGCGAGCGGCTGGCCGGTGTGTACCGGCGGCTGGGTGACGCCGCGCAGGCCGGCCGCTGGAGCTACCTCGCCGAGCAGCGCGACCCCGCCGAGGTGGCCGCGTTCGAGCGGGCCTACCGCGCGGCGGTGGCGCGGATGAGCGCACTGGGCTGGACCAGCGACCCGGACACGGCCACCACGGCCACCGCCCGGAGCCGGCTGGCCGAGGTGCTGGCGGCGGCTCGCGCGGAGACCGGCCGGCCGCTGGCCTACGACTGGGCCGCCCACCCGGAGGAGCCCGGCGAGCGGCTGCGCTGGTGGCAGGTGGCGGGCCTGGTGCTGCTCGGGGTGGCGCTGGTGGTGTTCGAGGTCTTCGCGGTGGGCAACGCGGTGGTGACCGTGGGGCAGTGGCTTACCAGCGACTAGCCGACCCGCGCCGAGATTCACCCGTTCGAGGTGCGAGTTGTCCACAACGTGCCGGGTTGTCCACAGGCCGGCCCGGAACACCGCTGAGCCGGGGTGGGGGTGGTTAGGCTGGACCTGGGGTCGCCCCCCTGGGAGGGCGGGGGCTGGGCTTCGGGCGGGCAGTAGAGCGTCTCCGCAGCTCACGGCCTGTTGCCCGGGGGCTTGACTGGGGGAGTGGCCCGGTCGTGGGGGAGCGGTCCGGTCCGGCTGCCTGCCGTGACGTCCGGTCGCCCCACCGTTGTCACCGGCACGGCCAGCCACCTCACCGCACAGCCACGCGGCTGCCCGCTCGTCCCGGGCGGGTGCCCCGGCCACGCCCACTCCGCTGTCGACCCACCACCGCTGTCGACCCACCACCGCTGTCGACCCACCACCGTTGTCGACCCACCACCGTTGTCGACCCATCCCGCTGTCGACCCACCGCCGCTGTCGACCCATCCTGCTGTCGGCGTGGCCGCGCGACGCCTCGCGCCCACCGCGCCGTCACCGGGCGGTATGCCGGTCGGGGTAGACCGGGTGAGTTCGGGCAGCTCAACGCACAATAGGGTTACTCCCGAGCAACACGTTGAGTGGGACCTCACTGGTTAAGGTGATCTGTCGGTGGGCATGAGGTGTATCCGGCAAGTTCCGAGTAACCGGGTGGCCTGAGTGACGAGGAGGGCAGCGTGCCTGGTACAGGACTGTGGCGCACCAAGTCCATCGAGCAGTCCATCGCGGACACCGATGAGCCCGACACCAAGCTCCGCAAGGACCTGACCGCCTGGGACCTCACCGTGTTCGGGGTGGCCGTGGTGGTCGGCGCGGGCATCTTCACGGTGGCGGCGAGCACCGCGGGTGACATCTCCGGACCGGCGGTGTCGCTGTCGTTCGTGATCGCCGCGATCACCTGCGGGCTGGCCGCGCTGTGCTACGCCGAGTTCGCGTCCACGGTGCCGGTGGCCGGCAGCGCCTACACGTTCTCCTACGCCACCTTCGGCGAGTTCGTCGCCTGGATCATCGGCTGGGACCTGGTGCTGGAGTTCGCCCTGGCCGCCGCGGTCGTGGCCAAGGGCTGGTCCTCCTACCTGCACCAGGTGATCGGCCTGACCGGGGCGGAGCTGTCCACGGTGGTCAGCCTGGGGCCGGTCGACTTCGACTGGGGCGCGGTGCTGGTGGTGCTCGTGCTCAGCGTGCTGCTGGCCGTGGGCACCAAGCTGTCCTCCCGGGTCAGCCTGGTGATCACCACCATCAAGGTCGCGGTCGTGCTGCTGGTGGTCGTGGTCGGCATCGGCTACATCAAGGCGGAGAACTACCGCCCGTTCATCCCACCGGCCAGCACCACCGGGGACAGCGGCGGCACCGGACTGGACCAGTCGCTGTTCTCCCTGATCGCCGGCGGCGCCAGCAGCACCTACGGCCTGTACGGGCTGCTGGCCGGCGCCTCCATCGTGTTCTTCGCGTTCATCGGCTTCGACATCGTGGCCACCACCGCCGAGGAGACCAAGCGCCCCCAGCGCGACCTGCCGCGGGGCATCATCGGGTCGCTGGCCATCGTCACCGTGCTCTACGTGGCCGTGTCCCTGGTGCTCACCGGCATGCAGTCCTACCGCGACCTGGCCACCGGCGCCGACGGCCA
Organism: Goodfellowiella coeruleoviolacea; assembly: GCF_024171785.1. Taxonomy (GTDB): domain Bacteria; phylum Actinomycetota; class Actinomycetes; order Mycobacteriales; family Pseudonocardiaceae; genus Goodfellowiella; species Goodfellowiella coeruleoviolacea. Next base: position 82,877 of record NZ_JAMTCK010000012.1, read on the forward strand.
GAAGAAGACCCTGGCCAGCGCGTTCGCCGCGAACGGGGTCACCTGGGCCGCGGCGGTGATCGCGGTGGGCGCCCTGGCCGGGCTGACCACCGTGGTGATGGTGCTGCTGCTCGGCCAGACCCGGATCGTGTTCGCCATGTCCCGGGACGGGCTGATCCCGCGCGGGCTGGCGCACACCGGCCGGCACGGCACCCCGGTGCGGGCCACCTGGCTGGTGGCGGTGCTGGTGATCATCGCGGCCGGCTTCTTCCCCACGGGCAAGCTGGAGGAGATGGTCAACGTGGGCACGCTGTTCGCGTTCATCCTGGTGTCCGCGGGCGTGCTGGTGCTCCGCCGGACCCGGCCCGACCTGCCCAGGGGCTTCCGCGTGCCGTTCGTGCCGGTCATCCCGATCCTGGCGATCCTGGCCTGCGTCTGGCTGATGCTGAACCTGACCGCGTTGACCTGGGTGCGGTTCCTGGTGTGGATGGCCATCGGCGTGGTCGTGTACTTCCTCTACAGCCGCAACCACTCCGTGCTCGGGCAACGTCAGCGGGTGGCCGGCAAGAGCTGACCCGAGGCGGCGGCGAAGGCGCGCAGGCGCCGGGCGAACCCGCCCACCGCGCCGAACCACAGCGCCAGGTCGTCCGCGCCGGCCGCGGCCCACGCGTCCACCTCGGCCAGCACGTCGGTGACGTCCCGGTCGTCGCTGTCCCAGGAGATGCGGGCGCCCGCGCTGACCGGCCGCTCGCCGGCCAGTTCCCGCAGCCGGTCCCGCCGGCTGGCGAACTGGCTCGGCGAGAGGCCCACCGCCTGCCACTGCTCGCCGACCTCGGCGACCCGGCGCAGCGCCGCGTCGGAGTTGCCGCCGATCAGGAACGGAACCGGGCGCCGGGGCACCGGCTGGAACACCGCGCGGCCGTCCACCGCGTGGAACTCGTCCCGGTGCTCGCCGCCGCCGGTGGTGTGCAGGTGCCGGATCAGCCGGAGCGCCGCCGTGGTGCGGGCGCCCCTGGTGCGGAAGTCCACGCCGGCCGCGGCGAACTCGTAGGGCTCCCAGCCGACGCCCACCCCCAACACGAACCGGTCGCCGGACAGGTGCGCGAGCGTGGCCGTCTGCTTGGCCACGGTCAGCGGATCCCGCAGCGGCAACACCAGCACGGACGTGCCCAGCACCACCGTCCTGGTGGCCGCGGCCAGGTAGGCCAACGTCACCAGCGGCTCGTACACGCCGCCGTAGGTCGTGCCGTAGGCGGCCGGCGGCAGCAGGTGGTCGGGCAGCCACACCCCGGCGAACCCGAGGTGTTCGGCCTCGCTGGCCAACGCGGCCAGGTCGGCCACGGGCATGTCGGGTGATTCGTCGGGCAACACCACGTGCAACCGCACGGCAGCTCTCCTCGGGTCGGTCTGTCGGCTGACGCCTCCCGTTGTAAACCCTCACACCACTGTGAAGGTCAACCTGTGAAGGTCACCCCGGGAAAGTCAACCCGGGACAGTCAACTCGGTGCCGCCTCAGTCCAGCTCGTCCGGGGTGCCGAGCAGCCCCCTGGCGGCCAGCCAGTCCGCCACCTCGTCGGCCAGCTCGGCCACGCTCCGGTCGGCCACCTGGAGTTCCAGCACCGGCAGTGTGGACCGGGCCGCGGCCGCACGCAGCCGCTCCTGTTCGACGCGGAACAGCGACAGGTCGTCGTACTGCTCGGGTTTGGCGGAGATCCGCAGTCGCTCCCGCCGGGCCTCGGCGAAGGTGTCCGGGTCGCGCAGGCACAGCACCACGGCGAAACCCAGGGGCCGCAGCCGGTCCTCCAGCCAGCCGAAGTCGTGGTGCCGCCCCTGGCTGGCCTGGAACACCTCGGTGGACAGGTGGAACCGGTCCACGATCCACGAGTAGTAGCGCTGGAGTTCGAACAACCGGGCCCAGGTGCGGTAGGTCTCCATCGCCAGCTCGGTTTCCTCGGCGGCAAAGTTGATCAGCCCGCGCCCCCACGGGTCGGCGCTGAACGCGGACCACTCGGCGGAGATCAGCGGCGAGTGGTACCGGTACCTGCGTGTCCCGACCAGCCCCGGGTGCTCGTTGAGCGCGAAGGCGAGGTCGGTCTTCCTGGTCAACCGGGTGCCTTCCAGGATCACCTTCGGGCACAGCTTCTTCGGCTTCTTCGGCTTCTTCGGTTCGTTCGGCTGCACTGCCATCTCACGGATCCTGCCACGAAAATGTTTGCAGCATCACCCGTGTGCTGAACTGAAAACCAGGCTGCCTGAACCACTTCGGTCTGCAAAAGATTTCAGAGACCGACTGCCTGGCGCGCCTCGACCCGGTGCCGGCCCGGCCGCGACGCGCGGGGGCGAGCCGGGGTCTTGGCGATGGCGGGCAACTGGGCAAGGGTGGGCGGGTGACGATCGTGGTGCGTGAGGACGCTGGTGCGCTGCTGTGCCTGGATGTCGGGTCGACCTGGACCAAGGCCGCGTTGGTTGCGGCCGACGGCCGGCTGGTCGGCACCGCGCAACACCCGACCACGCCTCCCGAGGTGCTGCACGGCATCGGCGCGGTGACCGAGCAGTTGGCCGCCACCGATGTCCCGGTGCTGGCCTGCTCGTCCGCGGGCGGTGGGCTGCGGCTGGCCGTGGTGGGCCAGGAGCGGCTGGTGAGCGCGGAGGCGGGGTACCGGGTGGCGCTCTCGGCCGGCGCCAAGGTGGTGCACGTGTCCGCCGGCGAGCTGACCGGTGCGGGCCTCACGGCGCTGCGCGCGTCCCGGCCCGACCTGGTGCTGCTGGCCGGCGGCACCGACGGCGGGGACACCCGGGTGCTGCTGCACAACGCCGGCCGGCTGGCCCGCAACCGGCTGCGCTGCCCGATCGTGCTGGCCGGCAACACGGCCGTGCGGGACCAGGCGCTGGCCCTGCTGGCCGAGACCGGCCGGACCGTGATCCCCACCGCCAACGTCCTGCCCGACGTGGGTGAACTCGCGCCCGGGCCGGCCAGGGCCGCGATCCGCGCGGCGTTCCTGCGGCACGTGATCGGCGGCAAGGGCCTGTCCCGCGGGCCGCGGTTCCGCCGGCTGGTGCGCGCGGTCACCCCGGACGCCGTGCTCACCGGGGTGGCCCGGCTGGTGGCGGTGCGCTCGTCGCAGGACGGGGCCGAGGCGGGCGCGGTGCTGGTGGTCGACGTGGGTGGCGCGACCACGGACGTCTACTCCGCCCTGCCCACCGCCACCGCGCGGGCGGCCAGCCGCGGCGCCGAGGTCGGGGCCCGGGCCGGGGACAGCGCCGACGACGAGGGCCCGGAACCGACCGTGGCGCTGCCACCCGAGCGGCGCACGGTCGAGGGTGACCTGGGGATGCGCTGGTCAGCGCCGGGTGTGGTGGCCGAGGCCGAGGCCGAGCGGCTGATCGACCCGGCGGAGGCGGCCGTGCTCGCGCAGGCGGCCGGCCAGCGCGGCCAGCGGGTGGACTGGGTGCCGCGCGCGAACGAGCCGGGTGCGGCCGACGAGATCGCGATCGACCTGCGGCTCGCCGCGCTGGCCGTGGTGCTCGCCGTGCGCCGGCACCTGCGGCTGGTGGGCCACCTCGGCGCGCGCGGTGCCGGCCTGCTGGTGCTGTCCGGTGGCGTGTTCCGCCACGCCGGCGAGGCGGGGCTGGCCCGGGTGGAGCAGACCCTGCGGGACGACCCGGTGCTGCGGCCGGTGCTGCGCCAGGCGCGGGTCGTGGTGGACCGCGACTACGCCCTGGCCCCGGCCGGCCTGCTGGCCGACGCCGGCCGCACCGCCACCGCGGACGCCCTGCTCACCCACGCCCTGGCCGGCCAGGCCACCGCCGCTGACCCGGCGGCGCTGACCGGGTGACCCCGACCCGCTGCCCGTGCCGGTCGACACTGGCCGGGGCGTCCACGGCCGGGTGACGCTGGTCAGCTGGTGCCGACCGAGTGCGCCCAGGCCAGGCCAGGTCAGGTCAGGCCAGGTCAGATCAGGCCAGTCAGGTCAGGGCCGGCTCGGCCGGGGGCAGACCGCTGGCCGCCGGTGGCTCGTCCTGCCCGGACCGCTCGTCCTGCCCGGACCGCTCGACCCGCTCAGGCGGCGCGCCCGAGGGCAGCGGCTCCAGCCCGGCGGCCATGGCCACGGCCCGGTCCCACTCCGGATCCCGGGTGTAGTCGGTGTGCCCGGAGACACCGGGCCGCCAGCGCCGGCCGGGGAACGGGCCGCGCTGCGGATCGGGCAGCCAGTGGTCCCCGCCCAGCACCAGCGCGCCGGTCGGCCCGCGCTGGGCCGGGGCCAGCGCGCCCTCGGTGCCGTCGGGCCGGTACCCCACGCCGATCAGCGTGCCGTCGTAGACCTGCCGGCGCCAGGTGGTGACCGCGCCGCCCAGCGGGTCGGTGCCCCGGCACAGCGCCCGCCACCGGCCGCCCAGCTCGCCGGCCAGCTCGGTCAACGAGGAGTGCGGCACCACCGCGGGGAACGCCCTCGGGTAGGCCCACTGCAGCTGGGACCCGGCGGTGACCAGGCCGAGCCGGTCCAGGTCGGCGCGGGGGAGCTGTTCGGCCAGGCGCGCCGCGGCCACCGCCACCAGCAGGCTGCCCTGGCTGTGGCCGGTCAGCACCACCCGGGTGTTGGGCTCGGCGAGGTGCTCGACCACCCGGGCGACCACCTCCGGCACCACCTTCAGCGCGTAGCAGGGCGGCACCACCGGATGCGCCTCCCTCGGCCAGAACGAGGCCAGGTCGGACAGGATGCCCAGGCGGCGGCCGGCGTCCGGGCGCCGGGCGGCCAGGTAGACCAGGCGCAGCAGGGCCACGGCGAGCGCGGCCATGGCGAACACGCCCACCCCGTGCAGCGGGTCCAACCACGCGGGCGGCTCCACCCGGTTGACCCGCAGCGCCAGGGACACCAGGGCGCCGGCGGTGAGCACGCCCGCGGCCAACAGCAGCACGTGGTGGGTGTGCCGGCGCTCGAAGCGGGCCCACCACCACGCGGACATGGCCCGGTCGCGGTCCTCGGGTCGTCCCTCGTGCAGCAGCGGCAGCTCCGGGGCCCAGCCGCCGGGCCGGCGCCGGCTACTCAGCCAGCGCAGCGCACCCGCGCTGGCCAGCACCGCCACCGCGGCCAGCAGGCCCAGCGCGGCCGCCGCACCCCACAGCAGCACCAGGTAGTGGTAGCCGCTGGGCAGTTCACCCATGCCGATGAGCGGGTGGACCGCGTAGGCCACGCCCGCGCCGAACCCCCCGCCGAGCAGGCCGGCGACGACCAGCATGGGCGCGGCCATCACGCCGCCGGCCCACGGCCGCAGCTCGCGCGCCTGTCCGCTCCAGGCCGGCCGGGCCAGCACGGCCGCGGGCACGATCAGCACGGCCACCAGCGCGGCCAACACCACCAGCAGCACCCCGACCACCTGCAACGTGGCATTGGTGCCCACCAGCACCGCCGGCATCGGCCCCCGGGCGGCGGCCGTGCCGATCAGCGCGAACCAGCCGCCGGTGAGCAGGACCGCCCTGGTCACCGCGCCGTAGCCGTCGCGGAGCCAGCGGCCGGCCCGGCTCGGGGCCTGGCCGGGTGGGTCGTCGTGCAGGGCCACCCCCACCACGCACAGCCCGATCAGCACCGCGCTGGCCGCCCACACCAGGCGGGCCGGCGCCTCAGCCGAGTCCGGACCACCCGGCCCACCCAGGGTGAGCACGGCGACGGCGGCCAGCGCGGCGGTGATGTGCAGCGCCCGCAGGGTCGGGGTGTCCGGGTCGGCCACCACGTGCGCCCCCGGCATGGTCGACCGCCGGTCCACCGGGTGGTTGACCCGCCGGGCACTGGCCGCCACCGACCACTCCACAGTGGACACCCGGTGCAGCACCAGCACCACCAGGGCGACCGGCACCAGGCCGATCAGCACCCGGGTGAACGGCAGCCGCCTCGACCACTCCGGCACCGCGTCGACGAGGCAGCCGGTGCCGGGGGCCAGGCACTGGGTGGCCACCAGGTCGAGGCTGATCACCGCCACCTGGGTGACGAACAGCACGGTCAACAGCAGCGCGGCCAGCCGGAGCAGGGTGCGCAGCGCCGCGCCGAGCACCCGGGCCGCCCGGCTGCCGGGGGCCACCGGCGGCAGCATCCAGTGCGCCACGTTGGCCAGGGAGAACGGGAACAGCAGCGCCCAGGTGGCCTTGGCCAGCCCGCCCGAGGTCATGCCGCCCCAGATGTAGCCCTCGACGGTGCGCGGCGTCGCCCCGCCGGCGGTCTGCAGCACCGGACCGGGTGCCGGCCGGCACAGCCGGTCGGCCGGGCGCACCAGCCGCCCGATGCCGTCCCCGGCGACCTCGACCGCGGCGACCGCGTCCACCAGCGCCTCGGGCGTCGTGCCCTGCACACCGTGCACCCTGAGTTCGACCACACGTGTTTCCGGCCCGGGGATCACACCACGCCTCCAACCTGCCGGGCGTGCCAACCCGGCTGTGGGTTTGCCCGATTGTCGCGGCAGGACCACGGGAAACGGGTGACTTCGGCGCCCGTTTCCGCCTATTGGACGCCTGGCTGGGCCGAACGGGTTCCCACGGATGGCGCGTCAGCCGGTCCCAGTGGCCCGGCCCACCCGCCGGTGCCACGGAGGCCCGCTGACCTGACGGTAGTGTTGGCCGGACCAGTTGACGCCGTGGAGGACGCGCGATGACCGCCGAGAGGCTGCAAGTCCGTAATGGAATCGAGTTCGCTGTGGCCGATCTCTCGCTGGCCGAGTTCGGCCGCAAGGAGATTCGCCTGGCCGAGCACGAGATGCCCGGATTGATGGCGTTGCGCCGCGAGTATTCGGAGGTCTACCCGCTGCGCGGGGCGCGCATCTCGGGGTCGCTGCACATGACCGTGCAGACCGCGGTGCTGATCGAGACCCTGGTGGCGCTGGGCGCCGAGGTGCGCTGGGCCTCCTGCAACATCTTCTCCACCCAGGACCACGCGGCCGCGGCCGTGGTGGTGGGCCCGCACGGCACCGTCGACGAGCCGGCCGGCGTGCCGGTGTTCGCCTGGAAGGGCGAAACCCTGCCCGAGTACTGGTGGGCCACGGAGAAGATGCTGACCTGGCCGGAGGGCCAGGCCCCGAACATGATCCTGGACGACGGCGGCGACGCCACCCTGCTGGTGCACAAGGGCGTCGCCTACGAGCAGGCCGGCGTGGTGCCCGCCGCCCACGACGACGACCCGGAGGAGTGGAAGGTCATCCTGGAGACGCTGCGCGCGTCCCTGGCCGAGGACGCCACCAGGTGGACCAAGATCGCCGAGCAGATCCGCGGCGTCACCGAGGAGACCACCACCGGCGTGCACCGGCTCTACCAGCTGGCCGCCGCGGGTGAGCTGCTGTTCCCGGCGATCAACGTCAACGACTCGGTGACCAAGTCGAAGTTCGACAACCGCTACGGCATCCGCCACTCGCTGATCGACGGCATCAACCGGGGCACCGACGTGCTCATCGGCGGCAAGGTCGCGGTGGTCTGCGGCTACGGCGACGTGGGCAAGGGCGCGGCCGAGTCGCTGCGCGGCCAGGGCGCCCGGGTGATCATCACCGAGATCGACCCGATCTGCGGGTTGCAGGCGGCCATGGACGGCTACCAGGTCGCGCGCCTGGAGGACGTGCTCGGCCAGGCCGACATCGTCATCACCACCACCGGCAACAAGGACGTGGTGACCGTCGAGCACATGGCCCAGATGAAGCACCAGGCGATCCTGGGCAACATCGGCCACTTCGACAACGAGCTGGACATGGCCGGGCTGGCCCGCTACCCGGGCGTGCGGCGGATCAACATCAAGCCGCAGGTCGACGAGTGGGTGTTCCCGGACGGGCACTCGATCATCGTGCTCAGCGAGGGCCGGCTGCTGAACCTTGGCAACGCCACCGGGCACCCCAGCTTCGTGATGTCGTGCTCGTTCGCCAACCAGGTGATCGCGCAGATCGAGCTGTTCACCAAGCACAAGGAGTACGACCGCGAGGTGTTCCGGCTGCCCAAGAAGCTGGACGAGAAGGTCGCCCGCATCCACCTGGAGGCGCTGGGCGGCGAGCTGACCAAGCTGACCAAGGAGCAGGCCGAGTACATCGACGTGGACGTGGAGGGCCCCTACAAGCCCGACCACTACCGCTACTGATCGCCGCGGACCGGGGCCGGCCGCGCCCGTGCGCTGCCGGCCCCGGTGGCCCGGCCCCCGCTAGCCCCACGTCACCGACATGCCGGCGGAGCCGGGACCCACGTCGGTGAAGTAGGTGCTGGCCACCGCGCCCACCCCGCAGACCACCTCGGCGGTCTCGGCCGGGGCCGCCTCCGGCCGGCGGCGGACCTGCCGGACGCAGCGCACCGGCATGGCCTCCCGGTGGAAGCCCATCTGCAGCAGGTAGCTGCCGCAGCGGGCGCGGAACGCCCGGTGGTGGCCCAGGGTCTGGCCGCCGCTGCCGTCCACCACCGTGAAGCAGAACACGTGCGTCTCCCCGGCGGAGAGCCGGCGGTCGAACAGCAGCTCGACGAGCATGCCCCGGGACAGCGGCTGGCGGCGCAGCCGGCCCAGCCGGCAGCCCTCGGCCGTGCGCACGGTGACCCGCTCGATCTGGCAGCCCTGGTCGCCCTGGTGCAGTGCCAGGTACCGGTCCGGCCCGTGGCGCAGCGCCCGGACCACCACCCTGGTGGTCACCAGCCGTTGCTCCCGACGCGCGCCCACCAGCACGGCGTCGTGCACGGCGAGCACGTTCAGGTCCAGGTTGTACCGGCTGTGCTGGGCCATCTGCGAGACCTGGGCCGGGTCGACCGCGGACACCACCGGTGTCACCGCCTCGGCCACACTCGGCCGGTGCCGCTCCACCACCCGGCGCGTGCCCACCAGCACCAGCAGCGAGTTGGGCGGCAGGTTCAGCACGGTCTCCAGCGCCCGCACGGTCGGCACCGCCCTGGGCACTTCGGGATGCCGCAGCCCCCGCTGCCAGTAGCTGAGCGTGGACTGGCCTACCTGCACGCCCAGCCGGCCGAGGTGCGCGCGCACCTGGGCCAGGGACAGGCCGCGATGCGCGATCGCCACCCGCAGTGCCCGGTGGAACGGCCCCTGCCGAAGGAACTCCGCGAGCTGCGCGGGCAGCTCACCGGGGTGCTCGGCCGTCTGTTCCGCCGGCTGGTCGTGCCCGGAATCCCCGGTCACGGAGCCACCACCTTCCCCCCGCGGCCCCGCCGACCTGGGTGGAACGTGGCGGAGGTTCGGAGACCGCCGAGACAGGGCCGCATTTGTGTGCGTCCACGGTAGTCACTCGATACGGTGACCGGAAGATCCCCGTTGACGTGCGCAGACGTCCGTTTGCGCTGGACGGGGCCTACTTTTGCCGCCGCCGCGAGTCCGTAGGGTTTGTCGTTATGGGCAGGCTGGTAGTGATCGAGGGAGTGGACGGCGCTGGCAAGCGCACCCTGGCACAGGGGCTCACCGACGTGGTGACCGAGCGCGGCGGAACCGTCGCGCGGCTGGCGTTTCCCCGCTACGACGACGACGTGCACGCGCAGCTCGTGCGGGACGCGCTGCACGGGCGCCTCGGCGGGCTGGGTGAGTCGGTGTACGGGATGGGTGTGCTGTACGCGCTGGACCGCAGGGCCGCGGCTGACGAGGTCCGGGACCTGCTGCGCCACCACGACCTGGTGCTGCTCGACCGCTACACCGCCTCCAACGCCGCCTACGGCGCGGCAAGGCTGCGGCAGGACGCCGACGGGGAGTTCGTCCGGTGGGTGTGGGAGCTGGAGGTGGACCGGTTCGGTCTGCCCGTGCCCGACGCGCACCTGCTGCTGCGGGTCCCGGCCGAGGTCGCCGCCGAACGCGCGGCCCGCCGGGAACGCGAGGAGGCCGACCGCGCCCGGGACAACTACGAGACCGACGCGGGCCTGCAACGGCGCTGCGCCGCGGTGTACGAGGGTTTGGCCGAGCGGAACTGGCTGGCCCCGTGGCGAGTGCTGGACGGAACGTCCACTGTGGACCACCGAGCCGTGGTCGACGCGCTGGAGCAGGCAGTCGCGGGGTAGGGACTTGCCAGAGATGAACGCGCACAGCCGGCCGCCGGCCGGCGTCAGCAGAACCGCCGTGATGATCGCCAGAGCCAGGGCCGACGAACAGGCCCGACCCGACCGGTTGTTCGCCGACCCGCTGGCCGGGGTGCTCGCCGACGCCGCCGGCGACGTCAGCGACCTCGACTTCGTGCGGGAGCTGGCCGACACCCACTTCGTGTTACGCACCCGCTACTTCGACGACTTCTGCCTGGCCGCCGGCGCGGCCAGGTGCACCCAGGTGGTGGTGCTGGCCGCCGGCCTGGACACCAGGGCCTACCGGCTGCCGTGGCCGCGCCCGACCCGCCTGTTCGAGGTGGACCTGCCCGCGCTGGTCTCGTTCAAGGACCGCGTCCTGGCCGGCGAGCGGGTCCGCCCGGCCTGCGAGCGCGTCACCGTGCCGGCCGACCTGCGCGGCGACTGGCCGGCCGCGCTGCTGGCCGCCGGCTTCGACCGCACCAGGCCGACGGCCTGGCTGCTGGAGGGGGTGATGATGTTCCTGTCCGACGCTGACAACGACCGGTTGCTCGCGCGGATCTCCAGTCTGTCCGCCCCCGGCAGCCGCATCGCCATCGAGCACTTCAACCAGGAGTTCCGCCGGTTACCGCAGATGAACCAGGTGCACGAGCGGTTCCGCTCGCTCGACGCGCTGGCCAACTCCTGGCTGGCCGACCCGGTGCGCTGGCTGGCTCGCAACGGCTGGTACGCGACCGTGGCCGCGCCCACCCGGCTGGCCGGGGAACACGGTCGGCCGGTGCCCGGCATCACCGACCCGGAGCTGGTCGGTCCGGCCAGGATCTGGCTGGCCAGCGCGGTGCGTCCGCGGCTGGCGATCACACTGCCGCAGAAGCGCCGGCTCCCAGCGATACGCTCAGTAACAAAACTGGTTCATCGCACGTATTAGTTCTCGACGATGTCGTGCCAGTGCCGGGAAATGTGACGGGGGGCGCACCGCGGATGGAGCCACAGCACCGCGTGGTCACGGAGCGAACGCATCCGGAGACCGCGAGCAACGAGCGCCGGGTGGTGCACGAACGGGCTATGAACAGTGCGAGTATGTTCAGCATGAAGGCGCGCGTGCTGGTGGTGGACGACGACCCGGCTCTGGCCGAGATGCTGACCATTGTCCTGCGAGGCGAGGGGTTCGACACGGCGGTGGTCGCCGACGGGGCTCGCGCGCTACCCGCGTTGCGCGACCTCAAGCCCGACCTGGTGCTGCTGGACCTGATGCTGCCCGGGATGAACGGCATCGACGTGTGCAAGGCGATCCGCACCGAGTCCGGGGTGCCGATCGTCATGCTCACCGCCAAGAGCGACACCGTGGACATCGTGCTGGGCCTGGAGTCCGGCGCCGACGACTACGTGGTCAAGCCGTTCAAGCCCAAGGAACTGGTGGCGCGCATCAGGGCCAGGCTGCGGCGCACCGAGGCCGAGCCGGCCGAGACGCTGACCATCGGCGACCTGACCATCGACGTGCCCGGCCACGAGGTGCTGCGCGACGGCAAGGCCATCCAGCTCACCCCGCTGGAGTTCGACCTGCTGGTCGCGCTGGCGCGCAAGCCGCGCCAGGTGTTCACCAGGGAGGTCCTGCTCGAACAGGTCTGGGGCTACCGGCACGCCGCGGACACCCGGCTGGTGAACGTGCACGTGCAGCGGCTGCGGTCCAAGGTCGAGCAGGACCCGGAGCACCCCGAGGTCGTGCTGACCGTCCGCGGTGTCGGCTACAAGGCCGGCCCGCCGTGACCCGGTGGCTGTGCCGGTTCCGTGCCGGTGCCGTGACCTCGACCCAGCAGGATCAGGAGGCATGAGACAGCGTCAGCGGTGGGACCACGCCGTGGCCCGCAGGGTCTACCGCGTTTTCGTGGAGGCGCGCCGTCGGTGGGCCGCCTTCGGTGAACTGTGGCGGCGCTCGCTGCAGCTGCGCGTGGTGGTCAGCACCCTGGCGCTGTCCTCGGCCGTGGTGTTCGTGCTGGGCATGGTGCTGCAGACGGAGATCGTCGGCCGCCTGCTGCAGACCAAGACCTCGGCCGCGCTCAGCCAGATCGAGTCGGCCTCGTTCGTGGTGCAGCGGGAGCTGCTCGGCATCAACCCGGGGCTGGACAACACGCGGGGCCGGTTCGCCACCGCGCTGAACAGGCTCACCAGCTCGAACCCGGACGACGGGCCGGCCAGTTCCGCGGCCGGCGCCTACGAGCCGGTGCTGGCCGACGGCGGCGGCAAGACCGAGGGCGGCCTGGTGACCTCGGCCGGTCCGTTCCAGGACGTGCCGGCCGAGCTGCGCACCATGGTGGAGAACGGCACCGCCGGCACCCAGATCACCACGGTGAACCGCGAGGGCACGCCCACCACGTTCCTGGTGGCCGGCATCCCGGTCAGCAGCACCGCGCGGGCCATGCAGCTGTACATGCTGTTCCCGCTGGCCAGCGAGCAGCGCACGGTCAGCGTGGTGCAGAGCACCCTGGTGGTCAGCGGAGTGGTGCTCCTGCTGCTGCTCGCCGGCATCGCCAACCTGGTCACCCGGCAGGTGGTCCGACCGGTGCGGCAGGCCGCGGAGGTGGCCGAGCGGTTCGCCGACGGCAAGCTGGACCGCCGCATGCCGGTGGTCGGTGAGGACGACGTGGCCCGGTTGGCCGAGTCGTTCAACGAGATGGCCGAGAGCATCCAGGAGCAGATCCGCCAGCTGGAGGAGTTCGGCCAGTTGCAGCGGCGGTTCACCTCGGACGTGTCCCACGAGCTGCGCACCCCGTTAACCACCGTGCGGATGGCGGCGGACGTGCTGCACGCCTCGCGCGAGCAGTTCCCGGCCGGCCTGGCCCGCTCCACCGAGCTGCTGGTCGACGAGCTGGACCGGTTCGAGGCGCTGCTCGGCGACCTGTTGGAGATCAGCCGGCTGGACGCGGGCGTGGAGGAGTTGGCCGCCGAGCCGGTGGACATGCGGCTGGTGGTGCGGCACGCCAAGGACGCGGTGCGCGCCATCGCCGGTGGCACCGGCACGGACGTGCGGCTGGTGCTGCCCGACCAGGAGGTCACCGCCGAGGTGGACGCCAGGCGGGTGGAGCGCATCCTGCGCAACCTGCTGGCCAACGCGATCGACCACGGTGAGGGCCTGCCCGTGGAGGTGACCCTGGCCGGCGACGACGAGGCCGTGGCCGTGACCGTGCGCGACTACGGCGTCGGCCTGCGCCCCGGCGAGGCCGAGCTGGTGTTCAACCGCTTCTGGCGGGCCGACCCGTCGCGCAACCGGCGCACCGGCGGCACCGGCCTCGGCCTGTCCATCAGCCTGGAGGACGCCCGGCTGCACGGCGGCTGGCTGGAGGCGTGGGGCGAGCCGGGCCAGGGCGCCTGCTTCCGGCTGACCGTGCCCCGCACGCAGGGCCGGGAGCTGACCACCAGCCCGCTGCCGCTGCCGCCCATCCCGGCGGCGCTGGTCGGCGCCGCACCGGCCGCGGACGCGGCGGGCACCGAGGGCGCGGCACCGGCCGGCCAGGCGGGCCCGCACGAGCAGCCGGCCGTGGCCGCCGGCGACGAGAACCGGGCCGTGTGGCACTCGGCCGAGCAGCGGCAGGACGACAAACCCGTCTGGGAGGAGGCCAGGTGAGCCGGGTCAGGCAGCGGCGCGGCAGTGGCTCGGCGGCCCGCTGTCGCAGGGTGCTCGCGCTGGTGGGGGTGGTGCTGGGGCTGGCGGGCTGCGCCTCGATCCCCGAGCACACCCCGCCCCAGCCGGTGGCCAAGGACGGCCCGAAAACGCCCACCTCGGTGGCGGCGGCCGAGCCAGACAAGAACCTCGACCCGTTGAACCTGGTGCGCAACTTCGTACAGGCCGCGGCCAACCCGGCGGACGACTTCGCCGAGGCCAAGCCGTACCTGACCAAGCAGGCCCGGGCTGACTGGGACACCAACAGCTCGGTGACGATCCTGGACAACACGTTCCGCACCGTCTACTCGACCGGCCCGGACGAGCCGGTCGACGGCGGCCGGACCCGCACCGTGCTGTTACAGGGCAAGAACGTGGGCCGGCTCGACTCGGACTACGCGTTCGTGCCGCAGTTCGGGGACGTCGAGGTGCCCATCACGGTGGAGCGGCAGGACGACGACCAGTGGCGCATCGTCAAGCCGCCGGCCGGTGTCTACCTCACGCTGACCGGCTTCAGCACCGGGTACAAGCCGGTCCGCCTGTACTTCTTCGACCCGGAGCGCAGCGTGCTCGTGCCCGACCTGCGCTACGTGATCGGTTCGCCAGCGCCCGGCGTGCCCGGCCGGGTCATCGACCTGCTGCTGGACGGCCCCGCCGACGGCCTGCACAGTGCCCTGGCCAGCGCGCTTGGACCGAACACCACGACGAACACGCAGGTCACCGAGTCGACCGACGGGGCGCTGGTGGTCGACCTGAAACAGACCGGCGACCTGACCCCGCAGACCAGGGATCAGATCGTGGCGCAGATCGTGCGGTCCCTGGAGAACGTCACGAGCAGCCGGATCAGGGTGGAGGTCGACCGGGAGGCCCTGTTCCCGGAGCACCCGGACTGGCGGGCCAGCGACCTGAAGTCCTACGAGCCGTCGGCCGCGGTCGACGTGGAGCAGCACGGCCTGGTGGTGGCCAACGGCCAGGTCCGTTCGCTCAAGGACGGCGCGCAGGTCAACGGCCCGGCCGGGAGCGGGCAGTACGCGGTGCGCGGCGCCACCCAGTCGCCGGACGGCTCGCTGCTGGCGGTGGTGGCGGGCACCGAGCGCGGCCCTCGGCTGCGGGTCGGCAAGATGGACCAGCCGCTGGCCGAGGTCAACCTGACCGCCACCACCGACATCACCAGGCCGACCTGGCGCCCGGTCAACTCCTCCAACAACCCGAGCAACGAGCTGTGGGCGGTCGCCGACGGCAACAACGTGGTCCAGGTGGTCAACAACGCCAACGACGGCAGTTGGGTGGCCAAGCCGATCAACGCCAGCGAACTCACCCAGTACGGGCTGATCAGCGACCTGCGGCTGTCCAGGGACGGCACGCGGGTGGCGGCGGTGGTCGGCGGCAAGCTCGTGGTCGGCGCGGTGCAGCGCAACCAGGACTCGTCAGTGACCATCCGGCAGGCCAAGAAGCTGCAGAGCGACGCGCTGTCCAGCGTGCTCAGCGTGGACTGGCTGTCCCAGGAGACCGTGGTGGTGGGCACGGCATCGTCGTCGGTGCCGGTGGCCAGGGTGTCCGTGGACGGGTTCCAGATGGAGCGGTACAACACCTCGAACCTGACGGTGCCGGTCCGTTCGATCACGGCGGCCAGCGGGCACTCGGTGATCGCCGTGGACGGCCGCGGCCTGTGGACGGCCACCGAGATCGGCGAGGTGTGGCGCCAGAACCCGGTCAACCCCGGCCCGAACTCGGTGGTCAGCTACCCCGGCTAGCGGATCACCCGGCGTAGTCAGGTGAGAGCCTGCACCAACGCGGACATCCCGACCGAACCCACCGCACCCCCGGTACTCACCGCGCCCCCGGCCCGCCACCCGACGCACACCCGCACCCGCTGCACACCGCACCCGCTGCACACCGAGCCCGCTGCACACCCCCGCCCACCCAGGGGGCCGAGCCCTGCTCCAGCCTATCGGCCCCGCCCAGGCGAAAACAGCGCCGCTGAGTGGGCTGTGGACAACTGCGAGCGCCTGTGGACAACCCTGACTCCAATCGGGTTGTTTTCGGGTACGGAACCGCCTTCCCAGAACGTGGGCACGCATTTCCGGGCAAAACTGTCGGTGCCGCCCGCCATTGTGTCCGCATGACCCGTTTTCTCGCCTACCTGCTCGGTCTGCTGGACCTGTCAGTGCCACAGCACTGCGCCGGGTGCGCCGCCGCCGGCCACGCCTGCTGCGGCCGGTGCCGCGCCGAGTTCGGTGGTCCGCTGCCGGTGCGGCGCGCGGCCATGGCCACCGGGCCACCGGCCTACGCCCTCGCCGAATACCGGGGCGCGCCGCGCCACCTGGTGCTGGCCTACAAGGAGCGCGGCCGGCACGAGTTGGCGCCCGTGCTCGGCGCGATGCTGGCCGGGGTCCTGCCCTGGCTGCCCGGTGCCCGGCCCGCCGGCGACGGCACCTGGCACGTGGTGCCCGCGCCGTCACGTCCGGCCGCGATCCGGCGACGCGGCGGGGAACACATGGCACGGCTGGCCCGGTGCTGCGCGGCTGACCTGGCCCGGCAGGGCCTGCCGGCCGCGGTCGCCCCGGCGTTGCGCCTGGCCGCGGGCGTGCGTGACTCGGTTGGCCTGACAGCTCACCAGCGGGCCGTCAACCTGGCCGGGCGGGTGCGCCCTCGGCGTGCCGGACTGCCCGCGCCCGGTACACCCGTGGTGCTGATCGACGACGTGGTCACCACCGGAGCCACGGCCGCGGCCTGCACCAGGGCGCTGGCCGACGCCGGCCTGGTGGTCACCGCCGTGCTCGCGCTCACCAGAGCCGGTGCCTGACCACCCGGCGGCGGAGCGGCGGTGACGGACATGGGCGCGGCCGATGCGGGCGAGCGGGTGACGGTTGCCACCTTATTGGGTGGTTTATGTGTGAGGAGTATGAGTTAATCGGGCTTCCATAGACCAATGATGCGGTGTCAAGCGCCAATCAGGGGTTTGGCTTTCACGCTTCTAGTTAATTGCTCGCTCCTGAAGAGGTGAGGACGCTGATTGCGCGTCCACAGCTGGAAGGAGCGTTCGACGCATGCTCTCGCGGCTGCTGGACGCGCGTCGGGGATTGTCTGTCGCGGACATGGGAGTGCACGTGAGTCACTGGCTGTCGTCTCTGCTGGTGCGATCCGAAAAACTGGTGGGCTTCGGCCCGGCCATCGCGCTCGCGGTGCTGGGCGCGCTGCTGTTCGCCTCGGCCCACGTGCCTGTCTCGGTCGACCAGCCAGCGGGCGGTCCTGATCATCCGGTGGTGGAGGTGAGCGAGGCCGCGGCCGGCTGGTCGGCGCTGCCGGAGTCCGCGGTGCCGGGGTCCGCGGCACCGGAGCCGGACACGGCTCGCTCCGGTGTGCCCACCACCAGTGCGACCACCCTGTGGCCCTGAGCCCCTGAGCAACGCCAACAGGCCGCCGCGCTGACGGGCCGTGCTGACGGGCCGTGCACCAGGTCGGCCGGGGCGGTGCGGGTGCCCGGTGCGGGCCGTGAATCGTCTGACAGGGGACGTTCTGGGCGCGGACACTGCCCGCTGAGCCGTTCAGGGGGCGGCTGTGGGCAGGTCCGCTACCACTCATACGGGTGAAATTGTTGGTCAGCGCGCGGCCGGGAACCTCGGCCGGGGTTGATCCGTTGGCCGGGTATGAGACAGCTCGACTGGTCCGTTCGGCTTAGCCCACCGGGCTGCCGGGCGCGCTGGTCGTCGGCCAGGTCAGGACGTCCAGCCGTGTCCTGCCGGCCGGTCCGGTCCAGCCGCGTTCGCGGGGTTGTGTCACGCCCCGTCACGGATGGCGGCGCTGTGAATTCCCCTGGCCCGGGGGGTGTTGCCGGGACGAATCCCGGGCTAACGTGCACCGCTATCAGCGAACCCGGTCGCGGGAGGAGGCGATTAGCCCATGATCCTGGCGCCGGAGGTCCGCTGACTCCGTGACCGTCCGCAACCCAGAGCGACGGTCCCCTTGACAGCGGACATCCACCAACCCCGGCGCCACAGCGATCCCAGTCATTGCTCGCAGCACGCGAGGGAGGTCGTGTATGGACATCGTGGTGAAGGGCCGCAACGTTGTGGTGCCCGATCATTACCGGGTCCACGTCAAGGACAAGCTGGCCCGGTTGGAGCGCTACGACCGCAAGGTCATCCGCTTCGACGTGGAACTGTTCCATGAGCGCAACCGCCGGCAGCACAAGAACTGCCAGCGCGTGGAGATCACCGGCATGGGAAGAGGACCGGTGGTCCGTGCCGAGGCATGTGCCGGTGACTTCTACGCGGCGCTGGACTGCGCGGTGAGCAAGCTCGAAAACCGACTCCGCCGGATGCACGACCGGCGGCGGGTGCACCACGGCCGGCGGGCGACCCCGTCGATGGCGGCGGTGACCGCGAACGGCGCGCTTGCCGAGGCCACGTCCGGCGGGAGAACCGGAGGACGTCAGGCGACCGCGGTGATCGAGGCTCCCCAACAGGACACTGGCGAGCCCCTCGCCGAGTCGGCCGACGTCGAGGGCGTGCCCGAGGTCCCCAGCCAGCGGTGGGAGGAGCTGGCCGACGAGGGACTGCCCGGGCGGGTCGTCCGGGAGAAGGAGCACTCCGCCGAGCCGATGAGCGTTGACCAGGCTCTCTACCAGATGGAGCTGGTCGGACACGACTTCTACCTGTTCCTCGACGCCGACTCGGGACGCCCGAGCGTTGTCTACCGCCGGAAGGGGTTCGACTACGGGGTGATCCGGCTTCGCTGATCACCGGTCGGGCTGACCGCCGGCGCGGTCAGTGACCACGGCAGCGGCTCCCGCGGGCGCGGGGGCCGCTGCCGCGTTCCGAGGTCACCGCACCGGGATCACCGGTTCGTGTGACTGTTCTCGCCTTCGAACGTGTGTTTGACTCATTGCGTGAACGGTGTCACCACTGGCTGCTCCAGCCCAGGTCAGCGCGCCCTCGGTGGGCTTGGGCCGCCATTACCCCACGTCCTGCCCGTCTCCCGGCCCTGATCCGCGGGGTGGTCGGGGAGTAGCTGGCAACGCCGTTCGGGCGAGGTGGTGTGAGCCCGAACGCGGACACGTCCGGGGCATGCCAGGATGCTGGTCCGCCTTTTCGCATGCGTCTGTGCATCGCAGGCTCAAACTTGCCTACGATGGGAACCGGCGTGTTCAAAACGACGTTGTCGGATCAGCGGGCAATGACGTATTGGACGCCCAGTTAGGCACCCACCCAGGGTGCGCGGCAATCAGCTTGTGAGGTCGACCGGATGGTGCTGTCCCGACTGCTCCGTGCTGGCGAGGGCAAGATGCTCAAGCGTCTGCGCAATATCGCGGCGCACATCAACAGCCTGGAAGACGACCTCCTCGAACTATCCGACAGCGAGCTGCGCGCCAAGACCGACGAGTTCCGCAAGCGGTACCAGGACGGGGAGACGCTCGACGAGCTGCTGCCCGAGGCCTTCGCCGTGGCGCGGGAAGGGGCCAAGCGCACGCTCGGGCAGCGCCACTTCGACGTGCAGCTGATGGGTGGGGCCGCACTGCACCTCGGGCAGATCGCGGAGATGAAGACCGGTGAGGGCAAGACCCTGACCTGTGTGCTGCCCTCCTACCTCAACGCCATCTCCGGCAAGGGCGTCCACGTCGTCACCACCAACGACTACCTGGCCAAGCGCGACGCCGAGTGGATGGGCCGGGTGCACCGCTTCCTCGGCATGGAGGTCGGGGTGATCCTCGCCGAGATGACCCCGGACCAGCGCCGGCAGGCGTACCGGGCGGACATCACCTACGGCACCAACAACGAGTTCGGCTTCGACTACCTGCGCGACAACATGGCGTGGAGCCTGGACGACTGCGTCCAGCGGGGCCACTACTTCGCCGTGGTCGACGAGGTCGACTCCATCCTCATCGACGAGGCCAGGACCCCGCTGATCATCTCCGGCCCGGCCGACCAGTCCTCCCGGTGGTACCAGGAGTTCGCCCGCCTGGCCCCGATCATGAAGCGGGACGTCCACTACGAGGTCGACGAGCGCAAGCGCACCGTGGGCGTCACCGAGGCCGGCGTCAGCCTGGTCGAGGACCAGCTCGGCATCGACAACCTGTACGAGGCCGCCAACACCCCGCTGGTCGGATACCTGAACAACGCCCTCAAGGCCAAGGAGCTGTTCCACAAGGACAAGGACTACATCGTCCGCAACGGTGAAGTCATGATCGTGGACGAGTTCACCGGCCGCGTGCTGGCCGGCCGCCGCTACAACGAGGGCATGCACCAGGCCATCGAGGCCAAGGAGCGGGTGGAGATCAAGGCCGAGAACCAGACCCTGGCCACGATCACGCTGCAGAACTACTTCCGCCTCTACGAGAAGCTCGGCGGCATGACCGGTACCGCTGAGACCGAGGCGGCCGAGTTCCACCAGACCTACAAGCTCGGCGTGGTGCCCATCCCGACCAACCGGGCGATGATCCGCAAGGACCAGCCCGACCTGGTCTACAAGACCGAGACGGCCAAGTTCGAGGCGGTCGCCGAGGACATCGCCGAGCGGCACGCCAAGGGCCAGCCGGTGCTGGTCGGCACCACCAGCGTGGAGCGCTCCGAGTACCTGTCCAAGCTGCTGACCGCCAAGGGCATCCCGCACCAGGTGCTCAACGCCAAGCACCACGCGCGTGAGGCGCTGATCGTGGCCAACGCCGGGCGCAAGGGCGCGGTCACGGTGGCCACCAACATGGCCGGTCGCGGCACCGACATCGTGCTCGGCGGCAACCCCGACGTCATCGTCGACCACGAGCTGCGGGAGCGCGGCCTCGACCCGGTGGAGACCCCGGAGGAGTACGAGGCCGCCTGGGCGGAGCTGATCGAGGAGATGACCGCCCAGTTCAAGGCCGACGCCGAAGAGGTCCGCGAGGCCGGCGGCCTGTACGTGCTGGGCACCGAGCGGCACGAGTCCCGCCGGATCGACAACCAGCTGCGTGGTCGGTCCGGTCGACAGGGCGACCCGGGCGAGTCGCGGTTCTACCTGTCGCTGGGCGACGAACTCATGCGGCGGTTCAACGCGAGCATGGTCGAGGCGGTGATGAACCGCCTGCGCGTGCCCGACGACGTGCCGATCGAGCACAAGATGGTCACCAGGGCCATCCGGAGCGCCCAGACCCAGGTCGAGCAGCAGAACTTCGAGATCCGCAAGAACGTCCTCAAGTACGACGAGGTCATGAACCGGCAGCGCAAGGTGATCTACGCCGAGCGCCTCCGGGTGCTCCAGGGCGAGGACCTGAGCGAGCAGATCGAGCACATGATCACCGACGTGGTCACCGAGTACGTGAACGGGGCCACCGCCGACGGCTACGCCGAGGACTGGGACCTGGAGCAGCTGTGGACGGCGCTCAAGACGCTGTACCCGGTGTCGCTGCGCTGGCAGGACCTGCTGGACCGGGATGAGGACCTGACCAGGGAGGCGCTGACCGCCGAGTTGGTCGAGGACGCGCTCGCGGCGTACCGGCGGCGCGAGGCCGAGATCGACGAGCGGGTCGGCGAGGGCGCCATGCGCGAGCTGGAGCGCCGGGTGCTGCTCTCGGTGCTCGACCGCAAGTGGCGCGAGCACCTCTACGAGATGGACTACCTCAAGGAGGGCATCGGCCTGCGGGCCATGGCCCAGCGCGACCCCCTCATCGAGTACCAGCGCGAGGGGTTCGACATGTTCAACGCCATGCTGGACGCCCTCAAGGAGGAGTCGGTCGGGTTCCTGTTCAACCTGCAGGTCCAGGCCGCCGAGCCAGAGCCACCCGCCGAGGAGGCCGAGGTGCCGGTCTCGGTGACCCACGCGCCGCCCACGCCGGCCACCGGCGGGTCGGCCGCACCGGTCCGGGGCCAGCAGCCGCCCGCGGCTCGGCAGGGGGCAGCGGCCGCTGGCGCGCCAGCTGGCCCAGCCACCCAGCAGCCGGCGGGCGCGGGCCGGGACGGCCGGGCCAGCCGCACCGCCAGGACACCCCGGCCGATGCGGCCGATGCCGGCCGCCGACCAGAACGCCGACGAGCCGCCGCAGGCTCCCCCCGGCCCGGCCCTGGCCCAGCTGTCGTCCAACAACCCGATCCCACCCGCCCTGCGGGGCAAGGGGCTGGACGTGCCGGGCAAGCAGCGGCTGTCCTACAGCGGTCCGGCCGAGGGCGGCGGGGTTGAGGCGCACGGCGACGCCGCTGACGAGGGCGGGGCAGGCGGTGCCACCCGTCGCGAGCGCAGGGCCGCGGCCCGCGCCCAGTCCAAGACCGGCAAGAGGCGCCCCAAGCACTGACGCATCACCCCGGCGCACGGCCGCCGGGTCGACCACGCGAGGCCACCACTCGGGCAGGCGAGAACCGCAGCTCCGGGTGGTGGCCTTGGTGCGTCCGGCGACGGCTGCGACAGATCGCGAGGACCCGTCGCCGCCGAGGTGGACGGCTGGGGCGCCGCTCCCGGAAGGGACCGCGACCCGCGACGGCCAGGCAGACGTGACCGCGCCCCGGCCCGGGAGGCCGCGAACGGTGACCGTCGGGAGATACCGAGGTCGGGTGTCGGGCGAAACGGGCCGCGAACGGTGTCGGGCGGGGACAGCCGCGAACGGTGTCGGGCGGGGACGGGCCGCGATCGGGTTCGGCCCGGGTGAGCCACGGTTCGGGTGCCTCGGCTGCGCCTAGGCTGAGCCTCGGCCTGACCGCGGTGGCCGAGGCCAGCTGCGGGCGGTCGCGCCGGGATCGACGCGCGCCGGTGCCGCGGCCGGCCCGGCCGCTCCGCCTGGCGGGCACGTCCACCGCCAGGGACCAGGCGGCCTGGGCGCGGCGGTGCCCCGGGGCGTGGGGTGTCCGGGCGGGGGTCACAGCACGTGCAGCAGGGTGTAGCACCACCTCCCCTCGATGCTCTCGGCACGTGCGGCCACGGCTCGGACCCGTGCTGGCCCGTGCAGGGTGGCGGCCACTTCCATCACCCCTCGGCAGGGCAGGTCGATCCGGTTCACCGCCACCCTGACTGGTTCAGCCACGCCTGGGACGGGCCATGACGGCGCCACCAGCAGGCGGCGGTGGAGACCGGGGCTGGTCAACGCGGCCAACTGGGCGATCGGGCGGTGGCCGGCCAGCACCTCGAACACCGCGCGCAGCATGACCAGTGCGATGGCCATCGCCTGGCTGAGCCGCTGCTCGTCTCCGGCCTGGCTGTGCCCGGCCCGGTGGTGCCCGGACTGGCCGGCGCGGGCCAGGCGCAGCACAGGCGCGGGCGCGGGCGCGCACGAGTCGGACGGCGGAGTCGACGCGCTGAGCCGAGCGGTGGCTGGCACTGCTGGACGAACGCGGTGCCGCGCGGACGGCGGTGCCACGGGTAAGCCGGCCGCCGTGGCCCCGGCACCGCCGCTGAGCTGCGCTGGCGCGGCCGCCGGCAACGCGGGTGGGCGCGGCGGTGCCGGGGGTTCCCGGCCCACCAGCCTCAGGACCGGTGGCAGGTCGGGCTCGTAGCCCGGGAGCGTCCGCACGGCGAAGCCGTGGGGGTGGTGGGCCGGAGTCGGGGCCAGCTGGATGGCCAGTGCGGTTGTCATGGCTGCCTCCCTCGTGCGTAGTCGTCCCGACTGGAAGAACCGGGTCGAGCTACTGAGCGGGCAGCCGGGAAAATCCGGACAGCTACCACCCGAACGGGTGATGCCGGGTGTGCTGAGTAGGTTGACGCGGGTGTTGCGTGCGCTGGTCATGGACTACGGCGGGGTGTTGACCGATCCGGGGGCGGACGGCACCGGGCAGCCGCTGGTGGAGGTGGTGCGGACGGCGCGGACCCGTGGGCTGCGCACCGCGCTGCTGTCCAATGCCGACGGCGCCACCGGGCCGGCCCGGGACTGGCTGGCCGACCTGTTCGACGTGCTGGTCTTCTCCGGCGAGGTGGGGTTCGGCAAGCCCGACGAGCGGATCTACCGGCTGACCGCGGCCCGGCTCGGCCTCCAACCGGGCGAGTGCGTGTTCGTGGACGACCTGCGGGGCAACGTGCTGGCCGCGGTCGCCACCGGCATGGTCGGGGTGCACCATCGGTCAGTCGCGGCCACCCTTGCGGAGTTGGCAACGCTGTTCGAGTTACCCCTCGATGGCTGACGAGCGGGATTCCGCGGACAACCAGCAATACATTTTCACTCCGCTGGCGAATTGCTGAGACCGGGCTGACTGGCTAGATTGTTTTCGCGGTGATCAGGATCACGGAAGGCTTTGTGGCTGGTTTGGCCCAGTGCTTTCCGGGGTGCGGATCAGTGTGGTTACGAAGCTGTTTATGCTGGTCAGTGGGCTATCGGTGATCGGTTCGCCCGGTCTGGAGAGTTTTTCGCGGGTAGCGGGGTGAACGGGTGGCTGGATTGGAAAACGTCGCGTCGGCTGTGGTGCGAGTCCGCTGTGAAGTCGAATGTCGGGAAAGTTACCGGGCCCGACATGGGTGGTCGACAGCAGTTGGGCCGCACATCTGACCGTTGATTTCTCGGTTCCGGCGAGTGGCTGGCCGCCGGACCTGACGAACGCGGTGCTGGAGCCGACGCTCCGGCCGGGGCCGCCACCAGGTCCGTGGCGGCCCCGGCCACGCCCTGCGCCACGCCGTCAGCAGCTGACGTGGGCAACCAGAGGTCTGCGCGATCAGGAGCGCGCGGTCTCCCGGCGGCGCACCAGTTCGAAGCACAGCACGGCGGCGGCACTGGCCACGTTCAGCGACTCG
Source organism: Goodfellowiella coeruleoviolacea (assembly GCF_024171785.1). Classification (GTDB taxonomy): domain Bacteria; phylum Actinomycetota; class Actinomycetes; order Mycobacteriales; family Pseudonocardiaceae; genus Goodfellowiella; species Goodfellowiella coeruleoviolacea. The sequence continues at coordinate 107,187 of NZ_JAMTCK010000012.1, forward strand.
ACCCCGGACGACATGGGGATGGCCACCCGGTCGGTCACCTGCCGGCTGACGTCCGGGCTGACCCCGGCGGTCTCGCTGCCGAGCACGAACGCGGCCCGGGGTGGCAGTGTCACCGCGTACAGGGACCGCCTGGCCGAGGCGTCCAGGGCGAACAGCGGGTAACCCGCGGCGCGCAGTTCGGCGGCGGCCTCCGCGGCCGTGCCGCAGCGCAGGATCGGCGCGCGGAACGCCACCCCGGCGGACGCCTTCACCACCAGCGGGTCGATGCTGGCCACGCCCTTGCGGGGCACCACGATGCCGTCCAGGCCGGCCGCGGTCGCGGTGCGCAGGATCATGCCCACGTTGGCCGGTGTGGTGATGCCGTCCAGCAGCAGCACGCCGCGCGGCGGGCGCCGGTCGGCCAGCGCGGCGGTCAACGGCCGCATGCGGGGCGCGGTCACGTCGGCGAGCACACCCTGGTCGTGGCGGCCGTTGCCGGCCAGCACCTTCACCCGCTGCGCGCTGGCCCGGTGCACGGGCACGCCCCGACGGGCCGCGGCGTCCAGGATCTCCCGGGCGGCGGGGCCGCGGGCGTTGTCGGCCAGCAGCACCTTGTCGACGGACAGCCGCTGGTCGTCGAGCGCCTCCAGCACGGGCTTGCGCCCGTACACCGTGACGAACCGATCCTTGGGCGACACCTCGACATCCCGCATACCTGAAGCCTCGCACGGGCCTGGGCGGCCCCGCCGAGGGCCCGGTCCGCACCGCGGTCCCGCCTTGGGGGCGGCGGCGCCGCGCTGGTCCGGATGGCTGGTGTTGGCCGCTTGGGGTTGCGCTTCGAGATGAAGCGGTGATGATCGTCACATGGCGTTAGGTGAGCGGATCATCGCTGATCGTCAACACCTCATCGCCAGCGGCAAGGACGCCGAGGTACTCGTCCGCCCGGACGGGCTGCTGGTCAAGCGCAGCCGGCTGGGCACGTCGCTGGCGGGCGAGGCACGGCTGCTGCGCTATCTGCGCGGCCACGGCCTGCCCGTGCCGGACGTGGTGTCGGTGCGGGGCGGCGAACTGGTGATGGAGTACGTGCCCGGTCCCACCATGGCCGAGGAGCTGTCCGCCCGGCCGTGGCGCGCCCCGGTGCTCGGCCACCACCTCGCCGGGCTGCACCAGCGGTTGGCCGACATCCCGGCGCCGCCGTGGCTGCCCGCCGCCGGCCGGGGGGACAGCCTGCTGCACATGGACCTGCACCCGGGCAACGTGGTGCTCGGCCCGGCCGGACCGGTGGTGCTGGACTGGGGTCGGGCCGCCCGAGGCAACCGGCACCTGGACGTGGCGCTGAGCTGGCTGGTGCTGGCCTCGGCCAAGCTGACCAGGCGCTCCCAGGTCACCCGTTGGCTGATGCTGCGCGCGTTCCTGGCCAGGGTGGACCGTGCCGGGCTGCGCGCCGCCCTGCCCGCGGCGGCCGCCCACCGCCTGTCCGACACCGACCGGGGGCCGGAGGAGCGCGCGCTGGTCCGGCGGGCCGTCGCCACCATGCGCTGAGGCGCCGCTGTGCTTGGATCACGGCATGGCCGACCGCCTGTCAGCGCTCGACGCGTCATTCCTGTACCTGGAGGAGCCGACCACCCCGATGCACGTCGGCGGGGTGGCGGTGTTCCAGCGGCCCAGGGCGGACTTTGCCTACGACCGGCTCGTCGAACTGGTGGAGCAGCGTCTGACGCTGGTGCCGAGGTACCGGCAGAAGGTGGTGCCGGTGCCGGGTCGGCTGGCCAGGCCGGTCTGGGTGGACGACCCGGACTTCGACGTGACCTACCACGTGCGCCGCTCGGCGCTGCCCAGGCCGGGCAGCGACCGGCAGTTGCACGAGCTGGTCGCCCGGCTGATGTCCCGGCCGCTGGACCACGCCCGGCCGCTGTGGGAGATCTACCTGGTCGAGGGGCTGGCCAAGAACCGGACCGCGGTGATCACCAAGACGCACCAGGCGCTGGTGGACGGGGTGGGCACGATCGACATCGCCCAGGTGATCCTGGACTCCTCCCCGGCCACACCCCCGCCAGCCGAGGACCTGTGGATGCCGCAGCCGCAGCCGAGCGCGCTGCAGCTGGTCGCCGACGCCGTCACCGACGCGGTGCAGCGGCCCGGCGAACTGGTGGAGAACGTGCGCTCGGCCGCGATGGACGCGGCGACCACGGTGCGCAAGGTGGTCGGCGCGGTGGGCGGGGTGGCCTCGGCGCTGCGCACGGCCGCGCGGCCGGCCCCGGACAGCCCGCTGAACGTGCGGATCTCACCGCAGCGCCGGTTCGCGGTCGCCCGGACCAGGCTGGACGACTACCGGGCGGTGCGGGCGGCGCACGGCGGCACGGTCAACGACGTGGTGCTGGCCGTGCTGTCCGGCGCGTTGCGCAACTGGCTGCTCTCCCGGGGTGAGGCGGTGACCGCGCGGACCACGATCCGGGCGATGGCGCCGATGTCGGTGCGCGACACCGAGGCCGCCGCCGGGACCGGTGGGCGCCCGGCGCTGGTCGGCGGTCGGGTGTCCGCCTACCTGGTCGACCTGCCGGTGGGCGAGCCCAACCCGGTGGTCCGGCTGCACCACGTCAGCCACGCCATGCGCGCCCACCAGGAGTCCGGCCAGTCCGTGGCGGCCGACGCCCTGGTCCGGGTGTCCGGGTTCGCCCCGCCGACCCTGCACGCGCTGGGCGCCAGGGCGGCCAACTCGTTCTCCCGGCGGATCTTCAACCTGGTGGTCACCAACGTGCCCGGCCCCCAGGTGCCGCTGTACGCGACCGGGGCGAGGATGGTGGAGATGTTCCCGGTGGTGCCACTGGCCAAGAACCAGGCGCTGGCCATCGGCGTGACCTCCTACGACGGCGGGGTCTACTACGGGCTCAACGCCGACCGGGACGCGATGTCGGATGTGGATGTCCTGGCCGGAATGGTCCAGGAGTCGGTCGAGGAACTGGTTGGGACGGTCTCCGGGTGAGGTTGCAGTGAGGGTGTACGTACCTGCCACCGTGGCGATGCTGCGTGGCCTTGTCGAGAACAACGAGCTGCTCGCGGTCAACGAGACCGCGTTCGCGCTGACTCCCGCGCTGCGCGAGTCCTACGCCTCGGGTGACACCGAGGAACTGGAGTACGCGGCCATGCTGGAGGCGTCGCGGGCCTCGCTGCGGCTGCTGGCCGCGGAACTGGCCGGTGACGAGAAGGCACTGCCCCGGCGGGCGGTGGTGTCCGCGGACATCGAGAACGTGCGGCTGCGGCCCGATCTGGACTTCGCCGTGGTGAAGCTGCTGGGTCCGGTGCCGATGAAGCGGGTGGCCGCCGTGCACCTGGACACCGAGGAGGCGCAGGACGCGGTGCGGGCCGCCGCGGAGGTGATCGACGCGGCCGACCTGGGCGACCTGGACGCGGAGTTCACGCTGGGCAGTGCCGAGGACCACGAACTCGCCTGGTACGCGCCGCAGGAGCTGCCGTTCCTCCTGGAGCTGCTGTGACGTGGTGACCGGCTGGTCCGCCGGGGTGGAGCCGTCGGGCTGGCCCGCCGGCCCGACGCAGGGGCACGTTTCCCCCAGCACGTGCCCCGATCGATCGGTCCCTCGGCGTTCAGACGTCACCGCGGGCCTGCACCGGTCACATGCCCTCGGCGGGCTCCCACAGCTCGATGCGGTTGCCCTCCGGGTCGACGCACCAGCCGAACCGGCCGTACTCGGAGTCCTCGGTCTGGTCCAGCACCTCGACCCCGCGCGCCCGCAGCCGGGTCAGCATCATGGTCAGGTCGTCCACGCGGAGGTTGAGCATGGCCTTCTGACCCGGCTCCCCCAGGTAGTCGGTGTCGTGTGGGAACACGGCCAGGGTGGTGCTGCCCGGCCGGTCGGGTGTGGTGCCCGAGTTCCAGTGGAAGGTGACGGCACCGTGCGGCGTCATGGGAACCCCCAGGTGCTCGCGGTACCACTCGATTAACAACGAAGGTTTTCTCGCGCGGAGGAAGATTCCGCCCACGCCGGTAACCTGCGGCATAGCGGGGGAGCCTAATGGCAACGGGGCCGGCTGTGGTTCACACGATCGGCCGAACAATGGCGAGTTGCCCGCCACCCGCCGGAAGGTGCCGGCCCGCCGCCTCGACTCCCCATCCCCGTCCGGACCCGCGCTAACGCTGGTCCGGACGGTCGGCGTGCTCGTCCCGGCCGGGGTGTTCGTCCCGCCCGGCGCGGGAGGCCAGCAGCCGGCGCAGCGAGGACAGCCGCCCCTGGCTGGCCCCGCCCTCGGCGACCAGGCCGTCCAGCGCGCAGTCCGGGTCCCTGGGCGGCCCGAGGTGGCCGCAGCCGGACGGGCACTCCTCGGCGGCCTCGGCCAGGTCGGGGAAGGCGGCCACGATGTCGTCCGGGGTGATGTGGGCCAGGCCGAACGAGCGGATGCCCGGGGTGTCCACCACCCAGCCGCCCTCGGCCAGCGGCAGGGCCACCGCGGCGGTGGAGATGTGCCGGCCCTTGCCGACCGCGCTGACCGCGCCGGTGGCCCGGCCCGCGGCCGGGACCAGCTTGTTGACCATCGTGGACTTGCCCACCCCGGAGTGGCCGACCAGCGCGGAGACCCGGTTGGCCAGCCGTTCGCGCAACTGGTCGGGCGCCTGGTCGAACCGGGTGACCACGATCGGCACATCGAGATCCGCGTATGCCTGGCGCAGCTCGCTCGGGTCGGCCAGGTCGGACTTGGTCAGGCACAGCAGCGGGGTCAGGCCCCCGGCGTAGGCGGCCACCAGGCAGCGGTCGATGAATCCGGTACGCGGCGGCGGGTCGGCCAGCGCGGTGACGATGACCAGCTGCTCGGCATTGGCCACCACCACCCGTTCGAACGGGTCGGTGTCGTCGGCGGTGCGCCGCAGCACCGTGGACCGCTCGGCCACCCGGACGATCCGGGCGAGCGTGTCCGGGGCACCGCTGGTGTCGCCGACCAGGTCGATCTGGTCGCCCACCACGACCGGGGTGCGGCCCAGTTCGCGGGCGCGCATCGCGACCACCACCTGACCGGGGTCGTCGTCCAGCGCGCAGGTCCACCGGCCCCGGTCCACGCCGATCACCATGGCCTGGCGGGCGTTGGCGTGTTCCGGACGCCGTTTGCTGCGCGGTCGGGAGCCCCGGCCAGGCCGCACCCGGACGTCCGACTCGTCCAGCTTCCGCCAGTCCCGCGAGCCCACGTCAGTCAGCCTCCCGGCTGGTGGTGACCGGCGAACTGGCCGCGCCGAGCATGGCACCCCACAGGCCGGGGAAGTCGGGGATGGTCTTGGTGGTGCTGGCGATGTCGTCGACCACCACCCCGGGCACCACCAGCCCGATGATCGCGCCGGCCGTGGCCATGCGGTGGTCGGCGTAGGCGCGCCACGGCCCGCCGCGCAGCGGTCGGGGCCGGATGATCAGCCCGTCCTCGGTCTCCTCGGCATCCCCGCCCAGCCCGTTGATCTCGGCGCTGAGCGCGGCCAGCCGGTCGGTCTCGTGGCCGCGCACGTGCGCGATGCCGCGCAGCACCGACGGCCCGTCGGCGAGCGCGGCCAGGGCGGCCACCGTGGGCGTCAGCTCGCCCACGTCGTGCAGGTCGATGTCCAGCCCGGTCAGCTTCTCCGGGCCGGTGACGGTCAGGCCCTGGTCGGTCAGGCTCACCTGGGCGCCCATCCGGGTCAGGATCTCCCGCATCACATCGCCCGGCTGGGTGGTCTGGCTGGGCCAGCCGGGCACGGTGACGGTGCCGCCGGTGACCGCGGCGGCGGCCAGGAACGGCGTGGCATTGGACAGGTCCGGCTCGACCCGCCAGTCGCGTCCGGCGAACGAGCCCGGCTCCACCCGCCAGGTGTTCGGCTCGGCGTCGTCCACGCTCACGCCGAACGCGCGCAGCACCGCCACGGTCATGTCGATGTGCGGCAGCGACGGCACCGGCTTGCCGGCGTGCCGCACGGTCAGGCCCTTGTCGTAGCGGGCACCGGACAGCAGCAGCCCGGAGATGAACTGCGAGGAGGCCGAGGCGTCCACGGTGACCTCGCCACCGGCCAGCCCGCCCCGCCCGTGCACGGTGAACGGCAGTGACTCGCCGGTGACCCGCGCGCCCAGCGCGCGCAGCGCGCCGAGCACCGTGCCCATCGGCCGCACCCTGGCCTCCGGGTCGCCGTCGAAGTGGATCTCGCCCTCGGCGAGCACGGCGGCCGGTGGCACGAACCGCATGACCGTGCCGGCCAGGCCGCAGTCCACCCGGGCCGGTCCGCGCAGCGGGGCGGGCTCGACCAGCCAGGACCCGTCCGGCCCGTCCTCGATCCGCGGGCCAAGCGCGCGCAGCGCCGAGGCCATCAGCAGGCTGTCCCTGCTGCGCAGCGGGTCGCGCACGGTGGAGGGGCCGCTGGCCAGGGTGGCCAGCAGCAGCACCCGGTTGGTGATCGACTTGGAGCCGGGGACGCGCACGGTGGCGCGCACCGGGTCGGTGACGGTGGGAGCCGGCCACTGCTGTGTCATGCCCCGATGATCCCGCATACCGCCCGAGGGTCTCGCCTTGGCCATGCTGACGTGCGACGATGGCCGCCGGAGGTGAACGGGTTTGTGCGGAAGGTTCGTGTCCACCCGAGATCCGGCCAGCCTGGCCGACGAGTTCCTCGCGGTGGACGCCACCGGGAACGACGCCCCCAGGGCCGACTACAACGTCGCGCCCACCAAGTCGGTGCTGGCCGTGGTCGAGCGGCATCCCCGGGACGAGGAGGGCACCGTCGACACCAGCACCACCGAGCGGACCGTGCGGGTGATGCGCTGGGGCCTGGTGCCGCACTGGGCCAAGGACCTCTCGGTGGGCGCGCGCATGATCAACGCCCGCTCGGAGAGCGTGCTGGACAAGCCCGCCTACCGGGACTCGGCGAGCAAGCGCCGCTGCCTGCTGCCCGCTGACGGCTGGTACGAGTGGCAGCCGGGCGAGGGCCGCAAGCAGCCGTTCTTCATCACGCCCTCGGACGGCTCCACCCTGGCCATGGCCGGCATCTGGTCGGTCTGGTGGGACCGCGACGACGAGGGCGGCAGCCGGCCGGTGGTGACCTGCGCGGTGCTCACCACCGACGCCATCGGTGAGATGGCCACCATCCACCACCGGATGCCGCTGCTGCTGTCCCGCGAGCGCTGGGCGGACTGGCTGGACCCGGACCGCACCGACCCGGCCGACCTGCTCGCGCCACCCGAGGACGACCTGGTCGCCGGGCTGGAGCTGCGGCCGGTGACCACGGCGGTGAACAGCGTGAAGAACAACCACCCCGGCCTGACCGAGCCGGTCGCCATCAGCGCCGCCGAGATGCCCGCGCCCACCCTGTTCGAAGTCACCTGATCGGACGTACTCCGATGACCAGCATCGAGGTCGACACGCCACACGGTGTGGCCAAGGCCGAACTGCACTGCGCGCCCGAGGGCGTGGCCGTGCTGCTGCTCGGTCACGGCGCCGGTGGCGGCATCGACGCCCCGGACCTGGTCGCCGCGGCCCGCGCGGCGCACGCCGCCGACCTGCACGTGGCCCTGGTGCAGCAGCCCTACCGGGTGGCCGGCCGGCGCGCGCCAGCACCAGCCGGTCACCTCGACGCCTCCTGGCTGGCCGTGGCCGAGTACCTGGACGAGCACTGGTTCGCCGGGCTGCCGATGGTGTTCGGCGGGCGGTCGACCGGGGCCAGGGTGGCCTGCCGCACCGCCTCCGCCGGCCAGGCCGTCGCCGTGCTGTGCCTGGCGTTCCCCGTGGTCCCGCCCGGCCGGCCGGACCGCAACCGGCAGGCCGAGTTGGACGCGGTGGACGTGGCCACCCTGGTGGTGCAGGGCGAACGCGACCCGTTCGGCCGCCCAGCAGCCGGCCACCACCGGGAAGTGGTGCTGGTGCCGGGTGACCACTCGCTCAAGGCCGACGTGGACGCGGTGTCCCGAGCGGTGGGCGAGTGGCTGGCCAGGGTGCTCCGGCCGCTCGTCGTGTGACACGTCCGACCGCCAGCCGACGGCTGGGGAACGACCCGTCACCGGGATCGCGGGGCGGGGACCGGTCAGCTAGCCCAGTCGACGGCTTGGCGCACACCCAGCCTGCTCGGCCGTCGGATCGGGGAAAACCCCAGCTCAGCCCCCACCCGTCCCAGGGGGGCGAGCCCTGCTCCAGCCTATCCGCGCCCGCTCGCCGGGGACAGGTCGACAGGTCGGGCTGTGGACAGCACGGGCGGCTGTGCACAACCCGTCTCCCGAACGGGTGAAATCCCTGGGGTTGGGCGACGACGGTGGTATAAGCGCGGGATGCCGGTGCCCGGTCAGGCCGTGCTGATCGGGGCGAGCACCGCGCCGGTGAGCCGGACCAGGTCGGTCGGGGCCAGTTCCACCTCCAGGCCGCGCCGGCCGGCGCTGCAGAAGATGGTGTCCCACTGCGCGGCCGAGGCGTCCACGGCCGTGGGCAGGCGCTTCTTCTGCCCCAGCGGGGAGATCCCGCCCGCCACGTAACCGGTTGCCCGCTCGGCGGCGCTGACCTCGGCCATCTTGGCGCGCTTGCCGGACAGCGCGGCGGCGAGCGCCTTGAGGTCCAGTTGGCCGGTGACCGGCACCACGCCCACCGCCAACCGCCCGTCCACCTCGGCGACCAGGGTCTTGAACACCCGCTCCGGCGGCAGCCCGAGCGCCTCGGCCGCCTCCAGGCCGTAGGAGTCCGCCCTGGGGTCGTGCTCGTAGGCGTGCAGCGAGTGCGGCACCTTCTGCTTGACCAACACGGCGGTGGCCGGGGTTCCACGTCCTGCCATGCCGGGCAAGGTACTCGACGCGGGACGCGGCGCGCCGCTGCGTTTCCGGTCACCGGACCGGCCCGCCCAGGGCCGCCCCGCAGGGCCGGCAGCGCACCGGTGTCGGGTCCGCTGCCCAGGGGAACTCCCCAGCTTCCCAGGGAATGCGCGTCGGGGCGATCGCGTTTTCACCGACGTGATGAGCGAGGCGATCGACCAGCTGCGGGCGGGACCGGTCCGGGAAGCGTCCACGCAGGCCAGCCGCGGGATGGCCCGGCCGCCGCGGGGTTCCGCCCAGTGCCGTCCGGGTACCCGCCGCGTATCCTCGGAGGCGAACCATGCGGTCTCGACTATGGGATCGATGGCAGTGGCCGCCGTACCGACCGGACGGCGGGAAAGGAGCGCGGTGCCCGTCACGCGAGGCAAGGCAGATCCACGGCCAGCCGACGAGCGGCAGATCAGAGCGGGGCACGACAACGGCGCGGCAGCCGCCGACCTGGCGACGCGCTTCGAGCACGACGCCATGCCCCTGCTGGACCAGCTCTACTCGGCCGCGCTGCGGATGACCCGCAATCCCGCTGACGCCGAGGACCTGGTCCAGGAGACGTACCTGAAGGCGTACGCCGCGTTCGAGTCGTTCTCCCAGGGCACCAACCTCAAGGCGTGGCTCTACCGCATCCTCACCAACACCTACATCAACGGCTACCGCAAGCGGCAGCGGCAGCCGGTGCAGCAGCCCACCGAGGAGATCACCGACTGGCAGCTGGCTCAGGCGGGCAGCCACACCTCGACCGGGCTGCGCTCGGCCGAGGTCGAGGCGCTCGACCGGCTGCCGGACAGCGACGTCAAGGAGGCGCTGCAACAGCTGCCCGAGGACTTCCGGCTGGCGGTCTACCTCGCCGACGTCGAGGGCTTTGCCTACAAGGAGATCGCCGACATCATGGGGACTCCTATCGGAACGGTGATGTCCCGGCTGCACCGCGGGCGCAGGCAGCTCCGTGAGCAGCTTGCCGGCGTGGCGCGGGACCGGGGTTTCCTGCGTACCGCCGAGCGGGAGGTGGCCGGGTCGTGAGCTGTGGCAAACCACACGAGACGGACTGCTCCGAGGTGCTCGCCGAGGTGTGGCTCTTCCTCGACCAGGAGTGTGACGGCAGCCGCAGGGAGCTGTTGGCCAGGCATCTCGACGAGTGCAGCCCCTGCCTGGAGCGGTACGGCATCGAGGAACACCTCAAGGCGCTGCTCGCCCGCAAGTGCGGTGGGGATCACGCGCCGGACACGTTCAAGCAGCGGCTGCGCGCCCGGATCAGGGAGAGCATGATCGCGCAGGGCGAGGTGACCATCGAGCGCGCGCCGGACGGCAGCAGCACCGTGGAGGTGGCGGGCCGGCGGATCTCGGTGCCACCGGAGGGGTCGTCCTGCCTCGCCCCGGAACTCTCCCGGGAACACCGCTCCAGCTCGGCCGGGTGAGCCGGCGGGCCCCGGACCGGGCCCCCACCTCAACCCTCAACCAGAACAGGGCATGCCAAAGGGCCTCGGCGCCACGTGGTCGCCGAGGCCCTGCGCATGTCCGCGCCGCTCGCCGCTCAGGCGTTCGGGCGGTTGCCGTGGTTGGCGCCGCGCTTCTTGCGGTCACGACGCTTGCGGGCACGCTTGGACATGGTGACTCCTCGTGGCTGGTTGACGTGCTTGACGGCAGCAGGCGGCTCGCGCCCCCGGGCGCGGCCAAGCCATGGCCGGTCAGTGTTCCAGTGTGACATGGCGACACTTGGCGGACCGGCAGCCCCCCGAAACGTGGTTGGATGGGGTGAGTGCCGACCGGCTGGGCCCCCAGCTGGCAACACCGGCCGCACAGGGAGGGCGAGACGATGGCTGAGGAGATCCGAGCCGACATCGTGGCCAGCGTGGGCGAGGTTGTCACCGAGGTGGGCACGTCCGTGGCCACCGGGGACACGCTGGTGATCCTCGAATCGATGAAGATGGAGATCCCGGTCCTCACCGAGACCGAGGGCACGGTGACCAGGCTGGTGGTCAACAAGGGCGACGTGGTGCAGGAAGGCGACCTCATCGCCGTGGTGGAGTGAGCCGACCGGCGCCGCGAACACCACCGACACCACCGATCACCGACCCGACCGCTGACCACGAGATCCACTGACCACGGGATCCGCTGACGAGAACCGCGAGTACCACCTGGTGTCCACCCTCGCTGACCTGCTTGCCGAGCACACGAAGCTGCCCGGGGAGGCCGTTGACCACCTGCAGATGGTGGTGGCCGAGTGGCAGCTGCTGTCCGACCTGTCCTTCGCCGACTTCCTGCTCTGGGTCCCGCTGGAACCGGCCGACACCGGTCAGTCCGGACCGTCCGGGCAGCCTGGCCAGCCCCACCCGGTCGGCCAGACCGGCCCGCAGGGGTTCGTGTGCGTGGCGCAGGCCAGGCCGACGACCGCGCCGACCGCCCATCCCGAGGACGTGGTGGGCAGCGTGGTGACCGCCGATGAGCACCCGCAGCTGCGGCGGGCCGTGGTCGAGTCGCGGATCTGCCGCGAGGAGGACCCGCGCTGGCACCTGGGGGTGCCCGTGCGCCGGGAGACCATCCCGGTCCGGTTGGACGACCAGGTCATCGCGGTGCTCAGCCGGGACACCAACCTGGCCGTGCCCCGGGTGCCCAGCCCGCTGGAGATCTCCTACCTGGGCAGTGCCGCCGACCTGTGCCAGATGATCGCCGACGGCACGTTCCCCACCCGGGAGCCCTCCGCCGACGTGCACACCAGCCCGCGGGTCGGCGACGGCCTGATCCGGCTGGACACGGCCGGCGCCGTGGTGTTCGCCAGCCCCAACGCGCTGTCCGCCTACCACCGGATGGGGCACGCCGCGGACCTGATCGGGGTGCAGCTGGCGTCGCTGACCCGCTCGCTGATCGCCGACCCGTTCGACGCCACCGAGGTGGCCCAGCGGATCAGGACCGCCCTGGCCGGGCAGCCCAGCATGCGCATGGAGGCCGAGTCGCGGCGCGGGGCCAGCGTGCTGTTCCGGGCGCTGCCGCTGCGCCCGCGGGGCACCGCCGCCGGGGCGTTGGTGCTGGTCCGGGACGTGACCGAGGTGAAGCGCCGGGACCGGGCGCTGCTGTCGAAGGACGCCACCATCCGGGAGATCCACCACCGGGTGAAGAACAACCTGCAGACCGTGGCCGCGCTGCTGCGCCTGCAGTCCCGCCGGATGACCAACCCCGAGGCCCGGCAGGCGCTGGCCGAGTCGGTGCGCCGGGTGACCTCCATCGCCCTGGTCCACGAGACCCTGTCGATGTCCGTGGACGAGCGGGTCGACCTGGACGACGTGGTGGACCGGGTCATCCCGATGATGAGCGACGTGGCCACCACCGAGACGCAGGTGGTGGTGCGGCGCGAGGGGCTGTTCGGCGAGGTGTCCGCCGAGCTGGCCACGCCGCTGGTGATGGTGCTCACCGAGCTGGTGCAGAACGCGTTCGAACACGCCTACGCCCCGGGGGAACGGGGTGAGGTGGTGGTGCACGCGGAGCGCTCGGCCAAGTGGCTGGACGTGGTGATCGCCGACGACGGCCGGGGCCTGCCGCCCGGGTTCTCGCTGGAACGCACCGAACGGCTCGGGCTGCAGATCGTGCGCACCCTGGTCGAGTCCGAGCTGCGCGGCTCGCTCAGCCTGCGCCGCCGGTCCCGGGGCACCGAGGCGGTGCTGCGGGTGCCGCTGCGCGTGCGCCGCTGAGCCCACTGGTTTCGCTGAGCCCGTTGGGGCTGCTGGGCCTGCTGGCTGGGTCAGGCGAGGCCCTGGCGCAGGGTGGTCCGGGCGCCGTGCAGCACGACGTGGACGGCCTGCCGCGCCATCGCCTGGATCTGCTCCAGCGAGTCGCCCCGTTCCATGCTGACCAGGGCCGCCGCCTGCATGGCGCCGATCAGCGCGCCCACGACGCTGGCGACGGTCAGGTGGTCCAGGTCCGGATAGGACTTGGACAGGGCGGTGGTCAGCTGCTGCTGCGTGTCGAATATCAGCTGCAGCGCCCGGGCCCGCAGTTCCGGCACACCCAGGGTCAGCTCGACGCGGGCGCGGCCCAGGACCAGGTCGCGGTTGGGGTCGTGCGGGTCAGCGCCGTCGTCGGCCAGCGAGTCGAACAGCTGGCCGGTCGCCCGGATGAGCACCGAGATCACGTCCTCGTCCTGGCCGCGCTCGGCGATCACCCGCAGGGCTTCGTCGATGCGCGGCTGCCGGTAGGCGAAGAGGATGTCCTCCTTCGCGGGGAAGTAGTTGAACAGCGTCTTCGTGGACACGTCCGCGGCCGCCGCGATCTCGGCCACGGTGGTCTGCTCGTACCCCTTCTCCTGGAACAGGCGCACGGCCGCCTCGAACAGCGCACGCCGCGTGCGGTGCTTCTTGCGCTCCCGCAACCCCTGTGTCTCCATGGGCGGTTAGCTTACATCAAAGCTATTTTTACACGCCTTGTAAATTTACTCTCTTGGGTGTTTCATGGCGGATGTCGATCACGCGTTCCCCGCTCGTGATGAGAGGTGACCGAACATGTCTGTCGCGTCCTCACCCGCCCAGCGGTCAGCCGAGGCCGACCGGCTGCCCACCAACCGCCCGGCCGGCTGTCCCTTTGACCCGCCGCCCGAGCTGAGCCGGTTCCGCGCCGAGGAGCCGGTGCGTCGGCTGACCTACCCGGACGGCCACCGGGGTTGGCTGGTCAGCAACCACGAGCTGAGCCGCACCGTCCTGGCCGACACCCGGTTCAGCTCGCGGATGGAGTTGCGCCGCACCGCGGTGCCCCGGCCGGGACTGACGCCGTTGCTGGGCAGGCCGGCGGCACCCGGCATGTTCATCGCCATGGACCCGCCCGAGCACACCCGGTACCGGCGGCTGCTCACCGGCCAGTTCACCGTGCGCCGGATGCGCCTGCTTGAGCCCAGGATCGAGCAGATCGCCGAGCAGCACCTGGACGCGATGGTGCAGGCCGGGCCCCCGGCCGACCTGGTGGCGGCGTACGCACTGCCCATCCCGTCCCTGGTGATCTGCGAACTGCTCGGCGTGCCCTACGCCGACCGGGACGTGTTCCAGCGGGACACCGCGACCCTGCTGCGGTTGGACGCCACCGCCGAACAGGTGCGGGCGGCCAGTGAGTCGGTCGGCGCGTTCATGGCCGATCTCGTCCGGCACAAGCGCGCCGAGCCGGCCGACGACCTGCTCAGCGGGTTGATCGCCACCGGCGAGCTGACCGACGAGGAACTGGCCGGGGTGAGCTTCCTGCTGCTCGTCGCCGGGCACGAGACCACCGCGAACATGCTCGCCCTCGGCGCCTTCGCGCTGATCAACCACCGCGACCAGGGCCACGCCGACCAACTGGCCGCGCTGTGCGGCGATCCGACAGCGGCCGAGCACGCCGTGGAGGAGCTGCTGCGCTACCTCACCATCATCCAGTTCGGCACCACCCGGACCGCGCTGGTGGACATCCACCTGGGCGACCAGCTCATCCGCGCGGGCGAGACGCTCACCCTGGCGCTGCCCTCGGCCAACCGCGACCCGGACAAGTTCGCCGACCCGGACACACTGGACCTGACCCGCTCGGCCCAGGGGCACCTGGCCTTCGGGCACGGCGTGCACCAGTGCCTCGGCCAGCAGCTGGCCCGCATCGAGATGCGGATCGGGTACCGGGCGCTGTTCCGGCGCTTCCCCGAGCTGCGGCTGGCCGTGCCCGCCGAGGAGGTGCCGCTGCGGCACGACATGAACATCTACGGGGTGCACCGACTCCCCGTCACCTGGTGAGGCAGGCTGTGGGTATGGAGATCAAAGCTGATCGCGAGCGCTGTGTTGGCGCTGGCATGTGCGTGCTGACCGCGCCCGAGGTGTTCGACCAGAGCGAGGACGACGGTCGGGTGGTGCTGCTCACCGAGCACCCCGAACCCGACCAGGTCGACACGGTCCAGCAGGCCGTGGAGCTGTGCCCGGCCCAGGCGTTGTTACTCGCCGGCAAGCACCGGGCCGCCGACGGGTGAGACTGGTCCGGACAGGGCGAAGGGGCCGGCACCCGTGGGTGCCGGCCCCTTCGCAACTGTCCATCGGGCAACCGTGCGAGCGGTCATCGGGACTCATCCCCGGGTGACGGGGATGCCGTTCCGGAGCTCGGCTTGTTGTCGTGGTTCTCCCGCGTGACGGTGGAGAACCGACTCAGGCGTTGCTCCGAGACCGGGTGCGGGCATTGCGCCGCTTGAGGGCGCGTCGCTCATCCTCGCTCATTCCGCCCCACACGCCGGCGTCCTGCCCGCTCTCCAGCGCCCAAGCCAGGCAGTCGGAGATCACGGGGCAGCGGCGGCAGACGGCCTTCGCCTCGGCGATCTGCAGGAGCGCAGGACCACTGTTCCCGACGGGGAAGAACAGCTCGGGGTCCTCGTCACGGCAGGTCGCGCGGTGGCGCCAGTCCATTGTTCCTTGCTCCTCGCTAGGCGCGCGTAACACGCGCCGGTTGTCGTCAGCGGTCGTTTGGGGTGCTTGTGAATGCTTTCACGAACAGCCGTGATGTCAAGGGCTTAGCTCCATCCCGGTGAGTGAACTCACCCGAAAGATCGACGCACTTGACCTGCGAAATCGCTGCTAGCGGCACCCGGGCCGGCTCAAATCACCAAAAGGTAACGAACCGATTACGAACAGCCTACACCGCAACACGCAGGGCGTTGGGAACCGCGAGGAACTCGACCTCGCTCCACTGGCCCAGGTGATCGCCGTCAATCTGCAGGTGCACCGGCTGTTCGCAGGAGACCCGTACCCACTCAACGTCATCGCGGCGCACAAGATTCCCGCCGTGCGGCGAAACATCGCGGAAAACCTGACCGAGGTGGCGCAGCACGGTGGGCAGCCCCAGTTGGCGCAGGCCGAACAGGCCGAGGCCGCCGTCGAAGGTGCAGTGCGGGTTGAGCCGGATCGGGCGGGGTCCCAGGTAGGTCCACGGGTCGGTGTTGGACACGAACACCAGCCGCAGCCCGGTGATCGGCTCCTGGCCGGGCAGCTCGACGGTCATCGCCGTCTTCTCCCGCAGCTGGCGGGAGTAGCTGGACAGCGCGGTCCTGGCGTACCCGGTCGGACTGGGCCGCCAGCCCGTTGACCGGCGCCGCTCCACCTCGGCCACCACGTCGGCGTCCCAGCCCAGACCGGCGTTGAAGGTGAACCAGCGGCCGGCGGCCCGGCCGAGCCCCACCTGTCTGCTCCGCCCGGCCTCGATGGCCTTGAGCAGGTGGTGCGTTGCCTCCACCGGGTCCCTGGGCAGGCCGAGAGCACGGGCGAAGACGTTGGCCGACCCACCGGGCACCACGCCCAGCATCGGCACGTGCTCGCCGGCACCGTCCCGCAGCAGGCCGTTGACGACCTCGTTGACCGTGCCGTCGCCCCCGTGGGCCACGACCAGGTCGACCCCGTCGGTCACCGCGTGTCTGGCCGTGTCCGCGGCGTGGCCGCGGTAGTGGGTCTCCACCACCTCAAGCTTGACCGCACTGGCCAAGGCATGAGCGAGCACGTCACGTCCGGCAGGCGTGGTCGATGTCGCCTGCGGGTTGACCACCAATAGTGCGCGCACGACCCTCACAGTAAGACAGCGCGCGACCAAGCGCGGCGGACGCTGCTCCTGTCCAGCGATATTCAGTTGCCCGAAAGTGCGCCCCGCGCCCCTCTCTCCTCGCCCAAACGTCCTTCGCTGCCGTTGCGACGAGTGCACCCCACACGACCGTGGCTCGCCGACGACGGCTTGATCTTCGCCTCTCCGGTGGTGGCCTGGGACCGTCCGACCGGGTGGCTTACGATCGGTAGCAGAGTACGCACCGTCACTGACACAGATTTTCGAGGCATCGCTTCGCCACGTGAGAGGCCACCAGTGCCCAGCAAGAACCCCACCCCCGAACCCCCTGCCGAGGCCGGCTCCGACGCTGGTCAGCGCGGTTCCGGCGGGCCGAGTCAGCTTCGGGTGGCCGGTGCGCTGGTCGGTGTGCAGGGGCTGGCCGGGCTCGGCTTCGCGATCGCGCTCGCGGTCAGCGCGGTCCGCGTCGGCAACCAGCCGGGCCTGAACATCTTCGGGGAACTCGGCTACTTCGCGGTGCTCAGCGCGGGCGTGCTGGCCGCGGCGGTGGGTCTGCTGCTGGGCAGGCGGTGGGCGCGGACCCCGGCGATCGTGGTCCAGTTGCTGCTGCTCGGCGTCGCCTGGTACCTGCGCGAGGCCGACCGACTGGTGATCGCCGTGGGCGTGGGGCTGTTCTGCCTGAGCGTGATCGCCCTGCTGCTGTCCAACCCGGTCCGGGCCTGGGCCGCCCACCGGCTGGACACGGCCGGGCACGACGCGACCTGACCGGCGCTCGGCCGGTCCGCCAGGATGTGTGCCTGGTCGGCCCGCCTGGTCGGCCAGGCAATGGACACGACACGAGTGGAGCAGGCGGCACCGCACGGCGTGCGTCCGCCGCTCCGCCAGCCCCGGCGAGGTGCCACTGTGCAGGACAGTCTCAACTGGGTGCCGAGCAACGTCGATGTTGAGCGGCCGAACGAGGCTCGGCTCTACGACTACTTCCTCGGCGGTGCGCACAACTTCGCGGTCGACCGGCGCGTCGGCGAGTGGATGGCGGGGTTCTTCCCCAGCGCCGAGATCTGCCGGCACACCCGGGCGTTCCTGCGCCGCGCGGTGCGGCTGTGCCTGGCCGCCGGCATCCGCCAGTTCCTGGACCTGGGTTCGGGTCTGCCCACGGCCGGGAACGTGCACCAGGTGGCCAGGGAGGTCGACCAGGCGGCGCGCGTGGTGTACGTGGACCGGGACCCGGTCACCGTGGCGCACGCGCGCGCCATGCTCAAGGCCGACGAGCACACCGCGGTCGTGCGCGCGGACCTCCGCGACCACCGCGGCGTGCTGCACGCGCCCGAGACCCGGCGGCTGCTGGACTTCACCCAGCCGGTGGCGGTGCTGCTGGTCGGGGTGCTGCACTACCTGTCCGACGCCGACGACCCCGACGGGGTGATCGCCGGTTACCGCGCGGTCATGGCGCCGGGCAGCATGCTGGTCCTGGCGCACCTGGACGGTCCGGCCAGCGTGCCCGAGGCGGTCGCGCCCCTGGCCGAACTCGCCAGGCAGAACATCACCACCGCGATCACCCCGCGCTGCCCGATCCAGATCACCAGGCTGATGCGCGGGCTGGAGCTGCTCGAACCCGGGGTGGTGGCCGCGGCCAGGTGGCGGACCGACCAGGACGACTGGCCGGCGGCCGGCGCCGCGCCGTTCGTGTGCCACGTGGCCGTCGGGCGCAAGGGGAGCTGACGGCTGCCCGGTGCTGCCCCGGTTGTGCCCCGGTGCTGCCTGGTTGTGGCCCCGGTGCTGCCCGGGGTGCCCCGGGTGGAGCGTTCGGCCCTCCCCGCCGCGGGTGAGGTGGCCGGCCGGCCCGGCTGATGGTCTTGGAAACGAGGTACGCCAGGCGGGAGAGCAGCCATCCGGGGCGAGGAGCGAGCGAGCATGATCGACAGGAAGCTGGTCCCGCAGATCTTCCACGACCAGGTCTACGACCCGGCCGGCCACCGCCTGGGCCGGATCGAGCAGGTGTACCTGGACGACCGGTCCGGTGAACCGGTGTGGGCGAGCGTGCGGCGCTTCGCGCTGTTCGGCCACGGCGATGCGTTCGTGCCGATCGACCAGGCCGAGGTGCGGGGCAACACCGTGCGCGTGCCGGTGCACCGCAGCCAGGTGCGTTCCGCCCCGCGCGTCCAGGCCGAGGGCGGGCACATGTCCGGCCAGCAGGAGCAGGAGCTGTACGACTACTACGGGGTGGCCTACCCGTCCGTGCCCACCCAGCAGGGCCGGGCACCCGGCCAGCAGGCCCCAGGAGCCCCGCAGGGGCCGCCACCGGCCGGGGGAGGCCCGGAGACAGGGGGACAGGCGGCGACGGGGCGTGCGGCGGACGTGGGGCGGCAAGCGGGCCCCACCCAGCAGCCGGGTCCCGGTCAGCAGCCGGACGCCGGCCAGCAGGGCGGCCGGCACGGCTGGTTCGCCAGGCACGGCCAGCAGGGCAGGCACGAGCGGGGCGTGCCGCAGACCAAGTGGCAGCGCCGGCACCAGGGCTGAACCGCGGCCACCGGCTGACCGGGGTGGGCCAGCCGGCCGGGTGATTCCCGCGGCCGGCCCGCGTGGCCGGCTGGAGGTGGCGGGCGGCGCACCGCACAGTCGACGTGTCCACCCGGGGGCGCGCGCACCGCGCCCCCGGGGCGTCAGCACAGGGAGCGTCGATGCGCACGGTGTTGTCCCGGCCAGGGGGCCCGCGGGCTGGTCGAGCGGTGTCGTTGTCGCGGTGGCGGCGGGGGCTCGCCCTGCTCGGGGCCGCGCTGCTGCTCGCGGGCGGCCACCTGGGCGCGGCGGCGCCGGCCGCCGCCCGACCCTGGGCACCCACCCTGGAGTTCCAGCTGTTCCTGGACCAGGTCACCAAGGTCGGCACGCTGCCCGGCACGTTCCGCCTGGCCGAGGCCACGCTCTACGACGCGGACGGCGCGCCGATCGGTGACGCGCGGGTGCGCTGGGGCAGTGCGGGCACGGCGCTGGGCACCGACACCGCGCACCAGGTGACCCAGGTGGAGACCACGGCACGGCTGGACGACGGGGAGATCAGCTACTTCGGCAGCTACACCGACGTCGACCCGGACGACATGCCCGCGGCCGAGGTCACCGTCACCGGCGGCACCGGGGACTTCGCCGGGGCGACCGGACAGGGCACGGTCACCCGGATGTCCGGCGGACCACCGCTCTACTGGGTGACGCTCACCCTGGCGGAACGGTTCTGAGCCGGGGAGCGGTCGCGCCGAGGCGCTCCGTCAACCGGGCCAGTCCGCCAACCGGGTCGGTCCTCCCACGGCTCAGTCCTCCCACGGCGGCACGTTGAGCCGGCGGATCTGCGGGTCGCCGCGCTCGTGGCCGAGCACGCTGACGCAGGCGGGGTCGACGCCGAAGTGCAGGCCGGCGTTGGCCGGCAGGCCCAGCCAGCGCGCGGTCAGCACCCGGCTGAAGTGGCCGTGCCCGATCAGCACCACGTCACCGCAGGCCAGCGCCACCCGGACGCGGTCGAGCACCCGGTCGGCCCTGGCCGCCACCTGGTCGGCGGTTTCCCCGTTGGGGGTCGGGTGGGTCCACACCGTCCACCCGGGAACGTCCTCGCGGATCTGCGGCGTGGTCCGGCCCTCGTAGTCGCCGTAGTCCCACTCGGCCAGTTCCTCGGTGGTCTCGTCCACGGTGAGCCCGGCCAGCTCGGCGGTGCGCGTGGCGCGCTGGCGGGGACTGGCCAGCACCAGGGTGGGCGCCGTGTCGGTGCCGCGCAGCCTGGCCAGCACCGCACCGCACCGGCGGGCCTGCTGCTCACCGCGCTCGGTCAGCGCGATGTCGGTGCGGCTGGTGTGCTGTCCGGATTCCGACCACTCGGTCTGGCCGTGCCGGATCAGGTAGACGGCTGACGTCGCATTGGCTGACACCGGCTCATGGTAGGTGCCGCCGACCTGATCCGCGCTGGTCGCGACCGCCCCACCGGGGTCGATCAGGTGGGGGCCCGGTCTGGTCGGCGCTGCGGAGAGCGCGGTCAGCCCCGACGATGGACCGGTGAGTTCTTCAGTGACCGAGGACCTGGAGGCGCTGCGGCGGGTGCTCGCGGGGGCGCGGGCGCTGCTGCTCGACTTCGACGGTCCGGTGTGCGACCTGTTCGCCCGGCTGACCGCCAGGGACATCGCCGCGGAGCTGCGTCGGATCATCGCCGCGCACGGGGTCGACCTGCCGGTGGAGGTCGGGGCCGGCCCGCACGAGCTGTTGGGGTACGTGGGTGGCATGTCGGGCCCGCTGCGGGTCCAGGTGGAGACCACGCTGGCCGCGCGGGAGTACGAGGCGGCCGGCACGGCCGTGCCCACCCCGGGCGGCGCCGAGGTGATCCGCGCCTGGCACGACAGCGGCCGGCCGGTCGGCATCGTCAGCAACAACGCGCCCGAGGCGGTGCACCGCTACCTGGAGGAGCACGACCTCGCCGGGTGCGTGGACCGGGTGGAGGGCCGCGACCCGACCCGGCCCGACCTGATGAAGCCCGACCCGCACCTGTTCACCAGGGCGGCCACCGCACTGTCCTGTTCGGACACTGAGTGCGTGTTGGTCGGGGACCAGACCAGCGACGTGCGCACCGCACACAGCGCGGGGGCGCGCGCCATCGGCTACAGCCCGAACCCGAGGCGGGCGGCCGTGCTCGGCGACGCCGGGGCGGACGCGGTGACGACCTCCATGACCGCGCTGGTGACCGCGATGCCGTCCTGACCCGGGGGTTGGCCGGTGAGGAGGAACCATTGGGTGCCGTCGACCACTTCAACGACCCGGACGCGCCCAGGGCCAACAGCCTGCGCCCGGCGGTGAACACCTTCGTGCAGGACGGGGCCGGCCGGGTGCTGCTGGTCCACCGGGCCGAACAGGACCTGCACACGCTGCCCGGCGGTGAGCAGCGGCCGGGGGAGACCCCGCTGGACGCGGTGCTGCGCACCACGTACGCGGAAACCGGTGTCCGCGTGGCGGTGACCGGACTCGTCGGCGTCTACTCGGATCCGGCGCACGTGGTCGCCCACGACGACGGCGAGGTCCGCCAGGAGTTCGTGCTGTGCTTCCGGGCCACCCCGTCCGACGGCGAGCTGGACACCCGGGACCAGACCATGAAGGCCGACTGGGTGAACCCGGCCCGGATGTACGAGTTGGCCATCCACCCGGCCGTGCGACTGCGCATCCAGCACGGCTTCGATGACCGCCGCGAGCCCTACTGGGGCCAGGACTGACCGCCGGGGCGACTGGCCACTGGGGCGACTGGCCACTGGGGCGACTGACCAGGGGTGCTGCCGCCGGGTCGGCTACCGCTGCTTGTCGCGGAACCGCCGGTGCCAGGCCCACCAGAGCCGGAAGCCCCACGACGTCCGGTCGCGCAGGACCGGCCAGAGCGCCGCGGCCCAGGTGGCCGCACCCGCGCCCACCAGGACCCGCAGCACGGGACTGGCCAGCATCACCGGTGTCCTGACGACATCGGCTGGACGGGCTGGACAACAACGACGACGCTGGCCAGTGGAAGGGGTTCCGCTGGCCAGCGTCGTGGAGTCAGGCTGTTGACCTCAGCCCTGCTTGGTCTCCCAGAAGATCTTGTCGATCTCGGCGATGAGGTCGAGCAGCTCCTGGCCCTTGGCCGGGTCCATCGAACCCTTGGCGCCGCTCGCACCAGCGGCCTTGGTCGCCCGGTTGAACAGGTCGTGCAGCTGCGGGTACTTCTCGAAGTGCGGTGCCTTGAAGTAGTCGGTCCACAACACCCACAGGTGGTGCTTGACCAGCTCGGCGCGCTGCTCCTTGATCAGGATCGCCCGGGTGCGGAACTCGGGGTCCTCGTTTGCCTGGTACTTTTCCTGGATCGCCTTGATCGACTCGGCTTCGATCCTGGCCTGCGCCGGGTCGTAGACCCCACAGGGGAGATCGCAGTGAGCGGTTGCCTCCAGGCGCGGACCGAGGACGCGCGACAGCAGTCGCATCTTTCCTCCCTGACAGTGAATGCTCCGACGGGAAGGACCCTACTCCGAGAGTGCGGAGCAGGCAGGCGGGAGGTGATCGTTGGCACGCGTTGACAGGTATCCGGTCCGGCGGGTCAGGGTTCGTGGTCCGTCCATGGCGCCCACCCTGTCCAATGGGGACATCGTGCTGGTCAGCACGCGCGCGCGGGCCAGTGCGGGCGATGTGGTGCTGGTGCGCTGGCCGGCGCGGCCGGCGCAGCTGTCGGTCAAGCGCGCGGTGCGGCCGATGGCCGGCGGGTGGTTCGTGGTGGGCGACAACCGGTTCGCCTCCACCGACTCCCACGATCTGGGCGCCGCCGAGGTGCTGGGCGTGGTGCGCTGGCGGCTGTGGCCGCGGCCGGGCCGGCTGCGCCAGGCCGCGGACCCACCCGGGCCGGCGGACCCACCCGGGCCGGCGGACCCACCTGGGCCGGCTGAGCCGCCCGGCGCGGCCAAACCCGCTGGGCCGTCCGAACCGGACGGGCCGGGCGGGTTTAGCCGACCGTGACGCGCAGTGAGTCGTAGTGGACCAGGCACTCGGCATAGTCGGGCAGCAGCCCGGCCGCCAGTGCCTGCTCCAGCGTGGGGGCCGCGGCGTCCTTTTCGGACAGGATCGGGGTGATGTCGGTGGGCCACGGCAGGCCGAGGGCGGCGTCCAGCGGGTTGACGCCGTGCTCGGCGGTCGGGTTGTAGCTGGTCGAGCAGAGGTAGTGCATGACGGTGTCGTCGGCGAGCGCCATCGCCGCGTGGCCCAGTCCCTCGGACAGGTACACCGCGCGCGGTTCGTCGGCGTCCAGCAGCACCTGGTCCCACTGGCCGAAGGTGGGCGAGCCGACCCGCAGGTCGATGACCACGTCCAGCAGCCGGCCGCGCGGGCAGTGGATGTACTTGGCCTGGCCGGGCGGCACGTCCGCGAAGTGCACGCCGCGGATGGTGCCGCGCCGGGACACGCTGTGGTTGGTCTGGGCGACGTGCAGCGGGTGGCCGACAGCCTCCACAAAGGCCGGTTCCTGGTACGGGGCCACGAACAGGCCCCGCTCGTCGGGGAAGCTCGGTGGGACGAACTCGAAGGCACCGGCGATCCGCAGTTCACGTACGCGCATGGCGGTCAGCCTAAGCATCCGGGCGGGCCAGGCCGATTCGGGATCGATGCCACCTGCGGATAGTGACCGATCAGTTCAAAAAACCGGACGGACGTCTTGCAAAACACCCTCTGACCTGCGGAAAAACTGTGATCCCTGCCGCAGACAGGGATCGTTCCGCCTGGCACACTGAGCCGAACCGCAGGACCCGTCGCGACGCCACCAGACCCGGTTCGCGTGCTCGGCGGACGACCACATCCCAGCCGGTGTCAACCCATCGGAGATCCCGCGCGCCGCCACCCGGGTGGAGGTGGTGGCGCACCACGCGTTGTCCACCCACATCCGCAGCCGCGCGTGACCGCAGGCGTTGCGGTCCGTTTCGAGAGGGACGCCGTGACCACCGTGAATGACAGCCCCACCCAGCTCACCGACGAGGAGATCTTCCAGGCGCACCAGGGCGGCAAGCTCGGCATCGACGTGACCGCCCCGCTGTCCGACCCGCGCGCGCTGGCCATCGCCTACACCCCGGGCGTGGCCCGGGTGAGCCGGGCGATCGCCCAGGACGCCGGCCTGGCCGCCCAGTACACGTGGACACACCGGCTGGTGGCCGTGGTCAGCGACGGCACCGCCGTGCTCGGCCTCGGCGACATCGGCGCCAGCGCCTCGCTGCCGGTGATGGAGGGCAAGGCCGCGCTGTTCAAGACCTTCGGCGGGCTCGACGCCATCCCGCTGGTGCTGAACACCACCGACGTCGACGAGATCGTGCAGACCCTGGTCCGGCTGCGGCCCTCGTTCGGCGCGGTGAACCTGGAGGACATCGCCGCGCCGCGCTGCTTCGAACTGGAGGCCCGGCTGGTCGAGGCGCTGGACTGCCCGGTCATGCACGACGACCAGCACGGCACCGCCATCGTGGTGCTGGCCGCGCTGCGCGGGGCCACGGCCGCGCTCGGCCGCGACATCGCCAGCCTGCGGGTGGTGGTCTCCGGTGCGGGCGCGGCCGGGGTGGCCTGCACGAAGATCCTGCTGGCCGCGGGCGTGGCCGACGTGACCGTGGTGGACTCGCGCGGGGTGGTCCACGCCGGACGGGACGGCCTCAACCCGGTCAAGGCCGAACTGGCCGGGCGGACCAACCCGCGCGGCATCCGCGGCGGTCTGGCCGACGCGTTGCGCGGCGCCGACGTGTTCCTCGGCCTGTCCTCGGCGCGCGTGCCCGAGGAGCTGATCGCCGGCATGGCGCCGGAGGCCATCGTGTTCGCGCTGTCCAACCCGGACCCGGAGATCCACCCCGACATCGCCGCGCGGCACGCGGCCGTGGTGGCCACCGGGCGCAGCGACTTCCCCAACCAGATCAACAACGTGCTGGCCTTCCCCGGCGTGTTCCGAGGCGCGCTGGACGCCGGCGCCCGGCGGATCACCGAGAACATGAAACTGGCCGCGGCCGACGCGATCGCCTCGGTGGCGGCCGAGGACCTCGCGGTCGACCGGATCGTGCCCAGCGCGCTCGACCCGCGGGTTGGCCCGGAAGTGGCGGCCGCGGTTGCCAGGGCGGCGCGCCAGGACGGGGTAGCCTGAGGCGAGGAGTCGCTGGGAGTGTTGCAGCAGTTCGGTGTCCTGCCGGCCAGAGCAATACCGCCAGGGGACTGGGCTGCGGCACGTTGACGCGCTACCGTCCCTGTCCTCGGATGTGCTTTCCGGGGCAGGGCCATGTCCACGGCCCGGGTGCTGGGCACTGCTGAGCAGGCCGCCGGTCTGGCCAGTGCGTGCCACCACCGGCGGTGGACGCGGGCGGAGAGGGTGGAACCGTGACCGAGCGGGTGGGACGCGCTCCGGTTGTGCTTGGACCGACACAACAGGTCGCCGGTCGGACCGCGACCACCCTCGACGGGCCGGTGCT
Organism: Goodfellowiella coeruleoviolacea; assembly: GCF_024171785.1. GTDB lineage: Bacteria > Actinomycetota > Actinomycetes > Mycobacteriales > Pseudonocardiaceae > Goodfellowiella > Goodfellowiella coeruleoviolacea. Next base: position 132,463 of record NZ_JAMTCK010000012.1, read on the forward strand.
GCCGGATGCTCCCGCGCTGCTGTGCGACGGGCGGGGGCTGGTGGTCGCGGCCAACGCGGGCGCGGCCGAGCTGGCCCGGGTGGAGCGGGCCGAGGACCTGGTCGGCCGCACCCTGGACGACCTGCTGGTCGGTGACGCGGCGTGGCACCGGCTGCGGTGCGGCGACGGCGACGAGTTACCGGTGCGCGTGGTGCGGCTGCCCGCGCCGGACGCGCCGGGGCCGGACATGCAGACCGTGGTGCTGGTGGACGTCTCCGACCTGGTCGACCAGGTCGCCGAGCTGACCGACGAGCGGCGCCGGCTGCGGGAGGTGCAGCAGGTCGCCGGCATCGGCTCGTGGGAGCACGACCCGCGCACCGGGACGACGGTGTGGTCCGAGGCGCACTACACCCTGCTCGGGCTGCGGCCCGGCACGGTGGTCCCCGGCATGCCGGCACTGCTGGACGTGGTCCACCCGCACGACCGCGAGATGGTCGCCAAGTACTGGCAGGACCACCAGGTCTCGGGCACGCCCGTCGACATCGAGTACCGGATCGTGCGGCCGGACGGCGAGCCGCGCCGGATCCGCTCGGGCGGCACGGTGCGGCGCGGCGAGGACGGCCGGGTCGAACGGGTGACCGGCTACATCAGGGACATCACCGAGCAGTGGCGCGCCGACGCCGAGCTGGCGGTGGAGCGCGGCCGGCTGCTGGAGGCGCAGCGGATCGCCAAGGTCGGCAGCTGGACCTACGAGCCGAGGACCGGCGTGGTGCACCGCAGCGCCGTGCTGATGGAGATGTACGCCGAGGCCGGCGTGGTGCCCGGCGACGACCTGCTGGCCGGGGTGCGGGACGAGGACCAGGCCCGGCTGAAGGCCATGCACGAGCAGGTGCTGCGCACCCGCAGCGTCGAGCCGGTGGAGACCGAGGTCAGCAGCTGGGACGGCCGGCGCGTGTACGTGTGCCGGGCCCGCGCGCAGCTGTCCGAGACCGGCCAGGTGGAGTGCCTGCACGGCACCATCCAGGACGTCACCCAGGCCAGGGCGCTGGAGCGGCAGCTGCGCGACGACCGGCGCCGGCTGGCCGACGCGCAGCGCGCCGCCCGGCTGGGCACCTGGGAGTGGGACCCGCAGACCGACCGGCTCGCGTGGTCGGAGATGCTGCTCGGGCTCTACGGCCTGCCGCCGGACGCGCCGCGCACCTACCAGACCTACCTCGGTCTGGTGCACCCCGACGACCGGGCGTGGGTGGACGCGGTGTGGCGGCAGCTGGTGGAGACCGGCGAGCCGGTGGAGTGCGAGCACCGGCTGGTGCGCACCGACGGCAGCGTGCGGGTGTTCCGCTGCCACGGCATGGTGGCCGCCGACCAGGAGGGGCGCTCGCTGGTCGTGGGCACCGCCCAGGACATCACCGAGCAGCGGGCCACCGAGACCCGGATGGAGCGCTCCAGTCAGCGGTTCACCGACCTGGTCGCGGTCACCCCGGTCGGCATCGGCCTGTTCGACGAGGCCGAGCGGCTGATCGACGCCAACGACGCCCTGTGCGACCTGCTGGGGATGGACCTGCACCAGTTGCGCGGCATGACCGCCGAGCAGCTGACCCACCCGGAGGACAACGCCGACCGGCTGCGCTCGGTGGCCCGGATGAACAACGGCACCGACCGGGTCTACAAGGTGCCGCAGCGGCTGCTGGTGCGCTCGGACGGGGAACTGGTCTACTGCGAGCTGCACATCGCCATCTCCGTGCAGGACGACGGCCGGCGCTTCTGGCTGGTGGTGTTCCAGGACGTCACCGAGCGCCGCCGCACCGCCGAGGCCCTGCGCCACCAGGCCACCCACGACGAGCTGACCGGCCTGCCCAACCGGGCGGCGGTCAAGGAGATGCTGGGCGAGCTGCTCAAGGGCGAGGACGCGGCCAAGGTCGCGGTGCTGTTCTGCGACATCGACAACTTCAAGCGGGTCAACGACTCGCTCGGCCACGACGCCGGGGACGAGCTGCTGGTCGCGCTGGCCAGGCGGCTGGAGGGCGGGCTGCCGACCGGCTGCACCGCGGCCCGGCTGTCCGGCGACGAGTACGTGATCATCTGCGCCGACATCGAGGCGGCCGGCGGGGTGGACGCGCTGGCCAACCGGGTGGCCAGCCTGCTGCGCACGGTCGTGCCCGTGCACGGCCAGCTGGTCCGGGTGTCCGCCTCGATCGGTGCCGCCATGCCCAACGGGACCAGGACCACCGGCAACGACCTGCTCCGCTTCGCCGACGCGGCCATGTTCGAGGCCAAGCGCGGCGGCGCCGGCCGGGTGCACCTGGCCAGTGCCGCGCTGATCGCCTCGGCCGACCGGCAGGTGCACCTGGAGGGTCAGCTGCGGGACGCGCTCGCCAAGGACGGCCTGGCCCTGCACTTCCAGCCGGTCGTCGGGGTGGACGGGGCCGTGCTCACCGCCGAGGCGCTGGTGCGCTGGCCGCACCCGGACCGCGGCCTGCTGCCGCCCGACGTGTTCCTGCCCGTGGCCGAGCAGGGCGACCTGCTGCGCGAGCTGGACCGGTGGGTGCTGCGCACCGCGCTGCGCGAGGCCGCCACCTGGACCGTGCCGGACGGCCGGCGGGTCGCGGTCGCGGTGAACCTGTCCGGCCTGGTGCCCGGCGACCCGGACTTCGCCGACGCGGTGGCCAGCGCGGTGGCCGAGGCCGGCATCGAGTGGGACCGGGTGGTGCTGGAGCTGGTCGAGACCGCGCTGGTCGACCTGCCGTCCCGGACCAGGCAGGCCATGGGCGAGCTGGTGGAGCGGGGCGTGCGGTTCGCCGTGGACGACTTCGGCACCGGCTACTCGTCGCTGGCCCGGCTCAAGGACCTGCCCGCGCAGATCATCAAGGTGGACCGGCGGTTCGTGGCCGGTGTCGGCAACAACTCCTCGGACTTCGCGGTGGCCCGCGCCGTGGTGGACATGGCCCGTGCCATGGGGCGCAGCTGCGTGGCCGAGGGCGTGGAGACCGCCACCCAGTTCCACGTGCTGCGCGGCGTGGGCGTGGACGCCTACCAGGGCTGGCTGTTCTCCCGGCCGGTGCCGCCCAAGGAGTTCCGGTCGGTGCTGGCCCTGGGCTCGCTGCACGTGCCGCGCGCCGGCTGAGCCCGCGCTAGCCGGCCGTCGGCCAGGTGAGCCGGCGCGCGTGGTGCGCCCAGGCGATGACCGGGACCAGTGCCGCGGTCGCGCCGGCCAGCACCATGACCGCGGCTGGACAGGAGTGGTCGACGACGAGACCGCCGGCCAGTGCGCCGGTGGCGATGGTGGCCTGGAACGACGCGGTGAACAGCACCGATGCCGCCTCGGGTGCCTGGGGAGCGGCCTTGGCGAACCACGTCTGCGAGCACACCGGGACCGCGCCGTAGGCGACTCCCCAGAGCACCAGCAGGGCGAGCGCCCCCGCGGCCGAGCGGCCCAGCACCGGCAGCAGCGAGGTCACCGCGGCGATCAGTGCCGCCGCTGCCGCGAAGGTGGTGCGCGGCCGGCGCGCCGCGGTGGCACCGGCCACGAAGTTGCCGACGATCCCGGCGGCGCCGTAGCCGAACAGGAACACCGTGACCAGGCTGGGGTCGGCCGCGGTGACCTGCGTCAGGAACGGCGTGACGTAGGTGTAGGCGCCGAAGTGGGCGAGCACGACGAGAACCGTCGCGGCCAGCGCGAAGCGGGTGTTGGTGGTGCGCAGCAGACCGCCGAGCACGGCCAGCCGGGTGACCTGCTCGGGTGGGAGCGGGGGAAGCACCACGGCCAGCGCGGCGAGGACCGCCAGGCTCAGCACCCCCATGACGACGAACGCCACCCGCCAGCCGGCGACGTCCCCGATGAGCGTGCCCAGCGGGACGCCGAGCACGGACCCCAGCGGCACCGCGGCGAAGATCACGGCCCTCGCCCGCCCCACCGACCCGGCCGGCACCAGCCGGCCGGCCAGCCCGGCACCGACCGACCAGAACCCGCCGATGGTGATTCCCACGAGCACCCGGGAGATGACGACCAGCCAGTAGTCGGCCGCTGCCGCGGCGAGGAAGTTGGCCAGTGCCAGCAGCAGGATGAGCGCGCCCAGCACCACTCGTCGGTCGACGCGCGCGGTGGCCGCGGTCACCAGCGGCGCGGCGAGCGCGGCCAGGAACCCCGGCATGGTCATCATCAGCCCGGCCACGCCAGCCGAGACGGTGAAGGTGGCACCGATCGAGGTCAGCAGGCCGATGGGCAGGATCTCGGTGGTGACGATGGCGAAGATGCCGACCATCACGGATGTCACCGCCAGCCAGGACATGATGGCCGGCCGGGGCGCTGGTTCGGTTTTCCGAGCGGCGCTCGCCGCGGGTGCGGGCACGGGTCCACGTCCTTGTCGCACGGTCGATGAGCGGAGTGGGCATCAGCTCATCAAGGGCGCCAGCCAGGTGCTGGCGGGTTCGCGACGTCACGGTGGGTGGCCCGTGGTGCTGGCGTCAGCGGCGGAAGCCACCCTCGGAGTTGAGCACCTGGCCGGTGATCCAGCGCGCCTCGTCCGTGGCCAGCCAGGCGATCAGCCTGGCCGGGTCGTCCGGCTCGCCCCAGCGGCCGGCCGGGAACCGGCGGCGGACCAGTTCGTGCAGGTCCGGGCTTGGCCAGCCGGTGTCGACCGGCCCGGGGTTGACCGCGTTGACGGTGATGCCCCGGTCGGCCAGTTCGTCGGCGAGCGTGGCGGTGATCGCGGCGAGCGCGCCCTTGCTGGCCGCGTAGGCCACCTCGCCGGGCATGGGGCCGAGGTTCTGGCCGGAGGTCAGGAACACGATCCGGCCGCCGTGCTGGGCGTGCTGGTCCTGGTGGGCGGCGAACGCCTGGGCGAGCAGGATCGACGAGCGGGCGTTCACCGCCCAGTGCCCGTCCAGCATGGCCACGTCCACAGTGGACAGCGGGCCGTCGCCGCCGTTGCGCGCGTGGTTGCAGACCAGGATGTCCACCCGGCCCAGGGCGTCTCGCGCGGCGCGCAGCAGTTGGGCCGGGGCCTCGGGATCGGCCAGGTCGGCGCCGGCGTGGTGGACCCTCGCGCCGATGACCAGTGCCTCGGCCACCCCGTCGACCACCCCGGTGATCCCGCCCGGTTCCACGCCCCACGGCTGGTCCGCGTCGTGCGGGAGGTGGTGGTGCAGGAACAGGCTCGCGCCGAGCGCGGCCAGCCGGCGCGCCACGGCGTAGCCGATGCCCGCGCGCCGGCTCACCCCGGTGACCAGCGCGACCCGGCCGGCCAGCGGGAGTGGGTCACGCCGGAGCTGGTCGGGGGTGGGTGCGGGGGGACCGGGGTGCGTCATGCGCGCCAGTCTCGGGCGAGCCGGCCGGTCGACGCGAGCGGTTTTCGGCCGGCGCGGTTTTCAGCCGGCCGGGCCGGCCTCGCGTTGGCCGACCCGGGGCGTTGTCGGCCGGGCCGGTGCCGCGGGCGTTGTCGGCCGGGCCGGCGTCGTGGGTGCTGTCGGCCCGGCCGGTGCTGTCGCCGGCTGGCTCAGGCGCTGTTCGGCTGGCCGGCCGGGCCGGTGCCGCGTTGGCCGACCCGGGTGGTTGTCGGCCGGCTCGCGTGGACGGCTGCGGCCCTCGGCTGGCCGGCGCGGGAGCCGGATTCACCCGAATGGGCCTGCGTGAAAAGTCAACTCGGGGTGTTTGGAAAGTCGACTCGCGGGGTTTGCACGCACGACTCGCGGGGTTTGCACGGTCAACTCGCGGTGGTGGTGATGGTGGCCAGCAGGGGGGCCAGGCGGTGGCGGGGGAGGTCGATCAGGCGGACGTCCAGGTCCACGTCGGCCGGGGCGTGCGCCTCGACCCGCTCCCGGGCCTGCCGCTTGGTCAGCTCGCCGCGGGACGCGGTGACCAGGGCCTCGCGCCACACGTTGCCCAGCTTGCCGTGGGCGCGCAGCAGCACCTCGCGCACGGCCAGCCCGCCGGCGTCCAGCGCGCCGACCGGCACGTGCTCGGCCACCACCACGGCGTGCCTGCTGTCCGGGGTGCTGCGCAGGAAGCGCAGCTGGAACCGGGCGGCCACCAGGTCGGCCAGGTCGCGCTGGGCGCGCTCGGAGCCGATGTCCGGGTGGTTGTTGGGCACCAGGGCCGCCATCCGCCCGGCCGCGCAGGCCAGCAGGGTGCGCAGCAGCCACGGCCCGGGGTCGCCGGTCAGGTCCACGGCCAGGGCGGACGCGCCCTTGCCCACCGGCTCGTCCCAGCCCGGCCCGCGCGGCTTGGGCGCGGGTGAGGAACCGGGTCGGGCGGCCAGTTCGCGCAGCCGCTGCCACACCGACTCGGCCACGTCGGCGGCTGGCTCGCTCGCCTCGATCGACTGGGGGCCGTGCGTGTAGATGCCGGTCCGACCGGTGCCGGTCCGGCCGGCGGCGGATCTGCCGGCTCCAGCGCGGGCGGTGCCGGCCGGGGTCGGGCCGGACAGGGCCAGCTTGGCCGAGCGCGCGGTCGGCCGGCACACGTACAGGTCGCTGGCACTGCCCACGGCCTGCGCGCCCTGGTAGCGGTTGAACCCGGGCAGGACCGCCTCGAACACCACGCCGAGCCGCTGCACCTCCTGCTGCACCTTCAACCCCAGGGCCGGGTTGCGCGCGCTGTAGCCGTAGGCGACCAGCACCCGGCCGTTGGCCACGTCGCGCAGCGCGGACACCCCGCGCCCCACGAACAGCGCCATGCCCTCCGGGGTGTACGGCGGGTCGGTGAACACCAGGTCGGCCCATTCCTGGGCCGAGGGCGGGAAGCCGAAGCGCAGGTCGGCGTGCAGGCAGCGGATGTTCCAGCCGCGCTGGGCCGCCCGGGTCTCGATGAACTCCAGGATGCGCTCGTCCAGGTCGACCACGGTGACCGCGACGTCCGGGTTGACCGCGCACACCGCCAGTGAGGTCAGGTCGTGGTCGCCGAGGCAGAGCAGCCGGCCGCCGGTCAGGTCGTAGTGCTCGGCCAGCCACAGCGCGCGGCGCAGCACGGTCTCGGCGGTGGCCGGCACGTGGTCCATGGCGGGCAGCGGCGGCGGCGCGTCCGCGATGTCCGCCCGGATCGTGGCGAGCAGGTCGGGGTGGGCGGCGGCGAGTTCGGCGAACGGGTCGTCCGGCGGCCGGGTGTCCAGGCCGAACCGGCGCCGGTAGTCGCCGGCCAGTTCGGCGGCCACGCGCAGCCGGGGCACCTCGCCGCGCGGGTCGTGGCGGACGTCCTCGCCCAGCGCCTCCACCAGCTCCTGCACGGTGCGGCGGGGCAGCGCGGTCTGCCGGACCACCTCGTCGAAGGGCTGCCAGCCGGCGCACAGCAGGGCCAGCGCCCGGCGCAGTGGCCGGCCGTGCACGCCGTGCGCGCGCAGCAGCGCGCCCACCCTGGTCGGCCCCCCGGTGCGCGGCCGGTCAGTCCCGTGTTCCGCACCACCCTGCTGGTCGGTGTGGTCAGCGGATTCCTCGGATTGGCTGGTCACAACCTGGTGACCCTACGTGCGCGGCGGCCGGCGCACGCCGTGGGGGCGGGTTGGGACAACCCGTCCGCATGGTGGAATTCGCTGCCTGCGTCAGCCGAACGGACTAAGGTCTTTGTGTTGTTGCGGGCGCTCACCTGACCGAGTCAGGTGATCCGCTGTTACTGGGGCGGCCGGCGAGTGGCCGTCACGACCGGAAGGACCTCGGGTTGATCGAGTTCCGGGCCGTGACCAAGCGCTTTGACGACGGAACGGTGGCCGTCAACCAGCTCGACCTGACCGTGGAGGCCGGCATCATCACGGTGTTCGTCGGCCCGTCGGGCTGTGGCAAGACCACCTCGCTGCGCATGATCAACCGGATGGTCGAGCCCACCTCGGGCACCATCCTGGTGGACGGTCAGGACGTGCGCGCGGCGGATCCGCCGAGGCTGCGCCGGGGCATCGGCTACGTCATCCAGCAGGCCGGGCTGTTCCCGCACCGCACCGTGCTGGACAACGTGGCCACCGTGCCGCTGCTGTCCGGCTGGAGCCGGGGCCGGGCCCGCCACCGCGCCGCCGAGCTGCTGGAACTGGTCGGCCTGCCCGCCGAACTGGGCCGGCGCTACCCGGCCCAGCTGTCCGGCGGCCAGCAGCAGCGCGTGGGCGTGGCCAGGGCGCTGGCCGCGGACCCGCCGGTGCTGCTGATGGACGAGCCGTTCAGCGCGGTGGACCCGGTGGTGCGCGAGGGGCTGCAGGACGAGCTGCTGCGGTTGCAGGACGAGCTGGACAAGACCATCGTGTTCGTCACCCACGACATCGACGAGGCCGTGCGGATCGGCGAGAAGGTCGCGGTGTTCCGGGAGGGCGGGGTGCTCGCGCAGTACGCCGCGCCGGCGGAGCTGCTGGCCCGCCCGGCCGACGACTTCGTGGCCGGCTTCGTCGGTCGCGACCGCGGCTACCGGTCCCTGTCCTTCGTGGACTCCGGCGAGGTCGCACTGGACCAGGTGTCCACAGTGGCCATCGGGCAACCCGCTGGCGCGCCCACCGCCGAGTGGGTGCTGGTCCTGGACGAGCAGCGCCACCCGCGCGGCTGGCTGCCCCCTCGCTCCACTGTGGAGGGTGCGGTGACCGAGGCCGGGCTGACCCCGGGCGGTTCGCTCTACCAGGCGGGCACCCCCCTGCGCGGCGCGCTGGACGCGGCCCTGTCCTCCCCGTCCGGTCTGGGCGTGGTGGTGGACGAGCGGGGCGGCTACGCCGGGGTGGTCACCGCCAGGCAGGTGCTCGACCTGATCGAGCGGGCCCGGCCGACCGCGACGGGAGCGGAGCGCGGCCACTGATGGACTCGATCCTGCGCTACCTGGGCAACGCCGGCACGCAGCGGGAGATCCTCGACCGGCTGGTCGAGCACGTCTACCTGTCGCTGCTGCCGGTGGTGCTCGCCGTGCTGCTCGCCGTGCCGCTGGGCTGGTGCACCCACCGGTTCCGCTGGCTGCGCGCCGGCCTGTTCGGCGTGGCCAACGTGGTCTACACGATCCCGTCGCTGGCCCTGTTCGTGCTGATCCCGGCCGTCATCGGCACCCAGATCCTGTCCCCGGTCAACGTGGTCGCCGCGCTGACCATCTACACCACGGCGCTGCTGGTCCGCCCGGTCGCCGACGCGCTGGACGCGGTGCCCGCGCACGTGGTGGCCGCGGCCACCGCGATGGGGTACCGCCCGCTGCACCGACTGCTCACCGTCGAGCTGCCGCTGGCCGTGCCCGTGCTGGGCGCGGGCGTGCGGGTCGGCTCGGTGAGCAACATCAGCCTGGTCAGCGTGGGCGCGCTGATCGGCACCGGCGGACTGGGCGTGCTGTTCACCGACGGCTTCTCCCGCCGCTACCCCGCGCCGATCCTGGTCGGGGTGGTGCTCACCCTGCTGCTCGCGCTGGTCGTGGACCGGCTGCTGGTCCTGGTGCAACGCCGGCTCACCCGGTGGGCCAGGGCCGGGGAGGTGACCGGCGGATGATCTTCGCGGACATGTTCGCCTGGCTGGCCGACCCCGCCAACTGGACCGGGCCGGCCGGCGTGCCGGCCCGCGTCGGCCAGCACCTGCTGTACTGCCTGATCGCCGTGGCCGCGGCCAGCGCGATCGGCGTGCCGCTGGGCCTGTGGGTCGGGCACACCGGGCGCGGCGGCCTGCTGCTGGTCGGCACCAGCAACTCGATCCGCGCGCTGCCCACGCTGGGCCTGGTCACCCTGCTCTACCTGGTGGCCGGCGGCGGCACCGGTCCGGTGCTGGTCGGCCTGGTGGTGCTGGCCATCCCGCCGATCCTGGCCGGCACCTACGCCGGCGTGCAGGACGTCGACCGGGGTGTGGTGGACGCGGCCAGGGGCATGGGCATGACCGGCTGGCAGCGGCTGTGGCAGGTCGAACTGCCCAATGCCACGCCACTGCTGATGAGCGGCATCCGCAGCGCCATGCTCCAGGTCGTGGCCACCGCCTCGGTGGCCGCCTACGTCGGCCTGGGTGGCCTGGGCCGGCCGCTGCTGGACGGGCTGCGGGTGCTCGACTACGGCCAGTTCGTGGCCGGCGCGGTGCTGATCGCCCTGCTCGCCGTGCTGCTGGACGCGGTGCTGGCGGTGTTCCAGCGCGTGGTGGTGCCGCACGGCCTGCGCGTGGTCGCCAGGGCGGCCAAGCGGCCGGCCAGCGCGAACCGGTCGAGCCAGCCCGAGCGAACAGGGGACGCGGGGGAGTCCGGCGCGTCCGGTGACACCGGGGCGGCCGGCACAACTGGGGAGTCCGCGGCAGAGCTGGCGATCATGGCCAGCCGGCGGGAAACAGGAGGAAGCGAGCGATGAAACGCACACTTGCCGTCGTGGTGGCGGCAGCCGCGCTGCTGCTGTCGGCGTGCGGGTCCAGTGAGACCCTGTCCGGCGCCAACCAGGGCAGTGGTGACCAGGGCGGGCAGGTGGTGGTCGGCTCGGCGGACTTCACCGAGAACAAGGTGCTCGCCGAGATCTACGCGGCGGCGCTGCGCAACGCGGGCGTGAACGTCACGGTCAAGCCGGGCATCGGCGCCAGGGACGTGGTGATCAGGGCGTTGCAGGACAAGTCGTTGACGGTGGTGCCGGAGTACACCGGCAACCTGCTCAACTACTTCGACAAGACCAACACCACGACCACCTCCGACGAGGTGTACGCGGCGCTGAAGAGCAAGGTGCCCAGCGGACTGGCCGTGCTGGACCAGGCCCAGGCCGAGGACAAGGACGTGCTGGTGGTCACCAAGCAGACCGCCGACTCCGGCGTGACGTCCATGACCGAGCTGGGGCCGCGCTGCCAGGAGTTCGTGTTCGGCGGCGCGGGCGAGTGGCCGCAGCGCTGGGCCGACAAGATCAAGGAACTCTACGGCTGCACGTTCAAGGAGATCCGCACCACCGACGCGGGCGGCCCGATCACCGTGGACGCGCTGCGCAACGGCGACGTCCAGGTGGTGAACCTGTTCACCACGTCGTCGGACATCAAGGCCAACAACTTCGTGGAGCTGGCCGACCCGAAGAACATGTACCCGGCCCAGCACATCGTGCCGCTGCTGCGCGCCGACGGCGTGAGCGACGCGGGCAAGGCCGCGCTGAACAAGGTCTCCGCCGCCCTGACCACCGACAAGCTGGCCGAGCTGGTCAGCAAGGTGGACGTGAACAAGGAGACCCCGACCGACGTGGCCGCCGCCTTCGTCAAGGACAACAACATCTGATTCCGATTCCGACCAGGACGGTTGTCGTGTTCGGCCGGGCCCGGGGTCGCCACCGCGCGGCCCCGGGCCCGGCCGTGCCGCCGCGGATCGCGGAGAACGTGAACCGCGCGAACTCGGGTGGGTGAAGCCCGGCGCCTGTGGCAAGCTGTCCCGCCGTGACCGGCGCCGACAGCATCCAGATCAGCACACTCGCCGAGCGCCCGGCCCTGATCGGCCGGATCTACGAGATCGACGAGTCGTGGCCCGTGTTCACCTCGCACGACCTGGTCGCGAGCGCCCTGCTGGACCAGGTGGCCGAGGTGTTCCCGGACTACTGCGTGGTCGCCACGGACGGCGACCGGGTGGTGGCCCGCGGGCTGAGCGTGCCGTTCAACGCCACCCTGGACGGCCGGGAGGAGATGCCGGACCAGGGCTGGGATCGGGTGCTGTCGTGGGCGTTCCGCGACCAGCGCGCCGGGCACCCGCTGACCACGGCCAGCGCGCTGGAGATCACCCTGGACAACGCCTACCTCGGCCGCGGCCTGTCCTACCAGGTGCTGGCCGCCATGCGCCAGGCGGTGGGCCGACAGGGCCACGACACGCTGGTGGCCCCGGTCCGGCCCAACGCCAAGCACCAGCAGCCGCACACGCCCATGGCCGACTACGTCCACCAGCGGCGCGCGGACGGTCTGCCCGCCGACCCGTGGCTGCGGGTGCACGTGAAGGCGGGCGGCACCATCGAGAAGGTCGCCACCACGTCGATGACGGTCAGCGGATCGCTCGCGCAGTGGCGCGCGTGGACCGGGCTGCCGTTCGACCGCGACGGTGCCGTGGTCGTGCCCGGCGCGCTGGTGCCGGTGCACTGCGACACCGCGCACGACCGTGCGGTGTACGTGGAACCCAACGTGTGGGTCCGCCACCGCACGGCCTGAGCCGCGGTGGCTGCGGCTGTCGTGCTGGTCAGGCGGTGAGCAGCGCGTCGATCTGGTGGCCCATGACCCGGCGCATGCCCTCCGCCGTGCCCGTCTCCAGCATCTGCTCGGGTTTGTTCCTAACCGCTGTGGCCGCCGATGCGGCTGGTCAGTTCGTCGGCGGCGTGCCGCACCTCGTCGGCCAGCTCGGGCCACTGCTGGCCGCACTCCTGCTGGCCGTGGTCGTGCTGATCGGGTTCGCACAGGTGGCGGAAGGTCACGCTGATCGCGGCGATCGGCCGGCCCCCGTGGTCGAACACGGGCGCGGCCACCGACGCGAAGCCGAGCGTGACGTACCCGTCCTCCACGGCCCAGCCGCGCCGCCGCTCGGCCAGCAGCAGCCGGCGCAGCGCCGGCAGGTTCGTCGGCCCCCGCCCGGTCCGGTTGACGAAACTGGCCGCTGAGGGCAGCAGCGCCCGCACCTGGGCCGCCGGCAGGTGCGCCAACATCGCCCGGCCCGAGGCCGGCAGGTGGGCGGGCAGCCGCACGCCGACCTCGCTGACCAGCGTCTGCGGCTGTGTCGGCTGCTCGCGCACCAGGTACAGGGTCTCCCGGCCGTGCAGCACCCCCAGGTGGGCGGTGTAGCCGGTGCGGTCGACCAGGCGGCGCAGCAGTGGCCGGGCCAGGCGTTCCAACGGGTCGTGCCGCAGGAACGCCGAGCCCAGTTCGAACGCGGCCAGTCCCAGGCCGTAGCGCCGCTCCTCGGGCAGGTGGGTGGCGAACCCGGCCTCGATCAGCTCGGCCAGCAGGTGGTACGTGGTCGACCGGGGCAACCCCAGCTCCCGCGCGACCGTGGCCGCCGACACCGGCCCGGCCCGACTGGCCAGCAGCCGCAACACGGCCAACCCGCGCCGCAGCGCCGGCACATCACTGCTGGCGCCCATGCCCCGCCCACCCGTCTGGCATGCCAGACAGTGTCACCCCTGCTCGGGGCAGCCGTCGAACCGTCCGGTTCGGACACCCGCGACAAACGAGCGCCAGGACGTGGATTTGACGCGTAAGACATCGGTGCTGGGGTTCTTCGAGTCCCGAACCCCCACCCGCTCACCAGCGACGAACCGGCACTCCACGCACTGGTTCGAACTGTTGTCGCTGTAGCTGCTCTTGAACCATCCCGTGTCACGATTTTGACTGGGCATCTGCGGTTAACCTCTCCAGCTTTCGGGAAATCGACTTCCTCGTGTCTGCGACGGACAGCGAAAGATCATTCAGGCGTTGGAAATTGCGGAGCATCGCGCCCGTGTCGCCGGGATCGTCGTAGTAAGTGGACGGTCCGTAGACGACAGAAGCGAATCCGATGCGGGGCACGGAAGCGCCGAACTCCAGGAGTGTCAGTCCTCCGCCGCGTGCCGGGTTGTCCGGGACCGTTCTCGGCAACAGCCGTACCTCCGCATGGGGTCGGGTGTCGATGATGTCGAGCAGGTGGGCCAGTTGCTCGCGCATGACCTCGACGTTGCCGGTTACATCGTCCAGGGCGGCCTCGCCGATGACGAAATGCAGTTCCTTGCGCTTCCTGGACTGCCAGATGGTTTCCTGTCGGCGAAACCGGAAGCTCGTCCGATTTCGCCTGATCGCCTCTGATGGCTCCGGCAGAACGCTGTCCGCCGCGGCAAACAGGGCGTTCACGTATCCGGGCGACTGCAGCAGGCCGGGTACGACACCCGATTCGTAGTAGTACATCGTGCTTGCTGCCGCTTCCAGATCGGCGAACCGCTGGAACGAGCCGGGCAACAGGTCGGTGTAGGCCCGGCGCGGCTGGCGTCTGCGGGTTTCCAGGCCAAGGGTGACGATGGTTTCCCGATCGCTGCCGCTTGTTCCGTAGAGGTCGAGGAGCTTGTCGAGTTCGTCGGCGCTCAGCGTGGACAGACCGTCCTCGACCTTGCTGATCCGAGGTACGTCCTTCCCGATGTGCCGCGCTGCCTCAAGTTGCGAGCGGCCGGCCTGTTCTCGAAGTCGCTTCAGGGCGAGACCGAGTTGGCGGCGCTCCACGGTGGGGCGCGCGTTGACCATCCCTGGACCTCCTCTGCGTTCGGCGCTCGCAGTGTTCCGCGCGCCTGCTGGCCGAGCCAAGCGCCAACGGCCACCCGATCAGGGCACTGACAGGGGAACAAGTTGTCCCTAAGTTGGCGAACAGCTGTTCCTCAGCTGGTTCTCCCTGGTCAGCAGGGGCCAGCGCCGGGCGGCGGGTCGTAGGCGCGCCAGCCGTCAAGCGGGGGCCACCAGGTTCGAAGTCGAGACGGGAAGTGGGGTCGGATCTTCATGGGTAGGGAAATCCTGCTTGATTCGTGGGTGAAGGTGTCCGGGAGCTGCGAGATCACCTGCGACCTCGTGGGTGACGAGGCGCAGTTCCGCTTCGTGGGCGACGGGTCCTCCGAACTGGAACTGATCATGACGGAGGCCGCCCTGGAGAAGTTCGTGCCGATCTGCGCGGACGCTCTGCGCGGGATGCACGGCGAACAGCAGGCCGAGCAGTCCGGCGAATCGGCCCAGTAGCCGACGAGGACCACGACACAGCCGAGGGGCCAGAGCGGATTGCCACCTCGCCCTGGCCACCCGGCTGTGTTCAACCCAGGGGGGCTTGTCTGGCATGCCAGACACTCTCGGGTGTGCCCGGGGTGTGCGTTGGGGCTGGGCGGGTTGGGATAGGGGTATGGGTGAACCTGTTCCCGTTGGCCTCGAACCGCTGCGCCGCGATCAGGTGGTCGCGGTGGCGCGGCACGACACGCCGGTTGAGCTGACCCAGCGCGCGCTGGCCGCGGTGGCCGCCGCCCGGGACCACGTGGCCGCGCTGGCCAACGCGGTCGAGCCCACCTACGGGGTGTCCACCGGGTTCGGCGCGCTGGCCATCCGGCACATCCCGGTGGACCGGCGGGCCGCGCTGCAGCGGTCGCTGGTGCGCTCGCACGCGGCCGGGGCCGGGCCGGAGGTGGAGCGGGAGGTGGTGCGCGCGCTCATGCTGCTGCGGCTGCGCACCCTGGCCACCGGGCACACCGGGGTGCGCCCGGAAACGGTGTCGGCCATGGCCGGGATGCTCAACGCCGGGATCGTGCCGGTGGTGCACGAGTTCGGGTCGCTGGGCTGCTCGGGTGACCTGGCGCCGCTGTCGGCCGTGGCGCTCGCGCTCACCGGTGAGGGGCAGGTCCGGGACGCGGACGGGCGGCTGCTGCCGGCTGGTGAGGCGCTGGCCAGGGCCGGGCTCACCCCGGTCACCCTGGCCGAGAAGGAGGGGCTGGCGCTGATCAACGGCACCGACGGCATGCTGGGCATGCTGGTGCTGGCCGCCGCCGACCTGCACCGGCTGATCGACATCGCCGACATCACCGCGGCCATGAGCGTGGAGGCGCTGCTCGGCACCGACCGGGCGTTCGCCGCCGAACTCCAGGCGCTGCGCCCGCACCCCGGCCAGGGGCACTCGGCCGCGCGGATGATGGCGCTGCTGGCCGACTCCGAGATCGTGGCCAGCCACCGGGGGCCGGAGTGCCCGCGCGTGCAGGACGCCTACTCGATGCGGTGCGCGCCGCAGGTGCACGGCGCGGCCAGGGACAGCCTGGCGCACGCCGAGACCGTGGCCGACCGGGAACTGGCCTCGGCCGTGGACAACCCGGTGGTGCTCGCCGACGGCCGGGTGCTGTCCAACGGCAACTTCCACGGCGCGCCACTGGCCTACGTGCTGGACTTCCTCGCCATCCCAGTGGCCGACCTGGCCAGCATGGCCGAGCGGCGCACCGACCGGATGCTGGACGTGGCCCGCTCGCACGGGCTGCCGCCGTTCCTGGCCGACGACCCGGGCGTGGACTCCGGGCACATGATCGCCCACTACACCCAGGCCGCGGTGGTCGCCGAACTCAAGCGGCTGGCCGTGCCTGCCTCGGTGGACTCCATCCCCACCAGCGCGATGCAGGAGGACCACGTGTCCATGGGCTGGTCGGCCGCGCGCAAGCTGCGCCAGGCCGTCAACGGCCTGACCACGGTGCTGGCCGTGGAACTGCTCACCGCCGCGCGCGCCCTGGACCTGCGCGCGCCACTGCGGCCGGCGCCGGCCACCGCCGCCGTGGTGGAACTGCTGCGCGAACACGTGGCCGGCCCCGGCCCGGACCGGCACCTGGCGCCGGAGATCGCCGCGACCGAGGAGCTGGTGCGCTCGGGCGCGGTGCTGGACGTGACCGGCCCCTGGCTGAACCCCTTGGACCACACCGAAACCGTTGTCGGGAGGACACCGTGACCGAGGTCGTCCGCGCTGCCAGGGGCAGCACGCTGACCGCGCGCAGCTGGGCCACGGAGGCACCGCTGCGCATGCTGCACAACAACCTCGACCCGGAGGTGGCCGAGCGGCCCGAGGACCTGGTCGTCTACGGCGGCACCGGCAGGGCGGCCAGGGACTGGCCCAGCTTCCACGCGATCAGCCGGGAGCTGACCACGCTCGGCGGCGACGAGACCCTGCTGGTGCAGTCCGGCCGGCCGGTCGGGGTGCTGCGCACCCACGAGTGGGCGCCCCGGGTGCTGATCGCCAACTCCAACCTGGTGCCGGACTGGGCGAACTGGCCGGAGTTCCGCCGGCTGGAAGCGGCCGGGCTGACCATGTACGGGCAGATGACCGCGGGCTCGTGGATCTACATCGGCACCCAGGGCATCCTGCAGGGCACCTACGAGACGTTCGCGGCGGTCGCGGCCAAGCGGTTCGGCGGCAGCCTGGCGGGCACGCTCACGGTCACCGCCGGCCTGGGCGGCATGGGCGGCGCGCAGCCGCTGGCGATCACCATGAACGGCGGGGTGGCGCTGGTCGTGGAGTGCGACCCGTCCCGCGCCCAGCGCCGGCTGGACACCCGCTACCTGGACGAGATCGCCACCGACCTGGACGACGCGGTGCGCCGGGTGGAGGCGGCCAGGCGGGAGCGGCGCGCGCTGTCCGTCGCGGTGCTCGGCAACGCCGCCGACGTGCTGCCCGAGCTGTTGCGCCGGGGTGTGGCCGTGGACGTGGTCACCGACCAGACCTCCGCGCACGACCCGCTCGCCTACCTGCCCAGCGGCGTGGACCTGGCCGACTGGCACGACTACGCGGCCGCCAAGCCGGCCGAGTTCACCGACCGGGCGCGGGAGTCCATGGCCGAGCACGTGCGCGCCATGGTCGGGTTCCTGGACGCCGGCGCCGAGGTGTTCGACTACGGCAACTCGCTGCGCGGCGAGGCCCAGCTCGGCGGCTACGAGCGCGCCTTCGACTTCCCGGGTTTCGTGCCCGCCTACATCCGGCCGCTGTTCTGCCAGGGCAAGGGCCCGTTCCGCTGGGCGGCGCTGTCCGGCGACCCGGCCGACATCGCCGCCACCGACCGGGCCATCCTGGAGCTGTTCCCGGACAACGAGCCGCTGGCCCGGTGGATCAGGCTGGCCGGCGAGCGCGTCGCCTTCCAGGGGCTGCCCGCGCGGATCTGCTGGCTCGGCTACGGCGAGCGCGACCGCGCCGGCCTGCGGTTCAACGAGATGGTGGCCAGCGGTGAGCTGTCCGCGCCGGTCGTCATCGGCCGCGACCACCTGGACTGCGGCTCGGTGGCCTCGCCGTACCGGGAGACCGAGGGCATGGCCGACGGCTCCGACGCGATCGCGGACTGGCCGCTGCTCAACGCCATGGTCAACACCGCCTCCGGCGCCACCTGGGTGTCCATCCACCACGGCGGTGGCGTGGGCATCGGCCGGTCCATCCACGCCGGGCAGGTCACCGTGGCCGACGGCACCGAGCTGGCCGCGCACAAAATCGAGCGGGTGCTCACCAACGACCCGGGCATGGGCGTGCTGCGGCACGTGGACGCCGGCTACCCGGAGGCGGCCGAGGTGGCGGCCGAGCGGGGCGTGCGCATTCCGATGAACCAGCCCGGGGAGGTGGCGCGATGAGCAACCCGACCAGTCAACTGCTGGACAGCATCGCCGACGTCGGCATCGACCACACCAGGGGCGGCTACTCGCGGCACGGGTTCGACCGCACCGAACTGGAGCTGCGCGAGTGGTTCACGGCCGAGGCCGGCGCGCGCGGCCTGGACGTGCGGCCGGACCGCAACGGCAACCTGTGGGCGTGGTGGGGCGCACCGGGGCCGGACGCGGTGGTCACCGGCAGCCACCTGGACTCGGTGCCCGGCGGCGGCGCGTTCGACGGACCGCTGGGCGTGGTGTCCGCGCTGGTCGCGGTGGACCTGCTGCGCGCGAGCGGGTTCACCCCGCGCCGGCCGCTGGCCGTGGTGGTGTTCGCCGAGGAGGAGGGCGGCCGGTTCGGCGTGCCGTGCCTGGGTTCCCGGCTGCTCACCGGGGCGATCACCGCCGATGCCGCGCGGGCGCTGCGCGATGCGGACGGGGTGAGCCTGGCCGAGGCGGTGCGCGCGGCCGGTGTCGACCCGGCCGGGCTGGGCGCGGACCCGGAGGCGATCGGCCGGATCGGCTGCTTTGTCGAACTGCACGTGGAACAGGGCCGCGGCCTGGTGGACCTGGCCGCGCCGGTGGGCCTGGCCACCTCGATCCTGGCGCACGGGCGGTGGCGGTTCCGGTTCACCGGGCAGGGCAACCACGCCGGCACCACGCCGCTGGAGCAGCGCGCCGACCCGATGCTGCCGGCCGCCGAGGTGGTGCGCGCCGCCCGCCGCGCCGCGTCCACAGTGGAGGGATCGCGGGCCACGGTGGGCCGGCTGGTGCCCAGGCCGGGCGGCACCAACGTGATCGCGTCCACAGTGGACCTGTGGTTGGACGCGCGGGCCCCGGACGGTGTGGCGACCAGGGAACTGGTCGAGCGGATCGCCGACGACGCCGAGCAGGCCGCCCGCGACGAGGGCTGCGAGCTGGAGGTCACCCGGGAGTCCTACGGGGACAGCGTGGTCTTCGACGACGGCCTGCGCGACCGGCTGGCCGGCCTGCTCGGCGACGTGCCCGCGCTGCCCACCGGCGCCGGCCACGACGCCGGCATCCTGGCCGCCCACGTGCCCACCGCCATGCTGTTCGTGCGCAACCCCACCGGCATCAGCCACGCCCCGGCCGAACACGCCGAGCCGGACGACTGCGCGCGGGGCAGTGCCGCGCTCGCCGACGTGCTGCGCGGGCTGGCCGGATGAGCGCCGGCAGCGGCCGGTTCTGGTGCGCCCACGCGTGGCTGCCCGGCGGGCTGGCCGCGGGTGTGCTGGTGAGCTGCGCCGACGACGGGACCATCAGCGCGGTGGAGCTGGTCGACCAGCCGCCGCCGGGCGCCGAGGTGCTGGCCGGGGTGGTGCTGCCCGGGTTCGCCAACGCGCACTCGCACGTGTTCCACCGGGCCCTGCGCGGCCGCACGCACGGTGACGGCGGCACGTTCTGGACCTGGCGGGAGGCGATGTACGCGCTGGCCGCCCGGCTGGACCCGGACAGCTACCTGGGCCTGGCCACGGCCGTGTTCGCGGAGATGGCCGTCGCGGGCATCACCTGCGTTGGCGAGTTCCACTACCTGCACCACGACCGGGACGGCCGCCGGTACGCCGACCCCAACGCCATGGCCGAGGCGCTGCGCGAGGCCGCCCGCCGTGCCGGCGTCCGGCTCACCCTGCTGGACACCTGCTACCTGGCCGGCGGCATCGGCCGCGAGTTGGCCGGCACCCAGCGGCGGTTCGGCGACGGCTCGGCCCGGCAGTGGGCCGACCGGCACGCCGGCCTGCGCCCCGACGCGAACACCCGGATCGGCGCGGCCATCCACTCGGTGCGGGCCGTGCCCGCCGACCAGGTGGCCGACGTGCTGGCCGGCGCCGGACCGGACCAGCCACTGCACGTCCACCTGTCCGAGCAGCCGGCCGAGAACGCCGACTGCCTGGCCGCGCACGGGTGCACCCCGACCCGGCTGCTGCACGACGCGGGCGTGCTGGGCCCGCGCACCACGGCCGTGCACGCCACCCACCTGACCGCCGAGGACATCGGCCTGCTCGGCGGCACCGGCACCGCCGTGTGCCTGTGCCCGAGCACCGAAGCCGACCTGGGCGACGGCCTCGGGCCGGCCGGGGACCTGGCCGAGGCCGGCTGCCCGATCAGCCTGGGCACCGACCAGAGCGCGCTGATCGACATGCTCGGCGAGGCCAGGGCACTGGAGTACGGCGAACGGCTGCGCACCGGCCGGCGCGGCCGGTTCACCCCGGCCGAGCTGGTGGGCGCGCTGACCGCGGCCGGCCACACCGCGCTGGGCTGGCCCGGGGCGGGCCGGATCGCGCCCGGCGCCCCGGCCGACCTGGTCATGGTGGACCCGGGCACGGTCCGCACCGCGGGCGCGCTGCCCGAGCAGGTGCCGCTGGTGGCCTCGGCCGCGGACGTGGCCGAGGTGGTCGTGGGTGGTGCGGTGGTGGCCCGCGACGGCGAGCACGCCCGGCTGGGGGATGTGGCAGCGCTACTGCGAGCGGAGGTGACGGCACTGTGGCGGTGAACAACGCGGTCAGCACGGTGTTCGTGGGCATCAGCGAGCTGACCACCAACGACGACGAGCTGGGCCAGCTCAGCGGGGTCGCGCTCGTCACCGAGGGGGAGCGGGTGGTGTGGGTCGGGCCGGCGGCACGGGCGCCCGAGGCCGACCAGCGCGTGGACCTGGGCGGCCGGGCCGTGCTGCCCGGGTGGGTGGACAGCCACACCCACCTGGTGTTCGCCGGCGACCGCACCGAGGAGTTCGCCGCGCGCATGGCCGGCCAGCCCTACCGGGCCGGGGGCATCGCGGTCACGGTCGAGGCGACCCGCGCGGCCGGTGACGCCGAACTGGCCGGGGTGCTGCGCCGGCACGCGGCCGAGGCACTGGCCCAGGGCACCACCTGCCTGGAGACCAAGACCGGCTACGGCCTGACCGTGGCCGACGAGGTGCGCTCCGCCCGGCTGGCCGCGTCCACTGTGGACGAGGTGACGTTCCTGGGCGCGCACCTGGTGCCGCCCGGCTGGGACGCGGACGAGTACGTGGCCCTGGTGTGCGGGGACATGCTCGACGCGGTCGCCCCGCACGTGCGGTGGGCGGACGTGTTCTGCGAGACCGGCGCGTTCGACGAGGACCAGTCCAGGACGGTGCTGCTGGCCGCCGCGGCCAGGGGACTGGGTCTGCGCGTGCACGGCAACCAGCTCGGCCCGGGGCCGGGTGTGCGGCTGGCCGTGGAGATGGGCGCGGCCAGCGTGGACCACTGCACCCACCTCACCCCGTCCGATGTGGACGCGTTGGCCGGCTCGGACACGGTGGCCACCCTGCTGCCCGCCTGCGACCTGTCCACCCGCCAGCCGCTGCCCGACGCCAGGGCCCTGCTGGACGCGGGCGCGACCGTGGCGCTGGCGTCCAACTGCAACCCGGGGTCGTCCTACACCTCGTCCATGGCGTTCTGCGTGGCCACGGCCGTGTTGCAGCTGGGGATGAGCGTGGCCGAGGCGGTGCGCGCGGCCACCTGGGGCGGCGCCAGGGCACTGCGCCGGGAAACCGGTGACGGCGCGGTCGGCGTGCTCCGCCCGGGCAGCCGCGCCGACCTGCACGTGCTCGACGCCCCGTCCGCGACCCACCTGGCCTACCGGCCGGGCGTCCCGCTCACCCACGCGGTGTGGCAGCGGGGCAGGCGGGTGGTACCGGCGGCCAGCTGATCAGGAGACAGGTCGGGTCTCCTAGCTGAAGATCGGTCCAGGCCAGCTCGATCGCCTCGGGCAGGGCGGTGTGGAAGTCCGCGGGTCCGCGATCGGGCGGTCCGCGGATCTTTCCGAGGTGAGGCATGACGCAGCCGACCCGGCCTGCTGGCTGGTGCCGCGCTCGCGGTTCTCACCGGCATCGGGCCGCTGGTGGCCAGTCCAGCAACAACCACCTGGGTTCTGTCCGCTCCCGGGAACCGGCGCGGCGTGCTGCGAAAGTGGTTCTACTGGCTGACGTTGGCCGGGCTGTCAGCCGGGGCAGGGACTGGAGCAGCCCTGGTCGCGTTGTTCCGCCTGCCCCTGACCGCCACGATCGTGACAGGAGCCGCTGTGGGCAGCGGGCTCGTCGCACTGTCGGTCCTGCGACAGATCCACCGGTTCCGCCGGCCCTGGTCGCATCGGGTCCTGATCGGCGCCGGGCTGCTGACCGCCGGACTCGGGCTGCTCACCGCGCGGGGGAGTTGGCCATCGCGGGATCTCCTGTGGACCATCCTGGCTCCGATCGGGTCGCTGCCGGCGTTGGTGGCCGTTGTCTCGGCGGCGGCCACGCTGTCGTGGTGGACTGATCAGCGGTTGGGCCGTCTGGGACGCGCCTCTCTGTCCGAGGGGGCGCACGTCGCGGCGGCGGCGGCCACCGCGGGGAACTTCCTCGACCTGTCGCTGCTGACCGGTGTTCTGGAAGTCCACCGCTGGCGCCGAGTCGGCCGAGTGACAAGCGGCGCCTTCCCCCTCGGCCGGTGGCGCTCACTGGCCCGTGCCGACCTCCGCCGGCTGTTCCGGACACCGGGTGCCCTGCCTTTGTGGTCGGGCCTGGCCCTGGTGCCCTATGCCGCCGCGGGCCTCGCCCCCACCTGGGCGCCACTGGCTCAACTGCTGGCCGCGTGCGCCGCCACGAGCCGGCTCGCCGCGGGACTGCGGACCATCAATCGTTCCCCGGCTCTGCGGCGCGCCCTCGGCGGCAGCGATTCCGGGCTCCGGGCGGTGCACCTCACCGTGCCCTCATCAGGAGCGCTGGTGTGGTGCCTGGGAACGGCGCCCGCGACCTGGCAGAGCGGCCCCTGGCTGTGGTTCGTCGCTGCGGTCGGAGCAGTGGCCGTCACCTACCGACTCGCCACCCGACCCCCACGGACTACCACCTGACTCTCCTCGACATCGGGTTCGGCGTCATGATCCCCTGGGGGCTCGTGCGTCAACTGTGCCGGGGACTCGGTCTCCTGGCGGTGTTCGCACTGCTGATCAATCTCCTCACGGTCACATCGTGAGCACCGCCCAGCGACGGATGCGTGGTGCTGGAGCTGTTCGAACCGAGCGAGCAGCACATCCAGCGTCGCCCGGCCTTCACGACCTACCCCCTCGGCAGTGAAGGGATCGTCATGGAGACAAGCCGAGGCAGCCATCGTGTACCCGGCCACGCTGAATTTCCTGTCCCGCTTCGCCGTTCGTCATCGGTACGCTCGCCAAACTCCAATCCCGACACAGCAGCAGCGCAGGCACGCCACAACCCGCCCAGCAAGCGACTCCCGTCACGTCGTCCGAACGACCGTGACG
This sequence comes from Goodfellowiella coeruleoviolacea, assembly GCF_024171785.1. GTDB lineage: Bacteria > Actinomycetota > Actinomycetes > Mycobacteriales > Pseudonocardiaceae > Goodfellowiella > Goodfellowiella coeruleoviolacea. The sequence continues at coordinate 155,719 of NZ_JAMTCK010000012.1, forward strand.
AGGGCGACGTGGTGGCGTCACCGGCGCAGGTGTAGCCGTTGAAGCGGTCCGAGCGAGCCTGTCACGCGCCGGTCTCGGTCGGTCATTCGAGGTGTGGGTGCGGTTGGACGCGGGCGTGGTCGCGGCGGTGCCGTCCACACCGCCGCGCCACGTCAGTAGGCGAGTTCCCCGATGCCGCCGTCCACGCGCAGCACGGTGCCGACGGTGTAGGCGGACTCGTCCGAGGCGAGGTAGACGGCGGCCTTCGCCATCTCGGTGGCGGTCCCCAGGCGGTGCAGGGGCACGGTCCGCCGGAGTTCCTCGTAGACGGCGGCCTGGCGCTCGGACCCCAGCGCGGCGAGCGCGTTGGTGACGGTCGGCCCCGGGCTCAGGCCGTTGACCCGGACACCCCGGTCCCTCAACTCGTAGCTCAGCCCGCGGGCGTAGGACAGCAGGCCCGCCTTGGCCGCACCGTAGACCGTCGCGTTCTCGTGTCCGACGAACGCGGAGACCGAACCGACCAGGATGATCGACGACTGCCGCGAGAACAGCGGCAACAGGGCTTTGATCAGGAAGAACGGCGCCTTGAGGTTGGTCGCGACGAGCCTGTCGAACGCCTCCTCGGTCCATTCCGCGATCGGCAGGTGGGTGACGTCGGCGGCGTTGCTCACCAGGATGTCGAGCTTGGGCCAGTCCGCCCGCAGCCGCGCGGCCAGCGCCGCCTGACCGGGTACGTCGCCGGCGTCGCTGACGATGGGCAGCAGCCGACCACCCAGTTGCCGGGCGGCCTCATCCAGTCTCTGCCGCGAGCGACCGGTGATCGCGACGGTCGCCCCCTCGGCCAGGAACTCACGGGCCGTCTCCAGGCCGATCCCGCTCGTCCCCCCGGTGATCAGTGCGTGCTTTCCCGCCAGACGGCTCATGCTCTCGTGCTCCTCACGTGGGGCCAGGGCGCGTGGTTGTGCCAGCGCGGTTGTGCCAGCGGAGGCTCAGATCGCGGTTCGGCCGCCGTCGGCGGCCACCACCGTCCCGGTCACGTAACTGGCCCGGTCGCTGGCGAGGAAAGCGATCACGTGCGCCACCTCGGTCGGATCGGAGGTGCGCTTGAGCGCGGTGGTCAGGCCCATGCCACCCATGTCCGGGCCCATCGCCGCGACCACCTTCGCGGTGCGCATCGGGCCCGGAGCGACGGCGTTGACCCGCACGTTCGCCTCGGCGAACTCCGCCGCCCAGGTGCGGGTCAACGATTCGAGCGCCGCCTTGGTGGCCCCGTAGACAGCCATTCCCGGCGTGCCGAGGCTGGCCGCGGTCGAGCTGACGTTGACGATGCTGCCGCCGCCGTTGGCCGCCATCGTCGGCGCGAGCAGCGCGGTGAGCAGGAACGGCGCCCGCACGTTGACCGCGAAGGCGGCGTCATAGCCCGCGAGGTCCTGCTCGGCGGTCGGGCCGAGCGTCACGACGCCGGCGTTGTTGACCAGGACGTCCACGGCTCCGGCGTCCTCGACCAGCCGCCGCACGGCCGCCGGGTCGGCCAGGTCGGCCGCGACGAAGCGCACCGTGCCGGTGGACGGGCCACCGACCGCGCGGAGGTCAGCCACGACCTGGGCCCCGCGCTCCGGGTCGGTGCCGGTGATGATCACATCAGCTCCCGCCGCGGCCAGCACCCTGGCCGTCGCGTGGCCGAGTCCGCCGATCGCGCCGGATCCGGTGATGAGTGCCCTCTTCCCTGCCAACTCCACTGCTTCGTCCTTCGCGTCCAGCACGTGATCGGTCGACTTCCGTGCAAGCGTTCAAAAAGTAACGCGGCCGAAGCTATGACTTCTTGAACGCACTGTCAAGAAGTCGTAGTGTCGGACGGGTGGCACGGACCGGACGCCCCCGAGGGTTCGACAAGGACCAGACCCTGCTGTGCGCACTGGAGCTGTTCTGGTCCCGGGGCTACGGGGCGACCTCGATCCAGGACCTGGTCGACGCGCTGGCCGTCGAACGCGGCAGCCTCTACGGGGCGTTCGGGGACAAGCGCCGCTTCTACCTCGACGCGGTCCGGCTCTACTGGGAGGTGTACGAGCGGCACCTGACCAGCGCACTCGACACCACCCCCGTGCTGCCGGCGCTCCGGGAGATCCTGACCCACCCGGCACGCCTGGACGAGATCAGCACCGAACTGGGCACACCGCAGGGCTGCCTGGTCGGCAACACCACCGCCGAACTCGTCCCGCACGACAGCGAGGCCACCGAAGTCGTCACCCGCTCGTACCGCCGGTTCACCGACATCGTCGCCGCCGCGCTGCGCCGCGCACAGGCCTCCGGAGAGGTCACCGACAGCGCCCGCCCCGAGGACCAGGCCCAGCTGCTGCTCTACGTCGTGCAGGGCCTCTCGCTCGTGTCGCGGGCGGGCCTGGACCGGGCCGCCGCCCTGGCCGCGGTCGACACCGCGATCGACGCGTTGCGGGCGTGACCGACGCCATCGCCGGTGGTGCGCGGATCGACTGCCGGTATACCTGGTGTGGTCGGATGACAGCCCGGGGTGATCAGCGCTGGAGGCGGGATGACTGGTTCGAGCAGGTGGGTGAGCGTGTCCAAGCCCTACGTGGTGCCTCGTCCGCCGGGTGCGGGTGACGCGTGGAGCGAGGAGGCTGCGCGTCGGGGCGGACAGGGCGGCCAGCGCCTGCGCGAGGTCGCCGAACTCGTGCCGCCGCCGAGGGTGGCCCAGGCACTGGGGCTCGCCGACGGCGCCAGCGCCGTGGTGCGGCGCCGGACCATCCTGTTCGACGGCCAGCCCGTGGAACTGGCCGACTCCTACTACCCGGCCGCGCTGGCCAGCGGGACCGGGCTGGCCGAGCCCGCCAGCATTCCCGGGGGCGCGGTCACCCTGCTCGCCGAACTCGGGCACGTCCCCAGCCGCGCCAGCGAGGAGGTGTCCGCCCGACCCGCCAACGGGGTCGAACGACACCTGCTCGACCTGGCCGACGGCGAGTGGGTGCTGGAGCTGTTCCGCCGGTTGACCACGGCGGCGGGCACGCCCGTCGAGGTGAGCGTGCTGACGATGGTCGCGCGGGGCCGGACGCTGGGCTACGAGCTGTCGATCGACTGAGCCGAGGACGCCGCCCTGCGTCCGAAGTCCGTTGCACCATCACGACATCGAACGGATCGCTGGCAGGCCTCGTCCGGTGGCCGCGGTGGTGCCGTCGGCGCGCGAGTCCACAAAGGATGATCCGCGCGGGCACCCGGACGACTGCACGGATCAGGCCGCACAAGCCGGTGACCACCCGTTCCCGGCGTTGATGGGATACAGTGGGTGTGAACAGCACCCCTGCTGCCCGCATCCGGCGGGAGCGCCCCCACCTCATCCGGTCCAGATCGCCGTTCGGACACGGGGGCCAGCAGTACCACGGGTTGTCCACTCGCTTCGCCACCGCCACGGCTCGTGCGCGCCGTCGGTCGCTTCCCGCGACCACCCGGAGCACGTCGGCGGTGAGCACGGCGAATCGATGAACGCGGCTCACCACGTCCCCCTCCGGCTGCCGCGACGACCGACAGGCCGAGCCACGACCGCGACGCGGACGGAGTCCACATGACGCAGATCAGACCACTCGACACCGGCAGCGCGAACGGTGCCGTCCTGGCCAACCGCCGCGGTGCCGAACCGGTGCCGCGCCGGCCGAGAACCCCCGGCGCGAAGCGCTGCTCCCCGGACGAACCGCTGGCCAGCGCCAGCACCCCGCGTCCGCGAACCGCGTCCGCCGGTCCCACCGACGTCGCGGACGCGCTGACCACAGCCCTCGCCCGTTACGTGCGGACGGTCGCCGAGGCGGTCGGAGTGTCCGGTGAGGGCACCACCTACGAGGTCACCGACACGGCCACCGCGTACCTCGCCCTGGACTGCCGCGCCGCGGACCACCCGAACCGCGACGTCATGCTGGTCTGGAGCGCCGCACAGGGATGGGCGGTCTCGATCGAGACCACGCCCACCGAGCCGCCGCTCGTGCTCTCCCGCTCGACCGGCGACCTGGTCCCGGCTCCGGAAGCAGTGGCGCGGTTCGTCACCGAAGCGATCACGCGGCGTGGGGCGGGGCGAACCCCGGCGGTTCCCCTCCCGCGCACGGACTGGTTCCACCTCGCCGAGCGCATGGAACACCACGCCCCGGTGCGGTGACCACCCAACTCATCAACCGAACCACAGGAAATCCGATGACACCGACGAAAACCGAACCGACCACCAACACCCCGAGCACCGTCCATCCCGTGGTGTTCAGCCACCCCGCCGCCGAAATCCCGGCCGTTCCCCCGCAGTTGCGCGGCACTCCGTTCCCGCGCTTCGAGTCACCGTCCACTCCGGACAACTCATGAGGGGTCCGCGGTCGGCGGCTGGCCCTCGTGGCGGTCCGCATGGCCCGACGGCCACACCGCGCTGGGGCGGACACGAGAACGCGTCCGCCCCTCGCGGGTCAGCTGTGCGTCAGAGGAACCGGACCGAGAGGGCCTGCGGCCCCTTGCGGCCTTCACCGATCTCGAACTCCACCGGCTGGTTGTCCGGAATTCCCTGGAAGCCGTAGCCCTGGATCTCGGAGTGGTGCACGAAGAGGTCAGCTCCACCGCCCGAAGGGGTGATGAAACCGAATCCCCTGCTACCACTGAACCACTTGACCGTTCCCTGAGTCATCGACGTGCTCCTTCGGTTGACCGGACGCGCCTGGCGCGTCCCGGTGCGAGTGGTTCGTGTGCTGCTCCCGCCCTGCGCGGACACGCGCGGCGTGTGCTGGAGCGGCGTTTGGTCCTCGGTCGGACAGCCCCAACATGGACAACAGCTCCCGGCAGTCGTCCACGCCCAGCGAGTGGTCCGCCACCGTGCGGGCGGCCTGGAACCGTTGGGCGGCCACCGACCTGTCGGTGGCGGTCCGCGCCTCGGTGAAGTCGGCCATGGCACCGCGTCCGGTTCGGGTCATAACGACCTCCGCTCCGCTGTGGACGAATCCTGCTGCGTGGATCGGTCGGAGGCGTCCGCCGCATCGGCGGGCGAGATCGACTTGAGGTGTGTGGGGGCTCGGGCGATCACGGGCAGTCGTGGTGCGAACTGGTGATCCGGCGGCAAGCCGGTGCTCCCGTCTCCGGCCGGAAAACCACCGGACCGGGCTGGATCGGAGAACCGCGACGGCCGGATGCCGGCAACTGGTACCCCAACCCTGCCGACTGTACCGCAGCGGAGGCGGACACGGGCGGTACGTCGGCAGAATTCGTCCGACCCAGCTCTCGGCCGCACACCGGCCAGCCTGATCAGCCTGACCGGCCTGTCAAGCCTGACCGGGCTGCCCGGCCTCGCCGACCTGGCCGTGGTCCGGTCGGTGCGCCGACAGCTACCTGTCCGCGGACGCGCTCCCGGCCTGCTCGCTGGTCCGGGGCGCCGGCCTGGCGACCCCGGCGTTCCGAGTGGAGGTCGAGCGCCGGCGGCGGCCCGAGGCGACCACCCGCGGCCGGCCGTGCCGACACGTCCACTATGGATGGATGTGGCTGGAGCTGCTCCAGCTCGTCCACTGTGGAATCCCGTGCCGGACCGGGAAAATCGAGGGTGGCCCGGCGGGCGGTGGTGCGGGAGGCTGGACGGCATGGAGTACACCCATCTCGGCCGTTCCGGCCTGTCCGTGTCCCGGTTGTGCCTGGGCACCATGAACTTCGGACCGGAAACCTCCGAAGCGGACAGTCACGCGATCATGGATCGGGCCCTGGACCACGGGATCAACTTCTTCGACACGGCCAACGTCTACGGCGGGCAGCTCGGACCGGGCGCCACCGAGCAGATCATCGGGCGCTGGTTCGCCACCGGCGGCGGCCGCCGGGAGCGGACCGTGCTGGCCACCAAGGTCTACGGCAACATGGGCGACTGGCCCAACGAGCGGTACCTGTCCGCGTTGAGCATCCGGCGGGCCTGTGACGCCTCGCTGAAGCGGCTGGGCACCGACCACATCGACCTCTACCAGATGCACCACGTGGACCGGGCCACACCGTGGGAGGAGATCTGGGAGGCGTTCCACGTCCTGCGCCAGCAGGGCAAGGTGCTCTACTTCGGCTCGTCCAACTTCGCCGGCTGGCACCTGGCGCAGGCGCAGGAGGCCGCGCGCACCCGGCACTTCCTCGGCCTGGTCAGCGAGCAGTCCTTCTACAACCTGCTGAACCGGTGGATCGAACTGGAGGTGCTGCCCGCCGCCCGCCACTACGGCATCGGCGTGATCCCGTGGTCGCCGCTGGACGGCGGCGTGCTCGGCGGGGTGCTGCGCAAGCAGCGCGAGGGCGGCGCGTCCCGGGGCGTTGGTGAGCGCTCGACCCGGACGCTCGCCAAGCACGGGCAGGCGATCGAGAGCTTCGAGAAGCTGAGCGCCGACCTCGGCGAGGACCCGGCCAACGTGGCGCTGGCCTGGCTGCTGCACCAGGAGGGGGTGACCGCGCCGATCATCGGGCCACGCACGGCAGCGCAGCTGGACAACGCGCTGCGGGCCGTTGAGCTGGAACTGGACGCGGCCACCCTGGCCACGCTGGACGAGCTGTTCCCGCCGCCGGCACCCAACGGGGCCAAGCCGGCCCCGGAGGCGTACGCCTGGTGAGGCGGGTGGCCGCCGGCCCGGTCACCGCGGGCTGACCGGCGAACGGGCCTGGGGGCCGCACTGGCGGCCACCCAGGTCAGTCGTCCAGGTCGTCCTCGTCGTCGCGGGCGAGGTAGGTCGCCAGCCGCTCGATGGCGTTCTCGAAGTCGGGGTTGTCGTCGACGAAGTTGCGCATCTTCTCGGCCAGCCACGCGAAGCTGACCTCTTCGTCGCCCCTGCGCTCCTCAAGCTCCTCGATGCCCCGGTCGGTGAAGTACACGCTGTCCTCCTGGCTGTGCCACAGACACGGCAGCCCGTGCCACAAAAGCTACCGAGCCGCCGACCTGGGTCAGGTCGGCGGCTCGGTAAGGGTAAGCCAGGAGGGTCAGCTCATCCGCAGGGTGCTCACTCGAACGCCTTGGTGATCAGCTCGCGCTGCTCCACGTCGTGCACACCCTTGGACCCGGCGGACGGGGCCGCCATGGCCCGCCGGGACACCCGGCGGATACCGGCCAGCCGCTCGGGCAGCAGCTCCGGCAGGGTCAGGCCGAAGTACGGCCAGGCGCCCTGGTTGGCCGGCTCCTCCTGCACCCACCGGATGTCGGTGGCGTTGGGGTAGCGCTCCAACAGGTTGCCCAGCTTGCGCACGGGCACCGGGTACAGCTGCTCGACCCGGGCGATCGCGGTGTCCGCCGCGCCGCGCCGCTCCTTCTCCGCGGCCAGCTCGTAGTACACCTTGCCGCTGCACAGCAGCAGCTTGCGCACCTTGGCCGGGTCCGGCTGGGTCGGGTCGTCCAGCACCGAGGCGAACTTGCTGTCGGTGAACGCCTCGACCGGGCTGGTCGCGGCCTTCATCCGCAGCATCGACTTGGGCGTGAACACCACCAGCGGACGGTTCACCCCGTCCAGGGCGTGCCGGCGCAGCAGGTGGAAGTAGTTGGCCGGGGTCGACGGCATGGCCACCGTCATCGACCCCTCGGCGCACAGCTGCAACCACCGCTCGATCCGGCCGGAGGTGTGGTCCGGGCCCTGGCCCTCGTGGCCGTGCGGCAGCAGCACCACCACGTCCGAGCGCTGGCCCCACTTGGCCTCACCGGAGGAGATGAACTCGTCGATGATCGACTGGGCGCCGTTGACGAAGTCGCCGAACTGCGCCTCCCACAGCACCAGGGCGTCGGGGTTGGCCACCGAGTAGCCGTACTCGAAGCCCAGGGCGGCGTACTCGGACAGCGCCGAGTCGTAGGCCATGAACCGGCCCTGGTCCTCGGACAGGTTCTGCAGCGGGATGTACTCCGCGCCGGTCTTGCGGTCGATCAGGGCGGCGTGGCGCTGGGTGAACGTGCCGCGCCGGGAGTCCTGGCCGGCCAGCCGGACCAGCCGGCCCTCCATGGCCAGCGAGCCGAACGCCAGCAGTTCGGCGAAGGCCCAGTCGATGCCGCCCTCGCGCACCATCTTGGCGCGCCGCTCCAGCACCGGCTTGACCCTCGGGTGCGGGGTGAAGCCCTCGGGCAGGTTGACGTGCGCGTCGCCGATCCGCTCCAGCACCTCGCGGGACACCGCGGTGACCAGCTTCTGCGGCACCTGCTGCTCGGTCTCCACCGAGGGGCTGGCCTTGGCCGGGTGCTTCTCCAGCTCGCGCACCTCGTTGAAGACGTGCTCCAGCTGGCTGGAGAAGTCGCGCAGCGCCTTCTCGGCCTCCTCGACCGAGATGTCGCCCCGGCCGATCAGCGCCTCGGTGTAGGTCTTGCGCACGCTGCGCTTGGCGTCGATCACGTCGTACATGGCCGGCTGGGTCATGGACGGGTCGTCGCCCTCGTTGTGACCGCGCCGCCGGTAGCAGACCATGTCGATGACGACGTCCTTGTTGAACGCCTGCCGGTAGTCCACGGCCAGCTTGGCCACCCAGTAGCAGGCCTCCGGGTCGTCGCCGTTCACGTGGAACACCGGCGCCTGGATCATCTTGGCCACGTCGGTGGAGTACTGGCTGGACCGCGAGTGCTCCGGCGCCGTGGTGAAGCCGACCTGGTTGTTGATGACCACGTGCACGGTGCCGCCGGTGCGGTAGCCGCGCAGCAGCGCCAGGTTCAGCGTCTCGGCCACCACGCCCTGGCCGGCGAACGCGGCGTCGCCGTGCAGCGCCACCGGCAGCACGGTGAAGCCCTCGCCGCCCTTGTCCAGCAGGTCCTGCTTGGCCCGGACGATGCCCTCCAGCACCGGGTCCACGGCCTCCAGGTGGGACGGGTTGGCGGTCAGCGAGACCTTGACCTCGCCGTCGCCGAACATCCGGAAGTACTTGCCCTCCGCGCCCAGGTGGTACTTGACGTCACCGGAGCCGTGCGCCTGGCCCGGGTCGAGGTTGCCCTCGAACTCCCGGAAGATCTGCGAGATCGGCTTGCCCACGATGTTGGCCAGCACGTTGAGCCGGCCGCGGTGCGGCATGCCGATGACGACCTCGTCCAGCTCGTGCTCGGCGGCCTTGTCCAGCACCGCGTCCAGCAGCGCGATGACCGTCTCGCCACCCTCCAGCGAGAACCGCTTCTGGCCGACGTACTTGGTCTGCAGGAAGGTCTCGAACGCCTCGGCCGCGTTGAGCTTGGACAGGATGTACTTCTGCACGGTGGCCGACGGCTTCTCGTGCGGCACCTCCACCCGCTCCTGGATCCAGCGGCGCTCGGCCGGGTCGAGGATGTGGGTGTACTCCACGCCGACCGTGCGGCAGTAGGAGTCGCGCAGCACGCCGAGCACGTCGCGCAGCTTCATGCGCTCCTTGCCGGCGAAGCCGCCCACCGCGAACTCGCGGTCCAGGTCCCACAGGGTCAGGCCGTGCGAGAGCACGTCCAGGTCCTCGTGGCGGCGCTGGCGGTAGTTGAGCGGGTCGGTGTCGGCCATCAGGTGGCCGCGGGTGCGGTAGGCGTCGATCAGCTCGATCACCCGGGCGGTCTTGTCGACCGCGCCCTCGGGGATGTCGCGCACCCAGCGCACCGGCTCGTAGGGCAGCCGCAGCGAGGTGAAGATGTCGTCGTAGAAGCCGTCCTCACCGAGCAGCAGCTGGTGGATGCGGCGCAGGAACTCGCCGGACTCGGCGCCCTGGATGATCCGGTGGTCGTAGGTGGACGTCAGCGTCATGATCTTGCTGACACCCATGTCGATGAGCGCCTTCTCGCTGGTGCCCTGGAACTCGGCCGGGTACTCCATGGCGCCGACACCGATGATGGTGCCCTGGCCGGCGGTCAGCCGGGGCACCGAGTGGTTGGTGCCGATGGTGCCCGGGTTGGTCAGCGAGATCGTGGTGCCGGCGAAGTCCTCGGCGGTCAGCGAGTTGTTGCGGGCCTTGCGGATGATGTCCTCGTAGGCCTGCCAGAACTGCGAGAAGGTCATGTTCTCGCAGCCCTTGATGGAGGCCACCACCAGCGAGCGCTGGCCGTCCTTGCCGGGCAGGTCGATGGCCAGCCCCAGGTTCACGTGCTCGGGGGTGACCACGTTGGGCTTGCCGTCGACCAGGGCGTAGTGCCGGTTCATGTTCGGGTACTGGTGCAGCGCCCGAACGATGGCGTACCCGATCAGGTGGGTGAACGAGATCTTGCCACCCCGGGTGCGCTTGAGGTGGTTGTTGATCACGATCCGGTTGTCGAACAGCAGCTTGGCCGGGACCGCGCGCACGCTGGTGGCGGTCGGCACGGTCAGCGACTGCTCCATGTTCTTGGCGATGGCCGCGGCCGCGCCGCGCAGTGGCTTGCGCTCCGCGCCGCCGGCCGGCCGCACCGGGGCGGCGGTGGCTGCCTGCTGCGGCGCGGGCTTGCCGGTGGACGGCAGGGTCTTGGCCGGCGCGCTCTGTGCCGATGCGCTCTGTGCCGATGCGCTCTGGGCAGGTGCGCTCGGAGCCTTGCCGTTGGTGGCGGGGCTGGGGGCGGTGGTGCCCGGGGAGGCTGGGGCGGCCTTGGCCGGCGCGCTCGCGGCCGGGGTCGCCGACGCGGCCGACGCCGGTGGCGTCGCCAGCTGCGCGGTTCCCGTGGTGGTGCCCCGGGCTGCCGTGGTGGTGTTGGCCTCGGCGGACTTCGCGGCAGCACCCCCGTTGCCGGCCACTCGCTGCGTCGGCTTGTAGTCGGCGAAGAAATCGTGCCACGCCGGGTCTACGGACGACGGGTCTGCGAGGAACTGCTCGTACATTTCCTCGACAAGCCACTCGTTGGGGCCGAACTGTGACGCAGGACTACTGCTGGACACGGCTGCCGCTCGCCTCTATCCATCTCGCTCTTGGTATTGACACACTCGTCTCTCAGGCTAGTCCCCTGAGAGGGGCACTTCACACGCAGTGGAACACCCGCAACGAGGGCTCGATCACAGGATCGATCCGGAAGCGTCCGACCAGCGTGCAAGCCTGGTCACGCGCGGTGAACGCGTGCGTCAGGGCAACTGCTGCTGGTCCGTGGTCGTCCCCAGGAAGTCGCGATCGGGATGCGGTTGTTCGGTGCCCGAGCGCTCGTCCACGAAGGCCGTGGACTCGCTGCTCACCCCTGGATGTTAAGCCGCCACGCTGCCGTCCGGTGACCCGTATCGCCAAAGGGTCGCGTACATGCCGCCAGCGGCCAGCAGCTCGGCGTGAGCACCCTGTTCCACCACGCGGCCACGGTCGAGCACCACGATCCGGTCCGCTTTGGCGGCTGTGGCCAACCGGTGGGCGACAACGAACGTGGTGCGCTGACCGGCGAGCCGATCACTGGCCGCCAGCACCGCGCTCTCCGTGGCCGGGTCCAGCGCGGCTGTGGCCTCGTCCAGCAGCAGCAGGTCGGGGTCGACCAGCTCGGCCCTGGCCAGCGCGACCAGCTGGCGCTGCCCGGCGGACAGGCCCTGCCCGCGCTCGCCCACCTGCTGGCGGAACGCGGCCGGCAGCGCGGCCACCACGGGCAGCGCGCCCACCGCGCGCACGGCCCGCTCCACCTCGGCCGGGCTCGCCTCGGGCCGGCCGTAGCGCACGTTGTCGGCGAGGTCGCCGCCGAACAGGTGGGCCTCCTGCGGCACCACGCCCAGCCGGCGCCGGAACGCGCCCAGGTCGTAGTCGCGCACGTCGACGCCGTCCACCAGCACCTGGCCCTCGGTGGCGTCGTAGAACCGGGCGATCAGCTTGACCAGGGTGGACTTGCCGGCCCCGGTCGGGCCGACCAGCGCGACCGTCTCACCCGGGTTCACCCGCAGCGACACCCCGGACAGCGCCGGCTCGGTGGTGTCGGCGTAGCGGAAGCTGACCTCGCGCAGCTCCACGGCGCCGCGCAGCCGGCCGGGCACCGGCACCGGGTCGGCGGCCGGCGGCACCGAGGTGGGGGTGCGCAGCAGGTCGCCGATGCGGCGCAGGCCCACCCTGGCCTGCTGGTAGCCGTCGAACACCCCGGACAGCTGCTGCACCGGCGCGAAGAACAGGCCGAGGTAGAGCACGAAGGCCAGCAGCACGCCCGGGGTGAGCGTGCCGGCCGCCACCCGGTAGGCGCCCACCGCCAGCACCGCGGCCTGGGCCAGCCCGGACAGCAGCGCCACGAACGGGAAGTAGGTGGCGATGTAGCGCTGCGCGCGCAGCCGGGAGCGCCGGTAGGCGTCGCTGCGCTCGGCGAACGCCCTGGCCGAGTGCTGCTCGCGGGTGTAGGCCTGGGCCACCCGCAGGCCGGAGACGTTCTCCTGCAGGTCGGCGTTGACCGCGCTGACCCGCTCCCTGGCCTCGGCGTAGGCCGCGGACGACAGCCGCTGGAAGATCACCGTGGCCACCGCGACGATCGGCAGCACGGCCAGCGCCACCAGCGCCAGGGTGAGATCGGTCACCAGCAGCGCGGTGGTGATGCCGAGCACGGTCAGCAGGCTGACCACGGCGGTGACCAGGCCGGTCTGCAGGAAGGTGGACAGCGCGTCCACGTCCGTGGTCATCCTGGTCATGATCCGGCCGGCCAGTTCGCGCTCGTAGTAGTCCAGGCCGAGCCGCTGCAGGTGGGCGTAGCTGCGCACGCGCAGCAGGTAGAGCAGGCGCTCGCCGACCCGCGCGGTGAGCACCGACCCGGCGGCCGTGCTCAGCCAGTTCACCACGACCAGCCCCAGCCCGAGACCGGTGAGCAGCCACAGCGTCCCCGGCCGGTGGGCGAGCACGCCCTGGTCCACGCCGTGCCGGAGCAGCGTGGGCAGCCCCATCGAGGCCAGCGCGTCCACCACGACCAGCAGGCCGACCACGAGCATGGCCCAGCGCACCGGCCGCAGCAGCCGGCGCAGCCGGAAACCGGGGTCGGGCGCGGTCGGGTCCTCACCGGGCAGGTCGGGGGTGTCGGTGGCCGGCGCCAGGGCGCGCACCTGGGCCAGCAGCTCCGGTGTGGCGGGCAGGCCACCGATCAGCGCGGCCGACCCGCCACCACCCGACCGGGACCGCGGTCCACCGCCCCCGGCCGGCGCGGCCACCCGGGCCGAACCGGCCGCCTCGTCCCGGTCCTCCTCGGCCGGCTCCGGCCACAGGCTCGGGGTGATCCCGTCCGGGCCGGGCACCAGGTCGGCACGGGCCCGCTGGCCGGTGGCGTCGATGCCCTCACCCGGGCCGGCCAGCAGCTCCCGGTACAGCGCGCAGCGCTCGGTCAGCTCCTCGTGGGTGCCCACGTCCACCAGCCGGCCGGCGTCGAGCACCGCGATCCGGTCGGCCAGGGCCAGGCTGGACCGCCGGTGCGCGATCAACAGGGTGGTGCGCTGCGCGGTCACCGCGCGCAGGGTCTGGTGGATGGCCGACTCGGTGGCCGTGTCCACCGCGGAGGTGGCGTCGTCGAGCACGAGCACGCGCGGGTCGGACAGCAACGCCCTGGCCAGGGCGATGCGCTGGCGCTGGCCGCCGGACAGGGTGAGGCCGCGTTCGCCGACCACCGTGTCGTAGCCGTCGGGCAGCGCCTGGACGAACTCGTGCGCCTCGGCCGCCCTGGCCGCGGCGATGACCTCGGCGTCGGTGGCGTCGGGCCGGCCGTAGGCGATGTTCGCCCGGACCGAGTCGGAGAACAGGAACGCCTCCTCGAACACCACGCCCACCGCCGAGCGCAGCGAGGACAGCCGGAGCTGGCGCACGTCCACGCCCCGGCCGGGCGGCCCGAGCGTGATCGACCCGGTGTGCACGTCGTAGAAGCGGGGCAGCAGCAGCGACACCGTGGACTTGCCCGAGCCGGCCGTGCCGACCAGGGCCAGGGTCTCGCCAGGCGCCACGCGCAGGGACACCTCGCGCAGCACCGGCTCGCTGCGGGTGTAGCCGAAACCGACCCCGGACAGGGTGATCTCGACCGGGCCGGCGGGCAGGTCCACCGCGTCGGGCCGGTCCACCACGTCCGGCTGCGAGTCGATCAGCTCGTGGACCCGTTCCACCCCGGCCCTGGCCAGCTGGGCGTTGACCAGCAGGCCGGCCAGCAGCCGGGCCGGCCCGACCAGGTTGGCCACGTAGCTGACGAACGCCAGGAAGGTGCCCAGGGTGACCTGGCCGTTGAGCGCCAGCCAGCCGCCGAGGGCGAGCACGGCCACCTGGCCGATGGCCGGGGCCGTGGTCAGCGTGGCCGAGGGGGTCGCGGTGAGCCGGGCCGCCCGCATCCGCTCGGCGAACAGCGCCCGCGCCCTGACCTCCAGCCGGCTGACCTCGCGGGCCTCCTGGCCGAAGCCCTTGACCACCCGGACGCCGGTGACCGTCTCCTCGACCTGCTGGGCCACGTCGGCCGCGCGCTGCTGGGCCGACCAGGTGGCCGGGAACAGCAGCCGCCGGCTGCGCACCGCCACCACGGCCACGGCCGGGGCGACCACCAGCGCGACCAGGGTGAGCAGCGGCGACAGCCAGAGCATCGCGCCCAGCGCGGCCAGCGCGAACATCACGTTGCCGGCCGCGTACGGCACCATCGACAGCAGCGACTGGACCAGTTGCAGGTCGGTGATGGAACGGGAGACCACCTGCCCGGTGCGCAGCACGTCCTGCTTGCCGCCGTCCAGCCGCTGCACCGCGCCGAACACGGCCTGCCGCAGGTCGTGCTGGACGTCCAGGGCCAGCCGGCCGCCCAGGTAGCGGCGCAGGAACGCGGAGCCGAAGGTGAGCAGCTCCATGCCGACCAGCGCGGCCACCAGGACCGCCAGCCGGTCGGTGTGGCCGGCCACGGCGTCGTCCACGGCCACCCGCACCAGCAGCGGCCCGGCCGCCTGCAGCCCGACCCCGAACACGGCGGCCACCATGGACAGCAGCACCAGGCGCGGGTGCCGCCAGCACGCCGCGGCCAGCCGGCGGATCCAGCCCCTGGTGGCGCTGGTGCGGGCCGGGTGCGGCGCGGGCGCGGTAGCCGTGGTCAGGTCGGTTTCGGACACGGCACCAAGGTTAGGCTCGGTGCCCGACACAGCCGGGCCGGTGCGCGCGGTGTCCGCTGCCAGCCGAACTACTCCGCGTCACCGCAGTTCCCGTTCCGGTGTCACCCGAACAAGCGGCCGGCCCCCACGGTTGGTGGTGTCACCACCCGTGGGGGCCGGTCAGAGTGCGAAATCAGGCGATTCGGGACTCGATCAGGTGATGTCCTTGCGCTGGATCACGGCCCAGCCGCCGAAGAACGCCAGCAGCGTCCAGCCGAGGAACACCAGGCCGCTGGCCCACCAGTCCAGCGCGCCGGTGCCGGCGCCCGCGATCACCCGGACCGCGTACTCCATCTCGCTGGTCACCGTGCCGGTGGCGTTTTCGAGGAACACGCTCGCCGCGATCGACCCGGTCAGCCCGCTGGCCGAGCCGTTGGGCAGGAAGCCGCCGATGTAGGGCATGTACGTGGACAGCCACAGCACCAGCAGGTTCTCGGCGAGCAGCATGTAGAGCGTCAGCAGCAGGGTGGTGCCGACCGTGCTGCCCAGCAGGGCGCCGACGCCCACACCGAACATGGTGACCAGGATGCTGGCGATCAGGCCGGTCCCGGCGATGCCCAGCCAGCCGCCGGCGTCGGGCAGCCCGGCGGAGTCCGTGGTCAGAGCCACGCCCAGGCTGGACACCGCCACGATGATCAGGCCGTAGATCGCGCCCCACGCCACGTAGACCACCATCTTGGCGGTCAGCGCGGAGACCTTGTTGGGCGCGGTCAGGAAGGTGACGGTGAGCGTGCGCCGGTTGATCTCACCGGCGATGGCCAGGCCACCGAAGATCATCGGGAAGATCGTGCCCACGTTGATCGCCCTGGCGAGGGCGAACGCGGACAGCGTCCAGGAACCCGGGTCGAAGCCGAACAGCTCCGACAGCTCGTCCAGGTCGTCGCTGGAGACGAAGTCCAGGAAGCTCTGCCCGGCCGCGCCGAAGGCCAGCGCCAGGACGAAGGACAGCAGGACCGTGGGAATGAGCAGACCCCACCACAGCCCGGTGGTCAGCGTCTTGCGGAACTCCGACTTGATCAAGTTGCCCATCAGGCGTTACCCCCGAACCCGCCCTGGCCCGGCTGCTGGTAGCCCTGCGGCGGGTACTGCTGCTGTTGTTGCGGTGGTTGTTGCTGGTAGCCGGGCTGCTGGTAGCCCTGCTGCGGGTAGCCCTGCGGTGGCTGCTGCTGGTACTGCTGCGGCATCGGCCCACTGGGCGGACCCTGGTAGCCGCCGGTCGGCGGACCACCCTGGTAGCCGGTGTTGCCGTACGGGCTCGGGGCGCCCGTGTACTGGCCGCTGGTCAGCTGGAAGAACAGCCGCTCCAGGTCGACCTGCTCCTCCTGGATGCCGTACACGGACACGCTGGCCTTGAGGGCGACGTCGGCGACCTGCTTGGCGTCCATGCCGGCCACGGCCAGCCGGCCGTCCGGCAGCTGTTCGACCTGGTGCACGCCGGCCTCGTTGAGCGCCCTGACCAGCGTCGCCGGGTCGGACGGCTGCACCAGCACCCGGCTCTGCTGGGACCGGCGCAGCGTCTCCAGCGGGCCGTAGTACATGGTCTGGCCCCGGCTGACGATCACCACCTGGTCCACGGTCTGCTCGACCTCGGCCAGCAGGTGGCTGGAGATCAGCACGGTCCGGCCGGCGCGGGCGAAGGACTGCAGGAAGGACCGCAGCCACGCGATGCCCTCCGGGTCCAGCCCGTTGGCCGGCTCGTCCAGCACCAGCACCTGGGGGTCGCCGAGCAGCGCGGTGGCCAGGGCCAGCCGCTGCTTCATGCCCAGCGAGAACCCGCCGGCCCTGCGGTTGGCGGCCTCGTACAGCCCGACCAGCTGGAGCACCTCCTGCGCCCGCTGGTCGGGCACGCCGATGGCCGCCGCGTAGACCTTGAGGTGGTTCAGGGCGGTGCGCTTGGGGTGGAAGCCCTGGGCCTCCAGCACCGCACCGACCACCCGGCCCGGATTGCCGAGCTTGTCGAACGGGCGCCCGTTGATGGTCGCCGTGCCCGAGGTCGGATTGACCAGGCCGAGCAGCATCCGAAGGGTGGTGGTCTTGCCCGCTCCGTTCGGTCCGAGGAACCCGGTCACCGACCCCGGTTCCACGGTGAAGCTGAGATTCTGCACCGCGGTGACCGGACCGAACTGCTTGGTCAGTCCCTGCACCACGATGCGGCCACTGCCGTCGTGCACACTTCCTCCCGGTTGACGGCCTGCACTGGCTGGCGTCGTGTGGGCGATCCTGGGCGCGGGTAGGTGAGCGCCTCGGTGATTCACCGCGTTCGAGATCGCTTTGTGACCCACGGGCCCAACTCGTCACCGTCCGGCACGGTGTTGAACGCTCACGGTCACCTGGCGACCCTGCCAGGGCGCCATCCTGCCTCATCTGGGGGGATCAACCGGAACCGAGGGAAGCTACGCAACCCTGCGTGTCCGGTCGATCACGAATCGCTGTCCTGCTGCCGGTCGGCTGGTGGCCGCGCCCGGCCGAACCGCCGGGACGCGCGGTCGAGCAGGGCGCGCAGCACGCGCGGGGGGCGCGGCGCGAGCGGTGAGCGCGGTGGGCGTCGCCCGGTCCGGGGCGGGATGGCCTCGCCGATCAGGTGCTGGTGTGCCATCAGCCACACCTGGCAGGGCCAGCGCCGGTTGCGCAGCCAGCCGGGGCAGGCCCGGCAGCGGCCGTCCGGCGCGGGCTGGTGCACGGTGAGCAGCAGCCGCCAGCCCTCGGCGAGGCGGTGCAGTTCCACCCTGGCCAGCGGCAGCAGGGCGTCGGCCGCGCCGTGCTCGGCGACCTCGTCGAGCAGGGCCAGGCGGCGGAGCACCGCCTCGCGCAGTGATGCGTGCACATTCCCCCTCAGGTCACGGGTGCCGGTGCCGCGCGAGGCGACAGCGGTGCGCGCCGCGGGGCCGGGGCCGACGCGTGGCGCGAGCGGACCGGCGTGCGGCGCCAGGCGAGAGCCTGGTGGTGAAACCGAGCGGAGCGAGTGCGGAATCGAGAGATTCGACACCGACCGCAGACTCCGTTATCGGCTACCCGCGTGGTCAACTGAAGGTTCGCTGCCCGATTTCACTCTGTTGACCGAGCAGTTCGGGCACATGATGGCCTGTCAGCGTGAGTTTTTACGCCGTATGAGTGGGAGGCCTGGTCGAGGCCGGCTGGCGTTGTATAAGCTTGGGTTCGGCGGCCCGCTCCCGGTGACCCCCAGGCTGGTAGAGCGGGCCGCCCCTTCGTGAACAGGATCAGATTTCCTGTGTTGATCGGCCCCACGTCGGGGCCTGGATCTCACTCCGTCGGGCCAACAGCCCTCACTTGGTGTCCAGCACCGCCGTCAGCGGGGTGTGGGCCAGCTCGTGCGCCTGGGCGACCGGCAGGTTGGTGAGCTGGTGCGCGTGCGTGTTCAGGCCCAGCGCCAGGCTCCTGTCCTCGCGCAGCGCGGCCTGCCAGCCCTTGTCCGCCAGGGCCACCGCGTACGGCAGCGTGACGTTGGTCAACGCGTAGGTGGAGGTGCGCGGCACCGCGCCGGGCATGTTGGCCACGCAGTAGAACACCGACTCGTGCACCGGGTAGGTGGGGTCGTCGTGGGTGGTCGGCCGGGAGTCGGCGAAGCAGCCGCCCTGGTCGATGGAGATGTCCACCAGCACGCTGCCCGACTTCATCCGGGCCACCAGCTCGGAGGACACCAGCTTGGGCGCCCGCGCGCCGGGCACCAGCACCGCGCCGATCACCAGGTCGGCCTCGACCACGGCCTCGGCCAGGGCGTAGGCGTTCGAGGCCACGGTGTGCAGCGCGCCCCGGAACTGGTTGTCGATCTGGCGCAGCCGGTCCACGTTGGTGTCCAGCACCTGCACGTCCGCGCCCATGCCCACGGCGATGGTGGCCGCGTTGACGCCGGCCACGCCGCCGCCGATCACCACCACCCGGGCCGGGTGCACGCCGGGCACGCCGCCGGGCAGCACCCCGCGCCCGCCGCGCGGCCGCATCAGGGTGTAGGCGCCGACCTGGGCGGCCAGCCGACCGGCCACCTCGGACATGGGCGCGAGCAGGGGCAGCGCGCCGGTGGGCGTCTGCACGGTCTCGTAGGCGATGGCGGTGGTGCCGGCGTCCAGCAGGGCGGTGGTCAGCGCGGGGTCGGCGGCCAGGTGCAGGTAGGTGAACAGCACCTGGTTGGCGTGCAGCCGGGAGTACTCCTCGGCCACGGGCTCCTTGACCTTGAGGACGAGTTCGCCCTCACCCCACACGTCCTCGGCGGTGGCCAGCACCTTGGCCCCGGCGGCGAGGTACTCCTCGTCGGTGATGGCCGAGCCGAGCCCGGCGCCGGTCTCGACGAAGACGTCGTGTCCTCGGCTGGTCAGCTCGTGGGCGCCGGCCGGGGTCAGCGCGACGCGGTACTCGTGGTTCTTGATCTCGCGGGGAACGGCGATCCGCACGACGACTTCCTCTCGGCGGCCGAGGTGGCCGGCGGTGGCCACCACCTCGGTTGAACAGTGGGTTGCCTTCACGGTGCGGCAGGTTGTGGCGGCTGTCATCGTGCCGGCCGCACTATCCCCCGCCAGTGTGGTTGTTCCGGTCGCACAAGTGCGGGTTGCACGCTCGTGGCCCTGGGTTACCACGAGGTTGACGGTTTTTTGGCACGCATGTATTAGTACGGATGTGTTAAAAAATGAACAGGTTGTCCGGCCGTCGGCGCGGCGCATCGCCCTGCTCGACGTGTTGAGGGGGACGGCCATCCTGGGCACGCTCGGCACCAACATCTGGATCCTGACCAACCCCGAGGGGATCATCGGGTTCCTCAACGGCGCCTTCTACCCCGGCTTCACCAGCCTGGCCGCGGGCGCGGAAACCCTGCTGCGCTTCCTGGCCAACGGCAAGAGCCTGGCCCTGCTGACCCTGCTGTTCGGGGTCGGCCTGGAGATCCAGCGGCAGTCCGCCGCCCGACGCGGCCGGCGCTGGCCAGGCCGCTACCTGTGGCGGGCCACCCTGCTGCTGGTCGACGGGTTCCTGCACTACCTGCTGGTGGTCGAGTTCGACGTGCTGATGGGCTACGCGGTGACCTCCGTGGTGGTCGCCTACCTGGTGGCCACCAGCGCACGGGCGAGCCGCGGGTGGCTGGTCGCGGCCGGCGCGCTGCACGTGCTGCTGGTCGGGCTGGCCACCGCGGCACTGGCCCTGCTGCCGGCCGGGCAGGGCGGGAACCCCCCGCCGGTCACCCTGTACACCGAGGGCGGCTACCTGGACCAGATCCGGTTCCGCTGGGAGTACCTGCCGCTGATGCGCGCCGAGGCGGTGTTCATCCTGCCCATGGCGGTGTTCCTGTTCCTGCTCGGCGCGCGGCTGTACCGGGCCGGCGTGTTCGGCGCCGACGAGCGTGGCCGCATGCTGCGGCGGCGGATGCTGGCGGTCGGCCTCGGCGTCGGCCTGCCGCTGAACGTGGCCACCACCGTCAGCGGCCTGGCGGCGCTGGTGCTGGTCGACCGGTACCTGATCCCGCCGCTGGTCGCGATCGGCCTGATCGGCCTGGTCGGCTGGCTGGTGGACCGCCGAGGTCAGCGGGACGGACAGCCGGGCCAGGGCTGGCTGGCCCGCCGGCTCGCCCTGGTCGGCCGGATGGCGTTGAGCTGCTACATGCTGCAGAACCTGCTCGGCGTGGTGCTGTGCTACGGCTGGGGCTTCGGCCTGGCCGCCCGGTTCGGCGCGAACCGGACACTGTGGACGGTGGTGCTGTTCGCGGGGATCTGCGCCGCGCTGATGGCGTTCAGCACGCTGTGGCTGCGCCGGTTCAGCCAGGGGCCGGTCGAGATCGTGTGGCGCTGGGCCTACGAGCGCCCGTTCCGCCGCTCGGCCGAGTCCGACCGGGTCGCCGCCGCGCCACGTTGACAGGCTGATCGGGGCGACATAGCTTCGGCGGTCAGCGGTCGTGCCCGGTGGGACCGGCCGCGACCGAGCAGACCTCAAGTGAACCCCAACTGAACACAGCCGCTGTGCCGTGCCCTCGGGTGCGGCACGCAACCCGCGCGGGAGAGACCCCGGCACACGTGCTGACCGGGGCGCCGAAGGAGCAAGCCTCCCCGCACACTCTCAGGCAGCGAGACCGCGCGGGCGAGGCGACTCTGGAAAGCGCGCCACCAGCGCGCACCCACGGTGCAAACCGCGTCCCGCGGTGAAGCTCTCAGGTCCGATGACAGAGGGGGAAACCGTCAGCCGAGGCCGACCAGGGTCTCGGCGCCGCCTGCCGTTGGCGAGGACCGTGGAGGACACCGTGGGAACGAACAACACCGGGCTGGGCCCGTGCGGCTGGCCGCGGCCGGTCAGGGGCTGAGCGCGCCATGGCCATCAGCGTGTTCGACCTCTTCTCCATCGGCATCGGACCGTCCAGTTCGCACACGGTCGGCCCGATGCGCGCGGCGGCCCTGTTCGTCGACCGGCTGCGCGAGCGCGGCCTGGTGGCGCGCACCGAGCGGGTGCACGTGGAGCTATTCGGCTCGCTCGGCGCCACCGGGCACGGCCACGGCAGCCCCAAGGCCGTGCTGCTCGGTCTGGAGGGCGAACTGCCCGAGCGGGTCGCCCCGGACGCGGCCGAGGCGCGGGTCGCCGAGGTGCGCGCCAGCGGGCGGCTGCGGCTGGGCGGCGAGCGGGAGATCACCTTCACCGAGCAGACCGACCTGGTGATGCACCGCCGCAAGCAGCTGCCACTGCACCCCAACGGGATGAGCTTCGCCGCCAGCGACGAGCACGGCGGGGAACTGGACCGGGCCGTGTACTACTCGGTCGGCGGCGGGTTCGTGGTCGACGAGACCGCCAGCGGCACCGACCGGATCAAGCCGGACACCACCGCGTTGCCCCACCCCTTCCGCACCGGCGACGAACTGCTGGCGCGCGCCAGGGAAACCGGCCTGCCGATCAGCCAGCTCATGCTCGCCAACGAGCAGTGCTGGCGCGACGAGGCCGAGATCCGGTCCGGGCTGCTGCGCATCTGGCAGGTGATGCGCGACTGCGTGGACCACGGCTGCGCCACCCGGGGCACCCTGCCCGGCGGCCTGAAGGTGCGCCGCCGCGCCGCCGACCTGCACGCCAAACTGACCAGCGAGGGCGACGACACCGATCCGCTGCGGGTGATGGACTGGGTCACCCTGTTCGCGTTGGCCGTCAACGAGGAGAACGCCGCCGGCGGGCGCGTGGTGACCGCCCCGACCAACGGCGCCGCCGGCATCGTCCCGGCCGTGCTGCACTACTACGCCCGGTTCGTGCCCGGCGCCACCGACGACGGCGTGGTCCGCTTCCTGCTCACCGCCGGCGCGATCGGCGTGCTGTTCAAGGAGAACGCGTCCATCTCCGGCGCCGAGGTCGGCTGCCAGGGCGAGGTCGGCTCGGCCTGCTCCATGGCCGCCGCCGGCCTGGCCGAGGTGCTCGGCGGCACGCCCGAGCAGGTGGAGAACGCCGCCGAGATCGCCATGGAGCACAACCTCGGCCTGACCTGCGACCCGATCGGCGGCCTGGTGCAGATCCCGTGCATCGAGCGCAACGCGCTCGCGTCGATCAAGGCCATCACCGCCGCCCGCATGGCCCTGCGCGGCGACGGCGCGCACTTCGTGTCGCTGGACAAGGTCATCAAGACCATGCGGGAGACCGGCCGCGACATGAAGGACAAGTACAAGGAGACCGCCCGCGGCGGCCTGGCCGTCAACGTGATCGAGTGCTGAGCCCGACGCTCGGCCGGTGAGAGCCAGTTCTTAATTTTTCCTGGCGGCTTCTACCGCTGATTGATACCTGATGGATGGTAGATGGCCCGCAAGGTCGGCGCCTGCGGAGTTGCTGGTCTCCCTCAAACGACGAACGTTGACTAAAGTCGACATGGGGTACGCAGCTGCGTATGCTTTGCCGTACTTGCCACATGTCAAGTGGAAGCCGACACCCCGGACTGAGCTAGCCCAGTCCGGGGCATGCTGGTTAGCCGTTCAGGACGTCCAGTACAAGCCTGACCAGCGTCAGGACGACCTGAGTGGCGCCGAGAAGGAGTCCAGGTCGAGAGGAGTTGCCTCTCCTGTTCGGCCTGGCCCTTCTTTTCTTCTTGGACAAGGAACCTCCATGCCGACTGCTGCTTCAAGTGTTGATCAGCCGTCGTCAGCTCCCGGCCGATCAGCTGCGTCGGCCGGGAAGCAAAGGGGCTCCGTTGTGCACTTCTCCGATGCTGTCTGTCACGGATTGTGAGTGATCCTACCAACCGTTCACGCTGCGACGCGCCCCAGTTGCAGTTGCGAAGAAAGTATTCGTCGGTAGGGAACCTGGGGGTGGTGGAGTGCAATCGATGCGGCTTATAGCGCTGACTGGTCTGTGAGTGCCTGGCGTACCGTACGCCCCGCTGCTTCACTAGTTCGACGGCGTGTCAAGGATCGTTCCGCGGGTGAGGGCTGCGGTGGTGAATTCCTGCCACCGGTAGAGCCGGTTGGCGCGTTCCAGGCGGATCAGGGAAGCGG
Organism: Goodfellowiella coeruleoviolacea; assembly: GCF_024171785.1. Lineage (GTDB taxonomy): Bacteria > Actinomycetota > Actinomycetes > Mycobacteriales > Pseudonocardiaceae > Goodfellowiella > Goodfellowiella coeruleoviolacea. The sequence goes on from NZ_JAMTCK010000012.1 coordinate 179,102, forward strand.
TGTGAATGGTGACCTGGACTGGATCGGGGGTGACGGCTGAGAGGGCGTCGCGGACTGGGGTGGCCGGACCGTCGGTTCGCACGTAGGCGAGGCTGAGGTGCGGTTGGTAGCCGTCGGCCTGCTCGGGTACCCGGTCGGGTCCCCAGACGTCGGCGATTGCCGCGCGGATCGCCGTCCGGATGTGGTGAACGGGCTCGGCCGGTTGTGGTGGGAGTGCGATGGCCTCGGGGCGGATGGACGGCTTGTCGAAGGTCAGGGTCGGTGCGGGCAGTGCGGCGAGTCTGGCCTGCGCCGCCTCGGCGATCGCGTGAGCGTCCGATTTGGACACTTCGTCGACGAATCCCACGCCCTGCATGGTGAGGTGCAGCCAGTCGTGGGGGATGAGGTCGAGCCCGGGCAGGTGGCGCAAGGCGTTCTGGTAGGTGGTGATCAGGGCGTGCAGCGCTGGTTCGCCGGCGAAGGTGAGGTGCCAGGTGTAGAAGTGGCGGCCTGGTTTCCAGCCTGGCCGCCACCACCAGTGGTCGCGGAGTTCCTGGGCGTCCTCGATCACGCTCCGATCGTCCCGGGACGGATCAGATTTCGCTAGGTGCTGCGGAGTCGTCGGGCTCCTGGTCGATTGGGTACTCGTCGATGAGAACCACGCGATCGGCCGGCCACACGGACTCCGACACTTCGAGCACGTCGCCGTTCTCGTCCCGAGCGCAGTGGATGACGTGCAGGACTGGTGCCCCGGTTGGCAGATCGAGAGCGGCGCTCTCCTCGGCCGTTGGCATCCGTGCGATCCACTGGTCCTGCGCCTGGCTGTACTTGCGGCCGGTCAACTCCTCGACGCACAGGAACAGGGCTTTCGGTGCTACCTCCGGCTCTGCGAGGAAGGTGCCGTCGGCCATCTCAACGGGAAAGTAGCTGGCACCGATCTCCTCGGGCTGGTTGGTCTCCTTGTTGAACAGGTGACGACGGCGAATGACCACCTCGGTACCTGGCTCGACGCCCATCACTTCCGCGATGTGCGCGGGTACCTGGCCTCGGCCGGCGAACAGGATCTCGTGCCTCAGGTGGTGGGTCAGCAACTTCTGGTGGTTGCGCGCGTTGCCGTAGCGACCACGGGAGCGCCGTTGCAGGCGACGCTGCTCCTTGACGAAGGTGCCGATGCCGTGTCGTGACTCGATCAGTCCCTCGGCGCGAAGCACACCGAGGGCTTGTCGAATCGTCGGCAGACTCACCCGGAACCGCTCCACCAGTGTTGTCTCCGCTGGCAGGCGGTGTCCTGGCGGGAGGTCGCCGTTCTTGATCTCACGCCGCAGCGCGTCCGCGACGCGGTGGTACTTCGGTGCGCGGGCGCCCAACTCGTCAGCCATCGTGCCCTCCTCGACCCGGTTCTTGGCCCCACATGGCATCGACGATAGCTCCTCATGAGGACTTGACGACTGGTTGCCGCAGTCCTATGGTCAACTCCACTCCTAATGAGGACCTGATGAGTTACCGACCTTTCTGGTGAGGCTCGGGCTGGTGGCCAGGGCCTCCGTGCGTACGAACGCAGGGGGAACTGATGGGTTTCAACGTGACGTGTCAGCCGGGGCGGCAGGCGGCTGCGGGGGTTCAGCAGATCGGGCCGGACATGTTGGCGGTGGTCATGTACTTCGACCCGGTCAACCTGGCGGTGTACCTGCCGCTGGCCGCGGGCGCGGGCACCCGTCGGGAGTTGGGGCGGTTCCTGCGGGAGTTGGCCGTGGCCGCGGCTGAGTCGGCCGCGCGGGTCGATCCGGACGGGGAGGGGCGGCACTGCCTGGCCCCGGCGCCGACGACGCGGACCAGCGGTTCCGCTGTTCCGCAGGGGGACAGCGCGTCGTGAGTGAGCCGGTCGGGCTGTTGGCGGCGTTGAGCGCGCACTTGCGGGAGCCGCCGGTCGACGCCTCACCGCTGCACCGGGAGATCGCCCGGTACGAGCGCCGGGTCGAGGTGATGCAACGGGTGGTCGAGCACGGGAGTGCCGAGGACGCGGAGTTGGCCAGGCAACTGGCGCTGGGGGCGCGGGCGGCGGCGGAGCACCTGCGCACGTACCTGGGTGGGTGAGCTGCCCCGGGCTGGGGCATCGGCGCGATCGAGGTCGGCGGGCCTGCGGTGTTGTGCAGGCTCGTCGCTGGTCGGATCACCCGGATGGGCCTGTTTGGAAAGTCGACTCGCGGGGTTTGCAAAGTCGACTCGCGGGGTGGGGGATATACATACATGATGGATGTATGTAAGGATGAGGGGAGTAGAGGTGGTGTCGAGGGGAGCTTGGGATGGGGACGTTCGTGCTGGTGGCGGGGGCTTGGCATGGCGGGTGGGTGTGGGAGCGGGTGGCTGGGCCGCTGCGGGAGCGGGGGCACCGGGTCAGCACGCCGGAGCTGGCCGGGGTGGGCGAGCGGGCGGGTGAACTCACGCCCAGGGTGGGGTTGGCGACGCACGTGGACGAGGTGTGCGCGGTGCTCGCCGAGCAGGGGCAGGGGCAGGACGAGGTCGTGCTGGTCGGGCACAGCTACGGCGGGCTGGTGGTGTGGGGTGCCGCCGACCGGATGCCCGACGCGGTCGCGCACCTGGTGCTGGTGGACGGGTGGATCGCCGACGACGGCGAGTCGCTGCTCAGCGTGGTCCCGCAGCCGCTCGCCCAGGCCATGCTCGGGTTGGCGCAGCGGGGCGACGGCGTGGGCGTTCCGGCGCCCGGGCCGGAGAACTTCGGTGTCACCGACCCGGCGGACGCGGCCTGGCTGGTGGACCGGATGACCCCGCACCCGCTGCGCACGTTCACCGACCCCGCGCAGCTGACCGGTGCGGTGGACCGCGTGCCAGGCACCGCGCTGGTGTGCCGGCCGGGCAACGGGGCGCCGTTCGACCAGGTCGCCAAGGAGCACGGCCTGCCCGTGGTCGAGCTGGCTAGCGGGCACAACGTCATGGTCACCGCGCCCGACCAGGTAGTGCGCGAGTTGCTGCGGGTGGTCAGCGCGGCAGCAGTGGGCCCAGTGGCCCGAGATCGAGGTTGAGGTCCTCCTGGGACAGGCCGAAGCGTTCGCGCAGTTCGGTCATCCGGTCCTCCAGCAGCATCAGGGTCAGCCCGATGCGCTCCTCCTCGTCCTCGGTCAGGTCGCCCTGGTCGACGCGGCGCAGCGCCTGGCGCTCCACCAGTTGGCGCAGCAGTTCCACGACGGTGAGGACCAGCTTCATCAGGTCGCGCTCGATGGTGTCCGGCTCGGCGTTGATCCGGTTGGACACCTCGTTGGCCGCCCGGACCAGCCGGGTGGTGGTGTCGGGCGGTGCTGGCTCCGCGGTCATGGCACCTCCGTGCGGTGGTTGCCCCACGGCGAGGGGCGGTCCGGCGAGATCGAGGTGATCAGGGCGCGCAGCGAGATGTGCACCAGGTCGACGTCGGCGATGGCCAGGGTCAGGTCACCGGTGAGCACCACGCCACCGGCCAGCAGCCGGTCCAACAGGTCGACCAGGGCGATCTCCCGGTGGGCGAGGGGATCGTCCACGTCGTCCAGCAGACCGGCGGTGGCCAGTGTGGACCGTGGTGGCGCGGGATCGGTGGGCATGGGCATCAGGCGACCTCGGTGCCGGACCCGTTGGGGGTGAACGCCTGCGGGACGAACGAGTAGGGCACCCAGGGGCCGGTGAGTTCCACGCGCACCCCGGTCAGCCCGCAGGCCAGTTCGCGGGCGCGCGCGGCGAACTCGGCGGAGCGGTCGGCGGGCACCAGGTACGCCGCGTTGAACACGTTTTCGCCGGGTGCGCCGGACAGGGCCGCGTCCTGCGGTCGGTGGTGGCGGCGGTCCTCGGCGAGGTCGCCGAGGACCTGGTCGATGCGGCGGCTCAGCTCGGTGGCCCGTTGCCAGGAGTCCTCTCTGGACCGTCGCTGGGCCAGGCGGCGGCGCAGGTAGGCCTTGCCGGCGCCACCCGTGCCGCCGCCAGCCCCACTGTCGGCGCTGGTGCCCCCACCGGTGTTCCCGCCGGAGCTGGGTGGGCTACCGGGTGCGGTCGGGTCGGTGTAGACCTTCACGCCCCACTCGGTGCGGCCGGTGAGCCGGTCCAGCGCGGTGCTGAAGGCCTCCCGCTGGTCGGCCAGCATCCGCCGGACCCGGTCGTCGTCGTGGTACACCGTGGCCAGCCGCAGCGGCAGGGCGGCGGTGTGCCTGGCCACGGTGTCGACCACGCCGTGGTGCGCCCTGGCCACCGCGGCCAACCAGTCCAGGTTCTCCAGCCGGGCGCGCAGGGCCGACTCGTCGAAGCCGGCGGCGGGCACGGTGTCGACCACGGCGACCAGGTCCTGGCAGGCCACCAGGTGGGGCTGGCCGCCGTCCACCCCGCGCACCCCGGCCAGCACGGCCGCGTCGACCGGTCGGGCCACCGCGTACACGTAGCTGACCGTGCCGGTCGGGGCAGTGGTGTCAACGCTCACCGCTGTTCCTCCGGTGCCACTCTGTCCGATGTGGACATGTCTGTCCCGCGCCCGGTCCAGTTGTCCGATGTGGACGGATCGAGCGCCTTGGTGCGGGACTCCAGTTCCTCGACGCGCTCCCGCAGCCGCCGGTTCTCCTCGGCGAGGTCGCGGGATCCGGTGTCCCCTCGGGTGTTGGCCCGCGAGGACAGCGTGGGATCGTGCTCCCACCAGTCGATGCCCATCTCCTTGGCCTTGTCCACCGAGGCGACCAGCAGGCGCAGCTTGATGGTGAGCAGCTCGATGTCCAACAGGCTGATCTTGATGTCGCCGGCGATCACCACCCCCTTCTCCAGCACCCGTTCCAGGATGTCGGCGAGGTTGGTGGTGGCCGCCTGACCGTGCGGTTGGGCGAGCCCGCCCGACGGGGCGGCCTGCCACGGAGCTGGCTGGGTCACTGGTTCCGCCTTCTCGTCTGCCGGCCGGAGGAGGAGCCGCCGTTGTCGGACGAGCCGTTGGTGGCCGAGCCCTTGCCGGACGAGTTCTTGCCGGACGAGCCGTTGCCGGACGAGTTGTCGCTGGACGAGCCGTTGTCGGAGGTCTTGCTGCTGCGGGACGGCTTGCGCCCGGTGGTCGAGCGGCCGGTGGTCGAGCGCCCCCCGTTGCCCGAGCCAGAACCCGAGCCGGAGTCCGATGTGGACTTGGCGCGGGTGGACCTGGCCGTGGCCGACTTCTTGGTGGCGGCACTGGAGCGGGACGCGCGGGCGCCGCCGTTCTGCTGGGACTTCCCGCCCCGCCGCTCGACCACCTCGCCGTCGTGGATCTCGCCGCGCCACGCGCCCGTGGCCTCACCGCGCAGCATCACGAACCGGCGGAAGTGCTTGAGGTCCAGCCGGACCCGGCGGCCCTGCGCCCGCCACAGGTTGCCGACGCGCTCCACCAGCCCGCGCGGCCGGTACTCCAGCACCAGCAGCACCCTGGTCAGGTTCTCGGCCAGCGCGTGGAAGCTCACCGCGCCGCGGACCGTGCCCTTGTTCGCCTCGGTGACCCAGACGATCCGGTCGTTGGGCACCTGCTCGGTGATGCGGGAGCGCCAGCGCCGGCGCACCGGCCCCACCTTGGCCGTCCACTCGGTCGTGGTGTCGTCCACGTCCTCGACCTGGTACACGCCCTGGGCGAACGAGCGGAAGTCGCGGAACTGGGTCCACTGGTCGTAGGCCACGGCGACCGGCACACCCACGTCGATGTCCTCGACGATGTTGGTGCACCTGCCATCGGTGTCAGCGGCCGATCTGGCACGTCGGCGCCGGGGCAGCACCCCGCGCACCGCACCGGTCACGGTCTCGCCGACCGCGTGGGCGCCGTCGCGCAACGCCGGGGTGGCCTTGCCCTCGGCCAGGTCGGCGATCCGGCGGGTGGTGGCGCCCAGCTTGTGCCCGGCCCAGGACGCCATGCGCTGGGCCTGGGCGCCCAGGTACTCCTCGGCCTCGGTGAACAGGCGCTCGGTGGCCGGGTTGCGGCTGGCGGCCCGGCGCAGGCTGGCCAGCGGACCGTCGTGCTGGCCGTCGCCGCTGGCGCGCCGGGCGATGCTGGCGTCAGCCACGCTGTCCACCCCTCTCGCCGGCGCCGCCGGGCACGGCGCCGGCGAGCTGGCGCAGCCCCTCGGTGCGCTGGTGCAGTCCGTCGGCCAGCCGGCCGATGCCCTGGTTGAGCAGGGCGTCCGAGGCGGCTCTGCCGGCGGTGCGCACGGTGGTTCTCAACTCGTCGCGCAACCCGGCCACCTGCGGGGTGGCCGCCAGCTCCCGGCCGAGGCCCTGGAGCAGCTTCTTCGGGTCGAAGTCGGCCAGCCTGCGGCCGACCAGCCACAGGCCGAGGCCCACGGCCAGCTTTGCCTTGCGCTGCCGGCCGAGCAGGTAACCACCGCCGACGGCCAGCGCGATCTTGGTGGGAACGTTCATGGTCATCGCCTTTCGGTTGCTGATCCGCCGAACGGTTCGCCGAAGGGGGTCCTCGGGGCGGCCGCGGCGGAGTCGAGCCGGTCCAGCCGGTCCAGCAGTTCGTCCTCGCGCTGGTCGAACTCGGCCTCGCTGATCTCACCCGCGCGCAGTGCCCGGTCCAGCTCGGCGAGTTCCCGGCGGATCAGGTCCGGGTTGTGGTACTGGTCCTCGGCCGCTCGGACGAGTTGCCCGATGGTCCAGCCGACCCCGCGCAGCGGGGCCAGCGGCAGCGTGAGCAGGCCGGTCAGCAGTCCCATGGCGGCCTGCCGCCTCAGCGGGCCGGGGCGGTGGCCCTGGCCGGTTCGGCGCTGGCGAAGCTGTAGGCGGGCAACGGCCCGTGCAGCCGGAAGTCCATCACCGCGCCGTGCTGCTTGGCCAGTTCGGCCACGGCCGAGGAGAAGGCCGGCAGCTGGTCGCGGTCGACCAGGTAGGAGACGTTGAGGAAGTAGCCCTCCACGCGCGGGCCGATGCTCTCCCGCCTGGCCAGCGGGCGCAGGTGGTGGCGCACCTGCTCGCCGTCGCGCCGCTGCCGCTCGGTGACGGCCTGGGTGGCCAGTTCACCGAGGCGCAGCCGCTGCTCGTAGCTGCCGCCGCCGGCCGAACGGGTGGCCTCGTTGAGTTCGCGCAGTTCCGCGTTCTCGGCGAGCAGTTCCAGCAGCACCGCGTCCTCGTGGTGGGCCACCTTGAGGTTGACCTCCACCCGCCCGGTCAACTCGCCGAGCAGCTCGCCGAATTGGTCGGCCCGGTCCCGCAGCGCGGTGCGCACCTCGTTGTCGTCCCTGGCGACGGTGCCGAACCGGAGTGGCAGCACGGCGCCGTCATCGGTCAGCGACTCCAGCACGCCCTCGTGGGCCAGCAGGTCACGGCGCTTGGCGCGCAGGTCCACCGGTGCGTCGCTGACCACCGCGGCCAGCCCGTCCTGGCGGATGACGCGCAGCTCACCCGGGGTGGCGCCGACACCGGTGCGGCCGGTCAGCCGCAGCGGGTGGTCGGAACCGACGATGGCGTAGACGTAGGTGCTCATTCCGCCTCCTGCTTGCGACGTGTCCTGGACCGCGGCCGGCTCTCGGCCTCCTGCTCGTCGTTGTCCCGGCCGATCCCGAAGGCCTCGGCGAAGCTCTCGGCGGCGCCGCTGAGCACGCCCTTGGACTTGCCCCGCGCGCCGCTCTCGGTGACGTCACCGACCAGGTCGGGCAGGCCGGCGGGCGAGTTGCGTCTGCTGGTCAGGTCCAGGCGGTTGCAGGCTTCGGCGAAGCGCAGGTAGGTGTCCACGCTGGCGACCACCACGCGCGCGTCAATGGTGACCAGCTCGATGCCGACCAGCGACACCCGGACGAAGACGTCGATCACCAGTCCCCGGTCCAGGATGAGTTCGAGGATGTCGTAGAGGTTTCCCGTGCCCGATCCGGAGCTGGCAGCGGCCCGGTTCGGGGTGTTGGTCGCGACCGTCAAAGCTGATCATCCCTTCCGTGGCGGTCGGGTTCGGCCACGTGGTGGCCCTGTCGGTCGACGGTGTGCCGCCCGGTCGGCGGCGGCCTCAGCCGCGGTCGGCCTGCCCCCGCGGGTAGCGGCGGACGCGCTGGTAGCCCACGAGGTCGCCGTCCTCGTCCAGTTCGACCTGGTAGGTGGCGAGCAGGCTCATGGTGTCGGGGATGCGCTCCAGTTCGACCACCTCGAACTGGATCAGCCAGCCGTCCTCGGTCCGCCGCAGGCCGGACACGGATTCGGGGTGGTAGCCGGTGATCTCACCGAACTGCTCGCGGGCGATCCGCACGCAGCGCGCGACCTTGGTGCGGCCACCAGACCTGCTGTTGTCCTGCTCTCCGGTGTCGCCCATGGCCGCCGCCCTCGCTCCCCTCACGTCCGTCAGACCCACCGCGGGTGGCGATCACACCGCGGTGATCTCTCGCACCGTCATGGCAAGCAAGTACCCGGGGCCTTCACCGGACAAACACCCGATCTCGCCGCGGCCGCGCGTGATCGATCGCGGAACACGAAAAAGTCCCTGTGCCGCAAGGGAAAGCAGCACAGGGACGGGGATCGGGAGGTGACCCGCTACTGGCGCAGGCTCACCTGGAACCCGGTGAACTCGGCGATGCCGGTGGCGCCGCTGCCGCCGTTGACCGCGGACATGAACACGCCCACGTCCTGCTGGGTGTCCGCGTCGATCTCCACCGTGCCGACCTCGGTCCAGGTATCCGGGGTGCCGCACCACGCGGTGAACCGCTTGCCCGTGCGGGTCAGCTTGAGCCGGACCGGCGCGGAGAAGCCGCCCACGCTGGTGTTGGCCTCCAGGTTGCCGTCGCCGTTGTTGTCCCAGGACAGCACGCAGCCGTTGGCCGGGGTGATCGCCAGGTTCAGGTAGCCGCCGGAACCGTTGGCGGCCAACGAGTTGCGCACCACCAGGCCGGCGCGCGCCCACGCCCCGGTCTGGTCCTGGCTGAGCACGGCGGTGGTGGCCGTCGCGCCGTCCACCATCCCGCGGGCCAGGTAGGCGGCGCCGAACTCGTTGGTGCCCTCCCACATGTCCCGGCCGCCCCCGGCGATGGCGATCCGCTCGCCGGTCTGGCCGAAGCTGGCGCTGTTGAACGACACCGTGTGCAGCGGGCTGCTCACCCCGTTGGCGGCCAGCACCGCGGTCCGGCCGCTGGCGTGGCCCTCCTGGTCGTCGAAGCCGAAGGTGGCCTCGGCGGACAGGCGCAGCACCGGGGAGCCGTTGGGCAGCACCGGCAGGGTCACCCGCCACTTCGCCGTGAACGAGCCACCCACCGCCACCGCGGGCGTGGTGTTCGGGGTGGTCGGCACGGCGAACGGCAGGGACAGCTTCAGCGACACGTTGGTGGCCGGCACGAACGCGTTGAGGTTGCGCAGGGTCACGCTGATCTCCACCGGCTCGCCGGGCTTGGCGGCCAGCGGCTGCGGCGTCACCGAGATCACCGCCTGGTGCGGGTCGGCGCGCAGTTCGGCGAGCACCTGGGCGGCCACCTCACCGGGGTCGCCGGTGGGCGTGGTGGGCAGGCCGGTGGCGGTGCGGGCCCAGGCCTCGTCCATCTCGTACCAGTCGATCGGGCTGGGCTGGCGCACGTCGGCCATGGCCGAGGCCAGCTCGGCGAAGTAGCGTTCCCACCTCGGCTTGTACAGGCCGCTGATCAGGCCGGACCACTCGCGGTTGGCGTAGTCGTGCAGCCCGATGTCGGACGAGCGCCGGGTGCCCCACACGGTCAGCAGGCTGCGCGCGTCGTACTCCATCTCGGCGCGCTCCTCCGGCGAGTCAGCCCAGTTGGCGGTCTGCGCCAGCCACGGCCCCAGCATGAACCGGGTGTCCGTGCCGGTGATCTCCTCCAGCCGGTCCATCCAGTGCAGCCAGGTGGTGGTCAGGTCGGTGAACAGCTCCTGGTCGCGGCCCAGGTAGGCGGACCTGATCTGGGGCAGCAGCGCCCGGCTGCGGTTGGCCAGCGCCTGCCTGGCCACGTCCACCACGTCGTAGTGGTAGGCGTCGGAGTCGCGCAGCCGCGCGGGCACGGCCACCAGGTGGCTGAGCGCGCGCTCCACCGCGGCCGGGTCGTAGCGCAGGTACTGCGGCGACCAGGAGGCCGCCGAGGTCACGTCCAGGCTGGGCCGCGCGCTGAACAGGCTGTCCTGCGGCTCGGACCAGCCGTCCAGCGGCGGGTCGTAGACGGACCTGCGCAGCTCGTCCCAGGCCGCGGCGGCGTGCGGGTCGGCCGCGCCGTAGCGGCTGCGCGTCCAGTTGGCGAACCAGGTGCTGAGGTTCTGCGGCGCGCGCTGCCAGGCCAGGTCGGTGAAGAAGTCGAAGGCGAGCGGGTTGTTGTCGCCGGCCTCGGGCATGATCGCGATGCCCCTGAGGTTGCTGCCCGGCTTGTTCTTCCACTCCCAGTAGCGCTTGTTCCAGATGGACAGGTTGGCGCCGAGCGCGGTGTGGCCGCCGAAGTTGGGGATGGTGCCGAACGTGTAGGGCGTGTTCGGCCAGTTCCGCTCGCGGTCCAGGTTGTCGTAGCGGTCGGACACGCCGTCCAGGATCAGGGTGCGGCTCTTGTTCAGCGGCGCGAGCAGTTCCTGGCGCGGGTTCTCCTGCCAGCCGAGGATCGCCCAGGTGGCGCCGGGGTGGGCGGTCTGCAGGGCCCGCTCCACGGTGCGCGCGGCCGTGCCGATCGGCACGTCACCGGGATTGCCGCCCTCGTGCAGCAGGTCCATCTTGTACATGGTGGTGTCGCCGAACAGCCGGCGCTGCGCCGAGTAGAAGGCGTTGGCCACGGCGGGGAAGTAGGCGTTGCGCGGGTCCAGCCAGTCCGGCCGGGGGAAGCCGCCCCAGTCGCCCTGCGGGATCACCCGGGCGCCGGAGTTCTTCAGGTCGAACGAGGGTGGCACCGTGCCGAAGTAGCCGGGCAGCACCGGGGTCATGCCCAGCTCGCGCAGTCGGTCCACGATGCGCCGGCCCAGTGCGGCCCGCTCCTCGATGTTCTGTTTGGACAGTGTGCCGCCGAAGCAGCACATGTTCTGCAGCAGCCACCACGGCTGGTGCGCGATGCCGGGAATCCAGTCGCGCAGCTCCGGGTCGGTGTAGCCGAACTGCCGGAAGGTCTCGTAGAGCACGGCTTCCGAGCCCGCGTAGACCAGCACCTCGTTGATGCCGTGCATGGCCAGCACGTCGATCTCGTGTTCCCAGCGGGACCAGTCCCAGTACGGCCCGGTGTAGCCGTCGTTGGTGTCGTTGAGCGCGAACCGGTGGGCCACAGTGGACTGTCGGACGATGTCGGTGCCTGGCACGGGCAGTCGGTCGGGCAGGTTGAGCTGTTCCCCGGCCCAGGACACGCTCGCGCCGACCACCTCGTTGAGGTAGGCGTTGACGCCGTTGAGCAGGGCCACCGGTGACGTCCCGGTGACCACGACCCGGCCGCCCTGTCCGGTGACCGTGGCCCGGTCACCGCCACCGGGGACGGCGAGCAGCCTGATCTGGTTGGCGTGCGCGGGAAGCAGCCGGCGCAGGGTCGCGCGCACGGCCAGCACGGCGAACGCCTGGCCGGTGGTGTCCTCGGTGGCGACCGTGGCGTCGTCGGGATTTCCGCCGTCCGCGGCGCCCGAACCGGGTTGCGCCGCGGCCGGCTGCGCCAGGCAGAGCAGGAGCGTGGCCAGGGTGACAACAGCGAGCAGCGTGCGACGCATGGGATAGCTCCCTCCGCTGGCGATCATCCGGTCAACTCTCTGATGTGCCTGGTAGGCGGGTCAAGGAGAATGCACCGTCCAAACCGGTGAAACATCGGCGCAAGCGCGTGATCACGATCAGTGTTGGTCTTTTTCGCCGAAACACCTCCGGTGCGTTCGGGTCAATCTCCGGCGGAATCCCCGGAATGCCCTGCCGGGGAATCACATCCGCGCGCACTCGCCGCGCCCCCGGGAGCCGCCCCGCCCCGGCGTCACCGCACTCACCAACCACACACCGTGACAGGTCCGATCCCTGAGTCTGTTGTCCGTGCGCGACCATGAACGCGGCCCGGCCGACTGCCTGTTGAGTGTCAAGAGATCGGATGTCTAGCGGTCCGGCCTGGAGAAGTGCGGTGTCAACGGTGGCAGATCCGAACCGGCGGGAACCGACCGGGCGACAACGGCAGGCGACGACCCGGCCGGCGGCGGACATCCCCGGGGTCAGACCCGCACGCCAGCCGTGCGGGCTGTCCGGCTGAACCGCGCCGGCACCCGGCACGGGCGCACACGCGAGCGGGCGGGCACGTCCGGGGTGACGTGGCCCGCCCGCTCGGTGCGGTTCGGTTGTCGCTGGCTCAGAACTCGAAGACCTTGCCGGTCTTCGCGCGCAGTGCGCACGCGTTCGGGTACTCCTTGCGGAAGGACACCGGCTTGCCGCGCCAGGTGCCCTGGGCCGAGGCCGTGACCGGCCGGTAGTCCATCGTGCAGACCATGCTGTCCTGGCCGCCGGACAACTTGTCGAAGTCGCCCTCGGCGCTGGTCAGGGCCTGGCACGCCTGGTCGGCGGCCGGGTGGTTGCCCGAAGCCGGATCGCACAACAACGAGACACTGCGGCTGCCGTCCATGCCGGTGGTCGTCAACACCAGGGAGGACGGTTCTGGGGCCCGCTGGTCGTGCTCGCCGCTGGCCAGGGCCGGCGTGGCCAGCGGCGCGACCGCCACCACGGCGGCGGCGAGCACGGTGCCGACAATGAAACGATGAGATGCCATACAACAACGGTGCCGCCTGACGGCGAACCTCGACGGGTGACCGGCCGGTAGCCACCACATCGAGTGACGGGTGTCGGGCGCTGTCCCTCCTATTCGGACAGTGCGGTCCGGTCCGGTGTGCCGCCGAGCGCGTCGGTCACCAGCTCGGCCACCACGTGCATGCCGGCCAGGTTCGGGTGCACGGGCGCGGCCAGTGAGGTGGGCAGCAGCGCCTCCACCCACTTCACCCCGGGCAGCTGGCACACGTCGTGGCCGAGCGACGCCTGGTAGGGGTCGACGAACAGCGCGCCGTTGGCCGCGGCCTGCTCGGCCAGCATGCGGTTGAGCGCCTGCTGCACCCCGTCCAGGTAGGGCACGTCACCCGCGGACACCGGCAGCACCGGCCAGCACCCGCCGGTGGGCGGCAGGATCCGCAGGTACCCGACCAGCACCACGGTGGCGTGCGGGGCGCGCTGGTGGATGGTGGCCAGCGCGGTGGACACCTTGGCCGCGGTCTGGCCGATCCGGGCGCGCAACTGGTCGACGCCGTCCGCGGTGTACCGCTCGGTGCACGGCGCGCCGAACGGGTTGGTGAGGCTGGCCGTGCCGCAGGTGCTGATGATGTCGCCGAAGCCGATGTCGTTGCCGCCGATGGTCAGGGTGACCAGGTCGGTGCCGGCGGTGAGCGCGTCGAACTGGGGTGGGTTGCTGCCGAACAGCACGGACTGCGGCTCGGTCAGGTGGGGCGTCTGGGCGCCGCCGCAGCTCACGTCGGTGAACGAGGCGACGTCCAGGCGGTCGGCGACCAGCGACGGGTAGTTCTTGGTGGAGCGCAGGCAGCCGAGTGGATCGGTGCGCTGCACGGGGATCAGCGGGCCGGAGGCGAAGGAGTCGCCCAGGGCCACGTAGTCCAGGGCGGTGGTGGTGGTCGTGGGGGCGGCGGCCGCGGTGCCGGGCGTGCCGGTGAGCACGGCGACCAGCGCGGCGGACAACAGGCTGAGCAGGGTGAGTGGGCGTCGAACCGATCGACCGGACATGGCGCCTCGCTACTGGTGAGTAGGTACCGTCCCTGGATGGTTCTGGTGATCGCCATCACTGTCAATGCTCGATCGGTCACGCAGCGGAAACATCACCGCAACGGCGGCACCGCCGGGGTTGTCCGCCACGCGGGGCATTTCGGCGTCCGCTGCTCAACTCGCTGATTCCACCCTTGTGGGTGAACCGGTGAACCGGCGCCAATTCGATAACCTGACCAGCTCGGGGAGGAGAAAAGTATTCGGGGGGTTGCTCGTTGTCGGGGCGGTTACCGTCGTTTCAGCGGATAGCGGATTCATGTGAGAGCGCCGTTGATCTCCTGGGGCACGTCGAGCAGCTGATCTGCCTCGTCAGTGACCGGGTGGACGAGATCGTGGGGGTACTGGTCGTCGTCGGCGAGGGCACGACGTGGAACGATTTCGAGTTGGCCATCACCCGGTTCGGCCACCTCCAGACGCGTGTAGCGGACCTGCTGGTCTGTTGCGACACCGTCAAACAACACGTGGCGACCTGGCTGGCCAAGTCGCTGGGAATGACGCTCACCGGCCAGCCGGTCTACCCACTGCCCGACGACATTCCGGCCCCGGAACCGTTCACCCTGCCCAAGTACCCACTCCGCGAATGGGTGGACACCCACCTGTTCACCGGACACCGCCGCCGGAACCGGTTGTCGGGGTTGCACTACCTACCGGGTGAGGTGCTGCCACCGGGCATGTCCCTGGAAGGACGATCGCCAAATGATCACAATGGCGTTTTCGCAGGGAGGATGCGGCAGACGCTGCCAAACGGCGAGGAGGCCGCAAAGCCGCACTCGACATTCTTCCCATCCCACTGGAGCCGGGAGGAAGTGGCTCATGCCATCCGCTCCGCGTTCGCTGATCGACGCCGGCCAGAGCCTGACGCGCGGAATCAGGCTACCAATCAGAGCAAGTGGGAAGGCTACTATCGGGGAGTGCGCATCCAGGGCTTTGTTTTGCCTGGCAAAGACGCCATGAACGCCACTTTCGACGATGTGGGTACGGCCTGGCCAGTATATGAAGATCGGGAGGGGTTGAGGTGAAGGTTGAGATTGAGCGGCAGCAGGATGGCAGGCTGACCATTGAGATTGACACGAAAACGCATCCCGAGGCTCAGGTGCTCTACGACCTGATCGGCGACATCCGGCCGTGGCCGGAGTCTCTCCTGGAGGGAGTGGAACAGGCGCGGCATCCGGAGCAGCTCACCGCGGACAACGTGCCATTTTTTACTGGCAACGAGACTGAGGCCCAGGTGACCCCGGACGGTGTTCTTGTTGAGAACATGTGGACCGGGGGCAGGATGTTTCTCAGTCACGGAGATTTTGTTGACTTTGTTGATACCTACCTGCGGCTGCTGGAGTTGCGCAAGAGGGACAGGGACGCCAGGCACGACGCGAGCGGCATGACCGAGACGTGATCTCTGATGGGACCAGCGGTGCAGGTTTGGATTGAACGGCAGTCAGACGGCAGGCTGACCATTGAGATCGACACGAAAACCCATCCCGAGGCTCAGGTGCTCTACGACCTGATCAGGGACACCGAGCCGCAGCCCAAGTTTCTTGTCAAGGGCGCGGAACAGGCGCGGCACCCGGAGTTGGTCACCGCGGACAACGAGCCTTTTTACACCGGCGACGAGACCGAGGCTCAGGTGACTCCAGACGGCGTTCTCGTTGAGAACATGTGGACTGAGGACAAGATGCTCGTGAGTCATGAGGATTTTGTCAACGTCGTTGAGACGTACCTGCGGTTGCTGGAGTTGCGGAAGCGGGAGCGGGCGGCCGAGCGGGCGGCGGCGGACGAGGCCGAGGGGTGAGCCGCCGGGCCGGCCGGCGGGTGCGGCTCGCAGCGCGAAGCCCCTGGTGTGATCGTCCGCTGTGCGTGCGGGGAACGATCGACCAGGGGCTTCGCGCGTGATCAGCCGAGCTGGGCGGGGAAGCGCCGGCTAGTCCAGCAGGTCCTCAAGCAGGATGGGGATGTGCCGGATCCGGGTGCCGGTGGCGTTGTAGATGGCGTTGGCGATGGCGGCCGCCACGCCGACCACGCCGATCTCGCCGACGCCCTTGGCGCCGAGGTCGTTGTGCAGCGTGTCCGGGTACTCGACGAAGTGCACGTCGATCTCGGGGATGTCGGCGTTGACCGGAACCAGGTAGCTCGCCAGGTCAGCGTTGGCGGGGCGGCCGTTCGCCTCGAAGTCCAGTCCCTCGTGCAGCGCGGCGGACACGCCCCAGATCATGCCGCCCATGAGCTGGCTGCGGGCCGGCTGCGGGTTGATGATCCGGCCGGCGTCGAACACGCCGAGCAGGCGGGACACGCGGATCTCGCGCGTCCACCGGTGCACCCGGACCTCGCAGAACTGGGCGCCGAAGGAGCTGAACGAGTGCTTGGTCAGCTCCTCGCCGGGGGCGGACGAGCCGGTCGCGGTGATCGACTCGCGGCCCACCGCGCGCAGCAGTTCCCCGAACGTCATGGACCGGCCGTCGGCCAGCACGCGGCCGTCCGCGTAGGAGACCTCCGTGCCGGCGAACGGCGCGCCGGGGGCGGCGGCCAGGGCCAGCAGGTCGTCGATCACCTTGGCCGCGGCGACCATGATGGCCGTGCCCGCGCTCGCCGTGGCGGTCGAGCCGCCGGACATGCCGCCGGGTGGCAGTGCCGAGTCGCCCAGCTGGGGCGTGACCCGGTCCGGGGAGATGTCCAGCGATTCGGCTCCCACCAGGGAGAGCACGGTCAGCAGGCCGGTTCCCGGGTCCGCGCCGCTGGTCGCGACGAGTGCCGTGTCGTCGGCGCGCAGGGTGACCCCGACGGTGGCCGGGAACCGCAGGGCGGGGAACATCGCGGTGGCCGTGCCCAGCCCCACCAGCCAGTCACCGTCGGTGTGGCCGTTGGGGGAGCGGTTGGCCCAGCCGAACCGGGCCGCGCCGATGCGGAAGCACTCGTCGAGGTGTTTGCTCGACCACTGCAGGTCCTTGCCGGGCGGCGCGACCGAGTTGTTCCGCAGCCGCAGCTCGATCGGGTCCATGCGCAGTGCGACCGCCAGCTCGTCGATCGCGCTCTCCAGGGCGAACGACCCGGGGGCCTCGCCCGGTGCCCGCATGAACGTGCCCGGCGGGATGTGCAGCGGGACGATCTTCTGGCTGATGGCCAGGTTCTGCGTGGTGTACCACTCGCGCGAGGTGCCGTGCGAGGTCGGTTCAACGAACGAGCGGTCCATCGCGGTGCCGCACCACGAGTCGTGGCGCAGCGCGATCAGGGTGCCGTCCGCGTCCGCGCCCAGGGAGAGTCGCTGCACCGTGGCCGGGCGGTTGGCGGTCGCGGTGAAGACCTGTTCCCGGGTGAGCGCGGCCTTCACCGGCCGGTTGAGGGCCCTGGCCGCGGCCGCGGCCAGGAACGCCGGAGCCGAGGTGCGGCCCTTGCCGCCGAACGCCCCGCCCACGAACGGGTTCACCACGCGCACCGACGCCGGGTCCGCCGCCACCGCGCTGGCCAGCTCGGCGGCCACCATGTGGGAGCCCTGGTTTCCACTGTAGACGGTCAGGCCGTCGGCGTCCCACACCGCGACCGCGGAGTGCGGTTCCATGGGGGCGTGGTTCTGGGCCGCGGTGGTGTAGGTCGCCGAGACCACCACCGGGCTCGCCGCCAGCGCGTCCTCAATGGACTCGACACCGGGCGCGAGGACCTCAAGGGACGGCGGCGCGCCGTCGTGGCCGGGCGGCGGGTCCTCCGCCGAGTCCAGGCCGTCCAGCAGCGAGGTCCGGGCCGGCCGCTGGTGGTAGGAGACCTCGATGAGCGCCGCCGCGTCCCGAGCCTGCTCGAAGGTCTCGGCCACCACGAAGCCGATCGGCTGGCCGTAGTAGGCGACTTCCCGGTCCTGCAGGGGAACCCAGGTGTCGCCGAACAGCGGGGAGTTCGGTGTGCGCAGTTCGAGCGGGTCGAACGGGGTGTACACGGCGAGCACGCCGGGCGCGCTCCTCGCCGCCGTGACGTCCATGGCCGCGATCTCGCCGTGCGCGATCGTGCTGAGCACGAGGTAGCCGTAGACCATGCCGGGGAAGTTGTTGTCCACCCCGTACTTGGCCCGGCCGGTGACCTTCAGCGGCGCGTCCACCCGACTGGCCATCAGCGGCTCCCCTCGGTCAGTTCGAGCAGGGCGCGGACAATGGTCCGCTTCAGCAACGACACCTTGAACCCGTTGCCGGACAACGGCTTTGCTCCTTCGGGGGCCAGGGACGCGGCCTGCTCGAAGGCCGCCGGGGTCGCGGGCGCGCCGCGCAGGGCCGCCTCGACCGCGGGCAGCCGCCACGGCACGGTCGCCACGCCACCGGCCGCGACCCTGGCGTCGACGACGTGCCCGTCCTGGACGTCCAGGGCGACCGCGGCCGAGCACAGCGCGAACTCGTAGGACTGGCGGTCCCGCACCTTGACGTAGGTGGAGCGCGACGCCCAGTCCAGCCGGGGGACCACGACCTCGGTGATCAGTTCGCCCGGGCGCAGGTCGTGCTCCACCTCGGGGGTCTCGCCCGGCGTGCGGTAGAAGTCGGCCAGCGCGACGGTGCGGGTGCCCTCGGCGCTGGCCAGCCGCAGTTCGGCGTCGAGCGCGACCAGGGCGACCGCCACGTCGCTGGCGTGCGTTGCCACGCACTGCTCGCTGGTGCCCAGCACGGCGTGCATCCGGTTGGTGCCGGAGATCGCGGGGCAGCCGCTGCCGGGGTGCCGCCGGTTGCACGGCGTGGCGACATCGCGGAAGTACGAGCACCGGGTGCGCTGCATCAGGTTGCCGCCGATGCTGGCCATGTTCCGCAGCTGCTGGGAGGCGCTCAGCAGCAGGGCACGGGCGATCACCGGGTACACGCCGGGGTGCGCGGCGATGTCGCTCATCCGCTCCAGCGCACCGATCCGCAGTCCGTCACCGGTGTCGATGCCGCGCAGCGGCAGGTCGTTGATGTCCACCACGTGCTGTGGCGTGAGGACGTCGAGCTTCATCAGGTCGACCAGGGTGGTGCCGCCGGCCAGGAACGTGCCCGGCGCGGCGAGCGCGGCGTCGACCGTGGTGGGCGCGGTCAGCTCAAAGGGACGCATTGGCCTGCCTCGCCTGTTCGATGGCCGCGACGATGTTCGGGTAGGCCGAGCAGCGGCAGATGTTGCCGGACATGAACTCCCGGACGTCCTCGACGCCCTGTTCGACCGCGGCGACCGCCGACATCACCTGCCCGGGCGTGCAGAACCCGCACTGCAGCGCGTCCTGGTCGACGAACGCCTGCTGGACCGGGTGCAGCTGGTCTCCGGTGGACAGCCCTTCCACCGTGGTCACCGGCTGTCGCACGGTGGCGGCCAGGGTCAGGCAGGACAGCACCGGCCGGCCGCCGACGTGCACGGTGCAGGCACCGCACTGCCCTCGGTCGCAGCCCTTCTTGGGGCCGGTGATGTCGAGCCGCTCCCGCAACGCGTCCAGCAGGGTCACACCGGGATCGACGGTGAGTTCTTCGGTGGTGCCGTTGACTTCGAGTGAGATGTCCACTGATCTCTTTCCGACGGGTCGTCCAGAGGGGGAAGCCTTGACGCATGATGGGTTGGTGGCGGCGGTGTGGCGCCGTCGCGGAGGTGAAGCAAGCGGATAAATATCCGATTCGCCGTGCCGCCGACGCTAGCGGATTAGAATCCGCTTCGCAAGGAGTGCTCGTTCTGGAGTTGCTCCGGGGCCAGGGGGGTTAGCCTGCACGCGGGACGAGTCGGGAGGGGCGATGACGACGGGAGCGGTCAGTCCCCGGCGCGCCGACACCCGGCGCAACCACGAGCGGATCCTCGTCGCGGCCGCGGCCGCGCTGGCCACCTCGGGCGAGGTGGCGTACAACGCCATCGCCAAGCAGGCCGAGGTGGGCGTCGGCACGGTCTACCGGCACTTCCCCACGCCCGAGGCGCTCATCCTCGCGGTCTACCAGCGCGAGGTGCGCCACCTCGTCGAGGTGGTGCCGTGCCTGCTGGAGGCGCACTCCGCCGACGAGGCCTTCCGGATCTGGGCCACCGACCACCTGGCCCACTACATGATGACCAAGCGCGGCCTTGCCGACGCCCTGCGCGCCGCGACCAAGTCCCAGCGGGAACTGCCCGCCAGCGCTTACGAGGCGGTCGTCGGCGCGGTCACCACGCTGGTGCGGGCCAACGCGGCGGCCGGCACCGTCCGCGCTGACCTGGACCCGGAAACGGTCATGCGGGCGCTGGGCGGAATGCTGTTGCTCGATCCGCACGGCGACTGGCACGGCCAGGCCGCGAGCCTCACCGACCTGCTGTGGCGGGGGATGCGCGCCGACGCCTGACCGCACCGGCCGGGATGTGTCCAGCGGGCGGGATTGGGCGTGCGCTCGGTGGGGGGAAGGCAGGATTATGGGCCCGGTGTGCTCGCACCGGGCGGGCGGACCGGGTGACCAGACCTGGAGGCGCGGTGGCGAGCACGACGCAGAGCGTTCCCCGGCCCGCGGTGCGCAGGGCGGCGCTCGCCGCATCCGTGGGCAACACGGTCGAGCTGTACGACTTCCTGCTCTACGGGACGGCCTCGGCCACCGTGTTCGACCAGTTGTTCTTCCCCCGGTTCGACCCGCGGATCGGCACGCTGCTGTCCCTGCTCACCTTCGGGGTCGGGTTCCTGGCGCGGCCGCTGGGCGCGGTGGTGATCGGCCACTTCGGTGACCGGATCGGCCGGCGGGCCATGCTGGTGCTCACCCTGACCGCGACCGGCGTGTGCACCGCGCTCATCGGCGTGCTGCCGTCCTACGAGTCGATCGGGCTGCTGGCGCCGGTGCTGCTGGTGGTGCTGCGGCTGGTGCAGGGCTTCTTCCTCGGCGGCGAACAGGGCGGGGCGTCGCTGCTGGCCGTGGAGTACGCGCCGCCGGGGCGCACCGGGTGGTACGGCAGTTGGACGTTCCTGGGTTCGCCGCTGGGGCTGTTCCTGGCCAACGCGGCCGTGGCGCTGGCCGCGGTGGTGTCCGGGGACGCGTTCCTGTCCTGGGGCTGGCGGCTGCCGTTCCTGTTCGGGCTCGTGCTGGTCGGTCTCGGCCTGTACGTGCGGCTGGGCATCGCGGAGAGCCCGGCGTTCCAGCGGGTGCGCGCCGAGGCCGGCGCGGTGCGGCTGCCCGTGGTCGAGGTGCTGCGCGGCGCGTGGCGCCGGGTGCTGCTGGGCGCCGGCGTGAACCTCGGGTTCAACATGTTCATCTTCGTGCTGGCCACGTTCGTGATCTCCTACGGGCAGAAGAACCTGGGCATGGCCAGGACGACGCTGCTCAACGCCAGCCTGCTGGGCGGGCTGGCGCAGGCCGTGTCGATCCTGCTGTTCGCCCGGCTGTCCGACCGGATCGGGCGGCTGCCGGTGATGCTCGGCGGCGCGGTCTTCCTCGGGGTGTTCGCCTTCCCGCTGTTCTGGCTGCTGGAGACGCGGCAGCCGGCGCTGGTGCTGCTCGCCGTGGTGCTCGGCTACTTCGGGTCGGGCGCGATCTTCGGTGTGATGCCGGTGTACTACGCGGAGCTGTTCCGCACGGGCGTGCGCTACAGCGGGGTGTCGCTGAGCTACCAGTTGGGCGCGGTGCTCGGCGGCGGGCTCTCCCCGGCGGTGGCCGCCGCGCTGCTCGGGGTGACCGCCGACCACGCGTCCTGGCCGATCTCGCTGTACCTGGTCGGCGGCGCGGTGGTGAGCGCGGTGTGCCTGCTGGCCCTGGGCGAGACCCTGCGGCGCGCTGCCCCGTCAGTCCGAACCGGACAGGTTGTCGACGCAGCGGTCGAGTAGCTCGCGCAGGGTTTTCTGGTCCTGTTCGGACAGTCCGGCGGCCAGCCTGGCCTCCACGGCGAGCGCGGCCCGGTCGGCCTTGTCCACCAGCCGGCGGCCGGCCGGGGTGAGCCGGATCTCGTGCAGCTTGCGGTGGTAGGGGTGGGGCTGGCGCTCCACCAGGCCCTTGCTCTCCAGGTTGGCCAGCACGGTGGCCATCGTCTGCGGGGTGACCAGGCAGCGCCGGGCCAGTTCCGCGCCGGAGGCGCCGGGGAGTTCCAGCAGCACCACCATGGCCGCGTACTGCGGCACGGTCAGCCCGAGCGGGCGCAGCGCGTGCTCCTTGGCCGCGATCATGGTCTGCTCGGCACGCTTGATCCACAACCCGAGCCGCTCCGTCATGTGCGGCAGCCTACCCGGGGGTGGGAGCACTTTGCCGTGTATCAGAACTCTGATATAAACCTCGCTCGTGTCTGTATCAGAGTTCGAATACAAGGATGAGGTCTCATGACCGGGGTGCGGGTCGACCAGGTGTGGTTCGACAGCGAGGGGGTGCGCTGTGCCGGCACGCTGTTCCGGCCCGCGGACCAGGCGGGCGAGCTGCCCGGGGTGGTGCTGGGCAACGGGTTCGCCAGCGTGCGGCAGATGTACCTGCCGGCGTGCGCCGAGCGGCTGGCCGCCGCCGGGCTGGTGGCGCTCACCATCGACTACCGCTACCTGGGCGAGTCCGAGGGGCTGCCGCGCCAGCAGGTGCTGCCCTCGGCGCAGTGCGCCGACCTGCGCAACGCCCTGACCTGGCTGGCCGCCCAGCCCGGGGTGGCCGCCGACCGGCTGGGCCTGTGGGGCACCTCGTTCGCCGGCGGGCACGTGCTCCAGGTCGCCGCGCTGGACCGCCGGGTGCGCGCGGTGGTGTCCCAGGTGCCCGGGCTCGGCCTGTGGCCCTACCTGCGCCAGCGACCGGCCGACGAGCGCGAGGCACTGCTGGCGTCCCTGGTGGCCGAGCGGGACGAGCGGCTGCGCCGGCACGAGCAGGACCTCACCGCCGACGCCCACCGGCGCGTCCGGATCACCGCGCCCGAGGGGGAGGAGTCCCTGCTGGGCGCGGGCGGGCTGGACTGGCACCTGCGCAACGAGGCCGCCCACCCCACCTTCCACAACGAGATCACCGTGTCCTCGCTGGCGCAGGTCCTGGAACACCAGCCGGCCAGCTTCGCCGAGGACATCGCGCCGACCCCGCTGCTGATGATCGTGGCCAACCAGGACCGGACCGCGCCACCGGAACCGGCCCTGGCCGCCTTCCACCGGGCCGGCCAGCCCAAGCGGCTGGTCACCTTCGACGGCGACCACTACGACGTCTACGAGCGGCCGGAGATCGTCGAGCTGGCGACCGGCGCGGCCCGCGACTTCTTCCGCACCCACCTCACCCCCACCCCGCGAGGAGCGGCATGAGCACCACGACCACCACCACCACCACCACGACTCGGATCGCACGGGCCGTCCCGGTCAGCGGCGGGACCAGCGACGTGGCCTACGACCTGACCGGCAGCGGTCCCGGGCTGGTCCTGGTGCACGGCACCGGCGCGACCAAGGAGGGCTGGGCCGGCCTGACCGCCTCGGCCAGCGAGCGGTACACCGTGGTCGCGCCGAACCTGTCCGGGTCCGGCGCCACCACCGACCCGGGCGGCCCGCTGCGACTGCCCGACCTGGTCGCCCAGGTGCTCGGCGCGGCCGAGCACGCCGGGCTGGACCGGTTCCACCTGGTCGGCCAGTCCATGGGCGCGGTGGTCGCGGCGGCCGTGGCCGCTGCCGCGCCCGGGCGGGTCACCGCGCTCGGCCTGGTGTCCGGGTGGGTCACCACCGACGCCCGGATGGCCTTCCAGTTCGACCACTGGGCCAGGCTGCTGGCGGCCGGCAAGCACGCCTGGGCCGGTGAGGTGGTGCTGTCCGGCATGTCCCCGGCGTTCGTCGCCGGTCAGCGCCCGGCCGAGGTGGTCGCGCTGGCCGACGGCCTGGCCGCGATGATCCCGGACGGCACCGCCCGCCAGTGCGAGTTCGACCGGACCGTGGACATCGCCGCGCTGCTGCCGGACATCACCGCGCCCACCCTGGTGGTGGCGGCCGGCCAGGACCAGATGGTGCCGCCCCACCACCAGCGGGCCATGGCCGAGGCGATCAGCGGCGCGCGGTACGTGGCGGTCGACGCCGGGCACGCGCTGCCGTTCGAGCGCCCGGAGCTGTTCGCCGCGCTGGTGCTGGACTTCCTGGCCGAGCACCCGGTGGGCTGAGCCTCAGGGCACGCGCCGGTCGAGCACCCGGCACAGCACGTCCAGCAGGGTGGCGGTCGGGTCGACGGGCTGGTCGGCGCGGCGCCAGGCCACCATCCCGTCCGGCCGCACCAGGCTGGCCCCGGCCGCGCCGATCCCGTAGACCTCGGTGAACCTGCCGGTGGGGTCGTCGAGGCCGGCGGCGCCGCCCACCTGGACCACGCGCAGCGGAACACCCAGCCGCGCGGCCACCTCATCGGCCGCGCCGTGCCACGCGTCGCCGTCCGGCCCGGTGAACACCAGCCAGTCCACTCCGTACAGGTCCAGAGTGGACACTTCGGTTCCGTTGTCCCGCAACGGCACGTGCGGTGCGCGGAAGCCGGGGCGGCCGGTGGGCTGGAACGGGTCCTCGGTCGGCGCGGGGTCGTCGTCCTCGGCCAGGATCGCGCCCGACCGGTAGCGGAAGCCGAGCAGCACCCGGTCGTGGCCGGCGGACTCGGGGATGTCCGGGCCGGCCAGGTGCGGCGCCATCCGCTCCACGTAGTTGGCCAGCGAGTCGTTCACCACCAGCTCGGCCACGGGCGCGCGCTCGGCGTGGTAGCTGTCCAGCAGGCCGGGGCCGGCCTGGCCGGTGAGCACCGCGGCGAGCTTCCAGGCCAGGTCGTAGCCGTCCTGCACGGCGGCGTTGCCACCCATGCCGCCGGTGGGTGGGGTGACCTTGGCCGCGTCACCGGCCAGGAAGACGCGACCGACCCGGAAGGTGTCGGCGATCCGGGCCGCCATCTCCCAGGACTGCACGCCCCGGATGACCGGCTCCAGCTCGGGCGCGTCGGTGGCGATCCGAATCAGCTCGACCAGCCGCCGCTCGGTGAACTGCTCGGCCGACTCGCCGCGTTCCGGGTGGTACTGCACGGTGAAGATATGCCGGCCGCCGGTCTCGTCGGAGGCGCCCAGCACCCCGGTGAACGCGGGGTTCTGCAGGTAGAACAGGGTGATCTTGTTGGGCTCGACCAGTTCGGCCAGGTCGGCCTCGAAGATCACGCCGATGTGGTGGGACAGCGCGCCCCGGCCGTGCGTGGGGATGTCCAGCTTGCGCCGGATCGGGCTGCGCCCGCCGTCCGCGGCGACCAGGTAGTCGGCCCGGACCGTGCTCAGCCGGCCGGTCGGCCGGTCCAGCACCCGCGCGGTCACCCCGGTCCCGTCCTGCTCGACCGACACCACCTCGGTGTCGAACCACACCCGCGCGCCCAGCTTCTCCGCCTGCCGCAACAGGATCGGCTCGACCCGGTCCTGCGTGGCCATGCCCCAGGGGGCGGGCGAGGCGGTGCTGAAGTCCATGTCCTGCTGGCTGTGCACGATGCTGTGGAACACCCGGCCGTGCAGGCTCTCGGCGACCTTGATCACCAGGCTGTCGTTGATCGTGCCGTAGCTGGCCGCCAGCACCTCGTCGGCCACGCCGCCGATCCGCAGCAGCTCCATGGTGCGCGGGTTCTGCCCGTTGGCCTTGGGGTGGATGGAGGTGCCCTGGTGGCGCTCCAGGACCAGCGGCCGGATTCCCCGCCGCGCCAGGAACATCGCGGTGGACAGCCCGGCCAGGCCGGCACCCACCACCAGAACCGGAACCCGCTCGTCCACTGTGCTGCTCTCGCTGTTCGTCGTCACGAGAGAGAAGCTTAGTTGCTAAGAGAGTTAGAAGACAAGAGTTACTGTGAGTGAGAGGAATGGCGGGTGCGGCTGAACCAGGTCCGGCCCCACGGCTTGAGCACGGACAGCGCGGTGGCGGCGGTCAGCAGGGTCAGCCCCACGCACATCGCGCTCACCAGCGAGGGCTGGTTGGCGAACCCCACCACCCGGCCCTGCGCGGCCAGCCGCGCCGCCGTGCCGAACATGGGCACCACCAGCAGGTTCCCGCCCACCACCAGGGCGGTGTTGAGCACCAGCTTGATCGCCACCCAGGAGAACCGCACCAGGCCCCACTTGGTGCCCAGGCCCAACACCACCCCGGTGACCAGCGCCAGCACGCTGACCGGCAGGTAGAACGCGCCGGCCAGCAGCCCGGCCGCCCGGTAGGCCGACTCGACCAGCGCGGGATCGGTACCGGCCAGCCCGGTCAGCGCCAGGGTGAGCAGGCAGAGTTCGACCCCGATCCAGCCGACCGACACCACCACGTGCGCCAGCAGCACCAGGCGCCGCGCCCGCGGGCGCAGCCGCCAGCCGGCGCGGGCCTGGGTCGTGTGCCGCGACCGGTTCGTCGCGTGCGAACCAGTCGCATGTGGACGGTCAGGTGCACTGGGGGAAAGCCCGGATCGGGCCGGCGCGGTCGGCATGCGCCCATGCTGGTCCGCGCCGGCCCCGCCGTCGTCCGTTGTCAGGCGGCATCGCGCGTACGGCAGCCGATGTACGCCGCGCCGACCACTGCGAGACCCCGGGTAGCGGGCGAACCCGGCACCCTGGTCAGCGCCCGCGGAAGTGCTCGACCAGCCACGAGTAGTTGTCGTCGGCGTGGCCGTCGGCAACGGCCCTGCGCACCAGGGCCAGGGTGGAGCCAGGCAGGTCGTCGTCGACGCCGCGCGCCCGGCTCTCCCGGACGAGGTCCTCCACCGAGGGCAGGTGGTGCTTGAGCGCCCCGTACTCGACCGCGTGCTCGCCCCGGTCGACGCACTCGGCGATGGACGGCAGGAACGCCATCAGCGCGGACATCGACGCGTCGGCGCGCTCCAGGAACTGCCGCACCGGAAGTCCCTCGCTGGACAGCACCGCGGCCGCGTGCAGGAACCCGTTGAGCAGGCCCCACATGGTGCCGTGCACGGCCATCCCGTACAGGACCGGCACCCCGGGATCGGCCGCGACCAGGGTGGCCCGGCCGCCCAGCAGCCCCAGGGCCGACTGGTAGCGGTCGTACACCGCCTGCGCGCCGCCGTAGAACACCACCGCCTCGGGGTGCCCGACGCCAGGGGCGATGGTCATGATCTGCCCGTGCAGGTACTCCGCTCCCTGCTCGGTGACCCACTGGGCCAGTTCCCTGACCTCCGCCGAGGTCCCGTCGGTCAGGTTGACCACGGTGCGGCCGGCCAGTGCGGCACCGGCCGACGCCAGGAGTTCCCGAGCGACGGCGTTGCCCTTCACGCTCACCACCACCAGGTCACCGGCGGCCACGGCGTCCCGAACGGTCGCCGACCGCTCCGCCCCCCTGGCCACCAGGGCGTCGCCCCGGTCCGGAGTGCGGTTCCACACGGTGGTGGCGTGGCCACCGTCCAGGAACGCGGCCGCGACCGCGGCGCCCATCTCCCCCAGGCCGATCACGGCCACAGCCGGCGCAGCGTCAGTGCGTGCAGTGCTCGTTGTCACCGAGGTTGTCCTTCCCCAGGGCGGTGGGCGGGCATGCCGCGCCACCGCGACGTGTTGATCGACAACCACGGTAAAATCTCGACAAAACTGGAGGTCAAGGGATAATTCGGGCAGGTAAGCGGGGGTGCGCCGCCAAGATCGCCTAGGGCAGCTCCACCACGGTGTGCGTCTGGCTGGAGCGGTAGGCGGCCTCGATGACCTCCAGCCCGGTGACGGCGTCGTCGGCGGTCACCGGGGGCTGGCCGCCGTCGGTGAGCGCCGCGGCGATGCCGGCGTAGTAGTCCTGGTAGCCGCCGGGCTCGGTGCGCACCGGGCGGAACTCCTCGCCCGCGCCGAGCCGGCCCCACGCCGACTCGGGTTCCTCGCCCCAGCCGGGGCCGCCGGGCACGGCGCCGGTGCGCAGCGCGTCCTCCTGCGGGTCCATCCCGTGCTTGACGTAGGCGCCGGCGTCGCCGAGCACCCGGAAGCGCGGCCCGCGGTCCGCGGCCAGCGCGCTCAGCCACAGGTGGCTGTGCACCCCGCCCTCGTGCTGCAGGGCGAGGAAGGCGTCGTCGGGGACCTGGGAGCCGGCGCGCCGCGCGCTGATCTCCGCGTACACCCGCCTCGGCCGGCCGAACAGCACCAGTGCCTGGTCGATCAGGTGGCTGCCCAGGTCGAACACGATGCCGCTGGCGTCGGCCGGGTCGGTGCTCTCCTTCCAGCCCGCCTTCAGCTCGGGCCGCCACCGCTCGAACCGCGACTCGAACCGGTGCACCGCGCCCAGCGCGTCGCCCTCGGCCAGCAGCCGGCGCACCGTGCGGAAGTCGCCGTCGTAGCGGCGGTTGTGGAACGGGGAGAGCAGCAGCCCGCGCCGCCCCGCGAGTTCGGCCAGCTGCCTGGCCTCGGCGGAGCTGGCCGCGAACGGCTTGTCCACCACCGCGGCCATGCCGTGCTCCAGTGCGGCCCTGGCCTGCTCGGCGTGGTGGCGGTTGGGCGTGGTGATCACCGCCAGGTCGAACTCGGCCGCCCGCGACCACAGGCTCGCCGCGTCCGGCAGCACCTCGACGCCCGGGTAGCGGGACCGCGCCCTGGCCGCCCGCTCCGGGTTGCCGGTCACCACGGCCGCCAGCCGCAGGCCGGCGGTGACGTCGATGAACGGCGCGTGGAACGACTCCCCGCCCAGCCCGTATCCGATCAGTGCGACCCGTGCCTCTGCCATGTGCTCCAGCCTAAGCCGACCCCTGACTCCCACAGGGTGAACGTCCTGTCGCAAATGGTCGACGCTGCGCTACGTTGCCTGGCGTGGGACCGCTCGTGACACGAAGGCACGTCGACCTCAAGCGTGTCACCAGCATGTCCTGTCACCCGGCGAGCTGATCGCCGCCACCACCCGACTCGCCGAGCGCCACGCGGAATCCGCCCTCCACCGGCACCGCGTGGGGCTGATTCGACGTGCCCTCATCCCGCCACACCACCAGGAGCAGGCAGATGACCGTTGACGCCCCGGACACCAGCCCGGTTTCCCCCGAACCGACGCGCACCGAACCCGCTCCCGGCCCGGACACCTCGGCGTGGTCGTTCGAGACCAAGCAGATCCACGCCGGCGCCGCGCCCGACCCGGTCACCGGTGCCAGGGCCACCCCGATCTACCAGACCACGTCGTTCGTGTTCCGGGACACCGCGCACGGCGAGGCCCTGTTCAACCTGTCCGAGCCGGGCAACATCTACACCCGGATCAACAACCCCACCCAGGAGGTGCTGGAGAACCGGGTGGCCGCGCTGGAGGGCGGGGTGGCCGCGGTCGCCCTGGCCTCCGGGCAGGCCGCCGAGACCGCCACCATCCTCACCCTGGCCGGGGCCGGCGACCACGTGGTGTCCAGCGCCTCGCTGTACGGCGGCACCTACAACCTGTTCCGCTACACGCTGCCCCGGCTGGGCATCGAGGTCAGCTTCGTGGCCGACCCGGACGACCTGGACCAGTGGCGCGCGGCGGCGCGGCCCAACACCAAGCTGTTCTTCGCCGAGTCGCTGGGCAACCCGCGCGGCAACGTGCTCGACGTGGCGGCCGTGGCCGAGGTGGCGCACGCGGTGGGTGTGCCCCTGGTGGTGGACAACACCGTGACCACCCCGTACCTGTTGCGGCCCATCGAGCACGGCGCGGACATCGTGGTGCACTCGGCCACCAAGTACCTGGGCGGGCACGGCACGGCCGTGGCCGGTGTGGTGGTGGACGGCGGCACCTTCGACTTCGGCGCGCACGAGCAGCGCTTCCCCGACTTCAGCGCGCCCGACCCCAGCTACCACGGGCTGCGCTACTGGCCGGCGCTCGGCCCGGGCGCGTTCGCCGCCAAGCTGCGGGTGCAGCTGCTGCGCGACACCGGCGCGGCGATCGCCCCGCTGACCAGCTTCCTGGTCATCCAGGGCATCGAAACGCTGTCGCTGCGCCTGGAGCGGCACGTGGCCAACGCGCAGGCGCTGGCCGAGTGGCTGGAGCGGCGCGACGAGGTGGAGCGGGTGCACTACGCGGGCCTGCCCTCCAGCCCCTGGTACGAGCTGGGCCGCAAGTACCTGCCCGGCGGCGCGGGCGCGGTGGTGTCCTTCGAGTTGCGCGGCGGCGTGCCGGCCGGCCGGGCGTTCGTGGACGGCACCGAGCTGTTCAGCCACCTGGTCAACATCGGTGACGTGCGCAGCCTGATCGTGCACCCGGCCAGCACCACGCACAGCCAGCTCAGCGAACAGGAGCAGGCCCTGGCCGGGGTCAGTCCGGGGCTGGTGCGGCTGTCGGTGGGCCTGGAGGGGCTGGACGACCTCAAGGCCGACCTGGAGGCCGGGTTCCGGGCCGCCAAGGCGGCCCAGGACTGATGGCGTTCGACCCACCTCCCGCCACGGGCGCGTGGCGGGAGGGCGCCCATCCCGGCCTGCGGCGGTGGCTGCGCTCGCCCGACCCGCTGGTGCTGGAGTCGGGCGAGGTGCTGCCCGGGTTCACGCTGGCCTACCAGACCTGGGGTGCGCTGTCCCCGGAGCGCGACAACGCCGTGCTGGTGCTGCACGCGCTCACCGGCGACAGCCACGTGACCGGCCCCAGCCAGCCCGGCCACCCCACCCCCGGCTGGTGGCGCGGGGTGGTCGGCCCCGGCCGGCCGCTGGATCCGGCGCGCTGGTTCGTGGTGGCGCCCAACGTGTTGGGCGGCTGCCAGGGCAGCACCGGGCCGGCCAGCACCGCGCCGGACGGCCGGCCGTGGGGCAGCCGGTTCCCCCGGCTGAGCGTGCGCGACCAGGTGGCCGCCGAGACCGCGCTGGCCGACGCGCTGGGCGTGCGCCGGTGGGCGGCGGTGCTGGGCGGGTCGATGGGCGGCATGCGCGCGCTGGAGTGGGCGGTGTCCCACCCGGACCGGGTGGCCGCGCTGCTGCTGTTGGCCTGCACGGCCGCGGCCTCGGCCGAGCAGATCGCGCTGGCCGCCGCCCAGGTGCACGCGATCACGGCGGACGCCGGCTGGCAGGGCGGGGACTACCACGACGCCAAGCCGGGTGAGGGGCCGCACCGGGGTTTGGGTGTCGCCCGGCGGATCGCGCACATCAGCTACCGCAGCGAGACCGAGCTGGCCAACCGGTTCGGCCGGGCCGCGCAGCCGGGCGAGGATCCCGCGACCGGCGGGCGGTTCGCGGTCGAGTCCTATTTGGACCACCACGCGGCCAAGCTGGTGCGCCGCTTCGACGCGGGCAGCTACGTCGTGCTCAGCCAGGCGATGAACGGCCACGACGTGGGCCGGCAGCGGGGCGGGGTGGCCGAGGCGCTGCGCCGGGTGCGGGCCCGCACCGTGGTCGCCGGCATCGACAGCGACCGGCTCTACCCGTTGGCGCAGCAGGCCGAACTGGCCGAGGGCATTCCCACCGCCACCGGGCTGCGGGTGGTCCGCTCGCCGTACGGCCACGACGCGTTCCTCATCGAGACCGACCAGGTCGGCAACCTGGTGCGGGAGGTGCTGGCGCGGTGAGGCCGCGCCCGGGTCGGGCCACCCGGGTTCGATCGCGCGGGTTCGCCGATCGCCCGGACCGCCCCGAACGCCCGGGCGCGGTGCACGCGGACGTCGCGGGTTGGGTCAGGTCGACCACGCACCCCGGGCAAATGCATGTAATCTAACAATAGTTGTAAACTGGCATGCATGTCGAGGAGTGACCAGGACGAGGCGGTCGCCGCGGTCGAACGGGCCCTGGTGGCGATCCGGCGCAGCCAGACCCGCCGGTCGCTGTCGCGGCTGGCCCCGCCCGGCGGTGACCAGCCGGTGGACCCCACCCTGTTCGGGGTGCTGGACGTGGTCGAGGACCGCGGCGAGCCGTGCGCCGTCACCGACGTGGCCACCGCGCTGGGCGTGGACCAGCCCAGGGCCAGCCGACTGGTGTCGCGTGCCGTCGACCAGGGGCTGCTGGCCCGCCGGGCCGACCCGGCCGACGCGCGGCGCAGCGCGCTCACCCTGACCGACAGCGGGCGCGCCGTGCTCACCCGCACCCACCAGCTCCGCCAGCGGGTGTTCGCCCGCGTGATGGCCGACTGGTCAGCGGCCGACCGCACCGAGTTCGCCCGGCTCATCACCCGGTTCGTGACCTCGTTCTCCGAGGTGGTCCCCGGCGCCGACTAGCGCGGGTGGGCAGCGGGGTGCGCGGTCGGGCTCAGTCCGCCAGTGCGGCGGCGATCCACGGGGGCACCGGCAGGTCGCGGGACGCGCACTCGGCGGCCAACCGGATGGTCCAGCGCAGCGCCTGGAGCACCACCGTGGCCAACTCGTCGGGCGCGCCGCTGGTCAACACGATCTCGATCTGGGCGGCCGCCGCCTCGGGGTCGCCGTGCACCTCGGCCAGCAGGGTGCGGATCGCGGTGCGCACCGGCGGGTCGGCGTCGTCGATCTGCACCTCCTGGCCGTCCTCGTCGAACACCTGCATCTGCACCGGTGTGCTCTCGCCGGAACCCAGGCTGGCGACCATGCCGCTGCACTCCGCGAACAGCAGCAGCACCAGCTCCCTGATGTCCTGGTTGGGTTCGCGCGACCCGGTCAGATACCCGGTCACCAGGTCGACGGCCACCGCGTCCTCCCCGGCCTTGGCCGCGGCCAACGCCTCGGCGGCGACGCTCGTCATCCGGTGCCAGCGCTCCTGGTCGTGCGGCCGGTCCATGCGACCCATCTTTCCCTTGTGGTGGTGCTGCTGCCGGTGGTGATCGTCGCAACCCGCGCCCGCCGCTGTCCACGCCACCTCCGGTCGCCGGTCGGTTCCGGTGCGGCCGACCCACGCCCACCGCGCGGCTGAGCTGCGTCTGCCGGTAGGTAGTACCCAGGTAGCGCGGAAAATCTCACGCCCGGGTCGCATGTTCGCGCACCGGCCGGCCGCTTACCATCGCCCGGACACGGCACCAGGGCAGTGACCAGGGGTGATGAATGAGCGGCAGGGACAGCGGCGCGGCGCGGGCCGGTCGGGCCCGGCGCTGGTGGGCGCCGCTGGGCACCGCACTGCTGGACGTCCTGGTCCGGGCCGAGCAGCCGGCGCCGCTGGTGCCCGCGCGCTGGCCGCGCTGGACGGCCCGGCTGGTCTGGCTGGCCGCGGCCGGCTACGCGCTGGTGGTCAGCATCGTGGCCAGCGCCTGGTTCGTCGCCTGCCACGGGGCGCCGCCGTTCTGGCTGCTGATCTTCGCGCTCACCGCCGCGCCCATGCTGGTGTCGGTGCGCCGGCCGCTGGACGGCTGGTGGCTGGCCACGCTCGCGCTGCCGGTGCTGCGGCTGGTGCTGGCCACCCTGCCCGCGCCGGTGATCACGCCGCTGACCGCGTGGCAGTGGTGCGCCTACCTGCCGGTGCTGCTGTCCGTGGCGGTCCGGTACCGGGCCGGCGTCGTGGTCACCACCACCGGGTTCACCGTGCTGGCGCTGCTGGTGGTCCCGCCGCTGAGCGCCCAGCCGGCGCAGACCCTCGACATGGTGCCGTTGACCGCGGTGGCCCTGGTGGTCGTGGTGGCGCTCGGCTACAGCGTCGGCGCGCGCGGACGCATCCAGCAGGCCCTGCTGGTGCAGCAGCGGCGCTCCGAGCAGGCCCAGGCCGAGCAGGCCAGGCTGGCCGAGCGGGCGCGCATCGCCAGGGAGATGCACGACGTGGTGGCCCACCACATGTCCATGATCGCGGTGCGCGGCGAGACCGCGCCCTACCGGATCGCCGACCTGCCCGAGGCCGGGCGGCAGGAGTTCGGCGAGATCGGCGCGGCGGCGCGGGCCGCCATGACCGACATGCAGCGGCTGCTGGGCGTGCTGCGCGGCACCGACCAGCCGGCGGACCGGTCCCCGCAGCCCGGCCTGGCCCAACTGCCCGAGCTGGTGGCGACCACCCGGCGGGCCGGCGTGGACGTGCGGCTGGCCGAGGCGGGGTGGGCCGAGCTGGCGGCCGGCGTGCCCGAGGCGGTCGGCCTGTCGGCGTACCGGATCGTGCAGGAGGCGCTGACCAACGCGCGCCGGCACGCGCCCGGCGCCACCGTGCTGGTCGAGGTGCGGCGGCGGTCGGACGCGCTGGAGGTGGCCGTGCGCAACGGCCCCGGCGACGGCACACCCGCCGCCGGCCCCGGCCCCACCGACGGCCCCACGGACGGCCCCAGCGGTGGTCACGGCCTGGTGGGCATGCGGGAACGGGCCGCGCTGCACAACGGGTCGGTGCGCACCGGCCCCACCGACGACGGCGGCTTCGCCGTGCTGGCGAGGCTGGCGCTGCCCGCGCCGGTGGGACAGGGGGAGCAGTGGCAGCGGTGATCAGGGTCGTCGTGGTGGACGACCAGGCCATGGTGCGCGAGGGGTTCTCCGCGCTGCTCAACGCCCAACCCGACATCGAGGTGGTGGGCACCGCCGAGGACGGCCGCGCCGCGGTCGGCCTGGTGCGCGCGCTCGCCGCCGCCGGCACCGGCCCGGACGTGGTGCTGATGGACGTGCGCATGCCCGAACTGGACGGGCTGGCCGCCACCCGGCTGATCCTGGACCACCCCGACACCCCCGACGGCCAGCGGCCCAGGGTGCTCATGCTGACCACGTTCGACCTGGACGACTACGTCTACGAGGCACTGCGCGCCGGGGCCAGCGGCTTCCTGCTCAAGCACGCCTCCGCCGCCGACCTGCTCGCGGCCGTGCGGGTGGTGGCCGGCGGCGAGGCCCTGCTGGCCCCGTCGGTGACCAGGCGGCTGATCGAGGACTTCGTCCGGGCCCAGCCCGTGGGCACGGCGGCGCGGGAACGCCCGGCCGAGCTGGCCGCGCTGACCGACCGCGAGACCGAGGTGCTCCGGCTGGTCGCGCAGGGCCTGTCCAACACCGAGATCGCCGGCCACCTGGTGCTGGCGGAGCAGACGGTGAAGACCCACGTCAGCCGGGTGCTGGGCAAGCTCGGCCTGCGCGACCGGGCCCAGGCCGTGGTGGTCGCCTACGAGTCCGGTCTGGTCACCCCGGCCCGGTGAGCGTGCTACCCGGGTAGCAGCGGAAAACCGCTACGCCAGCGGGACGATTCCGCCCGGGTCACCTTCCTAGCTTCGCCTTCCGTCACCACCACCGGGACGGAAGGACAGCGGACATGGCGTGGACTTGGCGGGGCATCGCCGCACTGGTGATCGGGCTGGCCACCGCGGTCGGCGCGCACCCACCGGCGACCGCGGACGTCGACGACCGGCCGAAGGGGATCGGCAACACCGACGGCGCGCCGATCGCCGTGCGCTACCAGGCCAACCAGGACACCCTGGCGCGGCTGGCCACCGACCCGGCCACGCCGCCGGAGCTGGCCGCGATCGCCGCCCGGTGGCGGGGCGCGCAGGTGCTCGCCTTCGACCCGGCGGGCCGGGGCCGGCTGGCCGTGGTGCTGGGCGACCTGCACCGGGCCAGCAGCGTCGCCGTGGTCGTTCCCGGGTCCGATGTGGACCTCGCCAGGTTCGACAACCCGACCGCGCCGGAGCGCTCCCCGTACGGCATGGCCACCGCGCTGGCCAACGCCACGTCTGTCAACAGTGGACAGTCCAGAGTGGCTGTGGTGGCGTGGCTCGGCTACGACACGCCCGAGGGCGTCGGCCTGGACGCGGCCAGCGGCCGGCTGGCCGAGCGGGGCGCGCGCTCACTGGTCTCGTTCGTCGCCGGGCTGCGCACCGTGCTCGGCGACGCGGTGCCGATCCGGCTGTTCTGCCACAGCTACGGCACGGTCGTGTGTGGACTGGCCGCCGCGCGGACGCGGGTGGACGACATCGTGTTCACCGGCAGCCCCGGGGTGCGCGCCCGCACCGCGGCCGAGCTGGGCACCACCGCGCGGGTGTGGGCGGCCAGGGCGGACGACGACTGGATCGGCTGGGTGCCCAACATCCGCCTGGGCGACCTGGGGCACGGCACCGACCCCACCGACCCCGCGTTCGGCGCCCGCCGCTTCGGCACCGCCGGGGCGCACCGGCACGAGGACTACTACCGGCCGGGCACCGAGTCCCTGCGCAACCTGGCCCGCATCGCGCTGGGCGAGACCGCGGCGGTGCGCGCGTGAACGGGGGGACGGGCGTGACCGCCCAGCGCGAGCCGCTGGTGGACGTGATCCGGGGCATCGCCGTCGCCGGCGTGGTGCTGGGCCACTGGCTGGTCACCGCGATCGTGGCCGGCCCCACCGGGTTCACAGTGGACAGTCCGCTGCGCTGGTCGCCGGGGCTGGCGCCGGTGAGCTGGCTGTTGCAGACCCTCGGCCTGTTCTTCGTGGCCGGCGGGTACGCGGCGGCCACCAGCCTGGCCGCGGCCAGGGCCAGGGGCGTTGCCGCGCCGCGCTGGTGGCTGCGGCGGCTGCGGCCACTGGTGGGCGCCGTGCTGGTGGTGGCGGCCTGCTGGGCGGCGGGCCTGGCCGTGCTGGCGCTGCGCGGATTGCCGCAGCAGACCGTGAGCACCGTGGCCCAGCTGCTGGTCAGCCCGCTGTGGTTCGTGCTGGTGCACCTGGCGCTGCTCGCGCTCACCCCGGTGGCGTGCTCGCTGGACCGGCGGCTGGGCCTGGCCGCGCCGGCCCTGCTGGTGGGCGTGGTGGCCCTGGTCGACCTGGCCGTGGGCACGGGGGTCGCGCCGGCCGCGCTGGGCTGGGTGAACCTGCTGGCGGCCTGGTGGGCGTCGTGGCAGTTCGGCGTGGGCCTGCGCCGGGTGCGCGGCCGGACCCTGCCGGCGCTGCTGCTGGCCGGTGGGGCCGGGCTGGGCGCGCTGCTGGTCGGCCTGGGCTACCCGGCCAGCGCGGTGGGCGTCACCGGCGCGGCCCGGTCCAACCTGTTCCCGCCGTCGCTGGCGGCGGTGGCACTGGCCGCGGCCCAGGTCGGCGCGGTGCTGCTGGCCGGACCGCGGCTGGCCCGCCTGGCCGCGAGCGGGCCGGGTGGCGCGGTGCTGCGCTGGGTGAACCGCCGGGCGCTGCCGGTGTTCCTGCTGCACCAGACCGCGCTGGTGAGCGTCACGCTGCTGGCCGGCGTGCTGGGGGCGCTGCCCGGCCTGCACCAGCCCCCGACCGGGGCCGGCTGGGTGCTGGCCAGACTGGCCTGGCTGCCGGTGTTCGCGGCGCTGCTCGCCGGCCTGCTCCGGCTGTTCCAGCCCAGGTCACGCCGGGTTTCGCCGGAAACATCCCAAATGGTTGCGAGCTGAGCCACCCGACCGCGACGAAGGCTGTTGCCAGGGACTGGCAAGTACCACACTTTGCTGTCAGGGGCGGCGCGCACGGCGGACGGCGCCGCCGGCGGGACAGCAGGAGGACAGCCATGAGCGTGGTCGCCGACCCGACGCCGGCCCCCACCCGGCTCGGCCGCCGCGAGTGGACCAACCTCGCCGGCATGGGCGGGTTCATCGCCCTGCTGCACGTGTTCGGCTGGGGCAGCCTGCTGTTCCTGGTCGTCCCGCACAACTACGACCTGGGCACCAGTGGCGTGTTCGGCGTCGGCCTCGGCGTGACCGCCTACACCCTGGGCATGCGGCACGCCTTCGACGCCGACCACATCGCGGCCATCGACAACACCACCCGCAAGCTGATGCTGGACGGCAAGCGCCCGCTGTCGGTGGGCTTCTGGTTCTCCCTGGGCCACTCCAGCGTGGTGTTCCTGCTGTGCTTCCTGCTCGGGCTGGGGGTGCGCGCGCTGGCCGGCCAGGTGGCCGACGACTCGTCCACCCTGCACCTGGTCACCGGGCTGATCGGCACCCTGGTGTCCGGGGTGTTCCTGATGATCATCGGGATCATCAACCTGGTGGTGCTGCTGGGCGTGATCCGGGTGTTCCGGCAGATGCGCACCGGCCGGTTCGACGAGGCCGAACTGGAGCGCAAGCTCAACCAGCGCGGCTTCGCCAACCGGCTGCTGGGCGGGCTCACCGCGGCCATCCGCAAGCCGTGGCAGATGTACCCGCTTGGCCTGCTGTTCGGGCTGGGCTTCGACACGGCCACCGAGGTGTCGCTGCTGGTGCTGGCCGGTGGCGCCGCCGCGTTCAACCTGCCCTGGTACGCGATCCTGACCCTGCCGGTGCTGTTCGCCGCCGGCATGTGCCTGCTGGACTCGATCGACGGCTGCTTCATGAACTTCGCCTACGGGTGGGCCTTCGCCCAGCCGGTGCGCAAGGTCTTCTACAACATCACCGTCACCGGCCTGTCCGTGGCCGTGGCCCTGGGCATCGGGCTGGTCGAGCTGCTCGGCCTGCTCGGTGAGGAACTGGGCGTCGAGTCCGGCCCGCTGGCCTGGGCCGCCGCCCTGGACCTCAACTACGTGGGCTACGCGATCGTCGGGCTGTTCATCCCGGTCTGGCTGATCGCGCTGGCGGTGTGGCGGTTCGGCCGGATCGAGCAGCGGTGGAGCACGCCAGTGGCCGCCGAGGAGGCAGCCCCCTCCCGCTAGCGGTGCGGATCGGCCGGCGCGGCCGGGCGAGAGCCGGAAAGTCTCCCCCCAGCGAGCCCTCTCAGCGGGTCCGGATCGGCGGGCCTGGCCGGGTGAGCGCCCTGGGTGCCCGGCCACGCGAGCTGACCAGCACGGCCGTCAGCGCCACCGCGATGGTGCCGCCGTGCAGCAGCACCACGGCCGGGGCGACCGCCTCGGCCGGGTCGAACGCGAGCAGCGGCGGCAGGCAGGCGAACGCGGTCAGCAGCCAGACCAGCCGGGGGTGGCGGGCACCGGCGTGCGCCACGTGCACCAGGTACCAGCCCAGCAGCACGTGGATGATGTTCTGCAGCGGGTCGACCGGCAGCACGACCAGGGTGGCGCTGCCGGCGAACCCGGTCACCACGAAGCCGAGGACGCCGAGCGTGCCGTAGAACGCGCCCAGCACGATGGCCAGCTGGCCGTGCCGGTCGCCTCGGCCGGCGGCGGTCAGGTGGTGGCCGGGGCCGCCGGCCTGGCGCAGCCCGTGCTGGTGGCGCTCGAAGTCGCGCAGCGCGACCAGCAGCGGCAGCGCCAGCAGGGTCAGCGCGGCCAGCCACAGCAGCCGGCCCGGCTGGCCGCCGTCACCGAGCACGCCGAACAGGCCCAGCACCAGGGTGAGGCCGATCAGGTAGGCCAGGTAGCTGGTCATCGGCACCGCGCGGACCAGGGTGATCAGCTGCCACGGCCGGTGCCGGCCCAGCCAGCCGACCAGCCGTCCGCGCACCGCGAGCACCAGGCACACCTGCGCCACGCCGAGCAGCAGCAGGCACGCCGTGGGCGGGTGCGGGCCGGTGTTGGCCTCGCCGGGCAGGCCCGTGGTGTCCCGGGGGAAACCGGGCAGGCTGAGCAGCGCGACCAGCACGACCAGGCTCAGCGCGGCGACGCCGGCCAGCAGCCGCCGGGACGGGCGGCGGGTGTGCTCGGTCGCGGTGTGGAAGCCGAGCTGGTGCAGCAGCAGCGCGGCCAGCAGCACACCGAGGTAGCCGGCCGCGCTCCACCCGGTGACCAGCTTGACCGCGTCCGCGGCCAGCACGCCGGCGGTGAGCGCCGCGGACGTGCCCAGCCGGGCCCGCTGGTGCAGCCGGGCCAGCACCGGTGTGGCCACCACCAGCACCAGGTACATGCCCAGCACCCACAGCGGCTGGGCCAGCAGCCGGCCCAGTTCGCGCAGCCGGTCGGTGGGCGCGTCGAGCAGGTCCAGCGGCACCGGCAGCAGCAGCCAGGCCAGCACGAACGCCAGCGCCGGCCGCAGCAGCCCGGCCACCCGGTGCGCCAGGTAGCGCGGGGCCGAGTGGCGGAGGCGGGCGCCGGCTGCGAGCGCGGTCCACCTCCTCCAGTCGGCGAGGTTGACCTGGCCGGCGGCGAAGAAGAAGACCGGGACGGCCTGCGACCCCCAGGCCAGCACCCACAGCCAGGTCGGGCCGGCGTCCAGCCAGTGCGCCACGGACAGCGCGGACTGGCCCAGCACCACCACGGCGAGGCTGGCCAGCAGCAGGAACGCCGGGTAGCGGGACGGCTCGGCGGCCGGGTCGAGGGCGGGGTCGGTCGCCGGGGCGGCCGGGGTGTCGACGTCGCCGGGCCGCTGCCGGGCGGCCGGGGCGAGCGGCCGGCTGGACAGCCGGGCCAGCAGCAGCAGGATGATCGCGACCAGCCCGGACGCCCAGGACAGCACGGGTTCGTAGCTGGGCGGCCCCCACCGCTGCCGCCACGAGTTGAAGTCCATGCCGAACGTGTAGGCCGAGGCCACCACGTGGCACCACCGGCCGGAGTCCAGCGGGTTGATCTCGCACTGCGCGTGCATGTCCACGGACAGCTGGTGGTCCAGCTGCCGGCGCGCCTCCGGGCCCAGCGGCTGCCCCTTGTGCTGGGCGTAGCGCAGCAGGTCGTAGCCGAGGTCGTGGGCGCGACAGCCCACGCCGTAGTCCCACCGGGTGTCGCCGTCCGGCCCGGAGCACCCGCCGCCCGGGTGGGTGGCCCGCAGGGTGCCGTCGGGCGCGCGCACCACCTGGGGGGTCACCTTGGTCACGGCGGTGAAGTCGGCCGGCAGGTCCGCCAGCGGGTCGCCGTCCGGTCGCGGGTGGGTGAGGTTGGTCACCGTGCGCTGCGCGGCGGCCACGTCACCGGTGAGCGGTTGGTCGGGAAAGGCGTGCAGCGGCCGGGACGCGATCACCCCGCAGGCCAGCACGGCCAGGCTGAGCAGGGTGAGCCGGAACCAGGCCGGTAACCGCCCCAGCCATCGCAGACCCGGCCAGCTGTGCTGGTGCGGCTGGGGTGGCGGTCGGGGCGGGGTCCTCATCGGCGAGACAGGTTACGGATTTGCCACGCGAGGTGACCAGTCGGGGTTTTCTTCACCGTGGCGGGTTCGGGGTGCCGTG
Source organism: Goodfellowiella coeruleoviolacea (assembly GCF_024171785.1). GTDB lineage: Bacteria > Actinomycetota > Actinomycetes > Mycobacteriales > Pseudonocardiaceae > Goodfellowiella > Goodfellowiella coeruleoviolacea. The sequence continues at coordinate 219,363 of NZ_JAMTCK010000012.1, forward strand.
CGACCGCCATCGCGCTGCGCCTACCGTGGAGGACGTGCGGTTTCGCTTCCTGCTCAAGCCCGGTTGGCTGGCGCTGACAGCGCTGGTGTTCGTGTTCGCCGCCGTGTGCTTCACCGTGCTCTCGCCGTGGCAGTTCGGCCGCAACGACGATCGGGACGCGCAGAACAAGGCGCTGGCCGCGGCGCTGCGCACCGACGCGGTGCCGCTGGAGCAGCTGCTGCCCACCCCGGCCGAGCCGGCCAGCGGCGCGGAGTGGCGGCAGGTCACCATGACCGGCCACTACCTGCCCGACGGTGAGACCCTGGCCCGCCTGCGCACCGTGCAGGGCGAGGCCGCCTACGAGGTGCTCACCCCGTTCCAGCTGTCCGGCGGCGGCCAGCTGCTGGTGGACCGGGGCTATGTGCGGCCGGTCAACGGCAACCAGGTGCCGGACTACGCGGCTCCGCCCAGCGGCGAGGTCACGCTCACCGCGCGGGTGCGGGTGGACGAGAACACCGACCGGGACGCGTTCACCGAGGGCGGGCACCGCCAGGTGTACGCGGTGAGTTCGGCCGCCGTGGGCAAGGCGGTCGGCCTCGACCTGCGACCCGGCTACTTCCAGCTGGTCGAGGGCCAGCCCGGGGTGCTCGGCGCGCTGCCGCTGCCCACCACCGAGGCCGGCCCGTTCCTGTCCTACGCGCTGCAGTGGATCGCGTTCGGGGCGATGGCCGTGCTGGCCTGGATCTACTTCACCGTCCGCGAGGTCAGGCCGGGTGGCGCGCTCAGCGAGAACGCGGGTGGGCAGGCCGACCAGCGCACCGAGCCGGGCGAACCGGACCAGCCGGACCACACCGCCCAGGCCGAACCGGACCAGTCAGGGCAGGACCAGTCAGGGCAGGACCAGTCAGGGCAGGACCAGCCCGGCCAGTCGGGCCAGACCCAGCGGCCGGCGCCCCGGTACCGGCCGGTGCCCGCCGCCCGGCAGCCGAAGAAGAAGCGGGCCCGCCGGCTGTCCGTGGCCGAGATGCTGGCCGAGGACGAAGCCGAGGAACGCGCCGAGGCCGAGCGCAGGGCCGCCCAGCGCAGGGCCGCCCAGCGGGAGCAGGGGCAGGCCACGGCCAGCAGCCAGTCCTGACCGCAGCGCGGTGTCCAGTGCCCGGCCACCGGGTGATCTAGCATCGCCAGATGCTCAACCAGTACTGCGACGATCTCATCCGCGCGGTGGCCGACCAGGACGCCGCCGCCATCGCCGAGGCGATCGGCCCGCTGTGGCACGCGACCGAGCAGGCCGGTGACGAGGAACTGTCCGCCGTCCTCGCCAGGGTGAGCGGAGCGGTCGCCGTGGTTCCCGGTGAACTCGGCGGCACCCTCGCCATGCTGTGCGGCGGGCTGATCGAACGGGGCGCCGAGCCGTCGCCGCTCGCCGCGCCGCTGGCCGTCGGGCTGGCCAGGACCATCACCTCGGCCACCGGGTTCGCCGCCCACTGGCAGGCGGTCAGCGACGACTACGAGCTGCCCGGCCCGGAGGACGGCCCGCCGGCGTTCCGGGCCGTCATGGCGCACCTGGTGGAACGCAACGACGCACTGCGCGAGCAGGGCCGCGGCGCCGAGGCGCTGCCCACCGAGCGGATCGCCGAACTCGCCGAGGCGTGGTTCACCCTGCCGACCTGGCTGACCCCGGCGACCAGCCTGCTCCAGCTGTCGCCGGCGGCCCGCGCGGACATGGCGGCGCAGCCCCAGCTCACCTCGGCCGTGGCCGCCGCCGGCGAGTCCGTGCCGAACCTGGGCTTCCTCACCAAGCTGCTTGCGGTGCTGGACGGGGAGCGGCTGATCGTGCTGCACCGCGAGTCCGGCCGCGGCTACCAGCTCACCATCGGGGGCGTCGGCGACAACTTCCAGCTGCACACGCTGCTGGCGGCCACGCTCAGCGGTCCGGTCGAGGCCGGTCTGCTGGCCGAGGACGGCGTCCGCCCGGACCCGAGCTGGGTGGCGTCGGCCACCGACGGTCCGCTCGAACCGGCCGTGGCACCGATCCGCGGCCAGTTCAACCTGGTGGCCGCGGACGGCGAGTGGATCTTCAACGAGGGCGTGCCGGCCGACATCCCGGTGCTGGACGGGCACCGCGTGGTGGTGCTCGACCCGCCGACCTACGCGCGCAGCTGGAACATTGGCCGGCTGTTCCCGATGATGCGGCCCAGCGTGGTGCTCGACCGGGTCATGCCGGCCGACGAGGCAGCCGGCTGGCTGGCCAGGATCGCCCCGCCCCAGCCGGTGGGCGCGGCCGACTAGTCACGCGACCGGCCCTCACGCGGACCGGCCGGCCAGGCGGGGCGGGGGTGGCTCAGCGCCGCACGCGCCCGCGCCGCCGCCGGCGGCGGCCCGAGGCCAGCGCGACCACCGTGGCCACCCCGGCCGCGGCCATGCCGACCACCCGGGACAGCTCCACCGCCCGGGTGACGTGGCCGGCGTCCGGGTTGCGGCCGTCGCCCAGCACCGGGCGCTCCTCGGTGCCGTGCGGGTAGACCGTGGGGCCGCCGAGCCGGATCTCCAGCGCGCCGGCGAAGGCCGACTCGACCTGGCCGGCGTTCGGGCTGGGGTGGGCGGCGGCGTCCCGGCGCCAGGTCTGCCACGCCGCGCCGGCCGACCCACCCACCACCGGGGCGGTGGCCGCGGTCAGCGCGGCCGCCACCCGGGACGGCACCAGGTTGGCCAGGTCGTCCAGCCGGGCCGCGGCCCAGCCGAACCGGCGGTAGCGGGGGGAGCGGTGGCCGACCATGGCGTCCAGCGTGTTGACCGCCCGGTAGCCGAGCAGCCCGGGCACGCCGGCCACCGCGCCCCACAGCAGCGGGGCGACCACCGCGTCCGAGGTGTTCTCGGCGACCGACTCCACCGCGGCCCTGGCCAGGCCGAGGTTGTCCAGCACGTCGGGATCCCGGCCGCACAGGTTGGGCAGCTGGGCGCGGGCCGCGACCAGGTCGCCGCCGTCCAGTTCCCGCCCGATGGCGGTGCCCTGCGCGGCCAGCGAGGCACCACCGAGCACCGCCCAGGTGGCCACGGCCGTGGTGGCGGCGCGCAGCACCGGGCCGCGGCCGGCGAACCGCTCCACGGCCACACCGGCCAGCACGGTGCCGCCGACCAGCAGGGCGGTGTGCACCACGCCGGGCAGCTTGTGGTCCCGGTACAGCACACGCTCGGCCGCGGTGGCCACCCGCCCGAACGCGGCGACCGGGTGACCCCGCCTCGGGTCACCCAGCACGGCGTCGGCGGCCACCCCGAGCAGTAGACCAACAGCGCGGCCCGCGCTCACAGGGCCTCCTCCTGGCAGCTCAAAGGCTCGACAAACGGGAACGCCGGGTGTCACTCGATGGTGATGCCAGCGATGATGTCGCACCGTATCGCCTGCTGACTCACCCGATGGAGGGAGGGCGGTACTGGTTGTGCCGCAACCTGTGGTGTGGATCTCCCCCGACCGGGGTGGTGACCCGCTCCGAACCGGGACTGTCCGCCGGGCCGGTTAGGGTGGCCGATCGTGAAACCGGCGCAGCAGAACCAGCGAGTGATCGCCGAGGAGACGGGGGCGACGCAGCGCCGACTCAAGCTCTACGCCTACCTCGACGCCCGCGACTACCAGCGCACCTACCTGGCCATCATGCGGCTGTTCACGTCCACGCTGCTGGCCGACCTGTCCGCCGGCGAGGTGGCCGCTGCCCTGGCCGCGGCCGAGCGCGACGGCGCCATCGACATGGGTGAGTCGCGCATCGAGAACGTGATCGCCCGGCTCAAGCAGCTGGTCGAGTGGGGCAACCTGGTGCAGGGCCGGCGCGAGGTGGTGGCCGCCAGCATCGCCGAGTTCCAGCACGGCAGCGTCCGCTACCAGGTCAGCAAGCTGGCCGTGCGGGTGCAGCGGGACGTGGACGAGCTGCTGCGGGTGCCCGAGGGCGCCCGCGAGGTGTCCCGGGAGCTGCTGCCGGCCATCGAGCGCGGCGTCGGCCAGCTGGAGCGGTCCCTGGCCGAGGCCGTGGTCGCCGACACCACCGATCCGGCCGGCGCCGCGGCCAGGCGGGCCAGGGAGGTGCTGGCCGAGCAGGTCACCACGCTGTTCCTGCAGCACGCCGAGCTGGCCGCCACCGTCCGCGACTTCTACGCCTACCTGGGCCACGTGGTCACCCGCAACCACCTGGCGCCCGAGGAGCTGTCCGGGTTCCGCAACCTGCTGGTCGAGTACATCCAGATGGTGGTGGAGGACGTGCTCAGGCACACGCCCACCATCGCCGAGCGGCTGGCCGGCCGGTTCGGCTCGGCCCGGCCCGAACTGCTCCGGCTGCTCGGCACCGGCCCCGCCGGCCCCGCCGGCCGGGGCGGGTTGGGCGGCGACCCGGACGCCGAGGTGGAGCGGGCCAGGGGCCGCACCTGGGACGACTGGCAGGAGCTGACCGACTGGTTCGTGGACCGGCCGGGCCGGCCCAGCCAGGTCACGGCGCTGCGCGAGGCCACGGCCAAGGCCATCGGCTCGCTGCTGGCCAGCGTCAAGCGCGCCACCTCCGGCGCCGGCCCGCTGCCCGGCCGCCGCGCCGAGCTGCTGAAGCTGGCCGGCTGGTTCGACCAGGCCGGCCCCAGGCAGTGCCACGAGCTGTACGCGGCGGCGTTCGCCCTGCACTCGGCCAGGCACGTGCTGCCGGCACCGGAGCACGACGGCGACGACGAGCGCACCCCGTGGCGGGACGGCCCGGTGCGGGACGTGACGGTGAGCGTGCGCAGCCGGGGCGACCGGGGCGCGCGGGGCCGCACCTCGCGGATCACCCGCGACCCGATCACCGAGCAGTCGCTGCTGGCCGAGGCGCGGGAGGCGGCCGAGCGGCGCGGCACCGCGATCGCCGAACTCACCGCGGCGGCCGGCGACCTGTCCGGGGTGCGGCTGTCCGGCGAGGCCCTCGGCGTGCTGTGCGAACTGCTCACCATGGCCATGGCCCAGCGGGAACGCGCCGTGGACACCGGGTCGGCCGCCGACCCGGTGCACGGGCTGCGGGTCACCGTCAGCCACCGGCCCGGCCACACCACCCGGATCGCCTCGGCCGGCGGCGCGCTGACCCTGCGCGACACCGCACTCGAACTGAGCGGCGGCAAGACCACCGGAGGTGCCGCCCGATGAGCACCGCGCAGTCCGCGCTGTTCGACGAGCTGTCCGACATCGACGCCGCCAACGTGGTGCGCTGTGCCCGCACCCTGCTGCGCCGGCCGCTGCTGCGCGCCGAGGCCGCCGACGGCGACCTGCTGCCGCTGATCTACCGGCACCGGTTCGTGCTCCAGGAGCTGTTCGCCAGCCTGCTCGGCTACCGGCTGGTGGTGGAGCGCCGGTTCGCCCGCCTCTACAAGGCCGGCCCCGGCCACGACGCCACCCGGGGCGTGCCCGGGCTGTCCCCGCGCGGCTACGCCTACCTGGCGCTGACCCTGGCCGTGCTCACCGGCGCCGGCCGGCAGCTGCTGCTGTCCCGGCTGGTCAAGGACGTGCGCGCGGCGGCGGCCGAGGCCGGCGTCGACGTGGTGGACGACCCGGCCGACCGGCGCGCGCTGGCCGCGGCCCTGCGCCACCTGGTCTCGCTCGGCGTGCTCAGCGAGACCGAGGGCACGGTCAGCTCGGCCACCCACGACGCCCCGGCCGAGGCGCTGATCACCGTGGACACCGACCTGCTCGGCCAGCTGCTGGCCGCGCCGGTCGCCGAGGCCGACAGCCCCGACCACCTGGTGGAGCTGGCCGCCCGGCCGGGCGCGCGCGGCGCGGAGCACGCGGTGCGGCGCCGACTGGTGGAGCAGCCGGTGGTGCTCTACGCCGACCTGCCCGAGGACGAGGCGGCGTGGCTGCGCCGCAACCAGCGGCGCGAGTCGGTGCTGCTGGAGCGCTACTTCGGGCTGTTCACCGAGAGCCGGCTGGAGGGCGTGCTGGCCAGCGACCCCGAGGACTACCTGACCGACCTGCTGTTCCCCGGCACCAGCACGGTCGCCAGGATCGCCCTGCTGGCCCTGCCCACCCTGCTGGCCGGCGCGGACACCCCGGACGAGGTCCCGGACGACGCCGATGACCCCGACCCGGTCGGCGCTGAACCGGTCGGCGCCGAACCGGTCGGCCGGCCGGACGGGCGCGTCCTGGTGTCGGCCGAACGCGTCCGCCAGGTGTGCGCCGAGCTGGTCGAGGACTACCCGGCCGCGTGGTCGCGGCAGGTCACCGAGGACCTGGCCAAGCTCACCGACGAGGTCACCGACCTGCTGGAGCGGATGGGCCTCGCCGTCCACTCCGAAGTGGACGGTGGCTGGCTGCTCAGCCCGGTGGCGCACCGCTGGGTGCCCGTGCCGGACGGCGACCCCGAGCGCGAGGCACCCGCACCCCCACCGCCAGCGCCGGAACCGGCCAGCTGGTCGCTGTTCGACTGAGAGCCCCACTTGACCAAGGAAGGACCAGGAGTCCGTTGAGCCCGGAACCCACGCAGTCCCGACACAGCACCGGCGGGCGGCGGTGGCGGCTGCACCGTGGCGGCATCGTCAACATCTGGCAGTACGCCGAGCAGGAGTTCGACTTCTCCGGCGGCCGGGTGATCTTCCAGGGCACCAACGGCTCGGGCAAGTCCCGCACGCTGGAGCTGCTGTTCCCGCTGTGCCTGGACGGCGAGCTGCGCTACCTGGGGTCCAAGGGCGCCGGCACGGTGTCCATCCGCCGGCTGATGCTGGACGACTACGACGCCGGCCCCAACCGGGTCGGCTACACCTGGGTCGAGCTGGTCCGCTCCACCGGTTCCGGCGAGGAGTACCTGACCTGCGGGCTGGGCCTGAAGGCGTCCAAGAGTTCCCAGCAGATCACCGACTCGTGGCGGTTCATCACCCCGGCGCGGGTCGGCAGGCAGTTCCGCCTGGTCGGCGCGGACGAGGTGCCGCTGGGCCGGATCCACCTGCGCGACGAGATCGGCGCGGACTGCCTCTACGAGGAGGCGGCGTTCCGCGCGAAGATCGCCGAGACCGTCTACGGCATGCCCGCCGGCCGCTACGGCGACCTGCTGCACCTGCAACGCACCCTGCGCAACCCGGACGTGGGCCTGAAGGTGCTGGACGGCCAGTTGGAGCAGATCCTCTCCGACGCGCTGCCGCCGCTGGACCCGGGCATGGTCGAGCACATCGCCACCTCGTTCGACGACCTGGAGTCGATCCGGGAGAACATCACCCGGCTCAGCGACGCCGACCAGGCGCTCGGCAAGTTCCTGTCCACCTACTCCGACTACGCGCTGCGGGGCCTGCGCTCGGCCGCCGAGCAGTGGGAGAGCGCCGAGGGCGGGGTGCGGGCGCGGCAGCGGGAGACCCGCACCCTGGCCGGGCAGCTGGCCGAGGCGCAGCGCAGGCGGGCCGAGGCGGACCAGCGGCACGCCGAACTGGAGGCGGCCGAGCAGACCACCGACGAGCAGATCAACGGCCTCAAGCAGGCGCCCGCCTACCGGGACCTGCAGGACCTGCGCGGCCAGGAGGCGGTGGTGGCGGCCGAGCGGGCCGCGGCCAGCACCGCGCTGGAGGCCGCGGCGCGGCAGCGCGCCCAGGAGAACAGCGCGGCCGAGGGCGTGCTGCGGCTGCACCGCCGGCTCGCCCAGGACCTGGCCGCGGCCGCGGCGGACTGCGCCGAGCCGCTGCGCCGCCGCCTGGTGCAGGCCGGGCTGGACACCGGTCTGTGCCCGGAACTGCCGGTGCTGGCCGAGGCCACGGCGGGTGCGGTCGAGGACCGGGTGCGGGTGGGCCCGGACCCGGAGGCCGAGCCGGTCGCGGTCACCCGGGTGATCCCGCCGGTCGTCGACGGCGAGGAACTGGGCAAGGCACTGGACGTGGCGGCCGAGGCGGCCGACGCCGCCGTGGCCGTGGTGCGCCAGCGCGCGGCCCTGGTGCTGAACCTGCACCAGCAGGCCAGCGACCTGGACGCGCAGCAGCAGCGGCTGGACGGCCAGCGCCGGTCCGCCCAGGACGCCCAGCAGGCCGCGACCGAGGCCGCCGCCCGGCGCGAGGCCGCCGCCAAGGACCTGGGTGCCGCCGCGCGCGACTGGCTGCGCCGGGTGACCCAGTGGCGCGACGCGGTGGCCGCCGAAGGGTCCACCGTGGAGCTTGAACTGCCCGCGGTGGACGAGCTGGTCGCCGACCCGGGTGCGGCCAGGGCACTGGCCGGACAGGCCAGGCAGGCGATCACCCCGCTGCTGAACCAGGCCAGGGAAGCAGAACACGGCCTGGCCCGGCGCCGCGCGGAGATCCAGCAGCGCATCGACGCCCACCAGGCCGAACTGGCCGGCTTGCGCGCCGGTGGGGAACGGGAACCGGAGCCACCCCGGTACGCCACCCAGCCCCGCGACCCGGCCGGCGGCGCGCCGTTCTACCGGCTGGTCGACTTCCACCCCGACCTGACCACGGTGCAGCGCGCCGACCTGGAAGCCGCCATCCAGGCCAGCGGCCTGCTCAACGCCTGGGTGAGCGCCACCGGCGAGGTGCGCGCCGACGCGCGCGGCGAGGTCTTCGCCACCGTGCACGGCCCGGCACTGGCCGACGGCGGCCTGGCCGAGGTGCTGGTGCCGGCCACCGACGCGGACTGCCCGGTCCCCGCCGACGTGGTGGCCGCCCTTCTCGCCCGGATCAGCACGACTACCAGCGCTGACTCTGCTGACTCGGCTGGCCTTGCGGTCTCGCCCACCGGGCACTGGCGGGCCGGCGCGCTGGCCGGCGCGTGGTCCAAGCCGGCGGCCGAGTTCATCGGCGCGGGCGCGCGCGAGGCGGCCCGGCGGCAGCGGATCAGCCTGCTCGACGAGGAACTGCGCGCGCTGCGCAGCGAACTGGCCGGCGCCGGCGGTGAGCTGGCCGAGGCACGCGAGCGGGTGAGCGCGTGGGAGCGGCGGATCGAGGAGTTCCCCGGCGACGGCGAACTGATCGCCGGGCACGGCCGGCTCCAGGCCACCGAGGAAGCCGCCGAGCGGGCCCTGCACCAGGCGCTGGCCCTGCGCGAGCAGGCCGAGGCAGCCCAGGGCCGGTGGGAGGCGGCGCGCGGCGAACTGGCCCGCCACGCCGGTGCGGCCGGTCTGTCCAGCCCGACCACCGAGGCGCTGCGCCAGGCCCGCCAGGCCACCCAGGACGCCCAGCACAGCGCGGAACGCCTGGCCGAGGCGCTGCGCCGGCAGTGCCGCAACACCCTCAACGACCTGGTCACCGCCGGCCACACGCACCAGGCGGCCATCGCCGACCGGACCACGGCCGAACGCGAGGCCGAAGCCCGGTGTCGGTCCTATGTGGCCGGTGCGGCGCGGCTGGCCGAACTCAGCAAAGCCGTTGGCGGGGAAGCCAAGCAGGTCGCGGACACCCTGCGCGAGCTGGAGCAGGGCCGGGGCCGGCTGCGCGAGGAACTCAGGCAGGTTCGCGAACGCGTGGCCGACCTGCGCGAGCAGGCCGCCAAACTGGACGCCCTGCTCGGCACCGCCCGCGACGCCCTGGCCGGCGCCGAGGCCAACCACGAGCGCGCCAAGGAGGCGTTCCGCCAGGCCGCGGCCGCCCCCGGCATCGTGGCCGCGGCCTTCCCCGCGCTGGAGACCCTGCCCGACACCGACGACCTGGCGGCGGTGCGCGCGGCCATCGCCGAGGCCGGCAACCGGCGCGGGGCGGTGGAGAGCAACGTGCTGGCCAAGCTCCAGGCGTTGCAGACCTCGCTGTCCGGCAGCCACGACATCACCGCCGAGCACCACGCCGGCCTGCTCACCGTGACCGTGACCGGCGAGGACGGCCCGCGCCCGGTGGCCGTGGCCGCGCGCCAGGTGTCCGCGAAACTGGCCGAGCAGCGCGGTTTCCTGGACGAGCGCTACCAGGACATCTTCGCCGACTACCTGATCCGCGACGTGGCCGAGTCGCTGCGCGAGCAGATCGCGGTCGCCGAGGACCTGAGCCGGCGGATGAACGAGGTGTTGGCCAGGGCGCGGTCCAGTCAGGGTGTGCACGTGAAGCTGACCTGGAAGACGTCGGCGGCGCTGGACGAGGACACCCGGCAGGCGCTGGAGCTGGTGCGGATGCCGTTCGGGGAGCGCACGCCCGAGCAGGACGCGTTGCTGCGCCGGATGTTCACCGAGCGCATCGAGCTGGAGCGGGGTTCGGCGTCCGGTGGTTACGCCGAGATCCTGGCCAGGGCACTCGACTACCGGTCGTGGTACGAGTTCAAGGTGACCGTGGCCGACACCGGCCCGGACGGGCGCTCGCGGGAGCGGCGGCTGCGCCAGCTGTCCTCGGGGGAGACGCGGCTGGTGTCGTACGTGACGCTGTTCGCGGCGGCGGCGTCGTTCTACGACGCGGTCGGTGACGGCGCCGCCGGGTTCGACCCGCTGCGGCTGGTGCTGCTGGACGAGGCGTTCGAGCGGTTGGACGACCCGACGATCCAGCGGATGCTGGGCCTGCTGGTGGATCTGGACATGGACTGGGTGATCACCTGGCCGAGCGGCTGGGGCGTGTCCGAGAAGATCCCGCGCATGCACATCTACGACGTGCTGCGCCCGCGCGCGGGCGGTGGTGTGGCGTGCACCCAGACCACTTGGGACGGTGCCGGTCTGGACCGCGTCGACCCGTAGCCCCAGGGCCACCCCGGGTCGCACCCGGAGCGAACACCAGGGTGCGACCGGGGTTTCACCCGGTGGTCGGAGATCGATCTACTTGGGACTGTTGTCGCATGACGACAACAGCCAAGTCACGGCTCAGCCGGAAGGCCGTCCTGCTGCTCGGCGCGGCCGTGCTGGCCCTCGCCCCGGTCACCGCGGCCTGCGCCACCGCCAGCGCCGACACCAGCGTCGACAGCGGCGCCGACAGCAGCGGGGCCGACCGGCACCAGAACCAGAATCCCCTGCTGGCGGCCCGGCACCTGACCACACTGTCCCAACAGGACGTGGTCGCCGCACTGCGCACCGCCCAGTTCGACCCGGGCGTCGCCAAGTACGGGGTGGACACCTACCAGCTGGTCTACCGCACCTCCGACGAGCGGGGACAGTCCACGGTGGCCAGCGGTCTGCTGGTGCTGCCCGCCAACGGGGAGCGGGAACTGCGCCCGGTTTCCTTCACCCACGGCACCACCAGCTACAAGTTCGACGCCCCCTCGATGAAGCAGCCCTCGGACTTCGCGGTCGCCCCGGTGCTGAGCTACGGCGCGGCCGGCTTCGCCGCGGTCGCCCCGGACTACCTCGGCCTGGGCATCAGCCCGGGGCCGCACCCCTGGATGGACGTGCCGACCGAGACCACCGCGTCGCTGGACATGCTGCGGGCGGCCCGAGGTTTCGTCACCGGACAGGGTCGGAAACTGGACCGCGAGGTGATGGTCACCGGGTTCTCGCAGGGCGCCTCGGCCGCGCTCGGACTGGCCCGCGACCTCCAGGCCGGCCGCGCGCCGGAGTTCCGACTGGGCGCGCTGGCGCCGGTCAGCGGTGCCTACGACTTCCAGCACGCCGAACTGCCGGCGCTGCTCAACGGGGAGCTGGAACCGAAGAGCAGTGCCCTGTACGCGGCCTACCTGCTGGTCTCGTGGAACCGCCTGCACCACCTGTACGACTCGCCGAGCGAGATGTTCCAGGCCCCCTACGACGCCACCATCGAGCACCTGTTCGACAGTACGGCGCCTGGCCGTGACCTGATGACCGGCACGCCCGCCCGGGTCGACCAGCTGCTCACCCCGCGCGCGCTGGAACTGCTGCGCAACCCGGACGGACCGCTGGCCGCCGCGCTGCGCGTGTCCGACAGCGTGTGCACGGACTGGGCGCCCCGGGTGCCCACCCGCCTGTACGTGATGGCCGGCGACGAGCAGGCCGTGGACACGAACACCGAGCACTGCCGGTCCGGCCTGCGCGCCAACGGCGTCGACCCGCAGGTCGTCACCGTCGGCCCCGGCGAGTACCAGGGCTCCCGGCACCTGGGGTCCAACGCACTGGCCACACCGTCCATCGTGGAGTGGTTCGTCCAGCTGGCGGGGTGAGAACCCTCCGGCCGCCGAGCCCTGGCGAGATCCCTCGCCAGCGCTGGTTGCGCGTGGGTGGCGCTGGACGTCGCCCCTGCCGAACGAATCACGTCACGGACAGGCACGGTCATGAACGCATCTGGTCGGGGAACCCGCACCTGGTCGTCGTTTGTCGCCCCCGTCGGCAAACCGGCGACAACCCGACGGTTGGCGGAAGTCCGCCTTGCCCCGGCCCCGTCCTGGGAACGTCACACGACAGCGATGGCGTCGATCTCGACGAGGAATCCGGGGCCCAGGCCGGCGACGACGTGGACCGTGATGGCCGGCGGCGGATCGGCCCGGTTCCACACCCGCTGGAAGGCGGCCACGCCTTCGTCGAGCGAGTGGCCGTCCACCACGGCGATGGTCCAGGACACGATGTTCGCCAGGGTTGCCCCCTCGCTCTCCAGGATGGTGGCGAGGTTGCGCAACGCCTGCTCGGCCTGCTCCCCGACCGTGGGCCCGACGACCTTTCCGTCCGCGTCGACACCGTTCTGCCCGCCGATGTAGATCGTCTTCGTGGGCTGTTCGACCACGACTGCCTGGCTGAAGGCCGGGCTGCGGTGGAGTCCCTCGGGGTTGATGTGCCGTACGGCCATGTGCTTGCCCTTCCGCGCTGGCGAAACCATTTAAACCGGTTATCCCTGACGACACTAGTTATAGTGGTTTCATGCGAACGAACGCAACCGGACGGGTCCTGCACGACACCCGGGGAGGGTCGTTCCGGTTCGACGCCGGTGCCGTCTGCCTGGACTTCGCCCACAGCGGTGGCGAGGGCGAGTACGCGGTGTACGAGACCCTCCACGAGCCCTCCGACCTGGCCGAGTGGTTGGCGCAGCCGCCGCTGGCCGCGGTCATGACGGTCCAAGTGACAGCCCGCGAACTGGCCGAGGCCAAGTCCCTCCGCCAGGCGATCTGGGACGCGGCGCACGCCCAGGCCGCACGTCGTCCCCTCCCCGTCGAGGCGATCGCGACCATCAACCGGGCCGCGGCCGCCGCACCGCTGGTCCCCGAGCTGACCAACGACCTGACCGCGCGGTGGGCGCCGCCGGTTCGGGCGACGCACGCGCTGTCGACGTTGGCTCGGGAGATGATCGAACTGCTGTCCGGACCGCTCGCCAACCGGATCCGCGAGTGCGCGAGCGACAACTGCCCACTCGTGTTCGTCGACTCGTCCCGGCCCGGCGCCCGCCGCTGGTGTGCGATGGAGCGCTGCGGCAACCGCCACAAGCTCCGCGCCCTGCGCACCCGGCGGAGCACCACTCCGTGACGCGGCCACGGACACGACCAGTCCGGTGTCCGCCCGAACATGCTGCGCCTCGCTGCGGCGAAGTACCCGAAGCGCGCTGATGCCGCTGATCTGGCTCACCGCATCGTGCTGGCCCTCGCGCAGGCTGACCAACACGATGCGGTTCTTCAGGTGGGCGAGTGACACCGACGAAGTCGGCGTTGGCTGGGCCGAGCAGTTGGGGTGACCCCGCTCGGTGGAATGGGTCAGTGCTGTCCACAGTGGAATGTGATCAGGTCACCGGGGTGTTCTGGCCGACGCGGATGCGCCACTCGCCGTTGGTGCGCTGCGCGACGAGCAGGAGGATCGCCGCCATCGGGTCCTCGCCAGCGACCTGGCCGTCCGCCCCGTCCTGGCGGGTTCGCTGGCGGGCGTGGACCGCGGCCAGGTCCGGGGCGAGGTGGGTGATGTTCTCGATGGTGTAGCTGACGCTGATCCGCTCCAGCGGCCCGCCCGGAGCGAACACGAACGACTGGGCGCGGTGCAGCGCCTGCTTGTCCCTGACCAGGTTGCCGCCGAAGTTGACGAAGACCGGCTCGTCGGCGAACAGGTCGTTCATCGCCCTGGCGTTGTTGGTGTTGAAGGCGTTCTCGTAGCTCCTGACGAGGTCGGCCAGTTGGTCATCGGTGTTGGTCGGCACGCGATCCTCCTGTCGCCTGTGGACAGGACCAAGCCTGCTACTTCCAGCTAACCCGAGGTCAAGGAGCCGGCTGCCACGCCGCGGCAGCCATCGGGAACACGACGGCGGCCAGGGGAATCAGTCGCGCTCCGGGGAGAACGGGCCGCCGTTGCCGAAGACGAGCTTGGCGAAGCGCTCACCGATGCGGCGGTGCGTGGCCGCGTCCGGGTGGAGTTGGTCGGGCAGGGGCAGCTCGGCGAAGTCCGCCGCGCCGTAGAGGTCGAGGCCGTCGAGGTAGGTCAGGTTCGGGTCGTCGGCGCTCCGCTGCCGGACGATGCGGGACAGTTCCTCCCGGATGACGGTGAGCGTCAGCTTTCCCTTGGCACGCTCGGCCGGGTCACCGGTCGCGCGGAACCGCACTTCGCCGGCGCGCAGCGCGTCGAGGTCGAACGCGCCGGGGCCAGGGGTGTCCTCGTGGATGGGGCAGTGGATCGGCGAGACGACCAGCAGCGGCGTGGTGGGGTGGCCCTCGCGGATGGTGTCGAGGAAGCCGTGCACCGCCGGGCCGAACGCGCGCAGCCGCATCAGGTCCGCGTTGACCAGGTTGATGCCGATCTTGACGCTGATCAGGTCGGCGGGCGTGTCCCGCATCGTGCGGGCGGTGAACGGGTCGAGCAGGGCGCTGCCGCCGAACCCGAGGTTGACCAGGTCCACGCCACCCAGCGCGGCGGCCAGGGCCGGCCAGATGGTGGTGGGGCTGGCGGCGTTGGAGCCGTGGCTGATCGAACTGCCGTGGTGCAGCCACACCGGGCGGCCCCGGTCCGGTACGGGCTCGACCGGGGCGTTGGCGCGCAGGGCGACGAGTTGGGTGGTCTCGTTGTGCGGCAACCAGATCTCGACGTCCTTGCCGTGCTCGGGCAGGTCGGAGAAGCGGAGGGTGCTGACCGGGCCGGGCCGGTGTTCGGCGTTGCCGGTGGCCATGTCGATGGTCAGGGTGTCGCCACCGGTCGCGGTGGCCTGGCCGGTGAGGTGACCGTCAACGAGCAGGTCGTACACGCCCTCCGGGCGGGGCGGGACACCCCGGTAGACGCGCTTGGTGGGCAGCGTGTCCAGTTCCACGGCGGTGGCCCGGGTGCGGAAGACCAGCCGCACGCCGGAGGGCTGGGACTCGGCCATGGCCAGTTGCGGGTCGGTGCACTGGGCGCGGGCCCACGCGGGCAGCCGGTGCGGCAGCAGGCCGCGCTCGGTGCGCTCCAGGTCGAGGGCGCCGCGCAGGAGGTCGGCGGTGATGGGCGTGCTGATCCAGGTGTGCTGGGTGTGCGTCATGTCAACCTGCTGATCGAGAGGGGGAGCGCTCGGGTTCGGTGGTGCGGTGTGGAGGTAGCGGCCCGCGCGGGGCGTGCGCCGAGGGTCAGGGCGCTGGCCAGTTGCGCAGCAGGGCGTCGAGCGCGTCCAGGGTGCGCGTCCAGCTCTCCTGGGAGTCGGGGGCGCTGTGGCTGAACCCGCCGCTCAGCTCCAACGTCACGTAGCCGTGGAAGACGCTGCCCAGCAGCCGGACCGCGTGGGTCTGGTCCGGTTCGCTCAGGTCGTAGCCGCGCAGGACCGCCCGGGTCAACTGGGCGTGCCGGACCCCGGCGCTGGCGGCGGCCGTCGCCGAGTCGAGCCGGAGCTGGGCGGCGGCGTAGCGGCCGGGGTGCTCGCGGGCGTAGTCGCGGTAGACGTTGGCCAGGGCGGTCAGCGCGTCCTTGCCGGCCCGGCCGGCCAGGGCGTCGGCGGCCCGGTCGGCGAGTTCCTCCAGGGCGAGCAGGGCGATCCTGGTCCTGAGGTCCTGGGAGTTCTTCACGTGCGAGTACAGGCTCGCCACCTTGACGTCGAACCGCCTGGCCAACGCCGAGACGGTCACCTGGTCGAAGCCGACCTCGTCGGCCAGTTCCGCCCCGGCCTGGGTGAGGCGTTCCGCAGTCAGTCCCGCGCGTGCCATGCCCTTCCTTCCCCTTGCCTAACTCCAACGTACATCCACCTAAAGCATTTAGGCAACCGGGGTGGAAGGTTAGGCAGCAGGTCATGCTGAGTGGGCGGCTTCGCGAGTGACGTCGAAGGTGTCGAAGGTGTTGTGCTTGTCGACTTTCGTTGTATCGTTTTTCGATAACAACGATTATCGATAAGCAAGGGGGCGTTCAGATGCGGAACCGAGATCCCCTGGAGCCGGCGGCGTCGCTGGTGCGCATGGTGGCCGCCTTCGCCGGCGTGCTGGCGGTGCTGGCGGTGCTGCTGAGGATCTTCGGCACGGGCGGCTCGTTGTTCGGTTTCGGTGCCGAGACCGTGTGTGTGGAGGCGCGGGCCGGGCTGGTTCCGAACGTCCTGTCGTCCGCCGAGTTGGCGCCGGACACGGCGGCGGGTGTGAACGCGTCCCCGGCGAGTGTGAGCCTCTGCACGGCCGCGCCGACGTGGTCACAGCGCACCCTGCTGGTGCTCACCCAGCTGCCGAGCTTCCTGGTGTTCGCGGCCGCGCTGGTGCTGGCCACCCGGGCGATCAGGCTGGCGGGGCGGGGCGGGATCTTCACGGCGGCCACGGCGGGTCGGCTGCGCCTGCTCGGCTGGTTCGTGCTGCTCGGTGAGGTGGTGGTCACGCTGGTCGAGACGATCGCCCGCAGCGCGCTGGCCAGTACGATGCTCACCCAGCCGCTGGGTGGACAGTTCGGCCTGAACGACTGGAACCCGCCGGTGCTGGCGGTGTTCCTCGGGGCGGTGCTCATCTCGATGGCCAGGATCATGCGGGTCGGCACGGCCATGCGTGAGGACCTGGAAGGAACGGTGTAGGCGTGTCGGACGAGGCGGAGTCCCACGGCATCGAGGTGACCCTCGACCGGCTGTTGCGGGAGCGGGGGATGACGCTGACCGAGCTGTCCCAGCGGGTGGGGGTCTCGCTGGTGAACCTGTCGGTCCTGAAGAACGGCAGGGCCAGGGCGATCCGGTTCAGCACGTTGAGCCGGCTGTGCGCGGTGCTCGACTGCCAGCCGGGCGATCTGCTCGGCTACCGGCCGCGCGAGCCGAACCCCTGACCGTCCACAGCGGACCGAGCTGCAGCTCCACAGTGGACGGCGGCCGGGGGACTGCGGGTCGACCGCCGTCCACTGTGGTCAGCTGTGGTCAGCCGCGCGCGGGCGCGGGCTGGGGTTGGGCCGGTGGCGCGGGCAGGGCGGCGCGGTGCAGCGGGCGCAGCACGACGCCGCTCGCCGGGCGGGCCGGGATGCGGCTCAGGGAGATGGTCAGGTCCTGGTCGGGCACCTCGTAGTCCAGCTGGGCCAGCCGCATGGCCAGCGCCGCCACCAGCGCCACGGTGAACGGCTCACCCGGGCAGCGGTGCCCGGTTCGCGGGTCCCCGGCCCCCTGAGGGACCAGGTCGAACGCCCCGGGTTCGCGGCCGAGGAACCGCCGGGGGTCGAACGTGTAGGGCTCCGGCCACAGCTCGGGGTCGTGGTTCTGGCCGTACAGGTCCAGCAGCACCAGCGCGCCCGCGGGGATGTGCTCGCCCTGCCAGGTCAGGTCGCGCACGGCGTGCCCGCCGAGGAACGGGGCGAACGGGTAGAAGCGCCGCAGTTCGTGGGCGAAGGCCAGGGCGAAGTCGGGGTCACCGGCCCGCAGCGGCACCCGGTGCTGGGGCCAGCGGTGCAGGGCGTGCCCGGCGAACGCCACGAACCAGCAGACCGCGGCGGTCGGTCGGATCACGTTGAGCAGTTCCACCGCCGCCACCCTCGGCTCCAGCGGGTTGCCCTCGGCGTCCCGGTGCTGGGCCACCACCCACAGCGCCGAGTCGGCCGGCGCGCTCGCCCCACCCTGGCGCACGTCGTCGACCAGCCGGGCGAACCGGTCCTCCCAGTGGCGCCGGGCGCGTCGGCCCCGCCAGTGCCGGGGGCCGAGCGTGGCGAAGCCGTCGACCATGGCCACCAGGTCACCGGCCAGCGCGTCCAGTTCCGCCTCGGGCAGGCTGATCCCGGCCCACCGGCACGCCCCGCGGGTCAGCACCCGGCTGGCCGCGTCGAACAGCACGACGGGTTCGTTCTCCGGCCACGACGGCAGCAGCTCGTCCCAGGCGGCCGTGACCTGCTCCACCAGCACGGCCGTGTGCTCGGGCGTGGCCAGGGACAGGAAGATGCTCTTGCGGTGGCGGTGGGCGGGCCCGTCCAGGGTGTGCACGGCGCCGTGCCCGAACAGGGTGCTCAGCACCGGACCGGGGATGGCGCCGTGCCGTTCGATGTTGGTCTCGTCGTAGAAGAGCCGGGCGGCGCCCGGCCCGCACACGCCGACCGCGGGCTGGCCGAGCAGGCGGGTGTGCACCACACCGTTCGGTGTGCGGCGCCGGCGGTTGGGCAGCCAGCCGTAACCCTCCAGCAGCAGCGGCACCGAACTGTCCACGAGTCGAGGTCGCATTGGCCTGGTATGCCCCGCGCGGCGGCTGGTCAAACGCCCATCCGGGGGTGGTGCGGCCGGGTGGGCGGGGCACCCGCCAGTTGGCTGGCCCCGTCCGGTCCGCCGGCCCTGGTCACCGCTGGTCGGCGCGCAGGAAGGCGAGGATCGCGGCGGTCTGGCCGGTGAACGAGTGCCCGACCCCGGCCAGCACGGTCACCTGGGCGTGTGGCACGGTCCGCCGGACGCGCCGCGCGGTGCCGGCCGAGTCGAACATGGCGTCCCGGTCGCCCACGGTCACCTGCACCGGCATGGACAGCCGGCGCAGGGCGTCGTCGGAGAAGATCGGCAGCGGCGCGGTGCGGTACCGGAAGTGGGTGGAGACCGACGCCATGTGGTCGGCGAAGGCCGCCATCTTCGGGTCCCGGGCGTCGATGCCCGGGCCGATCCTCATGGTCATGCGCTGCCCCCACCGGCCGAACGCCCGCAGCGGCACCGCCAGGAACATCCAGCCGTACTTCTGCCGGCCGATCCCGCCGGGGCAGAGCAGCGACAGCCGGCGCACCCGGTCGACTCGCCTGGTCGCGTAGTCCAGCCCCAGCCAGCCGCCCAGCGAGGCGCCGACCACGGACGCGCTGGTGACGCCCAGGCCGTCGAGCACGTCGTCCAGCCAGAGCGCGTACGCGTCGGAGTCCAGCGGCGGGCGGGCCGGCGCGCTCAGCCCGGGCTCGCCGATCATGTCGATGGCGTACACCCGGAAGTGCTCCGACCAGGCGGTGACGTCGTCCAGCCACATCGCCGCGTTGGTGCCCGAACCGTGCATCAGCACCAGGGGTGGCGCGTCGTGCGGACCGGACGCCACCACGAAGGTCTCGCCCTGCCTGGTGGGCACGCGCAGGTGCTCGTTGGGCACCGGCCAGCGGCGCAGGATGGCCAGGTAGTTCTGCCGGATCGCGGCGGCGCCGGCCGCTGACCTGTAGATGGCGCTCGCTGAGTGGTCGCCGCGCTGCCGGACGCGATCGGACATGGCTGCCTCCTCGGCTGCGGGGTGCTGTCGGTCAGTCGAACCTGGCCAACTACGCATCAGTACCGTAAACTACCTAAACAGGGTCATCAATAGGGAAGTTTGGGGAATGTTGTGACTATTCCTGACGGGGCGATGGTCGCGGTTCCCCGGGGTCGGGTGCGGCTGTCGGACCGGCGGACCCGGCGCGACTGGACCCTCGCGGTCGCGCCGTTCGAGTTGGCGGCGGTTCCGGTCACGCGGTCGTGGTACGCCGAGGTCACCGGGGAGCGGCCGGGCAACGCCGCGGGTGGGCGGACACCCGTGGTGGACGTGTCGTGGTGGGACGCGATCCGGTTCTGCAACGCCCTGTCCCGCCAGCAGGGCCTGCGCCCGGCGTACCACGAGCACGCCGACGGCGCGGACGTCGAGTGGGACACCACCGCAGACGGGTACCGGCTGCCGACCGAGGCCGAATGGGAGCACGCCTGCCGCGCCGGCAGCACCGGCCCCCGGTACGGGCCGCTCGACGAGATCGCCTGGTATCGGGGCAACTCCGGGGAGCGCGTGCACGACGTGGGTGGTCGGCGGCCCAACGCGTGGGGCCTGCACGACATGCTGGGCAACGCGTGGGACTGGTGCTGGGACCACTACGACACCGAGGTGTACGGCAGCTACCGGGTGCTGCGCGGCGGCGGGTGGTTCGACGAGCACTGGAGCTGCCGGGCCTCGGTGCGGCGGCGCAGCCACCCGCGCTTCCGCAGCGACGACGTGGGGTTCCGGGTGGCGCGCTCACTGCCGGGCTGAGCCGGGGTGGCGGTGGCGCTGATCAGCTGTTTTGTCGCCACCCAGGGCATCCCCCGCCCTCCCAGGGGGGCGACCCCGGGTCCAGCCTATCCGCCCCCGCCCCACAACGGCCCCGCGTCGACCGGCCCTGTGGACAACCCGAGGGCCTGTGGACAACTCCAGCCACGAACGGGTGAAAACCGCGGCCGCGCGCCGCCTTCGTGATAACAGACCAGCCCGGGCGGCGCGCTCGCCGAGCCGGGTGGCGCTGCCTCAGCCCAGGGCCAGGTCGAGGGCGTGCTCGACGTGGATGCGGGTGGAGTCGAACAGCGGCAGGGGACTGTCGGCCTGGCCGATCAGCAGGGTGATCTCGGTGCAGCCCAGGATCACCGCCTGGGCGCCGCGCTCGGCCAGCGCGGCGAGCACCCGGACGTAGCGCTGCCTGGCGGGGTCGGTGACCAGCCCCTGGGTGAGTTCGCGGTAGATGATCTCGTGCACGGCCGCGCGGTCGTCCTCGTCGGGCACGATCACCTCGATGCCGTGCCGGTCGCGCATCCGGGCCCGGTAGAAGTCCAGTTCCATGGTGTACCGGGTGCCCAGCAGGCCAACCCTGGTCAGCCCGGCGGCGCTGATCCGGGCGGCCGTGGCGTCCACGATGTGCACGAACGGCACCTCGACAGCGTCCTCAATGGACTGTGCCACCTGGTGCATGGTGTTGGTGCACAACAGGATCAGCTCGGCGCCCGCGTCCTGCAAGCGCTTGGCGCCGTCGGCGAGGAACCGGCCGGCCCGGTCCCACTCGC
This sequence comes from Goodfellowiella coeruleoviolacea, assembly GCF_024171785.1. GTDB lineage: Bacteria > Actinomycetota > Actinomycetes > Mycobacteriales > Pseudonocardiaceae > Goodfellowiella > Goodfellowiella coeruleoviolacea. The sequence goes on from NZ_JAMTCK010000012.1 coordinate 240,270, forward strand.
CGGCCTCCTGCATGGCGGCGACCGTGGCGAAGTCCACGCTGTACAGCAGGCTCGGCACGGTGCGGTGGCCGCCGAGCCGCTCCCGGCTGCCCTCGTTGAGCAACCGGTAGTACTCGGCCGACGACTCCCAGCTCATCCCGCCGAGCATCCCCACCGTGCGCATGCCGCCTCCCCGCTGTTCAGGTGCTTCACCGTGCCGACACAGCCTGACACAGCGCCCTGACCAGGGCGGTCCCCGGCCCTGGCCGGGCCGGGCGGGCGCGGGGACCACCGTGGGGATCGACCGTGGTGGTGGCCGGCCGGGTCAGCCGGCCGGGCGGGTGCCGATGGCCACGGTGGCGTCCCACTCCGCCGAGCGGGCCACCCGCACGACCAGGCCGGCGCCGGCCAGGATCGCCGCGCTGCGCTCGGCCTGGCGGGCACTGGTCTCCACCAGCAGGTGGCCGCCGGGCGCCAGCCACTCCGGTGCCTCGGCCGCGACCCGCCGGTGCACGTCCAGCCCGTCCGCGCCACCGTCCAGCGCCACCAGCGGCTCGTGGTCGCGGGCCTCCGGCGGCATCAGCCCGACCGCGTCGGTGGGCACGTAGGGCGCGTTCACCGCCAGCACCTGGACCCGGCCGCGCAGCGCCGGGGGCAGCGACCGGTAGAGGTCGCCCTGGTGGACCTGACCGCCGAGCGCGGCCACGTTGCGGCGCGCGCACGCCACCGCGGCCGGGTCGATGTCGGCGGCGTGCAGCTCGACCCGGCCCAGCGCCGCGCCGATCGCGGCACCCACCGCGCCCGACCCGCAGCACAGGTCGACCACCACGGCCCCGGCGCGCGCCAGGGCAACGGCCTGGTGCACCAGGAACTCGGTGCGCCGGCGCGGCACGAACACCGCCGGGTCCACGGCGACGCGCCGGCCGCAGAACTCGGCCCAGCCCAGCACGTGTTCCAGCGGCAGGCCGGCGACGCGGCGGTCCACCATGGACGCCAGTTCGGCCGGGGTGCGGGCGGTGTCGACGAGCAGCCGTGCCTCGTCCTCGGCGAACACGCATCCGGCGGCCCGGAGCTGGGCGACGACGGCGGAGTACGGGGGAGACAGGGGAGATAACGGAGAAACCGACATGGGAGCCTTTCGGATTGCCGAATGGGCGCTCCCCGGCTCACCCGTCCCGATGAACCGAGTGGCCGTGCGGTGGGAGCACCCGGCCTGACCGGACAGAAACCGGACTCACCTCCTCACACCGTGGGACACCAGGCGGAACCCTACCCCGGACCCGGATTCCCCTGCCGGGGCAGGACGCGGTTGGCGCGGGTGTCGTCGAACACGCCCCGCACACCGGCCGGTGTCTCCGCCCGTCACGCCGCCCGCGTCAACCGGGCGGCGTCAACCGGCGGCACCGGCCGCCCGGGTCGGCCGCCCGGGTCGGCCGCCCGGGTCGGCCGCCCAGGTCGGCCGCCCAGGTCAGCCGACCGCGCCGACCGGGCTGCCGAACCAGGTGGTCAGCGCCGCGCGCAGGCCGGAGTGGACGGTGTCGGCCGGGTCGGTCGGCCCGGCCGCCCACGCCACGTAGCCGTCCGGCCGCACCAGCAGCGCGGTCACCGGTGCCGGCGCGGGCCGGCCGGCCGCGCGGGGTTGGGCGGCCACGACGTCCACCCGGTCGCGCCAGCCGTCCGCCACCTCGGCCAGGTCCGTGCCGCCACCGCCCAGGTCGAGCAGCACCGGCCGGGCCGCGTGCATGAGGGCGGCCAACTGGGTCGGCCCGGTGGCGGTGACCAGGTCCAGATCCGGGGCGAAGTAGCCGACGAGGTCGTGCGGCGGCTCCCGGTCGGTGGCCGGGTCCATGCGGTAGCGGATGTCGGTGCCGGCCATCAAGGCGGCCACCCGCCGGGTGTTCGCCTCGTCCCGCAGCAGCTCGGCGAACAGCTCGCGCAGCGCCGTGACCTCCGCGCCCGGCTTGGTCAGCGCGGTCTGCGCCTGGGAGTGCATGGCCACCCGCTGGCCCACCGGGCGCCGCTCGGCCTGGTAGGTGTCCAGCAGCCCGGCCGGCGCGGTGCCCCGGACCTGCGCGGCCAGCTTCCAGCCGAGGTTGGCCACGTCCTGCAACCCCAGGTTGAGGCCGGGGCCGCCCATGGCGGAGTGCACGTGCGCGGCGTCGCCGGCCAGCAGCACCCGCCCGGCCCGGTACCGCTCGGCGAGCCGGGTGTTGCGACCGACCAGCCGGCGCAACGCGTTCGGCGCGCCCTGCTCGGCGGGCGGGCCGATCGGCAGGTCCGCGCCGAGCACCCGGCGGACACTGGCCCGCAGTTCGGCGATGCTCATGGGCGCGTCCTCGTCGCACGGCCGGTTCCACTCCATTGTGGACACCAGTGGCCGGCCCGGCTCCAGTTCGGCGAAGGTGAACACCCCGTGTTCGGTGCGGGTGAACCCGGGCGGCACCGGGCCGAACCCGGGCACGTCCAGGCCACCGCCCGGCCGGCGCAGTGCGTCGGGCACGCTGACGTGTGCCATGCGGGAGACCGGGTCGGTGCTGGTCTCGCCGACGAAGTCGATGCCGGCCAGCTTGCGCACGGTGCTGTGCCCGCCGTCGCAGCCGACCACGTGCGCGGCGCGCAGCCGGTAGTCGCCGTGCGGGCCGCGCACCAGCAGGTCCACCCGGTCGGCGTGCTGGGTCAGGTCCACCAGTTCGTGGCCGCGCCGAGGCAGCACGCCCAGTTCCCGCGCGCGTTCCTCCAGCAGGGCCTCCAGTCGCCGCTGCGGAACCGGCAGCACGTGCAGCGGGTTGTCGTCCACTGTGGTCAGATCGAGGGGGAGCGCGCCGAACATGTAACTGGGCACCGGAAACGGCGCGGGACGACCGCTGAACCGCTGGTAGAGGCCGCGGTGGTGGAGGAACCTGACCACCTGGCCGACCAGGCCGTTGGCCCTGGGCTCGGTGCTGCGCTCAGCAAGTCGTTCCAGCACCACCGGCCGCACCCCGGCCAGCGCCAGTTCGGCCGCCAGCATCAGGCCGTTGGGGCCGCCGCCGACGACGACCACATCAGTGACATCACTGTCCACTCAAGACTCCTGTGTGTGGGGGGCCAGCCGGATCAGGGCATGGCGAGCAGAACGGCTGTGCCGCAGCCGTTCTGGGGCGTGTGGGAAGGGTTTCGGGGGCGGTGCGGGGACCGCCGGGCGAGTGCGCGGTGCCGCGCTACCGGCCGCCGGGGTTCGCGCGGTCGGCGGACGGGTCGGGCAGCCCGGCGGGCAACTGCTCCAGTGCCGCGCGCAGCAGCGCCACGAGCGCCACCGGCGGGTCGGCGTGCAGCCACCGGTCGGTGGCCACCTGCACGGCCGTGTTCACCGCGGCGGACACCAGCCCCGGGTAGAGGTCGCGGTGCACGTCCGTGCCGGTGCGCTCGGCCACGACCGCGGCCAGCGCGTCGTCCTGGTCGAACGCCAGCCGCAGCAGCTCGCCGCGCATGCCGGGATCGCGGAGCATCCGGCGGGTGCGGGCCTGTGTCTCCGGGCTCGGTTCCTGGTCACCGCCGGCGAACGCGGCCAGCACCGCGTTGATGACCGCCGGCCACAGCGGTTCCCCGGCCGGCCGGGCCCGCAGTTCGTCGGCGGCCTGGCGCAGGCGGTCCCGGTGCCGCACGGCGATCGCCTCGTACTTGCTGGTGAAGTAGTTGTTGAAGGTGCGTGCCGACACGCCCACGCTGGCGGCGATGTCCTCGACGCGCACGTTCTCCACCCCGTGTTCCAGGGCGAGCCGCACCGCGGCCAGGCTCAACGCCGCGCGGGTTTCCTGCTTCTTGCGTTCCCGCAGCCCCGGGCGTGGGGCTGCGGACGCGGGCGGGTCGGTGTCCACGCCCACCACCGTACAGAAAGATGCGGGGTACGCAAGTATTCGGAGTCAGCAAATTTTCGGGCCGCGCAGATTTGTGCCCGCGGGTGTCCCCCGGCTACTGCCCGGTGAACCGGGCGTCACGGCGCTCCACGAAGCTGCGCAGGCCCTCGGCCGCGTCCGCGCTGGCCACGATGCCGGGCAGCAGCCCACGCAGGTGCTCGGCGGCGGCCTGCTCGGAGCCGGCCCGCAGCGCCACCCGGGCGTTGGCCAGCGTGCCCCGCACACCCAGCGGCGCCTGCGCGGCGATCAGCCGGGCCAGCTCACGGGCCCGGTCCAGGTGCGCACCCACCGGCACGACCTCCTGGACCAGGCCGATCCGGTGCGCCTCGGCCGCGCCGAACTCCTCACCGGTGAGCAGGAACCGCATGGCGTTGCCCCACCCCAGCTGGGCGGGCGCGCGCAGGGTGGCGCCGCCGAACGGCAGGATGCCCCGGCCCACTTCGAGCTGGCGGAACCGCACGTCCTCGGCGGCCACCACGATGTCGCTGGCCAGCGCCAGCTCGATGGACAGGGTGAACGCGATGCCCTGCACGGCGAGCACCACCGGCTTGTCCACCGGCGGCTTCCACAGCCCGAACGGGTCGTGCCGGCTGTCGCCGGACAGCGCGTCCGGCCCGCGCTCGACCACGGCGGGCAGCACGTCGGCCAGGTCGAGCCCGGCGCTGAAGTGCGGGCCGTGCCCGAACAGCACGCCGACCCGAACCTCCGGGTCGTCGGCCAGCCGGTCGTAGGCCGCGCCCACCGCGGAGATGGTCGCCAGGTCCCAGGCGTTGCGCTTGGCCGGGCGGTTGACGCCGATCAGCAGGACGTGACCGTCGCGCTCGACGGTGACGCGGTCGGACATGGCGCTCCTCACGGGTCGGGCAGGATGCCGGTGGGTCTTGCCACCCCGATCCTGCCCGACCGGGCACGGCGTGTCCGCGCTGTCCCGCTGTGCTGTCCCCGCTGTTGACTACGCGGGGACGGTCCACTTCTGGTTGGCGGTGCCCGCGCAGGTCCAGATCTGCAGGCGGGTGCCGTTGGCCGAGTTGTTGTCGGTCACGTCCAGGCACTTGTTGGCCGCGATGTTCACGATGTCCCTGGCCGCGGGCACGGCCCAGTTCTGCGCCCCGGTGCCGTTGCAGTCGTAGAGCTGCACCTTGGCGCCGTCGTTGGTGGCGCCGCTGGTGACGTCGAGGCACTTGCCCAGGGCGCGGATGGTGCCGTCAGCGCCGATGGTCCACTGCTGGGCGGCCGAACCATTGCAGTCGTAGAGCTGCACCGGGGTGCCGTTGGCGCTGTTGCCGCCGGCCACGTCAACGCACTTGCCGGCCAGGCCGGTGATCGGGCCGGTGCGCCCGGGGTTGCCGCCGCTCGTGTCATTGGTGACGCGCACGTAGTCCCAAACGCATGGGTTCTAGCTGGCAGAACTTGAAGATCGTGGGACTGACGTGGGACGAGTTGCCCGCTCCTGCTGCTCAGGATCGTCCTTGACGGCCTTCAACAGAACAGCCGGGTCGCCGAGCTTCGAGAGGATGCGCAGCCGCGCGCCGGCCGTCCGGTGGATGTAGTCCTGGCTCTGATCGAGATCAGCGTGTCCCATGATCCGAGCGATTTCGAACGCGTCCACTCCGGCCTCGGCGAGCTGTGTCGCGAACATGTGTCTCAGCCCGTAGATCGGGCCGAGGTCGGGCACGCCAGCGTCCCTCCGTGCCCGCCCCCACGCCGCACCCAACGTGCTGGTAGCCAACGGTCCCTGCCCGCGTTTCAGTCGGAACAGCAGATCGCTGGTGCACCTGCCGCGCTGGTGAGGGATACCGCAACCTGTCCGATCCGACGGGTGCAGCCGCTCCCACTCGTCCACCAGTTCCAGCGCACGCGACGTGAGCGGGATCAGCCGCCACTCGCGATCTTTCGGATACGCCTTGATGCGTTTCGCGACTTCGTCGTAGGTCTCGCGAACCGTCAACCAGCCTGTCTCCCGGTCGATGGAGTTGCGGTGCAGGCCGCCGAACTCCGCCGGCCGAAGACCGGTCTCAGCGATGAAGTTGGTGACGAACACGTACTCGTCGGCCATCGCGCGCTGCACCACGTCCAATGTGGAGCGGGCGTAGATCCGGTTGCTGGGCTGCCCCTTGCGGCTGCCTGGCAACCGGATACGGACGCAAGGCGACGACATGAGAACGCGCTTGTCGAGTGCTGCGGCGATCGACGCAGAAAACGGGCCGTAGATGCGCCGCACGTAGCCAGCGGAGAAGCCCTGTCGGGACAGCTCGTTGACCCACGTCTGCACGTCGTCGCGCTCGATCTTCGCCAGTTCCTCATCCCCCCACCGAGGAAGGATGAACTTCTCGATCAGTGCGAGTTCGGTTTCCTCGGTGCTGGGTTCGACAACACGGCTCTCCAGCCAGATCGGGTACCACTCGCGCCACTTGGTGTGTCCGGCCAACTTCCCCCTACTGGCCGCGGCACTGCGCTTCGCGTTGACCTCAGCTTCGCGCGCGTCGTTGAGCGCGTCGCGTTTCCGGTCCCTGGCGGGAGTGTGCTGTTTCTTGCCCGAGGCGTCGTAGTAGACGCCACGGTATCTGCCTGACGGTAACTTCTCAGTCGACGCCATGCTCGTCTCCGGTCATTCTCTGAACTGCCTCCTTGTACGCCCTATGTGCTGCTTCCGCTTCAACGAGGGCTTCCCTCGCGCGCATTTCAGCACGCTCATAACTCGCCCGGGCTGACGCAACCATCGCCCGGAGATGCCCCGTCGTCCTTGAGTGGTATTTCGCCTCAACATCGAGTCGCTTATCTAAGGCTGCCTTGAGCCAGTTATAGGTTGCTTGATACTCCATCTCTCGACCCATCAACTCGGCCCACGCTTCGGCGACCTCCTCGGGGGCGTCAGGGTCGGGCTCATCCACTGCTGCGATTCGGCTTGGATCAGGAAGCCCGATGCTCTTTTCGCGCTCGATGTGCTTGGCCTCTGCGGTTGCCATCGCTGCAACCGACAGCTTTTCTAGCTCCTCAATAGTGAGGCCGGGAAGGACGTGACGAATTAACTGATCCACTGTTACTATGCTGCGAGGGGGTAGCATAGAGGCTGGGTCAGACAAGCGCCCCCAGACAGAGAGTGTCTCCATCGGCTTAAGCATGCCATGACGTACTCCTATTACCGTCGGAAGCTGCTTTTCTTCTTCCGGTGGCGGTGCTGAAGTGTCACCAACGAGTCGATCGTATTTCTCGTTAACGAACTCGCTTACCCTATTAATTGCATCCTCTACGAAATCATCGTAATTGGGCGCAAAGCATGCGGATGGAGTCCCGCCTTCAATTAGGCAAGTGGCGGTACCTTTGATCCAGGACAATGCGTTATCAAGGGAAAATAGCGTCTTGGAGCGGAAGGACTTGGCGAGGCCGTTTTCGATCGTGTGCATGCTCGCTACTGACGGTCCTCCATACTTCTCGGCCACGTCCTCCTGGGTGATGCCAAGGCGTTCGCGTCGCCGTCGCACCACCTCAGCAAGCAACTGCATCCCGGGTTCGTACTTAGACATGTGGTTGAGGGTTCCTCAAGATATGGGACAAGTCCAGACATCCTAGAACAACCAGAGGGGCACCCTTAACTTCCAGGTCTCGATCCTTGAGTTCGGATCTGGTAACGGAGGGTAGTTTTTCTCGCTGTCGGCGCCCCTCTGCTTCGTTCTGCCTGCTACTTCAGGCTACTTCAGACTCCTTCACGCTACTTCAGGCTACCTCAACTCGAGCCGCGTCGATCTTGATCGACGGCTACGATCCGTAACTTGCAGGCCCTATCTAGGGGTGTCTAGCTTGCACTAGCCGGATCTTGTGGCTTACGGTCAGCTCATGCCAGCAACCGATCCGGTAGGACCGATGGTCCGAATCAGTCAACTCAGACGGGCGCACGGCATGACGCTCGCGGACCTGGTACGGCGCATCGCCGAGCAGGGCGTCACCGTCACCCAGTCCGGTATCTCTAACGTGGAGAACGGCCGGAAGCGGGCGAGTGACCGCCTGCTCATCGCGTGGGCGAAGGCCCTCGGCCTGAACCCGCTGGACGTGTGGCACGGACCCGTAAGCACTCCCCAGCCGGAGGTCGACGAGCCGGAGCATGCCGCATGACCACCGACTCACCCTGGTTCCCGCAGCCGGCTGTCAAGAACGCGGCTGAGTACGCCGGATGCCACCCGAAGACGCTGCTCGCCGCGCTCCAGTCCGGCGAGTGCAAGGGCTACCAGGCCAAGGCCCGTGGCCGGTGGCGTGTCCACAAGGACGACGTGGACCGCTGGATTCGCGGGGAGAAGCCCGCTCGGCGCCGGCTCGGTGCCGCATGACCAGTCAGATCAGAAGTCCCAGAGAGGGAAACGGGGCCGTGCCGGCTGCCACCGGTCCGACCCCACCGAACACGCAGATTGGCGATCCCATGTTCTCTACGCAGAGTAGAGCGTTTCCGCAGATCACCTCAACCCCTGAGCCGGAAATCACCCTGCCCGCGCCTGCCCTTCCCCCGGAGGTGTGCCAGGTGCGGGAGTGGTGCGAGACCGGCCACCAGCGCGGCGCTCCCGACGACCAGATGTGCTTCTCGCGTCTGGAGCAGGTCGAGTTGTCCATGCACGAGCCCACCCCGCTGGGGGTTCAGGTGGGTGAGACGACCGTGTTCGCCTCGGCGTGGCTGGAGGGAGCGCCGGCCGCAGTCGAGCCGGTGGTCTGCCTGGGCATCGGCGAGGACCCGGAGACGTTTCGGATGCGCCCGGCCGAGGCCCGCGCGTTGGGCTTGAAGCTGGTGGCCTTGGCGGACGATGCCGAGTGGCCGGCTGACCTGATCCCGCCGCAGGCGGCCCGCGAGTGGTTGAAGGACTTCTTCAAGCTCGGGTTGCAAGCGCACCGGGACCTGTTGGAGCGCGAGCCGGACGCGGACATTCCCGACATGGTCGACGCGTTCGAGGGGCTGGCCATGCTCGCGGGCATGTCCCCGAAGGGCAGGGACTTAGTGGAGTTGGTGGACCCGGTGGTGGACCGCCTCGACACCAAGATGCTGGGCGCGACGCTGCGTGGCTTCCTGGCGTGGGTGGAGAAGACCGGGGGTGCCCAGTGAGCAACCTCGACCTCGACCTGTTCGAGCCGATGCCGCTCGACTTGACCGCGCCGGAGGCCCGCCGGGAGCGGGACCGCTACGGCGACCGCACGGACGTGCTCGACAAGGTGAAGGCGCTGGAGTACCTGCCGGACGGCGTGCACGTCACGACCGAGTTGGTGGCGAACTACTTCGAGGTGCCCGCCGAGACCATCAAGTCTCTGGTCCACGACAACCGCGAAGAACTGGAGAACAACGGGTACCGGGTGATCACGGGTACCGAACTGAGTTCCTTCAAGAAACTCAGTTGCGTAGGGCTGCGGGCGCGGTCACTGGCCGTGTTCAACGAGCGTGCCGTGGTCCGCGTCGGTCTGCTGCTCCGGGACTCGCCGATCGCTCAGGCCGTGCGCGACGCCGTGCAGGACGGCTACGACTACGCACGCCGTGAGCTGGCCCGACCGGCTCGGCGCACCGGCGGTCGACTCGACTTTCTCCGGGAGATGCTCGATCAGGTCGAGGCCGTGGAAGCCGAGCAGGAGCGTCAGCGCGAGGAGCAGAACCGGCAGGCACGCGAGCTGTTCCAGCAGGCGCAAGAGCAGCTCCGGCAGGCTCGGGAACTGGCCGAGGTGCGGGCGCGCATCGACAGCGCGGAGAACGCCAACGGCTGGTTGACGGCGCTGGCCTACGCGAAGCTGAACGGGCTGCCTACCGATCAGTGGTCCACCAATCAGCTCGGACGGCTGGCCAGCAAGCTGATGCGCACGGCTGGGCAGGAGCCGAAGAAGGTTCACCACACGGTGTGGGGTGAGGTCGGCAGCTACCCGACCGACGTGTTGGACGAGGCCGCCGACACTCTCTTCGGGGGTGCGTGATGGCCGAGGAACTTAGCGGGAATCCTCAAACTTCTGGCGCGGCCAACCCGCCCGATCGGGCTAACAATGGCCTGACCAGCGTTTTTGCGGACATGCGCAAGAAGTCCGACGACGTTGAGGGCGCGGCGTTCCGCCTGTCCGATCGGACTGAAAACCCCCTGGCCAGCGTTTTCGGTGAAGCCACCGAGAAGTCCCTGACCGAGCCGGAGGAGCAGGGGTTCAACCAGTCCGACCGGACTAAGAATGCCCTGACCAGGCTTTTTCCCGGTGCCGGGAAGAAGCCCGAACAGGGGTCCTTCCGGGACCTCAGTGCGGACCAGGCCGCCGCCGAGCTGGAGCGGGTGGCGTTCCTGCCGGACTCGGTGGAGCGCCACGCCGAACTGGAGCGGTTGATGGCCGCGCCTGGCGTGCTGGGGCAGATGACCCGCCGGTACCTGATGGACCTCGCCGAACTGGCCGAGGCGGAGCAGGGCACCGGGGGCCAGTTGGTCTCCTCGGAGGAAGCCAGTCGCGGGAGCGGGCTTCTTGCCAGCGCCGGCAAAAAGCCGTCTGACCAGCACTTTCCTGCGATCCCAGAAAATCTGCCCCCGAGGCCGGCACCGGTTGTCACTTCCTCAAAGGAAGGGTCAAACCGGCTCACCACGGGGCTGCTGCGGGACGTGGTCAAGGTGTTGGAGCGGCACGGCTTCCACCGGCCCGACGACCGCACCGCCGCGCGCCACGCGATGGGCGGCACGATCGCCGGCCTGATCGAGTTGTGCGCTGCGTTCGAGGGCTCCCGGTTCGACATCCCGCCGGACGCCGTGCTGACCGCGCTCTCTCGGCAGGGTGCCGAGATCAACCAGGACGGTGACCGGTGGCCGCCTTGCAACTGATCACCGTCGTCGTCAACCACACCACGGTCATGGTCGTGATCTGGACTGCGCTGTATGTCCGTCACCTGCTGGAGGGGAACCGGTGAACCTCATCCCGGAGAACATCGAGTACTGGGAGTCCAAGGGCATCAGCGACCAGACGCCCGAGGAGTTCCAAGAGCACATCGAATCCAGGATTGCCGTGCTGGTGAAGCGGGAAGGGCTGATCCGGAACACTGTGGCCACTGCCCCTCAGCTCAACCTGTTCGGGTACGGCACGGTGCACGAGGTATTGAGCGGTTCCGAGGGGCACGGTTACTTCTGGGGTCACGAGGCTGCCAACGCTCTGGGCTGGGACCAGGCTGAGTTCGCCAAGTGGTCAGAGGAGCAGTGGCACTGGGACCTCGTGATGCAGCGCGAAGCTGACGAGGAGAGCGGCACGCTCGGCTGGGACTGCATCCATCACTATCCGATGCACGTGAACGTGTGGCAAGGCGAAGGCAACAGTCGTGACCACTACGTCAACGGCGTCATGCAGGGGCCGATCATGAGGTACTGGACCGACCTCTACCTGATTAGCACGGATCGGCTCATGGGCATGATGATGAGTAGCCCTTGGGGTGAGGAGTGGTTCGAGTCGGTGAAGCCCATGTTGTCGTGGGGCTTTAAGAAGTCCGGCCTTGAGGACTTGCTGTCCGGCGTCAAGACCTACACCGACGACGTGAACTCGTTGGGTGAGGTCGAGACGCGCGAGACCGGCGGCAGCCTCGGCGACAGCATCGCCCGGGACCGCGAAGGGGTCACCGAGGAGGAAGCCATCCGGCGCGCGTTCCGCGGTCCGGTGTTCGACCAGGGCGGGGAGGCGTCGTGCTGAAGTGGCGCCGCAAGACCGAGCAGCCCGCCGTTTGTGACTTTCCCGAGCAAAGTCACAACGTCCCCGCGGTCCCGCCGGTGACTCTCGTCTACGAGTACGACCGGTCCGACTTGCACGACCACCGCATGGCCGCGCCCGCAGGATCCACGGTCCGCATCAACGTCGGGTTCCTCGGCGAGCACGTGTCCTACTCGGAGCAGCAGGCCGCCGCGTCCCTGGCCAGCTCCGCCGCCGCGGTCGAGATCGTCGGCTCCGGACCGGGCGCGCGGTGGCTCGCCGAAGCGGTCGCCCGGCAACTCGCCGAGTGGCGCGACCACAACGCCCTCTGACCTTCTTCACCTTCTGCGGCGCCGGCCGACAGCGACCCCGGCCGGCGCCGCACCCCTCGAAGGGCACACGACCCATGAACACGCTTGAGAGCGCCCTGCACTACGCGTCGCTGGGTTGGCGCGTGGTGCCGCTCCACCACATCACCAAGAACGGCGGCTGCTCCTGCAACAAGGGCACCGACTGCCGCTCAGCCGGCAAGCACCCCATCGCCGCGGACTGGCCGCAGATCGCCACCACCGACACCGAGCAGATCACCCGCTGGTTGACCGAGAACCCCAACGCGAACATCGGCATCGCCACCGGGCAGGCGTCCAACCTGCTGGTGCTCGACATCGACCCGGACAACGGCGGTGAGGCCAGCATCAACGCCCTGTTCGCCGAGTACGGCGCCCTGCCCGCCACCTACGAGGTGGGCACCGGCGGCGACGGGGTGCACTACTACCTCACCTACCCGTCCCGCCCCCGCAAGGACGGCAAGCCGTGGGGGCAGCAGCGCGGCCGGCTCGGTGCCGGGCTGGACATCCGGGCCGAGGGCGGCATGGTGGTGGCGCCACCGTCCGCCTCCGCCAAAGGCACCTACCAGTTGTTGACCGGCGCCGTACCGGCCGAGCCGCCGGAATGGCTGCTGGACCTGATCGACGCGCCGAAGGAACGCCCCGCCCCGCCGCCGGTCCTGCCCCGGCCACGCCCCACCCCGGGCAGCCGGGACCGCATCACCGCCTACGTGGACGCCGCGCTGAAGCGTGCGCGCGAGGAGATCGTGGCGGCGCCGTGGGGGGAGTTCAACTCCACCCTCAACGCCGTCGCCTACTCGATCGGCCGGATCGTCGGCGCCGACCCGGTGGCCCTGCCCTACGACCAAGCATTGTCCGAACTGGTGGCGGCGAACAACTCGGTGGCCAAGCCGGACCCGAACGGGGAGCGCACCATCCGATCCGGGCTGGACAGTGGGATGCGGGAGCCCGCCACCCCGTGGCCGCCGGTGGACCGGTCGCGCCCGGAGCTTTCTACGGTTCACCGTGAAAAGCCCGAAGCTTCCCAGCAGCGGGAGGCTTCCCCGAGTACCGCGGTACTGACCGTGGGAGCCCCCGAGACGGGCGCGGCGGTCCAGGTTGAGGTGTCGACCGCGACGCCACCGCGTGACCCCGGGCTGTGGGGCAAGCTGCTGAACCGCCGGCAGCTCGCCGACCTGCCCGCGTTGAAGCCGCTGATCGCCGACACCATCGACCTCGGCACCGTCGCGCTGCTGGCCGGCGGCTGGGGCACCTGCAAGAGCTTCACCGCCCTGGACTGGTCGGCGTGCGTCGCAACCGGCCGCTCGTGGCAGGGACGCGCCACCGAAGTCCGGCGGGTCCTGTACCTCGCCGCTGAGGGCGCGTACGGCTTGGACGCCCGGTTGCGCGCGTGGGAACAGGGCTGGCAGCAGAGCATCGGTGACGAGCAGTTCGTCACCCTGCCCGCCCCGGTGAACCTCAGCCAGCCCGAGCAGGTGCGGCAGCTTGTCCACCTGGTGGCCGCTGAGGGCTTCGGCCTGGTCGTGTTCGACACGCTGGCGAAGTGCGCGGTGGGCTGCGACGAGAACAGCGCGCGGGACATGGGCAAGCTGGTGGACGCCCTGTACCGGGTGCGGGACGCGACCAACGGCGGCACCGTGCTGGCCGTGCACCACGCCGGCAAGGCGGGCACGGTCCGGGGCTCCTCAGCGCTGGAGGCCGGTGTGGACACGGCGTACGTCACCGAGGGCGACTCACACAACCTCGTGTTGCGCCGCCACAAGCGCAAGGACGGCCCGTTGCGGGACGAACACGCCCTGACCCTGTCCGGGGTGCCCGGCACCGGCTCGGCGATCCTCGTGGCCCGCTCAGCGCCGCCCGGCGACGCCTCGGCCGCGAAGCTGCTGGACGCCTTCCGGGACGCGTTCAGCGTGGACGGCGCCACCAAGCAGGAACTCCAGTCGGTGTCCGGGATGGAGCCGGCCGAGTTCTACGGCGCGCTGAACGACCTGCTCCAGACCGGGGACCTGATCAACGTCAGCACCAACAGCCGCGCCTACTACCGCTTGGGGGACGCGTGACCCCCGAGTGGATCGCCGACAGCGGGCAACCGCACGTGGAGGTCCCCACCGCGATCTTCCCCGAGCTGACCGTGGGTCTGCCGGCCGCCCGGGTCTATGGGGCACTGGCCAGGGAAGCTGACCCCGAAACCGGGGTGGTGGTGTGCAGCCTGCGGAAGCTCGCCGAGGACATCGGCATGAGCAGGTCACAGGTGGTCGCCGGCCGCCGGAAGCTGCGCGAGGCCGGCTGGATCACCGTCATGCACGAGGAGCCCGGCGGACCGGTCCTGTACCGGATGCACACCGCGCCGCAGCGAGAGGAGAGCGTGCCGTGAGGCGCACCCACTGGACACAGGAGGGCAACGTGTCTCGGGTGATGGTCCCCACCGCGATCTTCCCCGAGCAGGTGGTGGGGGCACCGGCGGCGCGCGCCTACGCGGCGATGGCCAAGCGTGCCGACAATGTCACCGGCTTGGTGGACTCGACCATCGCTCAGATCGCCGCCGACGCCGCGATGGGCCGTTCTCAGGCTGCGGCTGGTGTGGCGAAGCTGATCCGACTGGGGTGGGTGACGCAGGTTCGGCAGGGCAACAGCCGGTCGTCGTCGCAGTACCAGATGCACATGACTCCGACCGCCGGACTGTCCGGAAATCCGGATGGTCCAACCGCCCGCGAAGGGTCCGGAAATCCGGACTGTCCACAGGGGTCTGAACAGTCCGGAAAACCGGATGGTCCAGCAGTGCCCGAACAGTCCGGAAAATCGGACGGCCTAACCCTGGTTCAAGGGTCCGGAAACCCGGATGGTCCAGACAGTCCGGAAACCCGGACTCTCCAAGTGGTTGGACCGTCCGGAAACCCGGATGGTTCGGAGACTCGGACCGTCCGGAAATCCGGAGCCCCTCTTGTAAGTACTTACCTACCTACGAGAAGTACTACGTACTTCTCGCCGAACGCTGACGCGTCGGCAGGAGAGGACACCCCCCTCGTGGACACCGGCTCGAAGGACAACCGGGAGCCAGCCGGGCAGGCCGAACTGATCGCCGTTGACGCCCCGACCGCGCCCGGCAAGAAGGCCGCCAAGGGCAAGGCGCCGCGCAAGCCAAAGCCGGCGATGTCGGCCCCCGTGGTGCTGTCCCACCCGTACGCCGAGCCGGAGCCCGGCTGGGATCACGGCAAGGCGATTCAGACGATCGTCGGCCGGTGGGTGGACGCCTCCCGGGCGCGCAACATCGAACCGGACGGCCGGAAGCGCGGCCAGGCTGCGAAGGAGATCCGCGCGTTGATTGAGGCGGGTAACAACCCGCGCCTGGTGTCGGATGCGGCGATCCGGGCGGGGCAGAAGCTGCGGGCCACCGTGATCGAGGAGGTCCACCGGATGGCCGCCGAGTTCAGCGGGGCCGGTCCCGTGACGCCGGGGCGTCGCCCGGTGATGGCCGGCGGCTACGACCTGTCCGGCCTGTCCACCGGGGATCAGCGGCTCGTGCAGGCCGAGCTGAGCAAGGACAACCCGAACATGGACCTGATCAACGAGATCCTTCGCTCCAAGAGCGCCTAGGAGGCGACGACATGACCGAGATCGCACACCGTGAAGCGTCTGCCCCCGTGGTCGCTGGGGCGATGACGATGGACCAGATCACCACCCTGTTGCAGTTGGCCGCCACCGACGACCGCCGCACCATCGGCTACGCCGAGAAGTCCGCCTGGTCCTCGGCGGCACAGATCGGCGGCTGGACCTACGAGGAAGCCGCGGAGGCGATCCGCTACCACCAGGCCACCAACCGGGAGTACCTGCGGGCCGCGCACATCACGCAGCGGATTGAGTTCGCTCGCCGGGTGGCGCGGATCGACCAGGACGCCGGCGCCATCGCCCAGTCCGGCGCGACGCTGCCCAGCCACGCCGAAGCCGTGGACCTGTGGGCGGGGGACATGCGGGCCGCTGGGGCGAACCCGACCTGCGAGCAGCGGCAGAAGGCCGGCGAGCTGTTGGCGGAGCTGCTGGACGGCGCCCCGGACGCGTCGCTCGTGCTGACCGCCGCTGTGTTGGCCGCTCGGAAGTTCTCCGCCCGCATCGACCTGGAGTTGCTGCGGTTGGGCCGTGACCCGTGGGAGGGCATGTTGCCGATCCCCGTGCAGTACCAGCCGGATGACCGGGTGGACCTGTTCCGGGCACTTCAGCGGGGACTGTCTGCCCGGTGGGCGAGCTACGAGGCCGTCGAGCCGCCGGAGTGGGTGACCGCCCACGAGGCCGACGTCAGGCCCCGCATCGACGGGAACTTCCTTGCGGAGCCGGACTGGGACCACACCACCCCCGAAGGGGAGCAGCGGTGGTTCGAGGAGGGGTCGGCCTGGTCGGAGCGCGAGTTCCGGGTCAGGCAGTGGCACAAGCAGGACCTGGCCCGCTGGACCGCCGAGCAGGTGGCCGCGGCCCGCGCTTGGTACTCGGCGCACCCGGAGTGGCGCGAGGAGTGCATTCAGCTCCAGGAAGGGCGGAACGCGTCATGAACCCCGCTACCCCACCGAGGACGCCGGACGCACACCGTTCGCCCGTCCACGAGCCAACCAGGGGGCAGGAAGCGGCGATCGAGTACCGCTGCTACCGCGCCGAGCGGTGCGTGGGCTGGGAGCGGGTGGACGGCGAGCAGGTCGGTGCCCCGATCAACGCCAGCCGCGGTCTGTGCCCGGACTGTGAGCGGGTGGTGGAAGCCGCCATCGCGCAACTGCCCGAGGACTACGTCCGGCTGTCCCTGCGCCTCGGCCGCTCGGGCGGAGCCGGGGGCGGTACACCGGTTGCCTGCACCCCTGAGGTGCAGGCCCCGCTGAACCTGCACGTGGAGGCCCTGATGGCCGAAATGTGCAGGGAAACTTCCACGTGGGCGGAGTCGGTGGCTGAGGTGCACGGGCGCCGCCGGGACACGCAGCGCGACGCCCGCACCCGCCCCGGTGTGCTGCTTCAGGGTGCCGCGCAGTTCCTCGTCTACGCCATGCCCGCGTTCCTCGCCCTGCGGAACGCCGAGCACCTGGTGTGGCAGGACGGCCACTTGGAGCCGGACCCGAAGGGCGACAAGAGGATGCGCCTTGACGGGCAGCTGGTTCCAGCCCGGTGGGTAGACGGTCGCCTCGAAGCGACCGAACGCGACGGCCTGGACGGGGCGCTGCTCCTGCTGGAGTTGCACCGCCGCGCCACCGCGCTGCTCGGCCAGACCAAGAAGACCAGGCGCCTGCCGGAACCCTGCTCGGCGTGCGGTCTGCAATCCCTGGTGCACGCTGATGGCGCGGACACGGTGGAGTGCCGCAACTGCGCCGTCGTCATCACCTGGGACGACTACCAGGCCGCGAACGACCTCACGGGAGGTGCTGCCGCATGAGCCCCCGCCGCAAGGCTCCCGACCCGTGGCCGTGGCCGGAAGACAGCACGCTCGACCGTGCCCGCCGTGTCGCCGGCCAGTACCGCGAGTCCCTGTCCAAGGTGGACCCCGACGAGTGTGCCCGCATCGATGCGGCCGTGATCCGGCTCGGTCAGGGCTGGGTGGTGCCGCAACCCGTCACCGCGGACATGGATGACCTGCTCACCGTGGACCAGGCCGCCGAGTACGCCGGGGTGCGGTTGCGCACGATCGATGAGTGGCGGCGCCGGGGACTGGTGGTCGTCACCACGCCGGATGGTGTGCGGGTGACGCCCCGGGCGCTGGCGGAGTACCAGCGGTCCCGTAGGGAGCGGCGGGCTTCCCGCGTCGCCTGATCAACTGTGGTACCATTTGGACGGCGGAGCTATGCCCGCAGTCAGGTTGGCTCATCGGAGCCGCGCACGGACTCCCGACATTCTGTGAGACGCCCCCACCGGATTGTTCTCGTACCGGGCGTTACCAGGGCTGACGCCCTGGACTTGCCACCGAGTCTCTGTCGCATCCGAACCACCACCCCAGCGCTGGTCCGTCCGCATGGTCGGGGTAGGCGCTGCCCGCGCTGCCATCACCTTCCCGACCGGGAAAGCGATGCAACATGATCACTTTCCCGGAGCTGGGAAAGTGACACTGGGATCGCTTCCCCAAGTCGGGAAGTGATGCGCCTTGATCACTTTGCGGAGATGCGCAATGTGATGGCGGCGCCCCACGCTCTCGGCACCCCCGCCGAGGACCGGCCGTGGAGGCTGGGACAACCCGTCTCCACGGCCGGCAACCCCGCAGTGTTTGTGAAGTCACCGATTGACCTCGCAAACCCGGCAGCGCCGTAAGTTTCTGCTGGAAACTTACAGACCGGGCAGGCCGCACGGTTCACCGGCCACATGAGGAACGACGATGGACTGGTCGTATGACGCCCGCACGATGGCGCTGCACCCCGAACTATGGCCCGAGTTCATTGAGCCGCAGCCCTACTCGGCTGACCCAGCTTGGGTACCTGACGAGGACTGACCACGGCGGCGCCGGAACCAGCGTGGTGTCTGTTGCGCAAGCACACGCTCCGGCTCCTCGTAGTCAGTTCTCCTCCAGCGCAGGCCCGCCGCGTCGGTGAACGAATACGTCACACTTACTGCGGTCGGGAAAGGATGATCCGGTACTTCCGGCCATTCAGGGTTGTATTTGAAGGAGATGGCATCCCCTGGTGCCATGACTTCCTGGATTCGAACCGACTGATGCCAGAGCTCCCCAGGGTATAGCCATTCGGGAAGCACCCATCGTGTCGAACGCACGCCGCCCGACCATGCTTGTACGTTCTCAACGGTGAGATGCATAACCGGGCTTGCACTGTGGTTAGTGATAACCAATCTGAAGCTGCGAGCTTCCGTGAGGTCGACCAACACGAGCCGAGCCTGTGTCACTTCTTGGTCTCGGCGTTCAGCACGCCAGCGGCGCCCATCCACCACGCTCACACTGAGCGCGACCAGCACCGCAGCCAGCGTGAAGGCAGCACCGAGTACTTGCCCCCACGCCGCGAACACGTCAGCATCCGTAGGTCCGAACCACCATAGGTCGATGTCGGCAGCAAGCCAACTGCTCACAGATCAGCCGACCTTCTTCCAGGTGCCGCAGCCCTGGGACGTGAACCCGCCATCGCTCGCCTTGATGGTCACCTTGATGTCCGAGGCCACCGACGCGAAGTTGTTGTCGATGATCTCCCCAGACTTGGTGCTGCGCTCCCAGTAGCAGTCAGTCACCTTCCCAGTGACCTGGTATGTGCCCGGAGGAATCTCCTCGCCAACCACATACTTACCGTCTTGGTACCAACGCTCGTAGTTCCCTGACTTCGCCTGCTCCAGCACCGGCACATGCTCCGGGCACAACATCGGGATACCCAACTCGGTCCACTGCCTGCGCCGGTCATTGCCGAACACCTCGTCAACGAGCCACTGGGCCGGCGCCTTCGTCAAGTCGTTGGGGCTGCTCAAGATCCTGCAGGTCCAGCCGACGTCATCCGATGCCTCCGTCGTGGCGATCGAGGTCAACCCCCGCTGGTAGACGAGCACATTGAGTTGCGCTTCCGGGGTCTGCGGTCGGGTGGTGGTAGACACCGTAGTCGCTGATGGTGTGCTCACTCCGGAGACATGGTCCAGTAGCCAGCGGTTCAGTCCGTTAACGGCCGACAAGACGTCGCTTTGCACCGCCTCTGATGTTGTCCCCTTCTCCGCTGCCAACTCGACCTGATCGACCAGTGGGATAGCGTCGGCGTAGATCCTCGGGTCCTCGCTGCCCTCCAGCAGCATCCTGATCGACCGCGACTGGAGCACCAACCAGTCAACGTGCCCCTGGCACGAAGGCCCCGGCTTCCCGTCTGGACATCCATCGGACAGCTCGTCGTACAGCTTCTGCACGGCTTCCGTGATCTCCTCCTTGGAGACCGGCTTAACCCCGGCAGCCCGAGTAGGTGCAGCGGATGAGGACGGCGAGTCCCCGACCTGCGTCGAGCAACCAGCCAGCGCCACTCCGGCCAGCGCCAAGACAACGAGGTGCCGCTTCAAGGTTCCCCCCTCGATCGGGTGTTCATGACCCAATCGACCGACACAGCCCCCGTGTTACCGATGCCGCCCGCTTGGAGTAGCCATGGCCCGAGCTAACCGGTCGCACACCTCGATCAGCCACAGCGGAATCGCATCCGGCGTCGAGGCCACCGGCGACTCCATAAACGGGCACTCCACCGGCAACGACGGTCGCACTTTTCCTGCTGGTGCGCCAGCAACAGCACCAGCACCGCCACCACCGTCACCTTCCGCTGGCGATTGCACCACAGTCCCTAGTGGGTGGACTGACCGCCGCACCCACCTACGGCTGCTCCACCTCGTAGATCCGGTCCAGCATGGCCTCAGAGCCGGTCCGCAATGTCCCCATCGTCGGCAGACAGGCGCTGCGCTCGGTAGACCCCGCATCGGTGTGGACACAGTGCTCGGTCCACTCATCGGCCGCAGCCTTGACCTTCTGCGCCTCGGCCACCACACCGGCGTACTGCTCTCCCATCGCTCCAGCGATGGTGACGAGATCCCGAGCAGTGCCGCCAAGGTTGCGGATGGACTGCACGCACACCGACCCGAACGGGTCGGTGTCGCACCGCACCAGCTGCTGCCGCTCCAGCCGTGCACCGAACCGCGACAGCAGCGGGCCCGTGGTTGTCGTGGTAGTCGACGTGGCCGCCGCAGTCGTGCTGGTGGACGTCGGCGCTGTCGGTGTCGGTGTGCCTCCACCCGACGAGCACCCGGTCAGAACACCCAGGCCGACCAGCACCGCCACGGACAACAGCTCCCGCACCGCACGCAACACGCGCTCCCCCTTCAAGGTGACCATCATCGGCCCATCGAGGTGATCACCGCACCCGTTACCGGCGGCACCGGGCGTCACACGAACGGAGCAGGGAGGTGCGGCGTGCCTCGCAGCCCCGGACGAGCCGGCTACCGCTGGCGCCGCCTGGTCGCATCCCTGCGCAAGCAGGGCGCCACCTGCGCGATCTGCGGCCACCAGATTGACCTCCGACTGAAGTGGCCGGACCCGATGTCGTTCAGCGTCGACCACACCCAGCCCCTCAGCCGCGGCGGCGCCCCGCTCGACCCGGCCAACGCCCGGCCCGCGCACCTCGGGTGCAACAGCCGCAAGGGCAACCGGGTGTCGGCTCCGCTCCGCACCTCCCGCCCCTGGTGACGGTGACCGGGTGTCACCACCGGGGGAGGGGGGTGTTGATCTCCCGACCTGGGGATAGGTGACCACGCTCGGGGTCTCCTTTTCTCTCCCCGCGCTGCGTAGCCAGGAGGTGCGGATCGTGACCGATGGTGACCGCTCGGAGGATTTCGGGGCGTTTGGGCAGGTCGAGGGGGCTCTACGAGCCGACATCGAGCGGCACGCCGGGCTCCAGCACGCGCCCCGCGCGCTGATCGAGACGGCGTTGGCGCTCGCGCGGGCCCTGGACGACGGAACCCAACCGGCGGCTACAGCGCGTGAACTTCGTGCCGCGCTGCACGAGTTGTTCGGCGAGGTCGAGCAGGCACCGGCAGGGGGTGGGCTTGATGACCTCCAGGCCCGCCGGGCCGCTCGACGTGCAGGGGCGACCGGATGAGCTGATCGGGCACCAGGAGCCGCGCATCCTGCTGGTGCCGGAGTACCGCACGAGTGCCGGCCAGGAGGCCATCGAGCTGGCGGAGTCGGCCGGGCTGGTGCTGGACCCGTGGCAGAAGCTGGTGCTCCACCACGCGCTCGGCGAGCGTGATGACGGGAAGTGGGCTGCCTTCGAGGTCGGCCTGGTCGTGCCGCGCCAGAACGGTAAGGGCTCGATCCTCGAAGCGCGGGAGTTGGCCGGCCTGTTCCTGTTCGGCGAGCGGTTGATCATTCACTCGGCGCACCTGTTCGACACGTCGATGGACCACATGCGCCGCGTGCTGGATCTGATCGAGGCCAACCCGGATCTGGACCGGCGCGTGAAGCGCGTCTCGCGGTCGCACGGGGAGGAGGGCATCGAGCTACGCGGCGGCCAGCGGCTGCGGTTCAAGACCCGCACGACGGGTGGCGGCCGCGGTCTCTCCGGCGACACCGTGATCCTGGACGAGGCGTACAACGTGCCCGAGGCGGTGCTGTCGGCGCTCATGCCCACGATGGCCGCCAGGTCGGTCACTGGGTCGCCGCAGCTGTGGTACACGTCGAGCCCGGTCGATCAGAAGGAGCACGCACACGGCCATGTGCTGGCCCGTGTCCGCCGTCGCGGCCTGACCGGTGACGGGCGCTCGCTGGGGTACTTCGAGTGGTCTGTGCCCGAGGACGTGTACGCGGAGAACCCCAAGGCCGTCGCGACCGACCCAGCGATGTGGGCGCTGGCTAACCCGGGCATGGGCATCCGGATCAGCGCGGAGTACATCGGCAACGAGCAAGAGAGCATGGGCGCCGCGGGGTTCGCGGTCGAGCGTCTCGGGATCGGTGACTGGCCAGAGCCCAAGGAGGACGAGGGTTGGGCGGTCATCGCCCAGCAGACGTGGTCTGGCCTGGCTGACGTCACCTCGAAGCTGGGCGGCCGGCTGGCGATCGCTGTGGACGTGGCCCCGGACCGCGGTTCGGCCGCGATCGGCGCGGCGGGCCGGCGGCCGGACGGGCGTGTGCATGTCGAGGTGGTCGACCACCGGCCTGGTACCCGGTGGACGGTCGGGCGCGTCATCGACCTGGTGGAGCGCCACGGCCCGTGCGTCGTCGTGATCGATGACGGCGGGCCGGCCGGGTCGCTCATCAAGCCTCTGCGGGACGCGGGCGTCACGGTGGTGGTGCCGACCGCCCGGCAGGTGGGGCAGGCGTGCGGCGGCTTCTACGACGCCGTGACCGAAGCGCAGCTGCGGCACCTGAACCAGGAGCCGCTCACCGCCGCGCTGGCCGGCGCGCAGCAGCGCCCCCTCGGTGATGCGTGGGCGTGGGCCCGCCGGGCATCCACTGTGGACATAAGCCCGCTAGTGGCTGTGACGTTTGCGTTGTGGGGAGCCGAGTCCTTTGCAGACGGCGCACCGAATCTGTGGTGAGAGGGGGTGGGCCGTGCTCCTGTGGTTGGTCGAGGTGCTGTGTCTGGTCGTCGCGGTGATCGGCCTGGCACTGCTGGCCGGGGCGCCCGTGGCGCTGATCGTCGCCGGTGTGCTCGGCGTGCTGGCCTGCGAGCGGGCCGCCGCCCGCCGGCCGCCTACGGGAGGAGGTGACCGGCCGTGAGCCTCTTCGGGCTGTTCGAGCGCCGCTCGAACCTGGAGAACCCCGCGGTGCCGTTGACGTCGCCGAGCCTGCTGGAGTGGATGGGTGGCCAGCCCGGTGACGCCGGGGTGGTGGTCACCGAGGTCTCCGCCCTGTCGATGCCGGCGGTGTGGCGGTCGGTGTCGGTGATCGCGTGCGTGTCGGCGTCGGTGCCGCTGCACACCTACCGGGACGGCACCAAGACCAAGACGACGTCACGGCTGCTGCGTGATCCGCACCCGGAGCTGACGCGCTACGAGCTGTGGCGACTGTCCTATGTGCACAGGTTGATGTGGGGCAACGCGTACCTGCAGAAGGTCCGCAACGGGGCCGGCCAGGTGGTCGAGCTGTGGCCGATCCGGCCGGACCGGGTGCGCGTTGGCCAAGCACAGCCAACAGCCGATGTGCCCAGCGGCAAGGTGTTCGAGGTCACCGACGACAGTGGACAACAGCACGCGTTGACGTCGCGGGAGATCCTGCACCTGCCCGCGCTCGGCTACGACGGCGTGACCGGTGTGTCCCCGATCCGTGCCGCGGCGGCCGGCATCGGCATGGCGATGGCTGCAGAGCAGGCAGGCGCCCGCTTCTTCGGCCAGGGCGCCATGTTGAGCGGCATCCTGCAGACCGAGCAGCGGCTGACCGCCGACCAGGCCGAGGCGCTGAAACAACGCTGGAAAGCCAAGATGGCCGGCGCGGCCAACGCCGGTGATGTGGCCGTGCTCGACTCCGGCGCGAGCTTCCAGCCCGTGACCATGCCCTACCGCGACGCTCAGTTCCTGGAGTCCAGGCGGTTCCAGGTCACCGAGATCGCGCGTATGTTCGGCGTGCCGCTGTTCCTGCTGATGGAGACCGAGCGCAGCACCAGCTGGGGAACCGGCCTGGAGCAGCAGGCCACCGGATTCGTGACTTTCGACCTGCACCCGACGTGGCTGGTGCCGACCGAGCAGCGCATCACCAAGGAGCTGCTTCCTGCGGCCCAGTACGCGGAGTACAGCGTGGAGGGTCTGCTGCGCGCCGACAGCACCGCGCGTGCCGAGTTCTACCGGGTCATGCGCGAAGTCGGCGCGTTCTCCGCCAACGACATCAGGGCGTTGGAGAACCGGCCGCCGGTCGAGGGCGGCGACACCTACCTGCAGCCGCTGAACATGGCGCCGCTCGGCGCCCCTGCCCAGAACGACAGCGAGGGAAGCAATGACGATGACGACCCTGGCGCAGGCTGAGGAGCGCCGCCGCCTACCTCTGGCCACGGCAGGGGTCACGATCACCTGGGCCGACGACGACAGCGCCAGTGAGCGGTTCGCCGGGTACGCCGCGGTGTTCAACAGCCGCACCTCGATCGGTAACCCCCTCCAGTGGGGCATCTACGAGGAGATCGCGCCCGGGGCGTTCACCAAGACCCTCCAGGAGGGCGACGCCCGGATGCTGATCGACCACGACAGCTACTACGTGGTGTCCCGGGTGTCAGCTGGCACGCTGCGGCTGTCCCAGGACACCAAGGGGCTGGTGGTCGAGTCCGATCTGGACACCGAGCTGTCGTACGTGCGTGACCTGAAGGCCAACGTCCGCAACGGGAACATCACCGGGATGAGCTTCGGCTTCCAGGTCGTCAAGGACGAATGGAAGACCGAAGAGGTCGAGGTGGCCGGCCTGGACGACCCGATCGAGGTCGACGTGCGAACCATCCGCGAGGTGCGACTGATCGAGGTGTCCGCGGTCACGTGGCCGGCCTACGAGGACACCGAGGCCGGGCTGCGGTCGGTGGCCACCGCCCTGGTGCACCGCGGCGACCGCGCCGCCATCGAACGTCGGACCGTCTACCGGCCCGAGCTGCAAGACCTACTGCGTGTCGTCGGCCGCGAGCCGTGTGAGTCCACTCGCGACGCTGACGGTGCCGAGCCGGCCCGGTCCACTCGGCTGTCCGTCGCCTCGATCGACCGCGTCATGAGGGGGCTCGCCGCGCGATACCGGCTGCCCCACACCATCGATCCTGAGAGGACTGTGCAGTGAGCACTGCGATGCTGGACCGGCTTGTCACCGAGCAGAACCGGGTGTGGCAGCGGATGCTGGACATCCGCGCCGCCGCCGAGGGCGAGGGCCGGGACCTGTCCGCTGAGGAGCGGACCAACTGGGACGCCGCCGAGCAGAGGCTGACCGAGGTGTCCGCCGACATCGAGCGGCTGCAGCGCATGGCCAGCCTGGAGCAGGTCGACCGGTCGCAGATCGTCGTCACCGGTGCGGGCGGCGACGACCGCGCCGACGAGGACCAGGCGAAGCGGTACGACGTCGCGTTCGGCGAGTACATGCGGCGCGGGATGGACGGGCTGCGGCCGGAGCAGCGCGAGCTGCTGGCCGGCGGCTTCTCCGAGGTGCGCGCGCAGGGCGTGGCCACTCCGGCGGCCGGCGGCTACCTGGTCCCCGAAGGGTTCCGGGCCGTGCTGAGCGAGACCATGAAGGCGTACGGCGGCCTAATGAACGTCGCCAACGTCATCAACACCACGACCGGCAACGATCTGCCGTGGCCGACCAACGACGACACCGGCAACGAGGGCGCCATCCTCGGCGAGAACACGCAGGTGACCGAGCAGGACGTGACGCTCGGCCAGCGGAAGCTGTCGGCGCACACCTACACGTCCAAGCTGGTGCGGGTGTCGCTGCAGTTGCTGCAGGACAGCGCGTTCAACCTGGACGTGTGGCTGCCGCGCAAGTTGGGTGAGCGCATCGGCCGCGCCGCCGCGAAGCACTTCGCAACCGGCACCGGCACCGGTCAACCGGAGGGCATCACCACCAACATCACCGTGGGTGTGACCGGCGCGGCCGGTCAGGTCACGTCCATCACCTACGACGACCTGGTGGATCTGGAGCACTCGGTGGACCCCGCGTACCGGCTCAACGCGCGCTATGTTTTCCACGACCAGGCGCTGAAGATGCTGCGGAAGCTCAAGGACTCCGAGGGCCGGCCGCTGTGGCAGCCCGTCCCCGCGCCCGGGATGCCGGCCACCATCAACGGCTGGCAGTACACCATCGACAACTCGATGCCGGTCCCCGCGGCGGGTGCGAAGTCGCTAGTGTTCGGCGACATCGCGGCCGGCTACATCATCCGCCAGGTGCTGGACGTCCAGACCCTGCGGCTCACCGAACGGTACGCGGACTTCCTGCAGGTGGGGTTCCTCGCGTTCGCGCGGATGGACGGGCGCCCGGACGACCCGGCGGCCATCCGCGCCTACGCCCACCCCGCTGCATGATCCAGGAAGGAGGCGAGCAGCTGATGGTGCTGGTGCGGTTCCTGGTGCCCGTGGCTGGCCTGGACTGGTCGCGGGTGCCCGGTGACGAGGTGGAGATGTCCGAGGAGGACGCGGTCCGGTGGGCGGACGGCGTGCGCGCCGTCCGCGTCGAGCGGCAGGCCGACAGTCCGGTGTGGAGCGTGCCGCGGTGCAGTCGCGGCGTGGCGGCCGTGGCCGGCGGCCGGAGACCAGGTGAGCACGTGGCCGGCCCGGTGCGGGAGCCGGCCGGCCACGCCCCTGGAGCGGAGGTGGTGAGCGGTGCCCTACGACCTCGGTGACACCGTGCGCCTGATCGGCGAGTGCCGGGGCCCTGACGGGGCGCTCGTCACCGCCGCGACGGCGGCGCTCACCATCACCCTGCCGGACGGCACAACCACCCGGCCGCCGGTGCCGGCCGCCGACCCGGTCGGGGTCTACACAGTGGACTACGTGCCGGAGCAGGCCGGCCGGCACCTGGTGCGGTGGCAGTGGACCGGGCCGGCCGCGGCCTACACCGACGCGGTCGACGTGCGCCCGGCCGACGTGCCGCTGATCCTGTCCCTGGCCGATGCCCGTGACCACCTGCGGGTGTCGGGCACCAGCCAGGACGAGAACATCCGGGCGTGGTTGGAGGCCACCACGCGGTGCGTGGAGGCCATCGTCGGCCCGGTCGTGCGCCGCACGGTGGTCGAGGACCACGACGTGTCCGGGTGGACGCTGATGGTGCGGCAGCCGCCGCTGCTGTCACTGACCTCGGTGACCGCGATCCTGGCCGGCGGCACCAGCCCGGCACTGTCCGACCTGGACGCCTCACCGGCGGGTGTGATCCGGCGCCGGGACGGTGCACGCCTGACCGGGCCGCTGCGGGTGACCTACGTGGCCGGCCGGCACATCGTGCCGGCGAACATCACGGCGGCGGCGAGGATCATCCTCGCGCACCTGTGGCGGGCCCGGTACGGCGCGGACGGCCTGCCGAACATCGGCGGCGCCGACGACTACTCGCTGAGCGAGCCCATTCCCGGGCTCGGCTACGCGGTACCGAACCGTGCCCTGGAGCTTCTGCAGGGCGACCAGATGCCGCCGGGAGTGGCCTGATGCAGATGCAGACCTCGCGCATCCCCGCGGCCATCGATGGGCTGCTGACGCTGTGCACCGGCGCTGCCGCGCCCGGCGGCCCCCTGGCCGGGGTGCGGATCTACGACGGGCCACCGGTCAGCGACCTGTCGGACGAGCTGCTGCTGTTCATCGGCGACGACCCGGCCGGAGAGGACTCGGTGACCGGCACGCAGGAGTACGCCACGCTCGGCCGCCCCGGCAAGGACGAGACGTTCACCATCTACTGCTGCGCCGCCAGCCGGAGCGGAAACGTCGACATGAAGCGCGAGCGCGGCCGTGCGTTCGGCATCGTCGGCGCGGTCGAACGCCTGGTGCGCCCGAACGAGCCGGGCGGGGACACGCAGCTCGGCGGCGCGGTGCTGTGGTCCGGGGTCGGCGGTGACATCACGCTCTCGCAGATGCAGACCAACACCGGGGCGTTGGCCAGGGTCACGTTCGGCGTCGTGTGCCGCGCCCGCCTCTGACCGTCCAGAGAGGACACCATGCGTATCAGCTACACCGGCCCGCACCGGGCCGTGACCGTGCCCGCGCTCGGCCTGACCGCCGAGCGGGACCGACCCATCGAGGTCCCGGACGACCTGGCCGCGCCGCTGCTCGACCAACCCGACTGGGCAGCGGTCAAGCCGGCGGCCAAGGACAGCAGGAAGGAGGCGAGCTGATGGCGATCCCCAGCGGGTTGAGCGCGCAGCTCGGCGTCGGCGAGGAGACCACGTACGGCACCGCCGTCACCCCGTCGCGGTTCTACGAGTTCCGCCAGGAGAGCGTCTCCCTGAGCATCGAGCGGCTGGCGAGCACGGCGCTGCGCGCTGGTGCCCGCGTGCTGCGGTCGGACCGGTGGGCACCGGGCCAGCGGTCGGTGTCCGGCGACATCACGATGGAGGTCGGCACCGAGGGCTACGGGCTCTGGCTCAAGCACGCGCTCGGCTCCGTCACCTCGACGCAGCCGGACGCGACGAACGCGCCAACCGTGTGGCGGCACGTCTTCACGCCAGGTGACCTGCCGCCCGGACTGACCGTCCAGATCGGACGGCCGGACACCGGCGGTGTGGTGCGCCCGTTCACGTACTCCGGCTGCCGCGTCAGCTCATGGACGCTGGAGTGCAGCGTCGGCGAGTTCCTCACCTTGCAGGTGTCGCTGCTCGGCCGCGACGAGACCACCGCGACCGCTCTGGCGACCGCCGCTTACCCGGCCGGCTCGGTCCCGCTCACGTTCGTCACCGGTTCCCTGTCGCTCGGCGGCACCGAGACGTGCGTCCGGTCAGTGAGCATCGCGGGCTCCAACGCACTCGCGGAGGACCGGTACTGCATCGGCGGCGGCGGTCTCCGCGACGTACCGGTGGAGCAGGGACTGCGCGAGATCACCGGCACCCTCGAAGGTGAGTTCAAGGACCTGACGGCCTACAACCGATTCACCAACGGTGAGGAGGCCGAGCTGGTGCTGACGTTCCAGGGCCCGGTCATCAGCGGGACGCTGCGTCACGAGCTGGTGCTGACCGCGAACACGAGGTTCGACGGTGCGACGCCCGCAGTCGGCGGCCCCGAGATCGTGATGCAGTCCCTGCCCATCGTGGTCACCGACACCGGCACGCAGAGCGTGCGGGTGGAGTACCAGACCACCGACACCACCCCGTAGGCCGGCGCCATGCCGGCCCGGGTCGAGATCCGCGGTACCGCCGAGTTCCGGGCGACCGCGGCCAAGCTGAAGGCGGCCGGCCGCGGGGACCTGGTGCGGGAGATGGCGCGCGAGATGCGCACCGCCGCCCGGCCGGTCGTGCAGGACGCACAGCGGTCGGTGCAGTCGCTGGCGTCGCGGGCCGTCCGCGGTGGCGGCGGGCAGGCGCGGCGCGCGTACGACGTCAGCCGGTCCCGCCGGGCCACAGACCGTGTCCAGGACCGTGCGTTCCGGCGGCGTGGACTGCGGGCCACGATCGCACGGGCGGTGCGCACCCAGGTGTCCACCGGGGCGCGGTCGGCGTCGGTGCGCATCCGCACCAACCGCTCGATGCTGCCGCCCGATCAGCGGAAGCTGCCGCGGCTGATGAATAAGGGCGCCTGGCGCCACCCGGTCATGGGCAACCGCGACCGGTGGGTGGAGCAGAAGGTCACGCCGGAGGGCTGGTTCGACAAGCCCATGCTGCGCGGCGGCCCGCAGGTGCGCCGCGCAGCAGTGTCCGTTGTGGACGACATCGTGAAAAAGCTTGCAGAGTAGGAGCAATCGGTGCGTGAGCTGACGTACGACTACCGGCTCGGCGAGAGCCGGTACTCGCTGAACCTGCTGGACGTGACGGTCGACGAGTCCATCGAGGTGGAGCGGCTGACCGGGCGCGGCTGGACGTGGCTGTGCGCGGCGCACGACCGCGGCGAGGCCCTGGCGGTGAAAACGTTTTTCTGGCTGGCGCGGCGGCACGCCGGCGAGGCCGTCGAGTTCGCCGGTCCCGCGATGAACTTCCGCTGGAGGGAGTTTCGGGCGGAGATTCGCCGCGATCAATCCACTCAGGACAGTGAGGGTGAGGCGTCGCCGGACCCTACCGAGGAGACGGACCAGCCGAAACCGCCGGCCAGGACGTCTCGATCTCAGACGAGCTGACCCGGTACCTGCCCTGGATGGTGCACCTGTGGCACTGGCTGCCCACCGACATACGGCAGCTGCGGCTCCGGGACTGGTGGCTGTGCTGCGCGCTGATCGATGAGCACCGGCGGCGCGCCCAAGACCAGCAGCAGCGGTCACGGCCGAGGAGGTGACGCCCGATGGCTGCCAAAGACTTGATCTTCACGGTTTTGGGCATTGACAAGGCCAGCAAGACCTTTGACAAGGTCGGCGACAGCATGGACCGGATGGGCCAGCGCGGGCTCAAGGCGGTCGCGGGGCTGGCGGGCGGTTCGGCGGCTGCGGCCGGCGCGGTCGCCGCGACCGTAGGCGGCCTGCCGCTCGTGTTCGCCGCGATAGGCGCCGCCGCTGTCAAGGGCAACGCCGAGGTGGCCAACTCGTTCCGGAGCCTGGGTGACGAGATCCGGACCGGTGCCGCCGCTGACGCCGCGCCGCTGGCGGACGCCTATGTGGACGCGGCCAGCGAGATCAGCGCGGCCTACGAGCAGCTGCGTCCACAGATCCGGACGGCGTTCGCCGCGGCCGTGCCGGACGTCCAGGCGCTCACGCGCGGTGTCACCGGCTTCGCGCGTGAGGCGATGCCCGGCGCGGTCGCCGTGGTGCAGTCCAGCGGCCCGGTCTTCGACGCCCTGGGCCGGCTGCTCGTCCAGTCTGGCCGCGCCGCCGGTGAGTTCTTCGGTGAGGTCGCCTCAGCGGCACCGGAAGCCGCACAGGGCGTTGACCACTTTGGACGGTTGATCTCGATCGCGCTGCCGGCCGCCGGTGAGGTGCTGACCACGCTCACCGGTCAGTGGGCGGAGCACGGCGGCCAGGCCGTTGACGTCGTCGGCAAGTTGACCGACGTCGTTAGCGACCTCGGCGGCGGCGCGCTGCCGGTGATGTCCGAGGCGCTGGGCATCGGCCTGGACGTCCTGGAAGGCGTTCTCGACGTGATCGGTCCGATCTCGGACGCGCTGGGCCCGATGATCGGGCTGTGGCTGTCGGTCGCGACCGCGATGCGCGTGGTCGGCACCGTCAAGGGCGTCATCGACGGTGTGGGCACCAGCGTCAGTGACCTGCGCACCAAGTTCAAGGAAGCCGGAGGCGAAAACGGCGCAGGGCGACTGGCTACTGCGGCGGGTGGGCTCATGGGGCTGCTCGGTGGCCCGTGGGGCATCGCAGTCACTGCGGCTGGCGCGCTTCTCGGTGCTTTCGGTGCCAAGTCGCAGGAGGCCGAAGGGTCGCAGCGGTCGCTCGCTGCGGCGCTGCGTGAGTCCGGCGGCCAGTTCGACGCGTCCGCGCGTCGTGCACTGGCGCAGTCCGACTCGTACAAGGCCCTGGCTGACGCGGTGTCCGCGGCTGGGCTGTCGCAGCAGGACTATCTGGACGCGATCATCACCGGTGGGCCGACGCTGGATGCACTCAAGGCGCGCCTGCAGGCTCAGGTCACCGCCGGCGAGCAGGTCAACACCGAGTCTGGTGAGCTGGTTACCAGCTACACCGGGCAGGCTGAGGCGGCGCGGACCCTGCTGCGGGATACGGACGGCCTGCGGGCTGTCGTGACCGGGGCGATGACTGACTTCCAGCAGGAGCAGGAGGCGGTCGGGGGCGCGGCTGGCGCGATGCAGTCGGCGCTTCCGGGTACCCAGGCGCTGGAAGAGGCGATGGCCACGCTGCGGGATACCACCGGCGACACGGCCGAGCGCGCGGACGCCCTGAACACCGCGTGGCAGCTGCTTTTCGGCGGCGGTATCCCACTGGAGGAGGCCGTTGCCACCTGGGAGGCCGGGCTGGCCGACCTGCGCAGCGATATCGACGGCGTGAAGAAGTCCACTAAGGACTGGCAGGGCGAGCTGTTCGCCGCCGGCGGGCAGATCGATCTCACGACCGAGGCTGGGAGGGCGCTGCAGCAGCACCTGGTCGAGCAGGGTCAGAGCTACAGGACTCTGGCGCAGACGGTCTACGACACGACACTGCAGCAGACCGGGTCGCAACAGCAGGCCACGGTCGCCGCTCTGGACGCAGTCGCCCAGCGGCGCAACGCGTTCATCAGCGAGATGCAGCAGATGGGGTTCAACGCCGACCAGGCGCGGGTGTTGGCTGACCGGTACCTGGGCCTGCCCGACGACGTGTCCACGCTGATCACCCAGCCCGGCATGGACGTGGCGATTGGCAACGCGGGAACGCTGAAACGCCAGCTCGACTCGATCCCACGGCACATCACCGTGGAGGTCCAGTACCACCAGATCGGCGGCTACTACTACTCGGTCGATCAGAATGGCCAGCGGTTCGGGCTGCCGTTCAAGGCGGAGGGCGGTCCGGTCGAGGCCGGTCACGCGTACGTCGTGGGTGAGGAGGGACCGGAGATCGTGGTGCCGCGCCAGGACGGCACGGTGATCCCTGCTGGCCCGTCAGCGGAGATCATGCGGGCGGCGCGGCGGGTGGGCGCGTCGGTGGCTGGCCCTGCCGTGGCCAGCAGCGGCAGCTCGGTGGTGAAGAACTTCTACCTCACCGTGAACACCACGGAGTCGAGTGTGGACCTGCAGGCGCAGTTCGCGCGCATGGAGCGGCTGGAGATGCTGCCGTGAGGGGGTGCGCGTGGCTGACGAGGTGATCCAGCACGTGGACCCGGACGGGGTGGTAACCGATCTGGCGGTGGCGTGGGACGTGTCCGGGCGGTACGGCGTGACCGTGCGCCTGGACGAGCAGGGCGTGCCCGGCCAGCCGGGGCTGCTGCTGCGGGATGTGCAGCACGGCGCCCGGGACATCAGCCTGTCGCTGTGGATCAACGCGCCGACGCCCGCCGAACTGCAGGCGCGGCTGCGTGACCTGGTGCACCGGATGGACCCGCGGCGTGGGGACAGCGTGCTGCGGATGACGGGCCCGGCGGGGGACACGCGGGAGATCACGGTGCGGGTCGTGGCCGGGCTGGACGTGGCCGAGCGGCTCGGCGACACGTCGGGCCCCACCACACAGCGAATGCCGATCATGTGCCGGGCGTACGACCCGTACTGGGCGGCCGGTTCCGACATCGTGCAGCAGTTCCAACGTGGCGAGGCGCCGAAGTTCTTCCCGTTCTTCCCGTTGCGCCTCGCGTCGTCCGAGATCTGGGCTGACGTCACGGTGACCAACCCCGGCGACGTGGACGCCTGGCCAGTGTGGACGATCGTCGGGCCGGGCTCGCACCCGGTCATCCGCAACGAGACCACTGGCAAGGTGCTGGACCTCGCCGTGGACCTCGGCGGCGGCGAGTCGGTCACGATCGACACCAGGCCGCGCCGGAAGGAGGTGACCCGGTCCGACGGCACCAGCGCATTTGGCCGGTTGTCGTGGGGCAGCTCGTTCTGGCCGCTCGCGCCCGGAACCAACGCCATCAGCATCGAGATGGGGTCTGCGGTGTCGGCCGACTCGCGTGTCGTCCTGTCGTACCGGCCCCGCTACCTGTCTATGTGAGGAGGTGACCGTGGCCTGGACGCTGTACCTCCGCGCGCCCGACCTGAGCCGGGTGGCGGCGATCGAGGACTACCAGACCCTGGAGTGCGTGAGCCGCTACCGGGATGTCGGTACGTGGCAGCTCACCCTGCCGGCCGGGACAGCACATGCGGCGGCGCTCATGCAGCCGCGGTACGGGATCGTGCTGGTGCGCGACGACACGACCGTGGTGTTCTCAGGCCGTGTGCGGCAGCCGCAGCGGCAGACCACCGACACCAGCGACACCCTGACGGTGTCCGGTGTGGACGACAACACCGTGCTCGCCAACAGGGTGGTGCACCCCCAGCCGACGAAGGCGGCACCGCCGTACGACTCGGTCGAGTACGACGTGCGCAGCGGCATCGCTTCATCAGTGCTGATGCAGTACGTCAACGTCAACGCCGGACCGGGCGCGCTGGCGCCCCGGCGCGAGCCCGGCTTGGTGCTGGGCATCGACCCGCTGGTCGGCGCCCAGGTGACCGGTCGTGGCCGGTGGCAGCAACTGCTCACGCTGGAACAGGATCTGGCCGTGGCCGGCGGTGTCGGCTGGCGCGTTCAGCAGACCGGGGGCGATCGGCTGGAGTTCCAGGTCTGGGCTCCCCAGGACCGATCCGACGAGATCCTGCTGTCACAGGAACTGGGCAATGTCGCGGAGCTGTCGTACGAGCGCGCCGCGCCGGAGCTGACCTATGTGTACGTCGGCGGGTCCGGTGAGGGCACAGCCCGGGTGATCCGGGAGGGGCAGGCCAACCCGCAGGGGTGGGACCGAGCCGAGCGCTTCGTGGACCGCCGGGACACCGCGGCGGCCGACGAACTCAACCAGGAGATCCGCGCCACCTTGGTCGAAGGCGCTGAGCAGACCACGCTGAGCGTGACACCAGTCGATGCGGGCAAGCACCAGTACCTGCGTGACTACGGACTGGGCGACACGGTGACGGTGGTCCCGTCACCTGGCGAGCGCGTCACGTCCGTGATCCGCGAGGTCCGGACCCGGCTCGGGCCGGACTCGCAGACCGTGATCCCCACGATCAGCGCGACCAGCAACGGCGTGCTGCGGATCTTCGATCGACTCAGGCAGATGAGCGTCAGGCTCAGGAACTTGGAGAGACGCTGATGGCTGCACCAGCGAACACGTACGCCCCGTTCGACAGCGGGCCCGGGTCGAGCGTCACGGCCGACACCTGGCGCAAGTTCATGACCGGCCTCGCCTCAGCCGGCGTGCTCCAGGACGTAGCTGGCGAGCTTGAGGTGTACGCCGACAGCAGCGGGATGCAGGTCAAGGTCCGCGCTGGGCAAGCGTGGATTCGCGGCCACTGGGGCGAGTGGACTACCGAGTCCACGCTGCAGATCCAGCCCCCGACGCCGGGCGAGACGCTGCCGCGCACCGACCGCGTGATCGTCCGGGCGGACTTCTTGCGCGAGCTGTTGGAGCTGGATGTCCTGCAAGGCGTGCCAGGCGGTGGGGTACCGCCGGTCACGCAGGACAATGCGAAGTGGGAGATTCCCGTTGCCCTGGTTCCCGTTGCGCCTGACGCCACCACGATCAGCACGGTCACCGACGACCGGCGCTACGCCGGCCAGAAACCGGTTGTGCACCGGCTCAGGGCCGTCAACCAGGCGATCCCGGTACCTACCACAGATGGTGACCTGCTCGCGCTTTCCTTTACCCCACACGGAGATTGCCACGCTAACGTCAGCATGACCGTGGTCGTCCAGGCGCACCAGGGCGCCTCCGGCCAACTCGCTGAGCCGTCCACTGCGATGCTTGGCTTGAAGCTCCGGCGAGCGTCGGACGGCGTCGATGTCGCCTTCGGCGACAAGATTTTCCCGGCGGAAGTCATCGACTGGAACACCCGGGGCGTTCGCGGACACGGCAGCACCACGATGACGCTCTGCCCGGACGTAACGCTGTCCCGGCATGAGAAGTACCAGGTGGTGCTGTTCGGGGCCCGCACCAGCGTCCTGGGCTGCAACGTCGTCCACCTCCTGGGCACCGTGACCGAGTGCTCGCAGGTCCAAGACGCATAAGGAGAATCCTTGTCTGACTTCTTGGCCGACTTGTCCATTTTGGACGTTGGTCTTGCTCTGGGCGCCCTCGCCGCTGTGTGGGCGGTCGTCGTCCGGGTCGCCCGTGTGGGCCGCAAGCTCTCGCACGTCGCCGATGACTGGCTCGGTGAGCCGGAGCGCGACGGGGTGCCGGCGCGGCCGGGCGTCATGGAGCGCCTGGCCGCCATCGAGCAGCGGGTGACCGTCATCGAACACGAGGTGCGGCCCAACTCTGGCGCGTCGCTGCGCGACGCCGTGGACCGCGTCGAGCGCCGGATCGTGGGAGGTGACCAGTGAGGGGGCTGGACTACTCGACCGGGCCGCCCTCGGCCGCCGCCGTGCGGGCCGCCGGCTACCGGTTCGTCGTGCGCTACCTGTCGAGGCCGGGCAACCGGAAGAACATCACCGCGCGCGAGTTCGCCGACATGACCCGGAACGGGGTGGCGGTGGCGCTGGTGTTCGAGACCACGGCCAACCGGGCCCTGTCCGGGTACGCCGGCGGCCAGGCCGACGCCCGGGCCGCGGCCGAGCAGGCCGCCGCGGTCGGGATGCCCAGTAGCCGGCCCATCTACTTCGCCGTCGACTTCGACGCCCAGCCCCATCAGCTCGGGGCCATCGATGCGTACCTGCGCGGCGCCGCCTCGGTGCTGGGCCCCGGCCGGATCGGCGTCTACGGCTCCTACTCCGTGGTCCGGCACTGCCTCGACGCGGGCACAGCCCGGTACGCGTGGCAGACCGCCGCCTGGTCCGGCGGCCGGGCTGATCTCCGCGCCCACCTGTTCCAGCGCATCGGCACCGTCCACGTGGCCGGTGTCGCCTGCGACGTCAACGACTCCAACGCCAACGACTTCGGCCAGTGGCCATACGAGGAGGACGACATGCCCCTGTCCGATGAGGACGTGAACCGGATCGCCGACGCGTCCGCGCGCGCCCTGCTCAACTTCAACTGCGGCATCCCCGAGCACCTGCGCCGGCCCGGTGACGGCGAGACCGCGCGCTTCGAGGACCTGGCGCTGCACACCAACCGCGGTGTGTTCACCGTCTACGACATGGTGGTTGCCTACCGGACGGCGTTCGAGCAGTTGGCGGACGCG
Source organism: Goodfellowiella coeruleoviolacea (assembly GCF_024171785.1). GTDB lineage: Bacteria > Actinomycetota > Actinomycetes > Mycobacteriales > Pseudonocardiaceae > Goodfellowiella > Goodfellowiella coeruleoviolacea. Next base: position 276,934 of record NZ_JAMTCK010000012.1, read on the forward strand.
GTCGCGCGGGACCAGGAGATCGACGCCGCCGCGATCAAGCAGGCTGTCGCCGACGCGATCCGAGAGAACGTCGTGACGGTCGATGTGGCAGTGCGAGGCCAGGAGGTGCAGCAGTGACGACGTACATGCGGGACCTCGTGGAGCGGGCGGTGTCGTCGTTCGCTGGGGCGGTGCTGGCCGCTCTCGGTGCCGAGGCGGTGGACCTGCTCGCGGTGGATTGGCGGGGCGTGCTCGGTGTCGGGCTGGGCGCGGCCGTGGTGAGCGTGTTGAAGGCGCTGGCCGCTCGGCGGGTGGGTGACCCGGGTTCGGCGTCGCTGAGCACCAAGGTTGGTTCCACCCCGCGCTGACCTGCACACAGACACGTCTCGCCGATCAGAGTGACGGCCTGTCACTCTCATCTGACCATGACCTGCGTCTTACAGGCCATGCCTTCTGACCAGCCACGTTAGGGGATCGCCTAACGTGGCTCTGGGGTACGGCCTCCGTCTTGGAGATCATGGCCCCGCTGGTCGCTTCATGCGATCCCATGAGATGGCAGATGCCCAGGTTACCGGCACCGGTAAGTTTGATGACCTGCGCAAACGCACCACTGCATGATCACGCCCCTCCCGCGCCGGCTGGTGTCCGGTAGCGGGAGGGGCGTTCTGCGTTCCCCTGCGGGGTCGATGAGTGCTGGCCACAATGGGTCGTACCGCGTGGACCGGGTCGTGGCCCGAATGTTGCGATCCCCTCAGGGGTCGATGAGTGCTGGCCACCGTCACGATCTTGGCGACCCGCATGGACGTCATCGTTGCGATCCCCGTTGGGGTCGATGAGTGGTGGCCACACCGACCGCCACCTCCCGGTGTGGATCGTGCTGCGCGAGTTGCGATCCCCTGTGGGGTCGATGAGACCTGGCCGCCCGCACCGCCAACGCCGACGCCGTGAGCCTGGAGGGGTTGCGATCCCCTGCGGGGTCAATGAGCCCTGGCCACCTGCTCTGGATGGCCACCTGGGCCCTCGGCCTGTCGTTGCGATTCCCTGCCGGGTCGATGAGCCCTGGCCACATGCGCCAGCTGACCGCCCGTGACCAGGTGGTCCGGTTGCGATCCCCTGCGGGGTCAATGAGTGCTGGCCATGCCACCCGACCTCGACCAGTTCATCCCGTGAGCGAGTTGCGATCCCCTGCGGGGTCAATGAGCCCTGGCCACACGCGCGGGATTGTGCGACGGAATACCGGGACGTGAGGTTGCGATCCCCTGCGGGGTCGATGAGTGGTGGCCACTGGTCGCTGTCGAGGCGAGCCCAACATGCAGGCCGTTGCGATCCTCTCAGGGCCAATTAGTCCGGCCAGCCTACCCCCGGACGCGGTGCAGCCCTGCGCGCCTACATCCACGGGCAGCAGGGGCATTCGTCGCGTTGATGCGCCTTTCGGGGAACACCCCTTGCTCAACTCATGACTGGGTCGGCACGATCGCGCCGGGTGAGTGCACCATGAGTGCGCAAAGGAACTGATCTTGACCAACACGACGATGGGTCTCGTGGCGTGGCCGCCTGCGGACCCGAACCTGCGCAGCAGCGACGTGCCCAGCGGCCCGGGAGTGCGCCCCTGGGGCTTGACCCGCACCACCCCGGTGGGCGCCGCGCACCACTTCGACGGCCTGCACTACGACCCCGAGCGGCAGATCACCACGACCGCTGACGGCGTGCCGCTGATCGACGCGGACCGGCCGAAGGACCCCACCGGCCCCTACACCCCGTGCGACACGAAGTTCGACCACCAGTGGGAGACGGACTCCGACCCCGCTGACTGATCATGGGCTCCGTCGCTGTAGTGACGCGCCCGGGAGATGTTACAGCGGACTTCGTCATCGCCGAGCTGAACAGGCGTGACGCGTCTGTCGTGCGGTTCGATCTCGCTGACTTCCCGGAGCGGCTGACTGAGGCGGCGCTGATCACCTCCGGCGGTGAGGGGTGGCGTGGGTTTCTGCGCACCCCTTACCGCCAGCTCGACATCGAGCAGATCAGTGCCGTGTGGTACCGCAAGCCCCAGGGCTTCGCGGTGCATCCCCAGATGACGGCGACGGAAGCGCAGTGGGCGACCGCCGAGGCCCGTGCTGGTCTCGGCGGTCTGCTCGCCGCGTTGTCCGTCCGCTGGGTCAACCACCCCTACGCCAACACCGCAGCCGACCAGCGTGCCCACCAGTTGGCCGTTGCCGATGCTTGTGGCCTGACCATCCCTATCTCGCTGATCACGAACTCGCCGGAGCAGGCCCGGGACTTCTGCCGCGACCACGCCGACACCGGGGTGATCTACAAACCGCTCACCACCGGGCCACGCAGCGAGAACGGCGAGTACGTGGCGTTGCGCACCGCGCTGGTGCAGCCCGAGGACATCACCGACGACGTGGCGCGCACCGCCCACCTGTTCCAGACTCGGGTGCCCTGCGCCTACTCGGTGCGGGTGGTCGCGGTCGACGGGCGGCTGTTCGCGGTGCGCATCGACCATCCCAGCCGATCCACTGTGGACTGGAGGGCTGACCATGACCGGCTGACCTACCAGGCCACCGAGGTACCCGATCGGGTGGCAGCTGGCCTACGCCGGCTCATGGCCACGTTCCGGCTGGTCTACTCCTCGTCGGACTGGATCATCAGGCCGGACGGCGAGTGGGTGTTCATCGGGGACCTGAACCCCAACGGCCAGTGGGCGTGGCTGGAGCCCATCCGGCAGGACGTGATCCAGGCGTTGGCCGACTACCTCACAGGAGAGACGTGATCACCAGTACCGACCCCGCCGAGTTGCGCCGCGGGCTCGTCGCTGACCTCAACGCACGGGGCTGCCTGACCACGCCCCGGTGGGTCGACGCGTTCGGATCGGTGCCCAGGGACCTGTTCGTTACCCGGTTCTCGGTGCCCGGCACCGCCGGCCGGTTGACCGAACACGACCTGGGCGACCCTGGCCGCCACGCCGACGCACTGGCCGCGGTCTACTCGGACACGAGTCTGATCACCCAGTTCATCGGCCGCACCGCCACCAGTTCGTCCACCAGGCCCTCACTGATGGCAACCATGCTGGAGGCACTGGACGCTCGACCAGGACACCGGGTGCTGGAAATCGGCACCGGCACTGGCTACAACGCCGCCCTGCTCAGTCATGCGTTGGGGCACGGTGCGGTCACCACGGTGGACGTGGACCCCGAGTTGGTGGACGCGGCCCGGGAGTCCCTGCGGCAGGCCGGCTACGCGCCCACCGTGGTTTGTGGTGACGGCGCGGACGGTGTGGCTGCCCATGCGCCGTATGAGCGGCTGATCGCCACCTGCCAGGTACCGCGGGTGCCGGGCGCATGGCTGGAACAGGTGCGGCCGGGCGGCGTGCTCGTGGTCAACGTGGCGTTCGGCGTCGCCCGGCTCACCGTCACCAACACGGTGGCCAGCGGCCCGTTCATCGAGTCGGCCGGCTTCATGGGCATACGCACGACTGCGGCACCGGCCCACCTGTCTCCGCAGGAGGTGTTGAACGCAGCCAGCGGAGACGGCGAGCAGTACGAGGCGGCGCCGCTGCCCCGCGAACTTTGGACGACCGCCGCAGGGGCACACCTGCGGGTGCTGTTCTATCCCGCGCTGGGGCACCACCTGCTGCTCGACTCGCCGCCCGACTCGCCGGTGCACCTCTACGACCCGTCTACCGGGTCGTGGGCGCGCGGCGAGCCGGCCGGTGCTGGGCGCGTACTCGTGACATGGAGCGGTCCACGGGACGTGTGGTCGGGGCTGCTGAACATCATGCGGGCGTGGGAGGACGCCGGACGCCCAGACCTTGACCGGTACGGGCTGACGGTGCGGCCGGGTGGCGCCCACCTGCTGTGGTTGGACTCACCGGACCACCTGGTGTTGGAACTGCCGTAGATGGATCGGTGGGACCGGGCCGAAACCCGGTCCCACCTCCCCGCAACTGGGCCACGGTGCTGGGTGAGTGCACCGGATGATGGATGTGGCCCAGAGGTCAGAAGAAACACAGGAACCAGAGCAGCAGCAGCCAGAACGCCAGTCCGGCGACCAGCGGCCAGGTCGGGTCGTCGTAGTCCTGGCGGCTCCGCCAGTACCGGATGAGGTAGCGCAGGTGCTTCCTCATGCGATCCCCCGCAGCGGCAGGACGGTGGTCGCGCACTGGTCGTAGTCCGCGGTCACCAGTGCCGCGTCCCAGTCGAGGCGGATTCGCCGACCCACCGCCCACATCCGGGCGAGCAGCTGCGGCACGGTCACCGCGGTGTGCCCCACCTGCTCGGGCCAGTGCCGGCCGGCGTCACCAGGGCTGGTCACGGCCGCCACCGCGTGTCCTCCACCTGCGTGCCCACGTAGACCAGGCAGTCGGGGCAGAACGGCTGTCCGGACGGCGTCTCGATCAGTGTGGAGTCGTCGGGGGTGAGCACCGTCCCGCAGGCCGCGTCGAAGAGTCCGAACCGGTCGCCGGTGGAGGTGGCTGGGACAGCGTGCAGGAGGTTGTCCTCCACCCACTGCCGCCACAGGTAGTCCGCCGCCGTCGTCATCGGATCACCTGCGAATCAGCCTGATGCTGCTCGGTCTGGCGCTGCGCGGGCAGCACCGGCCCGTAGTGGTACCCCGCGAGAGAGATGTGGGTGTAGCCGCGGGCCCGCTCGTAGCAGACCTGGCAGGTCGGCCACAGCCACTCCCGCTTGGAGGGTTCGCCGCCGAGATAGGTGACCGGGTGCAGGCAGAGGGTTTCGCCGGTGTCGCCGGGCCGGAGTTCACCGGGGATGGCGTGCCGCCCGTGGTCCACCGGCCACCAGCGGAACGTCTTCCGGCCTGAGGTGGTCACGTCGTACTCACCCCCTGCCGAATCAGCTCGTCGGCCGTGAGCAGGCAGGCGTCGCAGGCGTAGGCCGGCACCGGCTTGGCCACGTCGTCGGACAGGCCGTGGCCGCACACCGCCCGGTACGAACGGCCCTGGTCGACCTCGCCGGCGGGGATGATGTGGGCGGCACCGTCCAGCGCGGACCGGCGCATCACGTACAGCGGTGTACCGCCCGGCGTGTGCTGACTGACCAGGTAGCAGCCCGCGCACCACGTGGCGTTCTCCCGGGTGGGGCGCGGGTAGCTGGTGATGAGCGTGTCGGCGAGCTGGATTCCGCAGAGGGCGCGGTGGAACCCGGGCTTGTCGGGCAGCCAGCCGTGCACCCGTGGGGTGGCGAACGTGCTGTGCCCGTAGATCAGCGTGTTGGTCATCGTGGCCACCTCAGCAGCGATTCCGGGCGCCGCTTGGCGATCTCGTAGCGCGGGCAGTCGCAGTCGCTCCGGGCGGTGACGACGGTCAGGATCCAGCCCCACCGTGCCAGCCACCGCCGGCGCAGGCGTCCACGCCATGTCGCCAGGTACTCGCCCAAGGCCACCTTGGCCTTGTCGTAGTCGGTGTATGTGCGCCGTTTCATGCTGCCTCCTGTCCGATGTGGACTGGTGTGGCGGTGTCGGGCTGTGGGGGCAGTCCGGGCCACGCCGCCATCCAGCGGTAGTCCGGGGCGGGGTCAGTCGGAGTGTTGGGCCGCGCCTGGTGGGCAGGGGAGGTGTCCGCTTGGCGCGGTTGGTCAGCGAGGTGCTCATCCAGCGGGAACGCCGTGATCAGGTAGCGCCAGAGTCCGCCGATCACCGTCGTGGCCATGAGGCCGAGAACGGACCAGACGAGTAGTGCTGTCACGATCACCACCACCTTCGCTGGGTGGAGCAGCAGGACGGGAGCCGGGGGCCTACTCGACCGTCTTGCTGCTCCACGGGGTGGCGGGAATCGCGTGATGCCACCACCCGTAGGTGTCCGGCCGGTCGGGGTCGGACATAAGAGGCGGTAAGCCGGTAGTGGAGCCGGTGGCTCGCCGCTCTGGCGCCCGCGGGACCATGTGGTCACGCTGGCAGCAGTGAACGCTACCCGGTGCAATGCACCGGCGCATTGCACCTATCGGGTGAAGTTGTGACCTTGGCTACGGAGCCTGCGGGATGCTGGCGACAGGCCGTAATCACCAGGAGGGGCAGATGCCGAGCACCCAGACCCGACGCAAGCGCAAGCTGGGCAAGTTTTTGGTTGAACTGCGGGAGCGAGCCGGGCTCAAGCCAGAGGCGGTCGCCGGCTTGCTCCGCAAGAGCACTTCCACGATTTCCCGCATGGAGAACGGGCACACGTTGTGCGACTACGCCGTTCTTACCGCCATGCTCGGCTTCTATCAGGCAACGGCCGAGCAACGAAAACAAGCCGAAGACCTCTGGGAAGAAGCGAAGCAAGAGACCGCTCCGGTCCAGCACTCCAGTTCCATGCCGCCCAAGTACAGGGCGTTCCTCAAGGCGTGGGACGATGCCAGTTCGGCCCGAACTCTTCAGCAGTCGTTGTTCCCGGGCCCGTTGCAGACGCCCGCATACAGAGCCGCGATGTATCGCGCGTTGGCACGCTTCATCAACTCCGGTACCGATGCCGACCGAGATTCCGTGGCCATCGAGCGCAGGCAGCAACGACTCCACGGGCCGAACCCGATGGAATTCCTGATCCTGCTCGACGAAGCAGTTATCAGGCGCCCTATTGGTGGCCCGCTCGTTATGGCCGAGCAGTTGCGCCACGTCGTGCGCCTCACCCAACTACCGAACGTGTCGGTCCGGCTGATCCCCTTCGCGGCAGGTGAGTACGGTGCGATGACGGGCGGCCTGACCGTTCTTGCGTTTCCCGCCCCGGATGAGTCTGATGTCGTGTACCTGGAGTACCCGAGCGGAGGAGACTGGATCGAGAAGGCGGACGATGTTGCCAAGTTCGCCGGAACTTTCGATGATGCCCTCTCCCTCGCACTGTCGGAGAGTGACTCGATAGAGGTCATGACCGAACAAGCCCGACGTCTAGAGCAGGAACAATGAGCGAACAGATCGTGTGGCGGAGAAGCACCTACAGTGTCCCGAACAACGACTGTGTGGAGTTGGCCCGGACAGCGGCCCTCGCTGCCGTGCGGGACTCTAAGAACCCCACCGGCCCGATGCTGACCTTCGGGCAGGCGGAACTGGTGAGGTTCCTCGGCGCCGTCAAGGCCGGCCGGCTCGACGGCTGATCTACGGCAAGCAGCAGCCCCGCTCACGGGACTTGAGCGGGGCTGCTCTGTGTCTTGAGGCTACTCGGCCAACTGTCGGAGTTCACCCAACGCGGCCGTGCGCGTCTCATCGACGGCCAGGCCGAGGTCGGCGTCCACCCACGCCGTGACCGCGACGCGCGGGCCGCGGGGGATCCGGCCGACCGCCCGGACGTGGATCGTCCCGCCGAGCCAGCCGGTCACGGTCAAGGTGGTGTCGGTCAGTGCCTCAGCCCACTGGATCAACGCGCGGGTGCTGGGCATGGCCAGCTCGGGCAGCGCCTCCGATCCGGTCAGCGTCCGCACGTCGGTGGGTGCGGCCAGGCCGATGCCACCGGGGCGCTGCGCCTTCAGCATCCGGGCGACCGCGGACAGGACGTCCGCGGGGGAGTAGGTGCGAGGTGGTGCGGTGCGGGGCATGGTTGCTCCTCTGTGGGATGCCGTGGGATGCACCGTGGGATGAGTTGCTGTTCCTCGGCGCTCCCGGGGACTCCTTCGTTGGGACTTCCGTACCCCGCCTGACCAGCCGGAAGGCTCCTTCCGGCTCCTTGCGGCTCCTTCAGGCTCTTTGAGGGGAAATCGCAGGTCAGACCTAGTTGGTGACCCGCACGTAGTCGACCACCAGTTGCTGCGGGAACACCGTGCTGCCGTCCGGGTCGCCGGGCCAGTAGCCGCCCACGGCCAGGTTCAGGATCAGGAAGAACGGGTGGTCGAACACCCACCGGTTGCCGCCGAGGTCGGCTGGGGTGCGCGTCTGGTAGACGGTTCCGTCCACCGACCAGGTGATCTTGTTCGGCGACCAGTCCACGGCGAACACGTGGAAGGCGTTGGCGAAGTCGTCGCCGATGCCGTAGCCGGCGCCGATGCCGCCGGAGCCGGAGTAACCCGGGCCGTGGATGGTGCCGTGCACCGTGCGCGGTTCGAAGCCGACGTTCTCCATGATGTCGATCTCGCCGCTGTTCGGCCAGCCCACGCTGCCGATGTCGGTGCCGAGCATCCAGAACGCCGGCCACATGCCCTGGCCGCGCGGCAGCTTCATCCTGGCCTCGAAGTGGCCGTAGGTCTGGCTGAACCGGCCGGAGGTGTTCAGCCGGGCCGAGGTGTACTGGCAGCTGCCGTACCAGCAGTTGTAGCCGGCCGGGTTCTCCCGGCGCGCGGTGATCACCAGGTTGCCCTGGCCGTCGAGCGCGGCGTTGTTGGTGCCGGGCGTGTAGTACTGGCGCTCGTGGTTGTTGACGTTGTCGCCGGTCTCCACCACCCACTTGCTGCCGTCCACGGCACTGCCGGCCGGGCCGTTGAAGTCGTCGGAGAACGTGACCGCCGCGGCGGACACCTCGCCGCGCTGGGCGGCGGCCGCGCTGGCCGGCTGGCTCGCCTGGGCTGATGCCGCCGGGGCCAGGACCGCGGCGGCCAGCACCGGGGCGGCGAGCGCCGTGATGATCCGGGACCGGCGTGGGATGAGCCGTGAGGACATCGTTGTCACCTCTCTTGCGCGCGTCCACGCGGGCCGCGGGCGGCGGCCGGCGTGGGGCGGTGAAGGCGGCAACTGCCACGGGCGGCGGAGTCCTGGCAGTCGTCGATCCGTACTGGTCAGTGCACGATTCGTTGTTGGTGGCAACAAAGTATGCATGGTCTGGACCAGGGCGCAAGAGGCGAAACGGCGGCATCCGGTGCCGGGCCGGGCAACGCCGCGCCGGCGAGAAACCGGCCCGGCACCGGAGTTGTGCGCCGGTGGCGCGACTTGTCCACTGGGGACGGTCGCTGGTGCGGTAGTCGTCCTCAGTGGACAGTTCGGTCAGGCGGGGCCGGTCAGCGGAAGCGGTCCGCGTGGTCAACGGCCCACTCGGCAAAGGTGCGGGCCGGGCGCCCGGTCACCTCGGCCACCGTGGGCAGCACCGGGTCCGGCTGGTCCACCGCGCGCGCCCAGTAGCCCAGCAGCATGGTCATCACCTCCTCCGACAGGAACGCGCTGACCTGCGCCCGCCACTGCTCGGCGGTGATCTCCGCGAACCGGACGTCCCGGCCGAGCGCCTCGCCGATCAGCCGCGCCTGGTCGACCCTGGTCACCGCCTCCGGGCCGGAGAGCCGGTAGCGCTGGCCGGCGTGGCCGTCCTCCAGCAGCGCCCGCGTGGCCACCGCCGCGATGTCCGCCTCGTGGATCAGCGACTGCGCCCCGGCCCCGTAGGGCGCCCGGACCACCCCGTCGGCGCGGATCATCGGCGCCCACTCCAGCGTGTTGCCGGCGAACCCGCCCGGCCGCACGTGCGTCCACTCCACACCGGATCGTTCCACCGCGCGTTCCGTGGCCAGGTGCGCCTCACCGGCCGACCAGTTCGTTTCCAGTCGGTTCACCGTGGAATCCGACGACAACACCACAATGCGTCGAACCCCGGCCGACACCGCCATGTCGACAAACGCCTCGGGGTGGTCGAACACCGGAAACAGGTACACCCGGTCGACCTTGTCCAGCGCGCCGGCCAACGCGTCGGCGTGGTTGAGGTCCCCCTGGCGCACGTCGACCCCGGCCGGCAGGCCAGCGGTGGCCGGATTCCTGGTCAGCGCCCGAACCTGCTGGCCAGCGGCCAGCAGTTGATCGACCACGTGTCGGCCGACCGACCCGGTCGCGCCGGTCACCAAGACTGTCATTCGCTCTGCACTCCCACTCGCGAATCCGGTAATTGGCGCGGCGAAGCTACCCCATTCTCCGAATTCGCGCACATGGCTGCGGTGAAATTCTCTCGAACAGATTCGGAGCTTGTTGTCAAGTGATTCACAATGCTGGTCGGATCGGATGGAAACGCATTTGTCAAAACGGGGTGAGACGGCTGGTGCGAATGCCCTTTTTCGCGGGAGAGGTGGCGGCGGGCGAGGTCACCGGCCCGGGGTGGCCGACGGGAGGCCGGGCTGTTCGGGCGTGGTCGGCGGATTCGGGCCGATCAGCTGCACCAGCACGGCACCGGCGAGCAGCACTACCGCCCCGGCCAGCTGCGGCAGGCCGAGCGCCTGGCCGAGCAGCAGCCAGGCCAGCACGGCGGCGACCAGCGGTTCCACCAGGGCCAGCACGCTGGCCAGGGTCGAGGGCAGCGCGCGCAGTGCCGACAACCCGGCCAGGTAGGGCAGGGCGGTGGTGACCACGGCCAGCACCAGCAGCACCAGCCACACCGGGGCCTGTGCGCCGCCGAGCACCGCGGGGGCGTTGAGCAGATTCGCGGGCAGCGTCCACGGCGGACTGAACGTCGCCACCACCACCGCGCCGACCGCCAGCCCGGTCGCGGTCAACCCGGCCGGATCGTGCCTGCTCGCGCCGTGCTCGCCGAGCAGGAAGTACCCGGCCGAGCAGGCCGCGGCGGCCAGCCCGGCGGCGACGCCGAGCAGGTCCAGCCGGTCGGCCCGCCAGATCTCCGCGACCAGGGCCAGTCCGGCCACGGCCAGCCCGATGCCCACCCACACCAGCCCGGGAAGCCGGGTCCGCCGCACCACCCGCAGCCACAGCGCGACCAGCACGGGCGCCAGGTTGACCAGCACCATCGCCACCCCGACCGGGACGCGGGCCACGGCCAGGAAGAAGAACAACTGCACTCCGGCGACACCGAGCAGGCCGTAGCCGAGCAGCAGCCACAGGTCGGCGCGGCGGAACCGCAGCGCCCGAGGCCGCAGCACCGCGACCGCCGGTACCAGCAGCACCGCGGCCAGCGCGATCCGCACCGAGGTCACCGCGACCGCGGACCAGCCAGCCGCCATCACCGCCTTGGCCAGCGGACCGGAACTGGCGAACAGCACCCAGGAGGTCAGGTTCAGCGCGGTCGCCCGAGCCCGGGTCGGCACTCGCGCGGTCTTCTCCACTGCGGCCACGCCGCTACCATGCCCGCGGGATCACCGCCCTGACCAACGGTTTTCCGGCAACAGGAGCCCGGCGCGGCACGGCGGGACACCGCCCGGGGGCGGCGGCCGGACACGAGGTCGAGTTCGGGTGGGGGCGCTGGCTCCGCCTGATACCACAGCTTGCCGGAGCTGCCGGCGTCTTCACCCGTTCGAGGTGGGGGTTGTGCACAGCCACCGCGGTTGTCCACAGCTCCGCTCGCGCCCATGTCCCCGCGGGTGGGGGGTGGATAGGCTGGACCCGGGGTCGCCCCCCTGGGCGGGTGGGGGCTGTGCCGGTGGGGACTGTGCCGGTGGGGACTGTGCCGGTGGGGACTGTGCCGGTGGGGACTGTGCCGGCCATCGCTGCGGCGGCCGTACCGGCGGCCGTGCCGCTGCCGGTCCGTTGTGGACATCGCGGACGCGCCGGCGATCGTCGCCGAGGTGGTGCGCTGCTCGGCGGCTGCCAGCGACAGCGGTGACAGCGTTCTCACCGAGCGCGCCGCCGCGGGCCTGGCCAGTGTCGCTGTCGACGGCTGGGCGTTGTCAGGGGGTGTGGCTACGCTGCCGGGCAGCCGAGACGGGTGATGGGGGTGTCGGGGAAGGTGTCCACGTCAGCGGAGGGGGTGTCGGCCGGTCGGGCGGCGTTGGCGGACTTCGTCGAACACGCGGAGCGTGGCGACTGGTCGGCGGCGTTGCCGGCGGCCGAGCGTGCGGTGGGGTTGGCCGGGCCCGGCCTGCTCGGTCCGGCGCTGAACTGCGTTGGCCTGGCCCGGCACCGGCTCGGTGAGCTGGCTGGTGCGACGGCGGCGTTCGGCCGCGCGGCCGACGACCCCCGCTCTCCGGTGCGGTGGTTCGCCCTGCTGCACTCGGCTCGCGTGTGGACGGAGCTGGCGGAGCGGGGCCGGGCGCGCGTCGCGCTGACCGAGGTGGTCGAGTCGGGGCACCCCGATCTCGCCCCGGAAGCCGGTGCCGTGCTGGCGGAGTTGTCGCGTGGCGAGGGTGATGTCAAGAGCGCTGTGAAGTGGCTGCGCGAGGTGGTCGACTCGGGGCACCCGCGCCACCGGCCGCCGGCCGCCACCGCGCTGGCCGCCCTTCTGTCCGAAGTGGACGATCGGGCTGGTGCTGAGCGCGCCAGGGCACAGGCCGCCGAGCCAGCTCCGGTGGGCCTGGTTCTTCCTGGCCCGGCCGAGATCGCGGCGTACCAGGTGGACATCGCGGACCGCACTGGTGTGCGGCCGGCCGCCGTGGACTCCGCGTTGCGCCGCTACCAGGCCGGTGACGTCGCCGCCGCGCGATCGGCGTTGCGTGCCCTCGCCGACACCGCCTGGCCGGCGGGTGCCGTTGCGGCCGCCGCGGTGTTGGCCGGCATCGACCTGGTCGAGGGCGACCCGGTTGCGGCGCGGGCGCTGCTGACCCGGGTGGCAGCCAGTGGCGACTTCGCCAACGGCCCCCGCGCCGCCCTGGTGTTGGCCCTGCTCGACACCCTGGGCGCCGAGGAGCACGCCACCCTCGGCCGGTTCCTGACCGGCGTCCCCGAGGCGGTCGCATCGGCTGAGGCACTGGCCGAGGACGGCACCAACGCCCAGCGGGCCGCGATCGGCGCGGTGCTGCTCGGCGATCTGCTGGTGCGCTCCGGCCGGTTGGACCAGGCGGTGGACCACCTCACCGGTGTGGACGGCTCGGCGCTGACCCGCTGCTACGCCAGCTACCTGCGCGGCACACTCCTGCTCGACAACGCCCTGCTCGGCGGCGACGAGGTCGACCTGTTCGACCAGGCGGCCGAGGAGCTGGCCGGCGCGCTCGGGACGGACCAGCCGTTCTGGCCGTGGGCGGCGATGCTCCAGGTCGATCTGGTGTCCGACTCCGACGCGGAGCTGGACCTCTACGAGCGGGTGATCGAGCACGGGCACCCCGGCCTGCTCGCGCGGGCCTGCCTCGACCTCGGCCAGCGGTTGGCGGAGTGGGAGTACCAGGACGAGGTCAGCGAACTGGCTGAGCGGGTGCTGGTCACCGGTCCGGACGAGGCCGTTCCCTGGTTCGCCTGGGGCATGGTGGTGGAAGGGAACGTGTGGGACGCCCAGTACGTGCTGGAGCAGATCCCGGAGTGGGACCCCGAGCACGGTGGCGCGGCCGCAGTGGTGCGACTGGTGGTCCGACGCGAGTTCGACGCGGCCCGCCCGGTGCTGCTGCGGCTCTGCACGGACGGCAACAGCCAGTTCGGCGCGGCGACGCAGCTGTGCCGGGCGGTGGCGAAGGCGTTCCGGGCCGGTGGCGACACGGCCGCGCACGACGCCGTCAAGGACCTGCTGATCGAGGTCGGCGACGTCGGGAACAGCGCGTTCGCCGTGCACCGGTTGTGCGAGCGGGCCACGGCGCACGCCGAGGCTGGTGAGCTGGACCGCGCGGTGGAGCTGGTGGAGCGGGCCGTCATCGTTGGCGCGCGCTCGGACGCCGGGGCCGCTCTGGACGCGGTGGTCGACGTGGCCAGGTCACGCCACCTCGCCGGCGATCTCCGCGCGGCCGACGCGCTGTACCGGGTGGTGGTGGACGCGGACGAGGCCGGCGCGAGTGGGCGCAAGGCCGCCACCGGCCTGGTCGTGTCGCACACCCAGCGCGGCGAGGCCGTCGAGGCAGCGGCGATCCGCAGGCGGTCGGGGTTTGACGAGCACTACTGCTACCACCTCGGTGTCGCGCTGCGGCGGGCCGGCGAGCACGACGCCGCAGCCACTGCCTACGCCCTGGTCATGGCGGTGGACGGAGCCGAGTTGGCCGCCCGTGCCGCGTACTTCCTCGGTGACCTGGAGCGGGCCCGGGGCGACGTCGACGCCGCCGTCACCGCCTACGAGCGGGCCGAGCGACTCGCCGACGCCCACTACAGCCCCATCGCCAGCTACCGCCTCGGCCTGGTGCACAAGCAGCGGGGTGACCTGGCGGCGGCCCGTGCCGCGCAGCAGCGGTGCGCCGACTCCGGCCACGCCGAGATCGGCCACTGGGGCCGGCTGGAACTGGGCCGGCTGGCCGGCTTGGCCGGCGACAACGACCAGGCCCGACGTTGTTTCCTGGAGTTGGCGGACGTGTCCGAGCAGCGGTTCTCGATCGAGGTCGCGCTGAGCCTGGGCTACCTGGCCAAGGGTGAACGGGACGTCGCCGAGGCGACACGCTGGTTCGGCAGGATCATCGACACCGGCGACCCCGAGCAGGCGCCGTTCGCCCTGGCGCACCTGGCCGAGCTGCACTACCTGGTGGAGGACTGGGCGGGCGCCGAACGGCACTACCGGTCCACGCTGGACCGCACCGACCGGCCGGACCTGGTCGCGGAGGCGGCGTACCGGGTTGGTGAGATGCGCCACCGGGCCGGCGACCCCGCGGCGGCCGTACGGTTCCTGGAGATCGCCAGGGACACCGGCAACGCCGCGTTCGCCCCGAAGGCCGCGGCGCTGCTCGACCGGCTGTCCGGCCAGCCCGCCTGATCAGGCGCGCAGCGCGGCCCTGGCGGCGGCCACGGTCTGGGCCGCGTAGCCGCCGCCGAACAGCACGGTGTGCACCAGCAGCGGGAACAGCTGGTGCAGTGCGACCCGGTCCTGCCAGCCGTCGGCCAGCGGGGTGTGTTCGTGGTAGGCGGCCAGCACCCGGTCCAGGTGCGGGCAGCCGAACAGGGCGAGCATGGCCAGGTCGGTTTCCCGGTGCCCGCCGTGCGCGGCCGGGTCGATCAGCCAGGCGCGGCCGTCGGCGGCCCAGTGCACGTTGCCGCTCCACAGGTCGCCGTGCAGCCGGGCCGGTGGCTCGGGCGGTCCGGCCAGCTCGTCGATCCGCTCGCACACCGTCTCGACCAACCCGGCCTGGGCGTGGCTGAGCGCGCCCTGGTCCACGGCGGCGCGCAGGTAGGGCCGCACCCGGTGGGCGGCGTACCAGGCCGGCCAATGCTCGCCCGGCTCGTCGCGCATGGGTGCCAGCCCGATCCACGCCCGCGCCGGGCCACCGGGCGGGGGCGAGCCAACGGTGGGCGCCCCGGCCGCGTGCAGCTCGGCCAGGCCCCGCCCGAACTCCTCAGCCGCGGCGACACCGGGCCGGCCAGCCGGCACGTAGTCGGTCACCAGCCAGTGCTCCCGCCACCCGTGCACCGCGGGCACGGGCACGGCACCCGGCTCGGCCAGCCAGGCCAGCCCGGTGGCCTCGGCCTGAGCGGCACCGGCCCGCGGGTGGTGTTTGACCAGCACGGCCCGGCCGTCGGCCAGTGCCGCCCGCCACACCGCGCCACCCACCGACGCGACCCCGCTGACCGGCTGCCCGGTCACCTCGGCGGCGGCCGCGCCGGCCTCGGCCCGGTCGGTCACCGCTGGCGCACCCAGTCGAGCAGGCCGGGCATGGCCGCCTCGATCATGTCGAACACCGCGACGAACCCGGCCCGGCCGTCGTAGTAGGGGTCGGGCACGTCCCAGTCGCCGTGGTCCACGTCACCCAGCCGGTCCGGGTTCGGCTCGAACGACCGCAGCATCCGCACCCGGTCAGCGCCACCGGTGCCGGCCTCGTCGAGCAGCCGGACCAGCGCCCGCGCGTGCCCGGTGTCCATCGCCACCAGCAGGTCAGCGGCCAGGTGCTCGTCGTTGACCTGCGCGGCCACGTGCCCGGTGGGATAGCCGTGGTCGGCCAGGAGCTTGCCGGCGCGCGGGTCGATCGGCTCACCCACGTGCCACGGCCCGATGCCGGCGCTGCTCACCCGCACCCGGTCGGCCAGACCGGCGCGGCGCAGGTGGTCGGCGCAGATCAGGGCGGCCATGGGCGACCGGCAGATGTTGCCCGAGCAGACGAAACAGATGTGCACGGCATCGAGCGTACGGAGGGGCCGGGGCGGTGGGGCAGCCACGCGGGCGGCCGAGGGCGGGCGGCGCGCGGGCCTAGACTGCACCGCGATGACCAGCCACGAGACCGGGTACGCGGCCGAGCGTGCCGTCCTGCGCCACCACGGCGATGTTGACGCCACCCCCGGCCTGGTCGACTTCGCGGTCAACGTCCGGGCCGACCGGCCGCCCCGCTGGTTACGGGACCGGCTGGCCGCCGCCCTGGACGCGCTGGGCAGCTACCCGTCGGCGGAGCTGGACGCCAGGGCCAGGCAGGCCGTGGCCGACCGGCACCACCGCCACCCCGACCACGTGGTGATCCTCAACGGCGCGGCCGAGGGCTTCGCCCTGCTGCCGGTGCTGCGCCCACGCCTGGCCGCGGTGGTGCACCCCGGGTTCACCGAGCCGGAGGTGGCGCTGGCCGACGCGGGCGTGCCCGTGCACCGGGTGCTGCTGGCCGCCGAGGACGGCTACGCGCTGCGGCCGGAACTGGTGCCGGCGGACGCGGACCTGGTGGTGATCGGCAACCCGACCAACCCGACCTCGGTGCTGCACCCCGCCGAGGTCCTGCGCGGCCTGGCCCGGCCCGGCCGGGTGCTGGTGGTGGACGAGGCGTTCGCCGACGCCGTGCCCGGGGAACCCGAGTCCCTGGCGGCCGCGGCCGACGTGCCCGGGCTGCTGGTGCTGCGCAGCCTCACCAAGACGTGGGCGCTGCCCGGGCTGCGCGCCGGTTACGCGCTGGGCGATCCCGCGCTGCTGGCCCGGCTGACCAGGCACCGCCCGCCGTGGCCGGTGGGCACGCTGACCCTGGAGGCGGTGCTGGCCTGTTCGCAGCCGGCGGCCCTGGCGCACGCGGCCGAGCTGGCCGACCAGGCCGTGGCGCACCGGGCCGAGCTGCTCGCCGCCCTGGCCACCGTGCCCGGGCTGCGCGTCGAGGCCGCGCCGCGGGGACCGTTCGTGCTGCTGCGCGTGCCCGACGGGGAGCTGGTGCGCGCCGAACTGCGGCGGCGCGGCATGGCGGTGCGCCGGGCCGACACGTTTCCCGGCCTGACCCGCGACCACCTGCGGGTGGCCGTGCGTCCGCCGGAGGTGGCCGGCCCGCTGGTCGCGGCGCTGGCCGAGGTGTGCGCCGAGGTGTGCGCGCAGCTGCGACCGGGTGTGGCGGCGAGAGTGGAGGTGCGCGGATGACGGCAAGTCTGGCCGAGGTGGTGGCGGCGCTGGAGGCGGCCTATCCGCCGGCCCTGGCCGAATCGTGGGACGCGGTCGGCCTGGTGTGCGGGGACCCGGCCGAGCCGGTGCGCCGGGTGCTGGTCTGCGTCGACCCTGTTGAGTCCACTGTGGACGAAGCGGTCGAGGTTGGCGCCCAGCTCGTCCTCGCCCACCACCCCCTGCTGCTGCGCGGCGTGCACGGCGTGCCGGCCGACGAGCCCAAGGGGCGCTTGGTGCACCGGCTGGTGCGCGCCGGCGCCGCCCTGTACTGCGCGCACACCAGCGCGGACGTGGCCAACCCCGGGGTGTCCGACGCGCTGGCCGCCGCACTGGGGCTGCGCGACACCCGCCCGCTGAGTCCACATGAGACAGACCGGCGCCTCGGCGTCGGCCGGATCGGCGTGCTGCCCCGGCCGCGGCCGTTCGCCGAGTTCGTGCGCCACGTCGCCGCGGCCCTGCCGGCCACCGCCTGGGGCGTGCGCGGCGCCGGCGACCCGGACCGGGTGATCAGCACGGTGGCGGTGTGCGGCGGGGCCGGGGACAGCTACCTGGACGCGGCCCGCCGGGCCGGGGTGGACGCCTACGTCACCGCCGACCTGCGCCACCACCCCGCCGGCGAGCACCTGGCCAGGGCGGACGTGCCCGGCGGGCGGGTGCCGGCGCTGGTGGACGTGGCGCACTGGGCCAGTGAGTGGCCGTGGTGCGAGCAGGCGGCCGGCGTCATCCGGTCCGCCTTCCCCGGTACCGTCGACGTCCTTGTGTCCACCCGCCGGACCGATCCGTGGACCGTGGGTGCGACCGCCCACCAGCCAGCAGTTGACCCAGCCAGCAGTTGACGCAGCAGCAGTTGACGCACGCGACGCAGTTGACCAGGAGGACCAACGAGTGAAAGCCGACCCCGCCGTGCAGCGCAGGCTGCTCGACCTCGCCGAGTTCGACGCCGAACTCAGCCGCGTCAACCACCGTCGGCGCACCCTGCCCGAACTGGCCGAGATCAGCGAGGTGGAGAAGGAGCTGCGGACCAAACGCGACGCGCTGATCGCGGTGCAGACCACCCTCGGCGACCTGGACCGGGACGTGCGGCGCCAGGAGACCGAGATCGACCAGGTGCGGTCCCGCCGGGACCGGGACCAGGCGCTGCTCGACGCTGGCACGGTCAGCGCCAAGCAGTTGAACGACCTCCAGCACGAGCTGGCCACGCTGCAGCGCCGGCAGAGCGCGCTCGAGGACGACCTGCTCGAACTGATGGAGCGGCGGGAAGCGGTCGACGCGGACGTGCAGCGGTCCCAGGCCGAGGTGGACGCGGCCGAGCAGCGCCTGGCCGACGCGACCGGCCGACGCGACGAGGCCCTGGCCGACCTGGAGTCCACCGAGGCCAAGCGGCTGGCCGACCGGGAGCTGGTCGTCAAGCGGTTCCCGGAGGACCTGCTCGCCCTGTACGAGCGGGTCCGCAAGAACAAGGGCATCGGCGCGGCCCTGGTGCGCGGCCGGCGGTGCGGCGCGTGCCGGCTGGAGCTGGACCGCAGCGCCCTGGGCAAGCTGCGCGAGGCAGCCGCCGACGAGGTCGTCTGCTGTGAGGAGTGCGGGGCGATCATGGTGCGCACCGGGGAGTCGGGACTGTGACCACCCGGGTCATCGTCGAGGCCGACGGGGGCTCCCGGGGCAACCCGGGCCCGGCCGGGTACGGCGCGGTCGTGCGGGACGCGCTGACCGGTGAGGTGCTCGCCGAGCGGTTCGCCGGCCTCGGGGTGACCACCAACAACGTGGCCGAGTACTCCGGCCTGGTCGCCGGCTTGCGCGCGGCCCGCGAACTCGGCGCCCACGTGGTCGACGTGCGGATGGACTCCAAGCTGGTGGTCGAGCAGATGACCGGCCGTTGGAAGATCAAGAACGCCCAGCTGGCCCCCCTGGCCGAGCGGGCGAGGGAGCTGTCCAGCCACTTCGCCGAGGTCAGCTACGCGTGGATCCCCCGGGAGAGCAACAAGCACGCCGACCGGCTGGCCAACCGGGCCATGGACGAGCAGCGGGACGGCGGCAGCACCCGGCTCGACGAACCGCCCGACCCGCCGTTAACGCGAGCGGTCCCGACGGCGGCCCAGGCCAAGCCGGAACTGCCCGGCGTGGAACCGCCGGGGACCGAGACCGCGGACCGCAGCCGGCCGTCGCGCTGGAACGGCGCGCAGGGCACGCCCACCAAGCTGTTGCTGCTGCGCCACGGCCAGACCGAGATGTCGGTGGAGCGCCGGTACTCGGGGCGGGGCGACGTGCCGCTGACCGAGGTCGGCCTGCGCCAGGTCAAGGCCGCCGCGCACCGGCTGGCCCAGCTGGACGGGGTGGGCGGCGCGGACCCGGCGCCGGTGATCACCTCACCGCTGGGCCGCACCAGGCAGACCGGGCAGGCGGTGGCCGAGGCGACCGGGGGCCTGCTGCGCACCCATCCCGGGCTGGTGGAGACCGACTTCGGTGACTGGGAGGGGCTGACCTTCGCCGAGGCGGCCCAGCGCGACCCCGAGCTGCACGCGCGCTGGCTGGCCGACCCGTCGGTGGCGCCGCCCAACGGGGAGAGCTTCGACAGCGCGCACCAGCGGGTGCGGCGGGCCAGGGACGAGCTGGTCGCCGAGTACGCCGGCCGGACGATCGTGGTGGTCAGCCACGTCACCCCGATCAAGTCGCTGCTGCGGATGGGGCTGGACGTGGGGCCGTCCCTGCTGTTCCGGCTGCACCTGGACCTGGCGTCGCTGTCCATCGTCGAGTTCTACCCGGACGGCAACGCCTCGGTCCGGCTGGTCAACGACATCTCCCACCTCGCCCACCTCACCGACTGAGAAAACGGCTCGCCCACTCGCATACAGTCCTGTATCTGAATACAAGGCTGTATGCGAGTGAGGGGAGCTGTCCAGTGCTGAACCAGCAGCACACCTACCGGGTGACCGTTCGCGGCCGGTTCGACCAGTTGACCGACGCGGCCAGGACCGCCCTGCTGGGCGCCGCCGACCAGCACCACATCTTCAACGCCGCCTACACCCAGGACGGCACCTTCACCTACAACCGCGACCTGCGCGTCTTCGACTTCCGCTACCTCATGGTCGTCGAGGACGACGAGCGCGCCGTGGCCGAGCGGGCCAAGCAGCGGGCCATCGCCACCCTGACCGCCGGCGGCTACGGCTACACCAACCTCACCGTGAGCGTGCTCAACATGGCCGACGTCAAGATCCGCCGCCGGGCCTGACCGGCAGCACCGGCAGCCGTCAGGCCAGCCCGGCCAGCGACAACGCGAACCACAGCGCGAGCACGGCCGCGACCAGGCAGGCCGGCACGGTGGCCGCGCCCAGTTCGAGGAACTGCCGCGGATTCGGGGTGACGGCGCGGGCGGTCAGCACCCGGCGCCAGAGCAGCGTCGCCAGCGAGCCCAGGTAGGTCGCGTTCGGGCCGATGTTCACCCCGAGCAGCACCGCCAGCACGATGCCGGGGTGCGGGTGGTCGCCGAGCACGGCCAGCAGCACCAGCACCGCCGGCAGGTTGTTGACCAGGTTGGCCAGCAGCGCCGCGAGCGCGGCCGCGCCGAGCAGTCCGCCGAGGCTGGGCGTGGTGGGCAGCAGTCCGGCCAGCAGGTCGCCCAGCCCACTGCTGGTGACCGCCTCCACGACCACGGCGAGCGCGAGCACGAACAGGCAGAACAGGGGCGCCGCCTGGCGCACCACCGTGCCCACACCCACCTCGCGCCGGCCGACCGCGCGGATCGCCAGCACCAGCGCGCCAGCCGCGGCCACCCACGCCGGTTCGACCCGGACGAGCGAGGACAACCCGAAGCCGACCAGCACCAGGGCCAGCACGGTCAGCGCGAACACGGGGGTGGCCGGGGCCGGCCCCGGCGGACCGGCCGGGTGGGCGGAGGCCGTGTCCGGGCGCCGTGGCAGCTGGCGGCTGAACACGGTCAGGAACACGAGCAGTTCCACGACGATGGTCACCAGCCACGGCAGCGCCATCAGCGCGGTGAACCCGGCGAAGGACAGGCCGGTCGCGGCGAACGCCAGCAGGTTGGTCAGGTTGGACACCGGCAGCAGCGTGGAGGCCGAGTTCGCCAGGTGGGTGCACGCGTACAGGTGCGGCGCGGCCGGCAGCCGCAGTGACCGGACCGTGGTCAACACGGTGGGGGTCAGCAGCACGACCGTGGCGTCCAGGCTGAGCACGGCGGTGGTGCCCGCCGCGGCGGCGAAGGTGAGCACCAGCAGCCGGCGCGCGCTGCCCCGGCTGGCGGTGGCCAGGCGGGAGCCGAGCCAGTGGAACACGCCTTCGGCGTCGGCGAGGTGTGCCAGCACCAGGATGGCGGCCAGAAAGGCCACCGTGGGCAGCAGCACCCCCACCACCTGGCCGGCCCGGTCCAGCGGCACCAACCCGAGCAGCAGGGTGAGTCCGGCGGCGGGCAGCGCGGCGACCGCCTCGGGCAGCCCACGCGGCCGCAGTGTGGCGAACACCAGCACCGCCACCAGCAGACCCGCGCTGACCGCCGCGTCCAGCCCACCGGTCCAGCCCATCGCCGCCCTGCCCCTGTTCGCTCGCCCACTCGCCGTGGCCGTGGTGCGGGGCCAGGGCACCCGCGGCGCGACCGGCGTGGCCGCGGCCCGGGTGCCGTCGGCCCTGCCCCGGCTGGGGAATTATCGGAGTGCCAGCGGAGACCGGCTCAGCGACCACCCACCGAACCGACCGACGGCAGCCGGTCGACGGACCGAGCCCCTCAGCACAGCCGGTCGGCGTGCTGGGCCCGGTGCCAGCCGGCCGGCGGCTGCGGCCACGTGCCAGCCAGTCGGGCCGAGTGCGGTGGCAGGCGGTCGGCGGGCTGCGCCAACGACGCACAACCGCAACGAGTGCGGCCCCGGTGCGCACCACCCTCAGCCGGGCCGGAGGACAACCCGGCGAGCAAAAACCACAACCCTGGCGGCCCTGACCACAACCCCGGCGGCCGAGACACCCCGCAGCCCCACGGTCCCCGCGATTCCACCCACACTCACGCCCCCACCCACCACGGGGGGCGAGCCCTGCTCCAGCCTAGTCACGCCCCACCGCTGTCAACACCACCGCGACCACGGCTGTGGACAACCCGGTGGCCTGTGGACAACCGCGCTCTCGATCGGGTGATGTTGCCGGCAGGACGCGATCAGGGTGCTACAAGCCGCAGCCCACCGGAGTCCGCCCCGACCGCGTCCGCCCCGACCGCCTCCGCCCGGCCCACACCTGACCGGTTCGCCTCCGCCCGACCCGCGCCCGCCCGACCCGCCTCCGCCCGCACCAGATCAGACCGCAACGCGCCGGACCGACCCCCGTCAGGCCGCACCCCGTCAGGCCGCACCCCGCCAGAACGGAACGCGTCAGACTCGGCCGCGCTGGTCTGCTCGCCGCTGGGCTCATCCGTGCTGGCCCGGCTCGTGCCGGACGTGGCGGCGCTGGTCCGGCCGTCATCAGGTCGGCCGTCACCAGGTTGGCTGTCACCGGGCCGGCCGTCACCGGGTCGACTGCCGCCAGCGCGGCCCACCAGGGCGGTGTGGAACTCGGTGGTCGTGGCGAGCAGCGCCGAGACCGCGTTCGGCGCCAGCGACGCCGTCATCAGGTCGATCTGGTTGTCGCCGACGAACAGGCCGGTCGACACCCGGGTGGCGCCCCGCGCGGCCAGCAGCGGCCGCAGCGCGTACTCGATCGCCACCACGTGCCCCTGGGTGCCGCCGGTGGCCACGGGCAGCACCGGCTTGCCGACCAGCGCCTTCTTGGACAGCAGGTCCAGGAACGATTTCACCAGCCCGCTGTAGGCCGCCCGGTAGACCGGGGTGACCACCACGAGCCCGTCCGCCGCGGCCACCCGCGCCACCGCCGCCGCGATGCCCGGGTCGGCGGTGTGCTCGGTGAGCAGCGCGACCGTGGACAACTCCCGGACGTGCAGGGTCGCCGTGTCGTGGCCGAAGGCGGCCAGCTGCCGGTTGACTTCGGCGACCAGCAGGGCCGCCCGCGAGCCGGCTGACGGGCTCCCGGAGATCGTCAGGACCGTGGACAACGAATCACCTCGTTGGGTTGATGACGACTCGACCGCGGCGGGCAGAACGCGCGGCCCCGGCCGGCGGCGGTCACGCCGGGCTTACGGGTCCGCTGGACAGGAACGGGAGCGCGACGCGCCAGATCCGCGGGTGACAGCGGGGCGGGCGCCGCGGTGCGGGGCAGCGGGCACGGATCGGCCGACCGAGTCAGGCGAGCGCCCGGTGCGACCGTGCTGGGCGGGCGCGGAGTCGAGCGAGTGGCCGGCGGGAGCGTCCGGGGTGCGCGGACAACCGGGCGGACCGGGCGGCCAGCGGGATCCCGGTCAACAACAGGTGTCCGCCGCCACCCGGGCGAAGTCGATGTGGCGGCGGCGGGTGAGCCGGTCTCCGGCAGCCATGCGGCGAGTAGAGCACCGCCAGGCACAACCGGTCAACGAAACCCGAACAAGTTTCAAAGCCTGGGAAGCGCTCTCCTGTCAACCCTTGTGATCAGCGATTTCCCCTCGGCTGATCGGCTCGGTTACCCTTGCGGGGCGGACGAGTCAGCTGGGCGGCCGCGTCGGCGGGGCTTCCCGCCGCCGAGGAAAGTCCGGACTCCGCAGGGCAGGGTGGTTGCTAACGGCAACCCGGGGCGACCCGCGGGACAGTGCCACAGAAAACAGACCGCCTGGCGCCACGGCGACCAGGTAAGGGTGAAACGGTGGTGTAAGAGACCACCAGCACCCCGGGTGACCGGGGTGGCTCGGTAAACCCCACCCGGAGCAAGGCCAAGAGGGGAGCGGCGGTGTTGGTGCCGTGCTCCCTGCGCAGGCGATTGAGGGCGGCCCGTCCGATGCCTGCGGGTAGGCCGCTTGAGCCTGCCGGCGACGGCAGGCCTAGATGGATGGCCGTCACCCGGCGATCCGCGCCGGCGCCCCGGTGCCGCGCGGGTCAACCGCCGGGTACAGGATCCGGCTTACACGCTGACTCGTCCGCCCGGACCGCCCGGCCTTCACACTCGTCCGTTTGTGCGTTCCGCCAGAGCTGATCAGGCCAGTCAACGCTCACCTGCGGTGATGCCGTCCGGCTTACCCCGACGTGGTCGAGAACGCTGTTTTCCCGGTAACCTGCGTGAGCCGACAGTGAGGATCTTGGGTTGGGACGCCCAGAACCACGTGGTTGCCGGGGTGGAACATGTACACACCTGAGATCAGTCACAGCGGTCACGTAGGTGTGTTGTTGATCAAGGGGGCAGCCATCCTGCACACGGTGGGTGAGCAGGTCGCTCGCAGGCGGGTGAACTGTCCCGGCAGTCGAGAGAACCCCGTACCGGCGGTGTGCCGCCGCCGTGTCCGCCACGACGATGTGTGGGTCCGATCGCACCAAGCCCGGCGCGGTAACCAGGGCCGGGGACAGCGGCGATGTACCTACGGATGGCGCGCTGACCACTACACCTCGTGACAACGGCATGTTCTACTCGATAGCGCCAACCCGGGTCGGTCGGGCCGCGTGCCGACCCGAAACGCTCCTCGCACTCAGGAGTACGCGATGACCGCCATGGACCTGGTAATTCTCGCTCAGGAGCAGCAGCCCGCACCGGGTCTGTCCACCGGTGGCATTCGCCAGTGGATCCTTGACAACCTGCTTCCGCTGCTGCTGCTCACCGTCGCCGTCCTGCTGTTGTGGCTGGGTGGCGGCAAGGGTGACAACGCCGGCGTGATGCGCCGGCTCGGCGGGGTGATCGTCGCGCTGGCGATCGTCGGCCTCGCCGTCACCAACGCGGGCGAGGGCATCGGGCGTTGGCTCGCCGGCCTGTTCGGCGGGGGCTGAGCCGTGCGGGTGCGCACCGACGACGAGATCTACCGGGTCGACGCGGTCTGGCTGGGTCCACCCCGCGCCACCTTCCCGTGGCGGGTCCGGTACGTGGCCTGGGGTGTCGGCATCGTGGTGTTCCTGGTCGTGCTGACCGTGGAACGCCAGATGGGCTTCGGCTTCACGTTCTTCACCACCGCGTGGGCCTTTGTCATCACCATCGTGCTGACCAGGTTCATCACCGCGCGGATCAGCCACGAACGGCCGCTCGGCGCGGTGATGGCCATGTGGAGCCGGGAACTGACCGCGCCCAGGGAACGCACCTCCGGCCAGGGTGGCGCGGCCAGTGCCGCCCGCATCCGGGTGCGTGCGGAACGGCCCCGGCCCCGCCCCAAGGGCCGCAAGGCCGCCAGGGATTCCCGCGGCGCCAGGGCGGGCAGCGGCGACAGCGCGCGGCCAGCCGGCACCCAGACCCGCACCCGCCAGCCCGGTCCCGGCCGGTCCGGTCCAGGTCAGCGCGGACCCGGTCAGCGCGGCAACGACCCGCGCCTGGTCGATCCGCGCCTGGTCGATCCGCGCGGGGTCGATCCGCGTGGGGGGGACCGGCGGGGCGGTGAGCCGCGTCGGCGTCCGGTCGAGGACACCCGGGCCGGCGGCGGGAAACGCGGCCGTGGCCGGCAGACCGCCGGCCGCAAGGCCAGAACCCGCGCCGGCGAGCAGGCCGGCGGCCAGCCGCAGGCCAGACCGCCGTACCCGCCGCAGGGCCAGTACCCGGGCCAGCCGCAGGGGCAGTACCCGCCGGGCCAGTACCCGGGCGGCTACCCCGACCGGCCCACCCGGTCCGGGCAGTACGGCCAGCCAGCGCGGTACGGCAACGGCCAGCACCAGCAGTACGGCCAGTACCCCCAGTACGGGCCGGCCGGCTCCTACGGCCAGTACCCGCCCCCGCACCCCGCGGACGGCGAGCAGCAGTCGGACGGCAAACGGCGCCGCACCAAACAAACCAGGCAACAGCAACGACAACAACAACGCCAGCGGCAACGCCAGCAGCAGAGCGGGCGGCAGCGAGGGCGGCAAGACAGATGAGGTCGTCGTCCGAGGCCGGATCCGCGCGGGCGCGCAGCAAGGAGGTTGGCGGTGGTTGGACGCCGGGGCCGTCGGGACCGACGTTCGGTGCAGCAGCACGTGGCGCAACACGCCGTGGCCGGTGAGGCAGCCGGTCAGCAGAAGTACAGCCGGCGCGGCCGGCGCCTGCCCGGGGAACAGGCGATACCCAGCTACACGCCGTCGATCGGGGCCCGCAGCATCGACGGCCACCTGCTGCGCACCAGCCAGGATGTCTACGCCTGGTACCGGTTGGCGCCGCAGCGCTGGTCGTTCCGGTCGGACTCGCAGCGCCAGGACCTGATCGCGGCGATCGCCGGCCAGTACGCCGAGCTGCAGGGCCGGTGGATGCACCTGCGGGTGACCACCCGGCCCTACCCGATCCGGATGTGGGCCGAGGCCCACGTGCACAACGCGGTCAACCGGCTGCCCGACACCCCGGGCACGCTCTCCTTCGACGACTTCATGGTCGGCGAACAGCAGCAGCTGATGGGCCGGTCCATGGCCGAGAAGGAGGTCTACCTCGGCGTCCAGGTGCAGACCAGGACCGTGGTCGACCGCGCGGTCGAGCGGGTCGCCCCGCTGCTGCGCAAGGTCTTCCCGGACGCGGTCGACGCCGAACTGGTCGCGCTGGACAGCGAGGTGGAGCACCTGGACCAGGTGATCGGCTCGGCCGGGCTGGAGGGCCGGCCGGCCACCGCCGAGGAGATGTCCTGGCTGATGCACCGGTCCTGCTCGCTGGGCCTGCCCGCGCCGCGCAACCTGCCCGCCGTGCCCGGCGCGGCCTGGGAACCCGAGGACCTGGCCAGCTTCACCGACGCCGCCGACTTCCACCAGGACCCCTACTCGCCCACGGTCACCGTGCGCGGCCGCACCGGCTCCAACGCCGGCATCAAGCGGCACGTCGCCGTGCTCACCGTCGGCCAGATGCACGGGTTGCAGATCCCCGAGGTCGACGACCCGTGGGTGCAGCGCTCGGACCGGCTGCCCGCCTCGGTGGAGTGGTCCGCGCGCATCTACGTGCGCCGGCCCGAGGAGGTCTCCGGCGAACTGCAGCGGCAGATGAACAAGGTCCGCTCGCAGGTCCGCCACTACACCGACGAGCACGAGCTGGAACCGCCGCAGTCGCTGACCAGGCAGGCCGCCCGGGTGCTCGACATCGACGACGAGATGACCTCGGGCTTCACCTCGCTGGCCACCCGGGTGCGCTCGTGGTGGCGGCTGGCCGTGTCCGGCCCCACCGAGCGGGACGCGCTGCGGCTGGCCCAGCAGCTGCTCGACCTGTACAAGCCGAAGATCGCCATCGAGCACCCCGAGGCGCAGTACGCCATGGCCAGGGAGTTCATCCCGGGTGAGCCCCTGGCGTCCTCGGCCTACCTGCGCCGCGGCTCGGTGATCTGGGCGGCCTCGGCCGTGCCCACCGCCACCGCCGAGGTCGGTGACCGGCGCGGCATCCTGCTCGGCGAGACCTGCACGGCCACCCGCCGGCCGGTGGCCTGGGACCCGTGGATGGCCCAGGAGCTGCGCGACGGATCCGGCCTGACCGCGATGGTCGCCGGCCTGGGCGGCGGCAAGTCGTTCCTGGGCGGCGGCATCGTCTACAAGTCGCTGCGCGCCGGCGCGTACTGGACCCTGCTCGACCCGTCCGGCCCGCTGGCCGCCCTGTGCGACCTGCCCGAGCTGCGGCCCTACGCCCGGCCGATCAACCTGCTCAACGCCCAGCCGGGCATCCTCAACCCCTACCGGGTGGTGGCCGAGCCGGAACTGGCCCACTTCGCCGACGAGGACGACCCGGAGCGGGCCTGGCGGCGGGAGCGGGCCCTGGCCGGCGCCACCCGCCGGCGGCTGGTGCTGGACGTGCTCACCGGCGTGCTGCCCTACGAGGTGGCCCGGCTGCCGCAGACCCGGATCGTGCTGCTGCGCGCGGTCCGCGCGGTCGGCGGCCGGCAGGACGCCCACCCCGGCCTGGTGCTGGACGCGCTGCGCCGGGACGCCAGCGAGCACCGCGAGCACGCCATCGTGGTCGCCGACTTCCTGGACGAGCTGCGCGAGCGCATGTCGCTGCTGATCCCCGAGCACGACGCCGACCCGTACTCCGAGCAGCGCGACGACCGGCTCACCGTGTTGACCATGGCCGGGCTGACCATGCCCAAGGACGGGGTCGGCCGGGAGCACTGGACCGACGCCGAGGCGCTGGGCGTGGAAATGCTCAACCTGGCCGCCTGGCTCACCCAGCGGTCCATCTACGAGCGGCCCAAGGACCTGCGCAAGGGCGTGTGGATCGACGAGGCGTTCTTCCTGTCCGAGGTGCCCACCGGCCGGGTGCTGATGAACCGCTTCGCGCGGGACTCCCGGAAGTGGAACGTCCGGGTGCTGCTGTCCTCCCAGATCCCCGCGGACTTCCTGCGCATCCAGGGCTTTGTCGCGCTGCTGGACTCGGTGTTCGTCGGCCGGCTCGACGACGACCAGGCCCAGCAGGACGCGCTGCGGCTGCTCAAGGTGCCGGTGGGCGCCGGGTACGAGCAGGTGATCGCCAGCCTGGGCCGCCGGCCCGGCGGTGAGCGCGGCGTGCTGGAACGCGACCGCTCACCACGGCAGTTCATCTTCGCCGACGGCGCCGGCGGCGTGGAGCGCATCCGCGTCGACTTCAACGGCTCGCACCTGGACCACCTGCGGGCCGCCCTGGACACCACACCCGACGCCAACCGGGACGTCAGCCAGGAGCCCTCGGCGGCCGCCCGCGCGGTCGGCGCGCGCGACCAGACCGCGACCGAGATCGCGACCGAGTCCGCGCCCGCGACCGGCCGCGGCGCTGGTTCGCCCGCGGCGGGACGGGGTTCGGCGGCAGGGCAACTCGTGGCCGGCAGCGAGTCGCGACAGCAGTCGCAGCCGCAGCAACAACAGCCGCAGCAACAACAACCGCAGCAACAACAGCCGCAGCAGCAACAGCCGAGGCAACAGGCTCGGCCGCAGCAGCCGCTGGTCAACGGCAGCCATCCCGACGACGACATGGACGACGAACTGGCCGCCGAACTGGAGGTGGGGTTGGTCGACGAACTGGTGCCGGTGCCCGGCCACGGCCAGAACGGAGTCGGGCCCGACCAGGGTGGGCCGCCCGCCGGCCACGGCGGCCAGCACGACCAGAGCTGGGACAGCCGGTCATGAGCACGCTCGCGGTGTTGGTGGCGATCGCCGGGGCGGTGACCCTGGTCCGGCGGCGGTGGCGTGCCCTGCTCGCCGGCTCCGCGACCGCGCGGCGGCGCCGGCTGCCGGTGCTGGCGGTGGTGGCCGCCCTGCTGGGCACCCAGGCGCTGATCGGCACACCCGCCCTGGCCGACGGGTGTGACCCGCCCAATCCCGAGCGGCCCGGCGCCGGCATGGTCGGCGCGATCGACCCGCCGGTCGGCAACGGCACCAAGGACAGCGCCTACCAGCAGTTCGGCTACGCCGGCATGGTCTGGCACACCTACGAGCCCGAGGAGCAGGGCGGTGTGGCCGGGTGCATGATCGGCGACGCCAACGCCACCATCGACACCTGGGGCGGCAACCAGCTGTTCAACGTCGGCAAGAACGTGGTGGGCGCGACCAACTCGCTGCACTACGCGCTGATGGACGGCAGCCTGGTCAAGCCGCTGGACGAGGCGGTGCGCGCCGCGGCCAACGCCTTCTACGACAACATCTACGTGCGCTGGTTCGGCCTGGCCGCGCTGCTGCTCGCGGTGCTGCTGTTCCGCCAGATCTGGACCGGCGACCTGGCCACGCTGAGCAAGCGCAGCCTGTGGGCGCTGGCCGGCATGTGGCTGGCCGCGGCCACCGTGGCGCTGCCGCCGCTGTACACCGAGGTGCTGGACCGGATGCTGCTGCAGAAGACCTCGGAGATCCAGGCCGGGTTCCTGGACGGCTCCGAGGACACGGTCGAGCGGCACCGGCTGCCCACGCTGCTGCACGACAACGTGGTCTACAAGAACTGGCTGCGCGGCGAGTTCGGTTCACCGGACGCGCCGCAGGCCCAGGCCGAGGGCATGAACCTGCTGCACGCCCAGGCGTGGACCCGCACCGAACTCGCCGACGGCAAGGACGCTGACAGCACTGCCGCCGCCGCGAAGGAAACCGAGTTCCGGGCGATCGACGGCCGGTTGGGCAGCGCCCAGGGCTACTTCCGGGGCACCGACGGCAGCCGCACCGGCTCCGGGTTCCTGGCCATGTTCCAGGGCCTGGCCTACGGGCTGTTCCAGCTGTTCGCCAAGGCGGCCGTGCTGCTGGCGCAGCTGCTGCTGCGGCTGGGCATCCTGGCCGGTCCGCTGGTCGGCCTGGTCGCCATCATCTACCACGACGTGCTGCGCCGGCTGGCGCGCGCGGCCGGCGCCGTGGTGTTCAACGTGATCCTGCTGGCCGCGCTGGCCGGCATGCACACCATCCTGCTGCAGATGATCTTCGGGGCGGGTGACTCGCTCAACCTGCTCACCCAGATGCTGCTGGCCACCCTGGTCACGCTGATCTTCTTCGCGGTCGGCAAACCCATGCGCCGGATGTGGCAGATGGTCGAGATGTCGGTGAGCGCGGCCGGCCGGGTGCTGCCCGCCGGCCCGGGCCTGCTGTCCCGGCTGCGCGGCCGGCGCGGCAAGGAGGCCTCGCCGCAGGACCGGTTCTGGGAGAGCGTGCGGGAGACCGACCCGGACGACGTCGAGGCGCCGCAGCGCGGACGCGGTCGGGTCCGGCCCGAGGCGGCCAACCCGGTGGCGGCCACGGCCCAGCGGGTGGACCGGCGCGGTTCCGCCGCCACCGCCGCGCTGGCCGAGCTGACCAGGGGCCGGGCCGGTCAGGACCGGGCGGTCGACGCGCTGCCCGCCGGCCCCAAGGGCTACACCGGGCCGACCGCGGCGCTGCCCAGCGCCGGGTCCAGCCGGCTGGTGGACACCCCGCCGGTGGTGGACCGCAGCTGGGACCGGCTCGACGACGCCGTGCTGGTGCCCTCGCGCATCACCCACGGCTCGGGATCGGGCTTCGGCTCCGGCGCCGGCGCGGCCCTGGGTTCGGGTTCGGGTTTCGGCGCGGGCGATGACGAGATCGCTCGGCAGTTCTCCCGGATGGCCGCGGACATGGGCGTGCCGTCCGGGCCGCGCCGGGCCGAGACCGAGGTGGTCGCCGGCCGCCAGGTGCACGTGATCTTCCGGCCCTCCCGGGGCTTCGAGGTTCGGGACAACAACAGCGGCTCGTCGCTGGGCTGAGGAGACCGCACGGAGAGGGGGCGCAGATGCCGATCCGCACGAACCGAGGGCGCGCGGCGGTGTACCGCAAGCTGTGGGGCTGGCCGCTGCGCTCGCCCAAGCACCTGGTGACCACGGTCGTGGGGGTGACAGTGCTGGCCACCACCATCGGCGTGGTCGGGCCGCGCCTGCTGGGCGAGAACGGGCCGCTGGCCGCGTCCGGTGGCACACCCGGCTCCGGGCAGGGGCAGGCCGGCCAGTCGCTCCAGCCCACGGGCGGCCAGAGCCAGTCGGCGGCACCGACCGGTGGCGCCATCCCCACCAGCCTGCCGCCCAGCCTGCCCACCCGGCTGAGCAGCCCGGCCGCCTCCCCGTCGTCGGCCGCGCCCGACCCCGCCGCGCTGTCCGTGGCCGAGTCGTGGGGCAAGGCCTGGGTGAACCACCCGGACGGCATGACCAACGAGCAGTGGCTGGACCAGCTCCGCCCCTACACCACGGAGGAGTACCTGCCGGTGATGAGCTCGGTCGACATCGCCAACATCCCGGCGACCAAGGTCACCGGGTCGGCCACACCGACCAAGTCCCACGCCAACTCGATGGAAGCCGCCCTGCCCACCGACGGCGGGACGCTGCAGCTCACCCTGGTGCGCACCGCGCAGGGGTGGCGGGTGGCCAGGTACACGAAGGCGGACTGACGAGATGCTGCGAGCCTGGTTGCTGATTGGCGCGCTGGT
The DNA here is from genome assembly GCF_024171785.1 of Goodfellowiella coeruleoviolacea. Taxonomy (GTDB): domain Bacteria; phylum Actinomycetota; class Actinomycetes; order Mycobacteriales; family Pseudonocardiaceae; genus Goodfellowiella; species Goodfellowiella coeruleoviolacea. The sequence goes on from NZ_JAMTCK010000012.1 coordinate 308,786, forward strand.
CACCGTGCTGTTCACGGTGGTGTGGACCAGTGGCACGGTGAACACGGTGTTGGGCGGGGCCGAGCAGGGTCAGCAGGCCCAACTGATGGGGTTCGGCTGCAACGCGGCGGTCGGCCCGTGGCAGGGGGGCAACGAGGAGCGCGGCAGCGCGGACGCGAGCCGGTTGAACCAGGAGCAGCGCGAGATCGCCGCGTTGATCATCTCCATCGGCAAGCAGCGCGAGATCCCGCCGCTGGGCTGGCAGGTGGCCATCCAGGCCGGCATGACCGAGTCCGGCCTGCGCAACCTGAACTACGGCGACCGCGACTCGTTGGGCATCTTCCAGATGCGGCCCTCCATGAACTGGGGTTCGCCGAGCGAGGTCACCGACCCGGTCTACGCCATCAACAAGTTCTACGACGTGCTGCAGAAGGTGCCCAACTGGCAGGAGCGCCGGCCCGGGGACGTGTCCCAGGCCGTGGAGCGCTCGGCGTTCCCGGACCGCTACCACCGCTGGGAACCCATGGCCGCGTCGCTGATCAGCGGGCTGGGTCAGATCACCGACCCGACCGGGTGCGGCCGGGGCGTCGGCAACCTGCTGCCGCCGTCCCAGGCGGCCGGCACCGCCATCCAGTACGCGCTGGCCGAGTTGGGTGAGGAGTACGTGTGGGGCGCGACCGGTCCGGACACCTACGACTGCTCCGGCCTGGTGCTGCGGGCGTTCGAGTCGGCCGGCATCACCGTGCCCAGGGTGTCGCAGGACCAGTACGCCAAGGGCGGCGCCTTCCTGCCGGTGCGCGACGCCCAGCCGGGCGACCTGCTGTTCTGGGCCACCGACCGGAGCGATCCGAACACCGTCCACCACGTGGCGATCTACCTCGGTGACGGCAAGTACGTGCACGCTCCGCAGACCGGGGACGTGGTCAAGATCAGCAACCTCAACTGGGATGATTCGGAACTGATGCCCCAGGCCGTGCGGCCGGGCGTGTGAGACCGCACTCGCGTGCAGGAGGCGCAACACCATGTTCACTCCCGATCCCATTCCACGTCCGGCCGGCCCGCCAGCCTCCACCACGCCCGTCCGCGACTACCTGGCCACCGCCAGACACGGCGTTGACCAGTCGTACGTGGTGCTGCCGCGCACCCTGGTGGAGTCCATGCCGCTGCCGTGGCAGCAGCAGATGACCCACCTGCTCGCCGAACTGCACCAGGCCTACGCCCACCTGACCTGGCCGATCTACCGGGTGGTGCCGTCCAGGTACGAGAAGCTGGTCGACCTGGACGAGGACCAGCTCGCCGAGGTCGGCTGCATGGTGGAGATCGACGTCGACGGCGACCTGGTCTACCGGGAGCGCACCGGCGCGCGCATCAACAACGCCGAGGACACCACCGTGCTGGTGTCCTGTTTGGACCCGATTCCGCAGCAGCACGCCACCGACACCCAGTACACGCCGCCGCGCGGCGTGCCCGTGCAGACCCCACCGGCCACGCCGGCCCCGGGCATGCCGGTGCAGGGCATGCCGGTGCCGGGCACGCCAGCTCAGGGCATGCCGGTTCAGCAGGCGCCGGGGTACGGCCCGCAGGGCGCGCAGAACTACCAGCAGGCGTACAGCCAGGGCTACTCCGCCGGCCACGGCCAGCCGCCGACCGGCCAGTGGTGAGCCGCGACGGGTGACAGCCGGGCGCGCGCGTGCGACGCTCGACGCATGGTGGAACCGGATGCCTGGTACTACTGCCTGAAGCACCACAAGCCCGAGCGCGGCGCCGAGTGCCGGGCGCTCGACCGGATGGGGCCCTACCCGGACGAGCAGACCGCGGCCAGGGCACTGGACATCGCCAAGGAGCGCACCAAGTCAGCCGACGACCAGGACCGCTCCTGGAACGACGACTGATCCCTCCGCACCCCCTCGCCCGCGAGTCGACTTTGCAAACC
>NZ_JAMTCK010000013.1:0-85259 GCF_024171785.1 Goodfellowiella coeruleoviolacea
ACTTTCCCGATTCATCAGGACCAACCCTGATCCGTATTCAGTTTTCGCTTTCCGTCAGCCTATCCGACTCGTTTTTCCGCTGTCAAATCGGCTCCAGTGAACCGGATTCGCCCAGCAGAAAACCCCACCGTTTCGGCTTTTGGTTTTACGCTGTGTGACCCGAGAACCCGCGACAAGCCGACTCCGTCGGAGTCCTTGCTGCTGGGGATCTCGCATCAGCGGACACCCACTCTACCACATCGTGGGAGCTTGGTTCGTGTCCATCGCCAGGCAGCGTCCCCGGTGGCCTTCCGGCCGGTGGGCCCGCTCCGCGCTGGCAGAGAGAAAGTTACGCGCCGGGGAACGGGAAGTCAAATCCCGCCCCCGGCTCGTCAACATCGACAAAACCGCTGGTAGGAGCCTGTTTCGCGGCGTGGAACCCGGCCAGCGCCCGGATTGGCGGCCACTGGTGTGACCGCACTCACCAGGGAAATCGCGGTCAGTGCTGCACCTGGACGCCGGCGGTGTTCCGTTTGCCCCGACGCAGCACCAGCCACCTGCCGTACAGCAGGTCGTCGGTACCGGGCTGCCAGGACTCGTCGGCCACCTTGGTGTTGTTCACGTAGGCACCGCCCTCCTGCACGGTCCGCCGGGCCGCCCCCTTGCTCGGCGCCAACCCGGCGGCCACCAGCAGGTCCACGATGGTCGGCTGCTCGGCGAGGGTCACCGTGCCGGTGGGCACCTCGGCCATGGCCGCGTCCAGCGTGTGCTCGTCCAGCTCGCGCAGCTCGCCCCGGCCGAACAGGGCCTGGCTGGCCGCGATCACCTGCCGGGTCTCCCGTTCACCGTGCACCAGCGTGGTGAGTTCCTCGGCCAGCCGGCGCTGGGCCGAGCGCAACTGTGGGCGTTCGGCCATGTCCCGTTCCAGCGCGTTGATCTCCTCGGCCGGAAGGAACGTGAACAGTCGCAGGTAGTGGCCGACGTCGGCGTCGCTGGCGTTGACGAAGTACTGGTACCAGGCGTACGGCGAGGTCATCGCCGGATCCAGCCACAGGTTGCCGCCGCCGGTGGACTTGCCGAACTTGCGGCCCTCGGCGTCGGTCACCAACGGCATGGTCATCGCGTGGGCGGAGCCGCCGTCGACCCGGCGGACCAGGTCCACCCCGCCCAGGATGTTGCCCCACTGGTCGGAGCCGCCGATCTGCAACCGGCAGCCGTAGGCCCGGTACAGGTGCAGGTAGTCCTGGGACTGCAGGAGCAGGTAGCTGAACTCGGTGTAGGAGATCCCGTCGGTCTCCAGCCGGCGTTTGATCGTCTCCCTGGCCAGCATCACGTTGACCGAGAAGTGCTTGCCGACGTCGCGGAGGAACTCCAGCACCGACTGGCCGCCGGTCCAGTTCAGGTTGTTCTCCACGATCGCGCCGGTCGCCGAGTCGTCGAACTCGACGAACCGCTCCAGCTGGCCGCGGATGCGGTCGGCCCAGTCCGCGACCACGTCCAGCGAGTTCAGCGTCCGCTCACCGGTGTCCCTGGGGTCGCCGATCATCCCGGTCGCGCCGCCGGCCAGCACGATCGGCCGGTGCCCGGCCCGCTGGAACCGGGCCAGGGTGAGCAGCGGGACCAGGTTGCCGGCGTGCAGGCTGGGCGCGGTCGGGTCGAAGCCGGAATACAGCGTGAGTGGCCCCTGGTCGAGGTCGTGCCGCAGGTGCTCCAGGTCGGTCGACTGCGCGATCAGGCCGCGCCAGGACAGCTCGTCGAGGATGTGCTCACTCACGCCAGCATCTTCCCCCACGGCCTCGACCTGGTCCCAACCGGTTTCAGCCGGACCGGGTGCCGCGCTTGCCGCCGCGCCGGTAGGTGCTCACCGCTGGCGAGCCGTCCACCCAGAACCGCCAGGGCACGTCCATGGCCACGGCCACGCCGACCCGGGGTCCCGCCTTGATCGACTCGGCCGGCACCGGGTCACCGGCCAGCACGCGCAGGGGTGAGTCCGGGTCGGTGAGGTTGATCCCGTTGTGCGCGCGGTCCAGCCCGAGCACGCCGGTCAGCCGGGCCGGGCCCTTGGCCAGTTCGGCGGTGCTGCGCGCGGAGGGCCGGCGCGCCCTGGCGATGTCCACGCCGGTGATCACCTCACCGGCGCGCAGCAGCACGGCACCGGGCACCCCGTCGGTGAGCGAGACGATGTTGGCGCAGTAGTGCATGCCGTACACGAAGTACACGTACAGCCGCCCGGCCGGGCCGAACATCACGTCGTTGCGCGGGGTGCGGCCGCGGTAGCAGTGCGACGCCGGGTCGTCACCGCCGCGGTACGCCTCCACCTCGACCAGGCGCACCGCGACCGGGCCCTGCGGGGTGTCCGCCTGCAGCACGCAGCCGAGCAGGAGCTTGGCCGCGTCGACCGGGTCGACGGAAAGCTCCTGCTCGGTCAGCTGTCGTGGGGCCGACATCAGCGCCATCAGGCCGGCCGGACCGGACGGCGCGCCCAGTCCCGCTGCGCCTGGACCACGTCCACCAGCCGGTCGCGCTGCTCTGCCACCCGCTCGGCGGCGGTGCCGCCCCGGGCGTTCCTGGAGGAGATCGATCCCTGCACGGTGAGCACGGTACGCACCTCGGGGGTCAGGTGCGGCGAGCAGTCCGCCAGTTCCGCGTCGGTCAGCTCGTCGAGGCCCACCCCGCGGGCCTCGGCCGCGCGCACGCACGCGCCGGCGGCCTCGTGCGCGACCCGGAACGGCACGCCCTGGCGGACCAGCCACTCGGCGATGTCGGTGGCCAGGGTGAAGCCGGCCGGCGCGCTCGCGGCCATCCGCGCGGTGTCGAACCGGAGGGTGCCGAGCATGCCGGCGATCGCCGGGAGCAGCAGCTCCAGCTGGTCCACCGAGTCGAACAGGGGCTCCTTGTCCTCCTGCAGGTCCCGGTTGTAGGCCAGCGGCTGGGCCTTGAGGGTCGCCAGCAGGCCGGTCAGGTTGCCGATCAACCGGCCGGACTTGCCCCTGGTCAGCTCGGCCACGTCCGGGTTCTTCTTCTGCGGCATGATCGAGCTGCCGGTGGCCCAGGCGTCGTCGAGCACGGCGTAGCCGAACTCCGAGGTGGTCCAGATGATGACCTCCTCGGCGATCCGGGACAGGTTCACCGCGAGCATGGCCAGGCAGAAGGCGATCTCGGCGGCGAAGTCGCGGGAGGCCGTGCCGTCGATGGAGTTGTCCACGGCCGAGGTGAAGCCCAGTTCCTCGGCGACGGCGGCGGGGTCCAGGCCCAGCGACGAGCCGGCCAGCGCGCCCGAGCCGTACGGCGAGACCGCGGCGCGCCGGTCCCAGTCGCGCAGCCGGTCCACGTCGCGCACCAGGGACTGGGCGTGCGCGAGCAGGTGGTGGGCCAGCAGCACGGGCTGGGCGTGCTGCAGGTGGGTGCGGCCGGGCATGGCCGCGTCCGGGTGCGCGGTGGCCTGGCTGACCAGCGCGTCCACCACGTCCAGGGTGCCCTCGGCGATCCGCCGGGCCGCGTCGCGCAGCCACATCCGGAACAGGGTGGCGATCTGGTCGTTGCGGGACCGGCCGGCGCGCAGCTTGCCGCCCAGGTCCTTGCCGGCCCGCTCCAGCAGGCCGCGTTCCAGGGCGGTGTGCACGTCCTCGTCGGCCGGGACCGGGGTGAAGGTGCCGGCGGCCACGTCGGCGGCGAGCTGGTCGAGCGCGGCCAGCATCCGCCGCAGCTCGTCGTCGGTGAGCAGCCCGGCCTGGTGCAGCACCCGGGCGTGCGCCCGGGAGCCGGCGATGTCGTAGTCGGCCAGCCGCCAGTCGAAGTGGGTTGACAGGCTCAGCGCGGCCATGGCCTCGGCCGGGCCGCTGGCGAACCGGCCGCCCCACAGCTGGGCGGATGCCGGCGGTGCCTGGTCGTCGGGTGCGTTCACGGGGCGTGCGTTCACCGGGCGGACCCTAGCTGCCGCCCGGCGAGCTGCTCCCGCCTGGCCGCGATCTTGCTGGGCAGCCCCCACAGCTGGACGAAGCCCTTGGCCAGCGACTGGTCGAAGCTGTCGCCCTCGTCGTAGGTGGCCAGGTGGAAGTCGTACAGCGACTCCTCGCCGCGCCGGCCGGTCACCACGGCGCGGCCGCCGTGCAGCACCAGCCGGATCTCACCGGAGACGTGCTGCTGGGTGGTGGCCAGGAAGCTGTCCAGCGCCTCCTTGAGCGGCGAGAACCACAGGCCGTCGTAGACCAGTTCGCCCCAGCGCTGCTCGACCTGCCGCTTGAACCGGGCCAGGTCGCGCTCCAGGGTGACGTTCTCCAGCTCCTGGTGGGCGGTGATCAGCGCGATGGCGCCGGGCGCCTCGTAGACCTCGCGGCTCTTGATGCCCACCAGCCGGTCCTCGACCAGGTCCAGCCGGCCGACGCCCTGCGCGCCGGCCCGCCGGTTCAGCTCCTGGACCGCCTGCAGCACGGTGACGGTCTCGCCGTCGATGGCCACGGGCACGCCCTGGTCGAAGGTGAGCACCAGCTCGTCGGGATCGCGCGGCTCGGCCGGGTCGGCGGTGTAGGCGTAGACGTCCTCGGTGGGCGCGGTCCAGATGTCCTCCAGGAACCCGGTCTCCACGGCCCGGCCCCACACGTTCTGGTCGATCGAGTACGGCGAGCGCGCGGTGACGTCGATCGGCAGACCCCGCCGCTCGGCCCAGGCGATGGCCTTCTCCCTGGTCCAGGCGTAGTCGCGGACCGGGGCCAGCACCGTCAGGTCCGGGGCGAGCGCGCCAACGCCGACCTCGAAGCGGACCTGGTCGTTGCCCTTGCCGGTGCAGCCGTGCGCGACCGTGCTGGCGTCGTACCGCCGGGCGGCCTCCACCAGGTGCCGGACGATCACCGGTCGGGACAGCGCGGACACCAGCGGATACCGGTCCATGTACAGGGCGTTGGCCTGCAGGGCGGGCAGGCAGTACCCCTCGGCGAACTCGTCGCGCGCGTCGACCACGACGGCCTCGACCGCGCCGCAGGCCAGCGCCCGCTTGCGGATGGTGTCCAGGTCCTCGCCGCCCTGGCCGACGTCCACCGCCACCGCGATGACCTCGGCACCGGTCTCCTCGGCGATCCAGCCGATGGCCACCGACGTGTCCAGCCCACCGGAGTAGGCCAGCACGACCCGGTCAGTCATGCTCGTTCTCCTCGATCGCCCCCGCGCGCGGGGGATTGCTCGCGTCGTGTTCTCCGCTGGCCAGCGCGGTCAGCCGGGCGGCGAGGTCGGCGCCGCTCAGCGGTTCCCGCGCCACGACCAGGATGGTGTCGTCACCGGCGATGGTGCCGACGATGTCGTGCAGTGCGGCCCGGTCCAACGCGCTGGCCAGGAAGTGGGCCGCGCCGGGCGGGGTGCGCAGCACCGCCAGGTTGGCCGAGGACTGGGCGGAGACCAGCAGCTCGCCGAGCAGCCGGCTCAGCCGCGAGGTGCCGCCCTGCACACCCCGGATCGGGCTGCCGTCCTCCGGGATGACGTAGACGGCGGCGCCGCCGTCGGCACCGCGCAGCTTGACCGCGCCCAGCTCGTCGAGGTCCCGGGACAGGGTGGCCTGGGTGGTCTCGATGCCCTCCACCGCGAGGATCTTGGCCAGCTCGGTCTGGCTGTGGATGGCCCGCTGCGCGACCAGTTCGACGATGCGGGCCTGCCTGGCCGCCCTGGTCGCCGCCGTGGTCATCGTCGCTCCCCGGACTCGGCGTGGGTCAGCAGCCAGGTCAGCAGCGCCTTCTGGGCGTGCAGCCGGTTCTCGGCCTCGTCCCACACCGCGCTGGCCGGCCCGTCGAGCACCTCGTCGGTGATCTCCCAGCCGCGGTGCGCTGGCAGGCAGTGCAGCACGGTCGCGCCAGGCGCGGCCTCGGCCAGCAGGGCGGCGTTGATCTGGAACGGCAGGAACGGGCCCACCCGGTCCTTGCCGTCGTTCTCCTGGCCCATCGACGTCCAGGCGTCGGTGACCAGCACGTCCGCGCCGGCCGCGGCGGTGCGCGCGTCGGTCAGCACGGTCACGCTGCCCCCGGTCTGCCCGGCGCGCTGCTTGGCGGCCAGCACCACGTCGGGGTGGGGCGTGAAGCCCTCGGGTCCGGCGATGCGCACGTGCAGGCCGGCGGTGGCGCCGCCGAGCAGCAGCGAGTGGGCCATGTTGTTGGCGCCGTCGCCGAAGTAGGCCAGGGTCAGGCCGGCCAGCCGGCCGTGCCGCTCCCGGATGGTCTGCAGGTCGGCCAGTACCTGGCAGGGGTGGAACTCGTCGGTCAGCGCGTTGATCACCGGCACCCGGGACACCGAGGCCATCGCCTCCAGCCGCTTCTGCGCGAAGGTGCGCCAGACCACGGCGTCGACGTAGCGGGACAGCACCCGGGAGGTGTCCTCGATGGTCTCCTCGCGGCCCAGCTGCATCATCCGGCCGTCCACGATGATCGGGTTGCCGCCGAGCTGGGCGATGCCCACCTCGAAGGACAGCCGGGTGCGGGTGGAGTTCTTCTCGAACAGCACCGCGACCGAGCGGGGGCCGGCCAGTGGCTTGTGCCCCAGCCGGTCGGTCTTGAGCTGGTCGGCCAGGTCCAGCACGGCCAACTGCTCGGCCGGGCTCAGGTCGTCGTCGCGCAGGAAGTGGCGTGGCATCTCATGCCTCCGTGGTTGGCCGGCCCGGCAGGGCCGCGTCGAGCAGGGCGGGCAGGTCGGCCAGGAACTGCCGGGCCTGGGCCCGTTCCAGCACCAGCGGCGGGGCCAGCCGGATGGCGTCCGGCTGCACCGCGTTGACCAGGTAGCCGGCCTCGGCCGCGGCCGAGGCCACGGTCGCGGACACCGGCTGGCGCAGCAGCAGGCCGATGAGCAGGCCCGTGCCGCGCACGCCGGCCAGCAGCGGGTGGCCCAGTTCCTCAACGCCGCTGGCGATCTCCTTGCCCAGTTCGGCCGCGTGCTCGCAGAGCCGCTCGGCCGCGATGGTGCGCAGCACGGCAAGGCCGGCGGCGCAGCACACCGGGTTGCCGCCGAAGGTGGTGCCGTGCTGGCCGGGCTGGAGCAGGCCGGCCGCGGCGCCGATGCCCACGCACGCGCCCAGCGGCAGGCCGCCGCCCAGCCCCTTGGCCAGGGTCACCACGTCGGGAACGATCCCGGCCCGCTGGAAGGCGAACCAGCTGCCCAGTCGGCCGATCCCGGTCTGCACCTCGTCGATGACCAGCAGCGCGCCCGCGCGGCTGGTGAACTCGCGGGCGGCGGCCAGGTAGCCGTCCGGGGCCACCACCACCCCGCCCTCGCCCAGCACCGGTTCGAGGAACACCGCGGCGGTGTCCGCGTCCACCGCGGCCTCCAGCGCGGCCACGTCGCCGTAGGGCACGTGCACCACGCCGGGCGTCATCGGCTGGAACGGCTCCCGCTTGGCCGGCTGCCCGGTGAGCGCGAGCGCGCCCATGGTGCGGCCGTGGAAGGCGCCCTCGCAGGCCACGATCTTGGGCCGGCCGGTGAGCCGGGCCAGCTTGAAGGCGGCCTCGTTGGCCTCGGCGCCGGAGTTGCAGAACAGCACGCGGCCGCTGTCGCCGACGCCGAGCACGTCCAGCAGGGCGGCGGCCAGGTCCAGTGCCGGCTGGCTGGCGTAGAAGTTGGAGACGTGGCCCAGGGTGGCGATCTGCCGCTGCACCGCCTCGACGACGGCGGGGTGGGCGTGGCCGAGGGCGTTCACCGCGATGCCGCCGAGCAGGTCGAGGTAGCGGTTGCCGTCGGCGTCCCACACGTGGGCGCCCTCGCCGCGCACCAGGGTGAGCTGGGGCGTGCCGTAGTTGTTCATCAGCGCGCCCTGCCACCGCTCGCGTCCGTCCGCATTGGACGACACCGCGGCGAGCGCGTCCACAGTGGACTTGGTCGCGCCGGCGGCGGGTGGCTGGGTGGGGTGCTCGGTCGTCGGCCCGGTCATCCCGTCTCCTCCTCTGGTAGCACCATCGTCCCCACGCCCTGGCTGGTGAAGACCTCCAACAGCACCGAGTGCGGCAGCCGACCGTCGATGATGTGCGCGGCGGGCACCCCGCCGCGGACCGCGCGCAGGCACGCCTCCATCTTCGGCACCATGCCGCTGACCAGGTTGGGCAGCATGGCGGTCAGCTCGTCCGCGCGCACCCGGCTGAGCAGCGAGGACCGGTCCGGCCAGTTGGCGTACAGGCCTTCCACGTCGGTGAGCACGACCAGCTTCTCCGCGCGCAGCGCCACGGCCAGCGCGCCCGCCGCGGTGTCCGCGTTGACGTTGTGCACCACGCCGTCGGCGTCCGGGGCCACGGTGGACACCACCGGGATGCGCCCGGCGTGCACGATGTCCAGCACCGCGTCCGGGTTGACCTCGACCACGTCGCCGACCAGGCCGACGTCCACCGGCTCGCCGTCCACCACGGCCGGCCGCCGCGCGGCGGTGAACAGCTGGGCGTCCTCACCGGAGATGCCCACCGCGTACGGGCCGTGCTTGTTGATCAGCCCGACCAGTTCCCGACCGACCTGGCCGACCAGCACCATGCGCACCACGTCCATGGTCTCCGGCGTGGTCACCCGCAGCCCGCCGCGGAACTCGCCGGCCATGCCCAGCCGGTCGAGCATGGCGGTGATCTGCGGGCCGCCGCCGTGCACCACCACCGGGCGCAGGCCGGCCAACCGCAGGAACACCATGTCCTGGGCGAAGGCCCGTTTCAGCTCGTCGTCGACCATGGCGTTGCCGCCGTACTTGACCACCACCAGCGCGCCGTGGAAGCGCTGCAACCAGGGCAGCGCCTCGACCAGCACCTCGGCCTTGGCCGCGGCCTGCTCCCTGGCCCGTGCCCTGGCGGCCAGGCCGCCCACCCCGGTGGTCTCCTGCTGGCTCAGGTGGCCGCTCATGACGAGTACGCGCTGTTCTCTTCGACGTAGGCGTGCGACAGGTCGGTGGTGTAGACGTCGGCGGTGCCCTCGCCCAGGCCGAGGTCGATCACGATGCCCACCTGGGGCCCGCTCAGGTCCACGGTGGAGCGGTCCTCACCGCGCACCCCGCCCCGGCACACGGTGACCCCGTTGATGATGATGTCCAGCCGGTCCTGGTCGACCTTGGCGCCGCTGCGGCCCACCGCCATGGCGATGCGCCCCCAGTTGGGGTCCGAGCCGAACAGCGCGGTCTTGACCAGGTTGTCCTCGGCGACCACGTTGGCGACCTGCTTGGCCTCGGCCGCGTCGGCCGCGCCGATCACGCTGACCACCACGCGCTTGGTCACGCCCTCGGCGTCGGCCTGCAGCTGGGTGGTCAGGTTGGCGCACACCGCGGTGAGCAGGTTGGTGAACGACTCCTCGTCGGGGCGCTGGCCCGAGGCGCCGGAGGCGAGCAGCAGCACGGTGTCGTTGGTGGAGGTGCCGCCGTCCACGTTGAGGCTGTTGAACGACCACGTCACGGCCTCGCGCAGGGCGCGGTCGAGCACGTCGGCGTCGACCACCGCGTCGGTGGTCAGCACGCTGAGCATGGTGGCCATGTTCGGCGCGCACATGCCGGCGCCCTTGGCGAACCCGCCGACCGCCCAGCCGTCGGGGTGGTGCACGGCCGCCTGCTTGGGCCTGGTGTCGGTGGTCATCACCGCGGTGGCCGCGGCCAGCCCGGCCTCGGGCGTGTCCGCCAGCGCGCCGGCCACCTCGGCGATCCCGGCCAGCACGTTGTCCATGGGCAGCCGCTCGCCGATCAGCCCGGTGGAGCAGACCGCCACCTCGACCGCGCCGACGCCCAGGATCGAGGCCACCCGCTCGGCGCTGGCGTGGGTGTCCTGGAAGCCCTCGGGCCCGGTGCAGGCGTTGGCCCCGCCGGAGTTGAGCAGCACCGCGCGCAGCCGGCGCTGCCGCAGCACCTGCTGGGACCACAGCACGGGCGCGGCCTTGACCTTGTTGGTGGTGAACACGCCGGCCGCGGTCTGCTCGGGCCCGTCGTTGACCACCAGGGTCAGGTCGGGGGCACCGGAGGGCTTGATGCCGGCGGCGATCCCGGCGGCGCGGAAGCCGCGCGGCGCGGTCACCCCGGCCGAGGTGTCCGGCGTGTACGGCGCTGCCGAGGGATCGGTGGTCGGTTCGGTCATGGCGCGACTCCCAGGGTGGTCAGTCCGGTGCTCTCCGGCAGGCCGAGGGCCAGGTTCATGCACTGCACGGCGCCGCCGGCGGTGCCCTTGGTGAGGTTGTCGATGGCGGCCACCGCGACCAGGCGCCGGGCGTCGGCGTCCACGGTGACCTGCAGGTGCAGCGCGTTGCCACCGAGCGTGGCCGCGGTGGTCGGCCACTGGCCGGCCGGCAGCAGGTGCACGAACGGCTCGTCGGCGTAGGTCTTCTGGTAGGCGGCGCGGACCGCGTCGGCGTCCACCCCGTCGGCCAGCGGCGCGGTGCAGGTGGCCAGGATGCCCCTGGGCATGGGCGCGAGCACCGGGGTGAACGACACGCTCACCGGTGTGCCGCCGGCCGCGGCCAGGTTCTGCGCCAGTTCGGGGGTGTGCCGGTGGGCGCCGCCCACGCCGTAGGCGCTGACCGAGCCCATCACCTCGGAGCCGAGCAGGTGCGGCTTGAGGCTCTTGCCCGCGCCGGAGGTGCCGGACACGGCGACCACCACGACCTCGGGCCGCACCAGGTGCTCCCGCAGGGCCGGGGCCAGCGCCAGGCTGCTGACCGTGGGGTAGCACCCGGGCACGGCCACCCGCCGGCTGCCGCGCAGCAGGTCGCGCTGGGTGCGACCGTCGGCGAGCGGCAGTTCGGGCAGGCCGTAGGGCCAGCTGCCGCTGTGCTCGCCGCCGTACCAGCGCTGCCAGTCGGCGGGGTTGGTCAGCCGGTGGTCGGCGCCGCAGTCGATGACCACGGTCCGCTCGTCGAGCTGGGCGGCCAGTTCGGCGGAGTGCCCGTGCGGCAGCGCGAGGAAGACCACGTCGTGGTCGGCCAGTGCCGCCGGGGTGGTCTCGGTCAGGACGCGGTCGGCCAGGGGCACCAGGTGCGGTTGGTGCTGCCCGAGTCGGCTGCCCGCGTTGCCGCCCGCGGTGAGCGCGCCGATCTCGACCTCGGGGTGGGTGAGCAGCAGACGTAGCAGCTCTCCTCCGGCATAGCCGCTGGCTCCGGCCACTGCGATCCGAACCGTCATACGCATGATTATGCACAACCATGCAAGCTCACTCAATGTCGTTCATGTCGGACCGGCGACCGGGTGGAGCTGGTCGGGGTCGACCTCAACGCGACGCTCATCGCACAGGCCACCCGCCTGGCCGGGGTGGAGCGGCTGCGCTGCCGGTTCGTCACCGGTGACGCGTTCGAGCCCGGCGTGGCCGTCGAGGACGGCGCCCGCACCATCGTGATCTCCACCGGCCTGCTGCACCACCTGCCGGCCGCGCAGCTGCCCGAGTTCTTCGCGGCCCAGCGGCGGCTGGGCGTGCACGCCTTCGCCCACTGGGACTTCGACGCCGGTCCGTGGGCCACGCTGGGCGCCTGGGTGTTCCACCGGGCGCGGACGCGGGAGGCGGTGTCCCGCCACGACGGTGTGCTGTCCGCGCGCCGCGCCCACCCCGCGGCCGCGCTGCTGCGCGCGGCCCGCCTTGGCGCGGACGGCTACCGGATCGCCTGCGTGGACGGGCCGCGCTGGCTGCCCCGGCTCACCCACGTGGTCCGCCCGATCACGGGAACGCGCGCGTGACGGGCAGCGCCTGGGCCGTGGCCAGCGCACTGCTGGTGCTGGCCGCGCTGGACGGCGCGTTCGCCGGCTTCCGCTCCTCGGCCGGGCGCACCGGGCTGATCCGGCACCGTCGGGGTGATGTCGTGGCGGCGGCGCGGGGCTGCCGCACGGTGCTCCTCCTGCTGGTGCCGGTGCTCGGTGGTGTGCTCGCGGACGTGCTGGGCGGTGCTGTGCTGGGCGGTGCTGTGCTGGGTGGTGACGTGCTGGGCGGTGCCGCGCGCGTCGCGCCGTACCTGCGCGCGGGCCAGGTCATGCTCGCGGTGTACCTGCCCTACGCGGCCGTGGTGCTGGCCGCGCTGGCCGGCCACGCCCTGCTGGACTGGCGGCGGCGGTTCCTCGCCACCGCCCTCGTCCTCGGGCCGGGCACCCTCATCCGCCCGGTGGTCGTCCTCGCCGGTGCGGCCGCCGGCGCCTGGGCCGCGCACGACGTGCTGGTCGGCGCGCTCGCCCTGCTGGCCGCGGTGGCCGTGCTCGCCGTGCAGCCGGTGGCCGACCGGTGCTGGTACGGCCCGCGACGCCGGTCCCGGCCGGCCTGACGGAGCAGCCGCCGACCACTCGTTCGGGTGCATGTGCTCGCCCCACCAGCCGACCACACGGTGGAATTGGTTCTGGATCGGTGGAGTTCACCCCAGCCCGCAGAAGAGGGAACCGGACGTCGATGACTCGCTGGAACGGCGATGGCACGCGCTTTCCAGCTGGTCCGGGTGTTCCTGGGGTCGCTGAGGTCAGCGCACCGGTACCAGCCCCAGTCGCCAGCGCGTGGCCACCCCGAAGCCACTCGCGCGTCCGGAGGAAGACCATGTCCCTCGACTTACTCCCCAACCCCGCGCACGGGTTCCACGCCGAACCCTGCAGCGCCCGCTGCCAGCGCATCTGGCAGCACGGGGACCACGCCCTGATCGGTGTCAGCACCGGCAACAGCTACTTCACCCAAGAACGCCTCGCCGCCCTGCTCACCTGGGCCGGGCACTTCTTCACCGACGTCGACGTGCTCTACGTGGACACCCACATCGACACGATGCTGGTGGCGCTGGGCCACAGCGCGCAGCACGCGACAAAGCTGGCCAAGTCCCGGATCCGGGACGTGCGGCGCCGGATCCGGCGCGCGCTGGAGCAGATCCGGCCGGGCGGCGACCGCTTCCGGGTGCACGCCCTGTCCGACTTCCTCGCCGAACCGACCTACCAGCGCCTGCGCGTCCACGTCGACCAGGCACTGGCCAGCGACCACCGGTTCGCCTCGGTCTGCGAGGACATGGTGCGCCGCTTCCTGCTGGCCAGACCGGACCCGGACGGCGACGCCCCGAAAACGCTGCGCGCCGGCCTGAACTACCTGCTGGCCGAACTGCCGTTCTTCGTGGACAGTCCGGCGATCTTCGGCGTCTCCTCGTCGGCGAACTGCTACCACGTGAGCACTCCGCTGGTGGAGTACCTGGTGCGGTACCAGGACGGAGTGCTGCGGGCAGCGCGCAACCAGGGATTCATGGTCGTCAGACCGGCCGAGGACTACCCCCACCCCTGACCGAACCCACCAGTGCGAAGCGAGCAGCAGATGGATCAGGACCACGAACTCGACGCCGGCGCGCGACTGCTGGCGCTCAACGACGGTTTCCTCTACGCCAGAGCACTCCAGCTGGTGGTGGAGGTGGGCGTGCCGGAGCTGCTGGCCGACGGCCCGCGCGCGGTCAGCGACCTGGCGGCGGCCACGGGCACCCATCCCGACGCGCTGCACCGGGTGCTGCGCGCGCTGGCCAGCCAGGGGGTGTTCCGGGAGGAGGCGGCCGGCTGGTTCGCGCTGACCCCGCTCGGCCAGCACCTGCGCGCGGACCACCCCGGCACGGTGCGGTCCATGGTGGCGTTCGCCGGGCAGGTCTGCCACGCGTTCACCGACGCCATGCACAGCCTGCGCACGGGCGCGCCGAGCTGCCCCGAGACGTTCGGGCAGCCGTTCTTCGCCCTGCTGCGCGACCAGCCGGAGCGGGGCGCGCTGTTCAACGCCGCGATGACCGAGGCCACCGTGGCGGAGAGCGGCGCGGTGGTCGACGCCTACGACTTCGCCACCGCGCGGCGGATCATCGACGTCGGCGGCGGCAACGGCGCCCTGCTCGCCGCGATCCTGCGCGCCTGCCCGGACAGCACCGGGGTGATCTTCGACCAGCCCCACGTGGCCGAGTCAGCCCGGCGGCGGATGACGGCCGCCGGGCTGGACGGCCGCTGGGAGGTGGTCACCGGTGACCTGTTCGGCGAGATCCCGCGCGGTGGCGACCTCTACGTGCTGAAGTGGATCCTGCACGACTGGTCGGACGAGCAGGCGGTGGCGATCCTGCGCGGCTGCCGGCGCGCGATGGGCCCGGAGAGTCGGCTGGTCCTCATCGAGCGGCTGCTTCCGGCCGACGACACGCCCCACCCGAGCAAGGCCCTCGACCTGGTGATGCTGGTCCTGCTGGGTGGCAGGGAGCGCACCGGGGACGGCTACGCGCGCCTGTTGGCCGAGGCCGGGTTCCGAGTCAGCCGCGTCGTCGCCACCGCGTCGACGCTGAGCGTCATCGAAGCCCGGCCCCAGCACGGCTGAGCAGCGGGCACTTCGTCACGGCGCTGGCTCGGCCGCGGTGTCCGGCTGGGTCAGCGCGGTGACCAGCCCCGCGCACAGGTTGTCCAACAGGGTGGCGAAATCGCGGTCGGCGGGCGGTCCGAAGACCACCCCGTCCAACTGGCTGCGCACCGCGACCAGGTCCGGCGTGGCCTCGCCGGCGGTCTCCAGCAGCTCCAGAGCGCGGCGCGCCCCTTCCAACAGCCGGTAGAGCGCGTAGCCGGGAGTCTCCTCAAGCAGCCGCCGGCCGCTGCTGAGCAGGTAGGCGGCCAGCAGCGCGATGCCCTCGCGCAGCTCCGGCGACACCGGGTCACTTCCAGGTTTCATACCTGATCACCTCCGCCTTGGCGCGGCGCTGCGACGGCTCGGCCTGACGGGCCGGGTGTCCGACGGGAACGACCAGCACGGGGTCCAGGTGGCGCGGCAGGTCCAGCAGGGACCGCACCGGCTCGACGAGGAAGCTGCTCACCGGGCACCCGCCCAGGCCGAGCGCGTGCCCGGCCAGCAGGAAGTTCTGCACCGCCATGGCCACGCACAGCCTGCCGACCCGGAGCATGCCCGGGTCGTCCGGCGCCTGTGTCCGGTCGAAGCAGGCGACGAGGATCAGTGCCGGCACCCCGATGATGCCCGGGCAGAACGCCCGCACCCGGCGCACCCGGGCCGGGTCGCGGACCACGACGAAGGCCCACGCCTGCTTGTTGGACGCGGACGGGGCGGCCAGCAGCGCGTCCAGCATCCGCTCCAGCACGGCGTCGGCAACGGGTTCCTCGGTGTAGCTGCGCATGGCGCTGCGCGTGCGCATCACCTCGAACACGTCGGACACCCGGCGCGGGGAGCCGTTGCCGCGCGGGTCGGCGTGCTGCCGCTGGCCGGTGCTCACGGCTCCCTCCGGCGCGCGCTGACCAGCAGGTTGACCGGGCTGGCCACGGGCTGGCGCACCGGCGGCGACCCGGTCGCCCCGACCCGGACCCGTTCCAGCGCTTCCCATCTGATGTCGGTGAACCCGGCCGACTCCAGGGCCTCCTGCATGGACTCGCGGGACCAGTAGTGCACCCGCAGCGCGATCGGCGGGACGGTGGGAACCGAGATGGTGTAGGCGGCGCCGTCGTGCGGGTCGGCCGGGCGGTGCAGGACGAAACCGTTGGCCTGCGCGGACCGCGGGTCGGCGGTGGGGTTGCCCACGTAGGCGAGCAGCCGACCACCGGGCACCAGGTTGGCGCACATCCGCTCGCACATCCGGACCAGCGTGCTCCGGGTGTCCGCGTAGTGCAGCACGGCCGCGGCGACCACCACGTCGAACGCGTCCAGCACCGGCATGGTGGTGGCGTCGTGCACCCGGTACTCCACGCCCAGCGGTTGCTCCGCCTCGATGGCCCTGGCCAGCTCGATCATGCCGGCGGACACGTCCACGCCCACCACGTGCGCGGCGCCGCGCTGCTTGATCACCCGCGCGTACACGCCGTCGCCGCAGCCCACGTCCAGCACGCGTTTCCCGCGCACCGGCCCGAGCACACCGCACAGGGACGGAATTTCCACCTCCTCCCGGTACGGGCCGACCACGCGCTCGATGTCGGAGTTCCTGTTGGCGAACTCGTCGTACTGCTGGGCCACGCTCTCCTCCTGACGGGTGAAGACTCCCGTTGGCACAGCCGAGCGTGGTGCACGCGCACGATCCGGTTGGGGCGAACGGCTCAGGATCACTCGAACGAGACCCACCGGATGCGCTCCGCAGTCGGCCCGAGCGGGCGGGCCCGCCGGCCGGGTCAGGCACCCGACGGGGCAGCGCGCGCCGAAGTCCACAGTGGAGAGTCAACCCGGCACGGGGGCGCCCCGGCCAGCGGCTGTCCACAGTGGACGGCCGGAGAAACGGGTGGGCGCCGGGCCGGGCGAACCCGGACCCGGCGCCCACCGCCGAGAACTCAGCCGCGCAGGGTGGCGCCGAACCGCTCGGTCGCCGCGGCCACGGCCGCGTCGCGGGACGCGGTGGCCTCCTCCACGGTCAGCGTCCGGTCCAACGCCCGGAAGCGCATCGAGTAGGCCAGCGACCGCTTGCCCGCGCCGACCTGCTCGCCGGTGTAGACGTCGAACAGCCGGACCTCCTCCAGCAGGTCACCGCCGGCGCCGCGGAGCACGGCCGCGACATCGGCGGCGGGCACGGCCGCGTCCACCACCAGCGCCACGTCCAGCAGCACCGGCGGGAACGGCGAGACCAGCGGGACCGGCCGGTTGTCCCGCAGCGGCAACGCGTCCAGGTCCAGCTCCATGGCGCAGGTGCGCCGGGGCAGCCCGAGCGCCTCCACCACCTTGGGGTGCAGCTCACCGGCGTGGCCCACCGGCCAGTCGCCGACCCGCAGCTCGGCGCACCGGCCCGGGTGCCACGGCGCGCACTCCACCGCGACCGCGCGCAGCTCCACGCCGTAGGCCTCGGCAACAATCTTGGCGGCCTGCACGGCGTCGGCCCAGCTGGCCGGCTCGCCCTTGCCCCACCAGCCGGTGCGCTGGCGCTGGCCGGCCAACACCACGGCCACGTGCAGCGGCTGCCGAGGCAGCGCCGCGAGCAGGCTGCTCAGCTCGGCGTCGGACGGGCGGGTGGCGACCGGCACGTCGGGCACGGGCACCTGGGTGGCGCTGGGCAGCGTCACCTGGCCGACGTGGAACAGCGCCACGTCGCGCTGGCCCCGGGACACGTTGCGCTGCAAGGACTCCAGCAGGCCGGGCAGCAGCGTGGTGGCCAGTTCGTCCCGTTCGGACTCCAGCGGGTTGAGCACCTTCACGGTGTTGCGCCGCACGTCGTCGGGGGCGAAACCGAACGCGTCCCAGGTGGCCGGCGAGGTGAACGGGAAGGGCAGCACCTCCACGTAGCCGGCCTCGGCCAGCGCCCTGGCCACGGTCCGCCGGCGGCGCTGCACCTCGGTCAGGCCCCGGCCGGCCGGGGCGGTCGGCAGCACCGACGGGATGCTGTCGTAGCCCTCCAGCCGCAGCACCTCCTCCACCAGGTCGGCGGGCTGGCGCAGGTCGCTGCGCCAGGTCGGCGGGGTGGCGGTGACCATGGTGACACCGCTGTCGCTGGTGGTGACCTCCACGGCGCAGCCGATCTGCTGCAGCCGGCGGGCGGTGACGCCCCGCGCGTAGCGGACGCCGGCCACCTTGTCCGGCAGGTCGATCGGCATGCTCACCGGCGGGAACAGCGACACCCGGCCGACGTCGGTGCGACCCGGGTGGATGCGGCCCTCGCCGTACTCGCGCAGCAGGCGCGCGGCCCGCTCCAGCGCGGCCGGCGGCAGCGCCGGGTCGGTGAACCGCTCGAACCGCCGGGCCGCCTCACTGGGCAGCTTGTGCCGGCGCACCCCCCGGCTGATCGAGGCCGGGTCCCAGTGCGCCGCCTCCAGCAGCACGTCCGTGCTGGTGTCGCTGATCTCCGTGCTGGCGCCGCCCATGATGCCGGCCAGCGAGATGGGGCCGGTGTCGTCGCAGATGACGATGTCGTCGCTGGCCAGCTCGCGCTGCACGTCGTCGAGCGTGGTGAGCTTCTCCCCCGGCCTGGCCCGCCGGACCACCAGCGACCCCTTCACCGAGCCGGCGTCGAACGCGTGCAGGGGCTGGCCCAGCTCCAGCATCACGTAGTTGGTGACGTCCACGGCCAGCGAGATGGACCGGATGCCGGCGAGCATCAGCCGGCGGCGGATGAACCACGGGGTGGGCGCGGTCGCGTCCAGGTCGGTCACCCGGCGCAGCACGAACCGGGAGCAGGCCTGCTCGTCCTCGATGTGCACCGGGACGACCTCGCCCTCGCCCGGCGGCACCTCCAGCATGGCCGGGTCGATCAGCGGCACGTCCAGCGCGCACGCCAGTTCCCTGGCCAGGCCGCGCACGGAGAAGCAGAAGCCCCGGTCGGGCGTGGGCGTCACCTCCAGCACGGTGTCGTCCAGGCCGAGCAGGTCGACCGCGTCGGTGCCGGGGGCGGCGGTGCCCGGCGGCAGCACCAGGATGCCGCTGTGGTCGTCGCCGATGCCCAGCTCCTTGGCCGAGCAGATCATGCCGTTGCTGACGTGGCCGTAGGTCTTGCGCGCCGAGATGGCGAACCCGCCGGGCAGCACCGCGCCGGGCAGCGCGGCCACGATCAAATCACCCTCGGCGAAGTTGGTCGCCCCGCAGATGATCCCCCGCACGTCCGGGGCGGCCTCGCCGGTCCCGGCGGTCGCGGCGGTGCCGCCGGTCAGCCCCATGCCCTCGGGGTCGTCGATCTCGGTCGACGACGTGGCCGCGTCGGCCGCCAGCACACCGACCTCGACCTGGCAGTAGCGGATCGGCTTCTTGAACCCGGTCAGCTCCTCGATCCGCACCACGCGGCCGACCACCAGCGGGCCGGTGACGGCGTTGAGCGGACGGATGTCGTCGACCTCGATGCCGACCCGAACGAAGGCGTCCGCGAGTTGCTCCGGCGTCGGCACCTCGTCCAGTTCGAGGTGCTCGGTCAACCAGGTAACCGGGATGCGCAACTCCAGCTCCTAACGCGTTGGCTGTTCGATGAGGCGTGTGGTCCGGCCGGCGGCACGGGGTCCGGGCCCCGGACAGGGGAACGAGAAGGGGACGGGCACTACGCCTCCGTCCCGAACGGCAGGGTGAACCGCACGTCGCCCTCGATCATGTCCCGCATGTCCGGGATGCCGTTGCGGAACTGCAGGGTTCGCTCCAGCCCCATGCCGAAGGCGAAACCCGAGTACACCTCGGGGTCGACGCCACAGGCGCGCAGCACGTTCGGGTGCACCATGCCGCAGCCGCCCCACTCGACCCAGCCGGCACCGCCCTTCTTCTCCGGGAACCACACGTCGACCTCGGCACCGGGCTCGACGAACGGGAAGAAGTGCGGGCGCAGCCGGGTGCGCGAGTCCGGGCCGAACATGGCGCGGGCGAACGCGTCCAGCGTGCCCTTCATGTGCGCCATGGTGATGCCCTTGTCCACGGTCAGCCCCTCCACCTGGTGGAACACCGGGGTGTGGGTGGAGTCGAGTTCGTCGGTGCGGAAGGTCCGACCGGGGCAGACCACGTAGACCGGCAGCTCCCGCTCCAGCAGCGAGCGGATCTGCACCGGGGAGGTGTGCGTGCGCAGCACCAGGCCGGAGTCGGCCGGCGCCACGTAGAAGGTGTCCGAGGTGGTGCGGGCCGGGTGGTCCTTGGCGAAGTTCAACGCGTCGAAGTTGAACCACTCGGTCTCCACCTCGGGGCCCTCGGCCACCTCGTAGCCCATGCCCACGAACACGTCGGCGATCCGCTCGGCCAGGGTGGTCATCGGGTGGCGGGCGCCCCGGGGCACCCGGTCCCAGGGCAGGGTGACGTCGACCGCTTCCTCCCGCAGCACCCGCTGGTCGCGTTCGACCTGCAGCTGGGCCTGTCGGGTGGCGAACGCCTCCCGGACCGCGCTCTGCGCCTCGTTCACCCGCTTGCCGGCCTCGGCGCGGGCCGCCGGCGGCAGGGCGCCGATCTCGCGGCGGGCGGTCAGCAGTGGCGAGCGGTCACCGAGGTGGGCGGGCTTGACAGCGGCCAGCTCGTCGAGGTCGGCGGCGGCGGTGAACGCCTGGACGGCCTGGTCGACGGCGGCACGCAGGGTCTCCGGCGCGAGCGCCGCGACCTCCTTGGGGTCGTACGGGTCGTTGGCTCCGGACATGGTTGACAGACAGCTCCTGGTGGTCCGTCGCGGACAGGGGTGCGTTACCTGCGCTCCGCCAGGGGTCGACACGGGGCGCAACAGGCCGATACTAGGTGATCGGGCCTGGGCGGGTTCACGCAGTTGGCCCACGGTCGGATCGATCACGACCACGCCGCGTCACGCGTGCCGGTCGGGCCGTTCGCACCGCTGGGCCCGGCCAGCCGAACGCTGGTCACGGGCTGTCGCGTACAGGCAGACGGCCGCGGCGGTGGCCAGGTTCAGGCTCTCGGCCGCGCCGTGGATCGGCACCCGCAGCACGTCGTCGACCTGGGCGCGGACCGCCTCGGACAGCCCGTGCGCCTCGCTGCCGAACACCCACGCGGTGGGCGCGGCCAGCTCACCCCCGGCGCTGGCGGTGTCCAGGTCGCCGGTGGCGTGGCCGTCCGCGGCGACCAGCCGCAGCCCGGCCGCCCGGCAGGCCGCGAACACCTCGTCCACCTGCCGGGAACGGGCCAGCGGCAGGTGGAACACGCTGCCGGTGGACGCCCGCACGCACTTGCCGTTGTGCGGGTCCACGGTGTCGCCGGCGAACAGCACCGCGTCGGCCCCGGCCGCGTCCGCCACCCGGGTGACCGTGCCGGCGTTGCCCGGGTCGGCCACCCCGACCAGCACGGCGACCAGCCCGGGCGCCGGTGGCAGGGCGGCGGCCAGCGGCCGGTCCAGCAGGTCGCACACGGCGACCAGGCCCTGCGGGGTCACCGTCTCGGACAGGCCGGCCGCGGCCCGCTCGGTGACCAGCGCCACCGGCACACCGGCCGCGTCGGCCCGCGCCAGCAGGTCGCCGTGCCGGGCGGCGGCGGGTTCGGTGACGAACAGCTCGTGCACCCGGCCCTGGCCGGCCGCGGCCCAGCCCAGTGCCTCACGCACCGCCTGGGCGCCCTCGGCGAGGAAGCGGCCGGCGCGTTCCCGGCCGGCCCGCCTGGTCAACCGCCGAGCGGCAGCGACCCGGGGAGTCCGTTCGGTGAACGGGGCGTCCCCGGGTCGCGGTGCGTGGAACCGGCCGGTCAGGCCTGGGCCCCGGTCGCCGGCACGTTGGCGCGCGCCAGCTCGACCAGTGCGGCGAACGCGGTGGCGTCGCTCACGGCCAGCTCGGCCAGGATCTTGCGGTCGACCTCAACCCCGGCGGCCTTGAGGCCCTGGATGAAGCGGTTGTAGGTCATGCCGTTCTGGCGGGCGGCGGCGTTGATGCGGGTGATCCACAGCTGGCGGAAGTCACCCTTGCGGGCCCTGCGGTCCCGGTAGGCGTAGTTGAGCGAGTGGAGCATCTGCTCCTTGGCCTTGCGGTACAACCGCGAGCGCTGGCCGCGGTAGCCGCTGGCCAGTTCGAGGGTCGTGCGGCGCTTCTTCTGGGCGTTGACCGCCCTCTTGACGCGAGCCACGGGGTCCGTCCTGTCGATCTCGTGGGGCGTTGGTGATGTGCCCCGGTGTGCGTGGGTGCGGCGGATCACCTGGCACAACCAGGTGAGCGCCCTGACCAGCGCCGATCACCTGGAACAGCCAGGTGAGGGCCCTGACCCGGGCTGGGTCACCTGGCGCGGCCGGGTGGGAGCCTGGTCGGCGCGGCGGCCGGTGCGGCGCGCTGCGGCGCCGTGCCCCGGCCCCGCGCTGGGCGGGCCGGAGTCAGCGACCGAGCAGCCGCTTCACGCGCGGCACGTCGTTGCTGGCGACCTCGGCGGTGCCCTCCAGGCGGCGGGCCAGCGTGCTGGCCTTCTTCTCCATCAGGTGACGGCGGCCAGCGCGCTCGCGGCGCAGCTTGCCGGTGCCAGTCACCCGGAAGCGCTTGGCGGACCCGCTGTGCGTCTTGTTCTTCGGCATTTCCGTCCTTGCTCTCGTACTGCCGCCCTCGGGCGGCGTGCGTCCTCGTCACCGGAGCCGGCTGGCTCCGGTGGCAGGAGACCTCGTCCCTGGACGCTGACCTGGTCGGGTCAGTCCTCGGCGGACTCGATGTCCGAGTCCTCCGAACCGGACCGGGGACGCGGCTTGACGTTCTTGTGCGGCGCCAACACCATGATCATGTTTCGGCCGTCCTGCTTGGGGTTGGCCTCGACGAAGCCCATGTCAGCCACGTCGTCGGCCAGCCTCTGCAACAGCCGGTACCCGAGCTCGGGCCGGGACTGCTCACGACCACGGAACATGATGGTCACCTTGACCTTGTTGCCGTGCTCCAAGAAGCGGACGACCGCCTTCTTCTTGGTCTCGTAGTCGTGGGAGTCGATCTTCGGCCTGAGCTTCTGCTCCTTGATGACCGTGAGCTGCTGGTTACGGCGTGACTCGCGGGCCTTCTGCGCGCTCTCGTACTTGAACTTGCCGTAGTCCATGAGCTTGCAGACCGGCGGACGCGCCTGCGGGGCGACCTCGACGAGGTCCAAATCCGCTTCCTGCGCAAGCCGGAGCGCGTCCTCGATGCGGACGATCCCGACCTGTTCGCCGTTGGGTCCGACCAGGCGGACCTCGGGCACGCGGATGCGGTCGTTGATGCGCGGCTCGGAGCTGATGGGGCCTCCTCAGTTCGAGGTATGTCACGTCTGTCGCGTGGCTAGAGGGGCCCTGCACATGGATCTGGCCCCGGCGCCTGAAGACGCGGGGCCCTGTCCTACCGATCAATCCGACGCTCGCGCGCCGGACACACCACAGCAGCTCCTGGTCGTGCCAGGCCGCTGACCTGCGGGACCGGACCCGGCCGCCTCGGCGGCGACGCGGGTGGGAGCGGGGCTCCACTTGCCGCCCCCGCGTGGGCGGGGGCTGGTCGCACATGACAGGGTACCAGACCGTGAACGATCCGCAGGTACCCGATCCCGAGCTTGACGTGCGTGAACTGGCCGACGTGCCGAGCGTCGAGGTGATCAGCAGGGCGGCCGTGATGCTGATGTCGGCCGCGGCCGAACGGCTCGGCCTCGCCGACGAGGACCCGCAGGCCAGCCCCAAGCGCGACCTGGACGAGGCGCGGCGGCTGATCACCGCGCTGGCCGGCCTGGTCACGGCCTCGGCCGAGTACCTCGGTCCGCACGCCGCGCCACTGCGCGACGGCCTGCAGTCCCTGCAGCGCGCCTTCCGCGAGTCCTCGGTGATCCCGGACGAGCCGGGCCAGGGCCCCGGCGAGAAGTACACCGGCCCGGTGTTCTGAGGGCCCGGTGTTCTGAGCCCCCGGCCGGGCCGGCGCCGCGCTGGCACCGGCCCGGTTGGCGGCCGTTGTCGCCCCGGTCGCCCCACCGCGGGTCGTCCACCGCGGGTGGTGCTGGCGCGGTGCGGTCAGTCGAGCACGGCGAGCGCGTCGATCTCCACCAGCAGGCCGGCGGGCAGGCCCACGTAGACGGTGGTCCGCGCGGCGTAGGGCTCGACCGCGAACTCCCCGTACACCTCGTTCATCTCGCCGAAGTGCGCGGTGTCGGTGAGGTAGACGCGGAACATCACCACGTCGGCGAGGCTGGACCCGCCGGCCTTGAGCACGGCCTCGACGTTGCGCAGCGCCTGCCTGGTCTGCTCGGCCACGGTCGTGCCGACCACCGCACCGGTCTTCGGGTCGGTGCCGACCTGCCCGGCGACCTGCAGGATGTTGCCCTTGCGCACGCCCTGCGCGAACTTGGCCGGGGGCGTGGGGGCGTCGTCGGTGTGGATGGCGGTCTTGGCCATGGTGCTGTCCTTTCCTCACGTGCGGTACGTGAACTTACTTGCGGTGCGCGCGGCTCGCGGCACGTGGTGAGCCGGGGTGGGGCCCCGCGTCGGGCGGCCGCCCGACGGGTGTCCGGCCCGCGACCCTCGGGCTACCCCGACCAGCCGCACTCGACCGAGGCGGCGCGGGTCGCGGCCAGCAGGTGCGGCACCAGGGCGAGCAGCCCGTCCAGGTCGAGCAGGACCTTGGGCACGGACACCGACGCCGCGGCCAGCACCTCGCCCCTGGCGCCGCGCACCGGCGCGGCCACGCAGTGGATGAAGTCCTCGTGCTCGGCGTTGTCCACGGCATAGCCCTGCGCCCGCACCCGGTCCAGTTCGGCCAGAAAGGCCGGGGCGTCCAGGATGGTGTTGCGGGTCAGCGGGGTGTAGTCGATGCGCTCGGCCACCTGCCGCCGGCGCTCCTCGGGCAGTTCGGCGAGCAGCACCTTGGCCACGGCCGTGCAGTGCAGTGGCGCGCGCCGGCCCACCCGGGAGTACATCCGCACCGGGTGTCGGCTGTCGTACTTGTCGATGTAGATGACCTCGCCGTCCTCGTAGCTGGCCAGGTGCACGGTGTAGCCGGTGCGCTCGTTGAGTTCGCGCAGGGCCGGCTCGGCGCTGCGCCGCACGTCGCGCTCTTCCAGGGCCCGGTTGGCCAGGTCGAACAGGGCGGTGCCCAGCCGGTAGTGGTGGTTGCCGTCGCGGCGGACGAACCGGTGCGACTCCAGGGTGCGCAGCAGCCGCAGCACCGTGGTCTTGTGCACCTGGACGCGGGCGGCCAGCTCGTCCAGGGTCTTGGGGCCGTCGGCCAGGCCGGCGAGCAGGGTGAGCGCGCGGTCCAGGCTCTGGCTCACGGCGCGCCCTCGCCGGAGTCCGGCAGCGTGACCGCGCCGGGGTCCAGCGGTGGGCGCTCGCCGGGGTCCAGCAGCCGGCCAGGGGCCACCAGGTGGGCGCCGGCCCAGCCGGCCTCGTCCGCGGCCAGCAGCTTCTCGACCAGCTCGTCGGCGAGCGGCTCGCCAACGTCCTCCCTGGTCAGCAGCACGGCGGCGGCGCGGATGTGGCCGGCGCGCAGCCGGGTGCGGGCCGGCTGGCCGAGCAGGGTCGCGGCCAGGAAACCGGCGGCGAACGCGTCACCGGCGCCCACCGGCTCGACCACGTCGACCCGCAGCGCCGGCTCGAACACCTCCTGGTCGCCCTCGACGAGGGTGGCGCCCCTGGCGCCCTGCTTGACGACCAGGGTGGCCGGGGCGGGCAGCAGCGCGCGCAGCGCGGCCGGCTCGCCCGTGCCCCACACGATCTCGGCCTCGTCCTCGCCGGCGAGCACGATGTCCGCGGCGTTGGCCAGCTCGCGCAGCACGGCCGGGTCCTTGTCGCGCCACAGCGCCGGACGCCAGTTGAGGTCGAAGGACACCTGGTAGCCGGTGCGCGGGCCGTGCAGCAGGGCGCGCAGCAGCGCCAGGCAGCTGTCGGACAGCGCCGCGGTGATGCCGCTGACGTGCACCAGCCGGGTGGCGCCCAGGTCGAGGCCGGCCAGCAGGTCGGGGCCCATGCCGGCGGCGGCCGAGCCGTCCCGGTAGTAGCGGACCGGGCTGCCCCCGGCGCTGGCCTCCTTGACGTACAGCCCGGTGCGCCGGACCGGGTCGATCCGCACGTCGCTGACGTCCACCCCGGCCGCGGCCACGTCGGCGAGCACGGCCTGGCCGAAGGCGTCCTGGCCGACGGCGCTCACCCACCGGCTGCGCACCCCGAGCCGGGCCAGGTGGCAGGCCACATTGGACTCGGCGCCGCCCACGGTCCTGGTCCAGGTGCGCACCTCGTGCACGGGGCCGGCCTCGGCCGGCACGAGCAGGGCCATGGACTCGCCGAGGCACACCACGTCACCGGAGAGCGCTGGTTGATCCACTGTGGACGCTGGCTGGCCGGACGGACCGCCAGCGGCTGCCTGGCCCGCCAACTGGACGACGTCCTGGTGTTCCAACCGCATTAATTCCTCCGGCAGCCCAGGGCTGTTGGTTGCGTTGACGGCGAACTGGGGGAATGCTACACACCCCTGCATCACCATATGCAACCATCGTTGCGCCACATGCAACGAGCGAGATAGGGGCGCCCATGATCAGCGTTCAACCGGCGAGCATCGACCGGTCCGCGCTCGCGGCCATCCGCGCCGAACGCGTTGACTGGCGGTTCAAGGGCCTGCCCAGCGAGGTCGGTGGCGCCACCCTGGCCGAGGTGGCCGAGCGCCGGCTGGACCTGTTCGAGGACGGCTTCCTCGGTCCGATCGTCACCCTCGACGCCGGCGCGCTGGAGCACAACCTCGTCACCATGGCCGACTGGTGCGCCCGGCACGGCGTGGCACTGGCGCCGCACGGCAAGACCACCATGGCCCCGCAGCTGTTCGCCAGGCAGCTCGACCACGGCGCCTGGGCCATCACCGCGGCCAACGCCAGTCAGCTGCGGGTGTACCGGGCGTTCCGGGTCAGCCGGGTGCTGCTGGCCAACCAGCTGCTCGACCCCGCGGCCCTGCGCTGGCTGGCCGGACAGCTCGACGCCGACCCCGGGTTCGCCTTCTCCTGCTGGGTCGACTCGACCCGGGGCGTGGCCCTGATGGACGCGGCCCTGCGCGCGGCCGGCGCGCGCCGGCCGGTGGACGTGCTGGTCGAACTGGGCGCGCCCGGTGGCCGCACCGGCGCCCGCGACCTGGCCACCGCACTGGCCGTGGCCGACGCGGTCGCGGCCAGCCCCACCCTGCGGCTGGCCGGTGTCGCCGGCTACGAGGGCGCGCTCGCACACGACGCCAGCCCGGCCGCGCTGTCCACTGTGGACGCCTACCTGGCTGACCTGCGCGCGCTGGTGGAGCGGCTGGCCGAGGCCGGCCGGTTCGACGGGCTGGACCAGGTGGTGGTGACCGCCGGCGGCAGCGCCTACTTCGACCAGGTGGCCGCCGCGCTGACCCGGCCGTGGCCGACCGGGCTGCCGGTGCTGCCGGTGCTGCGCAGCGGCGCCTACCTGACCCACGACGACGGGTTCTACCGGGGCATCTCCCCGTTCCACCGGGCCAGCGCGCTGCCCGGTGGCACGCCGTTCCGCTCCGCGTTGCGCGCCTGGGCGCAGGTCACCTCCCGGCCGCAGGACGACCTCGCCCTGCTCACCCTGGGCAAGCGGGACGCCTCGTTCGACGAGGGCCTGCCCGAACCGCAGCTGCTGCGCTCCGGCGGGCGGACCACCCCGCTGGCCGACGCCCGGGTCAGCGCGCTCAACGACCAGCACGCGTTCCTGGCCCTCGGGCCGGCGGCCCGCCACGTCCAGGTCGGCGACTGGGTCGGGCTGGGCCTGTCCCACCCGTGCACGGTGTTCGACAAGTGGCCGGTGCTGCCGGTGGTGGACGGCAGCACCGTGGTCGACCTGGTCCGCACCTACTTCTGACGCCCCGCCCGCTGTGCCCCGCTCCCCGCTCCCCGCTCCCCCGGAGGTGAACCCACATGGACGTGGTGTTCCACAACGCGCGCGTCGTTGACGGCACCGGCGCACCCGAGTTCGTCGCCGACGTCGGGGTGGCCGACGGCCGCGTCGCCGCGATCGACACCGACCGCGGGCTGACCGGCCGGCGCCGGGTGGACGCCACCGGCCTGGTGCTCGCGCCCGGGTTCATCGACATGCACTCGCACTCCGACCTGCAACTGCTGGCCAACCCCGACCACCTGGCCAAGGTCTCGCAGGGCGTCACCCTGGAGGTGCTCGGCCAGGACGGCCTGTCCTACGCACCGGTCGACGACGAGGTGCTGGCCGCCCTGCGCGGCCAGCTGGCCGGGTGGAACGACGACCCGGCCGGCTTCGACTGGAACTGGCGCTCGGTCGGCGAGTACCTGGACCGGCTGGACGCGGGCATCGCCGTGAACGCCGCCTACCTGGTGCCCCAGGGCACGCTGCGGATGCTGTGCCTTGGCTGGGACGCGCGCCCGGCCAGCGCCGACGAACTCGCCGCCATGCAACGGGTGTTGGCCGAGTCGCTGCGGCAGGGCGCGGTCGGGCTGTCCTCCGGGCTGACCTACACGCCCGGCATGTACGCGGACACCGAGGAACTGGTGGCGCTGTGCCGGGTGGTGGCCGAACACGGCGGCTACTACAGCCCGCACCACCGCAGCTACGGGGCTGGCGCGCTGGCGGCCTACGCCGAGATGGTCGACGTGTCCCGGCGGTCGGGCTGCCCGCTGCACCTGGCCCACGCCACCATGAACTTCCCGGTGAACGCGGGCCGGGCCGGTGAGCTGCTGAGCCTGCTGGACCAGGCCATCGCCGACGGCTGCGACATCACCCTGGACACCTACCCCTACCTGCCCGGCGCCACCTACCTGTCGGCACTGCTGCCCAGCTGGGCCAGCGAGGGCGGGGCCGACGCGACCATCGCCCGACTGTCGGATGTGGACACACGAGAGCGGATTCGCCGGGAGATCGAGGAAATCGGCTCGGACGGCTGTCACGGCGTGCCGGTGGACTGGCAGAGCATCGAGATCAACGGCGTGCGCTCGGCCGAGCACGGCCACCTGGTCGGGCTCAGCGTGGCCGAGTCCGCGCGGCGCGCCGGCCGGCCACCCGCCGAGCTGTACTTCGACGTGCTGGTGGCCGAGCGCCTGGGCACGTCCTGCCTGATGCACGTCGGCCACGAGGACAACGTGCGCGCGATCATGCGCCACCCCGCGCACACCGGCGGCAGCGACGGCCTGCTGGTCGGGGAACGCCCGCACCCCAGGGCGTGGGGCACCTTCCCCCGCTACCTCGCGTGCTACGTGCGCGAGCTGGGCGTGCTCGGCCTTGAGGAGTGCGTGGCGCACCTGACCGGCCGGCCCGCGCGGCGGCTGCGGTTGACCGACCGCGGCTTGGTGCGCGAGGGCTACGCCGCCGACCTGGTGCTGTTCGACCCGGACACGATCGCCGACACCGCCACCTTCGACCAGCCGCGCCAGCCGGCGACCGGCGTGCACCACGTGCTGGTCAACGGCGTGGCCGTGCTCGACGACGGCCGGCCCACCGGGGCGCTGCCCGGCCACTCGATCCGCCGCACCAGCTGAGGCGACCGCGGGGTTCTCCTTACCCCGTCCGGTTTTCCGGCCTCCCGCGTGCCGGTGTTCTTCCCATCCCCATCCCCATTCCCCCTTCCCTGGAGCACGTCCGCTGATGAACGGTTTCCTGCACTGGTTGCAACACGACACCAGTGGCCTACTCACGTTGTCCGCCGCGGGCATCGCACTCCTGCTCATCATGATCATGCGGCTGAAGGTGGAGCCGTTCATCGCCCTGCTGGTCGTGGGCCTGCTCGTGGCGGTGGCCGCCGGCCTGCCGGTGGAGCAGATCGTCGGCTCGGCGCAGAAGAGTTCCGGATCGCTGCTGGAGAACGGTTTCGGCAGCATCCTCGGGCACATCGCCGCGATCATCGGGCTGGGCACGCTGCTCGGCGCCATCCTGGAGGCCTCCGGCGGCGCCGAGGTGCTGACCCGCTCGCTGCTGCGCGCGTTCGGCGAGCGGCGCGCCCCCCTGGCGATGGGCCTGTCCGGTCTGATCTTCGGCATCCCGGTGTTCTTCGACATCGGCATCTTCGTGCTGGCGCCGCTGGTGTACGTGGCGGCCAAGCGCGGCGGCCGGTCCATCGTGCTCTACGCGATGCCGTTGCTGGCCGGGCTGTCCGTGATGCACGCGTTCATGCCGCCGCACCCCGGCCCGGTCACCGTGGCCGGCCTGCTGCACGTGGACCTGGGCTGGATCATCATCATGGGCCTGGCCTGCGCCATCCCGGCCTGGTTCGTCGGCGGCGTGCTGTTCTCCTCCTGGATCGGCAAGCGCGTCAACCTGCCGGTGCCCGAGGAGATGCTGGCCGCGGCGGAGCAGGCACGCGGCGCGGACGCCGCCGAGGACAAGGGCGACGAGCCCTCGCTGGGTCTGGTGTCGACGATCATCGGCATCCCGCTGGTGCTGATCCTGCTGGGCACGTTCGGCAGCATCCTGCTGCCCAAGGGATCCGCGGTCGCCGGCGTGTGCACCTTCCTCGGCACGCCGGCCGTGGCGCTGACCATCGCGGTGCTGCTCGCGGTCTGGCTGCTGGGCACCAGGCGTGGCATGACCCGCGCCAAGATCACCGAGCTGACCACGGCGTCGCTGCGCCCGGTGGGCATGATCCTGCTGGTGGTGGGCGCCGGCGGGTTCTTCGGCGCGGTGCTGTCGGCCACCGGCGTCGGCAAGGCGCTGGCCGGCACCCTGGCCGCGGCCGGCCTGCCGGTGATCGCACTGTCCTATGTGATCAGTGTGGGACTGCGGGTGGCCCAGGGTTCGGCCACCGTGGCGATCGTGGCCACCGGCGGCATCGTCGGCCCGCTCGTGGTCGACCAGGGCTACTCCCAGCCCCAACTGGCGCTGATCGCCATGGCCATCGCCGCCGGGTCGATCTTCGCCTCGCACGTCAACGACGGCGGTTTCTGGATCGTCTCGCGCTACTTCGGCATCCCGGTCAAGGAAACCCTGCAGACGTGGACGGTGCTGGAGAGCATCCTGTCCGTGGTGGGCTTCGCCATGGCCGCCCTGCTGAGCGTGTTCGTCTGATCGCCCGTCGTCGAGCCGGTCGAACTCCGGTTCTCGCCGACCTGCCGCCCCGGGGTCGTCCAACCCCGGGGCGGTCGTCTCCCCGGCCTCCCCGGCGTCCCCCGGCCTCCCTCGGCGTCACTCGGCCAGGTCGAACCGGCCCGCCCTGACCCCGGACACGAACACCCGCCACCGCGCCGATCCCACCAGCAACGCCCCGCCGTGCCGGTTCTTCGAGTCCCGCACGCCCACCAACTCCCGCCCCAGCCGCACCTCGACGCAGTTGTCCCCGCCGGACCCGCTGCGTGAACTCCTGACCCAGCCGCCGTCCGGCAACGAGCCACCCATGTTCGGACCTCCTCCGTGCCCCTCCACGATCGGTTCGCGAGACGCTCCGACACCGGGTGCGGCTTGCGGCGTCGAAGTGGTGGGTGGACGGTAAACCAGTGGTGCGGACCCCAGCGGCACAGTTCACCGGCGCGGCGCGCAATCCCGCGTCCGCTTCGGGCCCACCCGGCACCGCGGTGCCCGCAGGGTGACAGGGCGACGACGGTGCGTCCCGTGCCGCCTCGGCGCGGCCGCCGATCGCTCCACTCCGGACCACACCGAAACCGGTCGCGGCCCGAGTAGCGGGGAGGCGATCCGGGTACAGGAAGGCCATGGACGCCCGTGTCATGGTCTTCGCCCCGTCCCCGCAACTCACCGTGACCGTTGAGGATCTCGGCGGCGAACCGGACCTGCACCTGCACGCGGGCGGCCAGGGCGTGTGGCAGGCCAGGATGATCGCCTCGTTCGGGGTGCCGGTGACGCTGTGCGCCGCGCTGGGCGGGGAGACCGGCGAGGTGTTGCGCCACCTGATCACCGGCGGCGGCGTGGACCTGGCGGCCGAGGAGGTGGTGGCGCGCAACGGCGGCTACGTGCACGACCGGCGCGGCAACCAGGGGCGGGAATCCCTCGCCGAGGTACCCGGCGACCCGCTGTCCCGCCACGAGTTGGACAGCCTGTACGAGACCACCCTGATCCAGGGGTTGGCGTCCACCGTCACCGTCCTCAGTGGTCCGTCGGACGCCCGCACCGTGCCGGCCGAGTCCTACCAGCGGCTGGCCGCCGACCTCGGCGGGAACGGCGTCGCGGTGCTGGCCGATCTGGCCGGCGACCGGCTGTCCGCCGCGCTGCGCGGTGGGTTGCGCTTCCTCAAGGTCAGCCACGAGGAGCTGATCGCCGACGGCCGGGCGACCAGCGGCGAGCCGGACGAGTTGGTGCGGGCCATGGTCGCGCTGCGCGAGCAGGGCGCGCGGGCCGTGGTGGTGTCCCGCTCGGCCGAGCCAGCCCTGGCCCTGCTCGACGACGACGTGGTGCTGGAGGTGCGCATGCCACCGCTGCACCCGGTGGAGACGCGGGGCGCCGGCGACTCCATGACCGCCGCGGTGGCCGCGTCCCTGGCCGTGGGCAAGCCCCTGACCGAGGCGGTCCGCCTGGGCGCGGCGGCCGGAGCGCTGAACGTGACCCGCCGCGGCCTGGCCAGCAGCCGGGCCGACGGGGTGCGGGCCATCGCCGAGCGCGTGGCACTACGCGCCTACCAGCCCGGTGACAGGTGAAACCACTTGGGAGGCAAACCATGGCACGGCGACCGCTCGCACTGGTGACCAACGACGACGGCATCCACTCCCCCGGCCTGGTCACCCTGGCCAAGGCCGCGCAGCAGGCCGACCTGGACGTGGTGGTGGCCGCGCCGAGCAAGGAGTCCAGTGGCACCAGCGCCGGACTGACCGTGCTGGCCAACGGCGACGCGCCCATCGTGCACCGGCGCGAGTTGGCCGACCTGCCCGGCGTGCCGTGCTACGCGGTGGGCGCGCACCCCGCGTTCATCACCCTGGCCGCGGCGCACGGCGCGTTGGACCACGCACCCGACCTGGTGCTGTCCGGCGTCAACCGGGGCGCCAACATCGGCCGCGCCCTGGTCCACTCCGGCACGGTCGGCGCGGCCGTGACCGCCGGCACCAACGAGTTGCGCGCCATGGCGGTGTCCCTGGACGTGGGCCACGACAAGGACGTGATCCCGTTGTGGGACAGCGTGTTCCCGGTGCTGCGGGTGGCCATCCCGCTGCTGCTGGACGCACCCGAGCACAGCGTGTTCAACGTGAACGTGCCCAACCTGCCACCGGACCAGCTCCGCGAACTCCGCCGCGCACCGCTGGCCTCCTACGGCGCCGTGCAGAGCCGCGTGGACCGCCCCAGCGAAGGCCAACTCGAAGTCGTCACCACCGTGGTGCAACACGAACTCGAACCGGGCACGGACGCCGCCCTGCTCGGCGAGGGCCACCCCACCATCACCGCCCTGCGCGCGGTCACCGAGGTCGAAGGCGTCCTCCCCGACCGCACGCCACTACCGACCGCGCAGTGAGATCGGGTACCGCCGCGGCCGTGGTCATCTGGCGCGCCACCCGTCCAGCCTCACTGCCCGCCCTGTCCCTCCTGGCCACCGCCGTTCACCCGTGGGCCAGTCGGGGCGGCTCGCTACCTCCCATTGCTTCTCCGCCGCCCTGAACCTCCGAACCTCCAACACGACCGCCACGAGCGCGCAGACCATGACGAGAGAACTCAGGATCGTTATCCACAGCTTGCCGCCGCTCAGCCCAAAATTAGTGATCAACAGCGGTATCTGTATCAGCACCAGGCCAACCAACGGAAAATCCGCACTCCGGGCGCAACTCTCATCCCACTAACCCTTCCATCAAGCTGCTCACCAGGAGACTCCACCTTGCCCTGGACGAGTTTGATGACCACGTAGTTACCGAAAATGTGAATGTCCCGGACGTCCGACCACTCGACACGCCGCGTCTTCCCGTCACCGACGACATCGAGCCCGCTGTGCTCCCAGGTGATCTTCGGCCGCAACTGAAACCGGCGATAGCCCGCCACGAAAAACAGCGAGAAGAACATGGTCACGAGCAGCTCGGAAAGATCAGGGGGGTTGACCCAGAAAGGAATCGCCGAACTGACCACAACCATGACCGCGGCCATACCCCACGTGCCAGCGGTGTTGCTGCGCCTGACCTGATTGACCACCAACACCCCCACTGCTGGCTTAGACCCTTTCGCCGCTCAATCGCATCCACTAACTGTGGCGTTACCGGCCCCCGGCTACCGTTGACCGCTTGTCTTCCTGTTCTTCTTGATTTCGACCACCACGCCAGCCACGAACAACAATGAGCTGACAACGAACATGATGACCAGCCAGAACATCGGTTCGCCACGAGCCAGGACCAGAGTAACCCCCATCGAGACCATCGACATAGCTGACGAAACGATCAGAAACCACGACGCAGCCTTCAATTTCCCTCCCCTGACCCTCGTTCGCTCGACGCACCTCAACTACACCATGTCACGGCACATCAATCGCAAGAAACACCCTCCCGGTTGAAACGAAACTCAAGGAAGAAATCAGGCTCTCGCTCTGCCCCGCGAGGAACGGTTCCATCAGCTCCGCAAGTGAATGAAACTTCGAGCACCACTCCAGGTTCACCTGCGTTTTCGAAGCAGAGACGAGATGCAAACGCACAGATCCACATGCCGCCATAGCTCCCGCGACCACGACTGCGAGCACCATCGGCGATATCTTGTAACGCAAGCCAGAACCTCCACTCGTCGAGACGACAAGGCACAGGCACTCGCCTACTGGCCCGACTCAGCATTCTGCCTCCTCCCGACTCGTACCAGCCTCACCAACATCGCGACAACGAACACGCCCATTCCGACCCATTGCAGTCAGATACTCACGTCAGAAAAACTGCCCAACCATACGAGCACCAGGCCAAGGCTTGCCGACAACCGGACGTACCACTTCTCTCTCCAGAGAAACAGGAGAAAAGTAAGAAATTCGATCAGCCCCAGGAACCGTACGGCTTCCCACCACATCGCGGTCCAGCCCCCCCTACTCGAACTTCACAAGCGCCGATCCACACCACGACGATTCGGCGCAGCAGCCAGCGATCAACCTTGTCGCCTGCAGCTCACTTCTCCCGATCCGCGCCATCGAGCCGCAACACCATCGCGGCATGGTGATACCTCCCCCATCAACAATGGCAACAACGATGGCCCGAAGTGACCCAGGTGGGTAATCGTAAAGCGACGAGCACACAAGCAGAAAATCCAAGAAGACCAACACGCTCAGCACAGTGACCCCGGGGAACAAGCCAACTCCCTGCACAGCCACAAGATTCAGTCGGAGTCTTCTTGATCACTTTCTCTATCAGTCCGATCCAGCTCACATCGCCAACGCCTGTCCCAGTACGACGCAACGCCAAAACACAGGGAATGCAGGACTAGAGTAAGCACGACGAGCACCGGAAGCGGAAGGAGACGGTACACAAAAACAGGAAAGTACCCCAGGTAAAGGACGGCTAACGCGAAATATGTCAGCTTCTCAGCCCTGCTTCTCCGACGCCAGAAGACATATCTCCACCCAAGCAACGCCACACTCCCAATCGAACTGTCAATTCAATCAGCAAGCTCATGTTTTCCAAAACTGCCAACCCCAACAAGTTCCCACATCGATCGGTCTATAGAATCGTAGCTGATGTAGCAACAGTCGTAGCAACTGACCGGACCGACACGACCGAGTCCGCCCGCGAGAGGGGGTCCTGGAGGGGCGTTACGGACGTTGGCTCCTCCGGCCGTAATCGAAGGCGCCAACGTCACGTTTCATATAATCCTTGAATAATAATCAGGACTCAACCCAAAAGAACTCAGACACCAGAGCAGAGTGGCTCCATTACGCATCAAGATGCTACCCGTTATATCTTTGGTGGCTGAACATCCTCGTACTCGGCCAGCATCTCCTGTATCACCCGTCGCCGCTTAGGCGACTCCTCCGAAAGCACTACCAGCTTTCGCCCATCCGCTACATTTTCCCAGAGGGAGGCCGCCAATATCAACGCTTCTGGATATTTCCCCTTCGCGAGACGGTGAGATTCCAGAGCGGTAACAACCTGCGACATGGCTTCTTGGGTAAGCTTAGCGTTCCAAGTCCATCCCACATGGCACTCGTCAATCGCGACCAGAGCGCCGGAATCTCTCCACCTCCTCACTTCATCAGGCTCAAGCCATGCCTTTATCTCTCTCCAGCTTCCCCCATCAGGACCTACTAGGTTTCCCGTCTCTTGGTCGTAGCGCGGCAATGAGGATTCGGAGTCACTTTTCATGATTAACCAAATTCATCGTCAAACCGTTACCAGTAGTGATGACTAGTAACAATAACATCCCTGGAGCGCCCCCGCCTAGCCTTATTCACATCGTTATAGTAATCGCAGCGTACATGGTTTCCCGCCTTACATGGCCCTCTATAGCGCGCACGTCCACCAGCTCTTGCCGCTTCACGCTTTGCTGCCTTTTCAGCCGCACCCTTACTACCATGCTTAGTTCCAGTATGCCCCTTAGGGGCAGAATAGCTTGAAGCCGCCGCCTTACCCGAACGAATACGTAGCCTGTTTACTTCATTTACCGGCGACCCGTAATTCTTTGTTGGCGTCGACCTGTATCCTGAGCTCGCGGTGCTCCCAAAGCTAGGTAATGAGACATGGACAGGATGGTTTATTGCCCATATCGCTCCTGCACCAGCGATCAGCACTGCCCGGCCTCAACGAGACCTATTCCTTCAATAATGCATAGATCCCAAAAACACGCCTCGTCGAGGTCTGTGTTGTTGATGGTGTCACCGTTGACATAGTCGTAGTCGTTGGCGGAGCCGCCTTCGACCGGATCAACAGACAGGAAACGCCCCAGGATTGGGCTGTAGGGGCGGGAGCCCATCTAGACCAGGGACAACGCACCGGCGTGCTCGTAGGGGCGTTGGCGTTGGCCCAACCAGCCGAAGTCCAATTAGTCGGTCTGGTTGTCAGACAACATCCAGCACATAACACAGGGTGTTTACCTGAGATTTGTCTCCAGATTTTTCTTTCTCTCAACTGCCCTAATCGCCCCAAGCCCACAGCGAAGGACACAGTCACCCAGTATATTAGATATTCCAGCAATCGCAGACGGGATTGCCAACAAGGATAAAAAAGCGAATTAGTACGCTATTTGCCACTCTGATCCCTACTTCTCCATATATCAACAAGACTAGGAATGATCAGCAAGACCAGGGCCATATAAGCTAGATACTGCCATTCTTCTCCAATTGGTAACAGTCGCACAATAACACCCAGAACGACTCCTACCAGGATGATCACTAGAAGCCGCCAGAGCCACCTTGCACGCTTCATAACAGTTCCTTGACTGAGATGGAAGTATTTTAGAAGCGGCTATCGACAGACAAAGCTGTCGATAGCCGCCGTCAACCCGACGGGGTTGACGGACAGGAGAAGCGCCCCAGCAACGGGCTATAGGGGCAGGCGCCCATCTCGACCAGAGACAACGCACCCGCGTGCTCATAGGGGCGCTGGTGCTGGCCAGCCCGCCGTAGTCGAACTGGCCAGTCTGATTGTCCGGAACCGGATCCGGATCAACCGAACGCCCGCCGTCAACGACTCACCGAACGGACTACAGGCTCACAGTTCGCCCCTCGCGACAAGTAGCGATGACACCAATACCGGCGACTTAGAAACCTCCTGATACGAACACACTAACGAGACCTGAAAGCATGAGCCAGACCAGAGACGCAATAGCCACCCCAGCGAAATCCCCAGTCGAATAACGAGAAGAGAATCTCGGAAAGACCAGAACCACAGGGAATATCGCGCCAATCAGCACAAGCACGGCGGAAATAGCTACGGACACAAAAAGGAACGGCTCGCACCTAACGACTCATACCAGCCATAAGAGCGGGCCGCTAGATAAGCAGCTAGCACCACAAAAACTAGCAGCGATATCAGGAAACATCCCCAACGCGCAACCGTTTTCACACAGAATCACCAAATCCTATCACTCGGGCAAGGAGGCGCGCCCTTGGCGAGCACTAGCACACGGCCAAGGGCGCGCCTCCTTCACAGACAGCAGATAGGCGAGATCACACCCGCCACGAGATACGGCGCCGTGCAGAGCCGCGTGAACCGCCCCAGCGAAGGCCAACTCGAAGTCGTCACCACCGTGGTGCAACACGAACTCGAACCGGGCACGGACGCCGCCCTGCTCGGCGAGGGCCACCCCACCATCACCGCCCTGCGCGGTCACCGAAGTCGAAGGCGTCCTCCCCGACCACACGCCGCTACCGACCGCACCGTGATCCTCGTTCGCGCCACCGCTCATCACGAAACAGCCAGCGTCTTCCCAGAAACGACCCCACAGCCGCAGAAAGACCAGTCGTCAACCCGACAACCAGCGCACCGCCGCCAAGAGCGACCTGCCCAAGCCAGGCCACAGCCCCAACAGCAAGCAGCAGAAGCAAGCGGGGGAACGTCATCTTCGGAATCCTTCGCCTGGCCGGCATCAGCAACTCCCTCTCGGGTCGGCACCGCGCCGCCAACTCAGGCGGCCAGAAAACGAAACATCTCCAGCAGTCCCGGGGCCGGAACAACAAGCAGGTAGAGCCACCAGGAGTGGTCACGCGCCTTCACACCGGGAACTCCTGCGCCTTCCGCACCGCCTCGAGCACACTCCAAGGCGCGCCGCAACGCCCGTTCGTGGCGATCTGCCCTACCGGCATACCGCTTCGAGATCAGCGAGACGAAGTACGAGTGATTGAAGAGCCACTCCACCTTGCCCTGGGTGAGCTCGATGACCACATAACTACCAGAAATGTGAATATCCCGGACGTCCGACCACTCAACACGTCGCGTCTTCCAGTCGCCGACGACATCGAGCCCACTGTGGTCCCAGGTGATCTTCGGCCGCAACTGAAACCGCCGGTAGCCCTCCACGAACAACAGCGAGAAGAACATGGTCACGAGCAGTTCGGGAAGATCAGGAGGGTTGACCCAGAAAGGAACCGACGAACTGAACACAACCATGACCGCGGCCATACCCCACGTGGCAGCGGTGTTGCTGCGCCTGACCTGATTGACCACCAACACCCCCACTGCTGGCTTCGACTCTCTCGCCGCTCAATCGCATCCACCATCTGTGGTGTTACCGGCCCCTGACTACCGTTGACCGCTTGTCTTCCTGTTCTTCTTGATCTCGACCACCACGCCAGCCACAACAACAATGAGCTGACAACGAACATGATGACCAGCCAGAACATCGGTTCGCCACGAGCCAGGCCCAGAGTAACCCCCAGCGAGACCATCGACATAGCTGACGAAACGATCAGAAGCCACGACGCAGCCTTCAATTTCCCTCCCCTAACCCTCGTTCGCTCGACACACCTCAACTACACCATGTCACGGCACATCAATCGCAAGAAACGCCCTCCCGGTTGAAACGAAACTCAAGGAAGAAATCAGGCTTCTGCTCCACCCCGCGAGGAACGTTTCCGCCAACTCCGTAAGTGAATGAAACTTCGAGCGTCACCCCAGGCTCACCTGGGTTTTCGAAGCAGCGACGAGATATGTCAAAACCGGACTGGCCAGCCTGGACAGGACCTGAGGAGTGTTGCCCAGCCAATCGCCATCCAGCGCTTGGTAATCTCTCCTCGTAGTAGGCACTCACCGCCTCCTCAGCACCATTCGACCAACCAGGCCGCCCAATCATTCCAATACTGTCCTCGTCTTCACAGGGTTTCTTCACGTAAATCTCGCCCAACTGGACAGATGGCGCTGTCAAACTGAGCAGCTCGCTCGCCTGCAACCTCTGCGCAGTCACCTCCTCCCGCGGATCGCACTCGCGGAACACGCCAGACTCCGGAAACTTCGGCAAACGCGCAGATCCACACGCCGCCATGGTTCCTGCGACCACGACCGCGAGCACCATCGGCGATATCTTGTAACGCATAGCTAGACCCTCCGCCTGTGGAGACAACAAGGCACAGGTACTCGCCTACTGGCCTGACTCAGCATTCCGCTTCCTCCCGACTCGTACCAGCCTCACCAAAATCGCGACAAAGAACACGCCCATTCCGACCCATTGCAGCCAGATACTCACGTCAGAAAAACTGCCCAACCACACGAGCACCAAGCCAAGGCTTGCCGACAACCGAACGACGATGAAAGGAAGTGACCCAGGCAGATAGTCGTCAAGTAGCGAGCACGCCAGCCGGAAATCCAAGAAGACCACCGCTCTCAGCACGGTAGCCCTGGGGAACAAGCCGACTCCCTACGCAGCCACAGGATTCAGTCGGAGTCATCTTGCTCGCTTACCTGGTCAACCCGATTCAGCTCACGTCGCCAACGCCTGTCCCAGTACGACGCAACGCCAAAACACAGGGAATACAGGGCTACAGTAAGCACGACCAGCACCGGACGTGGAAGGAGACGATACACAAAAACCGGAATGTACCCCAGGCAGAGGACGGCTAACGCGAGATATGTCAGCTTCTCAGCCCTGCTTCTCGGACGCCAGAAGACATACTTCCAACTGAACACGCAGTACGGGTACTTCTTGGGTGCGAGCACGGCCCCATTCTTCCATACCTTCAGAACCTCCAAAATACCCGGCGCGGTTCAGATTGCGGGACCGCTCTAGTCGGTCCGATTCAAGCTTTCAACATTGCACTCTAACTACCCGCAACCGCTCCAAAACCAAAAAATCTGACATAGAATCATTGTGGGACCACCTGGACTCACCCGGACTACAATCATCCCAAGGTTAGCCCAGGCGGCCCTCCAACCAGTTATGTCAATATTGCCAGTAACATACCTACCAGGGCGTCACAGTGGAGCGGGTTCCAACTGGGCGATCACGATGATTTCTCATGTTGGATGGCCGAAAGAGTCAGCCAGTAGACCGGCCCTGAACGGCCCGCATCTATGACTTCGCAGGACAGCTTCCAGATTGACCAGCGCTCAAGCAGCTTCAGGCGCCGCAGAGCCTGATTGAAGGTAAGATCTTCGCCATTAACTCTAATTTGACCCCAACTTCTCTTTGTTTCAGTAGGAGCCTTAGCTCCTATCCTCACCAAAGAATCGACATGTGCTGCACGTGCGCGCACAGATCTGGGGATAACCGCAGAAAGCGACTCTGCATCTATGCGCCAAGTACTGACCGAATCATGATCGGGAACGGATTTAATTGTCGATGCAAACTCACCCTGCAGGCTTGCCATTCTCTTCGCCAGCCTTGGTTTGGCCAGTAGATAAGAACCACTTCCAGGCACGAGAGGACGGATCACCTCACCTGACATTCCGTAGAGCGGATTGCCTAGCTTTGAACGAGCCCCAATCTCATCGAGCGCCTGCAGGCTTCGCACATAAATCCATTCGAGGACGGTGCGCGGCGAAGGCTCCTCAGCTATCTTGTCAGGAACCGCAACAACACATAGATAAGCCTCGGGTTCAATGGACACATAAAGATCGTCATCGGATGCGCAAAACTCGATGATGACGTCGCGCTTACCGTAACTCTCCCCCAGCCAGGCACGTAGATCTACGGTTGCATTTAGCGCACTCGCGGCCACATCTAGAAGCGGCCTCGCGAGAGAACTTTCCCCAATTTCAGCCCACCAGGGAACTGATTTTACAGCACCATCGCGCGCTTCACTATATGCAGTCAGATATACCGCGCTACCCGGACTCACCGGCAACTCTTCCGCTGACCGGGCGGGCAAACTCCGTGAACCCTCTTATAGTCCATAATTCGAGTATTCTCCCACAACCTAGCTTGCCACCTGGTTGGAAAGGGTCCATACTTCTTGTATTTACAGGGTGACTTCATCACCTTTTGACATTTAGCCAGTTGACTCTTAGGGCGCGCATCAGGAACCGCGCCCGAAGTGATCCCATACTTGTAGGTATTACCTTTTGCATCATAAATTCGATAACCATACGACTTTCCCTTGAAGCTAAGGCTACGGCGATTTTTCACCTGCCAGGCCCCCGGCCGCGGAATCGCATGGCTCTGCGCGGCTCTAGCCACGGGTATTGCAATAATCGCAAGCCCGACAGCAGCTCCAATTACAGCGCCAGCCGGTCCGAATATGCTACCGATACCTGCACCGACAGCTGGATTACGACCATCCAGATCTGTTTCATTAGCGGGGTCGCCGTTGACGTAGTCGTAGTCGTTGGCGGAGCCGCCTTCGACCGGATCAACAGACAGGAAACGCCCCAGGAGTGGGCTGTAGGGGCGGGCGCCCATCTGGACCAGGGACAACGCTCCGGCGTGCTCGTAGGGGCGTTGGTGTTGGCCCAGCCAGCCGTAGTCGAGCTGGCCGGTCTGGTTGTCCGGCACCGCGTCCGGGTCAACCGAACCGTCAGCCTTCAACGGCTCGCCGAACGGGGTGTAGGTGCGCAGCTCGCCCACCTGCACCCCCGACTCATCCGTGCTCACGCAGATATCGCCGCGAACCGTGGGGTGATCGTACTGCTGGACGACCTTGCCGTCCTTGATCGTCCCCGTCCACAACACCCCACCAGGCAACGGAATCGACCGCGAGATCACTTGCTTGTTGTCGGCCAGCACCAGGTCG
Source organism: Goodfellowiella coeruleoviolacea (assembly GCF_024171785.1). Lineage (GTDB taxonomy): Bacteria > Actinomycetota > Actinomycetes > Mycobacteriales > Pseudonocardiaceae > Goodfellowiella > Goodfellowiella coeruleoviolacea. The sequence goes on from NZ_JAMTCK010000013.1 coordinate 41,669, forward strand.
GCCGAGTCGCCGCTCGCGCTGTACGAGTACCGCACCACCGGCGCCGCCGAATCACCCTGCGCCGCGGTGCGACCAATAATGCGATCGGTGGCGTCACGGATGTAGGACACGTCAGCCGCGTCCTCCGGCTTGGTGCCGACAGACCGCGCGGTGAGGTTGCGGTCAGCGCCGTCCCAACCCAGGTAGGTGGTGGCACCGTTGACGGTGAACTCCGTCGTGTTGCCGCGATCGTCGTACTTGATGCCGGTCACGGCGTTCGCCCCGGTCGTGGCCAGGATGCGATCGGCCGCGTCGTAGCAGTAGCCGGTCTCGGCGGTACCGGACGCGGTGGCGTCAACCAGGCGCATCCGGTTGGTGTTCGCGCCCGCGTTGGCCTGGGTGCCGGTGGGGCACTGAGCAGATGCCGCCGAGGTGAAGTCGTAGGTGTAGTGGTGCCCCGGCACCCACGCCTCGGTCAGCCGGCCCACCGCGTCGTAGACGTAGTTCGGCGCGCCCGGCCGAGCGTCCACGCCGGCGAGCGACTCGTCCACGATCGTGCCGGACCGGGACCGGCCCACCGCAGACACCACCTGGGAGCCGTCCGGCTTCTTCCACGTCAGCGACGTGGTTCGGCCGGCCTTGTCCTTGCCGATCGACGCGAGTGACGTGCCGTTGCCGTAGGTCACCGACGCCAGTTCACCGGCCGCGTCGTAGGACGGCGTGGCCAGCACGGCGGTGTTGAACTTGGTCTCCAACACCCGCCCGGCGTCGTCGTACCGGTACTCGGTGGTTTCCAGGGTGTCCACCGCGTGGGGTGGCTGCACGGTCTCCCGCTCGACCCGGCCGGCCAGGTCGTAGAAGGTCTCGGACCGGGTGCCGAGCGCGTCGGTGTAGGCCACGGTCCGGCCGAGCAGGTCCACCTTGGTGGTGACCGTGCCGGAGGTGTCGCTCACCGACGTGGTCAGCGGGTCGCCGCCGACCTTGTAGTCGGTGGTGACGGTGCGCTTGCCCGCGGCCGAGGTCTCCGGGTAGGTCGTCTCGACCACCCGGTCACGGCTGTCGTAGCGGGTGCACACCCACGCCCCGTTGATCGACTCGGCGACAACTCGACCGGAGGCGTCGTAGACCCGCTCCTCCACGCGGGCGTTGCCCGAGGCCGGGTTCGGCGCCGTGGTGGTCTTGGCCAGGCCGCCCTGGTTGGCCGGGTCGGACTCGGCCGTGCACGGGTTGTCCCGTGCCTCGGTGTCGCCGTAGTGGGCGTAGGTGGTGCGCGCGCCGGTCGGCAGGGTCTTGCCGGTCTGGCGCAGGTACCCGCTGCCCGGGGTCTCCACACTGGTCGTGCCGGTGAGGGCCAGACCGTTCGGGTCGGCGATCGTGGCCGTGGCCAGGCCGTACACCGGGTCGAGGCCGTTGTCGGTGTAGCGGGTCCGGGTGACCTTGTTGGGCACGCCGTCGGACTCGTCCTCGGTGGTGGACGTGGTCAGGCCGTAGCGCGGCTTGAGCTGCGACCCTGGCACGGCCTCCTGCGCACCGGACGGTGTGGTCCAGTGCAGTTCGAGTTGGGCCAGTGACACGCTGTCGTAGAAGTCCACGCGGATGCGCTTGATCGCGCCGGCCGCGTCACTGTTGACCTTGCCCTCCCGCCAGGTGGGCGCGACATCGCGCCAGTCATCGATGACGCCGCGATCGTCGACCCACACCCGCACGCCGTCGTCGGCGAGCACCCGCAGGGTGTACTCGCCGGCCTGCGGGAAGACGATCTCGCCGGTCAGGCGCAGCGAGAAGCCGTCCGCGGGCACGCCGGTCGTCGGCGATCCCTCGCCCCAGTTGCGGACCAGGCTGCCGTCGGCCGTGCCCACACCGGTGGCGTAGACCACGGGCGCGCCGGACAGGTCCTTGTTCGCGTAGTAGGTGGCGGCCAGACCGTTGATGCCCTCGTCGTACCCGGTGTGGTTGTGGTCCACAGTGGACGCGCACGCCGCGGTCGGGGTCAGGCCGGCGAAGCACGACTCGGGCGCCGGGCCGTAGGTGTCGGTCTGCCGGTCGGCGTGGTCGTAGATCGTCGTGGTCTTGCGGCCGGCCGCGTCGATGGTCGCGACGACCTGGTCCTTGACGTTCCACTCCTGCCGGGTGGTCTTGCCGGTGGCGTCCGTGTCGGTCAGCTGCCGGTACGCCTCGTCAAAGGTGACCTTGCGGCTGAACCCGGTCGCGGGCGCCAGGCCGGCGGTGTCCACCTGGGTCTCGCCGGTGCCCACGTACCGGTAGGAGTGCGCGGGCCGAGGCTGACCGATCGCCGGGGCCGGTGAGGTCACCGAGGTGGCCTTGGGTTTGCCCGACGAGGTGTCGTAGCTGATCGCGGTGAGCACTTCGGCGATGTTGTTGCGGCCAGCCAGGTCCACCGCCACCCAGTCGTTGACCAGCGAGTCGCGCACCCGGTCGAGTTGGCCGCCGGCGTTGTAGCCGAAGTCGGTGTTCTCGCTGCCCGGGTCCTCGACCCGGCACAGGGTGCCGCCGCAGTACCAGATCCGGGTTTCGGTGTTGTCCCAGTAGCTGATCCGGCACAGCATCTGGGTGGGCGGCAGTTCGTCGGCGCCGTCCGGCCGGCTCACCCCGCCGTAGCAGTCGTCCCCGGGCCGGTTGTAGTGCAGCACGTGGGACCGCCCGGACACCGGGTCCTTGATCTCCTTGAGCCGGGTGGGCGCGCCGTCGTAGATGTTCTGCAACGCGGCGGGTTTGCGGGAGTCGGCAACGGAGTTCTGCGACTCCAGCTTGCCGTCCGAGCGGAACACGAACACCTCGCCGCCGTCGGCCAGGTTCACCCGCCCGGAGTTGTCCAGCGACAGCACACCGTCCTCGCCGGTCGGCGGCGTGTAGCCACCATTGCTCGCCTTGGTCCAGGTGTGCTTGGCGCCGGACGCGTCGGTCAGCACCACGGTCTGGTCGGTGACCTGCGCGGACACATAGCTGCCGCCCTGACCGTCCAAATCGGCCGACAGGGTCCAGCCCTGCGGCAGCGCCGGCAGGTCCTCGCTGTACAGCCAGTCCGAGCGGACGATCTGCTGCGGCACGGTGGTGTCGTCGGTGGTCTTGACGAACAGCCGCAGCCGCGCGTCACCCACGATCTCGGCGAGTTCGACCTTGATCGGCACCCGCTGGCCCTTGGTCAGCGCCACGCCGGTGGCCTGGGTCCAGTTGACGTCGCTGACGCCCTCGCCGAGGTAGACCTGGTTGTTGTTGATCCACACCGTGGTCTTGTCGTCGTGCACGCCGGCGAACAGGTAGGTGCCGGTCTCCGGGGCCTGGAAGTAGCCGCTCCAGCGCACCACGAAGTAGTCCGCGGGCAGGGCCGGGGCGAACGGCGACTCGGTGCCCCAGTCCACGTTCACCTGTGGCTCGGTGCGCACCAGCGTCGGCTCGTTGCCGTCGTCGATGGCCCCGTTGTGGTTGAGGTCGTTGTAGTAGGACGCGCGCAGACCCTTGGCGTCGGTCTGCTGGGAGTTGTAGGAGAAGCTGAGCCCGGCGCTGCCGCCGACCGTGGTGAACGACGGCGAGGACACCGACGTGGACACGTTGCCGTTGGCCAGGTTCACCGTCACCGGGCCGACCGAGTCGGTGGGCGAGGGGCCGTGGTCCCCGATCCGCTGGTCGATCTTGAAGTGGCCGACCCACGGCGGTGTGGTGGTGGTCAGGTTCGCCACGGTGGTGGCCTGCCAGGTGTAGGCCACGCCGTCCTGCAACACCCCGGAGGGAACCGTCCATTCCGGACGATCCAGGCAGCCGGACTCGACCACCACACCGGTCTTGGCGTCGGATCCGGTGGCCACCCGGAAGCAGTACCGCACGGATTCGCCGTCGCCGTCGGAAACCGCGCCCACCCGCAGGGTGGGAGTTGTGGTGGTCAGGGTCGAGTTGTCGGCCGGCTCGGTCAGTGGCGCGGCACCCGGGGCCGAACCGACGTCAACCAGCAGGGTGGCGTCCAGGTGCTTGTAGGTCCACACCCCGGGCTGTTCGGTGCCGACGAGCATGAACCACGCGTCCGGGTCGCGCCGGTCCACTAGGTAGCGGATGAACCCGGTCAGGCTTTCCCCGGTGAACTGGCCGGTGTCACCGACGTAGGTGGACGCGGCGTGGCCGCCGATGCCGTTGAAGTCGAGTGACGAGGCGTGGTAGAGGTCCGTCATCCAGGACTTGACCGATCCGGTGGTGCCGCCCACCCTGGTCAGGTCGAGGCGGGAACCCACCACGGTCTTGCCGAACAGCGGCGAGTAGTCCACTTTGAACGCCGACCGGAAGTAGGTGTCACCAGCCGCCTGGCTGTTGCCGATGCGCAGGCCGCAGTTGTGGCAGGTGTAGCCGTCCGACCGGTACGCGTAGGAGTCGACGACGCCGAACGACATGGTCGGGTCCACGTACACCGGGAACTTGCGTTCCGGAGCCCGCAACCAGTTCTCGTCCACGGACACGGTCAGCGTCCACTGGCCGTTGGCGTTGTCGAGGGTGTAGGTGCCGCCGGTCATGGCGGGCGCGCGGTCGTCGGACCCGGACGAGTCCCAGGTCTCGATCGGCGGCAGGGTCACCTTGGCCACCCCGGCCGCGTCCTTGAGCAGCACACCGCCGGAGCCGTCCAACTCCGGGGTCAGGCCCTCGGTGTTGAGGCGGAAGCGCCAGGACGACCGGCCGGCGGCGGGCTGCCGCTTGACCACGATCGTCTCCTTGACGGCGCTCGCCGTGACCTCGTACTCCAGGTCGGTGTCCGGCTGCACGTCGGTGAACGTCGCCTCGTCACCATCCACTGTGGCGGGACGGTCGGCGGCCTGTTCCATGGCCAGGGACGCCTTGCCGCCGTCCACCTCAACGGCGAGCACGGCCGGGTCGTTGGCCTTGGCCGCCACCGACGGGTTGAGCACGTGCCGCTTGGCCCGCACCCGACTTGACGAGTCCTGCTTGGCCAGGGTGGTGTCGACCGGCTGCCAGTTGCCGGTCTCGTCCTTGACGTTGAGCGGTGCGGACGACTGCCGCAGGGTCCGGCTGCCGTCCGGGTTCTCCCACTCCTCCACGAACATCGACCGGCTCACCACGTGCGACCGCTCGGGGTCGAAACGGGAACCGGCGTAGCCGTCCCGGGTGGCCAGCGGGTCGAAGTCGGCGTCGGTCCGGCCGGAGGTGGCCGGCGGTGGCGTGGGCTGGCTGGACAGGACCGGCACATCGCGGGGATCGCGAGCCGGGTCGGCCGCCGACGCCGTGCCTGGGATCACCAGTGCTTCGACACCGGAAGCGGCCATCGCGAGCACGACGGCGAGCGCGACGCCGCGCCATCTTCGGCGCGGGCCCGAATGCGGGCGCGCGCGACCACGACGAGGAACCAAGTGAAGCCCCCTTGTTCCGACGCAGGCCCCGACTCCTGCGAGTGACACGCAAGCGCACAGAGGGTGACTGATCCGGATCACCGCAACCAGCGACCAAATGGAGTAAACACGGTTTTTACACGGTGATGATCACCACCCGGGATGGCTGTAACAAATCGTCCACAGTAGACCGACTGGTGGATCCCGTTGCCTGCCAACGGATGCAGCGGTAACGCGCGGCTCGACGTGATCGATCCGCAGGCCGACGCCACTGGTTGTTCGGCAGCTCGCCCGGTGCGCCGGCCAGGGGCCCACGGGAGCGTGAGCAGGCCATGATGACCAGAACCCGCGCCAGACTCGGCTTGGCCGCGGTTGTCCTCGCCATGTTGACCGGCCTGGTGGCGATCCAGCCGTCGGCTGCCTCGGCCTCGTCCGACGTCTCGCCCGACGCCTCGGCTGGCGTCTCGGCTGGCGTCTCGTCCACCGCCTCGGCCGAGGAGGTGACCGCGGCGTCGGGGCCCACCTGGTGCACGGACAAGTCCCGGCTCGTCGTGCTGGGCGACTCCGCCGCCACCGGCTACGGCACCACCGGCTATCCCGCTGACGTGCAGACCTACGTGCCCACCGAGAACGGCTGGGTGGCGAAGATGGCGCGCAACCTCGCGGGCTTCGGCACCGAGGTGACCAACCTGGCGCACAACGGCGCGCTGGTCGCCGACTACCTGCCCGGCGGGCGCTGGGCCGACACCACCAGCGCGGTCGCCCAGATCCAGCAGTTACAGCCCAGCATGGTGATCGTCGAACTGGGCGGCAACGACTTCTACATCGACCGCGACCCCGAGGTCTTCGCCAGGCAGCTGCGTCAGCTGGTCGACTCGATCAAGGCCGCCGCCCCGAGCAGTTCCATCTTCCTGGTCAAGATCTGGGAGATCGGCCAGCGCGAGTCGCCCCGGGCGGTGCACACCTGGTCGGAGTACGGCGCCAAGATGCACGAGGTGGCTGTAGCCACCGGCGCTGGCCTGTCCGACCTCGCCCAGTACCTGCCGTCGCCGAACAACGACACCGCCGGGCTGTACCTGCCGGACCGCATTCACCTGAACAACGCCGGCAACCTGGTGGTGCACGGCGCGCTCTACACCTGGATGATCTCCTGCTGATCAGCGGCTGAGACGGCACCGGGCCGGCATCGACGATGGCGGCTGGCCCGGTGTCCCGACTGGTGTGCGCGCATGGGCACGCTGCGGTGGTCCAGTGGCTGTCACCAGATCGCCCGCACGCGCAACAGGGGTGACGGCAGGTGCGGGGATGCCGCGCTGCACCACTACCCACGCCCCACCCACCACGGGGCGAGCGTGCTGGGCAACGTGGTGTCCGTCCCCAGATCACGCCCCCACCCACCACGGGGGGCGAGCCCTGCTCCAGCCTAGTCGCGCCCCACCGCTGTCAACACCACCGCGACCGCGACTGTGGACAACCTGGTGCCCTGTGGACAACCCGGTTCTCGATCGAGTGATGTTGGCGGTGGGGCGCGATCGGCGTGCTACCAACCCGGTCCGCAACCAGCCAGTCCGCACCCAGCCGGTCGGCAACCAGCCAGTCCGCAACCAACCGGGGCGCAACCAACCCGGTCCGCAACCAAAACCGGGTTGCACCAACCCGTGGCTCTGTCCGGCCTGGCGTGGCTACCAGCCAACCAACCTCAGGGCAGCGGACAGGGCAGCGGGAAGTACCAGCCGTCCGGGTCGTGCCGCAGGGTCGCCTCGGGCTGTCCCTGGGCGCACGCGATCGTGGCGTCGGCGACCGTCTGGCCCCACGGGACGCCGCCCAACCGCCCGTACGGCGTCCGGTACTGATGCGCGACCCCGGCCAGCAGCACCAGGGCGACCGCGACCCGCACCACCGGGATGAGCCGGCGCCCGCGCAGTGCGTCCACCCCGGCGGCGACCGCCGCCAGCAGGAACAGACACGGCGCCGCGCTGTAGCGCTGCCCGGCACCGAGCACCCCGGGCGCGTCCACGTGCAGCACCGGCGTCCAGTTCATCACCAGTTCCAGGCCCATGCTCACCGCGGCGCAGACCAGCGCGGCCACCGCCAGGAACCGCCGGGGTGCCAGTCCCGGTGCCAGCGCGGGTACCACCAGCACGACCACGACCAGCAGCGCCGCCACCGCGGCCAGCAGGTGGAACCGCTGGTAGAGGGTCATCGCCCACTCCGGGCCGGCCACCGCCGACAGTGGCCCCCGGACCAGGGCGGAGACCGCGGCGGCCGGCAGGTCGGCCGGGGCGTCCGAGTACGGCGTGCGGGTGCTGCCGAGCACGGCCAGGGCCTGGAGCAGCAGTCCGGCCAGGAAACCGCAGCCGCCCCACCAGTCGCGGCGCGGCAACGCGAACCGCGCCACCGCGAGCGGGGTGAGGATCAGGGCGATGGGACTGGTCGTCGACGCCAGGAACAGCACGACCGCGGTCAGCACCTGCTGCCAGCGGTGCGCCGGCCGCCACAGCAGCACCCAGAACGCGCCGTAGAGCACGAACCAGTGCAGGTTGGTCAGGTTGTTGATGGTTTCCCAGTTGCCGGCCGGGATGACGATCACCAGGGCGGCCAGCGCCACCCGGATCGGGGTCGACCGCAGCACGCCCCGGGAGGCCGTGAACACCAGCAGGGCGATGCCGGCGCGCAACGCGGCCGCGCTGATCGCCAGTGCGGCGGCCGCCCAGGGCAGGGGCAGCAGCGCGACCAGGCCGGCCGCCAGGCGGGGGACCGAGTGCGAGTAGCCGCCGTAGGGGGTGATCAGGGTCGTGCCGAACGGCTGGGTGAGCGCGTCGACCAGGAAGCGGGCACCGTCCTCGGCCCAGACGTGGTTCAGCCGGGTCCGCCCGGCGGGGATCAGCAGCAGGTATGCGGTGGCCGCCAGGAACGCCAGCAGGAAGCGGCCGGTTCGACGTGGTCCGGCACTGGTCGCGGGGGCGGGGAAGACGGCGGCGGCCAGCCGCTCCCGCCATCCGATGAGCGGGGATAAGCCGGGTCTGGGCGGGTCGTCTGCCACCGCCTCGGTCCGACTGCTGTCCGTCGCTGTCACCGGCAGCTCCTTTTCAATTCACCCGTGTGGGGCGGAAAGGTAGCCGATGGGGTGAGGCGTCAGTTCACCGGATCTGGTTAAGGACAAGAGGTTCGCACGGCTAACGGTCCACAAGAGACTGGGGCAGCCGGTGCGTGACCGACTGCCCCAGTCCAGCGAGTACCCCGTGCGGCGGGCCGGGTCAGCCGGCGACGGCCTCCTCGATCACCGCGGCCTCGGCCGTGCCCAGTTCGGGCAGGCCGAGCATGGGCCGCAGGAACCGGCCGGTGTAGCTCTCCTCGACCTCGGCCAACTCCTCCGGGGTGCCTTCGGCCAGCACCTCGCCACCGCCGGAGCCGCCCTCCGGGCCCATGTCGATGATCCAGTCCGACGTCTTGATCACGTCGAGGTTGTGCTCGATCACGATCACCGTGTTGCCCTTGTCGACCAGCCCGTTGATCACGCCGAGCAGCTTGCTGATGTCCTCGAAGTGCAGGCCGGTGGTGGGCTCGTCCAGGATGTAGACGGTCTTGCCGGTGGACCGCTTCTGCAGCTCGCTGGCCAGCTTCACGCGCTGCGCCTCACCGCCGGACAGGGTGGGCGCCGGCTGGCCCAGGCGCACGTAGCCCAGGCCCACGTCGACCAGGGTGCGCAGGTGGCGGTGGATGGCGTTGATCGGCTGGAAGAACTCGCACGCCTGCTCGATGGGCATGTCGAGCACCTCGGCGATGGTCTTGCCCTTGTAGTGGACCTCCAGGGTCTCCCGGTTGTACCGGGCGCCCTTGCAGACCTCGCACGGCACGTACACGTCCGGCAGGAAGTTCATCTCGATCTTGATCGTGCCGTCGCCCGCGCACGCCTCGCAGCGCCCGCCCTTGACGTTGAACGAGAACCGGCCCGGCTGGTAGCCGCGCACCTTCGCCTCGGTGGTGGCCGCGAACAGCTTGCGGATGTGGTCGAACACGCCGGTGTAGGTGGCCGGGTTGGACCGGGGTGTGCGGCCGATCGGCGACTGGTCGACCTGCACCAGCTTGTCCACGTGGTTGAGCCCGCGCACCCGGGTGTGCCGGCCGGGCACCTGGCGGGCGCCGTTGAGCTTGTTCGCCAGCACCGTGGCCAGGATGTCGTTGACCAGCGTGGACTTGCCCGAACCGGACACGCCGGTGACCGCGACCAGGCAACCCAGCGGGAAGGACACGTCGATGCCGCGCAGGTTGTTCTCGCGCGCGCCCACCACGGTGAGCTGGCGCTTGCGGTCGACCGGGCGGCGGGTGGCCGGCACCGGGATCTGCTTGCGGCCGGACAGGTAGGCGCCGGTCATCGACTCCCGGTTGGTCAGCAGCTTCTTGTACGGGCCGCTGTGCACCACCCTGCCGCCGTGCTCGCCCGCACCCGGGCCGATGTCGACCACCCAGTCCGAGGCGCGGACGGTGTCCTCGTCGTGCTCGACCACGATCAGGGTGTTGCCCAGGTCGCGCAGGCGGGTCAGGGTCTCGATCAGCCGGTGGTTGTCCCGCTGGTGCAGGCCGATGGACGGCTCGTCCAGCACGTAGAGCACGCCGACCAGGCCGGAGCCGATCTGGGTGGCCAGCCGGATGCGCTGGGCCTCACCACCGGAGAGGGTGCCGGCGGCCCGGTTCAGCGACAGGTAGTCCAGGCCGACGTCGAGCAGGAAGCGCAGCCGGGCCTGGATCTCCTTGAGCACCGCGCCCGCGATCATCTGCTCGCGCGGCCCCAGCTCCAGGCCGTCGAGGAACTCGGCGCACTCGCGCACGCTCAGCGCGCACACCTCGGCGATGGACAGCTCACCCTCGGTGCGGTGCGCCAGGGTGACCGCCAGGATCTCCGGCTTGAGCCGGGTGCCCTGGCAGGCCGGGCAGGGCACCTCCCGCATGTAGCCCTCGTACTTCTCCCGCATGTACTCGGACTCGGTCTGCTCCTGGCGCCGCTCCAGGAACGGGATCACGCCCTCGAAGTTGGCGTAGTAGGAGCGCTGCCGGCCGTAGCGGTTGCGGTAGCGGACGTGCACCTGCTCGTCGACGCCGTGCAGCACGGCCTTCTGCACCTTGGTGGGCAGCTGCCGCCACGGGGTGTCCATGCGGAAGCCGATGGTCTCGGCCAGCGACTCCAGCAGCCGGGTGAAGTACTCGGCGGTCTGGCCGCCGGCCCACGGCGCGATCGCGCCGTCGGCCAGGGACAGCTCCGGGTCGGGCACGACCAGCTCCGGGTCGACCTCCTTGCGCACGCCGATGCCGGTGCACTCGGGGCAGGCGCCGTAGGGGGCGTTGAACGAGAACGAGCGCGGCTCCAGGTCCTCCACGGCCAGCGGGTGGCCGTTGGGGCAGGCCAGGTTCTCGGAGAAGCCCCGCTCGCGGTGCGGGTCGTCCTCGGGCAGGTCGACGAACTCCAGCACGACCAGGCCGTCGGCCAGGCGCAGCGCGGTCTCCACCGAGTCGGTGAGCCGCTGCTTGGCGCTGGCCTTGACGGCGAGCCGGTCGATCACCACGGCGATGTGGTGCTTCTCCTGCTTCTTCAGCTTGGGCGGCTCGGACAGCGGGTAGGTCTGGCCGTCGACCCGGGCCCGGGAGTAGCCCTGCGTCTGGAGCTGGGCGAACAGGTCCACGTACTCGCCCTTGCGGCCCCGCACGATCGGGGCGAGCACCTGGAAGCGGGTGCCCGGCTCCATGGCCAGCACCTGGTCGACGATCTGCTGCGGGGTCTGCCGGCTGATCGGCTCGCCGCAGGTGGGGCAGTGCGGCTTGCCGGCCCTGGCGTAGAGCAGCCGCAGGTAGTCGTAGACCTCGGTGATGGTGCCCACGGTCGAGCGCGGGTTGCGGCTGGTCGACTTCTGGTCGATCGACACGGCCGGCGACAGGCCCTCGATGAAGTCCACGTCCGGCTTGTCCATCTGGCCGAGGAACTGTCGGGCGTAGGCCGACAGCGACTCCACGTAACGCCGCTGTCCCTCGGCGAAGATGGTGTCAAAGGCCAGGCTGGACTTGCCTGAACCGGACAGCCCGGTGAACACGATCAGGCTGTCCCTCGGCAGGTCGAGATCAACGCTGCGCAGGTTGTGCTCGCGGGCGCCGCGAACGACAAGGCGGTCGGCCACTGGGGTCCCTTCGGCTTTTGTTGGGCGAGTCCGGCCAGGTCAGAGCTGGATGACTGGCGACGTGGCGCACGGTGATCCATTCCCCGAACAGACGTTCGAACACCTTACTCGCTGCTGACCGCCGGGGTGGCGGCGGTCCGGGGTGCGACAGGTGTCTCGCGCCGGGATCGGCCTGGAGCCATGCTAGGACCACCCACCGACAACAACGGACCGACCGGCGTCCAGATTCCCGCCGGCCGGTCCCCCAGTTCGGTGTGCCGCTGGTCACGCCCTCGTCGAGACCAGGTCCGCGTCCCGCGTCTCCCTGGTCGTCACGAACACCACCAGGCTGATCAGGCACAGCACCGCCAGGTACCAGGGGTACCAGGTGCCGGCGCGGTCACCCAGCCACTGGATCACGTACGGCGCGGTTCCGCCGAACAGGGCCACGGTCAGCGCGTAGGGCAGGCCGATGCCGGCGGTGCGCACCTCGGTCGGGAACATCTCGGCCATGGCGGTCGGGGCGACCGCGCCGTAGCAGGCGAACAGGCCCAGTCCACCGGCCATGGCCACGAACAGCGCCCACGGCGAGGTGTTGATCAGCAGGAACAGCGGCGCGGCCAGCAGCACGAACCCGCCGGCGAACACGATCAGCAGTGGCCGCCGCCCGATCCGGTCGGACAGCGCGCCCAGCAGCGGCAGCACCCCGATGAACAGCACCTGCGCCGCGATGCCCGCCCAGTCCGCGCCAACCGCGGGCACGCCCACCTGCTTGGCGTAGGTGGGCAGGTAGACGGCGAACGTGTAATAGGCGGTGGTGGCACCGAGGGTGAACCCGACCACCCGCAGCACGGCCACGGGGTGCCGGCGCAGCACCTCGGCGGTGGGCCGGGCCACCCGCTGGTCCTTGCTGGCCAGGAACGCCTCGGTCTCGGCCAGGGTGCGCCGCAGGTACAGCCCGTACACGCCGAGCAGCGCGCCGATCACGAACGGGATGCGCCAGCCCCAGTCGGCCACGGCGTCGGCGCCGAGCAGGCCGATCAGCACCGGGGACAGCAGCGAGGCCAGCAGGGTGCCGGTGGCGTTGCTGATGTAGAGGAAGCTGCCGTAGAAGCCGCGCCGGTTGGCCGGGGCGAGTTCGGCCAGGTAGGTGGCGCTGGCGGCGAACTCACCACCGGTGGACAGACCCTGGGCGATCCGGGCGGTCACCAGCAGCACCGGCGCCAGCAGCCCGATCTGCGCGTAGGTCGGCGAGATCGCGATCAGCAGGCTGCCGCCGGCCATCAGCACCACGGACAGGGTCATGCCGGCGCGGCGGCCGTGCCGGTCGGTGAACGCCGCCAGCAGCGCGCCGCCCAGCGGGCGGAAGAAGAACCCGACCGCGAAGATCGCCAACGCGCTGAGCAGCGCGGTCGCCCCGCTGCCCCCGGCGAAGAACTGCTTGGAGAAGTAGCCGGCGAAGATCGCGTAGACGTTCCAGTCGAACCACTCCAGGCCGTTGCCGATGGCCGCGGCCGTCAGCGCGCGCACCCGACCCGGCCTGGCCGTGGCCGTTTCGACTGGTTGGGATGTTTCTGTCATTCATTGCTCCACAAGTCGGGCTCTGCCCGCCATTCGTGTCCGACGGGCCTACCAGGAGTTGGCCGAGCCTCCTACGCTGGAGTGAGCCACCCAACCACGCCACAACGCCCGGGGGTAGGCAGATGATCCAGGCCAGCAGCACCGGCGGTGGTCCGGCTGTTCGATCTGTCCGATCAGCCGACGCCACCGTGCCACCGCCGCGCGGCGAACCCGAGGCGGCGCGGATCGCCAGAGCCGGCCTGGACGCCGTCGAACAGGCGACCCAGCGACTGTACGCGCTGGTCAGCGGCATGGACGAGGCCACGGCGCGCGGCCGCAGCCGGCTGCCCGGGTGGACCAGGGCGCATCTGCTGACCCACCTGGCCCGCAACGCCGACGCCCTGGTGAACCTGCTCACGTGGGCGCGCACCGGCGTGGAGCACGCCGCCTACTACAGCTGCGCCGACCGGGACGCCGACGTCGAGGAGGGCGCGCACCGGCCGGCCGCGCTGCTGGTGGCGGACCTGGAGGCGGCCAGCCAGCGGTGGGCCGAGGCAGCCGCCGGCATGCCGGCCTCCGCCTGGGCGGCCGAGGTGGCCACCAGCCACGGCCAGCTGCTGCCCGCGGCGGAACTGCCGTGGATCCGCATGCGCGAGGTGTGGATCCACGCGGTCGACCTCGATCTCGGGCTGGAGTTCGCCGACGTGCCCGTGGCGCGTCTGGAGACCCTGCTCGACCACGCCGTGCGCCACCACGCCGGGCGGGCGGAGGGCCCGACCATCAGGCTGGAACTCGACCTGCCCGGCGGCGGTCAGCGCACCTGGGAGTTGTTCGGCGGGGACACCGCGATCCCACTCACCGTGCGCGCCTCCGCGGACCGGGCACTGGCCTGGCTGACCGGCCGGGGTGACGGCTCCGCGCTGGGCAGCGCGCTGCCGCCACTGCCCCGCTGGATCTGAGCCGGCCCCCGCCCGGGCTCGGCCCCGAGCAGCCGGCCGGTCCGCCGCTGCCCTGTCACGCTCGCCCTGGCCAGCACCGAGCCAGGGCGGAACAGCGGCGGCCGCACCCAGGAGAACAGCACCGCGCTGGCCAGCCAGGCCGGCTGCGGACCGGTCAGCCACCGGTGGGCTGGCCGCTCCACCAGCACGGTGAGCAGCCAGCCCAGCAGCACCGCCGAGCCGACGAAGCCGGCCAGCAGCGACCACGACGTGAACCCGCGCTCGGCCAGCCGCACCATCACCACGTTGCCGATCTCCTGGTGGACCAGGTACACGCCGTAGGAGATGCCGGCCAACCAGGTGATCGGCCGGGACAGCGCGCGCAGCAGCGGCCGGTCCCAGTCCGGCCCGCCCGCGGCCAGGCACACCGCGAGCAGCAGCACACCGAACCCGATGGTGGACGCCAGCTCACCGCTGTGGATCTCCTGCGCGACGACCGCCGCGGTCAGCAGGCAGGCCAGGTGCGGGCCGCCCAGCCGACCCCGGCTCCACAGCCAGATCGCCGCGCCCGCGGCGAACAGCTGGGCGCGGTGCAGGCCGAGCCCGTCGGAGGCGGTGCGCAGCGGCCCCGGCTCGAACGTGCCCAGTCGCACGATCAGGGGAACGGCCACCAGTGCCCACAGCAGCAGCCGCAGTGCCCGACCCCGCCCGAGCGCCCGGCCGCAGAGCAGTGCCCCGGCCGCGAAGGCGACCACCTGGACGGGCACCGTCCAGTAGGCGAAGTCGACCATGCGCACGTCCGGCAGCCACGCCTGCAGCAGCAGGATGTTGAACACCACGTCCCGCCCGTCGAGCTGGCCCCAGCCCTCCGGCGCCACCCAGCGCTGCACCAGGAAGGTCAGCACCACGGCCGCGGCGAACGCCGGCATCATCCGGGCCAGCCGGTTGCGCAAGAACCGGCCCGGCCGCCCCTTGGCCAGCGACGCGCACGCGAAGTAGGCGGAGATGACCATGAGTGTGCTGGCGCCCATGGACAGCACGAAGGTGAACGGGAGGGTGCCCAGCTCGGCGTGGTTGGCCGGGCCGGTGTGCGTGGCGTGTTGCAGGAGCACGCAGAACACCGCGACAACGCGGAGCACGTCCCAACTCAGGCGGCGGCGCGAGCGGGTGGAGCTGGTGGGGAGCCGGTGGTCTGTTGCGGGGGCGTCAGTCACGAGCTGGAGGACCTGTTCGGAGTCGGACGGCAACGGCTGTTCGGGGTATCTCCTTGGCTCCAGCCGAGCCTAGGGGGTCAACCTGTGAGGACTCTGAAGACATGCGGTGTCTCCGGTCGACCGGCTACGGTCTGCGAGCGTGGACGTACTAGACACCTACACCGGTCACGTGGACCCGGGCGGACCGGCGACCCGGCGCACGCTGGACGCGCTGACGATCACCAAGATCTCCGTGGGCCCGATGGACAACAACGCCTACCTGCTGGTGTGCCGCGAAACCCACGAGGCCCTGCTGATCGACGCCGCCGCCGACCCGGAGCGGCTGTCCGACCTGATCGGCTACGACTCCCAGCGTCCGACGCTGCGCACCATCGTCACCACCCACCAGCACGGCGACCACTGGCAGGCCCTGGGCGCGGTGGCCGGCGCGAACGGGTCGAACACCATCGCCCACCCCCTGGACGCCGAACCACTGCCGGTGCCACCCGATCGGCTGGTCGAACACGGCGACACCATCCCCGTGGGCCGCGTCGAACTGAGCGTGATCCACCTGCGCGGGCACACCCCCGGCTCCATCGCCCTGCTCTACCAGGACCCGGCCGGCCACCCACACCTGTTCACCGGCGACTCGCTCTTCCCTGGCGGGGTCGGGAAGACCACCTCACCGGAGGACTTCCAGTCGCTGATCACCGACGTGACCGAGCGCGTCTTCGACGTCCTGCCGGACGACACCTGGTTCTACCCGGGCCACGGCGACGACTCCACCCTCGGCGAACAGCGCCCCCACCTCGCCGAATGGCGTGAGCGCGGTTGGTGAGCTGAGGAACGTCCCGGACGGGGCCGCCTGACCCGACAGGCAGCCCCGTCTGCTGTCGCAGCAGCACGACGGGACCTCGATCGGACGCAGGAGGTCCGACCGTGCCCACATCGTGCCGCGGCCCCCGCCCGCCGGTGGTGCTGCCGTGAGCATCGAAGCGATCAACTGGGCGCTCAACCACGCCCCCATCCCCACCGACCGCAAGGACCCCTCCACCCTGGCGATCGCCCTGATCACCCTGGCCAACCACGCCGGCCCGGACGGCACCGAGGCGTTCCCGTCGATCGAACGCCTGACCACCTACACCCGGCTCTCCCACCGCACCGTCCAGCGCGCTCCGCTCCCTGGAAGAGCTGGGCCTGATCCACACGGGCAACCCCCGCTACCGCGACACCCGGATCGAGCGCGCCCAACGGGCGCTCGACAACCCCACCGGAGTGCGGCCAGTGCGACGCCCGACCGGGCGACCCGATCTCCGCAGGGAGCGCCTCGACACAGCGGTGTGGCTCCTGATCGTCGATGGCCTGGCCACCGGGCGGCATGTCTCGGTGCACGACACCCAACTCGACGCACAGGCCATGCTGGAGCACCTGGTGGACGACCATGTCCACCACGAGGACAGCATCAGCCAGCTGTCGTGGACCATCGCGCAGCGTGCCATGGCTGGTGGGAACACCAGGGAGACCTGCCACGACAAGTTGCTCCCGCTGCCGGCTCCCGAGTAGACCGCCCGCTCCGAGCGCGTCCGGAGACGGGCGTTCGCCGTAGAGCTGAGGGATGCTCTTGGACCAGTCGACCTGGCTGGGGGTGGCGAGCCGGCCGGCGGGGCAGCATGGGGACCACCCCACCGCGGTCGTGGGCGGCTCGGCAGCGCTGGCGGGCAGCCGCCGACGCCGACGAGGTGTGGGCGGCGGGGAAATTGCTGCGGGCTCTGGCCTGGCAGGTGTGCGGCGACCCGATCGAGCGGGGTGTCGCCCGCCGCATCGATGCCACGTACTGCTCGGGCCGGTGTTGAACTCGGGCGTGGAGAGCCCGTCAGGATCATGGCGACCAGCCGTCACGGTGAGCACCGGATGTGACGGTGACGCTCATGGTCATCGCAGCCAGTTGAGCGGTGGCCACCTGGGCCAGCGGTTCTTCGGGGGTGGCTCAGGAACTCGCCGGCGAGGACGTCGGCGTCGGCTCGGTCTGGCTGCTCGGCGCGGGCGCGGAGGACGTGGGGTCGCCCTGGACCGGCTTGGGCTTGCCGGACACACAGGAGTCGACGAAGAACTGCTTGACCTGGACCTCCCACTCTTGCGAGGTTCTTCCGGAACTGAGGTCGGAAGGGGCGTCGCGGGCGAAACGAGCGCATACCGTTACAGACGGGTCGAATGCGGGCAGTACGTCAAGCGCCACCCCTTGTCCCCGGTGATCCTGACGGTGGGTTTGTGGTGGTCACTCCGCTGGCGCGAAGATCACCGCCCACTCCTTCTCATACCGGCCAGGGCGGCAGGTCAGTGCGAACGTGGCCGGCGTGGAGATGATGTTCTTGAGCGTGCGGGGCTGGTAGGAGTGGGGGATGCCGTCCTCGTCGTAGCCCGTGCGTTCGACCGCTGAGGACAGCCGCAGGTTCCACACCTCTTCGGCGTCGACATCGATCACGAAGACGCCCTGGCCGAAGCGGTTGTCGCCCCAGAGCATCTCCCTGGGCACCCGGCACTCGATGTCGACCAGGTCGTAGCCCGGTGGCTGTGCGGCGGCCAGGAGGCTGCGCGCCCGGTTGTCGGTGAACACCCAGAGCGTGCCCAGGAAGCCCAGGCGGTGACGATCCAGGCGGGTGCGAGCCTTCGCCCGTTCGACCGGGATCGCCGAGTCCTGCGCCTCGACCGCGACCCGGTGCCCGCTGGGCATGGCGACCGCGACGTCGACTCGTCGGCCGTGCTGGACATGGGTCTCCTCCAGCTGGACCTGGTAGCCCTGGCCGCGGAACCGGTGGGCCAGCAGGTGCTTGGCGCGCAGGTGGGTCACGCTTTCCGGCTCGCTCCAGCACTCCGAGCCGGGCGCGTGCGCGAAGTGGGCGACCTTGACTCGCGCGCTTGAGCCGGACCGGTCCTTGGCAGGCCGGGCAGGTGAACTGCTCGCCGGGCAGGTCCCACGCCGCTTCAACCGGTTGGCCGGTGGTGTCGAGAGCGACCAGCATCGCTCACTCCGATCTCGGACGACCGCGGCCTACGACACCGAGCACTTCTCCCCGGTGGGGGTCTTGTGGGACGGGAACTTGCCGTTCTTGTTCAGGGTGATGCGCTTGCGGTTGCACCGCGGGCCATGTCGGACGGCGCGTTCGCGGCGGACTTCGCCTCGACCGCGGCTGAAGCCGGCCGGTCGGGATCGGTTACAGGTCGAGGTCGAACTCGTCCTCCTGGTAGCCCTTGTACTGCGACTTCAAGCCCCGTTCCGAGGGCTCCACCTGCGCCTTCGCCTGGAAGTAGCGCACCCGCTCCCCCAGCGTGCCGGTTCGCTCCTTGTCGGCCAGGTCGGCATTCCGCGCGTCGCGCAGCTCCTGCGCCTTGCGCTTCTCGGCGTCGAACTCGGCCTGCAGGGCATCCAGGTCGTCGGTCTTGAACTTCGCGCGCAGCCGGTCGAGTTCCTGCTTCCGAGCGACGGGGTCGGCGATGTTCTTCGCATCCCGGATGGCGTTGTAGTTCTCCTCCGCCCTCCGGTGCAGATTCTCCAGCATGTTGTCCAGGTACTGGGGGTGTCCCTGCTCGTAACCGCCGGCGTGGCCGCGATCGGCCTCCGGTCCCTTCGCCTCGTAGATCCGGTATTCCTTGCCGTACGTGTCGTGCGGTGCCTCGAAGACGCCGTCCAGGTGGCCCGCTCCCCGGTCGGGCAGTTCCTCGACCAGGGTGAACGCCCGGTCGGGCGGGCGTTGCGCGTTCAGGTCGGCGACCCGGTGGTTCATGGCGAACTGGCCGATGTACTCGCCGCGTTCGCTGCGCATGATCCCGTGCTCGGCGCGGAGTTCCTCCGGTGAAACCGGCCCCGGTTGTCCGTCGTTCGGGGTGTCCTTGTCCCCGCTCGCGGCGGTCCGAGCCGGCAGGCCCTGCTGGGCGAGGTGGTGCTCGGCCTGCGCCCGCCACTCCTGCTTCCTGGCGGCGGCGAGGTCGGCTTCTACCTCGCGCAACGCCGCCTCAGCCCTGGCGCGGTCGGCGGGCGGGGCCGCGTCCAGGTCCCGCTGGGCCTCGGCGCGTCGGGCACGCGCGTCCCCGACGACCTGCTCGGCGCGCCGGATCTCCGCCTCCAGGTCGTCGTGCCGCGCGGCGGCCCGGTGGGCACGTTCGGCTTCGGCGTACTTGGCGTTGAAGTCGGCTTCGGCTCGACGGGCCGCGTCCAGGTCCGCCTCGGCCCGTTTCACGCGCGCCTCGGCGTCGGCGTGCTCCTTGCGCACGGCGGCGAGGTCGGCCTCGGCCTTGTCCGTCGACCGGCGGGACGTCCTGGCCTGGTCCAGGTCCTTCTCGGCTTCCTTGACCCGGGCTGCGGCGTGGTCGCGCCTGGCTTTGGCGACGTCCAGTTCGGCCTCCTTGACCTGGGCCGCGGCGGTGTACTTGCGGGCCAGCGCCGCGTCCTCCCCGGCCTCACGCACCCGTTTCGGGTCGGCGTCGGCCATCCACGGGTCTGACTCGGCCGCGTACCGCCGGGACGTCACCGCGCCCTCCTGGGCTTCCCGGGCGGCCGCGAGCTTCGCTTCCGCCGCCTTGACCGGAGCCTCGGCGCGGTGCTCCCTCGCCTGGGCCAACTCCTTCTTCGCCTCGCGGATGCTGGCGTCGTTACCGCTGTCCTCCGCTGTCTTGAGTTCCTCCTCCGCTTCCCTGACCTTCTTGTCCGCGCGTTCGATGGCGAACGGGCCGTCGGCGTCGTCGTACCGGGACTGGATTCCGGGCCGCATGTGCACCAACCGGTCCGCCGCCCACCTCTGCTCCGGGGACAGGCTGTCGCGGCTGCCGCTCTCAGTCGCCTTGACCTCGGCCTGTTCCAGCTTCTTGACGAAGAACGAGCCGTCCTCGTTGCGGCCGATCGGGGGCACCTGGACGCCGTCGATCTTTCCCTTCATCCCGGCCGCGTTCCGGGTGGGGTGCGGATTGTTGCTGTCGAACGAGCCATTCCAGTACTGCCGGTAGAACTTCTCCGCTTCGGCGCGCGGGCCGTTCAGCTTGGCTTCGATCTTCTTGTGCACCTTCTCGACGTTGGCCTTCTCCGGGTCGTCGCCGCGGTCGCGGGCGGTGTGCGGGTCGAGACCGACCTTGTCGGCGTCCCTGGTGCCTGGCACGAAGCCGTCGTCGCCGGCGCGGGTGGTGGTGCCGTCGGGACGGTGGACCTGCCATTCACCGTTCGGTGGGATCTTGGGGCGGCGCTCACCGTTCGGGCCGATCTCCGGCTCGGAGGCGAAGACCCGGCCGTCGGTGTCGCTCCACGCGGCCCGGTTCGGCGCCAGCACCTCGGTGTCGAGGGCGCGGGACAGCCGGCGGGCGAAGTCGTTGGAGCCGGCGTCACAGCCGATCAGCCGGACCGGGCGGCCGTCGTAGTTGCCGCTGCGGCGGAGCAGGTCGGCGAACTCCTCCGGGCTGTACAGCCGGTTGCCGATGCGCGCGTGTCCGTCCGGGGTGACGTGGACGTCAGCCGTGAACCGGCCGTCCGGGTCGGGCCGGACCCGCTGCGGTAGGTCGCCCATTTTCGAGTCGCCCCGGTGGAAGGACACACCGGCCGGGGTGGCTTCCGCGTGCCGGCGAACGACCTCGTCGGGGCTCGGCCGATCCAGGTCGTGGTGGACTGGGCCATCCGGGTCGGGCCGGTGGCCGTCCGGGGCGCGGTCCGGCGTGTGGTGCGTGGGCGGGCCGGCGTCTGGTGCGTGCTGAGGGCCTTGCGGGCCAACGGGATGGCGTGGTCCGGCCGGGTCGGGGCGATACGCACCCGGGCTGGTGGGTGCGTGCTGGGCCGACCCGGTGGAACCGGCGGGTGGCCTACCGCTGCCCGGAGACGCCGGGTGCGTTGCTGGACGGCCCGGAGTGCTCGTTGCGGGACCGCCTGGGCCACCGCGGGCCACCGGGGTTGGCGCCGGTCCGGTCGGCCGGCTCGGTGGGTGGGGTGTGCGGGGCTGGATCGGGGCGGGACTGCCCGGTGTGCCGGTCCACCCAGGGCCTCGGCCCGGCCGGGTGTGCGGTGCGCCGCCGGCCGGAGCACCTGGCGATCCTGGTGACCCGGGTGCCCCTGGTGCGCCGGTTCCCGGTGGCGGTCCTTGGTGCGGCGGCGCAACGGGGCTGTCCGGGCCACGTTGCGTGGGCACCGGGGAGCCGCCGCTGTCCCTGGCGGCTACTGGCGTGGCCCCCGTGCCGGCGGAAGCAGTGCCGGCGGAATGGGGGTCGGGTCGGGGCGGGGTGGTGTCGGGGTGCGGGGTGGCACCGCCAGGCGAGGTGGGGCTGCTGTGTGGCGTGGGGCCAGGGTGTGGCGTGGCGCCACCAGGCGGCGTGGTTCCACCGTGCGGAGTTGGACCGCCGTGCGGAGGCATCGCGGTCTGCGGGGGTGGGCCGTTGGTCGGACCGGCTTCACCGCGTGGTCCACTGTGGACGGGCGGATCAGCGCTGGGTGCACCACCGGGCGAACCACCAGGATGGTTGTTCCCCAACGAATGGGCTGGCGAGGCGGTCGGGGTGGGAGTGGGGGCTCGCCCACTGCTCAACGTCGTGGCGGTGGGCGTGTGGCCGCCGGGCGAACCTGGGGTGGGGCCGAGATCGCCGGTGCGTGGTGCGAAGGCCCGGTTGGGCGCGCTGTCACCACCACCCGCGCGGGGCGTGAATCCGTTGCCGCCGTTGGGTCCTTGGGAAGGCGTGGCTGGAACGCCCGAGGGTGAACCGGAATCCGCTGCCGGGTGCCCCGAGCCAGGTCGGCTGCCACCGGGGCTGGTGGCGGGGCCGTCGCCAGCCGATCCGGTGTGCGCGCGGGGTGGAACAGTCGTCTCTGGACTGTCGATGCCGCTTGTGGTGGTGCGGGCCGGTTCGGGAGAGCCGTTGGCTCCCGCTGTTCGTGGCTGATCAGCGATCCTGGTTGTCCCGTTGTCGCCCGAGTCAGTGGTCCGCGGACCAGGGGTGTCCGCGCCGTTGTTTCCCGGGCCGTCGGGACTTCGGCCGTTGGGGCTCGGGCCGTCGGGGCTTGGGCCGTCGGCATCGGGGGAATCGCCGGTGTCGTCGACGCCACTGCCGCCATCGGGGTCACCGTCACCGCCGCGTCCACCGGGACCGTCACCGCCGTCCGGTCCGTCCGGGCGAGCGCCGCGTTGGATGAAGCCACCCGCCTTGACGTTGCGGGGATTGACGATGTCCAGGCCGGTGACCTTGCCGACGAGTTTGCCGCAGACCTTGACGATCTTCGCGAAGACGTCGGCCAACTTGCCCAGCAGCGGCGAGACCTTGCGGATCGTGCCGAGCAGACGGCGCAGCAGGTCGGCGATCTTGGTGCCCCACCTGGCGATCGCCGCGACCGCCTGGGCCACCACGACCGGTGTGCCGAGGCCGAGCGAGAACACCTCCTCCAACACCCAGGCGATCAGCTTGCCGACCAGTTCGGCGATGAGTTCGCGGATCATCTCCCGGACGAAGGCGACGACCTCGCCCATGATCATGGTCACCGTGCTGATGGCGTTCGCCGCGGTGGCCGCGGCGGCGATGGCCTCCTCCTGCTCCTTGGCGGACGCGCGGTACGCGTCAGCCGCTCCGCCCCGCCAGTTCGCGGTGCCCTGCTGCACGGCGTCGGCGAACTGGGTGCGCACCTCGCCCACCGCCTTGGCCACGTTGCCCCAGGTCTCGGCGTAGGACTGGATGACGGGCGGGTCGCCGGCGACCGAGTCGAGCATGTCCTTGAGCGGCTGGACGTGTTCCATCAGGAACGACGCGACCGACGACATCAGCCAGCCGAACGGGTCGATCGCGGCGAACGCGCCCTCCGCGGCCAACCCCAGCATGCCGAGGCCGCCCTGCACCCAGTTGCCGCTCTTGATCCCGTTGAAGGTGTCCATTGCGGACTCGGCGATGCCGATTCCGCCCATCCAACCGTAATCCCCGTTGCCGGAGGTGAGAATCCCCGGGCCGGCACCGTCCTGTGGTGCTGCGGCAACGAGGTCGTTCTTGTCCTGCGGCGGCATCAGCGCGACCCTCCCCCTCGTCAGGTCGACGTCGCCAATGGTGATGGGCGGTGCCGCGCAGCGGTTGCGCAACTCGGACAAAATGCCCTGGACGGAGTCGTGTCATGTCCGCCGAATGAGCCATCACGATGACTGATGCCCAGGTTTCCGCTACCGCGGTTCGCCGTGGCCAGGCCGCACGGCAGGGGCCAGGGCATCACCGCGTGGTCTCCCGCGGCGATGCCCTGGAGGAGCTGCCCGTCGATCAGTCCCGTGTCTGTCGAGGCGACGCTGATGTCCGCGAGCAGGCCGGTCGCGAGCCCTGAACCTGGCCTCGCCGTTGCCGGCCGAGACGACCGGCTTGTCGCGGTTGACGATGCCGTGCGCGTTGCCGAGGCCCTCGGCGATCGTGATGAGCAGGATGCCGTTGTCCCGCCGCTCCGGGGTGAGCGTCTGGTACGTGCTCCAGTCGGTGCTGGGACGCAGGCCGTGGCCGGGCCTGGGGGACCTCTGGCGTTTTCGGGTGCGCGCGTCAGCCCTAGCCGTGCTCGCGTGGGTCGTGGCGGGGCAGCCAGATCTCCTCGGCGCGGGCGCTGGCCTGCGGCGTGAAGTAGTCGCCGGTCCTGAGGTCGTCGAGCAAGGTTGCGTGCTCTGGCGTCCAGCCCAGGAGCGCCTGGGTGTGCTGGCTGGAGACGGGGACGTCGAGGGAGAAGAACCGGGCCAGGAACGGGTTCCCGAGGTGCTCGGCGGCCTGTTCCAGGGTCATCGACGTGGTGGGGATGTCGAGCAGCTGCCCGATCCGCTCGGCGATGCTCCTGATCGTGACGGCGCTTTCCCCGACTCCGTGCAGCACGCTGCCGGCGGGAGCTTTCTCCAGCGCCAGCCGGAAGAGGCTGGCGGCGTCGGCGCGGTGGACGGCCGGCCACCGGTTGGTGCCGTCGCCGATGTAGGCCGAGACGCCCGCCCTGCGCGCCGCCGCGATCAGCGCCGGGATGAACCCGTGGTCGCCGGGGCCGTGCACGGTCGGGGCGAGTCGCACGACGCTGGCTCGGACTCCCCGCTCGGCAAAGCCCAGACAGGACTGCTCGCCGGCGACGCGGAAGGCGGCGACCGAGTCGGGATCGGGCGCGTCCTGTTCCGTGCTGACCCGGCCGGCCCTCATCACCAACGTGCCGGACGTGCTGACGAACGGCTTTCCGGAGCCGACCAGCGCCTGACCGAGCGCCTCGATCGCGGCGCGGTCGCGGCGGACGAGGTCGTCCGGATCGGCGTAGTCACCGCCGTACGCCATGTGCAGCACGCCGTCGGCGGCTGCGGCGCCGCGGCGCAGGCTGTCGAGGTCGTCCAGGCAGCCGCGGTGCGGTGCGGCGCCCAGCGCCTCCAGCCGAGCGGCGGCGGCGTCCGAGCGCGCCAGACCGGTGACGGTGTGGCCGGCCGCGATGAGGTGGGCGACAACGGTGGGACCGGTCTGGCCGGTACCGCCGGTGACAAAGACGTGCATGGGAACTCCCGGATAACGCCAGTGACTGGCGCCAAGTAGCGCCAGTCACTGACTCTACGGGTAATGTCAGTGACTGGCGCAACGTGATGCCAGTCACTGACACAACGCGGTAACCTCGGCGGGTGCCACGGAGCGGAGCAGAAGCGCGCCGCCGCCTGCAACGGGCGGCCTTGGAGCTGTACCAGGAACAGGGGTTCGACCGGACCACGGCGGCGGAAATCGCCGCCAGGGCCGGGGTCAACGAACGCACCTTCTTCCGACACTTCCCGGACAAGCGCGAGGTGCTCTTCGACGGCGAAGCCGAGCTGCGCACCGCGCTGATGCGGGCGGTAGCCGAAGCACCCGAGGGGCTGGCGCCGTTCGAGGCACTGCTGCGCGCCTTCCGGAAATCCGCCCGGAACCTGGCGGACAACCGCCCGTTCTCCGATCCCCGGTGGAAAGTCATCGCGGTGACGCCGGCACTCCGCGAACGGGAGTTGGCCAAGCACGCGTCGCTCACCGAAGCCGTGGCGGAGGCGCTGCGCCGGCGCGGTCTCGGCGCCGGGTTGGCCGACCTGGCCGCCCGGACCGGCTGGGCTGCCTTTCAGCACGCGGTCCAGGCCTGGATCGCCGACCCCGCGCGCAGTCTGGACGCGCATCTCACCCAGGCCTTCGCGGATCTGCGCGCTCTCGCCGTGGCCGCCCTGTCAACGCAGGCGGGCCCCGAACACTGACCCGGCCCGTCGTCCGCGGTCACCGAAGTCGCCAACTGGACCGCGTCCCGGTTGTGCGGCGACCAGCGCCTGTGTGCGGAACGCCCGCTCGTCGCCGAATGGTGCGAACGCGGCTGGTGAGGCGCTGCGGAGCGGGGTCGTGGCGCGCGCCGCTCCTCACACCTCGACCACGTCCACCACACTCCGCAGACCGACGAAGTCCTTGCCGTTGCGGGTGTAGAGCGGGAGCCCCCGCGCGGAGGCGATCGCGGCGATCATCAAGTCCACTCGACGTGGTTTCGGGTCGCGGTTGGCCTCAAGGGTCAACGCCACCAGTGTGCCGAAGCGGGCGGCGGCCTGACCGTCGAACGGCAACGGGTCGAAGTCCACGATCGCGGCGCCCAGCTTCTCGGTGCGCGCGGCCCGCGTCGCCGCGTCCCTGGCCATCGCCACCCCCTGGTGCAACTCCGCCAGGGTGATCGCGGTCAGTTCGGGAAACCTCGGCAGAGCAGTCGGGTCCAACAGCCCGAGGTCGATATAGGCGCAGGTGTCCAGCACACCCGACTCATGCTGATCAGCCACGGTCGCGCTCCCACGGGTCATCGGCACCGACGCGGTCCTGGGTGCCGAAGAACTCGTCGGCTTCCTGTCGCATGCGTTCGTGGTCGACCCGAGGCAGCGTGCGGTGGCGCTCGACGAGTTCCGCCGAGGAGAGCCGACGGCGCCGGGGCAACGGGCGCACCTCCGCGATCTCCACACCGTTGCGGGTGACGTGGTAGGTCTCCCCCGCCTCCACCGCGTCCATCACGGCAGCGGAGTTGTTGCGGAACTCCCGCTGGCTGATCACCTTCACAGGAACACTGTAGCTCGATGAGACACACCGTGCTACAGATCGACGGACGCGTTCACCGTTGAAGTGATCCGCAGCACCGCAAGTCCTGGATATTGGCCGGTGTTCGGACTGGACGGAACGCGCGCGCCCAACCGGGCGATCCGGCTGCCGGGCAGGGAGATCCAGCTCCGATCGGTCATCGGTGAGCGCGGGCCCGGTGTTCGCCGTGCCCCGGGGCGGCCAGCATCCGCCGGCCGCCGTCGTCGGCGGGACGCAGCCCGAACGTGGCGCGAGACGCCATCTGGTGGGCTCGAACGGTGATCGAGGCGATCACGGTCAGCGTGGGGATCACGAAGACGCCGGCGGCGGCGATCTTCTCGATCAGCTCGTCGGTGTGCGGCCGGTCGAAGAAGAGGTGGGTGAGTCCGTCGACGCCGGCGTCGACGACCTGACCGGCCGTCTCGGTGGTCGTCGCGTGCGCGAGGACCAGCTGGTCGCGGGCGTGGCCCGCGCGGACGACCGCCGCGACCAGTTCGGGAGCGAGGCTGGGCAGGGACGAGCCGACCAGGTGGCCGTCCTCCACCAGCACCTTGAGGTAGTCGGCGCCCTCGGCGATCCTGGCCTCGCCGAACGCCGGGACCTCGGCGACGCGCGTGGCCGTCGGCCACGGCGGGTCCCCCTCCCCCTTCCGGAGCTGGTGCGGGTGCCCGTCCGCCGGGGTGAGCCCGATGGACGGGGAGCGCACGTCGGCGAGGTCGTTCGACTCGGCGACGAGGCGGCGCAGCGGGATCATCCGCTCCGGGATGGCGAGCATGTCGAACTCGGTGGTGATCCCGAACGTGACGGCCTGGCGGAGTCCCTCCGCGTCGGTGTGCGTGTGCGCGTCGGTCAGGCCGGGCAGCAACGTGGCACCGGTGCCGTCGACCAGTTCGACCCCCTCGGGTCGGCTGCCCGCGACGCTGCTGATCCTGCCGTCCACGACCGCGACGTCGACGACCCCGAGCAGGTCCGCACCATCGAAGACGCGCGCGCCTGTGATTGCGAAGTGGTTCACGGCTGACTCCTGCGGGAACTCGTGCGGCGGCACGACCGCCGGTGATCAGGTCGTTCTCCGCGGCGAGGCGGGACCCGCGCCGCGTCGTCAGCGCTGGCGCGAATCCCCCTGTCCCACCCACGTGGTTACTCGGGTCCTCCGGCGATCCGGTTGACCCAGCCGGCTTCGGTCTCCGCCATGCGGGCCCGCCACCGGAGCGCTTCCGCCTTGTTGCCGTGGCTCGTCGCGATGGTGAACATCACGCCCGCTGCCGGGAAGTGGCCCAGTTCGGCCGCACGCCGGTAGTGCTGTTCCGCTTCCACCGCTTTTCCGCGTCGTTGCAGGATGTCGGCCAGGCAGTGCAGTGCCCGGGCGTCCCGGCCGGCCGCGGCGAGCGCGGCCCAGTGTTCGGCCTCCGCCAGTTCGCCGCGTTCGGCCAGCAGGAGAGCCAACTCCAGAGCGGCGGCGCGGTCGCCCGCCGTGGCCGCCCTGCGGTACCAGTGCACCGCCTGGACGTCGTCCCGCCCGCGGCACCGGCGCGCCATCGCCGACATGGACCACGCGTCACCGCCGTCCGAGGCCAGGCGGTACCAGTGTTCCGCGGCGGCACCCTCACCCCGCTGTTCGTGCATGTGCCCGAGGACGCGCATTCCCTTGGTGCTGCCCGACTGGGCCGCCTGGTGTGCCCACTGCTCGGCACGCGCGGCGTCCCCCGACTTCATCGCGATGCGGGCGATCTGGTACATCGCGTCGGCGTCACCGGCCTTGGCCGCGGCCAGGTAGTCGTTGAGGGCGTCGTCGCTCATCGAAACCTCCGATCGGCGGGGTCAGGAGTGCCCGTCCCGTTCCTGATCTCACCCAGCGCGGCGTCGAGAGCAGCACCGCGGTCGGTGATGACGGGAGCGGTGGCCCGCCACCGCAGCCAGCAGTCGCGGGCCTCGTCGAGCCGTCCCAGCGACTGCAGGGTTCGGCCGAGGTTGTTCCACGCCTTGTGCTCGTTGTGCCGATCGCCGGTTTCCCGGTGCAGGTCGCGGGCCCGCTCGTACGCGGTGACCGCCTCCGCGAACCGCCCCAGCTCCACCAACGCACAGCCCAGGTTGTTGCACGCCATGCCCTCGTTGTCGCGGTCGCCGGTCTGCTGGTGCAGGTCGCGGGCGCGCTCGTGCGCGGCGACCGCCTCCGCGAACCGCCCCAACTCCGCCAACGCCAGGCCCAGGTTGTTGCACGCCATGCCCTCGCGGTTGCGGTCGCCGGTCTGCTGGTGCAGGTCGCGGGCGCGCTCGTGCGCGGCGACCGCCTCCGCGAACCGCCCCAACTCCGCCAACGCCAGGCCCAGGTTGTTCCACGCCAGAGCCTCGTTGAACCGGTCGCCCGCGGCCCTGTGCAGGTCGGCGGCCCGCTGGTGCGTCTCGATCGCCTCGCTGAACCGCCCCAGCCCCGTCAACGCGAGACCGAGGTTGTTGCCCGCCATGCCCTCGCGGTTGCGGTCGCCGGTTTCCCCGTGCAGGTCGCGGGCGCGCTCGTGCGCGGCGACCGCCTCCGCGAACCGCCCCAACTCCGCCAACGCCAGGCCCAGGTTGTTGCACGCGATGGCTTCGCCGTGCGCGTCGCTCAGCTGCCGGAACCGGTCCCTGGCCCGCTGGCAGCTGTCGACCGCCTCCGCGAACCGCCGCGACTCCAGCAACGCGGAGCCGAGGTTGTTCCACGCCATGCCCTCGCCGTACTGGTCGCCCGCGGCGCGGTACAGCGCGCGGGCGCGCTCGTGCGCGGCGACCGCCTCCGCGAATCGCCGGACTTCCCGCAGTGCCAGGCCCAGGTTGTTGGCGGCGGTGGCCTGGTCACCAGGGCTGAGCTGAACGGCACTGGTGCACGCGTGTTCGGCGACGGTCACCCAGTCGGTCAGGTAACGCCGACGATCGAGGTAGGACGTGAGCAGACCGCTCAGCGCCGTGACGCGGGCATGCCGGCCGGTGGCGGCGGCGCGGGTCACCGCGGCGATCAGACCGGCCCGTTCCGCGTCGAGCCAGCCAAGGGCGGCGTCGAGGTCGCCGAACCGGGTGCGCACCGGGTGTCCGGCCCCGGCGAGCAGGTGGGCAACCGCCTCCGCCGCGGTGCGGGTGTAGTGGTCCAGCAGCCGGGTCTCGGCCGCCTGGAGATCGTCGGCGGGCACGGCGTCGACGCTGGCGGTGTGGTCGCGAACGAGATCGTGCAGCCCCCACCGCTCGGGGCCGGTGCCTCGGACGAGGTGGGCGCGGCGGAGTCCGTCCAGTGCCACCCGCACGTGGCCGGGGGACTGGTTGGCGAGCGCGGCGGCGGCCTCGGTGGACAGGTCGGGGCCGACCACGAGGCACAGCATTCGGAGCAGCCGCGCCCACTCGGGACGCTGCTCGGTCAGCCACCGCCAGGACGCATCAAACACCGCGGAGAGCGCCTGCTCCCCGCGGGCGTAACCGTCCACCCCCGGCGCCTGGCGCAACCGCCCGGCCAGCACGGCCGGATCCAGCCCGGGCTCGTCGACGAGCAGCATGGCGGCGATGCGCAGCGCCAGCGGCAGGCCGGCGCACACGCCCACCAGTTCCCCGGCACCTGGGTGGGCCGCCCGGTCGTCGTCACCCCGGTGCGCCCGCAGCACCGCGTCGAGCAGTGCCAACGCGGCCGTGGCGTCGAGGACGTCGAGGTCGAGGCGACTGACCCGGGGCAGGTCCAGTGTCGTCCGGCTGGTCACCACCACCCGGTGCGGCCCCGACCGCGGTAGCAGGTCGCGGACCTGGATCCCGCTGGAGGCGTTGTCCAGCACCAGCAACATCGGCTTGCCCTGCTCGGCCAACCGGTCGAGCACCCGCCCGTACACCGCGGCCTGCTCACCCACGTCGACCGGAATCTCCCCGCCAGGCAGCCCCAGCCACCGCAGCAGCGGCCCGAACACCGCCGCGGCGGGCACGGCGACCTGCCCATCCCCGCTGTAGCCGTGCAGATCCACCCAGAACACCCCGCCCGGAAACCACCCGTCAGCCGCGGCCACGGCGGCGGCCTGCCGCACCAGCGCGCTCTTGCCCACCCCGCCCATGCCCACCACCGCCAACCCCGCGCCACCCGCCCGCAGCCCACCCAGCACGCGTTCCACCTCGCCGGCCCGCCCGGTGAACGCCTCCCCCTCGGTCTCGCCACCGCTCACCCGGCGCACCACCGCGGCGGGCCGGAACGCGGGCGCCTGGAAGATCAGCTTGTCAATGCGGTGGGCCTGCACGACAGTGCCCATGACGTCGCCGGTGATGCTGTTGTGGAAGCCGGTACACCCGCCATCGCGTTCGGACACGCCCACACCGTGACCCACCACCACCGCCAGCCGCTCCGCTTCCCGCCAGCACCACCCATCCGGCCCAACCCGCCGGTCGTGGCGCGGCGAACCCGCGCGCTGGTGCTGCTGTGGCTACTCGCGGTGGGTGGGGCCGCCGGCGACACCCACGCGTCGGTGCCGGGCAGCGGCGTCCTCGCCCGGCGAGAGTGCGGCCTGCTCCACCTGATCCGCCTGCTCCACCTGCCGCGCCGGGCGAGGTGAGCGGAGTGCGGCGGCTCGGCGCCGCTCGGCGCGGTGGACGAGCGTGGTGACGATGCGCTGCCACGCCGGGGACGCCTCGGAGATCCGGGAGACGACCAGGGCCAGGCCGCCCGGCTGGCTGTCCCGTTCGTGCGCGACCTCCCACGCGTCCAGGTCGTCGATGAGCCGGTCCAGGCGCGGATCGTGCGGATCCCAGTCGAACGCCCGATCGCAGGCGAGGTACAGGCGGGTGGTCTCGGGGTCGTCCAGGCTGGCGTTCTTGTCCCGGACCCGCTGCGGCACGGCGTCCGGGTTCAGCGCCCGCATCAGGATCCACGAGTCGCGTTCCAGCCGCACCCTCCGTTCGCTGATCCCCAGATCGCGCATGCGGTTCAGGATGGCGACCACCTCGGGGGGCAGCACCAGCCCTTCGCCGCCGGCCAGTTCGGCGATCCGGCGGCGGTTCTCGGTGAGCTGGTCGATCCTGCGCCGCAGTTCGGCGTCGATGTCGGCGATGGCCGAGGCGAACTCGGTCGGTTGGGCGCGCAGCAGCTCGTCGATCCGGGCCAGCGGCACCCCGGCGTCGGCGAGGGTCCTGATCCGGATGAGGTCCACCGCCGCCTGCGCGCTGTAGCGGCGGTAGCCGGAGCCATCGCGTTCGGGCTCGGGCAACAGGCCGACGTGGTGGTAGTGGCGGACGGTGCGCACGGTCACTCCGGCGGTCGCCGCGAGCTGACTGATCGTGAGCACCGTCCTCCTCCCCGTGTCCGATGTGGTCGGTGGTGCCGAGTCTAGGTCCGCGCCGCCCACTCGACGACGTCGCGGACCGCCTGGACCACGGCGTCGGGCCGGTCGAAGCAGAGCCGGTGGTGGGCGGTGTCGGTCAGGATGCGTTGTTCCCCGTGCGAGACCGCGCGCACCAGGGCGGCGTCCATCCTCCGCCGGCCGTCGTGCATCTCCCGCACGGTCCGCTCCGAGGTCAGCGCCCGCAGGCCGGGGTCGACGCCCACCACGCTGAGCGCGACCACCGGGACGTCGGGGATGTTCGGCCAGGCCCGCAGTTCGCGGGCGGGTTCGACCAGCGCGCTGCGCTCGGCGATGCCGGCCCTGATCCACTCGTCACTCGCCTTGGCCTCGATCAGCGGGCACCGGATGTGCTCGGGGTAGTCGGCGAACAGCTCGGCGTTCATCTCGCGCAGGGCCGCGCGGATCTCGTCGAGTTGCGCCAGCCCAGGTCCCATCCGCTCGGTCGCGGCCAGCCCCGCCTCGGCGGGCATGAACTCGTCCCAGTCGCGGTGGAGGCCGTCCAGCCAGACCAGCCCGGCCACCTCCCCCGGGTACAGCTGCGCGAACCGGTGCGCGTAGAGGCCGCCGAGGGAGTGCGCCGCCAGCACGTACGGGGCGGGGATGTGCTGGGCGTGCAGCAGCTCGTGCAGTTCCTCGGCGACCGAGGTGGCGGTGCGCGGCAGCGGGAGCGGATCGCTGTAGCCGGTGCCACCCCGGTCGTACACCACGGCGGTGGTGAACCGGGAGACCTGGTGCTGCACACCGAAGTAGTCCAGCCCGACCGCGCTGGCCCCCGGCAGGAAGACGACGGCGGGTCCGCCGCCGCCGGACCGGTGCAGGTAGACGCGCCGGCCGTTGACCTCCTGGAATCCGCCGACCGGCGGCGCGGGCCGAGTGGTGGACGTGGTGTTGTTCGACATGCCGCCAGGCTCCAACCCTGACGCAGCGTCAGGGTCAACCCGAACACCCCACGTTCAGCCGGCGGGCGGTGCCGCGCCACCGGGGCGGCCGAACCACCGGGGCAGCTGGGTGCGCAGGTCCTGCTGGTCCGCGCCGACCCACGCCACGTGGCCGTCCGGCCGCAGCAGCACCGCGGGCACGTCCAGCTCCGGGCTGGTGTCGACGACGTGGTCGACCCGGTCCGCCCAGCCCGCGACCGAGAGCCGGCCGGTCTGGTCGAGCAGCAGACCGCGGCCGCCGCGAGTCAGCTCGTAGAGGCGTCCCCGCGTCAGCCGCACGTCCCGCAGCCGCCGGCCGAGCAGGTCGTGGCCCTCGCCGAAGTCGTAGCGGACCCCGATCGCGGTGACCTTCTCGATCAGGTGGCGCCTCACCTCGTCGAAGTCCATCAGTTCCGCCAGCAGCCGGCGCACCGACCGGGGCCCCGGCTGGGTGGACAGCAGCTCCATCTGCGCGCGGGTGTTGTCCAGCACGGCGGCGGCCACCGGGTGCCGTTCGGCGTGGTAGCTGTCCAGCAGCCCCTCCGGCGCCCAGCCGTTGACCTCGGCGGCCAGCTTCCAGCCGAGGTTGACCGCGTCCTGGACACCGAGGTTGAGGCCCTGCCCGCCGGTCGGCGGGTGGATGTGCGCCGCGTCGCCCGCCAGCAGCACCCGGCCGGTCCGGTAGCGCTCGGCCAGCCGGGTGGCGTCGCCGAAGCGGGACAGCCAGCGCGGTGAGTGCACGCCGAAGTCGGTGCCGGCGACCACCCGCAGCTGCTGCTTGAACTCCGCGAGGGTCGGCGGCACCGCGCGGTCCTCGGCCACCCCCTCGGCCGGCACGCCGACGCGGTACCCGCCGTCGCCGAGCGGCATGAGGCCGAACCGCAGCTGGGTCTTGCGGACCTCGGCCACCACGGCGGCCACCGTCTCGGCCGACGCGGTCACCGCCATCTCGCCCACCAGCGTGTCAACCCTGCTCGGCTCACCGGGGAAGGCGACGCCGAGCAGCTTGCGCACGGTGCTGCGGCCACCGTCGCAGCCGACGAGGTAGCGCGAGCGCAGCCGCGTGCCGTCGGCCAGCTCGGCGCTCACCCCGTGCTCGTCCTGGCTCAGCCCGACCAGTTCGCAGCCGCGCCGGATCTCGGCGCCGACCTCGACCGCGTGCTCGGCCAGCAGGCGCTCGACGACCGGCTGGGCGATGCCGAGGATGTAGCCGTGCGCGGTGTCCAGCCGGCCGGGCGCCGGCTTGGTGATGCCGGCGAAGAAGCCGCGGAGCGGGTGCCGCTCGCCGAGTGCCAGGAACCGCTCCAGCAGACCGCGCTGGTCCATCACCTCGATGCTGCGCACGTGCAGACCGAGCGCGCGGACCTGCCCGGTCGGCTCCACCTCCCGCTCCAGCACGAGCACGCGCACGCCGTGCAGCCGCAACTCACCGGCCAGCATCAAGCCGGTCGGTCCGCCGCCAGCGATGATCACGTCGAACATGAACCACCCATTCACCGAGATTGCGCACCCGCGAGCACACGCGGTTCGCGAGATCCAGATTTCCGCAGGTTCTGGCTTCGGCCGGCGATTCTGCGGCACCACCCGGGTCTTGCCGCAAGACCCCCCACCCGCTATATGTTGAAAGTGGCGGGAATCAGTGCTGCCCGCACCCCTGCGTCCGATGTGGACGAACACCCGCGTTCGCCGGCGGCGCTCCCTCGGTGGGCAGCCGCTTCCGCCTGACCGGGCAACCGGCGGGTGTCGCGCCGCAGGTCGGTCGCGGGTGGTCCGGGACGCGGCCCGGCGCCGTGTTCGTTCGCCTGGCCGGACTGCCCGAAAGTCCCCAGTTTCGGCACGAGCGGGCGGATTCGCCCGCTCGCCGGGTTACGATCCGCGGACGGCTCAGAAAAGACCGTTCTTTCGATTTCTCGTCGGAATCATTCCACTTGTTCTGGGAAGAGTGAAATCTGATGCCAGTTTCCCCGAAGAAATTCGCGATCGCGGCGGCCGGCGCGGCCGTGCTCGCCACAGTGGTCGCGGCCCAGCCCGCCGCGGCGGCCGGCACCGCCCAGATGGCCTTCTACTCCGGCGCCTACGGGACCGGCACCGAGACCATCATCGACCTCGACCTCTCCGGGCAGTGCCACGACCTGGACACGCCGGCCCACTCCGCGATCAACCTCTCCGACGCCACCGTCGAGGTCTACCTCGACACCGACTGCCGGCCCGGTGTTCCCGGCACGCCGCGCGACGACCTGTACTTCGTGCTGCAAGCCCACTACAGCGGCGTCTTCGCCTATCCCGCGCTGAGCTACCGCGTGCGCGTCTGACCTCCGCGTCTGATCTTTGCGACCGCCGCCACCACGCCAGGGTCTCCCCCGCGCCCGCGACTCACCCCGGCGCGGGGGAACCGAGTGCCGCGGCGTGCAGGGCGTCGGCGAGCCGGGCCACCGGCTCCGGCAGCGGACCGGGCAGCCGCGCCAGCACGACGCGCCGCTGCTCCGGCGAGCCGCCGCGCACCGGCAGCAGCCGCACCCCGGGCGGCACCACGGGCGCGAGCGAGGCGGGCACCGTGGTCAGCCCGCACCCGGCCGCGACCAGGTGCAGCTTGGCCAACCAGTCCCGGGCGGTGTGCCCGATCTCCGGCCGTTCGTCCAGC
Source organism: Goodfellowiella coeruleoviolacea (assembly GCF_024171785.1). Classification (GTDB taxonomy): domain Bacteria; phylum Actinomycetota; class Actinomycetes; order Mycobacteriales; family Pseudonocardiaceae; genus Goodfellowiella; species Goodfellowiella coeruleoviolacea. Next base: position 76,782 of record NZ_JAMTCK010000013.1, read on the forward strand.
CCGGGCCACACCCCCAGCGGCTTCTCCCCGGCCGTCGGCGGGCTGCTGACCCAGCGCTGTCCGCGCAGGTCGGCCACGTCGACGTAGTCGCCCCTGGCCAGGGGGTGCGCGGCGGGCACGGCCAGGCACAGGCCGCGTTCGGCGATGGTCCGCACGACCAGTGGCGGCGACTCGGCGTCGAACGGCCGGAACGGTGGCGCCGAGGCCAGCAGCGCGAGATCCACGCTGCCCGCCCGCACCGCGCGCACCAGCGCCGGCGTGCTGCCCTCCCGGGTGGTGACCGCGATGCCGGGGTGGTCGCGGCGCAGCGCGGCGAGGGCGCGCGGCACCAGCACCGCGCCGGCGCTGGTGTACCAGCCCAGCCGCACCGCACCCGAGGACACCGGCAGGCCTGCGAGTTCCCGCGCGGTGGCGTCGATCTCGTCGAGCACCACGCCGGCCCGGCGCAGCACGACCCGGCCGGCCTCGGTCAGCCGCACCCCGTCGTGCCGCCGCTGCAGCAGCACCGTCCCCGCCGCCCGTTCCAGGGCGGCGACCTGCCGGGACACCGCGGACTGGGTGTAGCCCAGCGCGGTCGCGGCGGCGGTGAGCGTGCCCCGGTCCGCCACCTCGCGGAAGACCCGCAGCGCCACCAGTGACACGGTGGTGAAGTCCATGCGCAGTACGCATACCCGCTCTGCTGATCTTTCGCTACCCGCATGGCCGCCGCGTTCCTACCGTGGACGCCATGACAGCCGCACGTATCGCTCTGGTCACCGGTGCCAACCAAGGTCTTGGCTTCGCGCTCGTCGCGGGGCTGGCCGCCCGGCTGGGCCCGGACGACCTGGTGCTGCTCACCGGACGCGATCCCCGGCGCGTGGCCGACGCCGCCGCCGAGGTGGCCGCCGCCGAGGGCACGCGCAGCCGGGTCGAGGGACGGGTGCTCGACGTCAGCGACGCCGACGCCGTGGCCAGGACGGCCGCCGAACTCGGCGAGCGCCACGGCGGGGTGGACATCGTGGTGTCCAACGCGATCGCCCCGCTCACCCCGGACCGGCCGCAGTCCGCGCAGGCCGACCAGTTCATCGACGTCGCCAACGGTGGCACGCACGCCGTGCTGCGCTCGTTCACCCCGATCCTGCGCCCCGGCGGCCGGCTGGTCGTGGTGGCCAGTTCGCTGGGCACGCTCGGCCGCCTCGACCCGTCGCTGCACCCGCTGTTCGACGGCGCCTCGCTGGACGAGGTGGCGGCGGTGGTGGAGTCCTGGCGCGCGGCCGTGCACGACGGGACGGCCGCGCGGCAGGGCTGGCCGAGGTGGATCAACGTGCCGTCCAAGGTGGCCCAGGTGGCGGCGGTGCGCGCGGTCGCCGCCCAGCGCCGCGAGCGCGACCTGGCCGAGGGCACCCTGATCGCCGCGGTCTGCCCGGGCATGGTGGACACCCGCGCGTCCCGGCCCTGGTTCGACGACTACAGCCAGGCGCAGACGCCGGAGCAGGCCGCCCGCGCCGTGCTCGACCTGATCCTGGCCGATCGGGTCGACCCGGCCAGCTACGGCGAACTCGTCCGGTTCGGCCAGGTGCTGCCGTGGCACGGCGGAACCCCGGCCCGCTACCAGGACGACCTCCTCATCCCCTAGCCGGTGCGGCCGGCGGTCGCGCCGGGTGCTGTCCGCGGGGTCCCGCTCACCCCGGCGCGGGTCGGCGGACCGGGCGAGGCGGGCAGGCGCGGGCCAGCCAGGTGTGCAGCGCCCACCACGCGCGCAGCGCGTCGAGCACGGTCGACCGGTCGCCGGGGGCGGGCTCGCCCAGCGGCAGGCCGGTGATGTGGGCGAGCCGGTCGAGCCGGTAGCGGACGGTGTTGGGGTGCACGTGCAGGGCGGTGGCGGTGGGGCCGAGCCGCTGTCCGTGGTCGAGGTAGGCCAGGGCGGTGTGCGCCAGCTCGTGGTGGAAGTCGTCGGCCGGGTCGAGCTGGCCGAGCAGCGCGGTGCTGAGCAGCTCGGCCAGCAGCGGCTGGACGCCCAGTGCGGTTTCCCCGGCCAGGTCGGTGAGCGCGCACACCCCGCGCCGGCCCTGGCTGGCCGCGATCGGCAGCGCGGCCGTGCACAGCGCGTGGATGTCGCGCAGGCTGCCCAGGGGCACCGCGGGCGCGGCGATCAGCAGCGCGGTGGTGGTGAACTCGTCGGTGGCCGGCGGTCGGGCCGACAGGCCGGTGAGCCGGCCGTCGACCAGGCCGTGGACGCCGCCGAGGCGGAGCAGGCGCTGTTCGAGGGTGCGGGCCTGGACCGGGTCGGTGACGTCGGAGACCAGGCAGTGGTAGTGACCGTCGGGGCGCAGCCCGGCGTGTTGGAGTTCCTCGGCCGAGGGCGGGTCGGCCGCGCCGGGCAGCAGCAGCCGGCGCAGCAGTCGGGTGCGCACGTCGCGCGCGGTGCGGGACAGCTGGAGCGTGGCGGTGTGGTAGCCGCTGATGATGTGGCGTTCCAGCGCGTCGGTGCAGTGGTCGACGTCGAGGACCAGCTCCACGAGGACGTCGTCGGGCACGCCGGCGGCCCGGCCCCTGGCGATGGCGATGCGCACCGCGTGGGCCCGGCTGGCCTGCACACCGCGCAGCAGCGCGCTGATCGGGACGCCCTGGGCGGCGCGGGCGGCGCCCAGCTCCTCGGCGGCGGCGACGCGCTCGTCGTCGGGCGGCTCACCCCGGTCGAGGCAGTCCAGCACCAGGGTGAGCAGGCTGCGCACGTGGCGGCGGTTCTCGGTCTCGGGCAGCCGCGCCACATCGGGTGAGCTGGCCCTGGCCGCCCGGAGCACCTCGTCGACGACGACGTCGGCGGTCATGGCCCTGAGCACCTCGCGGAGCTGATCGCTGCGGCGCGCTGCGGGCACGGCCACCTCCTGGACTGTGGCGTTGTGGGAGTGCCACAACACACCCGCCGGCTTGTTGGCCGGCTGCCACTACCACCAAGGCGCTACGCGTTGGTTATGTGTTACTACCGCACGGTAACAGCACTATCGCCTCGCTCGGCGATCAACACGTTCGGCGGAGTCCGCACCGGCCCGCTCACCCCGTGCTCGCCCGGGATGCGCCGCTGGTCGGGCGCTCCGCCGCAGCCCAGCGCCACTCCCGTCTCCCGGTGGAGTTCCCATGACCAACGCGCTCGTCTCCCGCGGTGCCCGGCACGGCCGCGGCCGGCTCCTCGGCCTGGTGGCCGCCGGACTGCTGGCCACCGGACTCGTCTCCCCCACCACCGCCACCGCCGCTCCCACCCCACCCACCGGTACGGCCCTGCGGGAGGTGATGTTCGTGGGCAACAACTGGGACGGCACCGCGGACGTCATCGCCTCCAGCGGGGACTTCGCCCGGATCGGCCGGGTGAACATCATCCCGGACAAGGCGGAGCGGCTGTGGGAGATCTACCTCGACCCGATCAAGCTGGCCTTCTTCCTGGGCATCCGGTTCGGCCCCGGTGAGGGCCACGACCAGTTCGTCGACGACATGTACACCACCCCGGACGGCTCGGCCGTGGTGGCGTCCCGCCCCAGTTTCGCCGACGTGGTGTCCATCGACCTGGCCACCGGGCGCGTGCGGTGGCGCTTCCCGGTGTCCGGGTTCCGCTCCGACCACATGGCGGTGTCCCCGGACGGGCGGCGGGTCGCGGTCTCGGCGTCCACGTCCAACACCGTGCACGTGCTGGACATCGAGACCGGCGCGGAGGTCGGGTCCTTCCGGGCCGGGGACAAGCCGCACGAGAACGTGTTCACCGACAACGGCAGGTACCTGTGGAACATGTCGATCGGTGAGGTCAACACCGATCTGGACGACCCGGCCCTGGACTTCACCAAGGGCGACCGGCACATCACCGTGGTCGACACGGCGACCTTCACGCAGGCCAGGGTGATCGACATGCGGCCGCGGCTGGACGCCTTCGGCCGGTCCGACCTGTCCGACGCCGTGCGCCCGGTGGCGTTCACCCCGGACGAGTCCACGCTCTACTTCCAGGTGTCGTTCTTCAACGGTTTCCTGGAGTACGACGTGGCCACCGACCGGATCACCCGGCTCAAGACGCTGCCCAAGAATCCCGGCACCAGCGATGACCGCACCACGTTCGTCAACGACTCCCGCCACCACGGCATGTCGATGAGCCCGGCGGGCGACAAGCTCTGCATCGCCGGCACCATGGACGACTACGCCACCGTCGTCGACCGCGCCACCCTGACCGAGGGCCCGCTGGTGCCGGCGGCCAAGCCCTACTGGGCCACGGTCAGCGGGGACGGCCGCAGCTGCGTGATCTCGGAGAGCGGCGCCGACCAGGTGACCGCCATCGACTTCGCCACCGGCCGCAGGACCGTCTCGGTGCCCGTCGGCGACCACCCCCAGCGGGTCCGGATCGGCCACGTGCCCACCGCCTGGACCGGCCCGGCGACCCGCTGAGACCGACCGGCGGTGCTGCCCGTCGTCGTCCGCACGGGCAGGCGGCGACGGGCAGCGCTGGTGCGGCCGGCGGGATCAGCCGCAGCTGGCCGGATCGGTGCTCACCCGCGGGTCACCGTCGGGCACGTTGGTCAGCGTGGTCTTCGAGACCGGGATCGCGGTGGTCTCCCTGACCTGGTAGGTGACGCGTTCGCCGGTGTAGACCGGCACGCTCAGGTCCGGGTGCTGCACGCCCAGGGTGACCAGCAGGCGTCCGCTCGGACTGGCCGGCACGCACTCGTAGCCCGTGCGCTCCCACACACCGCCGCCCTCGTGGAGCTTCAGCGGCTGGCCGTTGGGCGTGGTGAGTTCGCGCAGCGGTGCGACCTCGTCGTACTGCCACACGCTGAACGTCGTGGTGTTGGCGCCGACGGCCTCGCTGACCGCCAGTTCCTGCCGGCCGTCGCCGTTGACGTCGGTGACCCTGATCGGCCGGATGCCCAGGCCGTTCGGCGCGTCCCAGGGGATGCCGGTGTCGACAACGTCGTCCCCGACGGTCACCACCAGGGTTTGCCAGCCGTTGCCCACGTCGGTCAGGCGCGCGGAGTCCAGCACGCCGTCGCCGTTGAGGTCGGCGCGGACGTCCTGGACGGAGTCCGCGAACGCGGTGCCGAACGGGGCCATGACCAGCGCGGACATCGTGACACCCGCGGCGAGGGCCGCGCGGAGGAGCGCACGAGGCATGGGAAGTCCTTTCCGGTCGAGCGGGTTCGCCGGTGCGCGGCGGACCCGGCTCGTGGTGATCTGCTTTCGCTGTGAATGTCGCCGGTGCACCAGGGCGAGTTGCCCGTCGTGACCGTCCCCGCGGTGTACTGATGCTCACCGCAACACCCACCCGGTTGCGGCAACCGGCCGGTCCGAATCCGTCCGGAATTCGGCGTGCAATACCCGCATCGCGGCCAGGTGAATCCCTGTTCTGGCGGCACGCCACAATCCCGACGGCCGCGCCCCGGTCACCTTGACAGTGCGACACCGCTCTGCCACGGTAAGATCATTGTTGGGTCAAGTACAGATGGGGACACGGCCCCGGAAGCAGTTCGGGACAACGGTTTCACGGGCGCTCCGGGATATCGGAACAGCGGAATTCAACGGGGCGCCCGGTGTTTTTCCGTCCTCGATTCGTTCGTGGTTGTCGGATGGCTCACCACAATGGGACTTCTGGCGAACAGCGGCGGAATTCCGGGCGGACCGAACACCTGACCAGCGGACCCGACCAACCAGGAACGGGTGGGCGTCCAGTGGGGTGCCGGCGCGTTCGCGTGGGGAGTTGAGCCGATGAGACTGGGAGTGGTGTCCGGCGACGGACTTCCGGTGAGCGGACTGCTGACGATCTTCCGCAACGTCCGGGAACTCGGGGTCCGCCACGGTCTGGTCGACCCGTCGGTGCCCGCCGACCTGGGCTACTCGTGGCGCCCGGACAAGGGGCGGTTCTACCCCGGTGGCGCGGTGGTCGACGGCTACCCGGACTGGCTGCGGGTGATCACCACGCCGCCCACCACCGACCCGGCCGGGCTGCGCCACGAGTGGGAGCGCATCCGCACGGCCGTGGCCAACCCGGAGCGGTTGCCCGAGGCCGACCGCGCCCTGCTGCGCCAGCGCGTCGGCGAACTGGCCGAGGTCTATCGGGAGCACTTCGCCACGTGGCTGCGCGAGCAGGACGTCGACTGGGTGATCGCGATCAACATGACGCTCTCCGACGCCGTGCCGGTCACCGCCGGCCTGCACGCGGCCGTGCGGGACCGGTTCGGCGCGGGCCGGCACCCGGGCGGCATCGTGTTCTGGGACCACGACCTGTTCGGCTCGTGCGCGATCTTCGAGCACGGCGTGCGGCTGTACCCGGCCGCGCCCAACGAGTTCGTTCCGGTCCCCCAGGACAACGGCTACACCAGGTGGGCGGTGGTCTCCGCGGACCTGGCGGCCGAGGCGGCCCGCTACCCCACCGACCTGGCGCCGCGGGTGGTGCCGAACGTGCTGCCGCCCGAGGTGCGCGCGCCCCTCACCGACCGGCACCACGAGTTCGCCCGCCAGTGGGGGCTCGACCTGGACCGGCCGGTGATCCTGTGCCCGGTGAGGGTGTTCCGCGTCAAGGGCGTGGAGCTGTCGGTCGAACTGCTGGGCGCGACCAGTCGGGAGTGCGAGCGGCGCGGCCTGCCGCGCCCGTACCTGCTGGTGTTCGGCAGCCTGGCCGAGGACCCGGACTACGCCGAGGCGGTGCTGGCCCGGGTCGACGCGCTGGACCTGGCCGGGGACGTGCTGTTCCTGGACGGCGTGCCGCTGGGCAGCTACCGGGACGGGGCCGGCCGGTGGCGGCTGGACGAGGTCGACCTGCTGCGGCTGGCCGCGGCCACCAGCGGGATGGTCTTCTTCACCCCGAACACCCCGGACGTGGAGACCGTCGGCCTGGGCCCGGCCCTGGGCTCGCTGGCCCACCTGCCCACCGCGACCACCGCCTACACCGCGTTCGACCAGGTCTACGGGCCGGACTACCGGGTGTTGCGGGTGGGCGCCAGCGCGGCGGAGCTGCGCCAGGCGGGCCCGCGGGTGGTGGACGCGCTCACCGACCCGGCCGCCAGGCACCGGGCCGGTGGCGGCGGCGCCAACCTGCGCCGGCTGGCCCAGGTGTTCCCGGTCGAGCCGTGGCTGGACCTGCTGGCGGAGCTGCACGCGGCCGTGCACCCGGCGGCGACCGCGGTGCGCGGGGAGGCGTCCTAGCGGCTGCCCGGTGACCGCGCGCGGCGCCGGGCCGTGGGTATGGTCCGGGCGTGGCGGACGAGCTGGTCGTGGAGATCTACACCGACGGGGCGTGCAGCGGCAATCCCGGGCCGGGCGGCTGGGGCGCGCTGCTGCGCTACGGCCAGCACGAGAAGGAGCTGTACGGCGGCGAGCCCGGCACCACGACCAACAACCGGATGGAGCTGATGGCGCCGATCCAGGCGCTGGAGAGCCTGACGCGGCCGGCGGCGGTGGCGATCTACACGGACAGCACCTACGTGCGCAACGGGGTCACCGCCTGGCTGCCCCGGTGGAAGGCCAACGGCTGGCGCACCAGCGGCAAGCAGCCGGTGAAGAACGCCGACCTGTGGCGGCGGCTGGACGCGGCCGCCGGCCGGCACCGGGTGCGCTGGCACTGGGTCAAGGGCCACGCGGGCCACCCGGACAACGAGCGGGCCGACCGGCTGGCCGTCCGGGGCGCGCGGGAGGCGCTGGCGGCGCGACCGGGCCCGCCGGAGCCACCGGAGCGGCCGGACGTGGCCGACCTCACCCCGCACCTGTTCTCCTCCTGACGGGGAGCGGCGACCGCGCTGGCGCGGGTCACGCGGGTCAACCTGACCGGGGTGGTGTCCCGTCTGTTCGGCATGGACACCAGGTGGCGGACGGCGCGCGCGCCGAGCTGGCGGGCGGTGTTGGGCCGGTGGGGCGACTGGCGCGACAAGGTAACTTGGGCCCGGTGTCGGCCGGTGGCGCGCCCGTGCATGACCCTGCACGACCGCGTCGCGGCGGGGTCGGCTGGTCGCGGATGAGTGGAACGAGGGCGGACATGAGTGAGACGACGGTCGACGGCTCGCGCTCGCAGGCACCGGACGGGGGCGCGCGCCCGGCGGTGGCCGACGGCGTGGAACGGGGTGTCGACCGGGTCGGCGAGCCCGAGCTGCGGCGGCTGCTGGCGGGGCTGACCGCCGTGCGGGACGGCGACTTCGGCAGGCGCCTGCCCGAGGACACCGACGGCGTGCTCGGCGAGATCGCCACGGTGTTCAACGGCATGGTGGACCAGCTCTCCCGGTTCACCTCCGAGGTGACCAGAGTGGCCAGGGAGGTCGGCACCGAGGGCCGGCTCGGCGGTCAGGCCGACATCAAGGGGGTGTCCGGGACCTGGCGCGACCTCACCGACTCGGTGAACGCCATGGCCGGCAACCTCACCAACCAGGTCCGCGACATCGCCCAGGTGGCCACCGCCGTCGCCAGGGGCGACCTGTCGCAGAAGATCACCGTCGACGTCAAGGGCGAGATCCTCGAACTCAAGAACACCATCAACAC
>NZ_JAMTCK010000013.1:85899-298203 GCF_024171785.1 Goodfellowiella coeruleoviolacea
GTGTCGGGCACGTGGAAGGACCTGACCGACAACGTCAACGTGATGGCCTCCAACCTGACCGGTCAGGTGCGCTCGATCGCGCAGGTGGCCACCGCGGTCGCCAGGGGCGACCTGTCGCAGCGGATCACCGTCGAGGCCAAGGGCGAGGTCGCCGCGCTGGCCAGCGTGATCAACACCATGGTGGACACCCTGTCGGCGTTCGCCGACGAGGTGACCAGAGTGGCCAGAGAGGTCGGCACCGAGGGCATCCTCGGTGGCCAGGCCCAGGTGCCCAACGTGGCCGGCACCTGGAAGGACCTGACCGACAACGTCAACTCGATGGCGAACAACCTCACCAACCAGGTCCGCAACATCGCGCAGGTGACCACCGCGGTCGCCCAGGGCGATCTCACCCGCAAGATCGACGTGGACGCGCGCGGCGAGATCCTCGAACTGAAGACCACCATCAACACCATGGTGGACACGCTGTCCGCGTTCGCCGCGGAGGTCACCAGAGTGGCCAGGGAGGTGGGCAGCGAGGGCCGGCTCGGCGGGCAGGCCGAGGTCGAGGGCGTGTCCGGGACCTGGAAGCGGCTGACCGAGAACGTCAACGAGCTGGCCGGCAACCTGACCAGGCAGGTCCGCGCCATCGCCAAGGTGGCCAGTGCGGTGGCCGAGGGCGACCTGACCCGCTCGATCACGGTGGAGGCCTCCGGCGAGGTCGCCGAGCTGAAGGACAACATCAACTTCATGGTGGCGTCGCTGCGCGAGACCACCAGGGCCAACGAGGAGCAGGACTGGCTGAAGTCCAACCTGGCGGTCATCTCCGACCTGATGCAGGGTCGGCGCGACCTGGTGGAGGTCGCCGGCCTGGTGATGGACGAGCTGGCCCCGCTGGTCTCCGCCCAGTACGGCGCGTTCTACCTGAGCGAGGACGGCGTCGACGGCACCGAGCTGCGGCTGATCGGCTCCTACGGCTACCCGGACAGCACCGCCGCCGGCACCCGGCCCACCCGGTTCCGGCTGGGTGAGTCCCTGGTCGGCCAGGTGGCCCGCAGCCGGCGCGCGATCGAGGTGGACGACGTGCCCGCCGGGTACGTGAGCGTGACCTCCGGGCTCGGCCAGACCTCCCCGGTCAGCCTGGTGGTGCTGCCGATCGTGGTCGAGGAGCAGGTGCTCGGGGTGATCGAGCTGGCCTCGGTGCACCGGTTCACGCCCGTCCAGCGGGACTTCCTCACCCAGGTGATGGTGACGATCGGCGTGAACATCAACACCATCGTCACCAACGCCCGCACCGACCAGCTGCTGGGCGAGTCGCAGCGGCTGACCGCCGAACTGCAGGCCCGCTCCGAGGAGCTGCAGGTCCGCCAGGAGGAGTTGCAGCGCTCCAACGCCGAACTCGAGGAGAAGGCCGCGCTGCTGGCCAGGCAGAACCACGACATCGAGACCAAGAACCTGGAGATCGAGCAGGCCCGCCAGGAGTTGGAGACCAGGGCCCAGCAGCTGGCGCTGACCTCCAAGTACAAGTCGGAGTTCCTGGCCAACATGAGCCACGAGCTGCGCACCCCGCTGAACAGCCTGCTCATCCTGGCGCAGCTGCTGGCGCAGAACCCCAGCCGCAACCTCACCCCCAAGCAGGTCGAGTACGCCAGCATCATCCACTCGGCCGGCTCGGACCTGTTGCAGCTGATCAACGACATCCTCGACCTGTCCAAGGTCGAGGCGGGCAAGATGGACATCAACCCCGAGCGGGTGCCGCTGCGCCAGCTGCTGGACTACGTCGAGGCCACCTTCCGGCCGGTGACCACGCAGAAGAGCCTCGGGTTCCGCATCACCACCCTGCCCGGCCTGCCGGTCGACCTGTTCACCGACGACTCCCGGCTGCGCCAGATCCTGCGCAACCTGCTGTCCAACGCGGTGAAGTTCACCGAGACGGGCAGCGTGGAGCTGCGCATCGAGCCGGCCGGTCCGACAGAGCTGCCCACCTCGGTGCGCCGGCACGGCGCGGCCATCGCGCTGCGGGTGATCGACACCGGCATCGGCATCGACGAGGACCAGCTGGAGAGCATCTTCGGCGCGTTCCAGCAGGCCGACGGCACCACCAGCCGCAAGTACGGCGGCACCGGGCTGGGGCTGTCGATCAGCCGGGAGATCGCCTACCTGCTCGGCGGCGAGATCACCGTGTCCAGCAGCGTGGGCAAGGGCAGCGTGTTCACGCTGTACCTGCCGGTGGCCCGGCCCGGCTTCGAGGAGCTGGCCACCGGCCTGCCCCCGGCCGAGGCCGCCGCGGCCGAGATCAGCACGTCCGGCAACGGCACGGCCGGGCTGGCCGCGGCCAAGGCGCTGACGCCCCAGCCGCGCCGGCTGCTGGTGATCGAGGAACGGCCCCGCGGCCTGCTGTCGCTGGTCGCCGAGAGCGCCGTCGCCGACCTCGGCGACAGCCGCGACCTGGGCAGCTCCCGGGGGGTGGAGGCGGTCACCGCGGTCAGCGCCGAGGAGGCGGCGGCCGCGCTCGCGGCCCAGCCCTGCCACTGCGTGGTGCTGCAACTGGACATGGCCGACGGGGCCGCGCTGCGGTTCCTGGAGGCGTTGGACGGTGACTCCGCGCTGAGCGGCATCCCGGTGCTGGCGCACAACAACCGGCGGCTGGCCCCGGAGTGGGAGCGCAGCCTGCAGTCGCGCGCCCAGAGCCAGCCGCTGGAACTCATCTCCAGCCTGGACGAGCTGCGCGAGCGGATCGCCCTGCACCTGACCGCGGAGCAGCCGGGCGACGTGCTGCCGCTGGTGCGCGCGCAGGACACCAGGGACCAGGGCGGCCAGGAGGTGGACGACCAACTGGCCGGGCGCACCGTGCTGATCGTCGACGACGACGCGCGCAACGTCTTCGCGCTGACCAGCATGCTGGAGCTGCACGGGGTGCAGGTGCTGCACGCCGAGAACGGCCGGGAGGGCATTGACGCGCTGGTCAGCCACCCCGAGATCGACCTGGTGCTGATGGACGTGATGATGCCGGAGATGGACGGCTACACCGCGACCGCGGCGATCCGGGCGATGCCGAACTACGCCAAGCTGCCGATCATCACGGTGACCGCCAAGGCGATGCCGGGCGACGGGGAGAAGAGCCTGGCCTCCGGCGCCAACGACTACGTCACCAAGCCGGTCGACGCGCACGACCTCGTCCGCCGCATCCAGCACTGGCTGGGAACGGAGGGCACGTGAGGGTCGCGGGCGACACCGGCGGTTGGGTGGTCCCCGGGCTGGGTAGTCACCTAGGGATTCCGGGCTGGGGGATTCCAGGCCGGGAGGTCTCAGGCTGGCGCACCACAGGTGACGGGCGAAGGAGCTGCGGAGTGCACACGACCACACGCCACGGCGGGGCCGCGGGCCAACAGCGGCCAGCGACACCACCGCGCGGCCACGGCCCGGCCGTGGCCGCCCGCCACCCAGGGGCAGGCCGATAGTGTCTGTTGTGGACGGTCAGCTGAGCCAGGTGCCCGATCCGGAGGCCACCGACCCGACCGCGACCGCGCCGGCACCGGCCGAGCGGGACCTCGCCGACCTGGAGAGCAGTCTGGAGACCGGCCTGACCGCCGCCCGCGCGGAGGCGGGGCCGGAGCACAGCCTCGGCCGGCTGGCCGCGACCGTGGCCCGGCTGCGCCAGGAGGTGCGGGAGGCGCACGCCGCCGCGGACGGGCGCGCCCTGGTCGAGATGGCCAAGGGGGTGCTGGTGGAGCGGCTGCACTGCGGCCCGGCCGAGGCGGCCCGCCAGCTCACCGTGCTGGCCGAGCGGGCCGGCGTGCCGCAGCTGGAACTGGCCGCGGAGATCATCAACCAGGCGTCCAGGGACCGGCTCAGCGAGGCCGCGCGCGACTTCCTGGAGCAGGCGGCGATGGGCGGCGCGGAGGTGGGTGGCCCCGGCCGCGACACCGCGGACCGCGCCGTGGCGGTGCGGCTGCGCACCGCCGAGAGCAGCGCGCTGGCCGCCAGCGACACGCAGTCCGTGGCCGAGTCCCTGCTGGAGCACGCGCTCGCCCCGCTCGGCGCGGTCGGCGTCGCCGTGTGGGCGGCCGGCGCGGACGGTTCGCTGACCCTGGCCGGCTTCGCCGGGTTCACCCCGGAGGACGGCGCGCGGTGGCACCACGTCCCGCCCGGTGTGGCCACCCCGGCGCGGCGGGCGCTGATCGAGCGCGGCGCCCAGTGGTTCACCTCCCTGGCCGTGTCCGGGCTGCCCTCGATCGGCCAGCGGGAGATCCCGGAGGGTGGCCGGGTGGTGGTGCCGGCCGGCACCGGCGGCCGGGTGCTCGGCGTGCTGGAGATCGCCTGGCCACAGCCGCTGGACCCGCAGCCGCCCGCGGTCCAGCGCCAGGTCGAGGCGCTGGCCGAGCTGTGCGCGCACACCCTGGAGACCACCCGGCCCAGTGCCGCGTCCGGCCTGCCGCCCACCGCCCAGCCGGGCGTGGACCCCACCCTGTCCGAGCTGGTCGACCTCGCCGACGGCCTGCTCGACTCGGCCCTGGTGCTGCGGCCCCACCTGGACGTCCACGGCCGGCTGGTGGACTTCCGCATCCACCACACCAACATCCACTTCGTCGACCCGGCCGGCCGGCCGCGCGGCGCGGTCACCGGCGCGCTGCTGCTGGAGGCGTACCCGATGGCGGGCGGCGACAGCGGCCTGCTGGCCAAGATCGAGCACGTGCACGCCACCGGGGAAAGCTTCCGCACCGAGCGGATGGCGCTCACCGCCCTGGTCGACCAGGTGCCGCTGACCGCGGCGGCCGGCGTGAGCATCACCCGGCACGGCGAGAACGTGCTGCTGATCTGGCGGGTGCAGGACGAGGCCGCGCGCGTGGCGAACCTGCTGCAGCACGCCCAGCGGCTGGGCCGGATAGGTGGGTTCGAGGAGAACCTGGTCACCGGCCAGATCACCTGGAACAGCCAGCTGTTCACCCTCTACGGCCTGGCCGCCACCGAGGCGCCGATCCCGCTGACCCGGCTGCCCGCGCACGCCCACCCGGACGACGCCGACACCATCGGCCGGTTCCTGCGCGCGCTGCTGCACCACCGCCGCCCCACCTCGGCGGCCTTCCGGTTACAGCGTCCGGACGGCGTGGCCCGCTACATCCGGGTCATCGCCGAACCCGTGCTGGCCGACGACGGCCGACTGGTCGCGGTGCGCGGCGCCTACCAGGACATCTCCGCCCAGCACTGGACCGAGGTGGCCCTGGCCGCCACCCGCGACCAGCTCGCCCAGACCGAGCAGCAGGCCGCCGAACGCAACCGCCTGGCCCTGCAGCTGCAGCGCGCGATCATGCCGCCCAGCCAGGGGCCGATGGAGGTGGACGGGCTGCGCATCGCCGTGCGCTACCGCCCGGCCGAGACCGAGCACCTGGTCGGCGGCGACTGGTACGACGTGATGGTGCTGCCCTCGCGGGAGATCCTGCTGTCCGTGGGCGACATCGCCGGACACGGCATCGACGCGGCCACCGACATGGTGGTGCTGCGCAACGCGCTGCGCGGCCTCGCCGCCACCGGCGCCGGCCCGGCCCAGCTGCTGACCTGGCTCAACCTCGTCGCCAACCACCTCACCGAACGGGTCATCGCCACCGGGATCTGCGCCCTGTACAACCCGAGGACCCGCGTGCTGCGCTGGGCCCGCGCCGGCCACCTGCCGCCCATCCTGGTCCGCGGCCAACGGGCCACCAGCCTGCCGCTGGTGAAGGGCCTGCTGCTGGGCGCGGTACCCGAGGCCAGCTACGAGGAGGGCCGGCTGCGCCTGGAACCGGACGACCTGCTGCTGATGTACACCGACGGCCTGATCGAACGCCGCGACCGCTCCCTGGAGGACTCCCTGCACCAGCTGATGTCGATGGCCGAACGCACCACCGCCGGCCTGGACCAGCGCCTGGACCACCTGCTCACCCACAGCGACGCCGACACCGACGACGACACCTGCCTGGTAGGCATCCAGGCCCGCTGACACGTACGGATTCGGCGCGCCTGCCCTGGTTCCGGTGTAGGGGTTTGTGTCCAACCAGAACGGGGTGAGCGCGCCTGCCCTGTTCGCGCGTGCTGGGGTTGGGGCCCCTGCCCCGGGTTCGCCGTACCGGGGTGTGTCCAACCCGAACTGGTTCAGCGAACTGCAGGTTCGGCGCGCGCCTGCCCTGTTCGCACGTGGCGGGTTTGGGGCCCCTGCCCCGGAATCGCCGTACCGGGGTGTGTCCAACCCCAGCTGGTTCAGCGAACTGCAGGTTCGGCGCCCCGGATTGTAGGTCGCGGCGAGTAGGTGCCAGCTCAGCCCGGTCGCGACCTGCAATGCGGGTTTTCTAGCCGAACATGTCGGTTCGCGTTAAGGATGAGGTGCGCGGCGATCAATCAGCGCACGGCGATCTGGCTCTGGGCCACAGGCGCAATCGCCCCGTGGCTGGCCCCGAAACTTCGGCCGATCAACCTGGGGGCGCAGCGAAGCTCACCCGAACTGGTGTTGGCCGCGCTGACAGATCCGGCGAGCACTGATCAGCCCTCACTCCGGCAGACCGTTCGCCCGCGATAAACCCGGCGACGTCAACGGTCATCCCCGGGATACTTCTCGCCCGTGGATGAGGTCAAAGTCGTCGTCGCCCATTCGGAGCGCGCGACCCTGCGCGTCGGCGACGTGTTCCTGAAGGTGGATGCGGATCAGGCGCGCATCGACGTCGAGGTCGAGGCGATGGCCCTGGCGCCGGTACCGACCCCGAAGGTCCTGTGGCGCAAGCCGTCCGTGCTCGCGATCGCCGCGGTCCCGGGGACGGTGCTCGGCCGCCTCGGCGAGCCGTCGACCGCGTCCCCAGCGGCGTGGGCCGCCGCGGGTGCCGCCATCCGGAAGCTGCACGACGCGCCGTTGCCGCCGTGGCCCGGCCGGCGCCTTGACGAATTGGTCGCGGAACTCGACGGTGAGTGCGAGTGGCTCGTGGCGAACGGCGTCCTGCCCGCCGACCTGGTCACCCGCAACCGCCAGGTAGCCGAGGCCGCGCTCAGGCCGTGGACTCCGGTGTTCACGCACGGCGACCTGCAGATCGCTCACGTGTTCGTCGACGGCGACGAGATCACGGGCATCATCGACTGGTCTGAGGCGAGCCAGGGTGATGCCCTGTACGACCTCGCCACCCTGACGCTCGGACACGAGGAGCACCTCGGCGACGTCGTCGCCGGCTATGGCACCGACGTCGACCTCGACGTGATCCGCGCGTGGTGGTCGTTGCGAAGCCTGCTGGGCGTTCGCTGGCTGGCCGAGCACGGCTTCGACCCGACCGCGCCGGGCTGTGAAGTGGACGTGCTGAGATCCCGGATGTGAGGGCTGATCAGTGTTCGCCGGATCTGTCAGCGCGGTCAACACCAGTTCGGGTGAGCTTCGCTGCGCCCCCGGGTTGATCGGCCGAAGTTTCGCGATCACGCACGGGGCGATTGCGCCTGTGGCCCAGAGCGGGAACGCCGTCCGTTGACCGATCGCCGCGCACCTCGTCTGTAACGCGAACCGCATGTTCGGCTAGAAAACCCGCATTGCAGGTCGCGACCGGGCTGAGTTGGCACCTACTCGCCGCGACCTACAATCCGGGGCGCCGAACCTGCAGTTCGCTGAACCAGCACTGGCTGGACACAAACCCGTACACCGAAACCGGGGCAGGGGCACACAACCTGCTCGTGGGGCCGGGTCTCAAGAGTGGGTGTCGGGGGGAGCTGCTGCGGCCAGTAGGTCGGCTTGTTCCTGGGCGGCCATGACCTCGTCGCCGTGGTCGTGTGCCCACTGGCCGAGCAGTTCGAGTGGGGCGAGCAGGCCGCGGCCGAGTGGGGTCAGCTCGTAGTGGCCGGCCCGGTGGGCCAGCAGGCCGTTGTACTCCAGCCGGCGCAGGGTTTCGGTCAGCACCTTCGCGCTGATGCCGCCGATGCGCGCGCGGAGTTCGCCGTGGCGGGTCGGGCCGGGGCGCAGTGCCCACAGCACCACGCCGTTCCAGGTGTTGGCCAGCAGGTCCAGGGCGAGCCGGGTGCGGCAGTCGGCGAGCGGCTCCCGGTCGGGAACCGTTTGGTAACCACCGCGCTGCCTAGCATCGTTCACGCGGTCATCAAATCATTCCCAGGCACAGCAAGGAAAACACGATGCGAATCGGCATTCTCGGCAGTGGTGGCATGGCGGACGCGCTCGGCGGCCAGTGGGTGCGGCACGGCCACGAGGTGGTGGTCGGCGGGCGCGACACCGGGCGGGCCGCGGCGCTGGCCGGGCGGATCGGCGCGTCCGCCGGCACGCTGGCCCAGGCCGCGGCGTTCGGCGAGGTCGTGCTGGTCGCCGTGCCGCACGACGCGGTGCCCTCGGTGCTGGCCGAGGTGCTGCGCGCGGACAGCGCAGCGCTGCGCGGCCGGGTCGTGGTGGACTGCACGAACCCGGTGGTGCCGCCGGGGTTCACCCTGGCCACCCCCGGGCGGTCGGTGGCGGCGGGCATTGCCGAGCAGGCGGCGGGCGCGCGCGTGGTCAAGGGGTTCAACCTGTGCCACGTGGACGTGTGGCGGATGACCCCGCCGGTGTTCGGCGGCCGGCCGCTGTCCGTGCCGCTGTGCGGGGACGACGCCGACGCGGTCGAGACGGTGGCGGCACTGGTTCGCGACCTGGGGTGCCACCCGGTCAACGGTGGCGGTCTGGACCGGGCCGGCCTGCTGGAGGCGACGGCGGCGTTCGTGATCGGCCTGTGGTTCGCGGGTGAGGACGCGCAGGCCATCCTCACGCCGCTGGAGTTCGCCGGGCAACCCGGCTGATCGGTCCACAGTGGACCACGACGGCCGAGCGTCCACACTGGATCATGCGGCGCGGGCGAAGTCGGCGCGCACGCCGAGCAGCCGCACCGGGCGGTGCTCGGTGAACCGGTCCAGCGCGGCCAGGGCGGCCTGCTCGATCACGCTCGCCTCGGCGCTGGGGGCGGTCAGGGCCTGGCCGTGGGTGCGCGTGGTGAACGGCGCGTAGCGCACCTTCACCACCACCCGGACCGCGGGCAGGTGCTCGGCGCGCACGTCCACGGCGACCCGGCGGGCCAGCTGCCCGACCTCCTGCCGGATCAGCTCCCAGTCGTCGAGGTCGCGCTGGTAGGTGGTCTCCCGGCTGCGCGAGCGCGCCCTGGCCGGCGTGGCCAGCACCGGGGTGCTGTCCTGGCCGCGGGCCACGCGCACCAGCCACGGCCCGGTGGCCGGCCCGAACCGCTCGGCCAGCCGCGCCGGGTCGGCGGCGGCCAGCTCGCACACGGTGGTGATGCCCGCCTCGGCGAGGCGCTTGGCGGTCCTGGCGCCGATCCCCCACAGCGCGCTGGTGGGTTTGTCGCCGAGCACCGCGAACCAGTTCTGGTCGGTCAGCCGGAACACGCCGGCGGGCTTGCCGAAGCCGGTGGCCAGTTTGGCCTGCACCTTGTTCTGGCCGATGCCCACGCTGCAGTCCAGGTCGGTCACGGCACGCACCCGGCGGCGGATCCGGTGGGCCAGCGCCTCCGGGTCGGCGGTGGTCACGCCCAGGAACGCCTCGTCCCAGCCGAGCACCTCGACGACCGCGTCGAACTCCCGCAGCACGGCCATCACCTCGGCCGAGGCGGCCTCGTAGGCGGGCCGGTCGACCGGCAGGAACACCGCGTCCGGGCAGCGGCGCGCGGCCGTGCGCAGGGGCAGGCCGGAGTGCACCCCGAACTCGCGGGCCGGGTACGAGGCGGTGGCGACCACGCCCCGCTTGGTCGGGTCGCCGTCGCCGCCGACCACGACCGGCCGGTCCCGCAGTTCCGGGCGGCGCAGCAGCTCGACCGCGGCGATGAACTGGTCGAGGTCGACGTGCAGTACCCAGCGGGCCACCCGGTCATTCTCACCCCGGTGGGCGCCGGGCGCGCGGTCGTGCCGCTGCCCGCCGGCCGGCGTCAGTTCCAGATCGCGTTGACCCATTCGGGGTGGTCGATGAACGGGTTGCGGTTGTGCTGGTAGTCGTCGTAGATCACCTGGTTGCGCCGCTGCTCGAAGGCGTCCGGCGGGTCCTCGGCGTTCCAGGCCAGCAGCACGGACAGCCGACCGAGGTAGGGGTTGCTGCCGTTGTTGACGCTGTTGTTGACCTCCAGGTCGGGGAAGCCGTCGTCACCCTCGTAGCGCACGGCCATGTAGAAGATCATCCGGGCGATGTCACCCTTGACCGCGTCGCGCGGTTCCCAGGAGTCGGCGTCGGTGTAGTTGCCCGGTGCCTCGCTCACCGCGGAGCCGCCCTCGTCGAAGTCCTTGTTGCCGCGCTCGGCGTTGACCGACACGTCCTCGGGCCGCAGGTGGTGCACGTCGGTGCCGGGGCCGGTGGCGGTGCCGAAGTCACCGTGCGACTTGGCCCAGACGTGTTCGCGGTTCCAGTCGTTGACGCCGCCGCCGTTGCTGGACTTGCTCTGCGAGCGTCCGCTGTAGAGCAGGATCACGTTGGCCGGGTTGTTCGGGTCCTCGTCGGTGTCCTTGAGCGCGTCCCACACCTGGCTGTAGGACAGTTTGGTGTTGGTGCTGATGATCCGGTGCAGCTCGGTCTTCAGCGCGGTGCCGGTCCTGCCGACGGCGGTGCGGTAGTAGGTGCCGTCGTAGTCACCGGGCGTGGTGGGCGGTGTCGTCGTGGGTGGTGTAGTGGTGGGTGGTGTCGTCGTCGGCGGTGTCGTGGTCGGCGGCTGGGTGCCCCCGCTGACCAGGGCGAACGCCGTCGGCGAGGTGAGGCCGGCGTGCGCGAAGTAGGCGCCGAGCTTGCCGGTGACGTCCAGTTGACGGCCCAGGTTGCCGGGGTTGCTCCGCAGCCCGTACGCGCTGCGGAACGACGAGGTGATCTGCACGTAGAGCATGCGCGCGGTGTTGGTCTCACCCGGCGAGTCGGCCAGCGCGAGCGCGTAGTCGGTGGGGAAGTTCGAGGTGACCACGGTGGTGGTGGCGGTGGGTTGGCCGACCACGTAGCCGCGCACCGTGGCCGAGGCGCCGGTCTGCTGGCTGATGGCCTGGGCGACGGTGAGCGGGCTGGCGGCGAGCGCGCTGGTCGGCGCCTGGACCAGCACCACCGCGGTGACCGCGGCGAACAGCAGGGCCACCGGTGTCCACCAGGCGGCGCGGGTGAGACGCACGGGCAGGTCCTCTCCTCAGGGCCACGCCACCCGCACAGCAGCGACGGAGCGTAGCTAACGGTTCACGATCGGGGGAAGACTGCCACGCAGTTGACCACTTTGGAGTGAATTTCCTGAGGCAATTAGGTGACGCTCTCTACCAGGAGCAGCAGTTCGCGTGCGTCCGATTGTCGGCAACGACGTCGGGCCCCGCCCGGTGCGACACCGGACGGGGCCCGAACGGGTGGCGTGCTCAGTGGTTGATCTTGAACCAGGGCTGCGCCCAGCCCAGGTAGGTCGCGCCCCACTGGGACTTGATCTCGGCGATCGTCGTCTCGGTGTAGGTGCCGTTGCCGTGGATGTCGTTGGACAGGAACTTGCCGCCACCGATGGAGATCATGGTGTGGCCGGACCCGCCGTTGCTGAAGAACGCCAGCCCACCGGCGGGCACCTCGTAGCTGCCCGGGTACTTGTAGCTGGACGGGATTTGCGTCCAGTGCTTGTAGGCGGTCTCCGAGCCGCTGGCGCTCCAGCCGTACGCCCAGGCGTTGATCCGGTCGCACCAGCGGTAGTAGTCGCCGTTGTAGTTGGTGTGCACGTGCTCCTTGGCCCAGGCCACGGCCTGCGCGCAGGTCCTCGGGTTGCCCAGACCGGTGGTCGAGCAGGCCGTCGGGGTGTCGCCGCCGCCGTCACCGGTGCAGTCCGGCGCCACCCGGCCGTCCGCCCCGGTGTAGACGTAGGTGTCGGTGATGTAGCCGCCCAGCGCCGGCACGTAGTCCCACAGGTCGCTGGTGCCGTACTTCCCGGTGACCGTCTCCCCGATCGCCTGGCACTCGATGCTGACGACGGTGCCGTTCGGGGCGCTGCCCACCGCGGTCGCGCTGGTGCTCGGCGTGGCGCGGACGGTCACCGCGACACCGGAGTCCGTGCGCACGGTGCCGGTCGCCGCCGCCCACGCCTGGTTGGCGCCGACCAGCGTGACCGCCGCCGTCGCCAGGAACGTCACCAGGACCTGTCTCATCCGCTTCGGCCGCAGCCGCATGGTTGTGTCCTCCTGTCCCCAGTCCCCTCGCGGGGTGTGCGGACAGGATGGTCAGCGCGGGTACAAGCGGTGTACAAGACCGCGGGTACAGGCGGGATACAACGCCTGGTCACCGCGGCCGCGGCGGTCAGGCGGCGGCCAGCAGCACCAGGTCGCTGGGGCCGCCGACCGCGGGTCCGGGTGACTCCCGGTCCCGGTCCACGGCCGTGGGCGGCCAGCAGATCGCCTCCTCCACCAGCATGGCCGAGGCGTTGTCCGCGCCCTCGGCCGCGGCGGCGGCCACCAGCCGGGTGACGCGCTGCTCGACCGTGCCGGACCGGGACAGCAGCGCCGCCATCCGCTGGTCGGTCAGCACCTTGTGCACGCCGTCGGTGGTGAGCAGCAGCCCGTGCGGCAACCGCACCTGGTTCCAGCCGATCTGGGCCACGTCGGTGGTGCGCACCGAGTTGGTGACCACGTGCTCCCAGCGCGGCGCCGGCACCTCACCGTGGTCGCGCAGGTACTGGGCCATGGTCTGGTCGCTGGTGAGCCTGGTCAGCCGGCCGCCGTCCCACCGGTAGGCCCGGCAGTCCCCGACCCACGCCAGCCGGTAGCCCCGGCTGGTGCGGTCGGCGAAGGGCGTGGCCACCACCAGCACGCAGTCGCCGGCGTCCGCGGGCAGGCCGCGCTGCGCGGCCAGCACCGCCGCGAGCGGCCCGGACACCACGGCGCTGCGCACGGCCGTGTCCACCGCGGCGCGCGCCGCTCTGGCCGCCTGAGCCGTGTCGCCGATCCCGTCGGCCACCGCGAACGCCTCGACCTGACTGGCCGGATCGCGGTAGCTCGCCACGGCGTCGGCGTTGACCTTGCGGGAGACCACCCGGGTGGCGCTGGCCCAGCACGAGCCGACCCGCAGCGTGGAAAACTCCTGTGGCATCACGTTCCCCTTCCCCGACTTCCCCTGACCGGCGCGCTCACCGCGACCCGCGCCCGGCCCCTCGGCCAGCCGGTCCGCCCGCGCGCCCTCAGTTGATCACCAGTAAGGACGCGCACCGGCGGCCGAGGTTCTGCCGCGCGGCTGTGGTGTGGCCAAGAAACAGCTGAGAATTCGATGAGCCACCCGATCCGGTGTCCCGGGTCACGCCGAAGGTGGTGCGGGGTGCCGGGCCGCCGCCGTGGCGCGCGAGCCGGCGTCCGGCGGCCAGCCGCGCCATGCGCGACCACCAGCCGAGAGTGACCGCGCCGACACAAAGCGCGACCGCTCCCCGCGCCAGTGACCTGGTCTGCCCGAACAACCAGGTCGATTGGTTCGAACGCACCCTTGGAACCCGGTGGTGAGAGCGCTCTCATAGTGGGCAAGCGGAGTTCTGCTCGCGCCAAGGAGGCCACGACATGGAAACTCCCCCGCCCCGCCCGAGCCACCGGCGGCTGCTCGCCGTCGGCTCGGCCCTGCTGTCCGCCGCCGCCCTGGTCGGCGCCGCGGTGTTCTCGGCCAACGCCGCGGAGGCACCGGCGGTCGCACCGCTGGCCGTCCCCGCCCCGCCCGCCGGGTTCAACCTGGTGTGGAGCGACGACTTCACCGGCGCCGCCGGCAGCCGGCTGGACAGCTCCAAGTGGCTCTACGACATCGGCACCAGCTATCCGGGCGGCGCCCCGAACTGGGGCACGGGTGAGATCGAGCGGATGACCGACAGCACGGCCAACGTCTACCAGGACGGGGCCGGCCGGCTGGCGATCAAGCCGATCCGGGACGCGGCCGGCAACTGGACGTCGGGCCGGGTGGAGACCCAGCGGACCGACTTCCAGCCGCCCGCGGGCGGCAAGCTGCGCATCGAGTCCTCGATCCAGCTGCCCAACGTCACCGGGGCGCAGGCGCAGGGCATCTGGCCGGCGTTCTGGGCGCTGGGCGCGCCGTTCCGCGGCGTCTACACGAACTGGCCCAGCGTCGGCGAGATCGACGTGATGGAGAACGTCAACGGCGCCAACCAGGTGTGGGGAACGCTCCACTGTGGAGTGAGCCCGGGTGGACCGTGCAACGAGACCACCGGACTGGGCGGCAGCCGGGTGATGGGCTCGCCCTCGCTGCAGCAGGCGTTCCACACCTACGCGGTGGAGTGGGACCGCGGCGTCTCCCCCGAGCAGCTGCGCTGGTACGTGGACGGCGTCCAGTACCACGCGGTCAGCGCCAACCAGGTCGACGCGACCACCTGGGCCAACGCCACCAACCACGGGTTCTTCGTCATCCTCAACGTGGCCATCGGCGGCGGCTGGCCGGGCATGCCGACCTCGGCGACCGCCTCGGGCGTGCCCATGCTGGTCGACTACGTCGCCGTGTACAGCACGGCTGGCGGCACCCAGCCGACCACGACCACCCCGGGCAACCCCGGTGGCGGCGTCGACGCCTACGGCACCATCCAGGCGGAGAGCCCGGCCGAGTCGGGCAACGTGACCACGGGTGGCGCCAGCGACACCGGCGGCGGCCAGGCGCTGACCCAGGTCGGCAACGGTGGCTGGGCCCGGTACAACAAGGTCAACTTCGGGTCCACCGCGGCCACCCAGTTCGTCGGCCGGGTCGCCTCCGGCGCCGCGACCGGGGTCAGCGGGCTGGTCGAGGTGCGGCTGGACAGCCGGACGGCCACCCCGATCGGCAGCTTCGCCATCGCCAGCACGGGTGGCTGGCAGACGTGGAAGTCGGTGCCGGCCAACATCAGCGGGGTCACCGGCACCCACGACGTCTACCTGACCTTCACCAGCGGTCAGCCGGCGGCCTTCGTCAGCCTCAACTGGTTCACCTTCGGCCGCTGAGCCGGGCCGGCACCACCCGACTCCGTGCCCACCAGCGGCGCTGCCCCGTTCCGGTGACCTGATCCGCCCGGGTTTCCCAAGATCCCGTTCCGGGTAGATCACCGCCATGACCGGCGATCACGGCGAGGTGCTGGTGGGCACGGCGGGCTGGACCGACCGCTCGCTGCTGTCCACCCGCTGGTACCCGCCCGGGGTGCGCACCCCGGAGGCGCGGCTGCGCCACTACGCCGAGCGCTTCCCGCTGGTGGAGGTCAACTCCACCTACTACGGCCTGCCCAGCACGCGCAACGCGCTGGCCTGGGTGGACCGCACCCCGCCGGGCTTCGTCTTCAACGTCAAGGCGTTCAGCCTGCTCACCCACCACCCCACCCCGACCAGCGCGCTCCCGGCCGACCTGCGGCCGGACCGCGAGGTCCCGGTGTACCAGCGCGACCTGCCGTCCGAGGCGGTGGACGCGGTGTGGCAGCGCTTCCTCGGCGCGCTGGAGCCGCTGTGGCTCGCCGACCGGCTGGGCCTGGTGCTGTTCCAGTTCCCGCCGTGGTTCCGGCCGGGCGAGCGCACCCGCGACTACCTGCTGCACTGCCAGCGGCGCTGCGCGCCGGCGCGGATCTGCGTGGAGTTCCGGCACGGCTCGTGGCTGGACGCGGCGCACGCCGAGCAGACGCTGACCTTCCTGGCCCGCCACGACATCCCGTTCGTGTGCGTGGACATGCCCCAGGGCCACCCCGACTCGGTGCCGCCGCTGCTGATCGCCACCTCGGACGTGGCCGTGCTGCGCCTGCACGGCCAGAGTCCACAGTGGACGAGCAAGGACAAGGCGGAGCGCTACCGCTACCGGTACTCCGCCGACGAACTGGCCGGGTGGGCCGACCGGGTGCGGGCGCTGGCCGACACGGCCGAGCAGACCCACGTGGTGTTCAACAACTGCTACCGCGACGACGCACACACCAATGCCGCCGCGTTCCAGGCACTGCTGGCGCCCGCCAGCACCGACTCGTCCACGGGCTGACCGGCCTCGCGCGGACCGGACTCGCGCTGACCGGACTCGGGTGGGCTGGCCCCGGGCTGACCGGCCCCGGGTGAGGCTGGTCCCGGGCTGACCCTGACCGGTCCCGGGATGACCGGCCTCGCGCTGGCTGGATCCGGGCCGGCGGGTCGCGGACCGGCCGACCCGGGGCCGGCCCCGCCGCGCCGCCCCCGCCCCACCCCGCCGGCAATCCTTTTCGAAGTCACTCTTTCGAGTGAGCGTCTCTCCCGATTCCGTTCCAACCCGCCCAATCTGTCAGTGCCGGGGGTTAGCGTCGGAACCAGCCAAACCCAAACCCCCAAACCCGTGGGAGACACCCATGACCGGCCACGCGCCCATCGACCATTCCGACGACCACTTCCATTCCGCCGTGCCGAATGCGCGCGCCGGCTCCGACTGGACGGTCCAGCTCGTCCCCGCCGAGCACGACGACGAGCCGCCCTACGCGTACACGGTGGGCCTGAGCGTGTTCCGCCGCCACCCGGAGCTGTTGACAGTGGGCCTGTCCGAGCAGGCCGCCAGGACCGTGCTCAACGCCCTCGGCGCGCGGGTGCGCAGCGGCGAGCGGCTCGCCGCCGGCCAGATCATCCAGGACGAACGCGCTGGTCGGCCCTGGGCGATCACCCCGGTCCCGGAGTCGGCGTCGGTGGCGCTGCTGCCGTTGGCCAACGTGTGCCACCGCCCGCCTGGCGGGCCGCCCGTGCCCGCGCTGCAGGTGGTGTGGAGCGACGCGGACTGGCGCTTCCCCTGGGACGACGGCTACCGCGAGCCCATCCACGTGCAGCCCGTTCTCGCCCCGCCGATCGTCGAGTGAATGCGCGCGCCGGTCCCGGAATGCGCCCGGTTATGCCGTTCCCCGGGATTCCGTCACACAATGTCCGACCCCGTCCCGCAATAGCCGCCGAAAGCGATTCGTGCTATTCAACCGATCCCCAATCGATTCAGCGGAACAGCGAGGTTTTCCGTCATGTTGATCAGCACACCAGGCCGGCCGCCCCGACCCGGTGACCGGCCCCACGGCCACCACCGGGCCCGTCACGTTGATCGGCACTGCGGCGCTCCCTAGAGTCTGCACGCAGTTGACTGGGAGGTCGTTACGTCGTGGCGGAGTTACGCGTCTCAACCCACAAGTCCGCCCCGTACCGGACAATCGCCGATGCGCTGCACGCCGCGCAGACCGGGGACGTGCTGCTGGTCGAGCCCGGCGAGTACCACGAGGCACTGGCGCTGACCCAGTTCGTCAGCCTGAAGGCGGCGGAGGGCCCCGGCACGGTTCGGGTGATCAGCACGGGCACCACCCTGCACGTGCACGCCTCGCGCGAGGCGCCGATCATCCGCGGGCTGACCTTCGTCGGTGGTGGCGGCGACAGCGGCGAGGCCGCGACCGTCGGGGTGACCAGCGGTGGCCTGATCCTGGAGGACAGCGAGATCCAGTCGGCCACCTCGGTGGCCGTGTTCGTGCAGGGCGCGGAGGCGCGGCTGCGCCGGTGCCGGGTGCGGGCCGGCAGCCACGCCATCTTCTACCGCGACGCCCAGGGTCTGATCGAGAAGTGCCAGGTCACCAGCCCGGGCGCGGTCGGCCTGGTGGTGGAGGGCTCCCGGCTCAACGCCACGGAGTGCACCATCGAGTCGCCGGGCAAGTACGGCGTGCTGTTCGACCGGGCCAGCTCCGGCACCCTCGACCACTGCGCGATCACCGACTCCGCCGACACCGGGATCGCCGTGATCGGCGGCTCCCACCCGCACATCCGCAACTGCTCGGTCACCGGTGCCGGTGGCAACGCCGTGGTGATCAGCGCGGCCGGCGGCCAGTTCGAGCGGTGCGACCTGAGCCGGTCGCAGCTGCCCCTGGTGGGTGTGCGCGACGGCGCCAAGCCCACGTTCATCGGCTGCCGGCTCAGCGAGGCCGACGCCGCCCTGGTGGTCAAGGAGGCCGGCGGCACCTACACCGACCTGATCGTCACCGACATGCGCGGCACGTTCGCCGCGGTCGAGGTGATCGGCAACAGCCAGCCCACGCTGGCCGGGGTGAGCGTGGAGCGGGCCGCCGGCGACGGCATCAGCCTGCAGGGCGCCGGCGGCAAGTACACCGGCTGCACGGTCGAGGACGCCACCGGCAACGGCATCCGGATCATCCAGAACAGCCAGGTCACCGTGACCAAGGCGGAGATCCGCCGGTGCGGCACGGGCATCCGGCTGGACAACTCCTCGGCCGAGCTGTCCCGCTGCGTGGTGCGCGACAACCACGGCGACGGCATCGTGCTGGCCAAGCCCAGGGACGTGGTGCTGGACCGGTGCGACTCCAACCGCAACGGCGGCGCCAACCTGCGCGGCGCCGAGCTGCCCGGGGTGCGCCGCACCGGCGCGACCGTGGTCAAGCCGCCGGTGGCGCCCGCGCCCACCCCGGCGATGGTCGCGGCCGACCCGCCGCCCAGGCACGGCCGGCGCGAGGACGCCCAGCCGCCCGCGGAGATCGTGGAGGGCTCCTCCCCCGCGGTCGCCGAACTCAACGCGCTGGTCGGGCTGGCCTCGGTCAAGGAGGAGATCAGGATGCTGATCTCCCGGATGCGCTTCGCCAGGGAGGCGGCCAAGGCCGGCCGGCCGGTCCGGCTGGACAAGCAGCACCTGGTGTTCGCCGGTCCGGCCGGCACCGGCAAGACCACGGTGGCGCGGCTGTTCGCCCGGATCGCGGCCGAGCACGGCTTCATCGAGAAGGCCGAGGTCGTGGAGGTGTCCCGGCACACCCTGGTCGGCGAGAACATCGGCTCGGCCACCGAGCGCACGCTGCGGGCGTTCGACACGGCCAGCGGCGGCGTGCTGTTCATCGACGAGGCGTACTCCCTGGCCCCCACCGACGAGGGCGACCGCGACTTCGGCCGGGAAGTGATCAACAACCTGGTCAAGCTGATGGAGGACCGGCGCGACGAGGTGCTGGTGATCGCGGCCGGCTACACCGGGCAGATGGAGCGCTTCCTGGACAGCAACCCGGGTCTGCGCGACCGGTTCTCCCGCACCATCACCTTCCCCAGCTACACCCCGGCCGAACTGGTGCGGATCGTCGAGAAGCTGGCCGTGGACCACGGGTTCCGGTTCGGCAAGGACACCGACCAGGCGCTGGCCGAGTTCTTCGGCAGGCAGGCGCGGCGCGCGGCGTTCGGCAACGGCCGGCTGGCCCGCAACGTGTTCGAGTCCATGCGCGACGAGCTGATCAAGCGCGTGACCACCGCGCCGAAGGCCACGAAGACCAACCCGGACGCCCTGGTCACGCTGCTGCCGCAGGACATCAGCCCGCAGCTGGGCCGGCCGCAGCTGGCCATGGGGCTGAACCGGCGACAGGACAGCGACCAGCTCACCGGTCTGCTCGACCAGTTGCACGGCATGATCGGCCTGGACGAGGTCAAGCGCGAGGTGCACCGGCTGATCAGCCGCATCCGGGTGAGCAAGCGCCGCGAGGCCGCCGGCCTGGCCACCCCGCCGCTGGCCGGGCACCTGGTGTTCGCCGGTCCGCCCGGCACCGGCAAGACCACGGTGGCGCGGCTGCTCGGCGAGGTGCTGGCGGCGCTGGGCGTGCTGGCCCAGGGCCAGTTCGTGGAGGCGTCCAGGGACACCCTGGTCGGCCAGTGGATCGGGCACACCGCGCAGCGGACCAAGGACGCGTTCGAGCAGGCCAAGGGTGGGGTGCTGTTCATCGACGAGGCCTACGCGCTGGCCCCGTCCGACGACGGCGACCGCGACTTCGGCCGCGAGGTGATCAACACCCTGGTCAAGCTGATGGAGGACCACCGCGACGAGGTCCTGGTGATCGCGGCCGGCTACACCGACCAGATGGACCGGTTCCTGGACAGCAACCCGGGCCTGCGCGACCGGTTCTCCCGCACCATCACCTTCGCCAACTACAGCCCGGCCGAGCTGGTGCAGATCATCGCCAAGTCCGCCGCCGACCAGGACTACGAGGTCAGCCCGGCCGCGCTGACCCTGCTGACCACGCGCTACGAGGCGTTCCCGCGCACCGACACCTTCGGCAACGCCCGCCACGCCCGCAAAACCCTGGACCTGATGATCGACCGCCACGCCCACCGCCTGGACGGCGTCCTCGAACCCACCCTGACCGACCTCAAACTCCTCGGCGTCGACGACGTCCCCGACACCCTCCCCTGACCCCCATCCCCACCGCTCCGCGCGAGTCGACTTTGCAAACCCCCCGAGTTGACACTTCACGCAGGCCCAAACGGGTGACGCCCGCCCCAATCAGGCCCCGTTCGCCCCGTGGTCCGACTCACCGTCAGGGTCGTCGCCCGGCTCCACCGTCCACTTCGGAGCACCGCCGGCCGCCCACAGCAGCCGCAGCTCCCGCCGCCGCCCCCAGCGGTCCATGATCTGCTGAACCGAGGTGTACACGCAGAGCGCGCCGCTCCGCTGCCGCCGCACGATCACCTGGTCCCGCGTAGCCACCCCGAGGCCCCACAACCACGCGTCCTGTCGGTCCGGCGCCACCTCGTAGAACTGCTGTGCGGGTTCGAGCCCGGGATGGAAACGCATCGCACTGGTGCGACACCGGACGCACTGCTCGACCACATGAACGCCGTGGGGATGCGCACCGACACACCCGAGGCCGCTCCCGCGCCCCTCGCGGCACCACTCGAACTGGCCGAACGGCTCACCGGGGTCACGGCCGACCGGGCACTGGTGCTCGATGCCGCCTGGCCCGCGGGTTTCGTGCGCCTGCGCCGGCGCAGGCCGGGGGGCCAGCAGGGAGCGGGAATCAACCAGATGCAGGGATGACAAATATTGCAATCTGTCAGCTGAACGCCCTAGGCTCAGGGCTGTGCGAACGCGGGAAGCAGAGACCAGTGCCGGCGAGCCGATCGACCTACCGAGCAACTGGGGGCGTTGGGGAGACGATGACGAGCGGGGCACGCTCAACCTGATCACCGAGGAGGTCAGGGCCAGGGCCGCCGCCGAGGTGCGGAGTGGGCGCGCGGTGTCGTTGGCCGTACCGATCCAGCCGACCCCGTTCATCAGTGGTCCGTTCGCACCGTCCACTTCGGACGCCTCACCGGTGCAGCAGGCGATGGTGTTCACCGCGTACCCGACAACGGCGGCGGCGGACGTGCTGGTGGTCACCAACCACCACCCGTGCTCGACGCACCTCGACGCGCTGGGGCACGTGTTCGTGGGCGACCAGGTCTACCCGGGACGCCCGGTCAGCGAGAGCATGAGTCAGGCCGGCGCGCACCACGGGTCCACCACCGCGTTCGCCGCCGGTGTGCTCACCCGGGGAGTCCTGCTCGACCTCGCGCCGAACAGCCAACTGCCCGACGGCCACCCGGTCACCCCGGACGACTTCGACGCGGCCGAGGACCGGCAGGGTGTCCACCTCGAACCGGGTGACGCGCTCATCGTGCGGGGTGGGTGGCCCCCGGCGTCCGCCATCGGCCAGCAGCGGCCCGGCATGACCCTGGACGCGGTCCGGTGGATGCACCGGCGCGGCGTCTCGCTGTACGCGGGCGACATCGGCGACGCCCATCCCGAGTTGGACCCCGCGTTGCCGGCGCCC
Source organism: Goodfellowiella coeruleoviolacea (assembly GCF_024171785.1). Taxonomy (GTDB): domain Bacteria; phylum Actinomycetota; class Actinomycetes; order Mycobacteriales; family Pseudonocardiaceae; genus Goodfellowiella; species Goodfellowiella coeruleoviolacea. Next base: position 107,394 of record NZ_JAMTCK010000013.1, read on the forward strand.
CTGCACGAGGTCGGCCTGGCGCGGATGGGCATGCCACTGATCGACGCGGCGCACGTGGACGATCTCGCCGCCGTGTGCGCGGAGCTGCGCCGCCACAGCTTCCTGTTGGCGGTGGCACCGCCGCGTGTTCACGGGTTGACCGGCGTCCCGGTCAACCCGCTCGCGATCTTCTGAGCCCGGGTCGGCCCCGTCCCCAGCCCACCCCCGCCGCGGCCCGGTGTCCGGTTGTCCAGCGCCGCGCGGCGGCAGCGGCGGGAACGATGCGAGGTGGACTCTCGGCAGCGACGGGGCTCGCGCGCGCCGCCGGGGCTGGGCGTGGCACCGGTGCCGGCGGCGGTGCGGGTGCTGGTCAGGGGCGGGGGATGTTGCGGAGGTTGGAGCGGGCCAACTCGATCATGCGGCCCACCCCGCCGCTGAGCACGATCTTGCTCGCCGCCAGGGCGAACCCCTTGACCTGGGCGGCGGTGATGCGCGGCGGCATGGACAGCGCGTTGGGGTCGGTGACCAGGTCCACCAGCGCCGGCCCGTCGAACTCCAGCGCGTCGGTCAGGGCGGCGCGCACGTCGGCGGGATCGGTGACCCGGACCGCGTGCAGGCCGGCGCCCGTGGCGATGGCGGCGAAGTTCACCGCGGCGTGGTCGGTCTGGAAGTCCGGCAGACCGGCCACCAGCATCTCCAGTTTGACCATGCCCAGCGACGAGTTGTTGAACGTGATGATCTTGACCGGCAGGTTGTGCAGCCGCACGGTCAGCAGTTCACCGAGCAGCATGCCCAGCCCGCCGTCGCCGGACATGGAGATGATCTGCCGGTCCGGGTAGGCGAACTGCGCGCCGATCGCGTGCGGCAGCGCGTTGGCCATGGTGCCGTGCAGGAACGAGCCGATCACCCGGCGCCGCCCGTTCGGGCTCAGGTAGCGCGCGGCCCACACGTTGCACATGCCGGTGTCCACTGTGAACACCGCGTCGTCGGCGGCCACGTCGTCCAGCACCGCGGCGGCGTACTCGGGGTGGATCGGGGTGTGCCGCTCGACGTCCCTGGTGTAGGCGTCGACCACGTTCTCCAGGGTGCGGGCGTGCTCGCGCAGCATCCGGTCGAGGAAGTCGCGCCTGGTCTTCTGCCGCACCAGTGGCAGCACCGCGCGCAGCGTGGCCAGCACGTCGCCGTGCACGGCCAACTCCAGCGGGGTGCGCCGGCCGAGGTGGGTGGCGTTGTGGTCGACCTGCACGGTCCGGGCCTGCGGCAGGAACGTGTCGTAGGGGAAGTCCGTGCCCAGCAGCACCAGCAGGTCGGCCTGCTGGGTGGCCTCGTAGCAGGCCCCGTAGCCGAGCAGGCCGCTCATGCCCACGTCGTAGGGGTTGTCGTACTGGATCCACTCCTTGCCGCGCAGGCTGTGGCCGATCGGTGAGTGCAGCTTGCCGGCCAGCTCCATCACCTCGGCGTGCGCGCCGCGCACCCCGGCGCCGCAGAACAGGGTGACCTTCTCGGCGCGGTTGAGCGCGTCGGCCAGCCGCCGGACCTGGTCGGGTGGTGGGGTGAGCACCCCCTGTTCCACCATGACGTTGCCGGTGCCGGTGGGCTGCTCGGCCGGCCGGGACGCCACGTCGCCGGGCATCACGATGACCGACACACCGCCCTGGCCCAGCGCGTTCTGGATGGCGATGCGCAGCACCCGGGGCATCTGCTCGGCCTGGGTGACCTGTTCGCAGTACTTGCTGCAGTCCACGAACACCCGTTCCGGGTGGGTCTCCTGGAAGAAGCCGGTGCCGATCTGGGCGGACTCGATGTGCGAGGCGAGCGCCAGCACGGGCGCGCCGGTCCGGTTGGCGTCGTAGAGCCCCTGGACGAGGTGGGTGTTGCCGGGCCCGCAGCTGCCCGCGCACACCGCCAGCCGGCCGGTCAACTGCGCCTCGGCGGCCGCGGCGAACGCGCCGGCCTCCTCGTTGCGCACGTGGACCCAGTCGATGCCCTCGGTTCGCCGCACGGCGTCCACCACGGGGTTGAGGCTGTCGCCGACCACCCCGTAGATGCGGGCCACCCCGGCCTGCCTGAGCACCTGCACGAACTGTTCGGCCACCGTGGGCATGCCAGCCCTCCTCCGCTGTCGCCGGCGCGGGTCGTCCCCGTTACCCCAGATGCTGCCCCGGGGCGGGGCCGACCGCACCAGGAGCGGCGCTGGCCAGGACTGACGCCAGGCTCGGCGGTGGGCCGCCGGTGGGGACCAGGGGTGACGCCCCGCAGCCCCCAGCGGCGGCACAACCGGGGTCAGAACCGGAGGTTGGTCAGGTACTGGTAGCCGACCCTGGCGGTGGTCAGCGGGTCGGTGGGGTTGTCGTGCTCCACGATGTACTCCCGCAGCCCGTAGCGCCACGTGCGGCGGAAGATGTCGGCGAAGTCGATGGTGCCGGTGCCCAGGTCGGCCCAGCTCCCGTCGGTCGCGCGGTCCTTGACGTGGAACTGGAGCACCCGCCCGGTGTCGCGCACCAGGTCCACCGGGTTCACACCGGCGGCCACCGCCCAGTACAGGTCGAGTTCGAAGTAGACGTTGAGCTTGCCGGTGTGCGCGCGGAGCACGTCGTAGGGACGCGTGCCGTCGAGCACGGCGAACTCGTGGTCGTGGTTGTGGTAGCCCAGGCGCAGCCCGGCGCGGCGGAACGCCTTGCCCGCCTCGTCGAGGCGGCTGGCCAGGGCCCGCCACTCGGCGATCGTCTCGTACTTGGCCCACGGCACCACCACGTACCGGTGGCCCAGGGTTTTCGCGTCCGCGATGGCCTGGTTCACGTCGACGTCCAGGCCCACGTGGCTGGACGTGGCGCGCAGCCCGAGCCGGTCCAGTGTGGACCGGACCTGCTCGGCGGAGCGGCCGTAGGTGCCGGCCAGTTCCACCTTGCGGTAGCCGATTCCGGCGACCTCGGCCAGGGTGCCCTCGAAGTCCTGCTCCAGCAGGGATCGCAGGGTGTAGAGCTGGACGCTGATCTGGTCGCGGGGGATCCGCCGCGCCGGCCGCCCACCCAGCGCCTGGCCGTCCGTGGCCTGGTCCACACCACCCGGCGCGGCCAGGGCGCTGCCGGCGAGCACGCCGCTCGCGCCCAGCAGCGCGGCCGCGCCCAGCGCGCCGCCGAGCACGCTCCTCCTGCTCACCCGACTCATCCGATCCCGACCTGGCATCGTCGCTCCTCTCCCTTGCCCGGCATGGCTGGTCTCACGCTCACTTGGTGCTGAAGGCGGCGTCGAACGCGGCCGAGGGCGGGTCGAACAGCAGGCCCCGGATGAACTGGACGGCCTCCTCGGCGCCGCGCAGCCGGTCCATGCCGGCGTCCTCCCACTCCACCGAGATCGGCCCGGTGTAGCCGATCGCGTTGAGCGCGCGGAAGCACTCCTCCCACGGCACGTCACCGTGTCCGGTGGACACGAAGTCCCAGCCGCGGCGGGGATCGGCCCAGGCGAGGTGGGAGCCGAGCCGGCCGTTGCGGCCGTCGAAGCGGCGCTTGGTGTCCTTGCAGTCCACGTGGTAGATCCGGTCGGCGAAGTCCAGGATGAACCCGACCGGGTCCAGGTCCTGCCAGATGAAGTGGGAGGGGTCCCAGTTCAGGCCGAACGCCGGCCGGTGGCCCACGGCCTGCAGGGCGCGCCTGGTCGTCCAGTAGTCGTAGGCGATCTCCGAGGGGTGCACCTCGTGCGCGAACCGCACGCCCACCTCGTCGAACACGTCCAGGATCGGGTTCCACCGGTCGGCGAAGTCGCGGTAGCCGTCGTCGATGACCTCCTGCGACACCGGCGGGAACATGGCCACGTACTTCCAGATCTTCGACCCGGTGAAGCCGATGACCGTGTCCACGCCCAGTTTCGCGGCGGCGCGCGCGGTGTCGGCCAGTTCGGCCGCCGCCCGCTGGCGCACGCCCTCGGGTTCGCCGTCACCCCACACCCGGGCCGGCAGGATGTTGCGGTGCCGGTCGTCGATGGGGTCGTCGCACACGGCCTGGCCGACCAGGTGGTTGGAGATCGCCCACACGTTCAGCCCGTGGGACTCCAGGATGGCCCGGCGGTTGGCCACGTAGTCGTCCTCGGCCAGGGCCCGGTCCACCTCGAAGTGGTCGCCGGAGCAGGCGATCTCCAAGCCGTCATAGCCCCAGCTCGCGGCCAGCCGGCACACCTCCTCGAACGGCAGGTCGGCCCACTGTCCGGTGAACAGGGTGATGGGTCGGCTCATCAGTTGTTTCCCTTTCGTGGCAATGATGGTGACGCGCTGGACCCGGGAATCCCCTGGAGGTCCAACAGGAGGTCGCGGACCTGGGTCGCGGCAACGGTTCCCCCGGCCGCGACGGGTGCCGGCACACCGGGATCGGAGCACAGCAGCACCGGGCCGGCCGAGGGGTCCTCGGGCAGCCGGCCGTGGCTGCCGCGCACCGGTGCCGGGTCCAGTGGCACGGTGTTCATGGCGTAGCGCAGGCCGAGTTTCTTGCGCGCCAGGTTGGCCGCGGCCTTGACCTTGACCAGCGGGTCGGCCGGGTCGAAGAACAGCTCGGCCGGGTCGTAGCCGGGTTTGCGGTGGATGTCCACGCCCCGCGCGAAGTCCGGGGCGCGGTCGTCGCGCAGCCAGTAGTAGTAGGTGAACCAGGCGTCCGGCTCGGCGACCGCGACCAGTTCACCGGCGCGCGGGTGGTCCAGTCCGTGCTCGGCCTGGCCGACCCGGTCCAGCACCTGGTCCACTCCGGACAGTTGGCCGAGCAGGTCGGCCACCCTGGCCTGGTCGGCCGGGTCGGCCACGTACACGTGCGCGATCTGGTGGTCGGCCACGGCGAAGGCGCGCGAGGCCCACGGGTCCAGGTACTCCATGCCGGCCTGGGTGTAGACCTCCAGCAGCCCCGCGCGGCGGAGCGCCCGGTTGATGTCGACCGGCCGGTTGGCCGGGGTGATGCCGTACTCGCTGAGCGCGACCACGGTGGCGCCGGCCCGTTCGGCCGCGGCAAGCAGGGGCGCGACCGTGGCGTCGACCGCGCGGGCGGCGGCCACCGCCTGTGGACCGTCCGGCCCGAACCGCTGCAGGTCGTAGTCCAGGTGCGGCAGGTAGGCCAGCAGCAGGTCCGGGTGGTGGCGCTCCAGCACGTGCTGGCTGGCCCGCACGATCCACCGGGTGGAGGTGATGTCCGCGGTCGGCCCCCAGTACTGGAACAGCGGGAACGGCCCGAACCGCGCGGTCAGCTCGTCGTGCAGGCTGGGCGGGCGGGTGTAGCAGTCCGGTGACTTGCGCCCGTCGGCGTGGTAGACCGGTCGGGGCGTGACGGTGAGGTTGGTGCTCGCGCCCATCGCGTACCACCAGCAGATGTTGGCGACGGTGTAGTCGGGGTGGGTGCGCCGGGCCACGTCCCAGAGCTTGTCGCCGCCGACCAGCTTGTTGTGCTGGCGCCACAGGAACACCTCGCCGAGTTCCCGGAAGTACCAGCCGTTGCCGACGACACCGTGCTGGGCCGGTGGCACCCCGGTCAGCAGGGTGGCCTGGGCGCTGCAGGTGACGGCGGGCAGCACCGTGCCGAGCGGGGCCTGCCAGCCGCGGCTGGCCAGGCCGGCCAGGTTCGGCATGTGCGCCAGCAGCGCCGGGGTCATGCCGACCACGTTGAGCACCACCAGTGGGCGCACGGAGTCCTTGGCTGGGCGGGGGGTCACGGGCGCGCTCCTTGTGCCACCAGGTGGGTTTCGGCCCAGCGCAGTTCGGCGGCGATGCCGGCGACCAGGTCGGTGCCGCCCTCGGGGCTGCTGGGCAGGACCGGCCAGGTGTAGGTCTCCACCTCCACGTGCGGCGGCTGGTCCGATGTGGACAGTGCGGCGGCGGTGGCCGAGGTGAGCACGTCGGTGGTGGCGCTCAGCGGCGCCGGTGGCGCGGCGTGCAGCGGCACGTGGAAGTGCACCCGCCAGGGGCCGGCCGCCGGCAGCGCGGCCAGTGCCTCGGGCAGGTCGTCGGCGGCCAGCACGCCGCCGTCCTCGGCCCGTTCCCGCACCTGGTGCAGGTAGCGGGGTTCGGCGAAGCCGGCCAGTGCGGCGCGGACGGGCTGGCTGGCCGGTTCGGCCACGTGCAGCGCGGCCGAGGCCTGCACCTTGACCACGTCCAGGCCGGCGGCCCGGATCCGCGCGACGGTCTGCTCCGGGTCGGCGAAGGACACCGCCAGGTGGCAGGTGTCCAGGCACAGGCCGACGTGCGCCGGATCGACCCGGCCGGCCAGCCAGCCCACCGCGTCGGCCACCGTGTCCAGCACGCAGCCGGGTTCCGGCTCCACCGCGAGCCGGATCGGCCGACCGTGCCGGGCGGACACCTCGCGCAGGGTCTGGGTCAGCTCGTCCAGGGCCAGTCGGGCGATCGTGTCGTCGGAGGGCGACCACGGCTCGCGCCAGCCCAGCGGCAGGGTGGAGATGCTGCCGAAGCCGGCGTCCTCGGCCAGCAGGTCCGCCAGCACCACCGCGCAGTTGGCGGTGTAGCGCAGCCGCCTCGGATCGGTCCACCTCGGCCGGTACACCCGGTGCTTGACGACCTGGTCGTGGAAACCGCCGTAGGGGAAGGCGTTCAGGGTGACCACGGCCAGGCCCCTGGCGGACAGCTCCGCGCGCAACCGGGTGCGGGCGGCGCGGTCGTGCGCCAGTGCCTCGGCCACGGGCGCGGCCAGCCACAGCCCCACGCCCAGCCGGTCGGCGCCCAGTTCGGCCCGCACCGGCCCGGCGTACCGGTCGAGCTGGTCGAGGATGCCGTCGAGGTCCTCGGCCGGGTGCACGTTCGTGCAGTAGGACAGCACCGTCACCGCTCCTCCCCCGGGGTCACCGCGTGGTCCGGTCGGCCGCCGCGCAACACCGAGTTGCCGGCGAAGGTGTCCGTGCTCGCGGTGAACCCGGGCAGCGGGTCCAGCACCAGCCGGCCGCTCTGACCGTAGAACGCCACCGGGTTGTCCCACAGCACCTTGTCCACATCGGACTCGGAGAACCCGGCCGCCAGCATGGCCAGCCCGGTGCGGTGCGTCTTCAACGGGTCCGACCGGCCCCAGTCGGCCGCCGAGTTGACCAGCACGCGGTCCGTGCCGTATTCGCGGAGCAGGGCGACCATCCGGTGCTCGTCCATCTTGGTGTCCGGGTAGATGGAGAAACCCATCCAGCAGCCCGAGTCGGCCACCTCGCCCACGGTGACCTCGTTGAGGTGGTCCACGACCACGCGCTCGGGCGCGATGCCCGACTCCCGCACCACGGCGAGCGTGCGCCTGGTGCCGGCCAGCTTGTCCCGGTGCGGGGTGTGCACCAGCACGGGGAGTTCGTGCGCCAGCGCCAGTTCCAGCTGCCGGGCGAACGCGGTGTCCTCGGCGTCGGTCATCGAGTCGTAGCCGACCTCACCCACCGCGACCACCCCGTCCTTGGCCAGGTAGCGGGGCAGCACGTCGAGCACGTCCACGCAGCGCGGGTCGTTGGCCTCCTTGGGGTTCAGCGCGATCGTGCAGTGGTGCCGGATGCCGAACTGGGCGGCGCGGAAGCGCTCCCACCCGATCAGCGCGTCGAAGTAGTCGGTGAACGAGCCGACGTTCGTGCGGGGCTGTCCGAGCCAGAACGCCGGCTCGACCAGCGCCCGCACCCCCACGTCGAACATGGCCTGGTAGTCGTCGGTGGTCCGGGAGGTCATGTGGATGTGCGGATCGAAGATGCGCATGTGGACTCCGGTGGGTGCGGGTGGCTGGTGCGGAACGGACTCCCCTCAGGTCGACCCCAACAGGCGCAGCGCGTCGGCGGGCACGTCCCGGCCGGCTGCCCGCCGCTCGGCGGCGTAGTCGTCGACCATGCGCCGCAGTTCGGCGTCACCGCGTCGGTCCAGCCGCGCCACCGCCGCCAGTGGCACCCCGACGAACAGGCACTTGAGCACGCCGTGCCGCCACGAGTGCTGGTCGAGGTGGCCGGCGCAGAACTCCCCCATGGCCGCGGCGACCAGCCGGATGTCGTTGCTGCGCAACGCGTCCAGCACCAGCGTCAGGCCGGCCTCGACCAGCGCGGGCCGTTCCGGCAGCGCGGACAGGCCGCGCAGCACCCCGCGCCGCTCGGCGTCGTCGCCGTACCGGTACAGCTCGGTCACCTCGGTCGCGGCCGCGTCGTCGGGCAGTGCGGTGGCCAGCACCGTGAGCAGGCGCACGCGGGCCAGGTCGTCGACGGTGCCGTGGACCAGTCCGTGCGGGTCGCTGTCCGGCCGCAGGGCCGCGCGCCCCACCTCGCGGCCGACAGCGGGGAACAGCACCCGGATCGCCTCGGGTTCGGCGCGCACCCGCTGTTCGGCCGCGACCAGCCAGGGGTGGTCGACCTCGTCCGGCGACGGCGGCCGGACGGGGCGGGGGCCGGCGTCGCGGTCGGGCGGGGCGGTCGCGGTGGCCGGCGCGGGGTTGTTCGTCGGTCGGACCGGGTTCTCCGCCGCCGCTGGCGCGGCTGGCATGGCGTGCCGCAGCGCGTGGATGGCCCGTTCGGCCACCACCGGTGCGGCGTGGCTGTGCCGGGGCAGTTCCACGGCGGCCAGTCCGGTGTAGCCGACCTCGGCCAGCGCCGCCAGGGTGGCGGGCAGGTCGAGCTGGCCCTGGCCGAACTCCAGGTGCTCGTGCACGCCGGGACGCATGTCGTCGAGCTGCACGTTGCGCAGCACCGCGCCGGCCAGCCGCACGCACTCGGCCGCGTCAACCGGTTCCACCGCCACGCAGTGGCCCACGTCCAGGGTGATGCCGAGCAGGTCGGGCGCGCCGAGTTCGTCGCGCAGCCGCAGCGCCTGGGCGAGGTGCTGGACGAGCATGCCGGGTTCGGGTTCCAGGGCCAGCGGCACGTCCCACCGGCCCGCCTCGTCCAGCAGGCCGGCCACGCCGTCCCGCAGCCGCCGCCACGCGGTAGCGTCGTCCACAGTGGACGGTGTGCTGCCCGACCAGAACGAGACGCACTCGGCGCCGAGGTCGTGGGCGATGCGCAGGGCGCGGCGCAGCAGGTCCACCCGGGCGGTGGGATCGTCGCTGAGCAGGGTCGGCTGGTGCTTGTGCCGGGCGTCGAGCAGGTAGCGCGCGCCCGTCTCGACCACCACCCGCAGGCCCGCCCTGGACAGCAGCCGGGAAACCCGGTTCACCTGGCTGGTCAGGTCGGCGGCGAACGGGTCGAGGTGGGCGTGGTCCAGGGTCAGGGCCACGCCGTCGTAGCCGAGGTCGGCGAGCACGGCCACCGCGTCGGCCAGCCGGTGGTTGGCGAATCCGTTGGTGCCGTAACCCAGGGCGATCGCGCTCATCCCGTTGTCACCGCCTCGGTGTCCGTGTTGGGTGTGGCTGCCGCCGCTGCCTCGGGTGGGTGCGGCGATCGCCGGGGCGGCCGCGGCCGGCGGGTCGAGGTGACCGGCCGGTGGGGCGCCTCGGCCGGTCGGTGCCGGTGGGGCGGTGTGGTCGCGGGTGGCCGGCTAGCACAGCATCGCGGTCGATCGCGGCAGATCACCCGATCGGGCGTGGAGTTGTCCACAGGTACCCGGGTTGTCCACAGGCAGCGGCTGTGCGGCCCGGTTGCGGGGGGTGCGTCGGTAGGCTGGAGCGGGGCTCGCCCCCCGGGAGGGTGGGGGGCTGCGCTGGGGTCGGTGACCAGCACCACCAGCCGCGCCGCGGGGCGCGCGAGCGCCCGGTCAGCACACCGCACCCGGTCTCGCCCGGTTCGGGGACGCCCCCGGTGGGACGCTGTCAGCGGGTTCACGTCGGGCTCACCTTCCTGCTGAGTCGACGGGCCAGGGGCAGCGCGGTGACCACGGCCAGCGCGCCGGTGATCGAGCCGCGTCGGGCGGCCAGGGCGGCCTGCAGCGGGACCATGCCGTGGATGCCGGCGCCGGTCGCGGCGCGCGCGGTCGGGCCGTCCGGTCGGCGCGCCGCGTCCAGCTGTGCCCGGCCCACCGTGGCCGCGTACACCGCCGCGCCCGCGGCCGCCGCCGCCCGGTGCCACCGGGAGCGCGCCACCCCGGTCACCGCGGCCAGCGTGGCCGCGGCGGTGCCGGTGAGCGCGCCCAGCGCCGTGCTCGGTCTGGCGCCGTGCACCTCGCCGCGGGACAGCGCGGTCACGCCCAGGGTGTGCCCGGCGATGACCGCGGCCGGGGCCAGTGCCCGGGGGCCGGCCCGCAGACCCGCGCCCAGCAGCACGTCCAGCGCCCGGCAGGTGGCCATGCCGACCGGGCCGGCCGCGCTCGGCTTGAGCAGCGTGTCGTAGGCCCACACCGCGCCGGCCAGCGGCACGGCCACGCCCAGGGCGTCCCGGCCGCCACCCACCGCGGCCAGGCCCAGCCCGGTCGCGGTCAGCGCGACGGCCACGGCCAGCGCGCCGTTCGCCGAGATCCGGCCGGACGGGATGGGCCGCTCGGGCCGCTCCACCGCGTCCACGGCCCGGTCGGCCCAGTCGTTGAGGGCCATGCCCGACCAGTACAGGGCCACCGACGCCAGCGGCAGGGCCAGGCGCCGGCCGCGCAGCGGTCGACCCGCCGCGGCCGCGCCCGCCACGGTGTCGCCGAGCACGGTCAGCGCGGCCGGGGCCCGCACCAGTTGCGCCAGCGCCCGCACGGTCCCGCTCACCGCCGCCCGCCCAGCTCGCACGCCCACGCCGCCAGGGCGCGGACCTGCTCGGCGAAGCGGTGCTCGGTGCTGCCCAGCGGGTCCTTGAAGAAGAACGCCAGCGCGCCGAGCGGGCCGCGCTGCCCGGCCGCGTGCGCCGCGGCCACCAGCCGGGCCAGGTCCAGCACCAGCGGGGCGGCCAGCGCCGAGTCGTAGCCGGTCCAGGTCAGCTGCAGGCTCATCCGCGCGCCCAGGAACCCCTCGAACGACACGTGGTCCCAGGCGGTCTTCACCTCGCCGAGGTCGGGCACGTTGTCGATGTGCAGTGGCGCGCGCACGTCCGAGCCGAGCAGCGCGGCCAGCCCGCGCGCCTTGGACTCCAGCTTGCTGCTGGCGTGGCCCGGATCGGCGAGGGTGGCGCCGTCACCGCCGCCGAGCAGGTTGGTGCCGGCCCAGGAGCGCACCCGCAGCGCGCGCTCGGCGAACATCGGGGCGAGCACGCTGCGCAGCAGGGTCTCGCCGGTCTTGCCGTCGGAGCCGGCGTAGGGCAGGCCGACCTGCTCGGCCAGGCTGGCCAGGGCGGGCAGGGCGATGCCGGTGGACGGGGTGAAGTTGACGTAGGGGCAGCCGGCCCGCAGTGCCGCGTAGGCGGCCACCGCACTGGCCGGCAGCACGGTCCTGGCCGGGTCGGCCAAGGCCGCCTCCAGCGCGGCCAGGTCGGCGTGTTCGGGCAGCCGGGGCAGGGGCGGTTCGGTGGAGGCCACGTTGACCACGACCACGCGGCGCAGCCCGTGGCGGGCGCGGAACTCGGTGATGTCGGCGGCGAGCCGGTCGGCGGCGGCGCGCTGCGCGCCGGCGTGGCTGGCCGGGTGGTAGCCGGGCCGCAGCTGCGCCTCCACCTCGGCCAGGCCGTCGCTGACCGCGCCGAGCAGCGCGGGCGGGAGCACGCCGGCGCCGGCCAGCTGTTCGGCGCGCTTGGCCGGTGGGGTGTCCACGATGTCGTGGCCGCCGATCACCAGCTGGTCCCAGGCGGGCAGGTCGATGTCGGTCAGTGGCGGCCGCTCGGTGACGCAGCCGATCGGGTCGACCAGCCCGGCGCGCAGCGCGAGCAGGCCGACCACGGCCGTGGTCGCCACCGATCCCCTGGCTCCGACCAGCCACAGGCCGGTGGGCGCCGCCGCCGATTCTGTCGCGTGTGGACGGTCTGGCTGCTGATGTGCCGCCACGTTCTCCTCCTCGCCGGTGCTGCCCTCGGGGTGGGCGCCGCCCGCGTGTGGCGGCGCCCACCCCTCGCGCGTTGACTACTGCTGGGGCAACTCCTTGATCCGGATGTTGCGGAACGAGACGTCGTCGTCGTCACCGTGGTTCTGGATGCCGACGAAACCCTGGGTCAGGTCCCGGTTGGGGTCGGTGTTGGTGAAGTCGTTGATGAGGGTGTCGTTGAGGTAGACCTTGATGTTCTGGCCGGACACCACGATCTCGTAGGTGTTCCACTCCCCCGGCGGGCGCAGCGCCGCGTCCCTGGCCGCCTGGTCGGCGCCCTGGAACCCGTAGATGGAACCGGTGGTGCGGTCGGCGGCGTCGGTGGCGTCGATCTGGATCTCGTAGCCCTGGTTGACCGCGACCCACGGGTCGTCACCGGGTTCCGGGAATCCCACGAACACCCCGGAGTTGTCGTCGCCGGCCAGCCGCCAGTCCAGTTTCAGGCTGTAGGCGTGGAACTCCTGGGTGGTGCGGAACAACCCCATGCCGCCGACCGAGCGGATCTCGCAGTCGGTGGTGAGGTCGAAGCGCCCCGGCCCGGACTGGCGCCAGGCGTCCAGGCTCGCTGCGGTGCCGTCGAACAGGGCCTGGTAACCGGTTTCCGGCTGTGCCGGCCGGCATTCGGCCGGACTGGCCACGCCGCTGCCGCTGACCGTGATCGCGTCCACGTCGAACAGGCTGGTGCCGGTGCCGGTGAACACGAAGTACAGCGGGCCGCTGCCACCCGGGTCGGTGACCGGAGTGGCCGGCAGGTCCACGTAGTTGGCCCAGCCGCCGGTGTTGGGCACGGTCACGGTCTGCACCAGCGGGCCGTCCACCGCTCCCGCGTGCACCTCGATGGCACCGCCGGGGCCGGCCGAGGACACCCGGTAGCCGATGCCGTCCACCCCGGACAGGTTGGCCGGGTCAACGGTGATCCAGTCGCCGGGGTCGATGTTGCCCGCCTTCTTGCCGCCGTGCGCGCCGGCCTCGCTGATCACGTCCACGCCCTGGGCCTTGGCGAAGAACTCGGCCTGCTTCTCCTTGGGCTGCAGGATGTTCTGGGCCGAGCCGGTCAGTGCCGGCGCGCCCTCGGCGCCGCCGTCGGTGTAGCTGGCGTTGATGACCGCGAAGATGTTGGCGTCCAGCCCGTGGCCCTCGTCGGCGGGCGTGTCGATCACGCCCTGGCAGCCGGTGGCCCGACTGAGCGGGTGGCCGTGGTTGTCGTGGCCGAGGATGTACTCCACCACCACCTTGGCGCAGTCGATCTGGCCGTCCTCGGGGTCGGTGACGGTCACCGTGAACGGCACCTTGTCGCCGAACCCGAAGAAGCCGCCGGCCGGCGGGGTGTCCAGGCGCACGGTGGGCGCGGTGTTGCCCACCACCACCTTGACGCTGGCCACGCCGGTCAGGCCGTCCGCGTCGGTCACCGACAGCCGCGCGGTGTACTCGCCGACCTGTTCGTAGGTGAAGCTGACCGGGCCGGCCTCGGTGGAGTCGGTGGTGCCGTCGCCGGTGAAGTCCCAGGCGTAGCGCAGGTCCCCGGTGTCGGTGTCCGGGTCGCTGGTGCCACTCGGGTCGAACCGCACGGTCAGCGGCGCCGGCCCGGAGGTGCGGTCGGCGGAGACCACCGCGCTGGGGGTGCGGTTGCCGCCGGTGTAGTCGATGCGGTACAGCGCCGAGTCGGCCGCGCCACCGAAGTAGCCGCTGCCGTAGTCCAGCACGTACAGCGATCCCTCCGGCCCGAACTCGATGTTCATCGGCCTGGTCAGCTTCATCGAGTCGAAGAACGGCTGGATCTTCTCGACCGCGCCGTCCTGGCCGACGCTGATCTCCTTGATCCACCCCCGGTCCCACTCGTAGGCGAAGTTCTTGCCGTCGAAGTACTTCGGGAACTTGGTGGGCGAGTTGAGGTTCGGGTCGAACCGGTAGACCGGGCCGCCCATCGGGGACTCACCGCCGGTGCCGAACTCCGGCACGGACCCGCCGTCGTAGGGGATCCAGGCCGGCTGCACCGGCGGCAGGTCGGTCAGGCCGGTGTTGTTCGGGCTGGTGTTCTTGGGCGCGGCGCAGTCGAAGGCCGCACCCGAGGTGCCGGTGGCGAAGTCGTGGTCGTGGTAGGGCTGGTTGTCGCCGACGCAGTACGGCCAGCCGTAGTTGCCCGGGCCTTTGACCAGGTTGAACTCCACGGTGCCCGCCGGGCCGCGGTCCGGGTTGGCCGAGCCAGCGTCCGGTCCGTAGTCACCCAGGTAGATCCAGCCGGTCTGCTTGTCCACGGCGAACCGGAACGGGTTGCGGAACCCCATCGCGTAGATCTCCGGCCGGGTCTTGTCCGTGCCGGGCGGGAACAGGTTGCCCTCGGGGATGGAGTAGCCGCCGTCCTCGTTCACCTTGATCCGCAGCAGTTTGCCGCGCAGGTCGTTGGTGTTGGCCGAGGTGCGCTGCGCGTCGTAGGCGGGGTTGCGGGTGGGCCGCTCGTCGATCGGGGTGTAGCCGTCCGAGGCGAACGGATTGCTGTCGTCCCCTGTGGACAGCAGCAGGTTGCCCTGGGCGTCGAAGTCGATCTCCCCGCCCACGTGGCAGCAGATGCCCCGGGTCGCCGGGATCTCCAGGATGGTCTGCTCGCTGGCCAGGTCCAGCGTGCCGGTGTCGGTGAAGCGGAACCGGGACAGCCGGTTGACGCCGTCGAACGGCGCGAAGTCGGCGGCGGTGCCGTCGTTGGGCGCGTCCCCGGCCGGGGTGGACAGCGGTGGCGCGTAGAACAGGTAGACCCAGCGGTTGGTGGCGAAGTCGGGGTCGACGGCGATGCCCTGCAGGCCGTCCTCGTCGTGGTTGTACACCGGGATCTGCGCGGCCAGCGTGGTGGTGGCGTCCGGTGTGGTCAGCCAGACCCGGCCGTCCCGGGAGGTGTGCAGCACCCGCCGGTCGGGCAGCACGCTCAGCGCGATCGGCTCACCGGTGCGTTCCGCGCCCTGCGCCAGGGTGATCTGGTCGAAGTCGGTGTCGACCGGGGGCGTGGTGTCGGGGGTGGGGGTGCAGTCGGCCTCGACCAGTCCGGCGGCGTAGCGGATGCCGCCGAGCAGGTGGGCCAGGAACTGCGGATCGCTGAAGGATTCCCTGGTGTGGCCGCCGCCGGTGTACCAGGAGCGGCCCCCGGAGACCTGCTGGCACCAGGAGATGGGGTGGTCGCCCATGGCGCCGTCGCCCGGCTGGTAGCTGGACTCGTCGAGGCTGGCCAGCACGTGCACGGCCGAGCGCGGGTTCTCCCGGTAGTTGTACCACTCGTCGGTGCGGGTCCACCGGTCCGGCAGGGTGGCGGTGGACGGGTGGTCGTGGTCCTCCACGTCCACCGTGGCCTGTTGCACCGCGGGGTGCGACTTGAAGTAGGCGCCGACCAGCTTGCCGTACCAGGGCCAGTCGTACTCGGTGTCGGAGGCGGCGTGCACGCCGGCGTAGCCGCCGCCGGCCGCGATGTAGCGCTCGAACGCGGCCTGCTGCCTGGCGTTGAGCACGTCGCCGGTGGTGGACAGCCACACCACGGCGTCGTACTTGGCCAGGTTGGTGTCGGTGAACTGCCGGGTGTCCTCGGTCGCGGTGACCTTGAAACCGTTGT
The DNA here is from genome assembly GCF_024171785.1 of Goodfellowiella coeruleoviolacea. Taxonomy (GTDB): domain Bacteria; phylum Actinomycetota; class Actinomycetes; order Mycobacteriales; family Pseudonocardiaceae; genus Goodfellowiella; species Goodfellowiella coeruleoviolacea. Next base: position 122,808 of record NZ_JAMTCK010000013.1, read on the forward strand.
CCCGGCCCAGCCGTTGGATGGCGGCGATGCCCGCCGGGATGGAGTCGTGCCGGTATCCGGCGGTCTTGCTGAAGACCAGCACGCTGGCCTTGCGCTGGCCCGGCCCGTGGTCGTCGGTGTCGGCGCTGGCCGGGACGGCCATGCCGAGGGCCGTGCCCAGTCCGGTCAGCAGCGCCACGGCCGCCGTGCCCACCCGGGATCGGCGGGGGCGCCCGCCTCCTGCCCGGTCCTGTCCGCTCGTCTGTGTTCCGCTTCGCACTGGTAGCTTTCTCCTCGCTCTTACCGGTCTGCGCGCCGATCGGTCGACCGCGGTTCGGCGGCAGGTGGTTGGGGACCCACCGGGATAGAGGTCGATCTCCTTTCCGTTGGGGGTAGCGCTGCTCGGCTCGGCGGCCACCGAACCGGGCAGCGCCACCAGTGGTGGCCTCGGGTCGCCGGGCTCAACCGTCCACTGTGGTTGGTCGTCCCGGCGGGCCGGCGCTCAGCCGGCGTCGGTGGACTGCCAGTTCCCGCCGGATTCGGCGCTGGTCTGCACCGCGTGCAGCACCCGCTGCACGCGCAGCCCCTCGGCGAAGCCGGGGTGCGGGTCGGTGCCGGTGCCGATGGCGGTCAGGAAGTCGGCGGCCTCGTGGGTGAAGGTGTGCTCGTAGCCGAGCAGGTGCCCCGGCGGCCACCACGCGCCCAGGTACGGGTGCTGCGGCTCGGTGACCAGGATGCGGCGGAACCCGGCGTCGGCGCCGTCGGCGTGGTCGTAGAAGGACAGCTCGTTCATGGACTCGAAGTCGAACGCGAGGCTGCCGGCCGAGCCGTTGACCTCAAGGCGCATCGCGTTCTTGCGCCCCAACGCGTAGCGGGTCGCCTCGAAGCTGCCCACCGCGCCGCCGGAGAAGCGCGCCAGGAACAGCGCGCAGTCGTCCACGGTGACCTCGTCGGTCTGGTCGCTGCCGGCCAGGGGCCGCTGCCGGACGAAGGTCTCGGTCAGCGCGGACACCCCGGTCACCGTCTGGCCGGTGACGAACTGGGCCGCGTCCACGATGTGCGCGCCCAGGTCGCCCAGCGCGCCGGAGCCGGCCGACTCGCGGCGCAGCCGCCAGGTCATCGGCGCGGCCGGGTCGGACAGCCAGTCCTGCAGGTAGACCGCGCGCACGTGGCGGATGTCGCCGAGCCGGCCCTGCTCGACCAGCTGGCGGGCCAGGGCCAGCGCGGGCACCCGGCGGTAGTTGAACGCGACCATCGCGCGCACCCCGTGCCGGGCGGCCCGCTGCGCGGCCTCGACCATGGCCTCGGCCTCGGCCACCGTGTTGGCCAGTGGTTTCTCACACAGCACGTGCTTGCCCGCGGCCAGGGCGGCGATGGCGATCTCGGCGTGGCTGTCGCCCGGCGTGCACACGTCCACCAGCCCCACGTCGTCGCGCTCCACCAGGCGACGCCAGTCCGTTTCGGTGGCGGCCCAGCCGAGCCGGTCCGCCGCCGCCTTGGTCCGGTCCGGGTCGCGCCCGCCCAGCACGGCCAGCCGGGGCACCAGGGGCACGTCGAAGAAGCGGTGCACGTTGCGCCAGGCCTGGGAGTGCACCGCGCCCATGAACGCGTGCCCCACCATGCCCACGCCGATACCGTCGCCGCCTGCCATGCGTTTCTCCTCGTCTTGTTCCCGCTTGTGGATCGCGCGCACCCGGGGGGGGGTGCGGGTCAGGAGTCGAACCCGACGTCCAGGTACTGCGCCACGTTCTCCTTGGTGACCACGGCCGAGTAGGTGGTGATGCTGGCCGGGATCTCGTGCTCGGCCAGGTCGCCCAGGCCCTTGGCCTGGCCCAGCAGCCGGGCCAGCGCCACGGCGGAGGCGGCCATCGACGGGTTGTAGAGCACGGTCGCCTTGACCGGGCCGCTGTCCGCCTGGATCAGGTTCATCATGTTGCGCGAACCCGCGCCGCCGACCATGAAGAACTCCTTGCGGCCGGCGCTCTCGATCGCGGCGAGCACGCCGATGCCCTGGTCGTCGTCGTGGTTCCACAGCGCGTCCAGCTTGCTGGCCGACTGCAGCAGGTTGGCGGTCTGCTGCTCCCCGCTCTCCGGGGTGAACTGGGCGGACACCCGGGGTCCCACCGAGAACCCGTGCCGGGCCAGCGCGTCGCGGAAGCCGGAGCTGCGCTCCTGGGTCAGCGGCAGCGCGTCGATGCCGGCCACCTCGCCGATCACCGGGTTGCTCACGCCGCGCCGCTTGAGTTCGGCGGCCACGAAGTTGCCCGCGTTGACGCCCATCCGGTAGTTGTCGCCGCCGATCCACACCCGGTAGGCCAGCGGCGTGTCGAACACGCGGTCCACGTTGACCACGGGGATGCCCGCGTCGGTGGCCTGCTGGCCGACCTGGGTGAGCGCCTTGCCGTCGAAGGGCAGCACCACCAGCGCGTCCACCTTGGCGTTGATCAGCGTCTCCACCTGGGCGATCTGCTGGTTGACGTCGTTGCTGCCCTCGGTGGCGTTGAGGGTCACGTCGCTGAACCGCTCGGCCTGCGCCCGCGCGTTCTTGGTCATCGCCGCCATCCAGCCGTGGTCGGCGGCGGGCGCGGAGAAGCCGATGGTGACCTGCTTGCCCGGCGCGGCGTTGTCCCCCTGCCCGCTGGCCAGCGCCTGCTGGGTGGGCTCGGTGCGGGCGTTGGAGGTGCAGCTGGCCAGCAGGGCGCCGGCGCCGACCGCGCCACCGGCCAGCAGGAAGCCGCGGCGGGCCAGGAACGACCCCGGTGATGGCTGTGCGGACATGTGCTCTCCCAGTACGAACAGGACTGTCCCCAGTGGACAGAGGATGTCAGGTGGTGGCCGCGGCGCGCCGGCCGCGCAGGGTGCGGTGCTGCAACAGCACCGCGACGACGATGACCAGGCCCTTGGCGATGTTCTGGATGTCGGTGTCCAGGTTGTTGAGCGTGAACACGTTGCCCAGCACGGTGAAGATCAGCACCCCGACCAGGGTGCCCAGCAGGGTGCCCCGGCCGCCGGCCAGGGCGGTGCCGCCGATGACCACCGCGGCGATCGCGTCCAGCTCGTAGGACAGGCCGTTGGTGGAGGCACCCGAGTTGGTCCTGGCCACCACCATGATCGCGGCGATGCCGCAGCACAGCCCGCACAGCGCGTAGACCAGGGCGATGTGCCGGCGCACGTTGATGCCGGCCAGCCGGGCGGCCTCGGCGTTGCCGCCGACGGCCAGCGTGCGCCGGCCGAACGTGGTGCGGTTGAGCAGCACCCAGCCCACCGCGAACACCAGGGCGAACAGCCACACCAGCACGGGCACGCCGAGCAGCGAGCCGCGGAAGAACGCGCCGAACTCGGGCGACTCGACCACCTGGGTGCGCCGGCCGCTGATCCGCTCGGCCAGGCCGCGCGCGGAGGCCAGCATGGCCAGGGTGGTGATGAACGGGACCACCCGGCCGTAGCTGATCAGCACCCCGTTGACCAGGCCGGCGCCCAGGCCGACCAGCAGCGCGCACAGCACCATCACGACCGGGCCGTAGGACTGGGTGGCCACCGTGGTCATCCACACGCTGGCCAGCGCCACCACCGACCCGACCGACAGGTCGATGCCGGCGGTCAGGACCACGAACGTCATGCCGACGCTGACCACGCCGATGGCCGCGGCCAGCCGCAGGATCGTGGAGATGTTGCCCTCGGTCAGGAAGGCGTCCGGGCGGGTGGCGTAGCCGACCGCGCACAGCAGCACCAGCACGCCGAGCAGGCCCAGCAGCCGCACGTCCCAGGCGCGGCGGGCGCCGCCCGCGCGCGGGGTGGCCGGGCCGGGCGCATCCGCCGGCACGGCGGGGTCGGTGGCCGGTGCGTCCTGGCCAAGAACCGGCGCCGGGGGTTTCTCGGTCACGCCGCACTTCCTTCCATCACCATGTCGAGCACGTCGGCCTCGGTCAGCTCCGCCGCCGGCGCCTGGTGCACCACGCGTCCCTCGCGCAGCACCAGCACCCGGTCGGCCAGGCCGAGCACCTCGGGAACCTCACTGGACACCACCACCAGGGCCACGCCGGCGGCGGCGAGTTCGTGGACCACCCGGTACAGCTCGGCGCGGGCGCCCACGTCCACGCCCCGGGTGGGTTCGTCGAGCAGCAGCACCCGGCAGCCGCGCACCAGCCACCGGGCCACCACGGCCTTCTGCTGGTTGCCGCCGGAGAGCGTGCGCACCGCCCGTGCCGGGTCGGCCGGGCGCAGGTCCAGTTCGGTCAGCCGGTCCAGCGCGTCGCGGGTCTCCCGGTCGCGGTCGGTGAACCCGAACCGGCTGTAGGCGGGCAGGCTGGCCAGGGTCACGTTGTGCGCCACGGACATCTCCAGCAGCAGCGCCTGGCTCTTGCGCTCCTCCGGGCACAGCCCGATGCCGGCGGCCACGGCCGAGGGCACGCTGCCGGCGCGCAGCGGCACGCCGTCCACCAGCACCCGCCCGGCATCCGGCCGGCGCGCGCCGAACACGGTCTCCAGCAGTTCGCTGCGGCCGGCGCCGACCAGCCCGGCGATGCCGAGGATCTCGCCGGCCCGCACGGTGAAGCTGACGTCGGTGAACTCGCCGGCCCGGCTGAGGTGTTCGACGGTGAGCAGCGCGGGCTGCCCGGTCGCGGCCGGTTCCGGTGCGGGCGCGGCGGCGCGCTCGGGGAACACCGCGTCCAGGCGCCGGCCGGACATCAGCGCGACCAGGTCCGCGGTGGGCGTGGTGCGCGCGTCCAGGTCGCGCGCCACGGTCCGGCCGTCCTTGAGCACGCTGACCCGGTGGCCGATGCGGCGGATCTCCTCCATCCGGTGGGAGATGTAGACCACGGCGACCCCGGCCGAGGTCAGCTCGCCGACGATGCGGAACAGGTTGTCCACCTCGTCGGCGGCCAGCGCCGCGGTGGGCTCGTCCATGATGAGCAGCCGGGCGTTGTGCGCCAGCGCCCTGGCCATGGACACCAGTTGCTGGCCGGCCGCGGACAGCTCGCCCACCGTCTGGTCGGGGTGGATCTCCGGGTGGCCCAGCCGGGCCAGCAGCGCGGCGGCCTCGGCGCGGGCGGCGCGCCGCCGGGTGAAGCCGTAGCGGGCGCGCTCGTGGCCGAGGAACACGTTGTCGGTGACGGACAGCCCGGGTACCAGGTCCAGTTCCTGGTACATGGTGGCCACGCCCAGGCGCAGCGCGGCCACCGGCGAGGACAGCACCACCGGCTCGCCGCGCCAGCGGATCTGCCCTGAGTCGGGCTGGTGCGCCCCGGCCAGCACCTTGATCAGGGTGGACTTGCCCGCGCCGTTCTGGCCGAGCAGGCAGTGCACCTCGCCGGCGCGCACCTCCAGGTTGACCCCGCCCAGGGCGCGCACCCCGGGGAAGGTCTTCACGATGTCGGTCATGGTGAGCAGCACCTCACCGGCCCCGTCCGGGCCGGTACCGTCCGGTGTGGACGGTTCGCCCGCCGGTGGTTGGTCTGTCGCCTGGCCGCTCATGCCGGTGCCTCCGTTGCCTGCTCTGCCGAAACCGGGGCGAGGGTGGGGTCGTCGACCACCCGCCGCAGCGCCGCGTACGCCCCACCGCGCCGGGCCGCGTCGAAGCCGAACCGCGCGGCCACCACCGGGGTGCTCGCCGCCTCCGGGGCCAGCACCCTGCTCGCCATCTCGATGCGCACCGGCTCCACCAGCCAGTCGTGCAGCGCCGCGAAGTAGCCGCCGAGCACGACCTGGGCCGGGTTGAGCGCGTTGACCAGGATGGCCACGCCCGCGCCCAGCGCCGAGCCGATCTGCTGGAGTGCCGCCACGGTGCGCCGGTCACCGGCCCTGACCCGGGAGCGGATCACCTCCAGCCGCTGCTCCACGCCCAGCAGCGGGTCGCGGATCGGGTCGTCGGGCATGGCCGCGGCGTGCACCAGTGCGCGCACCCCGACCTGCGTCTCCCAGCAGCCGCGCCGACCGCAGGAGCAGTAGGGGCCCATCGGGTCCAGCGACATGTGCCCGACCTCGCCGGCGAAGCCGAAGGCGCCACGCACCAGCTCGCCGTTGGCGACCAGGCCGCCACCCACGCCGACCCCGCCGCTCAGGTAGAGCAGGTCGTCCACTGTGGACGTCTCCGGCCGGTCCGGCGCGGCCGGCCGGTGGTCGGGCGACTGCCCGGCGCGGGCGTGTTCGGCCAGCGCGCCGAGGTTGGCGTCGTTGTCCACGGCGATCCGGTCCAGGCCGACGCCGGTGCGCGCGGCCAGGGCGTCGGCCACGGCCACCTCGCGCCAGCGCAGGGTGGCGGCCAGCCGCACCACGCCGCTGTCCACATCGACCAGTCCGGGGGTGGCCACGGTGAGGCCGGCGACCCAGCCGCCCGCCCCGGCCACCTCGGCCGCGGTCGCCTCGGCCACGGCGGCCAGTTCGTCCAGGGCCCGGTCGGGTGCGAGCGCGGGCACGTCGCGGGCCAGCCACCGGCGGGCGACCACCGCGCCGGTCAGGTCCAGGGCCACCGCGCCGAGGTGGTCGGCGGCGATGTCCAGCCCGATCCCGCACACCGCGGCCGGGCGGAGTTCCACCAGCTGTCCCGGCCGGCCCGCGCCACCGGCGGCGGCGCCGCCCAGGCGCACCAGCCGGCGCGCCACCAGGTCGGCGACCAGCTGCGACACCGTGGCCTTGCTCAGCCCGGCGAGCACGGCGAGCCGGGCCCGGGACGCCGGGCCGTGGTGCTGGAGGGTGCGCAGCAGCAGCGCGAGGTTGGCGCGGCGCGGCCCGGCGGCGTCGGCCGGGCGTGCTCGCGTGTTCGCCACTGCTGCTCCACTTCGTTGGGGAAGCGATCGAACCTGCGTGGTTCAACTCACACAGAACCGTGCCCAACCGCTACTTCGGGCGCAATCCACCGTTTGTCGTATCAAAGTGGAACACACTTTCGCCTGAACTGATCAAAAGTCGGCTCATTTCACGCGAAAGTAGCGGCCCGAGTACGCAGCGCGAGCAACTGAAGGCCGAACCGCGCCCAGCCGGACTCCCCCGAGCCGGCGGACGCCGGCACGGGTTCAGGGCGATGCGAAAGGTGCGGAACGGGTCGAGGCCGGTTCAGCTCAGCCCAGTGGTTCAGCCCAGTGGTTCAGGCCGGTGGCTCAGGCCAAGCCCGGGGTGGGGCGGCGCGGTCCGGGGGCGGGCTCAGCCGCGGTGCACCGCGAAGGCGTGCTCGGTGGCCAGCCAGGACGCGCCCACCACCCCGGCCAGGTCCCCCAGCTCGGACAGCACGATCGGCAGGTTGCCGGTGGCCAGCGGCATGGACCGGCGGTAGACCGAGCTGCGCACCTCGGCGAGCAGCTGGTGGCCGAGCAGCGCCACCCCGCCGCCGATCACCACCATGCCGGGGTTGATGAAGCTGACCAGCGAGGCCACCACGTGGCCCAGCCGCCGGCCGCCCTCCCGCACCAGGTTGATCGAGGCGAAGTCACCCGAGGCCGCGGCCACGCCCACGTCCCGGGCGGTCAGCGTGCCCTGGCGGGCCAGCACCTCGGCCAGGTGCGCCGAGCGGCCACTGCGGGCCAGCGTGAGCGCGTCCCTGGCCAGGGCGGCGCCACCGAAGTAGGCCTCCAGGCAGCCGACCTCACCGCAGGCGCACGCCGGGCCGTAGTCGTCGAGCCGGATGTGGCCGATGTCCCCGGCCGTGCCGGCCACCCCCCGGTACACCCGCCCGCCGAGCAGGATGCCGCAGCCGATGCCGGTGCCGACCTTGACGAACACCAGGTCGTCCAGGGAGCGGGCCACGCCGGCGTGCCGCTCGCCCAGGGCCATCACGTTCACGTCGTTGTCCACCGCGACCGGGCAGCCCCACCGCCCGGCCAGCCGGTCGCGCACCGGGAACCGGTCCCAGCCCGGCATGATCGGCGGCGCCACCGGCATCCCCTCGCGGAAGCTCACCGGCCCGGGCAGCCCCACCCCGGCGGCCACCAGCCGGCCCGGCACCTCGGCCATGACCTGCTCGGCCAGGGCGGCGACCCGGTCCAGCACGGTGGTGGGCCCCTGGCGCACGTCGCACTCCTGGGACTGGTGGGCGAGCACCTCGCAGCGCGCGTCGGTCACCGCCACCCCGATCGAGGTAGCGCCCACGTCGACGGCGAGGAACCGCAGGTCGGTGGCGAGTTCCACCAGCGTGGAGCGCCGCCCGCCCCGACTGGCCGCCGGCCCGCCGGACTCCACCAGCCGCACCTCGGCCAGCCGACCCAACTCGGTGGCCAGCCGCGCCCTGGGCAGCTCCAGCCGCTCCCCCAGCTCCACCCGGGACAGCGGACCCTCGTCGCGCAGCAGCGTCAGCAACCGCGACTGGTGCCGCGACGCCACACCCGGTGCTGCCCCCTGTACCGGCACGCCCACCCGTTCACCTCGCGACGCTTGAGCCAACGACCACTGAGCCACCCATTCAAGCGCAGCCCCGCACCAGGCCGGCCGGTCAGGTTGCCCAGCAACCACCACATCAGCGAAGAGCGCCCGGCGACCACGTCCCCGGGCGCTCCACCGTGTTCAGCTCAGTGCCGGACGTCGAGCCGACCACCCTTGACGGCCGAGAGAAACGCGGCGAACGCCGCAGACTCGAATGTCAGAGTTCCAGCCGCCGGCCGCTTGCTGTCCCGAACAAAGCTCCGGTCGACAGAAACGAGCATCTCAACGCAGTTGTTGTCCGGCTGACCGCTGTACGAACTCTTCCGCCAAGTCGACATTTTATCGCCCCAAGTCGTATTGACCGGCCTTCACGTTCAGGAGGAACCCGCTGAACACAGTGGTTGGGAAAATGATGGCCGGCCCACTCGCGAACTTGCTGTCGCGGACGGCAGTTCCCGCGCCGACGCGGGCAAGTTCAACGCACTGTGCCCCGCCACCTCCACTGAACGTGCTCTTTCGCCAGGTTGCCCCAGCAAGGGTGGATGCAGGCTGCCACATGTGTCGCTCCCTCAGTCGGCAATGTCTCGAATACGGTCTTGCAACAGACTTCTGGTGTCCTCGTCAGACAGACTTCGCTCCCACATCTGTTCGAGGACCAGACTGTACGCTCCAGGGGTCTTGATGTAGTCCGCACCGGTCAACGTCTCCGCGTACACGATGTGCGCCTTCGCCGCCTCGATGTAGAGCAGCGTGAAGGGGCAGCTCAAGCCTGGGGCCGCACCAGATTGGAACGGCATCACGCGGATCGCCACGTGCGGAAGCCGCGAAAAATCGAGCACACGCTCCAGTTGGCGGCGGAGCACCCCGTTCCCACCCACTTGGCGGTACAGCGCCTCCTCACCCAATATCAGGCGAGTACGAGTGGAGCTTGCCCGAAGACGCTCACCCCTTTCCTCCCGAGCAGCAGCCATGCCCATGACTTCACTGCCAAGGATCACGGGCGACCACATGAGCTGAGCGCGAGCGTATTCCATCGTTTGCAGAAGACCAGGGACTTCTGGGTACACCATGTCGATCGTGGACGCTACCCGCTCAAATGCCACATAATCGCGTCCGGAGTCCGCCACGCGTTCCGGTGCCGCGTACCGGCGTGACGCGGCGGCCAGCCTGCGAATGTCCTCAGCCTCGGCACCAATCACGTTGCACAGCTTGAGCAGCGCTTCAGTGTCCTTCGGAGACGGTGAAATCCGCCCAGTCTCGATCTTGCTGAGCTTTCCTCGGTACCAACGAAGGGCGCTGTTAGCTGCTTCCAGTCCAAGTCCAGCCCGCTCGCGTAGCTCCCTCGCTCGGTTCCCGAGGATCAGACGCTGGACAACTGGCCCGGGATCTTCCTCCGCCATGAGGCAAGTCTGCCCCAGCCGCGCCCACGTGAGCCGAACACCCAAGAGCTACCGACAGCAACACATCTGCACCCGTTCGGGGCAGGACAATGTTTGCGTCACTCGCGTAGTCTCTCGAAACCACGGTGCTCCTGACCTCATCCCGCTCTACCCGCCCCCACTTCCGTCCACTGAGGACAGTCGAGATCACGTCAGCCACGTTGATACGGAGGTGTTCATGACGTACGCCTACGTCCTGTGCGAGGTGCACAATCCGAACAGGATCTGCGAGTGGTACGAGAAGTTGAAGGTCGAGCTGGTGGAGATCTCCGACGTCTCGCCGGAGTCATTGCGGGAGCACACGAACAGGCTGCGCGAGTGGGGCCTGCGCGAGCTGACGGCCGGCCAGTACGACGACGCGAAGTACGCGGCGCTGCTGGTGGAACCGCGCAAGGACATGTGCGGCAACGACTTCGTCGACACCAGCGCCCCCTACTACTGGGAGGACATCTTCTGGTTCGACGGTTACGCCCTGGTCGAGCCGCCCAGCGAGGACACCGGTGCCCCCTCGCTGACCCTTCGACTGGACAAGGACACCACGGCGTCCTACCTCGGTGCCGCCAGCGGTGAACCGGCCCTGGTCGTCGCCACCGCCGACGGTCAGGTCACCTTCGAGCCGTCCGACCCCGCCCACCTCACCCACGACGACCTGCGCATCGCCCACCGCCTGCTGGTCGCGGCCCAGGCGTTCCACGACGCGTGCTGGCGTGGCTGCGCCCAGAACAGGATCAACACCACGTGGCGCGCCAGCGCGTCGGACTGACCGCTGGCGCGTGTGCCTGCTGGCTCCGCTGTTCCTGTCGGCTACGGCCGCCTGCACCGCGCCGATGCCCGCCGACCCGGCCAGTGCCCCAGCCGCTGATCCGGGTTTCGCCAGCGAGCGGGTCGGCCTTCCCGCTCCCCGGCCGGACACTCGCGCCTCGGCTGCCCGATGGGCAGCGGACAACCTCGACCCACCGGACCTCTCGAAGAAGGCACTGGCCGACGCCATCGCCACGGACGTGATCAAGTCCCAGTTCAACTGACAGTGCGCCCCGCTACGCCACTCGCGTGACGTCCGGCCCATTCACTCAACTCCACCCCGCTGCGTGTCCGACTTGCTACAGTCAGTGCGTTTGCCAGAGTGAGAAAGTGGATGTGAGGGGAGTCAGTGAACGAGTGGCGTGGGGCGGACCGGCCCTTCGACAACGCGCCTTGGAACAAGGAAAACCAGCCAGCGCCGCCGGTCCAGCCGTGGAGCGGGGGCGGCGGCAAGGTCACCGTTAACAAGGACAACGTCCTCCAGATCGCCAAACTCTTCCAGGACAAAGCCATCCAGCTGTATGAAACTGTCGACCGCCGAGCTAATCGGATGCGTTCCAAGCCGGCCTGGGATGATCCGGTGAGTAAGGATATGGCTCGCGTGCTCAACTATCGACTTATTGACGCCTCAGACTCATATATTTCCCGGGCTCGCCAGTACGCTGACAACCTTGCCGATACGGCAGAAGAGCTTAAGGCGACCGCGAAGTCGTACGGATATACAGATGAGGACATCAAGCGGGCGCTAGACGAGAACGGTTGACAGCAGACGGGCTGTAAAGCCACAAAAGAGTGACGAGAACGGAGAATCGTTGACCACGACTGCTGCTGGTCGCTGCATAGTGCTTAGTACAGCGATCGGTGTCGGTGCACTCATCCTTGCTTCATGTAGTCCGATGCGGGATCAGCCCTCTGTCAGTGGGACCCAGCAGACTTCCTCCAGCGCTGTCTCGACTGGCAGGACCAGTGGTGACGGCGGAGAGAGCCTGCCCAAGCGCCCTGAAGAGTTGAAGGTTGACGGCATTGATCCCTGCAAGCTGTTGACTGAGTCGCAGCAGAAGGAGCTTGGCACGGACCAAGCGCCTCGTTTGAACGCAGACGGAGCTGACAGCCTGGGCAATCCCCTATGTGGCTACCGGAAAGTTGAAGGCACGCCACGTTATGGCTATTCGGTTTCGCTTGTTCCTCAGGAAGGGGCGGACGTCTGGCTGAAGGAGAAGCGCAACGCTGAGGTCAAGGTGCTGAATGTGGGCGGCTTCGGCGCGGTGGAGACTCGACTACCGGGTGACCAGGACATCTCGTGCAATGTCGTGGTGGATGTCGCCGAGGGGCAGAGCCTTGACATGCAGTTCACGCTTTACACGGCAGGCGCGATACCGCTGGAGCAGATGTGCGCCAATGCCAGGCATGGCGCCGAACTGGCTGTGCAGACGTTGCAGACGTTGAAGTGAACGGGATTAGGGGGAGCGATGATTCCGGAGATTCGGTACAACCGGTTCGAGGGCGTGGGCCTGCCCGAGAAGAACGGATGGATGCAGCAGGGTGAGGGGCCGATGGCCCTGATTTCGACGCAGGACGAGTTGCGCGGTCTGGGTGAGGACATCGCCGATGCTGAGGCCGACCTGCGGCGGGCCATTTCCGATCTGGGGGGATCGTGGGAAGGTGGCGCGGCGGAGTCGGCGAGTGCGCAGTTCGTGGCGGCCGCTGACTGGTTGGGTGATTCCGGGGATCTGACCAGCCAGGCGAGCCGGGGTGTTGAGGAGCAGGCGACTGCGGCTGGGGATGTGCGGAACAAGGTGCCACCGCCGCCAAGTCTGGACCAGAGCTTTGGTGATCGCCTTCAGGATGGGGCGGCGAGCATGGTCAACGCGTGGACGTTCGGCGTGTTCGACGTGCAGACCGACGCGCAGGAGAAGGTGGCCGCCTATCGGCAGGCCGACCAGGAAGCCAACCGGGCGCTGTACGAGTACGAGTCGGCCACTCGTGCTCGGGCGACGAGCATGCCGGCCATGCGGGAGCCGCCGACGATGGTGGTGAACCCGGCTCCGGTGACCGACACCACCAACGTTCAGTCGGTTGATTCGTCGACGTATTCGGTTGATCGGCGGGCGGGGCAGGCCGACCCGTCGTACGCCTCGTATGCCACGACCGGGGATCAGGTGCGGCGGGCACCGTCGCTGCCACCGACCACTCCAGGAGTGGACTACCCGGGTGTGGTTCCGCCGCGAGGACCGGACCCCGTCCGGCAGGTGCGACCGGTGCCGTGTCCACCGGTGGACACGACCACTCCGTCCTTCCACCACCAAGACCCGGTGTCCGAAGTGGAGCGTCAACGGCAGCTGGAGCAGCAGCGGGAACAGCAGCGCCTGGAGCAGCTGCGCCGCGAGTACGAGGACGGCCTGCGGCAGCGGCGCGAGGCGCAGCGCCTGCCCGCGTGGGGGTTGCCGCCGGGAGGTGTTGGGCAGGGACCGGGTGGAACGGTTGGTGGCGTGGGGTCGCGGGGCCTGGCTGGTGCGGGAACGCGAGGTGGTATCCCCGGTGGCGTGCCCGGTGGGGGCGAGCCGGGTGGCAGGGTCCCGGGTGGGGTGGCCCGGCCGGGTGTGGGCGCGGTCGCGGATGAGCGGGTTGGTGGGGCGGCGGGCACCCGGGCTGGCACGGCGGCCGGTGCTGGTGCGGGACGTGGGGTTGGCGCGGCTGCTGGTGCGGGCATGGGTGCCGGTGCGGTCGGGCGCGGCGGCAAGGGCGAGGAGGACGTGGAGCACTCCGACAAGTACGCCCGTCCCACCGATGAGCACTTCGTTGACGACGAGGGTGGGCAGAAGGTCGCGCCGCCGGTGATCGGCGAGCTGCCGCACCGCTGATCACGCGTTCTCACCCCACCTGATTCCCCACCCCGTGACGTTGCTGTCGCGGGGTTTCCGCTGCTCGTGTTGGTGAGGCGATGACTGCTGCCATAGGTGAGTGGACACCGGTTGAGCTGTCCACAACGGAGTTTGAAGTGTGCTGGTCGACGCTTGGGCTCGGTGAGCTGCCCCACGTTCTCGATCTTCCCAGCCCGGGCGACACCTGGCCGGAGCGCGAGGAGATCGTCAGGTCCACCCGAGAATCGTTGGCGGCCAGGGGGTTGGCTGATCAGCGGAGTCTGCATCCGGACCTGGCCGGGCAGCTGGCCAGGCTCGCACGGTTCTCCTGGGCGGTGGACGCCCGCCTGCACACCGAACAGCGACTGCGGGCGTGGGGCTCGGTCATCGGCGGGGCCGCGGTGTTGGCCGTGGTTGACGACGACCGGGACACGGTGGTCACCCGTGCCCTGCCGGAACACGCGTTGCTCAGCCAGCTGGTGGGGCTGTTGCCCCAGGCCGAGACGCCGCGGTACGACTCGGTGAGTGTCGAGGCGTCCACGCTGGACGCGGCGGTGGCCGAGGCGAGGCAGACACAGACCAGTGACGTCGGCGTGCTCGCGGACGCGTTGACGCGGCGCGGGGTGCGGGCGGCGCAGGCGCGGGCGGTGGCGCGCATGGTGGACGGCGCGGGCTGGCGCGGGCAGTTCGGGGCGACCGTGGCGGAGGAAAGGGGAACCTGGCGGCGGGCCCGCCGGGTGGTCGGGTTCCACGACACGCCCGCCGGGCGGATCATGCACCTGCGCCGGGACGGCTGGGTCACGCTGGTGCCGGCCGGGCCGCGGCAGCTGGTGACCGCGATCGGAGAGCTGGTAGGGGAAACCCGGGGGTGAGCCCCCACGGAGTCAGGACCGCGCACTGAGCACGGCACGGGCCAGCCGCTGCCGCCGAACCGCTGATCGCGCGTTCTGGCGCTGGGCGGCTCAGCGCGGGTCGACACCCCGCCCGGCCACCACCAACCCCGTCTCGTAGGCGACGACCACCGCCTGGGCGCGGCTGGCCAGGTCGAGTTTGGTCATGATCCGGTTGAGGTGCGTCTTGACCGTGCCCTCGCTGATGGACAGCCGCGCCGCGATGTCGGCGTTGGTGATGCCGGTGCCGACCAGCCGCAGCACCTCCTGCTCCCGGGTGGTGAGCGCGTCCAGCGACCAGCGGCCCGCCGGCGCGGTGGGTTCGGCGGTCTCGGCGGCGCGCTGGACGTAGGTCTCCACCATCCGGCGGATCACGCTGGGCGCGAACAGCATCTCGCCCTCGGCCACCGTGTGGATGGCGCGCAGCAGCCGCGCCGGCTCGGTCTCCTTGAGCACGAACCCGGCCGCGCCCGCGCGCAGCGCCTGGTAGACGTACTGGTCGAGGTCGAAGGTGGTGAGCATGACCACCCGGGGCGGCGGCTCGGGCGCGGCGGCGAGGATGCGCCGGGTCGCGGTGATGCCGTCCACGCCGGGCATGCGGATGTCCATCAGGACCACGTCCGGTCGCAGCGCCGCGGCCATGCCGACGGCCTGCTCGCCGTCGGCCGCCTCGCCCACCACGTTCAGCCCGGGTGCCGCGGTCAGCAGCGCGACCAGGCCCGCTCGGATGAGCGCCTGATCGTCGACGACAAGCACGCTGATCATCAGCTGGTGTTCTTCCCTGGTGCGCCGGTTCACTGTTGGTGCCGCCGCCCAAGGTTCGCTGCTCCCCCGGGGAGCGATCACGGCAGCGGCATGGTCAACTCCACAGCGAACCCGCCTTCGACGCAAGGCCCGGCCGTCACGGTTCCGCCGTAGAGCCGGGCGCGTTCCCGCATGCCCACCAGTCCGTGCCCGCCACCGTCCCCGGTGCTGTCCTCGGCCGGGGGCGGCGCGCTGCCCGCGTCGTTGCTGATCCGCACGGTCAGCCGCTGGCCGTCGCGCCGCAGCCGCACCTCGGCGCGGCACGGGCCGGCGTGCTTGAGCACGTTGGTCAGCGCCTCCTGGACCACCCGGTACACGGTCAGCTGCAACGCGGACGGCAGCGTGCGCACGTCGTCGGCCAGGTCGACCACCACGTCCACCCCGGCCGCGCGGACCCGCTCGGCCAGCGCGGGCAGCCGGTCGAGCCCGGGCGCCGGCCCGTCCTCGGGCAGCAGCGGGTCGGCCGCGCCACCGGCGTCGGCGTCGGGTGCCCCGGGCCCGTCCGCCCCGCGCAGCAGGGTCAGCAGCCGCCGCATGTCCCTGAGCGTCTCCCGGCTGGTCCCGCCGATCACGTCCACCGCGCCGCGCGCGGTCGCCGGGTCGGTGTCGAACACGTAACTGGCCAGCCCGGCCTGCATGGAGATCACCGCCACGTGGTGGGCGACCACGTCGTGCAGCTCCCGCGCGATGCGCAGCCGCTCCTCGGCCACGGCCTGCTCGGCGCGGCGCCGCTGTTCCTCGCGCAGCCGCGCGGTGGTCTCGGCCAGCTGCCGGTTGCGCTCGGCCAGCTGCCGGGTCAGCCCGCCCAGGATCCACGCGCCCGCCGGCACCGCGGTGGCCTGCACCAGGGCCGCGGCCCACGGGAACTGCGGGGTCATCCCGCTGTAGAACAGCACCGCGGCGGTGACCAGCGCGCCGCACGCCGCCTCCCGGTTCGGGCGCAGGCCGGCGAGGCTGTAGAGGGCCAGCACCGGGCCCCAGTAGTTGAGGCTGGGGCTGTGCCCGACGGTCAGGTAGGCCACGTAGGCCAGGGACACCAGCAGCAGCACCAGCATCGGCGCCAGCCGGCGCACCGCCAGCGGCAGGCAGATCAGCGCGGTCAGCAGGTAGGAGTCCAGGTGGAACCGGCGCCACCCCGGTTCGTGGTACACCGCGCCCATCACGCACATGGCGGCGAACAGCACCACGGCCAGGACGGCGTCCGCGACGCGTGGATCTGTCCGCCGCAGTCGCTGTTCCACCCTCGCCCGGACAGACACCGCCAGAGCCTAACCAGCCACGCCGCCCGGTCGCGTCGCACCGGAGGCGCAGCCGCGCTACTCCCCAGGTTGACCCGGCCGCGGCGGCGTCACCCCCAGGTGGACCCGGAATCCACCGCGTGCGGGACGTGATCGCGGCCCGGCCCGACTAGCGTTGCGCGCCGATCGCCGTGGCGCACACCAGCAGGGGGCCGCACATGTCCTGTTCGGACGATCCGGCACGACCGGACGCGGCGAGCCGGCTGCGCGGCGTGGACATGAACGTGGACGTGGACGTGGACCGATGACGGCGCCCCCAGCACCGACGTCCACGGCACCAGCGCCCCCAACACCGGCGTCCACAGCACCGACGTCTGCGGCACCGACGTCCGCGGCACCGACGTCCGCGGCACCGACGTCCGCGGCACCGGCGTCCACGACATGCGCACCCGCACGCGCGGCCCGACCGGCGCTGCGGGCCGACGCCCGGCGCAACCGGGCCCGCATCCTGGCCGCGGCCGAGGCCGTGTTCGCCGCCGGTGGCGCGGCCGCGTCCACCGAGGAGGTCGCCCAGCGCGCCGGCGTGGGCATCGCCACCGTGTTCCGCCACTTCCCCACCAAGGAGGCGCTGCTCCAGGCGATCGTGGTGGGCCGGCTGCGCGCCCTGGCCCGGGAGGCGGACGAATCCGGTGGGGACGGCGACGCGGGCACGGCGTTCTTCGCGTTCTTCCGGCGGGTGATCGGCCAGGCCGCGGCCAGGACCGCCTACCTGGCCGCACTCGCCGACACCGCACTCGCCGACACCGCACTCAGCGACACCGGGCCCAACGACACCGGCCCCAACGACACCGCATCCAGCGACACCGGCCCCGGCCGCACCCCGGGCGGCGGCAGCGCGGTCGACCAGGCCGGCCAGGACCTGCTGCGCGCGGTCGGTGCCCTGCTCGGCCGGGCCCAGCGCGCCGGGGCGGTGCGCGCGGACCTGCGGCCGGCCGAGGTGATCGCGCTGCTGGTGGGCGCCGCCCGAGCGGTGGAGCACGCCGGCTGCGACACCGCGACCCGGGACCGTATCCTCGACGTCGTGTTCACCGGACTGCGCGCCGGGAGCTGACACTGGGGCTGGGCCGGCCGCGTCGGCCCGATTCGCGCACACCGAACGAGTTCACCGACGTCACCGCGTGTGTGCATGTCATTCTCCTGCTGGTCGGCCGGCGCTGGTACACCAGTGACACGCGCCGGAGGCCGACGCCGAGGCCCGCCGAGGAGGGACATGCCGCAGCCAGACCGCCACCCCGGCGCGGTGGCTCCCCCAGCCGCCACGCTCGCCCCGCCCGCGGCGCTGGCCACCGAGAAGTGGGCCGACGGCGGTGCGCTGGCGCTGCTGCGCGCGTACGAGCCGGTGATCATGCACACCAGGGGCGAGCAGTTCCTGCCCACCGCCGTGGACGGCTACGTGCGCGCGTGCGGGCTGTGGGTGACCACCAGGGACGGCCACCAGGAGCCGGTGGCCGAGCCCGGCGAGCTGACCCTGGAGGCGCTGGCCGACATCGCCGCCGCCCGGTCCACCGACGCGCTGCACCTGCGGTTCGTGCACGAGCCGTTCGGGCCGGCCGAGGTGCGGCGCTGGCGCCGGCAGAACCGGCCGAGCACCGGGCTGTCCGGCCGGCTGGCCGCGGTGGGCATGGTCAGCAGGGTGATCGACGTGCTGGTCAAGATCTCCCTGGTGGTGCGCGGCACGGTGCCCGGCGGGCTGGCCGCCGCCGCGGCCACCCAGTACCAGCGGACGCTGGCCCCGGCCGGCTGCACCTACTACGGCCGGGTGGTGCGCGACGGCGGGTTCGTGGTCTGCCAGTACTGGTTCTTCTACGCCATGAACGACTGGCGCACCACGTTCGGCGGGCTCAACGAGCACGAGGCCGACTGGGAGACGGTCAGCGTGTACCTGGCCGAGACCCCCGAGGGGCTGCGGCCGGCGTGGGTGGCCGCGTCCACCCACGAGTCGGTCGGCGACAACCTGCGGCGCCGCTGGGACGACCCGGACCTGCGGCGGCGCGGCGACCACCCGGTGGTGTTCGTGGGCGCCGGCTCGCACTCCGGCGCCATCCTGCCCGGCGACTACCTGATCGCGGTCAACCCCAAGCCGCTGCGCCCCCTGGTGCACCGCTACCAGCAGCTGACCGGGTTCCTGCTGCCGTGGACCAGGGACCGGGACCGGCGGGGCATCGCCGTGCCGTTCATCGACTACGCGCGCGGCGACGGCCCCCAGGTCGGGCCGGGCGGCGCGCACCCGTGGCAGGCCGTGCTCATCGACGACGACACCCCGTGGGTGCGCTCCTTCCGGGGCCTGTGGGGCCGGGACACCCGGGACTGGCTCAGCGGGGAACGCGCCCCGGCCGGCCCCCGCTACAACCGCGACGGCACCGTGCGCACCTCCTGGGCGGACCCGGTGGGCTGGGCCGGGCTGCACAAGGTCGCCCCGGACCCGGCGGCCCGCACCCGGGCGCTGGCCGAGCGGGTCACCGCGCTCGACGAGCTGATCGCCGAGGCCGAGGCCGACATCGAGGAGCGCCGGCGGCGGCTGCGCGCCCAGGCCGCGGAACTGGCCTCGCTGCGGCGGCAACTGGCCACCCGGGAGCTGGCCAGGGAACGCGCCCAGGCGATCGAGGAGGCCGAGCGGGAACTGGCCAAGCTGTCGGCGCACCGCACCCGCCTGGCCGAGGAGCGCGCCGCCCACCGGGAGTCGCTGCGCGACCCGCTGCCACCCGACCCGCCCCAGGCCCACCTGCGCGACCCGCACCTGCCCTACCGCAGCACCCAGCGCGGCCGGGTCGGGTTCCTGCGGGTCTGGGCCGCGCTGAGCATCCCGCTGTTCATCCTGACCATGGCCGCGCTGACCTCGGTGCCGGTCCACATCGGACTGCCCGCGTTCGCCGCCGTGCTGCTCGCGTTCACCACGGTCGAGGCGCTGGCCCGGCGCAAGCTGCTGGCGTTCCTGGCCAGCCTCGGCATGCTGGTGGGCGCGCTGCTGGTGCTGATCGGGCTGCTGTTCCTGCTGGTCCACTTCCGCCGGCTGGCCCTGGTGGGCCTGCTCGGCATCGGCGCGACCGCACTGCTCGTCGCCAACGTGCGCGACCTGCGCCGCTGACCCGGTGCCGGCAGGTTCAGGCTGGCGGCCCCAGCGGGTTGGGCGGCGGTCCCAGCGGTCCGGGTGGCGCTGGTCCCGCCGCGGGCCCCGGCGGTGTCTGCCCTGGTGCGGGACTGGTGCGGGGCAGGCGCTCGCGCAGCCGGGCCAGCCACGCCAGCCCGAGCAGCGCCACCAGGGCCAGCCCCACCCAGTTGATCAGGGTGAACAGGTGCGCCTGCAACGGTGTCGGCGCCACCACGTACCCGAGCTGGAACAGCTGGTACTGCCAGGCGGTGCCGGTGAGCACCACGGTGAGCACCACGGCGATGCCGTGCATGGCGTCCCACAGCGCGTGCAGCAGGGACACGCCCAGGTAGGCGAGCACCACCCCGCCGGTCAGCCGCAACCGCCCGCCTCGGCTGGCGGCGAACACCACCCCGCCCAGGATCGCCGTCCACAGGCCGTGCCCGACCGGCGCCAGCACCCCGCGCAGGATCTCGGTCTCCACCAGCTGCCCCAGGGACAGGCCGCGCATGGTCAGCATGGCGTTGAAGGCGTAGCCGGAGGTCTCCAGCGCGGCGAAGCCGAAGCCGACCGCCGCGCCCAGCAGCAGGCCGTCGGCCAGGGTGCGCTCGGCCCCGCCCCCGGCGAAGGCGCGCCGGGTGACCAGCATGAGCGCGAGCAGCTTGGCCAGCTCCTCGACCAGACCGACCCCCAGGTACAGCCACACCGTCGGGGCCAGCAGGTAGCTCTCCACCAGGGAGGCGGCCAGCACCCCGAGCAGCCCGCCCACCAGGAACGCCCTGGCCACCAGGTACAGCGTCACGGTGTTGCCGCGCAGGTGCTCGAACGCCCACGCCACGAACGTGACCGGCACCAGGAAGCTGCCCAGCAGCACCACGGTGGGCAGCAGGGTGGTGTTGCCGGTGAGGAAGGTGACCACCACGCTCAGCACCCACAGCAGCGCGCCGGTGCCCAGGACCCGCGGCCACGCCCTGGGCGCCCGGCCGGGCGCGGGCACCGCGTCGGGCCGGGGACCGGGTGGTCCAGCAAGGCTCACGGGCGAAGGCTAGGGCCGTGCCCGGCGAGGCGCAGCGTGACCGCCGACGGGGGCGCTCCGGCCGGGTGAACCACCGCCGAATCAGCCTCGCCCCAGGTCAGGACGCTGCGGTGGGCGCAATCAGCGGGGCGGTTCCGGGTGCTCGGCCTCGTCGACCCGCAGCCGGTACTCGCAGCCGAACTCCACGGCGTAGTGCAGGTCGTAGTGGTGCACGATCTTGGGCCCGGAGTGCAGGTACACGTGGGTGACGGTCTGCTTGGGGATCAGCGGCTGCGGTCGGGACTCGACCCGGCCGTCCAGCGGGCCGCCGACGAACCGCACGACGTAGTCCTCGGTCATCGGGATCCCTCCGTTCAGCCGACCGCGTGCCCGCCATCCATGCTACGGACCTCGGGCGGAGCGCACGCCTGGTCGCGCCGGGCGAGTTGCCCGGGGCAGACGGATGCGCAGGTCACCGGCGTTTGGCCCGACTGGGTTGCACCCGTTTGGGCTCTCCCGGCATCTTCGGGTAGTCGGGCGGGTAGGGCAGGTCGCCCAGCTGGTGGTCGCGCTGGTCCCGCTCGTACCACTCCAGCAGGCCCTCGATGCCGAAGGCGCGGTCGTTGACGCTGGCGTGCGCGTCGCCGTGTTCGGCCAGCCAGTCGGGCACGGTCAGCACGGTGTGCTCGGCCGGGTCCACCTCGGTCAGCTCGGCCCAGTCCAGCGGCACGGACACGGTGGCGCGCGGGGTGGCGCGCACCGACCAGGCCGAGGCGATGGTGCGGTCCCTGGCCGCCTGGTTGTAGTCCAGGAACACCCGCCGGCCGCGCTCCTCCTTCCACCACGCCGTGGTCGCCTCGGTGGGCATCCGCCGCTCCACCTGCCTGGCCAGCGCGATCACCGCGTGGCGCACCTCGGTGAAGGTCCACTCCGGACGGATGCGCACCAGCACGTGCACCCCGCGGCCGCCCGAGGTCTTGGGGTAGCCGACCAGCCCGGCCTCGTCCAGCACCTCGTGCAGCACCCCGGCCACGCGCACGGCGTCGGCGAAGTCCGTGCCCGGCTGCGGGTCCAGGTCCACCCGCAGCTCGTCCGGGTGGTCCAGGTCGGGCCGGCGCACCGGCCACGGGTGGAAGTCGAAGGTGCCCAGGTTGGCCGCCCACACCAGGACGGCCGGCTCGGTCGGGCACAGCTCGTCGGCGCTGCGCCCGGACGGGAACTCGATGCGCGCCGACTCCACCCAGTCGGGCGCGCCCCTGGGCAGCCGCTTGCTGTAGAACGGCTCGCCGGTCACGCCGTCGGGGTGGCGCTTGAGCATGGTCGGCCGGTCCCGCAGCACGGCCAGCAGCGGCTCGGACACCGCCAGGTAGTAGCGCACCACCTGTTCCTTGGTGATGCCCGGTTCCGGGAAGTAGACCTTGCCGGGGTTGGACACGCGCACGCGCCGGGTGCCGTGGGGCCCTGGCACGTCGAGTTCGAGGTGCTCGCCCATGACAGCGACGGTAGTGCCGCGCGCACCCGGCCACCGGGTGAACGCCCTGAGTGATCGCGCCCGAGGCGGGTGTGTCACGTGCGTCTCTTCGGCCGGTCCACGGCTCGACAGCGCGGCCGGCGCTTGGGTTCACTGGCCACCACCGCGGCGGGGCGGGCCTCCGCGCGCGCCGTGGCCAAACGTTTGGGACGAGGAAGGGGCGGGTGGCAGCGGGTGAGCGGGTACCAGGTCGTCGCCGAGGTGCGACGCGGGGACTTCGTGGAGTCGGTGCACCACGGCAGCGTGGTGGTGCTGGGGCCGGACGGGCGGACCGTGCTGTCCGTGGGCGAGCCGGAGCGGGTGGTCTACCCCCGGTCGTCGAACAAGCCGTTCCAGGCGCTGGCCATGCTGCGGGCCGGCCTGGACCTGCCCGCCGAACTGCTCGCCCTGGCCTGCGCCAGCCACTCCGGTGAGGACTTCCACGTCGACGGGGTGCGCCGGGTGCTGGCCGGCGCCGGGCTGACCGAGGCCGACCTGCGGTGCACCCCCGGCCTGCCGATCGGGCCGGACGCGCACGCCGCCCACCTGGCCGCCGGCCGCGGTCCGGCACCGCTGTACATGAACTGCTCCGGCAAGCACGCGGCCATGCTGGCCACCTGCGTGCACAACGGCTGGCCCACGGCCAGCTACCTGTCGCCGGACCACCCGTTGCAGACCCGCGTCAGCGACACCCTGGCCGAACTGGCCGGCGAGCCGATCGGCGCGGTCGGCGTCGACGGCTGTGGCGCCCCGCTGTTCGGGATCAGCCTGGTCGGTCTGGCCAGGGCGTTCGGCCGGCTGGCCAGCGCACCGGCCGGCAGCAGGCGGCGGCGGGTGGCCGACGCGATGAGCCGCCACCCGGAATGGGTCGGCGGCACCGGCCGGGACGTCACCGCGCTGATGCGCGCGGTGCCGGGCGCGGTGGCCAAGGACGGCGCCGAGGGCGTGTACGGGCTGGGCCTGCCGGACGGCTCGGCCGTGGCGGTCAAGATCGCCGACGGGTCGAGCCGGGCCCGGCCGGTGGTGCTGGTGGCGGCGCTGCGCCGGCTGGGGCTGGCCGCGGACCGCGCCGACCTGGCCGCGCTGGCCGAGATCGCCGCCGTGCCGGTGCTGGGCCACGGGGAGAAGGTCGGCGCGGTCGTACCCGCACCGGTCCTGGCCTGACCCGACCGGTCGCACCCCGGGCGTGCGGCTGCGCTGCCGGTGCGCGCCGCCGTACTGTGGGGGCATGGGTGTCTACGTTCCGCCCCGGCCGGGGGACGGGGACGACGAGCGGCGCTCCGGACCGCCCGGCCGGTTCGGTGAGGACCTGGTCGGGCTGGACCCCGACGACCCCGAGGCCAGGGCGTTCGCCGAGCACCTCGACCGGATGGAGCGCATCCGCCCCAGCTACACGGTCGAGGGCTACCTGGACGGCGTTGGCGACTTCGTCGACTCGGCCAACCGCAGCACCGGCCACCAGCGCCTGGTCGCGGTCCTGGTGGTCGGCCTGATCCTGCTGGGTGTGCTGGTGGCCGTGTGGCAGGCCCTCGGCTCGATCGTCGCCATCCTGTTCTGACGTCCTGCCCCGGAGTCCCGCACCGGAGCCCTGGTGGACGCGCGGGTTAGCGTGAACATATGAAGCCTGTCGCCGATGCCACCCCGAAGGTCACCAAGTCGGAACGCGAGTGGCGGGACGAACTGACCCCGGCCGAGTACCACGTGCTGCGCGAGGCCGGCACCGAGCCGGCCTGGACCGGCGAGTACGTGGACACCAAGACCGTGGGCGTCTACCAGTGCCGTGCCTGCGGCGCTGAGCTGTTCCGCAGCGAGACCAAGTTCGACTCGCACTGCGGCTGGCCGTCGTTCTTCTCCCCGCTGGCCGAGGACCGGGTCATCCTGCGGGAGGACCGCAGCCTGGGCATGGTGCGCACCGAGGTGCTGTGCGCCACCTGCCACAGCCACCTGGGGCACGTGTTCGAGGGTGAGGGCTACCCGACCCCGACCGACCAGCGGTACTGCATCAACAGCATCTCGCTGACCCTGGTCAGCGAGTCGGACCAGGGCTGACCACCAGGGCCGGCCGACCCGGCCCGCGTGCGTCCGACAGTCGTGGCGAAGTAGCGAATCGCGTCTTTTCCCGGGGCATTCCGGTGACCGCTGGGCCGGTTGCCGGAATGCCCCGACCGTTGTCGAAAACGAAACCCTAAGCCTTCGTCAATCCTCTTGCCCCGGTGTGGCCCAGGGCACACCATTGGCCGTGGATCTGGATCAGCCCGGCGAACCACCGAGTTCACCGGCCCAGCCACGCTGAGGGGGCAACATGCACGAGTCGTGGGGTTTGACGGGTCCACAGTTTTTGGCCGGCTACGGCGTGGCTCTCGCCGTCGCTTTGATTTCTGGCCTGATCGTGCGCGCCCGAATGCGCGCGGCCGCCCAGAACAAATCAACTGAGCCGCTTTCCGCGGACGAATTGGCCTATCTCGCCGGCGGGCCGAGGCGGGTGGCCGAGGCCGCACTGGCCCGGCTGGTCGAGTCGGGGGCGCTGCGGACCAGCCGGGCCGGCACGGTGTCGGTCACCGGTGTGCCGGCCACCGGTCCGGTGGACCAGGCGGTGCTCGCCGACGCCAGCCGGCACCTGCGCCGCACCGTGTCGCTGCTGCTGGCGTCGGTGGTCAACCACCCGGCGCTGAGCCGCGACCTCGCCAGCGCGCTGGTGCGCCGCGACCTGCTGGTCGCCGCCGACACCGTGCGGGCCAGGCTGCGCCTGGCGGTGACACCCCTGCTGGTGCTGCTCGGCGTCGGCGTGCTGCGTTGGATCAACGGGGTGGCCGTGGGCGCGCCCGTCGGCTGGCTCACGGTGCTGCTGCTGGTCACCGCGGTGCTGGCGGTGCTGCTCAGGAGCCGCCCGGCCGTGCCGCGCACCGAGCGCGGGCAGCGGCTGCTGGAAGCCGCCAGGGACCGCCTGACCGGGTCCGTGTCCCCCTGGCACGGGGTGCCGCCCGGACAGGTGCCGCCGGCCGCGGGTGATCTCGTCGCGGTGCACGGCCTGGGCGCCTACCCCGACCCGACCGTGCGGCGGGTGCTGGCGCCGGCCAGGCCCCGCCGCCGCTTCGGGTCCTCGACCACGGTCGCCTCCAGTTGTTCGGGCGGGATCGTCGCCAGCGGCTCGTGCTCCAGCGGCTCGGACTCGTCGTCCTCGTCGTCCTCGTGCGGCAGCGGGAGCAGCGGCTGCGGCAGTGGCTGTGGCGGCGGCTGCGGGGGCGGCGGGTGACCTCGAAGACCAGCCCGGGGGGATGGGGGTGCTGAGCGGACCACGGGGGTTGTCGAACCGGTCGCCGCTGGTCGGCCGCTGAGCCGCCCGGACCGTCGTCGACACCGCTCAACACCCGGGGTGCCCAGGCCGGCCGGCCGGGCACCCCTTCCCCGGCGCGGCCGCGGCCGAGAACCGGCCGCGGCACACGAGCCGCCGGAACACGAGTCGCGGGAACACGAGTCGCGGGGCGAGAGCCGCAGCGGGAGAGAGGAAACGGACATGGTGGCGATTCCCCGACTGGGGGTGGGCATCGGCTGGCGGTCGGAGATCGACCTGACCGTGGAGCGGCTGCCCCAGGTCGACTTCGTCGAGGTGGTGGCGGAGAACCTGAGCCCCGACCGGCTGCCCGAGTCGCTGCGGGTGCTGCGGGGCCGAGGGGTGCCGGTGCTGCCGCACGCCGTGTCCCTGTCGCTGGGCGGCGCTGAGCCGGTCGACCGGGACCGGGTGGCACACCTGGCCGCGCTGGCCGAGGCGCTGGACGCGCCGCTGGTCAGCGACCACGTGTGCTTCGTGCGGGCCGGCGGCCTGGATTCCGGGCACCTGATGCCGGTGCCGCGCACCGCGGACGCGTTGGACGTGCTGGTGGCCAACGTCCGGGCCGCCCAGGCCGAACTGCCGGTCCCGCTGGCCCTGGAGAACGTGGCCGCGCTGCTGGACTGGCCGGACGGGGAGCTGACCGAGGGCCAGTTCCTGGCCGAACTGGTCGAGCGCACCGACTGCCTGCTGCTGGTGGACGTGGCCAACCTGCACGCCAACGCCCGCAACATCAACACCGACCCGGCCGAGTTCCTGACCGCCATCCCCCTGGAGCGGCTGGCCTACGTGCACGTGGCCGGTGGTGTCGAGCACCACGGCGTCTACCACGACACGCACGCCCACCCGGTGCTGCCCGAGGTGCTCGACCTGCTGGCGGAGCTGCGCCGCCGCGTCGACCCGCCCGGCGTGCTGCTGGAACGCGACGACAACTACCCCAGTGACGCGGAACTGGCCGCGGAGTTGGACGCCATCCGCGCCGTGCTGGCCGACCCGGAGCAGCGGCGGTGACCAGCTCCACCGGTGCGGCGCGCGGCGCCGGCCCCAGCAACGCCAGGGTCAGCAACGACCGCGCAAGCGACGCCAGGGCCACCGAGGCAGCGCGGCAACGGCTGGCCGCCCAGCAGGCCGAACTCCTGCACGCGCTGCTGGCCGGCGGCACCCCACCGGCCGGATTCGACCAGCAGCGGCTGCGCGCCGAGGCCAGCGCCCTGCTGGCCAAGCGGCGCGGCGTCGTGGCCGTGCTGCGCCCCGACCTGACCGAGGCACTGGACGAGCGCTTCCGCCCGTTGTTCGACGAGTTCGCCGCCGACCACCCGCGCCGCGCCGGCACCCGGATGCGCCAGGACGCGGCCGCGTTCGCCACCTGGCTCGTCGAGCGGGGCGCACTGCCCCCACCCCGCCGACGCCGCTGGTGGCACCCCCGCCCCGCGAGTTGACTTTGCAAACCCCGCGAGTTGCACGTTCAGGCAGGGCCATCCGGGTGACAAGAGCCAGAAAAACCCGGCACCACCCCGGCCGCACCGGTGTCGGCGACGGCGCGTGCTCCCCGGGGCGGGCTGTCACCTCCTGGTGAGGCAACCCGGTGCGGCGGCTGGTCCGTCTGTGCGGTGTGCCTCACCACACCTCCACGCTCCGTCCGTTCGTCCCGCTGTCCGCCGCCCTGGTCGCGCTGACCGCCTGCGGCAGTGCCGTCGAGGCGGGCGGCCAGGTCTGCACCGAGATCGCCACCCGGGTGGGCATCAGCCTGGACATCGCCCCACCGCTGGCCGATCGGGTCGCGGCCGCCACCATGACGGTGTGCTGGGACGGTGTGTGCAGCACACCGCTGGTCGAGCTGGCACCGGCCACCACGGCCGGGCCGGCCAGCTGCGCCAGCGGCGGCACCGGCCCGGACGTCGCCTGCGCGGCCGAGGCGGTGCCCACCGGCGGCAAGCACGGCTTCGCCGACCTGGGCAACCTGCCGGAGCGGGCCGTGCGGGTGCGGCTGACGCTGACCGACACCACCGGCACCACCGTGGTCGAGCAGCAGGTCGACACCACGCCGGCGCTGGAGCACCCGAACGGCCCCGGCTGCCCACCGGGCGGGCCGCAGGCCGGGCTGCTGGTCAGCGGCGACGGCCAGGTGACCGGACGCGCCCCGGCGGCCGGGTCCGCCACCACGACCACCGGCTGAGGCGCCCCACGCGGCCCGACCAGGCGCCCGGCCGGTCACCGCTGGCCGGTCACCAGCCGACTGGTCACCACCAACTGGTCACCGCTGGCTGGTCACCGCTGGCTGGCCACCCAGCGCTCGATGCCGTCGGCGTCGATGGGCAGGTCGGCGGAGAGCACGTCAGCGCCGGTCGCGGTCACCACCAGGTCGTCCTCGATGCGCACCCCGATGCCGCGCAGCTCGGGCGGCACGGTCTGGTCGGTCGCGTGGAAGTACAGCCCCGGCTCCACGGTCAGGGTCATGCCCGGCGCGAGCACGGCCTCGTGGTACGCGGACGCCCGCGCGCTCGCGCAGTCGTGCACGTCCAGCCCGAGGAAGTGGCCGACACCGCAGACGATGTAGCGGCGGTGGTGCTGGTTGTCCGACTCCAGCGCCTCGTCAACGGACACCGGCAGCAGACCCCAGTCGTGCAGGCCCTGTGCCAGCACGGCCATGGCCGTGCGGTGGAACGCGCCGTAGTCCTGCCCCGGCCGCACCTCGGCCATCGCGGCCAGGTGCGCCCGGTGGACCAGGTCGTAGACCTGCCGCTGCGCCGGACTGAACTCCCCGGACGCGGGGAAGGTCCTGGTCACGTCGGCGGTGTAGAGGGTGTTCACCTCCACGCCGGCATCCAGCAGCACCAGCCCGTCCTCGGGCACCGCGCCGTCGCAGCGCACCCAGTGCAACACGGGCGCGTGCTCGCCGGCGGCCACGATGGTGGCGTACCCGGGACCGTTGCCGCTGGTCCGGGCACGCCGGTCAAAGGTGCCCTGCAGCCAGCGCTCACCACCACCGCGGATCGCGGCCGGCAGCGCGGCGGCCACCTCACCGAAGCCGACCACGGTGGCGTCCACGGCCGCCCGCAGCTGGCCGATCTCCCAGTCGTCCTTGATGGCGCGCAGCTCGGCGAGGGTGGTGCGCAGCGACCCGGCGGACTCCACTTCGAGCAGCGCGTCCACCAGCGGGTCGGCCCCGCGGGTGGCCATGATCGCCGGGTGCCGGCCGCGCAGCGCCGCGGGCAGTCCCTCCAGGTCGCGGCAGGGCATGCCGAGCACCCGCGACCACGCGTCCAGGTCTGGCACGGCGCCGATCCACAGCTGGCCGTCCCTGGCGTTGGCGAAGAAGTCGACCTCCTTGGGACCGGCCGGGGCGCGCAGGTACAGCTCGGCCTCGTGCCCGCCGGGAACCGGGTGCATGACCAGCACGGCGCCCTCGGCATCGCACCCGGTCAGCCAGGAGAAGTCGCTGTCCGGCCGGAAGGCGTAGTCGGTGTCGTTGGACCGGACGGGCGCGCGGCCGGCGGCGACCACCACGCGTCGGCCGGGCACCTGCTCGCTGAGCCGCCGCCGGTGGTCGGCCGCGGCCTGGGCGGCCCCGGCGGGCAACCGCGGCTCGCGGACCGGATCGTCCCAACCGGACTGGACAAAGGCACGGAACCCGGCCGCGTCCACGAGCCTGCTCGGATCACGCCGGGCCGGGCGCTGGTTGCCCTCGGTGCTCATGACTGCCTCCGTCGGTGTCGTCGTTGCGGTGCTGTGTCGTTGTGGTGGTGTGTCGCTGCGGTGGTGCTGCGCTGCTGCCGCGATCCTTGTCCGACTTCACCCGCTCGCGCCAGCCAGGGTCGCCCACCCCGCGCGACCCCCAACCGCACCGCGACCGTCACCGGCACGGCTCCCGGCCTTGATCGGCCGTCAGGGTGAATCATCCCGGCACCCGGATGAATTTCTGGTTCCACTGCGGCGGAACACCGGCGGAAATGTCGCCAACGGCCGGGGCACCGGCCCGACCACGTCATCGAGGGCGGCGTTGTCCGGCGCCATCCACACCGAATCACAATCCCGCGCTCCCGGTGCGGCGCGCCGGCCGCGCCAGCGCACCGGAATCCGGTACGGCGGCCCACGCGGCGCAGCCCCACCACTGGCAGCGCCACTCACCCGAGCGCCGACCGGCCCCGGGATCGGGATCGAAACCGCAGGACAACGGCACGGCAGCGACCAGCGCCACCGGGCAAGCACCGGATCAGACCAGCACGGAATTCTACCCGGCAAACACCGGTCAATTCCCCAGGATGCGTTTCACCCACCACCTGCCGCAGCCGGACCGCCTTTTTTCCGCAACCCGGAAACACATATTTCACAGTTGACAGTCGATTGCCGTTGTTCCGTGCACATCAGTACGTTCGAGAGCAAGTCCCAGCTCTCCGGCGAGTTCTTTTCCGTGCTCGCCGGAAAGTACCCGCGGACTGACACGGGAAACGACTGGAGGTACTGGTGCATTCACGAGAGCGGCGATTAACCAGAGGTCGCCGGTTGACCACGCGACTGGGGGCGGGCGCGCTCGCCCTCGGTCTCGCGGTCGGCACCGCACAGCAGGCCGTGGCATCCCCGGCCAACACAGCGGCCCCGGCCGCCCTGGCCGGACCAGCGGCAACCACCGACCAGGCGGGCAACACCACCGTCACCCTGATCACCGGTGACCAGGTCGTGCTCGGCCCGAACGGGGCCCGGTCGGTGCGCCCCGGACCGGGCCGGGAGCACATCGCCTTCACCACCCAGCAGCTCAACGGCCACCTGCACGTGGTGCCGGTCGACGCCGCCCCGCTGGTCGCCAGCGGCAAACTCGACCCCAGGCTGTTCGACATCACCCAGCTCATCGAGTTCGGCTACGACGACGCCCACCGCGACACCCTCCCGCTGATCATCAAGCACCCCACCGGGCAGGCGCGGGCCAGCCTGGCGGTCCAGGGCACCGCCGTCACCCAGGACCTGCCCAGCATCAACGGCACGGCCGTGGCCACCGGCAAGGCCAACGCCACGGCGCTGTGGGAAGCCGTCACCGCCCCCGCCGGGTCGGTGCGGTCCACCGCGGCCGGCGTGGACACGGTGTGGCTGGACGGCAAGCGCCAGGCCAGCCTGGACCGCAGCGTCGCGCAGATCGGCGCGCCCACCGCCTGGGAGGCCGGCTACACCGGCGACGGCGTCACCGTCGCCGTGCTGGACAGCGGCGTCGACCAGACCCACCCCGACCTGACCACCCAGGAGATCGGGGAGAAGAACTTCACCGACACCGAGTCCGCTGTGGACAACTTCGGCCACGGCACGCACGTCGCCTCCATCATCGCCGGCACCGGAGCCAAGTCGGGCGGCAAGTACCGCGGTGTCGCCCCGGGCGCGAAGCTGTTGGACGGCAAGGTGCTCGACGACAACGGCTACGGCCAGGAATCCTGGATCCTGGCCGCCATGCAGTGGGCCGCGGAGTCCGGCGCGAAGATCGCCAACCTGAGCCTCGGCGGGTTGGACACCCCCGAGGTCGATCCGCTGGAAGAGGCCGTCAACACCCTGTCCGAGCAGTACGGCATCCTCTTCGCGATCGCGGCGGGCAACTCCGGTCCCAACACCGAGACCGTGGGCTCGCCGGGCAGCGCCGACGCGGCCCTCACCGTGGGCGCGGTCGACCGCGACGAGTCGCTCGCCCCGTTCTCCAGTCGCGGCCCCCGCGTCAACGACGGCGCGATCAAGCCCGACATCACCGCCCCGGGCGTGGACATCGTGGCCGCCCGGCACTCCGCCGGCACCATCGGCGCCCCGGTCGAGGACGGCTACGTGGCGCTGTCCGGCACGTCCATGGCCACCCCGCACGTGGCCGGGTCCGCCGCCCTGCTCGCCCAGCTGCACCCGGACTGGACCGGCGCGCGGCTCAAGGCCGCCCTGGTCGGCTCGGCCAAGCCCAACCCGACCCTGTCCGTGTTCGAGCAGGGCGCCGGCCGGGTGGACGTGGCCAAGGCCATCACCCAGACGCTGACCAGCACCCCCGGCATCGTGAGCCTCGGCGTGGCGCGCTGGCCGCACCACGACGACCAGCCCATCACCCACTCGGTGACCTACCACAACTCCGGCACCACCGATCTCACCCTGAACCTGGCCCTGTCCGTCACCGGCCCGGACGGCCAACCCGCGCCCGCCGGCCTGTTCACCGTCACCCCCACCCAGCTCACCGTGCCCGCCGGGGGCAGCGCCGAGACGACCATCACCGCCGACACCACCCGGGGCAGCGTGGACGGCGTCTACACCGGCGCGCTGGTCGCCGGTGCCGGCGGAACCGAAGCCGTGCGCACCCCGCTGGCCGTCAACCGCGAGGTGGAGAGCTACGACCTGACGGTCCACTACACCGGACCGGACGGCCAACCCGCGTGGAGCGCCAGTTCCACCCTGCTCAACCTCGCCACCGCGAAGGCCACGTCCGCCTCGGCCGTGGCCGGTACCGCCACCGTGCGGGTGCCCAGGGGCGATTACGCCCTCGACAACAACGTGTTCACCCTGACCGGGGAGAACCAGTACCGGTACGCCTGGCTGCCGCAGCCGAAGTTCTCCGTGACCGGCGACGCCACCCTTGAGGTGGACGCCAGGCAGGCCAAGCCGAGCACGATCACCCCACCCGATCCCGCCGCGCGGTTCGCCCTCGGCGACTTCTCCCTCACCGTGCGGACGGCGGTCGGCCGCTACAGCTTCGGGTGGGTGCTGCAGAGGGGTGACGGGCTGGGCATTCTCAGCACCACGCAACTCGGCCCCGAGACGCCGGCTGAGGGCACCAGCGCCTGGATCGGCACGCAGTGGGCGAGCCCCACCGGTGCCGCCACCTTCTACGACCTGACCTGGCCGCTGCCCCGGGTGCCGACCGGGTTCACCGCCGAGGTGCGCACGGACGAGTTGGCCGAGGTCCGCTCCGAACTCAACGGCCCCGCCGGCCAGCGGGGCCAGTGGGGGCTCATCTCCACCGGTCCGAACGGCGCGGGCGGCTGGGTGGCCCTGTCCGACGTGTCGCTGCCCACGACCGCCACCGACTTCGTCACCACGGACGAGGTGAGCTGGTCCGGTCTGCTCGACCAGCTCACCAGCGAGACCGACCCGGGCGGTTTCCCCGTGGTGGAAGCGGAGTTCGTGAGTCCGGCGCGCACCTACCGGGCCGGTGAGCGGTTCACCGAGCGGTTCAACCGAGGACCGTTCGGCCCTGGTGCGCCGAACGACCAGCGCATCGGCGGCGTCTTCCGCGTGGGCGACGTGCTGTACCCGGCGCTGCCGCTGTTCACCGACAGCGCCGGCAACTACGGGAACTCCACTGTGGACAAGGCGCGGACGGTGCTGTCCCTCGGCGGCGAGGTGATCGGCGAGACCAACCTGCCGGGCCGCGGCCAGTTCACCGTGCCGGCCGCCCAGGGCCGGTACACCCTGGAGACCACGGCCGAGCGCGGCACCCGGTTCGACGTGTCCAGCACGGTGAGTGCCACGTGGACCTTCACCTCCGGGCACGCCGACGGCCCCGACCCGGTGGCCGTGCCCATCTCCGCGGTCCGCTTCACCCCGACCCTGGACGCGGCCAACACCGCACCCGCCGGCGTTCGGTTCGACGTGCCCGTGTCCGTGCAGGGCACCGCCCGGCTGCGCACCGTCGAGGTGTCCTACGACGACGGCGCCACCTGGAAGCGGGTGCCCGTGGTGCACGGCACCGCCAAACTCGTGCACCCGGCCAAGGCCGGCTTCGTGTCACTGCGCGCGACCGCCTCGGGCCGGGACAACGGTGTCGAGCAGACCATCATCCGCGCCTACAAGATCGCCTGACCCGGCACCGCCCACCCCAGGACCGGCCGCGACCAGCGGTCAGCCCCAACACCGCAGTGGTGCGCACACACCGCTGGTCCACACGCGACGGACGCCCCGCACACCCCGGGCGCCGCGGCTGACGTGACGGGCCCGCCCGGTCAACCCCACCGGGCGGGCCCGTTGCCGTCCCCACGGGCGTGGGCAGCCACGCGAACGGCGCTGCTCAGGGCAGGTTCGTGACCAGTTCGGCGGCGGGGACCCGGGTGCCGGTGTAGAACGGGGTTTCCTCCCGGACGTGCCGCCGCGCCTCGGTGCCGCGCAGGTGGCGCATCAGGTCCACGATCCGGTGCAGCTCGTCGGCCTCGAACGCGAGAATCCACTCGTAGTCGCCCAGGGCGAACGAGGCCACGGTGTTGGCCCGCACGTCCGGGTAGTCGCGCGCTTCCCTGCCGTGGTTGGCCAGCATCGCGCGGCGCTCGTCGTCAGGCAGCAGGTACCACTCGTAGGACCGGACGAACGGGTACACGCACACGTACTTGCGGGGCTCCTCGCCAGCCAGGAACGCGGGGATGTGGCTCTTGTTGAACTCGGCCGGCCGGTGCAGCGCCACGTTGCTCCAGACCGGCACCGACGCGCGCCCCAACGTGGTGCGGCGGAACCCGCTGTAGGCGGCCTGCACCTGCTCGATCTCGCTGGCGTGCCACCAGATCATGTAGTCGGCGTCGGCCCGCAGACCGGCGACGTCGTACACGCCGCGAACCACAACACCCTTGTCCGCCAAGGCATCCAGGTAGTCCTGCGCCTCGGTGGCCGCCGGACCCCGGTCATCGGGCAGCCGGCCGGCTTCCACGCGAAAGACCGACCACATGGTGTAGCGGATGGTGTCGTTCAGCTCGGTGTAATTGAGGCGGGCCATGTCCTCATCGTCCCACTTCAGTTCCACCGGCGGCCGAGAAGGTGGGCAGCGACACGGGCGGCGGCGGCGTTGCCGGTGGCCACGCAGGCGGGCACGCCAACGCCGTGCAGCAGTGCCCCGGCCACGGCCAGACCGGGCACCCGCGCCACGGCGTCCTCGATCCGCTCCACCCGCTCCAGGTGGCCGACGCCGTACTGCGGCAGCGCGCCGCCCCAGCGGGTCACCAGCACCTCCAGCGGCGCCGGCACCGGCCCGCCGATCAGCTCGGCCAGGTCGGCGCGCACCGCCTCGATGAGTTCTTCGTCACTGCGCTGCAGCAACTCGGTCTCGCCGACGCGGCCCACCGAGCCGCGCACGAACTTCACCTCACCGGTCAGGTGCGCCCACTTGTTGCTGGAGAAGGTGAACGCCTTGGCCGTGAACGGGGTGCCGTCGGCGTGCCGCTCCCGGTCGGCGACCAGCACTCCCGCCGCCAGCGGGACGTCGGCGTTCACCGTCAGGTCGGTGTCGCCGGGCAGCGCCATGGACACCAGCGCCACCGACGCCAGCTCGACCTCGGCCAGGCTGGTCGCCGCGGTCGGGGCGATGTCGGCGAGCAGGCGCCGCGCCGAGGGCGCCGGCACGGCAAGCACCACGCCGTCCACGTCCAGCACCTCGGGTGCGGTGGCCGGGCCGATCACCAGGCGCCATCCGTGGTCGGCGCGCAGCAGTTCGCGCACGGGCTGTCCCAGCCGCACCTCGGGCTTGGCCACCTCGGCCAGCCGGTCGATCAGCGCGCCCAGCCCACCGCGCAGCGTGCCGAACACCGGCGGCGCCGGGTCCGGCGGCGGCTGAGCCGGCGCGGGCATGGCGGCGGCGGCCGCCTCGACCACCGAGCCGATGCCCGAGTCCAGGGCGTTGGCCAGCACCGGGATGGTGGCGCGCAGGCTGAGCCGGTCGGCCCGGCCCGCGTACACCCCGCCCAGCATCGGGTCGACCAGCCGCTCGGTGACCTCGTCGCCGAACCGCTCGCGCAGCAGCGCGCCCACGGCCACGTCGCCCTCCAGCCGCAGCGGCGGCAGCGAGGGTTCGGCCGCGACGCGGGCCGCCGCCTCCGCCGACAGCACCCCGCGCACGGTCTCGGCCGAGGTGGGCACGCCCAGCAGGGTGCGGCTGGGCATCCGGTGGACCCGGCCGCCGGCCCGGACCGTGGACGCCGCCCTGGTGGGGTGCACCAGTTGCGGGGCCAGCCCCAGTTCGGCCACGAGTTCCGCGGCCTCGGGGCGGCGGTGCAGGAACGCCTCGGCCCCCAGGTCCACGGGGTGACCGGCGAACTCGACCGTGCGCAGCTTGCCCCCCAGGTGCGGGGCCTGCTCGACCACGGTGATCCTGGCCTGCTCACCGAGCAGACATCTGAGCCGATGCGCTGCGCTGAGCCCGGAGACCCCGCCTCCGACGACCGCGACGTGCACGTGCGTCACCCCGTCACTCTCATGAACCTGTTGTTAAACCCCAGCCCGGTGCCGCCACGGTGACCATCGCGGGCGCCGGTCAGGACGCGTCGGCCGGCGACAGGCCGTGCACGAACTCCGTCACCCGGGTGATGACGTCCGGATCGGTGTGCGGCAACACTCCGTGACCGAGGTTGAAGATGTGGCCGCCCGCGGACCTGCCCTCGTCGACGATCCTGACGATCTCGCGTTCGAGCACGTCCGGGCTGGCGAACAGCAGCGCGGGGTCGAGGTTGCCCTGCACCACCGGCTCCGGGCCGCCCGGGTCGGCCGCCCGCAACCGGCGCGCGGCCTCGTCCAGCGGAATCCGCCAGTCCACGCCGACCACGTCCGCACCGGCCTGGCGCATCGCGCCGAGCAGTTCGCCGGTGCCCACCCCGAAGTGGATCTTGGGGATGCCGGCGTCGGCCAGGCTGGCGAACACCGCGGCCGAGTACGGCAGCACGAACTCGCGGTAGTCCCGCTCGGACAGCGCCCCGGCCCAGGAGTCGAACAACTGCACGGCGTCCACTCCGGCGGCCACCTGCACCCGCAGGAACGTCGAGGCGATCTCGGTCAGCCGGCCCAGCAGCGCGTGCCAGGTGTCCGGTTCGGACCGCATCAGCGCCTTGGTGCGCTCGTGGTTGCGGCTGGGCCCACCCTCGATCAGGTAGGACGCCAGGGTGAACGGCGCCCCGGCGAAACCGATCAGCGGGGTGTCGCCGAGTTCGCGCAGGAGCAGCCCGACCCCGTCGGCCACGGGACGCACCTGGTCTTCGGACAGTCGCGGCAGCCTGGCCACGTCCGCGGCCGAGCGCACGGGCTCGGCGACCACCGGACCGGTGCCGGGGACGATGTCCAGGTCGACGCCGGCCGCGCGCAGCGGCACCACGATGTCGCTGAACAGGATGGCGGCGTCCACCCCGTGCCGGCGCACCGGCTGCAGGGTGATCTCGCACACCATCTCGGCGTCCAGGCAGGCTTCGAGCATGGGCGTGCCCGCGCGGAACTCGTGGTACTCGGGCAGGGACCGTCCGGCCTGCCGCATGAACCACACGGGCACACGCGATGGACGGCCGCCGGCAGCGGCGACCAGCAGCGGGGCTTGGGAGAGGTCTCGGCGGGCCGAGACCGGCGCAATGTCGGTCATCTCGCCTTCATCGTCCCACGCCGCGAGAAGCGGGTGTGCTCAGGTCGCGGCCTGCCCTCGGCGCGCCTCCACCACGGATCGCGCGATGCGGGCATACAGTCACCTGCCGTGACCGGAACGTCGTCAGCGGAGGCGGAAGTACCCGAGCTGTTCCGGACGGCGGTGACGGCACTGCGGTCGCTGCGTCCCCGCCCGGAAATGGAACTCGGTGAGGTGCGCCCACCCCAGCGCCTCGCCCCCTGGGCATTCGCGCTCACCGGGGAGGTCAACGGGGCCGCCGGAGAGCTGTCCACCGGCCGGCTGATCCTGCTGCACGACCCCGAGGGGGCCGAGGCGTGGGACGGCGTGCTGCGCCTGGTGGCCTACGTGCGGGTGGAGCTGGACCCGGAACTCGCCGGCGACCCGCTGCTGCCCGAGGTGGGCTGGTCCTGGCTGACCGAGGCCCTGGACAACTGCGGCGCGGACTGGACGGCGCTGGGTGGCACCGTGACGCAGACCTCGTCGGCCCGGTTCGGCGACATCGCCGGCCCGGCCCGCACCGACGACCTGGAGCTGCGCGCCTCCTGGACCGCGGTGGTCACCGACGGGCACGCGGAGCTGTCCCCGCACGGCGCCGCCTTCTGCGAGCTGATGACCAGCGCCGTCGGCCTCCCGCCGGTCGGCGTGTCCATGCTCGACCACCACCGTCCCGGCTGACCCCAGCGCGACCACCCATCGGTTCCCTCCTCTCCACCGCCGCCCGGGCCTCCTGGCTTCCTGGCCTCCGTTGCCAGCGCCTCCCGCTCCCGGATCGCGGAGGCGCGGCCCGGTCGAGGTGAGGTGCGCGCCCGATCCGTCGATCCGCCTCACGCCCGGTCACGGAGTTGTTCGCTCACGCGATTCGTCGCTGTGGTTCCGTCGCCGTGTTCCGTCGCTGTTCCGTCGGCGCACTCCGTCCTGCGGATGGCCACGACGCAACCGCTGACGGCATGGGTTTTCCCAGGCACGCCTCGGGCGACGTGCACACAACGCAAAACTGCTTGCGCCGGCAATTGGATTAAATTTTGTCAACACTGAAGCAATAGGCCGAAATACTCCCCTCGGATCGAAGTGCTTTCGACGAGGACTGGCGAACGCCAAAGGAGAACCTGCGGCTATTCACAGCACTGGTCAGCGCCGCGCGCCTGACCGCACGGCACAACTACCTGGTCGCCGACTGCCCGGTCGGCCGACCAACTCCCCGGTTGGCCACGGACAACGGCCCGCGACGGGTACCGCGGCGGAGCCGACGTGTTCTCGGGTGCGCGTCAACCGAGCACAACGTCCGCGGTCTCCACCAGCACGATCTCCGCCAGCACGATCTCCGCCAGCACGATCTCCGCCAGCACGGTCTCCATCCGCACGGCGTCCACCGGCGCGGTGTTCGCCGGGCGGTGTCCGCCGCCCGGCGTCATGTGGCGGGCCCCGGCGAGTCGCCGGGTAAGCGTTCTCCCCCAGCACCGCACGGGGAGCCGGTGCCGGCCGGGCAGTCGCGGACAACGAGAACGAGAGCGGGGACGGGGGCACGGTTCGTGTTCACGGCCCCAGTCAAACAGACGTTCGATAACTCCGGCAGTCACACAAAACGGTGAACCTGCGGTGGCGCGCCGAGCCAGCCGTCCCGCGCCCGGCCCTGCCGCCTCCGCCCGACCGGGTCCGGCACCCGGAACCGGACGCCGCGAGCCGTGCCAGCCGCCGTCGCCACGCCGACCGGTGCGCGCCGCGCCGCCACCGCGACACGCCGATCCGCCTCAAGACCAAACCTCTATTGTCGTTGTGAAGACCTCTCACGTTACGGGTTTTGGGCCCTTGTCCTCCGATCGTGGGACAAACCAGGGCGGAAGTTACAACTCGATAGGGATAGATACCCGATTGATCGTCCCGCTGGCTGGCTGAGGCGGCTACGCTGCCTCCGACGACACCACTTTCGGTCGATCAGTGGCGCGGCTGATTGGTCGAAAGTCCCGGTGCCGGTCGGGGGGCACGACCGACTCCAGGGAGGTAGTGACGTGGCTGCCGTCGGCTTAGGTCAGGCCGTTCGTACCACGCCAGCCGGCTCATTGCCGGCCAACATGGTCCCGCACCCGCGGGAGGAGCTGTTCTCGGTGTTGGTGGTCGACGACCACCCACTGCTGAGGGAGGCGATAGCGGCCCGGTTGACCCAGATGGGCGCCGGGACAGTGCATGAGGCCGCTTCGGTCGCCGAAGCCAGAGCGCGCGCTCTGGCCACGGGGCCGTGCGATCTCGCGATCCTCGATCTCGGGCTGCCCGACGGCACCGGCATCGACCTGGTCACGGAACTCCGTGCCCAGGGCTGGCCGCGAATCGTGGTGCTCGCGTCCTCCGACGACCCGTATGCGGTCCGGTCGGCCTTCCAGGCAGGCGCTCAGGCCTACCTGCTGAAGTCCGCCTCGCCCATGGTGGTCACCGACGGGGTGCGCCGGGTGCTGGACGGCGGGGTCTACGCGGATCCGAGTGTCGCGCCGGTTCTCGCCGCTGGCACCAGGGTGCCCGGGACCGACAACACACCGCGGGAACTGTCCGCGCGTGAGGTCGAGGTGCTCCAGCTCGTCGCCGATGGCCAGTCCAACAAGGAGATTGGCGAGGCGTTGAACCTGTCCGCGCTCACGGTGAAGAGCCACCTGTCGCGGATCGGGCGCAAGCTGGGCACGGGCGACCGCGCGCAGATGGTCGCGCTGGCCATGCGGGCCGGTGTGATCCGCTGAAACCAGCCGAACACGCCCGCGAGTCGCTGGTTCGACGTAGGGTCTTCCGCCGTGAACGCACCCTCCGCCGAACCAGCTGAGCCGACCGGATCCAACCCGGTACCACTGACGGAGCCCGCCGAGGGCGTCCCACCGGTGGTGTCCGACCCGGAGACACTGCGGCAGGTCGCCGCGGCGCTCGCCGGAGCGGATGGGCCGATAGCGGTGGACACCGAGCGAGCCTCGGGCTACCGCTACTCGCAGCGTGCTTATCTGGTGCAGTTGCGCCGCGAGGGCGCGGGCACCGTGCTGATCGACCCGGTCGCGCTGAACGGCCGGCTCGACCCGCTGGTGGACGCGCTGTCCGGCGCCGAGTGGGTGTTGCACGCGGCCTCACAGGACCTGCCGTGCCTCGCCGAACTCGGGCTCAGACCAGGCACGCTGTTCGACACCGAGCTGGCCGGCAGGCTGGCTGGGTTCGAGCGGGTGGCACTCGGCACCCTCGTCGAGCGACTGCTCGGCTACCGGCTGGAGAAAGGGCACGGCGCGGCCGACTGGTCGCGTCGCCCCCTGCCGGCCGACTGGCTGAACTACGCAGCGCTGGACGTGGAGCTGCTGATCCCGTTGCGCCACGTGCTGGAACGGGAACTGCGCAACCAAGGCAAGTTGGACTGGGCGCTGGAGGAGTTCGAGGCGGTTCGCCTGGCGCCGGCGCCCCGTCCCAGGCAGGAGCCGTGGCGACGCACCTCCGGGATCCACCGGGTGCGCACGCCACGGCAGTTGGCCGCGGTCCGGGCGCTCTGGGAGGCCAGGAACGCGATCGCCCGGGAGCGGGATATCGCGCCCGGGCGGGTGCTGCCGGACAGCGCCCTGATGGAAGCGGCCACGGTCAACCCGAGGACGCACGGCGAACTGCTGGCGCTGCCGGTGTTCCGCGGTCGGGCCCAGCGCCGCCTGGCCAGCACCTGGCTGGCCGCGCTGCGGCTGGCCAGTCAGCTGCCCAAGGACCAGCTGCCCGATCCGGCACCGGCGCACGAGGGGCCGCCGCCGGTGAACCGGTGGTCGGACAAGGACCCGGACGCCGCCGCCCGGCTGGCCAAGGCGCGTGCCGCGCTGGGCGAGATCGCCCAGCGGCACAACCTCCCGGTGGAGAACCTGCTGTTGCCGGACCTGGTGCGGCGCACCTGCTGGCAGCCGCCGGCGGACACCAGCCCGACCGGTGTGGCCGAGGTGCTGCGCGCGGGTGGGGCCAGGGCCTGGCAGGTGGCACTGACCAGCGAGGTGCTCAGCACGGCGCTGCGGGCGACCGCCTGACCGCCGCCACGGCCCACCCGTCCGGTCGCCCACCCGTCCGGTCACGCCGTCGTCCTGGTCCGGAGGTGGTGATCGCGTCCGCGGGTGCGGCTCGCCCGCTGTTGGGTGCTGTGACGCACCCGACAGCGGGACCGGTGTGGTTACTCACCAGTAACGAGAGTTAGAGTTTGAGTTACCGGCCGGTAGTGGCTGCTGTCGCATCGACTTGCCCGGCCGTTCGTTCTGCCCACACCAAGGAGGAACACGCCGTGGCCGCACCAGCAGCACCGGCACCGGCCGGAGCGCCCGTCACCGCGACGGGTGGCTCGACAGCGCGTGCCGTTCGGAACGTGGTCTTCGTCGATGGCGTTCGCACGCCCTTCGGCAAGGCCGGCGACAAGGGCATCTACGCCGAGACCCGAGCCGACGACCTGGTCGTGAAGGTGATCCGCGAGCTGCTCCGCAGGCACCCCGAGCTGCCTCCGGAGCGGGTCGACGAGGTCGCCATCGCCGCCACCACCCAGATCGGCGACCAGGGCCTGACCATCGGCCGCACCGCCGGGCTGCTGGCCGGACTGCCCAAGACGGTGCCCGGCTACGCCATCGACCGCATGTGCGCCGGCGCGATGACCGCGGTCACCACCACCGCCAGCGGCATCGCCTTCGGCGCCTACGACGTGGCCATCGCCGGGGGCGTCGAGCACATGGGCCGGCACCCCATGGGTGAGGGCGTCGACCCCAACCCGAGGTTCCTGGCCGACCGGCTGGTGGACACCTCGGCGCTCGTGATGGGGCAGACCGCCGAGAACGTGCACGACCGCTACCCGGGCATCACCAAGGAGCGCGCCGACCGGTTCGCCGCCGCCTCGCAGGCCAAGTACGACGCCGCGGTCAAGGCCGGCAAGATCGGTCCGGAGCTGGTTCCCGTGGCCACCCGCTCGGCCGCCCAGGGCTGGGGCCTGGCCACCGCGGACGAGCCGCCGCGCCCGGGCACCACGGTGGAGGCGCTGGCCACGCTCAAGACGCCGTTCCGCCCGCACGGCCGGGTCACCGCCGGCAACGCGGCCGGCCTCAACGACGGCGCCACCGGCTGCATCCTGGCCGAGGAGGAGACCGCCCGCCAGCTCGGTCTGCCGATCGGCATGCGGCTGGTCAACTACGCCTTCGTCGGGGTGGAGCCGGAGGTGATGGGTGTCGGCCCGGTGCCGGCCACCGAGAAGGCACTGGCGCGGGCCGGCCTGTCCATCGACGACATCGGCCTGTTCGAGATCAACGAGGCGTTCGCCGTGCAGGTGCTCGCCTTCCTCGACCACTTCGGCATCGCCGAGGACGACCCGAGGGTCAACCAGTGGGGCGGCGCCATCGCCTGCGGCCACCCGTTGGCCTCCTCCGGCGTGCGCCTGATGACGCAGCTGGCCAACCAGTTCGCCGAGCGCCCCGACGTGCGCTACGGCATCACCACCATGTGCATCGGCATCGGCATGGGCGGGACCGTGATCTGGGAGAACCCGAACTACCAGCCGGCCAAGGACAACAACGGGGGCGCCAAGTGACCAGCACGCTGTCGGCAACGGACCTGGCGAGCGCCTTCGGCGACGAGGTCGTCACCAAGGCGGTCACCAGGCTGGTGCGGGTACCCGGTCTGGACCGGCCGGTCGCCCTGATCACCCTGGACAACGGCCACGACCACACCCGGCCGTCCACCTTCGGCCCGCAGGGGCTGCTCAGCCTGAACGCCGCGCTGGACGAGGCGTTCGCGGCCGAGCCCTCGGCCATCGCCGTCACCGGCAAGCCCTTCGTGTTCGCGGTGGGCGCGGACCTGTCCGGGATCGGCCAGGTGACCTCGCGCGAGGTGGCGCACGAGATCGGCCGGCTCGGCCACGAGGTGTTCCGCCGGCTCACCGACTCGGCGATCCCCACGTTCGCCTTCGTCAACGGCGCGGCCATGGGTGGTGGCCTGGAGCTGGCGCTGTCCTGCCACTACCGGACGCTGTCCTCGAACGCCGCCGCCCTGTCCTTCCCGGAGTGCTTCCTCGGGCTGTTCCCCGGCTGGGGCGGCACCCAGCTGCTGCCGAACCTGATCGGCGCGGACGGCGCGGTCACGGTGATCATCGAGAACGCGCTCAACCAGAACCGGATGCTCAAGCCGGCCCAGGCGGCCGAGCTGGGCATCGTGGACGTGGTCTTCGACTCCGCCGACTACCTGGAGCAGTCCCTGCGCTGGCTGGTCCAGGTGGTGACGGGCGAGGTCACCGTGCCGCGCCGGGAGATCGACCGGGGACCGGCCTGGGACGCCGCGCTGGCGCGGGCCAGGGCGATCGTCGAGGCCAAGACCCACGGGGCCGCCCCTGGCGCGCTCAAGGCCGTGGAGCTGCTGGAGCTGGCCAGGGCCAACGACCTGGACCGCGGGTACGCGGCCGAGACCGAGGCGCTGGCCGAGGTGCTGCTGACCGATGAGCTGCGCGCCGGGCTGTACTCGTTCGACCTGGTGCAGAAGCGGGCCAAGCGGCCGGCTGGGGCGCCGGACAGGTCTCTGGCCCGGCCGGTGGGCAAGGTGGGCGTGGTCGGCGCCGGGCTGATGGCCAGCCAGCTGGCCCTGCTGTTCGTGCGCCGGCTGAAGGTGCCGGTGGTGCTCACCGACATCGACCAGCAGCGCGTGGACAAGGGCGTGGGCTACGTGCACGCCGAGATCGACAAGCTGCTGGGCAAGAAGCGGATCTCCCCGGACGAGGCGAACCGGCTCAAGGCACTGGTGTCCGGTTCACTGGACAAGGCGGCCTTCGCCGACGCCGACTTCGTGATCGAGGCCGTGTTCGAGGAGCTGTCCGTCAAGCAGCAGGTGTTCGCCGAGGTCGAGGAGCACGTCTCGGCGGACTGCGTGCTGGCGACGAACACCTCGTCGCTGTCGGTGACCGAGATGGCGGCCAAGCTCGCCCACCCGGAGCGGGTGGTCGGCTTCCACTTCTTCAACCCGGTCGCGGTGCTGCCGCTGCTGGAGATCGTGCGCGGCGAGCGCACCGGGGACGCGGCCCTGGCCACCGCCTTCGCCGTGGGCAAGCAGCTGAAGAAGTCGTGCGTGCTGGTCAAGGACGCGCCGGCGTTCGTGGTCAACCGGCTGCTGACCCGGTTCCTTGGTGAGGTCATCCGCGCGGTCGACGAGGGCACGCCGTTCGAGGTGGCGGATCGGGCGCTCAACCCGCTGGGGCTGCCGATGACCCCGATGGTGCTGCTGCAGTTGGTGGGGCCGGCCGTGGCGCTGCACGTGGCCGAGACCATGCACAGCGCCTTCCCCGACCGCTTCGGGGTGAGCGAGAACATGAGGCGGTTCGTCGAGGCCGGCAAGACCGCCGTGTGGACCTGGGACGCCGAGGGCAACCAGAAGCTCGACCCCGAGGTGGCCGAGCTGTGGCAGGGCGGGTCCGCCCCGCTGACCGAGGAACAGGTCCGGGAGCGGGCGCTGCGGGCACTGGCCGAGGAGATCCGGCTGATGCTCGACGAGGGCGTGGTCGCCGAGGCGCAGGACATCGACCTGTGCATGATCCTCGGCGCCGGGTGGCCGTTCTGGCTCGGCGGCATCACCCCGTACCTGGACCGGTCCGGCGTGGCCGAGCAGGTCACCGGCAAGCGGTTCCTCGCCCCTGGCGTGGCCAGCGTGCCGGCCGCGGGCTGACCAGGACCGCCGGCTGGGTTGTCGGGGCCGGGTGCGACCAGATCGGACGCGCCCGGCCCCGAGTCTGTTGTCCGTCAACGGTGGTGGCCGCACGCCTTGCCTCGGCAGGCCGCGGTTCTGGCGGTCCGCGCCGGGGAATGCGAGTCCGCGCGGCCGGGATTCCCGGACGCGAGCCACCGGAAGCACGCTCTCCTTTCCTGCCACGGCCTCCTTTCCTGCCACCGTCCGTGAATGTGCATATACGAAATAACGGGATTGATCTCCGGTCGGCGTGCCGGCTGGACGATTCCGTGTTAGCAAGGTGAATGTCAGTGTTCGCCCACCGGATTGGAC
The DNA here is from genome assembly GCF_024171785.1 of Goodfellowiella coeruleoviolacea. Classification (GTDB taxonomy): domain Bacteria; phylum Actinomycetota; class Actinomycetes; order Mycobacteriales; family Pseudonocardiaceae; genus Goodfellowiella; species Goodfellowiella coeruleoviolacea. The sequence continues at coordinate 167,518 of NZ_JAMTCK010000013.1, forward strand.
GGTGTGATCACGCCACGGACAGCGTCCAAGACGGCGGCGGCGACCGCGGCCGCCGCGGCCGCCGCTGGTCGCGGTCGAGCCGGGGCCAGCATCCACGTGGGCACGTCCGGCTGGCTCTACCCGGCCTGGCGGGGCCGGTTCTACCCCACCGGGCTGCCGCACCGCCGCGAACTGGAGTACCTGTCCCGGCGCATGGGCTCGGCCGAGATCAACGGGTCGTTCTACTCGCTGCAACGCCCTGAGCGCTACCAGTCGTGGCGCGCGCAGACCCCGGACGACTTCGTCTTCGCGGTCAAGGGCAGCCGGTTCATCACGCACATGAAGCGGCTGCGTGACGTGGTCACTCCCCTGGCCAACTTCCTCGCCTCGGGTGTGCTGGCGCTCGGTCCCAAGCTCGGCCCGGTGCTGTGGCAGCTGCCGCCGAACCTGGCCTTCGAACCCGACCGGCTGGCGGAGTTCTTCGCGATCCTGCCCCGCGACACCCGTGCCGCCGCTGAGCTGGCCCAGCAACACGACCAGCGGGTGGGCGACTGGGCCTGGACGACCACCGAGGCGAACCGCCCGCTGCGCCACGCGCTCGAAGTCCGCCACCCCAGCTACCGCTCACCGGAGTTCGTCGAGCTGCTGCGGTCCCACGGGATCGCGCTCGTGGTGGCCGACACCGCCGGCATCTGGCCGTTGCTGGACGACGTGACCGCGGACTTCGTCTACGTCCGACTGCACGGCGCCGAGGAACTCTACGCCAGTGGCTACACCGCCCAGGCGCTGTCCACGTGGGCACAGCGGATCAGGGCCTGGCACACCGGCGAGGCTCCCCGCAGCGAGCACACCGCGGGCACGCACACCGCACCGAGTCGGCCGGAGGGCCGGGACGTGTATGTGTACTTCGACAACGACGCCAAGGTCAAGGCTCCTGGTGACGCCATCGCCCTGGCCAGGCAGCTGGGGGTTGACCGCGACCCGGGCGCAGTCGGCGGCTGACCCCCTTCCGGCCCGTCGACCTGGTTCCCGACCGGCACCAGTCCCGCGAGGGCCTGGCGTTCTCGTTGGGACACAACGGTTTTCTCGCCGGATTCGGCATCTTGTTCCTCCTCTTCGGACAGTCAGAGGGCAGCCTCCCCACCGCCACCGAACTGGCCAGCGGCGGGGAGCGCGGCAGGCCGGACAGTCATCGGTTTAATGTGAAGAACCTCTGGGCCAGTCGTTCAATAACAACTTGCCAAAGCTCAGCAGGCAGTCCGGGCAGAGTTTCCTCGGCTCGGCGTCCAACACCTTGCTCACCGGTACCGAGTGGTTGCAGCTGGCTTCGAGGAACCGGCGCGCTGGGTCGTCGACCTGGCTGCTGGGGAAGCAGTGCCAGGTGGCGTCGTACTCCGACATCAGCCAGCGGTAGTTGTGCGTCGCGGTCATCGCGGGTCCACCGTTCTTCGGCCACCGCTCACCGCGCCCCTGGCGACCCGAGCAACACGCGGTGGGTGCGTGGAGCGGGGTACTCGGGCCGACATCGGTGCCGCGGGAGCAGGTGGTGGGTATGGGGGTTCGGGGTGCCCACCGGAGACGACTGCCAGGCTCCGAGTTCTCCGGAGTGCGGCGTCGCCGTGCGGCGGTGGGGTTGGGGCTTTCGAGTCCAGAGTAGAGCGGAGATACCGCCTCAAACTCAACAATGAGAGTACTCGCGGGGATACGAATTGCTACCCCGGTCTTCCCCACGTTCTCCCAAAAAGAGTAACCGGAGTGAACGACGTCTAATATGGACTATGCAGGGAAGAGATTGCGCTTACCGTGGAATTCCTGTGCTTATCAGCGAGTTCCGACCGCACGTAGATCCACAATGTACCGATGCCGCGCACGCGGGGTTGCCCACCGGCGTTGCCTCCCGCAGCCCGCCCCACCCGGAACGCCGTGGGAACCGGTCGTGACCACTGGGCGCCAGCTGGCCCGGTTCGTCGGATTTCCCGGCGGTGTCGGTGGTTCGGCGGTGCCAGCGGTACTGGCGTCGACGGTGGTGTCGGGCTGGTTCGGTGGAATCGGCTCCCGTGCGGGAGTGGGGGCGGTGTCGCGCGGGCGGCCGGCCTGGGGCCGGTGCGGTGGGTGACCGAATCGGCGTTGGCAAGCACTGCCGCGCGGAGCATCATCGGCAGGGATGACACCGCGATCTGGACAGGTGGACCGGGCGACCCGGCTGCTGCTGGCGATCGAGCGCGACGGCGCCGACTGCACCTGGTGCGGCCGGGCGCTCGGCGCGCTGGTCGCGCCCACCACCGATCACCTGGTGCCCAGGGTGAAGGGTGGACCGTCCTGGTTGGAGAACGAGGTGGCCGCGTGCCGGCGCTGCAACCGGGAGCGCGGGCACCTCAGCCCGGCGGACTGGCTGGCCGAGTGCCAGCGGCGGGGCTGGCGTCCCGACATCGCACGGGTGCGCCGGGTGCTGGCGTCCCTGCAGGCGGCGATCGGCGAGCGCGGTGGGCAGCGGCGGGCCCGCCCGTACCTCGACGCGCAGGTGCGCAGGCTAGCGCAGCGGAGCCGGAAATGAGCGGTCGCGCGTTGAGTTGTGCACAGGCACGCGAGTTATCCACAGGCCACGTTGTCGCGCTGTGCCCGGTGTGGTGGTGGGGATAGGCTGGACGCGGGGTCGCCCCCCTGGGAGGGCGGGGGAAGGCCTGTTGGCGGGTGCGCTGGCCGCCTCGGTGGAGCGGACTGCGTGGCCTGTGTTGGGGTGTGCGGCGGGTTGGTCGGTGGGGTCAGGGGATCGGGGTTGGCTGCGCCGCACTGGTAGCGGGCGGCTCCGGGCAGGGGTCGCGGTGGGGGTTGTGCTGGCGGGCCGGACCGGTGCGCTGCTCGGTTGAGGGACAGGCCAGGGCAGGCCGGGCAGGTGGTTCAGGCCAATCTGCGAGGTTTCCGGACTGGCCGGTGTCCGGTGGTCGGGGGAACGCGTGGCCTTGTGCCCGTGCTCCGGTCGCAGCAGGCGAGCCCGGCAGGTGGACCGGTGGGGCTGCCGCGGCGCGCTGGACAGGGGCGGGGCGCCGGCTCAACCCGTTGCCGTGCAGGCGGATCAGCGGGGCGCCCGCGCTGGCGAGCCGGAAGGCTGGGCGTTGTCGCGACCGGGTTGGTGGTCCAGTGGCCGTTGGGGACACGGCCGCGTTCGGCTGCTTGTTCCGCACGGGGTCGGCGGGATCGACGGGCAGCCGCACGGCGGTGACAGCGGTCCGGTGCCGCGGCTGGTCCCGCGGCCGCAACAGGTTTCCGACGGCGGTCGGGCACGGTGGGCGGCGTGCGGTCGGGCGCGGTGGGCGGCCTGGTCGTTCAGCTGTGACGGGGCCCCTGCTGGCGCCGGTTCACCGCACATCGACCAGCCGGCGGTGTCGGGTGTGGACACCGGCGGCTGCGGCGAAGCCGGCACCGGCGGCGGCATCGACATCGGCGGCGGAACCAGCACCGGCACCAGCTGCGTCGGCGGTGGCGGCACCGGCCCGGCCTGGGGCTGGCTGGCCCGAGCCCCGGCCAGTGGCTGCCACCCGACATGACCACGCCGCCCCACATGACCACGCCGCCCGGCCGCCATCCAGCCACCCGACCACACTGGGCCACCCGACCTCACCGGGCCGCCAGCCAGGCCGCCGGCACGGCCCACGCCGGCGCGCGCTTCCCGCCGCTGGCAGGCGGATTCGGGCGGCCGGGCGGACGCGGCGAACGGCCAGCCGGTGCTCGGTCAGGGGGCTGCTGGCAGGCGGACCGTGACGGCCAGTCCGCCGCCGGCGACGGGCTCGGCGCGCACCTGGCCGCTGTGCGCGGCAACGGCCGCGCGCACGATGGACAGTCCCAGGCCCGTGCCCGACCGCGCCGTCCGGGCCACCCCGCCCCGGCGGAACGGCTCGAACAGCTCGGCGACCCGGTCACTGGCCACCACCGGCCCGGAGGAGGCCACCCGTAACACCGTCCACTCCGGACTGCTCTCGGTGTGCACCTCGATCCAGCCGGGGCTGGTGTTGTGCCAGACCGCGTTCTCCAGCAGGTTGCCGGCGACCCGTTCCAACAGTGCCGGATCGCCCACGGCGAGCGCGGGTCCGGTGTGGAAGACCGCCCGCAGCTCGCGCTGGTCGGCCTCGGCCCGCACCGCGCGCCACGCGCTGGCCACCACCGCGGACAGGTCCACCGGCTCGCGCACGGCCAACCCGATGCCGTCGGTGCGGGCCAACAGCAACAGCGCCTCCACCAGTTGCTCGGACCGCTCGGTGGCGGCGCGCACCACCTCGGCCATCCGCCGCAGTTCGGCGACGTCGGCGTCGGGATCGGCCAGGGTCACGTCGAGTTCGGTCCGCACCACCGCCAGCGGGGTGCGCAGTTCGTGGCTGGCGTTGGCGACGAACCTGCGCTGCGCCTCGAAGGCGGCCTGCAACCGGTCCAACATGGCGTCGAAGGTGTCGGCCAGCTCGGTCACCTCGTCCCGGGTGCCCTCCAGCCTGATCCGCTCCCCCAGCGACTCCGCGGACAGCCGGCGGGCCGTGCCGGTCACCTCGTGCAGTGGCCGCAGCACCCGGCCGGTGATCGTCCACGCCAGAATCGCGGCGGCCACCACCATGCACAGGAACGCGACCGAGCCGTACTTGAGCACCTGTGCCCTGGCCGTCTCGCGCAGCAGCAGCGCCAACTGGTCGGCCTGCACGTCCACGCCGTTCACCCGCACCGCACTGCCGTCGGGCAGCGTGGGAACGGCCACGGCGACCTGGCCGACCACCTGCCAGCCCAGCCACAGCAGCAGTCCACTCACGCCGGCGACGAGACCGGTTGCCAGCAGGGTGATGCGAGCGCGCAGGCCGGGGCCGCGTCGGGTACGCACCCCGTGTCCTCCGTCAGTTTCCGGCCGTGTGCGTGCCAGCCTCCGAGGTGGTCCGCTGGCCAGCGGCGGGCACCCGGTAGCCGGAACCGACGACGGTGTCGATGATGCCGGGCTCACCCAGCTTCTTGCGCAACGTCATCACGGTGACCCGGACCGTGGTGGTGAACGGGTCGGCGTTCTCGTCCCACACCCGCTCCAGCAGTTCCTCGCTGCTGACCACGGAACCGTTGGCGGCCATGAGCACTTCGAGCACGCCGAACTCCTTGCGGGTCAGCTCCACCGGCTGCCCCGCCCGCCGCACCATCCGCTTCGCCGGGTCCAGTTCGACGTCGCCGGCGGTGAGCACGGGCGGGGTGGCCGGGGTGGCCCGCCTGGCCAGTGCCCGCACCCTGGCGACCAGTTCGGGGAAGGCGAAGGGCTTGGCCAGGTAGTCGTCCGCGCCCAGGGACAGGCCCTCGACCCGGTCCTCGATGGTGCCGCTGGCGGTCAGCATGATGACCCGCGTCAGCGCTCCGGACCGGACGATCTCGCCGCACAGCTCGTCCCCGGACATCCCGGGCAGGTCGCGGTCGAGCACCACCACGTCGTAGCGCGTGACGCTCACCTTCTCGTGGCCGGCGTCACCGTCGTAGGCGACGTCCACGGCCATGCCTTCACGACGCAGGCCACGGGCGATCGCGTCGGCCAGCGGCTGTTCGTCCTCGACTACCAGGATGCGCACCCTTCTACGGTGCCACAGCACTGAGCAGAGTGGACTCGGCAGGTTGCGCGAACGCCGCGGCCACCCGGCGTCGGTGTGACCGGGTGGCCGCGGCGGGCTGCGGTGCGCGGCGGTGCGGCCGGCGCGGGAACGCTAGGCGCGCTCGGGTTTCTCGCTGACCGGGAGCTGGCCACCGGCCACGTCGACGCCGGCCCGCACGGGCTCACCCAGCCGGTCGGCGGCCCACTCGGTCACCCGGCGGGCCACGTCCTGCGCGGTCAGCCCGACCTCGGCGAGCACCTCGGCCCGGGTGCCGTGGTGGTGGAACCGCTGCGGCACCGCCAGATCGCGCAGCGGCACGTCCACGTCGGCGTCGCGCAGCGCCGCGGCCAGTGCCCAGCCGAACCCGCCGTGCCGACCACCGTCCTCAACGGTCACCACGAGCCGGTGCGCCGCGGCCAGGTCGACCAGTTCCCCGGGAACCGGCGTGATCCACCGGGGATCGACCACGGTGACGCCGATCCCCTGGTCGGCGAGGCGTTCGGCCGCGGCCATGCCGAGTTCGCCGAACGCGCCGACCGTGACCAGCAGCACGTCGGCCTGTTCCTGGGCGCCGGGGCGGCGCAGCACGTCCACCACGCCCAGCCGCTCCAGCGCCGGGATGTCGCCGCCCACCGAGGCCTTGGGGAACCGCAGCACCGTGGGGCCGTCGTCCACGGCGACCGCCTCGCGCAGTTCCTCCCGCAGGGTGCTGGCGTCGCGCGGCGCGGCCACCCGGATGCCCGGGATGACCCCGAGGATGGACATGTCCCACATGCCGTGGTGGCTGGCGCCGTCCGGGCCGGTGATGCCGGCGCGGTCCAGCACGACGGTGACCGCCTGCCCGTGCAGGGCGACGTCCATCAGCAGCTGGTCGAAGGCGCGGTTGAGGAAGGTGGCGTAGACCGCGACCACGGGGTGCAGCCCGCCCATGGCCAGGCCGGCGGCCGAGGTGAGCGCGTGCTGCTCGGCGATGCCCACGTCGAAGCAGCGCCGGGGGTAGGCGTTGGCGAACCGGTCCAGACCGGTGGGGCCGCGCATGGCCGCGGTGATCGCGACGATGTCCTCCCGCTCACCGCCCAGCGCGGCCAGTTCCTCGGAGAACACCGACGTCCAGCTCGTCTTGGCCGGGCCGACCGGTTCGCCGGTCACCGGGTCGATCACGCCGGTGGCGTGCATCTGGTCGGCCTCGTGGTTCTCGGCCGGCGGGTAGCCGTTGCCCTTGCGGGTGACCGCGTGCACGATCACCGGGCCGCCGAAGGACTTGGCCCGGCGCAGCGCCGACTCCAGCGCGCGCAGGTCGTGCCCGTCGACCGGCCCGAAGTACTTCAGGCCGAGGTCCTCGAACATGGCCTGCGGGCTGATCGCGTCCTTGATGCCGCGCTTGGCCGCGTGCAGGGCCGCGTAGAGCGGCTTGCCGACCACCGGGGTCTGCTGCAGGGCGCGGCGACCGCTCTCCAGCGCGCGCTCGTAGCCGGGGCGCAGGCGCAGCGACGCGAGGTGGTCGGCCAGGCCGCCGATGGTGGGTGAGTAGGAGCGGCCGTTGTCGTTGACCACGATCACCACCGGCCGGTTCTGGTCGGCGGCGATGTTGTTCAACGCCTCCCAGCACATGCCGCCGGTGAGCGCGCCGTCGCCGACCACGGCGACCGCGTGCCGGCGCACACCGGTCAGCTGGAACGCCTTGGCCAGTCCGTCCGCGTAGGACAGGGCGGTGGACGCGTGGCTGTTCTCCACGACGTCGTGCTCGCTCTCGGCGCGGGAGGGGTAGCCGGACAGCCCGCCGCGCTGGCGCAGCTGGTCGAACCCGTCCCGGCGGCCGGTCACGATCTTGTGCACGTAGCTCTGGTGGCCGGTGTCGAAGATGATCCGGTCGCGCGGCGAGTCGAACACCCGGTGGATGGCGAGGGTGAGTTCGACGGCGCCGAGGTTGGGGCCGAGGTGCCCGCCCGTCCGGGAGACCTTGTCCACCAGGAACGTCCGGATCTCCGAGGCCAGCTGCACCAGCTCACCGTGCTCCAACCGTTTGAGATCAGCCGGTCCCCGCACGGATTCCAGCAGCGTCACCACGTCACCTCACCTGAGTTGCCAAGCCTTGCTGATCGCCTTGCTCGCCCGTGCTGGGGAGCACGCCGGCCAGCGGGTGGCCGACCCCAAATCCCGGCCAGTCTACGAAGACCGTGCTGAGACAGCCGGCAATAGTGTTTACCGTTCGCCAATGCCCGTCCCAATCGGAGTAGTCCAGGTTACTGAACGTGTTTGGCCCTTCTGTGTGAGGACGCGTCAGCACCGGGCCGGGTTGACTCGGTGTGACCTGCTCCTCCGGGGTGGGTTCCCCTTGTCGTGACGGGAAAACGATCAGTTCCGCGGGCGGGCCGGGACGACCGCGGCCCGATCGGCCCGGCAGCGGACCGATCGCGCAGCCCACTCGCGCTTCACCCGGGTGGCGGTAGCTCGAACGAGGGGGTGGCTTTGCGTATCGGCGGTGCCGGGAGAGCCGCCGCCGCAGCTCGCGCCCGGACCCGCGCCCGCCTCGCCCGGTGCCGCCGCGCCGGGGCGTTGACCCCCGGTCGGGGCCGCCACGCCCGCCACCCGTGCACGTGACAATAATCACAGCGGCTGTGCTGTTCCCGGCTCGGGCACGGGCACTCGGCGGCGGGCGGTCAGCGGGTCAGCAGGGCAACGCACTCCACGTGGTGGGTCATCGGGAAGGCGTCGAAGGCGCGCAGCTCGGTCAGCCGGTAGCCGTGCTCGCCGAACCGGGCCACGTCCCGGGCCAGGGCGGCCGGATCACACGCCACGTACACCACCCGCGCCGGCGCGCGGCCGGCCACCGCGTCCACCACGGCGTGGCCAGCGCCCTTGCGCGGCGGGTCGAGCACCACCACGTCCGGGCTGGCCCACGCCGAGCCCGGCCCGGTCAGCTCCGCCGAGGCCAGGGCGCGCTCCACCCGGTCGGCGTGCGCCCGCACCTGCGGCAGGTCCGCCAGGTTGCGCTCGGCGTCGGCCACGGCCCGCCGCGACGACTCCACCAGCAGCACGGCACCGTCCCGACCCACCTGGTCGGCCAGCACCGCCGCGAACAGGCCGACCCCGCCGTACAGGTCCCAGGCGCAGCCGCCCGCCGGCGCCTCGGCCCACTGCCCCACCGTGCGGGCGAGCACGTCGGCCGCTGCCGGGTGCACCTGCCAGAACCCGTGCGCGGCCACCCGCCAGGTGCGCCCGGCCGCCCGCTCCTCGGCCACGTCGCCGCCGCTGACCCGGTGCGGCGTGGCCCTGGCCGCGGTGCGCCCGCCCGCGCGGGATCCGCCGCCTGGCCGGCCGCCGCGTTCCGGGCGCAGCTCGCTGACGTGGTTGTGGCCGTTGGCGTCCCGGGTGACCTCGACCTCGCCGCCCGGCGTCCACCGCCGCTCCAGCACCTCGTCCAGCGCGCCGGGCACGGTGATCGGGCAGTGGTCCACGGCGAGCACCTGGTGGCTGCGGTGCACGCGCAGTCCCGGTCGGCCGGCCCGGTCCACGGCCAGCCGGGTGCGGGTGCGCCAGCCCAGCGGACCGCCGGGCAGCGGCTCCACCTCGACCGGCCGGTCGACCCCGGCCAGCCGGTGCAGTTGCTCGGCGACCACCGCCGCCTTCAGCTCCCGCTGCGCCGGCCAGGCCGCGTGCTGCCAGTCGCACCCGCCGCAGCGGCGGGTGCCCAGCTCCGGCGCGGCGAACGGGCAGGGCGGGGCGACCCGGTCGGGCGAGGCGGTCAGCACCTCCACCGCGTCGGCCCGGCAGTAGGAGCCGCCGCGGTCCTCGGTGACCAGCACCACCACGCGTTCCCCCGGCAGCGCGTGCCGCACGAACACCACCCGCCCGGCCACCCTGGCCACGCAGTGGCCGCCGTGGGCGACCGGTCCCACCTCGGTCTCGAACCGCCGCCCGGTCCAGTCGGTCTTCTCGGTCATGACGACCCGCTGTTGCGCCGGTCACGGGGGTCCAGGCCGCGGCGCACCGCGCCGGGCGCGACCACCTGCCGCTCGTGCACCCGCTCGGAGGACTCCAGCTGCCAGGGCACGCTGGTCACCATCACGCCCGGCTGGAACAGCAGCCGGCCCTTCAGCCGCAGCGCGCTCTGGTTGTGCAGCAGCTGCTCCCACCAGCGGCCGACCACGTACTCCGGGATGAACACGGTGACCACGTCACGCGGGTTGTCGCTGCGGATCCGCTTGACGTAGTCCAGCACCGGCCGGGTGATCTCCCGGTACGGCGACTCGACCACCTTCAGCGGAACCTTGAAGTCCTGCTTCTCCCACTCGGCCACCAGCCGGCGGGTGTCCGCGTCGTCCACGTTGACCGTCACCGCCTCCAGCACGTCCGGCCGGGTGGCCCTGGCGTAGGTCAGCGCGCGCAGCGTGGGCAGGTGCAGCTTCGACACCAGCACGATGGCGTGGTTGCGGGCGGGCAGCAGGCCCTGCTGGTGGTCGCCCCGCTGCAGTTCCGCGGCCACCCGGTCGTAGTGCCGGCGGATCGCGGTCATCAGCAGGAAGATCGCGGCCATCGCGCTGATGGCGATCCAGGCGCCCGCGGTGAACTTGGTGATCAGCACGATGACCAGCACCGAGCCGGTCATCACCAGACCGAAGGTGTTGATGGCCTGGGAGCGGCGCATCCGCCGGCGCTGCGCCGGATCGGTCTCGCCGCGCAGCAGCCGGTTCCAGTGCCGGATCATGCCGGTCTGGCTGAGCGTGAACGACACGAACACGCCCACGGTGTAGAGCGGGATGAGCCTGGTCACCTCCGCGTCGAAGGCGATCACCAGCACGACGGCGAACCCGGCCAGGAACAGGATGCCGTTGCTGAAGGCCAGCCGGTCGCCCCGGGTGTGCAGCTGGCGGGGCAGGTAGCGGTCCTGGGCCAGGATCGACCCGAGCACCGGGAAACCGTTGAACGCGGTGTTCGCGGCCAGCACCAGGATCAGCGCGGTGACCAGGGTGACGAAGAAGAAGCCCGGCTGGAAGTTGGCGAACACGGCACCCGCCAGCTGTGCGACCAGCGTCTCCTGCTGGTAGCCGGGTGGCGCGCCGACCAGCTGGGTGGCCGGGTCCTCGGCCATCACCACACCGGTGGCCTGGGCCAGCAGGATCATGCCGAAGAACATCGACACCGCGATCACCCCCAGCATCAGCAGGGTGGTGGCGGCGTTGCGCGACTTGGGCTTGCGGAACGCGGGCACGCCGTTGCTGATCGCCTCGACACCGGTCAGCGCGGCGCAGCCCTGCGTGAACGCCCGCAGCACCAGGAAGATGAACGCGAACCCGACCAGGTTCTGGTCCTCGGCGTGCAGCTCGAACCCGGCGCTGGCGGCCCGCACCTCGTCGCCGAGGACGAACACGCGGAACAGCCCCCAGCCGATCATCGCGAAGATGCCGATCATGAACGCGTAGGTGGGGATGGCGAACGCGGTGCCCGACTCGCGGATGCCGCGCAGGTTCACCGCGGTCAGCAGCGCGATGGCGATCACGCAGAAGGCGACCTTGTGCTCGGCGATGAACGGCACCAGCGCGCCGATGTTGGCGGCGGCCGAGGAGATCGACACGGCCACGGTCAGCACGTAGTCGACGAGCAGTGCGCTGGCCACGGTCAGGCCGGCCTGCCGGCCCAGGTTGACCGTGGCGACCTCGTAGTCACCACCGCCGCTGGGGTAGGCGTGCACGTTCTGCCGGTAGCTGGCGACCACGGCCAACATGACCACGACGATGACCAGACCGATCCACGGCGCCATGGTGAACGACGCCAGACCGGCGATGGACAGGGTGAGAAAGATTTCCTCGGGTGCGTAAGCCACGGAGGACAACGCGTCCGAGGCGAACACCGGAAGCGCGATCCGTTTGGGCAGCAGCGTGTGGGCGAGCCGGTCGGAGCGGAACGGTCGCCCGAGCACGAGGCGCTTTGCCGCCGTCGTCAACTTGGACACGACTTCACAGCCTAAGGGGCCACCGTCACCGTTTCAGATTAAGCCTGGCTAGGGTGCGCATTCTGAGCGCGCTCGGCAGGGCCCCCGAGCCGTTGCCACACGGGTCGGTGCCCTTGCTCGGCACGTCGCGGTGGCAGTCGGCACCACAGCGGGTACGGTGCTGCGGCGCATGAGCGAGGAGGCACGTCGTGCACGTGGTGATCATGGGATGTGGCCGGGTGGGCACGTCCCTGGCTAAAGCCCTGGAACGCCTGGACCACCAGGTGGCCGTGATCGACAAGGACCCACAGGCGTTCCGCCGGTTGGGCAGCGACTTCCACGGTCAGCAGCTGGTCGGCAACGGCTTCGACCGGCAGGTGCTCGTGCAGGCCGGCATCGAGCGGGCCGGCGCGTTCGCCGCGGTGTCCAGCGGCGACAACTCCAACATCATCTCCGCGCGCGTGGCCAGGGAGACCTTCGGCGTGCAGCACGTGGTGGCGCGCATCTACGACCACAAGCGCGCCGCCGTGTACGAGCGCCTGGGCATCCCCACCGTGGCCACCGTGCCGTGGACCACCGACCGCTTCCTGCGCATGCTGCTGCCCGACGGGACGGCCAGCGCGTGGCGGGACCCGTCCGGCACCGTCGCCGTGCTGCAGCTGCCCCTGCACGAGGACTGGGTCGGCCGTTCCATCTCCGAACTCCAGGAGGCGACCGGGTGCCGGGTCGCCTTCATCATGCGGTTCGGCACCGGCGTCCTGCCCGACGCGAACACCGTGGTGCAGGCCGACGACGTGGTCTACGTGGCCGCGCTGTCCGGAACCGTCACCGACGTCACCACCGCCGCCCTGCAGCCCCCAGAGGAGAGCCACTGATGCGGGTCGCCATCGCCGGAGCCGGCGCCGTGGGCCGCTCCATCGCCCAGGAGCTGATCGCGGGCGGTCAGCAGGTCATGCTCATCGAGCGGGACCGGGCGCACTTCGAGCCGCACTCGGTCGAGCAGGCGGAGTGGGTGCTCGCCGACGCCTGCGAACTGTCCTCCCTGGAGGACGCGGGCATGGAACTGTGCGACGTGGTCATCGCCGCCACCGGTGACGACAAGGTCAACCTGGTGGTGTCGCTGCTGGCCAAGTCCGAGTTCGCGGTGCGCCGGGTGGTGGCCAGGGTCAACGACCCCGCCAACGAGTGGCTGTTCACCGAGGCGTGGGGCGTGGACGTGGCCGTCTCCACCCCGCGGATCCTGGCCGCCATGGTCGAGGAGGCGGTCAGCGTCGGCGACCTGGTGCGGCTGCTCACCCTGCGCCAGGGCCAGGCCAACCTGGTGGAGATCACCCTGCCCGAGGGCACGCCGCTGGCCGGTGAGCCGGTGCGGCGGCTGGCGCTGCCCAAGGACGCGGCGCTGGTCACCATCCTGCGGGGCGGCCGGGTGATCGTGCCGCAGCCCGACGACCCGCTGGAGGGTGGCGACGAACTGCTGTTCGTGGCCTCCGCCGACGTGGAGCAGGAGATCCGCACCGCGCTCGGCTACTGACCCGGGCCCGGCCGCTGACCCGGTCACCCCGAGCGTCCGCCCGGTGGACCCGGAGTGGACTCCGAGTGGACTCCGAGTGGCCTTTGCCGGCCCCACCGAGGCGGGCGGACGCCGACGGGGTGCGCAGACAGCGGCGGCGCCCGTCCGGGTCACCCCCGGCTGGGCGCCAGCCAGTGGGCCGTCAGCCGCTCAGCTCTGGCCGCCCTCCAGGCGGTGCCGGGTGGTGAGCCTGGCCGCGGCGGCGGCCCGCAGCCGCTCCTCGGCTTCCCGGTTCTCCGCCTCCCGCGCCTCCTCGAACGCCTGCTGCCGGCGGTCCGCCCGGCGCACCGCCCACACGGTGACCACGAGGGCCACCGCGGTCAGCGGGTAGCCCATGGCGATCCGGGCGAAGGCCAGCCAGCCGACCTGGTCCTCCTCGTACAGCCAGCGCTGCACCACGAACCGGCCGAAGAACACCAGCGTCCAGGTCAGTGTGGCCAGGTCGTAGCCGTACCGCGCCGGCTTGTCCTTGTGCCAGCCCATGCCGGAGCCGTTCAGCGTGGACCAGACCACCCCGACCAGCGGCCAGCGCACCAGGATCGAGACGAGGAAGACCCCGCCGTAGATCAGGCTGGCCCACACGCCGAACAGGAAGAAGCCCTTGGCCGAGCCGGTGCGGTAGGCGATGAACGCGGCGATGGCGATGCCGAACAGGCCCGAGATCGCCGGCTGCAGTGGTTCCTTGCGGATCAGCCGGACCACGGCGATGAGCACCGCGCTGCCGATCGACGCCCAGATCGCCGGCATCAACGAGGTGAGCGCGTTGACCAGGACGAAGACCAGCACCGGCACCGACGAGTAGAACAGCCCGCTGACCCCGCCCATCTGTTCGAGCAGGGTGGGTTGTGCCCCGTCAGCCGGTCCGTCAGCCGGTCCGTCAGTCGCCGGCTGCCCCGCCGGGGGCTGCTCGTCCGGTGCGTTCGGCTGCTCGCCAGGTTGGGTCATGACGTCGTCTGCAACTCGTAGTAGGGGTTGTACAGCACCTTGCGCCCCTCCCGAACGGAGATGCGACCGCGCGCCTTGATCGTGCGGCCCGGTTCGATGCCGGCGATCTTGCGCCGGCCCAGCCAGACCAGGGTCACGCCCTCGGTGCCGTCGTAGAGTTCCGCCTCCAGGGTGGCCGCGGCGTTGCGGGGGCACAACCCCACGCTGCGGACCCTGCCCAGCACGGTGACTTCCTCACCGGACCGGCAGTCGCACGCCCGCACAGCGCCGACGGCCTCGGCTTTTCGCGATAGGTCGTCGGCGTCCAGCTCTGCCACGTCGCTGGTCAGCCGACGCACGAGACGGCGCCAGTAGCCGTCTCCGTTATCGCCCATTCCCCGAACTCCTGTGTCCAAGGGGCCTCGACCGCGAAGCCCGCCTACGAGCCAGCGTAACCGTCCGAGGCCGGCCGGTCCGCTACCCGGGTGGAGGATCCTCCGCGTGATTCACTCGATTCCGCCACGGCTGTCCGGGCCGCCCGCCCGGGTCGCCGTGCTGCTGCCCGGTGCCGGGTCCGACGAGGTGTTCGTGCGCGCGGTCTTCGCCGAGCCGCTGGCCCTGCTCGGGGTCGAGGTGGTGGCGCCGGCACCGCGTCCCGGCCCGGACCTGGTGGACCACTGGCTCGCCGCGCTGGACGCGGCGGCCGGGGCCGGCCCGGTGCTGGTCGGCGGCATCTCCCTGGGCGGGCACCTGGCGGCGCGGTGGGCGCTGGCCAACCCGCACCGGTGCGCCGGCCTGCTGGTGGCCCTGCCCGGCTGGCACGGGTCACCTGAGGGCGCTCCTGGCGCGCTGTCCGCCCGGGCCAGCGCGGCCGCGGTGACCCGGCTGGGCCTGGCCGGCGCGCTGGCCAGGGCGCGGCAGGGCGCGCCAGCGTGGCTGGCCGAGGAACTGGGCCGCGCCTGGCCGCGACACGGGAGCGGACTGGCCGCCTCACTGCTGGCCGCCGCTGCCTGCCCGGCGCCCACCCCGGCCGAGTTGCGCGGCCTCACCCTGCCGGTGGGCGTGGCCGCCTGCCGCGACGACCCGGTGCACCCGCTGGCCGTGGCGCGGGAGTGGGTGGCCGCGCTGCCGCACGCACAGCTGCGCACCACCACGCTGGCCGCCCTGGGCGTGGACCGGCAGGCGCTGGGCCGCGCCGCGGTCCTGGCCTGGCTCCGGGCGCACCACCGCCACCGCCACCGCAACCACGGGACGACGGCACAGCACGGGCCAGCACAGCACGAGCCGGGACGGTGAGGCACCGGGCTGGGCGGCGTGGCGCTTGACCGGCGGCGCACACCTGGCTGGCCCCTTCCTGACGGGCGCTGGCCCGCCGCGCGCCGGTCACTTCCCGGGCCCGCCATCCCGCGCGCAGTGCCCCAACGGGTGAAACAGCCGGCAGCAGTGCCCACCAAAGACAACCTGAACAGGGGTCCCCCGCGAGGGGGTCCCCCTGATTTCACGTTACCGGTGAGCACCGACAGAAACCGGGCGCCGCCGTCCCCTCGGCTGGCGGTGAGAACCTGCCTGAGCCGGAACTGATGGCAGCCAGGACTGAACCCGAACCTGATGCCAGCCAGGCCCTGAACCTGACGGCAGCAGAACCTGACGGCAGTCAGCAACGCAACGGCAGTCAGAACCTGATGGCAGCCAGCAACGCGACGGCAGCGAGCATCCGCCCGAACCGGAGCCCGCCTGCCGCGCGAAACCGGCCCCGCCGTCAGCCACGGACCGCGACCGGCGGAGCCAGCGGCAGTCAGCGCCCGACGGCAGTCAGCGCCCGACGGCAGTCAACGCCCGACCGCGGGCGGAGTCACCCCTGCGGGCGGCCGGTGGCCGCCCGCGCGGGTGTTCGTGCGCGCCCGGTGGCGCGGTCAGGCTTGTTGTTGGCCGGCCTGGGCCTGGGAGATGTGCCTGGCGATCTTCTCGGGCAGTTCGATGGGCAGCGGGGTGCGCACCGGCAGCGGGTGGCCGCCCCGCACCACCACGGTGCCGCGCACCAGGTCCCGCAGGGCCGTGGCCACGGCGTCGGCGTGCTCCTGGGGACCGGCGCCCACGGCGCGCAGCATCCAGCGGGGCCCGTCCACGCCGATGAACCGCACGGTCACGCCCTGGGTCAGGGCGACCAGTTCGGGGCCCCACTCGCCGGTCTCCCGGTTCACCCGGGCGCCGTCGCTGGTGAGCTGGGTGGTCAGCTCCTGGCTGACCTCCTTCCACAGCCCGCCCGACCGGGGTGCGGCAAAGGCGTTGACGGTGAGCTGGCCGCCCGGGGTGATCAGGTGCACGGCGCGCACCGCGCCGGCCGGGTCCATCTCCACCTGCAGCTGCGCGCCCACCGGCACCGGCAGCCGGACCGAGCCGAGGTCCAGGCGGGACACTCCGTCGTCGGGCGCGTCCGCCTCGTCGAACGGGCCGGTCACGTCCTCGTCGAACCGCTCGTCCGCGTCGAACTCGGCGTCGATCTCGGACCGCTGGTCGAACTGGTCGTGCTGCCGGCCGCGCTTGCGGCGCCTTCCGAACATCGTGTCTACCCCTCCGTCCCCTGCCGGCTCTGTGATCCGGCACCGTCCGCCGCCCCGCCGCCCGCCTCCGTGTTGACCGGCTCGACATTGGCCACTTCGGTGTTGGTCACGTCGGCGGAGATCTCAGCGCTGGGTGACGGTACTCGCACCGGGCCCTCCAGTGAGCCGTGGAACACGGGATGTCCACCGGTCGAGCCATACCCGCCGCTGCCGCGTTCTGACTCGGGCAGGTCGGTGAGGGAGTCCACCTCGCGGAACACGGCGTGCTCCACGCGTTGGATCACCAGTTGCGCGATCCGGTCACCGCGGGTCAGCACCACCGGTTCCCGGCGGTCGTGGTTGATCAGGCAGATCCTGATCTCGCCCCGGTAGCCGGCGTCGATCGTGCCCGGGGTGTTCACCACGCTCAGCCCGACCCGGGCCGCCAGCCCGGAGCGCGGGTGCACGAAGCCCGCGTACCCCTCGGGCAGCGCCACGGCGATGCCCGTGCCGACCACCACACGTTCACCCGGTTCGATGACCACGTTCGTGGTGGTCACCAGGTCCGCGCCGGCGTCTCCCGGACGGGCGTAGCTGGGCAACGGGACACCCGGGTCGAGCCGGGTCAGCAGGACCTCCACGGTGGGCACGGCGCGCGAGACTACCCTGAACCCGTGACCGACAGGGCAGGTGCGGCCATGACCCGCGAGAACAGCAGCGAGCAGCCCGGGCGGCAGGTGCGGCCCGAGTTCTCCGAACGACTCTCCGTGCCCTGGTGGGGGTGGCCGTTGCCGCTGGTGGCCGGCTGCCTGCTGGCGGCCGAGGTGAACATGGGTTTCCCCGGCATCTGGTACTGGCTGCCCTACCTGGTGGCGGTGCCGCTGGTGGTGCTGCTGTTGCTGATGTTCGGCCGGACCAGGGTGCGGCTGGCCGACGACGAGCTGTGGGTGGGTGACGCGCACCTGCCGGTGGAGTTCATCGACTCGGTCGAGGCGATCTCGGCCAAGGACAAGCGCAAGGCGCTCGGCCCCGAACTGGACCCCAGGGCGTTCGTGCTGCACCGCGGCTGGGTCGGGCCGGTGCTGCGGGTGCGGTTGAACGACCCGGACGACCCGACCCCCTACTGGCTGTTCAGCGTCCGCGCCGCGGACCGGTTGGCCGAGCTGCTGCGCGAGCGCATCCGCTGAGCCGGCCGGGTCGGCGGGATCGGGACGGGTCAACGACAACGCGCCGGGTCGCACCCCGTTTCGGGGTGGCGGCCCGGCGCGTCGCGGTTGTCGTGCGGTGCGGCCGTCAAGCCGATGTGGCCATCACGCGCAGTCGCGGCAGATGTACTGCCCGTTGTTCTCCTCGGCGAGCCTGCTGCGGTGGTGCACCAGGAAGCACCGGGAGCAGGTGAACTCGTCAGCCTGCTTCGGCAGCACCTTGAAGGTGAGTTCCTCACCCGACAGGTCGGCACCGGGAAGCTCGAAGTTCTCTGCGGTCGCGTCTTCGTCGACGTCGACCACACCTGACTGCGTCTCGTTACGCCGCGCCTTCAACTCCTCAAGGGAGTCCTCAGCGAGCTCGTCCGCTTCGCTGCGGCGCGGAGCGTCGTAGTCGGTCGCCATCTCTTACTTTTCACCCCTGCGGTCGACGGAGACTGTGTTCGTGCCGCTGGTCAACGTCCCAGCGCCCCAATTTGTGCCCTCCGCCCACGTGACGGAGGTCTCGTGCCCACGGTCGGACGCCCACCCCCTGAGAACGCGTGTGCCAGTCCGACCATCGTGTGCAGAGCGCGGAGAGGGTAGCCCACCGCGCGCGGTTTCGCGCATCGGGTCACCCACAGGGAGTCCATGCCACGAAAGGACCTGGCCTAGCTGGCCGGATACGCTGGTGACCAGTGTTGCCACCTCGTGCGGAGCGTGATGCTTGTCATTCACACTATGACTGTCCGCGTCGACCCGATCGCGTGCCGCAACGGCAGCGCCGGGGGTATGCGACCCCACGGGGAAACGCGGCAACACCTAGGCTGATCAACGCGAACAACTCAGTGACCGGGGAAACACTTCTGTGACCGGGCAAGTGGCGAACTTCAGTAACCGGGCTAGTGGCGCGAGGCCAGGAAGGACGGCGGACGTGGGTGCCGCGGGCGTCAGGGGGAGCAGTCGGTTGTCGCGTTACCGGCGGCGGCGACCGCTACCGGCGTTGGCGCTCTTCGTCATCCTGGGCATGGTGGCGGTCTTCGTCTGGGTCGAGGTGCTCAGCGACGCCAACGACGTGAACGCGGCCACCCGGTGCAATGCTCCGACGAACCCCTCGCTGGGGCCGTCCGGGGAACCCGCCGCCCCGGTGGGGCAGGTGCTCGGGCACGACGCCCTTGACCGCACCGACCCGATCCCGGTCAACGAGGTGCAGGTGCGGGTGTTCAACGGCAGCACCCGGCGCAACCAGGCCAAGTACGCGGCGACCGCGCTGACCGAGCTGGGCTTCCAGCAGGCGGCGGAACCGGACAACGACCCGGTGTACCCGGCCAGCGACCTCAACTGCCGCGGCCAGATCAGGTTCGGCGCGAACGGCGCGCAGGCCGCGCGCACGCTCAGCATCGTGGAGCCGTGCCTGGAGTTGGTCCGCGACGACCGGCAGGACGCCACAGTGGACTTCGCCGTGGGCGAGAAGTTCGACGAGACCAAGCCGAACGGCGACGCGCGCAAGGTGCTCGACCAGCTCAAGGCGTGGGCGGAGCAGCACCCCGAGCAGCCGGGCGGGCAGGTCGCCGAGGCCAGCCAGCCCACCCTGGACCCCGCGCTGCTGCAGGCCGCCCGCAACGTGCGCTGCTGACGCCGCCGCCGGGCCCGTGCGCCCTCCCGGCAGCCGGGCGGCACCGGGCGGCACCGTGCGGCCCCCGCCGGTCCGCAGCGGTCAGGGCCCGCGTCAGGGCCCGCGCTCAGGGGCTTGGGCGGCTGGGTGGCGGTCAGAGTCAGACAGCGGCGAAGCCGCAGTCGTGCAGGGCGGCGTGCAGCTCGTCGACGATGCCCGGGGTCGCGGCCACCGTGGCGTCCGCGCCGAACCTGTTGTCCGCATCGCCCGGCAGGGTGACGATGGCGCCGGCCTCGGCCGCCACCAGGGCTCCGGCGGCCCAGTCCCACCGGTTGAGGCCATGCTCCACGTATGCGTCCGCCCAGCCCGCCGCCACCGCGCACAGGTCCAGCGAGGCCGCTCCCGCGCGGCGGATGTCCCGTACCCTGGGCAGCAGGTTGGCGACCATCTCGGCCTGCCGCGCGCGGCGTTCGACGCGGTAGGCGAAACCGGTGGCCACCAGGGACAGGTCCAGCCTGGTGGTGGTGGACACCCGCAGCCGGGCACCGTCCAGGTAGGCGCCGTGTCCGCGCGCCGCGGTCCACGCCCGGCCGGACACGGGCTCGACCACCGCTCCCGCCAGTGACACCCCGTCCAGCTGTGCGGCGATGGACACCGCGTACCAGGGCATGCCGTAGAGGTAGTTGACCGTGCCGTCGATCGGGTCGACCACCCAGCGCAGCCCGGCCGTGGTCGAGTTCCCGCCCTCCTCCTCGCCGAGCACCGGCTCGCCGGGGCGGAGTTCGGCGAGCCTGGTCCGGACCAGCCGCTCGGCGGCCCGGTCGCCGGCGGTCACCACATCTGTCGCACTGGACTTGGTGTCCACCTGGTCGACGGCGGCGCGCCTGGTGGTGAGCACCAGCTCACCCGCTTCGGTGGCGACGCGCAGCGCGGTGTCGACCAACTCGTGGAGGTCGTGCCTCAAATTGTTCCTCTTCACATACTCGCAGGACACCTATGGACTACACCAGGCTAGATTCTGCGGACACCACGGACTGAATCGAGTAGGAAGGGACCACGGGGATGGGCGGTACTACCCGCGGGTTCGGGGTTGACATTGGCGGTTCGGGCATCAAGGGCGGCCTTGTTGACCTGGAGGCAGGTGCGCTGGAGGGTGAGCGTCTTCGCATCCCCACGCCGCAGCCGTCGACCCCGGAGGCGGTCGCCGACGTGGTCGCCGAGATCGTCGAGAAGTTCGCCTGGGACGGCCCGGTCGGCATCACCCTGCCCTGCGTTGTGAAGCAGGGCACAGCGCTGACAGCGGCCAACGTCGACAAGCGGTGGATCAACACCGACGCCGCCGCGCTGTTCGCGATCCGGCTCGGGTTGGCCAAGGACCAGGTGGTGGTGCTCAACGACGCGGACGCGGCCGGCCTGGCGGAGATGCGGTTCGGCGCGGGGGTGAACCGGTCCGGGGTGGTCACGCTGCTCACCTTCGGCACCGGCATCGGCAGCGCGCTGTTCCTGAACGGCAACCTGGTGCCCAACACCGAGTTCGGCCACCTGGAGGTGGACGGCCACGACGCGGAGAAGCGCGCGGCCGCCTCGGTGAAGGAGGACAAGGACCTGTCCTGGGAGGAGTGGGCCGAGCGGGTGAGCCGGTACCTGGGCGCGCTGGAGAACCTGCTCTGGCCGGATCTGATCATCGCCGGCGGTGGGGTGAGCAAGAAGGCGGAGAAGTGGCTGCCGTTGTTGAAGGTGCGCAGTGAGGTGGTCGCGGCGGCGCTGAAGAACGACGCCGGCATCGTCGGCGCCGCCTCGGCGGCCAGCGGCGGCATCGGGCACTGACCCTCGCGCCACCACTGCCGGACGACGAGAACCGCACCCCGTTCTAGCTGCACTGATGCTGGTTGACGCGAGTTTGCTGGCCGCGTGGAGCAACCAGGTGCGGTTCTCGTCGTTACAATGGAACGGTGCCCACGACCAAGGGCCGGCGGCGGGAGAGCGGTTGGGACCGCAAGCTCTCCTGACGCGGACTCTCAGGCCGATGGGTTCTCCCCCGAATTCTGGCGACCGAAGTTCGCGCGCTTTGGTCTGCCGTGATCGATCGTCGCGAAAGGGCGTACGTGGCAGCCGCAGAAACCGCAACCCGACGCTCCAGCACCGCCGCGAGCGCCGCCAAGACGAGCCAGGCCACCACCACCACGACGGCCGCGGTAAGGGCGGAGCCTGACGAGGCCGCCAAGCCGACCACCGGGCGGAAGACCGCGGCCAGGTCGACCGGCGCGAAGAAGTCGGCGACCGGCCGGACCACCAAGGCGGCATCGCCGGGCGCCAAGACCACCAGGGCGCCCAAGAAGACCGCTGGCAAGGCGAGCCCGACCAAGGCCAAGAAGGTCTCCGACTCCGACGAGCCGGACGACCTGGAGTCGCCGGACGTCGAGGACCTCGCCGACGTCGAGGTCGACCTCGTCGACGACGACGTCACCGACGAGGCCGAGGCTGAGGAGCCGAAGCCGGGTGACGGCGACTTCGTCTGGGACGAGGAGGAGTCCGAGGCCCTCCGGCAGGCCCGCAAGGACGCCGAGCTGACGGCGTCGGCCGACTCGGTTCGGGCCTACCTCAAGCAGATCGGCAAGGTCGCGCTGCTCAACGCCGAGGAGGAGGTCGAACTCGCCAAGCGGATCGAGGCCGGCCTCTACGCGGCCGAGCGGGTGCGCCGCGCCGAGGAGGAGAACGAGAAGCTCGTTCCGCAGATGCGCCGCGACCTCCAGTGGATCGTCCGCGACGGTGAGCGGGCCAAGCGCCACCTGCTGGAGGCGAACCTGCGGCTGGTGGTCTCGCTGGCCAAGCGCTACACCGGCCGGGGCATGGCGTTCCTGGACCTGATCCAGGAGGGCAACCTCGGTCTGATCCGCGCGGTGGAGAAGTTCGACTACACCAAGGGTTACAAGTTCTCCACCTACGCGACCTGGTGGATCCGGCAGGCCATCACCAGGGCCATGGCCGACCAGGCCAGGACCATCCGCATCCCGGTGCACATGGTCGAGGTGATCAACAAGCTCGGCCGCATCCAGCGGGAGCTGCTCCAGGACCTCGGCCGTGAGCCCACGCCGGAGGAACTGGCCAAGGAGATGGACATCACCCCGGAGAAGGTGCTGGAGATCCAGCAGTACGCCCGGGAGCCGATCTCGCTGGACCAGACCATCGGCGACGAGGGCGACAGCCAGCTCGGCGACTTCATCGAGGACTCCGAGGCGGTCGTCGCGGTGGACGCGGTGTCCTTCACCCTGCTGCAGGACCAGCTGCAGTCGGTGTTGGCCACGCTGTCCGAGCGGGAGGCGGGCGTGGTCCGGCTGCGGTTCGGCCTGACCGACGGGCAGCCGCGCACCCTGGACGAGATCGGCCAGGTGTACGGCGTGACCCGGGAGCGCATCCGGCAGATCGAGTCGAAGACCATGTCGAAGCTGCGCCACCCGTCGCGGTCCCAGGTGCTCCGCGACTACCTCGACTGAGCTGCCCCTTCGCGACACGCGCACAGCCCGCAGCGGTGCCCCTGGCCGGTCAGCACGACGGCCGGGGGCACCGGTGCGTTCGGGGGCGTTCTGGGGTGGCTGTCGAGCGGCCTTGGCCGGCCCTGGGCCCGCTGGCGGCTGGTGTGCGTGGGCGGCCGGCGGCGCCGTTGGTGGGCTGACGGGCCGGGTGGCGCGGTCGGCCGGTGTTCGCCGTGCGTGAACGCGGGAAGCATTCGAAAGCACGGAAACGTTAGGTAGAGCGATTGATCGCTGCGACATCCGGGTAGTTCCTGACGTGACGGCAATCGCCAACCGCCTGGGAACACTGACGTACGGCCGAGCGTCTGCAAGAGTGGAACTAGCGAGCACCGCGGACCAGCCAGGGCGCTGTGGTCGCAGCCGGATCAATGGCACCAACCCTGGTGCCGGGACGGAGGGAGACACCCATGACCACCACGCTCACCCGCCCCGAGCTGACCGCTGCAGACCGTTGCGACCGCTGCGGGGCCGCCGCGCAGATCCGCGCAGTGCTTCCGACCGGCGGTGAACTGCTGTTCTGCGGTCACCACGCGCGTGAACACCGGGCGAAGCTGCGGGAGCTGTCGGCCGAGATCCAGGAGGGCTGACCGCACCCGCACTCCGGGCGCACAGGGCGGGCGAGACACCCAGGTCTCGCCCGCCCTGGTGTTTTTTCTTCCCGGTGCCACCCGCTGGCCCGCCACCCGGTACGAGCCCGCCGAGCCGCCTGAGCCGGAACCGGCGCGCCGACCCGCGGTGCGGAACCCGGGCCCGCGGCGATGAGGTCGACGAGGTCGATGAGGTCGACGAGTTTCCGGCACGTCCGAGGTCAGTACCCGGTGCGGACCGGACCAACCAGAGGCCGGGGCGTGTCCTCGCCGCGTGGAAGCCGCTCGGGTGCGGCGGCGCGGCTCACACGTTGTCGAGGATGGGTTCGAAGGCCAGTTCGGCGGCGCCCACCAGTTTGGCGTCCCGGCCCAGCGGGGAGCTGACCACGCGGGTGCCGCCGACCGCCCTGCTCACCAGGCTGCGCTCGCGCACGATCGCGCTGACCCGCTCCACCACCTGGGCGGGCAGCGCGGTGAACAGGTCGCCGAGCACGACCAGTTCGGGCGCCAGCATGTTCACCACGTTGACCAGGCCGAGGGCCAGCCAGTCCATGAACTCGCCGAGCCGGTGCGCCACGCTGTCCGGGTGGCTGGCCAGCGAGCGCAGTTCGGCGACCAGCGCGCCGCGCGGTGAGCCCTCGGGCAGTGCCATGGCCCGGCACAGCGCGGCCTCGCCCACCTCGGTCTCCCAGCACCCCTGGCAGCCGCAGTAGCAGGCGCGCCCGTCCGGGCGGACCACCATGTGGCCGATCTCGCCGATGTAGCCGCCGGCGCCGCGCAGCGGCGCGCCGTCCGAGATCACGCCGCCGCCCACGCCCACGTCCGCCGAGATGTAGACGATGTCCGAGGCGGTCCTGGCCGCGCCCCGCACGTGTTCGGCCAGTGCGCCGAGTTCGGCGTCGTTGCCGACCTGGACGGGCAGCCGGAACACCGCGGACAGCCGGTCGCCCAGTGGAACGTCGGTCCAGTGCAGGTTGGGTGCCTCGTGCACGAGCCCGTCGGAGCGGCGGACCACGCCCGGCACGGACACGCCAACGCCCACCATGTCCACGGACAGCTCGTCGGCCAGCAGCCGGGACGACTCCACGATGTGGGTCAGCACCTCGTCGGGGCGGCGGGCCTTGCCGTGCAGGTTCCAGCTGTGCCGGCCCAGGATCTCGCCGCCGATGCCGACCATGGCGATGGCCACCTGTTCGACCCGCACGTCCACGGCCAGCACCACGGCCGCGTGCGGCTGCGGCAGCACCAGCAGCGACGGCCGGCCGGCGCCGCTGCGCTGGGCCGGCAGCTTCTCCACCACCAGCCCGATCGAGGCGAGCCCGTCGACCAGTGCCTTGATGGTGCTGCGGTTCAGACCGAGTTCGGTGGCCAGCGCGGCCCGGGTGCACGGACCGCCGACGTGCAGCCGGCGCAGCACCGCGGTCCGGTTGTGTCTGCGGACCTCGTCCGGGCGGGCCCCAGCGGTCGATGTGGTCACGTGGTCATCCCGTCAGTCCCGTTCAGCGGGTGCGCCTTGCCTGCTCGTGCCGTGCACAGTGGACACCAGTTGACTACCACGAGCGGATCGACGCTGATCCGCTCGGGTCCTGATCTCCCACGTGGCGCGCGTCAGGCGGTTCAGCGCGGCGCGGCCGCGGCCCGCCGCCGGGACAGCGCGTCCACACTGGCCGCCAGCAGCAGCACCAGGCCGGTGACGATGGAGACGACCGCGGCTGGCTGCTTGAGCAGGCCGAGTCCGTTCTGGATGATCGCCAGCACGGCGCCGCCGATCACCGCGTCGCGGATCCTTCCCTTGCCGCCGAACAGGGACGTGCCACCGATCACGGCCGCGCCGACCGCGAACAGCAGGGTGTTGCCGCCACCGGCGTTCGGGTCGACCGAGCCGACCTTCGAGGAGTAGACGATGGCGCCGAGCGCCGCGACCGAGGAGCAGATGACGAACACGCTCATCCGGATCTGGGTCACGTTGATGCCGGCCCGGCGGGCCGCCTCCTTGTTGCCGCCCACCGCGTAGATGTGCCGGCCGTAGCGGGTGCGGTCCAGCACGAAGGTGCCGATCACCAGCAGCACCAGCACGATCGGCACCACGTAGGGCACACCGGAGATGGTCACCACGTTGCTCACCGAGCGGTTGAGCGTCAGCAGGTAGGTGGCTGCCGCGCCGAGCACGACCACGGCACCGACCCGGACCGCGACCAGGGTGGTCGGCTGGGCCACCAAACCCTTGCGCAGCCGGCTGAAGTGCCGGGTGAGCACCACCGCGGCGTAGCCGCCGGCGGCGACCACGAACAGCGCCCAGCTGGCCGCCGTGGACAGGTTTCCGTTGGCCACCGCGAACAGCACGTCGTTGCGCAGCCCCAGGGTGCCGCCCTCGCCGATGAACTGGAGCACGACCCCGCCCCAGGCCAGGAACAGCGCCAGGGTCACCACGAACGAGGGGATGCCGACCTTGGCGACCAGGAATCCGGTGATGCAGCCGATCGCGGCGCCGACGCACAGCGCCAGCAGCATCTCCACCCACGGGTTGGCCGGGACGCCGGCCAGCACGATGACCAGTGCCACCGCGGACAGCCCCGCGCCGATCCAGACGCGCAGCAGCAGCGCGAGCACCACGGCGACCACGAGCGCCGCGGCGAACAGGTAGAACACCGTGGTGCCCATGCCGGAGAGCAGGTTTCCGTTGCGCACCAGGTGCAGTGCCATCACCGAGGCGGTCACGCCGGACGCGGTGCCCGCGGACAGGTCGATCTCGCCGAGCAGCAGCACGAAGACCAGGCCCATGGCGATGATCGTGGTGCCGGTGCCCTGGGCCAGCAGGTTGGCGATGTTGCCCAGGGTCAGGAAGCTGTCGGACAGGGCGCTGAACACGACCAGCAGCACCACCAGACCCAGCAGCGCGGGCAGCGAGCCGAACTCGCCGCCGCGCACCCGGGCGACGTAGGCGCGCAGGGCCTCGCCGGTGGTCTGGGAGGTGGTGTCGATGCCGAAGTCGGCGATGGCCGCGCTGGGGGTCGCCTTGTCGGTGCTCCTGTCCGGGCCCTTGGCGGTGTTCTTGGCGGTCGCGCCGGCCTCGCCCCCGGTCGGGGCGGGCCCGCGCTCGTCGTTCTTGTCGCCGGTCGTCGCCGTGCCGGCTGAGGTGTCGCTCATGCTCGGGGTCCTCACGAATGCCGGGCCGGTTCTGGTGGTCCGGTCCCGTGGACGGTGGGTGGCCGACGTGCTGCGGCCGGGTGTGGTGGGCTGGCCGGTCGCTAGACCGCGGCCATGTCCGGCCGGGCGATGCCCAGGTCACCGGAGCGGCCGGCGGTGATCAGCTCGACCACCTGGCTGTGGCTGACGTCCTTGGTCGGCAGCTCGGCGGCCATCCGCCCCAGGTACAGGCAGGCGATCCGGTCGGCCACCTCGAACACGTCGTTCATGTTGTGGCTGATCAGCACCACGCCCAGGCCCTGTTCGGCCAGGCGGCGCACCAGGTCGAGCACCTGGCGGGTCTGGGCGACGCCGAGGGCGGCGGTGGGCTCGTCGAGCAGCACGACCTTGCTGTCCCACAGCACGGCCTTGGCGATGGCCACGGTCTGCCGCTGGCCGCCGGACAGCGCGGCCACCGGGGTGCGCACCGACTTCACCGTGCGCACCGACAGCGAGGCCAGGGTTCGGCGTGCGGCCTGTTCCATGTCGGCCTCGTCGAGCACGCCGGCCTTGCCGCGTTCCCGGCCGAGGAACATGTTCTGCACGATGTCGAGGTTGTCGCACAGGGCGAGGTCCTGGTAGACGACCTCGATGCCCAGGTCGGCGGCGTCCTTGGGGCCGTGGATGCTGACCTGCCTGCCGTCGAAGAGCACCTCGCCCGAGTCGGTCGGGTGGATCCCGGCGATGCACTTGACCAGGGTTGACTTGCCGGCGCCGTTGTCGCCGACCAGTGCGGTGACCTCGCCGGCCCGGACGGTGAAGTCGACGTCGTGCAGCACGTGCACGGCGCCGAAGCTCTTGTTGATGCCGCGTAGTTCGAGAATGGGCTCGCTCACCGGCACTCCTCCATGCGTGAACGGGTGGGGCCGTGGCGGGGTGCCGTTCGGGGTGTGGTCGGCACCCCGCCACGGGGGCGTTCCGGCCCGCGACCGCCTCGGGTCGCTCGGTCGACGGTGGGTCGGGCCGGACTGCGGGTGGTGGTGCTCAGGAGATGCCCTGCGCCTGGCACAGCGCGGCGGTGTCGCCGGTGCACACGTCGGAGACCTTGATCTCGCCCTGGTCGAACACGGTCTTGACCTTGTCCTTGGTGATCAGCTGCGGCTCCAGCAGCACCGACTTGACGTCGCGGTTGCCGGTCGGGTCCTTCTCGGTCTGGGTGGCGATCTTGTCGGCACCCGCGGTGTCGCCCTTGGCCAGTGCGGCGGCCAGCTTGGCGGTGGCCTCGGCCTCCTGCTTGATCGGCTTGTACACGGTCATGTACTGGTCGCCGCGCAGCACCGCCTTGAGCCCGTCCGGGGTGGCGTCCTGGCCGGTCACCGGGACCTTGCCGTTGAGGCCGTACTTCTGCAGCACGGTGATGACCGCGCTGGCCAGCCCGTCGTTGGCGGCGATCACGCCGTCCACCTTCTGGCCGTTGCCGGTGAGGATCTGCTCGAAGGTCTGGCCGCCCACCTGGTTGTCCCACTTGTCGATGGGCTGGCTCTGCACCAGCTTGTAGGCGCCCGAGTCGTACTTGGGCTGGAGCACCCGGCGCTGCCCGTTCTTGAACAGGGTCGCGTTGTTGTCGGTGGGGGCGCCCTGGATCTCGATGATCTCCGCGCCCTGCTTGTCACCCAGCGCGTCGGCCAGGCCCTGGCCCTGCAGCTGGCCGACCTTTTGGTTGTCGAAGGAAACGTAGTACTCGGAGCTGCCGCCGAGGTTGAGGCGGTCGTAGTCGATGGTGGGGATGCCCTGTGCCTTGGCCTTGGCGGCCACGGCCGAGCCGCTCTCACTGCTGATCGAGGCGATGACCAGGACCTTCACGCCACTGTTGATCATGCCGTCGGCCAGGGTGGAGAACTTGTTCACGTCGCCCTGGGCGTTCTGCACGTCCGGGTCCAGCCCCTGGGCGCGCATGGCCTGTTCGAGCAGGGGCTTGTCAAACCCCTCCCACCTGGCCGAACTGGTCGTCTCGGGCAGGATCACGCCCACCTTGATGCCGCCACCGGAGCTGCCGTTGCCGGCGCTGGTGGTGCTGCTGCTCGAACCGCTGTCAGCGCTGTTGGCCCCACATCCCGTGAGGCCCATGACCAGGCCCGTACCCGCAGCGACGAGGGCCAGGGTTCTGCTGCGCATGCGCCATCCCTTTCCTGCCAGCCATGACGGCGTCGATGCCGCCGACCGAGAATGTTGTGGCGCACAACGTATGCCCCCCAGCCGGGTGACTGGAACCACACGGAATCGATACAGGTGAATTTCCGCAACACGATGCGGCAACAGCGAGATAACTAACCGGGTGACTGACTGCGACATTCACACCAAATGTTCACGCAGTGTAACGGCCAGATGGCCGGCAGATGACCGGTGCGCGGCCGCCGGATGTGCGGTCGGTGCGGCTTGTCCAGGACCTGGTTCAGGACCTGGTGCCTCGGTTCGCGGCCTGGTTCAGCGCCCCGTTCCGGCCCCGTCCCGGGTCCCGTTCTGGCCCCTCGTTCTGGGCCTGCCGGGGCTGATCCGGGCAGCCCGCGCCAACCCGACCGGCGGATCGGGTTGGCGGGCGGGCCGGGCGTCGCTGGTGGGCGTCACCAGGAGCGCAGCGTGGCGATGCGCTCCTCCAGCTGCTCCACCGTGGCCATGGCCGTGGGCGGGCCACCGCACACGCGCCGCAGCTCCCCGTGGATCACCCCGTGCGGTTTGCGGGTGCGGTGGTGGTGCAGCGCCACCAGGGTGTTGAGTTCCCGGCGCAGCGAGGCCAGGTGCTCCTGCACGCTCGCCGGGCGGGCCGGCTTGGGCTCGGGCGGTGGTTCGGGCTGCTCGGCCTTGCGCCTGCTGGCCTGGGCCAGCTGCTCCTGCTGGCGCTGCCGCAGCAGCGCGCGCACCTGGTCGGGTTCGAGCAACCCGGGCAGCCCCAGGTACTCCTGCTCCTCGGCGGTGCCGGCGAGCGCGGCCGTGCCGAACGAGTTGCCGTCGTAGATCACCTGGTCCAGCTCGGCCGAGGCGCCGACCGCGGTGAACGCGCGCTCCTCCTCACCCGGCTCGTCCTTGGTGCGGTTGGCGTCGGCGACCAGCTCGTCGTCCCAGCCGCCCTTCTCCCGGTGCGGCTTGCCGAGCACGTGGTCGCGCTGTTCCTCCAGCTCGCTGGCCAGCTGCAGGAGCACGGGCACGCTGGGCAGGAACACGCTGGCCGTCTCGCCCGGCCGGCGCGCCCGCACGAACCGGCCCACCGCCTGCGCGAAGAACAGCGGGGTGGACGCGCTGGTGGCGTAGACGCCCACGGCCAGCCGGGGCACGTCAACGCCCTCGCTGACCATCCGCACCGCCACCAGCCAGCGGTCGTCCGAGGCGGAGAACTCGGCGATGCGGCCGGACGCCTTGGGGTCGTCGGAGAGCACCACCACCGGCTCGTGCCCGGTGGTGCGGTGCAGGATGTCCGCGTAGGCCTTGGCCGTGACGTGGTCGGTGGCGATCACCAGGCCGCCCGCGTCCGGCACGCCCTGGCGCACCTGGGTCAGCCGCTTGTCCGCGGCGGCCAGCACGGACGGGATCCACTCGCCGGTCGGGTCCAGCGCGGTGCGCCAGGCCCGGGCGGTGTGCTCGGCGGTCAGCGGCTCGCCCAGCCGCGCGGTGTACTCCTCGCCGGCGCTGGTCCGCCAGGTCGTCTCACCGGAGTAGGCCAGGAAGATCACCGGCCGGACCACGCCGTCGCGCAGCGCGTCCGCGTAGCCGTAGGCGTGGTCGGCGCGGCTGCGCAGCGCACCGGCGGAGTCCGGCTCGTACTCCACGAACGGGATGGGCGAGTCGTCGCTGCGGAACGGCGTTCCGGTGAGCGCCAGCCGGCGGGTGGCCGGGGTGAACGCCTCCCGGATGGCATCGCCCCAGGACTTGGCGTCGCCGCCGTGGTGCACCTCGTCCAGGATCACCAGGGTCTTGCGGTTCTCCGTGCGCACCCGGTGCAGCGAGGGGTGCGCGGCCACCTGGGCGTAGGTCACGGCGACCCCCCGGTAGTCCCGCGAGGTCGCCCCGGAGCTGTTGCGGAAGTTGGAGTCGATCGGGATGCCGGCCGCGCTGGCCGCGCCGGCCCACTGGTGCTTGAGGTGCTCGGTGGGCGCGACGATGGTGACCGTCTCGACCGTGCGGTCGGCCAGCAGCTCGGCGGCGACCCGCAGGCCGAAGGTGGTCTTGCCGGCGCCGGGCGTGGCCACCGCCAGGAAGTCCCTGGGCTTGGTGGTGAGGTACTTCGTCAGCGCTCTGCGCTGCCAGGCTCGCAGCGGCCGCGCCTGCACGCCCGCTGCCGGGTCAGCCTGGACCAGGGAGTCGGGCTGGGCCACGGACTCTCCGCTCCTTTCCTCGGGGTCACCGGCTCGTGAACGCACGAATGCCCTCACAGGGCGCCAGCAGCACTGCCGGGAAGCTGGTGAGGGCGCATGGCAGCCTACCCGTTCGGCCGATCGCCCCGGTGGCGCAACACCCGTGGGCCGGGCCACGCCCGCGCGCCACACCCCTGATGTCGGGGTTGGTTGGGCCCAGCCGAAGTCCATGCACCATGCTTGAGCACGCGATGGATCCGCAGTCCGGTCACACCACGGCCCGCAGCAGCCACCCGTCCGGTGAGCCACCGGTGCGGCGAGGGGCGCTGCGGCTGTTCGCGCGCACGCTGGCCAAGGCGTGGGAGGGCAACATCTTCTCCGAGGCGGCCGAGGCCGCCTTCTGGCAGACGATGTCGCTGCCCCCGCTGCTCCTCGGCCTGCTGGGCAGCCTGGGCTTTCTGGGCGACTGGTTCGGGCCGGACGTGGTGCACCAGGTGCAGGGCAAGATCCTGTCGTTCAGCCAGACGATCTTCAACCGGGACGTGGTGGAGCGGATCATCGCGCCCACCGTGGCCGACATCCTCACCAAGGGCCGCAGCGAGATCGTGTCACTGGGGTTCCTGCTCTCGCTGTGGGCGGGCTCGTCGGCCATGTCCTCGTTCGTGGACGCCATCACCGTCGCGCACGGCCAGTACGGGGTGCGGCACGACGTGTGGCAGCGCATCTTCGCGCTGCTGCTGTACGTGGCGTTCCTGGTGCTGGCCATCGTCGGGCTGCCGGTGCTGGCCATCGGCCCCGACCTGCTGCCCAACTTCTTCCCGGTGGCCTGGCAGCCGACCATCACCGAGTGGGTCAGCCTGCTCTACTACCCGGTGGTCGCGGTGCTGCTGGTGCTCGCCCTGGCCACGCTCTACAAGCTGGCGCTGCCCCGCAAGCTGCCCTGGCACCGGGGCCTGCCCGGCGCGGTGCTGGCCATGGTGGTGTTCATCCTGTCCAGCATCGGCCTGCGGCTCTACATCGGCTGGATCACCACCACCGGCTACACCTACGGCGCGCTGGCCACCCCGATCGCCTTCCTGCTGTTCGCGTTCTTCATCGGGCTGGCCATCGTCAGCGGCGCCTACTTCAACAGCGCGATCCAGGAGATGTACCCGGCGAAGATGACCCGCCGGCAGCGCCGCAGGTGGCGGCGGCTGGAGATGGAGCGGGCGGCCGAGCGGCTGCGCGCCGAGGAGGGCCGCCGGGCCTGGCGGGCCAGGCGCCCGGCGGACCAGCCGGGCGACCAGCCGCTCCTGGACGACCAGCCCCCGGACGACCAGCCCCCGCACGGCCAGTCCCCGGACGTTCAGCCACCGGACGGCCCGTCCGGGCCGTGGGCCGAGCAGCCGGGGCGCGGCGCCAACGGCCGGCCGCCCACCGCGGACCGGGCCCGGCGACCGGAGTACGGCCGGCCCCCCTCGTCGGACGAGTCCAACCGGACGGATACTGACTGAGCGTGTCCGCCAGCGGGCACCTAATATGCTCCATTCGTGGTCAGGCCCTGATTTCGTGTGCTGCCCGTAACGGCGGTGTCGCGTGTACGAAATGACCACAAGGGTGACGCAGGTCATGAACTGGCACATAGTTGCTCCGCCGTCACCCGCCCCGCGGGGCCAGTGCGCCGCAGCGCAGCAGCAGCACAGCATGTCGAGGAGGAGCGTTGTCCACTACCGCGCCGTCTGACGGGCGCCCGACCCCGCGCAGGCGGGATCGCACCCATTTTCTCTACCTGGCGGTCATCGCTGCGGTCCTGCTCGGCATCGTCGTGGGGCTGGCCGCCCCGGACGTCGCCAAGAACCTCAAGCCGCTGGGTGACGGGTTCGTCGCGCTGATCAAGATGCTGATCAGCCCGATCATCTTCTGCACCATCGTGCTCGGCATCGGCTCGGTGGCCAAGGCGGCCAAGGTCGGCGCGGTCGGCGGCCTGGCCCTGGGCTACTTCGTGGTGATGTCCACGGTGGCGCTGGCCATCGGCCTGGTGGTCGGCAACGTGCTGCCGCACGCGGACAGCCTGCAGCTGACCGACGCCATGCGCAAGACCGGGGAAGCCCAGGTCAAGGGCGGTGAGGGACTGGCCGACTTCCTGCTCGGGATCATCCCCAAGACGCTGGTGTCCGCGTTCACCGAGGGCGAGGTGCTGCAGACGCTGCTGGTCGCCCTGCTGGCCGGGTTCGCCCTGCAGGCCATGGGCAAGACCGGCGCGCCGATCCTGCGCGGCATCGGGCACATCCAGCGGCTGGTGTTCCGCATCCTGGCGATGGTCATGTGGGTGGCCCCGGTGGGCGCGTTCGGCGCGATCGCCGGCGTGGTCGGCAACACCGGCGTCACCGCCCTGCGCGACCTGGCCCTGGTGATGGTGGGCTTCTACATCACCTGCGTGCTGTTCGTGGTGGTGGTGCTCGGCGCCCTGCTGTGGCTGGTGGCGCGGGTGAACATCTTCTCGCTGCTGCGCTACCTGGGCCGGGAGTTCCTGCTGATCCTGGGCAGCTCGTCGTCGGAGACCGCGCTGCCCCGGCTGATCGCGAAGATGGAGCACCTGGGCGTGAGCCGGTCGGTGGCCGGTATCACCGTGCCCACCGGCTACTCGTTCAACCTGGACGGCACCGCCATCTACCTGACCATGGCCTCGCTGTTCGTGGCCAACGCCATGGGCAAGCCGCTGTCGGTGGCCGAGCAGATCACCCTGCTGCTGTTCATGGTGATCGCGTCCAAGGGCGCGGCCGGGGTGTCCGGCGCCGGGCTGGCCACGCTGGCCGGTGGCCTGCAGTCGCACCGGCCCGAACTGGTCGACGGGGTCGGCCTGATCGTGGGCATCGACCGGTTCATGTCCGAGGCGCGGGCGCTGACCAACTTCGCCGGCAACTCGGTGGCCACGGTGCTGATCGGCACCTGGACCAAGGAGATCGACCGGGAGCAGATGCGCCGGGTGCTCGCCGGCCAGGACCCGTTCAACGAGGCGACCATGAACGACGAGCACGGCCCCGCCGCCGAGCAGGACGAGGCGGACGAGGCGGACGAGGGCGACGCGACCCCGGTCGGCGCCCCGGCGGGCAAGCGCGGCTGAGCCCGCCCGGACAGCCCGCGGGGCCAGCACGGGCGACGGCCCCGGCCCCGGTCAGCACCGGGGTCGGGGCACGCGTGCACCCGGCCGGGCCGGCCGGGACTCAGTCGTCGTCGCCGCCAGGGGGCAGGCCGTCGTAGATGCGCTTGCATTCCGGGCACACCGGGGACCCCGGCTTGGGTGCCCTGGTCACCGGGAAGACCTCGCCGCACAGCGCCACCACGTGCGTGCCCAGCACCGCGCTCTCCGCGATCTTGGCCTTGCGCACGTAGTGGAACATCTTCGGCGAGTCGTCGCCGGTCTGGTCGGTGGTCTCCGGGCGCGTCCCGGTGTCCGGCAGCGTCTGCGTGGGAGTGCTCACGGATTCCATGATGCCCCACGTCGCCGGCCCCCGTCCGGGCCAGCCAGCACCCCGCCCCGGGGCGTTGTCGCAGGCCGCCGGCTCGGGCTGGATTCGGGAAGGACACCTCCGGTCGGTCATGATGATTGCCGTGACAATGAGGATCGCTGACGAAGTCGCCGACGCACTGGCCGCCCAGCAGGCCGTGGTCGCGCTGGAGAGCACGCTGCTGGCCCACGGGCTGCCGCCGGGCCGCAACCGGGAGGTGGCCCAGCGGCTGGAGGACACGGTCCGGGCCGCCGGAGCGATCCCCGCCACCATCGCCGTGCTGGACGGACAGCCGGTGGTCGGGCTGAGCGCGGCCGAACTGGACCGGGTCTGCGCGCCCGACGCGGACCTGGTCAAGCTGTCCCGCCGGGACCTGGCGCCGGCCCTGGCGCTGGGCCGCTCCGGCGCCACCACCGTGGCCAGCACCGCCGCCCTGGCCGACGCCGCCGGCATCGGCGTGTTCGCCACCGGCGGCCTCGGCGGCGTGCACCGGGGCGCGCGGCTGTCCTGGGACGTCTCCGCCGACCTGGACGTGCTGGCCAGCACCCCGGTGCTGGTGGTCTGCTCCGGGGTGAAGTCGGTGCTGGACATCGGCGCCACCCTGGAGGTGCTGGAGACCCGCTCGGTGCCCGTGCTCGGCTACCGCACCGACGCCTTCCCCGCCTTCTACCTGCGTGAATCCGAGTTCGAGGTGCCGTGGCGGGTGGACGACGCCGCGCAGGCCGCCGCGGTGGTGGCCGCGCACCGCGCCCAGGTGCCCGGTGGCTCGGGCGTGCTGCTGGCCAACCCGGTGCCGGTCGACCACGAGATGCCCAGGGACCTGCACGACCGGCTGCTGGAGGAGGGCCTGGCCCTGCTCGCCGAGCGGCAGGTGCACGGCAAGGACGTCACCCCGGTGCTGCTGGAGCACTTCCACACCGCCAGCGGCGGGGTCAGCCTGGACGCCAACGAGGCGCTGGTGCTGTCCAACGCGGCACTCGCCGCCGAGACGGCCGTGGCCCTGGCCGGATGGCGGGAGTGAGCCGGAGCGCGCCCCTCGGCGGCCCGGTCATCGTGGTCGGCGACGCCGGCCTGGACGTGGTGGCCAGGTACACCGGACGCATCGTGCACGGCGGTGACAGCCGGGCCAGGGTGAGCATCGAACCGGGTGGGGCCGGCGCCAACACGGCCGCGTGGCTGGCGCAGTGCGGGGCGTCGCCGGTGCTGGTCGCCAGGGTCGGCGCGGACTCGGCCGGCCGGCAGGTGCACGCCGAACTCACCGCGATCGGGGTGCGCTGCGCGTTCGCCGTTGACCCGGACGCGGCGACCTGCTGCGTGGTGGTGCTGGTCGACGAGCACGGCCAGCGCACCATGCTGCCCGACCGGGGCGCCAACGCCCGGTTCTCCCCCGCCGACCTGGACCCGGCGCTGCTGGCCGGCGCCAGCCACCTGCACCTGTCCGGGTACGTGCTGCTGGACGCCTCGTCCCGGGCCGCGGGGCTGGCCGCGCTGGCCGCCGCGCACCGGGCCGGGCTGACCACGTCGGTGGACCCGCAGGCCGCGGCGCTGATCACCGACCCGGCCGGGTTCCTGGCCGCGATCCGGGGCGTGGACCTGCTGCTGCCCAACCAGGACGAGCTGGCCGCGCTGACCGGCAGCGGTGACCCGGCGGCCGCGCGCGAGCTGCTGGACGTGGTGGGCGCGGTCGCGGTGACCACCGGCGAGCAGGGCGCGAGCTGGGTGGACCAGGACGGGGTCGTGGCGGTGCCGGCCGAACCGGCGGTGTGCGTGGACTCCACCGGCGCGGGTGACGCGTTCGACGCCGGGCTGCTGGCCGCGTGGCTGGCCGGACGCGGTCCGGTCGAGGCGCTGCGGGCCGGGGTCGCGGCCGGGGCCAGCGCGGTGCGGCTGGTCGGCGCCCAGCCCGCCCGCCAGCAGCGCCCGGACACCGGACTGAACGGGTAGCGCCGGACGGTCAGTGCTAGCCAGTCAGGGCCGGACGGTCAGGGCTGGCCGCACGACAGGGCGGTGGCCCAGGACCCCGTGCCGGGCCTGGGCCACGTGAACTCGGTTCGCCGTCAGCCGTTGATGACCGGGTGCTGGCGGGGTTCGATCGCCCTGCGGTCGGGCCGGTACTTGTTGGCGTGCTCGGCCTTGCGCGGCGGCCGGTCGTTGGCGATCAGCACCGCCATCCACGGCAGCGGCACCGACAGCACCACGAACGCCAGGGCCAGCCACCACACCTGGTAGAACACCCCGGCCAGGACCAGGCACGGGATGCGCATGGACATCATGATCGCGTACTTGCGGCGGCGCGCGGCCTGCTGATCGTCGTAGGAGGGCGCGGCCTCGGTGATCAGGACCGGGGTGCCGTCTGGCTCGGGATTCTTCACGACACCACCTCCGGGTCCATCGTCCCACCGTCGCCCCCCATCCAACACCCGTCGGCGCGGGCGCGCCCGCCCGGGGGCCGGAACACCCGGCCGCCGCGTGCCGGGTCAGCCGGGGTTCAGCCAGGTCATCGCCGCGGTCACCAGGGCCCGCACGCCCACCGGCAGGGTGGGGTGGCGCTGCGGCGCGAAGCGGGGCGAGTGGATGGACGGGATGTCCTGGGCGAACCTGCCCTTGGCCTTGGCCCTGGCATAGCGCTCCGGGTCGCTGCAGCCGACCGTCCAGAACACCGAGGGCGCCTGGGCCGCGGCGCTGAGCACCCCGAAGTCCTCGCTGCCGGCGATCAGCTCCGACTCGAACACCTCGGTCGCGCCGAAGTGCTCGGCGAAGGCCGCCCACAGCCGGTGGGTCGCGGCCTCGTCGTTGACCAGCTGCGGGTAGGAGCTGACCCGTTCGATCTCCGGCGGCCGGGGTGCCGCGGCGGCGGCCGCCTCGGCCCGGACGATCCGCTCCACCGCGTCCAGCACCCGCTTCCGGACCGGCTCCTCGAAGGTGCGCACGCTCAGGCCCAGTTGGGCCTCGGCGGGGATCAGCGTCTCCGCGGTGCCCGCGTGGATCTGCCCGACGGTGAGCACCACCCGTTCGGCCGGGCTGACCTCCCGGGACACCACGGTCTGCAGCCGCATCACCGTGGCCGCCGCCAGCACCACCGGGTCGACCGACGCCTCCGGCCGCGCCGCGGACGCGCCCTGGCCGAACAGGCGCACGCGCAGCGCGTCCATCGCGGCCATCAGCGGCCCGGCCCGCATGCCGATCCTGGCGGCCGGCGCCGGGGAGACGTGCTGGCCGAACAGCACGTCGGGCCGGCCGAACCGGTCGAACAGGCCGTCATCGACCATGCGCTGGGCGCCCTCACCGGACTCCTCCCCCGGCTGGAACACCACCAGCAGCCGCCCGGCCCAGCGCCGGGGCCTGCGGGCGAGCAGGGCGGCGGCGCCGAGCAGCCAGGTGACGTGCATGTCGTGGCCGCAGGCGTGCATCACCGGCACCTCGCGGCCCTGCTCGGTCACCACGGTCTCCCGGCTCAGATAGGGCAGGCCGGTCAGCTCGGCCAGCGGCAGCGCGTCCATGTCGGCGCGCAGCAGCACCGTCGGCCCGTCACCGTTGGCCAGCTCCCCCACCACGCCGGTCCGCCCGATGCCGGCGCTGACCCGGTAGCCCAGCCGCCGCAGTTGCTGGGCCACCAGGTTGGCGGTGCGCCGCTCCTGGAAGGCCAGCTCCGGGTGCCGGTGCAGGTCCAGGTAGAAGTCCTCCAGCTGACCGAGCAGCCCGGTCAGCCCGGCCAGCGTCTCGCTCACCTCGGTCACCGCCGCCACGGCCACCCCTCTCCGGAATGGGCACTCGCTGGCAGCGTCCCCGAGACCTGCCCGGTGTGCCACTTGGCGGATACCATCAGCGGGTTCGGTATCCACGCAGGTGAGCGAGTGGACGATGGTGGCACTTGGCCGGCTGGTCGACGTGCTCACCAGCCTGGGCGGGCAGCTGGTCTGCGCGCCGCGCGGCCGGGACGTGCAGCTGCGCGGGGTGGCCCTGCACGATCCGGTCGAGCGCCCCTCGGCCGCCCCGGACGACGTGCTGCTCGGCCTGGGCACGGGCACGCCCTCGGCGGCGGCCCGGCTGGTGGCGCGCACCGCCGCGGCGGCGGTGGTGCTGCACGGGCACCCGCCCGTGGACGAGCGGGTGCTGGCCGCGGCGCGCCGCTCGGGCGCGGCCGTGCTGCTGATCGACCCGGCCGTGCCGTGGAGCCAGCTGGCCAACGCCGCCCAGACCCTGGTGCTGGGCGATCCCCGGCACGGCTCGGCCACCGAGGCCGGTGGTGACCTGTTCGCGCTGGCCGACGCGATCGCCGCGGTGGTGGACGGCCCGGTGACCATCGAGGACCAGCAGTCCCGGGTGCTCGCCTACTCCTACCGCCAGCAGGACGTGGACCCGGTGCGGGTGCAGACCATCCTGGGCCGGCGGGTGCCCGAGGAGGCCAGACGGGCCCTGGACGACTACGGCGTGTTCGACCACCTGGCCCGGTCGGCCGAGCCGCTGCTGGTGCCCAAGCTGACCGACAGCCTGGGCTGTCGGCTGGTCGCGGCGGTGCGCGCCGGGCGGGAGCTGCTCGGCTCGGTGTGGGTGGAGATCGACGAGGCGGACGGCGCGGAGCTGGCCCGGCGCAGCGCCGCCCTGCTGGACGGGGCGCGCGCCGCCGCGCTGCACCTGTTGCGGGCCAGGGCGCGGGCCGATCTGGAGCGCCAGGCCGAGGCGGACCTGGTGATCGGTCTGCTGGACGACGCCACCAGCGCGCCCGCGGCGCTGGCCCGGCTCGGCCTGCCCAGCACCGAGCTGCGGGTGATCGCGCTGCAGGCGCACGTCGGTGAGGGTGAGCACGGGGCGGCGCTGCTGGCCTTCGAGCGGGCCACCGCGGGCTTCGGCTGGTCCCGGCCGGGGCGCAGCGCCCTGTTCGGCAACGTGCTGTACACGGTGCTGCCGTGCGGTGAGGAGCCGGACCAGGCCCGCGCGTGGGTGCGCACGCTGGCCAGGGAGCTGCCGGCGGGAGCGACCGTGCGCGCCGGGATCGGTGGCTGCGCCGACGCCAACCAGCTGCCGATCAGCCGGCAGGAGGCGGACGAGTGCCTGGCGCTGCACACCGCTGACGGGGGCGACCCGCTGGTCTACGACGAGGCGTGGGCCCGGGTGCTGCTGCAGCGGCTGGCCGACGCCGCCGACGCCGGCCGGCTGCCCAGCCGGGGGCCCGTGGCCGACCTGCTGCGCCACGACGCGCACCACGGCACCCAGTACGCGGCCACCCTGGACGCGTGGCTGGCCGCCCAGGGGGACGTGCGCACGGCCGCGCGGCGGCTGGCGGTGCACCCGAACACGCTGCGCTACCGGTTGGCGCGGCTGAGCGAGGTGACCCCGGTGCGGCTGGACGACCCGGCGCAGCGGCTGGCCATGGCGGTGGCGCTGGCCGTGGCCGCCCGGCGCGGGCAGGTGCCGTCGGCGCCGGCCGACCAGGACCAGCGGCCGGCCCAGTAGACCGGCGCGCCGGCGTGGGATGTCACCCACATGGCCCTGTTTGGAAATGCGACTCGGGGGGTTTGCAAAGTCGACTCGCGCGGTGGTGGTGGGCGGTGGGGGTCGGGGGCGCGTGCGAGCATGGGGCCGTGGTTCCTGATCTCTCACCGAGCTTCTGCGCGCGGCTGCGCGAGGCCTTCCGCACCGCCGGCTACCAGGCCGATGACGTCGTCGACCT
Source organism: Goodfellowiella coeruleoviolacea (assembly GCF_024171785.1). Classification (GTDB taxonomy): domain Bacteria; phylum Actinomycetota; class Actinomycetes; order Mycobacteriales; family Pseudonocardiaceae; genus Goodfellowiella; species Goodfellowiella coeruleoviolacea. Next base: position 207,613 of record NZ_JAMTCK010000013.1, read on the forward strand.
GCTGGGTTCCGAGGCGCACGCCGCGCTCGGGCGGGGCGAGCCGGAGCCGGCGCGGCGGGCCAGCCTGGACGGCGGCCAGCTGGGCACGCTGGTCCGGCTGTTCCTGCTCGGCGACGCCGAGCCGGTCGCCGACGTGCGCGCGGCCCTGGCCCCGCTGTCGCTGGACGAGGCGGTCGCGGCCGAGCTGCTGGCCCCGGCCGAGTCCGCCGACCAGCTGCGGGCCGGCCTGGACGTGCGCCCGCACGGCACGGACACCGAGTCCTGGTGGGTGATCGCCGACCTGGACGCCGACCAGCGGCGCGGCCAGGTGCGCGCCGACCACGTGCTGGGTGTGGGCCACGCCTCGCTGAGCCTGGCCAGGGCCACCGCGCGCCGGCCCGTGGACACCCTGCTCGACCTGGGCACCGGCTGCGGCGTGCAGGCACTGCACGCCAGCGGGCACGCGCGCCGGATCACCGCCACCGACCTGGCCCCGCGCGCCCTGGCGCTGGCCGCCGGCACGTTCCGGCTCAACGAGCTGGACGTCGAGCTGCTGGCCGGCCCGTGGTTCGAGCCGGTGGCCGGCCGGCGGTTCGACCAGGTGGTGTGCAACCCGCCGTTCGTGGTGGGCCCGCCCCGGGTCGACTTCGTCTACCGCGACTCGGGCCTGGCCGGGGACGGGGCCAGCGCCCTGGTCGTCAACCAGCTGCCCGGCCACCTCACCGAGGGCGGCACCGGCCAGCTGCTGGCGTCCTGGCTGCACGTGCGCGGCCAGGACTGGGCCGACCGGGTGAGCGGGTGGCTGCCCGGCGGCGACGCCGTGGACGCCTGGTTCGTGCAGCGGGACGTGGCCGACCCCGCGCTGTACGTGGGCACCTGGCTGCGCGACGCCGGCATCGACCCGCGCTCGCCGCAGGGCCGGGAGCAGTCCTCGGCGTGGCTGGACTGGTTCGAGGCCAACGACGTGGCGGGCATCGGCTTCGGGTTCGTCACGCTGCGGCCGGCGCCCGCCGGCCAGGGCCAGGTGGTGTGCGAGGACCTGCGGCACGCCTTCGACGACCCGCTGGGGCCGGAGAGCGCGGCCTGGCTGGACCGGGTCGACTGGCTGCGCCGCAACGGCTCGGCCGACCGGTTGCTGGCGGCCCGGCTGGTGGTGCCGCCCACGGTGGCGCTGGAGGAGATCGCCGAGCCGGGCGAGGACGGCTGGCGGACCGTGGTGCGGCGGCTGCACCGCGGCGACGGCCCCGGCTGGCAGCAGGAGCTGGACGAGCTGGCCGCGGCCCTGCTGGCCGGCTGCCGCGGTGCCATGCCCCTGGCCGACCTGCTCGACCTGCTGGCGTTCGGGCACGGGCTGCCCACGGACGCGCTGGTGGCCGCGGCCCTGCCGGTGGTGCGCGACCTGGTGCGCTACGGCATGGTCGTGCCGGCCGAGTGGCTGCCCGCCGGGCAGGCGTCCGGGGTGGACACCGCGGGGGCCCGGTGAGGGCGGTCGCGGCCCGGGTCAGCAGCGCCAGTGTGACCGTGGGTGACGAGGTGGTCGGCGCGATCGACGAGCCGGGTCTGCTGGTGCTGCTGGGGATTCACCACGACGACACCGCCGAGCAGGCCGCGACCATGGCCCGCAAGCTGCACGAGCTGCGGGTGCTGCGCGACGAGCGGTCGTGCGCCACCTCGGGCGCGCCCCTGCTGGTGGTGAGCCAGTTCACGCTCTACGGCGACACCCGCAGGGGCCGGCGTCCCTCGTGGACCGCGGCGGCCCGGCCGGAGCAGGCCGAACGGCTGGTCAACGCGGTGGTGGCGGAGTTGCGGGCGCGGGGCGCGCGGGTGGAAACCGGGCGGTTCGGCGCGATGATGTCGGTGCGCAGCGAGAACGACGGGCCGTTCACGGTGTTGGTCGAAGTCTGAAGAAGCGCCGCGGTGGGCGGGCGTCGGGTCGGGACTCCCGCTCTCTCAGCCAATCCTCAGGATTCGCGGCGCAACCGGTGTGAGGGCTGCGACGTCTTCCAGCGTGAGGAGTCGGGAACGAATTTCCATTCGAACTCGTTTCCCCAAGTGTCCAGCCAGACAGGCGATGGGTATCCCCCGGGTGGCCACGCCGGAAAGGCTCGCCGCGCAGCGCAGCGCCGGTATGTGACGTGTCCGCACGCCAGCCCGCGAAAGGGGAGGGAGCACCATGACCGTCCCACAGAACAACGACCACGAGCTCGTCGCCGAGGCCGACCTCGACGCGCAGGGGCCAGCCGCCGACCTGGTCCGCGTCTACCTGAACGGGATCGGGCGGACCGCCCTGCTCACCGCGGCCCAGGAAGTCGATCTCGCCAAGCGGATCGAGGCGGGCGTCTTCGCCAGGCACATGCTGGACACCGCCAAGCGGCTGCCCCCGGAGCGGCGCGCCGAGCTGAACGAGCTGGTGCGGGACGGCAATCTGGCCAAGAACCATCTGCTGGAAGCCAATCTGCGGCTGGTCGTTTCTCTTGCCAAGCGTTACACCGGGCGCGGAATGCCGCTTCTTGATCTGATCCAGGAAGGCAACCTGGGCCTGATCCGCGCGGTGGAGAAGTTCGACTACACCAAGGGTTACAAGTTCTCCACATACGCGACGTGGTGGATCAGGCAGGCCATCACTCGTGGAATGGCGGATCAGGGGCGAACCATCCGACTGCCCGTCCACCTGGTGGAGCAGGTAAACAAACTCGCGCGGATCAAGCGTGATCTGCACCAGCAACTGGGGCGCGAGGCCACAAATGTCGAACTCGCCAAGGAATGCGGCCTGACCCCGGAGAAGGTTTCCGATCTGCTCGACCACGCGCGCGACCCGGTGAGCCTGGACATGCCGGTCGGCGCCGAGGAGGACGCCCCGCTGGGCGACTTCATCGAGGACGCCGAGGCCACCGACGCCGAGGGCGCGGTGATTTCCGGCCTGTTGCAGGACGACCTGCGCCGGGTACTGGCCACCCTGGACGAACGGGAGCAGGCGGTGATCCGGCTGCGCTACGGCCTGGAGGACGGCCAGCCCAAGACGCTGGACCAGATCGGCAAGCGGTTCGGGCTGTCCCGGGAGCGGGTCCGGCAGATCGAGCGGGAGGTCATGGCCAAGCTCAGGCAGGGTGACCGGGCGGAACGACTGCGCGCCTACGCGAGCTGATGCGCTCGGTGAACTCGCTCTCCCCCTGAATCACCTGTTTGGACGCATTGACTTGTGACTGAAATCACGGCACGGTCTTGCGTAGTCACAGACCACGCGGCGCGGGTCGCTCAGCACAACCGCCGTCGCGCACTGAGGAAGGTCGGGGCCGTCGGGGTCGGGCCCGGCCTTCCGCCTATTTCCGGGTTTTCCCACTCCTCCGGCTTTTCCGGCTGCTCCGTGTCGTCCGGCTCCACTGGTCGTCGTCCGGTTCTTCCGCGGCGCCCGGCGCTGCTGGCTGGTCGGCTCTGCCGGGCCGGCCGGGCTTCGCGGTCCGTCAGGCCGACTCGGCCAGCCTGGCCAGTTCTTCGGCCAGCCTGGCCCGGCAGAACCGGTCGCGCGGCAGGTTCGTCGGATCGTCCACATAGCCCCGTGGGCTGGCCTCCACCACCATCACCAGGTCCAGGTAGGCGCGGTAGAGGGTGAGCCGCCGCCGCAGCGCCGGGGTGAACTCCACCCGTCCCCCGGCCGCCCGGTAGCCGGCCAGGAAGTCGGCATCCGCCTCGATGTCGGCGAACAGCGCCAGCGACACGAAGTCGGCGCACTCGTCGCCCCAGAACGCCCGCTCCGGGTCGATCAGCCCGGTCACCCTCGGCCGGCCGGGTTCGGTCAACGCCACGAACACGTTGCCCTCCCACAGGTCGAAGTGCACCAGGCGGGGCGTGGTCACCTCGTCCAGCACGTCCGCCGCCGACCGGACCAGCGCGGCGATCTCGGGCACCGGCAGCGGTAACGCGACCCGGTAGCGCACGGCGTCGTCCAGCACCGCGTCCACCATGGCCAGAAACGCCGCCCGCCAGGTGTCCGCACGCAGCCCGGCACCGGGTTGCGGGTAGCCGAACTCCGGGCCCGCGATGGTGTGCAGCCGGGCGGTCAGGCCGCCCAGCTGGTGGCGCAGCGCACGGCGCACCGGCTCGGTCAGTTCTTCCCGCACCGCCGGCCACGGCTGCCCGGGCAGCGCGGTCACCAGCAGGTAGTCCCGGTCCAGCACGGCCTGGTCGAACCCGGTCGCCACCACCGCGGGCACCGGAACCCCGCCGGCCGCACCGACCAGCTCGTAGACCATGGCCTCGGTGCGCAGCAGGTCGTGTTCGTAGCGCAGCAACGCCGTGCCGGCCGGCGGCGCCACCTTGAGCACCAGCTCGCCGCCGCTGGCCAGGCGCAGCCGGTAGGCCGTGTTGAACGTGCCGTCGGTCAACTCGACGTGCCCGACCAGCCGCTCACCCGCCCCGCACGCCGCCCGCACGATCTCGGCGAGCTGTGCGTCGGTCACCGGCGCCTTGGTTCGACTGTCCACCGCGTGCCCCCTCTCCACCGCGACTGGTGTCCGATCCTCCTAGACACAGATCACAGCGCGCCAGGTGGGCCTCGGCGGGGGCGGGCACGGTACTTTCCCTCGGGTATCCCAGATTGCGCGCAAGGGAGCCCGCGACGTGCCCACCACCACGTTCCAGTACACCGACATGCTGCCGCTCGGCCAGGACAACCACACCGAGTACCGGCTGGTCTCCTCGGACGGCGTGAGCGTTGTCGAAGCCGCTGGACGCCGCTTCCTCCAGGTCGACCCGGCCGCGTTGACCCTGCTGGCCAAGGAAGCGATCCGGGACATCCAGCACCTGCTGCGGTCCTCGCACCTGGCCCAGCTGCGGGCCATCGTGGACGACCCGGAGGCCAGCGGCAACGACCGGTTCGTGGCCATGGACCTGCTGCGCAACGCCTGCATCTCCGCGGGTGGCGTGCTGCCGATGTGCCAGGACACCGGCACCGCGATCGTGGTCGGCAAGCGCACCGAGTCGGTGCTGACCGGTGGCACCGACGAGGAGGCGCTCTCGCGCGGCATCTTCGACGCCTACCAGGAGCTGAACCTGCGCTACTCGCAGCTGGCTCCGGTGTCGTTCTGGGAGGAGCGCAACACCGGCAGCAACCTGCCCGCCCAGATCGAGCTGTACGCGGCGCCGGGCACCGAGCCGCGCTACGAGTTCCTGTTCATGGCCAAGGGCGGCGGCAGCGCCAACAAGACGTTCCTGTACCAGGAGACCAAGGCGCTGCTCAACCCGAGCCGGCTGGCCAAGTTCCTCGACGAGAAGCTGCGCAGCCTGGGCACGGCCGCCTGCCCGCCCTACCACCTGGCGATCGTGGTCGGCGGCACCTCGGCCGAGTACAACCTCAAGGTCGCCAAGCTCGCCTCCGCCCGCTACCTGGACAACCTGCCCACCGAGGGTTCCGCGCTGGGACACGGTTTCCGCGACGTGGACCTGGAACAGCAGGTGCTGGAGATGACCAGGCAGTTCGGCATCGGCGCGCAGTTCGGCGGCAAGTACTTCTGCCACGACGTGCGGGTGATCCGGCTGCCCCGGCACGGTGCGTCCTGCCCGGTCGGCATCGCCGTGTCCTGTTCGGCCGACCGCCAGGCCAAGGCCAAGATCACGCCCGAGGGCGTGTTCCTGGAACAGCTGGAGCGCGACCCGGCCCGGTTCCTGCCCGAGGTCACCGACACCGACCTGTCCGACGAGGTGGTGCGGATCGACCTGAACCGGCCGATGGCCGAGATCCGCGCCGAGTTGGCCAAGCTGCCGGTGAAGACGCGGCTGTCGCTGACCGGCCCGCTGGTGGTGGCCCGCGACATCGCGCACGCCAAGATCAAGGAGCGGCTGGACGCGGGTGAGCCCATGCCGCAGTACCTGCGCGACCACGCCGTGTACTACGCCGGCCCGGCCAAGACGCCCGAGGGGTACGCGTCCGGTTCGTTCGGCCCGACCACGGCCGGCCGGATGGACTCCTATGTGGAGCAGTTCCAGGCGGCCGGCGGTTCCCTGGTGATGCTGGCCAAGGGCAACCGCTCCCGCCAGGTCACCGAGGCCTGCCAGCGGCACGGCGGGTTCTACCTGGGTTCGATCGGTGGTCCGGCCGCGCGGCTGGCCCAGGACTGCATCCGCAAGGTCGAGGTGCTGGAGTACCCGGAACTGGGCATGGAGGCGGTCTGGCGCATCGAGGTCGAGGACTTCCCCGCGTTCGTCGTGGTCGACGACAAGGGCAACGACTTCTTCGCCGAGTCCGCCGCGCCCACCCTGCAGATCTCGTTCCGCCGCTGACGCGACCGCGCGGTCAGCGGGTCGACCACCGGCCCGCTGACCGCGCGGTGTCCGTGTCGCGTTCGGTCGGTTCGGTCACTTCTGCTCGGTCCGCTCGGTCAGCACCACGGTCCGCTCGCCCAGCGGCTGGTCGATCCGCACGCTCAGCGGCGGGTAGCGCAGATCCATGGTGCACAACTGCTCCCCGGCGGGCACGGTCTCGACCAGGTCGATGGCCACGGCCGCGGCGGACTGCCCGGTCACCTCGGCGCGGACCTTGCCGCAGCCGCCCTCCTGGCCGGTCACGCCCACGGTCGTGCCGTCGCCCTCGGTCCACACCTGCACCGGGTACCCCTCGGGCAGCGCGGTCGCGTCCACCCGGTCACCGGGCACGGCCGTGCCCCCGTTGGGCACCACCTGGTCCGAAGTGGACGGATCAGCCGAGCTGCTCGGCGGGTTCGGCGAGGTGGTCAACACCGTTCCGGAGCCACCGCTCCCGGATCCGGCCGCGACGCTGTCCCGCTCCGATGGCGCGCACGCACTCGCCACCACCAGCAGCAGACCAGCGCCCACCACGGTTGCCATGCGTTCTGTGCGTTTCATGTCCAGAGGACGGAGCACCCCGCCGCCGGGGTTGCCCGGAACCGGGAATTCGCTGTGGGCCGGTCCCGCCGGCGCGCGGCCGGCGGGACCTGTCCTCGGGCCGGGTTCACCCACATGGCCCTGCCTGAACTGTCGACTCGCGGGGTTTGCAAAGTCAACTCGCGAGGTGGGTGACGGCGTGGCGGAGGGCGGCGAGGCGGGCGGGTGAGGCCATGCCGGCGTGGTAGAGGTGGAACTCGCGCACGCCCTCGGCCTGGTACTGGCGCAGGTGGTCGGCGAGCAGGGCGCCGTCGGCCGGGGTGGGCGGCAGCGCCAGCACGTAGCCGGCGAGCCGGGTGTCCGGGCCGGCCAGCTCGCGCAGCGCGCGGATGCCCGGGATGCTGCGCTCCGGGCCCTGCCAGCAGTTCACCGTGAGCACGTCCACGTCGGCGGCCACCGCCGGGGCGACCGTGGCGAACGGGCCGGTGGCCCACTCGTCGGCGTTGGCGTGCACGACCACCCGGGTGTCCGGGGCCAGTTCGCGGACCCGGCCGACCAGCAGCTGGCGCAGGTCCCTGGCCACGCCGGTGCGCACCGCCGACAGCGCGGCGGCCAGTTCCCCGCCAAGGGCCTCGGCCACGCTGGCCGGCTCACCGCCGTCCACGCCGGCCCGCACCCGGGCGGCCAGCTCCGCCATGTCCAGACCGGCGTCGGTGTAGCGCTGGCGGCAGCCGGCGCAGAAGCACAGCGACAGCAGGCTCTGCCGGACCGGGCCCCAGTCGGCGCCCTCGGTCTTCTCGTGGTGGCCGCCGTGCACCACGCCCAGCGGGCCGCACGCCTCCAGGATGATCCCGTCCGGCGCGCCCACCTCGATCACCTCGGACACCAGGGTGTGGCAGTAGTCCACGACCTCGGCGTTGGCCGGGCACAGCGCGTACGGGTAGTGGTCGCCGAAGGCGTTGCGCACGCTCAGCTCGGGGTGGGCCGAGCCGAGCCGGCTGGCGTGGGTGAGCACGGTCCACGCGTGGACCGGCAGGCCGGTGGCGCGCACCGCGGCGGCGGCCTGGCCGAACGAGTTGCCCGCGAACGGGCCCTCACCGTCCACCCAGGACGGTCCGGCCGGGGCCAGCCGTCGGCCCCGCCACACGTGTTCCCGCACCGGCAGGTAGAACGCGGCGTGCCGGGCGTCCACCAGGCGGTGCGTCGGGTGCAGCGGGGTGTCCGCCCGCACGGTGTGGTAGGAGGCGGCCAGGGCCACCGCGTCCACGCCCAGTCCGGCGATGCGCCCGGCCGCGTCCGGGTCGCCGATGAGGTCCCACGGGTAGGCGTGGGCCACGGCGCGCACCTCGTCGGCCGCCTGTCCCGGCGCCGCCGCCGGGTTGTCCGCCTGGGTCACCACCTGGGCTGCTTCCTCTCGTAGCTCGGGTCGACGGTGCGCATGTACCCGGTGTCGTCGCGCTGGCGGATGCCGCAGGTCCGGTAGTTCTCGGCGAGCCGGGCCAGCACGTCGCGGTCCAGCTCCACGCCGAGCCCCGGCCCGGCCGGCACCGGCACCGCCCCGTCCACAAAGGACAGAACACCGGGCTTGACCACGTCGTCGGCCCGGTTCCACGGGTAGTGCGTGTCGCAGGCGTAGTTCAGGTTGGGGGTGGCCGCGGCCAGGTGGGTCATGGCGGCCAGGCTGATGCCCAGGTGCGAGTTGGAGTGCATGGACAGGCCGATGCCGAAGGTGTCGCAGATCGCGGCGAGGTGGCGCGAGCGGGTCAGCCCGCCCCAGTAGTGGTGGTCGGACAGGATGACCTGCACGGCGTTCTGCGCCACGGCCGGGGCCAGGTGCTCGAACGCGACCACGCACATGTTGGTGGCCAACGGCATCGGCGCCTCGCGGGCCACCTCGGCCATGCCCGGGATGTCCGGGGTGGGGTCCTCCAGGTACTCCAGCACCCCGTCCAGTTCCCTGGCCACCTCAAGCGAGGTCCGCGGGGTCCACGCGGTGTTCGGGTCCAGCCGCAGCGGGTGGTCGGGGAAGGCCGCGCGCAGCGCGCGGATCGCCTCGATCTCCTGTTCCGGCGGGAACACCCCGCCCTTGAGCTTGATCGAGCCGAACCCGTACTCGTCGATCATCTTCCGGGCCTGGGCGACCACACCGGCCGGGTCCAGGGCCGCGCCCCACTCGTCGGGCTCGGCGTCGGGGTGGCCGGCCCACTTGTAGAACAGGTAGGCGCTGTAGGGGACGGCGTCGCGCACGGCGCCGCCGAGCAGGTCGGCCACGGGCCGGCCGACGGCCTTGCCCTGGATGTCCAGCAGCGCCACCTCGAACGCGGAGAACACCCGGTTGACCGTGCCCTCCGGGGTGATCTGCCCGGTCAGGCCGTGCTTGTCCGCGCCGGTCGCACCGCCGAGCGTGGCGGCCACCTCGGCGTGCACCCGGTTGAGCGCGTAGACGTCCACACCGGACAGTGCGGGCGCGACCGCGCGCAGCCGCTCCAGGTGGCCGAGGTCACCGTAGGTCTCGCCGAGCCCGGTCAGCCCCTCGTCGGTGTGCACCTCGACGATGGTGCGCAGCGCCCACGGCTCGTGCACGCCGGTGGCGTTGAGCAGGGGCGGGTCGCGGAAGGCGACCGGGGTGAGCACGATGTCGGTGATCTTCATGAACGCTCCTCCACCAGCGTGCGGCCGGCGTGCACGATGCGCGCCAGTTCGGCCAGGTGTTCCTCGGTGGGGTCGACCAGCGGCGGGCGGACCCCGCCGACGGCCAGCCCGCCCGCTCTGACCCCGGCCTTGACCAGGGACACGGCATAGCCGGGCACCCTGTCGCGCAGTTCCACCAGCGGCCGGTAGAACGTGGTGAGCAGGGCCGTCACCAGGTCGGTGTCGCCGTCGCGCAGGGCCCGGTAGAAGGCCAGGGAGATCTCGGGTGCGAAGCAGAACACCGCCGAGGAGTACAGGTCCACGCCGATGCCCCGGTAGGCCGGCTGGGTCAGTTCGGCGGTGGGCAGGCCGTTGAAGAACTGGAACGGCTTGTCCACCTCGGCGCGCACCGCGAGCACGATGCGGTGCAACAGGTCCAGGTCGCCAAGGCCGTCCTTGAGGCCGACCACGGTGGGCAGCCTGGCCACCTCGACCGCGCTGCTCGGCGTGAACACCGCGTTGTTGCGCTGGTAGACGATGACCGGCAGGTCGGTGGCGCCGGCCACGGCGGCGATGTAGCGGGTCAGCCCCTGCGGCGGGCTGGCCACCAGGTAGGGCGGGAGCAGCAGCAGGCCGTCCGCGCCGGCGCGCGCCGCGGCCCGTGCGTAGGTCGTGGCCAGCGGCAGGGCCCCGCCGGCGCCGGCGAACACCGGCACGCGACCGGCGACGGTGTTCACTGCCACGCGCACGACGCGCTCGAACTCGGCGGGTTCGAGCGCGTGGAACTCCCCGGTGCCGCAGGCGACGAACACCCCGCCCGGACCGGCGGCCACGCCCCGGTCGACGTGCTCGGCCAGCACGTCCTCAGCGAGCGCGCCGGTCGGGTCGAAGGGCGTCACGGGAAAGAAGAGCACACCGTCCAAATGCATACAGACCCCATCATCTCGCTGGTAGGCGTGGTCGCCTCGATCATCCCTTGACCGCGCCGGTGGTGATGCCGCGCAGGAACGACTTCTGCAGCGACAGGTACACGATCAGGCTTGGGACCAGGGCGAGCAGCGCGCCGGCGAGCACGATGCCCGGTCCGACCTCCTCGTTGGAGCGCAGTGACACCAGCGCCACGGTGAGGGTGTAGTCGGCCGGGTCGGTGGCCACCACCATGGGCAGCAGGTACTGCTCCCAGATCATGTTGAAGCCGAGCACCGCGATCACGCCGAGCGCCGGCCGGCACAGCGGCAGCACGATCTGGGCGAACACCCGGAACTCGCCCGCACCGTCCACTGTGGCCGCTTCCTCCAGCTCGACCGGGATCTCCCGCATGAACTCGGTCATCACGAAGATGGAGAACCCCCACGCGCCCAGCGGCAGGATCACGCCGAGCAGGCTGCCCTGCAGGTTCACGTGCACCACGGGCACGTCGCCGAGCACCAGCGACAGCGGGATGGCGATGGCCTCCTCGGGCAGCATCATGGTCACCAGGATCAGCAGCGACACCACCGCGCTGAACCGGAACCGCTTGCGCGCCAACGCGTAGGCGGCGAACACGCTGACCGCGACCTGGAGCACCAGGGCGCCGCCGGCGATCACCAGCGAGTTGACCAGGTAGTGCCACACGCCGTACTCGCCGGCGGTGGTGAAGTTGGTCAGCGAGGGGTGCCTGGGCAGCAGCGACAGCTCGGTGGGATCGGGGGTGTGGTCGAAGGCACCGGAGACCACGGTGACCAGCGGGCCGCAGAACACCAGCACCGCGGCCACGCACAGCAGCACGCGCACGGCCACCCCGGCCAGCGCCGGCCAGTGCACCCGGCCGCCCGCGCCGGCCCGGACCGCGCGCCCACCGACCCAGCCCAGTGCGGTGTCGTAGCGCTGGGCCACGCCGCGACCGCGTGCCACCCGCTCCCGCGTGCTCACCCGATCTCCTTCCTGGCCCGGTAGACCCGCACCGCCACGGTGAGCGCCAGGGTGACCAGGAACAGCAGCACGGCCGCTGCCGAGGCCACCCCGATGTCCTGCTTCTCGAAGCCCCGGGAGATCAGCGTGGTCATCCACACCGTGGTGGAGTTGGCCGGGCCGCCGCCGGTGAGCACGTAGACCTCGGTGAACACGCGCAGGCCCCGGATGGCGGCCAGGGTGAGCAGGATGGAGGCCACCGGCCGCAGCGCCGGCACGGTGACGTGGCGCAGCCGCTGCCAGACCGAGGCGCCGTCGATGGCGGCGGCCTCGTACTGCTGCCGGTCGATGCCGGCCAGCCCGGCCAGGATGATCACCATGTCGTAGGGCGCGCCCTTCCACACGCCCACCGCCATGACCGACCACAGCGAGGTGTCCGGGCTGTCCAGGAACGGCCACGGGCCCAGGCCCACCCAGGACAGCAGGGTGTTCACGAACCCGTCCGGGGCCGGGTAGTAGAGCATCCGCCAGATCTCGCCGACCACGGCGGCGGCCGTGACCACCGGCAGGAACACCGCCGAGCGCACGAACCACAGGGTGCGGGCCTGCCCCTCCAGCAGCAGCGCCAGCCCGAAGCCGACCAGCATGGAGCCGAACGTGGTGCCGAGGGCGAGCAGCAGGGTGTGGCCGGCCGCGGTGCGGAACAGCGGGTCGGTGAGCACGCTGGCGTAGTTGTCCAGCCCCACCCAGACGTCGCCGAGGAACGGCCGCACCTCGTACAGGCTCAGCCGCACGCCCTCGACCATCGGCACGTACTTGAACAGCGCGAACAACACCAGGGCCGGCGCCAGGAACAGCCAGGGCACCAGGGTTCCCGCTGGACGGCGCGTTCCGCGCCGTCCAGCGGGAGGGTGGGCACCAGCGGCACCGCCGCCACTAGCCGCCGAGCCCACGTCGGTGGTCCCCCCGGACCGGCCGGCCCCCTGGCCGGTGTGCTGGGTGAAGCTCATGGCACCGCCATCCCCTGCGCCTGGAGTTCCGCGGTCAGCGCCGTGGCGAGCGCGCCGAGTTCACCGGGCACGTCGTCGGTGCACGAGGCGAAGATGGTGTTCAGCGCCTCGGCGGTCTGCTGCCGGAACGGCTGGAAGTTGGGCACGTTGGGGAAGGGCCTGGCGTCCTCGGCGTAACTGCTGGCGACCAGGTCCCAGCGCGGGTCCTGGTAGGTGGCGTGCACGTCGACCGTGCGGTTGACCGGCAGCCGCACCACCGGCTGGGGCTGGCCGCGCATGCCGATCTGCTGGGCGGGCGGGCTGATCAGGAACTCGGCCAGGGCGCGCTGGGCGTCCGGCCGGGCCGAGCCGGCCATCAGGTAGACGTTCTCGCCCTCGCCGAGCACGGTGGTCCCGGCCGGGCCGGCCGGGGTGGGGATCACCTCGTAGCGGTCCTTGCCCAGCGACTTGTCGAAGCGGCCGAAGTTGTAGGGGCCGGTCAGGTAGATGCCGGCCTTGCCGGTCTCGAAGAACGGGTGGGCGTCGGCGGTGCTGGTGGTCAGCGCGCCGGGCTGGATCACCTTGCTGTCGCAGAACAGCCCGCGCAGCCACCGCACGGCCGCGACGCTCTCGGCGGAGTCCACCGCGACCCGGTAGCCGCCGTCCCCGGTGGGCGCCAGGATGTCGCCGCCGCCCTGCCACAGGTAGGACGCGGCCCACCAGGACAGGTAGCCGCGGTCGGTGGTGCCGGGCACGAGCATGCCGTAGGTGTCGGCCTGGCCGTCGCCGTCCGGGTCCTGCGTGGTGAACGCGGTGGCCAGCTCGACCAGTTCCGCCCAGGTGGTGGGCACCGGCCGGCCCAGCTTCTCCCGCCAGTCGCGGCGGACGAGGGTGACCATGGCCTGCGCGGAGAACGGCACGCCGTAGTGGTGGCCGTCGCTGGCCCTGGCGCTGTCCCAGGCCCGGTCGGTGATGTCGGTGCCGCCGGCGATGCTGGTCGGCTGGATCTCGGTGACCAGGCCCTGCGAGTGGTAGAGGCCGAGCATGCCGGTGTCGTTGATCAGCACGTCCGGCAGGTTCCTGGCGGCGGCGCGGCGCTGGATCCACTTGTCGAAGTCGATCGGCACCGCCTTGTAGTCCACCTCGATGCCGGTGGCCTGCTCGAACGCGGCGAAGATCGCCTCGTAGACCTTGGCGCTGGCCGCGTTGCTTCGGGTCCACACCTCCAGCGGCGCGGTGGGGTCCTTGGCCGCGGCCGGGCTGAACCCACAGCCGGCGCCGACCAGTCCGACCACGCCGAGCACGGCGATCAGGAGGGAACGCAAGCGGGTCGATGTGCCCAACACCCCTCCTCGTCACCGTTTTCATGTATGTGAACTAGAGTCGAGCTTGTGAACGTGCTGCCGGACTGTAAGAATCGCCACATCCGCGTGTCAAGGGCGTTGCGCAAAGATCTCCTGGCCCGAGCCAGGTGATGGCTGCTGAGGAGGTCGTGGTGGCCGAAGTGGTGGGCGAGGCCGCGGGCGACGTCGTCCCGGCCGGGGCGCCGGCCAGACCCGCGGCGGTCAAGTCCGCCGACCGCACGGTGGAGCTGCTGGAGGTGCTGGCCTCGGCCGACCGCCGGCTGACCCTCACCGAGCTGCACCGCACCCTGAACTACCCCAAGTCCAGCCTGTACATGCTGTTGCAGACGCTGGTCGGTCGCGGCTGGGTGGAGGTGGACGCCGACCGGGGCACCTACGGCATCGGCGTGCGCGCCCTGCTGGTCGGCACGTCCTACCTGGACCACGACCCGGTGGTGCAGGTCGCCGCGCGGGTCATGGAGCAGGTGCGCCAGGAGGTCAACGAGACCGTGCACCTGGCCCGGCTGGACGGCCCGGACGTGGTGTACCTGGCCAGCCGGGAGTCCGAGCACCACCTGCGCGTGGTGTCCCGGGTGGGCCGCCGGCTGCCGGCGCACGCCACCTCGCTGGGCAAGGCCCTGCTGGCCGAGCGGGACCGCGACGAGGTCGACGTGCTGCTGCCGGGCGAGCTGGCCGCGCTGACCCCGGACACCGTGGTCGACCGCGCCGCCCTACACGAGCAGCTGGCCCGGTTCCGCGTGGCCGGCTACGCGCACGAGCGCGAGGAGAACACGCCGGGGCTGGGCTGCTTCGCCGTGGCCCTGCCCTACCGGCGCCCGGTGCTGGACGCGCTGAGCTGCTCGGTGCCGCTGGGCCGGCTGGACGCCGAGCACGAGCAGCAGGTGGTCGCCGCGCTGTTGACCGCGGCGCGCACCATCACCGACCTGCTTCGCCAGTTCGGCCGGTGAGCCGCGTGGGACCCGGGTACCCGGTGTCCCGGCGTCGTTCGAGAAGAGGGCCCACTGGCAGTCCCCACCCCACCCGCAGAACCGATTCCGGAGAGGCTCGACACCCGTGACCGAACGCATCCTGATCACCGGCGCGGCCGGCACCGTTGGCACGCTGATGCGCCCGAGACTGGCCGCACCGGGCCGGACCCTGCGCCTGCTCGACATCGCCGAGCTGCCCCCGGCCGGTCCGGACGAGCGCGTGGAGCTGCTGCGCGGCTCGGTGACCGACATGGCCACCATGGAGGCCGCCTGCGCCGGCGTGGACGCCGTGATCCACCTCGGCGGGCACAGCATGGAGGAGCCGTGGGAGAAGACGCTGGACGTCAACATCAACGGCAGCCACACCGTGCTGGAGGCGGCCCGCCGGCAGGGCGTGTCCCGGGTGGTGCTGGCCAGCTCCAACCACGCGGTCGGGTTCACCAGGCGGGCCGACGGCGAGGCCGGTGACTACCTGTTCCCCCGGCCGGACACCTACTACGGGGTCAGCAAGGTGGCGCTGGAGGCGCTGGGCAGCCTGTTCGCCGACCGGTTCGGCATGGACGTGATCTGCGTGCGCATCGGCGCGTGCTTCGAGCGCCCCAGGGACGCGCGCATGCTGTCCACCTGGCTGTCCCCGGACGACGGCGCGCGCCTGTTCGAGGTGTGCCTGCGCACGCCGGCGCCCGGGTTCCGGGTGATCTGGGGCGTGTCGAACAACACCCGGCGCTGGTTCTCGCTGGACGAGGCGCGCACACTCGGCTTCGAGCCGGTGGACGACGCCGAGGCCTACGCGGCCGAGGTGCTGGCCGGCACCGGCGAACCAGACCCCGACGACCCCGCGCTGAGCCACCTCGGCGGGACCTGGTGCACCTGGGAACTGGGTGCGTCCATGAAGGGAGCATGAGAGTGAGCACCGTCCAAGGCTTCAACCCTCGGACCGGTCAACCGTTCGGCGATCCAATCGAGTCCACTGTGGACAGCGAGGTGGACCGGATCTGCGCGGCCGCCGCCACGGCGTTCCCCGCCTGGTCGAACCTGCCCGCCGCGGACCGGGCGGCCGTGCTGGACCAGGTCGCCGACGCCTTGGACGCCGAGGCCGACCTGCTGCTGTCCACTGCGGACGGTGAGACCGCGCTCGGGCTGCCCCGGCTGACCACCGAGCTGAAGCGCACCACCAACCAGCTGCGGCTGTTCGGGGAGGTGCTGCGGGAGGGCAGCTTCGTCGAGGCGACCATCGACTCCCCCAACCCGGACACCGTCCCGCCGCGCCCGGACCTGCGGCGCGTGCTGCGCGCCATCGGGCCGGTCGCGGTGTTCGCCGCCAGCAACTTCCCGTTCGCGTTCTCCGTCGCCGGCGGGGACACCGCCTCGGCGCTGGCCGCGGGCTGCCCGGTGGTGGTCAAGGCCCACCCCGGTCACCCGGCGACCTCGCAGGAGACCGCGCGGGTGGTCACGGCCGCGCTGCGCGCCGCCGGTGCGCCCGAGGGCGTGTTCGGCATCGTGCACGGCCAGGACGCGGGGGTGCGGCTGGTCCAGCACCCGGCGATCAAGGGCGTGGGCTTCACCGGCTCCACCCACGGCGGCCGGGCCCTGTTCGACCTGGCCAGCTCCCGGCCCGAGCCCATCCCGTTCTACGGGGAGCTGGGCAGCGTGAACCCCACGGTGATCCTGCCCGGCATCGCCGCCGAGCAGGCCGAGTCGGTCGCCGCCGGCTACGCCCAGTCGCTGACCATGGGCGTGGGCCAGTTCTGCACCAACCCCGGCCTGCTGTTCGCGCCGGTGTCCCTGGTGGACGCGCTGGCCAGCGCCGTGGGCGGGGCCCAGGGCGGGGCCATGCTCACCGAGCGGATGCGCGACGCCTACCGGTCCGGCACCGACGAACTGGCCGGCAGCGGCCTGGCCGAGCTGATCGCGTCCGGCCCGGAACCCGAGGACCAGGGCTGGGCCGTGGGCGCCCGGCTGTTCCGGGTGTCGCTGGCCGAGTTCCGCGACAACACCGAGAAGCTGTCCGAGGAGTACTTCGGCCCGTCCGGCCTGGTGATCACCTACACCGAGGACGAGCTGGACCAGCTCACCGAGGTGCTGGCGCTGCTGCCCGGCTCGCTGACCGGCACCGTGCACGCGGCCAGCGGCGAACCCGAGCTGGCCAGGCGCGTGGGTGAGGCGCTGCGCCCCCGGGTGGGCCGGCTGATCTACAACGCCTGGCCGACCGGGGTGGCCGTGGCCTGGGGCATGCACCACGGCGGCCCGTGGCCGTCCACCACCAACCCGCTGCACACCTCGGTGGGTGCCACCGCGATCCGCCGCTGGCTCGCGCCGGTCACCTACCAGTCCTGGCCGGACGAGCTGCTGCCACCGGAGCTGCGCGACGACAACCCGCTGGGCATCCCGCGCCGCCGCGACGGCGTGCTCGGCACGCACTGACCTGGCTGTCCAGGACGTGACGAACCCGGTGGGCGCCGGTGACCCCGGTGGCCCACCGGTTCCTCTTTTCGGTGCGGCTGCGGGAAAATCGCACGCCCGGCAGCGGTTGTCCGCCTAGTCTTGCGGCCATGGCACCCAACATCGTGCCCGGCAAGCACGTGGACATTCACCTGTGGACCCGGCCGGAGACGGTCGAGCCCGTCGCCATGCAGCAGCTGCACAACATCGCGGCGCTGCCCTGGGCGGTCAAGCACGTCGCGGTCATGCCGGACGTGCACTACGGCAAGGGCGCCACGGTCGGCTCGGTCATCGCCATGCGCGAGGCCGTCTCCCCCGCGGCCGTGGGCGTGGACATCGGCTGCGGCATGGCCGCGGTCCGCACCTCGCTGCGCGCCGAGGACCTGCCCGACGACCTGGGCCGCATCCGCTCCGCCCTGGAGTCCGTCGTCCCGGTCGGCTTCCACCAGCACCAGGACCCCGCGTTCGACCAGCGCGACGCCAGCGACTGGGACAGCTTCTGGCGCGGCTTCGACAACCTGACCCCGGTAGTGCGGGACAAGGTGGACCGCGCGCTGCGGCAGATGGGCACCCTGGGCGGCGGCAACCACTTCCTGGAGATCTGCCTGGACACCACCGACCAGGTGTGGGTCATGCTGCACTCGGGTTCCCGCAACATCGGCAACGAACTGGCCAAGTACCACATCGAGGTGGCCCGCAAGCTCGCGCACAACGACGAACTGCCCGACCCCGACCTGGCCGTGTTCCTGGCCGGCACCCCGGAGATGGCCGCCTACCGGCACGACCTGTACTGGGCCCAGGACTACGCGCGGCGCAACCGCGCCGTCATGCTCCGGCTGGCCACCGAGGTGCTGCGCGCGCGGTTCCCGCACGTCCAGTTCGACGAGCCGATCTCCTGCCACCACAACTACGTGGCCGAGGAAACCCACTTCGGCGAGGAGGTCCTGGTCACCCGCAAGGGCGCGATCCGCGCCGGCCGCGGCGACCTGGGCATCATCCCCGGCTCGATGGGCACGGCGTCCTACATCGTGCGCGGCCTGGGCAACCCCGACTCGTTCGAGTCGGCCTCCCACGGCGCCGGCCGCCGCATGTCCCGCAACGCCGCCCGCAAGCGCTTCACCGCCGAGGACCTGGCCGCGCAGACCGCCGGCGTCGAGTGCCGCAAGGACAGTGGCGTGGTCGACGAGATCCCCGCCGCCTACAAGGACATCGACGAGGTCATCGCCAACCAGACCGACCTGATCGAGGTCGTCGCCAAGCTCAAGCAGGTCGTCTGCGTCAAGGGCTGACCCAAACCCCGTGCCCCGAGTTCGTTGGGGGTTGTGTCCAGCCCGTACGGGGTGAGCGCCCCTGCCCTGTTCGCGCGTGATGGGGTTGGGGCCCCTGCCCTGTGTTCGCCGTACCGGGTTGTGTCCAACCCGAACTGGTTCAGCGAACTGCAGGTTCGGCGCGCGCCTGCCCCGTCCGCGCGTGGCGGGTTTGGGGCCCCTGCCCCGGTTTCGGCGTACGGGTTTGTGTCCAACCAGAACTGGTTTAGCGAACTGCAGGTTCGGCGCCCCGGATTGTAGGTCGCGGCGAGTAGGTGCCATCTCAGCCCGGTCGCGACCTGCAATGCGGGTTTTTTAGCCGAACATGCGGTTCGCGTTAAAGATCAGGTGCGCGGCGATCGGTCAGCGCGCGGCGATGTGGCTCTGGGCCACAGGCGCAATCGCCCCGTGCGTGATCGCGCAACCTGGCCTGATCAACCTGGGGGCGCAGCGAAGCTCGCACCAGAGTGGTTGACCGCGCTGACAGATCTCGCGAGCACTGATCAGAGGGCGCTCAGCCGACCAGCCAAGCGCCCTCCTCCGTGCGCTGCGCCAACTACACCGTGACGCCGACCCACGCGGCAAAACCAGCGGCCGTGTCGGACCGCCGCCGCTCGGACCGGACCAGGTTGCGGATGGTTTCGTGAACCATCGGGTGGTACCGGGTCTGCTGCGGCGCGGTCCGCTTCGCGAGCAACAAGGCGGACAGGGCCTTCTCACGATCGCCGTGCAGCAGGTAACCCCTGCTCAGGTCAATCCAGTGATGCCCGATGCGCTCACGCGGGGTATCGCTGGGAATGCGGAAATCCGCTGCCCGCTGCACCGCTTCGGTCCCGTTGTTGGCCTCCACCGCGAGTGCCACAGCCCAGATGTTGACGTTCGTCGGCCCGAAGGCCAGGCGGTACGCGTCCCCGTCCGATCCGATCCGCTCGGCGGTTTCCCGTGCTTCGGCGAGGTGCGCGTCAGCGGTGTCCAGGTCACCGGCGCGGGCGGCGGCAAGGCCGCTCTTGAGGTGCAGGCTGCCCGACACCTGCAACGTGTCCGAACTGGCCTTGCCCAGCCTCGGCTCAATGACCGACCGGGACTTCTCCAGAAACCGTTGCGCCGCAGTCCAGTCGGCGACCGCGATCATCTCGCCAGCACGTTGGTAATCACCGACCAGCACTGCCAGCTCGTCACCGGACCGGCCAGCGGCCCAGACGTAACGATCAACACCGAGCGAAGCGAGATCGGCGTAGCCGAGCTTCCACGCGACCTGGGAAGCCGCGTAATACGCTTCGGCAAGAAGCGCGTAAATCCTTTCCTTCTCGTTCTGGCGCGCGGCGTGGAGCGCTGTTCGGATCTCCGCCAGCAGGGCGGGCAGACTGGCACCCAGGCTCGACAGGTTAACCTCATGCCTCAGGCGCGAGGCTTCGGCAACACCGGCCCGCAACTGGTCGAACGGGCGCGGCGGTACTTCGCCGTCCAGCTCCGCGCAGTACGCCGCCAGTTCTCGCCGCAGCGCGGGAACAACGGAATGCAGCTCTCGCTCCGCGCGCCGTTTGCGTTCTTCTGCTACACGAGCACCGACGCTCTGGTGATCAGGCACTGTGGCCTCCGCATGGAGGTGAACCAGGTAACTGACATGCTACGCGCCGCCAGGAGCCCATTCGTTTTTGGTTTCTAGCACTTCAACCGGGATATTTTTCTTGTCCTCCCAGTAATCAGCGGATCTATGGATTGCCGGAGTGAGAGCTGATCAGTGCTCGCCAGATCTGTCAGCGCGGTCAACCACTCTGGTGCGAGCTTCGCTGCGCCCCCAGGTTGATCAGGCCAGGTTGCGCGATCACGCACGGGGCGATTGCGCCTGTGGCCCAGAGCCACATCGCCGCGCGCTGACCGATCGCCGCGCACCTGATCTTTAACGCGAACCGCATGTTCGGCTAAAAAACCCGCATTGCAGGTCGCGACCGGGCTGAGATGGCACCTACTCGCCGCGACCTACAATCCGGGGCGCCGAACCTGCAGTTCGCTAAACCAGTTCTGGTTGGACACAAACCCGTACGCCGAAAACAGGGCAGGGGCCCCAAACCCACCACGCGCGAACAGGGCAGGGGCCCCAAAACCGCCACGTGGCGAACAGGGCAGGCGCGCGCCGAACCTGCAGTTCGCTAAACCAGTTCGGGTTGGACACAACCCTGTACGGCGATCCCGGGGCAGGGGCCCAACCCCATCACGCGCGAACAGGGCAGGCGCGCTCACCCCGTGCGGGTTGGACAAACCCCGTACACGGAACCCACCGCGCGGGTGGTGTCCGCTGGGATGTCCGATTTGTTCAAGACCGGCGCGTCGCCAGCGGGGAGCATGGGGGCGTGACAGTTGATGTGGACAAGGCCGCGGAGTTCGTGGCGACGCACGCGCGGCTGTTGGACCGGCGGCGGTTCGAGCTGATGTTGGGGCGGGGTGGTGCCGACGCGGTGGCGGCGGCGCTGAGCGGGTACGCCAACGCTGACGGTGGGTACGGGTGGGGGTTGGAGCCGGACATGCGGTCGGCGCGCAGTCAGCCGGCCGGGGCGCTGCACGCGTTCGAGACCTTCGCGGAGATCGGGACGGGCTCGTCCGTCCACACCGCACGGTTGTGCGACTGGCTGGACACGGTCACATTGCCGGACGGCGGGCTGCCGTTCTCCCTGCCGGTGAGTGATCCGGCCGGGTCGGCGCCGTGGTGGCTGGGCGCCGACCCGGACAGGTCCTCGTTGCACGGCACGGCCATGGTCGCGGCGGCGGCGCACCGGGTGGCCCGGCACGACCGCGGGGTGCGCGAGCACCCGTGGCTGGCCAGGGCCAGCGAGTACTGCCGGCGGGAGATCGCGGCACTGGCCGGGCCGCGCAACGCCTACGAGTTCCGGTTCGTGCTGGCGTTCCTGGACGCGACGCACGAGGTGTTCCCGTGGGCGCCGGCCGAACTGGACCGGCTGGGCGCGCTCGTCCCGGAGTCGGGGGTGATGGCGGTCGAGGGCGGGATCGAGGACGAGACCCTGCGACCGCTGGACATCTCCCCGCTTCCCGACCGGCCGGTGCGGCGGCTGTTCTCCCCCGCGGTGATCGAGGCCGAACTGGACCGGCTGGCCGCCGGGCAGCGGCCCGACGGCGGCTGGACCGTGGACTTCGCCACCCAGTCGCCAGCCTCGGCACTGGAGTGGCGCGGTCACGTGACCGTGCGCGCGATCAGGATTCTCCGCGCGCACCACCGGATCGCCGGCTGAACGTGGTCTCCCGGTCAGTCCAGGGCGGCGGCGAGCCGGTGGCCGAGCGCGGCGATCACGTCCATGTCGCCAGGCACCCCTGGTTGCCAGGGCGCGGCCAGCCGTTCCCTGGACTTGTCGGCGTACCGCGGGATCACGTGCAGGTGGAAGTGGAAGACCGTCTGCCACGCGTCGGCGCCGCAGCAGTTGAGCAGATTCACCCCGTCCGCGCCGAACTCCTTGACGGCTGTCCTGGCGATCCGCTGCGCGGCCAGGGTGACGGCGGCCAGGTCGTCGGGCTCGATGTCGACCAGGTCCCTGCTGTGCCGCTTGGGCACGACGAGCAGGTGACCCTCGGATGCCGGGTTGATGTCCATGAACGCGTACGTCGTGTCGTCCTCGGCCACGCGCACGCTGGGGAGGTCGCCGGCCACGATGCCGCAGAACACGCACTGATCGCTCATGACCACCGAGGCTAGTCACCGGGCGGGTGGCAGCGCTACGGCGTGGCTGGGGGCGGAGTTGGCGGGTGCGTGGCCGCGATCGGGTTGGCGCGGGTCAGGTGCAGGCCGATGCCGTAGCCGGCGACGATGGTCAGGGTGTAGCTGTCGACCGGGGTGTGGTGCTGGTCGTAGGCGATGCCGGTGAGCAGCAACGCGGGCGCGCCCGGCGCGACGCCGCAGCGGGCGGCGGTGGCCGCGTCCAGCAGGGTGGGCTCCACCCGTTGCAGACTCTCCACCACCCGGTGGCCGGCGTTGGTCAACGCGTCGGGCGTGGTGGGGCTGCGGTCCAGCACCTCGGGGGTGATGGCGGCGGCCACGTGCGCGGGCAGCACGTCGGTGGCCACGCCGTAGACGGTGCCGTGCCTGGCGCGGACCGCGGTGAACGCCACCACCGGGCTGCCCTCGGGCACGCGCAGGTCCGCGGCCAGGCGCTGGTCCGCGACCAGGTCGCGGCGGTCGCGGTGGGTTTCCCGGACGTGGTGGGCCTCGTTGTCCAGGTCGTCGAGGAATCCGGTGTAGACCGGGCCGGAGCGCGGGGACAGCGGTTCGACGGGCAGTTCGGCGGCCACGTACGTGCCGGAGCCGCGCTGGCTGGTGACGTAGCCGGCGCGGCGCAGGTCGGCGATGGCCTGGCGGATGGTGCTGCGGCTGACGCCCATGACGGCGGCCAGGTCGTCCTCGCCGGGCAGCCGGCTACCCGGCGGGTAGGTGCCGGCGAGCACGCGGCTCTTCAGCACGGCCGCGATGCGCGCGTAGAGCGGGCGGTCCGGGCCTGGGGGTCTGACCACGGTGTCCTTCCTGGCTTGACGGTCACAGGCCGGGTGGCATGGTGGTGTCGGCGTCGGGGCGGGTCAGCGCGGTGATCCGGTCGGCGGCCTGGGGCCAGCCGGCGATCAGCGCGTCCCGCTGGCCGCCCTCGAAAAGTCCACTGTGGAATCCCGGCGCCATGGTGTTGCCGAACAGCGCGAAGCTGCCGCCCGGGGCCAGGGCCGCGCCCATCCAGTGCCCCGCCGGCACCACGAACTGGGGGTGCTGGCCGCCGAGCACGTCCGGTCCGAGTCGGACGGTGCTGTGGCCGCCGCCGGGGTGCAGCAGCAGGAGGTCGATGGGGTCGCCCAGGTAGAAGTGCCAGACCTCGTCAACGGACAGCCGGTGCAGCGCGGAGAACGAGTCGGGCTCGGCGGTGAGCGCGCCGTAGGTGGCGGTGCCGGCCGGCGTGGGACTCTGGTCGCTGCGCCAGGTCTGCCGGAACAGGCCGCCCTCAACCGGCAGCGGCGTCAGCCCCAGTGCGGCGATGATCGCCTCGGCCTCGGGGGTCACGGCTGGTCCGCCGAGGTGGACGCGGCGAAGTCGGTGAGTTCCTCGCGGATGCGGGCCTTGGTGGCCGGGTCGGCGTAGCACGCGGCGAGCGCGGTGTGCTGTGCGGCCAGCAGGCGCTCGGTGGTGAAGCCGTGCAGCCGGTGCGCGACGAGCAGTTCGGTGGTGAGCGTGGTCTGGAAGTAGGCCGGGTCGTCGGTGTTGAGGGTGACCGGCACGCCCGCGTCGGCTAGGTGGGCCAGGGGGTGTTCGGCCACGCTGGGCACCAGCTTGAGGCAGGCGTTGGAGGTGGGCGCCACTTCCAACGGGATGTCGTGCGCCACCAGGTGGTCGAGCAGGGCGGGGTCGTCCAGGCTGCGGATGCCGTGGCCGATCCGGTTGGCGCGCAACGCCCGCAGCGCGCCCCACACGCTGGCCGCGCCCACGGTCTCACCGGCGTGCGGCAGCGAGGCCAGCCCGGCCGCGCGGGCCCTGGCGAACGACGAGGTGAACAGCTCGGGCGGGTAGCCGTCCTCGACCCCGCCGAGGCCGAGCCCGACCACGCCGTCGGGCGCGGTCGGCCCGAGCAGGTAGTCGACCGTCCACTCCGAACCCGGGTCCTCGCTCTCCCGGGAGATGTCGCAGACCCAGGCCAGGTCCACGCCGTGCTCGGCGCGGGCGCGGCGCCGGCCCTCGTTGAGCCCGTCCCGGTACTCGGCCATGTCGATGCCGCGCCGGTGGTGGTTGCCCGGGGTGGTGGTGACCTCGGCGTAGCGCACGTTCTGCTCGGCCAGTTCGGCGGCCAGTGCGACGGTGGCGTCGGTGAAGTCCTCGGCGGTGCGCAGCGTGGCGAGCCCGGCGAGGAACAGCCTGACGAAGTCGTTGAAGTCGTTGAACTGGTACAGCGCGGTCAGCGCCGCGGGCGAGTCCGCGCCCAGCTCGACACCGTTGCGCTGGGCCAGCTGGAACAGGGTGGCCGGGCGCAGCGAGCCCTCCAGGTGCAGGTGCAGCTCGACCTTGGGCAGCCGGGCCAGCCACGGCGTGATGTCGTCCGTCTGATCAACCACTTGTACTGTCTACCATACAACTTGGCGGCCGAACAGCCGTGACACCGCGCGGGCTGGGCCGAAAGTCGTAGCCGGCTGTGGCGCGGCCAGCCCAAGCCCGCGAACGCGATGTTTTGCCGGGCCGGCACGGGGAAATGCCCGGTGGGAACCGGATCTCCCCGAGGATTCCAGGAGCATGCGATGAACGTCGCCACGACCGTCCTGGTCGTCGTCGTCGCGGTGCTGGTCGTGCTCGCGCTGGTCGCGCTGCTGGCCCGGCCGCTGGCGCGCCGACGGCACCTGCGCGCCACGTTCGGCCCGGAGTACGACCGGACCGTGCGCACCAGCCCGAACCGCCGGGCCGCCGAACAAGAGCTGGCCGAGCGGGAACGCCGGCACGCCGAGCTGACCCTGCGCCCGCTGTCGCCCTCGGCCAGGGACAACTACCGGCGCAGCTGGATGCGGGCCCAGGAGCAGTTCGTCGACCAGCCCGCCTACGCGGTGACCGAGGCCGACCGGCTGCTGACCGCGCTGCTGGCCGACCGCGGCTACCCCGTGCACGGCTACGAGCAGCGGCTGGCCTACCTGTCCGTGGAGCACGCCAACACGCTGGACCGCTACCGCAGCGCGCACGACATCACCGTGCGGCACAGCCAGGGCAACGCGTCCACAGAGGACCTGCGCACCGCGATGGTGCACTACCGCGCGCTGTTCGACGAGCTGCTCGACGCCAGCGAGCAACCCGGCGGTGAACAGCACGACCACCAGCGGCACGACCAGCAGCCGCCGGCCGGGCAACTGCCCGGCCACCCGGTGCCGACCCAGGCCACCCGGGAGCGCTTCAGCGGCGACCTCCGGCCGTCCCCGGACCGGGCGCGAGCAGGAAGGAATGCCTGACATGCAGCCGAACCACCCGCGCGGCGGCACGGACGCGCCCCGCCACGCCACCACCGAATCCGCGGTCAACGGCACCCGGCTGACCACCGAGCAGCCCGCGGTGCACAACACCCCGGTCGGCGGCCCGACCGGCGAGGACCCGACCGCCAGGGGCCCGAACACCGCGGGCCCGAACACCGCGGGCCCGGCCGGCACGGGCTCGACCACCGCGCTGGCCCGACCCACCACCGGTCAGGCCGCCGGCCCGCCCCGGATGGCGCTCAACGACGACGCGGCCACCACCCCCACCCCGCTGCACACCGGCCGCGACCGGGCCAACCCCAACCTGTTCGGCGAGGACGAGCTGGACAAGTTCCGCTCCCGCTGGCAACGGCTGCAGGCGTCCTTCGTGGACGATCCGAAGCGCGCGGTGCGGGACGCCGACGAGCTGGTCGCCGACGTGATGCAGGCGCTGGCCGCGACCTTCGCCAAGCACAAGTCCACCCTGGAGGACCAGTGGCGGGAGTCCGACCAGGCGCGCACCGAGGACCTGCGCCTGGTGTTGCAGGACTACCGCACGTTCTTCCAGCGCCTGCTGGGCGTCACGCACTGACCCGGCACGGCGGAACTCACGTGACCGGGACCAGCACCCGGAAGACCGCGCCGGTCCCGCCGTCGGCCGCGTGCAGCTCGATGCGGCCCCGGTGCGCCTCCAGGATCGCCGCGCTGATCGCCAGGCCGAGGCCGGCGCCGCCGCGCTGCCGGGAGCGGGCCGGATCGGCCCGGTAGAACCGGTCGAACACGTGCGGCGCCTGGTCGGCCGGCACTCCCGGCCCCTGGTCCCCCACCTCGATCACACCGACGGGCACCGCTGGCGGCAGCACCGCCCCCGCTGCCGCCAGCACCCGGCCCGCCTCCGCGCCGCTGCGCCCGGCGCGCACCCGCACCGCCACGGGCGTGCCCGCCGGGGTGTGCGTGAGCGCGTTGTTCACCAGGTTGGTCACCACCTGCCGCAGCCGGTACTCGTCGCCGATCACCCGCACCGGCTCGGGCTGGGCGTCCAGGGTGATCGCCCGGTCGGGCTCGCGCACCCGGGCGTCCTGCACCACCTCGGCGGCCAGCGTGGTCAGGTCGAGGTCGACCAGGTCCAGCGCGCGCTCCTCGTCCATCCTGGCCAGCAGCAGCAGGTCCTCGACCAGCCGGCTCATCCGCATGGCCTCGCTCTCGATCCGGCCGAGCAGCCGGTCCACGTCCGCCCGGTCCGGGGCGCCGCCCCTGCGGTACAGCTCGGCGAAGCCCCGGATCGAGGTGAGCGGGGTGCGCAGCTCGTGCGAGGCGTCCGCGACGAACCGGCGCAGCCGTTCCTCGGAGCGCTGGCGCGCCCGCAGTGCCGTGCTCAACCGACCCAGCATGGTGTTCAGCGCCACGCCCAGCCGGCCGGCCTCGGTGCTCGGGTCGGTGTCCGGCACCCGGCGGTCCAGTTCCCCGGCGGCGATCTGCTCGGCGGTGTGCTCGATCCGGGTCAACGGGCGCAGGCCGACCCGCACCAGCCCGTGGGCGACCGCGCCGAGCAGCACCAGCACCAGCACGCCGACCCCGGCCTCGATGACGAACAGCTGGCGCACCGTGGCCTCGGTGTTGGCCAGCGACAACGCCACCACGGCCACGTTGCCGTCCGGCAGGGAGAACACGTCCACCCGCCAGGAGGCACCGCCCGCCTGGTCGGCCACGGTGACCGGGTCGGCCGGGCCGCGCAGGAACGCCCCGATGTCCACAGCGGACAGATCAGGGCCGCCCATCTCGCCCTGCTCCCGGCCCAGCGAGCCGATCGGGATGCGGTCGCGGTTGACCACGACCACCCGGAACTCGGTGGGCAGGCTGTCGCCGCGCATGTCCGAGGCCGGGGCCCTGGGCAGCGCCGGCCCCGGCCTCGGTCGCTTCAGGTCGTCGACGAACTGGGTGAGCTGCGCGTCCACCCTGCTCATCAGCGACCGCTGGATCAGCAGACCGCTGGCCAGCGTGAACGCGGTCAACGCGCCGGTGGCCAGCACCAGCAGGGCGGCCACCAGGCGGGCCCGCAGCGTCCATTTGGCCCTGGCCGGCCCGGCCGGGGCGGTGCCGGTCTCCGGCGCGTCCGGGTCGCCGCTGACCGACGGCCCGACGGCCTGCGCACTGGTCAGCATCAGCCCAGCCCGCGCCGGTCCGCCGCGCCGTCCCTGGGCATCCGCAGCGAGTAGCCGACGCCCCGCACGGTGTGGATCAGCGGTGGCGCCACGCAGTCGATCTTGCGGCGCAGGTAGCTGATGTAGGACTCGACGATCCGGCTGTCCCCGCCGAAGTCGTAGTTCCACACCCGGTCCAGGATCTGCGGCTTGCTGACCACCTTCTCGGCGTTGATCAGCAGGTAGCGCAGCAGGTTGAACTCGGTCGGGGACAGCCGCACGGCGCGGCCGGCGCGGCGCACCTCGTGGGCGTCCTCGTCCAGCTCCAGGTCGGCGTAGCGCAGCACGCTGTCCTCGGCCTGGCCACCGAGCACGGGCTGGCTGCGCCGCAGGATCGCGCGCAGCCGCAGCACCAGTTCCTCCAGGCTGAACGGTTTGGTGA
Source organism: Goodfellowiella coeruleoviolacea (assembly GCF_024171785.1). Lineage (GTDB taxonomy): Bacteria > Actinomycetota > Actinomycetes > Mycobacteriales > Pseudonocardiaceae > Goodfellowiella > Goodfellowiella coeruleoviolacea. The sequence continues at coordinate 235,569 of NZ_JAMTCK010000013.1, forward strand.
CGTAGTCGTCGCCGCCCGCGGTCAGGCCGGCGATGCGGTCCTCGACCGCGTCCCGCGCGGTGAGGAACAGCACCGGCACCAGGCCGTGGCTGGCGCGCAGCACGCGGGCCAGCTCGAAGCCGTCGTAGTCGGGCAGCATCACGTCCAGCACCACGATGTCCGGGCGGTCGGCCCTGGCCAGCGCCAGCGCCTCCGCCCCGGTGGCCGCGGCGCGGACGTCGAACCCGCTCAGCCGCAGCGCCGCGGACAGCAGTTCGAGGATGTTCGGCTCGTCGTCGACCACCAGCACGGTGGCCGGGGAATGAGGTGTGGGGACCGGCACGGCTGCTGAGCCTGGCGGACGAACCTGGGAGTTTGCTGGGAGGACGCTGAGAACCAGCACACCGGTGGGTGAACCGGGTGACGCAGGACACGGTGGCGTGCGTGAAGGGCGGGGTGGGCCGCGGGCAAGTAGAGGGGTGACGAGGATGACCGCGAAATCAGCGAGGCCCAGCCCGCACCCACCCCCGGTGGATGGTCTGGACCTGTCGGGGCCGGATCCGAGGTCGGTGTTCGGGCGGCTCTTCGACGAGCACGCGCCGTCGTTGCACGGCTACCTGGCTCGCCGGGTCGGCGACCAGGTCGCCGACGACCTGGTGTCCGAGACGTTCCTGGTGGCGTTGCAGCAGCGGCACACCTACGACTCGACCCGGGCCGGGGTGCGGCCGTGGCTGTACGGGATCGCCAGCAATCTGCTGCGTCGGCACGTGCGGCAGGAGGTTCGGGGCTGGCGGGCCAGGGCCCGACTGCTGGGCGCGGACCAGGTGCAGACGGAGTCGCACGAGGGACGCACGACCGATCGGGTCTCGGCGCAGCAGCGGGTCAGGCAGTTGGCCGGGGCGCTGGCCGCGCTGGAGCCCGGGGACCGGGACGTGCTGCTGCTGACCTCCTGGGGTCACCTGAGTTCGACGGAGGTGGCCCAGGCCCTGGGCATCCCCGTCGGCACCGTCCACTCGCGACTGCACCGGGTGCGCCGGTGGTTGCAGTCACACAGCTCTGTTACGACCAGCGGAATGGAGGACGGCGATGCGTGAGGGGGATCGGGCCGAGGTGCGGCACGTGTGGACCGCGGACGAACTCGACCACGCGCTGACCGGACTGTACATGGAGATCAAGCCTGATCAACGCGGTCTGGCCGGGGTGCGGGAGAAGCTGATGGCGGCGGTGGACGCCCAGCCCCAGCCGCTGCTGAGCACGGTGGCGGACAGCACTGGGAAGAACAGCACAGGAGAAAGCCGCCCAGCGGAAAGCGGCCCAGGGGAAAGCAGTACGGAGGAAAGCCGCCCGGAGGAAAGCAGCACGGTGGAGACCGGCACAGCAGACACGGGCACGGTGCGGACCGGCGTGGTAGAGACCGGGGTGGGCGCACGTCGACGGCGGCCGGTGCGCCGCTGGCTGGCCGCGGCGGCCGCGGTCGCGGTGCTGACGACCGGGGGTGTGCTGGCCCAGACGGTGTTGTTCTCCTCCAGCTCCGCCACCGCCCAGGCGCAGGAGGCGTTGACCAGCGCCGCCGATGTCGCCGCGCGCGCCAAGGACCCGGTGCTGGCCGACGGCCAGTACCGCTACGTGGCCACCCATGCCTGGTGGATGAAGGGCGTGGGCGCGCAGAACCAGAACTTCTCCTTCCTCAACGAGAACCTGATCGAGACCTGGATTCCCGCCGACCCGAGCGGCGAGTGGCTGCAACGGCGCAGCGAGACCGGCAACCGCAAGTGGGTCAAGGGCACCGAGGCCGAGGCCCGCGCGGCCGGGGTGGTGATCGAGGAGTCGCCGTGGCCGGAGCAGCGCGCCAAGGGGGGCGAGTTCAGCGGGAACCTCCCCGAGCACGGCAACTGGCAGTTCCCCAGGCCGGAGTTCGTCGCCAGCCTGCCCACCGACCCCGAGCAGTTGTACGAGCGGCTGCGTGCGGACAGCGGTGGCGGTAAGCACGCCCTGGTCTACGCCGCGGACGCGTTGCGCACCGGTCTGCTGCCCGCCCCGGCCCGCGCGAACCTGCTGCGGGCGTTGACCTACCTGCCCGGGCTGGACGTCGTCGACGGCGCCGCCGACCTCGACGGCCACCGGGGCGTGGCACTGGGCGTCTCCGAGGGCGGCGAGCGTCAGGAGATCATCCTGAACCCCGGCACCGGCGAGCTGATCGGGGAGCGCGAGGTGTCCGACACGTTCTTCGCCGGCATCCCCAAGGGCTCACTCATCAGCTACTCCGCCATCACCACCGCGGTGGTCGACCACATCGGCGACAAGCCCGCCAGCTGATCCGAACCGTTCTGGTGGTGGGTGCGACAACAAGCCCCACCACCAGAACACCGTCGGTCGGTTGCCCGCGCGAGTGGTCGAGCCGTGGTCAGGCCCGGCACTCGTACAGCGTCTGCACGCCGCCGCCGGGGCCGACCCGCACCGGACCGCCCTGGGACTGCTGTTGCCGCTGCTGGTCGACGGGCGTGCCGCCGTAGGCGGCCGGGTCGACCGCGGTGCAGTGCTGCTGGATCCACTGGGTGCGCTGCTCGGCCATCCCGGTGTCCCCACCGGCGCCCCGGCCCTGCCCGGCCCGACCGTCCTGAGTGGACTGGTTGGCCCCGTTGGCCTGGCCGCCGTCCTGTGGTGGCTGCCCCTGGTCGGGTTCACCGGACCGCGTGCCGGCGCCGGGACCCGGCTGGTCCTGCCCGCCGCTGCCCAGCACGTACTTCAGCCGACCGTCCCGGACCCACTGGTCGAGCTGGTCCACGGTGGGTGCCTCGTCCCGGCTGCTGAACCCGCCCATGCCGATGACGGTCTCGTCGGTGTTGATGATCCACGCGGACGCGCCCGCGGCCCCGTTGTCGATGGCCAGCTTGATCTCGGCGTCGCCGGCGTTCCTGGTGACGTAGTCGAGGATCTTGCGCTGCTCGTCGGTCAGGCTCGACTCACCGCCACCACCGATCATCACCCGCCTCGGCTGCTCCTGGCTGTTCTGCTGCTGGCCGTTCTGCTGCTGGCCGGGCGGGTTGTCCCGGCCGCCGTCGCGCCGGCCGTCGCCGTCCATCACGTAGCCGGTGCCACCGGGAGCGCCACCGGCCCGCGCGCCCGGGCCGCCCTGCCCGCCCGGACCGGTGTTCGGGCCGGCCAGCGGGTTGGCGCCGCCCATGTTGCCGCTGGCCCCCAGCGCGGTCGCGGTCGACCACACGCCCGGCGCCAGCAGCGCGGTGACCAGTCCCAGCACCGTGCCCGCCCGCGCCAGACCGCCACCGGCCAGCCGGGCCCGCCCGAGCCGGGCCACCAGCAGCCCGGCCACGGCGAGCACGCCGATCACCGCGACGGCGTAACGCAGCCAGCCGTGCCAGGAGGTGTCCCGGGAGACCAGCACCCACGCCCACGCCGCGGTGAGCGCCACCCCCAGCGGCAGCACCACCCAGCCGTACCCGGTGGGCGCGCGGAAGTCCCGCCACAGCCGCACCAGCCCGGCGCCGGTCAGCGCCGCGATCGCCGGTGCGAGCATCGTCGTGTAGTAGGGGTGGAAGATGCCCTGGGCGAAGCTGAACACCGCGCCGGTCAGCAGCAGCCAGCCGCCCCACAGCACCCAGCCGCCGCGCTGCGGCCGGTCCGCGGGCAGCCGCTCCTGCCAGCGGAACATGCCGGCCACCGTCACCGCGACCAGCACCAGCAGCGCCAACGGCAGCAGCCAGCTGATCTGGCCGCCCACCACGTCGTTGAACATCCGGCCGATGCCGGACTCACCGCCGAACCCGCCGCCGCCTCCGCCGGGACCGGCCACGATCATCCCCGGCTCGTTCTGGCCCGCGCCCGGCGGCGGTCCGCTGCCGTCGCCGAAGAACTGCGTCCCGCCGCCGCCACCGCCGCCCTGGCCGAACACCCGGCCCAACCCGTTGTAGCCGATGACCAGGTCCCAGGCGGAGCCGTCGGTGCTGCCGCCGATGAACGGCTTGGGCGAGGGCCACAGGTCGACCAGCGCCACCCACCACAGTGACGCCACCCCCGCCACCACCGCGGCCCCACCCAGGTCGGCCAGCCGGCGCGGCACCGGGCGGGGGCTGGCCACGACGTAGGCCAGGGCGAACACCGGCAGCACGATCCACGCCTGCATCATCTTGGTGACGAACCCGCAGCCGATGAAGAACGCGCTGAGCAGCAGCCAGCGGGTGGCACTGCCCGCGCCGGCCGCCGGTTCCACCGACCTGGTGAACGCGTAGGCGGCGGCGACCAGCAGCAGCACCAGCAGGGTGTCCGGGTTGTTGTCCCGGTTGATGGCCACCGTGATCGGGGTGAGCGCGAGCACCAGGGCCGCGATCAGCGCGGCGTGCTCGCCCGCCCACCGGCGCACCGTGCGGTGCAGCAGGAACACCGCGGCCACACCCTCGACCGCCTGGGGCAGCAGCACCGACCAGCCGTGGTAGCCGAAGATCCAGGTGGAGATCACCTGCGGCCACAGCGCCATCGGCGGCTTGTCCACGGTGATCACGCCGGCCGGGTCGAACGCGCCGAACAGGAAGTTGGTGAGGCTGCGCGACATCGACTTCACAGCCGCGGTGTAGTAGGTGTTGGCCCACCCGATCGAGCTGAGCGACCAGCAGTAGAGCACGGCGGCCAGCACGCAGGTGGCGGCCAGCGCCCAGGGCTGCCAGCGCCGCCCGGTCGGCCGCCGCCCAGGGCCAGCTCCCTCCACTGTGGACGGCGCGTCGGGTGTGTCCGGAGTGCCCGGGATGTCCGGGGCGCCCGGCGTCGGCTCCGGGGTGGGGCTGGCGGGTTCCGGCCCCGTCCGCTGCGCGGCGGAAGTCATTCCGTTCCCTTCTCGTCGTTGTCCGCGGACCTGTCGCTCGCGGACCCGTTGTCCGCTGGCGGGTTGTCCGCGGGTGGGTTGCTCGCTGGCGGGTTGCTCGCGATCTGCCCGGCACGGGCCGCCGGCCTCCGGTCCGCGCGGAACACCCAGGTGCGCAGCAGCAGGAACCGCCCTGCCGTGCCCAGCACCGAGGCGACCAGCAGCACCGCCAGTTCGGTGCCCCGGGTGGCGGTGGGCGCGAACTGGTGCAGCGCCAGCAGCGCCACCGAGGTGAGCGCGTAGTAGAGCGCGAAGACCACCGCGCCCTGCAGGTGCACCCGACCGGACGGGCCGCGCGCGCCGGTGAAGGTGAACCTGCGGTTGGCCTCGGTGTTGAGCAGCGTGGTCGCGGTCAGCGCGAGCAGGTTGGCCAGCAGTGGGCCGCACCAGGTGCGCAGCACCGCGTACAGCACCAGGGTGGCCACTGTGGACAGTGCGCCGATGACACCGAAGGACAGCAGCTGCCAGAGCAGCCCGGTGTCGCGCCTGGCCACCACCGCGTCCGGGTGCAGCGGCCGGGGCTCGGGCCGGTGCGGCAGGCCGCTCACCCTGGCCGCGCCGGTCGCCTTGGCCCTGGCCACCCGGACCAGTCCGCGGATGTCGTCCAGTGCCGTCTTGGCCACGTGCACCCGGCTGTCCACGTCCTCCACCCAGTCCACCGGCACCTCGTGCACGCGCAGTCCGTTGTGCTCGGCGAGCAGCAGCAGTTCGGTGTCGAAGAACCACGCGTCGTCGCGCACGTGGTCGAGCAGCGGCCGGATCACCTCGGTGCGCGCCGCCTTGAACCCGCACTGCGCGTCGGAGAAGCCGGCGCCGTGGGTGAGCCGGATCAACGCGTTGTAGCAGCGGGAGATCACCTCCCGCCGTGGTCCGCGCACCGTGCGCGCTCCCCTGGCCAGCCGCGATCCGATGGCGATGTCGGAGTGCCCGTTCACCAGCGGCGCGACCAGTGGCAGCAGCGCGTCCAGGTCGGTGGACAGGTCCACGTCCATGTACACCACGACGTCGGCGTCGCTCCACGACCACGCCGTGCGCAGCGCCAGGCCCCGCCCCTTGCGGTCCAGGTGCAGCACGCGCACCCCGTCGAGCTGCTCGGCCACCTCGGCCGCGACCCGCCTGGTGTCGTCCGTGCTGGCGTTGTCCACCACGGTGATCGTCCAGTGCAGGGGGAAGCGCTGGCTGAGGTAGTCGTGCAGCACCCGCAGGCACCCCGGCAGCGCGCGCTCCTCGTTGTGGACGGGGATCACCACGTCCACCGTTGCCGTCCACACCGGTGACCGCGCCCGCCCCGTGCCCTGTTCGGCTGGAACCCGTGGCTGCTCCGGCGCTGCCGCACCACCCATCCCGATCACCTGTCCGCTGCTCGCTCACCGACGCCGCGGTCGCGGCCCGTTGCTCACAGGTATGCCGGGCGCATGTGCGAGCAGCCTGAACACAACCTCAAAGATCGCTGGGAACCCGGGCACCAGCCGATCGAACCGGACACAGTGGACAGGCCGGTGCGGTGGCTCGGCGACCGGCGTCGCCGGCCTCGACGGCAACAGGCTTAATCGGATGACGCCGGACGCGGCCGGCTGCTTGGCTGCACGCCGTGGAAACGATCCGCTTCACCCGCGAACAGGCCGACCAGCTCGCTGGTTTCCTGACCGGCGAGCAGTGGCCCTTTCACAGCACCGTTGTGCAGCGGCCCCGGGTGCTCCGCCAGGTCGCCGAAGGACACTGGGACGGCCCGTCCGCGCGGACGTTCTGGTTGCGGGAAGCCGGAAACCCCGTTGGGGTGGTGCGGTTGTTCGACCTGGACGACGGAACACCGCTGTTCGACCTGCGCGTCGCGGGGGCGTGGCGGGGTCGCGGCATCGGCTCGGCCGCGGTGCGCTGGTTGACCCGGTACCTGTTCACCGAGTTGCCCGAGATCAACCGGATCGAGGCGACCACCAGGCACGACAACCACGCCATGCGCGCGGTGTTGCGCCGCAACGGATACGTCAAGGAGGCGCACTACCGGCAGGCCTGGCCCGACCAGCACGGCGCACCGCACGACGGGGTCGGCTACGCCGTGCTGCGACGCGACTGGCTGACCGGTGCCACCACACCCGTGCGCTGGTCGGACGAGGGGTGCGGCGGCACCGGATCTCGGCCAGCTACCTCCCGTCAGGCGAACTGGCCGGGCTGGTAGTCACCGGCCGGCTGCTGGATGATGACGTTCACCCGGTTGAAGGTGTTCATGATGGCGATCAGTGACACCAGGGCGACGAGCTGGTCCTCGTCGTAGTGCTTGGCGGCGTTCGCCCACACCTCGTCCGGGACGCCACCGGCCGCGTCGGCGATGCGGGTGCCCTCCTCGGCCAGCTCCAGCGCGGCGCGCTCGGCCTCGGTGAAGACCGTGGCCTCCCGCCAGACCGCCACCAGGTTGAGGCGTTCCCAGGACTCCCCGGCCGCCACGGCGTCCTTGCCGTGCATGTCGACGCAGAAGCCGCAGCCGTTGATCTGGCTGACCCGCAGCCGCACCAGTTCCTGCGTCGCGGCCGGCAGCGTCGACTCCTCGGTCGCCCTGGCCGCCGAGATGACGTGCTTGAGGAACTTGCCCCCGATCGGGTTGCCGAAGACGTTCACGCGAGCTTCCATGCCGGGCTCCTCTGCCGTTGCCGTTGCCTACACATCCCTGACGAATCCGCCCGAGGCGATGTGACCCGATGTGGCGTGCGTCTCCCCCGGCCGGGCTGAAGCAGCGGACAGGGCTTTGTCGAGTTCCACGCGCACGATCCCGGCGACGCCGGACTGATCACCCACCTGCCGCGCGCGCTGCCGGCCCGGCCGCGCGGCCAGACACCACCGCGGCCGTCCACTGCGGACTCAGGTGGTCGGGCGGTGCCGGCCCGACCGGTGGGCTCACCGGCCCGCGCTGAACTGGTACTCCGAGCGCAGCCCGTCCTGGTCGGCCACCACGTTCTGCACCACGACCAGCTTCTCCTGGGCGTCGGCGCCGCGCTGCTCGGAGTACGGCGCGGTGGGCGGGCCGAAGTCGATGCGCCCGGTCACGCCGGTGAACGCGTTGTCCCCGGTGGTCTGGCGCAGGGTGTCGCGCAGCAGCCGGCGGTCGTGGATGTCGCCCTTGACCGCCTCCACCCGGCTGACCGCGTCCAGCACCACCCACACCGCGTCGTAGGACAGCATGATGTGGCCGTTGGACGGTGAGCGGAACGTCCTGCCCGCACCGGCCGCGCGCATCTGCTCGTAGTCGTTGAAGTAGCGGTCGACCCCGGCCGGCAGCGGCGAGTCCGGTCGCATCCGCAGCCAGCCCTGCCGGTCCGCGCCGAAGGTGGTGAAGAACAGCCGCCCGTCGACGAACTCGGCGCGCGACCGCAGGTCGGCGTAGTTGGCCGTCTCCAACTGGGACAGGTCGTCCGCGCCGAGCACCAGGGTGCGCTGGCCGCAGCTGCTGCGGCTCAGCTCGTCCAGCAGGGTGGGCACCTCGTTGGTGCGTCCGGTGTAGATCAGCAGCGGGTCGGCGCGGTTGGCGTCGGCGTCCTGGCACATCCGCGCGATGTTCTGGCCCAGCGAGGTGGCGGTGTTGTTGGTGTCGGCCTCGTAGTCGCGGCTCTGCGCGGGTGAGAGCGGACTGTTCCCGCCGTAGTGCGCGGCCTGGATGGCCCGCTCGTAGTTGATCTTCAGGTCGCTGCTGTAGTTGTCCCTCGGGTCGGCGAACAGGTACGGCCGGCGGTTGGCGAACCTGGGGTCGCGCAACGCGAACTCGATGGCCACCTGGGTCTGCCGCTCGTTGGTCGGCGCGGTCCGGAAGAACGCGGGCTTGCCGGTGAACCCGGTCCCGGAGGGGACCGAGCCGACCACGGGGATGCCCTGCCACTCCCCCTCGGGCTTGCCGAGCAGTTCCGCGGCGACCAGGGTCTCCTCCCTGGTCTGGCCCATGCCGGTGACCGCGACCACGGTGGGGTCGCGCTCGGCCAACTCCTGGATGCGCGCGGCGGTTTCCTCGGCGTACACGGAGTTGCCGCCGAAGTTGGCCGGGATCACCCGCAGCAGCGGGTTGCGCGGCAGCAGGCTGGAGGATCCCCCGTCCGGACCGGCGAAGCGGTTCCAGTCGCGCTGGGTCAGGTAGGCGCCGCGCAGCTCGTTCACCCCGGCGGACAGGTCCCGCTTGGGCGGTTCGTCCGCCGAGCTGAGCATGGTGGCCACCACGATGGTCACGTAGGACCGGCCGCCCGGGGAGTTGTGCTCGGCGAGCACCTGCTCGTTCTGCTCCTGGATCAGCCGGGTCAGCTGCTCCACCTCGTAGTCGTCGCCGGAGAGCTTGGTCTCGCCGTAGGCGAACAGACCGCCGGTGTCGGCGAGCCCCACGCACTGGCCGTGGTCCACTTTGGACAGCGTGAAGCTGTCGTCCCACAGCGTCGAGGCCACCGCGCCGACGTTGAGCACGCCGAACCGGTCGCAGTGCTGGCTGGTGTGGTTGGCGTAGACGAGCACGTAGCCGGCCAGCAGCACGACCACCAGGCCGGCCGCGGTCTTGCGGATGGTGTTGCGGCGCGGCCACACCCTCGGGTAGGCCAGGCTGACCCCGGCCCGGCAGTACTTGGGCAGCTGCGGCGCGGGCCCGGCCGGGGTGTTGTCCTCGGCCGCGTGCAGCAGCCGCCGGTACTCGCCCAGCCACGCGGTCACCGCCGGGATGGCCTCCTCGCCCAGCTCCCGGAAGCCGCGCACCACGTCGTCGTAGCGCGCGGGGGTGCGGCGGCGCGCGCTGGTGCAGGACCGCAGCCACCACAGCGCGCGCACCAGCGCGGCCACGTGCGTGGCGTTCGCCCTCGTCGTCGACTGCCGCACCACCCGGCCGAGCAGGTGGACCAGCCGGGACTCGGCCACGGCCGGGGTTTTCGGCGGCATGGGCGCCTCGGTGATCGCGATCAGCGTCTCCACCCACTCGGTCTTGCCGGCCCCGATGCGCGGCGCGAGCCGGGTGGCGACCTCCTGCACCTCCTCCAGGGCCAGGGCGTGGTAGAGCATGTCCTCGAAGCGGCCCTGCTCGGCGTAGTAGTGGTGCAGCCGGGTGTGCACCTCGTGGTACGACGGCCGGGTGCCAGCCGGCCGCGTCTGCAACTGCTTGGCCAGCAGGTCGCGCAGCAGCGGGTGCAGCACGACGGTGCTGCCGTCGCCGACCCGGCTGGCGAAGCTGTAGCGGCACAGTCGCGCCCAGATCTTGGTGGCCTGTTCCTGCGGCACCAGTGCCTCGATGGTGGCCACGTCCAGCCGGCGCGGCGCGGCCAGCACCGCGAGCAGTTCCCTGGTCAGCGTCCGCTCGGCCACGCCGTGCTCGTCCACCCCGCGCTCGCCCACGCCCCGGAACCGTTGCAGGAACTTGAACAGCAGGAACTCACCGATGGTCTCCCCCGGCCGCACACCCGGCTCGTTGTACGGCGCCGGCTCGTCGAAGACCGTCCGCACCGAGGGGATCAGCCGGTCCCTGCGGTACACGTTGTCCACGCTCTGCGCGGTCAGCCGGACCGCGAGCGGGTGCCCCCTGGTCACCTCGTACAGCTCGTTGACCACGATCTCGGCCTGGCCGGTGCCGCCCCTGCGCTGGTTCCACTCGGCCAGGAACCGCCGCACCTGGTTGAGGTCGAACGGCCGCAGCCGCACCGGCAGGTACGCGGCCTCGACCGAGGCGGTGGGCCCGGCCGCCAGGAACCGCTGCTGCCAGTTGGCGTACCACGCCCTGGCCGCGTCGTCCGGGGTGGGCTCGCCGCGCTCGGGCCCGGCGGCAGCGGTGGACGTCGGGATCTCCTCGATGTCGGGCTGGCCCTGTTTGGTGGCGATGACCAGCAGCGGCACGTCCGGGGAGCGCAGCTTGGCCTCGGCGAGCAGTTCGAGGAAGTCGGTGGGCGGGACCTCCCACTCCGGCCGGTCCGGCGGGTAGATGTGGTAGTCGTCGCGGCCCAGCAGGTCGGCGCCGTCCAGCAGCAGCAGGCAGTTGACCTTGCGGTAGCGCCGCCACCGGTAGGCCGCCCTGATGTCGGCCACGAACGCCGACACCAGCAGCCGGTCCACCCGCTCCACGTCGCGCTGCTCGGTGCTGCCCAGCAGGTGCCACATGTGCACCAGCACCGAGTCGACCCGGGTGCCCTTGGGCTGCAACAGCTGCTCGCCGGCCGTGGTCTCGTACCAGCGCAGGGCCGCGGCCAGGGCGGGACCGGCCAGCAGCCAGCGCAGCGGGGTGGGGGTCAGCGCGGCCAGCGTCACCATCCAGCCGACCACCCGGCTGAACAGCTTGCCGATCAGCGCGGGCGGCGCGGCCGGCGGCGCCAGCGCCGCGACCCCGTCGGCCACCGACGACACCGCCTCGGCCACGGTGGGCAGCCCCACCATCCGCCCGGCGATCAGCGCGCGGGCCCGCTTGTGCGGGTCGTCCAGGTCGTCCGGGGTGCCGGCCGCGTCGAGCACCCGCTTGGCCAGGGTGTAGCGGGGCAGCCGCAGGGTGCCGAACTGGGGGTGGGAGTAGGAGCGGAACTGCCCGGCCACCGCGTCCAGGATGTCCCGGCACGACTTGGACCCGCTCTCGTCCAGGTTGACCTTGGCGACCGGCATCTCGTGGTAGCGCCGCTCCACGTGGTCGAGCAGGGTGGTCTTGCCGCTGCCGCCCGCCCCGAAGGCCACCACCACCGGCAGCGGCGTGCGGCGCCGGTGCACCAGCAGCTCGAACAGCGCCGCGATCTCGTCCCGGCCGACCAGGCCGACCTCCGGTTCCAACGCCATGTTCCCCCCGTGCGCGACTCGACCCCCACCACCCAGAGCAACTACTCTGCGTGATTACCACGGTACGCGCCGGGCATGGAGAAACCGCCAAAACCACCTAACGGCTTGATCGCGGTGGTGTACCCCCACCTGACAACCTGCGGACTCCCATCATGTGGGCGGCCTGGACCAGCACCCGGGCAGCCGACCTACCGTGGAACCACGCGCGCGAGCGCGTTGACCGGACCGGACGCACGGTCGTCCACGTCACGGAAGGTAGCCAGCACCACCATGTCCAGCACCCGCACGTCCAGCCCGGGCGCGTCCAGCCCAGGCGCGTCCAGCCCAGGCGCGTCCAGCCCAGGCGCGTCCAGCACCGCCGCCGCCAACGGCGACACACCCCGCGCCACCACCCGGCGCACCCCGCCCGCCACCCCGCTGGGCAGACCGCAGTGGCTGGTGCTCGCAATCGCCGTGCTGGTCGGCGTGGCACTGGTGGTCGCCGTGGTCGCGGTCGCCGGCGCCCAGCTCGGCGTGCTGACCGGTCTCGGCCTGGCCCTGGGGCTGGCGCTGTTCCACTCCCGGTTCGGCTTCACCTCGGCCTGGCGGCAGCTGGTGTCGGTCGGCCAGACCTCGGGCCTGCGCGCGCACCTGCTGATGCTCGGCGTGGCCTCGGTGCTGTTCGCCCCGATCCTGGCCGGCGGGGCCGGCCTGTTCGACACCACGCCCAGGGCCAGCGTCAGCCCGATCGGCGTCGGCCTGCTGGTGGGCGCGCTGCTGTTCGGCATCGGCATGCAGCTGGGCGGGGCGTGCGCATCGGGCACCCTGTTCGCGCTGGGCGGCGGCAGCACCCTGATGCTGGTGACGCTGTTCTTCTTCATCGCCGGGTCCGTGCTCGGCGCGGCCCACTGGGGCTTCTGGACCTCGGACGCGCTCACCTGGGGGCCGGTGTCCCTCGCGACGTCCACCGGCCTGGGCTACGGCGGCGCGCTCGTGCTGCAACTGGCCGTGTTCGGCGCGCTGGCCTGGATCGCGGTCCGGGTGAGCCGGCGCCGCACCCCACCCCCGGCCGGTCGCCCGCCCACGGCGCGCGGCGCGCTGCGGGTGCTGCGCGGGTCGTGGCCGCTGTGGGTCGGCGCGCTGGTGCTGGCCGGGCTGAACGCGCTGGTGCTGCTGGTGCGCGGCACCCCGTGGGGCATCACCTCGGCCTTCGTGCTGTGGGGCAGCAAGGCGTTGCAGGCGCTGGGCGTGGACGTGGCCTCGTGGACCTACTGGCAGGGCGCCAACGCCGCCAGCCTGGCCAAGCCCGTGCTCGCCGACTCCACGTCCGTGCTGGACCTGGGGATCGTGGTCGGCGCACTGGTCGCCTCGGCCTCGTCCGGTGTGTTCGTCCTGGCCAAGCGACTGCCGGCACGCACCGTGCTGGCCGCGGTGCTCGGCGGCCTGCTGATGGGCTACGGCGCGCGGCTGGCCTACGGCTGCAACATCGGCGCCTACTTCAGCGGCATCGCCTCGTTCTCCCTGCACGGCTGGATCTGGGGCGCGATGGCACTGGCCGGCACCTGGATCGGCCTGAAGCTGCGCCCGCTGTTCGGCCTCGGCGTGCCCAAGCCGTCCGACTCGGTCTGCTGACCGGCCGCCCGACCACCACCCACCCGGCCGCCAACTGGGCGCGCTGCGACAACAACAGGGCGCACACCGTCAACGACAACCCGGTCGAGCAGGGCCACACTTGACGCACGGCAACGAGACCGAGTCGCTGCGCAGGGGGAGGATGCTCCGCCGGGGGGTGCCGGCGTCCCAAAGCCCACGCGGTGACGGGACGCCGGCGAGCGGTAGCGATCATGGGCAGATGAAACGGCCCGCATACCTGAACCGCTCTCTTGAGGAACTCGACGGACAGCGGTGGGGTGACCCACCGGCCGACTCCACCTACCTGATCACCACCGTGCTCCAACTCCGCCGCAAGCCGGTCGGCGAGGTGTCCACTGAGGACTTCCGAATACTCATCGGTCAACAGGTCGGCTTACCGTGGTTGGTGCCGCTGGCACTGCAACAGCTGCGGCGCGACCCGCTCGCGCAGGGCGACTTCTACCCCGGGGACCTGCTCGGGGCGGTGCTGCGGGTCAACGCCGAGTTCTGGGCCGCCAATCCCGCGCTGGCCCACCAGGTCCACGCCGTGCTCGACCTGCTGCCCGATCCGCCGAGGCCGCTGCCGGCCGACGTCGAGCGGTTCCGCGCGCAGGCGCCAACCGACCAGCGGAGTCAACGACGCGGCGCCACTGACGGCGGTCGTAGGCGTCGCGGGCGGCGGGGCTGACCTACTGGCCCAGGCTCAACCCGAACCGCCGCGATCCGGGATCTCCCGCTCGGCCCGGGCCGTCATCGCCCACGCCATCAGCCCGACGGCGATCGCCAGCACCCCGGCGATCGGCAGCAGTGGGCGCGACCGGACGGTGGTGGTGTGGACGTGCACGGCGTTGATGTGCCCCGCCTGCACAGTGGTGCCCGAGCACGACGCCACGGTGTTCGAGATGGTGCCGCCACTGCGCGGCGGCCTGTCCTCGCCTGGGCCGGTCATCCCGATCACCCGCGCCTTCCAACCCGCAACGCGCTGTCCGACAGCGTTCATGCTGCCGCACCCGGCGCCGCGGCCGACGCGAAAACCGCGACTGGGCAACGTTTCCCGGGTTGCCCGGTCGCGGGTCACCACGGCACGCCCAGGGTGCGCAGCCGGCGGGGGCCGGTGTCGCGCCGGTCGGGTGGCGGGCCCAGGGTGATCCGCGCGCTGGTCACGAACGCGCCCTGGGCCGAGGCCAGCACGGGTTCCAGGGCCAGCGAGCGCACCTCGGGCACGTCCTCGGCGAGCGCGGCCAGCCGCAGCACCAGGTCCTGCAACGCGGCCAGGTCAACGGGCTCGCCGCCGCGGTAGCCGGCCAGCAGCGGGGCGGCGCGGGGCGCGCGCACCAGGGCGGCGGCGTCGGCGTCGGTCAGCGGCACCGCCCGGTAGGCGCGGTCCCCGAGCAGGTCGCTGACCACCCCGGACAGTCCGAAGGACACCAGCGAGCCGAACGAGGGGTCGTCCTGCAGGCCGAGCACACAGGACAGCCCCTTGGGTGCCATGCGCTGCACGTAGACGGTGGGCTCGCCGGAGACGGCGCGCAGCGCGGCGTGCGCGGAGCGGACCGCGTCCGGCCCGGCCAGGTCCAGTCGCACGCCGACCAGGTCGGTGCGGTGGCGCAGCCGGCGGCTGGTGGACTTCAGCGCCACCGGGTAGCCGAGTTCCTCGGCGGCGGCCACGGCCGCGTCGGCACTGGAGACGATCTGGAACGGCACCAGCTCGATGCCGTAGCAGGCGAGCAGCCTCACGATCACCTCGTCGGTGAGTTCCCGCTCCCCGGAATCGTCCACCGTGGACAGTTCGGCGGCCACGACGGCGCGTGCGGTGGCGCGGTCGATGCCGGTGGGGCGGACGAAGCTGCCCTGCGGCGCGGACCGCCAGCGCGCGTAGTTGGTGACCCTGGCCAGCGCGGCCACCGCGCGCTCCGGGCTGGGGTAGGACGGGATCGAGCCGCGGCCGGGCGCCCCGCCCGGTCCGGGCACGGCCAGCTCGTCGGGCACGCCCTCCACCGCCAGGAAGGTGGACACGATCGGTTTGGCCGCGCCCGGCCCGGACTCGTCCACCACCTCGCGCAGCGCCCGCGCGTACGCGGTGCCCGGCACGGCCAGCGGCGGCACGAACACCACCACCAGCGCGTCCGCGTCCGGCCGGCCCAGCGCGTCCCGCACAGCCGAGGCGAACGCCTCGGGGCCGGCCTGGGAGCCCACGTCCACGGGTTCGCCGGCCAGCTCCAGGCCCTGGGCCAGCGCGGTGTCCGCGGCGAGCACGCCGATGGCCGCGGAGTTGCCGACCACCGCCACCCGGGGCCCGGCCGGCAGCGGCTGGTGGGCGAGCACCAGGGCGGTGTCGAACAGCTGCGCCAGCGACTCCACCCGGATCACGCCGGCCTGCTCGAACAGCGCCTGCACACTGGACTCGTCCACCGGCACCGAGGTGGCGGCCAGCCCGGGGCGCACGGCGTGCCGGCCGGACTTCACCGCCACGATCGGCTTGCTGCGGCCCAGCCGGCGGGCCAGCCGGGCGAACTTGCGGGGGTTGCCGAACGACTCCAGGTACAGCAGCACCACGTCGGTGTCCGGGTCGGTCTCCCAGTACTGCAGCAGGTCGTTGCCGGACACGTCGGCGCGGTTGCCGGCGGACACGAACGTGGACAGGCCGAGGCCGCGGGCGGCGGCGGTGGCCAGGATCGCGGTGCCCAGCGCGCCGGACTGGCAGAAGAACCCGGTGCGGCCCCTGGCCGGCAGCGCGGGCGCGAGCGTGGCGTTGAGCCGCACCGCCGGGTCGGTGTTGAGCACGCCCAGCGCGTTCGGGCCGACCACGCGCATGCCGTGGGCGCGGGCCTCGGCCACCATCCGGCGCTCGGCGCTGCGCCCGTCCGGGCCGGTCTCGCCGAACCCGGAGGTGACCACGACCAGCGCCTTGACCTGCTTGGCCAGGCAGGCGTCCATCACCTCGTCCACGCTGGCCGCTGGCACGGTGACCACGGCGAGGTCCACCGCGTCGGGGATGTCCAGCACCGACGGGTAGGCGCGCACCCCGCGCACCGACCGGTGCTCGGGGTTGACCGGGTAGACCGGGCCGGCGAAGTCGGCGGCCAGCAGGTGGGTCAGCACGGCGTGGCCGATCTTGGTGGGGTCGGTGGACGCGCCGATCACCGCGATGGAGGTGGGGTGCAGCAGGTTGTCCACGCTGCGCGCCTCAGCGGCCTGCTCGCGGGCCTGGGCCACCGCCACCGACTCCTCGGTGGGGTCGATGGCGAACTCCAGGTGCAGCACGCTCTCCTCGAACTCCCGCCGGATCTGGTAGCCGGCGTCCCGGAACACCCGCACCATCTGCCCGTTCTCGGCCAGCACCTCGGCGACGAACCGGCGCAGCCCGCGTTCCCTGGCGGCGGCTGCCAGGTGTTCCAGCAGGATCGAGCCGAGGCCGCGGCCCTGGTGGGCGTCGGCGACGACGAAGGCGACCTCGGCGGACGCGTCGGCCACCCGGTCGTAGCGGCCCACGGCGATGATGTCGTCGCCCAGCATGGCGACCAGGGCCACCCGGTCGTGGTGGTCCACGGTGGTGAACCGGTCCAGGTCGCGCTGGGGGATGCGCGGGTAGGGGCCGAAGTAGCGGAAGTAGCGGGTGCGCTCGGACAGCCCTCGGTGGAAGGCCACCAGCCGGTCGGCGTCGTCCGGGGTGATCGGTCGCAGGTGGACGGTGCCGCCGTCGGTGAGCACCACGTCGGCTTCCCAGTGCGCCGGGTAGTCGAACGGGTTCGGGGCGTGACCGGGGGCGCTGATGGCCTGCTCACTCGGGGACCGCGCGTCCCGCCGGTCGGTGTCACCGCCCACCAGGCCTCACTCCCTACCCCGTCACCGGTCCCGGCGCGCGCCGCCGGGATTACCGGCCCTAGTCTCGTGGATCGTCCGGGTCGAGGCCGTGCAGGGGAAAGACCGCCCTGCGGGTGTCCCGGACCGCGATGTCGACCGGCTCCTCGGCCACCCCGTCCCACGGCTGGTGGCCGGGGTCGCGGCCGTCGGTCATGGATGAGGGCAGCGGCCGGTCGCCGGCCAGCCGCACGGCGTGCGCCACCCAGTTGGCGGGCAGCGGCGTGTTCGGGTCGATGTCCCGGTCCAGCACGGTGGCCAGCAGGTGCGTCCACGACCGGGGCACCACGCGGAACAGCTCGTAGCCGCCACCGCCCAGGACCAGCCAGCGCCCGTCCGCGTGCTGCTCGGCCAGCTCGCGCAGGGCCCGGTAGGTGGCCAGGTGCCCGTCCACGGACAGGCCCAACCCGGCCATCGGGTCCTCCCGGTGGGTGTCCGCGCCGCACTGGGTGACCAGCACCTGCGGGCGGAACGCCGCCAGCAGTGAGGGCACCACCGCGTGGAACGCGCGCAGCCAGCCCTGGTCGGTGGTGCCCGGCGGCAGCGGCACGTTCACCGCGGTGCCCTCGGCCGCGCCGGTGCCCAGCTCGGTCGGCCAGCCCGTGCCCGGCCACAGGGTGAGCGGGTGCTGGTGCAGCGAGATGGTGAGCACCCGGGGATCGTCGTAGAAGGCGGCCTGCACGCCGTCGCCGTGGTGCACGTCCACGTCGACGTAGGCCACCCGGTCCACGCCGTGGTCGAGCAGCCAGGAGATGGCGATCGCGCAGTCGTTGTACACGCAGAACCCGGCCGCGTGGTCGGCCATGGCGTGGTGCAGCCCGCCGGAGATGTTGATCGCCCGCCGGGCCGCGCCCGAGGCGATCCGCTCGGCCGCCAGCAGCGAGCCGCCCACCACCAGCGCCGCCGCCTCGTGCATCCGGTCGAACACCGGGTTGTCGATGGTGCCGAGGCCGTGCCCGACGTCCCAGCCGGCGGTGGGCGCCGCGCGCACCGCGGCCAGGTACTCGGGCCGGTGCACGCGTTCGATCTCGGCGTCGGGCGCGGCCGTGGGCGACAGCGGGTGCACGCCGTCCAGCACCCCGAGCGAGCGGGCCAGCCGCATGGTCAGGTCGATGCGCACGGGATCGAACGGGTGGTCGCCACCCAGGTCGTAGGCGAGCAGGGCGTCGTCCCAGATCACTGCTGCTGGCGGTGCGGCCATGCGCCGAACCTACCGGTCGAACGCCCGCACCGGCACGGTTACCGATCGTGTTCGCGCCGGCCCGGGTCCGCGACCCGGGGTGGTTCCGCCCCCAGCCGTGACAGAGTTGGTGGCGGCCCGTGACCGCGACGGGTGATGCGGGCGGTTTAGCATTCCTCGTCCGCAGTTCCACGGCCTGTCGTCGACGGGAAGACACCTTCGCACGCCACGCACTGCCGCGTGTGGTCGGCACCCGATCGTGACGGCCCGCGGCTGATCGGCTCCAGCGCGAGTTCTCCGGGCGGGGCACCACCTCCGTGGAACCGAACCGACGTTGAAAGGCTCAAAGCGGTATGTACTCCTCCCGACGACTCGTGGCCGCGCTGGCTGTCGCCGCGTTCTCCGTTGGTGTTGCCGGCTGCGCACAGCAGGTCGCGGGCACTCCGGTCGCCGGGGCGGCGGCAGGGTCCTCGGACAGCAGCAGCGAGAAGTCCTCCGGCACCCGCCCGTCCACCGGGTCCAGCGCGTCGACCAGGCCCAGCTCGGGCAGCACACCCGGCGGGTCGACCGGTGATGTCACCATGGCGACCCGCAAGGCCACCGACGGCTACGAGGTCTGCACCCTGCTGAGCAAGGACGAGTTGCAGCGCGTCGTGGGCGGCACGTTCACCAACGACCCCGCCGGCTCGGGGTTCTGCATCCTGCAGACCAAGGACCCGTACCAGGTGGTCAGCCTGATCGTGACGGTGCTGGACGACGAGACCAAGGCCAAGGGCGAGCAGACCACGGTCGGCGGCAACACCGCCTACCAGGTGGTGGACGAGGACGGCGCCTGCGACCTGCACGTCATGCTCACCGACGACCCCAAGGCCTTCATCAACACGCTCGACGCGGGCGTGGCGGTCATCTCCGGCGGCGGTGACGCGTGCGAGGGCGCGCGGAAGCTGGCCGAGGCGGTGTTCGCCAAGCTGCCCAACGCCTGAGGTGGCGGGAGGCGGGGTGGGCGGGCTGGCCCCACCCCGCCTCCCGGCGTCCGACCCGCTGGAGTCAGGGACCCCCGGTGTCAGCAGCCCCGGGTCGGGTCGCCGTCGGGTTCCTGGTCGCCGTCGGGTTCCGGGCCGGTGGCGGCGGGGCGGTCGGGGTCGGCGCTCCAGTTCGACCAGGAACCCGCGTACAGGGCGGCCGGGTGCTCGGCGGTGGTCAGTCCGGCGACCTCCAGGGCGAGCACCACGGACGAGGCGGTGACCCCCGACCCGCAGTAGGCGCCCACGGCGGGGCGGGTCGCCCCGCTCCCAGCGACGTCCAGCCCAACGCCCCCCTGCTCAGCGACGTCCTGCCCAGCGACACCCTGCTCAGGGACGCCCAGTTCGGTGAACCGGTCCCGCAGCCGCGCCGGGCTCAGCCAGTGGCCGTCCGCGCCCACGTTGCCGGCGGCCGGGGCGTTGACCGCGCCCGGGATGTGCCCGGCCCGGGGGTCGACCGGCTCGACCTCGCCCCGGTAGCGCTGCGGCGCCCTGGCGTCGAGCAGCACGCCGTTCCGGGCCAGGCCGGCCGCCTGGTCGGCGTCCAGCACCGGCATGGCGCCGGGCCGCAGCACGATGTCGCCGGGCACCGGGTCGGGCACCCGGTCGGTGACCGGTCGGCCCTGGCCGACCCACGCGGCGTACCCGCCGTCGAGCACGGCCACCTGCCGGTGGCCGCCCCAGCGCAGCAGCCACCAGACCCGAGCCGCCACCGACCCGTCCCCGTCGTCGTAGGCCACGACCGGGTGGCCGGCGCGCACCCCGGCGGCACGCAGCACCCGCTGGAGGTCCTCGGCGTCGGGCAGCGGGTGGCGGCCGGCCGGTCCCGGCGGCCCGGCCAGTTCCCGGTCCAGGTCCACGAACACCGCACCGGGAAGATGGGCCTGCTGGTAGTCGTTGCGCCCAGGGGGACCGCCCAGCCGCCAGCGGACGTCGAGGACGACCGGTGGGTTGGGGCCTTCGAGTGCCTCGGCGAGCACCGCGGTGCTGACCAGAGGGTGACTGCTCAGTGACTGCACCGCACCATCCTGCCTGGTCCGCGCCCGCGCGTGGCGGTGTCCAGGCGGGACCGGCCAGCGCGGAGCGGACCGAGCGCGGCGACGAGCGGTCGGAACCGCCTCACTCGAAGCGACTAGCATTAACACTGACGAAGGGGAACGGTGTGAACGACCTCATCGACACCACTGAGATGTACCTCAAGACCATCTTCGAACTGGAAGAAGAGGGTGTTGTGCCGCTGCGCGCCCGCATCGCGGAGCGGCTGGGCCAGAGCGGCCCGACGGTCAGTCAGACGGTGGGCCGGATGGAGCGGGACGGGTTGGTGATGGTCGCCGAGGACCGGCACCTCCAGCTGACCTCGCAGGGGCGGGACCTGGCGATCGCGGTGATGCGCAAGCACCGCCTGGCCGAGCGGCTGCTGGTGGACGTGATCGGCCTGGAGTGGGAGCACGTGCACAGCGAGGCGTGCCGGTGGGAGCACGTGATGAGCGAGGCGGTCGAGCGCAAGCTCGTCAAGCTGCTCAACAACCCCACCACCTCCCCGTACGGCAACCCCATCCCCGGTCTGGACCGGTTGGGCAACGGCGGCAAGCCGGCGCCGCCGGTGGAGCCCGGCCTGGTGCGGGTGGACGAGGTGGCCCGGCGCGGCGGCGGCGAGGTCGAGGTGCGCCGCATCGCCGAGCACGTCCAGCTCGACCCGGAGCTGATGGCCGACCTGAAGGAGGCCAACGTGGTCCCCGGCGCCACCGTGCGGGTGCTGCCCCAGGCCCCTGCCGTGCGCACCGTGCAGGTCTCCGGCAACGACAACACCGCCGAACTGGACCTGTCCGTGGCCCACGCCGTCATGGTGCTGCCCCGGTGAGGCCGGCTGAGCGCGCGGCGACGACCTTCGCCGAGGTGCACGGGCGTCCCCCGGTGGGCGTGTGGTCGGCTCCCGGCCGGGTCAACCTGATCGGCGAGCACACCGACTACAACAACGGCTTCGTGCTGCCGTTCGCCCTGCCCCACCGCACCGCGGTGGCCGCGGCCCCGCGCGGTGACGGGCAGCTGGTCGCGGCCACGCTCGGCTCGGACGGCGCCCTCCAGCACGCCGCCCCGGTGGCCGTGGCCGACCTGGAGCCAGGGCGGGTCACCGGGTGGGCCGCGTACGTGGCCGGCGTGGCCTGGGTGCTGCGGGACCAGGGGCTGCTGGCCGGTGGCGCCGACCTGGTGATCGCCGGTGACGTGCCCACGGGCGCGGGCCTGTCCTCGTCGCACGCCCTGGAGTGCGCGGTCGCGCTGGCCCTGCTCGGGCTGGCCGGCATCGAGGTCGACCCGGCCGAGGACGCGGCCAGCCACCCGACACCCACCAGCACGGTGCCGGCCAGCCCGACACCCACCAGCACAGCACCCACCAGCACAGCACCCACCAGCGCAGTGCCCAGCCGGCAGGAGATCGCCCGGTGGGTGCAGCGCAGCGAGAACGACTTCGTCGGTGCCCCGACCGGCCTGTTGGACCAGACCGCGTCGCTGTGCTGCGTCGAGGCGCACGCGCTGTTCCTGGACGTGCGGTCGTTCGAGACCGAGCAGGTGGCCTTCGACGCGGCCGCGTCCGGACTGGACGTGCTGGTCATCGACACCCGGGCGAACCACTCGCACAGCGAGTCCGGCTACGGCGAGCGGCGGCGGGGCTGTGAGCGCGCCGCCGAACTGCTGGGCGTGCCGTCGCTGCGCGAGGTCGAGTCGGCCGGGCTGACCGACGCCCTGGCGCGGCTGCCCGAACAGCTGCGGCCCCTGGTCCGGCACGTGGTCACCGAGAACGACCGGGTGCTGTCCACTGTGGCGCTGCTGCGGGACAAGCAGCTGGCCGAGGTCGGGCCGGTGCTGACGGCCTCGCACGTGAGCCTGCGCGACGACTACCGCATCTCCTGTCTGGAGCTGGACGTCGCCGTGGACGCCGCGCTGGCCGCGGGTGCCCTGGGCGCCCGGATGATCGGCGGTGGCTTCGGCGGCTCGGCGATCGCGCTGGTGCGCTCCGACGAGCGGGAATCCGTGGAGCGGGCGGTGCTCACGGCCTTCGCCGAGCGGTCGCTGGCCACGCCGCGGCTGTTCACGGCGGTGCCGTCGGCCGGTGCCGGGCGGGATCAGTAGTCTCGCCGGCACAACCCCTCCTGTCCGGCCGGTGGGCCGGCGGGCGGGGCGGCTGGCCAACAACCCCTTCCACGGAAAGACGAGGTACGCGGTGAAGCTGCTCGTGACGGGCGGTGCGGGATACGTCGGCAGCGTGTGCGCCGCCAGGCTGGTGGAGGCCGGGCACGAGGTCGTCGTGGTGGACGACCTGTCCACCGGCCACGCGGACGCGGTTCCCGACGGTTGCCGGTTCGTCGAGGGTGACCTCGCCGACGTGGCCGGCTCGCTGCTGGGCGAGGGCTTCGACGGGGTGCTGCACTTCGCGGCCAAGTCACTGGTGGGCGAGTCCATGCAGGACCCGGCCAAGTACTGGCACGGCAACGTGATCACCTCCGTTCGACTGCTGGACGCCATGCGCGAGCACGGCACCCCCCGGTTGGTCTTCTCCTCGACCGCGGCCACCTACGGCGAGCCGGACGTGGTGCCGATCCCGGAGACCGCGGCCACCCAGCCGACCAACACCTACGGCGCCACCAAGCTGGCCATCGACTACGCGATCACCTCCTACGCCGCGGCGCACGGGCTGGCCGCGGTGAGCCTGCGCTACTTCAACGTGGCCGGCGCGCACGGCCGGTTCGGTGAGCGGCACGCCACCGAGACGCACCTCATCCCGCTCGTGCTGCAGGTCGCGCTGGGCCAGCGGGAGCAGGTGCAGATCTACGGCGAGGACTGGCCCACCGAGGACGGCACGTGCGTGCGCGACTACATCCACGTCACCGACCTGGCCGACGCCCACCTGCTGGCCCTGGACCACGCCAAGCCCGGTGAGCACCAGATCTACAACCTCGGCAACGGCACCGGCTTCTCGGTGCGGCAGGTGATCGACACCTGCCGCGCGGTGACCGGCCACCCGATCCCCGCGGCCGTGGCCCCGCGCCGCGCCGGCGACCCGGCGGTGCTGATCGCCTCCAGCGAGCAGGCCCGCGTCCAGCTGGGCTGGAAGCCGGAGCGCGCCAGCCTGGAGACCATCGTGGCCGACGCCTGGCGCTTCACCCGGGAGCGCCACCAGGGCTGAGCCCGCCCCCGGTGCTGTCTGGCCGGTCGCGGCGGGGCGGGGAGCGCGCCGGTGCTCCCGTCCCCGCCGGACCGGTCGCCCACCAGGTCCCCACCGCCGCCGCCACCGGTGTGTGGATCGGTGGCGGACGGGTCCGTGCCGGACGGCCCGGCCAGCCCCTGGCCCGCGTCGGGTGCGTGTGGTGTGCCGGGTGACGTGCTGGTGGTCAGGCATGGTTGTCCTCCGCTCGTGGTGGTCCGGGTGGGTGTTCCGGGCCGAGCAGGTGCGCGGCGTCGGTGGCCGCGTCCGCGACGAGCGTGGCCAGTCGGTCCGGGGGCAGCCCGGTGTCCAGGGCCGCGCGCAGCAGGCCGGCCAGCCGATGCCCCGGGTGGGCCAGGTCGGCCTGTTCCAGTGCCACCGAGGCCAGTGACCCCTCACCGCGCAGGTAGGCGCAGAACGCCAGCAGCGTGGCTGGTTCGGCGCGCTCGGGCGGTGGTGTGGCCCTGGCCAGCGCGGTCCACAGCCGCTCGGCCACCTCGGCCTGGTCCCCGGCGCAGCTGGCCAGGCAGGCGTCCCGCACCCGGGCGTCGGTGAGGGCGACGGCCAACCGCACCACGTCGTCGTCGGTGAGCGCGGTCTCGCCGTGCGCCCAGCGGGCCAGCACCTCGCGCACGGCCACGAGGTCGCGGCGGGCCCGCGTCGGACCGGCTCTGGCCCGCTCGGCCTCGGCTGCCTCGACCGCGACGGCCAGCCGCGCCGACCGCCGGGCGAGCACGTCCGGGGCGGCCGGCGCGAGCTGGGCGGCCAGCTCCGCCCGGCTGCCGAAGGTGATCAGGCCGGCGGCGGCGCTGGTGGCGGCCAGCACCGTGCAGCCGGGATCGGGCACGGTGCCGTGGCAGTGCTGGTCGTCGTAGCAGTGCCAGGCGGCGTCGGCGGCGATCCGGCTGACCCACAGCGCGTGGATCACCGCGATGTCGGCCGCGCACAGCAGGCCGTCGAGGGTGTGCACGAGCTGGCGGTGCGGCAGGTCCAGGGCGGATCGCGGCTGCCCGCCGCCGACCACCAGCACGGCGGCGGCCCTGGCCCGCTGCTGGTGCAGCGGCAGGACGAGCTGGTCGGGAATGGCCTCCCGGTGTTGCGGCCCTGGCAGGTCCATCCGCAACGTCATGGCGATCTTGGTGGCCGAGGTGCCGCCCTTGGTGGCGATCAGCACGACGGAGTCGGTGGGGTGGAAGCCGAGCAGGTGTGGCACGGCGGCGATCAGCTCACCCGGGTCGCGGAGCCGGATGCGGGACTTCGATGGCGCGTTCATGCCCTAACGATCGGCCGGCCGCGCGCTGAGGGAAACTCGTAACCGCTCCACTGTGGACAACCTGGAGCCCTGTGCACAACTGGCTTCTCGATCGGGTGAACTTCGTCGGCACCACTCCGTGAGCCGGTATCCTGCGCGTCCCCAGTGGACGGTCCCGGCACCGGGAACGCCGGCAGGGGCGTCCCCGGCCGGCAGGGGGAATCACCGGCGGGAACACCCCTCGGAACACCACGTCAGCGCACCGGGTCGACTGGTCGGGGGACGGTGGACCCGACGGGCTGGTGGCGTTTTCTGGCCCTGACCGGAGGTCAGCCTTTGGTACTGACCGGAGGTCAGCGGTTGCCCCTGACCACGGGTCAGCAGGTGGGCGCGACCTGGCCGTCCGCGCCGGTGTAGACGTAGGCGTCGGAGATGTAGCCGGTGCCGATCTTGTCCCACAGGGCGGTGGTGCCGTACTTGCCGGTCACGGTCTCGCCCTTGACCTGGCAGCTGATGGTCACGGCGGTGCCGCTGGCCACCGACCCCACGGCGGAGTAGCTGGTGCCCGGGCCGGAGCGCACGGTCACGGCCGCGCCGCTGTCGGTCTGCACGGTGCCGCCGACGCCGTTGCCGCACTTGTTCTGGCTGGTGTAGTTGCGGCTGCCCCAGTAGAGGATCTGCGAGCCACCGAAGGTGATCTTGACGGCGGTGCCGCCGGAGCGCTCCTCGAAGTGCAGGTGCGCACCGGTGGAGCCCCCGGTGTTGCCGACGTTGCCGATCTGCTGGCCCTGGCTGACGGTCTGGCCCACGGACACGCTCTGCACGGACAGGTGCGCGTACCGGGTGGTCCAGCCGCTGCCGTGGTCGATCTCGATCCACCTGCCGTAGCTGGTGCTGCCCTCGTTGGCCACCCGGCTCACCGTGCCGGCCGCCGCGGCCACCACGGGGTCGCCCTCGTCGTTGGCGCGGTTGAAGTCCACGGCGTTGGCCGGGCTGTGGTTGGTCCTGGTCTGCCCCTCCCAGGTCTGTCCACACGGGAACGGCAGCTGGAAGTTGGGCGCGGCCGCCGCCTCACCCTGCCACAGGGCGAGACTCATCACCGGGGCGAGCAGGGTCGCTCCCAGCGCCGCCACCCTCCGGGAACGGGTCATGTGCACCTCCATCGCTCTAGGTGCACAGATCTGACCACGGTGGCGTACAGAAGGGGAATATTTTCCATACAAAGATATGGTGAAGAAATCACCAACCATCAGCCGAAGGCCGCGTGAACCGCCCTGCTGCCGCCGACGGCCGGGAACACCAGGCTGGTGTCGGTCAGGTCCACGGCCAGCCCGGTGCCCGGCCTCGGGCGCAGCGTGTAGTCGTGGTCGCTGGAGGCCAGCACGAACTCCAGCCGGTGCCCCACCGCGAGCACGTAGTCCTTGGGCTGCAGCGTCACGTCCAACCGGTAGGGCTGGCCGGGCTGGACCGGGTCGGTCCGGTCGAGGTCCCGCCGGTTCTGCGGGTCGGCCCAGCCACGGCTGATGATCGCGCTGGTGCCGTCCGGAGCCCGGTCGACCAGCAGCGCGGTCATGTTGGCCGCGGGCCGGTCGAAGGCCACGCGCAGCTCGGCCCTGGCCGTGCCGCTCAGCCGCAGCGGCGTGCTGGCCGGCCCGGTGGCGTAGCGCAGCCGGTTGCCGGAGCTGGCCGCGTCGAGCAACTGCTCCACGGTCTGGGTGGCGTCGTCGGCCAGCCGCTCCACGGTCGGCGCGCCGGGCACGGCGGCCCCCGCGGTCAGCGCACCCCGGCCGGTGCCGCCCGGCCACGGGAACAGCCGGACGTCCTGCGTGCCGGGGGCCGGCCACTCCGGCTCGTCCACCCAGCTCAGGTCCTCGCGCTGCAGGGTCGCCCTCGGCTCGGCCTCCACGCCGTTGGCCACCTGGTAGAGGTAGCGGGTGAACCACCGGTTGAGCGTGCGCAGCCACTCGTCCCGGCGCAGCGAGATCGGGTCGGTGTGGCCGTACTGGTGCAGCCAGAGCTTGTGCGGGACGCCGTGCTGGCGCAGTGCCGCGTACCACTGCGCGACCTGCCCGGTCTTGACGTTCCAGTCGTTGAGGCCGTGCACGGCCAGCACCGCGGCGCGCACCCGGTCCACGTCGCGCAGGTAGTCGCGTTCGGCCCAGAAGGCCGAGTAGTCGCCGGTGAGGCGGTCCTGCTCGCGGCTGATCCGGTCGATCACCGGCCGGCAGACCTGCCGGTCGGCGCGGGTGTAGACGTACTCGGCGAGCACGTCGGTGTCCTCGCCCTGGTAGCCGCCGGGGGCCACCACCGCGCCGCCGGCCCGGTAGTAGTCGTACCAGCTGGAGATCGCCGCGATCGGCACGATCGCCTCCAGGCCGGGCACGCCGGTGGCGGCCACGGCGTTGGGCAGCGTGCCGTTGTAGGACACCCCGATCATGCCGACCCGGCCCGTGGCCCAGCTGGCGCTGACCACCCCGCCCTGGGCGTCGTGCGCCACGGCCCGGCCGTTGAGCCAGTCCACCACCGAGCGCGCGCCCAGGGTCTCGTTGCGCCCGCCCGAGGTCGGGCACCCGGTGGACTGGCCACTGCCCAGGGACTCGGCGAACACCAGGGCGTAGCCCCGGGACAGCAGGTACTGGTCGTAGCGGGAGGTGATGGGCGCGGCGTCGGGTCCGGCCTGGGGGCCGACCCGGTCGGGGTACCCCAGCGCGGCGCTCACCCGCTCGTCACCGGCCGGGTCGAGCACGGCGCCGGCGGGCCGCCCGGCCGGCCGACCGGGACCGCGCTGGCCCGGCACGTGCAGCTCCACGTCGACGTCGTGGTTGGCCACCTCGTTGCCGCCGGCGTAGTACGGGCTGACCTGGTAGACCACGGGCACCCGCAGGCCGTGCCGGGTGGCGGCCGGCCGCACCACCTCCACGTGCACCTGGTCGGAGCGCCCGTCCGCGTCGCTGTCCACCGGCGCGGTGACGAACAGGCTCTCCCGCACCACGTCGGTGGGATCGAAGACCGGCTGCGCCTCGCCGTCGGCGAACACCGGTCCGCTGGTCGGCGCCGCGAGCGCGGCGAGCGCCGGGGACGGCACGGCCAGCGGTCCGGCGACCACCGCGGACAACAGCATCACAACGCCCGAAACCCTCACGGACACCCCTCTACGAGTGTGCGGCGGAGTGCAATGGCCGTGCAGGAGCCTTCCGGGACCTCGGTGACGTGTCAAGACATGACCAGTCCACTGTGGATGGAAAGCGGACCGGTCGGCGCGCCTCAGCCCGCCGCGCGCAGCCGCACCCCGCCGTCCACCGGCAGCACCACGCCGGTGACGAAGGAGTTGCCGACCAGGAAGGCGATGGCTCCGGCCACGTCCTCGGGGCGGCCCACCCGGCCCACCGGGGTGGTCGCGGCCATGGCGCTGAAGCTGGCCTGCCGGGCCTCGGCGTCCAGGAAGTCCCACCACGGGGTGTCCACCACCCCGGGGGAGACCGCGTTGACCCGCATCGGGGCCAGTTCCACGGCCAGCGTCGGCACCGCGGTGGCCACCGCGCCGTTGACCGCGCCGATCCCGGCGGTGCCCGGCATGGCCGCCTCGGCCGTGATCGCGGTGACGAAGGTGATGGACCCGTCGGCGCGCAGCGCGCCCAGTGCGGCCTGCGCGGTGGTCAGGTGGGCCAGCAGCTTGTCCTCGACGGCGGCGCGCACCTCGGCCAGGTCGAGGTCGCGCAGCGCGCCCATGCCCCGGCTGCCGGTGGCGGCCACCACCAGGTGGTCGATGGAGCCGAGCCGGGCGAACATCTCCCGACTGGCCTCGGCGTCGCGTGCGTCCACCACCTCACCGGTGGCGCCCTCGCCCAGGGTGGCCAGGGCGTCGTGCAGGCGGCCCTGGTCGCGTCCGGTGACGACCACCTGGTGGCCGTCGTCGATCAGTCGTCGTGCGGTGGCCAGGCCGATGCCGGAGGTGCCGCCCACGATGACCACTCGATCACTCACGTTCCCACTCCAATTTCAAGTCACTCTGTCTCGCAAATAGGAGCCTATTCGAGACACCGTGTCTTGTAAAGTGGCGGCATGAGTGGTGAGCAACGAGCCGGTCGGGGTCGGCCGCGCAGCGAGGACGCCAGGCGCGCGGTGCTGGACGCCGCCCTGGCCCTGTGCCGTCGGGACGGCTATCCCCAGGTCACCCTGAAGGGCATCGCGGACGCGGCCGGCGTGGGGCGGCAGACCATCTACCGGTGGTGGTCGGCCAAGTCCGAGGTGCTGCTGGAGGCGCTGCGCGACTTCGCCGCCCGGCACGTGCCCCCCGAGGACACCGGGGACGCCCTCACCGACGTCGAGACGCTGCTCCGGATCACCTTCGCCACCCTGCGCGAGACCACCGCGCCGGCCCTCGTCGGCCTGCTGGCCGAGGCCCAGCACGACCCGGACCTGTCCGAGCGGCTCCAGGCGACCATGATCGGCCCGCGCCGCCAGGCCCTGCACGAGGTGCTGCGGCGCGGCGTCGACCGGGGCCAGCTGGTGCCGAGGGTGAGCCTGACACTGGCCGTGGACATGGTGTTCGGCGTCATGTGGTACCGGCTGCTGCACCGGCACGCGCCCGTGGACGACGCCCTGGTGGGCGAACTGGTGGCCGCCCTGGTTCGGCTGCTCGGCCCGGACGAGCGGCCCGGCTGATCCGGGGCGCCCTGCCGGCACGCGGGTGAACCCGGGTGAACGTTGGGCTGGATGCGCCGGAACGGGCCGCCGGTGTTGCCGCGCCGCGCTCCGCTGAACGGCTGAACCTGCTGGGGTTCGACGTTTTCCACAACCAAACAGGTTGGACTGCTGGCACGGCGGAGTGATGCTGGAAGGCGTGTCGATGAATCGTCAACAGCGTACCGCGACCGCCGAACAGACCGACCGGATCTTACGGGAGAGACAGTACACCGCGCCGAGCGGTGCACGGGTCGACCTGACCCCGGCGCTGTCCAAGGCGGTGCGCGGGACCCGCCTGTACCTGCCCGAGGAACTCAGCAACCTGCTCCGGTCCACCCAACCGATCTCGAACGGAGCCACGCACATCGAGGTGACGGCCGAGTCCACGCTCCAGGCCGGCCGTCGGTTGATCCGGGACGACACCGACCCGGTGGCCTGCCTCAACTTCGCCTCGGCCAAGAAGCCGGGCGGCGGCTACCGCACCGGCGCGCACGCCCAGGAGGAGAGCCTGGCGCGGTGCTCGGGCCTGGTGGCCTGCCTGGAGTCGGTGCCCGAGTACTACGAGTTCCACCGCGCCCAGCGGGACCCGCTGTACAGCCACCGGATCATCTACTCGCCCTCGGTTCCGGTGTTCCGCGACGAGAGCGGCGAGCTGCTCGCCGAGCCGTACCGGCTGGCCTTCCTCACCTCCCCGGCACCCAACGCCTCGGCGATCCGGCTGCCCGAGCAGCGCGCCGAGCTGCCCAGGGTGCTCAGTGAACGCGCCGCCAAGGTGTTGGCGGTCGCGCACGCGCACGGGCACCGCCGACTGGTGCTCGGCGCGTGGGGCTGCGGGGTGTTCGGCAACGATCCGCGCCAGGTCGCCCGGATCTTCGCGGACCTGCTGCTGCCCGGGGGCCAGTTCGCCGGCAGGTTCGCGCACGTGGTGTTCGCCGTGTTCGACCAGGCTCCGGGCCGGCCGGCGCTGACCGCGTTCCACCGGACCTTCCCCAGCACCGGGTGAGCGCGGGTACCCCCGATCGCCCCACCCCGGACACCTCGCTCCGGACACCTCGCCCCGGGCAACCCCCGTTCTGGGCAACCCCGCACCGGGCGCACCTCGCCGCGGCGGCCGACTGGCCGCGTGACGGCACCACCCCGCCGTCACGCGGCCAGTCCCCCATCAGTCCTCTGTGGACAGCCGGCGCGCCGGTTCAGCCGGGTTCGCCGGCCCCCGGCCGCGGCCTGGGCGCGGCCAGCGGCGGCACCGTGACCAGGCGCCGGTAGTGGTCGGCGGGATGCGGCTCCCCCACCGGCTGGCCGTCCACCTCGATCCACGCGTGCGCGGCGAACGGGTTGGTGCGCACACCCGTGCTCCAGGTCGGCCAGCAGCCCCGGGCGCGGCAGCACAGCGCCGCGGCGATGGAGCGCTGCAGGCAGCTCTGCCCGGCGCAGCGCAGGCTGACCGCGACCACCGCCCGCCGGGCGGCGGCGGCCTGCTCGACCGTGGCGGGCACGGCGCCGCGGCGGACCCACTCCAGCACCGCGCGCAGCCGCACCGGCCGGAGTCCGGCCAGCACGCGCGCCGCGGCCACCGCGGCCAGTGGCAGCGCCCGCTGGTGCACGGGCAGCCGGGGCCGCTCGTCCAGTGCGACGGGGATGCTCATGCCACCTCCGCGAGCCCGGCCGCGCACAGGCGGTCAGCCACGTCGAACACGTCCCGCCGGACCTGCCCCACGTCCAGTCCGTAGCGGGCGGACAGCCGCGCGGCGATGCCGTCGACGTCGTGCCCGGCCACCAGTTGGCGCAGCACGTGCGCGCCGGTCCGGTTGAGCTGCCAGTAGCGGCCGGTGCGCTGGTCCAGCAGGACCGTGCCGTCCGGGGTGTCGGTGCTGGCCACGTCAGGACGCAACCGCAGGTTCATCTGTCCTCCCCTCCGCCACGGGCGCCACGTCGGCGGCGGCACGCAGCCAGGTCTCGCAGCCGAGCAGGTTCTCCATGGCGATCACCGTGGTGTTGTCGGCCTGCGGCTCGTGCAACCGCTCCCGCAGCCGGTCCGGGTCGATCAGGCCGAGGCCGGCCAGCGCGGAGTCGGCGAACAGCTCCAGGACGGCCGGCAGGTGGCGGCGCAGCCCGATCCGCACGTCCTCGCCGAACTCCCCCTTGGTGGTCCGGCACAGCACCAGATCCGGCACGGTGCCGTGCATGGCCTCGGCCAGCAGCGGCTTGTAGCGCCACGGCGTGGTGCGCTCGTGCTGGCGCACGGCCAGCACCGTCTCCACCACCCGATCGTCCACAAAGGGCAGTTCCAGGCGCACGCCCGCCCTGGCGTACCAGCCCACCAGCTGGCGGTAGGCCGTGCCGGTGGCGCGCAGCACGGCCAGGGTCTGGTGCTGGCCGATGTCCTCGGCCAGCGGCTCGGCGGTCTCGGCGACGGCCAGCAGCGCCTGCCTGGTGGCGTCCACCGCCGCCGGGCTGACCCAGTCGGGCGCGCGCAGCGGCAGGCCCCAGCGCAGCGGCGGGGTGCGCCGCGCTGGCGGTGGTGCGGTCAGCTGGTCGGCCTGGATCTGCCACCAGGTCGGCAGGTCGGGCACCCGGCTCAGCCCGGCCAGCGTGCCCAGCGGCGACCAGCGGTACAGCGCGTGGTAGCCGCGCAGGTGGTGCAGTGCGGTGAGCGGCCGGGTGCGCAGCAGCCGGTGCAGGTAGCCGGGCAGCGCGGAGAACAGCTCGTCACCGCCGTGCCCGGCCAGGTGCCGGCGGACCCCGGTGGCGGCCAGCGCGCGGGCGGTGTGCCGGTGCCGGGCCAGGGTGCGGGCGAACGCGACCGGCGCCTCGGTGTCGGCGGCCACGTGCGGTCCGGCGAACACCTCGGGGATCTCGTGCTGGGCCAGCACCAGGTGCTCGGCCATGGTCAGGGCGTGCCGGGCGGCCTCGGCGTGCACCGCGTCGTCGTTGCCGGCCTCGGCCTCGGCCCAGCGCACGGTGACCAGGTCGGGGGTGGCGCGGGCGGCCAGGCAGCACAGCGAGGTGGAGTCCATGCCGCCGGACAGGTCGCTGCCCAGCCGCCCCCGGTGCGGCCCGCGCAGCGCCACGGCCGAGGCCAGTGCCTCGCGCAGCCGGCCGGCGCCCTCCGCCAGCGTCAGCTCCGGTTCGGGCGGCTCCCACCAGCGCACCTGGCTGGCCGGTCCGGTCGGGCCCAGCCGCAGGTAGCAGTCGGGCGGCAGGGCCCGCACGCCCCGCCACAGGCTGAACTCGCTCAGCGGTGGCGGGGCCAACCCGCAGGTCACCCGCACGGCCAGCGCCTGCTCGTCCACGCCGGCACCGGTCAGCTGGGCCAGTGTGTCGGCCCGGTCGCCGGCCACGGCCGTGCCGTCGATCTCGGTGTGGAACACCCGGCGCAGCCCGGTCAGGCTGCCCTGCACCCTGATCTGGTCGCCCACCGCGGCGACCAGGTGGGCGCTGCCGGGCAGCACCTCGGCGACCGCGTCCAGGTCGGCCACGGTCCGCGCGGTGTCGATCAGCCTGGTCAACCAGGCGCTGGTGACCGGCCCGGAGCCGATCACCGCCACCCGCACCGGCCCGGCCGAGGCCAGGGTGAGTTCCTCGGGTGCCCAGTGGCCGACCAGCCAGGGGCGTCCCGACGGGTGCGGCACCACCTGTGGCCAGGCGAACGGCAACCGCGCCCCCAGGCGATGCCGGTCCGGGGTGTCGGGCAGGACCACCCATCCCGGTGTCAGGACGCCCATCTGGCGGCCCTCGTCAGCTTCCGCCGGAGAACGTGAAGAACGAGTTGTCGTAGAAGAACCCGATGCCACCGAGGGTGTCCTCGGTGAACTCACCAACCGCCAGCAGCGCTGGGGGCTCGTAGACCTCCGGCAGTGTCTGCTCGTCCACGGCGACCTCCCGTGATCATGGTGCGTAGTCGAGTGACTACGCCAAGCACGATCCGTCGGCGGGTGCGGGGCGGCAACCGGGGCCGGGCACCGTAGGCGACGAAACCCACCGGTCAGGTGAACCGACCGGCGGGTCGCCGCAGGCCGGGGTCAGCCGCTGATCTCGTCCATGGCCTTGAACACGCGCTTCTCCGAGATGGGGTAGGCGGTGCCCAGCCCCTGGGCGAAGAAGCTGACCCGCAGCTCCTCGATCATCCAGCGGACCCGGGTCACCGCCGGCTCGGCGCGGCGGGCCGGCGGCAGGCTGTCCAGCAGCTGCTGGTACTCCTGGGCCACCGACTCGATGCGGGCCGTCTGCTCCCGGTCGCGCGCCGGGTTGTCCAGCAGCTTGTCCAGCCGCTGGTTCACCGCCCGCACGTAGCGCAGCACGTCGGGCAGCCGCTGCCAGCCGGTGGCGGTGACAAAGCCCCGGTGGACCAGGCCGGCCAGCTGCGCCTTGATGTCGGCCACGCTGGCCGGCAGCGCGTAGCGGGCCACGTCGGCCAGCTTGACGTCGGCGTCCCTGGCCGCGGCCAGGATGCGCCGCACCTGGTCGACCACGGCCGCCGCCGTGCCGGGCAGTCCGGCGCGCACCCGCTGCTGCAGCGCGGTGAACCCGGCCTCGTCCCAGGCCGGCCCGCCCGCGTCGGCGATCAGCTTGTCCACGGCCGCGGCCACGCAGTCGTCCAGCAGCTCGGGCACGCTCCCGTGCGGGTTGTGGCTCAACGCCAGCTTGGCCTCGTTGCCCAGCTGCCGCACCACCGCCTTGATCGGCGACGGCACGGTCAGCAGCAGCAGCCGCCGGGTCCCCGGCCACATGGCGCGCCGCTGCTCGTGTTCGGTCTCGAACATGCGCACGGCCACGCTGTCACCCTCGTCGACCAGCGCCGGGTAGGCGGTCACCACGAAGCCGGTGCGCTCCCGCTGGTGGGTGCGGGGCAGCGTGCCGATGCTCCAGGTGCGCAGCCCCTGCTGGGTGAGGTCGTCGGCGGACTGGGCCAGCTCGGCACGCAGCTGCTGGCGCAGCCGCGCCTTGACCGCGGCCAGGTCCTTGTCCTCGGCCAGGGTCTGGTTCCGCTCGTCGACCACGCGGAAGGTGATCCGCAGGTGCTCGGGCACCCGGTCCAGCTGCCAGGCGTCCCTGGGCACGCTCACCCCGCTGATCTCGCGCAGCGCCCGCTCCAGCGCGTCGAGCAGGTTGCCCTCGCCCGGGGTCATCCGGCGCAGCGCCGCCTCCACGCAGTCGGGCACCGGCACGAAGTTGCGGCGCAGCGGCTTGGGCAGCGACTTGATCAGCGCGGTCACCAGTTCCCGGCGCAGGCCGGGCACCTGCCAGCTGAACTCGTCGGCGTCCACCCGGTTGAGCACCGGCAGCGGGATGTGCACGGTCACACCGTCGGTCCGGGTGCCCGGCTCGAACCGGTAGGACAGGCCCAGCTGGGCCCCGGCCCGGGCGGCGGCCGCGCCCACGGTGTTGCCGCCGCTGTCCGCGCCCACGCTCTGCGAGCGCCACTGGTCCGGGTAGTCGCCCGCGCTGACCCCGCCGGCCTGGTCGTTGACCAGCATGGCCCAGTCGAAGGTGAGCAGGTCCGGCTGGCTGGCCCTGGTGCGCTTCCACCAGGTGTCGAAGTGCCTCGCGGACACCACCTCGGCGCCGACCCGCTGGTCGTAGAAGTCGAACAGGGTCTGGTCGTCGACCATGATGTCGCGTCGCCGCGCCCGCTCTTCCAGGTCCGCCACCTCGGCCAGCAGCTCCCGGTTGGCGGCGAAGAACTTGTGGTGGGTGCGCCACTCCCCCTGCACCAGGGCGTGCCTGATGAACAGCTCGCGGGACAGCTCAGGGTCGATGCGGCCGTAGTTGACCCGGCGGGCGGTCACGATCGGCACCCCGTAGAGGGTGACCTTCTCCATCGCCATGACCGCGCCGCGGTTGGCTTCCCAGTGCGGTTCGCTGTAGCTGCGCCGGACCAGGTGGCCGGCCAGCGCCTCGATCCACTCCGGTTCGATCCGGGCGACCACCCGGGCCCACAGCCGGGAGGTCTCCACCAGCTCGGCCGCGACCACCCAGCGCGGCTGCTTCTTGAACAGGCTCGACCCGGGGAAGATGGCGAACCTGGCGTTGCGCGCGCCCAGGTACTCGTTCTTCTGGGGGTCCTTGAGCCCGATGTGCGACAACAGCCCGGCCAGCAGCGACCGGTGCACCCGCGCGGCGTCGGCCGGCAGGTCGTTCACGGACACGCCGAGGCTCTTCACGACCTGGCGCAGCTGGCTGTAGATGTCCTGCCACTCGCGCACCCGCAGGTAGTTCAGGAACTCCGCCCGGCACAGCTTGCGGAACCGGTTGGAGGACAGCTCCTTCTGCTGCTCCCGCAGGTACTGCCAGAGGTTGAGGAAGGCGGTGAAGTCGGAGTCCTTGTCGGCGAAGCGCGCGTGCTTCTCCTGTGCCGCCTGCGCCGCCTCGGCCGGCCGCTCGCGCGGGTCCTGAATGGACAGTGCGGCGGCGATCACCATGACCTCGCGCACGCACCCGTTCTGCTCGGCCTCCAGCACCATCCGGGCCAGCCTCGGGTCCACCGGCAGCTGGGCGAGCTTGCGGCCGACCGGGGTGAGCCGCTTGCGCGGGTCGGGCTGGGTCGGGTCGAGCGCGCCCAGCTCCTGCAGCAGCTGCACGCCGTCGCTGATGTTGCGCTTGTCCGGCGGGTCGATGAACGGGAACTCGGCGATCTCGCCCAGGCCGAGGGCGTTCATCTGCAGGATCACCGAGGCGAGGTTGGTGCGCAGGATCTCCGCGTCGGTGAACTCCGACCGGCTGAGGAAGTCCGCCTCGGAGTACAGCCGCACGCAGATGCCCTCGGACACCCGGCCGCAGCGGCCCTTGCGCTGGTTGGCCGAGGCCTGGGAGATCGGCTCGATGGGCAGCCGCTGCACCTTGGTGCGGTGGCTGTAGCGGGAGATGCGCGCGGTGCCCGGGTCGATCACGTACTTGATGCCCGGCACGGTCAGCGAGGTCTCGGCCACGTTGGTGGCCAGCACGATGCGCCGGCCGGTGTGCGGCTGGAACACCCGGTGCTGCTCACCGGCGGACAGCCGCGCGTACAGCGGCACCACCTCGGTGTTGCGCAGCTCCATCTTGCCCAGCACCTCGGCGGTGTCCCGGATCTCCCGCTCACCGCTGAGGAACACCAGGATGTCGCCGGGCCCCTCGGCGCACAGCTCGGTCACCGCGTCGCAGATCGCCTGGGTCTGGTCGCGGTCGGGGTCGGCCTCGGGGTCGTCCGGGTCGACGATCGGGCGGTAGCGGACCTCCACCGGGTAGGTGCGGCCGGAGACCTCGATCACCGGGGCGTCGTCGAAGTGCCGGGAGAAGCGCTGCGGGTCGATGGTCGCCGAGGTGATGATCACCTTCAGGTCGGGCCGGCGGGGCAGCAGCTGCTTGAGGTAGCCGAGGATGAAGTCGATGTTCAGGCTGCGCTCGTGCGCCTCGTCGATGATCAGCGTGTCGTACTGGCGCAGCATCCGGTCCTGCTGGATCTCGGCCAGCAGGATGCCGTCGGTCATCAGCTTGACCAGGGTGTGGTCGCTGGCCTGGTCGGTGAACCGCACCTTGTAGCCGATGGCCCCGCCCAGCTGGGTGGCCGACTCCTCGGCGATGCGCTCGGCCACGGTCCGCGCGGCCAGCCGGCGCGGCTGGGTGTGCCCGATCAGCCCCCGGATGCCCCGCCCCAGCTCCAGGCAGATCTTGGGCAGCTGGGTGGTCTTGCCCGAGCCGGTCTCCCCGGCCACGATCACCACCTGGTTGTCCCGGACCGCGGCGAGGATCTCGTCCCGCCGC
Organism: Goodfellowiella coeruleoviolacea; assembly: GCF_024171785.1. Taxonomy (GTDB): domain Bacteria; phylum Actinomycetota; class Actinomycetes; order Mycobacteriales; family Pseudonocardiaceae; genus Goodfellowiella; species Goodfellowiella coeruleoviolacea. Next base: position 272,739 of record NZ_JAMTCK010000013.1, read on the forward strand.
TGGCTGACCGGCAGGGCCGGCGGGTAGCTGATCTTCGGCACGGCGGAGCGGCGCTGGTGCACGCGCTGCTCCGCGGCGGTGATCTCGGCGGCGATCTGGTCGAGCACGGCCGGGTCGGGCTGGCCGTCGCCGCGGTGGCGGCGCAGGCCGTCCAGCCGCCTGGCCAGCCGGCGCTCATCGCGCAGCATCACCTGAGACAGACGTTCCCGCAGGTCAGCGAGGGAGGATTTCACAGGCGGCATTCCCATAGGCGTAGCCGGAAAGGTGCGAGGCGTTGACGGTCGAGGCGCTGACGGACTCCACGGGGAGGTGCCGCAACGAGCACAGGTGCGACGACAACGGCATTGTCGACAATCCTACCTTTCGCCGGGGCGAGCGAGCGGCAGCGCGGGCATGACCGGCGTCACCCGCCCCCTCGGCCGGCCGGGACACACCGGGCCGGACAGCGCGAGCCATCGGTGGACACCCCCGGCGACCGGCCGCGTTGCCCGACGCAGGATGACCCAGGTCCGGTCGGCGGGCAACTTGTTTTCCGGTCCGGCCGGAGCCTGTTCGGCGGGCCGGTTCAGCGGCCGGTGGCGTCGCTGGTGGCCTGGCCCTCGGCCAGCGCGGTGAACGCGGGCCGCAGCAGCGCGGCGATCCGCTCCGGCGGCACGTCCCGCAGGGCGTCCAGGTCCAGCAGGTGCCGGCCGAGGGTGACACCGAACAGGGTGGCCACGATCAGTGCGGCGCGCAGCTCGGCGTCCTCGCCCGGGATGGTCGCCTGGATGTGCGCCAGCTGCCCGGAGATGCTCGTGCGGACGTGCTCGGTCGCCTCCGGGTGGGTGAGCATGGAGCGCAGCAGCGCCAGCGACGAGGGCGGCTGCTCGCCCAGCTTCACCCCGACCGCCGCCAGCAGCCGCTCCACCAGCCGCTCCGGCCCGCCGTCGGCGACCTCCTCGGTCGACACCGCCACAGCCCGCCGGAACAGCTCATCCTTGGCGCCGAAGTACTGCATGACCAGCGCGGGATCGACCCCGGCCCGCGCCGCGACCGCCCGGATCGTGGTGCGCTCGTAGCCCGACTCGGCGAACAGCTCCCGCGCTCGGGCGAGGATGCGCTCCTCGGTCCGCCGCCGCCGTTGCGAACGGGTCAGCCGCGGCGTGGCAGCCTCCTCCATGGCGGTGGACTCTACCGAGCGCCGGGGTGCGGGCCCGGGGCGTGCGCGGCCACGGCGACCCGCGCGGGAGCGGGCGGCGCGACCCGGTCGAGCCCCCGACCAGCCACCCGGTCGAGCCCCCCGACCAGCCACCCGATCGAGCACACGACCAGCCACCCGGTGACGTCACCTGGTCAGGCACCCGGCCAAGCCGCGCGGTCGAACGGCGCGGTCGAACGGCGCAGTTGAACCGTGCGGTTGAACCGAGCGGGCGAGCCGCCCGGCCAGGGCCACCCGATCAGCCGGCCCCGGTTCGAGCACACGACAGGCGTTCGCGCAACCAGTTGTCCACAGGGGCAGCGAGTTGTCCACAGGCTGCCGCAGGCCCCTGGGTTTCGCGAGGTGCGGTGGATAGGCTCGACCTGGGGCCGCCCCCGGGTGGGCGGGGGACTGCCCCAGGGGCCGGCGAAACCACACCGCCGACACCGGCCGCGCAGCCTGAGCCGGCACAGCAGGTGGGGGCTGGGCGCCCGGCCCCAGGAGTCGCACGGGCCGGAGCTGGTGCCGCGGTGGGGGTGGGCCCGCCGGTCGCACCACCGCCGGACCCGCCGGCGGTCACCGTGGGGTGACCGGTTCTGGACACCCCTCGAAGCCCAGACCCGGCCGCGCCGCCTCGTCCAGCACCCGCCCCAACCGCCGCCCCCCAACCGCCGCCCCACTGCCCAGTGTCGAACGTCCGCCGTCGGTCCGCTCAGCAGAACCGCCCGGCGAGCGCGGGCTGTTTACTCCGCCCCACCGCCCCGGCCGCCCTCACCGACGCGGTTCCCGTCCACGTGCGCGCACTGCTGGCCACGTCCACCACCGTTGTTCTCCCCTTCCTCCCCCACCGGTCACCGGACCGCTCGGCGGGGGCCGCACTGGCCTCCGGTTGCCGGGTCTCATCGTGATCCGCCGATCGTGGGCAAACGATGAGGGTTCGTTGAATCCGCTGGTGGAACCGGTTGCGCCGGCTGACGCAGAGCGGGTGCGGCAACGGCGAGGGGGCGGTAACGGCAACGGCGAGGGCGACGACGGCAACGGGCGGCAACGGGGGGCGGCGCCGGCTCACGGCTCCAGCGCCCGCAGCGCGCGCACCAGTGCCGCCACGGCCGGGGCGTAGGCGTGCTGCGGCGGTGTCGCATACCCGACCACCAGCCGGGACGGCGTCGGCGCCGGCGTGTTCCGCAGGTAGTCGCCGAGTGCGCGCAGGCCGATCGAGGCGCCGCGCAGCGCGGCCAGCACCTCGCGCTCGGGCGGCCAGTGCGCGGGCAGTTCGAGGATGGCGTGCAGGCCCGCGGCGATGCCAAGCACCCGGGCCTGCGGCAGGCCGGCGGCCACGGCGGCGACCAGCTCGTCGCGGCGGCGCCGGTAGTGGCGGCGCACCGCGCGCAGGTGCCGGTCGTAGCCGCCCGAGGCGATCAGGTGGGCCAGGGCGAGCTGGTCGAGGGTGCTGGTCTGCCGGTCGGCCAGCCGCTTGGCCTCGACCAGCGGTTCGAGCAGGGCCGGTGGGCAGGCGATCCAGCCCAGCCGCACCGCCGGCCCCAGCGACTTGCTGGTCGAGCCCGCGTACACGACCCGGGCGGGGTGGCGGGCCTGGAGCGCGCCGATCGGCCGCCGGTCGTAGCGGAACTCGCCGTCGTAGTCGTCCTCGATCACCCAGCCCCGCTGGTCGCGGGCCCACGCCAGCAGCGCGGCGCGGCGCACCGGCGACATGCTCACGCCCAGCGGGAACTGGTGCGCCGGGGTGCACACGGCCACGTCGGCGCCGGCCGCCACCAGGTCGTCGATCCGAGGGCCCGCGCCGTCCACGGCCACGTCCGCCACGGTCAGCCGGGCGGCCAGCACGGCGACGTGGTCGGTGGCGGCCGGGTTCTCCACCCCGACCACCCTGGCGCCCCGCGCCGCGAACACCGTGCTGAGCAGCCACAGCGCCTGGGTGTAGCCGGAGCAGATCAGCAGGTGCGCCGGATCGACCCGGACACCCCGGACCCGGCCCAGGTAGCCGGCCAGCTCGGTGCGCAGTTCCGGCCGGCCGCGCGGATCGCCGTAGTCGAACGCCTCGTTCGGCGCCTCCCGCAGGGCCCGCGCCACCGCCCTGGCCCACAGCGCACGGGGGAAGGTGGACACGTCCGGCCGGCCGGGGCCCAGGTCGTGCCGTGGTGTCCAGTCGGCCGCGCGGCCACTGGACCGGCCCACCGGCTCTGCCCGGACCACCCCCTCGGCCACCCGGGTACCCGACCCGGTCCTGGCCACCAGCCAGCCCTCGGCGGTCAGCTGCTCGTACGCCTGCGCCACCGTGCCCCGGGACAGGCCGAGTTGCTCGGCCAGGTCGCGGGTGGCCGGCAGCCGGGTGCCGCTGGGCAGGCGCCCCTGCCGGATCGCGGTGCGCACCGCGTCCTCCAGCGCGGCCCGGCGCGACCCCCGGGGCGGGATCTCGACCAACAGGTCGAGGCCGGACGCGTCCGGCCGCCCCGGCGACGGGAGGTCGGGCGCTGGTGGTCGAGCCGAGAACGACATTGGCTCAATCTATGCGGTCGACATTGGCTCATCCCACTGGCCCAATCAGTGCCTAGCCTGGCCCCGTGCCCCAGCGAGCCGACCCGCGAACACCCCTCCCACCAGCGCGAACAACCATGTCTCGGGCATTGGTCCTGCTGTTGGCCGTGGCCTGCGGGGTGATCGTGGCCAACACCTACTACGCCCAGCCCCTGCTGCCCACCATCGCGGCCGACTTCCAGCTCCCCGAGGGGCTGGCCGGGCTGAGCACGACCGTGCCCCAGTTCGGCTACGCGGCCGGTCTGGTGCTGCTGGTCCCGCTCGGCGACCTGCTCGCCAACCGGGCGCTGATCACGGTCCTGCTCGGGATCAACGTGCTGGCCCTGGCCGCGACCGCGCTGGCCACCGGTCCGGGGCCGCTGTGGGCCGCGCTCGCCGTGGTCGGCATGACCGGGTCGACGATCAGCGTGCTGATCTCGCTGGCTGCGGCCCTAGCCGGGCAGCACCAGCGCGGCCGGGTGGTCGGTGCCCTGATGACCGGACTGCTGCTGGGCGTGCTGCTGGCCCGCACCGTGTCCGGTGCGCTCGCCCAGCTCGCCGGGTGGCGGTCGGTGTACGCGTGCGCCGCGGTGGCCGTGGCCGGGCTCGCCGTGGCACTGCGGCTGTGCCTGCCCAACCCGCCGGCCAGCCCCGGCACGAGTTATGCCCGGCTGCTCACCTCCACCGTCGGCCTGGTGCGCACCGAGCCGTTCCTGCGCCGGCGGATGGTCAGCGGCGCGCTGTGCTTCGCCGCCTTCCACCTGTTCTGGACGGCGCTGCCGTTCCTGCTGTCCGCACCGCCGCACGCCTACCCGACCGCGGTGATCGGGCTGTTCGGCCTGGCCGGCGCGGCCGGGGCGCTGGCCGCGCAGCCGATCGGCCGGCTCCAGGACCGGGGACTGGCCCGGCCGGCGACCGCGGCGCTGCTGCTGGCCACCGGGCTGGCCTGGGCGTTGACCGGTGCCGGCGGCCACCTGCTGGTCGCGCTGCTGGCCGGGATCCTGCTGCTGGACGTGGGCGTGCAGGGCGTGCACGTGCTCAACCAGGCCGCGATCTACGGCTACCCCGCCTCGGTCCGGTCCCGGGTCACCACGGCGTACATGAGCGCCTACTTCTGCGGCGGAACGGCCGGTTCCGGCCTGGCCGTGCCGCTCTACGACCGGGCCGGCTGGCTCGGGGTGTGCGCGGCCGGCGCGCTGCTCGCGGTGTGCGCCGCGGCGCTGTGGCTGACCGACCGCGTCCCCGGCCCGACGGCCGTCCCCACCCACCACCACACGACAACCCACTGACCGACAAGGACACTCAGCACATGCGCGTCTTCGTTGCCGGAGCCACCGGTGCCATCGGCCGATTCCTGGTTCCACTGCTCGTCGCGGCCGGCCACCAGGTCACCGGCACCTCACGCGGCCAGGCCGGGCTGGCCTGGCTGCGCGACCAGGGCGCCCACGGGGCGCTGGTCGACGTGTTCGACCCGGACGGCGTGCGGCGCGCGGTCACCGCCGCCGGCCCGGACGTGGTCGTCCACCAGCTCACCGCGCTGTCCGGGGGCAACCTGGCCGACAACGCGCGCATCCGCCGGGAGGGCACCCGCAACCTGGTGGACGCGGCGCACGAGGCGGGCGTGCGGCGCATCGTCGCCCAGTCGATCGCCTGGGCCTACCAGCCCGGTACCACGCCCGCTGACGAGCGCACCCCGCTGGACGTCACCGCGCCGCCGCCGAGGGCGCAGACCGTCGCCGGCGTCCAGGCGCTGGAGGACATCGTCACCGAGATCGACACCCACGTGATCCTGCGCTACGGCATGTTCTACGGGCCTGGCACGTGGTACGCGCCGGGTGGGCGGACCGCCGGGCAGCTCGCCGCCGGTGAACTCGCCGCCGACGCCGGCGTCACCTCGTTCGTGCACGTCGCGGACGCGGCCGAGGCCACCCTGCTGGCGCTGGACTGGCCGAGCGGCCCGGTCAACGTCGTGGACGACGAGCCGGCGCCGGCGCGGGAGTGGGTGCCGGTGCTGGCCGACGCGCTGGACGCGCCCGCGCCGGAGCCCACGTCCGACCGGGCCCCCTGGCAGCGGGGCGCGGACAACGCGCTGGCCAGGTCCCGCGGCTGGCAGCCGAGATTTCCCTCGTGGCGCACGGGTTTCCCGGCTCTGCGGCGGTAGCGCGCCGGCGGGAACCGGTCGGCCGAGCAACCCGGACGTCACTGGATCGGGTGAAGAAATGACTGGCCGACGCCTCGGGGACCGATTTCTGTCGGTGGTGGCCGGTTGACTGCCCGCATGGCAGACCTCCAGATTTCGGACCGGGGCGAGATGGCTCGCCGGCCCGCCCACGTCGTCTCGGGACTGCTGGCCCTGGCCGGCTGGGCCGTGGCGCGCGCACTGCTGGCCGGCCGGGTGTGCTGGCTGCGGTGCGGCCAGGCCCTGGCCGCCGGCCGGGCGTGGTACCGCGACCTGGTCGCCGGTGGCTTGGACGTGTTCGGACGGCCGAGGCCACGCAGGCGGGTGCGCCGGTGCGCCGAGCGGCCCGCACCGCACGGCCCCGGGTGCACCGCCGGCCGGAACCGGCCGGGCCACCTCGGTCCCGCCTTGTCCACAGTGGAGCGCGACCGCACACCGCGGCGGTCCGGGCCCGGTTCCACCCGTCCGCCGAGGACATCGGCGCGGTGGACCGGCCGGGCTGCCGGGCCGGCCTCGGCCCGTCCGGTGCTGTCCCGCCACGCGCTGCTCCGACCCGCGCTGTCCCGGGCCGACATCTCGCGGCCCCGCCGCCGCACAGCCACCACCGGCCCGGGGCGGCCGGGCGGGCGGCGCTGATCGCCCGGTCAGGCCGCGCGCCGCAGTGCCACCAGCGGGATGGTGCGGCCGGCGCGCCGGCGGAACTCGGCGAATCCCGGGTCCGCCGCGATCTGCCGGTCCCACAGCGCGTCGTGCTCGCGCTCGTCGACAAGGCTGGCGCGGGCCGGAAAGCGCTCGGTGCCCACCTCGACGGTGGCGGTCGGGTCCTTGACCAGGTTGTGGAACCAGCCCGGTGCGGCGGGCGCGCCGCCGTTCGAGGCGAACACGATCAGCCGGTCGCCGTCACGCAGGTAGACCAGTGGGGTGGTGCGGTGCAGGCCGGTGCGTGCGCCCCGGGTGGTGAGCAACAGCAGTGGCACGCCAGCGAAGTGGCCGCCGACCTGGCCGCCGTTGGCCCGGAACTCGGCGATGATCCGCCGGTTCACCGGGTTGCTGTTGTTGGTCTCTCCACTGTGGACATCCTGGGGGGCGCCCTTGGCGCTGTCCCGGTCCCGAACGGTCGAACCGCTGCCGTGCTCACCAGTGGTGCTGGTGGCACCGCTGTCGTCGCGGCCGTGGGCGGGTCCGGTGGTGCCGCTGTCGGCTGTCGTCATGGCCGGGCGTTCCCTTCGGGTGCGCTGGTGGCCGCGGTGAGGCGGCGCACCTGGTCGTCGGTCAGCTCGACGCGCAGCGCGCCGACGTTCTCCGCCAGGTGCGCCGGGGACGAGGTGCCCGGGATCGGGATGACCGTGGGTGCGCGGTGCAGCAGCCAGGCCAGGGCGACCTGGGCCGGGGTGGCGCCCACCTCGCGGGCGATGGCGGCCACCGGGCTGTCCGGGCCGGCGTGCTCGCCCATGGCGATGGGGAAGAAGGGCAGGAACGCGATGCCGTGCTCGGCGGCGTAGTCCACGACGTCGTCGTGCTGTCTGCTGGCCAGGTTGTACATGTTCTGCACGCTGGCGATCGGCGTGATCTCGGCGGCCTGGCGCAGCTGGTCGACGGTGACCTCGGACAGGCCCACGTGCCGGACCTTGCCCTGCTCCTGGAGCTGCCGCAGGGCGCCGATCTGGTCGGCCAGCGGCACGTTGGGGTCGACGCGGTGCAGCTGCAGCAGGTCCAGCCGCTCCACGCGGAGCCGGCGCAGGCTCAGCTCGGCCTGCTGGCGCAGGTAGTCGGGGTGTCCGAGCACGCTCCACTCGGTGGGACTCGGCCGGACCACGCCGACCTTGGTCGCGATCACCACGTTGTCCCGGTAGGGGTGCAGGGCTTCGGCGACGAGTTCCTCGCTGGCGCCGAGGGCGTAGGCGTCGGCGGTGTCGATCAGGTCCACGCCGAGTTCCACGGCACGGCGCAGCACCGCGACGGCGCCGGCCCGGTCCGCGGGTGCCCGCCAGATGTGCGCGGCCTGGCCGCGCGGCGAGTCCGGGCCGTCCGCGAGACGCATGGCGCCGAAGCCGATGCGGCGCACCGGCAGGTCACCGCCCAGGGCGACGACCTCGGCTGTTCGGGAGTTGACTGTCGTGGCGTTCATGCCGACAACGCTAGAATCTCACATGGATGTAAGTTTCAACCCCAGGTGAGGCGGCTCACATGAAGATCGGCGAACTGGCGCGCACGACCGGCGTGAGCCCTCGACTGCTGCGCTACTACGAGGAGCAGGGGCTGCTCGTGTCGCACCGGGTCGGCACCGGTCACCGCCGTTACGCGGCTGACGCGCCCACCGTGGTCGGCCACATCCGCACCCTGCTCGCCGCCGGACTGCCGACCAGCGTGATCCGCGGCGTGCTGCCGTGCGTGACCGGGGCGGGACCGCGGCTGCACGAGTGCGTGGTCGGCGTGCTGCGGGACCAGCTGCGCGGCGTTGACGAGCGGATCGGGGCCCTGCGGCAGACCCGTGCCGCCCTCGCCGACCTGCTCGCCACCGCCGAACAGCACCACGACACCGATCAGGACGTCGACCAGGACACCCCGGACCAGCGCCAGACCGCGCCGGTCGTCCGCTCGGTCGCCTAGCCGAAACCCGCCGTCCACAGTGGACCGGGTGCGCCCGGCGCGGTCGCCCAACACCAACTCCGTCCCGGCCGCGCCACGCCGGGGACGGGCGGGGTGGGCAACGGCTGTTCGCCCGCTGCCCACCCCACGTGCTGCCACCTGTCGCGGGTGGTGGCGCCGCCGTGGTCAGGCGCCGCACGCCTCCAGTTCCGATCCCGCGCCCACGACGGCGGGTGCTGGCGTGCGCCGGCGGACGAGTTCGGGAACCAGCGTGCCGAGCCCGAGCAGGGCCAGGCCCGCGCCCAGCCACAGCGGGGCCCGCAGGCCGAACTTGTCGATGCCCAGCCCGCCCAGTGCGGACCCGAGGATGACGCCGAGCGTGATGAACGAGGAGTGCACGGTGTTGACCAGCGGGCGGGCATTGCCGGCGCGCTGGACGCGGGTGACCATGGCCGGGTTCATGGTCACGCCGACCAGGCCGATGCCGATCAGGCAGATCACCACGGCCACGCTGACGTGGGCCAGCAGCGCGAATCCCACGAGGAAGGCCAGGTTCAACACCAGGCCGCAGCACAGCACGGCGACGGTGTGCCGGTCGGCGAGCCGGCCGACCACGGTGTTGCCGACCACGGTGGCCGCACCGTAGGCGACCAGCAGCAGCGGGACGGTTTCCGCGCTGAAGCCGGTGATCTGGGTGAGGATCGGGTTGAAGTAGCTGAACGCGGCGAAGGTCGCGCCGATGATGAGCGTGCTGGTGCTGAGCACCAGCCACAGCCTGGCGTTGCGGAACACGCCCAGCTCCTGCCGGATGCCACCCTCGGCGCTGGCCCGCTCCAGCGCGGGCACGCCGCCGAGGGTGGCCAGCGCGGCGAGCACGGTGAGCACGGCGATGGCCCAGAACGGCGCGCGCCACCCCAGGTTCTCGCCGATCAGCGTGGACAGCGGCAGTCCCAGCAGGGTGCCCAGCATCAGCCCGTTCATCACCACGGCCACGGCGCGGCCGCGCACCTCCGGGCGGGTCAGTTGGGCGCACAGCGAGATCGCCACGCCGAAGAACGCCTGCGAGGCAACGCCGGTGATGATCCGCGCCACCAGCATCACGCCGTAGCCGGAGGCGGTGGCGGCGAGCAGGTTGCCCACCAGGAAGATCCCGAACAGCGCCAGCAGCGCCGGTTTCGGCCGCACCCGCAGCAGCGCGACCGTCAGGAACGGACCGCCGGCGGCCATGGCCACCGCGAAGGCGGTGATGAGGTAACCGATCTGCGAGATGGTGGCGGACAACCCCTCGGCCATCTGCGGCATCAGTCCGGCGACAACGAACTCGCTGGTCACCATGGCGAAGATGCCAAGGGCCAGCACGTACACGGCGCGGGGCATGGTGCTCCTCAGGTTGACGAAATTTTGTATCGTTCAGTGCAAAACCAGGGCGCGGCAAACCCACGGCGGACCGGGAGCGATCAGCCGCGCGGGTTCAGCTGTGCAGGCTGGTCGACGCGGGGATCAGCAGGTCAGCGCGTCCACCGCCGTCGCGGCGATGGCCTCCAGGGTGGCGCGGTCGGCGCCCCCCTGGGCGGAGACCCGCATCCCGCCGATCACCGCGTTCAGGAAGCGGGCCAGCGAGTCGGCATCGCGGCCGGAGGTGATGTCGCCATCCCGCTGCCCGGCCGCCACCACCGCCCGGAACGAGGCCAGCCGGCGCGCCAGGTCGCGCTCCAGCATCCGGTCCGTCTCCGGGTCCTGCCCGGCGAGTTCCACCGTGGCGTTGACCGTCAGGCAGCCGAGACTGTGACCGTTGCGCCGGTTCTCGATCTCGTCGTCGATGATCCTGGCGAACAGGTCGCGGATCCGCTCCACAGCCGGCCGTTGCTGGTCGTCCAGGATGGTGAGCTGCCTGGTGGTCATGGTGTCGATGTAGCGGGCCAGTGCCCGCCGGAACAGGTCGCGCTTGCTGCTGAAGGTGTTGTAGATGCTGCTGCGCCCCAGGCCGGTGGCCTCGCACAGGTCCTGGGTCGAGGTGGCCTCGTAGCCGTTCACCCAGAAGGCGTGCATTGCCGCGTCCAGGGCTCGTTCCTCGTCAAAGGTCCTCGGGCGAGCCACGCGCAGACCATAACACGTTTTGTACTGACCGATGCAATATCCGCGTCGAAAACCGCGTTCCGTTGCCGGACAACGACGCCAGCCGGTGCGCAGCGGCCGCACCGCGCAGCCCGAGCCGACCGGGCGCCCAGCGCGGCCGGAGCCGGGACAGGCGGATCAGGCAGATACCACCCACCGCGTGGGCGCCGACCTCCTGCGGCCGCATCGGGGCCGGCACCAGGTCGGCGGCGACCCACGCTCAGCGCCCTGCCACCGCTGTCCGATCCACCGCTGTCCGATCCACCGCCTCCTGGGCACCACGTGTCCGCGCGAGTCCCACGAGTCGGGCCAGCAGCACGGCGCCGCCCCCGACTGTCGCGATGGCCAGGAGCAGCATGAACGTCGGATACAGGTAGGGCACCTGGATCCAGGCGACATCACGCCCCCGGTAGAGCGCGCCGACAACCCGGTGGATCGACACGCACAGCGCCAGCGGCAGCAGGAGCGGGAGCAGCCGCGCGACCACGCCCAGCGGCCTCCGCGCGCGCCTGGTGGCCCAGCGCCCCGACCGCAGCACACCCCGCACGACCAGCAGCACCGTGCCCACGGTGAGCAGCAGCAACACCGCGTCGGCACCGAGCGAGGACAGCGCGCCCGGCGGTGCCGGCACTGGCGCGCCCTCCAGCAGCGCGATCAGCCGCTCGGCGAGCGCGGCGGCATCGCCCCAGGCCAGACCGGTGTTGGCGATGACCGCCAGACCGTAGCCGGAGGCGGGCAGCAGCGCCTGGTAGGCGGTGGCGGTGAACAGGTCACCGCTGTGCGCGATCAGCGGAGCACCCGACGCCGTGGTGTCGACATCCCAGCCCAGGGCGTAGGAGGAGCCCGCCACGCCCGAGGGCGTGTGCGACCGCTCGATGCTCGCCGCTGAGGCGATGACCGCCCCGTTCGGACCACGACCCGAGTTGTTCTGGGCGATCAGCCACGCCCCCATGTCGGCCGCGGAACTGAGCACCCCACCGGAGCCGTTGCCGAACGCGCGCGGCTCCGGTGCGGCGATGGGCCCGCCGAGGATCTTGATGTGGCCGTGGGCGCTGGGCGGCAGGTCGCGCTCGGTGTTGCCGGTGCGACTGTCGCTCATGCCGAGCGGGCCGAAGACGTGCTGGCGCAGGTAGTCGTCGAACGGCTGGCCGCTGACCACCTCGACCAGGCGTGCCGCCACCTGGAAGTTCGGGTTGTGGTACGAGTACCGGGTTCCCGGCTCGGCGGCCAGGCCGGCCGTGCGCATCCCGGCCACCGCCTCCTGCAGCGACCCGGGTTGGGTCCGGCGGAAGGCGGCGAAGGTCGTGTCGGACATGCCCGAGGTCTGGTCCAGCAACTGGCGCACGGTGATGGCCTCGACGCGCGGATCGGCCAGGGTGAACTCCGGCAGGTACGCGCGCACCGGTCGGCCGAGGTCCACCCGACCGGCCTCCACCAGTTGCAGCACGGCGAGCGCGGTGAACGACTTGCTCACCGACGCCACGGCCATCGGGGTGTGCTCGGTGATCGGGTCACCGGCAGGGCTGTGGCCGTACCCGGCGGCGTGCACCACCTCGGCACCCCGGGTGACCACCACCGCCACGCCGGGGACGTTCGCGGCATCGCGGTACTGCTGGACAACAGCGTCGATACCGGCAACGTCAACTGCGGGCGGGGACAGGGCGGCGGCGCTCGGAGCCAACGACGCGGCACCGGCCGTCACCGCGCACAGGACCAACATGCGAAGGGACACGACGAGAATCCTGGCCCGGTCGTGCTCCGTCCACATCGGACCACAGCCGGCACTTCCGAGTCAGCCCCAGGTCTGACCCCACCGCTCAGTCACCAGGCCCCGTACTGTCCGGGGTGGACTTCCGGGCAGCGGCCCCGCCCGCCCCGGTGTGGGCAACGGAAGCCAGCAGGGCGGCACTCCAGAAGTAGACATCAGGGCTTGCGTTCCCGGACTCGGTGAGCCACGCGGCCGCCCGCCGGGCCTCGTCCCCGTCCTGGATCAGCCCCCACCTACCCGGCCGGACACCCGTCGCTCGCTCGACGTCGGAGACCAGCCCGCCAAGACAAATCCAGGTGTGCCATCCCCCGAAGTCGAAGCCGACCAGCTCGAAACCCAGCACCTGCCCGACTCGACCGTCGGTCACCGGTTGGTGGCGGGCCAACCGCTCCGGCACGCCGCCAGCCAGTTCGTCCCAGCCGGCCTCGGCCATGTCCTCGACCAGCGCCGGGATGTCCCGCGCGGAGAATCCCACCACGAGCACCTGGGCGCCGGGCACACCCGACCGAGCGCGGGCCTGCTCGGCTGACTCCGGGTCGGCGAACCAGAACTGCCAGTCCTCCGGGCCCGCCGGCACGAGATCCACGACGCAGTTGCTCATCGACACCAGTTCACCGGGCGGCAGGCCGGCGTCCGCCCAGTCCGGCCGTGCCACCCGCGGCGCCACCCGGTACCCGCCCACAACGAAATCCGAGTCCACCCCACCAGGATCACCAGCCGCGCAAGGACTTTTCCGGCAGCGCGTGGCACCCGCGCTCAGACGTGCACCACGGCGACGCGCTGGTCCTTGGCGACTCCCGGCTCCTCGACCAGGCGAGTCAGATCATTGACATCACTGGTGAGCAGCACGACAGGTCGGGGCAACCCCAGCGCGGTAGCCGCGACCACGGCGTCGATCGCACAGCGGTGACCGGACAACCCAGTGGCACCGAGCAGCTCACCAGCGGCGCGCCCGAGTTCAGGCGTCACAGGCGTGATCACGACCCGGGACAGGACGCGATGCACCAGCACATCACGCGCGTTCCCCCGAAGCACCTCGGCCAAGGTGACAGCACTGACCACCACCCGGGCGCGACGGGCCCTGGCGACCTCCAGATACGCCCGTGCACGCTGGTCCCCATCCGCGAGTTTGGCCAGGCCCTCGCTGTCCAGAACCAGCGTGCCCCCCACCGCTACTCGGCGTCCGGCCACGCCGCACCAGCCTCCGCCAGGAACGCCTCCGGCACGGGGCCGTGCTCGTCTTCGAGCAGTGCGGCCAGTTCGGCGAGCAGGTCCAACTCCAGTTGCCGCGCGACGGCCTCGGTCACGTACTGGCTGAACTCACCCCGCCCCACCCGCTGCTGGACCGCCGCGGTCAGCCCTTCCGGCATGGAGACGCTGATCTTGCGCGACCGGCCGAGAGCACGCACGTTTCCGGCCATCTCGGCACGAGCAGCCTCCGTGTGGGCGAGTAGCTCCCGCTGCTCAGGGGATGCTTTACCCAGGTCGTGAAAACGACCAAGCAGCCCTGCGACTTCCCCGGTTGGCGGGGTGTGCCCAGCCGTTGACCTGGCGGATTCAGCCGCTGACCGAAGGTGGTCAAGAAGCGTGCGGGCATCCGCGCCAGCGGGCTCCTCAGGCAACGCGGTCATAGCGTGATGCTACCAGCGGTAGTAAGACCGGACCAGGTTGACTGTGCGGCGGCGCCAGGACACTGCCCGCAACGGGGTCAGGCGGGTGCCGAACGTTGTCGACACCCGCCTGACCAGGTACGTCACCCCGAAGGGCGGTCGTGGATCAGCTGCAGCCGGAGGTGGAGCCGCAGCCCTCGCAGACGTAGCAGGAACCAGCCGGACGCATCTTGGTGCCGCACGTCATGCACAGCGGCGCGTCGGCGGCCTTGCCGAGGTGCAGTTCCAGCAGCTCGGTGGAGCTGCCCACCTGGCGGCCGGTCGCGTCGGTCTCCACGGTGGTCACGCTCGTGGGGCCACCGCTGCCGCTGCCGCTGCCGCTGTCCGCGGCCGGCTGCGGGCTGGCGTCCACCGAGGTGCGCAGGCCCTCCAGGTCCACGTCGGAGGAACCGTTGCCGTAGTCGGCCGCGACCTGGGCGGAGCGCTCGGCCGCGGTGAAGATGCCCAGCTGCGCCCGGTTCTCGTAGGGCAGGTAGTCCAGGGCCAGCCGGCGGAACAGGTAGTCCAGCACGCTGGTGGCCATCCGGATGTCCGGGTCGTCGGTCATGCCGGCCGGCTCGAAGCGCAGGTTCTGGAACTTCGAGACGTAGAACTCCAGCGGGATGCCGTACTGCAGACCCACCGAGATGGACATGGAGAACGCGTCCATCACACCGGCCAGGGTCGACCCCTGCTTGCCCAGCTTGACGAAGATCTCGCCGAGGCCGTCGTCCGGGTAGGAACCGGCGTGCAGGTAGCCCTCGGCCCCGCCCACGGTGAACGACAGGGTCTGGCTCGGCCGCTTCTTGGGCAGCCGCTTGCGCACCGGGCGGTACTCCACCACCGGCTCGGCCGTGGCCGTCGCCGTGGCCTTGCCGCCCTTGGCCGCGGACAGCGGCTGGCCGACCTTGCAGTTGTCGCGGTAGATCGCCAGCGCCTTCAGGCCCAGCTTCCAGCCCTGGAAGTAGATCTCCTCGACGTCCTCGACGGTCGCGCTCTCCGGCATGTTGACCGTCTTGGAGATCGCACCGGAGATGAACGGCTGCACCGCGGCCATCATCCGCACGTGGCCCATGGGCGCGATGGACCGCTCACCCATGGCGCAGTCGAACACCTCGTAGTGCTCGCGCCGCAGGCCGGGGGCGTCCACCACGTGGCCGTGCTCGGAGATGTACTCCACGATCGCCTCGACCTGCTCGTCGGCGTAGCCGAGCGCGCGCAGTGCCCTGGGCACGGTCTGGTTGACGATCTGCATGGAGCCGCCGCCGACCAGCTTCTTGAACTTCACCAGCGCCAGGTCCGGCTCGATGCCGGTGGTGTCGCAGTCCATCATCAGGCCGATGGTGCCGGTCGGCGCGAGCACGCTGGCCTGCGCGTTGCGCCAGCCGTTGCGGGCACCGATCTCCAGACCGCGCCGCCACTCCTCGGTGGCCAGCCGCTGGATGGCGGTGTCGTTGGCGTGGTAGGTGCGGATCAGGTCGTTGGCGGCGGCGTGCTTGCGCATCACCCGCTGGTGCGGCTCGGCGTTGCGGGCGTAGCCCTGGTAGGCGCCGACCACGCCGGCCAGCTCGGCCGAGCGCCGGTAGGCGACACCGGTCATCAGCGAGGTGATCGCCGCGGCCAGGGCGCGACCGCCCTCGGAGTCGTAGGCGTGGCCGGTGGCCATCAGCAGCGCGCCCAGGTTGGCGTAGCCGATGCCCAGCTGGCGGAACTTGCGGGTGGTGTCACCGATGGACTCGGTCGGGAAGTCCGCGAAGCAGATGGAGATGTCCATCGCGGTGATCACCAGCTCGACCGACTTGGCGAACAGCTCCGCGTCGAAGGTGCCGTCCTCGCGGAGGAACTTCATCAGGTTCAGCGACGCCAGGTTGCAGCTGGAGTTGTCCAGGTGCAGGTACTCGCTGCACGGGTTGGACGCGGTGATCCGGCCCGACTCCGGGCAGGTGTGCCAGTCGTTGATGGTGTCGTCGTACTGCAGACCGGGGTCGGCGCACTCCCAGGCGGCCTTGGCGATCTTGCGGAACAGCTTCTTGGCCTCGACGGTCTCGATCACCTCGCCGGTGGTGCGGGCGCGCAGCCCGAACTCGCCGTCCGACTCGACCGCGTGCATGAACTCGTCGGAGACCCGCACCGAGTTGTTGGCGTTCTGGTACTGGACCGAGGTGATGTCCTTGCCACCGAGGTCCATGTCGAAGCCGGCGTCCCGCAGGACCCGGATCTTCTCCTCCTCGCGGGCCTTGGTCTCGATGAACTCCTCGACGTCCGGGTGGTCCACGTCGAGCACGACCATCTTGGCCGCCCGACGGGTGGCGCCACCGGACTTGATGGTGCCGGCGGAGGCGTCCGCGCCGCGCATGAACGACACCGGCCCGGAGGCGGTGCCGCCCGAGGAGAGCAGCTCCTTGGACGAGCGGATGCGGGAGAGGTTGAGCCCGGCGCCGGAACCGCCCTTGAAGATCAGCCCCTCCTCGCGGTACCAGTTCAGGATCGACTCCATGGTGTCGTCGACCGAGAGGATGAAGCAGGCGCTCACCTGCTGGGGCGAGGTGGTGCCCACGTTGAACCAGACCGGGGAGTTGAAGCTGAACACCTGGTGCAGCAGCATCCAGGTCAGTTCGTGCTCGAAGATCTCCGCGTCGGCGTCGGTCGCGAAGTAGCCGTTGTCGACGCCCGCGGTGACGTAGGACTTCACCACCCGGTCGATGAGCTGCTTGAGGCTGCGCTCCCGCTTGTCGCTGCCCACGGCGCCACGGAAGTACTTGCTGGTGACGATGTTGACCGCGTTCACCGACCAGAAGTCGGGGAACTCGACGCCACGCTGCTCGAAGTTGACCGTGCCATCGCGCCAGTTGGTCATCACGACGTCACGCTGTTCCCAGGTGACCTCGTCGTAGGGGTGCCTGCCCTCGGTGGTGTGGACCCGCCGAAGCCGCAATCCGGTGTCCTGACCGCCTCGCGTCGCTGTTGCGCCGTCCGCGTTGGCGGTCGTGGTCCCGACGGTCTCCGTCATGACCGGTCCTTCTCCCTTGTCACTCGCTCGTGCCGGCTCGGCCCCGTCCGGTCGCCCCGTCCGATTCGGTCCGACTGTCTTGTGTTGGTTCTGCTGTTTCCGCCTGGTCGGGGCGTGCCCGACCGCATGTCGTTTTGCTCGCCGACTCAACTTTTCCCCGCCGACCCATCAATCCGAATTCGTCACGCTGTCCGCACGGCCGAATCCCTGCCGGGTCGACTCGTCCCTTGTTCCCCCGCCGCCACCGGCCGAACCGTGGTTCGCCCGGCTTTCGGCGCGGTTTTCCGATCACACCGCGCTGGTGCGACCGCTGTCCGCCCGAGGTCCTCGGCGCGGGCGCCCCGCGCCCGGTGCCGGTCAGCCCGCGGCCGGCGGCTCCGCGGGTGTTTTGGGTGCCTGTGCGGAACGCAGTTCCGCGATTTCCCTTTCGAAGTCCTCGACCGAGGAAAACGATCGGTAGACGCTGGCGAAGCGCAGGTACGCGACTTCGTCGAGTTCGCGAAGCGGGCCGAGGATCGCCAGGCCCACCTCGTGGCTGGGAATCTCCGCGCAGCCGGTTGACCGGATGCTCTCCTCGACGCGGTGCGCGAGCAGCTGCAACGCGTCCTCGGTGACCGACCGGCCCTGGCAGGCCCGCCGCACGCCGCTGACCACCTTGTCCCGGCTGAACGGCTCGGTCACCCCGGAGCGCTTGACCACCGCGAGCACCGCCTCCTCCACGGTGGTGAACCGGCGGCTGCACTTCGAGCAGGATCGGCGGCGCCGGATGACCTGGCCCTCGTCGACCTCGCGGGAGTCCACGACCCGGGAGTCCGGGTGTCGACAGAACGGGCAGCGCACCCGTGCTCACCTCTTCCCAGCGCGGCACCGCTGGCGTCAGCCCCCCTGGTCGACCTGGAGATCAGCATGTGGACGCTTGGGGAGAACAACCCAAGTTATCCACAGCTATCCACAACCTGTGGACTAACTACAGCGATGTAACTACTAGATGTTGGGGTAGACCGTATGTCGCACGGCCTCCCGGCGCAAGCTGAACGGCCCACCCGAGGTGTGGTTCACCCGACCTCAACGACCGCGTGGCCGGCACCGCCCGGCGCCCATTCCACCGCACCCGGCCGCGACCCCGCGCGGCACCCCGGCGACACGCCGCCGGACCGGGCGCGGGCATCACGGACTCAGCGCCCGTCGGGCACGTCGAGTAACCGCCCGGCCGCCTGATCAGCGGACGAGAGGTGGTTGAGTTCACGGATGCGCTCCACGACCACCGCCGGCCGGGCGTGCGGCACCATCCGCCGCGCCAGGTCGGTCAGGTCCTCGCCGGACTGGAGCCGGACCTGGGCGGTGCGGGCCGGCACCCCGGCCGCGGCCAGGGCCATGTGGTGGTAGAGCAGTCCGAGCGCCACCACCGCGGCCGCGACGAGCAGCGCGGCCACCAGGAACCACCACAGCGGGTGGTCCTCGTCCCGGGTCCGCGCGCGCCCGGGACAGCTCACCCGCCGGTCAACCCGTGGCGGGCGCACCGGGTGCCGCCGGCCAGCCGGCCGCACCGGCCCGACCGGCCGCGCGCCGCCATCCCGCGCGGAGTCGAGATCCGCGACACTGATCCGTTCCCGCTTTCGCGTTGTTCGATCCAGCACGCGGAGCCCGGAACGAGTGATCGAAACGATCGTCATGACGCCTCCTCCACCCGGTCACCACACGATCACGCTCTGTTCGAACAGGTGTTCGATCGAACACACGTGCGATTTTGTACCACTATCGGGGGAGAAAATCGAGTATTTCCGCACTATCCTTCGAACAGGTGTTTGATCTCGCGGCAAAGTGCGGCTACCGTCGATATCAAAGATCGACCGCGGCCGATCCCAAAAAGGATCGGTGAGGAGGAAGCACAGTGGTACGCAGTGGCACCGAGGCACCAAAGCCCTCGGACGGTATCGGCACAGGAGCCGAGGTGCGGCCCTTCCCCCAACCGGCCGACAACCTGGACACAACCCCGCTCACGCCGCGGCAGCAGCGGGTGCTCGAGGTGATCCGCGAGTGGGTGGCCCGGCACGGCTACCCGCCGAGCGTGCGCGAGATCGGTGAGGCGGTCGGGCTCAACTCCACCTCGTCCGTGGCCCACCAGCTGCGCGCCCTGGAGCGCAAGGGCTACCTGCGCCGCGACGGCAACCGGCCGCGCGCGGTCGGGGTGCTGTCCACGGCGGGCGAGCGGGCCGCCGGCGAGACACCCGCGCCCACACCCGGCCAGGCACAGCCGGCCTACGTCCCGCTGGTGGGCCGGATCGCCGCGGGTGGGCCCATCCTGGCCGAGCAGGCCATCGAGGACGTGTTCCCGCTGCCCAGGGAGATCGTGGGCGAGGGCTCGCTGTTCCTGCTCCGGGTGGTCGGCGACTCGATGATCGAGGCCGCCATCACCGACGGCGACTGGGTCGTGGTCCGCCAGCAGCCCGAGGCCGAGAACGGCGACGTGGTCGCGGCCATGATCGACGGCGAGGCCACGGTCAAGACACTCAAGCGGCGGGACGGCCACGTGTGGCTGATGCCGCAGAACGCGGCCTACGAGCCGATCCTTGGCGACGAGGCCAGCATCCTGGGCCGAGTCGTGGCGGTGCTGCGCCGGCTCTGACACCCGGTACCGCGCGGAACGGGTGCGGGTGGCCCGAACGGTGCGGTGGCGGTGGCGGGCGGCCGGAACGGGTGCGGGTGGCGGTGTGCTGGCACCACTCGGCGTGCACCGGGCAGCCTGCCCTGATTTCGGCCCGCCCCGGCCCGGCGAGCGCGTGTGCTGGCTCGGCGTGCCCTGGCCCGGCGTGTCCTGCTGGATCGGCGTGCCCTGCTGACTCAGCCCGCCCTGGCTCGGCGTGTCCTGGCTCGGCGTGTGGTCCTGGTGGTGTTCAGCCGCGGCGACGGCGACGGCCGAGCGCCACCAGCAGACCCACGACCACCACCGCGGCCACCGCGATGGTGGGCAGGGTGCGGGATGCCTCGTCCGGCTCGTTGGCCTGGGCCGTGGTGCCGGTGTCGGCGCCGGGCTGACCAGCCTGGTCCGCCGACGATCCGGGACGCGTGCCCGCCGTGGCGGAGCGCTCGGGTTCAGCCTGGCCCGCCCCGGTCTGCTCAGCACCGGACTGGTCAGCGCCGGACTGGTCAGCACCGGCCGCCAGCGCGGTCGCTCCGGGCACCGCTCGGACGGGCTGGCCGACGCCCTCGGAGCCGGACAGCAGCGTGCCGTCCGGGTCGAACGCGATCGCCTCCCCCTGCGGCTCGTTGGCCAGCGGAATCCGCACGGGAGTGCGGCCCAACGCGGCCACCACGTCCCCGTCCGGCGCGCTGAACAGGTAGGCGTCGGTGTAGGTGCGCAGCGCCACCACCGTGCCGTCCGCGCTCACCGCGCCCCCGGTGACCAGCACCGAGCCGACCACGCCCGCGACCGGCCCGCCCGGCGTGTCCGTGCTGCGGATGGACACCGAGGCGACCCGTTCCAGCGGGGTCGGGCCCGGGCTGGTGAGCGGGCTCGCCGGCCGGTACACCTCGGCCGCGCCGAGCACGTTCTTGGTCACCAGGTACGGGGTGCCCGACCGGTCCACCAGCAGCGCCTCGCTGTCGTGCGGCCCGTCCGGGTACACCAGCCGGTACAGGGTGCTCGTCCCGCGCGGGGTGAGCGCGTGCAGCGCCACCGTGTCCCGCTTCTTCTCGTTGTCGCCGGTGTCGGCCAGCCACAGCGTGCCGTCCGCCGTCCTGGCCAGGTCCTCGACGTCGTAGGGATCGGTGGGGTTGTTGATCACCCGCTGCACCGCGCAGTTCCGGTCGAGCACGAACACCCGCACGCTGCTGCCGCCGTCGTTGACCGCGTACCGGTGCTGACCGTCACTGGCCAGCCCGGACAGCTCGTCCAACCGCTTGTCGGTGACCCGGCACTGTTCGGTCGGCTCGGGCGGCTGTGCCGCCCACGCCGTGGCGCTCGCCCCAGACAGCACCGGCGCCGCCACCACGATCACGGCCAGCACGGTCGCCAGGGCTGACGACGGCCACCGCCGCGGCAGGCGGCGGCTCCGGCCGCGGTGCCCGTTCAGTGCCCGGTCGCCGAGGTCGACGCGACCGGTTCCCGGTCCGTCCCGGCCGATGCGGTGCCCGCGGTCCGGTCCGCGTCGGACTCGGTGCGCAGTTCCGCCCGGAGCACCCGGATCGACTGGCCCAGCCCCCTGGCGGCGTCCGGCAGTTTCTTCGCGCCGAACAACAGCACGAACACCACGGCGACCACCAGCCAGTGCCAGACGCTGAACTCGCCCACCAGCACACCTCCTGACGCGGATCACAGGTCGTGGTCGGCCCCGGCCTGACCGGCCGGAACCGACCTCGCCACGGTAACCCGCCCCGGACAGCGCCGGCGGCCCGGGTGCTGGGGCCGGCGCCGGGTCAGGCGCGACTGCCGTTGGTGGCGAACCCGGCGAGCGCGCCGGCCAGGTCGGCGTGCACCCGAGCACTGAGCTGGGTGCCCTCGGCCGTGTGCTCCTCGGCCAGCACCTCGCCCTCCCGGTGCACCCTGGCGACCAGTTCGCCCCGGTCGTAGGGCACCAGGGCCTCGATCACCACGTTCGGCCTCGGCAGTTCCTCGGCGATGCGCTCCCGCAACGCGGCGACGCCCTCCCCGGTGCGCGCCGAGACCAGCACGGCGTTCGGGAACAGGTTGCGCAGCCGCAGCAGCGCGTGCGAACGCGCCCTGGCCGGTGCGTCACCGTCGGCGTCGTCGGTGACCAGCGCCAGGTCGGCGCCGGCGAGGTCGATCTTGTTCACCACGAGCAGTTCCGGCGGCATGGGCGCGTCGCGGTGCTCGGCGATCTCACCCAGCACCTCGCGCACCGCCTTGACCTGGTCCTCGGGGATCGCGTCGGAGCCGTCCACCACGTGCAGCAGCAGGTCGGCCTCGGCCGCCTCCTCCAGGGTGGACCGGAACGCGTCAACGAGCTGGTGCGGCAGGTGCCGCACGAACCCGACGGTGTCGGTGAGCGTGTAGGCCCGGCCGTCCGGGGTGGCACTGCGGCGGGTGGTGGGGTCCAGGGTGGCGAACAGCGCGTCCTCGACCAGCACGCCCGCGCCGGTGATGGCGTTGAGCAGGCTGGACTTGCCGGCGTTGGTGTAGCCGACGATGGCCACGCTGGGCACGGCGTTGGCCGTGCGCCGACTCCGCTTGGTCTCGCGGATCGTGGCCATCCCGGCGATTTCCCTGCGCAGCTTGGCGATGCGCTTGTGGATGCGCCTGCGGTCGGTCTCCAGCTTGGTCTCACCGGGACCGCGCAGACCCACGCCACCGTTGCCGCCGCCGGCACGGCCACCGGCCTGCCGGGACATGGCGTCACCCCAGCCGCGCAGTCGCGGCAGCAGGTACTGCAGCTGGGCCAGCTCGACCTGGGCCTTGCCCTCCTTGGACCGGGCGTGCTGGGCGAAGATGTCCAGGATCAGCGCGGTCCGGTCGATCACCTTGACCTTGAGCCGGTCCTCCAGCTGGCGCAGCTGACCGGCGGACAGCTCACCGTCGCAGATCACCGTGTCCGCCCCGGTGGCGATCACGATGTCGCGCAGCTCCGCGGTCTTGCCGGAACCGATGTAGGTGGCCGGGTCCGGGCGGTCGCGGCGCTGCACCAGGCCCTCCAGCACCTGCGATCCAGCGGTCTCGGCCAGCAGGGCCAGCTCGGCCAGGGAGGCTTCGGACTGGCGCGCACTGCCCTCGGTCCACACGCCGACCAGCACCACGCGCTCCAGGCGCAGCTGCCGGTACTCGACCTCGGTGATGTCGGCCAGTTCGGTGGACAGTCCCGCGACCCGGCGCAGCGCGGCCCGGTCGGCGAGTTCCATCTCGCCCGCGGTGGACGAGTGGTAGAAGTCGTCGCGGCTGGTGTCAGCCACGTCCGACCGGAAATCCGGTTGATCCGAGTGCTCGGCCGTTGCCGACCCGAGGGGACCGTCGGACACGTCGTACCTGGCGCCGTCAGCGGGCCTGAATGTCGCTTTACTCATACTGAGTCCCATAGTCCCACTCTTGGACAACGCTGCCCAGTCAGTTATTCCCGGCAGCTACCGCCCCGGGTACAGCGCCAGGTACACGGCGACCCGCTCGCCGTCGGGGTCGACCGGGCGCGCGGCGAACTCGTCGAGCAGCGTGTGCAGCCGCCGTTCCAGTTCGGCGCGGTGGTGTTCGTCGAGTTCGAGGATCAACCGGGTCTGGGTGAGCGCGGCGGGCCCGACCTCGGCCACCTCGCCGAGGAAGGCCCCCAGCACGGCCTCGTCAACACCGGTTTCGGTGCCGCCGCCGTCCAGGTGCCAGGACAGCCCGGTCGAGCGGTAGGGGATTTCCCTGGCCCCCCGGGTGCCCCGCCGCTCGGGCAGCGCCTCCAGAAACCCGGTCGCGACGAGTTTGCGCACGTGGTGCAGGGTGGTCGCGGGATCCTTGCCGAGTCGGCCGGCGATCTCCTTGTTGGTCAGGGCCCGGTGGGTGGTCAGCCGGATGATGCGCAGCCGGACGTCGGAGGCGAGCGCGGCGGCCTCGGCCCTGCTGGCCTGCCTGCGAGCCGTGCGCCGCGCTGCGGGCTGTGCTGCCATCGACCCAGCTTAGGCGACCGGTGCACAGCGAGCAGTCAGTGATTGACAGCTTCCAATCGCCCGGGGAGGCTCACCGCATGTCAGGACGGTCCCTGTTCCACCACCGCGACTTCCGCCAGCTCTGGTTCGGTGACGCCATCAGCCAGTTCGGCTCGGAGGTGGGGCGGCTGGCCATGCCGATGATCGCGGTGGTGGCCCTGGCCGCGACCCCGTTCCAGGTGGGCCTGGTGACGACCGCGGAGACCATCGGCTTCCTGCTGGTGGGCCTGCCGGCCGGGGTCTGGGTGGACCGGGTGCGCCGCCGGCCGCTGATGCTGCGCGCGGACCTGGGCCGGGCGGTCCTGCTGCTCAGTGTGCCGCTGGCGTGGTGGGCGGGACTGCTCACCCTGGTCCACCTGCTGGTGGTCGGGCTGCTGGTCAGCGTGCTCACGGTGTTCTTCGACATCGCGTACCAGTCCTACGTGCCCTCGCTCGTGGGTCGCGAGCAGATCGTGGCGGGCAACGCCAAGCTGGAGGCCACCCGGTCCACCGCCGTGGTGACCGGGCCGGCCATCGGGGGCGGGCTCGTCCAGGTGATCGGCGCCGCGTCGACCGTGCTGGCCACCGCCCTGGGCTACCTCGCCTCAGCGCTGTTCCTGCGCCGCATCCGCACCGAGGAGGCGGCGCCGCCCGGGCGGGAGGAGCACGGCCCGTTGCGCCGGGAGATCACCACCGGGCTGCGCTTCGTCGTGGGCCACCCGCTGCTGCGCCCGCTGGCCGCCTACACCGCCACCACCAACCTGTTCTCCGGCATCGGTGAGGCGGTGGTGGTGCTGTTCCTGGTCCGGGAGCTGGGGCTGACCCCGGGGGTGGCCGGTGCCGTGCTCACCGCGAGCGGGATCGGCGGCGTGCTCGGGGCGCTGACCTCGTCGTGGTGGGCGGGCCGGCTGGGGCAGGCCCGGGTCATGTGGCTGATCATGCTGGTCACCCAGCCGCTGACGCTGCTGCTGCCGCTCACCCAGCCGGGGTGGCGGCTGGGCCTGTTCCTGGTCGGCTACCTGGCGGTCGGGTACGGGATCGTGGTCTACAACGTGGCGGCGCTGAGCTTTCGCCAGTCCATCTGCCCGGACCACCTGCTGGGCCGGATGAACTCGGCCATGCGGTTCCTGGTCTGGGGCACGCTCCCGCTCGGCGGGCTGCTGGGTGGCGCGCTGGCCGAGTGGCTCGGGGTGCGCGGCGCGCTGTGGGTGGCCGGCGTCGGCCAGGCCGCGGCACTGCTGTGGCTGCTGTTCTCGCCGCTGCGGCGCATGCGCGATCTGCCCGAGGGGGACGGCCAACCCGCACCGGCGACCGCGGCGAGTTAGCCAACGGATCAGCCCGGGACTCCGTTCGCGTCAACCTGTGCACAACTGGCCGACGCGAAAGGAGCCTCCAGCTCGACTTGTCCACAGCTCCCCCCGCCACCCTGTCCCAGTAGGGGTAGCCCGACTAGGCTGGCCAGGGGCGCGCCCCCCCCCCGGTGGTGAAGTGGGCCCCGGAAGTTGGACTGGAAATCCAGTTCCGACTTTGGGGGAGCAGTTCGTGCATCCAGGTAGTTCGTTGTCTGAGCGGCAGCGTGAGGCTGCTGTGGCGTTGTTCGGGGAGGGGCACGGGTCGAGGTCCGTCGCGGGCCGGTTGGGCGTGTCTCGTGACGCGGTGAGAGGGTTGTACCGCCGCTGGCTTCTCCGAGGCGCGGGAGCGCTGATCATGGATTCGACCCCACGGTCGTTCTCGTTCGAGTTCAAACTCGATGTCGTGCGCCGGTTTGTGGACGGTGAGGCCACCGCGGCCGAGTTGGCCCACGAGCACGACCTGTCCTCACCCGACT
>NZ_JAMTCK010000014.1:0-225507 GCF_024171785.1 Goodfellowiella coeruleoviolacea
TCTCATCGATCGCGTTGTCCACCCGCGCCTCGTACGCGGCATCCACCCCCTGCGCGATGTCCGGCGACTGCGACCCGATGGCCACGTTCACCCCGCACGAGTTGCCGTCAAACCCCTTGGCCGACGAGTCATACCCGATCCGCAGGATCACATCCCGCACAATGCTGGGGATGTCCACGTACGCATCCGTGGTCACCTCACCGACCACATGCACCTGACCGGTGGTCACCAGCGTCTCCACCGCCACCCGCGACCGCGGATCCGCCGCGAGCAACGCGTCCAACACCGAGTCACTGACCTTGTCGCACATCTTGTCCGGGTGCCCCTCGGTCACCGACTCACTGGTGAAGAGACGTTGGTTCAGCATGAGGTCGTCCTCCTCGCATCCGGTCCAGCCAGCTGGTCGGTCAGCGGCCCGACGGAGCCAGTCCTGTTGTCTCCTCCCGTGTTTACTCCACCGGCCTGAAATCTCGCTGAACACCCAGTTGACCAGTTGACCAGTTGACCGGGCACTTCCCCGGGTTCGACCCGCGTGCGCCCACCAGCCGGCCACCCCTGCGGGCCGCGATCACCCGAATGGCCCTGCCTGAAACTGCAACTCGGGGGGTTTGCAAAGTCGACTCGCGGGTGGTGGTCACCGGAGAGGACGCTGGAACACCTGATCGGCCGCCACTAGGGTGAAAACCCGGGTGATCGTCGGCACCGGAGCTGATCACCCACTCGTGCGCCGCCACGCACCGGGTACTCGACACCGTTGTTGAGGAGGCGCGCGTCCCATGACCACACCCGTGAACCGCCGCAGGTTCGCCCAACTCGCGGCCACCCCGGTCCTCGCGTCGCTGGCCGGGGTCGGTACCGGCGCGGCCACCGCGAGCGCCACGAACACCGCGAGCGCCACGAACACCGCGGGCGCCGCGGCCGACACCCGGGCCGAAGCGCTCGCGGCCATCCGGCGCGCCGCCGTGTTCATGGACGAGCACGTCTCGTGCCGCGGCGGCTACGTGTGGGCCTGCCGGCCCGACCTGTCGGCCTCCTGGGGCGAGCTGCAGGCCAACCGGACCATGTGCTGGATCCAGCCGCCGGGCACTCCGTCGGTGGGGCACAGCCTGCTCGACGCCTACCACGCCACCGGCGACGAGGCGTGCTACCGGGCGGCCGAGCGGACCGGGCTGGCGCTGGCCGAGGCGCAACTGCCGGTGGGCGGCTGGAACTACGTGCACGACTTCGCCGGCGAGGCGTCACTGCGGCGCTGGTACGACACGATCGGCGCCAACGGCTGGCGGCTTGAGGAGTTCCAGCACTACTACGGCAACGCCACCTTCGACGACGCCGGCACCTCGTCCTCGGCGCAACTGCTGCTCCGGCTGTACCTGGAACGGCGGCACCCGCGCATCAAGGCCGCGCTGGACCGGGCCATCCGGTTCATCCTCCGCGCCCAGCTCACCGGCGGGATCGCCGACGGCGGTTGGCCGCAGCGCTTCCCCGCCGTCCCCGGCGCGGTCCGCCAGATGCCGTGGCCCGACGCGGACGCGCGGCCGCCCTGGCTGCCCGCTGACGTCGGGCACGGCATGGCGGACGGCGACTACACCGGGCACGTCACGTTCAACGACGACGTGCTGGGCGAGAACATCAAGTTCCTGCTGATGTGCGTGTCCACACTGGACCGTCGCGATCTGGTCCGGCCGGTGCGCCGGGCCATGGAGTGCCTGCGCCGCCTGCACCAGCCGGGGCCGCAGGCCGGTTGGGGCCTGCAGCACCTGTCCCGCGCGGCCGGCGGCCGACCGGCCGGCGCGCCCGCGGCCGCCCGCTCCTACGAGCCGCGCGCGCTGGCCACGCACACCACCCAGACCAACATCCGCCAGCTGTTCCACTACTTCCGGCTGACCGGTGACCACACCTACCTGCGCCGGGTGCCCGAGGCGATCGCCTGGCTGGAGAGCTGCCCGCTCACCGCCGAGCAGGTGGCGGACAACCCGCTGCTGGCCGGCCGCACCCACCCGACCTTCGTCGAACTGGGCACCAACCGCGCGCGGTTCGTGCACCGCTTCGGGTCCAACATCCGCAACGGCGCCTACTACTTCGACCACGACCACCGCGCCACGCTCAGCCACTACTCGGCCGGCCGCGCCATCGACATCGCCGGCCTGAGAGCCAGCTACGCGGAGCTGCGCTCGCTCAGCCGGGCCGAGGTCGCCGACCTGCGCGCCCGCTCCCCGCTGTCCCCCGGCGGGCCGATCCCACTGCCCCGCTACTTCTCGCCCAAGGACCTCGACCTGACCGACCTGTTCCGCGAGGCCGTCCCGACGCTGCCGACGGTGACCGAGGACCAGGCGCGGGCACTGGTGGCCGATCTCGGCGCCAAGGACCACTGGCTGACCCCGAGCACCGCGGTCACCAACCCCCACCGGGGCCCCGCGCCGAGCACGCCGTACCTCGGCCGCGCCTACCAGAGCACCCACGTCGGCGACGAGTACGACACCTCGCCCTACGACCCGCGCACCCCACCGGCGGAACCGCCCTACCAGCCGCACCAGGGCGAGGCCGTGATCAGCTCGGCCACCTACTCCGGCAACACCGCCAAGCTGATCGCCCACGTCGCCGCCGGACGGTCCTGAACCGGTGCGCCGGGCCGGCCCGACCGGGGCCGGCCCGGTCAGAACTCCACGTCGTGTACGGCAAAGGACTGGTTGGTGTCCGCGCTCAGCCCGGTGACCTCCTTGATCACCGCCCACAGCGTGTTCTCGTCCGGCCCGTCGGCCGGATCGCCGACGCGGGACTCCGCCGGCAACGGCTCGCCGACGGCCCGGCCGTACAGCGGCTCAGGCCTGCCGCCCTGCGCACAGGTGTGCCGAACCAGCTCGCCGTCCGCGTACAGCCACAGCGCGTAGATGTCTGACACGCTGGAGAAAACCACCGCGAGCGCCGTGGTGTCGGCGAGGTCGCCCAACTCGTCGAGCCTGGGTGGGAAGCGCTGGTCCGGGTCCCACAGCTGACACCAGCCGCCCTCGTCCGCCAGGTACAGCCGCTGGCCGGGAGCACTCGACCATGCCTGGTCGGCGTCCACCCGCTCGTCGCGTGATTCGTAGTAGAAGACGTCGGGCAGGCAGGCAACGACCTCGTCCGTTGACCGGCCACGCACGAACATCGCCGAAGTATTCCAACCCACGGCAGATGGTTCACACGTTCGTGGGATGTTGTCAACCCGCCCGAACCGGCGGCCGCGTCCTGGCAATCCACAAGGGACGATCGGAATACCGGGCGGCCGCTGTCGTGTCCGGTGTGGTTCCGGCATCATCAGGACCTGACGCTGGTGAACAGCTGTGCCACGACAGGGGCGGTGTGCGAGGAAGTGTCAGGTCACGGCGGTCTCCGTCGACGGCGGGCCGAGCTGGAACACGAGTGGTCCCGGCGCGTTCCGCCGGGTCTGGTCCGGTCCGGCGACCTGGTCTGCGGGCAGGTGCTGCGCGGCGAGATCGTGGAGTCGTGGGCCCGCTCGCTGCGGCTGGTGGACCCGGCGCGGGACTGCGCGCCCGGGGCCGAGGACCTGGCGCAGCGCTGGCTGGACTCGCCGCTGCGCCAGCCGGTCACCGACCTCGCCGACGAGCTGCGCGCCGCGGTCGACGACGCCGGGTTCGTCGCCGCGGTGACCGACGAGTCCGGCACGATCCTGTGGACCCGCAGCGGCCGGGTGATGCGGCGGCGCGCCGAGCGGGTGAACTTCGCCCCGGGCGGACGCTGGGACGAGGCGTCCATGGGCACCAACGCGCTGTCACTGGCGCTGCGCGACGGCCGCCCGGCCACCGTGTTCTCGGCCGAACACCTGGTCGAGGCCTTGCACGGCTGGGTGTGCTACTCCGCCCCCATCCGCTCGCCCCAGGGGCGGGTGCTCGGGGTGCTCGACCTGTCCAGCACCTGGGACCGGTCGCACCCGCTGGCCATGTCCACGGTCCGCGCCCTGGTGGGCACGATCGAGGCCCGGCTGGCCGAGACCGCGCCCGCCACCCCGGCAACGACAACGGGACCAGCACCGGCGCCGCCGGCGCCGACGGCGACGGCGGACGGGCCCGCGCTGCGGCTGCGCTGCCTGGGTGACGCGCGGGCGTGGCGCGACGGGGTGGCGCTGCGGCTGCGGCCACGCCAGCTGGAGATCCTCACGCTGCTCGCGTTGGAGCGCGACGGGCTGTCCTCGGCCAGGCTGCGGGCCGCGCTGTACGGTGACCGGCCGGTCGGGGCGACCACGCTGAAGGCGGAGGTGTCGCACCTGCGCCAGGCCATCGGCGGCGCGCTGGCGTCCCGCTGCTACGCGCTGACCACGCCGGTGGCCTGCGATGCCACCGCCGTGCTGGACGCGCTGGCCGCCGGGGACACCGAGGCGGCGGTGCACGGCTACACCGGGCCGCTGCTGCCGGACTCGGACGCGCCGGGCGTGCTGGAGTGGCGCGAGTACCTGGCCGTCGCGGTGCGCGAGGCCGTGCTGGCCGCCACCGATCCCGGGCTCGCGCTGCGCTACGGCGAGCGCCACCCCTACGACGTCGAGGTGCACCAGCACGCCCACCGGCTGCTGCCAGCGGGTGACGGCCGGCGCGGGATCGCCGCGGCCCGGATGCGCGCCGCGCACCGCGACTGACGAGCGCCGCTCCCCCATCACCCGTTCGGGGCTACCCGCCAACCTTTCGCCAACCTCGGTGGCGCAGGGTGGCTGACGTCAACCACCAGTGGCCGCACCAACGACGGTGGCCGGGACACCCGCACTGGAGGAACAGTGGTCTACGCCAAGCCAGGCACGGAGGGCAGCCTCGTCCAGTTCGCCGAGCGCTACGACAACTTCATCGGCGGCGAGTGGGTGGCGCCGGTCGAGGGGCGCTACTTCGACAACGTCTCCCCCGTTGACGGCAGGACGTTCTGCCAGGTCGCCCGGTCCAGTGCGGCCGACATCGAGCTGGCCCTCGACGCCGCGCACGCCGCGGCCGAGAAGTGGGGCAGCACCAGTGCGGCACAGCGCGCCGGGGTGCTCAACCGGATCGCCGACCGGATCGAGGAGCACCTGGAACGGCTCGCGGTCGCGGAGACCTGGGAGAACGGCAAACCCGTCCGCGAGACCCTGGCCGCCGACCTGCCGCTGGCCGTGGACCACTTCCGCTACTTCGCCGGCGTGGTGCGCGCCCAGGAGGGCGGCATCTCCGAGATCGACGCGGACACCGTCGCCTACCACTTCCACGAACCGCTCGGCGTGGTCGGCCAGATCATCCCGTGGAACTTCCCGATCCTGATGGCGGCGTGGAAGCTGGCGCCCGCGCTGGCCGCCGGCAACTGCGTGGTGATCAAACCGGCGGAGCAGACCCCGGCGAGCCTGCTGGTGGTGCTGGAGCTGATCGCGGACCTGCTGCCGCCGGGCGTGGTCAACGTGGTCAACGGCTTCGGCGTGGAGGCGGGCAAGCCACTGGCCTCCAGCAGCCGGGTGGCCAAGGTCGCGTTCACCGGCGAGACCACCACCGGCCGGCTGATCATGCAGTACGCCAGCGAGAACATCATCCCGGTGACCCTGGAACTGGGTGGCAAGAGCCCCAACGTCTTCCTGCCCGACGTCGTGGCTGCCGACGACGACTTCCTGGACAAGGCCGTCGAGGGCTTCGTGATGTTCGCGCTCAACCAGGGCGAGGTGTGCACCTGCCCGTCGCGCGCGCTGATCCACTCGGCCATCTACGACGAGTTCATCAGCCGCTGCGTCGAGCGCACCGAGGCGATCGTGGCCGGTAACCCGCTGGACCCGGCCACCATGATCGGCGCCCAGGCCAGCAGCGACCAGTTCGAGAAGATCCTGTCCTATGTGGACATCGGGCGGCAGGAGGGCGCCCAGGTGCTCACCGGCGGCAAGCCCCGCACGGTCGCCGGCCTGGAGGGCGGGTTCTACGTCGAACCGACGATCCTGCGCGGCACCAACGACATGCGCGTGTTCCAGGAGGAGATCTTCGGCCCGGTGGTGTCGGTGACCACCTTCGACTCCACCGAGGAAGCGCTGAAGCTGGCCAACGACACCCTCTACGGCCTGGGCGCGGGCGTGTGGACCCGCGACATCAACGCCGCCTACCGGCTGGGCCGCGCGATCAAGGCCGGCCGGGTGTGGGTGAACAACTACCACTCGTACCCGGCGCACGCGGCCTTCGGGGGTTACAAGAAGTCCGGTATGGGGCGGGAAACCCACAAGATGATGCTGGACCACTACCAGCAGACCAAGAACCTGCTGGTGAGCTACTCGACCAGCAGGGTGGGCCTGTTCTGATGCCGGATTCGCCGGGCAACACCGGCAACCAGGGACCGGCCGGGGTGAGTCGCGTCGAGCGCGTGCGGCTCACCCCGGCCGCGGAACGGCTGCTGCGCGCGCTGGTCGAGCGGCACGGCCCGGTCATGTTCCACCAGTCCGGCGGCTGCTGCGACGGCAGCGCGCCCATGTGCTACCCGCGCGCCGAGTTCCGGGTCGGCGCCTCGGACGTGCTGCTCGGCCAACTGGCCCTGGACACCCCGTTCTGGATCAGCGCCGACCAGTACGCGCACTGGCGGCACACCCACCTCACCGTGGACGTGGTGCCCGGTCGCGGCAGCGGGTTCTCGTTGGAGGCACCGGAAGGCGTGCGCTTCCTGCTCCGCTCCCGCCTGTTCACCGAGCAGGAGCTGGCCCGGATCGCGGCCGAACCGCCCCTGCCCACCGGAGCCGACGAGTAGTGCTTTCTCGCTCGGGTGACCTCGTCGGGTGGCGAGCGGTCCGCGCGGCAGCGCATCGCGCCAGGCTTGCGGACGTGCGCGAGGAGGACCACCCCGGCCGGAGATGGGGCGAGGACCGGGCAACCGGCGAGGTCGGTCAGTCGCCGGCCGCGTCGAACGCCGCGACCATCCGGGTCGCCCGGTGCCTGATGACCGCACTCCGGTCCCGCTTGGCGACTTCGGTCAGCAGGGCGCGGAACTGCGGCCAGGGGTTGATGCTCGTGCTCCACACCGCCAGCTCGCGGAGCTTCTCCTCTGGCGCGGTCAGGGCCGAGTGGACCAGCGCGAACACGCGGCCGTCGAACTCGTGGGGTGCCGCCATGACCACGCGGACGAGCATGTCGGGGCGGATGTCGCCGCCCGGGCCGGCCGCAATCTCGACCAGGTCGTCCAGCGTCCACACGTCGAGGTTGTCCGCCAGCATCCCGGCGAGGCTCCTGGTGAGCCCGGGGCCTCCACCGCTGGCGAAGACGTAGGCGTTCTCCGTCACCACGTCAGCGCCGTAGTGGATCTCAAGCGTCCCGTCCCGGTGTCGCCGCCACACCACCCTGCGGTGCTCGAAGGCGGCCGGGTCCGCCGGGGAGTCGGCGACCACGGACCACCCGTGGTCCTGCGCGTACCGCAGCACCTCGGTGAGTCCCGGGTAGCTCTTCAGGATCAGGCGGGGACTGTGGAAACGCACATCATCTCCCACTCGTGCGGGCTTACGGGGGACGCGAAGAGTACCCGCTCCCGCACCAGCGTGCCCGCGCACTGGACCGGCGGCAGCGCCTGACTGTCGTACCGGGCTGGCACCATCACCGCATGCTCAGCCTTCCCCTGCTCCGCGCGTTGGCCCAGGAGCGGTTCTCTCCCGAGTTCGCGGACCGCTTCTGCGCTCTGTTGAAACCGAGGGGGCAGATCCTGTCGGCCGCCCGTCCAGGCGACGAGCCCGTCGGCGTCCTCGGTGGTGAGCCCCTGCTTCCCGAGTCGGTCGACTGGCCGGTGTGGGACGGGCACGGGCCGCTCTCCTTCGTCGCGTCGCTCCACTGTGGTCGGCTGTCGGCCACCCGGACCGGGTTGGCCCTGCCCCCGTCGGGCAGCCTGCTGTTCTTCTACTTCGACGGACAGGCCGACAACTACGAGACGTGGGTTGACCCCTCGGTGCCCGACGCCCGGTCCGGCGCCCGTGTCCTGCACGTCCCCGACGATGTCGCCGTGCGACCCCGAGGGACACCGAGCCCGCTGAAGCCGTACCAGCGGGTGCCCCTGCGCGCTGATCCCGCCGTCGAGCTGCCCGAAATCACCAGTGCCCGGCTCTACGAGCCGCTTGGACTCGACCACGCCACCGTGTCCGCGGATCCGCGCTACGTCGCCTTCCAGGACGCCGTCTGGGACCTGCTGGGCGTCCGCCACCAGGTGGGTGGCGACCCGTCGTCCATTCAGGGCGAGGTCGAGTACGAGGTCGCCGACTTCCCCGAGGACTGGGATCTGGACAGCTTCGACCCCGACACCCCCCACTTCGACGACATCCTGGCCGAGGCGGGACGGTGGCGGCTCCTCCTCCAGGTCGCCAGCGACAGGGACGCCGGCATGCTGTGGGGCGACCTGGGCGCTCTCTACTGGCTGATCACACCGGAGGACCTCGCCGCCAGCCGCTTCGACCGGGCCCGCTTCACCTGGCAGTGCCACTGATCCCACCGCCCCGCCTCGACTGCCGCGCACACCTGGTCAGGGCGCGGTCAGCGTGGTGACCACGACCTTGGCGGCTTCGGCGATGAGGGCGTCGTCGTGCTCGGCGTCGGCGGTGGCGCGGTCGGACATGATCGCCAGGACGACGGGCGGCCGGTTGGGCGGCCAGGCGACGGCGATGTCGTTGCGGGTGCCGTAGGTGCCGTTTCCGGTCTTGTCGCCGACCGTCCAGTCGGCCGGCACGCCGGCGCGGATCAGCTTCGTCCCGGTGATGTTGCCCTTGAGCCAGTCGGTGAACAGGGTGCGCTTGTCCTCGGGCAGGACCTCGCCCAGGGCGTACGCGCGCAGGCTGGTGGCGAGGGCGCGCGGGGTGCTGGTGTCCCGGATGTCCCCGGGCGCGGTCTCGCTCAACTCGGGTTCGACGCGGTCCACGTGCGTCACCTCGTCGCCGATCGCGCGCAGTTCCGCGCCCAGCGCCTGCGGGCCGCCGAGTTCCCGGAACAGCAGGTTGGCTGCGGTGTTGTCGCTGTAGCGGACGGCGGCCTCACAGACCTCGCGCAGGGTCATGCCGGTGTCCACGTGCTGCTCGGCGATGGGCGCGTGGTGGACCAGGTCCGCCCTGGTGTAGTGGACCACCTTGGCCAGGTCGGCCAGGGAGTTGCGGCGCAGCACGGCCGCGGCGGACAGGGCCTTGTGCGTGGAGGCGTAGGCGAACCGCTCGTCGGCGCGGTGGGTGAGGGTGCGGCCGGTTCCGGTGTCCACCGCGTAGACGCCGAGCCGGGCGTCGAACCTGGCTTCGAGCTGGCCGAACTCCTGGTCGGCCGCGACCGCGGTGGTCGGCGGCACCGAGGTCGTGGACCCCGCTGCGGTGGTGGCCGCCGGCGGCGCGGCGGTGTCGGCAGGGGCGCAGGCCGCGGTCAGGGCGAGCAGGGCCAGCGCCGCGAGGGTGGCCCGCCGGTGGAGGCGTGCTGGTCGTGTGGTCTCTTCCCGTGTCACGCCGGGCACTCTCACATCCGCGGCGTCATGCTGTCCAAGACACGATTGGGCGATTCCATGCTGTTCTGGCATAGTCTCGGCCACTGTGGACGTACTGCGGGCCTGTCAGGCCTTTGTGCACGTGAGCGAGCGCGGCAGCTTCACCGGTGGCGCGGCGGCGGCGCGGATGCCGCAGTCGGTGGCCAGCCGCCGGATCGCCGCGCTGGAACAGCACTTCGGCGAGCGGTTGTTCGACCGGTCGTCGCGGCGGGCCACGCTCACCCCGTTCGGGCGCAGCATGCTGCCCTCGGCCAAACGGCTGGTGCGGCTGGCCGAGGACATGGAGCACGAGGCGGAACGGGCCAAGCTCAGCCCGCTCCGCCTCGCCGTGCCGGACATCTGCGCCACCCACGACCTGGCCCGGCTGGCGGCCGTGGCGCGCCGGCACGACGTGTACCTCGACTTCCAGCCCGCCGGGCCGGCGGAGCGCGCCGAGCTGGTGCGGTCCTACGAGGTGCGGGCCGCGCTCACCGCGGTGCCCGCGACCGAGGCGGTCTGGTCGGTGCCGTTGGGGCTGGCGGCCGCCACGCCTCCCCGGGCGAGCGCGATCTCCCTGGAGTCGCTGCGGGTCGGCCGGGCTGACCGGGCGCGCTGGCGGCGGATCTGGGTGCAGCCCGAGGACGACGTGCCGCACGTCCGGGACCGGATCACCCGGGCCCGTGACGCGGTGGGGCTGCTGCCCGCCCAGGTCGCCGTGGCCACCGCGCTCACCACGGCCGCCGCCGAGGTGTTGAGTTCGACGGACCTGCTGCTCTGCTCGGCCAAGCAGGCCGAACAGCTGGCGCTGCACTGGCGGCCGGTCGGCGGGGTGGAGCTGGTTCGCGGCTTCGCCGTGTCGGCCAACTCCAGGGACGACGCCGAACGGGTTCGGACCCGGCTGTGGCCGGACATCGCCGACTGCCTGGGTGCCCAGCCCAGCTCGGTGGCGGCGCGATGAGCGCGGTGCGGCTGGTCCGGGAGCTGCGCGAGGCGCTGCGCGCCGCCGGGCTGCGCGGCTCGTTCCTGGTGCGGGACCTGCACTCCGGCGACGAACTCGGCATCGAGCCGGACCTGGAGTTTCCGATCGCCTCGCTGGTGAAGGTGCCGCTCGCCATCGCCACGCTGGTCCGCATCGAGCGCGGCGAACTGGACGGGGCCAGACAGCTCGTGGTGCGGCCGGGCCGGGTCACCACGCCGGGGCCGGTCGGGTTGACCAGGTTCCGCCACCCGGCCCGGATCGCCGTTGACGACCTGCTCTACCTCAGCACCTCGATGAGCGACGGCGCGGCGGCGGACGCGCTGTTCGCGCTCACCCCGCCGGCCCAGGTGGGCGAGTGCCTGCGGGCGCTGGGACTGCACGGGATCGCCGTCCGCCACCTCATGCGCGATCTCGTCGAGACACCGGCGGAGAGCCTTGCCCCGGCTGACGTGCACCTCGCGCACGCCCTGGCCATCCAGGCCGGCACCGCCGGCCGCGGCCACCGGCTCCGCCAGCTCGACGTGAGCCGGGCGAACACCGGATCGGCGCGGGCGTTCATGGACCTGCTGCTGGCCCTGTGGACACCGTCCACAGTGCCTCGTCGGGTGGCCGAGCGGGTGCGGGAGCTGATGGCCGCCAACGTGGTCCGCCACCGGCTGGCCCCGGACTTCAGCTCGGACGCGACGCGGTGGTCGTCGAAGACCGGGACCCTGCTCAACCTCCGCCACGAGGTCGGTGTGGTGGAGCACGCGGACGGTCAGGTCATCGGGGTCGCCGCGCTCACCGAGTCGAGCGTGCCGGCCAGCAGTCAACCGGGAGCCGAGGCGGTCATGGCGCGGGTGGCGCGGCGGCTGCACGACCAGTTGCGGCTGCCCGGCCCGCTGCCCGGGTGACCGCAGGACGCCTTTCCCGGTCGGGCGAGGGGATCCACCCGGGCGGTGGACACTCCACAGTGGACGGCGTGGGCCGGCTACAGCCGGGCCGGTGGCAGACCTCGGCTCCGCCACAGCGCGACCAGGTTGCTCACCAGCATGACCCCACCCAGGCCGGCGACCCACGCGCCGAGCTGGTGGATGCCGCCCACCGGCTCGTCCGGCCGCACCGCGTGCGCCACGATCACCGCGGACAGTGCCGCGCCCAGGTACTGCGCGGTGCGGTACATGCCGGTGGCGCTGCCCGCGTTGGCCTCGGGCACGCTGTGGTGCAGGATCATCTGGTTGCCCAGGTTGTTGAAGCCGTTGGGCACGCCCAGCAGCGCGCTCACCGCCGCCAGCAGCCACATCGGCGAGTGCGGGTCGACGAACAGCACGATCAGCGCCCCGGCCAGGGTCATCGCGCAGGTGCCGATCACCAGCAGCGCCCTGGGCGGCACGCGCCGGCCCAGCCGGGTGGCGATGACGGTGCCGAGCACCCCCACGGCGAACACCGGCACCATGAGCACGCCCGTGCCCATCGCGTCCAGGTCCCGTTCGGACTCCAGCCACTGCGGCAGGCCGTAGAAGACGCAGTAGAAGGACACGAAGGTGAGCACGGTGCGCCCGCAGGTCTGGGCGAACCCGGCGTGGCCGGCCAGCAGCCGGACGTCCACGAACGGGGTGGCCGCGCGCAGTTCCCGCACCACGAACAGCACGGCGACGGGCACGAACACCGCGAACAGCGTCCAGTTGGGCCGGTGTTGCAGCGACAGCAGGCCGAGCATCAGCAGCACCAGGCTGGCCACGAACAGCAGCGCGCCCAGCGGGTCGATCGAGCGCAGTGACGCGCGCAGCCCGACCCGCTGCCCCGGCTCGTCGGCGGGCACGCTGAACCAGACCCACAGCGCCGCGTTGAGCACCATGGGCAGGTTGATCCAGAAGATGCCCGGCCAGTCCCACAGCACCACGACCACGCCGCCGACGAACGGGCCCAGCGCGGCCGAGGTCTGGCCGCACACCGCGATGATGCCCAGCGCGCCCACCGCGCTCTCGCCGCGCCTGGCCGCCTGCTGCCGGATGATCGCCATGGCCGACGGGAACTGCAGTGCCGTGCCGAGGCCGAGCACGACCCGGTCCACGACCAGCCACGCCACGTTCGGCACGAACGGCCCGGCCAGTGCGGCGGCGAGCACGACGAGCAGGCCGACCAGGTAGACCCGGCGCGGCCCGAACAGGTCGGCCAGCCGGCCGCCGGTGGGCGCGCCCACGGCCGTGGCCACGTACAGGCCGCTGACCACCCACGGGATGCTCGCGGCGTCGCCGAACTGGACGGCGATGGGCACCAGGGCCACCGCGATCATGGCCGAGTTGAGCCCCTGCAACACGGTTCCCGAGCCGAGTGCCCAGCTCATCGCGGCCGGCAACGACCGGATCGGCTGGTCACCCGGTCGCGCCCGGGCGCTACTCACCCGCGTTCCCGTACCCGCCCCGCTGCGCCATCCCAACCACCTCTCGTCAGCGACCGCCCCGGTTGTCGAATTCCACCCTACTCAGAATCGTTCTCTCCAGTGGAACGAATGTGGGCCGGCACGCATCCGCACTCACCCGAGGCCCAGCCGTCGAGCAGGCACAACAGCTACGTCTCGGTGAATCATGACTTTCACCCGTTCTGTCACCCGCGATCGCGTTCCGACGAGCGGAACAACGCGTATGCTCGCCGGCGTTGCGTCGCGCGCCGTGGGGAGCGGGAGGAGAGGCCGTCGATGTCCACACCAGACAGCACGCCCGCACCGGGGGTGTCCCTGTCCACCACCGAGCGGGTCGCCCAGGTGCTGCTGGCCTTCGCCGGCGACGAGCGCTGGCTCGGCGTGTCCGAACTCGCCCGCCGGCTCGGCCTGGGCAAGGCGGTGGTGCACCGCATCCTGCAGACCCTGGTGGAGACCGACCTGCTCGCCCACGACCAGACCACTCGCCGCTACCGCCTCGGCCCGGGCGCGCTGCGGCTGGGGCGGAACGCGATCCGCGACTCCGAACTGCGCGCGGCCGGCATGCCGGTGATCTCCCGGCTGGCCGCGCTGACCGGGGAGACCACCACGCTGTCCGCCCGCATCGGGCACAGCCGGTGCTACATCGGGCAGATCGAGAGCCTGCAGCCGATCCGCGTCACCATCGCGCTGGGCGAGTCCGTGCCGCTCACCATCGGCGCGAGCGGCCTGGCCATCCTGGCGTTCCTCAGCGAGGCCGACATCGACCTCGCGCTGCGCACCCCGATCCAGCCGGTCACCGACCGGACCGTGGTGGACCCGGTGGTCATCCGGGAGCGGCTGGCCGGCATCCGCAAGCGGGGGTGGTCGACCACCGAGTCGGAGCGGGTGCCGATGTCGAGCAGTGTGGCCGCGCCGATCTTCGACGCGCTCGGCGAGCCGGTGGGCGCGCTCAGCGTGGGTTCCGTGGCCAGCCGGGTGGACCAGGCCCGGCTGGCCGAGCTGGGCACGCTGGTGAGCGAGGCGGCGGCCGACGTGACCGACGCGCTGCGCCAGGCCAGGTCCGAGTGAGCCGGCCGGCGCCGGGCGGCGGCCAGAAGCGGACGGCGCACCAGCGGACAGCGCACCAGCGGACAGCGCACCAACGGCCGGCGGGGTCCGCTGTGGACGGTCGGGCGCGGTGACCGGCTGGTGCCGGCGCACCCGGCGGCGGCGCACCGCCTCGGCGGGTCAGCGACTCCCACCGCTGACCCGGTCGACTGAAGGCGACGGGTGGCGGCTGCGGATCGGACAGTTGGTCGCTTCCCCCGGGCCGCTTCCTCCGCGAGGGTGGACCGGTACGACGACGTAGTCGACAGCGACGGAGGCCACCCGTGAGCAACCAGTCAGCGTCCCCCAAGCCGGTCGTGGTGAGCGTGTCCGCGGCGTCGGTCTCCCGGGACGCGGTCTGGTGGGCGGCGAGCTATGCCCACCGACACGAGACCGCGCTGCACCTGGTGCCCACCGCCGGCGGGGTGGGCGAGGACGTGGGTGAGCGGGTCCGCGAGCGGTTCCCGGACCTCGTGGTGACCCGGCACCAGGCCCGGCGGACCGTGGTCGAGGCACTGGCCGCGCAGTCCGAGGGCGCCCGGCTGGTCGTCGTCGGCCACCACCGGCAGGGCCCGCTGGCCGCCCGGCGCGACCAGTCCGTCACGGCCGCGCTCAGCGCGCTGGCGCGGTGCCCGGTCGTGGCGGTGCCCCCGGGCGCGGGTGGCCGCAGCACACGTCGGCCCGTGGTGGTGGGCGTGTCCGGGGACGCCCTCTCAGGAAGCGCCCTGTCGGGAAGCGCCCTCTCAGGAAGCGCGCTGTCGGGGAGTGCGCTGTCCGGGGAGGCGCGGACCGCCGAGGTGTTGACCCTGGCGTTCGCCGAGGCCGACCGGCTCGGCGCCGAGGTGCGGGTGGTGTGCTGCGCGCTGCGCCGCCGGTCCGGTGACGGCCTGGCCGCCACCGCCGCCATCCACCACCTGGTCGCCACCGTGGCCGCGTGCTACCCGGGCGTTCCCGTGCGCACCCAGCTGCCCGACTGCTCGCCGGCCAGCGCGCTGGCCTGGCACGCCCGGTTCGGCTCGCTGATGGTGGTCAACGCCGGGGCCAGTGGCCTGCGCGGACTCGGCGCGGTGCGGCGGGCCCTGCTGCGCCAGCCCCTGGCGCCGGTCATGGTCATCGGCCCGCACGCGCTGGCCGCCGCGCCGCACTGAGCGCGGGTCCCGGCGCCCGCCTGTCGGCGCCGGTCCCCTCACACCACCACGACGTGGGCGCCGGGTAGCGCGCGGAACGGTTCGAGCTGCGCGTCCGTGGCGGCCCCGTCGGTGACCAGGGTCCACGGCCGCTGCACCGGTGCCCACGCGGTGAACGGCGCCTGCCCGAGCTTGCTGTGGTCGGCCAGCACGAACACCTCACCGCCGCGCGCGATCATCAGTTCCTTGAGCCGGGTCTGCAGCAGGCTGGCCTCGCAGATGCCCAGTCGCGCGTCCAGCCCGTCGGCTCCGAGGAACACCCGGTCGGCGGTGAGCCGGGACAGGGTGAGTTCGGCCAGCGGGCCGACAAAGCCCTGGCTGATGTGGCGCAGCGTGCCGGCCAGCGCGACCACCTCGACGCCGTCGGCCTGGGCCAGCTCGGTGATGGCGGTCAGCCCGTTGGTGATCACCGTCAGGTCCACGCGCTCGGCCAGGTGGTGGGCGAGCCTGCCGGTCGTGGTGCCCGCGTCGAGGATCACCGTGTCGCCGTCGCGGACCTGGCCGGCGGCCCAGCGGGCGATGCGGTCCTTCTCCGGCACGGCCTGGCCGGACCGCTGCCCCAGGGACGCCTCGGCGACGTGGGCGGCGGGCATGGCGCCACCGTAGGTGCGGGCCAGCTTGCCCTGCTCGGTGAGCAGGGACAGGTCGCGGCGGATGGTGGACGGCGTGACGTTCAGCGAGCGGGCCAGCTGCTCGACGTGGGCGGTGCCGTTGGCGGTGACCAGCTGTTCGATCAGCGCTCGCCGCTCGTCGGCGCGCAACCGCTGGCCGGTCGACTCCGGGCTCACCTGGTTCCCCTCCCCCAGCCGCGCACCGACCACGTGACGCGATGCGCGTTTCGCGCAGACCGAGCGCGGCTCCGACGGTGCTCGCGCAGCGCGAGCAGTCGTTACCGTACCGACTCTTGCATACAACACGCAAAGGTGCGACGGTGATGCGCACAATGCGCAAGGTGCTGCCCAGCGTCGGGTGAAAGCAGGTGATGGTCGGATGGGTGTGCGCACCACACCGCTCCCCCTCCGGCGGACCGGACGACCGCCGGTCGCGCCGCCACCCGTCCAGGCCGCCCCCGGGTGGCCGTCGACCCGGTGGCGCGCCGCGGCCCCGACCGCCTGGAAACCCGAGAGGAAGAGCGCCCGTGTCCCCGCCCCGTGAATCCCGTCCGGACACCGACCGCGCGGCCGCACCGCCGGCGAGCGCGCCACCGGTGCCGGTCGGGCAGGCCGAACCCGACCCGTACGCGCTGCGCGCCGATGACGTGCGGGAACCACCCACCACGCTGCGCGCCTCGATCCGCTACCTCGGGCCGGGCATGGTGCTGTCCGCGGCCGTGGTGGGCTCCGGCGAGCTGATCACCACCACCGCCCTGGGCGCCAAGGCCGGGTTCGCCCTGCTGTGGCTGGTGGTGATCAGCACGCTGGTGAAGGTCTGGGTGCAGATGGAGCTGGCCCGGTGGACCATCCTCACCGGCAAGACCGCGTTGACCGGCTACAGCCAGGTCGGCCCGAGGATCGGCCGGATCGGCTGGATCAACGTGCTGTGGATCCTCATGGACGTGGCCAAGATGCTGCAGCGCGGCGGCATCATCGGCGGCACGGTCGCGGCGTTCAGCATCATGTTCCCGATCGTGGGCGAGCCGCTGGGCACGCCGTCCCTGGTCGTGTGGACCGTCCTGGTGGTCGCCAGCATCGTGCTGCTGCTGCGCACCGGCAGGTACGCCACCGTGGAGAAGGCCGCGTTCCTCACGGTCGTGGCGTTCACCCTGATCACGGTCCTGCTGGCGCTGGGCCTGCCGCTGACCGGGTTCGGCTACCGCGCCTCGGACCTGGCCTCCGGGTTCTCGTTCACCATCCCCGCCGGCACCATCGGCTTCGCCGTGGCCATGTTCGGCATCACCGGGGTGGGCTCCGACGAGATGACCACCTACACCTACTGGTGCCTGGAGAAGGGCTACGCCCGGTGGGCCGGCCCGGACGACGGCACCGAGGAGCGGGCCCGCCGCGCCGAGGGCTGGATCCGGGTGATGCGACTGGACGCGCTGGCGTCCTGGCTGGTGTGCACGCTGTGCACGCTGTCGTTCTACGTGATCGGCGCGTCCGTGCTGCACCCGCAGAACCTGGTGCCCCAGGGCAACCAGATGATCGTCACGCTGTCCCGGATCTACACGGACACGCTCGGCCCGTGGGCGCACTACCTGTTCCTGGTCGGGGCCATCGCGGTGCTGTACTCCACCATCATCGGCTCGGCCGCCAGCGTGCCCAGGC
Source organism: Goodfellowiella coeruleoviolacea (assembly GCF_024171785.1). GTDB lineage: Bacteria > Actinomycetota > Actinomycetes > Mycobacteriales > Pseudonocardiaceae > Goodfellowiella > Goodfellowiella coeruleoviolacea. The sequence goes on from NZ_JAMTCK010000014.1 coordinate 17,362, forward strand.
TGTGGACCAACACCCTCGGCCTGCTCGGGGTGGTCGACTGGGGCGACCTGCGGGCGCGGCAGCGGGTGATCCGCCTGCTGACCGTGGTGCTGCCGCCGCTGTGGGCGGTGTTCTACCTGTTCATCCAGTCGCCGGTGGTCATGGTGCAGATCGGCGGGGTGGCCAGCGGCGTGTTCCTGGTGGCCGTGGTGCTCGCGGTGTGGCGGCTGCGCGCCACCGAGATCGACCCGCGCTTCCGCGCCAACCGGTGGCTCACCGCCGCACTGGTGATCAGCAGCGCGGCCATCACCCTGCTGGGCGTGTACTCGGTGCTCGACGTGTTCGGGCTGGGCGTTGGATCGGGGAGTTGAGTTCCGTGCACACCACCAGCGACGCGGCCGGCACGGTGTTGATCACCACGCCCAGCTTCGGCCAGCACTCCGAGCAGCCGTGGCGGGTGCTCGCCGAGGAGGGCCTGACCGCCCGCCGCCCCACCGACCGGCACCCGCTGTCCTCGGCCCAGCTGCGCGCGGCACTGGCGGACACCAACCCGGACGCGCTGATCGTCGGGCTGGACGAGGTCAGCGCCGAGGTGATCGCGGCGGCGCCCGGGCTGCGGGTGATCGCCAAGCACGGCGTGGGCGTGGACAACATCGACTGCGCCGCGGCCCGGCACCACGGGGTGCGCGTGGTCAACGCCCCGGGCAGCAACACCAACGCCGTGGCCGACCTGACCATGGCGCTGCTGCTGGCCGCGCTCAGGCAGATCGTGCCGGCGCACACCAGCACGGTCGCCGGCGGCTGGGACCGGTTCTTCGGCCCGGAGCTGGGCGGCCGGACCCTGGCCCTGCTCGGCTTCGGCCGGATCGGGCAGGCCGTCGCCCGCCGCGCCGCCGGCTTCGACATGCGCGTCATCGCCTACGACCCGTACCTGCCGGACGAGGTCTTCACCGCCGCCGGGGTGACCGCAGCCAGCCTGGACGAGTGCCTGGCCCAGGCCGACGTGCTCTCCCTGCACCTGCCCGCCGCGCCGGGGGCGGCACCGCTGCTCGGCCGCGCCGAACTGTCCCGGACCAAACCGGGCGCGTGCCTGGTCAACACGGCCAGGGGCGAACTGGTGGACGAGCACGCCGTGGCCGACCTGCTGCGGTCCGGGCAGCTGCGGGCCGCGGCCGTGGACGCCTTCACCACCGAGCCGCCCCGGGACAGCCCGCTGCTCAGCGCGCCCAACGTGGTGCTGACCCCGCACGTCGGCGCGTTCACCCACGAGGCCAACGCGGTCATGGGCGTCACGGTCGCGCGCGACGTGGCCCGGGTGCTGCGCGGCGAGCCACCCGTGCACGCGGTGGTCTGAAATCCGGGCGACGGCCCGCGGACACCCCGGCCACACTGCCCGGGTGGACAGCGACGACGCGCGGCGGGCCCGCGCCTGGTTGGCGGCGCGGGGAGTCGTTCGGGGCGGGGACGGCGCGTGGCTGCGCCCCCAGGAGTACGACGTGGACGAGGTGCTCACCGCCAACGACGTGGCCCACGAGTGGACCGAGCGCGCCCTGGCCGACCCGGACCTGACCGCGGTCGGGCGGCTGCGCCTGGCCCTGGGCCTGCTCGACCTGCTCGACGAGTACTGGGTGGCCGCGGAACTCCGCTCGGCCGTGATCGCCTCGGCCGACCCGGCAGTGGCCGAGGCGCACTGGGTCGCCGTCCGCCGGCGCCTGGAAGCGCCGGAACCGGCCGAGGCGATCACCTACGCCCTGTGGGTCGACTGGTTCGAGGACCGGGCCACCACGGCGGTCGCGTTCGCCGAGGTGCTCGGCGACACCGTGGCCGGGCTGCGGGCCCGGGGTCGGGTGGCCGAGTTGGCCGAGGGGCCGTTGTTCCGCCGCGCCGAGCGGGTGCTGGCCGTGTCCGGCCCGGTGCTGTGGCCGCTCAAGCACGAGGCCTACCAGGTCGCCGCGAGCCTGCCGGCGTTGCACCCCGCACTGCTGCGCGGCCTGGTGGGCAGTCGGTTCGACGGCTACGGCGCTGTCGACCCGGTCGCCGCGCTGGACCTGCTGTCCCGGCTGGACCTGCCGGCGGGCACCGAGAACCTGGCCCTGCTGCGCGCCGCCCTCGTCGAACACCGGCGGCGGTGACCGGCCACCGACGCGCCAGGGCCCGCGCTTGACATGCAGCCGTTTGGCTGCCTATGTTCATGCAGCCAGACGGCTGCATGATGGAGGGTGGGCGCGTGGACGAGGTGTTCAAGGCGCTCGCCGACGCCAGCCGACGGCGACTGCTGGACAGCCTGAACGCGCGCAACGGGCAGAGCCTGCGGGAGTTGTGCGCGGGACTGGACATGGCCCGGCAGTCCGTCAGCAAGCACCTGGCCGTGTTAGCGGCGGCGAACCTGGTCACCACGGTGTGGCGGGGGCGGGAGAAGCTGCACTACCTCAACGCCGCGCCGATCAACGCCATCGCGGAGCGCTGGATCAACCAGTACGACCGCGCGCGGGTGAGTGCGCTGGCCGATCTGCGGCGAGCACTGGAGGAGGAACCCATGACCGGCACCGAATTCGTCTACACCAGCTACATCAGGACCACCCCGGAGCGGCTCTGGCAGGCGTTGACCGATCCCGCCTTCACCCGCCGCTACTGGGGTGCCGCCCTGGAGTCGGACTGGCGGGTGGGCTCGACCATCACCTGGGAGCAGGGCGGCATCCGGATCGCCGACCCGGCGCAGGTCGTGTTGGAGTCCGAGCCGCCGCGCCGGCTCTCCTACACCTGGCACACCTTCACCGCCGAGTTCGGCGAGACCTTCGGGTTCAGCGCCGAGGACCTGGCCAGGATGGCCGCCGAACCGCGGTCCACGGTGACCTTCGACATCGAGCCGCAGGGCGACCTGGTCAAGCTGACCGTGCTGCACGAGGGCTTCGAGCCGGGCGGCACCGTGCTCGCGGGCATCAGCGAGGGCTGGCCGGCGATCCTGTCCAACCTCAAGACCCTGTTGGAGACCGGCGAGACCCTGCCCACCGCCCCCGTGGGCGAATGACCCCGGATCACCGCAGGTTGGGGTAGATCCGCGCGAGGAACTGGGTGAGCCGCTCGGCCACCTCCGGGGTCAGCGCGGTGCGGTGCGCCCGCCTGTCGTCGAACTTGTCCTCGTAGACCTCCACCACCACGTTGCCGCCGCGCAGCACCGCGTAGGGGAAGGACTCGTCCTCGCCGGTCGCGCCGTTGATCTGGATCCACTGGCCGATGAACGCCTCGTCAGCGCCAACCGCCACCGGCCGCACGTCGCGCATCTTCTCCCGCAGGCTCGCCGCGTACCGCGTGGCCGGTTCGTCGGCGGGGGTGAACCCGCTGCGCTCGAACCGCCGCACCTCGATCGTGACGTTGTGGTAGCCGTTGATCTCGCCGGACTGGAACCGGCCGTTCAGCTGGCAGGTGCTGGACAGGCCGTTGGCGGTGTGCCCCTTGTCCACCGTCTGGGTGTTCTCGGGCAGCAGCGCGACGATGTCCTCGGGGTCGAGCAGGCAGGCGCCCGGGGTGGACGCGAACCGCCCCCGGTCCACCGAGAGCAGCGTGCCGACCACGGTCGCCCCGCCGAGCAGCACCAGCACCGCGGCGATCACCAGCCAGGTGCGCAGCCGGCGCCTCGGCCGACGCGGTGGCGGGTCCTCGACGACCGTGGCCTGCCGCGCCGGCCCGGGCACCGTCGGTGCGGCCGCGGTCGGTCCCGCCGTGGCCGGTCCCGTCGTGGCCGGTCCTGGCGTGGCCGGTCCTGGCGTGGCCGGTCCTGGCGTGGCCGGTCCGCTGGCCGGTGCGGTCGCGAGTGCGGTCGCGGGTCGCCCGACCACCGGCACGGTCGGGCCGTCGCCGGCCTGCTCGATCGCGGCGGCGGCCAACCGGGCCTGGATCTCCGGCGCGGTCGGCCGGTTCTCCGCAGCCGGCACGAGCAGGCTCAGCAGCAGCGGCCCGAGCACCGGGCCGGCGCGGGTGGGGGGCGGGGGCGGCTCGGCGAGCACCGCCGCGAGCGAGGCGCCCGCCGTCTCCCGCTGGAACGGTGAGACGCCCTCGACCGCGAAGTACAGCGTCGCCCCCAACGACCAGAAGTCCGACGCCGGCACCGCGCTGCCTCGGATGTGCTCCGGGGCCATGAACGCGGGCGAGCCCAGCAGCAGGCTGGCCACGGTCGCCGTGGAGCCGTCGTCGAGCCGCGCGATGCCGAAGTCGGCCAGCTTCACCGCGCCGCCATCGGCCACCATGATGTTGCCCGGCTTCACGTCGCGGTGCACGATGCCCAGCTGGTGCGCGGCCACGAGCACGTCGAGCACGCGCAGACCGATGTCGGCGACGGTGGCCACCGGCAGCGGCCCGCGCTGTCCCACCAGCTCGTGCAGGGTGACCGCGCGGACCAGCTCCATGACGATGAAGACCTGGCCGTGCGACTCGACCGCGTCGAACACGGTGACCGCGCCGGGGTGGCTCAGCCGTGCCGCCAGCCGAGCCTCCCGCAGCACCTTCTCCCGGGTCGCGGCCGCGTCGGACCGCCCCAGTTCCGGCGGGAGAACGACCTCCTTCACCGCGACCGACCGTTCCAGCACGGTGTCCCACGCGCGCCACACCGTGCCCATGCCGCCCCGGCCGAGCACGTCCTCCAGCACGAACCGGCCAGCCAGCGTCCGTTGCTCCGCTGTGCCCCCCACCAGGCCGAGCCTCCCCTGTCCGAGTGTCGTGTGGAGGTCAACACTAGTGGTCAACGGGTGTTTTCCGGGCGTTCTCCCGACATCGCGGTGCGGCCAGCGGACGTCGGGCCGGGATCGGCGCTCCCCCGGGGTCGCCACGCGCCGGGCACCGGGGTCACTGCGCGCTGGCGGTCGGCCGCACCACGATCTCGTTCACGTCGACCTCGGCCGGCTGCTCCACGGCGTAGGCGATGGCATGTGCCACGGCCTCCGCCGGCATCGCCACCCGCCGGTAGGTGCGCATCACCTCCCTGGCGGTGGGATCGCCGATGCTGTCGGCCAGTTCCGACTCGGTGACCCCGGGCGAGATCACCGTGACCCGGATGCCCTCGCCGGCCTCCTGCCGCAGCCCTTCGGAGATCGCCCACGCCGCGTGCTTGGTGGCGCAGTACACCGCGGCCGTCTGGCTCACCTCGTGTGCGCCGACCGAGGCGATGTTGACGATCTGGCCGCCGCCCTGGGCCCGCATGACCGGCAGGACCGCGGCGATGCCGTGCAGCAGGCCGCGGATGTTCACGTCGATCATCCGGTTCCACTCGTCCAGCCTGAGTTCCTCCAGTTTGGACAGTGGCATCACCCCGGCGTTGTTGACGATGACGTCCACGCGGCCGTGCCGGGCACGCGCGGCGGCGACGAACGCGCGCACGTCCTCGACGTCGGTCACGTCGAGCGCCCGGTGTTCCGCGCTGCCCCCGTCCGCGCGGATCTGCTCGGTCAGCGCGGCCAGCCGCTCGGTGCGCCGCGCGCCCAGCACCACCTGGTGCCCCCGGCTGGCGAGCACCCGGGCGGTGGCGGCGCCGATTCCGCTGCTGGCGCCGGTGATCAGGATGACCTTCGGTGTGGTGGCCACGATAAGTCCTTTGTGGAGTGTTTTCTGGGTCGGTTGCCGTGCGACGAGGAGCGGCCTTCGCGGTTGCCCCGCCCGGCTGCTGCGACCAAGCCTGTCGGCCGAGCACACCCGCTGCCAGACCGCGGCGACCCTGGGTGCACCGCACCCACCTTCCCCACCCCACCCGCGAGTCGACTTTGCAAACACCGCGAGTTGACACTTCAGGCAGGGCCGTTCGGGTGAATCGGGGTAGCGGTGGTGGGCTGGCGACCGCCCGCCGCGGTGACCACCGCACGGCCCACAGCCCGCCGCGGTGACCACCGCACGGCCGGCACAGAGCGCTGCGGCCGCGATCCGGGAACTCCCCTGGACCGCGCCGCGTTTGGCCAACCGTGTCAGTGATGGTGGCGGACCTCGGCGTCGAGGTCGATGGTGGCTGGCTGTTCCGCGGGCTCGCCCTGACCGTGGCGGCCGGTGAGTGCGCCGCGCTCACCGGACCCAACGGCGCCGGCAAGTCAACGCTGCTGCGCTGCCTCTACGGGGTTCAGGACGCGACCGAGGGCAGCGTCAGCGTGTGCGGGCAGCGACCGGACGAGCGGTCGACCGCGTTCCGCCGCGCGGTCTCGGTGCTGTTGGACGACTCCGCCCTGTTCGACGAACTGACCCCGCGCCAGCACCTGGACCTGCTGCTGCGTTCGTTTCCCGACGCGGTGGCCGATCCGGTGGCGTTGCTGGCCTCGGCCGGACTCGACCACCGGGCCAGCGTGCCGGTCGCGCGGCTGTCCGCCGGGCAGCGGCGGCGACTGCTGTTGCTGGGCGCCACGGCCCGGCCGCACCAGGTGCTGCTGCTCGACGAGCCGGAGCGCGCGCTGGACACCGCCGGCCGGGACTGGCTGGCGGGCCTGGTCGAGGCGGAACTGGCCGGGGGAACGGCCGTGGTGACCGCCAGCCACCATCCGGCCCTGGTCGACCGGGTCGCGGACTCCGTTGTGGAGTTCTCCTGATGCGCCGGCTTCCCAGGATCTCCGAGGACACCGCCACCCGCGTCGTCGGCATCGTGCTGGCCGTCGGCGCGCTGGGCGCCCCGTTCCACTCGACCGACGTGGTCCGCGCCCACCTGCTCGGTGGGGCACCCGCGCCGGCGCTGGCCACGCCGACCGTGCTGTGCGTCGGCCTCGCGTTGGCCTGGCACTCGTTGCTGCGCAGGAATTTCGCCTGGGCCGACCCGGCCTGGTTGACCTGGGCCGACTTCACCGGGGCGCGGCCTGGACTGATCAGGCGACGGCTGCTGGTGGCCTGGGCGTGCCGGTTCGGCGCGGTCGGTTACGCCACGCTGGCGAGCGGGGTGCTGCTCGGTTGTCCCGACATCCCGCTGACCGCCGCCCTCTGCACCGCGGTCACGCTGCTCGCACTGGCGGCGGCACGGCGCTCACCCCGGCTGCCCTGGCTCGAACACGCCGTGCCGGTGCTGCTGATCGCGCTGCCGCTGACCGGCTTCGCCGCCGACTGGCTGTGGCTGCCGGCCATCGCGTGCGCGCTGGTCGGGCTGCTGCCCGGTCGGTCGCTGGCCACCGACGCCGGCCGCGCCGACCTGGTCCGACGGTTCACCGAGCGGTCACTGCGCCGGGCCTCGGTGTCCTTCCTCGACCTGCTGGCGCTGCTGCCGGCCGGCCGTGAGGTGCGCTGGGCTCGCGCGCTCGACGGCCGAGGCGTGCTCGCCCGGTTCGTGGTGGCCGGCCTGCTGGCCCGGCACCGGGCCCTGCCGCTGGCCGGACTGCTCGTGCTCGCCGTGGCCACGCTGCACCGGTTGTTCCCCTCGGTCGATCCGGTGTGGTGGATCGGCGCGGGCGGCTACCTGGCCGCGCTGCCGTTCACCGGCGCACTCGCGCAGATCCACCAGGTCCCCGGCCTGCGGCGCTGGGTGGGCTGTTCCGACCGGGCACTGCGCGCGAGCGCCACCGGCGTGCTCGTCGCGGTCGTGGCGGTCTGGGCGGCGGTGCTCGCGGTGCTGGGCGTCCCGCTGTCCTGGCCGGCCGGTCTGGCCGTGCTGCTCGCCAGTGCCGCGGTGGTGCGGACCGTGACCAGGGCGCCGCTCAACTACGCCAACCTCGGCCTGGTCTCGGTCGTCGGCGTGCTGGTGCCCGTGGGCCTGCTCGTCCAACTGGCGCACGGCCCCGACCTGCTGGTGCTGGGCCTGCTCCTGCTGGGCGCGCTCGGCGTGGGCGTCGCCGCCCCCGTCGTGCTCGGCCTGGCCACCGCAGCCACGCTCACCCCACACCCCACCCACTGATCGCGAGTCGACTTTGCAAACCCCCCGAGTTGACACTTCAGGCAGGGCCGTTCGGGTGAATCAGGGGTGGCGCCCACCCGTCCACGGCCCAGTCCGGGACCACGGGACGACGCACGGCGCGGGCGCGACCACGGGATGACCCGCGCCCGGGCGGATCGGCCCACGGGACGGACGTCGCACCCCCGCGTGGTCGGGCCGCCGCCCGGTCTGCCGCAAGGGGCGCGCGGCTGGTCCCGGCACTACCGTCGGGACATGGCTCTCGCGGTCTGCCTGCTCTTCGACCGCCGGACCGAGCGCAGCCTGCGCGGCCTGTGGGACCGGCTCGAAGAACGCGGCGTGCCCACGCTCCGCTCGCACACCCACGGCCAGCACCACCCCCACCTGTCCTACGTGGTGCTGCTGCGCTGGGGGCTCACGGCGGTGCGGGACGCGGTCGCGGCCCTGCCCGACCACGGGCCGTTCGAGATCGTGTTCGACGCGATCGGGGCGTTCCGCCGGGGGCGGGTCTGCCTGGTGCCGGCGTGTCCGGCGGATCTCGTCGCACGGCAGCAGGCCGTCGTGGCCGCGGTCCGCGACACCGGCGCGCTGGTGCACGAGCACTACGAGGTCAACCGGTGGCTGCCCCACGCCGCGCTCGCACCCCGGGCCGGACTGAGCCAGCTCGCCCTGGTGGCGGCGGCCACCTATGACGTGCTGCCGCTCACCGCCACGGTGAGCGGTGCCGCCCTGATCAACAGCAGCACCGGTGAGGTGTGGCCGCTGCCCGGGATCCCGTGAGCTTCCCGCCCCGACCGACAAAAAAGTCTACAATGGACAAACAGGGCTTGGCCGGTAGGGATTTCGTTTCCCCTGGGCGGGGCACGGGAAAGGACTGCGATGTCAGCTCTTGTCACCGAGTCGTCGGCGGTGTCCACCGAATGGCTCACCGAGGTGCTGCACGAAAGCGGGGCCCTGCCCACCGAGCGTCGCGTCGTCGCGGTGGATGTGTCCGAACTGGACGGTGGGTACATCGCCCACACCGTGCGGCTGCGCCTGGACTACGACCGACCGGTGTCCACCGCGCCCGCCTCGCTGATCGCCAAGTTCCCCGCCAACGACGAGCTGTCCAGGGGGCTGGCCCAGCTGGGTGGCCTCTACACCCGGGAAGTGCTGTTCTACCAGGAGTTCGCCGCCACGATCCGGATGCGCACCCCCCGGTGCCACCTGGCCGAGCTGAGCGGTTCGGGTGGATTCGCGCTGGTGCTGGAGGACGTCGCCGACGCGGTGGTGCACGACCAGGACCTGCCCTGCCCGATGGACGACGCCCTGCTCGTCGCCAACGAACTGGCCCTGCTGCACGCCGCCCACTGGAACGACCCGGCCCTGGCCGACCTGCCGTGGTTGAACCACTTCAGCGACGAGCGGATGCGCAACTGGGAGGACCTGCTGCGGGTGTCCTGGCTGGAGTTCACCGGCTGGGAGGTGACCCGGCTCGAACCCGAGCTGCGCGACCTCGGTGACCGGCTGTGCGGGAACGGGCTGGCCGGGTGGGCCGCCGGACACCGCGGCCCGTCCTGCCTGACCCACGCCGACTTCCACCTGACGAACCTGTTGTTCCGCACCGATGCCGCCGACCAGCGGCACCTGGTGACCGTGGACTGGCAGATGGCCGCGCACGCCGCGCCGCTGATCGACGTGGCGTACTTCCTCGGCCGGCTGGCGCCGAGGGAGCGGCAGGCGGTGGAGCGCCGGCTGGTCCGGGCCTACCACACGGCGCTGTGCGCGGCCGGCGTCACCGACTACCCGTGGTCGGACTGCTGGGCGGACTACCAGCGCTGCACCTGGTACGGCCTGGTCAGTTCGATGGTGGCGCTCGCCGGTCTGGCGCCGGAGCTGCGCAACGCGGGCTACGCCGAGAAGGTGGTCCGCTTCCTGTGGCAGATCCACGACCACGACGCCGGCCGGTTCCTGCCGGCGTGAGCGGTGCCGGGCGCGGAGCGGAACCCGGCGCGGAGCAGGACCGGTCAGAGCAGTTCGGGGCGGCTCCAGTGCCGGTTGATCCGCCAGCACGCCAACCAGCCGGCCGCCAGGGCCAGGACCAGGAGCACGGCGACCGCGGCCAGCGTGGCCACACCGTCCCCGACGACGGCGGCGCGCAGGGCGCGCACGCCCCAGTAGGCGGGCGAGACCGGGGCGATGTCGCGCAGCCACGCCGGCATGAGCGTGATCGGCACCAGCGCGCCGCCGACCGAGGACAGCAGCAGCCCGCCCACGTCGGCGAAACTGCTCAGCTGGGTGGGGCTGTGCGCGAAGGTGGCCAGCAGCACGCCGCAGGCCAGGATGCACAGCGCCCAGGCCAGTCCGGCGAACAGCAGCAGCGGCGGCGCCAGGATCGACAGGCCGAAGGCGATCCTGGCCAGGCCCAGCACCAGCACCTGCTGCACGAGCAGCACGCCCAGCAGCGGAACCGACTTGCCCGCCACCAGTTCCCAGGCGCTGGCCGGGGTCGCCCGCAGCCAGCTCCAGGTGCGCCAGGTGCGTTCGGCGATCATGGTGACCCCGACCGTGGAGACCGCGAACATCGAGAACGTGACCAGCACCCGGGGTGCGGTGTCCCGGATGGCGATCTCACCGGTGGTGCCGGCCGCCGCGCGGTAGAGCGGTTCGAACACCACCATCAGCAGCACCGGCATGCACAGCCGGCTCAGCACCGGTCCGGGATCGCGGCGCAGCAGCAGGGCGTTGTGCCGGACCAGCGCGCCGAGCCGGTCCATTCGACCGTCCACACCAGACGGTCCGGCGGAACTGCGGTGGTCAGCCCACATGGTCACCACCCAGGGCCAGGCGCCGGTACAGGTCGTCCAGGGTGGGTGGGCGGATCACCACGGAGCTGAGCCGGTCGGCGCCGTACTCGGCCACCAGCGCGGCGAGTTCCGGGCCGGGGGTGACCGTGCTGATCCGCAGTTCGGTGTCGTCCACAGTGGTCGCCGGCAGCTCACCTAACCGGGCGGGCACGCCGCCGGTGAAGCGCACCCGTAACTCGCTGGGCAGGCCGGCGAGCAGGCGGTCACCGCTGTTGCGCGCGATCACCCTGCCCCCGGCCACCATGGCGATGCTGGCGCCCAGCCGCTCCAGCTCGGGCAGGTAGTGCGTGGTGTAGCAGACCGCGGCCCCGTCGGCCGCCCGCTGGCGCACCGCGGCGAGCAGGGCGTCCCTGGTGACCGGGTCGGCGCCGACGGTGGGTTCGTCCAGCAGCAGCACGGGCGGCCGGTGCACCAGGGCCACGGCGGTCTGCACCCGGCGCCGCTGCCCGCCGGAGAGGGTGGCGGCGGGCCGGTCGAGCAGGTCGGCGAGCATCATCTCCTGGGCCAGCGCGGTGATCTCCCGGCGCAGCCGGGCCGACCGCAGGCCGTGCAGCCGACCGAACAGGGTGAGGTGTTCGCGCACGGTGACGCGCGGGTAGAGCGCCACCTCCTGCGGTGCCACCCCGAGCAGGGCGCGGGCCCGCCGGGGTTCCCGCCGCACGTCCACCCCGCACACGGTGACCCGGCCGGCGTCGGCCCGCTGGAGTCCGGCGGCCACCTCCAGGAAGGTTGTCTTGCCCGCGCCGTTGTGCCCGATCAGCCCCACCACCTCACCGGGGGCCACGGTGAGGTCGAAGCCGTCGAGGGCGCGCACGTCCCCGTAGTGCTTTTCCAGACCTTCGCTGCTGAGCACGGCGCTCCCTTGCAGGTTGGCCGATGGGCACCGCCATCGGGGGCTTACCCGGTGAGCACGCGCAGGTACCCGGGTGGGTCCTGGACCCGGCTCAGGTCGGCGCGCAGCACGGTGACGCCGCCTTCCCGGCCGATCTCGGTGAACCCGGCGAACCGGTAGGTCACGTACATCAGCCGGTTGCGGCCGGTGTCGACCAGTTCGGCGTGCAGCTCGCGACCGCTGTCGGCGGCCAGCCGCATCACGTGGTTGAGCAGCACGGCGCCCACGCCCCGGGAGATCACCCGGCACGAGGTCAGCAGCAGCTTGAGCCGCCAGGCCGGCGCGCCGGTGTGCACCAGGGCCAGCCCGATGGTGCCGTAGGGCCCGAACCGGTCGCGCAGTCCGGCCACCAGCAGCAGGTGGTCGGGTGAGGTGCGGAAGTGGTCGAGTTCCGCGTAGGAGTAGGTGATCCCGGTGGAGTTCAGCTGGTTGGTGCGCACGGTGAGTTCCTCGGCGCGGCGCAGGTCCTCGGCGGCGGCCGGGGTGATGCGCAGTTCCATGTCCAGTGTGGACAGGAACTCCTCGCTGGTGCCGGCGAACTCCTGTTCGGCCCGGTCCCGGTCGATCCCGCTGCGGTACATGGCGCGCCGCGTCCTGGACTCGGCGGTCACGAAGCGCGGCTGGAACTCGGGCCTGGTCACCAGCTCGGGGGCCTGGTCCGCGGGAACGCAGAGCACCTCGGGCAGGGCGAAGGCCACCTCGGCCAGTTCGAACGGCTGGTCGTCGACGAACGCGACGGCGTCCACCCCGATGTTGAGCGCGTTGGCCACCGCGCTGATCGCGGCGGACTTGGGGTTCCAGGAGATCTGCGGGTGCAGGAAGTACTCCAGCACGCCCAGCCGCTCCAGCCGGCGCAGGGCGGGCGCGGGGTCGTTGCGGCTGGCGATCGAGTGCAGCACGCCGCGCCGGTCCAGCTCGCGGATGACCGCCAGCACCTCGGCGCGCGGCCGGACGTCGTCGTCCTCCAGCAGCACGCCGTCCCACAGGGTGTTGTCCAGGTCCCACACCACGCACTTGATCCGGCCCTGGCCACTGGCCCCGGTGCGGGCCGCCGCCTCGGTCGCGTCTGACAGGCTCATGCCCGCCTCCCCACCACAACGCTCCACCCCGGTGCGCCTGGCTGGTGCTGGTAGGCGTCATCGGCGATGACGAGCTGTTGGATCTGCGAACTGCCCTCAATGATCTCCATGACCTTGGCGTCCCGGAAGTACCGGCTCACCGAATGAGTGCCCTCGGTACACCCGTTCGCGCCGTGCAGTTGCACTGCGTCACTGGCTGTCCGCATGGCACTGGTCGACGCGAAGTACTTGGCCACCCAGGTGGCCATCAGGGTCGCGGGGTCGCCGGCGTCCTTGAGTTCGCCGGCCCGCACGCACAGCAGCCGCGCCGCGTGCAGCCGGGTCACCATGTCGCTGATGAGCCGGCGGACCAGCTGGCGCTCGCGCAGCGGCTGGCCGCCCTGCCGGCGCTGCCCGGTGTAGTCGACCGAGGCGTCCAGGCAGGCCTGCATGATCCCGACACAGCCGGCGGCCACGCTGTAGCGGCCCAGGTCCAGGGCGTGGGTGAGCACCAGCATGCCCGCGCCCTCCCGGCCGAGCCGGGCCCACGCCGGCACCCGCACGTCGGTGAGGTGCACCTGGGCGAGCATGCTGGCCCGGGTGCCCAGCAGGTCGCTGACCGGTTCCACCCGCACGCCCGGCGCGTCCGCCTCGACCAGGAACGCGGCCGGTTCCTCGCCGCAGCGGGCGAAGACCAGGAACAGGTCGGCGAGCTGGCCGCCGGTGATCCACTTCTTGGTGCCGTCGACCAGGTAGTCGGCGCCGTCCCGGCGGGCGGTGCTGGTGATCGCCCGCGCGTCGCTGCCCACCTCGGGTTCGGTCAGGCAGAACGCGCCCAGCCGCCGGCCGGTGGCCAGTTCGGCCAGCCAGCACCGCTTGGCCCGCTCACCGCCCCAGCGGTGCAGGGTGGCGGCGACCATGGTGTGCACGGTGAGCAGGCTGCGCAGCGACGAGCAGCCCCGGCCGATCTCCTCGTGCAGCGCGCCGAGCGTGACCATGTCCATGCCGGCCCCACCCGCCGAGGTCGGCAGTGCCGCACCCCAGTACCCGTGCTCGGCCAGCGCGGCCAGGATGTCGTGCGGCAGCCGCTGTTCCCGGTCGTAGTCGTCGGCCCGACCGGCCACGTAGGAGTCCACAAAGGACCGGAACGCGGCGCGGTCGTGCCTGGCCGCGCCGAGGTCGACCTCAGGCGCCAGTGCCACCGGCCACCCCCTGCTCGACCGCGGCCGGCGCGGCGCGCGCCACCAGCGCGGCCATCGCGTCCACCGACCGGAAGTTGGCCAGGTCCAGGTCGTCGTTGTCGACCTGGAACCCGAACCGCTGCTCCACGAACATGACCAGCTGCATGGCGAACAGCGACGTGGCGAAGCCGAGTCCGAAGATGTCGTCGCTGTCGGTGAACCGCGCTCCGGGGAACTTCGCCTGGATGAACTCGCGGATGTCGGACCGTGCCCGCGACCCCACCACAGTTTCCATCTGGGACTCCTTCCACGGCGTTGACCGGGTTGCACGCGCGGGGTGACCGCGAGGCCTCAGCGATAGGTGTAGAAGCCCTGTCCGGACTTGCGTCCGTGCAGGCCGGCGTCGACCATCTGCCGGAGCAGCGGGCACGGCCGGTACTTGCTGTCGTTGTAGCTCTCGTACAGCACCTCGACGCTGTAGAGGATGGTGTCCAGGCCGATCAGGTCGGCCGTCTCCAGTGGACCCATCCGGTGGCCGAAGCAGGAGGTGAAGATCCGGTCCACCTGCTCGGCCGTGGCGACCTGCTCGTGCACCAGGCACACGGCCTCGTTGATGGTCAGCATCAGCACCCGGTTGGACACGAAACCGGGCGCGTCACCCACCACGATGCCGTTCTTGCCCATGCCCGCCAACAACTTCTCCGCGGTGCGCACGGTCTCGGCCGAGGTGTGCCAGCCCCGGATCACCTCGACCGAGGGCTTCATCGGCACCGGGTTCATGAAGTGCAGGCCGATCACCCGGTCCGGGCGCCGGGTCAGCGCGGCGATGCGGGTGATGGACAGGGCCGAGGTGTTGGCGGCGAACACCACGTCCGGCCGGCAGATCTGGTCCAGCCGCGGGTACACCCGCTGCTTGAGTTCCCACTTCTCGGTGATGTTCTCGATGACGAAGTCGACCTCGGCCAGGTCGTCGTAGTCGGTGGTGCCCTGGATCAGGTCGGGGTCCAGCTCGGCCGGACCGTTGTTGAGCAACCGTCCCATCCGGACATCCAGTCTGATCCGCTCCCGGGCCTGGTCGAGCACGTCCGCACCCAGGTCGACCAGGACGACCTGGAATCCGTGCTGTGCCAGGCACTGCGCGACCCCGGCGCCCATCACGCCGGCGCCGACCACACCGATCCGCTTCACCGCACACCTCCCGTCGGCGACGCGCCGGTGGGCGCGCCCAGCGACCTGACCCGGTCGGCCAGCCCCCGCACCGTGGTGCACTCCAGCAGCACCGCGAGCGGCAGGTTGACCCCGAGGGACTTGCGGAGCCGGCCGATCAGCCGGACCGCCATCAGCGAGTGCCCGCCGAGTTCGAAGAAGTCGTCCAGCACCCCGATGCCGGTCAGCCCCAGCACGTCCTGCCACACCGCGGCCACGGCGGTCTCCAGCTCGTCGGCGGGCGGCACGAACGGGGTGGCCAGCGGTGGCCGGGGGTGCCGGTCCCCGGCGGGCTCGGTGGCGTCGGTGTGCTGGTCGGTCACCCAGGTGGCCAGCCGGACGGTGAGGTCACCGGTCGAGTTGACCAGCTGGGGCAGCGCCCCGACCGCGCCCAGCGCCCGCTCCAGCGCCTGCGCGCCCTCGGCGTAGCTCATCTGGTACTTGCTGACCGTGGCGGCGCCACCGAGCGCGTTCATGTCCACCCCGCCGGGCCAGGTGTCCCAGTCCACGGTCAGCACGGTGCGGTGCCCGGCGGCGAACAGCTGGTGGGCCAGGGCGTCCATGGCCGCGTTGGCCGCGGCGTACGGGCCGTGGCCGATGCCGCCCAGCACGGCGGACAGCGACGACAGGGTGACGCAGAAGTCCAGCCGGTCCAGGTCGAGCACCTCGGCCAGCGCGGCGAGGCCGAACAGCTTGGCACGGAAGTGCACCCGGCACCGGTCCTCGGGCAGTTCGTGGCTGAGCCCGAAGCAGTCCTGGTCCTGCACGCCTGCGCCGTGGATCACGCCGTGGATCTCGCCGAACTCGGCGCGCACTTCCGCCACGGCCGAGGCGACCTGGTCGACCTCGGCCACGTCGGCGGTCACCACCAGCACGCTCGCCCCGGCCGAGCGCAGCGCGCGCACCCGCCGGATCCGGCTGCTGGTGCGGTCCTCCGCCGGGTGCGCGGCCAGCCAGTCGTCCCACCGGTGTTCGGCCGGCAGCGGGGTTCTCGCCAGCAGCGCGATCCGGGCCTGGTAGCAGGTGGCCAGGTGGTCGGCCAGGGCCAGGCACACGTTGCCCAGCCCGCCGGTGATCAGGTAGCTGCCGCCGTGGCGCAGCCGGGTCGGGCCGGCCGGCAGCGGCAGCTCGTCGTGGTCCTGCCGCCACCGCTGGCCGTCCCGGTAGGCGAGGCTGGCCACGTCCGGCTCGGTGGCGTCGGCCAGCACCGCCTCGGTCACCCGCTGGTCGGTGGGGCCGCCGGCCACGTCCACCAGGCGGCAGCGCAGCCCGGGGTGTTCCTGGGCGAGCACCCGGACCAGGCCGACCAGCCCGGCGTGCGCGGGGTTGACCGGATCGGCGGCACCGACCCGGGCGCCCGCCCTGGTCAGCACCAGCACCCGCACCGGGTCCGCGCTCGGCCGGGCGGCCAGGGTGCCCACCAGCTCGCGCAGGCTGTCGAAGCCCACGCGCTGGGCCCGGTCGAAGTCGCCGAGCCAGCCGGTGCCCACGGCGTGCGCCGGGCCCGCGTCGAGCGCGCCCGCGTGGAGCACGGTGCGGGCCGGCGAGGCCGCCTCGGCCTCGGTGCCGTGCGCCACGTCGGCGCCGGCCGCGCGCAGCCGGTCCACCAGCGCCTGGCACAGCGGGTCGTCCGCGCCGACCACCAGCCACGGCCCGGCCTCCACCAGCCGCGCGTCCAGGTCGGGTGGGGTCAGGCGGGCCGCCTGCCGCCACACCGGGGCGTAGAACCAGCGGCCGATGTCGTGGTGGCGCTGCTCGGACCGGCGCGGCCGGGCGTGCGCCGGGGCCGGGTCGACCCACACCCGGCGCCGCTCGAACGGGTAGGTGGGCAGCGCGACCCGCCTCGGCTGGTGGGCGCGGTGCGCGCTGGCCCAGTTCACCGCGGCGCCGGCCAGCCAGAGCCGGCCGACCAGCTCGGCCGGGCCGGTGGTCAGGGCGGCGAACCACGCGTCGTCGACGCCGCGCCCGGGATCGATGGTGCGCAGCAGCCGGCCGTCCCCCAGCTCGACCACGATCGTGTCCCGGTCCGCGGCCAGCGCGACCAGATCGGGTGGCTGCCCGGCTGGCGGCCCCGCGTCGGCCAGTGCGGCCAGGGCGGCCTCGTCGCGCAGGCACGCCGTGACCCACCCGCCCCGGCCGGCGCCGATCACCCGGTCGGCCGCGCAGCCGAGGCGGGCCAGCAGGCGGCCCAGGGCGTAGCGCAGCAGCGGCAGGCCGGTGGGCCACGCCCACGCCTGCGCCGGCGTGTGGCCCACGGCGGTGACCGCCTGGTCGAAGGCCTCGCGGAAGGCGGGCTGGGCGGCGTGCAGCGCCCGCCACGGGGCCAGGTCGGGCGGCGGGCCGCCGATGCCGTCGTCGGGCACCAGGAACACCACCGGCCGGCTCCGCCGCACCTGGCTGACCAGGTGGGGCACGGCGTCGAGGGGCCGGTCCAGCTGGTCGGCCGCCTCGGCCACGTCACCGGCCAGCACGATGCGCCGGTGGGTGAACTGGGCCCGGCCCACCTGGAGGGTGAACGCGACGTCGGCCAGCTCCACCTCGGGGTGCTCGCGCAGGTGGCTGGCCAGGTTGGCGCTGGCCGCGGCCAGCGCGTGCGGGCTGCGCGCGGACAGCACCAGCAGGTGCGGGCCGCTCGTCGCCTGGTCGGCCGGCCGGTGCCGGGCCGGTGCCTCCTGGAGCACGGCCGCCGCGTTGGTGCCGCCCATGCCGAACGAGTTGACCAGCGCCCGCCTCGGCACCGGCCCCGGCGGCCAGGCCACGCTCGTGGTGTGCACCTGGAACGCGCCGGGCGAGGTGTCCAGGGCCGGGTTGGGCGTGGCGTAGTTGATCTGCGGCGGGATCACCCCGTGGTGCAGGATCAGGCTGGCCTTGATCAGCCCGATCACGCCGGAGGCGCGGTCCACGTGCCCGATGTTGGCCTTGGCCGAGCCGATCGCGCAGGCGCCCGCCGCCGGGTCGCGCGGCAGGAACGCCGTGGACACCGCGGCCAGCTCGACCGCGTCGCCCAGGGTGGTGCCGGTGCCGTGCGCCTCGACGTAGCCGATGGTGTCGGCGCTCGCGTCGGCGTTGGCCAGGGCCTCGGCGATCACCTCGGCCTGGCCGCGCTGGCCCGGCGCGGCGAAGCCGGCCCGCACCAGCCCGTCGTTGTTGGTGGCCGTGCCCAGGATCACCGCGTAGATCTGGTCGCCGTCGCGCAGCGCGTCCTCGGTGCGCTTGAGCACGACCACGCCCACGCCGTTGCCGAACACCCCGCCCTGGCCCTTGGCGTCCAGGCTGCGGCAGACGCCGTCCGGCGCGGCGATGCCGCCCTCCTCGTAGACGTAGCCGGACGCCTGCGGCGACTGGATGGCGACGCCGCCGGCCAGCATCAGGTCGCTCTCGTAGGACAGCAGGCTGGCGCACGCCAGGTGCACGGCGACCAGCGAGGTGGAGCAGGAGGTCTGCACGGCGAAGCTGGGGCCGCGCAGGTTGAGCTTGTAGGACACCATCGTGGTCAGCGTGTCGCGGTCGTTGCCCATGGCCAGCTGGAGGTGGCCGACCTCGTCGATGATGTCCTGGTGCCCGCCGATGTTGTTGGACAGGTAGGTGGGAAACCCGCAGCCGCCCACCACCCCGGCCACGCCCGGGTAGCCGGCCGGGTCGTAGCCGGCGTGTTCCATGGCCTGCCAGCAGCACTCCAGGAACAGCCGGTGCTGCGGGTCGGTCAGCTCGGCGTCCCTGGGGTTGTAGCCGAAGAAGCCCGCGTCCCACAGCTCCACATCGGACACGGTGGCGGCGACCGGGACGAAGTTCGGGTGCGTGCGCGTGGCGGGGTCGACCGCGTCCAGTTCCTCGGGGGTCAGCTGGCGCAGCGAACAGGTGCCGGCCAGCAGGTTGCGCCAGAACCCGGCCACGTCCGCGGCGTCGGGGAACCGGCCGGCCATGCCGATGACCGCGATCGACTCCTGGGGTGCGGCTCCGCTCACTGGTGCCTCCTCGCCCGCAGTCCCTGCCGGCGCAGCGCGCCGCGCTGTCTGCGCTCGTCGATGTGGTCCCCGGCGTCCTCCCCGGTGAGCAACCCGGCCAGCGCGCTGACGGTGGGTGCCTGGTAGAGCACGTGCGGCGGGAGCGAGGCGTGCCCGAACTCGCGGCGGACGCGGGCCACCAGGTCCACGCCCAGCAGCGAGTTGCCGCCCAGTTCGAAGAAGTTGTCGTGCACGCCGATGTCGGTGACGCCCAGCGCCGCCGACCACAGCGCGGCGATCCGGCGCTCGGTGTCGGTGCCCGGCGCCACGTAGGAGGTGGCCAGCTCCGGGCGGGGGTGTTGGCCCCGGGTGCGGGCGCCCAGGCTCAGCACGGTGTCCACGGTGAACGCCGAACTCAGCGCGGCCAGCACCCGGAAGTCCTGTGTGGACACCACGACCTGCGGCTGGTCGCCGGCGAGCACCCGGAGGAACACCTGCCAGCCCTCGGTGAACGAGATGCCCATGGCCGCCCGGTTGTCCGCGAAGAACCGCTGCGCCTCCTGCTCGTAGCCGGACAGCCCGTCGCCCCAGGCGTTCCACTGCCACTCGCCCCAGTCGATGCTGACCACCCTGGGGCCGCCGGTGGCGGCGGCGTGCTGGGCGAGCGCGTCCAGGTAGGCGTTGGCCGCGCAGTAGTCGACCTGGCCGGGTCCGCCGCCGGTCACCGAGGTGATCGAGGAGAACAGCGCGACGAAGTCGGGTGGGGTGTCGGCCAGGCAGTCCAGCAGCACGCGGGTACCGGTGACCTTGGGACCCAGCGCGACCGCGGCGTTGTCGTGGTTCTTGAACTGCAGCAGCCCCATGCCGGGCACACCGGCCGCGTGCACCACGCCGTCCAGCCGGCCGAACCGGTCCAGCGCGGCGCGCACGGCCGCGCGCAGCGCCACCGGGTCGGCCACGTCGGCCGCGCACACCAGCACCTCGGCGCCGGCGGCCTCCAGGTCGCGCACGGCCTGCAGGCGCCGCCGCAGTTCGGGCGGAGTGGCCGGGTCGGCGGTGGCCGCCGGCCACTCCGCCCTGGGTGGCAGGCCGGTCCGGCCAACCAGGACCAGGCGGGCGGACACGGCCGTGGCCATGCCGCGCGCGATCGCCATGCCGATGCCGCCGAGCCCACCGGTGATCAGGTACACGCCGCGCTCCCGCAGCAGCGGCCGGGCGTCCGCAGCACCGGTGAGCTGCCCGGGGGGCATCGGGTCGAAGGCGGGCAGCCAGCGCCGCACCCCGCGCCAGGCCACCAGGGTGTCGCCCGGATCGGCGGACAGCTCGCCGAGCACCTGGTCGGCCGCGGCCCTGGCCTGCGCGGGCGTGGTCGGCTGGCACACGTCCACCTGCCGGCAGGACACGTGGGACAGCTCCAGCGGGATCACCTTGCACGGGCCGGCGAGCACGGCGCGTTCCGGCCGGATCCGGTCCACACCGGACACGTTGCAGGTGCCGGCGGTCACCACCAGCAGGTCGCACTGCTCGGCCGCGCTGCTGCCCAGCGCCTTGGCCAGCCACAGCAGCGAGTAGTAGCAGCGCTCCAGGCTGGCCCGCCAGTCCGCGTCCGAGGTCGGCCCGTCGACCGGGGTGTCCAGCGACCACAGGTGCGCGATGTGGCGCGGCCGCACCTGCTCGACGAGGGCGAGGTAGTCCTCGGGGTGGTCGGGCCGCACCCGGTACTCGCCCTCGGCGGTGCGCCCGAACTCGGTGCCGGCGCGCACCCGCACGGCCGTGCCCCCCTCGGCGCACACCCGCTCGACCACGGCGTCGGCCAGCCCGGTGGTGTCGGCGAAGACCAGCCACGCTCCCCCGCCGGCGCGCGGGCCGGGCTGGGGCGGACTGCTCCGCCGCCAGGACGGGAGGTAGCACCAGTCGCTGATGTCCTTGCGCGGCAGCGAGGTCAGCACGGTCATCGGGTCACCGTCCACTGTGCTCTGCTCCGGCGCCGGTCGGGTCGCCGCCGGTGCGGGCGCGTCCAGCCAGTAGCGCTCGCGCTGGAACGGGTAGGTGGGCAGCGGCACCCGGCGGCGGCGCTCGCCGCGGTGGTAGCCGGTCCAGTCCACGGCCGCGCCGACCAGCCACAGCCGGCCGCAGGCGGTGTGCACGGCCTCGGCCGCGCCGCCGCGCTCGTGCCTGGCCGGCACGGTGGGCAGCACCAGCGCGGCGCGCTCCGACGTGCAGTCCGGGTGCTGGCGGACGAACGCGCCGAGCGACTGGCCGGCGCCGACCTCGACCAGGGCCCGGTCCGGGTCGGCCAGCAGGGTGCCGACCAGGTCGGTGAACCGGACGGTGGCGCACATGTGCCTGGCCCAGTAGGCCGGGTCGGTGGCCTCCGCCGGCCGCAGCCAGGTTCCGGTCACATTGGACAGACAGGGCACCTTCGGCGGTGCGGGACTGATGTGCTCGCGCACCCACTCGGTCAGCTCGTCGGCCACGGGCGCGAGCATCCGGGAGTGGAACGCGTGCGTGGTGTCCAGCAGCCGGTGTGCGACGTCCTGTTCGGACAGTCGCATGGCCAGTTCGGTGATGGCCGGCACCGGTCCGGCCAGCACGCCCGCGTCGGGCGCGTTGACCGCGGCCAGGTCGATCTCGCCGGTGGCCAGCGCCCGCAGCCGGTCGGCCGGCAGCGACACCGCCAGCATGGCGCCCTTGGGCAGCCGGTCGATCAGCCGGGCGCGGTGCCCGACCAGGCGCAGCGCGTCGGGCAGGCTCAGCACGCCGGCCAGGGTCGCGGCCACGTACTCGCCGACGCTGTAGCCGGCCACCGCGTCCGGCCGCACCCCCCACGAGGCCAGCAGCCGGGCCAGCGCGTACTCGACCACGAACACCGCCGGCTGGGCGACCGCGGTGCTGGCGAGCAGTTCCTCGGCCGCCGACGGCGTTTCCCGCTGGCCGCGGCCGAGCAGCGCGCGCAGGTCGGGTCCTGCGGTGTCGCGTGTGGACGGTTCCGCGCCGGGTGAGCCGAACACGGCCCGGCGCAGGTCCACGCCGAGCAGCGGGTCGAGCACGGCGGCGCACTCGTCCACGGTGTCGCGGAACACCGGCTCGGCCCGGTACAACTCGGCGGTCATGCCCACGTAGTGCTCGCCGACCCCGGCGAACAGCAGCGCCACCGGCCGTTCGGTGTGCTCCTCCCTGGTGGTGCGCACGCGGGCCGGGTCGGCGCCGGTCAGCGCCCGCACCGCGTCCTGGGTGGACGCGCACGGCACCAGCCGGCGGTGCTCGAACCGGCCCCGGCCCAGCTGGAGGGTGAACGCGACGTCGGCCAGGTCCAGTTCGGGGTGGGCGCGCAGGTGCTCGGCCAGCGCGGCGGTGAGTTCGTCCAGCGCCGCCCCGGTGCGCGCGGACAGGGTCAGCAGCTGCCAGTCCCGGCCCGGCGTGGTCGGTTCCGGTTCCTCGGCCTGTTCCAGCACCACGTGCACGTTGGTGCCGCCCATGCCCAGCGAGTTCACCCCGGCCCGGCGCGGCGTCCCGGCCGGCGCGTCCCAGTCCCGCAGCCGGGTGTTGACGTGGAACGGGCTGTTCGCGAAGTCGATCTCCGGGTTGGGCTCGGTGAAGTTCAGGCTGGCCGGGATCTGCCGGTGTTGCAGCGCGAGCACGGTCTTGATCAGCCCGGACACGCCGGCGGCCCGGTCCAGGTGGCCGACGTTGGTCTTCACCGACCCGATGGCGCAGCCCTGCCGGGCGGGCCGGTCGCCGAAGGCCCTGGTGAGCGCGGCGATTTCGATGGGGTCGCCCAGTTCGGTCGCGGTGCCGTGCGCCTCGACGTAGCCGATGGTCTCCGGCCCGACGCCGGCGTCGGCCAGTGCCTCGGCCACCACCTCGGCCTGGCCCACCACGCTGGGCGCGCTGAAGCCGACCTTGAGCGAGCCGTCGTTGTTGACCGCCGAGCCCCGGATCACCGCGCGCACGGTGTCCCCGTCGGCCCGCGCGTCGGCCAGCCGCTTGAGCACCACCACACCGGCGCCGTCACCGAACACGCAGCCGCGCGCGCCCGCGTCGAAGGTGCGCACGTGCCCGTCCGGGGACTCCATGCCGCCCTCGATGTGCAGGTGGCCGACCCGGTCGGGCACCCGGATGGACACCCCACCGGCCAGGGCGATGTCGCACTCGCCGTCGCGCAGGCTGCGCGCGGCCAGGTGCACGGCCAGCAGCGAGGTGGAGCAGAACGTCTGCACGGCCATGCTGGGCCCGGTCAGCCCGAGCTTGTAGGACACCGTGGTGGTCAGCGCGTCCTTGTCGTTGCCGATCACGATCTGGTAGTCGTTCACGCCCTCGGCGAGGTCGCCGGCGTCGTAGAGCCGGCGCAGGTAGGTGCTGATGTTGGTGCCGGCGAACACCCCGATCTGGCCGGGCCAGGACGGCGCGGCGTAGCCGGCGTCCTCCAGCGCGTGCCAGCAGCACTCCAGGAACACCCGGTGCTGCGGGTCGGTGAGCAGCGCCTCGCGCGGGCTGTAGCCGAAGAAGCCGGCGTCGAAGCGGTCGATGTCCTCCAGCACCGGCCGGGCCTTGACGTAGTTGGGCGCGCTGACCAGGTCCTCGGGCACGCCCGCGGCCAGCAGCTCCGCGTCGGTGAAGAACCGGATCGACTCCACGCCGTCGCGCAGGTTGCGCCAGAACTGCTCCACTGTGGACGCCCCGGGGAACCGGCCGGCCATGCCGATCACCGCGATGCCGTCGGCGTGCGACCGGCTGGTGCGGCGCAGCGCGGCGCGGCGCTGGCGCAGCACCTGCTCGGTGGGGTCGGGCCGCTGCTCGTCCTGGTCGGGCCGCAGGTAGCGGGCCAGCGCGGCGATGGTCGGCGCCTGGAACAGCGCCACGGCCGGCACGGTGGTGCCGAACTCCGCGCTGACCCGGTTGAGCAGTTGCAGGCCGGTCAGCGAGTTGCCGCCGAGGTCGAAGAAGTTGTCGTGCACCCCGATCCGCTCGATGCCCAGGGTTTCCCGCCACAGCGCGGTCAGCCGCCGCTGGCAGTCGCCGGTGGCCGGCACGTAGGCCACGTCCAGGTCGGGCCGGGGCGCCTCGGCGACCGGTGTCCGCCCGCCCGCGCCGGCCCGCCCGCCGACCCACTGGCGCAGCCGGGTGGCCAGGTCTCCGGTGGAGATCACCACCCTGGGCACGGGTGTGGCCAGGGCCCGGTCGAACGCGGCCAGTCCTTCGTGGACGGTCATCTCGTACTCGGTCATGGCCGCGCCGATGCCCGCGGTGTCGATGGCGTCGCCGGTGCGCTGCCAGGTGTCCCAGTCGATGCTCAGCCAGCGCTCGCCCCGGCGGGCGCGCACCGAGGCGAGCGCGTCGAGTTCGGCGTTGGCCGCGGCGTAGGCGGCGAAGCCCAGCCCACCGAGCACTGTGGACACCGAGGAGAACACCACCTGGAAGTCGGGCCGGTTCGACCCCAACGCCGCGTCCAGGGCCAGCACGGCGCCGGTCTTGGCGGTGAAGTGCGCGCTGACCGCGGCCTCGGTCAGGTGCTGGATGGGTTCGAAGTGCTCGGCCGAGGACACCCCGGCCGCGTGCACCACGCCGGTGATCTCGCCGAACCGCTGCCTGGTCAGCGCCACCACCCTGGCCATCGCCGCCGGGTCGGCCGCGTCCGCGGCCAGCGCCAGCACCTCGGCGCCGGCGATGGTCAGCGTCTCGCCGTCGGGCAGGCCGCGCCGGCCGGTGAGCACCAACCGGGGCTGGCGCGCGGTGCGGGCCAGGTGCGCGGCCACCTGCCGGCCGACCCGCCCCAGCCCGCCGGTGATCAGGTACACGCCGTGGTCGGGCCAGCGCACGGGGTGGCCCGGTGGCGGCGCGGGCACGTAGTCGCGGACCAGTCGGTCGGTGCCGCGCAGCGCGACCGCGTCGGCGTCGGCCCGGCCCAGTTCCGCCGCCAGCCGGCTGGCCAGACCACCCGACCTCGCGCCGGTGACGTCGATGCCCCGGCAGGAGAACCCCGGGTACTCCTGGGGGATCACCAGGCACGCGGCCAGC
The DNA here is from genome assembly GCF_024171785.1 of Goodfellowiella coeruleoviolacea. Classification (GTDB taxonomy): domain Bacteria; phylum Actinomycetota; class Actinomycetes; order Mycobacteriales; family Pseudonocardiaceae; genus Goodfellowiella; species Goodfellowiella coeruleoviolacea. Next base: position 42,326 of record NZ_JAMTCK010000014.1, read on the forward strand.
AGCCCGGCCTTGCCCGGCGACACCACCTGGTCGGGCAGGTCGTGCAGGTGGTCGGCGACCACGGCGATGTCCAGTCCGCCGGCTTCCTGCTCGGCCAGGGCCCGGACCAGGTGGGTCAGGGCGGTGAAGCCGCGGGTGCGGTGCTGGTGCACGGTGTCCGGGTCGTCGGGGTGGGCGTCCGGTCCGGTCAGGCACCACAGGTGCAGCACCGTGGCCGGCCGCCGGTCCTGCTCGGTCAGCCGGGCGACCAGCCGCCGGAAGTCCTCGGGCCGGTCCGGCCGCACCGTGAACCGGTCCGGTGTGGACTCGCCGAAGTCGTTGCCCGGCACCACGATCGCACCGCGCTCGGCCAGGCGGGCCAGCAGGTCGGCGGCCAGCCCTGGCGTCCCAGCGGCCCGCTCGGCTGGCTCGTCGGCCAGCACCAGCACCGGTCCGGCCACCGGCCCCACCGCCGACTCACCCGTGGCCGGTCGCCAGCGCGGCACGTGGCACCAGTCGGCCACCGGCCGCCGCGCGCTCGCCGCGCCGCCGGACACCACGGGCGGGTCGATCCAGTGGCGCTGGCGCTGGAACGGGTAGGTGGGCAGCACCACCCGGCCGGGCCGCCGGGGCCGGTGGTAGCCGACCCAGTCCACGCTCACCCCGGTCAGCCACAGCCGGCCCACGGCGGTGTGCACCGCGGCCAGTGCCCCGCCCGGTTCGTCGCGGCCGGGCAGGGTGGCCACGATCTGGCCCCGCCGGCCCGTCGAACAGGCCGGGTGGGCCCGGACGAACGCGCCGAGGCTGCGGCCCGGCCCGACCTCCACCAGCACCCGGGCCGGGTCGGCGAGCAGTTCGCCCACCTGGTCGGCGAACCGCACCGGCGCGCACATCTGCCGCGCCCAGTAGCCGGGGTCGGTGGCCTCGTCCGGCCGCAGCCAGGTTCCGGACACAGTGGACAGACAGGGCAGCGTGGGCGGTGCCGCGCTGACGTGGCGACGCACCCACCCGGTCAGCTCGGCGGTCAGCGGTTCCAGCAGCCGGGAGTGGAAGGCGTGGCTGGTGCGCAGCCGCTGCCACGCCACGCCACGCCGGTCCAGGTCCCGCTCCAGCTCGGCCACGGCCGCGGCTGGCCCGGCCGCCACGCACAGGCCGGGCGCGTTCACCGCGGCGATGTCCAGATCCGCCCCGAGCAGCCCGGCCAGCTCGTCGGCGGACAGCGACACCGCGACCATCGCGGCCGGCGGCAGCTGGTCGATCAGCTGGGCCCGGAACACCAGCAGTGCCACCGCCTCCGGCAGCCGCAGCACCCCGGCCAGGGTCGCGGCCACGTACTCGCCGACGCTGTAGCCGGCCACCGCGTCCGGCCGCACGCCCCAGGCGGCCAGCAGCTGGGCGAGGGCGTACTCCAGCACGAACGCGGCCGGCTGCGCCACCGCGGTCCGGTCCCACTCGTCGGGCGCGGCCGGGTCGGTCAGCGCCGCCCGCACCCGCCCGGCCAGCGACCGGTCGACCGACTCGACGTGGCCGACGCACTCGTCCACCGCCCGCCGGAACACCGGTTCGACCCGGTGCAGGTCCGCGCCCAGCCCGGGGTGCTGCTCGCCGACCCCGGCGAACACCAGCCCCACCGGGCGGCCGGGCACGGGCTGGTCGCCGCGCAGCAGCCGGGGTGTGGTCGGCTCGCGCAGCACGGCCACGGCGTCGGCGCGGTCCCGCACCAGCACGGCCAGCCGGTGCTCGAACTCCTTGCGGCCGGTCTGCAGGGTGAACGCCACCTCGGTGAGGTCCAGTTCGGGGTCCCGGTCCAGCCGCTCGGCCACGTCGCGGGCCCTGGCCGCGACCGCGGCCGGGGTGCGGGCGGACAGCACCAGCAGCTGCGGCCGGGGCGTGGCCGGCAGCGCCGGCCGGGTCGGCGGCTGCTCCAGCACCACGTGCGCGTTGGTGCCGCCCATGCCGAACGCGCTCACCCCGGCCCGCCTGGGCCGGTCGCGCCGCGGCCACCGGGCCAGTTCGGTCTGCACCTGAAACGGGCTGGCCGCCAGGTCGAACTGCGGGTTGGGCCGCTGGAAGTGCAGGGTGGGCGGCAGCAGGCCGTGTTCGACGGCGAGCACCGCCTTGATCAGCCCGGCCACGCCGGCGGCCCGGTCCAGGTGGCCGATGTTGGTCTTGACCGACCCGATCGCGCACCGGGCCGGGCCGGTGACCCCGGCGAACGCCTGCGCCATGGCGGCCAGCTCGGCGGCGTCACCGAGGGCGGTGCCGGTGCCGTGCGCCTCCACGTAGTCGATGTCGGCCGGGCTGAGGTTGGCGTTGGCCAGTGCCTCGGTGATCACCTCGCGCTGGCCGGTCACGCCCGGCGCGGTGTAGCCGGCCTTGCCGTCGCCGTCGTTGTTCACCGCCCAGCCGCGGATCACCGCGTGGATGTGGTCGCCGTCGGCCACGGCGTCGGCCAGCCGGCGCAGCACCACCACGCCGACCCCGTTGCCCAGCGGCGTGCCCTGCGCGTCGGCGTCGAAGGCCCGGCACCGGCCGTCCGGCGAGGAGATGCCGCCCGGCTGGTAGTGGTAGCCGACCCGGTGCGGCACGCTCACCGCCACCCCGCCGGCCAGCGCCAGGTCGCACTCGCCGGCCAGCAGGCTGGTGCAGGCGTGGCTGACCGCCACCAGTGAGCTGGAGCAGTAGCTCTGCACGCTGTAGCTGGGGCCGGTGAGCCCGGCCGCGTAGGCCACCCGGGTGGGCAGCGAGTCCTTGTCGTTGCCCAGCGCCACCTGCAACCGGTTGGCCCACTGGCCCAGTTCCGGGTGCGGCGCCAGGTTGTTGAGCAGGTAGGTGCTCAGCGCCGAGCCGGCGAACACGCCGACCGCGCCGTCGAAGCGGCTGGGGTCGCAGCCGGCCGCCTCCAGCGCGGTCCAGCTGACCTCCAGGAACAGCCGCTGCTGCGGGTCGCAGATCTGCGCTTCCTTGGGCGCGAAGCCGAAGAAGTCGGCGTCGAACAGGTCGATGTCGTCCAGCACCGGCGCGGCGCGCACGTAGTGCGGGTCGGCCAGGTCGGCCTCGCTCACCCCGGCCGCGCGCAGTTCCTCGGCGCTGAAGTGGGTGATCGACTCCACGCCACCGCACAGGTTGCGCCAGAACTCCTCCACTGTGGACGCTCCGGGGAACCGGCAGGCCATGCCGACGACGGCGATGTCGGTGGGTGCGGCCAGGACCTCGTCGCTCACCTGGCGTCTCCCTTCGCTCGCCGGTCGCGGCGGGCCGCCCCGGTCGCGGCCAGCCGCCTGCGCTCGGTGCCGCGCTGGCGGCGGGGCTCCGCCGGCTCGGCCGCGCCGGTGCGCTGGGCGATCAGCGCGGCCAGCGCGGCCGGGGTGGGTGCGGCGAACAGGTCGGCGGCGGACAGCCGGCCGCCCAGCTCCCGGTCCAGCCGCGCGGCGATGGTCATGCCCACCAGCGAGGTGCCGCCCAGTTCGAAGAACTGGTCGTGCACCCCGACCCGGTCCAGCCCCAGGTGCCGCCGCCAGGTCTCGGTGACCAGCCGTTCCAGCCGGGTGCGCGGTGGCGTGTACGGGGTGCGCAGCACCGGCCGGGGGTAGCTGCGGCCCTCGACGTCCGCGCCGGTGTCGGCGGTGAGTTCCGCGGACAGCGCCCGCCACTGACTGGCCGCGCTGGCCGGATCGGCCGGCAGCACCAGCACCTGGGCCAGGTCCGCGGCCAGCACCCTGGTCAGCAGCTCCACCCCGTCGGCGTCGGCGATGCCGTGGCGCTGCCGCAGGTCGCGCAGGCGCGACCAGGCCGCGCCGAGCGCGTCGCGCTGCCCGGTCGTCCAGGTGTCCCGCTGCCAGGGCCCCCAGTCCACCGCCACGGCGGGCACGCCGCGGCGGCGCAGGTCGTGCGCGAGGAAGTCCAGGAAGGTGTTGGCCGCGCAGTAGTCGCTCTCGCCGAGGCCGCCCAGCGCCACCACCGCCGAGGAGTACAGCACCAGGAAGTCCAGCTGGACCTCGCGCAGCGCCTCGCTCAGCGCCAGCGCGCCCAGCACCTTGGGCCGCAGCACCCGCTCGGCGTCCTGCCTGGTGCGCACCGCGATCAGCCCGCCGCCGGGCACACCGGCCGCGTGCACCACGCCGTGCACCGCCCCGAAGTGCTGCCCGGCCAGCGCCAGGGCGCGGGCCACGTCGGCGGATTCCGCCACGTCCCCGCTCACCGGCAGCACCTCGGCGCCCAGCCGCTCCAGCTCCCGCACGGCGCGCACCCGGCGGCGCACCCCGTCGGTGCTGGCGCCGTCCCACTCCGCCCTGGGCGGCAGCTCGGTCCGGCCGAACAGCACCAGCCGGGCGCGGCAGTGGCGCGCCAGGTCCCGGGCCAGTGCCAGGCCCAGTTCCCCGAATCCGCCGGTGATCAGGTAGACGCCCCGCTCCCGCCACACCCGCGTCCGCTCGACCGGCGCGAGCGGCACCGGCTCCCAGCGGCGCACCCAGCGCCGGCCGTTGCGGTGCGCGACGTGCGGGTCGTCGGTGTCCGCGCGCAGCTCGGCGAGGACCCCGTCGACCACCGCGTCCGGCCACGCCTGTCCGGCCCGGACCGGCGGCAGGTCCACGGCGCGGCAGCGGATGCCGGGGAACTCGTGGTCGAGCGTGCCGGCCACCCCGAACGCGGTGGCCTGCCACGGATCGGTGGGCTCGTCGCCGAGCACGTCGTGCAGGCCGGCGGTGAGCAGGTACAGCGTGATCGGGTGCGCGCGGCTGGCCGGGCCGAGTGCCGCGGCGGTGAACATCAGGCTGACCATGCCGCGGTCCAGTAGCTTGTGGCCGGCCACCGACCAGGCGTGCAGCACCCGGGTGGGCAGCGGCCCGGTCTCGGCGACCTCGTCGCGCAGCCGCCGGTAGTCCGCGGCCGAGCAGGGGTCGATGGTGTAGGCCGTCGCGCTCTCCCGCTGGAACGCCGTGCCTGGCCGCACCACCACGACCTCGGCGCCGGCTCCGGTCAGCCGGTCCAGCACCGCGCGCACCGGGCCGCTGTCCACGAAGGCCAGCCAGCGCCCGGGATCGACGTCACTGGTCCACAGTGGAGTGTGCGACTGCTGCCACACCGGCGCGTGGCACCACCGCGCCAGCTCCGGCCGTGGCCCGGTCTGCGGCGGCGGCGCCGAGGCGGCTGGCTGGTCCGGCCAGAACCGCTGGTGCTCGAAGGGATACGTGGGCAGGCGAACCGTGCGGCCCTGGCCGGCCGGCCAGTCCACCCGGCCGCCGGCCGCCCAGTACCGGCCCAGCGCGCGCAGCGCGTACTCGGGTTCGCCGGCCCCGCCGACCAGCGGCGGCAGCAGCGTGGGGATCGCCAGCAGGTCGGCGCCGACCACCTGGTTGGCCAGCGCGCTCAGCGTCTGGCCCGGCCCGAGTTCCACCGCCACCCCACCGTCGTGGCCGGCCAGCTCGCGCAGGGCCGGCGCGCACCGCACCGGCTGGCACATCTGGTCGGCCCAGTGGGCCGGGTCGCGCGCCTGGTCGGGGGTGATGAAGGTGCCGGTGCGGCCGGACACGAACGGGATCTCCGGTGCGCCGCGGTCCACCTGGGACACCAGGTCGGCCACGGCGTCGCGCACCGGTGCCAGCTCCCGGGTGTGCAGCGCGTGGTCGGCGCGGATCCGCCGGTGCGCCACGGCCCGGCCGGTCAGCTCGCGCGCCAGCTCGGTCACGGGCTCGACGGGCCCGGCCACCACGGTCATGGCCGGCCCGTTGACCGCGGCCACCGCGAGTTCCGCCGGCAGCAGCGGCTCGACCTCGTCGGCCGGCAGCGCCACCGCGAGCATGGCGCCACGCGGCGCGGTGGCGATCAGCCGGGCCCGCTCGGCCACCACGCGCAGCGCGTCCGCCAGGGTGAACACCCCGGCCACGCACGCCGCCACGTACTCGCCGAGGCTGTAGCCGAACAGCGCGTCCGGCCGCACCCCCCAGGCCAGCCACAGCCGGGCCAGCGCGTAGTCCACGGTGAACACCGCGCAGTGCGCGAGGCCGACGTCGTCCACCTGCTCGGCCGGACCGGCGGCGTCCCGGCCGAGCAGGTCGGCCAGGCCGGACGCGGGCTCCGACCGTCCGGAGTGGACGATCTCGCGCAGGTCGCGGCCCAGCACCGGCAGGGCCAGCCGGGCGCACTCGTCAACGGCGGCGGCGAAGGCCGGCTCGGCCGCACACAGCTCGCGGCCCATGCCCGGGTACTGCTCGCCCGCGCCGGGGAACAGGAACAGCGTGCGCGTCTGCGCCCGGGCCGCCCTGGCCTCGGCCGGGCTCACCGCGCGCAGCGCGACCACCGCGTCCGCCACGTCCCGGCACACCAGGCCGACCCGGTGGTCCAGTTCGGCGCGGCCGGTCCGCAGCGTGTGCGCCACGTCGTCGAGCCCGACCTCGGCGGCCTGCTCGCCGTCCTCGGCCAGCCAGTCGGCCAGCCGGTGGGCCAGGCTGGTCAGCGCGGTCGGGGTGCGCGCGCTCAACGGCAGCAGCGTCCACCCGGGCGCCGCACCGCGCGGCGGCGGTGCGGGTGTCGGCGGCGTGGCCTGCTCGACCACCACGTGCACGTTCGTGCCGGACCAGCCGAACGAACTCACCCCGGCGATCCGCGGCCCGGCGCCGGCCGGCCAGGCCACGGTGGTGCTGGGCAGCAGCACCGGGCAGCGCTGCCAGTCCACGGCCGGGCTGGGCCGGCGCAGGTGCAGGTTGGCCGGGATCCGTCCACTTCGGACCGCGCACACCGCCTTGATCAGTCCGGCCAGTCCGGCCGCGCCGAGCAGGTGGCCCACGTTGGTCTTGACCGCGCCCACCACCAGTGGCTCGCGGTCCGCGCCGAACACCTGGTGCAGCGCGGCCATCTCCACGGCGTCGCCGAGCCGGGTGCCCGAGCCGTGCGCCTCCACGTAGCCCACCTGGTCGGGCCGCACGCCCGCGGCGGCCAGCGCGTCGGTGAGCACCCGCACCTGCGCGGCCTGGTTGGGCGCGGTCATCCCGTTGGTGCGACCGTCCTGGCTCACCGCCGAGCCGGACAGCAGCGCGTGCACCCGGTGGCCCCGCTGGTGGGCCTCGCTCACCCGCTCCAGCACCACGACCCCGCAGCCCTCGCCCAGCAGGAACCCGTCGGCGTCGGCGTCGAAGGTCTTGCACCGGCCGTCCGGCGCCAGCATGTGCGCCCGGCACGCCTGGAGCACGGCCGCGGGGTGCACCAGCGCGCTGACCCCGGCCGCGATGGCCAGGTCGCACTCGCCCCGGCGCAGGCTCTGCACGGCCAGGTGCACCGCGAGCAGCCCGGACGAGCAGGCCGTGTCCACGCACAGGCACGGCCCGCGCAGGTCCAGCAGGTAGGACAGCCGCCCGGCGGCCACGCTCGGCGCGCTGCCGTAACCGAAGTACGGGTCGTCCAGGCAGGCCACCGGTTCCCGGTCGGTCTGCAACCGGGCGTACTCCTGGCTGCTCATCATGCCGACGAACACGCCGGTGCGGCTGCCGGCGAGCCGGTCGGGGGCGATGCCCGCGTCCTCCAGCGCCGCCCAGCCCACCTCGGCCAGCATCCGGTGCTGCGGGTCCATCCGCAGCGCCTCGGCCGGTGGGATGCGGAACAGCGCCGCGTCGAACCCGGCCAGGTCGCTGACGAACGCGCCGCGCGTGGTGTAGGCGCGCAGCGACGCGGTCGGGTCGGGGTCGTAGTGCGCGGCGGCGTCCCACCGGTCGGCCGGCACCTCGGTGCTCGCGTCGTGGCCGGCGAGCAGGTTGGCCCAGAACTCGTCGGGGGTGTCCGCGCCGCCGGGGAACCGGCAGGCCATGCCCACCACCCCCACGGCCGGCCCGGCCTGGTCGGCCCAGTCCGCCGGCGCGGTCTCACCACCGGGCCGCTCCGGCAGCGCGCACAGGGTTCTGGCCAGCGCGTCGATCGTGGGGTGGTCGTAGAGCAGGGTGGGCGGCAGCAGGCGGCCCAGCCACTCCTCCAGCTCACCGCAGATGCTGATCGCCTCGCTGGAGGTGATGCCGTGGTCGTGGAACGGCGCCGAGGGGTCGATGTCGGCCGCGGCCGTGCCCTGCGCCCTGGCCAGCGCGTGCACCAGCCAGGTCCGCACGGCCGCCAGGTCGTGGGTGCTGTCCTCGGTCATGGTCCGACAACTCCGGATCCGGCCACCGCGGTCTCCGCCGCGCCGGCCGCGCCCAGCCGGACGCGCGCGAACCCGCCGTCCTGGTAGGCGCGGCGGCAGGCGAACCGCTGGGGTTTGCCGCTGCTGGTGAACGGCAGTGCGCCCGGTGGCAGCAGCACCACGTCGTGCGGGGCGATGCCGTGCTGCGCCAGCACGGCCGCCCGCACCGCCGCGCTGACCAGTGTCCAGCCGGCCGCGCCGTCCGCCACGTCCGTCGGGTCCACCCCGTCGGCCAGATCCACTTCGTCCACATCGGACTGTCGGTTTGCACCGGCCGGAGTGGACAGTTCGGTGAGCACGACCACCCGCTCCCGCTGCCCGTCGTCCACGGACACCGCGATCTGGAACCCGGGGCGCAGCGCCGGGTGGGCCGCCGCCACCGTGCGCTCGATGTCGCTCGGGTAGTGGTTGTGCCCGTCGATGACGATCACGTCCTTGCACCGGCCGGTGATGACCAGCTGCCCGTCCACCACCGCGCCCAGGTCACCGGTGCGCAGGAACGCGCCGGCCACCCCGGGAACGGTGACCCCGAACGTCGCGGCCGTGGCCTCGGGCGCGTTCCAGTAGCCGCTGCCCACGCTGCCGCCGGCCACGCAGACCTCGCCGACGTGGCCGGGTGGGCGGGGGCGCAGCGACTCCGGCTCGACGATGACCACCCGCAGGCCCGGCCGCACCTGGCCGCAGCCGACCAGCCGGACCGCGGGCGTGCCCGGTTCGGTCAGCTCGATCCGGTCGCGGCCCAGTGCGGCGGGCGAGGCGTGGCAGCACACCGGCGGCGCCGGAGTGGGGCCGCCGCTGACCATCAGCGTCGCCTCGGCCAGCCCGTAGGCCGGCACCAGCGCCTCCGGCCGCAACCCGCTGGGCGCGAACGCCGAGGCGAAGCGCTCCAGGGTGTCCGCGCGCACCGGTTCGGCCCCGACCACCACGTGGCGCACCCGCCGCAGGTCGAGCTGGGCGCGCTGCTGCTCGGTGGTCCGCCGCAGGCACAGGTCCAGCGCGAAGTTCGGGGTGGCGGTGACCTCGGCCCGCTGCAACGCGGTCAGCCACCGCAGTGGCCGGCGCAGGAACGCCGTTGGCGACATCAGGGTGGCCGTGCTCGCGGCGAACACCGGCATGATCACCGCGGCGACCAGGCCCATGTCGTGGAACAGCGGCAGCCACGACACGATCGAGGTCTCCTCGGGCCTCGGCCGCAGCAGTTCGGCCAGCACGCCCAGGTTGTGCAGCACCTGCCGGTGGGTCAGCACCACGCCGCGCGGCTCACCGGTGGAGCCCGAGGAGTACTGGAGGTAGGCGATGGTGTCCGCGTCGATGTCCGGCTCGGTCCACGCCCGCGCCGGTGGCCGCGCGCTGATCCGGTCGGTGGCCACGGCCACCACGGCGGAGTTGGACACGGTCTCGGCCAGCCGGGTGGCGTTGCCGGCCAGGAAGTCCGCTGTGGACAGCAGCAGCCGGGGCGTGGCGCTGCGCGCGATCGCAGCCAGTCGGGCCGTGGCGCCCCGCCCCTCGGCCACCCCGGCCGTGGGCACGGCGATCACCCCGGCGTACAGGCAACCGAAGAAGCCGGCCAGGAACTCCAGGCCGGGCGGGTAGCACAGCAGTGCCCGATCGCCCGGCTGGGCGTGCCTGGCCAGCTCGGCCGCCACCGACCTGGCGCGCTGGTCCAGTTCGGCGTAGGTCAGCCCGGCCAGTGGCCGCTCCCCGTCCCGGAGGAACACGTGGCTGGTCCGACCGGGGAGCTGCCACGCCCGGGTCCGGCACATGTGGGTGAGGGTCGGAAAGCTCGACGACAGCTCAGGCAACCTGGTCTCCCCAGGGCGCGTGCGCGCCGCGTCCACACCGGACACTCCGTCGGGCTCGACCCGATCCCCGCTCACCGGCCACGAGGCATCCTCCTTGGTTGCCGCGATCCTGCGGTTACCACGTCAAAGGTTCCCCGCCCGGCGGCCCGGGCACCGGCCTGGCCGGCCGGCAGTCACCCGGTAAACCAACTTCTCGGGTGATTCCGCTCGGCCTGGTTACTCACCTCGCCGCCAACCCGTGGTGCACCCGGCTGAGGAAGGCACCGGCCGACTCCGGATCGAAGAACCAGTCGGCCAGGTCCTCGGGGTTGTCGAAGGCGTTGGCGAACCGGTCCGCCACCTCGGCGTGGTGCTGCCCGGCCGCCAGCAGCAGCAGGACGTGGCGCGGCGGTGGGGCCAGCATGGCGTTGCTCCACGCGGTCGCGTGCCTGGCGCGCGCCCAGTAGGCCGCGAACGCGGCCCGCATCCAGTCGCCGTCGAAGGGCCGGTCGCCGTGGCCCAGGATGGCCTCCAGGTACAGGGCCGCGGCCAGGCTGGCGTTGTTGGCGCCCTGCCCGGTGATCGGGTCGTTGCGCACCACCGCGTCGGCCATGCCCAGCACCAGGCCACCGGACGGCAGCTGGGCCACCGGGTGGCACACCACCGGCGGGTACCGGCCGACCAGGTGGCCGCCCTCGTCGGTGAGGTCGACCGCACCGCAGCGCTGGTGCTCCCACGGCACGAACCGCCGCATCAGTTCCAGGGTCCGGTCCAGGTGGGCCCTGGGGTCAGCGCGCAGCTCGTCGAACACGTCCAGCGGCCCGCCGGGCAGCGCCTCGAAGAACAGGATGTCGCACGGTCCGCCCCGGGTCAGCGCCGGCATGACGAACAGCTCGCCGAGCCCGGGCAGCAGGTTGCACCGCACCATCGGTTCGGGGTGTTCGGGCGCGGGCAGCATGCCGTGCACATAGACCGCGGACAGCGCCCGCTGCGGTCTGCTGTGGACGGTGTGCTCGTCGTCGCGGGCGAACAGCCGGCTCAGCTCGCCCTTGCCGGTCGCCACGACGATCAGGTCGTACTCGCCGTCGTGGGCCAGCTCGTCCAGGTCGTCGGCGGTGACCGCGCTGGTCCACAGCCGACCGCCGGCCGCCTCGAACATCCGCATCCAGGTGGCGAACTTCACCCGCTGGTCCACCGACTGCGCGGGCCGCCGCAGCCGGCCGAACCAGTTGACCGCCGGTTCACCGGTGTCGCCGGCGGCGACAGCCACGCCGACGCTGCGGATCTGCGGTGCCTGCTGCGACCACAGGTCCAGTTCGTGCCGCCGCTCGTGGGACAGCGCGGTGTCGAACATGCACTGGGTGGACATGACGGGCCCGTCCCACACCTGGTCCGGCGTGCGGTCGGAGGCCACGGTGACGTGGTAGCCGTGGCGGCGCAGGCCCAGTGCCAGCTGGAGGCCGGACTGACCAGCGCCCACGATCAGGATTTCGCGCATTGTTGTTCCTTCGCCGACGAGCCGGAGCGGATGAGTAAGGGGGCGATCACACAGCGTGCACAGAACATGGTGCACCCGGCTGACCGATCCGGGGCAGCGCGATCACCGGGGCCGGAAGGGGGCCGGCGGCCGCGCGTGCCCGCCGGTTAAGCTGACCCGAGGTGGCCAGTCCCCCTCCGGTGACCAGTTCGTGCGCTTCAGGAGCCCATGTGAGCAGGGAGTCCGCCCCGAGCGGGGACCGCGTTCCCGTCATCCTCGTCGCCGGCTACCTGGGATCGGGCAAGACCACGTTGCTCAACCACCTGCTGCGCAGCAGTGGTGACACCCGGATCGGCGTGATCGTCAACGACTTCGGCCGGATCAACATCGACGCGCTGGCCGTGGCCGGACAGGTCGACACCGCCCTCGCGTTCGGCAACGGCTGCCTGTGCTGCGTGGCCGACGCCGACGGCCTGGACACCGCCCTGGCCCGGCTCACCCAGCCGAGCGCCGGCATCGACGCGGTGGTCATCGAGGCCAGCGGGATCGCCGAGCCGCGCACCCTGGTCCGGATGGTGCTGTCCAGCGAGGTTCCCCGGGTGGACTACGGCGGCCTGGTGGAGGTGGTCGACGCGGCCGAGTTCGAGGCCAGCCGCGCCCGCCACCCCGAACTCGACCAGCACCTGCGCTTCGCCGACCTGGTGGTGCTCAACAAGACCGACCGGGTCGAGGCGGACACCACCGACCGCCTGGTGCAGCTGGTCGCCGAGCTGAGCCAGGGCACCCCGGTGCTGCCGACCGCGCACGGCCGGATCAACCCCGAGCTGCTGTTCGACCGCCGCACCCGGCCGGCCCGCCGGACCGAGGCCCGCCAGCTGTCCCTGGACGACCTGCTGCGCGAGTACCACGAACAGCACGACGGCCACCTGCACGACGCCTACCAGAGCGTGGAGTTCAGCACGGCGCGGCCGGTGAACCCGCGCCGGCTGATGGAGTTCATCCGCGCCCGGCCCGGCGGCCTGTACCGCGCCAAGGGATTCGTCCACTTCGGACTACCCGGTCACGACGACAAGTTCACCGTGCACGTGGTCGGCGGCTACGTCCGCTTCACCCGCTCCCGCTGGCAGCGCCAGGAGCCCAGGGCGACCAGCCTGGTGCTGATCGGCACCGACCTGGACCGCGGAAACCTGCTGTCCGCGTTGGAGTCCTGTGTGGACGCCGAACCGGACACCGCCGACGAGAACGGCATCCTGCACGTGCTCCGGCACACCGACGACCAGGGCGTGGTGTAGCGGCCACCCGGCCGCCGCTCCCTGATCGAACGAAGAATCCTGAAACACGCCGTAGTTGTCGCGGGAGAGCCCGACGGCCCCGTAACCGGGCAGCCCGAGCTTGATCGCCGGCAGTGCGCAGGCCCACATCAGCCCCGCCAGATGTAGGTTCCCAAGATTGTTTTCCGTTTCATCTTTGTTTGATCTGGGTGGATGGCGGGCTTCTCATCGAGTTTGCGCACAATCTGTCTCACCGACTTTTCATTTCCCTCGCCGGAAGGCCATCCTGCGATGCGATGCCCGCGGAGCGGGCCGAGCTGTCCTCACCGGCGGCCGGCGAGTCTCCGGTCCGCGTAGGCGCGTCCCTTCTCAAGGTCGCCCATGACGAACCCGGCGATGTCGGCAAGGGTCGCGATCCGCCCACCGCCGCCCCACGTGCCGTCCGGGATCTCGTTGGCGAACACCCAGACGCGCCGCGGGTCACGCTCGTAGGTGCCGGCCTCGGCGTCGAGCACCGCGTTGGTGACGGCCTCGACCATCGCCTGGCGGCGCTCGTCGTCGAACTGGCCCTGTGGCACCGACGCGACGATGCGGTAGCGCGGCTCCCCGGCGGGCTCGCCGGCGACGAACACGGCCGTGGGCCGGTGCAGGAACACCCACGCGAGTGAGCGAGCCGCAGGATCGGCGGGGTCGGCGCCCTCGTGCCGCAACAGGATGTCCGTCAGGGTGGCGAGCAGTTCCTTCTCCACGGTCGCGGGTAGGGCGCCGTCGGGGATGTACGCGTCGAGCATCGGCATGGCAGAACCTTCCGTCGACCTGGGTTGCATATCTAAACTCAGACCGACGCTACGATGCTGGGTCGAGGAAGTCAACTCAGCGGTCTAGGGTGACCACATGGAGGACCGAGCCGCCTACAGCGCTGAGAACTGCTCCATCGCCCGCACGCTGGCCGTAGTGGGCGAGAAGTGGACGTTGCTGGTGCTGCGCGAGGTGTTCTACGGAGTCCGGCGCTTCAGCGAACTGCACGCCAACCTCGGCATCGCGCGCAACCTGCTCGCCGCCCGCCTGAGCACCCTGGTCGACCACGACATCCTGCGGCGTACCACCTATCAGGAACCCGGTGCACGTCCCCGCCAGGAATACCGGCTCACCGACAAGGGTCGTGATCTGTTCCCGGCCTTGGTCGCATTGCTGCAATGGGGCGACACCTACCTCGCCGACCCGGCCGGCCCCGCTGTGGTGATTCAGCACCGGGGCTGCGATCAGCCCGTCTCCGTCGTCCTGCGCTGCGCCGCCGGTCACGGCCCCCTCACCACCCGCGACACCCGGCCGAGCCCCGGGGCAGGCGCGCGTCGCGCCCGCTGACCCGATCGGGTGGGCGTCTTGTGGTTGATTCTCACCGAACCTGCGTAGGCACAAGACAGGCGCAAATTCAGTGAGAGAGCGCAACCGGGCATGAGAAGCACAAATCTTCGTGCTTGGCGAAGAAGGTACCGCTCGGCCGCGGCGCTGGACACCGGAATCCCGGTCGAGGCAACCGGCCCGCGCAGTGCACTGATCGCGTCGGTGGCCCCGCCGATGGTGATGTACGACTGCATCCTGGGCCGGCCGATGCTCACCGCTGCGCAACTGGAGTCCATAGTGGACGGTGTACTGCTGCCGCTGGTGGACTCGGCCTAGGCCAGCGCCGGGCCCGGCCCTGCGTGGCAGGGCCGGGCGGCCGCGGTCATTCGCCTACAGGTAGGGACGGGTGATGATCTCGATGGCGTGGCCGGCGGGGTCCTTGAAGTAGACGCCGCGCCCACCGTGCTCGGTGTTGGTCTCGTTGGGGCGCTTCATCTGCGGGTCGGCCCAGTGCTCGATGCCGTCGGCGCACAGCCTGGCGTACGCGCGGTCGAACAGCTCGTCGTCCACCAGGAACGCATAGTGCTGCATCTGGATCTCCACCGGCGGCTCGGCGAACTGCAACAGCACCCCGTCGGAGAGCTGGATGTTGGTGAACGGACCCCACGACGGTGCTTCCGGCAGCTCGAAGAGCGCCCGGTAGAACCGCGCCGACTCCTCGCGGTCCTTGCTGGCGATGATGGTGTGGTTGAAGGTGACTGGCATGGAGGGCTACTCGCTCTCGTTCGCTGTGCGTGGCTTGGGTGTGCGAGAACTGCGTGCTCTCGCGGTGGGCCACGCGGCGAACGCGTCGGGCGGACTGCACACGCCCGGGCCGCGGTCAGCGCTCCACCGGATCGCCTTCCCGTGCATGGCGTCCAGCCGTCCCGGTGATCACGGGCAGAGCATAGGCGTCACGTGTGTCCGCTCGCAACCACTCCCCTGGCGTTCCCGTCCACGTCGCTCGTGCGCTGGGTGGCCGGCAACCGTTGTGCGCCGTCTCAACCGTCCACGTGCGACGATCGGGCTGTTTCCGGCCGCGCTCCTCGCACGCCGGCCCAGCGCCGGAGCGCGGCGTCGAGTTCCCGCCGGGCGTGGCCGTCGGCTCGGGCGCTGGCGGCCCACGCGATGACGCCGTCCGGGCGCACGAGCAGGCTCGGCAGCGACACGTCGGCGGCGGGATCCGCCACGGCCGCGATCCGGTGCTCCGCCTGGCGCACCGCGTTGACGAACCGGCCGTCCGGAGACCGGTCGACGAGCACGAAACGGCCGTCGTGCGCGAAGTCGGCGAGTCGACTTCCGGTTGTCAGCTCGACGTCCCCGGCGATCGAGCCGACCGGCGCGGCCGTCTCCTCGGCGACGTCGTAGTGCTGGGCTATCCCGGAGGAGAGCGCGATCACGCGGTTGAGCACGCCTGGCACGGTGAACAGCTCAGCGCCGACGACGTCGCGCAGTCGCGCGGTGTGCTCGTCTCCGCGCAGGAGGGCGACCTGCGCCCGCGTCCAGTCCAGCACCCACGCGGCGATCGGTTGCCGCTCGGTCTGGTACGTGTCGAGCAGTCCCGCCGGCGCCCACCCGTTGACGGTCGCGGCGAGCTTCCACCCGAGGTTCACCGCGTCGCCGAGCCCGAGGTTCAGACCCTGCCCACTGAACGGCGCGTGCACGTGTGCGGCATCGCCCGCGAGCAGCACTCTGCCGTGCCGGTACGACCGCGCCTGACGAGCGTTGTCCGACCACCGGGTCGCCCGGCCGTGCAGGCCCGTCAGGGTCACCGGAACCCCGGTGACCTCCCGCACGACCTCCTGCAGTTCGTCGAGTGACACGGGAGCGTTCCGGTCCCGCGGTTGCGTCCCGAACCGCGCGACGAGGATGCGTCCCGGAATCGGCCCGTAGGCGTAGATGCCGCGCGGCGTCCAGGTCCACCCCCGGCGCAGCCCGCTCGGATCGTCGAGGTCGACGATCGCCTGATACCCCACCAGCTGCGGATCGGTGCCGACGAAGTCGATGCCGAGCTGCTTGCGGATCAGACTCCGTCCCCCGTCGGCCGCGACGACCCATCCGGCGGTGACCTCACCCGCGTCGGTCTCGACGACGACGTCGGCGTCGTCGCGCAGGTCCGCGCCCGTGCCGCGCACCCCGTGCACCTCGACGCCGCGGCGGATGTCGACGCCGAGTCGGGCGCAGTGCTGCCCGAGCAGCAACTCAAGGTCGTGCTGCGGCACCAGAACGGCATTGGCCACGGCCGTGTGCGCGGCCAGCACGGGATCGTCCTGGTCGACCAGGTCCTCGCGGAACAGCATGCCCGCGAAGTGCCCCGTGGTCGGGAACCGGCGAGCTGTCCGCCTGGCCGCGTCCACGAGCCCGCGCACGGTGTCGTTCGCGCTGCCGTCCGCGAACGCGCCAGCGGCCGCGATCAGGCGCCGGTGCACCTCCGCCGCGGCCGGCAGCAGGCCGCGCCGGTCGAGGATCTCGGCACTGGCGACATTGATCGATCCCGCCTTGATGGTCGCGTCCGGCTTCTGGAGCCGCTCCAGAACCGTCACCCGCACTCCCTGAAGCGCCAGCTCGCTGGCGAGGAGCAGGCCGGTGGGCCCGGCTCCGATGACAACCACGTCCGTTCGCCGCACAGCACGATCCTCACTTGATGGGTTTACTCGGTAAGCTTACCGAGTAAACCTAATACCCGAAAGGTAGCGTTGTCACATGCCGAATCGAGGGGATCGAGGCGGAGCGCGAACCCGAGCACGCATCGCCGAGGTCGCGACCGAACTGTTCCTCGAACGCGGGTTCGATGACGTGACCATCGCCGAGGTCGCCGCGGCGGCCGGCGTGTCGAAGGTGACCGTCTTCGCGCACTTCGAACGCAAGGAAGACCTGCTGCTCGACCGCCTTCCCGACGTCATCGACATCGTGCGGACCGCGATCCGCGACCGCGCGGACGGCCTCGATCCGGTCGAGGCACTCCGTCAGGCCGCGCTCGCGCTTGCCGCACAACGACATCCGCTGTCCGGCCTGAGCGAGGGCGCGGACGTCGAACCGTTCGTGCGGACGCTCATGGCCTCCCCCGCGTTGATCGCGCGACTGCGCGCGTTCGCGCACGAGATCGAGACAGAGCTGGCCGCCGCACTGCACGCGGACGCCGGGTTCTCCGGTGACAGCACGCTGACCGCCGCACTGCTCGTTGCCGCATATCGGACAGTCGCCGCCGAGTCGCTGCGCCGGCGACTCGCCGGAGACGATCTCGCCGACATCGCCACGGCGCACCAGCAGCGCGTGAACGCGGCCTTCGACGCCGTCGCACACGGCGTATCAGCCAGTCATCGCCCCGCACCCCGCCAACCGAAGCCCAGGCGGCGCCGGTAATCCGATGCGGCGGCGGCCTCGTCGTTCCTATGCTCGTCGGTCATGCCACAGCACGTGTTGTTCGTCGCACTCACCGGACACGGCCACGTCACCCCGACCCTGCCGCTGGTCGGGGAACTCGTTCGCCGGGGCCACCGGGTGGACTACGCCACGGCCGCCGAACACTCCTCGGCCGTGGCGGCCGCCGGTGCCCGCTGGGTGGCGCTGCCGTCGATGGCGCCGTTCACCCCGCCAGCGCAGGTCGGCCCCGAGGTCATGGCGGCCTGGTTCCGCCACTTCTTCGCGGCCATGCGCGCGGCCTACCCGGTGCTGCTCGACCACTGCGCCACCCAGCGGCCCGACGCGATCTGCTACGACGCCACGAACTGGCCGGCCCGGCTGGTGGCCCACCGGCTCGGCATCCCGGCGGTGCGCTGCGTTCCCCACCTGGCGTCCAACGAGACGTTCTCCCTTGACGCGCGGCTGACCGCCGGACTCGACCCCGCGCACCCGGGCATGGCGGCGTTCGCCGCCGACTGCGCGCACTTCTCGGCCGAGCACGGCGTGCACCTCGACCCGGCCGGCACCGTGGATGTGCCAGCAGCGCTGAACCTGGTGTTCGTGCCCAGGGAGTTCCAGCCGGCCGCCGACAGCTTCGACGACCGCTTCCGGTTCATCGGACCGCTGCTGGACAGCCGGCGGCAGCGGGAGTCCTGGTCGCCGCGCGACCCGGACGCGCCCACCCTGTTCGTCTCGTTGGGCTCAGTCATGACCGACGCCGCGTTCTACCGGACCTGCCTGGCGGCCTTCGGGGACGGACCCTGGCAGGTGGCCATGACCGTGGCCGACCAGGACACCGCCGCACTGGGCACCGTTCCATCCAATGTGGACATCCGGCCGCGCTTCCCGCAACTGGCGGTGCTCCGCCACGCGGCGGCGTTCATCTCACACGCCGGCATGAACTCCATTATGGAGGCGCTGTGCCACGGCGTCCCGCTCATCACGTTCCCCCAGACACCCGAGCAGGTCGCCAACGCCGACCGGGTGCGCGAACTCGGCCTTGGCGAGCGACTGGACGCCACCGCGCTCACCCCCGAGGCCGTGCGGGACGCGGTCACCCGGGTCAGCTCCAGCCCCGCGATCCGCACGAACCTCGACCGGATGCGCAGGTCCATTCAGGACAGTGGTGGCGTGGCCCGTGGCGCTGACGAGATCGAGCGCCACCTCGGCATCACACCGACTGCCGCTGGGGGTGGTGGATCGACCGGACCCGGACCAGCGTCGGGTCCCACTTCTCCGCGATGGCCGTCGCCTCGGTGAGGTGCTCGCGCACGTCGGCTCGCCGCAGCGCCTCCTGGTGGTGCCGTTCGCTCGCCCACTGCGCGTAGTTGATCACGCGAGTCCCGTCCAGGCTGGCGTGCAGGTTCGCCGAGATGAAACCGGGCACAGCGACGAAGATCCTTCGAGTGGCCTCGTCCAGGGCGTTGACCAGTTCGGCCTGCCGCGCCGGGTCAACGGTGAACACGTTCACCAGCGTGACCAGGTCGGCGTCAACGGTGATGGTTGTGGTGGGACTGCTCATGGCCCGCTTCCTCCAGCGAGTGGTACAAGATACGAGTTAGCTTGCTAATTCAGATTAGCAGGCTAATCGAATGGTTGGCCACCGGCACCGACCGACCTGTTGACCAACCGCCTGGTTCCCGGAGAACTTCGGACACGAGAAAAAAAGGGGGTGGCCGGCCAGCCACCCCCTGCAGCGGGTCAGGTCTGCCCCGCCCCTACCCCCGCCGGCGTGGGGTGAGCCGGACGTTGGGCAGTTCGGGCGCGGGGATGCGCAGGCCGTCGTGCCCGGCCACGGCACCGAAGCGCGCGTCGCGGTTCTCCCAGTCGGCGCGCGCCCTGGCGATCTCGTCGTGGTCGCGCCCCACGAAGTTCCACCACATCACCAGGTCGTCCGGGAAGGGCTCACCGCCCAGCAGCACGGCCCTGGCGTCCTGGACCGCACCCACGGTCAACTCGTCCCGCCCGGTGCCCAGGTAGAGCAGCGGACCGGCGGCGGCCCGGACACCGGCGATCTCCAGTTCACCCTCGATGACCAACACCGCGTACTCGAAGTCCCGGCGCAGCGGCAGCGCGGTCACCGTGCCGGCCGGCACCTTCAGGTCGGCGCCCACCAGCGGGGTGTGCGCGGTGGCCGGTGAGACCGCGTCGCCGAGCGCACCCATCAGCACGGTCGCGCGCAGGTTGTCCACTGTGAACACGGGCAGGGTGAGGTGCTGCTCGAAGCTCGGCTCGATGTCGGCCCGCTCGGCCGGCAGCGCGACCCACAACTGAACGGCGTGCAACAGCGGCGTGTCCCCGAGGGAGAACTCGGAGTGGGCGATGCCCCGGCCGGCGGTCATCAGGTTGAGCTGACCGGGACGGACCACCACGTCACTGCCCACGCTGTCCCGGTGCCGGATCTCACCGCGCAGCGGCCAGGTCACCGTCTGCAAACCGACGTGCGGGTGCGGCAACACCCGCATGTCCGCGTGCTGCGGCCCGAACTGGTCGAGGAAGCACCACGCGCCAACGGTGGGCAGCCCGCGCTGGGGCAGCACCCGGTCAACCGTGACCGCCCTGATCCCACCGAGCGGCACCGCCCGCGACGGGAAGAACTCGGTGACCGGCCCCGGATTGGCCGCCGACCGGCACGGCGTCACGGTCGGCTTCGCCTCCAGGTTACTCACCGTGGTCGCTCCGCTGCGCCTCGACGTGCGCCGCGTACTCCGGCCGCTTGGCGACGAAGTCCGCGATGAACGAGCACAGCGGAACGATCACCCGTTGCCGGCGCACCGTGTCGTCGAGCGCTTCCCGCGCCAGCACCTTGCCGAGCCCCTGCCCGCCGAAGGCGTCGGCCACCTCGGTGTGGGTGAACAGCGTCCGCTCACCCCGCTCCAGGTACTCGGCGAACCCGGCGAGCTGGTCCCCCACCCACAGCTCGTACCGGTTCTCGTCGTCGTTGCGGACCACGCGCTGGGCCGCCGCCTGATCGCTCATCTCGTCCTCCTGGAGAGCCACACCCTCACTCAACGCAACCAGGCGGACGGCCCAGTGATTCCACCTGACCTCGACCTTGTCACCAGGTCATTGTGTCAGCCGCTCGGCCTTGGCCGAGGTCAGGAACGCCCGCCACCGGGCCGGCGTGAACCCGAGCACCGGCCCGTCCGCGTTCTTGGAGTCACGCACGGCTACCGCAGCAGACCCGAACGCCACTTCGACGCAGTTGACGAGTTCGTTTCCGTTGCTGTAGCTACTCGTCCGCCAAGAAGGAGCCTGGTAGGTCATCTTGCGTCCTCTCGGGTGAGCCTTGCTCGTTGGCCAATCCGGCCAGGAACACCCAGGATGGCGACTCAGCGAGCTGGTCCCCAACCCACACCAGGTCATTGTGTCAACCGCTCGGCCTTGGCCGAGGTCAGGAACGCCCGCCACCGGGCCGGCGTGAACCCGAGCACCGACCCGTCCGCGTTCTTGGAGTCACGCACGGCCACCTCGGCTGTACCGAACGCCACCTCGACGCAGTTGACGAGTTCGCTTCCTTTGCTGTAGCTACTCGTCCGCCAGGAAGGAGCCTGGTAGGTCATCTTGCGTCCTCTCGGGTGAGCCTTGCTCATTGGCCAATCCGGCCAGGAACACCCGCGATTCTGCCTCGTCCAGCGCGAGGTTATCGAGCCGTTTCCACTCCTTCCGGCACATCTCGATGTCCTTCTTCTGCTCCAGGAACACCCCGGCCACAGCGGCCTCCATGTACACCACCGCACGCCTCTCCGGCAGCTCCATCAGCACAAACGGGTTGGCCAGCGCCTTCAAGCCGAGGGACGCCGGCACCACCCGGATGGTCAGGTGCGGTCGGGATGCCTTGAAGATCAGGTGCACCAACTGCTCTCGCATGACCTCCGGGTCCTCGAAGCGACAGCGCAGCGCGTGCTCGTGGATGAAGAACCCAGCCGGGGTCGGAAACTCCCCACGCAACACGTGCTGTCGCTGCTGCTTCGCCGTCACCAACGGCTCGATCTTCTCCTCGGGCACATCCTCCGCACGTGCGGCTTCCCTCATGTATCCGGGCGTCTGGAGCAAGCCTGGAATCAGCAAGGGCTCGTAGTTCACGATGTGGACCGCGTCCCACTCGTGTCGCAGATAGATCTTGGTGCGCATGTCCAGCCCATCCGAGTCCCTGTCCAGCAGATCTGGCTCGTTGGCGTGGGCGGCCATGTAGAGCAGGCGGTCGCGATCGGCGCCGGTCACGCGGCAGACGGCCAGGTAGGCGATCACGTCCTGGACGCGGAACCGGGTCTTGCCCGTCTCCATGCGGGACACCTTGCTGGGGTCCCAGCCCAGGATGTGCGCCAGGTAGGTGCCCGTCAGCTTCTGCGCCTCACGCCGGATGCGCAGTTCCTCTCCCAGGGCTCGGCCTTGGACCGTGGACAGCGCGTCACCCATGTCACGTCCCCTCTCCGGGATATGAGATCAACGCCGAAACCCTAGGCCCACAAACGCGCTGAATTGCCTGTCTCACAACGCATTTCGCTCGAAAGTTTGACGGCTTGGGCGGCCCGCAAAACCCTGCCACCGTGGGTAGGTCTCGGGCGCCCGCGGGAGGTACGGCGCCGGGGGCGGCGGCCGCTGATCGCACCAGCGGCCGCCCGTTCCCGCGTCCCCTTACCCCGCTCGCCCCCGGTTCACCCGAATGGCCCTGCCTGAACGTGCAACTCGCGGGGTTTGCAAAGTCAACTCGCGCGTTTGTGAAGGTGAAACACGATCTCAGCGTCGGGGTTCGAACACGCCGAGGGCGTCGTAGGCGTGCCAGGAGCCGGTGGCCTTGCCCAGGGTGAGCACGTTCTCCCCGGCGCGCAGCGCGGCACGCGGCAGCGTCAGCTCCACAATGGACGGACGCAGCGGGTTTCCCGGTGCGGTGGCGTCGCCCTGCAGCGATCCCTTGGTGGCGCCCTTCTCCAGCGCCACCGCGGCCACCGCCGTGTCGTTGCAGGACACGTCGAGTGTTCCGGGGTTGCTGGCGTGCGTGTCGATCAGCCAGACGGCCAGCGCCAGGTCCCCGGTGGGCTGGGCCGGCAGGGTGAAGCGGAACCGGAAGGTGTGCGCCTTGCTGCCGGCCCACTTGTCGGCGGGACCGGGGTGCAGGTACGGCCAGTCCGCGCCCGGGGTGCTCACGCCGTGCGTGTAGTCGGCGTCCTGCGGGAAGCGGGTCGGGTACTGCGCGTAGCCGTTGGGGGCCAGGGCGAGTTCCAGGCTCTTGCGGTCGAACTGCCCGATCACGGCGACGGGCCGGCCGCTGACGGTCACCGAGTCGGTGGACGCGGCGCGCACGGCGTTGGTGGCGCGGCTGGCGTTTCCGGCCGCGTCGACCGTGACCACCCGGTAGTACCAGGTCTGGCTGGTCGGGCCGAGGTTGTTGTGCCGGTGTCGCGTGTAGACGGTCTTGGTGATCAGGTTCGCCGGGCCGGGCTGGAAGTCCCGCTCGGTCGAGCCGTACACGGCGAAGTGGTCGACCAGCGGGTGGTAGGAGTCCGCCTGCCAGGTCAACTCGATCCAGCCGAGGCCGCCCTGGCCGGCCAGTCCGCGCACGGGTTTCACGGTCGCGCCCATCACGCCTCCCGGTTCAGTCCTGGCCGGCCGGCCTCGGTGACGAAGCGGGCCACGGTGGAGACCGGGGCCTGGTCGTCGCGCTGGATGTGGTCGACGACCTTGAAGTCGGCGGTCAGCCGCTCCGGGGTCAGCGTGCAGTGCACGTAGCCCCGGCGGGCGTCGTAGAGCTTGACGTGCGGGTTGCCCAGCCAGATCGGGGCGTAGCTGTCGGTGGGGGCGCCGTCGCCGTCCGAGCCGACCGAGCTGACCACCAGCTCGCTGCCGATGGTGGCCGAGTCGGGGTCGGTGAAGTCGGCCTTGAGGTCGGCGGCGACACTGCGGTGGATGTCGCCGCTGAGCACCACGAAGTTCTCCACACCGTAACGCCGGACCGCGTCGAACACCCGGTCGCGGTTGGCGGTGAAGCCGTCCCACATGTCCATGCTGAACGTCGTGCCAGGGCCGGTGTCGCGGTCGATCTGCGCCATCACCACCTGCTGGGCCAGCATCGTCCAGGTGGCGTCGGAGCGGCGCAGGTTGTTGGTGAGCCAGCGCTCCTGCTCGGTGCCGAGGATGGAGCGGGCCGGGTTCGTGTGCTCGCCGCCGGCCGTGCTGTCGGTGGGCGGGGCGTCGCGGTACTGGCGGGTGTCCAGCACGTTGACGTCGGCCAGCCGGCCCCAGCCCAGCCGGCGGTACAGCCGCATGTCCGGGCCCTGCGGCAGGGAGGTGCGGCGCAGCGGCAGGTGCTCGTAGTAGGCGCGGTAGGCCACGGCCCGCTGGCGCTCGAAGTCCTCGGGCGAGACGCCGTACTCGCTGTGCGCGTCCGCGTAGTTGTTCTGCACCTCGTGGTCGTCCCATGTGGACACCCAGGGCGCGGTGGCGTGCGCGGCCTTGAGGTGCGGGTCGGTCTTGGTGAGCGCGTACCGGAGGCGGTACTGCTCCAGGGTTTTCACCTCGACCGCGTGCGCGCCGCCGACCTGGACGCCCTGCCGCCACAGGTTGCTGGCGGTGATGGCGTACTCGTAGATGTAGTCGCCGAGGAAGAACACCAGATCGGGCTGGTCGGCGGCGAGGTGGCGGTGGGCGGTGAAGTGGCCGTGGTACCACGCCTGGCAGGAGGCCAGGGCGAAGGTGAGCCGGTCGACCCGGTCGCGGGCGGCCGGCGCGGTGCGGGTGCGGCCCACCGGGCTGATCTCGCCGCCGGCGCGGAACCGGTAGAAGTACTCGCGGCCGGGGCGCAGCCCGTCGACCTCGGGGTGCACCGAGTGGGCCAGTTCCGGGGAGGCGACCGCCCGGCCGCGGCGCACCACGCGGGAGAACCGCTCGTCCTCGGCGACCTCGTAGTACACGTCGATGTCGCGGCGCGGCATGCCGCCGTGGCCGTCCTCGGCCAGCGGCTGCGGGGCCAGCCGGGTCCACAGCACCACGCTGGTCGGCTCGGGGTCGCCCGAGGCCACGCCGAGCTGGAACGGGTCGGCCGGGACGTTGTCGCCGCCGGGGGTCTGCGCGTTGGCCGGGGCGCCGGTGCCGAGCACCAGCGCGGCGGCGCTGACCCCGGTCAGGCCGAGGAACGTCCGTCTGGAGGGCAGGTCGATCAACCCGTTGCTCCGCTCTGTCTGGTGTGGACTCACTTCAGGCCGCCCGAGGTCAGGCCGGCCACGATCCGGCGCTGGAACAGCAGCACGGCGATGACCAGTGGCACGGTGACGACCACGCCGGCCGCCATCTGCGTCCCAAAGGGACTGTCGAATCCGGACACGCCACCGAACTGGGAGATCCGCACGGTGGCGGTCTGCGTCTCCGGCTGGTTCACCATGCTCAGGGCGATGATGAACTCGTTCCACGAGGTCACGAACACGATGATCGCGGTGGTGAACACGCCGGGCACGGCGATCGGCAGGATCACCTTGCGGAAGGCCTGCCACGGGGTGCAACCGTCCACTCGGGCCGCTTCCTCCAGCTCGAAGGGCAGCTGGCGGAAGAAGGTGGTCAGGTTCCACACCGCCAGCGGCAGGGCGAACGACATGTTGGGCACGATCATCGAGTGGTAAGTGTTGACCCAGCCGATGTCGGTGAACAGCTTCAGCAGCGGAACGATCAGTGAAATCCCGGGAAACATCGACGTGGCGATCACCAGCGACAGCACCAGGTTCTTGAACCTGAAGGTCAACCGGGCCAGGGCGAAGCCGGCGAGCGTGCCCAACAGGACGGTCAGCACCGTGGTGGTGCCCGCCACGACCAGGCTGTTGACCAGCGACTGGCCGAACGCGTTGTTCCCGCCGAACACGGCCTGGTAGTTCTCCAGCGACCACGGCGAGGGCAGCGGCGACTTGTCGAAGATGTCGCTGGTGCGGCGGAAGCTGGACACCACCATCCAGTAGAACGGCGCCAGGCAGTAGCACACGATCAGC
The DNA here is from genome assembly GCF_024171785.1 of Goodfellowiella coeruleoviolacea. Lineage (GTDB taxonomy): Bacteria > Actinomycetota > Actinomycetes > Mycobacteriales > Pseudonocardiaceae > Goodfellowiella > Goodfellowiella coeruleoviolacea. Next base: position 67,756 of record NZ_JAMTCK010000014.1, read on the forward strand.
GCCACACCCAGATACGGCGCCCAGCGGCGAACCAGGGCGGTCATGCCGACACCTCCGACCTGCGCCGGGCCCGCCGCTCTCCCAACAGGTCGGCGCCGAGCAGTTTGACGAACACGAACGCGATGACCACCACGTACAGGAACAGGATCACCGAGTAGGCGGCGGCCGGACCGTAGCGCACCTGGTTGGCCTCGTTCCAGGCCAACATGGACAGTGTCTCCACCGCGCCCTTCTGCGGTCCGACCAGGACGAACGGCAGGTCGAACATGCGCAGCGCGTCCAGCAGCCGGAACAGCACCGCCACCAGCAGCGCGGGTTTGACCAGCGGCAGGGTCACCCGGCGGAACTGCTGCCAGGCGCTGGCGCCGTCCAGCCGGGCGGCCTCGTAGACGTCGTTGGGGATCAGCTGGAGGCCGGCCAGCACGAGCAGGCCGACGAACGGCGCGGTCTTCCAGCTGTCCGCGACGATCACCGCGATCTTGGCCGGCCAGCCGTCGGAGGTCCACAGCAGATCCGTGCCGAGCAGCGTGTTGGCCACGCCGTCGGCCTGGAAGATCCACCGCCACAGCAGTCCGGACACCGCGGTCGGGATCGCCCACGGCACCAGGATCGACGCGCGCACCAGGCCGCGGCCGCGCATGGCCCGGTGCATCACCACGGCCATGGCCGTGCCGAGCACCACCTCGATGGCCACCGTCACCAGGGTGAACACCGTGGTGTTGGCGAACGCGGTCCAGAACCGGGCCGCGCCCACCGCGTCGGCGTAGTTGTCCAGCCCGACGAACCGGTCCCCGGACACGATGAACCCGGACTCGTCCAGCTCGTCCCCGCTGCGGTGCAACGATTCCCGCAGCGCGGCCAGCAGCGGGTAGCCCACCACCAGCGCGAGCACCAGGAACGTCGGTGAGAGCAGCAGTGCGGCCGTGCGCCCGGCGCGCGCGGTCGTGTTCATGCGTCAGGTCCCCTGGGCGATCTCGGTCAGCTTCTGCTGCATGGTGGCCAGTGCCTGCTCCGTGCTGGTCTGGCCGGACAGCGCGGCGTAGACCTGCTCCTGGATGACGCTGGAGGCGTCGCCGTAGCGGACCAGTTCCGGGCGCGGCCGGGCGGTGTTGATGGCCTGCTCCAGCACCTGCAGGTACGGGTACTGCGCCTGGAGTTCGGGGTCCTGGTAGATCACCGGCCGGGTCATCGGGTACGCCGAGCCCTTGGCGTGGGTGCGCTGGGTCTCCGCGCTGGTGAGGTACTTGATGAAGTCGCGGGCCGTGGCCTGCTTCTTCGAGAACGCCGACACCGCCAGGTTGTTGCCGCCCAGCATGGACACGCCGGGGCCGTTGACGCCGGGCAGCACGGTGACGCCGAACTTGCCGGGCACCTGCGAGGAGCCGTCCGAGGCGTTCATCAGCGCGTAGATGTAGGCCCAGTTGCGGTGGAAGATGAGCTTGCCCTGCTGGAAGGCGCGGCGGCCCTCCTCTTCCTTGTAGGTGATGGCCTCGGCCGGGATGGTGCCGTCGTGGAAGCTGTTCACCAGCAGGTCCAGGCCGGCCTTGGCCTCGGGCGTGTTCAGCTTGGGGTTGCCGGCCTGGTCGGTCACCTCGCCGCCGGCCGAGCCGACCGCCTCGGCGAAGTTGATGGCCAGGCCCTCGTACTTGTCGAACTGGCCGGCGTAGCAGGACGCGCCCGCCGCCTCGGGCAGCGCGAGCACCTTGGCGCAGGCCTCCTTCAGCTCCGCCCAGGTCTTCGGCACCGCCACGCCGGCCTTGTCCAGCAGGTCCTTGCGGTAGTACAGCATGCCGGCACCGGTGAAGTGCGGGATGGCGTAGAGCTTGTCGCGGTACTCCGAGCCCTTGACCGGGGCGGCGAAGTAACCGTCCACATCGAACTGGTCCTTGGGCAGCTCGGTGACCCACCGGCGGGCGGCGAACTCCGCGGTCCACGGCAGGTCGATGGTGATCACGTCGTAGCTGTCGGACTGGGTCTGGGCCTGCTGGATGAGCTGCTGGCGCTGGCCGTCGGCGCCCTCGGGCAGGTCGACGATGCGCACGGTCTCGTCGGGGTGGGCCGCGTTCCAGGTCTCCACCAGCTTGGGCACCGTGCCGGTGCCGTCCTTGAGCGTGGCGAAGGCGATCGGGCCGCGCCCGTTCGCGTCGCCGGTGGCCGTGTTCGACGACCCGCCGCCGCCACAGCCCGCCGCGAGCAGGGCGCTCACCGCGAGCACCGTTGTCAACGCCCGTTTCATCGTGCTTCCTCCGGTTGTGCTGGCTGGGGCAGGCTGACCACGGTGCCGGTGCGGCGGGCCTGCTCCGCCGCCCACACCAGCCGGTGGGTCTCCAGGCTGTCCCGGCCGTTGGTGAGGATCAGGGTCGGGTCGCCGGCGGCGACCGCGGCCACGAAGGCGTTGACCAGTCCCTGGTCGCCGCCGCCGTGTCCGTCGCCGGCGGTGGCCCCGCCGGCCGGGGTCGAGGTCAGCACCTCACTGGTGTCGTGCAGGAAGTCGTGCACGGTGAGGGTGTCGCCGTCGCCGTCCAGCGAGCCCCTGGTGCCGAAGACACGGGTCTTGCGGTGGGCCCCCGGGGCGAACGCGGTCATGGTGAACGAGGCGGTGACACCACCGGTGTACTCGATGTTGACCACCTGGTGGTCCACCACGTCGTTGTCGCACGCGTACACGCAGCGGCCGTAGGGGCCCTCGCGTAACGCCCGGCGCACGCCCGCCTCGGTGCGGTCGTCGGTGAGCACCGACAGCGGCCACTCCCGGGTGTCGTTGAGCATCGGCAGGTAGATCCGGGGGGCCGAGTAGGGGCAGTTCGCCTCGACCGCGCAGTCCAGGCAGCGGTCGGCCGCGCCCTCGGGGCGGCGCTGCGCCCGGAACTCGTAGAGCCCGCCGAACGAGGACACCCGCACCGCCGGCCGGCCGATCACGTGCGCCAGCCAGTCCAGGTCGTGGCAGGACTTGGCCATCAGCATGAACGTGGACTCGTCCTCGCGCCGCCAGTTGCCGCGCACGTAGGAGTGCGCCTGGTGCCACCAGCCCACCGGCTCCAGGTGCTCGACGCTGACCACGTCGCCGATCCGTCCACTGTCGACAACGCTCTTGAGCAGCCGGGAGTAGGGCGTGTAGCGCAGCACGTGGCAGACGGCGAGCATCACCCCGGCGTCCTCGGCCGCGGTGACGATCCGCTCGGCGTCGGCCTCGGTGGTGGCCATCGGCTTTTCCAGCAGCAGGTGGTAGCCGAGACCGGCCAGGGCCACGGCCGGATCGGCGTGGTGCTGGTCCTGGGTGGCGATCACGGCCACGTCGGCGAGGCGGGGCTGGGCGAGCAGCGCGCGCCAGTCATCGAACACGGCCTCGGGCGGCACGTCGTAGCGCAGCGCGAGCGAGTCCCTGGCGAAGGACCGGGGCTCGGCCACGGCCACCACGCGGGCGCGGCCGGTCTGGGCGAAGCAGGCGGCGTAGGTGCTCCCTCGGGAGCCCGCGCCGACGATGGCGACGGTCACCGGTCTGGACAAGCGCTCATCTCCCCCACCGTAGGGTTATTAATGAAAGTTCCTTTAATTAATTCGCGATGGTCTACCATTTGCTCGTTCACCCAGTCAAGGGAGAGTTCGTGTCGGAGACACGTCGCCCGCACAGCGGCAGCCCGTCGTTGCTGCGGCTGATCAACTCGGTCGCGGTGCTGTCGGCACTGCGCGAGTCCAGCCCGGCCACGCTCAGTGACCTGGCCACCCGCACCGGCCTGTCCCGGCCGACGGTGGAGTCCGCGGTGGAGGACCTGGTCGAGCAGGGCTGGGCCGCCGAACTCGCCGCCGAGGCCGACCAGCGCGGTGGGCGGCGCGTGGGCCGGCCGGCCCGGCGCTACGTGTTCCGCGCGGACAGCGGCTACGTGCTGGGCCTGGACATCGGCGCGCACCGGGTGCTCGGGGTGCTCGCCGACCTCAACGGCGAACCGGTGCACACCCACCAGACCCGGGTGGACCCTCGGCTGGACGCGGACGCCCGGATCGCGGTGGTGCGCGGGGTGGCCAACCGGTGTCTGGCCGAGGGCGGCATCGACCGCAGGCGGCTGATGGCCGCCGGCGTGGGCAGCCCGGGCATCATCGACCGGGCCGGCACGGTCACCGTGTCCACGGTGCTGCCCGGCTGGGTCGGCCTGCCGCTGGCCCGCCGGCTGTCCCGGTCCTTCGGCTGCCCGGTGCTGGTGGACAACGACGCCAACCTCGCGGCACTGGCCGAACGCTGGCACGGCGTGGCCACCCAGGCCGACTCCCTGGTCTACCTGCTGGTGGGCCGGCGCATCGGTGCCGCACTGGTGCTGGACGGCAAGGTGCACCGCGGTTTCGGCGGCGCGGCCGGCGAGATCGGCCTGCTGGACCCGAAGAAGTGGGAGCTGTGCCGGGAACGCCTGCTGGGCCCGGCCACCACCGCGTCCATCGACGACCGCGACCACCAGGTCACCGAGCAGATCATCGCCAGCGCCAGGGCCGGCGACTCCGCCGCACTGTCTATTGTGGACGACTTCTGCGCGGTGCTGGCCCAGCACGCCGCGGCCATGACGCTGACCGTGGACCCGGAGATGGTGGTCCTCGGCGGCGGCCTGGCCAGCGCCGACGACCTGCTCCTGCCCCGACTGCAACAGCACATCGACCGGGTGTGCATCCGCAGCCCCCGGATACTGGCCTCCAGCGTGGGCGAGGAGGCCGTGGTGCTCGGCGCGGTCCGCCTCGCCCTGCAGGCCGCGGACGAGGCACTGCACCAGCGGGCGCGCAGCAGCATCACCGCCCGGGGCAGCGGCGGCTGATCTTCGCGGCTGAGCAGATGTCGGTGACGCACTGGCGAGATCGCCGACGCCCGGGAAGGGGCACAGCATGCACGACCCGGACCGGTCACCGGCCGACCACCTGGCCGGCCCACCGCTGGCGTTGACCGGTCCGCTCGGGCCGTTGCGCGCGGACCGAGCGGCCGTTCCCGACCCGGGGCCTGTCAGGCGGTGGCGTGCATGTTCTCCCGCGCCCACTGCTCGAAGCTGGTGAGCGGGATGCCGAAGCCCCGCGCGTACTCCGGGCGGGCCGGCTGGCCGGCCACGTCCAACCACTCGTGCGAGGCCCCCATGTCCGGCATTCCGGCGGCGTAGGCCTCGTCCGCGGTCATGTCCGGTGCGGACAGCCGGGTGCCCAGCACGTCGGAGAGGACCTCGGCGATCCGCGTCATCGTCAGGTAGTCGCTGGCCAGTTCCAGCTCGACCCGGTGGAACCGCTCGGGTTCGGTGAGGGCCGCGGCGGCCGCCCTGCCGATGTCGTCCGTGGCAACCAGGGACAGGTGGCTGTCGGGCTTGAAGAGCGTCACCAGACCGCCCTCGACGCCGCGCGGGAACAGGTACTTCATGGAAGGCAGGAAGTTGTCCATGAAGAAGGCCGGCTTGATGAGGGTCCAGTGGCGGAAACCGGCCGCGCGGACCCGGTCCTGGATCGCGCTCTTGGCCCCCATGCTGGGTTCCACCGCGGTCCAGCGGCCCTCCGCCCAGCCGGGGGTCCCGGTGTGCTGGCCGGCACCGGAGGCGGACGTGTGCACGAACTGCGGCACGCCGGCCGCCCTGGCCCCCTCGATGAGGTTGACGCCCTGGGTCACCTCCCCGGCGAAGTCGAAGCCGGCCTCGCTCATGGCGGGCATCTGCACGGAGAACACGGCGCGGGCGCCTTCGGCGGCGCGCACCACCGAGTCGCGGTCGTGCAGATCGCCGGTGACCAGTTCGGCGCCGAGCGCGGCGACGGCCCTGGCCCGGTCGGAGTTCGGGTCGCGCACCAGGGCGCGGACGGGGACACCGGCCGCGAGCAGGGCGCGGGCGGTGGCGCCGCCCTGCTTGCCGGTGGCACCGGTGACCAGGACGGGTGCGGAGGTCGTGGACATGGTTCTCCCTTGGAAGGCATCGAGAACAGCGAAACGGCGGGGCCCGCCGTTTTCTCCCGGTACGATACGGCGGGGCCCGCCACTTAGCAACGCCGGCGGTCACACCGTGCCCGACCACCAGTGCGCCGACGCCGGGCGCCACGACGCGCGCATCCTCGCCGTGGCCGAACAGGAGATCGCCGCCCACGGCGCCAACGCCTCCCCGGAGCAGATCGCCCGCTGATCGTCGGCATCGTCCTGGCCACCGAGGCGGGCAGCGGGCCGCCCGGCCACCCCGGCGCCCAGAAGGCCAACGGGGGCAACGCCGCCGGCCGCCCGTCCCCCGCGCGAGCTACCCGCGGATGTCCACCTCGGGGTGACGATCGCACACCGGTTGATTCCTAGTGTTCATTCCTGCCAACGGCTTCGGGCCGCGGACGCACCACCACGCGGCTCTGCCGCCGCCGGGAACGCGCGCTGGGAAGAGGTGCACATGGACGAGTCACCGTCGCCGTGGTGGAGTCCCCGGGAACTGCCCGGGGTGGAGGTCCTGTCCCCGCGCGCCACGAAGCACAACTGCCCCAGGTTCACCCTGCACAGCGGGTACGCCATCACGATCACGCGCACCGGGGCACCCCGGCGGATCCGCTACCGCGGCCGCGAGCGGAGCGTGGGCACCACCGGCACGGTCACGGTGGTGGAGCCGGACGAGGTGGTGGAGGCGCTCGACACGCGTGCCGGCTCCCTCCACATCAGCGTGCTCGTGGTGCCTCCCGAACTCCTGCCGGACGTCACCGGTCACTCGAAACCGCCCCGGTTTCCCCGATTCACCTATGCCGATCGCGGCTTGTTCAACGGCTTCGCCCGGCTGCACGACGACCTGGCGCGCGGCGCGGACCGGCTGACCGTGCAGTCGACGTTCACCGCCCTCGTCGACGTCCTGGTGCGGCGGCACGCCGCCGCCCCCGACGCGACCCCTGACCCGCTCCGGCCGCGAGCGCTGCGCCAGGTCCACCAGGTCCTGCACGACTGCCTGGACGCCAACATCAGCCTCGACGAACTCGCGGCGGTGGCCGGATGCGGCCGGCACCACCTGGTCCGCAGCTTCCGGCAGGCGTACGGGGCGCCGCCGCACCGCTACCGGACCCTGCTGCGGCTGGCCAGAGCCAGGTCGATGCTGGCGGCGGGCCACTCGGCGGCGGACGTGGCCGCGGCGCTCGGCTACTTCGACCAGAGCCAGCTCAACCGGCACTTCCGGCAGGAACTCGGCACCAGCGCGGGCGGCTACGCCCGAGCCGTGCGGCGGTAGCCACCTGATCACCCCGACCGCACCCCGGTCTGTCCACTTGCGACTGGTGTGCGGAGCGGCGGCCCCGCTGCGGGGCCGCCGCTCCACCACAGCTCCGGTTATCGATCACCCCCGCTGACGGCGACATCGACGGGAACGGGACCTCTCGTGCCGTCCGGGTTCACCACCGCGGCGAACGGATTGGCGTCCATCGCGTTGGCCGGCGCCTCGGGGCGGGTGCTCGACTGGGCGCTCGCCGCGCTGCCGACCGGGCGGTCCGGAATCACGCAGTTGGACCTCGCGGACTCGTAGGCGCCGTTGACGGCCGTCACGCAGAACTTGTAGTTCCACACGCCCGGGAACAGGAAGGCGACGCCGTACTTGGTGCCGTCGATGATGTTCTCGTCGGCGTGCGGGGTGGAGCCGCTCTCGTTGATGTTCTGCACCCACAGCCGGTAGCCGGCCGCCTCCAGCGAACCCCGCCAGTTCAGCTCCACCGTGGTCGGATCCATGGTGCTCACCTGCAGATTGGTCGGTGCCGGTGGCGTGCTGGCGCCGACCGTCACCGGCCGGGCTCCCCCGGGCAGACCACCGCCGACGGCGTTCCAGGTGACGACCGCGACGCTGTAGTGGTGGCCCCCGTCCAGTCCGTCGACCCGCACCCGGTTGCCGCGGAACCCGGTACCAGTGAGAAAGGCACCGGGCTCGTCCTTGTCGAACAGCAGCAGCCCGTACCGGTCGATGGTGTCGGTGTACGGGCCGGTGGGTGGGGTGATCTCGACCTCGATGCTGTTGCGGTCGACGGGCCGGCTGATGATGTTCTGCGGCGGCGGGGCCGTCTGCGGGTGGGCGACCGCGCTGACCGTTTCCGTCCAGGGTCCCTTGACGTCGTCACCGCCGACGGTGCGCACCTGGTATTCCCACTGGATGCCGTCAACGGTCCACGTGGTGTCGGTCCGGTTGGTGTTGGTGCGCCCCTCACTCCAGGTTGTCTGGCCGGCGATCCGCGACCGCACGTCGTAGCCGAATGCCCCGTACACCGGGTCCCAGGTGACGGTCACCCCGAGCGGGCTGGACACCGCCTTCAGGTTGGTCGGCGCCGGGGTCGGCCGGACCGGCAACTGGCCCGGCGGAACGGGACCGCGATCTTCGCCCAGCCCGTACTTGTCGTGCAGGGTCCCCGCGAAGGCTCCGGCGAGCTGGACTTCGCCGAGCGAGTTGGGGTGCAGGCCGTCGTAGGCGGCCGGACAGCTGTCGGGGGAACAGGAGTAGGCGGTCATCCAGTCGACCAGTTCCACTCGGGAGATGCCCTTGTTCCACCGCGCGGTGGCGTCGTCGAGCAGCCGCGCGTACTTGTCGGTCTTCTCGATCAGGTCCTCCCGGCCGCCGAGCCTCGACCGGTGCGGCACATTGGCCAGCGCGAAGTGGACATCCGGCTTGGCCGCGCGAACCTGGTCGACGATGGACTCGACGCTGTCCAGCGTGCCCGCCTCGTCGCTGACGAACCAGCCCATGTCGTTGAAGCCGAGCGCGAGCAGGATGAGATCCGGCTGATAGGTCGCGACCTGCGCGCGGATCTCGTTCTTCATCTGCGCGGCCTGCTTGCCCCAGAGTGCGAAGTGGTCGCTGTCGAAGGCGACTCCGGCCGCGTACCCGCCGTTGACGCGGATCCCCTCGCTCTGCGGCTTCTCACCCGGCAGGAGCGGCGGTTTCGGCGGGGCGGGCTGGTCCGGGGTGAACGTGCCGTGATAGGGCCCCACGAAGTCGACCCCGACGTGGTTCTCCTGGAACCACTGCGACAACCGGTAGCGCCAGGTGTAGTCGCCCTCGTGGCCCTGACTGATCGAGTCGCCGACCACCATCACCCGAATCGTCGACGGCCAGGCGACATCTCCGACACCCCGCTCCGCCAGCCGCACGAGGTTCTCGACGAGCTTGCGTGCGAAGTCACCGTTGAGCAGCCCTTGGATGTACGGCAGCGGATTCGACCACGAACCGAGCCGGGTGATGAAGTTCCGCGTGGTTTCCTGCACGGCGCTGACCACCGAGCCCGCCTGGGCGTTGGCCCACTTGAGCATGCTCCCGAGGAACCCCCCGGTCAGCGCGCCCACCACCGCGACGGCAACCGCCTCCGCCCAGACATCCCCGTCACCGAGCGACCGCCCGTCGAAGTAGGCGTTCATCAGTTCGGTGATGAGCCCGCCCAGCCCACCGCCGACGGCCCCGCAGATCAGTACGGCGATGACCGCCCCGGGGGCGAAGAAGAGCGTGCACAACGGTACGACCACGAGTGACACGGCCACCCCGACCGTGGAGGCGATGAACTTCTGCCACCAGTTCGCCGCGGTGCTCACCTCACCCGCGGGTGCGACGATGACCAGACTGTCGCCGACGATTTGGATGCTGCCGTTGTACCGGACGCCGCTCTGCCGCTCGTAGAACCCCACACTGTTCCGCTGCGCCATCAGGGTCAACGACTCGCTGAGCGTGAGCCCCTTGCTCTGGTCGGCGCGGACCGTGTCGACCACCTGTCGCATCTGATGCTGCCACACGTCCGGTCCGGGCGAGGTGTTGAAATCGATGGCGGCCACCAGGTCGGTGTCACTGCTCGCCAGCGACCGCAGCGCACCCGCGTCACGGGCACACCCCATCCGCAACCCCGCCGTCCCCGCCGCGATCGTCTGGCTGTCGAAGCTCGATCCGGCCGTGGCACACGCTTCCCCGGCCGCCTCCGCCGGTTGGGCGGTCCCCGCCACCACCAATGTCACGGCCAGGGCGAGCGCCGTCAGCCATCTGGGTCTTCTCATAGTTGTTCCCTCTCCGCCAGCAAGTCGACGCGTCATCCGCGTGTCTGGGTACGGGCAGTGCGAACGCAGCCGACCGTACGAACAACGCGAGAGCGCGGACTAGGGCGAAATTGACCCGGTGACTGGGGTTTTGCTGGACAACTGTTATGCCACGGGCCGCATCGTCGAGCCCCGGAACGCCCGCCGGTAGGCGCCCGGGGTCGTGCCCACCAGGGCGCGGAAGCGGCGGCGCAGGTTGACCGCCGAGGTGAGGCCGACGCGGACCGCGATCGCCTCCACCGGCAGGTCCGTGCTCTCCAGCAGGGTGCGCGCCTCGGCGACCCGGCGCGACAGCAGCCACGCACCCGGGCTCGTGCCGAGCCGCTCGACGAAACGGCGGGCCAGCGTGCGCGGTGACACGCCGAGGTGCGCGGCCAGGTCAGCCACGGACAGCGGGGTCGCGAGACGCTGGCTGGCCCAGGCGAGCAGGCCGTCCAACTCGTCACCGGGCGGTCGGGTCGGCACGTACTGCGCCTGACCGCCCTCGCGGTGCGGCGGCATCACCATGTGCCGCGCGATCAGCGCGGCGTGCGCCGGCCCGTGGTCCTGGCGAACCAGGTGCAGGCACAAATCGATGCCCGCACCCGCCCCGGCGCTCGTGGCGACGTCCCCGTGGTCCACGTAGAGCACGTCGGTCGCCACGCGCACCCGGGGGAACTCCCGCCGCAGCTGCTCGGCGCGCTCCCAGTGCGTGGTGGCCGAGCGGCCGTCCAGCAGCCCGGTGCGGGCCAGCGCGAACACCCCCGAGCAGATCGAGACGAGCCGCGCTCCTCGGGCGTGCGCCCGCAGCAGCGCGCGGCGCACCCGGGTGGGCAGCGGCGCCTCCACCGGCGACCACCCCGGGATGATCACGGTGTCCGCGGTGTCGAGCGCGGCAAGGCCCTTCGACACCGACATCGCGTACCCGGCGGTGGTCGGCACCTGGCCGGGTTTTTCCGCGCACACCTCGAACTCGTAGTACCGGGGCACCCCGGCCCTGGCCATGCCGAACACCTCGGCGGCGCAGCCCAGTTCGAACGTCGACTGCACCGGCCGCACCAGCGCCACCACACGATGCATGGCAAGAAAGTACCCCAAGGTGTCTTTGTCGACACTGGTCCGCCACGTCCCGCGCGCGGCATCGTCAGGGCATGCATCCAGAGATCCTCGCCCAGCAGGGCTACACGTCCGTGTCCGTCGAGGAAGCACCGGTCAACGAGGTCTTCCCCGGCATCCGGCATCGTCCACTGTGGACAGGTCCGAACGGGGCGCACGCCGACGTGCTGGAGATGGACCCGGGCACGTCGTGGCCGCGCCGCGACGTGCACGAGCCCGGCCCGGAGGAGGTGTTCGTGGTCTCGGGCACGTTCAACGACGGTGCCCGGGACTACCCGGCCGGCACGTTCCTGCACGCCCCGGCCGGCTCGTGGCACGTCCCCGCGACCACCACGGGCTGCACGCTGTTCATCTTCTACCCCGAGGGCTGAGCCCGCGACGGATCCGCGCCCGGCCAGCTCCGAGCAGGCGTTCGTCCCGATCGGACCGGCCGGGCAGGCGTTCGTCCAGATCGGACTGGCCGGGCAGGCGGACAGCCCCAGGCACCACAGGTCCCCGGCACCACAGATCCCGGGCACCACAAGTCCCAGGAACCACAAGGACTTCCGTCCAGCCCGGCCCCGCTTCGCGGAGTGCGGGGCTGCTCAGCGCAGTACGGCCGCCAGCAGGTCAGCCCCCAGCGCCGTCAGATCGGGCAGGTTGACGGTGTAACGGACGTAACGGCCCTGTCGCTGGGCCGTGAGCAGGCCCGCGCGGCGCAGGACGGCGAGGTGGCGGGAAACCTCCGGGGGCGAGAGTTCCCAGGCGTGCGCCAGCTCACCGGTGGTGTGCGCGCCGCGGGCCAGGGTGCGCAGCAGCCGCAGCCGCACCGGGTGCGCGAGCGCCTCCAGCCGGAGCGTGACCGTTTCCAGCGACACCGGCTGCGCCGGACTCGGCTCGGCGACGGGGTACTGCACCACCGGCTGCCACCCGGGCGCGTGGATCACCACCAGGTGTGGGTGACCGAACACGGTGGGTAGGAAGGTGACCCCGGTGCCGTGGGCGTCGATCGATCGGTCCTGCAACTTGTCCACGATGACGCGGTCGCCGTCCGGCGCCAGGGTGACGGCGCCGGAGACCGACGCGAGTGCCGCCGCGATGCCCTGGCGCTTCAGCAGGTCGTTCTTCAGGCGCAGGTCGGTGGCGAGTCGCCCGGCGACGCCCGACCAGGCGGCGCCGAAGAAGGCCTCGGCGCACTGTTCGAGGGTGTCCCGCACGCGCGCCCGCACGGCCGCCGGGTCCGCGAGCAGCCGTTCCGCGAAGGCCTCCTGGAGCGCGCCCCGGGCCTGGGCCAGGTCCAGGGCCCGCTCGCGCGCGGCCGCGTCGGCGAGTGGTGACGGCGCGGCGAAGTGGACCCGGTTGTTGCCGCAGGTGGTGATGAGCGCCGCGGTCACATAGGTTTCGTCGTCGATCCGGTCCACATCGTCCAACTCCTCGGCGAGGGTCTGCCGGGGTCGGGCGGGGACCAGGAAGTCGGCTCGTGAGGAACGCCAGAGGAACTCCGCCTCCCGCAACCGCTCGGCCAGCTCCGGCGGCAGCCCGGCCCAGACGTCCCCGGCCCAGCCGGCCAGCCGGGGGTGGTGCCCGGGTTCGGCCAGCACGTGCAACATCGCGGTCAGCTCGGCCAGCGGGGAGACGGCGAACCGCAGTCGGCCGGTGGGTGGGCCGCTGATGTCGATCCTCAACGTCATCCCGTCATTCTCGCTGGTCGGATGGGCGACGACCGCGTCGGTTGACGGTGTTCGTCAATCGACGCGGTCAGCCGGGCGGGCGGTCGCACCGTCAACGACATGGCAACCACCACCAAGGTCCAGCCGCGCGCCCTCGTCCGGGCCTCCGGCGGGCCCCGCTACGCCGTCGCCCTGGCCGTGGACGCGCTCGGCACCGGCCTGCTGCGGCCCTTCCTGCTGCTCTACGGGGTGACGGTGCTGCGGCTGTCCGCGCCGGTCACCGGCACCGCCATGACGGTCGGCATCGTGGCGGCCCTGGTGTGCATGCCCGCAGTGGGCCGCTGGCTGGACCGGGGCGCGCGCAGCACGGTCGTGGCGGCGTCGATGCTGGTGCGGGTGCTGGGCGTGGCGCTGCTGCTGGCCACCCCGACCGGCAACATCTGGCTGTTCGCGGCGGCGGCGCTCTTCCTCGGCATCGGCAACCAGGCATGGCCGGCCGCGCACGCCGCCCTCGTGGCCACGGTCGCGCACGGCCGGGAACGCGACGCCGCTCTCGCGGCCGGCCGCGCCCTGCGCAACGCCGGCCTGGGCGTGGGCGCCCTGCTGGCCACCGCGTGCCTGGCGGGCGGCACCACCGCGTTGCAGGCGCTGGCGGCCGTCACCGGGCTCGCCTACCTCGCCGCGGCGGCCCTGACCTGGTCGGTCCACGTGCGCACGCGACCGGCCGCCACCCCGGCCGGGGACAGCGCCGCCGGGCCGGCACCCCGGATGCGCGCGCTGCTGGCCGGCAACGTCATCTACGTCTTCTGCCTCAACGTCCCCGAAATCGCGCTCCCCCTGGTCCTGGTGACCCAGTTGCACGCGTCCCCGGCGTGGTCGGGAGCCATCTTCGTGGCGAACACGGTGCTGGTGGTCACCCTGCAGGTGCCGGTCACCGTCCTGCTGTCCCGCTTGTCCCGGCGGAGCGTGCTGGCTCTCGCCGGCGTGGTGCTCGCCGCGTCCTACCTCGGCTTCCTCGCGGCCACCTCACTGGCACCCGGCTGGGCCGCCCCGGCCGTCGCCGCGGTGTCCGTGGTCTGCACCATCGGCGAGATCATTTACGCCGGCAGCGCCACCGCGCTGGTCACCGCCCTCGCCCCGGCCCACGTCCTGGGACGCGCCCTCGCCCGCTTCCAGCTCTCCACCGGCTTCGGTCTCGCCGTCTCCCCTGCGGTCATCACCGCGCTCGCCGCCCACGGCTCGGCCGCCCTCTGGGGCAGCCTCACCGGTGCGACGCTCCTCGCCACCGCCGCCGTCGCCACCGAGAAGGAGCAGGAACGCGGCTCAGCGGGCGTCGCAGCCGAGCGGTCAACGAGCCATGACGAACGTGATCAGCCACTGGCCGGCGCGCTCTGACAAGTGGCCGGGCGCCGGCGCTCGGCCACCTCGGTCAGTCCTGCCGGACGAGCACGACGAGGTTGCCGCAGGTGTCGTCCGTGCTCTCCAGCAGGGTGCGCGCCTCGGCGACCCGGCGCGACAGCAGCCACGCACCCGGGCTCGTGCCGAGCCGCTCGACGAAACGGCGGGCCAGCGTGCGCGGTGACACGCCGAGGTGCGCGGCCAGGTCAGCCACGGACAGCGGGGTCGCGAGACGCTGGCTGGCCCAGGCGAGCAGGCCGTCCAACTCGTCACCGGGCGGTCGGGTCGGCACGTACTGCGCCTGACCGCCCTCGCGGTGCGGCGGCATCACCATGTGCCGCGCGATCAGCGCGGCGTGCGCCGGCCCGTGGTCCTGGCGAACCAGGTGCAGGCACAAATCGATGCCCGCACCCGCCCCGGCGCTCGTGGCGACGTCCCCGCGACCACGTGCACCCGCGTCATCACCCACCACCGCCCGGCCAGCACCGAGCAGGCGTTCGTCCAGATCGGACTGACCGGGCAGCTGGGTGGTCCCGCGCACCCGCGTCATCTCCGGGTCAGGCGGTCGATCCAGGCCTGCCAGGCGGCGGTGCGGGACGCGCGGTCCACCGCGACGCCGTAGAAGTACTGGGTCGTGCTCACCATGTGGTGCAGGTCGTCGACCAGGAAGCGGTAGAAGCCGTGCTCGGTGCGGATGCCGAGCAGCAGCCTCTCGCGCAGGTCCACCACACCCGCGACGGGTTCGAGGCCCGTCGGGGTGAGGCGCACCCGCTCGCCCAGCGCCGGCTCCGCGCCGAGCAGCGCGGTCAGCTCAGCCCACACGGCCTCGCCGGGCAGGTCGGTGAACCCGGTGGCGACCACGTTGGTCACCGGCAGCCCGGCGAAGTGCCGGAAGTACTCGGCCAGGTTGTGCAGGAACACGTCCCACCCCTTGCCGAAACCGTCGTACTCGGCCGCCCAGTCGTCGCCATCGAAGAATCCACTTTGGACGAGCCGGAGCACCGTGCTCGCCGGTCGGTCCGGGCTGCCGCTCTCCCTGCCCTCCACCAGGAACTCGATCTCCGTCGGTGCTTCGCCGTCCGGGCCGGGCGCTCCGTAGACCACCCGCCTGCCCGGCTCCCGCTCCAGCACCTGGCCGGCCTGCGTGTTGCCACCACCGAAGTCCGCCTCGATCTCCGCGCCGCTGTGCTCGTGCGGCACGAACCAGAGCGACATGCCCTCCGGGGTGGCGATCGCCTGCCAGACCTGGTCCGGGGTGGCGGCCAGCTCGACCTCCTTGGCCAGGCGCCGGCGCTCGTCCACCTCGGTCAGTCCTGCTGGACGAGCACGATGAGGTTGCCGCAGGTGTCGTCGAACACCGCCTGGGCACCGAAATCGGTCTCGGTCGGCTCCTGGGTGAACCGGACGCCGTGTGCCTTCATCCGCTCGTAGTCCTTGGCCAGGTCCCTGGTGCCGAGCATGGTGAACGGGATGCCCGCGTCGTAGAGCGTCTTCTTGTACACCCGCGCGGCCGGCTCGCCGTTGATCTGGATGCCGGGGTTGCCGTCCGGTTCGAGCAGCAGCTCGACCCCGTCCGGCGCCTCGGGCGAGACCACCGTCAGCCACTTGGCGTCACCGGCCGGGATCTCGGTCTTCTTCACGAAACCCAACACGTCGGTGTAGAACGCCAGGGCCTTGTCCTGGTCATCGACCAGGATGCTGGTCACCGGAACGAACATGGTCAACCTTCTCCTCTCGTCGTACCGTCGGATGCACGGCGACCACGATCCGGTGCGCCCGCCCACCGGGCGCCGACGCGTCGTGGTACTTGGCGACCAGCGAGGTCACCGCCCCGGTCAGCTCCTCGGCGAACGCGGCCCGGTCGGCGGCGGAGGCGAACCGGACCTCGCCGTCGATGGCGAACGTCGCGACCCGCTTGCGGGCCTTGGCCGCACCCGTGAGCAGCTCGCCCACGTCGCGCACCAGCCGCGCGGCCACCGCCAGCAGCCAGCGCGCGGACAGCCGGTCCGGCGACCGCCTCGGATCGGGCTCGACCGCGGCCAGCACGCTCGGCGAGATCACGTACGAGGCCGCAGTGGCCCGCAGCACGCGCTCGGTGCAGTTGCCCCTGCGCCGCTCCTCGACGAGTTCGACCAAGCCGTGCCGCTCCAGCTCGCGGAGGTGGTAGTTGACCTTCTGCCTGGTCAGCCCGACCCGCTGGGCCAGCGTGGTCGCCGAGCCGGGTTCGGCCAGCTCGGCCAACAGCCTGGCGCGCACCGGGTCTAACGAGACCTCGGCCGCCCCGGGATCGTCGATCACCGCCACATCGTGCACTGGCACACCGTCACACCGACAAATTTATTTGTCAAGGGGACGTGCCGTTGGTGTGCCGAGGTGGCAGCAGACACGACACCGCCCGCGGCACGGCAGGTACCGTGCCGCGGGCGGTCCGCGCCGGTCAGGTGGTCGAGGTGGCCGTGGCCGCGCTGGTCGGGCTCGGCTGGGCGGCGGGGCCGCAGACCGGGCAGTCGGGCAGGCGCTCCCAGCGCTCGTACTCGGTCAGTTCCGAGTCGCCGAAGCCGAGCTGGATCAGCCGGCCGGCCGCCACGGGCGGGGCGATGCCGGTGACCAGCCGGACGAACTCGGCGATGAGCAGGCCGGTGGTAAGGGTGACCAGGGGCACGAACGCGGCGTTGTCGCCGCCGATCTGGCGTTCCCGCTTCTCCGCCAGCAGCGTCGCCGACACCTCGTCGGACCGGAACACCCCCAGCCGCCAGCACTCGATGCAGCCGGTGGTACCGGGGATGATCGTGTAGTAGACCGCGCGCTGGGTGTCCAGGCCGCCGGTGATCAGCGGCACGCCGGCCCGCACACAGCCCTCGTTGACCCAGTGGTTGATCTCCATCTTGGGCCGGTCGGCCACGGAGATCACCACGTCCGCGTCGGACACCGCGGCCAACACGTCCTGTGTGGACTCGATCTTCCTCGGCACCTTCTCGATCTGGATGCGCGGGTTGAACAACCGCACCCGCTCGACCGCGAGGTCGATCTTGGGTTGGCCGACGTCGCTGTCCCGGTAGAGGATCTGTCTGTTCAAATTGGACAGTTCGACGCGGTCGAACTCGACCACGCGCACGTGGCCGACGCCCATGGCGGCCAGGTCCAGCAGGATGTGCGAGCCGAGTCCGCCGAGGCCCAGCAGGGTCACCCGCGCGTCGAGCAGCTTGCGCTGCTGGGCGTACTTGTTGTCGGCCAGGCCGCAGAACGAGCCGAAGAAGTTGACGTTGCGCTCCCAGCGGGCCAGCTCGTAGTCGTCGAGCAGCCCGTCCGGGGTGACCGCCTCGTTGATCAGGAAACCGGCCTCGTCGAACTGGGTGATGGCCTCGCGCACCTCGTCGAGGGTGACCTCGGGGTGGTCGGCGGCCAGGTCGTGGTGCACCTGCGGAATGGTCCTGGTGCCGTCGAGCAGCTCGAACAGCCGGCGGATCGCACCGGTCTCGTCCGGTATCTCGGCGACCTGCCCGTAGCCGCCGACGTAGACGATGCCGTCGCCGGGGAAGGCCGGCGTCATGTGCTTCAGCTTGGGCAGCACTGCGTCGTTCACTGGGAACCCCTCTTCGCGACGAACCTTCGTGATCGGAACTGGCCCGCGCGCGGCCGGGACTGGTGCGATGATGGTGGTGGTGTCGGGAACCGCCGGGGTCTGTGGCAGGACGGGCGGTCTCCCGGCCAGCCCGCTGGTGGGCCGCTGATCAGCCGCCCACCAGCGGCTCCGGTCATCGTTCTCAGCCCTCGACGGCGCCGGAAGCGATGCTGGTCTTGCGAATGCGCACGGTGATGGTCATGGCGGTTCACCTCCGTTCGTGGTCGTTGTGCGTTCTCCCCCGCCCCCGGCGTCAGCCGCCGAGGACCGGGGAAGCCGGTGCCGCGTGCCGCACGAACGCCGCGACGTGCTCGTGCAGGGCGGCCAGTCCCGCGTGCCAGCCGTCCGGGTCGTCCGGATCGGGCCGGCGCGGGTCGAGTGGGCGCAGCAGCACCGCTGGTGGTGCGCTGGCGCCCGCGCGGAGCAGGTTCTCGAACCGGACCCGGAACGCCGCCGGGTCCTCGTGGTGGCTCGCCAGCAGCGCGGACGCCGCGAGCTGGCCGTAGGCGTAGGCGAACCGGGAGCCGGGCGCGAGGAACAGGTTGTCCAGGTAGCTCCACCAGTGGCGGTAGCCGGCGCTCAGCGTGACGGCCGGCCCGTACAGGGCGGCCTGCTCGCGCAGCCACAGCTCGCCCAGCTCGTCGTGGTCGGGCACCTCGCCCGCGCGCACGACCCGGTGCAGGCCGTCCTCGAAGTCGTGCAGCGCCACCTGGCGGAACGCGGCCACCAACTGGTCCTCCACCTGCCTGGCCAGCAGTGCGGTGCGCGTGCCCGGCTCGGTGGCGAGTTCCGCGTACACCTCGCCGGCCAGCGACTCGGTGAACAGGCCCACGGTTTCCGCCAGCGCCGTGGGCACCGCGGCGTTGAACGGCCCGTGCCCACCGGCCAGCCGGGTGTGCACGGCATGCCCCAGCTCGTGCGCCAGGGTCAGCACGTCCCGGGGCCGGCCGGTGAAGTTGACCAGCACCCAGGCGTCGCCGCCCGGCAACCCGAAGGTCAGCGCGCCGCGGCGCTTGCCAGGCCGGGGCAGGGCGTCGACCGCGCCACCGGCGATCAGCTGGTGCGCCTGGGCGGCCACCTCACCGCCCAGCCGGGCGAACGCGGTCAGCACGACCTCGCAGGCCTCGGCCCAGCTCACCGCGTCCGGTGGCGAGCCGAGGGGGGCGTAGCGGTCGGCGTCGGTCAACGGGTGGCCGAGCAGGTCGGCCTTGGCCTGGTAGTAGCGGTGCACCAGGGGCCGGTGCGCGCGCACCGCGTCCAGCAGCGCGGCCAGTTCCCCGTGGCCCAGCTGGTTGTTCTGCCGCTCCCAGGTGCACCAGTCGGTGACCCCGCTGACCGCGTCACGGGCCAGCCGGGCCTGGGTGAGCAGCCCCAGCGCGCTGGCGCGCAGGTCGACTTCCGGGGTGAGCGCCTCGGTGATCGCCGCCACCGCGGCCCCGCGCTGGTCGCGGTCCTGGTCGTAGAGTCCGGGCAGGGCCGCGCCCAGGCTCAGCTCCTCGCCCCGCCGGCGCACGGTGATCCGCCCGAGCAGCTGCCGGGCCAGGCGTTCCCACCCGGCGGTGGGGTCCAGCCGGGCGAGGGTGGTGGCGAGTTCGGCCGGCGGCTGGGTGGCCGCGGCGGCGCGCACCCTGCGCACGTGGTTGGCGTACTCGGCCAGGTCCGCGTCGGCCAGCAGCGCGGCCACCCGCTCGTCGGCCAGCTCGCCGATTTCCCGTTCGACAAAATCACCCCGAACGGCGACCTCCGCCCAGAGCGTTTCGCACAGATCGAGCAGCGCGAGGGCCGCGGAATCATCCGCGTCGGCCGCCAGCCGCGCCTCGGCATATGTCGTCGCCCGATACAGCGGCACGAGAACGCTTTCACATTCCCGCAACACCGCCAACAAATCCGCCGCACCGAACCGGCCTATTTTTCCACGATATCGCCCAGCAAGACCGGCCAGCCGCTCGACTGTTCCGTCCAGCGCGGTGACCAGGTCAGCTTCGCGAACACCAGGAAAAACCGGAAATTTCGGCGTTACGACAGATCTTTCCCCAGCATCACTCATCCCCCAGACCTCCGTTGTGACGCTTATTGATCCACCACCGTGTCGGGGCGGTCACGTCAACAGGGGCGAAACTACCCAGGGGCCGAAGGCGTGTCAAGGACGAGAAATTCGGTTAAATTATTCCCCATCGGTTATCCCCAGAACTCTGGTTCATTCGTTGTGGGCACTGTTCGACTATTCGGCCCTACGATTGCTCGGCCGTGGCCGGCCGGTCCGGCCCGGGCTCGGCGGCCACCGGGCGCACCAGGCTGGTGCGCGAGCCCACCGCGCCGACGGCGAACCGCAGCACCGCGCCGATCACGATCACCAGGTACATGTTGTGCAGCGCGTCCTCCATGCCGCCGGCCACGGCCGAGGCCACCGGGATGCTGGAGAAGGCGAGCATCCTGGTCGCCGCGACCACCCGGCCGAGCAGGTGCCGGGGGACGATGCGCTGGCGCAGCGTGAACCAGGAGACCACGTTCATCGACCCGAGCGCGAACACCACCGCGGACACCAGGCTGACGCTGACCACGTCGCGCGCCACCGCGAGCAGCGCGGTGAGCAGCCCGGCCGTCATGGTGGACACCGCGATGGTGCGGCCGTTGCCCAGCCACCGGATCACCCGGGGCGCGAGCAGCGACCCCAGCAGCGCGCCGGCGCCCTGCGCGGCGAACACCACGCCGACCAGTGACGACGACAGGTGCAGGTAGGTGCTCAGGTAGTAGACCAGGTTGGCCTGCACCAGCCAGATGGCGAAGTTGGTGCCGGTGAACAGCAGGCTGCCGGCCAGCAGGGTGCGGTTGCCCCGGGTGATGTAGTGCATGGCCTCGCGCAGGTCGGCGGAGAACCGGGCCGGCGCCGCCGCGCGCCCGCGCCTGCCCCGACCGCTCCCGCCCTGGCCGCGCGCGCCGATCCGGATGGCGGCGATGACCAGCGCGCTGACCACGAACGAGCCGGCGTCCACGTAGATCGCGGCCTCGTAGCCGACCAGCGCGACCAGGCCGCCGGCGAGCACCGGGCCGGCCAGGCTGAGGATGTTGTCGCTGGACTGCAGCAGCGCGTTGGCCCGGTCCAACTCGTCCTCGGCCACGACGTCGGGCAGCAACCCCTGGAACGCCGGGTGGTAGATCGGCTCCACGCAGGCCAGCACGAACGCCACCAGGTAGATCACCGGCAGCGCGGTGACCCCGAGGGACACGAACACGGCCAGGGCCAGCGCCACCACCCCGGCCACGGCGTCGCCCGCGATGAGCAGCCGCTTGCGGTCGAACCGGTCGGCGAACACCCCGCCGGGCAGCGACAGCAGCAGGAACGGCCCGTACTCCAGGACGTAGAGCGCGGCCGTCTGCAACGCCGATCCGGTCAGGTGCAGCACCAGCAGCGGCAGCGTCAGCCGGTAGAGCCAGGTGCCCGCGTTGGAGACGAGATACGCGGTGAACAGCAGGTAGTAGCGGCTTCCCAGACCCCGGCGGGGTGTCGGCTCACTCACCGCGCCACCGTAGCGACGGCACACTTCGGCCGCGGCCGACATGTTGCGCTCGACTGCATGCAATGTATACGTTGCATGCGATCACCGGAGGTGGTGTGTGGAGTCGACCTACGACAGGCTGCGGGAGCTGATCGTGTCCGGGGCCTACCCGCCCGGCCAGCGGATCACCGAACAGGACCTCTGCGTGCGGCTGACGGTCAGCCGCACCCCGGTCCGCGAGGCACTGCACCGGCTGGAGAGCGACGGGCTGGTGCGCGGCGAGCGCCGCGGTGTGTCCATTGTGGAGCTGGACGGCAAGGCGCTGGCCGACGCCTACCGGATCCGGGCGGCACTGGAAGCGCTCACCGCGGAACTGGCGGCGCACCGCCAACTGGCCGGAGAACTCCCCCCGGCCGCCCTGACCCGGCTGGCCCGGCTGGCCGAGGCGGCGGACCAGACCACCACCAGCGGTGACCTCGCCGCCGGGGTGCGGCACAACCGCGCCTTCCACCGGCACGTCGCCGTGCTCGCCGACAACCCGCAGGCACTGGCCATGCTGGACCGGATCTGGGACCAGATCATCGTCTCCACCCGGGCGTCCCTGGCCGCGCCGGCCCGACCGGCCACAGTGGACGAGGAGCACCAGCGGCTGATCACCGCGATCAGCGAGGGCCGGCCGGCCGAGGCCGCGACCGCCGCCCGTGACCACGTGCTGGCCACCCTGGCCGCACAACCCGATCCCGACACCGGAGGGGCACCATGAGCGCCGAGCACAGCTACCAGGTCACCGTGCGGTGGACCGGGAACACCGGCACCGGCACCGCCGGGTACCGGACCTACGACCGGTCGCACGACGTGGCGGTGGCCGGCAAGCCGACCATCAGGGCCAGCGCCGACCCGGCGTTCCGGGGCAGCCCGGACCGCTGGAACCCGGAGGACCTGCTGGTCGCGTCGCTGTCCGAATGCCACATGCTCACCTACCTCTCACTGTGCGCGCGCAACGGTGTCGTGGTCACCGGCTACCAGGACGCCGCGACCGGGCGGATGCGGGAGACCCCGGAGGGCGGGCACTTCACCGAGGTCGTGCTGCACCCGGTGGTGAGCGTGGCCGAGGCCGGCATGGCCGAGCGGGCAATGGCCCTGCACGAACAGGCGCACCGCTCCTGCTTCATCGCCAGCTCGGTCAACTTCCCGGTCCGGCACGAGGCCAGCGTCCAGGTGCGGGCGACCTCGGCCTGAGCATACGTCCACATAGGACATACGTGTTCGGCTGGCCGGGACCACTCCCGCCCGGCCGACGAGAACCCTGACGAGGACAACGAAAGGTGATGCCGTGGTCGACGACTCCAACTGGTGGCGGGAAGCCGTGGTGTACCAGGTGTACGTGCCCAGCTTCGCCGACTCCGACGGCGACGGGATCGGCGACCTGCGCGGTATCGAGTCCAAACTGGACCACGTGGCCGCCCTCGGGGTCGACGCGATCTGGTTGACGCCCTTCTACCCGTCGCCGTGGGCCGACGCCGGCTACGACGTGTCCGACTACCGCGACGTCGACCCGCGCCACGGCACCCTCGACGACCTGCGCGCCCTGCTGGCCAGCGCCCACCAGCGCGGCATCCGGGTCATCGTCGACATCGTGCCCAACCACTGCTCCGACCAGCACCCGTGGTTCCAGGAGGCGCTGGCCGCCGCCCCGGGAACCCCGGCCAGGGACCGGTTCATCTTCCGGGACGGCAGGGGCCCGGACGGCTCGTTACCGCCAGCCGACTGGCGGTCCAAGTTCGGCGGCGGCGCCTGGACGCGGGTCGCGGACGGCCAGTGGTACATGCACATCTTCGCGGCCGAGCAGCCCGACCTGAACTGGGACAACCCCGAGGTCCGCGCGGACTTCGAGGACACCCTGCGGTTCTGGCTGGACCTGGGGGTCGACGGGTTCCGCGTCGACGTCGCGCACGGCCTGCGCAAGGACCTCGTCGAGCCGCTGCGGGACACCCACGGTCTGGACACCGCGCCGCTGAACGCGCCGCCCGAGGGCGGCGACCACCCGTTCTGGGACCGCGACGAGGTGCACGAGATCTACCGGTCCTGGCGCAAGATCATCGACGAGTACCAGCCGCCCAGGGCCACCGTTGCCGAGGCCGGGGTGAGCCTGTCCCGGCTGCCCCGCTACATCCGGCCCGACGAGCTGCACCAGGCGTTCAACTTCTTCTACCTGCGGTGCGCCTGGGACGCCGACTCCTTCCGCGACGTGATCGACGCGTCCCTGGCCGGGGCGACCTCGGTCGGCGCCACCACCACCTGGGTGCTGTCCAACCACGACGTCATCCGGCACCGCAGCCGCTACGGCCTGCCCGCCGGCACCGACACGGTGGCCTGGCTGCTCAGCGGCGGCACCAGCCCCGAGGTGGACGAGCCGGCCGCGCGGCGGCGGGCCAGGGCCGCGGCCCTGCTCACCCTGGCGCTGCCCGGTTCGGCCTACGTGTACCAGGGCGAGGAACTGGGCCTGCCCGAGGTCGCGGACCTGCCCCTGGACCGGCTGCGCGATCCCATGTGGGAGCGCACCGGCCACGCCAGCAAGGGCCGCGACGGCTGCCGGGTGCCCCTGCCGTGGACCAGCGACGGCCCCTCCTTCGGCTTCGGTCCCGGCGGCAGCTGGCTGCCCCAGCCGCCGGACTGGGGGCGGTACGCGGCCCAGGCCCAGCAGGGCGTGGCCGACTCCTTCCTGGAGCTGTACCGCGCCGCCATCCGGCTGCGCCGGAGCTTCCGCGGTGACGAGCGCTTCGCCTGGCTGCCCGTGGCCGACGAGTCCCGGGTCCTGGCCTTCCGCAAGGGCGCCGGCCTGGTCTGCGTGGTGAACTTCGCCGACCACCCGGTCGCCCTGCCGCCCGGCGAGGTCCTGCTGACCAGCGACCCGCTGGTGGACGGCCAACTCCCCGGCGACACCGCGGCCTGGCTGCGCGGCTGAGCACCTGGCCGGGTTCCCGGTGCGCTCGGTGCCCGCGCACCGGGAACCCAGTAGATTTTTTGTGGATAATCTGTTACGGAACGGATCAGTAGACTGGCCGCATGTCCGCGATGGCACCCACCCGCACCGAGTCCGACCTGTCGTTCCTGCTGGACCACACCAGCCACGTGCTGCGCACGCGGATGGCCGCGGCACTGGCCGAGATCGGCCTGACCGCGCGCATGCACTGCGTGCTGGTCCACGCCCTGGAAGCGGAGCGCACCCAGATCCAGCTGGCCGAGATCGGCGACATGGACAAGACCACGATGGTCGTCACGGTCGACGCACTGGAGAAGGCGGGCCTGGCCGAGCGCCGCCCGTCCAGCACGGACCGGCGGGCCCGCATCGTGGCCGTCACCGAGAAGGGCGCCGAGGTCGCCAAGCGCAGCCAGCAGATCGTTGACGGCGTGCACCGCGCCGCCCTTCAGTCGCTGCCCGACAAGGACCGCGAGGCCCTGCTGCACGCGCTGAACCTGCTGGTCACCGGCCACCTGGCCACCCCGGTGGCAACACCGAGGGCGGCGCGGCGCGCCCGGGAGAACACCAAGTAGACCCGCAAGAGATTGTCTACAACAGCTACGGTTCGTCCTGGTGCCGCGCGGACAGGACCGAACCGTGGTGTCCACACTCGACACACCCGTCACAACACCCCGCCACAACCGGTGGACAGCACTGGCGGTGCTGTCCACCGTGGTCTACCGGTGGGACGCCGACGAGCGGACCATCCGCGTCTCCACCACCGCCGACCGGCTCAAGGCCCGCCAGATCCGCGCCAACCCCCGGGTGGCGCTGCACGTGAATGGCGGCGACATGTGGTCCTTCGCCGTGGTGGAGGGCGATGCCGAGGTGGTCGAGACCACGCCCGAACCTGCGGACGGCAGCCAGCCCGAGCCGGACCGGCGCGTGACCATCACCCTGCGGGCGAACCGGCTCTACGGCACCGCCCTGGACATCCCCACGGACGCCGGCCGCGCCCGTCGGCGTGTTCCGGGCGCGGCGAACTCCGTGACCCCGCCCGGAACGTCACCTATAGTCGAGAAGCGTGATCGATTTCGAGAAGGCGTCCGTCTTCAAGCTCTCGCCGTGCAAGCCGAAGGACATCGTCGCGTCGGTCGAGCCGATCATCATCCCCGGTGAGCAGATCGTCTTCACCTTCAAGTCCGTTCGCGATTTTGTCGTCTTCACCGACAAGCGGCTGATCGCGGTCAACGTGCAGGGCATGACCGGTCGCAAGCGCGACTTCACCTCCCTGCCCTACAACAAGATCCAGGCGTTCTCGGTGGAGACCGCCGGCACCTTCGACCTGGACACCGAACTCGACCTGTGGTTCAGCGGACTGGGCAAGGTGCGCCTGGAGTTCCGCGACAGCGCCGACGTCCGAGCCCTGAGCCACCTGATCGCCTCCCACGTGCTCTGACCACCGCCGCACCGGCTCTCACGACGCCCGGGGACCGACCGCGGTGAGCGCGCGCGGCACCGGGGCGCGCGCCAGGGTGTGGATCGCCTCCACCGGTGCGGCGGGCCATGCTCTGTCGTCGATGGCGAGCCACGGTGCGGTGGCGACGGCGGTGGGTGTGGTTCCGGTGATCGCCTTGACCTCGCGGTGGAGGTGGGACTGGTCGACGTAGCCGCACTGGGCAGCGACGCTGGCGGGGGTATGACCAGCCGCGAGGAGGTGGCCGGCGTGGTCGAAGCGCACCAGCTGGGCGGCGCGTTTGGGGGTGATGCCGAGCTGGGACCGGAAGCGGGACCACAGGCGCTTGCGACTCCAGCCGATCTCGTCGGCCAGGCCGTCGACGCGTACCTGCCCACGGCTGGTGCGCATCCGCCGCCACACGTGGGCGACCTCCGAATCGACCGGTGGGCGGGCGTTCAGCCGTCGGCCGAGGATGTCTGCCGCGATCCTGAACCGGTGGTCCCAGGACGTGGCGGCGCGCAGCCTGTCCTCGACCTCCCCGGCGTCCCGGCCCCAGACATCTTCCAGAGCTGCCACGGTTCCGGTGAGTTCGGTCGGTGCGCCGAGCACCGCGGCCGAGACGACCGGCGACAGTCGGATCTGGAGGCACTCGCCCTGCCGTCCGCCGGTCCGTAGCGGTCCCGGCAGGAGTCCGGCGACGAAGCTGCCGCGCTGGCCCCGTCCGTGGGTGCCGTAGACGATGCCTCCTGCCTGGCTCAGGTCGACAATCAGGGTGACGGCCGGGTGCGCGACCATGGCGATGTCCACGGGCGCGGAAACCCGTTGGCGGAACCCCGCCATGCTGATCCCCGGCAGCCGACACGACTCACGCGGGACCGCGATGTCCACGGACGTCCAGTCAACGCGTGCCCAGATCGACGGCATGTGATCAGGCTAGGCCCGGTGATCTCGGGGCGGGGTGCCGGCGACCGTTGCCGTGAACGCGAGCAGGAGTTCGCCGGTCGCCTCGGGCGCTTCGAACATGGGGAGGTGCCCGACGCCGGGCAGCATCTGGACCCGTGCGGTCGGCACCGCGTCGTAGTGGTGTGCCGAGGCCGGATCCCAGCGGGGGTCGGCGGCGCCGAAGATCACCAGCACGTCGACGTCGAGGGCGGCGAGCCGGTCGGGCACGCTCCGCTCGGCGAGGTACGCGTTGTTGCCGCGCAGGACTTTCCGGAACGTGCGGTAGGTGATGTTCTTCTGGTCGGCGATCGCGTCGTCCGGGATGCGCACCGGACGGGCGGTCGTCGCGTTGATCCCCTTGCGGATCATCGCGTCCGACCGCCTCGGCCACACCAGCGGGCCGAGCGGCGGGGCCAGCAGGGCCCGGAGGATGAACGGCTGCGGGAGCAGCGCGTCCAGACGCGGGCCGGTGCTGATCAGCGCGAGCGACCCCACCAGGTCGGGGCGCTGTTCGGCGAGCGCGGTGGCGACGTAACCGCCGCTGGAGTGCCCGACCACGGTGACGTGCCGAAGCCCGAGGTCGTCGAGCAGCGCGGCCACGCGGCCTGCCTGCCCAGGCACGTCGTATGAGGCTGCGGGCGGGGACTGGCCGCAGCCGGGAAGGTCGACCCGGATGACGTGGTGGTGGGCGGCGAGTGCCGGCACCATCGGGCCCCACGTGACGCCTGCCGCTCCCGATCCGTGAATGAGCAGCAGCGGCGGCGCCTGCCGAGGGCCGTCGTGGACCACGTGCATCCCGTGCGAGTGCTCAACGTCGTACTCACCCATGCCCCGGACGCTACGAGCCTGCCGACCACCCGTCTTGGACAAATGTCAGCGCCAGGACCGACCTACTCCCACCGAGCCGGCGACGGTGAGAACTTCGGCGCACTGACTCGGTTCTCTCCCCACCAGCCTGCTGAGCTTCGTCAGGAGTCGTCGGTTCAGCGGGGCGTGGCAGGGGCCGCTCTGTGCTCGCGCCGTCCGACGGCCGCCCCACCGGCTCACGGCGCCTGGGGGCCGACCGCCTTGAGCGTGCGCAGCACCGGGGTGGTCTCCAGGGTGTGGATCGCGTCCAGCGCGCCGAGCCGGTGGGTGAGGTAGTGGTGCAGGCCGGCGGGGTTGGCGCACAGGGCGTGCGCGAACAGGTTGGTGGTGCCCGTGGTGGCCGCGACCACGGCCAGTTCCTCGTGCTGGGCCAGGGCGGTGGCGACCGCGTCGAGCTGGGCCGGGCGCACCGCCATCCAGAGCATGGCGTGGGTGGTCGCGCCCAGCAGCGCGTCGTTGATCTCGACGTCGAAGAAGAGCAGGCCCCGGGCGCGCAGGTCGGCCAGGCGCCGCGCCACCGTGGCCGGTGACCAGCCGGTGGCCGCGGCCAGGTCGGCGTGACTGGCGCGGCCGTCCTGGCGCAGCGCGTCCAGCAGGGCGTGGTCGGCGCGGGTCAGCGGCTGCTCGCCGGCCGGCTCCGCGCGGGTCGGGTGGTCCGGTCGCAGCTGCCGCTGCTGGTGCTCGTCCAGCGCGTTGACCCGGCCGCGCCAGGCCGTGGGGCCGCCGAGGTAGGTGTGCAGCAGGAAGTGCGCGGACACCGAGGTGACGCTGGCCGTGCGCGGGATGTCGTGCAGCAGCATGGAGTGCGCTTCCTCGGCGTGGCTGGGCGGGTGCACCACGACGACGATCTCGGTGCCACCGGAGGCCAGTTTCACCCACGAGGTGTCCGGCCGGCGGGCCAGGGAGCGGGCCAGGGCCTGTGCCGTGGCCGGGGCGGCGGTGAGCCGCACCAGCCACTGGGTCTGCCCGGACCGCCCAGGGTCGAGGAGCCCGACCACGCGCAGCCCGCCGGTGGCGCGCAACCGCTGGTAGCGACGGGCCACGGTCTGCGTGGACACGCCGAGGACCGCGCCGATCCGGCTGAACGGCGCGCGCCCGTCCAGGTGCAGGGCGTGCACCAGGCCGCGGTCGAGGTGGTCGAGCTGGTCTGGCATGTGCGTAATCCTCACTGATCCGCGGGATGTGGAAGAAATCCACCAGTCTTGCCCAGGTGGATGGAAAAACCGATCAGCCCGTCCCAGGGTGGGCCGCGACAGACACGTCGGGTTCGACCAGGAAGGTGGCAGGCGGATGCGGGAAGACGCGGTGCTGGCGGTGCCGGTGCACCGGGGGCGGTGGATCGCGCTGGGCACGCTGTTGGCGGCCGAGGCGATGAACGTGTTGGACGCCACGGTCGTGCAGGTGGCCGCGCCCGTGGTGGCCGCGGACCTGGGTGGTGCTCCCGCCGACATCCAGTGGTTCAGCGCGGCCTACACCCTGCCGTTCGCGCTGCTGCTGATCACCGGTGGCCGGCTGGGTGACGTGTTCGGGCGGCGTCGGGTGTTCGTGGTGGGCGTGGTCGGGTTCGCGCTGGCGTCGCTGGTCTGCGCGCTGGTCGGCGGCACGGGCGCGCTGATCGCGGCCAGAGCGGTGCAGGGTGGCGCGGCCGCGCTGGTCATCCCGCAGACCTTCGGGCTGATCAAGGCGATGTTCACCGGCCCAGCGCTGGCCAGGGCGCTGGGCTGGAACGGACCGGTGGTGGGCCTGGCCTCGGTGTGCGGGCCGGTGTTGGGCGCGGTGCTCACCCACGCCGACCTGTTCGGCCTGTCCTGGCGGGTGGTGTTCCTGGTGAACCTGCCGCTGGCCGCGGCCGTGCTGGCCACCGCTCACCTGCTGCGCGAGGACCGGTCGGCCACGCCGCCGCGCCTGGACCTGCCCGGCACCGCGCTGGCGGTGCTCGGCACCGGCCTGGTGGTGCACCCACTCATCCAGGGCGACAGCGTGCGCTTCTCGATCGGCGGCGCGGCCGAGCTGGTGGCGGGCATCGCCGTGCTGGTCGGGTTCGGCCTGCACCAGCGGAACCGGGCCAGGCTCGGCCGCAGCCCGCTGGTGGAGCCGAGCCTGTTCGGTGACCGGGGATTCCCGGCGGCGCTGGTCACGTCCACGCTGTTCTTCGCGGTGATGAACGGCCTGATGCTGGTCGTGGTGCTGCACGTGCAGCTCGGTCTGGGCGCCGGCGTGCTCACCTCCGGGCTGACCCTGCTGCCCTGGTCCGGCGGGCTGGCCGTGGCGTCCTGGCTCGCCGGCACCCACCTGGTGCCCCGGCACGGCTCGCGCGTGCTGTTCGCCGGGCTGGCCGCGCTGCTCGCCGGAACGCTGGCCGCCATCGCCGTCTACCACCGGGCCGATCCGCACGCCTACCCGTGGCCGCTGCTCGGCGCGCTGGCGGTGGGCGGGGCCGGCCTCGGGCTGTTCACCGTGCCGTTCTTCATCACCGCCCTGTCGCGGGTGCGCCCGGCCGAGACCGGTTCGGCGGCCGGCCTGCTCAACGCCGTCCAGCAACTCGGCGCCACCCTGGGCGTCGCCCTGCTCGGCACCACCTTCCTGCACGGCGTGGCCGGTGACCCGGCCGCCGAGGCCAACCCCGGTCCGGCCGCGCTCACCGCCGCCCAGCACGCCTGTTGGCTGGCGGTCGGCCTGCTCGTGGCGACCACCGCGGCCGCGATCGCGATGACCCGGCCTGCCCGAGCAACCCGTGCGCCGCACGTCAGCTCGGCGTGACCACCGGCAGGCCGCCGGTGAACAGCTGGTCGTCGCCGCGGCGGGCCGTGCCGGTGGCGCAGTCCCCGAAACCCCCGGTGTCCCCGCCCGGACGCGCACCGGTGGCCGGGCGCTCCGCTGTGGACAGTCCCGGGTGGACCGACACTGGTCCACAGTGGAGTTGGGTCGGCGCCAGGGCCGGGACCGGCTGGTCGGGTCCGGGCCGGGACACGGCGCCGACCAGCGCCACCACCGCGAAGACCAGTTCGGGCCACAGGTTCACCAGGCTGTGCCGGGTGGTGAGCAGCCGGGCGGCCCGGCTGCCCGCCCAGGCGTGCCCGGGCGGCGGGTACCCGTCCCCCTCGGCCGTCTCGTCCGACTCGCCGTCCTCGGCTGTCTCGTCCGCCAGCAGCCGCTCGATCTCCGCCAGGCCGGGCACGGTGGGCAGCCGCTGGGCGACGGCGTGCAGCAGCTGCTCGGCCAGGTCGGTGCCGCCGGCGGCGGCCAGGGCGAGCACGCGTGCCCGGAGGTTGTCCACCGCCCACACCGCCTCGTCCAGCGCGGCGCGGTTGTCCGCGATGACCCGCGCCAGGTGCGCGTCCCAGGCCAGTTCGGCCGCGTGCGCCAGCCAGGCCCGGGTGGGGGTGTCCTGGCTGGGGCCGCGGCGCGCCAGCAGGGCGGCGGCGCAGTGGTCGAGCAGCACGGCCGCCTCGTCGCACAGGCGGGCGGTGCGGGGGTGCCTGGCGGGCGGCACCAGCTCGGCCAACCGGCCCAGGGCCGGGACGACCCGCTCGTAGACAACCGAGGCACCGCGCTCGGGCTGGCCGGCGGTGAGTGGTTCGACCGCGGTGGCCAACGCGGTGCGGGCCGCCGCGTACCGGGGTGCGGCGACCCGTTCCAGCTGCTCGTCGACGACCTGCGCGGGCGCGGGCCAGCGCCGGGCCGCGTCCGCCAGCCAGCCGTGCTCCTCGGTGGCCGTGGCGGCCAGACCGATCAGCGGGGCGACCAGGGTGGCCGGCACCCGCTCGCGCAGCAGGTCCACAGCGGACTCGGCGAGCCTCGGGTCGGCCAGTGCGGTGATGCGGTGCCGGACGTGCGCCCAGGTGCCGGCGCGCGCCAGCACGGTCCGCCACAGCCTGCTCGCCCGCGCCCACTGCCGCTCCAGCTCGTCCAGGTCGTCGTCGGTCAGCTCGCCGGCCAGTTCCCGGTCCAGCGCGCTGCTGTGCGCCAGCACTGCCGCGTCGTGCTCGCGGTGCAGCTCCGGCGGGCACGGGCAGGTGGCGTCCGGGGTGTTCCACCGCCAGAACAGCTCGTCGACCAGGCGTCGCCGCGGGTCGCCGAGCAGCCGGTCGAACGCGGCCCGCACGTCGTCCAGCCCGACCGGGAGGCGGTGGCCGAGGTCGACGGTGCCGCCGGTCCGCAGCACGGGCAGCACCCGGTGCCGGTGCTCCCGCACGGCGTCCGCACCGGCGTCGGTGGGCAGGCCGGTGATCCGGAACGCGTTGTCGCGATACAGCCGGGGACCGGCGACCTCGGCCAGTCCGGCGCTGATCACCTCGTCCACCGCCGCCTCGTCCACCGCCGCCTCACCCACCGCGACCTCGCCCACCGCGGCCTCATCCACCGCGGCACACCCCGACTCGGCCACCGCACCCGGCTCGCCCATCGCCACCCCACCGTGATCGCCGCACTGGTGCCGGCAGTCTGGGCCACACCCGAGCCGAAACCCGCGACAATCCAACGAGTTCCGGCCGGTGTCAGCTTGTCCAGTGATCTCTGCCGACCGAACGCGGTACCTGTGCGGCCGGTTCGGCCGGGCCCGGGGTCTGCTCGCGGCGGGTGCGGCCGCGGCGCCCCGGCAGGGACACCACGACCAGCCCGCCGAGCAGGACCAGCAGGCCCGCGGTGACCCGCGCGGACATCCGCTCGTGCAGGACCAGGACGGCCAGCGCGGTGGCGACCAGCGGCTCGGCCAGCGACAGGGTGCCCGCGGTCGCGGCGGTGACCCGGCGCAGTCCGGTGACGAAGAACCAGTACGCCAGCGCGGCGGTGATCGGGCCGAGCCAGGCCACCAGCGCCAGGGACCGCGCGGTGG
This sequence comes from Goodfellowiella coeruleoviolacea, assembly GCF_024171785.1. GTDB lineage: Bacteria > Actinomycetota > Actinomycetes > Mycobacteriales > Pseudonocardiaceae > Goodfellowiella > Goodfellowiella coeruleoviolacea. Next base: position 100,096 of record NZ_JAMTCK010000014.1, read on the forward strand.
TGAGCGCCGGCAGGCCGGCCAGCGTCCACGGTGCCAGCAGCACCCCGCCGACCAGCAGCGTCACCGACACCGCCGCCGGCATGCTGACCCGGCCGAGGGTGAGCAGTTTGGCCGACACCGTGTAGACCCCGAAGCAGCCGCCGGAGAGCACGGCGAACGCCACGCCCACCAGGTCGACGCGGTCGGCGCCGGCCGGCGCGGTGACCAGGGCGCAGCCGAGGACGGCGCACGCCGTGCCGCCGATCCAGCGCCGGGACAGCCGGGTGCCCAGCACCAGCCGCTCGCACACGCCGGTGGCCACCGGCACGATCCCGAAGGTCACGGCCGTGGCCAGGGCCGCGCCGGTGCGCGCGACCGAGGTCAGGAACGCCGCCTGGAAGACGGTGGTGGCCGCGGTCGCGGCCAGCAGCGGCGGCCAGGACGCGCGGGGCCACCCCTGGTAGGCCCGGGGCGTGGTGGCCAGCACGATGCCCGCCAGCACCAGGCCGCCGAGCAGGACACGCGCGCCGCCCAGCGCGACCGGGGGCGCGCCGGGGCCGGCGAGCACCTGGGCCGGTCCGACGCTGCCCCACAACAGCCCGGCGCCCAGCACCAGCAGCACACCCGACGGCTCGTTTCGTTGCTCCACGGCCGTCGACGCTAGGCACAACGCCGGCGAACACCGCCAGAAACCGAACGATGTTCGCCTGGCACCCGTGCCGACGGCACAGCTTCGGCCGCCAGCCGGCCAGCCGGGTCTCAGTCGTAGGAAGTTCGGTGATTCGGCCCAGCGGTGTCCGATAGTTCGGTCTGCTCCGCCGGCCGGACGTAGTCGAACACCACGGTGGTGCGCACGTCCACGAACTCCTTGCGCCGGGCCAGCCGGTCCAGCACGAAGTCCCGCAGGTACTGGGTGCTGGGCACGGCCACGTGCACGAGGACGTCCTCGTTGCCGGTCACCACGAACACCCCGAGCGTCTCGGGCAGCTTGGCCATGCTGTCCCGCACCGAGACGATGGCCTCCCTGGACTGCGGCCGGATGCGGATCGAGATCAGCGCCTGCACGCCGCGGCCGAGCGCGGCCGGGTCGACGGCCGCGTGGAAGCCGGTGATCACGCCGCGCGCCCGCAGCGCCCTGGTGCGCTCCAGCGCGGTCGACGGCGCCACGCCCACGGCCTCGGCCAGCTCCCGGTTGGTCTGCCGGCCGTCACGTTGCAGCCGCCGCAGGATCGCCCGGTCCACCGCGTCCACCGCACCCCTCCCCGGTTGGTCGTCCGGTCGAACATCCCACGCGTGATCGCCGCCGATCAGGACGATCGGCCGAAGGATGTTCGATCCGGCTTCGCGGGAGAGGGTACGCCAGGCGCGGTGGCGCGGCCGGTCACCGGCTGCCGAACTCCGCGGTCCAGAAGGTCTTCCCGGTGGCGCTGTACGGCACGGCCGAGCCGACCCCGAAGTCCGTGTACCGGCAGTTCTGGATGATCGCCCGGTGCGGTGGGCTGTTCATCCACCCGTAGTTGGGCGCGTACATGACCGCGTGCGGGCCTCGGTTGGTGCCGCTGCCCCAGTAGACCGTCTCGCCCACCCATCTGGGCTGGTAGCCGACGTGCCGGAAGCGCGAGTTGAGGTCGCCCCACGGGTCTTCGTGGGTCAGCACGCCGTTGCCGTTGTTCAGGCCGGCCATGTACTGGCTGTGGTGCGTGGCCAGGTTGTTCAGCCGGTCGTCGCGGCGCAGGGTGGTGCCGCAGACGCGGCGGTGCTCGTCGATGAGGTAGCCGGCGAGCTGGTCCTCGTCCGCGCTCGCGGCGGGTCTGACCTGGGTGAAGACGCCGGTCTGCGGTGCGTCCCCGGTGGCGGCGGGCGCGGTGGGTGCCGTCGCGCCGAGCAGTGCCGCCACGGACAGGGCGACGCCAGCGGCTGCCCTGGTGAACGTCGCATCGCGCATGGTTTGTCCCCCTTGTCTCCTGGGTTCCACTTCGCGTGGGGGGGGTGACTGTGGTTCCGCGTGCCGCGGTCGGCCGCGCCCAGAAAGGCCAGCGGGTAGGGGGGTGCGACGGGTATCAGCTCGCCGCCGCACCGGCTGGCTACGGGCGCATGATCCACACGTCACCCGTTCGAGCTACCCGTCACCCATTCTCACGCAGGTCCCCCGGGCCGCAACTGGCGGAGGCACACCGCCGGTGGAGTGAGCCAGCTGGCCGCGGCCGGTCTGCCCGGGGTGGGGTCGCGGCCGATTCCCCGCCGCCGCGGTTTTGGCAGAATCGTTGAGCTAGCACTGGGCAACAGCGGAGTGACACCCACGACAGAGCGCCGACAGAACGGGCTGTCCGCCGCTGTTGTGAGATCCGCCGGAAAGGAACGCAGTGAACACGCCGGTCGAAACTCGTGAGTTCCAGGCAGAGGCGCGCCAACTCCTGCAGTTGATGGTGCATTCGATCTACTCGAACAAGGACACCTTCCTGCGCGAGCTGATCTCCAACGCCTCCGACGCGCTGGACAAGCTGCGGCTGGAGACCTTCCGCGACAAGGACCTCCAGGCCGACACCTCCGACCTGCACATCCGCCTGGACGTGGACCGGGTGCAGCGCACCCTGACCGTGCGCGACAACGGCATCGGCATGTCCCGCGACGACGTGGTCAACCTCATCGGCACCATCGCCAGGTCGGGCACGGCCGAGTTCCTGCGCAAGCTCAAGGAGGCCAAGGACGCGGCGGCCTCGCAGGACCTGATCGGCCAGTTCGGTGTCGGGTTCTACTCCAGCTTCATGGTCGCGGACAAGGTCGTCATGGTGACCAGGCGGGCCGGTGAGGAGCAGGGCACCCGCTGGGAGTCCACCGGTGACGGCACCTACACGCTGGAGCCGGCCGAGGACGCGCCGCAGGGCACCTCGGTCACGCTGTTCCTCAAGCCCGAGGACACCGAGGACCAGCTGTTCGACTACACCGCCGAGTGGAAGCTCAAGGAGATCGTCCAGCGCTACTCGGACTTCATCACCTGGCCGGTGCGCCTGGAGGTGGAGCGCAAGGACGCCGAGGGCAAGACGACCCGCGAGGTCGAGACGATCAACTCGATGAAGGCGCTGTGGGCGCGCTCCAAGGACGAGGCCACCGAGGCGGAGTACAAGGAGTTCTACAAGCACATCAGCCACGACTGGAACGACCCGCTGGAGACGATCAGTCTGAAGGCGGAGGGCACGTTCGAGTACCAGGCCCTGCTGTTCATCCCCTCGCACGCCCCGTACGACCTGTTCATGCGGGAGCGCAAGCGCGGCGTCCAGCTCTACGTCAAGCGGGTGTTCATCATGGACAACTGCGAGGCGCTGATGCCGGAGTACCTGCGCTTCGTCAAGGGCGTGGTGGACGCGCAGGACCTGTCGCTCAACGTCTCCCGGGAGATCCTGCAGCAGGACCGCCAGATCGAGCTGATGCGGCGGCGCCTGGTCAAGCGGGTGCTGTCCACGGTGAAGACGATGATGAGCGAGAACCCCGAGCGCTACGCCACGTTCTGGCGCGAGTTCGGCGCCGCGGTGAAGGAGGGGCTGCTCAGCGACACCGAGAACCGCGGCGCCATCCTCAACATCGCCTCGTTCGCCTCCACCCACGACGCGGACAAGCCGACCACGCTGCGCGAGTACGTGGACCGGATGAAGGACGGGCAGGAGCACATCTACTACATGACCGGCGCGTCCCGCTCGGTCATCGAGAGTTCCCCGCACATGGAGGCGTTCCAGGCCAAGGGCTTCGAGGTGCTGGTGCTCACCGACCCGATCGACGAGATGTGGGTCGACTCGGTCCCGGAGTTCGAGGGCAAGCGCTTCCAGTCGATCGCCAAGGGCGAGGTCGACCTGGACAGCGAGGAGAAGGCCGAGACCGAGCAGCAGAACGAGGAGTTCGCCGCGCTGCTGTCCTGGCTGACCACCCGGCTGAAGGACAACGTCAAGGAGGTCCGGCTGTCCTCCCGGCTGACCACCTCCCCGGCGTGCATCGTCGGTGACGCCCACGACCTGACCCCGACCCTGGAGAAGATGTACCGGGCGATGGGCGAGAAGGTGCCGCCGGTCAAGCGGATCCTCGAACTCAACCCGGCGCACCCGCTGGTGACCGGGCTGCGCAAGGCGCACGAGGACGGCAGGGACGAGACCGACCTCGGCGAGACCGCGGAGCTGCTGTTCGGCATGGCCCTGCTCGCCGAGGGCGGCGAGCTGAGCGACCCGGCGCACTTCACCCGGCTGCTGGCCGACCGGCTGGCCCGCACGCTCTGACCGCGCGCTCGGCGCCGCGACCCGCTACCAGCACACCGGGTCGCGGCGCCGAGGTGTGTTCACCCGTCCCGGATTCCGCTCCGGTCCGTCCACAGTGGTCGGCAACACCTCCACTGTGGATGTTCCACAGTGGAGCACGGACCGGGTGCGCCTCAGAGCCAGCCGGTCGCGCCGTGCAGCGGGCCGGCGGACCTGGCGATCCGGTCCGCCGCCTGGCGCAGCGCCTGGATCACCTCGGCCTGGCGCTGCTCGGTGAGCCGGGCGATCGGGATCGACGCGCTGATCGCGTCCGACGCGGGTTCGGCGTAGGGCAGCGCGACCGCGAAGCAGCGCAGGCCGAGGCTGTTCTCCTCGTTGTCCACGGCGTAGCCGCGCTCCCGCGTGCTGGCCAGGTCGGCGTCGAGCGCGGCCCGGTCGGTGAGGGTGTGCGGGGTGAGCGCGGTGAGCGTGTCCGGCAGGTGCCGGTCCAGTTCCTCGCCCAGTCGGCTGGCGAGCAGCACCTTGCCCAGCGAGGTGCTGTAGGCGGGCAGCCGGCGGCCCACCCGGCTGAACGGCCGCAGGTACTGGCTGGACTCCTTGGTCGCCAGGTACACCACGTCCTGGCCGTCGAGCCGGCCGAAGTGGAAGGTCTCGTCCAGCCGCTCGCGCAGTTCGTCCAGGTGCGGCGCGACCAGCGGCAGGTACGGGTCGGAGTCGAGGTAGCTGGTGCCGGCCAGCAGGGCGCGGATGCCGATGCCGTACAGGGTTCCGGTGGAGTCGGCGCGCACCCACCCGTACTTGGCGAGGGTGCGCAGCAGCGCGTGCAGGCTGCTGCGCGGCACGTTCAGCGCCTCGCTCAGCTCGCGCAGTCGGACCGGGCGGTTCTGCCTGGCGGCCAGGAACTCCAGCACCTCCACGGTGCGCGCGGCGGACTTGACCTCGCGGACCCCGGATTCGGAGCCGTCCAGCGCCTGCGCGGAAAGCGGTGTCATCTGGCCTGCCTCTGCTGTCGTCCCGAAATCAGGCTACCCACCGGGCCGGACAGCGGTCCACATGGGTGGACGGCGGCGCGTCCTGCGGACAGGTCGGTTCACCAGCGCGGTTTCTTCAGCTCGTAGCTCGGGTCGACGCGCTTCATGTAGCCGGTGTCGTCGCGGTCGCGGATGCCGCACTCCAGGTACTGCTCGTGCAGCCGCCCCAGGGCGTCGCGGTCCAGTTCCACACCGAGCCCCGGCCCGGTCGGCACGGCCACCGCGCCCGCCTCGAAGGTGAGCGCGCCCGGCTTGACCACGTCCTCGTCCGCGCTCTTCCACGGCCAGTGGGTGTCGCAGGCGTAGTTGAGGTTGGGGGTGGCCGCGGCCAGGTGGGTCATGGCGGCCAGGCTGATCCCGAGGTGGGAGTTGGAGTGCATGGACAGCCGCACCCCGAAGGTCTCGCAGATGCCGGCCAGCAGGGTGGACCGGCGCAGGCCGCCCCAGAAGTGGTGGTCGGAGAGCACCACCCGCACGGCGCGCTGCCGGATGCCCGGGTCCAGGTCGGCGAAGCTGACCACGCACATGTTCGTGGCCAGCGGCATGGACACCTGCCTGGCCACCTCGGCCATGCCTTCGATGCCCGGGGTCGGGTCCTCCAGGTACTCCAGGACGCCGTCCAGCTCCCGGCCGACCCGGACCGAGGTGGGCACGGTCCACGCGGCGTTGGGGTCCAGCCGCAGCGGGTGCTCGGGGAACGCCTGGCGCAGTGCCCGGATCGCGGCGATCTCCTCGTCGGGCGGGAACACCCCGCCCTTGAGCTTGATCGCGGAGAACCCGTACTCGTCGATCATCCGGCGCGCCTGGGCGACGAGGCCGTCCGGGTCCAGGGCCGCGCCCCAGGAGTCCGGCTCGGCGTCCGGGTGCCCGGCCCATTTGTAGAACAGGTAGGCCGAGTAGTCCACCCGGTCGCGGACCGCGCCGCCCAGCAGCGTGCTGACCGGCAGGCCGGTCGCCTTGCCCTGGATGTCCAGGCAGGCCACCTCGAACGGGGAGAACACCGCGTCCGCGGTGCTGGAGTTGGTGACCATGCCGGCCATGCCGTGCCCGCCGGCGCCGGCGTCCCCGGCCAGCGCGGCGCGGACCTGGCCGGCCACCGCGTTGAGGTCCCACGCGTCCGTGCCCACGATCAGCTCGGCGGCCCGGCGCAGCCGGTCCAGGTGCGCGGTGTCGCCGTAGGTCTCGCCGAGCCCGGTCAGCCCCTCGTCGGTGCGGACCTCCACGACCGTGCGGATCGCGTGCGGCTCGTGCACGCCGACCGCGTTGAGCAGCGGCAGGTCCTTGAAGGCGACCGGGGTGAGGTCAACGGCGGCGATGCGCTGCCTGGCGGGGGTGGGCACGGGGCTCGCTCCTCGACTGACGCGGTGGTGGGGCTGGTCGGGCGGCAACCACCGGCTGCCGCGCACGCTGGTCTCCCGTCTGCATGGGTGGACAGTTGCCGCGAATGAAGACAACGACATCAACTTAGGAAGCCGACCAACCTCTGTCAATGACGAGCCGCCGAGCCGGGAGTAGGACCCTAGCAGGCATTATCAAGTTGCGCTTATATAAAGCGTCGCTGATACTGGATGTCATGGACGTGTTCGAAGCCGTGGCCGAACCCAACCGGCGGGCGCTGCTGGACGCGCTGGCCCAGGGGGAGCGGTCCGCCGGTGAACTCGTGGCGCTGCTGCCGCGCCTGACCCAGCCCGCGGTCTCCCGCCACCTGCGGGTGCTGCGGGAGGTCGGGCTGGTCGAGGTCCGCCCGGACGCACAGCGCCGGATCTACGCGTTGCGCGCGGACGGGCTGGTCGAGATCGACGAGTGGATCGGCCGCTACCGCCGCTACTGGGCGCGCCACCTCGACGCGCTGGAACACCACCTGGCCACCACCCAGCCCACCCCGGAGGACTCCCGTGAGTGACCGCTACGGCGAGCTGTCGACCGACGGCGAGCACGCCGTGATCAGCTTTGTCCGCCGCCTGCCCCACCCCGTGGAGGTGGTGTGGGCGGCCATCACCGACCCGGAGCAGCGCGCCGCCTGGTTCGGCGAGACCAGCATCGACGGTCGGGCGGGCGGCGTCATCGACATGGTGCCCGCCGACCCGCCCATCCCGGACCGGCAGAAGCGGATGACCGGCCGGATCCTCGTCTGGGACCCGCCGCACGTGCTGGAACACGAGTGGACCCAGCCCATCGTGGAGGACAGCGTGGTCCGCTACGAGCTGGAGCGCGACGGCGAGGGCACCGTGCTCAGGTTCAGCCACCGCGGCCTGGGCGTGCGCAACGCCAGGGGCTTCACCCCGGGCACGCACGCGTTCCTGGACCGGCTGGCCGCCCACCTGGCCGGCACCGAGCTGCCCGGCTGGGCCGAGCGCTACCGGGAGGTCGCCGCGCACTACCCGAGCTGGTCCGCGTGAGCCGGCCCGGTCCGCACCCCCACCCGAACAGGAGCACCACATGACCAGCACCGCCATGACCAGCACCGCCGGCCCGCGCCCCCGGGTCGCCGTCGCCTACCACTCGGGCCGGGGCCACACCGCCGCGCTCGCCGCGGCCGTGGCCGACGGGGCGCGCCAGGCCGGGGCCGAGGTCACCGCGCTCGCCGTCGACGGGATGACCGACCACCAGTGGGCGGTCCTCGACGACGCGGACGCCATCGTCTTCGGCACCCCCACCTACATGGGCAACGTCTCCGCCGGCTTCCAGACCTTCGCCGAACGCACCTCGCGCCGCTGCCACACCGGGGCGTGGCGGGACAAGGTCGCGGCGGGCTTCACCAACTCCGGCGCCAAGAGCGGCGACAAGTTGCAGGCCCTGGTCTCCCTGGTGGTGCTGGCCGCGCAGCACCACATGCACTGGGTCAGCCTCGGGCTCGGTCCGGGCTGGAACAGCACCACCGGCAGCGAGGACGACCTGAACCGGCTCGGCTTCTTCCTCGGCGCGGGCGCGCAGAGCGACACCGACGTGGCCGCCGACCGGGTGCACCGCGCCGACGTGCGCACCTGCCAGCTGCTGGGCGCCCGGGTGGCCGGGGTGACCGCGCAGCTGCTGGCCGGCCGGACGGCCACCCAGCGACTGGCGCCGGCCGGCTCCTGACCCCGGACGGCGCTCGCCCGGCCGCGGCGGTCACGCGCCGACCGACTCCAGCTGCCCGCCCAGGGTGGCCGCGGCCAGGCCGTGCCGGGTGCGGCAGCCCACCTTGAGGAACAGCCGGGTGAGGTGGTTCTCCACGGTCTTCTCGCTGATCCGCACCTCCAGCGCGATCTGCCGGTTGGTGTAGCCCTGCTGGATCAGCTCGATGATGCGCAGCTCGATCCCGGAGAACTCGACCCGGCGGGCCCTGGCCGACGGCACCCCCACCCCGAGGTCCTCCATCAGCTGCCTGGCCTTGGCCCGCAGCCGGGGCGCGCCCAGCGAGTCGGCGATCTCGTACGCCTCGTGCAGCCACGGCCTCGGGTCGGCGGCCACCTGCCCCACCACCAGGCACGCCCAGTACAGGTCGGGCTGGTGTTCGCGCAGCCGCACCAGCCGCTCACCCACCCGGGCGCTGGCCGCATCGTTGCCGATCAGGCCGCGCACCAGCAGCGCGAGTTCCCGGACGAGGACACCGCCCTCGCGCGCGTACAGCGTGTCCACCTCGGCGAGCACGCGTCGCTCGGCCCGCTGCTGCCCGGCCTCCTTGGCGACCAGGGCCAGCCGCAGCAGCAGCGACCGCCGCATGGGATCGCTGGCCCTGTGGCGCGTGCGGAGGTAGGCGCTCCAGCCCACGCGCAGCGCGGTGTCCAGCTCACCGGCCCGGTAGTGCAGGCCGCACTCCACCCAGCCGCGCATCACCGGGAACACGCAGTCCCGGGGAACCGAGTCCAGCCAGGCCGCGGCGCGCCGGTCCTTGCCGCGCCAGACGCAGATCTCCGCCGCGACCAGCCGCACGATGGTCTGCCAGGTCTGGTCCTGGCACCCGGACGCCAGCAGCTCGCGCACGGCGCTGAGCGCACCCGACCAGTCGCCGCCGACGAAGTCCTGGAAGACCCGGTGGTAGGTGGCCACCGGCCCGGTCTCGGGCACGCGGTAGTCGGCGCCGAGCGCCGACTCGAACACCGGCACCGGGTCCCGCAGCACCCCGGCCAGGTGCGGGTTCGCCAGCAGCACCCGGCGCCACGTGCCCAGCGTGACGGTGGGTGTGGTGGCGGGTCGCGGCCAGTCGGCGGTGAGCCCGGCGAAGCCGGCGGTGATCTCGGCGGCGTCCACCTGCTCGCCGGCCAACCACCGGTCGGCGCAGCGCAGCGACTCGGTCTCGCCGAGCGCGGCGCGGACCTCGGCGGCGACCGGCTGTCCACAGTGGATGGACGCGAGCGCGGCGGCGGTGGCCAGTTCCGCGCGGGCGGCGGGGTCGGCCGGCAGGGCATCGGGGTCAGTGGCGACCTCGGCGACGAACCCGGCCAGCCGCTGGTGGCGGCCGGTGCGGACGAGCAGCCGCACCAGTTCGTCCCGCAGCCGGGCCCGCTCCGGGCTGCCCTGCGCGTGCCACCAGGCGGCGTGGTAGCGGTTGGCGGCCCGGTCCGGGTCGAGGTCGGCCACGCACACCGCCTCCTCGTGCAGCAGGCCGACCAGGTCCGGACTGGGTGGCAGGGCGCTGCCGGCCGCGGTGACGTGGTCGGCCAGCACGGCCGGTTCCGGCCGGGCGTGGTCGGGCGCGGCGAGCAGTTGGGTGGCCACGGCCCGGTGCAGCTGGCGGACCGCCGCCGCGCCGGCCTGGGCCAGCACGGTCGCGGCCAGCGCCGGATACCGGCAGCGCTGCCGGCCCGACGGGTCGGTGTCCAGCACGCCGGCGAACACCAGCCGGTCGAGCGCGGCCCCGCACTCGTCGGGTGAGCGGCCGGTGGCCGCGGCGAGCACCGGCACCTGGTCCACGGTGAAGGCCGCCGCGCTGGCCGCCAGGACCACCACGTCCCGGCCCGGCCCGCCGAGCGCGCCCACCTCGGCGAGCAGCGGGTGCTCGTCGGGCAGCGCGATCGGCGCGCTGCGATCGCGCAGGCACAGGTGGTTGTGCACGGCCACCAGCCGGCCGTCCCGCCGCAGCCGCGCCAGGGTGGACAGCAGGGCACCCGGGTTGCCGTGCAGCGGACCGAGGGCGGTGCGCAGTGCCCGGCTCAGCGTGGCGTCGACCGGCATGTTCGCCGCCTGCCGCAGCAGGTCGCCCACGTCCGCGTCGGGCAGCGGCGCCAGGTCGACCACCTGGTCGGCCAGTGCGCACAGCTGGGCGGTCCCGTCCGGCGCGTGGGCGCCGTCGAGGCAGGTGGCCACGACCAGGTGGCCGGCGCGGTGGGCCGGCGCCAGGGCCAGCACCGGCCAGGGCACCGCGTCCACGTTGTCGGCGAGCACCGCCACCCGGCCGCGCGCGCCGATCATGCTGAACATCCTGGTGAGTTCGGCCAGCAGGCCGGCCTGCCGCGCGGACGAGGCATAGCTGTCCGCCGTGCACAGCCGGCTCACCGCGTTGATCGACGCACCGAGCCGGGGGTTGGCGTTGATCCGCTCGAACTGCTCGCGCACCGCGGCGAGCACGGCTCGCGCGCCGAACAGGTCCCAGTCGGGGCGCTCCACGCCGAACGGGATGTCGAGCACGGTCACCTGGTCGGCACGCAGGTCGCGGCCCACCTGGGCCAGCACGGCCGATCTGCCGCTGCCGCCCGCGCCCCGGACCACCACCAGTGCCGCGCGGCGCGGATCCCGGCTCAGCGCCGAGGTGACCGCGGCGAGTTCCGCCTGCCGCCCCACGAGGTCCACCCGCTGGCGCGCCATCCGCCATGCTCCTTTCCCACGCACACCGGCCGCGGTCAACGGCGCGGCGCTCGTCGGCGGACCGCACGGCGGCACAGGTCACCGCCGCGGGTCCGACCGAGGCTTCCACGGTCACCCCAGTTCCAGAACACGCTGTCAAACGCCGACCGACTCACCCACCGCCAGCCGTGCCGCGTTCACCCGCGCCCCGAAGTCGGGGAAACATCGCCGCGGGCGGCGCCACCCGGCCACTCGCTCCGGTCCACACGCCTCGGGTGGACACCGGCACGCACGCCCGGGTCAGCGGCACACGACGCATGGTGACGCAACCGGGAGGTGTTCGCCCGCCTCGGGTAACTTTCCGGCAGTCGACCATGTCTGTTCGGGCATACTCGATGGGCCGATCGGCCGCTCCCCCGGTCCTTTCGGGCCACCGATCGCGATGATCGGTGCCGTGGACGAGATCCTCGGGGTACTCGGCTCGCCAACGCGACCACCACTGGTCACCATCACCGGGCCGGCCGGGGTGGGGCGCACCGCGCTGCTCGCCCGGCTGCGCGACGCGCTGGCCGACCGCGGCGTCCGCACCACCGCCATCCGGTTCACCCCCGACGGCTCGACCATCCCGACCAGTCTGGCACTGCCCCGGGGCGAGCCCCACCAGCGGGCCAAACCACCGCCGCCCGCCGCCGGCACCGGCCCGACGTGGTCGCCGATCAGACCGGCCGAGGGCGCGCACGACAACGCCACGCTCGCCCGGTGGGCCGCTGCCGCGACCGCGGCTCGCCTGCTGGCCGCCGGGCCGACCGCGCTGCTGGTCGACGACGTGCAGTGGGCGGACGCGGACACCCTGGCCGTGCTGGAGGCACTGGTGCGCCGGCTGGCCGGCACCCCGGTCAGCGTGGTGTGCGCGGTGCGCACCCCGGCCACCGGTGTGCTGGCCGCCGTGGGACCGCCCATGCTGGACCGGCTGCGCCGGGACGACCTGGTGCACCGGGTCGCACTGCGCCCGCTGCGGCGGGAGGGCATCCGGCAGGTGGTGCGCGGCGCGACGCAGGCCGTGCCGGACGAGTGGATCCTCACCCTGCTGACGTGGCTCACCCGGGGCATTCCGGCCGCGCTGCACGGGGCGATCCGGTGGCTGTGCGACCACGAGGCGCTGCGCGTGGTCGACCGGCACGCCTACCTGGTGCGCTGCCCGTACGAGGTGGCCCTGCCCGCCGACCACGAGCTGGTGCGGATGATCCGCCGACTCGGCCCGACCACCTGGTCGGTGGCCAAGGGCATGGCCGTGCTGCACCCGCTGGGCGCGGCCGCGCCCGGTCTGATCGGCGAGGTGCGCGCGCTGTCCCCGGAGCAGGTGCGCGCGCACCTGGCCGTCCTGGTCCAGCAGGGGGTGCTGCACCGCGGTCGGGCCGGCGCCTCGTGGCGGTTCACCCTCCCCCTGGTCGGCACCAGCCTGCGCGCCTGCCTCGGCCCGTTCGAGCGCCGGCAGCTGGCCGCCAAGGCGGTGACCGCGATCTGGACCGGTGCCGCGCACTGCGCCGACCCGGACTACCTCACCGACCAGGTGGCCGCGGCCGGACGGCTGGTCGACCCGGTCAGGGCCCGTGCCGAGCTGCTCGGCCGGGTGATGCAGGGCACCGACTCGGAGCGGCTGCAGCGCGCCGAGCGGTGGCTGCGCGCGGCCGTCGACCTGGCCGAGGGCCGCGCGCAACGGGCCACCACCCTGCTGATGCACGCCAGCATCTGCTTCGCCGACGGCGACTACGAGCGCAGCCTGGCCGGCGCCCAGACCGTGCTGCGGGAGTACTCCGACCAGCTCAACCCCGAGGTCTCCCAGGAACTCCAGGGGATGGCGGTGGGCGCGCTGCACAGCATGGGCGACTTCGCCGCGCTGGAGGACATCGTGTCGCAGCGGCGGCGCTGGCCCAGCGACGCGGGACAGGAGGCGATCACCCGGACGATGGCCCTGTTCTCGCTGGACCGCTGGGACGAGGCGCGCGTCCTGCTCGCCGGCACCAGGGACAGCTGGGCGGCCAACCCGACATCGGCCGGCCTTGGCGAACTCTTCACGGCGATCACCGAGCTGTGGTCGGGCAACCCCGAGCCCTTCGAACGCGGCCTGGCCAACCGGGACCGGCGGCCGTTGCGCGAGGTGGAGCGGCACCGGATGCAGTGGGTGAACGCGTACGTGACGCTGCTGCTGACCCTGGGCGACCTGAGCCGGGCCGAGAAGCTGATCATCGACGAGAACCTGGACACCGGACAGCTGCTGCTGAACAACCAGGCCCTGCTGGAGGCGTTGCGCGGCCACGCCGACACCGCGATCGACCTGGCTCGGCGGAGCATGGCCAGGAACCTGGCGCTGGGCCACGACACCGGCCGGGCTGCGGTCCAGAGCGCGGCCACCGCCCTGCTGCTGTCCCAGGGCAGGCTGACCACCGCCCGCAACCTGCTGGCCGCCACCCGCGCCAGCAACCCGGTGCTGGGCCACCTGCTCACCTACGCCGAGGCGGGGCTGGACCGGGTGCTCGGCGAGACCGAGCGGGCAACGGCGAAGCTCACCGCCGCGCAGCACTCCGCGCGTGAGCGCGGCCTGGTCATCGGCACCGAGTTCGCCGTCCGCCAGTTGGCCGAGATGGCCCTGGACAGCGGGCAGCTGGACGTGGCCCAGGGACACCTGGCCGAGGCCGAGCGGATCGCCGAAGCCATGCGCACCAGCCGGACCGCGCTGTACGCGCTGCTGCTGCGGGCCGTGGTCGAGCACGACCACGACGCGGGCAAGGAGTGCCTGCGCGTGGCCAGGGAACGCGGCCAGTCCCTGGAGTTGGCCGGGGTGCTGGAGTCGCTGGTCCGGTACGGGGTGGGCGACACGGGGCTGCTGCCCGAGGCGTACGAGATCTACGGCGAACTCGGTGCCCTGCTGCACCGGGCGCGGCTGCGCGCCCTGATGCGCGAGCACGAGATCGTGGTGCCCGGACGGCAGGCGACCGTGGCCGAGAGCGAGCGGCTGCTCGCCGTGCTGGTGGCCGAGGGGCTGAGCAACAAGCAGCTCGCCACCGTGTTGCGGATCAGCGACAAGAGCGTGGAGGGCCGGCTGAGCCGGCTGTTCTCCCGCACCGGGCTGCGCTCCCGCATCGAACTGGCCGCGGCGCTGCTCGGCGGCGACTACCCGGCCTGAGCCCGCCAGGCGGTCCTCGGCCGATCGGCCTGCCGGCGCCGTCACCTGGCGGGCCCCGCCGCCCCGGGAAACTAGGATTGCCCCCGTCCGCTCCGGGGTACTCCGGGTCGGATCGGATCGCGGGAACCGGAGACGCCTTGGACGCCAACAGCGGGCCACGCCAGACCGTGGAGCAGCCGGTCAGGTTCGGCAACGCCGAACTGCTGCCCGATCCCGACCGCCCCACCGGGTGGCGCCTGGTCGTCGACGGCGTGCTCCAGTCCTATGTGGATCTTTCCGAGCCGACCTACCTCAGGTTGCCCTACACCACCTGGATCGCCCAGCTCCTGGACCGGCACTGGCCGGGCCACGCCCCGGTGTCCGCGGTCCAGGTGGGCGGTGGCGGGTTCAGCCTGCCCCGCTACCTCGCGGCCACCCGGCCCGGCTCGAACCAGCTCGTGTTCGAACTCGACGACCGGTTGGTGGACCTGGTCCGGGCGCACCTGGGCCTGGACCGCGTGCCCGGACTGCGGGTCCGGGCGGCGGACGGCCGGGCCGGCGTGGTGGCCCTGCCCGAGGACAGCGTCGACCTGGTCGTGCTGGACGCGTTCCGGGGCGGTGTGGTCGCCACCGACCTGGCCACCGTCGAGTTCGTCCGCGGGGCCGCCCGGGTGCTGCGGCCCGGCGGGCTGTACGCGAGCAACCTCTGGGACTCCGGTGAACTCGGGTTCGCCCTGCGGGCCGTGGCCTCGGCCACCGAGGTGTTCCGGCACGCCGTGGTGTTCGCCGAAACCGGCGTGCTGCTCAACCAGCGCCCGGGCAACGTGGTGCTGGCCGCGTCCGACCGCGACCTGCCCACCGCCGACCTGGTGGCGTGGGCCAGTTCCACCGGCAACCGGGTGTTCTGCCTGACCGCGGCGCAGCTGACCGAGGTCTGCGGGCCGGCCACCCCGTTGACCGAGGCCGATCCACTGCTCGACGCGGTGCCGCCGGTGCGGAGTTGGCCGCGCCAGGACCAGTCCGGCTGACCGGCGGGCTCACCGGCCCCGCTCGCCCGCCAGGTTCGCGGCGATGTGTTCGGACACCGTGTTGACCACGGTGGCCGTGCACGAGTTCAGGTAGCAGTGCCCGCCGTAGAACACGTGCAGGTCGAACCGGGCCGTGGTGTGCCGCTGCCAGGCGCGGGCGTGGTCCACCGTGGTTGTGGGATCGCTGTCCCCGATCAGCGCGAGGATCGGGCACCGCACCCGGGTGTGCGGCGCGGGCCGGTAGGTTTCGGCGGCCCGGTAGTCGCCGCGCAGCACCGGCAGCGCCGCCCGGGGAATCGCGGCGTCCGCGCCCGCCTGGGTCTCGACGCCGGCCAGCGCGGTGATCTCGGCGAGCAGCGTGTCGTCGTCGCACTGGTGCAGGGGCACCGCGCGCGGCTCGGACGGGGCGCGGCTGCCCGAGGCGAACAACCCGAGCGGCGTGACGTCGTCGCGTTCCAACCGGACGGCCACCTCGAAACCGAGGGTGGCGCCCATGCCGTGGCCGAACAGCGCCACCGGCAGGTCGGCCAACTCGGTCACCGCCCCGGCCACCTGGTCGGCCAGCGCGCCCAGGTCCGCGACGCACGGTTCGGTGTCGCGGTCCTGCCGGCCGGGGTACTGGATGGCGACCATGTCCACTGTGGACGGCATCGACTGGACGAGCGGGAAGAAGAAGTCGGCCGCACTGCCCGCGGGTGGCAGGCAGATCAGTCTGGCACTGGCATGCCACGCCGGTCGGTAACGCCGTGTCCACCGGCTGGCGTCAGGTCCGGCGCGTCGTGCCATAGTCGTTGGTCGTCCTTTCCGGCCAGACCGACCGCCGAGGGCCGCGCGGCTCCCGTCGGGGTGGCCACCAGGGGATGCTGCCGTGGCCGGCTCCGGCTGGCCGGCACGAGCCGACGACATCGCCTGTTCCCACCCGGTCGAGGTGTTCGGGTGATCACCGGGGCCACATGAGCAGTATGTCAGCGACCATCACCATGAGTAACCCCTACCGCGGCCCCCTACCACCGCCCGTGGTTGTTCCGGGCCGGGTCGGGGCAGGCCGACCGGGCCGCGCGCCCGCCGGTGTCACACGCCGGGCACGCGCACCGCGAGCACCACGCCGCGACCGGCGCGCACCAGGTCGACCGCGGCCTTGAGCGCGATCGGCAGTTCGGCCGGGTCGGTGACGGTCTGGCCGACCACACCACCGGCGGCGGCGGCGATCCCGGGCAGGTCCGCCCCGGGCGCGAAGCTGACGTTGAAGTCGTCGTTGGCCGCGGCGACCCCGTGCGGGTGCACGCCCAGCGTGGACATCTTGGGCGCTTTCCAGCCCTGGTTGTCGATGACCACGGTCAGGCTCGGCGCCTGGTAGCGGTTGGCCACCCAGTACGCCGAGGACGGCACCCCGAAGAGGTAGGTGCCGTCGCCGACGAGGGACACCACCAGCCGGTCGGGCGCGGCCAGTTTCGCGCCGATGGCCGCGCCCGCGTACCAGCCGAGCGACCCGCCGCCCGAGCTGAGCAGCGAGCCGGGCACGGTGCGCCGCAGGTGTTCGTTGACCACCTGGAAGTTGGTGATCGCCTCGGACAGCACCAGGGTGTCCGCGTCAACGGCCTCCCGCACGCAGGCCACCAGGTACTCGGGGGTGATGACCTCGCCAGGACGTTCCCGCTCGGCCAGCTCCGCCGCCAGCCGGCGGTGTTCGGCGGCGGCCCGCTCCCGGCGCGCGGCCACCGCGTCGGCGTCCACCGGCAGGCCGGCGACCCGGTCGGCCAGCTGCCGCACGGCCGTGCCCGGATCGGCCTGGGCGAACACCTCGGCCGGCACGTGCCACAGCGGCATCTGCTCCTTGAGCGGGTCCACGTCCACCACGAAGATCCTGGCGTCGCGGGCCGGCCGGTTGCTGGTGGGGATCCACGGCACGTCACTGCCCAGCACCAGCACCACGTCGGCCTCGGCCAGCACCGGGTTCTGCGCGCGGGTGTTCCACTGGTAACCCACGTGCAGCGGGTGGTCGGCTGGGAAGTTCACGTACATCGGCATGGACTCCAGCACCGGAACCGCCAGCAGCTCGCACAGCCGCACCAGTTCCGGCACGGCGTCCGGCCGCTGCCCCAGGTAGGAGGTGACCACCAGCGGGTCGCGCGCCCCGGCCAGTGCCCCGGCGATCCGGTGCACCACGTCGGCGGCCAGCGCGGTCGGCGCGGTGGCGGCGAAACCGGCCGGGGCGGCCGGTGCCGGCTCCAGGGGCTGTTCCATCACCTCGCGCGCGCCCACCAGGTACACCGGGCCGGCCGGCGCGCTGGTGGCGATCTGCAACGCCCGGCGCACCAGGGTCTTGACGTTGTGGCCGGTGCGGATCTCGTTGTCGTACTTGGTGTATCCGCGCACGATGCCGCGCTGGTCGTGCACGTCCTGGATCCAGTGGATGAACTCGTTGCGGCTGCCGGGCAGCTCACCGTCCTGTGTGGCCGGTGAGGCGCCGGCGAACAGCAGCACCGGCACTCGCGCCTTGGCCGCGTTGTGCAGCATGCCGCCGACGTTCTGGGTGCCGCAGTCCACGTGCACGATCACCGCCTGCGGCTGCCCGGTCACCTGGGCGTAGCCCTGGGCGGCCGACATGGCCACGCTCTCGTGTGGACAGATGATCAGTTCGGGGAACCGGTGCGCGGTGCCCTCGGCCCTGGCCGCGGCGTAGGCCTCGATCAGCCCGGGGTGGTCGCTGCCCAGGTTGGCGAAGGCGTAGCGGACGCCGGCCTCGCCCAGTGCCTCCAGAAAGGCCGTGCTGGTGGTGTACATCAGCGGCCGCCCCGGGTGGGCAGCACCAGGACCTTGCCCGGCGCGCCCGCTTCCAGCGCCCGGTAGGCGGCGGCGACCTCGTCGAGCCCGAACCGGCCGGCGACCGGGCTGACCACGCCGGGCCGGGTGGCCGCGAGGTCGAGCCCGGCGGCGATCAGCCCGCGCACGTCGTCGTAGCCGCTCACGTAGGCGCCGGCGTTGAACTTGGTGACGAACACCCCGCCGGCCCGGTACAGCTCGGCGAAGTCCGCGCCGCTGATCGGACCGTCCAGCTGGCCGTAGTTGACCAGGCAGCCGCGCGGCGCCAGCATGGCCAGGCTGGTGCGGAACGTCGCCGAGGCGACCGGGTCGAACACCACGTCCACGCCGCGCCCGCCGGTGGCCGCGCGCACGTCCTCGGCCACCCGCCCGGCGGACCGGTCCACCACGTGCGCCGCGCCCAGCGCGCGCGGCACGGCCACCCGGTCCCCGCTGGCGATGCCGACCACCTCCGCGCCGAGCGCGGTGAGCAGCGGCACCAGCAGCCGGCCCACCGCGCCGGCCGCGCCCCACACCGCCGCGGTCCGACCGGCCACCGGCCACACCCGGGTGAGCGCGCCGGCCGCCGCGGCGGCGTGCGCCACGCAGGCCGCCGCCTCGGTGTCCAGTTCGGACGGAACGGGCACCAGGCGTTCGGCCGGCACGGTCACGAAGTCCGCGCACGCGCCCAGCCAGCCGGTGCCGGCCACCCGGGTGCCCGGCGGCAGCACCACCTCCGGCCCGGTGGCCACCACCGTTCCGGCCGCCTCCACACCGACGTCGAGCGGGAACGGCATGGTGACCGCGTAGTCGCCGGAGCGGATCAGGGTGTCCGCGTGGTTGAGCCCGACCGCCTCGACGCGGACCAGCGCCTCGCCCGGACCGGGCGGCGACAGGTCCACAACGGACAGTTCGATGACGTCGGGTCCGCCCGGCCGCACCGCCCTGGCCACCCGGGTCCGCGTGATTGTCTGCATGGTGTCCCGTTCACTGGTAGGTGTGGAAGCCGCGCCCCGACTTCGCGCCGAGCAACCCGCCGTCGACCATGCGGGAGAGCACCGGCGGCGCCGCGTAGACCGGGTCCTTGAACTCCGCGTACAGCCCGGTCGCCACCGCGTGCAGGGTGTCCAGGCCGATCAGGTCGGCCAGCCGCAGCGGGCCCATCGGGTGGGCACAGCCCAGGGTCATGCCCCTGTCGATGTCCTCGGCCGAGGCGAACCCGGACTCGACCATCCGCATCGCGGCCAGCAGGTAGGGCACCAGCAGCGCGTTCACCACGAACCCGGCGCGGTCCCGCGAGCGCACGGTCTGCTTGCCCAGCGTGCCGGTGGCGAACGCGGCCGCCCTGGTGATGGTGCGCTCCTCGGTGAGCAGCGTGCCGACCAGCTCCACCAGGGTCAGCACCGGGACCGGGTTGAAGAAGTGCATCCCGACCACCTGGCCGGGCCGGCTGGTGGCCCTGGCCATCTTCATCACCGGCAGCGACGAGGTGTTCGTCGCCAGGATCGCGTCCGGGTCGGTCAGCACGGCGTCGAGTTGGGCGAACACCGCCAGCTTGGTCGGCTCGTGCTCGGTGACCGCCTCGATGACCAGCTGGCGGTCGGCGAGATCACCGAGGTCGGTGGTGAAGGCGATCCGGGCCAGCGCGTCCACCCGCTCGGCGTCGCTGAGCTTTCCCCTGCGCACGGCCCGGTCCAGCGATTCGGTGATCCGCTTGCGCCCGGCGGCCAGGGAACTCTCCGAGGTCACCGCGACCAGCACGCTCGTTCCCGGCCGGGCGCACACCTCGGCGATGCCGGCGCCCATCAGCCCGCAGCCGACCACGCCGACCCGGCTGATCCGCTCGGCCGCACCACCCGCCGTGCCGTCCACCGGGTTGCCCTCGCCGCTCACCGGGTCGCCGTCCCGCCGGTCGGGCACCAGCGCAGCAGGCAGGTGCCCACGGCCATGCCACCGCCGAACCCGGCCAGCAGCACCAGGTCCCCGTCGCCAAGCGCGCCGGCCCGGTTGGCGTCGTCGAGGGTCACCGGCAGGGACGCGCACCCGGAGTTGCCGTACCGCTCGATGGTGCGGTGCGTGACCGCGTTGTCCAAACCGGACTGTTCGGCGAGCTTGCCGAGCAGCACCCCGTTGGCCTGGTGCGGCACGAAGTGGGTGACCTCGTCGGGCCGGACCCCGGCCCTGGCCAACACCTCCTTGATCGACGGCGGCACGTTGCCCAGCACGAACTCGGTGACCTCCCGACCGCGCATCCGCAGCACGTGCCCGACCTCGGCCACGGTCCGTTCCGAGGCCGGCCGCCGGCTGCCGCCGGCCTCGATCACCAGCAGCGGTGCCTGGTCGCCGTGCCCGAGCAGGTCGGTCTCGACGATGCCGTACCCCGAGGGCACCGGGCCGACCACGGCGGCGCCGGCCGCGTCCGCGAGCAGCACGGTGGTGGCCCGGTCGGTGGGGTCGATGAACCGGGACCACACGTCGGCCGCGACCACCAGGGCGTGCGCGCCGGGCCGGGCGGCCACCAGCCCCTGGGCGATGGCCAGCCCGTACACGAAGCCGCTGCACGCGATGTTGATGTCGAAGCAGGCCGCCCTTCGGGCGCCCAGCGCGGCCTGCACCAGGCACGAGGTCGGTGGCAGCGGCGCGTCACCGGTCGTGCTGGGCACGATCAGGTAGTCCAGCTGGTCCGCGGTCAGCCCGGCCTGGTCCAGCGCCTCGACCGCCGCCCTGATCGCCAGGTCCGAGGTGGCCTCGTGCGGTGCGGCGTACCGCCTCGTCTCGATCTGGGTCTTGCGCACGATCCACTCCGGAGTCACGCCCAACCCCGGAGCCAGATCCTCGTTGGTGATCTCCTGTGCTGGCACGTAGGACCCCGTGCCCAGGATGCCGACCGACTGGGTTGTCATGGCTCATCCGTTCCACAGCGGGTTGATCCGGTCCTCGCCGATGCGGGCGCGCTTGTCCGGGTCGGTGACGCCGAGGCCGCGCTCCGGGGCCAGGCACAGCACGCCGACCTTGCCGGTGTGCGCGTTGGTCTGCACCAGTCGGCCGGCCTCGCCGATGTCCTCCAACGGGTAGGCGCAGGACAGCATCGGCATGATCCGGCCCATGTCGATCAGCCGGTTGCTCTCCCACTGCTCCTGGAGGTTGGCGGCGTGGCTGCCGATCAGCCGCTTGAGCTTCATCCACAGGTAGCGGTTGTCGTACTGGTGCTGGTAACCGGTGCTGGACCCGCAGGTCACCACGACACCGCCGCGCCGGACCACGAACATGGAGATGCCGAAGGTGGCCCTGCCCACGTACTCGAAGACGATGTGCGGGTCCTCGCCGGTCTCCCGGCGGATGATCCGGCCCAGCCGCTTGCCCGCCTCGATCACCGTGGCCGGGTCGCTGCCGTCGTCGTCGCCGATGCCGATCTCGGACCGGTCGATCACCACGTCGCAGCCGAGCGCGCGCAGCTTGCGCGCCTTCTCCGCGGAGCCCACCACCCCCACCGGGATGCCGCCGCCCTGCTTGACCAGCTGCACGGCGTAGACGCCGAGTCCGCCGGCCGCGCCCCAGATCAGCACCACGTCGCCCTGCTTCATCCGGGCGCCCCGGTCGCTGACCAGCATCCGGTAGGCGGTGCCCGCGCAGGCCGGGGTGCTCGCGGCCTCCTCCCAGGTCAGGTGGGCGGGTTTGGGGATGAGCTGGCTGGCCCGCACCACCGCGTAGTGCGCCAGGCCACCGAAGTTCGTCTCGTAGCCCCACGCCTTCTGGCCCTCGCCGAGCATGCCGTCGTGGTGGGTGACCGCCTCCTGGTCGTCCACCTGGATGGGGCTGGCCAGCACGTGGTCGCCCACCTGCCAGCGGCGCACGCCGACACCGACCCGCACGATCACCCCGGCCGCGTCCGAGCCGAGCACGTGGTAGGGCTGGTCGTGGCGGCGCTCCCAGTAGCCGCGCTTGCCGTACTGCTTGAGGAAGCTGAACGTCGGCACCGGCTCGAACGTGCCGGACCAGACCGTGTTGTAGTTGATGGAGCTGGCCATCACCGCGACCAGCACCTCGTCGGGGGCCAGTTCGGGCATGGGCACCCGGCCGACCCGCAGCGACTTGCGCACGTCCTTGTCCTCGGCACCGCCGAACATGCCGATGTCCTCGATCCTGGTGTGCGCGGCCAGGTACTCGGTCGGGACCGGGTGGCGGAGCAGTTCGTCAGAGCTGGCGCCGTTCAGCGCCGCCTGGGCCAGTGAGTCCATGACAACCTTCCTGATCAGGGAATGACGACGGTGCGGCGCCCGCTGACAACGCGCTGCCAGGCGCTCTCCACATCGGCGAGGGCGACCGGATCCCGGTCCACCCGCAGGTTTCCGTTGGCGGCGTGCGTCATGACCTGCGCGTACAACTCCTGGAGCTGGGTGATCGGGGGCGGACTGCCCGCGCCCAGGGTCACGCCGGTGCGGCGCAACGCGTTGGCGTGCAACGAGATCGTGCTGCCCGCGCTGTTGCCCAGCTGGAGGTAGCGGACCTCCCGGGAGACCATGAACCGGCGGGGCAGCGCGTCCAGCAGCACCTGCGCCGGGCGGCCCCACAGGTAGTCCAGGACCACCTGGTAGCCCTCCTCGCCGGCCGCGCGCCGGAACGCCTCGGCGAGGTCCACATCGGACTGTCCCAACGGGATCACCGCGTCGGCGCCGTTCTCGGCGAGCCGGGCGAGCACCCGTTCGTCGCGGCCGGCGGCCACCACCCGGCCCGCGCCGAGCAGCCTGGCCACCTGGATGGCCACCTGCCCGGCGACCCCGGTGGCCCCCAGCACCAGCAGGGTCTCCCCCGGCACCAGCTTGGCACCGAAGGCAAGCGCGTTCCACGACGACACCGCCGGGTTCATCATCGAGGCCGCGGTGACGTCGTCGACCTCGTCCGGGATCGGCGTGCACAGCCGTTGCGGCGCGACCGCGTACTCGGCCATGGCGCCGTAGGGCGCGCGCACCACCCCGAAGGAGACCCGGGAGCCGTCCGCCAGCTCACCGACCCCTTCGGTGCCGCAGATGAACGGCACCTCCCGGCCCCGGGCGAAGTCGCGGTCGCTGGCCACCCAGCGGGCCAGCGGGGTCAGCGCCGCCGCCGTGACCCTGACCAGCACCTCGCCCTCACCGGGCGTGGGCTCGGGGAACTCCTCGAACCGGGGCGCCTGCCCGAAGGCGTGCAGTACCGCCGCGTGCATCATCGGGCTGCTCCTAGCCGACCGTGGACAGGTCGTTGTTCAGGTAGTTGCTGGAGTTCTTGACCTGCGCGAGGTTGAACTTGGTCACCGGCAGCAGCTTGCCGATCCGGCGCAGCAGCCACGGCGGCGCCGGCACGGTCTTGCGGCCCAACGCCATGGCCGCCTTCTGCATGCCGCGCACCCGGCGGATGCGGACCTGTTCGTAACCGCGCACCCTGGCCGCCACGTCCCCGGGGCCGGACAGCGCGCGGCTGAGCACCCAGGCGTCCTCCAGTGCCTGGCTCAGCCCCATGCCCACCCGCGGCGGCACCACGTGCGCGGCGTCGCCGACCAGGGTGATCGGGCCCTTGCCCCACTCGGGCAGCGCCCGGTGGATGATGTGCGGGAACACGCTCACGTCCGCATCGCGCATGGCGGCGAGCAGTTCCCGCAGCCCCGGCGCGGTCCAGTGGGCGAACCGGGCCCGCAGGTTGGCCACGGCCGACCCCTCGCCCTTCAGCGAGGTGGTGTCGCCGACCGCGCCGGGCGGCAGCCGGTCCCCGTCGCTGAACGGCAGCTCGAACGCCCAGTACACGCGGCCCTCGCCGACCGGGTGCATCACGCAGATGCCCTCGTCGCCGAAGATGCTGTGCACGGCGTGCCCCTCGGCGAACGCGCCGGGCATGTCGGTGATGCCGTGCCAGGTGGCGTCACCGAGGTAGCGCGCCGGGTCGGCGCCGAACAGCTCGGTGCGCACCACCGAGCGCTGGCCGTCCGCGCCGATCACCGCGTCCGCCTTGACCTGGGTGCCGTCCGCGAAGGACACCACCACCGAGCCGGGCCCCTCGCCGATCTGCTCGATCCCGGTGCACCGCATGCCCACCCGCAGCACGCCGTCGGGCAACCGCTGGGCCATCCGCTCGGCGATCCGGCCGCGCGAGGCCACCAGGACCGGGTTGCCGAACCGCTCGGCGATCACCGACAGCCGCACCTTCAGCGCTGGCGTGCCGTCCCGGAACAGCCCGTCCACCGAGTCCATCCGGGCGCCCAGCCCGGTCAGGTCCACCCCCAGCTCGCGCAGCAGGCCGGTGCCGTTGGGCAGCAGCAGCACGCCGTTGCCGGTGGTGCGCACCTCCGGCGCCTGCTCGTACAGCTCGACCTCGTGCCCGGCCTCGGCCAGCCAGATGGCACAGGCCATGCCCCCGAATCCCGCTCCGATGATGACGACTTTCATTGCACGAACCTTTCCGGCCAAGCCGTTCAGACGTTGTGGTTGAGCCATTTCTCCACGGCCGCGGCAGTGGAGTCGGCGTGTTTCTCCAGAATCGAGAAGTGGTCTCCTGGAACGTCCACGGCCTCGTGGGGCAGTTCCCAGAAGGAGCGCCAGTCCGCGTGGTGCGGGTTGGCCGGGTCGAGCAGGTCGGGTGAGAACGGGTCGAGCGCGCTGAGCAGCAGCGTCGGCGTGACAACGGGTTTGGGCCGCCAGCCGTCGAAGATCCGCGAGTAGCCGCCCATCGCGGCCAGCCGGACGTCGCTGAGCAGGTCGAAGCCGCTCTCCCGGTCGGCCATGGCGCCACCCATCGCGTTGGCCACGCCGGTCTTGGCCATGTGCTCCGGTGAGGAGCTGTCCATCAGCACCACGGCGGTGGGCAGCCGACCGCCCTGTGCCTCCAACTGGTAGGCGATCTCCTGCGCCAGCCATCCGCTGGCCGACCGTCCAACCAGGACGAACGGCCGGTCGCCGGCGCGGTCGCGCACGGCGGCGGCGTGCATCAGGGCCAGCGCCTCGATGGTGGCCGGCAGCCGCTGCCCCTTGATGAACCCGGGCTGCGGGATCGCCCACACCTCCCGGGACCGCTGGAAGCTCGCGGCGAACCTGGCGAACTCGTGCGGCCCGGCCACCGGCGCGAACGACGGGAAGCAGATCAGCAGCGGGTCCGCGTCCCCCTTGGCCAGCCGAACCGTGTCGGGTGCCCGGTCCAGATCGCCCACGTCGAACATGGGCCGCAGCTGGGCGGCGGCCTCCAGCAGGTGTACCGACTCCTCGATCTTGCCCAGTTCGCAGGCCTGCCAGTACAGCGCGGCCAGCGGTCCGGCCGCGTCCGAGTCCAGCGTCCCTGCGGTGAACACCACCCCGGTGGCCTGGTCCGCGCCGGCCGCCCCGGTGGTGGCGGCGACCTGGGCGGCCAGGTGTTCGGCCAGTGCCTGAGGTGAGGCGAAGTCGAACACCAGGGTGGCCGGCAGGGTGAGCCCGGTGGCCGTGCTGAGGTGGTTGCGCAGTTCCATGGCGCTGAGCGAGTCGAAACCCTGTTCCAGGAAGGCCGCCCTCGCCTCGATCGCCTCGGCTGTCGAGTGCCCCAGCGCGGTGGCCGCGTGGGTGCGGACCACGTCGAGCAGTGCGGCGGTGCGCTCCGGTTCGGACAGTGCCGCGAGCCGGCTGGCCAGTGACGTCTCGGCCGGGCCGGCCTCGGCCGACCGCGCCGCCCGCCTGGCCCGCACGAGTCCACTGAGGACCGGCGGGAGGGTTCCGGCCCGCGCCTG
The DNA here is from genome assembly GCF_024171785.1 of Goodfellowiella coeruleoviolacea. Taxonomy (GTDB): domain Bacteria; phylum Actinomycetota; class Actinomycetes; order Mycobacteriales; family Pseudonocardiaceae; genus Goodfellowiella; species Goodfellowiella coeruleoviolacea. The sequence goes on from NZ_JAMTCK010000014.1 coordinate 125,826, forward strand.
TTCACGCAGGACCGCGGCATCCACCCGCATCGGGGTCAGCACTGCCGCGTCCGAGGCGCAGGCCACGTCGAACAGGTCCAGTGCCGACTCGGTGTCCCACGGGATGGCCCCGCCCCGGGTGATCCTGGCGCGGTCCCGGTCGGCCAGCCGGCCGGTGATGCCGCCCGGTTCCAGCCAGGGCGCCCAGGCCAGCGCGGTCGCGGGCAGGCCGTGCGCGTGCCGGTGCGCGGCCAGTGCCTCCAGGAACGCGTTGGCCGCGGCGTAGTTGCCCTGCCCCGGGCTGCCCACGGTGGCGCCGGCCGAGGAGAACAGCACGAACGCCGACAGGTCGTGCTCCCTGGTCAGCTCGTGCAGGTGGAACGCGCCATCGGCCTTCGGCCGCAGCACCCGGTCGATCCGCTCCTCGGTCAGCGAGTCGAGCAGCCCGTCATCGGTCACGCAGGCCAGGTGCACCACCCCGGTCAGCGGCCGGTCCGAGGGAACGCCGGCGAGCACACCGGCCAGCGCGTCCCGGTCGGCCACGTCGCAGGCCGCGTGCGTGACGCGGGCGCCCAGTTCGGTCAGCTCGTCGGTGAACCCGTCGGTGCTCGGCTCGCGGGAGACCAGCAGCAGCTCGCGCACGCCGTGCGCGACGACCAGGTGCCTGGCCACCACCCGGCCGAGCCCGCCGGTGGCGCCGGTGACCAGCACGGTGCCCGCCGGGTCGAACACCGGGGTCCCCTCGTCGCCGTCCACCACCTCGGCCGGCGTCAGCCTGGGCACCTGGATCTCGCCGCCGCGCAACGCCAACTGCGGCTCACCGCAGCCGCACGCCTCGGCCAGCACGGCACCGGAGGTCTCGGCCCCGTCCAGGTCGATCAGGCCGAACCGGCCCGGGTGCTCCAGCTGCGCCGACCGCACCAGGCCCCACAGCGGTGCGGCCACCAGGTCGGTGGGCGCGTCCCTGGTGACGAAGACCAGGCGGGCGGCGGCGAACCGGTCGTCGGCCAGCCACGCCTTGAGCTGACCCAGCACCGCGGCGGTGGCCTGCCGGACCGCACCGGGAACCGCACCCGACCACGGTCCACACGGGACGAGCACCACCTCGGGCACGGGGTCGGGCAGCTCCGCCAGACTCGGGCAGGCGACCACGGTCGCCCCCACCCCGGCCAGGGCGACGCCCAGCTTCAGCTCGTCCACGCCCACCACGGCGTAGCACGCCTGGGTGGGCTGACCGCCGCCGCCGGGCCGGGGCGTCCACGCCAGGCGCAGCAGCGACCTGGCCCTGCGCTGGGCCGGCAGCTCGCGCCGCACCACGGAGTCCACTGTGGCCACTGGCGCGCCGGTCGGGTCGGCCAGCAGCAGCGACACCGCGTCCTGGCCGGCGGGCCGCAGCCGCACCCGCAGGGCCGCGGCGCCGGTGGCGTGCAGGGACACCCCGCGCCACGCCGCCGCCGTGCCGGTGTCGTCGACGAGGTGCAGTGCCGCGGTCAGCAGCCCGGGGTGGATGCCGAACCGGTCGGCGGCCGCGGTCTCGTCCTCGGCCAGGCGCAGCTCGGCGAACACCTCATCACCCACCTGCCAGGCCTGCTCAGCCCCGACCAGGTCGAGCGGCTCGGCGTCGGCCGGCGGCCACACCGCCAGGTCCTCGGCACCAGCCGCGCCCGCGGTCAGCACACCGGTGGCGTGCCTGGTCCACGGCTGGTCGACGTCGGGTCGGGAGTGGACGGTCACCGTCCGGCGGCCGGCATCGGCCGCACCGACCAGGACCTGCAACTGCCCGTCGGCGTCGCCGGTCAGCGGTGTGTCGACCGAGAGCGTGTCAACCCGGTCGCAGCCCACCTCCTCGCCGGCCCGCAGCACCAGTTCCAGCAGTGCCGCGTCCGGCCAGCGCCCGGTCAGCGCCGACAGCGTCCCGGTCAGCACCAGGCCGTCACCCTCGGCCAGGCCGACGGCGGCGCCCAGCAGGGGGTGGTCGGCGGTGCGCAGGCCGAGCCGCGTCGGGTCGCCCTCGGGTGCGCTGCTGTCCTCCAGCCAGTAGCGCTGCCGCTGGAACGCGTAGGTGGGCAGGTCCACCTGCCGGGCACCCCAGGGGGCGAACACCGCGGCCCAGTCCGGGCGCAGGCCCAGCACGTGCAGCTGGGCCAGGGCACCGAGCAGGGTGTCCACTTCGGAGCGGCCGGCCCGGCTGGTCGCCACGGCGTGCTCGGCGCCGCACTCGGTGGCCATGGCGGTGAGCACGGCGTCCGGGCCGACCTCCACGAACCGGCGCACCCCGTGCTCGCGCAGCCACGTCAGTCCGTCGTGGAAGCGCACGGTGCGCAGCACGTGGTCGACCCAGTAGTCCGGATCGGTCAGTGCGGTGGTGACCGCCTCGCCAGTGACGTTGGAGACCACCGGGATGCTCGGCTCGTGGTAGGTCAGGGTTTCGGCGACGCGGCGGAACTCGGCCAGCATCGGCTCCATCAGCGGTGAGTGGAACGCGTGCGACACCGTCAACCGCCTGGTCTTGTACCCCCGCGCCGCCAACACCTCCACCACCGCCAACACCGCGTCCTCCTCACCCGACAACACCGTCGAGGACGGACCGTTCACCGCCGCCACCGCCACCCGCTCATCCAACAAACCCACCACCTCAGCCTCAGCCGCCCGCACCGACACCATCACCCCACCCACCGGCAACGCCTGCATCAACCGACCCCGCGCCACCACCAACCGCGCCGCATCCGCCAACGACAACACCCCAGCCACATGCGCCGCGGCCAACTCCCCCACCGAATGCCCCACCACGAAATCCGGCCGCAACCCCAACCCCACCAACAACCGGAACAACGCCACCTCAACCGCGAACAACCCCGCCTGCGCGAACTCCGTCCGATGCACCAACTCCGACCCCAACACCGACCCCAACGGCCGCTCCAACCACCGATCCAACTCCGCACACACCACCCCGAACGCCTCCGCGAACACCGGAAAACGCCCCACCAACTCCCCACCCATCCCCGGCCGCTGACACCCCTGACCAGAGAACAAGAACGCCGTCCGGCCGGCTCCGACCGTGCCGCGCACGACCGACGGCGCCGGCTCGTCGGCGGCCAGCGCGGCCAGACCGGCGGTCAGCTCGGCGCGGGTCCGGCCGAGGACCACGGCCCGGTGGGCGAACGCGGCGCGCGTGGTCACCAGGGCCGCCGCCACGTCGGCCGCGCCCAGTTCGGGGTGCGCGGCGAGGTGCGCGCCCAGCCGCTCGGCCTGAGCCCGCAGGGCGGTGGCGCTCCTGGCCGACACCACCCAGGGCAGCACCTGTCCGGTGTCCTCGGTGGCCGGCGGGTTCTCGGCCGGCACTCCCTCCAGGATCACGTGCGCGTTGGTGCCGCTGATGCCGAAGGAGGACACGCCGGCCCGGCGGGGCCGCCCGGTCTCCGGCCACGGCCGCGCCTCGGTGAGCAGTTCGACCGCGCCGGACTCCCACTCGATGTGCCGGGACGGCTCGTCCACGTGCAGCGTCCTTGGCAGCACCCCGTGCCGCAGCGCCAACACCGTCTTGATCACCCCAGCGACGCCGGCGGCGGCCTGGGCGTGGCCGATGTTGGACTTCAGCGAACCCAGCCACAGTGGACGGTCGCGGTGCTGGCCGTAGGTGGCCAGCAGGGCGTGTGCCTCGATGGGGTCGCCGAGTGAGGTGCCGGTGCCGTGCGCCTCCACCGCGTCCACATCGGACGGGGAGAGTCCGGCGCTGGCCAGCGCCTGGCGGATCACCGCCTCCTGGGCCGGGCCGTTGGGCGCGGTCAGGCCGTTGGACGCGCCGTCGGAGTTCACCGCGGAGCCACGCACCACGGCCAGCACCCGGTGGTTGTTGCGCCGCGCCGAGGACAGCCGCTCCACCAGGAGCACGCCAACGCCCTCGGCGAACGCGGTGCCGTTGGCCGCCGAGGCGAACGCCTTGCACCGGTAGTCGGGTGCCATGCCGCCGGCGCGCTGGAACGCGACCAGTCCGTCCGGGGTGCACACCACGGACACGCCGCCGACCAGGGCCAGCGAGCACTCCCCGGCCCGCAGCGCCTGGGTCGCCAGGTGCAGCGCCACCAGCGACGACGAACACGCCGTGTCCACGGTGAGGGTGGGGCCCTCCAGGCCGAGGGTGTAGGCCAGGCGGCCGGACATGACGCTGGCGCTGGTGCTGGTCGCCAACAGGCCGTCGCTCTCCTCGGCCCTGGTGAGCAGGCCGAGGTAGTCCTGGCCGTGGGTGCCGACGAACACGCCGGTGCGGGTGCCGCGCAGCGAACCGGGGTCCACGCCGGCCCGTTCCAGTGCCTCCCAGGACACTTCGAGCAGCAGCCGCTGCTGCGGGTCGGTGGCCAGTGCCTCGCGCGGGCTGATGCCGAAGAACGCCGCGTCGAACTCGCCGGCGTCGGGCAGGAAACCGCCACCGCCCTGGTGCGGCCACCCCCGGTCGGCCGGGAACTCGGTGATCGCGTCGACGCCGTTGTCGACCAGGTCCCACAGGTCCTCCGGGGACCGGACGCCACCGGGGAACCGGCAGGCCATGCCCACGATCGCGATCGGCTCGGCCGCCGCGTCGACCAGTTGCTGGTTCTGCGTCCGCAGCCGCTCGATCTCCTTGAGCGACTCGCGCAGCGCCGTGACCACTTCCTCGGTGGACGCGTCCATCATGCTCCTCCCACTGCCCCGGACGGCCTCAGGAGCCCAGGCTCTGTCGTGCCTTGGCGAGCAGGCTCTGCACGTCCATGGCGTCAATGGCGTTCGATTCGGCGGCACCCGACTCGGGCGAACTCGGCTCAGCGGTTGGTGTTCCGGCCGGTGTCTGCTGGGTCCGCGGGGTGGCCAGCCGCAGCAGCGCGTCGACCAGCCCGGCCTGCCTGATCCGGGCGACCGGCACCGAGCGCAGCAGCCGTTCGATCTCGGCGTCGGCGTGGTCGCCGGCCGCCGCGGGCGTGGTGTCCGGCACCAGGTCGGTCAGCAGCCGGTCGGCCAGCTCGACCGGGGTCGGGTAGTCGAAGATCAGCGTGGCCCGCAGTTTCAGCCCGGTGCTCGCGGTGAGCCGGTTGCGCAGTTCCAGCGAGGTGAGCGAGTCGAAGCCGAGTTCCTTGAACGCCCGGTCCGGCTCCACCCCGTCGGCCGAGGCGTGGCCGAGCACGGCGGCGGCGTGCGCGCGAACCAGGTCCAGCACGGCGGCCCGGCGGTCCTCTTCGGACATTCCAGGCAACTGGGCCACCAGGTTGGTCTCGGTGGCGGTGCTGGTGCGCGCCGCGGAACGGCGGGACCGCACCCGCACCAGGTCGTGGAACAGCGGTGGCAGCGCCCCGGCCTGCGCGCGCATGGCCGCGAGGTCCATCCGCACCGGGACCAGCACCGGCTCGTCCCTGGCCGCCGCGGTGTCGAACAGGTCCAGCGCCTCCGCTGTGGACAGTGCCACCGCACCGCTGCGGGTCATCCTGGTCAGGTCGGTCTGGTCCAGTTGGGCGGTGAGCGCGCTGCGCTGTGCCCACAGCCCCCACGCCAGTGACACCGCGGGCAGCCCGGCCAGCCGGCGCTGCCTGGCCAGCGCGTCCAGGAACGCGTTGGCCGCCGCGTAGTTGCCCTGCCCGGCCGAGCCGAAGGTGGCCGCGCCCGAGGAGAACAGCACGAACAGGGACAGGTCTGCCTCGCGGGTCAGCTCGTGCAGGTTCAGCGCGCCCAACACCTTGGGCCGCAGCACGTGCTCGATCCGCTCGGGCGTGAGCGAGCCGATCACCGCGTCGGCCAGCACGCCGGCCGCGTGCACCACGCCGGTCAACGGCCGGTCGGCGGGGATCGCGGCGAGCAGGTCGGCCAGTGCGGCGCGGTCGGCCACGTCGCAGGCGGCAACGGTGACCTCGGCGCCGAGCGCGGCGAGGTCGTCGGTGAGCGCGGCCGGGACGCGGCCGCTCCGGCTGGCCAGGACCAGGTGGCGGACACCGTGCTCGGTGACCAGGTGCCTGGCGACCAGACCGCCCAGGGTGCCGGACCCGCCGGTGACCAGGACGGTCCCGTGTGGACGGGCAGCGGGTGGCATGGTCAGCACCAGCTTGCCGACGTGCCTGGCCTGGCTGAGGAAGCGGCACGCCTGCGGCGCCCTGCGCACGTCCCACGCGCGCAGCGGCAGCGGCCGGAGCACACCCCGCTCGAACAGCGCGCGCAGTTCCACCAGCATCTGCTGGATGCGCTCCAGGCCGGCCTCCTGCAGGTCGTACGCCTGGTAGACGACACCGGGGTGGTCACCGGCCACCACGTCGGGCTGCCGCTTGTCGGTCTTGCCCATCTCCAGGAACCGGCCTCCCCTGGGCAGCAGCCGCAGTGAGGTGTCCACGTACTCCCTGGCCAGTGAGTTCAGCACCACGTCAACGCCGCGCCCGCCGGTGACCGAGGTGAACTTGTCGGCGAAGTCCAGCGACCGCGACGAGGCGATGTGGTCGTCGGCGAAGCCGTTGGCGCGCAGCGTGTCCCACTTGGACTCACTGGCCGTGGCGAACACCTCGGCGCCCAGGTGCCTGGCCAGCTGCACCGCGGCCATGCCCACCCCGCCGGCCGCCGCGTGCACCAGCACCGTCTGCCCGGCCCGCAGCCCGGCCAAATCGACCAGGCCGTAGTAGGCGGTGAGGAACGCGATCGGCACGGTGGCCGCCTCGGCGAAGGTCAGGCCGGCCGGGATGTGCGTCATCATCCGGTGGTCGGCGACGGCGATCGGCCCGAACGAGCCGGCGATCGCGCCCATCACCCGGTCCCCGGGGGCCAGGCCGGTCACGCCGGGGCCGACGTCGAGCACCACCCCGGCCGCCTCCCCGCCGAACGAGCCCTCGCCCAGCGACAGACCGAGGCCGTAGAGCACGTCGCGGAAGTTCAGCCCGGCCGCCCGCACCGCCACCCGGACCTGGCCCGGCTCCAACGGTTCCAGCACCTGTGGGCAGGGTGCGAGCACCAGGTTGTCGAACGTGCCGGTGGTGGGGATGTCCAGTCGCCAGGGCGTGCCGTCCGGTGGTACCAGGGTTTCGCCGTGCGACGGCACCCGAGCCAGCCGGGCCACCGAGATGGCGCCGGCCCGGATCGCCAGCTGCGGCTCACCGGTGGCCACGGCCGCGGTGAGGGCCGCGCGGGACGCGTCGTGGCCGTCCAGGTCCACCAGCACGAACCGGCCCGGGTTCTCCGACTGGGCCGCCCGCACCAGGCCCCACAGCGGGGCGTGCACCAGGTCGGGCTCGTCGTCCTCGGCGGAGGTGGCCACCGCACCCCTGGTCACCAGCACCAGCCTGGAGTCGGCGAACCGGTCGTCGTCCAACCAGGACCGCAGCAGCGCCACCGCGCCGGTCACGGTCTCCGCCACGGCACGGTCCACTGTGGAGCTGGCAGGCCGCGGTGCGAACGTGACGACCACCGCCTCCGGGGCCGAACCGGCGGGCAGGTCGGCCAGGTCCCGGTACTGCTCGGGAATGCCGAGCCCGAACCCGTCGGTGCCGAGCAGCGCCCAGCGGGCCGGTGCGGTCGCACCGGCGGCGACCGGGGTCCAGTCCACCCGGTACAGCGAGCCGTCGTTGCCCCGGGCGTCACGCAGCTGGCTGGCCGAGACCGGCCGCACCACCAGTGAGTCGACCGAGGCGACCGGTGCGCCGGTCTCGTCGGTGACGAGCACCGCGATGCCGTCGGTGCCGGCCGGCGACAGTCGCACCCGCACCCGGGACGCGCCCGAGGCGTGCAGGCTCAGGCCGGTCCAGGAGAACGGCAGCGGCACCTGGTTCGGGTCGGGTGTGGTGTCCAGCAGCGAGCCCAGCCCCAACCCGTGCAGGGCCGCGTCGAGCAGCGCCGGGTGGATGCCGAACCGGGCGGCCTCGACCTGGTCGGGCAGCTGGACCTCGGCGTAGACCTCCCGGCCCCGCTGCCAGGCCGCGCGCAGCCCCTGGAAGGCCGGCCCGTAGTGCAGGCTGGTCTGGTTGATCCGGTCGTAGAAGCCGGTGACGTCGACGGGTGTGGCGTCCTCGGGCGGCCAGGCGGCCAGTTCGTCGGACGCGGTGGACTCGCTCGGGGTGAGCACGCCGCTGGCGTGCCGCAGCCAGGGCCGCTCCCCCGAGTCGGGTCGGGAGTGGACACTGACCTGGCGGGCGCCGGACTCGTCGGCCGCGCCGACCATCACCTGCAGCGCGAGGCCGCCGCGTTCGGGCAGCACCAGCGGGGTTTCGATGGTCAGCTCGTCGACCCGACCGCAGCCGACCTCGTCACCGGCACGCAGGGCCAGCTCCAGGAACGCCGTGCCGGGCAGGATCACCGTGCCCATCACCGAGTGGTCGGCCAGCCAGGGGTGGGTGTGCGTGGACAGCTGCCCGGTCAGCAGGTAACCGTCCACATCGGGCAGGGCCACGGCCGCGCCGAGCAGCGGGTGCTGGATGGGGGCCAGGCCGAGACCGGTCGCGTCGGACACCTCGGCGGTGGCGTCCAGCCAGTACCGCTCGTGCTGGAAGGCGTACCCGGGCAGCTCCACGGGCCGCGCCCCGGCGAACACCGCCGTCCAGTCCGGACTGATGCCGTGCACGTGCGCCTGGCCCAGGGACAGCAGGAACCGGTCCAGTCCGCCTTCGCCTCGGCGCAGCGAGCCCAGGGCGGCCACCGGCCGGCCGAGTTCGTCCGCGGTCGCCTCCACCGACATGGCCAGCACCGGGTGCGGACTCACCTCAACGAACACCGTGTGGTCGCTGGTGATCAGCGCCTCGGCGGCCGAGGCGAACCGGACGGTCGCACGCAGGTTGCGGTACCAGTACTCGCCGTCCAGCTCGGTTCCGCCGACCCAGCGGCTGTCGGTGGCCGAGAAGAACGGGATGCTGGCTGGTTTCGGGGTCACCGGCGCCAGCACCTCGCGCAGCCTGGGGGCCAGGGCGTCGATGTGCGCGGAGTGCGCGGCGAAGTCCACACCCGGGATCTGCCAGCGCAGCACACCCTCGGCGGACAGCGTGCGGCCGAACTCGGCCAGCGCGCTGTCCGAACCGGACACCACCACCGAGGACGGTCCGTTTACCGCGGCGATGGCCGCCTGATCCGCCCACGGGCGCAGCCACTCGGCCACCACCGCCTCGGGTGCCTCCACCGACACCATCCCGCCCTGGCCGGAGATGGCCAGCAGTTCGCGGCTGCGCAGCGCCACCACCCGGCAGGCGTCGGCGAGGCTGAGCACGCCGGCCACGTGCGCGGCGGCGATCTCACCCTGGGAGTGGCCGACCACCGCGGCCGGCTCGACCCCGTAGGAGCGCCACAGCGCCGCGAGCGAGACCATCACCGAGAACACGGTCGGCTGCAGCACGTCCACCCGCTCGAACGGGGGCGCGTCCGGGGCACCGCGCAGCACACCCAGCAGGTCCCAGTCCACGAACTCGGCCAGCGCGCCGGCGCACGCGGCGATGGACTCGGCGAACACCGGTGCGGTGTCCAGCAGGTCGCTCGCCATGCCCACCCAGTGGGTGCCCTGGCCGGGGAACACGAACACCGCGCGCGGCTCGGGCTGGGCGACGGCCTGCACCAGGCCGGCCGCTGGCGCGCCCTCGGCCAGCGCGGCCAGCGCGGCCCGCACCTGGTCGCGGTCGGCGCCGACCACGGCCGCGCGGTGGCGGAACGCGGTCCGCGTGGTCGCCAGGGACAGCCCGATGTCCGGCGCGGACAGCTCGGGGTGCGAGTCCACGTGGGACAGCAGCTTGGCGGCCTGGGCGCGCAGGGCCGGGGCGGTCCTGGCGGACAGCACCCACGGCGCCACCGCGACCGGTCGGGCGGCGGGCTCGGTCCCGCTCGCGGGCTCGGCCGATGCCGGGGCCTGTTCGATGATCACGTGCGCGTTGGTGCCGCTGATGCCGAACGAGGACACCCCGGCGCGGCGCGGTTGGCCGGTCTCCGGCCAGTCCCGCGCCTTGGTCAGCAGCTCGACCCTGCCGGACGCCCAGTCGATGTGCGGCGAGGGCTCGTCCACGTGCAGGGTCTGCGGCAGCACCCCGTGCCGCATGGCCTCGACCACCTTGATCACCCCGGCCACACCGGCGGCGGCCTGCGCGTGCGCGATGTTCGACTTGATCGTGCCGAGCCACAGTGGACGGTCGCGGTCCTGCCCGTAGGTGGACAGCAGGGCGTGCGCCTCGATGGGGTCGCCCAGCGTGGTGCCGGTGCCGTGCGCCTCCACCGCGTCGATGTCCTTGGCGGTGAGCCTGGCACTGGCCAGTGCCTGGCGGATCACCCGCTCCTGGGACGGCCCGTTGGGGGCGCTGAACCCGTTGCTGGCGCCGTCCTGGTTGACCGCGCTGCCCCGCACCACGGCCAGCACCCGGTGGTTGTTGCGCTCGGCGTCGGACAGCCGTTCCAGCACCAGCACGCCAACGCCCTCGGAGAACCCGGCCCCGTCGGTGGCCGCGGCGAACGCCTTGCACCGCCCGTCCGAGGCCAGCCCGCGCTGCCGGCTGAGTTCGACGAACAGCCACGGGGTGGACATCACCGCGACCCCGCCGGCCAGGGCCAGCGTGCACTCGCCGGAGCGCAGCGCCTGCGCCGCCAGGTGCAGCGCCACCAACGACGACGAGCACGCCGTGTCCACGGTGACCGCCGGCCCCTCCAGGCCCAGGGTGTAGGAGATCCGCCCGGACACCAGGCTGCCGATGCTGTCGTTGCTCAGGTACCGGCCGGTGCCCTTGGGCGACGGTGTGAGCCGGATGCCGTAGTCGTGGTACATCGCGCCGGCGAACACACCGGTCGCTGAGCCGCGCAGGGTGGTCGGATCGATGCCGGCGTGTTCCACCGCCTCCCACGCGGACTCCAGCAGCAGCCGCTGCTGCGGGTCCATGGTGACGGCCTCCCTCGGGCTGATGCCGAAGAAGTCGGCGTCGAAGTCGGCCACGTCGTCGAGGAAGCCGCCCTCCCTGGCGTAGGTGGTGCCGGGGTGGTCGGGGTCCGGGTCGTAGATGCCGTCGATGTCCCAGCCCCGGTCGGTGGGGAAGGGGCCGATGGCGTCCCGTCCCTCGGCGACCAGCCGCCACAGGTCGTCCGGCGTGCGCACACCACCGGGGAAGCGGCAGCTCATGCCGACGATCGCGATCGGCTCGTGCTGCTGGTCCTGCACGGCCCGCAGGCGCTGGCGGGTGTCGTGCAGATCCGCGGACACCCGGCGGAGGTAGTCGCGAAGCTTGTCCTCGTTGGACATTGGGTCTCCCTGGTGTGGCACGTCAGGCGCCGAGTTCCTGGTCGATGAAGGCGAACATCTCCTCATCGCTGGCGGTGCTCAGCCGGGTCGCCGCGGTGGTCTCGCCACCGGCTCCGGTTTCGCTGCGCAGCGTGAGCGCCCGCAGCCGCACGGTGATCCGGTCCCGGTCGGCGGTCTCCATGGCCGCGAGCAGGCCCTCCATCCGCTCGATCTCGGCGAGCACGGACTCGGCCGGGCTGGGCTGGCCGCCGCCGACCTGTTCGGACAGGTGCGCGGCCAGCGCCTCGGCGGTGGGGTGGTCGAAGACCAGCGTGGCCCGCAGCCGCAGCCCGGTGGCCGCGGTCAGCCGGTTGCGCAGTTCGACCGCGGTCAGCGAGTCGAAGCCCAGTTCCTTGAACGCGCGGTCCGGCTCGACCGCGTCCGCGCTGTCGTGTCCCAGCACCTGCGCGGCGTGCTGCCGGACCAGGGCCAGCAGCCGCGTGCGGCGGTCCACTTCGGACAGTCCGGTCAGCTCGGCGGTGCCGGGCCGCTCGGTCGGTTCCACGGTGCCTCGGCTGGGCCCGCGGACCAAGCCGCGCAGCAGCGCGGGCAGCGTGCCGGCGGCGGCCTGGGCGCGCAGGCTGGCGGCGTCCAGCCGCACCGGCACCAGCACCGGCGCGGTGCCGCGCAGGGCGGCGTCGAACAGGGCCAGCCCGTCCGCTGTGGACATGGGTGCCGACCCGCTGCGCGCCATCCTGGCGAGATCGCTCTCGGTGAGGTCACCGGTCAGGCCGCTGCGTTCGGCCCACAGGCCCCAGGCCAGTGACACCGCCGGCAGGCCGAGGGACCGGCGGTGCTGGGCCAGTGCGTCCAGGAAGGCGTTGGCCGCCGCGTAGTTGCCCTGCCCCGGCGCGCCGAAGGTGGTGGCGGCCGAGGAGAACAGCACGAACGCGGCCAGGTCCAGGTCCCCGGTCAGCTCGTGCAGGTGCAACGCACCGTCCACTTTGGGCCGCAGCACCGCGTCCACCTGCTCGGCGGTCAGCGAGGTGACCACACCGTCGGCGAGCACGCCGGCGGTGTGCACGACCGCGGTGAGCGGGTGCTGTTCGGGGATGTCGGCCAGCAGCCGGGACACCGCGTCCCGGTCGGCCACGTCGCAGGCGGCGAAGCGCACCTCGGCGCCGAGCGCGGTCAGGTCCTCGGCCAACCGGATGGCGGCGGGCGCGGCACCGCCGCCGCGGCCGGCCAGGACCAGCCGGCGCACGCCGTGCGCGGTCACCAGGTGCCGGGCCACCAACCCGCCCAGGGTGCCGGCGCCCCCGGTGATCAGCACCGTCCCCGTGGGATCGAGCGCCGTGGAGACGAAGGCCGTGGGATCGAGCGCTGTGGGATCGGGCGCCGCGGCCGCGGACCCTGGCGCCGGGACGCGCGCCAGCCGCGGCACGTGTGCCGTGCCCGCCCGCAGCGCCACCTGGGGCTCGTCCGCGGCGGGCAACGGGATCAGCTCCCGGTGCTCGTCCACGTCGACCAGGACCAGCCGGCCGGGGTGCTCGGACTGAGCACTGCGCACCAGGCCCCACACGGTGGCCTGGGCCAGGTCGGTGATCCCGGTTCGGCCGACGGCGACCGCGCCACTGGTCACCACCGCGAGCCGGGACGACGCGACCCGTTCCTCCGCCAGCCACCAGCGCACCAGGTCCAGCACGTCGCCGAGGACGTTGCGGGCGGCCCGGCCGATGTGCTCCGCCGCCGCCGAGGGGCAGCGCACGGCCAGCACCTCGGGCACCGGCCCGCCCGACTCGACGGCCCGCCGCAGGCTCACCAGGTCGTCCAGCACCGGCACGGGTTCGCCGACGGCGGCGACCGGTAGCCAGTCCACCTGGAACAGTGCGTCCCGGTGCGGCTCGCCCGCGCCGAGCTGGTCGGCCGACACCGGGCGCAGCACCAGGGAGTCGACCGACACCACCGGGCGACCGGCCTCGTCGGTGGCGGTCAGGGACAGCGCGTCCGGGCCGGCGGAGACCACCCGCACCCGCAGCTCGGTCGCGCCCGAGGCGTGCAGGGTCACGCCCCGCCAGGAGAACGGCAGCCGGGCACCGGCGTCGGCGCGGTCCAGCACCGGGTCGGCCGGGTGCAGGGCCGCGTCCAGCAGGGCCGGGTGGATGCCGAACCGAGCCGGATCACCCGGTTCGCCCGAATCATCTGGTGTGGACAGTCGAACCTCGGCGAAGACCTCGCCGTCGCGCTGCCAGGCGGCGCGCAGCCCCTGAAACACCGGTCCGTAACCGATGCCGGCCTCGGCGAGCGCCGCGTAGACCTCATCGACCGGGATGGCCGTGGCGTTCGCCGGCGGCCACTGGGCGCCCGCCGGTGGGGCGCCGGCGATATCGGGCTGGTCGGGCTGGGCAGGCAGCAGGGTACCGGTGGCGTGCCGGGTCCACGGCTCGTCCGGTGCGGCGTCGGCCGGTCGCGAGTGGATGGTCACCGGTCGCCCGGTGCCGCCGTGCTGCTCCGGCGCGCCCACCAGCACCTGCAGGCACACCTCGCCCTGGTCCGGCAGCACCAGTGGCCGTTCCAGCGTCAGCTCGTCCACCCGGCCGAGCCCGACCTCGTCGCCGGCCCGCACAGCCAGTTCCACGAACGCGGTGCCGGGCAGGATCACCGTGTCCAGCACGGTGTGGTCGGCCAACCAGGGGTGGGTGCGCAGGGAGAGCCGGCCGGTGAACAGGAACCCGTCCACGGCCGGCACCGGCACGGCCGCACCGACCAGTGGGTGGTTGGTCGTGGCCAGGCCCAGCGAGCCGGCGTCGCCCGGCACCTCGGCGCTCGGCTCCGGCCAGTACCGCTTGTGCTGGAACGCGTACGTGGGCAGGTCAACCACGTTGGCGTGCGGGAACAGCGCGGCCCATGCCACCTCGGCGCCCGCGGCGACGTGCAGTTCGCCCAGGGACCGCAGGAACCGGTCGAGGCCGCCCTCGTCGCGGCGCAGCGTGCCGGGCGCCACCGCGTCCGGCACGGTGTCCTGGATCGACATGGTGAGCACCGGGTGCGGGCTGGTCTCCACAAAGGACCGGTAGCCCTGGCCGGCGAGGCGCTCGACCGCCTCGCTGAACCGCACGGTCTGGCGCAGGTTGGTGTACCAGTACTCGGCGTCCATCGTGGCGGTGTCCAGCCAGTCACCGGTCACCGTGGAGAAGAACGGGATCTTGCCGCTGATTGGGGTGAGGTCGGCCAACGCGGCCAGCAGCCGGTCCCGGATCAGTTCGACCTGTGCGGAGTGGGACGCGTAGTCCACCGGGATCGTCCTGGCCCTGACGTCCTCGGCGGTGCAGGCGGCGACCAGCTCGGCCAGCGCGTCGGGCTCGCCGGAGACCACCACCGAGGTGGGGCCGTTCACCGCGGCCACCGAGATCCGGTCCGGCCACCGCGTGATCAGGGCACGCACGTCCTCGACGGGCAGGGCAACCGACACCATGCCGCCCCGGCCGGCCAGCTCCTCGGCGATCAGCCGGGAACGCAGCACCACCACGCGCGCCGCGTCCGCAAGGGACAGCGCACCAGCCACACAGGCCGCGGCGATCTCGCCCTGCGAGTGGCCGACCACGGCCGCCGGTTCGACGCCGGCCGACCGCCACAGCTCGGCCAGCGACACCAGCACCGCGAACAGCACCGGCTGCACCACGTCCACCCGGTCCAGGGCCGGGGCACCGGGCACACCGCGCAGCACGTCCACCACGGACCAGTCCACGTGGGTGGCCAGTGCCGCCGCGCACTCGTCCAGCCGTGCGGCGAACACCGGTGCGGTGTCGAGCAGTTCCGCGGCCATGCCGGCCCACTGCGAGCCCTGGCCGGGGAACACGAACGCCAGCCGGCCCTCGGCGCCGGCCGTGCCCTCGACCAGGTTCGCCGCCGACCCGCCGTCGGCCAGCGCGGTCAGGCCGGCCAGCAGGTCGGCGCGCTCGGCGCCCACGACAACGGCGCGCCGCTCCAGCATCGATCGGGTGGTGGCCAGGGACAGCCCGATGTCGGCCGGGTGGATCTCGGGGTGCGCGGCCAGGTGTGCGCGCAGCCGCCGCGCCTGGGCGCGCAGCGCCTCGCCGGTCCGGCCGGACAGCAGCCACGGCACCGGTCCGGACGCGGCCGGCGCCGCGGTGGTCGCACCGACCTGGTGGGGTGCCTCCTGGAGGATCACGTGGGCGTTGGTGCCGCTGATGCCGAACGAGGACACCCCGGCCCGGCGTGGCCGGTCGTCGTCCCCCGGCCAGGCAACGGGTTCGGTCAGCAGCCGCACGTCGCCGGCCGACCAGTCCACGTGCGGTGAGGGCTGGTCCACGTGCAGGGTGCGCGGCAGCACCCCGTGCCGCATGGCCTCGACCACCTTGATCACGCCGGCGACCCCGGCGGCGGCCTGGGTGTGGCCGATGTTGGACTTCACCGAGCCGAGCCACAGTGGACGGTCGCGGTCCTGCCCGTAGGTGGCCAGCAGCGCGTTGGCCTCGATGGGGTCGCCCAGGCTGGTGCCGGTGCCGTGCGCCTCCACCACGTCCACATCGGAGGGTGCCAGCCGGGCGTTGGCCAGTGCCTGCCGGATCACCCGCTCCTGGGACGGCCCGTTCGGCGCGCTGAAGCCGCTGCTGGCGCCGTCCTGGTTGACCGCGCTGCCGCGCACCACGGCGAGCACCCGGTGGTTGTTGCGCCGCGCGTCGGACAGCTTCTCGACCACCAGCACGCCAACGCCCTCGGCGAGGCTGAACCCGTCGGCGGCGGCGGCGAACGCCTTGCACCGCCCGTCCGCGGCCAGCCCGCGCTGCCGGCTGAACGTGACGAACGGGTCGGGCACGGACATCACCGTGACCCCACCGGCCAGGGCCAGCTCGCACTCCCCGGCCCGCAGCGCCTGCACCGCCAGGTGCAGCGCCACCAACGACGACGAACACGCCGTGTCCACGGTGACCGCCGGCCCCTCCAACCCCAGCGTGTAGGCCACCCGACCGGACACCAGGCTGCCGCCGGTGCTCATGGACAGCGTGCCGTCGCGTCCCTGCCGGGTCCTGGCCAGCACCGCGCCGTAGTCCATGCCGCTGATGCCGGCGAACACCCCGGTGCGGCTGCCGCGCAGGGCCGCCGGCACGATGCCGGCGCGCTCGAACGCCTCCCAGGCGGTCTCCAGCAGCAGCCGCTGCTGCGGGTCCATGCCGGTGGCCTCGCGCGGTGAGATGCCGAAGAACCCCGGGTCGAAGTCCCCCACCTCGGCCAGGAAACCGCCTTCCCGGGTGTAGGTGGTGCCGGGGTGGTCGGGGTCGGCGTGGACCAGCGCGGCCACGTCCCAGCCCCGGTCGGTGGGGAACCCGGACACGCCGTCACCGCCGGTGGCCACCAGCCGCCACAGGTCCTCGGGTGAGCTGACGCCGCCGGGGTAGCGGCACGCCATGCCCACGATGGCGATGGGCTCGTGGTTCCGGTCCTCGACCTCGCGCAGCTTGCGGTGTGCCGCACGGGCGTCGTTGATGGCCCGCTTGAGGTAGTCGCGGAGTTTGTCCTGCTCGGTCACGCGATCTCAACTCCCCGGTCCAGGCCGTCGTCAATGAGCGCGAACAGCTCGTCATCGGTGGCGGCGTCCAGATCGCCGCCGGACTGGTGGTCGCTCGCCCCGCACAGCACCAGCAGTTCCCGCAGCAGCTCGGTGACCTGGTCCCGGGCCTGCTCGTCGGCCAGGGCAGCGGGCAGCGCGGCCCGCACCCGGCCGAGGTCGGCCAGCACCGGGTCGGCGGGTGATGCCTCGGTCAGCTCCAACTGGTCCCGCAGGTGGCCGGCCAGGTCGGCGGGGGTGGGGAAGTCGAAGATCAGGGTGGCCCGCAGTTTCGCCCCGGTCGCCCGGACCAGGCTGTTGCGCAGCTCCACCGCGGTCAGCGAGTCGAAGCCCAACTCCAGGAACGGGCGGTTGGGCTCGACCGACGCGGCCGAGGCGTGCCCGAGGATGACGGCGGCGTTGGCGCGCACCAGGTCCAGCAGTTCCCGCTTCCGGTCCACTTCGGACATCCCGGCCAGGCGGCTCAGCAGTGAGCCGCCGTCGGGTTCCTCGGCCGACCTGGTCGGCGCGGGCACCAGGTCGCGGAACAGCGGTGGCAGCGCGTCGGCCTGCCCGCGCATGGCCGCCAGGTCCAGTCGCACCGGCACCAGCACGGCCTCGGCCAGGCCGTGCGCGGCGTCGAACAGGGCCAGCCCCTGCTCGACGGTGATCGGCAGGGCGCCGTTGCGGGCCATCCGCGCCATCGTGGTCTCGTCGAGGCGGCTGCCCATGCCGTTGGCCTCGGCCCACATGCCCCAGGCCAACGACACCCCGGCCAGTCCCTGGGCGCGCCGGTGTTCGGCCAGGGCGTCCAGGAACGCGTTGGCCGCGGCGTAGCCGCCCTGCCCCGGCCCACCGAACGTGGTCGCGCCGGAGGAGAACACCACGAACGCGGCCAGGTCCAGGTCCCTGGTCAGCTCGTGCAGGTGCCACGCACCGTCCACTTTGGGCCGCAGCACCGCGTCCACCTGCTCGGCGGACAGTGACTCGACCACGCCGTCGGCCACCACGCCCGCGGTGTGCACCACGGCGGTGAGCGGCCGGGTCGCGGGGATGGCCGCGACGACGTCGGCGAGTTGGTCGCGGTCGGCCACGTCGCACGGGACGAAGACGGCGTTGGCGCCCAGCGCGGCCAGCTCGGCCGACAGCTCGGGTGCGCCGTCCGCGTCCATGCCCCGCCTGGACAGCAGCACCAGGTCGCGCACGCCGTGCTCGGCGACCAGGTGCCTGGCCACCAGCCGGCCCAGCCCGCCGGTGGCACCGGTGATCAGCACGGTGCCGTTGGCGGCGAGGCCGAGGCCGGTCGGCTCGGCCGGGTGCACCCTGGCCAGCCTCGGTGCCAGCAACCGTCCACCCCGGACAGCCAGCTGCGGTTCACCGGTGGCCAGCGCGGCGGGCAGCAGGCTGACCGATGTCGCCACGTCGTCCACGTCGATCAGCACGAACCGGTCGGGGTGCTCGGACTGGGCACTGCGCACCAGGCCCCAGACGGACGCGCTGGCCAGGTCCGGCCCGCCGGACGCGAGGACCGCGCCCCGCGTCACCACGGCCAGTCGGGCGGTGGCGAACCGCTCGTCCGCCAGCCAGGACCGCAGCTGGGCCAGCACCTCACCGAGCACGTCGCGCACGGACGCCACCACCGCGCCGGTGCCCTCGGGGCCCGTGCAGGTCAGCACCACGACATCCGGGGTGGGGGCGCCCGAGGCGACGGCCGCGCCCAGTTCGTCCAGGGTGGCGAACGCACCCGTGTGCTCGCCGATGCTCAGCCAGTTGCCCCAGCCCCACCGGTCCGCGCCGACGAGCGCGAACCGCGTCAGCGCCGCCGGCTCGGGCGGGACCGGGACCTCCAGGTAGTCCACCCGGAACAGCGAGTTGCGCGGCACCCGGCCGGCGTCGCCCAACTGCTCGCTGGACACCGGGCGCATCACCAGTGACTCCACCGAGGCGACCGGTGCGCCGGTCTCGTCGGCGATGTCCACCGCCACCGCGTCCGGCCCGGCCGGTGCCAGCCGCACCCGCAGCCCGGACGCGCCGGCGCGGTGCAGGGTGACGCCGCTCCAGGCGAACGCGATGCTGCCCCGGCCGTCCTCGGCGTCCGGCCGGCCGAACACCGTGCCGACGCCCATGCCGTGCAGTGCCGCGTCCAGCAGGGCGGGGTGGATGCCGAACCGGGCGGCCTGGCCGCGTGCGTCCTCGGGCAACCGCACCTCGGCGTAGACCTCGTTGTCGCGTTGCCAGGCCGCGCACAGCCCCTGGAAGGCCGGACCGTAGCCGATGCCGGAGGCGGCCAGCCGGGGATACAGATCGGCCACGTCCAGTTGCTCGGCCCCGGCCGGCGGCCACTGCGCCGACCAGTCCCCGGCGCCGGCGCTGTCCCGTCCCCTGTGGACCGCTTGGGCGTAGGTGCCGGTGGCGTGCCGGGTCCACGGCTCGTCCGGTGCGGCGTCGGCCGGTCGGGAGTGGATGCTCACCGCGCTGGCGTCGGCGATCACCTGCACGTGCCGGGCGCTGCCCTCGGCCAGCACCAGCGGGGCCTGCAGGGTGAGTTCGTCCAAGCCGGTGCGGCCGAGTTCGGCGCCGGCGCGCAGGGCCAGTTCGACAAAGGCCGAGCCGGGCACGATCACCGTGTCCAGCACGGCGTGCTCGGCCAGCCACGGGTGCGTCCTGGTCGACAGGTGGCCGGTGAGCACCACGCGGTCGCCGTCGGCGAGGCGCACCGCCGCGCCGAGCAGCGGGTGGTCGGCCTGGCCGAGACCGAGGCCGGTGGCGTCACCGGGCCGGCCGGCCGTGGGCTGCGGCCAGAACCGGGTGCGCTGGAACGGGTAGGTGGGCAGGTCCACGGTGCGGGTCGGCGTGCCGGCGAACACCGCCGGCCAGTGCACCGGCACACCGTGTGCGTGCGCCTCGCCCAGGGACAGCAGGAATCGGGCCAGGCCGCCCTCGTCGCGGCGCAGCGTGCCGACGGCCACACCGTCCGCAACGGTCTCCTGGATGGCTGCGGTGAGCACCGGGTGCGGGCTGACCTCGATGAACGGCCCGTAGCCCTGGGTGTGCAGGGCGTGCACGGCGTCGGCGAAGCGCACGGTGTCGCGCAGGTTGGTGTACCAGTACTCGGCGTCCATCGTGGCCGTGTCCAGCCAGTCGCCGGTGACGGTGGAGAAGAACCGGACCGACCCGGCGGTGGGCCGGACCTCGTCGAGCGCGGCCAGCAGTTCGGCGCGGATGTCTGCGACCTGGGCGGAGTGCGAGGCGTAGTCCACCGGGATGGTCTTCGCCCTGATGCCCTCGGCCGCGCACGCGGCGACCAGCTCCGCCAGCGCCTCGGGTTCACCGGACACCACTGTCGCGTGTGGACCGTTGACCGCCGCGACCGAGATCCGGCCGGCCCAGGCTCCGATCCGGTCGCCGACCTCGGTGACCGGCAGGGCAACCGACACCATGCCGCCCCGGCCGGCCAGTTCGGCGCTGATCAGCTGGGCGCGCAGGGTGACCACCCTGGCCGCGTCGGCGAGCGACAGCGCGCCGGCCACGTGCGCGGCGGCGATCTCGCCCTGGGAGTGGCCGACCACCGCGGCCGGCTCGACCCCGTGTGCGCGCCACAGCGCGGCCAGCGACACCAGGACCGCGAACAGCACCGGCTGCACCACGTCGACCCGGTCCAGTGGGCCGTGCAGCGCCTCGGTCAGCGACCAGTCGGTGTGCTGCTCGATGGCCTCGGCGCACTCGGCCCAGGCCGAGGCGAACGCCGGCGCCGAGGCCAGCAGGTCCACCGCCATGCCGGCCCACTGGGAGCCCTGGCCGGGGAAGACGAACACCGTCCGGTCAGCGCGCCGCTCGGCTGTGCCACGGACCACGTTCGGTGCTGGTTCGTCGCCGGCCAGCGCCCGCAGGCCGGCGCGGAGTTCGGCGCGGTCGGCGCCGACCACGACCGCGCGGTGGGCGAACGCCGACCTGGTCGTCACCAGCGAGTGCGCCACGTCCACCGGGTCCAGCTCATCCACTGTGGACAGCAGCTGGCCGGCCCTGGCGCGCAGGGCCGCCTCGGTCTTGGCGGCCAGCACCCACGGCAGCGGGGTGGCCGCCGGGCGGGCCGGTGCCGGCTCCTCAGCCACCGGCGGCGGTTCCTCCAGGACGACGTGGCTGTTGGTGCCGCTCACCCCGAACGAGGACACCCCGGCGCGGCGGGGCCGCTCGCCGGCCGGCCACGGCACGGTCGCGGTCAGCAGCCGCACCGACCCGGCCGACCAGTCCACGTGCGGGGTGGGTTGGTCGATGTGCAGGCTGGGCGGCAACTCCTGGTGCCGCATGGCCTGCACCACCTTGATCACGCCGGCCACCCCGGCCGCGGCCTGGGTGTGGCCGATGTTGGACTTCACCGAGCCAAGCCACAGTGGACGGTCGCGGTCCTGCCCGTAGGTGGCCAGCAGCGCGTTGGCCTCGATGGGGTCGCCCAGCCTGGTGCCGGTGCCGTGCGCCTCCACCACGTCCACGTCGGCCGCGGACAACCGGGCGCTCGCCAGCGCCTGCCGGATCACCCGCTCCTGGGACGGCCCGTTCGGGGCGGTCAGCCCGCTGCTGGCGCCGTCCTGGTTGACCGCGCTGCCGCGCACCAGCGCCAGCACCCGGTGGTTGTTGCGCCGCGCGTCGGACAGGCGTTCCAGGGCGAGCACGCCGACGCCCTCGCCCCAGCCGGTGCCGTCCGCGGCGGCCGCGAACGCCTTGCACCGGCCGTCGGTGGCCAGTCCGCGCTGCCGGCTGAACCCGATGAACCCCTCGGGGGTGGTCAGCAGCGACACCCCGCCGGCCAGGGCCAGCGTGCACTCCCCCGCGCGCAGCGCCTGCGCCGCCAGGTGCAGTGCCACCAACGACGACGAGCACGCCGTGTCCACGGTGACCGCCGGCCCCTCCAGACCGAAGGTGTAGGCCACCCGGCCGGACAGCACACTGGCCGCGTTGCCGATGCCGAGGTGGCCTTCCAGTTCCTCGGGTGCGTCCAGCAGCAGCATGGGGTAGTCGCGCCCGTTGGTGCCGACGAACAGCCCGGTGCGCGTCCCGCGCAGCGACTCCGGGTCGATGCCGGCCCGTTCGACCGTCTCCCAGCAGACCTCCAGCAGCAGCCGCTGCTGCGGGTCGGTGGCCAGTGCCTCGCGCGGGGAGATCCCGAAGAATCCCGCGTCGAAGTCACCGGCGTCGTGGAGGAAGCCGCCCTCCCGCACATAGGACGTGCCGCGGTGGTCCGGGTCGGGGTGGAACAGCGTCTCCAGGTCCCAACCCCGGTCGGTGGGGAAGCCGGACAGGGCGTCGGTGCCGCTGGCGACCAGCCGCCACAGGTCCTCGGCTGAGCGGACGCCGCCCGGGAAGCGGCAGCCCATCCCGATGATGGCGATCGGTTCCCTGGCCGAGGCGACCAGCCGCTGGTTCTGCTGACGGAGCCGGTTGACTTCCTTCAGCGAGTCCCGCAGTGCCGCGACGACGTCCGGGTTGGCGGTGTCGGTCATGGTGTGCTCCGTCATGACTCAAGGTTTTCCCGCGCCAGGGCGACCAGGCTCGCGACGTCCAGGTCGTCGATCAGGTCGGCGTCGGGGGGTGCGGTGTCGCCGTTGGTGGTCGGGCTGTCGCCGTCGGTCTCGCCGGCGCTGCCACCGGTGCCCGCGCGGCCCAGGTTCAGCAGGTCGTCGAGCAGGCCCGCCTCCGCCAGTCGGTTGAGCGGGATGGCCGCCAGGATGCCGCGGATCTCGGCCTCCCTCGGGTCGGTGTCCGAACCGGACGCGAGCTGCGCCACCAGGTGCTCGCGCAGCCGGTCGGCCAGTGCCGCCGGGTTGGGGTAGTCGAAGATGAGCGTGGGCGGCAGTTGCAGCCCGGTGCGGGCGGCCAGCTGGTTGCGCAGTTCCACCGCGGTCAGCGAGTCGAAGCCCAGTTCCAGGAAGCCGCGGTTGACCTCGACCGGGTCGTTGGCGCCGTAGCCGAGCACCTCGGCCACGTGTGCGCACACGATCTCCAGCACGATCCGGTCCCGCTCGGCCTCACCCGCCCCGACCAGCCGCTGGGCCAGCGCCGAGGGCTCGGGCTCGACGGGTGCCGGACGGGCGTCCGTGGTGGACGGTGCGCGCTCGGCCGACATCAGCTCCAGCAGCGGACTGGGCCGGGTCGAGGTGAACGTGGGCACGAACCCGGGCCAGTCCACATTGGTCACCAGCAGGGTGGTGTCGTCGTGGTCCAGTGCCCGGCTCAGCGCCCGCACCGCGCGCTGCGGCGCCATCGGCCGCAACCCGTTGCGGCGCAACCGGGACTGGTCGACGCCGTCCAGCTTGGCCATGCCCTCGCCTTCCCACCAGCCCCAGGACACCGAGGTGGCGACCAGGCCCTGGGCCCTGCGGTGCTCGGCGAGCGCGTCCAGGAAGGTGTTCGCCGCCGCGTAGTTGCCCTGGCCCGGGCTGCCCACCGCGCCGGCCATGGCCGCGTACAGGACGAACGCGGACAGGTCCAGGTGCCTGGTCAGCTCGTGCAGGTGCAGCGCGGCATCGGCCTTGGGGCGCATCACCTCCGCGATGCGCGCCGGCGTCATCGAGTCGATGATGCCGTCGGCCACCACGCCGGCGGTGTGCACCACCGCGGTCAACGGGAACTCCTCGGGCACCGACTCCAGCAGCTCGGCCACCCGGTCCCGCTCCGCCATGTCGCAGGCGACCACGGTGACGCGGGCACCGAGTTCGGTGAGTTCGGCGACCAACTCGGCCGCGCCCGGCGCGTCCTGGCCGCGCCGGCTGGTCAGCAGCAGGTGGTCGGCGCCGGCCGCGGCCAGCCACCGGGACACGTGGCCGCCCAGCGCGCCGGTGCCACCGGTGACCAGCACGGTGCCACTGGGTTTCCAGGAGGTGACCGGGTTCTCCGCGACCGAGGCGGGGACCAGTCGGCGGGCCAGGATGCCGTGGTCGCGCACGGCCACCTGGTCCTCCCCGGTCGCTCCGGACAGGACGGTGGCCACCCGGGCCAGGTTGGCCTCGCCCAGTGACCACGGCAGGTCGATCAGGCCGCCCCACCGGGTCGGGTACTCCAGGGCGGCGACCCGGCCGAAGCCCCACAGCTGGGCCTGCACCAGGCCGGTCACCTGCTCGCCGGGTGCGGTGGCCACCGCGCCTTCGGTGGCGCACCACAGCGGTGCCGTCACCCCGGCGTCGCCCAGCGCCTGCAACAGCACGGCGGTGGCGGACAGGCCGCGCGAGGCCGACGGGTGCTCCGGGTGCGCCCGTTCGTCCAGTCCCAGCAGGGAGAACACCCCGCTGACCGGGGTGGGCAGCGCGGCGAGGCGGGCGGTGAGCGCGGCGCGGTCCTCGGTGACGTCCAGGTCCACGGTGGTCACCTCGGCGCCGAAGCCGGCCAGCGCGCTCGACGACCAGGACAGCCACTCGCTGTCCGAGCCACCCGAGGGCACCACCACCAGCCAGTGGCCGGCCAGTGCTGGGCGGCCAAACTCCTCGGTCTGCCGCCACACCGCCCGGTACCGCCAGGAGTCCACACCGGACGGTGTGTCGCCCTGGCCGTCCAGCCAGTAGCGGCGGTGCTGGAAGGCGTAGGTGGGCAGGTCCACCCGGTGTCCGCCGCCGAACACGGCTGCCCAGTCGAGCGTGGTGCCCTGGGTGTGCAGCCGGGCCAGCGCGGTGATCAGCGCCGCCGGCTCCGGGCGGTCCTTGCGGGAGGCGGCCACCAGCAGGGCCGACTGGTCGAGGCAGTCCCTGGCCATGGCGGTGGCCACCCCGTCCGGGCCGATCTCCAGGAAGGTGTTCACGCCCTGCCCGGCCAGCCAGCGCACCCCGTCCTGGAAGCGCACGGCCGCGCGGACGTGCCGCGCCCAGTACTCGGCCGAACGGACCTCGTCGGTGACCGCCCGCCCGGTGAGGTTGGACACCAGGGGCAGTTGGGGCGCGTGGAACGTCAGGCCCTGCGCGATCCGGGTGAACTCGGCGAGCACCGGCTCCATCAGCGGTGAGTGGAACGCGTGGCTGACCCGCAGCCGCCTGGTCTTGTGGCCCCTGGCGGCCAGTTCCTCGGCCACCCGGTTCACCGCGTCCACCGCGCCGGAGATCACCGTCGACTGTGGACCGTTCACGGCCGCGACGGCGACGTGCTCGTCCAGCAGTTCCAGCACGTCGGCTTCGGCGGCCAGCACCGAGACCATGGCACCACCGCTGGGCAGGGCCTGCATCAGCCGTCCCCTGGCCGCGACCAGCGCGGCGGCGTCGGCGAGGTCGAGCACCCCGGCGACGTGCGCCGCGGCCAGTTCGCCGATGGAGTGGCCGATCAGGTAGTCCGGCCGCAGTCCCCACCCGGTGAGCAGCCGGTACAGCGCCACCTCGAACGCGAACAGGCCGGCCTGGGTGAACACGGTCTGGTCGACCAGTTCGGCGTCGGCGCTGTCCTCGGCCGCGAACACCACGTCGCGGACCGGCCGGTCGACGTGGCCGGCCAGGTGCCGGTCCAGTTCGGCGCAGACCTCGTCGAAGGCCCGCGCGAACGCCGGGTGGGTCGCGTGCAGTTCACGGCCCATGCCCGGCCGCTGGGAACCCTGGCCGGAGAACACGAACGCGGTCCTGGTCTCGTCGCGGACCACGCCGCGCAGCACGCTCGCGGCCACCCCGTCGGCGGCGAGCACGTCGAGCGCGTGCCGCAGCTCGTCGTGGTCGGCGGCGATGATCGCGGCCCGGTGCTCCAGTGCGGCCCGGCTGGTGGCCAGCGAGTAGCCGAGGTCGGCCAGGTCGAACTCGGGGTCGTCGGCCACGCGTGCGGCCAGCCGCCGCGCCTGGGCGCGCAGGGCGTCCGCACCCCGGGCGGACAGCAGCAGGGGCACCGGGCCGGACAGGGTGCTCGGCGCGGTGGCGGTGGGCGCGGCCGCGGGCGCCTGCTCGATGATGGCGTGCGCGTTGGTGCCGCTGATGCCGAACGAGGACACCCCGGCTCGCCGCGGCCGCCCGGTCTGTGGCCACGGGACGGCTTCGCTCAGCAGCCGCACCGACCCGGCCGACCAGTCCACGTGCGACGTCGGCTGGTCGACGTGCAGTGTCCTGGGCAGCGTCCCGTGCTGGATGGCCAGCACGGTCTTGATCACCCCGGCCACGCCGGCCGCGCCCAGGGTGTGGCCGATGTTGGACTTCACCGTGCCCAGCCACAGTGGACGGTCGCGGTCCTGCCCGTAGGTGGCCAGCAGCGCCTGCGCCTCGATCGGGTCGCCCAGTGCGGTGCCGGTGCCGTGCGCCTCCACCGCGTCGATGTCCGCTGTGGACAGCCGGGCGCTGGCCAGCGCCTGCCGGATCACCCGTTGCTGTGACGGACCGTTCGGGGCGGTCAGGCCGTTGCTGGCGCCGTCCTGGTTGACCGCGGAACCGCGGAGCACGGCCAGCACGGTGTGCCCGTTGCGCTGGGCGTCGGACAGCTTCTCCAGCAGCAGCAGGCCGGCTCCCTCGGCCATGCCGAACCCGTCGGCCTGGTCGGAGAACGCCTTGCACCGGCCGTCCGGGGCGATGCCGCGCTGCCGGCTGGCCGCGATCAGGGTCTGCGGTGTCGCCAGCACGGTCACCCCGCCGGCCAGGGCCAGCGTGCACTCGCCGGCCCGCAGGGCCTGCGCGGCCAGGTGCAGCGCCACCAGCGACGACGAGCACGCGGTGTCCACGCTGATCGCCGGCCCCTCCAGGCCGAGCAGGTAGGAGATGCGGCCGGACATCACGCTGGCGCCGGTGCTGGTGACCAGGTAGCCCTGGTCTGCCTCGGGCACGTTGCCGGCGAGGTTGGCGTAGTCCTGGCCGCTGGTGCCGGTGAACACGCCGGTGCGGCTGCCGCGCAGGGTCGTCGGGTCGATGCCCGCCCGCTCCAGCACCTCCCACGCGGTCTCCAGCAGCAGCCGCTGCTGCGGGTCCATCACCACGGCCTCGCGCGGGCTGATGCCGAAGAAGCCGGCGTCGAAGTCGGCCGCGTCGGTCAGGAAGCCACCGGCCCGGCAGTAGCTGGTGCCCGCGTGGTCCGGGTCGGGGTGGTACAGCTCGTCCAGGTCCCAGCCGCGGTTGTCCGGCAGTCCGCCGATGGCGTCGCCACCGGAGACGAGCAGGTCCCAGAGGTCCTCCGGGGACCGGATCCCACCGGGCAGCCGGCAGCTCATCGCGACGATCGCGATCGGTTCGTCAGCCCCGGCCGGTGCGTCCACCGTGGCCGGCTCGTCGGCCGCGGCCCGCTGGCCGAACAGTTCGGCGGCCAGGTGCTCGGCGACCGCCTCGGGTGTCGGGTGGTCGAAGACCAGGGTGGCTGGCAGGCGCAAATCGGTGGCGCTCTGCAGGCGGTTGCGGAACTCGACCGCGGTCAGCGAGTCGAACCCGAGTTCCTTGAAGGCCCGGCGGGCGCCGATCGCGCCCGGGTCGGTGTGTCCGAGGACGGTGGCCGCGCTGGCGCGCACCAGGTCCAGCAGGCGGTCGGCGCGGTCCACAGCGGACAGTCCGGCCAGTCGCGCGACCAGCGACGAGGTCTCGGCTCCGGTGGCCCGCCGCGCCCGAGCGCGGACCAGGCCGTGCAGCAGCGCCGGCAGGGACCCGTCCCTGGCCTTGCCGCGCAGCACGGCCAGGTCCAGTCGGGTCGGCACCAGCACCGCCTGGTCCTCGACGGCGGTGGCGGCGTCGAACAGGGCCAGGCCCTGCTCGGCGGAGATCTCCCTGGTGCCGTTGCGGGCCATCCGGGCCAGATCGGTGTCGTCCAGGTCGCGGGCGGTGCCGCCGCGCTCGGCCCACAGGCCCCAGGCCAGTGACACCGCCGGCAGGCCGAGGGAGCGCCGGTGCTGGGCCAGTGCGTCCAGGAAGGCGTTGGCCGCCGCGTAGTTGCCCTGCCCCGGTGAACCGAAGGTGGCCGCGCCCGAGGAGAACAGCACGAACAGGGACAGGTCCAGTTCCCTGGTCAGCTCGTGCAGGTGCCACGCACCGTCCACTTTGGGCCGCAGCACCGCGTCCACCTGCTCGGCGGTCAGCGAGGTGACCACGCCGTCGTCGAGCACGCCGGCCGCGTGCACCACCGCGGTCAGCGGGTGCTCCGGGGACACGCCGGCCAGCAGCGCGGCCACCTCGTCGCGGTCGGCCGAGTCGCAGGCGGCGACGGCGACCGAGGCGCCCAGTGCGGCCAGTTCGTCGACCAGGTCCTGGTGGCCGCCGTGCCGGCTGGTCAGCAGCAGGTGGCGCACGCCGTGCGCGGTGACCAGGTGCCTGGCCAGCAGCCGGCCCAGCGCGCCGGTGCCGCCGGTGACCAGCACCGTCCCCTGTGGATCGAGTTCGCGGGTGGTCGCGGGGACCGCGGCCCTGCCCAGGCGGGGGGCGTGGGCGGTGCCCGCGCGCACGGCCAGTTGGGGTTCACCGGTGGCGACGGCGGCCGGTACCAGGTTCTGGGACGCCTCGTGGGCGTCCACGTCGACCAGGACCAGCCGGTCCGGGTTCTCCGACTGGGCCGAGCGCAGCAGTCCCCAGGTCGGGGCGTGCGCCAGGTCCGGAGCGCCGTCGCCGGTTCCGGTGCTCACCGCGCCGCGGGTCAGCACGACCAGCCGGGCGCGGCCGAACCGCTCGTCCGCCAACCACGTGCGCAGCTGGTCGAGCACGTCGTGGGTGGTGGCGTGGGCCGAGGCGGGCACGTCCGCGGCGGTGCCGGTGGTCCCGATCCGGGGCAGCACCACGACATCCGGCACGGCCGCGCCCGCGCTGATCGCCTCGGCCAGCGCGCTCAGGTCCGGGTACTGCTCGCCGAGGGTGACCCAGTGGCCGGTCGGTTCGGCGGACGCGGTGGCCGGCAGCGCCAGCGGGGTCCAGTCGAGCCGGAACAGCGCGTCGCCCGGACCGGCCGTCGGCGCGGTGGTGATCGGGCGGAACTCGATGCGGGCCGCGGTGAGCACGGCCGCTCCGGTCTCGTCGGCGGCGAGCAGGGACACCGTGCCCGCGCTGGCCGCCGCCTGCTCCGCCGGGGTGGCGGTGACGCGGACCCGCAGCCGGGTCGCGCCGGTGGCGGACAACCGCACGTCCCGCCAGTGCGCGGCGGTCTCCTCGGTGCCCAGGGCCAGTCCGGCCGCGTGCAGGGCCAGGTCCAGCAGTGCCGGGTGCAGGCCGTAGTCCTCGGCCTCGGGCCGGGACTGCTCCGGCAGGTCGAGGTCGGCGAACAGCTCGGTGCCGCGCTGCCACGCCGGGAACGGCGCGTCCGGGACCGGGTTCGCGCCGGCCGGCGGCCACGTCCCCAACTCCACCGGCGCGGCGGGGCCGCCGACGCCCAGCGCGGCGGTGGCGTGCCTGGTCCACGGCTGGTCGGCGTCGGGTCGCGAGTGGACGGTCACGGTCCGCCGGCCGGTGTCGTCCTGGTCGGTGACGAGCACCTGGACGCTGAGCGAGGCGTGGTCGGCGAGCACGAGCGGGGTGTCCACGGTCAGTTCGGTGATCTGGTCGCAGCCGACCTCCTCCCCGGCCCGGAACACCATCTCCACCAGGGCGGCGGTGGGCTCGCCCGCCACCAGCCACGGGTGGGTGTGCGCGCTGACCCGCCCGGTGAGCAGGATCGCGGACAGGTCGGGCACGGCGACCGCCGCGCCGAGCAAGGGGTGTTCGGTGGCGACCAGGCCGGTGGCGGCCACGTCACCGGCCCGGGCCGGCACGTCCAGCCAGTAGCGCTGGCGTTGGAACGGGTAGGTGGGCAGGTCGACCCGGCTGGCGCCGCCGGGCAGCGCGCTCGTCCAGTCCACGGCAACGCCGTGCGCGTGCGCCTCCGCCAGTGAGGTGGGGAACCGGTCGCCCTCGTCGCGGCGCAGCGTGCCAACGACCACCGCGCTGTCCACGGTCTCCTGGATCACCGCGGCCAGCACCGGGTGCGGGCTGGACTCGATGAACGTGCCGTGCCCCGCGGTGGCCAGTGCGCGCACGGTCTGCTCGAACAGCACCGGCTGGCGGGCGTTGCGGTACCAGTACTCGGCGTCCATCGTGGTGGTGTCGGCCACCAGGCCACCGGTCACCGTGGAGTAGAACGGGATCGTCGACCGCTGGGGCGCGACCGGGGCCAGTTCGCTGAGCAACCGCTCCCGCAGCACCTCCATCTGGGCGGAGTGGCCGGCGGCGTGCGCGCCCCTGATCCGCCGGGCCCGGATGTCCTGTTCGGACAGTTCGGCCATGAGTTCGTCCAGCGCGTCGGACTCGCCGGACACCGCGAGCGAGGCCGGTCCGTTGATGGCGGCGATGGACAGCCGGTCGCCCCAGCGGGCCAGTCGCGGTTCCAGGTCGGCCGCGGACAGCGACACCGACACCACCCCGCCCTGCCCGGACAGCTCCTGGTCGATCAGCCGTGAGCGCAGTGCCACCACCCGGGCGGCGTCCGACAGGGACAGCACGCCGGCCACGCAGGCGGCGGCCACCTCACCCTGGGAGTGGCCGACCACCGCGACCGGCCGCACCCCGTGCGCGCGCCACACCTCGGCCAGCGACACCATCACCGCGAACAGCACCGGCTGCACCACGGACAGCCGGTCCAGTTCGGGCGCGCCAGGCACCCGGCGCAGCACGTCCAGCACCGCGAAGTCCACGAACGGCGCCAGCGCGTCGGCGCACTCGGCCAGCCTGGCGGCGAACACCGGCGAGGAGTCCAGCAGCGACCGCGCCATGTCCGGCCACTGCGAGCCCTGACCGGGGAACACCATGGCCAGCTTGCCGTTCCCGGCGGCGAGGCCGCGCACCACGGTCGGCGCGGTGCCCCCGGCGGCCAGCGCGGCCAGCCCGGCCAGGCACTGCTCGCGGTCCTCGGCGCGCACCGCGGCCCGGTGGTCGAACGCGACCCTGGTGGTGGCCAGGGAGAAGGCCACGTCCGGCAGGGCGAGTTCGGGGTGGGCGGTCAGGTGCTCGCGCAGCCGGCCGGCCTGGGCACGCAGGGCGTCCTCGGTCTTGCCGGACAGCAGCAGCGGCAGCGTCGAGGAGTTCTCCCGGTCGGCGGGTGCCTCGGCCAGCGCGTCGACGACCCGCGGCGCCTCTTCCAGGATCACGTGGGCGTTGGTGCCGCTGATGCCGAACGAGGACACCCCGGCGCGGCGCGGACGGCCGGGGTCCGGCCACTCCCGCGCCTCGGTGAGCACCCGCACCGCACCGGTGGACCAGTCCACGTTCGGCGACGGCTCGGCCACGTGCAGCGTCCTGGGCAGGGTGCGGTGCTGGATGGCCAGCACCATCTTGATCAAGCCGGCCATGCCGGCCGCCGCCTGGGTGTGGCCGAGGTTGGACTTGACCGAGCCCAGCCAGAGCGGCTCTTCGCGGTCCTGGCCGTAGGTGGCCAGCAGCGCGTCCGCCTCGATCGGGTCGCCCAGCGCGGTGCCGGTGCCGTGCGCCTCCACCACGTCGATGTCGGATGTGGACAGTCGTGCGTTGGCCAGTGCCTGGCGCAGCACGCGTTCCTGGGACGGGCCGTGCGGCGCGGTCAGGCCGTTGCTGGCGCCGTCCTGGTTGACCGCGCTGCCGCGGAGCACCGCCAGCACCGGGTGGCCGTTGCGCCGGGCGTCGGACAGCCGCTCCACCAGGAGCATGCCAACGCCCTCGGACATGCCCGTGCCGTTGGCCGTTGCCGAGAACGACTTGCACCGGCCGTCCACGGCGAGCACCCGCTGCCGGCTGAACATGACGAACGGGTCCGGAGTGGACATCACCGAGGCCGCGCCGACCAGGGCCATGTCGCACTCACCGGCGCGCAGCGCCTGCGCGGCCTGGTGCAGGGCGACCAGCGAGGCCGAGCAGGCCGTGTCCACGGTGACCGCGGGCCCCTCCAGGCCGAAGGTGTAGGACAGCCGGCCGGAGAAGACGCTGCCGGCGGTGCCGGTCGCCTTGTAGCCCTCCAGGTCGGGCGGGGCCGCGGCGAGCAGCGCGCCGTAGTCCTGGCCGTGCGTGCCGGCGAACACGCCCACCGGTGTGCCGCGCAGTGTCGCCGGGTCGATGCCGGCGCGTTCGAACACCTCCCACGCGGTCTCCAGCAGCAGCCGCTGCTGCGGGTCCATGGCCAGCGCCTCACGCGGGTTGATGCCGAAGAACTGGGGGTCGAACTCGCCGAGGCCGTCGAGGAAACCGCCTTCCAGCAGGTAGGTCCTGCCCGGCTGGTCGGGGTCGGGGTGGTAGAGCCCGTCCAGGTCCCAGCCGCGGTCGGTGGGCATCGGGCCGATCACGTCCACCTCGTCGGCCACCACCCGCCACAGGTCCTCGGGCGAGTTCACCCCGCCGGGGAACCGGCAGCTCATGGCCACGATCACCACCGGGTCGTCGGTGGTGGCCGCGCCGACCCTGCTCCGGCCGGTGTCGGCCGGGTCCTGGCCGCCGAACAGTTCCTCGGCCAGGTGGTCGGCCAGGGCGACCGGCGTGGGGTGGTTGAAGATCAGGGTGGGCAGCAGGCGCAGCCCGGTGGCGGTGTTGAGCCGGTTGCGCAACTCGACCGCGGTCAGCGAGTCGAACCCGAGGTCCTTGAACGGCCGCGCCGGATCGATGTCGGTGCCCGGGGCGTGGCCGAGCACGGTGGCCGCGTTGGCCAGCACCAGGTCCAGCAGCGCCCTTGAGCGGTCCGCTGTGGACAGTCCGGCCAGCCGCCCGGCCAGGTCGGCGTCACCGCCGAGGGCACCAGCACCGGAGCGGGCGGTGCGCCGGGACCGGACCGGGGCCAGGCCGCGCAGCAGTTCGGGTGTGGCCGCGCCCTGGGCCCGCAGCGCCGCGATGTCCAGGCGGACCGGCACCAGACTGGCCTCGCCAAGGCCCATTCCGGCGTCGAGCAGGGCCAGTGCCTGGTCGGCCGACAGCGCCAGCGTGCCGCCGCGCGCCATCCTGGCCAGGTCGGCCTCGTGCAGTCGGCCGCCCATGCCCCTGGCCTCGGCCCACAGGCCCCAGGCCAGTGACACCGCCGGCAGGCCGAGGGACCGCCGGTGCTGGGCCAGTGCGTCCAGGAAGGCGTTGGCCGCCGCGTAGTTGCCCTGCCCCGGCGCGCCGAAGGTGGTGGCGGCCGAGGAGAACAGCACGAACGCGGCCAGGTCCAGATCCGCGGTCAGCTCGTGCAGGTGCAGCGCACCGTCCACTTTGGGCCGCAGCACCGCGTCCACCTGCTCGGCGGTCAGGGACTCGACCAGTCCGTCGGCCACCACGCCGGCGGTGTGCAGCACGGCGGTCAGCGGGTGCTGTTCGGGGATGTCGGCCAGCAGCCGGGACAGCGCGTCCCGGTCGGCCACGTCGCAGGCCGCCCAGGTGACCTCGGCGCCCATGCCGGTGAGTTCGGCGGTCAGCTCCTGGTCCTCGCCGGCGCGGGACAGCAGCAGCAGGTGGTGCACGCGGTGCGCGGTCACCAGGTGCCTGGCCACCAGCCGGCCCAGCCCGCCGGTGGCGCCGGTGACCAGCGCGGTGCCCTCGGGGTTGAGCACCGGGACCGTGCCGTCGGTTGCCACTCGCGTGAGCCGGGGCACCAGTACCCGGCCGGCGCGCACCGCCACCTGGGGCTCGGTCACGGCCAGGGCTTCGGGCAGGCTCCAGTGCGAGCCGTCCTCACCGTCCACATCGACCAGGGTGATCCGGCCGGGGTGTTCGGACTGGGCCGAGCGCAGCAGTCCCCAGACCGGTGCCTGCGCCAGGTCCGGTGGGGCGGCCTCGGTCGAGGTGGCCACCGCGTTCGTGGTCAGCACGACCAGGCGGGTGGTGGTGAACCGCTCGTCCGCCAGCCAGCACCGCAGTTGGGCCAGCACCTCGTCGAGCACCTGCCGCACCGAACTGGCCAGTGCGGCACCGGTGTCGCCCGCGAGCACACCGGTTCCGGTCGGGCAGGTCAGCAGCACCGCGTCGGGCGCGGGTTCGCCGGCGGCCACCGCCGCGCCCAGGGCGGCCACGTCCGGGTAGCCCCTGGCCTGCTCGCCAGCGGCGGTCAGCCAGCCGTCCAGCCGGGGGTCGGCGCCGCCCAGCACGGCCCAGTGCAGCGCGGCCGGCCGGTCAACGGCCACCGGCCGCCAGTCCACTCGGAACAGTGCGTCGCGGTGTGCCCGGGCAGCGCCCAGCTTCCCGGCCGGGACCGCGCGCACGGTCAGCGCCGCCACCGAGATCACCGGCGCCCCGGACGAGTCGGCGGCCAGCAGCGACACCGCGTCCTGGCCGGCCGAGGCGAGCCGCACCCGCAGGGTCGCGGCGCCCGAGGCGTGCAGGGTGACACCGTTCCAGGCGAACGCCAACCGCCGCTCCCCCGGTTCGATCAGGCCGAGGTCCATGCCGTGCACGGCCGCGTCGAGCACGGCCGGGTGAACGCCGAACCGCCCGGCCTGGTCCTGCAGGTGCGCGGGCAGGTGGATCTCGGTGAACACCTCGCCGTCCCGCCGCCACGCCGCCACCAGGCCCTGGAACGCCGGGCCGTAGCCGAGGCCGGTGTCGGCCAGCCGCTCGTAGAAGTCCTCGACCGGGATCGGCTCGGCGCCCTGCGGCGGCCACACCGCCAACTCGGTCGCCTCGACCCGCAGCGCACTCCGCTGCCCGTCCGGCGCCAGCAGGCCGCTGGCGTGCCGCGTCCACGGCTGGTCGGCGTCGGCACCGGCCGGTCGCGAGTGGATGGTCACCGTCCGGTGTCCACTGTGGTCTGGCGCGCCGACCAGGACCTGGATCCGCACGCCCGCGTCCTCGGCGAGCACCAGCGGTGTCTCCAGGGTCAGCTCGTCGAGCTGGTCGCAGCCCACCTCGTCGGCGGCGCGCATGGCCAGTTCCACGAACGCGGAACCGGGCACGATGACCGTGCCGAGCACCACGTGGTCGGCCAGCCACGGGTGGGTCCGCACCGACAGCCGGCCGGTCAGCACCAGTCCGTCACCGTCGGCCAGGCGCACGGCCGCGCCCAGCAGCGGGTGGTCGGCGGAACTCAGCCCCAGCCCGGCGGCGTCGCCGGGGCCGCGCCCGGACTCCAGCCAGTACCGCTGCCGCTGGAACGGGTAGGTCGGCAGGTCAACGCGCTGCCCGCGACCGGCGAACACCGCCGCCCAGTCCACCGCCAGACCCCGGGCGTGGGCCTGGCCCAGTGACCGCAGGTAGCGGTCGAGGCCGCCGTCGTCGCGGCGCAGCGTGCCGAGCACCAGCCCGTCGGTCAGGGTTTCCTCGATGCTCATGGTCAGCACCGGGTGCGGGCTGACCTCGATGAACGCCCGGTGCCCCTGGTCGACCAGGCTCCGCACGGCGTCGCCGAACCGCACGGTCTGGCGCAGGTTCGTGTACCAGTACTCGGCGTCCACTGTGGACCCGGACAGCCAGTCGCCGGTCACCGTGGAGAAGAACGGGACGCGCGGGGCGGTCGGGGCGAGGTCGGCCAACGCGGCCAGCAGCCGGTCCCGGACCAGTTCCACCTGTGCGGAGTGGGACGCGTAGTCCACCGGAATCGTCCTGGCCCTGACGTCCTCGGCGGTGCAGACGGCCACCAGTTCGGCCAGCGCGTCCGGTTCACCGGACACCACCGTCGAGAACGGGCCGTTCGCCGCGGCCACGGACACCCGGCCGACCCACTGCTCGATCCTGGCCAGCACGTCCTCGACGGGCAGGGCCACCGACACCATCCCGCCCCGGCCGGCCAGCTCCTCCGCGATCAGCCGGGAACGCAGCACCACCACGCGCGCCGCGTCCGCAAGGGACAGCGCACCGGCCACGCAGGCCGCGGCGATCTCGCCCTGCGAGTGGCCCAGCACGGCAGCCGGTTCGACCCCGTGCGCGCGCCACAACTCGGCCAACGACACCAGCACCGCGAACAGCACCGGCTGCACCACGTCCACCCGGTCCATCGGCCCGGACAACGCGTCCAGCACCGACCAGTCCACGTGCGCCTCGATGGCCTCGGCGCACTCGGCCATCGCCCTGGCGAACACCGGCTCGGCCGCCAGCAGTTCGGTCGCCATGCCCACCCACTGCGAGCCCTGGCCGGGAAAGACGAACACCGGTCCGCCGTCGAGGTCGGCGACGCCGCTGTCGGCCTCCCCGGCGGCGACCGCCCGCAGGCCGCGGACCAGCTCGTCCCGGTCGGCACCGACCAGCACGGCGCGGTGGTCGAGGAAGGCCCGGGTGGTGGCCAGCGAGTAGCCGACGTCAACCGGGTCAAGTCCGTCCACGTGGGAGGCGAGCCGCTCGGCCTGCGCCCGCAGCGCCCGCTCGGTGCGACCGGACAGCACCCACGCCACCGGCCCGCCAGCCGGACCCCGCGCGGTGTCCTGCGGGGCACCCGCCCCCGGTGCCTCCACAGTGCCCTGCGGGACACCCGCACCCGGTGCCTCCACAGTGTCCTGCGGGACACCCGCACCCGGTCGGCCCCCCAAAGCTGCAACAGGATAGCCCTGGGGTGCCTCTTCGATGATCACATGTGCGTTGGTGCCGCTCACCCCGAACGACGACACCCCGGCCCGGCGCGGCCGGTTGCCCGCCGGCCAGGCGACGGGTTCGGTCAGCAGGCGCACCGCCCCGGTCGACCAGTCCACGTGCGGGGTGGGCTGGTCCACGTGCAGGGTGCGCGGGAGCATCCCGTGGCGCAGCGCGGTGACCACCTTGATCACCCCGGTCACCCCGGCCGCGGCCTGGGCGTGGCCGATGTTCGACTTCACCGAGCCCAGCCACAGCGGGGTGTCCCGCCGCTGGCCGTAGGTCGCCAGCAGGGCCCGCGCCTCGATCGGGTCGCCCAGGGTGGTGCCGGTGCCGTGCGCCTCGACCGCGTCCACATCGGACGGTTCAAGGCCGGCGTTGGCCAGTGCGGCGCGGATCACCCGCTCCTGGGCGGGGCCGCTCGGCGCGGTCAGGCCGTTGCTGGCGCCGTCCTGGTTGATCGCGGAGCCGCGGACCACGGCCAGCACCGGGTGGTTGTTGCGCACCGCGTCGGACAGCCGCTCCACCACGAGCAGGCTGGCGCCCTCGCTCCAGCCGGTGCCGTCGGCGCCGGCCGCGAACGACTTGCACCGGCCGTCCGCCGCCAGCCCGCGCTGCCGGCTGAACTCCACGAACACCGTCGGGGTCGCCATCACGGCGACGCCACCGGCCAGCGCCAGCGAGCACTCGCCGGAGCGCAGTGCCTGCGCCGCCAGGTGCAGCGCCACCAATGACGACGAACACGCCGTGTCCACGGTGACCGCCGGCCCCTCCAACCCCAGCGTGTAGGCCACCCGACCGGACACCACGCTGCCCGCGCTGCCGGTGCCCAGGTAGCCCTCGACACCGTCGGGTGCCTGGTCGATCCGGGTGGCGTAGTCGTGGAACATCACGCCGGCGAACACCCCGGTTTGGCTGCCGCGCAACGAGGTCGGGTCGATGCCGGCGCGTTCCACCGCCTCCCAGGCGGTCTCCAGCAGCAACCGCTGCTGCGGGTCCGTGGCCAGGGCCTCGCGCGGGGAGATGCCGAAGAACTCGGCGTCGAACTCGCCCGCGTCGTGCAGGAACCCACCGCGCCGGACGTAGGAGGTGCCCGGGTGGTCCGGGTCGGGGTGGAACAGCGACTCCAGGTCCCAACCCCGGTCGGTGGGGAACTCGGACAGCGCGTCCCGACCGGCGGACAGCAGGTCCCACAGCTCGTCCGGTGAGGTCACGCCGCCAGGCAGGCGGCAGGCCATGCCCACGATCGCGATGGGCTCGTCCGCCGGGCCGGCGGAGGCCACGGGAGCGGGTGCCGGTTCGGGCCCGCCGAGCAGTTCGGTGCGCAGGTGTTCGGCGAGCGCGGCCGGGGTCGGGCGGTCGAAGACCGCGGTGGCCGGCAGCGCCAGGCCGGTGGCCGCGGCGAGCCGGTCCCGCAGCAGCACGGCCGAGCGCGAGTCAAAGCCGAGTTCCTTGAACGACCGGCGCGCGGCCAGCCGGTCGGGGTCGGTCCGGCCGAGCACACCGGCGGTCTCGGCGCGCACCAGGGCGAGCAGCAACCGCTGCTGTTCGGCGCTGGCCAGACCGGCGACGCGGGCCCGCAGGCCGGTGTGCGCGCCAGCGGCCGGTGCCGGTTCGGCGCGGTGGTCGAAGGCACGCCCGAACGCGTCCACTGTTGCCTGGTCGAGGTGGGCCGGCAGCAGCACCGCCTGGTCCGCGGCCAGCGCGGCGTCCAGCAGGGCCAACTGGTCCGTTGTGGACAGTGCGGTGCCGTCCGCCGTCCCGGCGTCGGCAGCGCCGGCCCGGCTGCCCCAGGCGAGTGTGACCGCGGGCAAGCCGTTGGCCCTGCGGTGCTGGGCGAGCGCGGCCAGCAGGGCGTCGGCCCCGGCTCGCTGGCGGTCGGCGGCACCGCCCAGCACGGAGGCGGCCGAGGAGTACAGCACGAACGCGCGCAGGTCGTGGTCGCGGGTGCGGTGGTGCAGCGCGAGCACGCCGGCGATCCGGGTGGCCGGCTCGGCGTCGGCGGCGTACACCACGGCGCGCAGCGGGTGTTCGGCGGGCAGGGTGGCCAGCAGCTCGGCCACGGCGTCCCGGTCGGCGGCCAGTGCCGGGTCGACGGACACCACGTGCCGGGCGCCGTGCCGGTCGGTCAGGTGCGCGGCGAGCCCGTCCTCGTCGCCGACCAGCAGCACGGTGCCGTCCAGCGCGCGCGGGGCCACCGCGCCGGCGGTGACGGGCACCGGGGCCAGGCGAGGCGAGCGCGGCACCCCGGAGCGGAGCACCACCTGGGGCACGCCCGCGCGCACCGAGGCGATCAGGTCGGTGGGGCCGCTCTCGTCCACGTCCACCAGGGCCAGCCGGTCCGGGTGCGCGGCGAGCGCGGCGCGCACCACACCCCACACCGGGGCGTGCGCCAGATCCGGCACGTCCTCGCCGGCACCGACGGCGATGGCGCCCCGGGTGAGCACCACCAGGCGGGCCGGGGCGAGGAGTTGGTCGGCGGCCCAGGCGTCGAGCAGGTTCCGCGCGTCGGCCGCCCCGGCGTCGGGCTGCGTGGCGGTGGTCAGCGGGGCCAGCACCACCTCGGGCACGGGTGCGCCGCCGGCCACGGCGGCGCGCAGCGCGGCAAGGTCGGGGTGGGTCAGTGCGGGCAGGCCGAGGTCGTCGGCGCCGAGCACGACCCAGTGCGCGGCGTCGGTCAGCCGCGCCGGCCGGGTGGCCACCGGCACCCAGTCCACTCGGAACAGTGACTCGTGCACGGCGTCCTTGGCCGCCACCAGCCGGCTCGGCCCGTCCAGCAGCCGGCGCCGCACCACCTTGCCGGAGGCGGTGCGCGGGATCGCGGCGATCTCGTGGATCTCGTCGGGCACCTTGTAGTAGGACAGCCGCTCGCGGCACACCGCGAGGATGCGTTCGGCGTCGACCCGCCCGGCGGTTTCCGGCACCACGAAGGCGACCGGGACCTCACCGAGCAGGGTGTGCGGCTTGCCGGCCACGGCCACGTCGGCCACGCCAGGCACGGTCCGCACCACGTCCTCGACCTCGACGGGGTGGATGTTCTCGCCGCCGCGGATGATCAGCTCCTTGGTGCGGCCGGTGATGGTGAGGTGGCCGAGTTCGTCGCGGCGGGCCAGGTCGCCGGTGTGGTACCAGCCGTCGCGCAGCGCGGCGGCGGTGGCCTCGGGCTGGTTGTGGTAGCCGAGCATCACGTTCGGCCCGCGCACCCAGACCTCGCCCTCGTCGCCGTCGGCCACGTCCGCGCCGGTCCTCGGCTCCACCACCCGCACCTTCAAGCCGGGCACGGCCGTGCCGCACGAGCCGGGCACCAGCGCGCCGGTCGGCCGGCTCATGGTGATCGCGCCGCAGGTCTCGGTGCTGCCGTAGCTGTCGACCAGTCGAACACCGAAGGTGTCCTCAAAGGACTGACTCAGCGCGGCCGAGGTGACCGCGCCGGTGACCATGCACACCCGCAGCGCGTACGCGTCCAGCCCCTCGCCCCGGGCCTGGCGGAGCAGGTCGTGGTACATGGTGGGCACGCCGACCAGGAAGGTGTACGGCTGTTCGCGCATCAGCCGGGTGATCTCGTCGCTGGCGAAGCCGTCGGCGATGCGCGCGGTGGCGCCCACGGCGAGCACGCCGTGCAGGCCGAGCACGTGCGCCAGGGAGTGGGTCAGCGGCAGCGGCCAGAGCACCCGGTCGGACTCGGACAACCCGAGGATCGGCACGTAGCAGGCGGCCACCGACCACAGGCAGCTGCCCTGGGTGGACAGCACGCCCTTGGGGCGGCCGGTGGTGCCCGAGGTGTAGAGCATCCACGCCACCTCGTCGAGTGCGAGGTCGTCGCGGGCCGGGGCGGCCGGTTCGGTGGTGGCCAGCCGCTCGTAGTCCAGCGCGCCACTCGGCAGTGCGGCGGCACCGGCGACCACCACGGTCAGCCCGGCGCGGTCGGCGGCCACCGCGCGCAGCTGGTCGAGGTGGGTGGCGTCGGTGATCACCACCTGGGCGCCGCTGTCGTCGAGCAGGTAGGCCAGTTCGTCGGCGGAGGTGCGGGGGTGGACCGGCACGCCGACGCCGCCGGCCCGGACAGCGGTCAGGTAGCTCTCGATGGTCTCGACGCCGTTGTTGAGCCAGAACAGGACGCGGGCGCCGCGGGGCAGGCCGGCGGCCACCAGGTGGCCGGCCAGCCACGCGGTCCGGCGCTCCAGCTCCGCGTAGGTCACGGCGCGCCGCGCGTCGGCGAAGGCCACCTTGTCGCCGCGCCGCGTCGCATGAGCCCGCAGCAGGTCGGGCAGCGGCCGGATCAGCTCGGATCGCGCCATGAAGTCGCCTCCTGGTTTCGCTCACGCGCCTGCACGCCGAGACCAGCACCGAGGAGCGGAATTCATCCGCGAAAAAATCGGCCCGCGCTGTTTCCAGTGAATTGCGCCAAAAAAAACGACACAACTCACCGCACCAGCGTCGGAGCCTCGGAGAATTTCACCCCAGTATGAGCCCGAGTGCACGAGATCGCCCTGAGGCTATCCGGGTGACATCCTCCGGGACAACCCCGACCCACTCCCTCAGGGTGCCCCTGACAACCCACCTCAGGAGGACCCCCTATCAGCTTCCCGGGGCACCCCTCATCCCACCCCTAAAAACGTTTTCGCAGGTGACGGGGGTGGCGTGACAATTAGTCAACACATCGGCAACACACCCCGAGACGATGAACCTAACAAATTCTCGACACAGGTTGCCGATTATGCACCGGCGCGCCTAGCATCCAGTCGGCAGGCAATAGCCGGCAATCATCAACGGCGTTCGGTCCGGGTTCGACCGACAGTTCCTGCGGAGTCCTGATGACAGAAACGCAACAGTTGGCGCGCTCGACACCGGTCGGCGACGACCGTGTTGTGGAGCCGGATTCGGTGGCCGCGGCACCGCGGATCATCGGGGTGGGCACGGCCGTGCCGGCGTTCTCCTACACCCAGCAGGAACTGCTCGACGTGTTCCGGATCGAGGACCCCCGGATCCGGTCGGTGTTCCTCAACAGCGCGATCGAGCGGCGCTTCCTGAACCTGCCGCCGGAGCAGGACGACGGCACCCGGCGGATCGAGACGCAGGGCGAGCTGCTGGCCAAGCACCGCACCCACGGCATCGAGATGGGCGTGCGCGCGCTGCAGGCCTGCCTCAAGCAGGCCGAGGCCGACCTGGACGACGTGGCCTACCTGTGCTGCGTGTCCTCGACCGGATTCCTCACCCCCGGGTTCAGCGCCCTGGTGATCCGGGAGCTGGGGCTGGGTCAGCACTGCGGCCGGCTCGACGTGGTCGGCATGGGGTGCAACGCCGGGCTGAACGGGCTCACCGCGGTGTCCGGCTGGGCCGGCGCGCACCCGGGCAAGCTGGCCGTGATGCTGTGCATCGAGGCGTGCTCGGCCGCCTACGTCTTCGACGGGACCATGCGGACCTCGGTGGTCAACAGCCTGTTCGGGGACGGGTCGGCGGCGGTGGCCGTGCTGGCCGACCCCGAGGACCGGCGGGAGGGCCCGACGGTTCTGAAGTTCGCCAGTTGCATCGTTCCCGAGGCGATCGACGCCATGCGCTACGACTGGGACGACGAGGCGGGCAAGTTCAGCTTCTTCCTCGACCGCGAGGTGCCCTACGTGGTGGGCGCGCACGCGGAGCTGATCATCTCCCGGCTGCTGGCGGGCACCGGCCTGCGCCGGGACGACATCGCCCACTGGATCATCCACTCCGGCGGCAAGAAGGTCATCGACTCGGTGATGATCAACCTCGGGCTCAGCCGGCACGACGTCCGCCACACCACCAACGTGCTGCGCGACTACGGCAACCTCTCCAGCGGCTCGTTCCTGTTCTCCTACAGCGGGCTGGTCGAGGAGGGCCTGGTGCGGCAGGGCGAATACGGGGTGCTGATGACGATGGGGCCGGGATCGACCATCGAGACGGCACTCGTCCAGTGGCGTGGCACTGATTCGCGATCGGGTGGTCCGTCCGCCCGGCTAGGAGATGGGTGAACCCGATGTCTTCCAGTGACGTGTTGGCCGGTCAGGACGTGCTCAGCCTGGACGTGGCCGGAGACGGCTCGCTGTCGCAGTCGTTGCTGCTCGCGGTGAACGAGTTCTGCGACCGCGTGCAGGACGCGCCGGCCGGGACCGTCGCGGTGCTCCGGGTCGGTGGTGACCGGCCGGCGCCGGCCGCGTCCTGGCCCGGTGATGTCACCATCCACGCGGTGAACCGCTGGGAGCGGGCGCTGCGCCGGCTGGAGCGGCTGGGCGCGGTCACCGTGGCGGTCGCCGCCGGCCGCTGCACCAGCCCGGACATCGAGCTGCTGCTGGCCACCGACTACCGGATCGCCACGCCCACCACCAGCCTGGCGCTGCCGGCGGACACCGGTGAGTTCTGGCCGGGCATGCTGGTGCACCGGCTGGCCACCCAGATCGGCGTGGCGCGCACCCGCCAGCTGCTGCTGCGCGCGCCCGAACTGGCCGCGGCGCGCGCGGTCGAGCTGGGTCTGGTCGACGAGATCGCCGAGGACGTGGCCACCGCGGTGGAGCGCACCGTGGCGAGCCTGCGCGCGGTGCGCGGGCCGGAGTTCGCCATCCGCCGCCGGCTGCTGCTGGACGCGCCGACCACGAGCTTCGAGGAGGCGCTGGGCGTGCACCTGGCCGCGTGCGACCGGACCCTGCGCCGCGCCCCCGCACCGGCCGAGGCCCGGCCCGCGGCGATGGCCGCGCTGTGAGCACCGCCATGACGACCACGGGTGCGCTGCCCGACGTGGTGCTCGACGGAACCTTCGAGGCGGACGCGGACGCGCTGGGGCGACACGTGCGGGCCGGTGAGGCGGTGCTCGCCGGACTGCCACCCCGGCCGGAGCGGTCCGCGGCGCAGCAGGCCGTCGCCGACGAGGTGCACCACGCCAGCCGGCGGCTGCGCGCCCGGTTCCTGCACCGGCACGTCGGCGAGGTCTACGACCGGGTCACCCGGGGCCGGGTGCTCCGGCCGCGCCTGGCCGAGCTGGCCTTCGCCGCGGCCGAGGCCGTGCCGGGCCTGCTGCCCACCCGGGAGCAGATCGCCGAGGAGCGCCGGCACGCGCAGGCCGCCAAGGAGGGCCGGGAGATCGACCAGGGCCTGTTCTTCCGCGCGGTGCTGCGGCACCCGGAGGCCGGCGCCCACCTGGCCGACACCATGCTGCTGCCGACCGAGCGGGCCGTGGCGCTGCTGCCGGAGTTCCAGCGCACCGGGCAGGTCCGGCTGGACACCGTGCACATGGAGCGGCGCGCCGGCGCGGCCCACCTGACCGTGTGCAACGAGGCGCACCTCAACGCCGAGGACGAGACGCTGATCGCGGACCTGGAGGTCGCCGTCGACCTGGCCCTGCTGGACGAGCAGGTGCGGGTCGGCGTGCTGCGCGGCGGGCCGATGACCCACCCCCGCCACCTGGGCCGCCGGGTGTTCAGCGCCGGCATCAACCTGACCAGGCTGCACCAGGGGCAGATCTCCCTGGTGGACTTCCTGCTGCGCCGCGAACTCGGCTACCTCAGCAAGCTGGCGCACGGGCTGCTGGTGGACACCGACCCGGCGGCGTGGCCGCGCCAGCGGGTGGACAAGCCGTGGGTCGCGGCGGTGGACTCGTTCGCCATCGGCGGCGGCATGCAGC
Organism: Goodfellowiella coeruleoviolacea; assembly: GCF_024171785.1. Taxonomy (GTDB): domain Bacteria; phylum Actinomycetota; class Actinomycetes; order Mycobacteriales; family Pseudonocardiaceae; genus Goodfellowiella; species Goodfellowiella coeruleoviolacea. The sequence continues at coordinate 169,547 of NZ_JAMTCK010000014.1, forward strand.
TGCTGCTGGTGTTCGACCACGTGATCGCCGCGGCCGACGCCTACTTCAGCCTGCCTGCCGCGCAGGAGGGGATCGTGCCCGGCGCGGCCAACTTCCGGTTGAGCCGGATCACCGGTCCCCGGCTGTCCCGGCAGGTGATCCTGTCCGGGCGCAAGATCTGGGCGCACGAGCCGGCGGCCCGGCTGGTCTGCGACGAGGTCGTGGATCCCAAGCAGGTGGACGCCGCGGTCGAGGCGGCCGTGGTGCGGCTGGACAACCCGGCGGTGGCCGCCAACCGGCGCATGCTCAACCTCGCCGACGAGCCCAGGGACGCCTTCCGCGCGTACCTGGCGGAATTCGCCGCCGAACAGGCGCTGCGGCTGTACGGGACGGATGTGCTGGACAAGGTGGGGCGCTCCTGGGCGCGTTAGCGGCCGACCGCGGGGTTGTTCCGCCAGGAATGCGACGGGGTGGTCGACGCTGATTTTCCAGCGTCGACCACCCCGAACCAGATAAACCGCCGAGCAATTTGTCAGGCGGTTTTCAACTCATTCTTCCCAACCGCGCCAGCACCATTTTCCCGGGTACTCGCCAGGAAGAGCTGCGCGGCCGAAACCAGCGTCACGTGGCGATTCCAGCCAATCCAGGAACGCCCTTCGAAATGGTCCAGCCCCAGCTCCGAGGTGAGTTCGCGCTGGCCGTTCTCCAGCCGGCGGTGCAGCTCGGCCGGCCGGATCACCGCGCCGGCGACCACGTCGCTGTCCGGCTGCGTCGGGCAGGGCAGCCGCCGGCGGTCCAGCGCGGCCCGGAACTCGGCGTTGTCGGCGTAGCCGGGGCCGGCCACCACCAGGTTCGGCCGCAGCCCCCACCCCACCAGCTCGTCCAGCATGCGCAGCGCCAGCACCCACGCCGGGCGGTGCCGCTCGCTGTCCGGGATGCCGCAGCGGCGTCGGCGGCGGGCGGTCTCCCAGCCCTGCGCCGGGTTGGCGGCAAGGGTGTCGTCCCAGCTCTTGGGCATGAACAGGCGCCAGTTCACCGAGGTGGACGCGGTCTGGCCGACGAGGTGCACGCTCACCCCGAGCTGGCAGTTGGCCACCCGGCCCCTGGCACGGACGTACTGCCTGGCCACGCACGGCGACCCGGCGCCGTCCTTGAGGAAGCTGGCCTCCCCGACCACCCAGGCCACCGGGCGCAGCACGGCCGCCGCACGGCGGGCCAGCCTAGCCCGCACCGCGGTGACGTCCCAGGTCGACGAGGTCACGAACTGTTGCAGCGCCTGGTGGTCGATGCCCAGCCGCTCGGCCATCGGCTGCATCGACTTGCGCCCACCGGACAGCATCAGGCCACGCAGGTACAGCTCGGCCTTGGCCCGCTGGTCCGATCTCGGCAGCGGCGCGAACACATCCGCGGCGAAATCGGCCAGCCCCTCGTGCACCACGTCGGCGTCCCCAGCAAACACCCCAGCTCACCCGACTCTCGATCGGCAACCGTTTCAGCATCCCCCCGCCTGCTTCCCGGCCAGCCAAGCACATCGCGCTAACAATCCACTAACGAGCCGCGGCAGTGGGCGCACGCACAGTTGTTGCCGGGCGCATATCGACCTGACAAAGTGCCGATAGGGGTGCCGCCACCACCACACCAGGGGGATTGACCGGGGCAGTGCGCCATCAATAGCCTGCACGTGTTCCGCCCCGATCGGAAAACCCTGTCCGAAAACCCTGTCGGAAAACCCGTCGGCGAATTCACCGGCCACTGCCGGCACACCTGCGTGCGCTCGCCGCCGGGACAGCTCCCTCGGCCGGCGCCGGTGGACCGCGACGGGCGCCTGACGATGTTGCGGAGGTTCGGTGACCAACGACCAGGCAGCGCACCGGCTCACCGTGGTGGGAGCCGGTGTCATGGGTACCGGCATCACGACGATGGCCCTCGGCCACGGCGTCCCCGTCCTGCTGGTCGACGTGGACCGGGCCGTCCTCGACCGGGCGCGGACGGCGATCAGCCAGCAGCTGCGGCACGCCCAGCTGATGGGCGCGCTGCCGGCCGACCGCGCCGTCGGTGAGCTGACCACCAGCCTGTCCGTGCGCGACGCCGCCGAGGCCACCGCCGTGGTCGAGGCGATCACCGAGCTGCCCGAGGCCAAGGCCGCGGTGCTGGGCGAGGTGTCCTCGGTGGTCCGCCCGGGCACTCCGCTGATCTCCAACACCTCGGGCATTCCCATCGCCGAGATGGCCGAGTGGGTGCGCCGGCCGGACGAGCTGGTCGGCACGCACTTCATGAACCCGCCCTACCTGATCACGATGGTCGAGGTCATCCAGGGCCCGCGCACCGGAGCCGCCACCATGGCCGCGGTCACCGCGCTGCTGGCCGCACTGGACCGGAAGGCCGTGGTGGTGCGGGACGCCCCGGGCTTCGTGACCAGCCGGCTGCTGCACCCGATGATCAACGCCGCGGCCCGGATCGTGGGCGAGGGCACCGCCACGGTCGAGGCGGTGGACACGCTGATGCAGGGCTGCCTCGGCCACCCCACCGGCCCGCTGCGCACCGCCGACCTGATCGGCATCGACAACCTCGTCGACTCGCTCACCGTGCTGCACAAGCGAACCGGGGACGAGGCCTGCCGCCCCTGCCCGCTGCTGCTGGACAAGGTTCGCGCCGGCGAACTCGGCCGCAAGTCCGGCCGGGGTTTCTACGACTACGGAAAGGCGCTGTCGTGACCGACGACGGACCCAACACCGTCGCGACCAGCGACCGCACGGACACCGTCGTGACCGACGACGGCAAGGCACTGTCGTGACCAACGACCGAAAGGCACTGTCGTGACCATTGAACAGACGGCGGCCTCGGCGGTGACCGCCGAGACGGTCGCCAGCACCGTGCTGGGCTTCCTGGTGGAGCGCACCAGGACGACCCCCGAGGTGGACCAGGACCTGTTCGCCTCCGGCGTGGTCTCCTCGATGTTCGCCATGGAGCTGATCGTCCACCTGGAGAAGTCGTTCGGCGTGAGCATCGTCGGCGGCGACCTGAAGCTGGACAACTTCCGCTCGGTGCGGTCGATGACCGCGCTGGTCCTGCGGCTGCGCGGCGACTCGGCCCCGGCCGCCGATGGCTGACCCGCTCGCCGGGCAGCGCGACCTGGTCAGCGCGCTGGTCGGCGACCAGGCCGACAAGTGGGACCTGGCCGGTGAGCTGCCCGAGGAGCTGCTGCGCCAGCTCGGTGCCGCCGGCCTGCTCTGCGCGCAGGTGCCCGCGGCGCACGGCGGGCTCGGCGCGAGCAGCGCGGCCAACGGTGAGTTCACCGCGCACGTGGGCAGCCTGTGCAGCTCGCTGCGCAGCGTGATGACCTCGCAGGGGATGGCCGCCTGGACGATCCAGCGGCTGGGCGACGCCGACCAGCAGCGCGCCTGGCTGCCCCGGTTGACCAGCGGGCAGCTGGCGGCGGTCGGGTTCAGCGAGCCGGCCGCCGGCAGCGACCTGTCCGCGATGGACACCCGGATCAGCCTGGAGGGCGACACCGTCGTGGTGTCCGGCCAGAAGGTGTGGGTGACCGCCGCGCACTACGCCGACCTGCTGGTGGTCTTCGGCCGGTGCGGGGACGGCGGTGCCGCCGTGGTGGTGCCGGCCACCGCGCCCGGGGTGCTGGTGGAGCGGGTGGCCGACCCGATGGGCTGCCGTGCCGCCGGCCACGCCAACGTGCGGCTGGACGCGGTGCGGCTGCCAGCCACCCACCTGCTCGGCGGGGTGGGCCAGTCGCTGCCGCTGCTGGTCACCGCGGCGCTCGCCTACGGCCGGTTCTCGGTGGCCTGGGGCTGTGTCGGCATCCTGCGGGCCTGCCTGCGCGCCTCGGCCGAGCACGCCCGCTCCCGCCAGCAGTTCGGCACACCGCTGGGCCAGCACCAGCTCATCGCCAGGCACCTGGCCGACCTGCTGGTGGCCGAGCAGGTGGCCACCCGCGCCTGCGAGCACGCCAGCCACTGCTGGGACGCCGGCTCGCCGGACGTGGTGATCGCCACCGTGCTGGCCAAGCACGTCAGCGCCGGGCACGCCGCGCGGGGTGCCGCCTCGGCCGTGCAGGTGCTGGCCTCGGCCGGCGCGCGGGACGGGCACGTGGTGGCCAGGGCGTACCGGGACGCGAAGCTGATGGAGATCATCGAGGGCAGCAACGAGATCTGCCAGCTGATCCTGTCCCAGCACGTGTTGACGACCGTCCGGTGATCGCGGCACGCCCGCTCCGGCCGCGGCCAACTGTCCGAACTCGACAGTCCACAAGCGAGCATCCCGAGGAGGAGCCGTGCCCGATCCGACCCCGATGGTGAAGTGCCTGGTCTGGGATCTGGACAACACCCTGTGGCAGGGCACCCTGTTGGAGGACGCCACGGTCGAGCTGGCCGATGCGGTGCGCGAGGTGGTCAGCACGCTCGACTCGCGGGGCATCCTCCAGTCGATCTCCAGCAAGAACGACCACGACCTGGCCATGGCCCGGCTGGAACAGCTGGGCATCGCCGAGTACTTCGTGCTGCCCAGGATCAGCTGGGGGCCCAAGTCGGAGGCGGTGCGGGCGATCGCCGACCAGCTCAGGTTCGCGCACACGGCAATGGCGTTCATCGACGACCAGCCGGCCGAGCGCGCCGAGGTCAGCTTCCACCTGCCCGAGGTGCGCTGCTACTCCGCCGAGCAGGTGCTCTCCCTGGTGGACCTGCCCGAGTTCAGCCCGGCGACGGTGACCGTGGACTCGCGCCGGCGCCGGCAGATGTACCAGGCCAGTTTCCAGCGCGAGGCCGAGCAGGCCAGGTTCACCGGTCCGGACGAGGAGTTCCTGCGCTCGCTCAACCTGGAGATGCGCATCGGCCGGGCCGGCGACGAGGAACTGTCCCGGGTGGAGGAGCTGACCCTGCGCACCAGCCAGATGAACGCGACCGGCGTGCACTACTCGGACGCCGCACTGCGCGGGCTGCTGGCCGATCCCGGCCACGAGGTCCTGGTGACCACGCTCAGCGACCGGTTCGGCCCGCACGGCGCGGTCGGTGTGCTGCTGCTGGCGGTCCAGCCCGAGGTGTGGCACCTCAAGCTGTTGGCCACCTCCTGCCGGGTGGTCTCGTTCGGCGCCGGCGCGGTGCTCCTGAACTGGCTGACCGACCAGGCCAGCCGGGCCGGCGCCCACCTGGTGGCCGACTTCCGGCGGACCGACCGCAACCGGATGATGGAGGTCGCCTACCGGTTCGCCGGTTACACCGACCAGTCCTGCCCGTGCGTGGCCGCGCTGCCCCCGGCCGAGGCCGAGGACGTGCAGCGGCTGCACCTGGTGCCGACCGCGCGCCCCGCGCCGACCACCATGCGGCTCGTCGCACCGGACCTGGCCGCGGACCACGCGCTGGCGCGGCCGGGCCCGGTGCGCTGAGGCTCAGGCCGGCTTCCTGCGCGCGAGCGTGATGCCGTCGGCCACGGCGAGCAGCGATATCTCGACCCGGTCGTCGTCCCGCAGAAAAGCGTTGAGTTCCCGGATGGCGACCGTGTCGGAATCCTGGGCGGCCGGATCGATCACCCGACCGAAGAAAAGCGTGTTGTCAATGACGACGAGTCCGCCTGGTTTCACCAGTTCCAGGGCGGACTCGTAGTATTTCCGGTAATTCGCCTTGTCCGCGTCGACGAACACCAGGTCGACACTGTCCGGTCCCTGTTCCGCGGTGAGCAGCGCCAGGGTCTCGACGGCGTCGCCGATGCGGACGTCAATGCGGTCGGCCACGCCGGCGCGCACCCAGTACGGCCGGCCGATCGCCGGCCACCTGTCGGTGACGTCGCAGGTCACGAGGTGTCCGTCGGCGGGGAGCGCCCGAGCCATGCACAGCGTGCTGTACCCGGTGAAGGTGCCGATCTCCAGCACGGACCTGGCCCCGGTGAGACCGACGAGCAGGGCGAGGAACTGGCCTTCCTCCGCCATCACCTGCATGGCGGCGCCCATGGGCAGCTGCGCGGTTTCCGCACGCAGTTCCCGCAGGATCTCGTCATCCCGGAGTGAAACACCTCGGACGTATTCCAACAGCTGCGGGGAGGAGTCAACCTGATTTGCCATACGCACACCATAGAGCCGGAAAAGCAATTCGGCGAGCACGGTCCGGTTAATCGGAGTTCGACCGGAGAACGGCGGGAAACCGGATCGCGTCCGGCCGCCACCGCGTTATCGGGGTACCCCTGTCGCACTTTGTCAGGTCCGCCGGCCAGCAGCCGCCCAGGCCTCCGCGACCTAACAAAGCCCGGGCGCGATCGGGTCGAGCCGGCACATCCGGGACGCGTGCGCCGAGCCGTGGTTGAATCGCTGTCGATCATCCCCGGCCGACCCGCCGGCACCCGCTGTCGCCAGCGTCGATGCCGCTCCGGCCAGCCAGCCGCCGCACCGCGCACCCGTGGGATAGGTAGAGATTTTCCATCTATCGCATATGTCCGTAAGGCCTTCACTAATCCGCTTCGCCCGAGGTAGGTTCGGTGCCCAACCCACAGATGACCCTCAACCCAATCACTCTGAGTCACTTTCCAGTCGGCGGTGGTCCTCACGGCGAACGGGAACCAGGAAGGGCGAAGCATGGAGTTGGCGGAACGGCGCCGGGAGCTGGGTGTCCTCAACGGACTGTTTGATCGTGCCAGACAGCACCGGGGACAGATCGCACTGATCACCGGGGGCGTGGCGTGCGGGAAAACCGCCCTGGTGAACACCTTTGCCGACCACGCGGTCGACTCCGGCGCGGTGCTGCTCACCGCGACCGGTTCCCGCGCCGAGCAGGCCCTGCCCCTGGGCGTGATGGGCCAGTTGTTCGGCGGCACAACACCACTGGACCAGCTCACCGCGAGAACACCGCCGGCCGGCGTCGGATCCACAGTGGACAGTGGGTGGGACGTGCTCGCGGTCGACCAGCCGGACGCGGCCGTGCTGGACGCGCTGTGCGCGCACCTGCTGGACCTGGCCAGCCAGCAACCGGTCGTGCTGGCCATCGACGACGTCCAGTTCGCCGACGCCCAGTCCCAGCAGGCCCTGCTCTACCTGCAACGCCGCATCCGCTCCGCGCGGGTGCTGATGGTCCTCACCGAGTGGGCCCAGCCCCGGCCCCGCCACCTGCCCTTCCACAGCGAGGTCGCCCGCCTGCCCTACTTCACCCGGCTGCGCCTGGCACCGCTGTCCCGCTCCGGCGTGGCCGAGGTGCTCGCCCAGCAGCTCGACGTCCCCACCGGCCGCCAACTCGCCCCCGCCTACCACCAGACCAGCGGCGGCAACCCGCTGCTGGTGCACGCGCTGATCGAGGACTACCTGGCGGCCGACTGCGCCCGGCCCAGCGGGCTCGGTGCCGAGCCGGTGGTGGGCGACGCGTTCGGCCAGGCCGTGCTGGACTGCCTGCACCGGTGGGAACACAGCCTGCGCGAGGTCGCGTGCGGACTCGCCCTGCTCGGCGAACACGCCTGCCCCCGGCTGCTCGGCCGGCTGGCCGACCTCCCGGCGGACTCGGCCGCCCAGGTGCTCGACGTGCTGACCATGGCCGGCCTGGTGCACAACGGCGGGTTCCGGCACCCGGCCGCCCGCGCCGCCGTGCTCGACAGCCTCACCCCGACCGACCTCGCCGCGCTGCACGTGCGCGTGGCCGAACTGCTGCACCACGAGGGCGCCTCGGCCACCGCGGTCGCCGGCCACCTGATCAGCGCCGACCAGGCCAGCGGCCCGTGGGCCACCGCGGTGCTGTGCGACGCCGCCAGGCAGGCACTGGCCGACGACGACGCGACCCTGGCCGCGGCCTGCCTGGACCTGGCCCACCGGGTGTGCGGCGACGACCAGGAACGCGCCGCCATCACCGCGCTGCTCGCCCAGGTCGACTGGCGGGCCCGGCCCGGCACCGCCAACCTGCGCCTGGCCCAGCTGCGCGCGGCCATGCGCGCCGGCCACCTCACCGGCAGCGACGCGATGACGCTGGTCAAGTACCTGCTCTGGCACGACCACGCCGGCGAGGCGGCGCAGACGCTGACCACCCTGATCGAGGCGACCGAGTCGGTGTCCCCCCAGGTGCACGCCGAACTGGGGCTGACCTACCACCTGCTCTCCCACTCCCACCCGCCGCTGTTCCCCCGGCGGGCCAGCGTCCCGGTGCCGCCGGGGCCGATGGAGCTGCTCGCCACCACCGGGGACGCGTGGAGCCGGGCGGCCGCGGCCCTGGCCACGGTGCTCAGCACCGGGCCGAGCGAGGTCGCCATCAGCGCGGCCGAGCACGTGCTGCAGACCTGCCAGCTGACCGACACCACGCTGGACGCCCTGGTGTCCGCGCTGCTGGCGCTGGTCTACGCGGACCGGCCGGACCGGGCCGCGCCCTGGTGCGAGGCCCTGCTGGAGGAGAGCGCCGCCCGGCAGGCCAACACCTGGCAGGCGCTGCTCGGCAACCTGCGCGCCGAGATCGCGTTCCGCCAGGGCGACCTGCTCCTCGCCGCCGAGCACGCCCGCACCGCGCTGGACCGGATGCCGGCCGAGCAGTGGGGGGCGGGCATTGGCGCGCCGCTGGCCACGCTGCTGCTGGCCACCACCGGCATGGGCGACCACGACGAGGCGGCCGGACTGCTCAAGCGGAGCGTGCCCGAGGCGATGTTCCAGACGTGGTTCGGCCCGCAGTACCTGTGCGCGCGTGGCCACTACTTCCTGGCCACCGGGCGGTTGTTCGCCGCGCTCGGCGACTTCCGCAACTGCGGCGCGCTGATGACCGAGTGGGGCATCGACCACCCGGCGATCGCCGCGTGGCGCACTGGCGCCGCCCAGGCCCACCTGCGGCTGGACCAGCCGGACCAGGCGCGGGAACTGCTCACCGAACAGCTCGCCCTGCCCGGCGCCGGCGTGCGCACCAGGGGCGTCTCGCTGCGGCTGCTGGCCGCGCTCGACCGGTCCGAGCAGGGCCTGTCCCTGTTCACCGAGGCGTTGGCGCTGCTGCGGGTGCCCGGCGACCGGGTCGAACAGGCCGCCGCGCTCGTCGACCTCAGCCACGCCCAGCACGGCAGGGGCGAGGTGGACCAGGCGCGGGCCACCGCCGAGCAGGCCATGGACCTGGCCAAGAGCTGCCACGCCGAGACGCTGTGCCGGCGGCTGCTGGCCCGCGCCGGCGCGCACCACGCCGGCCAGGACGGCGGCGACACCGGCGCGGCCGCCGGCCTGGCCACGCTCAGCCGCGCCGAGTGGCGGGTGGCCTCGCTGGCCGCCCTCGGCGACACCAACCGGGTGATCAGCCGCAAGCTCGGCATCACGGTCAGCACCGTCGAGCAGCACCTGACCAGGGTCTACCGCAAGCTCAACGTGCAGAGCCGGGCCGAACTGCCCAGTGGCCTGCCCCTGCAGCGGCGGACGTGGAGCGAGGAACGGGAGAACGCCAGGGTCGGCGTGCCCTCGGCCCGGCTGTCCGGCCGCGCCGCCCCGGCCGGCGGGTGGGCCCACGGCAGGGTGTTCGGCACCCGGGTGGACGACCGCCGCGTGCGGGTCGAGTAGCCGCACCGGGCGTGGTCCTGGGGTGGCCCGGGCAGCGTGGCCCGGGCAGCGTGGCCCGCGCTCACCCGGCACCGGCATCCGCCAGCTCCGCCAGTTCGGTGGCCAGCGCGCGCATGCCGAGTTCCGCGCACAGCGCCCGCGCCGACCGCAGCAGCGGGGCCGCCTCACCGGCCTGGCCCAGCGCCAGCCGGTGCACGGCGAGCCGGTGCAGGGCCTGCGCCTCGCCCCGGCGGTCGCCGAACCGGCGGAACACGTGCAGGCTGGCCTCGACCAGGCGCACCGCCTCCCGGTGCTGGCCGCGCACCTCCGCGATCCGGCTGTGCAGCAGCCGGACGTGTGCCCGGCCCACCGGCTGGTCGAGTTCGTCGAGCAGCGTGACCGCCCGCCGGCACAGCTGGTCGGCCTGGTCCAGCGCACCCAGGTCGAGGTGGGCCCTGGCCAGGCTGCTCACCACCACCGCCTCCAGGTCGGCCTCGCCGACCCGCCGGCACAGGTCGAGCGCGTCGGTCAGCGTGCCCACCGCCGCGGCCGGTTGCCCGCTCAGCGCCTGCACGTCCCCGAGCTGGCGCAGTGCCCGGGCCTGGCCCCGCTGGTCACCGGCGGCGCGCCCGAGGTCCAGCGCCCGGCGGGCCAGCCGCCCGGCCTCGGCCAGCTCGCCCTGCCGGGCCAGGCAGAAACTGTGCAGCACCAACGCGTCCGTGGCCGCCAGGTCCTCGCCCAGCTCCTCGAACGCGGACGCGCACTCGGCCAGCACCGCCGAGGCGTCCACCACCCGCCCGCCCATCAGCATGCCGTGCGCCTGGCCGAACTTGGCCCGCGCCGCCACCAGCCGGTCCGCGCCGGCCGCCGCGACCAGTGCCGAGTACAGCCGGTCCACCTCGGGCATCCGGTGCTTGATGGACAGGAAGCCGCTCAGCCGCTCGGCCGCGTCCAGCGCCTCCCGGCCCCAGCCCACGGCGGCGGCCCTGGTGAGCACCGCGAGCAGGGTGTCGTTCTCGGCCGCGCACCACCGGACCGGGTCCTGGTGCACCAGGTCGCGCGCGGCCGCCGGCGGGTCGATGCCCGACGGCGGGCCGATCGGCGCCAGCCACCCGGCCGGCGTGGGCAGGTGCTGGAACGCCACCTCGATCAGCGCGCGGGTGCGGTCGAACAGGCGGCGGAACGCCGCCCTGGCCGGGGTGTGCGCCTCGGTGGGCACCCCGTCCGCCGGCTCCACCCGCTCGGCGGCGAACACCCGGACCAGGTCGTGCATGGTGTACCGCTCGTGCTCGCCGCTGGCCGGTTCGATCAGGTGGCTGGTCAGCAGGTGGTGCAGGGCCTGGTCGATGGCGGCGTCGTCGTCGGCGAGCGCGGCCAGTGCCCACGGCGCCAGCTCGGCCGTGCCCGCCAGCGCGAACCTGCGGAACACCAACCGCTCCAGCTCGCCCAGCGCCTCGTAGGACACGGCGAAACCGGCCCGCACGTCCAGTTCGGCCACGGCCAGCTCGTCGAGCAGGTGGCGCTGGTCGCGCATCCTGGCCAGCAGCGAGGCCAGCGACCACTGCGGCCGGGTGGCCAGCCGGGCCACCACCACGGTGATCGCCAGCGGCAGCCGGCCGCACCGGTCGACCAGTTCGGTCGCGGCCTCCGGTTCGGCCGCCACCCGTGCCGCGCCCAGCACCTTGGTCAGCAGCATCAGTGCCTCCGGCCTGGTCAGCGGGGGCACCGCGACACCGCGCGCGCCGGGCAGGCCGACCAGCAGCCGGCGGCTGGTCACCAGCACGGCGTTGCCAGGGGTGCCGGGCAGCAGCGGCCGCACCTGGGCCTCGTTGGCGGCGTCGTCGAGGATCACCAGCACCCGCCGGCCGGCCAGCCGGCTGCGGTAGGCGGCGGCGCGCTGCGCGACGTCCACCGGCACGGCCGCGTCCGGCCCGTTGAGCGCGCGCAGCAGTTCGGTGAGGACCTCGCCGGGCGGACGCGGGTCGCCCGAGCCGCCGCCGAGGCTGACGTAGAGCTGGCCGTCGGGGAACCGCGCGGCGAGCAGGTGGGCCACCCGGACGGCCAGCGCGGTCTTGCCCGCGCCGGGTTGGCCGGTCAGGGTCACGGTGGCCATCGCGCCCGGGGCGGTCAGCAGCCGCACGGTCCGGGCGATCGCCTCCTGCCGGCCGGTGAAGTCCACGGTGTCGGCCGGCAGCTGCCGGGGCACCACCACCGAGGGCGGCGCGTCCCCGCGCAGGATGCTGGCCCGCAGCTCGGTCAGCCGAGGGCCCGGCTCGACCCCGAGGTCGCTGGCCAGGGCGCGCCGCGCGGCCTGGTAGACGTCCAGCGCCTCGGCCCGCTCCCCCACCAGCCACAGCGCCCGCATCAGCAGCCCGTAGGGCTGTTCGCGCAGCGGGAAGCGGGCGATCAGGCCGCGCAGTTCACCGATCACCTCGGCGTGGTGGCCCAGCCGCAGCTCCGCGGCCAGGCAGTCCTCGTGCGCGGTGAGCCTGGCGTGCTCCCAGCCCCGCACGAGTTCGTCGATCACCTCCGAGGAGGCGGCCCGGTGCCAGGACGGCGTGCCGCGCCACAGCCGCAGTGCCTGGCGCAGCGCCCGCGCGGCCCGCTGCTGCTCGTCGGCGCCGGCCGCGGCCCGGCCGTCGGCGATCAGCCGCTCGAACTCGATCAGATCGCACTCGTGCGCGGCCAGGTCCAGCTGGTAGCCGTCCAGCACGAACCGCAGGCGCCGGTCGCCGCCTGGCGTCGCGCGGGCGAGCACCGAGCGCACGGCGGCGACGTGGTTGTGCAGGCTGGCGCCGCTCGTCCTGGGCGGATCATCGCCCCACAGCGCCCTGATCAGCCGGTCCCGGGTGACCGGCCGGCCGTGCCCGGCCACGAGTGCCACCAGCAGTGCGGTTGTCTTGCCCCGGGGAACCGCGATTTCCTCGCCGTTATCGGACCGCAGGTGTAATCGTCCCAAAACCCCCAGTCGCACATCATCCCCTTTGGTCACCCGCATGTGTTGCCACACCACTGCGCCGAACCGGCCGCCTTGGTTACTCCGAGGAGATGAGTTTCATCCTATTCAACCGCTTTTATCACGCCAATGGCCGAGCCGACGCGGCCGGTCAGTAACCACGCGTGGCAGTCCGCCATCGGCCCGGACGACCGGTCCCGCCGCACCCCGCCGGGCACGGCAAGGACCGCACCTCTTTTCGCCGATCCGAGCACTCACCGGCGAACCCGAGAACCCCGCTGACCTAACAAAGCACAACCACTGCCACCCCGAGCACGACCACGCTTTTCCACCCCGACAAAATCCCTATGGCGCATATCACAACAGGCCCACCTACCAGGCCGGTACCTGCACTGACATCATGAGTCACCGCTCCGAAAAGAAGCACGAGAACACGGCTCCGCACAACCGGAAAACACCCGACAAAAGCTTTCGCCAACACCGGGGAAAGCCGCCCCCGACGGCCTCGGAAATCGTCGCACCGCGTTTTCCGCATTCCTGATCGGTTTCCCGGTGGCGCGCGCCAGCCGGTGGCCGGCGCCGTGGTCGAGGGCCGCTCCGCGCGCCGACCGGACAAGGAGAGATCGCATGGCTCGACTGCTCGGCCCGGCCCAGCAGGGCACGGTGTTCAGCTCCGGCTGGCGCGCGCCGGCCGGTGGCAGCGCCGAGGTGGTGGAGAAGGCCACGGGCGCGCGACTGACCACCACCGGGCTGGCCAACCCCGCCGACATCAACGCCGCCGTCGCCGCGGCCAAGGCCGCCCAGCCCGGGTGGGCCGCGACCCCGCCGGCCGAACGGGCCGCGGTCCTGCGCGCCGCCGCCACCGTGCTCGACCAGGCCCGCGACGAGGTGGCCGAGTGGATCGTGCGGGAGGGCGGTGGCGTGCGGGCCAAGGCCGAGTTCGAGATCGGCGCGGTCGCCGACGAGTTCCGCGCCGCCGCCGAACTGCCCACCCGCCCGCACGGCGTGCTGCTGCCCGCCGAACCCGACCGGCACAGCATCGCCCGGCGCGTGCCGGTCGGTGTGGTCGGGGTGATCAGCCCGTGGAACATGCCGCTGCTGCTCGGCATCCGGGCGGTGGCCCCGGCGCTGGCCCTGGGCAACGCGGTGGTGCTCAAGCCGGACCCGCGCACCGCCGTGGCCGGCGGCCTGCTCGCCGCGCGCCTGCTGGAACGGGCGGGTGTACCCCGCGACGTGCTGCACGTGCTGCCCGGTGACGCCCGGGCCGGCGCGGCGCTGACCGAGCACCCGGACACGGCCATGATCGCCTTCACCGGCTCCACCTCGGCCGGCCGCCTGGTCGGTGCGACCACCGGGCGCCTGCTCAAGCGGGCCTCGCTGGAACTGGGCGGCAACAACGCGCTGATCGTGCTCGACGACGCCGACCTCGACCTGGCCAGCTCGGCCGGCGCGTGGGGGTCGTTCTTCCACTCCGGCCAGGTCTGCATGAGCACCGGCCGGCACATCGTGCTGGCGTCGGTGGCCGAGCAGTACACCGACCTGCTGGCCGCCAAGGCCGACAGGCTGCGCGTCGGCGACCCGTGGACCGAGCAGGTGGACCTCGGTCCGCTGATCGACGCCGGCCAGCGCGACCGGGTGCACCGGATCGTCACCGAGTCGGTGGCCGCCGGCGCCGCGGTCCGGACCGGCGGCAGGCACACCGGCCTGTACTACCGGCCCACCGTGCTGACCGGGGTCACCGCGGACATGCCGGCGTTCACCGAGGAGATCTTCGGCCCGGTCGCCCCGGTGGTCGTGGTCGCCGACGAGGACGAGGCCGTGGCCGTGGCCGACCAGACCGAGTTCGGCCTGTCCGCCGCGGTGCAGACCGGCGACACCCGCCGCGGCCGGGCCGTGGCCGACCGGCTGGCCACCGGGCTGGTGCACGTCAACGACCAGACCATCAACGACGAGGCGCACATCCCGTTCGGTGGCCGCGGCTGCTCCGGCAACGGCTCCCGGCACGGCGCCGAGCAGAACTGGGCGGAGTTCACCGAGTGGCAGTGGCTGACCGTGCGGGAAACCCCGGCCCGATACCCGTTCTGACCCTCCACAGAGGACACATGATCGACGAACTGACCAGGGTCCGCTACGTCAAGGACGGCCGCGTCGCCCGCGTCACCCTGGACCGGCCCGCCGTGCTCAACGCGATGGACCTGCGCACCCACGCGGAACTGGCCGCGGTGTGGGACGACTTCGAGGCCGACGACCAACTGTGGCTGGCGGTGCTCACCGGCGCCGGCCCCCGGTCGTTCTCGGTCGGCCAGGACCTCAAGGAACTCGCCGCGCGCGACGCGGCCGGCCCGACGCCCTCGACGTTCGGCAGCCGGGGCAAACCCGGCTGGCCACGGCTGACCGAGCGGTTCCACCTGGCCAAGCCGGTGATCGCCAGGGTCAACGGCTACGCCTTCGGCGGCGGCTTCGAACTGGCGCTGGCCTGCGACGTGGTGGTGGCCGCCGAGCACGCCGAGTTCGCGCTCACCGAGGCCAGGCTCGGCCTGATCCCCGGGGCCGGCGGGGTGTTCCGGCTGACCAGGCAGGCGCCGTTCCGCGCCGCCATGGGCTACCTGCTGTCCGGCCGCCGGATGAGCGCGCGGCGCGCCTACGAGCTGGGCCTGGTCAACGAGGTGGTGCCGGCCGAGGAACTGGACGACCACGTGGCGCGCTGGGTCGAGGACATCCTCGCCTGCGCGCCGCTGTCGGTGCGGGCCATCAAGGAGGCGGCCACCACGGCGGCCACCCTGCCGCTGCCCCAGGCGTTCGCCACCCGCTACGTGTGGGAGGAGCGCCGCATGCACAGCCGGGACGCGGTCGAGGGACCGCGCGCCTTCGTGGAGAAACGCCCACCCCGCTGGACCTGCGAGTAGCGGTTCTCTCCGTTTTGTACGTCCTTTGTATCCACACCGGCCATCCTGGCCGCATGTCTGCAATGGACGACTGGAGGACAGCCATGAGCGTGCGGTCGGACAGTGCCGAGGGCGCCCCGGTGGCGCTCACGCGACGGGGTCTGCTCACCAGGGCCGCGGCGCTGACCGCGGTCGGCGCGGCCGCCTCGCTCGCGGTGGCGCAGCCGGCGCTGGCCAGCCAGGACACCTCGACCCTCGACCTGCCCACGGTGAACATGGAGGCGGTGCTCAAGGCCGCGCAGATCGACCCGCGCCGCCCGGACACCGCGCTGACCCCGGGCAGCAAGGAGAGCGTGCTGCTGGTGGAGCAGGCGCTGGCCGACAGGGGCCTGCTGGCCGCGCAGTACGTGGACGGCCACTTCGGCACGTCGACCATCACCGCCTACGCCGCCTACCAGAAGTCGTTGGGCTACACCGGACTCGACGCGTCCGGCCTGCCCGGGCCGACCTCGCTGGCCAAGCTGGGCGCCGACCGGTTCACCGTCACCAACGTGGTCAGCGCGGGCACCCGGGTGTCCTGGCGCGGGGTCACCGTGAACACCCGCACCAAGGCCATGGTCCTGGCGGCCGAGGCACTGCTCGGCCGGACGCTGAGCTTCACCCAGGGGTCGTACAACACCGGCGTCGGCGCCTCGGCCGGCACGCACGACGGTGGCGGCGCGCTGGACATCAACGTGTCCGGCATGACCTCGGCGACCCGGGTGACCGTGACCGAGAAGCTGCGCCGGGTCGGCTTCGCCGCCTGGGTCCGCACGCCGGCCCAGGGCGACTGGGGCTACCACATCCACGCGATCGCCATCAGCGACCCCGACCTGTCCTCCGGTGCCCAGCACCAGGCGGGCGACTACTACCTGGGCCTCAACGGCCTGGCCAACAAGGGCAAGGACGACGGCCCCGCGGTCGAGAAGGTGACCTGGGAGGAGTACCAGCGCGGCTGAGCGCGGAGGGCTGAGCGCGGCGCGGCCGGCCGTGGGACGGGCGAGGGCTCATTCCACGGCCGGTCCCCGCTGGCTCACCGGTGGCGTCTCGGCCGCGTCCCTGGCGTAGGGCGCCAGAAAGCCGCACATGCCCAGCGCGGTCTCGGCCGGTGCGTCCAGCCGGGCCACCCGGGCCTGCCGCAGGTGCGTGCCGTCACCCCGGCGCAGCGCCTCGATCTGCTCGCCGGTGCGCAGGGCGGCGGCCAGTGCCCTGGCCCGCCAGGCCCGTTCCCACGCGTCCATCCGGTCGGCCACCAGGGCAACGGCCGCCGCGTAGAACCGCTCCAGCGCGGCAGCGCCGCCCGCGACCAGTTCGGTGAACCCGGCGATCGCCAGGTCCCGCCGACGCCGGGCCCGCTGCTGCCGCTCGGCCGGGCTTCCCGCACCGAGGTCGGCCGCTGCCGCGTACGCGCTCGGGCTGGCCAGGTGGCTGTCGGGAAAGGTCATCACCGCGTCACCGGCCTCGGGCAGGCCGTCGTTCTGCATGATGACCTGCACCCGCAGCTCGCCGGTGTTGACCGCGCGGTGCACGGTGCCCGGCGTGAACCAGACCGCGTCACCGGCCCGCAGCGGGATCACCCGCAGCCCGTCCAGGGTCAGCGTGTGCAGCTCGCCGGTGCCACCGAGCACCAGGTAGCACTCGGTGCAGGTCAGGTGCAGGTGCGGCGAACCGCCGTGCAGGCCGTCGTCGGTGTCCCACGGGTACACCCGCAGCCGGGAGAACCCCGTTCCCCCGGGCAGCAGCGGCTGCTCGCCCATGCCGTCCGTCCCTTCTGGATCGTCGCCTGCCGCGGGTCGACCGTCCCGTCGGGTGGGGCCGACCAGGTCCCGCCTCATCGGGTGGCCGCGGTGCTCACCTGCTCGCCGAGGATGTCCGCGGCCGCCCCCTCGGCCGCTGCCGCGATGTCGGCCGCGCCGGCCGGACCGGTGTCACCGTCCACAATGGTCACCGTGTAGCGGAAGGCCAGGCGCTGGCCGGGTTCGACCGGCCTCACCGTGTCGAAGAACGGGGCCGGGCACACGGCGGCGAACACCCCGGTGCGGACGAACCAGCGCACCGGCCGGCCGTCGGGGTTGGGGCTGTGGTCGACGAACACCAGCGTCGAGGTGGCGTCGACCTCGTCGTGCCGGCCGGCGTAGGCGAGCCAGTCGCCGCGCTCCCCCATCATCTCGTCACCGCCGACGCGCCCGTCCAGGTAGACCCGGCCGTGGCTGAACGACCTCGGCCCGCGCCAGAACAGCCCGCCGTAGCCGGCGTTGGGCCGGCCCTCGGTGGTGGGGCTGCCGATCGGCACGGTCGCGCCGGAGACGTTGGTGAACTCCGTGTGGAAGGCCAGGGTCCAGTGGCCGTGCGCGGCGTCCACCCGCGCGCCGAACCGGCGGCGCTCGGTGAACCAGTCCGCGCCGGTGCTGGCCACCCAGGTCAGCGACTCCTCGGCGCGGAACAGCCGCCCGGCGGCGCTGATCCCGCCGAATCCGGTGTGGACGGTGGAGCCGTTGTTGTCGGCCTGGACGTAACCGCGGTCGCGGAAGTACGTCGGCCCGCCCCAGAAGTTCTGCGTTCCCACGTTCGGCAGCGAGTAGGCGATCCCCCGGTGCCACACGTGGTCCCAGGGCCGGAAGGCCGACACGGTCCGGCCGGCCAGGGTGCGCAGCGGGTGGAAGTAGGGCCGGGGCGACTCCAGCCTCGGGTCATCCGGCCCGTAGACGTAGCGGAAGAGCGCGACCCCGCCCGAGGCGACGTCGAGGTGGTGACCGTGTTCCTCGGTGACGGTGAGCTGGCCGGTGTCCATCAGCGGTTCCCTTCCTCGGCACCGCGATGACGCCGGTGGGACCGCAGTGCTTCGGTCAACTCCGGGAGGATTCTCACCCGGAGTGCCAGCCGGGGCAAGGTCGGCGCGGTGCGTCCCACAGTCGGGCGGACCGCGACACCGCCGCGCGAACCAGGCCGGCCACGTCCGGACGGCGCACTCCCGCTGCCCCGTTCGCGCGCTGCCCCGTTCGCCACGGAACACCAGACGTGGCAACGAAAAGCACCACCTCGGGGGCGCGGCGGCGACCGGCCGTGACCGGCCGACGTGGTCCAACGCGGCAGACCTCGTCGCCGTTACCGGAAAGAAATCCCTTGCCGCACTGGACATCCGGACCCGCTCTGGCAGCATGATCGCGCCGCCGCCGTCCCCCACACAGCACCAGACAGGATGATGCCGTGCCGCAGATCGTCTTAGCCGCCGCCGTCGCGCTGGCCTCACTCGTCCCCACAGCCGACGCGACGGCCGCCGCCACCGCGGCCACCACCACCGCGGTCGACACCACCGTGCACACCGCGACCAACACCACCTCGGCCGAGGCCCTGGACGCGTACTGGACGCCGGAGCGCGTCGCCTCGGCCACACCGGTCAGCCCGCCGGCGACCGCGCGCACGGCCGCGCGGGCCGAGGCCGAGAGCGCCCAGCGCGAGGCCGCGACCGGCAGACCGGTGTCCGTTCCCGCCACCCGGCCCACCGACCAGTCCGAGGTGCACACCACCGCCAGCGTGTGGATCACCATGGGCAGGCTGTTCTTCACCAATCCGGGCGTGGGTGACTACGTCTGCTCGGCGAACGTCGTCACCAGCAACAACCGCGATGTCATCGCCACCGCGCGGCACTGCGTGATGGACATCGACAGCGGCAAGACCTACACCAACTTCCGCTTCGCGCCCGCCTACGACCGGGGCAACGCGCCGTACGGCTGGTGGAACTGGCGGTCCATGGGCTGGCGGGTCGACCAGAAGGGCCCCGGCGGCGACAACGCGTTCATCGTGCTCGCCACCGGCGGCACCAGCGGCCGGCACGTCCAGGACGTGGTCGGCGGCTCGGGCATCGGGTTCAACCAGCCGACCAACAAGTACGCACACGGCATCGGCCTTCCGGCCGACAAGGACTACGCCGTCTGGTGCGAGGGGCAGCCCTACGACGGACAGCAGGGTGGCGTGCAGATCCCCAACTGCATCGGTCTCAGCGGCGGCGCCAGCGGTGGCGCGTTCATCGTGAACTACCAGGCCGGTGACGGCTCGGCCATGCAGACGGCCAGCTTCTTCGGCAGCTGGGGCGACTCCTACTTCGCCTACTACCGCGACGCCGCCTACCAGGTCTACAACGGCGCCCAGAACGC
This sequence comes from Goodfellowiella coeruleoviolacea, assembly GCF_024171785.1. Lineage (GTDB taxonomy): Bacteria > Actinomycetota > Actinomycetes > Mycobacteriales > Pseudonocardiaceae > Goodfellowiella > Goodfellowiella coeruleoviolacea. The sequence continues at coordinate 189,035 of NZ_JAMTCK010000014.1, forward strand.
CTGACCGCCAGCCGGTGACCTCGTGCGCGGCCCAGGCGGGCGCGCTGCCCCGAACACGCGTCAGTGGGGCAGGCTCCGCCTGGGCCGCGGCCGTGCCCGGTCCTTGAGGTGGGCCCGGATGACCAGGGCGACCTGGTGCGCGTGCTCGGTGTGTTCGAGCAGGGCCAGGTAGTCGACGCCGCTGGCCAGCCCCAGCAGGTCGAACGTGAAGTACAGGCCCATCAACGGGTTCACGAACAGCTCGCTGCCCCGGGTGCGGCTGGACGCGTGCACATCGCCGAACTCCCCGCGGATCGCGGCCGCGATCTGGCCGTTGACGATGCTGGGCCGGGTGGTCGTCTGCTCGGCCGCGTGCGCGACCGCGGCCAGGTATGCCGCGCCCTCCTGGCTGTCGGCCGGCACGGAGAACGCGCCCAGGTAGGCGCCGGCGCGCTCCAGCGCGGCGATGTTCTCCAGCACGTGCGCGTGGCAGACCCCGTGGTAGGCGTCGATGCCGAAACCGAGGCAGGCCACCAGCCGGTCGACGCCGTCGTCCAGCCCGGCCACGGCGGCCAGGCTGGTCATGTCCTCCTCGGGCGTGCCCAGGCCGCTCTCGTCCCCGCGCAGCAGGATGTCCGTGCCACCGTCGACGAGCACGACCGCGTCCAGGTCCAACTGCGACACCAGGACCTGGTAGGCCGCCCGCAACCGCCGCACCCCGGCCTTGGGGAAGGCGTACACCCGGGGCGCGAGGCCGGTCGCGGGCAACCAGCGGGCCAGTGTCCGCTCGGGAAAGTACTCGTCGTTGCCCACGCTGTCCGGGTGGACCTCGGCCACGCCCGGCCCGACCCAGTCACCGCTGGCCAGCCGGCTCAGGTCGCTGAACGCCAGGTTCGCGAGGTGCACCCGCTTGCCCATGCCGTGCAGGGCCAGCGCGATGGGCAGTCCACTGTAGATGTCGAAGCCGCCGCCGGCCCCGGCGATCAGGATGTTCTCGGCCGGGCGCAGGCGGGTGAACAGCGGTGGCTCGGCTAGGCGGAACACCCTCCCAGGTTACCGGTGCGCCGCCGCACCGCTCCCCCGATCCCAGTAAGTCCATTATGGATGGTCGGGGCACGCGTTCGCCAGTGAAAGCGTGCCCCGACGGTGCACTCGGGGCTGGTGGCAGCCCGCTCAGGCGGTGGGCTGCTGCAACGGGGCGGGCTCCGCCACGCTACTGCGCTGGCCGCCCGCTGACTGCTTGCGGCTGAACAGCGAGTCCAGCGCCAACGTGCCCGGACCGAGGAAGACGATCAGCAGGAAGGCCCAGCAGAACATGGCCGCCGCCTCGCCACCGTTCTGGATCGGGAACAACCCGTCCGGCTGGTGCACGAAGAAGTAGGCGTAGGCCATGGACCCCGAGCAGATGGTCGCCGCCACCCTGGTGGCCAGGCCGAGCAGGACCAGCACGCCACCGGCCAGCTGGATGGCCGCCGCCCACCAGCCCGGCCACTCGGCGAAGCCCGGCGCCCTGCCCCGCACGCCGCCCAGCACGCCGAACAGGGTCGCCGCGCCGTGGCACGCGAACAGCAGACCCACCACGATCCTGAACAAGGCCAGCACGTGCCCCTTGTTCTTGTCCAACAGTTCCATGGAATTCCTTCCTCAGGCATTGGGAAAAGAACCGCCCGGCAACGGTTGCCTCGCCGGGCGGCGGTCGAGGCCGCGCCACAGAACGGAGAGACGCCCCAGAAGCGGCGACACCGCGGCAAGAACCGGGCTCGCCGTCCAGCAACCGGCCTCGGAGTGGCCAGGGATGTCCTGTTACGCCAGCGGGTCCAGGTTGGCCGGCCGATCGCTTGGCCGGCACACCGCTGACGTCCGCTTCATCCGTTTTCTGGCTTCCGAGAACGGCCGTGCCACAGGCCAGCCGTGGGTCTGACTGACCAGCTGCATTGGGACGCAGTCACTCGAATTTACCTCGGGGCCCCAGGCGCAGAAAGAGCCGATCCGCCCATCGTGATTGGTCGCCGTCGATCCCGCCGATAGTCCGTTCCGCCGAGTTGTCCTGCTGCCCGACGGGGTAGCACCCCCACCGGGACAGGACCGGGCTGACCGCCACTGACGCGGATCGTGGACCGACAGATCAGCTATGCGTAACAACCACCGGCGACCACGTGAACAACGGCCGCCACACGTGTTGTTTTTCCGGGGCAGCGATCGGGCGGGTGGCCCGACCGATCGCCGGTCCGACATGGTGCCGGACCAGCGTTGGACAACCGCCGGCTGCATAGCGTGTCACCCTTCTGCCGCCATCTCGCGGAGCCTTGCCGAATCTCCCGAAGATTTACCACGGGAAATTCAAAGGTTCATCAAAAGGACGCGCGGGGGCACCGGCAATCAGCGGGTCCGCCCGCCCACCGCCCCTGGTTGTGGTGGGTGCCCGGTGCGGACCGCTGTGGTGTGAGTCGAGCCACGCGGCCCGCTGGCAGCTGACGACCAGCCCAGTGGGGATGGCCCCGTGAGGAGGGACCGGTCGAGGTGGACCGGTGGGAACTGCCCGGCGCGGCGGACCGACCCGGTCAGCTCGCCGCTCGACCCGCTGGACCGGTGGCGGGTCCTGGTCGACGCGGTAACGACGCCGACCGGTTCCGCGGCGGGCGCGCCAGCCCGTTCCCGCGCGCCGCGGTGCTGGACCAGGAAATGAACCGGGGGATGAATTCGTCGGCGCCGGCCCGCCGCCGCGGTTTTCGGGCCACACGCGACAACGAGGTCAGCACCGGAGAATGCACCTCTTTCTGCCTGCGTGACCATACTTCCAGCCTAGGCGAGCACCGAACCTCTTTTCATCGCTCGATCGAGTGTTGTTCTCGCCGCCCCACTCAATGGGGTGACCACCGACAGGTGGTTCGCACACGACGGAATTTGTGGACCACGGTGGAACACCGTGCTGAATTCCCCCGACGCGCTCCCCGCGAAATGGACCGATCAACAACGGATACCGCACGAATGGGGACGAAAGAGGACGAACCGCAACGGATGGGGTGACCGACCCGACCCCGACCGCCGAGGACCTGGCCCGCACCGCCGGGATCGTCCCCGACGGCGGCATCGGCCGACGACTCGGCGGGCGATTCGGCGGGCGATTCGGCGGACGACTCGGCTGACACCAGGACCCGCCACCAGGACCAGTCACCGGGCCCGTCACGGGTACGCGCCCGCACCCGCCGGCCCCACCGGCTGTTCCCCGGCGCGGACAACCGGTGCCGCGGTGACGGCCGCCGGCCACGTGGCTGCCCGCGGCCACCCGTGGGGCGGCGGGCGCCGCTCAGGCGCGGAACGCGTCCAGCCGGGTGGTGAAGATGCCCTCCGCGCCGATGCCCTTGAGCTGGTCCATGACCTTCTGGACCTTGCTGCGCTCGACCATGGACCGCACCGCGTACCAGCCCTGTTCAGCCAGCTTGGACACGGTGGGCGCCTCCAGCCCCGGCGTGAGCGCGTACGCGTCGGCCAGGGACCGCTCCGGGCAGTTGTACTCGATCAGGGCGTAGGTGCGGGCGTGCAGCACCCCCTGCAGGCGCTGCACCAGCAGGTCCAGTGCGGCGGCCTTGGCCGAGTGCCGGTGCACGGCGCCACGCACCATGATCGCCTCGGAGGTCAGCAGGGGCGGCCCGAACGGCTCCAGTCCGGCGTTGCGCAGGGAGAGCCCGCTCTCCACCACGTCCGCGACCACCGTGGCCAACCCGAGTTCCACCGCGTTCTCCACCGCGCCCTCCAGGGTGATCACGGTGGCCTGGACGCCCGCCTCGGCGAGGAACTTGCGCACCAGGGTGGGATAGCTGGTGGCCAGCCGCTGCCCGTCCACCTGGGACAGGTCGCTGATCGCGCCGGGGCGGGCCGCCAGCCGGAACTGCGAGCGGGCGAACCCCAGGCTCAGCACCTCCTCGGCCGCGGCACCGGAGTCCGCCAGCAGGTCCTGCCCGGTGATCCCCAGGTCCACCGCGCCGTCACCCACGAATCGGGCGATGTCCCTCGGCCGCAGGAAGAAGAACTGAATTCCGTGCTCCGCGTCGATGACGAAGAGTTCTCGATTTTCTCGTCGAACCTGGTAGTCGGCATCCCTGAGCAGGGATATCGCCGGCTCGCTCAACGATCCCTTGTTGGGCAGCGCGACACGCAACAGCATGTCGTTCTCGTGGGGGGTCACGGCCCTCATTCTCCCACGGGTGTCCGGCGTGGACGAATGCCGAACATCCTTCGTTCGTGGGTATTCCCGGGCGTGTCGGAAACTCTCCGTGCAAACCGCCGGGGCCGCGCCCGGCGGCGACCACACCGTCGCATGTGGACTCACATCGCCCGCCCGGGCGCCGGCGCACTGACGGCGACCAGCTCACCCTCGGATTGCGGAACGCCCGTCCACGGCAGGGGCGGCGTGTGCCGGCGGACGGCGCCGGCACACCCGATCGGTGCGGACCGGTGGCGGGGCCACCGCCCCCGGGTCAGCGCTGGTTGACCTCAAGCGCGGCCCGCACCGCGCTCTCCAGCGACCCCTCGATCCAGGCCGGCTTGAGGCTGGTGTGCTCACCGGCGAAGTGCAGCCGCCCCTCGGTGGTGCGGGTCGCCGCGTGGTACTCGTGCAGCTGCCCCGGGGTGAAGATGGCGGCCTCACCCAGCGCGTACCTGTTGCGCGTCCAGGACTGGGTGGCGCCGTGGCCGGTGAACTCGTCGTACACCTGCCTGCCGAACAGCCGCGCCATGTTGTCCAGGGCGAACGCGTACCGCTCGTCGTCGGTCAGCGAGTCCCACCGCATGGCCTCGTCCGACCAGGTGTACGAGGCCAGCACCACCCCGCCCCGCGAGTGCGGCACGTGCGAGGGGAAGTAGGTGAACCGGTTGGGGCTGTCGGTCACGCAGCCGCCGCCGGTGAACCCGTCCGGCCCGCGCTCCCAGAACCGGGTCCTGAACTCCAGCAGCACCTTGGTCGCCGAGTCGTAGTGCAGCGCGGCGATCGCGCGCCGCTTCGGGTAGGACAGCAGCGGGGTGAACTCGCAGAACCGCAGCGCGGTCAGCGGGACGGTGATGACCGCGTAGTCGGCCTCGAACGTCTCGACCGGCCGCACCGGCCCGCCGTGGCAGCCGTCCTCGGTCCCGGACTCCGCGGTGGTCTCGATCCGCACACCCTTGTCGGTCTGGGTGAGCGCGGTCATCCGCCGGTTGCGCCGGATGACGGTGTCGAGCTTGGCGGTCAGCGCGTCGGTCAGCGCAGCCGTGCCGTTCTCCAGTTCCCAGTAGCGGTTGGTCGGGCTGATGATGGCGTGGTCCATCAGCGTGGGGAACAGCGAGTAGTGCAGCCGGGACGTCATGTTCTCCAACGTTCCCGCGGCCTCGATGTCGGCCAGGCCCCACCCGGCCTGCTCGACCAGGTACCGGTGGGTGGAGTAGTCGTCGAAGTCCTGGATCAGCCGCGCCCACGCGGTGATCCGCTCCTCGATGGACACGCTCTGGGGCACGGTCACCGGGGCCAGCGCCCGGTCCACCGCTGCCGCTGTCGTGCCGGTCAGGGCCGCGCCGAAGGATCGGTTGATCTCGGTGGGCCTGGCCGCGTACTGGCCCCGGGTCACCCGCATGCCGTTGACCTGGATCAGGCTGCGCAGGGTCGGCTGCGGTGCCTGGAAGTCCACCGGGGTGCCGTTGGTCCACGACTCGCCGGTGAACGCGCGGTACACCACCGGCGGGACCGGCCCCACCGGCTGCGCGCCCGGGGCGACGTCGGCGTTGTAGAACAGCCGGCGCCGCAGGCCCAGCTTGTCCACCAGCGCCAGCACCATGGGGTGGAAGTCGGGCAGCCGCATGGCGCCGGCCTCGGCGTGCAGGCTCTTGTCCTCGAACACGCCGCGGAAGGTCTTGATCCGACCCCCGGTGCGGTTGGCGTTCGCCTCGATGATGGTGACCTGGTGGCCGGCGGCGCGCAGCAGGTCGGCGGCGACCAGGCCGGCGATGCCCGCCCCGACCACGGCGATCTTCTTGGGCCTGCCCTGCTTTGGCAGCCCGTCGTTGATCAGGATTCGCAGGTAGGCGAGCTTGAGGTCCTCGCCGTTCTCGCCGACGAGCAGCAGCGTGCGGGCGAGTTCCTGGCTGGTGTCGGAGGCGGTGGTCGACCGGGTGGGGGCGCCGTGGGCCGGACGCAAACCCGTGAACGTCGTTCCTGCCGCCAGTGCCGCCGCGCCGAGAAAACCGCGCCGCCCCATCGAGTGGGGGCCATGGGTAGTCATGGTGCTCACTCGTAGTGGCTCAACCATTCGGTGACAACGATAGTCACCTTTTCGAGTGGACATTTCAGGAAATCAGCGGAGACCTCTGGTAAAAATTCATCATTTTGGCTTTCTTGATTCTCCAGCCGGGTGATGTTCCTGCGACCAACAATGCCGCTGACCTCGCCGGACCACCCGCCGCCGACCGCGCTACCGCAGGTCCACCGCCACCAGTCCGCACCCACCGCACACCCACTCCCCACCCGCACGGAAGATGAACTCTTTTCACCACCGGCCCGACTCGCCTCCCGGACAACCGGGGCGGAATTCCTTTTCCAGCGCGGCCAGGGGCCCCGGGTGTTTCTCCTGGTCGCAGGTTGGGAACCCGAACCGGGAACGGCGCGGGCCGGTGCGCCGACACCGCCCGTGCCCAGTGCACGCACTGCTGTCCCGGCGGCCGCGACGGTCACCGGACGCGGGGAGGTCACCGTCATGGCCGAGGCATCCCGCTACCTGCCCATCGCCGAGCACGGGCTGATCGGCGACCTGCGCAGCGTGGCCCTGGTGGGCACGAACGGCACCATCGACTGGTACTGCTGCCCGTCGTTCGACGCCCCCAGCGTGTTCGGGTCCATCCTGGACGCGGACCGGGGCGGCTGCTTCGAGTTGGCCGCCGCCGTGCCGGCCCGGACCACCCAGTTCTACTTCCCCGACACCAACGTGCTGATCACCCGGTTCTTCACCGACGACGGGGTGGGCGAGGTCCAGGACTTCATGCCGGTGACCGGTGAGCCCACCGAGACCGACCGGCACCGGCTGATCCGGCGGGTGTTCTGCGTGCGCGGGTCACTGCCGTTCGTGGCCCGGGTGGCACCCCGGTTCGCCTACGGCACCCACCCGCACACCCTGCGGCTGGAGCACGGCATGGCCCTGTTCGAGTCGCCGGACCTCTCGCTCGCGCTGACCGCCACCGTGCCGCTGGAGGAGAGCGGTGTGGACGTGCGCGCGGACTTCAAGCTGCTGGAGGGCGAGTCCGCGGTGTTCGCGCTCGACCGGGTGGGCGAGAACGTGCTGCCGCGCGGCTGCGCGTGCACCGAGGCGGAGCAGCAGTTCGTCGCCACCGTGGAGTTCTGGCGGCGCTGGCTGTCCGGCTCCCACTACCGCGGTCGCTGGCGGGAGACCGTGCACCGCTCCGCGCTGGTGCTCAAGCTGCTCACCTACGCGCCGACCGGCGCGATCGTGGCCGCGGCGACGACCAGCCTGCCCGAGCGGATCGGCGGCGACCGCAACTGGGACTACCGGTACTCGTGGACCCGCGACGCCGCGTTCTGCGTGTACGCGCTGCTCCGGCTGGGCCTGACCAGCGAGGCCGCCTCCTTCATCGACTTCCTCATCCAGCGGATCAACCTGAGCGACACCGGCCCGTCCGGCCCGGTGCAGATCATGTACGGCATCGACGGCCGCACCGACCTGCCCGAACGCGAGCTGGACCACCTGGCTGGCTACCGGGATTCCGCGCCGGTCCGGGTCGGCAACGCCGCCGCCGACCAGCTCCAGCTCGACATCTACGGCGCGCTCATCGACTCGGTCTACCTCTACGACAAGTGGGGGCAGCCGATTTCCAGCGGTCACTGGGACGAGGTGTGCGGGCTGGTGGACTGGGTGTGCGACCACTGGGACCAACCCGACGAGGGCATCTGGGAAACCCGGGGCGGCCGCAAGAAGTTCCTCTACTCGCGACTGATGTGCTGGGTGGCGATCGAACGGGCCATGCGGATGGCGCAGCGGCGCGGCCTGCCCGCTGACATCCCCCGCTGGCGTCAGGCCCGCGACACCATCTACCGCACCATCATGCGCCACGGCTGGTCGGCCGAGCGGCAGGCGTTCGTCCAGTACGAGCACGGCGACGTGCTCGACGCCGCGGTGCTGATGATGCCCCTGGCCAAGTTCATCTCGCCAACCGATCCAAAGTGGCTGTCCACTTTGGACGCGCTCACCGCGGAGCTGGTGTCCGACTCGCTGGTCTACCGCTACGACCCGCAGGCCAGCCCGGACGGCCTGCGGGGTGCGGAGGGCACCTTCTCGATCTGCTCCTTCTGGTACGTGGAGGCGCTGGCCCGCGCCGGACGGGTGGACGAGGCCCGGTTGGCCTTCGAGAAGATGCTCACCTACGCCAACCACCTGGGGCTGTACGCCGAGGAGATCAGCCGCACCGGCGAGCAGCAGGGCAACTTCCCCCAGGCGTTCACCCACCTGGCGCTGATCAGCGCCGCGTTCAACCTCGACCGCGTCCTCGGCTGACCACCCACCGCCAGGGCAGCCACCGCCCAGGCACCCGCCGCGCTACGGGCAGCCGCAGGAGCGGCGGTGCACCAGTCGACCGGGCAGGCGCACGGTTCTGGCCGGCCGGTCCGGGTGGGTGATCCGGTCGAGCAGCAGCCGCACGGCGGTGCGGCCGATGTCGGTGATCGGCTGCGCGATCGTGGTCAGCGGCGGGTCGACCAGTTCGGCCCACTCCACGTCGTCGTAGCCGACCACGGCGAGGTCCCGGCCGATGCGCAGTCCGCGGTCGCCCGCGGCCCGCAGCACCCCCACGGTCATCCGGTTGTTGCCGCTGACCACCGCGGTCGGCGGCTGGTCGAGGTCCAGCAGCCGGTGCAGGGCCGCGCGCGCCGGCTCGGCCGAGGACTCACCGCACACCACGAGTTCCGGGGCGAAGGCCAGCCCGGCCCGGCGCAGGCCGAGGCGGTAGCCCTGGGTCCGCTCGGCCGTGGTCGCCAGCCCGGCGGCCCCGCTGATCAGGGCGATCCTGCGGTGTCCCCGGGCGGCCACGTGGCCGACGAGCGCGGCCGTCGCGCCGACGTTCTCCGGACCGACCTGGTCCACCACGCCCTCCCCGGACAGCCGGTCGACCAGCACGATGGGCGTCTTCAGCTGGTGCAGGTCGGGCAGTGCCGTGGACAGCGGTCCCGGTGACGGGGTGAGCAGCAGGCCGTCCACCCGGCGCGACCGGAGCATGTGCACGGCGGCCCTGGTGGTGTCCGGCGTGTCGTGGGTGTCCACCAGCAGCAGCGTGAACCCCGCCCGGGCCGCCTCCCCCTCGATCACCTGGATCAGTTCGGCGAAGTACGGGTTCACCACCAGGGAGATGGCCACGCCCAGCGACCGGGTGCCGCCGGTGGCCAGCGACCGGGCGATGGCGTTGCCGGTGTAGCCGGTGGCCTCGACCGCGTCGAGCACCCGTTGCTTGGTGGCCTCGGCGACCGCCCTGGTCCCGTTCACCACGTGGGACACCGTGGTGATGGACACCCCGGCGAGTTCGGCGACATCACGCATGGTGACCACGGGACCTCCGGTGACAGCAGTGGCACGGATGGCGGTGCGGGGCGCAAGCGTTTGCGCAAACGCTTGCCTCGCGGCGTTGCGCGACTTAGCGTGCCCCAAACCGGCGGCCAGGAGGAAGCCATGGGACAACGTCGTCCACACCGCACCACCACCCGGGGCCTCGCGTTGCTCGCCACCGGGGCGATGCTGCTCACCGGCGCGGCCTGCACCAGCCAGAAGGCGGCCAGCTCCGGCGGTGACAGCGGCGGGAAGATCAAGATCGGGCTGGTCACCAAGACCGACAGCAACCCCTACTTCGTGGAACTGCGCGAGTCCGCCAAGGCGGAAGCGGACAAGTCCGGCGCGGAACTGATCGCGTTGGCCGGCAAGTTCGACGGCGACAACGACGGCCAGGTCGCGGCCCTGGAGAACCTGGTGCAGCAGGGGGTCAAGGCGATCCTGGTGACGCCGAGCAACTCCACCGGCATCCTCGGTGCCATCAAACAGGCCAGGGACAAGGGAATCCTGGTCATCGCGCTGGACACCCGGACCGATCCGGAGAGCGCGGTGGACGCCACCCTCGCCACGGACAACACCGAGGCGGGCCGGTTGGAGGGCCAGTACGTCAAGGCCGCGCTCGGCGACCGGCCGCCGGCGGTGATCATGCTCGACGGCACCCCGGGCGGCACCGTGGACCAGCAGCGCCACGACGGTTTCCTGCAGGGCATCGGCCTCGCCGAGGGCGCCCCGCAGATCCTCGGCGCCGAGCCGACCAACGGCGACCAGAACAAGGCCCAGCAGGCCATGGAGAACCTGTTGCAGCGCAACAGTTCGGTGAACGCGGTCTACAACATCAACGAGCCGGCGGCCCGGGGCGGCCAGGCCGCGCTGCAGGCCAGGGGTCTGACCGACGGCGTGGTGGTGGGCGCGATCGACGGCGGCTGCCAGGGCGTCAGGGACGTGCAGGCCGGCAAGTACGCCGTGACCGTCATGCAGTTCCCGAAGAAGATGGCCGAACAGGGCGTGCAGGCGGGCGTGGAGTTCGCCAGGACCGGCAAGAAGCTGAGCGGCTTCGTCAACACCGGGGCCGTGGTCATCACCGACAAGCCGGTACCCGGGGTGGACAGCAAGGACACCGCCTGGGGCCTGCAGAACTGCTGGGGGTGAGCGGTGGCGACCAAGGCACTCAACCGGACGAGCGTGGCCGAGTTCGTGCTGCGCACCCCGGCCGTGGGGCCGGCGCTGGCGCTGCTCGTCGCGATCGTGGCGTTCGCGCTGACCACCGACACGTTCCTGCGACTCGACAACCTCTCGCTGGTGGTCCAGCAGTCCCTGGTGGTGGGCACGCTCGCGCTCGGCCAGACGCTGGTCATCCTCACCGCCGGCATCGACCTGGCCAACGCCGCGACCGCCGTGCTCGGCACGCTGCTGATGGCCAAGCTGGTGCTCACCGGCGCGCCGGCCCCGCTCGCGCTGCTCACCGGCCTCGTCGTGGCCGCGGGCATCGGCGCGGCCACCGGCGGCATCGTCACCTCGCTGCGGCTGCCGCCGTTCATCGTCACCCTGGGCACGCTCACCATCGTCACCGCGGTGAGCCGGATCTACGCGGACGGGCAGAGCTTCCCGGTCACCGACGGGCTGCTGGGTTTCCTCGGCACCCGCCAGTACCTGTTCGGCCAGGTCGAGGTCACCGTCGGGATGGGCGTGGCACTGGCCATGTTCCTGGTGCTCTGGTACGCGCTGACGCGCACCGCGTGGGGCAAGCACGTCTACGCGGTGGGCAACGACCCCGAGGCGGCCCGGCTGTCCGGCATCCACGTGCGGCGCACCGTGCTGAGCGTGTACCTGGTCGCCGGGATCGTGTACGGCATCGCGGCCTGGCAGGCGCTGGGCCGGGTGCCCAACGCCGACCCGAACGCCTTCCAGACCGGCAACCTGGACTCGATCACGGCGGTGGTGCTCGGCGGCACCAGCCTGTTCGGCGGGCGCGGCAGCGTGCTCGGCACCCTGGTGGGCGCGCTGATCGTGTCGGTGCTGCGCTCCGGCCTGACCCAGGCCGGCATTGACAGCCTCTACCAGGACGTGGCAACCGGTGTGCTGGTCATCCTCGCGGTTGCCGTGGACCGATTCTCCCGCAGGAGGCAGCGGTGACCCGGGAACCTGTGCTCGCAGCGCGGAAACTGGTCAAGCGGTACGGCAAGGTGACCGCGATCGACGGGGCCGACTTCGACCTGCTGCCCGGCGAGGTGCTGGCCGTGGTCGGTGACAACGGCGCCGGCAAGTCCAGTCTGATCAAGGCGCTGTCCGGCGCGCTCGTGCCGGACTCCGGCCAGATCCTGGTCGACGGCAACCCGGTGCGCTTCCACGGTCCGCTGGACGCCAGGCGGGCCGGCATCGAAACGGTGTACCAGGACCTCGCCCTGGCCCCGGCCCAGGACATCGCCAGCAACCTGTTCCTCGGCCGGGAACGCCGGCGCCCCGGTCTGCTCGGCAGGGTCTTCCGGATGCTGGACTCCGGCGGCATGCGGGCCGAGGCCGAGCGGGTACTCGGCGACCTCGGCGTGCGCGTCAAGTCCATGCAGCAGCCGGTGGAGACGCTGTCCGGCGGCCAGCGCCAGGGGGTGGCCGTGGCCAGGGCCGCGGCCTTCGGCACCCGTGTGGTGATCATGGACGAGCCCACCGCCGCCCTGGGCGTTGCCGAGGCCGCGCGGGTGCTCGACCTGATCGGCCGGATTCGGGACCGCGGCCTGCCCGTGGTGCTGATCAGCCACAACATGCCGCACGTGTTCGAGATCGCCGACCGGATCCACGTGCACCGGCTGGGCAAACGCGTCGCGCTGGTCTCGCCGCGCGAGCGCACCATGAACGAGGTGGTCGGCCTGATCACCGGCGCCCTGCGCATGGGGGAGAACGGACAACTGGAGGAGGTGTCGACCGTGGCGCGCACCGGGTTGACGACGCGGCCGTGACGCCCGGCTTCGCCGACCTGGTCGCCAGGGCCCGCGCGCTGGCCGGCCGAGGTGGCCGGCGGGTGCTTGGCATCGCCGGCGCTCCGGCGTCGGGGAAGTCCACATTGGCCGCTCGACTGGTGTCCGCATTGGACGGGCAGGCCGTGCTGGTGGGCATGGACGGGTTCCACCTGGCCCAGTGCGAACTGGCGCGGCTGGGCCGGACCGAGCGCAAGGGCGCGCCGGACACCTTCGACGCGGTGGGCTACGTGGACCTGCTGGACCGGTTGCGCCGCAACGGTTCCGGCGACGACCACGCGGACGTGGTGTACGCGCCGCTGTTCCGCCGGGAGATCGAGGAGCCGATCGCCGGTGCCGTCCCGGTGCACCCGGAGACCCCGCTGGTGGTCACCGAGGGCAACTACCTGTTGCTGGACGAGGGGCCGTGGGCACGGGTGCGCCCGCTGCTGGACGAGGCCTGGTTCCTCGCGCCGGACGAGGGCGAGCGCATCGCCCGGCTGATCGCCAGGCACCGCCGCTTCGGCCGCTCGCCCGAGCAGGCCGAGCAGCGGGCGCTGGGTTCGGACCAGGCCAACGCGGACCGGATCGCCCCCACCGCCCGCCACGCCGACCTGGTGCTGGTCCACGCCTACGACCAGACGCCCCAGGACTGACCGGGCGGGTGTCCGCAGTGGACCTCACATGGTGACGACGATCTTGCCCGTGGTGTGCTGGCGGACGAAGTCGACGCACGCCCGCGCGCCCTCGTCCAGGGTGTACCGCCGACCGATCGTCGCCGGCAGGTCGCCGCTGGCCGCCAGTTCGCCCACCTCGCGCATCCCGCCCAGGGCGCCGGCCAGGTCGAGCACGAAGTGCAGGGTGACGTCGTCCCGGCCGATCCACTCCTGTTGCGGCACTGGGTAGGTGATGGTGAGCAGGCGCCCGCCCGGGCGAACGGCGCGAGCGAGGCCGGTGAGCTGGTCGCTGGGCAGGGTGAGGTTGAACGCCGCGTCCACGCCGGTGGGGTACTCGGCCTCGGCGTAGCCGATGGTCTCGGCCGCACCCAGACCGCGCACCAGGTCGGCGTCGACATCGGTCGCGGTGGCGATCACCCGCGCCCCGGCCGAGGCGAGCAGCGGCACCACCGCGGTGCCGACACCGCCGGTGGCCCCGACGACCAGGACGGATTCGCCCGGCCGCACCTGGGCGGTGGTCATCAGGGCCCGCGCGGTCAGCCCGGTGGTGGCCAGTGCCGCCGCCTGTTCGACGGACAGACCGGCGGGGCGGTGCGCCAACAACGGGGTGTCCGCCTCGAAGACCGCGTACTCGGCCAGGGACCCGGTGCTCAGCGACGGCCGCGTGGCACCGGTCATGGCGCGCAGCACCCTGGGTACGGCCTGGCCGAAGATCTCGTCCCCCACGCGGTAGGTGGTCACCCCGGGACCGACCTCGGTGACGGTCCCGGCGAAGTCGTTGCCGGGCACGTGCGGGAATGTCAGCGGCGCGACGTCGCGGAAAGTGCCACTGGGCAACTGGATGTCGCCGGGGTTGAGCGAGGCGGCGGCGATGCGGACCTGGATCTGTCCAGGTCCCGGCCTTGGCACCGGCACCTCGGCCACCGCGTACTGCTCGGGTGGGCCGTAGCCAGTGGCCACAACTGCCTTCATGGGTTCCCCTCCAGAAAAACGGACCCTGCGGTCATGTTCTGACCGGGAAGCTAGCAATAACCGGACCGGGCGGTCAACTTGTTACGCTGCCCTGGTGACCTCGACTCGTCCCCTGCGCGCCGACGCGGCCCGCAACCGGGAGCTGCTGCTGGCGGCGGCCGCGGACGAGTTCGCCGAGCACGGGCTGGACGCGTCGGTCGCCGACATCGCGCGCAGGGCCGGGGTTGGCAAGGGCACGGTGTTCCGCCACTTCCCCACCAAGGACGACCTGATCGCCGCGATCGTCATCGACCGGATCACCGCGCTCAACGCCGTGGGCGAGCCGCTGCTCACCGCCCCCGACCCCGGTGCCGCGCTGCTGGAGTTCCTCACCGCGGCCGCGCGACAGCGGCAGGAACGCGACCTGTCGTTCCTGCTGGAGGCCGGTGAACTCAACGCCGAGGTGAGCCAGGTGCGCACGCGGATGTACGAGATCATCAACGCGCTCGTGGACCGCGCTCGCGACCACGGCGCCGTGCGGGACGACGTCACCGGCGCGGACGTGATCCTGCTGATGTGCGCGCCCAACTACGTCACCGGCTACCTGCCGGAGGCCCCGCCCGACCTGTGGCGGCGCTACCTGGCCATCATCTTCGACGGCCTGCGCCCCGAAGGCGCCCACCCGCTGCCCCAGCCCCCGCCAACGCTCGCCTGACCGCCACCGCACCGCCTGACGGCGTCACACCTCGGCACCACGGCGTCCCGGTCGGGCTCGGTCATGGTGATGTTGTGGGGCAACCACGCCAGCAGCAGCTCGCTCAGGTCTTCCCGACTCCACCAGGCGAGATGACCGTCCACTTCGAACTCGAAGTCCAGTGCCGCGGTCAGGCGCGAGGTGGTTGGCGGCGCGGTTCCGCGACGCGGCCCACGCCTGGAAGGTCTCCGCCAGCCGGTCCCTGGTGTGGGCGAACCGCTCGATGTCGTCGGGTGCGAAGCTCAGGCGCATGGCACACCACTTGTGCCAGCACGCCGCCGGGGTGGACCACCTGGGCGCCAGCCGCACCGTCCACATGAGCCGGTGGCGAGCCGCGCGTGGTGGCCATCACCGGGAGCTGCCGCCCACGCTGCCGACGTGCCGCCACCGCGCGGCGATATCACCAGATCGTGTGACTACCGAGCCGATCGAACACATGTTTGACTGAGCGCATGGACGGTGTGGCGCACTGGTTTGACAACTCCCGCTCGGGGCCACCGAGGCGAGCGGCCGCTGCCGCGCGCGCCTGGGTGTTCGGGTCAGTGGTGGCCGTGCTCGTGACCGTGGTCGTGCTGGTGGCCGTGGCCGTGCTCGTGGCCGGGCTGGCTGTCGTGGCCGGGCTGGCTGTCGTGGCCGTGCTGGTGACCGTGGTGCTGGGCGTGCACCACGGCGTGCCCCTTGCCCCGGGAGATCATCCACCGGTTGACCGGGGTGGTGAGCAGGAACGCGATCACCAGGGAACCGGCCAGCGAACCCCAGAACAGCCCACTGGTCAGGCCGGCGTCCATGGCACCGGGAATGCCGACCATGACGAGGTTGTCCAGGACCTCCATCACCGCGATGGAAACGGTGTCCGCCGCCAGCGCCACCTTCAGCGCGGCGGCGAAGCCGACTCCGGCGCGCAGCACGCCGCGCATGGTCAGCGCGTAGCCGAACACGAACGCCAACGCCACGGAGATGACCACGGTGGTGGCGTTGTGCAGGCCGGCCGCGGTGCCGATGACCATGCCGGCGACCTCACCGATGGCGCAGCCGGTCAGGCAGTGCAGCGTGGCCTGCGCGGCCATGGCCCAGGTCGTGGTGCCGGTGTGCTGAGCGTGGTCCATGACTGGTCTCCCTTCCTACCGGGCAGACCATACCCCCCTAGGGTATCTACAGGCAATCCGACAACCGGCGCGTGCTCGCGCGACGGAGCGTGGCCGGGTGATCCCGCGGGGCCGGGTGATCCCGCGTGGCCGCGCGAGCTTGGCTGGTCACGCGAGCTTGGGTCATCGCGTGGATGTGCGGATCCGCGTGGTCGTGCGGGCCGCGCCAGCGCGAGCGCGGCACGGTCAGCCGGCGGAGCAGCCGCGATCAGCCGTGCGCAGGAGGAGAACCCGCCGCCAGCGACTCGTCAACGGCATCGGGGTGCAGCACGCGGTTGGCGACGAGCTGGGCCAGCCCGGTGGTCACCGCGCGCTCGCCGAGGCCGCTCGACACCACCCGCAGGTTCTCGGTGCTGCGGCTCAACGCGGTGGCGCGCAGGGTGCGGCCGACCCGGGTGACGATTCCGGGGAGCACACCGATGGTGCCGTTGAGCACCAGCACACCCGGGTTGACCATGGTGATCATCGAGGCGAGCGCGACACCGACCAGTTCGGCCGCCTCCGACAACGCCGCGCACACCCGCTCGTCGCGCGCTCGCGCGCGCTCGGCGAGTTCGTCCACCGAGCGCAACCGCAGGGAGGTCACCAGCGCGTAGCCGGAGGCGTACGCCGCGAGACAGCCACGCTGCCCGCACCGGCACCGCCGGGTACCGCGACCCACCCGCAGGTGCCCGATGTCACCGGCCGCGCCGTCCTCACCCACCAGGCACTCGCCGCCAATCACCAGCCCCGCGCCGATGCCGCTGGACCACTTCACCGCGAGCAGGGTGTTGGCGTCGTCGACGCCAGCCTCACCGAGCGCCATGGCGCGGGCGTCGTTCTCCAGAACCAGCGGGACATCCCAGAGCGCGGCGATGCGCTGGGGGATCGGGTAGTCGCGCCAGCGCGGCATGGTCCAGACGGTGTGCGGCAGGCCGGTGTCCGGTCGGATCGGGGCGGGCAGGCTCATGCCCACCCCGACCAGTCGCCCGCGACCGGTCTCGGCCAGCAGCCGCTCCCCCTCGGCCAGCAGCGGGCCGAGCAGGTCGTCCGGCGCGTCCTCGAAGGCGTTGACCGGCCGGCGCGCGCACGCCAGTTCGCGGCCGTGGATGTCGGTGACGCTGACCGCGGCCCTGGTCTGTCCGATGTCGAGGGTCAGCACCAGCAGTTCGCGGTCGTCGAACCGGATCAGCTGGGCGGGTCGACCGCCGGTGGAGGACGCGGAGCCGGACTCGTACACCAGGCCGGCCGAGACCAGCGCGGCGAGCCGGGCCAGCAGCGTCGGCCGGGACATCCCGGTGGCGTCGAGCAGTTCCTGGCGTGTCCACACCGGACGCGAGCGGATCAACGCGAGCAGGTGGCCGGGGGTGGTCGCGGGTACCCGACCTGACTCCGCCCTACCCACGCGCACCGCGATCCCCCCGGGGTTGACAGCCGCGCATCCGCGACCTAACTTACGTCATCCCATTTTACATAAGTGCCCATGCCACGTCGGGCCACCCCGCACCGACCACCGCCGATCGGAGCCAGCGATGGAGAGATCCGCTCGCAACGCCAGGCCAGGCCGTCCCCTGACCCGTCGCTCGGTGCTGGGCCTCGGGCTGGGCGCGGCCGCCGCGCCGCTGCTCTCCGCCTGCGCCGGCCTGTCCACCACCTCGGGCGCGGGCAAGGACGGGGTGGGCTTCCTGTCCACCCAGTTCACGCCGCTGGACGAGCGCCAGCGGTTCGAGCAGATCCTCAAGAACACCGTCACCGACATCAACGTCGGCTACAACCCGGTCGACGTCGGCGTGTTCGGCACCACCCTGACCTCACAGGTGAACTCCGGTCGGGTGTCGGTGAGCCTGGTCGGCGCGCTGCACGGGGAACTCGGCCAGTACACCGACCTGCTGTCCGATCTGGACGACCTGGTCGCCGAACTCGGCGACCGCGGGTTCCCCAGCCACCTGCTCTCGCTGACCACGCTCGGCGGCAAGTCCAGCAAGTACGTGCCGTGGATGCAGGCGTCGTCCGTGCTCGCCGTGCACAAGAAGGCACTGGGCTGGCTGCCGGCCGGCGCGGACGTGCGACACCTGACCTACGACCAGTTGCTCGACTGGGTGAGCGCCGGCCGCGCGGCCAACGGCGGCAAGCCGATCTTCGGCCTGCCGGCCGGCCCCAAGGGGCTCTACCACCGGTTCTTCCAGGGATACCTGCTGCCGAGCTTCACCGGCGGGCAGATCACCACGTTCCGCAACCAGGACGCGGTGGCCGCCTGGGAGTACATGAAGCGGCTCTGGGCCAACACCGCGCCCGCGTCCACCAACTACGACTACATGCAGGAACCACTGGCGCGCGGCGAGGTGCTGATCGCGTGGGACCACGTGGCCCGGCTGGTGAAGGCACCCGAGAGCAGCCCGGACGACTGGCTGATGGTGCCCGCGCCGCGTGGCCCCAAGGGACAGGGCTACCTGCTGGTGGCCGCCGGCCTGGCCATCCCCAGGGGCGCACCGCAGCCCGACCGGGCTCGCGCGGTGATCAGAGCGCTGACCACGGCCACCGCCCAGGCCGAGGTGCTGCGCCAGAACGCGTTCTTCCCGGTGATCCGGGACGCGATACCGGCTGACCTGCCCCCGGCCGCCCGGCTGGAGGCCGATGCCATCAGCAACCAGTCCGAGGCCGACGGCGCGGTCCTGTCGCTGCCGCCGGGTGGGCTCGGCAAGCGAGACGGGGAGGTGTCGCAGATCTTCAAGAACTGCTTCACGGAGATCTGCCTGGACGGCAAGCCGGTCCAGGAGGTGCTGGACGCGCAGGCGGTCCAGCTCAACGCGATCCTCGACCAGGTCAAGGTGCCGTGCTGGGCTCCCGACCCGGTCGAGGGCACCAGCTGCCGGGTGTTGTGATGACCACCGCCACGACAACGACCACCCGCCGGCGCCGGCCGCCGGTCCCGGTGCTGCTGCTGATCCCGTCGGTGGTCTTCATGACGGCGCTGTTCCTGTGGCCGCTGGTGGTCGGGATCGGCCAGGCGTTCCTCGGCGAGGACGGCCCCACCCTGGAGTTCGTCCGCCGGATGGTCGACGACCCGCACTTCTGGCCCTCGGTGGGCAACACCCTGCTGCTGCTCGTGGTGCTGATCCCGCTGCAGTTCGCCTTCGCACTGGCCATGGCCCTGCTGTTGCGCGCGAAACCGCGGTTCTCCCAGGTGTACTTCTACCTGTGGGTGGTGCCGCTCGCGGTCAGCGACCTGTGTGCCGGACTGGTGTGGCTGGCGGTGTTCACCGACCAGGGATACCTCAACTCACTGCTCGACCTGCTCGGTCTGCCCACCTACCCCTGGCTGTCCTTTGCCAGCTACCCCACCATGTTCCTGGCCGTGCTGGTCGCCGAGCTGTGGCGGGCGACCTCGCTGGTGCTGGTGATCGTGGTGGCGGGGATGCAGAGCATCCCGCGCGACTACGAGGAGGCCGCCGAGGTCTTCGGCGCCACCTTCTGGCAGCGGCTGCGCCACGTGCTGCTGCCGCAGTTGCGGCCCAGCCTGCAGGTGGCGTTGATCCTGCGCACCATTCTGGCGCTGCAGACCTTCGCCGTGGCGCAGGCGCTGACCGGCCGCGACTTCCCGCTGCTCGTCGGCGAGACCTACCAGTGGTACAACCTGCTGCAGAACCCGAACGTCTCGGCGGTGCTGGCCCTGGTGGTGCTCGCGCTGTCCATGGGCACCGCCGTGGTGTACCTGCGGGTGCTGCGCGACCGCACGTCAACGGAGGCGCGGCCATGACCCCGGCTGACACACCCGCACCCCACAAGCCGGCCAGGGCGGGCCGGGGGCGTGGCGCCCGGTGGCGGGCCGTGGGCGTCCAGCTGGCCTGCCTGGCGGTGACCGCGTTCATGTTCGCGCCGGTGTACCTGGTCGCGCTGGCCGCACTGTCCACTCCGGAATCGCTGAACCGCTTCCCGCTGTCGCTGCTGCCCACCGACGTCTCGGTGGAGACCATGGCCTCGTTCTTGACCATGGGCGGCGTGCTCCCGGCGTTCGTCAACTCGCTGATCGTGGGTGTCGGCACGCTGGTGCTGAGTGTCCTGATCGGACTGCCCGCCGGCTACGCCCTGGCCAGGTACGTCTTCGCCGGCCGGGACGCCTACCAGCTGTTCATGCTGCTGACCAGGGCGCTGCCGATCGTGGTGCTGTCCGTGCCGCTGGCCCAGCTGTTCCTGACCACCGGCCTGTACGACACCACCTACGCGGTGATCCTGCTGCACACCGCGCTGGCGCTGCCCACCACGGTGCTGATCACCTCGGCGGTGTTCGTGGGCGTGCCGCGCGACCAGGAGGAGGCAGCGCAGATCTTCGGCGCCACGCCGGTGCAGGCGTTCGTGCGGGTCGTGCTGCCCCAGGCACTGCCCGGCATCGCCGCTGCCGGCCTGTTCACCTTCGTGACCTCGTGGAACGAGGTGCTCGGCGCGGCGATCCTGACCCTGGACCGCCGGACCCTGCCCGCCCAGGTGCTCTCCACCCTGGGTGCCTCCCCGTTGACCTACCGGTTCGCCGGTGGTTTCGCCCTCATCGTGCCCGCGCTGGTGTTCGTCGCGCTGATGCGCAAGTACCTGCTGAGCATGTGGGGCACCACGCTCCGCTGACCGTTCCCGGAAGGATGTCCCGTGGCTGACATCATTGTCAGTGACCTGGTCAAGACCCACCCCGGTGGCAGGCGACCGGCGACCGACCACATCTCCCTGCACATCCCCGACGGGGAGTTCCTGGTGCTCGTCGGCCCGAGCGGCTGCGGCAAGACCACGCTGCTGCGCATGGTCGCCGGCCTGGAGACCCCCGACGCCGGCACGATCCACATCAGGGGCAGGGACGTCACCCACCTGTCGGCCCGGCAGCGCAACGTGTCCATGGTCTTCCAGTCCTACGCGATCTTCCCGCACATGCGGGTGCGCGCGAACATCGGCTTCGGCCTGATGCTGCACAAGGTGCCCAAGGACGAGATCAACCGGCGGGTGGCCAGGGCCGCCGAGCTGCTCAACCTCACCGACGTGCTGGACCGGCACCCGGCGCAGCTGTCCGGTGGGCAGCGGCAGCGGGTCGCCGTGGCCAGGGCCATCGCGGTCGACGCCGACGTGCTGCTGATGGACGAACCACTGTCCAATCTGGATGCCCTGCTGCGCCTGCAGTTCCGCTCCGAACTCAAGAAGATCGTCAACCAGCTCGGCACCACCACCATCTACGTCACCCACGACCAGGCCGAGGCCATGTCGCTCGGCGACCGGGTGGCGGTGCTGCGGGATGGCCGGATCGCCCAGATCGGACCGCCGATCGAGGTGTACGACCGGCCGGCCGACCAGTTCGTCGGCGGCTTCCTGGGTTCACCGCCGATGAACTTCCTGCCCGCGACGGTCGAGTCCGGCGCGGGACAGGCGCGGGTGCTGGTCGGGACACAGCGGCTGGCCGCCCCCGGCCAGCTCACCGGTTTCGCCGGGCGACCGGTCAGCGTGGGCATCCGCGCGGAGAACATCAACGTGTCCGACACCGCCCGGGACGGCGCGCTCGCCGCCCAGGTCGAGGTGGTCGAGCCGACCGGCTCGGCCGTGCTGCTCACCGTCCAGCTCGACGGGATCCAGCTGAAGGTGCAGACCCCGCCCAGCTTCGCCACCCAGCCGGGCAAACCGGTCTGGCTCACCATCGACCCGAAGCACATGCGGTTCTACGACCCGGACACCGCACTGGCGCTGGAGGTCGCCGCCTGATGCCCACCACGCACGCCTCCCCCGCGGTCTCACCGGCCGAGCTGGCCGCGCACGCCGCGTACGTGCTGCGCGCCAACGACATCGGCGTGATGACCACCGCCTCGCCCCGGCTGTACCCGCACCTGTGGAGCTGGGACGCCGCGTTCATCACCACCGGGCTGGCCAAGCTCAGCGTGCCGCGCGCGATCGTGGAGCTGCGGACGCTGCTGGCCGCCCAGTGGCGGACGGGCATGCTGCCGCACATCGTGTTCGGCCCGGACACCGAGTACTTCCCCGGCCCGGACGTGTGGCGCTGCGAGGTGGCGCCGACCGCGCCGGCCGCCCGCACCTCCGGCATCTGCCAGCCGCCGGTGCACGCGATCGCCGTGGCCCACGTGCTCGACGCGGGCCGACGCGCCGGCGGTGCGGACCGCGAGCTGGCCGAGCGGTTCGTGGTGGACAGCTTCGACCGGTGGCTGGCCTGGCACCGGTGGCTGGCCGGTGCGCGCGACCCCGAAGGCCGTGGCCTGCTGGAGATCCACCACGGCTGGGAGTCCGGAATGGACAACTCGCCGCGCTGGGACGACGCCTACGCCAGGATCCAACCCCCGCAGCCCATCCCGGTTGACCGCCGGCACGACCTGCGCTACGTCAAGGACCCGGCCGAGCGGCCCAGTGACACCGAGTACCAGCGCTACCTGTGGCTGATCCAGCAGATGCGCGAGGCGCGCTACGACGACGACGCGGTGCGCGAGCGCATCGACTTCCGGATGGCCGACGTGTTCATGTCCGCCATCGCCAGCGCGGCCTGTGCCGTTCTCGCCGAACTCGGTGCCGAGTTCGGTCGCGCCGACGAGGCCGCCGAGCTGAACGAGCTGGCCCAGCGGTTCCGCGACGGGGTGCTGGGCAGTGTGTCGGCCACGACCGGCCTGGCGCGGGACCAGAACCTGCGCACCGGCGCCTGGGTGGACACCGAGTCGATCGCCGGGTTCGCCCCGCTGATCTGCGGCGCGGACCAGCCCACCCTGCGCAGGCAGGTCGAGCTGTTCACCGGGCCGCGCTGGTGCGGGCACCCCGACCTGCGCCGGGCACTGCCACCGTCGGTGCCGCCGGACTCCCCCGAGTTCCAGCCCCGCAGTTACTGGCGGGGTCCACAGTGGCCGGTGATGACCTGGCTGTTCTGGTGGGCGCTGCGCCGGCACGGTCAGCACGCCGTGGCCGACCGGTTGCGCGCCGAGGCACTGGACCAGCTGGGCGACCTGAGCTTCGCCGAGTACTACCAGCCGCTGACCGGGCAGGCGCTGGGCAGTTCCCAGCAGTCGTGGACGGCGGCGGTGGCCCTCGCCTGGCTGGTCGAGTGACCGCGTGGCTGGTCGGGTGACCCCGCCGGTCCGGTACCAGGCACGGCCGGCCCGGCTGCGGTGGCGGCAACCACCGACAGGGACAACCCTGGAGCGGAAGGCACAACCCCGAGAACGGGAAGCGCGGCCGGCTACGGGAGGCCCCATGCCCGACAGCGCCGAACGCCCGACACCCGACGGGGTGACCCTGGGCGTGGAGGAGGAGTTCCTCCTGCTCGACGCCGACACGCTGCTACCGGCGCCGCGCGCCCGCGACGTCCTGGCCCGGGTCACCCGCTCCGCGCCCACCACCCTGTCCACCTTCCAGCAGGAGCTGTGCACCAGCGAGATCGAGGCGGCGACCACGGTCTGCACCACGCTGTCCGAACTGGGTGAGAAGATCCACAGTGGACGGTCCAGCCTCGCGCGGGGCGCGGCCGGGGAACACGCCCACCTGGTGTCGGTGGGCGAGCCGGTGACCCGCGCCCCGGAGCCTGGCATCACCGCCACCGACCACTACCTGCGGATGCGCGAGCGCTACACCGGGGCGGTCACCGACCTGGAGCTGTGCGGCTGCCACGTGCACGTCGGCGTGCACGACCTGGAAACCCGGGTGGCCGTGCTCAACCACCTGACACCCTGGCTGCCCACCCTGCTGGCGCTCACCACGAACTCGCGGTACCGGTACGGCGCGGACTCCGGGTTCCACAGCTGGCGCATGATGGCGCACACCCGGCTGCCGGCCGCCGGCATGCCGCTCTTCCACGCCGACGCCGCGTCCTACTACGCGGTGCTCGACCGGCTGGTGGACTGCGGCATGCTCGACGAGGGTCAGGGCGGCCTGCGGGTCGCCCGCCTGTCGTCCCGCTTTCCCACCGTGGAGGTCCGGGTCGGTGACGCCGCGGCCACGGTCGGCGAGGCCGTGCTGTACGCCGGGCTGACCCGCGCCCTGGTCCGCACCGCGCTCACCGACCTGGCCGCCGGGCGCACCGCGCAGCGGTTCGACCACTGGCTGCTCAACTGCGCGCTGTGGGCCGCGGCCCGGCACGGGCTGGCCGGTGAAGCCGTCGACCCGTGGCAGCAGCGCGCCGTCCCGGCCTCGGCCATGCTGGACGCGTTGCTCCTGCACGTCCGGGACGCGCTGGACGAGTCCGGTGACACCGCGGTGATCCAGTCACTGGTCGCCGGGCTGCGCGAGCGGGGCACCGGGTCCACCCGCCAGGTCGCCGCCGCGGCCAGCGGTGGCCTTCCGGCGGTGCTCAGCCTGCTCATCGAGCAGACCGTCGCGGACGTGCCGGAATCCCTGTCCGGGTCCGGTCGGCCGCCGCGCCGCCCCTCGGCCTGAGGATGTTCGCCCGGGTGGCCTCGCCTCGCCGTCAGGACCGGGGCAGCCGGATCACCACGACCGGGCAGTTCGCGTGCTGGGTGCAGTGCAGGCTGACCGACCCGAGCAGCAACCCGGTGAACCCGCCGTGCCCCCGGCTGCCCACCACCAGCAGGTCGGCGTCCTTGGCCGCGTCCAACAGCGCCTTGGCCGCGTTGCCCTGCGCGATCCGGGTGTGCACGGTGACGGGCTCGGCCCCGGCCTCGGCGGTCACCTCCCTGACGGCGTCGGTCAGGGTGCGCGCGGCGAGGTGTTCCGGGTCCAGTTCGGCGGGCAGCTCGAAGTCGTAGAGGGGCGGCGCGTCCCAGGCCATCAGCGCGGTCACCGTGCCGCGAGTCAGCCCCGCCTGCCACACCGCCCACCGCAGCGCCGCCTTGGACGCGGGTGAACCGTCCACGCCGACGACGATCTGGTAGCCCTGCTGACCGGCCATGCCCACACCGTGCCGCACAACCGGACGCCCGGCCAGACGAAGCCCGGCCGGGCCCGGTCAGCGCCGTGGTTTCCCCCTCATGCGGGTCAGCTGACCTCATCACCCGAACGGCCCTGCCTGAGTGTGCGACTCGCGGGGTTTGCGAAGTCGACTCGCGAGGGTGTGGGCGGCGGAGCGCAGCACGGACAGGCCACAGGGGCCCAGGGCCAGCAGGCGGGAGTGGAACTCGCGGGCGTTGACCGCGGCGGCGCTGGCGCGCAGCGACCGCCACTGGCGGGCGCCCCAGCTGTAGGTGATCGCCTGTGCGGGCCAGGCGGCCGAGCGCAGCACGGTGAAGTACAGCGAGCCCACCGGGAACGCCGATTCCGCGGCCAGGAACGCGGCGGCGCCGTCCAGCGACCACGGCTGGCCCGTGTCGGGCAGGGGGAAGCCGTTGTGCAGGGCCAGGTCCACCAGGGCCATGGCCACGTTCAGCCGCAGCCCGGTCAGGTACCCCAGTTCCTCCTCCGGTGCCAGCGCGCCGGCCTGGTGCATCAGCCCCTCGGCGTACACCGCCCAGCCCTCGGCGTTGCCCGCCACGGCCAGTTGCGGCCGGGCGCGGACGCCGCCCAGTTGCAGGTGGTGTCCTGGCACGCCCTCGTGGTGCAGCATGGTCGTCTGGTTCCACACCGGCACCGGCTCGGCCGACGCCATCGGCCAGACCACCCGGGCGGGGCGGGTGCCGTCGGCGGCCGGGGGCAGGTAGCGCACCGGCCCGGCCTCGGCGACCACGTGCACCTCCAGGCCGCGCGACCGCGCTGGCAGGTCGAGGGCGTCGCACGCCGCCGCGGCGGCGTCCAGGCGCTGCTGGGCCCACGCGCGCAGCTCCGCCGCCCCCGAGATCGTCCACAGTGGATCGGTGTTCAGCGCGGCGCAGGTCTCGGCGAACGTGCCCCGGCCGAGGGTCGCGGCGAGCGCGGTCGTTGCCGCGCGCAGCTGGTCCAGTTCCTCGACCAGGGTGTCGTAGCAGTCCCGGGCGTCGAGGTCGACACCGAGGTGGAAGCGGGCCGCGGCCCGGTAGCGGTCCGGGCCCACACCGTCCTGTTCGGACGCGGTGGGCAGGATCTCCCGCTCCAGCACGTCGGCGAACTCGCCGAACGCGCGCCGCGCGGCCTCGGCCGGCCCGGTCGGGCCGAACTCGGGGCTGCCGGCCCAGGAGCGGACCGCGCCGAGCACCATCTCGGCCTGCCGCCGCGCGGGCGGTCGCGGTGCCGCGCGCAGCGTCCTGGCGTAGCCGCGCAGCGCGCGGGGAACCGCGGCCAGCCCGGCCGCCAGCGCGGCCTGGTCGCCGTCCCTGGCCAGTTGCGCCAGGTGCTCGTGGACCAGGATCGGCGGCGAGGTCACCAGGTTCAGCTCGGCCGCCAGCCCGGCCTCGGCGTAGCCGCTCTCCGCCGCCACCCGCTCGGCCAGTGCCGGATCGGGTTCGGCGGACGCCGCGCGCAGCCGGTCGAGCCGGGCCGCCCAGCCCTCCGGCGAGTAGTCGGTCAACACGCCGGGCTGGACCGGGACGCCCACCAGGGCGGCGCGGACCGGGTCGAGTTCGAGGAACTCACCCACCGGGTCGGAAACCGCGGTCATGCCGCCCTCACCTCCACCGGGGCACGTGTGGTCAGCCAGCTGTGCAGCGGGCCGGTCATCGCGGTGGTCACCATCGTCATCACGACCAGGGCCAGGTAGAGCGCTGGTGTGATGATCCGCGCGGCGAACGCGGCCTGCAGCACCACCAGTTCGGTCAGGCCTCGGGTGTTGAGCAGGATGCCCAGTTCCAGGCCCTCCCGGGTGGTGCGGCCGCCGAGCCGGGCGCCGATCAGGGCACCACCCATCTTGCCGACGATGGCCAGCAGCACCGCGACCCCCGCGGCCGCCCACGGCATGGCGCCCACACCCGGGGCGAACACCCCGATGCCGGTGACGAAGAAGAACACCGGCACCAGCAGGCGGCCACCCCTGGCCACGGTCTCGGCGACCGGGGTCCAGGCGCCGTCCGGCCCGTCCGCCGGCAGCGCCAGCCCCACGGCCAGCGCGAGCAGGATCTCGTTGAGGCCGAAGGCCCTCGCCAGCACGGCGAGGCCCAGCGCGGCCAGTCCGATCAGGACGATCGCGATCGGGCGGTGCCGGCGGGCCCAGGCCCGGGCCGGTGCCAGCCGCAGCAGCCGGCCGACCAGCACGGTGAGCAGCACGACCGCGGTGAGCACGGCCAGCCGGCCCAGCACCGACAGCACGCTGCCCGAACTGGACGCGCTGGCGATGGCCACCGCCAGCAGTGCCCAGGCGACCAGGTCGATCAGCGCGGCCGAGCCCAGGGAGAGCCGGGCCGCCGCCGTGTGCATCCGGTTGCGCTCGACCAGGATGCGGGCCAGCACCGGAACCGCGGTGACGGTGAGCGCCACCAGCATCACCAGCCCGAAGGCCAGGCTGGGCGCGCTGCCCCGCAACTCGGGCCCCTGCCCGCCCACCCAGGCGGCCATCAGCAGGCCGGCCGCGGCGGGCAGCACCAGCGCGCCCACGGCGGTCCACACCAGTGGCCGGGCCCTGGGTGTGGCGGCACCGGCCTTGAGTTCGTGGCCGACGCCCACCAGGAAGAGCACGAGCCCGGCGTGGGACAGGGTGGTGAGCGCGTCCAGCCTGCCCTCCCCCAGCACCGCGGCCGAGGCGCCGGTGCCGCCGACCCACAGCAGGAACGGCCCGGTCAGCAGGCCCAGGACGATCTCCCCGACGACACCGGGCTGGCCCAGCGCGCGGGCGGCGACCTCGCCGATCTTGGCGACCGCCAGGGTGGCGGCCAGCGCGGCGAGCGCCACACCCAACCACCGCAGGGTATCGAGCATGGGTCACTCCGCTTTCTGCGTCGAACGCGTCGGGAACGTCGAGATCCGTCCAGGACACCGAGAACCGAGGACACCGGCGCCTGAGGACACCGGGGGGAGCTGAGGGCACCCGCGGATCACGCGGTGCGCGGCACCGGCCGCGCCAGGCGGGGCTCAGGCGCCCTCGCTGATCAGCCCGCTGACCGTGCGCGAGCGGGCCACCACGCTGGCGACCGCCGCCCGGGAGGCCACCCCTAACTTGGCGAAGACCCGGGCCAGGTGGGCCTCCACGGTCTTGTCGCTGACGCCGAGCCGGTGGGCGATCTGCCGGTTGGTGTGGCCGCCGGTCACCAGGCTGGCGACCTGGCGCTCGCGGGCGGTGAGCGCGTCCAGGCCCGCGCCCGGCTCCGGGGTGCCCTGACTGGCCCTGGCCAGCTTGCGCTGCCCGGCCATGGCCTCCTCGACCAGGCCCGTGGCACCGCACTCGCGCAGCAGCTGTTCGGCGCGGAACAGCTCGGCGGACGCCTTGACCCGCTTGCCGGCCGCGACCAGCACCGCGGCCGCGACCAGCCGAGCCCGGCCGGCGAGCAGCCGCCTGCCCTCCTTGCCGAACACCGTCTCGGCCAGCGCGGCCTGCTGGGCGGCGGCCGCCGGGTCGGTCGTGCTGAGCACCTGGGCGCCGGCCAGTGCGGCGAACCCGGCGAACCGGGGACCCAGCGCGGCGATCCGGTCGGCCCAGCCGCGGGCCTGGTCGAGGCGGCCGAGCGCGAGTTCGGCCCGCACCAGCACCTCGGCGACCTGGGCGCGGGCCGCCGGGACCACCCGGTCCAGCCCGGCGTCACCGGTCACCTCGGCCACCGCGGCCAGCGCCCCCTGCGGATCACCGTGCAGCAGCCGGGCCTCGCCCAGCGCCAGCCAGGCCAGCGACCACCACAGGCCGCGGCTGGGCTCGGCCGCGCGGGTCGCGGCCACTCCGGCGGCCACGGCGGCCGCGGTCGCGCCCTGGTGGGACAGCGCCCGGCACTGCGCGACCAGGGACATGGTGCGCAGTTCCGTACCGGGCAGGTTCGCCGCCGCCTCCACCGCCTCCTCGGCCCGTTCCGCCGCGGTCGCGACCGCGCCGAGGTCGAGGTGGGCCAGGGCGAGCGCGGTGAGCAGCCGGGGCAGGTCCACGGCGCGGCCGGCGGCGCGGGCCAGGTCCAGGGCGTGCTCCAGGTGGCGCAGCGCGCCGTCCGCGTCGCCCAGGTGCACCCGGCACCAGCCGAGCCAGATCACGCCGTCCAGGTGGTCGGTGACGGCGGGGTCGGCGAGCCGGTCCAGCCGCGCGGTGGCCTCGGCGGCCAGTGCCGCCGCGGCGCTGAACTCGCCGACGGCCGCCCTGGCCAGCGCCGCCGCGGCCAGTGCGGCGACGTGCAGGCCGCGGTCGTCGAGCTGGGCCGCGGCGAGCACGGCCTCGTCGGCGCGGGCCGGGTCGAGTTCGACGCGGCAGTCCCCCGCACCGGCCAGCACGGCGTTGACCGTCAGTTCCAGGCGCAGCGCGACCGACTCGGCCGAGCCGGGCTCGACCTCACCGGCCAGTTCGTCGTCCACGCAGGTCACGGTCTGGGTGTGCCGGCCGAGCAGCCGGGTGATGGCGGCGCGCCGCACCACCAGCCGGATGCGGACCGCCGGGTCGGCGCCGTCGAGCAGGCCCATCGCCTGGGTCAGCGCGGCCTCGCTGTCCACCAACTGGCCGGCACTGGCCAGGGCCTGCGCCAGCAGCGACAGCAGCTCCCGTCGTTCACCGAGGAACTCCGGCCGGTCGGGCAGCAGCCGCAGCGCGGTCTGCAGCCACTGCGCGGCCACGGCCGGGTCGCGGCGCAGCACACCGCGCGCGGCCTCGCCGAGCACCCTGGTCGCGGCGGTGTCGCCGGCGCCGGCGGTGCGCTCGACGTGCGGGGCCATGGCCACGGCCGAGCCGCCGCGGGCCTCCAGCACCCGGGCGGCCCTGGCGTGCGCGGCGATCCGCCCGCCCGCGCCGATCGCCCGGTAGGTGACGTGCCGCACGACCGGGTGCCGGAAGGCGAACCGGGACGAGGTGCCCAGCTGGCGCACCAGGTCCCGGCTGGCCAGTTCGTCCATGGCGGTGAACACCTCGGCGGTGGACAGCCCGGCGACCTCGGCGACCAGCCCGACCTCGAAGGGCTCGCCGAGCACGGCCGCGGCCTGCGCGGCCGCCCGGGTGGCCGGGTCCAGCGCGGACAGCTCAGCGTGCAGCATCCCGGTCAGCCGGGGGCACGGCCCGTCCGCGTCGGCTGGCCCGCCCCGGCGGGCCTCGGCCAGCACCTCCAGGTAGAACGGGTTGCCGCCGCTGGCCCGGTAGAGCGCGGTGCGGCCGGCCCGGCTCAGCCCGGGCGTGACGGACTCCAGCAGTTCGTCGGCGGCGGCCTGGTTGAGCGGGCCGAGCGGCAGGACCTGGAGCAGGCCGTGCCTGGCGGCCGAGCTGAGCGTGGCCGCCAACCCGGCCACCGCCTGTTTGGGCCGGTGCGCCATGGCCAGCAGCACCGGCGCGGCCGGTGGATGGCGCACCAGGTAGACGAGCAGGTCGGCGGAGTCCGCGTCGGCCCAGTGCACGTCGTCGAGCAGCAGCGCCAGACCGGTGTCCGCGGCGATGCGCGCCAACAGCTCGCGCACCGCCCGGAACAGCCGCCTGCGCTCGACGTCGTGCCCGCCCAGCGCGGGCTCCCCCCGCTCGGGGCCTTGGCCCTGGTCGACTCCGCCGTCGGCCAGGTGCGGGAACACCGCGGCCAGCGCCGGATCAGCGAGCAGCCGGCCGCGCCCGTCCGGACCCAGCCCGGCCACGTACTCGTCGATCGCGTCCGTGAACAGGGAGAACGGCACGTCCCGGTCGGCTTCGCAGCCCCGACCGGTGAGCACGGTCATCCGGGACGCGACGGTGTCCCGCTCCAACTCCAGCAGCAGCCTGGTCTTGCCGATGCCCGGTTCGCCGATGACCTCGATGGTCCGGCTGTGCCCTCGCCCGACCTCGCTGACGGCCCGCGACAGCACCTTGAGCTCCCCACCCCGCCCGAATATCGTGCGGGTGGCCTCCCCGTTACGGTTCACGGCCGGTCGGCGCCGAAAATGCGAGCGCTCGTCGTGAAACAGATCTTCCCCCATGGTGTGCCGAGCCAGATCCGCAGGTGCATAGCCCTGCTCCTTTTCACCCCAGTTGATACAGCCTCGATCTTGTCTACCTCCGAAACCGAAACATGGCAAGCACACTCGATAACCTCACCCGGACGGTCGAGCCTTAAGCACACAGAGTGGCCCGTCCCGCGCGCTGCTCTCAGGGATTTCCCTAACTTGCCGCCCGACCCCCTGGGGCACATAAGCTGGCGCTGCGGCCAGGAGGGGATTCGCGGCTACCCCGGGAACGGGGTTGGGACTTCAGTTCTCCCCGCCGCCGGAGCGAATAGATTCGAGCAGCCGGAAATCAATCCGGAAAGAAATCGCCGGCGGACCGACCGCGAGGAACACATGACTTCGATTCTGGGAGCGGGAATGCGCGAACTGGTGGATTCGACTCGGATCGCGGACGACCCGGCCGCGCTGCGCGCCCGGGTCGCCGACGAGGGATACCTGTTCTTCCGCGGCCTGCTGGATCCGGCGCCGATCCAAAAGCTCGCCAGGGACATCCGCACCGCTTTGCAGGCCGACGGCTGGCTGGCGGAGGGCGTCGACCCGGACGTGGCCGAGCTGCGCCCGCCGGCCCGGGACTTCAAGAATGTGAACTTTTTACCTGGATATACCAATGTGCAGAAAATCGAATACCTGCACGCCCTGCCGCACCAGCCCGCGCTGACCAGCGTGGTGCAGGCGCTGATCGGTCCGGACGTGTTCTGCCACCCACGCAAGGTGGCCCGGCTGGTCTGGCCGACCGAACTGGGCACCACCCCCGGCATCTACGTCCACCAGGACTTCGTGGTCGAGGGCGTGATGGACATGTTCACCACCTGGGTGCCGTTCGTGGACTGCCCGCCGGAACTGGGCGGGCTGGCCATCCTCACCGGGTCGCAGAACGAGGGCGTCAGCCCCAGGTTCGACCACGTCGACCCGGCCGACGACCGCTGGGCGACCACCTCCTACCAGGTGGGCGACGTGCTGCTGTTCCACTGCCTGACCGCGCACGGCGCCCTGCCCAACCGGACCGACCGGCTGCGCCTGTCCGCTGACTACCGCTGGCAGTCGGCGGCGACCCCGGTCCCGGCCGAGGCACTCGGCCCGCACCTGGCCGGCGCCCTGCCCGGTTGGGACGAGCTGGGCGCGAACTGGACGACCCGGTCCTGGGTGCGCCCGCCGGCGGGGGTGCGGGTGGTCGAGCGCACCGGCGGCGAGGCCGCCGAGATACCCCCGTCCGAGTTCGTCACCGTGCCCGCGCAGACCCCGGCCGAGGGCGAGCACGTGGTGCTGGCGGGACTGTTCAACAACATGCGCGACGCGTTCCGGCCGACCAAGGCCGGTTCCCGCGAGGCGGTGATCGACTACCACATCACCGGGAAAAACGGCACCGACCACCATTGGCAGCTCGTGGTTTCCGGCGGGGAATGCTCGGTGGCCGCGGCCGGCCAGCGGGCCGGCCAGGTGGCGATCAGCTCGTCATTCAGCGACTACCTCCGGATCGTGTCCGGAAAAATGGACCCGATGAGCGCGCTGGGATCCGGCCGACTGCGGATCGAGGGCGCGGCGGAACTCGCCGTGGAACAGTTGAACTGGTTCCGGGACTGAGGCGGGACGCGAGCAATGAACCGCACATCGCCGAACTCCTTCACCGATATCCTCGCGCACCGGGCCGAGCACACGCCGGAGCGCACCGCCTATCATTTCGTGAGCGGCGAGGACACCGACACCGTGTCCTATGCCCAGCTTTACCGATCCGTTCTCGCCGCATCGGCGGCGCTGCGGGAACACGCCCGACCGGGCGAGCGGGTGCTGTTGCTGCCCGGCCCCGGCGAGCGTTTCGTGGTGGCCTTTCTCGCCGCCCTGCATTCGGGGCTCATCGCCGTGCCCAGTTATCCGCCGGTCAACCCGAAGAACCTGGCCAGGTTGCGGGCGGTCAGCGCGGACGCCACCCCGGTCGCGGTGGTCGCCGACGCCCCCGTGCTGGACCTGCTGCCCGCCGACGACCCGGTCTTCGCCGGGCTGGCCCGGCTGGACGCGGCCACCCTGGGCGCCGGCACGCCCGACCCGGTCGCCGCCGTCCCGGCCAGCCCGGCGTTCCTGCAGTACACGTCGGGTTCGACCGGGGTGCCCAAGGGGGTGATGGTCACCCACGCCAACCTGCTGCACAACTCCGCGGTCATCGCCGGCCAGATGCGGCTGGACGACGGGTCCACGCTGGTCAGCTGGCTGCCGCCGTACCACGACATGGGTCTGGTCGGCGGGGTGCTGCAACCGCTGTTCTCCGGCTTCCCCGGGGTGCTGACCCCGCCCATGGAGTTCCTCCAACAGCCCATGCGCTGGCTGCGGCTGATCTCCCGGTTCGGCGCCACCGTCAGCGGCGGCCCGGACTTCGCTTTTGAGCTGTGTGTGCGTCGATACCGGCCGGACACCGCGGACGATGACGACCTCGACCTGAGCAGTTGGACAGTGGCCTTCTCCGGCTCCGAGCCGATCCGCCCCAGCACCCTGAACCGGTTCACGGAAACCTTTGCGCCACGCGGGTTTCATCGCTCGGCGTGGTTTCCCTGTTACGGGCTGGCCGAGGCGACCCTGTTCGTCAGTGGCGGCCCGGTGGGGGCACCGGAGCCAGTCACCCGAACGGTGGCATCCGATGGACCCGATGGTGGCACCGAACACGTCGCGTGCGGGCAGCTGCCCGACGACCTCGACGTCCGGATCGTCGCCCAGGACGGCGACACCCCGCTGCCCGACGGCGAGGTGGGCGAGATCGTGGTGGCGGGCGCCAGCGTCACCGCCGGCTACTGGAACGGCCGTGCGCCCGAGCAGTTCGGACTGCGGCTGCCCGGTCGCGCGGAGCCGTTCCTGCGCACGGGTGATCTCGGCCTGATCGCCGACGGCCAGCTCTACATCACCGGACGGCTCAAGGACGTACTGATCATCCGGGGCCGCAACCACTACCCGCAGGACGTGGAGGCGTGCGCCGAGCGCAGTCACGACCTGGTGCGCGCGCACGGCGTGGCCGCGTTCACCGCGCCCGGCGCCGACGGCGACCGGCTGGTCGTGGTCGCGGAGATGTTCCAGCGCAAGGACCCCGAGGAGATCGCCGCCGCGACCGCCGCGATCCGCCGGGCCGTCGCTGAGGAACTGGGGCTGCACGTGCACACCGTCACCCCGGTCCGGGCCCGCGCCCTGCCGCGCACCGCCAACGGCAAGCTCCAGCGCCAGGAGTGCCGGCGCCAGTTCCTCGACGGCGCGCTGAACCTGCTGGTGAGCGCCGGTCAGGAGGCGGCGCGGTGAGCGTGGTGGACGGGCTGCGGGCCATTGCCGGGCGGCTGCTGGAGTGCGACCCGGCCGTGCTCGACCCGGACGCCTCCCCGCTGGAGCTGGGGTTCGACTCGCTGCTGGCGATCGGCCTGGCCCACGACGCCGAGGCCGAGCTGGGCGTGTCCCTGCCGGTGGCCGACATCCTCGCCGGCCGGTCCCTGCGCGAGCTGGCCTCGGCCGCCTCGGCCACGGCCACCCGGTCCGGCCCCACCGCCACCGCGCGGCCGGACCGGCTGCCGCTCTCCCCGGCGCAGCGCCGGCTCTGGGTGCTGGAACAGCTCACGCCCGGCGCGTACGTGCTGGCCGGTGCCATCCGCCTGGCGGACACCCGCGACCTCGGCGCGCGGCTGACCCGGGTGGTGGACCGGCACGAGATCCTGCGGACCGTCTTCCGCGTCGACGACACCGGGCCGCACCAACAGGTCCTGCCCACCACGCCGGTCGCGGTGGCCGTGCTGCCGCCGGGCACCGACGCCGTGGCCGCGCTGACCGCCGAGCCGTTCGACCTGGCCAGCGGTCCGCTGCTGCGGGCCGCCCTGGTCGGCGACGAGCTGGTGCTGGCCGCGCACCACATCATCTGCGACGGCTGGTCGCTGGACGTGCTGCTGGCCGAGCTGACCGCCGAGCCGGCCGGGCCGCCCGCCCTGCAGTACGCCGACTACGCGCTCTGGCACCGGGACCTGCTGGCCGGTGGCGAGCGGGACCGGCAGCTGGCGCACTGGCGGGACCGGTTCGCCGACCTGCCGGCGCCGCTGGAGCTGCCCGTCGACCACCCGCGCGGCAGCGCACCCGCCAGCGCGGGCGCGGTGCACGAGCACACCGTGCCCGCCGCCGTGCGCGCGGCACTGACCCGGCTGGCGCGGGACCACGGCGTGACCACCTTCGTGCTGCTGCACGCCGCGTACGCCACCTTCCTGTCCCGCGTCACCGGCCAGACCGACGTGGTGGTGGGCACGCCGGTGGCGAACCGGCCCGACCCCGCGCTGGACCGGCTGATCGGCTTCTTCGTCAACACCCTGGCGCTGCGCACCGAGCTGGGCGACGACCCGTCGTTCGTCGCGCTGCTGCACCGCTGCCGGGCCACCCTGCTGGCCGCCCAGCAGCACCAGGACCTGCCCTTCGACGAACTGGTCGACGCGCTGGTGCCGACCCGCGCACCCGGGGTGGCACCGCTGACGCAGACCCTGCTGACCGTGCGCCGCCCGGCCGAGCGCGCCGGGGCCAGCGCCCGCGAGCTGCACACCGGCACCGCCAGGTTCGACCTGTCCCTGGACGTCGAGGACACCGGCGAGGTGTTCCGGCTGCGCTGGGAGTACCGCACGGACCTGTTCGAGCCGGCCAGCATCGCCCGGTTCGCCGGCTGGTTCAGCGTGCTGCTGCACGGGATCGCCGACAGTCCACAGTGTCCGGTGAGTCGGCTGCCGCTGCTCACCGCGGCCGAGAGCACCGCGCTGGCCGACCTGGGTGCCGGCCAGCAGGTCGAGCACGCCCCGCTCGTGCTGACCCGGTTCGCCTCGGCCGTGGCGCGGTTCGCCGACCG
This sequence comes from Goodfellowiella coeruleoviolacea, assembly GCF_024171785.1. Lineage (GTDB taxonomy): Bacteria > Actinomycetota > Actinomycetes > Mycobacteriales > Pseudonocardiaceae > Goodfellowiella > Goodfellowiella coeruleoviolacea. The sequence continues at coordinate 224,778 of NZ_JAMTCK010000014.1, forward strand.
GACCGCGCTGCGCGCCGGCACCACGAGCCTGAGCTACGCCGAGTTCGCCGCGCGGGTGCGCGCCCTGGCCGCGCGCCTGCGCGACGCGGGCGCCGGCCCGGAGCGGCTGGTCGGGCTGTACGCGGGACGCGGCATCGACACCGTGGTCGGGCTGTGGGCGATCCTGTGCAGCGGCGCTGGCTACCTGCCGCTGGACCCGACGCACCCGCCGGCCCGGCTGCGCCAGATCGTCGAGTCGGCGCGGCCGGTGGCGGTGCTGGCCGACCCGGGCCTGCCGGACCAGCTGCCCGTGCCCACGCTCGCGCTCGATCCGGCCGAGTCCGACGTAGCGCAGTCCGAAGTAGACAAGTCTACTGTGGACATCTCGGTTCCACTGCCGGACAACCTCGCCTACGTGCTGTACACGTCCGGGTCGACCGGCGTGCCCAAGGGCGTGGCCGTCACCCACGCCAACCTCGCCACCCTGCTGTCCGCCATGGACACCCTCCTGGCCACCCCACAACCCCAAACCTGGCTCGCCCTCACCAGCACCGCCTTCGACATCTCCGTCGTCGAACTCATCTGGACCCTCACCACCGGCGCCACCACCGTCCTGCCCGACACCACCCCCATCACCGACCAACTCACCACCATCACCCACCTGCAAACCACCCCCTCCTACGCCACCACCCTGCTCACCCACAACCCCCACGCCCTCACCACCCTCACCACCCTGCTGCTCGGCGGCGAA
>NZ_JAMTCK010000014.1:225517-289970 GCF_024171785.1 Goodfellowiella coeruleoviolacea
ACCCCACCGCCACCACCACCCCCATCGGCACACCCCTGCCCGGGGTGACCGCGCGAGTGCTGGACCACAACCTGGCGGTCACCCCGACGACCGGAGAGCTGTGCGTCGGCGGCGGTGGGGTGGCCCGCGGCTACCTGGGCAACCCCCGGCTCACCGCGGCCCGGTTCGTGCCCGACCCGCACGGCGAGCCGGGCGCGCGGCTGTACCGGACCGGGGACCTCGCGCACCTGGCGCCAAGCGGTGAGCTGGTCTTCCACGGCCGCGCCGACCAGCAGGCCAAGATCAACGGCTACCGGGTCGAACTCGGCGAGATCACCGCCGCGCTCACCGCGCACCCGGCGGTCCGCGCCGCGCACACCGCGCTGACCCCGGGCCCGGAGATCACCGCCTACCTGGTCGGCGAGGTGGACCTGGCCGAGCTGCGCGCCCACCTGGCCAGCCAGCTGCCGACCTGGATGCACCCGGCGCACCTGATCCCGCTCACCGAGCTGCCGCTCACCGTCAACGGCAAACTGGACACCGGCCGGCTGCCGCTGCCCACCCCGGTCGAGCAGGTGCACCAGCCGCCCCGGGGCGACACCGAGGTCGCGGTGGCCGCGATCTGGTCGGAGCTTCTGGCGGTGCGGAACCCGTCGCGCACCGACGACTTCTTCGCCGCCGGTGGGCAGTCGCTGCTGGCCACCCAGCTGATCGCGCGGGTGCGCGTCGCGCTGGGCCGGCAGGTGGCGCTGCGCGCGGTGTTCGAGCACCCGACCATCGCCGCCCTGGCCGCGCACCTGGACACCTGCCCGCCGGCCGACCGCCCGCTCGCACCGGCCAGTCGGCCGGCGCGGTTGCCGCTGTCCGCGGCACAGCGGCGGATCTGGGTGCAGACCCAACTGTCCACAACGGACGCGTACGTGATCGCGGGCAGCATCCGGACCAGCGGCGCGGTGTCCACGGCCGAGCTGGCCGACCGGCTGACCGCGGTGGTGGCCAGGCACGAGGCACTGCGCACCAGCTTCCCGCACGACGAGCACGGCCCGTGGCAGCTGGTCCACCCGCCGGCGCCGGTGCCGCTGCCGGTGATCACCCCGGCCGAGCGCGCCGCGTTCGTGGCACGGCCGTTCGACCTGGCCGCCGGACCGCTGCTGCGGGCCGCCACGATCCGCCACGACCACGACCACGGGCTGGAGCTGGTGGTCGTCGTGCACCACATCGCCTGCGACGGCTGGTCACTCGGCCTGCTGCTGGCCGAACTGGCCGGCGCGCCGACCCGGCCGCTGGCCGTGCAGTACGCCGACTACACGCTGTGGGAGGCCGGCCGCGACCACGGCCGGCACCTGGCGCACTGGCGGGACCGGCTGGCCGACCTGCCGGACCCGCTGCGGCTGCCCGCCGACCGGCCCCGCCCGGTGGCGTGGGACGGCCGGGGCGGCAACCACCACCAGGTCCTGGACGCCGGCCTGACCACCCGGTTGCGCGCGCTGGCCGCCGAGCGCGGCGCCAGCCTGTTCATGCTGCTGGCCGCCGCCTACGGCGTGCTGCTCGGCCGGTTGTCCGGCAGCCGGGACGTGCTGATCGGCACCCCGGTGTCGCACCGGCCGGACCCGGCGCTGGACGGCCTGGTCGGGCTGTTCCTCAACACCGTGACCCTGCGGCTGGACCTGTCCGACGACCCGAGCGCGGCCGAGCTGGTCGACCGGGCGCGCGAGGCCGTGCTGACCGCGCACGAACACCAGGACGTGCCGTTCGAGCGCGTGGTGCGGGACCTGGGCGGGAGCACCGAGCAGGGCACCCACCCGGTGTTCCAGACCATGCTGTCGGTCCGGCCGGAACTGCCCGAGGCGGTCACCGTCAACGGCGTCGCGCACCGGGCGGCCGCGCTGGACACCGACACCGCCAAGTTCGACCTGTCCGTGGAGATCGTCGGGGTGGACGGGCCAACGCCCGCGCTGCGCTGGGAGTACCGCACGCAGCTGTTCGACGCCGCCACCGTCGCCCGGTTCGCCGGGCACTTCCACACCCTGCTCACCGGCATCGCCTCGGCCCCGGCCACCCGGGTCAGCCGGCTGCCGCTGCTGACGGCCGCGCAGCAGGACGCCGCGCTGGTGCGGCCGGCGCCGGTCGCCGCGCCCGGGGTGCTCGACCGCTTCCGCGCCGCGGTCGCCAACCACGGCGACCGGACCGCCGTGGCGCAGGCCGGCCGCACCCTGTCCTACCCCGAGTTCGCCGCGCGGGCGCACGCACTGGCCGCGCGCCTGCGCGAACTGGGCGCCGGCCAGGAGACCCTGGTCGGGCTGCACGCCGGGCGCGGCATCGACACCGTGGTCGGGCTGTGGGCCGTCCTGCTCGCCGGCGCCGCGTACCTGCCGCTGGACCCGACGCACCCGCCGGCCCGGCTGCGCCAGATCGTCGAGTCGGCGCGCCCGGTCGCGGTGCTGACCGAACCCGCCCTTGGCCCGCCGCCCACCTCGGACGTGCCCGTGCTCGACCTGGCCGCGCCGTACCCCGCCGCGGCCGACGCCGGGGTCGAGCCGCACCCGGCGGCACTGGCCTACGTGCTGTACACGTCCGGGTCGACCGGCGTGCCCAAGGGCGTCGCCGTCACCCACGCCAACCTCGCCACCCTGCTGTCCGCCATGGACACCCTCCTGGCCACCCCACAACCCCAAACCTGGCTCGCCCTCACCAGCACCGCCTTCGACATCTCCGTCGTCGAACTCATCTGGACCCTCACCACCGGCGCCACCACCGTCCTGCCCGACACCACCCCCATCACCGACCAACTCACCACCATCACCCACCTGCAAACCACCCCCACCTACGCCACCACCCTGCTCACCCACAACCCCCACGCCCTCACCACCCTCACCACCCTGCTGCTCGGCGGCGAAACCATCACCCAACACCTCCGCGACCTCCTCCACCACCTCCCCCACACCCACCACATCAACGGATACGGCCCCACCGAAACCACCGTCTACGCCACCACCGCACCCATCGACCCCACCGCCACCACCACACCCATCGGCACACCCCTGCCCGGCACCGGGGCGGTGGTGGTCGAGCCGTCGTTGCTGCCGGCGCCGACCGGCGTGGTCGGTGAGCTGCACCTGACCGGGGCCGGGGTCAGCCGGGGCTATCTGGGCAACCCCCGGCTGACCGCGCAGCGGTTCCGGCCCGACCCGCTCGGCGAGCCGGGCGCGCGCGCCTACCGCACCGGCGATCTGGCGCACCGGGACGCCGCCGGGGTGCTGCACTTCCACGGCCGCGCCGACCAGCAGGCCAAGGTGCGCGGCTACCGGATCGAACTCGGCGACATCACCGCCGCGCTGGCCAGGCACGACCAGGTGCGCTCCGCGCACACCGCGCTGGGTCCGGACGGCGACATCGTGTCCTACGTGGTCTACGCGGGCGAGCCGGTCCCCGACGAGCTGGCCCGCCACCTGGCCGAGCAGCTGCCCGCGTGGATGCGGCCGGCCCACCTGGTGGCGCTGGACGCGCTGCCGCTGACCGTCAACGGCAAGCTGGACACCCGCCGGCTGCCCGTGCCCGCGCCGGTGGCGCGGCCGGTGCTCGCCCCGGCCACCGCGGCCGAACACCGGGTGGCCGCGCTGTTCGCCGAGCTGCTGGCGGTGCCGGTCGACTCGGTCGAGGACGACTTCTTCCGGCTCGGCGGCCACTCGCTGCTGGCCACCCAGCTGGCGGCGCGGCTCGGCCTGCCGCTGCGCGCGGTGTTCGACCACTCCTCGGTCGCCGCGCTCGCCCGCCAGCTGGACGACCGGCCCTCGGCGCCGCGCACCCCGGTGCGGCGTGCCCGACCCGCCCGCCTGCCGCTGTCGCCGGCGCAGCGCCGGCTGTGGTTCCTGGAGCAGCTGGCGCCCGGCGGGTACGCGGTGCCGGTGTCGGTGCGGATCAGCCCGCGCCCGGACACCGCCCGGCTGGCCGCCGCGCTGGACGCGCTGGTGCGCCGGCACGAGGCACTGCGCACCACGTTCCCGCAGGACGCGGCCGGTCCCCACCAGCACATCGCCGAGGCCCGGCCAATCCCGCTGCCGACGATCACGCCGGCGGAGCGGGACGAGTTCCTGGCGCGCCCGTTCGACCTGGCCGCCGGCCCGCTGGTGCGGGCGGCGCTCGTCACGCACACCGAGCACACCGAGCACGCCGAGCTGCTGCTGGTGCTGCACCACATCATCTGCGACGGGTGGTCGCTGGACCTGCTGCTGGACGAGCTGATCGCCGCCGTGGACGGGGTGCTGCCCACCGAGGCGCCCACCCAGTACGCCGACTACACGCTGTGGCAGGCGGACCTGTTGGCCGGTGGCGAGCGGGACCGGCAGCTGGCCTACTGGCGGACCCGGCTGGCCGACCCGCCGGCGGCGCTGCGCCTGCCCACCGACCGGCCCCGCCCGGCCGGCCCCTCGGTGCGCGGCGCCGCGCACACCCACGTGCTGCCCGCCGAGGTGGCGGCCGGGTTGGGCGCGCTGGCCGCCGCGCACGGCACCACCCTGTTCACCGCGCTGTACGCGGCCTACGCCGTGCTGCTGTCCCGCCTGAGTGGACAGTCCGATGTGGTCGTCGGCACGCCGGTGGCCAACCGGGTGCGGCCGGAGCTGGAGTCGGCGGTCGGGTTCCTGGCCAACACGCTGGCGCTGCGCACCCCGGTCGAGGCCGCGATCCCGTTCACCGACCTGCTGGACCGCTGCCACGCGACCGTGCTCGGCGCCCAGGACCACCAGGACCTGCCGTTCGAGCAACTGGTCGAGGAGCTGCGGCTGCCCCGCGACCACACCCGCAACCCGCTGTTCCAGGCCATGCTGACGCTGCGGCACGAGCGCGGCCCGCGCACCGGCGCCTCCGGGCACACCTACACCACCTCGGGCGCGGACACCGGCGCGGCCAAGGTGGACCTGACCCTGGCGGTCCGGCACGACCCCGAGGGCGGGCTGGAACTGCGCTGGGAACACCCCACCGAGCTGTTCGACACCAGCACCGTCGCCGGGTTCGCCGAGTGCTTCGCGGTGCTGCTCGGAGCGGTCACCGCCGCGCCGGACACGCCGGTCGGCGCGCTGCCGCTGCTGTCCCCGCCCGCCCGGCGCCAGGCGCTGGCGCACGGCGTGCGCGCGGCGGCACCGGGTGCGCGGACCCCGGTGCTCGACCGGTTCGCCGCGCGGGTGGCCGAGACCCCCGAGGCGGTGGCGCTGCGCGACGACAGCGGCACGCTGACCTACCGCGAACTGGACCGGCGTTCCCGCGACCTGGCGGCCCACCTGCGCGGGTTGGGCGTCGGCCAGGAGACCCTGGTCGGCCTGCACGCGCACCGGGGCATCCCGCTGGTCGTCGGCATCCTGGCGATCCTCCGGGCCGGCGGCGCCTACCTGCCGCTCGACCCGGCCTACCCGGCCGGCCGGGTGCGCCAGATCGTGGCGGACGCCCGGCCACCGGTGGTGCTGTTCAACTCGCCACCGCCGGAGCTGCCCGGGGTGCGCCTGGTCGCGCTGGACACCGCGGTGCCGCCCGCCGAGGTCGAGCCGGTGCGCGTGCACCCGGACAGCCTGGCGTACGTCATCCACACCTCGGGGTCGACCGGCACGCCCAAGGGGGTGGCGGTCAGCCACGCCAACCTGGCCAGCTCCACCTCGGCCCGGTTCACCGTCTACTCCGGACCGGTGCGCGGGCTGGTGCTGGTGTCCTCGCCCGCGTTCGACACCTCGGTCGCGTCGATCTTCTGGAGCCTGTGCGCCGGGGCGGAGCTGTGCCTGCCCGCCGACGGCGCCCAGCTCGACCTGGACCGGCTGTGCGAGCTGCTGGCCCGGCCGGCCGCCAGCCACCTGGTGTGCCTGCCGTCGCTGTACCGGCTGCTGCTGGAGCGGTTCCGGGACGCGCCGAGCGCGCTGCGCGCGGTGGCCGTGGCCGGGGAGCCGGTGGACGCGGGGCTGGTGGCGCTGCACCACGAGATCACCCCGGAGGTGGCGCTGTACAACGAGTACGGGCCGACCGAGAACACGGTGTGGAGCACGGTGGCGCTGCTGGCCCCGCAGCCGCCGGGGGTGTCGGTGCCGATCGGCGCGCCGGTGCCCGGTTCCGGCGCGCACGTGCTGGACGCCGAGCTGGAGCCGTGCCCTGCGGGCGTGGTGGGCGAGGTGCACCTGAGCGGCGCCGGCCTGGCCCGCGGCTACCTGGGCAATCCCCGGCTCACCGCGGCCCGGTTCCGGCCGGACCCGCACGGCGCGCCCGGCTCCCGCGCCTACCGCACCGGCGATCTGGCGCACCGGGACGCCGACGGGTGGCTGCACTTCCGCGGCCGGGTGGACACCCAGGTCAAGATCCGCGGCTACCGGGTGGAACCGGACGAGGTCACCGCGACCCTGCTGCGCCACCCGGCGGTGACCGCCGCGCACACGACCGTCCACACCGGACCGGCCGGGCCGGAGCTGGTGGCCCACGTCGTGTCCGGTGTGGACGATGCAGAGCTGCGCGCGCACCTGGCCGAGCACCTGCCGAGCTGGCTGCGGCCGGCGCACCTGGTCGCGCTGCCCGCGCTGCCGCTGACGCCCAACGGCAAGGTCGACTCCTCCGCGCTGCCCGCGCCGGCCCCGGCGCCGGTGGTGGTCTCGGCCCCGGCGACGCCGACCGAGGAACGGGTCAGCGAGGTGCTGCGGCAGCTGCTCGGCACCGCAGGCATCGGCGTGGACCACAGCTTCTTCGACCTGGGTGCGCACTCGCTGCTGCTGGTCCGGGCCTGTGAACTGCTCCGCCCGCTCAAGCCGGACCTGCGCGTGGTGGACCTGTTCCGCTACCCCACGGTCCGGTCGCTGGCCGCCTACCTGTCCGGTGGCGGGCCGGACCAGCAGGCCGGGGCCGGCACCGACACCGGGGCGGGCCGGGCCCGGCTGACCCGCCGTCGCGCCCGCACCACCCGGCAGCACCCCGAACCGGTGAGCGAACCGCTGGAGGCCCCGTGACCACCCACCTGCCCAGCGCCGAGCCCGCCCGGGACGACACCGCCGGGCTGGACGCGATCGCCGTCATCGGCATGGCCGGCCGGTTCCCCGGCGCCCAGGACGTGGCCGCCTTCTGGGCCAACCTGCTCGCCGGCGTGGACTCGGTCACCGAGGCGCCCGACGGCCAGCCGCGCGGCCAGTTGGCCGACGCCGACCACTTCGACGCGGGGTTCTTCGGGTTCAGCCCGCTGGACGCCGAGCGGACCGACCCGCAGCACCGGGTGTTCCTGGAGTGCGTGCACGCGGCACTGGAGGACGCGGGCCACGGCGACCCGGCCCACCGTCCGGTGACCGGGCTCTACGCCGGGTCGTCGCTGAGCACCTACCTGCTCGACGTGCTGGCCAGCCCCAGGCACACCGCCGACCTGGACGAGTCGCAGCTGGTGATCGGCTGCGACAAGGACTACCTGGCCACCCGGGTGGCGCACCGGCTGGACCTGCGCGGGCCCGCGGTCGTGGTGCAGTCGGCGTGCTCCACCTCGCTGGTGGCCGTGCACCTGGCCGGGCAGGCGCTGCTGGCCGGCGAGTGCGACCTGGCCGTGGCCGGTGGGGTGTCGGTGCGCGGCGGCGGCTCCGGCGCGCGGCCGACCAGGGCGGACGGCATGGTGTCGCCGGACGGCCGGTGCCGGGCCTTCGACGCCGACGCCACCGGCATGGTGTCCGGCGACGGGGTGGGCGCGGTGGTGCTGCGCCGCCTCGACGACGCGCTGGCCGCCGGGGACCGGGTGCTGGCGCTGATCCGCGGCTCGGCGGTGAACAACGACGGCGGTCTCAAGGCCGGGTACACCGCGCCGTCCGTGCGGGGGCAGGTCGAGGTGATCCGGGCCGCGCACGCGGCCGGCGGCACCGACCCGGCCCGCGTCGGCTACGTGGAGGCGCACGGCACCGGCACCCGGCTGGGCGACCCGATCGAGGTGGCCGCGCTGGCCGAGGCGCTGGCCGCCGGCCCGGAGTGCGTGCTGGGCTCGGTGAAGACCAACATCGGCCACCTGGACGCCGCCGCCGGCATCGCCTCGCTGATCAAGGCGGTGCAGGCGGTGCGCACCGGCGTGGTGCCGGCGACCCTGCACTTCCGCACCGCCAATCCCGAGCTGGGCCTGGCGCGCACCCGGTTCCGGGTCAGCGCGCGGCCGCGCGAGTGGAGCGGACTGGCCGGGGTCAGCTCGTTCGGCATCGGCGGCACCAACGCGCACGTGGTGCTGGAGCGCGCACCCGCACCGCCCGCCGCGGACTCCCACCGGCCGTGGCAGCTGGTGCCGCTGAGCGCGCGCACACCCGAGGCGCTGGCCGAGGCCGCCGAACGGGTGGCCGACGCACTGTCCGATCTGGACGGTCCGGAGTTCGCCGACGCCGCCCACACCCTGCAGACCGGGCGGCAGCCGTTCCCGGTGCGGCTCACCGTCGTCGCCCGCACCGGCGCCGAGGCCGCCGAACGGCTCCGCGCCGCCCGACCGTCCACAATGGAGGACAAGCCCGGGGTGGCGTTCCTGTTCTCCGGGCAGGGCTCGCAGTACCCGGGCATGGCCGCCGGACTGCGCGCGACCGAGCCGGTGTTCCGCGCCGAGTTCGACGCGTGCCTGGCCCTGGCCGCCGACCACGGCGTTGACCTGCGCGCCGCCCTGGCCGACGCGGAGCTGTTGCGCCGCACCGAGTTCACCCAGCCCGCGCTGTTCGCGGTGGAGTACGCGCTGGCGCGGCTCTGGCGCTCGTGGGGCGTCACCCCCTCGGTCGTGCTCGGGCACAGCGTGGGCGAGCTGGTGGCCGCGTGCGTGGCCGGCGTGCTCGACCGGGACGACGCCATGGCCCTGGTGGTGGCGCGCGGCCGGGCCATGGCCGCCTGCCCGCCCGGCGCCATGCTCGCGGTGGGCACCGGCGAGCTGGGTGAGCTGCCAGCGGGCGTGGAGATCGCCGCGGTCAACGCCCCGTCGCAGACCACGGTGGCCGGCCCGGAAGCGGCCATCGCCGCGTTCGCCGAGCACTGGGCCGCCCGCGGGGTGCGCACCCGCCGGCTGCGCACCTCACACGCGTTCCACTCCTCGGCCATGACACCGGCCGCCGCCGAACTGGCCGCCGCGGCCGCCACCCTGCCGCACGCCGCACCGCGGATCCCGGTGTGCTCCACCATGACCGGGGCACCGATCAGCGAGATCACCCCGGACTACTGGGGCGCCCAGCTGCGCTCGCCGGTCCGGTTCGCCGACGCCGTGGCCGCCGTGCGCGGGCTGCCCCTGGTGGAGATCGGGCCGGGCCGGGCGCTGGCCGAGCTGACCGGTGCCCGGCCCAGCCTGCCCGGCGCCGGCGGCGGGGACGACCTGGGCACGCTGCTGGCCGCGGCGGGCGCGCTGTGGCGGGCCGGCGTGCCGCTGCGCTGGGCCGGCCTGCACCACGGCCAGCGCCGCCGCCGCACCGGCCTGCCCGGCTACGCCTTCCAGCGCACCCGCTACAGCGTGCGCGAGGGCGACGCCCCGGCCACCGTGCTCCCGCCGCCGGCGCCAGTGCCGGCGGAGTCCGCGGCGGCCAGCGGCACCGAGCAGGTGGTGGCCGCGGTGTGGGAACGGCTGCTCGGGGTCAGCGGGATCACCCGCGACCAGTCGTTCTTCCAGCTCGGCGGGCACTCCCTGGTGGGCATGCGGGTGCTGGACGAGCTGGCCGCCAAGTTCGGCGTCCGGCTGCCGGTGGCGTCCCTGTACGACCACCCGACCCTGGGCGAGCTGGCCGAGGCCATCGACCGGGCCGCCGCGCACGCCGCCGACCAGCCGGCCGACGAGCTGCCCATCCCGGCCGGGCCGGTGGACGGCGCGCCGCTCTCGCCCACCCAGGAGCGGTTCTGGCTGCGCCAGCAGGCCGCGCCCGAGGACGTGGCCGGCAACGTGTTCGTGGCGGTCCGGCTGCGCGGTCGGCTGGACGTGGCCGCGCTGGAGCGGGCCTGCACCGCGCTGGTCCAGCGGCACGCGGTGCTGCGCGCCCGGTTCGTGGACACCGCCGAGGGACTGCGCCAGGTCGTGCCGGACACCGCCGAGCTGGTGCCGCGCCGGGTCCGCACCGACGACCTGGCCGCGGTGGCCCTGGCCGAGGCCGAGCGGCCGTTCGAGCTGACCACCCAGCCGCCGGTGCGGGCCGTGCTGGTCGAGCTGTCCGACGGCGACCACGCGCTGCTGCTGACCCTGCACCACATCGCCACCGACGCGGCGTCCAACACCGTGCTGCTGCAGGACCTCGCCGCCTGCTACGCGGCCGAGGCGCGGGGCGAGCGGCCCCAGCACGCCGAGCCCGAGCTGCAGTTCGCCGACTACGCCCGCTGGCTGCGCGACCGGATGGCCGAGGGCGCCCACGCCCGGGCCGAACAGCACTGGCGCAACACCCTGGCCGGCCTGTCCGGCACGGTCGAGCTGCCGGTGGACCGCCCGGCCGGCACCACCGTCCACTCCGGACGGCTGACCCACCGGATCACCGGTCTCGCCGAACTCGACGCGCACTGCGCGGCCACCGGCGCCCCGCTGTTCGCCGGCCTGCTGGCCGCGTTCCAGGTGCTGCTCAGCCGCTGCGGCGCCGGCGAGCGGTTCGTGGTGGGCGTGCCGGTGACCGGGCGGCACCGGCCGGAGCTGGTGGGTGTGGTGGGGCCGCTGTTCAGCACCGTGCCGATGGTCGCCGACCTGACCGGCGCGCCCGGGTTCGCCGAGCTGGTCGACCGGGTGCGCGCCGCGGCGGCGAGCGCGTTCGAGCACGCCGCCGTGCCCGCCGAGCAGTTCCTGACCGGCGGCTACGACGTGCTGTTCGCCCTGCAGGACGCGCCGGCGCCGAGCATCGACCTGCCCGGCCTCACCGTGCGGCCGCTGGAGCTGGGGCGGGGCACGGCCCAGTGCGCGCTGACCCTGTCGGTGGTGCGCGACGGCGCCGACCTGGCCGTGCTGGTCGACTACGACACGGTCCGGTTCGACCGGGCGAGCGTCGAGGACCTGCTGGCCCGCTACGCGCGGCTGCTGCGCGTGCTGCCCGGCTGGGCCGCGCCGGTGGACCGGGTGCCGCTGCTCACCGCCGAGGAACGCGCGCGGGCACTGGCGAGCCTGGCTGATGCCACCGCGTGGCCGTGGGCCGACCGGCCGGTGCACGCCCTGGTCGCCGCCCAGGCCGAGCGCACCCCGGCGGCCACCGCCGTGGTGTGCGGGGACACCCGGCTCAGCTACGCCGAGCTGTGGCAGCGGGTGCTGGTCGAGGCGGCCGGGCTGCGCGCGGCCGGGGTGCGCCGCGGTGAGGTGGTGGCCGTGTGCCTGCCGCGCTCGGCCGAGCTGGTGGTGGCCCTGCTGGCGGTGCTGGCCTCGGGCGCGGCGTTCCTGCCGCTGGACCCGGCCCACCCGGCCGAGCGGCGGCGGCAGATGCTGGCCGACTCGGGTGCCCGCCGGCTGATCGGCGACGAGTCCGGTGTGGACGGTGTGGACGGTGTGGTCCGGCACGTGCCCGCGACCGGCGGTGGTGAGCTGCCCGAGGTGGGCGCCGAGGACGTGGCCTACCTGATGTACACCTCCGGCTCGACCGGCACGCCCAAGGGCGTGACCGTGCCGCACGCCGGGGTGTCCGCCGACCTGGCCTGGCGGCACGCGCTGACCGGGCTGGGGCCCGGCGACCGGTTGCTGCACACCGTGTCCGTCGCGTTCGACCCGTCGGTGTGGCAGCTGTTCGGTCCGCTGGCCACGGGCGCGGCCGTGGTGATCGCCACCCGCGAGCAGGCCGCCGACCCGGCCGAGGTGGTCCGGCTGATCGGCGCGCACGCCATCACCGTGGCCGACTTCGTGCCCGCCCAGCTCGGGCGGGCCCTGGACGCTGCCGACGACGAGCTGCGCACGCTGCGGCACGTGTTCTGCGGCGGCGAGCGGCTCGGCGCCGACCTGGTCGCCCGGTTCCACCAGCGCACCGCCGCGCGGCTGCACAACCAGTACGGGCCGACCGAGGCCACCATCGACACCACCTCGCACCCGCTGGAGCGGGACCGGGCCGAGACCGAGGTGCCGATCGGCCGACCGGTGGCGGGCAAGCGCGTGTACGTGCTCGACGCGCACGGCGAGCCGGTGCCGCCCCGGGTGGTGGGCGAGCTGTGGATCGGCGGGACCGGGCTGGCGCACGGCTACGCGGGCGCGCCCGGGCAGACCGCGGACCGGTTCCGGCCGGACCCGTTCGGCGCACCCGGCTCGCGCGTCTACCGCAGCGGCGACCTGGCCCGGTACCGGCCGGACGGCACCCTGGAGTTCGCCGGCCGGGCCGACGGGCAGGTCAAGGTCAACGGCGTGCGCGTCGAGCCGGCCGAGATCGAGCGGGTGCTGCGCGCGCACCCGGCGGTGGCCGAGGCCGTGGTGGTGGCGCGCCCGGTGCACGGGGTGCCGGCGCTGACCGCGTACGTGACGGCCTCGGGCCCGCTGGACGTCGGGGAGCTGCGGCCGTTCGTGGCCGGCCGGCTGCCGGCGGCGTTCGTGCCCGCGCACGTGGTGGCCGTCGCGGAACTGCCGCTGAGCCCCACCGGCAAGGTCGACCTGGCGGCCCTGCCCGAGGTGGTGCCGGACACCGGCGGCCGGCCGCCCCGGCCGGGCACCGAGGCGGAGCTGGCCGCGCTGTGGGCGCGGGCGCTTGGCCGCGACGAGGTGGCCGCGGACGCGGACTTCTTCCAACTGGGCGGCGACTCGCTGATCGCGGTGCGCATCGTCCGGGCCATCCGGGAGCGCTTCGGCGTTGCCGTGTCCGTGGGCGACTTCTTCGCCGCCGCCACGGTGGAACGGGTCGCCGACGCCATCACGGCATCCACTGTGGACACTCCGGTGCTGGCGCGCCGGTCCACTCCGGACGCGCCGCTGTCCTGGGCGCAGCAGCGGCTGACCGCGGTGCCCGCCGGGCCAGCGGCCGAGCTGGAGCTGAGCGCGCTGATCACCGGCGCGGTCGACGAGGACGCGCTGGCCGACGCGCTCACCGCCGTGGTGGCCAGGCACGAGGCACTGCGGGTGGTGGTCGACGGCGACCGGCAGCGGCCCGCCGACCCCTACCCGGTGCTCGGCGCCGGCGAAGGGCTGTCCCCGGCCACCGGTCGACTGCTCGCCGCCGAGTTGTCCACCGTGGATGGTGGGCACCGGTTGACGCTGCGGGCGCACCGGATCGCGGTGGACGGCGCCAGCGCGGGCCTGCTCGCCGCCGATCTGGCCGCGCTGTACCGGGCCCGGCTGTCCGGTGCGCCGGACGGGCTGCCCGCGCTGCGCCTGCACCACCCGGACTTCGCCGCCTGGGAACGGTCCTGGCTGACCCCGGCGGTGGTGCAGGCCGCCCTGCGTGACTGGCTGGCCGAGGCGCCGATCCCCGAGGTGCTCCCGGTGCTCGGCCCCGGCCCGCGGCTGGCCCGCCAGCACGTGCTGGACGAGCGGCGCAGCGCCCGACTGGCCCGGGCCGCGCGCGAGCACGGCGTGCCGGTGCGGTCGCTGCTGCTGGCGCTGCTGGCCGACGCGGCCAGGGACACCACCGGCCCGCTGCCGATCGCGGTGCCGGTGACCGGGCGGACCGAGCCCGGCCTGGACGGGGTGGTCGGCCGGTTCGTGAACCTCGCCGTGGTCCGCCCGACCCCGGCCGCGGCCGGGCGGGCCGAGCGGATCGGCCAGACCCACGCCGAGGTGCTGGCCGCCTACCAGCGCCAGCGGCTGCTGCCGCACACCGCGCTGGCCGAGGCGGTGGCACTGCCCCTGATGGCCGACCTGGCCGACCCGGCGCCGGATCTCGGGCCGGGCCTGGTGGCCGAGCCACCCAGGGAGCACTGGACGGACTTCGGGCTGGCACTGCAGGCCCACCACATCGGACACAGGTTGGAGCTGGTGATGCTGTACGACGCACGGATCGGCGGGGCCGCCGTCGCCCTGGCGGACGCCCTGTTCGCCCACCTCGACGAGGTGACCCGATGACCGAGGCGCCCACCGGGCTGGACGCGCGGCAGCGGGTCAGCCAGCTGATCGAGGGCTACCGGCGCAGCGCCCTGGTGCACACCGCGGCGCAGCTCGGCATCGCCGCCCACCTGGCCACCGGCCGGCGCGGCGCCGCCGAGCTGGCCCGGCTCACCGACACCCACCAGGGCCCGCTCACCCAGGTGCTGCGCGCCCTGGTCGGGCTGGGCGTGCTGGACCAGGACGAGGACGACCGGTTCGGGCTCACCGAGGCCGGGGCCTTCCTCGACCCGGCGCACCCGCAGTCCCTGCACGGCCCGGCCATCTACTTCGGCGGGCTCAGCTACCAGGCCTACGCCGGGCTGACCGCCAGCCTGCGCGACGGCGGCATCGCCTTCGACCACGTCTTCGGCATGCCCTACTACGAGTACCTGGACCGCGACCCGGTGCTGGCCGAGCACTACCACCGGATGATCGCCCTGGGCCACGGCACGGGCGCGCTCATCGCCAGCCTGTTCGACTTCGGCGCGGCCAGGTCCGTTGTGGACGTCGGCGGCGGCAACGGCTCGCTGCTCGCCGAGATCCTCACCCACGCCCCGCACGCCAGCGGCGTGCTCGTCGAGCTGCCGCTCACCGAGCCGTCCGCGCTGGAGACGCTGGGCCGGGTGCCTGGCGGCGACCGCTGCCGGTTCGTGCCCGGCGACTTCCGCGAGCACGTGCCCGAGGGCGGCGACGTGTACCTGCTGTCCCGGGTGCTGGCCAACTGGCCGGACCCGGTGGCCGCCAGGATCCTGGCCAACTGCCGCGCCGCCCTGGGCGGGACCGGGACGCTGCTGGTGTTCGAGATGATGGCGCCGGACCGGGTCGAGGCGGGCATGTCCGTGGTCGAGGGCGACATGAACGCACTGGCCCACCTGGGCGGCGCGGTGCGCACCCACACCCAGTTCCGCGACCTGCTGGCCGGTGCCGGGCTGCGGCTGGACCGGGTGCACCGGGTGCCAGGCACCTTCTGGACCCTGCTGGAGTCCACGTCGGACGGTCAGCCGTGATCCCCCGCTACGCCGGTCCCCCGCTGCTCGGCCTGAACCTGCGGTTCCTGCGCGACCCGATCGGCATGTTCTGCCAGGCCCGCCGCGACCACGGCGACCTGGTGGAACTCGACCTCGGGGTGGCCGGCTCGCTCTACGCCGCCTTCCACCCCGACGGGGTGCGGCAGGTGCTGCTCAACGGCCGGCGCACGCACCGCCAGCTGCTGCGCGAACTGCTCGGCAAGGGCCTGTTCACCAGCCCGTCCGGCGAGGACTGGGTGCGCCGGCGCCGGCTGCTCACCCCGCTGTTCCGCGCCGAGCGGCTGGCCTCGATGACCCCGCTGCTGCTGCGGCCGCTGGACGAGGCGCTGGACCGGCGGTGGCGGCCCGGCGCCCGGATCGACCTCGCCGCCGAGCTGAAGAAGATCACCGTGGCGATGATGGTGGATGCCACCTTCGGCACCGCGCCGGACGTGGACCGGGCCGCGGCCCGCGCCGCACTGGACTTCCTGCTCGGCTACGTCGACCACCAGCTGTTCACCCTGCTGACCATCCCCCGCTCCTGGCCGACCCCGGACAACCGCCGCTACCGCGCCGACATCGCCGCGCTGCGCCGCGTCATCGGCGACGCGCTCACCGCGCGGCGGCGCCGGCCCAGCGGGCAGCCCACGTTCCTGGACGGACTGCTGGACAACCAGGGCGACTTCACCGACGAGGAGCTGGTCGACGAGATCCTGTCGATCTTCGTGGCCGGCACCGAGACCACGGGCACCGCCCTGGTCTGGGCACTGCACCTGCTCAGCCTCAACCCGGAGCCGGCGCGGCGGCTGCGCGCCGAGGTGGCCGACGTGCTCGGCGCGGACGCGCCCACCGGGGACCGGCTGCGGCTGCTGACCTGGCCGCGCGCCGCGCTCCGCGAGGCACTGCGGCTCTACCCGCCCGCGTGGGCGCTGCGCCGGGTGGTGGACGAGCCGCTGCAGATCGGCGAGCACACCGTGCCGGCCGGCGCCCGGCTGATCGTGTCCTCCTACGTGACGCACCGGCACGAGGGGGTGTGGGCCCGGCCCGAGCAGTTCGACCCCGGGCGGTGGCTCGTCGACCAGCAGCGGCACCGGTTCGCCTACTTCCCGTTCGGCGCGGGCGCGCACCAGTGCGTCGGCAACACCTTCGCCCAGTTGGAGGGCGATCTCGTGCTGACCAGGGTGGCCCAGCGGTTCCGGCTGGACCCGCTGCCCGCCCGCCGCACCGGGACCAAACCGGCGATCGCGCTGACCCCGGTGCCCGCGCCCACCCCGCTGCTGCTGCCCGCCTGAGTTCCCAGCCCGAGCCGGCCCGACAAGGAACAGGTGTCCAACCATGAGAGCCGACAGTTCCCCACCGGACGCACCGCCCACACCCAAGACCCCGGTGTCCCTGGCCGACCTGCGCGCGGCCGGGGCCGTGCTGGACTGGCTGCGCGACTACATCTGCATGCCCCACCCGGATCTGGGCCGCAGCGGCCCGGTGTGCCCGTTCGTGCCGCAGTCGCTGCGCACCGACCAGGTCCGCATCGTGCTGCACGACGAGATCGACGGCAGCGACCCGGACCGGATCGCCGGTCTGCTGCGCGACTACCTCGCCGAGTTCGTCGCCACCACACCCAGCAACGCGGTGGCCCGGCGGCAGCGCAGCCTGGTGATCGTGCTGCCCGGCGTCGCCGCGCCCCACATGTCCACGTTGGACTCGGTGCACCGCGCGGTCAAGCCGGACATGGTGCGCGGCGGTGCCATGCTCGGGCAGTTCTACGAGGGCTGCCCGGAGACCGCCGTGCGCAACCCCGACTTCGCCGTGTCCACCGGCCCGGTGCCGTGCTTCGTGATCCGCCACATGGCCCCGCACGACGTGCTGTTCCTGCACCAGCGCCCGGACTGGTTCGCCGAGTACCACCGCCGCTTCGCCGCCGACTACGCGGCCGGCAAGGTCACCGACCCCCTGATGGTCCAGCTGTTCCGGCGGGCCGAGGAAGAACTGGAGAACCGATGAACCCCACCCCGAGCCGGACCACCCTGCGCCGGGCCACCCGGCTGGCCGCCCTCGCCTGCGCCGCCGCGCTCACCGCCGCGGCCTGCTCACTGCCCGAGGAGGTGAGCATCGGCAAGGCCAGCACGCTCAAGATCGGCGGTGGCCCGGCCTCGCTGGCCACCGCCGACGTCAACGACGACGGGATCATGGACGTGGTCACCGGGGACTTCCTGTCCACCACCGTGTCGGTGATGCTGGGCGACGGCAAGGGCGGCTTCGCCGACCCGATCAAGTCCGAGGTCGGCCCGATGCCCTCGGACATCGGGGTCGGCGACTTCAACGGCGACGGCAAGGTCGACGCCGCGGTCACCAACTTCAACGACGGCATGATCTCGGTCGTCTACGGCGACGGCACCGGCGGCTTCGGCAACCGCGCCCGCTTCCCCGGCGGCGAGGACCCGGCCCGCATCCTGGCCGCCGACCTCAACGGCGACAACATCCTCGACCTGACCACGGTCAACTACAAGGGCAGCGACATCTCCGTGCTGTTCGGCGACGGCGACGGCGCGTTCGACGACCCGGTGAAGACGCCGGTCGCGGCGACCCCGATCCGGATCCTGGCCGCCGACCTCAACGAGGACGACGTCGTCGACCTGCTGCTCGGCCACTTCGGCTCGGACGACGTGTCCATCCTCTACGGCACCGGCAAGGGCGCGTTCCGCGCGCCGGAACTGATCACCACGGCCGACGACGCGGCCGGCCTGCTGGTGACCGACCTCAACGACGACGACCACGTGGACCTGGCCGTGGCGAACTACGGTTCCAACGACGTGTCGGTCTACCTCGGCCGGGGCGGTGGCGAACTCGGGGAGCCGCGCCGCTACCCGGTCAACGGCGGCTCGCCCGCCGGCCTGGTGGCCGCCGACTTCAACGGTGACGGCTACCTGGACCTGGCCACGAACAACTCCGCGACCGACGACCTGAGCGTGCTGCGCGGCGACGGCTCCGGCCGGTTCAGCGAGGGCGCGCTGGCCGAGGCCGGCGACGACCCGCGCGGCGGCATCGCCGCCATCGACGTGGACGGCGACGGCGCCCCGGACCTGGTCGCGGTGAACCACAACTCCAACGACATGTCGATCCTGCGCAACGAGACCGGCGGCAAGGCACGGCGGGCCAGCCGGTAGGCAGCAAGCGGTACGGAAGGGATGGTGGTGGCATGACCACCGAGCGTGGCGAGACGACCGCCGAGAACACCGGGGGACCACTGACCCGGGTGGTGGTCAACCACGAGGAGCAGTACTCGATCTGGCCGGCCGACCGGGAACCACCCGCTGGATGGACCCCGGTCGGGGTAACCGGGACGGAGGACGAGTGTCTGGACTGGATCGAGCGGACCTGGACCGACCTGCGCCCGCTGAGCCTGCGCCGGGCCATGGCGGGAAACGGTTGACCACGTCGTGACCGGACCCGATCTCGCACCCACCGCAGCCGGCCGGGTACGGTCGGTGACCCGGTCGCACTTCGCCCGGAGAAGACGGAAAGGCTGAGCATGTCGACTGTTGACGCCGACGCGGGCGAGCGCGCTCCCAGCGCCTACCGTCTGCTGCGCACCGTCGGGCCGCTGCGCGCGCTGTTCGTGGCACGCGTGGTGTCCTACGGCGGTGACTCGCTCAGCATGGTCGCCCTGATGCTGCACGTGGCCAACACCACCGGGCAGGGCCTGGCCGTGGCGCTGCTGCTGCTGGTGGGCGACTTCGTGCCGTCGCTGATCAGCCCGCTCACCGGGGCCATCAGCGACCGGTTCGACCTGCGCCGCGTGATGATCATCTGCGAGCTGGTGCAGGGCGTGCTGGTGCTGCTGATCGCGCTGGCGCTGCCCCCGCTGCCGCTGCTGCTCACCCTGGTGGCGCTGCGGGCGATCGCCTCGCAGGTCTTCCAGCCCGCGTCCCGCTCGGCCATCCCGGCGATGGTCTCCGGCCGCGACCTGGAGACGGCGAACTCGGCGGTGGGCTTCGGCTCCAACTGCGCCGAGGCGTTCGGCCCGCTGCTGGCCGCGGCGCTGCTGCCGTTCCTGGAGGTGCGCGGGGTGCTGCTGGTGGACGCGGCCTCGTTCCTGCTCTCGGCCCTGGTGCTGACCAGGACGCGGGCCATGCCGCCGACGCCGGACCCGGACGCCGACCAGGGCAGCCTGCTCACCCAGGCCAAGGTGGGCCTCGGTTACATCCTGCGCACCCCGGCGATCCGGATCATCTCGCTGGGCTTCTGCGCGGTGGTGGCGTTCAACGGGGTCGACGACGTGGCCCTGGTGCTGCTGGCCAAGGAGAACCTGATGTCCGGGGACTCCTCGGTGGGTCTGCTGCTCGGCGCGGTGGGCATCGGCCTGCTGGTCGGGTACGCGCTGCTGACCCGCTACAGCACGGCGCTGGGCATGCCCGCGCTGCTGGTCGGCGGGTTCCTGGTGAGCAGCGCCGGCAACTTCCTGACCGGCCTGGCCTGGTCGGTGGCCGCGGCGTTCACCGTGCAGGCGGTGCGCGGCCTCGGCATCGCCGGCATGGACGTGGCCTCGTCCACCATGCTGCAGCGGATGGTGCCGACCAGCCTGCTCGGCCGGGTCTTCGGCAACCTCTACGGCAGCATCGGGGTGGCGGCGGCCATCTCCTACGTCGGCGGCGGCCTGCTGCTCGACGCCACGGACGCGCCGGCCACGCTGATGATCGCCGGTGGCGGCGGGATCCTGTTCACGCTGCTGGTGGCGGTCACCCTGCCCAGGGCGATCCGCCGGCACACCATGCCGCCGCCGCCCGCCGAGGAGGCGGCCGACACGCTGGCGGCCGGGCCGGACAGCCCCGGCGGGGCCAGCCCGTCCGGATCGGCCTGAGCCGGCGCCGCCCGGCTACCGGGGTGCGCCCGCCACCCAGCGGCGCACCGCGGTGGCCAGTTCCCCGCAGGTGGCGAAGCGCTCCTCCGGCCGGGCCGCCATGGCCCGGTCCAGGATGCGGGTGAGCGCCACCCGGTCCCCGGGCAGCGCGGCGCGCACGCGCTCGCGCAGCCCGGGTTCCTCGTCCAGCCGCCACGGCTCCACCCCGCTCAGGCAGGCCAGCAGCAGCGCGCCCAGCGAGTACACGTCGGCGCGGTGGTCGGTGGGCAGCCCGGCCAGCTGCTCGGGCGCGCCGTAGCCGGGTGAGCCGGCCGAGCGGTCCGGCCGGGCCACCGCCGCGGTGTCCGGGGTGCGCGCCGGCGTGGCGATGCCGAAGTCGCTGAGGAAGCAGTGCCCGGCCGGGCCCGCGGCCACCAGCACGTTGCGCGGCTTGACGTCGCGGTGCACCAGCCCCCAGGCGTGCACGTGGTCGAGCGCGGCCGCGACCTGGTCGACGATCTGGGCGGCCCTGGCCGGCGGGCACGGGCCGTTCTCGTCGAGCAGGCTCTGCAGGTCCGACCCGTGCACGTAGGGCATGACCACGTACAGCGACCCGCCCGCCTCGCCGGCGGAGAGCACCGGGGTGATGTGCGGGTGGTCCAGGCTCGCGGCCATCCGCGCCTCGCCGAGGAACCGGTTGCGCAGCCGCTCCTCGTGCGCCACCGAGGGCCGCAGCACCTTGACCGCCACCCGGCGGGCCAGCAGCAGGTCCTCGGCCAGGTACACCACGCTGATCCCGGACCCGCCGATCTCGCCCTGCACGCGGAACCCGCGAATGTGCGGAATGCTCACGCGGGCTCCTTTCCGGACGGTGTCGATCCCCCGACTCCCTACCCTACATAGGAAAACCACCGGGTGTACCGAATCCGGGCCACGTGCTTAGCTCGAATCCGAGCGAGACGACAAGCACCACCCGATCCGGGTGCCGATCAATCACTTCGCCAAGGGTGTGAAAACCGTGCCCACAACAGACAGTTCACGTGTGCTCGCGCCACCGGCGCCGCCAGGGTGGGACGAGCGCGCCCCCGAGTTGCCCGACTTCCTGCTGACGAGTCCGGTGTGGACGGACGAGCTGGTCCACGAGTCCGGAATCCCCGTGGTGGACGTGCCTTTCCTGACCGTCGGCGGCGGCATGGGCTCGTTCGCGATGATCGACTGCCTGCGGATCGCGGGTGTGCCGACCAACCAGATGAAGGTGCTGACCAACCTGCGCCACCCGTGGGAGAACTACGCGTACCTGACCGGGGTCTCGCAACTCCCGCCGCATTACCGAATTCGCTCCGACGCCTCGTCGATGCCGGACAACATCTGGGGATTCCCGAGCTACGCGGTCCGCCGCGCATTCCGCTCCCGCAGCCCGCGCGGATTCATCGCACCGCTGTGGAACGTGCTGACCGAGAACGTGTTCACCGACTACTGGACGCCGCTGGCCGGTGAGGTGTTCGACGGGATGCGCCGCGAGGCCGACCGCGTCGGCTACTGGGACTGCGTGGCGCACGGCCAGGCCAGGATGGTGCGCCGGCGCGCGGGCGGCGGCTACTTCACCGTGTTCACCACGCAGGGCGCGCACAAGCAGCGGGTGGTCTACCGCAGCGGGTACGTGCACCTGGCGGTGGGCTACCCGAGCATCCGGTTCCTGCCGGACATGCAGGACTACCGGGCCAGGCACGGCAGCGGCCACCGGTTCGTCAACGCCTACGAGCCGCACGAGCAGGTCTACACCGACCTGGTGGCCCGGCCGGGCACGGTGGTGGTGCGCGGCGGCGGCATCGCCGCGTCCGCGATCATCCACCGGCTGCTCAACGACCGGGAGCAGCACGGCGCGGCAACCCGGATCGTCCACCTGCTGCGCACCTATGTGGACGGTCCGCACGGGCCGTCCCGGTTCATGCGCCGCCGGGGCCGGCTGGGCTGGGCGCACCAGGGGTTCAACTGGCCCAAGGCCGCGTGGGGCGGTCAGCTCAAGGTGCGGCTGGAGAAGCTGGAGGGCGAGGACCGGCGGCAGCTGTGGGAGCTGATGGCCGGCTCCACCACGCCCTACCGGCGGGGTTGGCAGCGCCAGCTGGCCCAGGCCCGGCGCGACGGCGTCTACACCGCGGTCGGCGGGGTGATCGACCGGGTGGACCGCGCCGAGGACGACCGGCTGGCCATCGTCTACCGGGACAACGCCACCGGCACACCGCGCACGCTGGCCGCGGACTTCGTGGTCGACGCCACCGGGCTGATCGGCGATCTGCGCTCGCACCGGCTGCTGCACGACCTGGTGGAGGTGTCCGGGGCCGCGCGCAACCTGTGGGGCCGGCTGGACGTGAGCCCCGGCTTCGAGGTGCGCTCGCTGCGCAACGGCGCCGGCCGGCTGTTCGCCGCGGGCGCGGTCACCGAGGGCGCCTACTACGCGCCGGCCGACTCGCTGCTCGGCCTGCAGTACGCGGCGCTGCGGGTGACCGACCAGCTGGCGGAGTTGGGTTTCTGTCACCGGATCGGCTCCGGCCGGTCGATCGCGCAGTGGTGCAGGCGCATGCGGGGGGTGGCACCGTGACCCCGACCCTGCTGGGCCGCTGGCAGTCGCGGCTGTTCGTGCTCGCCACCGCGGGTCTGCTGTGGACACTGCTGGTCACCCCGCTGCTGCCGGTGGGCTTCGCCACGGTCAGCGAGACCTACGCGAGCACGTTCGCCGCGATCGGGCTGACCGCTGGCGTGGGCGTGCTGCTGTGGGAGCCGGTCTACCAGTTCCTGCAACAGTTCCGCTGGGAGAAGGACTGGCCGGCGATGTTCACCCTGCTGGAGGGGATTCCCGAGGGTGCGCTGGTCTTCTTCCTGCTGCGCGACGTCCTCGGCTTCGACGTGCGGCTCGTCCCGTTCCTCATCCATTTCGGCACCACCTGGCTGGTGGTGTTCCTGTGCCTGCACGGGCCGCTGCGCGTGGTGTCGGTCCGCTGGCGATTCCGCGGTGGGAGACTGCTGTGAAACTCGACGACTTCAAGGTGGCCGTGCGGCCGGGGCAGGGACTGGTCGGGCGCTTCCCGGCCGGGGTCCTGCTGCTGGTCGGCGACGACGGCGCCAACGCACACGACAAGCTGATCAACCTGTTCACCGACGGCGCCGAGGTCGCGCCCCGGCTGGAGGCGATGTTCGCCGAGCTGGACCCGGCCGCGCCGACGTCCACCTTCGCCGCGGTGCTGGAGACCGACCGGGGCATGGCCGTCTACCTGCACGGCCCACTGGAGGTCTCCGCGGACAGCCCGCACGCCGAGCTGCGCGCCTGGGGCCCGGCGATGGGTGATCTCCAGCGCTACGACGCGCCGGACGGCACCCGGTCGCTGTCCATCCGCGCGGCCGGCGAGCAGATCAGCGCGGAATCCGCGTCGCTGTCGCTGCGCACCGGCCTGGTCTCCGGCGGCGGCCTGGTGCTGCACCGCGAGGACGCCGCGATGCCGGATGACTCCACTGTGGACGGAATGGCCGCCGGGGACGGCATGGCGCACACCGGCGCGATGGCGGCCGTGGCCGACCACCGCGTTCCGGCGATGGCGGGCGCCCCGGCCGGCCCGGTCGGCACGGTCGGCACGGTCGCCGGCAGGAGCGGCCCGGCCACGGCGCCGCCGGCACCGCCGACGCCCGCCCCGCCGCGCCCCACCCCCATGGCCGTGCCACCGCCGCGACCGAGCACCGCACCACCGCCGGTCGGCGCGGCCACCGGCCGGGCCGGCGCGGTGACCACCGGCTGGGCGAACCCGAGGCCACCGGCCGACCTGCCCGGCCTCGGCCCGGCCACCGACACCCCCGCCACCACGGCGCCCGCCACCAGGGCACCCACCCCGACCTACGCCACCCGGCTGGCCGCCAGGCTGCTCAGCAGCGCGGTGGTCGGCGGCCTGGTCACGGTCCTG
This sequence comes from Goodfellowiella coeruleoviolacea, assembly GCF_024171785.1. Taxonomy (GTDB): domain Bacteria; phylum Actinomycetota; class Actinomycetes; order Mycobacteriales; family Pseudonocardiaceae; genus Goodfellowiella; species Goodfellowiella coeruleoviolacea. The sequence continues at coordinate 249,248 of NZ_JAMTCK010000014.1, forward strand.
CTCGGGTTCGTGCTGCCGGTCGGCTTCGCCCCGCTCGACGAGGTCTACCTGACCACGTTCGTCGCCCTGGGCCTGCTGTTCGTGCTCGGCGTGGTCGTCTGGGACCCGGTCTGCCAGTTCGCCCAGCGGCGCCGCCGGGCCGGGGACTGGCCGGTGCCGCTGCTGCTGCTCCAGGCCGTGCCCGAGGCGGCGCTGGCCTACGGCGTGCAGGTGCTGCTGCTGCCGGAGCAGTTCCTGGTGGACGAGATCGCCCTGGCCATCGACGTGGCCGCCACCGCGGTGCTGATCGCCGTCGGCGTGGTGGTGCTCGGGCTGCTGCCACCGACCCGCCGGCTGCTGCACCGCGGCGCACCCGCCCCCGCCGGAGCGGCCACCGCCACCGGCGTCACCGGGCCCGCCCTGCCGGGGGTGCCCGTGGCCGAGCAGCCGGCCGGTGGCAGCGGCAGCGGGTCGGCCACGCCGCTGGTGTGGGGCATCAACTGCCAGCAGGGCCACTTCAACCGGCCGGACGCCCGGTACTGCGCCGCCTGCGGCACCGCCATGCACGGCCTCACCCACGAGCCCAGGCAGGGCCCCCGACCGGCACTGGGCTACCTGATCGGCGACGACGGCGTGTCCCACGTGCTCGACCACGACGTGGTGCTCGGCACCGCGCCGCACGGTGACGCCAAGGTGCGCGGCGGCCAGGCCACCGCGCTCGCCGTGACCGACGGCACCGGCCTGCTCGCCGAGGCGCACGCCGACATCGCCCTGGTCGAGTGGGACGTCACCGTGGTCGACCGGGGCCACCCCCAGGGCACCCACGTCCGCGAGCCGGACAGCGCCACCTGGGTGCGGCTGGCCCCGGGACAGCCGTTCACCCTCGCCTCCGGCAGCCGCATCCGCCTGGGCAGCCGCGACCTCACCTACCACGCCGCCAACACCCGCTGACCCCGTCCCCGCACCCACCGCACGCACCGCACACCGCACACCGCACACCGCACACCGCACACCGCACACCGCACCGAGGAGAGCCATGACGTCCGCGATGTACCAGCCCGACACCACCCGCACCTTCTACAACAAGTGGGGCGCCAACGAGTGGAACCGGTTGGAGAGTTCGTTCGAGAACCGCATCAACTACCAGATCCACCGCACCATCCTGGGTGAGCTGGTCAAGCCCGGCGACCGGGTGCTGGAGGCGGGCGCCGGCCCCGGCCGGTTCACCCTGGAGCTGACCCGCGCGGGCGCCGAGGTCACCGTGTGCGACCTGTCCGACGTGCAGCTGGCCATCAACGAGGAGAAGGTCACCGAGGCGGGCCTCGCCGGCAACGTCACCGGCTGGCACCAGGCCGACATCGTGGACCTGAGCCGGTTCAAGTCCGCCAGCTTCGACGCGGTGGTGTGCGTGGGCAGCGTGCTCAGCTGCGTGCTCGACCGCATCCCGGACGCGTTCGACGAGCTGGTCCGGCTGGTCCGCCCGGGCGGCACGGTGATCGTCAGCGTCACCTCCCGCTACGGCTACCTGCGCGCCGGGCTCAACGCGATCCTGCCGATGGTCGCGGCCGGCGGACAGCTCGGCGCCATCGACAAGGCCGTGGCCACCGGTGACATCGCCAACGTGCAGGCCGACTTCGAACTGCTCACCACGCACTTCTTCACCTGGGACGAGTTGCGCACGCACCTGACCTCGCGCGGCTGCGAGATCGTCACCGCGTCCGCGTCGAACTTCCTGTCCGCGGACACCCCGCTGCTGGACGAGTCGCTGCTGGCCGACCCCGAGGTGCTGGCCGCGTTCACCCGCTGGGAGCTGGAGGCGTGCCGGGCGCCGGGCAACATCGACGGCGGCACGCACATCATCGCCGCGGCCCGAAAGGCGGCCTGAGGCGTGCAGGGCTACCAGCAGTCCACCTACGGCGACCGGATCGCCGACAGCTACGACCAGCTGCACGGCAACTGGTCGCCGACGGACACCGTGGACACCGTGGTCGAGCTGGCCGACGGCGGCCCCGTGCTGGAGCTGGGGGTGGGCACCGGCCGGGTCGCGCTGCCCCTGGCCCGGCGCGGGGTGAAGGTCACCGGTGTGGACGTGTCCGAGCCGATGCTGGCCCAGCTGCGCGAGAAGGACCCGGACGGGCTGGTGGAGACCGTGCTCGGCGACTTCATCGACATGCCGGTGCGGGGCCGCTTCAAGGTCGTGCTCGTGGTCAACTCGCTGCTCCAGCTGGCCGGCGCGGACACCCAGCGGCTGTGCCTGCGCAACATCGCCAGGCACCTGGCGCCGGACGGCGTGCTGGTGCTGGAGGAGGCCAACCCGGCGGCGTTCACCCGGTCCGGCCTTGAGGTCCTCCGGATCACCTCGGACGAGCTGCACCTGCTGGCCGCCCAGTACGACCCGGTGCACCAGCACTACTTCGCGCAGCACGTGGTCCTGCGGGACGGCCAGACCCGGCTGCACCCGATGGCGCTGCGGCTGACCTCCACCTGCGAGCTGGACCTGATGTGCGAGGCCGCCGGGCTGCGGCTGGTCGGCCGGTGGGGCGACTGGGCCCGCACCCGGCCGTTCCTGGCCGGGGACCGCTCGCACATCTCGCTCTACCGGCCGGTGGAGGCGTGATGGAGTTCGGGTTCTGCTTCGGCACCCTGCTGCGGGCCGACCCGGGGCCGCAGCGGCTGTGGGACCTGGTCGCCGAGGTCGAGCGGGTCGGGTTCGACTCGGTGTGGCTGTACAACACCAACGGCGCGCTGCCGCCGGTGCTGGACCTGGTCACCGAGGTGCTGCGGCGCACGCAGCGGCTGCTGGTGGGACCGCACGTGCTGGTGGCGGCCGGGCTGCCGGCGCTGCCGCTGGCCGAGCGGTTCAGCGCGCTGGCCGCGGCCTCCGGCGGCCGGTTCGTCGCCCAACTGGGCCTCGGCGGGCCCAGGGAGGCGCTGATCCCCGATCCCCGGCTGGCGGCGCGGGCGATGGAGCAGCTGCTGGCCGACCTGGCCGCGTTCTTCGACGCCGACGACGCGCTGGCCCGGCCGCCGGTGTGGCTGGGCGGGCACTCGGTGCGGGCGGCAAGGCGGGTGGCGGCCACGGCCGACGGGTGGGTGCCGTCGTTCATCGCCCCGGCCGAGTTCGGCGCGCGGCGGGCGATGATCGACGAGCTGGTGGCGCGGCGTGGCGGGCGCAAGGAGGTCACCCACGCCGTGCAGGTCGTCTACGTCCCGCCCGAGCTGGACGGGCAGGACTGGCTGGCCGCGCAGCTCGACGACGAGGTGCGGCGGCACAAGCCGGGCTTCGCCACCGCCGACATCTACGCGTTCGGCGGGTACGGCGCGGTGGTCGACCGGGTCGCCGAGTTCCGCGACCACGGGGCGCACCACGTGATCCTGGTGCCGGCCCGGCCGCCCGCCGACCCGGCCGAGGAGATCGCCCGGCTGCACGAGGAGGTGGTCCGGGCATTTCGGTGACGCGGGGCGGACGGACTGGGATATTGTTCGTCCGCTTCGTCGGGACCACGCAGAGTGACCAACCCGACACGCGATCCGACCACCCCTCACAACCCAACGAGGTGCCCATGTCCGACACCCGGCCGGACACGACCGAGCCGAGTCCACCCACCGAGTTCGACTGGCCGCTCATGCGCACAGTGCTGGTCATGGTGCTGGGCGGGATGATGGCGTTCCTCGACGCCACCATCGTCAACGTCGGCGTGGAGACACTGCGCACCGAGTTCGGCGCCGGGCTGGACACCATCCAGTGGGTGGCCACCGGGTACCTGCTGGCGGTCGCCGTGGTCACCCCGCTGACCGGCTGGCTGATCGACCGCTTCGGCGGCCGGCGGATGTGGCTGACCGGGCTGGTGGCGTTCGTGATCGGGTCGGTGCTGTGCAGCCTGGCCTGGTCGGCGCCGGTGCTGATCGCGTTCCGGGTGCTCCAGGGCTTCGGCGGCGGCATGCTGGAGCCGATCATGCTGGCGCTGCTGGTGCGCGCGGCCGGCCCGGCCCGGGTCAGCCGGTTGATGGGGCTGCTGGGCGCCATCACCGTCGGCCCGGTGCTTGGCCCGCTGCTGGGCGGGGTGATCCTGGCCAACCTCGACTGGCACTGGCTGTTCCTGATCAACGTCCCGATCGGACTGGCCGCGATCGCACTGGCCCTGCGCTACCTGCCCGCCGACACCCCGGCCACCGCGGGCGGCGCGCCCCGGGTGGACGTGCTCGGCATCGCCCTGCTCTGCCCGAGCAGCGCGTTCCTGATGTACGGGCTGTCGCGGGCGGGTGACGGCAACGGTTTCGCCAACACCCCGGTGCTGACCGGTCTGGTCGTGGGTGGGCTGTTCCTGGCGGCCTACCTGGTGCACGCGCTGCGCACCAGGACCACGCCGCTGATCGACCCGCGCCTGTTCACCCGCTGGACCTACACGGCCAGCGCGCTCGGCATGACCGTCCTCGGCGTGGTGCTGTTCTCCCTGCTGTTCCTGATCCCGCTGTACTACCAGGAGGTCCGCGACTACAGCCCGCTGGCGGTCGGCCTGCTGCTGGCGCCGCTGGGCGTGGGCACCCTGCTGGGCAACCCGGTGGCCGGCCGCTACAGCGAACGGCTCGGCGCCCGGGTGCTGGTCCCGATCGGCGGGCTGGTCATCGCCGCCACCGCGGTCGTGTTCATCACCGCCGGCCCCACCACCCCGGTGGCCTGGCTGGTGCCGTGGACGCTGCTCGCCGGCTTCGGGGTGGGCTTTGTCGGCGCCCCCACCATGGGGTCGCTCTACCGGACCGTGCCCGGCGACATGGTGCCCCGCGCCACCAGCGCCGCCATGGTGCTGCACCAGCTGGGTGGGGCCTTCGGCGTGGCCATCGTCGCCCTGGTGCTGCAGCGCAACCTGCTGACCGCGACCCAGGAATCGGCCTACGGCAACACCTTCTGGACGCTGGTGGTGGCCGCCGGCCTGATCTTCCTGGCCGGTCTGTCCCTGCCCGCCAGGCAGCGCACCACCCCGCCGGGCACCACCCCGCCGGGCACCACCCCGCCGGGCACCACCGCGCCGGACGCCACCGGCTGACCGGGGCTCGACCGGTCAGCGGTCGACGGTTGGTGGCCCGGCTGGCCGTGCCCGGGCCACCACCGCCGCCATGCCCGCGGCGGCGGCGAAGACCACGGCCTGGTAGGTCATGGCGTGCCACAGCGCGCTGCCCGCGTCGGGCGCGGGTCCGAAGTAGACGACCCCGGCGATGGCGACCCCCAGGGTGCCGCCCAACTGCTGCGCGGTGGGCAGCAGCCCGGACAGTGAACTGACGGCCGCTGGCCGGACCCGCGCCAGGATCTGGGCGAAGACCGAGGCGGTGAACACCCCGAAGCCGAACCCGCCCACCGCGAGCACCAGGGCCAGCACCCAGCCCAGCCCCGGCACCCCGAGCGTCACGGCGACGAGCAGGCACACCGCGGCGAACGCGGCGGCCGAGGCGGTCAGGGCCGTGGCGCCGAAGCGCCGGCCCAGCCGCTCCGCGAGCACGCTGCCGACCAGCGCGCCCGCGGCGTACGGCGTGATGACCATTGCCGTCCACAGTGGACTGTAGCCGAGCGCGCCCTGGGCGTGCAGCGACAGCAGCAGCGTGAACGAGGGGACGCCGGCGTTGAACACGAACACCAGGCCGATCCCCCACCTCGTGGCCGGCTCGGCCAGCGCGGTCGGGTGGATGAGCGGGTGCGCGACCCTGCGCTGGGCGACCGCGAACCCGGCCAGCAGCACCGCGGCCAGGGCCAGGCTCAGCCACGTCCACAGTGGCCAGTCGGCGTCCCGGCCCAGCGTCAGCGGCAGCACCAGCAGGGCGAACCCGGCCAGGCTCAGCCCGGCGCCGACCGCGTCGACGCGGGACTCCCGGCCCCGCCGCCCACCGCCGGCGGGCAGTGCGGGCGCCAGGAGCAGGGCGAGAACCCCGACCGGCACGGGCAGCAGCATGGCCGCGCGCCAGCCCAGCCCGAGCGGATCGGCCTGGAGCAGCACACCCCCGAGCAGCGGGCCGGCCAGCGACGCCAGCGCCATGGTCGCGCCGTAGGCGCCCAGCGCGCGGGCCCTGCGCTGGTCCGGCAGGGCCGTCTGGATGATCGACAGGATCTGCGGCGCCATCAGCCCGCTGCCCAGTCCCTGGAGCAGGCGGCCGCCGACCAGCGGCCCGGCCGTCGGGGCCACCGCCGCGATCACCGCCGCCACGGTGAACACGGCCATCCCGAGGACGAACAGCCGGCGGTAGCCGTGCCGGTCGCCCAGTCGGGCCGAGGTGATCAGCGAGCACGCGAAGGTCAGCGTGTAGCCGGCGAGCACGAGCTGCCCGGTGCCCGGGCCGGCGCCCAGGTCCCGCTGCACGTCGGGCACGGCCACCTGCATCACCGTCACGCTGAGCAGCTGCACGAAGGTCCCGGACAGGACCACGGGCAGGACCAGGCGCGGGGCCCGGACCGGCCGGGACACCCGCGACGTGACGGTCACCTCGGGTCTCCGTGCGCGGTGTTCACGCCCGGTGCCAGGCTGGCCAGCAGCGCCGCGAGGTCGTCCGGCCGCGTCACGAACGGGGAGTGCCCGCCGGGCAGGGACCGCACCTGGAACGGGTGCTCCGGCGTGGTCCGGTCGGCCTCCCTGATCATCAGGTCCTGGGTGCCCAGCGGCAGCGCCAGGTCGTCGGTCAGCCGGACGTAGGTGCGCCGCACCCGGCCCCAGCGCTCGGCGGTGACCGGCACCGGCTCGGCGAACACGGCCGTCGGCAGGTCCGGGTGCAGCAGGTGGCGCCAGCCGTCCGGGGCGGCCGCGGGCAGGTCGTTCAGGAAGGCCCGGCGGATGGTGGCGACCAGGTCCGGGTCGTCGGACAGCGGGTTGATCCGGAACGCGCCGAGTTCGGCGGGGTCACCGACGGGCGGGATGATGACGGCGTCCGCGTTCTCCTCCGCGCCGATGTAGTCGGCGAACCTCGGCCGCCCGGCCGGGACGAACGCCGACAGGTACACCAGGTGGTCGACCAGGTCGGGCGCCCGCTCGGTCGCGGCGGAGGCCGGACCACCGCCGGCGCTGTGCGCGACCAGGACCACGTGCCGGAACCGGGGGCGGACGTCGGCCAGCACCGCGAGCACGGCGTCGGCGTTGTCCCGCATGGTCACGTCGGCCACGGCCGACTTCTCGGTGGCCAGGCCGGGCTGCCCGGCCAGCAAATAGCCGGACGGGACGGGCGCGTCGATCCCGTGGCCGGGCAGGTCCACCGCGATGCTGGCCAGGCCGTGGCCGGCGAGGGCCCGCTGCGTGGCCGCCCAGTGCACCGAGGAGTGCCACGCGCCGTGGACCAGCACGAACAGGGTCTCGGCTGGCGGAAGCTGAGTCATGGGTGCGCCTTTCTGGCTGGTGTTTCTGGTGCCCCCAGCTCACCCGCCAGACGCCCGCGCTATCCACTTCCATATCTGACTTCGCCCCGCGCGATATCTCTGACGTATCGTGCGCCGGGTGGAAGCTCGACACCTCCGCTACGCCCTGGCCCTGGCCGAGCACCAGCACTTCGGCCGCGCGGCGGCGTCCCTTGGCATCGCGCAGCCGCCCCTGTCCACCCAGATCGCCGCGCTGGAGCGGGAGGTCGGCGAGCGGCTGTTCGACCGCACCCCCCGGGGCGTGTTCCCGACGGCGGCCGGTGCGGCGTTCCTGGCCGGGGCCCGCCGGGCGCTGGACGAGATGGCCGGCGCGGTCGTGGACGCGGGGCGGGCCGCGCGCGGCGAGACCGGCCGGCTGCGCCTGGGGTTCATCGGTTCCGCGTTGCTCGCGCCCCTGCCCGCGGTGCTCGGGCGCTTCCGCCGCACCCATCCGGACGTGCGGCTCGCCGTGCAGGAGATGGAGAGCCCGGCGGGCACGGCCGCGCTGCTCGCCGGCGAACTGGACGTGGCCGTCGGGCGGGCCACCCCGCGCGGGGTGGGCGCGGAGAGCCTGGTCACCGTGCCGTTCTGGACCAACCACCTGGTGGCCGTGGTGTCGACCGCGCACCCGCACGCCGGGCGGTCGACCATCGGCGTGGACCAGCTGGCCCGGGAGGACCTGGTGATCACCCCACCGGACAAGGAACCGGCGGTCAGCGCGATGCTGCGGGCGCTGTTCGCGCCCGAGCGGTGTCCGCTCGACGGTGCCACCGTGGCCCGGGACGTGCACACCATCGTCGGCCTGGCCGCGTGCGGTGTCGGTGTGGGGCTCGGGCCGGACAGCATGCGCCGGGTGGCCCGCAACGACGTCTGGTTCTGCGACGTGACGCCTCGGGTGCGGCTGCCGGACCTGCTGCTGTCCTTCCGCGCGGCCGACCGCTCACCCGTGCTCGCCGCGTTCCTGGACACCGTCCGGCGAACCTGCCCGGACGTGGAGTCCCGGCTGGACCGGCTGCTGGCCGCGCACCCGGACACCGCCGCGCGCCGGGCAGCCGGCTGACCGGGCGGTTGACAGTGCGCGCGGTCGCTGGTTAGCGTCCGGAACACGGGCCCGGCCGAGGTTGGCCGGCCCCTCCTCGGATCGGATCAGCGCCGCGGCGACGGCGCCCGGTTGGCCGGTCGCGCCGACGCCCACCGGGAATGGACAGCACCGGACCACCCGACCGCCTGCCCCGGAGCCGAGCATGCCCGTCCGCCCACTGTTCACCGCGCTCGTCTGTGCGCTGGCCACCCTCGTCCCGGCCGCCCCGGCACTGGCCGAGTCACCAACCCTGGTGGTGGCCACCAACGGCAGCGACACCAACCCCGGCACGCTGGCGCAGCCGCTGCGCACCATCCAGAAGGCCGTGGACCTCGCCCAGCCCGGCCACGTCATCCTGGTCCGCGGCGGCACGTACGCGGTCACCACGAACATCCAGATCACCAGGAGCGGCCAGCCGGGCAACCCGATCACCCTGGCCAACTACCCGGGCGAGCACGTGGTGGTGGACGGCGAGCGGCTGCCGGCCAGCCACACCCCGGTCGGCGGCAGCATCCCCAGGGCCGAGCGGGGCGTGTTCCACCAGGAGGCGTCGCACTGGCGGGTGATCGGGCTGGAGATCATCCGGGGGCCGTACGCGTACTACTGCGCCGGCTGCGACGACAACGTGTTCGAACGCCTGGTGACGCGGGACAACTACGAGAGCGGTTTCCAGTTGCAGGGCGCGTCCAGCAACAACCTCATCCTCAACCTGGACAGCTACGGCAACCACGACCCGCGCAAGAACGGGGAGAGCGCCGACGGCCTGGCCATCAAGGAGGGCTCGGGCACCGGCAACGTGGTGCGCGGCGCGCGGCTGTGGAACAACGTGGACGACGGCTTTGACGCGTGGCTGTTCGCCTCCCCGATCCGCGTCGAGCACAGCGTGGCCTACGGCAACGGCGTCAACCGGTGGAACTTCCCGGACTTCGCCGGCGACGGCAACGGTTTCAAGCTGGGCGGCGGCAGCCCGGCCCCGGCCGTCGCCCACGTCGTGGCCAACACCGTCGCCTTCGCCAACGCGGCCCACGGCTACACCGACAACGGCAACCCGGGCGCGCTGACGCTCACCCGCAACACCGCCTACCGCAATCCCGGCACCGGCTTCGACGTGGACCGCTCCAGCTCCACGCTGACCGGGAACCTCGCGGTGGGCAACACGACGCCGGTCGCGCTGGGGTCCTCGTCGTCGGGTTCGGGCAACTCCTGGGACATCAAGAGCGGTTGGTCCGACGCCGACCTGGTGAGCACGGACCAGTCGGTGCTCACCGGACCGCGGGACGCCACCGGCGCCATCCGGTCCTCCAGCTTCCTGCTGCCCCGCGACCACCCCGCCCTCGGCGCCCGCGTCGGCGCGCCGTGACGTCGGCGGCGCGGCACCGGGTGGCGGACTAGGACCGTGCGGCGTGCTGACGCCGGTCGTAGTCCTGCTGGCACCGCTGGATCTCGTCCGCGTGCGCGGTCGTCCAGTCGTAGAGGTGTCCGAAGGGCTCGCGCAGGGATTCGCCGAGCGGGGTGCGGGAGTACTCGACCCCGATCGGCGCGGTCGGCAGCACGCGCCGGTCGATCATCCCGTTGCGCTCCAGGCGGCGCAGGGTCTGGGTCAGCACCCGCTGGGTCACGCCTTCGAGGCGGCGCTTGATGTCGTTGAACCGGCGCGGCCGGTCGAGGACGGCCAGCACCATCATCGACCACTTGTCGGCGATCTGGTCGAGGATCGGGCGGCTGGGGCAGTCGGCCCGGTAGACGATGCCCGGGTCCGTGCCGGTGTCGGAAGCGGTCATGTCGGTATCCTCCGCGATCCTTGCGATGCCGAAAGTGCGTTATTGACGCCGATCTCCCGGCGCCGCAGCCTAGGTATACATCAGGAACCTAGCTGCCTGACAGGTACGGATCGGAGATCTTCGTGCACCACGACGCCTACGCGACCCTGCGCGTGCGCCACGAGGCCGGCATCGCCCGCGTCACCCTCGACAACCCGCCCGTCAACGTCCTGGACGTCGCCCTCATGGCCGACCTGCGGCGGCTGTTGACCGGGCTGCGGGACGACGACTCGGTCCGGGTGATCGTGTTCGACAGCGCCGACCCGGACTTCTTCATCGCCCACGTCGACATGTCCCTGGTCGACGCGCCGGACGCCGTCGACGAACTCGCGGCCGACACACCCGAGGGCGTCAACGTCTTCCAGTCCCTGGGCGAAATGCTCCGGCACCAGCCCCAGGTGACGATCGTCAAGCTCGCCGGCCTGGCCCGCGGCGGCGGGGCGGAGTTCGTCACCGCGGCGGACATGGCGTTCGCGGCGATCGGTCGCGCCGGCCTCGGCCAGATCGAGGCCCTCATGGGCATCGTGCCCGGCGGCGGGGGCACCCAGTACCTCGCCAGCCGGATCGGCCGCAACCGCGCGTTGGAGGTGGTGCTCGGCGCCGACCTCTTCGACGCGCGGACCGCCGAGCGCTACGGCTGGGTCAACCGGGCCGTCCCCGCCGACGAACTCGACGCCTTCGTCGACCGCCTCGCCCGCGACATCGCCGCGCTGCCCGAGGGTGTGGTCGCCGCGGCCAAACGCGCCATCGTCCCCGACGACCTGGCCGAGGGCTTCCTGCGGGAACACCACGCCTGGGCCGGCCAGATCGCCCTGCCCTCGGCCGAGCGGTTGCTCCGGGGCGGACTGGCCAACGGCGCCCAGACCCGCGACGGCGAACGCGACCTGGAGGGTCTGTTCCGCAAACTGGCCGGCTGATCAGCGGAGCGGCGGAGGACACCGCACGAGCGCGCACCCCGACGGCGATCTCGTGCGGACCGTCCACAGTGGAGCGCGTGCCCGGTTTCCCACCCGTTGGGCCAGGGGCACCAGGTCACCGGCTACGCCTGTCCAGTCATTCGCCAGCCCGATCACGTGTGCTCACCGATGAACGCAAAGCAGCAACCTGAGCAGCGCGCCACAGCAACCTCGACTGCACCGGGAAGATCTCGAACGTTTTCCTCCGCCATTTCTCGGCTTTCGCCCGGTCACCCCACTGACCGAGTTTCACCCAGTAGTCCAGCATGATCGCGAACGCGGTTCGCCCACGCCGGCCGTCGACCGGCCAGTCGGTGCGAGCGTGGAGTGTCGCCAGTTCCTCGTACTCGGCGCGCACCGTCTCGTCCGCGAAGTCGCTGTGCGCCAGCCGTCTGCCCCACACCTCAAGGACCGACCACAGCAGCGGCAGGCGCGGGGTGTGGTGCTCGGTCACCCGTGCCAGCCGCCGGGCCGCTTCCACCAGCGCCGCCCTCCCCTCCTGCGGCCTGCCGCAGTCGTACAGACACGCCGAATAGTTGAACAGCACCTGACCGAAGCTCGGATTCAACGGATCCGGGTGGGCACTCTCGCGTTCCCGATATATCGAGACCGACTCCTCCATCGTCTTGAGTGCCTCATCGTGCCAGCCGAGGTCGCTGTAGCGGTTCGCCAGATTCATAATCATCAGCGGCAGGTGGGCCTTGGCGCGTTCGTCACTCGCCACGGCCGCTCGGCACTCGGCGACCGCTCGTTCCATCGCCTTCGCCGCTTTCGCCGGCTGCTTCCTGTTGTGGCGCGCTTGCGAACGACACCACCACACGCTGGCCCGCAGGTAACCGTCGTCACCGCTGCCGTATCGTTCGGCCTCGGCCAACACCCTGTCGCACACCTTCAGCGCCTCGTCGTGGCGACCGTTGTTGTCCAGTTGCGTCGCGTAGTTGCACAGCGCGCGGAGGTAATGGTCCGCGCAGCGTTCCGGCTGATCCGGCACGATCTTCTGGAACAGGCGGATCGCTCCGCGGTAGTGCTCAAGGGCCTCGTCGAACCGATTGGCCGACGTCAGGGCATCCGCCAGCGCCAAGTGCAACCCGGCTTCGGCGACCACATCGCGGTCCACGCCATCGTGGAACTGTCGCAGCGCCTGCTCGGCGATGGCGATCTTCAACTCGCAACTGCGGTGCGTGTGCGGCATCTGTTCGGCCACGTACCAGAGGATGTTCCGGTCGGTCACTCCGTCGACGGACTCGATCAGCGCTGCCTGCATGAGGTCCGGGCGGGCGAGATAGGACGTCAACGCGGCCGCCACGAGCCACAACCTGTCCGCGCCACTGGCCACGATGGTGCCCAACGCGTTGCGCACGCTGGCGTGTTGCTCCGCGGCCCTGCCGAGCAGGGTGCACAGCGTGAACTGCTGTTCGGTGGTGACGGCGGCCCTGCCGACCGCGACCGCCAGTTCCGGCTGTTCGACCAGCACGTCGGCGACGAGACGTTCGCAGAGCAGGTCCGGTGTCACGGAGTTCAGCCAGCGTTCGCCGGGATGCAACTCGTGCGCCCAGTCCGCGTACTGGCCGCGCACCCGCTCGTGCTCGCCACCCAGGTCCGGGACGCGGTCCATCAACTCCACCGCCTCGTCCCTGCTGGTCGCGCCGCAGCAACTGGCAATCGTGATCACGGTGCGCAGGGTTCTCGGCTGGGTGTGCGGCAGTGCCAGCGCCTGCGCCGTCATCTTCCAGTAGCGCTGTTCGTGGTGCAGCACCCGGGCAGCGGGGTCGCGGTAGGCCCTCGTTGGTTCGACCGCGTCCTGGTGGTCCAGCAGCGCGGCCAGTGCCGCCATGTGCAGGGCCAGCGCGGACGCGAAGCGCTGCTGCGCGAGATCGTCGGGCGGGACCAGTTCCACCCGCGGCCAGCCACCGTGGTCCGCGAACGCCAGCAGGGCCTGGGTGAACAGGCGGGAGCGGTCCGCCGGATCGCCGAACAGCGGGGACAGCGCGTGTTCCGCCTCGTCCATGAGCGCGGCGATGCCGTCATCGACCACGGCGGCCTGCAGCTGCGGCCACCACTCCGCCGCGCTCCTGGCCAGCAGGAGCAGCCGCAGCCGACCCGCGCCGGCCGGTCGGGCGGCGGCCACCTCCAGCAGCGTTCCCACCTGCTCGGGCTGGCTCTCCGCGTAGTCCACCACCAGCAGCGTGTCGGCCGGCAGTGCGCACAGTTCGCCCAGCGTCGACTCGTCACAGCCGGTGCGCAGGCGGCCGGCGGTCCACCCCCGACCCACCAGCAACGCGATCATCTCCAGTGCCAGGCGCGTCTTGCCCTGGCCACCCGGGCCCGTGCACAACCGGATCCCGATGGGCTCGTCCGTGCCGCACCACGCGACGAGGTCGTCGAGTTCGTCGCCCCGGCCGTGGAACGGCACGATCTTGTACTCACTGCGCAGCAACGCGCTGGGTGGAAACCTGGCTGGCAGGCTGGGCTCGGGCAACAAGGCCCGCTGCGCGAGCGGCGGCCGGGAGGTGTCGTAGAAGTTGACGCCGCCGAGCACCGTTCCGGCCTGGACCAGCGGGCCGAAGTTCGTCCCCACCCTGTTTTCCACGCGATCACCCGACTGCTCGGCCATATTCCTCACGGTAGCGTTCCCGCGGCGCGGAAATGTCAGATAATAATAATTCCAGCCGACATGGTTCCGCCTTGTCCGCATTGAGCGAAACGATCTCGCCGAACCGCGCCAACTGGTGCGCTGAACCGTTGGTTCGGTGGTAGCCGTGGTCGGCGCACCGGAGGATTCGGCCGCGAAGCCGAACGCACGGGGGATTCGATGTCGAACGGCTCCCCGAGAAAATCTTCGGGCAGGTCGAACTGGCCAGATTCGTGACCACAGTGGATGTCGGCTGCCGCGCACGACGGGTGCCCGCCGGCGTCCGCCACTGGGGCGAGCACCGAGCAGACCCGGTGTCACCGCGTGGTGACAATCGCCGTGCACCGCGGTCGCGGACAGTGATCCAGGTCCACTTGGCACAACGACGGTGGACAAGATCGGGTGACTCTGCTTGCATAGCTGCCGTTGTCGACCGTGTGGCCGCCTGAGTCAGGCGCGTGCGCGACAGAAAGTAGTGGTTAGATGGCTACCCGGGCGCGAACACTGCTGGACCGCTCACGGGTGCTGCTGGACCGCTCACGAGTGGCCGCAGCACAGTTGCTCGGGGCGCCCCGCCCCGCACCGCCGGTCCGGCCGGCCGGTGAGCACCGGTCCCCCACTGCCCAACCGTCCACACCAGACACGTCCACATCGGACGGGGCGAGCCCTGCCGGGACCAGAACCGCCGACCCCCAGGCGCAGCGCCCGTCGAGCGCGGCACTGGCCGGCATCTGCGACAGCATCGCACTGCGCGACCTCAACCTGCTGGACGCCCTGCTCTCCCAACTGGAGGCGATGGAGGCCAAGGAGGAGGACACCGACCGGCTCGCCGAGCTGTACCAGATCGACCACCTGGCCACCCGGTTGCGCCGCAACGCCGAGAACCTGCGCGTGCTCGCCGGCGGCGGCACCGACCACGCCGTGTCCGAGACCGCCTCCCTGGTGGACGTGGTGCGGGCCGCCATGTCCGCGATCGACCACTACGCCCGGATCACCATCGGGCGGGTGGTTTCCCTCGGCGTGGTGGGGTTCGCGGCCGAGGACCTGAGCCGGCTGCTGGCCGAACTGCTGGACAACGCCGCCAACCAGTCGCCGCCGAACTCGCCGGTCCGGGTCAGCGCGCACCTCACCGAGCAGGGCAGCATCCTCATCCGCATCGAGGACGAGGGCATCGGGCTGCCGCCCGAACGGCTGCGCACGCTCAACGACCGGCTGGTCAACGCGCCCGTGCTGGACGACGACGCGGTGCGGCACATGGGGCTGGCCGTGGTCGGCCGGCTGGCCAACCGGCACGACATCCGGGTGTCGCTGGACCGGCGGATGCCGCACGGCACCACCGCGACCGTGCTGCTGCCCGCCGCCCTGGTCGGCGAACTCCCCGAAGCCAACTGGTCCGGCGGGCAGACCGTGGTGCGGCCCGGTGGCGCCACCCCCGCCGCAGCCCCGGTCGAGCGGCCGGCCAGCGTCGAACCGCGGCCGGCGGCGCCGGTGTCCAGCACGACCCCGGCCGGCCTGCCCCGGCGCGCGCCCGCCGCGCCGGCACCACCCCCGGCCGGCCCGTTCGGCGCCGGCCAGCCCGGAGTCGGCCAGCCCGGGGCGCGGGGCGGGGTCACCGCCAACGGCCTGCCCCGTCGCGTCTCGCGCAGCCTGAAGAACCCGTCCGGTGACCCCGGCACCCCGAACGCGGCACCGCCACCGCCAACCACCGGTGGTGATCCCGACCGGCTGCTCGCCGATCTCGACGCCTTCACCGCCGGCGAGCGGGAGGCGCTGGACGAGCAGCGCGCCCGCGAGGCTGACCAGCAACAACCAGTTGAACAACCAGTTGAAGGAAACCAGTGACCGCTGAGAACACCAGCTCCCCGGCCAACAACTTCGCCTGGCTGATCAACGACTTCGTCCGCAAGGTGCACGGCGTCAGCCACGCGCTGATCATGTCCGCCGACGGGTTCCCGCTGACCGCGTCGGACTCGGTCAGCACCGACGACGCCGAACAGCTCGCCGCCATCGCCAGCGGCCTGCTCAGCCTGGCCAGCCGCAGCGCGGCCCTGTTCGACAAGGGCGCCTGCGAGCAGATCATCATGCGGCTCAGCAGTGGCTACTTCCTGTTCATGGGCATCGGCACCGGCGCGGGGCTCGCGGTGCTCACCAACCCGGACTGCGACATGAAGGTGGTCGGCTACGAGATGACCCAGTTCGTGGCCAACGCCGGGCACGCGCTGACCCCGGAGATCCGCTCCGACCTGCGCCAGGTGCTGACCGCGCGCCGAGCCCAGGGTCAGTCCGGCGCGAGGAGGTGAGCACGCTGTCCGACGGGAGCAGGCCCGGTCAGCCGCAGCGGATGCGCAGCAAGCGGATCCGCCCGTACGCGCTCACCGGGGGGCGCACCAGACCGCGCCACGAGCTGCTGATGGAAACGCTGATCTCGGTGCCGAACTACGACCCGAACCTCAGCGACTCGCTGATGCCGGAATCCCGGACGCTCTACGAGCGGGCGCGCACCCGGGTGTCGATCTCCGAGCTGTCCGCGCTGCTGTCCATGCCGCTGGGGGTGGTCCGGGTGCTGGTCAGCGACCTCGCCGCGCAGGGCGCGGTCTACGTCCACCCCACGGCCGCCGCCTACCAGCACGACCCGGACGTGCTCAAGAAGATCCTCGATGGGCTCAGCCGACTGCCGGTGTGAGGCGGCGTCGGGAAACGGAGACGTGACAATGAGCGGCGCAGAACGCCCTGACGCCACCCACGCGCCCGACCCCGGGCTGTTGACCGTGTCCGCGAAGATCGTCATCGCGGGCGGCTTCGGCGTGGGCAAGACCACGTTCGTCGGCTCCGTGTCCGAGGTGCCACCGCTGAACACCGACGCGTGGATGACCGAGGCCAGCGAGGGCGTTGACGACCTGCCGCCGGACGCCAGCAAGTCCACCACCACCGTGGCCATGGACTTCGGCCGGATCACCCTGCACGACGACCTGTTGCTGTACCTGTTCGGCACGCCCGGGCAGGCGCGGTTCTGGTTCCTGTGGGACGACCTCACCCGAGGCGCGCTGGGCGCCATCGTGCTGGTGGACACCAACCGGCTCGACCAGTCCTTCGCCGCGATCAACTACTTCGAGAACGACTCGGACCTGCCGTTCATCGTGGCGGTCAACCGGTTCGACGGACAGCTGCGCCACGACCTGGACGAGGTGCGCGACGCGCTGGCGCTCAGCCCGGACGTCCCACTGACCACGTGCGACGCGCGCGACCCGGCCTCCGCCGTCGGCACGCTGCGCGAGCTGGTCTCCCACACGCTGTCGCTGGCAGAACTGTCGGATCCCAGGAGGATGCGCACGCATGCGTAAGGTCCTAATCGTCGGTGCCGGCCAGTCCGGTCTCCAGCTGGCGCTGTCCCTGCAGGAGCACGACTACGACGTGACGGTGATGTCGGCGCGCACACCGGACGAGATCCGCGCCGGTCGGGTCCTGTCGACCCAGTGCATGTTCGCGGACGCGCTGGCGGTCGAGCGCGCGCACGGGTTGAACCTGTGGGACGACGTGGCGCCCAGGATCGCCGGCCAGGGCCTGTCGCTGGGCGCGCCGGACGGCACCCGGATGCTCAACTGGATCAGCGCCTGGGACAACGGCCCGGCCCAGTCCATCGACCAGCGGGTGAAGATGCCCGCGTGGCTGGAGCTGTTCGAGGACCGGGGCGGCAAGGTCGTCATCCACGGGGTCACCACCTCCGACCTGAACGGGCTCGCCTCCCTGTACGAGCTGACGATCGTCGCGGCCGGCAAGGGCGAACTGGTCCAGCTGTTCACCCGGGACGCCTCCCGGTCCCCGTTCACCGCGCCGCAGCGGGCGCTGTCGGTGTCCTATGTGCACGGTGTGGAGTCCCGCCCGGACCGGCCGGGCTCGACCGACGTGTGGATGAACATCGTCCCCGGGGTGTGCGAGCTGATCAACATTCCCGGTTACACGCTCAGCGGCCCGTGCGACATCTTCTACGTGTCCGGGGCGCCGGGCGGGCCGTTCGACTGCTTCGCCGACCGACCCGGTCCCAGTGAGCACCTGGCCCGCCACCTCGAACTGTTCCGCCAGTACCTGCCCTGGGAGTACGAGCGCTGCCGCAACGCCGAACTGACCGACGCCAGGGCGACCCTGGTGGGCGGCTACGCGCCGGTGGTCCGCCACCCGGTCGGTGAGCTGCCGTCCGGCCAGTTCGTGCTCGGCATGGCCGACGTGGTGGTGGCCAACGACCCGATCACCGGGCAGGGCGCCAACAACGCGGCCAAGTGCGCCGAGGCCTACCTGCGCGCCATCCTGGAGCACGGCGACCAGCCGTTCGACCGCGCCTGGATGCAGCGCACGTTCGACCGGTACTGGGAGCACGCCCAGTACGTCACCCGGTTCACCAACACCATGCTCCACCCGCCGGAGCACGTGCAGGCCATCCTGGGCGCCGCGCAGACCAACGAGGCCGTGGCCAAGCGCTTCGTCAACGGGTTCAACAACCCCACCGACTTCCAGCACTGGCTGCTCGACCCGCAGAAGACCCAGGACTACCTGGTCAGCGTCGGCGCCGCCGGCTGAGGTGACCGGCCGGGCCCTGCTGGTGCGGGCCCGGCCTCGGGACGACCACCGTGTCTGTCCATTGTGGCCGGTTGCGGGGTTGGCGCGCTCAGAGGCTGGGCACGACCAGGTCCAGGCCGAAGAACGCGCCCCCGTACAGCTCGCGGCCGAGCCGCGGGTTGAGCATCGCGTGCCTGGCCGCGGTGTTGGCGTCCCGCCAGTACTGCTGCAGCGGGTTCGACTCGGCGAAGGCGCCCGCGCCGTGCGCCCACATCAGTTCGTCCAGCGCGACGGTCACCAGGTTCACCGCCTGCCCGACATCACCCCGGATCCGGCGGAGGTCGTGCTCGGCCAGCGGGCTGGCCGAGGTGGCGGCCGCGTCGATGGCGTCGGCGGCCCGGTTCACGTGCAGCTCGGCCGCGTCGATGGTCAGCGCCGTCCGGCCGATCTCGGACACGAACGTCTGGGAGTCCGGTTGCCTGGTGTACCGGTGGCTGGGCGCGATGCCCCGGCCCGGCGCGCGGTCCACGACCACGGCGAGCGCGGCCTGGCCGATGCCGACCACCACCGACGCGCAGATGACGGCCATGGCCGCGATCGCGGCCGTCCGCAGCAGCGGCGGCAGGGTGAGGTCGGCGGCGTTCTCCCGCCCGCGCTGCACCTGGCCCGAGATCACCCGGTGCTCGGGCACGAAGGTCTCCCGGAGCACGACGGTGTGGCTGCCGGTGGCCCGCATGCCCACGGTGCGCCAGGTGTCCTCGACGGTGATGTCCGCGGCCGGCACCAGCATGGACAGCGCGCCCACGGGTTCGCCGTCCAGGTCGACCTCCTTGGCGACCAGGATCGCCCAGTCGTCGTGCAGGATGCCGGTGGCGTACGGCCAGGTGCCGGTGAGCAGGTAGCCGCCCTCGGTCCGGACCGCGGTGCCCGCCGCCGCGAAGACCGAGGCCAGCTTGGCGCCGGGGTTGTCGCCGAACACCTCGTCCTGCGCGGCCCGGGAGAACTTCGTGGCGAGCAGGTTCGAGCCGTTGATGTTGTTGACCACCCACGAGGTGGACGGGCAGTAGTGCGAGAGGGCCTTGGTGACCTCGCTCAGGGTCCGGACGTCGGTCTCCAGCCCGCCGTAGCCGCTCGCGGTCCAGAGCATGCTCAGCTGGGCGTCGTCGATGGCCCGCACGGTGGCGTCGGGCAGTCGCCGCTCCCGCTCTCCCTCGGCGACGCCGTCGGCGAAGATCGGCCCGAACTTGTGGACCCGGTCCACGAGTTCGGTGCGCAGTTCCCTCGGGTCGGTTCGGCTGTTCGTCATGGTCACCACTCCGCGCGCTCGGCAGTGAGGTTGGTGCGGTCGTCGGCCGGGGCGGGGCGACCGAGGATCTCGTGGAACACCGCGGCCAGTTCCTCGACCGGCGACCCGCTCGCGGTGCTGCTGCGCCAGGCCACGTGGTTGTCCGGGCGCACCAGGATGGCGCCGTCGTCGTCGATCTGGCGCACCGCCGCCCAGGTGCCGTCGGCGTCCCAGTAGCCCGCCGCGTCGCACTTGTTGCCGATGGGCACCACGGTGAGCGCCACCCGGTGGGTGTCCGCGGCCTGCTTGGCCGCGACCGTCCAACCCTCCCCCAGCGGCCCGGTGATCAGCACGAAGCCGCCGCCGCTGCCGACCAGGTCGTGCGTTGAGACGCGGGTGTCGCCGTGGGCGAGCCACGCGTGCGGCAGCCGGTGGCCCGGCCGGGTGACCGGGTGGTAGGTCCTGCCCATCGGGTCGCGCGGCGGTGCCGGTGTCCCGTCCGGGACCAGCGCACCGGCCGGGTAGGCGTAGCCGATCTCGATGTCGTGCGCCTGGTACTCGGTCCGCTGGGTGCCGAAGACCTCGCGCACCACGGCCCGCCGGGTCTGTCCCATCGGCGTGTCGGACAGGAGCTGGCGGAAGCTGGCCCTGGTGAGTTCCGGCGGCTGCCCCGGCAGCTTGCCCAGGCTGGCGTACAGCGCCGCGTGGTTGCGCAGGCAGGCCATTGACCAGTTCACGTTCTGCTGGGCGACGGGCAGCCGCTCGGCCTCGTAGGAGTCGAGCAGCGCCTCGTCGGCCTGGCCGCCGAGCACGGCCCCGAGCTTCCAGGCGAGGTTGTGCGCGTCCTGGATCGCCGAGTTCAGGCCGAGTCCGGTGGCGGGCGGCTGCCGGTGCGCGGCGTCCCCGGCGAGGAAGACCCGGCCGACCCGGAAGGCGCGCGCCACCACGGCTTCCGGCCGGTACTCGCTCACGCGGTGGATGCGCAGGTCCAGGTCGGGCAGCTTCAGGTGGTCGCGCACGGTGGCGCTGATCGCCGCCGGGTCGAGGTCGCCCTGGGCGCCCGGCGGCAGCCTGAAGTGCAGCACCCACTCCTCGCACGCCAGACCCCAGCTGGGCCCGGCCGCGACGATCACCGACGTGCTGAACGGCCCGCCGTCGGGGCTGACGAAGTGGGTCATCATCACCGAGTCACCCGGCCACCAGCGGGACAGGTCCGCGCTGAAGTGCACCGAGATCACCGTGAACCCGCCGCCGGCGCCGTCCATGGGCACGCCCAGCGCACCGCCGATGCTCCGGCCGCCGTCGGCGCCGATCAGGTACCGGGCGCGGACCGTGCGCGTCTGGCCGGTCGACCGGTTGGTGATGTGCGCGGTCACGCCGTTCTCGTCCTGGGTGAACTCCTCCAGCGCGTGGTGGAAGAGCAGCTGGCCGGGCGCGCGCTGCTCGGCGTGCCGGAGCAGCAGCGGCTCCAGCCGGTGCTGCGGCAGGTTGGTGGACGGGCCGGGGCTGTCGGCCGCGTACGGCCCGGCGGTGCCCCGGCCCCCGAAGGAGTCCATCCGGTACAGGTCACGCGCGTCGAGTTCGCCCTCGCCGGCCAGCGAGGTGCGCCAGACGACCTCGCTCATGTTCGCCAGCGGCGTGCTGATCCGGTAGACGTCGTCGGCGATCCCGTGCTGCCGGAACATCTCCATGGTGCGCTGGTTCAGGTAGTGCGCCCTGGGCAGGCCGGAGGTCGTCTCGCGGCGCTCCACCAGCAGGTGGCGCACGCCCACGTCGGACAGGAAGATCGACGCGGCGAGCCCGCACCCGCCACCGCCGACAACGAGAACTGGCACGTCTACGTCAGACATTGGTTTCCTTCAAGGTGTTGGGCGAACGCCTGGTCGGGCAGGTCACTCGCGGCGGGCCGATGTGTGCTCGTGCAGGACGATGGCGGCGGCCGGGCACACCAGGCTCGCCTCCCGGACCCGCTCGCGCTCGTGCTCCGGCGGAGTCGCGTCGAGCAGGGGCACGGTTCCGTCGTCCTCGCTCTGGTCGAAGACGGTCGGCGCGATCGCGACGCGGTTCCCGGACGCGACGCACCGGCTCCTGTCGACCTCGACCTCCGTGGTCATCTCCACGTCCTGTTCCGGGTCACCAGGTGACCGGCAGGCTGTTCACGCCGAAGACCAGCGCGTTGGTCCGGTAGTCGATCTCGTCCTGCGGGACAGCCGGCCGCAGCGCGGGGAACCGGGTGAACAGCGCCGGCAGCGCGACCCGCAGCTCCACTCGGGCCAGTTGCTGGCCGAGGCACTGGTGCGGGCCGTAGCCGAAGGTGAGGTGGTGCCGGTTCGCCCGCCGGCGCACGTCCAGCCGGTCCAGGTCCTGGTCCGGGTCGGTGCCGGTGAGGTCCCGGTTGGCGGCCAGCGCGGACACCACGACCCGCTCGCCCTCGTTGATCTTCTGGTCCCGCACGCACAGGGTCTCGGCGGCCTGGCGCGGCAGGATGGTGGCCGGCGCGACGTAGCGCAGCAGTTCCTCGACGGCGCCGTCGACCGCCTCGGGGTCGTCGCGCACCACCGCGAGCTGGTCGGGGTGCTGGAACAGCAGGGCGACGCTGGCCGCGAGCGTGTTGGCGATCGTCTCGTGCCCGGCGATGAGCAGCATGCTGCCGATGCCCACCAGCTCGCGGTCGGTCAGCTCGTCGCCGTGCTCGCGCACCAGCCGACCCAGCACGTTGTCGCCCGGCTGTTGCCGGTGGCGCGCCACGAGCTGGGCCATGTAGGCCTCCATCTCGGCCGTCTTCTCCAGCTGCACCTCCCGGCTGGTGTTGACGTCCACCACGGCCTTGGTGCGGCGCTGGAACTCGTCGCGGTCGGTGTAGGGCACGCCGAGCAGTTCGCAGATGACCAGCGTCGGAATCGGGGTGCAGAACAGCCGCACCAGGTCCGCGCCCGGTCCGGCGGCCGCCAGGTCGTCCAAAGTGGACGAGACGATGTCCTCGATCCTCGGCCGGAGTTCCCGCGCCCGCCTGGTGGTGAACGACCCGGTGAGCAGCCGCCGCAGCCGGGTGTGCTCCGGGCCGTCGTAGCTGAGCAGGTTGCCCTCCTGGTGCGGCATGCCCCCGCCCATCCGCAACCCGCCGCTGCCCAGCACGGCCTTGGCGTCCTCGTACCGGGTCACGAGCACCGCGTCGAACGCGCCCAACAGCGGGCTGGGCACCTTGATCCGGCGCAGTTCCTCGTCCTGCCGCGCCGCGCGGAGGTCGGGGGCGGGGGCGAACGGGCACCCGGTGGCTCGCGCGTCGATGGGGGACACCCTGGGTTCGGTCATGAGATCGCCTCTCTGCTCATGAGGAGTAAGGGCATGCGACAGCCGCACGTCCGCGGCGGAGCGCCGGTGATCGACCGGACCGCGACGGGCCGGATCATCCACAGTGGACGCCGGGGCGCGGCGCGCCGTGACCTACTGGACCGCGGAGCGCTGCGGCTCGGGCTGGCGTGGTCGCGCGGGAATGGCGGCGCCGATCGCCGTGGCGAAGACCGCGCCGACCATGCCGACCACCGCGATGAGCACGAAGGCCTCCCGCAGCGGGATGGCCGTCGCGCCGCGCGCGACGCTGAGCCCGGCGAAGATCGCGCCGACCACGGCGCCGGACAGCGACGAGCCGATGGACCGCATCAGCGTGTTGAACCCGTTGGCGACCCCGGTCTCGGTGGCGGGCACGGCCATCATGATCAGCGCGGGGATCGCGCCGTAGGCGAAGCCGACCCCGGCGTTGCTCACCACCGTGCCGATCACCAGCATCGTGGTGGAGTCCATCCGGACCAGGCAGGCCGCGAAGCCCAGGCCGATCAGCGCGATGCCCAGCAGCAGCGTGAACTTGGGGCCGCGCGCCGAGGAGAGCCGGGCGCCGAACGCCGAGGCGGCCATCATCGCCAGCCCGGCCGGCAGCATCAGCAGGCCGGTCTGCAGCATGGACCGGCCCAGCCCGTAGCCCGTGCTCACGGGCAGCTGCAGCAACTGGGACACCATCAGCACCTGCGCGTACAGGGCGAAGCCCACCACGACGGAGGCGATGTTCACCAGCAGCACCGGCCGCCGGGCCGCGGTGGCCAGGTCGATCAGCGGGTCGGCCACCCGGCGTTCCCACCTGCCCCACAGCACCAGCACCGCCGCGGCCGCCACGACCAGGCCCACGGTGGTGCTGCTGCCCCAACCCCACTCGCCGCCGTAGGAGATCGCCAGCAGCAGCGCGGTCAGTCCGGCGGTCAGGCCCAGCGTCCCGAGGACGTCGAAGCGCCCGGTGGCCAGCGGCGGGGTCGCCGGGACCAGCCAGACCGCCAGCACGCCGAGCACCGCGGTCAGCGCACCGATCGTCCAGAACAGCAGGTGCCAGTCGGCGAACTGGGCCATCGCCGCGGCCAGCGGCAGCCCGACCGCCGCGCCGATGCCCACCACCGACGAGGTCACCGCGATCGCCGAGCCGAGCCGCCGCCCGGACAGCACATCGCGCAGCAGGCTGATGCCCAGCGGCACGAGCCCCATGCCGATGCCCTGCAACCCGCGCCCGATGATCACCGGGGCCAGCGAGTCGGCCACCGCGCACAGCAGCGAGCCCAGCGTCACCAGCCCCAGCACGATCAGCACCAGCCGGCGCTTGCCGTAGAGGTCGCCCAGCCGGCCGGTGACCGGGCTGGTGACCGCCCCGGCCAGCAGCGTCGCCGTGACCACCCACGAGGTGCCTGCGGGGCTCGCGTGCAACAGCGTCGGCAGCTCGCCGAGCAGCGGCACCATCAGGGTCTGGTTCATCGCGGCCACGCCCGCCGCGAGCGCGATCACGGCGGCGACAGCACCTTTGGCCGGCACCGGCGGGTGCGGATCAGCGAACGCTGCGCACATCGTGTTCACCTCGATGGCTCTGGAGAACGTCGTCGACTCGATCGACCGCACCAGCGTAACATTATTTGGCACTCAGCGCTATTTTGGCACTGAAAGACAGATCCAGGCCTGGTCTGCGCGCGCGGCCAGTGGCATCTGGGTGAGAATGGCGATCGTGCGTACGGACCAGGCAGACACCGAGGTGCCGCGCGGCAAGGGGCGACCGCCCATGACCGAGCGGCGCAAGGACATCATCCGCCTGCAGATCGCCACGGCGGCGCTGGAACTGTTCAAGGCCCAGGGGGTCGCGGCGACCTCCGGCGAGCAGATCGCCGACCGGCTGGGCATCTCCACCCGGACGCTGTGGCGGTACTGCCCGTCCAAGGAGGGCTGTGTCCAGCCGCTGCTGACCCACGCCATCGGGGTGGTCATCGAGAAGCTGCGCGCCTGGCCGCGGGACGTGCCGCTGGTGGAACACCTCCTGCACGAGTCCGACCTCACCGAGCAGGTCCCGCAGTCCACTCTGGACCTGGCCAGACTGACCCGCACCGAGCCGGCACTGCGCGCGGTGTGGATGCAGACCTACCTGGAGGCCGAGAACGCCTTCGCCGAGGCGATCGCCGAGCGCACCGGCCAGCCGGCCGACGCGCTGGAGACCCGGGTGCTGGCTGGCATGCTCAACGCGGCGCTGCGCATCGCCGTCGAGCAGCACGCCTGGCTCACCGCGGATGACCCGGACGCGGCGCGCGAGTCCAGCATGACGGACGCCACGCGCGTGGCACTGCGCACCGCCATCGCCGGCCTGCGCCTGTAGCCGCGCGGGCGCGGCCGGCCAGCGCGCTAGCTGATCGCGTCCAGCCGCACCCCCAGGTCGTCGTGCACGGGCGCGCGGGTTCCCACCGGGTGGGCCCAGTAGGTGGCCGGCAGCCCGTTGTCCACCCCGAGGTCGGCCAGTGCGGCCCGGCGCGCGGCGACCGGGACGGACTCGTGCAGCACCCGCTTGACGATGGGATGGCGGAACCGCAGCCGCGACCCGCCCAGGTCGACCAGGGCGCCGCCGGCCAGTGCCTCGGCAACGGAGTCCACCAGCTGGTGCGCGCGCTTGCCGCTGACCCGCAGCACATCCCCGACCGTGTGCGGGTCACCGAGCAGGGACGCGCAGCGCAGCATCTCGCGGGTGGCCGAGGAGAAGCAGTCGAGGTAGTCGTGCACCGCCCTGGCCACCGAGTCGGGGGTGGCCAGCCAGCCCCGACTCGGCCGACTGGCCATGGCCTGGCCGATCGCCCGCACGAACGCGGGATTGCCCCCGGACAGGGTGGCCACCAGGTCGGTGGTGTGCCGGCCGGCGGGATGCGACCGGTGCAGCAGCTCGCGCACCTCGGCGTCGGACAACTCGCCCAGCTCCAGGGTGTCGCAGCCGGACTCGGCCACCAGCATGCGCAGCAGGTCCAGGTTGCGGTGTCGGGGCAGCGGCCGACAGGTGGAGATCAGCAGCAGCGGGTGGTGCGCGGTCAGCTCGTGCAGCTGTCGCCACACCAGCAGGGTTTCGTCGTCCGCCCAGTGCAGGTCGTCGATCACCAGCACCACCGGCCGGCTGCCGGCGGCGTCCAGCACTGACCGCACCCTGGCGAGCACGCCGCCCAGCCGCACCCGGGCGTCCGCCCGTTTCGCCACGCTCTCCGGCACGAGGTCCAGTCCGGTCAGGCCGGCGCGGCGGAGCAGCCCGCTGTCCAGCCCACCGACACAGCTCTCCAGGACCCCGAGCGGAACCCGGTGGGACAGCTCGTCGGCGACGCCCCAGCCGACCACGCACTCCGCGCCCACCAGCTCGGCCAGTCCCGCCCCGAGCAGGGCGGTCTTCCCGGTGCCCGGGGCGCCGTTCACCCAGAGCGCGCCGCCCCGGCCGGTGCGCACCCCGGCCACGGCCGCCCGCACCCGGGCCAGTTCCCCGTCCCGGCCGACGAAGGTGGCCGGGCGCGCACTGGCGATCCGCGCGTACGCGCGACCGGACAGCTCGCGCTCCGCGACGACCGCGCCGCCCACGATCCCGGGCACCACCGGGCTTCCGCTGCGCAGCACCGCCTGGCGCAGCTCGCGCAGTGCCGCGCCCGGCTCCGCGCCGAAGTGCTCCAGCAGTGCCTCCCTGGCCTGCCGGTACACCCCCAGCGCCTCGACCTGGCGGCCGGAGCGGGACAGGGCCAGCATCAGCGAGTGGTGGAGGTCCTCACGCGCGGGGTGGTGCGACACCAGCTCCCGCAACTCGTCGATGACCTCGTCGTGGTACCCCATGTCGATCATCAGGCAGGCGCGGCGGGCACTCAGCCCCAGCCGCACCTCGGTCAGGCGCTGCCGCCAGGACAGCGCGAGCGGACCCGGCACGCCCTGCAGGGCCTCCCCCTGCCACAGCGCGAGCGCACTGTCCACAGCCGACAGTTCGCCGCGCGCGTCCCCGCTCGCCCGCATCGCCCTGGCCTGGTCGCGGTAGCGCTGCACCAGCGCGACGTCGAGGTTGTCCGGCGAGACCACCAGGCGATATCCGGAGTAGCCGCTCTCCAGCACCCCGGCCGCCTCGCGCGTGCCCACACCGCGCTCGACGAGCCGGCGCAGCGCGGAGACGTAGGTGTAGATCCGGTTGCTCGCGCCGTTCGGACAGTCGTCGTCCCACAGGGCCGCGACCAACTCGTCGCGCGAGACAACCCGGTTGGCACGCAGGGCGAGGGCCACGAACACCGCGGTCGGCAACCCGTGTCCGAGCTTGAGCGGCACCTCACCCCGCCAGGCGCGGGGCTCGCCGAGCAGCCTTATCTTCAGTTCCGCGTTCGGAACCATCCGCACTCCCGCATGCGCTCTGAGCCTGACAGTGCGACCGGAGAAGCCCGGGCTGCAGTCGAGCGGCTCGAACCGTGAGAACATCCACGACAAGGTCAGCACACCAATCCCCGTCGAGCCGGCCAACTCGGCCGTGCAGGGGCAAACTGGGGGAGATCCCCCTTTCCACCACCACCTCGAACGGCAACGGGCACCAGTCTCCCCCCGGGGGGCACAGGACAAACCGGCAACAGGGCTTTCCTGGAACGCGGAGTTCACCGGCGCGAAACGCGGTGCCCGTTGACACGCACGCATGTGGACCGGGGACCACCACCGCTTCACGAATCCTTCACGCGACTGGTCCACTCCGGACCGCCGCGCCCGGAGGCGTCACGAACAGCACGGACGACATCCCGCCAGCCCGGCAGCGCGTCCTCGCCCGAATCACCCGGCCGGCGTCCTGGTGGTTCCCGCACCACAGCCCCGCCGGTGTGCCCCGGACAACACCTCGCCGCCGCCGATCGCGATGATTAACCGGATCAACACTTCGTCCGGTGAGGGTTTCACCGCAGGACGCGGCTGTGCGCAGGCAACCAGCGCCTGCGCACAGCATCCGACTCGTCATCCACGCGGTGGGCCCGCCACCGGCTCAGGTCCGGGCGACCAGCACCGCCTCGGCGTGCGGCCGCGCGGTGAACGCCCACGGCGAGCGCCCCTCGGCGCGCATGGTCCGGTGCAGCAGCACCAGGTAGACGATGTCCAGCACGACCATGGTCGGCACCACCACCCAGAACAGGATGCGGTGCGGGTAGAGGAGGAAGCCGGTGAGCCCGGCGAAGAAGGACCCGACGCACTTGGCGGTGGCGATGTGCATGGACTGCCCCAGCGACGATCCGCGCCGCCGGAGCATCAGGATGAACGAGGCGCTCAGCGGCACGTTGATGACCATCCCGATGTACATGCCGTCGAGGTCGTGGAACTCGTTGGCCCCGGCCATCACCAGCAGCGCCGCCCACACCAGCACGCCGAGCACCGACCAGGTGAAGGCCCGCGGCGACAACCGGGGGTAGTCGTTGCGCCCGTACCGGAACACCTGGTACATCAGGAAGACGTTGACGATGACCCAGGCGAAGTTGATGCCGCGCTGGGTCGGCGTCTGCTCCAGGATGAAGGTCAGGCTGAACTCCCAGGCGAAGTCCACCGCGGCCATGTACACGGGCACCCCCACCCGCTTGTCCACAATGGCCTGGCGGATGGCCAGCAGGTAGGTCACCACCCAGCCGGCCGCGGTCGGCCCGGCGACGGCCCAGAAGAGCCAGCGCGGGACGTCGGCCGGCCCCAGGGTGACCGGCGCGACCTCTGACATCGGGATGAGAAACGGCGGAAGCCAGTCCATGGGATGTCCCTTGCCGTGTCCGGGGAAGCTTGCCGTGTCGAAGGAGGAGGAGACCGGTGTGGTGTCGCCTCAGCGGGCGAGGTGGTGGAAGCCGCTCGCGTGGTACACCAGCGGGCGGACCCCGGCGCGCGTCTCGACGTGCTCGACCCGCAGCAGCGCGAGCACGTGGTCCCCGGCCGGGATCTCCTGCTCAAGTGAGCACTCCAGCCAGGCTGGCGCGCCCACGACCCGGATCGCCCCCCGGTCGGTCAGCCGCCATTCCGCTGGCGTGAAGCGGTTCGCCGTGGCGCGGCCCAGCCGACGGGCCAGCTCGGCGTGTTCGGCGCCGAGCACGCTCACCCCGATCCGGTCCGCGGTGCGCAGGCGCGCCCAGGTCCAGGAGTTCTCCATCACGCAGATGGACGCGAGGGGTGGTTCCAGGGACACCGAGGTGAAGGAACTCACCGCGATCCCCAGGGCCGCGCTGTCCACCAGCGCGGCGATCGCGGTGACGCCGGAGGGGAACTGCGCGAACGCCTGGCGCAGCGCCCGCTCCGCCACCGGCGGCCCCGCCTGCCGGTACCGCACCATCGCGCTCACCACTCCCGCGGCTCGGAGATGAGGTTGTTGCTGTCGTAGTAGTCCCGCCAGGCGCGGATCCGGTCGCCACGCAGCTCGAAGGCGGCCATCACCCTCAGGTTGCGGGCGATCGGGGTGCCGTCCACCCGGAGCATGTTCTCCACCCGCTCGACCAGCACGGTGTCGCCCGAGGTGGCCAGGTGCCGGAACCTGACCTCCAACTGGGCGAAGTCGTCCGGCATCAGCGCGAGGATCTGCTGCCTGCCCCGGCACACCGGCGCGCCCGGGTTCTCCCACACGCAGTCGTCGGTCAGGAACCGGTGCACCGCGGCGGTGACGTCGGCCGGGGTGGGCCCCATGCTGGTCAGGAAGTCGCGCACCACCCGCTGGTGGTGGTCAACGACGGGTTCGACAGCGGACGCGGCAGAGGACATGATCGGCTCCTGGTGGTCGTGACTTCCTGGTGGCCAGGGACTTTCCGAAAGGTGGTGGCGAGTTCACCGGCTGCCTGGTCGCCGTCCTCGGCACCGCGGCGGCCGTCCGGACGCGCCAGCACCGCACCACCGCCAGCCCGGGTCATCGTGTTCACCTCGCGGCCCCGCCCACGTCCGGACAACAGCACCGATGACGGCCGACGGCACCGGCCAGGGCGACACCTCGTCCGGCCGGTGGACCGTCGCGGGGAGGATGCTAACATTATTTGTCGCGGAGTGTCTTTTTGACCCCAAGCGCCAGATAGACCCGATGCCCTGTGGGCCCCGGCCGGTTCGGGCGGCGGTCGCCACCACGGGGCCGCCGAGACCTGGAGGAGATTGTGCGGCGTGGCAGCGGACTCGGCAGGCGAGACGGTGGACCGCGGCAGGGGACGACCCCCGATGAGCGAGCGGCGCAAGGACGTCATCCGGCTGCGGATCGCCACAGCAGCCCTTGAGCTGTTCAAGTCCCAGGGGGTGGCCGCCACCTCGGTCGAGCAGATCGCGGGCGAACTGGGCATCTCCACTCGCACGCTGTGGCGGTACTCCCCGTCCAAGGAGGGGTGCGTCCTGCCGCTGCTCACCCACGGGCTCGCCGCGGTCGTCGAGAAGCTGCGGGCCTGGCCGCGCCACCTGCCACTGCTCGACCACCTGCTGCACGAGAGCGATCTCGCCGAGCGGGTGCCGGAGTCCACTCTGGACCTGGCCAGGCTGACCCGGACCGAGCCCGCGCTGCGGTCGGTCTGGCTGCGGAGCTACCTCGACGCGGAGAACGTCTTCGCGGAGGTCATCGCCGAACGCACCGGCCTGGCGGCGGACGCGCTGGAAACCAAGGTGCAGGCGGGAATGCTGAACATCGCACTGCGCATCGCGGTGGAGCACCACGCCTGGAACACCGCGCCCGCCGGTGCGCGCGCGACACCGCCGGGCGGCCTGACGAACGCGACCCGGGCGGCGCTGCGCACCGCGATCAACGGCCTCTCCATGTGATCCGCGCGGCGGCCGGCACACCAGCGGACCGGCCTGGCCGCAGCACCACCGCGCTGCTCAGTTGAGCACCGTGGCGCGGTGCGCCGGTCCGCCCCGAACCACACCACCCGAGCCGCGCCACGCCGATCCCGCCCGGCCGCCCCGCGCTGCCCAGCCCCGCCCGACCGTCGTGATCGCCTTGTGCCGCAGGCGATCCCCACGCTGACACCGGCGGCGATCCCGCGTGCGTCGGCCACCTCGGCCAGCCTGGACACCGCACTGGTGAGCACCGCACGGCAGAAAGGTCGTCCGCCCACCGCACGTGCCGCCCGCGCCTGTTGGCCCGCCGCGCACTTCCCCGGACACCTCGCACCGGGACGGTGGACCTACCGCGCCGCGCCCGAAGATCGTTGGCAGCACTGGGATTCCGGCCGGCCGAAAGAGCCCGCACCGGTGTCCCCTTCGGGCACGGCTCGTTCGTCCTCGGCGACAACCCGTTGTGCCACACCTACAGTCGGCCGCATGACGGAGGTCGATGTGCCGCAGGTGGCCGATCCCGAGATCGCCGCACTGGTGCGGGCCGAGGTGGAATGCCGGTGGCCGGACGGTGTTTCCGGCATCGACGAGTTGGTGCGCTACGGGTTGGTGCCCTTCGGCAAGATGATGGGCCCCTGGCTGTTGATCCGGTCAAGCCTGGCCGTGGGTGGCCAGATCGCGTCGGTTCTCCCCGCCGCCGTGGCCGTGGAGTGCGTGCAGGTCGGCGCGATGATGCACGACGACATCATCGACGGCGACCCCCAGCGGCGCAGCAAACGCGCGGCGTTCGCCAGGTTCGGGGAGCCGTCGGCGATCGTCGGCGGGGACGGGTTGTTCTTCCACGGCTTCGCCGCCCTGGCCGAGTGTCAGGAGGCGGGCGTGCCCGTCGACCGGGTGGCGCGGGCGTTGACCGTGCTGTCCCAGACCGGCCTGCGCATCGGCAACGCGGCCATCCAGGAGATCCGGATGGGGCGGCGCATCTGCTCCAGCACCGAATACCTGAACATGATCAGGGACAAGAGCGGCGCCCTGCTCTGGATGGCGTGCGGGGTCGGCGCGACGCTCAGCGGCGCCGACGATGCCGCGCTCACGGCCCTGAGCAGGTACAGCGACCTGCTCGGGGTCGCGTACCAGATCCGCGACGACCTGATGGCCTACGACGGAACACGGGCGGGCAAGCCGAACGTCTCCGACGTGCGCAACGGCCGGCCCACCCTGCCCGTGCTGCTCGCCCACCAGCGCGCACCGCGCGAGGAGCAGCAGCTGATCGAACGGCTGCTCGCCGACACCGACTCACCCGTGGCCGAGCGCTACGAGGCCATGACCCGGCTGGTGCGCGCCCACGACGGCGTGCGGGCGGCGCGGGAGATGTCCCACCGCTACGCGCGGTTGGCCGCGAAGGCGCTGGACGGGCTGCCCGCCAGCGAGCACCGCGCCGCGCTCGCGGAACTCACCGTGCCGGGTCGCCTGGTGTAGCGCACCGACGCTCATGTGGAGGTGACTCCTGTTGACCGCCATGACCTATTCGACATACCTGCACCTGGACGAACTGCTCTCGCTGCAGCATCCGCTCACCCCGTCCGACCAGCAGGACGTGCACGACAGCGAGCGGCTGTTCATCGTGGTGCACCAGGCTTCCGAGACGCTGCTCAGCCAGGTCCTCACCGACCTGCGCCACATCGAGGCGGACCGGTGCACGTCGCAGTGCTTCGCGCACCGGGTGGACCGGGCCACCCGGCTGATCCACGCACTGGAGGGGCAGCTGTCGCTGCTGCACAACACGTTGCGGCGAACGGACTTCCTGCTGTTCCGGGACCGCTTCGGATCGGCGAGCGGGCTGCAGTCCACCCAGTTCCGCGAGCTGTTCACGCTGACCGAGCGCCTCACCAGACGCGACGTGGCGCACCGGTCGGTGACGGAACTGGAACACCTGATGCGGCTGCGCGCGGCGGTCCAGGACTGGCGGCGCACCCACATCAAGCTGGTCGCGCACATGATCGGCGACCTGCCCGGCTCGGGCAACACCTCCGGAATCGAGTACCTGGCACGCCAGTTGGACGGTCCGGCCCCCGGTGACGCCGCCGCCGCGGCGGGGCCGAGGACGCGTTCGTGAAAGGCCACACATGCGCGCGTTGTCGCCAAGTCCGTTGCTGGGACAGGTCGTCGTGCTGGGCGGGAGCATCGCCGGCCTGCTGACCGCCCACGTTCTCGCCCGGCACGCCGAGCGGGTGACCGTGCTGGAACGCGACCAGTACGCCGCCGGGCCCGAGCCACGCTCCGGGGTGCCCCAGTCCCGGCACACCCACGTCCTGTTGAGCAGTGGCATCAGGGCGTTGGACGAGCTGCTTCCCGGGCTCACCCGGGAACTGCGGGACGCGGGCGCGCCGCACCTGTCGGTGCCCGCGGACCTCGGGGTGTGGCAGGCGGGACAGTGGATCTCGCGCAGCCACCCGTCCGGGCCGATCATGACGCCGACGCGGCCGCTGCTGGAGCGGGCCGTCCGCGAGCGCGTGCTGGCCAACCCGGACATCCGGGTGCTCACCTCGACCGAGGCCACCGGCCTGACCGGTGGTCCCCACCAGATCACCGGCGTGACCTACCGCAGCCGGGGAGGCGACCACCAGGCCAGGCACAGCCTGTCCGCCGACCTGGTGGTGGACGCCACCGGCCGAGGC
Source organism: Goodfellowiella coeruleoviolacea (assembly GCF_024171785.1). Lineage (GTDB taxonomy): Bacteria > Actinomycetota > Actinomycetes > Mycobacteriales > Pseudonocardiaceae > Goodfellowiella > Goodfellowiella coeruleoviolacea. Next base: position 282,696 of record NZ_JAMTCK010000014.1, read on the forward strand.
AGCCGGACGCCCGAGTGGCTGACCGCGCTGGGCGCCCCCGCGCCCGACGAGGAACTGCTGGAGACCGGGCGGGCCTACGCCACCTGTGTCTTCCAGACCGACGAACTCGTGCCCGACGGCCACATCAGGGGTTTCTACATCGTGCCCGAGGCCAGGCAACCACTCGGGACGATCATCCTGCCCGCCGAGGGTGACCGGTGGATGGTGACCCTGTCCGGGCCGCGCGGGCAGGCGCCACCCAACGACGTGACCGGTTTCGTCGACTTCACCCGCGATCTCCCGCACGACGGGCCGCACAAGTGGCTGAGCACGGCACAGGCCGTCGGTCGTCCGGTCGGCTTCCGGCACACCACGAACCGGCGGCGCCGCTACGACCGCGCCGCGCGCCACCGCACCGGGCTGCTCGTGGTCGGTGACGCGCTGTGCGCCCTCAACCCCGTGTACGGCCAGGGCATGTCCGCGGCGGCGCTGAACGCGGTGGCCCTCCACCGGGAACTGGCCGGTGCCCGCGCCACCCCGGCCACCCACCGGCTGCAGCGGGCGGTGCTGCGTTCCTCGCGCGGGGCGTGGCAGGTCGCCACGGGCGCGGACGGCGCCATGCCCGGGGCGAACGGCAACGCGCTGCGCACGGGCGTGGGCGGCCGGGTGGTCAACTGGTACCTGGACCGGGTGAGCGAGCGCGTGCCCGGCGATCCGGTTGTCTGCCGCGCGTTCCGCGACGTGTTCTCCCTCCTCGCCCCGCCGAGCAGCCTGCTCACCTCCCCCCGGGTGCTCCACCGAACACTGCTGCGCTCCCCCGTCCAGACACCACCCGACCTGCCCACACCGTGATGCGCTCGACCGTGGCCACCGTCCCGGGTGGACCAGGTCGAGACCACCGCTGGCCCGACAGTGAAGGTTCACACCATGCGACGCACAAGTGCACTCACCCGCACCGGGGTGGGCCGCTCCCACCCGCCGCACACCGCCCATCCCGCTGTCCACATCGGACGGAAACTGGCCCTGTCCGCCGCCGGCGGCGCGCGGCGAGCGGAGGTGGCGCGATGACCACCACCCCCACCAGGAGACTGCCGGAATCCCTCGACGCTGGCGTGGCCCTGGTCGGGCCGGCCCTGCGCGAGACGGTGATCCGGTACCTGTGCCCGGAGATGGGCCGGGTCGCCCAGTACCACCACGGCTGGACCGACGCCGACGGCCGGCCGACCAACGCGTGGGGCGGCAAGCTGCTCCGGCCCGCGCTGGCCCTGCTGTCCGCGCGCGCCGCCGGTGGCGCGCCGGCCAGCGGGGTGCCCGCGGCGGTGGCGATCGAACTGGTGCACAACTTCTCGCTGCTGCACGACGACATCATGGACGGCGACACGGCCCGCCGGGGCCGGGCGACCGCGTGGACGCTGTTCGGCGTGCCGCCGGCCATCCTGGCCGGTGACGCGCTGCTGACCGCGGCGGTGTCCGTGCTGCTCGACTCGGACAGCGCGGGCGCGCGCTCGGCCGCCTCGTCGCTGCTGACCGCCACCCAGCGGATGATCACCGGTCAGGCCGTGGACGTCGACTTCGAGCGGCGCACCGACGTGACCCTGGCCGAGTGCGTGGCGATGGCGGGCAACAAGACGGGTGCGCTGCTCGCGTGCGCCTGCTCGCTGGGCGCCGACCTGGTCGGCGCGGACCCGGAACTGGTGCGGCGACTGGCGGCCTTCGGTGAGCACGTCGGGTTGGCCTTCCAGCTCATCGACGACCTGTTGGGCATCTGGGGCGACCCGGACCGCACCGGCAAGCAGGTCGGTGCCGATCTGCGGGTGCGCAAGAAGTCGCTGCCCGTGGTGGCCGCGCTCAACGCGCCGGGGTCGGCGGAACTGTCCACCCTGTACTTCCGGGCGGAACCGCTGACCGACCAGGAGGTGCGGCGCGTCGCCGACCTGATCGAACTCGCCGGCGGGCGGGACTGGGCCCGCGACGAGGCCGCCAGGCAGATCACCGCGGCCGAGGAAAGCCTTGCCGCCGCTGGAATCCCGGACGCGATCCGCGGCGAGTTCCTGGACATCGCCGCGTTCATCACCGACCGCCGGTTCTGAACCGAAGGCTCCACACCAGACAGTGGTGACCGGCCGGGCTGGACGCGGCTCTCCGTGGCCGCGTCCAGGCTCCCCTGCTCCCCTGCCAGGTGAGGTCCGCCCTGCGCCCGTCGCACCGGCGACGTTCAGCAGAACAGTTGGGCGTTCTCAACGGCCCACTCGTCGAAGCCGCGCAGCGGGCGGCCGATGATCTCGCGCACGGTCGGCCGCTGGTCGAGCGTCCACCTGGCGGGCTCGGCGAGTACCCGCACCCGGTCCCCGGCGTCCAACAGCTGCCTGGCCAGGCTGCGCCCGACGATCCCGGTGGGGCTGCTGCCCGCGTCCTTCCTGGGGCTGACCGCGGTCAGCAGGTGCAGACGGGTGTGTGAGGTGGTGGTCCGCGTGATTCGATCCACGGCAAGCCCCTCCATCTGTGAGAACGGGGATCTTGCGCCGCCTCGGTAGCCCGAGGTGGTTGTCGGATCTGAGGTCAGCGGCCCTACCAGACAGTCCGGGTTGGTCAGCAGGCGCCGGCCAGGTTCTCCTCGATGCAGCCGACGGTGTTCAGCAGGATGCGCCCGACGCCGCGCAGGTCCATGTTGTGCACAGTGCCGGCCACCACCACCGCGGCCACCGGTGCGGCGTTGCCCAGGTGGACCGGGGCCGCCACCTCGACGAGGCCGGGAAGGTGCGCACTCCGGGCGTAGGCCAGGCCGCTGCGTCGGATCAGCTCGAACTCGCGCCGCATCCGGTCCAGCTCGGTGACCGTCCACTGTGGCTGGCGGATGCTCTTGGCCAGCAGGAGTTTGCCCGCCGCCGAGCAGTGCGCGGGCACCGGCCGGCGCAACGCCATGGCCAGTCGGGAGTGGTCGTGGTCGTAGAGCGTGCCGGCGTGGTGGACCTCCAGTCCCGACAGCATGCCCACGCTGACGATCCTGCGGGTGAGCTGGAACAGCTCGACCAGGTACGGGGTGATCGAGTAGCTGAAGCTCTGCACCCTGGCCGGGCCGCGGCTGGCCGCCAACCGGGAGATGTAGTCGCCGAGTTCGTAGGACTTCGCCTCGGTCCTGGTGGCGAGGCCGAGATCCGTCAACACCCGCATCAGCCGGTGCAGTGACGACTTCGGCAGCTTGATCAGCTGGGACAACTCGGACAGCGTCAGCGGCCGGGACGCGTCGGCCAGAGCTTCCAGCACCGCCAACGCTTTCCGCAGCGGGGCACCGGCTGACCCGTTCGCCCCCACGTCGACCACGGTGTCCGCGGGCGTGACCGCGCCACGGCCAGGCCGTCGGGGAAGCTGTGCCCGGGCCAGCACCCGGGAAGTGCCTGCAGAGTTCACCGCCGTGCTCCTGTCGCTGACCCACCACCTCGGTCCATAGCTACCCAAGGGTGTCGCGGAAGCCAAGGGAGAGCAGTGCCGCTGGCCCGGGTGGGCACGCAGATGTGCCCTTTCCGACCGCGTGGTGCGCTCCCGGTCGACGCGCGCGGAACACCGCCGGTGCTTTCCACGGGCCGCGCACGCGGTCCGGATCGTGGTCGTGGTCCGGTCGCGCGAGCCGAGGTACACATCGCACTGTCCGCACTACACACCGGTTTCACGTTGCCGCACAACAACAGTTCTGGAAAGCGGAACCCGTCGTTGAGCCGGTGCCGTCCTCCTCCCTACCGTGCCGCTATGGCAAACGCGAGTTCGGACGAGCACGCGGAAGGCCAGGAGCCGCGCCGCATCCTGCTGGCCGGCCCACGGTCCTTCTGCGCGGGAGTTGAACGGGCCATCGAGATCGTGGAGCGAGCACTGGCATCCCGGGGCGCGCCCGTCTACGTCCGCAAGCAGATCGTGCACAATGCCTACGTCGTCGACGACCTCGCCCGGCGCGGCGCGGTCTTCGTCGAGGAACTGGACGAGGTGCCGGACGGCGCGACCGTGGTGTTCTCCGCGCACGGCGTCTCCCCCGCCGTGCGCGCCGAGGCCGAGCGACGCGGCCTCGACGTCATCGACGGAACCTGCCCCCTGGTCTCCAAGGTCCACGCCAAGGCCCGCCGCTACGCCGCGCGCGGCGACACGGTGGTGCTGATCGGCCACGCCGGGCACGAGGAGGTCGAGGGCACCCTCGGCGAGGCACCGGAGTCGATGGTCCTGGTCGAGACGGTCGACCAGATCCGCGAGCTGTCCGTGCCCGACCCGGAGCGGGTCTCCTACCTCACCCAGACCACCCTCGCGGTCGACGAGACCGCCGAGTTCGTGGACGCGCTGCGGGAGAAGTTCCCGCTGCTGCACGAGCCGCCGTCCGAGGACATCTGCTACGCCACCACCAACCGGCAGCACGCGCTCAACGCGATCGTCGCCGAGGCCGACCTCGTCCTGGTGGTCGGCTCCCCGAACTCCTCCAACTCGGTCCGCCTGGTCGAGCTGTCCCGCCGCCAGGGCACGCCGGCGCACCTCATCGACCGGGCCGGCGACATCGATCCGGCGTGGCTCGACGGCGTGCGCACCGTCGGGCTGACCGCCGGCGCCTCGGCGCCGCCCGCGCTGGTCACCGAGGTGGTGACCGCGTTGGGTGAGCTGGGGCCGGTCACCGTGGAGGAACGCGAGGTCACGCGGGAGACGACGCACTTCGAACTCCCCTGGGTCGTGCGCGGGACCGCCGAGCAGTCAACGAGCAGCCTTCCTGGCTGAACGGGCGTGAGGACATGACATCCACCTTGCTCAGTCACATCACCGGTCCGGAGCGGCTCAAGCAGCTGCGGCCGGACCAGTTGTCCACGCTGACCACCGAGATCAGGGACTTCCTCGTCGACCGGGTCTGCCGGACCGGCGGGCACCTCGGCCCGAACCTCGGCGTGGTCGAACTGACCATCGCGCTGCACCGGGTGTTCGACTCGCCAGCCGACCGGATCGTGTTCGACACCGGCCACCAGTCCTATGTGCACAAGATCCTCACCGGCCGGCAGGCCGGTTTTGACACGCTGCGCGCGGCGGGTGGGCTGGCCGGCTACCCGCAGCGCGGCGAGTCACCGCACGACCACGTGGAGAACTCGCACGCCTCCACCGCACTGTCCTATGCGGACGGACTGGCCAAGGCGCAGCAGCTGCTCGGCGAGCAGCACCGGCGGGTGGTCGCGGTGATCGGTGACGGCGCGCTCACCGGTGGCCTGGCCTGGGAGGCCCTGAACAACCTGGGCGGCGGCGGGCGCCCGGTCGTGGTCGTGCTCAACGACAACGGCCGCTCCTACGACCCCACCGTCGGCGGCCTGGCCGAGCACCTGGCCGCGCTGCGCGAGCACCGGGACACCGGCCGGAACCTGTTCGAGGACATCGGGTTCGCCTACCTCGGCCCGGTGGACGGGCACGACATCGCCGCGGTGGAGGACGCGTGCCGCGCGGCGGTGCGGCTGCACCGGCCGGTGGTGGTCCACTGCGTCACCGAGAAGGGGCGCGGCTACCCCTCCGCCGAGCGCGACGAGGCCGACCGCATGCACGGCATCGGCGTGATCGACCCGGCGACCGGCCGCCCCAGCAGCGCCTCGCCGCCCAGCTGGACCAGTGCGTTCGGTGCGGAGCTGGCCGAGATCGGCGCCAGCCACCCCGAGGTCGTGGCGCTGACCGCGGCGATGCTGCGCCCGGTCGGGCTGCACCGGTTCGCCCAGCGGTTCCCCGAACGCGTCTTCGACGTGGGCATCGCCGAACAGCACGCGGTCACCAGCGCGGCCGGCCTGGCCATGGGCGGCCTGCACCCGGTGGTCTGCCTGTACGCCACGTTCCTCAACCGCGCCATCGACCAGGTCCTGATGGACGTGGCCCTGCACCGCCTGCCGGTGACCTTCGTGCTGGACCGAGCCGGGATCACCGGCCCGGACGGCCCCAGCCACCACGGCATGTGGGATCTCGCCCTGCTGGGCGCGGTTCCCGGCATGCGGGTCGCCGCGCCGCGCGACACCACCCAGCTCGCCGCCCTGCTGCGCGAAGCGGTGTCCACACAGGACGGTCCGACCGCGCTGCGCTTCCCCAAGGCGAGCGTGGGCGCGCAGATCCCCGCGCTCAACCGGATGGACGGCCTGGACATCCTCTACCGCAGCCGGTCGCAGCCGCTGGACGTTCTGCTGGTGTCCACCGGTGTGCTCGCCGCGCCAGCGGTGCGGGCGGCGGAACTGCTGTCCAGCAACGACATCGGGGTGACCGTTGTCGACCCGCGCTGGCTGCTGCCGATCAACCCCACCCTGATCCACCTGGCGTCCCGGCACCGCCTGGTGCTCACCGTCGAGGACGGCGTGCGCGCCGGGGGTGTGGGCACGGCACTGGCCCAGGCCTGCACGGACGCGCGGGTGGCCACCCCGGTGCACAACCTCGGGTTGCCGCGCGGATTCGTGGACCACGGCAGCCGGTCGGCGCTCCTCGCCGAACACGGCCTCACCGCGGAGTCGATCGCCGGAACCGCGCTGACCCTGCACAGCACACTCATGGCACACCACCCCACCAGCCTGGAAAGGATGCCGCGGTGACCCAGGTCGCGCTTGGTATTCCCGCGATGCCCCCACCCGTGCTCGCCCCGCGCCGCAAGACCCGACAGCTCCAGGTCGGCACGGTCGGGGTGGGCAGCGACCACCCCGTGTCCGTGCAGTCCATGACGACCACACTCACCGCGGATGTCAACGCCACGCTGCAGCAGATCGCGGAGTTGACCGCGGCCGGCTGTGACATCGTGCGGGTGGCCTGCCCGTCGCAGGACGACGCGGACGCGCTGCCGGCGATCGCGCGCAAGTCGCAGATCCCGGTGATCGCCGACATCCACTTCCAGCCCAAGTACGTGTTCGCCGCGATCGAGGCCGGGTGTGCCGCGGTGCGGGTGAACCCGGGCAACATCAAGAAGTTCGACGACAAGGTCAAGGAGATCGCGCAGGCCGCCAAGGACCACGGCACGCCGATCCGGATCGGGGTCAACGCGGGCTCGCTGGACCCTCGGCTGCTGGCCAAGTACGGCAAGGCCACGCCCGAGGCGCTGGTGGAGTCGGCGCTGTGGGAGGCCTCGCTGTTCGCCGAGCACGACTTCCACGACATCAAGATCTCGGTCAAGCACAACGACCCGGTGGTCATGGTGCGGGCCTACGAGTTACTGGCCGAGTCCTGCGACTACCCGCTGCACCTGGGGGTGACCGAGGCGGGGCCGGCGTTCCAGGGCACCATCAAGTCGGCGGTGGCCTTCGGCGCGCTGCTGCGGCAGGGCATCGG
>NZ_JAMTCK010000015.1:0-57625 GCF_024171785.1 Goodfellowiella coeruleoviolacea
TGCGGGGGCCGGTTGACATTCTGGTCAGACCGGGCGGGAGGACCACCAGTGACATCCTCCAGGACGCCAAACCCCATCATCACTGTTGACATTTCAAGCAGGGCCATGTGGGTGAATCGGCGCCTGGGTGGGACAGGCCTGCTGGTGGCTGGGGCTACGGGTGGTCGGGAACGCCGAACCGGGTGTGGGCGGTGGTGTCGGGTAGGTGGTAGGCGCGGCCGTTGGTGAGGGTGTTGAGGATGGTGGCGCTGCGCCACGCGCCCAGGCCCAGGTCGGGGGCGCCAACGCCGTGCGTGTGCAGTTCGGCGTTCTGCACGAACAGGGTTCCGGTGACGGCCGGGGACAGGGCCACCCGGTAGTTGGCGTCCACCCGGTAGCGGCCGCGCTCGTCCCACTGGATCAGGTCGACCAGCGGGTCGAGCAGGGCGGGGCGGCGGGCGGCGTAGCCGGTGGCCAGCACCACCCGGTCGGTGTGCACGGTGAAGGTGCGGTCCTGCTGGGTGTGGTGGCAGGTCAGCGCGTAGCCGTCGGCCTCGGCGGCGGCCGCGCGCACCGCGACGTTGGGCATCAGCAGCACGTCGGGGCGCGCACCGCCGATGCCGCGGGTGTACAGCACGTCGTGGATCTCGGCGAGGGTGTCCGCGCTGATCCCCTTGTACAGCTGCCACTGCGCGGGCACCAGGCGGTCGCGCACCTCCGGCGGCAGGCCGTGGAAGTAGCGGGTGTAGTCCGGGGTGAAGTGCTCCAGCCCGAGCTTGGAGTACTCCATCGGCGCGAACGCGGGGGAGCGGGTCAGCCAGCGCACCCGCCAGCCGGTCTCGGGTGCGCGGCGCAGCAGGTCGAGGAACACCTCGGCGCCGGACTGGCCGGAGCCGATCACGGTGATGTCCTTCGCCCCGGCCAGATCGGGTAAGCGGTCCAGGTACCGGGCGGTGTGGAAGACGTGCGCGCCGACCAGTCCGGCCAGCGGTTCGGGGATCACGGGCTCGGTGCCCACCCCGAGCACCACGTTGCTGGCCGAGGTGGAAACCGGTCCGGCGGCGGTCTGGTAGTCCACAGTGAACTGATCGCCGGACCAGCGCAGCGCGGTGACGTGGGCGCCGAACCGGCAGGACGGCAGGGACTCGGCCACCCAGCGGCAGTAGTGGTCGTACTCGCGGCGCGGGATGTGGAAGCGTTCGGCGAAGTAGAACGGGAACAGCCGGTCGTGCGCGCGCAGGTAGGACAGGAACGACCAGCGGCTGGTCGGATCGACCAGGCTCACCAGGTCGGCCAGGAACGGGACCTGCAGGCGGGCGTCGTCGAGCAGCAGCCCGGGGTGCCAGCGGAAGGTGGGCTGGGCGTCCAGGAACAGGGTGGTCAGCTCGGGCAGTGGCTCGGCCAGCGCGGCCAGGCCCAGGTTGAACGGGCCGATGCCGACGCCCACCAGGTCGTACTCGGCCGGCGGCGTCATCGGGTCGCCGCCTCGGTGTCGCCCGCGCGCACCACCGCGGCCAGCAGGGCGTCCACGTCCGCGGTGGTGGCGTGCGGGTTGAGCAGGGTCAGCTTCAACCACACCGCGCCGTTGACCTCGGTGCGGCCGACCACGGCCCGGCCCTCGCGCAACAGCCGGCGGCGCAGCGCCGCGTTGATCCGGTCCAGGTCGGGGACGGCAGGGTCCTGCCAGCGGAACACCGCGGTGGTGAGCACCGGGTCGGCGGCCAGGGACAGCCTGGGGTGCGCGCGGACCCGGGCCGCCGCGTGGTGGGCCAGGGCGTGGCAGGCGTCGACCAGCCGGCCGAGGCCCTGGCGGCCCAGCACGCGGAAGGTCACGGCCAGTTTGAACGCGTCCACCCGCCTGGTGGTGCGCAGGGACCGGCCGAGCAGGCTGGGGTAGCCGGCGGTCTCGTCGTCGGCCGGGTTGAGGTAGGCGACCCGGCGTTCCAGCGAGGCCAGCGACTTCACCCGCGCGGTGAGGAACACCCCGGCGGGCACCGGCTGCCAGCCCAGCTTGTGCAGGTCCAGGGCGATCGAGTCGGCGCGGTCCAGCCCGGTGAGCAGGCCGGCCAGGGCGTCGGAGAACACCGCGCCACCACCGTAGGCGGCGTCCACGTGGCACCACACCCCGTAGCGCGTGCACACGTCGGCGATCGCCGGCAACGGGTCGATGCTGCCGAAGTCGGTGGTGCCGGCGGTGGCCACCACGGCGGCCGGCACCAGCCCGTCGCCCACGGCCGCGGTCAACCGGTCGGTCAGCGCGGCCGGGTCCATCCGGTGGGCGCCGTCCACCGGGACCGCGATCACCGCGTCCTCGCCGAGGCCGAGCAGGGCGGCGTTGCGCCGCACCGAGAAGTGCGCCACCTCGCTGCACAGCACCACCAGCCGGCCGGCGGCAACGCCCAGCCCGTGCGCGGCGGCGGGCCGGCCGGTCAGCCGGGGCGCGGCCCGGTCCCTGGCCAGCAGCAGCCCCATCAGGTTGGACTCGGTGCCACCCGAGGTGAGCACGCCCCCGGCGCGGTCGGGCGGATAGCCCACGGCGGCGGCCAGCGCGCGGATCAGCCACGGCTCCAGCGCGGTGGCGGACGGCCCCTGGTCCCACGAGTCCAGCGACGGGTTCAGGGCGGCGGCCACCACGTCGGCGGCCACGGCCACGGCCAGCGGTGGGCAGTGCAGGTGGCCGGCGCAGTGCGGGTCGGCCGGATCGGCGGTGCCGGCGGACAGCGCGGTGGCCAGGCCGGCGAGTGCGGTGGCCGGGTCGGTGCCGGTCTCGGGCAGGGCGTTGCCGGCGAGGGCGGTGGCCACGGCGGCGGCCACGTCGGCCGGTGTGCCCGCCGGCACCGGGCCGGCACGCAGGTGGGCGCCGTCGGCCAGGGCGCGCACGGCCACGTCCAGCAGCGGTGCCAGGGCGGCGGGACCGGTGAGGCCACCGGCGAGGGCGGCGCCGGACCACACCGGCGCGTTGCCCAAGCCGGTGTTGTCCAAGTCCGTGTTGCCCAAGTCCGTGTTGTCCAAGCCGGTGTTGTCCAGGTCCGTGTTGTCCAGGTCCGGGTCGGCCCACTCCGGCGCGCTCACCGGGCCGCCCCCGGGTGGGCGCGCTCGGCCGCGGCCACGGCGTCGGCCAACCGGGACAGCACGCTGTCGGCCTGCTCGTCGGTGATGATCAGCGGGGGCAGCAGCCGCACCACCGACTCGTCGCGCCCACCCAGTTCCACCAGCAGGCCGCGGGCCAGGCACTCCGCGCGGACGGCACCGGCCAGGGCCGGCGCGGTGGGTCGGGCACCCAGCTCGTCGGGTTCGCCGTCCGGCTGGACGATCTCCACCCCGATCATCAGGCCCCGGCCGCGCACCTCGCCCACGCACGGCCGGTCCGCCTGCACCCGCCGCAGTTCCCGCACGATGCGCTCGCCCACCGCGGCCGCGCGCAGGTCCAGCCGGTGCTCCCGGACATACCGCAGGGTGGCCGCGCCCGCGGCCATGGCCAGCTGGTTGCCCCGGAACGTGCCGGTGTGCGCGCCCGGCGCCCAGGTGTCCAGTTCCTCCCGGTAGACGAGCACGGCCAGCGGCAGGCTGCCGCCGATCGCCTTGGAAGCCACCAGCACGTCCGGTCGCACGCCGCTGTGCTGCACCGCCCAGAACGCGCCGGTGCGGCCCACCCCGGTCTGCACCTCGTCCACCACCAGCGGGATGCCGTGCTCGGCGGTGAGCGCGCGCATCTGGCGCAGCCAGCCGTCCGGCGCGGGCACCACCCCGCCCTCGCCCTGCACCGGCTCCAGCAGCATCGCGGCCGGCGGCAGCACGCCGGAGCGGGAGTCGGTGAGCAGCCGCCGCGCGTACCGGGCGGCGATCTCCGCGCCCATGTCGCCGCCGATGCCGAACGGGCAGCGGTAGGCGTACGGGAAGGGCAGGCGGGTCACCTCCAGCGCGGTGGCGCCCAGCGGTGCCTTGACCGCGAGGTTGCCGGTCGCGGCCAGGGCGCCGGCGGTCATGCCGTGGTAGCCGCCGGTGAACGCGAACAGGTTGTGCCGGCCGGTGGCGGTGCGGGTGAGCTTGATCGCGGCCTCGACGGCGTCCGCGCCGGTGGGGCCGCAGAAGTGCACCCGCCAGCCGTCCGGGCCGCCGGGCATGGTGTCCAGCAGCGCGGTGGTGAAGTCGTCCTTCTCCACCGTGGCCATGTCGAGCACGTGCAGTGGCGCGCCCGCGTCGAGCACCCGCCGGATCGCCGCCACCACCACCGGGTGGTTGTGCCCGAGCGCCAGGGTGCCCGCGCCGGCCAGGCAGTCCACATAGGACCGTCCGTCCGCGCCCTCGACCACCAGGCCGCTCGCCCGCACCGGCACGATCGGCAGCGACCGGGCGTAGGTGCGGGCCGAGGACTCACGATTCTCCTGCCGCCGCAGCACATCGGCGCCGACGCCGTGGTCGGACCGGGGGCGGGGCAGCTGGGGGGCGACGGCCATGGAACCTCCACGGGTTGGGGCGGCCCGGAAAACCCGGCCCAGAAGAAGAGTGGACCCTGGATTCGAGTATGGACACCCGAGATCGCGGTGTGCTTGCATGAGTTCCGAGCCGGCCAGGCAACGAGATCCGACTCTTCCGGCGGGAGTGTGGGATGACCCATCGGGACGTGCGGTCGGACAAGTTCACCTCGTTGGACCACATCACCGCCAGCTACGGAACCCTGTTGGCCCACACCGACCGCGATCCCGCGGTGCTCGGCGACGACTGGGGGTACCACCTCGTCCAACCGGTGTCCGCCGAATGGCCGTTGGCGTGCCTGCGGATCACCCGCCGCCCACCCGAGGCCACCCTGCGGTTCTGGTACGGCCTCGGTGTCACGGCCGTGCGGCACGCCAGCGGCGCGCGGGCGTGGACGACCATCCGGCGGCTGCTGGACAACGGGCAGCCGGCGATCGTTCCGGTGGACGCCTTCCACCTGCCGCACAGCGCGCACCACCGGATGTCCCACCACGCGCACCGCGTCGTGCTCACCGGATACGCCGGTTCTGAGGTCACCGTGGTGGACAGCCACCGGGAGAACCCGTTCGCCGGCGCGGTGCGGGTCGACACGCTGACCGCGGCCATGGGCTCGGACGAACTCGCCGCGCACCGGGATGAACCCGACTGGCGGCACTGCGTGATCAGCGTGCTGGAGCCGCCGGAACCCGACACCACGCCGTTGGCCGCGCGACCGGCGCAGCTCGCGGCGGCGCTGGACCGCAACACCCGTGCGGCGGTGCCCGGTGACCCGAGGCGGACGGCCCGGACCGGCCGGAGCCTGCTGCGGGAGTGCGCCGACGCGCTGCGCGTGGACGCGCCCGCGCTGGCCGGGCTCAGCCCGGAGGGGCTTGCCGAGACCAGGGCGTGGTGCACCGCGGTGGCCAGCCAACGCGCGCTCAACGCGCGGTTCCTGCGCGTCGCCGCCGAGGCACTGGGCCGGCCGGGGCTGCACGACTGCGCCGAGCGCGCCGAGCGGCTGGCCCGGCGGTGGTGCACGGCCGGCAGCTACCTGTACGTGCAACTGCCCCGCAAGCGCACCGCGGCCGTGCTGGGGGTCGCCGGCCAGTTGGAGGAGATCGCCGCGCTGGAGGCGCTCTGGTGCGGGGAGATCCGGCGCGCCCTGGCCGGGTGACGCGGTGCGGCACGGTCGAGGTGATCGGGGCGGCGCCGGTCCGCCCCCGCCGCCGCTGCCCCGGCTGGACCCGCCGTGGTCGGTGCGGCCGGCCGAACCCGACGGCGCCGACCTGGCACTGATCCACGGCTGGATGCACCAGCCGCACGTGGTCGAGTTCTGGCACCAGGACTGGCCGCTGGACCGGTGGCGCGCGGAACTGGCCAGGCAGGCCGGCGGCCAGCACTCCCTGCCCTGCCTGGCCGAACTGCGCGGCCAGCCCGTGGCCTACCTGGAGGTCTACCGGGTGGCCCTGGACCGGCTGGCCGGCCACTACCCGCACGGCGCGCACGACCTCGGCGTGCACGTGGCCATCGGCGAGCCCGACCGCACCGGCCGGGGCCTGGGCACGGCGCTGCTGCGGGCGGTGGCCGACGCGCTGTTCGCCGCTGATCCGGCCTGCCAGCGGGTGGTGGCCGAGCCGGACACCCGCAACGCGCGCTCGGTGCGGGCGTTCACCGCCGCCGGGTTCACCGCAGCCGGCGAGGTGCGCTTCCCGGAGAAGACCGCGGCGCTGCTGGTGCGGGCGCGGGAGCCGACGGCGTGAGCCCCGGCCGGGGCCCGCCCGCCTGCTCCACAGTGGACCGGCACCCTCGGCCCGCGCACCCGATCCTCCGAAGTGGACGGACAGCGGTCCGGGTGCGGGTTGGGGCGCCGACCGGGCCGGGGCCGGGGGAGCCCCGGAGCCGAGCCGGCCGCGGCCGCGCCGCGACCGGTGGGACGGGGACCCGACGGTTGGCGGGAGGGCCCGCCGGCTGGCCCGGCCGAGCGCGCCCAGCGGCGGCGGCGCGCCAGGATCGAGGCCCTGACCAGCCGGTTATACTGTGGCAATCATGGTTACCTCCGGAACTCGACCGTGACCGGGCCCCGATCCGACGCTCGGCTCCGCTCCCCAGACGACATCCTCGCCGAGGTCGCCGCCGCCGTCAGCCTGCAGGAGGGGCCGGCCGGAGTCCGGTCCGTGGTCCGGGCGCTGCGCGCGCTCGCGCCCACCTCGACCAGGGGGATCAGCCGGCACACCGGGCTGCCCGTGCCGATCGTCGCGGCCGTGGCCAACGAGCTGCGCCGCCGCGACCTGCTCGGCGAGGAGCGCCCGTCCCGGCTCACCCCGGCCGGCCTGGCCCTGGCCGACCAGCTGGGCATGGCCGCGCCGATCGACCTGGACGCCACCTGTCCGCGCTGCGCCGGCCACGAGGTGGTCATCCCGCCCAGGCTGCACCAGGCGGTGGACCGGCTGGCCCAGATCATGGCCGACGGCCCCGAGGCGGACCTGGCCCTGGACCAGTCGCTGTGCACGCCGGAGACCAAGGTCCGCCGGGTGGTGACGCTGCTGCGGGCCGGGGTGCTACCCGGCGGGTCGCTGCTGCTGGTCGGCGACGACGACCTGATCTCGCTGGCCATCGCGGTGGTGGGCGACGTGTTGGGCAGCCCGCTGGTGGACCGGCTGGCCGTGGTGGACATCTCCGAGCGCATCCTCGACCACATCGTGGCCGTGTCCAGCGAGCTGGGCGTGCGCGTCGAGGCCGTCCAGCACGACCTGCGCCAGCCGCTGCCGAACCAGCTGCGCGGTCAGTTCGACGCGGCCATGACCGACCCGCCGTACACGCCCGAGGGCGCGCGGCTGTTCCTGTCCAGGGCGGTGGAGGGGCTGCGGCCCGGCCCGGCGCACAGCGTGTTCTTCTCCTTCGGCCCCAAGGGGCCGGACGAGCTGCTGGAGGTCCAGCGGGAGATCATGGACCTGGGCCTGGTCACCAACGGGTTCATCCGCAACTTCAACGAGTACCGGGGCAGCGGCATCCTCGGCGGCACCGGCTTCCTCCAGCACCTGCTCACCACCTCGGCGACCGCGTCCGCGCTGCCCGCCAGCGGCTACGACGGCCCGCTGTACACCAGGGACAAGCGCACCAGGCAGCGCGAGTACGAGTGCGTGGCCTGCGGCGAGCGGATGCCGGTCGGGCTGGGCGCGCGGTGGGAGTCGGTGGCGGCGCTGCGCGCGGCCGGCTGCCCCCACTGCGGCGGCGGCCCGTTCCGCCCCCGCCAGCTCCTCCCCGAGACGGCACCACCAGCACAGCCAGCGGCACAACCAGCGACGCCACCGGCACAGCCAGCTCAACCAGCGGCACAAGCGGCGCAGCCGGCGCGACCCGAGACGGCCAGCCAGCCCGAGGTGGCCGGCGTCGAGGACGTCGTGGTCCGCGCGGCCGACGAGCGCGACCTGCCCAGGCTGGCCGAGTTCGAGGCGGAGATCGCCCGGATCTCGTTCGGCGAGGCCGCCGTGGACGACCCGGCCAAGCACGAGGCTCGGCTGGCCAAGGCCATGACCAGGTCCAGGGCCGGCATGTACGTGGCCTGCCCGGCCGAGGGCGGGCCGGCCGTGGGGTGGATGTGGATGAGCATCAACCAGAACGCGGTGACCGGTGAGCGCTACGCCAACTTCCGGTCGCTGGCCGTGGCACCCGTCCCGGACCGCACCGCCGTGGCCGAGCTGCTGATCAGCACCGGCCTGGGCTTCGCCGCCGAGCACGGCGTCACCGAGGTGGTGGGCAAGGTGCACGTCGGCAACGTGCCCATGCGCGCGCTCTACCGGAAGTTCGGCTTCGAGGCCACCCACCTGAGCATGCGGCTGAACCGGCTGCCGGAGGCCCGATGAGCGGCGGCGGCAGCTTCGACCGGGTCAAGTGCGTGGTGTGGGACCTGGACAACACCGTGTGGGACGGCATCGCCGTGGAGGCCGCCACCGACGCGCTGCCCGACCCCCGGCCGGCGGTGCTGGCCGCGGTGGACGCGCTGGCCCGGCGCGGCGTGGTGAGCAGCATCGCCAGCCGCACCGACCCGGCGCTGCTGGACCGGGTCCGCGCCGACGCCCGGCTCGGCGACCGGTTCCTCGTGCCGCAGGTCGGCTGGCAGGACAAGAGCGAGTCACTGCGCCGCATCGCCGCCGACCTCGGCATCGGGGTGAACACGCTGGTGCTGGTGGACGACAGCCCCTACGAGCGGGCCGAGGTCGCGGCCATGCTGCCCGAGGTGCTGGTGCTCGCGCCCGAGGCCGTGCCGGACCTGGTCGACGCGCTCGGGTCGGGCCCGGTGACCGACGAGGCGGCCCGGCGGGTCGCCCGGTACCGGGAGGAGGCGCTGCGCCGGCAGGCCGGCGCCGAGTTCACCGGCTCGCGCGAGGAGTTCCTCCGGTCCTGCCGGATGCGGCTGCGGCTGGCCGCGGCCGGCCCGGCCGAGGTGGACCGGTTCGTGGAGCTGGCCACGCGCACGCACCGGCTGAACTCCTCCGGCCTGGCGCTGTCCGCCGACCGGGCGCGGGAACTGGTCGCCGACGCCGGCCACGTGCTGCCGGTCGCCTGGCTGGACGACCGGTTCGGCGGCTACGGGATGATCGGCGCCGCCCTGGTCGAGCGGGACCAGGACCAGCACCGGTGGTGGGTGCGGCTGCTCGCGCTGTCCTGCCGGGTGGCCGGGCGCGGGGTGTCCCTGGGCTTCCTGCGCTGGCTGATGGACCGCGCCAGGGCGGACGGCGCCACCGAACTGCGGGTGGACCTGCGGGCCACGTCGGCCAACCTGGAGCTGCGGCTGCTGTTCCGCCAGGCCGGCCTGCGGGTGCTGGACAGCGACGGCCCGGTGGACCCGGCGGCCGGCCCGGTCACGCTGAGCCGGTCACTGGCGCGGCCGCTGCCCGCGTACCCGTCGTGGCTGGAACTGGTGGAACCGGAGGACGCGTCCAGTGTCGGATGAGCAGACCCGCGCCGACGTCGAGCGGGTGATCCGGGCGCTGCTGGCCGAGGCCGTGCGGGTGGACCCGGCCGCCATCGACCGGCTGCCCGCCGACACCGAGCTGTTCGGCCCGGAGATCGGCCTGTCCTCGCTGGCCGGCGTGACCCTGCTGACCGCGATCCGCGACCGCTACCAGGTGGACGTGGCCGACGAGGACCTGAACCTGGACTCCCTGCAGTCCATCGCGACCCTGCGCGACTTCGTGGCCGAGCGCGTCTGACCGCCGGGCGGTACCCCCGAACCGGGGCTGTCCGGCGCGCCCGGTTTGGTCGCGGCTGCCCGACTGCTGTCACGGTCGGTGACTCTTGACCACCACTGGGTCACCTCTGCATGATGAGGGTTGTCGCTGGGGCACCGGAGGAGAAGGCCCTCGCCCGCTTCCGCTGTCCGCGTCCTCCCTGGGGGTTCGATGGCCCTGTTCGTGCCGCCCGCACTCACCGCAGCCACCTGGCACCGGGCCGGCATCCGGTTGCTGGCCAAGGCGATCGCGGAGTTCTCCCACGAGGGGCTGCTGGCGCCGGAGGAGATCGGGCGCGGCGAGTACCGGCTGGCCCTGACCAGTGGGGTCGCGTACGTGTTCCGGGCGCGGCGCGGAGCCTACGAGACCTGGCACGTGGAGCCGGGATCGGTGCGCCGGGTGTTCGACGACCAGATCGTGGTCGCCAACGACCCGCTGCGGTTCGTGCTGGACGCCAGGGAAACCCTGGGGCTGGCCGGGGACACCGCCGGGCACCTGGTGCGGGAGCTGTCCGCCACCCTGGTCGCGGACGCCGGGCTGCTCGCGGGCGACGCGCTCAGCTCGGCCGACCTCGCCGACCTGCCCTACGCCGACCTGGAGGGCCACCAGACCGGGCACCCGTGGCTGGTGCCGAACAAGGGCCGGGTGGGCTTCTCCGCCTCGGACGCCGCCCGGTACGCGCCCGAGGCCCGTACGCCGCTGCGGCTGCCGTGGCTGGCCGCGCACACCGACATCGCCGAGTACCGGGCCGTGCCCGCGCTGTCCGCCGGCCGGCTGCTCAGCGAGGAACTCGACGACGCCACCCGGCTGCGCTTCGCCAACAGCCTCGGCCGGCGCGGGCTGGACCCGTCCCGCTACCTGTGGCTGCCCGTGCACCCGTGGCAGTGGGACGAGGTCGTGGTGACCACCTTCGCCTCGGACGTGGCCACCAACCGGATCGTGCCGCTGGGCGAGGGCTGCGACAGCCACCTGCCGCAGCAGTCCATCCGCACCTTCTCCAATGTGGACACTCCGAGCCGGCGGCACGTCAAGCTGCCGCTGTCCATCTTCAACACCCTGGTGTGGCGGGGCCTGCCGACCGAACGCACCCTGGCCGCCCCGGCCGTGACCGAGTGGGTGCTCGGCCTGCACGCCAACGACCCGTTCCTGGCCGAGGAGACCGACGTGGTGCTGCTCGGCGAGGTCGCGTCGGTGACCGTGCGGCACAGCCTGCTTGAGGACATCCCCGGCGTTCCCTACCAGTACCGGGAACTGCTCGGCGCGATCTGGCGCGAGTCGCTGATCACCAAGCTGGTGCCCGGGGAGCGGGCCCGCACCCTGGCCAGCCTGCTCCACGTGGACCACGCCGACCGGCCGTTCGTGGCCGAGCTGATCAAACGCTCCACTGTGGACGCGCGAACCTGGCTGGGCCGGGTGTTCCACGCGATCCTGCCGCCGCTGCTGCACTTCCTGTACCGCTACGGCGTGGCGTTCTCGGCGCACGGGGAGAACGCGATCCTGGTGTTCGACGAGCACGAGATGCCGGCGCGGCTGGCCGTCAAGGACTTCGTCGACGACGTGAACGTGTGCGCCGAACCGCCGGGGCGGCGGCTGTTCCCCGAACTGGCCACCATGCCGCCCGAGGTCGACGCGGTGCTGCTGCGCGAACCACCGGAGATCCTGCGCCACCACATCGTCACCGCCCTGTTCGTCGGCCACTTCCGCTACCTGGCCGAGCTGTTCCAGCGCTACTTCGGCGTGGCCGAGGCCGAGTTCTGGGGCATGGTGCGCGCCGAGATCACCGGCTACCACCAGCGCTTCCCAGAACTCGCCGACCGGTTCGCCCTGTTCGACCTGCTCGGCCCGGACGTGGAGCGGTTCGGCCTGAACCGCAACCGGCTGCTGGTCGACGGCTACCGGGACCGGCCGGAGCGCCCGCACGCCGCCAGGCACGGCCGGGTCGCCAACCCGCTGCACCAGCCGTGACCGCGGGCTCCGCGCCCGCCGGGACCGCACCCGGCGGCGCGTCCTGATCCGCCCGATCCGGGCACCCGACCACGCGTCGACGCGCGGGAGCCGACTCAGCCACCCCGTCCCAGGCCCATCCGGTCGGCCAGCGAGTGCAGTTCCGGCCCGCCCGCGTCCCGCCGGGCGCGCTGCAACACCTCGGCCACGATCTCGCGTGCCCAGACACTGCGCCTGGTGCGCACCGGCGCCAGCTTCTCCGCCCGAACCAGCAGGTCGACCACGTCGCTGTCCCGGTTGCGCAGCGCGTGCAGGGCGCGGGCCTGGTCGATCAGGAAGGCGTTGCGCCGCGACCGGACCGGGATGTCCGCCGGCCGCACCCGCGCCGCCACCTCGGCAGCCAGCAGGGGATCGCCCGCCTCCAGCGCAACGCCCACCCGCCAGAGTTCGACGTTGAGCGGGGAGAACGCCAGGAAGTAGGCGTTGCTGCCGCTTGTTCGCCTGGCCGTCGCGGCTGCCTCGCTCAGGTGCTCGCCCGGGTCGCCGGTGCCCAGCAGCGCGGCGCACAGCGCGACGGTGAGCAGGGACGTGCCGTAGACCTCGACCGCCGCCTCACTGTCACACCTCGGCCGCAGCAGTTCCACCGCACGCCGCGCCAGCAGGCCGGCGTGCTCGAACGCGCCCAGCCCGATCAGCACCCGGGTGCGGGCGTACTCGGCGGCGGCGATCAGCAGCGGGTCATCCAGCCGCAGGGCCGCCTCGTGGCCCCGGTCCGCCGCGAGCCAGGCCAGATCAGCCGCGCCGAGCAGGAGGGCCAGCAGCGCGGCCGTCTGGGTGGCCTGCACCGTGCTGTGCAGCGCGCGCGGCCGGTCCGCGCCTCCCGCCGCCGCCATGGCGTGCAGGTCGGTCAGCAGCCGGGGCAGTGCCCGACCGGCCTCGGCGTAGTGGCAGTCCTGGTGCCAGGCCGCCACCTTGGTGGTCTCCTCGCCGAGTTCGTCGATGGTCCGCCTGGTGCTGGCGACCGGCTCGTCCAGGCTGCTGGCCAGCAGTGCCGCCCGGATCTCCGGCAGCGCGGCCCGCGCGTCCAGGCAGCCGCGGTCGGCCAGCGACTGGCGTTCACCCAACTCGACCGTGCTCACCCGGAGGGCCGAGGCGATCCTGGCCAGCGTCGCCCACCGGTCCACCACGACCAGCCCGTTCTCGATCTTGGACAGGTAGCCCTTGCCGAGGCCGGTGTGCCCGGCCAACGCGTCCAGCGTCATTCCCCGGCATTCGCGCAACCGGCGAATGTCCTGGCCGATGCCCAGTATTTCGAAATCCATGCGCACAACGCTACGACGGCCTCGGCCGCGGTTGGCTGAATTGTGCCTGATAGGAGCAGCGCGCGGGCGGAAAATCCAATAGCGGTCGGGTGTCCTGCCGCTGTTTCTGGCGGATCCGCCGTGCGGCCTGACCGGTTTTCCCGCGTTCTCCGGAGAACAGCTTGCCGGTCACTGCAACGGCGTGTCCAGTTATGGCGCGCCCAGTTGTTCGGAAGCTTTGAGCGCCGACCCGCCCTGCGCCGGCCCGCCCGTGCCTGGCCGGGTCGCCGCGCGTCGTGCGCGGTCGGTTCCACGCCGGACGGGGAAGTTCCCCGCGCCCGCATCACCGGTGCCGACCTGGTACGTCAGACCTGGCGTGGACGAATCGCACAACCATGCCCGGGCCCAGCGCCGACACCCCGGCCGAGGCGGTGTTCCCCGCCCACGCTTCCTCAGGTACGCCTGGCGGTGGTGGCGTTCCCGACGCGACTACGACGACCCGACCTGGCTGCTGTTCACCGCACTGGCCATGTGGCTGTTCGTGCTCTGGCTGATCTGTTTCTTCCCGCACTGACCGGAATTCGGTTTCACCACCGGTGCTGGAATTCGGCCCCGGTGGGGAGGTGGCGTGTATTTTCCGCCAGTTCGAGTTGCGGTCGCCTTTTCGCCGGGCGGGCGGGTGAGGTGGAATCGGGGAATGTGGTTCGTCCGGTGCTGTTCCACCGTTTCCGCGCTGGTCCGGAGCACCCCGCGCGGGCCGGCCCGACCAGCGCGCGTCACCCGAATGCCACGAGTTGTCCACAGGTGCGGTGAGTTGTCCACAGGCTCTGGCGTGGCTCTGGGTTTCGCTGGTGGTGGTCGATAGGCTGAACCTGGGGTCGCCCCCGGGTGGGCGGGGGACTGCGCTCCCGCGCCGCGAAAACCACCCCACCGATGACGGCCAGCCAGGTGCCGCCGCGCCGGCCGCATGCCGATCGCGGTGAGCACCGGCACCACCCGGCAGCGCACTGGCCAAGGAGAGCCCGCAGGCCCGGGGGAAGGCGTCCGGCCTCGGCCAGCACGCCGCGCAGGGACTGGCTGCCGCTGTGGTCGAACTGGCCGATCCGGTGCGTGTCGAACACCGCGGAACCCCAGTGGCGCAGCGGGCTGAGGCGGTAGCGCTCCCAGCACGGTGCGACGACTTCGTCGAAGCGGGAAGAGACAACACCAAGGCCAACGGGATGAGCAGCACCGAGGCAACGGCGGACAGGCGAAGCACGAGTTCGTCCACACCGGACCGTTGTGGGGATCGCCGCCGTCGAGGACGAACCGCGCCCCGGCTCGGTACACCTCGAAGTCGCCCTGTGCCGGGGCGGTGGAGCAGGACGTGACAGCCGGCCAAACCGGTCAACGCGGCGACAACGGCCAGTCCCGGGCGTGGTGCCGGCATCCGGGTGGAGGACGCCGGAAGTGGTACCGGTTCGCGGTTGCGCGGCAGCTGAGCACGATGCTTATCCCACCCGTATCCGCATCGTCGAATAATCCGGGCCATGCGGGTCCTGGTGGTGGAGGACGAACTCCAACTCGCCGACGGCGTCGCTGAGGCGCTGCGTCGCCGTGCCATGGCGGTCGACGTGTGCTACGACGGCGCTGCCGCGTTGGAGCGTCTCGCGGTGAACGCCTACGACGTGCTGGTGCTCGATCGCGACCTGCCCGAGGTGCACGGCGATCAGGTGTGCCGGCAGGTGGTGCGCCGTGGCGGTGCGACCAGGGTGCTGATGCTCACCGCGGCGGTGAGCATCCGCGACCGGGTGGACGGACTGGGGCTGGGCGCCGACGACTACCTGACCAAGCCGTTCGCCCTGGCCGAACTGGTCGCGCGGGTGCAGGCACTGGGGCGGCGGGCCATGCCGGCGCTGCCGCCGGTGCTGGAGCTGTCCGGGGTCGTGCTGGACCAACCCGCCCACCGGGTTTACCGGGACGGTGAGTTGTTAGCGTTGTCGCCCAAGGAATTCGGCGTGCTGAGCGTGCTGATGCGCGCTGCCGGGACGGTGGTCAGTCCCGAGGAACTTCTGGAGAAGGCATGGGACGAGAACGCGGACCCGTTCACCAACGCGGTTCGGGTGGCGGTGATGACGCTGCGTCGGAAGCTGGGCGAGCCGCCACTGATCACGACCGTCCCCGGCGCCGGCTACCGGTTCGAGGTCTGAGCGGCCGGCGCTGGCGGCTGTCGCTGCACGGCCGGATCGCCGTGGCCTGCCTGACCACCACCGCCGTTGTCGCGCTCTGGCTGAGCACCAGTCCGGTCACCGCCGCGCGCAGCGTCTTCACCACCGGCGTCCGGCCGTCCTGGCCGCTGTTCGGGTTCGAACTGGTGGCGTCCCCGGTGGTCACGCTGGTCGTGTACGTCGCCGTCACCGCGCTGCTCGGCTGGCTGTGGTGGGCGGTGGTGCGCTGGACGATACGTCCGCTGTCGGCGGTCACCGCCGCGGTGGCCCAGTTCGGCCCGCACAACCTGGGGCAGCGGCTGCGTCAGCCCGGGTCGGCCGCGGACCCGCTCAAGCGGCTCGCCGACACCATCGACGACGTGCTGGACCGGCTGGCGGCCGGGTTCGACGGCCAGCGCCGGTTCGCCGCCAACGCCTCGCACGAGCTGCGCACGCCACTGGCGGTGCAGCGGATGCTGGTGGAACTGGCGCTGGAAGCCAGCAAGGACAAGGAACTCCACCGGCTGGGTGGCCAACTGCTGCTGGCCAACGAGCGCAACGAGCGGCTGATCGAGGGGCTGCTGGCGCTCGCCGAGAGCGACCGGGGGCTCACCGGACACGTGCCGGTGCGGTTGGACGAGCTGGTGGTGTCCGTGCTGGAGACGCACGCCGAACTGGCCGCACAGCACCAGGTGACGCTGGAGCGCGAGGGCAGCGAGATGACCGTGCCCGGTGACCCGGTGCTGCTGGAGCGGCTGATCGTCAACCTGGTGCGCAACGCGATCACCTACAACCAGCCGGACGGCGCGGTCCGGGTGCTGGTCGAGTCCGGCCGGCTGGTGGTGCGCAACACCGGCGAGCGGGTACCGGCCGAGGCCGTGCCCGCGCTGTTCGAGCCGTTCCGCCGGTTGACCAGGGACCGCACCGCCGCCAGTGGCGGCGCCGGGCTGGGCCTGTCCATCGTGCGTTCCATCGCCACCGCGCACGGTGGCACGGTGACCGCCGAACCGGGCATCGACGGTGGCCTGTCCGTGGTGGTCGAGCTGCCGGTGCTGGACCGGCCGCACCAGCCGAGGACCTCCTGACCGGTGCCCTGGCCGGGATCACCGGATCGTGTGACTGCCGGATGCTTCGAACACATGTTTGACTGATGACATGGGTGACGGTGGAAGATCCGGTAGCGGCGGGGCGTTCCTTGGCAGTGGCGGGGTGCGGGCGGGGGCCCGGTCCGGCGAGCACGGTCCGCACGGGTTCGACTTGAGGAGACGCACGTGGCCACAGCAGCGCCGACAGGGCAGCTCACCGGGTGGCGCCGGGCGGCGTTCAGCGCGGCCGGGTACACCCACGACTGCTACGAGAAGGGCGCGGGCCCCGGGGTGGTGCTGGTCCCGGAGGTCCCCGGGATCACCCCCGAGGTGCTCGGGTTGGCCGAGCACCTGGTGGACAGCGGGTTCACCGTGGTGGTGCCCTCACCGTTCGGCGTGCCGGGCAAGCCGGAGACCAGCGGCTACCGCACCAGCGTGATCGCCAGGCTGTGCGTGTCCGCCGAGTTCCGCGCGTTCGCGCTCAACGCGCATCGCCCGTTCACCGACTACCTGCGCGCGCTGGCCCGCGACCTCAACGAGCGCACGCCCGGCCGTGGCGTCGGCGTCATCGGCATGTGCTTCACCGGCGGGTTCGCCCTGGCCGCGGCCGCTGACGAGGCGGTGCTCGCACCCGTGCTCAGCCAGCCGTCCGTGCCGCTGCCGCTGGGTGCCGCCCGGCGCCGCGACCCCGGGGTGTCCACAGCGGAGCTGGACCGGGTGGCGGCGCGAATAACCAGCGCCGGCCTGTGCGTGCTCGGCCTGCGGTTCACCGAGGACGGCTTCGTGCCCCCGGAGCGCTTCGCCACGCTGCGGGCCCGGCTCGGCGACGCGTTCGAGGTGATCGAGTTGGACTCGGCCCCGGGCAACAGCGGTGGCTTCGGCAAGGACGCCCACTCCGTGCTCACCCGGGAGCTGCGTGACGAGCCCGGCCACCCGGCCCTGCTCGCGCGCGAGCGGGTCGTGCGGTTCCTCCGGGAGCGCCTCACCCCGGAGCCGGACTCACCGCAGGCGACCGACCACGAGCCGCAACCGCGGAGCTGAGCCGAGCTGAGCTGGCCACCGCCAGCCTGAGCCAGCCAGGAGTGTCAGCGGCGCATGATGGAATCGCCGGCGTGAACGATGCCACGGACCTGGTGGCCGAGATCGAACGACATTGCGCCGAGGTGCTGGGGCAGCACGGTGGCCGCAACATGGCGGCGTTGGCCCGACGCGGTCACCTGATCGTCCCGGCCGACGCCGGAGAACAGGGCACCGGCCGGTGCCGCCTGGGTGGGGCGGCACTGCTCGAACCGGGCACGCGCTGGCCGGAGGTCGACGGCATTCCGCTCAGCCTGCTCGCGGTGCTGGACGTGGACGCCCTGGCGTGCTGGCTCGGCGCGGAACTCCCCGCCAGTCCCGGCCTGCTCAACTTCTTCCACATCCAGCCCTACCTGGATCACGAGCAGTACGACGGCGTCAACCCGTTCACCGACCCGCGCTCCTGGCGGGTCATCGCGGCGCGGCCGGAGCACGCGGTCGAGACACCTGCGCCCGCGGGGCACCTCACCAGGGCGGGCGAGGTGCTGCTGCGCCAACTCACCAGTGACGACGAGTTCGAGTGGGGTGACGGAGGGCAGCTGTACTACCTGATCTCAGCCGAGGCGCTGCGCGCCGGCGACTTCAGCCGGGTGCGGGTGCACCGGGGTGAGTGAGCCGCGACGCGGAGTGACCACGGGCGCGCAACCAGGCAACCCGGGTGAGGAGTGGAAGCGGAGAACGACAACACTGGTTGGTGGCGACACGGGTGCATCGGTGTGCACCACCAACCAGCGGTCCACTTCGGACGGCAGGATGCCTAGCGGGACATCCTGGCGAAACCGTCGTCGTAGTCGTCGTCCTGATCGTCGTGGTAGCCGTTGTGGTCGTTCACAGACGTCGAGCCGCCTGACAGCTCACGCTGCAGCGCTTCGAAGTCCGTTGCAGGAGAGGAGTACTTCAGCTCTCGGGCCACCTTCGCCTGCTTGGCTTTCGCTCGGCCGCGCCCCATGGCTTGTCCCCTACAAACAGGAGCGGTGCGGCCAGTCCTGTGGCGGCACCGCTCGTCCCATGACTCTCTGCTGGCCATGCTAGCACCAGTTGGCAAAGTGCCACCGCGATCCGGCCTGGACATGCCCGAACCCACAACCGGCCGGGGTGCCCGTGCCGTCAGCCCCCGCTGTCCACCCAGAACCGCTGGTAAACTGCCAACCGTTGTGCGTGGGCCGACAAACTGGGCCATCGTCCGATGTGGCGGTCGTGCCAGCCCCGGAAGCTCCTCGACGAATCCGGAACCTCCCTCGGCGAATCGCGCGAAAATCCTTCTTGGTGTGAAAGGAGAAGGGGACACGGACGTCCGCGGGACGCCGCAGCCCCGACCGCTCATGACAACAGGCCCCGACACCGCAGGCTCCGGCGCGTCCGGCACCGCCGCCACCCCGGAGCAGAAGCAGATCAACGTGGACGACCTGTGCTCGTACGCGGTTGACGTCTGGGTCGGCGACGCCAGCATCCTCACCGACGAGCGGCGCCTGCTCGACCTGCTGCGCGCCGCGGCCGAGGCCGGCAACGCCACGGTCCTCGGTGAGTCCTCGCACGTGTTCCCCAACGGCGCGGTGACCGCGATCCTGCTGCTGTCCGCGTCGCACCTGAGCATCCACACCTGGCCGGAGTTCAGCCTGGCCAACGTCGACCTGCTCGCCTACGGCCGGCTCAACGGCGAGCAGATGATGCAGAAGATCGAGGCGGGCCTCGCGCCCACCCGGATCAACGTCTCCCGGCTGCTGCGCGCCGTCCACTGACCCGCTGGCCGGCGCGCGCCCGCCCGCCGGTCAGTCCGGCACGACCGGGGTCCACCGGACCCCGCGTTCCCCGCTGCTGCCGGTGACGGTCAGGTTGCCCACGATCACGCCGCTGTTGTTGATCGCCCAGGGCCGGGCCATGCAGCAGTAGCCCGACGGGTTCTCCAGCGCGGCGAACGTGCCGTCGGCCTCCCACCAGCTGGGCAGGGTGCCGAACCTGTAGTTGTAGTACGAGCCGGTGATCTGGCCGTTGTCGTTGATGTCCCTGGCGCGGCCGGACTGGGCGTCGGCGGGGATGGCCAGCACGCTGACCGCGCCGCCGCTGTCCCAGCGCAGGGCCTGTTCCCGGCTGGTGCCGGTGAACCCGACGATGCTGCCGCTGTCGTTGATGCCCCACGCCTGGCTGGTCTCGGTGCCCGGGGTGGCCAGCCGCTCGATGGTGCCGCTCGGGGTCCACCGCACCGCCCGGATCACCCCGCCGGCGTCCTCGGCGAAGCCGACGACCGTGCCGCTGTCGTTGATCGCCCTGGCCTGGCTGTAGGTGCCACCGGGCAGGGTGCCCAGGTCGGTGACGGTGCCGTCGGTGTTCCACCGGGCCGCGTGGATCTCGTAGGTGTCGTTGAGCACGATCATGCCCACGGCCGTGCCGCTGTCGTTGATCCCCAGGACTGAGGTGATCGCCACGTCGGGCGGGGTGGTGAGTTCGCTGAGCGTGCCGTCGGCCGCCCAGCGCACCGGGCGGCTGGTCCCGTCGTCGAGCGTTGCCGTGCCGACCGCCACCCCGCTGTTGTTGATCGCGGTGGCCCCACCCCTGGTCTGACCGGGCAGGGTGGCCAGGGCCGTGGCGGTGCCGTCGGGGGCCCACCGGGTGGGCAGCCCGCCCGAGTGGCCGACCACGGTGCCGGTGTCGTTGATCGCCGAGGCGAAGCTGCCGGTGGTGCCCGGCAGCAGCGGGAGTTCGGCCACGGTCAGGTCCGCGGCCGCGGCCTGGGCCGGCGCGGTGGCGAGCAGGGCACCGGCCGCGGTCAGGACGAGGCCGAGGCTGGTGGCGCGTCTTCGGCGGGCTCGGTGGCTGGTGGGGACGGGGTCCGCGGTGTGGGCGGTCGACATCGGCTGGTGCTCCGTTCGGCGCTGGTCGTGGTCCAACCCGTGCGGTTGGCGTTGTCCAGCATCAGCGAGCGGAGACCCGCGGGGTAACGGCTGTTCGGCGCAACGCGGCTCAGTCGTTGCGCGTGGTGGTGAGCAGCCGGGCGGCGGCCGCGCGGGCCTGCCTGGCCGGCTCCGCGGTGCCGAAGATGGCCGCCGTGGTGATGGCGCCCTCCACGAGCAGGGCGAGCTGGTCGGTCAGCCAGGCGGGTTGGTCGGCGGCGGCCACCAGTTCGGTCAGGTACTGCCGGACCGCCTCCTTGTGCGCGCGGGTGGCGTCGATGACCACCGGCGAGGTGCTGCCCAGCTCACCGAACATGTTGATGAAGGCGCAGCCCCGGAAGTCGGGTTCGCTGAACCACTCGTGCAGCCAGTCGAACACGGCCAGCAGGCGCCGCTCGGGGGACTCGTGCGCCTCGACGTACCGGGTCATCGACTCGCGCAGCCGCTCGTCCCGCTGCCGCAGGTAGGACTCGACCAGGCGCTCCTTGGCCGGGAACAGCTTGTACAGGCGCTTGAGCGAGACGCCGGAGGTGGCGCGGATCTCGTCCATGCCCACGGCCTGCACACCGCGTTCGTAGAACAGTTCGTAAGCAGCGGCCAACACCCGGGTCTCAGCTGTCTGAGCGTCCACGGCAACCCCTCTTGCGTGGAGAACCATCGTTTTCCTATAGTACTGACCCGAGCGGAGAACGAACGTTCTCCAACGCGTCTCCACCACGGGATCTCCCGGGAGAGGAGCAGGTCATGACCGAACGACCACCGCTGCCGCCGTTCACCGAGGAGACCGCCCGGCGCAAGGTGCGGGCCGCCGAGGACGCGTGGAACACCCGCGACCCCGATGTGGTGGCGCTCGCCTACACCGAGGACTGCGAGTGGCGCAACCGCGACCGGTTCCTGCACGGCCGGGACGAGATCCGCGCGTTCCTCCGGGAGAAGTGGGCGCGCGAACTCGACTACCGGCTGCGCAAGGAACTCTGGGCCTGGGCGGGCAACCGCATCTCGGTGCGCTTCGAGTACGAGTCGCGCGACCGGGACGGTCAGTGGTGGCGCAGCTACGGCAACGAGCAGTGGGAGTTCGCCGACAACGGGCTGATGCGCCGCCGCTACGCGAGCATCAACGACGTGCCGATCAGTCCCTCGGACCGCCGCATCGCGCGCTGACCACTGCCCGGTGCCGGCCGCCGCACCGCCCGGTGCCGGCCGCCCGCCGCATCGCGCGCCGCGCACCGCCCACCGCGCCCCATGACGTGCTGCCCCCGGCCTCACCCGCACGCGGGGTGCCGAGGTCAGCGCTTCCCGCGCCGGCCACCTACCGTCCGAACTCGACGGACGTGACCGGAGCGGACCGACAGGAACGGAGAAGCAACACCATGTCCACGAGCACAAGCCCCTCGGCCGGCACGGGCCGGCCGGTGCTGGAGCCCGCCGCCCAGGCGTTCGCCGACGCCAACGCCAACCCGCCGTACCTGTCCGACCTCGGTCCGGTCCAGGGGCGCGAGGTGGTCGACCAGGTGCAGTCCGGCGAGATCGCCAAGCCCGAGGTCGACGACGAGTGGATCACCGTGTCCGGCGGCCCCACCGGTGAGGTCCGGGTCCGCATCGTCCGGCCGGCCGGCTCGGTCGGCGTGCTGCCGGTGATCCTCTACATCCACGGCGCCGGCTGGGTGTTCGGCAACGCGCACACGCACGACCGGCTGGTGCGCGAGCTGGCCGTGGGCAGCGAGGCCGCCGTGGTCTTCCCCGAGTACGCGCTGTCCCCGGAGGCCCGCTACCCGGTGGCCGTCGAGCAGAACTACGCGGTGGCCCAGTGGGTGGTCAACCACGGCGCGGAGAAGAACCTCGACCCCGCCCGGGTGGCGGTGGCCGGCGACTCGGTCGGCGGCAACATGACCGCGGCGCTGACCCTGCTGGCCAAGCAGCGGGGCGATGTCTCCTTCGTGCAGCAGGTGCTGTTCTACCCGGTCACCTCGGCCAGCCTGGACACCCCGTCCTACCACCAGTTCGCCGAGGGCTACTTCCTGCGCCGCGACGTCATGGCCTGGTTCTGGGACCAGTACGCGCCCGACACCGCGCAGCGCACCGAGGTCACCGCGGCCCCGCTGGAGGCTAGCGCGGACCAGCTCACCGGGCTGCCGCCGGCGCTGGTCATCACGGCCGAGGCCGACGTGCTGCGCGACGAGGGCGAGGCGTACGCGGCCAAGCTGCGCGCGGCCGGGGTGCCCGTCACCGCCGTGCGCTACCAGGGCGTCATCCACGACTTCGTGATGCTCAACGCGCTGCGCGAGACCCACGCGGCCCAGGCGGCGATCACCCAGGCCGTGCACACCCTGCGCACCGCACTGCACCACGAGGGGGTGCCTCCGCTCAGCGGGCGGTGACCGCGAACCGGTCGAGGGCGGCGCGCATGCCCGCGCGCATGGTGGGGCTGCCCATGTGCCCGGAGTCGTCCACCACGACCAGTTCCGCGTCGGTCCACACCCGGGTCAGCGCCCACGCGGTGTCCAGCGGCCCACCCAGGTCGAACCGGCCGTGGAACAGCGCGCCGGGGATGCCGTTGAGCCGGTGGGCCTCGCGCAGCAGCACGCCTTCCTCCAGCCAGGCACCGTGCGAGAAGTAGTGCGCGCAGATGCGCACCAGCGCGGTCAGCTCGTCGGCTGAGCGGCCCTGGCTGAAGCTGTTCGGATGGCCGTTGGGTTCCAGTGACATGACCGCGTCCTCCCACGCGGCCCAGTCCCGCACGGCCTTGGCGCGGATCGCCGGGTCGGGGCTCTCCAGCAGGCGCGCGTACGCGGCGGTCAGGTCGCCGTCGCGCTCGGCCTCGGGAACCCCGTCCCGGAACCGCTCCCACGCCTGCGGGTGGAACCGGCCGACGCCCCGGTAGAGCCAGTCGATCTCGGAGCGCCGGGTGGTGGTCACGGCGGTGAGCACGATCGCGCTCACCCGGTCCGGGTGCCGCTCGGCGTAGGCGAGGCTGAGCGTGGAGCCCCACGAGCCGCCGAGCAGCACCCAGCGCTCGACGCCGAGGTGCTCGCGCAGCCGCTCCATGTCGGCGAGCAGGTGCTCGGTGGTGTTGTGCCGCATGTCGGTGGCGGGATCGCTGGCGTGCGGGGTGCTCAGGCCGGCGCCGCGCTGGTGGAACACGATGACCCGGTAGCGGTCCGGGTCGCAGTAGCGCTGGGCGGAACCCCAGCCGGCCGTCCCGGGCCCGCCGTGCACCACCACGAGGGGCCTGCCGGCCGGGTTGCCCCGGATCTCCCAGTACACCTGGTTGCCGTCACCCACGTCGAGCATGCCCTGCTCGTGCGGTTCGACCAGCGGATACAACTCGTCGGTCATGTCGTTCCTCTCCCCAGAAGCGATCAAGGCCGTTATATTAGCGCTGTTATATTAGTGCTGTGACATCCCCTGCTCCGGTCGGTCGAGACCACGAGTTCCTCGGCACCCGCCTGCGCCACCTGCTGGAACTGTTGGACGGCGACCTCAGCGCCGTGTACGAGGACCTCGGTCTTGGCTGGTTCCGGCCGAGGTTCACCTCGACCGTGCGCGTACTGGCCGCCGCCGGCCCGAGTTCGATCAGCGAGATCGCCGCGGCCACCGGCGTGACCCACTCCGCGGCCAGCCAGACCGTGGCGCAGATGCGCAAGGCCGGACTGGTCACCCTGGAGCCGGGGCCGGACGCGCGGCAGCGGATCGTGCGCCTGACCCCGGCCGCCGAGCGCCTGGTGCCGGTGCTGAACGCGGAGTGGGCCGCCACCACCGCCGCGATCGAGGCGCTGGAGGCCGAGCTGTCCGCGCCGCTGAGCCGGATCGTGGCGGAGGCGCTGGCCGCGCTGCACCGCCGACCGATGCGCCAGCGCATCGCCGACGCCGCCCCGGACCTGTTCGACCAGGACACCAGGCCCTCGGGTGGCGGTGCGGGAAAACCGGCTTGAATCTCCCGTGACGGGAGACGCCAGGGCGGGGTGCGTGGACGGCGAGCAGTTGTACTCGATCGGCGAACTGGCCTGGCGCACCGGCGTGTCGGTGCAGGCGATCCGGTTCTGCTCCGGCCACGACGGTGCCCGACCGCGCTACCCGCCGCTGACGCTGGCCGGTGCGCCCGGGCCTGGCTGGTCGCGCCGAGCGGACCGGTCGGACCGGTCGGACCGGTAGCGGCCGGGGGCCGTGCCGTACTCGCGTTTGAACGCCTTGGCGAAGGCGAACTCCGAGGCGTAGCCGGTGCGCTCGGCCACTGTCCGAAGTGGAACGTCGGAGTCGCGGAGGAGTTGGGCGGCCAGGGTCATCCGCCACCAGGTCAGGTAGGCCAGTGGCGGCTGGCCGACGAGGGCGGTGAACCGCTTGGCGAACGCGGCCCTGGACAGCCCGGCGTGCGCGCCCAGCTCCTGGACCGTCCACTGTCGACCCGGGTCGTGGTGGATGCCGCGCAGCGCCGCGGCCACCACCGGGTCGTTGAGCGCCGCCACCCAGCCGGTGTGCCGGTCGTGCTGGCCGGCCTGGTCGGCCAGCCAGGCGCGCAGCAGGTAGAGCAGCAGCACGTCCAGCAGGGCGGGCAGCGCCGCGTCCGCGCCCGGCCCGGGCTCGGTCAGTTCCGCGCCGAGCAGGTCGACGGCGGCCCGCAGCGCCGGGTGCCGCCCGATCCGGGCCGGCAGGTGGACCACCTCGGGCAGTTCGGCCAGCAGCGGGTGCGGCCGGGCCTGGTCGAGCAGGTAGGCGCCGCACAGCAGCGCGGTGGTGCCCCCCTCCTGGTCGCGGTCGGCCCGGAACTCGGGCAGCGCGGTGCTGTCCACATCGGACAGTGGGGTGGTGGAGCTGTCGGCGAGGCCGTGCCCGTGGCCGTGCGGCAGGAACACCACGTCGCCGGCGGACAGCGCGATCGGTTCACCGTGCGGCGGGAACAGCCAGCACATGCCCTGGAGCACCACGTGGAAGCCGGCCGCCGGGAACGGGGCGAAGCGCAGCCCCCACGGCGCGTGCCGGCGGGTGCGCGCGGAGTGCGGGCGACCGGTGCGCATGGCGGTGATCGCGTCGCTGAGCACGTCCATGCGCCCAGGGTATCGCCGGGCCGTCCAGAAAAAGACGATCGGGCATGAACACGAGACCGCTGGGTATGGGGAGTCTTCCCGGATCGACCTAGCGTCGGTGCGGTCACTTCACCACCAGGCATGGGGAGAAACCAGATGCGGATCGCTGTGTACGGCGCCAG
Source organism: Goodfellowiella coeruleoviolacea (assembly GCF_024171785.1). Taxonomy (GTDB): domain Bacteria; phylum Actinomycetota; class Actinomycetes; order Mycobacteriales; family Pseudonocardiaceae; genus Goodfellowiella; species Goodfellowiella coeruleoviolacea. The sequence goes on from NZ_JAMTCK010000015.1 coordinate 25,350, forward strand.
CGGGTACACCGGGCGGCTCGTGGTCGCCGAACTGGCCCGGCGGGGCCTTGACGTGCTGCTGGTCGGCCGGGACCCGGAGCGGTTGCGGCTGGCCGCCACCGAGGCCGGCGCGCCAGGGGCCGCCGTGCGGGTCGCCGGCCTGGACGAGCCGGCCGCGCTGGCCGAGGCACTGCGCGGCAGCGACGGCGTGATCAGCTGCGTGGCGCCGTTCACCGTCCACGGTGAACCGGTGCTGCGCGCGGCCATCGCGGCCCGGTGTCACTATGTCGACATTTCCGGGGAACAGCCGCACACCAAGTACGTGCACGACGCGTTCGGTGTCGAGGCCGAGCGGGCCGGGATCACCGTGCTGCCCGCCGCCACCGACGACGGCGTGCCCGCGGACCTGCTCGCGCACCTGACCGCGGCACGCGTGGCACCGGTCGACGCGCTGGTGATCGCGCACCGCCTGTCCGGTGGCACCATGTCCCGGGGCACGCTGAACTCCATGCTGGCCAACATCACCGCGTTCACCGGCGGTGGACTGTCCTTTGTGGATGGTCAGTGGCTGGCGGACGCGGACGGCGTTCCCACGTCACTGGTGTTCCCCGGCGACGCCGCCCCGGTCGAGGTGGCCGGGCTGGCCGCGCCCGAGTTGCCCGGCATCCCGAGGCACCTGCCGGCCCGGTTGGTCACGGCCGTGGTCGAGCGGGAGTTCCTGGCGCGGCTGAGCGCGGTCGCCGCCGCCGAGGTCGTGGCGTCCCTGCCCGAGGGGCCGGACGCCGAGCAGCGCGCCGACAGCGGGTTCGTCCTGGTCGCCGACGCCGTGGGGGTGGACGGCCGACGGGCGCGCGGCGTGCTGACCGGGGTCGACGTGTACGGGAGCACGGCGTTGATCGCGGTGGAGAGCATCCGGCGGCTGGTCGCGGACGGTGCCAAGCCGGGGGTGCTCGCCCCGGCCGAGGCCTTCGACCCGGCCGACTTCCTGGGGTTTCTCACCAGGCACGGGGTTCGTTGGTCGGTGACCGGCTGAGCCGGCGCGAGTCGGACAACCGGTTGGCCGAGGCAAGTGGTGAAAAACTTACGAGTTGTCCCTTATACCGGTTACCTGAGGAAAGACAAGACTACGAATGGTCGGAGGTCCGGGGCAGAATCGAATCAGTGCCCTTCCCGAACGGCGGGCCACCAGGGGATGCACCACCACAGGCTTGGCACGAGTACGTCCCGAACAAGGAGAGCTGATGCGCCGCACGGCGAGCGTTCTCGGAATGTTGACCCTCGTGGCCGGGCTCGGCGTGGGCCAGGCCGCCGCCGATGACAACACCACGCACCAGGAGATGGCCGCGGCAGTGGGCAACCCGGTCAACCTGACCAGCGGCTTCTACGTCGACCCCAACTCCAACCCGGCCAGATGGGCCAACGAGCACCCCGGCACCACGGCCAACACGATCCGGGCGAACATCGCCAGCAAGCCGATGGCCAGGTGGTTCGGCAACTGGAACACGGACCTGTGGACCGATGTGAACAACTTCGTGAGCGCCGCCGACGCCGCGGACAAGCTGCCGGTCCTGGTCGCCTACAACATCCCCGGCCGCGACTGCCACGGCCACTCCAGCGGCGGCGCCGGCAGCCCCGAGGCGTACCGGAGCTGGATCGCCACGTTCGCCGCGGCGATCGGCAGCCGGCCGGCCGTGGTGATCGTCGAGCCGGACGCCCTCGCCCAGCTCGACTGCATGCCCGCGGACCAGCAGAGCACCCGCACCAGCCTGATCTACTACGCCACCCAGCAGTTCACCCAGAAGGCCACCAACACCTGGGTCTACCTGGACGGCGGCAACGCCAAGTGGATCAACGCCAACACCATGGCCGACCGGCTCAACGCGGCCGGCGTGCGCAACGTGCGCGGCTTCTCGGTGAACGTGTCGAACTTCTACACCACCAGGGAGTCCACCGACTACGGCAACGCCGTGAACGCCCGGCTGTCCGCCCAGCACGGCTACAGCAGCAAGTACATTGTGGACACCAGCCGCAACGCCAACGGCGCCTGGGACGACGGCAACTCCAGCACCACCGAGGACTGGTGCAACCCGCCCGGCCGCAAGCTCGGCGCGACCTCGCAGGTGAGCACCAGCGGCGCGGAGATGCTGCTGTGGGTCAAGGTTCCCGGTGACTCCGACGGCGACTGCAACCTGGGCAAGGGCACCAGGGCCGGCGACTTCGTCCCGGACCTGGCCCTGCACCTGATCAACGGCAACTGACCCGGCTGGTCAGCCGAGCCGGTGCCGAGCGGGCGGCACCCGCGGTCTCACTCGAACCGCGCGGTGTCGCCCGCGCCGTAGCGGACGATCTCCGGCTCGTCCCCGGAGAAGTCGATCACCGTGGTGGGCTCGGTGCCGCAGTCACCCGAGTCGAGCACCGCGTCCACCGCGTGGTCCAGCCGGTCCTTGATCTCCCAGCCGTGGGTCAGCGGCTCGTCCTCGTCCGGCAGCAGCAGGGTGCTGGACAGCAGCGGCTCACCCAGTTCGGCCAGCAGCGCCTGGGCGACGGTGTGGTCGGGGATGCGCACGCCCACCGTCTTCTTCTTCGGGTGCAGCAGCCGGCGCGGCACCTCCTTGGTCGCCGGCAGGATGAACGTGTAACTGCCCGGGGTGGCCGCCTTGATCAGCCGGAACACCGCGTTGTCCACGTGCACCAGCTGGCCGAGCTGGGCGAAGTCCTGGCAGACCAGGGTGAAGTGGTGCCGGTCGTCGAGGTGGCGGATGGACTTGATCCGGTCGATCCCCTCCCGGTTGCCCAGCTGGCAGCCCAGCGCGTAGCAGGAGTCCGTGGGGTAGGCGATCAGGCCGTCCCCGCGCAGCAGCTCGACGACCTGGTTGATGGTGCGCCGCTGCGGGTTGTCCGGGTGCACTTCGTAATACCTCGCCATACCCGTGAGCTTAGGTGCTGCGCGGGTCAGTGCCCGGGCCGCTGCTGGCCGGTGGGGCCCGGCGAGGTCTGTGGTGGCCACGGTGCCACCCGAGGGGGTGGGGCGTCGTTGCGCGCGCCGCAGTGCGGGCAGATGGGGGCCACCGGCACCACTTCGCAGAACGCGCACAGCTCGGCCGCCGCGGGTCCGGTCGGGTTCTCGGTCATGGGTTTCCTTCTCCCGAGAGATCACCTGGCGCTGGGGCGTCGCACGTCTCCGGTGACGGCGCTGGCGCGCTCGTCGACCGGTGCGGGCCCGCGTGCTCAGCCGCCGCCCGTGCGCGCGCTCCCGGCGCGGTAGCGCAGCCCGTCGATGAGCAGACCGACCATGCGCTGGGCGTGGCCGGTCTCGTCCTCGTGGGCGGGCAGGCACAGGTTGGCCACCGCGCGCAGCAGGTCCTCCGGGGTGATGTCGCCGCGGATCTCGCCGGCCGCCTCGGCCGCGTCGAGCAGCGCGGCGAGCGCGGGGCCGAGGTGTTCCGCGAAGTAGGCGGGCAGTGCGTCGAAGGCGGGGTCGCCCGAGTGCAGCGCCGAGGAGAGTCCGCGCTTGGTCGCGATGAAGCTGGTGTACCGCTGCAACCAGCGTGCCAGCGCCTCGCCCGGCCCGTGCTCGGCGGCGAGGACGGCGGCGGCGTCGGCGCAGGCGTCGACCTCCTGCCGGAAGACGGCCGAGACCAGGTCCGAGCGCTGCGGGAAGTGGCGGTAGATGGTGCCGAGGCCGACACCGGCCCTGGCGGCGATCTCCCGCACCGGAGCGTCCACACCGGACTCGGCGAACACCGCCTTGGCCGCGGCCAGCACGGCGGCGATGTTACGCTGCGCGTCGGCGCGGACCCGACGGGTGCGGGCCGGTGCCTCTGCCGCGAGCGGGTCCGCGGGCGTGGTCTGGACGTCGCTGTGCTCGGTCTGCTTCTCGGCCACGCTGCTCACCCACTCGCTCTTCCGGACACAGCGGAACAGCGGTCCAGCCGGACCTGGAGGGTGTTCCGCCGCTGCCCACGATAGGACACCGCCCGGGCGCCGACCACGCGCCGACCAGCTCCACACGGGCCGTCACCAGTCGTACTCGCGCGGCGTGGTCAGTCGGTCCGGACCAGGGCGTCACGCGCCGCCGGCGCGGCCGACCCGACCCGGGGCCCGGTCCTGGTCTGGGTGAACACCACGCCGGCGATCACCAGCAGCCCGCCGGCCGCCGTGTGCCAGCCCAGCGGCTCGTGCAGCAGCAGCGCGCCGAGCAGCGTGGACCACACCGGCGTCAGGTAGGTGACGGTGGCCGCCACGGTCGAGCCGGCCACCCGGATCACCCGCATGTTGAGCACGTAGGCGAACCCGGTGGCCAGCGCGCCGAGCAGCACCAGCCCGGCCGCCGGCAGCGGGCCCGGCCAACTCGGGCCGGTGCCGGTCAGCGGGGCGACGACCACCAGCTGCGCGGTCGCGCAGGTCATCTGCACGGCGCACAGCGCGCTCGCCGAGTGCGCGCCGCCGGAGAAGAACCGCCGGGTGTAGGCGAACCCGGCGCCGTAGCAGGTGGTGGCGCCCAGCACGGCCAGGCTGCCCGGGGACAGGTCGCTGGCCGCGCCCTGCCACGCGCCCAGCACCACCAGCACCCCGGCGAAGCCGACCAGCAGCCCGACCACCCGGCGCGCGGTCGGGCGCTCCTGGCGCACCAGGAGCAGCACGAACACCAGCGTGGCCAGTGGCGTTGTCGCGTTGAGCACGCCGGCCAGCACCGTGCTCACCCGGGTCTCGGCGTAGGCGACCAGGGTGAACGGGACCGTGTTGAGCAGCACCGCGACCACGGCGGCGTGCCCCCACAGCCGGGGATCCCTCGGCATCGGCGTGCGCTGCACCAGGCAGACCAGCCACAGGGTGAGCGCGCCGAACAGGCACCGCCACAGCGCCACCCACACCGGGGCCACGCCCGCGTCCACCGCGAGCTTGATCAACGTGAAGCTGGAGCCCCAGATGGCGGACACCGCCACGAACCCGGGAACCCAGCCCACCGACCTGTGCTGCCTGGTCATGTCCGCACCTCGCTCCGACCGCGCCGGTTGTTCGGCGTCACCCTCGCCGGTCCGGGCATCATGAGTCCAACAAGTAATGCAGATGCGCGTTATGAGAGATGCTCATGGGAGGGCCGCCGGTGTCGGTGAACATCGCCCAGTTGCGGGCGTTCCTGGCCGTGGTCGACGAGGGCGGGTTCAGCGCGGCGGCCGACGTGCTCGGCATCAGCCAGTCGGCCGTGTCGCACGCGGTCGCGGCGCTGGAGCGCGCCGTCGGCTGCCAGGTGCTGGTCCGCGCGGGGCGGCCCCGGCCGACCGCGTTCGGCGACCAGATCCTGGCGCATGCCCGCAGCGCGGTCGCGGCCACCACCGCCATCGCCGACCTCGCCGCCCAGCAGGGCAACCTGCCCACCGGAACGCTGCGGCTGGCCGCGCCGCCCACGGTGTGCCAGGGGCTGCTGCCGGACCTGCTGGCCCGGTGGCGGCTGGACTTCCCCCGGGTGCGGGTCCGGGTGTTCGAGGGCGAGGACGACGAGGTGGCCGACTGGCTGGCCGGGGCCGCGGTCGAGTTGGCCGTGGTGGTCGATCCGGCGCCGCCGGAGCGGGGCGTGCTGGTGGGCGCGGACGCCTTCCACGCGCTGCTGCGGCACGACCACCCGCTGGCCGGCGAGGACGTGATCGACGTGCGGGACCTGGCCGACGACGCGTTCCTGCTCTCCTGCGGCGGGTGCGAGGCGCACGTGCGCGAGGTCCACCGGCTGGCCGGCGCGGTGCTGGACCCCGTGCACCGGGTGCGCGAGCTGGGCACGCTGCTGGCCATGATCCGGTCCGGCATGGGCGTGTCCGTGGTGCCGGAGCTGGTCCGGGTCATGCTGGACAGCCGGCTGGTGCTGGTCCCGCTGCGCCAGCGGGTCGTCCGGCGCCTGGTGCTGGCCGGCCCGCCGCACCAGACCTGGCACCCGGCGGTCACCGCCCTGGTCGGCGCCACGCCCCCGGTCGAGCCGCCGGCCGGGATCGCGGCCGGGCGCGCTGAGGTGTCCTAAGTGGATGTTCCAAGTCGGTGATCCCGGTTGCCGGTGCGGCAACCCAGGGGATCACCCGGACGGTGTTCTGTCCACTGTGGATGATGGCGGGTGGTCCAGGCGGCGCGGTCGGCGTGCCCGTCCCCGTCAGCCGGTGGCTGCCCCACCCCGGAGCGGTCCGGTCCTTTACCTGTGAATTAGGTGGATCACTCGGCGGCTGGGTAGAAAACGTTTCTGGTGCCACTCGACCGGGTGTCACCAGAAAGGGGTACCCGATGGCAACGTCATTGCCGAGAGTGCTGACCGCCCTGGTGGTCAGCCTGGTCGCCGCCGCCGGTGCGGCCTGCGCGCCCGGCACCTCGTCCGGCGCGCGAACACCCAGCACCGGCCAGTCGTCCAGCGGCCAGGCGTCCAGCGGCCAGGCGTCCAGCGGTTCGGCTGCCGCGCCCGGCCAGGCCACCCAGCTGCTCAACGAGCTGACCGTGCGGCCGGAGGGCAGCATGTCCGGCTACTCGCGCGAGCGGTTCCCGCACTGGAAGACGGTCGAGGGCAAGTGCGACACCCGGGAGGCCGTGCTCAAGCGGGACGGCCGCAACGTGCGCACCGACGACAACTGCAAGGCCACCGCCGGCGAGTGGACCAGCCCGTACGACGGCGAGACCTGGACCAACGCGGCCGACGTGGACATCGACCACATGGTGCCGCTGGCCAACGCGTGGCGCAGCGGGGCCGCCGACTGGACCGACGAGCAGCGCCAGAAGTTCGCCAACGACCTGGACCACCACCAGCTGTTCGCGGTGACCGACAACGTCAACCAGGCCAAGGGCGACCAGGGCCCGGAGTCCTGGAAGCCGCCGCTGACCACCTACTGGTGCACCTACGCCGGCTACTGGATCGAGGTCAAGCACGCCTACCGGCTGTCCGTGAACGACAAGGAGAAGGCCGCGCTGCTGGAGATGCTGGGGCACTGCTGAGCGCGGGCTCAGTGGATGAAGCTGGCGAAGTAGGACGCGGCCATGTCCTCGTCGGCGTGCCCGCCGGCCGCGGCCCGTTCCAGCCGCTGTCGGCCCGCGGCGGCCACGTCCAGCCGCACCCCGGCCTGCTCGGCGGCCCCGACGACCAGTGCGGCGTCCTTGGCCGCGTTGGTCACGGTGAACGTGGGGGTGAAGTCGTTGGCCAGGATGGCCCGGCTCTTGGTGCGCAGGTAGGCGTTGTCCAGCGGGCCGCCGGTCACCACGGCCAGGAAGTCGGCCGGGTCCACGCCGAGCCCCTCGGCCAGGGCCAGCGCCTCGGCCGTGCCGTGCGTCAGGGCCAGCACCCAGCTGTTGAGCACGAGTTTGAGCCGGCTGGCCGCGCCGGTCTCGCCGGTGTCCGCCACCCACCGGACGCGCTCGCCGATCGCCCGGTAGACCGGTTCCAGCACGGGGCGGGCCGACGCCGGGCCGGCCGCCAGCACCACCAGCTGGCCCTGCTCCGCCGCTGGTTTGCTGCCCTGCACCGGTGAGTCCACAAAGGTCAGTCCGCGGTCGGCGGCGAACTGGACCAGCGGGGCGATCGCGCTGACGCCCACGGTGCTCACCTGCGCCCACACCGTGCCAGGCGTCAGCCCGGTCTCCGCCGAGGTGATCGCCTCCAGCACCCGGGGGCCGTCGTTGAGCACGGTCAGCACCACGTCGGCCCCGGCCACCGCCTCGGCCGGGTTGCCGGCCACCACCGCGCCCAGTTCGGCCAGTGGCTCGGCCTTGGTCCTGGTGCGGTTCCACACCCGCACCGGCAGGCCGTGGCGGCACAGGTTGCCGGCGATGCCGTGGCCCATGATGCCGATGCCGAGCACGGCGACGGTGGGCTGACCAGGCACGGCGGTGGGGCGCTCCGGTGGTCGCTCGGTCGTCATGGGCGGTGTCCTTCCGGCGGGCCGGCGAGTTCCGGGAACTCCGATGCTGCGGCACGACCGGACGACGCGCAGTGCGTGGCCCGAACCAGGGGCGCTGAACCGGTGCCCGCACGTCACCCGAACCCACGGGCTGCCAGTATGTGGCGCTCGGGTTCCCCGCGGGACGGAGGCAGGTGTGGACACGCCCAACCGCGTCGAGGAGATCGTCTTCGCCGACGGGTTACCGGTCGCGGCGAAGGACGAGCAGATCACGGCGCTGTTCACCAGCGCCGGCGCCGACGGGGTCGCCGCGGCGGTCAGCTGTCTCATGGCGACCTCCGACCCCCGGGTCGCTGACTTCGTGGCGGCCTACCGCGCTGGCCGTCACCCGAGACCCATGCCCTCTGCCCGGAGTGCGGGAACTACATGCCGTTCCTGGCCGCGATCGAGAGCCGCCGCACGCCCTTCGGCCCGTTGCGGTTGCCGGGGCTGCTGTTCGGGTTCTGGTGTGACGGCTGCGCCATCTCCGCCACCCGCATCCAGGCATAGGGCCGGGTTCGGCGGCTCCGGCACGTCGGCGGTCACACGGCTGTTCGGGCGAAGCTGACCCGGCGGCCCTTCGCGGTGGCGTGGATTTCCGGTAGAGAACATGCCCGTGACCTCTCCCGACTCGCGGAGCACACCGCGGGGTTTCCGCGCGATGGTGCCGGCGGCGCTCTGGCACGAGCTGCTGCGCCGAGGCACGCGCCGGGACTACCGGACCAACGAGCACCTGCTGGTCCAGGGCGCGCCAGGCAGGTCACTGCTGGTGCTGACCGCCGGTCGGGTCAAGGTCGTGCACACCGACAGCGACGGCGGCGTGCTGCTGCTGGCCCTCAACGGGCCCGGCGACCTGCTCGGCGAGATGGCCGCCAGGGACGGCGGACCGCGCTCGGCCACGGTGGTCGCGCTCGAACCGTGCGTGGCCTACCTGCTCACCGCCGAGGCGTTCGACCACGTGCTGCGCGCGCACGGCGGGCGCGCCGAGTTCGACCGCTACTTCGTGCGCAAGATGCGCGGCAGCAACCAGCGCACCAGCGCGCTCGCCCACCGCAGCCCCCGCCAGCGACTGATCGGCCTGCTGCTGGAGGTGATCGAGCTGGCCGGCGAGCCACCCGAGGAGCCGGTGGTGGTGCCGTTCTCGCAGACCCTGCTGGCCCAGGCGCTGGGCGTGTCCCGCAGCCTGGTCGCCCAGCTGGTGGCGCAGCTGCGCGCCGAGGGGGTGCTGCTCGCCGACCGACGCCTGTTGGTCGCCGACCTGGCCCGGCTGCGTCGGCTCGCCGCGGCAGCTGACAGGCTCACCCGCTAGCCGTCACAATGTGACCTGCGTCACCGTTCATTTGTTCATTCGTGGACAATCCGCCGGCCGCGGCGGTGGCACGGTGAACGCACGGTCGCGGCACATCGATCAGGGATCGGAAGGGACGAGGACTGGACATGGTTGACGCACCACACGAGCCGGCTCAGCGGATTCGGGAACTGCCGCCCTACCAGGCAGTTGTCGTGGTGGACATCGAGCGGTTCAGCGACAACCAGGCCGCGGACCACCGCTACCTCATCGAGGAGGTGCCCGGGGTGCTCCGCACGGCGCTGCAGCACGCCGGCCACGGCGATCTCTGGGAGGAACGCCGGTTCCCGGAGAGCACCGGCGACGGGTACGCGGTGGGGTTCCGGCCGGAGGTGCTGCCCGTCCTGGTCGGGCCGTTCCTGGACAGCCTGCAGGCCACGCTGCGCGAGTACGACAAGTTCCTGCGCTGGCAGAACCGGAACACGCGGATGCGGCTGCGGGTGGGCATCTCGGTCGGCCCGCTCACCCTGTCCGAGGACGACCGGCTGGGCAGCGGCTCGGGCGACGCCCGGGTGGAGGTGAGCCGGCTGCTGGAGGCCGAGGAACTGCGGCAGCTGCTGGCCAACTCGCACAAGGACGTCACCTTCGTCGCCGCGATCCTGTCCGCCCGGGTCTACGAGGACGTGGTGGCCAGCGGCTACGCCACCAAGCCGACCAGCGTGTTCGTGCCGACCACCGTGCGGGTGAAGCAGTACCGGGGCACCGCCTACCTGCACGTGCCCGAACCGTCGGGGGACCTGCTCACCCAGGGGTTCGGCACCGGCGCGAGCACCGACCAGAGCGACGAGACCGAGCCGGACACCGGGCCCGAGGACGAGGTGAGCGACGTGATCAGGGAACCAAGGCCGACCGTGCGCGACGTGCGCAACTCCATCTCCGGCCAGGTGCACGGGACCGCGATCCAGGCCGGCTACATCGACAGCTACACCCACCACCGCGGCGGCGACCAGAACGTGACCGGCAACGACAACATCGTGGTCGGCCGGGACCTGCGGGGCGGTGTCAACAGGATCCCGAAGAAGAAGCGGGGCGACCGGTGACCGCCCCTGGCGTGCCCGCCACCACCGACCTCGACCGCGACCGCGACCGGGACCTCGATCTCGACCGGGACCGCGACCGCGACCGCGATCTCGACATCGACCAGGATGTCACCGGCGACCGCAACCGCGTCGCCGGCCGCGACTACTACCACCGGCTGACCCAGTACGTGTTCTTCGGCGCGGACGGCGCCCCGGTCCCGCCCAGCGCCACCGGCAGCACCCTGCTGGACAGCGCCACCGTCCACTGGCACCTGACCACGTTCGTCCGGCCCGCCGGGTTCACCTCGGCACTGGACAAGCTGCGCGGCGACGACCGGGTCGTGTTCGTGGCCGACCAGGACACCGGGATCAACCTGCGCGCCCTGGGCATCGCCCTGCTGGACGCGGTGTTCGGCGCGCCCGATCCGGCGATCGACCTCATCGAGGCCGACGTCGACCTCGACCTCGGGGCCCGTCCGGTCGCGGACAACGCCCTGGTGCTGCTGGACCTCACCGCGATGGAAACCGGCGGTCGGGTGGACAGCCAGCTCGGCGCGTTCCTCGGCCGGATCGTCGAGGCCCGGGGTCGCCTGGTGGTGCTGTTGCCCGGGGCGGCGAACACCACCGCGCTCGCCGACCGCTACGGCCACCTGGTCGCCGAGATCACCGCCGCGCCACCAGCCACCGACGTGCTGCGCGCCCACCTGACCGCCAGCGGGGTCGACCCGGCCACGGCCGACGCGGTGCTGGCGGATGCGGCCGTCACCGACATCTGCCTGCGCGCTCGCCCGGCCGACGTGGTGCGGCTGGCCCGCCTGTTCTGCTCGGTCACCCCGGACCCGGCCGCCGACCCGGCCGGCGACCCGGCCGGCCGGCTGGCCGAGGCCGTGGCCGCCTACCACAACTGGTCGGACGAGCTGGCCATCGAGTTCGACCAGTGCGCCGATCCGAGGCGGCGGGCGCTGCTGCTGGCCACCGCCCTGCTCAACGGCGGCCAACTGGAGCACGTCTACCGCGCCGAGGCCGCGCTGCTGCGGATCACCAACGCGCCGGACACCGGACCGCAGGGGCTGGCCAGCGAGAGCTTCCGGGCCCGGCTGGCCGGGTTGCGCGGGGTGGAGATCAGCGACGACCGGGTGCGGTTCACCCGCAGCGCCTACGACTTCTCCGTGCTGCACCACGTGTGGCAGGGCTACCCGCAGCTGCGCGGCGCACTGGTCGACTGGCTGGTGGCCGTGCCGCTGGACCCCGAGATCCTGCTGGACCGGTGGGACGTGCCGATGCTGGCGGACCGGGTGGTGGAGCTGTGCGCGCGGAACAACATGGCCGCGCCGGTCGTGCGGGCGGTCCGGGTGTGGTCGGCCGCGCCCCAGGCGGCCACCAGGGAACTGGCGGACACCGTGCTCGGCCTGGCCGCCGTCCGCGCCCCCATCGGGCAGCGGATCCGGGCCCGGATCTACGAGTGGGCCCGGGACCCCCGGCTGCCCGGCCGGATGGTGCGCACGATCGTCGCGGTGTGCCGGCGGGAGTTCGGTCGGACGCACAGCACCGCGCTGACCGCGCTGGGCTGGCTGGCCGGGCACGACGAGCCGTGGGTGGCCGACCTGGTGGTGGACACCGTGCTCGGCCTGGCCGCGCACCCCGGCGGCCCCGAGGCGGTGCTCACCCGGGTGGCCGAGTGGGTGGCCGGGGGGCGGGCCGGGCAGTGGCTGCTGGGCGTGCGGGTGCTGGTCGAGCTGACCGTGACCGAGAGCGGTCCGCTCACCCCGGCGGACCTCGCCGGTGACACGCTGGTCCACGACCTGGTGGTGCGGTCCTGGGACGCTGTGCTGGACGGCGTCGACCACGGCAAACGCGACTGGGCGGTGCGGGCGTGGCTGACCCTGGCCAAGGACGCGCGCTGGCGGGACGCGCTGTTGGACGTTCTGGTGACGGCCGCCGGCGAACGTGCTCGCCCATTGGACTCCTTGCGGCTGACCGCCGAACGCTGGCACCGTGACATGGCGGTTCCCCACTGGCCCGCCGCTGGCGAGGCCGACGAGCGGGCCGTGGTCGACGCTCTGGACGAGCGCATCGATCGAGTGCATCCGTTGGCCCTGCGGCGCTCGCCCGCAGAGGAGGGGACACCCCGATGACGACCAGACCGTGGCCGGACACCAGTCCGGGATTATTCGGGTCCGTGGCCGAGCGGTGGCGCAAGCGCCGCGAACGCCGTTACCTCGCCGCCGCGGATCGACGGGCCGCCTCGGCCGCTGCCGAGGCCACCGCCCCTGCCGTGCCCGAGCCCGAGCACCACCGCAAGGAGTACCAGACCGCGCTGCCCAGCAGCATGTCCTTTGTGGACTTCCAGGCCAGCTTCACCGTGGTGTGGACGTTGGACGGCCGTGCCGACTACCGGCACGCCATTCCCCAGTCCACGGCGGTGAACGCGATCGTGCAGCGGGCCGCGGCCATCACCAGGCAGGCCAATCCCGTGCACCACAAGCCGTTGCGCGAACAGCTCGCCTTCGAGCTTGGCAAGCGGTTGCAGGTGGAGAACACCAACGTGTGGGCGCGCGCCGAGGACGTGCACATCACCGTCGAGGAGGCCGACCTCGACCTGGTCCGCCGGCACGTCGAGCTGAACCGGCGGCGCGAGCTGCGCCAAGCCGAGCGGGAACTGGAGCGGGCCGAGCTGCGGTACCTGCGCGACAACGTGTTCAACAGCGTGGGCAACGCCCTGCTGTGGTGGTTGCACCACAACGACAACCAGATCGAGCGGATCGGCGAGGTGGCACCGCAACTGACCCAGTTGGTGCGGCTGGTGAGCGGTCAGGAACAGGTGCACTGGGCGGACAACCTGTTGGCCGCGCTGGAAGAGGCCTCGCCCGGTGGACTCGGCGAGGCCCAGCGGCTCGGCCTGGCCGGCTACCTCGGCCAGGTGCTCGGCGAGTACGGCGGCCCCGGCGCCAAGGACGAGTTCGAGACCAGGGCCAAGGACTGGGGGGTGGGGCGGGGCGGCCCGCGCGAGGGGGAGTAGGGGGAAGCGGGACGCTCCAACCCGGGGCCCCGGCCTTTGTGGGGAAGGCCGGGGCCCCACGCCGTGGACAGGTGGACCGGGGGGGGAGGAGGGGGCGGGTGACGCGCGGCAGCCCCCGCGCGGCCCGGGGGAGCGGGTGCGCGGGGGCTGCGGGCCGGCGGGGGTTACTCGGCGGGTGCGTCGCAGACCAGGCCGGTCAGGTCGACGCCAACGGGTTGGGCGTCGGCGGGGATGCAGGTCAGGTCGGTCAGGTCGTCGGGAACCTCGCTGCCAACGGTGATGTTGTCGGCGGCGGCCGTGCCGGCGCTGGTGAACAAGCCGGCCAGGATCAGCGTGGCAGCGGCGAATGCCTTGCGGACGGACATGTGTTCCTCCACGGGGATGCTGGAGTGGCGGGGCACCACGGCGTGTTCCCGGACCGTCGAGGACCGGACCCGGAACACGAATGGCCCGACTCACTGAAACATCAACAGGATTGCGGTGGAACGCCGACACGGCGAATGCCGCCTGGTCGGGTGATCATGGTGTCCGGTTGGGACTGTCCACTCGGTGCGGTCCGTCGGCGGCGGTGAGGTCGAGGTAGGTGGACAGCTGGGCCGCGCCGTCGAGCATCGCCCGGCTCCGCTGCTGGAGCCGGGCGCGCCAGGTGTGCAGCTCCTCCTTGAGCGGGCCGACCCCGCCCGCGTTCCTGACCTGGTCGATCACCAGGGCGATCTGCTCCAGCAGGTAGCCGCCTCGGCGCAGCTGGTGGGCCAGCCGGGCGTCGCGCACGGTGTCCGGCAGGTAGTGGCGGTAGCCGGTGGCGGGGTCGCGGTGCGGGTGGAGCACCCCGGCCTCCTCCCACTTGCGCAGCGTCGCGGGGTGCACGTCGAGCTGGTGGGCCAGGGCGCCGACGGTCAGCGGCGCGCGATCGGCGGCCGGGCTCGGCTCCGTCGAGGCCAGCTTCTCCAGTGCGCTGGCGACCTCGTCGAGGGTGGTGCGGTCGCGCAGCAGTTCGGCGTGGCCCTGGTCGATGAGCCGGAACACCGCGTCGTGGTCGGCGGCGTTGGCGGCCCGCAGGATCTCGGTCGCCGCCTGGTGGCCGTGCCCCGGCCGCAGCGCCAGGAAGGTGCGCAGCGCCTGGGCGTGGACCGGGGTGTACCGGCGGTAGCCCTGCGGACCGCGGGTGGCCGGCGGCAGGATGCCCGCCTCCTCGTAGTTGCGGATCGCCTGCGCGGACAGCCCGTGCTCGCGGGCGAGATCGGCGGGCCGGAGCCGGTCCGAACGCGACGCCATGAAACCTCCCGTTGAGGGTTGACGCGGTTATTGCAGTCTTCGCTCTGCGAAATCCTTAAACGAATTGTTCAAGGATACGTTAGAAGGGTCGGATCTGGGAAAGGAAGGTGTGGCGATGTCCGCTGCCGCTGTCGGTTCGCTTGGTTGGCGGTTCGGTGCCGAGGAGGCCGATCTCGGCGACGCACTGGACCGGTTCCTGGCCGCCAGACCGGTCCAGCCCCGGGTGCTGGGGCTCGGTGAGCCCACGCACCTGTTCGCGGCGTTCCCGTTGCTGCGCAACCGCGTGTTGCGGCACCTGGTCGAGCGGCACGGCTACCGCTCCATCGCGATCGAGAGTGACTGCGTGGCCGGCCTGGTCGTCAACGACCACGTCACCACGGGTGCGGGCGACCTCGACGAGGTGGTGGCGAACGGCCTGAGCCACGGCTTCCGGGACGAGGCGGCCAACCGCGAGCTGATCGCCTGGCTGCGCGCGGTCAACGCGGCGCGCGACCCAGCCGACCACGTGCGGTTCCACGGGTTCGACGCGCCGATCGAGATGAGCCACGCGGCCAGTCCCCGCCAGGCGCTCACCGCGCTGCACGACTACCTCGCGGCGCACCTCGACCCGGCCAGGGTGCCCCACTCCATCGCCGCCGTTGACGAGCTGGTCGGCGACGACAACGAGTGGACCAACCCCGAGGCGGGCATGGACCCGACCCGGTCGGTTGGCCGGTCGGCGCGTGCCCGCCAGCTCCGGGTGGTCAGCGACGACCTGATCGGGGTGCTGGCGGCCGAGGCGCCCAGCCTGCGCGCCGCCACCTCGCCGGCCGCGTACGACCGGGCGTGCCTGTTCGCGCGCACGGCCCAGGGCCTGCTGCGGTACCACGCGGTGATGGCGGACCCGGGCACCGAGCGGGTGGCCAGGATGCTGGCGACCCGGGACGCGATGATGGCGGACAACCTGGTGGCGATCGCGGCGGCCGAGGCCGAGCGCGGCCCGACGCTGGTCTTCGCGCACAACGGCCACCTCCAGCGGCATCGGACGCGCTGGCGCAACGACGTGGTGGACGTGCGGTGGTGGAGCGCGGGCGCCCTGGTCGCGCCACGCCTTGGTGCCGACTACGCGGTGATCGGCGCGGACTTCGGGGTGGCGCCCGCTGTCGGCCTGACCGATCCGGGATCGGACAGCCTGCAAGGGCTGCTCGCCGAGTCCACTGAGGACGGTGCGCTCTACCCGGCCGACCAACTCGTCGAGGCGCTGGGCGGGCGCACCGACCTCGTGCCGAGGCGCGACGCGGCGGCCGAGCCCCGCTACATCCCGCTGGACGTCGAGGCGCTGGGCGGGGTCGACGCGATCGCGCTGGTCAGGGACGCCGGGCCGGCGGAGCACTGAGCGGCGGCCAGGTGGTTCGCTCGTCCGCCGCTGGAACCGACCGCCGACAGTCCCGTGTCGGCGGTCCTGGCCGGCCCGACTGGTCCACAGTGGACCGGCCGGGCCGGCGTCGGTTCAGGGCTTGTCAGTTCAGCGCGGCGGCGACCTCTTCCCTGAGCCTGGGCAGCAGGGCGTAGAGCCTGTCGCCGGGGCAGAGGGTGTCGTAGTAGTCGCGGTGGCCGTCGATCTCGGTGGGCGGGATGTCGTACTGCTGGCAGGTGTAGACGCAGAAGGCGACCAGGGAGTCCCACAGCGCCTGCGGCGGCTCCACCTCCATGTAGTTGCCCTCGTTCTCGATCCCGATGGCGGTGCGGTTCTGGCCGGGGCAGTGCGCGCCCTCGATCAGGTGGTCACCGCTGCGCAGGGCGGCCAGGCTCTGGTGGCGGCCCTCCATCAGGTAACCCCCGCGGCTGTTGGTGAAGTGCTGGCCGGAGTCCAGCCAGCCGTTGGTGTCCATGTGCAGGTCCTGGATCCACCGGGCGTGCTCGTAGGCGTGCGCCAGGGAGTAGTCCTCGACGTTGTCGGTGGCGGTGTGGTGGATCAGGATGCGCGCCGGGCGGCTGTACACCGCGGTGGGGTTGCGGGTGGGCTGGCGGGCGCCCCAGGTCGCGCAGCTGGCGATGGTGGGGCCGGTCGCGGCCGCGGCGGTGGGGGCGGTCACGGCGCCGACGGTGGCCACGCCGAGTCCGCTGCCCAGCAGCACGCCGGTGCCCAGGGCACCACGTAACAACGCCCGTCGGTTGAGCTGACCGTGTTCGTGGATCACGGGTTCTCCTTCAACGCAGGGGAAGGTGTGGAGCAGAACCGGCAGTCTTTTTCCCACCAAAGATGTTTCTGGTCAAGATCCAACTACGGCTTGTCGTGGCGCACCACCATTCGGTGGATGTGAAACGCGAAGGAATTTCGCGATCGTGTTACCACGTGTAACGCGCGCCTCACCCGTCTCCGGAGAGGAGCCCATCCATGTCGAGACGGAAAGCCGGGATCGCCCTGCTGGCCACGGTCGCCACCGGCTGGGCACTCACCATCGCCGTGTCACCCCCTGCCACCGCACAGCCGCCCCCGGCCAGCACCTTCGCCGCGCCGGACCACTGCGCCGCCCAGTGCTTCGACGTGCTGCCACCGGGCGCCAACGGCAACGCCACCCTGGCCGAGATCCTGGCCAACCGCACCCTGGGCATCCGGCCCAAGCACAGCGCCGACCAGCTGGGCAAGTACGCCAACCTGGCCGGTGGCTACCCCGGGCTGACCAACGAGCAGCTCAGCACGTTCTTCAACACCGCGGCCTTCGGCGTGCCGGCCGACCAGGTGGAGTCCACCACCAGCCCGCGCTCGGACGTGACCATCGTGCGGGACAAGACCCTGGGCATGCCGCACATCTACGGCACCACCCGGTCGGGCACCGAGTTCGGCGCCGGCTACGCCGCCGCACAGGACCGGCTCTGGCTGATGGACCTGTTCCGGCACGTCGGCCGGGGCCAGCTGACCCCGTTCGCCGGCGGCGCGCCCGCCAACCGGGCACTGGAGCAGACCTTCTGGGCCGCCGCCCCCTACACCGAGGCCGACCTGCAGGCCCAGATCGACCGGGTCGCCTCGGCCGGCCCGGCCGGCCAGCAGGCGCTCCAGGACGTCACCGACTACCTGGCCGGCATCAACGCCTACATCGACCAGTCCCACCGGGGCCGCTACTTCCCCGGCGAGTACGTGCTGACCGGGCACGTGGACGCGATCACCAACGCCGGCGAGATCGAGCCGTTCAAGGCCACCGACCTGGTGGCCATCGCCTCGGTGGTGGGCGCGCTGTTCGGTGCCGGTGGCGGCGGTGAGGTGCAGTCCGCGCTGGTGCTGCTGGCCGCGCAGAACGCGTTCGGCGCGCAGGCCGGGCAGCGGGCCTGGGCGGCGTTCCGCGAGCAGAACGACCCCGAGGCCGTGCTGACCCTGCACGACGGCCAGGCCTTCCCGTACGCGGCCAGCCCGGCCCAGGCCACGGGGGTGGCCCTGCCGGACGCGGGCACGGTGACCGACGAGCCGATCGTCCACGACCCCACCGGGTCGGCCGGGACGCAACAGGTCGGGCCGGCACCGGCCGGTGACCCCCGGCCCTCGGGTGCCTCCCCGGAACTGGAGTCCCTGCGCGGGATCTTCGACCGGGGCGTGCTGCCCGCCGACCTGCTGAGCCGGCCGCACGGCATGTCCAACGCCCTGGTGGTGTCCGGGGCGCACGGCCAGAACGGCAACCCGGTGGCCGTGTTCGGCCCGCAGACCGGGTACTTCGCCCCGCAGTTGCTGATCCTCCAGGAGCTGCAGGGCCCGGGCATCAGCGCGCGCGGCGCGTCCTTCGCCGGGGTGAGCATGTACGTCCAGTTGGGCCGAGGTGTGGACTACGCGTGGAGCGCCACCTCGGCCAACCAGGACATCATCGACACCTACGCGGTGCCGCTGTGCCGGCCGGACGGCGGGCCGGTGACCCGCGACTCCGAGTACTACCTGTTCCACGGCCAGTGCGTGGCCATGGAACGGCTGGAGCGGCGCAACGAGTGGCAGCCCACCCTCGCGGACGGCACGGCCAAGGGCGCCTACACCCTGCGCGCGCTGCGCACCAAGTACGGGGTGGTGCGCAACCGGGGCACCGTCGGCGGAAAGCCGGTCGCGTTCACCACCCTGCGGTCCACCTACCTGCACGAGGTGGACTCCATCATCGGGTTCCAGCAGTTCAACAACCCGGACGTGGTGCGCTCGGCGGCGGACTTCCAGCGCGCCGCCAACAACATCAGCTACACGTTCAACTGGTTCTACGCCGACGCCGAGGACATCGCCTACTTCAACTCGGGCAGCAACCCGGTTCGACCGTCCACCGTGGACCCCAACCTGCCGGTGCTGGCCGAGCCGGCCAACGAGTGGCTGGGCTGGAACCCCACCACCAACACGGCCAGCTACACGCCGTTCGCGCAGCACCCCAACTCGATCAACCAGGACTACTACATCAGCTGGAACAACAAGCAGGCCGAGCAGTACACGGCCGCCGGGTTCGGCAACGGCTCGGTGCACCGGGGCGACCTGCTCGACGACCGGGTGAAGTCACTTGTGGACAGTGGCGTGCCGGTGACGCCGGCCGCGCTGACCCGGGCGATGGCCGAGGCGGCCCTGGTCGACCTGCGCGCCGAGCAGGTGCTGCCCGAACTGCTGCGGGTGATCGACGCGGCACCGGTCACCGACCCGGCCCTGGCCAACGCGGTCAGCCAACTGCGCGCCTGGCAGGCGGCCGGCTCGCTGCGCCGGGAGACCACGCCGGGCAGCCACAACTACACCCACGCCGACGCCATCCGGGTGCTAGACGCGTGGTGGCCGCTGCTGGTGCGGGCCGCGTTCGAACCCGGACTGGGCAGCCCGCTCTACACCGAGCTGACCAGGGCCGTGCAGGTCGACGAGCCGCCGTCGGACACCCACGGCACCACCCCGCACAAGGGCTCCTCGTTCCAGTACGGCTGGTGGAGCTACGTGGACAAGGACCTCCGCGCGGTGCTGGGCGAGCAGGTCAGCGGCGGGCTGGACCGGCGCTACTGCGGCGGCGGCTTGCTCACCCAGTGCCGCCAGGTGCTGCTGGACAGCCTCGCCAAGGCCGTGGCCACCCCCGCGAAACAGGTCTACCCGGGCGACGCCGACTGCTCGGCCGGTGACCAGTGGTGCGCCGACACCATCATCCACCGCCCCATGGGCGGCATCACCCAGAACAAGATCGGCTGGCAGAACCGGCCCACCTTCCAGCAGGTGGTGCACTTCCCCACCCACCGCCCCACCAGCTGAGCCCTGGCTGGCCCGGGTGCGGGCCGGAGGTGGTCAGCGGGCGGGCCTGCGGCGGATTCCGCTGACCACCTCGGACGGGGACCGGCCGGCGGCTCACACCGTGTGCTCGATCCAGTCGCGGTAGGCGGTGACGTCGGTCCAGTAGCCGAAGCCGGTGCCGCAGCGGCCGTCGTCGTCGGCGGGGCCGCCGGTGGCGCCGACGAGTTCCCAGCGGCGGTCGGCCCCGCGCTGGAGCTGGGGACCGCCCGAGTCGCCGTCACACGCGTTGGTGCCGGGCAGCACGCCCTCGGTGCACAACGTGCTGGCCGGGTCGAAGATGTCGCCGCACTGCTCGTCCGGCACGATCCGGGTGTCCAGTTCCCGCAGCCACTGGGACTTCTCCGGGGAGTCCTCGCTGGTCCGGCCCCAGCCGAGCACGCGGGTCACGGTTCCGGGCGCACCGGAGGCGGCGGCGATCCGGATCGGCCGCTGGCGCACCGGGTGGTCGAGCCGCAGCAACGCCAGATCACCCCTGCCCAGGCCCAGTTCCGGGTTCAGCACGATCTCGGTGACCCGGGCCTGGCTGCCACCCGTGGTCCAGTCGTGGCTGCCGACCCGCGCGGTCAGGCCCTCGGTGGAGATCGGCACGACCGAACCGTCCGCCTCCCGCCGGGCGAAGCAGTGCGCGGCGGTGACCACCCAGTCCCGCGCGACCAGGGAGCCGCCGCAGCGGAACGCGCCGTTGAGCTGGAACGCGGTCATGAACTCGTAGCGCTCGGTGGCCGGACGACCCCCGATGACCTGTGTGCCGACGTCGGCGGCGGACGCGGTGTCGGCGGCGGACGCGGCCGGTGCCGCCAGCAGCGCGGCGGTGGTCACCGCCACGCCGGTCAGCACAGCACTGGTCAGGGCAGCGGCCGCGGAGCGGAATCGCATGTGTCGTCACTTCCTTTGCCGGGGTGAACGGGACACGGCAAAGCTATGGACGAGCGTGCGGTTCCGGCATCGGTCCGCGGAGTGGTTCGCGGTCCGACCCCAGGCGGACGTGGACGACGTCGCGCTCGGGGTCGGCTGCGGGTTGATCCCCTAGGGTCGGCCGCTTCCGGGCGGCACTGGGCGGCACCGGGCGGTGCTGGTGGCCGGGGTCAGTCGGAGACGTTGTCCACGGCGACGACCTTGGTGATCCGGCCGCGCACCAGCAGTTCGCCGGGCACGCCGTTGCGGCGGCCGTAGGCCGGGCCCAGGTCCTCGCCCATGTACCGGGTGCCCAGCCGGGTGGCCCAGGTGAGCAGGTCGTCCAGGTCCTCGGACAGCTCGGCGACGCCGTCCAGCCGGACGTAGCCGTACGGCGGGTGCTCCTTGTCCACGCACAGCGAGAACCGGCCGTCGCGACGCAGCGCCCGGCCCTTGACCGAGGTGGCCTCGGTGGTGAACACGATGTGCGGCGCGTCCGGTGTGGCATCGTCGATCAGGAACCACACCGGGGTGACGTGCGGGCTGCCGTCCTTGCGGACCACGGCCAGCTTGCCGGTCCTGGTGCCCTCGCCGACGAAGTCCCGCCACTCCTGTTCGGACATGGTCCGCATCGCGCCACGCTCCCATCACCACGTGCCAACTGCCTGACGGGGGAGAGGCTACGACCTGGCCGTCGGTTCCACCTCGACCCGGTTGCGGCCGAGCCGCTTGGCCCGGTACAGGGCGGCGTCCGCGGCCTTGAACAGGGTGTCCAGTTTGGCCGGTCCGGCGGCCACGCCCACGCTGACCGTTGGCGGGCGGATCATCGGCCCGAGCAGTCCGGACCAGTCGTGTTGGTCGACGGACTTGCGGATGCGCTCGGCCACGGCCGGGCCGATGTCGTAGTCGTTGCCGGTGTCGCCGAGCAGCACCACGAACTCGTCGCCGGCCCACCGGGCCACCAGGTCGTCGATCCGGCACTCCCGCCGCAGCAGCTGGGCGATCTCCCGCAGCACCGCGTCGCCGGCCGCGTGCCCGGCGTCGTCGTTGACGCCCTTGAACCCGTCCACGTCCAACAGCACCAGCCACGGGATCCGGCCCTTGGTGGCGGTGCTGTCCAACAGGAACGGCGCGGTGCGCTCCAGCCCGAGCCGGTTGGTCAGCCCGGTGAGCGGGTCGCGCGCCGCCGCCTCCTGCGCGGCCACGGCCAGCCGCTGCGCCTGCACGGCCACCTTGCGCTGTTCCAGCGCCTGGCCAAGGCCCTCCTGGAGGGTCTCGACGGCGGTGAGGCTGGCCCCGACGCTGCGGCGCAGCGCGGCGGCCTCACCCACGGGATCGCCCACGGCGGCGCAGGCGTCGGCCAGGTCGAGGGAGAAGCGGAACAACAGCGAGATGTCGTTGACCCGCTCGGCCAGCTCCACGGCGCGGCGCAGCACGTCGCGAGCCTGGTCCTGGTCGCCGCGGTGCTGGTGCAGGATGCCGAGCACCCAGTCGGCCACGGCCTGGCCCCACTCGTCGCCGACCGCCACGCACTGGTCGTGGGTGTCCCTGGCCAGCTGCTCGGCCCGGTCGTACGCGCCGATGCCGATCAGCGACCGGCTGTAGGCGGCCATGATCGCCCGCCGGAACGCCGGGTCCGCCACCAGCTCCAGGCCCTCCCGCAGGTAGCCGGCGGCCTGCCGGAACACCTGCTCGGCGGCCTGGGGCGGGCCGGAGGCCGCGCGGAAGTTCAGGATGCCGCCGAGCCGTTGCAGGCACTGCGCGAGCGTTTCGGCGTCCCCGGACCGCCTGGCGACCTGCACGGCCAGCCGCAGCATGTCCAGGGCGGCCCGGCGGTGGCCGATGCCCTCCAGCAGGTAGCCCAGCGCGCTCATGGTCTGGGCCGCCGCCGGTGAGTCGGGGTGCTCGGAGTCCAGGTCGGTCCACCCCTCGGCGGCCAGTTCCAGCGCGAGCGGGATCCGGCTCAGCCGCCAGGCCAACACCGCCCGGTTGACCAGCACGGCCGACCGGCTCCAGCGTCCGCCGCCCGGTGGCACCCTGGCCACCACCTCGTCGAACAACTGGTTGGCGTCGGCCAGCCGGCCGGCGTTGAGCAGGTCGCGGACCCGCTGGTCCTCGGAAGGTATGTCGCCCGCCGCCAGCGGGCTGTCGTACTCCACTTCGCCCTCGACACTCCCCAGTCCGACTGAACACGTGGACGTCCTGCCACGTACGCCGGCTTGGCCTATCCAGGCTAACGGTGCGATCGGTCGTTGTGCCGATCCTGGCGTAACACGTCAGCGAGTGGACGGTGTGCTCTGCCGGCTGGTTCCCAGTCCAGTGTGTCCAGTGGGCTCAGCGCCAGTCTGCCACCCGGTCAGGTGAGGACTCTGACCCGGTCGGGTGTCCGATGCGGAGGGAGGGGCTGGCTAGCTCCGGCTCGGTCCCGGGTACGGCAGCAGGGCCATCTCACGGGCGGTCTTGATCGCCGAGGCGACCTCGCGCTGCTGGCGCGGTGTCAGGCCGGTGACCCGCCGGGAGCGGATCTTGCCCCGGTCGGAGATGAACTTGCGCAGCAGGGTGGTGTCCTTCCAGTCCACCCGCTCGACGCCTTCCTTGAGCAGCAGGTTCTGCCGGCGCTTGCCAGGGCGCCGCTCGACTCGTGCCACGGTGGTGTCCTCCTCACCAACTCGACTTGGTCACGCCGGGCAGTTCGCCGCGGTGGGCCAGCTCCCGCAGCCGGATCCGGGACAGCCCGAACGCGCGGAAGTGGCCGCGCGGCCGGCCGTCCACCGCGTCCCGGTTGCGCAGCCGGGTGGGGCTGGCGTCGCGGGGCAGCCGGTGCAGGGCGCGCGCGGCGGCGGCGCGCTGGTCCGGTGTGGACGCGGGTGAGCGCAGCGCCTCCTTGAGTTCCGCCCGGCGTTGCGCGTACCTGGCCACCACCTGGCGGCGCTGCTGGTCCTTGACGATCTTGGACTTCTTGGCCACGTCGGTCACCTCTCCTCGCGGAACTCGACGTGCGCGCGTACCACCGGGTCGAACTTGCGCAGGACCAGGCGGTCCGGGTCGTTGCGCCGGTTCTTGCGGGTCACGTAGGTGTAGCCGGTCCCGGCGGTGGACCGGAGTTTGACGATGGGCCGAAGTTCGTTGCGGGCCACGGGTTCCGCTCTCCTCACTCCTGATGGGCCAGACCTAGATGAAAACGGGATCCGTTTTCACAAATGCCCGGCGACAGGGTAGCGTGCCCGACAGCTAGATGGAAATCATTGTCGATAGGGGGTTGTCGTGGTCACGGACCAGCGCATCCCAGTGGTGTTGGTGGCCGGGCTGGCCGAGCCGGCCGCCGCAACGGTCGCGGACGCGCTGCTGCTCGACCGGGCCGGCACCGCGGTGATCCGGCACGACCTGCGCCGGCTCGCCGACGGCGTGATCCACCGCCGAGTCCGCCACCACCGGCCGGGCCCGGACATCCACGACCGGACCGCGCTGCTGGAACTCGCCCACGGCTGCGTGTCCTGCACCCTGCGCGAGGACCTGCTGCCGCTGCTGGTCCGGCTGGCCGCGCGGTCGGACACCGTCCACCGGATCGTGCTGCACCTGGACCCCGCCCTGGAACCCGAGGCGGTCTGCTGGGCCATCCACCACGTGCTGCTCGCGGACGGGCGCACCGCGGCGGACCGGGTGCGGATCGAGGCGGTGATCACCACCGTGGACCTGGCCAGTTGGCTGACCGACGCCACCGGGGACACCACCCTGGCCGAGCGCGGTCTCGGCGCGGCAGCGACCGACGAGCGCACCCTGGCCCAGGTGGCCGTGGGCCAGGTGGAGTTCGCCGACGCGCTGGTGCTGGTGCCGGGCGCGGACGCCTGGGCAGGGGCGCGCACCCGGGCCGTGCTGGACCGGCTGGCCCCGGCCACCGCCCGCGTGGAACTGTCCACCCCGGACGGTGCTGGGGCCGGTGTGGACGTCGCCGGCCTGCTGGGGCGGGTGCCGGACAACGCCCGGCGGGGCCGGACCGACGACCCGCACGGGCCGCTGCTGCGCGGTCAGCCACCGCTGGAGCCGGACTGCGGGGTGGCGCTCACCGTGTTCCGCGAGCGCCGGCCCTTCCACCCGCAGCGGCTGCACCGGGCGCTGGACGTGCTGTTGGACGGCGTGGTGCGCACCAGGGGCCGGGTGTGGCTGGCCAGCCAGCCCGACGTGGCGCTGTGGCTGGAGTCGGCCGGCGGCGGACTGCGGGTCGGGCACGCCGGCCCGTGGCTGGCCGCGATCCCCGACGCGGACTGGGCCGGTGTCGACCCGGAGCGCCGCGCCATGGCCGCGCTGAGCTGGCACCCCGACCACGGCGACCGCACCCAGGAACTGGCGGTGCTGTCCCACCTGGCCGACCCCGAGGAGATCACCTCGGCACTGCGGGCCGCCCTGCTCACCGACGCGGAACTCGGCCGAGGCCAGCGGGAGTGGCTGCGCTACCCGGACCCGTTCGCCGACTGGCGGGACAGCGGCTGCGCACCGCCCAGCCCCACCGGCGCCGGCACGCCCGGCCGCGACGACCCAACCAACCGCACGAACCGGAAGAACCGAGAGGACCGAGAGGACCAGGCGTGAAACCAGGCAGCCAGCCCGAGGTGGACGTGCACGTCACCGCGGGCGCACACCCGTTCTGGACCGGGCAGCAGCGCCTGGTCGCGGCGGGCCGGGTGGAGAAGTTCCACCGCCGCTACGGCCGGCGGGAGCGGCGGGGAGGGGAGCGCTGATGGCCGTCCCCAAGCGCCGCACGTCACGCAGCAACACCAGGCATCGCCGGGCGCGCTGGAAGGCGAGCGCACCGGAGCTGGTGCCGATCACCACGGCGGACGGCCGGAAGCTCCTGGTGCCACGCAGGTTGGTGAACGCCTACCGCCGCGGCCTGCTCTGACCCGGGTGCGGCGGAAGCGGCTGGATCACCGCTGCGCCAGTTGGGTGGTGCCGTCCGGCGCGTCCCGCCACTGCGCGAACGGTCGATCCAGCCGCCACACCCCGCCGTCGTAGCTGAGCACCCGGTGCTCGCAGTGCTCGGGATTGGACAACGACTCGAACAGCTCGATGCTCCACGCGAGTAATCGACGGCAGAGCAGTCGGATGGTCAGGCCGTGCGAGACGATCAGCACGGTCTTGGGATGTCGGGGATCCCGGATCATCTTCGGCTGGAGTTCGCCGAGGAAGGCCGCGCACCGGTCGTCCACGTCCGCGCCGGACTCCCCGTGGGCCAGCCGGAAGAAGAAGTGGCCGAACGCGTGGCGCTGGCGTTTCTGCAGCTCCTGCTCGACCGGGTCCTGGAGGTTGCCCCAGTCCTGCTCGCGCAGCCGGGGCTCGGCGACCGTGCGCTCGACCAGGTCACCGAGGTCGAGCAGGTGCAGGGTGCGACGGGTCCGCAGGTAGGGGCTGACGTACACGGCCACCGGCTCGGCGCCGAGGACGCGGCGGACCGCGGGGCCGGCCGCGGTGGCCTGCTGCTCACCGAGCGGAGTCAGCGGCAGGGCGTGGTCGGGGATGCGGCAGTAGGCCAGTTCGTCAACGTTGCCAAGGCTTTGCGCATGTCTGAGCAGAATGATCCGCACACTTCCATGGTGCCGAGGGCCCCAACCGGAGCAGCGTTCGGTGACGGCGCGTGAAGCTGTTGTTACAGTGCCGGCCCAGGCTGGAAAGCACCGCCAGGCTGGAGAACCACAGCTCATCTGGCGGAGCCAGGTGGGCGCCGGAGTGACACTGGGAGGCGTCACGTGATCAAGTACCTCGCGCTGTACCGGAAACCCGCCAATCCCGACGAGTTCGACGAGAAGTACTTCGCCACCCACCTGCCGCTGGTGGCCAGGGCGCCCGGCGTGCTGCGCGCCGAGGTGGCCAAGGTGCAACGGGTCTACGTGCCCGGCTTCCTCGGCGACCACGAACCGCACCTGGTGGCCGAGCTGTACTTCGAGTCACGGGAAGCCATGAAGACGACGTTCGCCTCGCCCGAGTGGCAGGCGGCCGGCGCGAACCTGACCGAGATCGGCGGGATGGAACTGGTGGCGATGTTCGCCGCCG
This sequence comes from Goodfellowiella coeruleoviolacea, assembly GCF_024171785.1. GTDB lineage: Bacteria > Actinomycetota > Actinomycetes > Mycobacteriales > Pseudonocardiaceae > Goodfellowiella > Goodfellowiella coeruleoviolacea. The sequence continues at coordinate 52,087 of NZ_JAMTCK010000015.1, forward strand.
AGGTGGTCGAGGACAGCCAGAGCAGTCAGGACAGCTAGGGCAGTCAGGGCAGCTAGGGCAGCCGAGGCAGCTAGGGCAGCCGAGGCAGCTAGGGCAGCCAAGGCAGCCAGAGCAGTCAGGACAGCCAGGCAGCTAGGGCAGTCAGGGCAGCTAGGGCAGCTAGGGCAGCCGAGGCAGCTAGGGCAGCCAAGGCAGCCAAGGCGGCTAGGGCAGTCAGGGCAGCTAGGGCAGCTAGGGCAGCTAGGGCAGCTAGGGCAGTCAGGACAGCCAGCGCAGCCAAGGCGGCTAGGGCAGTCAGGGCAGTCAGGCGAGCCAGTCCGGCCAGACAAGCCAGTCCGGCCGGCTGACCCGCACCGGGCGCGCCGACCGGCACCGATCTCCACTGTGGACCATCCGCCGAGTCCACAGTGGAGCGGTAGGCCCCGGTCGTCGCACCGTCCACACCGGAGCCGGTGCGGGGCCGGAAAACGCCGCCACGGGCGGGGGAATCCCGGACGGGTCGGAAACCGCTTCACGGTCCACGTGGCGTGGCCGCCGTCGCTGATCAGGTTGTGCCGTCGGGTGATCCATCCGCCTGGGTTTGCGACCGGGGAAACCGCCGCCTCATCCTCAGAGGGTAGTCGTTGAACTACACCTGGTTGTGGAGGCCGCGATGGATGAGACAACGGCGGAGCGGGACCCGTACGAGCCGCCCCTGGTGCAGGACGTCGGAGAGTTCGCCGACGTGACGCACGGCCCGGTCGAATGGCACCTTGACGGGCTGTTCGGCCTGGGTCCGCTCTGACCCGGGATCGGCATCAGTCACATGCACATGGCGGTGTCGGAGTACGCGAGCGACCGAAGCGGCCCCTGGTTCGCGGCCCTGCCGGACGTCCCGGCCGGGCCGGGCGTGGCCGCGCGGCTGGGCCCACCCGAGTCCCTGACCGTGATCACCCACCCGTCCGGGCGCCCGATGCTGGTGGGGCAGTGGGCAGCGGACACCGTCACCGTCGCGGAGGCGGGTCACGTCAAGGTGGTGGTGCTCGGCCGGGTGTCGATCACCACCACCGAACTGGCCCGGCGCACCGAACGGCTGCGGGACGTGACCGACCTGAGCGCCGTCACCAGCGGCATGGCCGGCAGCTACCACCTGATCGCCTCGGTGCACGGCCGACTGCGAGTGCAGGGCACGGCATCCGGGGTGCGCCGGGTGTTCTACGCGCACGACGCCGGCACCACCGTGGCGGCCGACCGGAGCGACGTGCTGGCCAGGCTGACCGGCGCCGGCATCAACGAGCGCTACCTGCCGCTGTGGCTGCTCGCGTCGATCCCCGAGCCACTGGCCGACCTGTGCCCGTGGCGCCGGGTCGAGGCGGTGCCGCCCGGCCGCTACCTGCTGGTCGACGTGCACGGCCAGACCCGAACACCCCGCTGGTGGAGCCCGCCCGACCCCGACCTGGACCTGCTCGAAGGGGTGCCCGCGGTCACCGCGGCCCTGGCCAACGCGGTGGCCGCCCGCACCCGCACCGGCGGCACCATCAGCACCGACCTGTCCGGCGGGCTGTCCTCGACCTCGATCTACTTCCTGGCCAGCCGGGGGCCGGCGCAGCTCGTCGCGCTGACCCACAAGGGGCCGGACAACGGCGGCGAGGACGTGGTGTGGGCCAGACGGGCGGCCGCCGCCCTGCCTCCCGCCGAACACCTGGTGCTGACCAGGGACGTCGCCCACATGTTCGCCGGGCTGGTCGAGGCCAGCAGCCACCTGGACGAGCCGTCGCACGGCGTGCGCGAGTACCGGTTCTGGTCCGGGTTCGCCCGGCACCTGATGGCCCGGGGGTCGCGGCTGCACCTGATCGGCGCGGGCGGTGACCAGGTGTGCCGCGGCCTGCCCGCCTACCTGCACGACGTGCTGCGCGAGCGGCCCGGCACCGCCCTCAACCACCTGCGCGGCTACCTCGCGCTGACCCGCTGGACGCTGTCCGGCACCGCCGTGGCCCTGGCCACCCGCCGCGGCTACGCGCAGTGGCTGGCCAGGCAGCCGCTGACCGCGCCACCCCTGGTGATCGGCCGCACCGAACCCGAGCTGGGCTGGGAGATCACCCCGCACCTGCCGCCGTGGGCCACCCCGCAGGCCGTGTACGCGGTGCGCGACCTGGTGGCCGAACTGGCCGGCGGCGCCGAACCGCTCGCCCCGAGCCGGGGCCAGCACGCCGCACTGCACCGGATCCGCCAGGACGGCCGGCTCACCCGGCACCTGTCCACCGTGCTGGAACGGGTCGGCCTGCCCGTGGAGGCCCCGTTCTTCGACGACCAGGTGATCAGCGCCTGCCTGGCGGTGCGCACCGACCAGCGCGGCACCCCGTTCCAGTGCAAGCCGCTGCTCAAGCAGGCCATGCGGGGGATCGTGCCCGAGGCCAGCCTGAGCCGGGAGACCAAGGACAGCTTCACCGCGGACGGCTACGCCGGCCTGCGACAGAACCGCGAGGAACTGGCCAGGCTGCTCGACCAGTCACTGCTCGCCGACCGGGGACTGGTCGACCTCAAGGGGCTGCGCCGCACCTGTTTCAGCGCTGTCTACCTGGGACTGTCCCTGCCCGCGCTCGGCCGGACCCTGGGCGTGGAGTCCTGGTTGGACTCGCACGTCCGGCTGCCGCGCCCCGGGGTCGCCGACCAGCCCGACCCCGTTGACACCCGCAGTCCCACCCCCGAAGGAGCCCGACCATGACAACGCGGCTGCGCGCCGACGTCGTCTTCACCGAACTCGATGACGGGTCCGTGCTGCTCGACGAGCGCACCGGCCGGTACTACCAGCTCAACACGACCGCCACGCTGGCCCTGCGCACCATGCTCGACGGCGGCAGCCCGCACCACGCCGCCGAAGTGCTGGCCGACCGCTACGACACGTCCCACCGCCGGGCCAGTGCCGACATCGTCGGCCTGATCACCCGGTTGCGCCGGCTGGAGTTGGTGACCCCGTGAGCCATCCGACCACCCTGGAGAACCGCCCCACGCTGCGGCTGCGCGAGCGGCCGCTGCCGCTGCTGGCCACCGGCCTGGCCCGGGTGCTGGAACGGCTGCCACCGCGCAAGCTGCGCGTCCTGCTGACCAAGCTGAGTCGGGGCGCCCGCCCGGCCACCGTGCGCCAGGCCGAGGCGGCCAGGGCGGAAGTGCTCGCGGTCAGCGTGCGCTGCTCCGGCAAGGGCTGCCTGCAGCGCTCCCTGGCCACGGCCCTGCTGTGCCGGATCCGCGGCACCTGGCCCACCTGGTGCACGGGTGTGCGGATCAACCCGTTCAGCGCGCACGCCTGGGTGCAGGTCAACGACACGCTGATCGGCGAGTCCCTGCCGGTCGGCTACTACCGGCCGGTGATCACGGTTCCGCCGGCCACCCGCTAGTCGCATTCCGGACCCTGCCCGGGCGTCCGGTCACGCTCCGAACCTGCGCAAACACCGTGGCGCACTTGCCTCCGCGTGGAAGCCGCAGGGGAGAGTTTTGGAAGTGGCCGCTCATACTCTCCGCCGGTATCGACGCTCCACGGTCTTCCCCCGGTACCCGACCGAACGTCCGCGTGGCGTCGGTTCCCGTCCGAGGTAGGCCCCATCCCGCTTGGAGAACAATGAAGTGGCGTAGTGCCCTGCTCGCGGCCTGTTCCGCGATAGGGCTGTTAGCGACAGGGCTGACCGGTTCGGCGACGGCCGCCCCGGACGGTGTCTACGACCTGGTTCGCACCGATCTCGGCCTGGTGCGGGGCACCCAGCACGACCGGCACGAGACGTACAAGGGCATCCCCTACGCGGCACCACCCGTCGGCGAACTGCGCTGGCGCGCTCCCCAGCCGGCCAAGCCCTGGGAAGGTGTGCTGGACGCGACCAACTTCCGCAGCCAGTGCGCCCAACTGGGCGGCCTCGGCGGCATCATCGAGTCCTACGAAGAGGACTGCCTGTACCTCAACGTCACCACGCCGAGCAGGTTGGGCAAGCGACCGGTCGTGGTGTGGTTCTACGGCGGCGGCTTCCAGAACGGCACCAGCTCGACCTACGACGCCAGCAAGCTGGCCGACCAGGGTGACGTCGTCGTGGTGACGGTCAACTACCGGGTTGGCGCGCTGGGCTTCATGGCGCTGCCGTCGCTGGACGGGGAGAACCCCGGCGTCCAGTCGGGTAACTACGGCATCGAGGACCAGCAGGCGGCCATGCGCTGGGTGCAGCGCAACGCCGCGGCGTTCGGCGGCGACCCCGGCAACGTGACACTGGCGGGCCAGTCCGCCGGTGCCGGCAGCATCTGCATCCACCTGGCCTCGCCGACCGCCGCCGGGCTCTTCCACCGCGCCATCGGTGAGACCTTCAGCTGTGACGCGAAGATGCTGACCAAGGACCAGGCCGAGACCATCGGTACCAGCGTCGCCGAGCAGTTCGGCTGCGCCGACGCCAGCACGGCCGCGGACTGCCTGCGGGGCAAGCCCGTGCCAGACCTGATGAAGGCGTGGCCGCCGCTGCCGCAGGGGCCGGTCGTCGGTGGCAAGGAGCTGCCGATGCAGCCGGGTGACGCGCTGCGCCAGGGCAAGTTCAACAAGGTGCCCATGTTGTGGGGCAACAACCTCGACGAGATGCGGATGATCGTCAGCGTCCAGTACGACGGCTCGGGCAACCCGGTGACCCCGACCATGTACGAGGAGATCATCCGCAGCACCTACGGTGCCTACGCCGACCAGGTGCTGCAGCGCTACCCGCTGGCGAACTACCCGACCCCGGGTATCGCCCTGTCCGCCGTGCAGACCGACGCGGGCAACGAGCTGCTGTCCACCTGCCCGCACCTGCGCGGCTACCAGGCGGCCACGGCCACGGGATCGGCGCCGCTGTACGTCTACCAGTTCGCCGACCGGACCGCGCCGCCGGTCGTGGACATCCCCGGCTTCGACGAGGGTGCCGAACACAGTGTTGAGCTGAACTACCTGTTCCCGAACTTCATGGGCCCGCTCAAGAACGCCGAGCAGGAGAAGCTCTCGGACACCATGGTCAACTACTGGACCACCTTCGCCCGGACCGGTAACCCCAACGGGAACGGCGAGGTCAACTGGCCGCGGTACAGGTCGGCCGCGGACGTGCTCTCGCTCGACATCGCGCCGGGCGGCATCCACACCGTGGACATCGAGAAGAACAGCCACTGCGGCTTCTGGGCGACCGTGCCCAACGCCGCCTGACCTGAAGCTGAACCTGAAGCTGAAGCTCTGCGGACGGCGCCCGGCGGGTCGACTGGTCGATTGACTGAGTTGATCCGTCGGGCGTTGTTGCTTGGGTGAGCGGTGGCGACGCGGACACCGGTTGGGCGGTGGTCGGCTTGCGGGAAGTGACTGGAATTGTGGTCCGGTTGGCTGCTGTTCCGGCCGCATCCCAGACTTGCCGGCGTTGGCCGCCGGTTGCGTAGTCGCGCACCCTTCTGCCGTCATTTCGCAGAGATTTACTTAGAGGGGTGGGGGAGAATCGTTGGCGGCTACCGGTTGACTGCCGATAATGCGTTCGGGTTCCCGGGAATACTGGCGGCCACTCGGACTGGTCCAGAT
>NZ_JAMTCK010000015.1:58765-273128 GCF_024171785.1 Goodfellowiella coeruleoviolacea
GGACCTGCATATGCGGAAGTCTTGGCTGCAGTCGGAACAGCAGCCAACGGGACCACATCCACCATTCATTTCCCCAACGCGACCACAAGCCTCCCGGCGGCCGGGCGTGTTCTTCTCCTGCCTCTCCCTCCCCTCCCCTTCCCTTGTCTCTTCTCCCGCTTCCTCCGGCAGGCCGCCGTCATCGACCCGCGCCCCCTGGCCGACTCGGACGAAGGGGACAACCTCACCACGGCCATGTACTATGCTGACCAACATAGAGATGACAAGCCAGCACAGAAAGGGTTCGCATGAGGGACTGGAACGGATCGGTCGCCTTCATCACGGGCGGCGGCCAGGGGATCGGCCTCGGCATCGCGCGCGCACTGGGCAAGCGGGGCGTGCGTCTCGCGCTCGCCGACATCGACGAGAAGGCCCTGCGCGCCAGCAAGGAGGAGCTGTCCGAGGTGACGGACGTCGAGGTCTGGCGGCTGGACGTCCGGGACCGGGAGGCGTTCGCCCCCGTCGCCGACGAGGTCGAGGCGAAGCTGGGCCCGGTGGACCTGCTGTTCAACAACGCGGGCATCGCGCCGGCATTGTCAGTGTCGAGTTTGGATTACGCGAAGTGGGACCTGGTGCTCGGCGTCAACCTCTCCGGCGTCATCAACGGGGTGCAGACCTTCCTGCCGCGCATGATCGCGCGCGGGGAGGGCGGCTACGTCGTGAACACCGCGTCGGGCGCCGGCCTGGTGACGGCGGGATCGAACGTGCTGTACACGACGAGCAAGTTCGCGGTCGTCGGGCTGTCGGAGTCGCTGCGGCTGGCGGCGGCCGAGTACGGCATCGACGTGAGCGTGCTCTGTCCAGCCTATGTGGACACCGACATCCTGAAGCACACCGAGTCGGTGGATGCGGGACTGACCGTGACGCTGTCCGACGACGAGCGCACGAAGACGGAAGCCGCCTTCAAGGCCGGCGTGAGCATCGACGCCGTGGGCGAAAAGGTCATCGCGGGCATGGAGACCAAGGCGATGTGGATCCACACCGACGACTGGCTGCGTCCGTACCTCACGATGCGGATGGAGCAGCTGCTCAACTCCGTCCCCTGATCCCGGCTCACGCAGTGTGTTGACCAATGTGGACTTCGCTGTTCTGCCCAGGGTCGCTGCACCCGGCGGCCCTCGTTGTCAGGAGGATGAGGAAGATTCCTGGAAACCGTGCGCAGGTCCGACCGGCGGAGCGGGATGATCGCCCGGTCCGCTCCGCGGAGCTGTTCGCCGAGTTCTCCCGTGTCCGGCAGGTCGTTTCCGTGGTCGTCGTGCCGGTGGTGTTCGGCGTCGTGGCGGCGATCACCCTGAAGTGGACCGGTGCGGCGTGGTGGACGTGGCAGGGCCTGGGCGTGCTCGGGGCCTTCATCGCCGGACGCGAGCACCGGCGGTGGTGGCCGGCCGCCGTGCGCGGCGTCTTCGGCGGGCTGTTCGCCGCCGGAGCGGTCATCTGTCTCCGGCTCGTGCTACCCGGTGCGGACGCGACGGCGTTCGATCCGGTGTCCTTTCCGGTCTACGCGGCGATCGCGTCCGCCGCGGTGCACGCGATCGGATCGCCGGTGTGGCGGCGCATCGCACCCGCGAGAAGCGTGCGCCCGGACGGCGCGCGGGCCTGATGAGTGGAGGGGCGTCCGCGCCCTATGATGACCCCCGTGAGTTCCTCAGGGCGGCGCCGCATCGACGAGATCGGTGACGAGAGCCGTCGGCGCATCCTCGACGCCGCCGAGGAACTGTTCGCCGAGCGCGGTTTCGAGCGCACGTCCTTCGTGGACATTGCCGAGCGGTCCGGCATCAGCCGGGGCAGCATCCCCTGGCACTTCAAGAACAAAGAAGGACTGGTGATGGCCGTTGTCGAACGCGCCGTCGACCGGTTCCTCGGGCCCGCCCGGTATGACTCGGTCCCCTCGCTGAGCGAACTCGTCCACGACTACGCCACCTGGGTGCGCAGCGGCAACTCCGCGCTGATGTTCAGCGTCCTCACCGAGGCGATGAACAGCAGCGGTGCCGTGCACGCGCAGTACCGGGAATTCCTCGAACAGCGCCGCAGCGGTGTCGAGAGCTGGCTGCGGGCGCAGCGCCCCGAGGGAGTGGACCCCGCCGTCGCGGCCGAGAAGGAGCGCGCGGTCGCGATCATCCTCACCGGGGCGGTGACGGGCATCCACCTCCAGTCGGTCGTGGACCCGGACGGCGTCGACCTCGAAGAGGCGCTGCGGTCGCTGGTGACCCTCGTGGGCGGCAGCGTCGCCGATCTGTGGACGGGGTCCACCCCCGACGAGCCCCCTGCCGCGAAGAAGCGTGGCTCGGGCTCGCGCAAACGCACCGGGTGACCTGTCCACCGCCTGGCCGCGTCGGCGACGGGCGGCGAAACCGCACCGGTGGTGGTGTCGCGCACATCGGGCCGGTTTGCTGCGGTCAGGGCTGACACACCCGGGCTAACCTGGGCATTTGTGCTGCTGTTCGTGGTGCAACTGGTTGGGATCGTGGCCTTTGCCGCCTCGGGCGCGCTGGCCGCGGTGCGGGCACGGCTGGACGTGTTCGGCATTGTCGTGCTCGCGCTGACCACGGCACTGGGTGGCGGCATCATCCGGGACGTGCTGCTGGGCGTGCACCCGCCCGAGACCCTGCGCACCTGGCCCTACCTGCTGGTGGCCACGGTCACCGGGCTGATCGCGGTCTGGTTCCACCCGCAGCTGGCCAGGCTGCGCTGGTCGGTGCTGGTCGCCGACGCAGTGGGGCTCGGCCTGTTCGTGACCGCGGGCACGGCCACCGCGCTCGCCCACGAGCTGCCCGCCTACAGCGCGTGCCTGGTGGGCATGACCGCAGGCATCGGCGGCGGCGCCATGCGGGACATCCTGCTCCGGCAGATCCCCCTGGTGCTGCGGCGGGAGATCTACGCGTTGGCCGCGCTGGCCGGTGCGGTGGTCGTGGTGTGCGGCGCGGAACTGCGGCTGCCCGAGGTGCCGGTCACCCTGGTGGGTTCGGTCCTGGTGGTGGCACTGCGGCTGCTGGCGATCTGGCGGAACTGGAACGCGCCCACCGCGCGGCGCCCGCCGCCCTGAGCCGAGCGTCCGGGCAAAAGCCCGCTCAGTGGCAAAAGTCCAGCTCAGACCGGTAAAAGCTGATCGAATTCTGGCTCGGCTCTCAGGTCGCTCTCAGGACGAGAGGTAACACTGGCTTTATGCGCATCCTCGTTGTCGACGACGACCGGGCCGTGCGTGAGTCGCTGCGCCGCTCACTGCAGTTCAACGGCTACCAGGTCGACCTTGCCGGCGACGGGCAGCAGGCCCTGGACGCGGTGGCCAACCAGCGACCCGACGCCATGGTCCTCGACGTGATGATGCCCAGGCTGGACGGTCTGGAAGTGTGCCGGCGCCTCCGCGGCACCGGCGACGACCTGCCCATCCTGGTGCTCACCGCCCGTGACGCCGTCTCCGACCGGGTGACCGGTCTGGACGCCGGCGCCGACGACTACCTGCCCAAGCCCTTCGCCCTGGAAGAACTGCTCGCCCGGCTGCGCGCGCTGCTGCGCCGCGCCACCCCGGAGGATGCCGCCAGTCTGGCACCGGCCGCACTGCGCTTCGCCGACCTTGAGCTGGACCCGGGCACCAGGGAGGTGCGCCGGGGCGACCGGTGGATCAGCCTGACCCGCACCGAGTTCGCCCTGCTCGAACTGTTCATGGCCCACCCCAAGCAGGTGCTCACCCGCAGCCGCATCCTGGAGGACGTGTGGGGCTACGACTTCCCCACCTCGGGCAACGCCCTTGAGGTGTACGTCGGCTACCTGCGGCGCAAGACCGAGGCCAACCGGGAACCCCGGCTGATCCACACCGTGCGGGGCGTGGGCTACGTGCTGCGGGAGACCCCTCCGTGACCCAACTCGGGCCGCCACCCGGCGCCACCGCCGCCGAGTCCGACCCCACCGTCGCCAGCGGCGTCCCCACCCAGCGCTTCTCGCTGCGCACCCGGATCGCGCTGCTGGCCGCGCTGTGCGTGGCGGTCGCCGTGGCGCTGGTGTCCCTGGGCAGCTACATCACCGTGCGCGACAGCCTGTACTCGCAGGCGGCGGAGAACCTGCTGACCAGGGCGCACGACATCGCGAGCAAGCCGCCGGTCGGTGGGGAGATCGGGGTCGATCTCAACGAGATGGCCCTGGCCGACTTCCAGCTCAACGTGATCGACACCAGGGGCCAGTCCCTGGCCAAGCCGGAAACCCTCCAGGCCGAGATCACCCAGACCGAGATCGACGTGGCCGCGGGCCGGGAGGCGGACTCGTACCGGGTGGACGGCAAGACCGACTCCACCGTGGTGGCCGTGCCCTACGTGGGTTACGCCCGGGGCACCGCCCTGGTGCTCGGCCAGAGCCTGGCGCCGATCAAGGCCACGCTGAACCGGTTGAACATCGTGTTCCTGGTGATCGGTGGCGCCGGAGTGCTGATCGCCGCGCTGGCCGGCACGGCCGCGGCCTCGGCCGGCCTGGTGCCGATCCGCAAGCTGACCGAGGCCACCGAACGCGTGGCGCGCACCATCGACCTGCGGCCCATCCCGGTCACCGGGGACGACGAGCTGGCCAGGCTGACGTTGAGCTTCAACGCCATGCTCGGTGCGCTGGCCGAGTCGCAGGAACGACAACGCCGGCTGGTCGCCGACGCCGGCCACGAGTTGCGCACCCCGCTGACGTCCATGCGCACCAACCTGGAACTGCTGCTGGCCGCCGAGAAACCCGGCGCGCCCCGACTGTCCGCAGAGGACAAGCGGGAGATCCAGGAGGACGTGCGCGCCCAGCTGGACGAGCTGACCACGCTCATCGGGGACCTGGTCGAACTGGCCAGGGAGGACCCGCCGGACGTGGTGCACGAGCCGGTGGACCTGGTCGAGGTGGTGGAGCGGGCGCTGGACCGGGCCCGCCGCCGGGCCAGCGACGTGGAGTTCGACGTGGTGCTCCAGCCGTGGACCCTGTACGGGGACTCCAGCGCGCTGGAACGCGCCGTGCTGAACCTGTTGGACAACGCCGTGAAGTTCAGCCCGCCGGGCGGGACCGTGCGGGTGGAGCTGCAGCAGCTGGGCGACGGGACCGCCGTGATCAACGTGGCCGACGCCGGCCCGGGCATCGCCGAGGCGGATCTGCCGCACGTGTTCGACCGGTTCTACCGCTCCTCCGAGGCCCGCACCCTGCCCGGCTCGGGCCTGGGGCTGGCCATCGTGCGGCAGGTGGCGCAGCGGCACGGCGGCGGCGCGTACGCGGCCCGATCGGCCCAGGGTGGCGCGCTGCTGACCATCCGGCTGCCCGGTCAGCCCGGCCAGGACTGAGCTGGACCGGGCTCAGCCGGGCTCAAGGGGCTCAAGGGCTCAAGGGGCTCAAGGGGCTGGTTCACCGCCCGGGCGCGGCCAGCGAGGAGGTGGGGTTGGTGGCCGCCCAGGCCGCCTCGATCATCCGGAAGATCTCGTCCACCGCGGCGTCCGGGTCGTCCGCCTCCCGGGCCAGCGAGTAGGCGTCGATCACGAACCTCGCGATCGTCCGGCAGGCCGTTGGGGTCCGTGCCAGGTCGGGGTCGGCGGCGATGGCCGCTGCCAGCGACTCCGCGTGGCGCAGCCGCATCGACTTCTCGTACTCCAGCAGGGCGGGGGTGGCGTCGATCATCCGCCAGAGCGGGGCGGCGTCGTCCCCCGTGCAGTGTCGGACCAGGGCGTGGATCTCGCGGCGCAGCGCGGGGATGAGCGGCTCGTCCGGTGCCCGGTCGGTGACCGCCCGCGCGAGGCGTTGCTCGAAGTCCTGGTCCTGGTCGAACACCAGGGCCTCCTTCGAGGCGAAGTGGGAGAAGACCGTGGTGACGGCCACGTCGGCGGCGGCGGCCACGTCGCGGATGCCCACCGCGTCGTAGCCGTGCTCCAGGAACAGCCGCAGGGCGGTGTCCGCGATCTTCTGGCGGGTCGCGGCCTTCTTGCGCTCACGGCGTCCGGGCGGCACGGTCACGGCCTGATCCTAACAGGTACAAAGCACTAACGGTTTTTAAAAGCTAACCGTTAGTGCTACGGTCGCGGCATGAAGAAAGTGAGCTTCGCCGAGTTCGGTGGTCCGGAAGTGCTGCGGCTGGTGGACGCCGAGGAACCCCACGCGGGTCCCGGCCAGGTGCGGATCGCCGTGCGGGCGGCGGGCGTGAACCCCGTCGACTGGCGGCTCCGGGAAGGCCAGGTCCTGGGAGCCCATCCGATCGAGTTGCCCGCCGGAGTCGGGCTGGACGCCGCCGGGGTCGTGGACGAGGTCGGCCCGGACGTCGACGGGGTCGAGGTCGGCGACCACGTGTTCGGCGAGGGATCGGACACCTACGCCGAGTTCGCCGTGCTGTCGGCGTGGGCCCGGATGCCCGAGGGGCTGACGTTCGCGGAGGCGGCCGGATACCCCTCCGTGGTGGAGACCGCGCTGCGCATCCTCCGCGAGGTCGGGGTGCGGCCCGGGCAGACGCTGCTGGTCAGCGGTGCGTCCGGAGGCGTCGGATCAGCGGTGCTGCAGATCGCCCGGGACCGGGGCATCACGGTGATCGGCACGGCTGGCGCCGCCAACCAGGACTACCTGCGCAGCCTGGGCGCCCTCGCCACCACCTACGGCGAGGGCTGGGTCGAGCGGGTGCGCCAGCTCGGCCACGTTGACGCGGCCCTGGATCTGGCCGGCTCGGGCGTGCTCCGCGAACTCGTCGAACTGACCGGCGACCCGCGGAAGGTGATCTCCATCGCCGATCTCGGTGCGCCGGAGCTGGGTGTCCGGTTCTCCGGCGTGGCCGGGAGCATGCCGGACGCGCTGGCCGAGGCCGTCGACCTCATCTCGCGGGGAAAGTTGCACATCCCGGTCGACAAGTCCTACCCGCTGACCGAGGCCGCGGCGGCGCACATCGACAGCCAGGCCGGCCACACCCGAGGCCGCCGGGTGCTGATCGTCTAGGCCGAGGCACTAGCGTCGCGCCGTGACCGTTGCCCCCACCCTGCCGCCGGCCGCGACCGAGGACGCGTTCGACCTGGTCCGCGCGGACGAGGACGCGTTGCGGCCCGGGGTGCGCCGGCTGTGCCGCGCGCTGGGCGTCGACCCGGCCGGGCTGACCCGGTTCCCGGCCGGCTCACTGCCCGTCTACGCCGTCGGCGACCTGGTGCTCAAGCTGTTCCCGCAGGTCCACGTGGCCGAGTACCGGGTGGAGGCCGGGGTGCTCGGCGCGGTGCACGGCGCGCTGCCCATCCCCACGCCGGGCGTGCACGCGGCCGGCGAGCACGACGGGTGGGGCTACGTGCTGATGGACCGGCTGCCCGGGGTGCCGCTGGACCGGGTGTGGGAGCGGACCACGGCCGCCGACCGGGACCGCATGGCCGACGAGCTGGGTGCGACCCTGGCGGCACTGCACGCGCTGCCCGCGCCGGACATCCCCGACTGGTGGCCGGCGGACTGGGCGGGCTTCGTCGCCACCCAGCGCCAGGAGTGCGCGGCCCGGCAGCGGGCCCTCGGGCTGGCCGAGCCGTGGCTGGCGCAGCTTTCCGCGTTCCTGGACCGGGTCCGACTGGGCGACGGGCCGCCGGTGCTGCTGCACACCGAGATCATGCGCCAGCACCTGCTGGTGGACCGGGACGCGACCGGTGCGTGGCGGTACACCGGGCTGATCGACTTCGAGCCGGCCATGTGCGGCGCCCGGGAGTACGAGTTCGTCGGGCTGGGCTGCTTCGTGTCCGAAGGGGACAGCCGGTTCCTGCGCCGCGCGCTCACCGCGTACGGGTACGGTCACGGCGAGCTGGACGCGGAACTGCGGCGCCGGCTGCTGGCGTGGACCCTGCTGCACCGGTACGCCAACCTGGCGGCCTGGCTGCGGCGGCTGCCCGCGCCGGCCGAACCCACCCTGGACGCGCTCGCCGACCGCTGGTTCGCCACCGACTGAGCACGTGGACTGTGCACATCGGACTGAGCACAGTGGACTGTGTATATCGGGCTGGTCACATCGGACTGTGCACAGTGGACTGAGGACGGTGGACGGGCGCGCCGGACCCCTCCCGGGGCGACCGAGAGGGGTGGCGGGGCGGGCGTCAGGAGGCGAGGAACCGCCGGACGTCGGAGAGCACCAGCAGGTCGGTCAGGAACAGGATGTGGTTCTGGCAGGCCACCAGGTTGTTCTCGGCGCCGTCGACCCGGGTGCTGGTGTAGGGGATGATCACGCCGTCGCAGGGGGAGTACCAGGTCGCGTACCTGGTGCTGCCCGGTGTCTCGTCGCCGGAGTTGAGGGTGTTGAGGAAGCTGGACCCGGGCAGCATCTCGACGCACGACGGGAAGATCACGCACGAGGACGCGAACGTGGTGCCGTGGTTGGCGCCGGCCAGGGACGCCCAGTGGGACACGTACTGGTGGCCGCCGAGCTGCTTGACGTACCAGCGGCTGACCATGCCGCCCATCGAGTGGTTGACGATGTCCACTTTGGATGCTCCGGTGCGGGAGCGGACCTGGTTGACGAACGTGGCCAGCCCGGCGGCGCTCGCCTGGTTGGACGCGTTGTAGTTGTACTCGTAGGAGTACAGCTCATTGGAGCTGTACCCGGCCGCGAGGAACGCGGTCATGGCCGTCGCCCAGTTGGACGTGCTGCCGGTGTAGCCGTGGACGAACACCACCGGGGTGTGGCCGGCGGCGTGGGCCGGACCGGCCGGGCCGAGCAGCACGGCGGCGGCCGCGGCCAGACCGACCAGCAGGGTTGTGAACAGCTTCCGCACGGGAACCTCCAGGTGAGACGGGGGTCCCGAGTGTTTGCCGCGCCGTGCCCCGGCCGCATCGGCGAAAGCACCGGTCCGCGACCGGTGGTGGCAAACCCTGTGCGCGCTCCCACGGCAACCGCGCCGTCGTTGTGCCACACCACCCGGCCCCGGCCGGTCAGCTGACGAAGTCGGTCACCGCCCTGGTGAACTCGGGGTGGCCGACCACGCTCAGGTGGTCGCCGGGCAGCACCAGCAGCCGGGCGTCGGGGATCGCGTCGCGCAGCACCTCCGGCCGGGTGGCCAGCGGGTCGCTGTCACCGGCCAGCAGCAGGGTCGGCGCGGTGATCCGGTCCAGCGGGATCGGGTCGGTGTTGAACGCCTCGGCCTGCAGGGCCAGCGCGAACCGGTCGGCGCCGGTCTGGTCGGCGAAGGCGCGGAACGTGGCCACCACCGGCCGCAGGCCCACCGGGTCGGCCGCGCGCAGGGCCGCGGCCAGCTCGCCGGGCGCGCTGCCCCTGGTCTCCACCCCGCCCAGTTCCACCACGGCCGCGCCGATGCCGCCGACCACCAGCCGGCGCACCCACGGCTGGTCGGCCGCGACGAGCAGCGAGACGATCGCGCCCATCGAGTAGCCGACCAGGTCGATCTCGGCCACGCCGAGCAGCTCCACCAGGGTGGCCACGTCCTCGGCCATCCGCCGCTCGCCGTAGTGCGCCACGGTGCTGGGCTTGGCCGAGGCGCCGTGCCCCCTGGCGTCCACGGCCACCACCCGGCGGCCGGCCGCGGTCAACGCCCCCACCAGGCCCGGGTACACCCAGTTGAGCACGGCGTCCACGGCGAACCCGTGGTGCAGCAGCACGGGCGGCGCGTCGGCCTCGCCCGGCCACTCGCGGTAGGCGATGGTCAGGCCGTCGGACGAGGTGAAGGTCTGCACGGTTGTCTCTCCGGTCTGCACGGACACCTCCGGGGTGCGGGGTCAACGGGCCTGCGGCGTGGCCGGTGCGGCCGGGCGCGCGCCGCGGTGTCGATCCTGCCCCGGCCGGCCGCCGGCGCGGGCCGGTCTGTGTGCCGGCACAGCCAACACCCCGCGGCGTTGGGCAGCCGCCCCCAGTTGCCGCCGCCGGCTGGCCGCCACCCCGCGCCTGTGCTGTCGTTGATCAGCTCCGTGGGGTGGCACCGCGCGTGCGTCGGGGACGCCGAGCGCCGCGCCACCCCGGAACCGGTCGGCCACCCGCGCCTGGTGCGCTCGTCAACCCCCGAGGAGTGCCGATGACCCTGTCCCTGGCCTGTGTGCTGGCGGAGACGGCCCGCCGCCACCCCGAACGGCTCGCCGTGGCCGACGACACCACCGAGGTGAGCTACGCGCAGCTGTGGGCACGGTCCCTGTCCCTGGCCGCCGGCCTGCGCGAGCTGGGCGTGGCACCGGGCGACCGGGTCGCGCTGATCGCGCCCAACGCGGTGACGTTCCCGGCCGCCTACTACGCGATCCTGGCGGCCGGCGCCGTGGTGGTGCCGGTGCACCTGCTGCTCACCCCCGAGGAGATGGCGCACGTGCTGCGGGACAGCGGCGCGCGCCTGCTGGTGTGCGACCGCGTGCTGGCCGAGGCGGGCACCCGGGCCGCGGCACTGGCCGGGCTGACCGTGGTGACCGTGGGCGCGGCCGAGGCCGACGGGCTGTCCCGGCTGGAGGACAGCGCGGCGGGCGCGCCGGCCCTGCCCACCTACGTGAGCCGGCAGGCCGAGGACCCGGCGGTGATCTTCTACACCAGCGGCACCACCGGCAAGCCCAAGGGCGCCGTGCTCAGCCAGCTCAACCTGGTGCTCAACGCCACGGTGAACGCGTTCGACTGCAACGAGACCAGCCCGCACGACGTGGTGCTCGGCTGCCTGCCGCTGTTCCACGCCTACGGCCAGACCGTGGCGATGAACACCACGTTCCGGCTGGGCGCCACCCTGATCCTGATGCGCCGCTTCCAACCGGACGCCGCCCTGGACCTGATGCTGCGGCGGCAGGTGAACGTGTTCCACGGGGTGCCGACCATGTACGTGGCGCTGGCCGCCGCCGCCCGCGAGCGCGAGCCGCACCGGCTGCCGGCGCTGCGGATGTGCGTGTCCGGTGGTGACTCGCTGCCGCTGACCGTGCTGCACGAAGTCGAGAAACTGTTGCACACCAAGGTTTTCGAAGGCTACGGCCTGTCCGAGACCGCGCCGACGGCCACCACCAACCAGCCGCACTTCGGCACCCGGCCCGGCACGGTGGGCCACCCGGTGTGGGGCGTGGAGGTGGAGATCGCGCGGCCCGATCTCCCCGAGCGGATCGAGTTCCTGCCCACCGGCGAGCTGGGCGAGATCGTCGTCCGCGGCCACAACGTGTTCCTCGGCTACCACAACATGCCCGAGGCCACCGCCGCCGCCGTGGTGGACGGCTGGTTCCGCACCGGCGACCTGGGCACCAAGGACGCCGACGGCTTCGTCCGGGTGGTCGACCGCACCAAGGACGTGGTGATCCGCGGCGGGTTCAACGTCTACCCCAGCGAGGTGGAGAACGTGCTGATGGAGCACCCGGACATCGCCCAGGTGGCGGTGATCGGGGTGCCGCACCCGGTGCACGGCGAGGAGGTGTGCGCGGTGGTGGTGCCCGCCGACCCGGCCGCGCCACCAGCGGCCGAGCAGGTGGTGTCCTGGGCGGCCGAGCGGCTCGGCCGGCACAAGTACCCGCGCCTGGTGGAGTTCGTGTCCAGCCTGCCGCTGGGCCCGAGCGGCAAGGTGCTGAAACGCGAGCTGCGCGCGGCGTTTCCCGGTCAGGCACCCGGCGGCGGCCAGCCGTAGCCGCCGGCGTCCAGGGCCGCGCCGGGGCCTGGTCCCCTGCCCACCAATCCGTCACCACCCATGTGCCCCAGCACAGCCGACCCGTCCGCGACCGCCCCGGCCACAACCCGGCTGACCAGCGCGTTCGCCCGGTCCGCTCGGCCGGGGAGCGGGCGGTGCGGGTGGTCGCGCAGGGCGACCGGTTCGACCTCCCACCTCTTTCGCACGTACTTAACTCATGCGTAACTTGGTGCGCGTGATCGGAACGCCCGCCCCGGCGCTCGGCCTCCGGTTCCGCGGTCGAGGTGCCGAACAGAACGCTGTTGACCAGCTGTGCTGGAGCGCGCGCGGCCACCGAGGCGCCGCCCTGCTGGTGCTCGGCCAGCCGGGCATGGGGCGGACCGCCCTGTGCGAGCACGCCGCCACCGCGCTGCCCGGCGCCCTGGTGCTGCGCACCCGAGGCGTCGCCGAGGAGCAGGACGTCCCGCACAGCGGCCTGCACGCCCTGCTGCGTCCGGTCGCCGACCAGCTGCCCACCCTGCTCGGCAGCCGAGCCGACCCGCTGGTCAGCGCGCTGGAGCTGGGCCGGGTCGCGGTGCCGGCGCCCGGCGCGGTGCTGTCCGCGTTCCTGTTCGCCCTGGGCGCGCTCGCCACCGAGCACCCGGTGCTGTGCTGCGTGGACGACGCCGACCGGCTCGACCCCGCGTCCCGGGCGGCACTGGGCTTCGCCGCCCGCCGGGTCGGCTCGGTGCGCCGGGTCGGCATCCTGCTCACCGCCCGCGCACCCGAACCCGAGGACGGGCCGGGGGAGTGGCCGGCCGGCATCCCCGCGGTGACCCTGCCGCCACTGGCCGACGCCGACGCCGCCGCCCTGCTGGCCGACCTGGTGCCCGGCCAACTCGACCCGGCCGTGCGGGAGGCACTGCTGGCCGCCGGCGCCGGCGTGCCCGGGCTGCTCGTCGAACTGGTCGACGCGCTCACCCCCGAGCAGCTGGCCGGCGGCGCGCCACTGCCGCCCCGGCTGTTCACCGACGGGGCACTGCTGCGCCGCTACGCGCCGCGCCTGCGCGACCTGCCCGCCGACACCCAGCGGCTGGTGCTGCTCGCCGCCACCGCCCAGGAGTTCACCGACACCCTGGACACCGACCTGCTGCTGCGCATCGCCCAGCACGCCGGACTCGACCCCGCCCGGATCGAACCAGCCGAACGCGCCGGCGTGGTGCGCACCGACGCCGACCTGGTCCGCTTCCCCCACCCGCTGCTGCGGCAGGCCATCTACCAGCGGGAACCACTGGCCGGCCGGCAGGCCGCGCACGCCGTGCTGGCCGAGGTGCTGACCAGCCCGAGCCAGCGCCTGCGCCGGCTGCGCCACCTGGCCGCCAGCGCACCCGGCCCCAACAGCCGCCTTGGCAACGAACTCGCCTCGGCCGTCACCGCCCTCGACGGCAGCGCCACCAGCGGGGACAGCCACCTGGACCGCGCCGAGGCACTGGCCAGGGCCGCCGCCCTCGCCGACGACGAGGACACCCGCGCCGCCCGGCTGGCCGACGCCGCCGACCACGCCTGGCTGGCCGGCCGACCCGACCGGGCCCGCGCGCTGCTCGCCCAGGCCAGCGGCCGCGCCACGCACCCGGCCGTGCTGGGCCGGATCGAACTGGTCCGCGGCGGCATCGACCTGCGCGCCGGCATCGTCGAGGACGCCCGCGAAGCCCTGCTGCTCGCCGCCGGGCTGCTGGCCGGCACCGACCCGGCCCGGGCTTTGGCCGCCCTGCTCGGCGCGGCCGAGGCCAGCTGGCTCGCCGGCGACATCCCCGGCTACCGCCGCATCGCCCGCCAGCTGGTGCGCGCACCCGGCGCGCCAGCCGGGCTGCGTGACTTCCACACCGGCATGGCCGCCACGCTCGCCGGCGACCACGCCACCGGCGTCACCGCGCTGACCAGGGCACTGACCCCGGAGGGCCGGGGCGGCGAGGACCTGGACGCCGACCCGGTGGCGCTGAACCGGGTGGTGCTGGCCGCGCTGATGGTCGGCCGGGTGGACGTGGCCCGCGCCGCCGCCACCCGCGCGGTCGGCCGGGCCAGGGCACTCGGCCTGGCCACGGTCGTCCCCCAGGCCCTGGAACACCTGGTGTACGCGGAACTGTGGACCGGCCGGCACGGCCGCGCCCGTGAACACGCCCTGGCCGGGCTGGCCGCGGCCGAACGCACCGGGCAGCGCAACCGCGCCGTGCACCACCACGCCGCACTGGCCATGGTGGCCGCGCTGCAGGGCGACCCGCACGCCTGCCAGCAGCACGCCGCCGTCGCCGTCGACCACGGCCGGGCGCACGGCCTCGGCCTGGCCGTGGCCGTGGCCGGCTGGAGCCTCGCCCGCCTCGACCTCGCCGCCCAACAGCCGCAACTGGCCGTGGAACGACTGCACCTGCTGGCCGAGGACGGCCACTTCGCCGTGGCCGCGCTGGCCGTGCCGTGCCTGGTCGAGGCGGCGGTGCTGGCCGGTGACCCGCGACCGGTCCGGCCCGCGCTGGAGAGGTTCCGCCGCTGGGCCGAGGCCACCGGCGACCAGACCCTGACCGCCCAACTGCTGCGCTGCCAGGCCATGCTGGCCGAGCCGGCAGCCGCCGACCAGCTGTTCGCCCGCGCGCTCACCCTGCACGAGCGGACCGGCGCCGCGTTCGAACGCGCCCGCACCCACCTGCTCTACGGGGAGATGCTGCGCCGGCGCCGGCGGCCCAGCGCGGCCAGGGAACGCCTGCGCCGCGCCCTGCTGACCTTCGACGCCTGCGGCGCGCGCGTCTGGGCCGACCGGGTCCGCGCCGAACTGCGGGTGGCCGGCCAGGCCGACCGCGTCGACCCCGCCGGCACCGCCCGCACCGACCGGCCCGCGCTGGCCACCCAGCTGACCCCGCAGCAGCTGCGCATCGCCCGCTGCGTCGCGGCCGGCTCGACCAACCGCGAGGTCGCGGTCCGCCTGTCGCTGAGCCCGCGCACCGTCGACCACCACCTGCGCAACGTCTTCGCCGCGCTGGGCATCCGGTCCCGGGTCGAGCTGGCCCGGATCATCGCGGCCGAGCACCGCACGCCCGAGACGTGGCCCGAACGCGACCGCGCCGCAGCACGTCCCGCAACACGTCGAGGTGGACAACGGTGACCAGAACCCGACCGGACAGCCGAAACATCCGAATGACAACCCGCGACCTGCCCGGCCCGGGCCCCCGCGCGCTCGGCCCGCGCACCCGGCCGCGCGCCGACGGCAGGGCGGTGGCGCTGCTGCACCGCACCGCCGCCACGCTCATGGCCGACCTGCCCGGGCTGACCGACCGGCTGGTGAGCCTGCTCCAGGAACAGGAACCGGTCTACCGCAACGCCTCGGTGAACTCCGACGAACTCTGGCAGGAGGTGCACGAGTCGCTGGAGAACAACGTCCAGTCCCTGATGCGCCCCAAGGAGAACCGGGAGACGGCGCGGCTGTGCTCCTGGCGCATCGGCGCGGAGCGGGCCGAACAGGGCATGCCGCTGGACGCGCTGCTGCACGCCTTCCGGCTGGGCGGCGCCATGGTGTGGCAGGGCCTGGTGGACATCGCCTCCCGCGACGACCCGGACGAGTTCCACCTGCTGGTGCACCTGGCCGCGGACGTGTGGAACTTCGTCGACGAGCACTGCGGCCTGGTCGCCGAGGCCTACCGCCGGGTGGAGAGCCAGCTGACCAGACGGCACGAGGAGCGGTTGCGCGCGCTGGTCGGCGCGCTGCTGGACGGCACCACCCGGATCGCCGACGTGCCCGCCGCCGCGGCAGCGCTCGACCTGCCCGAACACGGCCGGTACGCGGTGATCGTGGTCGCCGGCACCGGACGACCGGTCACTGTGGACGGTGGGGCCGTCGCGGGTGTGCGCATCGTCTGGCACACCGGGACCGACGGTGAGCGGGGCATCGCCCTGCTCGGCGACACCGGCGTGGAGCAGCTGGCCGGCGCGCTCACCCCACCACCGGGCGGCCGGATCGGCGTCAGCCCGGTGGTGGCGGAGCTGACCGCCCTGGGCAACGCGTGCCAGCAGGCGGAAACCGCGCTGCGCACCTGCGCCCAGGACGGTCAGGTGGTGCTGTTCCAGGACCACCTGCCGGCGGCCATGGTGGTGTCCTGTCCGGACACCGCCACCGCCCTGGCCACCCGCGTGCTCGGCCCGATCCTGGACCTGGAACCGGTGGACCGCGAGGTGCTGCTCACCACGCTGGCCGCGTGGCTGGACAGCGACGGCTCCGCCCTGCGGGCCGGCGCGCGGCTGTTCTGCCACCGCAACACCGTGCTCAACCGGCTGCGCCGGTTCGAACAGCTCACCGGCCGGTCGCTGAGCCGTCCCCGCGACGTGGTGGAGCTGTCCCTGGCCCTGGACGCCCACCGGCTGCTGCCCGTCCCCTGACCGGCGGCGGCGCCTCAGACGGCGAACCCGCCGTCGGCGTTGATCGACGCCCCGGTCACGTACCGGCTGTCGTCGCCGGCCAGGAACGCGACCACGGCGGCGATGTCACCGGGCTGGGCGTAGCGGCCGAGCGCGGTGAAGCCGCGGAACGTGTCGGCGCCGGGGTTGACGGCCGGGTCCGCCGGGTTCGCGTCGGTGTCGGTCGGGCCGGGGTTGACCAGGTTGGCGGTGATGCCGCGTGGCCCCAGGTCGCGCGCCAGCCCCTTGGTCAGCCCGGTGAGGGCGCTCTTGCTCATCGAGTACAGCGCGAACCCCGGGAAGGGCGTCCGCTCGGACACGTTGCTGCCGATGCTGATGATCCGGCCGCCCTCGGTCATGTGCCGGGCGGCGGCCTGCGCGGCCACGAACGGCGCCCGGATGTTCACCGCCAGGGTCTGCTCGACGGCTGCCGAGTCCAGCTCCTCCAGCGGCGCGACGATGAACGCGCCCGCGTTGTTGACCAGGATGTCCAACCGGCCGAACGCCGCCGCGGCCTGGTCCACCGCGTCGGTGAGCGCGGTGACGTCGGCGCAGTCCGCCTGGATCGCCAGTGCCCGGCGGCCGGTTCCCTCGATCTTCTCGACCACGGCCGCGGCCTGGTCGGCGGCCTGCTGGTAGGTCAGCACCACGTCGGCCCCGTCCTCGGCCAGCCGCTGTGCCACTGCCGCGCCAATGCCCCGGCTTCCCCCGATGACCAGCGCGACCCTGTCGTTGATGTTGTTCATGGTGATCAGCTTCGCGGTTCAGCCGGGGTGTTGTCTGGCGGAGTTCGGCCGTGGACCTCGGCGGGTAGCGGTGGGGCTCACGCGCTGTCCGACGGCGGGTCGATGACGCGGAGGACGATCTTGCCGCGCACACCGCCGGCTTCCAGTCGGCGGTGCGCTTCGGCGATGTCGGCGAGCGGGTACACCGTGTCGACGATCGGCCGGATCGCGCCGCTCTCCACGTACCCGGTCAGGTCGGCGAACAACCGGTGGGTCGGGTTGCCGGCGAAGAACCGCGCCCGCCGAGGGCCGAACGCGCTCGACGCCAGGAGGTAGCCGACCGAGGACAGGATTCTGTTGATGTCGAAGGCGATCGCCACCATCCGTCCGCCCGGGGCGAGCAGGCGCCGGTAGGCGGGCAGGTCGGTGCCGACGGTGTCGAGGACGACGTCGAACCGGCCCAGCTCGGCCGGGCGGGTGGCGCGGTAGTCGACGACCTCGTCCGCGCCGAGGTCGCGCACGAAGTCGAGGTTGCGCCCGCTGGCCAGCGCGGTGACGTGGGCGCCGAACGCGTGGCCGAGCTGGACGGCGGCGCTGCCGACGCCACCGCTCCCGCCGCGCACCAGCAGCCGCTCGCCGGGCCGGAGCCGTGCCTTGTCGCGCAGGGCGATGATCGCGGTGGAGCCGACGCCGGGCAGGGCCGCGGCCTGCACCAGGTCGACTCCGGCCGGGCTGAGCGCGAGCTGCCTGGGGTGCACGGCCACGAACTCGGCGGCGCTGCCGAACCGCCGAGGCAGGCCGCCCCACACCCGGTCGCCCACCCGGGGGCCGGGCCGGCCGGCCGCGGCGGCGCCCAGCGCGACCACCTCACCGGCGAAGTCCAGGCCCGTCGCCTTGGGGCGCCGGCCGAACGGCACCGGCAGCCTGCCGGCCCGGAAGTACACCTCGCCGCCGTTCACACTGGCGGCGTGCACCCGGACCAGCACCTGGTCCGGCGTGGGCACCGGCACCGGCGCCCTGCCCTCGTACAGCACCTCCGGTGGGCCGAACCTGTCGAAGCGGGCCGCGCGCATCTCGTTCACGTTCGCCGATCCTGTCTGTCACCCCGCCGTCCCGGCGGCGGCAAGTGGACGGTGCTTTCCAGTTCGACGCCACGCTAGCAGGGTAAGTGGAAAGGCCCATCCGGTTGAGCTGAAGTGAGAAAGACGCGTCGAACACCTCTCAGTCGCTCGGTTCGCCCGCTCGGTTCGCCCGCTCGGCAGGACGCGGACGGGCGCCGGTGGCTCAACCCTTGGTCGACCCCAGGGTCAGGCCACCGACGAACTGGCGTTGCAGCACGAGGAACACCAGCACCGTGGGCAGCGCGGCCAGCAGCGAGCCGGCGGCCACCAGGTTGTAGTCGGTGAAGTACTGGCCGGACAGGTTGGCCAGCGCCGAGGTGATCGGCATCTTGTCGCCGGTCTGGATCAGCACCAGCGCCCACATGAAGTCGTTGTAGATCCAGGTGAACTCCAGGGTGGCCAACGCGGCCAGCGCCGGCCGGCACAGCGGCAGCACCACCTGCCAGTACTGGCGCAGCACCCCGGCACCGTCCACCCGCGCCGCCTCGGACAGCTCGAACGGGATCGTCTTCATGAAGTTGCTCAGCACGAACGTGCAGAACCCGGACTGGAACGCCACGTGGATCAGCACGATGCCCAGCTGCGAGTCCAGCAGCAGCCCGCTGTCGCTGAGCCACTCCGGCACCGGCGTCAACAGGTACAGCCGGTACAGCGGGACCACGATCACCTGCTGCGGCAACAGGTTGCCCGCGGTGAACAGCATCAGCAGGGCCAGGTTGAACCTGAAGTTGAACCGGGACACGCCGAAGGCCACCAGCGAGCTGAACAGCAGCACCAGCACCAGCGCGGGAATCGTGATCAGCAGCGTGTTCAGGTAGTAGTGCGGCAGTTCCGCCTGGGTCCACGCCTTGCCGAAGTTGTCCAGGGTCAACGACTCGGGCAGCGAGAAGTACCCGTTGCGCGCGGTGTCCTCGTAGTCGCGCAACGAGGTGTAGACCGCCCACAGCAGCGGGGCCAGCCAGATCAGCGAGGTCACCGTGAGGAACACGTACAGCGCAACGCGGAAAGCGCGTTCCCTGCCACCCCCTGCGGGTTTCCCGCCGTGCCGTGGGGTCTGGACCGGCGCGGTCATGCCCGCTCCTCCCTGCGGAACACCTGGAACAGGTAGGTGATGATGAAGCCGAGCGAGATGATCAGCAGGATCACCGCCAGGGCTGAGCCCCAGCCGATCCGGCTGGACTCGCCGATCACGTTGTCGGTGATCAGCACCGACACCAGCTCAAGACCGTTGCGGCCCTTGTTGATGACGTAGACGATGTCGAACGCGCGCAGCGCCTCGATCACCGTCACCACCAGCACCACGATGTTGACCGGCTTGAGCACCGGGAACACCACGCGCCAGAACGCCTGCCAGGCGTTGGCCCCGTCGAGTGCGGCGGCCTCCTTCAGCGCGGGGTCGACCGCCTTGAGGCCGGCGAGGAACAGCAGCATCACGTAGCCGGCGTGCCGCCAGCCCGCCGCGACGAGCACCGCGTACAGGTTCAGGTCGGGGTTGCCCAGCCAGTTGATCTGGTTGGCCTCGGCCCGCCCGATCAGGTTGTTGATCAGGCCGTTGTCCGGCTGGTACATCATCTGCCAGATGAACCCGACCAGGGCCAGCGACAGCACCATCGGCAGGTAGAACGAGGTCTGGTAGAAGCGGCCGAAGCGCAGCTTGCGGTCCAGCAGCACGGCCAGCAGCAGCCCGAACGCGGTGGGCAGCACGAGCAGGAAGAACAACCAGACCAGGTTGTGCTGCACGGCCGGCCAGAACCGCGGGTAGCGGGACACGATGTCCACGTAGTTGTCCAGGCCGACCCACTGGATGTCCTCGATGCCGCCGATGCCGTTCCACTCCGAGAACGACAGCACCACCGACGCCAGCGTGGGCAGCCACACCAGGGCCACGTGCAGCACGGTGGGAACACCCAGCATCAGCCCGAGGACGAGCTGGTCGGCCCGGCTCAGCGAGGTGGCGCGGCGCCGCCCCCGGCCCGGCCACCGCTGCCCGGGGGCGGCGGTGTCGGCCGTGGCGGGAGCGGTGGCCGGGGGTTGGTCAAGCACAGCCATGAGTCAGCCTCACCCGGTGAAGATCGTCTTCGCCTGGTCGGCGAGTCCTTTGAGGACGGAGTCGATGTCGTTGGGGTTGTTCAGGAACGCGTTGATCCCGTTGGTGGCCGCGTCACTGGCGAAGCGGGGATCGGTGTCCCGGTCGAGGAACTGGGTGAGGTGCTTGGCCTGCCCGACGAAGTCGATGTACTTCCGCTGCAGCTTGTTGTAGCCGGAGGTGTCCGCCTGCGCGTTGGTGGCGATCACGCTCGGGTTGGCCTTGGTGTAGAGCACCGGCGCCTCGGCCCCGCCCAGGAAGCGCAGCAGCTTCTTGGCGCCGTCCGGGTTGCCCGGCTTGCGGGAGAGCATGAACCCGTCGATGGGCGCCTCGACCGTGTCCACGCCGTGGGCCGGGTCGATCTCGGGGAAGGCGAAGAAGTCCAGGTCGTCCAGTTGGCCCTTGGTCTTCTCCAGCACCTGGTTGCCGATCACCATCATGCCGGCCTCGCCCTTCTCCAGGCTGTCCGAGGCCTCCTGCCAGGTGCGGCCCAGCGCGTTCTCCTGGTAGTAGGGCAGCAGCCGGCGCCAGTTCTCGAACACCGCCCTGACCTTGGCGCCCTGCCAGTCCTCCTTGCCGCGCATCAGGTTCATGTGGAACTCGTAGCCGTTGGTGCGCAGGTTGATGTAGTCCAGCGTGGCCATCTGCGGCCAGCCGTCCTTCTGGCCGACGGCGATCGGGATCAGCCCGTCGGACTTCATCCGGCCGGCCAGCGCGACCAGCTCGTCAAAGGTCCTGGGCACCTCGTAGCCGCGCTGCTGCCAGATGCTCGGCCGGTAGAACACCGCCCACGGGTAGTAGTAGAACGGCACGAAGTACTGCTTGCCGTCCGCGCCGGTGGACGCCTCCTTCTGCGCGGCGCTGAAGTTGGCGCCGATGTCGGTCCACACGTCGGAGAGGTCGCTGGCCAGCCCCTGGCCGGCGAAGTACTGCATGCGGTAGCCGGCGAACCAGCAGAACACGTCGTCCGGGCGGCCCTGCAGGTAGTTGGTGATCTGCTCCTGGTAGGTGTTGTGGTCCTTGGTGTTGACGGTGACCTTCAGGTTCTGCGCCTTGGTGAAGGCGTCCATCACCGACTGGACCGCGCCCTTGGGCACCGCGTCGGAGTAGTTGGACCCGAACGTCACGGTGTCGGTGGACCCACCGGACCCACCCGACCCGCACGCGGCCAGACCGGGTAGCGCGGCCACCCCCGCGGTGGCGAGCAGTCCCTTGAGCATGCTTCGCCGGCCCAGTGGGGGGAGCACCCCCGCGGTGTCGGACAACGGGGAGCGGGGCGAGAAACGGGCCATTGTTCCTCCAGAGTGGGTACCCACAACCAAGGCCGAGAACTAAACGCGTGGTGAACGAACTCGAACAAAGTTGCGCACAATGTGTGGTCCGGGACACAGCGCTGTCAAGGTCTCGTTACCTAGCTGGTACCGTGTCGATCCCCCCGAAGGTAGGAGGAATTGCGGCATCCTGG
The DNA here is from genome assembly GCF_024171785.1 of Goodfellowiella coeruleoviolacea. Taxonomy (GTDB): domain Bacteria; phylum Actinomycetota; class Actinomycetes; order Mycobacteriales; family Pseudonocardiaceae; genus Goodfellowiella; species Goodfellowiella coeruleoviolacea. The sequence goes on from NZ_JAMTCK010000015.1 coordinate 80,143, forward strand.
CGACGCGGCCGGAAGAAAAGTCGCGGAGCGTGACCGCCAGGTCAAACAGAGCCCAACAAGCTCGGATGTTTGTTTGTGTTGACGTTCTCGGGCGCGTCAGCCACGCTGTGGTGCTGTGACGACGAGTTGGCCCACTGGTATGTCAGGTCTCGGCTGGGGTGGCGACTACAACCCGGAGCAGTGGTCGCCGGAGGTGTGGCGGGAAGACGTCAAGCTGATGCGCCAGGCCGGCGTGAACATCGTCAGCGTCGGCATCTTCTCCTGGGCACTGATCGAGGTCGAGGACGGCCGCTACGAGTTCGGTTGGCTCGACGAGGTCATGGACCTGCTGCACGCCAACGACATCCGGGTCGACCTGGCCACCGCCACCGCGGCGCCGCCGCCGTGGCTGACCCACCAGCACCCGGAGATGCTGCCGGTCCGCTCGGACGGCACCCGGCTGTGGCCGGGCTCCCGGCAGTCATACTGCCCCAGTTCCCTGATCTACCGGCACAAGGCCGTCGCCCTGGCCACCCGCATGGCCGAGCACTACCGCGACCACCCCGCGCTGGCCGGCTGGCACGTCAACAACGAGTACGGCTGCCACGTGTGGAAGTGCTACTGCGACAACTGCGCGGTGGCCTTCCGCGACTGGCTGCGGGAGCGCTACGACAAGGACCTCGACCGGCTCAACGAGTCCTGGGGCACCGCGTTCTGGAGCCAGCGCTACAGCGACTGGGACCAGGTCCTCCCGCCGCGCGACACCCCCACCTTCCGCAACCCCGGCCAGCAGATCGACTTCGCCCGCTACAGCTCGGACGCGCTGCTGGAGCTGTACAAGGCCGAGCGGGACGCGCTGCGCGCGATCACCCCGGACGTGCCCATCACCACCAACTTCATGGTCGCCGGCGCCCTGTACAAGCTGGACTACTGGTCGTGGGCCAGCGAGGTCGACTTCGTGTCCAACGACCACTACGTGGCCGCCGAGGACCCGGAGCGGCACATCGAGCTGGCCTTCTCCGCCGACCTGACCCGCGGCCTGGCCGGTGGGCGCCCCTGGCTGCTGATGGAGCACTCCACCTCGGCGGTCAACTGGCAGCCGCGCAACGTGGCCAAGCGACCCGGCGAAGCCCGCCGGCACACCTACGCCCACCTGGCGCGCGGCGCCGACGGCACGCTGTTCTTCCAGTGGCGCCAGTCCAAGGCCGGCGCCGAGCGCTACCACTCCGGCATGGTGCCGCACGCCGGTCCGGACACCAAGGTCTTCCGCGAGGTCTGCCAGGTCGGCGCCGAGTTCGGCCGCGCCAGCGAACTCCTCGGGTCCACAGTGGACGCCTCCGTGGCGATCGTCTTCGACCCGCAGTCGTGGTGGCTCGCCGAGCAGGAAACCCACCCCACCAAGGACTTCTCCTACCTGGCCACCGTGTTCGGCCTCTACCGCGCGCTGTGGCAGGCCGGCGTCACCGCGGACTTCGTGCCGCCCACCGCCGACGCCGACACCCTGGGCCGCTACCCGCTGCTGCTGGTGCCCGCGCTGTACGCGGCCACCGACCAGACCGCCGCGCGCATCGCCGACTACGTGGCCGCCGGCGGGCACGCCCTGATCACCTGGATGTCCGGGATCAGCGACGAACGCGGCCACATCCGGCTCGGCGGCTACCCCGGCGCGTTCCGCGACCTGCTCGGCGTGTGGACCGAGGAGTTCTTCCCGCTGGCCGGCGGGGACACCGTGCACCTGGACAACGGGCACACCGCCGCGGTGTGGACCGAGTGGGTGCACCTGCGCGGCGCCCAGGCCGTGGCCAGCTACACCGACGGCGCCCTGCCCGGGGTGCCCGCGCTCACCCGCAACACCCACGGCCGAGGCGTGGCCTGGTACCTGGCCTGCGGCCTGGACCGGGACGGGCTGCGCGAACTGGTGGACACCCTGCTCACCGAGGCCGGCGTCGAACCGGTGGTGGCGGCCCCCACAGGGGTGGAGGTGGTGCGCCGCCGGGGTGAACACGCCGGGCAGCCCGTATCGTGGCTGGTGGTGATCAACCACTCGGCCGGCGACGTCCAGGTGCCGGTGTCCGGGGTCGACGTGCTGTCCTCGGCCCGGGTCTCCGGCGAACTGACCGTCCCGGCCGGCGACGTCGTGGTGCTCAGGGAAGACCCCAGGGAAGAAGAGGTGTGACAGTGCTGGCGCGGCAGCGGCAGGCGGTGATCCTGGAGGAGGTGCGGCGCACCGGGGCGGTGCGCGTCAGCGACCTGGTGGTCCGCCTCGGCGTGTCGGACATGACCGTGCGCCGGGACCTGGACGTGCTGGCCGCCAGGGGCCTGGTCGAGAAGGTGTACGGCGGGGCCACCTCGGTGGCCGGCCGCAGCACCGACGAACCCGGCTTCGAAGCCAAGTCCGTGCGCCAGCTGCCGGAGAAGGAGGCCATCGCCGGCATGGCCGCGGCCCTGGTGCGGCCCGGCACCGCGATCGGGCTGTCCGCCGGCACCACCACCTGGACACTGGCCCGGTTCCTCGACGACGTGCCCGACCTGACCGTGGTCACCAACTCGATCCGGGTCGCCGACGTGCTCCAGCAGAGCGCGCGCACCGACCGGACCGTGGTGCTCACCGGCGGCGTGCGCACCCCGTCGGACGCGCTGGTCGGGCCGGTCGCCGTGCAGGCACTGCGGTCGCTGCACCTGGACGTGGTGTTCCTCGGCGTGCACGGCATGGCCGAGCGCTCCGGGTTCACCACGCCCAACCTGAACGAGAGCGAGACCAACCGCGCGCTGGTGGACGCCGCCGGCCGCGTGGTCGTGGTCGCCGACCACACCAAGTGGGGCACCGTCGGCATCTCCACCATCGCCGACCTGGACGAGGCCGACGTGCTGGTGACCGACGAGAACCTGCCCGGCGAAGCCAGGAGCGTGCTCACCGAACACGTCGGTGAGCTGGTCCTGGCCAGCACGTCGGGCCGTCGCGAGGAACTGGCATGAGACGAACCAGCAGGACGTTGGCGGACGGTCGGGAGATCATCTACTTCGACGACAGCGCCGACCCGCCGCCCCGCACCGCCGAGGACACCAGGGACCTGCCCGCGCAGGCCCCGCACTCCGAGGTCCGGCGCGACCCGCTGACCGGCGAGTGGGTGGCCATGGCCGCGCACCGGCAGACCCGCACCTACAAGCCCCCGGCCGACCTGTGCCCGCTGTGCCCCAGCGCGCCGGGCCGACCCACCGAGATCCCCGAGTCCAGCTACGACGTGGTGGTGTTCGAGAACCGCTTCCCGTCGTTCGCCACGGCCGTGCCCGACACCAGCGACACCGTGCCCGGGCTGTCCATGGTGGCGCGCGCGCCGGGGCGGGGCCGGTGCGAGGTGGTCTGCTTCACCTCCGACCACAACACCTCGTTCGGCCAGCTCAGCCCCGCCCGGGTGCGCACCGTGGTGGACGCCTGGGCCGACCGCACCACCGCGCTCAGCTCGCTGCCCGGGGTGGAGCAGGTCTTCCCGTTCGAGAACCGGGGCGAGGAGATCGGCGTCACCCTGCACCACCCGCACGGCCAGATCTACGGCTACCCGTTCGTCACCCCCAAGACCGCCCGCATGCTGGAGGTGGCCGGCGAGTACCAGGCCGAACACGGCCGGCCCCTGCTCGGCGACGTGCTCGCGGCCGAACGAGCCGCCGGCACCAGGGTGGTGGCCAGCGGCGAGCACTGGACCGCCTACGTGCCGGCCGCGGCGCGCTGGCCGGTGGAGGTGCACGTGGTGCCGCACCGCCAGGTGCCCGACCTGCCCGCGCTCACCCCGGCGGAGCGCGACGAGTTCGCCCACCTCTACCTGGAGGTGCTGCACCGGCTCGACGCGCTCTACGACCGGCCGCTGCCCTACATCGCCGCCTGGCACCAGGCGCCGGTGCGCACCGGCCGCGACCTGGCCTGGCTGCACCTGGAGGTGTTCTCGATCCTGCGCACCGCCGACAAGCTGAAGTACCTGGCCGGCTCGGAGTCGGGCATGGCGGTGTGGATCAACGACGTCACCCCGGAGCAGATCGCCGAGCGGCTGCGCGGCTGATGCGCGCAAGGCGGTGACCAGCGACAATAACCCAGAGTGAGGTTCCTGGTCACCGCGCCGCTGCGGTTTTCCCCCGCGCGGGTGGATTCCACACAGGATGCCCAGGCACATCTAAGGCTGTTCTCAGGACCACGGCGCACAGTGGTGACATGACCGAGAATCACCCGGCGGCTCCAGGGGATGAGCCGGAGCGCCACCAGCAGCCAGTCGACGGCGGCACTGGCCAGTCGGCGGGGAATTCACCCGAACCAGTGAGCCCCTGGGCCCGGCCCCAGCCGGCCGCGGGGGAGCACCAGCCCTTTCTCGGCAGCCACCAGTCCGGCCCGGCCGAGCCGGCCGGCCCCACCGGCCACGGTGCCACCACCCCGGCCGGGGCCACCGCGGTCGGCGCCGGCCAGGTGAGCGGCCAGCCGGGCGGCACGCTTGCGGGCGGCCCGGGCTACGACCCGTCCGCCGTGCCGGGCCCCGGCCAGCAGCCGGGCCAGCAGCAGAGCCAGTACGGCCAGCCGGGCCAGTACGGCCAGCCGGGCGAGCCGGGTCAGCCGGGTGCGCAGCCTGGCCAGCCGGGACATCCGGGCCAGCCGGGGGCGCAGCCTGGCCAGCCGGGGTTGTTCGGCCAGCCGGGCATGCCGGGCTTTGCCGGACACCGGCCCAGGGGGCGCGGCCGGGGCCGGATCGTCGCCGGAGTCGCGGTGCTGACGCTGCTGGTCGGCGGGGTGGCCGGCGGCATCGGCGGCTACGTCGGTTACCAGGCGGCCAGCGACAACCAGTCGGTCAGCAACGCGCTCAGCCAGCCCACCTCGGGCAAGCAGACCGCGAACGCCCCGGCCGGCAGCGTGCAGGCGGTGGCCCAGAAGCTGCTGCCGAGCGTGGTGCAGCTCCAGGTGACCAGCCGCACCGGCTCCGGTGAGGGCTCCGGCTTCGTGATCAGCTCGGACGGCCAGATCGTCACCAACAACCACGTGGTCGAGTCGGCCGCGACCGGTGGTGGCGAGATCAAGGCCGTGTTCCAGGACGGCACCAGCGTGCCCGCGACGATCGTCGGCCGGGACCCGACCTCGGACGTGGCCGTGGTCAAGGCGCAGAACGTGTCCAACCTGCCCGTGGTCGAGCTGGGCAACTCGGACAACCTGCAGGTCGGCGAGGGCCTGGTGGCGATCGGCTCGCCCTACGAGCTGACCGGCACGGTGACCTCCGGCATCGTCAGCTCGCTGCACCGGCCGGTCCGGGCCGGCGGGGAGAGCGGCGACCAGACCACGGTGCTCGACGCCATCCAGACCGACGCCGCCATCAACCCCGGCAACTCCGGCGGTCCGCTGGTGAACATGCAGGGCCAGGTGATCGGCATCAACTCCGCCATCTACACCCCCAGCAGCGGCATGCCCGGCCAGGAGGCGCAGGGCGGGTCGGTCGGCATCGGCTTCGCCATCCCGATCAACCAGGCGCGGCGCACCGCCCAGGAGATCATCGACACCGGCAAGGCCACCCAGACCGTGCTCGGCGTGAGCGTGCGCGACACCCAGGGCAACAGCGGCGCGGAGATCGTGGACGTCAGCTCCGGCGGTGCCGGTGAGAAGGCCGGCATCAAGGCCGGTGACGTGATCACCAAAGTCGACGACCGCCGGATCGACAGCGCGGACGCGTTGATCGCCGCGGTGCGCTCGCACGCACCCGGCGACAAGGTGAAGATGACGATCGGCACGAACAGGACCGTCGAAGTCACCCTGGGGAGTCAACCGGTGACCGTCAAGTAGCCGGGCGAACCTGCCGATAACGTCTACAGTGGACGCTCGTGAGCCACCCGGCCCGTTGCCCCCGGGCCGGGTTTGACCGGGACCGCACACCAACGAGTTCCCCCTCACTCGTTGGAGTGCGGTCCCGGTTGTTGTTCCCGTCCCGCCACCGTCCTAACCGGACTTCTTCGGGTCGGGCCTCTTCCCGGCTCGGGTTGTCCTGGCCAGGAACGTCCTAACCGGACAGACCGGGGCCGGTGGGCTCGAACAGCGCGCTGACCGACTCCCCGTCGTGGATGCGGCGCATGGCCTCGGCGAGCGCCGGCGCGATCGACAGGATCCGCAGCTTGGGCACGCGCTCCTCGACCGGGATCGGCACCGTGTTGGTGCAGACGATCTCCAGCACGTCGGGCTGGTCGCCGATCCGCTTGAGCGCCCCGCCGGAGAACAGCCCGTGCGTGCAGGCGACCCGGATGGACCGCACGTTCAGCTCGCGCAACCGGTCGAGCAGCTCGATGACCGTGCTGCCCCTGGCGATCTCGTCGTCCAGCACGATCACGTCCCGGTCGGCCACGTCGCCGATCACCGAGCTGATGCTCACCCGGTCTTCGGCGAACCGCTGCTTGGCGCCGGCCGCCACCCGAACACCGAGCAGCCGGGCGAAGTGCGAGGCCTCCTTGGCGTTGCCCAGATCCGGCGACACCACCGTGGTGTTGCTCAGGTCGTACTGGCGGAAGTGGGCGGCCAGTTCGCGCAGCGCGTGCAGGTGGTCGACCGGCACCCCGAAGAAACCGTGCACCTGCGGCGAGTGCAGGGTCATCGCCAGCACCCGGCTGGCCCCGGCCGCGACCAGCAGGTCGGCCACGAGCCGGCCGCCGAGGGAAATCCGCGGCGCGTCCTTCTTGTCCGAGCGCGCGTACGCGTAGTGCGGCATCACCACCGTGGTCCGCGCCGCCGACGCGCCCCGGGCCGCGTCCAGCATGAGCAGCAGCTCGACCAGGTTCTCCTGCACCGGACGGACCAGCGGCTGGATCAGGAACACGTCCCGTTCCCGGCAGTTGGCCTGCAACTGGACTTCCAGGCAGTCGTTGGCGAACCGCTGGACCCGCGCCGGATGCAGGGGAACGCCGAGGTGAGCGCAGATTTCCGTGGCCAGTTCTGGGTGGGCACTGCCGCTGAAGACGGCGATGTCGCGCACGGGGCCGCTCCTGTTCGGAATCTGATCGGTCGGATTGAGCCGGACAAGCGGTCAGGCCGATGCTAATCCGCCGTACTGGTGGGTGACACCACAGTGATCGCGCCTGCCCACCCCTGCTGACGTGGCGTCACCCCTGGCCCCCGGCGCCGCCGGCCCGGGTGCTGGAGGTGACGCGACACGTGGCACAACGCGCCAGCCGGCCGCCACCGCCCGGCGCGTCTGACCAAACGACTACGGTGAGCCGTATGGAACGCAGTGCGCAGCGCCTCGGGCGTGCCCTGGTCGTGATCGTCAACGACCGGGTCGTGCATGGTGAGAACGAGGACACCACCGGCCCCCTGGTCACCGAGCTGCTGGAAGAGGCCGGCTTCATCGTGGACGGCACCGTGGCCGTCGCCGGAGAGACGGTGGAGATCCGCAACGCGCTCAACACCGCGGTCATCGGCGGTGTGGACCTGGTGATCACCGTGGGCGGCACGGGCGTGTCACCCCGCGACGTGACACCCGACGCCACACTGGGCGTGCTCGACCGGCCGATCCCGGGCGTGGCCGAGGCCCTGCGCGCCTCGGGCCTGGCCGCGGGCGCGGTGGACGCCGGCATCTCGCGCGGCCTGGTCGGCGTGTCCGGCAGCACCCTGGTCGTCAACCTCGCGGGCTCCCGCACGGCCGTGCGCGACGGCATGGCCACCCTGTCCACGCTGGTGCCCTACATCATCGAGGAACTGTCCGGCCTCTGACCGGCGCCAACCAGCCTCCAGCCGACCGCTGCCCACCCCTGACCGGCCCCTGTCCGACCTCTGGCCGGCCCCTGACCGGCCACCCGGCACCGGCGGGCCCCCAACACCCGGCAGCCGCCCAGCTCGCTGAGCCCGCGCCACTCCCACCCGCGCGGGCTCAGCAGCGCCGATCACTCCGCGACCGCCTGGGGGCCCCTCCCCCCCCCACCCCCCCACCCCGCCCCCGTCACGCCCTCGTCCCCACCCGCCCCCGCCCCTCGGGCGCTCGACGCGCGTTCCACCCCGGGCTCGTGGTGCTTCCCGGCCCACCCCTGGCCCCGGTGGTCGCGCGCACGCGGCACCATGGAGCCATGGGTGAGCAACAGCAGGAGCCGTCCCGCCGGCCTCGGCACCGGCGGCGGGTCGCCGAGGTGTTCGGTGACGTGCTGCCGGACACCACCCGGGACGAGCGCGACCCGGGGGAGCAGACCCCCGACCGGGAAGCCTGGTACCGGGAGAACCGGCCGCCGCACCACGAGGACCGCTGACACGCCCGTCCAGCCGCGCCCGGAACCACCCCACCCCGCCCCGGCCCCGAGACCGGCCCGGCCGGGTCAGGCCGGGTCGTCGCCCCGGACGAACTGGTCGCGGATCCCGGCCAGGAAGGTCTGGTCGTCCTGGGCCTCGCGCCGGGCGATGGTCTCCTCGGCATCCGGTCCCGCGAGGTAGCGCAGCTGGTCGGTGCCGTCGGTGGCCGCCCGGTAGATCACCTCAGCCACCAGCGCCGGCTCGGCGGCCTGTTCGGTGATCGGGGCGAAAGCGGTGAACACGTTCCTGATGATCTCCTGGAACTCCACCAGCCTCTCGTCGTTGGGAATGTCCATGGTGCGGCCGAAGTCGGTGCGGACGACGCCGGGCTCGACGATCTTCACCCGGACACCGACCTCGGCCAGTTCGAAGCTCAGTGCCTCGCTCGCGCCCTCGATGGCGAACTTGCTGCCGTGGTAGAGGGTGCCGAGCGGAAAGGTCATCCGCCCGCCGACCGAGGACAGGTTGACGATCACGCCGGAGCGCCTGGCGCGGAACAGCGGCAACACCGCCTTCGTGGTCTCCAGCAGGCCGATGACGTTGGTGTCGAACAGGCGCCGCACCGTGTCCATCGGGGTCGCTTCCAACGGCCCGTACACGCCGTAGCCGGCGTTGTTGACCAGCACGTCGATCCCGCCGAACCGCTCGACACCGGCCCGCACCGCCGCGGTGATGGAACCCGAGTCGGTGACGTCCAGGCGGGTGACCAGGACGCGGTCGAGGTCGCCCAACTCCTGCTCGTCCTCGGGCCGGCGCATCGTGGCGACCACGTTCCAGCCGCGTTCCTCGAACAGCAGGGCGGTGGCTCGCCCGATTCCCCGGGAAGCCCCGGTGACCAGGACTGTTCCGGCAGCTGGTGGGTTCGTCATGGCAGCGCTCCTGTCGTCGTCGGTCATGGCACCGACATCTGGCTACTGGTGCGCGCTCCCCGGGACAAGGGCGAACCGGCGATCGGTCGTCAGACCAGCGGCGGGGCCTCACCTCCCCGCGGGGGCCGAGTCGCCTGCTGGACCTGCCCGTGCTGCTGCCCGTGCCCGGCGGCGGCCTGCTGCGCGCGGAGCAGGTCGCGGATCTCGGTCAGCAACTCGACGTCGGTCGGTTCGGCCGGCCCAGCCTCCTTGCCGCGCTTGCGGCGCTCCTGGATCGCCCGCATGGGCAGCACGAAGATGAAGTAGACGACGGCCGCCACGATCACGAAGTTGACCGCCGCGGTGATCACGCCGCCGAAGTCGATGACGATCGGGGTGCCGTCCGGCTTGGTGCCGATCCTCGGCCCGAGCTGCCCGGTGCTCGCCGGCCCGATCGCGTCGACGATCGGTTGGATCAGGTGCGTGGTGATGGCGCTGACGATCGCCGTGAACGCGGTACCGACGACCACGGCCACAGCCAGGTCGATCACGTTGCCGCGCATCAGGAAGTCCTTGAAGCCCCTCAGCATGGTGCGATCCCTTGTCCCTTGCCTCCCCGGGGACGGTCCGACCGTGGCCGCCCGACGAACAGTGTTAGCGGAGCGTAACTGTCACCGGGTGCTGGAGTGAGGCGCCCGCCACCGCGGCGGAGTCGTCCCTGGCCACGGCCAGCACGACCAGCTGTCCGTGGTCGCGCTCCGACCGGTCGACGGGACGCACGGTGACCACGGTGGCGCCGTCGGCCAGGATCTCGCCGGCTGTGCCGACCGAGTCGCCAGCCACCACGTCCACCCGGCTGCCCGGGTGCAGCAGGTCGGCGACGGCGGGATCGGCCAGCCGAACGGCCACGGCCACGGCGTTGGGATCGGCGCCGCTGGGCAGGGCGCTGTCCGCGCCGACCAGGCGTGCGTCCGTGAGCGGTTCGCCCGCGCGGGCCGCGCCGGCCAGCACCCGACCCACGGCGGTGGCCGGTTCGGTGAGCGCGCCGGCCGGCACCAGGTGCGTTGGCATGGCGACCGGGCGGACGTCGTCGCGGGTCAGCGTCTGGCCCGGGGCGAGATCCCTGGCCGTGACCAGCGTGGTGGCCGCCGCCTCGGACGCGGTGGCCGGTGGGAACAACGCCAGGCCGACGGCCAGCAGCGCGAGCAGTGCCGCGACCAGTCGACGGGGCAGCGTCAGCCGAGCCAGCCAACCGGCGCCCAGTCGGCGGAACCGGTCGTGGAACAGGGGCGCCAGCGGCGTGCTCGTGGTGTTCGTCACGTCTTCTCCTTCACGGTGGTGATCCGCTGGTGAGGCGGATCACGTGGTGTCGGAATCGACGCTAGGCAGGTTCGACGCTGGTGGCGAGAGGGTGTTGTCGGCCTGTGGATAACTTCCGTGGCCTGTGGATAACTCCGGTCAGGAGCTGGCCGCGCTCGCGGCGGCCGGCTTGCTCGCCGACGAGGAACCGCTGTCGGAGGAACTCTTGGTCGAGGAGCTGTCGCTGGACGAGCCCGAGGAGTCGCTGGACTTCTTGGCCTCACCCGAGCTGCTGGTGCTGCTCGACTTGCTGGCGCCGCCCTTGCTGTCCGAGCGGCTGTCGTTGCGGTAGAAGCCGCTGCCCTTGAACACGATGCCCACCGCTCCGTAGAGCTTGCGCAGCCGCCCGGAGCACTCGGGGCACTCGGTCAGCGACGCGTCGGAGAAGGACTGCACCGCCTCGAAGCGGTGATCGCACTCGGTGCAGGCGTACTGGTAGGTGGGCACGGTCGCTCCCTCCACAGGGAATCCCTCGGCATTGGCACTCTCGACCCGAGAGTGCCAATGAGATGATGCGGCACGCTGGACACCACGCGCAACATTCCTGCACAACGCCACATTTCCAGGCCACGGCGCCCAGCCGCCGGAGCCGGACCAGGCCCGTCCAGGGCCGGCCCCGCGGTCGCCAGCGCCGCGGCCGTGCCGGGCTCAGCGGGCGGACGGCAACAGCCGGACCAGGCCCCGCCCCGGGGTCAGCGCCGCGGTCATCCGCACGTCGTGCGGCTCGGCCGGCAACTCGGCCACCACCTCGTCGTCGCGGACCACGGCCACCAGCGGGGAGGCCGGACGCGCCAGGGCCAGCGAGCGGTCGTAGTGCCCGCCACCCCGACCCAGCCGCACGCCGGCGCGGTCCACGGCCAGCGCCGGCACCAGCACCGCCCGCGCCTCGGTGACCGCGGCCGCGCCGAGCCGGACGCCCGCTGGCTCGCGCAGCCCGTGCCGGCCGGGCGCCAACCCCGCCGCACCGGTGAACACCGACCACTCCAGCGGTGCCGCGCCCACCACCACCGGCAGCAGCACCCGGTAGCCGGCGCCGGCCAGCCGGTCGAGCAGGTCCAGGGAACCCGGCTCGGCGCCCACCGGCACGTACGCGCACACCACCGGCTCCCCGGTGGCGGGCACGCCCAGCGCGGCCAGCGCGTCGAGCACACCGTCGGCCAGCCGCGCCGCGTCGGCCGCGCGCACCCCGTCCGGCACGGCGCGCCGCGCGGCCAGCAACCGGGCGCGCAGCCGCGCCTTGTCCGCCCGAGCGCCGTTGTCCGCATCGGACCCGTTGTTCACCACGGTGTCCATCGTGGTCTGGTCCACGTGACGCGTTCCACCGGACTCACCAAACCGGCCGGCGCGGGCACGGGTTTTCCAGTCACAGCGATTTCCCAGCCGGCGTCAAGGCGACCGGTTGAGCGCTCGCCGTTAGGCTCGCAAACCATGAGCTCGACGAGCGCCTTCCACACAGCAATCGTGCCAGCCGCCGGGCTGGGTACCCGTTTCCTGCCCACCACCAAGGCAGTGCCCAAGGAACTGCTTCCGGTGGTGGACACCCCGGGAATCGAACTCGTCGCCGCCGAAGCGGCCGAGGCTGGCGCGGACCGTTTGGTGATCGTGACCTCACCGGACAAGGAGTCGGTTGGCGAGTACTTCAAGCCGCAGCCGGAGCTGGAGAACACGCTGCGTGAGCGCGGAAAGACCGACCTGCTGGCCAAGGTGCGCCGCGCGCCCGACCTGATCAAGGTGGAGATCGCGCTGCAGCACAAGGCATTGGGGCTCGGCCACGCGATCGGCTGCGCCGAACCGAATCTGACCGACGCGGACGAAGCGGTCGCGGTACTGCTGCCGGACGATCTGGTGCTGCCGACCGGAGTACTGACCAAGATGGCCGCGGTGCGCCAGCAGTACGGCGGCACCGTGCTGTGCGCATTCGACATTCCGCGCGAGCAGATTTCCGCCTACGGCGTTTTCGACGTTGCCGACACCGGCGACGAGGACGTGAAAAAGGTCGTCGGCATGGTGGAGAAACCACCCGCCGATCAGGCGCCGTCCACCTTTGCCGCAGCCGGCCGGTACCTGTTGGACCGGGCCATCTTCGACGCCATCAAGCGCATCACCCCGGGCGCCGGCGGCGAACTCCAGATCACCGACGCGATCGCGCTGCTGATCGCCGAGGGTCACCCGGTGCACGTGGTGGTGCACCGTGGCGGACGCCACGATCTGGGCAATCCCGGCGGGTTCCTCCGCGCTGCCGTGGACTTCGCCCTCGATCATCCTGACTACGGTCCCGATTTGGCGGAGTGGCTGCGGGACCGCGTCCGGAACGCCTGAACGGCAACGAGGTCAGCACCATGAAGTCAGTGGACGAGCAGCTTTCCCGCGTGATCGCCACGGCGGTCCGACCGGCCCCGGTGCGGGTCGCCATCGCCGAGGCACAGGGGCTGTTGTGCGCCGAGGAGGTCGTCGCGGAACGGGCGCTGCCCGGGTTCGACCAGGCGGCGGTCGACGGGTACGCGGTGCGCAGCGTGGATGTGCAGGGGGCCGGTGAGCAGTCCGTGGTGCTGCCGGTGGTCGGCGAGATCACCCCGGGCTCGCGGCAGCCGAGGCGGCTGCAGCCCGGCCAGGCCGTGCGCGTGGTCACCGGAGCCCCGCTGCCGACACTGGCCGACGCCGTGGTGCCGCTCAGCCACACCGACAGCGACACCCAGGACACGACCAAGGTCACCGTGCGCCAGCCGGTGCCCTCGGCCGCCTTCGTCCGGCGCACCGGCGAGGACGTGCAGGTCGGTGAGGTGGCCGTGCGGCGGGGCACGGTGATCGGTCCGGCCCACGTCGGCCTGCTCGCCGCGGTGGGCCGGACCAAGGTGCTGGCCCACCCCCGGCCGCGCGTCTCGGTGATCTCCGTCGGTGTCGAACTGGTGGACATCGAGCGCAACCCGGGCCAGGGGCAGGTCTACGACGTCAACTCCTACGCGCTGGCCGCCGCCGCCCGCGACGCCGGTGCCGAGGTGAGCCGGGTCGGCATCCTCGGCAGCGAGAAGCGGCGGCTGCGCGAGGTCGTGGAGGGGCGGCTGCTGCTGTCCGAGATCGTGGTGGTGGCCGGTGGGGTGGGCGGTTCGGCCGGGGACCAGGTCCGGGCCGCCCTGGCCGACCTCGGTGAGATCGACACGACCAGGGTCGCCATGCACCCCGGGTCGGTGCAGGGCTTCGGCCGGCTGGGCCCGGACGCGGTGCCCACCTTCCTGCTGCCCGGCAACCCGAGCAGCGCCCTGGTCGTGTTCGAGGTGCTGATCCGGCCGCTGATCCGAACCGCGCTCGGCAAGCCCAACCCGTTCCGCCGGGTGGTCAACGCCCGGCTGCTGGCCCCGCTCAGCTCCACCAAGGGGCGGCGCGGCTTCCTGCGCGGCCAGCTGCTGCGGGACACCGACACCGGCGAGTACCTGGTGCAGCCGCTGGGCACCTCCGGTTCGCACCTGCTCGTCTCACTGGCCGAGGCCAACTGCCTCATCGTGGTCGACGACGACGTCAGCGAGGTGGCCGCGGGCGAACAGGTGCCCGTGAGCTTCCTGGCGCAACGCGGTTGAACCGGCTGAGCTTCCAGAACCGCACCGGTTGACCGCCCGGCATGATCGGCCAGGATGAACTCGTGGTGCGGCGGTGGGGACCGTGCGGCGGTGGACGGCGGCGGGAACGAGGGTGCGATGAACCGACCTGGCTACGGCACCGGCCCGTCCCGGGAAGGTCTGGCCAGGGAGGTGGCCAGTCGGCACCCGGGATGGCCGGCCCGCCTCGGTCCGCTGACGGTCGCGGCGGGCCAGGTGGTGCTGCGGCCACCCCGGCTGCGCGACGCGAGCGCGTGGAGCCGCATCCGCCTGCGGGACCGCGACCACCTGGAGAACTGGGAGCCGACGACCACGAGCGGCTGGGCCGAGCGCAACGCCCTGCTGGCGTGGCCGGCCCAGTGGTCGACGCTGCGCTCCATGGCCCGCCGCGGTCAGGCACTGCCCTTCGTGATCACGGTGGACGGACAGTTCGGCGGGCAGATCACCGTGGGCAACATCGTGCGCGGGGCGCTGCGCTCGGCGTGGGTCGGGTACTGGGTGGACAGCCACCTGGTCCGGCGCGGCGTGGCCACGGCCGCCCTGGCCCTGCTGGTCGACCACTGCTTCGGCCGGGCCGGCCTGCACCGGCTGGAGGCGACGGTCCGCCCGGAGAACGCGGCCAGCCGGCGGGTGCTGGCCAAGGCGGGGTTCCGCGAGGAGGGACTGTTCCGCCGCTACCTGGACGTCGCCGGGGACTGGCGGGACCACCTGTGCCTGGCGCTGACCGAGGAAGAGGTCGCCGACGGCGTGGTCAACCGGCTGGTCGCGGCCGGTGCCGCCCACATCCCGGGAAGTTGACCGGGAAAATTGGGGTGTAGCGCACATTCGCGTACCCGATCGGGTCGGCGTGCCTCCGACACTCGTGTGACTGTTGTGACTAGCGTTGCGACGGCAGCAGACGTGCGACTCGCGGCTAGGGGGAGGTGACGAGGACATGCCCAGTTCGTTAATCATCGTCGCGCTGGTGGTCGCCTGGCTGGTCGTCCTCGTCCCCATGGTCGCGCGCAAGCGCCAGGAGGTCGCCAGGACGGCGGACTCGGCCCTGGCCGCGAGAGTGGTACGGAGTGGCAGCACGAGCAGGGGGGAGGAGGAGTTCGCCATGGCTGGCACGGACAACACCGATCCGGAACTGACTCCCGAAGACCCGCCGACGCGCACTCGGCCCAGCGACCAGCACGGCGGTTTCGCGGCCGACGACGAGTTCGACGACGACTACGACCAGGACTACGACGAGGGCGTCGACGCCGACGGGGTGGACGACACCGACGAGACCGACGAGCCCGAGGACTACCCGGCCAACGCCCCGCGCGAGGCCCGGCCGTACCGGCCCGGCCGGGGCGGCTTCGACCCGGAGAGCGCCGCAAGGCAGGCCCGGGCCAAGTACGCCTTCCGGCAGCGCGTGGTGCTGCTCATGCTGCTGCTCGCGGTGGCGAGCGCGGTGACCGCCGCCCTGGTCAGCCCGCTGCTGTGGTGGGCGCACGGCGTGATCGACCTGATCCTGGTCAGCTACCTGGTCTACCTGCGCCGGCAGGTGCGGATCGAGGCGGAGATCCGCGAACGCCGCGCCGCCCGACTGGCCGCCGCCGGCCGCCAGCGGCCCACCCCGCAGCCGGTCGACCGCGACCAGCCGGACCAGCCGCCCACCCGCCGCGTGGCGCCGGTCGACCACCGTCCCGTCCGGCCCAACGCCGTGGTGGTCGATCGCGAGGACGAGGACCCCATCTTCGACGAACTCGAAGCCCACGTGACCAGGCCTTATCGTCGTGTGGTCGGTGAGTGAGGGGTCCGTTTAGGACCCCTCCGGCAGGCCTGCTATGCTTCCTGTCGTACCGATCACCGGGCCACCCGGTCCAGTGAGAGGCACGGGGCTGTAGCGCAGTTGGTAGCGCGTCTCGTTCGCATCGAGAAGGTCAGGGGTTCGATTCCCCTCAGCTCCACTCACGAGTGAGCGAGGTTTGTTCGCGGAAAGCGCGAACCGCCTCGCTCGTCGTGTTTTCCGGGGGTGCAACCCCCGGACCCCGCCCGGTGGGCTTCGCCCCCGGACCCCCACCGGTTGGTGCGTTTCGCGTGAGCCTTCCCGGCCACCGCGCATCGAGCGCGCGGTGGCCGGAGTCCGACTGTCCAGTGTGGAGCGGATCAGCTTCCCGAGGGACCCGGACCGGTGCCGGGACGCGGGAGGTTCATGAAGTCGTTGATGAGCTGCTGCACCTCCGCTCGGCTGTACTGGTCCGGCGTGTTCCGGATGCTGGAGAGCCGGTGGTACACGTCCATGTACTGCTGGAACTGCTGGGTGGTCCCGCCCGGCCAGTCGATGTCGGCACTGTCGGCCATGTCCCTGGTGGTGGCGGCCGCGTCCACGGGATCGGGATTGTTCCGCATCGCGTCCAGTCCCGGTTCGGCCAGCTCCTGCTGGCGTTGCAGCTCGAATCCCCCACGCGGCACGGCCGTCACGTAGGCCAGGCCGCCGGTCAGGCCGCCCCGCTCGATCTGGGTCGCCGCGTCGTCGAGGTTGCCGGACAGGCTTCCGGCCGCGCTGTTGTCCCGCCCGTCGCCCGCCCACAGGTTCGCGGTGTGGTTGTTCATCTGCCTTTCCGACTCCTGCAACCACCTCGCCAGATCCCGCTGTTGCGCAGGCGTGCTGGATTCGGCCTGGCTTCTGTACCAGCTGTTGAAGGCGTCGACGATGTGGTGGTTGGGGATGACGTGCCGGCGGTGCTGGCCGGGGTTGATGGGCACAGCCTGCTGGGTGGCCGCGGTGAAGTTGCTCCGGCTGATCGGACCGCTGTAGTGGGAACGACGCGTCGGACGAGCGCCATCCACGTTGTAGAACCCCGGTGGGTGTTGCGCCGCCTCGCGCCTCGGCCTGCGCTTGGAGAGCGGCTGCGTCTGCGAGTCATCACCGTCGTCGTCCCGTGGCCGTTTCCGCCCCGCATCCGAGGGCCCAGCGGCGTCCGACAGGTGCAGGTCGCCCACCTCGTGTGAAAGCGAGTCCACGGAACTCAACTCGGTCGAGGACGGCGAGCTGGGCGGCGGTGACACCCGGGTCCGGCTGAAGCTCGGTGCGTCCGGCAGGGCGATGGGCCTGGTCACCGGAGGGGAACTGCGCGGGCCGGCGCCGGCCGTCGTGGTTGGCACGGGGGTGGAGCCGACGTGGGGCGGATCGCTGTCGATCTGGAACCTCTCGAAGGCCAACCTGACCGAGTCGTCGGTTTGGCTCAGGGTCTCGCTGCTGGCCCGCACGCCTGCTCCGCTGTCCCGCAGTCCCGAGGCCACCGCACGCACCTGCTGGCCGATCTGGGTCGTCGTTTCGGTTACCCTGGCGTTCATCGCCGCCGCGATCGGCGCTCCGGGGGCGCGCAGGTTGCTCAGTCCCTGTGCGGTGTGGTCGGCGGCGGTGGCGAGCTGGTCGTGGTGTTCCGCCCTGGCCTGCATCGAAGCCAGGCTCATCGCGGCTCCGGGACCCTCCGTGGGGGTCACCGGGGGCTGCCCGGTGCGTGGTGGCCCGTTCAGATCCGGGTGGCTGGGTCTGCCGGTCCCGCCCGCAGACCCGTGCTTCGACCTCGGTGGCATGGCCTGCCCGCTCCCTCCCCGTCACACAGATCCCCGCGACCTCGTCCGAATCGCGCGGTGCCTACTTGTAGGCGTCGGCTGCCTTGGCCATCTCGTGTCCCACCCCGCCGACATCACCGGCGGTCGCGAACCGGCCGAAGTTCTTGGCCAGTTTTCCCATTTCGCCGCTGAGCTGGGCCAGCCGCCCGCTCTGCCGGCCGAAGGCGGCGAGCAGGGCCGCGATCCTGCTGCCGATCTGCGCGCCGAGGGCCGCCACCCGGCCGACCGTGTAGCCGATGAATCCGGCGATCGACGCGCCGAGGGTCACGACCGCTGCCGCCGCCGCGACCAGCGCGCCCTTGATCAGCTCGGCGAACAACATGGCGATCATGTCCCGGACGATGTCCCGCAGGGTGGTCACCAGCACGCCGTTGACCGCCGCGATCTTCGCCGTGGTGTCGGTGGTGTCCGCGAGCTGGCCGACCTCGTCGGCGAACTGCCGCATGCTCTCCCGGTAGGCGTCGGCGGCCTGCCCGCTCCAGCCCTGGAACTCGTCCACCGCCGCGCGGTGTTCGTCGGCGATGGCCCTGATCTGCGCGGCGTACTCCTTCAGGCCGTCGGTGTGCGCCTGGATCTCGTCCGGATCACCCATGAGCTGGTCCAGCGGTTCGCGCAGGATCGAGACGTGCTCGATCAGCCAGCCGATTCCGGCGGCCAACAGGGTGCCGAAGGGATCCACCGCGAACGCCACGGTCATCCCGGCGGCACCGATCGAGGCGAACGTGATGTTCAGGACCTGCTCGGTCTCGGACTCGGTGTCCTGTGAGATGGCCTGGTTCAGGCCGGTGAACGCCTCGACGATCCCGCTGCCCCTGAACTTGTTCTCCTCGGTGATATCGAGGCTCATCGCCCTGTCCTTCCCCTCCGCTTCCTCGTCCGCTCCCCGGGGATCGGTCGTGCTCAACCGGACGTCGCGATGCACGGTCGGCGGCGGCGTCCACCACCTCGCCGCACTGGCGGCAGACGGAGGCCGCCGACCAGATGATCACTCAGTGTAGTCAAGGGGTGGCGGAAGTCACAACGGCCAACACCGCGGTCGTTCCTCGTAGCCGAAGTGGGACTCCACGATCGCGGACAGCCCGTCCAGTTCACCGCGGATCCACTCGCGGCGTTCGGGGCTCGCGGTGCTCGCCTCGGTGGCCAGGTCGTGGACCGAGGCCAGGATGCCGGCGATCATCTGGTGGTCCTCGACCAGCCCATGCCTGACGCTGCCCGTCACCGGCACGCGACGCTGGACACCGCCAGGCAGAGACCGCTGGGCGGGGCAAGCCGCGCTATGCTCCAACCATCACACAGGTGTGATGGTTGTCGTGACGGCGGTGAGGGCAGGCGAATGCGGATCGGCGAGTTGGCGGCGCGCACCGGCACATCCCGGCGACTGCTGCGCTACTACGAGGAACAGGGGCTGATCGTGGCGACCCGGGCGGCCAACGGCTACCGGGAGTACGACGACCGGTTCGTCGACCGGGTCAAGCAGATCCGCGGACTGCTCGACGCCGGCCTGCCCACCCGGATCATCAAGCAGATCCTGCCCTGCCTGGACAAGCCCAGGACGATCTACTTCCCCGACGCCACCCCGGAGATGCTCGCCACGCTGGAACGCGAGCGCGACCGGATGACCGAGCGGATCGAGTTCCTGACCCGCAACCGGGACGCCATCAACGAGTACCTCGACGTGGTGCGCGCCAACCGGCAGCCGGACGTGGAGCTGGAGCCGGCCGTGTGACGTGCGCAGCGGGCCGGTGGCGTCGCCGAGCACGTCCGGCGGGGCGGACCCGGGGCAAGCGGGCGGTCAGTCGAGCAGCAGGCCCGACAGCACCAGGGTGAGCAGCCGGTCCACCGTGCCCTCGGCCGAGGTGGTGGTCTGCTCGTTGGCCCAGGCGATGCCGCTGGCGAGGGTGAACAGCTCCAGCGCGGTGACGTCCGCGCGGACCTGGCCGTCCTGCTGCGCGCGGGTGAGCACGCGTTCCCCGGCCTGGCGCATGGCCAGGCAGGCGGCGTGCAGTTCGGAGGTCTCGTCGCGCAGCGTGGCCATCAGCGTGCTGGTCAGGCCGCGGTAGGTGCTGGCGCCGGTGATGAACGCGCGCAGCCACGCGGTCAGCGCGTCCCGCGGCGTGGCGCTGGTGAGCAGGTCCTCGGCCAGGGTGGCCAGCCCGGTGAACCGCTCCCGCAGCAGTGCCTCCAGCAGGGCGTCGCGGGTGGGGAAGTGCCGGTACAGCGTGCCGATGCCGACGCCGGCCCGCCGGGCGATCTCGTCCAGGGACGCGTCCGTGCCGCGCTCGGCGAAGGCGGTCCGCGCCTGGTCGAGCAGGCGTTGGTAGTTGCGCCGGGCATCGGC
Source organism: Goodfellowiella coeruleoviolacea (assembly GCF_024171785.1). GTDB lineage: Bacteria > Actinomycetota > Actinomycetes > Mycobacteriales > Pseudonocardiaceae > Goodfellowiella > Goodfellowiella coeruleoviolacea. The sequence continues at coordinate 100,153 of NZ_JAMTCK010000015.1, forward strand.
CCGCATCGGCCGCGTTGGCGCCGTGTCGGTCATGCGCACCTTCCCGCCGGACGGTCAACCGGAGCGTGGCTCCTCATGGTAGCCCGGGGCTGATCGGAGAACGTCTCCGGTTCATTGCCGGTGTGGACCACGTGCTGGCGCGGCCGATCGCCACCAACTCGGGGTCCACAGTGGACCACCCGGGCCGGTTGGTGCCGCTGCTGTTCGGGCAGCGGCTCAGGCTGGCCTGGGCATGCCCATGGTCGTCTCGGTGTAGCGCATGCCGTACGCGGCGCCGATCTCGTTGACCTTGGCCATGTCCATCCGGCCGTCCGCGGTGCGCACGGCGTCACCCGCGGCGAACACGTCCGCCATGAAGCACTCCCACCCGCCCGGCGAGGACACCTGGATCGCGCGCACCGGCGGCTGGGACACGTTGCGCATGGCGTGCGGGACACCGCGCGGCAGCAACGCGGACATGCCCCTGGTCAGCCGGTGGGTCCGGCCGTCGAAGTCGATCTCCATCTCGCCGTCCAGCACGTAGACCCACTCGTCGGCCTGCTCGTGCACGTGCATGGGGGTGGCGATGTCCAGTTGGTTCACCAGGGCGGAGAACCGCCCCTCGGTGTCGGCGCTGCCGGCCTTCACGCCGAATCCGGGCGGCAGGGGCACCCGGGTCGGCCGCGTCTGGGTGGCGTCGAGCAGCAGGAAGCGGTCGGTGGACATGGGGATCCTTCCGGTGGGGAGGCGGTCGAACGGAATTGGAATCGGAATCCGATTCCGGTTCACCGTAGCAGTAGGATCGGTGCCGTGCCACCACCGTCAGCGGAATCCGGCGCCCCGGCCCGGGGGGCCAGCCGCAAACCGCGCGCCGACGCCGAGCGCAACCGCGCCCGGGTGCTGGCGGCGGCCCGCGAACTGTTCACCGCCCGGGGTGACGAGGTGCAGATGCCTGACGTGGCCAGGGCGGCCGGCGTCGGCATCGGCACCGTCTACCGGCACTTCCCCAGCCGCACCGCGCTCATCGCCGCCGCCGGCGAACAGCGGCACGCCGAGATCGTCGAGTTCGCCCGGGCCGAATGCCTCACCCGGTCCGACGCGGCCGAGGGCCTGGCCGCCTACCTGCACCGCATCGGCGAGGTGCTGGCCGCCGACCGCGGGCTGTCCGCGCCGGTCGAGGCCGCGTTCGGCTCCACCGAGCCGACCGGCGAGGTCCAGGCCGAGGGGCTGCGCGTCGCGGGTGACCTGCTCGCGCGGGCCAAGGCGCAGGGCGCGGTCCGCGCGGACGTCGAGGTGACCGACCTCAACATGATCGCCTGCGGGCTGGCCGCCATCATCCGGACCGGCTCCGGCGACTGGCGCCGCTACCTGCGCATCGCCTGCGCCGGGCTGCGGCCCTAGGCGTTGGCCGGCTGGGTGCTGCCTGACTGGGTGTTGGCTGACTGGGTGTCGGCTGGCTGGGTGCTGCCTGGCTGGGTGTTGGTCGGCTGGGCGGTGTCGGCCAGGGCGGCGAGCAGGTCTGCCGAGTCGGACACCCAGCCCAGGGTGCTCTCGATCAGCGCCAGGGACGCGTCGTGGTTGGCCTGGCCCTGCGGCTCGGCCGTGCAGTCGGCCAGCAGCACCGGCACGTAGTCGCGGAACATGGCGTCCCGGATGGTCGACTCCACGCACACGCTGGTGGTCACGCCGGTCACGACCAGGTTCTGCACGTCCAGGTCGCGCAGGGTGGCGTCGAGGGTGGTGTTGAAGAACCCGCTGAACCGGTTCTTGCCGATCACGATGTCCTCCGGCTGGACGGCCAGCTCGGGAATGATCTCGGTGTTCCAGGTGTCGCGCACGAGCACCCGGCCGGTGCCGCCGTCCGGCGTCGGCACCGTGGTGCCGACCGTGGTGTGGACCAGGAAGTTCTTGCTGTGGGTCGGCCCGAGGTCGGACAGGTCGGGGCGGTAGCCGTGCTGCAGGTAGATCACCCGGACCCCGGCGCCGCGCGCGGCCGACAGCACCCGGCTGACCGGCTCGATGGTGCGCCGGACCGCGGAGATGTCCAGGCCGAGCAGGTCGACCGCGCCTCCTGGCGAGCAGAAGTCGTTCTGCATGTCCACCACGAGCACGGCGGTCCGCGCCAGGTCGAGCCGCACCGGCTCGGGCCGGGCGGACAGGGTGACGGTCCGGCCCGGGCCGGCGGCGGCGGCGGTGGTCTGCTGGGCGGCGGTGGGGTGGGACATGGGCGCTCCTGACCGAGGGAAATTAGTCAAGAAGCATGATAGTCAAGATTCGTGACTTATTTCCAGGTGTTGCGCACTCGTCCCGCGTCGCCGGGGCGTCCGTGGGTCAGTTGTTGAGGGTGTCGGCCAGCTGGGGCACCAGGTGGTCCAGCGCGTAGGGCAGGCTCAGCACCGTGCCCCAGGTCAGCGCGCCCGACACCAGCGGGTCGTCGAGGAACAGCACCCGGCCCTCGGTGACCGCCTTCAGCTGCGGGTAGAGCGGCTTGGCCTCGATCTGGCCGCGCAGCGCCGGGTTGTCGCCGATGTTCCAGATCAGCAGGTCCCGGTCGAGCAGGCTCATCTGCTCGTCGCTGATCTTGGCGCCGTCCTGGGCGCCGGCGAGCGCGCCGATGTCGGCCGGGTAGCTGAACCCCAGCGAGGTCAGGAACACCGTGCGCGCGTCGGTGGCGCTGCGCGTGAACGACGAGCCCGGCTCGAACACCTCGGCCACCAGCGCCTGCTTGCCGGCGAACTCGGGGTGCTCGCCGGCCGCCTTGGTGAACCTGGCCGCCACGTCGGCGATCAGTTCCTCGGCCCGCTGCGGCTGGCCGAGCGCCTGGCCGACCACGCGGGTGCTCGCCTGCCAGGGCATGCCGTACTCGGGGTAGTCGGCCGAGGACGCCACGGTCGGCGCGATCCGCGACAGCGTGTCGTACTCCTGCTGGGTCATCCCGGTGTTCAGGCCGATGATCAGGTCCGGGTCCAGGGCGGCGATGCGCTCGTAGTCGAAGTTCTGCGAGCCGGTGAACTCGCCCTTGTTCAGCACCTCCGGCCGGGCCGCGCCGAGTTCGTCCTGGGCCCACGGCCAGGTGGCGAACTCGTAGCCGCCGTACCAGTCGGTGACCGCGACCGGGGCGACGCCGAAGGCCAGCACGAAGTCCTGGTCGGTGAAGCCCAGGGTGACGATCCGCTGCGGGGCCTGGCTGATCTCGGTGCTGCCGTAGCGGTGCGCCACCTGGGTGGGGAAGCCGCCCGAGGAGCTGGAACCGGCCGGTGCGGACGGCGCGGCGGGATCGCCGGAGCCGCTGGCGCAGCCGGTGGTCACCAGCAGGGCGGCCAGGGTGGCGGCGGTGAGCGCCGAACGGGCGCGGCGGGCGCGGGTGGGGCGCGCGGACAGAACTCGCATGAACGAAGCTTAGGCTCACCTAACTAGCGCCGAGAAGGTGGGATTCCCCCTGGTGCCGGGCGTCCCGGCGAGGAAAGTCGAGACCGCGATCACAAGGTGACGCTATGAGCGAACGCGGTGCTTCTCGGGAAGTCTGAGTCGGCCGGCTTCGTTAGGGTCGATGTTGAGATCCGCACCGCACGGTGACGGCGGGGAGCACCGCGGCGGGGCGCGGGCACAACACCGGACCGGGCGGGCGGGCCAGCGAGGTCAAGCGAGGGAGCATCGTGGGGCACGACCGCCCGAGGAGCGCACCGAGCGCGAACCGAGCACTCGAACGCGGAAGACGACGACGAAGGAGGCAGGCGTGACGCAGGGTTCCATGCCCCAGATGCGGTCGGCGGGCGCTGGGCTGAACTTGAACGACTCGGTGTACGAGCGGCTGCTCCGGGAGCGGATCGTCTTCCTCGGCTCCGAGGTGGACGACGATGTCGCCAACCGGATCACCGCGCAGCTGCTGCTGCTCGCCGCGGAGGACCCGACCAAGGACATCACGTTCTACATCAACTCGCCGGGTGGCTCGGTCACCGCCGGTCTGGCGATCTACGACACCATGCAGCTGATCGAGCCGGACGTGTCCACCTGGGCGCTGGGCTTCTCGGCGTCGATGGGCCAGTTCCTGCTGACCGCGGGCACGCCGGGCAAGCGGTACGCGCTGCCGCACACCCGCATCCTGATGCACCAGCCCTCCGGCGGCATCGGCGGCCAGGCGTCGGACATCGTGATCCGGGCCGAGGCGCTGGTGAAGATGAAGCAGGAGATCGCCAGGATCACCGCGGAGCGGACCGGCCAGACCGTCGAGCGGATCACCGCCGACGCCGACCGGGACCGGTGGTTCACCGCCGAGGAGGCCCGCGAGTACGGCCTGGTCGACCACGTCGTCACCCGGGTGGACCAGACCCCGGTTGGCCCGTGACCCAGCGGACCAGTGGCCGGTCAGCGTGGTTCGGGCTTCGTTAGGGTCGCGGGTGAGAAGCTCAAGTCTTGAGACAACTCAAGTCTTTTGGGAGTAAGTAAGGAAGGCAGGACGTGACGCAGCACCCTATGCCGCTCATGCGGTCGGCGACCGCTGGGCTGAACTTGAACGACTCGGTGTACGAGCGGCTGCTCCGGGAGCGGATCGTCTTCCTCGGGTCCGAGGTGGACGACGATGTCGCCAACCGGATCACCGCGCAGCTGCTGCTGTTGCAGGCCGAGGACCCGACGAAGGACATCACGTTTTACATCAATTCGCCGGGTGGTTCGGTCACGGCCGGTCTGGCGATCTACGACACCATGCAGCTGATCGAGCCGGACGTGTCCACCTGGGCGTTGGGGTTTGCGGCGTCGATGGGCCAGTTCCTGCTGACCGCGGGCACGCCGGGCAAGCGGTACGCGCTGCCGCACACCCGCATCCTGATGCACCAGCCGTCGGCCGGTGTGCGCGGTCAGGCGTCGGACATCCTGATCCAGGCCGCCGCCTACAGCAAGATGAAGCAGGAGTTGGCCAGGATCACCGCGGAGCGGACCGGCCAGACCATCGAGCGGATCACCGAGGACGCCGACCGGGACCGGTGGTTCACCGCCGAGGAGGCCCGCGAGTACGGCTTCGTCGACCACGTCGTCACCCGGGTCAACCAGAGGCCGGGAGCCTGACCGGGACAGAGTCCGCAGAACCACAGGAGTCAACAGTGAGCCATCTTCACCTCCCGCAGTCCCGGTACGTGCTGCCCTCCTTCGTGGAGCGCACCAGCTACGGGGTCAAGGAGTCCAACCCCTACAACAAGCTGTTCGAGGAGCGCATCGTCTTCCTCGGCGTGCAGATCGACGACGCGTCGGCCAACGACGTGATGGCGCAGATCCTGTACCTGGAGTCGGTCGACCCCGACCGCGAGATCCAGATGTACATCAACTCGCCCGGTGGCTCGTTCACCGCGCTGATGGCCATCTACGACACCATGCAGTACGTCCGCCCGGACATCACCACGGTCTGCCTCGGCCAGGCCAACTCCGCGGCCGCCGTGCTGCTGGCCGCGGGCACGCCGGGCAAGCGGCAGGCCCTGCCCAACGCGCGGGTGCTCATCCACCAGCCCGCCATGGAGGGCGTCTACGGCCAGGTGTCCGACCTGGAGATCCAGGCCACCGAGATCCAGCGGGTCCGTCGCCAGATGGAGAACACGCTGGCCAAGCACACCAAGCGGTCGGTCGAGGAGATCCGCAAGGACATCGAGCGGGACAAGATCCTCACCGCCGAGGAGGCCCGCGAGTACGGCATCATCGACGAGGTGCTGCCGTACCGGAAGCTGTCGGCCATGAAGTGAACCACTGCTCCGGCGGGGCTGCCACCACCCCGGTGCTCGCGCGCCGCGGTGTCCAGCCCCGTCGGCGGTGACCCGCCCCGTCGGCGGTGTCCAGCCCCGTCAACCGCACCCCCTGCCGGCCACGACAGCCCCTTCCGGCCGCCGCGCCACCCCCAACCCGGCACCCGCCTTGCGAATTCCGGTCGCCGTGTCGAATTCCAGTCGATACGAAGTCGAATCGTTGACACCGCTGTTGCGGGTATGTGAATCTCAGCTGGGCGCGGCAGATCCTCAGGTTGCTTTTCCAGCAACGACAGAGCGCGGATGAATGCTGCCCGAAGTGTGGCGGCGGAATTGTTCTGAAATTCCGCGCATTCGCGGTTCTGTCGGGAAAAAGCGCGCCTGCCCGGATTACCGGAAGGGAAGCCGTGATGCGAAGAGTGTTGGCCAGCGCGCTGGCGGCCGTGGTCGTGGCCGGCGCGGTGGCGGTGACGCAGGGCGCGGTGACGTCGAACGCGGCCGGGGCCCAACCGCTGGCCGCGCCGGCCGCCGCCGCGGAAACCTATTCGTGGCGCAACGTGGAGATCGCCGGCGGCGGTTTCGTCCCGGGCATCATCTTCAACCGCAAGGAAGCCGACCTCAGCTACGCGCGCACCGACATCGGCGGCGCCTACCGGTGGGACAAGGCCACCAGCCGGTGGATTCCACTGCTCGACTGGGTGGGGTGGAACCAGTGGGGCTGGAACGGGGTGGTCAGCCTGGCCACCGACCCGGTCGACGCCAACCGGGTCTACGTGGCCGCCGGCATGTACACCAACAGCTGGGACCCCAACAACGGCGCGGTCCTGCGCTCGGCCGACCGGGGCAGGACCTGGCAGAGCACCAGCCTGCCGTTCAAGCTCGGCGGCAACATGCCCGGCCGGGGCATGGGCGAGCGGCTGGCCGTCGACCCGAACAACAACAAGGTCCTCTACCTGGGCGCGCCCAGCGGCAACGGACTGTGGCGCAGCACCGACTCCGGCGTCACCTGGTCGAAGGTCACCGCGTTCCCCAACCCGGGCAACCACGTGGCCGACCCCGGGGACAGCTCCGGCTACAACAGCGACAACCAGGGCGTGGTGTGGGTGACCTTCGACCCGCGCACCGGCCGCGCCGGGTCCACCACCCAGACCATCTACGTGGGCGTGGCCGACAAGCAGAACACCGTCTACCGCAGCACCAACGGCGGCACCAGCTGGGAGCGGCTGGCCGGCCAGCCCACCGGCTACATCGCGCACAAGGGCGTGCTGGACGAGACCAACGGCCTGCTCTACCTGGCCACCAGCGACACCGGCGGCCCCTACGACGGCGGCAAGGGCGACGTGTGGAGGTACAACACCGCGACCGGCGCGTGGACCCAGGTCAGCCCGATCCCGTCGAGCAGCTCCGACGACTACTTCGGGTACAGCGGGCTGACCGTGGACCGGCAGAAGCCGGGCACCCTCATGGTCGCCACCCAGGTCTCCTGGTGGCCGGACATCATCATCTTCCGCAGCACCGACAGCGGCGCCACCTGGACCCGGATCTGGGACTGGAACGGCTACCCCAACCGCACCACCCGCTACACCCAGGACATCACGTCCGTGCCGTGGCTGACCTTCGGCGCCAACCCGCAGCCCCCGGAGACCACGCCCAAGCTGGGCTGGATGACCGAGGCGCTGGAGATCGACCCGTTCAACTCCAACCGCATGCTCTACGGCACCGGCGCGACCATCTACGGCACCACCAACCTCACCCAGTGGGACACCGGCGGCAAGATCACCATCAGGCCGACCGTGGCCGGGCTGGAGGAGACCGCCGTGCTCGACCTGGTCAGCCCGCCGTCGGGCCCGCCCCTGGTCAGCGCGCTCGGTGACATCGGCGGGTTCCGCCACGACGACCTGACCAAGGTCCCGGCCAGCATGTTCACCCAGCCCGTGTTCACCAGCACGACCAGCCTGGACTACGCCGAACTCAATCCGGCGTCCCTGGTCCGGGTCGGCAGCTTCGACAAGTCGGCCCGACCCAACGACAACCGCGTGGCCTTCTCCACCAACGGCGGCCAGAACTGGTGGCAGGGCGCCGAGCCCAGCGGGGTGACCGGCGGCGGCACGGTGGCGGCGGCCGCGGACGCCAGCCGGTTCGTGTGGAGCCCCGAGGGCACCGGCGTGCACTACTCGGTCGGCTACGGCAGTTCGTGGACGGCCTCCTCGGGCATCCCGGCCGGCGCGGTGGTGGAGGCCGACCGGGTCAACCCGAAGAAGTTCTACGGCCTGTCCGGCGGCAGGTTCTACGTCAGCACCGACGGCGGCGCCACCTTCACCGCGTCCGCCGCCACCGGCCTGCCCACCTCGGGCAAGTTCAAGGCGGTGGCCGGTCGGGAGGGCGACATCTGGCTGGCCGGCGGCGACTCCGGCCTGTGGCGCTCCACCAACTCCGGGGCCAGCTTCACCAGGGTGACCAGCGTGCAGGGCGCCACCAACATCGGTTTCGGCAAGGCCGCCACCGGCAGGACCTACCCGGCGCTGTACGCGGTGGCCACGGTCGGCGGCACCCGGGGCGTGTACCGGTCCGACGACACCGGCGCCAGCTGGGTGCGCATCAACGACGACCAGCACCAGTACGGCAACATGGGGGACGCCATCACCGGCGACCCGCGCGTGTACGGCCGGGTGTACCTGGGCACCAACGGCCGCGGCGTGCTCTACGCCGACCGCGTCGGCTGACCCCGCGCCGCGGACCACGCGGCAGCAGATCAGCCCAGGTCGGGCCGGCGGGGCGACGGGACGGCCGGACCGGTGGGGTGGCGGCGCCACGACCACGCCGACCACCGGTCCGGCCCCGCGCACCCGGTGTCGACTGGTCGGCTCCGCGCTCGCCGTGGTGCTCGCGCGTCGGCGCCGCACAGGGACCTCCCACCTGGTTCACAGCCCGTTCACGCAACCACGACGTGGACTGGACCGTCCTTCGGGCAGGCCACCCCGGTCAACACTCCCGGGGCTTGCCGCCGCCGCTGTCACCGGCAGGACAGAATCTGCCGGAGGAGTGGATTCGCCGGGTTTCGGCGGGACCCGCGAGGTTCGCCGGAACACCGCGACCGGGATCCTGGGCGGCGACATAGGCTGGACCAACCCGATCTGTGAGGAGTGGTTGTGGACTTCGAGCGGCTGGCAGGTTCCCTGCTGTCGTCGCTGCACAGCTTCTTCGGGATCACCCTGTGCCCGGGAGACTGGGCGTGGACGGCCACCGCGGCAGGCGCGGTCATCGGCCTGATCCCGATGTTCGGCGCGCTCGCCGCGCTGGTGGTGCGCCGGATCAGCGGCAACGACTACGGGCTCGGCGCCGGCCTGGTCTTCGTGGTGCTCGGCCTGGGCACCTGGCTCGCCCTGCCCTGGTGGCTGTTCGAGGGCATCCGGGCCGCGCTCAGCTCCGGCAGCCACGGTGGCGCCGCTCTTGGCCCGGAGGGCCGGTCGCTGCTCGGGCCGACCTGCGGGGTCATCGAGCAGGCCGACTACCTCGTGTACTCGCCAACCACGGCGGAGCTGGCGTCCGGTTCCACGTCGGGCCTCGGCTGGCTGTCGGTGCTCTCCGCCGGAATCGCCCTGGTGCTGGGCCTGCTGTGCCTGCTGTTCCAGATGATGCAGGCCGGCTCGGCCTTCCGCACCGGGCCGCACTGGCCCCGCCGGGTGTTCTGGCCCGCGTTCGTGGTGTTCCTGGCGGTGAGCTTCGTCAGCCTGCCGGCCACCCTGCTCAGCCACCTGCTGCTGGGCATGCTGCCCGCGACCGTGGTCGGCTCGCTGGTGGTCCGGCTGTTCGGGGTGAGCACGGCAGCGCTCAACCGCTCCGGCGCCGACTCGGCCGAGGAGCAGCGGCAGTCCGCCCAGGCGCTCGCCGCCGAACAGCAGCGGCGTGCCCTGGAAGCCGCCCAACGCGACGAGCAGCGCCGCGCCGCCGAACGCGAGGAACAGCGCCGTGAAGAGCAGCGCCGCCTCGCCGCCGAGCGGGAAGAGCAGCGCCGCCTCGCGGCCGAGCGGGAAGAGCAGCAGCGCCGGCAGGTGGCCCAGCAGCAGCAGAACCCGCCGCCCTACCAGCCGCCGCAGCACATCCCGCCGTACCAGCCGCCGCCCTACGAGCCGCCGCCGGTCCGCCGCGAGTACCCCAGGACCCTGCTGGCCGACCAGCAGTCCATGGCCGGTGGCCCGCCCACCGGGCAGGGCAACCTGGCGGACACGCCAGGACCGCTGCCGTTCGGCCTGGGCGCGCTGGCCGGTGCGGCCGCCGCGGGCGCGACCGGGAACACCCCGGGCAGCACGGGTGGCACCACCCAGCGCACCCAGTCGTCCGGTCGACTGCCCGGCCAGGGCCGGTTCGAGCGGATTCGCCAGCTCGGCCGGGGTGGGTTCGGCACGGTGTGGCTGGCCAGGGACACCCAGCTGGACCGCACGGTCGCGGTGAAGCTCGCGCACGCTCCCGACGAGGAGACCGAGGAGCGGATGCTGCGCGAGGCCAGGGCGCTGGCCGTGGTCCGGCACCCCAACTGCGTGCGGGTGTACGACATCGTGCAGGACGACGACGGCCTGGCCATCGTCATGGAGTACATCGAGGGCCGCACCCTGTCCGAGGTGGTGCGCGAGTCCGGCCCGCTGCCCGACGTGCACGCCGCCCGGCTGTGGGCGACCATGGCCGACGCGCTGGCCGCCGCGCACGCCAAGGGCGTGCTGCACCGCGACGTGAAGCCGTCCAACATCGTGGTGGACGAGGAGGGCAACGCCCACCTGCTCGACTTCGGCATCGCCAGGGCCAAGGGCGACACCAGCCTGACCGCCACCGGCATGATGGTGGGCACCCCCGACTACCTGGCCCCCGAAGTGGCCAGGGGTGAGCAGGCCAGCCCGTCCTCGGACTCCTGGCAGCTGGCCGCCACGGTCAGCTACGCGCTCACCGGGCACGCCCCGCGCGGGGAGCGGGAGAACCCGATCGCCGCGCTGATGGCGGCGGCCCGAGGTGAGCCGTGCACCCAGCTGCCGCAGCACAGCGCCCACCACCGGCTGCTGGTGGCCGCGCTCGGCCCGGAGCCGGGGCGGCGGCCCACCCTGCCCACGGTCCGCGACGAGCTGCACGGCTGGCTGGCCAGGGCGGGCGAGCGGCAGAACGGCCCGGTCACGAAGTTGATCAACCGGCAGACCACCAAGCTGGGCTCGGGCGACACCACCGTGGCCGCCGGCCCGTCATCCGCTGGCCAGGCGCCGGCTGGTGGCGCTGGCCCGACCGGTGCGGCTGGCCCGACGGTGCTGGCCGGCCAGACCGGGCAGGCGGGCCACTCGGGACCTGCCGGCCAACCGGGTCAACCGGGTCAGTCGGGCCAGGTTGGTCAGCCGGGGCAGGTTGGGCAGCCGAGTCAGTCGGGTCAGTCGGGCCACGTTGGCCCGCCGAGCCAACCAGGCCAGGTTGGGCAGCCCGGTCAGCTCGGGCAGTCGGGCAGGCAGCGCGACCCGCAGGTGGCGGACCCCACCAAGCGGGTCGGGCCGAACACCCCGCCCGCGCCGCACCGCCCCAACCCGACCAAGCAGTTCGACCCGCGCCAGCCCAACCCGACCCGGCACTACGAGCCGCCGCAACACCCGCCGACCCGCAAGTACGAGCCGTGACGCGGTGACAGCGAGGTAGGGCGACCCCATCCACGTTCAGCCGGACCACCTGGCGCGGCCTCTAGCACAGGTTCACCGGCCCGACCGGAGATCACCCGATCGTGGATGGGGTTGTCCACACCCCCGCTGGTTGTCCACAGGCGTCATCAGCGAGCCGCTACCGGCGGGGTGGACTGGGTAGGCTGGTCCAGGGGACGCCCCCCTGGGAGGGCGGGGGTGTGATCTGGCGGGCAGACAAGGACCAGCCCCCGCCGATGTGGACGGCAGCAGCCGTGCTGGCCGGCGGTGTGGTCACCGCCAGGACGGCAGCCACAGTTCCGCCTGCCAGCGCTCCGGGGTGATCGGTTCCCCGTTGAGCACCGGCCACAGCCACACGAAGTTGGCCACCACCAGACCCACGTACAGCGCCACCACCAGCAGCCCGGTGCCGCGCCGCTCCCGGCCCTGGCCCAGCCGCCCGAGGATCTGGCCGAGCACCAGGGTCAGGCCGAGCACCAGGAACGGCGCCATCGGCGTGGTGTAGAAGAAGTACATCTGCCGGTCCACGTTCAGGAACCACGGCAGCAGCCCGGCGAAGTAGCCGACCAGCACGGCGGCGTAGCGCCAGTCCAGTCGGGCGATCACCCGCCACAGGCCCCAGCCGAGCATGGGGAACGCCAACCACCACATCGCTGGCGTGCCGATCAGCATCTGCGCGCCAACGCACTTGGACTCGCCGCAGCCGGTGATGCTGCCCTCGTAGTAGTAGAGCATCGGCCGCAGCCCCATCGGCCAGGTCCACGGCTTGGACTCCCACGGGTGCCGGTTGGTCGCCGAGGTGACCAGCTGCTCGTGGAACTCCAGCACGTTGCCGCTGTAGAACCACAGCGCCCGCAGCGCGTCCGGGATCCAGGAGTCGCGGCCGATCTTGGCGCCCACCATGTCCACGGCGTGCCGGTCCACCCCGGTCTCGCTGGCGAACCAGGCCCACCAGGTGCCCAGGTACACCAGGATCGGGATGACCGCCAGCGACCACAGCGCGGGCGCCACGTCCCGCACGATCGTGCCCAGCCACGGCCGCGCCACACCAGCCGTGCGCCTGGCCGTGACGTCCCAGAACACGCACAGCAGGCCGAAGGCCATCAGGTACCACGAGCCGGACCACTTGACCGCGCACATCAGTCCAACGCAGACACCCGCGGCAAAGCGCCACCAGCGGAACCCGAGGCTCGGGCCGAACGGCGAGACGTTGACCCACCCCTCGCGCACGGCCACGGCCAGGCGGGACCGCATCTGGTCCCGGTCAACCAGCAGGCAGGCGAACGCGGCCAGCACGAACACGGCCATGAAGATGTCCAGCATGCCCATGCGGGACTGCACGTGGCTGACGCCGTCGCAGATCAACAGCACCCCGGCGATCGCGCCGAGCAGGTCGGACCGGGTCAGCCGGCGGGCGATCCGCACCACCAGCAGGATGGACACCGTGCCGGCCACGGCCGAGGCGAACCGCCAGCCCCACGCGTTGTAGCCGAACAGCCACTCGCCGATCGCGATGAGCTGCTTGGCCAGCGGTGGGTGCACGACCAGTTCGTAGCCGACGTTGTCCTCGTACCCGCCGTTGCGCAGCACCTGCGCGGCCTGCGGCACGTAGTGCTTCTCGTCGAAGACCGGGGTGCCCCGGTCGGTGGGGATGCCCAGGTTCCAGAACCGGACCAGGGCGCCGATCAGGGTGACGGTGAGCGTGATGTACCAGCCGCGCACCCGGTCCGGGGGCAGCGGCACGGTCAGCTTGGCCGCGCGCTCCTCCGGACCGCCGCCGGGCGGCCGGTTGACCGGAGGCAGCTCACCCACGCCGACCACCGCGTTCGAGTCGGACGGGGTCGCCTCGGGGGACTGCGGCACGAGGACACTCACGGCCCCGATCGTAGGGTGGGTGATGTGAATCCCGAATCTGGATCGGGCCGGCTGGTCCTGGCCGGCACACCGCTCGGCGACCCAGGGGACGCCTCGCCCCGCCTGGCCGAGGCGCTGGCCACCGCCGACGTGGTGGCCGCCGAGGACACCAGGAGACTGCGGTCACTGGCCACCGCGCTGGGCGTGACCCTCTCCGGCCGGGTGGTCAGCTTCTACGATTCGGTGGAGACCGCCCGACTGCCCGGCCTGGTGTCCGCGCTGCACGACGGGGCCACCGTGGTGCTGGTCACCGACGCGGGCATGCCGAGTGTGTCCGACCCCGGCTACCGGCTGGTGGCCGCGTGCGTGGCCGAGGGCCTGACCGTGACCTGCCTGCCGGGGCCGTCCGCGGTGACCACGGCACTGGCCGTGTCCGGGTTGCCGTGTGACCGGTTCTGCTTCGAGGGGTTCCCGCCGCGCAAACCGGGGGAGCGGCGGCGTTGGTTGGCCGCGCTCGCCACCGAGCCGCGCACCTGCGTGTTCTTCGAGGCACCGCACCGGCTGGCCGCCACCCTCGCCGACGCCGCGGACGTGCTCGGCCCGGACCGCCAGGCCGCGGTGTGCCGGGAACTGACCAAGACCTACGAGGAGGTGCGCCGCGGCGGACTGGGCGAGCTGGCCGAGTGGGCCGCGCAGGGCGTGCGGGGGGAGATCACCGTGGTGCTGGCCGGGGCGAGTGCCGCGCAGCTCGCGCCGGACCTGGACGAACTGGTCGCCGAGGTCAACGATCGGGTAGCCGCGGGCGAGCGGTTGAAGCAGGCCGCCGCCGAGGTCGCCGCCACCGCCGGGATCAGCAAGAAGACGCTCTACGACGCGGTGCTCGCCGCCCGAGGGTGAGCCACGTGCCCGCCGGGCCGTGCCGGTGTCCGTTGGCTGACCGCCGCGCCGGGCGGGGCGCGCGTCGGCCGTCACCGCTGCTCGACCAGCACCGGCCGCAGTGCGCTCACCATCGCGTTCACCTGCTTGCGCGCCATCGGCCACCCCACGGACTGCGCCCGGGAACTGAGCACCACCACGATGAACCGGTCGTCCGCGCCGGCCACGCCGCTGGTGTGCAGGACCCGGTCGGGCAGGCAGCACGCCCAGCCCTGCTTCACCGCGACCGGTGTTGACCCGGCCAGGCCGGCCAGGCCGAACTCCTGGGAGAAACCGTCCGAACCGGCCGCGGTGAACCGGGTGAGCGCACCGAGGATGAGCTGCCGGGTCGACGCGCTGGCCTGCTCCAGGATGTAGCGGTAGACCAGCACCACGTCCCTGGCGCTGACCAGGGTGTCGCCCCACCGGCCGGGGCTCTTGGGCGGCCGGGTGTCGGCCAGCTGGAGCCGCTGCGCCCACCTGGTGACGATCGCGGTGCTGCCGTACTTGGTCCACAGCGCACTGGCGATGGCGTCGTCACTGGCCGAGAGCATCTGCCTGATTCTGGCGGTTTCCGGGCTCGCGTGGTCGAGTGCCTCCAGCGCGATCAACAGTTTGACCAGCGACGCCGAGGTGAAGGTCGCCTCGGCGTGGTGGTCGACGACCATCCCGGACGTGCGGCGGTCCCACACGGCCACACCGAACTCGGCGCCGGCCGCGACCGCGCCCAGGTCCAGGTCCAGGTCCTGTTGGGCGGACCGGGGCTGGGGGGTCGCCCCGTTGCCGAGGGTGGCCGGGTCAGCACCGGAGGTGTCGGGCTGTTGACTGTCCGAACCGGACGGGTCCGAACTGGACTGATCCGAACTGGACTCGTCCGAATCGGACAGTGCGGTGGCCGAGGCCATGGCCGACACCGTGAGGGCCGGGTTCGACAGCGGTCCGGCCGCGCTGGGAGTGGTGTTCCACAGGCCGGTCAGGACCACACAGCTGAAGCTCAGTGCGATGAGCGCGCCCACGGCGAGCCCAACCAGCAGCGCGTTCGCTCTACCCATGCCCCTGGATAGGCACCTGGGGCAGGGGGAAGTTGCCGCTGTGCTGGGGCAACTTTTCCGGCGTCCAGCTCGTAGCTCAGCCGGCCGTCAGTGGTTGCCGTCCTGTTGCCGACGTCGCACCGGGCGGCATCCGGGACGCCGAGGTGGGCACCGCACCGCGCGGTGGCGCCGCACCGCGCGTCTCCGGAGCGCGGTGCCCGACCGACCCGGCTCACTCGGTGGTGAGCACCTCGCCGGTGTCCACTCTGGTCACCCGGATCGCCTCGGACGGGCAGCACTGCGCCGCGTCCAGCACGGTGGGGTCGGGGGTGATCTCGACGAGCCGGGGCCGGGTCTCGCCGCGCACCAGGTCGAAGTGCTCGGGAGCGGCACCGAGGCACAGACCGCTGCCGATGCACCTGTCCCGGTCGAGGTGAACCCGCCAGCGCACCGGAGACAGGGCGCTGCGCGCCGTGCCCATGCCGCTGTCCGCGCCCGTGGAGCCGGTTGAGTTCATGCCGCTGGCCGAGTCCATGTCGCCGGTTGAGTTCATGCCGCCGGCCGAGTCCATGTCGCCGGTTGAGTTCAGGTCACCGGTTGAGTTCATGTCGTCGTCCATCGGGGCGTCACCAACCCACCGGCAGTTCGGCGAAACCGCGGAACTGCCGCGTGGTCAACCAGGCCAGGCCGTCGGGCGGCACCACCACCCGCAGGTTCGGCAGCGCACGGGTCAGCTGCGACAACGCCTCCTGCAGCGTCATCCGGGCCAGCTCGGCGGCCACGCACCGGTGCGGTCCGAAGCCGAACGCGAGGTGCGGGTTGCGCTCGCGGGTCAGGTCCAGTTCGCCGGGCCGGTCGAACACGCTGGCGTCCCAGTTGGCCGCGGCGAACGGCACGATGAGCAGGTCGCCCGCGCGGACCAGCTGCCCGTTGATCTCGACATCCGCCACGGCACAGCGGGACACGGCCGTGCCGGCGCTCAGCGGTGTGAACCGCAGCAGCTCCTCCACGGCGGAGCGCACCAGACCGGGGTCCTCGGCCAGCCGCCGCCACTGTCCGAAGTGGTCGAGCAGGTAGACGAAGTTGGTCAGCTCGACCGTGGTGCCCTCGCGCCCGCTGAGCAGCAGGCTGATGGCCAGCAGCGCGGCCTCGTGCTCGCTGACCACACCGTTGGCGGCGGCCTCGGCCAACTCGCCGATGACCGTGCCCGGCTCGCCCCGCCGGGTGCGGATCTGCTCGGTCATGTAGTCGGTGAACGCGGTCGCGTACTCGTTGACCTGCTGCGGCGTCAGCTTGGCCACGCCACTGCTGAGGAACGCGTTCGACCAGGTCATCACCGTGTCGACGTGCTCGCGCCGCACCCCGAGCAGGTCGCTGATCACGTAGAGCGGCAGCGGCAGGGCGAAGTGCCGCACCAGGTCCGCCGGTGGTCCCTCGGCGCGCAGGGCGTCGACCAGCCTGGCCACGGTCCGCGCGGTGCGGGGCCGCTGCGCCTCGGTGCGGCGCACGGTGAACGCCTTGGCCATCACCTTGCGCAGCCGCAGGTGCTCCGGCCCGTTGTAGCGGGCGATGTTCACCTCGATCTTCGGCGGGGCGGCCGCCATGCGCGGGGCGTCCGCGTCCATGCCGGGGACCCTGGTGACGAAGCGGCGGTCGGTGAGCACCACCCGGGCGTCCCGGTAACGGGCGATCAGCCAGGCGGGCGCACCGTGCGGCATGCGCACCCTGGTCAGCCCGGGCGCGGCACGAACCTGTTCGTAATGTGGTTCAAGGATCAACCGCCGCCCGTTTCCGAACGGATAGGCAATTGGTTCGGTCGATTCGAGTACGACCGTGTCGGTGCTCATTCGTCACACACCCCGCGCGGCAACGGTATGGGTGCACATCGCATCCGGAGGCACGATGTGCCTGGTCAGGGCATCATATGGCGGACGGCGAGCGCGGTCACGTACCCATCAGGGTAATTGCCGGCAGCTGTGCCACCCCCTGCTGCCCGTCGGGGTGCAAAATGCTTTTCAGTGATGTTCCACCGAATCGTGAATTCATTGTTCACGCGATTCGGGCACCATCGCTCCGCCGCCGACGCCGTTCGGCACGCACGGTGAGCACGACTGGGCCATGTGGTCGGGGTCGCGCCTCGAACGCCGTACTTGACCTGGACCGCGCTCCAGCGGCTTGACTGCCCGGGGCCAGCACCACGGCCGCGGCGAACAGCGCGGCGAACAGCGAGGAGAACGCCATGCGCACCCGGGCACTGGGCACCCTGGAGGTGTCGGCTCTTGGTCTTGGCTGCATGGGCATGTCCCCGGTCTACGGGGCGGCCGACGACACCGAGTCGACCAGCACCCTGCACCGCGCGCTCGACCTCGGCATCACCTTCCTGGACACCGCGGACGTGTACGGGGACGGCCACAACGAGGAACTGGTCGGTCGGGCGATCGCGGGCCGGCGCGACCAGGTGGTGCTGGCCACCAAGTTCGGGATCAGCCGGCCCGGCACGGACGGCAGACGGGTCGTCAACTCCACCCCGGAGTACGCGCGCACCGCGTGCGAAGCGTCGTTGCGCCGGCTCGGCGTGGACGTGATCGACCTGTACTACCTGCACCGGCGCGACCCCCGGGTGCCGATCGAGGACACCGTCGGAGCCATGGCCGAGTTGGTCGAGCAGGGCAAGATCCGCCACATTGGACTGTCCGAAGTGAACTCACGAACCCTGCGGCGAGCGCACGCGGTGCACCCGATCACCGCGCTGCAGAGCGAGTACTCGTTGTTCGCCAGGTACTTCGAGGACGACCTGCTGCCGACCTGCCAGGAACTCGGCATCGGCGTGGTGCCGTACTCCCCGGTCGGGCGGGGCTTGCTGACCGGTGGCGTCCGCGACCTGGAGCAGTTGGCCGAGGACGACTACCGGCGCCACGACCCCCGCTTCCAGCACTTGAACCTGCGCCGCAACCTGGCGCTGGTCAAGCGGGTCGAACAGGTCGGCGAGACGATCGACGCGACGCCGGCGCAGGTGGCACTGGCCTGGCTGCTGGCCAGGGACCCGCACATCGCGCCGATCCCCGGCACCAAGCGGGTGCGCTACCTGGAGGAGAACGCCGGCGCCGCCGCGATCGAGTTGACCGAGGACCAGCTCGCCGCTCTCGACCGGGCGGTGCCCGTCGACGCGGTCTCCGGCGCGCGCTACGACGAGACGGAGATGTCCAGGGTCAACGTCTGATCAGACGAACCGGTCGGGTCGCCGAGGGCAGTGGCTCACCGGTGCTCGCGGCGGAACGTGCGGATGCCCCACAACCAGCACAGCGCCACCAGCGCGACCGTGACCAGCGTTCCCACCAGCGTCCGCGAGCTGACGAGGTGACCGAGGAACAGGGCGCGTTCCGCGTCGACCACGTGGCTGACCGGGTTGGCCGCGGCCAGCGCGCGCAGCCAACCCGGGGCCAGGTCGAGCGGCAGCAGCGCGCCGGACAGCAGCAACAGCAGCAGGGTCAGCAGCGTGGACACCGGGGCGAACAGGTACTCGTTGGGCAGTCGCAGCGCGATGCTGAACGAGGCGGCGGCCAGCGCCGAACTGAGCAGGACCGCGAGCAGGACGCCCAGCAGCACCCCGCCGACCGGCGCGCGCAGCCCGAACAGCACGCCGGCCAGCACCAGCACCACCGCCTGCGCGGTGAACACGGCGACCTGCTGGCCGACCCGGCCGAGCAGCAGCGCGGACCGGCTCAGCGGGGTGACCCGGATGCGTTCGGCAACGCCGGTGTGGATGTCCGGCAGCACGGTGAACCCGGCCATGCCGCTGCCCATCAGGGCGAGCTGCACGAGCAGGCCGGGCACGTAGACCTGCCAGCCGCTGCCGGCGGGGAAACCGGCGACCCCGGCCAGGCTGGTCAGCATCGGGCCGAACAGCACCAGGTACAGCGCTGGCTGGGCCATGCCGATCAGGATCGACAGTGGATTGCGGATGACCTGGTTGATCGAGCGCAGGAACACCAACCAGGTGTCGGACACGAGGCGCAACAGCGGCTCTCCTTCTGCTTCCAGTTTTCTCTCTGTGCTCTGTGCTCTGTGCTCTGTGCTTTGTGCTCTTCCTGCCGTGGACGGCCGGGATCAGTCCTGGCCGAGGGACCGGCCGGTGAGCGCGCGGAACACGTCGTCCAGGGTCGGCCGGTGCACCTGGACCGAGGTCAGCTCGACCTCGGCCTGGTCCAGTTCGCGCAGCAGGGTGGGCAGGGCGGTGTCGCCGGCGGGCACGTGGAACCGCACGGCCGTGTCGGCCACGCTGACCTGGTGCGCGCCGGGCAGCCGGCCGGCCACCTCGGCGGCCGCGGCCGCCTGCGCGCTGGTCAACACAACGGTGTCACCGGACACCTGCCGCTTGAGGTCGTCCGGGCTGCCCTGGGCCACGATCCGGCCCTGGTCGATCACGAGCACGCGATCGCACAGCACGTCGGCCTCGTCGAGGTAGTGGGTGGTGAGGAAGACCGTGGTGCCCAGGTCGGCGCGCAGGTCGCGGATGCGTTCCCACAGGTTGGCGCGGCTGTGCGGGTCGAGCCCGGCGGTCGGCTCGTCGAGGAACAGCACGGCTGGCCGGTGCACCAAACCCATGGCCAGGTCCAGGCGCCGGCGCTGGCCGCCGGACAGCGCGGCGGTCGGCAGCGCCATGAGGTCGGTGAGGTCGAACCACTCGGCGAGTTCGGCTGCCCGGCTGGCGGCCTGGGCCGGGGGCAGCCCGTAGAACCTGGCCTGCATGCGCAGTTCCGTGTCGACCGGGTAGTCCGGCCCGGTGCCGCCGCCCTGGGCGACGTAGCCGATGCGGCGGCGCACGCCCACGGGGTCGGCGCGCAGGTCGCAACCGGCCACCACGGCTGAGCCCTGGGTGGGGCGGAGCAGCGTGGTGAGCATGCGCAGGGTGGTGGTCTTGCCGGCGCCGTTGGGTCCGAGGAATCCGACCAGCTCTCCGGCTGCGATGTCGAGATCCACACCGCGCACGGCCTCGACCGGTCCGGCTGGCGTGTCGAACCGCCGGGCAAGCGCCCGTGCCTTGATCACGTGTGCTCCCTCCGTGGGCACTGCTGGGACAGGTGGATGAGTCAAATTTGACTACCGGAAGCATGGGGGCTGCGCGTAGCAGAGTCAAATTTGACTACAGGGCGGTTTCGCCCGACCGGGCGCGCAGTTGTCCACACCCCCCGGAGTTGTCCACAGCCCACGCCACAACCCTGTCCCCACCACCACCGCACGGATAGGCTGGCCAGGGGCCGTCCCCCCGGAGAGGGTGGGGGATGGGTTGGGGCGGGAGTGAAACCACGGCGAGATCTGGGGCGACCCGTGGGCTGCCTGCCGAGGCTCGGCGCCGCCAGCCCGTGGTCCCGTTCGGCTGAGCGCGGCGCGATTCGGCGTCATCGTCCACCCGGCTGCGCCCGTCGGCGCGGGCCCCTCCGACCGCATGCGGGCCTCTCCGACCGCACGGGGCCCTCTGACCGCGGGGCCCTCTGGCCACGCGGGGCCGTCCGACCGCACGGGGCCCTTGACTACGAGGGGCCGTCCGACCGCACGGGGTCTCCTGACTACACGGGGTCTTCTGACCGCACGGGCGCGGCGGGGTGGCCGAAGTGCTCGCCGGGGTGGCCGAAGTGCTCGCCGGGGTCGTCGGCCATCCGGTACTGGCCGGCCTCCAGCCGGTCCAGCACGCCCCGCACCCAGTCCCGCATGGCTTCGGCGTGCGTCAGCCACAGCCGGGCCAGCTCTCCGGTGTGCTCGGGCGCGCTCGCCCCGGACAGCGTGGCCACCGAGTGCCGGATGCCGGGCAGTCGCGCCTCCACCGCCAGCAGCCGGTGCCGCAGCAGCCGGATCGCCTCCTGCCTCGGCAGCGCGGTCATGAACGCGATGGCCGCGCTCAACCAGTCCGTGCCGCGCTCGTCGGCTTCGGCGAGGCCCCTGGCGAGCAGCACCTGGAACTCGGTCTCGCCGTCCTGGGTCAGCTCGTACACGGTCCGCTCCGGGCCGGTCTCGCTCTCCTCGGTGGTCACCGCGCGCAGCAGGCCGTCCTTGGCCAGCTTCTTCAACGCGTGGTAGATCGAGCCGCGCTGCACGTTCGCCCACTTGTCCGCCGACCACGACAGCAGTTCCCGACGCACCTGGTAGCCGTGCGTCTGTCCGTGCATCCGGACCACGCCGAGCACGAGCAACCGCGTCGCTGACACCTGGCATTCCCCTTCCCGGAGCCGGGTCGGTTGTCCCAGCTTTCCGGCCGTAGGCTATGCGGTTATGAGCGCCCATGTCCTTACCGCGCCGACCTGGCCATATGCCAACGGACCTCGGCACATCGGACACGTCTCCGGCTTTGGTGTGCCGTCCGATGTCTTCTCCCGCTACCAGCGAATGTTGGGCAACCGGGTGCTCATGGTCAGCGGCACGGACGAGCACGGCACGCCGATCATGGTGCAGGCCGAGAACGAGGGGGCGACCCCGCAGCAGACCGCGGACAAGTACCACCGGGTGATCGCCGAGGACCTGCAGGGCCTGGGACTCGGCTACGACATGTACACCCGGACCACCACCGGCAACCACTACCAGGTGGTCCAGCAGTTCTTCCTGGCCCTGCACCGCAACGGCTACATCATCCCGAAGACGACCACGGGCGCGGTCAGCCCGACCACCGGCCGCACCCTGCCCGACCGCTACATCGAGGGCACCTGCCCGATCTGCGGCTACGACGGCGCCCGCGGTGACCAGTGCGACAACTGCGGCAACCAGCTCGACCCCGCCGACCTGATCAACCCGAAGTCCCGGATCAACGGCGAGACCCCGAAGTTCATCGAGACCGAGCACCTGTTCCTCGACCTGCCCGCGTTCACCCAGAGCCTGGGCAAGTGGCTGTCCACCAAGACCGAGTGGCGGCCCAACGTGCTGAAGTTCACCCAGAACCTGGTCGAGGACATGCGGCCGCGGCCGATCACCCGCGACCTGGACTGGGGGGTGCCGGTCCCGCTGGACGGCTGGCGGGACCAGCCGATGAAGCGGCTGTACGTGTGGTTCGACGCGGTGATCGGGTACTTCTCGGCCAGCGTGGAGTGGGCCCGCCGGTCCGGTGACCCGGACGCGTGGCAGGCGTGGTGGAACGACCCGGCCTCGCCCAGCTTCCACTTCATGGGCAAGGACAACATCACCTTCCACACCCAGATCTGGCCGGCGCTGCTGCTCGGTCACAACGGTCAGGGCGACAAGGACGGCCAGCCCGGCCAGTACGGCGTGCTGAACCTGCCGGGGGAGATCGTCTCCAGCGAGTTCCTCACCATGAGCGGGTCCAAGTTCTCCACCTCGCGCGGCACGGTCATCTACATCCGCGACTTCCTGCGCGAGTTCGGGCCGGACACCCTGCGCTACTTCATCGCGGTGGCCGGGCCGGAGAACCAGGACACCGACTTCACCTGGGACGAGTTCGTCCGCCGGGTCAACTTCGAGCTGGCCAACGAGTGGGGCAACCTGGTCAACCGGGCGGTGTCCATGGCCGCCAAGAACGTGGGCGCGGTGCCCGAGCCGACCCGTCCCGAGCCGGCCGACGAGGAGCTGAAGACCCTGGCGCGCAACGCGTTCGCCGTGGTCGGCGGGCACCTGCAGCGGTCGAGGTTCAAGGCGGCCATGGGCGAGGCCATGCGGGTGGTGTCGGCGGCCAACCGGTACCTGTCCGACCAGGAGCCGTGGAAGCGCAAGGACGACCCGGAGCGCCGGGACACCATCCTGCACACCGCGCTGCAGGTGGTGCAGGACGCCAACACGCTGCTGACGCCGTTCCTGCCGCACGCCGCGCAGAAGGTGCACGAGCTGCTGGGCGGCACCGGGGTGTGGGCGGCCCAGCCGGAGCTGCGCGAGGTCACCGACCTGGACATCCCCGACCGGCAGTACCCGATCCTGACCGGGGACTACACCGTGGAGCAGGCGCGCTGGGAGTCCACGCCGATCCCGGTCGGCCGTCCGCTGCACAAGCCGACCCCGCTGTTCCCCAAGCTCGACCCGGAGCTGGGGGAGACCGGGCCGTCCTGGGCGCCGATCCAGCCGGTCCAGAAGTGAGCCGTCGGGACCGGGAACCACGAGAAGCAGAAGTGAGTCACCGACGGTGAGTCGTCGACGCGACGAGGTACCACCGCTGCCGGAACCCCTTCCGGCGGCGGTGGTCGACGCGCACACCCACCTGGACGCCTGCGGCGCCAAGGACGCCGAACAGGTGACCGCGATGGTGGACCGGGCCGCCTCGGTGGGGGTGGGCCGGGTGGTCACCGTCGCCGACGACCTGGTGTCGGCGCGGTGGGTGGTAGAGGCGTCCACTTGGGACGATCGGTTGTTCGCCGCGGTGGCGCTGCATCCCACCAGGACGGCGGAATTCGGTCAGTCCGAAATGGACGAACTGAGCCGGCTGGCCGAGGCGCCGCGCGTGGTGGCGATCGGTGAGACCGGGCTGGACTACTACTGGGACTACTCGCCGCCAGCCGCGCAGCAGGACGCTTTCCGTTGGCACATCGAGCTTTCCAAGCGCGTGGGCAAGCCGCTGATGATCCACGACCGGGATGCCCACGACGACGTGCTGCGGATTCTGCGCGAGGAGGGGCCACCGTCCACAGTGGTCTTCCACTGCTTCTCCGGTGACGCCGACTTCGCCAGGCGCTGCGTGGACGAGGGGTACGTGCTGTCCTTCGCCGGTACGGTGACCTTCCGCAACGCTCGCGCGCTGCGGGAGGCCGCGGCGCTGGTGCCGCTCGACCAGGTGCTGGTGGAGACCGACGCACCGTTTCTCACACCGCACCCGTTCCGGGGACGCCCGAACGAGCCGTACTGCACCGCGTACACGGTGCGTGATTTGGCGTCCCTCCGTGGAATGGCGGTCGAGGACCTCGCTGGCGTGGTCAATTCCAATGCCGAGCGAGTATTCCGATTGCACGACGTGACGAAGTTGGGATGATCGAGTCACCGCACTACTCCAGTCGTGCTGTGATCGACATCACTTCATTCACCGGGGTGTTTGCCCACCCCTCCGCGCTCCGTTATGGTCCCGTGACCGTACCCGGATCAAGGAAGTCCGGGAAACGCCCGAAGTCAGATCCAGTGCATGTCGGGGCCGGTCGGTGGACGGGGCAGGAAGCCGATCGGGATGGCGCTGGCTACGGGAGTCGGAACGCCACGGAACGAAGGTCACGCGCCCCGCGCGCGGGAGTGGAGACGAGGATGGGTGTCGATGCCTGGACCACGGGCAGCCGTCACGCGCGTCCACACCGACCGCGCCGCGCGAGTGACTTCCGCCTTCGGGAGGTATCGGCCCTGTGACTGGACGCGGTAGGCCTGACGACAGCGCCGGCCACTCGTTCGACGAGTCCACGGACTGGTTCAGACCGGTCGGTGACCAGCCGGCAACGGCCGTCGGGGTGCTCGACCACCCGGCCCCCGCTGGTGGCCCCCACGGTTTCCCGCCGGCCGACCACCCCAGCTTCCCGCCAGGGGGCTTTCCGCTCAGCGCGCTGAGCGTCACCCCCCAGGACGTCCTCGACGTGCTCGGCCCGGACGCCGACGAGCTGTTGGCCTCGGTCAACGTCGAGATCGACGAACTGATCCGGATGGTCAACGCCGAGACCACGGTGTTGCCGCCGATGCCCGCGGTCCTCTTCCAGGAGGAGTCCGCCGAGGGGCAGCCCGCCGCGGCACCGGCCGCCGACCAGCCGCAGGCTGCGCCGCCGGCCGAGGTGATGGAGGCCGTCACCTCCTGGAAGCGCAAGTTCGTCAAGGCCGCTGTGGCGGCGGCCCTGGTCACCCTGTCCGGCGGTGGCGCCACCGCGCTGGCCATGGACAAGACCGTCACCGTGGACGTGGACGGTCAGCTGCAGACCATCAGCACCTACGAGTCGACCGTGGGCGAGGTCCTGGCCGACCAGGGCATCCAGGTCGGCGCGCACGACGCGCTCAGCCCGTCGCCCCAGGCCGCCATCGGCGACGGCGGCAAGATCACCCTGGAGCGTGGCCGGCAGGTCAAGGTCAGCGTGGACGGCGAGCAGCGCGAGGCGTGGACCCGCGCGCACACCGTCGGCGAGGCGCTCAAGCAGCTCGGCGTGCAGACCGACGGCGCCTGGGTCTCCTCCGACGCCAACGCGCAGATCCCGCTGGAGGGCATGAGCGTTGACGTCAAGAGCAACAAGACGATCACCCTCTTCGACGGCGGCGGTGCCGCCCAGCAGGTCCAGACGACCGCGCTGACCGTCGGCGAGATGCTGCAGGCGCAGGGGATCACCCTCGGCCCCGAGGACTCCATCGACCCGGGGCTGGACGTCAAGCTGGTCAGCGGCTCCGAGATCCACATCAGCCGCACCGGCACGATGGTGATCAACGAGCCGGAGAAGATCGAGCCCCCGGTCCAGAAGATCCAGGACCCGAACATGATGCGGGGCGAGGAGAAGGTCGAGGACGAGGGCACGCCCGGCGAGCAGATCGTCACCTACCGGGTCACCCAGCGCAACGGCGTGGAGACCGCCAGGGAGAAGCTGGGCGTCAGCGTCAAGACCGAGGCCAAGCCCAAGATCGTCCGGGTCGGCACCAAGCTCCCGACGGTGGAGGGCGGCGCGGTGTGGGACCGGCTCGCCCAGTGCGAGGCGTCCGGCAACTGGGCCATCAACAACGGCAACGGCTACTACGGCGGCCTGCAGTTCGACAAGCGCACCTGGGACGCCTACGGCGGTGGCCAGTACGCCGCCTACCCGCACCAGGCCAGCCGCGAGGAGCAGATCGCCATCGCCACCAAGGTCCGCGACGCCCGCGGCGGCACCTACTCGGCCTGGCCGGGCTGCCGCGCCAAGCTGGGCCTGGCCTGAGCCGTCGTGGTCCTGGTCGGGCAGCCCACGCCCACCCCACCTGCCGTGTTCCGCGATGATGGCGTCTTGTGACTGACCAACCCACCTCGGCCGGACCAGGGAGCGCGCTCCTCGGTCCGGCCGACGTTCGTCGGCTCGCCGCCGAACTGGACGTGCGCCCCACCAAGAAGCTGGGGCAGAACTTCGTGCACGACCCGAACACCGTGCGCCGCATCGTGGCCAGCGCCGGCCTTGCCGAGTCCGACGTGGTCCTGGAGGTGGGCCCGGGGCTGGGCTCGTTGACGCTGGCGCTGCTGCCCGCCTGCCGCGCCGTGGTCGCGGTGGAGATCGACCCGGTGCTGGCCGCGCGGCTGCCCCGCACGGTGGGGGAGCGGGCGCCGGGCCTGGCGGACCGGCTGACGGTGGTGGGCGCGGACGCCATGCGGATCAGCGCGGAGCAGTTGCGCGTCGCCGGCCCGCCCCCCACGGCGCTGGTCGCCAACCTGCCCTACAACGTGGCCGTGCCCGTGGTCCTGCACCTGCTGGCCGAGCTGCCCTCGCTGGCCCACGGCCTGGTGATGGTGCAGGCCGAGGTCGCCGACCGGATGGCGGCCGGCCCTGGCAACAAGGTCTACGGGGTGCCCAGCGTCAAGGCCGCGTGGTTCGCGGAGATGCGCCGCGCCGGCACCGTGCCCAGGTCGGTGTTCTGGCCGGTGCCCAACGTGGACTCGGCGCTGGTGGCGTTCACCCGCCGGCCCGCGCCCGCCGACGTGGACCGCGGCGCGGTGTTCGCCGTGGTCGACGCGGCCTTCGCGCAGCGGCGGAAAACCCTGCGCGCGGCACTGGCCGGCTGGGCGGGCTCGCCGGCCGAGGCCGAGCGCGTGCTGGCCGCCGCCGGCGTGCCGGCCACCGCCCGGGGCGAACAGCTCAGCGTCGCCGACTTCGCCCGCATCGCCCAGGCCGCCACCCCCTGATCACCTCCGCACCCGCGCGAGTTGACTTTGCAAACCCCGCGAGTTGCACGTTCGCGCACCGCCAAACAGGTGAAGGATCTGGGCCCGCCCGGCTGTGGCGGCGCGGCGGACGTGGCGGCCGGTGTCCGCAACTGGCCAGTGGCCGGGGCGTGGGTCGGCGGGTGCAACACCCCGTCGTGTGTCACCCACAGGACGTATGGAGAGCACTGAGGGTTGGCGAAACACCAGGTGTGCGGCTTGCCACCCGAACGGGTGAACGGCGCGGGGTGTCACTCGGACGGCGGTGCGTGAAAAGCGAACTCGGGGGGTTTGCAAGGTCGACTCGCGGTGCGTGAAAACACGACTCGCGGGGGCGGGGGTGATGCGTGTCACCCGATCGGGCGGTTGGTGGGGTGGCTAGCGGTGGGTGTCGCCCCGGGCAATGGGCCGACTGGCCGCCGTCATTAGTGCTGGTCGTGCGGCCGAAAGTGTGACATCCCGAACGTTCCTCCGTTTCGGGCGCCAGCTACTTGCGTTCATCCGGTCGTGTCAGGTGTACTGCCTAGGCATCCATCCCGAGCGGCCGAGAGACCTGGCTCTTTGACGCCGCAGCAACCACCCGCCAACGGGCAGGTGCTACCGCCAGGATCGATGGAGGACTTGTGCACTCCGAACGAATGCCCACAGGCTGGCCGAGGCTGGTCAGAAGGATCTGCGTGGACCAGTGTCGGCGTACCGCCACTGGCTGTCTGAGCCACGTGTGAAGTGCCGAACCCGTGAACCGGGTTCGTGCCGTCCCCTCTGACCGAAGCACTTCCCCGAGCCGACCCCACCCGGATGAGTCCGAAGAGGACTGTCGCGCGCCCACCGGCGTCGCGCCGTGTGCTGCTGTGGAGCAAACGTGATCACTGTCGAGAATCTGACCAAGACATTCCCCAGCCAAGGTGGTCCGGTCACCGCGCTGGCCGGTGTGACGCTGGACGTGCGCGCCGGCACGGTCTGCGGTGTGGTCGGCCCCAGCGGTGCCGGCAAGTCCACGCTCGCGCGCTGCGTCGCGCTGCTGGAGCGGCCGGACAGCGGCTCGATCCGGGTGGACGGCACCGACCTGGTCGGATTGGACGGCAGCCGGCTGCGCGCCGCGCGCCGGCAGATCGGGGTGGTGCCCCAGGGCGACTCCCTGCTGCGGCAGCGCACCGCCGCCGGCAACGTGGCGCTCCCGCTGGAGTCGGCCGGGATGCCCGCGCCGCAGCGGCGCAGCCGGGTCGCGGAACTGCTCGACCTGGTCGGCCTGACCGACAAGGCCGGCAACTACCCGGACCAGCTCTCCGGCGGCCAGCGGCAGCGGGTGGCGGTGGCCAGGGCACTGGCCGCGAACCCCTCGGTGCTGCTGGCGGACGAGCCCACCTCGGCACTGGACCCGGAGACCACCGGGTCGGTGCTCACCGTGCTGGACCGGGCCCGCGCCGAACTCGGGGTCACCGTGCTGGTGGTCACCCACGACATGGCCGTGGTGCGGCGCATCTGCGACGACGTGGCCGTGCTGGAACACGGCCGGGTGGTGGAGCACGGTCGCGTGCTCGACCTGGTGTCCGACGCCAACAGCCGCACCGCGGCCACGCTGCTGCCCGAGGTGGACCAGTCGGCGGGCGTGGCCGGTAACCACGACCGGGTCGCCGACGTGGTGCTGGTCGGGTTCGCCGCGGTCGGTGCGCTGCTGCCGGAGGCGGCCAGCCGGTTCGACGTGCAACTGGCCCTGCTCGGCGGCGGCCTGACC
Source organism: Goodfellowiella coeruleoviolacea (assembly GCF_024171785.1). Classification (GTDB taxonomy): domain Bacteria; phylum Actinomycetota; class Actinomycetes; order Mycobacteriales; family Pseudonocardiaceae; genus Goodfellowiella; species Goodfellowiella coeruleoviolacea. The sequence goes on from NZ_JAMTCK010000015.1 coordinate 128,880, forward strand.
CGGCTCGGTGAGACGCCGGTCGCCCGGTTCCGGGTCGGCCTCACCGGCGAGCGGGCCGACTCCGCGCTGGAGTGGATCTCCGACACCGGCGCGGTGGTCGTGCGCACGCCCAAGGGGCCGCAGGGCGTGGCCGCCTGATCGACAGGACAGAGAACGACAGCACAGGAACAGACAGGACGGGACCAAGGTCGGGCGGGACAACGGAAAGCGGGACCGGGTGGCAGCACCTGGTCCACTGAGGACAGTGCTAACAGGACGAGCCGGAACTGAGCCCCCAGGGGTCACCCAGGGGGCTCGCGGCAGTGACGCAGCAGTGGGGACGGGACAGCAAGTGCGGTGTCAGGCGGAGGTCGGCCGGAACGGCCGGGCCTGCCAGCTGGGGTGGAGTGGACTCACCGAGGTGCGGGTCAGCGCGGTGGCGGCCGGAGCGGTCGCCGACGCGGGCCGCGGCGGGGCGGAGGCGAAGTGAGGGCGGCCACCCCCTGGTCCGAGGTGTTCGAACTGCTCAGCGTGGGGACCGGCGAGACGCTGTACATGGTGGGCGTGTCCACGCTGATCGCCACCCTGCTGGGCATCCCGCTGGGCGTGCTGCTGCACCTGAGCGCGCCCAGCGGGCTGCGGCCCAACGTCGTCCTGCACAAGATCCTCGGCACCGTCGTGGACCTGGGCCGGGCCATGCCGTTCCTGGTGCTGCTGGTCGCGCTGACCTCGGTGACCCGGCTGCTGGTGCGCACGTCCATCGGGCCGACCGCGGCGATCGTGCCGCTGGCCGTCGGCGCGGTGCCCTTTGTCGGCCGGCTCGTGCAGAACGTGCTCCGCGAGGTGCACGTGTCCGTGGTGGAGGCGGCCGTGACCACGGGCGCTTCCACCCTGCGGATCGTGCGCAGCGTGCTGCTGCGGGAGTCGGCGCCGGCGCTGATCAACGCCATCGGCGTGACCACCATCGCGCTGCTCGGCTACTCGGCGATGGCCGGGGTGATCGGCGGCGGTGGCCTCGGTGACGTGGCTGTGCGCATCGGCTACCAGCGGTTCGACGACCGGGTGCTGTGGAGCACGGTGGTGCTGCTCGCCGTGCTCACCACGGTGATCCAGCTGCTGTTCGACCTGGCCGCGCGCCTGGTCGACCGCCGGCGCCACGCCAGCACCTGACCGCGGCACCACCTGACCGCGGCGCCTGGCCACCGCGTCCGGCCGAGGCACCCGACCACCGCGCCCGGCCGCGGCACCCGACCACCGCGCCCGGCCACCGCGCCTGACCACCGCGCGAACCGCGCGCCAACCCCAGACCAGCGCCCCCGGCTGACCGGCCGGTGGCGCGTGACCGCTGTCACGGGCGGGCGGACCCGCTGTGACGCCAGCACCCGCGACCAGCGGGTGGATATCGAAAGGAATGCCCGATGCGACTCCGTGCTGCCGTGCCCATCGTGCTTGGCGCCCTGCTCAGCGTGGTCGGCCTGGCCGGCTGCGGCGGGGGCGACACCGGCGCGGCCGGGGCCTCCGCCGACCCGTCCGCCCCGCTCAAGATCGGGGTGAACCCCACGCCGCACGGCGAGATCCTCAAGTACGTGGCCGACAACCTGGCCAAGGACAAGGGGCTGAACCTGCAGATCACCGAGTTCAGCGACTACACCACGCTGAACCCGGCGCTGGTGGCCGGCGACCTCGACGCCAACTACTTCCAGCACATCCCGTTCCTGGAGCAGTACCAGCAGGACAGCGGCAACCAGCTGGCCTGGGTCAGCCCGGTGCACATCGAGCCGCTCGGCCTGTACTCGAACAAGATCACCAGCCTGGACCAGCTGTCCGACGGCGCGACCGTGGCCGTGCCCAACGACGCGGCCAACGAGGCCAGGGCGCTCAAGCTGCTGCAGGACAACGGCGTGCTCAAGCTCAAGGACGGGGTCGAGGAGAAGGCCACCATCCGGGACATCGCGGAGAACCCGAAGAACCTGCAGTTCACCGAGCTGGAAGCGGCCCAGCTGCCGCGCAGCCTGGACGACACCCAGGCGTCGGTGATCAACGGCAACTACGCGATCGAGGCCGGCCTCAAGCCGTCGGAGAAGGCACTGGCCCTGGAGAAGGCGGAGCACAACCCGTACGCCAACGGCCTGGTGACCCGCACCGAACTCAAGGACGACCCGCGGATCAAGAACCTGGCCGAGCTGCTCTCCTCGCAGCAGGTCAAGGACTTCATCAAGCAGCGGTTCACCGACGGCTCGGTGATTCCGGCCTGAGCCGACCCCGGGCGCACCGCGGAACGGTCCGGCTGTCGCGATGGTGGCGGCCGGACCGTTCCGCTGTGTCCGAGGCCCGTTTTCGCCCTGCTGACCTGGGAGGAGAACACATTCAGCGGTAACGCCCGTAGGCTGCATGGTGTGCTCGCCGTTGTACCGCCCCCGGTCACCGTCCGTGTCCCCGCCAAGGTGAACCTTCACCTGGCCGTGCGGGACGTCCGTGCTGATGGCTACCACGAGTTGGCCACCGTCTTCCAGGCGCTGTCCCTGACCGACGAGGTCACCGTCGCCTCGGCGGAGGAGAGCGGCATCGAGGTCACTGGTGAGGGCGCCGACAGCGTGCCCACCGACCAGAGCAACCTGGCCTGGCGCGCGGTCACCGCGCTGGCCAGCCACGTCGGTCGCGACCCCGACGACGCCAAGATCCGGGTCATCATCAAGAAGAACATCCCGGTCGCCGGTGGCATGGCCGGCGGCAGCGCGGACGCCGCTGCCGTGCTGGTCGGCCTGGCCGCGCTGTGGCGGCTGGAGATCGGCCGGGACGAACTCGCCGAGGTGGCCGCCACCCTGGGCAGCGACGTGCCGTTCGCCCTGCACGGGGGCACCGCGCTGGGCACCGGCCGGGGCGAGGAGCTGGTGCCGGTGCTGACCAGGCACACCTTCCACTGGGTGCTGGCCTTCGACCGGCAGGGCCTGTCCACCCCGGCGGTGTTCGCCGAACTGGACCGGCTGCGCGCCGAGGGCGACCCGCCCCGACTGGGGTCCACCGAACCGGTGCTGGAGGCGCTGGCCTCCGGCGACCCCAACCAGCTCGCCCTGCTGCTCGGCAACGACCTGCAGGCCGCGGCCGTGTCGCTGCGTCCGGGGCTGCGGCGCACCCTGCGCGCCGGGGTGAACGCCGGCGCGCTCGCCGGCATCGTGTCCGGGTCCGGCCCGACCTGCGCGTTCCTGTGCAGCGACGCCGACTCGGCGGTGCGGGTGGCCGCCGAGCTGTCCGGCGCCGGCGTGTGCCGGACCGTGCGGGTGGCCCAGGGGCCGGTCCCCGGCGCCAAGCTGGTCACCGGCGACGACCTGCCCCGGTCAACGCCACCGCAGGTGCACGCCTGACCGCGGCCGGCCGGGCTGCGGCGGCCGCCGGGCCGGCCCGGGCGAGCGGCTGATCCGCCGCGCCTGGCCGCCTGGTAGAAACGCCTGGTCGTCGCGGCTGGTCCACCAGCCCGCCACGACCATCGATGATCACGACGAAAGTGCGGGTAGATGGCCAACCTGGTCAATCTGGAATCGGTGTCGAAGTCCTTCGGGGTTCGAGCCCTGCTGGACGAGGTGTCCCTCGGCGTCGGTGACGGGGACCGGATCGGGGTTGTCGGCCTCAACGGCGGCGGCAAGACGACCCTGCTCGAAGTGCTCGCCGGCGTCGAACCGGCCGACAGCGGGCGGGTCAGCCGCATCCGCGACCTGCGCATGGCCGTGGTCACCCAGCGCAGCGAACTGCCCGAGGACGCGACCGTGCGCCAGCTGGTGATCGACCCGCTGGGGTTCACCGCCGAGCACGAGTGGGCCGCCGACCCCCGGGTCCGGTCCATCCTGGACGGCCTGGGCATCACCGCGCTCGGCCTGGACTCGGTGGTGGGCAGCATGTCCGGGGGTGAGCGGCGGCGGGTGTCGCTGGCCGCGGCCCTGGTCCGCGAACTGGACCTGGTCGTGCTGGACGAGCCGACCAACCACCTGGACGTGGAGGGCGTGCGCTGGCTGGCCGAGCACCTGATCGCCCGGCGCTGCGCCCTGGTGGTGGTCACCCACGACCGGTGGTTCCTGGACACCGTGTGCACCCGCACCTGGGAGGTGGTCGGCGGCCGGGTCGAGCAGTACGAGGGCGGCTACGCGGACTGGGTGTTCGCCCGCGCCGAGCGCGCCCGGCTGGCCGAGACGCTGGAGGAGAAGCGGCGCAACCTGGCCCGCAAGGAACTGGCCTGGCTGCGCCGAGGCGCCCCGGCCAGGACCTCCAAGCCCCGGTACCGGATCGAGGCGGCCGAGGCGCTGATCGAGGACGTGCCCTCGCCCCGCGACACCGTGGAGCTGCTGGCGTTCGCCAAGCGGCGGCTCGGCCGGACCGTGATCGAGCTGGAGGACGTCACCCTCACCGCCGGCGAGAAGGTGCTGCTGGACAACGTGACCTGGCGGATCGGGCCCGGTGACCGGATCGGCCTGGTCGGCGTGAACGGCTCGGGCAAGACCACGCTGCTGCGCGCCTTGGCCGGTGAGCAGCAACCGGACGCCGGCCGCCGCGTGCAGGGCCAGACCGTGAAGCTGGCCCACCTGACCCAGGAGCTGCACGACCTGCCACCGGACCTGCGGGTGCTGGAGGCGGTCGAGGAGGTCGCCCGGCGGATGGTGCTCGGCAAGTACGAACTCACCGCCTCGCAGCTGGCCGAGCGGTTCGGTTTCCCCGGCAACCGGCAGTGGACGCCGGTGGGTGACCTGTCCGGCGGCGAGCGGCGGCGGCTGCAACTGGCCCGGCTGCTGATGGCCGAACCGAACGTGCTGCTGCTCGACGAGCCCACCAACGACCTGGACATCGACACCCTCCAGCAGCTGGAGGACCTGCTCGACTCCTGGCCGGGCACCCTGGTGGTCGTCTCGCACGACCGCTACCTGGTGGAACGCGTGTGCGACCAGGTGGTGGCGCTGTTCGGGGACGGGCGGGTGACCAACCTGCCCGGCGGGATCGAGGAGTACCTGCGCCGCCGGGACGCCCAGCGCGAGCAGACCCAGGGCCAGGGCCGGCAGCGGGAGTCCCGGGAGACCGGCGGCCAGGACGCGGTGACCACCGAGGCGGCCAGCCAGCCCAGTGCCGCGGAGCAGCGGGCCGCCCGCAAGGAGCTGGCCAAGCTGGAGCGGCGGCTGGACGTCCTGCACAAGCGGGAGAGCGAGCTGCACACCGCGCTGGCCGAGGCCGCCACCGACCCGGACCGGCTGCTCGCCCTGGACGCCGAGCTGCGGGCCGTGCTCGCCGAGACCGCCGCGGTCGAGGAGCAGTGGATGGCCGCGGCCGAACTCGTGGACGGCTGAACCGACTCCCCGCTCGGGGTTCTGCTCACCAGCCGTGCGTTGCCGCGTGGTACCCGTTGTGCTGGTGGAACCGCAGGGTGGCCTCCACCAGGTCGAGGAACTGGTCCACCTCGTCGGCGTCGTAGCCGCGCCGGTTGTCGGCCGGGCGGTTGAACAGCACGTGCCGCACCTCGTCCGCGGTCAGCTCGTCGGTGCCGCGCAGGGTGGCCTCGACGCGGTCCAGGAAGGCGTCCACCTCGTCCTCCTGGTAGCAGTCGTGGTCGTCGCGGGGGCGGGAGAACGTCACGTTGTGCACGTCGTCCGGGCCCACCGGCCGCGGGATGCCGCTCAGGCCGTTGCCCGGTGTCGAGCCGCCGGCCTGGGCCTCCCGCTCCACCAGTTCGGCGGTGACCAGGTCGAGGAACGCGTCCACCTCCTCCTCCCGGTAGCCGCGGCTGAGCAGCGGGGCGCGGCTGAAGGTGACCTGCTGGACCTGCGCGGCGGTGATCGCGGTGCCACCGCGCAGGGTCGACTCCACGAGGTCGAGGAACGCGTCGACCTCCCCCATGTGGTACCCGCGTGTCCCCGGGGCGGACCTGGCGAACACCACTTCGTGCACGTCGTCGGGACCGAGGCCCATGACTCCTCCAGTGCTGGCCGGTGCCGGCGCCTGTATCCTCGCCCGTCCGCCTGGATCCCGCACGGCCAGAAAGGGTGAGTCCTGGGGCGGGTGTCGGAGTGATCGAGAGCCGGACGGACGGCTGTGCCGCACGTCCTAAGCTCACCCCATGAGTCGGTTCGTGGACACGCTGCTCAGCACCGCTGCTGGGGGCGGCACCATCAGTGGGATGACGACCGGGGAACCCGGTCAGCCGATGCGGCGCACCTGGGCGCAGGTGCACGAGGTGGGCCGGCGCATGGCCGGCGCCCTGGTCGCGGCCGGGGTCACCCCCGGGCAGGCGGTCGCCGTGCTGGCCGGTGATCCCGCGCTGATCGCCCCGGCCATCCAGGCCGTGTGGCTGGCCGGCGGCAGCGTCACCATGCTGCACCAGCCCACCCCGCGCACCGATCTGGCCCACTGGGCCCAGGACACCCTGCGCACCCTCGCGATGATCGACGCCGGGCTGGTGCTGCTGGGCGCCCCGTTCGACGGGCTGGCCGGGGTGCTGGACGAGAACGGCATCGCCCACCTCGCCCTGGACGGGCTGGACGCGGACCAGCAGCCGATCGGCGCGCCGGTCGAGGTCGCCGAGGACGCCACCGCGCTGCTCCAACTGACCAGCGGCTCCACCGCCGACCCCAAGGCGGTGCGGATCACCCACGGCAACCTGATCGCCAACATCAGCGCCATGGCCGAGATGGCCAAGCTCGACCCGGGCCGGGACGTGATGGTGTCCTGGCTGCCGCTGTTCCACGACATGGGCATGGTCGGCTTCCTGACCCTGCCGATGGTGTTCGGCGTGGAACTGGTCAAGGTCACCCCGGCCGACTTCCTGGCCCGCCCGCTGCTGTGGCCCGAGCTGATCAGCAAGCACCGGGGCACGCTCACCGCCGCGCCCAACTTCGCCTACGCCATCGCCGGTCGCCGGATGGCCCGGGTGGACGAGGACGACGCGTTCGACCTGTCCACCCTGCGGGTGGCGCTCAACGGCGCCGAGCCGATCGACCCCAAGGCGGTGGCCGCGTTCACCGACGCGGGCGCCCGGTTCGGCCTGCCGCCGGAGTGCGTGCTGTGCGCCTACGGCATGGCCGAGGCCACCCTGGCGGTGTCGTTCGCGCCGCTGTTCACCGGGCTGGCCGTGGACGAGGTGGACGCCGAGCAGCTGGAGTCGGCGCGCCGGGCCGTTCCGGCCCGCGCCGGTGCCGCGACCAGGGCGTTCCCGTTACTGGGGCCGCCGCTGCCTGGCATCGAGGTGCGCGTGCTCGACGAGCACGGCAACGAGCTGGGCGAGCGCCAGGTGGGCGCACTGCAACTGCGCGGCAGCTCGGTCACGCCCGGCTACCTCACCACCGCCGGCCCGGTGCCCACCCAGGACGAGCAGGGCTGGCTGGACAGCGGGGACGAGGGCTACCTGGCCGACGGCCAGGTGGTGGTGTGCGGCCGGCGCAAGGACGTGATCATCATGGGTGGCCGCAACATCTACCCGACCGACATCGAGCGGGCCGCCGACTCGGTCGAGGGCGTGCGCGCCGGCAACGCCGTGGCCGTGCGGCTGGACGCGGGCACCCGCCGGGAGCGGTTCGCCGTGGCCCTGGAGTCCCGGCTGGCCGGTGACGCCGAGGCCGAGGGCGCGCTGCGCAAGGCGGTCACCGCGCGGATCATGGACGCGGTGGGCGCGCGCCCCTACGCCGTGGCCGTGCTGCCCCCGGGCAGCCTGCCCAAGACCCCGTCCGGCAAGCTGCGCCGCGCCGCCGCCGCCGACCTGATCCCGACCAGCTGACCCGAGCAGCTGACCCGAGCAGCGGGGCGGGGCCGGCCGTGCGCCGCGCCCTGCCCCGCGAACACCGCTAGCCGGTGATCTCCTCGGTCCCGTCGCCGGCCAGGGGCACGTACCGCACGGTCACGTCGGCCGGAATCGCGGCCTTGACCTTGTGGGCGAGCAGGCGGCCCCGCGCGTCGAACTCCTGGATCTGCCGCGCGTCCTGGAAGCCGGATTCCGCGGGATCGTCCGGTCGGAAGGTGTTCTGGAAGCTGACGTCCCACGCCTCGATCTCGGCGATGAGTTCCGGTTCGAGTGGAAGAACCTCGCTGATCTCCTCCGGCAGATACGGTTCGGGAACCGCCTCCTCGTCGCGGTACACCCAGAACGGGCCGATTTGCCAGTCGCTTCGAATCTTCACCACCAGGCGGTGCGGCGCGGTCATCTCCACCTTCTGCGTGTGCTGGCCGGGAATCTCTTCGAGTGGACCGTGCTCATGGCAGGGGCTTCAACTTCCCCCTGTTGAACGGGTTCGCGCCAACGAGGTAGCCGTTGTCACCGACGCTGACCGCCACCATGATGGACCGGCCCTGGTGGGTGAGGGCGTGGACGACTCGGCCCCGACCGCGCACACCCACCGGTCTGCCGACCGTCACCGCCCGGAACACCACGTCGAGGATGTCCTCCTGACGGACACCGCACCTCTCGAAGTCGCCAACGCGGTCCTCCGCCAGGATGTGCCTGGCGCCCGACTTCGGGGTGCCCTCCTCCAGCCAGACGATCCGGCCGCGCTGGTCCCGGCCGATGCGGATCACCCGTTCCGGGGTGATCTTGTGCCCGGCGCGCTGCACCTCGGCGATCAGGGCCGGATCGACCGGGGCCGGATCGATCAGGGCCGGACTGATCGCGGTTCGGGGTGGAACGCCCGGTGGTGGGCCGGCGGGTGGCGGGTCGGCCGGTGATGTGGTGCCGGCCAGGCGGGCGAGGTAGTCGTGCAGCAGGGCGGTGGCCGTGCGCAGGTCCGCGGCGACCCGGTCCATCTCGTCGGGCACCGGGGCCAGCGCGGTGACCGCGTCGCCCAGTTCCGGCCGGTTGCTCTCCCGGGCCAGTTGGCCGAGCAGGGGCAGGGTGTCGACGCGCAGCTGGTCGGCGACGCCGGTCAGGTCGTCGGGGTGGACCAGGTCGAGTGCGGCCCGAACGCGGGCGATGACCTCGCCGAGCGACGCCATGTCGGGTGCCTAGATCGTGCTGGCATAGGCGTTGAGGTGGTCGATGGCGGCGGTGAGCCGGTCGAGGACGTCACGTATTCGGTCGAGTGATTGTGCCATCAAGAGAATGGCCGTGGTGGCGTCGGCATCGGCGGTGGACTGGAGCGCGTGCGATATCACCGCCAGCGCCTCGTGCACATTCTCCCGGTGCTGTTCCACCAGGGCGAGCGGCAGGATTTCGGTTACCGCGCCGAGCAGTGCCCGCACGCCGGAAATGTCCACTGACATTGTGTCCCCCTTAACGAAATCAACGCATCGTAGCAATTCGGGGGGTGTTCAGCGGTACCCCGGAAAAGGGGGAAATTGCGTGCGACCGGCCAGTGCGCCGGTAATTCCGTCACCGCCCCGGAAGTGTTGGGGACGGCTCACAAGATTGGTGTACCCCCAACCGGGGACACCGATCACGCGCTGATCACGGCGGTGTTCAGTGGAACGTGTTCTGGCTGGCTTCCAGGCCCTTGGTGAGCAGCGACTCCACCGCGTCCGCGCACTGGTCCACCAGCAGCGCCAGCTCCCTGCGCTCGGCCGTGGCGAAGTCGCGCAGCACGTAGTCGGCCGGATCCATCCGACCGGGCGGCCGGCCGACGCCGAAGCGCACCCGGTAGTAGTCCCTGGTGCCCAGTGACTTGCTGATCGAGCGCAGCCCGTTGTGCCCGCCCTCGCCGCCGCCGAACTTCAGCCGGACCGTGCCGAACGGCAGGTCGAGTTCGTCGTGCACCACCACCAGGGCCTGCGGGGTGATCTTGTAGAACCGGGCCGTGCCGGCCACCGGCCCACCGGCGAGGTTCATGAACGAGCGCGGCTTGGCCAGCACCGCCCGGTGGCCGGCCAGCCGGCCCTCGACCACCTCGGCGCCGCCCTTGTGCGCCTTGAACTTCCCGCCCAGCCGGGCAGCCAGCTCGTCAACCACCAGGAAACCGGCGTTGTGCCGGTTGCCGGCGTACTGCGGCCCCGGATTGCCCAGACCGACCACCAGGGCCAGGTCGCTGTGCTCGATGCCGCCGCCGACCCCGGTCGCTCCCGCCTCACCGACCACGTGACCGCAACTCCTGCTCCAACTCGTCCAACAACTCGTCAACGGCCCTGACCTGGTAGCCCCGGCGCAGCCCCGAGGTGGTGCCGAACCTGGTGCTGGCCACCTCGAACGCGGTCACCGTGCCCCGGCCGTCCAGGGTGGCCGCCGCGCGGGCGAGCAGGGCGTCGACTTCGAGGGGATCGTATCCGTGCCCGGCCCTGGGCAGCCGCACCGCGCGCAGGTCGGCGCCGGTGCGCAGCCGGGTCGGGCTGACCCGGCCGGACGCCAGGGCCTGCTCGGCCCTGGCCAGGAACGCGTCCACCTCCCGGGCCGACCAGGCCCGGCGGGCGTCCGCGGCCCGGTGGAACCGCGCCGCGCGCACCTCGGCGGCGCTCAGCTGGTCGCGGCCGGCCAGGGTGTCGGCGATCCGGTGCAGGAAGGCCGCCACCTCGTCCCGGTCGTAACCGGGATCACCGCGCCCGGGGCGGCCGAACCGGAGCCGGCGCACCTGGGCCGGGTCCAGCGGCTCGACCTCGTCCAGGCTGCCGGACAGGTGCCGGGGAAACGTGTCCGGCCCGGGCGCGGGCCCGGGTAATCGCGGATCCGCCGTCCCGTCCGGAAAACGAAACGGCACGCCGGCCCCGGTGTCCCGGGGCGGCGTGCCGTCAGGCTCACCCGACGTGATTGGCTCAGCCTTGGGCAGCGGCCTCGCCGCTCTCGGAGGCCTGCTCCACCACACCGGCGCCCTCGACGTCGATGGTGGACTCCATCTGCGCGGCGGTCGGGGCGGCGGCCACGACGACCAGCAGGTGGTCGGCGGGGGTCACCAGGGTCACGCCCGAGGGCAGGCTGAGGTCGCTGGCGTGGATCTGGGCACCGGCCTGGACACCGGCCACCGACACCTCGAACTGCTCGGGGATGTTCAGGGCGTCGGCCTCGACCTGGACGCTGTCGGCCTCCTGGGTGACCAGGGTGCCGGGAGCGGCCTCACCGGTCAGCACGACCGGCACGTCCACGGTGACCTTCTCGCCGCGCTTGACCAGCAGCAGGTCAACGTGCTCGATGTAGTTCTTGATCGGGTGGGTGGTGACGGTCTTGGTCAGGGCCAGCTCACTGCCGGCGCTGTCGATGTCCAGCGTCAGCACTGCGTTCTGGCCGTGCTCCCGGACGACACGGGCGAACTCGAGCGCCGGCAGGGCCAGGTGCTTCGGGTCGGAACCGTGGCCGTAGAGCACCGCGGGGATCTTGCCGGCACGTCGGGTGCGGCGGGCAGCGCCCTTGCCGAACTCGGTACGCGGCTCGGCGGCGAGACGGACCTCGGACACGGTGGTGCTCTCCTTGTTACGTCGGGCGGGATGGTTACACATCCGGCATCAAACAGGCGAAAGGCTCGTGGTGCGGTACACCTTGCGGCGGCGGGCGCGAGAGACGCGAACACGCGCGGCATCCCAGCCGCCGCGTCGATCACGCCAGGCGCGATGCCCGCCCTCGCCGAGGCAACCCAACCAGTGTAGGCCGCTGTTGGATCTACCTGCCATCGGGGTGGCCGCGCGGGTCGCGGCGATCGGGTGAAACCGGTGACCGGTCGGGTCAACCGGGTTGCCGGGACCGGGTGGAACGCTGGTGGACAGGGTGGAAAAACGCCGGCGGCGGCACCCACGGGCGCCGCCGCCGGACCGCGACCGAGCCGGCTCAGGTGTTGCCGTCGAACAGGCTGGTCACCGAGCCGTCCTCGAAGACCTCCTGGATCGCCCTGGCCAGCAGCGGGGCGATGGAGAGCACGGTCAGACCGGGGAAGCGCTTCTCCTCGGGGATGGGCAGGGTGTTGGTCAGCACCACCTCGCGCACGTCGCACTCGACCAGGCGCTTGGTGGCCGGCTCGGACAGCACGCCGTGCGTGGCGGCGATCACCACGTCCGAGGCGCCCGCGGCCATCAGCACGTCGGCCGCCTTGGTGATGGTGCCACCGGTGTCGATCATGTCGTCGATCAGCACGCACAGCCGGCCCTTGACCTCGCCGACCACCCGCTTGGCCACGGCCTGGTTCGGCTTGTTCGGGTCGCGGGTCTTGTGCACGAACGCGATGGGCCGGCCACCCAGCTGCTCGGCCCACTTCTCGGCCAGCCGCACGCGGCCGGTGTCCGGGGACACCACGGTGATCTCCGCGTCCTGGTAGGTGGCCATGATGTGCTCGGCCAGCAGGGTCTGCGCGAACAGGTGGTCCACCGGCCCGTCGAAGAAGCCCTGGATCTGCCCGGTGTGCAGGTCGACCGTCATGATCCGGTCCGCGCCCGCGGTCTTGAACAGGTCGGCGACCAGCCGCGCCGAGATGGGTTCCCGGCCGCCGTGCTTCTTGTCCTGCCGCGCGTACGGGTAGAACGGCATGACCACGGTGATCCGCTTGGCGCTGGCCCGCTTGAGCGCGTCCACCATGATCAGCTGCTCGACCAGCCAGTCGTTGATCGGGTTGGTGTGGCTCTGGATCACGAACGCGTCGGTGCCGCGCACCGACTCCTTGAACCGCACGAAGATCTCGCCGTTGGCGTAGGCGTAGGCGTCCTGCGGGGTCACCGACACACCGAGGTGGCTGGCCACCTCTTCGGCCAGTTGGGGGTAAGCGCGCCCGGAGAAGAGCATCAGGTTCTTCTTCGGGGTACCGGATTTCGGGGCCACGGTTACCGTCCCTTTCCGTCGTTGGCGACCTCGCCGACGGCCGGTTGGCCCTCGACGGCGAGTGCTCGTTGGGCGGCCTCAGCCGCAGGGGTACCCGGGCGGCGGTTGATCACCCAGCCCTCCAGGTTGCGCTGTGGTCCGCCGGACACGGCCAGCGCGCCCGGTGGCACGTCGCGGCGCAGCACGGTGCCGGCGCCGGTGTAGGCGCCGTCGCCCACGGTCACCGGGGCGACGAACATGTTGTCCGAGCCGGTGCGGCAGTGCGAGCCGACCACGCTGCGGTGCTTGGCGACCCCGTCGTAGTTGACGAACACGCTGGCCGCGCCGATGTTCGTGTGCTCGCCGATGGTGGCGTCACCCACGTAGCTCAGGTGCGGGACCTTGCTGGCCGTGCCGATCTCGGAGTTCTTTACCTCGACGAACGTGCCGATCTTGCCCCGCTCGCCGAGCACCGTGCCGGGCCGCAGGTAGGCGAACGGGCCAACGGACGCGCGCTCGCCGATCACCGCGCCCGAGCCGTGCGTGCGCACCACGCTGGCGCCCGCGCCGATCCGGCAGTCGGTCAGCGTGGTGTCCGGGCCGATCACCGCGCCCTCGCCGACCACGGTGCCGCCGCGCAGCTGCACACCCGGCTCGACCAGCACGTCGCGGGCCAGCTCCACGTCCACGTCCAGCCAGGTGGTGGCCGGGTCGACGACGGTCACCCCGTCGCGCATCCAGCGCTCCACCAGCCGGCGGTTCAGCTCCGCGCCGAGCCTGGCCAGCTGCACCCGGTCGTTGACGCCCTCGACCAGCCAGGGGTCGCCGCAGATCAGCGCGCCCACCCGGTGGCCGGCGGCGCGCGCGATGCCGAGCACGTCGGTGAGGTACAGCTCGCCCTGGGCGTTGTCGGTGGACAGCTGGGTCAGGCCGGCGGCCAGCACGGCCGCGTCGAACGCGTACACCCCCGAGTTGATCTCGGTGACGGCCAGCTGCTCCGGGGTGGCGTCCTTCTGCTCGACGATCTCCCGCACCGCGCCGCTCTGTGGGTCGCGCAGCACCCGGCCGTACCCGGTGGGGTCGGTCACCACGGCGGTGAGCACGGTCACGGCGTTGCCGGCCTGGCTGTGCTCGGCCAGCAGCGCGGTCAGCGTCGCCGCGTCCAGCAGCGGCACGTCCCCGTAGCTGACCAGCACCGTTCCGGTCAGGTCGGCGGGCAGCGCGGCCAGCGCGCACCCCACGGCGTGGCCGGTGCCGTGCTGCTGCTCCTGCACGGCCACGGTGATCTTGCGGCCCAGTCGCCCGGCCACCTCGTCCAGGTGCTCGGCCACCTGCTCCCTGCCGTGCCCGACCACCACAGCCAGGTGCTCTGGTCCGGTTCCCGCTGCCGCGCGCACCGCGTGCTCCACCAGTGAGCGGCCAGCGACCCGGTGCAGCACCTTGGGTGTCGCTGAGCGCATGCGGGTGCCCTCGCCAGCGGCGAGGACGATGGTGCTGACCGAACCGGTGGGGGCGGCGGGCCCCGAGGCGGTCGACCCATCGGAGGTGGCGTGGCTGGCAGGAGTTGGGGTGTTGCCACCCTCAAGCATCAGCGCTCTCCCTAGGCTGCTCAACAAAGGCTGGCCGGTGATCACTAAGCCGGCAGCGGGGAGTCCCGGCTCCCGCCGGAAGCCGATCCTACGTGCTTCTCGGCTAGTGCCCTTTCCAGCCGGTGACCTGCGCAGTTGGGCGATCTTGGCCACACCGGGACAGGGCGTCGCCGCCGTCGTCGGCCGGGCCGTCATCAGCCGGGCCGTCATCAGCCGCGCCGTCATCAGCCGCGCCGTCGTCGGCCGCGCCGTTGTCGGCCGCGCCGTCGTCAGCCGGGTCGCCCGCGTGCGGCGGTTCCCCCGGGGAAGCCGGGGCGACCGCGGTGAGCAGTTCGGTGGGATCGGCGACCTCGACCGGCCTGAGCAACCGGGTCGGCTCGGCGCTGTCGCCCAGTTCGAGCAGTTCGGTGGCGTCGACCGGGGCCTCGGCGTGGTCCGGCTGGTGGACACCGCCGGTGTGGTCCGGTTCACCGGCGTGGTCCGGTTCGCTGGGGCGGTCCGGCTGGTCGGCGGTGGTTGGCCCGGTGGCGGTGGGCCCGGCGGTGGGCTCGGCTGCCGGGGCGGGCGCGGGCCCGGCCGGTGGCGCTGACGCTGGCGCGGGGTTGGTGCCGGGGGCGGTGTCGGTACCGGAATCGGGATCGGGGGTGGCGCGGGCGGTGGCACCGCGGGACGAGCGGGGCAGCGCCCGGGTCGTGGGACGTGGGGTGCTGGTGGTGCCGGTCGCGTCGGCGCTGGTCTCCTGCCGGTCCCCGGCCACCGCGATCACCCGGCAGCCGCCCTGGCGCTTGGCCTGGTACATGGCGGCGTCAGCGCGGGAGAGCACTTCGCTGGGCGACTCGTGGGGGCGCAGCGACACCACCCCGACCGAGAGGGTGACCCCCCTGGAGAGCACCGCGGGTAAGTCCACGACCGCCTCCACCGCCCGGTCCAGCGCGGCCTCGGCCGCGGGCAGGGTGGCGCCGGGTAACAGCACCACGAACTCGTCGCCGCCGTAGCGGGCCACCAGGTCGTCGGTGCGCACGGCGTTGCGCAGGGTGCCGGCGACCACCCGCAGCACGTTGTCGCCCTCGGCGTGCGAGCCCCGGTCGTTCACGGTCTTGAACCCGTCCAGGTCCACCAGCGCCACCGACAGCGGGTCGCTGTCCCGCGCGCTGACCAGGGCGGCCAGCCGGGCGTCCAGGGCGCGCCGGTTGGGCAGGCCGGTCAGCGGGTCCTGCAGCGCCTGCTGGGCGATGGCGCCGTGCGCCCTGGCCATCCGCTCGTGCTGGCGCCGCGCGTTCAACGTGGTGATCTTGGTTTCCCGCATGGTCCACAGCTCGGACTCCAGCGCGGCGGCGTACTCGGCCAGCGCGCCCGAGGTGCGCACGCCCCCGTTCGGACCGGACAGCCGGGCGTACTCGCGGACCAGGCACAGCATCAGGGTGGGCTCGGAGGTGTCGCCGTCCACCTCGGTCCTGGCCCGGTGCAGCACGGCCAGTGCCTCGGCGGGCTGGTCGGCCCGCTCAAGGCAGCGGGCCAGCGCGATGGCCACGATGATCAGCTGGCGGGCGTACTTGGCGTGGTCGAGCAGGGTGGTCAGCCGGGCGATGTGCCCGGGGCCCGGCTCGGCCAGCGCGTGCGCCGCGCCCACCACCGGGTCCTGGTCGGCGGCTGGCACACCCTCCACCCGGGGGAACAGCGACTCCCGGAACGGGCCCTCGAAGGCGGTGGCCAGGTCCGCGGCCACCCGGAACTGCCGGTTGGCCAGGTCGTACTTGCCGACCCGCTCCAGCCGCAGCCCCCAGCCCAGCAGCAGGCGGACCCGGTTGAGCATGTGCACGGCGATCTCGTGCGGCCCGCCGCCCTCGCGCACCGCCACGTGCGCCCTGGCCAGCACCTGGTCGGCCAGCTCGTACACGCCCAGCTGGGTGAGCACCAGGCCGATGTCGGCCAGCGCGAAGGCCAGGGTGCGCTGGTAGGTCCGGTGGTCGCTCATGCTGTCCGGCGTCAGTTCCTCGTCGAACATGGCCAGGGCGCAGGCGGCCTCGGTGAGCGCGGTGTCCTCGGCCCCGGTGGCCAGTGCCCGGCGGGCCCGCAGTGCCCGGGCGTCCGCCTCCAGCACGGTCAGCCCGTGCCGGCGGGTGTAGGTGAGCATCTCGTCGAGCTTGGGGTCGGCCAGATCGGCCAGTTCCGGGATGACCAGCCGGACCACGGCCGCGGCGCGCAGCAGGTGCGCCACGATCCTGGGCTCGCCCCGCCGCCGTGCCTCGGCGAGCAGGTCGTCGCTGGTGGCGAGCAGGTAGTCCGGGTCGGGTGTCTGGCTCTGCGCCTGCGCCAGCAGCTCACGGGACCGGCCGACCAGCCAGGCGTCGGACACCTCGGAAAGCGCTGGTGACCTGGGAGAACGCTCCTCGCCCAGCCGTCACACCCCCGTCCCGGATGCCAGGCCCGCCCGGGCCAGCTGCCACCAGCGGGTCGTCATGGGACCGACCGGCGACCGATCGGCCCTTCCGCTCCGCCGCCAGGATTCGAACCTGGACCATTGGAACCAAAATCCAAGGTGCTGCCTTTACACCACGGCGGATCGAGCGGCGGTGCCGCCACCTCAGGGGCCGGCACATGATGGCATGGACTACCGCCCATGTTCACCACGACCACCCTAACCGGAGCGCACTCCGGGGAAGTCCCCTCGGCAGCGACCCGCACACTGTAACCCGAACGCGACGCAGCGTGTCCAAGCGGTTGCCGGAACACACCTGCCAGCACCGGCCGGCGCGGAACAGTAGGCTGACCCGAATGGCACGACGGCGAGCGCGCACGGCCAGGGAGGACGTCCCTACCCCGCGCCGAACAACGGCGGTCCGGGTGCGGATGACCGGCAAGGAACGGCGGCAACAGCTGTTGGACGTGGCCAGGGCGCTGTTCGCGGAGAAGGGCTTCGACGGCACCTCCATCGAGGAGATCGCCCACCGGGCCGGCGTCAGCAAGCCCATCGTCTACGAGCACTTCGGCGGCAAGGAGGGCATCTACGCGGTCGTGGTGGACCGGGAGATGCAGCGGCTGCTGGACCGGATCGTCTCGGCGCTGTCCGGCGGCCACCCCCGTGAACTGCTGGAACAGGCCGCGTGCGCGCTGCTGGACTACATCGAGGACTCCACCGACGGGTTCCGCATCCTGGTCCGCGACTCCCCGGTGGCCAGCACCAGCGGCACCTTCTCCAGCCTGCTCAACGACATCGCCAGCCAGGTGGAGCACATCCTCGGCCTGCACTTCAGCGCCAGCGGCTACGACGCCAAGCTGGCCGCCCTGTACAGCCAGGCGCTGGTCGGCATGGTCGCGCTGACCGGCCAGTGGTGGCTGGAGGCCCGCAAGCCCAAGAAGGACGAGGTGGCCGCGCACCTGGTCAACCTGGCCTGGAAGGGGCTGTCCCACCTGGAGCACAAGCCCAAGCTGGGCATCCGCCGCTGACCGGAACAGCACCGGGACAACACTGACCGGGGGTGGCGAGCGGGCCGTGGCGGGTGGGCATGCGCGATGTCACCGAAAAACCGGTGTTGTCCGGTCGTAAGCTGACAGGCGAGAACCCCTGCTGGCGCGACTCGTCCCGGGCAGGGGTGTGCCTGCGTTACCAAGGGGCTCCACCAGGCGATGCCTGGTGATCGGCTACAGAAGGGCGCTCACCTGGCCGCCAGGTGATCCGCAACACCAGGGCTCTCACCTGGCCGCGCCAGGTGATCCGCGTTCTCCCAGGGGGTTAACCGTGACCCACGGCCTTGATGTCGACCGCGCCGCCGCCGGTCCGCTCGGCGGTCTGCTCAGCGCCGCGCTGGCCGACCCGGCACTGCGGCGGGTGGTCAGCGCGGCCGGAACCACGAGCCTGCGGCTCCAGGGGCCGCCCGCGGCCAGAGCGCTGGTCACCGCCGCGCTCGCCGATCCCAGGGGCGCGGACCGGCCGGTGCTGCTGGTCACCGCCACCGGGCGGGAGGCCGAGGAACTGGGCGCGGTGCTCGGTGACCTGCTCGGGCCGGACCTGGTGGCCACCTTCCCGTCCTGGGAGACGCTGCCGCACGAGCGGCTGTCCCCGCGCGCCGACACCGTGGGCCGGCGGCTGGCCGTGCTGCGCCGGCTGGCCCACCCCGAGGAGCACCCGGCCGGCGCGCTGCGCGTGGTGGTGGCCACCGTGCGCAGCCTGATCCAGCCGATGGCGCCGCACCTGGGCGAGCTGGCCCCGCTGCGGCTGGCCGTCGGCGGCGAGCACGACTTCGCCGAGCTGCTGGACCGGCTGGTCGAGCTGGCCTACACCCGGGTGGACATGGTCGAGAAGCGCGGCGAGTTCGCCGTGCGCGGCGGCATCCTGGACGTGTTCCCGCCCACCGAGGAACACCCGCTGCGGGTGGAGTTCTGGGGCGACGAGGTCAGCGAGATCCGCGCGTTCGCCGTGGCCGACCAGCGCTCACTGCCCGGCGAGGTGGCCGGGTTCGTGGCCCCGCCGTGCCGGGAACTGCTGCTCACCGAGTCGGTCAAGGCCAGGGCGGCCGAGCTGGCCCCGCAGCACCAGGCCGACGCGCAGCTGGCCGAGATGCTGGACAAGCTGGCCGGCGGCGTGCCGTGCGAGGGCATGGAGGCGCTGATCCCCGCGCTGTGCGAGGACGAGCTGCAACTGCTCACCGACGCGTTGCCGGCCGGCGCGCACGTGCTGCTGGCCGAGCCGGAGAAGATCCAGGCCAGGGCCGCCGACCTGGTGCGCACCGGCCAGGAGTTCCTTGAGGCGTCCTGGATGGCCGCGGCCGGCGGCGGCAACGCCCCGATCGACCTGGGCGCGTCCGCCTACCGCGACCTGGCCGAGGTGGCCGAGGCGGCCCAGGCCGGCGACCACCCGTGGTGGACGCTCAGCCAGCTGACCGCCGAGGGCGGCGACAGCATCGGCCTGGACCTCAAGCCGGTCGAGGCCTACCGGGGCGACATCGCCAGGGCCTTCACCGACCTGCGCGCGCACACCGCGGCCGGCGGCGCCGCCGTGCTGGTGGTGCCCGGCGCGGGCACCGCCTCCCGGGCCGCCGAGCAGCTGCGCGAGGCCGAGGTGCCGGCCAGGCTGGCCGAGCGCGGCCTGGCGGAGCCACCCGAGGCCGGCCTGGTCACCGTGGTCCGCGGCGCGCTGGAGGACGGCTTCGCCCTGCCCGGGCTGGCCCTGGTGGTGCTCACCGAGACCGACCTGACCGGCGGCCGGGGCGGCACGTCCACGGTGTCCCTGCGGGACCGGCGCAACCTGCCCTCGCGCCGGCGCAACGCCGTGGACCCGCTGGCGCTCAAGCCCGGCGACTACGTGGTGCACGAGCAGCACGGCATCGGCAAGTACGTGGAGATGGTGCAGCGCACCGTGGCCGGTGCCACCCGCGAGTACCTGGTGCTGGAGTACGCGGCCAGCAAGCGCGGCCAGCCGGGCGACCGGCTGTTCGTGCCCACCGACCAGCTCGACGAGGTCTCCCGGTACGTGGGCGGCGAGCTGCCCACGCTGAACAAGCTGGGCGGGTCGGACTGGAAGAACACCAAGGCCAAGGCGCGCAAGGCGGTCAAGCAGATCGCCGCCGAACTGGTCCAGCTCTACGCCGCCCGCCAGGCCGCGCCCGGTCACGCGTTCGCGCCGGACACCCCGTGGCAGCGGGAACTGGAGGACGCCTTCCCGTTCGCCGAGACACCCGACCAGCTCGGCGCCATCGACGAGGTCAAGCGGGACATGGAACGCCCGGTGCCGATGGACCGGGTGATCTGCGGTGACGTCGGCTACGGCAAGACCGAGATCGCGGTGCGCGCCGCGTTCAAGGCGGTGCAGGACGGCAAGCAGGTGGCCGTGCTGGTGCCGACCACGCTGCTGGCCCAGCAGCACCTGAACACGTTCACCGAGCGGATGCGGGCGTTCCCGGTGACCGTCAAGGGCCTGTCCCGGTTCACCGACCCGGGTGAGTCCGAGCAGGTGATCGCCGGGCTCGCCGACGGCGAGGTGGACGTGGTGATCGGCACGCACCGGCTGCTGCAGACCGGCATCCGCTACAAGGACCTCGGCCTGGTCATCGTGGACGAGGAACAGCGCTTCGGCGTGGAGCACAAGGAGCACATCAAGTCGCTGCGCACGCACGTGGACGTGCTCACCATGTCGGCGACGCCGATCCCGCGCACCCTGGAGATGAGCATGGCCGGCATCCGCGAGATGTCCACCATCCTCACCCCGCCGGAGGAGCGCCACCCGATCCTGACCTACGTCGGCGCCTACGACGACAAGCAGGTGGCCGCGGCCATCCGGCGCGAGCTGCTGCGCGACGGCCAGGTGTTCTACGTGCACAACCGGGTGTCCTCGATCGAGAAGGCGGCCCGGCGCATCCGCGAGCTGGTGCCCGAGGCGCGCGTGGTCACCGCGCACGGCCAGATGAACGAGGACCGGCTGGAGAAGATCATCCAGGGCTTCTGGGAACGCGAGCACGACGTGCTGGTGTGCACCACGATCGTGGAGACCGGGCTGGACATCTCCAACGCCAACACGCTGATCGTGGAGCGCGGCGACCTGCTCGGCCTGGCCCAGCTGCACCAGCTGCGCGGCCGGGTGGGCCGGGGCCGGGAACGCGGCTACGCCTACTTCCTGTACCCGCCGGACGCGCCGCTCACCGAGACCGCGCACGACCGGCTGGCCACCATCGCGCAGAACACCGAGCTGGGCGCGGGCATGGCCGTGGCCATGAAGGACCTGGAGATCCGGGGCGCCGGCAACATCCTGGGCGCCGAGCAGTCCGGGCACATCGCCGGCGTGGGCTTCGACCTGTACGTGCGGCTGGTCGGCGAGGCCGTGGAGTCCTACCGGGCGGCGTTCGGCAAGCCGGGCATGGCACCCACCGAGGAGATCGAGGAACTGGCCGAGGTCCGGGTGGACCTGCCCATCGACGCGCACATCCCGCACGACTACGTGCCCGGCGAGCGGCTGCGGCTGGAGGCCTACCGCAAGATCGCGGCGGCACCGGACGCGGACGCGCTGGCCGCGGTGCGCGAGGAACTGGTCGACCGCTACGGCCAGCCGCCCCGGCCGGTGGACCACCTGCTGGCGGTGGCCGCGTTCCGGCAGAGCTGCCGGCGGCACGGGGTCACCGAGGTGGCCACCCAGGGCAACACCATCCGGTTCGCGCCCATGCCGTTGCAGGACTCGCAGCTGGTGCGGATGCGCCGGCTCTACCCGAAGGCGGTCTACAAGTCCACCACCAACACCGTGTCCGTGCCTCGCCCGACCGAAGGAGCGGCCGGGGGCCGAATGGGCGCACCGCTGCTGCGCGACCGTGAGTTGTTGGACTGGTGTGCCAAACTCCTTGATTCGCTGACCGGTACACCTGTGTCCTTGGCCACGAAGTCGTGAGAGGGTAGGCAGCCGTGCGGACTGAGTTGGAATCTCCTGGGCTGGAATCTCCTGGACTGGACTCTTCTGGACTGGATTCTTCTGGACTGGACTCCACTGGATCCGATTCCTGCGGGCCGGATTCCTCGACATCGTCCGCGGTGACACGGCGGCGCGGCGCGCTGGGCGCGCTCGGCGTGACCGCCGCGCTGCTGCTGGCCGGCTGCGGTTCCGGCCCGTCCCAGCCCGGTGCCGCCGCCATCGTCGGTGACGTGGCCATCCCGCTGGAGCTGGTCCAGCAGCGGCTGGACAACTACCTGGCCAGGGAACCCGAGCAGGGCCAGCAGTTGCAGCAGCAGAACAAGTTGGGCCAGGTGGCCGAGCAGATCCTGAGCTACCGGGTGCGGCACGAGCTGGTCGCGGTGGCCGCCCAGCGCGACGGCGTCAAGGTGGACGAGCAGCAGCTCAACGAGCTGATCGCGGCGGGCGGCGGCGCCGAGGCGATGATCCAGTCGCAGAACTCGTTCCTGGACGCGCAGGCGTTCCGCGACGAGCAGGCCACCGACCAGCTGCTGCTGACCGAGCTGGGCCGCAGGTACGCGGACCGGCTCACCGTCACCTACGACTACACCATCGCCAACGGTCCGGAGGAGGCGAAGGCCAAGGCCGACCGGATCGCGGCCGACCCGGAGCACGCCGCCGACGTGTTCGAGGCGGACCGCAGGCAGAACGTCCCCTCGGCCACCGACGTCACCATGACCGCCGCGCAGGACCAGCAGTTCCTCGGCAGCCCGATCTACGGCGTGCGCGCCGGTTCGGTGGTGGCCTTCCAGGCGGGCCAGGACAGCGGCGCCTGGGTGGTGGCCCACGTGCGGTCCCGCGAGATCACGGCCGGCACCGGTGCCTCCGGCGACCAGTTGAACAGCAACGTCCTGTACTGGCTCGGCCTGCGCGCGGTGCAGCCGATCGCCGACGAACTCGGGGTGCGGGTCAACCCCCGCTACGGCGTGTGGGACGAGGTGTTCCTGCAGACCGCGCCGAGCAAGGACGAGAAGTACGGCTACCTGACCCGGGTGCGGGAGAAGTCGGGCGCATGACCGAACGGACCGAACCCCTGGCGGCGGGCTGCGCCGTGGTGCTGGTCGGCACCCGGCTGACCGAGCCGGTGCTGCCCGCGTCCGCGCTGCGGCTGCTGCGCGCGGCCGGCGCGGTGTTCCTGGCCGGCGACCTGCCCGAGGAGACCTGGCTGCCGCTGGGGGTGCGGCCGCTGCCCGAGGACACCGACCGGCTGCTGGACGCGGCCGGCGTGGTGCCGGTGGTGCTGATCGCGGCCGATGAGGCCGAGCCGACCGCGGCCCGGCTGGTCAAGGCGGGCGCCCGGGTGCTGCGGGTGATCGACCCGCCGGGCACCCGGCTGCTGGACGCGGTCGCGGTGATGGACCGGCTGCGCTCGCCGGGCGGCTGCCCGTGGGACGCCGAGCAGACCCACCAGTCGCTGCGCCAGTACCTGGTCGAGGAGACCTACGAACTGCTCGACGCCATCGAGCAGGGCGACCGCACGGCCATCCGCGAGGAGCTGGGCGACGTGCTGCTGCAGGTGCTGTTCCACGCCCGGGTGGCCGCCGAGGACGAGCACGACCCGTTCACCGTGGACGAGGTGGCCGAGGGGCTGGTGGCCAAGCTGGTCGGCCGGCACCCGCACGTGTTCGCCGACGACGCGGCCGTGCGCGACGCCGCCACCCAGGAGCACCGCTGGGAACAGCTCAAGCAGGTCGAGAAGCAGCGCGAGTCCTGTGTGGACGGTGTGGCGCTCGGCCAGCCGGCCGTGGCGCTGGCCGCCAAGCTGGTGCAGCGGGCCAGCCGCGCCGGCCTGCCCGCCGACCTGCTGCCCGCCTCGGTGGGCGAGGCGGACCTCGGCGCCGCCCTGTTCCACCTGGCCGCCACCGCCAAGCTGGCCGGCCAGGACCCGGAGGACGAGCTGCGCGCGGTGGCCAACGCGTTCGCCGCGAACGTGCGGGCCGCCGAGACCGCCGCCCGGCGGTCCGGGGTGGACCCGGCCGGGATGACCGCGGCGGACTGGCGCCGCTTCTGGCCCCGCTAGCCCCAGCAGGGCCGGTTTGCGCCCATTGGGGCGGTGCCGGCCAAACCGTGACCCGGTGTGTCGCACGCAGCGATCCAAGACGTACAGAGGGTCAGCGGATTGTCGGTAACGTCAGAGGGGTGACCGCATCCGCTTATCTTCGGTTTCCCCATCTGCACGACGACCTCGTCACCTTCGTCGCCGAGGACGACGTCTGGTTGGCGCCGCTCGATGGTGGCCGCGCTTGGCGGGTCTCCGCTGACAACGTTCCGGTGCGCTTTCCCAGGTTCGCGCCGGACGGCAGCCAGATCGCCTGGACGAGCACCAGGGACGGGGCACCCGAGGTGCTGGTGGCCCCCACCGAGGGCGGCCCGAGCCGTCGGCTCACCTACTGGGGTGACTCCGTCACGACCGTGCGCGGCTGGACGCCGGACGGGCGGGTGCTCGCCGTGTCCTCGGTCAACCAGGCGGCGACCGACCGGAGCTGGGCGTATGCCGTGTCGACCACGGGCGGCCCGGCCGAGCGGTTGCCCTACGGGCTGGTCAGCTCGGTGGCGTTCGGTCCGGACGGCGAGGTGGTCGCGGCCAGCTCCCACCACCGCGACCCGGCCTGGTGGAAGCGCTACCGCGGGGGCCAGGCCATCAAGCTGTGGGTGGACCTGACCGGCGACGGCGAGTTCCACCGCATCCTGGAGCACCTGACCACCTCGCTCAGCTCGCCGATGTGGATCGACGGCCGGATCGTGTTCGTGTCCGACCACGAGGGCACCGGTGACCTCTACTCGGTCCTGCCGGACGGCAGTGACCTGCGCAAACACACCAGCCAGGAGCGCTTCTACGTGCGCAACCCGAGCACCGACGGCCGCCGCGTGGTCTACCACAGCGGGGGCGAGCTGTGGCTGCTCGACTCGTTGGACGCGGCGCCGCGCCGGCTGGACGTCCGGCTGTGCGGGCCGAGCACCGACCGGCAGCCCTACCCGCTGTGGGTGCGCGGCAACCTGGACGACGTGGCACCCGACCAGACCGGCCGGGCCAGCGCGGTGGCGGTGCGCGGCACCATCCACTGGGTGACCCACCGGGACGGCCCGGTGCGCGCGCTGACCGTGACGCCCGGAGTGCGGGCCCGGCTGCCGCAGGTGCTCGGCGACACCAACCAGGTCGCCTGGGTGACCGACGCCGAGGGGGAGGAGGGCATCGAGGTGGCCCCGATCGGCGGGCTGGAGGCGGGCGCCACCCCGCGCCGGCTGGCCGTGGGGCAGTTGGGCCGGGTGCTGGAGCTGGCCGCCTCGCCCGACGGCCGGCGGGTGGCCGTGGCCAGCCACGACGGCCGGCTGCTGCTGGTGGAGATCGACTCGGGGGAGATCCGCCAGGTGGTGCGCAGCGACAACGCCGAGGTGTCCGGGCTGGCCTTCTCCCCGGACTCGGCCTGGCTGGCCTGGTCGCACCCGGGGCCGCAGCCGCTGCGCCAGATCCGGATGGCCAACGTCAGCAGCCTGTCCACGGTGGACGTCACCCAGCTGCGGTTCACCGACACCGACCCGGTGTTCACCCTGGACGGCAAGTACCTGGCGTTCCTGTCGGTGCGCAGCTTCGACCCGATCTACGACGCCTACGTGCTGGACCTGGCCTTTCCCGCCGGCGGCCGGCCGCACCTGGTGCCGCTGGCCGCGACCACCCCGTCGCCGTTCGCGCCGCTGCGCCTTGGCCGGCCGATCGGCGAGGACCTGGACGACGGCGACGGCGAGGGCGGCGGATCGGGCAAGGACGGCGACTCGGCCACCGTGGTCGACCTGGACGGGCTGGCCGACCGGGTGATCGCGCTGCCCGTGCCCGCGGCCCGCTACTCGTCGCTGCGCGCGGCCAAGGACGGGCTGCTGTGGCTGCGCGACCCGGCCACCGGCGTGCTCGGGGACGCCCTGGCCTCCCCGGACGCCAGCCGCCCCCGGTCCGTGCTGGAGCGCTTCGACCTGGTCAAGCTGCGGGCGGAAACGCTGGTGGACGGCGTGGACGAGGTGTGGGTGACCGGCGAGGGCAAGCGCATGGTGGTGCGCGACCGCGGTTCGCTGCGGGTGCTGCCGGCCGACCGGGCCTCCGGTGACGGCGACGACTCGCAGGACCGGGTGGACGTGGACCTGTCCCGGGTGCGGGTCACGGTCGAGCCGCTGGCCGAGTGGCGCCAGGCCTACAACGAGGCCGGCCGGCTGATGCGGGACAACTTCTGGCGGCCGGACATGGGCGGCGTGGACTGGGCCGGCGTGCTGGACGCCTACCGGCCGCTGCTGGACCGGCTGGGCACCCACGACGACCTGATCGACCTGCTCTGGGAGGTGCAGGGCGAGCTGGGCACCTCGCACGCGTACGTGCGCCCGCCGCACTCCGGGTGGGACTCCAGCCACCGGCAGGGCCTGCTCGGCGCGGACATCATCCGGGACGCGGACGGCACCTGGCGGATCGGCCGGGTGATCGCCGGGGAGACCTCCGACCCGGCGGCCCGCTCGCCGCTGGCCGCCCCGGGCGTGGCGGTGCGCGCCGGGGACGCGCTGCTGGCCGTGGACGGCCGGCCGGTGGACCCGCTGGCCGGGCCGGCGCCGCTGCTGGTCGGCACGGCCGGCAAGCCGGTGGAGCTGACCGTGCGGCCGGCCGACGGGGGCGCGGCGCGCCGGGTGGTGGTCGTGCCGCTGTCCAGTGAGCGGACGCTGCGCTACCACGACTGGGTGGCCGGGCGGCGGGAGCACGTGCACCGGCTGTCCGAGGGCCGGGTGGGCTACCTGCACGTGCCCGACATGATGGCGGCCGGCTGGGCGCAGCTGCACCGCGACCTGCGGGTGGAGCTGCAGCGCGAGGCGCTGGTGTTCGACGTGCGGGAGAACAGCGGCGGCCACACCTCCGAGCTGGTGCTGGAGAAGCTGGCCAGGCGGGTGATCGGCTGGGACGTCTCGCGCGGCTACTCCGCGCTGAACAGCTACCCGCAGAACGCGCCGCGCGGCCCGGTGATCACCGTGGCCGACGAGTTCTCCGGTTCGGACGGCGACATGGTGAACGCGGCCATCAAGGTGCTGGGCATCGGCCCGGTGGTGGGGGTGCGCACCTGGGGCGGGGTGATCGGCATCGACAACCGCTACCACCTGATCGACGGAACCTCGGTCACCCAGCCGCGGTACGCGCCGTGGTTCGAGGGCATCGGCTGGAGCATGGAGAACCACGGCGTCGAGCCGGACGTGGAGGTGGTGATCACGCCGCAGGACCGGGCGGCCGGCCGCGACCCGCAGTTGGACACGGCCGTGCGGCTGGCGCTGGAGGCGCTGGCCGAGCGCCCGGCCGCGGTGCCGCCGCCGCTGCCCCCGCTGGAGTCCTGAGTGGACGGGCGCGGACCAGGACCGTTACCCCGCCCGGGGCGATCCGATCAAGCCCGTAGCCTGGACGGCGTGGCAGGGACCACAGCAGCATCGTCGCCGACCCCGACGCCGGACGCGGATCCGTCCGCCGAGTCCGGGCCAGCGGCCGTGCCCGCGGCCGACCCGGCACCCGACCGGCCGCCCCGTCGACCGCGGCGGGCGGTCCGGCTGGTCGGCCGGTTGGCGCTGGTGGCCGTGCTGCTGGTGGTGGCGGCCGGCGCGGCCTGGGGGCTGCTGCTGGCCAGCCGGCCGGGCGCGGACCGGGCCGGATCCGGCAAACCCCGGTTCGTGGTGCCGGAGCAGCAGGTCGAGCCGAGATCGGTGGTGCCGGGCGGGGCGGGCGGCGTGCCCGACCCGCTGGCCTCGACCAGTGCCCAGCCCCGGGCCAGCGGGGTCCAGCCGCAGGCAAGCGCGGTCCAGCCACTGTCCACAGCGGACCCGTTCACCACGTGGGTGAACCGGGTGGCCGACGCCACGGACATCCCGGTGCGGGCGGTCCGCGCCTACGCCACGGCCGAACTGCTGATGCGCGCCCGCGACCCGGCCTGCCGGATCGGCTGGAGCACCCTGGCCGGCATCGGCCGGGTGGAGTCGATCCACGGCCAGTACGGCGGGGCCAGCCTCGGCGCGGACGGCCGGGAGTCCACGCCGATCGTGGGGGTGCCGCTGGACGGTTCGCCCGGGGTGAAGGCGATCCCCGACACCGACGGCGGCGCCCTGGACGGCGACACCACCTGGGACCGGGCGGTCGGCCCGATGCAGTTCCTGCCCTCGACCTGGCAGCGCTGGGGCGCGCGGGCCAGTGGCGACGGCGCCCCGCCCGACCCGCAGAACATCGACGACGCCGCGCTGACCGCCGCCCGCTACCTGTGCGCGGCCGGCGGTGGCGACATGACCACGCCCCAGGGCTGGTGGGACGCGGTGCTGGCGTACAACCGGTCGGTGGAGTACGGCCAGAAGGTGTTCAGCGGCGCCGACGCCTACGCCAAGGCCAGCACCGGCAGCAACTGAGCCGAGGTGGGCTGGCCCCTCGGTGCGGCTCGCGCCGCCCGGGTGGTGAGCGGGTGCCCGGGGTGCGGGTCAGCAGGGGCGCTCGGCTGGCGGGGTGCCCACGCCCCGGTAGGGCAGGGTCTGGCGGTAGACGATGTTGGTCGTGGTGGTGCCGAACGCGGTCAGCTCGTCGATCACCTGTTCCAGGTGCCGCATCGAGGTGGCGGCGACCTTGAGCGTGTAGCAGTCCTCGCCGGTGGTGCGCAGGCACTCCAGGATCTCGGTGCGTTCCGCGAGCAGCCGGTGCAGCGGCTGGTGCTGGTTGCCGGGGTACTTCAGGCGCACCACGGCCAGCACGCCGTAGCCCACTCCGTCGAGGTCGACGGTGGCGCGGTAGCCGGTGATGATCCCGGCGTTCTCCAGGCGCCTGACGCGTTCGGCGGTGGCCGAGGCGCTGAGGTTGACCCGGCGCCCCAGTTCGGTGATGGGAACGCGGCCGTCCTGTTGCAGCTCGGCGAGGATCGCCCAGTCGGTGGTATCCAAAGTCTCGGCCATCGCCTGAAAATACCGTGGGATTCACGGCTGGAGATACTGAACGCCGCGAATGTTCTCTTCTGTTGACTGAATCGCCGTCATAGTCTTGATCACGTGTTGCTTGGCGTGAACGTCCCGAACTTCGGTCCTGGTACCAACCCGGCCGTGCTGCGCGACTGGGCGCGGACGGTGGAGGGCCTGAGATTCGACCTGCTGATGGTGTCCGACCACGTCGTGGTGACGCCCGACGTGGCCGAACGGTATCCGGCGCCCTTCTACGAGCCGTTCACCACGCTGTCCTGGCTGGCCGGGGTGACCGAGCGGGTCACGTTGGGCACGACCGTGCTGATCGCGCCGTACCGGCACCCGCTGCTGGTCGCGCGGATGGCGGCGAACCTGAGCGAGCTGAGCGGGGGCCGGTTCGTGCTCGGGGTGGGGGTCGGCTGGGCACGCCAGGAGTTCGCGGCGCTGGGCGTGGAGTTCCACCAGCGGGGGAAGCTGACCGACGAGCTGATCACCGCGGTGCGCGAGGAGTGGCGGGACGCGGGTTACCGCGCGGGGCACATCCCGATCTGGGTGGGCGGGCACAGCGACGGCGCGCTGCGGCGCGCGGTCCGGCTCGGCGACGCCTGGCACCCGCTGTGGCTGACGCCCGAGGGGTGGCGGGAGTCCCTGGCGCGCCTGCGGGCGGCCGCCACCGCGCGTGCACGCCCCCTGCCCGAGCTGACGCCGCGCGTGCTGCTGCGGCTGACCGCCGAGCCGCTCGTGGACCGCAGACTCGGCGAGGGCACCCTCGAACAGGTCGTCGGCGACCTGGAGCGGTTGCGGGCGGACGGGGCGCGGGCCGTGGTGCTGGACCCGTTCGCCGGTGCTCCGGAGCGGACCGCGCACCCGGAGATCGCCTGGCGCGCGCTGGCCGCGGTGCGCGAGGCATGGGTTGGAAAGGAATTGGGATGAACGAGGAACACCTGCGGCGGGCGATCGCGCTGGCGGCCGAGGCACGGGCGGGCGGCAACCCGCCGTTCGGGTCGCTGCTGGTCGGCCCGGACGGGACCGTGCTGGCGGAGGAGCGCAACTCCAGCATCACCGACAACGACATCACCGCGCACCCGGAGCTGAAGCTGGCCCGCTGGGCGGCCCGTGAGCTGGACGCCGCCACGGCGGCGGGGACCACGATGTACACCAGTTGCGAGCCGTGCGGGATGTGCGCGGGTGCGTTGGCGCGGTCGGGGATCGGGCACGTGGTGTTCGCGCTGCCGATGACGTCCAGCCGGTTCCGCCCGGTGCCCACCGAGGGGCCGTACCTGTACGAGGAGGCGAAGGTCCCGGTCGAGGGGTACTACGCCCAGAAGTAGCCGGGGTGGCCCGGGCGGGAGCGCCCCACTCGGCGCCGGGGCGGTGCCGCCGTGGTGGATCGCGCTACCGGCCCGGGCGGTGGCCCACCCGGTCCTCGGTCGCCGCGCCCGCGGTCATGGCCCTGAGTTCGTCCAGTGAGTCGTGGATGAGCCGGGCCAGGTCCGTCTTCTGGTCGGTCTGCTGGGCCCAGCGCTGGAACGCGATCCGGAAGACGGCCATGCCCGTCTCGGCGGCCAGGCTCGCGGCCAGGGCGGGGACGCCGCGCTGGCGCAACGCGTCGGTGAGGGCCGAGGCGAACGAGGCGAGCTTGATCAGTTCCCGCTCGCGCAGCTCCGGGGTGGCCTCGACCACGGCATGGCGTTGCCGGACGAAGTCGGGGCGCTCCGCGAAGACGGCGCTGATGGCGGTCAGGGCCGCGGCCACCGCGTCGATCGGCCCGGCGGTGTCCGGCGCCTCGGCGACGCCGCGCTCCAGCAGGCCCCGCAGGTCGACGCCGCCGGAGAAGAGCACCTCGCGCTTGTCCGCGAAGTGCCGGAAGAACGTGCGCTCGGTGAGGCCGGCCCGACCGGCGATCTCGGCCACCGTGGTCTGTTCGTAGCCGCGTTCGCCGAACAGCTCCAGCGCCGCCAGCGCGAGGCGGTCCCGCGCGTTCGGTTCCCATCGACCCATGGTTCGATCCTAGTTGATGACAGCGACTGACATGCCCTGCTAGGCTCGGCGATGACAGTTACTGACATCAGTCGCCCGGCCCGCTTCCCCGCGCCGGGGACGACCTCGATCACCGGGAGTTCTTCCCATGCGTGTTTTCGTCACCGGTGCGTCCGGTTGGATTGGTTCCGCCCTGGTGCCCGAGCTGATCGGCGCCGGCCACCAGGTCATCGGCCTGGCCCGCTCGGACGCCTCGGCCGCCGCCCTCACCGCCGCCGGCGCCGAGGTGCGCCGAGGCAGCCTCGACGACCTCGACGTCCTGCGCGATGCCGCCGCCGCCTCGGACGGCGTGATCCACCTGGCGTTCAAGCACGACATCGCCTTCTCCGGCGACTTCCCCGGCGCCGTGGCCGCGGACCGGCGCGCCGTGGAGCTGTTCGGTGAGGTGCTGGCCGGTTCTGACCGGCCGCTGGTCATCGCCTCCGGCCTGCTCGGGCTGGCGCCGGGGCAGGTGGCGACCGAACGGACCGAGCCCAGCCCCGAGCTGGCCGAGGCGGCGGGCGGCCGGCACGGCGTGGCTCAGCAGGTGGTCGCCCTCGCCGAGCGCGGGGTCCGCTCGTCCGTGGTGCGCCTCGCGCCGACCGTGCACGGCGAGGGCGACCGGGGCTTCATCGCGGAGCTGGCCGGCGTCGCCCGCGCCAAGGGCGTGTCCGGTTACGTCGGCGACGGGGCCAGCCGCTGGCCGGCCGTGCACGTGTCGGACGCCGCGCGCCTGTTCCGTCTGGCCGTGGAGCGGGCGCCGGCGGGTTCGGTGCTGCACGGGGCCGCCGAGGAGGGCGTGGCGATCCGTGCCGTGGCCGAGGTGATCGGCCGGCAGCTCGACGTCCCGGTGGTGTCCGTCGCCGCCGAGGACGCGGGCGGGCACTTCGGCTGGCTCGGCGTCTTCCTCGGGGTGGACAGCCCGGCCTCGAACGCGCTGACCCGCGAGCTGCTGGACTGGCAGCCCACCGGCCCCGGCCTGCTCGACGACCTGGACAAGGGCCACTACACCGCCGACCCGGCCGCCTGACCGGCGTCAGTGCCCGCTCGCGGTCATCGCGTCGGCGGGTCCGGGGTGGCCGCCAGTTCGGCCTCCAGTTCGGCGATGGTGCGCACCAGCCAGGCCCGGTCGGCCCGGCTGGTGGCGCCGGCCAGGGTCAGCATGCCCCGGCGGAACCGGTCGGTCATGTCCCGGGCCCGCAGTGGTCGGCCCTGCTCGTAGAAGTAGCTCGCCGGCTGGTCCATGAACTCCAGTCGCCGCCGCAGCACCCGGATCTGGTCGGCCGGGTCGGGCAGGTGGCCGAGGAAGGCCAGCAGGGTCAGGAACGAGTTCCGGTCGGTGATCTCGACCGGTGCTGGATCGCGCAGGCGGCGCAGCAGTTCGGCCCGGCCGCTGTCGGTCAGCGTCAGCACGTTCCTCGGGGTGGCTCCCGCGCCTGGTTCGGTGTGCTTGGTGAGGTGCCCGGCGGCCTGGAGCCGGTTCAGCGCCGGGTACAGCGCGCCGTCGCTGACCGGCCGGATGTGCCCGCTCAACCCGGAGAGGCGTTGCCGCAGGTCGTAGGCGTGCAGCGGGTGCTCGTAGAGGAACCCGAGGATGCACAACGTCAGCACGAACCCTCCTGCCGTTCTGTGTCACCGGTGATGGTAGCTACCTCTAATCGAGTGCACTCGATTAGAGTCACCCGGCACGGCCAACGGGAGGAGCACGTGATGACCACAGCCCAGCCAGCGCGGACCAGCTACCTGAGCACGCCGGCGGGACACCGGCTGTCCTATGTGGACTTCGGCGGTCCGGGGCGGCCGATCCTCGCCCTGCACGGCGCCTACGGACGGGCGCGGGCGTTCGCCGCGCTCGCCGACCGGTTGGGCCCGGACCACCGGGTGATCGCGGTCGACCAGCGCGGCCACGGCCGGTCCGACCACCCCGGCGACTACGGCCGCGACGCCCACCTGGACGACACCGCGAGCGCCATCGAGCGGCTGGGGCTCGCACCGGCCGTCGTGCTCGGCCACTCCCTCGGCGGCATCAACGCCTACCAACTGGCGGCCCGGCGGCCGGACCTGATCGCCGCCGTGGTCGTGGTGGACATCGGGGCGGAGATCGACGTGCCCGAGGACACCGCCATCCGCAACCTGCCCAGGCGGTTCCCCACCCTGGCCGCGCTGCGCGCGGCGATCGCGTCAGCCGTGGTCTTCGGCGAGGTGGCGCACTTCACCGAGAGCGCGGTCGAGGACGAGCACGGCTGGGGCTTCCTCTGGGACGCCGCCGAGGTGCACCAGACCAAGCGGGCCGTGTGCGGCCGGTGGTGGGACGACTGGACCGGCAGCGGCCAGCCGGCGCTGCTGGTGCGCGGCGGGGCCAGCCCGGTGGTCCCACCCGACCAGGCCGAGGCCCTGGTCGCGCGCCGCCCCAACACCCGCCTGGTCACCATCGACGACGCCGGCCACGACCTGTACCTCACCCACCCCGACCAGCTGGCCGCGGCGGTGCGGAGCTTCCTGGCCGGCCTGCCCGGCGTCGGGCCGGGCGCGCAGGGGCCGGCCGGTCATGGGATGCGGTAGCCCACGCCGGTGACGGTCTCGATGACCGGCGGGTCACCCAGGCGGCGGCGCAGCCCGGTGACGGTCACCCGCAGCACGTTGCTGAACGGGTTGACGTTCTCGTCCCACGCCCGTTCCAGCAGCTGCTCGGTGCTGACCACGGCGCCGTCGGCCAGCAGCAGCTCCTCCAGCACCGCGAACTCCTCTTTGGACAGTCGAATTGGACTGCCGTCGCGAACCACCTGGCGCCGCGCCGGATCCAGCCGGATGCCGGCCCGGCACAGCACGGGCGGGGCGGCCGGGCGGGAGCGCCGGCCCAGCGCCCGGCACCCCCCGGGGGGTCGGCGGAGCCGGTCAGCGGTCGCGGCGCACCGCGATGCGGACGGTGATCTCGTTGAGCGCTTCCTGGTACTCGGGGGACGGGCGCATGGTGGCCGCCAGCCGGAGCTGGGCCTGCGCCTCGGGCAGCCGGCCCTGGCGTTGCAGGGTTCGGCCGAGCGCGAACCGGGCGTAGTGGTCGCTGGGGTCGCGGTCGAGCAGTTTCCGGAACGTCTGCTCGGCCCGCCGCAACTGGGCCGAGCCCAGGTAGGCGCGCCCGGCGAGGAGCAGCACGCTCTTCGCGTCGGGCTCCGCGTCGAGCACCGGGCCCAGTTCGCGCAGTGCGTCCAACGGACGCCGCTGGGCCAGCAGGGCCTCGGCCCGACGGAATGCTTCGAACGTGCCGTCGGAATTCATTGTTTCCACGCTACGCACGCATTCCCGGTTTTTCGACCGCCGTCTGGATGGCGGGACGACCAGCGACAATGACCGGCTCGAACGCTGGGTAACCGTTCGGTGCGGTTCGCCGGTGCACTGCGGACCGTCCACTGCGACCCGTCGAAATGGGACGACCGGTGCGGTGACCGGGGGCGAGAGCGAACGGTTGCCGGAAACGGGCCGGGTGTGGACGGCGGGACCCGCCCACACCCCGGCGCGCGGCTCACTCCTCGTCGTTCTCCGCGCTCGCCTGCATGTTCAGCCGCTGCACCAGCCACTCGTCAAAGTCCATGGACGCCTGCACCCAGTTGGCGGTGGTCCCCACGAAGTGGTCGTAGGTCACCCCGACGCTGATGATCAGCGCGGCCTCGCCCACCACCCGGACGGTGCCGTCGTCCAGGGTGCGGGTGTACACCTTGGGCCACAGCGTGTCCCGGTTCCACTCGTCCACCGCCATCAGCAACTCGGCCTTGCGCTCGATCGGGTAGGGCCGGTTGTAGAAGGTGCGGATCGTGTACAGCTCGTCGTCCTGGAACAGGTAGTAGATCCGGAAGTCCTTCCGGGCCATGCACACGTCGCCGTCCTCGTCGACGACGTAGTCGATCTCGTTCTCCTCCAGCAGATCCCTGATCAGCGCCTGGTCCGGGATGATCACCTCGGGCTGCTCCGGCATCGGCTGGCCACCGATCTCGGAGTTCGAGGACGGTCCCATGCTCACAACGGGGCTCCCTTCGCTCGATCCGTCCTCCATCCTCGCCGCCGGAGCGGGCCGCAGCCGTGCTGACCCCCACCGACCGGGTGCCGCGGTCGTGCGCCAAGCAGGGCAGTCCACCCCTTTGAGTGGTGCGTGTCACAGCTGTCGTGGCGTCTGACGGGGGCGCCGAATGGCCGGCAACCGCTGCCCCGATCGGGTCAGGGGCAACTGCCTCGATTCAGCGCGCGCCCGCTGCCGCGCCCGCCACAGGCCGCCACCTGCCCCGGCACTCCGGGCGGCCGGGCTAGGCTCGTGCCGGAAGACTGGTTGTCCACGCTGGATAGGGAGCGCACGTGGCGGTCATCGAGCAGGTCGGCGCCCGCGAGATTCTGGACTCGCGCGGCAACCCCACCGTCGAGGTGGAGGTGGCGCTGGACGACGGCACCCTGGGCAGGGCGGCGGTCCCGTCCGGGGCCTCGACCGGGGAGCACGAGGCGGTTGAGCTTCGGGACGGCGACACCGGCCGGTACAACGGCAAGGGTGTGGAGAAGGCCGTCACCGCCGTGCTGGACGAGATCGGGCCGGAGCTGACCGGCATCGAGGCCGTTGAGCAGCGCGTGGTCGACCAGAAGCTGGTCGACCTGGACGGCACCCCGGACAAGGGGCGGCTGGGCGCCAACGCCATCCTGGGCGTGTCCCTGGCCGTGGCCAAGGCCGCGGCCGAGTCCAGCGGACTGGAGCTGTTCCGCTACATCGGCGGCCCGAACGCGCACATCCTGCCGGTGCCGATGATGAACATCCTCAACGGCGGTGCGCACGCCGACACCGACGTGGACGTGCAGGAGTTCATGATCGCCCCGATCGGCGCGGAGTCCTTCCGCGAGGCGGTGCGCTGGGGCGCGGAGGTCTACCACGCGCTCAAGTCGGTGCTCAAGAGCAAGGGCCTGGCCACCGGCCTGGGTGACGAGGGCGGGTTCGCGCCGAACCTGTCCAGCAACCGGGACGCGCTGGACCTGATCATCACCGCGATCCAGAAGGCCGGCTACACCCCGGGCCGGGACATCGCGCTGGCCATGGACGTGGCCGCCACCGAGTTCTTCGCGGACGGCGCCTACACGTTCGAGGGCAGCAAGCGCAGCGCCGAGCAGATGATCGGCTACTACACCGAGCTGATCAACGCCTACCCGCTGGTGTCCATCGAGGACCCGCTGGCCGAGGACGACTGGGACGGCTGGGTGCGGATGACCGCCGAGGTGGGCCAGCGGGTGCAGCTGGTCGGCGACGACCTGTTCGTCACCAACCCGGAGCGGCTGGAGGAGGGCATCTCCCGGCGCGCGGCCAACGCCCTGCTGGTCAAGGTGAACCAGATCGGCACGCTGTCCGAGACGCTGGACGCGGTCAGCCTGGCCACCTCCTACGGCTACAAGAGCATGATCAGCCACCGGTCCGGCGAGACCGAGGACACCACCATCGCCGACCTGGCCGTGGCCACCGGCGCCGGGCAGATCAAGACCGGCGCGCCGGCCCGCACCGACCGGGTGGCCAAGTACAACCAGCTGCTGCGCATCGAGGAGGCACTGGGCGACGCCGCGCGCTACGCCGGTGAGCTGGCCTTCCCCCGGTTCACCCCGGAGGCCGAGCAGGCCAGCAGCTGACCGGCGCCCAGCAGTGACGCAGCAGCAGGCGATTCGGGAGAGTTGAGCCACGGTGCCCGCACGCGAGCACGATCGGGATCGGCGTCGTCGGGGAACCACGGGTTCGTCGACTGGTTCCTCGACGCGCCGGCCCAGGCGCGCCCGGCGCACCCCCACCCGGACGGGTCGGCTGGCGGCGCGGGTCCGGCCGGCCGGACGCGGCGGCGTGGGCACGGGTGGCGCGTTCGGCATGTCGGGCACCCGGCAGGCCGCCGTGATCGCCATGGTCGCCTGCGCGCTCGTGCTGAGCATCGCGGTGCCGCTGCGCACCTACTTCGCGCAGCGGGCCGAGCTGCGCGAGGAGACCGAGCGCCAGCAGCAGCTGCGTGACGACGTGGCCGCGTTGGAGCAGCGCAAGCAGCAGCTGTCCGACCCGGCGAAGGCCGAGGCCGAGATCAGGGACAAGCTGCACTACGTGCGGCCGGGGGAGACCCCGTACGTGGTGCAGTTCCCCGACCAGGCCAACCAGAACAACCAGCAGCAGCCGGCGAGTCAGCAGCCGGCCGAGGAGAAGGCGTGGTACGAGCAGCTGTGGGCGTCGGTGACCGGGAGCGGCCAGTGAACGAGTCACCGGAGTCCGCCGAGCCGCGGGAACCGCACGGACCGCAGGACGGGTCGCGCGGGCCGCGCGAGCCCCGGGTGCCGGCCGAGCCGCCCGGGTCGCGCGGGCTGGAGCCGGTCAGCGAGCACGACCGCGCCGTGGTGACCGAGCAGCTGGGTCGGCCGCCCCGGGGCATCCGGGCCATCGCCTACCGCTGCCCCAGCGGGCACCCGGGCGTGGTGCAGACCAACCCCCGGTTGGAGGACGGCACCCCGTTCCCCACGCTGTACTACCTGACCTGCCCCCGGTTGTGCTCGCTGGTGAGCCGGCTGGAGTCGACCGGGGTGATGCGGGAGATGACCGAGCGGCTGGCCACCGACCCGGACCTGGGTCGGGCCTACCTGGACGCGCACCGCTCGTACCTGGCGCAGCGCAACGCCATCGAGTCGCTGGGCACCGAGGTCAGCGCGGGCGGAATGCCTGGACGGGTGAAATGCCTGCATGTTCACGTTGCGCATTCGTTGGCGTGCGGACCCGGCATTAATCCAATCGGGGACGAAACCCTGGAATTGTTGGCCGACAGTTGGCCCCAGGGTGACTGCGCGTAGCTTCCTGTGAATTCACTGAGAATTCATCACGCGCGCCGGTCAACGCAATGATTGCCAGCACACAAAGATTTAGCCTGCTGTGCGGTTGCGTATGGCATGACGGCCGCGAGTAGGGCATCGTGGTCAACCAGCAGTGAATACGGCGCAGCGGGACGCGGCCGGGTCGCGCGT
Organism: Goodfellowiella coeruleoviolacea; assembly: GCF_024171785.1. Classification (GTDB taxonomy): domain Bacteria; phylum Actinomycetota; class Actinomycetes; order Mycobacteriales; family Pseudonocardiaceae; genus Goodfellowiella; species Goodfellowiella coeruleoviolacea. The sequence goes on from NZ_JAMTCK010000015.1 coordinate 166,504, forward strand.
GGGCAGCGGCGACCGGCGTGAGGAGTGGGTCTGACGTGGCAGTGCCGAGAGGGAGAAGCGGGAAGCACCGCAAGTCCACCAGGTCGGGGCAGTCATCGCAGTCGCCAGGAGCGCAGACCCAGCCGCCCGGCGCCACCGCGCGCCGGCGTGGGCTCTCGCCCCGCCAGTGGGGGCTCGCGGCCACCGCGGCCACCGCGCTGCTCGCGCCGCCGGCCATGTTCGGCACCGGCGTGATGGACTGGGTCAACCTCGCGGACAGCACCGCGCTCAACGCCTACCCGCCGGGGCCCGGCGACATCCTGGGGCTGCTGCGCACCAAGAGCGCGCAGGACCCGGAGCTGGCCGCCAACGGCAGCCTGCCCGAGGTCGGCCAGCTCAGCCAGGAACTGTTGGACCTGGCCCAGAACCCCCCGGCGCTGGCCGCCGGCGCCGCCGACCTGCCGGCCGGCCCGCTGGGCATCCCCGGTGTGGTGCTGGACGCCTACCGCCGGGCCGAGCAGCGGATGGCCGTCGACGTGCCCACCTGCCACCTGCGCTGGTCGCTGCTGGCCGGCATCGGCCGCATCGAGTCGGGCCACGCCCGCGGCGGTCGGGTGGACGCCAACGGCACCACCGTGCAGGCGATCCTCGGGCCGCAGCTGTCCGGTGGCCCCAAGTTCGCGGCGATCCGGGACACCGACGGCGGTCGCTACGACCGGGACACCGCCTGGGACCGCGCGGTCGGCCCGATGCAGTTCATCCCGTCCACCTGGGCCCGCTACGCCAGCGACGGCAACGGCGACGGCGTGCAGAACCCGCACAACATCTACGACGCCTCGCTGGCCGCCGGCTACTACCTGTGCGCGGGCGGCGGCGACCTGAGCGATCCGGCCCAGCGGGCCAGGGCGGTGTTCCGCTACAACCACTCGGACAGCTACGTGCGGACCGTGCTGGTGTGGGCCGACGCCTACGCGGCCGGGGTGACCCCGCTGCCCGGCGACTACGGCCAGGCGCCCGGCGACCTGACCAACCCGGGCCTGCCGGTGTCCAACGGCGACCCGGTGGCCCCGGCCCAGCCCGGCACCGAGGTGCCGGCCGGCACCACCCAGCCGACCACCACGTCGCAGCCGGGCCAGACCACGTCGGCGCCGCCCAGCAGCACGTCGTCCACGTCGTCCACGCCGTCCACCACCGGCAGCACCCCGTCCACGACGACCACGCCGTCGACGATCACCACCACGATCACCCTGCCGCCGAGCAGCTCGTCCAGTTCGAGCCCGTCCACCAGCACCTCGCCCAGCTGCCCCGACCCGACCGACTCCAGCGCGCCGAGCACCACGCCCACCGGCGAGACCACGCCCAGCTTGCCCGCGCCGGACGACCCGTGCGCACCGGAGACCTCGGTCAGCGGCAGCGCGGTGCCGTCCTCGTCCACCCAGCTGCCCAGGACTTCGTCCCCGGTCGCGTCCTAGCGACCGCGCGGATCGGCCGGCGCAGCCGGGCGAGAGCGGTTGAATGGCACGGTCGCGTCCTAGCGACCGGGGGGCGTCCAGCCCGGCACGTCCTGACCTCGGCTGCGGCGACTACCGTTGCGGTGTCGGCTTGTCGTTGCAGTGTGGGAGGACGTGCATGGCCAGGGTGGCCGCGATCGACTGTGGGACCAACTCCATCCGGCTGTTGGTCGCCGACGTCACCGGTCGCGAGGACGGCGGGTTCTGGCTGCGGGACGTGCACCGGGAGATGCGGATCGTCCGGCTGGGCCAGGGCGTGGACGCGACCGGTGTGCTCGCGCCCGAGGCACTGGCCCGGACCAGGGCGGCGCTGGTCGACTACGCGGCGGTGCTGCGCCGCAGGGGTGCCGAGCGGGTGCGCATGGTGGCCACCTCGGCCACCAGGGACGCGGCCAACCGCGACGAGTTCTTCGCCATGACCGAGGCGGTGCTCGGCGCGCCCGCCGAGGTGATCACCGGGGACGAGGAGGCCAGGCTGTCGTTCGTCGGCGCGGTGGCCGACTGCGCGCCCGAGGACGGGCCGTTCCTGGTGACCGACATCGGCGGTGGTTCCACCGAACTGGTTCTCGGCACGTGGGACGGGACCACCGCGGCGGTGAGCGCGGCGCGCTCGGTGGACGTGGGGTGCGTGCGGCTCACGGAGCGTTGCCTGCACTCCGACCCGCCGGCTGAGGCCGAGGTGGCCGAGGCGGTCGAGGTGGCCGAGGCCGCGCTGGCCGAGGCGTTCGCCGCGGTGCCGGTGGAGCGGGCGCGCACCTGGATCGGGGTGGCCGGCACGGTCACCACGCTCACCGCGGTGGCCCGCGACCTGCCCGCCTACGACCCCGAGCAGACCCACCTGGCCCGGCTTCCCCTCGACGACCTGCGGAAAACAGTGTCCGATCTGCTGGGGTCCACGCACGCGCAGCGGGCCGCGATCCCCACCATCCACCCGGGGCGGGTGGACGTGATCAACGGTGGGGCGATCGTCGTGCGGGTGCTGGCCGAGCAGTTGGCGCGGCGGGCGCGGATCACCGAACTGGTCACCAGTGAGCACGACATCCTGGACGGCATCGCGTTCTCGATCGCCCAGCAGTAACCTCCGCTCGCTAACGGACGGTTACGGCTTGGTGTCCGCCCATACCGCATCAGGCGGACGAAAAAAAGGGGCTAGACGGACGACATGTGACCGATCGTGACGACTTTGTGACCCATTAGCACGTGATCGCTGTTACTGCATCCAGTTAACGTCCTCTCACACTTCTGGGGGCGGGCTCGCCCCGGCCCGCTCGGCCCGCCTTGTCGGCTCGGCCGTGGGTCTGTACTTGTGGGAGGGGACCCATGCGGAGATCACGTTGGATCTCGCTGTCGGCAATGCCCGTTGCGCTGGCCCTGGTCGCGACCGGGTGCGGCGGTGGTGGCGGCGACAACGCCGGCGGTGACGCCGCCGCCACGGCGGACGCCACCATCACGATCAACGAGACCGAGCCGGAGAACCCGCTGGTTCCCGGCAACACCACCGAGGCGGGCGGCAGCCGCGTGCTCGACCCGATGTTCACCGGGCTGGTCGAGTACGACCCGCAGACCTACGCGGCGTCCAACGCCATGGCCGAGTCGATCGACACCACCGACTCGAAGGTGTTCACGGTCAAGCTCAAGAAGGGCTGGAAGTTCCACGACGGCACCGAGGTCAAGGCCAAGAACTTCGTCGACGCCTGGAACTGGACCGCCTACGGCCCCAACGCCACCCAGGGCGCCAGCTTCTTCAGCAAGATCCAGGGCTACAGCGACGTGCACCCGGACGACCCGGACGGCGCGGACGGGCCGCAGCCGGCACCCGAGCCCACCGCCAAGGAGATGTCCGGGCTGAAGGTGATCGACGACCACACCTTCGAGATCACCCTGGCCGCGCCGTTCTCGGTGTTCCCGGTGACCCTCGGCTACGAGGTGTTCTCGCCGATGCCCGACTCGTTCTTCGCCGACCAGAAGGCGTTCGAGGCGCACCCGATCGGCAACGGGCCGATGAAGTTCGTGTCCCGCCAGGTGGGCACCGAGATCAGGCTGACCCGGTTCGACGACTACCAGGGCGAGGACAAGGTCAAGTTCAAGGACCTGGTGCTCAAGGTCTACCAGAGCCGCGAGTCCGCCTACGCCGACCTGGTCAGCGGCAGCCTGGACTACCTGGAGGAGCTGCCGGCCAACGCGCTGGCCGGCAAGAAGTACGAGGCCGACCTGGGTGACCGGGCGATCGTGCGGGACACCCTGCAGCTGCAGAGCGTCACCTTCCCGTACTACGTCAAGCCCTACGACAACACCGACCTGCACAAGGCGGTCTCCATGGCGATCAACCGCGAGGAGATCACCCAGCGGATCTTCGAGGGCACCCGCACCCCGGCCGACGCGTTCGTGCACCCGCTGACCGACGGCTACCAGAAGGGCGCCTGCGGCGAGTACTGCACCTACAACCCGACCAAGGCCAAGGAGTACCTGGCCAAGTCCGGCTTCACCGGCCAGCTCAAGCTGCAGTCCAACACCGACGGCGGGCACCAGGAGTGGGCCGAGGCGGTGTGCAACAGCGTGAAGAACGCGCTGGGCGTCGACTGCGTGTTCGAGCCGCTGACCAGCTTCGCCGAGCACCGGCAGAAGGTGAACGCGCACGAGATGACCGGCATCTACCGGTCGGGGTGGCTGGCCGACTACCCGTCGATCGAGAACTGGCTGACCCCGCTCTACCGCACCGGCGCGTCGTCCAACGACGGCCTGTACTCCAACCCGGCGGTGGACGCCAAGCTGGCCGAGGCCGACCAGGCGCCGAGCAAGGAGGCGGCCAACGCGCTGTACCGGGAGGCCGAGAAGCTGATCGCCGAGGACATGCCGGCGATTCCACTGTGGACGCAGAAGAACGTGGCCGGCCGGTCCGAGCGGCTGAAGAACGCCCAGTCCGACCCGCAGCGCAACCTCGTCCTGTCCAGCGTCGAGATCGGCTGATGAGCTGACTGGCACGGCCGGCCCACGTGGGACGCACCCCGTGGGCCGGCCTCGCTGATGGGAGTTTCTCGTGGGCCGTTACGTGTTGCGTCGGCTGCTGCAGATGGTCCCGGTGCTGCTGGGGACCACGTTCCTGATCTACGTCATGGTGTGGGCGGTGCCCGGCGACCCGTTCGCCGGCAAGTGCGGTGAGCGCGCCTGCCCGGACGCCTACATCACCGAGATGCGCGAGCGGTTCAACCTCGACGACCCGGTGATCGTGCAGTACGGCAAGTACATGCTCAACCTGCTCAGCGGCGACTTCGGCGAGACCTCGTCGGGCGTGCAGGTGATCGACCGGATCGCCGACACCTTCCCGGTCACCCTGCGGCTGGCCCTGGTCGCCCTGGTGATCGAGGCGGTCATCGGCATCACCGCCGGCATCGTCAGCGGGCTGCGCAACCGCGGGTTCCTGGACAGCCTGGTGCTGGTGTCCACGCTGTTCCTGATCTCCATCCCGGTGTTCGTCACCGGCTCGGTGATCCAACTGGTGTTCGGCATCCAGTGGGGCGTCATCCCGCCCACGGTCAGCTCCAAGGCCACCTTCGGCGAACTGATCGTGCCCGGCTTCGTGCTGGCCAGCCTGTCCATGGCCTACGTGGCCCGGCTGACCCGGTCCAGCATCGCGGAGAACCGCCGCGCCGACTACGTGCGCACCGCGCTGGCCAAGGGCCTGCCGCAGCGCCGGGTGGTGGGCGTGCACCTGCTGCGCAACTCGCTGATCCCGGTGATCACCTTCCTGGGCACCGACCTGGGCTCGTTCCTGGGCGGCGCCATCGTCACCGAGGGCATCTTCAACGTGCCCGGTGTTGGCGGGCTGATCTTCCGGTCCATCCAGACCAAGGAGGGCGCGCTGGTGACCGGCCTGGTCACCCTGCTGGTGCTCGCCTACCTGGTGATGACCCTGCTGGTCGACCTGCTCTACGCCGTGCTGGACCCGAGGATTCGCTATGAGTGACCCGAGTGTGGCCGCCGCTGGCGCGGCCCTGACCGCGGGCGCGGCCGACCAGGTGACCGCCGCCGAACACGCCGGCCCGAGCGGTGGTGGCGCGGGCCAGCCGGACAAGCCCAGGGGGCTGTTCTCCGACGCCTGGGTGGAACTGCGGCACCGCCCGCTGTTCTGGATCTCCGCCCTGGTGATCCTGCTGGTGGTGGTGATGGCGGCGTTCCCGCAGCTGTTCACCTCGGCCGACCCCACCTTCGGCGACCTGTCGCGCAGCCGCCAGGGGCCGTCCGCGCAGGCCTGGTTCGGCTACGACAACCAGGGCTACGACATCTACGCCAGGGTGATCTACGGGGCCAGGGCGTCCATCGTGGTCGGTGTGCTGGCCACCGTCGGCGCCGTGCTGCTCGGCTCCACCTTCGGCATCCTGGCCGGCTACTTCGGCGGCTGGCTGGACGCGATCCTGTCCCGGGGCGCCGACGTGTTCGCCGGCCTGCCCTTCGTGCTGGGCTCGATCGTCATCCTGACCACGCTCAACGCCGAGGGCGGCGCCGGACCCGTGCGGATCGTGGCCCAGGTGGTGCTGTCCATCATGGCGCTGTCCTGGCCGGTGTCCATGCGGATCATGCGCTCCGCCGCGATCACCGCCAAGCAGCAGGACTACGTCAAGGCCGCGCGCGGCCTGGGCGCCAGCCCCCGCCGGATCATCCTGCGCCACCTGCTGCCCAACTGCCTGGCGCCGGTGCTGGTGTACTCGACCATCGCGCTGGGCGCGTTCATCGGCCTGGAGGCGACCCTGTCCTACCTGGGGGTGGGCCTGCGCCAGCCGGTGGTGTCCTGGGGCGTGATGATCAACGCGGCCAAGGACTACATCCGGGTGGCGCCGCACGCGCTGCTGTTCCCGGCCGGCTTCCTCACCGTGACCGTGCTCGCCTTCGTGATGCTCGGCGACGCCGTCCGTGAGGCCCTTGACCCGAAGTTGCGCTGACACCCGTTGCGGCGCAGGGAAACCGAGGAAACGATGTCCACTGTGGACAAGAAGGCCGGCGGGGCGGACCCGGCCCCGGCGTCGGCGGCACCGCTGCTGGAAGTGGCCGACCTGCACGTGGAGTTCCGCACCCGCGACGGCGTGGCCAAGGTGCTCAACGGCGTCAGCTACCACATCCAGGCCGGCGAGACCCTGGCCGTGCTGGGCGAGTCCGGCTCGGGCAAGAGCGTGACCGCGCAGACCGTCATGGGCATCCTGGACAGCCCGCCCGCGTTCGTCACCGGCGGGTCGGTGCGCTTCCGCGGCGAGGAACTGCTCACCGCGTCACCGGAGCGGCGGCGCGCGGTGCGCGGCGACAACGTGGCCATGATCTTCCAGGACGCGCTGTCCGCGCTGAACCCGGTGTTCACCGTGGGCTTCCAGATCGAGGAGCAGCTGCGGGTGCGCCGGGGTGTCAGCCGCGCCGAGGCCCGCAAGCGCGCCGTCGAACTGCTGGACCTGGTGAAGATCCCCAACGCCAAGCGCCGGGTGCGGGAGTACCCGCACGAGTTCTCCGGCGGCATGCGCCAGCGCGCCATGATCGCCATGTCGCTGGCGCTGGACCCGGACGTGCTGATCGCCGACGAGCCGACCACCGCGCTGGACGTCACCGTGCAGGCGCAGATCATGGACCTGCTCGCGGAGATCCAGCGGGACCGACACATGGGCCTGGTGCTGATCACCCACGACCTGGGCGTGGTCGCCGAGGTGGCCGACCGGATCGTGGTGATGTACGCGGGCCGGATCGTGGAGCAGGCCGACGTGCGCACCCTGTTCCGCGAGCCCGGCCACCCCTACACCCGCGCACTGATGGAGTCGCTGCCCCGGCTGGACCTCAAGGGCAGCACGCTCACCACCATCAAGGGCCTGCCGCCCAACCTGCTGCGCATCCCCAGCGGCTGCCCGTTCCACCCCCGCTGCCCGATGGCCGCCGAGCGGTGCCGCACCGACCTGCCCGCGCCGGTGCGGCTCGGCCCGGAGCGGACCAGCGCCTGCCACTTCGCCGAGGAGTTGATCAGCCGTGGCTGACGCGACCCCCACGTCCCCTGGTGAGCCGATCCTGGAGGTGCGCGACCTGGTCAAGCACTTCCCGGTCACGGTCGGCGTGCTGGTCAAGCGCACCATCGGACACGTCAAGGCGGTGGACGGCGTCTCCTTCGACCTGCACCAGGGCGAGACCCTGGGCGTGGTCGGCGAGTCCGGCTGCGGCAAGTCCACCCTGGCGCAGGTGTTGATGCGGCTGGAGCCGCCCACCTCGGGCACGGCCCGGTTCGAGGGGCGCGACATCTTCCAGATGCGCGGCGCCGAACTGCGCCGGCTGCGCCGCAGCATCCAGATCGTGCTGCAGGACCCGTACACCTCGCTCAACCCCAGGATGACCGTGGGCGACATCGTGGGCGAGCCGTTCGAGATCCACCCCGAGGTCGCGCCCAAGGGCAGCCGGCGCCAGCGGGTGCAGGAGCTGCTGGACGTGGTCGGGCTCAACCCCGAGCACATCAACCGCTACCCGCACCAGTTCTCCGGCGGCCAGCGGCAGCGGATCGGCATCGCCAGGGCGCTGGCCCTGCGGCCGAAGGTGATCGTCTGCGACGAGCCGGTGTCCGCGCTGGACGTGTCCATCCAGGCCCAGGTGATGAACCTGCTCGGCGAGCTGCAGAGCGAGTTCGGCCTGTCCTACGTGTTCATCGCGCACGACCTGTCCGTGGTGCGGCACCTGTCCGACCGGGTCGCCGTGATGTACCTGGGCAAGATCGTGGAGATCGGCACCGAGGAGCAGATCTACCAGCACCCGACCCACCCCTACACCCAGGCGCTGCTGTCCGCGGTGCCCGTGCCCGACCCGGAGCTGCGCGGCCAGCGGGAGGTCATCCGGTTGACCGGTGACGTGCCCAGCCCGGTGGACCCGCCCTCGGGCTGCCGGTTCCGCACCCGGTGCTGGAAGGCGCAGGACATCTGCGCGGAGGAGGAGCCCGCCCTGGTGGACCGGGCCGCCGGCCACCCCAGCGCCTGCCACTTCGCGGAGCAGCGCCCCCACGTGGTCGCCTGACCGGGGTTGCCGCCCCCTGGTTGCTCGTCTCGGCCGTGCCTCGAATCAGTGTCACTCGATTCGGGGCACGGCCGAGCTTTTTTCAGCGCTGCGTAGTGGATCTGACTCGCTGACCTGATTTCCGCCCCGAAACGGGTACGCAATTTCCCGGATCGGGTTGACCCATTACCGGATCAGTGTCGCCCCATATCCTTTTGTGATTACATCTCTCCCACTCAGCCGCGGCTCGGCGGCGTGACCTGGCGGTACCCGATCCCCCAGTGGGCGTTACCGGTCCGGTGTCGCGTCGTGCTGGCGGCGGTGCCGTCCCACCACTCACCCGGCAGCAGGGCGTCGGGACGGTCATTCCCATTCCGGATCGCGATGCCCGTGGAGGGTGGTGAGCACACGTGCGCGGAGGCGGCGGCACCGAGCGGCGGTGAACGGTGACGCGCTCGGCGAGGCGTTCGGCGACCAGGTCGGGGCAAACCCCCGCGATCCGACCGGCCGCACGGATGCGTGCTACCGGGGGTGGCGCCTGATCGGTGAAACCCATCCTGGCGAACGAACTTCTTACCCCGTTCAGCGCAACAACCAGACCCTTTGACGACTGACACCACTACCGCTGTCCCGGCCCGCCGCAGGCTTGTGGCGGAAGGGGAACCCGCACCACGTCGGGTGCCGGGCAGCACCAACCGCAAGGCAGGGAGGACTTGCCCCATGGGGCTTCTGCAGGGAAGGGCCGTCGTCATCACCGGCGCCGGCCGAGGGCTCGGCGAGGCGTACGCCATGCACAGCGCGCAGGCCGGCGCCTCGGTCGTGGTGAACGACATCGACGTGGAACTGGCCGAACAGGTGGCCGAGCGCATCCGCACGTTCGGCGGCACGGCCGTGGCCAGCGGGCACAACGTGGCCGACCCCGAGCAGGCCGCGCAGCTCACCGAGGTGTGCGTGACCGAGTTCGGGCGGATCGACGGCCTGGTCAACAACGCCGGGCTGAACTACGAGACAGCACCGTGGGACGACGACGTGGCGCGCATCCGCGCCACCGTCGAGGTCAACCTGCTCGGCACCATCTACTGCGGGACCGCGGCCATGCGCGCCATGCGGGAGCAGGGCACCGGCGGGTCGATCGTCAACATCAGCTCGGGGGCCTTCTTCGGCCAGCGCAAGCTGGCCACGTACTCGGCAACCAAGGGCGCGGTCGCCTCGCTGACCCTGTCCTGGGCGCTGGACCTGGAGACCAGCGGCATCCGGGTCAACGCGGTCTGCCCGGTGGCGCACACCCGCATGGTGTGGGCCTCGGAGCGGTCCCTGCGCTCGATCCCGGCCGAGCTGTCGCCGAGCCGGGTGGCCCCGCTGGTGCTGTTCCTGCTCAGCGACTCCGCCGAGGGCATCACCGGCCAGATCGTCCGGATGAAGGGGCGCCAGCTGCACCTGGTCGGTCAGCCCTACTTCAAGCAGCCGGTGCTGGAGCGGGAGAACTGGGACCCGCACAGCGTCGAGCGGGCCTTCTACGGGGTGTTCCAGGCACACCTGGAGCCGTTCGGGCTGGAGAAGCGGGTGCCACCGCGCCTGCAGGAACTGATGGAACCCTCGCTGCCCGCCTGACGGCCCAAGGATCTGACGGCGCCCGCCTGACGGCCCGAGGATCTGACGGCTTGCGGGTCTGACGGCCTGCGGGTCTGACGGTCCGCGGGTCTGACGGCCCGCAACCCCGGGTGAGCCGGCCACCCCTCGGTGGTGGCCGGACTCCCTCCGTCCTGAGTGGACAATGACCCGGCCGCGACACCCGCGTCACCCCAACGGGCGACCTGCGCCCGCACCCCCCTTTTGGTCGGCGGTTTTTGTCGGACCTCGGTGGGACCATCGAGGACAGGCACAAGGGGGTGGTCAGCGATGTTGGAGCGGAACAACGCCAAGGACGCCACACCGGCGAGCGCCAGGGCACACCGGCCGAGGGTGACCGACTGGCAGTTGGCGGTGGAGTCCAGGGCCCGCCGGGTGCGCGCCGACCTCGCGGTGCTCGCCGCCACCCACCCCACCGAGTCCGACCAGGCCGAGCAGGACCGCCGCGCCGCGCTGCGGTCCCTGGACGTGGTGGACGCGATCCTCGACGAACCGCTGAGCTGGTGGCACGGCCCGGCCGCGTGGTGGTCGGGCTGGCGCATCGAGCGCGCCTGGCGGGCCCTGCACGAGGCCGAGGTCGCCACGGTCGCCGCCGACCCCGACCTGGCCGGCCGGCTGCCCGCGCTGCGCGAGCGCATCGCCAACTACCTGCCCGAGGAGGACAACCGCAGGCGCGCGTTGGAGGAGCTGCGGCCCAACTACCCGGCCACCTCGGCCGAGCGCGCCGTGGTGGTGGACACCCTGCGCGCGGCCTTCGACGTCTCCGACGACGCCCACGCCGCCGCCCGTGCACTGCGCAACAAGCTGGTGGTCACCGCGTTCGTGCTGGTGGTGGTGAACACCGCGCTCGGCGTGCTCTCGCTGAACTGGCCCAACCTGATCCCGCTGTGCGTGCAGCAGCCGATCCGCGACCTGCCCGACGTGTGCCCGTCCGGCCAGGCCGCGCCCAGCGGCGACGCCTGGCTGATCCAGCTGCTCGGCGGGTTCGGCGCGGTGATCGCCGCCGTGGTGCTGCTGCTGCGCCGGCGCCCCAGCCTGTCCCCGTACGTGCTGGTCGGCTACCAGGCGATGATCAAGGTGCTGCTCGGCGCGGCCCTGGCCACAGTGGGCGTGATGGCCATCGCCGCCGGCGTCACCCAGGGCCTGATCGGCATCAGCACCCAGTCCGGCCTGCAGTTGTGGGCGGTGCTGCTCGGCTACTCCCAGCAGGTCGGCACCCGGCTGCTGGACAACTACGCCGACCAGGTCATGAACCACGCCCGCCCGCTGCCCGAAGGCGCCGACACCCGCTGACCCGATCGCCCGACCTATCCTGCCCGGGTGTCAGTTAATCCGAGCCTGATCGACAAGGTCGCCTGGGTGCTGGTGCGGGACGGCAGAGTCCTCGGCGCCCGCTCGCGCGGCAAGGACACCGCCTACCTCCCCGGCGGCAAGCGCGAGCCCGGCGAGACCGACGTGGACACCCTGGTGCGGGAGATCGCCGAAGAACTCACCGTCACCATCGACCCGGCCACGGCACACCACGTGGGCACCTTCGAAGCCCAGGCCCACGGCCGCGCCGAGGGCGTGCTCGTCCGGATGGCCTGCTACACCGCCGACCACACCGGCGAGATCGCCCCCGCCAGCGAGATCGACGAGGTCGTCTGGCTCACCTACGCCGACCGCGACCGCCTCTCACCCGTCGCCCAACTCCTCTTCGACCACCTCCACACCACCGGCCTGCTCCCCTAACCCCTCCCCACCCCGCGAGTCGACTTTGCAAACCCCCCGAGTTGACATTTCACGCAGGCCCAAACGGGTGAATCCCCAAGCCCCACCGGGGATTTCGCCGGCTAGGTCAGTGGCCGTGGCGAGGTGGGGGTTGACAGGGGCGGCCGAGTCCGTTGTGGACGACGTGGCACGGCGTCCACCGGTGTGGCCCCGAGCGTGGTGCGGGACGTTCCGAGCCGCGGTGTGGTGTGTCGTCCCGGGGCTTGCGAGCACGGCCCGGCCAGCCCCTGGTCGGTGAGCACCAACCCCTGGCCGTCCAGCGCGGCGCCGGCTCGCCAGAGCCGGCGAGGATCGCAACGCGCGCCTGTCGCGAGGGCTGTTGCGGCGCGTTGTCGGCGCCGGCTCGGTGGGGCCGGCGCGTCGGCGGAGTCGGCTCGATGGGGCCGGCTCGGCGGAGTCGGCTCGGCGGAGCCGGCGAGGATCGCACCGTTGTGGACGTCGACCAGGTGGTCGCGCAGTGGGCCGGTCCGTCGTGCCTGTCGTGGGTTCAGGCTGGCCGGCGGCGGAAACGGCGAATGCCCTGGTGGGTCTTTGGTCTTCACCCGTTTGGGCCTGCGTGAACGTGCAACTCGCGGGGTTTGCAAAGTCGACTCGCGGGTTGGGGTCAGCCGGCGCGGCGGCCCCGGTCGTGCTTGTCGCGCAGGGCGGCGATCACCTCGTCGGTCCAGTGGTGGGTGCGGATCAGCCGGTAGCGCTCGGCGGCCACCCACAGGTACGCCTCGGTCTCGGTGCGGTCGCCGATCAGGTCGGCCTGTCGCAGCATGCCCACCACCGGCTGGTACTCCTCCTCGTACCAGCGCCGCGCGATCGTGGCCCGGTCCAGGAACACGCCCTCGTCCTGCATCAGCCGGAAACCCCACGCCTCCACGTGCTCGCCGAGCTGCGCGTAGTCCCACGCGTCGGTGACCAGCACGGCCGCCCTGGCCGCACCGGTGAGCGGCACCCGCTCCAGGAACAGCCGCCGATAGCCCTTGACGATCAAATCGCCCCGGTGGCGGATGCCCTCGGCGGACAGCCTGGTGCGCACCTCGGTCACGTTGGCCTCGATGGTCTCCGAGCCGAGCGCCAGGGCCACGGACACCCGGTGGTGGCCGTCCCGGACGAAGTGCAGTTCCCCGACCCGGTACACGTCGATCGGTGGCACGGCCTCCCCGCGCCGCTGGGCCAGCGCGATCCGCTGCCAGCGTTCCCGCACCCGCGCCGAGGTCGGCCGGAACCGGCGGTCGAAGTCCCTGGTCCGGTCCACGCTGCCGACGATCGACGCGAGCCTGATCACGCGCAGGCCGAGGACGCGCTCACCCTGCCAGCCCAGGGCGGCGACCACCTCGTCGAAGGGCAGCATGATGTTCACGTCGTCGGGCACCCGCCGCAGCCACGCGGCCAGCCGGGAGAGCACCTGGCTGCGCCGGACCTTGAGAAAGTCGTTCTCCGAGTCGGCCACGGGAAAGCCGGTGTCACGGCGCACGCAGAACCTCCTCCTGGTCACCCTGGTCACCCTGGTCACCACTGGTGGGAATGTCCAACACCCGGTAGCCGACCACGTTGACCACCCCGGTGCCGGCCAGCCGGCGGTCCGGGCGGACCGTCCCATGTGGATGGATGTGGCCGTGCAGCAGCAGGGCCGGGCGCAGCCGGGCCACGGCCCGGTGCAGGCAGGCGAACCCCTGGTGCGGCCGGTCGGGTTCGTCCCCGCAGCCGGCTGGTGGCGCGTGGGTGAGCAGCACGTCCACGCCCCGACCGTCGCGCAGTCGCCGCCACGCGGCCAACCGGATCACCCGGCGCAACCGGCGCGCCTGCTGCCGCTCGGTCCACTGGTTGGGGCCGTTGCGGTAGCGGATCGACCCGCCCAGCCCGGCGATGCGCAGCCCGGCCACGTCCACCACCCTGGCGTCCGCGTTGACCGCGCCGGCCGGACCTGGCCACCGCACCGGCAGTCCGGCCTTGGTCCACAGCCCCCACCTCCGGGAGTACCCGGACAGGTCGGGATCGTGGTTGCCCGGCACGAACACGCAAGGTCGGTCCAACGCGGAGGTCAGGTACTCCAGGTAGTCGAACGGCAGATCACCGGCGGCCACCACGAGATCGACCCGGTGTCGGCGGACCTGGTCGGTCCACAGTTCCTCGACGACCTCGTCGGCCACGGCCAGCACCCTGATCACGGCTTCGAGGCTAGGCGTTGCACCCGGCATCCGCAGCGACCCGGGAGCCCGCCGAACAGGTCAGCCAAACGCGACCGATGCCCGGTTGTCGTCGATCACGCGCGGCTGGACCGGGTGAAAAGACTCGCAGGGCCCTGTCCCAGTTCGGTTCCCAGAGCTAGCGTCAGTGGCGTGCTGGCCAAGCTGTTCAGTGACACGGCGCTGGGTTGCCGGAACCTGAGTCCACTCACTCACGCGTTGTTGGTCGGGGCCGCCGCCGATCTGACAGCCGGCGGGGTGACCAGCGAGATCATGGCCGGGTGTGAACGCGACCGGCAGGGCAGCGTGCCGGGGCTGCGCTTCGCCGGTGCGGTGCACCGGATGGTGTTGGAGGGCAAGGCACCCGCGCTGGCCAAGCACTACCCCAGCGTGGGCGGCAGCCCGGACCTGGACACGCTGTGGTCGGACGCGCTGCCGGCACTGCGGGACAACGCAGCCGAGCTGCGGCACCGGGTGCGCGCCACCGTGGTGCAGACCAATGAGCCCGGCCGCAACGGGCCGCTGTACGGCGGGCTGCTCACGGCCGCGCAGCAGGCGGCCGAGGCGGCTGGCCGGCGCACCCCGTTTCCGGTGCGGCTGCTGGAGGTGGGCGCCAGCGGCGGACTGAACCTGCGGCCGCACCGGATCGCCTACCGGATGGCGGGAAACGGGCACGACGTGGTGCTCGGCGACCCGAACAGCCCGTTCGTGCTCGACCCGGAGTGGACCGGGCTGCCCGAGGCCGACCTGAGCCGGAACCTGCGCGTGGTGGCCAGGGCGGGCTGCGACCTCAACCCGGTGGACGTGTCCACACAGGACGGTCAGCTGCACCTGTCCTCGTTCGTCTGGGCGGACCAGCTGGACCGCTGGCACCGGCTGCGGGCCGCGCTGGACCTGGCCGCCAGCGACCCGGTCCGGGTGGCCAGGGCCTCCGGACCGGAGTGGTTGGAACAGCAGCTCGCCCACGCCGAGCGGGACGTGCTCACCGTGGTCTCGCATTCCGTGGTGTGGCAGTACGTGTCACCGGCCGACCGGGCCAGGGGGCGGGCCGTGCTCGCCGAGGCCGCGGCCAGGGCCACCCCGCAGTCCCCGCTGGCGCTGCTGGTGTACGAACCGCGCAGGAGCGGCGGCGAGCGGTCCACCAACCAGCGGTCCACCAACCAGCGGTTCGGCGACCAGCAGCCCGGCGACCAGCGGTCCGGCGACTCGCGGTCCGGCCGCGAGGAACCCGCGAGCCGGAATTCCGTTGTCCACAGCGACAACGGCTTTCCCTACCGGTTCTACCTCCTGCTCAAGCTGTGGCCGGTCGGGGTGAGCCTGCGCCTGGGCACCGGCAGCGGGCACGGCATCCCGTTCCACTGGGACTGCCGGCCCTGGAACTGATCGGGCACGCGGCGGGCCCGTGTCGTCAGGGCTGCTGGGCGATCAGCAGCGTCACCGTGGCCAGCCAACCAAGCATGCTGGCGACGATCCAGAACCGTGGGTTGGACAGGAGTCGAGGCATCTCGGTTACCCCCGAGTGAGTCGCGCGGAAAACAGGCAGGACAGAGCGGAACAGGCAGAGCGGTCAAGCAGGCAGGGCAGTCAGCAACAAGACAGTCAGCAACAGGCGGGAACAGCGGGTCAGGCGAGCGGCGGGGTGGCGGTGCCGGTGGCCGGGGCGGCCCAGCGGAGCCGGAGCCACCGGCCGGGCGCCGAGGACGGCGGTCAGCCGGCTACAGCCACTCGTTCCGGCGGAATATTCGGTACAGGATCAGGCAGAGCACCAGGATCGCGGCGATCACCATGGGATAGCCGTACTTCCAGTGGGTCTCGGGCATGTTGTCGAAGTTCATGCCGTAGATCCCGGCGACCGCGGTCGGCACGGCCACGATCGCCGCCCACGAGGTGATCTTGCGCATGTCGGTGTTCTGCTGGAGCGTGATCTTCGCCAGGGTGGCGTCGACCAGGGTGTTCAGCAGTTCGTCGTAGCTGGCGACGCGTTCGGACACGGTGGTGAGGTGGTCGTCGACATCCCGGAAGTACGAGCGCACCTCCTCGGGAACCATGGGCGTGTAGCCCTCGGCGAGCCGGCGCAGCGGCAGCGCCAGCGGCATCACCGCGCGGCGCAGTTCCAGGACTTCCCGCTTGAGCAGGTAGATCTGCTCGGCGCTGACCCGCCCGCGCGGGGCGAAGACCTTGCCCTCCATCTCGTCGATGTCGTCCTCGATGTTCTCGGTGACTTCGAGGTAGTTGTCGACGATGTGGTCGGAGATCGCCCACAGCACCGCGGCCGGACCCACCGCCAGCCGTTCGGGGTCGGTCTCCAGTTCGCGGCGCACCACGGCCAGCCCGGAGTGGTTGCCGTGCCGCACGGTGACCACGAAGTCGCGGCCGAGGAACGCCATGATCTCGCCGGTCTCCACGATCTCGTTGGCCGTGTCCGGCGAGTCGTGGTCCACGTAGCGCACGGTCTTGAGCACCATGAACAGGTTCTCGTCGTAGCGCTCCAGCTTGGGGCGCTGGTGCGCGTGGACCGCGTCCTCCACGGCCAGCTCGTGCAGGCCGAAGATCTCGGCGATGCTCTGGATCTGTTCCTCGTCCGGCTCGTGCAGTCCGATCCAGACGAAACCCTCGCGCCGCCGCCGCACCTCTTCCACGGCCTCGGCGTGCGTCCACCGGCCGGGCAGGCGCTTGCCCTCGACGTACACGCCACAGTCCACGACGTACGCCGACACCGGCACCGGAATGGGTGCGATCCCGGGCTGTCCGGCGGTGGTGTTGCGCCGCCGGGAACGGTCACGCAGACCGCCGAGCGAGGGCAGAGCGGGCATCTGGGCCTCCAGGGATCACGTCGCGAGCAATGACGACGCACCGGAGCGGGTTCAGCTGCTCCGGCACTGGAGCGTCCCAACCAGTACCACTGGGTCTACCGGGAAAGATGGACCCATCCGGTGGGGACGCCGGTGGTACTGCATGGGTGGGGTTTGTCAGTCCCACGACTCATGGCGTCCTCACCTCCTCGGGTCAGCGGTGTGGCTGAGCGGTGGATTCGCTCACACACCGGTTGCCGAGAATACTCCTTGACAGTCCAGACTGGCGTCCCGGCCGGCGAGGGTCGGATCACACACCGGGGTGGCGCAAGGAGGCGCGCGTGCAGTTCGGACGCTACTTCGAGGAGTTCGAGGTCGGCGCGGTCTACAAGCACTGGCCGGGCAAGACCGTGACCGAGTACGACGACCACCTGTTCTGCCTGCTCACCATGAACCACCACCCGCTGCACCTGGACGCGCACTACGCGGCGGAGACCACCGAGTTCGGCAAGAACGTGGTGGTCGGCAACTACGTCTACTCGCTGCTGCTGGGCATGTCCGTGGCGGACGTCTCCGGCAAGGCCATCGCCAACCTGGAGGTCGAGTCGCTGCGGCACATCAGGCCGACCTTCCACGGTGACACCATCTACGGGGAGACCGAGGTGCTGGCCAAGACACCGTCGAAGTCCAAGGACGACCGGGGCGTGGTGCACGTGGAGACCAGGGGCTACAAGCAGGACGGCACCGTGGTGTGCGTGTTCCGCCGCAAGGTCATGGTGCCCAAGCGGTCCTACGGCGATGCGCGCGGCGGCGACCAGCCCGGCCGGCCCGT
Source organism: Goodfellowiella coeruleoviolacea (assembly GCF_024171785.1). Taxonomy (GTDB): domain Bacteria; phylum Actinomycetota; class Actinomycetes; order Mycobacteriales; family Pseudonocardiaceae; genus Goodfellowiella; species Goodfellowiella coeruleoviolacea. Next base: position 184,196 of record NZ_JAMTCK010000015.1, read on the forward strand.
GCCCGAGTCGACCGGATCGGGCAGCTGACCATGGGCGACGACACCGACACAGCACCACTGCTGCAGAAGCTGCGCGCCTTCGCCGACGAGGCGGCCGGCGCGTCCCCGCTGTACGAGCACCTGGCCCGGCACGCCGCCGAGGACCAGGAGGTGGCCGGGCTGCTCGCCGCGGCCGAACCCGAGTTCCGCGTGCCCACGCTGCTGTTCGCCGCGGCGCACCGGCTGATCCAGGCGGAGCCGTTCCACCCGCTGGCCAACTACTACCCCTCGTTGGGCGGCACCTACGGGGTGGACGGGCAGACCTGGCCGGTGTTCCGGGAGTTCCTGCTCGGTCGGGCCGACCAGGCGCGCAAGCTGATCGGCACGCACACCACGCAGACCAACGAGGTGCGCCGGGCCGCCATGATCTACCCGGCCGTGGCACTGGCCGCCAAGCAGGCCGGTGGCGCGGTCGGGCTGCTCGAAGTGGGGACCAGCGCCGGGCTGCTGCTCAACCTGGACCGGTACGCGTACTGGTACCAGACCGAGCAGGCCGGGCAGATCGGCGTGGGTCCGGCCAAGGCGGCGGTGGGCCTGCACGCCGCGCTGGCCCTGGCGCCCGGGGCCGAACTGCCGGTGCTGCCCAAGAAGCTGACCGTCCGCGCCAGGGTGGGGCTGGACCGCCGGCCGATCGACCTGGGCGACGAGGACCAGTTCGCCTGGCTGGAGGCGTGTGTCTGGGCGGACCAGCCCGAGCGGCTGCGGCTGCTCGGTGCCGCCGCCGCGGTGCGGCGCAAGCACCCGCCGGAGCTGCTGGCCGGGGACGCCGTGGACGACCTGGCACGGGCTGCCGACCGGGTGCCGGCGGAGCTGCCACTGGTGGTGATCAACAGCCACGCCGTGTGCTACCTGTCCGAGCCACGCCGGGTGGCCTACGTCCAGGAGCTGGCCAGGCTGGCCGAGCGCCGGCCGCTGTGGTGGGTGTGCAACGAGGGGTACCGGGCCGGCCCGCACCTGGTCCTGCCCGGCCGCGCCGACCTGGCGGACGCGGACGAGGCGCAGTACTCCGGGGTGCTGGTGCTGACCCGCTGGGAGCGCGGTGAACCGGTGGCTCGGGCCCTGGCCACCACCGCGCCGCACGGCCAGCGGCTGACCTGGCTGCCGCAGCCGGCTGGCTGAGGCACGCGACCGGTGTCCGGGGACGGGGATGTGGGTGGGGTGGGGTGGGGGTCGGCGGGCCGAGTCGGCTCCCGTCCGGTCGGCTCCCACCGGACACGGACACAGGCGCGGGCGCGGGGCGGCGAGCGCGGCGTGGCCGGGCGCGGGGTGCGGGTGGCGGGGCTTGGGCTTGGGCTTGGGTGAAGCCCTGCGGTGTCGGCCGGCCCGGGTGGCGGGTGGTGTTCGACCGGCCCCAGGGCACCCCCCGCCCTCCCAGGGGGGCGACCCCAGGTCCAGCCTATTGGCGCACCCCGGTGGGAGATAGCCGGTGACGGCAGCCTGTGGACAACTCGCGGGGCTGTGGACAACTTGGGGCACGAACGGGTGAATACGGGTGAATGACAGTGAATGAATGGGTGAACGTGCGGGTGAAGATGGCCCAGTGACGGCAGCGCTCGGCCCGCTCGGACCCGGGGTTCTGAACCGGTCCAGTATCACCGGGTAGTTGGGGATTGGTCCGCTCCGGCGGGGGTTCACCGGTTGGGCTGGATCAGGGCCTCGGCAGGCAGTCCCACTCCGCGAGAGTCTGTGCTAGACGCTCCGTAACCATATTGTCCCGGTTAAGTGTGTCGAAGATCGCACCGCTCACCCAGGCGGCATCGGAGGCGTCGTCACCCGGACGGAGATCTCCGCTGGTCACCTGGCAGCGGTAGTCGTAAATGGCGTAAACGCCGCGTGCGGCCGGGCGCGTCACCCAGCCGACCAGTTCGCCCACGGCAACGCTCAGTCCGGTCTCCTCGTGCACCTCCCTGGCCAGCGCGACCGCGTCGGTCTCGCCCGGCTCGACCCGGCCGCCGGGCAGCGACCACAGGCCGCGACCTGGCTCGTTGGCCCGCCGCACGAGCAGGAGTCGCCCATTGGAGTCATGCACAACCGCGCCGACACACCGGATCGTCCCCGCGCTGCTTGCCGTCACAAGCACGGAGCGTAGTCACACCGGATTGGCGGTGCGTCCGACTGGCCCATGTGCGGTACAAATCTCCTCTAGTGCCGCAGAGTGCGGTACAACGGTTCTCACTGGCGCCTGATCGAGTGCGAGCAGACGGGGTTGATCGACGTGAACCTGAAGAAGATCCTCACTTGGGCCGGGATCGCGTTGTTGCTGTACTTCCTGATCGCGCAGCCCAACGCGTCAGCGGGCCTGGTCACCAACATCCTGACCACCCTGCAGAGCGCGGCCGAGGCGCTCATCACCTTCGTGCAGAACTTGTTCTAGTCGCCGTCGCGAGGACGCCGAGGGGACGGGGAAGCCGTGTTCGCACCAAGGGATCCCGACGAGTACCTGCTCGAAACCGAACGGCGGGTCATCCGTGTGCGCCGGCACTGGACGTACCTGGCGTGGGAGATCATCGAGGCGTGTGGTCTGCTGGCCGGCGCCATCCTGATCTCCCAGGTGATACCCCAGTCGGCGTGGCTGCTCCAGACGATCCTCTGGTACGGCGCGCTCGCGGTGCTGCTGCGCTTCACCTACCTGGTCATGGACTGGTGGGTGGAGCGCATCGTGGTGACCGACAAGCGGTTCATGCTCACCTCGGGTGTGTTCACCAGCAACGTGGCCATGATGCCGATCGGCAAGGTCACCGACCTGACCTACCACCGGTCGTTCTTCGGTCGCATGTTCGGTTACGGCACCCTCGTGGTGGAGTCCGCGGGGCAGATCCAGGCCCTGAACAAGATCGAGTTCTTGCCCAATCCCGAGGAGGTCTACGACGCGATCTCCGAGCTGGTCTTTGGCGACAAGAAGGCGCAGGCCGAGCGGTTCTCGATGATCAAGGCGCAGCGGGCGGCCCGGGGCAAGAAGATGGTGCCCTGACCACACCGCCGCGCGGGCGGCCCGACCGCTCGGCCCGGTCCTGCTGGTACTGATACCCCGTTCGGTGTGCTTCCCCTGGTGCTGATGGCCGCGCCGGTGCTGGCGCGGTGATCGGTCACACTGGTTGGGTGCGCATCGACCTGCACACCCACTCGACCGAATCCGACGGCACGGACACGCCGACCGAACTGGTGGCGGCGGCCGCGGCCGCCGGCCTGGACGTGATCGCGCTGACCGACCACGACACCACGGCCGGCTGGGCCGAGGCAGCCCAGGCACTGCCGGCCGGCATGCGGCTGGTGCCCGGCGCCGAGCTGTCCTGCGACTGTCCGGACGGCCGGGGCGGCCGGCTCACCGTGCACCTGTTGGCCTACCTGTTCGACCCGACCTCGCCCGCGCTGATCGCCGAGCAGTCGCGGCTGCGCGCGGAGCGGCGGAGCCGGTTGCGGCAGATGGCGGTGCGCATGGCCGATGACGGGTTTCCGGTCGATCCGGACGCCCTGATGGCCGGCCTGCCGCCGGACTCGCCCGGCGGTCGGCCGCACCTGGCCAGGGCCCTGGTCAACGCCGGCGTGGTGGCCAGCGTGAACGAGGCGTTCGCCAGGTTCCTCGGCAACGCCGGGCCCTACCACCTGCCCAGGGCGGACACCCCGGTGCGCGACGCCGTCGCCATGATCGCCGCGGCCGGCGGGGTGACCGTGCTCGCGCACCCGTTCGCCGTGTCCAGGGGCCGGATCGTCACCGAGGACGTGATCGCCGACCTGGCCCTGCTCGGCCTGGCCGGCGTCGAGGTCGACCACCCCGACCACGACGAGCCGACACGCGCCCGGTTACGGGGGCTGGCCGCCGAACTCGGCCTGGTGACCACCGGGTCCAGCGACTACCACGGCACCAACAAGACGGTTCGGCTCGGCCAGGAGCGGACCGCGCCGGAGGTGCTGGAGGACCTGGTGGACCGGGCCACCGGTGGCAGTGTTCTGGTCGGTTGAGGTGCGCTCGGGCGGGCGGTCCGCCGGCCAGGGGGAGGCGACGGGAGTATCCGACCGAGTGCGTAACGTTGACCGCGTGACCGGGCAGCTCGGCTTTGACAACATGCCGCAGAAGTTGGTGCGGGTTACTCCGGCGAAGCTGTCGACCTGGACCGACTGCCCCCGGCGGTACCGGATGGCCTACCTGGACCGGCCAACGCCCGCTCGGGGCGGCGCGTGGGCGCACAACACGCTGGGCGCGGTGGTGCACAACGCGCTGCGTGCCCTGTTCGACCTGCCGGCGGCCGAGCGCACGCCGGAAGCGGCAGCGGCGCTGGTGACCAGGTACTGGAAGTCCGACGGGTTCCGGGACGGCGACCAGGCCGCGCGGTACCGGGAGCGGGCCCGGGACTGGGTCGCCGACTACGTCGCCGAGATCGACCCCACCGCGGACCCGATTGGTCTGGAGCGGTGGGTGTCCGCGCCGACCGCGCGGATCGTGGCCGAGGGCCGGGTCGACCGGATCGACCAGCGGGACGGCGAGCTGGTGATCGTCGACTACAAGACCGGCCGGCACGCGCTCACCGTTGACGACGCCCGCGGGTCCCAGGCGCTGGCCCTGTACGCCCTGGCCGCCAGGCGGACGCTGCGCCGCCGGTGCCGCCGGGTCGAGCTGCACCACCTGCCCACCGGTACGGTCGCGGCCTGGGAGCACACCGACGAGTCGTTGGCCCGGCACGTGGCCAGGGCCGAGCAGGCGGCCGAGGAACTCGGCCTGGCCACGGACACGCTGGCCGCGGGCGGTGATCCGGACGTGCTGTTTCCCGCCAGCCCTGGTAGGCATTGCTCGTGGTGCGACTTCCGCCGCGGCTGCGCCGAGGGGAGGGCAGCCGCACCCGACCTCGAACCGTGGGCCATGCTCGCACCGTGACGCCGGGCAGCGGAACCGGGTCCGGGATCCGGACCTTGGCCGACCGGATCCCGGACGGCAGGATCTGGGGTGGTGGGATTCCCGGCGGCGGTGGGACGGCTGGCGGGACAAGCGGGTGGCATGACAACCGTTCGGGCAGCGAGTGAGCATCGCTGGGCCGCCAGGCGTGACCTGGTGAACCGAGCGGAGCGAGCGCGGATCGGCGCACGGAGCCGGACGAGAGCCCGGTGAAACCGGAGCCGAGCAATCCAACAGGGAGTTGTAGGTGGACCGAGGGACCACCCGGCCGATGCCCCAGCCGGGCGAGCCGGACCAGAACACGACCCCGGTGCGCCCGCATCAGGGCGGCGAACCGGACCCCAACACGACACCGGTGCTGCTGCCGTCGGAGCGCCGGGCGGAACAGGCACGGCAGGTGCCACAGGCGCGGTTCGCGACACCGAGGACACCGCCGACAGCACCACTGCGTCAGCCACACCAGGCACCGGCCAAGGGGCAGGCACCGGGACAGACATCGGGACAGCCGGCCGAGACTGCGCGACCGCGGCCGCAGCCGGGTGAGCCGCTGGCCGACGAGGAGCTGCCGGGGTCGGACGCGGAGGGGTCGGACGCGGTGGGATCGGACGCGGTGGGGTCGGGCGTTGGGGCGCTGAACGCGGTGGGCCCGGCCGAGCCGGAGACGGTGGCGCTGTCCGAGTCCGGGCCGAGCGAGCCGGCACCGGCCGGTGCGGCCTCGCCCGCGGCGGCCAGGGGCGGGGCGTCGACCTGGCGCAACCTGACCGGCGCGCTGGCCGCGGGCATGGTGCTGCTCGCCCTGGGCCTCATCGCCATGCAGGTGTACGCCGGCAACAACGGCCAGCCCGGCCCCGGCCTGTGGGACGTGGGCGCGCACGTGGTGGCCGCCGTGGTCGCGGTGGTCGGGCAGCGGGTGGCCGACCGGCGCCGTGGGCTGCCCGCCGCGCTGGGCGCCCTGGTCGTGCTGGCCGCCAGCGGCGCCGCGCTGTGGTTCTTCTGGTGGGCCTGACCAGCGAGAACTAGCCGGTGGTGGGAGAGCGCTAGCTGGACAGCCAGGCGCGCCAGGTGGGCAGCAGGGTGGCCAGCAGCGCCTCGGGGTTCTCGATGTTGGGGTTGTGCTTGGCGCCGGGCAGCACGGCGAAGTCCGCGTCCAGCCGCTCGGCCATGTCCCGCTGCCGCCCCACCGGCCAGGCGTCGTCGTCCTCGCCGCACACCACCAGGCAGGGCACGCCGGCCGTGCGCAGCGCCCTGGCCAGGGTGGGCACCAGGTCGGGCTCGTAGCGCAGCCCGTCGGCCATGCCCAGCAGCGCGGACGGGGACGAGCGCAGGAAGCGGTCCCGGAACAGCGCCTTCACCGCCCTGGGCTGCCTGGCCCACTGCGGGCTGGCCGCGTCGAGCGACTCCCGCACCCGCTGCGCCGCGGCCATGCCCTGCTGCCGCAGCATGGACTCGCCCACGTCCAGCGCGGTCCGGCGCTCGCCAACGGGCAGTTCCGCCGGGCCCGAGCTGAGCAGGGTCAGGCCGGCGATCGGCGCGCCCGCCAGCACGGCGCCCCTGGCCACCAGGCCGCCGTAGGAGTGGCCGAGCAGCAGCACGGTCCGGCCCTCCGAGGCCAGCTTCTCCACCAGTTCGGCCAGGGCCGCGCCCAGTGGCGCCGGCCGGTACTCGGCCTCGGCGACCGGGCCGGGCGACTCGTACTGGCCGGGCAGGTCGATGGCGAAGACCTCGATGCCGGCGTCGGAGATCGGGTCGATCAGCGGCGCGAAGTCCTCTTTGGACCCGGTGTAGCCGGGCACCAGCAGCGCGGTCGCGCCCAGGTCCGGGCAGGTGGCCGAGGCCGGGGCGTGCAGGGCGGCCACCGGCCCGTACCGTCCGGGCAGGTCGGTGCGGACGGCTCGGTGTGGACTCAGTTGGGACGGCACCGGCGGTGTTTCTGGCTGCGCTGTCACATTTCGAGTTTGCCGCACCGGTCAGCACGCTGCTTGTTCCGACAACGAGAGTGTTATCTCGCCCCCGAGTCGAGTGCCACCAGCGTGCCGCCCCGCTGCTCCAGCACCACCGGGCCGGCCACGCCGAGCGCGACCTGCCCCTGGTAGCCCTGGCGGTCCACGGCGATGGTCCGCTCGGTGGCGCCGGTGGCCTGGTCGATCACCCGCACGCCCTCGGCGACCGGCAGCAGCAGGCGCCCGGCGAGCAGCGTGCCCGGTCCGAGGGTGTTCTCCACCGTCCACAGCGGGCGGAAGTCCTCCAGGGACAGCGCGACCGTGCGCGAGCCGGTGAACCAGTAGGCCGTGCCCGCGCCCGCGGTGACCGGGACGGTCCAGCCGGCCGGGTCACCGGTCAGGTCGTCGGCGCCCAGGTCCAGCGGGTACTCCGCGACCTGGTTGCCGTTCTCGACCTCGGTCACCACCAGCCGCGCCGGGTTGGGCACGACCGAGGCCACCAGCGTGTTGGACACCGCGATCACCCGCCCGCCCTTCGTCGGCAGCAGGGTCGTGGAGATCACCTCGGGCTTGTCCGACTCCTCCGGGTTCGGCTTGAGCACGCTGAGCCGGTCGCTCGGGTCCTGGTCCGGGCACCGCTCGACCACGGCGACCCGGCCCGAGGTGACCGCGAACGACCCGAAGACGCAGCCGGTCCTCGGCTGTTTGCCCGGGTTGACGATGGCCGGCACCCTGCCGTACTCCAGCGACTTGACCAGGTCCGATCGCCACACCTCGGCCAGTTCCCGGCCGGTGGCGGTGACGTGCACCCCGTCGGAGAGCAGCCGGGTGCCCAGTTCGGCGTTGCCGTTGCGCTGCGCACCGCGCTGCCCGGTGCCGGCGTCCAGCGCGGTCACCTCGCTGCAGTTGGTCTCCTTGCGGTACACCGCCAGCACCCGGCCCCAGGCCGGCGCGACCGTGCACAGCTCCAGGTCACGCGTGTAGGACCAGCGCACCTGTCCGGTCAGCGGGTCGCGATCCGCCACCTGGCCGCTGTCCGCGGTGACCACGGTGGAGCTGATCACCACCGGCGCGGTGGTGGTGGCGCTGGCCGCCCGCCACACCTCGTGCAGCGCCTCGGGCACCTCGCCGGGCTGGGCCAGGGTGGGGGCCGGCCCGCTGGCGGTGACCAGGGTGGTGGCCCTGGCGTCGCTGAACCACCACACGGTCAGGCCGGCGACCAGCACGGCCACCAGGATCACGGCCACCGCGGCGTAGTCGGCTGGTCGGCGCCAGCTGCGAGGTAAAGCCGCTGGTGGCGGCGTGGAGGACGGGGTCGGGTCGGCCGAGCCGGCAGCGGGTGGCACCGGGGCAGCGGGCGCGGCCAGCACGTCCTCGGCGCCGATCACCACGTCGTGGTCCGGGTGAGCCCCGTCCGCCCCCGGCTCGGGTTCGCCAGCGCTGTCCGGCTCGGGCTCGCCGGCAGCGGCCGGGCTGGCCGCCGCCTCGGCCGGGCTGTCGGGTGTCGGCCCGTCCACCTCGCCGGACGCCTCGGGTGACTGCGCGGGCGTGCCGGCCTCGTGCCGCTGCTGATCCGCCTGCCCCGGCTGGTCGGGCTGGTCGGGTCGTCCCACTGGCCTGCTCCTGGTGCTCGCGTCGACGACGTGCCGACCACGACATCCGGTGAGCACGCCCCTCGTCCCTGGGTGTCTAGTGTGCCGGCCGCCGGTGAGCTGCCGGTGTGCCCACCGGTTCGGCCCAGATCACTGGCTGGTCTCGTCGCCCGGGCGCTCCTGGCCGACCTCAGCCTTGGACACCTCCACACCGGCGCGCCGCCGACGCCGCTGCCGCCGGGGCCGTTCCTCGCCCTCGTCCGCGGTGGTCTCCGGCCGGGCGGTCGCCGCCTCAGCGGCACCCTCGCCACCGGACACCACCTCGCCGCGGCGGCGCCGCCGGCGACGGGGGCGGGACTCGCTGGCGGCGGTCTCACCGGTCGCACCGGTCGCACCGGACTCGGTCGACGCGGTCGGTTCCGCGGCCCCGTCACCGCCACCGCGCCTGGTCCGCCGGCGCTTGCGCTGCCGCGCGTCCGGCTCGTCGGACGGCTCGGAGGCCAGTCCGGAGCGGGTCCGCTTGCTCAGCGGCAGCCGGCCGGTGGCGTCCTCGGGGATGCCCAGGTCGGTCCGCAGGTGCTCGGAGGTGGAGTAGGTCTCCACCGGTTCCGGGATGCCCAGGTTCAGCGCCTGGTCAATGGCCTGCCAGCGGGGCTCCTCGTCCCAGTCGACCAGGGTGATGGCCACGCCGGTGCGGCCGGCCCGGCCGGTGCGGCCGATCCGGTGCACGTAGGTCTTCTCGTCCTCCGGGCACTGGTAGTTGATCACGTGGGTGACGCCGTCCACGTCAATGCCCCTGGCCGCCACGTCCGTGGCGACCAGCACGTCGACCTTGCCGGAGCGGAACGCGCGCAGCGCCTGCTCCCGCGCGCCCTGGCCGAGGTCGCCGTGCACGGCCGCGACCGCGAAACCGCGCTCGGTCAGCTCGTCGGCGACCTTCTGGGCGGTGCGCTTGGTGCGCATGAAGACCATGGCCAGACCGCGGTCCTCGATCTGCAGGGCGCGGGCGACCAGCTCCACCTTGTCCAGCGCGTGCGCCCGGTAGACGAACTGCTTGGTGCGCTCGTGCACCGCGCCGGCGTCGGTCTCCTCGGCCCGGACGTGCGTCGGCCGGTTCAGGAACGTGCGGGCCAGGGTGATGATCGGACCCGGCATGGTGGCGGAGAACAGCATGGTCTGCCGCTGCTCGGGCACCATGTCCATGATCCGCTCGATGTCCGGCAGGAAGCCGAGGTCGAGCATTTCGTCGGCCTCGTCCAGCACCAGCCCGCGCACCTTGCCGAGCACCAGGTGGCGCTGTTCGGCCAGGTCGAGCAGGCGGCCCGGGGTGCCGATCACCAGGTCGACGCCCTTGCGCAGGGCCTGGATCTGCGGCTCGTAGGGCCGGCCGCCGTACACGGCCAGCACCCGGATGCCCAGGTACTTGCCCGCGTCGGTGAGGTCGTGGGTGACCTGCAGGCACAGCTCCCTGGTCGGCACCACGACCAGCGCCTGCGGGGTGCCGTCGCCCGGCGTGGTGATCCGCTCCAGCAGCGGCACGCCGAACGCCAGGGTCTTGCCGGTGCCGGTGCGCGCCTGGCCGATCACGTCGTCGCCGGCCAGTGCCAGCGGCAGGGTCAGCTCCTGGATGGCGAAGGTCCGCTCGATGCCGGCCTCGGCCAGCGCCTGGATGATCTCCGGCCGCACGTTGAAGTCGGCGAACCGGGGGGAGTCGGCGTGGGCCGGCGCGTTCGCGGTGAGCGGGTGCAGCGGGTGGGAGGTGTCGGCGTCGTCGATGCCGGCCTCGCTGTGCTCCAGCGCGACCGGGTCCAACCCAGGGGAATCCAACCCAGGGGAGTCCAGCCCGGGGGAGTCCGGTGCCGGGGAGCTGTGCTCGTGGGTGCCGTGCTCGTGGGTGCCGTGCTCGTGGATGACGTCCGCCGCACGTGGTGTGTCGGTGTCGGTGTCGTGATTGCTGACGGTCAGGGTGATCGCCTCTCTCGTACCAGCGCGCCCGGCCCTGGACAGGCCGCTCGACCGCGCTTCCACGCCCGGGCCGTGGGGCCAGGCAGCGCGCGGGAGGGCCGGCGAGGTTGGCGCGCACCCTCCATGTAGCGGCACGGTGCCGCATGCGTCGTGCGCCAGCGCTGTCGCTGCCGCGAGGCCGGCCAGCGGGTGGGAAGGGCAGCCGCGCAACGGCAAGCGCCAGGCGTCAACACGCAAGTCTACCCGGACCGGCCAGGTAGTGGCCGCTTCGACCTTGTCAGCAGGTTGTCCCCGCCCACTACGCTCGCTGTCATGAGCGAGGCTGACCAGCGAACCACGGCGACCACACCAGGCATCGAGGCGGGCGTTATCGACCTGCTCGGCGTACTCGCCTACGGGGAGCTGTCCGCCTTCGACCGGCTGGCCGAGGACGCCCGGATCGCCCCCACCCTGCCCGGCCGCGCCGCCCTGTCCGCCATGGCCGCCGCCGAGATCGGCCACTACAAGCTGCTGGAGCAGTGCCTGGCCGAACGGGGGGTCGCGGTCGAGGACGCGATGCGCCCGTTCGTGCGCTCGTTCAACGCCTTCCACGAGTCCACCGCGCCCCGCTCCTGGCTGGAGTCGCTGGTCAAGGCCAATGTCGGCGACGGGCTGGCGGCCGACTTCTACCGGGAGATCGCCGCCTGGCTGGACGAGCCGACCAAGGAGATCGTGCTGGAGGTGCTGGCCGACACCGGCCACTCGGCGTTCGCCGAGCGCGAAGTGCGCGCGGGCTGTGAGAGCGACCCCACCCTGCGGGACCGGCTGACCCTGTGGGGGCGCCGGCTGCTGGGAGAGGCGCTCACCCAGGCGCAGTACGTGGTGGCGGAGCGGGACGGGCTGGCCGAGCTGATCGTGCGCGGCACCGGTGACCTGGCCGGCATCGCCGGGCTGTTCCGCCGGTTGCAACAGTCGCACAGCCGCCGGATGACCGCGCTCGGCCTGGGCTGACCCGCCAGCCCCTCGGAATACCCTCGGTTCGACTAGGGTTGCCTCGTACGTTTCGTTGGTTGTGAGGCGGAGGTCAGCGTGGAGGTCAAGATCGGCGTCGCGGAGAGCCCGCGGGAACTCGTCGTGTCCAGCGACCGGACCCCGGACGAGGTCGAGGCGCTGGTCGCCGACGCCCTGCAGAACCCCAAGGGCCTGCTCACCCTGGTCGACGAGAAGGGCAGGCGCTACGTCGTCCCCTCGTCGCGGGTGGCCTACGTGGAGATCGGCCCCAGCGACGCACGGCGCGTGGGTTTCGCGTTCGACAGCAAGTAGGACCTGCGAGTAGGACCTGCAAGAAGGACCTGACCGGCAGGACCAGGCGGATCGAGCCCGCGGCCGGTGTTCGGCACCGCCCGCGGGGCTCATTCCGCGTCTGACTCAGGGGTGTTGCAGTGGGAACCCGCCGCCGATGCCCTTCCAGGCGAGGTTGGAGATCAGCGCCACCGCCTCCTCCTTGCTCACCTTGCGCTCACCGTCCAGCCAGGCCCTGGCGGTGACCTGGCTCAACCCGACCAGGCCCACGGCCAGCAGCCGGGCGCGGTCGGCGTCCAGGCCGGCGTCCGCGGTGATGGTGTCGGTGATCGCGTCGACGCTGTCCGAGGTGGCCCGCTGCACGGCCTCGGCCACGGCCGGCTCACCGCGCAGGTCCGACTCGAACACCATCCGGTACGCCTGGCCCTCGCGGTCCACGAAGTCGTAGAACACGCCCACGGCGGCCTGCACCCGCTGCTTGTTGTCGGTGGTGGACTCCAGCGCGTCGCGCACCCGGGCGATCAGCTCGTCCACGTGGGTCTCCAGCACCGCCAGATACAGTTCGAGCTTGCCGGGGAAGTGCTGGTAGAGGACTGGCTTGCTGACACCGGCGCGTTCGGCGATCTCGTCCATGGCGGCGGCGTGGTAGCCGTTGGCCACGAACACGTCCTGCGCCGCGGCGAGCAACTGGGCGCGCCGGGCGGTGCGGGGCAGCCGGACGCCGCGTCCGGCCTGTGTGGTGCTCGGTTCCGCCGTTTCCGTCATGGTGCCTCCAGCCAGGTCGAACGGTGGCCGTGTGGTGCTGCCTCGGCCGCGCCTGCACTCGGGCCGTCGGCTCGGGTCACCACCACCTGACCTTACTCGTCGGTAGTCGGGAACCGAGAATTCTCGGTGGCGCCCGACCGGCGAGTCCACCCGACCGGCGCGTCCGTGCCGGCGGGGTCGCGGACGCTGACGGGTGCGGTCCGCGCGGGCGGGCGCATCCTGGAACGGTGACGGACGCCCACTCGACCCACGCCACCGGAGGCGGCCAGGCCCGGCCCGCTCGGGTGCCGCTGACGTTCGTGCCGCTGTCCACCGCACCGCTGGAACTGGACACCAGCATCCCGCCGTGGCCCGGCCGGCAGGTGCCCCTCGCCGGCGCCACCCTGCACGTGCGGGAGACCCCCGGCCCGCACCCGGACGCGCCGACCGCCGTGTACGTGCACGGGCTCGGCGGGTCCGCCACCAACTGGACCGACCTGGCCAACCTGCTCGCCGGCAGCGCCCACGGCGTGGCCGTGGACCTGCCCGGGTTCGGCCAGAGCGAGCCGCCCGCCGGCTTCGACTTCGCGCTGACCTCGCACGCCGCCGTGGTGGCCGACTACCTGGCCGGGCTGGACCGGGGGCCGGTGCACCTGCTCGGCAACTCCATGGGCGGGGCGATCGCCATGCTCGTCGCGGCCGAGCGGCCCGAGCTGGTGCGCACCCTCACCCTGGTGTCCCCGGCCGTCCCCGACCTGCGCCCGGACCTGCGGCGGATGGCCGACCCGCGGATGCCACTGGCCTACCTGCCGGTGCTGGGCGGCCCGGTGCGGCGCCAGCTGGCCAGCCTCACCCCCAGGCAGCGGGCCGAGCAGATGATCCGGCTGTGCTTCGCCGACCCCGGCCGGGTGCCCGAGCACCGGGTGGCGGAGTCGGCCCAGGAGATCGCCGGCCGGCTGGGCCTGCCGTGGGCGGCGGACGCGATCAACCGCAGCACCCTCGGGCTGATCCGGGCGTGGCTGGTGCCGAGGGCGCGGTCGCTGTGGCAGGTGGCGCCCAGGGTGTCCGTGCCCGCGCTGGTCGTCTGGGGCGACCGGGACCGGCTGGTCAGCGTGCGCAAGGCGGCGCGCACCGCCGAGCTGCTGCCCCGGGGCCGCCTGCTGGTGCTGCCCGGCACCGGCCACTGCGCCCAGATGGAGCAGCCGGTGTCGGTGGCGCGTGCCGTGCTGGGCATGTGGGGTGCCGTGGCCGAGCGCGCCTGGTGACCGCGTCCGGTGGAGCACACCCGGTGGCCACATTCGTGGGACGCACTCCGTTTTGTGCGGTGAGTAGCAGCGATGGCACTCTGAATCCGTGAGTGGTCCTCGGAGCGGTTCAGCTGGATCAGGACAGGGAGGGCGCGGCGCGGCGGTGCGGCGCGGCTCCTCGGCCGAGGATTCCGGCACCTCCCGGCGGCCCGCGACCGCGCGCGGCGGCCCCGACCGCTACCGCCGTGGCGCGCGGCGCACCAGCGCGGAGCCGCTGGCCGCGTCCTGGCGGCCGCTGGAGGACCAGGAGCGCGACACCGGGTCGGGCCGGCGGCCGGCCGGGCAGGCCAAGCGCGACAAGGAGGAGCGGCGGCGCCGGGGCATCGGCGCGCTGCTGGCCCACTACGGCTGGCGGGTGTACGCGGTGCCGGTGCTGGTCGCGTTGACCGCGCTGGTCGTGATGGACACCACCGGCACGTCCAGCGATCCGGGCAGCGGCACGCTGGGCGGGTCGATCGCGAGCGGCGATCAGCCGGCCACCAGCGGGCCGCCGCTGGGCGCGGAGATCCCGGCCACCCCGGTCGGCCCGGACATCCCCACGGCGGAGCTGCCCGACGGCTTCGACTTCACCCAGAAGGGCAACAGCACCTGGCGGGTGATTCCCGGCACCAAGGCCAAGTACGGCACGGGCGGGCCGGTGAAGAAGTACACCATCGAGGTGGAGGACGGGATCAACCCCGGCGAGTACGGCGGGGACGACGCCCTGGCCCTGCTGATCGACCAGACCCTGTCCGACCCGGCGCGTGGCTGGACCGCGTCGGGTGACGTGTCGCTGGAGCGGGTGGACCCGAACGTGGAACGGCCGGACTTCCGGGTCAGCCTGACCACGCCGGAGACCACCAAGCGGCCCGACCTGTGCGGGTTCAACATCAAGTACCCGGCCTCGTGCAACTCCCGGGAGACCGGCCGGGTGATCATCAACCTGGCCCGGTGGGTGCGCGGCGCCAAGGCGTTCAACGGCGACATGGACACCTACCGCCGGTACGCCATCAACCACGAGGTGGGGCACGCGCTCAACCACTACCACGAGGCGTGCAAGAAGGACGGCGACCTGGCGCCGGTGATGATGCAGCAGACCTTCGGCGTGGCCAACGACTACGTGTACCTGCTCAACCAGGTGGATCCGTCCAACTCCGGCGCGGTGCCCAACGACGGCAAGACGTGCCGGGTGAACGCCTGGCCGGTGCCGCAGGGCCAGAACTGAGCCGAGGCGGCCCACACCCCCGGGTGTGTCCACTTGCTGGGACGGTTTTTCCGGGCGGAAGACGTTCGGCCACGCTGGCGTTGCCATAGGTAAGTTCTGTCGGCCACCGACGGACCTCACCAGCAGGTGAGGGCTCCCAGCCGGAGGCCCGGCTGATCCGCCCACTTCGAGAAGGAGCAGGGATGCCGCTTCCGCCGCTCGTGGAACCCGCCGCGGAGCTGTCCAAGGAGGAGGTCGCGCGCTACAGCCGCCATCTGATCATCCCGGACGTCGGGATGGACGGGCAGAAGCGGCTGAAGAACGCCAAGGTGCTCGTGGTCGGCGCGGGCGGTCTCGGCAGCCCAGCCCTGCTGTACCTGGCCGCCGCGGGCGTTGGCACGCTGGGCATCGTCGAGTTCGACGTGGTCGACGAGTCCAACCTGCAGCGCCAGGTCATCCACGGCCAGTCCGACGTCGGCCGGCCCAAGGCGGAGTCCGCCAGGGACTCGATCGCCGAGATCAACCCGTTCGTCAAGGTCAACCTGCACCAGGTGCACCTGTCCTCGGAGAACGCGCTCGACGTGTTCCGGGACTACGACCTGATCCTGGACGGCACCGACAACTTCGCCACCCGCTACCTGGTCAACGACGCCGCCGTGCTGCTGGGCAAGCCGTACGTGTGGGGTTCGATCTTCCGGTTCGAGGGCCAGGTCAGCGTGTTCTGGGAGGAGCACGGGCCGCAGTACCGCGACCTCTACCCGGAGCCCCCGCCCCCCGGGATGGTGCCCTCCTGCGCCGAGGGCGGCGTGCTCGGCGTGCTGTGCGCGTCGATCGGCTCGATCATGGTCACCGAGGCGATCAAGCTGATCACCGGCATTGGTGAGCCGCTGCTCGGCCGGCTGATGGTCTACGACGCGCTGGAGATGACCTACCGGACGATCAAGATCCGCAAGGACCCGGCCGGCGAGCCGATCAAGGAGCTGATCGACTACGACGCGTTCTGCGGTGTGGTGTCCGAGGACGCCCAGCAGGCCGCGGCCGGCCACACGATCACGCCGCTGGAACTCAAGCACAAGCAGGACGCCGGGGAGAACTTCCTGCTGGTGGACGTGCGCGAGCCGCACGAGTACGAGATCGTGCGCATCCCCGGCTCGGTGCTGATCCCCAAGGACCGCATCCTGTCCGGTGAGGCACTGGCCGAGCTGCCGCAGGACAAGCCGCTGGTGCTGCACTGCAAGTCCGGGGCGCGCTCGGCCGAGGCGCTGGCCGCGCTGCACCGGGCCGGGTTCCGGGACGCGGTGCACGTGGGCGGTGGTGTGCTCGCCTGGGCCCGCGAGGTCGACCCCAGCCTGCCCACGTACTGATCCCCGGCTGCTGATCCCCGGCCTGGTCACGCCCTGATCGCCGGCCCGCTCCTGGACGCCCGGGGGCGGGCCGCGGCGGGGTGGTGTCACCCGTTCGGGCCTGCGTGAAGTGTCAACTCGCGGGGTTTGCAAAGTCGACTCGCGGGGGGTTGGGGTTGTCCTCCACCCGTGGCGGCGCTGGTCACGGTAGCGTGCCCGCTCGTGAGAGGCTGGTGCGCGCGATCTCGCCCTGACACTGATCGCGCGCGAAGACGCGGGCGAGTGAGGTGAGGGCGTGAGTGATGCTGCGGTGCCGCCCCCGGCGCATGTCCGGGCCGCGTTCGGGGCCAGGGCGGCCGAGCCCGAGCTGATCGACGGCGGGCCGGCCTGGCGGTGCGGTGACGTGGCGCTCAAGCCCGCCGGTAGTCCGGCCGAGGCCGCCTGGGTGGCCACCACGCTGGACACCCTGAACGTGCCCGACCTGCGTCTCGGCCGCCCGGTGCGGTCCACCGACGGGCGCTGGGTGGTGGGTGGCTGGGCGGCCATGAAGTACGTGTCCGGCCGCGCCGAGCCGAGGCACGACGAGGTGGTCGCCGTGTCCGTTCGGCTCCACCAGGCCACCGCCGACCTGCCCAGACCCCGGTTCCTGGCCGCCCGCACCGACGTGTTCGCGCTGGCCGACCGGTGCGCGTGGGGTGAGACCAGCGTGCCGCTCGACCACGACCGGGGTGGCCGGCTGTTCGACGTGCTGGCCGCCGCCCGCCGGCCCATCTCGCTGAAACCCCAGGTCGTGCACGGTGACCTGTTCGGCAACGTGCTGTTCTCCGGGTCGGCGCCGCCGGCCATCATCGACTTCGTGCCCTACTGGCGGCCGGCCGAGTGGGCCGCGGCCGTGATCGTGGTGGACGCGCTCGCCTGGGGCGGCGCCGACCAGGGCATCCTGCTGCGCTGGACGCACCTGCCCGAGTGGCCGCAGGCGCTGTTGCGGGCCCTGCTGTTCCGGCTCGCCGTGCACGCGCTGCACCCCAGTTCGACCGCGCAGTCCCTGCGCGGCCTGGACCGGGCGGCGCACCAGATCACCCGCCTCTTGTAAGCCCCCGGAACGAAGTCGCGTCCAAGGTCACCCGGCCCGGCTGCCTCACGAGCAGCGGGAACCCGGTGGTGACCTGGGTCTTCGCCGTGCTTGGCGCGCCCGGTTCACCGCGGTGACACCGGCTCTGCGCAGGCAATTTCCCCTGTCCGCAACATGCGGCCACGCCGGGGTAACAGGGGCTTCATAGTGTCCGCCAATGTCGGCTGAACGAGTGGAATCGGCGGCGGTTGGGACCCCTTTGCCCGATCTGTGATGTATGCGCGCGGTGATTCAGGTCTCGATTCAGTAGCTGCCCGGAGTCAAGCGAGCACCCTTTGTCGCGAGGAGGTGATCACGTGCTGACCGTGCCGGAGCCAGTGACCCGGCCGCGGCGAGAGCGGCGGGAGGCGGCGACACACTGCCCCTACTGCGCACTCCAGTGCGGGATGGTCGTGACCGGTCCGGACGCGCGGGACCCGGACGCGCGGGGCAGCGACCGGGCAGACCTGGGATCCGAGCAGGTCAGCGCGGTGCGCGAGGCCAGCGTGCGGCCCAGGGAGTTCCCCACCAACCGGGGTGGGCTGTGCCAGAAGGGCTGGACGTCGGCGACGCTGCTGAACACCCCGGCCCGGCTCACCACGCCGCTGGTCCGCCGGCACCGCGACGAGCCGCTGCGGCCGGCCAGCTGGGCGCAGGCACTGGACCTGGTCGCCGAGCGGCTGCGCGGCATCCAGGCCGCGCACGGCGCGGACGCGGTCGCCGTGTTCGGCGGGGGCGGGCTGACCAACGAGAAGGCCTACCTGCTCGGCAAGTTCGCGCGGGTGGCGCTGGGCACCGCGCAGATCGACTACAACGGCCGGTTCTGCATGTCCTCGGCGGCCGCCGCCGGTACCCGGGCGTTCGGCCTGGACCGGGGCCTGCCGTTCCCGGTCACCGACCTGGACACCGCGGACGCCGTGCTGCTGGCCGGGGCCAACGTGGCCGAGACCATGCCCCCGTTCACCCAGCACCTGCGGCACGCCGCGGACGCGGGCGGGCTGATCGTGGTGGACCCGCGCCGCACGCCCACCGCGGAACTGGCCGCGCTGCACCTGCGGCCGGCACCCGGCACCGACCTGGCGCTGGCCCTGGGCCTGCTGCACGTGGCCGTGGCCGAGGGGTACCTGGCCGAGGACTACCTGGCCGAGCGCACCACCGGGTTCACCTCGGCCTGGCAGGTCGCGGCGAACTGGTGGCCGGAGCGCACCGAGCGGGTGACCGGGGTGGCAGCGGCCGACCAGCGGCGGGCCGTGCGCCTGCTGGCCGAGGCCGGCAGCGCCTACCTGCTCACCGGGCGCGGCACCGAACAGCACGCCAGCGGCGCGGACACCGTGTCCGGCTGGATCAACCTGGCGCTGGCCCTGGGCCTGCCCGGCCGGGTCGGTTCCGGGTTCGGCTGCCTCACCGGCCAGGGCAACGGCCAGGGCGGCCGGGAGCACGGGCAGAAGGCCGACCAGCTGCCCGGCTACCGCCGGATCGACGACCCGGCGGCCCGCGCGCACGTGTCCTCGGTGTGGGGCGTGCCCGCCGAGTCGCTGCCCGGCCCGGGGCGCTCGGCCGTGGAGCTGCTGGACGCGCTCGGCCAGCCGAACGGGCCGCGCGCCCTGCTGGTGTTCGGGTCCAACGTGCTGGTGTCCGCGCCGCACGCCGGCCGGGTGGCCGACCGGCTGGCCGCGCTGGACCTGCTGGTCGTGGCCGACTTCGTGCTGTCGGACACCGCGGCGACCGCCGACGTGGTCCTGCCGGTCACCCAGTGGGCCGAGGAGGACGGCACGCTGACCAACCTGGAGGGCCGGGTGCTGCTGCGGCAGCGCGCCATCACCCCGCCCGAGGGCGCGCGCAGCGACCTGGACGTGCTGCACGGCCTGGCCACCCGGCTGGGCCAGCCGGCCGAGCGGTTCCCCACCGACCCGGAGACGGTGTTCACCGAGCTGCGCCGCGCCTCGGCCGGCGGGCCCGCCGACTACTCCGGCGTCACCTACCAGCGGCTGCGCGCCGGGGAGGCACTGCACTGGCCGGTGCCCGAGGCCGACCACCCCGGTACGCCCCGGATGTTCCTGGACCGCTTCGCCCACGCCGACGGCCGCGCGCGGTTCGTGGCCGTGGACCACCGGGGGCCGGCCGAGCGGCCCGACGCGGACTACCCGCTGCTGGCCACCACCGGCCGGGTGCTCCAGCACTACCAGTCCGGCGCGCAGACCCGGCTGGTGCCCGAACTCGTCGAGGCCGCGCCCGAGGCGCACGTGGAGGTGCACCCGGACACCGCGGCCAGGGCCGGCCTGGTCGACGGCGACCTCGCCGTGGTGGCCTCCCGGCGCGGGCAGACCGAGGCCCGGGTGCGGTGCGTCGCCAGCATCCGCCCGGACGTGGTGTTCCTCCCGTTCCACTTTCCCGCAGCGCAGCGGGCGAACCTGCTCACCAATCCGGCGCTCGACCCGACCAGCCGGATGCCCGAGTTCAAGGTCTGCGCGGTGCGGCTCACCCCGGCTTCCGCGCCGACCGTGCCGAAAGGAAGCGGTTGATGACTCGGACCGCGGAAGTTCTCCCGCCCCCCACCACGACCGGTGCCCTCCGGGTGGTCGTCGTCGGCTACGGCATGGCCGGCGCGCGCCTGGCCGAGCAGATCCGCGCGCGCGACCCGCACGCGCACCGGGTGCACCTGACCGTGGTCGGCGCGGAACCCCACGCCGCCTACAACCGGGTGCTGCTGTCCAACGTGCTCGCCGGCACCATGAGCGAGTGGGCGGTGCGCCTGCACGACGACGGCTGGGCCGCCGACCACCACGTTGACCTGCGCACCGGGCTGGCCGTCACCGGCATCGACCGGGCCGCCCGCACGGTCGGCCTGGCCGACGGCAGCAGCGTCGGCTACGACGCGCTGGTGCTGGCCACCGGCAGCCGCGCCTGGCTGCCGCCGATCGAGGGGCTGTGCACCGAGGACGGCGGCCTCCAGCCGGGCGTGGCCGTGTTCCGCACGCTGGACGACTGCGCCCGGATCACCGCGGCGACCGGGATCGGCGGGCGGGTGGCCGTGCTCGGCGGCGGCCTGCTCGGGCTGGAGGCCGCGCGCGGCCTGGCCGGCCGGGGCCGGCGGGTGACCGTGGTGCACCCGATGGGCCACGTGATGGAACGCCAGTTGGACGCGGGTGCCGGCCGGGTGCTGGCCAAGGTGTTGAGCAGCCACGGCGTGGAGTTCCGGCTGGGCGTGGGCGCGGCCAGGCACGTGCCCGGCGTCGGCCTGGAGCTGGCGGACGGCAGCACGGTGCCGGCCGAGCTGGTGGTGGTCTCCGCCGGGGTGCGGGCCGAGACCGGGCTGGCCGTGGCCGCCGGCCTGGCCGTGGACCGCGGCATCGTGGTGGACGACCGGCTGCGCACCAGCGACCCCAACGTGTACGCGATCGGCGACTGCGCCCAGCACCCGGGCACGGTCAGCGGCCTGGTGCAGCCGGCGTGGGAGCAGGCCGAGGTGGTGGCCGACCTGCTCACCGAGGCCGCGCCGGACGCCGGCTACCGGGGCACCTCCGTGGTCACCCGGCTCAAGGCGCGGGACATCGACCTGGCCGCGCTGGGCGAGGTGCACGTGGACGTGGACGCGCCCGACGCCGAGGTGCTGTGCTTGCAGGACCCGGCGCGCGGCCGGTACGCCAAGCTCGTGCTGCGCGAGGACCGGGTGGCCGGCGCGATCATGCTGGGCGTGCCGGACGCGGCCGCCACCGTCACCCACCTCTACGACCGGGGCCTGCCCGCCCCGGCGGACCGGCTGGCGCTGCTGCTGGGCGGTGCCCTGCCGGCGGCCGGCGGTGCCGCGGCCAGTGCCGGTGACCTGCCGGCCAGCGCGGTGATCTGCCGGTGCAACACGGTCAGCAAGGGCCGGCTGGTGAGCGCGTGGCGCGAGGGCGCGCGCACGGCCGACGCGCTGGCCACGGCCACCCGGGCGACCACCGGCTGCGGTGGCTGCCGGGACGCGGTGTGCGGGCTGGTCGACTGGCTGAGCGCGCAGGAGTCCCCGGACCAGCCCGCGCCGGCCGGCGGCCCGGAGAGCCCGGAGAGCCCGGGGGTGCCGGCGGGCGAGAGCGACGAGAGCGACGAGAGCAGCCAGCAGAACCCGGTGCCGGTGCTGGCCTGAGCGTGACCCCCGTGTGCGCGCGGGGCCGTTCTACCCCGCGGCGGACGCGGGCCGTGGCGCGGAACAAGGGCGTTCCTGTGGCCCGACAACCACCTGGAACAACGTGCCGAGGAGGCGCCAGTGAGCACGGCGGTAGCGGAGGAGGCCGGCGGCGGCCGGGCAGTGGCCCGGCGCGGGCGGTGGATCGAGCACTGGGACCCGGAGGACCCGGAGTTCTGGGCCCGCACCGGCGCCCGGATCGCCCGGCGCAACCTGGTCTTCTCCATCCTGGCCGAGCACATCGGGTTCTCCATCTGGAGCCTGTGGTCGGTGATGGTGCTGTTCATGGGCCCGGAGTACGGGTTGACCGCGGCGGACAAGTTCCTGCTGGTGTCCACGCCCACGGTGGTCGGCGCGGTGCTGCGGCTGCCCTACACGCTGGCGGTGAGCCGGTTCGGCGGGCGCAACTGGACGGTGTTCAGCGCGGCCCTGCTGCTGGTGCCCGCCGCGCTGGCCGCGCTGGTCATCCAGCCGGGCACGTCACTGGGCACGTTCGTGCTGGTGGCGGCGGTGGCCGGGGTGGGAGGCGGCAACTTCGCCTCGTCCATGACCAACATCAACATGTTCTTCCCGGAGCACCGCAAGGGCTGGGCGCTGGGCCTGAACGCGGGCGGCGGCAACCTGGGCGTGGCCGTGGTGCAGCTGGTCGGCCTGCTGGTGCTGGGCACGGCCGGCGCGGCAACACCCCGCCTGGTGCTGTGGGTCTACCTGCCGCTGATCGTGGTGGCCGCGCTGTGCTCGGTGTTCTTCATGGACAACCTGGCCACCGGCCGCAGCGACACCAGGGCCATGCGCGAGGTGGTCCGCGACCCGCACTGCTGGGTGATGTCGTTCCTCTACATCGGCACGTTCGGCTCGTTCATCGGCTACGGGTTCGCCTTCGGCCTGGTGTTGCAGACCCAGTTCGGCCGCACCCCGTTGCAGGCCGCGGCGTTGACGTTCCTGGGGCCGCTGCTGGGTTCGGTGTCCCGGCCGCTGGGCGGCTGGCTGTCCGACCGGCTCGGCGGCGCCCGGGTCACCCTGGCCACGTTCGCGCTGATGGCGCTGGGCACGGTGGGCGCGATCGTGGCGTCCTCGGCCGACTCGCTGGCCGTGTTCGTGGCCTGCTTCGTGGCGCTGTTCGTGTTCTCCGGGGTGGGCAACGGGTCCACCTACAAGATGATTCCCGCGATCTTCCAGGACAAGGCGGCCGCGGCCGTGGCGGCGGGCCAGGACCGCGCCGAGGCCGTGGCGCGGGCGCGGCGGCTGTCCGGCGCGGTGATCGGCATCGCCGGCGCGGTCGGCGCGCTCGGCGGGCTGTTCATCAACCTGGCGTTCCGGTCCTCGTTCGCCACGGCGAGCAGCGGGGTGCCGGCGTTCGTCGGATTCCTGGTGTTCTACGCGGTCTGCTTCGCGCTGACCTGGGCGGTGTACCTGCGGTCGGCACCGGCCGGGACGGGAGCGGCCAGGCTGGCCGGCGCGGGCGGCTGACCGGCCAGTGCGGCGGGAAAACCATCCGCACAGGTTCTGACCTGCGCAGAGAGCATCCTGTTACGTCCGCGCAACGCGATCGACCCGGCTCGGACACGGCCGCTGGTGAGCATGAAACACACGCTCGGCAGGAACGTCAACGGTGAACGCGGCCGACGCCGGGGACCGGAACACTCCCTCAGATCAACGATCAGGAGGATTGCCGATGACACGGAGACTGGTCGTGGTCGGCCACGGCATGGTGGGCCATCGCCTGGTCCAGGCCCTGCGCGACCGGGACACCGCGGGCGAGTGGCGCGTGGTGGTGCTCGGCGAGGAGGCCAGGCCGGCCTACGACCGGGTGGCTCTTTCCTCCTATGTGGACACCTGGGACCCTGGCACGCTCACCCTGCCCGGCGTGGACTTCACCGGTGACGACCTGGTCGAGCTGAACCTGGGCGACCCGGTCGCGGCCATCGACCGGGAGCGGCGCGTGGTGCGCACCGCGTCCGGTGTCGAGCACGGCTACGACGCGCTGGTGCTGGCCACCGGGTCGCGGCCGTTCGTGCCGCCGGTGCCCGGTCACGACCTGCCCGGCTGCCACGTCTACCGCACCATCGAGGACCTGGACGGCATCCGGGCCGGCGCGGCCACCAGCCCGGTGGGCGTGGTGGTCGGCGGTGGCCTGCTCGGCCTGGAGGCGGCCAACGCGCTGCGGCTGCTCGGACTGACCGCGCACGTGGTGGAGATGGCGCCCCGGCTGATGCCGCTGCAGGTGGACGAGGGCGGCGGCGCCCTGCTGAGCCGGCAGATCCAGCGCCTCGGCCTGAGCGTCCACTGTGGAGTGTCAACCAGTCGGATCGAGGCCGGGCCGGACGGCGCGGTGCACCGCGTGGTGCTCTCCGACGACACCGTGATCGACACCGGCCTGGTGGTGTTCTCCGCCGGCGTGCGGCCCCGCGACGAGTTGGCCAGGGCGGCCGGGCTGGCCGTGGGCGAACGCGGCGGCGTTGTCGTCGACGACACCATGCGCACCAGCGACGAGCACATCTGGGCGGTCGGCGAGTGCGCCTGCGTCGGCGGCCGGGTCTACGGCCTGGTCGGGCCGGGCAACGCCATGGCCGAGGTGGTGGCCGACCAGCTGCTCGGCGGCCGGGCCAGCTTCCCGGGCGCGGACACCTCCACCAAGCTCAAGCTGCTCGGCGTGGACGTGGCCAGCTTCGGCGACGCGCACGCCAGCACACCGGGTGCGCTGGAGGTCGTGCACAACGACCCGGTGTCCGGCGCCTACAAGAAACTGGTCATCTCCGACGACGCCAAGACCCTGCTCGGCGGCGTGCTGGTAGGTGACGCCAGCGGCTACGCCACGCTGCGCCCGCTGGTCGGCCGGCCCCTGCCCGCCGACCCCGGCACCCTGGTCGCCCCGGCCGGCGGCGCCGGCACCGGCGTGGGCGTGGGCGCGCTGCCCGACGACGCCCAGGTCTGCTCCTGCCACGCGGTCACCAAGGCCACCATCACCGAGGCGATCACCTCGGGCGCGGCAACGGACGTGGCCGCGATCAAGTCGTGCACCAAGGCCGGCACCGGCTGCGGCTCGTGCGTGCCCATGCTCAAGCAGCTGCTGGCCAACTGCGGTGTGGAGCAGTCCACCGCGCTGTGCGAGCACTTCAGCCAGTCCCGCGCCGAGCTGTTCGAGATCATCCGCACCAACGGCATCAGCACGTTCAGCGCGCTCATCGAGGCGCACGGCCGGGGCCGGGGCTGCGACATCTGCAAGCCAGCCGTGGCCTCGATCCTGGCCTCGCTTGGCCGCGGCCACGTGCTGGAGGGCGAGCGCGCCGGCCTGCAGGACACCAACGACCAGTTCCTGGCCAACATGCAGCGCAACGGCACCTACTCGGTGGTGCCGCGCATCCCCGGCGGCGAGATCACCCCGGAGAAGCTCATGGTGATCGCCGAGGTGGCCAAGGACTTCGGCCTCTACACCAAGATCACCGGCGGGCAGCGCATCGACCTGCTCGGCGCCACCGTGGACCAGCTGCCGCAGATCTGGAAGCGCCTGGTGGACGCCGGTTTCGAGTCCGGCCACGCCTACGGCAAGGCGTTGCGGACGGTGAAGTCCTGCGTGGGCAGCACCTGGTGCCGCTACGGCGTGCAGGACTCGGTCAGCATGGCCATCAGGCTGGAACTGCGCTACCGGGGCCTGCGCTCGCCGCACAAGATCAAGGCCGGGGTGTCCGGCTGCGCCAGGGAGTGCGCCGAGGCGCGCGGCAAGGACTTCGGCGTGATCGCCACGGACAAGGGCTGGAACCTCTACGTGGGCGGCAACGGCGGGTTCACCCCGCGGCACGCCGACCTGCTCGCGTCCGATGTGGACGATGAGACGCTGATCCGGTTGATCGACCGGTTCCTGATGTTCTACATCCGCACCGCCGACCGGCTCCAGCGCACCTCGGCCTGGATCGAGAACCTGGCCGGCGGCCTCGACCAGCTGCGCGCCGTGATCGTCGACGACAGCCTCGGCATCTGCGCCGAGCTGGAGGAGGCCATGGCCAGGCACATCGAGTCCTATTCGGACGAATGGCGCGGTGTGCTCGACGATCCCAGGAAGCTCGCGAGGTTCAGTTCGTTCGTCAACGCGCCGGGCACGCCGGACCCCACCATCTCCTTCCGCGAGGAACGCGGGCAGCGGGTTCCGGTCTCCCTCGGCACCCCGGAGGTGGTGGCACGATGATGACAGCGTCGATGACAGGGACGGCCATGACAGCGACGGCCATGACAGCGACGACCATGACAGCGACGACCATGACAGCGACGATCACGGGGCCGGCCCAGCCGGCCCGCACGGCCCAGGACGTCGCCCAGTGGGTGCCGGTGTGCCGGGCCGACGACCTGGTGCCCGAACAGGGGGTGGCCGCGCTGCTGCCCGACCTCACCCAGGTGGCGGTGGTGCGCACCTTCACCGGTGAGCTGTACGCGGTGTCCAACATCGACCCGTTCACCGGGGCCGGGGTGCTGGCCAGGGGCATCGTCGGCGACCGGGGCGGGGTGCCGGTGCTGGTGTCCCCGCTGCACAAGCAGGCCTTCGACCTGAGCACCGGGGTGTGCCTGGACGACCAGAACGTCGTGCTCGACACCTACCCGGTCCGGGTGGTCGACGGAATGGTGCAGGTGGGGTTGGCGTGACCGGCACCCCGGTGGACGAGCGGACCGGCACGGTCCCCGAGATTCCGCCGCTCGCCGGGTTCACCGTCGGCCTGACCGCTGCCCGGCGGGCCGACGAACTGGGCACGCTGCTGGCCCGCAAGGGCGCCGCGGTGCTGCACGGCCCGGCCATCCGGATCGTGCCGCTGTCCGACGACGCCGAACTGCTGGCCGCCACCCAACGACTGGCCGAGGAACCCGTTGACTACGTGGTCGCCACCACCGGCATCGGGTTCCGCGGCTGGATCGAGGCGGCCGAGGGCTGGGGCCTGGCCGGCCCGCTGCTGGACCGGCTGCGCGGCGCGGCCGTGCTCTCCCGGGGCCCCAAGGCCACCGGCGCGGTCCGGGCCGCCGGCCTGGTCGAGTCGTGGTCGCCGCCGTCCGAGGCCAACGCCGAACTGCTGGACCGGCTGCTCGCCGAGGGCGTGCGCGGCCGGCGGGTCGCCCTGCAACTGCACGGCGAGCCACTGCCCGAGTTCGTGCGCGCGCTGCGCGCGGCCGGGGCGGACGTGGTCGAGGTGCCCGTCTACCGGTGGACCGGGCCGGAGGACCCGGGCCCGCTGCACCGACTGCTGGACGCGGTGCTGGCCGGCCAGGTGGACGCGCTGGCCTTCACCAGCGCGCCGGCCGCGCTCACCGTGCTGCGCACCGCCCGGGACACCGGCCGCTGGCCGGCACTGGCCAGGGCGCTGCGCGAACGGGTGCTGGTCGCCGCCGTCGGCTCGATCGCGGCCGGGCCGCTGGTGGCCGAGGGTGTTCCCGTGGTCCTGCCGGACCGGGCCAGGATCGGCGCGCTGGCCAGGCAGATCGCCGTGACGCTGCCGCAGCGCGCCACCCGGCTGCGCATCGGCGGCAGGCACATCGAGGTGCGCGGCCAGGCCGTGCTGGTGGACGGGGAACCGCGGGCGGTCGCGCCCGCACCGATGGCCATCCTGCACGCGCTGGTCGCGGCCGGTGGCCGGGTGGTGTCCCGGCGCGACCTGCTGGCCGCGCTGCCCTCGGGTGGTGAAGAACACGCCGTGGAGACCGCGGTCGGCCGACTGCGCACGGCGCTCGGCGAACCCAGGCTGGTGCACACTGTGGTGAAGCGGGGTTACCGGCTGGCGGTTGATCCGAGGGGCACCGCCTGATGCTGGTGTTGTGCTGGTGTTGACTGTGCTGGCCAGGATGGAGCGGGGTCACCGGCCGGCCGACGATTCGAGGAGCACTGCCTGATGCTGGTGTTGGCCGCGCACGGCACCCGTGATCCCGCCGGTGTCGTCGAAGTGGACCGGATGGCCGACGCACTGCGCGAGCGGTTACCCTCCGTGCCCGTT
This sequence comes from Goodfellowiella coeruleoviolacea, assembly GCF_024171785.1. Lineage (GTDB taxonomy): Bacteria > Actinomycetota > Actinomycetes > Mycobacteriales > Pseudonocardiaceae > Goodfellowiella > Goodfellowiella coeruleoviolacea. Next base: position 211,723 of record NZ_JAMTCK010000015.1, read on the forward strand.
CGGGTGGCCTACGCGGATGTGCGCCAACCCAACGTGACCGAGGTGCTGGCCGAGGTGACCGGCCCGGCCGTGGTGGTGCCCGCGTTCCTGGCCAGCGGCTACCACGTGCGGGTCGACCTGCCCGCGCAGATCAGCGCCAGCGGCCGCCAGGACGTGGTGCTGACCACGCCGCTGGGCCCGGACCCCGGGCTGGTGACCGCCGTGCACGAGCGGCTGGCCCAGGCCGGCTGGCGACCCGGCGACTCCGTGGTGCTGGCCGCCGCCGGCTCGTCCGACGCCCGCGCGCTGTCCGATGTGGACACCGCGGCCCAACTGCTGGCCGAGCGGATCGGCGCGGCCGTGCCCGTCGGCTACGTGAGCACGGCCCGGCCCAAGGTGGGTGAGGTGGTGGCCGCCTGCCGCGAACAGCGGCCCGGTGCCCGGGTGGCGCTGGCGACCTGGCTGCTCGCCCCCGGGGTGTTCCACACGTCGCTGGCTGAGGCGGGCGCCGACCTCGTCGCGGCCCCCATCGGAGCCCACCCCTCGTTGATCAACACCGTGGCCAGCCGCTACCGCCTGGCCACGGGCTCAGTTCCCGTCGATCACTCGTAGCAGTCCTGGTAGGCGAGCTGGATGGCGATCTGGTCGACGGTGTTGTTGGTGGCGTGGATGCGGTAGACGGTGGGGCGGGTGCTGTCGGGGACGTTGACGTAGCCGTGGCCGAGGTTGTCCAGGCCGTCCTGGAGTTGCTGGGCGCTGTCGGGGTAGGCGGCCTTGACCTGGTCGACGGTGGAGCCGAGGCCGACGCCTTCGGGGGTGCGGACGTTCCAGCGGTTCACCGAGATGGCGGAGACGCCGAACATGGGGGAGATGGCGACGTAGTTCTCCCGGTAGGAGCCGTCGGTGTACTGGTCGTTGAGTTCCGCCCACTTGCACTGGCCCTCGCCGGGGTTGGTGTAGCTGACGAGCATGCCGGTCTGCAGGGCGGTGCTGGGGGCCATGCCGAGCTTGAGGTCGCCGTAGCCGTCGGGGCCGAGGAACTGGACCGGGCCGCCGGGCATGGGCTCGTCAACGGTGTCGGCCGCGGCGGTGCCGCCGGCGAGTCCGGCGACCATGGCGGAGACGCCCAGGGCGAGGGCGAGGGTGCGGCCGGCGCGAACAGTGGACTTGATCATTCTGGTTAGCTCTCTTGGTTTCTGACGACCGACTGTGGTCGTGGAGTTGTTCTGGTCGGGTGCGCTGGTTTTCGGGCAGCGCGAAGCTGGACCGAGTTCGTTGCTCGGGTGGGGTGGGAAGTCGCGCGTGGCGGTTTGAGGGGGAGAGCTGTTCCGTTCAGCTCCCGTCGATCACTCGTAGCAGTCCTGGTAGGTCAGCTCGATGGCGAGCTGGTCCACCACGTGGGTGTTCTCGTCCACGCCGATCCGGAACACGCTGGGCCGCGAGCTGTTGGGCACCGGGATGTAGCCGCGGCCGATGTTGTCCACGGCCTCCTGGAACTGCTCGGCGCTGGCCGGGTAGGCGGCCTTGACCTCGTCGACGGTGGAGCCGAGCCGAATCCCCTCCGGCGTGTGCACGCTCGCCCGGTTCACCGCGATCGCGACGACACCGTAGTTCGGCGAGATGAGCACGTAGGTCTGCGAGGGGAAGCCGGGCACGTTGGCGTACTGGTCGTTCAGCTCGGCCGACTTGCACAGGCCCGGGCCCGGGTCGCTGTAGTCGGCCAGCAGGTCGGTCGCCAGGGCGGAGCTGGGGTCCATGCCCAGCTGCAGCGGCCCGTAGCCGTCCGGGTTGAAGGAGTGCACCGGCCCGCCCGGCATGGGCTCGTCCGGGTCGTCCGCCGCGGCCGCCGTGCCGCCCGCGACCGCCAGCACCACGGCCGACGCCCCCAGCGCCAGCGCGATCGAGCGTCCCTTGTGGAGAGTTGACTTGAACATTCTGATTACCCCCGTATCTGGCGCGCCGGTTTTTGGGCAGCGCGGAACCAGGTGAAAATTGACCGAAAATGAGGTGGAGAATCCCGTTTACCGGGTAGAAAGAACTGCGCTCTGCTCAGCTCACTCGTAGCAGTTCTGGTTGGTCAGCTGCAGCGCGAGCTGGTCGACGGTGTTGTTGGTCGCGTGGATGCGGTACACGGCGGGCCGCGAGCTGCCCGGCACGGTGACGTAGCCGCGGCCGAGGTTGTCCAGGCCCTCCTGGAGCTGGTCGGCGCTGTCGGGGTAGGCGGCCTTGACCTGGTCGACGGTGGAGCCGAGGCCGATGCCCTCGGGCGTGCGCACGGCCGGGTCACTCACCGAGATGCCGGAAACGCCCTGGTCAAGCGCGACCGCGACGAAGTTCTGCGCGATGCTGTCCGGCGCGGCCGGCTGGTCCTTCAGCTTGGCGAAGCTGCACTCCGGCCAGCCGACCTTGTAGTCGGTGAGCTGCCCGGTGGCCAGTGCCGCCATCGGGTTCATGCCCAACTGGAGGTTGCCGTACCCGTTCGGGCCGAGCACCTGCGCCTGCGTCCCGGTGGCCGGGCTGGCTGAATCCTGGGCGAGTGCGGTGCCACCCGCGAGCGCCACGACGACGGCGGAAATCCCGGCGGCCACGGCGAGGGAACGGCCTCTGCGAACAATGGTGCTGAACATTTCTTTGCCCCCATCAGGTCTTGCGGTCGCTGTTGTTGACCGCTTGCCCCCTAAAAGATGCGCGGCGCGGCCAGGAGTTGCGTGCCCGGACAAAAATTTTTTTGTCCGATTGGTCTGGAGCTGCTCACATCGGGTCGGGACGCGCCTCAGGCGTTGTTCAGGTAGGCGAGCACGGCGAGGACGCGGCGGTTGCTGTTGTCGTCGTCGCCGAGGCCGAGCTTGCCGAACAGCGAGGTGGTGTACTTGCTGATGGCGCTCTCGCTGAGGAACAGCCGCTGGGCGATGGCCTGGTTGGACAGGCCCTCGGCCATCAGGCCGAGCACCGAGTGCTCGCGTTCGGTGAGCCGGTCGAGCCGGTCGAGCCGGCGGCTGGCGGACCCGCTGGACAGCAACTTGCTGATCACGGCCGGGTCCATCGCGGTGCCGCCGCCGGCAACCCGCTCCAGCGCGTCGATGAACTGGTCGGCGTCGAACACGCTCTCCTTGAGCAGGTAGCCGACGCCACCGACGCCGTCGGCCAGCAGTTCCCGGGCGTACAGCTGTTGCACGTGCTGGGAGAGGATCAGGATCGGCAGGCCGGGCAGTTCGCGGCGCGCGGCGAGCGCGGCCCGCAGGCCCTCGTCCGACTGGGTCGGCGGCATGCGGACGTCGACGACGGAGACATCCGGTCGCCAGGTCAGCAGCGCGTCCAGCGTCTCCGGTCCGGTGGTCGGCGTGGCCACCACCTGGTGCCCGTACGCCTCGATGAGGCGGACCAGTCCGTCACGCAGCAGGTAGAGGTCTTCGGCTACAACGATGCGCATGGCACCACCATTCTCGCGCGGGTCGGACCGCCCGCCGGGCTGGTGACCTCGCACGTGCCGTCGAAGACGGCCAGGCGGCGGCGCAGCCCGGCGAGCCCACCGCCGGGGCGCACCTCGGCACCGCCCCGGCCGTTGTCCTCGACCACCACGACGAGCCCGGTGTCGTCCTGGGTGATGGAGATCCGCGCGTGGGTCGCCCTGGCATGCTTGACGGCGTTGGCGAGCAGTTCGGAAACTCCGAAGTAGACGGCGGACTCGATCGGCGGGTCCAGGCGCACCTGGAGGTCGGCGCTGACCTCTGTTTCCAGCGGGCTGTCCAGCGCGAGCACGCGCACGGCGTCGACGAGTCCTCGCTCGGTCAGCACCGGCGGGTTGATCCCCCGCACCAGTTCGCGAAGCTCGGTCAGGGAGGTCGCCGCGCCGACACGCGCATCCCGCAGCAGCGCCTTGGCCTGCTCGGGGTTGGTGTCCATCAGCTTCTCGGCGGTCGCCAGGGACAGCCCGAGCGCGACCAGCCGGGCCTGTGCGCCGTCGTGCAGGTCCCGCTCGATCCGGCGGATCTCGGCGGCCTGGGCCACGGTCAGGTCAGCGCGTTGCGTGGTCAGCTCGTCCACCCGGTCCGCCAGCGCCACGGCGGCGGACGCGCCCAGGAAGCGGGCGGCCACCGGCGCGACGGGCCGCCAGGCGTGCGGCGCACTGCGGATCGCCACGACCACGCCGAGCACCCCGACCAGGCGCGCGGCGAGGGTTGGCTGGCTGAACCCGAGGACCGCCGCCACGACCCCGGCCGGCGGAATGGCCGCGACCACACCCACGGTGACCGGGGCGAGCGCGACGAACCGCAGATCACGCCAGGTAGCCGGATCGTGCCACCAGGTGCGCAGCCGCTGGTCCCGGTGGGCGTCCCGACTGGTGCGCTCGTAGGAGTACCCGTTCCACCAGTACCCGTTGGCCATCCGGACGATCGGCCCTGGTTCGCGGTAGCCGGCGGGGATGGTGTGGCCCGTCCACTTCGCGACGAGGGAACGGAACATCCGGCACACCGGACGAGCCAGGGCGAGCGTGCCGATAATCGCCCACACGAAGGGCGCGATCCACGACCACGGGTTGCCGCCCCACCAGAGCCACAGCCCCACGGCAGCGGCCCACACGGCCGGCACCAGCATGCTGACGAGCAGCACAACGCACGCTCGCCCGAATCCCACGCAGGCGCCCACCACCCACGACCTCAGCTGTCGCATGATCCTCCGATCCGGCCGGCACGGTTTGGTGTGTCCGCCGTCCACTGTGCACCGTGTCGAGCCTGGTCAGCGCCGGATCGGCGGTGAAGTGGGGCTAGCCCCACCATCCTGTGCGTCCAGACCGATACCGCACGCCGTGGGTGCTCCCTAGCGTCGAGATCATGGAAACCAGTACGCGGAAGACGGTCGAGGTTGGCGGGGGTGCCGAGGGGGCCGGGGTTGCCGGCGGTGCCGGCGGTGCCGGGGTTGCCGAGGTCGGCGGGGGTGCCGAGGCTGGCGGGCTTGGCGGGGGTGCCGGGGGTGCCGGGGCCGGTCACGTCGATCACCCGCACGTTCAACAGGCCTTCGGCAGGGTGCGGAAGTTCGTCACCGCATACGGTGTGGTCGGTGTCGCGGTGTTCGTCGTGGTCGTCGCGCTCGCGGTGGCGGGCCACGAGGTGACATCGTTCATGTGGGGCCGCGCCGGCGGAATGCTCGGGAGTGCGGCGGCGGCCTACTGGTTCACCGTGCTCGCCGCCCGGGGAGCGCGGTGGGCGTACGTGCGCGTGCGGATCATCTCGGTTGTCGTGCCGATCGCGATCATCGCCATCAGCGGCATTCCCGGTGCCCTGCCGCCGTGGTTCGTGGCGGTGCAGATCGCGGGCGCGCTCGCCCTCGTGCCAGCCGCGGTCATCGTCAACCGGTCCGAGATGCGCGCCGCATTTCCGATCGGCGGCGTGCGAAAGTGAGCGGTGGCGACGCGGACACCGGTTCGTGGGTGGTCGGCTTGGGAAAAATGATTGAGTAGTGTGGTCCGGTTGGCTGCTGTTCCGGCCGCATCCCAGACTGGCCAGCATCGGCCGCCGGTTGACTGCCCGCTTGCCCTTCTGCTGTCATTTTGCAGAGATTTACTTAGAAGGGTGGTGGGGAATCGTCGGCGGCTACCGGTTGACTGCCGATAATGCGTTCGGGTTCCCGGGAATACTGGCGGCCACTCGGACTGGTCCAGATCACCGTGCCGTCGTCGCGGCGCTTGGACTGCCACCGGCCACTGTGCTTGACCCGATGATGGTGCCGACACAACGTGGTCAGGTTGTGTGCTGAGGTGTCGCCGTGCGGAAACGGCACGTGGTGGTCGAGGTCTGACTTGTTGGCCGGGCGGAGGCAGCCGGGGAACCGGCAGGTCTTGTCCCGGGCCCGCACGAAGTCGGCCAACGCGGCGGGTGGCCGGTAGGTCCGGCGGCCGTAGTCGAGCAGGGTGTCCTTGACCGGGTCGGTGAGCAGTCGCCGCCAGGTGCCCTCGGCGGCGATCTCGCGTGCCACGCTGGCGGGGATCGGCCCGTATCCGGCCAGCTCACCGGGCTGGTTGTCCACGCCGAGCAGGGTGCTGGCCGCCACGGTCACCTGGATCTGCGCCTGGTAGCCGGCCTCGCCCAGGCACAGGTCCACGAACGCGTCCGCCCGCCGCTGGTCGGCGGTGCGCTGGTCGTCGGGCGTGCGGGCCTGGCAGGCGGCGGTGCTGATCCGGTCGTAGACGGCCAACGCCAGGTGGGCGGGCAGGTAGGCGGACAGTTCGGCCATGCCGTTGTCGCCGGTCTGCAACCGCACCGCCCGGTCCTGGGCACAGTGGCGGTGCCGCCGCTCCGCGCCCTCGGGGTCCACCCGCTGAACGGCCTCGCGGGTGCGGCGGCGCAGGGTGGCGCTGTTCTGCTCGGCCGCCCTGGCCAGGATCTCGGCCTCCACCTGCCGAGCCTGTTCAGGATCGAGGGGCAGGGTGAGTTCGGAGATCACCTTGGCCTTGTAGGTGTCGATGGTCCCGGCCTGCAACGCCGCCAGGGTCGCCGGCAACCGCGTGACCAGATCCGTCGCCAACGACAACTGTGCGTTGGCGTGGTGTTGGGTCCACCGCGCGGCCACGGCGAGTTCGGCGGCGGCGAATTCCGGCTGTTCGTGGGTGTGTTTGTATTCGGCGAGGGCCTGTATGCGTAGGCCCTCGATGATGTTGATCATTTTGGTGTACTCGACGATGGTGTCGAGCAGCCCCCCGGTTTCCCCCTGCATATGTCCAGGTTAGGCAGCCCACCCACCCTTTTCATCACTCGAACGGGTGTTCTATCCCTGCGACTTGACGGCAGAAGGGCAACCCGGGATCGACCGGACCTGCATATGCGGAAGTCTTGGCTGCAGTCGGAACAGCAGTCAACGGGACCACACTTATCAATCATTTCCCCAACGCAACCCACCCATCCGCCGGCGGCCGACAACGGCATCGAAACCGAGTGGGCGGCGCACTCTGCACCGAGAGTAGATAACACATTTGCCGGTGGTGCACACCCGCCACCTTTCGGGCGAAATCCATGTCTACCGGTCAAACTCGCCCCTTTTCGGGCCTACCGTTTGCGTGATCCAGAGGTCAGTACCCGAAAGGGGGAGACACGTCATGGGCGAAGTGCCGGCAACGGTCCAGGGCCGAGACCTCGCGCTCGAACTCCGCGCACGGCGGGAAGCCGCCAAGTTGTGCCGCAGGCAGGTGATGCAGAAGCTCGGCTGGGACATGAGCAAGGTGTCCCGCTTCGAGTCGGGCAAGATCCGGTTCCGCGAGACGGACGTGATCGCCTGGCTGGCCGTGTGCGGTGTGACGGGTGAGGAGCGGGAGCGGCTACTCGCGATGGTGCCCGGGGCGAACCAGCCCGACATGCTGAACCGGTACCGGGGCGAACTGCGGGAGAACCTCAAGGTGTTGATCCGGCACGAGTGGGAGGCCGACACCATCTACACCTACGAACCCCTGCTCGTTCCCGGACTGCTCCAGATTCCGGAGTACACCCGGGAGTTGGGACTTGCCCGGGGGCACAGCCAGGGGGATGGGCTGGAGCAGATGGTGCAGCTCAAGCAGGAGCGGCAGCGCATCCTGTCCGGCGCGTACCCGACGCGCACGTTCTTCTACGTCTCTGAAGTAGCGCTGCGGCGGCAGACCAGAAACCCCGTGACCATGCGAAACCAGCTGCTGCACCTGTTGTTCATGAGCCCCCGGCCGAGCCTGACCCTCCGGGTGGTGCCTCAGCAGGCTGGCCTGGCCGCGCCCAATGAACCCCTCGTGCTGATGGACTTTCCGGAAAGGAGTCCGGTGGCGTATCAGGAGTGCACGGTCGCCAGCCTGTTCCTGGAGCAGAAGGTCGACATCGACCGCTTCCGGGATGAGTTCAAGTGGCTCGCCGAACTGGCCCTGAGTGAGGCAGAATCGCGGGAGTTCCTGGCGAAGCTGGCCGGGCCGAGCGCATCCGGGAGGGCACCTGATGACCTGCCGATCTTCGAGGTGGAGGAAGAGTAGCTACAGCGAGAAGGAGAACTGCGTCGAGGTGGCCTTCGGGCCGGCCGCTGTCGCGGTTCGGGACTCCAAGAACGTAGATGGGCCGGTGCTCGGCTTCAGCGCGGCGAACTGGCGGGCGTTCCTCGCCGCCGCTGTGGCCGAGCAGCCGACCCACTGACTACCGACTGACCGCCGCTCAGCGCCAGGCGGGCACGGCTGTGGCCACGTACGACTCGAAGGTGCGTGGCTCACGGCCGAGCACGCGTTCGACGTCGTCGGTGACGGTGGTGATGTGGCCCTGGCGCACCACGTCGAACAGGCCGGCGAGGTAGGTGGCGAGTTCGGGTGGTGCGCCCTGGTCGGTCATGGCGGCCACGTACTGCTCGCCCGACACGTCGGTGAATCGGATGCGCCGGCCGCTCGCGGTGGCGATGATCTCGGTGGCCTCGGCGAAGCTGAGCGCGCGGGGGCCGGACAGCTCGTAGGTCTGGCCGGCGTGGCCGTCCTGGGTGAGTGCGGCGACGGCGACGTCGGCGATGTCGTCCGCGTCGATGAACGGTTCGGGCGTGCTGCCCACCGGTAGCGCGAGTTCCCCGGCGAGCAGGGGATCGCGCAGGAAGTACTCGTCGAAGTTCTGGTTGAACCAGTTGGGCTGGAGCACTGTCCAGTCCACATCGGACGCTCGGAGCGCCTGTTCGGCAACGTACATGGTGTTCGGCGGGTAGTGGACGATGCCCCGGGCGGACAGCAGGACGATGCGGCGCACGCCCGCGGCCACGGCCTGGCCGATGAAGTCGGCGAAGGGGGCGGGCTCGTCCGGCACGACCAGGTACAGGCCGGTCGCCCCGGTCAGGCAGGGTGCCCAGGTGGACTCGTCGGTCCAGTCGAAGCGCAGGTCGCTGGACCGGGACGCGGCGCGGACCGGGGTGCCGGTGGCGCGCAGCCGGGACACCACCCGGCGTCCGGTCTTGCCGGTCGCGGCCAGTACCAGGATCTGTTGGTCGGTCATGGTTTCAGTGAAGCCGAGCGTGCCCGGGCGGTCCATGCGTCACGTGCTCAACCGCATGCGCGATCGTCTACGTGCCGGGGTCGAGCCGGTCCGCGCCGACCGTGATCGTTGATCACCCGACCCATGCTGCCTCGGCGGAGTGATCACCAACCGAACGTGATCGATTTGTCTACTGTGGACTGGATGATCCGTCGACGTGACACGTTCTGGCGATAACCAACGGGTAAGTCGGCCTGACCGTGTGCGACCGACGGAAACTCGGCGAGAAGGACACGAGCGTGGCGTCCCGGCTCAACTGGACATGACCGAGCCGGGGCGTCAGGCGTCCGAACCACTCGACGGGGAAAGGCCAGTCATGGGACAGCGGATCAGTTCATCTCGGGTTTGGCGGGTAGCCGGCGTGGCGCTGGCGGCGATGGCGCTCAGCACCACGCAGGCACTGGCGCAGCCAGCCGACCCGGACGCTGGAAAGATCGACCAGACCAGTCAGGTCCTCCGGCCGTGCATTGACACGGCGCTGCGCATTGACGCGCCCAACTGGGTGTGCACGCCCAGTGGGCTGACCATTCAGAACACGAGTGGAGTCGGGTTCGTCCCGATCGCGCCGACGGTCGCGCCGAGCACTGAGCGAACACCCGGGATCACCCAGGACGACCACGACAACTGGTGTGAGACGGGCAGTGCCTGCCACCGGATCGTCAGCAACTACACGCAGGAGACCAAGGGCAACGTCGCCTACGGCAACCAGGACGGCCTGATCGGCACCTACGATGTCATCCTGCGCACCGACCTGGTCGGCCGGCAGGCGCAGTGGCGGCAGAGCCTGATCCTGGACACCGGCCCGGCCATCCAGTTCAACGAGGTGTGGGTGAACTGCTGGGAGGAGACCACGATGACTCCCGGCATCAACTGCGGCAACCACTACGCGGGCGCGCCCGTGGTGAACGGGGTGTCCCCGTACTTCAACAGCCAGCTGCTGTTCGGGAACCGGTTGAACAACTCGGACGAGTACTACGGCGCGGTCACCGCGCGGTTCACGCCGAGCGGCTACTCGCAGTACGTCATGGGCATGGTGGAGACGCCGCGCTTCAACTGCTACGGCAGCACGGACAACTGCTACTTCCCGTGATGAACCCGGTGTCCTGAGACAGGAGTGTGGTGGAGTTCCCGTGGCTTTCCGGACTCCACCACGTCTCACACGTTCCAGCGATAACCACTCGGTAGTCCGATCTTCCCGTGGGCGGGGAACGGAAACTCGGTTCATGGGAAAGCGGAATCACGGCGGTGTGCGGCGCGCCGGGGTGGCGCGGATGCGGCGAGCGGTGTGCGTGGCGCTGACGGCGCTGACGGCGCTGGCGGCGGTGCTGTTGGGTGGCGCCCCGCCCGCCGTGGCGGACGGGCTGCGCCAGGGGGACGACTACGACGTCTGGTGCGAGAACGTCGAGGTCTGTCACCGCAGGATCAACGGCTACATCGCGGAGAGCAAGGGCAACGCCACCTACTTCAGTTTCGAGCAGGGCTTCATCGGTGACTTCGACATCATCCTGCGGATCAACCTCAACGGCCGGCAGCCGCGCTGGCAGGTGACGGTGATCCTGGACCGGGGGCCGGCCCTGCAGTTCAACGAGATCTGGGTCAACTGCGGGCAGGCCGTTGACTTCCTGCCGGACGCCACGTGCGGACCCAACTTCATGGGTGCGCCACGGCTCGACCGGGTCGGCGCGCGCTGGACCAGCCAGCTCGTGTTCGGGGAACGGCTGCCCATGGAGGGCGAGTACTACGGCGTCGTCGCCGGAACCGTCTTCCCGGCAGGACAGCCGATGGCCATGATCCCGCGCCTGGAGTCGATGCACTTCACCTGTCCGGCCAGCCCGGCCGGCTGCGCGTTCCCCCTGCCGCGGTCCTACCAGGACACGGGCAGTCTGGCGAACCCCCGGAACTGACCGGTGGTCAGCCAGGGCAGCTCGTCGGTGCGCACGGCCACGCACAGTTCGGGCATGCGCTCCACCAGTTGGGTCAGCGCGACCTGGAGCACCATTCTGGACAGTTCCGCCGCGATGCACCGGTGCGGCCCGAACCCGAACGCGATGTGCGAGTTGCGCCGGCGGGACAGGTCGAGGTCGCCGGGATCGGTGAACGCGGTCTCGTCCCAGTTGGCGGCGGTGAACGGGACGATGACGAACTCGCCGGCGCGGACCAGGTGGCCGCCGACCTCGGCGTCGGCCACGGCACAGCGCGGGATCAGGGCACCGGCGCTCAGCGGAGTGAACCGGAGCAGTTCCTCCACGGCGGTGGACACCAGCGCGGGGTCGTCCACCAGCCGCTTCCACTGCCTGGTGGAGGACAGCAGGTGGACGAAGTTGGTGAGCGCGACCGTGGTGGCCTCCCGGCCGGAGCGCACCAGGCTGAGCGCGAGCACCGCGGCCTCCCTGGCGTTGAGCGTGCCACGGGTGCAGGCCAGGGCCAGTTCGCTGATCACACCGCCGCTGGCGGTGGCGCGGCGGTGGCGGATCTGGTTGGTGAGGTAGTCGGTGAACGCGGCGACGTGCTCGGCGGTCTGGTGCGGCGGCACGGTGGTCAGTTCCCGGCCGAGCAGGGCACCGGACCAGGTCATGACCTGGTCGTGGTGTTCGGGCGGGATGCCGATCAGCTCGCTGAGCACGGACATGGGCAGCGGCAGGGCGAAGTGCGCGACCAGGTCGGCGGGCGGGCCCAGCTGCTCCATGTCGTCGATCAGTTCGACCACGATCCCGGTGGTGCGCGAGCGCAGCGCCTCGACCCGGCGGACGGTGAACGCCTTGGCCAGCACCTTGCGCAGCCGCATGTGCGCGGCGCCGGTGTGCTGGACGATGTCGCCCTCGGGCGGCGGCGGATCGGGGGTCATCCGCGGGGTGTCCGGGGTCTGGCCGGGAACCCTGGCGCGGAACCGGCGGTCGGTGAGCACGAACCTGGCGTCCTCGTAGCGCGTGACCAACCAGGCGGGGGCGCCGTGCGGCAACCGGACCCTGGGCAGTCCCGGGGTCTGGCGCAGTTCCGCGTAGCGCGGTGACAGGCGCAGCTGCTGCCCGTCGGCGAAGGGATACAGCAGTGGGTCGTTGATCTCGTCACGGCTCATGTGCCACACACCCCGCCCGAACGGCCACGGATGCGCATCATGTCCCCGCCCCGCGAGATGCGCGTTGGTCGCAGAATCATATGAGCCGACAAGGTATCCGGTCATCTACCCGTTGGGGTAGGAAGATCACCGCACGATCGGGCGAGCGGAAAACCCGCCCACGACTGGGAAAGCGTCACCGAACAGCCGCTGTTCATCCCTTGTGGCCAGTGCGGTCAAACCGCTGGATCCCCGGTGCGCACGCATGGTGAGGTCGGGTTCCGCGATCGGTGGAATTCCCGGCCTCCGGTGGCGACCGTCCACACGCGACCCAAAACTGTCTCGGGTGATCATGAGACGAGTGCTGAGTCGGCGGATGGCGGCCAAGGGCGCGGCCGTGGTCACCGCCGCGACGGCGGGTGTGTTCAGCCTGGCCGGTGACGGGAGCGCGACCGCCGCCGGCGACGACGACCGGGATCGCCGCGTCGACGTGCACCACCACTGCCTCACCCCGGCCTGGCTGGCCTGGGCCGAGGCGCGCGGCGTGCTCGACCGGGACGAGCTGCGCTGGTGGGTGTACTGGGACGTGGCCGACACGCTGTCCATGATGGACGCCGCCGGCATCGCCACGGCGGTGATGTCGGTGCGCACCCCGATCGTTCATCCGCAGGTGGACGACGCGTTGCACCGGGAGAGCCTGCGGGTGGCCTACCAGTCGGTGGCCGAGGTGGTGGCGGCGCATCCCGGCAGGTTCGCGTTCCTGGCCCAGGTGCGCCTGGACAACCTGGAGCTGGCCCGGTGGTCGGCCCGGTACGCGCTGCGCGCGGGCGCGGTCGGGGTGCAGTTCCACACCCACGACCTGTGCGGACGCTATCTCGGTGACCCGGCATTCGACCCGCTGTTGGCCGAACTCAGCGCGGAGACGGCGGTGGCGGTGGTGCACCCCGCTGATCTGCCCGGCACCACCAGGCAGCAGCCCGCGGTCCCCGGCGTGCCCAACTTCATGTGCGACTACCTGTTGGCCACGACCCGGGTCGGTCTCAGCATGACCATGCACCGCACGCTGGACCGGTTTCCCCGGTTGTCGTTCGTGCTGCCGCACGGTGGCGGGTTCCTGCCCTACATCGCCGCGCGGGTCAGGACGCTGGGCGGGCAGCTGTCCCCGGCGGTGGACCCCGGTCTGCTGCGGGACTACCTGTGCCGGTTCCACTACGACACGGCCGCGCCCATGTCGCCCGACGCCACGCCGACGCTGCTGGCCACGGTCGGATCGGCGCGCCTGCTGTACGGCTCGGACTGGCCGGCGCTGACCCGGGAGCAGGTGCTGGCGGCGGCCACCGCCCTGGACACCGATCCCGCGCTGACCCCGGTGCAGCGGGCGCGGATCAACCGGGGCAACGCGCTCGCCCTGTTCCCGTCCCTGGGCTGAGCCGGGCCCGGGCGCACGAACGGCGGTAAATCCCGGCCTGCGGTCGCGGCTGTCCACATGGGACAGAAGACTGGGATGGGTGACGACGCAACGAACACTGACTCGACGGGACGTGGCCAGGGGCGCGGTCGTGGTCACCGCTGCCGCGGCCGGCGTGCTCGCCGCCACCCCGGGCGGCCAGGCCGCCCCACTCGACGACGTGACCGGCCGGGACAACCGGGACAACCGCGACCGCCGGATCGACGTGCACCAGCACTGCACCCCGCCCACCTGGCTGGACTGGGCGGAGTCGCGGGGGCTGGCCGACCGGAACAAGGTGCCGTGGTGGGCGCACTGGGACGCGAACACCACACTGTCCACGATGGACGAAGCCGGGATCGCCACCGCGGTGGTGTCGCTGCGCCTGCCGCAGAACGCGCCCTACGCGGACGACGCGCAGTACCAGGAGAGCCTGCGGGTGGCCTACGACGCCCTGGCCGAACTGGCCGAGGCGCACCCCGGCAGGTTCGCCTTCCTCGCCCAGGCGTACCTGGACAACCTGGACCGGGCGAGCTGGTCGGCCCAGTACGGGCGGGAAGCCGGCGCGGTCGGGGTGGAACTGCCCACGCACGACGGGCAGGGCCGCTACCTCGGTGACCCGGTCTTCGACCCGCTGTTGACCCAGCTCGACGCCGAACGCACGGTGGCGATGGTGCACCCGGTCGCGTTGACCAGGGCCAGCGAGCAGAACCCCGACGTGCCCGGACTGCCCAGCTCGGTGTGCGACTACCTGTTGGCGACCACCCGCGCCGCCATCAACATGATGATGCACCGCACGCTGGACCGGTTCGGCCAGCTGTCGTTCGTGCTGGTGCAGGGCGGCGGGTTCCTGCCCTACATCAGCGCGCGGGTGGCGCGGGCCGGCGCGAGCATGACCCCGCCGATGGACGCCGCGCTGCTGCCCGAGGACCTGCGCCGGTTCCACTACGACACGGCCGCGCCGATGTCGCCGCACGCCACGCCGACGCTGCTGGCCACGGCGGGCGCGCCCAGCCTGCTCTACGGCACCGACTGGCCCTACTCCACGAGCGAGCAGATGCTGGACATGGCGGCGGCGCTGGACAGCGACCCGGCGCTGACCTCGGCGCAGCGGGCCCGGATCAACCGGGGCAACGCGCTCGCCCTGTTCCCGTCCCTGGGCTGATCAGCCCGCCTGGTCGAGCTGGGACGTGTTCCGCTCGTACGCCTCGCGGGCATCCAGCAGTTCGTCCCAGTGCTCGCTCACCCACGCGCACATGGTCAGCATCGGCTTGATCACGCTGCGGCCCAGCGGGGTGAGTTCGTACTCCACGCGCGGGCTGGCCTCGGTGTAGGCGGTGCGGGTGACCAGGCCGTCGCGTTGCAGACCGCGCAGCGACTGGGTGAGCGTCTTCGCGGTGATGCCGTGCAGGGGGACGCGCAGTTCGGAGAAGCGGCGCGGGCCGTCCTCCAGGCACATGATGATCAGCGGCGCCCACTTGTCGACCAACCGGAACGGGGAGAGCGCCGACGGGCACAGTTCGTCGAACATGTCGGGGGCAAGCGGCTTGCGCACGCCCGCCACGATAACCGTGATCGCGGTATCCGATCGGAAACCACCCCGCCGCCTATGGTCCGGCCACCGGCCGGGAACACGTCCCGACCGGAGGCGGAGAGGGGTGTTCGCGATGAGCGGGATCGTGGTGTTCGGCGCGGGTGGCCGGGCCGGTCGGCAGGTGGTGGCCGAGGCGCGCGGCCGGGGCCACCAGGTCACCGCCGTGGTGCGCGACCCGGCCAAGTACGCGGAGCTGGCCGGCGCCGGGGTGCGGGTCGAGGCGGGCGATGTGACCGACGGCGCGGCCGTCGCCGACCTGGTGGCCGGGCACGACGCGGTGGTGTCCATGGCCGCGGTGTACGGGCCGGGAACCAACCCGCCGGCGTTCTTCGTGGACTCGACGCGGGCCCTGCTGGCCGGGGTGGCGCGGGCCGGGATCGGTCGGCTGGTGGTGGGTGGCCTCGGCGCGCTGCTGCCCGACGACACGGGCACGCGGTTCGTGGACGCGATGGACCTGCCGGCCGAGGCGCGCGAGTTCTGCCTGGCGCACGCGGCCGGGCTGGACGTGTTGCGGGCCGAGGGCGACGCCGTTGACTGGCTGTACCTGAGCCCGTGCGGCGACTTCGACCACGACGGCGCGCGCACCGGCGGCTACCGGGTGGGCGAGCGCGCGGACATGGCCAACCGGATCTCCTACGCCGACTTCGCCATCGCCGTGCTGGACGAGGTGGACACGCCCCAGCACCACCGCACCCACCTGGGCGTGCTGGGCTGAGCCCGGGCGCCGGCCGGTACGGCGTTCCCGTGTGGACTGTCGTCAGTAGACGGTGATAGCCCGGGGACGCCGTGCGGCTGGGCGTCCCCGGGCGGTGGTCAGCTCGTCGGGCAGGTGGCGCCGGCCGGCGGCAGCACCCGGTCGACGAAGTACCGGTTGGCGTGGGCCACCACGCACGGGTTGCCGAAGTTCAGGTAGGCGCCGTGTTCCAGCCCGTCGATGGCGATGGTGACTGAGCCAGGCACCTGGTCAGCCACGTTCCTGGTGGCGTTCAGGCTGGGCAGGTCGGCGACGCCCAGCAGCGGCGGCAGCCCGCGTGGGTTGATCGGGCTCGGCGGGTTGCTGACCGGCCCGGGGTAGCCGACGCAGGGCATCCGCATGGCGGCCTGGTAGCCGGGGAAGTTCGGGGACAGCTCCCGACCGCGGTGCACCTCCGCCTGGTAGTCGGCGTAGGAGGCGAAACCCCGCATGCCGTCCGCACACGACGTGGCCAGGCCGGCGTTGGGCGCCACGGGCTTGCGGCCGGGCATGCCGGCGGCGGGCGCGCTCAACCCGGTGGCGTCGCCGCGCAGTGCCTCGTCCAGCGCGTCGCTGAGCTGCTGCCAGCGCTCCGCACTGGACAGGAACGGGCCGATCGCCATCTGCACGTCGAACCCGTCGTAGCTGACCCCGGTCGAGCCGACCGGGATGGGGGCGGCGTCGGCGTCGGCGAGCAGCCGCTGCCAGACGGCCGGGATGTCCTGGCCGCGCAGCGAACAGGTGGTGGCGGCCTGGCACCAGGCGATCCAGCGGGCGAACACCTCCTCCTTGTCGCGGTACCGGTCGATCTCCTCGGGCAGCCGGTCGGTGCTGACGTGGTCGGGGATGCTGTCCAGGACCACGGTGCGGACCCGGTCCGGGAACAGCCGGGCGTAGCTGGCCGCGATCACCCCGCCGTAGGAGTTGGCCAGGAAGTTCAGCCTCCGGTCACCCACGGCCGCGCGGATCGCGTTCAGATCCCTGGCGTGCGCTGCCGAGTCCAGGTGGTCGAACAGTTCCGGGTCCCTGCCGCGGCACTGCTCGACGGCGGCCCGGTTCGCCTCGGCCCTGGCCTGGTACTCCGCTTCGGTGTGGGGCAGGGCGAACACCGGTCCGGTCATGGCGCACTGCGTGAGCGCGTCACCCCAGGTGTACCAGGAGCCGCGCGGTTCCCAGGTGACCACGTCGAACCGGTCGCGCAGCGCGGTGAAGCGGGCGGCGGACCTCTTCAACGCGTCGATGCCGTCGGCACCGGGGCCGCCTGGGTTGACCACGACCGAGCCGATCCGCGCGGCCGGGTTCGTGCCGGGCAGCCGCGCCAGGTCGAGGGTGATCCGTCGGCCGGTGGGCTTGGCCCAGTCCACCGGCACCCGCAGGGTGGCGCACTCCATGCCCGCCGGGACGTCCGTGCCGGCGCACTCCGTCCACGCCAGTCCGCCGCCAGGGGAAGCCCCGGCGGCGGTGGCACCTCCCGCGAGCACACCGCCGGTGAGGCCGGCGACCACCACGGCCACGGCCACCGCTCGTGTTCTCCCTGTCATCTGCCTGATTCCTCCAGATTCTCCGGATTGAGGTGGCGATGACGGTAGGGGCGGACCACTCGGTGGCGCGTCAGCGCGAACGCCGATCTGGCAAGCGATTTCCTGGTCCCTCCGGGTGATCACGACTGCCCCCGGAGGATGACGGCTGGATCAACCGCTGGGCGAGCGGTCGAGCGTCACCACAGGCCGGGCGGCTCGTCGGCCTCGTCCGGTCGGGCCACCTCCCAGCGGTGGGTGCGCAGGTCGACCCTGCCGTCGGTGACGGGCACGCCCTCCTCGCGCAACCGGGCCAGCTGCTCCTGCTCCAGGTGCGGCGCGCAGCTGCCGTTGGCCCGCAACACCCGGTGCCACGGCAGGTCGTGGCCGTCCTCGGCCAGCACGCGGCCCACGATCCGGGGCGACGGCGCCTTGGCCAGGTCGGCGACGTCGCCGTAGGTGGCGACCCGACCAGCGGGAATCGCCCTGACGACCGCGCGGATCTTCTCGTGTATCTGTTCCTCCACAACGCCAAGGGTGCCAGCGCAGGTGCGCGTTGCTCCGAACGGCCCTGTCCGCCGCTGCCAAATTTGGTCTATACCAATGGGTGATCCGCCGCCGCCTCCCGAGGAACCCCCAGTCCCCACAGGAGGAACCCAGCAATGGCACCACTGTCCCGCCGGCTCGCCCCGATGGCCGCCCTGGCCGCCGCGGTGTTCGCCCTGGCCGCCCCGTCGGCCACCGCCACCGCCGCCGACGCGGCTGGATCCCCGGCCACGACCGCCGCGGCCGTGCCGGTCGCCCCGTACGTGGACATGGGCGCGTGGCCCACCCCGTCGCTGTCCGCGATGTCCGCGGCGAGCGGGGTCAAGAGCTACACGCTGGGCTTTGTCACCGGCGCGGGCTGCAAGGCCAGCTGGTTCAACGCCTACGACCCGCGCAGCGGCTGGCAGAAGGAGGAGATCGCCAAGCTCCGCGCGGCCGGCGGGGACGTGAAGATCTCCTTCGGCGGCGCCAGCGGCATCGAACTGGCCCTCGCGTGCGGCTCGGTCAGCGCGCTGACCACCGAGTACAACGCGGTGATCGACGCCTACCAGGCCAACTACATCGACCTGGACATCGAGGGCGCGGCCAGCCAGGACAGCGCGTCCATCGAACGCCGCTCCCAGGCGCTGGCCGCGGTGCAGCGCAGCCACCCCAACCTGAAGATCTCGGTGACCCTGCCGGTGCTGCCCAGCGGGTTGACCGACGGCGGCCTGAGCGTGGTGCGCTCGGCCAAGAACGCCGGCATCACCCTGGACAAGGTCAACGTGATGGCGATGGACTACTACCAGGGCCCCGGCGACCAGGGCGCCAAGGCCATCCAGGCGGCCACCAGCACCAAGAACCAGATCAAGACCGTCTACACCGGACTGACCGACGCGCAGGCGTGGGCCATGGTCGGCGTCACCCCGATGATCGGCGTGAACGACTCGCGCAACGAGATCTTCTACCAGGAGGACGCGCAGCAGCTGGTGAACTTCGCCAAGCAGCAGCACATCGGCATGCTGTCGTTCTGGGAGGCCACCCGGGACCGCAACGCCTGCACCGGCGCGCTCTACCAGTGCACCAACATCAGCCAGCAGCCGTACGACTTCGCCAGGATCTTCGCCACCTACACCGGCTGAGCGCGGTTCGTCGCCGGCGGGCCCGGATGACGCTGACGGCTCAGTCGTCGTAGGGGTCGTCGGCCGCGGAGGCGTAGTCCCAGTCAGCGGCCTGGCTCGGATCGATGATGGCGAACCGGGTGCCCAGCGGATCGGCCAGCACGGCCACCTTGCCCAGGGTGGACACGTACGGCTTGAACCGCAGCCGCCCGCCGTTGATCCGGGCCAGGTCCAGGGTCTGGTCGAAGCCCACGTCGGGATCGACCGCGAAGTGCGCGATCCACCGCGGCCGCGTGTTGGCCGGCGCGTCCTCGGGCATCCGCACCCGGCCGATCACCGAGTCCTCGCCCGCGTACCAGACCATGTAGTCCACGTACCGGCCGTCACCGAACTGCTTCTGCCCGTAGTCGAACAGCGCGCCGAAGAACCGGTCGGCCAGGGTGGCCCGGCGGATCACGAACTCCAGCCACACCAGCATGCCCGGCATGCCCGCGGCGAACCGCCAGTCCCGGTGGGGCTGGCACAGCCCGGCCGTGGCCCCGCTGGCGTCCTCGATCAGCGTCTTCGTGCCCACCCCCGGCACCACGTGCTCGCTCTCCAGCACCGTGCCGCCGTGCTGCTGCGCGGTCTTCGCGCGCCCGGCCAGATCACCGGTGGCCAGGTAGGGCGTCCAGTCCAGCACCGGCCCCCAGTGGTGGCGCAGCCCGGCGACCGGATCACCGAACAGCGTGGCCACGGTGTACGGCCGGCCCCAGCCGTCCGTTCGGGTCTCGTACTCCCAGCCGAACAGCGTGCGGTAGAAGTCCTGGGCCACGGCGGGGTTCTCGGTCGCCAACTCCACCCAGCACGGACTGCCCGGGACCGGAGTGGACACTTCCCTCGGGTTGGCCTCGGTCATGGCCGCCTCCCCAGCATCCGCCGACAGCGGTCGGGCAGCCGGTGGGTTCCCGGCCGTTGTGGCAGACCAACGACGTGAGCAGTGACCCACTGATCCTGACACACCTGATCAACCCGGGTCACGGGCTCGGGAAATCGCTGGGGTGGGTGGCGGTCCCGGTGGACAGGCGTCGGGGCGAAATCGAGCACATTTCCCGATTTGTCGCGAACGTGACCACCGGGTGTTTCTGCTGTAACGACGGGCCGGTCGCGTCTGTGGGGTGGTGCGATATCTATCGTGTGTACCGCCACGGTCAACAGGGGATGAGGTGTGTTTGGTGATATTTTCTGGACTGGAGGCTCTGCAGAAAAGGCCAGGACATATCGACTTCACTCTGGATGAGTTGGGGGAAGTTGATCTGAAGAACGAAGCTCGGGTGGTTGGCATCCGCTTTGTTCCGGGCCTTGATCACATGTCGATCTTTCTGGATTTCCGGTATGCAACTGCCCCCAAGTCAATAACGCTTGAGTTTGTTGACGTTGAACTGACCGATGTCGAGTATTACCTGCCAAGGGGTGTTGATCCGATAGGTGGATATGCGGTGCTTATGGCGTTGGACTACTGGGCTCATAGCGAGACGGGTCGGGAAGGCTTCTCGTTCTATACGACCACGCTCGAAGTTGAATTCTATGCGGAAGAGGTCAGGGCTCATGTTCGGGATATATGAGATGTTCCGCGCTTGACTCTTCTGGTAAGGAAAGTGGGAGATATCCGCCCCACTGGGCAGGTTGCGAACTTGGTCTTGGCTCGCCGGGTGGAGGGTGCCGATGACCAGTGGGAACACGTCGAGGTCGAATACCCGGAGGGCGAAGATGCCTACTCGGAATTAGTTACCGGAGAACTGGAGTGGTACGGCGAATGGCTGCGGCTTCGGTGGTTGCCGCCAGACGAAGCAGCTGAAGTGATCCGGGAGCAGGAATTCGCCGATCCGTGGGGAGAGCCAGAGCTGTGCCCGGGGTTCAGGCTGCTCTGGTCACGGTTGAAGTCCGGCTTCCGGCGGCGTGCGTGATTGAATGGGAAGCCTTCCTGCCACATCGTTGCAGGAGCGATGGGTAACCGATGGGCTGTCGGGAGCGAACAAATGCCGAACAGTCGCGGCACTGGGTTGAGGCGTTCGCTGCCACCGTCAACGCCACGATGGCCGGTTTGTCACGCGAGTGCCGGCTGACCGTCGTTGTACATCCGCCAGCCGTCCTACAGCGGGAGCTGCGGGGCCAGCCGCCAGGCAGCAGGACGTCCACGCTGACCGTCACGTGCGAAGAGAGTCAGGGGTTCCTGTCCATCGACCGAGTGCGCGGGATCAGCGTTCTTTACGAGTTCGAGGCCAATCCGGAGAGCCCTGCTCGGCGGTACGCCGAATCCGGGCGCCGGTCAACAGGTAAGCGCAGCCCGCTGTCAGAAGTGGATCTCGTCAACCACGTGGTCGGCTTTCTGCTCGCCGGATACCGGTTCCTGCGTGTGCCCCTCCACGAGGAGCTTCGCATTCCTGGATTCGGTGCCACCGCGGAACTGCGCTGGATCAACCTGGACATCAGTTGCCCCCGGTTCAGTTCAGTCGCTGGCGGCCCACTGAGCAGTGAGGCGAGGTAGCCCGGGGCCGGGGATCAGCGGCGGAGGCGGAGCGCCGACCTGGGCGTGGTGGTGGTCGTGGCGGGCGTGTCCACGTCGAACGGCTCGTCCGCGGTCGCGCCGCCCGGCTCGTCCCCGTCGAGCAGGCACGTGTCCGGTTCCTCGGGCGCGGCCGTGATCAGGGCGTCCAGCGCGGTGCGGGCGGCGATGAGTTCGGCCACCGCGTTGGTGAGCCGGTCCCGCTCCTCCTCCAGGCCGGGAAGCACGCCCAGGCACGCCGGCGCCAGCCGCTTGTTCACGTCGGTCATGCACGGCAGCAGGTCGGCGATCCTCTCGGTGCCCAGCCCCGCCGCGAGCAGCGTGCGGATGTTCTGCACCCGCCGCACGTCCTCCTCGTCGTACTCGCGGTAGCCGCTGGGCCGGCGCGTGGGGTTGAGCAGCCCCTGCTCCTCGTAGTAGCGCAGCAGGCGCTGACTCACTCCGGTTCGTTGGGACAGCAGCCCGATGCGCATGTGACGACCACCATGAGGACGAGGTTTGACTCTCACATCGATGTGAGAACTTAGCGTCCCAGCATGACCACAACACAGTCGACAACCGAACGTGCCGCCGTCACCGTCGTCGGACTCGGCCCGATGGGGCTGGCGCTCGCCGAGGCCCTGCTGGCCCAGGGACACCCGCTGACCGTGTGGAACCGCACCGCGGCCAAGGCCGACGCACTGGTCGCCAAGGGCGCCCACCGGGCGGCGAGCGTGGCGGACGCCGTGCTGGCCAGCCCGCTGACGATCACGTGCCTCAACGACTACGACACCATGTACCAGGTCTTCGCCGGCGCCGAGGAGGCACTGCGGGGCCGCGCCCTGATCAACCTCAACTCCGGCACCCCCACCGAGGCGCACGCGGCTGACGAGTGGGCGACGCGGACCGGCTTCGACTACCTCGACGGGGCGATCATGGTGCCGCCGCCGCTGGTCGGGACCCCCGGTGCGGTCTTCCTCTACAGCGGCCCCGAAGGCGTCTTCACCACCCACCGGCCGACGCTGGCGTCCCTGGGTGACCCGCGCTTCCTCGGCGCCGACCCGGGCCGGGCGGTGCTGTACAACACGGCCCTGCTCGACCTGATGTACACCAGCATCAACGGGTTCCTGCACGCCGCCGCCCTGGTCGGCTCGGCGGGTGTGCCCGCGGCCACGTTCGCCGACCTGGCGGTCAACTGGTTCCTGCCCACGGTCGTGGACGCCACCCTGCTCGCGCAGGCCGAGGAACTCGACCGGAGCAACTACCCGGGCGACCTCGGCTCGCTGGAGATGAACCGCACCGCGCTGGAGCACATCACGCGCACCAGCGTGGAACAGGGCGTGCACGTGGACCTGCCGAGGCTGGCGCAGCAGATCGCGGAACAGGCGATCGCCGAGGGCCACGGCGACAAGAACTACTTCGCCGTGTTCGAGGTCCTCAAGAAGGCGCGCGCCGGCGCCTAGGTAGCTCCGGTTCCCACCCGGCACGTGCCCCGCTGTCCCGGCGCCCGGGATCGCCCCTGGTCAGGTCGGCGGGAAATCGCTTGGAGCGGCGGGGCATCGGCGTCGATGATTCCCAGGGCGTCAGTCTGGGGAACAGGGGCAGCCGTGCACGAGGATGAGCCGCTGACGAGTCGAGCCGAAGACCTGCGTCACGCGGACCGGCACGCTGAGGCGATTGAGGTGCTCCGCGCGGCGGTCGCAGCCGGTGAGTGCTCGGCGCCTCGGGAACTCGCCTACGCCCTGCTCGGTAGCGACCAGCCGCGTGAGGCGTTGGAGGTCGTGAAGCGGGCGATCAGGCGCGGGCGGACCGATCTGTACAGCCTGCTCGGCTCGATCGCGTCGGAACTCGATGAGTCGAGAGCAGCCGAGGACGCGTATCGCAAAGCCCTCGGCCACGGTGACCTGTCCGCGTTGAACGACTACGGCGTGTTCCTCCGCGACGAGAAGCGGTTCGTTGAGGCGGCCGAGGTGCTGCGCAGGTCCGCGGATTTCGGTGACGTGCTGGCCCCCAGCAACCTGATCCACCTCTACGAGGACGACCTGGACGACCCGGAAACCGCGATCGAGGTCGGCGAGAAGTACCTGGCTCCGGACAAACCCGCCGTGTACACGGCACTCGCTGCCGCCTACGCGGCGGTGGGTCGGACAGGCGAAGCCGGCGAGTTGTTCCAGCGAGCGATCGAGTTGGACGCGCCACGGGCGCACCAGAAGTACGCGTGGTTCCTCTGGGACCACGAAGAGGACCTGGCCGCGTGCGAGCGCGAGTTCTGGGCGGCGTTCGACAACGACGAGGAGGGCTGGAGCTATGCGCTCGGCTACTTCCTCGTCGACCGGGGGCGGATCGACGAGGCGCGAGCAGTGCTGGAGCACGGCGCCACCTGGGGCGACATGAACGCCCGCGAACTGCTGGCGGAACTGGAGACGAGGTAGCTCTGATGAGCGATCGGGTGGATGTCCTGGCCGCCGTGTTCGGCGGTACGCGGGCGCCGTCACCGCCGCAACCGGATGACGATGTCGAGTTCGAGAACTGGGCGCGACTGGTGGAAGTGGACGCCGACCTGGCGGGCATCCAGCACACCGCATTGCACGGGGGCGGGCTCGACCGGAGCGGGCTCCGGAAGCTGCGTGCTCGGCTGGCCCGGATCGAACCGGGGCGGAGCGACCTGATCGCGTGGAAGCAGGGGATGGCGGCTGACGTCGTCGCTCTCCTCGGCGGTGGAGGCACCGGTGACCGGGGGCGTTGACCTGGCGGAGATCCTGGTGCACGCGCGGCGCGCCTACGGCGATCTCCAGAATCCCGACTACGGCTTCTTC
Source organism: Goodfellowiella coeruleoviolacea (assembly GCF_024171785.1). Lineage (GTDB taxonomy): Bacteria > Actinomycetota > Actinomycetes > Mycobacteriales > Pseudonocardiaceae > Goodfellowiella > Goodfellowiella coeruleoviolacea. The sequence goes on from NZ_JAMTCK010000015.1 coordinate 236,042, forward strand.
GTTGACCCGCCGCGTGATCGGTCTTGCTTTGACTGGCTGTGGGCACTGCTGGGCGTGCGGACTGACCCCGAGGATGCCGACGCCGAAACGCCGGCCCTCCCGCCGTGGTGTGTCGCGATCGATCAGCTGCGGAGTTTCCTGCGCGCGGAGGACTGGACCGGCCCCGACGACGTCAGCTACGCCTACACGTTGACAACGCCGCGACCCGGCGGGGGGACGTGGTTGTTGTGGCTGTCCGGGGTCGGGCCGTTCGCCTTGCTCATCTACGTTCCGCCCGATCGTGAGTTGGCCGAGCGCGCGCACGTGCGGACCGGACCGTGGCCTGGTAACCCGCCGGAAGCCGCCCGCGTCTTCGCGATCCTGCGGGATGCGGGGGTGACGCTGTTGCGCGCCGCGGATGTCGAGGCGACGGTGGCCGAGTTCCGTCCCTGGCACGGAGAGGTTCCCGCGTCGGTCTTCACCGTGCTGTTCAGCGAGGACGAGCTGCCCTGGCGGCATGCCAACTTCTGACGCGGGTGAGGGAGCGAACATTGGCTGAGACGTGGCGCCCGGTGAGATTCTCGGGGATCAGTCCACTGCGGAGCGGAACATCACTCATCGACGTGACACTCGATGAGTTGGGAGACGTCGATCTGCGGAATGACGCCTCGGTGACGGCTATCCGGTTCCTCCCGGGCAAGCAGCACATGTCGATATTCTTTGACTTTCGACACGACAGCATCCCCGTGATGATAACTCTTGAGTTCTGCGCTGTTGAGCTGGACAAGATTGGATATTATCTGCCGACGGGAGTTGAACCCACGTACGGAAACGCGCTGCTTTCCAGTTTGCTGTACTGGAAGAACCAGGACAGTGGACGCGAGGGGTTCACCGTTGACACCACCGCCCTTGAGGTGGAGTTCTACACGGAGGAACTCAGGGCCCAGGTGTGGCGGGCATGGCAGGGCTAGGTAGGTGGCGGCGGCAGCTCCCGGAGATCTCCGCGCTGTGCGACGAGTGGTTGTCCTCGGTCACCGTCCGCGAAATGGGCGAGAACAGGGTGACCGTCGAGGTGGAACCGGCGACTGAGCCGCCGGCCGGTGCGTTGTGGAACTGGTGGATGACGTTTTCGTGCGGGGACCGCGAGATCTCGGCGGTTGTTTCCGAAGATCTGGGGAAAATGTTGTTCGAGGACCGGGCTGGTCGTTTTGAGGACGAGGTTCCGGTTCGCGATGTGGTGCGTTACCTGATCGGTCGATTCGTTGGCTAGGACCTGGGTAGCGCCCGTCCGGGTGCGGCCTTGCGGACCCCTCGGGTAACCCGCGACGAGGGTCGGGCGGTGTGCCCGGGCGCTGGGCTGTCGGAGCAGCGTGGTTCTATCGCACGCGTGCCACCCACCGCTTCCGCGCCCACTGTGGCGCCGCTCCTGGTCCGCCGGCCGGTGGGCGCTTCGCCCCGGCCGCGCTGGTCGGCGGCTGCCCGCCAGGTGCTGGACAGCCCGGGCGGGTTCCTCAAGGTGCTCGGCGGGCCCGGCAGCGGCAAGACCACGCTGCTGGCCGAGGTGGCCGCCGACCGGGTGCTGCGGGGTGGGGCCGACCCGGAGAACGTGCTGGTGCTCACGGCCAGCCGGCGCGCGGCCAACGCCATGCGCGCCCGGATCACCCGGCTGCTGACCGGGGACGCGGACGGCGAGCACGGCGACACGCTGCGCACCGTCCGGCAACCCCTGGTGCGGACCGTCCACTCGTACGCGTTCGCGGTGCTGCGCGCCCAGGCCGTGCTGCGCGACACCGCGCCACCCCGGCTGCTGGCCGCGCCCGAGCAGCAGGCCATGATCCGCGAACTGCTCGCCGGTGACATCGAGGCGGGGGCCCCGCACTGGCCGGAGCGGCTGCGGCCGGCGCTGGGGCTGCCCGGCTTCGCCGCGGAACTGCGGGACCTGCTGCTGCGGGCCGCCGAACGCGGGCTCGGGCCGGAGGACCTGCGGGAACTCGGCGAGCGGCACGGGGTGCCCGAGTGGGTGGCGGCCGGCACGTTCGGCGTGCAGTACGAGGAGGTCACGCTGCTCGCCGGGTTCGAGGCCGGCCGGGAGAGCGGGCCGGCGCTGGACGCGGCCGAGCTGGTGACCAGCGCGCTGCTGGCGTTCGACAACGACGAGGAGCTGCTGGCGGCCGAGCGGGCCCGGGTGCGGCACCTGCTGGTGGACGACGCCCAGCACCTCGACCCGCTCCAGTTCGCGCTGATCCGGACCCTGGCCGGGGACGAGGGCAGGACCGGCGAACTGGTTCTGGCCGGCGACCCGGACCAGGCGATCTTCTCCTTCCGGGGCGCCGATCCCCGGCTGCTGGTCGAGGCCGACCCGGGCGCGGGCCGCACGGTGGTGCTCGCCGAGAACCACCGGATGGCGCCGAACGTGGCCACGGCGGTGCGCCGGCTGGCCGCCCGGCTGCCCGGTGTCTCGCCCACCCGGGAGTCCACCCCGGACAGTCCACAGGAGACTGGAACCGGCAGCGTGCAGGTGCGGTTGCTGTCCTCGACCGCGCAGGAGGCCAGCTGGATCGCGGACCAGCTGCGCCGCGCGCACCTGCTGGAGGGCGTGCCGTGGTCGGAGATGGCCGTGCTGGTCCGGTCCACCGCGAACACCCTGCCGGTGCTGCGCCGGGCCATGCTGGCCGCGGGCGTGCCGGTGGCGGTGCCCGCCGACGAACTGCCGCTGGCCCAGCAGGCCGCGGTGCGCCCGCTGCTGGCGATCCTGCGCTGCGCCGCCGAACCCGAGGCGCTGGACGAGGACACCGCGGCCATGCTGCTGGCCTCGCCGTTCGGCGGCGCCGACCCGCTGGCGCTGCGCCGGCTGCGGCGCGGCCTGCGCCGGCTGGAGTTGGCCGCCGGCGGCGACCGGGCCAGCGGTGACCTGCTGGTCGAGGTGCTGACCTCGGTGGACGTGCTGGCCGCGCTGGAGGACGCCGAGGCCGAGCCGGCCCGCCGGATCGCCGGGCTGCTGGCGGTGGCCAGGCAGGCGCTGGCCGAGGGCCTTGGCGTGGAAATGGTGCTGTGGCGGGTGTGGCAGGCCAGTGGCCTGGAACCGCGCTGGGTGGCCCAAGCCGGCCGGGGCGGGGTGGGCGGCGCCCAGGCCGACCGGGACCTGGACTCGGTGGTCGCGCTGTTCGACGCCGCCGCCAAGTACGCGGACCGGCTGCCCGGCGCGGGCGTCACCGAGTTCGCCGACTACCTGGCCGCGCAGGACATCGTGGGCGACACCCTGGCGCCGGCCGCGCCGATCGGCGAGGCGGTGGCGGTGCTCACCGCGCACGCCGCCGCCGGTCGCGAGTGGACGGTGGTGGCCGTGCCCGGCGTGCAGGAGGGCACCTGGCCGGACCTGCGGCTGCGCGGCTCGCTGCTGGGCGTCGAACGCATGGTGGACCTGCTGTCCGGTGTGGACCCGGCGACCACGCCGGTGTCGGCCACGGCGCCGCTGCTGGCCGAGGAACGCCGGCTGCTGCTGGTCGCGGCCAGCCGGGCCCGGCGCACCCTGCTGGTCAGCGCGGTGCGCGGGGACGAGGAACAGCCGTCGCGGTTCCTGGACGAGCTGGACGGGCTGGCCGCCGACCCGCAGGCCACGCCCCGACCGGTGTTCACCCCGCAACGCGGCCTGGTGCTGGCCGAACTCGTCGGGGAGCTGCGCCGGGTGGTGTGCGACGCGGGCGAGCCCACCGACCGGCGGCGGCGCGCGGCCACCCAGCTGGCCCGGCTGGCCAAGGCCGGCGTGCCCGGCGCGCACCCCAACTCCTGGTACGGACTGCCGGCCGCGTCCAGCAACACTCCACTGTGGACACGCGGGCAGCGGGTCAACGTGTCCCCGTCCACCATCGACGTGCTGACCAAGTGCCCGCTGCGCTGGATGGTGGAGCGGCACGGCGGACAGGACCCGGCCGAACTGGCCTCGATCACCGGCACCCTGGTGCACGCCCTGGCCCAGGCCGCGGCCAGCGGCGCCGACCGGGACGCGCTGCGCGCCAAGCTGGACGAGGCGTGGGCGGCGGTGGACGCGGGCGCGCCGTGGTTCTCCCGCCGGGAGCGCCAGCGGGTGGAGCGGATGCTGGACACCTTCCTCGACTGGCAGGACCGCAGCCGGGGCGAACTCGACCAGGTCGCGGTGGAGCAGGAACTGTCCGTGGACATCCCGCCGGAGACCACGCCCGACGGCCGGCCGGGCGGGCCGTGGCTGCGGGTCAAGGGCCGGGTCGACCGGCTGGAGACCGACGCGGCCGGCCGGCCGGTGGTGGTGGACATCAAGACCGCCAAGACCCCGGTCACCAAGGGTGAGGCCGAGGCGCACCCGCAGCTGGCCGTCTACCAGCTGGCCGCCGCGCTCGGCGCGTTCACCGGCCTGGGCCTGGCGCCGGAACCGGGTGGCGCCCGACTGCTGTACGTGGCCAAGGCCGACCGCCGGACCGGCGCGGCCGAGCGCGTCCAACCGGCACTGGACGAGGCCAGCACCCAGACCTGGCTGGCCACGGTCCGCCAGGCCGGCTCGGCGTGCGTCGGCCCGGAGTACAGCGCGGTGGAGAACCCCGACTGCCCGCGCTGCCCGGCCCGCACCAGCTGCCCGCTGCACCCGTCCGGGAGACAGGTGCCGCAGTGACACTGCTCGCCGACAAGCGCGATGAACACCACGAGCGCGACGAACCCGCCCTGGTCAGCCCGGCCGAGGTGGCCGCGGCCCTCGGCCTGCACCCGCCCACCCCGGAACAGGCGGCGGTGATCGCCGCGCCGGCCGAACCCGCCCTGGTGGTGGCCGGGGCCGGCGCCGGCAAGACCGAGACCATGGCCGCCCGGGTGGTGTGGCTGGTGGCCAACGGCCTGGTCACCCCGGACCGGGTGCTGGGCCTGACGTTCACCCGCAAGGCGGCCAGGCAGCTGGCCGAGCGGGTGCGGGCCCGGCTGCGCCGGCTGGCCGGCTCCGGCCTGCTGGACCGGCTCGACCCCAGCGGTGAGCGCCGCGCGGCCGTGCTGACCAGCGAACCCACCGTGCTCACCTACCACGCCTACGCCGGCCGGCTGGTCGCCGAACACGGGCTGCGCCTGCCGGTGGAGCCCGGCGTGCGGCTGCTCACCGAGACCGCGTCCTGGCAGCTGGCGCACCGGGTGGTGAGCACCTGGACCGAGGACCTGGACACCGACAAGGTGCCGGCCACCATCACCAACTACCTGCTCGCGCTGGCCGGTGAGCTGGGCGAGCACCTGGTCGACCCGGACCGGCTGCGCGCGCACGCCAGCTGGCTGTGCCAGACGATCGAGAACGCGCCCAGGGCCCCCCGCCAGCGCGCGGACCTGCCGGTGGGGCTGCGCGAGATCATCGCGGCGCAGCGGCTGCGGGCGGCGCTGCTGCCGCTGCTGGACGCCTACGCGCAGCGCAAGCGGCGCGAGGCCGCCATGGACTTCGCCGACCAGATGTCCCTGGCCGCGCGGCTGGCCAGCGAACACCCCGAGGTGGTGCGCGGCGAGCGGGACCGGTTCGGCGCGGTGCTGCTGGACGAGTACCAGGACACCGGGCACGCCCAGCGGGTGCTGCTGCGCTCGCTGTTCGGCGGCGCCGACGACCCGCCGCTGCCGGTCACCTCCGTGGGTGACCCGGCGCAGGCGATCTACGGCTGGCGCGGGGCCAGCGCCGCCAACCTGCCCCGGTTCACCACCGACTTCCCGGTGGCCAGGGCCGGCGAGGTGGTGCCGGCCCGCCGGTACGGGCTGCTCACCAGCTTCCGCAACCCGCCCGAGGTGCTGGCGCTGGCCAACGCCGTGTCCGGGCCGCTGCGCTCGGCCGGCCTGGAAGTGGACGAGCTGCGCGCCCGCGACGGCGCCGGCCCCGGTGACGTGCACTGCGCGCTGCTGCCGGACGTGCGCGCCGAACTGGACTGGCTGGGCGACGCCGTGGCCAGCCGGTGGCACGCCGCGGTCGCGGCCGAGGGCAGCCCACCCACCGCGGCCGTGCTGGTGCGCCGCCGCGCCGACATGGCCGGCATCGCCGCGGTGCTGCGCGACCGCGGCCTGCCCGTCGAGGTGGTCGGGCTGGGCGGCCTGCTGGACGAGCCCGAGGTGCGCGACCTGGTCAGCGCGCTGCGGGTGCTGGTGGAACCGCTGGCCGGCACGGCGGCGGCCCGGCTGCTCACCGGGTCGCGCTGGCGGCTGTCCGCCGCCGACCTGGCCGCGCTGTGGCAGCGCGCCGGCGAACTGGCCGGGCGCGGCGGCCGAACCAGCACCGGGTCCACAGTGGACGAGTCCGGAGTGGACGATCCGCTGGTGGCGCTGACCCAGGCGCTGCCCGGCGAACACGCCGAACAGGCCGGCCTGGTGGACGCCCTGGACGACCCGGGCGAGCCGGAGCGCTACTCCGCCCAGGGCTACCGGCGCATCCGCCGGCTGGGCTGGGAGCTGGCCGCGCTGCGCCGCCGGCTGGACCAGCCGCTGCCCGAGCTGGTCGCCGACGTGGAACGCACCCTGCTGCTGGACATCGAGGCGATGGCCCGGCCGGGCGGCGTTGGCCGCGCCCACCTGGACGCGTTCGCCGACGTGGTCGCCGAGTACGCCGCGGCCAGCCCGTCCGCCACCCTGCCGTCCCTGTTGGACTACCTGACCACGGCCGAGCGCGCCGAGGACGGCCTGGAGCCGGGCGAGGTCGAGGTGGCCGAGGACCGGGTGCAGGTGCTCACCATGCACGCGGCCAAGGGCCTGGAGTGGCAGGTGGTGGCCGTGCCGCACCTGGTCAAGGACGTGTTCCCGGGGCGGCGCAAGTCCTCCTGCTGGCTGCGCTCGGTCACCGAGCTGCCCGCGGAGCTGCACGGCGACGCCGAGGACCTGCCCCAGCTGCGGCTCACCGGCGCGGAGAACCGCAAGGAGCTGGAGGACGCGCTCACCGCGCACGCCGAGGAGTTCGAGCAGCGCCGGCTGGTCGAGGAGCGCCGGCTGCTGTACGTCGCGCTGACCCGGTCCGAGCGCACCCTGCTGATGTCCGGCCACTGGTGGGGCGAGACCGGCGAGCACCCGCGCGGCCCGTCCCCGTTCCTCACCGAGATCAGGGGCGCGCTCACCGCCGACATCGGCGTGGTCGACGTGTGGGCCGACGCGCCGGTCGAGGGCGAGCCCAACCCGCTGGCCGAGGTGACCACGTCCGCGCGCTGGCCGGTGGACCCGCTGGGCTCGCGCCGGGCCGCCGTGGCCGAGGGCGCCGACCTGGTGCTGGCCGCCCTGGCGGAGCTGCCCGACGCCGAGCCGCCCGGTGCCGAGCCGCCTGACGCCGAGCCGCCTGACGCCGAGCCGCCTGACGCCGAGCCGCCTGACGCAGACCGGCCCGCCGCCGGCTTGGCCGACGCCAGCTTGGCTGAAACCGCAGCGGCCGAGCCGCCGGAACCGCCGGAACCACCGGAGCCGCCCGAGGACTTCCCGCCGGAGCCGTTCGACGACTACCCGCCGGAGGACGACTACCAAGCTGACTACCCGCCCGAAGCCGACTTGCCGCCCGAGCCACCCGAGGACTTCCCCCCGGACGAGCCGCCCGACGACGGCCTGCCCCCGGACGACGTGGTGGCTGGGGACCTCTCACTCGGGGACCTCTCACTCGGGGACGTCCCGCCCGGGGACTCCGTCCTGGCCGAGGAGTTCACCTCGCCGGGGCTCGACCTGCCCGAGGACGACCCCGAGGGCTGGGCCAGGGACGTGGACGTGCTGCTGGCCGAGCGGGCCGGCGCGGGTCGGCGGGAACGGGTGGCCCTGCCCGACCAGCTGTCCGTGAGCCAACTGGTGGAGCTGGCCGCCGACCCGGCCGCGCTGGCCCGCCGGCTGCGGCGGCCACTGCCGTTCCCACCCAACCCGCTGGCGCGGCGCGGCACCGCGTTCCACACCTGGCTGGAGAAGCGCTTCGGCGCCAACCGGTTGCTGGACATCGACGAGCTGCCCGGCGCGGCCGACGAGGGCGCGGCCCCGGACAGCGAGCTGGACCGGTTGCGCGCCGCGTTCCTGGCCAGCGACTGGGCCGAGCGGATGCCGCACGACGTGGAGGTGCCGTTCGAGACCGAGGTGGACGGCATCGCCGTGCGGGGCCGGATGGACGCGGTGTTCGCCGACCCGGACGGCGGGTGGACCGTGGTCGACTGGAAGACCGGCGCGCTGCCCGACCGGGACCGGCTGCCCGCGCTGTCGGTGCAGCTGGCCGCCTACCGGCTGGCCTGGGCGGCGCTGTCCGGGGCACCGGTGTCCTCGGTGCGGGCGGCGTTCCACTACGTGCGGCACAACCGCACGCTGCGGCCGGCCGACCTGCTCGACGCGGACGGGTTGCGTGCGCTGATCCGGGGCGTGCCCACCGTGGACTGAGGCCGGCGGGGGCGGAGGCCGGGGGTGCCGGGCAAGGCGTGGACTGGGAACGGCTGGTGGGGTCCGCGATCGGCGCGGCTGTGCAAGGATCGGGCGATGCACAGCCCTGCAAGCTGGAAGCTGGCCAGTCCGCCGGAGACCCCGGCCAGCATTGCCGTGGACCTCGTCGAACTGCGCGAACCACTGGTCCGGGTCACCCGCACCGAGGCCGGGGACTGGTGCTTCGACGGGCCGGGCGAGGCCCGCGAGCTGGTGGAGGAGATCACCCTCGGCGACGTGGTGCGGGCCTGGCCGCACGTGGCCGTGTTGCGGATGGTCCAGCCGGGGGAGACCGCGGTGTGGAACTGGGCGGAGAACGGCTGGCACATCGCGCCGCTGTCCAACCAGGCCGAGCTGAGCTGCGCGGACCTGGCGGACAGCGCCTGGCCGGAGGACCTGCCGGCCGAGGACCCGGCCGTGGTCGAGCGGGCGGTGGTCACCGGCGAGGCGCTGCTCACCGACGTGCAGCGGGACGACGAGGGCTTCTCGTTCGTCGGCCCGGGCGAGGACGAGCTGTCGGTGGACGCGTACGTGCTGGTGCGACTGGCCGACGCGGTGCGGCGCTGGCCGCACTCGTTCGGCGTGGTGCGGGCGCTGCAACCCGGCGAGGGCGTGGAGTGGGACGCCGAGGAACTGCGCTGGGACGCCTACCGGCTGACCTACCCGACCCAGCCGGAGCTGTGACCGGCCTCGGCCTGCCGGTTGACCCCGGGCGCGCCGCCGCCCGGGGCCGGAACCTCCGGAGCGTTGACCCCTGAGGCGTCGACTCCGGGCGCGCTGGTCCCCTGCGCGGTGACCTCGGGGCCGTTGACCTCGGCCGTCAGGCGCGCGCGGAGTTCCCTGGCCAGCGTGGTCACGTCGGTGGGCTGCGCCTCGACCACCCGGTCGTAGAGCACCTCCAGCAGCCACCGGCCGAACAGCGACGGGCCGAACTCGGCCGACCGGTCCTCGGGTGGCACCACCAGGTTGGCCGAGCGCCGCGCGCGGTCCGCGGCCACCACACCCACCCCGTAGTAGTCCAGTTCGATCACCGACCACGAGCCGACCGGCGGGGTCTCCGGCAGCACCACGACGCACGGGGCGAGCGTCATCAGCGTGCCGCAGGACTGTAACGCGCGGTCCGCGGCGGGCGCGTTGACCAGCACACCGACCAGTTCGACGGCGGCGACCGGCAGGTGGCGGTGCCGGTCGGGCTCGAACCAGGAGCGGAACCAGGACGGGTCAGCCTGGGGCGGCCAGCCGTTGCGGCTGCGCCAGGTGTGCACGTCCCGGCGAAGCCGCACCACGGCGGACACCTGCTGGCCGAGCACGGCGACGTCGGGCACGAGGAGCCCGCGCCAGCCAAGGGCTGCGACGGCCTGCTTCAGGAGCGGTTGCACTCGGCATCCTAATTTTGTTGCAGATTCAACGACGCTTGCTGAACAACGAACGGGCGGTACGTGTTCCTGCCGGTGCTCAGCGTAGTGGTCGCGCTGGATACCTCATATGCAGATTACGAATAAGTCCCTGCATCGCCGCGATTGCGACGAGTGCCGCCCCGGGGCGGCTCCGGGGCCCGTCCGACCCGGCTGAGCGGGGCCGATGCCGGGAGGAACCGCTGTCACGTGCACGCCTTTCCTGCGGTGCGGTCGGCCTGTGATCTTTCCCATCCGGCTGGTCAACCCGCCTGATGCGGTGACCGCCGGAGGAGTGAAATCCGCGCCGCGGTTGCGCCGGTACCCGGTTTCCGGGTCTCCGTGCCGCTGACCCGCCGAACCACGGAGAACGGACGGAGATCGGATGAGCGCGCACGCGATTCCCGCCACCCCCGCCCTGACCGCCGCCAGCTGCCTGACCGCCGCCACCTGGCTGGGCACCGTGCTCGCGCTGGCACCCGCCGCGAGCGCCAGCGGCGACAAGCTGACCCACGAGGAGGCGGTCGAGCGGCTCCTCGACGCCGGCGTCACCTGGAACTCCACCGGCGGCTGCACCGACCGCGACAACCCGGCGTGCACCTCGTTCGACCAGGTCAACTCCGGCACGATCGACGGCGTGATCACGTTGAAGGAGGCCAGCGGCTGTCCGGTCAACGTCAGCGGCGGCACCGAGGCCGGCCACTCGTTGGCCAACCCGCACAGCCACTGGGCCGGCTACAAGCTCGACCTCAGCAAGAACCCCTGCCTGGACAACTACATCCGCGGCAGCTTCAGCTACGTGGGCCGGCGCGCCGACGGCTACGGGCAGTGGCAGGCGCTGTCCGGCAACCTGTACTGCGACGAGGGCAACCACTGGGACGTTCTCTACTACTGAGCCGGGACTGCTGGGCCGGGCTGCTGAGCCGGGCCTACCGGGCCGGCCTGCTGAATCGGACTGCTGGACCGGGCCTACCGGGCCGGCCTGCTGAGTCGGGTTGCTGAGTCGGGCCTACCGGCCGGGACTAGCCGCCGGCACCGGCCGGGTCACCGGCCACGGCGGCCCGGCAGGCCGGGCACACGCTCTGGCCGCCCCCCTTCATCACCGTTGTCTCGGTGAGCAGCAGGGCGCACGCGGTCTGGTAGAACCCGTCCTCGGTGCCGGCTGTCTGGTCGGCGGGGATCGCGTGGGCCAGCCCGTCCATGGCTGAACACCACCACACATGGCCGGTGGTCATGCTGGCGTCCTCCTTGTTCGGCCATGCCGGGGCGGTCGCCGGCAGGGACGTTGGCGGGGGTGCTGGGTGGCCCGGTTCCGGACCGGGATCGACGGTGTCCGCACATGAGGATTTCGGTGCTCGCCGGCCGATCGTTTGCAGAACTCAGCCCACCGTGTAGTGACCCACTCGTTCGAGTGGTCCCTGGGCAACTCAGAGTCGCGTAAAAATCGGACTTTGCCGAGTGCTCGCTGCTCAGCCGCACCGGCACCGGCGCATCCGCGCACCCGCCGCCCGATCCCGTCCCCCGGGGGGCGTCGCCGCCGGCGCGGGCTACCCCGCCGCGGGGTCCAGCTCCAGGTGCTGCCAGAGCCGCTGGTCCCGGGTGAGCCGGAGGAGCTGGCGCTCCAGCAGGTGAGCCGCGCCCTCGGGGATGGCACCGCCCCACAGCGGGGTGGCGCTCGCGCCGTCGGCGGCGGCGATGACCAGGGACAGCACGTGGTCGGGCAGGCCGTCGGCGCGCAGGTCCTCGGTCCAGCGGCGGGCGTCGGCGCGCGCGAGGTCCACGATCTCCGGCCAGTTGTGCAGCTGGGTGACCAGGGCGACGCTCTCCCGCACCGCGGTCTCGTCGTGCTGGCCGGCCAGGGAGACCCTGATGTAGGCGCGGGTGAGCCGGCCGGGGGCCTGGTCGGCCGGGTCGACGGCGGCGACCACGTCGGCCCGGAACGACTCCATCAGGTCCTCGGCGAGGGCGCGCACCAGGTCGTCCTTGGTCGCGAAGTGGTAGAGCAGCCCGCCCTTGGACACCCCGGCCGCGCGGGCGATCTCGTCCAGGCTGGCGGAGATCCCCCGGGTGCGGATCACGGCGCTGGCCGCGTTCAGCAGCGCCCGGCGGGTCTCCTCCGGTGTGCGCCCGGCCTTGCGCGCCATGTCTCACTCCTCTTCTGGCGCGCTCCCACCGCCCGCCGAGGGCCCTTTCCTACCCGACGGGATGGCGCGCCAGGCGACGAGGGCCGCCGCGGCGGTGATCACCGCGCCGATCAGCGCGGTGGTCTGCATGGCCGAGGTGAACGCCGTGCGCACCGCCTCGGCCAGCTCGGAGGTCGGGTCGAGCACGGCCAGCGCCGAGGCCGCCGAGTCGGCCAGTTCGGGGCGCACCGCGTCGGGCACGTCCAGTCCCGCCCGGTAGAACAGGGTCAGCACCGAGCCCAGCACCGCGATGCCGAGCGCGGTGCCGAGTTCGTAGGCGGTCTCGTGGATGGCCGAGCCGGCGCCGGCGCGGCGCGGCGGCAGCGCCGAGACCACCGCGTCGGCGGTCAGCGTCATCGCCAGCCCCACGCCCAGTCCGACCGGTACGAGGGCCAGGACCAGCCACAGGTAGCCCTGGGCGCCCTCGGCGAGGGAGACCAGGACCAGGCCGGTCGTGGCCAGCGCCAGGCCGGTGGCCACCGCGCGACCGGTGCCCAGCCGGGTGACGACCACGCCGACCACGGCGACGACCAGCATCGCGGCGATCATCGCCGGCAGCTCGGTGAGCCCGGCCGCCAGCGGGTCGAGACCGCGCACCAGCTGGAGGTACTGGGAGAAGAAGAACAGCAGGCCGGTGAGGGCGAAGACGGCGATGAAGTCCGCCAGCACCGCGCCGCTGAACGCGCTGTTGCGGAACAGCCCGATGTCGAGCATCGGGGTGGCCAGCCGGCGCTGCCGCCGGACGAACAGCGTGCCGGCGGCCAGGCCGACCAGCGCGGTCCCCAGCGTCCAGCCGTCCAGGCCGGAACCGGTCGCGTGCTTGACCGCGTAGACCAGCGGGGTGACGGTCGCGATCGACAAGCCGGCCGAGAGCGGGTCGAACCGGCCCGGTGCCGGGTCGCGCGACTCCGGCAGCAGCAGGGTGCCCGCGACCAGGAACACGGCCACCACCGGCACGTTGACCAGGAACACCGAGCCCCACCAGAAGTGCTCCAGCAGCGCGCCGCCGACCAGCGGCCCCAGCGCCAGGCCGCCGCCAGAGCCGGCCGACCAGATGGCGATGGCCCTGGTGCGCTCGCGGGCGTCGGGGAACAGGTTGCGGATGATCGACAGCGTCGAGGGCATGATCGTCGCGCCGGCCACGCCGAGCAGCACGCGGGCGGCGATCAGCGTGCCGGCGCTGGGGGAGAAGGCCGCCAGCGCCGAGGCCATCCCGAACGCGGCGGTGCCGATGAGCAGCACCTTCTTCCGGCCGAAGCGGTCGGCGATGGTGCCGGCCGGCACCAGCAGCCCGGCCAGGGTGAGCGAGTAGACGTCGCCGATCCACAGGACCTCGGTCGCCGTGGGCGCCAGGTCCCGGGTGAGGGCCGGCACCGCCAGGTGGAGCACGGTGCCGTCGATCGCGAGCAGCAGGACCGAGCCCACCAGCACGGCCAGGGCGGCCCACCGGCGTTGGACGTGCGGGATCACCGCGTTGGTCGTTGCCATGCCCGAAACTATACCGTCTGGACGGTACAGTTTTCCGGGATGTGGCCGGTGTCGCGCTGGTGTCAGCGCGGGTCCGTTCGATTACCCTGCTCCTGCGTGACCGTCAGCCCAGAGCAGGCCGGCCCAGAACCGACCAGCGGCCCAGAACAGACCAGTTCGGAGCCGGCCAGTCCGGAGCGCAGCGCCGTGCACGGGCTCGCCGACGACTTCGTGGCCGAGCTGTGCGAGTGGATCGCCATTCCCTCGATCGGGGCCGACCCCGCCCACCACGCGGACGTGGCCCGCTCGGCCGAGTGGCTGGCCACCGCCCTGCGCCGGGACGGCTGGCCCACCGTCGAGGTCTGGGACACCGGTCCGGCCCTGCCCGCGGTCTACGCCTGCTGGCCCGCCGAGGACCCGGCCGCGCCGGTCGTGCTGGTCTACGGCCACCACGACGTGCAGCCGGTCGACCCGGTGGAGCACTGGCAGCACCCGCCGTTCGAGGCGGTGGTGCGCGGCGAGGAGCTGTTCGGCCGGGGCGCCAGCGACGACAAGGGGCAGGTGGCCATGCACCTGCTCGGGCTGCGCGCCCACCTGGCCGCCACCGGGCAGACCGCGCCGTCGGTCACGCTCAAGCTGCTGGTGGAGGGCGAGGAGGAGTCCGGCTCGCCGCACATCGCCACGCTGCTGGCCGAGCACCGCACCAAACTCGGCGCCGACCTGGTGGTGTTCACCGACACCCCGCTGTTCGACCGCTCCGCACCCACCGTGTGCACCGGCCAGCGCGGCCACATCACCGCCACCATCACCATGACCAGCGGAAACTCCGACCTGCACTCCGGTCGCTTCGGCGGTGGCGTGCCCAACGCGGCCATCGCGCTGGCCCGGCTGGTCGCGGCCGTGCACGACGAGCAGGGCCGGATCGCCATCCCCGGCTTCTACGACGACGTGCGCGAACCCAGCGCACTGGAGCGCGAGCACTTCGCCCGGCTGCCCTTTGACGAGGCGGCCTGGCTGGCCGGCCCGGCCGACGGGGTCACCGCGGCCACCGGCGAGGCCGGCTGGACCACCCTGGAACGCACCTGGGTGCGGCCCACCGCCGAGATCACCGGCATCCACGGCGGCTACACCGGGCCGGGCGTGAAGACCATCGTGCCCAGACAGGCCAGCACCGCCCTGACCTGCCGGCTCGTGCCCGACCAGCAGCTGGACCGGGTCCAGGAGCTGATCCGCCGGTTCGTGGCCGAGCACACCCCACCCGGCGTCACCGCCGAGGTGGTCTTCCACGGCTCGGGCGTGCCGCCCTACGCGGTGGACATCGACCACCCGGCCACCCTGGCGGTGCGCGACGCCCTGGCCGCCGCGTTCGACCAGGAGGTGCTGTTCAGCCGCACCGGCGGGTCCGGGCCGGCCGCGCTGCTGCACGCCTGGCTGGACGTGCCGGTCGTCTACTTCGGTGCGACCCTGCCGGATGACCGGATTCACGCCCCCAACGAACGGGTGGTGCTGCCCGTGCTGCTGCGTGGTGCCGAGGCGCTCGCCAGGCTGTGGCGGCTGCTGCCCGACCGGCTGCGCACCCCGGCCGCCGAACCCGCCGGGATCACCGCGGAGCTGGGGCTGGCCGGTTCGGCGCGGCCCGAACCCGGGCGGGAACAGGAGGCGAACCGAGCATGATCGGACGCTGGTCAAGCCCGAACGCCCGGCTCACCGACCGGCCGGACCACACCCTGGTCGGCGTGATCCGGATGCCCGACGTCTCGGTCAGCCCGGTCAACGCGATCGTGCGCCGGGTGATCGGCGCGGCGCTGGCGCTGGCCGCCGCCGTCGCCATCGTCTACATCGGACGCGACGGCTACCGGGACGCCAACGGCGACGGCCTGACGCTGCTGGACTGCGTCTACTACGCCACGGTGTCGCTGTCCACCACCGGCTACGGCGACATCGCGCCGGCCAGCGACGCGGCCAGGCTGGTCAACGTCCTGGTGATCACCCCGCTGCGGGTGCTGTTCCTGATCGTCCTGGTCGGAACCACACTGGAAGTGCTCACCGAACGTTCCCGCCAGGCGTTCCGGATTCAGAAGTGGAGGGCCAAGGTGCGCGAGCACGTGGTCGTCGTCGGGTACGGCACGAAGGGCCGCTCCGCGGTCAGCGCGTTACTCGGTGACGGTGTCGAGCCCAGCCGCATCGCGGTGGTGGACACCAGCCAGACCGCGCTGGAGGCGGCCTCCTCGGCCGGCCTGGTCACCGTGCAGGGCTCGGGCACCCGCAACGACGTGCTGCGCGTGGCCGGGGTGGAACGCGCCAGGGCGGTGGTCGTCGCCGCCAACCGGGACGACACGGCCGTGCTGGTCACCCTCACCGCGCGGGAGCTGGCGCCCAAGGCCCGGATCGTGGCGGCCGTGCGCGAGGCCGAGAACGTGCACCTGCTGCGCCAGTCCGGCGCGGACTCGGTGGTGGTCTCCAGCGAGACCGCCGGCCGGCTGCTCGGCATGGCCACGGCCACCCCGCTGGTGGTGGACATGGTCGAGGACCTGCTCACCCCGGACACCGGCCTGGCCATCGCCGAGCGCGAGGTCGAGCCGAACGAGATCGGCGGCTCGCCCCGGCACCTGCCCGACATCGTGCTCGGCCTGGTGCGCGGCGGCCGGCTCTACCGGGTGGACGCGCCCGAGGCCGACGCCATCGAGGCCGGCGACCGGCTGCTCTACGTCCGCAAGGTCACCCCGGCCAGCAGCGACTGACCGCCGCCCACATCACCCGGTGAGGCGCCGGACGGTGCGGTCGGCCAGCAGCGGCGCGCAGTGCTCGGTGAACAGCTTCGCCACGAGTTCGCCCCGGCTGGTGACCTCGACCTTGTCGAAGACGGCCTTCACGTAGTCGCGCACGGTGTGCGGGGACAGGTGCAGCCGGGCGGCGATCTCCCGGGTGGACAGTCCACTCGCGATCAGCTGGGTGACCTCCAGTTCGCGCGGGGACAGCTCGTAGGCCACGGTCACCAGCGCGGCCATCTCCGAGCCCGTGGCCGGCTCGATCACGATCGCGGTCGAGCTGGACCGGCCGTCCTGGTCGCGCAGGCAGGACCCGTGGCAGATCAGCCAGCGGCCGGTCCGGGAGCGGACCCGGACGCGGGCGGTGACGCTGTCGCCGCCCAGCCGGGCGTGCGCGGCGGTGTTGAGCACCCACGCGGGCAGCGCGACCCCGAACGGGGTCTGCACGGCCGGCCCTGGCGGCATCTCCGCCAGCAGCCGCCGGGCGTCGTCGTTGACCGACACGAGCGTCCCGGCGGCGTCGAACAGCAGCAGGCCCGGGCCACCGCCCGGGGTGGACACCGGCGCGGACGGCGGCTGGGCGTAGCCGCGCAGCCGCCGCGCCAGCAGTTCGGACAGCGCGGTGACCAGGCCGATGTCCTGGGGGTCGAACGGCGGGCGGCCCCGTTCGCGGAACAGGCTCACCAGTCCCCACGGCCGCCCGGACACGCGGAACACCGCGCGGAGTTCGTCGTCGAAACCCCGGGGCCGCATGAACTTCTGGTAGAGCGCGCCCTGGGACCGCCGGTCCCCGGTGCTCTCCCGCAGGCCGGCCACGGGGACCGGGGCGCTGGTGAGATCGCGGAACAGGTTGACGTTCTCGCCGAGCAGCTCGCACTCCCAGTACGCGGTGCAGCCGCCCTCGGTGAGGTTCTCCACCAGCACGGGCGCGGTGATCAGTCCGGTGAGCGGATCCGTGGCGCGCCAGATGGCCGCGTCGAACGGGACCAGCCGCCGCAGCCGCGCGGACGTGTCGGTGAACAGGGTCAGCGCGTCCGGGCTGGTGGCGTTGGGCACCAGGTCCCGAGAGCGGCGTGCGGCGGTCCGGGGCATGGCCGCCATCCTCACGCCGGCCCGGTCCGGCTGGCAATCCCCCTGATTGCGGGGGTCCGGTCGGCGAATTCCCCGCAAACGAGGGGTGGGAAACGGCTGGCCAGGCCCGGAGGGTGAGTGGCGACGAACCCGAGCGAGGCGGAGGGAGCAGCTGTGGAGATCGGCATCATCGGGGGTGGGGCGGCGGCAGTCGCCCTGCTGGACACCCTGTCCCGGCTGGACGCGGCACCGGGTGGGCTCACCGTGTTCGAGGCGACGCCACTGCTCTGGCGGGGCCGGCCCTACCAGCCCGACCTGCCCGCGGTGCGGGTCAACGCGCCGCCGGAGAGCATGTCCGTCCGCGCCGACGACCCGCGCCACTACGCGGGGTGGCTGCGGGACCGCGCCGACCTGGCGGAACACCACGACCCCGGGCTCGACCAGCCGATCGTGCCCAGAGCGGTCTTCGGCGAGTACCTCGAACACACCGCGCGCGCGGCCAGCACCCGGCTGCGGCACGCCGGCTGGCGGGTGAACGTGGTGAACGCCCGGGTCACCGGCTACTCCCGGGCCGACGCGGTGCTGCACACCGACCAGGGCGGCCGGCACCGGGTGGACCGCGCCGTGCTGTGCGTCGGCGGCGGCTACCCGGCCGACCACTACGGGCTGAGCGGCGCCCCGGGGTTCGTGCTGGAGCCGTACCCGCTGGCGCGCACCCTCACCGACATCCCCGCCGACCGGCACGTCGCCGTGATCGGCAGCGGCCTGACCGCCGTCGACGTGGCCGTGGGGCTCGCCGCCACCGGCCACACCGGACCGATCAGCCTGCTGTCCCGCAGCGGCATGCTGCCGCCCGTCCAGCAGCGGCCGGTCCCGCTCCAGCTCCGGCACCTCACCCGGGACCGGGTGCTGGCCCTGGCCGGGGAACTCACCCTCGACCGGCTCGTCGAGCTGATCCGCGCGGAACTGCGCGACCTGGGGCAGGACTTCGACTCGTTCGTCGAGGAGATCACCGAGACCGGGCACTCCGCGGACTGGCTGCGCCGCCAGCTCGCCGCCGTCGACTCACCGCACCTGGGTCGCCGACTGCTGACGCTGGCCATCCGCGTCGCCGGGCCGACCGCGTGGCGGCTGCTGCCGGAGCGGGACCGGACCCTGCTGCGCGAGTCCTGGTTCCGCGCGTTCAGCGGCCTGAGTTCGCCGATGGTGCCGGGCAACGCCCGGACCCTGCTGCGGCTGCTCGACTCCGGGCAACTGCGCCTGGTGCCGGGCGTCACCAAGATCGAGCCGGGCCAGCCGGGTTTCCACATCACCGACACCAGGTCCCGGTGGCGGGCCGACCACGTGGTCAACGCGGTCAACCCGGCCCCGTTCGCCACGCCCCAGCAAGCCAGCGCCCTGGTCAGCGCGCTGCTCGTCGACGGCCGCGCCGAACTGGACCAGGCCGGCGGGCTGTGCGCCGAGCCGCTCACCGGCCGGCTCACCTCGGCCGGGGTGCCCGACCCGACCTGGCACGTGCTGGGCAACCTGGCCGCCACCTCGCTGCCCATCGCCACCAACCCGTTCGGGCTGGCCGTGGCGAGCGAGGGGGTGGCGCGGTCGCTGGTCGCGCCGCGCGACTGAACCCGACAGCGGCTCGTCGCTCATGCCGGCTCGTCCACCGCGTTCCGCGTTCGCGGCCGTCCTTCCCGGCCAGATGTGAAGGGCCCGCTGGGCGCGGTGGGGAACTGGGGAAACCCGCGCCCAGCTGTCCCGGCCGGATCCGGCCGGGCGCCACGGGTCCACCCCGTCGACGGCAGTGGGGAGTCCGGGACCTGACGCGGAAGAGACCTCCGGAACACCCCCCCGCCGGCAACGGGATTCAGTGGACGACGCCCACTGTGCCGGCGACCGGCCGGGATGTCGTTGGCCTCGCGTGCCCAGCGGTTGACGATCCGCGCACACTCTCGGTCCTGGCCACCAGCCGCCGGTGGTCGCTGGGCGCCACCCCGTACGCGGCGCGGTAGGCCCGGCTGAAGTGCGCGGGGTTGGTGAACCCCCAGCGCGCCGCGATCGCCCGGGTGGACCGGCCGCGCTGCGCCGGATCGGACAGGTCGCGGCGGCACGCCTCCAGCCGGCGCTGCCGGATCCACCCGGCCACGCTCAACCCCTGGCTGTGGAACAGCTTGTGCAGGTAGCGGGTGGAGATGTGGTGCGCGGCGGCGATGCTGGCCGGCGACAGCCCCGCGTCGGCCAGGTGGTCCTGGACGAACGCGAGAATGCGGGTGATCAGGCTCTGCCGCTGGTTCTGCGGCGACCGCGCGGCGTCGGTGTCCAGTTCGTGGGCGAGCACCGCGGTCAGCAGGTCGAGCAGGACCGTGCCCAGCCGGGTGGCGTCCGAGGACCGGTACTGGCTGGCGCCGGTGGCCAGGCACAGCAGGAACTGGCTGAGCAGCGCGCCCACCCCGGTCCGACCCGGCAGCCGCCTGGCCACCAGCCGGTCGACCTGGCTGGGCGGCAGCGCCAGCACACCCTTGGGCACGCGGGCCGCGACCCCGTCGATCAGCCCGCTGCCCGCGCCGTCGGCCACCATCCCCGGGCGGAACCCGTTCAGCAGCACCAGATCCACCGAACCGAGCACGCCCTCCCGGTCCACCTGGTCGACCCGCACCGCCTGGTGCAGCGTCAACGCCACCGTGTAGCAGTCGGTGTCCACCCCGGGCCGCGACCGCGCTGCCCGCCGCGGCCGGAACGACTGGTGCACCAGCGGGGAAACCCACACCGCACCGAGTTCCAGCGGTCCGGCCGGGTGGGTGGCGAGTCGGTCACCCGCGGTTGGATTCACATGTTGGCAGCCCCAGTCCTCCACAACGCCCCCAATGTCCGTGCGCGTCGGCCATCTGCCGGGGCCGGACAGCGGGAAGCGGCACACCACGGCTGTCGTCCTCGATCGCCCCCCGACCCCGGTGCGGCGACCGTAGTCGGCGATTCTTGGGCCGATCTTGGATCGATCTTGGCGGCGGTCAACAGAGGTAGAGCAAGTTCTCCACTTGTTCGTACGCTCGCGTCATGAGTCCTGTGCCCACGGGGTGGTGGTAGTAGGTGCAGGCGCCACAAAGGGCCGCAGCGCGCTGAAACCGATCTACTCCTGGCGTGTTCTCCCTGGTCAGGGTCTATCCGGTGCGGAGGGAAGCAGGCAGGGGTCGGTTGAGGTCTGGGTGAACACCACCGAGGACACCTGGTTCAAGGCCATGGTCAGCCGGGAGGACGGCAGCGCTGAGCTGACGGTCAGCGGGATCGGGTCGGAGGTCGTCCTCGCCTTCAGCCCCAAGGGCTTCGCGACGTTCACGGAGGTCGTGGCCGCCGCTGTGCCCGTCGCGGGCGGACAGTCGATCTTGAGCGTGCCGTAGGCCACGGGTGGTGTGCGCGACACGCGCCGCGTTCGTCTGTCACCATCCATCCGTGGCTGTTCGGCTCCGAAGATCTGCTCGCGAGGGCGACAACAACGAGGGCGAGCCCGCCGCCGCCAACGCGGCCGGGCTGGATTCCCCAGCACCGCAGGCCGACCAGGTGGCGCCCGAGCCGCCGGCCGTCGACCGCACCGGTGCTGGTCAGGCCGTGCCCACCGAGGTCGACCCGGCCAACCCGGCCAACCCGGCGGAGCCGATCGCGCCCGCCGAGCCGGTGCTGCCGGCCGTGCCGGTGGCGCCGGCCGAGCCAGTCAGCACCGACCAGCCGGTGCCCCCGGCCGCCGCTCCCGGCTCCGGGACGCTGGTCGCTCCGGTGCCGTCCACGGCCACCGCCGTGACCCCGGTGCCGACGTTCCCGCCAGCGCCAGCACCAGCACCAATGCCAGCGCCGCCCCCCGCGTGGGATCCCGCCGCACCGATCAGCCCCACCGGCGCGCCCGCGACAGCCGTCCAGGCGGCCAAGCCACCCAAACCGGCCAAGCCGGCCAAACCGGCCAAGCGGGTCTCCCGTCCGAGCCGGTGGGCGCTGCTGGTGCTGGGCATCGGGCTGGCCACGGTGGCGGCGGCGATCGCGGTGGTGTGGCGGCTGCCCGACGTGCTCGCCCCGCAGGCGGCCAGCACCGACAGCGGCGCCAAGGTCGAGGCCACGGTGACCAGCTCGGCGCCGTGCAACCAGGCCAACGCCAGGGACGGCGTGGAACTCAAGGTCAACGACCGGACCCTCAACGCGCAGCTGGACGGCTGCGGCCACAGCCAGGGCGAGATCGTCGAGGTCCAGGTGCCGACCAGGACCGACGGCGAGATCGTGGTCAGCGTCTCCGGCGTCACCCCGGGCGGGTCGGGGCTGCTGCGCCCACTGACCGTGCTGCTGTTCTTCCTCAGCGCGCTGGCCGGCGCGGTGTACGCGTTCCTGGTGCGCTGGCGCCCCGGCCGGGCCAGTGCGCGCCGGACGACCCCCCGGACGCCGAAACCACCCAGGACCCCCAAGGCACCCCGCAAGCGCGGCAAGAAGGACCAGCAGCCGGCGACCCCACTGGCGCCGGCCGCCGGCTGAGGCGACCCGGGCCGGCCGGCGCTCAGGCCACGTCAGCGGAACTGGCCAGCCAGGTGTTGCACGCCGAGGTCCGGTTGGTCTGGTAGCCCTGCTGCACCCAGGCCTTGTTCAGCTCGGGGCTGCCGTGGTCGCGGTACGGGTACTTGGGCCAGTCACCGCGCTGGCTCTCGTCCTCGATCGCCTCCTGGGCGATGGTCTGGTTGACCGAGCCCCGGCCGACCGCGGCGGCGATGAACATCGCGCCCAGGCAGCTCGCCTGCAACTCCTTGCGGCGGTTGATCTCCAGCCCCTTCTCGGTGTCCCAGCCGCCCGCGTCGTACTGGGCCTGCACCGAGGCCTTGAGCGTGCCGCTGAGCCACTGGACGTGGTGCCCGTACTCGTGCGCCAGCACCCCGAGGTACTTGCCCGGGTGCGCGCCCAGCCCCTCGGTCTCGCTGTAGTACCGCGCGGTCATGTAGATCACGCCGTCGCAGAACAGCGCGGTCTCCTGCAGGGCACTGCGGTTGCCGCACGGGGTGGACACGTCCGAGGTGATCGTCTGCAGCTGGACCGGCTGGTAGGGCAGGTTCGCCCGTTGCAGCATCGGCGCCCACGCCTGTTCCAGGCAGGGCAGCGCGGCCCGGTAGAACGCGTCCTGGCCCTGCGGCGAGGTGTTGAACTTGGGCAGGTCGCAGGTGGCCGCCATGGCGCCGAGGCCCTCGGCGTTCATCGGGTTGTCGCCCAGCGCGATCACCGCGCGCGGCCCGGCCGGCGTGTTCGGCGTGGACGTCGTGGGCCGGGCGCTGCTGGTGGCGCGGCTGGGGGTCGTGGTCGTGGTGGTGGTCGTCGTGGTGCTGGGGCGGGCGCTGGTGGTGTGGGTGTTGGTGTAGCTGGGGATGGCGGTGTAGCCGCTGTCCGCGACCCGGTTGGCGCTGTTCATCGACGCCACCAGGCCGATCCCGCCGATGCTCAGCACGGCGACCACGACCAGCACGCCCGCCACGATCAGCCCGGTGTTCGACCGGCGCCGCGGCACCACGGGCGGACGCTGGTAGCCGCCGGGCGGCTGGGCCCACGGCGCCACCTGCGGCTGTGGCCCACCCTGCTGTGGCCCACCCTGCTGTGGCCCACCCTGCTGCGGCCCGCCCTGCGGCCATCCCGCGGCCGGTCCCGGCCCGAACCGCGGTCCGCCGGGGCCCGGCACGGGTTGCGCCGGCAGGGGTTGCGGTGGCGGCATCACCGGCCGGGGCTGCGGGCCGGCGGGATACCCAGCGGGCCCGCCCGGCTGGCCGACCGGACGAGGACCGGAACCAGGCCCGGGACCGGGACCGGCGTGTCCCGGACGCGGACCGGGCGGCGGCATGCCCGCCGGTGGCCGCTGGGCGGGGTTGGGTCGAAGCGGCTGGGCCGCCGGGGGAGGGGCGACCGGCCGGGGTGGCGGCCAGCCTTGGTGGGGCCCACCCGCCGGCGGTGGCTGCGTCATCTGCCCGAATCCCCCTGCACGTCGAGAACACGGCGTCCAGAACGCGAACGCTTCTTCAATCGGCACAAGAGCATAGGGCCGCTCCGCTATTCTCCGCGGCCGTGTTGACAAAGTGGGGAGTGGCCGTGGCCACGGCCGTTGTCACTGCCGCGCTGCCCGCCATCGGCTGGGCCGATCCCCTGGCCCACGCCGCGCCACCCCCACCCCCGCCGCCGTCCAGCGAACCGGCCGCCCCCACCAGCCAGACCGGCCTGCCCGGCACGGTCAGCACCGACGTCCGGCTCAAGCTGGAGCGCGAC
This sequence comes from Goodfellowiella coeruleoviolacea, assembly GCF_024171785.1. GTDB lineage: Bacteria > Actinomycetota > Actinomycetes > Mycobacteriales > Pseudonocardiaceae > Goodfellowiella > Goodfellowiella coeruleoviolacea. The sequence continues at coordinate 259,571 of NZ_JAMTCK010000015.1, forward strand.
GGCCTGCTCACCGTCACCGAGACCGTGTCCGTGCCCGAGGGGCGCACCGCGCACCGCAGGGTGCCGCTGCGCATCGCCGCCGGCCAGGACCTGGACCGCGTCTACCGCGTCCAGGTCGGCTCCGTCGACGGCGGGGGCAGCGCGCGGGCCGGCGACGACGAGTTCACCGTCAGCCTGCCCGCCGGCCGGTCCACCCTGGTCTACACGGTGGACGGCGCGGTCGCCCAGTTCCCCGACAGCCAGGAGGTGCGCTGGCAGGTCGCCAGCGGCTGGGACGTGCCACTGGACTCGGTGACCGCCTCGCTCATCGCGCCCAACCCGCCCAAGGCGGTCACCTGCCTGGCCGGCCCGCCCAACTCCAGCCAGCCGTGCACCGCGGCGCAGCTGACCGAGGGACAGGACGCCAGGGCGCGGGAGATCAGCCTGGCCGAGGGTGAGCGGGTGGACCTGGCCGTGGCCCTGCCCCAGGACACCGTCCCGGCCAACGCCCGCGTCGAGCAGGCGCTCAGCCTGGCCGCCGCGTTCGCGCTGACCCCGCTCACCGGGGTGGGCCTGGCCGTCCTGCTGGTCGTGCTGCTCGGCGGCGTGGTGCTGCTCTGGTACGCGCGCGGCCGGGACGTGCGGGCCATGGCCGGTGACGTGGCCCCGGTGCGGCTGCTCGTGGACCTGCCGGCCGACCAGCCCGGCGGCGCGCCCCGGGTGGCCTTCGCCTCCCCGGACGGCGTGCTGCCCGGCCAGGTCGGCACGGTCGTCGACGAACACGTGGACGTGGTGGACGTGACCGCCACCGTCATCGACCTGGCCGTGCGCAACTACCTGTGGATCGAGGAGGTCGGCGAGCCGCTGGACTGGCGCGTGGTCCGGCGCAACCCCGCCGACGACGCGCTGACCGGCTACGAGCGCGCGGTCTACCGGGCCCTGCTGCCCGACGGCACCGACCAGGTGCTGCTGTCCGAACTGCGGGGCCGCCGGCTGGACCTGGCCGAGGTGCGCACCGAGCTGTACCAGGACGTGGTGGCCAGGCAGTGGTTCGCCCGCCGGCCGGACGCCGAGCGCAGCCTGTGGTGGTGGGCCGGCATCGGCCTCGGGGTGGCCGGTGCCGCGCTGACCACCGTGCTCGCCCTCACCGCGGGGCACGCCCTGTTCGGGCTGGCCGTGGTGGTGGCCGGCGCCGCGCTCGCCGTGGGCGCCCGGTGGATGCCGGCGCGCACCCGGCGCGGCAGCGCCCTGCTGGAACAGGTGCGCGGGCTGCGCGAGCACCTGCACGTGGTGTCCCCGACCGACATCCCCGAACCCGACCGGGAACTGGTGTTCTCCCGGTCACTGCCCTACGCCGTGGTGCTCGGCGCGGCCGAGCACTGGCTGGCCGCCTGGGCCGAACTGGACGCCGACGCCGACGGCGCGCCCGGCCTGTACTGGTTCGGCGAACAGGACGGGACCGGCCAGGACGGCCGGCACGACCTGCGCCGGTTCGCCGCCCGGTTCCCGATCTTCCTGCGCACCCTGGACGGCGTACTCGCCGAGGCCGGCCACCTCCGCTCCCTGCGTTCCTGATCGCCGCACACCCGGTCGGGCACTGGCCCAGACGCCGTAGGCTGCTGGTATGGCCGCACCTGAACTGCACAGGTTCACGCTCCCCAACGGCCTGCGGGTGGTGCTCGCGCCGGACCGCAGCGCCCCGGTCGTCGGGGTGAGCGTGCACTACGACGTGGGCTTTCGATCCGAACCGGAGGGCCGCACCGGCTTCGCCCACCTGTTCGAACACCTGATGTTCCAGGGCAGCGAGAGCCTGGAGAAGCTCGCGCACTTCCGCCACGTGCAGTCCTCGGGGGGCACCTTCAACGGGTCAACCCACCCGGACTACACCGACTACTACCAGGTGCTGCCCTCGGCCGCGCTGGAGCGGGCGCTGTTCCTGGAAGCCGACCGGATGCGCGCGCCCAAGCTCACCCAGGAGAACCTCCGCAACCAGATCGACGTGGTCAAGGAGGAGATCCGGCTCAACGTGCTGAACCGGCCCTACGGCGGGTTCCCGTGGATCTGGCTGCCGCCGGTGCTCTACAAGAGCTTCCCCAACGCCCACAACGGCTACGGCGACTTCACCGACCTCGAACAGGCCACCGTCGACGACTGCGCGGCCTTCTTCGACACCTACTACGCGCCGAGCAACGCCGTGCTGACCGTGGCCGGGGACTTCGCCCCGGAGCAGGCCAGGGAACTGGTCGAGCGGCACTTCGGTGACGTGCCGGCCAGGCAGGTCGCGCCCCGCCCGTCGTTCGCCGAGGCGCCGCCCACCAGCGAGCTGCGCGGCGTGCACAAGGACCCGCACGCGCCACTGCCCGCGCTGGCCGTGGGCTACCGGCTGCCCGACCCGGCCACCGACCTCGACGGCTACCTCGCCTACCTGGTGCTGTCCGGGCTGCTCACCGACGGTGACGGGGCCCGGCTGCAGCAGCGCCTGGTGCACCGCGACGCGCTGGTCACCGACGTGGGCTCCGGCTGCGGCCTGTTCGGCCCGCTGGAGGCCAGGGACCCGGACACGTTCACGGTCACCGCCATCCACTCCGACCAGGTCGAGCCGGACCGGGTGCTGGCCGCGCTGGACGAGGAACTGGACAAGCTCGCCCAGGCCGGCCCCAGCGCCGAGGAACTGGCCAAGGTCACCGCCCGCTGGGCGGCCAGCCTGCACAAGGAGCACGACCGGATGGTCAGCCGCACCCTCGGGCTCGGCTCCACCGAACTGCTCTTCGGCTCACCCGAACTGCTCTACGAACTGCCCGAGCGGATCGCCGCGGTCTCCGAGTCCGACGTGGTCACCGCCGCCAAGGCCCTCCGGCCCGACGCCAGGGCCGTGCTCACGGTCGCGCCCGCCGCCTCCGCCGACTCCACCACCGACCTGCCTGGGGGTGCCGCGTGACCGACACCGTCACGACCCAACCCGTGCCGCCGCACCGCACCGCCGAGGAGATCGGCCGGACCCCGCTGGGCCCGCGCCCGCTCCCGCCACTGGGTGAGCAGCGGCCGGCCGGCGAACTGTCCTCTGTGGACACCGTGCTGCCCAACGGGCTGCGCGTCATCGCGGTGCGCCGCGCCGCCGTGCCCATCGTCGAGGTGCGGCTGCGCATCCCGTTCGGCAGCCCGAGCGCGGCCGACGCGCCAGGACACGCCGCCCGCGCCGAGGTGCTGGCCAACACCCTGCTCACCGGCACGGCCCGGCGCGACCGCGTGCAGCTGGACACCGACCTGGCCCTGGTCGGGGGCGATCTGGGCACGGTCGTCGACCCGGAGCGGCTGAGCATCGGCGGCAGCGCCCTGGCCAGCGGCCTGGACACGCTGCTCGACGTGCTGGCCGACGTGCTCACCGGCGCGGTGCACTCCGACGAGGAGACCGCCAGGGAACGCGACCGGCTGGTCGAGCGGATCACCCTGGCCCGCTCCCAGCCCAGCGTGATCGCACGCGAGGCACTGCAGCGCCGCCGCTACGGCGACCACCCGTTCAGCGTGGAGGTGCCCGAGGCCGCGCTGGTCGCCCAGGTCACCGCCGAGCAGGTGCGCGACCTGCACCGCGGCTCGGTCCTGCCGCGCGGCTCGGTGCTGGTGCTGGTCGGCGACGTGGACCCGGAGCGGGTGGTGGCCCAGGTCGGCGGCGCGCTGTCCGGCTGGGCCGGCCAGGACGCGGCCAGGGAACTGTCCCCGCTGCCCCCGGTGGTCGGCGGCGACCTGCTGCTGGTGGACCGGCCCGGCGCGGTGCAGTCGCAGATCCGGCTGTCCAGCCAGGCCATCGCCCGCACCGACCCGCGCTACCCGGCGCTGCAACTGGCGAACATGGTCTTCGGCGGGTTCTTCTCCTCCCGGCTGGTGGAGAACATCCGCGAGGACAAGGGTTACACCTACAGCGCCCGCTCCTACCTGGAGTTCACCCCCAGCGGCGCCACCCTGCTGGTGGACGCGGACACCGCCAGCGAGGTCACCGCCGCGGCCGTGCTGGAGACCCGCTACGAACTCGGCCGGCTCGGCCTGGTGCCGCCCGCCGGCGAGGAACTGGAGACAGCGCGCCGCTACGCGGTGGGCTCGCTGCTCACCGCCACCTCCTCGCAGGCCGGGCTCGCCTCGTTCCTGGCCAACCTGGCCGTGGCCGGACTGGGCGTGGACTGGCTGCGCGGCTACCCGACCCGGCTGGCCGAGGTCACCGCCGAGCAGGTGGCCCAGGCCGCACTGGAGTTCTTCGCGCCCAGCGCGTTCACCGGGGTCGTGGTCGGCGACGCCGGCCGGCTCGCACCGCAGTTCCACGCGTTGGGCGGTGTCACCCTGCCGTGACCGACTCCACCGACGCCGACACAACCAGGGGCGGCGCGGCCGGCTTCCAGCTCGCCGCGCTGCCCGCCCTGTCCCGGTCCACAGTGGACCGGCAGGAGCCGCTGCGCGACGACACCCACCGGCTGCTGGAGACCTGGCCCACCGCGCGCGTGATCGTGGTGGACGAGCGGGGCCGCACCGAGGTGGCACCGGGCGGCAGCGCGCTGCGCCACCGGCCGGCCACCGACTTCGGCGACCGGCCCCCGGCCACCGCCGTGCTGCTCGGTGAACAGGACGGGGTGATGTGGTGGGCGGTGCCCGGCACCGCCCCGGACGACGCCGCCACCGCCAACCCCGGCTGGGGTCAGGGCCCCGACCCGGCCCGGACCACCAGCCCCACCTGGTTCGACTTACGCGCGGTCGGCAGCCTGCTCGGCGACACCGAGGCCGGCCTGCTCACCACGGCCGTGTCCCTGTTCAACTGGCACCGGCACGCCGGGTTCTGCGCGGTCTGCGGCGCCCCCACCGAGCAGGTGCGGTCCGGCTGGGCCAGGCACTGCACCGGCTGTGGTCGGGAGGAGTACCCGCGCACCGACGCGGCCATGATCTGCCTGGTCCACGACGGCGGCGACCTGGTGCTGCTGGCCCGCCAACCCCTCTGGCCGGCCGAGCGGTACTCGATCCTGGCCGGCTTCCTTGAGGCCGGTGAGTCCCTGGAGGCGTGCGTGGCCAGGGAGGTCGCCGAAGAGGTCGGCCTGGCCGTGCACTCCGTGCGCTACCTGGGCAGCCAGCCGTGGCCGTTCCCGCGCTCGATCATGATCGGCTTCACCGCGGTCGCCGACCCCAGGGCGCCGCTCAAGCTCGCCGACGGCGAGATCGAGGACGCCAAGTGGGTGTCCAGGGCCCAGGTGCGCCAGGCACTGGCCGCCGGCGGCCAACTGCCCGGGCTGATCCTGCCCGGCGGGGTGTCCATCGCCGGCCGCATGCTGGAGTCCTGGGCCGGCTGGCACCAGCCCGAACGCGGCTAACCAGGAGGGGCGGCCGACCCGGCCCGGTCATCGCGCGTCACACCGCCGGCACCCACTGTCATCTTCTCGGCAGTGGCCCTGCCCGGCGGTGTGCGGACGACCCGTTCTGCTTAGGCTTCCGGGTATGGACCGCCAGCAGGAGTTCGTGCTGCGCACGCTTGAGGAACGCCACATCCGGTTCGTCCGGCTGTGGTTCACCGACGTGCTCGGCTTTCTCAAGTCCGTGGCGATCGCACCGGCCGAGTTGGAGGGGGCGTTCAGCGAGGGCATCGGGTTCGACGGCTCGGCCATCGAGGGCTTCGCCCGCGTCTACGAGTCGGACATGGTGGCCAAGCCCGACCCGGCCACCTTCCAGGTGCTGCCCTGGGAGACGCCCGACGGCTCGCACTACTCCGCCCGCATGTTCTGCGACATCGCCATGCCCGACGGGTCACCCTCCTGGGCCGACCCCCGGCACGTGCTGCGCCGCTCGCTGTCCAAGGCCAGCGAGGCCGGCTTCACCTGCTACGTGCACCCGGAGATGGAGTTCTTCCTGCTCCGCAACCTGCCCTCGGACGGGAGCGAACCGGAGCCCGCCGACAACGGCGGCTACTTCGACCAGGCCAGCCACGAGACGGCCACCCACTTCCGCCGGCACGCCATCGACGCGCTGGAGGCCATGGGCATCTCCGTGGAGTTCAGCCACCACGAGGGCGCCCCCGGCCAGCAGGAGATCGACCTGCGCTACGCGGACGCGCTCACCATGGCGGACAACGTGATGACCTTCCGGTACGTGATCAAGGAAGTGGCCATCACCCAGGGCGTGCGCGCCTCGTTCATGCCCAAGCCGTTCAGCGACCAGCCCGGCTCGGGCATGCACACCCACCTCAGCCTGTTCGAGGGCGACCGCAACGCCTTCTACGACGACGAGAACCCGTTCGAGCTGTCCAGCACCGGCAAGGCGTTCGTGGCCGGCATCCTGCGGCACGCCAGGGAGATCTCCGCGGTCACCAACCAGTGGGTCAACTCCTACAAACGACTCATCGTCGGCGCGGAGGCCCCCACCACCGTGTGCTGGGGCCACGCCAACCGGTCCGCCCTGGTCCGGGTGCCGATGTACTCACCGGGCAAGGCGTCCTCGCGCCGCATCGAGGTCCGCAGCCTCGACTCGGCGTGCAACCCCTACCTGGCCTACTCGGTGATCCTGGCCGCCGGCCTGAAGGGCGTGGCCGAGGGCTACGAGCTGCCCCCGGCCGCCGAGGACGACGTGTGGTCGCTGACCGAGCAGGAGCGCAAGGCCGCCGGCTACGAGAGCCTGCCGCAGAACCTCGGCGAGGCACTGGTGGAGATGGAGAACTCGGAACTGCTCGCCGAAGCCCTCGGCGAACACGTCTACGACTTCTTCCTGCGCAACAAGCACTCCGAGTGGGACGCCTACCGGCGCAGCGTCACCCCCTACGAGCTGCGCACCCTGCTGCCCGTGCTGTGACCGGCCGCTCCACCCGGTCCCAGCCGCCCCGGTAGCGGGGCGCCAGCCCGCCCCGTCCCGTGCCACCCGCCCCGGGCGACAGCCGTTCGCGGCACCGCCGCGGCCACCCCCGCAGTCGCTGCCGCAGGCACTGCCGCAGGCACTGCCGCGTCGCTGTCGCCCGGGACCGCACGACAACCCACCCACCGAGTCACCCAGGCACCCCGCCCCACCACCCGCGCGACCCCGCGCCCAGCCGTCCGTGGCCGATGCCCATCCCGGCCCCGCCAGCCGGCAGACCGCCCCCCCCGCCCGGCCGGAACTCGCGAAATCCCAGATCCCAGCCGCCACGTGCTGAAACCCTGGCGGCCCAACCAGCGATCTGTTCCACGACGGGCCGGCGACCACCCCGCCGAGCCCGATCAACCCCCTCCCCACCTGCATTCCCGAACGGGGTCACCCGGTGCCCAATGAGAGCCCAGCCGCCCGCGACACCACCGCCGCCACCCACCATCCCCCCACGGCGGGCGCGGCACCCCACCCGGCGCGGTTACCCAGCGATCTGGGCTTCGACCTCGACCGCGCCACCATCCCCGAACTGCACGCGCGCATGGCCGCCGGCGACCTCACCGCAGTGGCCCTGACCAGGCACTACCTCGACCGCATCAGCGCGGTGGACCCGCTGCTGCGGGCCGTGCTCACGGTCAACCCCAACGCACTGGCCGAAGCCGAGAACCAGGACCGGCAGCGCGCGGCCGGCCGCAGGCGCGGCCTGCTCGACGGGATCCCCGTGCTGCTCAACGACAACATCGACACCAGCGAACTGGCCACCACCGCCGGGTCGCGCGCCCTGGCCGGCCGGCGCCCGGCCAGGGACGCCTGGCTGGTGCGGCGGCTGCGCGCCGAGGGCGCGGTGCTGCTGGGCAAGACCAACATCAGCGAGTGGGGCAACTTCCGGTCCACCCGGTCCACCTCCGGGTGGTCGGCGCTGGGCGGCCAGACCCGCAACCCCCACGTGCTGGACCGCAACCCGTGCGGCTCGTCCTCGGGCTCGGCCGTGGCGGTGGCCGCCGCACTGGCGCAGGTCGCCATCGGCACCGAGACCGACGGGTCGATCCTGGTGCCGGCCGGCGTCAACGGCGTGGTCGGCCACAAACCCACGGTCGGCATGGTCAGCCGGTCCGGCCTGGTGCCGGTGTCCCGCGACCAGGACACCCCCGGCCCACTGGCCAGGCACGTGGTCGACGCCGCCCTCACCCTGGCCGCGCTCGGCGGCCGCGACCCGGACGACCCGATCACCTTCGAACGGCCGGACGATCCCGCCACCGAGCTGTCCACCACCGCACTGCGCGGCGCCCGCATCGGGGTGTGGCACCTGCCCGAGGTCGACAGCCGGGTGGCCGAGGTGTTCCAGTCCGCCGTGGCCGCGCTCGTGGCCGCCGGGGCCACCGTGGTCGACGTGGACCTGGAACACCAGGACGAGATCACCGACCGCGAACTGCCGGCCCTGCTCAGCGAGTTCCGCCGGGACCTGCACACCTACCTGAAGACCCGGCCGGACTGCCCGCAGAACCTGACCGAGCTGATCAGGTTCAACTGGGACGACGAGGTCGAGCTGTCCCTGTTCGGCCAGCAGCTGTTCGAGTACGCGCTGCGCGCGCCCACCACCGACGACCCCGAATACGTCGAACAGCGCGCGGTCGCGCGCGCCCTCGCCCGCTACAGCCTTGAGGACCCGCTGACCAGGTACGACCTCGACGCGATCGTCGCACCCACCAACGGCCCGGCCTGGCTGACCGACTACACCGCCGGCGACGGCGACACCCTGGGCTCGGCCACCCCCACCGCCGTCGCCGGCTACCCAGCCGTCACCGTCCCCGCCGGATTCGTCGGCGCGCTCCCCATCGGCGTGTCCTTCCTCGGCCCCCGCTGGGCCGACCACCAACTGCTGTCCCTGGCCGCCGCCTTCGAACACACCCACCCGGCCCGCCGCGCCCCCACCTACCTGCCCACCCTCCCCAACTAGCCCACCCTCCCCAACTAGCCCACCCTCCCCAACTAGCCCACCCCCAACCACCCGCACACCGCCCAGCCCGTGCCCCCACCGCCGCGCCACCCGCTGCGCTTGGACGGCCCGCACCCCACACCGCCCAACCACCTGCGACCGCCCCCGGCCCTATACACCCCCACCACCCCAGCTGCCCGAAAACCACCCGTCCGGGTGCCCACCTGTCCACAGCACCCCCACCTGTCCACACCCGCCGCCCACCACCCTGGCCATCCCCCCACCCACCGGTAGGCTGGTCCAGGGGACGCCCCCCGGAGAGGGTGGGGGCTGGGCTCCTCTCCTCCACAAGCACCCCACCAGCGGTTTCGCACTCCACGCGTGAACGTGTCCGGGCGCGGCACTAGGTTCTGCACCCGTGACAGATGACCAGTCGGCCAGCCAGTCGAACACCGGCCAGCAGATCCTGGTCGACCCCAGCGGGCCCACCGCCTCGGTGCCGCTGCCCGTGGTGCCCACGGTCTGCACCGTCGCCACCCGCGCCGAGCTGCCCGCCGTGCGCGTGCTGGAGTCGTCGTTCCTGGCCCACCACGCCGACTCGCGCTTCGTCGCCCTCATCGTCGACGCCGAACCCGGCCACGCCGAACGCGGCGTGCTCACCCCCCACGACATCGGCCTGTCCGAGGAGGAACTCGGCCAGCTCGCCACCGCCTGCACGGCCAGCCAGCTCTGCGCGGTGCTGCGCCCACGACTGCTGGAGTGGCTGCTGATCACCGGCCGGCCGGTGCTCTACCTCGACCCCTCGGTCTACGTGCTCAGCCCCATCACCACCGACGTGTTCGCCGGACTGGCCAACGGCCCGCTGGTGCTGCTGCCCAGGGTGCTGCGGCCACTGCCGGACGACGGCCTGCGCCCCACCCAGGCCGAACTGTTCCAGGCCGGCATCTACGAACCCGGCCTGCTCGCGGTGGCACCCGGCGCCGAGGAGTTCGTGCGGTCCTGGGCCGAGCAGGCCCGCCGCGTGCCAGCCGAGGCCGACAACTTCCTGGACGTGGCACCGGCCCTGGTCGCCCACCACCTGCTGCGCCACACCTGCTTCGGCCTGTCCTACTGGAACATCGCCCAACGCGAGCTGTTCCGCGGCCCCGACGGCCAGCTCACCCTGCTCGGCGAACCACTGCGCACGATCCACTTCACCGGGTTCGACCCGCGTCGGCCCTGGCTGCTGACCGCCCGGATCACCGACCGACCCAGGGTGCTGCTGTCGGAGTACCCGCTGGTCGCCGAGTTGTGCGCGGCCTACCGCGCCGCACTGGTCGAGGCCGGGCACAGCCTGCAGGAGGTGGACTACCGGTTCGACCGCCTCGCCGACGGCACCCTCCTGCCCCCCGCCCTGCGCGCCGCCTACCACGAGGAGTGCGTGGCGGCCGAACGCGCCGAGCAGGCCGCGCCACCGTCGGCGTTCAGCCCAGCCGGTCCCGCCGGTTTCCTGGAGTGGGCCTGCCAGCCAGACCCCGACCTGCCGGGCAGCACCCGCTGGGCCGCCGCGGTGTGGCGGGACGACCCCGGCCTGCGCCGCGACTACCCCGACCCGTTCGGCGCGGACTTCGCCGCCTTCCGCGACTGGTGCGCCGGGCCGGGGGTGGCCGCCGCCCGACTGCCCGTCGCCGCCGTGCCCGGGGCGCGGGCCACCGAGGAGGCCCTGCGCGACCAGCTCGGCGTGTCCGTCGTCGGCGACGGCCCGGTCGCCGACCTGATGCGCGCGGCCGCCGTGGCATCCGGCCTGCCCACCTCGACCGGCACCGGCTACCCGGTGGTGCTGCGCTGCTCGCCGGGCGCACCAGCGCCAGCCGACCGGTACCTGATCTCGGTGGCCTTCGACGCCAGCCAGCCCACCGACCCGGACACCGGCCTGGACCTCGCCGGCCACGCCGACCTGGCCCAGGCCAACGAGATCTGGGTGCCCTCGGAGAGTTCCAGCGCCGGGTTAGCGCAGTCCGACCAGCCGGTGCGGGTGTTCCCGCTGCCCGTGCCGGACGAGGGGGTGCGCACCGACGAGGCCAGGAAGGCCGCGCGCGCCCTGCTGGACCTGCCGGAGCGGCGGGCCGACGCCGTGGTCTTCGCCTGCGTCGCCGAGTACTCGACCGACTACTCGCGGGAACGCGCGGTCAACGCGCTCGGCGCGGTGTCCGCCTTCCTGACCGCCTTCGCCGACCGCTCCGACGTGGTGCTGCTGGTGGCGGTCAGCGGGGTCCGCGCGCACCCGGAGGCAGCCGAGCGGCTGCGCCTGGGCACCGTGGCCGACCAGCGGATCCGGCTGATCGAGGAACCGTCCACGGAGGTCGGTCAGGCCGTGCTGGACGCGGCGGACTGCATGGTCTCCCTGCACCGGGCAGCGGGCTCGGAGCACGCGGCCGTGGCACTGGCCAGGTACGCGATGCGCGGCGTCCCGGTGCTGGCCAGCGGTCACGGAGCGGTGGCCGAGATGTTCGACGCGTCCTCGGCGCTGCTGGTGCCCTGCCACGCCGCCGGAACCGAACCGGACGTGCAGGCCGCGGCGCTGCTCATGCGCGGCGTCGCCGACGACCTGGGCGGTGCCGACGAGGTCGGGCTCGCCGGCCGGCAACACCTGCTCGACACCAGGGCGGTGAGCCGCGTCGGTGCCGCGCTGCGCGAACGGGTGGAGCAGGTCTACCGCGGCTGGCGGGCCCGGCGCGCGGTGAGCCGGCCGGACCAGGTGCCCGATCCGCTGCACGCGATGCACGCGGCCAGGCACGCCCTGCTGCGGCGCCCCGACGTCGGCGTGGCCAGCCGAACCCCGATGGCACCGGCACTGCGCAAGGCCGTGCTGCGGGTGCTCAGCCACTACGACAACCACATGCGCGACGTGTTGACCACCCTGGTGGACAGCGTGGAGCGCACCGCCGAGGAGCTGCTGCGCCGCCAGGACGACGTGCGCGTCGGCGTCGGCATCGGCGAACTGGACCAACTGCGGGCGCAACTGGAGCAGCTGGTCGAGCGCCAGAACCAGCTCGACGACCAGCTCGTCGGCATCGACGACGGCGTGATCCGGGTGCGCGCGGACCTGGCCGGCCAGGGTCGGCGGATGCGGGAGGTGGAGGACGCGGTGGTCGGTGAGGCGGCCAAGCGCGCCAAGCAGGTGGACACCCTGGCCGAGCGGATCGACCGGCTCACCACGGCGCTGGACCGCACCCTGGACCGGATCGACGGCCTGGAGTCCCAGCTCGTCGACGTGCTGCGGGAACGCGACACCCGGCTGGACGGCGGGGTGCGCGCGGCAACCCAGGCGTTGCAGACGGCCGACGCGCTGCGCCGGGTCGTGGTGCGGGAACACGAGCGGCACAGCCCACCGGTGGAGGGGGTGCGCAGTTCCCTGGTGCTCAGCGATGCCGGCCTGTTGCGGCTGCCCGCCGAGGACTCGGTGATGCTGCCGCTGCTGTCCAGCCACGGTGTCTGGGAACCGGAGCTGTCCGAGCTGATCGACGCCCTGGTGGAGCCGGACGGGATCTTCCTGGACGTGGGCGCCTACGTCGGCTACCACACGATCCGGGTGCTCAGCCGACTCGGCACCTCCGGTGCCGTGGTCGCGGTGGAGCCGAGCGCGCCCGCGGCGCTGCTGCTGCACCACAACGTCGAGGTGAACGTGTCGGCCGCGATCGCGCGCCGGTTGGTGGTGCTGCGGGCGGCGGCCTGGGACAGCCCGGGCCGGCTGCTGGTGGAACCGGCACTGACCGGCGGAGTGGCGGTCCGGCCGGGACAGGGCAGCGGTGGCCCCAGTGACCCCGGTGATCTCGGTGATCTCGGCGACCCGGGTGATCCGTCCGCTCCACCCGCCGACCCGGCGCCGAACGCCACCCCCGAAGCGCCCGAAGTGTTCGAAGTATCCGAAGCACGGGAAACACCGGCGCACATCGAGGCGAGCGAACCCGTGCACGCCGAGCCGGGCACGCCCCCACCGGCCGGCGCTGCCGGGACCGAGGTCGTGGCCATCCGGCTGGACCGCGAGCTGGAGAACCTGGCGAGCACGCGCGACCTGCGGCTGTCCGTGGTGCGGATCGACGTGCCCGGCCGCGGCCACCGCGCGCTGGCCGGACTGGTCCGGCTGCTGCGCCGGGACCGCCCGCACGTGCTGCTGGAGTTCGCCGCGGCGGCGACGGAGTCGTTCGGCGACGACCCGATCACCGTGCTGCGCGAGTTCCGCACCTGGGGCTACGACCTGGTGCCGTTGGGGGCCCGGCAGCCGGCCACGCCCGAGCAGGTGATGGAACTGGTCGGTCCGACCCGGTCGACAACGCTGTGGCTGCGCCCGAGGACCAGGCCCACCCAGCCGCAATCGGGTCAGTCGCCGTCCGCCCAGCCGGGCCCGGCACCGTCATCGGATCTTGCGCAAGCCGCTGACCAGGTGATTTGACTTTGGGCGCGGTGCTGCGTACCTTTCTCTCTGCCAGCGCGGAGCGGGCCCACCGGCCGGAAGGCCACCGGGGACGCTGCCTGGCGATGGACACGAACCAAGCTCCCACGATGTGGTAGAGTGGGTGTCCGCTGATGCGAGATCCCCAGCAGCAAGGACTCCGACGGAGTCGGCTTGTCGCGGGTTCTCGGATCACAACAGCGTAAAACCAAAAGCCGAAACGGTGGGGTTTTCTGCTGGGCGAATCCGGTTCACTGGAGCCGATTTGACAGCGGAAAAACGAGTCGGATAGGCTGACGGAAAGCGAAAACTGAATACGGATCAGGGTTGGTCCTGGTGAATCGGGAAAG
>NZ_JAMTCK010000016.1 GCF_024171785.1 Goodfellowiella coeruleoviolacea
CGGTAGCCCTGTCTGGGGAACAGGGCCATGGCCAGCACGAAGTACACCATGACCCGGGCGGGCAGCATGCGGACGCGCTGTTGGGTTCGGCGGGTCAGCGACAGTACCTGGTCGACCAGGGCGGGAGTGACGAGCTGGGTGAGTTCACCCAGGTGTCCCGGGGCGAACACCCCGGCGCTGTCCGGTGGGGTGTGGGGCATGACAGACTGGTATGGCAACGGAGTTCCCGAACAGAGTGATCTTGGTCGACACTCGTTCTACAGGAACTCCGTTGTCTGCTTTTCAACCCCCTCAGACGCACCTCGCCCACCACCTCTTGACGCCGGCCACCAACACCTAACTTCCCGGCATTGGTTTGCAAACATGACTCGCGCACGCGGAACGTGCAACTCGCGAGGTTTGCAAAGTCAACTCGCGCGGGTGGGGCGGGTGTCGTAGTGCTGGCGGGCCTGTTCGACCTTGGGCAGGTTCTCGCTGGACCACTCGGCCAGGGCGGCGAACAGCGGGGCCAGACTGAGCCCCAGCTCGCTGATCTCGTACTCCACCCGGGGCGGCACCTCCGGGTAGTAGCGCCGCACCACCAGGCCGTCGCGCTCCAGCTGGCGCAGCCGCTGGGTCAACACCTTGGGCGTGATCGTGGTGATCCGCCGCTCCAGCTCCACGAACCGCTGGCGGCCGAACTCGTGCAGCGCCCACAGGATGGGCGTGGTCCACCGGCTGAACACGATGTCGACCACGGGCGACACCGGGCAGGCCTGCTCCGGGTCAACCGCTGTGGGCGTCGTCCTGGTCGAGTTGCCAGCCATGTCGTTCCCTCCACCGTCCACGTCCGAAAAAGGTAGCCACTTTCCTCTAGGTACCTACTATATCCAGGCTGTTAGCGTTCTCCCGTCAACCCAAAACACCGCTTCGACCAGCGGAAACGAACACGGGAGCAAACGATGGTCGTGATAACCGGAGCTACCGGCAACGTGGGTCGGGCGCTCACCCAGACCCTGGCCGCGGCGGGCGAACAGGTCACGGCGGTGTCCCGCCGACCGCCCGACGGGGGCGTGCCCGCCGGCGTACGGCACCGGCAGGCCGACCTGGCCGAGCCGGAGAGCCTGCGGCCGGTGCTCGACGGCGCGGACGCGCTGTTCCTCATGGTCGCCGGGGACGACCCGCACGCCGTCCTGGACGCGGCCAAGGCCGGCGGCGTGCGCCGGATCGTGCTGCTGTCCTCCCAGGGCGCCGGCACCCGCCCGGCCGACTACCGGCACCCGCGCTCCTTCGAGGACGCCGTCCGGCAGTCCGGTCTGGAGTGGACGGTGCTGCGGCCGGGTGGCTTCAACACCAACGCGTTCGCCTGGGCGCCCACGATCCGCGCCGAGCGGGTGGTGCGCGCGCCGTTCGGCGACGTCGGCCTGCCCACCATCGACCCGGCGGACATCGCCGAGGTCGCGGCCGCGGTGCTGCGCCAGGACGGGCACGCCGGCCAGACCTACGAACTCACCGGGCCGGAGCCGACCACACCGCGTCAGCGGGCCGCGGCCATCGGTGCCGCGCTGGGCACGCCGCTGCGGTTCGTCGAGCAGACCCGCGACGAGGCACGCGCGCAGCTGCTCCAGTTCATGCCCGAGCCCGTGGTGGCCGGCACCCTGGCGATCCTGGGCGAGCCGCTGCCCGCCGAGCAGCGGGTGAGCCCGGACGTGGCGCGGGTCCTCGGGCGGGCACCGCGCGGCTTCGCCGACTGGGCCGAGCGCAACGCCGAGGCTTTCCGGTGAGCCGGAAACGCCTGGCGGTGTCCGGTTCGACCCTGGCCTTCCTGGCCGAACCGCACCTGGCGACCCTGACCACGTTCCGGCCGGACGGTTCGCCGCACGTGGTGGCCGTCCGGTTCACCTGGGACGAGCGCGCCGGGCTGGCCCGCGTGCTGACCGTCGCCTCGTCCCGCAAGGCCCGCAACCTGCTGGCCCAGCCGGGCAGCCGGGCCGCGCTCTGCCAGGTGGCCGGCTTCCGCTGGGTCACCCTCGAAGGCCCGGCCACGGTGTCCACCGACCCGGTGCGGGTCGCCGACGCAGCACGCCGCTACGCCCGGCGCTACGCCGCACCAGCACCCAACTCACCGGACCGCGTCGTGATCGAGATCGCGGTCGACCGGGTGCTGCGCCTCAACAGCTGAGCCCGGAAAGCCCCGCGCACCAAGCAGGAACACCCACCACACCCAAGACGGAGAGCACTGTCATGCCCATCGTGAACGTCCTCGACTCGACCATGTCCCACCGGGAGATCGGCGCCGGCGCGCCCATGGTCTTCCTGCACGGCAACCCCACGTCGTCCCACCTGTGGCGGCACATCATGCCGGCCGTCGGCGATCCGGGCCGCCGGCTGGCGCCCGACCTGATCGGCATGGGCGACTCGGGCAAGCCGGACATCGACTACACCTTCGCCGACCACGCCCGCTACCTGGACGCCTGGTTCGACGCGCTCGAACTGGACAGCGTCGTGCTGGTCGGCCACGACTGGGGTGGCGCGCTCGCCTTCGACTGGGCCGCCCGCCACCCGGACCGGGTGCGGGGCATCGCGTTCCTGGAGACGATCGTGAAACCCATGTCCTGGCAGGAGTTCCCAGCGGCCGGCCGGGAACTGTTCCAGGCGCTCAAGACCCCGGGCGTGGGCGAGGCGATGATCCTGGACGACAACGCGTTCATCGAGGGGCTGCCCGGCACCGTGCTCACCCCGCTCAGCCAGGAGGACATCGCCGCCTACCGCCAGCCGTACCCGACGCGGGAGAGCCGGCGACCCATGCTCCAGTGGACGCGGTCGATGCCGCTGGGCGGGGAGCCGGCCGAGGTGGTCGAGCGGATCGAGGCGTACGACAGGTGGTTGGCGACCAGTGCCGACGTGCCCAAGCTGCTGCTGGCGTTCGAGCCGGGGCCGGGCGCCATGATGGGCCCGGAGCTGGTCGACTGGTGTGCCGCCAACATCGCCGGCCTGCAGATCGACCGGCACGGACTGGCCGGACACCACGCTCCGGAGGACCACCCCGAGGCGATCGCCGCGTCCATCGCGGCCTGGGCCGACAAGCACGAGCTGCGCTGAGCCGGGAACCCGCGCCGGGCGGCAACCGGGGATCGGGTGGAACCGACGGCTGGAGCCAACAGGGGAGGGGGAGCTGCTTCGGGTCAGGCCGGGCCCGAGGCCTGTTCGGGGGCCAACGCCGTCAGGTAGCCCTCGACGAAGGCGATGTAGTCGGCGTGGCTGAGGAAGAGCTTCTCCTCGGTCCAGAGGTTCTCGATCACCACGTGCTCGGGCAGGACCTGGGCAACGGTCTCGTTGCCCGACCAGAACGGGTAGTCGTCCGTGGTGGTCAACTCCGGGTGCCGCGCCTCCTCCGCGCCGAGCGCGAGCAGGTCCAGCCGCTGCTCGCTGTCCCGGAGCAGGTCGTAGACAACGCGGGCCTGGGGATTGGCGCTCGTGTCGACGTTGACCGAGACACCTCCGTCCGGGCGGCGCTCGAACTGGATGTTCACCGTCCACTCCCTTCGGACGACCCACCCACCGGCCATGCCGTTCGGACGTCGGCGAAGGTGGCGGTCATGGCATCCATTCCGGGCGAGACATAACCCCGGATCAACACATCCCGATAGTATCCCTCCCACGCCGCCCTGGGCAGCGAGTCCTGTTCGCCGCGGGGAGTGGGACGGCGTCGGCAACTGAACGCCACCCGAATGGCGTGCGCCACTTCCTCGCGTTCCCAGTGTTCCGGGAAGAAAGTCGCGAAGCGCTTTTCAATGATTCGCCCGTTCGGCAACAACCGCCGTGCCTCCGCCGCGTACACGCCGTTGGAATCGCTCACCGACCTCCGCTCCAGGCGAATGCCGTCGGGCAGCATTCCGTCCTGCACGTGGTGGAGTCCGGTGAGCAGCCAGCCGCGGCGGTGTCCCTGGAACAGGTGCCGGTCCAGCC
Organism: Goodfellowiella coeruleoviolacea; assembly: GCF_024171785.1. Classification (GTDB taxonomy): domain Bacteria; phylum Actinomycetota; class Actinomycetes; order Mycobacteriales; family Pseudonocardiaceae; genus Goodfellowiella; species Goodfellowiella coeruleoviolacea. The sequence continues at coordinate 3,949 of NZ_JAMTCK010000016.1, forward strand.
TGGGCAGCAGGGGGTACTTGGGCAGCGCGAACGGCGCTGGCACGGGCACGTCGGCGGGCAGCGGGTACACCGGCTGGCCGGTCAGGGTCATGCCCAGCGCGCGGTTGATCCACCGCTCCACGTACTGGGTGCCGGTGCGGCAGCACGCCAGCAGGGCGGGCATCCGCTCCTGGGCGTGGCAGAACCGGGCGATGGCGGTGTCGACATCGCTCTGCCGGGTGCCCTGGCTCGCGCTGGTGAGCAGCAGCACGATCTCGTTGACCAGGTCGAGCACGTTTCCGAGCAGGTGTTCGATCTGTCCGACGAGATCGACCGCGCACGCGCACACGTCCGCGATCTGTTGGAACAGCGACGATTGGCCGGGCAATTCCCACCCCCAAGTCCGCCCCCTCCCTGGCTGACTCGGCGGCAGTCTACTGATCGGGGATTGGTGGAAATCGCGGCGGTGACCGAGCACGCCAATGCGCCGGTGAAGAATTTCCGTGACCGCGAGAAAGGCCGGAATGAATTGTCCGCGCCGGTCGCTGTTTCCCGACCGGCGGTGGAACGGCGGGTGCCCGCCAGCGCGGCCGCCGGGGAGGTGGCCACGGCGGACAGCGGGCCAGGACCGCCCTGGCTGGTTACCCCGACCGCTGGGCCACGGGCACAGCGCCGGTCGGGCCACCGGCCGGGCGACCGGTGGGGCTGCCGGCCGGGATACCGGTGGAGCCGCCGGCGGGGGGCGCCGCGAACCCGTTGTCCGCCCAGTGCTGCTGGGGCGGCCGGGCCGGCCACTGCGGCGACCGGCCGAGCCGGGCGACGATCTGGTCGAGGACGGGCGCGTCCGGGGCGACCTCCAGGCAGGGGCGGAACGCGGAGTTGTCCCGCTGCCGGCCGGGCCCGTCCGGCACCCGGCGCGCGGTGGCCAGCACGGTGCTGAGCAGTTCAGCGTCGTCCGGTCCGTCGAACAGCGGCTGGATGCCGATGGCGCGGGCCACGTCCCAGGTGTGCACCACGTAGTCCATCACGTGCGTGGTGATCGCCATGGGCGCCGGGAACAGCCCGCCGTCGAGGATCTCCGGCAGCCAGAAACCCCGTTCCAGCACGCCGTCCTCGGCGAAGGCCACGTCCACCAGCGCGGCCGACTCGGCGAACTGGCCGGCCGGGTCGCTGCCGACCGGACGGGCGGCCCAGACACCGCGGTCCTTGGTCTCGCCCCTGGCGACGGCGGCGATGCCGTGGTTCTGGCCGATCATGTGGGCGAGCAGTTGGCGCAGGGACCACTTCGCGCACGGGGTGGGCGCATTGAGCTGGCTGGCGTCCACGCGGTTGATGACCGAGAGCGCGACGTCCAGTGCGCGCTTGTCGAGCGCGCAAATATCCACCATGACGCCGAATCTAGCCCCCGGGTCCGACGAGATCGGATGCGGTGTGGGCGCTGGTGGGCCGCGGCGGCGCGGGGCCCACGTGCCTGGTGGCGGCGGCCTGGCGCGCCCACACCGACGGGGTGCGGCAGCGCCCTAGAGTTCCTCGCCGACCAGGGCGGCGGTGGCGGGCACGGTGCGCGGGTCGGGCTGCTTGGCCGGGACGGCCAGCAGGCCCGCGGCCACCACGCACAGCACCGCGGCGACCACGAACGGCGCGTGCGCCGAACCGAACCACTCGGCCAGGTGACCGACCAGGGTCGCGGCGGCGGCGCCGCCCAGCCACCGGCAGAAGTTGTAGCCGGCGCTGGCCACCTGGCGCGGGGCCGGGCTGATGCTCATGGCCGTGCCGGTGAACAGCGTGTTGAGCAGGCCGGACACCACGCCGCTGACGATCACCGCGACGACCAGCACCGGCTTGCTGGGCACCGCGAGCACGGCCATCAGCACGGCGTAGCCGATCACCGACACCACGGTGGCGTGCCGCTCACCGAGCCGGCCGGCCAGCTTGGGGGCCAGCACCACGCCGGCCACGGCCACGCACACGCCCCAGCCGAAGAAGATCAGCCCGACCTGCACGGCGGTGTAGTTGAGCACGAACGGGGTCCAGGCGAGCACGGTGAAGAACGCCGCGGTGTAGAGGGCCGAGCCCAGCGCGGTGCGCAGCAGGCCGCCGTGACCGAGCGCGCGCAGCGGGTCGGCGATGCGGACCCTGGCCCGGGCCTCGCGCGCGTCGGAGTTGAGGAACACCGCGCAGAGCACCAGGGCCACGGCCATCAGCACGGCGGTGCCCAGGAACGGGCCGCGCCAGGAGATGCTGCCGAGCAGGGCCCCGAGCAGCGGACCGACCGAGAGGCCGAGGCCGAGCGCGGCCTCGTAGAGCAGGATGGCGCCCTTCTGCCCGCCGGTGGCCGCGCCCACGATCACCGACAGGGCGGTGGCGATGAAGAAGGCGTTGCCCAGCCCCCACAGCGCGCGCAGACCGACGAGTTGGCCGATGGTGCCGGCCGCCGCGCACAGCAGGGTGGCGATCACGATCAGCACCAGGCCGGTGATGACCGTGCGCTTGGCGCCGAACCGGGCGCTGGCGGCTCCGGTGACCAGCATGGCGACCACCTGGACGCCCAGGTAGGAGGAGAACAGCAGGGTGACCTGGGACGGCGTGGCGTTCAGGCCCTGCGCGATGGACTGGAGGATGGGATCGACCAGGCCGATCCCCATGAACGCGATCACCGCGGCGAACGCCGTGATCCAGACCTGCTTGGGCTGGCCCTTGATCGCGTCGAGCAGCTTGGGGTGTGCGTCAGCGCTCATCGCGTGGCATTCCTTCTTCTGCGATTTCGGGTCGAGGTGACCACCGCCTCGAACTCAGTTAGCAATACTAATCGTTTTTTCTTCGTAAAGCTAAGTAACACCCCTCACAGGAACGTGACGATCAGACAGCGCTGCGTGATGTTGGCGAAGGCGCTGGCCGGGAGATCAGCGGCGCGAGTTCTTCCGGCCGCTGCGCGCCACCGGCACGTAACCTCGGCCCCGTGGCTGAACCTGTGGCAGTGATCTTCGACCTCGACGGCGTGCTCGTGGACTCCGAGCAGCAGTGGGACCGGGTGCGCCGCCGGGTCGTCGCGGACAACGGCGGGCGCTGGACGGACGAGGCGACCACGGCCATGCTCGGCATGAGCACGCCGGAGTGGGCCAACTACCTGGTCGCCGACCTGGGCGTGGCCCTCACCCCGGACCAGGCCGCCAGCACCGTGATCGAGGAGATGGCCCGCGGGTACGCGGCCGGCCCGCCGGTGCTGCCCGGCGCGGTCGCCGCGGTCCGGGCGGTGGCCGCCGACCACCCGGTGGCCATTGCCAGCTCGTCACCACCGGTGCTGATCAGCGCGTTCCTGTCGGCCACCGGCCTGGAGGAGGTCGTGCGCACAGCGGTGTCCAGCGAACAGGCCGGGGCGGGCAAACCAGCCCCGGACGTGTACCTGCTGGCGGCGCGGCGGCTGGGGGTGGCGGCCGAGGCGTGCGCGGCCGTGGAGGACTCCACCAACGGCCTGCGCGCCGCGCTCGCCGCCGGCATGACCGTGTTCGCCGTGCCCAACCCGCACTTCCCACCCGACCCGGAGGTGCTGGCCCAGGCCACCGCCGTGCTCAACAGCGTGGCCGACCTGCCCGCCGCCCTGGCCGGCCAAGCCTGACCGACCGCGCTGGCCGCACCGGCAGCGTGGCCTGCGCCGGCTGTCCGCGTGGCGGGCGGCCAGCGGCCCGGCGGCCGACTACCGGGTTGGCCGGCCACCGGGTCGCAGCCCGTTGGCCACGCACATCACCAGGGCCAGGGCCACGGCGACGAGTTTCTCCCCCATCGCCGACAGGCAGTACGGGCAGCGCTCGGCGTCCGGGAAGTCGCGCTTGTCGGTCGTGCTCTCGGTGAGCACCTTGGTGCAGGCCGCGTCGTACATGCCGTCCCTGGTCCCCTTGGCCTGGTCGAGCGAAACGGCATGACACAGGCCATCTCGGGTGGACTTCCACCAGACGTGCTCAGCTTCGGGCTCTTCGATCATCGCCGCTTCTCCGGAAAACAGGTTGCGCCACTGCACACGGGAATACGGCGTTCCTGCCGTCCGCCCGTGATTTCGGTGCCTTTTCGTAGCAGATCAGGGGCTGACTTCAGTATCCCGCCGCGTGAGGACATCGGCACAAGCTGCCGTTTCAGCAGATGATGGAAGCCAGCGACACGGCGCCGGTTCCAAAGTTCACTCGAAAGTGTGAGCCACCGGTCGGGAACGCGAGCCGCTTTCAGAACCGCCAGCCCGTTGGTCGTTGTCTTTGTCAACACAAGAAGAGTTACCAGATCACCAAGTGCCACCCGGCCGGCCTGCGCCAACAAGCGGGCCAACGCGCGCGGACCACGGCCCGGAGGCAGCTCCGTCGCGTTGGACCGCCACCACCCAGCCCACCGGGTGGTTTCCTCGTCACCACCTCGTTTGAGCGACGGCGAATCGGTGCCGATTTCACCGGACAAGACGACCCGAACCGCGACGACGAACTGCGGTAAAAATCCTTTGCGACCATTGACCGGCGGCGGGTTGGACGAATTCAGGAATGCACACCCGGGGCCCAGTTGAATTCCGGTTGGGGCGGCACGACTTGTGCGGATCCGGCGCGCGGGTGCGGGGCACCGCACTGGGCGGCCGACGCGCGGCGGTGGTTGTGCGGGCCCCGCGCCGTCGCGCTCACTGGTCGCTCCTGGTCACCCGAATGGCCCTACCCGATGCTGCGCTGTGGTGCGTTCGCCGCTCGCTGGCGCGCGCCGGCAGGGGAAAGGGCCAGGTCAGTGGGGTGCGCCGACCGATCAGCACGAATGTGACCGCGCACCGAGTTGTCCACAGGCCGGTGAGTTATCCACAGCCGCTGATCGTGGGCCTGATTTCGGCCGGGGTGGTCGATAGGCTTGACCTGGGGTCGCCCCCCGGGTGGGTGGGGGACTGCCCTGGCACCGCGCGAACGCCACCCCGGGGCCAGCCGGCTGCCCGCGGTCGGCCAGCTGCGGCCCTGGTCACTGCGTGGTCTCCGGGTGTCGTCGCGGCAGGAGCGTGGCAGCACGCTGACCTAGGCTCTGCCGCATGGCAACAGCACAGCGAGTCGCGGTGGTGACCGGCGCGGCACAGGGCATCGGCAGGCGCGTGGTCGAGGCACTGCGGGCCGAGGGGTACGCGGTCGTGGTGTTCGACCGACAGGAGGTCGACGCGCCGGACGGCGGTCTGGCGGTGGCCGGCGACGTGTCCGCGCAGGCCGATGTCGCGGCACTGGCCGAGCAGGTGCGGGACCGGTTCGGCCGGGTGGACGTGCTGGTGAACAACGCCGGCATCTCGTTCATCGTGCCGGCCGAGGACACCGAGCCCGAGCAGTGGCGCCGCGTTCTCGACGTCAACCTGACCGGGCCGTTCCTGCTGTGCCGCGAGTTCGGCCGGGCCATGCTGGCCGCCGGCAGCGGGTCGATCGTGAACATCGCCTCGGTCGCCGGCCTGAGCGGGGTGGCCGACCGGGCCGCCTACAACGCCAGCAAGCACGGTCTGATCGGGCTCACCAGGACGCTCGCCGTGGAGTGGGGCGGCCGCGGGGTGCGGGTGAACGCGGTCTGCCCCGGCTGGGTCAAGACCGAGATGGACGCCGCCGACCAGGCCGGTGGCAGCTACACCGACGCCGACATCATCGACCACGTCCCCTCGGCCCGGTTCGCCACGCCCGACGACATCGCCCAGGCCGTTGCCTTCCTCGCCGACCCCACCCGCAGCGGCTTCATCAACGGGGTGGCGCTGCCCGTCGACGGCGGCTGGACCGCGGACGGCTCCTGGCAGTCGCTGCGACTCAGCAAGCGCTGAGCACCGTCGTTCCGGGCGGCGACGGCACGGGGGCCGAGCACGCCCCGACGTCAGCCCGTGGTTTCCCAGATGGTCACGGCCAGCTCGACGGTCGGGTTGAAGTTGGTCTCGTCGAAGCCGACCACCCGGGCGAACCCCAGCCGGTTCTCCTTGGACGCGAAGCAGAACACCGAGTCCTTCTTGAGTTCGACGCTGTCGACCGAGTGCGTGGCAACGGCGGTGGCGCAGTCGTCGATCGTCGGCTCGGCCGTGCCGCTCAGCCTGCCCAACGCCGCCGCCTGGTACCGGTGGACGGTGTCGTTGAAGGCGTTGGCGTAGAAGAAGTCCATGTCCTGATCGCGCTCCGGCGGGCTGGGCGGCACGGCGTCGGCGTCCATCCCGACCAAGCCCAGGGTGTAACCGCCGCTCCAGCGCACCGCGCCGTTGCGCCCGCTGGTGGTCGTGGTCGTCGGCGCGGCAGTGCTCGTCCTGGTGGCGGTGGTGCTCGGGCCGCGGCTGGGGGTGCTTTCCGGCTCGGTGCTGCCCGAGGCGGCCACGGCCGTGGTCCCCGGTTCACCCGCGGCCGTGGGTGAACCGGGGATGCTCGCCGAACCCTGGTCGCTGATGAACAGCGCGAGCAGGCCGGCGATCGCGGTGATCAGGGTGGCCAGCGCGGTGAGCACCCCGGTCAGGCCGGACCAGAAGCCCTTCTTGTCCGCACCGCCGTCGTCAGCCGGTCTCCTGGTTTCCGAACCGTTGGTCTGCGTCACGTGATCCCCCTGCACACCGACCCCGTCCGTTGCCCAACGGCCGCAGCCGACACGTCGGGCCGACACGTCCGTCCGGGTGGCGCGAAGCGGCGGCCACGCCGTGCGGCAGCGTTCGTTCGACCCTAGTGGTTCCGCTCACCCCAGCCCACCCGAACTGACTACGCTCGCCGCCATGATCTGTCCGAAGTGCCAGAACACCATGCGCACCTACGACCGGGAGGGTGTGCACCTGGAGCAGTGCGAGAGCTGCCGGGGCATCTTCCTCGACCGGGGTGAGCTGGAGCAGATCGTGGCCGCCGAACGCGCCCACGCCGAGCGGAACGCCCGTTACGTGCCGCCGGTCGCGACCCCGTCCCCGGCGTACCAGTCCGACCACGGGTACGGCCACGACCACCAGCAGCACGGCCAGTACCGCGCCGACCACCAGCGCGCCGACCACCACCACTACGACCACCACGAGAACCGGCGGCCCCGGAGCTTCCTGGAGGAGCTGTTCGACTGACCCGCACGCCGGGCGTCGACCAGCTCCCGACCAGCACATCCCGCTGACCGCACCCCGTTGACCACGTCCGCCGGCACCGCGACCGGCGGACCACGGCAGGCGGACCACGGCAGGCCCCGCCACTGGCCGGACCATCGCTCGTTCGGCGGCGCTCCCCGGAACCCAGAACTCACTACGCTTTATCCGCGCCGGATCCGACCTTCTTGTCGAACACGATTCGTCGACCACGATTCCGGGGAGAAAACCATGGCGCTGGCCAAAAGGGGCACCAAGCTCATTGTTGTCGACGGCGAGCCGTACCGGTGGACCGTGGACCCGGACGACAAACCCGGGCTGGCGATCCTGGTGGAGCGGGACGAGGGGTCCGGACAGCGGATGGTCACCTGGATCGACCACGGCACCTCCGTCACCCCCGGCCTGGTCGCCAAGGTCATCCGCCGGGCCCTGGACAACGGGTGGACGCCGCGCGAACGCGCCAAGCAGCTCACCTTCCGCATCGAGGCGGACGAACTCGCCGAGCTGATCCCACCACCCCAGCCGGCCGAGGCACAGCCGGCGAGCGGCCGGCCAGCTGACAACAAGCCGGTCCACTGACCGCTAGTCGCCAGGCAGGCCCACCTCGACCACCAGTCCGCCCTCACTCCCCGGACGCGCGGTCACCGCGCCGTCGTGCGCCCCGGCGATCGACCGCACGATCGACAACCCGAGGCCGGCACCGTCCTGGTGGTGGGTGCGATCGGCCCGCAGGCGCCGGAACGGGTCGAACAGCCTGGTCACCGCGTCGGCCGGCACGTGGGGTCCGGAGTTGGCCACGGTCAGCGCCGGCTGGGTCGACACGGCGACCCGCACCCACCCGCCTGGTTCGTTGTAGAGGATCGCGTTCCGCACGAGGTTGGCGACCAGCCGCTCCAGCAGCACCGGATCACCCGGCACGGTGCGGTCGACGCCCTCGTGCGTCACGGTGACCTGGTGCGCGGCGGCCAGTTCGGCGTGGTCGGCGACAACCCGGTCGGCCACCTCGTCCAGCCGCACCGGTACCCGGCCGTTGATCCCCCGGTCGCTCTCGGCCAGCACCAGCAGGCCCTCGATCAGCCGCTCGCTGCGTTCGTTGGTGAGCAGTAGCTGCGTGCCCAGCCGTTTCACGTCCTCGCTCGCCCCTGGCATGCGCATGGCCACCTCCACCAGGGTGCGCTGCACGGCCAGCGGGGTGCGCAGTTCGTGCGAGGCGTTGGCGGCGAACCGGCTCTGACTGTCGAACCCGGCGGCCAGCCGGTCCAGCATCCCGTTCAGCGCGGCGGTGAGTTCGTCGAGTTCCCGGCTGGTGCGCGGCATGGTCAGCCGCTCACCGAGGTGGTGCGGCCCCAACCGGCCAGCGGTCTCGGCCATCACGGCCAACGGCCGCAGCGCCAGGCGGGCGAACAGCCAGCTGACCAGGATGACGACCACTCCCGCCGACACGACATACCACATCAGCCGCCACTGGAACTCCGTATTCAGGCTGAAGTTCCAGACCATGAATTCCAGCCCTTTCAGGATGCGGCCGGAGTAGCTGGCGGAGAAGGCCATCGCACCGAGCAGCAAGCCCAGCAGGAACACCACGCCGCACAGCAGGGTGATCCGACCGCGCAGGGAGCGGGGCCAGCTCAGGCGATGCGGTAACCGGCGCCGGGCACGGTCTCGACCACGGGTGGGTCGCCCAGTTTGCGGCGCAGCGTCATCACCGCCACCCGGACCGCGTTGGTGAACGGATCGGCGTGCTCGTCCCATGCCTTCTCCAGCAACTCCTCGGCGCTGACCACCGCGCCCTCAGCCCGCATCAGCACGTGCAGCACGGCGAACTCCTTGGGCGACAAGGAGAGGAACCGTCCGTCCCGGCTGGCCTGGTGACGTGGCACGTCCAACACGATGCCCGCCCGCTCCAGCACCGGGGGAAGCGCCGGCCGGGCCCGCCTGGCCAGCGCCTGCACCCGGGCGGCCAGTTCGTCGAAGGCGAAGGGCTTGGTGAGGTAGTCGTCCGCGCCTAGCCCCAGCCCGTCCACCCGGTCCCGGACGCCGGCCGCCGCGGTGAGCATCAGCACCCTGGTGACGCCACCTCGCGCGAGTATCTCCCGGCACACCTGGTCGCCGTGCACCTCGGGCAGGTCCCGGTCGAGCACGACCACGTCGTAGGCGTTGACGCCGATCCGCTCCAGTGCGGCGGCGCCGTCGTAGCACACGTCCACCGCCATGGACAGCTGGCGCAGCCCGACCGCGAGCGCGTCAGCCATCAGCACCTCGTCCTCGGCCACCAACACCCGCACGTTTCCCGTCCCTCCTCAGCTCGCGCGAGCATTGAACGGCACTGGAGATAAGCACCGGATAAGCGTCTTCGCCATCGCGCTGGCGATCTCCACGCGGCTGTTCCGCTCTTTCCAGGATCGGGAACGCGGTAATGATCAGCACAGCGAGCGCGAACCAGAAATAACCCCCCGCACCGAGCACCGTCCCGCCCACGCCGTCCAACGAGGAGACGAACATCACCAGCACACCGGCACCGGCAAGACATCCACAGGTCCACCGGCGGGTGCGCACTCCCAGATCCGCGTACACCAGGACGGCCGGCACCAGCCACACCCAGTGGTGCGACCAGGAAATGGGTGAGACCAGCAAGGCGGCGAGTGCGTTCAGCACGAGTGCCGCACCGGTCCGGTTCCGCAGGAGAGCGCGCCGCATGCCGACCGCGGTGCCGGCGACGACCGCCAGGCAGCCCACCGCCCAGACCGAAACCTGCATGGCCGGCGAAAGAATCCCCGCCTTCGCCAACACTCCCCGCAACGACTCGTTCCCGACGTAGTCGAGGGCGCCGATCCGGCGCGTGTCGAAGATCGCCGAGGTCCAGTAGTCGAGCGAGTTCGCCGGCGTTGCCAACCAGCCGACGAGCGCGCCGCAGGCAAAGGTGGCCAGGCTGGTCAGCGCGGCCCGACGGTCCCGGTTGAGCAGGAAGAACAGCACGAAGGCCAGCGGCGTCAGTTTGATCGCGGCGGCGATGCCCACCAGCGCGCCGCGCGGCCAGCGCGGCCTGCGCACCAGGCAGTCCACCGCGACCAGGGCCATCAGCAGCAGGTTGATCTGGCCATAGCCGAAGGTGCTGCGCACCGGCTCCAGCAACAACACGAGCGGAAGCGCGGCACCCACCCACGCCAGCCGGTGACCGGGCGGGTTCAGCACGGCGAACACCACTGCCAACGCCAACCCGAGCGCCACCACCGAAAGGGCGGTGAACAGCCAGCTGCCTGTCGCGTATGACAGGAGTGCGAACGGTGCGAGCAGAACAGCCGCGAATGGTGGATAGGTGAACCTCAGATCACTCCACACCGGATTCCGGTACAGCTCACCGCCATCGAGCACGATTCGTGCCCCGGCCCGGTACACCGCGAAATCTCCCTGACCGCCCGGATAGCGGATGAGCACCCAGGCGGCGGACACAACGGCCAGTCCGACGGCGACGGCCAGCACAAGGCGCTTTTCCCAGGGTGTGCGTGTTTTCGCTCGCAGTGGTTGGAACACGCCGGAAGTGAACCGGCTCGGCCATCTCGGGCCGATAAGCGGAAATGCTTATCCCGCGCTTATCCGTGGCCGCGGAGACGGGAACGGCGGGTGGCCGGCTGGCGTGCAGCCGGCCACCCGGGGTCAACGCGGGTTGGTCAGCGCTCGACCTCGCCGCGGATGAACCGCTCCACCGCGTCCCGCGCCACCGAGTCGGAGTACTGCTCGGGCGGGGACTTCATGAAGTACGAGGACGGCGACAGCAGCGGGCCGCCGATGCCGCGGTCCTTGGCGATCTTGGCGGCGCGCACCGCGTCGATGATGATGCCCGCGGAGTTGGGCGAGTCCCAGACCTCCAGCTTGTACTCCAGGTTCAGCGGCACGTCACCGAAGGCCCGGCCCTCCAGCCGGACGTAGGCCCACTTGCGGTCGTCCAGCCACTCCACGTAGTCGGACGGTCCAATGTGGACGTTGCGCTTGCCGAGGTCGCGGTCCACCTGCGACGTGACCGCCTGGGTCTTGGAGACCTTCTTGGACTCCAGCCGCTCCAGCTCCTTCATGTTCAGGAAGTCCATGTTCCCGCCCACGTTGAGCTGCATGGTGCGGTCCAGCTGCACGCCGCGGTCCTCGAACAGCTTGGCCAGCACCCGGTGCGTGATGGTCGCGCCCACCTGCGACTTGATGTCGTCGCCCACGATCGGCACGCCGGCCGCGCGGAACTTCTCCGCCCACTCCGGGTCGGAGGCGATGAACACCGGCAGCGCGTTCACGAACGCCACCCCGGCGTCGATGGCGCACTGCGCGTAGAACTTGGCGGCGTCCTCGGAGCCGACGGGCAGGTAGCAGACGAGCACGTCCGCCTCGGCCTCGCGCAGCGCGGCCACCACGTCGACCGGCTCCTCCTCGGCCTCCTCGATGGTCTCCCGGTAGAACCGCCCCAGGCCGTCCAGGGTGTGGCCGCGCTGCACCGTCACGCCCAACGGCGGCACGTCCGCGATCTTGATCGTGTTGTTCTGGCTGGCCACGATCGCCTCGGACAGGTCTCGGCCGACCTTCTTGGCGTCCACGTCGAACGCCGCGACGAACTCCACGTCGCCGACGTGGTAGTCGCCGAATCGCACGTGCATCAACCCGGGCACCGAGGTGGCCGGGTCAGCGTCCCGGTAGTACTGAACGCCCTGCACCAGTGACGCGGCGCAGTTGCCGACGCCGACGATGGCCACGCGCACGCTGCGGCGCTGTTCGCCCATGCCGGGGTCCTCCTTGTGGTTCGAGCCTGGTTCTTCCTGGCGTGACGTTGTCCGCGGGCGGCCGTCACTCGGACCGCTCCCGCTGCTCGGCCTGCTCGTGCGCGATCAACTCGTTGAGCCAGCGCACCTCGCGCTCGGTGCTCTCCAAGCCCATCCGGTGCAGTTCCCGCGTGTAGCGGTCGATCTGCTCGCCCGCCCTGGCCAGCGCCGCGCGCAACCCCTCCCGGCGCTCCTCGACCCGCCGCCTGCGTCCCTCCAGGATGCGCATCCTGACCTCGGCGGGGGTGCGGGAGAAGAACGCCATGTGGATGCCGAACGCGTCGTCGTCCCAGGTTTGCGGGCCGGCGTCGGCCAGGATCGCGGCGAACCGCTCCTTGCCCTCACCGGTGAGCTTGTAGACCCTGCGCGCCCGACGACCCCAGGACCGCGCGGTCCGGTCGGTCTCGCCCCCGGTCTCCTCCTCGACGATCAACCCACACCGCTGCATCCGACGCAGGGTCGGGTACAGCGATCCGTAGGAGAACGCCCGGAAGGCACCGAGCAGCTCGTGCAGTCGCTTGCGCAGCTCGTAGCCGTGCATCGGAGCCTCGTGGAGCAGGCCGAGGATCGCGAACTCAAGCACGAGTCACCTCCCCGCACAGGCACTGTTGGGTCGGCAAATTATATCGGCCCGATACATCCGGTCCCCTTCTTGCGGATGCGATCTCGAACACGTGACCGAGCAATGGTGGCGTCATCACCCAGGCAGTCCGAACGCTGCCCTGAACGGCCCAGCGCCTCCCCCAGGGGGTGCCACGTACTCTGGTGGGCGTGCGGACCCAACGTCAGGTGGTGGACTACGCGTTGCAGCGCAGGGCGCTGCTCGCCGAGGTCTACTCCGGGCGGGTCGGGACGATGGAGGTCTGCGACGCCGACCCATACCTGCTGCGAGCTGCCAAGTTCCACGGCCAGCCGAGCAATGTGACGTGCCCGGTGTGCCGCAAGGAAACGCTCACGCACGTCTCCTGGGTGTACGGCGACGAACTCAAGCACGCGGCGGGCTCGGCCCGCACGGTGGAGGAGTTGGCCAGGATGGCAACCCTCTTCGAGGAGTTCTCCGTCTACGTCGTCGAGGTTTGCCGCACCTGTAGTTGGAACCATCTGGTGCAGTCATACGTCCTGGGAACGCGTGGCTTGCGAAGTGGCAAACCGCGCAGGAGGACCGCAGCCGAGTGACCCCGTTTCGGTTGCGGACGCCGCACCCCGACACACTAGCGGCGGATGACCACCAAACGGCGAGCCCTTGCCCGCCGGTCTGGGAGGCCCTTTCGTGAACGACCAGCGCGACGACAGACACCGTGGCGGAGAGCCGCAGTGGCCAACCGGAGAGGACCCGGACGCACCCGGGTCCTCTGCTCGGCGTGGCTCCGCAGACGAGTCCCAGGAGCGCACCGGGCACTGGACCCCGCTCTGGGACGACGATGACGAGCCCGGGTCGAGCAGCGGCGGCACGCGCGGCGCCGGCCGCGTGAACCCGGACTGGCCCTCCTCCGACCGGTCGTCCCCCAACCGGCCGACCTTCGACCGGTCCGACCCCGTGGACCGCTCCGGCCCGAACCGCGGCCAGCCCGGCCTGCCCAACGGCCCGATGCGCCCGCCCCTGGGCGGCCCGCCCGGCCCCGGCGGCCGTCCCGGCACGCCGCCCGGCGGCTTCGCCGGCCCCGGCGGCCCTGGTGGCCCCCGCCGCCCGGGTGGCCCCGGCGCGCCGCTCGGCCCCGGCGGTCCCGGCGGCCCTGGCGGTCCCCCCGGCATGGGTGGCCCCGGCCGGCCGCCCGGCCCGCCCAACACCATGCGCATGGGTGGTCCCGGTGGCCCCCCGGGCCCCGGAGGCATGCCCCCGGGTAGCCGGCCGCCCGGCCACCCCGGCCAGCCGCCCCGGGTCAACCCCGCCGAGCAGTCCACCGACTTCATCCCGCCGGCGCCGGAACCGATCCAGCGCGAGCCAGCGCTGCTCACCCACCGCGAGCCCGACCCGGACGACGACGTGGTCGCCCAGCAGTTCAGCGACGGCCTGCCCGACGACGCCGACGCGGACGACGTCGACCTGAGCGCGGAAGAGGCACGCCGGTTGCGCAAGAAGAAGATCTGGCGCCGCATCCGCCGGACCTGTTACGTCCTGTTCGCCCTGGGCATCATCACCCCGGTCGCCGCGTTCTTCATCGCCTACCAGTTCGTGGAGGTGAAGAGCCCCGACGCGGTCATCGCCGAGCAGAACAAGACGGTGCCGATCTACTACTCGGACGGCACCACCCTGTTCACGCAGCTGAGCGCGGCGGACGGGGGCAACCGCCAGATGGTCGCCGCCAACGACATCCCGCAGGACTTCAAGAACGCCCTGGTCGCCGCCGAGGACAAGAGCTTCTACAGCAACAACGGCTTCAGCATGTGGTCGGTGGCGCGGTCGGTGTGGTTCCAGGTCACCGGCACCGGTGTGGGTGGTGGCTCCGGGCTGACCCAGCAGTACGTCAAGAAGGCCACCGGCAACGACGACCCGACCTACACGCGGAAGTTCATCGAGTTGGTCCAGGCCTACAAGATGAGCCAGACCTACGACAAGAACGACATCCTCGCGGCCTACGCGAACATCGTGTACTTCGGGCGGGGCGCGTACGGCATCGGCGCGGCGGCCCAGGCGTACTACGGCAAGCAGGTCAACGAACTGACCAAGCAGGAGTGCGCCCAGCTCGCCGGCATGGTCCAGCTGCCCGGCCGGTTCAAGGACATGGACTACGTCAAGTACCGCTACGAGTACACGATCGGGCGGATGAAGGACGACGGCTACGCCACGCCCGAGGAGGCCGCGGCGGAGTGGCCGAAGCCCAAGGACTGGGAGGACACCAAGGTCGGTGCGTTGAACGGCCCCAAGCGGATGATCCAGGAACGGGTCATCGAGGAGCTGGACGACGAGAAGATCAGTCTCGACGACGCGTACCGCAAGGGCTACAAGATCACCCTGTCCATTGACAAGGACGCGCAGGCAGCGGCCGAGAAGGCCGTGCACGACCAGATGGACGACGAGCCCAAGAACCTGCACACCTCCCTGGTCGCGATCAACCCGGAGACCGGCGGGATCGTGGCCTACTACGGCGGTGAGGAGGGCACCGGTCTGGACTGGGCCCAGGCACTGCAGCAGCCCGGTTCGTCGTTCAAGCCGTTCGACCTGGTGGCCGCGCTGCGCAAGGGCATCGGCCTGGGCGTGCGGTACTCCTCGCTCGGCCCGTACACGGCCCAGGGCCTGAAGATCAACAACGCTCAGACCCACTACGACTGCGACCCGGAGTGCACCATCCGGGAGGCCATGCGCGAGTCGATCAACACGACGTTCTCCGCCATGGTGCTGGAGGACGTGGGCACGTCGGCGGTCGCCCAGGCGGCCCACGACGCCGGTATCCCGGAGGAGATCAAGGGCAAGAAGACGCTGGTGGGCGAGAACGGCGGCCCGCCGGACATCAACATCGCCATCGGCGGTGGCAAGACCCTGGTGCGCACGGTGGACATGGCCGCCGCGTACGCGACCTTCGCGGCCGACGGAATCAAGCGGGCACCCACCTTCGTGCAGAAGGTGGAGGACCCCACCACGGGTGGCCTGGCGCTGAACCGCGACACCAAGCCCGCCGAGCCGGCGTTCGACAAGACCGACTCCACCAAGAACGCCGACATCGCGCGCACCGTGACCGAGTCGCTGGTCACCGGCCCGGACCGGTGGAACATCGAACTCGACGGCGGCAAGCGGCAGGCCGCCGCCAAGACCGGCACCCAGCAGTGCGACTCGTCCGCGTGTGCCCCCAGGGACAACTCCAAGGCGTGGACGGTCGGCTACACCAAGGAGGTCTCCACCGCGGTGTGCGTCTGCGCCGACGGGACCGAGGCCATCAAGGACAAGGCGCGTCAGCCCATCTCCGGTGGTGGACTGCCGGGCAAGGTCTGGCAGCAGTTCATGAACGACTACCTCAAGGGCAAGCCCAAGTCCACGTTCCCCAAGGTCACCAAGGCGATCGGCCAGTCCAAGGACACCCCGCTCAGCACCCCGCCGTCCAGCTCGTCCAACCCGCCGAGTTCGTCGTCGGGATCCTCGGTTCCGTCCGTCCCGCCGTCGGACGACCACGGCAGGCCGGGCCACGATGACGACGACAGCTCGGTGCCCCCGTCGGGCCCGAGTAGCTCGAAGAGCAACGAGCGCTGCACCGACTGGCCGAGGTGTGAGATCGAGGGCTCCGGTGGCCCGACCCCGCCAGGCCGCGGCGGTGAGCAGAACAACCTCACCGGGGTGAACGGCGGTGGCGGCGGACTCCCCGACGGGAGGATCGAAGGCCAGTAGCCCGACCGGTCGCGCGCGGCGCGGCTGACCAGGGACCAGACGGGGCCCGGCGCGAGCACACCGCGCCGGGCCCCGCGCTTGTCACGGCCGCCGCACGGCCAGGGCACCTGGGCGGTTACCGGATTCGGGGCAACGCTGACCGACAGCCAACGGCCGGCCACGTACCATCCGGCGAGTGTCCACCGCTGCAGAGACCGCACCCGACGAGTCGGCCGGCACCCCGGTCGACGACGTCGAGGACACCGACTCACTCGGCCCGCAGGACCGGGTGGTGCCCACCTGGACCGAGTCGCTGGCCCAGCGGGCCAGCCGGCCGATCGGCGGCCCACTGGGCCGGCACGCGTCCGTGGGCCGGCAGTGGTTCTGGACACCGCTGCGGGTGGTGCTGCTGCTCGCGGTCATGACGCTGGCCCTGGGCTGGCTGCAGAAGGCCCCCTGCATCCAGCAGTACGTGGACGGCAACGGCGTCACCCAGCTCGACTGGCGGGGCAGCCGCCAGTTCACCGCCATGTGCTACTCGGACACCGTGCCGCTCTACACGGCCGAGCGGCTGAACAACCCGGACGTCTTCCCCTACCGGTCCTCGTGGGTCGAGAACCAGGGCACGCCCGAGGAGCAGGTCCGGTACATGGAGTACCCGGTGCTGACCGGGCTGTTCCAGTGGGCCAACGCCAGGCTCGCGCAGGCGTGGAGCGCCCTCGCCGCGCTCGGGGTGCTCCCCGGCGCGATGACCGTGGTCATCTACTTCGACATCACCGCGTTCTGGCTGGCCCTCGCCTGGCTGGTGACCACCTGGGCGGTGGCCCGGCTGACCGGCCGGCGGGTGTGGGACGCGGCGCTGGTGGCGTTGTCGCCGCTGGTCATCGTGCACGCGTTCACCAACTTCGACGCGCTGGCCGCGGCGTTCGCCACCGCCGGCATCCTGGCCTGGGCGCGGCGCCGCCCGGTGCTGGCCGGCATCCTGATCGGCATCGGCGGGGTGGCCAAGCTGTACCCGCTGTTCCTGCTCGGCCCGTTGCTGCTGCTGTGCTGGCGCAGCCGGCGACTCCAGGACGGGCTGCGCACCACGGCCGCGGCCATCACCACCTGGTCACTGGTGAACGCGCCGATCGCGCTGCTCTACCCGCAGGGCTGGCGGGAGTTCTTCCGGCTCAACGCCGAGCGGGGCGCCGACCCGGACTCGCTGTTCAACGTCATCACCCAGTTCACCGGCTGGACCGGGCTGAGCGGCGACGTGCCGACCGGACAGGCCCCGATCGCGTTGAACACCGTGTCCGGCCTGCTGTTCCTGCTGTGCTGCCTCGGCATCGGCTACGTGGCGCTGTCCGCACCGACCCGGCCGCGCCTCGCCCAGTTGGGCTTCCTGGTCGTGGCCGCGTTCCTGCTGACCAGCAAGGTGTGGAGCCCGCAGTACTCGCTGTGGCTGGTGCCGCTGGCCGTGCTGGCCATGCCCCGGTGGAAGGTGCTGCTGGCGTGGATGACGCTGGACGCGCTGGTCTGGGTGCCTCGGATGTACTACTACCTCGGCGAGTCCAACAAGGGCCTGCCCGTCGAGTGGTTCCTCGGCGCGGTGGTGATCCGGGACCTGGCCGTGATCGGCCTGTGCGTGCTGATCGTGCGCGACATCTACCGCCCGGACCGCGACCCGGTCCGCCAGTCCGGCGACGACGACCCGTGCGGCGGCGTCCTCACCGACTCGGCCGAGGACCACCCCGTCCTGCCCCCACCCCGCCGCTTCCGCCGGGAGTTCACCCCCGCCCCGGCCGGCGACGTCCGCGGCTGAGATCACGAATCTTGGTACACCACTTCAACCGGTGATCTCCTCAGTTTCGTAATCCCATATCGGGGAGCAGTACACTTTGACTGATTCAGGTACCTCTGCCCGGATCCCGCACGCCAACTCACGGCTAGTATCGTTGAATCGCCGTTCTTCCTCATCGGTCTCAAAACCAGGTCCAGCAGGATCATCAGTGTTGTAGGTGGCCGGAAAACTTTCGTTCCACGGAGCAATCTCCGAAAGCAGCTCGGCGCTCATCGGAATAATGTCGGCGAGATCTTCAGCTTCGCAAACGAACTGGGCGATCTCCTGGTGGGTTCGACCAGCCGTCTCGCGCAGTTCGCGGAGTTCACTGCCCAGTCGGCGCCGTCGCAGGTGCTCCCCCCGGCACTGGTCATGTGACAACCTCCTGTTCGAGAACGTGGTGTGCGTCGCGATCCCGAACAGGAGGCCGGTGGAGCCACGTTCGCACGATCAATTCACTTCGATCGCGTGGCGCATTACTGCGGAATATTCACCGACTACCGAGCACCGGTCAGAGCTGGCGCAGGTTGATGGCGTTGGCCATCGCCTGGTAGCCGGCGTCGTTGGGGTGCAGGTGGTCGCCTGAGTCGAACTCGGCCCGCATCACCAGCGGGTTCTTCGGGTCGCGGATGGTGGCGTCGAAGTCGACCACGCCGTCGAACACGCCGCCGGTGCGGATGAACTCGTTCACCGCCTGGCGGGTGGCCTCCAGGGTCTCGTCCCACACCCGCCAGCCCTGGAACGGGGTGATCGTGCCGCCGAGCACCCGCAGGCCCCTGGCGTGCGCCTGGGCCACGACCTGGCGCAGCGCCGCGATGATCTGCTGCGGGTCGGTCTGGTGCGGGTCCTGCTGGATGTCGTTGATGCCCTCCAGCACGATCACCGTGCGCGCCCCGGTGGCCGTGAGCACGTCCCGGTCCAGCCGGGACAGCGCGTTCGGGCCGAACCCGCCGCCGTCCAGCAGCAGCCGGTTGCCGCTGATGCCGGCGTTGAGCACGCCGAGCTGGCGCGGGCCCGGCTGGGCCAGCAGCCGGTCGGCCAGGTAGTCCGGCCAGCGGTGGTTGGCGCCCGGGGTCGAGTCGGCGCCGTCGGTGATGGAGTCGCCCAGGGTGACCACGGCGCCCGCCGCGGCCGTGCCGCGCACGTCCACGCCGCTGACGTAGTGCCAGACGCTGGTCCGCTGGGTGAACGACGCGCCGGACTCCTCGGCGGCCCGGTCGCCGTCCTGGGTGTAGTAGGAGGTCTGCTGGGCCAGCGGGTGGTGGGTCACCGGGCCGGACGGCTCCGGTGTGTAGGTGGTGACCAGCAGGTCGGCGTCGGCTGGCACGCGCAGGTTCACCGGGTCGCTGAGCACCTCGGCGCCGGCCGGGATGGTGATCGACTTCGCCCCGCCGAAGGTCACGTCGCGCATGGTGCCCCGGACCGCGGCCGGGCCGCTGCCCGACTCGGCCACGGCGAGGGTGACGTGCCCCATCAGCACGGGTTTGTTGCTGAACGTGTTGGCCAGCCGGATCCGGGCCGACTGGCCGCCGATGCTGGTGTGCACGATGTTGCGGATCGCGTAGTTGACGTACCCGCCGTCGGTGTTGGCCACCGCCGCCGCGGGCGCGGCCTGCCAGGTGCCGACCCAGCCGCCGGCCAGGTTCACCGCCTCGGCCGCGGCCAGCTCCGGGCTGGCCACCGGGGACGCAACCGTCTCGTCCTGCGCGTTCGACGCGGTCGCGATGCCCGCGACCAGCGCCAGGGCCGCACCAACAGCGGTCCACAACCGCCTACCGTTCAAGGACATGCCGTCGCCTTTCGTCAATGGCTGCGGCCCTTGAATGGTTGTTAAGGCGTTGTTTTCTGGCTACCCACCAAAGGAGTGAAGGTCACCGGGCCAGGGCTCCGGCCGGCACCGGGGGCGGCGGATCGGTCACGGTCGACCGGGCCGTGAGGAACGCGAAGAACAGCCCCACCAGCAGCGCCGCCCGACCCCACACGCCGATCATCACCGCCTGCGCGGAGAACGAGTCGTAGATGCCGGTCGCGCCGCCGTACTCGATCGCCCAGTACCAGCGGAAGATGCCGATGCCCATGGCCAGGTCGGCCACGAAGTAGGCGATCACCCAGCCCATCCGCACCCGCAGCAGCACCAGCATCGGCACCAGCCACAGCGTGTACTGCGGTGAGTGGACCTTGTGCAGCAGCAGGAACCCGCACAGCATGGCCGCGGAGACCTGGATCCACGGGTAGCTGCCGGTGTGCCGGTAGCGCAGCCAGCCCAGCCAGCAGGCCAGCGCGAACGAGGCGAACACCAGCAGCGGGGAGAGCAGGCTGACGGTGGCCTGGAAGGCGGCCTCGTCCGCGTCGCTGTGGATGAACGGCCGGGAACCCCAGTACCAGATCGAGTTGGTGGTGATGTCGGCCTGCCGCAGCCCCTGGAAGGTGAACGAGGCCCGCCAGCCCGCGAAGCCGGCCAGCGCGAACGGCAGGTTGACCAGCACCACCGTGGCGATCGCGACGAAGGCGACCTTGGCCGCGCCGGCCACGTCCCAGCGCCGGCCAGCCGGCAGCTCCCGGCCGCCGGGGCCGCCGGTGAGCACGTAGAGCATCAGCGGCAGCACGAACAGCGCCGGGTACAGCTTGAAGGTGAACCCGATGGCCAGCAGCACCGAGCCGGCCACGGCCCGGTCCAGCAGCGGCCGGTCGGCCCCGGCCCGGCCCCACCCCCGGTGCACCACGTACACCGCGGCCACCGCGCAGGCCACCACCGGCAGGTCCCAGTTGTGGAAGGCGTAGAGCACCAGCGGTGGGCCGATCGCCCACAGCAGCGACCGCCAGCCGGACAGCCTGCCCAGCAGCCACGCCGTGACCAGCCCGAACGGGGCCAGCAGCAGCGCGGTGCCCAGCAGGAAACCGGCGTCGGTGTCGGTGAACAGCGCGCCCGCCCAGATCAGCACACCGGTCAGCACCGGGTACTCCACGGTCCCGCCGACCAGCTGTCCCTCGTCGGTGATGCCGCCGTCCACGTAGGGGAACACGTGGCGGTCGATGTCCCGGCCGATCCACAGGTGCTGGATGTCGGAGTAGCAGACGTCCCGCTCGGTGCGCTCCTTGTAGTCCGGCTCGGAGCGCCCCCACTGGTCGAACATCGGCCCGGTGCACCGGTCCTTGTTCACGAAGCCGCCGACCAGCGTCAGCCCGCACAGCAGCACCACCACGGCCAGGGCGGTCCGACCGAACCGCACCCCGCTGCCGCGCGCCCACGAGCCGATCCGCCAGCCGGGCGAGTCGGACTGCTCAGCCACTCCGATCACCGCTTCTCGCACCCTCGTCCGTGTTGCCGTCCGTGTTCGCGGTGCCTCCGGGGCGACCGGCTGATCGGTTGGCATCCGATCACCCGGCGAGCTGCTCGCGCAGGAACGTGATGTCCTCGGCCTGTCCCTCGGCCGGTGTCTCCACCACCACCGGCGCCTGCGCCTCGGCGACCACCGCGACCAGCAGCTGGGGGTCGATCTGGCCGGCGCCGATGTTGGCGTGCCGGTCTCTGGACGACCCGAACTCGTCGCGGGAGTCGTTGAGGTGGACCAGGTCGATCCGGCCGGTGATCGCCCTGACCCTGGCC
This sequence comes from Goodfellowiella coeruleoviolacea, assembly GCF_024171785.1. Taxonomy (GTDB): domain Bacteria; phylum Actinomycetota; class Actinomycetes; order Mycobacteriales; family Pseudonocardiaceae; genus Goodfellowiella; species Goodfellowiella coeruleoviolacea. The sequence goes on from NZ_JAMTCK010000016.1 coordinate 25,519, forward strand.
ACCACGTCGAGCAGGTCCTCGCCCGCGGCGTGCGCGTGGCAGGTGTCCAGGCAGAACCCGGCGCCGAACTCGCCGACCTGGTCCCACAGCCTGGCCAGCATGTCGAACCGGCGGGCCATGGCGTTGTCCCCGCCCGCGGTGTTCTCGATCAGCACCGGCAGCGGGAAGCCGCCCGCGTCCTGCTGCCGTTCGAACAGCTTGCGCCAGTTCGCCAGCCCCTCGGCCGGATCCTCGCCCTTGGTCACGTGCCCACCGTGCACGATCAGGCCGGCCGCGCCAATGGCCGCGGCGGCGTCGGCCTGCTGGGCGAGGGATTTGCGGGACGGGATGCGGATTCTGTTGTTCAGCGAGGCGACGTTGATGACGTAGGGTGCGTGCACGAACACGGTCAGGCCGGACTCGCGCAACGCCTCGGCCTGCGGATGCGGCTTCGGTGCCCGCCAGCCCTGTGGATCGGAGAGGAAGAACTGAACCACGTCGGCGCCGCGCTCCCTGGCCGCGCCGAGTGGATCATCGTCGCGTACGTGAGCACCGATGCGCATGGTGTTGGAGGGTAGTCGGCCTTGTGGTCGGCGCACGACAACCGCGCGTGGCCAGTCGGACGTCACCATCTGGTTCGGCCGTCGTTGGGCAGGGTGAGCGGCGAGCGAAGGGGCGACATGCGCGCGCGGGCGAGAGCGTTATCGACACGCACAGGCAGGGTGGGCGCGGCGGTCGCCGTGGTGGTCGCGGCCGGCTGCGCCGGGATCGGCGCTGGCACGCCGGCCTCGGCCGCCCCCGCACCGAGCGATCCGATCGTGGTCGGCGACTGCGCCAGCACGGTGCAGGGCGTGCCCGGCCAGCCGGTGGCGCTGAGCCCGTCGGCCGTGCTGCGGCCGGTGGTGGACGTGCTCACGGCGGTCCCGCTGCTGGGACCGCCGCTGGCCGAGCCGTTCCGCCAGGCGTTCACCGCGCTGCCGCCCATCCCGATCGGCGCGGTGCCCACCGGCACCGGCTACATCACCGGGGGTGAGATCGCCACCCGGGTGACCGCGGAGCTGGCCAAGCTGCCGCTGCTCGGACCGGTCCTCGGCGGCGTGGTCAGCGGTGTGCGGCAGGCGCTGACCGCCGGCTGCGGGGTGACCGTGTCGGTGGTCAACGGCGTGGCCGCACCGGTGCAGGAGGGCGCCAAAGCCCTGGCCGAGGCCGGCCAGCAGCCCGGGGGTGGCCAGCAGCCGGGCAGCCACCAGCCGGGCACTCCGACCCCGCCGGCACCGCACCAGCCGCCCGCCGGCCAGGCGCCGGACCAGCAGCGGCCAGGCGAGCAGGGCCAGCAGGACCCGGGCGGCGCCGCGCGGACCGACACCCCGGCGCAGGCCCTGGGCGGGGTGCCGCCCGGTGACTTCGCCCTGTACGACCCGGACCAGGTCGGCCGGCTGGGGGCGAACTTCGGCCGGGTGCCGCTGCGCGACTACAGCCTGCTGCCGTTCGCCGAGCCCGGCGAGTTCGCGCCCTCGCCCGGGGTGCGCTACGGCCAGGTGCCCGGCTACGCCCCGCAGTACGGGGTGCTCGACGGCGCCGGGTCGGCCGGCCAGGACCCGCACGCCGCCGGCAACGCCACGGCGCTGGCCGAGCCGCCCGGCGACAGCCGCGGCATCGCGCTGCCCACGCTGCTGGCCGTGCTGGCGCTGGCCGGCGTGACCGGTGGCCTGGTGCGCAGCTGGGTGCTGGCCCGCGCGTGAGCGCGCGGGGAGGCTGCGCCGCACGTGGGCGCGCGGAAATGCCGCACCGCGGGTGAGCTGGGCCCGCCGGCGGCCGGCCGGGAAGTGGCTGTGTACCCTGGACGGGTTGCTGACGCGACGACCCTCCTGCCACGGAAAGTCCGTGGCCGCCGAGTCCACAGGAGGTGAGTGGTCCACATGCGTCATTACGAGGTAATGGTCATCCTCGACCCGAGTCTGGACGAGCGCACGGTGGCGCCGTCCCTGGACGGTTTCCTCAACGTCATCCGCACCTCTGGCGGGAACGTGGAGAAGGTTGAGGTCTGGGGCCGCCGGCGGCTGTCCTACGAGATCAACAAGCACACCGAAGGCATCTACGCGGTGCTGGACCTGACCGCCGAGCCCGACGCGGTCAAGGAACTGGACCGCCAGCTCACTCTCACCGAGTCCATCCTCCGGACCAAGGTCCTGCGGCGCGAGAGCGCCCGGGGCTGACGCCGGGGAGGTTCAGCGAGATCATGGCTGGCGAGACGACGATCACGGTGGTCGGAAACCTGACCGCCGACCCGGAGCTTCGCTTCACCCAGTCCGGGGCTGCCGTGGCGACCTTCACGGTCGCGTCCACGCCCCGCACCTTCGACCGCCAGAGCGGCGAGTGGAAGGACGGCGAAGCGCTGTTCCTGCGGTGCAACGTCTGGCGACAGGCCGCGGAGAACGTGGCGGAGTCGCTCACCCGTGGTGCACGGGTGATCGTGAGCGGACGGTTGCGGCAGCGCTCCTTCGAGACGAAGGAGGGCGAGAAGCGCACCGTGGTGGAGTTGGAGGTCGACGAGATCGGCCCCTCCCTGCGCTACGCGACGGCAAAGGTCAACAAGGTCAGCCGTGGTGCTGGCGGCGGAGGCGGGTTCGGTGGTCCGTCCGGCTCCTCCGCGCCCATGGACGACCCGTGGGGCTCGGCCCCGCCGGCCGGTTCCGGCGGCGGCTTCGCCGACGAACCCCCGTTCTGACCGGCACCGCGCCGTCACCCAAGGCATTTCCTCACCGCGTAATCACAGGAGTTACCCGTGGCCAAGCCACCTGTGCGCAAGCCGAAGAAGAAGGTCTGCGCCTTCTGCAAGGACAAGACCGCCAACCTGATCGACTACAAGGACACAACCCTGCTGCGGAAGTTCATCTCCGACCGCGGCAAGATCCGTGCCCGTCGGGTCACTGGCAACTGCAGCCAGCACCAGCGCGATGTCGCCGTCGCAGTGAAGAACGCCCGCGAGATGGCGTTGCTGCCCTACACCTCGACCGCCCGCTGAGCGGCTTGACCAGCAGGAGCAGACAACATGAAGCTCATCCTCACCGCTGACGTGACCGGCCTGGGCGGCCCCGGCGACATCGTCGAGGTCAAGGACGGTTACGGCCGCAACTACCTGCTGCCGCGTGGCCTGGCCATCGTGGCCACCAAGGGCGCGGAGAAGCAGGTCGCCACCATCCGGCGGGCCCAGGAGTCGCGGCGCATCCGCGACCTCGACCACGCCAAGGAGGTCAAGGCCACGCTGGAGGGTCTTGGCTCGGTGCAGCTGAAGGCCAAGGCCGCCGCTGGTTCCGGCAAGCTGTTCGGTTCGGTCACCTCCTCGGACGTGGTGTCCGCGGTGCGTGCCGCCGGTGGTCCGCTGCTGGACAAGCGGGCCGTGGAGCTGGCCGGTCACATCAAGACCGTGGGCAAGCACGCGGTGAGCGTGCGGCTGCACCCCGACGTCACCGTGAGCCTCAACGTGGACGTCACCGCCACCAACAACTGAACACGGCCGCCTGGCCGACAGCGCCCCGAGGCGGGTGAACCAGCCTCCAGCGCTGTGGTCCGGCGCGCACTCGTCACCCACAAGCGCCGCTCGTCCGGATCAACCGGACGGGCGGCGCTTTCGCTCGTTCGCAGCAGTGGGTAGCCGCCCGTTGCCTGTGGATAGCTTGCTGTGACACCTGGCCCGCGACACGCCGAAGGGGCAGTCACACGCGACACGCCGAAGGGTGTGGGAGACATTTTCTCCACAACTTATCCACAGGGTCTGACCTGCGGCTTTTTCCGTCACACCACAAGTTGTCCACAGGTTGTCCACAAGTTCTCGCCAGCCTGTGGTCAGATGCGCCAAACCATCCCCAGGTTATCCACAGGGGTATCCCCAACCGGGTTTGCCTTGGTCCGGACGGGCGATCTAGCGTCCATCCACATTCCCGTTGTTCGCCCTGCGTGCTCGTTCCCGCTGTCCGGCCCGGCGGGGAGAACGGACCGCGGCGAACCGAGGAGTTCCGGCAGGGCCGAGGCGAGGAGGTGGGGGCGCGGTGGCGCTGGTTGACGACCGGGGCGCGATGAGTGAACCCGGGTTCGAGAGGCAACCACCGCAGGACCTGGCGGCGGAGCAGTCCGTGCTCGGCGGCATGCTGTTGAGCAAGGACGCCATCGCGGACGTGGTGGAGACGCTCACCCCGACCGACTTCTACCGGCCCGCCCACCAGGCCGTGTACGACTGCATCCTCGACCTCTACGGTCGGGGCGAGCCGGCCGACCCGATCACCGTGTCCGCCGAACTTGAGCGCAGGGGCGAGCTGCTGCGCGTCGGCGGCGCCCCCTACCTGCACACCCTGATCGCCACCGTGCCCACCGCGGCCAACGCCGGCTACTACGCGGAGATCGTCGCGGAGAAGGCGGTGCTCCGCCGGCTGGTCGAGGCGGGCACCCGGATCGTCCAGCTCGGCTACAACGGTGCCGAGGGCGCCGAGATCGACGAGGTGGTCGACCGCGCCCAGGCCGCCATCTACGAGGTCACCGAGCGGCGCACCAGCGAGGACTACGTGTCGCTGGAGGAACTGCTCCAGCCCACCATGGACGAGATCGACGCGATCGCCTCGCGCGGCGGCTCGGCACTGGGCATCCCCACCGGGTTCGCCGACCTCGACGAGCTGACCAACGGGCTGCACGCCGGTCAGATGATCATCGTCGCGGCCCGGCCCGGCGTGGGCAAGTCCACGCTGGGGCTGGACTTCGCCCGCTCCTGCTCGATCAGGCACGGCATGACCAGCGTGATCTTCTCGCTGGAGATGAGCCGCACCGAGATCGTGATGCGCATGCTCTCGGCCGAGGCGCGCATCCGGTTGCAGGACATGCGCGGTGGCCGGATGAGCGACGACGACTGGACCCGGCTGGCCAGGCGGATGAGCGAGATCAGCGAGGCACCGCTGTTCATCGACGACTCGCCCAACATGACGATGATGGAGATCCGCGCCAAGGCGCGGCGGCTCAAGCAGCGCAACGACCTCAAGCTGGTCGTGCTGGACTACATGCAGCTGATGTCCTCGGGCAAGCGGGTGGAGTCCCGGCAGCAGGAGGTCTCCGAGTTCTCCCGGAACCTCAAGCTGCTGGCCAAGGAGCTGGAAGTGCCGGTGGTGGCGATCAGCCAGCTCAACCGCGGCCCGGAACAGCGCACCGACAAGCGCCCGCAACTGTCCGACCTGCGGGAGAGTGGCTCACTGGAGCAGGACGCCGACATGGTGATCCTGATCAACCGGCCGGACGCCTGGGAACGGGACGACCCCCGAGCGGGCGAGGCCGACCTGATCCTGGCCAAGCACCGCGCCGGCCCCACCGCCACCATCACCGTGGCCCACCAGCTGCACTACAGCCGGTTCGCCGACCTCGCCCAGACCTGACGCCGGTTCGTCCGGGGCCTGTGCCGGTGCCCGGTTTCCCAGCGGGTGCTCAGTCGTCCGGTCGCGCGTCGGCGTGACCGGCGAGCCGGCTGGCCAGTGCGCGCACCAGGTCGCGGAGGGCGTCGGGGTGTTCGACGACGAACGGCCGGTCGAGCGCGGCGAGCAGGGGTGGTATCCATTCGAGCCGTTGTGCCCGGATCCGGGCCCGCACCCAGGAGGTGTCGGCACCGATCTCGATCTCCTCCAGGGTGGCGACGGACGGCGGGAGGACGGCGCGGATCTGGTCGGGCGTCGCTCGGATCCGCACGGACACCTCGTGCTGGTAGGGCGTCTCGGCGATCGCGGTCAGCACCTGCTGGGCCGGGTCGAACCCGACTGGTGCGTCGAACGTTCCAGCGCGTGTCCCGACGGTCGTGATCCGGTCGACGCGGAACGTGCGCACCTGCCCGCTGGCGGAGTCGAAGCCGGTCAGGTACCACCGCCCGGAGTGGGCCACGACCCCGTACGGATGGACGACGCGTTCACTGGCACCGCCGTGGCCGGCGGTGTAGCCGAGGGCGACCGGGCGACGATCCCGCGCCGCCTCCGCGACGGTGAGCAGGACCTCGGCTTCCGCCGTGAGCGCCGGTCGTGCGGGCGCGGTGAAGTCGGCGATCTCCAGCAGCGCGTCGAGCCGGCGGCCAAGAGCGTCGGGCAGCACTCGACGGACTTTCGCGACCGCGCTCTCGGCGGCCGCGGCCGAGGTGCTGAGCAACCCGGCGCGCCGGCCCGCGACCAGACCGAGCAGGACAGCGAGTGCCTCCTCGTCGGTGAGCATCAGCGGAGGCATCCGATAGCCCGGGGCCAGGCGGTATCCGCCGTGCCGCCCGCGCACCGAGCGGACCGGGATGTCCAGGTCGAGGAGGTGGCCGACGTAGCGGCGGACGGTGCGCTCGTCCACCTCGAGTCGCTCGGCGAGTTCGGTGACCGTCCGGGTACCTCCGCGCTGGAGGATCTCCAGCAAGGCCAGCACACGGGCGATCGGCCGGGTCACCCGCAGAATCCTCCCAATACCGGGCGGACCCTGTCCACTATTGCTCCTAGCGTGTCCGGTGTCCCCCGGAGGACGGGGTCGCCAACCGTCCTCCAACACAGGAAGGAACCACCGTGCAGCTCGTCTCCGTCCGCGTCATCACCAACGACGTCGCCCGTCTTGTCGAGTTCTACGAGCAGGTGACCGGCCTCGCTGCGCGGCGGCCCGCCGAGCAGTTCGCCGAGTTCGCCGGCCCGTCGGGCACGTTGGCCATCGGCAGTGTCGAGACGATGGCGCTGTTCAGCGCCGGGGCGGCGGTACCCGAGTCGAACCGGACCGCGATCCTGGAGTTCCTGGTCGAGGACGTCGACCGGGAGTACGACCGGCTGACGAGCCTGGCCGTCGTCCCCGAGATCGTGCAGCAGCCGACCACGATGCCGTGGGGGAACCGCTCCCTGTTGTTCCGCGACCCCGACGGCAACCTGGTCAACTTCTTCACCCCGCGCACCGCCGAGGCCCGCGCGAGGCTCGCCCGCTGACCGGCCGGTCAGTTCGTCATCGCTGGCGGATCAGGTCGAGGGAGACCCGCCACAGCTTCCGGGCGGCGTCGGGGTCGAGCGCCCACTGCTTGACGGCGTGGCTGTTGCCGAGCAGTTCGACGTGGTCGGGCACGGTGCGGGCCTCGTTGCCGTCGTCGAGGTAGTGGCCCCCGCTGCGGGCGAACTCGGGAGCGGTCGCGGCGACCAGGGTGGTGGCGGCGCCCTGCTGGACGCTCTTGTACGCGAAGACGCCCGCGGCTTCCAGCCGGTCGAGGTGGTCTCTCATGTCCTGGGTGAAGTCCCGTTGCAGCCCGGTGGCGACGCCACCGGGGTTGACCGCGTTGGCGACGATTCCCTCGGCCGCCCAGCGCCGGGTGGCTTCCACCGCGAACAACGAGTTCGCCGTCTTGGACTGCCCGTAAGCGAGTTGGGGGTCGTAGGCGCGCCGGGTGAAGTGGATGTCGTCGAACACGACGGGCGAGTACATGTGCGCCCCGGAGGTCACCGCCACGATCCGGGCTTCACCACGCTCGGCCGCACCGGTGGCGAGGGCGTCGTGCAGGCCAACGGCCAGGGCGAAGTGGCCGAGGTGGTTGGTCGCGAACTGCAGTTCCCAGCCCGACGGGGTCCGAGCCAGCGCCGGGGCCATGATGCCGGCGTTGTTGATCAGCAGGTGGAGGGGACCGGCCCAGTCGTCGACGAAGCGGGTGACCGCGGCGAGATCGGCGAGTTCGAGGTGGGCGACGTGAACGGCGTTGTTCCCCGTGGTCACGGCGATGTCGTTGGCGACCTCGGCACCGGCGCCGGTGTCGCGCACGGCGAGGATGACCTCGGCGCCGGTGCTGGCCAGCGCGCGTGCCGTCTCGCGCCCGAGGCCTGATGTCGCGCCGGTGACCACGGCCCGGACGCCGACCAGGTCGAGCCCGGCGACGACATCATCCGCCGTGCTGGTGCCGTCGAAAGCGGTGCTGATCAGCGATGTCCACGACATCGGTACCTCCAGGAGCTGGCGACGCGTCCACGACAAGCTATACAGATCAGCCTCATTTTGTATAGCTTGTCCAGTTAGTATGGTCGCGTGGCGACCACCGTCCGCCCGTGCCCTGAGGAGAGGTTGTGAGCAGCATCGATCGGCGTGCGCACGTGCTGGACGCGGCCCTGCTGGTCTTCGCCCGCTACGGCTACCGCAAGGCGTCGATGGACGATGTGGCGAAGGCCGCCGGCATCTCGCGACCCGGCCTGTACTTCTACTTCGCGTCCAAGCAGGAGCTGTTCCGGGCAGCCGTGGAGCACGCGCTCGAAGACAGCGTCACCGCGGCCCAACTGGCCCTCGCCGATCCCGTTCGGCCGCTGCGGGAGCGGCTGATCGAGGCTTTCGACCACTGGTCCGGTCGCTTTGTCGGACCGATGGCCGCGGAGATCGGCACGCTGATCGACTCGAACCCCGAACTGCTCGGCACGATGCCGGTCGAGTACCCGAAGCGCTTCCTCGCGATCGTCACCCACGCGCTCGCCGCCGCCGACGACGACCACCCCAGCCGCACCCGGATCCCCCCGAGCGCGGTGGCCAGGACCCTGATCAGCACGGCGACCGGCATCAAGCACGAGGTGGGCACTCGCGACGAGTTCCGAGCGCGGATGACCACCGCGATCGACCTCTACCGCACTCGCTGACCAACCCGGTCACAGCGAGGTCAGCGCGCGTTCGCCAGCCACACCTCGTCCTCGCCGGACACCCGGTGCGCGTCCTACTCCGGTGCGTGGAAGCCGCCGATCCGCTGCTCAAGCAGTTCGGCCAACCGCAGCGGAGTGCGGTCCTCGAACATCGGGCCGATGAGCTGCACCCCCACCGGCAGCCCCTCGGGGGACCGGCCCGCGGGTACGGCGGTGGCGGGCAGGCCGGGCATGGTGGCCAGGCCGGCCCAGACGAGCTGGTCGAAGTACGGGTACCCGACACCGTCGATGTCGATCGAGCGTTCCAGCAGGTTGGGGTCGTGGTCGTGCGGGAACGCGGGAGTCGGCGTGATCGGACACACCACGGCGTCGAACTCGGCGAAGAACCGCCGCCAGCCGTGCCGGTGGAGTTCGCGGCGGTTGTTCACCTCCAGCCAGTCGTGGTGGCTGAACACCATGGCGCGCAGCCGTGCCGCGTCGAGGCTCTGGTCGTCCGGGCTCAGCGCGGCCGCGCGGGCCCGCAGCTGCTCGTAGCCGTCGACGGGAAAACGCGCGACGGAACCCGAGTACAACAGCTGCAGGTAGAGCATCGCGGCTTCGGCCAGGTCGGGCAGCAGCGGACTGTGCCGTTCGACGCGGGCGCCGCCGTCGGCGAGCGCGTCGGCCACCCGGTGCACGCCGGCCCGCACAGCGGACCCGGTCGGGATGAACGGATGCTCGTCGAGGACCAGCACCCGGAAGTCGCTCAGCCGCTGGTGGCGTGCGGGCGGCAGGGTCAGGACGTGCGCCTTGCCGAGCGTCAGCGGGTCCGGTCCGGCCATGACGTCGAGCAGGAGCGTGAGGTCGCGGGGGGTGCGCGCCATCGGACCGACCACGGCGAGGTCGAGGTCGACCGGCAGTGGCGGTGCCGGTGGCGCGACCATGCCGCGGGTCGCCGCCAGTCCGAGGGTCGGCTTGTGCGCGTAGATGCCGCAGAAGTGCGCGGGGGTGCGCAGCGAACCGGCGAGGTCGGAACCGATGGACAGCGCGCCGAATCCGGACGCCAGGGCCGCGGCTGATCCGCCGGAGGATCCGCCCGACGTGCGGTCGTGATCCCACGGGTTGTTGGTGGTGCCGTAGATCTCGTTGAAGCTCTGGATGTCCTGCAGCCCCAACGGCACGTTGGTCTTGCCCAGCACCACCGCGCCCGCGGCCTTGAGCCGCGACACCTGTACCGCGTCCTCGGCCGGCACGTAGTCCCGGTGTTGCGGCATGCCCCAGGTCGTGGGCAGCCCGGCCATGTTGTAGGACTCCTTGACCGTCACCGGAACCCCGAGCAGCGGGCGGTCCTCGCCGCGAGCGCGCGCCCGGTCGGCATCGCGCGCGGCGGCCCGCGCCCGGTCGAAGTCCGGCACGCAGATCGCGTTGATCACCTCGTCGTCGCGTTCGATGCGGGCGATCGCCTCGTCGGTCAGTTCCACCGAGGTCACCTCACCGGCCCGCAAGGCAGCCACGAGTTCCTCGGCCGAATGAAAGCTCCACTCCATTAATCCGACTCTACCGGCCCGCCGCGAAAAGTCGACGACACACGATTCACCCACCTTCACCGGAACGGCCGAAACGAGCCACCTCCACTGGCGAAGCCACGCGCTCGTTATGCCACCGAGAATGTATTCCCGCAGGTCAGACTGCCAGGACTGGGTTAATTCCACCGAGTCGAGCCATGAAATCCCGATTCCTGCAAGGGGATGCACATCTCAATACCCATCGGTCCCACCGTTGCACGACCAAGAAATCTGGAGCCAATTGGCCACGGTGCGTCCGCCGCGTCAACCGGATGAACCTGTGGTGTGGTTCACGTTCGGCCGGCCGTAGGAGATCAGCACGGCGCTCAGCGGGAGGCCAGGTCCGCCGGGCAGCCGCGGCAGCGTGGCGGGTGGGCTGAGATCGGCCAGTCCGTGCTGGTGACGTGGGGGAACGACGCGGTCGTCGCTGAGCGCCTCGATGAGCGGCCCCAGTTTCCCTCGTCGGTGGCTCGTTCACCTCGCTGACTCCGCCGGTGACAGTGACATCGGCGGCGCGCATGCTGCTCTCCTGCTCAGGTCGGGTGAGCCGACGAACTACCGCAGGGCGGCGCGGAGTGCCTGGGTGAAACGCTCGGCCTGGTCCTGCTGGGACATGTGGCCGGCACCCTCGACGACCGTCAGCCGAGCACCGGGGATCAGGCTGGCGCACTCCTGGGGGATGCGCAGCGGGACCTCGGTGTCCAGTTCGCCGTGCAGGAAGTGGGTGGGCACCCGGACCTGGCCAAGCCGGTCACGGGGGTCGTAGTGGGCCTGGTCGGCGACGAGCTGGTCGATGAGGAAGGTCGAGTCCAGCAGTTGGCGAACGGTCCAGTCGATCATGGCAGCACTGGCGCCGGGCGAGATCCAGCCGGCCCCCCGCGTCGTCTTCCGGCCCTTCACCGCCCCCACGCCGGCCATCCAGACCTACCTGGCCGTGCGCCCCGACCCCCCATCACGTCAGCTGGCCGCGCTCCTGGACGCCTGCACCCAACTGGAACCAGCCGAACACAGGGACACCCGGTAACGCCCTGCCCCGGCTCGTGCGGCCGAACCAGGTGCGGCGCGCCCACTCGGCTCCTCGCGCAGCGCGGTGAGCGCCGGGGTGTCCTCGGTGTTCGCGGTGCGTGCTCACCCCTGGCGGACACCGGCGATGTCAGGCCGGGACGTCGGTCAGGCGGCGCAGGGTGAACGGCTCGGCGAGAATCTCCTCCAACACCGCGGCGACGTGCTTGAAGTGCGGCAGGGAGAAGTGGTGGTCCAGCGCGGCGCTGTCGACCCACTCCTCCACGATGATCATCCGATCCGCCCGGGTGGGATCGGAGTACGGGTGGTAACCCAGGCAACCCTCCTCGGCCAGCGATGGTGCGATCATCGCGGTCAGCTCGTCGCGGAGGCGCTGCTCCTGGCCGGGCTTGGCGGTGAAGCTCGCGATGAGGGACAGCGTGCCAGTCATGTGGAACTCCCTGTTCGGTTCTCGTGGTTCGAGGTGTCCGCCGTGGCGAACGATGTCCATCGTGGCCGCTCGCAAGCCCCCGACCCAGTGCTCCGACCAGTCGGGGTTGACCGTGCCTGGGTCTGACAGAACCAGGCAGAGCAGGCCATCCGTCAGCCACACTGCGGTATGGACCGCGCTCGGCAGCTCAGCGAATTCCTCAAGACCCGTCGCGCCCGACGGCAACCCGACGATGACGGTGCTACCAGCTTCGGTGGCCAGCGCCGGGTTCCCGGGCTCCGACGCGAGGAACTCGCTCTGCTGGCGGGCGTCAGCGTCGACTACTACACGCGCCTGGAACAGGGCCGAGCCCGCAACGTGTCCCCGGACGTGCTCGACGCCGTTGCCCGCGCCCTCCGGCTGGATGCCGACGAACGCGCTCACCTGCACAACCTGGCCAAACCAGCGGGGGCGCGCAAGCGGGCGAGCCGCCCACAACAGGTCGGCCCGGAGATGCGGCAAGCCCTGGCGGCGCTGACGACGGTCCCCGCCTACATCGTCGGCCGACGCCTGGACGTCCTGGCCTGGAACGAACTGGCCCGGCTGTTGATCGTCGACTTCCCGACGCTGCCGGCGGCCGAGCGCAACATGGCTCGCCTGGTCTTCCTCGACGAGGCGTCACGAGACCTCTACCCCGACTGGGAAACCAAAGCGCGCGACACCGTCGCCAATCTGCGCTACGACGCCGGCCGTCACCCCGACGACCCGCAACTGGCCGGCCTCGTCGGCGAACTCTCGCTCGCCAGCAGCGACTTCCGCCGCCTCTGGGCGGAGCACAACGTCCACGCGAAGAACCGGGGCCGCAAACGATTCCACCACCCGCGCATCGGCGAGCTGGCGCTCGACTACGTTGCCATGCGCGCGCCCGACGACCCGGACATGACCATGATGATCTACAGCGCGCCCGCCGGATCCGACACCGCCGCCGATCTCCTGCTCCTCGCCGCGCTCGCCAACCCGGTTCCCGCGCGAGCCGATCACTCCGCCCAGCAAGCACCCTGACGGCCGGGGCCCCCCGCCGGATCACCCGTGTTCCACCAGCGGGCCGTCCGCCGACGCCACCCGATCTGCGCGGTCGTGGCCCCTCCTCCAACTCCCACCGGTGGCACCGATTGGGGCAAACGGCACAGCCGCGGAACCACACCGCCGCGAGAATGGAACGCGACACTCAGCGGCGAACGGGGTGGTGTCGGATGCGCGTCAGGTCCTGGTTCCGAGTGGTGGTCGCGGCGCTGGTCGCGCTGACCGGGTTGGCGGTGCTGCCGGGCACGGCGACCGCAGCGCCACCGGGCCGCACCCCGGTCGTGTTGTTCCCCGCGTTCCACCTCACCAAGCTGCGGGTGACCGTCACCAACCAGACGGTGGCGCCGGACTGTCCCCGCTCCGGCGTGTTCGAGGACTGGTTCGGCAGCGGCCAGCCGGACGCCGGGTTCACCCAGGTGTGCCAGGACCGGCTGAGCACCCTGCGCTACGACCCGGACCCGCGCACGCCGATGCCGGCGAGGTTCCACGAGCAGCCCGGCGTGGCCGTGCGGTTCATCAACTACGGCAGCACGACCAGCGCACCGTTCTACGAGCCGCTGTACCAACGGCTGACCGCCGCCGGTTACGTGCGCGACCGGGACATCCGAGTCGCCGGCTACGACTCCCGGCTCACCCCGGACATGGGCGGCTTCCTGCAGCGGACCCGCGCGCTCGTCGAGGCCACCTACCGCGCCAACGGCAACCGGCCGGTGCACCTGGTCGGCCACTCCAACGGGCCGATCTACGCCCAGTACCTGCTCACCCACACCAGCCAGGCCTGGCGGGACACCTACATCCACGGTTTCACCCCGATCGCCGGCAACTTCCCCGGGCAGGGCCTGCTCTACGCGGTGCTGTTCACCGGCCTGAACGTGCGGGACTACGGTTACCCCACGACCAGGGAGAACGCCGAGAGCAGCGCGGCCATGTACCTGACCGCGCCGTCGACGTACCTGAGCGCCGCCGACCCGAGGATCTTCGGCGACCGCGAGATCGTGATCCAGGACGCGTCAACCGGCCGCGCCTACACCCCGCGCGACTACCCCCGGCTGTTCGCGGACGCCGGCCTCCCGGTGGCCGGGCAGATCGCCGCGCACTACATCGGCTCGGTGCCGTTCACCCAGCCGCGGTCGTTCCCGAACGTGGACGTGTACGCGGAAAAGGGCTCCGGCCTGCCGACGGTCGTGGGCGCGCGGCTGGCCAACCTCGTTCCGGGGCAGGTGCTGCCCGCCGACCAGTTCATGACCCGGGACGGTGACGGCAACCAGGAGGACATCACCAACGACGCGGTGCTGGCCTGGCAGGCGATGCGCGGCCACCGCTTCAGCCTGACCGACAACCCCGGGGTGGACCACTTCTCGTTGCCCGGCGACCCGGCGCTGCTCGACCGGCTGGTGGCCAACCTGGCCCGCCCGCGCTCCCCGGCCGGCGCGTGAACACCGACCACTCGTGCTCACCGACCACTCGTCCTGCCGGGCCGCTTGTCGCTCACGGGCTGCTTGTCGCTCACGGGCCGCTCGTGCTCACGGGCTGACCGGCCGGCGGGCGGAGAACACCGCGAACGTCGGGCTCTGCTGGAGTTGCCGCCAGAACTCCACGTCGTGGTCGGTGTCCGGCAGCACCGTGGGGTGGCGGGTGACGTCGGTGAGCCCGGCGCGCGCCACGGCCGCGTCGACCACGCCGGGCGGCCAGTAGAACGACGCGAAGTCGAACGGCGGATCGCCCAGCACCTGCACGGTGACCGGCTGCCGAGTCCCGGCCGGCCCGGTTCGGACGACGCGGTAGCCGTACCGGTCGTAGTTGGCGAGCAGGTCCCAGTCCGCGTCCGGGTTGGGCACCAGCACGACCAGCAGACCTCCCGGGGCGAGGTTGGCTCGCAGGTTGCCGACCATCCGGTCCAGATCGGCCTCGGTCTCGGCGTAGCCGAGCAGCCAGATCGCGGTCACCACGTCGAACCTGCCCAGCACCGGCAGGTCGGCCGCGTCGTGTTGGTGGTAGACGATGCCGAGCGGGTTGTCCTCCTCCAGCGCCCTGGCCACCGCGATCATCTCCTCGGCGGAGTCCACCCCGACCACCTGGGCCGCGCCGAGTTCGACGAACCTGCGGGCGTAGAAGCCGGTACCGGATGCCACGTCCAGCACGGATTTGCCGTGCAGGTCGGGCAGCGCGGACAGCAGTGTCGCCTGCTCGGCCAACCCACTGGGGATGTGCTTGGTCCGCTCGTACACCGCGCTGATCGCGTTGTACTGCTCGTCTGACCTGGCCATGCCCCGACGGTAGGAGCGAACGCGCGATCCCGCTCACCGGTGGACCGCCCCCGTCCCGCTCGGCGCGCCTGCCGATCCGGTGCTGGCGCGACGGTGCTGCTGCCTGGCGCTTCTCGACGACATCTGGCTGGACGGCACCAGGCGCACCCGGGTTGCCGGTGCGACGCGACCGGGCATTGTGCACCACACTCCCGGTAGCAGCCGCGGATTCACCCGATCGGGCACCCAGTTGTCCACAGCCCCTGACGCCGTCCACAACTTCGCACCGAATGGTGTTTCCGCAGGTGGGGACGGGTAGGCTGGTCCAGGGGACGCCCCCCGGAGAGGGTGGGGGCTGGGATTGGTGGGTCGGCGCACGTGTTCTCGCTCACCTGAAGCGCCATGCCGGCTCGACGCGTGCGGTCCCGACAGGTGCCATCGCGGCGGGTGCGGATCCGGCGAGTGGCCTCTCAACGGGTGCCAGCTCGACTGGTTGTCGTCCTGACCGGTGTCGTCCTGACGGGTGCCGCCGCGCGGTTGTTCGAGCGCCTGTTCCTCGTTCCTGTCGCACCAGTTGTCCGCCTGTTCCCCCACCCAAACCCCGTTCGCGTTCCTATGCTGGTCGAACCAGGCGGAGGTGGGGGATGAGATCACCGGACGAGGCAGCCGAAGTGGCGGCCAGGAACGGCTTTGGCGCGCACGTGCTCACCGTGGTGGACGGTGACCAGCCCGCGGAGGGCCCCCGTGACATGGTGCGCGCGATGGCGTGGACCGTCCTGCTGGTGGCGGGCGTCTGGCTGGTCGTCGCCGCTGACTCGGCCGCTCCGCTGGTGCTCGGCGTGCTGCTGCTGGCGGTTGTGGTGGCCACACTCGTCCGGTTCCTGCTGCGGGAGCGGCGGGCGTTCGCCCAGCGCACCCGGCTGCACTGCTTCCAGGGCGGTGTGGTCGTGCGCGGCTCCGCCCACCCCTGGACTCGGGTGAGCGTTGCCGAGCGGTGGGACACCCAGCTCGTCGGTCAGGACGCGACCCCACGGCAGGTGCTCTCCCTCATCGTCACCGCGCCCGGTGTGCGGGCCGAGGTGCGCGGCGGCGCGGCACGCATCCAGGAACTGGTTGAGCAGGCCCGGGCCAGTGCGCCGCGCGCGGAGGACGGGGACGCAGGACCCCGCACGGACCGTCCCCGCGCCTAGTTCCACTCACCACCCGCGGCCTGTCACTGGTCCACCCGGCCGGGCAGGGCCGCGGCCGAGGGCCAGCCCCGACCAGCTGATCAGCGGTTTAGCATCGTGCCATGAGGAGCGACAGGTGACCGCGCTGGCGGAGCCTCGGCAGCGGCCCGTGGGCGAGTTGCTTCGACAGTGGCGGGAGCGGCGCCGACTGAGCCAGTTGGAACTCGCCATCCAGGCCGCCGTGTCCACCCGGCACCTCAGCTTTGTGGAAACCGGGCGCGCCACGCCCAGCCGGGACATGGTCCTGCACCTGGCCGACGAACTCGACGTGCCCCTGCGCGAGCGCAATCACCTGCTGCTGGCCGCCGGGTACGCCCCGGTGTACCCGGAGAACTCGCTGGACTCGCCACAGCTGGCCAGGGTGCGGGCCGCGGTCCGGCAGGTGCTGACCGGGCATGAGCCCTACCCCGCGGTGGCGGTCGACCGGCTCTGGAACCTGGTTGACGCCAACGCCAGCGTCGCGCTGTTCACCACGGGGGTGGCCGCGGAGCTGCTGGCCGAGCCGATGAACGTGCTGCGGGTGAGCCTGCATCCGGCCGGCATGGCACCGCGGATCGTGAACCTGGGCGAGTGGCGCGCGCACCTGCTCGGTCGGTTGCGGCGGCAGGTGGGCCTGACGGCCAGCCCCGAACTGGCCCGACTCCACGACGAGCTGCGCGCCTACCCTTGTGACCAGCCAGAACCCGAGGTGGAACTGCCCGGACCCGGCGATGTGGTGGTGCCGTTGCGGGTCCGCCACGGTGAGCAGGAGCTGTCCTTCTTCTCCACGGTGTCCACCTTTGGCACCCCACTGGACATCACCGTGTCCGAACTGGTCATCGAGTCGTTCTTCCCGGCGGACGCGGCGACCTCGGCCGTGTTGCACCAGTTCGTCCAGCAGAACCAGCAGAACCAGCAGGCCCGGGCCGGCTGAGCCGGGGACGGGAGCGGTCCCGTCGACTCAGCCAGACCCGCCAGCCGGAGCGGGGAACCTGCCGACCGTCAGGCCGAGGGCACCTTGTCGAGGAACCCGTAGATGCCCCGCAGCCGCCCGTCCTCGGCCACCACGGCGACATCGAATCCGACCACCAGGGCCTCCCCACCGTCGGCCGGTGCCAGCTCCCAGGTGAACCGGGCGATGTTGTGGTGCGCGTCCACGGCGCCGGCCCGGGTGAACACGAAACCCGGGAACTGCTCGCGGGCACCGGCGATCACCGCACCGATGGCCTCGTGCCCGACCACGTCGGCCAGCGGGTCGGTGTAGCTGCCGTCCTCGGTCCACAGCCCCGCGATGGCCTGCTGCCTGGCCTGCGGGTCGGGCTCGTTCCACACGGCCAGGTAGCGGTCAACCAGCTCGTTGAGGTCACTCATCACAACTGTCCTTTTCACTGAGACACCAGGTCGGAAGGGGTGGATCTGCTGGTTGTCGCGGCCGCGGAACCACCACAAACCTGTCATCCCGGCGCTGGACTGTCGATTACCCGGCAGGTAAAGCCGAGCGGCGGCCGACCACCACCCGGGGTTTTGTCACGGCAGCGCATCCCTGCTGATGCGCGACGCGGTCGCCGCCCCCAGCCAGGACAGGCCGAGCGCGGACGGCGTTGTTCCACGTGGAACATAACGTCAGGGCGCGACGGACGCCTGGTTCAGCAGGCCTGGTCGGCCGGGTAGAGGCGAGCCAGGGCGTGTGCGGTGTCGGTGAAGCGGGCCCGCAGTTCCGCTGGTTCGAGCACCTCCACCTCGGCGCCCAGTTTGAGCAGGTCAGCGTGGGCGTGCCGGATCGACTCGATCGGCAGCACCGTGCGCACCCAGCCGTCCTGGTCGGGCCGCTCCGCATTGGCCAGCGCTGCCTTGGCCAGCACTGGACCCAACAGGAACGACATGCGCTCGATCGCGACCGGCGACAGCCGCACCACGGCCTCGCCCCGGTAGATGTCGCGTTCGAACCGCTCGACCCAGGACCGCCAGAACTGGGCCAGGTCGAATCCCTCGGGTCGGTCGAAGTGCTCGCCCAGTGCTTCCAGGTCCAGGATGGTGGCCACCCGATAGGTGCGGATCTGCTCCCTGGACTGCGCGATCAGGTACCAGACGCCCGCTTTCAACACCACACCCAGCGGGCGGAGCACCCGGTCAACCTCGCGCGGCGCGGTCCACCGCCGGTAGCGCACCCGGATGACCTGCTGGTTCCACACCGCGTCGGCGACCGCGGCCAGGTGCGGGGTCTGGTCGGCCTCCCGGAACCAGCCCGGCGCGTCCAGCAGGAAGCAATCCCTGATCCGCTGGGTGCGGGAACGCAGTTCGGGTGGCAGGGCGGCCAGCAGCTTGAGTTCGGCGGCGGCCAGCACCTCGCCAATGCCCAGTTCCGCTGCGGCCTCCGGCATGCCGGTGAACACGAGCGACTCGGCTTCGCCGCTGGTCAGGCCGGTCAGCCGGGTGCGGTATCCGGCCAGCAACTGATAGCCGCCGGCCGGGCCGCGGTCGGCGTAGACCGGCACCCCGGCAGCGCTGAGCGACTCCACGTCCCGGTACACCGTGCGGACCGAGACCTCCAGTTCGTCGGCCAGTTCCTGGGCGGTCATCCGGCCACGGGTCTGCAGGAGCAGCAACAGGGACACCAGACGGCTGGCACGCATGGCCGCCAGTCTCCCCCGTACCTGACAGCGCCTGCGGACGGACAGTCGAGCCCGGCCGCACGAGGAGGCGGCCCGGGTGGCGGCGCTGCGCGGTCTGACGTGACGGTCGAGCACACCCGCTGAGCTGTTTCGGCGATTCGTCGTTTTGGCCACAGTTCCTCGGATGAATCAGCCGAAACATCGTGTGCTACCAGGACAAATCAACCAGTCCAGCAACGGATATGCAGAGTGCTTATGCAGATGCCGTAACGCTTGCTGTGAACCTCGCCGCCTCGCCAACACCGGGTCCGGTGAATCTGTAGGTTCGGTGACGCCCCCGAGGCTCCGCCATCCGCGCCATTCCATGGGTCCGTTCGCACAGCGGTGTCGGTGCCTGCCGGGGACAGGCACAGGCAAGACGGTGGGAAGGCGGCCATCAGATGGTCATCTGGGGAATCATCCTGATCGTCGCTGGGGTGGCCGGGTTCTTCATGGCCCACTCGATGCGGCGAGACCTGCATGCCCTGATCGGGGCGGAGACCCTGAAGGTCGCCGAACTCGGGATGTTCCACAGCACCGCCGTGGAGGTCAGCGGGCCGGGCGGGTTCCGCAAGGTCTGCGAGGTGATCGGCGCGGCGGAACCGGGGCCGAACGGGATGCTCGTCTCGGAACTGTCGAAAACGCCCTGCGTATGGCACCGGCACGAGGTCAAGCGTCGCTACCGGCACGTGCGCTACGACTCGGACGGCCGCCGGCACACCAGCCAGCGCAGTGAGAAGGTCGCCGACCTCACCTCCGACCAGCCCATCCTGGTGCGGGACGAGACCGGCGCGGTGCTGGTGCACCCGTCGGGACTGCGCTCGGACGCCATGGAGCAGGTGGTGAGCAGGTTCGAGCCGCACAACGCGGGCGGCGGGCCGTCGATCTTCGGCTTTCGGCTGGACAACTGGAACCGCGACGACACCATCGGATTCGAGTACAAGGAATGGGTGGTCCGGCCGGGCGTGCGGCTGTACGTGCACGGTGAGGCCTCCGACCAGACCGGTCAGCTGATGTTCAACCGGCCCCAGAACGGTGGCCCGTTCATCGCCTCCACCAAAACCGAGGAAGAACTGCGCAGGAACACCACCCTGTTGCAGAAGGTGTTCGCGTTCGGTGGGTTGGCCGCCATGCTCGGCGGACTGGCCCTGGTGATCGTCGGCGTGATCCAGTAGTGCCGGCCAGCGGCCGCACCGCCAGGCACCTGCTCGCCGGTCTGGCGGTTGCTCTTGGCGGCCGCACGCTGATGGGGTGCGTCACCCTGGTGGCGGTCGCGCGCTCGACTGTCGCCGTCGTGGCAGTGACCCATCCGGTTACCTCCCGGTAGTGGGTCACCCGATGGTGAACCATCCTTCTGCCAGCTAAAACCACCTTTTCGATGGGCTCCTGCCCTTGAATCGGCCCGGCCGGCGATGCAGGCTCGACCCGAGCCTGGCACCAGCGGAAGGTACGAGTCAGATGAGTGCCGTGGACACGGCGGCACCCACCACCACCCCCCTGACGGCCTGGACGGAACTGGTCGCGGAACTACCGGTGGGCGTGCTGCTACAGGACGAACAAGGCGCGGTGCTGGCCGCGAACAACCGGGCGGGTGACCTGCTGGGCCTGAGTTGGCGCGACCTAGTCACCGGCCGTCGACCAGTGGACTGGCGGGCCTGCGACGACTCGGGCGCGCCCCTGCCCGGTGACCCCGAACTGGCCGAACAGGTGCTGCGCGGCGGAGCCCCGCTGTCCCTTCCCGTGGTGGTCGTCGACGCGACCGGCCGACAGGCCCGGCTCTGGGCCGACTACCACCCGATCAGCGCGCACGGCCAGGCGCGGCTGCTGGTGCTGCTGCACCCGGTGGACACCGACGTCCGGCAGGCCAGGGGCCTGCTCGACCCGCTCACCGGCCTGCCCGGCCGGGTGCTGCTGCTCGACCGGCTCGACCAGGCCCTGCTCCGGTCCCGCACCCACGGCACGCTGACCTCGCTGGTCCTGGTGGACATCTGCCAGCTCGCGGCGATCAACACCAGCTACGGCTTTGTCCGAGGGGACGAGGTGCTCACCGTGATGGCGGGCCGGCTGCGGGAAGGCCTGCGCGACGACCACACCGTGGCCCGCTACCGGGGCGACGAGTTCGCGGTTCTCGCGGAGCACCCGAACGGCACGGGTGAACAGCTGGCCGAGCGGGTCCGGGAACTGGCGACGCGGCCGGTGCCGATGGGCGCCGGCCGGCTCCGTCCCCGGGTACGGGTGGGCTGGGTGACCAGCGACGGCGCCGTGCCAACGCACGTGGTGGTCGAGCAGGTGGAGAACCGCCTGCGACAGCGGACATGACAACGGGCGGGCACGCCGCCGACAGCCGCAGCCGTCGGTGACGCACCCGCCCGGGTGAGCACCGCCCGTTCGACACCGAACCGGGTCAGGTCAGGTGTCGGACGGACTCAGCCAGTGGTCACAGCTGGCCCTGCAGCCGCCGGGGGAAGCCGTCCACCACGTTGCCGCTCAGCAGCGCGGCACCGGGGGCCGCGGTGGGCGCGCCCTGACCGATCACCCGCTGCAGGTCGAGCCCGCCGACCAGGCTCTCGACAGCCGCGGGGTCGATCCCCTCGGCCAGGTCGACCGCGCCGAGCCCCACCTCGGGGCCGGCACCGGCGGACCGCAGACCGTGCTGCGGCGTGCCCGGGACCGGGGCGGGAGCCAGGGCCGGCGCGGGCAGGGTCCGGGGCTGACCGCTCGGCTGGCCGAACACCGGCAGGTCCAGGATCTGCATCAACGCGTCGCCCTCGACCGGCAGGTCGAGCCGGCCCGACTCGCTGCCGTCACCCGTGTCGATCTGCTGGTTGTGGCTGAAGACCAGGGTGAGGGACTGGCCGACGATCTGCAGCGGCACGTCGAACACGCGAGGCGTGACCACCACCGGGATGTCGGTGTCCCCACCGGACCCGGCGCCGCTGTCGTACCCGCTGGACTGGGTGGTGCCGCTGGCGTTGCCCACCAGGTCGTGGGAGGCCACCGAGTCGGCCGTGCCGAGCGCCGCGACCGAGTCACTGAACACCGTGGTGGCCGGCACCACCGGCACGGTCAGCAGGTCACCGGAGATCGACCCGAACTCACCGGAGCTGTGCACGTCACCGCCGGAGGAGGCGTAGGTGCTGTTGGCCGCCGCGGCGGCGCCGTTGCCGGCGACCCCCTCGGAGTGGCCGAACGCCTGGGTGACCGGCAGCAGCGGGACGGTGACCCCGTTGCCGGACACCGAGCCGCGGTCGCCGGCGGTGGTGACCGTGCCGCCCGCGGTGGAGCTGGTCAGGTTGGTGGCCGAGCCGAGCACGTTGCCGCCGGCGGTGGTGCCGCTGCCGAAGTGCTGCGTCGCCGCCCCGATCGGCGCGGACACCGCGTTGCCGGACAGGCTGGCGTTGCTGCCGTCGGTGGCGGCGTGCCCGCCGGCCTGGGAGGCGGTGTGGTTGTAGCCGGTGGCGTCGCCGTTGCCGACCGCGGTGGTGCTGGCGCCGAACAGCTGCGTGGGCAGCGAGCCGGGCGCCTGGACGATGTTGCCCGAGGCGCTGCCGCCCCGGCCGTTGGCGGTCGGGTTGCCGCCGGCCTTGGCGGTGGTGTCGTTGTCGGCCGTGCCGCTGACGTTCGCCACCGCGCCCAGCGAGTCGCCGAACAGCTGTACCGGAGCAGACACCGGGCCGGTGAGCACGTTGCTGCTCACCGTTCCCCAGTCGTCGATGGTGTTGGGGTCGCCACCGGACTCCACCACCTTGTGCTCCTGGGCGATGGACCCGGCGCTGCTCACGGCGCCCGTGGCCAGGCCGTACCCCTCGACCGGCGCGGCCACGGGCAGCTGGGCGATGTTGCCGGACCCGACGGCGTTGTTGCCGGTGGCGCCGTTGTAGCCGCCGGTCCGCGCGTGCGAGTCGTTGCTTCCGCTGGCGGTGGCGACGCCCAGCACCGACTGGGCGTTGCTGAACAGGTCGGCCGTGCCCGAGTACGGCGCGGTCACCCCGTTCGCGGACAGCACCGAGTCGTCGCCCTTGGAGTGGGTGTCCCAGCCGGACTGGACGTCGACCCGGTGGTCGTGCTGGGCGGCGGCCGTGCCCACCACGGCCGAGCCGTTGCCCGCGACCTGCGAGGGCAGCGCGAGCGGGCCGTCGACGATGTTGCCGGACAGCGCCGCGTTGTGCGCGTTGGTGCTGCTGATGCCGCCGGCCCTGGCGTGGCTGTCGGACTGGCCGGCGGTGGCGGTGTTGCCGACCACGCTGGTGGCGTTGCCGTCCAGGTCGACCGGGGTGGCCTGCTGCGGCTGCAGGATGTTGCCGCTCAGCGTGGACGGGTTGCCGCTGGTCTGCGCCCAGTGCGGCAGGTCGTCGCGGCCGGGCCGGGTGCCGCCGGCCGTGGTGTCGGTGCCGTTGGTGGCGACGGCCTCGGCGTTGCCGAGCGTGCCCAGCGCGTTGCCGTTGGTGCCCAGCGGCAGGGCGAGCGGGTGGCCGGCGATGTTGCCCGAGAGGGTGCCGTCGTCACCGGAAGTGCGGCCGGAACCACCGACCGCCGTGCTGGACGTGGTGTCGGAGTGGGTCCGCGCGTTGCCGCCACCGGAGATGGCGTTGCCGTTGAGCCGCACCGGGGTCGCGTACTGCAGCGCGGCGATGTTGCCGGCCAGCGTGCTCTGCGAGCCGGACGTGGTGGTGTCGCCGGTGACCTCGGTGTGCTGGTCGGCGCGGTTGTAGGACTCGACGTCGCTGCCGGGCAGCGCCACCGCGTTGCCGGTGGCCTGGATGGGCAGGGCGTAGTCGATGTCGGCGACGTTGCCGCCCAGGCTGCTGTGCCGGCCCTCGGTGGTGACGTCCCGGTCCTTGACGTAGCTCTGCGCCGAGTCGTTCACGACCACGCCGTTGCCACCGGCGCCGATGATGTTGCCGGAGACGTCGACCGGGATGGCCACGTCGGCGTTGCCCCGGTTGCCGTTGAGCGGGTCGGGGGTGCGCTCGGGAATGCCCGGCCCGGTGTGGGCCGCGTCCCGCGCCGGCGTGAGCAGCGGTCCGACCACCTCGCGCAACCGCAGGTCATCGGTGCTGATGGTGGTGTCGATGATGGGCAGGCCGTACTGGCCAACCGGGGTGGCCACATCGTTGTTGGCGATGCGGATCGGAACAGCCAGGGAGCCGTCGAGCGGCGAGGCGGGGCGGTCCGGGTCGACGTTTTCCTGAGCAGAGGCGATGCCCGTGCCGAGCATCAGCAAACCACCGGTGAAAAGCGCGGTCTTGAGTCCACGCTTCGCCCAGGTCTGCAATGGAATCTCCCTTCGTTTTCCCCGTTTCGGGGAACGGTGGGGTGGCCGGGGATGGGGTTCGGGGTGCGTGGCCACCCGGGTTCACGGATCGGGGCGCGCGGCGCCCCGAGGCACTGGCTGTGGAACAGCACTGCTGGCGGTGAGTGCGCGGTCCGGACGGCACAGCACGACGCCGACCGGGCGCGGCGAAACGCTGTCGCCGCGGGTCGCGCGGGGTTCTCAGTCCGGAGTGATGCCCGGCTGCCGGCCGGGAAGGACCGGAGTCGGGGCGGGGCGCCGGGTCAGGGCGCGACCGACCGCGATTCCGGGGGTGTCGGCGGCCTGGACCGGCACGCCGACGAACTGGTTGCCGGCCGCCCCGGACCCGTCGAGCCCGCAGGAGCACGGTGCTGCCGGGGTGTGTGCCGGGGGAGTGTCTGGCCGGGTGGGGACGGGTTGACGGGACGGGCCGGAGGCGGGCGTCACGTCCACCGGGTGTTGTCTGGCCGAGCGCACGATCAGCGACGAGCCGCCGCGGCGCGCACTGGCCGGGCTGGCGCCCTGGTCGGACCGCGGCTGGTCGGCCGTGTCCGGCTGGTCGGTGGTCGGGTGCGCCTCGGTGGTCTCGGCCGGGTGCGCCGCCTGGTCCGCCGTCGCCGCTGGCGGCACGGTCGACCACTGGTCACCGCGCCACTGCTGGACGTGCCAGCCGCTGGGCACCGCCGGTCGGGTGGCTTCCACGACCGGGGCCGGGGGGAACCCGGACAGCTGCTCCTCGCTCGGTCCGAGCGAGCGCAGCCACTGGTCGAGCGTGTCCAGCCAGTCGGTTGACGGCGAATCGTCCGCGTTGGACCCGCCGACGGGCTCGGACCCGCCAACGGGCACGGACTGCCGGATCGGGTCGATGACCGGCCTGATCATGACGCCACCGATGGGCCGGTGCGCCGCTGGCGGGGTGGCGTTCGCCAACGCCTGGGCCAGCGGGTCGAACTCGCCGGCCAGGTCCTCGCCGGCCAGGTCGACGGCTGGCTCGGACTCGCCGGACACCGGGCGGCCCACCTGGCCATCGGAACCGGACGGGTCGGCCGCCGGAACCGGCTGTTGGGTGGCTGCTGCCGGGTCCACCAGGTCGGAGTCGGCACCGACGCCGGCTGCCTCGGCCGCTGACATCCCGTGGTCGGGCGGGCCGGCGGTGGTTGGCTGGGCGGCCCCGGTCGCGGTGGACAGCGCCCAGGACAGCGCGGTGCCGGTGAGCACACCGCCGACGACCACGAGCGCGCGGGAGAGCAGGCGGCGCACGCGGCGCGCCCCCGCTTCCGCTCGTGGGTCGTCGGCAGACATGTGAACTCCTCGTTGCGATCTCGGGCCGACCTGGGTTGCGGCTCAGGCCCCCCGGGACGATACCGGCACTCCGCGTACATCGTCGAACACGGAGTGCAACGGGTTGAATGCGGTAGAGACTGGCAGTTCCGCGCCGCGATGCCCAGCCCCTGCACCCGAGGTTCGCTAGATCGTGTTACACCGCCAGCCGGCGACCTGGGATTGTTTCCGCCGCACCGCGGCGGCTCGGCGCGTTCAGTTGCGCTTGAGCACCCGGGTCAGACCGGCCGCCGCCGTGGACGCGAGGACCCAGCCCACCGCGATCAACAGGTTGGACACCCACAGCGAGGCGCCGGGGAACTGCCACTTGCCGTCCTGCCCCAGGTCGATGATGGGCAGCAGCAGGTCCATGGACAGCACCCACGGGCTCCACACCGGGTGGTCGTCGTCGTTCATCGGCTGGTGGTGGCCGCCCAGGGCGGCGTCCAGCCAGACCGCCCCGAACAGCCAGAACACCCCGAGCCAGGCGATCGCCAGCCACGGCCGGTAGCCGTAGCCCACGGTCCACCGCTGCAGCGCGCCCCAGGACCGGCCGGCCACACCCAGCTCGGAGTACCGGCGGCGCTGCTTCTCCCACAGCACCTGCCGGGCCCGCTCCTCGTCACCGCCGGCCCGGTACACCGCGGCCAACTGCTCGTAGGGGCCGGGCGTGAAGTCCGGCTGGGCCCGGCGCAGCCAGCCCAACCGGGTGCGCACGTCCACGTCGTCGGGGTGGGCCGCGATCGAGCCGTACACGAAGTCCTCGACCACCACGCCCCCGCTGGCCGTCCACAGCCCTGCCCCGTCCGAGGCCGAGCTGACCTTGGCCCTGGTCAGCAGCACCCGGCCCTGTGGGGCGGCCTCCCCGAAGCGCAGCACCAGCTGGTCGGCGGACAGGCCGTAGCAGTTGAGCGCGATCTCGGTGCTGGACCCGCCCAGCCTGGCACCGTTGAACGAGGCCATCTTGCCCACCTCGGCCCAGCGGCAGCGCACCCCGCCGGTGGCCTGGAAACCGAAGCTGCACAACAGGTCCTTGCCGATGGTGGCGGCGTTGACGTCCAGCGACGGCTTCACGCTGCCGTCCGGCCGCAGCCTCGGCTCGGTCAGCCTGGCGCCGGTGAAGTCCACAGTGGACCCGATCGCGGCGTTCTGCATGCGCACCGACCCCCTGGCCCGCGCGTCGCGCAGGAACAGCGTGCCGCCGACCCGCAGCCGGTCGGCGAACAGCACGTCCGCGCCCGGGGCGTGCAGCTGCACGCGGGACAGGCTGGCGCTGCCCCGGACAACGCCGTCGGCCAGCCGCACCTGCCCGTAGGTCCGCAGCGCGTTGGCGCGGTCGCCGTCGCCGGCGAGCCCGCCGTTGACCGCTCCCCTGGCCTCCAGGTCGCCGCCCACCTCGATGCCGTCGGCGTGCAGCGCCACCGGCACCCGGCGGCCGGCCGCCCCGCCCTGGCCGGCCACCTCCTCGATCACGTCCGGGTGGCCCAGCACCGCGCCGGACAGCCGCAGGTGGCCGCCGATGCGCGCGCTGGGCAGCCGCACCCCGCCGGTGGTGGTGAACCCCTGGTCCAGTTCCACGTTGCCGTCCACCCGGATGCGGTCGGCGACCAGGGCGGCCGAGTCGTCGGCCAGGCCCCGGGGGATCACCAGCACCTGGCGCTCGGCCCGCTGGCTGGCGCGCAGCCGCGCACCGGAGAACACCGCGTCGCCGCCGATGCGCGCCCCGTCGAGCAGCACCCGGCCCTCGGCGGTGAACCGGCCGCCGTCGGAGTCGCAGAACAGGTTGCCGGTCACCACCAGGCCGGTCGCCTCCAGCGCGTCCTGGCCGGGATTGCTCAGCCGGGCACCGCCCAGGTGCACGCTGCCGCCGATGTTGGCGCCGCGCAACCGGACCTCGCCGGTGGCCCGCAGCGCGATGGCCTGGATGGACCCGGAGATCCGCAGGCGCGCGCCGAGCAGGGCGTGGTCCTGGTTGCTGCGCAGCACCGCGCCGGCCAGCCGGAGCGTGCCGTCGACCGTGGCGTCGGTCAGGTCGACCACGCCGTCGCTGTGAAACCCGGCTTCGAGCACCAGGTCGCTGTGCACGGACAGGTTGCGGGCGCGCAGGCCGGGCAGCCGGCAGCCGCGCAGCCGCAGCCCGACCAGGTCGGCCATGCGCAGGTTGGGCCCGTGCTCGAACACGCAGCCCAGTAGGTCCACCACCGGGCTGATCCGGCAGCCCTCCAGGTCCAGCTCGCCGGTGATCTCGGCGCCGGCAAGGCGCAGCGCCGGGATGCCGGCCGGCTCGATCCGGTAGTACCCGGTGAGCAGGCCGGCCAGCACGCCGGCGCGCACCTGGCGGTCGGCGCGCGTGGCCTGGCCCGCGCGGCCGACGCCCCGGCCGGCCGGGTTGAGGTTGAGCCGTTCCCCCCTGGCGAAGGCAGCGCACACCCTGCGCTCGACGCCGGTGAGCACGTCCGGCCGCACGTACTCGGTCACCCGTGCCTCCCCCGTTCCGGTGAGCGTTCGTCACCGCCCGCAAGTGTGATCACCCGGGGGTTGGACGTGTACCCCCGCTCGGGGGTTCGCGGTTTCTCGCCGCGGCCGGCACCGCGTGACCGGGCCCGCGTTGCCGGGGACCGCGTGACCGGGTCCGCGTTGCCGGGGCTGAACAGCCGGGTCTGCGGGCGCGGCTGCCTGGTCGCGGCTGCCTGGTCGCGGCTGCCTGGTCGCGGCTGCCTGGTCGCGGCCGGTGGTCGCGGCCGGGTGGTCGAGTCGCCGGCGCCACATCACGCGGGCGGATCAGCCGCGGAACCCTCCCAGACCAGGCCGG
Source organism: Goodfellowiella coeruleoviolacea (assembly GCF_024171785.1). Taxonomy (GTDB): domain Bacteria; phylum Actinomycetota; class Actinomycetes; order Mycobacteriales; family Pseudonocardiaceae; genus Goodfellowiella; species Goodfellowiella coeruleoviolacea. The sequence goes on from NZ_JAMTCK010000016.1 coordinate 53,726, forward strand.
GGCGGCTACGGTGGTTTTCGTGAGCACCCGCAGGGTTGACCCGGACCAGGACACCGCTGGGCGAGTTCCGCTGATCCTGCGCGTGAGCGCCGCGCTGAGCTGGCGCTTCCTCGCGGTGGTGGCGGCGCTGTACGTGATCAGCCAGGTGCTCGGCTACGTGGGCACGGTGGTGGTGCCGGTCGCCATCGCCCTGCTGCTGGCCGCGCTGCTCTCGCCCGCGGTGGCCAAGCTGGTGAGCTGGATGGTGCCGCGCGGGGTGGCCACCGCCGTCGTGCTGGTGGGCGGGCTGGCCGTGGTCGTTGGCGTGCTGACGTTCGTGATCAACGAGTTCTCCAACGGCCTGCCCGAGTTGCAGACCCAGGTCGGGCGCAGCCTGGACACCATCAACAACTGGCTGATCAACGGCCCGCTGCACCTGAGCCAGCAGCAGTTGCAGGACTTCCTGGCCCGGATTCCGCAGACCCTGCGGGAGAACACGTCGACGATCACCTCGGGCGCGCTGACCACCGCGGTGACCGTGGGCGAACTGCTCACCGGCCTGCTGCTGGTGCTGTTCACGCTGATCTTCTTCCTGCACGACGGCGACGGCATCTGGCGGTTCCTGATCCGCGCGGTGCCCTCGGACGTGCGGAACCGGGTGGACGTGGCCGGCCGCCGCGGGTTCGCCTCGCTGGTCAGCTTCGTCCGCGCCACCGCGGTGGTGGCGGTGGTGGACGCGGTGGGCATCGGCATCGGCATCGCCATCGTGGGGGTGCCGCTGGCCGTGCCGCTGGCCGCGCTGGTGTTCCTCGGCGCGTTCGTCCCGATCGTGGGCGCGGTGCTCACCGGCACGGTGGCGGTGCTGGTGGCGCTGGTGGCCAACGGGCTGGTGCCGGCGCTGATCGTGCTGGCCATCGTGGTCGGCGTGATGCAGTTGGAGGGCCACGTGCTGCAGCCGCTGCTGCTGGGCCGGGCGGTCAAGCTGCACCCGCTGGCCGTGGTGCTGGCGATCGCGGTCGGCATGGTGGTCAGCGGGATCGCCGGCGCGCTGCTGGCCGTGCCGCTGCTGGCGGTGCTCAACGCGGGAGTGCGGTCGCTGCTGCACCACGAGGACGACCTGGTGCCGCCGGAACAGGTCGACGTGACCAGGCCGGGGGCCACCCGGCCGAGCAAGACCGGCGACGAGGCCTGAGCTGGTCCGGCCCGGTCAGGCCATCTCCACCTGGTTGCGGCCGTAGTTCTTGGCGGCGAGCATGGCCGCGTCGGCCGCGACCAGCAGGCTGTCCAGGTCGTAGCCGAACCGCTCCGAGGTGGCCACGCCGATGCTCACGGTGAGCCCGGACAGCAGGTGGGGCCGGGCCTCGGTGTCCACCGTGGGCACCCGCAGCGCGGTCACGGCGAGCCTGATCCGCTGGGCGACGGCCTCGGCCTGGTAGGGCTCGGTCTCGGGCAGCAGCACCACGAACTCCTCGCCGCCGAACCGGCCGACCAGGTCGGCGCCGCGCACGATCCGGCGCATCAGCATGGCGACACCGGCCAGTGCGGCGTCGCCGGCCAGGTGGCCGACCCGGTCGTTGACCCGTTTGAAGTGGTCGAGGTCGATCAGCAGCAGCGCGACCGGCCGGCGCCGGCCCTGCGTCCTGGCCAGCTCGTAGCGGGCGCGCGCCTCCCAGTGCCTGGCGTTGGCCAGCCCGGTCTTGGCGTCCCGCTGCGCCGAGCGCCGCCACTGCGGCAGCTGCGCGGCCCGTTCCAGCAGGATCATGGGTGGGCCGGCGATCAGCGCCTGCCAGGCGTGGCCCAGGGTGACGCAGCCCATCAGCCCGCCGGTGCAGGCGGCGACCACGCCGAGCATGATGTCGACCCGCTCGCCGATGACCTCGTCCCACCGGGTGCTCGGCTGGCGCAGCCACAGCCCGACGGTGACCAGCACGGCCCGGCAGACCAGGAAGACGGCCGCGCCGGAGACCATGTCGCACGGGTCGAGCACCGGCGCCGACCAGCCCACCACCGCCCGGCTGATGAAGGCGGCCAGCGCGGTCGCGGACAGGGTGAACACCCAGCGGTGCGGTTCGGGCCGGCCGCCGAGCACGCCGTGCAGTGCCGGGCCGAACAGCAGCAGCACCAGCAGGTTGACCGGGAGCGCGACAATGCCCGCGCACAGGTAGCAGACGTGCACCGGCCACGGGTTGCGCTGGGGTTCACCGCGCTGGTTGGTCAGCGCGGTCATGATGACCACCACGATGGCGGTGCCGCCGATCGCGGCGAACCGGTGGACCTGGAACACCGGTGGTTCCGGTGTCGACACCAGGACGTAGCCCACCACGCCCAGCGCGGCGGCGTCGATGGCGAGCCAGTACAGCAGCGCCGATCGACGCAGGGTCCACATGGGCCAGTCGCGCACACCGCCCTCCCCGTGCGGGAGTGCCGAATCTCGGTGACGCACATGGTCGTCCCCCGGATCTGGTCACCGAACGTCGGTGAGCCTTGCACAGATCGTCGTCGGGCAGAAGACCGCCACCTGGGGGTTAGCCAGGCCACTCGAACACGGCAGGATGATCCCGAAGGGAGCGCAACGTGCAGCAACGCTTCACCGTTCCGGGGAACGACCGGGTCCAGGATCCCACGACTCCGTTGTGGCGGGGGACTGGCGTACTACGCATAGTGACTTTCCTGTTCGCGGTTGGCGTCACCTGGGTGAATCACACCGGGTACACCCGTCCGTGGCTGGCCTGGGTGACCGTCACCGCGATGGGTGGTTGGACGGCCTTCACGGTGTGGGCGTACAGCCAGGGGTTCGGCCGGCGCCCGTGGGTGGTGGTCGCCGACGTGGTGGTGACCTGCGCGCTGATGGGACTGTCACCGCTGATCCTGTCGGACACCCAGTACGCCTGGCGCACCCCGCTGATCACCACGATCTGGGCGGCTGAACCGCCGGTGGCGGCCGGCACGCTGGCCGGGCGCTACGCCGGCATGGTCGCCGGCGGCGTGGTCGCGCTGTGCACCTACCTGAGCCTGGGGCGGCTGGACGTGGACGTGCTGCGGGACGCGGCCCTGCTGATGGGCGCCGGGTTCGTGGTCGGGCTGGCCGCGCAGGTCGCCAGGCAGTCGGCCGAGCAGTTGGCGCGGGCGCTGCGCACCGAGGCGGCCACGGCCGAGCGGGAGCGGCTGGCCAGGTCGATCCACGACGGGGTGCTCCAGGTGCTGGCCAGGGTGCAGCGCCGGGGCGCCGAGCTGGGCGGCGAGGCCGCCGAACTGGCCGCGCTGGCCGGCGAGCAGGAGATGGCGTTGCGCGCGCTGGTCTCGGCCGCCCCTGCCGAGTCCACAGTAGACGGTGAGGTGGACCTGCGGCCGGAGTTGCAGTTGCTGGCCACGCACCGGGTGCAGGTGGCGGCGCCGGCCACCCGGGTGATGGTGGCGGCCAGGACCGCGACCGAGCTGACCGCGATCGCCAGAGAAGCACTGTCCAATGTGGACAAGCATGCGGGGCCGGACGCGCGCGCCTGGGTGCTGTTGGAGGATCTGGGCGACGAGGTGGTGCTCAGCATCCGGGACGACGGCCCGGGAATCCCGTCGGGCAGGTTGGCTGTGGCCGAGGCCGAGGGCCGGATGGGTGTGGCCAAGTCCATGCGCGGCCGGGTCGTCGCCCTGGGGGGTCGGCTCGACCTGCAGACCGGGCCCGGCGAGGGCACCGAGTGGGAGGTGCGGGTTCCCCGCGCGCCCAGCCGCGACTGAGGAGGGGACCCGTGAGTGAGGGGGATTGGTCCGTGAACGATCAGCAGGTGTCGGTGATGGTGGTCGACGACCACCCGATGTGGCGCGACGGCGTGGCCAGGGATCTGACCGAGCGCGGTTTTGACGTGCGGGCGACCGCGGCGGACGCCGAGTCGGCCGTGCGCATCGCCAGGGCGGTCCGGCCGGACGTGGTCCTGATGGACCTCAACCTGGGCGAGTCCACCGGGGTGGACGCGACCCTGCGGATCACCGGGGAGCTGCCCAACACCCGGGTGCTGGTGCTGTCGGCCAGCGGTGAGCACGGGGACGTGCTGGAGGCGGTCAAGGCCGGCGCGTCGGGCTACCTGGTGAAGTCCGCCTCGGTCGCGGAACTGGTCGAGGCGGTCATCCGCACCGCCGCCGGTGACGCGGTGTTCACGCCGGGACTGGCCGGCCTGGTGCTCGGCGAGTACCGGCGGATGGCGGCCACCCCGGACGACGACCAGCTGCCCAGGCTCACCGAGCGGGAGACCGAGGTGCTGCGGCTGGTGGCCAAGGGGCTGACGGCCAGGCAGATCGCGTCGCGACTGGTGATCTCCCACCGCACGGTGGAGAACCACGTGCAGTCCACGCTGCGCAAACTGCAACTGCACAACCGGGTGGAGCTGGCCAGGTACGCCATCGAGCACGGTCTGGACCGCGACCCGGACGCCTGAGCCGGCGCCGCGTCGCCCGACGCGGGCCGAGCACGCCACCGGGGCTGGCCGGCAACCCTGCCCGGCCAGCCCCGCAGCACCCCGTGAACCCCTGTGGAACCAGATCCCCAGATCTGTCTGTGCTCAGCCCGCCGTCCGGCGCTGCCGGAGGTGGGCGTTGCTCGCCGGCAGCCACTGCAGGACCGTGGTCACCAGCAGCGCCAACGCGGCGACGGCGGCGATGCCCTGCAGCACCCCGGGTGTCAGGTCGGCCAGGTCGCGCAGGGCCAGGCCCAGGCCGACCAGCAGGAACAGCGGCAGGACGAACCGGACCCAGCCCCTGCCGGCGAGCAGGCCGAGGCCGACCAGCAGGGCCGCGATGCCCACGACGATCCAGACGACGCTGGTGAACTGGAGGACGCCGTAACCGGCCGCGGCCGCGATGTCGGCCAGTTCCTCGCCGGAGAACAGGTCGCTGCCGGCCAGCTCACCGACCTCCTGGTCCAGGTAGTCCGTCGCCAGCGAGCGCACCATGTCCCGGCCCGCGGTGAACGTGACCACGGCGTAGGCCACGGCGAGCACGGCCACGAGCACCGCTGACCACGCCGCCGCCGACAGCACACCCGGCCGAGGGCGCGCGGCGGTGTCGATCGAACTCACTTCTTTGCCAACTCCTCGTTCAGAAGAAACGCGTGACCGACAATTGCGGCCAAGTCACTCTCTGTCGGCCACTTGGGCGCGGCAGAGTCTGCTACACCTCGACGAGACATGTCGAGTCTTTCTGCAACAATGCCCGGAGATAATTTCAGGACAAACTGTTATCAGGTTCAGTCCAACTGAACCGGAGATTATTCGGGCAGGTCAGAGGCTTAAGGAGGATCACATAGTGTCCACCGACAATGACGCGGAGCCACTGTCCGGGAACGCGCGAAGTCGCGTGGTGCAGAGTCCGGCGGCCCTGCTGGACACCACTATGGACCAACTCCGCACACTAATCGTTGTGCACGAAGCCGGCACAGCATTGGGTGCGGCCCGGTTACTCGGCCGGGAACAGTCCAGCGTGCAAAAACAACTTGACACCCTGAACCGGAACTTCCGCGCGCTGTGCGGCGAGCCGCTGGTGCTCAAGCAGGGGCGGGGCAAGGACGTGCTGTTCACCGGCACCGGGCTGGCACTGGTCGAGCTGGCCCGCGACACCCTGGGTGACTGGCTGGACGGCATCCACGAGTGCCGCCGCCGGCTCGGCGCGACCCTGACCGTGGGCACCACCCGGTTCACCCTGGGCTACCTGACCGACGCCGCGGAGTACGTGGCCGGGGAGTTCGAGCGGCGCGGCATCGAACTCAAGGTGGTGCACGTGCGGACCAGGGACCTGTTCGGCAAGCTGCGCGCCAAGGAGGTGGACCTGGTCTGCGGCAGTGTGGTGGCCCAGTCGGACCGCTCCGAGCTGGGCGACATCGAGGTGATGGAGTGGCGGCGCAGCGGCCTGACCGTGCTGACCAACCTGTCGCCTCGGCGGCTGCCCGGCCCGACCGTGGGCACGCGCGAGCTGCCGTCGCTGCCGCTGGTGGTGCCGGCCAGCGGGCTGATCGACCGGTTCCTGCGCGGCTGGTTCGGGCCGGAGTACCGGGACAAGCTGGACATCGCCGCGGAGATCGACGCCGTGCACTACGGGCTGGAGCTGCTGCGTTCCGGCCTGCTGCGCGGCTGCATGCTGGTGACCAGGGGGGTTGGCGAGGCCGCTGGCGACGGCCGGCTGCCCGGTGCCCAGGGGCTGCGGTCGCTGGAGCTGGTCAACGACGGCGAGCCCCGACTGGAGGTGCTGGTCGGGGCGTTCACCCGACGTGGGGAACGCGCGTCGTTCGCGCCCAACCACCCACTCAACCTGCTGTGGAACGCCCTTGTCGAGGACGGCGCCCGCCGGAGAAAACTCGGCTGACACGTCCGGCCTGCCCGGCCGATCGATCGATCGATTCGATTTCCCCGCGGTGCCGCCGACACCGGCGATGTGCGGGGTGACGTGCGGGTCTGTGCTTTCGTTCCCGCCGATTCCCGTCCCCCACCCTCCCATCGGGGGGCGTCCCCTGGACCATCCTATCCGTGGTCACCCCCGGAATCGCCCCGTCGGCGCAATCTGTGGACAACTGGGGTGCCTGTGGATAACTGGGGTGACCGGCGCGCGGAAAATACGACGATCGAGTGACGTGACAACGCGCTGCTGAATGCTGGGGTGGCCGGCCGCGGCGCTCATGGCGCCATCCACCGACCCCACACCGTTCCGGCCGGAGACGCCGCGCTCCCCAGGAACGCCGTTCCGGCCAGCAACCGGGGACCAGTCCCTTCGCCCTGCCGCTGGTGGTTCCCCCACTGCCGCTGGTGCGCCGCGCCCGGGCCGGCGGGCTGCCCACCCGGGCCGACAACCGGCTCGCCCGAACGCCACTGGTGCACGTTGACAAAACGCGCCCGTGGGCAACGCGGGCTGCCCTACCGTGGACGCGTGTCTGAAGAGGCGGCACCGCCCAGCTCGGTCGATCCCAAGCAACTCCGGGTCTCAGTCGCGGAGCGGGAACACGTTGTCCGGGTGTTGCGCAAGGCCACCAACCAGGGCCTGCTGTCACCGGACGAGTTCGACACCCGGGCGGACCGGGCGCGGCACGCCCGCACCCGGGCCGAACTCAACGGCGTGCTCATCGACCTTCCCGGGCTGGTCAACCGGGGCATCGGGGCAGGGCTCGACGCCACGCCCGGCCAGCAGCACGCCCAGCCCCTGGCCGGCGACCCGCCCCCACCCGGCAACGACCGGGCCGAGCTGACCGCCAGCCTGTCCTCGGTCGTGCGCTCCGGCCGGTGGTCGGTGCCGCGCGAGCTGATGGTCTACAGCCGGCTGGGCCGGGTCGTCCTGGATCTCACCCAGGCGGAGATCCGCCACCCGGTGGTGTCGGTCGAACTGGACGTGGCCGTCGGCAGGGTGCAGCTGTGCGTCCCGGTCGGCGCCACCGTGGACGTCGACGGCCTGGACCTGGTCATGGGCGGGGTGCGGCACCGGGGCGAGCACCCCGCTGCCGCGACCGGCGTGCCCCACGTCGTGCTGATCGGTTCGGTCCGGCTCGGCTCGGTCGTCATCCGCTGGCCGCGCTCCCGGCGTTCGCGCGCTCCGCTGCTGGGCAACCGCGACCGGCGAGGAGATCAGCCCCGCTGAGGGCCGCGCACTCCGGGCGGCCCCCAGGGCGGCCCAGTCCAGGATGGTCCAGGCCAGGGCGGCCCAGTCCAGGACGGCTCAGGCCAGGACGGCGCGCGCCGCGGTCCTGGCACCGGCCGGGTCCGCGGCGGCGAGCGCGGCCTGGGCGGCCTGGACGCACTGGTCCCGGGTGACCGAGGCGAGTTTGGCGCCCACACCGGTCAACGCGGCGGTGTTCATCGACAGGCTGGACACGCCGAGACCGACCAGCACGGCGGCCAGCACCGGGTCGGCGGCGGCCTCACCGCACACGCCGGCCGGTTTGCCCGCCGCCCCGGCCGCCTCGCCGACCAGGGCGACCAGCCGCAGCAGCGCGGGCTGCCAGGGGTCGTTGAGCGCCGCCACCGCACCCACCTGGCGGTCGGCCGCGAACACGTACTGCGCCAGGTCGTTGGTGCCCAGGCTGACGAAGTCCACCTCGGCGAAGATCTCGTGCGCGGTCAACGCGGCGGCCGGGATCTCGATCATCACCCCGGCCCGCTCGATGCCGGCGGTCCGCGCCCGCCCCACGAACCAGGCCGCCTCCTCGGCGGTGGCCACCATCGGCGCCATCACCGACACCTGCGCGCCGGTCTGCTCGGCCGCCCCGGCGATCGCGCTCAACTGCCGGTCAAGCACGTCCACCCGGTCCATGGCCACCCGCAGCCCGCGCACGCCCAGCGCCGGGTTGGGTTCCGGCTCCTGGTTGAGGAAGCCCAGCGGCTTGTCCGCGCCCGCGTCCAGGGTGCGGACCACGACCGGCTTGCCGGAGAACGGCGCGAGCACCGCGGCGTAGGCGGCCTGCTGCGCGGCCACGTCGGGTTCCTCGGTCGCCGACAGGTAGCAGAACTCGGTGCGGAACAGGCCGACGCCCTCCGCGCCCGCGGCGCTGGCGGCGGTGGCGTCCTCGGCGGCGCCCACGTTGGCCAGCACCTTGACCCGGTGCCCGTCGCGGGTGCTGCCGACGCCGTTCCACTCCTGGCTGGCACGGGTCTCGGCGGCGCGCACCTCGACGTCGGCGCCGGCGGTCTCGACCACGCCGGTGTCCCCGTCCACCACCAGGCCGGCCGGGTCGGTCGCGAGCACGCCCCGGCACGCCACCACCGCGGGAATGCCCAGGGACCGGGCCAGGATCGCGGTGTGGCTGGTCGGGCCGCCCTCCTCGGTGACCAGGGCGAGCACCTTGGCCGGGTCCAGCCCGGCGGTGTCGGCCGGGGCCAGGTCCCTGGCCAGCAGCACGCTCGGCCGGGTCAGCTCGGGCACCCCGGGGGGTTCGGCGCCGAGCAGCGCGGCCACCACGCGGTCGCGGACGTCGAGCACGTCCCTGGCCCGCTCGGCCAGGTACCCGCCGGCCGCGCGCAGTGCGTCGGCGAAGCCGAGCGCGGCCTGGTGCACGGCGCGCGCCGCGGGCAGCGAGCTGTTGACGACCAGCTGTTCGGCCTGGCCGATCAGGGCGGGGTCGGCGGCCATGGCGGCGGTGGTCTCCAGCACCGCACTGGCCTCACCGGACACGGCCTTGGCACGGTCCAGCAGCTCAGCGGCCACGGCTTCGGCCGCGGGGCGGATGCGCGCCGCTTCGGCCGCCGGGTCGGCCGGCGCCGGGGTGGCCGCTGGTTCGGGCAGTGGCTCGGCGACTCGAACCACGGGGCCGGCGGCGTGGCCGGGGCTCACGCCGACGCCGGTGAGACGCGTGCTCAACATGGTCTAGACCATACCTCTCCTGCGGGCGCCTACCCCCATGGTAGGTACCTCGGCGCGGGAGTCCACGCGGCACAGGACCGAGCCGCTGGCGAATCCGGGAAACCACCGGGGGAATACCGGTAAATTCGAGGACACCCCCAGCGCGCGAACCCGGCGCGAGCGGTCCAGACAGAACGGGTAGCCCGTGGCCAGAGGAGTTCTCGTGGACAGTGCTGTGGTCGCCGCCCAGGCCACCCACCTCATCTGCGGCTACCTGCACGACGTGAGCGGCGGCCTGGTCCGCCACCAGCCGGGCAGTGCGATCGACCAGCTGTGCGCCCTGGTGGCCGGCCGGCTGGCGCGGACCCACCTGGGCGCGCACGTGTTCGCGGAACTGGAACGCCAGCCCACCGAGCCCGGCCGGCAGGAGTTGGCGGTCCGGGCGTTGACCGACGCGGCCGGCCAGGACCCGGTGTTCGCGTCCGTGCTGTCGGCCGCCGTGCAGACCGCTGCCGCGGCGCATCCCGCGGCGCACTGGGTGGGCAGTGGCAGCCGGCTCGCCGACCAGCAGCCGGCGACACCCGTCCAGCAGCCGGCGGTACCCGTCCAGCCGGCGGTGTTCCCGCCCGCGGTGAGCCCGCTGGCGCCGGTGCCGCTCACGCCCGTCGGCGCGACCGGTGCCCCCGACTCCGGCGGCTACCCCGTCGGCGTCCACGCCGGGTACCCGCGGCCGGGCACGCTGAGCCAGCTGCCGGTGGGCTCCGGTTCCCCCGCGCCGACCCGGCGCGGCAACGCGCTCGCCCTCGGCATCCTCGGCGCGGTCGCGGTCATCGCGGTCGGCACCGTGGTGATCAGCCAGGCCAGCGGGAACGACCAGGCCACCAGCAGACCGGGCGCGGCCGGCGCGCTGGCCACGGCCAAGGACTTCCTGCACGCCAACCTCAACGACGACGCGCCCCGGCTGTGCGAGCTGCTCAGCGCGGACGCGCTCGCCGAGATCGAACAGCAGGGCGACTGCGTGGAGGTGCTGACCGACATGTCCGTGCGGCTGCCCCCGGACATCCTGGACGAGGCCGCCAGGGAGATCGACCGGCTGACCGAGGACCAGGTGGAGATGCGCGGCGAGGACTCGGCCGCGGTGCCCTACCGGTCCACCGAGTTGAGCCTGGTCCGCGAGGCGGACGGCTGGCGGGTGTCGGGCGGCCTGGGCTTCTGACCTGACCGGTGCTGGCCGCCCGCGCCCGGTCCGCGTTCTGGCCAGGGGACCCGGTCCCTGGCCAGACACCGCGGTTTCCCACCGGGGTGCGCCCGCGCGGGCGGCTAGAACGGCACGCCGCAGCGCAGCAGCACGTTGGCGTACGGCGTGGCCTCGCCGGTGCGCACCACCAGCTTCGCCCCGGCCACCAGGCGTTTGAACTCCTCGTGCGACACCCGGCGGGCACCGGGCACTCGTTCGTCGAACAGCGCGGCGCAGGCCGGGTTGGCCGTGTCCACCTCGGTGGCCACGGTCGCCGCCTCCACCACGATCTCCCCCAGCAGTCCGTCCAGCACCTGCGCCAGGCTGGGCACGCCGAACGAGAACGCCAGGTCGATCACGTCAGGGCCGGGCGGAACCGGTAACCCGCAGTCGGCGACCACCACGCCGTCGGTGTGCCCGAGCCGGGCCAGCGCACCGGACAGGCCGGAGTGCAGGATGCCGCGCGCCTTCACCCGTCCACCTCCTCGGCGGTGGGGTAGGACGGCTGCGCGCCACTGCGGGTCACCGAGATGGCCGCGACCCTGGCCGCGTACTCGGCGGCCGGAACCAGGTCGTCGCCCTCGCCCAGTCGGGTGGCCAGCGCGCCGGCGAACGCGTCACCGGCCCCGGTGGTGTCCACCGCGTGGACGGTGGGCGCGGCGATCTGGTGCACGCCCTGTGGCGTGGCCACCACCGCGCCCCGGGCGCCGAGGGTGACCACGACCGAGCGCGGGCCCAGCGCCAGCAGCCGCCGGGCCAGGTCGGCGCCATCCACCTCGGCGCCATCCACCTCAGCGCCGTCCTCAGCGCCGTTGACCTCAGCGGTCGGCTCACCCAGCAGCCAGGCCGCCTCGTGCTCGTTGACCACCAGCGGATCCAGCTGGGCCAGGGTCTCCGACGACAGCTGGGCCACCGGGGACAGGTTGAGCAGCGGCCGGACCCCGGCCCGCGCCGCCACCGCCACCGCGTGCTCCACAGTGGACAGTGGCGTCTCCAGGGAGCACACCAGCACCGCGGCCGAGCGCAGCGCGGCCGAGGACGCGTCCACGTCGGCCGGGCTGACATCGGAGTTGGCGCCCGGCGCGACCACGATGGAGTTCTCCCCGTCCGGGGTCACCGTGATGTAGGCGATCCCGGTCGGGCGGGCCGAGGTGCGCAGCAGATCCGTGCGCACCCCGGCCGATTCCAGCGACGTCCGCAGCACCGAGCCGTAGCCGTCCTCACCGACCGCGCCGAGCAGGGCGACGCGCGCCCCCAGCTTGCCGGCGGCGACCGCGGTGTTGGCGCCCTTGCCGCCGGGCATCACCACGGTGTCGCCACCGAGCACGGTCTCCCCGCCAGCCGGTCTGCGCTCCACCGCGACCACGAGGTCCGCGTTGGCCGAACCGAGCACGAGGACGGTCAGCTCACTGCCTGTTGTCACTTGAACTCCGCGACGTTCTCCTTGGTCACGACCTTCACTTCCACGTCGATGACCTGCTGGACCTGTTCGCCCTTGGCGGCCTTGACGGCCTGTTCCACGGCCTTCTTGCCCATCTCCTTGGGCTGCTGGGCGATGGTGGCGGCCATCTTCCCCTGCTCGACCGCGGTCAGGCCCTCCGGGGTGGCGTCGAAGCCGACCACCATGACGTCCTTGCCGGCCCGGTCGCCGAGCGCCTGGATCGCGCCGAGCGCCATCTCGTCGTTCTCGGCGAACACGCCCTTCAGGTCGGGGTGGGCCTGCAGCAGGTTGGTCATCACGTCCAGGCCCCTGGCCCGGTTGAAGTCGGCCGACTGCTTGTCGATGACGTTGATGTTGCCGGCGATGTTCAGCCCCTGGGCGAAGCCCTCACCGCGGTCCTTGCTGGCCGACGCGCCGACCGTGCCCTGCAGCTGCACCACGCCGCCGCTGGTGACCTTGCCCAGCTGCACCGCGGCCAGGCTGCCGCCGTCCACGTTGTCCGAGGCGACCTCCGAGGCCACCTTGGCGTTGTTGATCACGCGGTCCACGCTGACCACCGGGATGCTGGCGGTCTCCGCGGCCTTGGCCGCGGGCGTGGCCTGGTCGGAGTCGACCGGGTTGATGATGATGGCGTTGACGTTCTGGGTGGTGAACGTCTGCACCTGGTTGACCTGGTTGGTGGCGTCGTCCCTGGCGTCCTGCACGTTCAGCGTGACGCCCATGGCCTTGGCCTGCTCCTCGGCGCCCTCCTTGAGCTGCACGAAGAACGGGTTGTCCAGAGTGGACAGGGCAAGGCCGATGGTGAGGCCGCCACTGCTGCTGCCGCCGCCGTCACCCGAGCCGGCCGAGCCGCACGCCGCGGCCAGGGCCAGGGTTGTCGCGGACAGCGCGGCGAACGCGGCTCTGCGGTTGAGCTTCATCTCGCGGGGTTTCCTTCCTCAGGGATGGGGTGTGGGGATGGGGATGGAGGAAAGGTTCTTCAGCGACCGCGTCGCCGAAGCGTGTCCAGCAGGACGGCCAGCGCGATCACCACGCCGATCACCACCTGCTGCCAGAACGGGGACACCCCGAGCAGGTTCAGGCCGTTGCGCAGCACGGCCAGCACCAGCGCGCCGATCAGGGTGCCCGAGGCCCGGCCGACACCGCCGGACAGCGACGCCCCGCCGATCACCACCGCGGCGATGGCGTCCAGCTCGTAGCCGTTGGCCGCCTGCGGCCCGGCCGAGGACAGCCGGCCGGCCAGCAGCATGCCGGCGACCGCGGCGAACAACCCGGACAGCGCGTAGATCGCCAGCTGCTGCCCGCGCACGTTGATCCCGGACAGCCGGGCCGCCTCCTCGTTGCCGCCGATCGCGTACATGGCGCGACCGGTGTAGGTGCGGTTGAGCACCACCGAGGCGATGACGAAGAACAGCAGCATCACCAGCAGCGGCACCGGCAGGTACGGGCCGAGGTTGGCGCCGAGCGCGCTGATCACGTCCGGGGTGGCCACCGGCGAGCCCTGCGAGACGACCAGGGTGAGTCCGCGCGCGATGCTGAGCATGGCCAGCGTCGCGATGAACGCCGGCAGCCTGCCGAAGCTCACCAGCAGCCCGTTGACCAGGCCGGCGGCCGCGCCGGTGGCCAGGCCGAGCAGGAGCGCCACCACACCGGGCAGCCCGGCCGTGGTGGCCAGCCACGCCCCGACCATGCCGGACAGCGCGGCCACGCTGCCCACCGACAGGTCGATGCCGCCGGCCACGATCACGAACGTCACGCCGAAGGCCAACACCGCGACCACCGCGGCCTGCACACCGACGTTGAGCAGGTTGCGGGTGGACAGGAAACTCGGCGAGAGGATGGACAGGGCGACGGCCAGGACCACCAGCCCGGCGAGCGCGCCGTTGTTGGACAGGAACCGGCCCAGGGCGAACCCGGGGCCCCGGCTGGTCCGGGTCGAAGTCGCGGGGGAGGTCATGGCTGAATCTCCATTGGTGCTCTCACGGGGTGTCCGGTCGGGCGTGCGGCGCCACCACCGGACGGCACGCGGATGTGATCGGGCGGGTGATCGGTCGGCCAGCGCCCCTGGTGGGGCTGCCCGGCTCAGTCACCCGCCGCCTGTTGCTGGGGTTGCTCTCGCTCGGCTGCCTGCTGCTGGGGTTCCTGCACGGCAAGGGCCATCACCTGGTCCTGGGTCAGCCCCTCGGTGGACAGCTCACCGGCCACCCGGCCGTGCGCCATCACCACCACCCGGTCGCTCATCCCGATCACCTCGGGCAGGTCACTGGACACCAGCAGCACACCCCGGCCGCTGGCGGTCATCCGGTTGACCAGCTCGTAGATCTCGACCTTGGCGCCGACGTCGACCCCGCGGGTGGGCTCGTCGAGCACCAGCACCTTGGGGTCGGCCAGCAGCCACTTGCCGATGACCAGCTTCTGCTGGTTGCCGCCGGACAGCTCGCGCACGGTCTGGTTGAGCCCGGAGGTCTTCACCCGCAGCGCGGCGGCCATCTCCTCGGCCCGCCGCCGCTGCCCGGCCCGGTCCACGAACCCGGCCCTGGTGGCCGCGCGCATGGTCACCAGCCCGAGGTTCTCCCCCACGCTGGAGGACAGCACCAGCCCCTGCCCCTTGCGGTCCTCCGGCACCAGGCCCAGGCCGGCGCGCATGGCGGCCCGCACGTCCCCACCCGGCAGGCGCTCGCCGGCCACGGTGACCGTGCCCGAGTCGTAGTGGTCCACGCCGAACGCGGCCCGCACCACCTCGGTGCGCCCCGCCCCGACCAGCCCGGCGATCCCCACCACCTCGCCGGCCCGCACCCGCAGGGACACGTCGCTGAACACGCCCTTGCGGGTCAGCCCGTCAATGCTGAGCAGCACCTCGCCCGGCTCCCCCGCCCTGCGCGGGTACTGGTCCTCGATGGCGCGGCCGACCATCAGCTCGATCATGGCCTCGACGCTGGAGCCGGCCGGCAGCACACCCACGCTGCGGCCGTCCCGCAGCACGGTGATCCGGTCGGCGATGCGGCGGATCTCCTCCAGGTGGTGGGTGATGAACACCAGGCCGACGCCCTGGTCGCGCAGCTCACCCATGATCGTCAGCAGCCGCTCGGTCTCGGTGTCGGTGAGCACCGCGGTCGGCTCGTCCAGCACCAGCACCCTGGCGTTCAGGTCCAGTGCCCTGGCGATCTCCACCATCTGCTGCTGGGCGATGCCCAACTGCTTGACCGGGGTGGCCGGGTCCACGCGCAGGCCCACCCGCTCCAGCAGGGCCACCGAGTCCCGGCGCACCCTGGCCTTGTCCACCAGCCCGAACCGGCGCGGCTGCCGGCCAAGGAACAGGTTCTCGGCCACGGTCAGCTCGGGCACCAGGGTGAGTTCCTGGTAGATCACGGCGATGCCGAGCGCGCGGGCGTGCTGCGGCGAGGTGATGCGCACCGGCTTGCCGTCGACGTGCACCGTGCCCCGGTCCGGGTTGTGCACCCCGGCGAGCACCTTGACCAGCGTGGACTTGCCCGCGCCGTTCTCCCCGAGCAGCACGTGCACCTCGCCGGCGCGCACCTGGAAGTCCACGCCGTCCAGGGCCAGCGCCCCGGTGAACCGCTTGGTGATGCCCTCGACGCGCAGCAGTTCCCCGGCCGCCTGGCCGGCACCCGCGTCTCCACCTGGCCCGCGCCGCTGCTCGGCTGGCAGTTCGGTCATGGCCGTGGCACTCCTTCTCCACACGACCCTCGGGCGATCAGCCGAGCGGTCAGCCGGACGTCGGTTGGCTGCTCGCCGCTGATCAGCGCGAGCAGGCTGCGCACCGCGGCGCTGCCCATCTCCACGGTGGGCTGGGCGATCACGGTGATGGGCTGGTCGAGCAGGGGGAACCAGAGCTGGTCGTCGTACACGGCCAGGCCCACGTCACCGGGCACCGACAGGTTGGCGCGGCGCAGTTCCTCCAGCGCGCCGAGGCCCATCAGGTTGTCCATGGCGACCAGCACCGTGGGCGGCTCGGGCAGGGCCAGCAGGGCCGCGGCCGCGGCCGCACCACTGGCCCGCCGGAAGTCCCCGTGCCGGACGTGGTCGTCGGCCAGCGGCTGGCCGAGCGCGGCGAGCGCGGCCGCGAAGGCGTGCAGCCGCTCCCGACCGGTGCTGGTGTCCTCGGGCCCGGCGATCACGCCGATCCGCCGGTGGCCCACCGCCACCAGCCGGCCGGCGAGTTCGCGCAGCGCGTCCGAGCCGTCCGCGCGCACCACCGGCACGGTGGCGCCGGTGACCGTGCGGTCCAGCAGCACCAGTGGGACGCCGCGCTGGGCGACCTCGGCCACCCAGCTGCCGTCGTCGGTGGCCGGGCAGACCAGCAGGCCGTCCACCTGGCGGTCCAGCAGCGTGCGCACGTAGGTGGCCTGCTGCTCGTCGTTCTCGTCGGCGTTGCCGAAGACCACGCAGTAGCCGTGGGCCCTGGCCTCGTCCTCCACCGCGCGCGCGATCTCGGCGAAGAACGGGTTGAGCAGGTCGCTGACCACGAGGCCGAGCGTCTTGGTGCGGTGCATCCGCAGCGACCTGGCCAGCGCGTTGGGGCGGTAGCCGAGTTCGTCCACGGCGGCGAGCACCCGGTCCCGGGTCTCCGGCGTGGGAGCGGTGTGCCCGTTGAGCACCCGCGAGACCGTCGCCGTGGAGACACCGGCGCGCAGCGCAACGTCCTTCATCGTCGCCATGCGCGGCCCCTCCTTGGACAACCCTGACAACCTGCGGCTCTGTGAACGATTAAACAGCTTGGTGGCGGCTAGTTAATCGAATACACAGGGGGAGAAGTCAAGTAGCTCCGCACACAGTGCGACCGGATGAACACCACAGTGCGGTAGCATTGCCACCGTTGGGTGAGGAGTGTTAGATGCGCGCGCTCGCGCCCAGGTGCGCCCGCGAAGCGACTGACCCGCTCCAACGAGGGTGTTCGGGGTCACGACCGCGGTTGCCAGCGTCACCCAAGGTTGACGGTCCGTACGCACGATTGGTGCTTAATCGACAAATTCGGGTGGATAAGTCGGCAAATCTATTCGAAACCAGGATGGATACGCCAGGCTTGTGGAAAGCCACGGACGCGGTAGCGCGTGCGTGGCCAAGCGCGGGGATTGACTTCGGTGCCCCTGGCCCCGCCAGGACACCGGCACAACCTGGGCGGATTCGACCGGAAACGCGCAACCGAGTCGAATCAGCCTTGGACCCGGCGTCGGTCGCGTAGCCCCCCGAGCGATCGGCGCCGGGGGCTTTACCATCCCGTGATCGCCCCTTCCAGCACCACAACCCGGGTTTTCGCCACCACTTCCGCCCACCGGTCCGCACCGGGGCGGCGGTTCCTCGTCCGCGACGGGTGGGGGTGTGGCGCGGCGAGCCGGGCGGGGCCGCCGGTGCCGGTCCCGCGACCAGCCCGCCCCGTGTTCAGGCCCGTGTCAGCAGTCCGGCCACCCGCAGCCGGTTGATCAGCTCGTCAACGTCGGCGACGGCCTGGTCCCTGGGCACCGCGCACCAGTGGCTGAGCTGGTTGGCGACCTCTTCGGTGGAGTGACCGGCGAGCATGGTCCGCAGCAGGACCGCCCCGGTGCGGTTGAGCTGCCAGGAGCGGCCACTGCGCTGGTCCACCAGCACCATGGCCTCCTCCGTGTCCACAGTAGACACTTCAGGGTGCAGCCGCAGGATCACGCGGCTTCTCCTTCCTGGTGACGCCGAGTGGGGAAAGCGCTGTCCAGGTTGTCTGGCCGGGGCATCCCGCCCCACGCGCAAGGGGAATCGAAACCAGTT
Source organism: Goodfellowiella coeruleoviolacea (assembly GCF_024171785.1). Lineage (GTDB taxonomy): Bacteria > Actinomycetota > Actinomycetes > Mycobacteriales > Pseudonocardiaceae > Goodfellowiella > Goodfellowiella coeruleoviolacea. Next base: position 71,446 of record NZ_JAMTCK010000016.1, read on the forward strand.
ACGACGGCCAGCGGAACCTCTCGCCACAATGAGCCCACGATCAGGCGATGCACTTCACCCACTAGACGGCACAACGCCAGACGGCACAACGCCAGACGGCACAACGCCAGACGGCACAACACCGCCGCCCATTCCCGACCGGTCCGCCACGCCGCGCACCACCCACGCCACCGCCACCTCCTGCTCGTCCGGCCGCCGCCGACGTACCCGGGTCTGCCTGCGAACATGGCCCCGCCGCCCGTTGACGGCCCGGAAACTGTCAGGGGTCACCAGTAACGTGAGAAACCGGGGGTCCCCCCTGGCAGGGGACTCCTGCTGACGGCTGCCGACTGCTGCCCGAAGCCGAGAGGAAACCCGGAGCCAAGAAGAACCCCGGAGCCAGGAGAAACCCGGCAACCGAGACCGGCAGCCGAGAGATGACCGGCAGCGCGTGGTCTGCGCAGGAGCGCGGTGGGAATCAACCACCACCGCCGGGAGTTGTGCCAGGGGACAGCGGGCGCACGGGGGTGCGCGCGAAGGGGGAGGGGCGCGGCGGTTCCCCGTGGACCACCGCGCCCCTCACGCTGTTCAGCCTCGTGTTCGCCGCGCCGGCCCAGCGGGCGTGCCGTACGTGCTCATCTTGCGGGGACGGCTCACCGTCTTTGGCCCGATCAGGAATTCCTCCTGGTCGAGACCGGGAACTCGGCACGGCCACCGCGTCGCACAACGAGCCGGGTCTGGCGTGCCACCCGGTAACACCCGGGCGAATTGTCGACCCCGGTGGTGAATGCCCTGGCGCCCACCGCCGAGTTATCCACAGGCGGCCGTCGCACACCGCAAAACTGTCAGGGGTCGCCGGTAACGTGATTGATCAGGGGATCCCCCTGGCAGGGGACTCCTGGTCGCGTTCGTCCCGGGGATCGAGCACCGAATTCCGGGACGGCGCAACCGGGCGGCACGGGTGTCCGGAACGACCAGGAACCCGCGCCGGGGAACGGGCGCACGGGGGTGCGCACGAAGGGGGAGGGGCGCGGCGGTTCCCCGTGAACCACCGCGCCCCTCACGCTGTTCAGTGACCGGACCGCACGTCACCCGTGGGCATCAGACCCGTTCCAGTTCGCGGGCGTCCGCCTCGTCGGGCTCGCCCTCGTGCATGCCGACCCGCTGCTGCAACCGGCGCAGCGGTCCCGGCGCCCACCAGGACGCGTTGCCGAGCAGCCGCAACACCGCCGGCACCAGCAGCATCCGCACCACGGTGGCGTCCAGGGCGAGCGCCAGGATCATGCCGACGCCGACGAAGCGCATGATCGCGACCTGGGAGAAGGCGAACGCGCCGGTGACCACGATGAGCAGGATCGCGGCCGCGGTGATCACCCGTCCGGTCTTGGCCAGCCCGGTGGCCACCGCCGCCGGCGTGGACTCGCCCCGGTTGCGCGCCTCGACCATGCGGGACAGCAGGAACACCTCGTAGTCGGTGGACAGCCCGAACACCACGGCCGCCATCAGCACGACCACGCCCGCCTCCAGTGGCGCTGGCGTCACGTTGAGCAGGGACGCGCCGTGACCGTCCTGGAAGACCCACACCAGCACGCCGAAGGTCGCGGACAGGCTGAGCGCGCTCATCACCACGGCCTTGACCGGCAGCAGCACCGACCCGAACGCGAGGAACATCAGCACCAGGGTGGCCCCGACCAGCAGCACGGCCATCCAGGGCAGCCGGTTCGCGATCTCGTCGAGGCTGTCGTTGACCTGCGCGGTGATCCCGCCGACCAGGACCTCGGTGCCACTGGGCGGGGTCAGCTCGCGCACCTGTCGCATGGCCTGGTCGGCCTCGTCGGACAGGGCGTCGACGGACAGGCCGGCGGACAGCGTGACCACATCGCCGCCAGCGCCGCTGACCTGCACCTGGTTGATGCCCGGCACCGTGCCGACCTGGGCGGCGAACTGCTGGACCGCGGCCTGGTCCGGGGCGGCCCCGTGCTCGCCGTGCACCACCACGTTGAGCCCGTTGCCGGACAGGGCCGGGAACTCGGCGTTGATCACCTCGATGGCCTGGCGGGCCGGGTTGCCCTCGGGCAGCACCTTCTGGTCGACCTCGCCGAACCGCACGTTGAGGAACGGCGAGCCGAGCGCCACCAGGACCACCACGATGGGCAGGGCGAACAGCACCGGGCGGCGCATCACCCGCTCGCCGAGCCGGCGCCAGCCAGCGCCCTCCTCGACCGGCCCGGCGGTGCTGGCGGCGGCGCGGCGGCGCCAGGGCAGGGACAGCTTGTCCACCCGCGGCCCGAGGATGGCCAGCATCGCGGGCAGCAGGGTCAGCGAGATGATCGCGGCCAGGGCGACCGCGGACATGCCGCCGTAGCTGAGCGACTTGAGGAAGCCCTGGGGGAACAGCAGCAGGCCGGCCAGGGCGACCACCAGCAGGGTGGCGGAGAAGGCGACGGTGCGGCCAGCGGTGGAAACGGTCCTGCGCACGGCCTCGGCGGTGCTGCGGCCGTTGGCCAGCTCCTCGCGGAACCGGCCAACGGTGAACAGCCCGTAGTCGATGGCCAGGCCGAGGCCGAGCAGGCTGGCCACGTTGACCGCGAACGAGTTCACGTCGGTGCCCAGGGAGATGGCGTGCAGCACACCGAGTGAGGCGAGGATGGTCAACCCGCCGACCAGCACCGGCAGCAGGGCGGCGACCAGGCTGCCGAACAGGATCACCAGCAGGATCAGCACCACGGGCATGGACACGGCCTCGGCCCGGGTCAGATCCGAGGCGGTCAGGTCGCTGATCTCGGTCTGGGTGGGCACCAGTCCGCCGATCTGCGCGCGCACGCCTTCGACGTTCAACTGGTCCCTGATCTGCTCGTACTGCTTGATCTGGGTGTTGGAATCGGTGGCGGTCAGCGTGATGACGGCGAGTCCGCGCTGCTTGGCCTGGTCGGCGAACTGCAGCTGGCGGGTGTCCCAGTAGGACAACACGGTCTTGACGCTGTCGCTGGGCAGTCCGTGCAGGGCCGTGGTGATCTTCTCGGCGATCGCCTGGTCGTCGACGGTGGTGCCGTCCGGCGTGGTGTAGACGACGACCACGTCACCGCCCTGCCGACCCAGGGCCTGCTCGACAACGGTCTTGGCGCGCGCGGCCTCGCTGTCGGGAGCTTCGTATCCGCCCTGGCTCAGCTTGTCGAACACGCCAAGACCCCACGCGCCGCCGAGCACGGCCAGGACAACGACGGCGATCAACACCACCCATCTGCGTCGATGCGCCAGGGCGCCCCAGGACGCGAACACGGTCATGCCCTCCTGATCTGGCTGGTAAACACTTACGCCGGAGAGTTACTGTTCAGTGAACGGTGTCAACATTAGTAAACACCGTTTACCCAGCTGATGGTGACGCTAGGGCGAGTGAACGGTGTTTACAACCTGACGGAGTGGGTCTATGGCGGACATCACGCGCCGTGAACGACTGCGGGCCGAGACGGAACGCGAGATCCGGCAGCGCGCCCGCGCCCTGCTGATCGAGCACGGGCGAGAAGCGGTCACCCTGCGGGCGATCGCGCGGGAGCTGGGCATCACCGCGCCCGCGCTGTACCGCTACTACGACTCGCGCGAGCACCTGCTGCGTCAGGTCTGCGACGACATCTGCGCGGACATGGCCGAGGGACTGGCCAAGGACCTCAGCCAGCTTCCCGAGGAGGACACGCTGGGGCGGGTGTTCGCCGTCTGCCGGGGTTTCCGCCGCTGGGCACTGGCACATCCCGAGGAGTTCGCCCTGGTGTTCGCCTCACCCAAGCCGGCGCTGGGCTTCAACCCGTGCGACGCCGTGCCGCCCATCCGCGACCAGTTCGGCAACATCTTCATGACGGTGGCCGGTCGGGTGCTGAGCACGCACAAGCTGGCGACCCCGGCCGAGCAGGACGTGCCCAAGGAACTCCACGACGACCTGCTGGTCTTTCGCGACGCCCTGCTGGAGACGCTGGCCAGCAACGGCATCGCCGTGTCCACCGAGGTGCTGGACCTCGGGACCGTGTACTTCATGCTGCGCTTCTGGATCCGGCTCTACGGCCAGGTCGCGCTGGAGGTCTTCGGCCGCAGCCCGCTGACCACCGCGAGCCTGGAGCCGATGTTCGAGTTGATGCTGCGCGAACTGGCCACGGAGGTCGGCCTGCTCACCTGACGCCCGCCAGCCAGCACCGCCAACACCCCACCACAACACCGGCGGGGCGGCGGGGCGGCGGTTCGCCCACCTCACCCCAGCCCCCGCCCTCCCAGGGGGCGACCCCAGGTCCAGCCTACCGACACCAGCCCGCCAGAAGGGCGTCGCGGAAAAATCACCAGAACCTGTGGACAACTCGCCGCGGCTGTGGACAACTCGGGCGGCGCGCTACGCCATTCGAGTGGTCAGGTGAGACGCGACGGCCGATCTGGTGGCGGCCCGCGGGAACCGGCACCAGATCGGCCGCTGTTCAGCGCTCAGCCAGTGGTCAGACCACCACGTTGACCAGTCGACCGGGCACGGTGATGACCTTGCGCGGCTCCCGGCCCTCCAGCGCGGCCACGATCTTCTCGTCGGCCAGCGCGGCCTGCTTCACCTCGTCCACGGTGGCCGACGCCGGCACCACCACCCGGGACCGCACCTTGCCGTTCACCTGGATCGGGTACTCGACGGTGTCCTCCACCAGGTACTGCTCGTCCGGCACCGGGAACGGTCCGTGCGCCAGCGACTGCTCGTGGCCCAGCCTGCTCCACAGCTCCTCGGCCACGTGCGGGCACAGCGGGGCCAGCATCAGCACCATGCTCTCGGCCACCACCCGGGGGGTGCCACTTGCCGCGCCGTACGCCTTGGTGACGTGGTTGTTCAGCTCGATCAGCTTGGCCGCGGCCGTGTTGTAGCGCATGCCCGCGTAGTCCTCGCGCACCGCGGCGACGGTCTTGTGCAGCAGCCGCAGGGTGGGCACGTCCGGCTGCTCGTCAACCACCCGCAGCTCGCCGGTGCTCTCGTCGACCAGGTTGCGCCACAGCCGCTGCAGGAACCGGTGCGCGCCCACCACGTCCTTGGTCGCCCACGGCCGGGACACGTCCAGCGGGCCCATGGACATCTCGTACAGCCGCAGCGTGTCCGCGCCGTAGGTGTCGCACATCTCGTCCGGGGAGACGGAGTTCTTCAGGCTCTTGCCCATCTTCCCGTACTCGCGGTTGACCTCCTGGCCCTGCCAGAAGTACTTGCCGTCGCGCTCCTCGACTTCCTCGGCCGGCACGTACACGCCGCGCGCGTCGGTGTAGGCGTACGCCTCGATGTAGCCCTGGTTGAACAGCTTGCGGTAGGGCTCCTCCGAGCTGACGTGCCCCAGGTCGTACAGGACCTTGTGCCAGAACCGGGAGTACAGCAGGTGCAGCACCGCGTGCTCCACCCCACCCACGTACAGGTCCAGGCCGCCCGGGTCGTCCGGTCCGTGCGTCTCGGTGCGCGGACCCATCCAGTACCGCTCGTTGGCCGGGTCGCAGAACGCCTCGTCGTTGGTGGGGTCCACGTAGCGCAGCTGGTACCAGCACGAGCCGGCCCACTGCGGCATCACGTTGGCGTCGCGCCGGTAGACCTTGGGCCCGTCGCCCAGGTCCAGCTCGACGGTCATCCACTCCTCGGCCTTGGCCAGCGGCGGGGTCGGCTCGCTCGCCGCGTCGTTCGGGTCGAACGTCATCGGCGAGTAGTCGGCCACGTCGGGCAGTTCGACCGGCAGCTGGTCCTCGGGCAGCGCCACGGGCAGGCCGTCCTCGTCGTAGACGATGGGGAACGGCTCACCCCAGTAGCGCTGACGGGCGAACAGCCAGTCGCGCAGCTTGTACTGGACGGTGCCGGCGCCAGCGCCGTGCTCCTCCAGCCAGGCGATGATCGCCTTCTTGGCCTCGTCCACCCCGAGCCCGTCCAGGAAACCCGAGTTGATGGCCACGCCCTCACCGGTGTACGCCTTGCCGGCAAAGCCCTCGCTGGGCTGCACGGTGCGGATGACGGGCAGGCCGAAACGCTCGGCGAAGTCCCAGTCGCGCTGGTCCTGGCCGGGCACGGCCATGATCGCGCCGGTGCCGTAGCCCATCAGCACGTAGTCGGCGATGAACACCGGGATGGACGCGCCGTTGACCGGGTTGGTGGCGTGCACGCCCAGGAAGACGCCGGTCTTCTCCTTGTTCTCCTGCCGGTCCAGTTCGGACTTCTGCGAGGCGGCCAGCCGGTAGGCGGCCACGGCCTCGGCCGGGGTGCCGGCGCCACTGGTCCACCGCTGGTCAACGCCCTCGGGCCAGGCCTGGGCGGTCAACTGGTCGACCAGCGGGTGTTCCGGGGCCAGCACCAGGTAGGTCGCGCCGAACAGGGTGTCCGGCCGGGTGGTGAACACCTCGACGGTCTGGTCGGCCACCGGGAACCTGACGCGGGCCCCGTGCGAGCGGCCGATCCAGTTCCGCTGCATGGTCTTGATCTTCTCCGGCCAGTCCAGCCGGTCCAGGTCGTCCACCAGCCGGTCGGCGTAGGCGGTGATGCGCATCATCCACTGGCGCAGGTTGCGCCGGAACACCGGGAAGTTGCCGCGCTCACTGCGGCCGTCGGCGGTGACCTCCTCGTTGGCCAGCACCGTGCCCAGGCCGGGGCACCAGTTCACCGGCGACTCGGAGATGTACGCCAGGCGCTGCTGGTCGATGATGCGGCGCTGCTCGACCCGGGTCAGCTCGTGCCAGGGCCGGCCGTCCGGGGTGGCCCTGGTGCCCTGCGCGTACTCGGCCTCCAGGTCGGCAATCGGCCGGGCCTTGCGCTGGTCCACGTCGTACCAGGAGTTGAAGATCTGCAGGAAGATCCACTGGGTCCAGCGGTAGAACGACACGTCCGTGGTGGCCACGCGCCGCCGCTCGTCGTGGCCCAGGCCCAGCCGGCGGACCTGGGACAGGTAGCGGGAGATGTTCTCCTCGGTGGTCTTGCGCGGGTGCTGGCCGGTCTGCACGGCGTACTGCTCCGCGGGCAGCCCGAAGGCGTCGAAGCCCATGGTGTGCAGCACGTTGCGCCCGTTCATCCGGTGGTAGCGGGCGAACACGTCGGTGCCGATGTACCCCAGTGGGTGGCCGACGTGCAGGCCCGTGCCCGACGGGTACGGGAACATGTCCTGCACGAACAGCTTGTCCGCAGGCACCTCGCCAGCGGCGAGCGGGCCGACCGGGTTGGGGGCGTGGAAGGTGCCGTGTTCCTCCCAGTGCTCCTGCCAGCGCCGTTCAATCCGCCCTGCCAGCTCGCTGCCGTAGCGGTAGGCCGGCGTCGCGGCGTCGTCGGCGCTGGTGCTGGTCGCGCTCATCGGAGGTTCCTCCCCATCGGGCCCGTCCGGGTATCTCCTGCTAACAAGACGAAACCCCCCAGCCCTGTCGGGCATGAGGGGTTGCCGCGCCGACCTGACGTGGTGGTCAGCGCGGCCCGATAAGGAGCAGGCGGGCCGTACTCACAGCGCACAGGATAGCGCGTGGTCGGCCCGCCTCCCCAACCGTTGTGGTGAACGAGCCGGTCACCGGACGGCCAGGGCGACCAGTTTGCTGGCGTGGTCGGGGGCGAAGTCGTCGTCGCTGACCAGCAGCAGCACCCGCTCGCCCGAGGACAGCCTCGGTCCCCAGGTCATCCCCTCGAAGTTCTGCACCGGGTCCACGGCCCGGCCACCCTCGCACGGCCTGGCCTCAGCCTTGCCGGCCTGTTCAGCAGCGGCGGCGGTGGCGCGCACGTCGACCTCGGCGGTGGGCTCGGTCCGGGTCTCCACCCTGGTCCTGGCCACCGCGTCGGTCCCGGTCCGGTCCCGGTCGACGAGTTGGGCCATGGCCCGCTCCAGCGCCTGGCCGGCGGCGTGTTCGGCAGCGCGGGCCTCGGCCCGTTCCAGGGCTCGCCGCGCGACCCGGTCCGGGTTTTCGGTGCCGCACAGCGGCAGGTCGTCGAAGTCCAGCAGCAGCCGCTTGCGCACCGGCGTGACCTGGTTGCCGGTCATGCTGGGCAGGTCCTTGATGTTGGTCGCGCCCTCGGTGTCGATCAGGAACAGCCGCACCTTGTACCCGGACCCGGCGACGAAGGTGCGCTCCAGCACCAGGTGCTGGTTGGCGTTCACCGGCTCGGCGGCCAGGATCGCGGTCACCCCGGTGCTGGTGGCCGCCCGGCCGTCTGGTTCCGGCTCGGTGAACAGCGGTTCCTGTTGGTAGGGGTACTGCGCCAGGAGTTGCCCCGCCCTGGTCTGCACGGTGATCCGGGAGAGGGCGCCCTCCTGGGAACTGGCCGGTGGGCCGTCCTGGAGCAGCGGTCCTTCCAAGGCACTGACCAGCAGCGATCCCGCCTGGGCAAAGGTGATGGCCTCCACCGACTCGTTGTTCCTGGTGCCCTGGCCCGGCGTGGTCACACCGTAGTTGGCCGGCACCCGCAGCGCGCCCACGAACTCGCCGTCCGGTGCGGCCACCCGGATCGACGGCTCGGCGAGGGTGGTGTCACCGACCGGGTTGTCCGGCCGGTGGCCCTCCTGGCTCCACCAGTAGTGCCCGCTCCAGGGGTCGACGCGGATGTCCTCCGGGTCCACGGCACCCCCGTCCGGGTCGGAACTGGTCGGGTAGGTGCTGCCGTCCGCCCGGCGGAACGGGTGGCTGCCGGTGAACTCGATGCCGTGCAGGCCGGAGTCGTCCACGTTGATCCGCGCCTGGTAGAACCGGGCGGCCTGCCGGTCGGACCGGTCGTCGCTGATCAACACGTACTGGTCGGACTCGGCGTCGCGGTCGATGCCGGACAGTCCGCCCACGGTGGTGCCGGCAACGCTCAGCCCGGTGGGGATGACCGTCTCGCCGAGGAACCGCACCTGGCTGGCGATCTGTTCACCGGGGATGGTCCAGTCGGAGGCGGCAGCGGGCGCCGGCCGCCCCGGTCGGGTTGACTGCGCGGGCAGGGCCGGCTGACCGGGTGACGGCGACTGGTTGGCAGCGCCGGCGCGGGGCACGGGAGACGGGTTGGCCACCGGCGCCGTGGAGGGGTCGGCCGGCGCAGCTGGCTGCTGGGCCGTGCCGAGGGACTGCTGGGCCACGGCCGGGGTCGCCGCCAGCAGTGTGAGTAGGCCCGCGATCAGCAGACCACCCAGCACGCTCGAAGATCGACGTGTCATGCGGGTGAGCCTGCCCACTTCCGCCCGCGATCGGTGGGAGCCAAACGCCGCACGATCGGGTGGTTCTGCGGATTCTGGTCGGCGAACTGCCCGTTGGCATGGTGTGGGCCACACCTGACGGGGTGTCCGGAAAGGCTCGGTCGGCCGGTGCTTACCCTCGCTTCGTGAACCTCGCCGCTGATGCCGCTACGACCGCTGCCCCCTTCTGGGTGCGCCTGCTGCTGCTCATCGTGCTCGCACTGGCCGGGCTGGCGATCGGCACGGTTGGTTTCCTCGGTTGGCGCGGCGCGCTGCGCCGCAACCCGTTCGCCGGGGTGCGCACGAGGGCGACCATGCGCGACGACGAGACGTTCCGGCTGGCCAACCAGGTGGGCGGGCTGCCGATGCTGGTGGCCGGGCTGGTCGGCGTGGTCGGTGGGGTGGTCGCGTTCGGCATGCCCTCGGGCACCGGCACGGTGATCGCGGTGCTGATCGGCGTGGCGGGCATGATCGGCATGTCGCTGGCGGGTGGGCTGCTCGGGCACCGGGCGGCCGCGGCCATGCCCGAGCCGGCGGCCCCCAAGGGCTGCGGCGGCTGCGCCTGCGGTGGCGCCGGCGGGTGCAGTGCGCTGGCCGCGCTCAGCGGCGGCAACTGAGACGACCGGCCGGCGCGCGAACGCCCGCTGGTGCGGTTGAGCGCCGCCGGCCGGGGGCCACGCGCCCGCACCGCCGAGCGGCACGCACGCCCTGCCCGTCCGACCAACCCCTGACAGCCGGCCTCACGCAAGCCCGCGACGCACCAACGCCCTGTGGCGGGATGTCGCCGGCACCCGGACACCCCCGCCCTCCCAGGGGGGCGACCCCAGGTCCAGCCTATCCACGCACCCCCGCGCCGCCACCGGATTCGGGTCGGCCTGTGGACAGCCTGCCGGGCTGTGGACAACTCGCGACACGATCGGGTGATTCGTGCCGGTGATCAGCCGCAGCGTGGTATCCGGGGTCGCTAGTTGCGCGACACGTCGATCGGGTGGGTGGCCAGCAGCGCCAGTGGCATGCCCTGCCTGCGCAGCACCCGGCCCCACAGGTCCGCGTTGGCCGGGCTGGTCACGTCGTCCGGCAGGCCGGGCACCACGATCCAGTCGCCCCGGTCGATCTCCTCGCCCAGTTGGCCGCTGCCCCAGCCGGAGTAGCCGGCGAACACCCGCAGGCCGCGCATGCTCGGCGTCAACTGGTCCGGGTCGGCGTCCAGGTCGACCAGGGCGACCGGACCGTGCACCCCGACCACGCCGTCGAGCTTGTCGACGTCCTCACCGGGGCGCAGGGTCGCCAGGCACAGCGCGGTCTTGCGCTCGACCGGACCACCGATGTAGATGGCCTGCGGTCGCGTCACGTGCGGAGCCCATGCCGGCAGCACGTCGTGCACGGCCACCTCGCTCGGTCGGTTGAGCACCACTCCAAGCGTGCCCTCACCCCGGTGGTCGATGATGTAGACCACCGTGCGGCGAAAGTTGCTGTCGAGCAGGCCGGGCGCGGCCACCAGCAGGGTCCCGGGCTCGACATTGGCGTCGGGTCGCACGCCGGACATGATTTCATCCGGACGCCACACCGCCCGCAGCACAGGTGGACAGCTGGTGCCGGGCAACCGCGAAGCCGCGCTGAGGAACAATCCGCCGACCCGGCGCGTTGACCCTGGTGTCGGGTGCCATCGAGTCCCCCGGGCCCAACAGACAATCGCCTTCGCGGAATACCGTTCGGCTGGAGCCGCGTCGCGCAACACCGCCGAGAGGCGACCGGGCACCCGACACCCAGCCTTCTCGCCGGGCGGTGTGCTGCTGAACCGCCCGGCTCACGCCCACGCCACGACCGGCCTGGTCGGCCTCGACCGGCCACGCGGTGCTCGACGCGTCAGCGGGGCACCGGTAGCGGTGTCTTGATCACGCCGGTCTCGTGCGCGAACACCACGGCGTGCACCCGGTCGCGCAGGTTCAGTGTGCGCAGGATGGCCGCGACCTCGGTGGCCACGTTCTCCTGGCTCAACGACAGTACAAGTGCGATCTCGTGGTCGGCCAGGCCGCGCGCGACGTATCGCAACACCGCCCGCTGTCGTTCGGTCAGTGTGGACAGTCCGTTGTCCACCTGACGCCGCGGTGCCGAGAGACCCCAAGTCATGGCACTCACCCCCGCTGCTTTCGAGCCCGGTGCTCGAAGCGCACGGTCATCGTGCCGCGACGCACTGTCATCCCGCTAACGCGGCGCCGCCCCATACCCACCGAGGGTTACCGATGGGTTCAGCCAGGTGGCGTATTCAGTTCGGGCGGCGCACCGCATCGGGGCGCCCGCCGGCGAGCCCGCTCAGTCCCCTGGCGGGGTGATGCCCTGCTCGCGGGCCCAGCGCAGCAGCTCGGCCACGGCGTCGTCGTGGGGCAGCGGCCCCCGGTCCAGCCGGAGTTCCTTGAGGTGCTTCCACGCCTGGCCGACCATCGGCCCCGGGGGCAGTCCGAGCAGCCGCATGATCTCGTTTCCGTCCAGGTCGGGGCGTACCCGGCGGAGGTCCTCCTCCTCGGCGAGCCGGGCGATGCGCGCCTCCAGCTCGTCGTAGGTGCGCTGTAGCGCGGTGGCCTTGCGGCGGTTGCGGGTGGTGCAGTCGGCCCGCACCAGCTTGTGCAGCCGGGGCAGCAGCGGCCCCGCGTCGGTGACGTAGCGGCGCACGGCCGAGTCGGTCCACTCGCCCCGCCCGTACCCGTGGAAGCGCAAATGCAAATAGACCAACTGGGCGACGTCCTCAACAACCTCTTTGGAGTAACGCAAGGCGCGCAGCCGCTTGCGCACCAGCTTGGCGCCGACCACTTCGTGGTGGTGGAAGCTGACCCCGCCGCCCGGCTCGAACCGGCGGGTGGCCGGCTTGCCCACGTCGTGCAGGAGCGCGGCCAGCCGCAGCACCAGGTCGGGCTCGCCGTCCTCCAGGTCGATCGCCTGGTCCAGCACGACCAGTGAGTGGTGGTAGACGTCCTTGTGCTGGTGGTGCTCGTCGATCTCCAGGCGCATGGCCGGCACCTCGGGCAGCACGTGCTCGGCCAGGCCGGTGCGCACCAGCAGCTCGATGCCGGCCCTGGGCTGGGCGCCCAGCATCAGCTTGGACAGCTCGGCCTGCACCCGTTCCGGGGTGATCCTGGCCAGTTCGCCGGCCATCTCGGTGATCGCGGCCACCACCCGGGGCGCGGGCGTGAAGTCGAGCTGGCTGACGAACCGGGCCGCGCGCAGCATGCGCAGCGGGTCGTCGGCGAAGGACTCCTCGGGGGCGGCCGGGGTGTCCAGCACCCGGTCGACCAGGGCGCGCATGCCGTCGTGGGGGTCCACGAACTGCTGTTCGGCCAGGTCAACGGCCATGGCGTTGACGGTGAAGTCCCGGCGCAGCAGATCGCCCTCGATGGAGTCGCCGAAGCTCACCTCGGGGTTGCGGGTGACGCGGTCGTAGACCTCGGCGCGGAAGGTGGTGATCTCCAGGGTGGCGCCGGCCCGGCTGGCGCCCACGGTGCCGAAGGCGATGCCGGTGTCCCAGACCGCGTCGGCCCAGCCGCTCAGGATCTTCAGCACCTGGGGCGGGCGCGCGTCGGTGGTGAAGTCGAGGTCGTTGCCCAGCCGACCGAGCAGGGCGTCCCGCACGCTGCCGCCGACCAGGTACAGGCGGTGGCCGGCGCGGGCGAAGCGCCTGGCCAGTTCGTCGGCTACCGGAGAGACACGCAGGAGTTCCACCACGGCATTCTGCTGGGCGAGCTGTGTGGGGTCGGTGCGGGCGAGGAGTCGGGACACGAAGAGCCAGGGTATCTGGCCCCGAAGTGGTGACGCTGGGTATTCCACGTGCCACCGCCCGACACCGGCCAGCCGCACTACCATCGCTTACATGCCCTCGTCGTCCGGTCGTTCCGGTGGTTCCAAACCGGGCCGCCGGAGCAGACGCCGGGGCCGTCGGTTGAAGACCGTCGACGAGATCTCGGCCGGCGGCCTGGTCCTCGACGCCGAGCACGCCAAGGCCGCGGTGATCGGTCGGCTGGACCGCAAGGGCAGGCTGTTGTGGTCGCTGCCCAAGGGGCACATCGAGGCCGGGGAGACCGCCGAACAGACCGCGGTGCGCGAGGTGGCGGAGGAGACTGGCATCCACAGCACCGTGCTCAGCCCGCTGGGTTCCATCGACTACTGGTTCGTGGCCGAGGACCGGCGGGTGCACAAAACGGTCCATCACTTCCTACTGGAAGCATATGGCGGAGAACTTTCCGACGAGGACGTGGAGGTCACCGAGGTGGCGTGGGTGCCGCTTGGTGAGCTGGAGAAACTGCTCGCCTACGCCGACGAGCGACGGCTGGTCCGGCAGGCGGGGGAACTGCTGAACGGGCAGGCCAGCACGCGGACCAGCCAGGGTCCGACCAGCACCGGAGCTGGTGAACCGGGTGCTGGCCGGGGACGGGGCAACCGGGGCGCCGGCCGGCGCCGGGGCGGAGCGGAGTAGGCGTGAGAAGGCTGCTGTCCGCGATCGCGGCCGTGGCGATGGTCGGTGCCGTCAGTGCGCTGGGTGCGACCGCGCCCGCCCCCGCCGCCCAGGCCGACCCGCGCAACGGCATACCGCCGGACCAGCCGCCCAGCACGGCGCAGGCCGCGCCGCTGGACGCGGCGGCCGTGTCCGGGCTGGGGGCTGGCATGGGATCGGCGCTGGTCGCGGGCGGGGTGCCGGCCAGACCGGCGCGCGCCGACGTGCTCACCCAGGCTCAGCCCCAGGCCAAGGCACCCAGCCTGCTCCGCCTGGATGTGACACAACTCACACCCCGGGTGATCCGGGCGGGCACCGGCGACCAGATGCGGGTGGTCGGCCAGATCACCAACGTCGGCGACCGCCGGGTCAACGACATCAGCATGCGCGTGCAGCGGGGCAACGCCCTGACCAGCGAGGACGATCTGCGGGGCGCGATCGGCGAGCCGGCCCGCGCCGACCAGGTGCGGCCGGCGTTCCACGAGGTCGCGGACTTCCTCGACCCCGGGCAGAGCGCCCAGGTCGACCTCACCATCCCGCTGCGCGGCGCACCGCAGGACTCGCTGGCGATCACCCAGCCCGGGGTCTACCCGTTACTGCTCAACGTCAACGGCACGCCGGCCTACGGCAGCGCCGCCCGGCTGGCCGCGCTGAGCACCCTGCTGCCGGTGCTGTCGCTGCCCGGCGGGCAGAGCACCACCCGACCGGCCACGCCCCCCAGCATCACCCTGCTGTGGCCGCTGGCTGACCAGCCCCGACTGGTCAGCCAGGACGACGGCAGTGGCACGGCCCTGCTCAGCGACGACGAACTGGCCACCTCACTGGCGGCGGGCGGCCGGCTGCACGCGCTGCTGCAGGCCTACGGCAGGGCCAACGCCGGCCCGATGGGCGCGTCGGTGTGCCTGGCCGTCGACCCGGACCTGCTGCTCACCGTCGAGGCCATGACCAAGGGCTACCGCGTGCGGCGGGACGGCCAGACCGTGGCCGGCACCGGCCAGGAGGTCGCCCAGGCCTGGCTCGGCCAGTTGCAGCAGCTCACCGCACAGCACTGCGTGCTCCCCCTGCCGTACGCGGACGCCGACCTGGTGGCGCTGTCCCGGGTCGGGCTGACCGACCTGGCCGACACCGCCCTGACCGGCGGCGTGCTGCCCGACAACCTGCGTCCGGACCAGCCCCAGGCCAGGGCCAACGCCACCATCGTCAGCTCGCTGCTCGACTCCGCCCGGCCGCTGACCGGGGTGGTCTGGCCCAACGACGGCGCGCTGGACGAGAACACCCTCACCATGCTGGCCAACCACGGCACCAGGGCGGTGCTGACCAGGCCGGACTCCCTGGCCACGCCCGCCGCCTCCGGGTTGACCCCGCTGGCCACCTCGGGCGGCGCCGCCCCGGTCACCGCGGTGCGCATCGACCCGCTGATCTCGGACGCGCTGGCAGGCGGGGCCGTGCGGCGCGTCCCGGCCGGCACCGACGACCCGGCCGCGGACGTGGCCACCGTGTCGGTGCAGGACGCCCTGGCCGCGCTGATCTTCCGGGCCGCCTTCGCCGGCGGCACCGGCCAGCCCCTGGTGGTGGCGCCGCCGCTGCGCTGGACCGCGCCGCAGAGCGAGCTGACCACCTTCCTACAGGAGGTGGCCGGCCTCTACGACGAGCAGTTCGCCCGCCCCGCCGGCCTGGCCGACCTGGTCGCCGACGCCGCGTCCGGGCCGGCCAGCACGGTGTCCTACTCGGCGCGGGCGGCCAGCGCGGAGCTGCCCCGCTCGGTCACGGCCACGCTCACCGAGCAGGAGAACCGGGTGCGGGGACTGGCCGAGGCCATGTTCAAGGACGACAGCACCGACGTGCAGCCGGAGCAGCTGACCGGGCCGCTGCGCAACGGGCTGCTGCGCGCGGCGTCCGGGGCGTGGCGGGGCAACCAGCCGGCCGCGGAGGCGGCGCTGAACACCAGTTCCAGCCAGATCGGGGCCATCCAGGGCAGCATCACGATCACCTCGCCGACCACCCCGATCACCAGGGCGTCCGGGGACAGCCCGGTCCCGGTGTCGCTGACCAACAAGCTGCCGGTGCTGGTCAAGGTGCGGCTGGTGTTCGCCCACGTGCCCGGCATCCAGCCGCAGGACCTGCCCGAACAGCTGGTGCCGGCGGGCAGCAGCCGCAACGTGTTCGTGCCGCTGGAGGCCATGCGCTCCGGCCAGTTCAGCCTGAGCGTGCACCTCACCACGCCGGGCGGGGTGTCGCTGGGCCAGTACGCCCGGCTGGAGGTGACCTCGACCAACTACGGCACCATCACCCTGGTGGTCACGGGCACGGCCGCGGCGGCGCTGGTGCTGCTGCTGGCCCGACGCATCCGGCGGCGGGTGAAGGCAGAGCAGCCGGCCACCGCCGGCCCAGCCGCACCCACCGGTGACACCGCCCCCGTGGGCGCACCGCACGACACCACCCCGGGTGCCAGC
The DNA here is from genome assembly GCF_024171785.1 of Goodfellowiella coeruleoviolacea. GTDB lineage: Bacteria > Actinomycetota > Actinomycetes > Mycobacteriales > Pseudonocardiaceae > Goodfellowiella > Goodfellowiella coeruleoviolacea. The sequence goes on from NZ_JAMTCK010000016.1 coordinate 87,519, forward strand.
GCCACGGCCAACGGCACCGACAGCATCACCACCCGCAGCACCGTGAGCACCGACCAGCAGCAGCCCACCCCCGAGCAGGACCAGCCGCGCGCCGAGCCGAGCGTGGCCGCCGACCAGCAGCCCGCACCGGCCGCCGGCCAGGAGAGAACGAGCCAGAGTTGACCAGACCCGAGACAACCACCGTGGTCGAGCAGGCCGTGCCGCCGAAGAAACCCGCCAAGGGCCCGTCACTGGCCAAGGCCAGCGGCTCCATGGCGATCGCGACGCTGGTCAGCCGGATCACCGGGCTGCTCGCCAAGATGATGATCGCGTGGGTGATCACGCTGGGCGGGATCAGCTCCGCCTACACCGTGGCCAACACCCTGCCGACCATGGTCAACGAGTTACTCCTCGGCGGGGTGCTGACCAGCATCGCCGTCCCGCTGCTGGTGCGCTCGCAGAAGGACGACCCGGACGGCGGCGAGTCCTACACCCAGTGGATGATCACCATGTCCACGGTGGTGCTGGTGATCGGCACGGTGCTCGCGGTGATCGCCGCGCCGCTGCTCACCTCGCTGCAGCTGGACGCGGACACCAAGGTCAGCCCGGAGCTGACCACCGCGTTCGCCTACCTGATCCTGCCCAGCATCCTGTTCTACGGGCTGTCCGCGCTGCTGGGCGCGGTGCTCAACGCCAGGCAGGTGTTCGGCGCCCCGCAGTGGGCACCGGTGCTCAACAACGTCGTGGTGATCCTGACGCTGCTGGTCTACACGGTGACGCCGGGCGAGATCAGCCTGGACCCGGTGCGCATGGGCGAGCCCAAGCTGCTGGTGCTGGGCATCGGCACCGCCCTGGGCATCGTGGTGCAGGCCGTGGTGATGCTGCCGCCGCTGCTGCGCACCGGGTTCCGGTTCCGCTGGCGCTGGGGCTGGGACCGCCGGCTGTCCGAGTTCGGCGGCATGGCCGTGTGGGTGCTGCTGTACGTGATCGTCGGCCAGGTCGGTGTGGTCATGGTGACCAACGTGGCCAGCCAGGGCAGCGAGAACACGATCATCACCTACAACTACGCGTGGCTGCTGCTGCAGGTGCCCTACGGCGTGCTGGGCGTGTCCCTGCTGACCGCGCTGCTGCCCCGGATGAGCCGGGCCTCGGCCGAGGGCAACACCGCCGAGGTGGTGGCCGACCTGTCGCTGGGCAACCGGATGTCCGCGGTGCTGCTGATGCCGGTCAGCGCGCTGATGACGGTGGCCGGTCCGGCGATCGCCATCGCGTTCTTCTCGCTGGGCAACAGCAGCGTGTCCGACGCCCAGCAGCTGGGCACCGCGCTGGGGCTGTCCGCGTTCGGGCTGGTGCCCTACGCCATGACCATGCTGCAGCTGCGGGTGTTCTACGCGATGAAGGACTCCCGCACGCCCACCATCATCAACGCGATGATGGTGGTGGTGAAGGTGGCGGCCAGCTACTTCTTCCTCGCCGTCTCCATCGACGAGCCGGAGAAGCTGGTGGTGGGGGTGGCCATCGCCAACTCGTTGAGCTTCGTGGCCGGCGCGGTGATCGGCCAGGTGTGGCTGCGGTTCCGGCTGGGCCGGCTGGGCACCGGGCGCACCCTGTGGACGCTGTCGCTGTCCATCGTCGCCTCGGTGATCGGCTGCCTGGTGGCCACCACGCTGTCCCGGCTGGCGGTGAACGCGTTCGCCGCGGACAGCCCGGTGGGTGCGGCGTGGATCCAGTTGGTCATCGACGGGGTGGTGGTGCTCGCGGTGAGCTTCGGCGCACTCGCTATGTTCCGTGCACCCGAGTTGCGTCCAGCGGTGAACAAGATCTCCGGGCTGTTGCGCCGCCGCTGACTCATCCCACCGTCAGTGGTTGGTTTCACGTACCCTCGTCCCGGAGCAATCCGTCGTGCGAGATGGGCCGGCGAACCGGACCTCGGGGGGAGAGCGCGGGGACGGGAGTGTGCGCGTGACAAGTAGGCCGACGGAGTACACCGGGCAGCGTCAGGACCAGCCTGACCCCCGCCGTGTCACCTTGGTTCCTGGCACGGTCGTCGGCGACGGTCGCTACCGGCTGCTTGCCCAGTCCGGGGTGGACCAGCGCAGCGGCGCCCAGTTGTGGCGGGCCAGGGACGGCCAGCTCAACCGGGACGTGGCGGTGACGCTGTTCGTGGGACAGCCCGATGACGTCGCCGCCGCCAACCGCGCCAGACGCACCCTGGAGCGGGCCATGCACGCGGCCAGCTTCACCCATCCCGGGGTTTCCCGGGTGCTCGACGTGCTCAGCCCGCGCAACGGCATCAAGCCGGCGGAGGGCCTGCTGGGCATGGTGGTGGCCGAGTGGACCCAGGGCACCGACCTGGTGGACCTGGTCTCGGACGGCCCGCTGCCCCCGGGCACCGCGTCCAAGCTGCTCGAACCACTGGCCGCGGCGGTGGAGGGCGCGCACCACGCCGGCCTGGTGCTCGGCGTGGACCACCCGCAGCGCATCCGGGTGACCTCCGACGGCAAGCTGCGGCTGGCCTTCCCCGGCTCGCGGCCGGAGGCCACCGCGCGCGACGACGTGAAGGGCCTCGGCGCGATCCTGTACCTGCTGCTCACCGGGCGGTGGGCGCTGCCGGGCGGGCCTGACGTGCTGCCGGCCGCGCCGACCGGGCCGGACGGCACCGTGGTCGCCCCGAACACGCTGCACCCGGCGGTGCCGCACGCACTGTCGTCGGTGGCCGTGCGCAGCCTGGAGGACACCAGCGTCGGCGGCATCCGCACCAGCGCCGCCATCCTGCAGGTGCTCGACCAGGTCGCCGACGGTGAGGCGCAGGCCGCGCAGTTGCAGGCCGCGGCGGCCGCCGGCAACCCGGCCGACACCGACGACGTGGTGTGGACGACCAAGAAGCCCGTGGCCGACCGGCAGCGCAGCCGCAAGCTCGCGCTGAGCGTGCTGGTGCTGGCACTGGCCACGCTCGGGGTGATCGTCTGGCTGAGCCTGCAGATCGTGAGCTTCTTCCGGGAGGAACCGACCAAGCAGGCCGGCCCGACCATCGACCTGAGCCCGTCCACCTCGGTCAGCGCGCCCGCCGGCCAGCCCCCGTCCGGGTCGGCCACGTCAACCGCGCCCGGCGCCTCGGTCACCGTGGCCGAGGTGGCGGTGTTCAACGTGACCGGCGACCCGGACAGCCCGGGCCGGGCCGGGCGGGTGATCGACGGCGACCCGGCCACCACCTGGAAGACCCAGGTCTACCGGCAGCAGTTCCCCGCACTGAAGTCGGGCGTCGGGCTGATGTCCTCGTTCGCCCAGCCGACCACGCTGTCCTCGGTCACCATCACCTCGCCCAGCCCGGGTACCAAGGTGGAGATCCGGGTGGCCGACTCGGCTGACCCCCAACTGGCCGACACCACCAAGATCGGCGAGGCCACCCTGCAGGACGGGGAAACCAAGATCACCCTGGACCCGCACCAGCCCACCCAGCACGTGCTCGTCTGGATCACCGCCCTGGCCGGCGGCAACAAGTCGCACTCCTCGGAGGTCGGCGAAATCGCCTTCCTGGGCAGTTGACCAGCCCCACAGCCCACCCCCCCCCACCCACCTCGGGGGGCGCGCCCCTGGCCAGCCTAGTCGCGCCAGGAGCGCGGGGACAGGCTCGCGGGGTGGGCTGTGGACAACTCGGTTTGCTGGCGCCTTTCGCGGTCGCCAGTCATCCACAACCGTGCCGAGTCCCTTGACCGAGGCGGAACGGAACGGCCCGAGTCGTCACCTGACGGGGTGGCGGGAGGACTGATCGCTACCGATATCCTCCTCCGCGTGACCGCTGCAGCCAGCTCGGACGCCGACCTCATAGCGGCGCATGCCGCAGGTGACCCGCATGCGTTCACGGAGCTGGTCAGACGGCACCGCGACCGGATGTGGGCGGTGGCCTTACGCACGCTCCGAGATCCCGAAGAAGCCGCTGACGCGCTCCAGGAGGCGTTCATCTCCGCCTTCCGCGCGGCGGCGTCCTTCCGTGCCGAATCCCAGGTGACCACCTGGCTGCACCGGATCGTGGTCAACGCCTGCCTCGACCGGGTCAGGCGCAAGCAGTCCAAGCCGACCAGTCCGCTGCCCGAGACCGGGCCGGGTGAACCGGTCGCGCCCAGGGACGCCATGGCTGAACGGGAGACCCGGCTGGTCGTCCAGGACGCGCTCGACGAACTGCCCGAGGAACAGCGCGTCCCGATCATCATGGTCGACATCGAGGGGTACTCGGTGGCGGAGACCGCGAAGGTACTGAACATCGCGGAGGGCACCGTGAAGAGCCGCTGTGCCCGGGGCCGGGCCAAGCTGGCCAAACTTCTTGGGCACCTGCGGAACCCGAGTGCAGGTGCGAACGTCCCAGTTGACGATGTGAATGTGCAACAGCAACAGCAACGTCAACGGGAGGGACGATGACCGGCAACGAGCAGCGTCGGGAGGCGCTGGCTGGGCCGCCGTGGTCCGTCGACCTCCTCGCCGACTTGCATGCCGAGGCGATCGACCCGGACCTGGCGGCTGAGCTGTGGCCGAGAGTGACGGCCGACCCGGAGGCCAGCGCGATCATCGCCGCGTTCGAGGCCACCCAGGCCGAGCTGGCTGATCTGCCCGAGCTGACCATGCCCGACGACGTGGCGGCCCGGATCGAGGCCGCGCTGGCGGCCGAGGCCAGGGCGCTGCTGCCCGCGCCGCGCACCGAGAACGAGACAGCGGCCACGGTCAGCCCGCTGCCCACCAGGGCGCCCGCCGCTGCCCAGCCGACGGACGCGCCCCGGTCGACCGGGCAGCCACCGACCGAGGCGCCCGCCGCCCCCGTGCTGGACCTGGCCAAGGCCCGACAGCGCCGCCGCAACCGCGTGTTCGGGTGGGGCGGTGGAGTGCTGGCCGCCGCGGCCGTGGCCGTGGGTGTGCTGGTCGCCACCCTGCCGGGCGGCACGGACTCGTCCAGCAATCCACCTCCGGTGGCCCAGCCACCGGCCAGCAGCACCACGGGGACCGGGCAGCCGCCGCTGGCGCTGCGCAGTGAGGAACTGCCCAGCAAGCTGCCCGCGCTGATGGGCGTCACCGACTACGGGTCGCTGAACAACCAGGCGGGCCTGAACGCCTGCCTGACGGCCAGCGGCAAGCAGTCCGGCGGCGAGCCCGTTGGCATCCAGCCGGTCGTGGTGGACGGCCAGGAGTCGCTGGTCGCGGTGCTGCCGGGCAACACCGGCGTCCCCGGTCAGTTCCGCCTGCTGGTGCTGGACCCCACGTGCGGTCCCGACCACCCCGGTGTCCGGTCCGACCAGCTCATCGGTGGTCGCTGAGCAGCCGCTGACCAGCACGGACCCCGACGCACGGGCAGGCCTGGAATTCCAGCCACCTACCATCCGTTGAGCAGTAGTGCGCGCCCTTCAGCAAACCGGCTGGGGTGAGCGAAGCGCCTGAGACGGAGGTTCACGGTGGCGGATGCTGGGGAAGTTCGGAACCTGATCATCGTGGGTTCTGGGCCGGCCGGGTACACCGCCGCGGTCTACGCGGCACGCGCGCAGCTGAACCCGCTGGTGTTCGAGGGGTCCCAGTACGGTGGGGCGCTGATGACCACCACCGAGGTGGAGAACTACCCGGGGTTCGGCGAGGGCATCATGGGCCCGGAGCTGATGGAGCAGATGCGTGCCCAGGCTGGACGGTTCGGCGCGGAGCTGCGGGCCGAGGACGTCGAGGCGCTGGAGCTGACCGGCCCGATCAAGTACGTCACGGCGAACGGCGTGCGCTACGCGGCCCGGACCGTGGTGCTGGCCATGGGCGCGGCCGCCCGGTACCTGTACGTGCCCGGTGAGCAGGAGCTGCTCGGCCGCGGTGTGTCCGCCTGCGCCACCTGCGACGGGTTCTTCTTCCGGGACCAGGACATCGCGGTGGTCGGCGGGGGCGACTCGGCCATGGAGGAAGCCACCTTCCTGACCCGCTTCGCCCGGTCGGTCACGATCATCCACCGCCGGGAGGAGTTCCGGGCGTCGCGGATCATGCTGGAGCGCGCCCGCGCCAACGACAAGATCAAGTGGCGGACCAACGCGGTCGTCACCGAGGTGCTCGGCGACAACGGCAAGGTGAGCGGGCTGCGGCTGCGCGACACGGTCACCGGTGCGGAGTCCGAGCTTCCGGTCAGCGGCATGTTCGTGGCCATCGGGCACGACCCGCGCAGCGCCCTGGTGCGTGATCAGGTCGAGCTGGACGCCGACGGCTACGTGAAGGTGCAGCACCCCACCTCGTACACGAACCTGGACGGCGTGTTCGCCGCCGGCGACCTGGTGGACCACACCTACCAGCAGGCCGTGACCGCGGCCGGCTCGGGATGCGTGGCCGCCATCGACGCCGAGCGGTGGCTGGCCGAGCACGCCGAGGCCGGCACGCCGGTCGCTGAGCACGCGGCGGTCACGCCGGAGCACGCCGGCGGCGGCTACGGCGTTGGCGCCGAGGTCGCGGCGGCCGCTGACCCGGTGTCCGCCAACTGACACCCGCCCTCCCGGGCGCGGCGCGCTGCCAGGTGCGCTGCCCCTGGTGTTGACCCACCCCTGGTTCGGCGACCGCCCGCCGACGGATCACCCACCCCAGAGTGCAAGGAGAGAACATGGCCGGCAAGCCCGTGACCGTGACCGACAAGACGTTCAATGACGAGGTGCTGGCCAGCGACAAGCCGGTCCTGGTCGACTTCTGGGCGACCTGGTGCGGCCCGTGCAAGATGGTGGCCCCGGTGCTGGAGGAGATCGCCAGCGAGCACGCCGACAAGATCACCATTGCCAAGCTGGACATCGACGCCAACCCGTCGACCGCCCGTGACTACCAGATCATGTCCGTGCCGACCATGATGCTGTTCCAGGGCGGCAAGCCGGTGAAGCAGATCGTGGGCGCCAAGCCCAAGGCCGCTCTGCTGTCGGACCTGTCCGACGTCCTCAGCTGAGACTTAGCTCTCACTTTGGGCAACTGATCGGCATGGCCCGTCCGTCCGCTACTCAGGGATGGGCGGGCCATCGCCGTATCATGCGCTGACTCAGCCTGCAGGAATTTCAGTCAACCGGGTGAACACCGTGACACGTTCGAGTGCGTGGCCGGTTGACGACCAGGAGTAGCCCTCCCGGTGGTCAACCACGAGGCAGGGCACAATAAAGCGTCACGAACCGCGCCGGCCACAGCCGGCGCCCTAGCCGAGCGAGGGGTGCATGCCGCTACTCCGCCGCGGTGACGTCGGACCGGCCGTTGCCGAGATCAGGGCGACACTCACTGCGTTGGGCTTGCTAGCCCCGACCACCCCGGGGCACGATCCGGCCGTGTTCGACCCGGCTGTCGAACACGCGGTGCGCGCGTTCCAGCAGCGCCGCGGGCTCATCACCGACGGGGTGGTCGGTCCGGCCACGTATCGCGCGTTGCGGGCGGCGACGTTCCGCCTCGGGGACCGTCCGCTGGCATACCTGGTGGCCAATCCGATGAGTGGTGACGACGTGTTCACCCTTCAGGAGCGGCTTCTCGAACTGGGCTACGACGCTGGCCGCCCGAACGGGGAGTTCGGCCAGCAGACCGAGCAGGCACTGCGCAGCTTCCAGCGCGACTACGGCCTGACCCCGGATGGCATGTGCGGGCCGGACACGCTCCGCGCGCTGCGGCAGCTGCAGCCCAAGGTGCGCGGCGGTCGGCCGGTGTTCCTGCGTGAGCAGGAGCGGGTGCGGATGGCCGGGCCCAGGCTGCGCGGCAAGCGCATCGTGATCGACCCGGGTCACGGTGGCCAGGAGCGGGGGGTGCTGGCCGGCGGCCTGTGCGAGGCCGACCTGATGTGGGACCTGGCCAGGCGGCTGGAGGGCCGGATGGTGGCCACCGGCATGGAGGCGCTGCTCAGCCGGGGCCCGGACAACTGCCCGGACGAGTCCGAGCGGGCCGCGTTCGCCAACGAGGCCGGCGCTGACCTGTTCCTGTCGCTGCACGTGGACGCCAATCCGTCGCCGTTGGCGCACGGGGTGGCGAGTTTCCACTTCGGCACCGGCAATGGCACCAGTTCGACCGTGGGGGAGGCCCTGGCCGGGTTCATCCAGCGGGAGCTGGTGGCCCGCACCGGGCTGCTCGACTGCCGCAGCCACCCGAAGACGTGGGATTCGCTGCGGTTGACCCGGTGCACGGCGGTGCGGGTGGAGGTCGGCTACCTGACCAATCCGGAGGACCGCCGGCGCCTGGCCGATCCGGCGTTCCGCGACGTGGTCGCCGAAGGCATCCTGGTCGCGGTGAAGCGGCTCTACCTGCTGGGCAAGAACGACCAGCCCACGGGCACGTTCACCTTTGACGACCTGCTGCGCCACGAACTGGCCAAGGCCGAGTAACCAGCGGGTGGCGTCCTGCCCGGCGTTCCACGGCTTCCTGCCGGCGCTGCCGGGCACCACACCGTTGTCGCCCCGCTGCCGCGGTCGTCCCCATCGGACGGACCGCCGGCAGGCGCTCCCTTCCAGATGGATCTTCACCCATCCGCGTTTCGCGCCCACTGGTTTGCCCGGGTGGCGGCACGCGCTGACGAGTGACCCGTCACGCTGCCGCCGCTCGCGCGTCAACCCGGTGCGTGGGTGCCACCCGACCCGCGTGGTGTGCGGGTGCGCCGGTCACGCCGGGTGGAAGGTGGGTTCGGTGCTGCTCACGGTCACCGAGCCGAGCAGCCGTTCCAGCGCGGCTTCGACGTCTTCCTTCCAGGACAGGGCGCTGCGCAGTTCCAGGCGGAGCCGAGGCCAGCGGGGGTGCGGCCGCACGGTTTTGAAGCCCACGCTGAGCAGGAAGTCGACCGGCAGGACGCAGGCGGCCTGGTCGTCGGGCTTGGCGTTGCCGAACGCCTCCACGGCTTTGACCCCGCGCCGGGTGAGGTCCTTGGCGACGGACTGGACCAGGACCCGCCCCAGTCCGCCACCGCGGAACTCGGGCAACACCTCGACGGAGGTCATCAGCACCGCGTCCGGGCTGACCGGCGAGGTGGGGAAGGCCAGTGAGCGGGGTACCGCGGCCGGGGGAGCGTAGAAGGCGGAGCCGGCCGGAATGCTGTCGCTGTAGATGATCCGACCACAGGAACCCCATTCCAGCAGGACGCTGGACACCCAGGCTTCCTTTTCGAACTCGGTGTCGCCGAACTCCTCGGCCTGCTGTTTGAGGTGGGGGGCGAGTTCCCAGTACACACACGTCCGACAGTGCTTGGACAGGTGTGGCAGGTTGTCGAGTGTGACTCCCACGACGCGCCGCGACACCTCGACCTCCCGGCACAGTTGTCAGCCGTTGGCTTCCGGACCTGTCGTCCTGGGCGTGGTGTCCGTCGTGCTGTCTCGGCGTTCCAGCGGTTGACCGCTCAGACCTCGACCACTGCTGGCCGCGACCACTGCTGGCTCGGCCGTGACTTCTTGACAGCCCACTTTCCCGCCCGGGAACGCATCCCCATCGAAGCATAAGCTGGCTCGGCCGGCACTGGAAGGACACAGCCCCGATCGGGACGACGGTTACACTCGTTCGGGATTCCAGCCGGTAGCACCGGATCCACTGCTTCCTCGGAGTGCGCCATGCCTAGCGGGACACCCGGCCTTGATCGTTCGCGACCCGGTCACTCGGACCACGCGACCTCCGCATCGCCCGTCCCGCCCGCAGCAGCCGCCACCCCTGACTCCGCCGCTACCCCGCACCCCCACGAGCCCAGCCCCCACCCTTCCCTGGGGGGCGACCCCGGGTCCAGCCTATCGGTGGCGGGGGTGGAAAACCGGACTCGATCGGAAGTTGTGGACAACTCGGGGGCCTGTGGACAACTGGCCCCTCAGCAGGGTGAAGACCGTCCTGATGCTCAGGTTCCGGGGTACACTGCCGCGCCGCTGCCAGCCCAGCCGGCTGCCAAGAACCTCGACCCGCACGTGCGGCGCTACGCCCAGCGCACCGCCGGGATGACCGCGTCCGAGATCCGCGCGCTGTTCTCCGTGGCCAGCCGTCCCGAGGTGGTGTCCCTGGCCGGCGGCATGCCCTACCTGGCCGCTCTGCCGTTGGACTCGCTGTCCGCCGAGGTCGGCCAGCTGATCGCCGAGGACGGGCTGGTCGCGCTGCAGTACGGCTCCGCCCAGGGCATCCCCGAGCTGCGCGAGCAGATCTGCGAGATCATGGCGTTGGAGGGCATCAGCGCGCACCCCGACGACGTGGTGGTCACCGTCGGTTCCCAGATGGCCCTGGACATGGTGACCAGGATCTTCTGCGATCCCGGTGACGTGGTGCTCGCCGAGGGGCCGTCCTATGTCGGCGCTCTCGGTTCGTTCGCCGCCTACCAGGCGCAGGTTGTGCACGTGACCATGGACGAGCACGGACTTGTGCCGTCGGCCCTGCGCGAAGCGCTGGCGTCGGTCGCGGCCAGTGGCCGGCGGGTCAAGTTCCTGTACACGATCCCCAACTTCCAGAACCCCGCCGGGGTAACCCTCGCGGTCGAACGGCGCGCCGAGGTGCTGGAGATCTGCGCCCAGCACGGCGTGTTGGTCGTGGAGGACAACCCGTACGGGCTGCTCGGGTTTGACGGCCAGATCTATCCGGCGCTGCGCTCACTCGACGCGGACAACGTGGTCTACCTGGGCTCGTTCTCGAAGACCTTCGCGTCCGGCCTGCGGGTCGGCTGGGTGCTGGCTCCGCATGCCGTGCGCGAGAAGCTGGTGCTGGCCGCCGAGTCGGCCACGCTGTGCCCGCCGACCATGAACCAGCTGATGGTCTCCCGCTATCTGGCCACCCATGACTGGAAGGGCCAGATCAAGACCTACCGCGAGGCGTACCGCGAACGCCGGGACGCCATGCTCAGCGCGTTGGACCAGTACATGCCGGCCGGGTGCACGTGGACCAAGCCGGACGGCGGCTTCTACGTCTGGGTGACCGTGCCCGAGGGCGTGAACACCAAGGCGATGCTGCCGAGGGCGGTGACGCAACGGGTCGCCTACGCGTCCGGCACCGGGTTCTACGCGGACAGGCTGGGCAGTCGGCAGATGCGCCTGTCGTACTGCTACCCCACGCCGGAACGCATCCGGGAAGGTGTCCGTCGGCTGGCGAACGTGCTCGGCGACGAACTGGAGCTGTACAACACGTTCGGCTCGATGGCCGGCCGGGAGGTCTCCGGGCCGGAGTCCCCGTCACCGAACACCGCGTGATCCAGCCGCCCGCGGATCTTCTCGCGTTGTCCCGGCAGTCCGGGTGAGGCCCGGCTGGGTGCTGGCTGTTTGTCGACCTGTCGGCCGGTCGCTATGTTGCCTTGTCGTTCTGACAGGCTGTGGTCCCGGTTGGTCGCCGGGTGACAGTGGGTCGGGCCAACGACGTCGGTGACGGCGAGTCGGGCGATGGTGAGGAGTGACGGTGTCGGATCAGTGGGTCGCGGTGCTTGCGGGCGGGTTGTCGCACGAACGCGAGGTGTCCCTGCGGTCCGGTCGCCGGTTGTCCGCGGCCCTGCGCGGGGTCGGGATGACCGTGGACGAGTGGGACGCTGACGCCAATCTCCTCACCCGGCTGCGGGAACACCGGCCGGACGCGGTGGTGATCGCGCTGCACGGGGGTGCCGGGGAGAACGGTTCGGTCCAGTCGGTTCTGGAGATGCTCGGCGTGCCGTACGTCGGAACCGATCCGCGGGCGTGTCGACGCGCCTGGGACAAGCCCACGGCCAAGGCGGAGTTGGCGCGAGCCGGCCTGGCCACGCCCGACTGGGTGGTCCTGCCCCATGCCACGTTCCGGGAACTCGGGGCCCAGGCGGTGCTCGACGCCATGGTGGAGAGCCTGGGGCTGCCGTTGATGCTCAAGCCGGACCAGGGCGGGTCAGCGCTGGGCGCCCAGGTGGTTCGGGACGCGGCGGCCCTGCCCGCGGCGATGGTGGCATGCCTGGCCTACGGCGAGACCGTGTTGGCTGAGCGGTTCATCGAGGGTGTCGAGGTGGCGGTCACCGTCATCGACGGGCCGGAGGGGCCAGAGGTGCTGCCCGCGGTGGAGATCCGACCGGAGAGCGGTGTGTACGACTACACCGCCCGTTACACGGCTGGGCTCACCGACTTCCACGCCCCGGCTCGACTGGACCGGGCCACGGCGGCGGCGGTCAGCGAGTTGGCCGTGTCAGCGCACCGGCTGCTCGGGCTGCGGGACGTCTCCCGCACTGACGCGGTGATCGCCCCGGACGGCACCGTGCACTTCCTGGAAGTGAACGTCTCGCCCGGACTGACCGAGACCTCGCTGCTGCCGATGGCGGTGGAGGCGTCCGGTCGGTCGCTCGGGGAGATCTACGCCGGCCTTGTCGATCGTGCGGTGGCCCGGTCGATCTGACCGTGGCCACCCGTGCCGGCCCATGCCCGCGGACGGATCACCGGGAATCGGCCAAAGGCTGACCGGCGTTTTCGGCGTGGCTCGGTGCTGAGGCCACATGGTTGGGGCGGGCGCCGCATGTTGTGCGCGCACCCGCCCCGACCGGTCATGCCAGTGAGATTGTCACCGTGACGTAAGTGGCTCGATAGCGGACTACTCGCCGTGCGGCGTCCGATTTGCCGCTTCCGGTGCCATCAGGTGAACGATGCGTTCCAGATCGTCCACCGATCCGAACTCGATCACCATGCGGCCCTTGCGTCGGCCCAGCTCCACCTTGACCCGCGTGTCAAAGGCATCGGACAACCGCTCCGCAAGGTCGTCAAGGCCGGGCGCCTGGATGGGCTTGCGGGGTGCCGCCTTGGGCTTGGCCGGTTCCGCTGACTTGGCCAGGATGACCGCTTCCTCGGTCGAGCGGACCGAGAGTCCCTCAGCGACGATGCGCGTCGCCAGGTCCTCCTGCATGCCCGGGTCGTCCAGCCCGAGCAGTGCCCGGGCATGGCCGGCGGACAACACGCCCGTGGCCACCCGGTTCTGCACCGGGTGGGGGAGCTTGAGCAGTCGGATGGTGTTGGTGATCACCGGACGGCTGCGGCCGATCCGGGCGGCCAGCTCCTCGTGCGTGACGCCGAACTCGTCGAGCAGCTGCTGGTATGCGGCGGCTTCTTCGAGTGGGTTGAGCTGCACCCGGTGGATGTTCTCCAACAGGGCGTCCCGAAGCATGGCGTCGTCGTCGGTCTGTCGAACGATCGCCGGGATCACGTCGAGCCGAGCCCGCTGGCACGCCCGCCAGCGGCGTTCGCCCATGACGAGTTCGTAGCGGCCGGCATCCACCTCGCGCACCACGATCGGCTGCATCAGACCGAACTCGCGGATCGAGTGCTCCAGCTCGGCCAGAGCCTCCTCGTCGAAGTGCTCCCTGGGCTGCTTCGGGTTCGGCCTGATCGACGTGATCGGTATTTCCCGGTACACGGCGCCAGCGATCTGGCCGCCGTTCTCGACCTGACCAGCGTCATCCACACTCTGGATGGCCGACGCGGCAGCACCAGCAGCACCGGCGGCTGATACCGCACCACCCGGTGTGGGCAGCGTTGGACCACTGGGAATCAGTGCGGCGATGCCTCGGCCGAGGCCCCCTCTGCGACCATTCATTCTGTCCCCTTCTCAGCACCGTATTCGGCGATTTCCCGAGCGGCGTCGAGATAGCTCATGGCTCCGCGTGAACCTGGGTCGTAGGCCAACACGGTCTGTCCGTAGCCGGGAGCCTCGGAAACCTTGACGCTCCGCGGGATCACGGTCCGGAGAACCGTGTCGCCGAAGTGGCCGCGCACCTCGCTGGTCACCTGGTCGGCGAGTTTGGTCCGTCCGTCATACATTGTGAGCAGGATGGTGGACACGCTGAGTGTGGGGTTCAGGTGGGCCTGCACCAGCTCGATGTTGCGGAGCAACTGCCCCAGCCCCTCCAGGGCGTAGTACTCGCACTGGATGGGGATCAGGACCTCCTTGGCCGCCACCATCGCGTTCACGGTGAGCAGCCCCAGCGAGGGCGGGCAGTCGATGAAGACGTAGTCGGGCTGAATCTCGTCCAGCGCCTCGGAACTCAGCGCCTCCTTCAGCCGGGACTCCCGGGCGACCATGGACACCAGCTCGATCTCGGCACCGGCCAGGTCGATGGTGGCCGGCACGCAGTACAGCTTGTCACTCTGGCTGGACACGGCAGCGGCATCCGCCAGCGACAGCTCACCGATCAACACCTCGTAGACCGAAGGGGTGCCCGAGCGGTGCTCGACGCCAAGCGCGGTGCTGGCGTTGCCCTGCGGGTCCAGGTCGATCACCAGAACCCTGAGCCCGTGCAGGGCGAGCGCGGCGGCGAGGTTCACGGTGCTTGTCGTCTTGCCAACACCCCCCTTCTGATTGGCCACGGTGATCACGCGGCGGTGTCGAGGGCGGGGAAGCTGGAGGGATTCGGGGTGCAACACGCGGGTGGCGCGTGCAGCCTCTTCGGCAATCGGGGTCCACACGGCTCTGTCTCCTGCCGTCACTGCGTCTACCGTGACTATGTCGGTTGTCGGGTTAATGGGGCGAAGCACCTCGCCGGCACCGACAGCACCGGCGGGCGCCGCGTCGAGGGGTGCTGTTTCACGTGAAACACGGGTCGCGTCGGGGATTGTGCTCGTTGTGTAGTCGCCTGCGGAGTGTGCCGGATCCGAGTACACGCTCATCGATCCTTCCTCTTTCTCCGCCTGCCGTCACGACGCTCGGTCGACTCGCCGCGCTCGACCAGGACGACCGTGGTCGGCTGATCGAGCACTTCACTGCCACACGTCACGACCTGCTGGCGGACGCCACCGGCCCGTGTGAGTGCCGGAGCATCACGGGCCAACTCCTCTGCCGCACTGGCTCCCTTGAGTGCCACCAACAGACCACCGGGCCGGAGTAGCGGAAGGCACCACGAGGCAAGGCGTTCGAGCGGCGCGACAGCGCGGGCGGTCACCACATCACTGCCACTGAGCCGCTCACGCACATCGGCCTCCTCCGCACGTCCCCGGAGCACTGTCACGTTGAGGTTGAGTGCCGCCACGACCTCGTTCAGCCAGGCGATCCGCCGAGCCATCGGCTCCAGGAGCGTGAGTTCCAAGTCTGGCCGAGCGAGCGCCAAGGGGATTCCCGGCAGTCCGGCTCCAGAGCCTACGTCCACCACCCGGCAGTTCCGGGGTAGCAACTCGGCAATAACAGCCGAATTGAGTAGATGGCGGTCCCAGAGCCGGTCAACCTCGCGTGGCCCAATCAGACCACGGGCAACCCCATGCTCGGCAAGGAGTTGAGCAAAGGCGATCGCGCCGTCGAGCTGATTCCCGAAAATGGCGCTAGCCGCCGCCGGCGCCGGGGGCACGGCCAGCGGGTGGTCCACTTCGCCTGAGTCGGTCATGTTCTCCGTCCTCATGTTCCACGTGAAACCACGTGAGTTCCTTGCCGAGCTGTTCGCCCCCGCTGGACGCGAGGGGCGGTTTCACGTGAAACCACGTGCTGGTCGATCGTCCCGACGCCGCCCCCAGTCCGTCGCGCACCTGGCGGCGACGTGGAATGGGATGCGTCGACCGGGGGATCGCAGTGGGGACGATGCACCTGTCGGCGTCCTCGCGGTGGGCCCCCAGCCTTCGAGCGGCGGTTCGCCGCGCAATCCACGATCGACTACATCATGGCGGACGTGGTCCGCTCTCCTCCTGCAGGGTCACCCGATCGAGCCGCAGTTATCCACAGGGGGCCGGGTTATCCACAGGTGTCTTCCACACTGTCGATCGCGTCCACAATTCCCAGTAACGTAGATCTTGGGGGTCCCCCCACGGGGCAGGACGACGGGTGCGCGGCTGCTCGGGGGACGCCAGCCGCGGCACGGTACTGGGTCGGCCGCCCGCTGTTTTTGCGCCGGTGTCATCGCGGTCGGACTCGGAGGTTCGTCCCCTGTGGGGACAGGAAAGCGGGAGCCGTGGGGTTCCGCATCGGCCGACCGATTGCCGGGTGGTGATCGGACAAACCCCAGGTCACGCGGCCGAATCCGCAGTTCTCCCGGCGGGCCGCGTTGCTCGGCGGTTCGCCGGAGCGGGCGGTGGAACCGGGAGTCAGACACCAGCCGCTCACCAGTTCGTTTCACGTGAAACCTCACCGGTGCGGACGGATCGGCGCGGGCGGGCCGAGCTGATGTGTGTCGGCGAGCGGGCACCCGGATGAACAGCGTGGTCCGTGCCGCCCGGAGCCGTGACCGGCTCAGCACTCCCGTGCTACACACCTGCGCACAGCATGGCTGTGGATAACTCGGGCTGCCTGTGGACAACTGGCGACCGGCGCCAAACCCCACCGCGCCCGGAGTGAGCGCGGGCCGCGGAGCAGGATCTTGGCGGTGAACGGCCGTGCCGCACGAGCTGGGTGCCCTGTGTCGGGGGAGCGCGGACGGCGCGGCCGGGGAGCCTGCTGCTGGCCGCCCACCGCGGGTTGGTGCCGGTTGCCGGGAGCAGCGGGTCAACAGGGTCGCCCGTGCCGTTGCTCAGGTGGCCGACGGTACGGTCGGCGCGCGCTGACGTCGGCCCAGAGTCGCCCGTGCGGTGCTCGCGTGATCGTGGGGATATCGGATCGGCGAGCTGAGCGCGGCGTGCGTGACCCCGGCCGGAGAGCGGGGGAGAGCGGCGAAGAGCGGCAGAGAAAGGCGGGGAGAGACGGGGAGAGACGGGGACAAGGTCATCGGGACGGGCGCGACCGGCCAGTGTGCTGGGCCACGGGCAGCGGGTGGTTCAGCGCGGCCAGGAGCAGCGGGTGGGAGCACGGGATGCGGCCGGCGGATCGGAGGCTCCGGTACTGCCACTGCGGGCTATCACCACGCGGTGCATCAGGAGGTTGGGAGTGCGCGTGCGGTGGCGCGGTCAGGACGGGAGCGGAACGTGGTGAGGCGGGCGTGGTGCCGCCTCGGCCGGCGGGGCTGGTCAGGGCACAAAAAAGGGGGGCCTGTTTCACGTGAAACAGGCCCCCGGCGCGCTGCGCCAGCGGTCACGGCTGCGGGAAGACCACAACCCGCCGCTGCGGTTCCTCGCCCTCGCTCTCGCTGTGCACGCCCTTGACGCTCGCCACGGCGTCGTGCACCACCTTGCGCTCGAACGGCGTCATCGGGTGCAGGCGAACCCGCTCACCCGACGCCAGCACCTTCTCCGCCGTCCGCTTGCCCAACTCAGCGAGTTCGGCGCGACGGCTCGCCCGCCACTGCGCGATGTCCAGCATCAACCGGCTGCGCGAACCGGTCTCCTGCTGCACCGCCAGCCGGGTCAACTCCTGCAGCGACTCCAGCACGACCCCGCGCTGGCCGACCAACTTCTCCAGGTCGTCGCCACCGTCGATGCTGACCACCGCACGGCCGGCTTCCACGTCGAGGTCGATGTCGCCGTCGTAGTCGAGCAGGTCGAGCAGCCGCTCCAGGTAGTCCCCGGCAATGTCGCCCTCCCGGACCAGAAGGTCCTCGGAAGTGCCCTCGCCCGAGCCCGCCGCCACTTCTTGGTCCTTCGGTTCCGCGCCGGTCGTCTGCAACGTCTCCGACACCATGTCTCCTCTCCAGGGTCGAGGCGCCGTGTCAGCGGCGCTTCTTGTCGCCCTGTTTCTTGCTCTGGGGACGGGCCCCCTGCGGGCCGGCAATCTGACCTGATGTCTTGCCGGTCTGCCCACCGGCCGATCCCTTGGGCTGCTTGGCCGCGTCGCCGCTCGACGCGTTGTCGGACGCACCAGCCTTGTCCGCGGGCTTCTGGGCCTGGCCCCCGGCGCGCTTGCCCGCCGCACCGGTCCCGGTCTCGGCGGTCGGGGACGCGGGCGCCGAGGTCGCCGAAGTAGATCCACCGGACGTCGGCTTCTTGGTCCTGGTCTGCACCGGCTTCTGACCGGGCTTGGGCGCGAGCGCCTGGCGCTGGGTCACGACCGCCTGCTTCTTGGCGTCTTCCTCGCGGTCGATCCGGCTGTACACCACGCGCTGCTGGAACAGCGTCCACCCGTTGTTGCTCAGCCAGTAGAGCAGGATCGCGACGGGGAAGAACGCGCCACCGACCAGCACACCCAGCGGGAAGATGTACATGGTCAGCTTGTTCATGATCGCGGTCTGCGGGTTGCCCGCGGCCGCCTCGGTCTGCCTGGCCACCGAGTGCCGCGCGGTGAAGTGCGTCGCGATGCTGGCCACGATCATCAGCGGGATGGACACCAGGACGACGTCCAGCCGATCGGTGCCGAACTTCGCCAGGTCCTCCGCGTTCATGCCGATGTAGGTCGAGAGGTTCGCGCCGAACAGCTTGGCGTTGACGAACGACTCCACGCCCTGCGCGTCGAAGAAGTAGACCTCACCCCAGCCGGGCCGGAACGACCGCAGCACGTGGAACAGACCGATGAACACCGGGATCTGCACCAGCATCGGCAGGCAGCCGCCCAACGGGTTGACCCCGTGCTGCGCCTGCAGCTTCTGCATCTCCTGCGCGAGCTTCTGCCGGTCGTTCGCGTACTTCTTCTGGAGCTTCTTGATCTCCGGCTGGAACTCCTGCATCTTCCGCATCGACCGGACCTGGCCGACGAACGGCTTGAACAGCAGGGCGCGCAGCGTGAAGACCAGGAAGATCACGGACAACGCCCAGGCGATACCACTGGAATCGCCGAAGATGTGTCCGAACACCCAGTGCCAACACCAGAGGATGAAGGACACCGGGTAGTAGATGAAATCGAGCACGTAACTACTCCTCGGCAGAGGTGCGGGGGAAACTGTCCGGCGTCCCGGAGTCGTCGCGCGTACGCCTCGGGGGAACGGGGTCCAGGCCTCCAGGGTGCCAGGGGCCGCAGCGGGCCAGCCGGCGCACGGTCAGCCAGCTCCCGCGCAGCGCCCCGTGCACGGTCAACGCCTCCACCGCATACGCGCTGCAGCTGGGGTGGAAACGACAGGTGGGGGGCAGCAGCGGCGAGATCAGCCGGCGGTACACGCGCACCGGCAGCAGCAATAACCACGCCGCCGGCCCTGGCCGGGGACGTGCGTCACTGCCTGTCTCGCTCACCTCGCACCGCCCTGTTCGATCTGTGCTGGCGGGGCGAGCAGCCGCAGCCGGCGGAACACCCCGTCCAGGTCGGCGCCGAGTTCGGCGCTGGTTGATGTGGCCGCGGCCGGCAGCGCCCGCACCACCAGGCGGGTGCCCGGCGGCAGTGCGTCGAGCCGGTCCCGCATCAGGTGACGCAGTTTCCTGGCCACTCGGTGCCGGATCACGGCGTTGCCCACGGCCTTGCTCACGACGAAGCCCACCCTGGTCGATGGACCGTCCAGGGTGGGCGTGTCGTCGCGTCGCGTGTCGTGCGGTCTCGTCCCGTCCGCCGTGCCTGGCCCAGCCGCCTCGGTCCCCGGCACAGCCGGGGCGGTCAGCGCGTGGACCACGAGCCGAGGCCGTCCAGCACGGCGGCCCTTGCGAACCACCAGGTCGAAGTCCTGGCTGCGGGTGAGCCGGGCAGCCGCGGGAAGCACGGCGGTGAGGCGATCAGGCCGACAGGGACTCGCGGCCCTTGCGCCGACGAGCCGCCAGGATGGCCCGTCCGGCACGGGTCCGCATGCGCAGCCGGAACCCGTGGGTCTTGGCGCGACGGCGGTTGTTCGGTTGGAAGGTGCGCTTGCCCTTGCTCACGGTCGGCTCTCCCGGTGCTCACTACCAAGCAGGTCTATGGTTTTGTCCCCAACCAGCATTCAGCACGAGGCAGAACGAACGCCGCAGGGCACGCCAAACGGGCCCGCAGCCAGCGGGAGACCGTTCGAGGGTACGCAGCGTCCGGTGTGCGATTCAAATCGGGGTCCCCACCACCCACGGTGTTCCCCGCCACCACCCGACCGAACGTGGTGTTCCACCCGATGGTTGGCCTGGGTCGTCTTGTGACAAGCGCCAGCCCTTGTTAGCGTGCTGCCTCCACGGTCCTCACCCCGGGGGAGGGGCGGACCCGGGGCTGGGTACGTCAGGCCCACGGGGGGCTCCCCGCTGCCTTGGCGTACCTTCGTGCACAGTTGTGGACAACTCTGTGGATACCTCTACCGTTCGGTGTCCACGTCACCGAGTTGTCGGCGATCATGGACGCCACGACTCGGCCACGCAACCGTGGACCAAGTGCGACGAGGGGAGGGGAACGCAGAGGTGTCCGACCACCAGACCGATCTGGGTCTCGTGTGGGATCAGGTTGTACAGGAGCTGGCCGCTGGCAAACTGTCCCCGCAGCAACGGGGATGGATGGGGCTCACCCGCCCGATCGGCCTGCTCAACGACATCGCCCTACTCGCCGCGCCGAACGACTTCGCCAAGGAAGCCATCGAGCGGTCCCTGCGCGATCCCATCACCGCTGCCCTGTCCCGCCGACTCGGCCGGCCGGTCTCGCTGGCCGTGAAGGTCGACTCGATGGAGCCGCCGGTCAGCCCGGCCGCGCCGGCGAACCCCGGTCCTGGTCCCGGCCCCGCGTCCGGCATGCCGATGCGCTTCGGCGGCCCGGGCATGGTGGGCGCGCCCGGCGGCCACCCGCCACCACCCCATCCCGGTTATCCGCAGCGCCCGGCCCACCCGGCGATGCGCGCGGAGGACCCGCCGACCCACCCGGCCATCCCGCTGCCGCCCGGCCTCGACGTCCCCACCACGCCCGCCACCCTGCCGGTGGCCGACGGCGGTGCCGAGACCGAGGACGAGGTGGACGAGGACCACGAGGTGATGGCCACCGTCAACGAGATATGGCCCACCTTCGGTCGCAGCACGGGCGGTGCCGCGCCGCCACCCGGCGGCGGTGCCTCCTCGCCCCCCGGAGACACGCCGTTCACCCGGCCGGCCAACCCGCCGACCGCGCAGACCCGGCTGAACGAGAAGTACAACTTCGACACGTTCGTGATCGGCGCGTCCAACCGGTTCGCGCACGCCGCCGCGGTCGCGGTGGCCGAGGCACCGGCCCGCGCCTACAACCCGCTGTTCATCTGGGGCGAGTCCGGGCTGGGCAAGACGCACCTGCTGCACGCGGTCGGGCACTACGCGCAGCGGCTGTTCCCGGGCATGCGGGTGCGGTACGTGTCCACCGAGGAGTTCACCAACGACTTCATCAACTCCCTGCGGGACGACCGCAAGGTGGCCTTCCAGCGCCGCTACCGGGACATCGACGTGCTGCTCGTCGACGACATCCAGTTCCTGGAGGGCAAGGAAGGCACCCAGGAGGAGTTCTTCCACACCTTCAACACCCTGCACAACTCGAACAAGCAGATCGTGGTGTCCTCGGACCGGCCGCCCAAGCGGCTGGAGACCCTGGAGGACCGGCTGCGCACCCGGTTCGAGTGGGGCCTGATCACCGACATCCAGCCGCCCGAGCTGGAGACCCGGATCGCCATCCTGCGCAAGAAGGCCGCGCAGGACCGGCTGGCCGCGCCGGCCGAGGTGCTGGAGTTCATCGCCGCCCGCATCGAGCGCAACATCCGCGAGCTGGAGGGCGCGCTGATCCGGGTGACCGCGTTCGCGTCGCTGAACCGGCAGCCGGTGGACGTGCAGCTGGCCGAGATCGTGCTGCGGGACCTGATCCCGGACTCGCACGCGCCGGAGATCACCGCGCCGACGATCATGGCGGTGACCGCGGAGTTCTTCCAGGTGACCATCGACGACCTGTGCGGCCCCGGCAAGACCAAGGCGCTCGCCCAGGCCAGGCAGATCTCCATGTACCTGTGCCGGGAGCTGACCGACCTGTCGCTGCCCAAGATCGGGCAGACCTTCGGCGGCCGGGACCACACCACGGTGATGTACGCGGACAAGAAGATCCGCAAGGAGATGGCGGAGCGCCGCCGGATATACGACCAGGTGCAGGAGCTGACCTCGCGGATAAAGCAGCGCGCCCGCGCCATGCTCTGACGCACCCCCGGCGCTGAAGCGCCCAGCCGCCACCCCGCTGCCACGGCCGGTCAGGACACGTCCTGGCCGGCCGTTCGCCACCCCGACCGGTCGCCGGCCCGGGGGCTTCCCACCCGCCCGGAATCGCGGGATGCTTTCTCTCCGACCCGCGCGCCCGGCACGCCGCCGACGCTGAGAAACTTCCCGGGCGCGCGCCGGCCTTTTCTGACACCCCCGCCCGGTCCCGGCCCGCCCCGGCAAAACCCGTCCGCCCGGTGCCCGGCGCCGACCGATCCCACCGCCCGCCGGCCGGGTCCGCCCCGCCCCGAGCGGGCGCTCGGCCCGCGCCCAGGCCGTCCCGCCCCCGCATCTCGGGCCGGACCGCCCCACGACACGGCTCACCCCGGGACGCGCGCGGCGGCAGAAACTCCCGCTCCGACCGTCAACTTTTCTGGCGGGCCGTTATCCACAGCCCTGCCCTGTGCTGAGAAAAGTCAGCCGATCCGGTGGGGATGACTTGGGGACAACCCGGCCCACACCTGGGGATCGCGCTGTGGACAACTGGGCGAACCTGTGGACCAAACGGAGCAGCCCGCTACTTCTCCACAGCCCCATCCACTTATCCACCGGATCCACCCCCAGGTGGTCCACAGGTGATCAACCGGTGTGAGCAGCGCGAACGCGAGTTATCCCCACAATCCACAGCCCCTACTACTACGACTGCCTTTCTCTTCAAGGGGATGAAAAGAACAAAAACAGGGGGCGGCCGAAGTTGGGGACAACCGCGCCGGCCGGCGGTCGCGTCGACAGGCCGGAGCACGGGCCCCGGGGTGACGCTGTCCCGGCGGACGCTCTACGGTGGAACGGCCGCGTTCGAGCGCCGGTCGTTCGCACGGCCACTCCAGGCCCTCCCGCACCGCACCGCCGACGCGTAAGCCGCACCACACACATCGCGCCAAGCCGACCTCCTCTCGTGGGTCGTGTCGACCCTGGAAAGGACGCCCCATGAAGATCCGCGTCGAGCGCGACGGTCTCGCCGACGCCGTCGCCTGGGTCGCGCGCAGCCTGCCGTCCCGGCCGCCGGTTCCGGTTCTCGGTGGGGTGCTGCTCGATGCCGGTTCCGGTGAACCCACCGACGCGCTGACCGTGTCCGGGTTCGACTACGAGGTCTCCGCCACGGTCGACGTGCCGGCGGCCATCGCCGACGGCGGGCGGACCCTGGTGTCCGGTCGGCTGCTCGCCGACATCACCAAGGCGCTGCCCAACCACCCGGTGGAGATCTCGGTCGAGGGCGCCCGGATGGCCATCACCTGCGGCAGCGCCCGGTTCAGCCTGCCCACCATGCCGGTGGAGGACTACCCGCAGCTGCCCGCCATGCCGCAGTTCGCCGGCGAGCTGCCCGGTGAGGTGTTCGCCTCGGCCGTGGGCCAGGTCGCGGTGGCCGCGGGCAAGGACGACACGCTGCCGATGCTGACCGGTGTCCGGCTGGAGATCGGTGAGGGCAAGCTCACCCTGGTGGCCACCGACCGGTTCCGGCTGGCCATGCGGGAGTTCCCGTGGGAGCCGTCTGGCGAGGTGGGCGACACGGCCGTGCTGGTGCCGGCGCGCACCCTGGCCGAGGCGGCCAAGACGCTGGGCACGTCCGGGAGCCGGGTGGAGCTGTCCCTGGCCGAGGGCGACGGGCTGCTCGGCCTGGCCGGCTCCGGCCGGCGCACCACCAGCCGGCTGCTCGACGCCGACTTCCCCAAGTACCGCCAGCTGCTGCCCAGCGAGCACAGCGGGGCAGCCGTGATCGACGTCGCGCCCATGGTCGAGGCGATCAAGCGCGTCTCCCTGGTGGCCGAGCGCGGCACCCAGGTCCGGCTGGAGTTCGTGGACTCGGTGCTGCGGCTGTCCGCCGGCGGTGACGACGAGGGCAGCGCCGAGGAGGAGCTGCAGGTCGAGTACACCGGCGAGCCGGTGACCATCGCGTTCAACCCGAGCTACCTGCTCGACGGGCTGGGCGCGCTGCGCACCGACCGGGCCCACTTGTCGTTCACCACACCCAGTCGGCCGGCACTGCTCAAGCCGGTGGACGAGGATGGCGGTGTGGCCCCCGGGTACCTGTACCTGCTGATGCCGGTTCGCCTGCCTGGCTGAGCCGACTCAGCGGCAGGTCCGTGCGGGGACCACCGGCGCACCGGCAGAGCGGTGGGCCGCCGACCGACCCACGGGAGGACGTGGGTCACGCACGAACGGAGAGGACAGCGACGTGCAGCTTGGACTCGTCGGCCTCGGCAAAATGGGCTTCAACATGCGGGAGCGGTTGCGCCGGGCCGGCCATGAGGTGATCGGTTACGACCGCAATCCCGAGGTCACCGACGCGGCCTCGCTTCAGGACCTGGTCGACAAGCTCGCGGCACCGCGCACGGTGTGGGTGATGGTTCCCGCCGGCGAGCCGACCCGGCAGACCATCGCCGAACTCGCCGACCTGCTGGCGCCCGGCGACCTGGTGATCGATGGCGGCAACTCCCG
Organism: Goodfellowiella coeruleoviolacea; assembly: GCF_024171785.1. Lineage (GTDB taxonomy): Bacteria > Actinomycetota > Actinomycetes > Mycobacteriales > Pseudonocardiaceae > Goodfellowiella > Goodfellowiella coeruleoviolacea. The sequence goes on from NZ_JAMTCK010000016.1 coordinate 111,743, forward strand.
CTACACCGACGACAAGATCAACTCGGAGCTGCTGGGCGGCCGGCGGATCGGCTACCTCGACTGCGGGGTGTCCGGTGGGGTGTGGGGCCTGGAGAACGGCTACGGGCTGATGGTCGGCGGTGACGCCGAGCTGGTCGAGCGGGCCATGCCGATCTTTGACGCGCTGCGGCCGGAGGGCCCGCGCGAGGAGGGCTTCGCCCACGCCGGCCCCGCCGGCGCCGGCCACTTCGCCAAGATGGTGCACAACGGCATCGAGTACGGCCTGATGCAGGCCTACGCCGAGGGGTTCGAGCTGCTCGACGCCGCCGACCTGGTGACCGACGTGCCCGCGGTGATCCGGGCGTGGCAGCGGGGCACGGTGGTCCGGTCCTGGCTGCTCGACCTGCTGGTGCGGGCGCTGGAGTCCGACCCGGAGCTGGACGACCTGCGCGGCTACGTGGAGGACTCCGGCGAGGGGCGGTGGACCGTGGAGGAGGCGGTCAACCACGCGGTGCCGGCGCCGGTGATCTCGGCGGCGCTGTTCGCCCGGTTCGCCTCCCGCCAGGAGGACTCGCCGGCCATGCGCGCGGTCGCCGCGCTGCGCAACCAGTTCGGCGGACACGGCGTGCACCAGGCCGGGCCGAGTTCCGGGGCCGGCTCCACCCAGGCCGGCTGACCCGCGGTACCCGGTGTTCGTCAGGCATCTCCAGGTCAGCGACTTCCGCTCGTGGCCGCACGCGGACGTGGCGTTCGAGCCGGGCGCGAGCGTGCTGGTCGGCGCGAACGGTCAGGGCAAGACCAACCTGGTTGAGGCGATCGGGTACGTGGCCACCCTCGGTTCGCACCGGGTGGCCACGGACGCTCCCCTGGTGCGGCACGGCGCCGAGCGGGCCGTGGTGCGCACCGCCGTGGTCAACGAGGGGCGCGAGCTGCTGGTCGAGTTGGAGATCACCCCGGGCCGGGCCAACCGGGCCCGGATCAACCGGGGCCCGGTGCCTCGGCCGCGTGACGTGCTGGGCATCCTGCGCACCGTGCTGTTCGCCCCCGAGGACCTGGCCCTGGTCCGGGGCGACCCGGGGGAGCGGCGGCGGTTCGTGGACGAGCTGCTGGTGCTGCGCGCGCCGCGGTTCGCCGGGGTGCGCGCCGACTACGACCGGGTGCTCAAGCAGCGCAGTGCCCTGCTGAAGACGGCCGGCGCGGCGCGGCGGGCCGGCGGCAGCGGGGACATCCGCACGCTGGACGTGTGGGACGGGCACCTGGCCAGGCACGGCGCCGAGCTGCTGGCGGCCCGGCTGGACCTGGTCACCGACCTGGCCCCGCACGTGGCCAGCGCCTATGCCGAGGTCGCGCCGGAGTCCCGGCCGGTGCGCATCGGCTACCGGTCCAGTCTGGGCGAGGCGTTACCGCCGGGGCTGGGCCAGCCGGGCGGGGCCCGCGCCGACGTGGGGCTGCTGGAGGCGGCGCTGCTGGGCGAGCTGGCCCGGGTGCGTGCCCAGGAGATCGAGCGGGGTGTCTGCCTGGTGGGGCCGCACCGCGACGACGTGGACCTGGTGCTGGGTGAGGCCCCGGCCAAGGGGTATGCCAGCCACGGTGAGTCCTGGTCGTTCGCGCTGGCCCTGCGCCTGGCCGCCTACCAGTTGCTGCGCGCGGACGGGACCGAGCCGGTGCTGGTGCTCGACGACGTGTTCGCCGAGCTGGACCGGCGGCGTCGGCAGCGGCTGGCCAAGGTGGCGGCCGACGCCGAGCAGGTGCTGGTCACCGCGGCGGTCGCCGAGGACGTGCCCGAGGAACTCGCCGGTGCCCGCTACGACGTGCACGAGGGTGAGGTGCGCCGTGTCCGCTAGTTCGGCGTGGCCTGGGGATAACCCTGTGGATTGTGTGGATAACTTCGTCACTTCTCCGCAGGAGAAAACGGGCAAAGCAGCCATAAGGCCCACTGTTTCCCGGTCAGGGGAACGACAGCCGGCGAAACATACCGACCAGTCGGTTCGCGACGGCGTGGACGGCGGGGCGCAGCTGCGCGGGTCGGACCTGGCCAGGGCGGCCCTGGAGGCGGCCCGTGCCGCCGCCAAGGAGCGGGGCCGCGCGCCGGGTGGTGCCCGGCGGGCCGGTGCGGCCGGCGGCGGGGTGCGCCGGCGCCGCCGCAGCTGGTCGGGGGCGCGGCCGGACGAGCGCGACCCCCAGCCGCTGGGCCGGCTGGCCGCGCGCATGGCCACCGAGCGCGGGTGGGTGGACCGGCTGGCCGGTGGTCAGGTGTTCGCCCGGTGGACCGGTCTGGTCGGCGCCAACGTGGCCGAGCACGCCCGCCCGGTCGCGCTGCGCGACGGCGAGCTGACCGTGCAGGCCGACTCCACCGCCTGGGCCACCCAGTTGCGACTGCTGCAGCGCCAGCTGCTGGCCCGGATCGCCGCGGGCGTGGGTGACGGCGTGGTCAAGCGGCTGCGGGTGCAGGGACCGGCCGCGCCGAGCTGGCGCTACGGCCCGAGGCACATCCCCGGCCGGGGGCCGCGCGACACCTACGGCTGACTGGTCCAGCTGGTGGATCGGCCGGTCCGGGCCGGTTTCCGGCCGCCTGGCGCGCGTAGGCTCGTTCTGGCCGGTGCGGGGCGCACCGCCGGCTTCGGGCCGGCAGACTCGATCGTGTGGGGCGCTGTACGTGCACCAGTCCAACGAGAAGGTGGCCCTGGGCGAACCGACACATGCACACTTCGTTCGGCCCGTCTGCGAGCAATCTAGAGGTGTCCTTGTGCCCATCCTGACGGTGCGGGCAAGTAGAATCTGGAGAAGCGTGACCGTCAGCGTTCGCTAGGCGAGGAGACACCCGGCCCGTGGCAGCTCAGAAGAACGAATACAGCGCGTCGTCCATCACCGTTCTCGAAGGACTTGAGGCGGTCCGCAAGCGGCCCGGCATGTACATCGGTTCCACCGGTGAGCGGGGTCTGCACCACCTGATCTGGGAGGTCGTGGACAACGCCGTCGACGAGGCCATGGCCGGCCACGCCACCAGGGTCGAGGTGATCCTGCGGGCCGACGGCGGTATCCAGGTCATCGACGACGGCCGGGGCATCCCGGTCGACATGCACCCGGTGGAGAAGAAGCCGGCCGTCGAGGTGGTGCTGACCACCCTGCACGCCGGCGGCAAGTTCGACAGCGGCGCCTACGCGGTCTCCGGTGGTCTACACGGCGTGGGCGTGTCCGTGGTGAACGCGCTGTCCGTGCGGCTGGACGTGGAGATCTGCCAGAGCGGCTACGTGTGGCGCCAGCGCTACGAGCACTCCAAGCCGGCCACCGAGCTGACCAGGGGTGAGCCCACCCGCAAGACCGGCACCACGATCACCTACTGGGCCGACCCGGAGATCTTCGAGACCACCATCTACAACGCCGAGACCGTGGCCCGCCGGCTGCAGGAGATGGCCTTCCTCAACAAGGGGCTGACCATCGTGCTGCGCGACGAGCGGGTGCGCGAGGGCGCGGACGAGGCCGACGCCGACGGCAACACCGCGCAGATCAAGGACCGGGTCTTCCACTACCCGGGTGGGCTGGAGGACTTCGTCCAGCACATCAACGCCACCCGGGAGGCCGTGCACCGCAAGGTCATCGCCTTCGAGGCCAAGGGCGACGGCATCGAGGTCGAGGTGGCCATGCAGTGGAACTCCGGCTACACCCCCTCGGTCTACACCTTCGCCAACACCATCAACACGCACGAGGGCGGCACCCACGAGGAGGGCTTCCGGTCCGCGCTGACCAGGGTGGTCAACGCCTACGCGCGCGAGAAGAAGCTGCTCAAGGAGAAGGACAGCAACCTCACCGGCGACGACGTGCGCGAGGGCCTGGCCGCGATCGTGTCGGTCAAGCTCAAGGAACCGCAGTTCGAGGGCCAGACCAAGACCAAGCTGGGCAACAGCGAGGCCAAGTCGTTCGTGCAGACCACCTGCAACGAGTGGCTGGCCGACTGGTTCGAGCGCAACCCGGCCGAGGCCAAGGCCATCGTCACCAAGGCGGTGTCCTCGGCGCAGGCCCGCATCGCCGCGCGCAAGGCCAAGGACCTGGTGCGCCGCAAGAGCGCGCTGGAGATCGGCAACCTGCCGGGCAAGCTCAAGGACTGCCGCTCCTCCGACCCGGCCGAGTGCGAGCTGTACATCGTGGAGGGCGACTCCGCGGGCGGCTCGGCCAAGGAGGGCCGCGAGTCGCGGTTCCAGGCCATCCTGCCGATCCGCGGCAAGATCATCAACGTGGAGAAGGCCAGGCTCGACCGGGTGCTCAAGAACACCGAGGTGCAGAGCCTGATCACCGCGCTGGGCACCGGCATCCACGACGAGTTCGACATCAGCAAGCTGCGCTACCACAAGATCGTGCTGATGGCCGACGCCGACGTGGACGGCCAGCACATCCGCACCCTGCTGCTCACCCTGCTGTTCCGGTTCATGCGCCCGCTCATCGAGCACGGGCACGTCTACCTGGCCCAGCCGCCGCTGTACAAGATCAAGTGGCAGCGCTCCGAGCCGGAGTACGCCTACTCCGACCGGGAGCGCGACGGGCTGATCGCGCAGGGGCTCGCGGCCGGCCGGAAGATCAACAAGGACGACGGCATCCAGCGGTACAAGGGTCTGGGCGAGATGAACGCCGAGGAGCTGTGGGAGACCACCATGGACCCGGCGCACCGCCTGCTGCTCCAGGTCACCCTGGACGACGCGGCCACCGCCGACGAACTGTTCAGCGTGCTGATGGGCGAGGACGTGGAGTCCCGCCGCTCGTTCATCACCCGCAACGCCAAGGACGTCCGCTTCCTCGACGTCTGATCGGCGCGATCGGACGTCATCTGCTCCTGACCCCGCGACCACGGCGCGTCGTTGTGGGTGACCGCGGGCCCGACGTGCGGCGGCACGGCGACCCGTCAACGGCTTGAAAGGAATCTCCTCGTGACTGAGACGCTGCCCCCAGGGAGCGAGCGGATCGAGCCTGTCGAGATCCAGCAGGAGATGCAGCGCTCGTACATCGACTACGCGATGAGCGTGATCGTGAGCCGCGCACTGCCGGATGTCCGCGACGGGCTCAAGCCGGTGCACCGGCGGGTGCTCTACTCCATGCACGACACCGGGCTGCGGCCGGAGCGCAGCTACGTGAAGTGCTCGCGCATCGTCGGCGACGTGATGGGCAACTACCACCCGCACGGCGACGCGTCGATCTACGACGCCCTGGTGCGCCTGGCCCAGTCGTGGTCCATGCGCTACCAGCTGGTCGACGGCCAGGGCAACTTCGGCTCGCCCGGCAACGACCCGGCCGCGGCCATGCGCTACACCGAGGCCCGGATGGCGCCGCTGGCCACCGCCATGCTGCAGGACATCGACGAGGAGACCGTCGACTTCTCGCCCAACTACGACGGCAAGACCGACGAGCCCGACGTTCTGCCGTCCCGGGTGCCCAACCTGCTGGTCAACGGCGGCAGCGGGATCGCGGTCGGGATGGCCACCAACATCCCCCCGCACAACCTGCGCGAGGTGGCCGAGGGCGTGGTCTGGGCGCTGGAGAACTGGGAGGCCTCCGAGGAGGAGACCCTGGCCGCGCTGCTCCAGCGGGTCAAGGGCCCGGACTTCCCGACCGGCGCGCTGATCCTGGGCACCTCGGGCATCGAGGAGGCCTACCGCACCGGCCGCGGCTCCATCCGGATGCGCGCGGTGGTCGAGGTCGAGGAGGACGCCAAGGGCCGGGTCATCCTGGTCGTCACCGAGCTGCCGTTCCAGGTCAACCCGGACAACCTGGTGGAGAACATCGCCGCGCTGGTGCGCGACGGCAAGCTCACCGGCATCGCCGACGTGGCCGACGAGTCCAACAAGCGCAGCGGCATGCGGATCGTGGTCACGCTCAAGCGGGACGCGGTCGCCAAGGTCGTGCTGAACAACCTGTACAAGCACACCCAGCTGCAGCAGAACTTCGGCGTGAACATGCTGGCCCTGGTCGACCAGGTGCCGCGCACGCTGCGGCTGGACCAGATCGTCCGGCACTACGTCAAGCACCAGGTCGAGGTGATCGTCCGGCGCACCCGCTACCGGCTGCGCAAGGCCGAGGAGCGCGCCCACATCCTGCGCGGTCTGGTCAAGGCGCTGGACCAGCTGGACGAGGTCATCGCGCTGATCCGCCGCTCGCCCACGGTGGACGACTCGCGCCGGGGCCTGATCGCGCTGCTGGACGTGGACGAGGCGCAGGCCAACGCCATCCTGGAGATGCAGCTGCGCCGGCTGGCCGCGCTGGAGCGGCAGAAGATCGTCGACGAGCTGGCCGAGATCGAGCGCACCATCGCCGACCTGCAGAACATCCTGGACACGCCGGAACGCCAGCGCAGGATCGTGCGCGACGAGCTGATGGCGATCGTGGACAAGCACGGCGACGAGCGGCGCACCAAGATCATCCCCTACGACGGCGAGGTCTCCATCGAGGACCTGATCGCGGTCGAGGACGTGGTCGTCACGATCACCCGCACCGGCTACGCCAAGCGGACCAAGACCGACCTGTACCGGGCGCAGAAGCGCGGCGGCAAGGGCGTGCAGGGCGCGCAGCTCAAGCAGGACGACATCGTGGCGCACTTCTTCGTGTGCTCCACCCACGACTGGATCCTGTTCTTCACCAACAAGGGCCGGGTCTACCGGGCCAAGGCCTACGAGCTGCCCGAGGCCACCAGGGCCGCGCGCGGCCAGCACGTGGCCAACCTGCTGGCCTTCCAGCCCGACGAGCACATCGCCCAGGTCATCCAGATCAAGGACTACGAGGCCGCCCCGTACCTGGTGCTGGCCACGCGCAGCGGACTGGTGAAGAAGTCGCGGCTGAGCGACTTCGACTCCAACCGCTCGGGCGGACTGATCGGCATCAACCTGCGCGAGGACGACGAGCTGGTCGGCGCGGTGCTGTGCGGGCCGGACGACGACCTGCTGCTGGTCTCCGCCGATGGGCAGTCCATCCGGTTCCACGCGACCGACGAGGCACTGCGCCCGATGGGGCGGGCTACCTCGGGTGTGCTGGGCATGCGGTTCAACCCCGGTGACGAACTGCTGTCCATGGGTGTCGTCCAGGAGGGGAAGTTCGTCCTGGTGGCCACCGACGGCGGTTACGCAAAGCGCACGCCGATCGAGGACTACCCGGTGCAGGGACGGGGCGGCAAGGGCGTGCTGACCATTCAGCACGACCGCCGACGTGGCAGGCTGGTGGGCGCGCTCATCGTCGACCTCGACGACGAGCTGTACGCGATCACCTCGACCGGCGGGGTCATCAGGACCAGCGCCAAGGAGGTGCGCAAGGCCGGCCGGCAGACCAAGGGGGTTCGCCTGATGAACCTCGGCGAGAGGAACACCCTTGTCGCTGTCGCACGCAACGCGGACGAGGCCACAGACGTCTCCGACTCGGTGGACTCCGAGTCGAGCCGCCCGGAGTCACCCGGGACCGGGGCGAACGGCACAGGCTCGGACGGCGCGGAGTCGGCCAACTAACGCAGTCAGCCAAGTAAGCCTGGACGACAAGCTCTAAGGACCGCTCGTGAACCCACCGGAGAACACGGAACGTTCCGACGCCAAGGCCGGGCAGGGCGACCCGACCGCGGCGATGACACGGCGGGATGGGGCCGAGCCGGCGCAGTCCGGCACCGGTGCGACGACGGCGGAGGCCACCGTCGTCGCACCGGCCAGCCCGGGGGCTGGCACCGCTGGACAGGCAGCCACCGGACCGGGCGGCGCCGGGAGCGCGGACCCGGGCACCGGCCAGGCGACCGGTGCCGGCGGCGGTGACGGGGGGTATGAGGCCCCGGCGCCGCTGCCGCCGTGGCAGCGGGTGCCCAGCGACGCCCAGCACCTGCAGGAACACCAGCACCACCAGCACGGTGGTGAGGCCGGGCCCGAGCCGCAGGGCCAACCGGTCGGCTTTCCCGCCGCCGACGAGCAGACCGTGGTGACGGTGGCCCGCCCGGCGGTGACCGGGGTGGTCAGTCCCAGCCTGACCCCGGCCGGCGCGGCGTCGGCCGGCGGCGGCACGCCCACGGCGGCCGCGCGCACCTCGGTGAACCTGGGGGCGGCCTCGGCCGGCGGCAGTGGCCGGCCGAGCGCGCCCGGTTCGCGGCGGCCCGGCCGGGGGCCGAGGCGGGCCAGCCTCCAGGTCAAGCGGATCGACCCGTGGTCGGTGCTGAAGCTGGCCCTGGTGCTCAGCATCGCGCTGTTCTTCGTGTGGCTGGTGGCCGTGGGCGTGCTCTACGGCGTGCTGAACGGCATGGGCGTGTGGGAGCAGCTCAACGGCACCTACGACGACCTGGTGCAGGGCGGTGCCAGCGCCGACAGCGAACCGCTGATCAGTGCCGGCCGGGTGTTCGGGGTGGCCGCCATCATCGGCGCGGTGAACATCGTGCTGATGACCGCGCTGGCCACGGTCGCCGCGTTCATCTACAACGTCTCCGCCGACCTGGCGGGTGGGTTGGAGATCACCCTGTCGGAACGTGAGTAACACCAGAATGACCACGACCAGGGGTTTTTCCTCCGGGCACCGACGCGGACCGGCGGTCCGGCCGGGTTGGGGGGCCCCTGGTTTTGGTGGGAGCGCGGGTGTGGGGTAATCTTTCCTCCGTTGCTTCCGAGGGCCTATAGCTCAGACGGTTAGAGCGCTTCGCTGATAACGAAGAGGTCGCTGGTTCGAGTCCAGCTAGGCCCACTCCGCTGGTCCACTACGGGTCAGAAGACCCGAGTCGACAGGCCACCACTGAGGAGGGACCGGACGTGAAGAAGCTTCTCGCACTCGTGGCTGTGGCTGGTGCAGTCCTGCTGGTCGTGCGCCGTCAGCGCTCCGCCAAGGCCGAGGCTGACCTGTGGCGCGAGGCCACTGCTCCCAGCGAGAGCTGAGCCAGAGCGAGCGGAGTTCTCCCGCTCGCCGGGGGGACGTAGCTCAATTGGCAGAGCACCGCCTTTGCAAGGCGGGGGTTAGGGGTTCGATTCCCCTCGTCTCCACCACAAGGGTGTGACAGGGTCGGCAGGCGCCGGCCCTGTTTCTTTTTTCCGGCCGCCGCGCACCCGCCCGGCAGCGTCGGCCGCTTCCGTCGGGGTCGCGCCGAGCGTTCAGTCGGTGCGACCAGGCTCGGTGCGACCAGGCACTGAGTTCAGGCGTTGAGTTCAGGCACTGCGGCCGGGCGGTGACGTCAGGCGTTGAGGTAGGCGATCACCGCCAGCACCCGTCGGTGTCCCGGATCGGTGGGCGGCAGGTCGAGTTTGGCGAAGATGTTGCCCACGTGCTTGTGCACGGCACGCTCGGTCACCACGAGCCGTCCGGCGATCTCGGCGTTGCCGTAGCCCTGTGCCATCAGCGCCAGCACCTCGCGTTCCCGCTGGGTCAGCGTGGCGATCGGGTTGTGCCGGCGCACCAGCAGCTGCTTGACCACCTCCGGGTCCATCACGGTGCCGCCCGCGGCGACCCGGTGCAACGCGTCCAGGAACTCCTCCACCCGCCCCACCCGGTCCTTGAGCAGGTAGCCGACACTGCCGGCGCCGTCGGCGAACAGCTCCCCGGCGTAGGTCTCCTCCACGTACTGCGAGAGCACCAGCACGGGCAGACCGGGCCGCTGCCGGCGGGCCCGCAGCGCGGCGCGGATGCCCTCGTCGCGAAAGGACGGCGGCAGCCGCACGTCCACCACGCACACGTCCGGCTGATGCTGTGCCACCGCGCGCACGAACGAGTCGGCGTCGGCGACCCGGTCCACCACCTCGTGCCCGCAGGTGCCCAGCAGCAGCGCCAGCCCCTCGGCGAGCAGCACGTTGTCCTCGGCGATCACGATCCGCACGGGCACTCCACCTCGATGGTGGTCGGTCCGCCCACCGGACTGCTCACCCGCAGGGTGCCGTCCAGGGCGGCGACCCGGCGGCGCATCCCGGCCACGCCGGTGCCCTGGTCCTCCCGCACCCCGCCCCGGCCGTTGTCCTGGACGCGGACCAGCAGCAGGTCCGGGGCGGTGCGCTGGACGGTGACCTCGGCGGCGCTCGCCCCGCTGTGCTTGGTGATGTTGGTCAGCGCCTCGGTGACGGTGAAGTAGGCGGCGGCCTCGACCGGCGCGGGCAGCTCACCGAGGTCGGCGGCCACGTCCAGGGTGGTGGGCACGACGCAGCGGGCGGCCACGGCGGTGAGCGCGCCGGCCAGGCCCCGGTCGGCGAGGATCGGCGGGTACATGGTGCGCAGCACATCGCGCAGCTCGGTCATGGCGTCCTCGGCCCCCTCCCTGGCACGGACGAGCAGGTCGGCGGCTGCCTGCGGGTCGTGCCGCAGCTGCCGTTCAGCCAGTCCGAGGTGCATGGCGACGGACACCAACCTGGCCTGGGTGCCGTCGTGCAGGTCGCGCTCGATGCGGCGGAGTTCCGCGCTGTGCGCGTTGACCGCCCCGGCCCTGGTGGACCGCAGGGTCTCGACCTGCTCGGTGAGCTGGTGCCGGGCGGACGGGGCGAGCAGCCGGGAACTGAGCACGGCGGCGGCCGTGGCCACCAGCGGCAGCCCGACCACGGCCAGGGCGATCGCGCCGGCCAGCTGGACCACGCCCAGGGTGGCCGCGGACAGCCAGCTGTCGATGGGGATGTTGCCCAGCACCCGGATCGGCGCGGACACCGGGAACAGCCACCACAGACCGATCGCGCCCAGGGCGGCGACCGGCAGCGCGGCCAACAGGATCCCGAGCGCGCCCAACACGGTCCCGGCCAGCATGGCAACCGGCAGCCAGCGCAGATCCCGCCTGGTCACGGGATCGCGCAGCAGTGCGGTGAGCCGCCGGGCAGCGGGACCGCCGTCCCCGGCCGGGCGGCCGGTGTGCCGGCCAGCGCGGCGGCGTTCCCCGTTGGCCAGCCAGCGCAGCAGCCGCAGTTCCGGCGGCAGCACGAGCAGCCCGAGGCCCACCAGGCAGAGCGCGGTCGAGTACAGCAGCACGGGGAACAGCACGAGACAGCCCAGCCCGACCGCGAAGGTGACCGCGCAGTACCAGCCGGCCGCGCGCACCCGCGGCCACTGCCGCGCCAGCACCGCCATCACCGTCACAGATCCTCCCCGGGGTCGACACACCGGGGTGATTGTGTCCTGGCGCGACCGGGGCGGACGGTGTAGCGGGCTACACCGTTGGCCGGCCAGCTCGCCCCACTGCCGTTGGCCGGCCGGCTGCCTAGCTTGGCCGACATGACGACTGTGCGAGCGGTGAAGTCGGGTTCGGCGCCGGTCCGGCGCCAAGTGGTGATCTTCGTGGTGGTGTCCTACGCCGGGGCCTGGCTGGGCGCCCTGCCGCTGTGGCTGGACGGTTTCCGCAGGACCAGTGCGGCGGACAGCGCCTCCCCGCTGGTGCGGCTGTGCCTGGCCGCGATGATGCTGGTGCCGGCGGCCACGGCGGTCGCCCTGACCGCCCGGCACACCCGGGCCAGGGACCTGCCCGCCGCGTTGGGGCTGCGGCCGGCGCGGTCCTGGTCGACCACGGCGGCCCAGTGCCTCGGCGGCTTCGCCCTGCCCCTCGTGCTGACCGCCGGCGGGTTGGCCCTGGCCACCGCGCTGGGCCAGTACCAGCCGGGCGGGTTGCCCACGGCGGCCGTGCTCGGTGGGCTGGTGGCCAGCGCGGTGGTGTCGCTGCCGCTGTACTTCGGCGAGGAGATCGGCTGGCAGGGATACCTGCTGCCGCGGCTGATGCGGTGGGGCACGGCGCGGGCCGTGCTCGTCGGCGGGGTCATCTGGGGGCTGTGGCACGTGCCGGTCACCGCGCTCGGTGGCAGCTACCCGGGGCACTCGCTGCTGGTGGGCCTGCCGGCCATGGTGATCTCGGCGGTGCTGATCGGGTCGGTCGTCGCCTGGATCAGGCTGCGCTCGGACTCGGTGCTGCCCGCGGTGGCGGCGCACGTGGCGGTGAACGAGTTCGCCCTTCCCCTGACCAGGCTCGTCGCCGCCCGCCCCGACCAGGTCGACCCGCTCACCGCCGGCCCGCTCAGCTGGCCGACCTGGCTGGTCACCGCGCTGGCCGTGGCCGGTGTGGTGCTGGTGGCGCGCCGGCGCGGAACGCCCGCGTTCGGGTGACGCCGAGCAGGGGCGCGGGCCGAGATCGAGTGCGCCCGCCGTCTGGTTGACTTGGCCCGTGACGAGACGAGCGATCGCCCGCGTCGCGCCCCTGGTGGCGCTGTTCGGCCTGGTCACGGCGTGCACGGGGGGCGAGGGGAGCAGCACCACCCCGACCAGCCGGGCGGACCGGTCGCAGCCACCGGCCAGTAGCCAGGCGGCCAGCGGCCAGGCGACCGGCACGGCGGCGGGGCAGGCCACGTCGTCGGGCGCGCCAGCCTCGCCAACGCCCTCGGCGAACGGGCCCTGCCCCTACCTGGACACCGAGTTCGTGGCCGAGGCCAACGGCCAGCGCGTGAGCAAGGTGCGCATCTCGGCCGACCAGCCCCACCCGGCCTGCTTCTTCTACCGGCCGGACGGCGAACTGCAGTTGAGCGTGCGCGTCTACGTGGGTGACGCGGCCACGGCCAAGGCCGTGGTGGACGAGGCCGCGCCCACGGACACGTCCAGCCCGGCCAGCCAACCCGCCGGGTGGACCGGCGGGTCGCTTGGCAACGCGGACGGTGCCGTCTACGCGGTGGCCAAGCAGGGCACGGCCGTGGTCGCCAGCACCAATCAGCAGCAGAGCGTCAAGGCCCGCCGCGTCGTGGAGACCACGATCACTAACCTCGGGCTGTGAAGCCCCACGGGTGAACTGGCACCGGTGCCCGGTGCACCGGCACCGCTGCCGCCGGGCACCGGTGCGCGCCGCACGTGCGCGGCCGGCTCAGCTCCGGCGTGCGGTGTGGTTGTCCCGGGCGCGCTGGCCGTTGGTGTCCTGGGCCCTGGCCGCGGTCGAGTCGCTGTCCACACCACCGCCCGACTGGGCCGGCTCGTCGTGCAGCCGCACCTCCTGGGGGCGCCGGGACAGCACGGCGTAACCGGCCGCGCCGGCGGCCACCAGCAGCGCCAGCAGCCACGGCCAGCGCCGCCGCCGGGCGATCTCGCGAGTGGCAGTGAGCTTGCCGGCCTTGCGCGTCGCGAGACGGGCCGCCCGCCGGGCCTGCTGCCGGGTGACCTTCTTGGCCCGCGCCGCCTTCCTGGTCGCCTTCGCGGCCGCGCGCCCGGTCAACCGCGCGATGTCGTCGCGGGTGCGGTCGGCGCGGTCGAGCACGTCGGCGCGCAACCGCTCACCCTTCTTGCGGCCCTGCCTGATCAGCCGCTGCCGCTGCCTGGCCAGCTGCCTGCGCTGCCGCGCCAGGTTCTTCCTGGCCCGCCGGGTCGAGCGACCCACCTCCTCGGCGCGTTCGCTGAGCGCGTCGAACAGCCGGTCCGGCACGATGCCGTGGTCGGCCAGCTTGGTCTCGGCCGTGCCCACCACCTGGGAAGCCGCTTCCGCACCCGCGTGACCCGCGCGGACGGCTCCCTGGCGCACCGCACGCAATCCTGTCCCGAGTGCCCTGCCCACGGACTCGCCAGCTCGGGTCATGACCTGCACCTCGTCCATCTTCTGCTCCAGAAGCTGTTCGGTGAATCACGCTCGGTTGTCTCCATCCTGCCCCTTTCCGACCATTCCTGCTTGTGGATGGCACGATGGACGCGTGGCTGAAAGCAACGAATCGCTGGTTGGGACGAAGGTGTCGGCGACGCTGCACACCTCGATGGGCGACATCAGGCTCAACCTCTTTCCCGACCAGGCCCCCACGACGGTGAAGAACTTCGTCGGTCTGGCCGAGGGCACCAAGGAGTACACGGGACAGAACGCCAAGGGGGGGACGAGCGGGCCGTTCTACGACGGCTCGATCTTCCACCGCGTGATCAGCGGCTTCATGATCCAGGGCGGTGACCCCACCGGCACCGGCCGCGGCGGTCCCGGCTACGACTTCAAGGACGAGTTCCACCCCGAACTGCAGTTCAACCGCCCCTACCTGCTGGCCATGGCCAACCCGGGCCGGCCGAACATGAACGGCTCGCAGTTCTTCATCACGGTGGGCCCCACCACCTGGCTGAACTTCAAGCACACCATCTTCGGTGAGGTCGCCGACCAGGAGTCCCGCAACGTGGTCGACGCCATCAGCAACACGCCGACCGCCGCGGGCGACCGGCCGATCACCGACGTGGTGATCAACAGCGTCGAGATCGAGCGCGGTACCGGAAGCTGACCGGGCGTCGTGGCCGTTCCTCCGCACTCATCACCGCATGAGCCGGCCGGGGCGCAGCCGGAGATGACCGTCTGCGCCCGCCACCCGGACCGGCCCACCGGGCTGCGCTGCACCAGGTGTGGCCGGCCGGCCTGCCCGGAGTGCCTGCTGGAGGCGTCCGTCGGCCACCAGTGCGTCGACTGCGTGGCCGGCGCGCGGCGCACGGTGCGCCGGCCGGTGACCGTGGCCGGTGCGCCGCTGCGCGGTCGGCCACTGGTGGTGCCCGTGCTGATCGCGGTCAACGTGCTGCTCTACCTGGTGACCGCCATCCAGGCGAACAGCGCGGGCGACAACCAGCACGCGGAGCTGTTCCGGGACTGGACGCTGTGGCCGCCCGCGGTCACCGCCGGTGACTGGTGGCGGCTGCTGACCAGCGGGTTCCTGCACTTCGGTCCGATCCACCTGGCGCTGAACATGGTGTCGCTGTGGGTGCTGGGCCGGGACCTGGAGCTGGTGCTCGGCCGGCTCAGGTTCGTCGCGGTGTACGTGCTGTCGCTGATCGGCGGCAGCGCCGCGGTGTTCCTGTTCGGTGACCTGGGCCAGCAGGTGGCTGGCGCGTCGGGCGCGGTGTTCGGCCTGATGGGCGCGATGCTGGTCGCGGTGATCCGGCTCCGGCTCAACCCCGGCATGGCCCTGGGTGTGATCGCGCTGAACCTGGTGCTCAGCGTGAGCGTGCAGAACATCTCCCTGCTGGGCCACATCGGCGGGCTGGTCGTGGGCGCGCTGGCCATGGTCGGCATGGTCTACTCGCCGGCCAGGAACCGGACGGCCTGGCAGGCGGGCACGCTGGCGGTGCTGTTCGTGGCGCTGGTCGGGTTGGTGGTGTTCCGGGACGTCACGCTCGCCGAGACCATCGAGTGCCAACGGGTGCCCGAACTGGAGTGCTTCTACCGCTCGGGGAGCTGACCGCGACACACCGGGCCGGCGTACTGGCCCGGTGGACCGGAAGGGTCGGCCAGGAGGATCCTGCCCAGGAGGGTGCTGCCCAGGAGGGTGCGCTCAGCCGGCCGGCCGCAGACCGGCCAGCGCGTCCGCCACGTCCTCGGGGTCGGCGGCCAGGTCGAGCCGGCTGAGCACGACCAGCTCCTCGCCGCCGTTCTCCCCGCTCCCGTCCTGGTCCTGGACGTCCAGTTCCAGCATGGCGGACTGCCGGCCGAGTCGACGGGTGTGCACCACCCGGACGCTCACCCGATCCCAGCTCCAGTGCCGCGTCCTGGTCAGCCCGCGCACGGTCACGCCGGTCTCGTCCACGGCGAGCCGGGGCCGGGCCAGGGTGCCGTGCAGGGAGAGCAGGCCGGCGGCGAGCGCGGCCACGGCCAACAGCACCCGGCCGGGGGCGTCGCCGGCGAGGACGGCGAGCAGGATGGCACAGGCGGTGAACACCCAGCCGATCACCACCAGTGAGGCCGACGGGGACCAGGCTTGGGACGGACGCGGCGCTGTCACGCCATCGAGTCTGCCGCATTCGGCGGTGCCTGTGGACAACTGAGCCGCGCTACCGGCGCTTGTGCAAAATGGCGCAAAGTTATCCACAGGAGTTGTCCCCATTGGGGATGAGTTACACGCGTGTGGTTCGGTGACGCGCTGCTGAACTACGTGAACAACCGGTGGACACAACACGGCCCGGACGTGTGAGCACGCCCGGGCCGATCACTTCGGGTGACTGTGCGGGTCAGCGCCAGCGCATCGTCATCAACAGGCCGACGATCATCAGGGCGAACCCGACGGCGAAGTTCCATGCGCCGAGGTCCTTCATGATCGGTACGCTGGTGCCGGCGATGTAGTTGACCACGAGCCAGGCGAGGCCAAGCAGCATCATCGCCAGCATCACGGCGACGTAGATCGGGTGCGACGGTGCGGCTGCCTTCGCCTTCACCGGCGTACGGCGGTCGGTCGGCGGCGTGTAAACCGCCTTCTTGCGGACCTTGGACTTCGGCATGGGGCTGTCCTCGCCTGACGTCGAGCGCTCGGTTCGTGAGTGCCGCTACTTCACGACCCTCACCATTGGAACACGTTAACGTAGCGGAGAAGGTCAGCGAAGACTAAGTAGGCCCCAGGGCAGCGCCGGA
The DNA here is from genome assembly GCF_024171785.1 of Goodfellowiella coeruleoviolacea. Taxonomy (GTDB): domain Bacteria; phylum Actinomycetota; class Actinomycetes; order Mycobacteriales; family Pseudonocardiaceae; genus Goodfellowiella; species Goodfellowiella coeruleoviolacea. Next base: position 128,001 of record NZ_JAMTCK010000016.1, read on the forward strand.
TCGACCCTGTCGTCGTCGCGGGGACGCCAGCAGGTCGAGGACGACAGCGCGGGAGGTTCTCTCGGTGAGTTACGACCCACCCCTGCCCGGCCGTGACACGCCGGACGGTCCGCCGCCACGCGGAGCCCGACCCTACGTGCAGTCCCTCGCGTCGACACCGCGCCCCCCGGCCCAGGCGCCGGCCGCCGGCCCGTCGGCTGACGCCACGCGCCGCACCGGCCAGCCGGCCGAGCACCGGGCGCCCGCCGGTCAGCTGCCCCAGGCCCCCCGGCCCCGCCCCAGGTCAACGCCCCCCACCGGGCCGTTCCCACCGGCCGGGGCACCCGGGCTCACCAGTGCCCGACCCGGCCCCACCCGCCAGGTGCCGCCGGCCGGCAACCCTAGGTCGCGGCAGCCCGGCCCGCAGCCCCCCACCGGGTCCAACCCGGCTGGCCAGGCGGCGGAGGCGCCGGCGGACCTGACCGTGCCGGTTCGGCGGCCGGGTGGCCTGCCCGGCGGCACGCCACCCATGCCGCCGCCTCCCCACGCCCGCCGCCACCAGGGCCGGCCCAACCCGGTTCCCGGTCCACCGCTTCCGGTGCGGACAACCGGCCGCCAGGCCGCGCCGGCGACCGCGCTGGCCGAGGCACCCACCCAGGTCATCCCCAAGCTGGTGGACAAACCAGCCGAGCCCGCCGCGACCGAGAACGCACTGGCCGACCTGGACACCGAAGTCGGCCTGCGCGCCGACCAGTCCGACACCGCCCAGTCCGACGCCGACCTGGCCGAGGCGGACGACACCGGGGGTCGATTGGCCCCGGCGGCGGACGGCCCGCTGCGCAAGAGCGTGCGGACGCTGGGCGAACTGCTGGTCACGGCCGGTCTGGTGATGCTGCTGTTCGTCGTCTACGAGGTCTACGTGACCGACTGGATGTCCGCGGGCAAGCAGGACGAGGCCACCAGCGCCCTGGACAACGAGTGGGCCACGGTCGACAACGACAACGGGCAGGAACGCACCGCCCACTACAACCTGGCCGACGGTCAGGGCTTCGCCAAGCTCTACATCCCCGGCTTCGGCACGGACTACCAGTTCACCATCGTCGAGGGCACCACGGACCGCGACCTGGAGATCGGCCCCGGCCACTACAAGGGCACCGCACTGCCGGGTGAACCGGGCAACTTCGCGGTGGCCGGCCACCGGGTGGGCAAGGGCTCGCCCTTCAACGACCTCGACATGCTCAACTCCTGTGACGCGGTGGTGATCGAGACGCGCTCGGACTGGTTCGTCTACCGGGTGCTGCCCAAGGCCGACGAGGAGGCGGACTGGGCGAGTGGCAAGGGCTCGACCGACCCGAGGTGCGCGCAGGTCAAGCCGCTCAAGGACGCGTCAGCCCCGAACGGCGGCCCCTACGCCCGAACCGTCGGGCAGGAGATCGTCAGCCCCAGCCAGGGCGAGGTGATCGAACCGGTGCCGTACTACTCCGGGCAGCTGCCCGCCGGCCAACAGGTGTCCCTGCTCACGCTGACCACCTGCCACCCCAGGTTCTCCAACCGGCAGCGGCTGATCATCCACGGAGTGCTGGTCAAGCAGTGGCAGAAGGACCCGGCCAAGCCGAACGAGTTGCCCCAGGAACTCAAGGAGCAGTGATGTACGAGTGGATCTGGCGGCATCTGCCTGGTCCGCTGGCCGTGCGGATCGCCGAGGCGGTGCTGCTGGTGCTCGGCGTGGTGGCCCTGCTGTTGTTCGTGGTGTTCCCCTGGGTTGAGCCCATGCTTCCGTTCAACGACGTGACCACCGAGTAGCCGCCGCGGCTGACGTGACCGGGCACACCGGTACTTCCCGAGTCGCCCGCGGGTGTGGCGCTGTTGGCCCGAGCCAGACGAGGGCTGGCTGGCATAAGCTGACGAGCATGCGCGTGCTCGTCGTCGACAACTACGACAGCTTCGTCTACAACCTCGTGCAGTACCTCGCCCAGTTGGGTGTGGACTGCGTGGTGCGCCGCAACGACGCCGTTCAGCTCACCGAGGTGGACGAGGCGGACGGTGTGCTGGTCAGCCCTGGACCGAGCACACCGGATCGGGCCGGGGCGAGCATGGACGTGATCCGGTACTGCGCTGACCGGCGCGTGCCAGTGCTGGGTGTGTGCCTGGGGCACCAGGCGATCGGCGCGGTGTGGGGCGGCACCGTGGATCTCGCGCCGGAACTGCTGCACGGCAAGACCAGCGTTGTGCACCACAACGGCGGCGGCGTCCTGGCCGGCCTGCCTCAGCCGTTCACCGCGACCCGGTACCACTCGCTGACCGTGCTGCCCGAGACCATCCCGGCGGAGTTCGAGGTCACCGGGCGCACCGAGAGTGGCGTGGTGATGGCCATGCGGCACCGCGAGCTGCCGGTCGAGGGAGTGCAGTTCCACCCCGAGTCGGTGCTGACCGAGGGCGGGCACCGGATTCTGGCCAACTGGCTGGCCACGTGCGGCTACCCGGTGCCGGAGGCAACGGTGCGCGCGCTGGAGGACGAGGTGAACCGGGTCGCCGCGGTTGCCCGCAGCTGACGTCCACCCCGCCCACGCCGTTGGTGCGGGCGGGAACGGCCCCCGGGTGGGCCGGACCGCTGGATGCGGGCGGTGGCCGGCGGGCCGTGCCGCGCTGGCCGGTGGGTTGCTTCGTGCGGTCTGCGCGTAGCACATCCAGCGTCGTGTCCGCACAGATTCACCTGTTCGAGGTGCCGGTTGTCCACAGCCGGCGTGGTTGTCCACAGGCCACGGCGACAGTGGTTCCCGCAGGTGGGGGCGTGGGTAGGCTGGACCTGGGGTCGCCCCCCTGGGAGGGCGGGGGCTTGTCTGGGGTGGAAAGCCGGTGAACACCAGGGTCTGGATGTGCTGACGGGGCTGGCAGTGCGGCACTGGGTGCCGGCTGCCAGCCCCGTCGGATCAGGCTGAGGTTATCGGGTGACGGTCAGCGGTTGCCGCCGCCGATGTTGGGCGGGCTGCTGCCGCCCGTCGGGTCGAACCTGCCCACCTCGATGGTGATCGTGTCGGTCTTGCTGATCGAACTGCCCGCCCTGGGCGTGTGCTCCTGGATCTTGCCGTTCTCCCGGACGTCGAGCACCGGCGTCTGCTGCACGTTGAAGCTGCCGGTCCAGCCCTTGCCCACCATCTCGCTCTGCGCCTGCTCCTCGGTCATCCCGGACAGGTCGGGCATCTCGAACTTGTTGCCCTTGGAGACCTGCAGCGTGACCTGGGTGCCCTTGGCGACCCTGCCGGCCTTCGGGGACTGGCCAACCACCTGGCCCTGCGGCTGGGTGCCGTCCACGTCCTGCCGCTGCACCGTGAACCCGGCCGCCTCCAACGACGACTTGGCGCTCTCGTAGGTCTGGCCGGTGTAGTCGTTCAACGTCACCTTCTCCTGGGCCTTGCCCAGGGTCACGGTGATCTCGATACCCGGATCGACCTTCTGGTTGGCCGGCGGCTGCGAGTCGATCACCTTGTCGATCAGGCTGGAGTCCTCGGTCTCCTCCTTGGTGGTGTTCGACGACATCTTCAGCCCGACCTCGGCCAGCTTGTTCTGGGCCTGGGTGATGGTCAGCCCCTTCAGGTCGGGCACGGCCACCTGGTCGGGGCTCCTGCCGACCTTGATCGTCACCGTCGAGCCCTTGTCCACCGACGTGCCCACGGCCGGGTCGACCTCGATGACGTTGCCGACCTGGTCGCTGGTGCACGGGGCCTTGCCGTCCGGGCCCGCCTGGCACGGCACCGGGGTGATCACCGGAGTCAGTCCCAGGGAGGACAGGTCACCGCGCGCCGCCGCCTCGGTCTTGCTGATCACGTTCGGCACGGTGACCTTGTTGTCCGCGTTGTTCTGCGGGTTGTTGTTGCTCAACAACCCGCTGGTGATCCAGGCGACCAGACCGAGCACCGCCAGACACAGCACCACGATCAACGCGATCGTCAGGTTCTTCTTGCGCTTGGCGCGGCGCTCGGCCTCGTCGTCATCGTCGGCGTCCAGGCCGACACCGGTCGAGGTCACCGCGCTGGGCCGGTGCCGCCCCGTCACCACCTCGGTGGGACGGGACTGGTTCATGATCGAGGTGCGGTCCTCCTCGGTCATCACCGCCGGCGCGGACGGACGCTGCCCGGACAACACCCGGACCAGGTCACCGCGCATCTCCGCGGCCGACTGGTAGCGGTTGGCCGCGCCCTTGGCCATCGCCTTGAGCACGATCGCGTCCAGCGCCGGGATCACGTTGGGGTTCAACGCCGACGGCGGCCGCGGCGCTTCTCGAACGTGCTGGTAGGCCACGGCCACCGGGGAGTCACCGGTGAACGGTGGCTCGCCGGTGAGCAGCTCGAACAGCACGCAACCGGCCGCGTACACGTCACTGCGGGCGTCGACCGCCTCACCCCGCGCCTGCTCGGGCGACAGGTACTGGGCGGTCCCTATTACCGCGGCCGTCTGGGTGACCGCCGCCTGCCCGTCGGCCACGGCGCGAGCGATGCCGAAGTCCATCACCTTGACCGCGCCGGTCTTGGTGATCATGATGTTCGCCGGCTTGACGTCGCGGTGCACGATGCCGTGCCGGTGGCTGAAGTCCAGGGCCGCGCACACGTCGGCCATGACCTCCATGGCCCGCTTGCCCGGCAGGGGCCCCTGCGACTTGACGATGTCGCGGAGTGTTCGCCCGTCCACGTACTCCATGACGATGTAGGGGAGCGGACCGTACTCGGTCTGCGTCTCACCCGTGTCGTACACGGCGACAATGGCCGGGTGGTTCAGCGCCGCCGCGTTCTGCGCCTCGCGCCGGAACCGTTCCTGGAACTGGGGATCGCGGGCGAGGTCGGCGCGCAGCACTTTCACCGCCACGTCCCTGCTGAGGCGGACGTCGCGGCCACCGTGGACCTCCGACATGCCGCCGTAACCGAGCGTGTCGCCCAGTTCGTAGCGGTTGGAGAGCAGTCGCGGAGTGCTCATGGGTGCGTCGTCCCGCTCCTAGTCAACGGTCGTCTGATTCTGCCTTTGTCTGCCGCAAGCCCCGGTTGTGCCTCATTCTGCCGTGCTGGCGCGGCCGGTTTGTTCATGCCCGCCCGCACCCCATCCGCACCACGTCGAACTTCTCGATCCTCGCCACGGAGCGGGGAACCGGAACAGCCGCCACACGAGACCCTCCGGTCGACACCCACTCAGCAACCGCGACACTGCGGTTGATACTCCCGAATCCGTGCGGCGTTGTCCCGGATTGGTCGGGAAAAGCGCCCTGGCCCGGAATCCCACCCGGAATCTGGTCCTGGTGGCCCGCGCCGGTGACACCACCCACCTGGTCGGTCCCCTCGGGCTCGACCGACCTGGTGTTCTGTCCGCCGGTGCGCCGCGGGGTGGCGTCCTGGTCCTCCGAGTCGACACCATGGTCCTCGCCCGGCACCACCTCGGATTCAGCGGGTTCCCGGGAACCCGACGTGCCGTGCCTCGGCTGTGCCGGACCGGTGCTGTCATCCCGCGGCGCGGCCATCCACGCGATGATGACACCCAGGACGATCACCACTCCCACCAGCACGGTGATCAGCACCCACAGGCCGGTCCGGCCGCGTTGCACCGGAACGTGGATCGGGGTGAACGTGCCGGTGGTGCTCAACGGCCCCGGCGGCGGTCCGGGCGGCGGGCCCTGCGGTGGTCCGGGAAGCGGACCGGGCTGTCCGACCGGCGCCGGCGGCAGCACCACCGGCTGCATGCCGGGAACCGACCCCGGATGGGTCAGCGGGTGCTGGCCGTGCGGACCGGCGAGCATCGGCGGCACGCCCGGCGCCTGCGGGTGGTGGCCAACCATGGCCAGGCCGGACGGGGTCGGCAGGGGCTGGCCGGCGCGCACCGCGGTGACCGCCGAGGCGAACTCGCCACCACTGCGGTAGCGGTGCCGGGGGTCCTTGACCAGCGTGGCCTCGATCAGCGCCCGCGCACCCGGCGGCACGTCCGGCGGCAGCGGCGGGGCGATGTCCCGGATGTGCATCATCGCCACGGTCACCGCGTTCTCCGACAGGAACGGCCGGTGCCCGGCCAGGCACTCGTAGCCGCACACCGCCAGCGAGTACACGTCACTGGCCGGCTCGGCCTCGTGACCGAGCGCCTGCTCCGGCGCGATGTAGTGCGCCGTGCCCATCACCATGCCCGACCGGGTCACCGGGGCGGCGTCGGCCGCCTTGGCGATGCCGAAGTCGGTCAGCTTCACCGCACCGGTCGGGGTCACCAGGATGTTGCCCGGCTTGACGTCCCGGTGCACCAGGCCGCGCTGGTGCGCGGCCTGCAACGCCACCCCGGCCTGCTCCAGGATGTCCAGGGTGCGGTCCGCGGGCAGCCGGCCCTCCCTGGCCAGGATCGCGGCCAGCGGCTCGCCCTCGACCAGCTCCATCACCAGGTAGGCGGTGTCCTGCGGGCCGTCGGGCACGGCCGCGGTCTCACCGTAGTCGTGCACCGCGGCGATGCCCGGGTGGTTCAGCGACGCGGTGGTCCGCGCCTCGATCCGGAACCGGTGCAGGAACTCGGCGTCCCCGCACAGCTCCGGCTTGAGCACCTTGACCGCGACGCGGCGGTCCAGCCGGGTGTCCGCGGCCTCCCACACCTCGCCCATGCCGCCGACAGCGATCCGCCGGGAAAGGCGGTACCGCTCGGCGAGCAACTGGCCGGATGTGAGCATCAGCTTCCCCCCAGCACCGCACCGATGACCGCGCGCCCGATCGGCGCCGCCACCGAGCCGCCAGTGGCCTCCAGCCCCCGGTCGCCCCCGTTCTCCACCAGGACGGCCACGGCCACCTCGGGCTTCTCCGCCGGAGCGAAGGCCACGTACCACGCGTGCGGGTTGGTGTTCTTCGGGTCGGTGCCGTGCTCGGCCGTACCGGTCTTGGAGGCGATGGTGACGCCCTGCAGCTTGCCGCCGCCACTGGTCCGCTGCTCCGAGGCGATCATCATGTCGCGCAGGGTGGCCGCGGTGGCCGGGGTGACCGCCTCGCCGACCTCCTCGGGATCGACCGTCTCCAGCTCCGACAGGTTGGGGCTGAGCACCTTGCTGACCAGGTGCGGCTGCATGCGCACGCCACCGTTGGCGATGGTCGCCGCCACCACCGCGTCCTGCAGCGGGGTCATCACCACGTCGCGCTGGCCGATGCCGCTCTGGTACAGCGCGGCCTTGTCCGGGATGTCACCCACCGACGACGGCTGCACGCGCAGCGGGATCTCCTGGCCCTGCTCGCCGAAACCGAACTTGGCCGCCTGCTCCTTGAGCTTGTCCGTGCCCAGGTCACCGGCCAGCTGGGCGAACGCCGTGTTGCACGAGCGGGCCAGCGCCTCCTGCAGCGATGCCGTCTGCCCGCTGCCGCACGTGGTGTGGTTGAAGTTCTCCAGCGTGGTGTTGGTGTTCGGCAGCTGGATCTCCGCCTGGGCGGGCAGCTGGGTGTCCTTGGTCGCCCCGTTCTCCAGCGCGGCGGCGGCCACCACCAGCTTGAACGTGGACCCGGGCGGGTAGATGTCCTGCACGGCCTTGTTGCGCAGCGGGTTGCCCTCGGCCTTGTCCAGTTCGGTGTAGGCGTTCTTCTGCGCTGCCTCGTCGTGCGTGGCCAACAGGTTCGGGTCGTAGGACGGGGTGTTGACCATGGCCAGAATCTCGCCCGTGTCCGGCTTGATCGCCACGACCGATCCGGTGAAGCCCTTCTCGGTCATCTGGTTGTAGGCGGTCTCCTGCGCGGCCGGGTTGATGGTCAGCTGCACGCTGCCGCCCTGCGGGTCGCGCCCGGTGATCACGTCGGACAGCCGGTTCACGATCAGCCGGTCGTCGTCACCGTTGAGGACGTCGTCCTCGATCCGCTCCATGCCGGCGGAGCCGTAGCTGGTCGAGTAGTAGCCGGTGACCGGCGAGTAGATCAGGCCCTTGGGGTAGGTGCGCAGGTAGCGCAGCCGGTCGTTGGTCTCCTGCACGCTGGCCAGTGGCTGGCCGTCAGCCGCGATGATCTGGCCGCGCTTGCGGCCGTACTGGTCCAGCAGCACCCGCTGGTTGGCGTCGTTGGTGCGGTACCGCTCAGCGGCGATGATCTGCACGTAGGTGGCGTTGGCCAGCAGCAGCAACACCATCACCATCATGGCCAGGCCGACCCGGCGCATCGGCGTGTTCATGAGGGCCGCTCCACCATGACCGTGCTCTGGTCGGCGATGGCCGGCTGGGGCGGGCGCTTGGGCTTGCTGGTCGGCTGGGGCCGCCGCGCCGCGTCCGAGATCCGCAGCAGCAGTGCGATCAGGATGTAGTTGGCCAGCAGGGAAGACCCTCCCTTGGACAGGAACGGCGCGGTCAGACCGGTCACCGGGATGAGTGTGGTGACGCCGCCGACCACGACGAACACCTGCAGGCAGACGGCGAAGGAGAGACCAGCGCCGAGCAGTTTGCCGAACGAGTCGCGCACGGCCAGCGCGCTGCGCAGGCCGCGCAGTGCCAGCAGGCCGTAGAGCAGCAGGATCGCGGCCAGTCCGACAAAGCCGAGTTCCTCACCGAGCGCGGCGGTGATGTAGTCGGTCTGCGCCTCGGGCACCAGGTCCGGCCGGCCGTTGCCAAGGCCGGTGCCGAACAGGCCGCCGGTGGCCAGGCCGAACAGCGCCTGCGCCACCTGGAGGCTCTTGTCGTAGACGTCGTGCAGCGGGTGCAGCCAGTTGGCCACCCGGATCTGCACGTGACTGAACAACTGGTAGGCGACCAGGCAGCCGCCCACGAACAGGGACAGGCCCAACACCACCCAGGCGGCCCGCTCGGTGGCGATGTAGAGCATCACCAGCACGATGCCGAAGAACAGCAGCGAGCTGCCCAGGTCCCGTTCCAGCACCAGCACGCCGATGGACACCAGCCAGGCCGCGATGATCGGGCCGAGGTCGCGAGCCCTGGGCAGGTCCATGCCGAGGAACCGGCGGCCGGCCGCGGTGAACAGGTCCCGCTTCGCCACCAGGAACGAGGCGAAGAAGATCATCAACATGATCTTGGCGAACTCACCCGGCTGGATGCTGGCGAAGCCGAACTGCAGCCAGATCTTGGCGCCGTTGACCGGTCGGGACAGCGGCGCGGGCAGGATGCCGGGCAGGGCCAGCGCGACCAGGCCGGCCAAGCCGAAGGTGTAGCCCAACTTGGCCAGCGTGCGGTGGTTCTTCACCACCAGCAGGATGGCCACGAACAGCACCAGGCCCAGCGCGGTCCACACCACCTGCTGCGGTGCCTCGGGCTCCCACACCGTCTTGCCCCTGCGCAGCGTGGACTCGATCTTGGCCAGGTCGATCCGGTGGATCATCACCAGGCCGAGCCCGTTGAGCAGGGCCGCGCACGGCAGGATCAGCGGGTCCGCGTACGGCGCCCAGCGGCGCACCGCCAGGTGGGCGGCGCCGAACAGCACCAGGAACGCCAGCCCGTAGTAGCCGACCTCCATGGTGATCGCCTGCTCCTGGTTGCCCTCGACCAGAACCAGTGAGAGCGTCACCATGAACGCGGCGAACGCCAACAACAACAGCTCGGTGTTGCGGCGCGTGGGTGGCTGCAGGTTGGGGGCGGTGGAGGTCGGGCCGCTCGCCCCGCCAGGGCTGCCTCCAGCCGTGGGAACAGGCGTGGTCACCTTACCGATCCTTCCGGCAGTTCACGCCCGGGCTCTGCGACGGGCGCGACACCGAGGTCAACTCCTGGCTCGGCGAGGACTGCGCGCTGGAGTCGGTGACCACACTCCCCGACGGGATGGAGAATCCGGCCGAGTTGGGCGCGCTGCTGACCGACGAGCTGGGCACACCGGCGCTGGACGTCGGCTGCACGCTGGACGACTGCTGGTCGCCGCTGGGCTGCCCGCTGACCGGCTGCTCGGACTGGGGCTCGGTGATGCACGGGGGGAGCAGCCGCTCGGTGCGCAGCTCGGCGATGGCCGCGCGCGCGCCAGCCAGGCCGTCCACGTCGGTGATGCCGGTCCGCACCGTCTCCCGGGCGGCGCCCTGCAGGTCGTCCAGGTAGATCGGCTCGCAGTTCTGCTCGCCGGCCGGACACGACCCCTCGACCTGGGTGTGCAGGCTGACCCCGAGGATGCTGCCGGTCACCCCCTGGAAGATGACGACCTGGCGCTCCTCGTTGGCCCCGACGAAATACTGGCGCATCACCCAGTACCGCACGGCGAACAGGGCTCCGCCCGCCAGTGCCAGCACCAGCACCAGCAGCAGCAGCGTCCGCAGTCGCCGGCGCCGTTTACGGCCCGGGTCGGGAGGGTCCACCGGGGTCTCGAACCGCTGCACCGGGGGACGCGGCGGCGCGGTGATGGCGCCGGCCCTGGCCGCGGCCGAGTCCGGGGGTGGCTGCTCCTCGCTGCCGTCGCCGGCCGCACCGCCCACGATGGGCGCGTCCTCGCCGTAGTCGACGTCGACGACGTCGGCGACGATGCAGGTCACGTTGTCCGGGCCGCCGCCGCGCAGCGCCAGCTCGATCATCCGGTCGGCGCAGGCCTGCGGGTCGGGGATCTGGATGGCCTCGCTCAGCGTCTCCAGGCTGACCACACCGGACAGGCCGTCGGAGCACAGCAGGTAGCGGTCGCCGGACCGGGCTTCGCGCACGGCGAGGCTGGGCTCCACCTCGTGGCCGGTCAGCGCCCGCAGCAGCAGCGAGCGCTGCGGGTGGTTCTCGGCCTCCTCCTGGGTGATCCGGCCCTCGTCGATCAGCGACTGGACGAACGTGTCGTCATGGGTGATCTGCGCGAACGTGCCGTTGCGCAGCAGATACGCCCGGGAGTCGCCGATGTGGACCAGGCCCAGCCGGCTGCCCGCGAACAGCACGGCGGTGAGCGTGGTGCCCATGCCGTCCAGCTCGGGGTCGCTGGCCACCAGCTCCGAGATGGCGCTGTTGCCGGAGAACACCGCCTCGCGCAACTGGCCGAGCAGGTCGTCGCCCGGTTCGTCGTCGTCGAGGTGGGCCAGTGCGGCGATGACAACTTTGCTGGCCACTTCACCCGCGGCATGGCCACCCATGCCGTCGGCGAGTGCGAGCAGGCGAGGGCCCGCGTACACGGAGTCCTGGTTGTTGGAGCGAACCAGGCCGCGATCACTGCGGGCTGCGTAGCGGAGGACGAGGGTCATGAGCGCAGCTCGATCACCGTTTTGCCGATGCGGATCGGGACGCCGAGCGGGACCCGGAGGGGTGCCGTGACCTTCGCCCGGTCTAGATAGGTGCCGTTCGTGGAGCCGAGATCCTCCACGTACCAGTCGGTTCCACGCAGCGACAACCGCGCGTGACGGGTGGACGCGTAGTCGTCGTCGAGTACCAGGGTCGAGTCGTCGGCCCGGCCGATCAGGATCGGCCGCCCCTCAAGGGAGATGCGCGTGCCGGCCAACGCCCCGTGGGTGACCACGAGTTGCCTGGCCGCCTTGCCCCTGCGGCCCTTCTCCTTGTCCCGGCGGAAGCCGGGAGCCGACACGCGAAGTCCCGAAGCGGCGTAGAGATCCGAACGAACCACTCGAAGCGCAGCCAGCACGAACAACCAGAGCAGGATCAGGAACCCCGCTCTGGTCAGCTGCATCACCAGCTCTGGCACTAGTTGTGAACGCTCCCGCCTGGAAGTGACGACTGCCGCTGCCTGCTCGACCGCTCAGCCCTGTGTCCGGAAGACCAGTGAAGAGTGGCCGATGCGGACGACGTCGCCGTCCGCGAGTTGCCAAGTCTGCACCGGTGTGCCGTTCACCGTAGTGCCGTTTGTCGAACCGAGATCAGCGAGCATCGCACTCTGCCCGTCCCAGGTGATCTCCAGGTGCCTCCTGGAAACCCCGGTGTCGGGCAGACGGAAGTCCGCGTCCTGGCCGCGCCCGACCACATTACCGCCCTGCTTGAGGGAGTATGTCCGGTTGGAGCCGTCGTCGAGCTGGAGGCTGGCCTGCCGGGGACCGCTCTGCATGCCCGGCGGGACGTAGTTGCCGCCGGACGGGTCCTGGTAGCCGCCGGGCTGGCCGTAGCCCTGCTGGCCGTAGCCCTGGTCGTAACCGGGCTGGGCGCCGCCGTAACCCTGCTGGCCGTAGCCCTGGTCGTAGCCGCCGGGCTGGGCGCCGTAGCCCTGGTCGTAGCCGCCGGGCTGGGCGCCGCCGTAACCCTGGTCATACCCGGGCTGGGCGCCGTAGCCCTGGTCGTAACCACCGGGCTGGCCACCGCCGTAGCCCTGGTCGTAACCGGGCTGGGCGCCGCCGTAACCCTGCTGGCCGTAGCCCTGGTCGTAGCCGCCAGGCTGGGCGCCGTAGCCCTGGTCGTAGCCGCCGGGCTGGCCGTAGCCCTGCTGCTGGCCGTAGCCCTGGTCGTTGCCGTACTGGCCTTGTCCGTAGCCGTGCTGCCCCTGCTGGGCGTACGGGTCGCCCTCGGGGTACTGGCCGTAGCCGGGAGGCTGGCTCATGGATCGGTCTCCTGCGGTGCGAGGTGGTGCTGACCGTCGGCGTACGTCGGGGTCGACGGACGAGCTGGTTCGGAATTGTCCCGTGTGCAGCGCGTCGGAGCGCTCCAGGGAGACTACGACGTCACCATAGGTGTCCCATCCGTGCTCAACGAGATGTTCCTCCACGCAGTCAGCCAAGAGCTGCGTGATGCGCTGTTCAGCCTGCTCGTCGCCGGCCAGCTGGGCGTGGTCGGCCGATCCGAGCAGCACCTTGTAGTGGTTGGGGGCGAGCAGCCGGCCGCCCGCCAGCTCGCGGATGTTGACGTCGCACTCCCGCTGCAGCGCCTGTGCTACCTCCTGGGGAACGACGCTGCCCCCGAACACCCGAGCGAAGGTGTTGCCGACGATGCCTTCGAGACGGCGCTCGAAGCGCTGCACGAGGCCCACGGTCACTACCTCCCACACGGACGACTTCTCGACCCGATCGTATCCGGGCCGACGAGACGTGACACGGGTCCGTTTTAACCCTGGGCGGAAGTCGTGCTACGCTTCTGCGCGTCACCTCAAAGGGCTAGTGCCCGAGAGGGCGAGTGGCGGAATGGCAGACGCGCACGGTTCAGGTCCGTGTGTCCGAAAGGACGTGAGGGTTCAACTCCCTCCTCGCCCACTTGGGGTCGGTTGTGAAATCAGCCGAACCCGAGTGACGAAAACGAGCTGAGGCTCAAACAGTGGGGCGGTCACCATCACGGTGGCCGCCCCACTGTTGTTGTCTCCAGGTGTTTCTGGTTCGTGAACTCACCCGTGCGCCGGAAGGTGTTGGCAAGGCCGGGGAGTTTTCCTGCTTCACCCTGTCGTGAACGATCTTTGCCCTGTTCAGGGACGGTAAGCCGGGAATGGCAGGGCATTGCGGCGGCGAGTTCGGTGCCGGCCGGCGACACCCCCGTTCTGCTGATGTGTCCGAAAGCACACCTGTTGTTTTCGGGGGTTCACCGCGGCCAGTTGGAAGGCCAGCAGGAAGGTCTGCCCGGCGATGCCCGGCAGTGGGCGCGGGCCGGCGCCTGCGACGTCGGCACCGTGGTCGGGGTTGTCGGGGTAGCCGTTGACGCCGTTGACGCCGTCGACGCTGCCCGGGCGTGCTCGGCGCCCGACCTGCGGCGGGATGGTGATGCTCTGCTGCTCACCCACGCTGGCAGCCCCACCGGGGCCCGAGATGGCTGGACGGTGGGTGCGGTGCTGTGCCGCATCGACTGCTTCTTCAGCGGACAGCGAACAGTCGGTGGCTGCCCCCGACCGGGACCGGCCGGGGGTCGAGGCCTGCGCGACGCGCGCGGGAACTCACGCTCAGCGCGGCTGCGGTCAAGACATACGTGGCCCGCATCTTCGCCGAACTGGCGCTGCGCGGCCGCGCCCAGATGCCCCCGCCGCCGCGACGACTGGCGGCGGGGACGCCGGACGGGGGCTAGACCAGGCTGGCCAGGAGGTCCGCGAAGGGTTGCGGCCGACTGAAGTAGCCGACGTGTGACGCGGCCAGGGTGTGCACCTCGAACGGGTTGTCCGGGGTCAGCTCGTCCGCTTTCCGGATCATGTAGTCCTGCACGGCCGGGGTGATGCTGCGGTCCTCGGACAGGCGGACGTAGGTGTGCGGAACGCGGCCCCATCGGTCGGCCCGGACCAGGGCCCCTGGCTCCAGCACCGAGTGGTTCTCATCCGGGTCCATCGCGTCCAGCAGCGCCCGGAACTGGTTGTCCGTGGCGTCGGCCATGATGGCGGTTTTCAGCTGGGCGAACAGGGCCGGGTCGGCGTGGGCGCTGCGCCAGTTCAGCCGGGCCACCGCGGGGTCGCGCACGTCCGGCACGGAAATCCGCGCCGCCGCCGCGTCCAGCAGGTTGTCGTCCACCACGTCCCACGGCTCGGTGAGCATGGCCGGGCTGCTGAGGCACAGCGCGGAGAGGTAGACGACGCGGTCCAGCAGGTCCGGCACGGCGTTGGCGACGGCGCTGATCGTCAGGCCACCGAGGCTGTTGCCGACCAGGACGACCGGCCCGTGTTCGGCGAGCCGGCGCACGGCGTTCACCACGTGCTCCACGTTGTCCCGCAACGTGACACCACGCATCGGGGAGGGAGCGGCGGCCAGCGCCACGAGGTCCTGGGGCTGCTGGTAGTAGGCGGCGGGGCTGTCGGCGCGGTCGCCGTGGCCGGGCAGGTCGACGGCGTGCGAACGGTGTCCGAGCAGGGCCAGCTCGTTCTGCAACGGGCCCCAGGCCCGCGAGTTGCTGGAACCGCCGTGAACGAAGACAAAAGTGGGGCGCGAGTTGACGCGCATGGTGAAGATCCTTGTCATCCGGAGGCGAGTGGCGGACGTGGACCCCGATGCCGGCGACGGCCGGCACCACGGTCAGAACGTCGACCGCGTGCGCGTGGCCTGCCAGTTGTGGATGACGGAACTCATGTCGATCAGCGTAGCAGCGCGTTTGCGTTGGGGGCGCCGACTTTCGGCGAGCCAGCTGGTGACCTCACCCACCCACGTGGCGTTGGCCGGTGGCGAGCGACGCGCGCGCACGCCACTGTCCACTTTGGTCACCGCGGTCGGTGACCGCCGCCGCCCCCCTGGTTGTTGTTCGCAGGCTCAGCAGCCACCGCGGGACACGGCGGTGCCGATCCGCACCGTGACCGGCCCGGTGCCGCAGCAGCCCCCACCGCTGGTGGCGGTGGCCTGCTCGGGCTGGTCGAACAGGCCGGCCCCGCCGCACACCCCGGTCTCGGGCAGCACCAACTCCACCCGGGCGGCGGCCTCGTCATCGCCGGCCAGCTTCGCGGCGATCGAGCGCACCTGCTCGTAGCCGGTCAGCGCCAGGAAGGTGGGGGCGCGGCCGTAGCTCTTCATCCCGGCCAGGTAGACGCCCTGTTCCGGGTGGGACAGCTCGGCGGCGCCGTGCGGGTAGACCGTGCCGCAGGAGTGGACGTTGGGGTCGATCAGCGGTGCGAGCGCGACCGGGGCCTGCAGTCGGTCGTCCAGGCCCAGGCGCAGTTCGGTGAGCATCGACAGGTCGGGGCGGAACCCGGTGAGCACCAGGACCTCGTCCACCGCCGCCAGGCGTCGGCCGGACTCGTCGACCAGCACCAGCCGGTCGTCGTCGCCGCGTTCCACGGCGGTGGTGCGGAAACCGGTGACGGCGGTGGCGTGTCCGGCCTCGACGGCGGCTTTGGCGCGCTGGCCCAACGCGCCCCGGGCGGGGAGTTGGTCGGCGGAGCCGCCGCCGAAGGTGTTCGCGGTCAGGCCGCGGCGCAGCACCCACACCGCGTGCGTGCCCTCGGCCTGGGCGGCGAGGTCGGCGAGTGCGGCCAGGGCGGTGAACGCCGAGGCACCGGAACCGACCACGGCCACCCGCCTGCCGGCGTAGCGGGCCCGGGTGTCCGGGTCGCGCAGGTCGGGGACCCGGTAGGTGATGCGGTCGGCGGCGGCGGTCTCGCCCAGGGCGGGCAGGCCGTCGGCGCCCAACGGGTTGGGCGTGGTCCAGGTTCCGGAGGCGTCGATGACGGCTCGGGCGGTCAGGCGTTGCTCCGCACCGTCAGGGGTGACCACGTGCAGGGTGAGGGGCTGGGTGTCGCGGCCGGAGTCGACCACGCGGTCGCGGCCGGCGCGGGCCACGCCGGTGACCCGGGTGTTCAGTCGCACCCGCGCGCCCAGGGCGGCCGCGAGGGGGTCGAGGTAGTGCTCGGCCCAGTCGGCCCCGGTGGGGTAGGTGGTCGGGTCGGGCGCACTCCAGCCGGTGGGGGCGAGCAGCTTCTCGGCGGCGGGGTCGACAAGTTCGGACCAGCGGGAGAACAGCCGCACGTGGCCCCACTCGCGCACCGCCGCCCCGGGGGTGGGGCCGGCTTCCAGCGCCAGGGGTTCCAGGCCCTGGTCGAGCAGGTGCGCGGCGGCGGCCAGGCCGACCGGGCCGGCGCCGATCACCGCGACGGGCAGGGGGTCGGTGGATGCGGTCATGACGGGCGTCCTCTCGCTGCGGTGCGGTGGTGCGGCAGCCCAGCCAGGGGAGCGGCACCACCAATACTTCGACGTTTGTCTATGTAGCGGCAGCTTGCTCGCTGTATCGACAGATGTCAACATAGATGCATGTCGAAGTCGCAGCCGGTGTCGCTTCCCCTGGCCGAGGAGCCGGTCGTCCCGTGCTGTCCGCCGCTGACCGCCGGCGAACTCTCGCCCGCTGACGCGGAGAAGGTGGCCGTGATGTTCAAGGCGCTGTCCGATCCGGTGCGGGTGCGCCTGTTCTCCAAGATCGCCTCGCACCCCGGCGGGGAGGCGTGCGTGTGCGACATCGCCGACGTCGGGGTCTCCCAGCCGACCGTCTCCCACCACCTGAAGAAGCTGCGCGACGCCGGTCTGCTCACCTCGCAGCGCCGCGGCACCTGGGTGTACTACCGGGTGGCGCCGTCGGTGGTCGCCGCGATGTCGGCCCTGCTCGCCCCGCGCCCCTGACCGGCGCGGCCGAGCCGGGCGCGCAGCCGGGGGTAGTGCTCGGCGATCTCCCGGGCCTTGGTCATGGCCTCGTGGAACTGCTCCTCGGCGGTGTGGTCCTGGTCGAGCCTGCGGGTGAGGGAGGCGGTCGCGGCGGTGCCGGTCGCGTTGCCGAGGACGTAGGTGAAGACGGCCGTGGCGGCCTGGTCGGCCTGGGCGGCGGTGAAACCGGGGGTCTCGTAGACGGCGAGGCTGTGGTCGTCGTGGCGGGCCTTGCTGTGGCCGTAGACGACGTAGCTGGCGAGGACCTGCACCAGCCAGGGGTGGCGGGTGAACATGCCGTGCAGGTCGGTGGCCGTGGTGGTGGCCGCGATCGCCGCCCGCAACCTCGCCGGCGCCGGGCTGGCCCAGCCGCTGACCTGGGTCTTCTCCTCGCTGGTCCTGCTGATGAACGTGGTGATCGTCTACAGCAACCGCACCGCGGTGCGCTCCGTGACCGCCGCGTTCCAGCGCAAGGGCGACCCGGAACTCGCGCGCGTCCAGGTCGCGCCCTTCCTCAGGGCCGCGGAGAACGCCTTTCCCCGCTGGGTTCGGGCCCAGGCGCACATCCGCAACACCGTGGTCTTCGCCGGTTCGGCCATCGCCCTGCTCGCCGTCTCGCTCGGCTGACCAGGGTGGGCCGCCCGGGCCGGGGCTACCGCAGCTCGGCGAGGAGGTCGTCGAGGACCGTGGTGAGCGCCGCGGCGTTGGCCGCGTCGAACCAGGTGGTGCGGACGCGCTCGTTGCTCCCGCCCGGGGTCTCGTGGTCGGCCGCGAGTTGGCGCAGGGAGCGGGTCTGGTCGTGCAGGGCGCGGCCGACGCCCTGGAAGAGGTCGCGGACGTAGCGCTCGGCGTCGTCGGCGGCGATGCCGTGGTCGGCGGCCCACGCGGTGAGCGCGGCCAGGTACGCGTAGTGGGTGGTCAGCGTCCCCGTCAGCGCGGAGAAGACGGTGAAGGCGGCCTCGTCCGCGACGGGGAGCACGCCACCCAACCGCTCGAAGAGCGAGTTCACCTCCGGGTGCGCCGGGTGCACCACCGTGACGCAGCGGCGTTCCCGAATGGCGGGCAGGGGGATGGCCCGGACCAGCGGGGCGTCGGTGCCGAGCGTCCGCCGCAGGTCGTCGTGGCCGACCCCGGCCATCACGTTGACCACGATCCGGTCGCCGGGCACCCGCAGGCCGGCCAGGGCCTCGTGCCGGTCGGGCCGGCGCACGGCGATGATCACCAGCTCGGCGCGGTCCACCACCTCCTGGTTGCTGGCGCACACCCGCACGCCCGCGTGGTGCTCGGCCAGCTCGGCGGCGGTGCGGGCGCCCCGGGGGGAGAGGAAGACCTCGGTCGAGGTGTCGCCCCCGTGCCGCAGGCCCAGCACGATGGCCCGGCCGATCTCGCCCACTCCGATGATGCCGATGCGTCTCACCGTGTTCTCCTCACCGTGCGGCCTGGTAGGGGGTTCTCCGCGGCGCGGCGGGCGGTCAGGTCCTCGGCCGTTCTCGCCGACCGGTCCGGCTCCGGTGCTCACCGCGCAGCAGGCGCGTGTCCATTATGCACGCGGTGCGTGCAACACCAAGTGCAAATCCGTTTCCCGGGGTGGGGAGACCAGTCCGCCGTCAGGTGTCGCCATCCGGTGGGGGCTCGGTGAAGGCGCCGGCGGCCGCGGCGATGGCGGCCGTGCGGGCCGCCTGCTCGGGCAGGTCCGGGTCGGGTGGCGTGCGGAGCAGCACCAGCTGGTGGTACACGGGCGCGGTGGCGGCGATGAGCAGGCGCCGCGCGTTGGTGTGCGGCGGGAGTTCGCCGCGCTGGACGGCCCGGGTGACCACGCGCTCGCAGCGGGCGTACCGGTCCTCCCAGAGTCGCCGCTGGGCGTGTTCGGCCTGTTCGGAGCGGAACGAGGCGGCGATCAGGGCCGCCACGATCGGCGGCTGCGCGGTCAGCGCGTCCCGGATCTCGCGGTTGAGCGCGGCCAGGTCCGCTTGCAGGGAACCGGTGTCCGGGGGCTGCCAGGCGTCGTCGCCGGCCGCGTCCAGGACGTCGGCGAGCAGGCCGCCGACGTCCCCCCAACGCCGGTACACCGTGGCGCGGTGCACGCCGGCGCGGGCGGCGACGGCTTCCACGGTGAGCCCGTCATAACCGCGCTCGGCGAGTTCCGCGAGGACCGCGTCGAGCACCTGCCGGCGGATGCGAGCGGTGCGGCCGCCGGGGCGGCGCTGGGGTGGTGGCATGGGGGTGGGTGCCCTCCGGTCGCGGTGCTGGGGAAGTCATCGCTGGTAAGGGGGTTGCTCAGGGGGCAACGGCATGGCAGGATCTTAATGCATCAGTTGTCGCACTAATGGGGTCACCAATGTTCTTCCAAAGCCTTCGCCCGGCAGCCGGACAGCCCGTGCCGGCTGTCCCGTCCTCGAATGCTTTGGAGTGCACGCATGCCCACCCAGATCACCGCGCTCGCGGTCAGCAAGTCCTACAACGGCAGGCTCGTCCTTGACTCGGTGACCTGCGCGCTCGCCGCGGGTGAGCGCACCGGGATCGTCGGTGAGAACGGATCGGGCAAGACCACCCTGCTGCGCCTGCTCGCCGGGCGGGAACAACCCGACCAGGGCAGGATCGTCGTCCAGGCCGACGGCGGCGTCGGCTACCTCGCCCAGGACGGGCGGCTGCCGCTGGACGCGACCGTCCAGCAGGTCATCGACCAGGCGCTGAGCGATCTGCGTGCGGTCGAGGAGCGGATGCGCCGCCTGGAGGCGGCGATGGCCGAGGGCACCGAGTCGGCTCTGGCCGAGTACGGCGAGCTGACCGCGATCTTCGAGCTGCGCGGCGGCTACGACGCCGACGCCCGGGTGGAGCGGGCCCTGCACGGACTCGGTCTGGGGCTGGTCGGCCGCGCCCGCACCGTGGGCGGTCTCTCCGGTGGCGAGCGGGTCAGGCTGCGGCTGGCGGCCGTGCTGGCGGCGGCACCCGAGGTCCTGCTGCTGGACGAGCCGACCAACCACCTCGACGAGAGCGCCCTGGTCTGGCTGGAGGAACACCTGCGCGCCCGGCGGGGCACCACCGTGGTGGTCTCCCACGACCGGGCCTTCCTCGAACGCGTCACCACCAGCCTGCTGGAGGTGGACGCCGACCGGCACGGCGTCGTCCGGTACGGCAACGGCTACGCCGGCTACCTCGCCGAGAAGGCGGCCGCCCGGCAGCGCTGGGCCCAGGCGCACGAGCAGTGGCGCGCCGACGTCGACCGGCTCCGCGAGGCCGCCGCGACCACGGCCCGCCAGGTCGCGCCGGGGCGTCCGATGCGGGACGGCAACAAGATGGCCTACGACCGGGCGGGCGGCCGGGTGCAGCAGTCGGTGGCCAGCCGGGTGCGCAACGCCGAGGAACGGCTGCGCCGCCTGCTGGCCGACCCGGTCCCGCCACCGCCGCAGCCGCTGCGCTTCACCCCCGTGCTGCGGGCCCGGCCCATGCGGGGCGTGGTGCTCGACGCCGCCGACGTCGCCGTCACGGACCGGCTCGCCAGCACCAGCCTCACCGTCACGGCGGGCGAGCGCCTGCTGGTGACGGGGCCGAACGGAACGGGCAAGAGCACCCTGCTGCGCGTGCTGGCCGGCGAACTCGTGCCCGACAGCGGGAGCGTCACCCGCCGCGGCCGGATCGCCTACCTGCCGCAGGAACCGCACGTCGGGGACCCGGGCGAGCCGCTGCTGGCCGCCTTCGCCCGCGGTCGGGCCGGTGCGCGCGCCGAGCACGCCGACCGGCTGCTGGCCCTCGGCCTGTTCGACCCCGAGCAGTTCTCGGTGCCGGTCGGCCGGCTGTCCACCGGGCAGCGGCAGCGGCTCGCCCTGGCGCGCCTGCTCAGCGAGCCGGCCGAGGTCCTGCTGCTCGACGAGCCCACCAACCACCTCTCGCCCGCCCTGGTCGAGGAGCTGGAAGCCGCCCTGGCGGACCACACCGGCACCCTCGTCGTCGTCAGCCACGACCGCCGGCTGCGTCAGCGCTGGCAGGGCGCGCAGTTGGCGATGCGGCCGGCGGCGCCGCGCGTCGCCACCGCCTGACACACCCCCACACCCGCGCACACCCCTCACCGAAAGAATGGAGACAGGCATGCCACCTGTGCCCGCCGACCCCACCGCACTGCACCCGATGCCGGGGCAGCCGCGCGTGGTGCTGCTGAAACCACTGGTCACCTCTTCGCTGATCGAGGTGGGGGAGTTCACCTACTACGACGACCCGGATGACCCGACCGCGTTCGAGACCCGCAACGTGCTGTACCACTACGGGCCGGAGAAGCTGGTCATCGGGAAGTTCTGCGCGCTGGGCGAAGGCGTGCGGTTCATCATGAACGGCGCCAACCACCGCATGGACGGGCCGTCGACGTTCCCCTTCCCGATCATGGGCGGTTCCTGGGCCGAGCACTTCGACCTGATCACCGGCCTGCCCGGGCGGGGCGACACCGTGGTGGGCCACGACGTCTGGTTCGGCTACCGGTCCACGGTGATGCCCGGCGTCCGCATCGGCCACGGCGCGATCATCGCCTCCGGGTCCGTTGTCGTCGACGACGTCCCCGACTACGGCATCGTCGGCGGCAACCCGGCCAGGCTGATCCGCCGCCGCCACAGCGACGCGGACATCGCCCGCCTGCTCGACCTGGCCTGGTGGGACTGGCCGCTCCAGCACATCACCGAACACGTTCGCACGATCATGTCCGGCAGCGTCGACGACCTGGCGGCGGCCGCGGCCGCGCTGCCACCCCGGTGACCCGGCCGCGGCCCCGCACCGGTCACCCACGCCCGCGTTCCCGCACCACACCACCCCCAACCACCCGCGAATCGAGTCATCAGCATGCCTGCTCCCACCACGCACACCCCGTTCGCCGGCTGGCTCCGCGACCACGCCGTCCCGCTCACCCACCTCGACCCGGCGGCGCCGCTGGACGACCTGGAGCCGCTGGGCGACATCATCGGCGGCGCGCGCGTCGTCGCGGTCGGCGAGCACTCCCACTTCATCAGCGAGTTCAGCCTGCTGCGCCAACGCGTCCTGCGGTTCCTGGTCGAGCGCTGCGGGTTCACCGTCCTGGCCTTCGAGTACGGCTTCAGCGAGGGCTTCCCCCTCGACGCCTGGGTGCGGGGCGAGGGCGCGGACGACGACCTGTCCGCGCACCTGGCCTCGGCGGTCCCGGTGGGGCTTGAGGAGCCACTGCGCTGGGTCCGCCAGCACAACCGCACGGCCGCGCGACCGGTGCGCTTCGCCGGCGTCGACATCCCGGCGGCCGGCGGGTCCCTGCTGCCCTCGCTGGCCCCGGTCGCCGACTACCTGCGCGAGGTCGATCCGGACACCCTGCCGGCGGTCGAGGCGGCGACGCGGATCGCCGCGTCGTTCGCCGGCCACTCCGGGGCCGTGGCCGCACCCGCGTGGGCGCGCCTGGACACCGCGGAACAGGACGCGCTCAGCGCGGGCCTGGCGCGCCTGCTCATCCGGTTCCGCGCCCTCGAAGGGCACTACGTGTCCCGCAGTGACCAGCACAGCTATGACATCGCCCTGCGCCGCCTGGAGGGTGCCTGCCACGCCGACTACGCCTTCCGGGCCATGGCCGGCCTGTTCGCCGGAACCGGCCTGACCGCCGACACCTCCGCCCGCGACAGCTACATGGCCGGGTCGGTGCGCTGGCACCTGGAGCGCTTCGACCCAGGCACCCGCGTGGTGCTGGTGGCCCACAACGCCCACATCCAGAAGACGTCGATCGCCTTCAACGGCCAGCTCACCGGGTTCCCGATGGGGCAGTACCTGCACCGCTCGCTCGGCGACGACTACTTCGCCCTCGCCCTGACGAGCACCACCGGGCACACCGCGGAGATGCGCCGCGACGAGACAACGCCCTTCGGCTTCACCATCGACAACACCCCGCTGGGCCCGCCGGAACCCGGAAGCGTCGAGGCCGCCTTCGCCGCCGCCGGGCTCGGCACCGGCCTCGCCGACCTGCGCCGGGCGCGCCGCGAGGCCACCGGTGCCGCCCCCGGCCCGGACCGCGTCCGCCTGCAGAGCACCTACGTGCACACCCCCGTCCTCGACGCGTTCGACGGTGTCATCAACACGCCGACCGCCACCGCCGTCGACGACCTGCACATCTGAACCGGCCCACCCCGACCGGCCCCGGCCGACCACAGCGACGAGCGGACGAACACCCCATGACCTTCACCCAAGCCGAACTCGACTACCTGGCCACCCAGCACATCGGGCGGCTGGCCACCGTCGCACCCGACGGGCAGGTGCAGAACAACCCGACGAACTTCTTCGTCGACGCCGACACCGGCACGATCGTCATCGGCGGGGGCGCGCTGGGCCGGTCGAAGAAGTTCCGCAACGTCCAGCGGGGCAGCACGGTCGCGTTCGTCGTGGACGACCTGGCGACGGTCGACCCGTGGGCGCCCCGGGGCATCGAGATCCGGGGCCGGGCGGTGGCGCTGACCGACCAGGAGCCACCCGTGCCCGGCATGTCCCGGGAGGTCATCCGGATCACCCCCACCAGGATCGTCTCGTGGGGACTGGACGGGCCGCGCGCGAGCCGCGCGGTGTGACCTCACCGCTCGACGGCGGTGTGCCTGGCCGTCGTCGAGGGCCCGGTGGGCCGGCCGGGCGCGGGCGGCTGGTCGTGCCGGGGCAGCAGCAGCGGGGTGAGCAGGGCGAGCAGGCCGGCGGCCGCGATCGCGGTGCGCGGACCGGTGGCGTCGGCGAGCACGCCGGCCAGCGCCGTGCAGGTGGCGATGCCGACGCTGGTGCTGATCGACCAGGCCGACAGGGTGCGGGCGGTGCGGTCGGCCGGGGTGTGTTCCAGCCGGTAGGTGGCGAGCACCGGGTTGAACAGGCTCACGCTGAGGATGATCGCGAGTTCGACGGCGATCACGGTGGCCAGGCCGAGGGCCCCGGGTCGGACGAGGACCAGGCCGATCAGCCAGACCGCGCGCAGCGCGCCGGCGGTGCGGAGCACCCGGTGCTGGCCGTACCGGGCCACCACCCGGCGGGCCAGGCGCGAGCCGATGAGCCCACCCACGCACGGCACGGCGAACGCCAGACCGTACTGCCAGGGCGGGAAGCCGAGCTGGCCGAGCATGAGCACGGCCAGCTGCGGTTCGGTGGCCATGATCAGCCCGTTGACCAGCACGGCGTTGAGGTGCAGCGCGCGCAGACCCGGGTGGGTGAGGATGTGCCGCCAGCCCGCGACCAGCTCCCCGGCGCTGACCCGGCCGCGCCCGGTCCGGCGCGGGGGCTGCTCCCGGCCGCGGATCGCGGTGATGCCCAGCGCGGACAGCAGGTAGCTGACCGCGTCGGCCAGCACGGTGGCGACCGGGCCGAACAGGCCGATCACCGCGCCACCCAGCGGTGGCCCGACCGCGGTGGCACTCCACGTCGTGGACTCGAACCGGGCGTTGGCCACGAGCAGGTCCTCCGGCCGGACCACGGTTCTGAGGTAGGCGCCGCTGGCCGCGGCGAAGGCGATCTTGGCGGCGGCCAGCACGGCCGAGACGACGAGCAGCTGGGCGAAGCCGAGCCAGCCCAGGGCGTAGGCGAGCGGGACGGTCAGCAGGACCGCGAACCGGACGAGGTCCGCGGCGACCAGCACCGACCGCTTGCGCCGCGCCTCCACCCAGGGCCCGAGCGGCACCGCGAGCAGCGCGCCCACCGCCGGCCCCACCGCGGCCAGCGCGGCGACCTCGGCCGGGCTGGCCTGCAACACCAGGACGGCGAGCAGCGGCAACGCGCCGAAGCCCAGTCCGGTGCCGTAGGCGCTGACCGCGTAGGCCGCCCACAACCAGCCGAACCGCCGTCCCAGCCGTCGTCTCGCCGCCACCCCGCCACCTCTCGCCCGCCCCGCGATCACCGGCGGACATCAAAGCGAGCGGGCGCGGTGGAAATCCAACAACCGGACGGCCATCCCGGCACAACAGCTGGTTGTGCGGTTAGGGTCTGCGCCGTGGACCTAGCGGCCGTGCGGACGTTCGTCGCCGTCGCCGACGCCGGCCAGTTCCAGCTCGCCGCCGACGACCTGGCCATCACGCAGCAGGCGGCGTCCAAGCGGGTCGCGGCGCTGGAGGCCGACCTCGGTGTGCGGCTGTTCACCCGCACGCCCCGCGGCGCCCGGCTCACCACCGACGGGCGGGCGTTCCTGCCGCACGCCCGGGCGCTGCTGCAGGCCGAGGAGCACGCCCTCGCGTCGGTGCGCCCCGGCCGGCGGGCGCTGCGCGTGGACGTGATCGGCAGCCGCGTCGCGCCAGCGGCCCTGCTGCGCGACTTCCACCGCGCCCACCCGGAGATCGAACTGGACGTGGTGATGCTGTTCGACGCGGACACGGCGATCAGCGCGGTGCGCGACGGCACGGTCGACGCCACCATCCGCGCGGTCGCCGACCCCCAGCGGCAGCTCCCGGACGGGGTGGCCAGCGCCCGGGTGCTGGACGAGGCACTGGACCTGCTGGTCGGACCGGGCCACGAGTTCGCCCACGCGTCCGCGCTCACCCCGGCGCGGCTGGCCGGGCACCGGGTCTGGATGCCCGGCCACGTCAGGGGCACCGAGTGGGCCGCCTACTACGAGGACCTGGCCGCCACCTTCGGGTTCACCATCGACGCCAGCGGTCCGCACTTCGGCATCGAGCACCTGATGGACACCATCGCCGAGTCGCCGACGCTGTCGACCTTCGCCGGGGAGTGGTGCCGCCCGCTGTGGCCGCCCCGCCACGACCTGCGCTACATCCCGCTGCGCGACCCGACCCCCGCCTACCCGCACTCGCTGGTCTGGCACCGCGACAACCCGCATCCCGCGCTGGTCGCGCTGCGCCAGCACCTGCGGGCCACGCCCGCGCTGGAGACACCGAAGGCGGGGTGAACACCGGAGTACCCGGAATGGCCGGTGTGCCGGTGTGAGAAAACCGGCGGAACAGCCGGGGAATGCGGTGAAAACACCAACGGCTCGGTATTGTAGGGGTTCTGTCAGGAACGCCAATAACCGAGCCGAACGGCTTTCACGATAGCAAGAGGGTGGGTTTGTTGTCAACTGTTTCGAGTGATGTCGGCGAGGAGATCGCTCGCGAGCAGGAATACCTGACCATGCTCTACCGGCGCCTCGACGACCAGCGGAAACAAGCCTCGGCCCAGTTGGCCACGACACTGCGGGAAAACGGGGGAAATCCCCAGGCACGCGTTGAGCGGGACGCGTCCGTGGCATTGTACGCCGACCGGATCGCGCAGCTCGACGCGGCCGAGAACGGACTGTGTTTCGGGCGCCTCGACCTGGCGGACGGACAGCGCCGCTACATCGGTCGCATCGGCCTGTTCGACCCGGCCGACGAGTACCGGCCACTGCTGATGGACTGGCGCGCCCCGGCCGCCGCCGCGTTCTACGTGGCCACCGCCGCCGCCCCGGACGGGGTGCGCCGCCGCCGGCACATCAGGACCAGCCGGCGCACCGTCACCGGCATCGACGACGAGGTGCTCGACCCGAGCGCGGTGGACCGGTACGGGGCCGGCGACCCGCGGCGCGGGCTGACCGGCGAGACCACCCTGCTGGCCGCGCTCAACGCCGACCGCACCGGGCGGATGCGCGACATCGTCACCACCATCCAGGCCGAGCAGGACGAGATCATCCGCGCCGACGCGCACGGCGTGCTGGTGGTGCAGGGCGGTCCGGGCACCGGCAAGACCGCCGTGGCCCTGCACCGGGCCGCCTACCTGCTCTACACCCACCGCGAGCGGCTGACCAGGCGCGGCGTGCTGCTGGTCGGCCCCAACACCACGTTCCTGCGCTACATCGACCAGGTGCTGCCGTCGCTGGGCGAGACCGGCGTGCTCGCCCAGACCGTGGGCCAGCTCTACCCCGGGGTGGACGCGCGCGCCGTGGAACCCGCCGAGGCCGCCGAACTCAAGGGCCGGCTGGACATGGTCGAGGTGCTCACCGCCGCCATCCGCGACCGGCAGGAACTGCCCGACGAGGCCGTCCCGATCCGCTACGGCAACGACGAGGTGGTGTGGCTGGACGCGGCCACCTGCGCGAGCGCGCGGCAGCGGGCCCGCGACTCCGGGGTGCGGCACAACCTGGCCCGGCCGGTGTTCTGCCAGGCCGTGATCGACGCCCTGGTCCGGCAGGTCGCCGCTGGGTTCACCGCCGAGTTCGGCATCGACGTGCTGGACGCCGGCGACCTCGCCGAGATCAACCGGGAACTCCAGGACAGCCCGGAGCTGTGGGAGGTGCTGGACGGGCTGTGGCCGGAACTGACCCCGCAGCAGCTGCTGGCCGACCTGTTCACCTCGGCCGAGCGGCTGGCCGCGGCCATGCCCGACTACCCCGACGAGCAGCGCGCCCTGCTGCTGCGCGAGGACGGCGAGGCGTGGACCCCGGCGGACGCCGTGCTGCTGGACGAGGCCGCCGAACTGCTCGGCGAGGACACCAGCGCCGAACGCGCCCAGGCCGAGCGCGAGCACGCCGAGCGCGTCGCCTACGCCCAGGACGTGCTCAACATCATGGAGCTGGACGCCGAGGAGGTCGACCCGGACGAGCTGATCGCCACCGACCTGCTCGACGCCGAGGAGCTGGCCGCGCGGCACGACGACACCCCGCCGATGACCGCGGCCGAGCGCGCCGCCGCCGACCGCACCTGGACGTTCGGGCACGTGATCGTGGACGAGGCCCAGGAGCTGTCGGCGATGGCCTGGCGGGTGCTGATGCGGCGCTGCCCGTCCCGGTCGATGACCCTGGTCGGCGACCTCGCGCAGACCGGCGACCTGGCCGGGGTCACCTCGTGGGCGCAGGTGCTGCACCCGTACGTGGCCGACCGCTGGCGGCTGCGCCGGCTGACCGTGAACTACCGCACGCCCAGCGAGGTCATGGCGGTGGCCGCGGACGTGCTGGCCGCGATCGACCCGGCCGCCGAGGTGATGCCGTCGGTGCGGGACGCCGGCGTGCGGCCGTGGCGGCTGCGGGTGGACCCGGCCGAGCTGGCCGACCGGCTGGCCGAGCTGGTCGCCGCGGAACTGGCCGGGCTGGGCGGGGGTCGGCTGGCCGTGCTGGTGCCCACCAGCCGGATCACCGAGCTGGGCGGCAGCGTCGACCAGCCCACCGACCTGGACAGCCAGGTGGTGGTGCTCGGCGTCGGCCAGGCCAAGGGCCTGGAGTTCGACTCGGTGCTCGTGGTCGACCCGGCGCGGATCGTGGCCGAGTCGCCGCGCGGGCTCAGCGACCTGTACGTGGCGCTCACCCGGGCGACGCAACGCCTCGGCGTGCTGCACCCGGGTGAGCTGCCGCCGGTGCTGGACCGGCTGGAGCCGCGCGACTACCCGGTGGGCGCGGTCAGGTCGTAGACGGTCTGGCCGCCCACGGTGGTGGCGGTGTAGTGCTGCCGCACCCAGTCGGCGATCTCGCTGGTGCTGCTGGTCCCGCCGCCCGGGCCGCCCCGGCCACCGCCACCACCCATGCCGCCGCTGAGGTAGTAGCTGATCCGCCCGTCGGCCACGTACCGCTGGAACTCGGCCAGGGTGGGTGCGGGGTCGGTGCCGCTCCACCCGCCCAGCGCGATGACCGACTTGCCGGTGCTCAGCTCCAGCTCGGCCGCGGCACTGGATCCGGAGATCGCCGCCGCCCAGGTGGTGTCGGTGGCGGTGAGCAGGGCGGTCAGCTCGGCGTTGGTGCCGCCGCCCGGCCCGCCCGCCATGCCGCCGCGGTCACCCCGGCCGCTCTGGCCGTCGCGGTCACCCTGGCCGGTGTCGCCGTCGGTGCTGCCGCCAGGGCCGGCCATCCCGCCGGGGCCGCCCGTGCCGCCGCCCGGCCCGCCTGCGTCGGACCCGGAGCCGGGGCCGGACATCGGGATGGACCCGGAGTGCGCGACCGCGGCCGTGGCCAGGCCGTAGCCGGCGGTGCCGGCCAGCCCGGTCAGCAGGGCGGCGGTGACCAGCACGGTCGCCGCGCGCCGGAACCGGTCGACACCCACCAGCACGGTCGTGGCCACCAGCACGCCGGCCCCGAACACCACCCAGCGCAGCGCCGGCAGCCAGGAGTCGACCCGGCCCAGCAGCACCACGTCCCACACCGCGGTGACCGCGATCAGGCCGGCCAGCCAGGCCCGCGCCGACCGGTTGTGCCGGCCCCGCCACAGCTCGCGCGCGCCGATCGCGGCCAGCGCGGCCACGGCCGGGGCCAGCGCCACCGTGTAGTACGGGTGGACGGTGCCGCTCATGTAGCTGAACACCAGGCCGGTGACCAGCAGCCAGCCACCCCACAGCAGCAGCGCGGCCCTGGTCCGGTCGGTGCGCGGCGCGCGGCGGGTGAACCACAGCCCGGCGACCACCGCGACCAGCGCGGCCGGCAGCAGCCAGGAGATCTCGTTGCCCATGCTGGTGCCGAACAGCCGGGTGATGCCGGTGGCGCCACCGAACCCGGCGTTGCCGCCACCGCCCATGCCGCCGCCACCGCCGCCGTTGCCCGCACCGCCGAAGATCCGGCCCAGCCCGTTGTAGCCGAGCGCCAGCTCCAGCAGGCTGTTGGTGGTGGAGCCGCCGATGTAGGGCCGCGAGTCCGCCGGCCACAGCTCGACCAGCGCGATGAACCAGCCGGCCGACACCACCACGGACAGCGCGGCCAGCAGCAGGTGGCCGACCCGCCGGCCCAGCCCGGTCGGCGCGGCCACCAGGTAGACCAGGGCGAACGCGGGCAGCACCAGGAACGCCTGGAGCATCTTGGTCAGGAAGCCGAAGCCGATCGCGGCGCCGGCCAGCGCCAGCCAGCGCGCGCTGGCCGTCTCGGTGGCGCGCACCAGGCAGTGGGCGCCGGCCACCAGCAGCAGCACCAGCAGCGCGTCCGGGTTGTCGAACCGGAACATCAGCACGGCCACCGGGGTGAGCGCGAGCGCGGCGCCGGCCAGCAGCGCGGCACCCGGCCCGAACCAGCGGCGCACGGTGGCGTGCAGCAGGGCGACCGAGGCCACGCCCATCAGCGCCTGCGGCGCCAGCACGCTCCAACTGGAGAAGCCGAACAGCCGCGCGGACAACCCCATGACCCACAGCGCGGCCGGCGGCTTGTCCACGGTGATCGCGTTGCCCGCGTCCAGCGACCCGAACAGCAGCGCTGTCCAGCTCTGCGAACCGGCCTGGGCCGCCGCCGCGTAGAAGCCGTTGGCGTAGCCGGAGTCGCTGAGGTTCCACAGGTACAGCACGGCCGTGCCGACCAGCAGCGCCACCAGCCCCGGCCGGGCCCACCCCGGCTGGTCGACCGGGCTGACCAGCAGTCGGTTCAGCCGGCCGGTCGCCGGCGGGGCGGTGGCGCGCACCTGGAGGCGGTGCGCTGGCCGGTGCGCCCGAGGGCGCGACGCGGTCGAGGTGGTCATCGATCTTGCTCCTCGTGCGGGGTGGGGCGGGACAACGGGGACGGGGACCGGGCCGGGCGGCGTCGGCCGGCTCCGGGGACCCGGCGGTGCGGCCGGGGCGGCGCGGCCGGGCGGGTGGTGGCGCGGCCGGTCAGCGGGCCTGGCGGCGGGGGTGGAACACCCAGCCGCGCAGCAGCAGGAACCGCAGCACCGTGGCGGCCAGGTTGGCCAGCACCAGCACGGCGATCTCGGTGAGCCGGCCCGGTGTGCTGGCCGCGGTGAGCAGCGCCAGCGAGCCGCTGGTCAACGCCAGCCCGAGCGCGAACACGAGCAGCCCCTCGAACTGGTGGCGGCCGGCGCCCCGCCGGCCGCGCACGCCGAAGGTGAACCGGCGGTTGGCCGCGGTGTTGGCCACCCCGGTGACCAGCAGCGCCAGCAGGTTCGCGGCCTGCGCGCCGAGACCGGTCCGCAGCACGGCGAACACCAGCAGGTAGGCGGCGGTGCTGGCCAGGCCGATCGCCGCGAACCGGACCAGCTGGCGGGGCAGGCCGGCCGGCACGTCCGGGGCCGGGGCGGGCGCGTCCCGGCCCAGTTGCGCGCGCAGCTGGCTGACCGGCAGCGCGCCGGTGGCCAGCGCCTTGCCCAGCCGGGCGATGCCGCGCAGGTCGGCCAGGGCCGTGGCGACGATGTCCACCCGGCTGTCCGGGTCGTCGACCCAGTCCACCGGCACCTCGTGGATGCGCAGGCCGGCGCGTTCGGCCAGCACCAGCAGTTCGGTGTCGAAGAACCAGCCGGTGTCCTCCACCACGGGCAGCAGCCGCTGGGCCACGTCCCGGCGGATCGCCTTGAACCCGCACTGCGCGTCGGTGAACCGGGCCGCCAGGGTGCCGCGCAGCAGCAGGTTGTAGCAGCGGGAGATGACCTCCCGCTTGGGGCCGCGCACCACCTGCGAGCCGCGCGCCAGCCGGCTGCCGATGGCCAGGTCGGAGTGCCCGGACAGCAGCGGCGCCACCAGCGGCAGCAGCGCGGCCAGGTCGGTGGACAGGTCCACGTCCAGGTAGGCCAGCACGGCGGCGGGCGAGGCCGACCACACCGCGCGCAGCGCCCGGCCGCGGCCCTTCTGCGCCAGGTGCACCACGGTGACCTCGGGCAGTTCCCGGGCCAGCTGCTGGGCGATGGTCAGGGTGGCGTCGGTGCTGGCGTTGTCGGCCACGGTGATCTGGAACCGGTAGGGGAACGTCTCCAGCAGGTGCTGGCGCAGCCGGCGCACGCACGGCTCCAGGTCGTGCTGCTCGTTGTGGACCGGCACCACCACGTCCAGCACCGGGGTGGGGTCGCGGGGGTCGACGCGCACGGCCGGCGCGCTGACCCGGCGGCCGAACGGCTGGTGGAGTCCGGCGGTGGGCTGGGGCTCGAACTGGGTGGTGGTCGTCGTCATGGCGCCCACGATGTCGACGCCTGCTGGGCCGTCCATGTGTCCCAGCTGTGCGCGAGCTGTGAGCCGGGGTCGCCGGCTGGCCCACCGTTCCGGCGAACCGCTCCGGGAGCTGGTCGCGCGCTGGCACGGCCGGGGCCGGGGACGCGGGTTGACCGGTGCCGCCGGCTTTTCCCCTGTTCCGGTGGCGGCTGTGGCCCGAACGGAGCACGCCGCGCCCACTGGACAGCGCCGGCCCGTGGGGAAGATCCCCTGATCGGTGCGATGTTTCCCGCGACCGGTGGGCGTGGTGCGACCCGGGCCGGTCGGTGCCGGCCGAGCGGGGTGTGCCCCGGTGGAGGGAATCCGTTGGTGTTCATGCCCGCCGCTGCCAACACTGCGCTGCGGAGGCGGTCGCCGCGGTGGTGACCAGTCCG
The DNA here is from genome assembly GCF_024171785.1 of Goodfellowiella coeruleoviolacea. Taxonomy (GTDB): domain Bacteria; phylum Actinomycetota; class Actinomycetes; order Mycobacteriales; family Pseudonocardiaceae; genus Goodfellowiella; species Goodfellowiella coeruleoviolacea. The sequence goes on from NZ_JAMTCK010000016.1 coordinate 160,049, forward strand.
CCGCGAGGGAGAACGGCATGCACACCTGGGGCAAGGCGCTGGTGGCCACCGCGCTGCTGCTGTGCGCGCAGGCACCGCCGGCCGGCGGTGATCCTGCCGGCGAGGCCGTTTCCCGGGCCGTTCCCCCGGCGGTTTCCCGGGCGATCCCGGACCAGTACGTGGTGACCCTGGCCGACCCCGCCGCCACCGAGCACGCGATCACCGCGCTGGGTGTCCAGCCGCTGTTCGTCTACCGCAGCGCACTGCACGGCTTCGCGGCCCGGCTCAGCGCCGAGCAGGTCGGGGCGGTGCGGACGCTGCCCGGGTTCGTGTCCCTGCACCAGGACAGGCCCGTGCGCGTAGCGCACCAGACCGACACCGTGCGCGTAGCGCACCAGTCGGGCCCCGTGCGCGTAGCGCACCAGTCGGGCAGCACCGCGCGGGTGGCCGCGGCCGGCTCGTGGGGGCTGGACCGGATCGACCGGCGCGAGCAGCTCCCGGCCGGGCCCTACGCCGTGCAGCACGACGGGGCCGAGGTGACCGCGTACATCCTGGACACCGGCATCGACGTCAGCCACCCGCAGTTCGGCGGGCGGGCCAGCGTGGGCCACGACTCGGTGGGCGATGGCCGGCACGGCGCGGACTGCGCCGGCCACGGCACGCACGTGGCCGGGACCGTGGGCAGTGCCGGCTACGGCGTGGCCAGGCGGGTCCGGCTGGTGGCGGTCCGGGTGCTCGACTGCGCCGGCGCCGGGCCGCTGTCCCAGCTCATCGACGGGATCGACTGGGTGTCGGCGCACGCGGTGCGCCCGGCGGTCGCCAACATCTCGGTCACCAGCCCCCGCTTCGACCCGCTGGACGCGGCCGTCGCCCACCTCGCGCGCACGGTGTTCACCGTGGTGGCCGCCGGCAACCAGGCCGACGCCGCGTGCGACTACTCGCCGGCCAGGGCCGAGGGCGCGTTCACCGTGGGCGCGAGCACCCCGGAGGACGGGTTCGCCGACTACAGCAACCACGGCCGGTGCGTGCGGCTGCTGGCACCGGGCAGCGACATCGTCTCCACCCTGCCGGGTGGCCGCGTCGGCGCGCTCACCGGGACGTCCATGGCCGCGCCGCACGTCACCGGGGTGGTCGCGCTGTACGAGCAGGCCACCGGCGCCAGCGGCCAGCACGCCATCCGGGACTGGCTGGGCGACAACGCCACCAGGCAGCGCATCCAGCACCCGCCGCCCCCGGCGGACACGCCGAACCTGCTGCTCTACACGGCCGGGCTGTAGCGGGGTGGCCGGCGGCGGCCCGCGGACCCCGGCGTCCGGCGGGCCGCCACCCCGGCGACCGGCTATTCGCTGGTCAGATCGTAGACCGTCGTTCCGTCCACTGTGGACGCGGTAAAGGTGGCGGCGACCCACTCGGCGATGCGCTGGGCCGCGTCACTGCCGCCGCTCTCGGTGCCTCGGGCGGAAAAGCCGGCGCCACCGATGAAGTAGTGGATCTTCCCGGCGCGCACGTACTCCTGGAACCGCTCCAGGGTGGGCGCGGGGTCGGTGCCGTTGAACCCGCCCACGGCCATCACCGGCACGTTGGCGCCCAACTGGTAGCCGGCCGCGCTGTTGGACCCGACCACGGCCGCGGCCCAGGTGTAGGACTCGGCACCGGAGCGCAGCAGCTCCACCAGTTCGGCGCTCGGGGTGACCGCGTCGAGCAGCCCGCCGGGGCCGCCCTGGACCGGCCCGGCCTCGCCGGTGCCGCCGCCAGGGAACCAGGTGCCGTCGCCCCGGCCCCGCCCCGGCCGGGACTGGCCGCCGTCCTGGCCGGGGCCGCCCTGGACCGCGCCGGGCTGCCGGCCGGCCCCGCCCTGGGGTCCACCACCGGGACCGGTGATGATCACCAGCCGGCCCGGGCCGCCGCCGCCCCTGGTGCTCGGCCCGGCCGAGGGGATCGCGCCGGTGTGCGGGGTGGCCGCGGTGACCAGCGCGTACGCGGTCGGCGCGGCCAGCGCGGCGACCACCCCGAGCGCGCCGACCACCTGGCCGGCGCGGCTGGCCAGGTGACCCAGGGTCAACAGCATCAGCGCCGCGAACAACCCGCTGACCAGCACCACGACCCGCAGCCACGGCAGCCAGTCGGCGGTGCGGCCCAGCAGCAGGAACGCCCACACCGCGGTGATCGCCGCGGTGACGAACAGGACCACCGCGCCGACCTGCTCGCGCAGCCGCCAGGCCACGGCCGCGCCCATGCCCACCAGCGCCGCCACCGCCGGGGCCAGCGCCACCGTGTAGTAGGCGTGCACGATGCCGTTCATGTAGCTGAACACCACGCCGGTGACCAGCAGCCACCCGCCCCACAGCAGGAAGGCGGCCCGGCCGCGGTCGGTGCGCGGGCCCCGCCGGTGCACCCACCCGCCGAAGCCGCCCAGCACCAGCGCGGCCGGCAGCAGCCAGGAGATCTGCGCGCCCATGTCGTTGTCGAACAGCCGCGCCCAGCCCACGTCGAAGTTGAGGTTGCCCAGCCCGCCGACCTCGTCACCGGTCAACCGGCCGAAACCGTTGTAGCCGAGGGTCAGCTCCAGGATGCTGTTGCCCTGCGAGCCGCCGATGAACGGCCGGTCCTCGGCCGGCACCAGCTCCACGACCGCCACCCACCAGCCGGCCGCCACCACCAGCGCCAGCGCGGCCAGGGCCAGCTGCCCGAGCCGGCGCCGCAACCGGGTCGGCGCGGCCAGCAGGTACACGCCGGCGAAGGCCGGCACCACCAGCAGCGCCTGCAGCATCTTGGCGAGGAAGCCGAACCCGACCAGCGCCGCGGCCAGCACCAGCCACCGCGTGCTGGCCGTCTCCACGGCGCGCACCAGGCAGTAGGCGCCGGCCACCAGCAGCAGCACCAGCAGCGCGTCCGGGTTGTTGAAGCGGAACATCAGCACCGCGACCGGGGTCAGCGCCAGCACCGCGCCGGAGACCAGGGCCGCGCCCGGGCCGAACCAGCGCCGCACCGTGGCGTGCAGCAGACCCACCGCGGCCACGCCCTGCAGCGCCTGCGGCACCAGGATGCTCCACGAGTTCAGGCCGAACAGCCGCACCGACAGCCCCATGATCCACAGCGCGGCCGGCGTCTTGTCCACGGTGATCGCGTTGGCCGGGTCGGAGGAGCCGTAGAACAGCGCCTTCCAGCTCTGCCCGCCGGCCTGCGCCGCGGCCGAGTAGAAGGCGTTGGCCCAGCCGGAGGCGCCCAGCCCCCACAGGTACAGCACCGCGGTGGCCACCAGCAGCACCAGCAGGCCGGGCCGGGCCCAGGGCGGATCAGTGGGGGCGCCGCGCAGCAGCCGACCGACACCGCGCGACCGCGCGGCAGCGGGGACGTCGGCCGCCGGCACGGCGGGCGCGGGGTTGGGCAGTGTCGACGCGGTCATGGTCAACAGCGTGGCGAACCAGCCTGTGTCGAACGCGTGCACAACCTGTGTGTTGGCTGGGAGCTGTGCGTTGGCTGGGAGCCGGTGGCGGCGGGTGCTCACGCCACCACCGGGCTCCGGTCGCCGGCGGCTCAGCCGCGGTCCGCCTGCCAGTCGCCGATCACCGGTGGCGCGCTCACCTCGTTGTTGCCGAACACCTCGTCCGGATCGGGTTCGACCAGGTAGGAGGCGGCCTTGTGCTCGCCGTCCGCCTCACCCCGACCACCCCGCGCGCCCCCGCCCAGCATGCCGGCGCCGAGCTGGCCACCACCCCGGCCGGACCCGGCCGGACCGCCGCCGCGACCCGCCGCGGTGCCACCCCGGCCGCCGACAGCGTCCGCGCCCACGCCGGCGCGCCCGCCCGCGCGCGCGTCCGGCCCACCGCCGATGCCGGGCCTGCTGCCCAGCCCGGTGCCGCCGACGCCCCGGCCGGTGCCGCCGGCCGTGCCGCCGCCAACGCCAACACCGCCGATGCCACCGGCGAGCCCGCCGGTCAACCCACCGGTCAGGCCACCAGCGCCGGGAGCGCCGGTCCGGCCGCCACCCACCAGGTCACCACCGGACCCGCCGTACTGGCCGCCACCGGGCAGCAGGCCGGCACCACCGCCGGGGCCGGTGCCCACCCCGCTCGGCGCGGTCGAGCCGCCGCCCGTGCCACCGCCGTACCCGCCCTGACCCGGCTGCCCGGTGCCGGGCAGGGTCGGTGGTGGCGTGACCCCGGTCGGGTTGGTGCTGGTGTCCGAGCCGCCGGTGCCGGGTGGCTGGCCCGGTCCGCCGGGCAGGCTGGGCGGTTGCCCGGGCCGACCGGGACCACCGGGCTGACCGGGTGAACCGGGCGAGCCCGGGTCGTCGTCGATGCCCTTGATGGGCGGCGGCCCGGGATGGGGGCCGGAGTCCGGGGGCGGCTGCGGGCGGTCGGGAGGGGCGATCGGGTCGTTGCGGATCGAGTTCGCCGAGACCGCGAACGAGGGCTGCGCCTCGGCCGTGTGCGTCACGGTCTGGTCGTAGACCTGCACCGCCAGCGCGGCCGCCGCGTGCGCCGCCTGCTGCTGGACCTGCGCGGCGAAGTCGGCGGCGGCCTGCTGGGCGAAGGCGATCGGGTCGGTGATGGACTGCAACCGCGCGTTGGCCGCGCCCGCGTCGAACGGCTGCGCCGGCGGCGGTGGCACGGTGGCGCGCACCGCGCTCACCGCCTGGGCCTGCTGCGCCCAGGTGGTGCCGGCCAGCTGGGCCGCCATCCCGGACCTGCCGGCCTGGTTGCCCAGGTCCACCACGGCGGCCCGGGCCGCGTCGGCCGCCTCGCCGGTCCACTCGGTCTCGCTGCTGTTGACCGCCCTGGCGATCTCCTCCTCAAAGGTGGACAGGTCGTTGCCGATCTGGATCCAGGTGTCCCCGGCCGCGCCCACCGCACCCGGGTCCGTGCCGTTGTTGACCATGTCGTACAGCTCCTGGTGGGACAGCCCCAGGTAGTAGGCGTCCGGCGCGGCCGGAGCCGACCTGGTCGGCACCCCCTGCTGCTTGAGCTGCTCGGCCTGCGCGTCCAGCCGGACGAAGGTCTCCGCCCCGGACGCGACGTCGGTGAGCGCGCCCGCCAGTGGCGGGCCCAGGCCGGTGAACGTGTCACCCCAGTTGTGCCGGGCGTCGGCGTTGGTCCGCCGCCCGTCGAGCACCTCGTCGTACTGCCCGCCCGTCATCGTCCGCATCCCCTCCCGGATATCGCCCGTGTCGTCCCGCGCCTAGCCGGCGAGGCCGCGCAGCCCGCGCCCGCCGTCCTGGTCGGTCTGCTGGTAGGAGGCCATGGACGCGGTGATCGCGTCCCGCGCGTCCTGCAGGTCCTGGCTCAGCTGCCGCAGCGCGGCCACCAGCCCGTCGTCCGGGTCGGTCGCCACGGTCGCCAGGAACGGCCGGTAGACCCGCGCCGCCGGGGTCTGCCCCAGTGCGGGCTCCTGCCCCAGCTCGGCGGCCCGGCCGGACAGCTCGTCCAGCTTGCCCCGCAGGTTGTCGATGGCCTTGATGAGCGCCTGCCCACCGGCCTCGCTCACGGTGAACCCCTTGGCCGCGGCGGCCTTCAGCCCGCCAACCGCCCGGCCGACCCCGCCGAGACCGGCCGCCAGCTCCGCTGACATCCCTGATCACCCTCCCCGGACCAGTGGTGACGATGAGTGATAGTCGTTGAGTGATAGACGTTGAGTGATGACACTGACAGGCGGACGGCCCCGGTGGTGGGGGCCTGTCGCACCTTGGTGCTGTCGGGTCAGCGCACCGCAGCCACCGCGTCGGTCAGCCGCTGCGCCAACCGGCCGACGTCGGCGGGCGAGTACGTGACCCGCGGCTGCCCGTCCCGGCCGGTCTCCGGCACCACCGCGTACCGGCCAAGGTCGGTGTCCAGCCAGGTCAGCGTGATCGGCTGGGCGGCGCCGGCCGCGGCCCGCGCCGAACCGCCCGGCTGGTCCCGGCCGGCGGTCACCACGAAGTAGCCGCCACCCAGCCGGGGACGCCGCAGGAGCCGCTCGGCCTCGGCCCGCTGCACGGCCGAGGCCCCCCAGGGCGACCGGCGCGACGAGGTGAAGCTGAACTCGCTGAAGTCCTCGTCGGCCCCGGCCCCCCGCCCGGCCGCACCGGCCTCGGCGGTGACCGTCACCGGGCCGCCCGGTCCCGGGTGCAGCGGCGGCAGCAGACCCACCAGGGCGCGCACCAGCGCGTGCGGGTCGAGCAGCTCGAACCGCACCGACTGGCCGCGCTGCACCGCCAGCACCCCGGTGCGCTCGGTGGCCGAGGCCAGCGCGCAGTGCCGCAGCTGACCGGTGGTGCCGAGCATGGCCACGGCCACCGGGCCCTGGGCGAACACGCGCAGCGCCCTGGGCACCTCGGGCGCGAACTCCGCGCCGTGGATCAGGCCGCGGCCGGCCAGGTCCTGGTGCACCGCCTGGACCAGCCGCGCCCGCTCGGCCACGGTCTGGCCGTGGTGGGGGAAGCTGAACGGGAACCGCCGCACGGCCAGGCCCAGCGCGGCGCCCAGCACGTCCAGCGCGGCCAACGAGCACTCGAAGACATCAGGCACGGCGCTTCTCCTCCTCAGCGCAGCCCCCAGCCGCGCGCCGAACCGACAACCACCGTCAGTCCTCAGACGCTCGCGGAGCGTCGTTGGTGCCCGGTCGGGGAACATAATCTCGATTTCTCGCCGCCGACCGGCGCAACGGGCCACACTGGCGACCATGGGTGACCAGGACCCCGACGACGAGTTCGGGTTGACCGCCGAGCAGCGCGCCGCGTTCGAGGCGATGCCACCGGACCAGCGGCACGCCATGTCCGACTACCTGCACCGGGCCCGCGCGTTCACCGCGGAGTTCCGCGACCTGTTCCGCGACTGCGGCCGGCGGCTGGACAACCTGGCCCAACGGCTCGGCGAGACCCTGCCCCAGCAGCCCAACCAGGACGCCAGGGAACAGCTGCTGGACCTGTTGATGGCCATCAACCTGCAGGCGGAGACCGCGCACGCGATCGCCCGCGACGACATGGCCGCCAAGGACGCGCACCAGCAGGGCGCCAGCCACTACCTCGAACGGTTCAACGAGCGGGTCAACCGCGGCCCCGGGTGAGACCCCCGCCCGGCCGCGGCGCCCCGGGCTCGCCCGGGTGCAGCGGCAGCACCACGGTGAACACGGTCTGGCCCGGCCGGCTGCGCACCTGCACGGTGCCGTGGTGCGCGGCCACCACCGCGGCCACGATGGACAGGCCCAGCCCGGTGCTGCCGGCCGCCCGGGACCGGGAGCTGTCGCCCCGGGCGAACCGCTCGAACACCTCCGGCAGCAGCCGCGGCGGGATGCCGGGGCCGTCGTCGGTCACGGTCACCTCGGCGGCGTGCGGGCCGTGCGCGGCCAGCGCCGCGGTCACCGTGGTGCCGGCCGGGGTGTGCGTGCGCGCGTTGGTCAGCAGGTTGGCCACCACCTGGTGCAGCTGGTTGGGGTCGCCCAGGGCGGTCAGCGGCTCGTCCGGCAGCCGCAGCAGCCACCGGTGGTCCGGTCCGGCCGCGTGCGCGTCGGCCACGGCGTCGGCGAGCAGCCGGGCCAGGTCCACCGGCTCGTGCACCACCTGCCGGCCCGCGTCCAGCCGTGCCAGCAGCAGCAGGTCCTCCACGAGCGCGGTCATCCGCTTGGACTCCGACTCCACCCGGCCCATCGCGAAGGCGACATCGTCGGGCAGGTCGTCGCGGCCCCGGCGGGTCAGCTCGGCGTAGCCGCGGATCGCGGCCAGCGGAGTGCGCAGCTCGTGGCTGGCGTCGGCGACGAACCGGCGCACCCGCGTCTCGCTCTCGTGCCGCGCGGCCAGCGCGCCCGCGATGTGGCCCAGCATCCGGTTCAGCGCCGCGCCCACCTGGCCGACCTCGGTGTGCGGGTTGGTGTCCACGTCCGGCACCCGCTCGGCCAGCGCCACCTCGCCCCTGGCCAGCGGCAGTTCGGCCACGCGTGAGGCGGTGGCCGCCACCCGGCGCAGCGGGCGCAGCGCCGCGCCCACCAGCGCGGCCCCGGCCACCCCCGCCGCGACCAGCCCGACCAGCGCCACCACCGCCAGGATCACGCCCAGCTGCCACAGGATGTCGTCCACCTGGCTCAGCGGCAGCCCGGTGATGTTCGTCCCGCGCGGGGTGGCCGTGGCGATCACCCGGTAGGCCTGGTCGCCCACGTCCACGTTGTGCACCCTGCCGTCCACCGGCACCGCGGCCAGCGCCGCGGCCTCGGCGGTGGGGATCAGCTCGGGCTGGCCGGAGGTGCCGATGATCGCCGCCGCGGTCGCCCTGCCGTTGACCACCTCGGCGCCCAGCGTGCCCACGCCCTGGCCGCGGGCCTGGAGGAACACGGGACCGGGCCCGTTCTCGGCGTGCGGCGGCGGCTCGTTCTGCGCGATCGACGAGCGGTCGTTGGCGGCCAGCAGCTGGGCGTCGAACCGGTCGATGAGGAACTCCCGCAGCAGCAGTTCCGAGACCACCCCCACCACCAGGATCAACACCGCCAGCAGCAGCACGGTCTGGGCCAGCAGCCGGCGGCGCAGGGTCCAGTCGGCCAGCCGCCACCGGCGGCGCGGGGTCCAGTCGGCCGGCCGCCACCGGCGGCGCGGGCCCAGCCCCGGTTCAGGTCGCCGGCTTCCCGGTTCAGGTCGCCGGCTTGAGGACATAGCCAGCACCCCGCATGGTGTGGATCATCGGCTCCCGGCCGGCGTCGATCTTCTTGCGCAGGTAGGAGATGTACAGCTCGACGATGTTGGCCTGGCCGCCGAAGTCGTAGCTCCACACCCGGTCCAGGATCTGCGCCTTGCTCAGCACCCGCCTGGGGTTGCGCATGAGGTAGCGCAGCAGCTCGAACTCGGTGGCGGTCAACCGGATCGGCTCGCCGCCGCGCGCCACCTCGTGCGTGTCCTCGTCCAGCACCAGGTCACCGACCACCAGCTCGGTGCCCTGGGTGGTCGGGGTGAGCCGGGCCCTGCGCAGCAGCGCCCGCAGCCGCAGCACCACCTCCTCCAGGCTGAACGGCTTGGTCACGTAGTCGTCGCCACCCGCGGTGAGCCCGGCCAGCCGGTCCTCCAGGGCGTCCTTGGCGGTCAGGAACAGCACCGGTAGGTGCGGGTCCTCGGCGCGCAGCCGCTCCAGCACGGCCAGGCCGTCCAGGTCGGGCAGCATCACGTCGAGCACCACCGCGTCCGGCCGGTACTCCCGGGCGGTCCGCACCGCGCTCAGCCCGTCACCCGCGCTGCGCACGTCCCAGCCCTCGTAGCGCAGCGCCATCGACACCAGTTCGGCCAGGGTGGGCTCGTCGTCGACCACGAGCACGCGGACCTGCTGCTCGTCGGACGCGCCGGTGGTCCGGGCGGCGGCACGGGGCGGGGTGTTCATCGCGGGCATGGCGACATTCTCAGCGCACCGCTTGTGCCGAGCCTGGGAGGTTCCTGTGTCCCAGCTGTGGATGGTTCTGCCTGGTCGGCGGCGTGTCCGGGGACCGGACCGGCCCGGTGGCCCGGGGAAAACACAGCCGCCACCCACTCGCCGCACAGCTGGCACACAGCCGGCGCGCCCAAGCTCGGGAGCACCAGGCGGCCGAGCAGTGGCCGCAGGCACACGGGAGGACCTCGATGACCACGAACCCGCACGACGCCGCCTTCCCCCACGGCCAGGCCCAGTCCCCGGTCCCGCAGTCAGCGCAGTCCGCCCTGCCGTCCGACCAGCCCACCGCGCAGACCCCCGCGCTGGGCCAGGCCGCTCCACTGGGCCAGCCCTCGGCCCCGGGGCAGGGACCGGGCCAGGCGCCGAGCTGGGGTGATCCGGCCGGGCCGGCGGGCGAGCAGCCCCGGTGGACCGGCCGCAGGACCGCGGTGGCCGCGGCCATCGCCCTCGGCATCGCCCTGGCCGGCGGCGGCGTCATCTACGCGGCCACCGGCAGCTCCGGGACCAGCACCAACGCCGGACCGGGCGGCATGATGCAGATGGGACCGATGAACGGGCAGCAGGGGATGGCGGGCCAGCCGGGCGCCGGCAGTGGGTTGGCCAACGCCCTGCACGGCGAGTTCGTGACCTCCGACGGCAACGGCGGCACCACCACGATGCGGCTGCAGACCGGCGAGGTCACCGCGGTCAGCGCCGACTCGATCAGCGTGACCAGCGACGACGACTACGCCGCGAGCTACACCGTCACCTCCGACACCACCGTCGGCAACGGCGGCACCATCAGCGACATCGCCACCGGTGACACCGTGACGATCACCGCCACGGTCTCCGGCGGCACCGCGACCGCCACCAGCATCGTGGACACCAGCGAGCAGCAGGCCAACCAGCAACAGGGCCAGCCGGGCCAGCCAGGCCAACAGGGCCAGCCAGGCCAACAGGGTGGACAGCAGGGCCAGCAGCAGGGTCAGCAGGGCGTGCCGCCCGGCTCCGACAACGGCTCCGACAACGGCTCCGACAACGGCACTGACAACGGCGGCGCCACCAGCGGCAGCACCGGCGCGAACGGCACCGTGACCAGCTGACGACCGGCCGGCCCGGGCGAAGCGGACGGATCTCGCTGGACACGGGAGTGAGAATCGGGTCCGTGACGACCCTTCCGACCGACGCTGACTGGGCCGTGACCCGAGTCCCGGTGGGCCGTGCGGAAGCGGCTGGCCTGCTGCGCGAGTACTTCGAGGAGCTGTCCAGCCGCTACTACGGCCGGCAGCCCACCGAGGCCGAGATCGACGAGGCCATCGCCGAGAGCCCCAACCACGACCTCGTGCCACCCCGTGGGCTGTTCCTGGTCGCCCACCACCGGGACGACCTGGCCGGTTGCGTGGGCCTGCGGATCCACACCCCCGAGATCGCCGAGATCACCCGGATGTTCGTGCGCAGGCCGTTCCGGGGCCGGGGCGCCGCCTCCCGGTTGCTGGTCGCGCTGGAGGCCGAGGCGGCCGGGCTGGGCATCACCACCCTGCGCCTGGAAACCAGGAACAACCTGGTGGAAGCCAGGAAGCTCTACGCCAAGCACGGCTACGCCGAGGTACCGCCCTACGCCGAGCGCCCGTACGCCGAGCACTGGTTTGAGAAGCGCCTGGGCACCGGCTGACCGGTGGGCGCCCGAGGCGGTTGGCCCGCCCCGGGCGCCGGTCGCTCACTGGTAGCGGGGTGTCCACCACCGGGCCTTGTAGAACTCCGCGCCGGTCCGGGTCCGCTGACCCGCCGGCTGGAACAGGTCCACGGTGTCCGTGCACCAGGTGGTGCGGCAGCCCTGCTTGGGCGTGGTCTCCAGGACCTGGCCGGTCACCGGGTTGTTGCCGACCGCCTTGACCGCCGGCCGGTTGATCCGGTCGGCACCGCGGAACCCGGTGCTGAACGAGTTGCTCAGCTTGCGGTACTGGTACACGCCCGAGCCGGTGGTGATCCACAGCCGGTTCGGGTCGCCGTACACCGGCTGCAGGTCGTGCCCGTCCGCGCTGGGCAGGGCCACGCGGCGCACCTCGGTGAGGGTGGGGGCGGCCGCCGTGCCGCCGACCCGCAGCGCCACCAGGTGGTCGTGGCCGATCGTCCACAACAGACCGCCCAGCGGGTCCCACAGCACCCCGTGCGCCGTCTTGAGGGGAAACTCCACGTAGTTGGCCGAGTCAGGACCCTGCGACGCCGTGTACACCCGGACCCAGCCGCCGGTGCTGGCCGCGGCCGCGACGTTGCCGTTGGGCAGCAGTTCGACGGCGTGCGGGTTGGCCGGTCCGCCCGCGTTGACCGCCCAGCGCTTGCGCCCCGAGGGGTAGTCGACCATGGCCAGCAGGCCGCCGGACGCGGCGGTCAGCAGCACCGGCCGGCCGGCGCGGTCGGTGCGCAGCCGCGCCTCGCTCGGGTTGCTCCAGCCCGGCTGGGCGTCGGCGAACCCGTTGGCCGCGCTGGGCCGCCAGGACCACCGCAGCGCGCTGTCGTCGGCCGACCAGTCAGCGACGCGCTGGTCGAACACGGCGATCCGGCCGCCGTTGCTCTGGTCGGTTCCGACGACCCAGCTGAACGAGGCGTGGCTGGCCGAAACCGGTTGCCGCTCGGCCGGGCTCGCGCCGGCGACCGGGCTGGCCAGGGCCATGACCCCGGCGGCGAGCAGGCCCAGTCTGACGAGAAACCTGTGCTTCATGGTGACTCCTGACATCGCGTGAAGCCAAAGAATCACCAGTGAGGCTGGCCACCTGGTTGCCTGTCAACAACATCGGGTGGGCCGGCAGGTGAACCGCCTGCCCGCTGGCTCGGCCGGCCAGTCCGACTGGTTCCGGTGCTCCTGCCGGCTCTTTCACCTGCCCAGGCTCCGCCACCTGCCCAGGCTCCGCCACCTGCTCGGCTCTTTCACCCGCTCGGTTCTGCCACCCGCTCAGTTCTGCCACCTGTTCAGTTCTGCACCTGTTCAGGGCGCCACCGGAACGGACACACCGATCCCGCCCTGGGTGTCCGCCCCGTAGCGGTCGATCTCGGCGGCCAGGTCCAGCGGGCGGACCGCGACCTCGCCCTTGCTCTCCTCGGTCAGCAGATCGGCGGGAACCAGCCAGGACACCTCGAACTCCAGGCCGTCCGGGTCGTGGGCGTAGAGCGCCTTGGTGGTGCCGTGGTCGGAGGCGCCGACCAGGGCACCGGCGTCGGACAGCCGCTGTGCGATCCGCCGCAGCTCGGCCAGGGTGTCGACCTCCCAGGCCAGGTGGTAGAGCCCGACCGAGGTGCGGCCGGCGGTGGTGTCGCCCGCGTCCGGCCCGATGGCGAACAGGCCCAGGTCGTGGTCGTTGGTGGACCCCTCGGCCTGGAGGAACACCGCGCGTCCGGGGATCTCCATGACGGTGCGGAAACCGAGCAGGTCCTGGTAGAAGGCGGCGCTGCGGGTGACGTCGCGGACGTAGAGCACGGCGTGGTTGAGGCGCTGGATCGGCATGGCCGGTCTCCCTGGAGTGGTGGTCGCGCTCTGGAGGTCCCAGCGCTGCGTTCGGGGGCCGTGCCAGAGGTTGAAAGTTCAATAGAAGTGTCAAATCGATGCTAAGTCGGAAAGGTTGAGGATTCAAGTACGGCGTTATGCTGGGGACATGGCCGAGCAGACCCGGTGGCTCACCGAGCGGGAACAGCGCGCCTGGCTGGCGTTCCTCGCCATGGAGCGGCTGCTCGACGAGGCGCTGGACCGGCAACTGCAACGGGATGCCGGCATGTCACACGCCTACTACCGGATCCTGGCCATCCTGTCCGCCGCGCCGAACCACACCCTGCGCATGAGCGAGTTGGCCGAGCAGGACCGCGCCTCGCAGAGCCGGCTGACCCACGCGATCAACCGGCTGGAGCAGGCGGGCTGGGTGCGGCGCGAAAAGGGGGCAACAGACCGGCGGGTGGTCCACGCGCAGCTGACCGAGGCCGGCTACGAGGTGCTGCGCCAGACCGCCCCCGGCCACGTCGAGGCCGTCCGTGCCAACCTGTTCGACCAGCTCAGCGAGGAGCAGGTGGATCAGCTGCGGAACATCTGCGAGGCCGTGCTGACCAAACTGGAAGCCGACCACGGCCCGGCCCGGGTACCACGCCGCGACTGACCTCGGGCACGAATCACCCGATCGTGTCGTGAGTTGTCCACAGCCCGGCCGGTTGTCCACAGGTCGACCCGAAACCGGCGGCGGCGCGGGGGTGCGTCGGTAGGCTGGGCCTGGGGCCGCCCCCCCGGGAGGGTGGGGGCCTGCCCTGGAGCCGGAAAACCCGCTCCGGCCGTCGACCGGCCCGCTCCGGGCACCGGCACACCCGCTCCGGGCACCGGCCACCTCGCCGACGCCCGACCGCCGTCCTGCCGCGGCGCCACCACCAGGCCGTTGAGCACGCCGTCGGTCAGGTCGCCCGCCAGCGGCAAGGGCCGGGCCGCCAGGCGTCACGCCGGCCGGTCGCCGTTCACCGCGCGCAGCGTGCGCATGGCGTTGGCCAGGGCGAACGCCGCCTCGGTGCCGAGCGGGGTGAGCACTGTGCGGCGCAGGGTGTCGGCGCACACGCGTCTGGCCCGGTTGGCCACGTCCCGGCCGTGGTCGGTGAGGGTGGCGTAGGTGACCCGCCGGTCCGTGTCACACGGCTGGCGCCGGATCAGGTCGGCGGCCACCATGCGGTCGGCGACCTTGGTGAACCCGCCGCTGGTCAGCGCGGCCTCCTTGGCCAGGCGGGTCATGGGCATGCGGTGTTCCGGGGAGCGGACCAGCCGGAGCAGGATGTCGAACTGCGCGGGCGGCAGGCCGAACTTGTCGGCGATCTCGCCCATCAGGCGATCCTGGGTCGCCAGGTAGCCCTCGATCACCAGGCCCCACCACGTGACGATCTCGTCGTCGTCGGTGTGGGGGTCCGGCCTCTCGTTGTCTGCGTTGTGCATGGCACCTCCGGCGTTCATCTGGCCGTCCCTGTCCTGCTGGCTGTCTGGTCTGGTCTGGATCTGGCTCGCGACCAGATCCTCTCGGGCGCAGATCCTGGCGTGGCCGGCCGCCCCGTTCCCGCGCCGCCATGCACACCCGACCCAGCACCACAGTCTATCCATGCAGAATCTTCCTGGAATATATCTTGCGAGGAAGATGTTTCCGAGGTAGCGTCGGCGACCGTCACCACCGGATAGGAGCAGAGCCCATGAGTTCCCCCGTCAAGGTCAGCGTCATCTACTACTCGTCGACCGGCACCAACACCGAACTCGCCAGGACCCTCGCGGCCGAGGCCGAGAAGGCCGGGGCCGAGGTGCGGGTGCGCCGCGTCGCCGAACTCGCGCCCGACGCCGCCATCGACTCCAACCCGGCCTGGCGCGCCAACGTGACGGCCACCGCGGACATCCCCGTGGCCACCGCGGACGACGTGGTGTGGGCCGACGCGGTGATCTTCGGTTCGCCGACCCGCTACGGCAACATCGCCGCCCAGCTCAAGCAGTTCATCGACACCCTGGGCCCGCAGTGGCAGCAGGGCCTGCTGGCCGACAAGGTCTACAGCGGCTTCACCTCCAGCGCCACCCTGCACGGCGGCCAGGAGTCCACCCTGCTCGCGCTGTACCAGACGATCCACCACTTCGGCGGCATCATCGTCAGCCCGGGCTACACCCACGGCTCCAAGTTCGTCGACGGCAACCCCTACGGCACCAGCCACGTCGACTCCCAGGGCCAGACCCCGGTCGACGAGGTCACCCGCACCGCGGCCGCCGTGCAGGCCGCCCGCGTGGTCCGGGTCGCCGGCGCGCTCAAGGCGGGCCAGGCCGGACAGGCCGGCTGACCGGGGGTTTCCGTTCCGATCGCGGTGTCGCTGTTCGAGCCGGCCGGGCACGCACACCCGCCGGCCCGAACACCTCGCCAGCCACACCCCACTGATCAACGTCTTCGGACACGTGCTCGGCAGGAGGACCCGATGTCCATCCAGACAAGCGGACTGCACCACGTCACCGCGATCGGCGGCGACCCCCAGCGCAACGTCGACTTCTACCTGCGGGCCCTCGGCCTGCGGCTGGTGAAGACGACGGTGAACTTCGACGACCCCGGCACCTACCACCTGTACTACGGCGACGAGGCCGGCCGGCCCGGCACGCTGATGACCTTCTTCCCGTGGCGTGGCGCGCCCCGCGGCCGCCACGGCACCGGCCAGGCCACCACCACCTCGTTCTCCGTGCCCGCCGCCTCCATCGGCTGGTGGAAGCAGCACCTGGAGCGGCTCGGCGTCGAGGTGAGCCGGATCAGCAGCCGCGCCCACGAGGACGCGCTGACCTTCCACGACCCGGACGGCCTGGTGCTGTCGCTGGTCAGCCACGAGCAGGACGACCCGCGCGAGCCCTGGGACAACGGCGTGATCCCGGTCGAGCACGGAATCCGCGGGCTGCACTCGGTCACCCTGTCGGTGACCCAGGAGGAGGCCACCGCCGGCATGCTGGTCGACGGCCTCGGCCTGCGCTTCGTCGACCAGCAGGGCAACCGGTTCCGGTTCGAGGCCGGCGCGGGCGGGCCGGGCGCGCTGGTCGACGTGCTGGTCACCCCGGACGCGCCGCGCGGCCTGGTCGCCGCGGGCACCGTGCACCACGTGGCCTGGCGCGCGCCCGACGAGGCCACCCAGGCCCAGTGGCGGGAGGAGCTGACGGACCGGGGCGTGTCCGTCACCTCGATCCTGGACCGCCAGTACTTCCGGTCCATCTACTTCCGCGAACCCGGTGGCACCCTGCTGGAGGTGGCCACGGACGAGCCCGGCTTCGCCATTGACGAGCCGCTGCTCGAACTGGGCCGGGCGCTGAAGCTGCCGCCGTGGCTGGAGCCCGACCGGGAGCAGATCCAGGCCATGCTGCCGGCCCTGGACCTGCCCGACGAGAACAACCCCGAGTTCGCCGAACAGCGGCGGTCGCACCAGCCGGCCGCGGCGACACAGACCTCGGCGGCACAGGTGTCGGGATCAGCGGCGACGGAAGCGCGGTCGGCATGACCGGCACCCCGCCCGCCGCGCTGTCGCTGCCGCACCACTTCCAACCAGGTGCGCCGGACGCGCCCGTGCTGCTGCTCCTGCACGGCACCGGCGGCAGCCCGACCGACCTGCTCGGCCTGGCCAGCCAGCTCAGCCCCACCTCGGCTGTGCTGGCCCCGGCCGGGCCGGTGTCCGAACACGGCGCGGCCCGCTGGTTCCGCCGGCTGGCCGAGGGCGTGTTCGACACCGACGACGTCATCGCCCGAGCCCACCAGCTCGCCGACTTCGTGCTCGCCGCCACCGAGCACCACGGCCTCGCCGGCCGCCGGCTGGTCGCGGTGGGCTTCTCCAACGGCGCCAACATCGCCGCGGCGGTCACCCTGCTGCGCCCGGACGCGCTGCGCGAAGCCGTGCTGTTCTCCGCGATGATGCCGCTGCCCGAACCACCCGACACCGACCTGAGCGCCACCCGGGTGTTCCTGGCCAACGGCGAGCACGACCCGATGGCGCCGCTGGCGTCCACCGAACAGCTGGTGCGAGCACTGACCGAGCGGTCCGCGCAGGTCACCGCGCACCGCCACCCGGGTGGCCACCAGATCACCCGCGCCGGCCTGGACGCCGCCACGTCCTGGCTCACCGCACCCGACACCTGACCCGTGCCGGCGGGCGACCTCGGCGCCGCCGCGGAACTGGGACCATGGCGACTGGTGAGCGCAGCCGAGCAACCCGAGGGGACACCGTGAACGAGTCGGCGGAGTCGACCGGAACCACGCCGAGGACCAAGACCCCGACCGCGAGCCCAGCGGCGGCCGCGGCGGCAACCACCCCGCCAGGCCGGGCCGAACAGGTCGGCGACCACAGCTGGGCCTACGTCCAGCAGCCGGGCACCTGGTTCATCAACAACGCCGGCTTCGTCGCGGGGGACAGCCCCGGTGACGGCGGCGCGGTGCTCATCGACACCTGCGCCACCAACCGGCGCACCCGTGCCCTGCTCGACACCGCCACCGGGCTGGTCGGGCCGCTGCGCGCCGCGGTGTCCACCCACCACCACGGCGACCACACCTACGGCAACCACCTGCTGCCGGCCGGACTGCCGATCTGGGCGTCGGCTCCGGCCGTGGCCGAGGCCCAGGCCACCGGAATCCAGCACTACCAGGGCGTGTTCCAGCAGCCCGACTGGGGCGATCAGCAACTGCGCCTGGCCACCGACGTGGTCGAGCCGGCCGGCAGCACGGTCGGCCGGGTGCTGGCGCGGGCCTTCGGCGCCACCGCCCACACCCGGGGCGACGTGGTCGGCTGGGTTCCCGACGACGGCGTGCTCTACACCGGTGACCTGGTGTTCGCCGGTGTCATCCCGCTGGCGCTGAGCGGGTCGGTGCGGGGCTGGCTGGAGGCGCTGGAATGGCTGCGCGGCTTTGCCGCCGCCGTGGTGGTGCCCGGCCACGGACCGGTCTCCCACACGCCCAACACCGCCATCGACGCCATGGCCGGCTACCTCGGCCTGGTGCTGCGGGTCGCCGAGGACGCCCTGGCCCGGGGCCGCTCCGCCGTGGACGCCGCCGCCGACCTGGCGTCCGGCCCGTACGCCGACTGGGGCGACCGCGACGAGCGCAACCTCATCAACCTCACCGTGGCCATGGCGGAACTGCGCGGCGAGCCGGTCGACGTGGCCGCGCTGTTGGCCGCCGCACTGGCCAACAACGGCGGCCCCCTGCCCTGCCTGGCCTGACCCGACCGCGTCACGGAGCGGCGCCGGCACCGACAACCGGCTGCCAGCGCCGCAGTGCCACCACGGTCACGCCGTCGGTGCGGTAGTAGGGGTCGGCGGCGATGATGTCCGCCACGCCCTGGGCGTCGGTGTCGAACACCAGCAGGGCGCCGGTGCCGTCCTGCCACGGTCCGGCCTGCACCAGCACCCCCTGCTCGTGCAGCTCCACCAGCCGCTGCCGGTGGGCCGACCGCGCCGCGAGCCGACGGGAACTGGGCGAGAAGGCGAGTTCGAGGACGTACATGGGGCGCGACGGTAGGAGCGAACCGGTCATGGGCGCTGTATCACGTGATACTCGGCTGACGCGGGATCTGTCGGCGGAGGTGGCCGCGCTCGCGGCCGTTCCGCTGTTCGCCCTGGTCGACCCGGCCCGGCTGGACAGCCTGGTGCGCCGCTCGACGGCGCGGGTGGTGCGTGCCGGAACCGTGGTCGCGGTGCGCGGCCAACCCGCCGACCACCTCGTCGTGGTGGTGGCCGGTGCGCTGACCGCGCTGCACGACACCGCCGAGGGCCGGCGGCTGCGGTTGGGGGAGTTCCCCGCGCCCTGCACGGTCGACAAGGCGGCCGTGCTCGACGGCAGCGGCCACAGCGCGACCTGGATCTCGACCTGCCGCACCCGGTTGCGACTGCTGCCAGCCGAGGCGTTGCGCGACCTGATCGACGACGTCCCGGCCGTGCGTCACCACGTGCTGGGCTACCTGTCCAGGCAACTCCGCCACCAACAGGAACAGCTGGTGCGCGCGTCGTTCACGGACACCACCGCGCGGGTGGCCGCCTGGCTGGTCCGCGCCGCCGGTCGCCCCGGGACCAGTCGGGACACGGCCAGTCGGGACACGGCCAGTCGGGCCGGGGCCAGGGTGGTCCTGCCCGGCGCGCAGGCCGGCCTCGCCGAGGCGGTGGGTGCCAGCCGGGTGTCGGTCAACCGGGCGCTGCGTGCCCTGGCCCGGGACGGGCTGGTGCGAGTCGAACCGGGCGCGGTGCACGTGCTGGCGCTCGACCGCCTCACCGCCCGGGCGAGGACACCGGACGGGCTGGGCTGATCGCTGGCACAGCGGTGGCGCGACAGCCACCGGTGGCGCATGGTCGATTGAGGCAGTCCTGATCGGACGCTGGACCAGGCGCCAGCTCCGGTCAACGCCGGCCGCGCCGGTCAGTGTCCGGCGAGTGGCGAGCGGTGAGCACGTGCCAGGCGTGCCGAGGTGACGAGGAGGACGAGTCGTGTCGGAGACACCGAACCAGCTACCCCAGCAACAGATCCCGAAGACGCCGGACACGTCCAGCACCGCGACGCCGGAGCAGGCCAGGCGGGCGAGGCAGGCCATGGCCGGGGACGCCTCCGGGCCGAGCGAGCGGGCGCGGGAGCAGAACGTGTTCAACCGGATCGAGCAACTCATCCACGAGGAGCACGAACTGCGCGAGCGGGCCCAGCGCGGCGAACTGGACACCGCGGAGGAACGGCGGCGACTGTCCAATGTGGAAGCCTCGCTGGACCAGTGCTGGGACCTGCTCCGCCAGCGGCGGGCGTTGCGCGTGGCCGGCCAGGACGCCGATCGGGCGCAGCCGCGTCCCAAGGAGGAAGTGGAGCGCTACCTCCAGTGAGTTCCCCGGTGGTGGACCGCACAGAAGTGGCGGCCCACGCGGACGTGGTTCGCTCGCGCGGTTGGCGGCACAGCGCGGGCGAACACCCTCCGCTTACCTTTTCCCGGTTTTCGCGGTGACCGCCCAGCCTTCCTGTCACCCAGACGGCCGCATTGCCCGGCTAAAGTCGCGCTACTCGCCATCGACCGGTCACCGACCGCTTAGCGCCGCCGATCGCAGGGAAGCCCGATCCGGGAAGCGGAGCCTCTTGTTCTTGGTAGGCAATTAACTGCACGCAGTTGAAGCGGCGGTGCTACCGCCGCTGTCGTCGCCAAAGGGAGGCACTCCGTGAACGGCACGCCAGCGCGTACGGCGGTTGAGAACGATGCGACGCCACTGCCGTCCCAGGTCGTTCCGATCCCGGAGCTTCCGGCGACCCAGGAGGAACTCGCGGCCAGCGCGGCCGAGCGACTTGGCTGGCAGGGCACGGTGCTGCCGCAGATGACGTTGATGGGGCGGCGGGTCGTCGTGATCGCCGAACTGCTCGCCGAAGCGCACGCCGAGCGCGTCTGCCTCGGCGCCGGCCCGGTGGCCGACCGCACCACCGTGGCCACCTGGGTGTGGCCGGAGATGGAGGGGCGGGTCCCACCCGCCGCCGTCCGACTGGTCGGCGTGGTCGCGGCGGCCAAGCACTGGCGCACCGCCCTGGCCTCGGTGGTGCCCTTTGCCCGCTACGGCCACGGCGCGATCGTGCTGCCGGCGGCCGCGGTGTTGTCGCACGACTACATCAGCAACTGCCTGCCCCGCGCGCGCCGCTACGGCGTGACCGTGCTGAGCGTTGACCAGGACGGCACGCTGGCGCTGGACCTGGCCGGCCGGCAGGACAACGTCCCGGTCGAGGACACCGCGGTGACCCGGTGGGTCAACGAGCTGGTGTACGAGCGCGTGCTGGCCACCACCAGCTGACCCCGTACCACCGAACACGCCCGCCCCGGCCCAGCCCCACCGCGCCGCGCTGACTTGCACCCACCGCGTCCGCCCGGCCACCCCGCGCACACCCTGTCGCCGCCGCCCACTCCAGCCCGGTGAACCAGCGCACCAGAACCCGCCGCACGCCACCCGGTGCCGATCCGTCAACCCTCCCGTTCGGACAGTCCTGATCGGACACTGGAACTGGAACACGCGGCCCGCGACCACTCGGCTGCTCGGCCGCCCGGACCCGCGTCCCACCCGGATCCCCGTCCGGCGGCCGGAGCGCCAACCGGGCGGCTCTCTACCCGGCGGAAGACCGTGATGGCGTTCTAGGCTCAGTGCCATGCGAGTCGTCATAGCTGGAGGCCACGGCAAGATCGCCCGGTTGTTGGAGCGGCTGCTCGCCGAACGCGACGACCTGCCGGTCGGCCTGGTGCGCAATCCCGACCACTGCGCGGACCTGCGCGCGCTGGAGGCCGAACCGGTGGTCTGCGATCTGGAACGGGCCGAGGTCGGCGAGGTGGTTGAGCACGTCAGCGGCGCGGACGCGGTCGTGTTCGCGGCCGGGGCTGGCCCGGGCAGCGGCGCGGCGCGCAAGGAAACGGTGGACCGGGCGGCCTCGGTCCTGCTGGCCGACGCCTGCGAGGCCGCCGGGGTGCGGCGGTTCATCCAGATCAGCTCGATGGGCATCGACCGCGCCGGTGCGCCCGGCATGGACGAGGTGTTCACCGCCTACCTGCGGGCCAAGGGCGCGGCCGAGGACGACCTGCGCGCGCGTGACCTGGACTGGACAATCCTCCGGCCAGGCTCGCTGACTGACGAGCCAGGAACCGGTCGGGTTCAGCTGGCCGAGCGCGTCCCGTACGGCTCGGTCAGCCGTCAGGATGTGGCAGCCGTGGTGCTCGCACTGCTCGACCACCCCACGACCGTGCGACGCACCCTGGAACTGATCGGCGGCGACACGCCGATCCCTGACGCTGTTTCGGCAGTCTGACGCGACGAACGGTTGGCTGTGGACAGCTGGACCGCACCAATGGACCAGACGAACGGTCACCCGCGGAGTTGTCCACAGCTGAGCGAGCACTCCCCGCTCCCGGCCGGACCACGGATAGGCTGAACCCGGGGTCGCCCCCCTGGGAGGGCGGGGGGCTGGCCTGGGGCGCGAGAACAACCCGGGCCACTACCCGAAGCAGGTGGCCTCGCCGCGGTAGGTGGGCACGGTTCGCTCCACCACGGCTCGTGCCGCGCCGTCCCCGCTGACCAGGTGGAACTCCGTGAACCGCTCGGCCAGCTCACCGGCCTTGGCGTGGCGCAGCCAGACCCGGTCACCCGGCCGCAGCCGTGCGGCGGCCCGGCCGACCACCGGCGTCTGCACCTCACCCGCGCCCTCCGTCGCGGTCAACCGCAGCCCGGCCGGCAGGTACGGCTGGGGCAGCCGGTCCGCCTTGGCCGGCCCGGACGCCAGGTACCCGCCGGTCAGCAGCGTGGCCGAACGCCGGCCCGGCCGGCGCACCACCGGCAGGGCGAACAGCGCGGCCGGCCGCGGCCGGAACGCCCGGTACGCGTCGAACAGGGTGGGGCCGAACAGACCCGACCCGGCCGCCAGTTCGGTCACCGCGTTGTCCGCGCGGGTGACCTCCAGGCTGCCGGTGCCGCCACCGTTCACGAACTCCAGCGGCGCCACCGACCGCACCGCGGCCACCACAGCGGCGCGTCGTGCCGCCAACTCAGCGGCTGAACGGCGTTGCATCCACCTGACGGCCGCCCCGTACAGCGGACGTCCTGGTGGCGCGTCACCCACGCCAGCGATCTGCCCCTCGTAGGCCATGATCCCGACCAGGGCGAAGCCTGGCCGACGCGTGATCTGCTCGGCCAGGGTGACGGCCTGGACTGGCGTGCGCACCGGTGAGCGACGCGTGCCCACGTGCACGCCGGGCAGCGGACGCCAGGCGGTGTCCAGTTCGAGGCAGACGCGGATCTCGGGGTGGTCAGCGCCCAGGGCCGCGTCCACCAGGTCGAGGTGGGCCAGTGAGTCCACGGTGATGGTGATGGCGCGGCGGGCCACCGGATCGGCGGCCAGGCGGCGCAGCCCGGCCCGGTCCGCGGTGGGGTAGGCGACCAGCAGGTCGTCACTGGTGCCCAGGCCGCACAACCACAGCGCCTCGGCCAGCGTGTAGCACATCAGGCCGCGGAACCCGGTGCGGGCCAGCGCGCGTTCCAGCAGGTAGCGGCAGCGGACCGACTTGGTGGCCAGTCGGATCGGCACGCCGCCGGCCCGGCGGAGCAGGTCGGTGGCGTTGTGGTCGAAGGCGGCGAGGTCGACGACGGCGAACGGCGGGTCAAGCCCCTTGGTAGCGGCCTCCAGCCTGTCCAACTCCGGCTCGGTGGGCACATCCGTACGGTACGGGCCACCACCTTGTAATGTGAATAGGTTTCACCTAATCTCTGAGCCCTCAGTGAGTCCCCCACTACCGGGAGCGACGGCATGGCGGGATCGCGGCGGCTGCCCAGTGGACCACCCACAACTGGCCAGTGGACGAACTGGGCCGGAACCGCCCGTGCCACACCGGCCCGCGTGACCTGTCCCCGCAGCGTCGAGGAGATCGTCGACACCGTCACCCACGCCGCCCAGCACGGGCTGACCGTGCGCCCGCGCGGCGCCGGCCACTCGTTCACCGCCATCGCCGCCACCACGGGCGTGGCCGTTGACCTGCGGAACTGGCGCGGCGTGGTCACGGCCGACGCGACAACCGGGCTGGTCACCGTCCGCGCCGGCACCCCGCTGCGCCAGCTCAACCTCGAACTCGACCGCCACGGCCTGGCCATGGCCAACCTCGGCGAC
Organism: Goodfellowiella coeruleoviolacea; assembly: GCF_024171785.1. GTDB lineage: Bacteria > Actinomycetota > Actinomycetes > Mycobacteriales > Pseudonocardiaceae > Goodfellowiella > Goodfellowiella coeruleoviolacea. The sequence goes on from NZ_JAMTCK010000016.1 coordinate 183,540, forward strand.
ATCGACGCGCAGACCGTGGCCGGGGCCATCGCCACCGGCACCCACGGCACCGGCAGCCGCCTCGGCGGGCTGGCCACCCAGGTCGTGGCCGTGGAACTGGTGCTGGCCGACGGCAGCCTGGTGCGCTGCTCGGCCGAGGAACGCCCCGAGCTGTTCCAGGCCGCCAGGGTCGGCCTGGGCGCACTGGGCGTGCTCACCACCGTCACCCTGCGCTGCGTGCCCGCGTTCACGCTGGCCGCCGACGAACGTCCGCAACGCCTGGAGCAGGTGCTGGACCACCTGCCCGAGTTGGTCGAACACAACGACCACTTCGAGTTCTACTGGTTCCCCTACGGCCGCAACGCCCTGGTCAAGCGCAACAACCGGCTGCCACCCGACCAGCCGGCCCGGCCACTGGGCCGGCTGCGCGGTTACGTCGAGTACGAGCTGGTGGAGAACGCGGCGTTCGGCACGCTGTGCCGCCTCGGCCGGGCCGTGCCCGCGCTGGTCCGCCCGCTCCAGGCGCTGTCCAGCGCCGCCCTGTCCACCCGCCGCTACAGTGACCGCTCCTACCGCGTGTTCGCCACCACCCGGCGGGTGCGGTTCGTGGAGTCCGAGTACGCCGTGCCCAGGGCCGCGCTGCCGCACGTGCTCGCCGAACTGCGCGCGCGGGTGCCCAGGTTGATCCACCCGGTGATGTTCCCGGTCGAGGTGCGCGTGGCCAGTGGCGACGACATCTGGCTGTCCACCGCGCACGGCCGGGACACCGCCTACGTGGCCGTGCACCAGTACGTGGGCATGCCCTACCGGGAGTACTTCGACCTGTTCGAGGCGGTGGCCGGAGCCGTTGACGGCCGGCCGCACTGGGGCAAGCTGCACCGGCTGGACGCGACCGCGCTGGCAGCACGCTACCCGCGGTTCGCCGACTTCCAACGGGTGCGGGCCGAGGTGGACCCGCAGGGGCGGTTCCGCAACGCCTACCTCGACCGGGTGCTGGGCGCACCGGGCACGGGCACCGGGTCGGGCTGAGCGCGCCACCTGGTCGGGCGAGCGCCACCGCCGGGGTGAGCGCGGCCCGATCCGCTCACTCGCCGAGGCAGCCGGCCAGGTAGCCCCGGACCAGGTTCTTGGCCTCGGTCAACACCGCCGGGTCACCCGCTGGTGAGCGGCGGAAGGCCAGGTTCAGCACGCCGTCGGCCGCCTCCACCGCCACGGCCAGCGGCAGTCGCAGGTTGGTCAGGGGCAGGTCGAAGCGTTCCGCGATGAGCTGGGCCAGGCGGTTGGCGATCACCGCGTTGTTGTCCATCCGGTCGTCCAGCAACCGGTGGTCGACCACGTCGCCGAAGTGCAGCCGGCTGAAGCCCGGCACGCTGCGGTGCATGGCCACGTAGACGTCGAACACCGGCTCCACCGCGTCCCACCAGTGCCGTGCCTCGATCGCCGAGAACCGCTCGCCCACCGCGGCCAGGAAGCGGTCCAGGTTGCGCAGGGTCAGCGCCTGCACCACGGCCCGCTTGTCCGGGAAGAACTGGTAGAGCGAGCCGACCGCGACACCGGCCCGTTCCGCGATCAGCGTGGTGGTCACCCCGTCGAAACCGACCTGGTCGATGAGTTCGGCGCACGCGTCGAGCATCCGTTCGACGCGCTGGGCGCTGCGTTGCTGGACCGGCTTGCGTCTCAGCGGAGTGGGGGTGGACACGGCGACTCCTTCGACGTGGGGGCTCCATCTTGCCCGGGTGGGCGGACGCGCACCGGGGTGTGCGGCCCGACACGCCCAAGGGTGAACAGGTGCTGGGTTCCGGTCCCTGGTGCAGCCGGCCCGGTCCGTCGGATTCCGCCGCTGGCAAGTCGCGGACGGGAGTGGGGGACCGTTTTGACGTGACCATCCTGGTGCTGAACCAACCGGCTCGTCCCGACGTGTCGCGTCCTGTCGCGCCCGGGACCGGTGGCATCCGGAGCAACGGTGATACGGGTGTGTCGGCACCACTGGCGGAAGATCATAACCACTGAATCGAGTCATCCAGTACTTCTCTGGCCGGTGCAACCAAACCGGGACAAATGATTTGTTTGTCAAAGCACCTAGTTGGCTTTTCTCGCTGGTTGTCCCGGTCCACACCGGACCGCACCTGTCCACGCCTGTCCGCGCGGCCGGGGCGGGGTGCCAGGCGGGGAGTGCGGAGCCGTGGGGGTCGGGCTGTGGGGGCCGGGTTGTGGGGGCCGGGTTCGGTGTGGACGACGGCCGCGAAGTGGCCCGCCAACCGGGTCCGCGACCGCCAACAGGGCCTGGCCAGCGCCAACGGCTCCGCGGCCGGGGCGGGGTCGGCAGGGGCGGGGTCGGCCGGGGTGACCGCGCCGGGGTTGCCGGTTGGGGGCAGGTGGACCGGATCGGGTGATCAGCTCGGAAGGGGCGGTCTCCGCCGGCCTGGCGATCGCATATGTGGCGCACCGGGTGGCCGCGGTTATCCCGGGGGAGCGGGCGTGCTCGGGTCCTACTCCGAGTGTCACGCCGAGACCAGCCCCGCGTCTTTTTGGATGAAAATCCGATGCCCGGAACCGGTGGTGAAAGCCAGGCGTACCGAAAAACGGACCTAATGGAGTTATGAACAATTCATATGTCGTTTCCGGCGGCCGTGTTCTTGGTCGTGCAGCGGAGTTCGTCAACGTTGTCCCGATGAGGATGGTCAAGTACTTTCCGCCCGAGGGCAAGCCAAAGCCCGCGGCCAACGCGGCCCGACCCGGAACCGCTGAATGTGTGCTGGCGGGCGCGGCCGGGTCGGATTCCGCCGGCGCTCGGGAGCGGACCGGGTGACTGGCGGGCCGGTCAGGTGGGGCCGGCCGGGTGGGCCCCGGCCGGGTGGGCCCCGGCCGGTTGGGCGCCGGCCGCGGCACGCTGGCAAGCGCTGTCCGGACGGGGAACACCGGACGGGAAACGCCGGGTGGCGGGCACCCGGCGTGACGATTGGGGTCCGCGGACCGGCGCCGGTCGGGGGAAGAGTGTGCGCAGCAGCGCCGGCCCGCGGAAGTCGTGGCTCACCCGGCACGGGCCGGGGAGAACTCGGTGGACAACTGTGCTGTTGTGGCCAGCGGCAGGCGCTGGCGGGTCGCACCGGTGGCCCGGTACGGGGCGGTCGGGGGTACGCCCGACCGGGCCACCGGCTGACTGGCGGACACGCGAGCTGTGCTCAGTCGGGGTCAGGCACAGGTCGCCGCCGCCTGCCCTCAGTGCGCTCCAGGGGACGCTCCGGCGGTGTCCGCGACCGTTGTCGCACCGGACACCGCACTGGACGCCGTTCCGGCGGCCGGGCGTCGACCTCGGGTAGGAGGCACCTCGGTGGGAGTGCGGCGGTGCCGAGACATCCTGGGGGCCAGTCCACCGGCCACCAGATGCTCGTACGCGGCCCGCCACACCGGGCAGGGCGACTTCTGCTGTCGCCACCGTGAAGAACACTCTGGGCAGTTGCCCTTCTGGTCCGGCTCGTGCGCGGCCAGCAGGGCGCGCCAGCCCTCGGTCAGCCGAGGCAGCTCGGAACGAGCCACGGACAGCAGCGAGGGGGCGTCGGCGCGGTTGGCGAGTTCGCTGATCAGATCAAGCCGTTCCCACACCGCGTTGCGCAGAACCTGGCCCAGTATCTCGTCCACCGCAACGTCACCGTCACCTTTCCGCCTGCTCAGCGGCTTCACGTAGGGCAGCTCGGAGTTGACCGAGCTGGCCCGCCGACAACACCGCGGTCTCTCCGGGGGGCCCGACCAGGACCACGGTGTCTCGATCAACGAGCACGGTGAGGCAACGGTCACGATCAACGACGTCGCTACACCGAATCCGCCACCAGCGACGGTGTCCAGTAGACCCGCGCCAGCCCGAGTCCGCATTCTCGGGCTCAGCCGAAAGGTTTTCGGACACGGCAGGGGAGACCGCAGGAGAGCCAGCCGACTCGGCCCGCGCGGACTCGATCAGCCCTGGCGATCCACCGGTGGTGGCAGCCCGCTCTATCACGTCCACGATCGCGGTTCCTCTCCGTACTCAGTCGCTTACGGGGTTCACTCGCTTACGAAAACCTAGGTTGCGATGATTTACACAGGAACGGGACGGCATAGCGCTGATCGGTGCGCGCTCCACGGTAAGCGGTCACTGGAGTTCGCCCGGACTGATCAGCCCCACCGAAGGGCACTTCTCCGTCTTGAGAAGTGCCCTTACTCTGCCGATGACGCCCGTAGGACTGTGAGGGGGCGCAAATGAACACAATCGGTTCCCAGGGCTCTCCTGTTACAGGTGACGTCTGGGAGCAGCAGGACATGAGGGACGCGCTGGCGGCCCGGGACATCAGCTCGGTGTACCGGTTACTCCGCCGTCACGGCGTGTCCCAGCGCCAGATCGCGGCGCTTACGGGTCAGTCGCAGTCCGAGGTCTCGGAAATCCTCAAGGGTCGCCAGGTCATGGCCTACGACGTGCTCGCGAGGATCGCCGACGGCCTGAATGTCCCGCGCGGGTACATGGGTCTCGCCTATGACGAGGCCACCGCGGTGAGGGTCGCCGCCAACACGGACGACCCCCAGGCTGAGGAGGAAGAGTCGGTGAAGCGTCGGAGGTTCCTCGCGCACGCCGCAACCGTGACCATGGGAGCCGCCGTGCTCGGCGCGGACTCCGGGTCGTGGGTTTCTCATCCCATCCAGACTCCGGCCCCGGGCAGAATCGGCATGACGGACGTGCGGCAGATCGAGGCCGCGACCAGAGCACTGCGCGCCCTGGACTACCAGTACGGCGGCGGCTCCTGCCGGGACGCGGTGGTGGCCCAGCTGTCCTGGGGCCAGCAGATGCTGGGCGCCCAGGGCACCGACGTGGTCAAGGAACGGCTCTACGTGGCCCTGGCCGACCTGCACAACCTGGCCGGCTGGACCTCGTTCGACACCGGCCTGGTCGACTCGGCCCGCACCCACTTCGGGCGCGCCCTGGAACTGGCCAGGCAGGGCAACAACGACGCCCTGGTCGCCAACGTGCTCTACCGGATGGGCCGGGTGTACTTGCACCAGAACGAGCCCGACGACGCGCTCAAGCTGTTCCAGCTGGGCCAGATCGCCGCGCAGGAGTCGGGTTCGGAACTGGCGGTGGCCGTGCTGTGCGCCAACGAGGCGTGGGCCTACGCCAAGATGGGCCGCGACGACCAAGCGCTGAAGCTGCTCGGCCGGACCAGGGACGAGTTCGCCAGGGCCGACGTGCCCAACGCGCCCGGCTGGGCCAAGTTCTTCGACCAGACCGACCTGTCGGCGATGATCGGCACGGTGCACACCGAGCTGGCGCAGACCGTGGACGTGAAGTACACGCGCTTCGCCATCCCGGCGCTGACCAAGGCGATCGACGCCTACGGCGAGGACATGGCCCGCAGCCGCTCGTTCAACCTCACCTCGCTGTCCACCAACCACCTGTTGGAGGGCGACATCGACCACGGGGCCAAGGTCGGCATCCAGGCCGTCGACCTGGCCGAGGACCTGAAGTCGGTGCGCACCAAGGACCGGATGAGGCCACTGCAGAAGGAGGCGGAGCGGCGCCGGAACAACCCGGACGCGCGTGACCTGGCCGAGCGCATCGCCAAGTTCACCGCGGCCTGAGCCACCCCGACCCGCCCACCTTCCCAGCCATCCCGGCAGGAAGCCATGACCGCGGTACCCACTGCCGACCCACCCGGCCAGCAGCACGTCGGCACGGCCGGGGCCAGGCACGGCGCCAGCGTCTCGGGGCGCGGTGGCGCGCGTGAACCGGCCGTCGCCCCCGGCCGGTTCACCCTCGACAAACTGCACGCGGCCCTGGCGCGGATCTGTGCCGGCGCCGGCCTCGACCACCGCGGCGCCACCCTGCTGCGGTTCACAAACAACGCGGTGTTCCAGCTGGCCAGCCACCCCGTGGTGGTGCGCATCGTGGGCTCCGTGGCCCTGCGCCACCGGGTGCGCAAGGTGGTGCGGGTGGCGAACTGGCTGGCCGAACACGACGTGCCGGCCGTTCGGCTGCTGCCCGGTGTGGCACAGCCGGTGCGGGCTGGCGAACACCTGGCCACGCTGTGGCTGACCGTGCCGTCGGGACACCGCCGGGCCGACGGCCGCGACCTGGCCGTGCTGCTGCGCCGGCTGCACCGGCTGCCGCCCCCGGACGGCCTGCCACCCTGGCAGCCCCTGGACGACGTGCGCCGCCGGCTGGCCGATGCCGAGGAGCTGGCCGCCGAGGACCGGGAGTTCCTGGAACGGCGGTGCGCCGAGATCGAGACCCAGCTCGCCGAGCTGCGGTTTCCCCTGCCCCCGGCCGTGGTGCACGGCGACGCGCACGTGGGCAACGTGATCCTGGGGCGGCACGGTCCGGTGCTGTGCGACTTCGACTCCACCTGCCTGGGCCCGCCGGAGTGGGACCTGACCGCGCTGCCGGTGGGCGTGGCCCGGCTCGGTCACCCCAGCCAGTGGTACCGGCAGCTGGTGGCCGAGTACGGCTTCGACGTCACCGGGTGGTCCGGCTACCCGGTGCTACGCCAGGTCCGCGAGCTGAAGCTGACCACCAGCGTGCTGCCGATCCTGCGCAGCAACCCGGCCGTGCGGGACGAACTCCACCGCCGCCTCGCCGACTTCCGGGCCGGCAACACCTCGTCAACCTGGTCCCCCTACCGGTAGCGTTGCGAATCGCCGCACCGCCGGCTGGTAACACTGGCTGGTCGGAGAGCGACGAAGGCAGCATCGGGGCGCATCCAATCGGACTTCTGGCGGTGCGATTGGGCGCGGGCGGCGGAAACCTCTGTCTGACATTCGGCCACCCGTCCGGCGCGGCGACTGCTGAGTACCCGACGCCCGCATGGCGTGAACGTGGTGGCGAGGTGAACTGTTACGGTGACCGGGTTGGCTAGTGCGTTTGGCTTACGACGTTGGCGTGCCAGGCGGGCCCTGCGCTCCGCTCGGATGCTCGACGAGGTGGTGGACACGCAGTTACCACTGCTGGTCGGCTTCTCCGAAGCGCGCCGTCGCAGAGCCGCTGACTACCTGGCCGAGCTGGTGATGCTCGCGCAGGCGTACCGGCACTACGCGGCCGGCTGGATCGACAGCCGGGAGTTGGACCGCCGCGGCCAGGCCACCATGCTGCGGCTGGAAGAGCTGCGCCAGGGCGCGGCCAGCCGGCAGTTCACCGAGCAGGACTGACCTTTGGGCGCGTAACGGCGAGATAACCGGAGGGTAATCAAACAGACTCGGAGCGTGATCGAATATCCGGTGAGCGGTACTTCCCAAACGGTGACCGGTTGGGAACGGGTGCCGGCACGCCGAAGTCACCGCCGAGGAACACCCCGTTCACCAGCTCGCTCCGCCGCGCCACCGGCCACCCGCGCACGCCACCGCCAGCCGGTCCACCAGCATCAACCCGCCCCGCCAACCACGCCTCCGCTCCGCCCCGCGCCGAACCGGGTGACCAGGGCCTTCCTTCCCGGTCAGGCCACCGGCGCCCGGGACAGCACCACGGCCAGGCCGAACGCCAGGCCCATCACCACCATCTCGAACGCGGCCCAGCCCAGCAGCGCCGTGACCTGGTGCCGGACGATCCTGGGCATCAGCCGCCACCGGATGTGCCCGCCCAGGGCGGCCAGCACGGCCGCGCACCCGATCTTGCCGAGCAGCACCAGGCCGTACCCGGTGGTGACCAGCGAGGCCGGCAGGTGCACCACCGGGTTGACGGCCAGTTCGATCAGCCCGTTGACCAGCCCGGTCACCGCGACCAGCACCAGGCACAGCGTGGCCAGCCGGGAGAACCGGGGCAGCACCGAGGCCAGCAGACCCCGGCGGAAGGCCACCAGGCCCACCACCGCGGCCAGCCCGCCCGCCCAGGCGGCGGCGCCCAGCACGTGCAGCTCCATCGAGATCATCGTGAGGTCGTGGTACTGCCAGTTGGACGCGTGCCCGGTCAGCGGCATCGGCAGCAGACCGCACAGGGTGAGCAGAATGCGCAGCTCAGCGGGTACCGACTCGCCGCGCCGCACGGCCAGCACGCCGACCAGCGCGGCGCAGACGGCCAGCCCGGCGCTGAGCAGCAGGCCCTTGCCGGCGGCCACCTCGGCCACGTAGGCCAGCACCGCCCCGGTGGTCAGCGGCTGGTCCGGGCGCACCTCCGCGGCCTGCAACACCACCGACACCAGGGCGGCCACCGCCCACACCCCGGCCGCCACCACCGCGGCCGGCCGGGCCACGCGCATGATCGGCTCGGTCTGGCCGGGCCGGTCGAAGCCGAGCAGCTTGGGCAGCAGGCTCAGCCCCACCGCCACCGCCGCTGACAGGTCCAACAGGGTGCGGACCAGGGGAATGCCGAACCGGACCACCGTCCCCGGCTGCACCAGCCCGGCGACCGGGCCGGCCGCTGACGGCGTCACGACCACCAGGGCCATGCCGACCAGCACGCCGGCCACTCCGCCGAACACGGCGCAGTAGACCAGGGGATACCTGGTGGGGACGGTGGTCCGGGCCGTGGTCATCGCTGGTCGTCTCCTGGTCGCTCGCCGGACGTGTCCCCGCCGCCGGAAGCGCCCGCGCGCAGGGCGACGGCCAGCCCGCCACCGAGCAGCACCACCGCGCCCACGATCCACGGCCACACCGGCATGCCGCCGCCACCGCCCGCGTCCGAGCCGGTGGCCGCGGCCGTGGTGCTGGCCTGTGACGGGGGTGCTGGCGTGCCGGTGCCGGCCGTGGTCAGGGTGAACTTCACCGAGGCGTACACGGGGTGGCCGTCCGCGGACAGGATGCGGTAGCCGACGGTGTACTCCCCGGCCGGACCCAGGGGGAGCACCGGGGTGGTCACCACGTTGTTGCGCACGCTCGGCGGCCCGGCCTCCCAGTGGGTGTTGTCCGGGCCCACCACGGTGACCGTGTTGAACTCGCCCTGGACCGGCTGGTCAAAGGTCAGGGTCACCTGCTGCGGTCCGGTCTGCACGGACGCGCCGTTCGGCGGATCACTGCTGACCAGGACGTTGTGCGCGAGTGCCGGGGTGGCCGTGCCGATCACGGCGAACCCGGCGAGCAGGAGAACAGCCAGCGCGCGCCTCATGCCGAACGCCTCCGGGCGCGCAGCACCGCGCCCGCGCCGAACCCGAGTCCGAGCGCACCGACCACCAGGCCGGCCCCGCCCAGCCAGCGCGCCGTGGTGTCAGTGCCACCCGAGGCTGACTGGTTGTTGGTCGCGGTGGCAGTGGCACTCATGGTCTGCTGTGTGCCGTGGTTGTCAGACTCGCCGGCCACCAGCTTGACGACCGGTGCCGGGTGTTCCGGCTCCTCGGCGCCGGCCGCGGGCGGCTGGGCGTCCCAGTTGACCACCTCACCGCTGTCGTAGGTCTGCTTGGTCGGCATGACCAGCTGGTCGACGTCATCGGGCAGCGGGCCGAGTGACAGGTCGAACTCGTTGAACTGGTCGGGCTCGATGCGGGTGCCCTGCTCGGCCGTCCAGCTGACGGTGCGCACCGCCTCGGTGATCTGCGCGCCGTGCGACTCGATCGGCTGGTCCAGCGGGGCCTTGACCACCTCGGCGCGCCAGCCCGGCACCGGCTTGGGGCGGACCGAGGTCATCGGGTGGTCGGCGGGCAGGGAGACCTCGATCTTCACCGTGCCGCTGTCGGGCCGCTCGTTGGGCACCCGGAAGGTGATCTTGGTGTAACCGCCCTTGGTCGCCTCACCGGGATTGGCGCTGACGTGCGCCAGGGCCGGGGCGGCGGTGGCGAGCACGGTCAGACCGGCGACGGCAAGCGCGCCGCCGGCCCGGGCCAGCAGACGGCCGGGGCGATGGGTGATGGACATGTGCTTCTCGCTCCTGATCGAAAAGTCGGAACCCCTGGTCGCCGGCGGCCACGCCCACCGAACACCCCAACGCCTCTCGATCGCGCCAGACACACAGGCCAGTGGACAGACATCGTGGTGACATCAAGATCCAGCCTGCGGTGCACGACCAGCGTGGGATGCCCGACGGGCCCGTGACGAGGACCCACCGCCAGTAACCGGCTGACACCAGCACGTGCCTGTGGACAACTGGGCGCGTGCGATGGGCTGTCAGCCGGGCCGGCGCGCCCCGCCACCGCGAGCGGATCTGCCCCAACCTGGCGTGACCAGGCAGAACAAGACCCGTGCCGGTGTGGACAGGCCGCGACAGGGATGTGGACAGCTTGTGGATAACCCTGTGGACACCTGTGGATGGCCACGCGCCGCACCACGATCAGGAACCAGTGCCGAACGGTGTCATCAGCCCTGGTCAGCCCCCGCCCTCCCAGGGGGGCGTCCCCTGGACCAGCCTATCCGCCGCAACCAGCGGGGAGGAGGACGTGCGTCGAGCCTGTGGATAACTCGGGGGGCTGTGGATAACTGGGGTGGGTGCGGGTGGTGGCCATCCGCCGGACGGGTGGTCCTCGGCGCCGGTGGGCCCGGCGCAGCAACACGTCGAGTGCGCTGCCGGAGCCGGCCCGAATGGCGGGGATCGCGGACAGCCGCAGTGGGGCCCAGGCCGGCGGCGGGCACAGCCGCCTCGGCAGCAGCAGCGCCAGGGCCGCCGCGATGGCGAACACCGCTGTCTCCGCCCTGGCCAGCAGCAACGCCGTGAGCAGCGCTGCCAGCACGTGTGCCAGGGTCATCCACCCGGAGCTGGCGGTCAGACCGGGCACGTCGGTGCCGGTCCCGGGGGAGGCGGTGGTGGGCGACGCGGTCACGGGGGGCTCGGCCGGGTGGTCGTGGCCGAGCAGGGACAGCAGCACGTGCTGGCCGACCTGGGACGCGCCCAACGTGGCCGCGATGCCGATCAGGCCCTGACGCCGGTCGGCCACGGCGGTGCCGGCGCCGGCCAGGGCCACCGTGAACAGCACGGGCAGGCCGACCTCGGGCAGGGCGCCACCGGCGAGCCCGTGCGCGGTGACGGTCAGTGCCGCGGAACTCACCGCGAGCAGCCCGGCCCGCAGCGCGCGGTGCGCGCCCCGGCCGCTCGCTGCTCGCCTGGTCACACCGGTCGAGCCTAGGCGACCGGGCTGAGGTGGTGGAACGGCCCTTTGGACGGTGGTGAGTGGTCTGTTTTCCCCACAGAACAGTTGCTTAGCGCAAGTGTTCCAAATTTTTATTTTACCTGGTCATAAGGTGCGGAACTGCCGCCTGGGCGCGCAGCGCGGGTTGCCTCGTTCGGCCGAATGGGCAACGGTGGTTCTACAGCCGGCGGGACGCGGGGCGGCCACGCATTGCCTGATTGACCACCTCCGTGCCGCCGTTGCCGCTGTCGAGAGGAGGTCGCGCCAACATCGGGCGCGTGGTGTGGTGACGAGGCAATCCACGGAAACCAGGGCAGGCCAGAGCAACCCCACAGCCGCGGCGCGGGAGGAGCCGTACACACCTCCACCAGCAAGGGCCGACCGGCCCGGCACCACCGACCGAGTCGTGTTCGGGGTGGCCGCCGCCGTGGCCGTCGCCTTCGTGGCCTGGGGTGTCCTCGGCGCCGACTCGCTCGGGTCGGTCGCCGACGCGGCGCTGGGGTGGATCATCGCCAACCTGGGGTGGGCCTTTGTCCTGGTCTCCTCCGCGTTCGTGGTGTTCGCCCTGTGGTTGGCGCTGAGCCGCTACGGGAAGATCCCGCTGGGCCGGGACGACGAGAAGCCGGAGTTCCGCACCGTCTCCTGGGTCGCCATGATGTTCAGCGCCGGTATGGGCATCGGTCTGATGTTCTACGGCGTTAGCGAGCCGCTGGCCCACTTCGTTACACCCCCGCCCGGCACCCAGCCGGCGGATGTGGGCGAGGCCACAGAGGTGGCCATGGCGACCACCCTGTTCCACTGGACGCTGCACCCCTGGTCGATCTACGCCGTGGTCGGCCTGGCCATCGCCTACGGCAGCTTCCGGCGCGGTCGCAGCCAGCTGATCAGCGCCGCGTTCGCGCCGCTGCTGGGCACCAGGCGGGTGCGGGGGCCGGCCGGCAAGACCATCGACGTGCTCGCCATCTTCGCCACCCTGTTCGGCTCGGCCGCCTCGCTGGGCCTGGGTGCGCTGCAGATCGGCAGCGGACTGCGCGCCGCCGGCTGGCTGGGGGAGACCGGCACCGGCCTGCTGGTCACCATCATCGCCGTGCTCACCGTGGCGTTCGTGGCCTCGGCCGTGTCCGGGGTGGCCAAGGGCATCCAGTGGCTGTCCAACATCAACATGGTGTTGGCCGTGGTGCTGGCCGTGTTCCTGTTCGTGGTCGGCCCGACCGTGCTGATCCTGAACCTGGTGCCCACCTCGATCGGCGAGTACTTCCGCGACCTGGCCGCGATGGCCGCGCGCACCGCGGCCGCCGGTGGCGACGGCACCGAGACCTGGCTGTCCGGCTGGACGATCTTCTACTGGGCCTGGTGGATCTCGTGGACCCCGTTCGTCGGGATGTTCATTGCCCGGATCAGCCGGGGCCGCACCATCCGCCAGTTCGTCGGCGGCGTCATCGTGGTGCCCAGCGTGGTCAGCCTGATCTGGTTCGCCATCCTCGGCGGCACCGCCATCGACGTGCAGCGCGGCGGCACCGACCTGGCCGGCCAGGCCAGCCAGGAGGCCCAGCTGTTCGGGCTGCTCGACCACTTCCCACTGGCCGCGGTCGCCGGCGTGGTGGTGATGGTGCTGGTCGCCATCTTCTTCGTGTCCGGCGCGGACGCCGCCTCGATCGTCATGGGCACGCTCTCCCAGAGGGGCTCGATCGAACCCACCAAGCGGGTGGTCGTGTTCTGGGGTGTGCTCACCGGCGCGGTCGCCGCGGTCATGCTCGTCGTGGGCCAGAAGGACGCCCTCACCGGGCTGCAGAACCTCACGATCATCGCGGCGCTGCCGTTCATGGTGGTCATGGTCGGGCTGTGCGTGTCACTGGCCCGCGACCTGCGCAGCGACCCACTCGTCCGGCGGGAGGAACGCATGGCTCAGGTGCTCGACGAGGTGACCGAACAGCTCGGTGACGTGCTCGCGGTCAGCGACACCACGGCCGCGCCGCCGGTCGAGGGCTCGACCGGTGCGGCAGCCGGTGACGGCACAGCGGCTGGCGACACCGGCGAGGCTGACGTCACCGGTGACACCGGTGACGTGGACGGCACCGGCGGCGCGGACCGGCCGGCGCGCACCGCCTCGGCGCACGTGGAGCGGGGCCGGGCCGTGCTCCGGGTGCCCCCGCACGTGGTCCAGGCCGAGCAGCAGGTCGCGGAACGCAGACGGCCATGAGCTTCTGGGACTACGTGGGGTCGCGGTGGGCCCAGCTGCTCACCGACGCCTACCTGCACGCCAGCGCGGTGGTCCAGTGCGTGCTGCTGGCCACCGCGATCGGCGTGCTGCTGGGCATCGCGGTGTACCGCAGCCCGGTCGGCTCGACCGTGGCGACCGCGCTGACCAGCGCGATCCTCACGATCCCCTCGTTCGCGCTGCTCGGGTTGCTGATCCCGCTGCTGGGCCTGGGCGTGCGCCCGACCGTGACCGCGCTCGTGCTGTACGGGCTGCTGCCGATCGTGCGCAACACCATCGTCGGCCTCGCCGGCGTGGACCGGGCGGTCACCGACGCGGCGCGCGGCATCGGCATGAGCCGGCTGGGTGTGCTCGGCCGGATCGAACTGCGCCTGGCCTGGCCGGCGATCCTGGCCGGCATGCGGGTCAGCACCCAGATGCTGATGGGCATCGCCGCGATCGCCGCGTACGCCAAGGGGCCCGGCCTCGGCAACGTGATCTTCAGTGGGCTGTCCCGGGTCGGCAGCGCGAACGCCGTGAACATGGCACTGGCCGGCACGGTCGGCGTGGTGGTCCTGGCCCTGGTGCTGGACGGGATCTACGTGCTGATCGGCCGGCTGACAACGTCAAGGGGGATCCGTGGCTGAGCGAGCGGACACCACCGGGACCAACCCCGGTGGCGGAGGCGGCGGCGAGGTGAGCGGGGTCGACATCGTGCTCGACGAGGTCACCAAGCACTACCCCGGCACCGCCACCCCAGCCGTCGACCGGGTCAGCATGACCATCCCGGCCGGGGAGATCGTGGTCTTCGTCGGCCCGTCCGGGTGCGGCAAGACCACCACCATGCGGATGATCAACCGGTTGATCGAGCCGAGCAGCGGCCGGATCACCATCGGCGGGCGGGACAACCGCTCGCTGGACGGCGACAAGCTGCGCCGCAACATCGGCTACGCCATCCAGCAGGCCGGGCTGTTCCCGCACCTGACCGTCGGGCAGAACATCGGCGTGGTGCCCGGGCTGATCGGCTGGGACCGCAAGCGCATCGCCGAGCGGGTCGAGCAGATGCTCGACCTGGTCGGCCTGGACCCGGGCCAGTTCCGGGACCGCTACCCGCGCCAGCTCTCCGGCGGCCAGCAGCAGCGCGTCGGCGTGGCCAGGGCACTGGCCGCCGACCCGCCCGTGCTGCTGATGGACGAGCCCTTCGGCGCGGTCGACCCGATCACCCGGGGGAACCTGCAGGACGAGCTGATGAGCCTGCAGGCCGAACTGCACAAGACCATCGTGTTCGTCACCCACGACTTCGACGAGGCGGTCAAGCTGGGCGACCGGATCGCGGTGCTGGGCAACCAGTCGCGGATCCTGCAGTACGACACGCCCGAGGCGATCCTGGCCAACCCGGCCGACGACACGGTCGCCGGGTTCGTCGGTGCCGGTGCCTCGCTCAAGCAGCTCACCCTGCGCCGGGTGCGGGACGTGCGGCTGGGGGACGTGCCCACCGCACTGGTCACCGAGTCGCCCACCGAACTCCGGCAGCGGCTGGGCCCCCGGCGCGGCCGGGTCGGCCTGGTGCTCGACACGCGGCGCCGGCCGCTGCGCTGGGTGTCCGGCCCGGACCTGGCCGTGGCGCGCACCCTGCACACCGCCGGGCGGGCGGTGGAGGACACCGTCACCACCCAGTCCACGCTGCACGACGCGCTGGAGGCCATCCTCACCGACGCCAACGGGCTGGCCGTGGTCACCCGGGGGCACGGCGAGTACGTCGGGGTGGTCGACATCGACACGGTGATGGCCACCATCCGGCAGTTGCGTGAGGACTACGGCGAGGACGACGGCGGTGACGGCACGGACGGCACCGGCGGCACCGGCGGCACCGGCGGTGGGGCCGGGGGCGGGGCCGGGGCGCCGGCGGCCGGCGGGCCGGTGGAGTTCCGGTCATGAGCACCACGTTCACCGCCGACTCCGGCTCGTCGCGCGCGGACCGGTTCCGGCTGTTCGGCCAGCCCGTGGCCGTGCTGCTGGTGCTGGCCGGGGTGCTGTTCTGGGCGTTCACCCGGGAGCTGGACGACATCGAGCGGCGCAACATCAACCTCACCAGCCTCTTGGACCACACCTGGCAGCACGTGCTGCTGACCGTGGCGGTCGCGGTGATCGTGGTGGTGGTGGCCGTGCCGCTGGGCGTGGTGCTGACCAGGCCGTGGGCCAGGGCGGCGGCCCCGGTCGTGCTGGCCGTGGCCAACATCGGGCAGGCCGCGCCCTCGGTCGGCCTGCTGGTGCTGTTCTTCCTGGCCACCAGCGCCACCGGGTTCTGGGTGGCGGTGCTGCCGCTGGCCTTCTACGCGCTGCTGCCGGTGCTGCGCAACACCATGCTCGGCCTGCGCCAGGTGGACCGCACGCTGATCGACGCCGGGCGCGGCATCGGCATGTCCGCGGTCGGCGTGCTCGGCCGGATCGAACTGCCCCTGGCCGTGCCCTACATCCTCGCCGGCCTGCGCACCTCCCTGGTGCTCGCGGTGGGCACCGCCACGCTGGCGTTCTTCGTGCAGGGCGGCGGTCTCGGCGTGCTCATCGACACCGGCTACAAGCTGGGCCGGCCGGCGATCCTGGTGGTCGGCGCGGTGCTGGCGGCCGCACTGGCCCTGCTCGTCGACTGGCTCGGCGGCCTGGCCGAGCAGCTGCTGGGACCACGGGGGTTGCGATGAGACGGCGACGTCGGCTGCTCCGGGCCAGCGCCCTGCTGCTGGTCGCGGCGGCGAGCGCGGTGCTCGCCGGGTGCGGCCTGTCCTCGGGTGCGGCCGTGCCGCTGCGGGTCGGCCCCGGCTCGATCACGCCCGTCCGTGAACTCGACGGGGTGGAGCTGACCGTCGGCTCCAAGGACTTCACCGAGAACATCGTGCTCGGCTACATCGCCGAACTCGCGCTGGAGGCGGCCGGCGCCGACGTGCAGGACCTCACCAACATCCAGGGCTCCAACAGCGGTCGCAACGCACTGCTCGGCGGCCAGATGGACCTGTACTGGGAGTACACCGGCACGGCCTGGATCAGCTACATGGGACACACCAACCCGATACCCGATCCGCAACAGCAGTTCGACGCGGTGGCCAAGGCCGACGAGGCCAACGGGATCGTCTGGACCGCGCTGTCCCCGCTGAACAACACCTACGCGTTCGCCGTGAACCAGGACGCCGCCGCCCGCTACGGGCTGAACAGCCTCTCGGACATGGTGCGGGTGGTGCACGAGGACCCGAGCGCGGCCACGTTCTGCCTGGAGACCGAGTTCGCCAACCGCAACGACGGCTTCCCCGGCATGCAGCAGGCCTACGGGTTCAGCGTGCCGCCCGAGGCCGTGAAGATCCTGGGCACCGGCGCGGTGTACCCGGCCACCGTCGAGGGCCGCACCTGCACCTTCGGCGAGGTGTTCACCACCGACGGCCGCATCCTGGCGCTGAACCTGAAGGTGCTCGACGACGACAAGAAGTTCTTCCCGCAGTACAACGCGGCCGTGGTGGTGCGCAAGCAGGTGCTGGACCGCTACCCGCAGATCAGCCAGGTGCTGGACCCGATCGCCAGGCGGCTGAACAACGACGTGATGCTGCGGCTGAACGCCGAGGTCGACGTGAACGGCCGCGACCCGGCCGACGTGGCCCGCGACTGGCTGGTTCAGGAGGGCTTCGTCAGCATGCCCTGACCAGCGGTGTCAGCGGTGTCAGCGGTGTCAGCGAGGGCGCGGCCGGGGCCGCGCGGTCCGCGCCGGTGCCGGCCGCCGGCAGGTGCTCGGGCAGGCCGAAGCGGGGGAACAGCTCCGGGGTGAAGAAGCTGACCACGTGGCTGACGCCCGCGCCGGTGACGGTGAGCACGTGCAGGCAGAACGGCCGGTGGCCGCCGTCCTCGGCGCGCAGGTACAGGCCGAACGCGGGCTGGCCGTTGGCCCGGCACGGGATCAGCCGCAGATCGCCAGGGCCCCGGGCCGGGCACTGGGTGTCGACCAGCGTGCCGATCTGGTCCGGGCCCCGGTACCAGTCGGCGAACGGCGGCATCTCCCACACCGCGTCCGCGGTGAACAGCGCCACGATCGCGGGAATGTCCTTGGCCTCGAACGCGGCCACGTACCGGTCGAGCAGTTCGCGCTCGTGCGCGGCGGTGGGTTCGCTGACCGCGTCCCGGCTGGGCGCGGCCTGGTCGAGTTGCGCCCTGGCGCGCTGCAGCATGCTGTTGACCGCCGCCGTCGTGGTGTCCAGTGCCTCGGCCACCTCAGCGGCCCGCCAGCGCAGCACGTCCCGCAGGATCAGCACGGCGCGCTGGCGCGGCGGCAGGAACTGCATGGCGGCCACGAACGCCAGCCGGATGCTCTCCCGCGCGGTGACCACCGCGGCTGGGTCGGCCTGGTCCACGTCGATCGCGGTGTCCGGGACCGGCTCCAGCCACGGCACCTCGGGCAGGTCCACCGGGGCCTCGGTCGGATCGGAACCGGGCCGGCCGAGACCGGTCGGCAGCGGCCGCCGGCCGCGGCCCTCCAGCGCGGTCAGGCAGGTCCTGGTCGCGATCCGGTGCAGCCAGGTGCGCAGCGACGACCGCCCCTCGAACCGGTCGTAGGCGCGCCACGCCCGCAGGTAGGTCTCCTGGACCAGGTCCTCGGCGTCGTGCAGCGAGCCCAGCATGCGGTAGCAGTGCGCGAGCAGTTCCCGCCGCAGCGGGTTGGCCTGCCGCAGGAAGTCGTCGGCACCCCAGCTCTGCCCGGGCTGGACCTGGTCACCGGGGTCACCACGGCTCTCCCCAGGCTGCGCGGTGGTCGACATGACCGCTCTCCCCTCTGCCGTTTTCCCCAGCGCCGTTCTGCCCAGCGCCGTTTTCCCCAGCGCCGTTTTCCCGAGCGCGCCGTTCTCCCCTTGGGCCGCGTCGGCGGCACCCGGGGCCGACCGGCTCGGACAGCCCCGGCTCGGTTATAGCGGTGGGCACCGACAAAACCCGGCGTGACACCGAACCGCCCAGGCGGAGGCGACCTGACCGCCACCGGATCGGGTGACTGGCCCGTGTCACACGCCGAGGTGGCGGAGCAGGTCGTCCTCGATCTGGTCCAGCTCGGCGGCGACCGCCCGGTGCGCCGGCCGGCGCCGGACCGAGGGCATCCGCTCGGCCGCGCGCACCGCGACCGCCAGCGTCTCCAGCCGGGCCTGGGCCTGGTCGGCGAAGGCCAGGGCGGCGGCGTCCGGGGCGGAGGGGGCCAGCCGGCCGGCCCGCAGCGCGGCCAGCACCCGCGACACCCCGGCGATGCGGGCGTGCAGCCGGGCGCCCCGGCCGGTGAACTCGGGCAGGTCCGCCACGGGCACGCCGAGCTGGCGGGCGCGGAACCGGTCGTAGCCGTCCCGGATCGTGCCGGCCGCGCGCACCGCGAACGGCAGCACCACCGGCGCGAGCGCCGGGCCGACCACCTTGGCGATGCCCAGCAGGTTGCGCACCCTGCCCGGGGTGAGGCGGCCACGCCGCGCCCCGGTACGCCTGTTGCCTGCTGCCATGGCTCCCACCTCCACCACACGCGACTGCCGACACCGAACAGTAGAACGATCAGTGACGCCGGGCACCGCGGACGCGCGGCAGGCCGCGACATGGGCCGGTGGTGGGCCGGGCCGTCGTGGGCTCGACATACCCTGGGCTGTGTGACGTCCAGAGTGCTGCTCGATGCCGGAGTTGTGACACGTTGCCGGCGGCGGGTGCACCTGGAGCACGACCCGGCCATGGCGGACGCGCCGCAGGCGCCGCTGGACCCGGTCGGCGCGCAGCGCAAGGCCGACGCCGTGGCGCACCGCCAGCTGGTCGCCGGCCAGTTGGCCGCGCTGGCCGGCGACGACTGGACCGAGATCCCCACCGGCGCCGACGTGTCCGCCGCCGACCGGGAGGCCGCCACCCTGGCCGCGTTACGCGCGGGCGCCCGGCTCGTGTGGGGCGCGCAACTCCCGAGGGACTTCGACGGCGGTCGGCGCGGTGGCATCGACCTGCTGGTCCGCGACGGCGACGGCTACGTGCCGGTGCTGGTGGTGCGGCACAAGGTCACCGACCGGGGCGCGGGCGCCCGCACCTCGCCACTGCACCACCTGGTCCACCTGGCGCCGGGTGGACGCGTGGACCCGGAGCGCAAGGTCCGGCCGCAGCCCCGCGACCAGCTCCGGCTCGCCCACGTCCAGCGGCTGCTGCAGGCCGCCGGGTTCGCCGCCACCGGCCGGGCCACCGGCGGCGTGGTCGGCATGGACGGCGACGTGGTCGTCTGGCACGACCTGGACGCGCCGACCTGGCCGGGCGGTCGCACCGCCCTGGACGAGTACGACACGCGGTTCGCCGACCGGCTGGCCGTGGCCGAGGCCGCCGCCGCCCGGGCCGAGCCGCTGGCCCGGCCGTCGCGGATCGTGGAGTGCCGGCGCTGCCCGTGGTGGCCGACCTGCGAGGCCGAGCTGACCGGCGGCCGGGACGTGAGCCTGGTGGTGCGCGGCGAGGACGCGGTGGTGCTGCGCAAGGTGGGCGTGGACACGGTGGACCAGCTCGCCGCGCTGGACCCGACTGCGGAACCACCGGCCGTGCTGGTCGGCATGCCCTTCCCGGACGCCGTGGTGCTGGCCCGCGCCTGGCTGCGCCAGCTGACCGCGATCCGGCGGGTGCCCCAGGTGCGGGTGCCCAGGGCCGACGTCGAGGTCGACGTGGACATGGAGAGCTTCGGCGACGCCGGCGCCTACCTGTGGGGCTGCCTGCTGTCCGGCGCCGACATCGGCGAACCGCACGGCTACCGGGCGTTCGTCACCTGGGACCCGCTGCCCTGCGCGGACGAGGCGCGTTCGTTCGCCGAGTTCTGGACCTGGCTGACCCGGGTGCGCGACCTGGCCAGGCGGCGCGGGCTGAGCTTCCGCGCCTACTGCTACAACGAGCTGGCGGAGAACCGCTGGCTGCTCGCCTCGGCCGAGCGGTTCGCCGGCCAGCCCGGGGTGCCGCGCATCGGCCAGGTCCGCCGGTTCATCGCCTCCGACGCCTGGTTCGACCTGTTCGGCAGCGTGCGCGACCAGTTCCTGTGCGCGCACGGCAAGGGGCTCAAGACCGTGGCGCCGCTCGCCGGGTTCTCCTGGCGGGACCCGGAGGCCGGCGGCGAGAACTCCATGCGCTGGTACCGCGACGCCGTGGCCATGGACGGTGGCGAACCCGACCACAGCCAGCGGCGTCGGCTGCTGGAGTACAACGAGGACGACGTGCGGGCCACCTGGGCGCTGCGGAGCTGGATGTCCTCCCCGGCGGTCCAGGACCTGCCCTACGCCGCCGACCTGTGAGCCCGGCCCGCCGTCGGACAGCGGTTCGCGGCCGGACCAGCGCAGGGGGATCAGCGCTGGGGGACCAGCGCAGGGAGATCCGCGCTGGGGGATCAGCGCTGTGGAGTCAGCGCTGGGGGATCAGCGGGGTGCCATGCGCAGCGCGCCGTCCATCCGGATCACCTCGCCGTTGAGGTAGTCGTGCTCGATGATGGCCACGGCGAGCTGGGCGTACTCCGCGGGCTGGGCCAGCCGCTTGGGGAAGGGCACACCCTCGGCCAGGCCGGCGCGGAAGTCGTCGGGCACCCCGGCCAGCATGGGCGTGTCCACGATGCCGGGCGCGATCGTCATCACCCGGATGCCGACCGAGGACAGGTCCCTGGCGACCGGCAGGGTCAGCCCCACCACGCCGCCCTTGGACGCCGAGTAGGCGGCCTGCCCGATCTGGCCGTCGAACGCGGCCACCGACGCGGTGTTGACCACCACGCCGCGCTGGCCGCCGTCCAGCGGCTCGGTGGTGGCGATGGCCGCGGCGGCCAGGCGCAGCACGTTGAACGTGCCGATCAGGTTGATCTCGATGACCCGGCGGAACACCTCCAGGTCGTGCGGGCCCTTCTTGCTGAGCACCCGGCCGGCCGTGCCCACCCCGGCGCAGTTCACCACGATCCGCAGCGGCACGCCGGAGCCGGCCGCGGTGTCCACGGCGGCGGCCACCTGCTCGGCGTCGGTCACGTCGGCCGCGACGTAGCTGACGCCGTCGACCGCCTCGGCCCGCTCCACCGCGGCCGGCAGGTCCAGCGCGAACACCCGCGCACCCCGCTCGGCCAGCGTCCGCGCGGTTGCCGCGCCCAGTCCGGAGGCGCCCCCGGTGACGACCGCCGCGGTATCCGTGATCTGCATGCCTCTCCCTCCTCACCACCACGAGGCGCAACTCCGCACCTCGTGCTGGCGCTGAGGTTAACGCTCGCTTATCGCGGGTGTTGTGGGGCTGTGGCCGGGCTTACTCACGGGTAACCGGGGCTGCCGGTAATCCCCCGGGCAGCCCCGGCCGCACCATCTCAGCGGCGCCCCGGCGGGCAGATCGAGTCGATCTGGATCAGGTCCTCCACGCTCGGCTGCCACTCACCGGCCCTGGCGTTGGCCCACACCTGTTCCGCGCTGGTGGCGCCGGCCATCACCGAGGTCACCGCGGGCTGCGCGGCCAGCCAGCCGATGGCCAGCTGCACCATGGCGATGCCGCGTTCCTCGGCGAACGCGCGCAGCTTCTCGATCCGGTTCCACGGTGCCTCGGCCAGCAGCCGCTCCCGCCCGGTCAGCCGGCTGGCCGGCGGCGGCTCCACGTCCCGCTGGTACTTGCCCGTGAGCAGGCCGTTGGCCAGCGGGAAGTACGGCAGCACCCCCAGGCCGAACCGCTCGCTCGCCGGCACCACCTCACGCTCGATTTCCCGCTCCAGCAGGGAATAGTGGTTCTGCACGGACACCGGCACGGTCAGCGACGCGGTGTTCGCGGTCCACACGGCGTCCGCGATCTGCCAGCCGGCCAGGTTGCACAACCCGACGTAGCGGATCTTGCCCTCGTGCACCAGGTCGTCCAGCACGGACAGGGTTTCCTCGAACGGCGTGGCCGGGTCCGGCCGGTGCAGCTGGTACAGGTCGATCCAGTCGGTGCCCAGCCGGCGCAGCGAGGACTCCACCGCCCGCCGCACGTACCGGCGCGAGCCGCGCGCGCCGAAATCCGGCCCGTTGACGCCCTGCATGTCCAGACCGAACTTGGTGGCGATGACCGCCTGGTCCCGTCTGTTCGCCAGGGCCTGGCCCAACAACTCCTCGCTGCGGCCCCGCGGCGCCCCGTAGACGTCGGCCACGTCGAAGAAGGTGATGCCGGCGTCCAGCGCGGCAGCGACCACGGTGCGCGTGCCCGACAGCGTCTCGGTGAGCGTTCCCGGGCGGCCCAGGTTGTTGCAGCCCATGCCCACCACACTGACAACCAGTCCTGATTCACCCAAACGGCGGTGCTCCACGGGAGGTGACCCTAAAGGCGCACCCGCTCCGCCGTCACATCCGCGTGCCCGGATCGCCCGGTCGGGGCCGGTCGTCCCCGCCCACCGGACGGGGCGGCGGAACAACCGTCGAGTGCGCGTCGGCGCGTGCGGGAAAAGGAATGGCCCCGTCCCCGAGGGCGGAGGACGAGGCCATTGTCGCGCCGACCGGGACAGGACGCCGAGATCCCGGTATGTCGGAGTCCTTCGAGGGCTGTTGTTGGCGACGCGAAAAAACTTTGGGCCGGACTTCGGAATCCCGGTGGGTCGAAGTCAACGGGGTCGGTCGGGAAAGATTTGTCGGCCGCCGCACTGGACGGCGGCCGCGGTGCGCCTCACCGCGCGTCGAGTGCCCGTCGGGGATTCCCGGCGGCGCGGCCGCCATCGGCGCTGGGACCGATGTGGCCGAGCAGCCCGCCGAGCAGCGTGGTCAGCGGGTCGGCCGGCTTGGGCTTCGGCTTCGCCTGACCGGACCCCTGCCCCTGGCCGGAGCCCTGCCCCTGACCCGCACTCTGCTGGCCCTGGCCCTGCTGACCCGAGGCCTGCCCGGAACCACCCGAGGCCGGCGGTGCCGCGGACCGCTCGCACTTCTCGGCCGGCCGCTCCGCGCGGACCAGGTGGGACGTGCTGGACAGCAGGTCGGTCTGGCCCAGGATGGCGGCGAGCGCCGGGCTGTCCTCGGCCAGTTCGGTCAGGTCCGGCCCTTCTCCGTCCGCGAAGGCGCCACTGGACTGAGCGTGCGCGAACGGGGACGAGGCACCGTCAAAGGGCACGTGGTCCACGCCCAGCGGAACCGTGACAGTGCGGTTGGTCGTGCCGTTGGCGGGCTCACTCGCGCTCGCTACGCCACTGAGGGAGACCATGACCATGGCGCCACCAATGGCAATGGCCAGTCCCTTAGTGATCCTCGTGAGTATCATTGTGTGAAGTCCCGTGTCCTTCGAGATGGTGTTTTGAGATGGTGTTCCGGAAAAAGCACGCGTCGGCCGACTCGCCATAACGTACTGCGGCTATCATTCGACGCCGCCGGATTCCGGACTTTCTCACCGCAAAGTGTGAAGTTGGAGTAATGGATGCGGAAGGCGGTGGTGTGGCAAATGGACACACCACCCGCCGGGCAACAGCGCGGCCCCGCACCGCACCCGAGCACCGCACCCGCCACCCGGCCTGCGCCCGCTGACGTAGTCGCGGAACGCGCCCGGCAACGGATGTGGCGCACCCGCCGGCTCCCGTAGCGTTGCCCGCATGCCACCCCGTGCCCCGCTGCCCCGGCGCGGTGACGCGCTGCTGGCCGCCGCGGCGGGCGCGCTGGTCGCGGGCATCACCACGGCGGCGGCGCGCTGGCAGCCGGACGCCCGCCCACTCGACCTGCTCGGCTACGGCCTGCTGCTGGCCACCGCCCTGCCACTGGCGTGGCGCCGGCGCTTCCCCCGGTCCGTGCTGCTGCTCACCGCCGCGCTCACCGTGGCCTACTACCTCGGTCCCTACCCGGGCGGCCCGCTGCTGGTGGTGCCGACGATCGCCCTGTTCACCCTGGCCGTGCTCGCCGGGCCGGTGCGGGCCGGGCTGCTCGGCGGGGCGGCCATGGCCGCGGTGGTGCTCGCCCGACTGGTCAACAACGCCAGCTGGGCCGGGGGCGGCGGCCTGGTCGCGCTGCTCGCCTGGCTGCTCGCGGTGACCTCGGTCGGGGCCGCGGTGCGGGCCAGGCGGCTCTCCCAGGCGGCCCAGCGGGACCAGGCCCAGGAGCGGGCGCGCCGGCTCGCCGAGGAGGAGCGGCTGCGCATCGCCAGGGAGGTGCACGACGTGGTCGCGCACAGCCTGGCCGTGATCCACGTGCAGGCCGGGGTCGGCGCGCACGTCGCGGACCGCCGTCCCGAGCAGGCCAAGCAGGCGCTGCTGGCGATCAAGGAGGCGAGCCGGACCGCCCTGACCGACCTGCGGGCCACCCTGGAGGTGCTGCGCTCCGGCGGCGACCGCGCGCCCAGTCCGAGCCTGCGGCACGCCGACGAGCTGTTCGCCAGCGTGCGCGCCACCGGCATGCGGGTGGCCGTGCGCGGCGCGCCGGGCGAACTGCCCGCGCCGGTGGACGCCGCCGCCTACCGCGTTCTCCAGGAGGCGCTGACCAACGCGGTGCGGCACGCGGTCGGCGCGACCGAGGTGACCGTCACCTACGCCCGCGACCCGGCCGGCCTGGAGATCGTGGTCGGCGACAACGGCACCGGCAGCGCGCCGGGCAGCCCGGGCAGCGGACTGCGGGGCATGCGGGAACGGGTCGAGGCGCTGGGCGGTGAACTGACCACCGGACCGGGTGCCGGCGGGTTCACCGTGCGCGCGAGACTGCCGGTGCAGGGGGGAGCGTGATGGGCGAGCCGCTGGAACGGGCGCACGACCGGACAGCACCCGGGCTGGTCCGGGTGGTGCTGGCCGATGACCAGGCCCTGGTGCGGGCCGGGTTCCGGGTGCTGCTGGAGACCGAGGACGGCTTCGAGGTGTGCGGCGAGGCCGCGGACGGGGCACAGGCGGTGGCCCTGGCCCGCCAGCACCGGCCGGACGTGGTGGTGATGGACGTCCGCATGCCAGGCACGGACGGGCTGCGGGCCACCCGGATGATCACCGCGGATCCGGAGCTGGCCGGGGTGCGGGTGCTCGTGCTCACCACGTTCGACGTGGACGAGTACGTGTTCGAGGCGCTGCGCGGCGGCGCCAGCGGGTTCCTGCTCAAGGACGTGGAACCGGTCGAGCTGGTGGCGGCGCTGCGGGTGGTGGCGCGCGGGGACGCGCTGCTCGCGCCGAGCGTGACCCGGCGGCTGATCGCGGAGTTCGCGTCCCGGCCGGAGTACCGGCGGGTGCGGGTGCCGGCGCTGCGTGCTCTCACCGATCGGGAACGGGAGGTGCTGGGGCTGGTGGGCGGTGGACTGTCCAACGAGGAGATCGCCGCGCAGCTGGTGATCAGCCCGGCCACGGCGCGCACCCACGTGAGCCGGGTGATGACCAAGCTGGCCGCCAGGGATCGGGCCCAGCTCGTGGTGATCGCCTACGAGACCGGGTTGGTCCGGCCGGGCACGGCTGGACGCGACACAGCTGGGCGAGATGCGGCCGGCCGCGACCGGTGAGGCGGCGGTGCGCGCACGGGCGCGGCCGCTGGCGTCACCGGATGTCGACTCGGTCAGCGGCGGTGACCCCGGTGGGCGGGGTGCGCCGGGTCAGGCGATCGCGCCCGGTGGCAGCTTCAGCTTGAACGGCAGTGTGCTGATCACGGCCAGGTCGCTCGCGGTGCGCTTGAGCAGGTTGGGCGCGAACCGGGAGCCGGGCTCCGGTAGGTCGAGCAACCGGTCCACCGCCTCGACCAGGGGGCCCTCGTAGATCCACACCGCCTGCACCGGCCGGGACGTGTCCCGCATGGCGGGCAGCCGCCCGGCGCGCGCCTGTGTCTCCGACCAGAACAGGATCGAGTCCACGAACCCCCTGCGCTGGCGGAAGCCCATGATCCGGTCGAGCTGTCCGTCCTCGTCGCGCAAGTGCAGGAACTTGAACCCGCTCTCACGCAGTTCGATGACCTTGCTCAGTGCGAGATCCACGGCGCACCTACCTCTGTGAGGCACCCAGTTGGTCTAAACAATACTCTGAGTGCGCAAGCCCCGACTATTACTAGGCCATCCGGGTGACCTTGATCCCCTGGAAGTATGGCGTTGCCCCTCAGTGTCGCCCAAATCGGCGTGGAATTGGGAGTCCCGGGCGAGATCTTTACCAAAAGTTCGACAAACCCTGCCTGGTTGCCCCGGTGGTTTGTGCAGGCCAGCCCTGCGGTTCAGGGCGATCTCCGGTGCGTCGTCGATCTCAGCATCCTGGCGAGACCGACGACGAACCCCACGCCAGCCACGGCGACGATGCTCAGCTGAAGCCACATGCTGTCCTCCGGCTCGTCCACAAGTCGCTGAGCCACTTGGGTGTACCTGAGTAACAGACGCCGGGAGATGCCGCCAGGTTGCCGCCCTGCCCGATATCTCACCGCGGTTAGCCCGGAAGGGAAAGGCCACCGCCGAGGGGCACCCTCCGCATCCGCCCGTTCCGGGGTGGGGCGCCTAGCGCCGGCCCGGCTCACCACCGGACGAGGACGACCGGCTGCCCCGGCCGTGCTCACCGTCCGGCCGGGACCGGTTGGCCAGCAGCGCGGCCACGGTCACCGTCTGGTCGCCGTCCCGGCGGTGCCGGCTGCGCCGCCCGGTCGGCTGCTCGTCCTCGTCCTGGTCGGCACTGCGCTGGTCGGCACCGCGCTGGTCGATACCGCGCTGGTCAGCACCGCGCTCGGTGTCACCGGTCTCGGCGAAACCGGTCTCGGCGTCACCGCGCTCCGGTTCCCGGTACCTGGCCGGTCCCGACTCGGCCGACACGAACCGCGTGTCCTCGTCGGCGTCCGACGGCAGGTACCGGCGGCGGCGCGGGGGCCGCCCGGGCTCGTCGGCGTCAACCGCACCCCCGGCCGGCGGCTGTGGCCCGGGCTGTGCCGGGTCCGGCCAGGCGATCGGTCGGACCCGGGTGGACGCGGGCGGCTCGGTGTCCGGGTCGGATAACGGCGGCTCCGACCGGTTCGGCCCGGACGGGTTCGGCCCGAGCGGGTTCTGCCCAGCGGGGTTCGGCCCGGTCGGGTTCGGCCGGAGCGGGTTCGGCGCGGTCGGGTTGGGCCGGCGCACCACCGGCGGCACCCGCCGGGAACCCGGTGACTCGGCCAGCCACGGCGACTCACCGGGGGGCGGTTCGGGTGCGGTGTCCGGCCGGTCAGCGGGCACGGGCCGCGGGCGTGGGCCGACCCGGGACGACGGGTCGCGTTCGACGGGCGCACCGGTTCGGGGCGGCGGGCCGGGGCGAACCCCCTGCCCGGGCTGGCCGTGCTGCGCAGGCTGGCCGGGTTGGCCGAGCGGCGGCTGACTGCGCTGCACCGGCTGACTCGGCCGGGACGGCTGACTGGGGCGGGACGGCTGGCTGGGGCGGGACGGTTCGTCAGCCACCTCGACCTGGTCGATCAGCGCGGTCTGCTCGGCCGGATCGGCCGGATCGGCGTGGCCGGCCAGCCGGTTGATCAGCGCGGTCTGCTCCGCCTGACCGGACGGACCGGACTGACCTGGTCGAGCCGGCCGGGCCACCCGGTTGGACCGATCGCTGGTGTCGGCGGGGTGCGCGGGGCCGTCGGGGCCCTGGTCAGCCGGCCCCGTACGGCGCGGCAGCGGCCGGCCGAGCTGGGCGGCGGGCCGGGCGGGCCGGGCCACCACCGGTCTGGCCGGTCGGGGAGCCACCCGCACCAGGGGCAGCTGGTCGGTCATCTCCGCGGCGAGGAACGCGGCCGAGTCCAACTCGTCGTCCGCACCGGCCCGCCGGCGCTGGCCGGTGGCCGGTGGCCGCCGCCGCTGCTCGTCGCCCGCGTCACCGGGGTGGTCGCGCTCGCTGTCGAGCCGCCCGGCGAGCCGGTCACCGGTGGTCGCCACGTCGTCCCGGTCCCGGTCACCGCCCCCGGCGCCCTGGTGTTCGGTCCGGGCACCGCCGTCCTCGGCGCCCTCGTGGTCGACGGCGTCGTCGTGTCCCGCGGGGTCGTCGCCCAGCACGGTCGGCGCCTGGTCCAGCGACTCCGGGGTGCTCCGCCGCCGGGACAGCTTCCTGGCCAGCCGGTGACTCGGCTTCTCCACCCACCGGTAGCTCAGCTCGACCACGCCGAAGGTGACCGCCACCGCGATCGGGATCGCGAACAGCAGCGGCACGGCCGGGCGCAGCAGGTCCAGCACGATGAACGCGATCAGCCCGTGCAGCAGGTACAGCGAGTAGCTGCGTTCGGACAGCCACGTCCAGACCTTGCGCTCGCGCAGCAGCGGCTCGGCGAACAGCCCGGTGAGGAAGCACAGCACGGCGAACGCCATCGCCAGGTTGTAGGAGTCGTCCACCCGGCCCACGTCGACGATGTCCGCCAGCACGTACAGCGCCCAGGACAGCGCCAGGTAGACCCCGCCCAGCCAGTTGGGGATCTTCTTGGCGCAGCACGCCCAGATGATCTGCCCGATGATCGGGATCGGCAGGTAGCTGACGTTCACCCCGAACAGCGAGTACGAGTTGCCGAACTGGCTGCGGGTCATCAGCACCGCGAACACGAAGACCAGCTCGATGGCCAGCGCCAGCCACACCGCGCGCCGGAACACCGGCAGCAGCAGGGTGAGCAGGATGTAGAAGATGACCTCGATGACCAGCGTCCAGGCCACGCCGACCAGCACCACCTGCGGGAAGATCAGGTAGTTGACCAGCAGCGAGTTGGTCAGCAGGGTCAGCGGGTTGATGGTCTGCAACTGGCCGGTGGACAGCGGGTCGATGCCCAGCGACAGCACCAGCGCGGTCAGCAGCACGGTGAAGACCATCGGCGGGTACACCCGCAGCACCCGGTTCAGCGCGAACTTGGCCTGGCCCTGGCGAATCGCGATCGGGGTCACCACAAAGCCGCTGACCAGGAAGAACAACGGCACCGCGATCTGGCCGATGCCCTGCAGCCCCATGTGCATGGGGTCGCTGGTCAACGCGTCGATGACCTCGACGTAGGGCGCGTAGTCGTGCCGCTTCGCCACCCACTGCTCGGCGATGTGGCTGTAGAACACCAGGATGGCGCCGACGGCCCTGGAGATGTCGATGAAGGCGATCCGCTGCTTGACCGGGATCGACGGGCCGTCCGCCTCGGCAGTGCGACCGTCCAGCGGAACCAACCCCCTTCACACCGCCGCCGCACGGCTCCTGCGCAACTGCCCGCGTGAGCCGGTTGTCGTAGCCTGACGTTGCTCAGCAGGGTAACGGACCGATGAGACGCCGTTGGCCGCTTCTGGGTTCCACCGGATCCAGCCGATCACCGACCTGCCACCGGCCGGCACGCGGGGTCGCGCACCGGCCGGTGGCCACGGCTCAGCCGGTCGGCTTCAGCCACAGGGTGACAAAGCCCGTCTCGGCCTTCCTGGCCAGCTGGATCAGCTTGTTGTCGGTGTACCGGCCACGGGCCGGGCCGTCCTCGGTCAACAGCATCGGCACGTAGCCGAACTCGCGGTAGCGGGCCAGCACCTGCGCGGGGTCGTCGCCGAGTTCCTCGATGGCCTCCGGGCAGAACTCGCACACCACGTCCGGGTGGTCGCGGTCCAGCACGCCGGCCAGCCCGGCCAGCGCCCGGTGGTCCCGGCCCTGCAGGTCGATCTTGACCAGGCCGACCGGCTGCGCGGTCACCTCGGCCAGGCCGTCCAGCCGCACCGCGGGCACCGCCACACCGGCCGCCGCCGCGGTGTCGCCGACCTGCGCGTGCACCCGGTGGTCGCCGCTGTTGTCGGCCTCCTCCTGCACCAGCCGGACCTCGCCGTCGCTGTCCCACGCGGCCAGGGCCAGCACGGTCACCCGCCCGGCCGAGGCCGCGTCCAGGTTCACCGCCAGGTTGCGGCGCAGGAAGCCGGCGTTGACCGGGTTGGCCTCCACCGCCACCACCCGGTCCACCCGGGGGCACGCCTGGAACAGCTTGAGCGTGTGGTAGCCGACGTGCGCGCCCACGTCCAGGAACGTGCCGGAGCGGCCGGCCATCAGCTCGGCCATCAGGTCGGCCTCGCTGGTCTCCCAGGACCGGTGGTAGGCCAGCCACGGCGCCACCACGTTGTCCCTGGGCAGCAGCAGCGTGCCCGCGTCGCACACCACCACCTCGGCGTCGGCCGGCACCGGCGCGTGCCGCAGCCGCGCCGCCTCGTGCACCGCGATCACGTCCCGCTTGACCTGCTGGAGCGTGTGCTCGTCCGCGTCGGACCTGCGGTCGCGCTCCACGAACATCTCGAAGGTCTTCTTCTCGCCGCTCTCCAGCCTGGCCAGCAGCGAGTCCAGCTTGCCGTCCAGCCGGGCGGCCAGCGCGGCCTGCTCGCCGTGCACGTCGTGCACGCTGACCCGCAGGTCGGCCACGTCCCGCTCCAGGTTGCGCAGGGCCAGCTCGGTGCCGGGCGCCTGGTGGCACAGCTCGTCCACGGTCTCCCGCAGCGCCGCCAGGTCGGTGGCGAAGCGCCGGCTGCGGGTGGCCGCCGACTGGGCCTCGCCCAGCGCGGCCTCCACCGACTCCAGCCGGGCCACCAGCTGACCCAGGGTGCCTTCCACGCCGTCGACCAGCGTGCCCATCACCTTGCGCTGGTGCACGTCGTAGTGGTCGATCACGCGCAGCACCGCCCGGCGCAGCGCCGGCGCCAGCGGGGTGCGCGAGGACGCCTCCACCTCCGGCCGCCAGCGCAGGGCCTCCCGGCTGTGCCGCAACGGCCGCAGCGGATCGGTGTCCGCCGGGCTCGCCGCCGCGCCGGCCTGCCGCTGCCGCCACGTCTGGTAGGCCGCCTCCAGCTGCTCCCGCATCCACTCGGCCGCGATGGTCATCGGCCGGGTGCGCAGGATGTGCCGGCGGGCCGCGCGCCCGCGCCGGGCCGCCTCCACCGGGTTGTCCGCGACCTCGCGCATGGCCCGCGCAGCCGCGTCCAGGTCGGGATCGGCCCACACCGCGCCCTTGTGGTACGGGTCGTTGCCCTCACCGACCGGGGTCATCCGGTAGGGCACCGGCCAGCCCGTGGTGTGGTCGAGGAACTCGGTGGTGCTGGAGTAGTTCGTGGAGATCACCGGCATGGCCCTGGCCATGGCCTCGGCCACGGTCAGCCCGAACCCCTCGCTGCGGTGCAGCGACACGTAGCAGCTGCTGCGCGCGTACAGCTCGTGCAGCTCGGCCGCGCTCAGGTAGTGCTCAAGCAGCTCGATGCGGGGGTCGTCGGCGACCAGCACGCGCAGCCGCTCGGCCGCGTGCGGGTGCAGCCGGCCGTTGATCGCCTTGATCACCAGCCGGACGTCGTCCCGGTCGGGGAAGGCGCGCTGGAACGCGGTGACCGCGCCCCACGGGTTCTTGCGCTGGCCCACGCTGTTGAAGTCGAACGCGAACAGGAACTGCACGGGCTGGCCGGGCTCCCGGCTGGGCGGCTCGTGCTCGCCCGGGTCGCGCACCGGCACCGGGATGGTCTTCACCGGCACCGACGAGTGCCGCGCGATGGCCGTCCGGCAGAACTCGCTGACCGTCCACACCTCGTCGACCAGGCCGAACGCGTTGTGCAGCCACTCGGGGAAGTCCTCAAGCTCCCACGCCCACAGGCCGATCCGGTAGCGGTGGTGGCCGACCTCGGGGTGGTTGTCCAACACCACCTGGGTCTGGTCGGCGTTCACCGCCAGCAGGCTCACCGGGAAGCGGGGCCGGCCCACCGTGTCCGGCCGGTCCACGCCGGTGCGGTTGGACAGCGACTTCTCCTCGACCACCGACACCACCGGCACGCCCGCCTGCTGGATGGCGTCGTGCACGATCCGGCCCATCTCGCCGAGCCCCAGCTCGGCGGTCAGGTAGCCGAGGATGTTCACGCCGAAGGTGTCCTCGGGGTCGCGCAGGTCCGCCTCCGGCTCCACCGGCAGCGCCCACTCCGGCAGCATGCCCTCGGCCGGACCGGAGTTGCGGCACCAGTGGCGGAAGTTCTCCGCGTCCGCGCCACACGGCTGCGGGAAGGCCATCCGCAGGTCGACGCGGCTGTCCCAGACCGACATGACCAGCCGGTTCAGCCCGGCCGACGCCTGCGCCTGGGTGCTCGGCGAGGTGAGCCAGGCGCGGAACGCCGCACCCCGGTCCGGGCCGAACGCCGGCGGCGGGATCTGCTCGTCCTCACCCCGGCCGGGCCGCTCGCTGCCGGCCCGCTCGGCGATCGCCTTCTCCGCGCGCACCCACGCGTCCCGGTACAGCCGGCGCATCCTCGGCGTCAGCTTGGTGCCGTCGGCCAGCGCGTTGAACCCGTACGGGATGTCGTCCAGGCTCCTGCGGTAGCCGGCGTCCTGCAGCGCCCTGCCGTACTCGTCGCAGATCCGGCGCAGCTCGGGGTGCTCGGACAGCAGCACCCTCGGCTTGCGCGCGCAGTGGTAGCTGAGCAGCCACGGCTTCTCCGGCCGGTAGCCGCTGAAGTGGAAGAAGCGCAGCGGCACCCCGCCCGCGGTGACCGTGCCGTCCTCGGCGCGGTCGATCGGCCGCTCGTGCACGTTCCAGTAGGCCACGTCGTAGCCGGGGTCGCGCAGCACGGTGTGCGGGAACAGCGCGGGCACCTGGTCCACCCAGCGCTGGTCGGTGAACAGCTGCTGCTCGGGCGCGACGATCGCGTCCTGGCGCAGCCGGTCGGCCCAGAAGTCCAGGAAGTCCTCGGCGCCCGGGCCCACCGCGATGAACCCGAGGTTGAA
This sequence comes from Goodfellowiella coeruleoviolacea, assembly GCF_024171785.1. Lineage (GTDB taxonomy): Bacteria > Actinomycetota > Actinomycetes > Mycobacteriales > Pseudonocardiaceae > Goodfellowiella > Goodfellowiella coeruleoviolacea. Next base: position 216,319 of record NZ_JAMTCK010000016.1, read on the forward strand.
GATGCCGGTGCCCATGATCACGGCCTCGTCCGGCTCCCGGCCGTCCCGGGGCAGCGGGTTGAGGAAGTGCGGCACCAGCACGATCTGGTGCTCGACGGCCAGGTCCACCAGTTCGGCCATGGGCGCGAACACCCGCATGTCCGGGTCCAGGTAGATGACCACGTCGGCCTGCGCGCGCAACCGGCGCAGCAGGTAGGGCTTGACCGCGGTGGCCAGCTCGGTCACCGAGTAGGCGGTGGCCATCCGCAGGTAGTCGGTCTCGTCGATGCCGAACGCCTCCGGACCGACGATCCGGTAGCCCTCCTCGTCGCGCGGGGCGTCGCGGGGCGCGTCGATCACGGCGATGACGAACTCGTGGTCCGGGTGGTGCTCCAGGTAGGAGCGGGCCAGCACCCGGGCCGCCGGCAGGTAGTTGCCGGCGACCACGGTGCAGGCCAGCGCACTCGCCCCGGCCGCGACTCTGCTCGGGTCCGCCTCGTCGGGCCAGGCGACCGCGTCCGTTGGCTCACTCATTGACGGGCAGCACCTCTAGCTGGGCCTGGAGCATCTCGGTGAACTTCTGCTGGGTGGCGGCCAGGTCGGGGCCGGTCACGTCGACCCGGACCACGGCCTTGCCGCTGGCGTAGTGGCCGCGGATGCGGGCCGGGTTGCCGTCCTTGGCGTCGACCTGGGTGACGTTCACGCCCTGCACGCTGGACACCAGCTGCATGCCGTTGGTCACCTGGATCTGGGCGAGCTGCTCGGCCGCGGTCTTGGCCGCGGCGTTGTCGGTGACCTGCACCAGCAGCAGCGCGCCGTCGAAGCCCTCGCCCATGCTGGTGGACGCCAGCTTGGTCTTGCCGGCACCGCAGTCGGTGTAGGCGGTGATCTCGTCCTGGGTCAGGTAGTTCAGCCCGGGCACCGAGTCGAACGCGGTGATGTCCTTGCGCTCGTTGACGGTGCCGGGCAGCTTGCCGACGGCCAGCGGGTCGGCCGGCTTGGTCGAGGACATGGTGTGCGGCGCCGAGCTGGTGGTGGGGCTGGTGTCACCGCCGGCCGAGGGCTCGCCGTCGCCTCGGCCCCACAGCATGTAGGCGCCGAACGCGATGCCGGCGAGCAGCACCACGGCCACCACCACACCGATGATCTTGCCGGCCTTGCCGCCGCCACCGGTGTCGTCGAAGACCTCGGGGCCCTGCTTGACGCCCCAGGCGTTGCCCAGGTCCAGCGAGGGCAGGTCGGTCGAGCCCCACGGCGGCGCGTCCTGCTGCGGCTGCTGCTGCCAGTTCGGGCCGGTGGGCGGCTGCGCCGGGAACATCTGCACCGGGAACTGGCCGGGGTACTGGCCGCCCTGACCCGGCACCACCTGGGTGCGGTCGGCGTCCTGACCGGGCGCGCCGGGGAACTGTCCGGGGGGCATGCCACCGGGCACCACCTGGGTGCGGTCGGCGTCGGCCGGGCCGACCTGGCCGGGCCGCACCACCTGGGTGGCCTCACCCGGCGCCGGCCCCACCTGCGGGCCGACCTGACCGGGCCGGACCACCTGGGTCGCCTCGGGCGAGGGGCCCTGCTGGGGCTGGCCGGCGGCGGGCTGTCCCACCTGACCGGGCTGTCCCACCTGGCCCGGCTGGACGACCTGGGTCGCCTCGGGCGGGCCGGACTCCCACCGGAACGGTGGCGGGAACGGCCCCGCGGCCGGCTGGCCCTGCTGCGCGGGCTGGGCCTGCGGCCCGGGCTGACCAGGTGCCGGTGCCCCGGATGCCTGGGCGAGGACCTCATCCCGCCGCCTGCGGTAGTCGTCGGCGGAAATCCGTCCTGAGGCGAGCTCCTCGTCCAACTTCTGCAGCTCGTCTTGCCAGGTCACCCTGGCACCCCCTTCCCAAAGGGTCTCCGCGGTGGCGTGGAGACCCGCACATTGTGCCGAAGGTGTAAGAGCTGAGTGCTAACACCTGTCAACTCGTGACCTCTTGCGATCTCGATGGCGGAACCGGCTCGCACGCCACACGTACATTGGCCTCATGGCCTTGTTCGGGCGAGACAAGACGCTGATGGTAGATGCCGCCGACGCACTGCCCGGCCGCACGCGTCCCATCGTGGTACCAGAGTGGCACGCCGTGCACCCAGATCGACGAATCGTTCCGCCGTTCCCCGAGGGGATGCGCACCGCCGTGGTCGGTATGGGGTGTTTCTGGGGTGCGGAACGCCGCTTCTGGCAGACCGGGGGCGTGTGGTCGACCGCGGTGGGCTATGCCGGAGGTCACACCCCGAACCCCACCTATGAAGAGGTGTGCACCGGGCTGACCGGGCACGCCGAGGTGGTGCTGGTGGTGTTCGACCCGACCGCGCTGTCCTACGCCGACCTGCTGGCCGTGTTCTGGGAGGGCCACGACCCGACCCAGGGCATGCGCCAGGGCGCGGACGTGGGCACCCAGTACCGGTCGGCCATCTACTACGACTCGGCCGAGCAGCAGCGCGTGGCCGAGGCCAGCCGCGACGCCTACCAGCGCGCCCTGACCGCCGCCGGCCACGGCCGCATCACCACCGAACTGGCCCCGCTGCGCGAGTTCTTCTACGCCGAGGACTACCACCAGCAGTACCTCTCCGACGCCAAGAACCCCAACGGCTACTGCGGCCTGGGCGGCACCGGCGTGAGCTGCCCGGTCGGCCTCGGCGCGACCGTGCCACCATCGAGCAGCGGCTGATCATTATGGTCTGTCCGTGGTTGATCACCGCGATGCCCGCCCACTCGGCGGCACCGACGCCAACCCGCTGACCGAGATCAAGGAGGTCATCGCTGACCTGCGCGATCCCGTGCTCGTGCACTCGCGCATGGTCAGCGACAGCGGACGCCGATCGTCGTTCGACGATGTCCTGGCTGCCTTCGGACACACGCGAGAACCGCTTGCCGAGACAGCGGATGACGAGTAGAACCTGCGAGGATCGGGCTATCTGCCGTAGTGGTAGCGGCAGGCAGCGATACGGATCTCGTCACCAGAGATCCGATAAACGAGCCTGTGTTCGTCGGTTATGCGGGGCAGGGGTCCGGTCGTGGCCCGAACCAACTGGGCTTTCCGGTCGGTAACGGTGTTGGCGGATGGGCCGGAACTGTCAGGGGTGCCGGCTACGATCAGAAGCGTCCCAGGACCCGGTTGACCTGGGGTTTTGTCCAGGTCGAGAGCATGTCCGGGGTGGGCGTGGCACCTCACCCTAACCGGTGGCGCAAGAGTGGATCACGCGGGCCGCCGGGGGCGTGGTCTCGGCGCTCGACTGTGCGCGCCCAGGCGCGGACGCGGTTGCATCAGTTACAACGAGACACGCATGGAGGCCACCGGTGCCCGCTATCTCGTTACCCACCTTCGTCTACTTCAGCGCCGGCAGCGGGTCCACCCGCATGAACACCGTGCAGCAGCAGCGGCGGCTGTACGACAACCCCGAACCCCACGCCTACAGCTTCTACCGGCGGCCGGCCAACGCCATCCGGGTCGGCCGCTCCACCGACCAGGACGAACGGGCCCTGGCCGCCCTGGTCGACCAGGCCCGGCCGGTGCAGCAGCCGCACTACCAGGCGATCGCCGACGGCTGGCTGCGCCTGGTCGAACGCTGGCGGCCGCACGTGGTCGACGTCGGGCAGGCGCGGTGGGCCTGCGGCGACCTGGAGGTCCGGATCAACCCGCACCTGGGGCTGCGGGAGGCCGACGGCACCCTGCTGGCGACCTTCCTCTACTTCAAGGAGCAGCCGCTGACCCCGGACGGCGCGCTGGTGGCGCTGCGGCTGCTGGAGCAGGCCATGCCGCTGCTGCTGCCCGGGGGGATTCCGCTGGTCATCGACGTGCGGCGGGCCCAGCCGTTCCGGGTGATCCGCAACCGCAAACGGGCCCGGCTGGACGCGTGGCTGGCCGGCGAGGCCGCGGCGTTCACCGCGCACTGGAACGCCGCCGCACTGCCTGGTCCGGCCGCCTAACCCGACCGCCCTCGGCCGCTGACCCGGCCGAGGGCACGGCTGCCCCGCACCCGACCCGGTCCGGGGCAGCCCATGTCCGGCAGCGCGGTCCGGGGCAAGCAGGGGTGGGGCATCGCGTCAGGACACGAAGGTGACGTCCGGGTGTGCCGGCGACGGGCCGGTGAGCAGCCGCTGCGGCAGGCCGCGCAGGTGCTGGTCGAAGAACGCGGTCAGGTAGGCGCGTTGACTGGCCACGATCCGGTCGCGGTTGACCGTGCCGATCACCGGCGTGATCCGCTCCTCGGGGATGTCCAGCCGCTCGGCCAGCCTCGGCAGGATCGCCTGGTAGTCGGTGTAGCTGAAGTGCTCGCCCTCGGCGATGTTCAGGTCCAGCTTCCAGCCGCGCTGGTTGCGCCAGAACTCCGGCCACGACGGGTCGGCCTGGTCGGGGTTGAGGTGGCTGTGGCTGCCCGCGCCCATCAGCAGGAACGGCCGGTCCAGCCCCCGGGTGGCCACCTCGCCGTACAGCCCGGCCGACCGGCTGTACATCATGCTGCCGTCCAGGTCCACGCCGGCGTCGATCCGGTCGTCGACCAGCATGGTCTCGGCCGCGGTGAAGCCGCCAGCGGAGTGGCCGAACATGCCCACCGAGGACAGGTTCAGCGCCCGGCCCAGTCCGGCGGGCAGGGCGCGCCGCTGGGCGTCGGGGTTGCCGCCGCCGGCCAGCACGGTCAGCTGGTCCAGCACGAACCGGGTGTCGGCGACCCGGGTGGCGATCATGGTGCGCAGCACGTCCGGGCTGCTCGGCGGCAGCGCGCCCAGCTCGACCCGGCCGCCGGGGAACTCGACCGCCCTGGCCTCGTGCGGGTGGTCCACAGTGACCACCACGTAGCCGCGGCTGACCAGCTCCTCGACCATGCTGGTGCCGTCGGCCCGGGTCTGCTCGGCACCGGGGGAGTAGAGCACCACGGGCCACCCGCCGGCCCGCGTCTCGGCCGGGACACCGACCAGGCCGTGCGTGGCCGAGCCGTAGTCGATCCGTCCGGGGGACAGGCCGAGCTGCCCGGCGTTGGCCTGGTCGACGACGGCGGCGGCACCCGGTGGCAGCCAGGGCGCGCGTGGGCCGGTGCGCGCCCTGGTCGGGTACCAGACGCTGACCACCAGCTCCCTGACCCGGTCGGCCACCCACGGGTCCTGGCGGTCGTGGTCGACCAGGTGCAGTTCGGTGGTGCCGACGCCGTGCCAGCCGGTGGGCTCCGGCAGGGCGAAGCCGACCGGCCCGGTGCCCCCGGTGTTGGCGGCGCGTCCCGACCCGGCCGGGGTGGCGGCCGCGGTGGGGGTGGCGGCCAGGGGCAGGACCAGGCCGGCGGCGACCAGGCCGGCGAGCAGGCTGCGGCGGGTGGGGCGGGAAGGGGAGATGTCCATGCCACCGACGCTAGGGACGGCGGCGGCCGGCGTGATCGGGAAGAAACCCGCCCCCGTCCCTGGTTCGACCGGGCCGGCCCCTAGGTGCGCGGGTCCGGGACCACGTCCGTTGTGCGGGCCGGCGGGGCGTCGTTAGCCTGGCCGACTGCCCCGAGGAAGGAACCCCATGCCGGAGACCACCCCACCCGACACCCCTCGGTCGGGGATGCGTGCCGAGCGGGGGATCAGTCGCACCCCCGCTAACCGGTCGACCTGGTGAGTCGCGGCCGTGTCACAGCTGCGCGGCCAGCGCCGGGAACCACCGGTTGGCCATCTTCTGGTCGCCGGAGCTGTTCGGGTGCACGCCGTCGTAGGTGTCCGAGGCGGTGTTGAACCCGGTCCACTGGTCCACCACGGTGATCGGCGACCGCGCCGTGGACTTGGCACTGGCCCAGCCCGGAATCGCCCGGTTGAGGTCCACCACCCGCTGCGCGCACGCCGAGCAGCTGCTGGGCGTCATCGGCAGGATCTGGGCCACCAGGATCCGCATGGTCGGGTCACTGGCCCGCATCTGGTCGACCAGCGTGCCGTAGGCGGCGAGGATCGTGCTGGTGGCGATGTTGCTCCACACGTCGTTGGTGCCGAAGTGCATGAGCACCACGTGCGGGCGGGTCGCGGCCAGCCAGCCGGGCAGCTGGTTCTGGTTGGCGACCTGGGTGACCAGGTAACCGCCGTGGCCCTCGTTGTCGCCGTCGTGGGCCACGCCGCAGCCCTGCGGCCCCAGCGTGCCGACGAAGTCGATGTTGGTGTGCCCGCTGGCCTGCAACTGGTTCCACAGCAGCGCCCGCCAGCACCCCGGCGACCCGGTGATCGAGTCGCCCAGCGGCATGATCCTGGTGGGTGCGGCCTGCGGGGACACCGGCTGGCCGGACGCCGGTGCCGGCGCCGCCGCAACGGTGAACATCATGGTCAGGAGTGCGAGAAAGCCGGAGATGACAGCCTGTTTCGCCACGGTTGGTCCGCTCTCAGGTCGGGGTCCGGACAGCGGTGGCCGGACCTACCAGCGCGCCCACCACGATTGAAACAGGTGGATCTTGGTCGCTCAACCGGTTCAGTCGGGCCGTTCGGGGCATTCTCCGGTGCCGGTCGACCCCGCGCCCACGGGGAAGCGCGAGCCCGGCGCCGCGTGGTGGATCGGGCCGGCGTAGTGGGCACCGGCGCGCGCCACCGCCTGGGCCGGCGTCAGGAACGGGCCGACGTGGGTGAGCACCAGCCGGCCCGCCCCGGCGCGGGTGGCGAGCTGGCCGGCCTGCTCCGGGGTGAGGTGCACGGCCGGCTCCCCGGCCGCGGCGTCCGCGCTGTCCGCGCTGTCCGCCTCGCACAGCAGCAGGTCGACGCCGCTGGCCAGCCGGTCAAGGCCAGGGCAGGGGCCGCTGTCACCGGAGAACGCCATGCTGTGCCGGCCGTCGTCGACCCGCACGCCGAACGCGGGCATGCCGTGCGCCACCGCGTGCGTGACCAGGCGCAGGCCGCCGATCTTCGCGACGTGGCCGTCGCGCAGCTCGTGGACCTCGAACGCCTCCTCGATCGGGCTGCGCCCGCTGTTGGACAGGAAGTGCGCCAGCCGGTCGGCCAGCCCGGCCGGCCCGTACAGCGGGATGGGCGCGGCCGGGGCCAGGTCGGCGTAGCGCAGCGCGTAGAACGCGGTGAGCAGGTCGGCGCAGTGGTCGGCGTGCAGGTGGGAGATCCAGATCGCGGCCAGCCGGTCAACCGCGGTGTGCGCCTGCAGCGCGGCCAGCGTGCCGGTGCCCGCGTCCAGCCACACCCGGGTGTCCTGGTGCGCCAGCAGGTAGCCCGAGCAGGGCCGGCCAGGCCGAGGGTAGGGGGTGGCACTGCCCAGGGTGATCAGGTCCACGGCACTGCCCACCCCACCGGCACCGCGCCACAGTTCCTCTGCATAAGTATGCAGATTACCGCATTTTGATCCACCGTTGAGGAGTTCGGAGGGGAAGCGCAGATGAGTGAGGACACGCCGCTCGCCGTGGGAGCGGACTGGGAGGAACAGGCGCGCAACTGGATCGCCTGGGCGCGCAAGCCGGACCTCGACTCCTACTGGCGCTACCGCGCCGAGTTCCTGGAGTTCCTGCCCGCGCCCGGCCGCGCCACCCTGGACCTGGGCTGCGGCGAGGGCCGGGTCTCCCGCGACCTGGCCGAACTCGGCCACCACGTGGTCGGCGTGGACGCGGCGCGCACCCTGGTGGCCGCGGCCAGGCAGGCGCACCCGGCCGGTGACTACCGGCTGGCCGACGCGGCCGACCTGCCGTTCCCCGCCGAGCGGTTCGACCTGGTGGTGGCCTACAACAGCCTGATGGACGTGGCGGACATGCCCGGTGCGGTGCGGGAGAGCGCCCGGGTGCTCGTCCCGGGCGGCCGGCTGTGCCTTGCCGTCACCCACCCGATGACCGAGGCCGGCCGGTTCGACGGCACCGGCCCGAACGCGCGGCTGGTCATCGAGGGCACCTACTTCGACCGGCGGCGGTTCGAGGACGAGGCCGAACGGGACGGCATGCGCATGGTGTTCCGCGGCTGGGCCTACCCGCTCAGCGCCTACAGCCAGGCGCTGGAAGCCGCCGGCCTGCTCATCGAGTCACTGCGCGAGCCGGTGGCCGTCGCCGCCAGCGGAGTCCCCTACCGGCTGCCGTACCACCTGTGGATCAGGGCGATCCGGCCCGCCACCACCCCGGCCGCACCCACCACCCCGACCGCACCCACCGCGCCCTGACCGAGGGCCACCCACGCCACCGGGCCCCGGCGCGTTCCCACGCCGGGGCCCGGGTCCACGGGCGACCGGAACCGGTCAGGCGGACCGGGTGTGATCAGAAGGTGACGTCAGCGCACTGGTAGAAGGCGTTGCCGGTGTCGGCGATGTCCCAGACGCTGAAGATCAGGTGCCGGCCGCTCTTGCCCGCCGGCAGCGTGCCGGGGTGCGAGACGGTGTAGCCCGGCCGCTGGCCGTTCATGTTGACCGTCAGGAACGGCGTGGTCTCCAACTGCGCGCGGGTCAGCGGTGCGCTCGGGTTCCAGCCGTTCTTGGTGATGTAGTAGCGGAACGACGAGGTGGCGTGCGGCGCGGTGAGCGTCCAGGTGAACGTGTAGCCAGCGCCGCTGGTCAGCTTCGTGGTCGGCCACGTGCCGTTGCGGGGGTCGTCGAGCGGCGCGAACGAGCCCACGCCGGCACTGCACAGCTTGCCGTCGGCCGGGCCCGAGTTGGGGAAGCCCTTGGGGCCCTCGACGCTCTGCGGCTCCCACTGGATGCTGCCGCAGTTGGTGGCCGTGCCGAGCTTGCAGAAGTAGGCACGGCTGGTCGGGTTCTGGGTGTAGCCGTGGGCCTGAGCCGTGCCAGCCGTCAGGACGGAGAGCGCCAGGGGGATCAGGCCCAGCACGAGAACTCCGAACGCCCGTTTGAACTGCTTCTTGAGCATCTTTGCTCCTTCCAGACAGGGCGGCTGGGATCGAAGCTACTGACTCGCCGGCCTGGTCGGACAGCACCGGCCGGCCGAACATCGCGCGGCGCGCTGCCGTCAATTTGGTCTAGACCTCCGAAGGTCCAACTGGCGGAGTCCCCAGGTTTTCGACGTGGTCAGCCCCGGCTCGACCGGCCCGGCCCGGCCAGCCCCGCCGACCCGGCGACCTCGAACAGGTTGAGCCGGACCGAGGTCGCGGCCTTGCGGGCGATGGAACCGGCCCAGCGCAGCGACCGGCGGAACCGGGGCAGCAGCGGCGGGTCCAGGTCGGCCGGCACCTCGGTGGCCGTGCGCGTCTCCACCAGCCGCAGCCCCAGCCCCCAGTCGGTCAGCTCGCGCGGGTCCGGGCAGGACCAGCCGGCCGGCGCCTCGCGCACCGTGTCGATGGCCAGCAGCGCGCCGGGAAAGGACGCGGCGAGCCGACCCAGCACGGTGCGGACGTCCACTTCGGACAGTGGCTGGAGCGCTTCCGCCACGACGAACAGGTGGGGCCCGGGATGCCGGGCGACGATCGGCAGCCAGTACTCGTCGCACAGCGCGCTGGCCACGGTGTGCCTGCGGTCCGACTCGGTGAAGAACACCTTGCGCAGCCCGATCGCGTCGAGCTGGTCCACGTTCACCCAGTGCGTGACCGGCTTGGCCACCCGCTCGAACCGGGTGCTCAGGCCGGCGCCGACCTCCACCACGGTGCCGTCCGGGTGGTCGCGGAGGAACGCCCGCACCCACCGGTCGTGCAGGGCGGCCCGCACCGCCGCCTCCATGATCCCGTGCGCGCTGTCGAGCTGGCCGAAGTCGTAGTCGATCGCCTGGACGATCTCCTCGGCCTTGGGGTCCACCACGCCCCCGAGCTGCTTGCGGGTGGCCAGCACGCGGGAGTACACCGGAACGAGCAGCGGCTCCTGCTCGGCTGACAGCTTCACCTTGTCGGTCATGGCCTTACCTGGGCTCGGCGTGCGCGACCACCGGCGTCACGAGGAGCGCGGGCGGCCAGGACACGTCTGGTGGCGTGGACATGACCGAAACTAGTCGGTCGGTGCGAATCTGGCGTGAACTGCCAATCTGGCGTGAATTCCGGAAACCCCGACAGACAGCGGGGCTGAAACACCGGAACGAAGTGGTGGAGCGGACGACGGGACTCGAACCCGCGACCCTCACCTTGGCAAGGTGATGCGCTACCAACTGCGCTACGTCCGCCTGCCTCGCGATCAATCAGCTGATCGCCCGCGATGCAGGAACCATACTAACCGACCCCGCCAGGGGGGGTGCACTCAGGGGGGGTGGGTGCCGCGAGCAGCCGGTCGACCTCGGCCAACCGCTCGCTGGACAGGCGCCACTCCCACAGCGGCCGAACCCGCTCGGCGATCCGCGCCGGCACCCACCTGACCACCTCGTGGCGCAGCTCCCAGTCGTCGAACACGTGCACGTAGAAGCTGACCACCGCGGCGTTGGAGAGGAACTGTCCCGGCTGCTCCAGGCACCACCGGGCGAAGTCGTAGACCCGGGTCAGCGCCTCGGTGTCGGCGGTCCGGTGCGCCTCCATGGCGAGGTGGCGCAGTTCGAACAGGAAGACGTGGCAGGACCACGACTCACGCTCCACCAGCTCCCGCAACTCCGGGAACTGGGCGAGTGCCTTACCGCGCCACTCAGTCACGAGACATGAGGCTAACCAGTGATCATGCGCCGGCCGCGGGACGCACACGAGCTGATGTCAGCTTGTGATCGTTGCGTCACCCGCAGTGATCATGCTCTGACTGTGCGACGTACCGACAGTTCCGGCCCCGACCCGTGCGGTGCAAGGGGGAATGCCTTGCCGGCAAGTGAATTGTTTCATCCGGGAAGCCGCGGTGGATGTGGCATCGTGGGCAGCGGAGCGCGCGGCCGCGCCGCGCACTCGGTGTGGTGAGGAGGGGGCCGGACCGGATGGTCGACGACGCTTCCCGCTTTCCGCTGCCCGACCCGGGCCCGCGAACCCACGATGTCGTCAACGGGTGGGCAGTCGACCGGGCCGTGACCCGGTGGGGGCGCACCGGCGGCGCCCGCCCCGACCCGGGCCTGGTCGACCGGCAGCCCGTCGAGCGCCACCCAGACCGGGGCCTGCCCGACCGGAACCCTCCTGACCAGAACCCCGCAGACCAGAACCCCGCAGACCAGAACCTGCCCGACCGGGAACTGCTCGAACGGCTGCGCACCGACGAGGCCGCGGCCTTCACCGAGCTGTTCTCCCGCCACGCCGACTCGGTGCGCAGGTACGCGGCGCGCTCGCTGAACTCCCCGGCCGAGGCCGACGACCTCACCGCGGAGACGTTCTTCCGCGTGCTCCAGGCCGTGCGCCGCGGCCGGGGCCCCACCGAGCACGTGCGCACCTACCTGCTCACCGTGGCCCGCCGGGTGGCGCTGGAGTGGTGGAACCGGCGGCGGGAACTGCCGGTCGAGGACACCGAGCTGGGCCGGCGCATCGAACCGGTCGGCGACCACACCGGTCAGCGCGCCGACCACGCGTTGATCACCGAGGCGTTCAGCAGCCTGCCGGAGCGGTGGCGGCACGTGCTGTGGCAGGTCGAGGTGCAGGGCGAGCGGCCCGCCGCGGTCGGCGCGCACCTGGGGCTGAGCGCCAACGCCGTGGCCGCGCTGGCCAAGCGGGCCCGCGCCGGACTGCGCGCCGCCTACCTCCAGGCGCACCTGGCCAGCGACCGCACCGGCCAGTCCTGCCGCTCGGTGGTGACCAAGCTCGGCGCGTTCACCGCTGGCGGGGTGCGCGGCGCCGAGGCCCGGCGCATCCAGGAGCACATCGCCGGCTGCCCGGACTGCCGGGAGCTGCACGCCGAACTGCGGGACGTGTGCGCCACCCTGCGCTCCTACGCCGGGCTGATCGCGGTGTCGGTGGGCGCGCTGGCCGGTCAACACCTGCTGGCCGCGGCACCGGCGGGCGGGAGCGGGGCCGTGGTGGCGGCCGCCGGCAAGGGCGCCGTGGCGGCGGGCAAGGGCGCGCTGGTGGCCGGCCGGGTCAAGCTCGCGATCAGCGCGGCGTCCGTGGGCGCGGTCGGCGTGCTCGGCGTGGGCGTTGGCGTGGTGACCGACGGCGCGCCGGGCATCGCGCTGCTGCAGCCGGACCAGACCGTGCGCGACCTCACCGAATGGCTGTGCGAGCCGTTAGCCGACGAGACGGCCGCGGCGACGCCCAGCAGCCGGTCGGCGCGGCGCGACAACCGCCAGGGCAGCCGACCGGCACCGGCCGGTGGGTGGAGCGGGGACGAGGCCGGCCCGGTCGGCCCGACCGGCGCCGCGGGGGTGCTGCCGGTGGGTCTGACGACCACGTCCGGACCGGGGAGCGAGGCCACCGGGGGCGTGGACACCAGCAGCTCCCTGCTGCGGCCCAGCGAGAGCGGCGCCGTGTTCGGCCCGAGCCAGAGCAACGGCAGCCTGGTGCGGGTGAGCGAGGAGCCGACCGCGGCCGAGACGACCACGCCGACCACCGGGACCACCGACGGTGACCAGCGCGCCGAAACCGAAGCGACCCAGCCGGCGCTGACCGGCGCACCACCGGACACCACTCCCGCGCCGACCACGGCACCGATGGAACCCACGTCGGCATCGGCCACGCCGGTGCTGGCCCCCGACCACCCCTCGGCCCCCACCCCGACGCCGACCACCACGGTGGAGTCGGTCACCACGGTGGAGTCGGTCACCACCACCGCGACGCCAGCCACCACCCCGACCCCCACCGACGCACCACCCCGGTAACCCCGGCCACCGGGGCGGTTACACCCGTGCTGACCTGCGCACACACCCCCGCCCTCCCAGGGGGGGGCGACCCCGGCTCCAGCCTAATCGCGGCCGGTGTGCGGGCGGTATTGGCGCGCGTTGCCTGTGGACAACTGGCGCGGGCTGTGGACAACTCCGCGCCGATCGGGTGAACCGGGGTGGCCGTGATCCGTGTCGCCGAGATCAACTCACCCCGTTCACGCCTCCCGAACCCGGCCGGAAAACGGTACCGTTGAGGGCACGCTCGGTGACCGCTCGGGGCGTGCCGGTGACGGCTCGGGCCAGCGGGAACACCGCGCGGACGACCGGACCACGAGTGACCCGAGCGATCGGCGAACCCCAACGGCGGCACACAACCTGGTGGACACGTCCCGGATCTGAGGAGGCGGTGGTGACGCGACTCGCGCGTGGTGCGGACGGTCGGCTGTGGACCGTGCGGACCCGAGTCCAGTGGCGCAATCCCGCTGTGGCCGACGACTTCGAACACGACGTGAGCGGCGGCAACACCCCGGGTACCGTGCTGCTGCTCGTGGTCCTCGCGCTGGGCGCCATCCTGGTCGCCTGGACACCCGAACAGGTCGTGGTGCCCGCCTGGTTCGTGCTGGCCCTGGTGCTGGTGTTCCTGTTCTTCCCGGCCAGGTGGGCGGTGCGCCGGCCGTGGACGCTGGTGGCCGAGACCCGAGGTGACAACGACCCGCAGCACCCACCGGAACTCTGGGTGGGCCAGGTCCGCGGCATCCTCACGGCACGGCAGGAAACCCGCAAGGTGGCCAGGAACATCGAGGTCTACTCGCTGCCCGACATCGAGGGACCGCTGCACCCGGTCGACTGATCAGAACCACCACGGCGACGCCGGTTGATCCGAACGGGGACCGCGTCGTCGGGTCGCCCGACCAGGTGGGCCGGGTGACACTGGGCGTGTGCCTGAACTGCCCGAAGTCGAGGCGCTCGCGCACCACCTGCGGGAAAACGCCGTGGGGCGCACCGTCACCAGGGTGGACCTGGCCTCGCTGACCGTGCTCAAAACGGTCCAGCCGCCGTGGACCGAACTGCACGGCCGGGCGGTGACCGACGCGGATCGGCACGGCAAGTTCCTCGACGTGGTCCTGGGTGACCTGCACCTGATCGTGCACCTGGCCAGAGCCGGCTGGCTGCGCTGGTCCGACACTCTCGCCGCCACCCCGCCCCGCCAGGGCCGGGGCCCACTGGCCATGCGGGTGCACCTGGGGTCACCGGGTGAGGGGCCTGGCTTCGACCTGACCGAGGCCGGCACCAAGAAGGACCTGGCCGTCTGGGTCGTGGCCGAGCCGACCGAGGTGGCCGGCATCGCGCGGCTGGGGCCGGACGCGCTCACCGTGGACCGGGCGGCACTGGCCGCGCTGTTCGCCGGGCGCACCGAGCGGCTGAAGACGGCGCTGACCGACCAGAGCCTGATCGCCGGCGTGGGCAACGCCTACTCCGACGAGATCATGCACACCGCGCGGCTGTCGCCCTACGCCACGGTCGGCAAACTCGACGCCGACGCGTTGGACCGCCTGGCCGAGGCTGTGCACGCGGTGCTCGTGGCGGCGGTCCGCCGGTCGGTGGGCCAGCACGCCGCCAGGCTGAAGGGGGAGAAGCGCGCCGGGCTGCGGGTCCACGGCCGCACCGGCCTGCCCTGCCCGGTGTGCGGTGACCTGGTCCGCGAGGTGTCCTTCGCCGACCGCTCCTTCCAGTACTGCCCCACCTGCCAGACCGGTGGCCGACTGCTCGCCGACCGCCGAATGTCCCGGTTGCTGAAATGACCGCGCGTGCGGTGGGGATTCCGTTCACGATGGTGGTTGATCGGGCCGCGGTGCCCTGTTACTTTGTTCGGGTGACTGCCGGGTCGGCCCTGAGCCATTACCAGGAAAGTTACCCGGCTGTGCCGTGATCACCCGGCGGGCCAGGGGCCCGCCCACCGCTGCGAACCCATTTCCGGAAAGCGGAGTTCGCGTGTGCGCAGCGGGAAGAAGGTGATTGAATGGCGCAGTCAGCGCAGTCAGCACAGTCAGGCCGGGGCGTTTCCCGGTCCGCGTGGCAGAGCTTCATCGGAGCGCACGGCACCGGTGGAGTGCTGACCGGACGCGTGACCAAGGTGCTGCCCTTCGGTGCGTTCGTCGAGGTGGCGCCCGGGATCCAGGGGCTGCTCCCGCAGTGGTCCTGGGCTGCTCGGCCGGAGTCCGGGGCGAGCATCTCGGTCAGCATCGACAGCGTTGACGTCGAACGGCGACGGCTGAGCCTGAAGTCGGCGTGATGACGGGTGTTGGGGGCAGGGTGGATCTGCCCCCAACACCCCATCAGTGGGGCATGCGCACCGGAGTGCGGCCGGTGGCCGTGGTGATTTCATCCTCGGCGTGCACGCCTGCGGTTTTCTTGGCTGCGGTTTTCGCGGCTGCGGTGTTTGCGGTCGAGGTGTTTGTGGTCGCGTGTTCTTCCGGCTTGTTCCACGCGGGCTCGGCCGGTTTCCGTCAATTCCCGAGACCGTATTCGAGCGCGTTCAACTGGCCGTAGTCGACGTGTGCCTCGGCGGCCTCGGCCAGTGCGGTGTAGGTGCCCGTCCGCAGCATCTCCTCGGCGCTGCGGCGCGCCACCGCGTAGGCGGCCTCGGCGATTCCCGACCCCAGGCTGACCCGCGCCACGCCGAGCGCGGCCAGATCAGGCACCGCGGGCGCGCCCGGCCCGGCCAGCACGTTCAACGGTGCCGCCACCTGCTTGACCAGGTCGGCCACGGTCGCCGGGTCGACGACGCCCGGCACGAAGATCCCGTTGGCACCGGCCCGCAGGTACGCGGCGGCCCGGTCGACGGTCTCCGCGAACCGGAGTTCGGGGGTCTCGCCCACACCGAGGAGGTAGGTGTCCACCCGCGCGTTGATGAACAGCCGCACCCCGGCCGCGTCCGCGGCCTGCCTGGCCGCGGCGATCCGGTCGGCCTGCTCACCGGCCGCGCGCAGCCCCCGCCCGGTGGCCTGGCCGGTCTGCTCGTCCACGACGTCGACGCTGTCCTCCAGGTTGACGCCCACGGCCCCGGCCGCGAGGACACCGCGGATCGTGTCGGCGACCCCGTCGGGGGTGGCCGCGAAACCGCGCTCGATGTCCGCGGTGACCGGCACGCTGACCGCCGAGGCGATGCGGGCCACCAGGTCCAGCGCGCGGTCGCGGTCGAGGTGGTCGCCGTCGGCCGCGCCCAGGCTCCAGGCCACCCCGGCACTGGTGGTCGCGACCGCGCTCGCCCCGGCCTGCTGCACGAGCAGGGCACTGGCCACGTCCCAGGCGTTGGGCAGGGCCAGCACCTGGCCGGAGGTGTGCAGGGAGTGGAACAGCAGCGCCTTGTCCTGGAGTGCCCGGTGCTGGGCGGTCGTCGGGGCCGGTGGTGTGCTCGTCATGAGCAGATCCCAGCAGCCGAGGACACCGGGGTCTGGCGGAAATCCGACATCACCGCCGGTCGCCCCGGGGCGCCGGGCGATGTGGTGCGCGACGCGGCGGCGGGCGACCGGTGGGGCAGGGGTGCGGCGGCGGGGATGATGTCGGTTTCCTGCTGGCGCGGCCCTGCCACCACGGGCGATGCTGCCACGGTGCATGACGACGTGGAGCGGTGCGTGCGCGCCGTGCAGTCCAAGGACGCCCGCTTTGACGGCTGGTTCTTCACTGCGGTGATCACCACCCGCATCTACTGCCGGCCGAGCTGCCCGGTGGTGCCGCCCAAACCGGCGAACATGCGGTTCTACCCCAGTGCGGCAGCCGCCCAGCAGGCCGGCTTCCGCGCGTGCAAGCGGTGCCGGCCCGACGCCAGCCCCGGCTCGCCGCAGTGGAACGACCGCGCCGACCTGGTGGCCAGGGCCATGCGGCTGATCGCCGACGGGGTCGTGGACCGGGACGGCGTTCCCGGGCTGGCCGCCCGCCTGGGCTACAGCACCCGGCAGATCGAACGGCAGCTGCTCGCCGAGCTGGGTGCCGGGCCACTCGCCCTGGCCAGGGCGCAGCGGGCGCAGACCGCCCGGGTGTTGATCGAGACCACCGCCCTGCCCATGAGCGAGGTCGCCTTCGCCGCCGGATTCGCCAGCATCCGCAGTTTCAACGAGACCGTGCGCGTGGTGTTCGGCCTGTCCCCGACCGAGCTGCGCAACCGCGTCGCCAGGGGACGGCCGGCCGCGGCGGTGGCCGCGGTACCCGGCGGGTCGGGTTCGGCGGCGGGGTCGACGGCGGGGTCGACAGCGGGGTCGGTCGCGACGTCGACCGGGGCGCCGCTGGCCTCGGGAACGCTGTCGCTGCGGCTGCCGTTCCGGGCACCGCTGTGCCCCGACAACCTGTTCGGGCACCTCGCGGCGACCGCCGTGCCCGGGGTGGAGGAGTGGCGGCACGGTGCCTACCGCCGCACCCTGCGCCTGCCGCACGGGCCGGGCATTGTCGAACTCCGGCCGCTGCCCGACCACATCGGCTGCCAGCTGACCCTCACCGACCTGCGTGACCTGTCCATCGCGATCAGCCGGTGCCGTTGGCTGCTGGATCTGGACGCCGACCCGGTCGCCGTGGACGACGTGCTGCGCGCCGACCCCGTGCTCACCGAACTGGTGGACAAGCTCCCCGGTCGCCGGGTGCCCAGGACGGTCGACGGCGCGGAGTTCGCGGTGCGGGCGGTGCTCGGGCAGCAGGTGTCCACGGCCGCGGCGCGCACGCACGCCGCCCGACTGGTGGCCGCGCACGGCGAGCCCGTCAACGACCAGGGCGGCGGGCTCACCCACCTGTTCCCCGAGCCGGCGGCGCTCACCGAGCTGGACCCGGACGCGCTCGCGTTCCCGCGGTCCCGCCGCACCACGCTCACCACCCTGGTCGCCAACCTGGCCAGCGGCGAGATCGATCTGGGGGTGGGCGGTGACTGGGAGCGGACGCGCGCCCAACTCGCCGCGCTGCCCGGGTTCGGTCCGTGGACCGTGGAGACCATCGCCATGCGGGCACTGGGCGACCCGGACGCGTTCGTGCCCACCGATCTGGGCATCCGCGCGGCAGCCAGGGCCCTGGGCCTGCCCACCACGCCGAGGGCGCTGGCCGACCACGCCACCGCGTGGCGGCCCTGGCGCGCCTACGCCGTGCAGTACCTGTGGGCCACCGGCACCCACCCCATCAACTACCTCCCCACCCCCTGACCAGCGGCTTCAACTTCACCCCCGCGTTCACCCCCGCGCGAGTCGACTTTGCAAACCCCCCGAGATGCTCCTATAGCTGTCAAGTCGTGGGTTGGGGGTCGTGAAGGGCGGCGAGGTCGGCCATGAGGCGGGGATAGATCTCTCGTGCCAGGTAGCGTTTGAGGCAGCGGATGAGGTGTTTCTTGGTCATCTTGGTGCCTGGTCGCAGGCGTGCGGCCAGATAAGCACGGGTGGGTTGGTGGTGGGCCAGGCGGACGATGACCACGCGGTAGAGCGCGGCGTTGGCTTGGCGGTCGCCGGCGCGGGAGAGTCGGTGGTGCTCGTGTTTGCCGCTGCTGGCGTCCACGGGGGCGACTCCGGTCAGGCAGGCGAACGCGGCCTGGGAGTGTAGCCGGTCGGGGTGCTCGCCGACGGT
>NZ_JAMTCK010000017.1 GCF_024171785.1 Goodfellowiella coeruleoviolacea
CGTCGGCGAGCACCCCGACCGGCTACACTCCCAGGCCGCGTTCGCCTGCCTGACCGGAGTCGCCCCCGTGGACGCCAGCAGCGGCAAACACGAGCACCACCGACTCTCCCGCGCCGGCGACCGCCAAGCCAACGCCGCGCTCTACCGCGTGGTCATCGTCCGCCTGGCCCACCACCAACCCACCCGTGCTTATCTGGCCGCACGCCTGCGACCAGGCACCAAGATGACCAAGAAACACCTCATCCGCTGCCTCAAACGCTACCTGGCACGAGAGATCTATCCCCGCCTCATGGCCGACCTCGCCGCCCTTCACGACCCCCAACCCACGACTTGACAGCTATAGGAGCATCTCGCGGGGTTTGCAAAGTCAACTCGCGTGTTTGTGCAGGCCGTCGAGCAGGACGCTGGCGTTGTGCCGCACGTGGTCCACGGGATCGTGCTCACCCAGTTCCCGCACCAGCTCAACAAGCTCGGGCCAGGGCAGGTACCCGGTGGCCACCACTACGGCCTGGCGCACACCGGGATCACCGTCATGTCGGGCAATGGTCCGAAAGGCGTCGACCAGTGACGGATCAGGCGCACCCGAAGCTGACAGGGCCGCGGCGTAGAGCGCCCTGAGCCGGTCGTTGCGATCCGTTGCCGTTCGAAGCTCTGCGAGCGCCTCTCCCGAAGACCACAGCTCGCACATCGACTCGACCTGTTGACGCACTGGCCGCACCTCGTCCCCGTGCAGCGTGACGTAGCTCAGCCCCACCACGCCGTCCTCGACGTAGCGGATCTCCACCGAGCCGTTCTCCGCCAGCCACACGTCCACATATGGATCCTCGCCGATCCGCCCGACGTCGACGAGGTCCCAGTCGAAGTCCCACGTGACCTGGCTGAGCACCGTCCGGTCCATCGGCCGTTGCTTGAACACGAGCCGTTCCCTGAACTGCGCCATCGTGCTCCCCCTGCTGTGCCGAGTCGTTGACCAGGCCCCGAACGCACATTATCCGGTCACGGCCGTCGCACCCGACCCCGACCCGGAGTTCCGCCGCACGGCCGAACTCGTGGTCGCCACGCCCGCGCTGCGCGCCTACGCCAGGGCGCTGTGGACCGACTGCGAGGCCGCGCTCACCCGGGTGATCGCCGAGGAGACCGGCCGGGACGCGGACGACCTCTCGCTGCGCCTGCTGGCCCGCTACGTGTTGGAGATCCCGGACCTGGCTGGCACGCCACCCGACCCGCGCGCCGCCATGGACACCGCCTTCGCGCACCTGCGGCACGGCTGGCCCGGGCTGTGAGCGCCCAGGCCGAGGCCGGGGCGGCTGCGCGGCGCCACCCCGTGAGCGGCCCCGCCGTCACACCCCGGTGCGGCCGTCGATGCGCTCGCGCAGCAGGTCGGCGTGGCCGTTGTGCCTGGCGTAGTCGGCCAGCACGTGCAGCATGACCCAGCGCAGCGAGATCGGCCCGCCGGTGGCGAACCCGGTGGCTGTGTCGTCCAGGGAGGTCGCCTCGGCCACGATCTCCCTGGACCGCTGGCACTCGGCCCGCCACACGGCCACCTCCTCGGCGAAGTCGCCGTCGAGCCGGTCGAAGTCCTGGTCCGGGTCGTCGTCGGAGTAGTACAGCATCGGCACCTGCTCGCCGGCGAACTGCATGCGGAACCACCACCGCTCCACCCCGGACAGGTGCCGCACCAGCCCGCGCAGGCTGAGCGCGGAGGGCGGCACGGCCCGGTCGGACAACTGCTCGGCGGTCAGCCCGGCGCACTTGAGTTCCAGTGTCCGTCGGTGCCAGTCGAGGAAGGCGGCCAGTGTCTCGCGCTCGCCGGCCACCCGGGGTGCGGCCACGCGCGGGTCGGCCGCGCCGATGTCGCTGCCCCACACGGCGGGGTAGCTGGTGGGGGTGGGTGAGCTGGTCATGGTCGCTCCCGCGGTGCCGGAACTGGTCGACGCGCACAGGCTGCCACCCACCCCTGACAGTTTCCGCTCATCCGGCCTCGGCCGCGGCCCCGAGGTGGCGCAGCCAGCAGCGCAGCGACTCGTCCAGGGCCGCCCGCAGGGCCGGGACGTCGGCCCGAGTCGGGTCGAGGTCCCAGGATTCCGCGGTGCGCACCAGCACGGCGTCCCCGTCAGCGGCGAACGTCCAGACGTGGACGCCGGTGATGCCCGAGGCCGGCCCGCCCCACACGGTCCGCCGCTGGTCCCGCACGTCGTAGACGGTCGAGATGATGTCCATGCCGTGGGTGAGCCACCGGAAGCTGGTGCCCGGCGTGAACGGCCCGGCGATGCTGGCCCGCTGGATCTCCGGCTGCCAGGCCGGCCAGTTGGCCACGTCGGTGTGCAGCCGCCAGATCCTCGCGAGTGGCGCGTTGATCCGCAGGGCGTGCCTGGACACGATCGGGGCGGTCGGGTCGATGTCGAGTGGCGTGGGCACGGGGACCTCCTCAGGACTGGTCGGTGTCGGGGATCCAGGAGCCGTGGATACCCGCGGGCACCCGCCGGGGCAGCTCCACCACGGCCACCGGGTCGCGGCGGATGTCCTCGGCGTCCAGCACGAGCAGTTGGGACGCGTCGGCCGCCAGGTCGCTGACGATGGTGAGCAGGTAGCCGTCGTCCTCCCGGGTCGCGCCGGCCGAGGGCACGAACACGGCCTCGCCGGCCAGCCGCGCCGGGCCGGTGCGCGCGAGCTGCTGGGCGCCGGTCTGGTTGTCGTACTTGACGACCGCGTACTCGTCGAGCCCGCCGCCGGGGAAGGCCACGGCGTAGCTGTAGCGGTTGGGCCGACCGGTGCGTTCGTCGTTGATGGTGGGAAACTCGGTCACCAGCCCGTCCAGGGTCTGCTCGCTGACCCGCCCGCTGGTCGGGTCGAGCACCCACCGGTGGTGGACCGAGCCGACCAGCGCGTGCGCCGGGTGGCCGGGCGCGCCGACCCACCACTTCCACGACGTGGCCCAGGCGGCCCGGTCGTAGCGCGGCCCGTCGACCACGATCCGGCCGGCGGCGTCCTCGTGCGCGTTGGTCACGTGCAGCAGCGCGCCCGGCGCCACCTCGAACCAGGTGACCGCGGCGGCGCCGTGGCGGGGCATCACGCCGATGCGCGGCCGGTAGTCGTCGCTCCACCGGTAGGGGATGCCCGAGGTCTCCGCCGGGTTGAACACCACCGGCAGGTCCAGCCACACCACGTGGTTCTCGGTGATGGCGAAGTCGTGCATGAGCGAGGGGCCGGCGCCGTCGACCACGTCGGCGCGGACGATCTCGCCCCGGGCGGTGGCCACGTAGTAGACCAGGTGCGGCGGGAACGGCGAGTAGCTGAAGAAGTGCAGCTCGCCGGTGACCGGGTCCTCCTTGGGGTGCGCGGTCATCGCGGTGGTCAGCTTGCCGTTGAAGTCGAACGGGCCGACGGTGTCCAGTTCGCGGGTGATCTCGAAGGGCAGGTTGGCCTCCTGCAGCGCGAGGATGTGCCCGGCGTGCTCGATGACGTGCGTGCCAGCCACGCTGGCGGTGAGGTCGGCGGTGCCGTCCGGGTGGTGGCCGGGCGCGCCGTCCAGCGCCGGGGTGCGCACCCACCGGTTGCGGTACCACTCGGCGCGGCCCTGGTGCAGCCGCACGCCGTGGATCATGCCGCTGCCCTTGAACCAGTGCGTGGGCGTGTTGCCCGGCTTGGGGTTGTGGCCGTTGCGGAAGTACCGGCCGGACAACTCGGGCGGCAGGCTGCCGTGCACGGTCAGACCGGTGGCGGTGGTCTCGTCCGGCACGGGTGCGTAGTGGCCGCTGAGGTAGGGCTTGGTGGGCACGGGGACGCTCCTCCGGTCGTGGTGGGTGGATCAGCGGTCGACCAGTTCAATGAGTGGTTGACCACTCACTTAACTGACCCAAAAAAAGGCCTCGGCGCGGCAGTGCCCGCGACAGGCTCGCCAGGTACGCACTTCGAGTACAGCAACCGGACCACAGCTGCCCCACGCGGAAGCGGCACTTCACCGCGTCGCTCCCGCGTGATGGCGAGCTATCGTCCGGTCATGTGAGTAATAAATCACTCACACATCCCGCTGTCAACCGGTGGCTACCCCACCGGCTCGCCCCGCAACCCCGGGCGCAGGCGCTCCAGGGTGATCGGCAGGTCGCGCACGCGGTGGCCGGTGGCGTGGAACACCGCGTTGGCGATCGCCGCGGCCGTGCCGGTGTTGCTGAGTTCACCGATGCCCTTGACGCCCACCGGGTTCAGCTCGTCGTCGTGCTCCTCGATCCAGTGCGCGCGCAGGTCGGCCACGTCCGCGTTGGCCGCGATGTGGTAGCCGGCGAAGTCGTGGTTGGCGAAGTCGCCGAACACCGGGTCCAGCACACCGTCCTCGTGCAACGCCATGGACAGCCCGAAGATCATGCCGCCGAGCAGCTGCGAGCGCGCGGTCCTCGGGTTGAGGATGCGCCCCGCCGCGAACACCCCGTACAGCCGGGGCACCCGCAGTTCCCCGGTGTGGACGTGCACCCGGACCTCGGCGAACTGCGCGCCGTAGGAGTGCCGCGAGTACGCGCTCAGCTCGGCCAGGTCGGCCGTGGTGTCCACGGTGACCTCAAGGCCCTCGGCCGGCACCACACCGCCGTGCTGGTCCAACCGCTCGCGCAGCGCGCGCACCGCCTTGACCACGGCCCAGCCCCACGACGCCGTGCCCGCCGAGCCACCGGCGAACGGCGCCATGCCGTAGTCGCTGTGCGCCACCCGCAGCGTGACCTGGTCCAGCTCCACGCCGAGTTCGTCGGCGGCGACCTGGGCCAGCACCGTGCGCGCGCCCGTGCCGATGTCCACCGCGGTCACCCGCACCTCGAACCCACCGTCCACAGTGGCCAGTGCGGTGGCCGTGGACGGCGCCATGTGCACGGGGAACGTGGACACGGCCATGCCCGTGCCCACCAGCCAGTCACCCTGCCGGCCGGAGCGCGGCGCGGGGTCGCGGCCCGCCCAACCGAACCGCTCCGCGCCCTCGCGCAGGCACTCGACCAGTCCCCGGCTGCTGAACGGCCGCCCGGTGCTCGGGTCGACGTCGGTGTCGTTGCGCACCCGCAGCTCCACCGGGTCGATGCCCAGTTGGTGGGCCAGTTCGTCCATCGCGGACTCCAGCGCGAACAGCCCTGGGGCGATGCCCGGCGCGCGCATCGGGCCCGGCGTGGGCACGTCCAGCCGGACGGCCCGGTGGCCGGTGCGCAGGTTCGGCGTGGCGTACAGGCTCCGGCTCACCGCGGCGGCGGCCTCGACGAAGTCGGCGTGCCGCGAGGTGTGCGAGATGGCCTGGTGGTCGATGGCGACCAGCCGGCCGGACGGGTCGGCGGCCAGCCGGACCCGCTGCACGGTCGGTCCCCGGTGGCCGGCCAGGGAGAACATCTGCTGCCGGGTGGCCATCACCTTCACCGGCCGGTCAACGGCCTTGGCGGCCATGGCGGCCAGCACCGGCACCGACCGGACGAACGCCTTGGCACCGAACCCGCCGCCGATGTAGTCGGCGACGATCCGCACCGCGCCGGCCGGCAGCCCGAACAGCGCGCTGATCGTGCCGGCCGTGATGGCCGGGCCCTGGTCGGAGTTGTAGAGGGTCAGCTCCCGCTCGCCGTCCCACACCGCCGTGCACGCGTAGGGCTCCATCGAGCTGGTGTGCTGGGGCGGGGTGGTGTAGGTGGCGTCCAGCACGTGCGGCGCGGCCAGCAGTGCCGCGTCCACGTCGCCCTTGTCGCTGGCCGGCGGGTTGCCCACGGCCGTGGTCGGGGTGAACAGCTCGTCGCTGTCCGGGTCGATCAGCACCTCGTGCGGCTCGACGGTGTAGTCGACGCGCACCAGGGAGCTGGCGTA
This sequence comes from Goodfellowiella coeruleoviolacea, assembly GCF_024171785.1. Taxonomy (GTDB): domain Bacteria; phylum Actinomycetota; class Actinomycetes; order Mycobacteriales; family Pseudonocardiaceae; genus Goodfellowiella; species Goodfellowiella coeruleoviolacea. Next base: position 5,821 of record NZ_JAMTCK010000017.1, read on the forward strand.
CCTGGCCACCTCCAGCGAGGTGGCCACCACGGCGGCCACGACCTGCCCCCGGTAGTCCACCCGGGAGTGCTGGAGGATCAGCATCTCGGGGTCGTCGGCCGGTTGCAGTTCGGGCGCGGCGCCCGGCCGCAGCACGGCCAGCACCCCGGGCACGGCCAGCGCGGCGCTGTCGTCCACCGCGCGCACCGCACCACGGGCCACTGTGGACAGCACGGGCCAGGCGTAGGCGGGGTTCTGCAGGGGCCACTCGGTCGAGTAGGTGGCCGCACCGGTGACCTTGGCGTACCCGTCGGCCCGCTGCACCGACGCGCCGGTCGCCCGGGACGTGGTCATGGTCATCGCGGTAACCCTCCCAGGTCGGCGATGGTGGCCGTGATCAGATCAATGGCGAGGTCGACCTTGAACGCGTTGTCCGGCAGGGGCCGGGCGGCGGCGAACTCGGCCTGGGCCGCCGCGCGCAGCACCGCCGGCTCGGGGCGCTGACCGCGCAGGGCCGCCTCGGCCACGCGGGCCCGCCACGGCATCGGGGCCACGCCGCCGAGGGCGATGCGCACGTCGGCCAGGGTGCCGTCAGCCGCCCGCACCACCACGGCCGCGACCGACACCACGGCGAACGCGAACGAGGCCCGGTCGCGCACCTTGTGGTAGCGCATCCGCGCGCCGGCCGGTGCCGGCGGCAGCTCGACGCCGGTGACCAGGTCGCCTCTGTCCACAATGGTCTCGCGCTCCGGGGTGTCCCCCGGTGCCAGGTAGAACTCGGACAGCGGCACGCCGACCTGCTCGCCGTCGGCCCGGCGCAGGTGCACCACGGCGTCCAGCGCGGCCAGTGCCACGGCCATGTCCGAGGGGTGGGTGGCCACGCACTTGTCCGACGTGCCGATCACGCCGAGGTCGCGGTGCTGGCCGGTGATCGCGGCGCAGCCGCTGCCCGGCTCCCGCTTGTTGCACGGCTTGCTGACGTCCTGGAAGTAGGCGCACCGGGTGCGCTGCAACAGGTTGCCGCCGGTGGTGGCCATCGACCGCAGCTGTCCGGACGCGCCGGCCAGCAGGGCCTCGGCCAGCACCGGGAACCGTTGCCGGACACCGAGGTCACCGGCCAGGTCGGCGTTGCGCACGCCCGCGCCGATCAGCACGCCGCCGTCGGCGCGGTGCTCGATGCGGTCCGAGGTGAACCCGCTGACGTCGACCAGCGAACCCGGTTGCAGCACCCCGAGTTTCATCAGGTCGACCAGGTTGGTGCCGCCGGCGAGGACCACGGCGTCCGGCTGGGCCAGCAGCAGTTCGGCGGCGTCGGCCGGGTCGGCCGGCCGCTGGTAGGTGAACGGCTTCACCGGCCGCTCCTGGGTGTCGGGGCGGCCGGCTCGGCCGGCAGCTGCTCGGCGGCGTCCAGCACGGCCTGCACGATGCCCACGTAGGCGCCGCACCGGCACAGGTTGCCGCTCATCCGCTCGCGCACCTCGGCCGCGTCCAGCGCCTTGGCGCTGCCGACCTGGGCGACGTCCGCGGTGGCGTGGCTGGGCCAGCCCCGCTCGGCCTCGGCGAGCATGCCGATCGCCGAGCAGATCTGGCCGGGCGTGCAGTAGCCGCACTGCAACGCGTCGCGGTCCAGGAACGCCTGCTGCACCGGGTGCAGCTCGCCGGGCGCGCCGTCGGCCAGATCGGCGACGCCCTCGATGGTGACCACCGGGCGGTCGGCAACGGCCACGGCCAGTTGCAGACAGCTGGCCACCCGCCGGCCGTCCACCAGCACCGTGCACGCGCCGCACTGGCCGTGGTCACAGCCCTTCTTCGCCCCGGTCAGCCCCAGGTGCTCCCGCAGGGCGTCCAACAGTGTGGTCCGGTTGTCGAGGAACACCCGCCGTTCCTCGCCGTTGACCCGCAGCACCACTTCGCTGGCGTGCTCATCGGGCATTGTCAGCGCCAACTCCTCAAGATGGGGGGCGGCCGGAGAACCACGGCCGCACATCAAACGCGAACACGATTCATTCACAGCCACCCTGCCACGATCAAGGCCAATTCGGCCAGGCTCCGCGGGCTGCTCTTGATGGCGGCGCCCGTTCTGCCTAATGGCGCGGATATGGAGTGCGCTCCAGGTGCAACTCCACGTGCCGGCCCGCCGAATGGCCCCGAAGACGCCGATGCCCCGCCCCGAGGTGTCCGGGGCGGGGCACAGGGCAACCAGCGGTCAGCCCGTCAACCGATCAGCCGTCGAGCCGGCCGGCCTTGACGGCGTGGAGGAAGCGGGCCAGCTCGCCCTGCCCGAAGGCCAACACGGGGCCAGCGGGGTTCTTCGAGTCGCGCACGGCAAAGGCCACAGCGGACCAGCCCAGCGCGACGCATTCCCCGTTCCCCTCGGAATACGACGATGTCTTGAAGCGGAAGCGGTTCTCGCTCATCGGTCTGTCCTTCTGCTCACTCGTATTCCTGAGCGGCGCTCAGGATCATCCGTCGGGAGTCCTCCGGACCAAGGGCAGCCGCTGAGAGGTAGCTCCAGAGGCTGTCGTAGTCCTGGACGGATGGCATGTCGTCCAGGTAGTCGCTGTTGTGGAGGGTCTCGACGTACACCAGGTCCAGCGGATCCCGCTGCGACGGCGCCGGCGCCGGAATCCGCATGATCTTGAAGCCGAACGTCGTTCCGGGGACGCGGAACGGCAGGATCTGGATGACGATGTTGGGCCGGAGTGCCATTTCGGCCAGGTGAAGCATCTGCTCGTGCATCACCCGGTTCGTGCCGTAGTGGCGGCGCAGGCAGGACTCGGACAGCACGAAGTGGGCTTCTGCCGGGGAATCGCCGAACAGGGTCTGCTGTCGGTCGATTCGGGTCTGCACCACCCGGTCGATGTCCTCCGGGGCGACCTTCGCGGGTCCGGGTCGGAGCAACATCACGCGCGTGTAGTTGGGGGTCTGGAGCAGACCGGGAACGAGTTCCATGCCATAGCTGCGGTGCCGGCTGGCGTCCTGTTCGAACTCGATGTACGGCCGCAGTCCCAAGGGGATGGTGGAGCGGTGGCCCGCCCAGTGCCCGCGCCGCCTGCTGGTCCGTGCCAGATCAAGCACCTCGGCAACCTGAGCTTCGTCCGTGACCTGGTACAGCCGCAGCAGCTTCTCCGCCTCCGCGACGGTCAGCCCGTTCTGACCCTTCTCCAGCCTGGTGATCTTGGAGACCGCGCGGCCCAGTGTCTTCGCGGCCTGTTGGGGTGTCACGTCGGTCTGCTCGCGGAACTCGCGCATGGCTATCCCGAGGAACTTCAGTCGGACGGTCTGCGTCGACATCAACCCCAACCCTTCTGCCACCTGGAGCGATAGGAAATCACCCAAATGGACCAGCCATCAATATGAAATTGCGGTCTATGGTTAGCCCTGCGCCTAAGTCGCAATTTCAGTCTAGGGGGCAACGGTGATCAACCTCCGAGCACGGTGGGCCAGCCGCTCACGCCACGCCTCGGCGCGCCAGACACCTCGCCCCCGCCTGGCCTTACGTCCCCGCCGGGGTACATCAGCACGCTGACGACTCCCGCGCGATCCGCTGCGTCACGAGTCGTCCCAGAGCCAGGTTCGCAGCCGATGGCATGCGTGGCTGGCTGCGAAGTTGGGGGTTCCCAAGGGAATCCTGCGGTCTCGCCGGCGCATGTGGTCTGTCCGGCGTCGGCGAGACCGCCCCACATGTCTCTGTCGCCCCGACCCGCATCGGGGCGGTTCCCCGGGTGACGCCTGACCTCGTCACCCATGTCGGGCGGCGGGACGGTTGAGACGGCTTCGGCTCCCGTCTCGCTGCCCGGCCCCAACAGAAGTGGTGGTGGACGTGACGACCGGACTGCTCGTGTTCCTCGCGCTGGGCCTGGCCGCCTTCCTCTCCCTCGGCGGCCTGTGGCTCCACCTGATCACGGCGTTCCCGCTCGACGACCACGCCCACCCCACCCACCAGCAGCCGTGGCGGACGGTGACCCCGACCCCGCCCGCCACGGCCCCCAGCTCGGCCGCCCACCCGCCCTCGACCAGCACCCCGGGCGGCCGATGGGTGGTGGCGTGGCCGGGACTTCGCACTCCCGACGGTCACGCCACCACCCCCACCATTCCCATCACCGTCCACATCGGACACCCTGACCACAGGGAGGCGGCGTGACCAGCACGCTGACATACGGCCACTCACCCTTCGCCACCCCACAGGTGCACGCCTGGCTCGCCGACCCCGACAAGCCCGACTTCTCCCGCGCCCTGTGCGGAATCCGCCTCGCCGACACGCTCATCACCACCTACGCCCGCCCCACCCGGGACAACGCCACCTGGTGCGGCGCCTGCTGCCTGCTCACCGAACACGCCCCCGACGACCACCCCACCCACGTGATGCGACGGTCCGCAGTGGACGGTGGCAACCACGTCATCCCGGCCGACGCCCTCGGCGGCGACCGCACCTACCGCGCGCTGTGCGGGCAGTACCTGACCGACGCCGTGGCCACACCCGCCTCGGCGTGGCCGTGTGACGACTGCCTGGACGCGGCCACCGCACTGCTCCGCCAGGAGGTGCCGGGATGACCATGTTCCGGATGGTCACGTTCTGGCTGGTGGGCGTGATCCTGTGCACCCTGCTGGCCAACGTCCTCGCCACCGGTTCGATCACGCGGCCGGCGAGTCGGATGACCGCGCCGACGGCGGGTGCGCCGACAGTGTCCACGCTGCCAGTCAGTTCGCCACTGCCGGCGCCCTGAACGGGCTGTCCGGTCAGGGGCGTGGCGCCGCGTGGTACTGGCGGATGCGCCAGGTGCCCTCGATCCGCTGGGCGACAACGGACAAGCGGATCGAGCGGGGCTCCCCGGTCGCAGGGGTGAAGGTCACGTCGGCGAACCCGCCCACCAGTCCCTCGGCCAGCCGGTTCGCGCGCAGCACCTCCATCGCGGCTCGGGGTTGGTCGGTGACGGCGGCGTAGTACCCGACCGTCTCGGTGGGACCGACGCGCAGCGCTGGGTCGATGCCCTGGAAGAGCGCGTCCTCGGTGAACAGCGCGGCGAGGTCGTGCCACCGCTGCTCGTCGAACGCGCTCTGCCAGGCACCCAGCAGTCCGATCAGGACACCGTGCGCCCAGTCGTGGGCGTCCCCACTCCGGCGGTGCGCGTGTTCACTGTGGACGATCTCCCGGTCCCACTGGTGCCGTGGCTGGGTGTGCAGGTACCAGTAGTGCTCGGCGATGTCGTCCGGGTCGAAGTCGGTGCCCGGCGCGACCGGGCCGTCCACGGTCACGGACGCCACGTGCAGGCCGGCCGGCCCGTACTGCTTGTCCAGCAGCGCCACCAGGGCCCGCACCCCAGCCTTGCCGAGGGACAGGCTCACGTACTCCGGTTTCGGCTCGGGCATGCCGCCGGTGATGAGGAACGAGCCGCTGCCGCGCCGGGCCATCGCGGGGGCGACGTGCGCGGCGGTGTTGATCGCGCCGACCACGTTGACGGCCCAGGCGTCCTGGTGGGCGCGCACGGACAGCTCGCCGGCCAGGTCGGGCTGGATGATCGCGGCGTTGTACACCACGACGTCCGGCACGCCGAACTCCTCGCTGGCGGTGTCGAGGGCCGCACGCAGTGCTGTCGCGTCGGTGCTGTCCGCGGTCAGGCTGAGCACGCGCACCCCGGTGGGTGCGAGCGCGTCGGCCACCGCCGCCACCGTGTCGGCGGATCGGGCGACGAGGGTGACCGGCAGCCCCTCCCGCGCGAACCGACGGGCAACCGACCGACCGATACCCGGTCCCGCTCCGATGATCACCACGCCCGGCATGCCTGCTCCTTCGTCTGCTCCGGTGATGGACGAGCGGAGGTTAAGGTCTGACACCAGTTGGAAGGTCAACCTCGGACGAGAGGGGGTCACGTGCGGATCAGCGCGCTGGCTCGCCGGACCGGAGTGAGTGACCGGCTGCTGCGGTACTACGAGGCGCAGGGTCTGCTCCGGCCGACCCGGCTGCCCAACGGCTACCGCGAGTACGACGAGTCGCACATCGCCACGGTCGGCCACATCCGCACCCTGCTCGCGGCCGGCCTGCCCACCGCGGTCATCGCCCAGATCCTGCACTGCGTGCACGGCGACGGTGACCAGCTGTTCCCGGCGCCGTGCCCGGGTGTGCTCGCCCACCTGCGCCGCGAGCACACCCGGATCGACGCGGCCATCGCGCAGCTCCAGTCCTCCCGACAGGCACTCGACGGGCTGGTCGGCGGCGTGCCGGGGCAGTCGCCCGACAGGTCCCCGGCGGGATAGCTACCTGGCCCGGGTGGGTCAGCTCTCGCTCGCGGTGATCGAGGCGAGCGCGGCGTCCCGGGCCTCGGTCATCAGGCGCAGGCCCTCCTCGGCGGTGGCGCGCACCTCGGCCGGACTGGCCTGCTCCGGGCCGAGCAGCGCGGTCACCGCGGCGCCCATCACCCGGTCCGGCTCGTCGACCTTGGTGCTGGGCACGATCTGGTCGGTGGCGGTGGCGGTGATCGCCTGGAAGAACCCGGTCATCAGCAGGCGCAGCGCGTACGCCTGCTCGTGCAACGGCCAGTCGGTGCGGGCCAGTCGGTTCTGCCGCCAGGCCGGGAGCGCCCGGTTCATCAGCGCGCTCGGCCCCAGCGTGCCGAGCAGTTGCTGGCTGCGCGGGTGTTCCGCGAGCACCCCGAGCACGTCGGCGTCCTCGGTGAGCAGCGCGCGGACGAACGGGTGGCTCTCGGCGGTGCGGACCGTGCGGGGGATCAACCGGTGGGGCCGGACCAGGTCCGGATCGGAGGACAGCGCCGCGATCTCCTCGTCCACCGCGGCCAGGAAGTCCCTGGCGAACAGCCCGAAGAACAGGTCCTCCTTGGTGGCCCAGTACAGGTACACCGTGCCCTTGCCGACGTGCGCCTTCTCCGCGATCTCGGCCACGGTCACGCCCTTGACACCGCGCCGCAGCAGCAGGTCCCTGGCGACGGCCAGGATCCGGGCGGCCTTGTCCGAGTCCTGTTCGACCAGCGCCGCCATCGTCCACTCCCGTCCACGCCGTGCCGGCACCCGCGCTCGCGAGCACCCGACCCCCATCATGCTCGGGCGATGTCGGCTTCCTTCATCCGACTCGCCTTGCTGTTGACCTGCATCTGCTGCAGCAGCCGGGCGGGCAGCGGCCACTGCCGCAAGCGGGTGATCACCTTGCGCAGCAGGATCTGCGGGCGGGTGGCCGGGGTGAAGAACGTCCGCTGCTGGATTCCGTTCAGCTGGTAGAACTCCATGTAGGGCCGCAGCCGACGCTCCCATTCGGACAGTGCGCGCGCCAGGTCGTCCGGGTGGCGTTCCAGCACGGTGCCGAGCAGGTCCGCGCCGGCCAGTCCGGCGGACACCCCCATGCCCGCGTACAGCGTCACGCACCACGCCGAGTCGCCCACGAGCACCACCCGGCCGCGGTGCCAGGTGTCCATGCGCACCTGCTCGACCGAGTCGAACAGGGCCTCGTCGGCGGCTTCCAGCGCGTTGACCACCTCGGTGAGGGTGCGGCCCAGCGGCTGCGGGCCGAACGCCCGGCGCACCCGGGTGGCCGGCGGCTCGGTGAACTCCGCGTCCACGTCGTCGGTGCGGTAGGAGATCAGCGCGGTGGGGTCGTGGTCGGCGAACGGGAAGATCCACAGTGACCGGTCCGGCTCGACCAGCACGGCGCCGTCGCCCGGGGCCAGGTCGCTGAGCGAGCCGGGCAGTTCGAACGCGGCGATCATGTAGTTCAGCCGGTGCAGGTACCGCTCGTGCGGCCCGAACACCAGCGACCGCACCGTGGACCGGAGCCCGTCCGCGCCCACCACCAGGTCGAACCGCTCGGTGACCGCGGTGCCGTCCACGGTGTTGGTCAGCGTGACGTCCACGCCGTCGGCGTCCTGCTCGATGCGGGTCGGCACGGTGGAGTAGCGGACGTCCACGTCCGGGGGCAGCGCGCTGAACGCCGCCTGCTCCACGTCGCCGCGCAGCATCAGCCACGGCCGGCCGGGCAGGTCAAGGAAGCTCAGGCCGCGCCGCCGGTTGCCGGCGCGGTCGATGTCGAAGTTGACGCCGTTCCTGGGGGCGCGGTCGGCCATCCGGTCCAGCAGGCCCAGTCGTCTGGCGGCTGGCTTGCCCGCACCGAACAGGCCGACGAAGTAGCCGCCGGAGCGGCGGGTCGGCGCCTTCTCGATGACCACCGGGGTCCAGCCGGCCCGATGCAGTCGCAGTGCCGTTGCCGCGCCGCTGATGCCCAGTCCGACCACCAGCACCCGGCGGCCGCTGTTCGCTGTGTTGTTCACGCAACCAACGCTAGACCTCACTGACCAGATCGGTCATCCGGTCAGTTAGTAATCCGCGTCACAGTCCAGCGCCGCTCGGCGGGAGTGGTTTCCGCGCTCCGCCCGTTTGACCCGGGCCAGCCAAGGCACCCCTGGACCGACGCGGTCACCACGAGCAGGGGAGGCGAGGTGTCCTGTCGGATCGGGTTCGTCGGCGCCGGAGCGGTGGCCGAGCGGCACGCCCGGGTGCTGGCCGGGTTCCCGGACGTGCGACTGGTCGCGGTCACCGACCCGGACCAGGAGCGGCGGCGGTCCTTCGCGCGGCGGCACGGCGGCAGGGCGGTGCCGGACCTGGCCGCGCTGCTGGACACCGGGCTGGACGCGGCCTACGTGTGCGTGCCGGCGTTCGCGCACGGCCAGCCCGAGGAAAGCATCGCCTCGGCCGGGGTGAACCTGTTCGTGGAGAAGCCGCTCGGCCTGGACTGGGCTACCCCGCACCGGGTGGCCCGACTGCTCGACGGCACGGGCGTGCTGGCCGCGGTCGGCCACCACTGGCGCTACTCCGCGACGGTGCGGCGCGCCCAGCGGCTGTTGCGGGACCGGCCGGTGCGGCTGCTCACCGGCGCGTGGCTGGACCAGGTGCCGCCGTCCCGGTGGTGGGCGTTCCGCCGCCGCTTCGGCGGGCAGGTGGTCGAGCAGGCCGTGCACGTGCTCGACCTGGCGCGGCTGCTGTGCGGCGAGGTGACCGAGGTCTACGCCGTGACCGACCAGGTTCCGCCGCACGCGCCCAGCACCGACGCGGCCGGCGCCACCACCGCCGCGGTCCGCTTCGACAGCGGCGCGGTCGGCACCCTGGCCACCACGTGCGTGCTGGGCTGGCGGCACCGCGCCGGGGTGGAGGTGTGCGCGGACGGGCTCGCCCTGCTGGTCACCGAGGACGGCCTGGAGTGCTGCGAGCACGGCCGCACCCAGCACTGGTCGGTCGACCCGGCCGAGGCCAGGCGCGCGGCCGACCGGGCGTTCGTGGACGCGGTGCTCGGCCGCACCGACGAGTTGCTGACCAGCTACCCGGACGCGCTGCGCACCCACCGGCTGGCCTGCGCCATCGCCGGATCGGCCGCGCAGGGCCGGCCGATCCACTTCCCCGGGGCGGCACCTGGTTCCGGTGCCTGATCCGACCCGCGCGGCACGACGGCCGCGACATGCTTGGCGCGCAAGGGGTTCGCGGGCTGGACAGTCCACAGTGGCCTGTCGAGGGCCCCCGGGCCGGTGTACGGCACGGCCTTGGCTAGTGCTGCCCGAGCCAGGTGCCGACCAGACGGCTGACCTCGGCCGCCGCGTCCTCGTTCAGGTGCAGGTTGTCGGTGAGCAGCCGGAGGCCCCGCCCGGATGACCTGGTTGTAGCCGGCCAGGGCCTGGTTCGCGGCGGAGTTCGGGTCCTCGCCCTGGGGCTGGCTGGTCGTAGCCCGCCGGCCCGAACTGGTCCCGCAGCAGCCCCACCCAGTCCGCGCTCAGCGTGGCCTTGGTCGAGCTGGAGCCGGCCGCCACCACCACCTGCCGCGTTCCCCCGGCACGACCGCGTTCGACGAACTCGGCCGGCGAGTTCTCGGGCGAGCGCAGGAAAGCCGCGTACACCAGGGCCGCCACGCGCGGGCGGTGAGCCCGACCGGTCCACCACCGACGATCAGCACGTCGGTGGTGACGTCAGCTACCGGCATGGCGAACCCCTCCTGCTTCCCGTGCGGCGGTCGGGGCAGTCGGTCCGTCCCAACCGTACTGTCGCGCGGGGCTGTTCGCCGGGTGCCCCGGGCCAGCCGGGACCGGCCGGCCCGGGATCGTGACCGCGTGGTGCTAGGCCGATTCCCGGAACCTCGTGGGTGGCGCGGCGCGGAAGGCGTCCCGGTAGCCGCTGGGGGTGGTGCCGATGGTGCGGGTGAAGTGGCGTCGCAAGGTGGCGGCCGTGCCCATCCCGACGCGGGCGGCGATCTGCTCCAGCGAGGCGTCGGTGTCCTCCAGCAGCCGCTGCGCCTGGTGGATGCGTTCGAGGTGGAGCCAGCGCAGCGGGGTCGTGCCGGTGGCCGCGTGGAACAGCCGGGCCAGGTGCCGGGGGCTGACGTGGAACCGCTCGGCCAGGGCGGCCACGGTGATCGGCTGGTCGAGGTTGGCGCGCACCCAGTCGAGCAGCGCGCCCAGGCTGTGGCCTTCCGCCGCCGGGACGGGCGTCTCGATGTACTGGGCCTGACCACCCTGCCGGTGCGGGGGCGCGATCAGGCGCCGGGCGACCGCGTTGGCGGCCGCGGAACCGAGGTCGGTGCGCAGCATGTGCAGGCACAGGTCGAGTCCGGCGGCCTTGCCCGCCGAGGTGAGCGTCTGTCCGTTGTCGACGTAGAGCACGTCGGCCAGCACGTTGACGGCGGGGTACGCGCGCGCCAGGCGCTGGGCGTGCAACCAGTGGGTGGTGGCCCGGAGCCCGTCGAGCAGACCCGCCTCGGCGAGGGTGAACGCCCCGACGCAGATCGACGCGATCCGCGCGCCGTTGCGGTGCGCCTCCCGCAGCAGCGCGATCAGCGCTGGCGGGGCCGGCGCGTACGGGTCGTCCAGCGGCGGAACGATCACGGTGTCCAGCTCGACCAGGGCGTCGAGCGGGGCGACGCCGGAGCCGTTGACCTGGAGCCACCCGCCGCCCACGCGCGCGGTGGGGTCGGCGCACACCACGAACTCGTACCACGGGTCGTGGACCTCGGGTCGGGGCGTCCCGAACACCGCGCACGGAGTGCCGAGTTCGAACAACGAGGTGCCATCGACGACCGCCACACCCACCCGCTTCATGTCCCAAACTGTACGACGAATGTCGTTTCAGACGCTCGTGAGCGGACGCCGGCCCGGAAACGATGGGCCCGTGACGCAACCCACCAGCACGACAACACCGAGTTCCGCGACCACCCGGCGCATCACCCCGTCGGCCGGCCGGGCCTGGCTGATCGCCGCCTTCGCGATGGCGGCCGTCGGCTGGGGGGCCAACCAGTTCGCGCCACTGCTGTCGCTGTACGAGACCTCCCGCGGGGTCAGCACCGCCCAGGGGCAGGGCATGTTCGTGCTCTACGCCGTGGGCCTGGTGCCGGGGCTGCTGCTCGGCGGGCCGCTGTCCGACCGGCGCGGGCGGCGGCACATCATGCTCTGGGCGTTGGCGCTGTCGGTGGCGGCCAGCGTCGTGCTCGCCGTCGGCGCCTGGACCACCGTCGTGCTGTACGCGGGCCGGCTGATCGCCGGGGTGGCCAGTGGCGCGGCGTTCAGCTGCGGCACGTCCTGGCTGGGTGAACTCAGCGCGGGCAGCCCGGGCGACGCCGAGCGGGTTCCGCGCCGCGCCACGGTCGCGATGACCGCGGGGTTCGGGCTCGGCCCGCTGGCCGCCGGGCTGCTCGCCCAGTACGCGCCAGCACCGCTGGTGGCCGTGTACCTCCCGCACATCGTGCTGGCGGCGGTCGCGCTGGCGCTGGCCTGGCGGGCCCCGGCGCCAACACCGGCGGCCCCCGCCGCGAGGGCGAAGGGGCTCGGCACACCCAGTTGGCGGCACCGCCGGTTCCTGCTGCTCGTCCTGCCGGTGGCGCCGTGGGTGTTCCTCACCGGCGCGGTCGCGCTGGCCACGCTCCCGGGCAGCGTCGGCGCCCTGCTGGGCGATCACCTGATGCTGTTCACCGGGCTGGTGACGCCGTTGCCCGCGCTGGCCGGCGTGCTCGTCCAGCCGCTCGCCCGCCGCCTGCGCGACCGGTCCCGGCTGCTCAACGTCCTCTCGCTCGCCCTCGCGGTGGTCGGTCTGCTGGTCGGCGCGGCCGCGGTGCACTCCACGTCGATCGCGCTCGTCGTCGTCGGGGCGCTGGTGCTCGGCGCCGCCTACGGCGCGCTGATGGTCAGCGGCCTGACCGAGATCCAGCGGCTGGCCACGCCCCACCACCTCGGCCGCACGGTCGCGATCTTCCAGGCGGCGGCCTACGTCGGCTACCTCAGCCCGTTCTTCATCGCGCTGATCGCCCGCGCCGTCGCGCTGCCGCACATCCTCGTCGCGCTGGCGGTGCTGGCCGGGGCCACCGCGATCTGGGCGGCGGTGATCGACGGCCGGCTCGCCCACACGGTGACGCGCTGATCCGGCCCGGGTCGGTCAGTGGTTGAGGTAGGCCAGCACGGCCCGGACCCGGCGGTGGGTGTCGTCGGCGGGCGGCAGGTCGAGCTTGGTGAAGATGTTGGTGATGTGCTTCTCCACCGAGGGCGGCGCCAGCACCAGTTCGGCGCAGATGGCCGAATTGGACAGTCCCTGGGCGACCAGGGACAGCACCTCCCGCTCCCTGGGGGTGAGTGCGGTGATGCCGCGGTCGCGGTTGTTGCGGGCGAACAGCTGCCGGACCACCTCCGGGTCCATGGCGGTGCCACCGGCCGCGACCCGGTCGAGCGCGTCGAGGAACTCGTCCAGCGCGGTGACCCGGTCCTTGAGCAGGTAGCCGACCGCGCCCTGCCCGTCGGCCAGCAGTTCGGCGGCGTAGGTGCGCTCGACGTACTGGGAGAGGATCAGGATCGGTGTGCTCGGCCGGCGCTGGCGAATGGCCAGTGCGGCGCGCAACCCCTCGTCCCGGAACCCCGGCGGCAGCCGGACATCCACAATGGACAAGTCGGGCTCGTGGTGCTCGACGGCCCGCTCCAGCTCGACGGCGTTGTCCACGGCCGCGACCACGGTGTGCCCGGTGTCGGTGAGCACGCGCACCAGGCCCTCCCTGAGCAGCAGCAGGTCCTCGGCGATCACCACGCGCATGGGGCAAGGAAATCACACGGCGCCGGGCAGTTCGGCGCGCACGACCGTGGGGCCGCCGGGCGGGCTGGTGACCACCAGCGTGCCGTCCAGCGCCTCGACCCTGCGGCGCAACCCGGTCAGGCCGGACCCGGCCGGGTCGGCTCCGCCGTGTCCGTTGTCGCGCACGGTCAGTGCCAGCGGTCCACCCGGGTGCCGCACGAGTTCCACCACGCACTCGTCGGCCCCGCTGTGCTTGGCCGCGTTCGTCAGCGCCTCGGCGACCACGAAGTAGGCCGCCGCCTCCACCGCCGCGGGCAGCGCGCCCACGTCCCCGGCCCGCACGTCCACCGCCAGTGGCGCGTCCCCGGCGAGCGCGGCCAGTGCCGCGACCAGGCCGCGGTCGGTGAGGATGGGCGGGTAGATGCCCCGGACCAGCCGGCGCAGCTCGGTCAGCGCGCTGTCCAACTGCCGGCGGGCGGTGCGCACCCCCTCGTGCACCGGGTCGTCCCGCTGGCCGGCCGCGCGCAGCCGGCGTTCGGCCAGCGCGAGCGTCATGCCGGCGGCCACGATGTGCGCCTGCGCGCCGTCGTGCAGGTCCCGCTCGATCCGTTGCAGCTCGGCGGCCTGCGCGTCGACCACCCGGCGGCGGGTCACCGCGAGTGCCTCGGCGCGGTCGGCCAGGCGCTGCCTCGGCCCCGGGGCCAGCAGCTTCTCGGCGAGCCCGGCCTGGGCCGCGGCCAGCACCCGGGCCAGCCACCACGCCAGCGGCGCCAGTGCCACGCCCACCGCGCTGAGCGCGAACCGCCCGGGCACGCTGTGGAACAGCGGGTCCACCAGCGCGGGCAGGTGCGGGTTGGGCACCGCCCACAGCCACAGCGGGGCGAGCACCGCGCCGGTGGGCACGGCCGCGGCCACCACGCCCGCCACCCCGCAGCCCAGCCCGACCGGGAACAGCAGGGCCAGCCAGCTCAGGTCCCGCCAGGTGGCCGGCTGGCGGACCAGGTCCCGGCCGCGCGCCCACGGGTTGGTGCCGCGCGTGGGCACGTAGGGCGGGGCCACGCGCCGACCCAGCACCAGGGCGGCCCTGGCCCGCTCCAGCCCGGCGATCCGCCGGGTGCCCCAGGTCGCCACGAGGAACACCGGCGGGCCGAGGTAGGTCAGCGACAGCACGCCGCTGGCCAGCGTGGTGAACAGGGTCCATAGCAGCGCGGCCGGTCCGACCAGCAGCCCACTCACCAGGTAGGCCAGGGTGCGGACCGGCCGCTGGGCCGATCGAGTGTTCACCCGGTCAACCTAACCGTTCAGGTCGGGCAGGCCGCGGCGGCGAACCACCAGCCGGGCCGGCACCGCACCGGCGACCAGGCCCAGCACGCCCACGCCGGCGAGCATGCCCAGGTAGCGCAGCGGGTCGGCGAACAGCCGCCAGTGGCCGTCCTGGGCCACGCTGAACGCACCCACCACCGCCCCGCACACCACGCTCCCGAGCACCAGCGCGACCAGCACGGCGATCAGCGTCTCCGCGCCGAGCATCCGGTGCAGCTGCCTGGCGGTCGCGCCGGTCAGCCGCAGGTCGGCGAACTCGCGGCGGCGCGCGCTGGTGGCGATGGCGAAGGTGTTGACCACGGCGATCGCGGTGAAGCCCAGCGAGATCACCACCATCAGCTCCCAGGCCGCCTGCTGGTTCTGCTCGTCGCCGGCCGGCTCGGTCGCGGCCGTGGCCACCAGCTCGGGCGCCTCGGCGCGCAGGGTGTCCGCCAGTGCGGGGCCACCGCGCAGGTGCAGCGCGCCGACCAGGCCGGTGGCGTCGTGCGCGGCCACCAGGTCCGCGGGCAGCACCAGCTCACCGAAGCCGCGCCAGTGCTGGTAGACGGCCACCACGGTGAGCGCCTGCCGGGTGCCGTCGGCCAGCCAGACCTCCGGCCGGTCCCCCACCCGCCAGCCGCGCTGCTCGGCGAGGGGTGCGCTCACCGCCATGCCGCCGCCCGTGCCCACGCCGGCCAGCTCGCCGGCCACCACACCCAGGTCCAGCGCTGGCTCACCGGTGGCGCGCAGGCCCTGCGCCGGGTGGTCCTCGGGTTTGCCGGCCTCGTCCAGCACCACCCTGGTCGGCAGGGTGGCGGCGGCACCGGTCACCCCGGGCAGCGCGGCCACCCGGTCGGCCACGGCCAGCGGCAGGCCGGTCCCGTCCGCCGTGCCCACCCGCAGCGCGCTGGGCGCCGAGCGGGCCGCCTGCTGGTCCGCGGTGACCTGGGTGAGGATGTCGCTGTTGAGCAGCATGGTGGCGTTGATGGCGAACATCAGCGTCAACGGGATCGCCGCGCCCACCACCCGGTGGGTCTCGGCCCTGGCGGTCACCGCGGCCAGCCGGCTGGCCACCCCGGTCAGCGCGACCAGCCGGGACACCACCGCGACCAGGCCGCGCACCAGGACCGGGCCGAGCGCGGCGACCGCGCACAGCAGCAGCGCGCAGGACACGAACCCCATGCCCATGCCGTAGGGGCCGCCCAACGGCACCAGGCCCAGCACGGCCACGGCCCCGGCGGCCAGCACCGCCGCCGCCAGCACCCGGGGCAGCCAGCCGACGCCGGCCACGGTCACGGTTTCCCGCAGCGCCTGGGTCGGCGCGATCCGCACGGTCCGGCGGGCGGCCAGCCAGGTCGCGGCCTGGGTCACCAGCAGGCCGACGGCCACGGCCGCCAGCAGCACCACCGGGTTGAGCGCCACGGCGAACGCCGAGGGCACCGCCCCCAGGTCGCGGAACCGCGCGGCGACCAGGGTGGCCACCAGCACGCCCAGCGGCAGCCCCGGCACCGCCGCCACCAGCGTGACCAGGGCGATCTCCGTGCCCAGCAGCCGGCGCAGCTGGCCGGGGGTGGCGCCGATGGTGCGGAGCAGGGCCAGTTCGCGCAGCCGCTGCCGCACCGCGAGCGAGACCGTGCCGGTGAGCACGAACACCGCGGCGAACCCGGTGATGCCCAGGACGAACCCGAAGATCGACACCGCGCCGACGTAGTCGGGCACGGCCCCGGGCAGGTCGGCGGCGACGCGGTCGGCACCGGTGTGCACCGGGAACTCCCCCACCCGCGTGCGCAACGCCGTGACCAGGTCGGTTTCGCTCACCCCCGGTGCCGCGCGCACGCCGATCGCGGTGGGGCCGGTCAGCCCGGACAGGACGGCGACCTCGCTGTCGGCCACGAACACCGCGGCCTGGCCCGGCAGGGTGTCGGCGCCGTCCGGGGTGGCGGTGCCGTCCGGGGCGGCCACGCCGACCAGGCGCAGGTCCCGCACGCCGGTCCGGCTGGTCACCCGCACGGTCTCACCCAACTCCAGGCCGCTGGCCAACGCGGCGTCGAGCACCACCTGGCCGGGCTCGGGCGCGGTGCCGGTGCGCAGCGCGTACGGGGTCAGCGCGGCCGAGCCCCAGCCGTGGGCCACCACGGCCGCCCGCTCCGGCGCCCGCACCGCGCGCCCGCCGGCCGCGAGGTGCACGGGAAACGCCGTGTCCGGCAGGGCGGCGGCCACTCCCGGCGTGGCCGCGACCGTGCCGACCAGGTCGGCGGGCAGGGCGGACGCGCTGGTCAGCCGCTCGGTCTTGGTCTTCACCTTCACCTTGTCGCCCTTGTCGACCGCGCTGGTGAGCGTGACCGACCTGGCGCCGGCCACGACCGCGTCGGCCGAGGCGAACCGGTTCGCGCCGGGCCCCGCGGTGAGCACCGAGTGGAGCAGCAGCCCGCTGCCGGCGATGAGCGCGATCGCCAGGACCGCGGTGACGAAGGTGCCGACGAACACGACGACACGGCGGCGCACGGTCTGGGCGGCGAGGCGGATGGTCATCGGGTCAGCTCCATCATCCGGGCCGCCACCCGCTGGGCGGTCGGCTCGTGCAGTTCACCGGCCAGCCGGCCGTCGGCGAGGAAGAGCACGCGGTCGGCCCAGGCCGCCGCGGCCGGGTCGTGGGTGACCATGACGACGGTGGCGCCCAGGTCGGCCACGCACTGCCGGAGCAGCCGCAGCACCTCGCGACCGGTGGCCAGGTCCAGCGCGCCGGTCGGCTCGTCACCGAAGATCACTTCGGGCCGCGCGGCCAGTGCCCTGGCCAGGGCCACCCGCTGCTGCTGGCCACCGGACAGCTCACCCGGCCGGGCCTTCTCCCGCCCGGCCAGGCCGACCCGGGCCAGCACCTCCCCGGCCCACGCCCGGTCCGGCCGCGTGCCGGCCAGCTGCTGCGGCAGCAGCACGTTGTCCCACACCGACAGGGCGTCGACCAGGTTGAACGCCTGGAAGACGAACCCGACGTGGCGGCGGCGCACCGCGGTCAGCCGCGGTTCCCGCAGCGCACCGATGTCCTGCCCGGCCAGCAGCACCCGGCCGCTGGTCGGCCGGTCCAGCCCGGCCGCGCAGTGCAGCAGCGTTGACTTGCCCGAGCCGGACGGCCCCATCACCGCCGTGAACGTCCCCCGGGTGAACGCCACGCTCACCCCGTCCAGCGCCCGCACCCGCCCACCGTGCACCTTGGACACCTCGGCCAACGCGACCACGTCGCGTGGTGCCGTGCCTTGCTCATCCCGCAGCAGAACCATGCCGTTGATCTTTCGGTTCCGGCGGCCCACACCCCACCGGGCAGCCCTGGAAACCGGGGGTAGGGCTGTCCCTACCTGCCGGCGGAACCGCTGGTCAACGCCGTGGCGGGGGCGCGGCGGCCCCAGCGGCCGACCTGGCTCAGCGGTTCGGCGGGTTGTTCGGCGGGTTGTTCGGCGGGTTGAGCGGTTCCGCCACCGGTGCCACCCGGACGGCCCCGTCGGCCAGGCGCAGCGCGAGCGGCACGTTCACCGGCAGTTCCCGCCGCAGCTCGTCGGAGATGTAGTCCATGGTGGCGATGCGGTCGGCGTAGTCGAGGAAGCGGTGGCAACCCACCAGGGCCGGTCCGGTGCCGCCCACCGCGGCCAGCACCTCGGCCAGGGTCGGGCCGGTGCCGTCCTCGGGTTGGATCACCTCCACGGCGGGCAGGTGCCGGGTGGCCACCCGCTCCGGGAAGAACGCGCAGGCGAAGTGCCGGTACAGCACGTACTCGGAGGCACCCGTCCACTTCGACGGCTCGCGGTTGCCGAGGAACGCCCGCCAGAGCGGCATGCCGTGCGCGCGCTCGACCCTGCGGGCGAGATCGCCGAGCACCACCCGGTCGAACACCATGTGGTGCTGCATGCCGCTGAAGTGGTCGACCATCCGCCAGCCAGGCACCAGGCGGGCCGAGGAGGTCAGCGCCGAGTGCCTGGCCGGCGGCGCCGGGTCCGCGCTGTCCGACGTCCAGCGCAGCGGGTAGCCCGTGGCCAGCAGCGACCGGCCCGCACCGTCCACAAAAGACAGATCAGCGGTGAGCGCGATGTCGGCGTCCACCACGAGCACGTGCTCGGCACCGTCCACACCGGACAGAGCAAAGCAGTTGAGCTTCAGCAGTTGCTGGAAGTACCAGGACGCGTTGCCGTGCCGCGGGCCGGCGGCGCGCAGCACCGCGTCGATCTGCCCGAGGCTGGGCGTGACCGTGGTCTCGTCGACCCACCGGACCCGGTGGTCCGCCACCGCCACGGGCTCGCGCGAGACCACGTGCACGGCGCGCACGGGGTTGCGGCAGTGCCGCAGCACCGACTCCAGGCAGAGCGGGAAGTCGTCGAGGTCCTTCGGGGCGACCGGGATCACCACGTCCACCTCGGGCAGGTCCACATCGGTCCGCACGGCACACCTCACTTCGACGGCGACGAGCCGATCACGTCGTCGCCGTCATGGTCCAGCACCCGCGCGCGCTCGGTCAGGGTTTCGACCGGGCGCGCAGCCGGGTCACCTCGCCGGTGGTGCTGCGCTGGGCCGAGGCGAAGAAGCGCAGCAGGGCGCGCAGCTGGTCCTCGTCGAAGTCGGCCAGGTCGTCACGGGTGCGGCTGGTCAGGTCGGCGTAGTAGGCGGCGATGCGGCGCAGGCCGGCGGCGGTCGGCTCGATGAGCACGCGGCGCCGGTCGACCGGGTCCACGCTGCGCCGCACACACCCGGCCGCGTCGAGCCGGTCGATCATGCGGGAGACCGAGCCCGGGGTCAGGCCGATCCGGGTGGCCAGCACGCTGGCCGTGGTCGGGCCGTCCCGGTGCAGCAGGTGCAGGCACTGGAAGTCGGTGGGCACCACGCCCATGCGCTCGGCGATCAGGTCGTTGAGCTGGATGACGGCGTTGGCCCAGTCGGGCAGCGCGTCGATCACGGCGCTGACCAGCGCCTCCCGCTCCGCACCGCGCTTGTTCGGCATTTGACACCCCGGAATCCGGACCATACATTTGCGCCGCGCAACAGTTTCGTGACGCAAAGATCGCGCCAGATGCTACCAACCAGTCCGGGGGGAACCAGCATTGCCTGCCGCGCCCGTCATGCCGTGGCCCGACCGGCTCCAGGCCACCTTCGTCCCGGCCGAGCACGCCGTGGCCTTCTGGGGTCCGCTCGACCTGGTCCACGCGCACGACCTGCCCGAGGGACGGCCGGGCACCTGCCGGTTCGCGCTGCCCGCCGACGGCCGGGTGGAGCCGGTGGACGTGCCGGTGCGGCTGGTCGACCTGGACACCGCCGTGCCGGCGCTGCGCGCGCTGCCGGCCCGGTCCGCCGCGCTCGGCGCCTCGGTGCTGGCCTGGCGCGCCGCCGCCCGCCTGGCCGAGGACGGCGACCCCGGTGAGCTGGCCGCGCGCCTGCCACCGGCCGCGCACGCCGTGCTCAACGCCGAGGAGACCGCGATCATGTCGGCCCGCGCGGCGCTGACCCGGTTCCACCAGGCCGTGGCCACCGCCTCGGCACTGCGCGCCACCGGCCTGCGGGCCACGCCCCGGCCCTACCAGGTGCGCGGCATCGCCTGGCTGCGCGCGCTGGCCGCCGAGGGCGGCGGCGGGGTGCTCGCCGACGACATGGGCCTGGGCAAGACCCTCCAGGCGATCGGCCTGCTGGCCACCCGGCGCCACCCGGACCAGCGGCCCCACCTGGTGGTCTGCCCCACCTCGCTGGTGGGCAACTGGCTGCGGGAGATCCAGCGCTTCGCCCCGGACACCCCGGTCATCGGCTACCACGGGGCCCGCCGCGCCCTGCCCGAGCACGTCGCGGCCGGCACCGTGGTGGTCACCAGCTACAGCGTGCTCCGCACCGACCAGGCCCTGCGCCAGCAGCACTGGGACACCGCGGTCTTCGACGAGGCCCAGCAGCTGAAGAACCCGGACGCGCAGGTCAGCAGGGCCGCGGCCGGGCTGACCGCGCACGCGCGGATCGCCATGACCGGCACGCCCGTGGAGAACCGGCTCACCGAGCTGTGGTCGATCCTGCACGTGACCAACCCCGGCGTGCTGGGCAGCCGGGCCCGGTTCCGGCAGCGCTTCGCCGGGCCCATCGAGCAGCGCCGCTCCGCCACGGCCGCCGCCCGGCTCAACGCGCTCGTCGGGCCACACCTGTTGCGCCGCACCAAATCCGAGGTCGCCGCCGACCTGCCGGCCAAGCAGCACACCACGGTCGCCTGCACGCTCACCGCCGAACAGGCCCGGCTCTACACCGACGCCGTCGACCGCGCCTTCGCCACCGGCCTTGGCAGCGGCATCGCCCGCCGCGGCCGGGTGCTGGCGCTGTTGACCGCGCTCAAGCAGATCTGCAACCACCCCGCGCAGTACCTCGGCGAGAACGGCGAGAACGGCGAGAACGGCGAGCGCGAACTGGTCGGCCGGTCCGGCAAGTTCGACCGGGCCGTGGAGATGCTGGCCGAGATCGCCGACCAGGGTGACCGCGCCCTGGTGTTCACCCAGTACCGCGCCATGGGTGAGCTGCTGTGCCGGCAGCTCACCGACACCCTGGGCGGCGACCCCGTCCCGTTCCTGCACGGCGGGTTGAGCCTGGCCCGGCGCGACCGGCTGGTGCACGCGTTCCAGACCGACGACACCGCCCCACCCGTGCTGCTGCTGAGCCTGCGCGCCGCCGGCTTCGGGCTGAACCTGACCCGGGCCAGCCACGTGGTGCACTACGACCGCTGGTGGAACCCGGCTGTGGAGGAGCAGGCCACCGACCGGGCGCACCGGATCGGCCAGCAGCGCACGCTGACCGTGCACACCCTGGTCACCGGCGGCACCATCGAGGACCACATCGCCCGGCTGCACCAGACCAAACGGGCGCTGGCGGACGTGGTGTCCCGGGACGCCGAAGCCGCCCTGGCCGACCTGTCCGACGCGGACCTGCACAGCGTGCTGGAACTCAACCCCGGAGCGATCGCCTGATGCCCGACTTCGGTGCCACCGGCTGGGGCCGCGCCTGGGTGCGCGCGGTCGAGTCCACCGCCGTGACCACACCCAACCCGTTGCTGCCCAAGGCCCGCAGCCTCGCCCGCAACGACGCGGTGACCACAGTGGACATCGCCCCCGGCCGGCTGACCGCCGAGGTGGTCGACCGGGGCAGGCACCACCGCGTGACCATCGACATTCCACTGTGGACCGGTCAGGTCCGGCTGGTGGCCGACCGGCTGGTGGCCCGGTCACTGGCCGAGCACCGCGGCCTGGCCCCTGGCGATCTGCCCGACGCGCTCGCCGCCGACCTGGCCAGCCACGGCATCGACATCGCCGTGCCGACCGACGCGCAGACCGCGACCTGCACCTGCGCCAGCCGGCGCAGGCCCTGCTCACACGTGCTGGCCACGCACTACGCGCTGGCCCAGCGCGTTGACGAGCAGCCGGCCCTGGCCCTCACCCTGCGCGCACCCCGCCGCACCGGCCACCGCCAGGGCGACCCGGACTGGATCGACCTGCGCGAGGTGGACGCCGCCGCCTTCTACGGGGGCTAGGGCCTGCACCGAAGCGACTACGAGGCGTTGCGCGGGGGCTTGATGCCCAGGGCGTGTCATAGCCCGACATAGCGCGTGATGCGCCGACATGGCAGCACCCGTTGGCGTGGCCCGTAGCGCCGTACCGGGGCGGCCAGACTGTGCTAGTACGGGCCCCCGCCGCCGCAGTCGCACTTATTTCCGACATATTCCGGAGCCTGCGTACATACGTTCGCACAGAAGTTCTCGTCAAATGTTCGGCAATTATCCCACCATACGTCCAAAGTTTTGTCCGGCGCAATCTTGTAATTTGGCACCTTGTAAACTTCGTGCTGCTTCCCCTGGTTCTTGCCGCTCGTACAAAGTTCACCTCGTGGCGGTGGACTACAGCCTCGCGTCCACGGACAGGGCGGGTCCGTTGACGCCACCGCGCTCGCGGCAGGTGTAGACGCTCCACACGTCAGCGCGGCAAGGAACACCAGGGTGAACCCGGTGATGATCTTTTTCGGCATAAAAACTCCACTCAGGTGTCTACTACTGAAGGTCACTTGAAGAAACGCGAAACGGGGAACTCTCCCACCCGTCACGGGGAACTCCCCCACCCCCACGATGGCAACCCGCCGGGGCTCTGTCATCAGCCGAAGACCAAACTCACCCGAGTGAGGTATTTATGCTGGGCAATCTAATGTCCGCGCGCCCGGGCCACCAACAGCTCCGGCTACAATTCGAGGTCGCGGCGCGTGACCCTGTGCCACTGCTGTTCACCGAACTCCTGGAGCCGATACGGTGGCGTGCGAGGACCTCCTGGGCTTGGGCGCACGTCACAATCACGCCGAACCCGGAGGTCCTCTCTCATTCCTTGTTCCGAGGTCGTCCGACTACGTGTCGACCTGTTCGAAGGCAGCCGGCCGCCCCCGCACCGCCCTGGCCAACTGCCACCCGTGATTCCAGTGCACCAGCACCAGAGGAAACAAGTCCTCACATGAAGCAGAGGAGGGTTTGATTGAAGTCGACACATCGATAGGCGAACCACCAGTAACAGGCGTTCCCCGACACCTGAAGACAGCGTTTTTGTCCATAAAGACCGATGGTGACGTCCGCCTTCGCGATCCCAACATTCGGCTGCAGTCGAACGTAGTAGTTTTCCGGCGACAACGAGTACGTGGTCTCCCACACGACGCGGCCAGTAACCTTCAGAGCGAGTGTCAGACTGATCGTCCAAGTTCCGTCACTCTGCGGACTGTAGGTCCCCTTCACCCCCACCGTGACCGAATCGACCACGGTCAGGTCCCAAGGTCCCACAATCTGGTCGATAACGCCGGACTCCGACGTGTCCGAGCCCTCGACCACCGTCACCCACTTCGGGTCCTTGTGAAAATTTTCGATGGAATCGGAGTACAGCTTCTTGAATGCTCCGGCATCGATTTTGTCCTGGTCATCCGACTTGTACTTGTTGGCCAGATCCGCGAGTCGAGTCCAAACCCGAGCTGGGACCCCCTCAAGGGCATCATCCGGCTTCGTGGCCATATTCCGTACCTCCGATGCACGTTGGACCTGCATAGTTTTTCCAAGAGTGCGATGATTTTCTTGGAAACGCATAAGGTGAAGTCGGAGCACAGTTGCAGATGACTGCTCACTCCGGGTCTTATTGAGCATCGCGGGACGATTGCCCGCAGCCTGGACCAGCAGGACACCACGGAAATAACCCATTCGGGTTACCTGGGAGGACAAATATTGACCACAGGACAGGCGGGATTGTGCCCGATGGTGTTGTGATTGAACAGCGGACTGCCCGGCCCAGCGGAGGCTGAGCGGTACGGGGTCATCCATCCCTCAGCAAATAGTTGAGACAAAAAGGAACACCAGCATGTTTGACAAGGACAACGATCCACACTACGCCGAGATGTCTTCCAACAATCCGCCCGGAACGCCAGATCCCGTAGCAGCGGCCCATTACGTCCTGAGTGGAATCATCCGGGAGGCGGTGGCATCCCGGAACGCCGGGGAAAGCGTATCCAGCGTCAGCGGTCAACTACAAGCCGTTGGCATCGGCCTGGTCGACTACTCCCGCGGGCCAAATCCGGACAATCTCCTCGTGGACGTGAAGACTCGCGAATCAATCAGTGAGGAAGCGATCCGTTCATTGCTGTCCGAGCAGCTCGGTGAGGCGACCGCGAACCGCGTACCGATGCGCGTCACTGTTTCCGGAGTGATCCACCCGGAAGCCAGATCGGCCGCGAGCCTGGTACAGGATCCCAACGCATATCTTCACCGAGAAAAGACGGACCCCCCTCTTGGCGGCATCTCAATCAGTCGCCTGGACGACACCTCGGGCACCTTGGGCTGCATGTCAACCCGCAATGATTCACCGGGGAAACTTTTTCTCCTCAGCTGTAACCATGTGATCGCGAAAGACAATCTGGCCAAGCGGGGCGATCCGATCATCCAACCCGGAACGAGCGACCGCGGCGGACCAGCTGATGCTGTCGCCAAATTCCACTCCTGTCAGCCAATAGATTTCTTCGGAGAGGAAAACACCGTCGACTGCGCCATTGCCGAGATGACGGTCACCGCGGACAAGAGGTTTCTGTACACGGATTCAAATCAGTGCACTCGGGTTGGTTTCGGGCCGAAGGTCGTGACAGCGATCTCCGAATGCCTGGGCGTCACCGTGGGAAAGTCCGGTCGCACCACCGGCGTGACCAAGGGGACGGTCACCACGACGAACGCCACCCTGAAGGCCGGTACGGCGGTGTTCGTCCAGCAAATCGGTATCCAAGGAGATGGCGGCGAGAACTTCACCGAACCCGGCGACTCCGGTTCCGTTGTATGGCTGTGGCCCCCCGGCAAAGCGGGCGTCGGACAGAGTTACGACCTCGTCGGGCTCCACTTCACCGCCGACGAAGAAAAGCCCAAGACTTCTTACAGCAATCTGATGTACCTCGTGCTTGATTCCCTCGAAATCAATGTTGCCACCTGACAGCGGCCCAGCAGGCCACCAGGTGCACTCAGCCACGGCTCACCCGCAGGCTCGCGGCCGGTGTTCCGAAGCCCTCCCGGCCGGGGCCGGACCGGCCGTGGCCGGTCACAGCTTGGCCAGCATGGTGTCCACCACGTTCATCAGGGCCGCGCGGTCGGGCTGCACACGGGCGAGCACGCGCAGGCCGTAGTAGCTGCTCAGCACGTGGTGGGTGAGGGCGACGGCGTCCTGGTCGCGGGTGATCTCCCCGCTGCGCTGGCCCTCGGCCAGGGCGGCGCGCAGGGCCCGTTCCACAGTGGTGAAGTGGCGCCGCACCTCCTGGGCCACCTCGGGGTCGGTGTTGGCCATCTCGATCGAGGCGTTGATGATGAGGCAGCCCGAGGAGGGCGGGTTCGCGAGGTCGATGTCGATCGCCTGCACCATCAGGTTCCGCACCCGGTCCTTGACCGGGCCCGGCTGCTCCAGCAACTCAGTCTGCACGGCGGTGTTGGTCTCGTAGTAGCGGCGCAGCGCGCGCAGGTACAGCTGGCGCTTGTCACCGAAGGCGTTGGACAGGCTCGACAAGCCCATGCCGGTCGTCTCAGCCAGGTCACGGGTGGAGGTCGCCTCGTAGCCCCGCTGCCAGAACATGTTCATGACCGCGGTGAGGACGCGCGTCTCGTCGAACTTCCTGGGCCTCCCCATGACGCCAACCTAATCGTTTTGAATCAGTTGGGCAAAAACCCGCTCGCGGGCTCGACCTCCGGGGCGGCCCGACGGTCGCGCTGCACGTGGCGCCGGTCGGTGACCCGCGCGACGAGCAGGGTGGCCAGCGCGCCGAGCGCGAGCAGGGCGCCCACCCACATCGGGGCGCGGTAGCCGGCGGCGTCCACGCCGATGCCGGCGAGCCAGGTGCCGATGGTGATGCCGGCGCAGATCGTCGCGGTGTTCATGGTGTTGATCAGCGCACCGCTGTTGGACAGGCTCATCACCCGCGAGGCCATCGCCGGGTTGAGCGGGAGCCCGGTGAAGCCCAGCAGGAACAGGGCGATGAGAGAGAGCACCTGGTTGGTCGCGACCAGCGCGTACAGCCCCAGCAACACGGCGATGGCCACACCGCCCAGCCACAGGGTGCGCAGGGTGTGCGCGTCGGCCAGCCGCCCGAGCACGACGTTGCCGATGACGGTGCCCACCCCGTAGAGCACGAACAGCAGCGGGACAACGCTCTCGGCGAAGCCGCCCAGCCTGGTCAGCACCGGGGACAGGTAGGCGAAGGTGGCGAACACGCCGCCGATCAGCAGGGCGTTGGTGGCGAACGCGCCCCAGAGCCGACCGCTGCGGAAGACCGACAGCTCCGAGCGGACGTCCAGCCCTTCGGGAGCCGGGGCGCGCCCGACGGTGAACAGCACCAGCACCAGGCACAGCGCGACCAGGATGTCCACCGCCCAGAAGGCGGCCCGCCACCCCATGAGCTGGTCGATGAAGGTGGCCAGGGGCAGGCCGAAGACGTTGGCCACCATGAAGCCGCCGAAGACGATGGCCAGCGCGCGGCCGATCTTGTCCGGTGGGACGAGGTTGGCGCAGACCGACGCGGCGAGCCCGAAGAAGGCCGCGGTGGCCAGGGCCGTGATGATCCGGGCGAGCACCATGATCCCGTAGTCGGTGGTGAGCGCGCCGATGGTCTGTCCCACCAGGAACAGCACCATCATCGCGACCATCGCCAGCTTGCGGGGCACCCGCCTGAGCGCGAGCGTCAGCACCGGGCCACCGAAGACCATGCCGAGCGCGAAGACGGTGACCAGGTTGCCCGCGGCGGTGATCGAGACGCCGAGTCCGTCCGAAAGGGACGGAAGCAGGCCGGCGACCATGACCTCCGTCGTGTTCAGACAGAAGACCGCCAGACCGAGGATGAAGACCGCGAGAGGCATCAGCGGACCGCCTTCCGGTCGCACGTTGTTGACAGCACGGCAGAACCCTCCGAGTCGGCCAGCTGAGCCAGCCAGTTTTGGTTCACGTGATCTAAAAACCGTGCGCCAGTGTGTCAGGTCGGTGGCGCCGTGTCGAGCCGGCGCCATGTCGGGTCGGCGCCGTGTCGAGCCGGCGCCATGTCGAGTCGGGTTGGTCAGCGGCGCAGGCGGGGCCGGGCCTGGGCCAGGTAGGCGTCGATGGCCTCGCGGTCCGCGGTGAGCGCGTCGATGCGCCGCTGGATCTGCTCGCGTTCCCGCTCCAGCTTGTCCAGCGTCTCCGGCGCGACCACGCGCATGTGGATGCTGCCCGGGCTGTTCAGGCAGGGCAGGATCGCGCGGATGATCCGGGTGGGGATACCCGAGGCGAGCAGGCCGCGGATCTTCTCCACCCGGTCGACGCTGCCCTCCGGGTAGACGCGGTAGCCGTGCGCGTCCCGATCCGGGCGCAGCAGTTCCTGTTCCTCGTAGTAGCGCAGCAGCCGGACGGACACACCGGTGCGCCGGGCCAGCTCGCCGATCCGCATGTGGGCCACCTCACCACCGTCCGCGCTTCCCCCTCACACTAATGTGAGACTCCCACGATAACCGCATGTCCACGCAGGCTCAGCCAACCCACGACACCGCGACGCCACGCCCCCGACTGCCCCTGGGCGCCCTGCTGGCCTTCGCCACGGTCGCCTTCACCGGCTGCGTGACCGAGACGCTGCCGGCCGGGCTGCTGGTCTGGATGAGCGCCGACCTGGACGTGTCCCCGGCGCAGGCCGGGCAGCTGGTCACGGTGTACGCGATCAGCACCGCGCTCACCTCGGTGCCGCTGACCGCGCTCACCCGGCGCCTGCCCCGGCGCGCCCTGCTGGTGTCGCTGATCGTGGGATTCGCCGTGGTCAGCGCGGTGACGGCGGTCTCGTCGAACTACCCGCTGACCCTGGTCGCCCGGATCGTGGCCGGCGCGGTGTCCGGGGTGATGTGGGCGATGATCCCCGGCTACGCCATGCGGCTCGTGCCGGCGGCCAGCGCGGGCCGCGCCCTGGCCGTGGCCATGGTCGGCACCCCGGTCGGGTTCGCCGTGGGTGTGCCGGCCGGCACGTTCCTCGGTGACCTGGTGGGCTGGCGCGCCGCCTTCGGTGTGCTGGTCGCGATCACCGTGGCCCTGGTCGGCTGGGTGCTGTGGCGGGTGCCCGCGCTACCCGGTGAGCAGCCCGCCCAGCGCACGGCCGGCGGCCGACTCCTCGCGATCCCGGGCTTCGCCGCCGTGCTGGCCACCACGTTCGGCTACGTGCTCGGCCACAACATCCTGTACACCTACCTCGGCCCGGTGCTCGCCGCGCACGGCCGGCTGGGCCTGCTGGGCACCGCGCTGCTGGTGTTCGGCGTGACCTCGGTGCTGGGCATCTGGCTGGTGGGCGCGGTGATCGACACCCGGTTGCGGCCGCTGGTGCTCGGCTGCACCGCGGGCTTCGCCCTGGCCGGCACGCTGATCGCGCTCGCCGGCGGCAACCCGGTGCTGCTGTGCGCGGCCACCGCCCTGTGGGGCCTGGCCTTCGGCGGCGCGCCCACCCTGTTCCCGGCCGCCGCGGCCCGCGTCGCCGGCCGCACCACCGATCTGGCCCAGTCGCTGACGATCACGGTGTGGAACATCGCCATCGCGGCCGGCGCGGCCATCGGCGGAACCATCCTCAGTGGACAGTGGTGGCCCAGCGGCGCGACCGCGCTGCCCTGGGTCGCGGTGGCACTGGCGGCACTGGCCTTCGCCCTGGCCACCCTCGCCCGCCGCGCGTTCGCCCCTGCCGCAACCGGTGACCGGTGACCAGCGCGGTTGCGGGTCCGTCCCGCGGATCAGTCGAGCGGGTCGGCCAAGCGCACCAGGGCCTTGCCGACCTTCGCCCCGGAGAACAGCGTGCCGTAGGCGATCAGCGCGTGCTCCAGACCGTCGGTGACCTCGAACACTAGACTCGGGCGTGTGCGCAGGTTGATCTTCGTGGTGGTGTTGCTCGGGCTGGTGTCGGCGGGCTGCTCCCAGTCAGTGCCGACGGTGGCCCCAGCGGGGTACTCGCTGCCCAAGGGGGCCGAACACGTGGTCGAACCGTGGGACGACCCCAACGACGACACAGTCGTGCTGCCGGTGGGCGGTCTGGTGAAGCTGGTCGACAACACTGACCAGCGTGCCCTGGACGCAGAGATCTGGTCGGTGCTCCGGCTGGCCGAGGTGAACGGCAAGACCTCGATCTACCAGGCGGTCGCGCCGGGCAAAGTGCCCTTGGTGATCGCCCCGCACGGCTACCCGTGCCCGCCGCGCGCGGCGCGCTGCAACACGGACACCGAGGGGCCGTTGAAGCTCCTGGTGGTCGTTACCCCGGCCAAGCGAAGCTCCGCTATGGCTCCGATTGCACCTTCGGGGAGCTAGTGCCTCGTCATGCAAGGTTGATCAGGTAATCGGGTTTTCGGATGGGTGAGTTGATCGCGAAATGGGTTTTGGGTCTGGCTCGGGTGTTGCGCCAGCGGACCCGCACCCCTCTCTTCGTTCACAGTCTGGCTGCTGCCACTCCGAGCATGGTGATGGAATCGCGATCTCGCCCGTTGTTCTTCGTTCATGCCCGGATGACAACGCCAGCGACTACTTCCCCGATGACGGCAACCACCTCATCGCCCAACGGGACATGCACGGAACTGCTTTCCGCCTGGTTCATCGAGCAGCCGGGCTCCGAAGTGGCCCAGCGGCGCGACCGCGCTGCCCTGGGTCGCGGTGGCACTGGCGGCACTGGCCTTCGCCCTGGCCACCCTCGCCCGCCGCGCGTTCGCCCCTGCCGCAACCGGTGACCGGTGACCAGCGCGGTTGCGGGTCCGTCCCGCGGATCAGTCGAGCGGGTCGGCCAAGCGCACCAGGGCCTTGCCGACCTTCGCCCCGGAGAACAGCGTGCCGTAGGCGATCAGCGTGTGCTCCAGACCGTCGGTGACCTCGAACCGCATCCGCAGCTTGCCCGCCTCGTACCAGGGCCGCAGCACCCGGTTCACCTCCGGGCCGCGGTGGTAGAAGTCCGGCGAGAAGAACCCGGTGAACCGCAACCGCTTCATCAGGATCTGATCGAACCGCTCCGGGCCGGGCACCCGGCCCTCCCGGCCGTAGTTGTGCAGCAGCCCGCACACCGCGACCCGACCGAACAGCGCCATGTTCCCCAGTGCCGCGTCCAGAATGGGCCCGCCCACGTTGTCGAAGTAGACGTCGATCCCCTGTGGACAGAGCGCGCGCAGCTGCTCGGCCACGTCACCGTCGCGGTGGTTGACGGCCGCGTCGAACCCGAGTTCCCCGGTCAGCCAGGCGGCCTTCTCGGCCGAGCCGGTGATCCCGATGACCCGGCAGCCGACCTGCGCGGCGATCTGCCCGGCCAGCGCACCGGTCACCCCGGACGCCGCCGACACCACGAACGTCTCCCCCGCCCTGGCCTCGCCGTACTCGACCACCCCGAGGTAGGCGGTCCACCCGTTCGCGCCGAACACGGCCAGGTGCTGGCGCGGATCGTCCAGCCGCCGACTGACCCGCTCCACGTACACCTCGTCCGGCCGGCTCACCGAGAAGTCCGCCCACTGGCCGTAGGCGCGCACCAGATCACCGGCGCGGTAGTCGGGATGCCGCGAGTCCACCACCGTGCCGAGCACCGTGCTGATCACCGGCGAGCCCAGCGGCGTGGGCGGCGAGTAGGAGTCCTCGCGGGCGCTCATCCACATCCGCGTGCCCGCGTCCAGCGACAGGTAGGCGTTGCGGATCAGCACGTCCCCGTCAACCAGGTCGGGCACGCCCTCGGCCACCAACTCGACAGCCGCCGCGTAGTCGTTCCCAACCGGCCGCCGCACCAGCTTCCACACGCGGTTCTGCTCGCCCACCCCAGTCCCCTTCTCCTGGCCCGCGCCGCTGATCACAACGGCACGCGGAGACTAAACCGACCACAGTGGACGAAGGTGGCCCGTGCGGCCCACCTCACACCCTTCTTTTCCTTGCCCCACAACGGATATCGGTCTGATATCGACTGGGTGAACCGATCAGCACGCCCAGGTTGCGCACCTGCCCACGACGGCGGCCTAGGGTGGTGTTGTGACGGACGTGATGCTGGAGTTCGCGGCGACCGGGCGAGTCGGCAAGGTGCGGCTGGGCATGTCGCTGTCTGAGGCGGAAGAGATCCTCGGACCAGGTAGGCCACACCCGGCGATCCGGATGCTCGGCCCAGAGGCGTCCAGCTACCCCTACTTCTGGGACCACCTGTCATTGTTCGCGGCAGGCGGACGCGTGTGGCAGGTCTCGCTGAATCCAGCTACGGCAGTCGAGCGGGCTGCCTTCCTGGAGCTGCTGCGCCAGTCCAACGTCCCGTTCGAGCCCTGCCCGGGACAGACGTTCGACACCCAAACCGCGATCCGCACCAAAGCGGGTACGGGAGTCAGATTCAATCAGCTCAAGGCTTTCATGGACGTCACAACGCCCGGCTGCTACCTGGTCGGAGCGTCAATTTATGACGAGGTCCCACGGACGACGACCAGAATTGACTCCGGATCCATCGGGGACTGAGACACACTGCAGTTGTCGGCTTCCAGCCCTGGCGATGTAGGTGACACGGTCCATGCGGCCGGCGGCAAACAGGGTAGGGTCCGGCCTTCCTGCGAGTCTGGGGCCTTCCCCAGGAAACGAGCGCGCATGGCAGCACGCCTGATCGAAGTCCGCCGAACCATTCGTGCCCGTCTTGCCCATCCGGCTTCACTGCGGACCGCGCGCCTCGGTACGGAACCCCAAGCGTCGGCCGCCACGCCGGGAGGTTCCGAAGCGGAACCTGGCGTGTCCCGCCAGCTTCTGGGAGCATGCCACTTGCCGCCAGCGCGATCAGCGGGTTGCCCTGACCGCCTAGGGCGGCCACCATCTCATCGCCCCGCGAGGGATCGCATCTTCGGGATTGCGTCCCCGTCGAAACTCGCGCACTGGAGGCCACCACCTCATCGCTTCACAAGGGATCGCAACTGATAGTTAATCGGAAGAGCATCCCACAGCTTGCAGAGCGGCCACCACCTCATCGCCCCGAAAGGGACCACGCAGTCACGGAACTGTCATCGGCTTCGGTACCAGCGGGCCGAGCAGGTCCGAGAACAACGATGCCCCGCCCAGACGAATCCTGAGCGGGGCATCTGCTTGCCGACGATCAGCCGTCGAGGCGGCCGGCCTTCACTGCTGTCAGGAACCTGGTCAGCTCGGGCTGCTCGAAGGTCAGGACCGGACCGGCGGGGTTCTTCGAGTCACGGACGGCGGTCATGGTGTGCGCCAGTTCGACGCAGCTTGTTTGATTCCCGCTGTGACTGCTTTTGCGCCAGCGACGCTGCATCGTCGTCACTTGTCTCTCCAATCGTGCATCACATCGGCGATGAACTCCACCGACTCGTCAGGTTCCAATGCCATTTCCCGGATGGCAGCCGCGGCTGCACCGAAGTCGGCGACGTCTCGCTCGTTCTGCAAGAACAGGGCTGCACGGTGGTGTTCGAGGTGCACGATCGGCTTGCCCTTGGCAAACTCGAACAGAATGAACGGCCCTTCAAGTAGGGGATTGAAGCCAGCTTCAGAGCGAACGACTTGCAGGGTGACGCTGGGCTGTTCCGCCAGGTCGATCATTAGCTGAAGCTGATCGGCCATGATTTCTGGGCTGCCAACCAGGTTTCGGAGGGCGGGCTCACCGACGAGCGCCAGCAGCGGAACGAACTTTCGTCGGGTCAAGATGTCCCGCCGGCCCAGCCTCACAGCGACGCGGGCCTCTACCTCGCCGCGCGCCACCTTCGAGCCAACCATCACCGATCGCGCGTAGTCGGCGCTCTGCAACAGCCCTGGGACAAGCAGTGGAGACACATCGGTGATGCGCTTTGCGGTGCGTTCGAATTCAATCAGTGCCGACAGCTTTTCGTGAAGACCTGGAGCACCTGCGGTAACCCAGTTCGGGTCTGCCGCTTCCCTCGCCATCTCCATCAGGCGCTCTCGCTCAGCCAAGGGCACGCCGAGCGCCATCAACAGCGTCCCGACGTCCTCCACACGTGGCAGTCGGTCACCGCTTTCCCATCTCGATACGACGCTGTGGTCCTGACCCAACCTCCGAGCCAGCTCGCGGACACCCACGCCCGCTGCCTCACGCGCCTCTCGCAGCTCGGCGCCAAGAGCGCGAGCTCGGGGCGTTTTGGTGGTGCGCGCCATGCACCACACCCTATGTGGTGCAACGGTCAAAACAGATGTCGCCCATTCGGGGAATTGCAGGGTGGTGACACTCACCGCGATAGTGGTGCGCACACCAGCTATCGAGACCCAGATCACACGCTGAGCCGTCTGGCCGCCGGGTTGGACATCGGCATCGAGTGCTGCCTGCCCGACTAGCGATGGGTCGAGCAGTGCCGAGCGATCCACACCCACGAGGCAGCCAAGACTGCTCGGCGCGGGGACAGGTCCGACCGGACCTTCTTCCCAACAGTTATGCGCCCCAACACCTTGGGGCGAATCCGGGGTGGCGGAGGCGCAGCCGTCACCCACCGGGCAGCGGGGCGGTTGAGACGGCTTCGGCTCTCGTCCCGCTGCCCGACCCAACCAAAGGTGGTGGTGGACGTGACCGCACTGCTCGTGTTCCTCACGCTCGGCCTGACGGCCCTCGCAGTCCTCGGCGGCCTGTGGCTCCACCTGATCACCACATTCCCGCTGGACGACCACCTCACTCGTCAACACCCGCGCCACGTCACGGCGCGGCCCGATGCTCCGGCCAAGCCCACCGCCCCGGGCTCCGGTCGGGTACTGGCGATGGCCGGACTGCCCCACGGCCACGCCGCACGACATCACGTCCACAGTGGACAGGAGGCAGCATGAGATCGGCACGATGCCGGCGCGGCTACCCGGACTACGCGCGGGCGGCAGCGGCCCTGACCCGGTACCTGGAGACATGGCGGGGCAGGCTGCGCCGGTGGTGGCTGGTGCGGCGCGGGCGTGACCTCCGGGTGGTGGCCTGCCCCGACAGCGACGACGGCAGCCACGTGCACTTCCACATCCACCCGTGTCTGCCGGAAGCGGCGGTCTGGGGGCGGCAGCGATGACTGATGAGCCGAGCACCCCCACCTGGCAGTGGCGCACGTCCCTCATCGACCGCGCCATGCACGCCATCCCCGCGGACCGGCTCGACCCAAACATCGTGTACAGCACGGTGTGCGGTTCTGGCCTGTCGGAAGCGGTGATGACCGACCGGCCAGCCGAGGTCTGCCAGCGCTGCTCCGCCGTTGCTGGTGCGCCACCACGTCCCCCGATCGCCGAGGGGCACGTGGCGTGGTGGAGTGGACCGTCCACCGGCCACCCCCACGACATGAGTCACGCGTTCGCCGCCGAGGTGGTCAACGACCCCGCGCGCACGTCGTACCAGGCGTTGGGCTGCGACTACACGGTGCTCGCCAGGCTGGTCACGCCGTTCCCCATCCGCCCACTGTGCCGGGCCTGCGTCAGCACCGCCGCCGAACGGGGACTGATTCCGGACCAGGGGGCGTGGCGGTGGTAGGGCACGGAGTTCACCGACCGGTTGGCGGTGGCCGCGGTGGCGCGTGACGTCCTGGTGCTGCTGCGCGTGGTGGTCGTCCTGCTGCTGCTCACCGCGCTCGCCGCGACCTGCACCAATGCCAACTCGCAGCTTCGGACCAGCCACCAGCGACCGCGCCCCAGCACGGCCGGCGTCGTGCCGGTGCGGACGCTGCCGATGACCGAGCCGTGGCCGGTGGCCACCCGGGGGGATCGATGACGAAGATCGCGGACTACGTGTGGCGGCGGTGGGACGAGGACAACCTGCCGCACGCGGTGGCCCCCGAGCACGCCACCGGCGACGGGCACGGGCTGATCGAGGCGGTGTGCGGTGCCGCCCTCGGAGTGGACGACTCCGTCGAAGCCACATCCTGCGGCCAGACCTGCGTCAGTTGCTGGGTTTTCGTCGCCACGCAGGCCGAGGACGCGCAATGGCGGCTGTGAACAGGGTGGACGGCGGCCGGCACCGACGTGACTCGCTGGGCCGCGACGGGGTGACCGTGTCCCGCCTGCTCGCGCGTCTTCGGGCCGAGGGGCGCCGGCTGCGGCTCGACTGGCCGGCCGAGTTCGCGGCCGAGGACTACGACCAGTGCACCACCATCGTTCTCCCGCTGCGGGGCGCCACGTGTTGAGGAAACACCTGCGCTACCTGCGGCGGTGGTATCGCAGTCACCAGGACTACGACGACCCGATCTGGTGGTTCTTCACCGGACTGCTCCTCTGGCTGAGCGGCCTGTGGTTGGTCTTCTTCTACCGGTAGCCGGTTCCGGTGAACCAGCGCGAAGACCACCCGACCGAGTGGCGGCCAACCCCATCATGGCCGCGACCCGAGGAAGGATGCGCCGGCATGAGCAACGAGACAACCGTCGTCATCGGCACGGCCACGGAAAAGGGCCCGCGCCGCGCGCTCAACTGCGACGCGTTCGCCCACCACGTGTTCCACGACCGGCTCGCCGTGGCCGTGGTCGACGGATCGGGCACCAGTGCGGCGATCGCCGAGGTCGCCCAGCTGACCGCCACCGTTGCCGCCCGGGTGGCCGCCCGGCGCACCCCGGTGCACGGGATCGTCACCGCGTCCGAGGTGTGCGCCGATCCGTCCGTCATGTGTCCCGATCCGTCCGGAACCATCGTGGTCGCCACCGCCGAGCCGGGCGGTGTGTGGCGGGTCGCGTGGGCCGGTGACAGCTCCGCCTACGCCTATCGGAACGACGAGGCGTGGCGGCTCACCAAACCCCACACCAAGGGGCAACGGATGCGCGACGAGGGCGAGCCCGAGGAAGAAGCGCGCAAGCACGACCACCAGGTGACGAACGACGTGTCCAGAGTGGACAGGTACGGCGTTGGCAGCGTGGTCGCGCGATGCCCGCTGCTCGTCCTCGCGTCGGACGGCCTGTTGCGCGTGGACGATGACGAGATGGCCGACATCCTCCGCGCACACCCCGCCCCGCAGGACGCGGCCGACGCGTTGCTGAAGGCCGCCCGAGCCCGCACCGCTGACGACATCACCGTGTTGGTGGTGCCGCACCCCGAGGCGAACGGCAAGGAGGTGACCCCATGAGCAGCCGCGAGAACGACCCGAAGAACCCACCGGCCGACGAGACGCCGACGGACAAGATCCCGGTCGTCGAGGAGAAGAAGCCGGGCAGGAAGTAACCGGCCCGGAGTGAGGCGCCCTCGTGCTGCCCGTGCTGAGCGGTGCGGGGGCGTCGTCCAGCCGTCGAGGCGGGCAGCTGAGGAGTACCGCCGAGGCCCGAGTCGGGTTCGGAACCCCAAGCGTCGGGCGAAACGCCGAGAGGTTCCGAAGCGGGGCTTGGCGTGTCGTCCCACCTTCTGGGAACATGCCACTCGGCTCCTGGGCGAACAGCACGATGTCCCTGATCACCCAGGGCGGCCACCACCTCATCGCCCCGCAAGGGATCGCAACACCGCGTCCACGCTCGCGCCCGGGGCCGTGGTGGTGCGGCCACCACCTCATCGCCCCGCAAGGGATCGCAACGTCGAGGGGTTGTAGATCGTCCACGTCTCGGGGGCGGCCACCAGCTCATCGGCCCGCAAGGGGACATGCGCACGACTGCCCTCGGCCTGGTCCATCAGGTAGCCGAGCGCCACGGGGACGACGAATGCCCCGCCCAGACTGAACGCGGTCTGCGGGGCCTCGCTCGGGCGAGGGCGAGGGCGAGGCCCCGCGGCGGGGTCAGACGGTGAGGACGAGTTTGCCCTGGAGGTGACCGGCGTCGAGCAGGCGGTGCGCGTCGGCGACCTGGTCGAACGGGAACGTCTGCTGCACGTGGACCCGGAGTTTGCCCTGCTCGACGAGTTCGACGAGTCGGCGCAGCGCGACCGGGTCGGGGTCGACCCCGATGCCGCTGAAGCGCATGCCGGCCGCCTCGAACCTGGCGACGAGGTCCGCATCCTCCTCGGCGACCGCCGTCACCAGGTGTCCTCCTGGGCGGAGCACGTCGAGTGACCGCTCGGCGGGGTCGCCGCCGAGCGTGTCGAGCACGACGTCGATGTCGCGGACCGCTTCGGTGAAGTCGACCCTGGTGTAGTCGATCACCTCGTCGGCGCCCAATCCCTCGACGAACTCCCGTTTGCTCGCGCTTGCGGTCGTGATCACGTGCGCGCCCAGTGCTTTCGCGATCTGGATCGCGACGTGGCCGACCCCACCGCCGCCGCCGTGGACCAGGACGCGGTCGCCCTCGGTCACGCCGGCGAGGTCGACCAGGCCCTGCCACGCCGTCAGCCCGACGACCGGCAGTGCCGCGGCCTCGACGTGCGAGAGCGACGCCGGTTTGCGCGCCAGGTGCAGTGCCGGTGCGGACACGAATTCGGCGTAGGCGTTGGCCGCCCGGGGGAACAGCGGCATGCCGAACACTTCGTCACCGGGCCGAAACCGCCATGTCGGGGCCGATTCGACCACGCCGCTGATGTCCCAGCCGAGGATGAACGGCGGCTGGCCGATCAGTGGGAACTCGCCGGCGCGCAGTCGCGCCTCCAGCGGGTTCAGCCCGATCGCCTTGACGCGGACGAGGACCTCGGTCGGCAGGGGTTGGGGCACGGGCGCGTCCACGATGGTGAGCACCTCGGGACCGCCGGTCCGCTGCTGGGTGATGACTCGCATGACTCTCCTGGCTTTGGTGGGCAAGCAAATCCAGGCTAGGTTTCCGATGGGAACCCGCAGGTACCTTTGGCACCATGAGCGGTTTCGGTCGTCCCGATGGCGTCTTCCTCGCCGACTGCCCGGCGCGCATGGCGGTCGAGTTGATCGCCGACAAGTGGACGGTGGTCGTGCTCTACGGCCTGAGCAGGGGCCCGGTCCGCCACGGTGAGCTGGTCGAGCTGATCGGCGGCATCTCCCGCAAGGTGCTCACCCAGACGCTTCGCCGGCTGGAGTCGCACGGGCTCGTCCGCCGCCAGGCGTATGCGGAGGCGCCGCCCCGCGTCGAGTACGAGCTCACGCCGCTCGGGGCGACGCTGATCGATCCGATCCACGTCCTGACCGAGTGGGCGCGGGCGAACGGTGACGCGGTCCTCGACGCGCTCGACGCCAGTTCCGAGCCGGTCGCCCAGCACGGCTGACGTCGGCACCGCGCCACAGCCGCGACACCGGCGGACCAGGATCGGTGATCAGGTCAGGAGCAGGCCTCCGTCCACGGTGAGCACGGTGCCGGTGACGAAACCGTTCTCCATCAGGTACACGTTCGTCGCGGCGATCTGCGCTGCCTCGCCGACTGCCTTGAGCAGCGTGCGCTCGGCGAACGCGGCGGCCATCGCGTCGCGGTGCGGCTGCGGGACGCCGTCCCACATCGGCGTGTGGATCGGGCCCGGCCGAACCGCGTTGACGCGGACCGGGGCGAGATCGACGGCCAGGCCGCGGGCCAAGCCCTCGATGGCGGCGGCGCCGCCGGCCGCGAGCGCCGCGCCAGGAGCGGGGCGAACGCCGATGATCCCGGACGTCAGCACGATCGAACCGCTCGGCCTGAGGCGCGGTGCCGCGTGCTTGACGGCGGCGACCGCGCCCCAGAAGCCGACGTCGAACAGGTGCCGGGCCTGGTCGAGCGGCAGGTCCCGCAACGGCCGCTGGTCCAGGCCGGCACCGGCGGTGAACACGAGGTGGTCCAGCGTGCCGACGCGGTCGAACAGGGCGGCGACGTCCGCTTCGTCGCGGGCGTCGGTGACGAACCCGTCGCAGGTGTCCGGCAGTTCGGCCAGGGCCGCGTCCAGTCGCTGCCTGGTGCTCGACGCGATCGTGACGGACGCGCCCGCTGCCGCTGCCGCGTGGGCGGTCGCCAGCCCCATGCCCGAACTGCCGCCGATGATGACGACGCGCTGGTCAGCCAGAGACATGTTCGATCCTCCAGAAGTGGAAGCCCAGTGATGACTCAGTGAGACATCAGTACCGTAGCAGTGATGTCCCATTGCGTCATCACTGCTACGATCGCGGCATGCCGCGCTGGGATCCGAGAGCCGAGGAGCGGCTTCGCGCTGCCGCACTGGAGCTGTTCGTCGAGCACGGATACGAGAACGCCACCGTCGCGCAGATCACCGAGCGGGCCGGCCTGACCCGCCGCACGTTCTCCCGCTACTTCACCGACAAGCGCGACGTGCTGTTCGCCGGATCGGAGCAGCTCCCCGGCATCGTCGCCGACGCCGTCCGGCGCGCCGACCCCGCGCTCCCGCCCTTCCAGGCACTGCTCGCCGCCGTGGTCGACACCGGCGGGCTGTTCGCCGACCTGGTTCCGCACGCCGCACAACGCCGCGCGATCATCGCGTCCAGCCCCGAACTGCAGGAACGGGAGCGAACCAAGCTGGCAGCCGTCACCGAGGCGCTGACCGGAGCACTGCGGGAACGCGGTGCCACCGCGTCGACGGCGAAACTGCTCGCGCAGGTCGGCGTCGCCATCTTCCAAACCGCGTTCGAGCGGTGGATCGACCAGCCCGAACGCACGGACATCGCAGCGCTGGTGCACGAGGCCGCGACCGAACTCGCCACCAGCCTGGCCCCCGTCGCCGGACTCGCCACGCCGCCCGAGCAGCCCTAGTACGACCACCGCGCATTGGGCGTTGTGTCCAGAATGGACAGGTTGGCGCGCCGCCGGCCGGGGCGGTCAGGTGCGGGTGGGAAAGATCGCGCTCGCTGCGCAACCTTGTTGGCGCTGGGCCGTCTGTTCATGTGTAAGTGATCACAAGCGGACGGACACAAGGGAGTGGGCACGATGAGCAGGGGGACACGGGCCAAGATCCTCGCCGGCGGTGCGTTGGTGCTGGGGCTGCTGATCGGCGGATGTGGTGCGCAGCAAGGACAATCGACCGGTGGGGCCACCGGTGCGAGCGGCCAGCCAACGTCCGGTAGCGCGACGACGCAGGCCGCGGTGATGCACTCGCAGCCGGCGCAGACGCCGTCGTGCACCGACCAGATGGACTACTCGGGCGACCCGCGCTCCAACGCCGAGATCAACTCCATCGGCGCGGAGACCGGCACCTGTCCGCCGGTGCAGAAGTCAACGCAGGCAAAGGCTCCCCAGGGCACGGGGGTGTCGTGCACCGACCAGATGGACTACTCGGGCGACCCGCGGTCCAACGCCGAAATCAACTCCATTGGTGAGCAGACCGGCAGCTGCCCGTCCGTTGAGAAGTCGACGCCGGTGCCCGACTCGCCGTCCACGGTGCCCTGCACCGACCAGTACGACTACGCCGGTGACCCGCGCTCCAACGCCGAAATCAACTCGATCGGCCAGGAGACCGGCGCCTGCCCGATGCCGCAGAACTGACGCACCACGTCCTTCCCGGGGCTGGGCGCGTGACCGCCAGGACCATTACTGTCGCATGTGGACGGTGACACGGGCGCGGGGCGCCAGCCTGGTGACCGACGGCACCGCGCACCGCACGGCCAGCACGGCGGGTGTCAGCGGGCCGCGTCGGCCGTCACCAACTGCTCGCGGGTGAGCGCGAGGGTTGTGCGCGATGTCGTTGTGGATCAGCCACGTGCCGCGCTCGTCGTCGCGGGCGAAGCTCACCCGCGTCTGCGGCTGGAAGGTGACCGCTTCGCGCACGCGCTCGCCGTTGAGCACGACCTCCCGCACCAGCGCGTTGTCGGACCGTTCGACGACCGTGCACTCGGACATCGCCGGGACGTACGGCACGGCGTTCTCCGCCTTGTGGCACAACCCCTCCCACAGCTGGGCGCGGTTCAGTCGAGCCGGACACCGCGAGTGGCGGGCCGGTCAGCCATGCGGTCTTCCGGGTCGCGCGGCTGCACCGCACCCTCGCCGGACAACTCCTGCGCCGGGTCGGCCTGCACGCCGGCCAGGAGTTGCTGATGACGCACCTGTGGGACAACGGCCCACAGCCCCAGGGCGAACTCAACCGCCTGCTCGGTCTTGACGCGTCCACCGTGACCAGGATGGTCCAGCGGCTGGAGAACGCCGGTTTCGTGCGCAGGCGACGCTCGGCGTCCGACCGCCGCGCCGTGCTCGTCGAACCCACCCCGGCCGGCCTGGCACTGCGGGATCAGGTCGCGGACACCTGGCGGGAACTGGAGGAGACCACGCTGGCCGGGCTCGATGGTGCCGACCGGCAGGCGGTGGCACGGCTGCTGGAGCGGATCGAAGCCAACCTGAGCGGGCCCGACGGCGACCAGCCCGGGGCCTGACGGGTGTCGCTGGGCCGCACCGGCGATGCCCAGCGACACCGGCCCTGTCGCCTCGGGTCAGGCGACTTCGAGCACGATCTTGCCGCGGGTGTGGCCGGCGCTTCCGATCTTGTGCGCCTGCCCCGCCTGCGCCAGCGGCCAGGTGCCATCGACTTCGACGCGAACCCTGCCCCGCTCGATCAGTTCGCTGAGCTGGTCGAGTGCGTGGTGGTCGGGTTCGACCAGGACCCAGGTCAGGCGCACGCCGGCGGCGGCCGCCGCTTGCTCGGCCTCCGGCGCCGGGGGCGTCGGTGTGGTGATCAACAGGCCGCCGGGACGCAGGGTCGGCAGGACGCGGTTGGTGTGCTCGCCACCGAGGAGATCGAGTACCACGTCGGCGTCGCGCACCACGTCCGCCACGTCCGTGGTGGTGTAGTCGACGACTTCGTCCACGCCCAGTTCACGCAGGAAACCATGCTTTCCGGCGCTCGCCGTGCCGATGACGTGAGCTCCGCGAGCTTTGGCGATCTGCACGGCGAGATGACCGACCCCGCCGGCGGCGGCGAGGATCAGGACCCGCTGCCCCGCGGCGATCTCGGCGGTGTCCACCAGCGCCTGCCAGGCCGTCAACCCCGCGAGTGGCACCGCCGCCGCCCGCACGTGATCGATGGCGGCGGGTTTGCGGACGAGGTGACGCGCCGGCGCGGAGACGTACTCGGCGTAGGCGTTCGCACGGCCGGGGAACCGGGGCATGCCGTACACCTCGTCACCCACCGCGAACCGGGTCACCCCCGGACCGACCTCCTCGACCACGCCCGACACGTCCCACCCGGGGACCAGCGGTCCGTCGCCCAGCAGCCCGGCGATTCCCCCACCCGCGCGGGTCTTCCAGTCCACCGGGTTCACTCCCGCGGCACGCACCCGGACCAGCACCTCGCCGGGCAACACGCCGGGAACGTCGACCTCGACGATTTCCAACTCCTGGTCAGGTCCGTACTTCTCCTGCCGTGCGACACGCATCGTGTGCTTCATCAACGATTCCCCTTCACCCAGATCCGACGTGGAGCGACCGCCGCGGTCGGTCGACCCCAACCGGTCCGAAGCTACCCAGACGGCGCTAGTTACCCGCAATGACTAGTACTATCCATTCGGAAGTATGCAGTTCAGGACCGTAGGAGCTGATTGCCATGGTGATGTCCTGCCCAACGGACCAGCACGAGAAGCACGACATCTACTCCGCCCAGTGCCCGTGCCGCGACGTGCTCGACCTCCTGGCCAACAAGTGGACGACGCTGATCATCGGCGCGCTCGAAGAACAACCCCACCGGTTCGGCGCACTGCAGCGCAGACTCCAGGGTGTAAGCCCGAAGGTGCTCACCCAGACACTGCGCAAGCTGGAGGACTTCGGTTTCGTCGACCGCACCATCTACCCGGAAGTGCCCCTGCACGTCGAGTACACCCTCACCGACCTCGGTCGAGGCGTCGCCGAACCGCTGGGAGCGCTGCGCAACTGGATCGAGGTCAACCTCGACGAGATCCGCACGCCGTAGGCCGAGCGGCCAGCCGGGCAAGGGCGGACTCGCACCAGCGAGGCCGTCGAGCTCGCCGCCCGTCACCTTGTTCGTTCGTTGACAGCTGTTCATCATCGTGGTTGTGCCGT
Source organism: Goodfellowiella coeruleoviolacea (assembly GCF_024171785.1). Lineage (GTDB taxonomy): Bacteria > Actinomycetota > Actinomycetes > Mycobacteriales > Pseudonocardiaceae > Goodfellowiella > Goodfellowiella coeruleoviolacea. The sequence continues at coordinate 48,422 of NZ_JAMTCK010000017.1, forward strand.
TCGAACCGCCGACTCCGCCCGAGGCCGAGGCCGAGGCGACCGGATCACACGCGCCGTGGTCGCCCCGAGTCCTGTCCGCTCTGGACTGTCCACACTGGAGGCCACACCGTGAACCTGGTCAGCCACCTCCTCCAACGGCAGCTGCGGCTGCCGCCACCGTCCACTCGCGACCTTGTGGTGCGGCGGGACCTGCGGGTGCCCATGCCGGACGGGGTCGTGCTGCTGGCGGACCGGTGGGCGCCCCGGCACGGCGGCGACGGCCTGCCCACCGCGCTGATCCGCACCCCCTACGGCCGGCGCGGGCTGTTCGGCACGATCCTGGCCCGCCCGCTGGCCGAGCGCGGCTACCAGGTGCTGATCCAGAGCACCCGGGGCGGGTTCGGCTCCGGCGGGACGTTCGACCCCATGCGGCAGGAACGCCAGGACGGTCTGGCCACACTGGACTGGGTGATCGCGCAGCCGTGGTTCGGTGACGCCCTGGTGCTGGTCGGCGGGAGTTATCTGGGCTACGTGCAGTGGGCGGTGGCCGACCGGCTGCCCCCGCAGGTCAAGGCGATGATCACGCAGGCGACCGAGTCGGCGCTGTCCCTGGAGTTCCTGCGCGCGGACGGCTTCGGCCTGGCCGCGTCGGTCCAGTGGGGTGTGCTGATCGCCAACCAGGAACGCCGCTTGGCGCTGCTCCGCCAGCTGTTACAGGCGCGCCGGACCAACCGCGCGCTGCGCACGCTTCCGTTGGCGCGGGCCGACATCGTCGCGCTCGGCCACCGCTCCCAGTACATCCAGAACGTGCTCACGCACAACGCGGACGACCCGTTCTGGGCCGCCGCCGACCACCGGCGGCGGGTGGCCGAGACGCGCGTGCCGGTCAGCTCGATCGGCGGCTGGTACGACCTCTTCCTGCCCGGCCAACTGCGCGACTTCCAGGCACTGCAACGGGCTGGCCGGCCCGCCCGGCTGATCGTCGGCCCGTGGACGCACGCCCAGTTCCACAACGTCGGCATGCAGGAAGCCCTCGGGTTCGGCCTGGCGCACGCCCGGGGCCAGCAACCACCGCCGCGCCCGCCGGTGCGGCTGTACGTGATGGGTCAGGACGCCTGGCGCGACTTCGACTCCTGGCCGCCCCGCGGCTACCCGCCCCAGCGCTTCCACCTCCAGCCGGGCGGCGCGCTGTCCCCGGAGCCGCCGGCCGAGTCCGCGCCCGACCGGTACCGCTACGACCCGGCCGACCCCACGCCCTCGGTCGGCGGCATCGCCCTGCGGGGCGGCGGTCGGGTGGACAACACCGCGCTGGAGGCGCGGCCGGACGTGCTCACCTACACCACCGCCGTGCTCGACCGGGACGTCGAGGTGATCGGCGAGGTCAGCGCGGAGATCTGGGTCCGGTCCAGCCTGGCCAACGCCGACGTGTTCGTCCGCCTCTGCGACGTCCACCCGGGCGGCCGGTCCTACAACGTGTGTGACGGCCTGACCAGCCTCACCAGCGCCGACCAGCTCGGCAGCGCCAGGGTGCGGCTGTGGCCGACCGCGCACCGGTTCCGCCGCGGCCACCGCATCCGGGTCCAGGTCTCCAGCGGCGCCTTCCCCCGCTACGCCCGCAACCCCGGCACCGGCGAACCGCACGCCACCGCCACCCGGCTGCGCGCGGCGGACCAGGCGGTGCACCACGACCCCGCACACCCCTCGGCGGTGATCCTGCCGGTGCGCGCGGAAACCTGACCGCCGCGCCGGTCAGCCGGCTGTGTAGAACGCGCCGGTCAGCCGGCTGTGTAGAAGTAGTCGTCGCTCACCACGCGGCCGGTGTCGTCCCGGTAGAGCCGGAACACGTGGAACAGGCTGGGCCGCCGCGCGATCGAGTCCACCGCGTACTGGAAGCGCTCCTGGGTGCCGACCCAGTGCGCCACCACGTGCTCCAGCGGGTCGCCGAACCGCTCGGCGGTGTTGAACTCGAATGTGCGCGCCCCGGTGTCCACGCGCAACCCGGTCATGGCGATCAGCGCCTTGGGCGTGGTGGTGATGATGCTGTTGTCCGCCAAGGCCTGCTGGTCGACCGACACCGCCGGGTGTACCGGGTCGTGCCGCTGGGCGGTCGCGGGCAGCGCGCCCGCCAGGACCACCGCCGACGCCGCCAGCACCGCCAGCACCGCACCGATCCCTCGCATGGCTCTCCTCGCGTCGTGAGGCGTTGGGCCGGCGGACCACCGACCCCGCACGCCCGGTGAATTCTGGCGCTTTGTCTTGTTTATCCGATTTTATCGGGACCTGATCGCCGGCGGGCACGACTGTTCGGGTGAAGATCAGGCGCGTGGTCGTGGCGGGAGCCGTGCCCGGCAACACCAGCCCCGTGGCCTTTCTGTCCATTGAGGACGGGGTCGAGGCCGGCGACGACGTCCCGCTGGCGGCGCGCGGCCTGCTGGCCTGCCCGCACGCCCTCTGGTGAGGCGCGGCCCGGCCGCCGGCCCACCCCGCGCGGCCGTAGAATCCGAGGTCGGTGGGCCGAGACCGTCTGAAGGAGCCGATGACCGAGCACCCGATGATCGAGCGCGGTGACGCGGTGGACGGCGGAGAACCGGTCCTGTTCTCGACGTCACAGGAGTACTTCGCGGCCGGCCGGGACGAGCTGACCGGCCTCTACGAGCCCGGGACCGTGCGGGTGCGCCGGCTCGGCCCCGACCTCGGCCAGCTCGCCGGACCCGGCGTGCGGCTGCGGCAGGTGGCCGAGCAGTGCCGAACCCGGCCGCTGGTCTTCGTCAAGCACCTCACCGCCGAGGTCGCGCTGCTGCCGCTGGACGTGGCCGCCGACCTGGACGCCGTGCTGGACGCGGTGCACCGGGTCACCGACGGGCTGGGGCCCGGCGCGCTGGCCGTCCAGGCGTGGACCAGCGGGCAGAACCCGCTCCCGCACAGCACCGCCGACCTCACCCAGCGCGTCATGGCGGCCCTGGCCGAGGCGGGCCGGCCGGTCGGCCGTGCCGGCCAGCCGAACACGCTGTCACTGTGCGTCACCAAGAGCGGCCTGCTGCTCGGGCTCGCGGCCACCGCGGACCAGCTGTCCGACTGGCCGGGCGGCCGCAGCCGGCTGGCCAGGAGCGACGACCAGCTCTCCCGTGCCGAGTTCAAGCTGGAAGAGGCGTTCCAGGCGTTCGACATCGTGCCGCCGAAGCAGGGCACCGCGCTCGACCTGGGCGCCAGCCCGGGCGGCTGGACCCGGATCCTGCGCAAGCACGGGGTCAGGGTGTGCGCGGTCGACCCCGGTGACCTCGACCCCCGGCTGCGCGCCGACCGCGGCGTGCGGCACGTGCGCACCACGGCCGGTGAGTTCCTGCGCACCGAGCGGGGCCACTTCGACATGGTGGTCAACGACATGAAGATGGACCCGGAGCGGTCCTGCCAGGTCGTGCTGGACATGGCGGAGCGGCTGCGGCCGGGCGCGGTGGCCGTGGTCACCCTGAAGCTGGGCACCCACCGACCGCTGCCGGTGGTGCGCCGGTGCCTGCGCCTGCTGGGCACCCGGTACCGGGTGCGCGCCGCGCGCCAGTTGCACCACAACCGGCACGAGGTGACCGTGGTGGCCGAGCGGCGCTGACCCCACCGGTCGCACCGCCACCACCGCCCCCGCCCGCCCCACCGGCACCCGCCGGCACCGGCGGCCCTGGTGGGGTGTGCCGGCGCGCCGGGCACGACCGGTTACCATGGAAGCTCAGCAGTGGGCCCCTTGTCCGTGACGAGGCCGGCTTCTGCGCCTCGGACGTGTAGTGATACGGAGAGTTCTGATGTCCAAGCGTTGTGACGTGTGCGGCAAGGAGCCCAGTTTCGGCAGGCAGGTCGCACGCCTCGGTGTCCGCGCTCAGAAGCGGCGGATCAAGGGGCGCTCGGCCCGCATGTACTACCCGAACATCCAGTCGGTCAAGACGATCATCGGCGGCACCGCGGTGCGGCTGAAGGCGTGCACCTCCTGCCTGCGGAAGGGCAAGGTCACCCGCCGGTCGCAGACCGCCGCCTGACCGACAACTCTTCAGGGCCCCGCTACGAACGCCGGATGTGGGAACGCGCCACATCCGGCGTTTGGCGTGCCCGGCACAGCTCGCGGCTGGACGGCTACATCGCCGGGCGTCAGGCGGCGACCGCCCACCACGCCGAGGGGCTGGCCGCGAGGGGCTGGCCGACCTGACCGGCCCGGGTGGCCTGGTCCGGCCGTCGGTGACGGCCGACGACGAGCACGTGTACTACCGGGCAACTGACCGCGGTGTTCGCCGAACGGTTTTCTTCCGGTCAGCGCGTGCTGTCCGACAACGCGCGCACCATGCGTTCGAGCCCGTCCAGCAGGCCCACCTCGGCGCGCCAGCCGGTGACCCGGTGGAAGGCCGAGGGGTCGACGACCATGCCGGGCCGGAAGAGCACCAGGTAGGCGACCACCCGGCTGGTGACGACGTTCGCGGCCATCGCGAAGCTGTCGAGCACCCACCGCCGGTGGTCGGCGAAACCGGCGCTGCCGGGCGCGGACAAGGCCCATGACGGTGGTGAGCACGGACAGGCTCGCCCAGACCATGATGCCGAGCGTGCCGACGACCGCCAGCGGACCGACCAGCGCCAGCGCGAACGACAGCAGCGCGGTCGGGATCACGCCGACGAACACGGACACCCGGCCGCTGTAGCGGTGCACCACCGGGTGTCCGCGGCGCAGCCACGGCCGCAGCTGCAGGCACGTCGTGACGAAGGCACCGAGCACCGCGATGAGCGGGATCAGCCACGGGCGGCGCCACCACCGCACCGGTGCGCCGACTACACCGGCGAGCAGTCCGCCGCGACGCAGTCCGGCACCGCGCTGGTGGCCGCGACGCGGTCGGTCCCGGTGCGGCCGGTCGCGGCACGGATCCCGGCGCTGACCCCGGCGCCGACCCCGGCACGGATCCCGGCACGGATCCCGGCACGGTCGCTGGCCGCGCGGTTGGTCCTGCGGTACTCGCTGGGGCTCACCGCGTGGAACCGTTTGAACGCCGCGCTGAACCCGAACGCGTCCGCGTACCCGACCTGGCGCGCCACCGCCGCGACCGTCGCGGTGGACTCGGTCAACAGGTCGGCGAACAGCGTCATCCGCCAGTCGGTCAGGTAGGTCAGCGGTGGCACGCCCACCAGCCTGGTGAACCGGTTGGCCAGGGTGGTGCGGGCCACCCCCGCCTCGGCGGCCAGCGCGGCCCGCGTCCACGCCCGCTCCGGCGCGGCGTGCATCGCCCGCAGCACCGGACCGACCACCTCGTCGCTCAACGCCCGAAACCACCCGGGCGAGACCGCCTCGGGCTGGTCGAACCACCCCCGCAGCGCGCACACCAGCAGCCAGTCCAGCAGCCGGTCCAGCACCACCTGCCGGCCCGGCTGCGGCGCGGCGGCCTGCCAGTCCAGGAAGTCGCGCAGCGAGCCGCAGCCACCCCCGCACTCGTCGCCGTCGGGCAGCACCGCCACGGGTGGCAGCACCCCGAGCAGCCGCCGGGACACCTCGCCCCACACGTGGTAGGCGCCCACCAACAGCACGGTGCGCTCGACCAGCCGGGCGCCCGGCGGCTCGGCCGACCTGGGGCGGTCGGCGAGGGTGAACGGTCCCGGTCCCCGCACGATCGCGGTCTCCCCGACCCGCACCAGCCGCGACCCGCCGTCCTCCTCGGTCGACAGCCACGCCGCACCGCGCAGCGGCACGCACAGCGTCAGGGCCGCCCCGTCGGTGAACCGCAGCGTCCACGGCGGCGACAGCTCCTGCCTGACGACACACGCGAACGAGATCCTGGTGCTCGGTGGCACCGGCAAGACCGGGCACCGGCTGGTGCGCTCGCTGCGGGCGGCGGGCCACACCGTCCGCGCCGCCTCCCGCTCCGGCGAGGTCCGGTTCGACTGGTCCGATCAGGACACCTGGCGGTCCGCACTGGACGGTGCGACAGCGCTCTACCTGGTGGCCCCGTGGGAACCGGAACTGGCCGAGGTCTTCGTCGACCAGGCCACGGCCGCGGGCGTCCGCCGGATCGTGGCCCTGTCCGGCCGCGCCATCGACCGGTTCCCCGCGGAGTTCTTCCAGGGCATGCGGGCCGCCGAGCAGGCGGTGCGACAGTCCGGTGTGGAGTGGACGATCATCCGCCCGAACAACTTCAGCCAGAACTTCGACGAGGACACGTGGCACGTCCCGCTGCGCGCCGGCCGGCTGGCCCTGCCGATGAACGCCGTGCCCGAGCCGTTCATCGACGCCCAGGACATCGCCGACGTGGCCGCGACCCTGCTGACCACCGACGGCCACCACGAACAGGTCTACACCCTGTCCGGGCCGCGCGCCCTCACCTTCGCCGACGCGGTCGCGGCGATCGCCAGCGCCTCGGGCCGGCCCATGCGCTACGAGGAGATCACCCCCGAGCAGTACCGGGCCGACCTCCTGGCCGAGGGCGTGCCCGAGGAGGCGGCCGACGAACTCAACTCCCTGTTCGCCGGCATGCGCGCCGGCTACTACACCGACCCCACCGACGACGTGCGGCGCGTGCTGGGCCGCGAGCCCCGCGACTTCACCGACTACGTCACCCGCGCCGCCGCCACCGGCGCCTGGTCGTAGCCAGCCCCACCCTGCCGGCCCGGTCTACTGGGCCGGCAGGGGTTGCCCAGCACCGCGCAGACCGCGGTGTCAACGAGCTTCCGGTCCACGGCACCGGCCTCCGGGTGGAACAGGCCGTACCGGGTCGGGTAGCGGTGGCCGCGCGCGTTCCCGTGGCGTCCGTGTCCAAACCTGATCCGCCTGATCGTCAGTCAGCCTCGTCGTCATGACAGAACAACCACGACCGCCCCCACTGAACCGACTAGGAACGCTCCTGCGGCAGGGTTTCCAACCGGCGACGCACATAAGCGAGGTCGAGCGAGCAGTGCTTCGCGATCAGCTCATGCTGACGCTTCTGCTTCTCCTCGACGACAGCCTCATCGGTCAGGTACACGACGATCAGCGGCTTGGACGGCGCGGTCACCGCGTTGTTGACGGCCGCCCACAGCAGGTCCCTAAAGGTGCGTGGCCGTCCCCAGCAGACGTAACGCTCCCGCGTCCCGTCGGTAACCACGCAGTGCATGGGCTTCTCCTGGATCGAGCCAGGCTTGATCCTCCACCTATCGCCGAGCAACTCGACGATGAACTCGTCGGCGGGCGACAGTCGCTTCGTGGCGTACATGGCGTATGAACCGAAGTTCTCCAAGGCCCGGGCGTACTCCTTCAGCGGACCGTCCTTGAGCCAGACGCGCATGCCTTCAGCCGTGTAGTAGTCCGCCAGCTCACCCCCGATCGCTTCGTCCTCCACCCAGCGCGTGTAGTAGGCGGTTCGTTCACGACTGGAAATCCCTTCCCAGTCCAACGACCCCACCTGGCGGTAGAGTTCACGGATTACAGATTCCCTGACTTCCTTCGGAATCGAGATCTCCGGCACGGATCCCCCTCACTTCAGCCCCGTTGTTCAGAACGCCCGAGCGCGGTGACGACGCGATCCGCCACAGCTTTCGGGTCCTCGTGTTCCCAGCACCGGATCACTGTCCACCCGCGCTCCACCAGCAACTGATTCGTCTCGATGTCACGCCGTTTGTTGTCAGCGATCTTCTTACTCCAGAACTCGGAGTTCGTGTTCGCTGGACGATGGTGTTCCTGGCAGCCGTGCCAGAAGCATCCGTCCACGAACACCGCCAGTCGGTCCTTGGGAAAGACAACATCGGCGGTTCGCCGCAACTCCCGCAGTGGCCGCACCGACACCCGATACCGCAGGCCACGCGCGTGGAGTTCCGCGCGCAACTGGAGTTCTGGACTGGTGTCCCGTCCCCGATTGCCTCTCATCGAAGCCCGTACCTCACGCGAGGACGCCCACGATTCAGCTGGCAGCATCTCGTCCCGTACGAGTCCCAACGCGCGGGCCTTCTCCCAGCCTTCGGAGAGGTTGGCCGATCGTGTGCGGTGTTCGACCACGCCCAGTGACCTGGAGACGGTGCGACCCCGGTCCTGCCACCTCAGGTACGCGCGAACGCACCCCGTCGCCAGCGACGCCTTGAGCACGACCGTTCCCCGAGCGGTCCGCCCTGCACCTAGATCCACCGCACGCCTGTGGGGGCCGCCCGCCGCCTTGTCCTGCTCAGCGTTGACCAGCGCTCTCGATCGGCCGGGCTTCGGTTTCCAAGCCCGGGGGGACACCTCGCTCACAGCCGCTTCTCGGCATCACCTAGCACTGTCGCCACCGCTTTCGCGAACACCTCACCCAACAGGACCGGAACGGCATTGCCGAGTTGCCGCATTTGCTCGCCTCGCGGACCGCACAGCACCCATTCGTCCGGGAAGGTCATCACCCGAGCCGTCTCACGAACCGTCATGTACCGGTGCCGATATTCGCGGGACTTTCCGGTTCCTTTGACGAGCGTATCGGTCAACATCACGGACTCACCGCCCGGCACGCCGTGAACCCCCGCTTTGACGGTCTTCGCGGGACGATCGAGAACGTTCGGCGTATGCCCTGGGTAGATACGCGCGTCCGGCCAGCCGATGTGTTCCTTGGGCATGTCGTCGTACTGCTTCCGGTCGAGTCTGTTCCAGGGTACGTCCGGAAGCGGATCGGCGCCATCGTCACCCGCCAGGGCGTCGCGCAGGGTACGCCAAGGCTTCAGCCCCTCGGCCGCCTCCTCGAACGGTAGAGCGGCCTGCACTTCGCCCATGACATGCCTGATCACGTGCGGTGGAACCTTGGCTCTGCCCACGACACTGTTATGACGGTCCCAGTACTCCCCAGAAGCCATCGAGCGGAGGAGTGCTTGCTTGGAATGGGTCGGTTTGGTGGCTGCTCTCAGCAGCTCCTCGTCGATGTCGAGATCACCGCGGAATCCGACGATGACGACACGGTTCCGGATTTGCGGGACACCGTAGTCGGCGGCGTTCACGGGGAATGTGAACACCCGGTACCGCTCGGCGGCCTTGGCGTCGCCACGTTCCTCCTTGCCTTTGAGTATGGCGTCGTGTTGGAGCCAAGTGGCCTCGGGGTCGCGCTCCTCAAACGGGAACATCAACTCTCTGATGATGTAGTCGAAGTACGGCTTGAAGGACGGCCGCAGAAGACCACGAACGTTCTCGCAGATGAAAGCCTTTGGCTTGATCTCTCGAATCGCGCGGAACATCTCCGGGAACATGTTCCGCTTGTCCTCGTCGCCCTTGGCGACACCACCAAGGCTGAACGGTTGGCACGGTGGTCCGCCCGCGAGGAGGTCGACCATGCCTTCCAGATAGCCCATCTTGAGTTGACGGACATCGCCGCGCGCCAAGGGCGTCCGCTCGCCAGGCTCCGGGATCCGCTCGTCATCGCCTCGAGGAACGGCTCCGTTGGCTTCCAACGTGTCGCAGGCGTACTTGACGAACTCGTTGAGCAGCAACGGCCGGAAACCTGAGCGGTGGACGGCCATCGCCAAGCCCCCACCGCCCGCGAACAGCTCCACCGACGTACGCTCCGGTGGATTGGGGACAGCCGACATGCGGGGGAGCTTACCGCGCCATATGACGGCCGTACCGCAAGGCAGACATGGTGTCCGCCTTGCGGCAGGCGGGGATGCGGTCACGCCTCGACGATCGCGTACAAGGGCTTCTCGGGAACGACCACCTGGTACACCAAGGGCCGGCGGTCGGCCGGGACCGCGCCATCTGGAAGCTGGAGCATGAGCGCCATCACCAGTCGGGTGGGGTAACCGTCTGTCACTAGCTCCCGGTCGAGTTCGTTCTTCTTCATTACGGGGTAGAGGATCGCGCAGCCCGAGGTGGGTGTCCTACCCGGAATATCTTTGATCGCCACACGGTGCGCGCTTTCGGAGTTACCTCGGATACTCTCGTCCCTGCCAACAGTCCGACCATGAACGGTGAACTCACCGATGCCGCGGATGTTGACCCGCCTACCGGTCTTCTGTTGCGGGAGCATGATGTCCCACCGGTCGATGACCTCCTCGCGCAGACTCGCGATCCACGCCAGGTCTGCGGTGAACGTGTCAGGCCGCGCCCACTTCAGTTCACTCAGGACGGACACCATCTCCTGGTGGGACACCTCACCGAGGAAGGCTTCGAAGGTCCGATTGCCGGCGGGAAGGGAGACCACCTTCTGAGCAGCCTTGAGCAAGGGGACGCAGGCGTCGATGTTGTGGTCGAGGGCGGCCTGGTCAGTGAGCAACGGGTAACCAGAACTCGGTTCCTTGGTCGGAGTCCGCCGCTCCACCAGCCTCGCGTTGTACATCTTGTTGGCAGCGGTGGGCCGAAGGCCGTGGCGAGTCACCAGCGGCGGGATGTCATATGGTGTGAACACCGGCCGCCCGTCCACCATGGTGGCGTATTGCCGCAGCTCATTCCGGAAGTGCTCTTCATCCCGGCAGGCCGCCTCGAACGCGTCTCGCACATCAGGGGTGATGAACAGTCGAACCAGGTCGCGGTACCCCTTCCGGAACCCGAACCACCGCCCCATCTGCATAAGCGCTTCGGCGTGCTTGACCTTCCGCGAGTAGTAGGTGATCGTGAGCCCTTCGATGGTGAACCCACGAGCGAGCTTGTTGCCTCCGACAAGCACACGCCACACGGACCTCTTGTCGAAGTCCAAGTCTTCCTGCTCGATGTCCTTGTCGCTGTTCACCACCAACACGGGATTACCATTGGGCGCGATCTTGCGGACGGCTTCGCCGAGAAACCTCGTCAGCTCGTCGAACCGGGACGGCATCGCATACCCCAGTGCGAGCGCCTCTGAAACCGGCGCGAAATCGTTCTCGAAGAGTGTCCGAAGCCTATCGTGGGCGCGTCCACTCAGGTAGCCCGCGCCTCTCCACAGGTACTGAATGGCCGCCGCGCGCTCCCGCTGGTCGGCTGTCCGCATCGTTTCGTGCACCAGCATCGTGTGATGTTTGAAGTGACCAGAGCCCTCAGCCTCGCGGTACAGCTTGATCGCGGCGGCCAGGACGAACGAGTCGAGGGCTGCTCGGAGCTTGCTGTCGTCCTCGTCGTCTCGATAGTCGTCCAACAGCCGGAGATGCGCCTTTTCCTTCGAGTTGCGGAAGTTCCGCTCGACGTCCGGATCGAGGTCGAGATCGTGGAAGTCCTCGGCGCCCATGTACCCAAGTGGGCGCTCCAGGGAGATGAGGTAGTCCTTGGGGAAGATGTCCTCGGCGTCCGTGGGGTCGACGAAGACGTTCGCGAAGGGGGTGGCGGTGTAGCCGATGTACTGCGCGCGGGGAAGCAACCTGAGCAGGGTGGACAGATGCTTGTTGATGGCAGTGCGTTCCTTCTTGTCCTCGTACCACTTCCTCGGGTCGGTCGTGTTGATGGACGCCTGGTCGGACTCGTCGTCGATGATCAGAGCCGGGATGTTCTCAAGCCGGTCCGCTGTGTTCTTCAGGTCTTTGACGAGGTTGTTGAGCACTGTGGTGTTCTTCTTCACGATGATCAAGCGAGCATCGCTAGTGAAGAGGTTCTCAGGGTGCCAGAGGGGCTTGGTGCGGTCTCGACGCTCGAACTCCAGCGCCGACCGACCCTGTTGCAGACGCCGGTAGTCGAAACGCCGGTTCGTCATCCGATGAATGTCCGGCCTGCCGATCTCCGACGGCCAAGCGCCGTGCCGGACGAAGCGGTCCGCGATCCAGTCCTCGTCGTCCAGGTAGTCGATGAACTGAGCCGCGTCCGGGTCGTTCTCGTCGGTGCCGCGCAGGATGTTCTCGCGGCCGACCAACTCCATGTCCAACCGTCGCTGTGTCTGTTCACGCAGGATGTTCGTGGTACCGGTCATCACGATGACGAGGCGGTACCCGGCATCGATCGCCTTCGCGATCACACCGGTGAAGTTGGCGGTCTTGCCGCTCTGCACGTATCCGACGACCAAGCCCTTGGTTTGCCCCGCCTTGGAGCGAGACGGGTCGATCAGACGCTCGACCACACGTGTGGTGGCCGTGTCGAGATTGGCGATCGCGTCGGCGTGCCACCCGCGTCGGGTGCGCAGATAGTCGACGTAGTGCCCCCAGTAAAAGTCGCGCGCCCGCTTGACTTCTTCCGTGTACCACGGATCCCACGGCCCCGCGATCACCGTCGTCCCGTCACCCTTGGCGAGCGGAAAGTGCCGGGCGATCTCAGCCGCGGTCTCGGGACCGAGCTGAAGTGCCTCGATCACTCGTGCCCGGCGTTCCTCCGTGTTCGGCTCGGTGCCGCCAGCCCACGAGTTGCCCTGCACCGGCGCGTTGTCCCACTTCGCGAGATTCAGGTGCAGGTCGAGGCGCAGCTTGTCGTCGGGACCGCTGGCCGCCAAATGGGCGCGCAACCGTGCTTCCGAAACGTCGAGGCCGGGATCGAGGTCGTCCGCTTCAACCTGGGCGCGCCGGACAAGGCCTCGTGGCGCGCCGTCCTCCATCGCACGCAACGCGCTGGTGTACGCCTGGACGAGTGCGCTGATCATGTCCATCCTTCGAAGGCACAGGCGATTCGGATGATTTCCGGTGTTTCGTATGGGTCCACGAAGCCGTCGAGATCGATCCGGTAGCGGATTGCTGTGACGCGGTCGATGACGACGCCCTTGTCTCGCAGGTCATCCGGGGTGAGGCGGGGGAAGGCTCCAGCCACGTGGTAACCACGGCTGGCTGATCGCAGGGTCCAGCGTGTCGTCAGGCGTTCCCGGTAGTCATCCCGCCACCCGGCACAGGACAGCGCGTTCTCGAAGACGTCGTGGTACCTACCAGGACCGATTCGCGTGGAGATGGCCTCGACGAGGCCCGGCAAGCTGTTACCGGCAACCGCACCCGCGGTTGTGAGCTGGTGTGAAACGAGCCAAAGCGGGCGCCCGACCTTGGGTACCAGCTGCGTCAACGACTCGACCCAGTGCGTACGCGACTCAGACGTTGTCGTTTTGACTTCAACGTCGAGGTCGGGAAGTGCGAAGTCGTGTTCCTCGGACTGGCTGCCGCGCCAAGCTTCGACCGCCTTCGCGGTGCCCAGTCGATCGATCAGTCCACCGAGGACCAGCAACTCGCCGAACAGACCGACCTCACGCTCTCTAGACAGGGATTCGGGCGCCCGCAGCAGGGATGACATCCGGTCGAGGGTCGCGTGCAACGCGCGGGCCGGTGACATGCCGCCGAGCTGAACCCGGTCCGCGATGGAGCAGAGGACCGGATAGGCGTCACGAAAGAGTTCCGGTGCTGTCACGACGACCTCGAAGAACCGCTTTCCCTCGCGGAGCGCGATCCGAGCGAAGATGTTGCGCAGCCCCGTATCAGGGGCGTCACCGTCGGTCGACATCTCGATCCGAAGGCCCACCTCCGGCACACGTGGCTCGATGAACACGAACGCCTCCGGCGTACCTGGGCTCGGGAGAACCACGGGTACTCCGCCGCCGAGCAGCCGGCCGAAGTTCTCGGCGGAGACGTGACGTTTGTCGATCGGTGTATCCGATGTCATTGGCGTTCGGCCCGTGCCGCGGCCGTCAGGATCGTCTGCCACAGTGCGATGTTGTCCTTGTCCTTCGGGCCGAGGTGATTGCCCTCGAACACGTTGGAGACAAGCAGGTACAGCAGCGACTTCAGCAGAGGCAGGTCGTTCAGGCCGCCATGCTTGCCGCCGAGCAGCATCTTGCGGTACCGCTTGTTGAGCCACAATGTACGTTGATCGCGGTCAACGCGAAATAGCAGTTCGTCGGCGAACGTGTCCCAGCGGATGTCGATGGGATCCTCACCGGGCTTCTCAGGGATCTCGCGCTTGATCGTGTCACGGACACGGGGTGGCAACCCTACACCTGGATGAACCATCGGTGTCCGCTTGGCCGAGCGCTTCCTCGACTCCGTGTACAGCGCCTCCGCAAGGTCGAAGTACTCGTTGAGGCTGAGCCCGCTGGCTGACCGAGCCGAAGCGGCCAGCCGCGCGAACTCTGGTCCCACGTGCACCCGCGACTTCTCCGGATTCATTCGGAACAGGCCTGCGACGTCGTTGTCGATGTCCACCTCGACACGCGCCAAGCGGAGCTTCGAATTAGGTGCGTGGACACCTTCCCAGCCACCTGCCTGCAAGAGACGGTCACGCCTGTAGAAGTAAAGACCCTGATGGTCGTCCGGGTTTCCCGTCAAATGGAACGAGGAGCTTCCTGAGCGCCCGGGCCACAGATGACAACGAAAAACCAACTTCAAGCCGTTTTCTTCAGCCGTCAGAGTCTGCGGGAAATCAGATCGACCAGAGCGTGGATACCCAAATGGATTCAGTGGCCCAACAGGGATTGGCGGCCCCACAAATCCAGTGGTGACCTCATACACATCGAATTCGACACTCAGCCGCTCTTGCTCAAGGAATCGATGGAATACCATTCCGATATGCTGGCAGGCACTAGTGACCGTGTGATCGATGTACTCATCGACACGACGCGGATCGCTGGTCGCGGGAAAAGCGAGCACATCGTCCCAGCGGATCACGGTCCCGCTGTCGCCCACCTGGATCCGCCAGTCCCGCTCCAACTCGGAACTAACGAACGCGGCGGGAACCACATCGCAGGCGAAACCGCGCTGGCCACTGGCCTCCAGACGCCAACGCCGCCCGACCGCTTCGCGTCCCGCCGCCCGCGACATCACCGTCAGGCTTCTGGCCTGACTGAACGACGCCGCCTTGAGCCCCAGCCCGAAGTGACCGAGATCACCATCGGCGTACTCGCGCCGCCCGCCTACGGTCATCGCGGAGTCGATCGCCTCCGGAGCGATCCCGCGACCGTTGTCGACAACGTAAAGCGAGGTCAGGCGTTCGTCGACCTTAACGAGACGGATAAGGACCCGCGTCGCGCCCGCGTCGATCGAGTTGTCGACCAGGTCAGCGAGGGCTGTCGGCAACGAGTGGTTACGACCGAGGCCGTCCATCGCCCGAGGATCGGGCGGCAGTTCGATACTGCCCTCGGTCGGTACGGTCCGGCTCCACTCGACCACGAGTCCCCCTTGCTCCCATCGGTGCGACGGCCTGCTGGATTGTGGGCACCGTTGTATCCGATATACCCAACGATGGTCTACCTGTTACCGGGCGTTACCAAGACGCTATGAGCGCCGCCGACGAAAGTTCGGTGTCGAAATATCCCACACTACAATACACAGTCACTCGAACACGATCTCCAGATCACCGCCAAACCGCCCAACCTTCCGTCATAGGCTTGTCAGGCCGCAGCGGAGGTCAGCCCAACGAGGAAGCTGACCAGCCAGGCCGCCGCAGCACTGATCAGGCCTCCACTTTGCACGCGTTCTCCCTCAGCTAATACCCGGCAGCTCGATCGGCGGAGGACACATGACTCCGCAGGTAGCTGATCACATCTGCCTTGCGTCGGCTGTACCGGCCGACGCAAGGCGAGGAACGACAGGCCACCAGCAGGTGAACCGACTCGGGACAGGGGCACGCCTGGCGGCACCTGGAACCATCGAAGTGCGAAAAAAATTATCACGTATTATTTGGGTCGCTCTGGATGTGATGCCACGAGACCAGCTCAACCTATTTCATACTGCGTGAGCGGACATGCTCTGCCGCAACGTCGATCCGCGCGAACAACAGCGGCGAGAAGTCGCGGGCGTACCCCGGTAGTCGCCCATCCCACCCATTCCCGACGAAGTTTTTGCCTTGCTCAACACACGACAACAACGATGGTCTACTTAGGACTAGGCACAGTCACCTGGCCGTGCGGATATCCCGGCGAGGGTGAGGGGGCGATAGCGATGAGCTTCCCGGCCGTGTCCCGCGGCGGCGAGCAGTCGACCCAGGTCAAGGTCCTGATACAGCTCGCTCACTGGGCCGGGCCCGCTCGGCAGCACCATCGCGACGTAGTCGTCGATGTCGACCTCGTCGAGCGCGTGGCGCACGGATCCAGCGATCTCGGGGACAGCGTGTGCCTGTCGAGCGGGCTGAGGCACGCCGCCAGGGGACGCGAGGTCAACGGTGTGACCGGCCTTGGCGTGTTTTTCGTGCGGCGCCGCTACTTCCTCGGTCCAGTAACCGCTCGGGTACATCGAGCCGTCAGTGTGCTGCCAGGTGTCGGCGGCGAACGTTCGCGCGCAGGGCGTCGACCTTGGCGGTGGCGTAGGAGTGCGCGTCCGAGCCGAGCAGCTGACGCAGTGGCCCGCCACCGCTGACGACCTGGCTGATGATCGCCTCGGCGCCCCTGACCGGGTCGCCGAGCTGGCTGCCCTGCAGGTTCAGGTGGTCGGTGGTCATCTCGCGGATGGCCGGGTAGGCGTCCGTCGTGGTGGCGGGCAGCGCGATCGACTCGGTGGTGAGGAAGTCGGTGCGGAAGTAGCCGGGTTCGACGATGGTGACCTCGATGCCGAAGTCGGCGACCTCGGCGGCGAGGGCCTCGCTGAGGCCTTCCAGGGCGAACTTGCCGGCGCAGTAGAGCGCCCAGCCCGGGAACGCGGTCAGGCCGAGGATCGACGACACGTTCACGATGTGGCCGCCGCGCTGCTCCCGCAGGATCGGCAGGGCGGCGCGCAGCACGTTCCACACGCCGACGACCTGGACGTCGAGCAGGGCGCGGACGTGGCGGTCGCTGGTCTCCTCCACCGCGGCCAGGAAGCCGTAGCCGGCGTTGTTGACGACGACGTCGAGGCCACCGAAGCGGTCGCCGGTCCGGTGGACGGCCCGGGTGACCGCCTCGGCGTCGCGCAGGTCGACGGCGAGCGGCAGCAGGCGGGACGTGTCGACGCGGTCACCGAGCGCGGCGCTCAGCCGCTCGGTCGAGCGCGTCGTCGCGGCCACGTTGTCGCCGCGCCCGAGCAGCTGCCTGACCAGTTCGAGGCCGAGGCCTCGGGAAGTTCCGGTCACGAACCAGGTCGCGGGTCGGTCGGTGGGAAAGCTCATCGTGGTCCCTTGCTCGAAGTGCCACCGGAGATCCGATCCGGGCGGCGCCCGGTTCCGGCGTGGTTCCAGCGTGGTCCGCGAGAAGCCACTGTGGACGCTCATGTCGCGCCCTGTGCGGACGAGGACGCGGCAACCTAGGACTCTCCGGTCCAGTCACGACCGGTCGATGTCGGCCACAATCGGCGGTATGGCCGGACCCAACCGCGAACTCGCTGACTTCCTGCGGCGGGCACGTGGCCAGCTCGACCCGTCCCGGGCGGGTCTGCCGCCCGACGGGCTCCGGCCCGGGCTCTACCAGCTGCTCGACTCGCTCGACGGTGAGCCCGCGCTCGTGCTCGGCCGCCGCACCGAGATCCTGGCCGCCAACCGGATGGCCAGGGCGCTGTTCGCCGACTTCGACCGGATGCCGCCGAAGCACCGCAGCTACGCCCGCTGGATGTTCCTCGACGAGGATGCCCGGGCACTGTTCGTGGACTGGCCGGACATGGCCCGGGCCGTGGTCGAGAGCCCCCGGTTCGAGGTCGGCCGCGACCCCGACGACAGCGCCACCACCGCCCTCGTCACCGAACTGCGCGAGCAGAGCCGCGAGTTCGACCAGTGGTGGGCGCAGCACCGGGTCCACCAGCGCACGCACGGCTCGAAGCGGCTGCGGCACCCGCTCGTCGGGAAGCTGACCGTCGAGTACGAGACCCTCGCCCTGCCCGGTGACCCCGACACCACCCGGTACGTCTACACCGCCGAGCCGAACTCACCCTCCCGCCGGGCCCTCGACCCGCACGACCCGGTCGGGCTGGGCCGCGAGCCGAACCGGGCGCCGGTCGAATCACCCGGAGACGGTGACGGCGGAGGTTCCACCGGCGGTGTCGCGCTTCGACAACGCGTGTTGGCATAGGGTCAGCGGGTGCCTTTCACGAACCGTTCCCTGGCTGCCCGGGAGGCGATCCTCAGCGCGGCCCGCGCGCGTTTCACCGAGCAGGGCTACGACCGCACCACCATCCGCCAGGTGGCCACGGACGCCAACACCGATCCGTCCATGGTGATGCGTTACTACGGCAGCAAGGACAAGCTGTTCGCGGCGGCCGTGGCCGTCGACCTCAGGCTGCCCGACCTGACCGACGTCCCCGATGACGAAGTGGCCGGGTTGCTCGCGAACCACTTCGTGACGATGTGGCGCGACGATGACGACGGCCCGCTCACCATCCTGCTGCGCTCGGCCGTGACGCACGAGGACGCGGCCGAACGGCTCCGCGCCGTGTTCGCCAACCAGGTGACGGTCATGGTCCGCCAGCTGCTGGGCCACGGCGCCGAGACCGACCTGCGCGCCGGCCTGCTGAGCACGCACCTGCTCGGTGTCGCGCTGTCCCGGCACATCCTCCGGCTGCCACCGGTGGCCAGGCTGAGCGACAAGGATCTGGTCGCGATCACGACCCAGATCGTGGACCACATCCTCACCGGCCCGCTCCCGGTGAAGCGCGCGGCGAAGACCGGCGGGCGGGAGCGGCGGACCCGCCGGTCGTGAACCGGGGTTCGGAAACGAACCCGCGCACCAGGCGACCGGTGAGCCCGTTCGCCCTCCGGACGGCTCGCCGCCGCCGACACCGGTGCCGCGGCGCGCGTCCAGCCGCGGCCCGGATCCTCGCGCCCGTCCCGCCACGCGGCTGACCGCCGGCCCGCTCTCTCCGTTCGACCTTCCCGCGCTCCCACCGCCTGTCCCGGCTTCCCGCGCCACTCCCCCGGTCCTCTCCGCACACCGCGCGGTCGTCACCCCGTTTGCCAACACGTGTTGGCCATCAGGTGTTAGCATTCGGCGGCAACCGAGGAGTCGCCAGCCCACCGCGGTGACGACTACGGGCTTCACCGGGAAGCCCGGGTGTGACCGCGTGATCGGCTGGCGATGCGTTCTCCCGCGCGGTTCACCCGGAACCGTTTTCCGCTTCAGCTGAACTCACTGTGGATGGACGAAGTCGTCCGGTATTGGAGTGGTGTCGATGTGGTGGTGGCGGCAGTTCAAGGCGATCGCGATGTTCCCTGGCGTGATGGCCGTGCTGATCCCGGCGATGCTCCTGGTGACCGTCGGACGCGGGGACGGGCTGAGCCTGGCACCCGGCGCGCGGGCGGTGGCCATCACCGCCGGGGCGCTGCTCACGGCGTTCGGCCTGGCGCTGTTCTGCTGGACGGTGGTGCTCTTCGCCAAGCGGGGCAAGGGCACGCTGTCCCCGCTCGACGCGCCGAAGAGGCTGGTGGTGACCGGCCCCTACCGGCACGTCCGCAACCCGATGTACACCGCCGTCTTCTCGGTGCAACTCGGGGAGGCGGTCATGCTGTGGTCCTGGACCCTCCTGCTGTGGTTCGGGTGCTTCGCGGCCTTTGTCATGACCTTCGTGCCGCTGCGCGAGGAACGCTGGCTGGCCACCCAGTTCGGCGCCGACTACGCCGAGTACCGCGCCCACGTCCCGCGCTGGCTCCCCAGGCCAACCCCGTGGTACCCGGGCAACCGGGTCTGACCGACGACGCGGTGCGCTCCCAGCGGTGACGGCCTGCGGCGGCGCGCGCGAAGTACCTGGTCGACCGCCGGACTGGTCAACCCAGCGACGCTGTTGCCTCGCGCAGCTCCCGCAACGCGGCCACCGCGTGGTGCGCGAGCCCTCGTGGATCATCACGGTCGCCTTCGGACCACTGCGCGTAGCCCCGCTTGAAGGCGAGAACTCCCAGCTCGGCCGCGACGTGCGCGGTCGGGTCGGGGACGCCGCGGGCGATGAGCGCGCCGGTCATGGCGGCAGCGAGACCGACGCTCTTGAGGGCGTCCCGTTCCTGAAGCTCGGTGCTGGCCGCCACGGCCGCCCTCAGCCGGGGGCCGAGTTCACGGTTCGTCGGCCCCATGGCGCTGGACGCGCGTTCGAGACCGGCCGCGACCGCGTCGAGCGGACTGGCGTCGTCGGGCGCTTCGGCGATCCCCTCCGCGAGCAACCGGCTCAGGGTCTCCTGGCCGGCGACCAGCAGTTCCCGCTTGTCGGCGAAGTGCCGGAAGAACGTGCTCTTGGTGACGCCGGCCCGCTCGGCGATCTGCGCCACCGTGGTGGCGTCGTACCCCTGCTCGGTGAACAGGTCGACGGCCGCGACGACGAGTCGCTCGGTCGTCTCCGGTTGCCATCGGCCCATGAGCCCATCATAAGTGATGGGACAAAGGTCCCATCACTGTGTACAGTGACGGGACAAAAGTCCCATCACTTCGGGAGAGTTCCATGCACGTCTTCGTCACCGGCGGAACCGGCACCATCGGCTCCGCCGTCGTCGCCGAACTGCTCGCCAACGGCCACACGGTTCTCGCGCTGGCCCGCTCGGACAAGTCGGCGCAGGCCCTGACGGACGCCGGTGCCCAGGTGCTGCGCGGGCAGTTGGCCGATCTCGACGTCCTGCGGGCTGGTGCCGCGCGATGCGACGGCGTGATCAGCCTGGCGTTCGGCAGCGACTACAGCACCGAGGCGGCCCTGGCCCAGTCGATCGCCGAGGAGAGCGCCGCCATGGCCGCACTGGGGGAAGAACTCGTCGGCAGTGACCGTCCGATCGTCACCGTCTCCGGAACACCGTGGGTGCCGGGCCGCGCCGCCACCGAGGCCGACCCGCTGCCGACCGACGGACCGGTCGGTGGCCGCGGCCGTTCGGTCAACGCGCTGCTGGCGCTGGCCGCACGCGGGGTTCGCGCCACGGCCGTGCGCATGCCACGCACGGTCCACAACGAGGGCAAGGGCGGGTTCGCCGGCCTGCTGACCGACCAGGCACGCCGCACCGGCGTGTCCGGCTATCCCGGCGACGGAACGCAGCGCTGGCCCGCCGTGCACGCGCTCGACGCGGCGGTCCTGTTCCGACTGGCCCTCGAATCAGCACCCGCCGGGACCGCCTGGCACGCCGTAGCCGATGAGGGCGACGCGGTGCGGGACATCGCCACCGTCATCGGCCGGCGACTGGGCCTGCCGGTCGAGGCGGTACCGCAGGAGAACTTCGGCCCGTTCGGCCCGATCTTCGCCATGGACCAGCCAGCCACCAGCACCCACACCCGCGAGGTTCTCGGCTGGCAGCCCACGCACCCCAGCCTGATCGCGGACCTGGAGAACATCCAGCCCTGAGACCCCCGCACCTGCCACGGGGACGGGCACAGGCAGTCGCCGCGTCCCATGACGTGTTCCACCGCCACGGCCACCACTAGTTCGATGTGTATCGTCAGATTCGTTGATCACCGAACTAGTGGGGGTGCGGATGGGCGCGTCGGAAGGCGTTCGGCTGCCGCAGCCGGACCTGGCCCGCGTGGACGTCGGCACCGTGCTCCACGCCCTGGCCGACCCGGTGCGCAGGGCGATCGTGCGGATCCTGACCCAGGTCGGCGAGGCGCCCTGCGGCGCACTCGACCTCCCGGTCGCGCGGTCCACGGTCACCCACCACCTGCGCACGCTGCGGGAGAGCGGCGTGATCGAGACGGAACTGCGCGGCAACTCCCGGGTCAGCAAGGTGCGCCGGCAGGAACTCGACGAGCGCTTCCCCGGTCTGCTCGCCGCCATCCTCGACGCCGAACCGGCGACCGCGGACGACCAGGCGAGCACGGACGACCCGGCGGACACGGACGACCCGGCGGACACGGACGACCCGGCGGACACGGACGACCCGGCGGGCACGGACAGATCGGCGGACACGGACGGGCCGGCGGACACGGACGACCCCGCGGACACCGAGGAGGCAGGACGGTAGATGAGCCGCTACGCACACCTGGCGTACACCGAGAGCGTGCGCCGTGAACAGGAGCAGAACGGCAGCGCCTCGGTGGGCGCCCGCGCCCTCGCGGGAGGCGACGCTCCGGATCCGCTCGGCCCGGACGAGGCGGCGTTCATCGCCGCCAGGGACGGGTTCTACCTGGCCAGCGTCAGCGAGACCGGCTGGCCGTACGTGCAGTACCGCGGCGGTCCGGCGGGCTTCGTGCACGTGCTGGACGAGCAGACGCTGGCGTTCGCCGAGGTGCGGGGCAATCGGCAGTACATCACCACCGGCAACGTCCGCGCCGACGGTCGGGTGGCCCTCTTCTTCATGGACTACCCGCACCAGGCGCGCCTGAAGATCTTCGGGCACGCGCGGATCGCCACCCTCGACGACGATCCGGAGCTGACGCGGAAGCTGACGGAGCGGCGCACGGACGGGCGGGTGGAACGGCTGATGCTCATCCGCGTCGAGGGCTTCAACTGGAACTGCCACCAGCACATCACCCCGCGCTACTCCGAGGCCGAACTCGCCGAGGCGCTCGCGCCCGTTCGGGCGCGCATCACCGAACTGGAGGAACAGAACAGGGCCCTGCGCGCGCTGCTCGCGGAGCGGTAGCGGACACGGCCACCCTTGACCCAAGACGGAACCGATCGGTACCGTTCGCCAGAATGGAACCGATCGGTACCGAGGAGGGTTCATGACTCGTCCGTCCACCCAGGACAGTGGCGGCAGCACATCGGCCGCCACACCGGGACAGGGCTCGGACACGTCGCACTGGCGGAGCGTCCTGATGCTCGGCTTCGGCACCTTCGCGATCGGTACCGACGAGTTCGTCCTCGCCGGCGTGCTGCCCGAGTTCAGCAAGTCACTGGGCGTCTCCATCGCCACGGCGGGGCAGGTCGTCACCGTCTTCGCGCTGACCTGCGCCGTGATGTCCCCGATCCTGGCCACCCTCACCGCTGTCTGGCCGCGCCACCGGGTGCTGAAGCTGTCCGTCCTGCTCTACCTGCTCGGCGTCGTCGGGACGGGGCTCGCCCCGAGCTTCCCGTGGGTGCTGATCGCCCAGGTCGTCGCCGCCTCCGGCGCCGGCCTGTACATCCCGGCGGCCAGCGTCACCGCCTCCGCACTGGTGGGCGCCGAGCGCCGCGGCCGGGCCATCGCCGCCGTCACCACCGGACTGACCGCCGCGACCGCGCTGGGCGCGCCGATCGGCACCGTGGTGGGCAGCGCGCTCGGCTGGCGGGCGACGATGTGGTTCATCACCGTGCTCACCGTGCTGAGCCTGATCGGCGTCCTCGCCCTCGTCCCCCGGGTGTCCGTGCCGGCCCCGGGCGGACTGCGCCAGCGCCTCGCACCACTGGGCGACCGCCGCGTGGTCGTCGTCCTGGCCACCACTCTGGTCGCGTTCACCGCCGCGTACGTCGTCTACACCTACATGGCCGAGGTGTTCGCCCCCGCCACCGGCGGCGACGGCACGCGGCTGGCCGTGCTCATGTTCGCCTTCGGCCTGACCGGCACGGCCGGCAACTACTACGCGGGCACGCTGGCCGACCGGTTCGGCGCGCGCCTGGTGGTCGGCGGCGCCGTCGCGCTGCTCGCGGTCAGCCTCGTCGTCCTCCCGTTCGCGACCGGCTCGTTCGCCGCCGCCCTCGTCATCACCGTGGTCTACGGCATCGCGGCGTGGGGCATCACCGCGCCCCAGCAGTCCCGGCTCATCGCGCTGAACCCCGCCTCGGCCCCCCTGCTCATCTCGCTCAACGCGGCGTTCCTCTACCTCGCCATCGCCTTCTCCGGCGTCATCGGGGCGGTGGGCATCGGCGCCATCGGCGCCCGGTGGATCAGCCTGATCGGTGCCGTGGTGGCCGTGCTCGCCCTGGCCCTGTCCGAACTGGGACACCGCCTGGCGACCGCCCGGTCCGCACCGGCCCCCGACCCCACCGCCTGACCCGCCCGACCGACCGGAACCCGCCCCACGCCTCGAAAACCGGGTCGAACCCGGCGACGCCGGCTCGACCGGAATACCCCAGCCGCCACCCGACGTCGAGTTCGGCGACGCCAGCCAGGTCGACTGCACCAGTGGCGGAGTTGTCCACAGTGGACCACTCAGGGCCGCCGGCGCCCGGTGCGCTGGCTCGACGCGCACCGGGCGCTGACGTGCCGCGCGGCGCGGTCACGCGGAGGTCGGTGCCGGCGCGGCCGCCGTCTCGCGCTTCTGCAGTGCCCCGGACACCAGGGTCACCACGAGCGCGGCCACGGCCATCGCCGCGCCGACCAGGTTGGGCGAGGTGTAGCCGCCACCCGCGTCGATGGCGAGGCCGCTGAGGTAGGCGCCCACGGAGATGCCCAGGTTGGCGGCTGACGCGGCGGCGGACGAGGCCAGCGTTGGCGCGCCAGCGGCCTTGTCGATGGCCCGGGTCATGAAGCCCGGCACGGTGGCGAAGCCGGCCGCGCCCAGCAGCACCAGCGTGATCACCGCGAGGACCTTGTTGGCCGAGGTCACCACGAAGGCCAGCAGCACCGCGGCGAGCAGCGCCTGCGCCACGTACAGGGTGGGCAACTGGGCGCGGTCGGCGAACCGGCCGCCGATCAGGTTGCCCGCCACCAGGCCGATGCCGAACAGCACCAGCAGCGGGGTGATGGTGCCGGTGGAGAAGCCGGTGACCTCGGTCAGCAGCGGGGCGATGTAGCTGAACGAGGCGAACAGCGCGCCGATGGACAGCGCCGCGGTACCCAGCGCGAGCCACACCTGCGGGCGCTTGAACACGGCCAGTTCGCGGCCGAGGTGGGCGTCGGTCGGCTTGGGCGTCGCGGGCACCATCGCGATCACGCCGACCAGGCTGACCAGGCCGATAACGGTGATCATCCAGAACGTGGCGCGCCAGCCGAGGGACTGGCCGATCCAGTTGCCCAGCGGCGCGCCGACCACGTTGGCGACGGTGAGCCCGGTGAACACCAGCGAGATGGCGCGGGAGCGCTTGTCCGGTGCCACCAGGTCGGCCGCGACCACCGAGGCGATGCCGAAGAACGCGCCGTGGCAGACCGCGGCCAGCACCCGGCCGGCCATCAGCAGGGCGTAGCCGGGAGCGAGCGCGGACAACAGGTTGCCGACGATGAACAGCACCATCAGCAGCACGAGCATGGTCTTGCGGGACTGCTTGGTGCCCAGCGCCGTGACCACCGGACCGCCGATGACGACGCCCAGCGCGTAGCCGGAGACGAGCAGACCCGCGGTGGTGATGCCGACCGACAGGTCCTGCGCGATCTCCGGCAGCAGGCCCATGATCACGAACTCCGTTGTGCCGATGCCGAAACTGCTGATCATCAGCGCGACGAGTGCGAGTGGCATCGCACCGGCCCCTTTCGTGGATACGGCCGTCACGACTGAACGACCGGTGAGAGTATGTACGTGCATAGTTTGTTTTCGACCTAGTATGAGTGTCAAGACTATGCACGTACATCTGTTGTTCAGGGCAGTGCTGCTGGTGCAAACTTGGTCCAGCGAAGGAGGTGCCCCCATGCCGCAGGCCGCGGGTCCCCAGCCCCGGATCGAACTGCCGACCGAGACCGAGCGCCGGTGGCACCGCCTCCGGTTGGCGGTGGGCCGGATCAACGAGCGGCTCGAACGCGCCCTGAGCCCGTACGGGCTGTCGCTGTCCGAGTACACCGCCCTCGCCGCGCTCCAGTTCTCCGACGACGGCGGCCACCTCCGCCAACAGGTGCTCGCCGACGCCGTGCCGCTCAACCAGAGTTCGCTGAGCCGCCTGGTGGCCCGTCTGGAACGGGAGGGGCTGACCGAGCGCTACCACTGCTACAACGACCGCCGGGGCGTCTACACGCAGATCACCGAGAAAGGCCGGCGCAAGGTGCACGAAGCCCGCACGGCCTACCTCGACACCCTGCGGGAAGCACTGGCCGACGAGGAAGCCGACGACCTGCTCACCGCGCTGTTCGCGGTCGGCGCGGAGTAGCGGTACGGCCGGGTGACGTTCCCCGTGTCGCGGCGACCGACGGGGCGCGACACCTCGGCTCCGCGCGGCCGGTCGGACCACGAACGGCGCTGACCGTCCGCCTCGGCACACCCAGACCGCCACGCGCCCCCTGCTGCTGCCCGGAGCGGCAAAGATCCGTGGCCGCGCGGCCCGGCGGCGGCTGCACCGGTGCGAGCTGCCCGGCCACCGGAATACGATGCGGCGACACCCTCACTCCCGACGTGGGAGAAGCCGGCTGTCGCGGCACCAACAGTGTGGCGGCGGCACACCTCGGCCCGGTCGGAAGCGCGCTCGGACCAGTGATGGGAAAGCCGGCGCGGCACCGGTACCACCCGATGCGTGGCTCGTTCCGGCCGATCGGCTGCCCGCGCCGACCGCCGGGCCCGGAGCAACCAGGTACATCCCCAGGACACCAGCACGGTCAGTTCGGTTGATGTCGCCGAACTGCGGAGAGGACCGCATGACCGCCCTTCAGACGTCGAGCCCGCTCGACGACCTCTGCGCTCTCCAGCACGACGACGGGCGTTGGGAAGCGGAGATGGTGTGGAGTGCCGGCCTGCTCGCCCACTACGTCATCGCGCGCCGCGTCGCCGGTCCGTGGCCGATGGACGCCGACGACGTCCGGGGAACCCTGCGCCAGTTCGAGGTCACGCGGCTGCCCGACGGGGCCTGGCCAGTGCACCTCGAAGGCGAGGGCAGCACGTCGGGCACGGTGCTGGCGTACGTGGCACTGCGGGTGCTCGGCGTCCCACCGGACGATGAACTCGTCGCGCGAGCGCGACGCTGGCTGCACGCACGTCCCAACGCCGTCCTGCACATGCCGTCAATGGCACGTGTCTGGCTCGCCGTGCTGGGCCTGTACGAATACGAGGGCATCGCGCCCATAACGCCGGAACTCCTGCTGGCGCCGACGTGGTTTCCCCTGCATCCCCACCGGTTCTCGTGTCACGTGCGGCAGGCCTACGCGGGAATGTCGCAGCTGTACGGCGCGAAGGTGCGGTTCGACCTCGGTGAGCTGACCGAACCGCTGCGCGCGGAGCTGTACGACCGTCCCTACCGGTCGATCGACTTCCGGGCGGCGAGGTTCCGGCTCGACGCACCGGAAGTGTGCGCGCCCCCTTCTGCCGCGGTCAGCTTTGCCTACCGCCTGCTCTCGTTGTACGAGCGGCGTCCGATCCCCGCGCTGCGGCGCGCCGCGCTGCGCAGGTCGGTCGCGCTCACCGAGGCCGACCGCATGGCGAGCGGCGGGCAGGGGCTCACCGTGTTGCACGGGCTGCTCGGACACCTCGGCCACGCCTCGTCCGCTCCACCGACCGCCGAACTCCACCGGCGGATCCTCGCGTTCGACGTCTGGCGGTGGCACGACGACCAGGAGGGACTGCGGTTCACCGGAGCCCGCTCCAGCAGTTGGGACACGGCGTTCGCGCTCCGCGCGTGTGCCGCCGCGCCGTCGACGCCCGCCGCCCGGGCAGCGGTGGCCAAGGCACATCGCTGGCTCCTCCGTCAGCAGGTGACCGAGGAACTCCCGAGTTCGGAGAACACCGGTCGTGACCCGGTGCTGGGTGGTTGGTGCTTCTCCGACGCAGCACACCGCTGGCCCGTGGCGGACTGCACCGCCGAAGCGCTGTCCGCTCTGCTCGTCGTCCGCGAGCGCGCCGACCTGCGCGCGGTCACCGAGCCCGTGCCGGTGCGCGCGCTCGTTGCCGGGGTGAAGTTCATCTTGAGCAGGCAGAACCGTGACGGAGGCTTCGCAACCTACGAACGAGCGCGGATGCCGAGGGTGTTCGAGCGGTTGAACATGACGGAGACCTACGTCGACTGCATGAGTGATCACTCCTATGTGGAGTGCACCGGCTCGTGCATCGCGGCCCTTGCCCGATTCCGCAGGGCTTGTCCTTCCGTGCACGCGCGCGTCATCGACGCGGCCATTCGGCGCGGCGTCGCCTACCTGAAGTCCCAGCAACGTCCCGACGGGAGCTACCGGGGGGAATGGGGCATCACGTTCACCTACGGCACCTTCTTCGCCCTGGAAGGGCTCGTCACCGCGGGAGTCAGCCGGTCAGATCCGGCCATCGCCAGGGCGGTCAGCTGGTTGCTGGCGACACAGCGTCGCGATGGCGGTTGGTCGGAGCACCATTCGAGCATGCTCTCGGGTGTCCACACCGAACTGCCCGAGGCCCACGCCGCCATGACCGCGTGGGCGGTGCTGGCCCTGCTGGCCGGCGGACTGCCCGACGATCACCCGGCTGTGCAACGGGGGAGGGACCGGCTCCTGGCGCTGCGCGCGGACCACGACGGGCGTGGGTGGCCGAAGCAGGCGGCCAACGGGGCGTTCTACGGTAGCGGCGTCCTCGACTACCGCCTCTACAAGGACGTCTTCCCCACCTGGGCGCTCGGCGCGCACAGCGCCGAGGCACGTGCGTGACAGGCGCTGCCGCGTGGCCACTCGTGGTCGCCGGTGGCCGCGCACCGACCCAGGTGTGCCCTTTTTGCTCGAACGTGCTGCCTGTTTGATTCCGCTGATTGACGAGGTGTTCGTGCGGCCCGTACCTTGACGTCATCAACAGCGGTGTGCCGCACGACTGCACCAGGGATGAGCGAAATATCTGTTTCGGCGCATGTCGCGGACGCTGATCGCTAAATCATAATCTCCTGGGGCTGGAGTAATTGAACGCTGTAATCAGCACGGTGACGGTATTCTGCGTCGCCCAGCTGGCTAGTGTGATTCTGTTGACGTGCAATCCGCACCGACGGAAACAATCGCACCGATCCGCACTGCACCACAACGTACTGGTGGTCAACGTACTCTGCTTCGCGCTGGGCTTGCTCGCCGCCGTGGCAGCCGGGGGAAGTTTCCTCCACTGCCTCGTCGTGGCGACGGTCGGGGCAATGGCCGGTGGAGTGGCCGGCCATCTCCTGGTCAACTTCTGGCCGGCCGGCACGACCTACATCGTGACCAAACTGGCGATGTGCGTGCTGTCGTTCGTCTGGTCCGTGTCGTTCGTGACCTTCATCGCCGATTACGGGATCAGCGTGCTGACCATCGCGCTGACCGTGGTCGGCCTGCTGCTTTCCATCGTGTTCCTCCCGTCTGATCTGCTCGTGGACCTTGAGACGTGGCAGGTGCTGTTCCGGTTCAGGTGGCGCAGGCAGGGTGGCACGGTGCGCACTCGTCCGCCGGAGTACGCGCCGATGGTTTCCGTGCAGGTGCCGATACACGCGGAGCCACCGGAGATCGTCATCCGGACTCTCGACGCGCTGAGTCGCCTCAACTACCCCAACTACGAAGTGATGGTGATCGACAACAACACGGCGGACGAGGCGTTGTGGCGGCCGGTGGCGGAGCACTGCGCGCGGCTGGGACCACGATTCCGGTTTCTGCACGTGGAGGGAATCGCCGGCGCCAAGGCAGGGGCGTTGAACTGGGCCCGGCCCTACATCGCGGCCGGCACCGAACTGGTGGGGGTGGTCGACGCCGACTACGTCGCGCACCCGGACTGGCTCGCCCACACCGTCGGGTACTTCCAGGACCCCGCCATGGGTTTCGTCCAGTGTCCGCACGCCTACCGCGACTACGAGTCGTCGGCCTTCGGCCGGATCGCCAACGCGGAGTACACCCCCTTCTTCCGCACGGCCATGATCGGCCTCGACGAAAACGGCGCGGGGATCACGGTGGGCACCATGTCGGTCATCCGGCTGGCCGCTCTGGACGGTGCCGGCGGATGGGCGGAGTGGTGCATGACCGAGGATTCCGAACTAGCCATCCGGATCCACGCCCAGGGATACACGTCGACCTACGTCGAACGCCCCTACGGTTGGGGGCTGATACCGGATACCTGGGCCGGGTACAAGAAGCAGCGATACCGGTGGACCTACGGGCCGGTCCAGGAGTGGCTCGCCCATCGTCGTCTTTTTTATCCCGGAAACAGCAGGATTCCGTCGCAACTCAATCTGGTGCAGCGGCTGTACCACGCGAACCACGGGCTGCGGAACTACATCTTGGGCATTCGGTTCGTCGGCCTCGCCTTCGGTCCGGTCGTCCTGCTTTCCATGATCGCGAACGGCGACATGTGGCCCGTGCCAGTCGGCTGGTTGGTCCCGTTCGCGGCCTTGTTCGTCACCAAGCAGGTCCTGCGCGTGGCGGAGTGCCGGCAGGTCCTGCGCTACACCGCTCGCGAGTTCCTTCGACTGACGATCGCCGCTCGGGCTCTCTTCTACGTGATCAGCGTGGCGTCGTTCGCCGCCGTTCTGGGGCGGAAGACGATGTGGCAACGGACCGACAAGTTCCGCCGGCGGCAACGGAGTTTCCCCGCACTGCAGGGCGCCGTCGTGGAGACCGTGCTCGCGGTGCTGTTCCTGGTTTTTGCCGTGTTGTCGGTCGCGGCACTGCCGATCGGGATCGTCTCGGTGGTGATGGCGGGCGGTTTCCTGTCGCAGTCGCTCACCTTCGCCGCCGCGCCGGCATTGGCGTACCTGTCAGCTCGCGACCTGGAACGGAGCGCGCTGCCGACTGAGACGATTCCACTCGTGAGCAGGTGAACCGGGTCCGCTGGGGTACCGCGGCGGCGAATGGTCGGCGTGTCCCGTGCTGGGACGCCGAACGCACGGCCCCGTCGAGGCCCGTGACCGCCGCGCCCCAGCACACTGTTCGCCGTGGACCCGCAGCGCCCTGGTCATCGCCGGACCGCACCCGAACGAACCGATCGGCTTGCTGACCGGGCCATACCTGGCCGGGCCGGTCGCCGAGGACGACCTCGGCTTCACGTGGCACCTCATCGGTCGCGTCGATCCGGCCGGCGATCTCGTGATTCCCCGGTAGAGGTCCAGCCCACCCCGCTAGCCTGGGTCGGTGCCCATGTCATCGGCCATCCGCGCTCAGGTGCGAACCTTTCTGGAGCCGGGGGACACGATTCGCTACATGTTTCCCGCCCAACTCGTACAGAGTGTGACTCCGTACGTCGTGATCGTGGTCAGTGATTCCGCGGTGACGGTGCTGTCCACCGGGTTGTTGGGGCGGAGCAAACCGAAATCCGTGCTGGCCAGGTATCCGCGAAGCACCAGCATCGGACCGGTCGACCCCACGCCGATCCCGACCTTCACGCTGTCCGGGATCCGATATGAGGTGGACGACGAGTACGTGCCCGTGATCAACGCCGCGGACGCGGAGAATTCCGCCGACTTCCTGCCGCCCGACCCACTGCCCGATCTCTGACCAGTCCGGTTCCGCCGGTCCTGGTGGCGATCCTGCGCGATCAGCTCGATCGGTTGGGCACGGCGACGGTCGGGCTGCTCTTCTGCTCCCCAGTGGCGGCGTGGTGTCCCCGCCCACCTACTTCCGGGTGTGGAGGGGCACGGGCCCACCCGCTCGCCCCGGGCCGGGTGGCCTCTCCCCCGGCCGGTCCCACGACCCGCGGCCATCGCGACTGCCCGGGAAAAAGATCAGCCCCTGACCGC
The DNA here is from genome assembly GCF_024171785.1 of Goodfellowiella coeruleoviolacea. GTDB lineage: Bacteria > Actinomycetota > Actinomycetes > Mycobacteriales > Pseudonocardiaceae > Goodfellowiella > Goodfellowiella coeruleoviolacea. Next base: position 79,466 of record NZ_JAMTCK010000017.1, read on the forward strand.
GTTTCCGCTGGTCAGGGGCTGATTTCACCCGGTGAAAGGTGGTGCCCCCGGCAGGATTCGAACCTGCGACACACGGTTTAGGAAACCGATGCTCTATCCCCTGAGCTACGAGGGCTGGTCGTGCTCGTCGGCGTCTAGCTTAACCGGCCGGGGCGGGGTGGCTGCGAGCGGGTTGGGTCGTCCCGGCGTGCCGGCTGGCGGCGGATGGGCGTCCACGGCCGGGGTCGAGGGTGGCCGTCAACCCACGGGTGCTGCTGGGCCTGAGTGGACAGTCTGTTTGGGACGCGCCGGGAACAGGTGCGACGCGCAATTCCGACTTGCGGCGCTGGCGGTTAGCGCAGGTGGTGGCGGCACGCCATACCACCAAAGAGGTAAACGGCGGAGAATCGGCGGAACGATTCCAGGTGGGATGGACGCGGAGGCACAACTGGTAAAAGTCCGGGAAAACGCCAGGCGATTCGATTTATGACCCGAACGCTGGCTGGTGCGGCCTCCCCATGAGGGATAGAAGGTCGTTATGCCCGAACTTGAACTACGGCACCTGAGGGCGGTCTGCGCGATCGCCGAGGAGGGCAGCGTCACCAAGGCAGCGGCCCGTCTCGGGCTCACCCAGCCCGCGCTGAGCGCGCAACTCCGGTCGATGGAGCGACTGGTGGGCGGGAAGCTGTTCGAGCGCACCACCTCGGGCAGCGTCCCCACCGACCTGGGGCGCTATGTGGTCGGCTCGGCCAGGGAGGTGCTGGACGACTTCAGCCAGCTGCTGGTCACGGCACGTCAGCGGGCCGCCGGCCCGGCGGTGGGGCGGCTGGTCGCGGCGGCCATGCCACTGCTGTTCGTCGGGCAGCTGGTGGCCGAGCTGCGGGCGCGCATCGCGTGTTCGGAGGTGCGCACCGAGATCGAGTCGTCCGGGCCGGTGCTGTTGGACATGCTGGTCTCCGGGCGGGTGAACCTGGCCGTGTTCGAGCGGTTCGAGGGGATGGAACGCCGACAGCTGCGCGGTGTGCGGGTGCGCACCCTGCTGGTGGAGCCGCAGTTCGTGGCGGTGGCGGAAACGCATCCGCTGGCCGCGGACAAGGTGATCGACCTGGTCGATCTGGCCAACTGCGAGTGGGTGGTGCCGCCGCCGGACCACAACAGTCTGCGAATGCAGTTGCACGCGGCCTGTCTGGCCGCTGGATTCACCCCGAAAATCACCCATTACACCTCGGAGAGCAGCACGGCCCGCGCATTGGTGTCCGCTGGCGCGGTTTCCCTGGCCGCCCCGGCCTCGCGCAGTGGCGACGGAATCGTCATCCGGCCGTTGCGGGGGGATCCGCTCTCCGTTCCGGTGATCGTGGCGACCAGGCTGGACGGCCCGCTGGAGGGCAAGGCGGACGAGGTGTTCACCTGCGCGGCCCGGGCCTACCGGGCGATGGTCGAGCGCAATCCGGCCTTTGCCCGGTGGTGGGCGGACCACCCGCAGGCGCACCAGGAGCTGGACGCCGCGCTCCGGGCCGATCGGCCGAACCGGTTGACTTGACCCGCCGCCAACGTCAGGCGTTTACATTGCATGCCCAAACCACGAAAATCCCTGGCTATACCCGTTTGCCGAGGTGAGGTGGTCAGGATGCGCCCGGTTCGGACAACCGCCGCCGCCCTGCTCAGCAGTGCGCTGGTCGCGTCGGCCGCGGTGACGGCGACCGCGGCGGAGGCCGCCGACGCCCCCGCCCAGGATGCCGCCCCCGTGGACTACCACGAGTGGCGCTCGCCGGACGACTGGCGGCAGGGCACGGCCAACGGCACCGCGGTCACGCCCGCCGGGCTGACCATCGGACGACCGGCCGGCACCACCACGCACACCGAGCCCGGCCTGGGCACCCGGACCTACGAGTACGCCTCCTGGACCTCGCCCCGCCACGCCCCGGGCTTTCCGGCCACGCAGTTGGTCGCCTCGTGGAACGCCGACACCCCGGAGGGGACCTGGCTGGAGGTGGCGATGCGCGGGCACACCGCGGCCGGCACCGACACCGCGTGGTACGTGCTGGGCCGCTGGGCGGCGAAGGACACCGACATCAAGCGCACCAGCGTGACCGGACAGTCCGATGTGGACGGGATGGTCGACGTGGACACCTACCAGACCGCGGCGGGCACGCGGCTGGTCGGCTACGACCTGCGCGTCACCCTGTACCGGCGGGTCGGGCTGGCCGCCTCGCCCACGCTGTCCATGGTCGGCGCCATGACCTCGGCCATCCCGGACCGGTTCACCGTGCCGACCAGCCCGTCGGGTGGTGCCTGGGGCATCGAGCTGCCGGTCCCCCGCTACTCGCAGAACACCCACGCCGGCCGCTACCCGCAGTACGGCGGTGGCGGGGAGAACTGGTGCAGCCCCACCTCCACCGAGATGGTGGTGGAGTACTGGGGTCGCGGCCCCAGCCGGCACGACCTGTCCTGGGTGGACCCCGGCTACAGCGACCCGAGCGTGGACCACGCCGCGCGGTTCACCTACGACCACGCCTACGAGGGCACCGGGAACTGGCCGTTCAACACCGCCTACGCGGCCACCTACGGGCTGTGGGGGCACATCACCCGACTGGGCTCGCTCACCGAGCTGGAGCAGTACACCAAGCGCGGCATCCCGGTGATCACCTCGCAGTCGTTCCTGGCCAGCGAGTTGGACGGGGCCGGATACGGCACGGCCGGGCACATCATGGTCGTCATCGGGTTCACCCCCACCGGGGACGTGATCGTCAACGACCCGGCCTCGCCGAACAACACCGCCGTGCGGCACGTGTACAAGCGGGCCCAGTTCGAGACCGTGTGGCAGCGGACCAAGCGCATCCTGGCCAACGGCGCCACCGGCAGCGGTCCGGGTGGCGTTGCCTACATCATCACCCCGCCGGGCACCCGGCTGCCGGCCGCTCCCGCGCGCGACACCGCCGAGTGAAGTCCAGCCCCACCACGCACTTCCCCGCGGCCAACAGGTCCACAGTGGACTTGTTGGCCGCGGCGTGCACGCCTGGGGTTATCACCGGGTGCGAGCGGGTACACCGACGGTAGTGACCCGAGCGGGTGCTCCCCGACCACGGGGACCGAGCGGGTTCGAAGGGGGTGTGCGACGACAACCAACGGGGTGGCGCAACCGGACGACCTGCGACGACGAGCGCGACTTCGAAAAAAACCGGCATTTCGTACGGCCGATCCGGTGAATTTTGGACGAGCGCACTCAACCGAACCACCCCGCCGTACGTCCTCTTCACATAGGGCCAGGACGCACTACACCCGCCAGAGCGCGGGCCCAGGAGGTGGACACTATGGTCCTCGCCGGAAATCGGATCGCGTGCGGAGTCCTCGCCGTGGTGGCTGGTGCCGCGCTGGCGGCCTGCGGAGCGAGACCGGACACGGCGGCGCAGGGGCTGACCACGTCGGCGGGCTCAGCCAGCAGCGGCACCGTGACCGCGCAGAGTCCGACCACGGGCGAGACCACGCCGGCCGGCTCCGACGCGGTCACCCAGCAGGTGCCGGTCCAGCCGACGATCGTCCTGTCGGCGACGCAGCAGCAGCGGCCGCAGCAGCAGGACTCCGGTGGCACGCCCCGGTGTTCGGCCAGCACGCTCACGGCCAAGGTGACCAACGAGGACGCCGCCGCGGGCAACCGCTACGCGCGCCTGGAGGTCACCAACGTCAGCAAGACCGGGTGCACCCTGTACGGCTACGGCGGCATGCAGCTGCTCACGTCGGACAACCAGCCGGTGCCCACCAACATGCAGCGGGTCGCCAACCCCGGCCCGTCGCTGGTCGCCCTGGAGCCGGGCGCCACGGCAGTGGCCAACCTGCACTGGACGGCCGTGCCCTCCGGTGACGAACCGGACACCGCCGCCTGCGAGCCCGAGGCGACCAAGGCGATCGCCATCCCGCCGGACGAGACCGAGCCGATGACCTTCACCTGGAACCTCGGCCCGGTCTGCGACCACGGCCGCATCGAGGGCAGCGCCTACCACCGGCCGTGAGCGGTGGTTGAACCGCCGATGCTCGGTGGCCCCGCCAGCAACCGCGGGGCCGCCGTGTGCTGGGGTGGGTGGCGTGGTTGAACCAGTCGAGTCGAACCTGCCCGGACACGGCGGCAGCCTCGCCGTCCACACCTGGCCCAACCCCGACGCGCGCTGGCGGGCCGTGCTGGTGCACGGCTACGGCGAGCACCTCGGCCGGTACCAGCACGTGGCCGACGCGCTGGTCGCCGCCGGTGCCGTGGTGGTCGGGCCGGACCACGTCGGCCACGGCCGCTCCGCGGGCGAGCGCGTGCTGATCCGCGACGTCGAGGCCGTGGTCGACGACGTGCACGCGGCAGCGGCGACCGTGGCCGGCGACCTGCCCACCGTGGTGATCGGGCACTCCATGGGCGGGCTGATCGCGGCCCGCTACGCCCAGCGCCACCGCGACGAACTGGCCGCGCTGGTGCTGTCCGGCCCGGTGCTGGGCACCTGGCACGTGCTGGACCTGTTGGAGCACGAGCAGATCCCGGACACCCCGATCGATCCGGCGACGCTGTCCCGCGATCCCGCGGTCGGCGCCGCCTACCAGGCCGACCCGCTGGTGTGGCACGGCCCGTTCCGCCGGGAGACGCTGGCGGCGCTGGAGGCCGCCGTCGACGCGGTGAACTTCGGCGGCCCGCTGGAGGGCCTGCCCGTGCTGTGGGTGCACGGGGAGGACGACGAACTGGTGCCGCTGGAGGAGACCAGGACCGGCACCGACCGCATCCGCGGCCTGGAGTTCGTCGAGCGCATCTACCCGGGCGCGCGGCACGAGGTGTTCAACGAGACCAACAAGGACGAGGTGCTGGGCGAGGTGACCGCGTTCGTCCGGCAGACCCTCGCCCTGGACTGAGACCACACCGGGTGGGGCGGCCACCAGAGCGCGGCCACCCCACCCGGCCCGGTGTCACCAGCCCTGGTCGGTGGGCCGCACCAGGATCTCGTTGACCGAGACGTGCGCGGGCTGGGTCACCGCCCACACCACGGCGTTGGCGATGTCCTCCGGCTGCAACTGGCGGATGCTCTCCGCGCTCCGGACGATCGACGCCTTGGCGTCGGCGTCGGTGATGTGCTCGCGCAGCTCGGTCGCGACGATGCCCGGCTCGACCACGACCACGCGCACGCCGTCCTGGTAGACCTCCTGGCGCAGCGACTCGCTGAACGCGTTCACCCCCCACTTGGTGGCGTTGTACACGCCGGTGCCGGCGCGCACGGTCCGCCCGGCCGTGGACGACATCTGCACCACCGCGCCCTTGCGCTCGACCAGGTGCGGCAGGGCCGCGTGGGTCATGAACATCAGCCCGAGCACGTTGGTGTTGACCATGCGCGTCCAGTCCGTGGTGTCCGCGCCGTTGATCCTGCCGAGCAGCATCACGCCCGCGTTGTTCACCAGCACGTCCAGCCCGCCGAACTCGCTGACCGTGGCGGCAACGGCCGCGCGGCAGGACGCCTCGTCGGTGACGTCCAGGTCCAGGGTGAGCACGCGCGCGCCCGCGTCGGTCAGCCGTTGGGCCAGCCCGGCCAGCCGGTCCGCCCGCCGCGCGCCGATCGCCACCGCGGCCCCGGCCTCGGCCAGCGCCACCGCGGTGGCCTCCCCGATGCCCGACGACGCCCCGGTGACCAGCGCGACCTTGCCCTGCAGTTGCTGCGACATGGCGTTCCTTCCCTCGACTTGCTGCGCTGGATTTGCTCGGCGCCGCGCTCGCTCCGCTCCTCGCTCGCTGACGCTCGCTGCGATGCTCACTCGCTGTCGCCTTGCTGGTCCAGCCAACACCCTGGAGCCCACTCCAGGTCAAACCCGCTCCCCGGCCCGCGCAAGTCGGAAGTCCCAGGCGGTGGCCCGAGCTGTCGGGGGTGCGGTGACCTCGTGGACAATCGCCTGTCGATGACGGACCAAGACCTCGAACTGCTGATCACCGTGGTGGTGGCGGCCGATGACGACCGGCAGGCGCGGGACGCCTGTCGGGAGCTGGTCGCGCACACCGGGGGCCGGATCGTGGCAAGCGGGGACTGCTCGGACGAGGAGCCCGGCTGCTGGGCGGTGACGGTCAGCGTGGTCAGTGCCGAGCGGGCCGACTACCACACGGCTGCCGCGCTGGCCAGGGCTGTTCGGCAGTTCGTGCGGTCGCTGCGGCCGGAGTTCCCGGTGCCGCCGGTGTCCTGCGAGCCGCCGACCGCGTGGACCGTGCTGGACGACCCGGAGCTGATCGACGAGTGGGTGCCCGGGGCGGAGCGGCTGCTGGTGGAGGCGTGGGCGGGCGGCGATCCCCACGAGCGCGGCGCGCCCCCGGCCGAACCCGAGCCCGAGCCGGAACCGGCCGCGCAACCGACGCCGACGCCGGCCAACGCCACCGGACCGGACGGCGAGCCGGTGCGGTTGTGGCTGCGGGTGGACGTTGTCGCCGATCACACGGCCGGGGCGGAATGGCAGGCACGGGCGGTAGCCAGCCGGATCGTCCAATCGGGCGCAATCCAGGGCGTCACCGCGCGGGACGGGGTACTCAGCGTGCAGGTTGACCTGGGCACGAGCCGGCAGGGCGGGGAACGGGCCCTGCGGACGGCGGTGTCCTCGCTGGGCCGCACGGGGTGGTCGCCGATCCGGTCGGACAACGGGGTCAGCAGCATTGGCTGGACCGCGGAAACCAGGCCCTCATCAGGCATTACCGCACTGGAACTGCGGGCGGTGCCCGAGCAGGGCGCGGGCGCGCCGGCGGCTCCGGGCAGCGGGGTTCCGCCCGGTCCGGCCCCGGCGCGGGGGTGAGCGGGCCACGGCTGACCGGCCCAGGGCAGCGGCGCGGGTTGTCGGTTGCCACTAGTACGACCGGGTGGACCGCGCAACACTCCGTTCGGCCGATTCTTCTTGTGTCCCATCAGAAATCAGGTACTACTTTTCACAGGGGCGGCCGTCCGGTCGCCGGTAGGCAATGGGAGACGCAGGCCAGATGGCAACCATCGAAGAGGTGCGGTCAGCCGTTGTCCGAGCCGCGGACATGGCCAACGAGTGCATCCAGTTCATGCAGGAGGTGACCAAGCGGGCCGAGGAGATCCAGAACCTGCTGTCCACCACCATGCAGGGCACCTCGCAGAACGACGTCGACCAGGTCAAGGGCCAGTTCGCCAAGCTGCTCAGCGACAGCAACGAGCTGTTGCAGGGCTTTGACGCCGGCCGCTCCGACATCGACGACGTCGCCAACAGGCTGTGAGATGACGTCGATCCAGGAGGTCCAGGCGGTTCTCGACACGATCCGCGACCTGTTGGCCGAGATGTACCGCGGCGCCAGCTCGGCCAGGGACCGGCTCGACGAGGCCATCGAGCTGTTGACCGAGACCAGCCGCACCCATCACGAATCACTGGTGCCCGCCGGATTCGCCGTGGTCAGCGAGCGCATGCCGGACTTCCTCGGGCAGATCTCGGCCAGCATGCAGTCCGTGGAGACGCTGGCGGCGCGGTTGTAGCCCGGTCGCGTCCGGTGTGGTCCCGGTGGTCCGATTCGACCGGAACAGCGGTGGTGACCCGACCGGAACGCTGGGATACCGGAGAGCGCACTGGGCCTCGGCCAGCTCGATGGCGAGCGACGGGCCGTCGTGGCTGGTAATTTTGATTTGATCTTGGGTTCTCGCCCGGTCGTGAACCGATGCCGTGAGGTGGGCTGTGAGCAGGCGAGACGAGCGTCGCACACGAATCAAGCAGGCCTTCGCCGAGTTCCGCGTGGCCGTGGCGGCGGCGCTGGGCTCGGCGGCCAGACAGCACCACCGGGTGGCCGTGGCGCGGGCCAAGGACATGTTCGAGCTGATGCTCCGGCGGGCCGGCATCGACGCGGCGCTGCGCGATCCCGCCCTGGCCAAGGCACTGCACAACCCGGTGCTGACCGACCGGCTCGGCAAGGCGCTCGACGACCGCGAGGAGATCTTCGCCGAGTGGACCTCGGCCGGCCCCGACCAGCTGATCAGCCTGGTTGACCAGGCCGCCCCCGGCACGGCCAGCGCGCCGTGGGAGTCCTGGCTGGGCCAGCCGGGCACGGCCGACGGCAGCGCGGCCATCCCGGAGCTGTGGCGGATCGGCACCGCGGTGGTGGACAGCGCGCCCAAGCACCAGCCGTTCCCGGTCGCGGTGCCCCTGCTCGACCAGGCGCACCTGCACGTGTCCTCGACGGTGGACAGCCGCGCGCTGGCCGAGACGCTGGTGGAGAACCTGCTGCTGCGGGTGCTCAGCTACTTCCAGCCGGGCCTGGTGCACGTGCACGTGTGGGACACCGGCCAGCTCACCGGGTCACTGCCCGGCCTGTACCCGCTGACCAGGGCCGGCCTGCTCACCGTGCACGACCCGGCGCGGCTGCACGAGCTGCTCGACGAGCTGTCCGAGCACATCCGGCGCATCCACACCAACATGCTGGTGGAGGGGCACACCTCGCTGCGGGCGGCGGCCGGCGCGGGCACCAGGCGCACCGAGCCGTGGCGGATCGCCGTGCTGTTCGGCAACCGCTCCGCGCTCAAGGAGGAGTTGCAGCAGAAGCTCCAGCGGGTCGCCCGCAACGGCCTGGCCTGCGGTATCCAGCTGGTCATCGTGGACATCCCGGTCACCGTGAACAGCCCGGGGGAAACCGTGCTGCTCGCCGACGACCAGACCGCGCGGTGCACGATGACCGGCCGGCACGCCACCGTGACGCTGGACCCGGCGCTGCCCCGCACCCGGGTGCCCCGGGCGTGCGCGGCGATCGCCGAGGCGCTGGAGGAGCGGCGGTCCCGGCTGGGCACGTTCGCCGACCTGCTGCCCGGCCAGCTGTGGACGGAGACCTCGGCGGCCGGGGTGAGCACACCGGTCGGTTACCGGGACGGCGAGCCGGTGCTGCTGCACCTGGGCGACGCGTCACCGCACGCGCTGGTGGGCGGGCCGAGCGGGTCGGGCAAGACGAACTTCCTCTACGCCATGCTGGCCGGGCTCACCGCCCGCTACGGGCCGGACGAGCTGGAGCTGTACCTGCTCGACTTCAAGGAGGGCGTGTCCTTCGCCCAGTTCACCCCGGGCCGCAAGGACCCGAGCTGGCTGCCGCACGCGCGGCTGGTCGGGGTGAACGTGAACACCGACCGCGAGTTCGGCGTGGCCCTGCTGCGGTTCCTGGCCGAGGAGATGCGCCGCCGGGCGGACGCGGCCAAGCGCCACGAGGTGACCAAGCTGGAGGAACTGCGGGCCGAGGACCCGGACGGCCGGTGGCCGCGGATCGTGGCGGTGATCGACGAGTTCCAGTTCCTGTTCGCCGAGCGGGACGCGGTGACCAGCCAGGCGACCGCGCTGCTGGAGGACGTGGCGCGGCGCGGCCGGTCCCAGGGCATCCACCTGGTGCTGGCCAGCCAGGACGTGGCCAGCATCGAGTCGTTCTGGCTGCGGCCGGCCATCTTCGAGCAGTTCATCGTGCGGGTGGCGCTGCCCAAGTCGCGCAAGGTGCTGGTCGAGGTGCACAACGACGCCGCGATCAACCTGCCCCGCTGGCACGCGGTGGTCAACCACGAGTCCGGGGTGCGCCAGGGCAACGAGATCGCCCGCATCCCGGACGCCACCAGCCGGGGCACCTTCGACGAGTTGCAGCACCGGCTGTGGCGGCAGCGGCCGGCCGAGCTGACCAGCCCCCGGCTGTTCGACGGCAGCATCACCCCGGCGCTGGACGACATGGCCGACTTCCGGGCGCTGCGGCCCGGCCCGGCCGTGCCGGTGGCGCTGCTCGGCCAGGTCATCGACGTGGCGTCCAGCGCGGTGCGGGTGCGGATGGAGCGCGCGCCCGGCCGCAACATCGCGGCCATCGGGTCGGTGGTGGCCGAGGCCGCGGCCACCATCGGCGGTGCGGTGCTGTCGCTGGCCGCGCAGCACGAGCCGGGCGAGGCGCGGTTCACCCTGGCCTGTCTGGTGGACGCGGCCCACCCGTGGGTGGACCAGGTGGCCAAGCGGCTGCGCTCGGCCGGCCACGAGCCCCAGCTGGTGCGGCTGGAGGACGTCAAGGCGCTGCTGGCCGACCTGGCCGGCGAGCTGACCGGACGGCTGACCGGGGAGCGGGTGTCCCAGCCGCAGCCGCACTACCTGGCGTTGTACGGGGTGGACGCGGCGCACGCCATCCTGGAGGAGAAGGACCCGAAGACCCGACGCTCGGGTCTGGACGACCTGCGCACGGTGCTGCGGCACGGCCCGGAGAACCGAACACACGTGCTCGGCTGGTGGCGCGGGGTGAACCGGTTGAAGGCGAGCATGCCGATCGGCTCGACCGACGATCTCGGGCCGTGGGTGGCCTTTGACGTGCAGGGGTCCGAGTTGGGCTCGCTGGTGCCCGGCGCGCCGGTGAACTGGTCGCCGCGCCCGCACCGGGGGCTGTTCTTCGACCGGTTCGAGCACGCCCGGCCGCAGGTGGTGATCCCTTTCGACTTCGGTGACGAGGTCGGCGGGGACGGCGGGTGAGCAGGCCCGGCGAACAGGGCGGGTGAGCACGGGGCGTGCGGACGCGGTTCGTGGCGGCGGCGGAGACGGAGGGTCGATGAGCACCGACAGCACCGGCAGCGCTGGTAGCGGTGACAGCGCTGGTAGCGGCGGCAGCGGCGAGGTCGTCGCGGACGCGGGCGAGTGGCCGAGGCAGCAGCCGGTGTCCGCGGTGGAGCGGTACAAGGAGATCACCGGGCTGGCCACCGAGGCGGTGGAGCGGATGCGCCAGCAGGACCGGGAGCGCGCCGCCGAACTGGAGCGCGAGCTGGTGGAGTCGCAGGGCTGGATGGCCCAGATCGCCGAGCAGGAGCGGGTGGTGCAGCTGGGGGCGCGGCTGCACTGGGAGGCCGCGGTCAAGGCGCTGTGGAACGAGCGGTGGCTGGAGATGACCCCGATGCCGACGCCGAACCGGTCCGTGCCCGAGCACGACCAGCTGCACTTCGACGCCGAGGTCGAGCGCACGTTCCAGAACCTGGAGGCGGCGTTGCAGCGGCGGGGCCTGCTGCGCCGCAAGTAGGCAGACGGTCACAGCTCGTGGCGCATCCCTGACGCTCAGTCGCCGACCAGCGGGAACAAGGGGTCCGGTGCACGCTGTTGTACGAGCCAGGTGCCAGAATACGGCACGTTGTAGTCTCGTATATCAGCCCGGAGCATTGGAGGACACCCCGATGAGTTCCCCGTCCACCGGCCTCGAAATCCGGCTCGCCTCCCGGCCCAAGGGGTGGCCGACCGAGGACAACTTCGAGTTCGCCGAGGTGCCCGTGCCCGAGCCGGCCCAGGGCCAGGTGCTGGTGCGGAACCTGTACATGAGCGTGGACCCGGCCATGCGCGGCCGGATGAACGACGTCAAGTCCTACGTGCTCCCCTTCCAGCTCGGCCACGCGCTGGAGGGCGGCGCCGTCGGCGAGGTGGTCAAGTCCACTGTGGACTGGCTGCGCCCCGGGGACACCGTGCTGCACTCGCTGGGCTGGCGCGAGTACGCCGTGGTGGACGGCAGGCACGCGGCCAAGGTGGACGGTCAGGCTGCCCCGCTGAGCACCTACCTCGGCGTGCTGGGCATGCCCGGGCTGACCGCCTACGCCGGCCTGATCGAGGTCGCCGAGTTCAAGGAGGGCGACGCGGTCTTCGTGTCCGGCGCGGCCGGCGCGGTCGGCTCGATGGTCGGCCAGATCGCCAAGCTGCGCGGCGCCTCCCTGGTGGTGGGCAGCGCCGGCTCGGCCGAGAAGGTCCGCTACGTCACCGAGGAACTCGGCTTCGACGCGGCGTTCAACTACAAGGACGGGCCCGTCTACGAGCAGCTCAAGAAGCTCACGCCGAACGGCATCGACGTGTACTTCGACAACGTCGGCGGTGAGCACCTGGAGGCCGCCATCAGCCGGCTCAACCTGCACGGCCGGATCACCGTGTGCGGGATGATCTCCCAGTACAACGAGGCCGAGCCGCCGCCGGGACCGCGCAACCTGGCCAACTTCATCAAGAACCGGCTGACCATGCGCGGCATGCTGGTGCTGGACCACGCCCACCTCAAGGACCAGTTCTTCCAGGAGGTCGGCGGCTGGATCAGGGAGGGCAAGCTGAAGTACCACGAGACCGTGGTGGAGGGCCTGCGCAACGCGCCGGACGCGTTCCTGGGCATGCTGCGCGGCGAGAACATCGGCAAGATGCTGGTCAAGCTGTAGGCATCGCCACAGCTCGTGGTGTGGTCGGTGGGCGGCACCGGATGCGGCCCTAGGCTCGTGACCATGTCCGGGTACCGCCACACCGACTCGACCAGCCGAGGTCGGCGACCGTGGCTCCCGTCCCATGCCGCCGAGGAGAGCCCCATGACCACTCCGCTGCCCGCCGGTTCGCTGCGCGCCACCTCGTTGAACGCGGCGCGCCGGAGGACGGAGTTGGCCGCGGTCGCCGACGGTGCCGTGCTGGACGTGCTGGTGGTGGGCGGCGGCGTGGTCGGGGCCGGGGTGGCGCTGGACGCCGCGTCCCGTGGCCTGTCCGTGTGCCTGGTCGAGGCCAGGGACATCGGGTTCGGCACCTCGCGGTGGTCCGGCAACGTGGTGCACGGCGGGTTGCGGCACCTGATCAACGGTGATTTCGCGCTGGCCCGGCTCAACGCGGTGGAGCGCAACGTGCTGATGACCAGGACCGCGCCGCACCTGGTGCACGCGCTGCCCACGCTCTACCCGCAGTACCAGGTCAAACTCGGCCGCAGCGGCCCGACCCCGGCCGAGGTGGCGGTCGCGGCCGGGCTGCGCGCCGAGGACGCGCTGCGTCGGCTGGCCCGCACACCCGCGGCGGTGCTGCCCCCGCCACGGCACGTGCCCACGGCCGAGGCGCTGGCGCTGGTGCCCGGCCTGCGCGCCACCGAGTTGCGCGGCGGCACCCTCTCCTTCGCCGGCCAGCTCGTCGACGACGCCCGGCTGGTGTGCGCGCTGGCCAGGACCGCGGCCGGGTTCGGCGCGCGGGTGCTCACCCGGGTGCGCGCCACCCGCCTGCACGGCGACGGCGCCGACGTGGTGGACGAGCTGACCGGCAGCGCGTTCTCGGTGCGGGCGCACGCGGTGGTCAACGCCACCGGCGTGTGGGCCAACGAGTTGCAGGAGTCGGTGCGGCTGCGCCACTGGCTGGGCACCTACCTGGTGCTGGACGCCGAGGTGGTCGGCCTGGCCGGCACCGCGCTGGCCACCACGGCGGTCGTGGCCAAGCGGCCCAAGCTGGTGTCGCTGACCCCGCAGCAGGACGGCCTGGTGTACCTGGGCATGGCCGACCAGTCCGTGGACTACCGCGACCGCCCGGTGCCCGAGACCCCGGAGCCACCACAGTCCGATGTGGACTTCCTGCTGGACGTGGGTTCGTCCATGTTGGACCGTCGACTGCGGCGCGAGCACGTGCTCCGCGCGTTCGCCGGGATCGGCGCCCGGCTGGACACCCCCACCAGGGCCCCGGACGGCGGCTGGCCGGGCCGGCAGGCGGCCAGCCGCGCGGCCGAGTGGTTCGGCACCCAGGTGGGCGGCCGGGTGAGCAGCCGCGCGGGCGGCCGCGGCCACCGCGTGGTGACCGGGCCGGACGGGGTGGTCACCGTGCTCGGCGGCGAGCTGACCACCTACCGGCGGATGGCCGAGGACGCGGTGGACACCGCCATCGAGGCGCGCCAGCTGGCCGCCGGTCCGTCGCGCACCACGGACATCCCGCTGGTGGGCGCCGGCCACCAGAGCCAACTGTCCACTGTGGATGCTCCGGCGCGCCTGGTGGCCCGCTACGGCATGGAGGCCGGCCGGATCGCCGCACTGGCCGAACTGGACCCGGACATGGCCGACCCGGTCGGCGGGCGCGGCGGGATCACCGCGGCCGAGGTGGTCTGGGCGGTGCGCCACGAGGGCGCGCTCAGCGCCGAGGACGTGCTGGACCGGCGCACCCGGATCGGCCTGGTGGCCGCCGACCGCGCCGAGGCCGAACCCGAGGTGGCCGAACTGGTGGCCAAGTCGCTGGACGGCCTGCTGGCCACCTGAGCCCGGACCCGGGTCCGGTTGGTCCGGTGTGCTGCCTGGGTGCTGTCCTCGGTCGACACCGGAGCGCGGCGTCGACGGCTACCGGCTGAGTGCGTTGTTGGCGATGAGCGCGGTGGCGGTGTCGATGATGGTCTGCTCGGTGGGGCGCGGAAGCCAGCCGAGCTGGGTGCGGGCCTTGCCGCTGTCGACGAGTCTTGTCCGGCCCAACTCGGCGCGCAGCATCGCCATCCGCGGGTTCAGGCGGGCGAGGAGCTTGACGATGAGGTCGGGCATGGTGCGCGTGGGCACCCTGGCGGCTTCGTCCGGGAGCTTCTCGCGCAGGACCCGGGCGATGTCTCGGTACCACCAGAAGTCGCCCGACCCGAGGAAGCGCTGACCTGCGGCGGCTGGGCTGGTCATGGCGAGTATGTGCAGTTCGGCGATGTCACGGACGTCGACGATGTTCCACCCGACGTTCGGCACGGCGGGGATCTCCCGGGTGAGCAGGCGGCGGATGACCTCGATCGTTCCCGGTCTGATCGACGCGCCGAGCATGGGGCCCTGCATGAACGTCGGCAGGACGGCGGTCAGTTCGAGCCCGGTCGCGGCGGCGAGATCCCACGCGTCGCGCTCGGCGAGGATCTTGGAGTCGGGGTACGCGCGATGCGGGGTGCCGGCGGGCGCGGTCCACACCGCTTCAGTCGCGGCCGTGGCCGAGTCGCCGGTGTCGGCCGTGACGCCCGAGGAGGTCAACACGGCGCGCTTCACCCCGGCGCGGGCGGCGGCGCCCAGGACGCGACGGGTGCCCTCGCGGGCGGTGGTGATGAGGTCCCCGTCGGAGCTGAAGGGCGTCGGCGACGCGGTGTGCAGCACGTAGTCGACACCCGTGACCGCCTGGTCCCAGCCGTCGTCGCGAAGGAGGTCAACGGCCGCGAACTCGACGGCCCCGGCCGCCGGCCCACCTGCCTGCTCGCCCACGGCGGCGCGCACCTGCTCCGCCTTGTCGAGGCCGCGCACGGTGGTGCGCACCCGGTAGCCGCGCTGGAGCAGGCCCGAGATCACCCAACCGGCCAGGTAACCCGTTCCACCCGTGACGAGCACTGTCTCGCCGGCATGTTCGTCGCTCATTTACTCCACCACATTCATTGAGTTTCTCATTGATATGAGGAGCGTATCATCGCTTCGTGACCGTTGACCGTGACGTGGACGCCCTGGCGACGCACCGCGCGGACGTCGAGCGGAAGGCCGAGATCGTCCGTGTTCTCGTGGAGGTGGGAAACGCGGCGGACGCGGTCGTGGCCCAAGTCCTCGGCGAGTTCGGCGTGCCGGCCTCCGTGGCCGGCGCGCTGTGGGCACTCGCTCCGGGAACCGAGCCGCCGACGATGCGGGAGGTGGCGGCCCGGCTGCGCTGCGACCCCTCCACGGTCAGCCTCGTCGCCGACAAACTCCAGGCCACCGGACTCGTCGCCCGCCAGCCCCACCCCGCCGACGGCCGCAAGCGCACCCTGGCCCTGACCGAACGCGGACACGAACTCTGGGCTGCGCTCCGAACCCGCCTGCACGCCTCCGGCCTCTTCACCGGCCTCGACGCGGAGGAACAGGGCACCCTGCTCACACTGCTCAGGAAAATGCGACCGCCGCAGAGCCCGTACTCAGGATGAACCCACCGCGTTCTCGTGGTGGGTGACGGATCGGCTGCGCCGCCACCACCACCGCGGGTGGCGCAGGCGCTTCCTCAGCACGTGGCGCCCCGCAGGGGCAGGACGATGGTGGCGCACTCGTCGTAGTCCTCGTCCGCGACCTCCGCCGGCCAGTCCAGCCGCAGCCGACGCCCCTCGGCCCGCATGCGCGCGAGCAGGCGGGACACGGTCACCCCGGCGGCGCCGAGCGAGTCGCACCGGTGCCGCCCGCCGTCCACCCCGTTCACAGCCGCCACTGCGCGTCCTCCGCCTGCGTGGCGACGAAAACCCAGCAACTGGTGCAGGGCAGGCCACGAAGCGCGACCTCGACGGAGTCGTCGACGCCGAGGGTGGCACCGCACACCGCCCCGATCAGCCCGTGCCCGTCCCCGGCGGCGTGCTCGGGAGCCACCGCGTGCAGCAGGCTGTCCACGTCCCACCGCCGCCACAGGTAGTCCGCGGTCCGCGTCATCGCTGGACCTGCTGCCGCGACTCGGTCTGCCGCTGGCCGGGCACCCGGTACTGGTGCTCCACACAGGACACATGCGTGTAGTCGCGTGCCCGCTCGTAGCAAACCGAACACGTTGCCCACAGCCATTCCTGTTTGGACGGTTCACCGTGAGACCGGGTCACCGGGTGGCAGCACAACGTTTCCCCGCTCTCACCAGGCTGGAGTTCCCCGGGAATCGCGTGCCGACCACCGTCCACCGGCCACCAACGAAACGTGCGCCGCACGGTCATGGCCGCCCCCAGGTCATCGGCAACAACCGGACAGGTGCGGTGCTGGTGGGGCCGGGCGGCGCCGGCTGCTGCCGGTGCAACGCCCGATCCCCAGGACCCGTGCCCGCGCACGCGGCGGCGACCACGAGAACCAACGCCAACACCAGGGCCACGCGAAGCAGCAGATCACTGGGCACGGCGGCCACCCCCGAACCCGTCACCCTCACCTGGGTTCACCGCCAGGCCCCCATGTCCGGCACCAGCCCCCGCTCCGCGGCCTCCGTCAGGCACCGCCCGCACAACGGCCGGATCGGGAACGGCGTGATTCGGTTGGCCAGCACCGTGTAGTCACAGCCCAACGCCTGATACGTGGTGCGGGTGTGGTCGTTGACCACGGCGGCGGCGAACGCGTGACTGAAGTCGTTGCGGTGCCCGGTGGCCGGCCCGCTCCACCACACCACCCGCCCCTCCGCCACCAGCGGTCGAGGCGGTGGACCCGCCACCACCACGCACCGCGGACACACCTCCGCCGGCCGGTCAACACACACCTGATCGGTCAACCCCGTGCCGCACGCGGTCGAATACACCACGTTCGGCGCGACCGTGTCGGTGGGGATGGCGTGGGCGTAGCGGTCGATCAGCGAGGCCCGCCACGTCCACGGCATGCTCGGTGGCTCGGTCATCGCCCACGCCCCCACACCAGCGGGGCCGGCGGCCGGGACACGATGTGCCAGTGCTGGTCCTGGCCGCCGTGGCCGGCGCTGTGGCCGAGCGGGCAGATCACCACGGTCAACCCGCGTCCGCGCAGGGCGGCCCAGCGTCGCCACCACCGCCCCCGACGTGTGGCCAACAGCCGGTCCAACGCGCACACCGCCCGCGCGTAGTCGGGATAGCTGGGACGCCCGCACCTGCCACGACCCGGTTTCATGCCGCCTCCTGTCCGAAGTGGACGCTGACTGCGCGGTGGTGGCGGTGGGGCAGACCGACCACCACCTCCCGGCCAGGACCCGGGGCGGTGACCCCGACCAGGGTTCGACGCCGCGCCGCGCGAGGCAGGGCAAGGCCCACCGGGCGCGGCTGCTCGCGTGTGGGGTGGTCGTCCAACGGAAACGCCGTGATCAGGTGCAGCCACAAACCACCCAGCGACAGCAGCCCGGCCAGACCCAACACGAGAAACACGACCAGTTCCGTTGGCACATCCACCACCACTTCTGTCGGTAGCGGCAGCGAGACGGGAGCACGCTGCGACCGCCAGCCGCGCTCGACCACCCCACTGCCCGCCCGGCCCATCTGGGACCGAGAGAGCTTGGGGAACGGCGGGCCAGCGACTTCACCGGACCTGACCCGCCACTCCTGTCGTCGGTGGCGGTGGCCGCCGGAGCCTTCGCACGACGGATGTTCCGGGTGCTGTGGCCTCCATCACCGACAGGCCAGAAGTTACACCAGAATTTCTGGTGGAAGTTCCGTCCGATCGAGTGATTCAGCCGAATGGAGGGTGGGTGCATGCGCCGGGCTGCTGGTGCAGACTGCCCGCATGACAGACGACAAGGACCCTGGTCCCGCCGTCCAGCGGGTGATCCTCGGGGCACTGATCCGGGACGCGCGAGAGCTGGCCGGTCTGTCTCCCACCGTCGCCACCAAGGCGCTGAAGTGGTACTCGGGCAAGCTCTCCAAGGTGGAAGCTGGCGACGTTCGGCTTCAGGACAAGGATCTTGCTACAGCCATCCGCGTCTTCAAGATTCCGGATGATCAAGCCGAGAGCCTCTACCGCTTGGCTGCTGAAGCGCGTCGAACGCTACCGCCGTCACGCGTGCCTGAATGGGCGGCGAAATACGTAGCCTTGGAGAGGTCTGCCTCCAGCGTGGCGATGTACTACGGAGACTTCTTCCCTGGCACGGTGCAGACTCGCGACTACGCGCAAGCCTTTCTGGCCGCATCGATAACAGTGTCCGCGGCTGAAGTTGACCGCATGGCGGATCAACGCGCCAGCAGGTCAGCGCAGGTTAAGGAACTGCCTGATCGGCACGTGCGGCTCGTTGTTGGCGAGGAAGCCCTGTACCGAGAAATCGGTGGACGCGATGTGCTGCGCGAGCAATTGGAGCTGATATACGAGCTGGCCTCACTGCCTCATGTCACGATCCAAGTAATCCCGTTCAGCGCAGGGGCACACGCGTCGCACGGTGTGTCATTCACAATCCTCAACTTCACCGAGCACCGACTTGGCATCGTCTACAACGAGGGCTTGACGGGTTCCGACTACCTCAGCCGCGAGCACACGCGGATCTACTCACTGGCGTTCAACTCCCTCTGCTCGGCTGCCGCGACACCAGAGACCACAATGGAGCTGGTAGCACGACGGATAGCTGACCTAGGAGCGTGACTCAGTGATCACCGATGGCCCCGCAGCCGCACGATGGCGGAAGTCATCGCGCAGCGCGGGTGCTCAAAACTGTGTTGAGATCGCCATCCTGGGCGATCGGGCTGCGGTGCGTGACAGCAAGAAGCCGGACCACGGGGCACTAGTGCTGGGTGCCGAATGCTGGGCTGGCTTCCTGACCGCAGTCAAGGCCGGTCGGCTCGACGGCTGACCACTGCAAGCAGATGCCCCGCCCAGGACCATCTGGGCGGGGCATCGTCGTCTCCGGCGGACTACTCGGCCAACTTACTGGACCGCCTGATCCCTTGCGGGCCGACGAGATGGTGGCTGCTCCGGAACTCCGGCGGTTGGCGGCTTTGCGTATCGAGTTGCGATCCCTTGCGGGCCGATGAGGTGGTTGCCGCACCGGCTCACGGCCCGGTCGCCGTTGGACGACACGTTGCGATCCCTTTCGGGCCGATGAGGTGGTTGCCGCTCCCCCATCGTCTCGCCGGTCAGCTACTCACAGTGTTGCGATCCCTTTCGGGCCGATGAGGTGGTTGCCGCCGGGCCCGGTCCCGGCGCGCGATCTCCGTCTGGAGCCGTTGCGATCCCTTTCGGGCCGATGAGGTGGTTGCCGCCCTGGATGATCAGCGGAAACAACCTGATCGCCCTGCCACCGATGGGCAATGTTCTCAGAAGCTGGGACGACACGCCACACCCTGCTTCGGAACCTCCCGGTGTGTCGCCCGACGCTTGGGGTTCCGAGGTTGACGACGCTGGACCAAGTGGCCAACGAACGGACACAAACAACCAACGGGAGGTACGGGATGAACCCGGACCTGAACCACGAACTCAGGTGGAAGAACGCTTCCAACCACAACGGAAGCTGCGTCGAGCTGGCGCACACGATGACGGCCGTCCGCGACTCGAAGAACCCCGACGGCCCAGTCCTGACCTTCGGACACGCCGAGCTGACCCGGTTCCTGGCTGCGGTGAAGGCCGGCCACCTCGACGGCTGACCACTAACAAGTAGATGCCCCGCCCAGGACCATCTGGGCGGGGCATCGTCGCCTTAAGCGGACTACTCGGCCAACTGCCTCGACTGTCTGATCCCTTGTGGACCGACGAGGTGGTGGCCGCGGGCAACGGGATCACCAGGTGGAGAGTTCCCACCGATGGTCGCGATCCCTTGCGGGCCGATGAGGTGATTGCCGCGGGCGGACACCGTGGCGGCTCAACGGCGCCTGATCGAGTTGCGATCCCTTGCGGGCCGATGAGGTGATTGCCGCCAGCTTGGCGTCGGCGAGGGTGATTGCCACGGTGGGAACTCCTTACGTCAGTGGTGGTCAGGTGCCGTAGCTGGCCCGCACCGCGTCAGCGAGCGACTTGGGCCGGCCGGACGGCGGGGGACCGTTGGTGATGTGTGCGCCGGATCGGGCCGGGGTGGTACCGGCGCGGTAGCGCGGGTTGTCCTCGACGGCCTTCTTGATCGCCTCGCCAAGCTTGCTGGTGAAGTCGGAGGCGGCCGGGTCGAGCGCCTGCACGCGGGCACGGAACGACGTGCTGTCGAGCAGGGCGTCGGGGTCGGCCTGGTGCTTGGCGGCGGCTCGGTAGACGGCCAGGTCGAGCATGGCGTCGCGGGCGCGCTGCTGCTCGGTGGCGAGCTGCTGCGCCAACTGGTCAGACTCCGGGGCGGCTTCCGGGGCGGCCTCGTTGAGGCTGGTCGTCTGCCGCGTGCCTTGAGCACGCAGCAGGTCAAGCAGCTGCTGCGCCCACGGCGGTGGTTCTACGTCATCGCTGGCGCTGGTCGTTTGCCTGTCTTGCTGGGTACGCGGTGGTACGCCAGTGCCACTGGTGGTCGGCTGGTTGCTGGCGTTCACCCCGCTGATAGGGGCGTTGTCCTGCTCTTGGTCTTGGGAGCTGTCGGCGGATGGGGATGGGTTCAACATGGAGTCCTCCTGGATCTCCGGGATAGCCCGCTCTTGGTGTAAGTCAAGTAACGATTTTTGCTCTGATTGCGAAGAACGAGTGTGGGAGCAGAAGTGTGGTCCGCGATCATTGCTGGCGTCGCCCTGGTCGTCGCTATTTTCTCTGTTTTCTTTGCGGCGGCGCAGAGCAGGGCAGCAAAAGAACAGGCTCAAGCCGCCCGGGGGCAATTAGAGCTAGCGGATAAGGCCAGGCGTGAGTCCCTGGAGCCCTATGTCGTTGTTGACTTTGAGGTGCCGAAGGAAAATCCTTGGATCATCCATATGATCATTGAAAATATTGGGAGCACGCCGGCTCGTGACGTGAAAATCGACTTCGAGCCAACTCCTTACACAACGATGGATAGTGAAACGTGGCGGTTTTCTGACATCAAAATCCTCAAGGAGGGTATAAAATTCTTCCCCCCTGGGCGGAGAATCGAAATTCTCTTTGATAATGGACGCGAGGCGATCGAGCGAAAATTGGAACATCGCTATCGGGTGACGGTAAACCTAAATGGCCCATTTGGAAAGGTTGAGCCGCAGGTCTATGATTTGGATGCTCGCCTGCTCGACGATGTGCTTTTTGTCTCGTCGAGGCGGACAGTTCATCATGTGGCTGAAGCTCTTCAAAGTATCGATAAGAACTTTAAGTCATTTCTACGTCGACAGCGCCAGATCGACACTTAGACGTCGACCGGGGCGCCGAGGTGGTACAGGGGCGCGTACAGCGCCGGATCGAGCACCCGGCTCGATGGGTCGCCGCGGTGGTAGGCCGCGGCTAGCACCCGCCACACGTACGCGCCGGCCCGCGCACCTGCCGGGGTGGCGGCGTCCGGTAACCAGCCGGCGGCCCGGCCGCCGTCGGCCCATACCCACCCCAGCCGCTCACCGGCCCGGGTGGACAGTGGTGCGCGGCGGGCCGGGCCGCCGGCTGGTGCCGGGTCATACGTTGCGGCCGTGGCCACCAGGCGTGGCGCGAGGTTGTCGGTGAACCGCTTGGTGTTGCTGGTCACTGGTAGCCCTCCCATGCGTCCCCGTAGGGGTCTGGTGTCCAGTCTGGCCCCGGGGACCAACTGTCGGGCACGATCTCGGCCTCGATGAACCACCGGTCACCCTGGCCGGGCACCGCGTGTTGGTAGACGGCGTGCACCACATACCGCGAGTTTCGGCGGATCAGGAACTCGCGCTCGGACGTGCCGTACTGCGAGATGTGCATGGCGTTCATGGCCTGGTACCCCTCGGGCACCCGGAACATGAGGTAAATCTGTCCCTGAAACGCCGCCTTCTTGCCGACGGACGTGGACAGGTACCCGGGCTCGGTGACTATTGTTACCAGATTCCAAGATCAGAATGGCGAGTACGTTCCACTGCGCGTTGGGCAGCATGATTATCCGCAATACCCGAATGATCACGATGATGGCTTCGGGGTTCGTCACATTCAAGATGGGCACAACGAGGTGGATACGGACAGTATCGCTTCGACAATGATATTAGGCGAGTGTATTTACCAGTCCGGTAACGATACCCACTACTGTGCTTATCCCAGTATCAATAATCCGCTCTACGCAGTGGTCTATACGCTGCGGGAGGACTGGCACTCTGGGGATGGCGAGCCGGTTGGTATTATCACTGCATATCCTGTCTCCACGCTGTTGTAGCCACGACTGGTAGCGGTAGGGGTATCCTGATTGCGTGCAGCAGAACGAATACGCGCAACGGGTAGCTGATGTGGCACTATCGGGACTACGGGAATCGTTTGATTTGCTTAAGTTGGGGAAGATGGTGTCCCATGTCTTGAGCGAGGACGAAAACGGCTGGTGGTTGACTGTTACTTTCGAAAGCAGTCGCCATCAGGGTGAGTTGGTGAAATATCGCGGCAGTCTTTGCGGGGTTGATCATCCGCAAATGGAAGCGAATACCAAAGGTGTAGTGTACGCAAGTTCGCTCATTGAACGGTTGCGCACAGGGCGACTCACGCCGAACAGCAAGTAATCTGGCTCTTTTTAGGTTACCTGCGTTAGGGTTTGAGCCTTTGACCTCGCTGCTTGACGGCTGCTTTGAAGACGCCAGGATCCCCCGGACCGTATCGGTTCGGGGGATCCTGGGCATACGGGATCGGCCGGAAGCGTTTCACAGGTGGCGATCTTCGTCAAGTCGTGCGGCGTTTGGCCAGGTAGCGGGCGATCTCGACCAGGTCGTAGCCGGGGCCGGGGCTGAGGTGGCCACGGAAGCGCCACAGCCGCAACGCGGCCGGCGTCACGGCGTGGCCGGACTGCTTCAGCGCCGTGACCGCGTCACTGGCCGACACCCTGCCGACGGGCAAGGGCATGTGTCCTCCGTGGTCTTGCGCTGTGGTCACAGCGACTCGGCGACGCCCTGCGCCCACGCCCGCGCCAGGCCGCGTACCTGCGCTGGGCCCTCCGCGTACGCGGTCGCATACCGCACCCGGCGGCCGGTGACCTGCTGCTCCAGAGTGCTGGCCTCGTGGTCCACACGCACCCCGACCTGTACAGGCTCTGGCTCCCCGGGTACCCACACCTGGGCCGCGCCGTCCAGCCTGTACGGCTCGCCAACGTTCGGCTGGCCGGGCCGTACCACCACGTCGCAAGCCCACGTGGTCAGCACGCGGTGCCCGCTGCCCGGGGCCAGCATCCGCACCGGCTGCACGTCGTGCCCCGGGCCCAGCTCGGTCGCGACGCGCTCAGCCTCGGCGCGGTGATTCTCGGCGAACACCGCCACCGGCTCATCCGGCACATCGCCGGGGTTGCGCCTCATCACGATCCACATCACGCGTTCACGTCCTCTCGTTCGCTGATCAGCGCCAGTTCCAGCCAGTTGTACGTCCGGTCGCAGACGTTGCACCGCCCGCCCGGAACCCGTTGCCCTGCCTCGGCTCCTGGGATCGAGCCGGGGATCACCAGGCCGTCACAGCCCGGGGCGAGGCAGGCACCGGCGACCGGGGGCGGCTGGTCACCGGCCAGCCGCCGGCACTGGGCGTGCAGCGCGCGGATGTCCTCGGCGACGTAGACCACCCACCGATGCATCCGGCATGCCTCGATCTTGGCCAGCAGGTAGCCGGCCTCCGCCGTCACGTCGGGCCGGCTGACGCGAACCTCGCCGAACTGCTGGGCGACGTAGCGGGCGATGCCGGCGAGCGTGCCGGGCACCGACCAGGGGGCGTCTTCGTCGTCGTCCGGCCCCAGGACATCGGTCACCGACCGGCGGTCGAGGGCGGCGACGACGTCCAGGCGGACGGGTGGGGTCGAGGTGTGGCCGGGGGAGCGGCGGCCGACGTCGCGGCGCATCGGGCCGGGGGCGGCGGCCATGACGGCGGCGTAGACCTCGATGCCGCGCAACTGGTGGCGCATACGGCCGGCGCACGGGCCGCACGCGTAGCGGTGGCCGGCGTCGTGGCGCTCGCAGACGATGCAGGTGGTCACGGGGGGGGGCTCCGGTTCAGCGGGTTTCGACGGTCAGCCACAGCCGGCGTTCGCCGGGTCCACTGTGGATGATCGGGGCGAGCTTGGTCATGTGGTCGGGGGTGTCGTCGGGGACCAGGTCGAGGCCGACCCAGTCCCGGCGGGGGCCGCGGGCGAGTGCGTCGGCCGCGGCCTTGAGGGTGGGCCAGAGGTTGTCGGCGTCGCGGCGGCGGTTGTCGCCGGGCGCGTAGTGCAGGCACACGGTCAGGTGCCGGCAACGGGGGATGCCTGCACGTTGGGCGGCGAGCGTGACGTCGCGGCGGATCAGCGCGACGCGGTCGGCCCGCACGCGCCAGTGTTGCGATCCCTTGCGGGCCGATGAGGTGATTGCCGCCGCGCGCCATCAGTGAGGTGGCGCGGGACGCGGCCGTTGCGATCCCTTGCGGGCCGATGAGGTGATTGCCGCGTTGCGGTCGGTGGCCCGCGCCACCAGCCAGCTCAGGTTGCGATCCCTTGCGGGCCGATGAGGTGATTGCCGCTGTGCTGGCGCACGTCCAGCAACCGATGACGCGCGCCGTTGCGATCCCTTGCGGGCCGATGAGGTGATTGCCGCAACTCGCCCGTGTTCGACATGCCGGCCTCGTCGACCACGTTGCGATCCCTTGCGGGCCGATGAGGTGATTGCCGCGAGCGAGTGGGACAAGTCCGGGCCCGCCCGCCGGTTGCGATCCCTTGCGGGCCGATGAGGTGATTGCCGCCCTGGATGATCAGCGGAAACGGTCCGATCACCCTGGTACCGAGGGGCCATGTTCCCAGAAGCTGGGACGACACGCCATACCCAGCTTCGGAACCTCCCGGCGTGTCGCCCGACGCTTGGGGTTCCGAACCAAAGCACGCACCCTCGCAATGAGGCCACCCGCCTGTCTCCCTCCCCGACAAGGCAGCTCCCACCAGAGACCACAGTGGATTTGGCAGCACGACGAACAACCAATCCAGGAGCGTGACCCAGTGATCATCGATGACCCCACGACCACACGATGGCGGAAGTCATCGCGCAGCGCGGGCGCTAACAACTGCGTCGAGATCGCCATACTGGGCGATCAGGCTGCGGTGCGTGACAGCAAGAAGCCGGACCACGGGGCACTAGTGCTGGGTGCCGAATGCTGGGCTGGCTGGATGCAACAACCGCAGTCAAGGCCGGCCGGCTCGACGGCTGACCACCGACAAGCAGAAGCCCCGCCCAGGACCCTCTGGGCGGGGCATCGTCGTCTCCGGCGGACTACCCAGCCAACTGCCTGGCCTACCTGATCCCTTGCGGGCCGATGAGGTGGTGGCCGCCGGTGACCTCATGGACTTTCCGCAGCCGTCCCGATGGTTGCGATCCCTTGCGGGCCGATGAGGTGGTGGCCGCCTACGCCCGGATCAAGTCCAGGGGCATCAGCACCAAGTTGCGATCCCTTGCGGGCCGATGAGGTGGTGGCCGCCGCGACGCAGCCGAGGTCACCAGCAGACAACTGCGCGTTGCGATCCCTTGCGGGCCGATGAGGTGGTGGCCGCTCGTTTATCTCCCGGGCGCAGGCGGCTTCGAACTCGTTGCGATCCCTTGCGGGCCGATGAGGTGGTGGCCGCCCTGGGTGGTCAGGGGAAACAGGCTGATCACCCTCGCGGCGATGAGCCATGTTCTCAGAAGCTGGGACGACACGCCATACCCAGCTTCGGAACCTCCCGGCGTGTCGCCCGACGCTCGGGGTTCCGAACCTCGGCACGCATCCTGGGCAGTGAGGCTCGACCGTGTGATGCTGACTTGGCCGTTCCACCAGCGACACAGCCCCATGCCTCGCGAACCAGCCAGCGGGCAAGCGAGCGCGAGGCACCTGAGCTTGTGCACGAACAAAGGCGTTGCCTCGGTCGTTTGCCGCTCAGTACTGTCCCGGCCGGTGGCGACCGTGGAGGCTCCCAAATGGACGGTTCGACGTGCGGGCACGGGCGACGTGGCTGGACTTGCGCAGCTTGTGCGACGAGCTGTGTCCGTTGTTGATGAACCCGATGTGACCAAACGACCCCACGGGTGAAAAGCGCATCCATGTCCACGATCCCCGCAGCCCGCATGAGTGGACGAGCCTGGGCCCTGCTGCTCGTCCTGTGCGGGACGATCTTCCTTGAGGGCAGCGACGTCGCCATGTTGGCCGTTGCCGTCCCCACCATCCGTGCCGATCTTGGCCTGACCACCAGCGCTGCGGCGTGGGTGATGAGTGGCTACGTGCTCGGCTACGCCGGTTTCACCCTGCTCGGTGGCCGTGCCGCCGATCTGCTGGGCCGGCGACGGATGTTCCTCACCTGGCTGGGCGTCTTCCTGGTCTTCTCCACGCTGGGCGGCTTCGCGATCGACGGCTGGATGCTGGTCGTGGCCCGGTTCGTCACGGGCGTGGCGGCGGCCTTCATGACCCCCGCCGCCATGTCGATCATCACGACCTCGTATCCGGAGGGGCCGCAGCGCAACAAGGCTCTGCTGGTCTTCGCCGGCGTTGGTGCCGGCGGCTTCTCGCTGGGCCTCGTCATCGGCGGGCTGCTGACCGAACTCGGCTGGCGCTGGGTGTTCTTCGCCCCGGCGTTCTTCGCCGGTGCCATCCTGTTCGCCGCACTCAGGCTGCTGCCGACCGAGGCCCGCCCCGCGCCCGCCCAACGCGGCTACGACCTGGCCGGCGCGGCCAGCGCCGCCGGGGCGATGTTGCTGTTCGCCTACGGCATCGTCCGGCTTGAGCACGGTGGCGAAGGGCTCGGGCTGACCCTCGGCGCGTTCGCCGCCGGACTGGCGCTGGTGGCGGCGTTCGTGGTGATCGAACGGCGTGCCAAAGCGCCGCTCATCCGGCTGGGGATCTTCCGCAAGGCCACGATGGTGCGGGCCGATATCAGCGCGCTGCTCTTCCTGGGCGCGTTCTTCGGCTTCCAGTTCATCGTCACGCTCTACCTGCAGGAGTTGCGCGGCTGGTCGTCCCTGCAGACCGCGATCGCGCTGATCGTCATGGGCTGTGACGCCGTGCTGGCACCCACCCTCACCCCGCGCCTGGTGAACCGCTACGGCAACCGGCGGGTGATCTTCGGCGGCTTCCTGCTGGCGATCGCGGCCTACGGGCTCTTCCTGCCGGTCACGATGGACTGGTCGTACGCGGCGATGTTCCCGAGCCTGATCATCTCGGGCACCGCCTTCGCCCTCTCCTACGGCCCGCTCACCATCGCCGCGACCGACAGCGTGGCCGAGGATGAGCAGGGCTTGGCCAGCGGACTGCTGTACACGTTCACCCAGTTCGGTTCGGCGGTCGGGATCTCCGCGGTGACCGCCGTGTACGGAATCGCCGCGTCCGGCACCGATGGCTCACCAGGTGCGGTGCTGGACGCCTACCGCACCGCGCTGGTCGTCCCGGTGGTCATGGTGCTGTTGGGAGCGGCCGTCTCCGCCTTCGGCCTGCGCCAACTGCCCCGCTCCGGCTGCCCCGGCGGAAAGCCAAGCGGCCCACCCAAGCTGTGACAACCGGCCCCAGTCCTGGGTCTGCCCAGCGGTCGGCCCTCGCCAAGGTGTGTGGCGGCGAGTTGCGATCCCATGCGGGGCGATGAGGTGGCGGCCGCGCCTGCGCCTGAGCGCAACGCCGGCGAGCACACCATGTTGTTGCGATCCCTTGCGGGCCGATGAGGTGGTGGCCGCCATCCAACCCTGGATGCCCATCTCTGACACCACGCCGTTGCGATCCCTTGCGGGGCGATGAGGTGGTGGCCGCGGCGTCACCGTGACGACCAAACATCGAGACATCAACCGTTGCGATCCCTTGCGGGGCGATGAGGTGGTGGCCGCCACCGAGGACCGGACGCTGGTCCCGCACATCCCGGCGTTGCGATCCCTTGCGGGGCGATGAGGTGGTGGCCGCCGAGACGTGGACGATGGCAGCGTCCACAATGGGCGCGGTTGCGATCCCTTGCGGGGCGATGAGGTGGTGGCCGCCCTGACTGGTCAGGGGAAACGCTCTGACCATCCGCCACCGAGGGGCAATGTTCTCAGAAGCTGGGACGACACGCCACACCCGACTTCGGAACCTCCCGGCGTGTCGCCCGACGCTCGGGGTTCCGAACCCGCGCTCGCCGTTCCGCCGACCGGGGACCGGACGTCGGCGGGACGGGCCGGCAGGCGGTGACGCGGCCAACTCAACCAACAGCGTGCAGTGTTTGCTTGCCATGCCGTTGGGTTTTTGCAACACTTCGTGCCATGAGTCCAGTACGGCGCGGGAAGGACCTGCCGATCTACAACCGGCTTCAGGTCCTGCGTGTCGAGCGGGGCCTGACCAGAGCGGCACTGGCCGAGGCGGTCGAGGTCAATCCCCAGACCATTGGGGCGCTGGAGCGTGGTGACCACTACCCCAGCCTTGACCTGGCCTTTCGCCTCTGTGAGGTGTTTGGGCTGCCGGTGGAGGCGGTGTTCAGCCGCCACCCGTTCACGCCGTTGTCCACTCAGGTCTACGGCCAGCAGGGAGAAGGGAAGTGACCGGCATGAAGGCGGGCCGGATCAACACCGCCTACGAGTGGTGGCTGCGCGTGTGCGCCGAACGGCGTGCCCGCAACGAACGGCTGTGGCCGAGCTGGCGCAACCAGCGCCGCCGACGGCTGCTGGTGCGCGCCTGGGCCGCATGCGTCCTGATCGCGCTCGCCTTCGTGTACGTCGGCCTGTCCTCGGTCGTCGCGGTGTTCGCCTGGCTCGCCGTCGAACTCGTGGTGCTCTTCCTGTACAGCGCGTTGAAGGTGCTCACCCGGCAGGTCACCGACGTGCCGAGGCGGCTGGCCGACGAGCGCGAGCTGGCCCTGCGCAACCGCTACGCCTACACCGGCTACCTCACCGGCTCGTGGTGCCTGGTGGTGATGATGGCCGCGCTGCTGCCCGGCGTGGCCAGCGACGGCGCGCACGGGCTGGACGCGAACCAGCTCTACTGCCTGGCGCTGGGCCTGCTGCTGCTCACCACCGGGGTGCCCACCGCGCAGCTGGCCTGGACGATGCCCGACGACGACCCCGAGGACCTGGCTGACCCCGAGGACCTGAAGGTCCTGACGCAAGCAGATCAAGGAGGACAACCCCGTGGCTGAGGGGGTGTTGGAGATCGACCGGATCTCCAAGCGCTACGGCAGCACCGTCGCGTTACAGGACATGGCGTTCACCGTGCGGGCCGGCGAGCTGTTCGGCTTCGTCGGCAGCAACGGCGCCGGCAAGACAACGACCATGCGCATCGTGCTCGGTGTGCTGGCCGCCGACTCCGGCGAGGTGCGCTGGGGCGGCCAGCCGGTCGGCTTCGAGACCCGCCGCCGGATCGGCTACATGCCCGAGGAGCGCGGCCTCTACCCGAAGATGAAGGTCCTCGATCAGCTGGTCTACCTGGCCGAACTGCACGGCATGCCGGCCAACCAGGCACTGCGCAGCGCCGAGACCTGGGTGGCCCGGCTGGGCCTGCGCGACCGGCGCGACGACGAGGTGCAGAAGCTCAGCCTGGGCAACCAGCAGCGGGTCCAGCTGGCCGCCGCCCTGGTGCACGAGCCCGAGGTGCTGGTGCTGGACGAGCCGTTCTCCGGGCTGGACCCGGTGGCCGTGGACGTGATGAGCGAGGTGCTGCGCGAGCAGGCCGCCGCCGGCGTTCCCGTGGTGTTCTCCAGCCACCAGTTGGATCTCGTGGAGCGGCTGTGCCACCGGATCGGTATTGTCCGAAATGGACAAATGGTTGCCTGCGGCACAGTGGACGATCTGCGCACCGGCGGTGGGACCCGCCTGGTCGTCGACGTCCCCAACGCGAGGCCCGGCTGGACCGACGGCCTGCCCGGGGTGACGGTGGTGTCCGTCGACGGCACGCGCAGCGTCCTGGAGTTGGCCGCCGGCGGGGACGACCAGGCCGTGCTCAACGCCGCCCTGGCCACCGGCCCGGTGCGTGAGTTCAGCCGGCACCAGCCCTCGCTCACCGAACTGTTCCGCAACGTGGTGACCCAAGAGAGCGGAGACAAGGCCGTATGAGCACCACCACCCCCCCTGGCCTGAACCCCTACCGCGCCGTGCTGCTGGTCGGCCGCCGCGAGTTCGTCTCCCGGGTGCGCACCAGATCCTTTGTCATCGGCACCATCGTGATCATCGCGATGATCGCCGGCTACGTGCTGTTGCAGACCTTCCTGTTCAGCCAGAACAACAAGGACCGGGTCGGCTTCACCGGCCAGGCCACCGTGCTCGGCCAGCCGCTCAAGCAGACCGCCGAGACCCTGGGCAAGCAGGTCGAGATCCAGGACGTGACCAGCCTGGACCAGGGCGAGACCCTGGTGCGCGACGGCGAGCTGGACGCGCTGGTGTCCGGCGCGCCCGACGCGCTGCGGGTCACCGTCAAGGACGACCTCGACGAGCCGTTGCGCGCCGCGCTCAACGCGATCGTGCAGCAGCAGGTGCTGGACGCGCAGCTGGCCGAGGCCGGGCTGGACCCCAGGCAGGTCCGGCAGAACATGGCCGACGTCAAGGTCGAGGTGAACTCGCTGGAGCCGGCCGACCCGCAGCGCGGCGAGCGGCTGGCCGTCGGCCTGATGATCGCCTTCCTGCTGTACTTCTCGCTGGCCGGGTTCGGCACGATGGTGGCGCAGGGCGTGGTCGAGGAGAAGGCGAGCCGGGTGGTCGAGGTGCTGCTCGCCACGGTCCGGCCCTGGCAGCTGCTGACCGGCAAGATCCTCGGCATCGGCGCGGTCGGGCTGGTGCAGATCCTGATCATCGGCGCGGCCGGGGCCGGCCTGGCCAGCGCCACCGACGTGCTGACCGTGCCGAGCATGGCGTTCAGCGCGGTGGCCGCCGGCGTGCTGTGGTACCTGCTGGGTTTCCTGCTCTACGCCACGGTGTTCGCGGCCAGCGGGTCACTGGTGTCCCGGCAGGAGGACACCCAGTCGGTGGTCAGCCCCACCCTGATGGTGATCATGATCGCCTTCGTGGCCGGGTTCAGCCTGCTGGCCCAGGACCCGACCAGTTCGACCGTGGCGGTGATGTCGCTGATCCCGCCGTTCGCCCCGATCCTGATGCCGTCCCGGATGGTGCTCGGCGTGGCGCCCGCCTGGCAGGTGGGGCTGTCCGTGGTGTTGGCGCTGGCCGCGATCGGCGTGCTGATCTGGCTGGGCGGGCGGATCTACGCCAACGCGGTGCTGCGCACCGGCGCCCGGGTGAAGCTGCGCGACGCCCTGCGCTGACCCCGGTCCGGCCCGCGGCGCTGGCCCGGCGGAGGTCACCCCTCCGACGGGCCGGGTCGCCGGGGTGTCCGGGGAACGTGGTTCACCCGGCTGGTCCACGGTGCGGCGGGGTGTCCTCGGTCAGTTCCGCGCCGTCGGGCGCTCGCGGTTGTAGAGCTTCCTGGCCCACAGGTAGCTGCCGAGGGCGATGACGGCGCACCAACCGATGGCGAGCACCGCGCTGTCGCCGGTCGGGGTGCCGCCCGTCAGCAGCCCGCGCAGGGTCTCGATGAACGGTGTGAACGGCTGGTAGTCGGCGAACCACCGCAGCCAGGTCGGCATCGAGTCGGTGGGGACGAGTCCGCTGCCGATCATCGGGAGGACCATCAGCGGCATCGGCAGGTTGCTCGCGGTGGCCACGGTCTTGGCCAGCATGGCCAGTGCGACGCACAACCACGTCACCGCGAAGGTGATCAGCACGAGAACACCGGCCACGGCGAGCCAGTCGCCGAGATCGGCGGTCGGCTCGAATCCCACCAGCAGCGCGACCCCGGTGACCACGGTGATGCTGAACATGGTCTGGATCAGGCTGCCCAACACATGGCCGGTGAGCACCGAGATCCTGGCGATGGCCATCGTGCGGAACCGCGCGACGATGCCCTCGGTCATGTCCAGCGCGACGGAGATCGCCGTGCCCTGGGCCGCGGTGGCCACCGTCATCAGGATGATCCCGGGCACCACGTAGTTCACGTAGGCGGCGCGGCCGGCCAGCGGACCGCCGAGACCGAGGCCGAGTGCGCCGCCGAGGACGTAGACGAACAGCAGCAGGAAGATCACCGGGACACCGGCGGCGGTCAGGATGAGCGTCGGGTAGCGCACCACGTGCCGCAACTGGCGGCGCAGCATGGTCGCCGAGTCGGCGAACGCGGTGGAGATCCGGCTGGAAGCGGTGGTCATCGGGCTTGCTCCTGTTCGGTGACCGGGTTGCCCGTCAGGGCGAAGAAGACGTCGTCGAGATCCGGGGCGCGAACCTGGAGTTCGTCCACGGTGAGCTGAGCGCGGTCGAGCCGGTCCAGCAGCTCGCGCACCGAGCGGACGTCCCCCTGGCTGGCGATGCGCAGTGTGCGGGCCTCGTCGTCGCGGGACACCACGTCCAGCGTCCTGGCCGCGTGGTGGTAGCCGCGCGCGTCGGCGAACCGCAGGGTGATGTGCCCACCGCCGACCTGCCGCTTCAGTTCGGCCGCGGTGCCCTGCGCGACCAGCCTGCCCCGGTGCAACACCGCGATCCGGTTCGCGAGCTGGTCGGCCTCCTCCAGGTACTGGGTGGTGAGGAAGATGGTGACCCCGTCGTTGGCCACCAACTCGCGGATGATCTCCCACATGGTCCGCCTGCTGCGCGGGTCCAGTCCGGTGGTCGGCTCGTCGAGGAAGATCACCCGGGGCCGGCCGACCAGCGTCATGGCCAGGTCCAGGCGGCGGCGCATGCCACCGGAATACGTGGCCGCGGGGTTCCTGGCCGCCCCGACCAGATCGAACCGCCGCAGCAGTTCCGCGACGCGTCGCCGCCGTTGTGGGCGTGGCAGCCGAAGCAGGTCGGCCATCAGCAGCAGGTTCTCCTCGCCGGTGAGGAAGTTGTCCACCGCCGAGAACTGCCCGGTGACGCCGATCGCGGCCCGGACCGCGTCCGGTTCCCGGACCACGTCGTGGCCGGCGACCCGCATTTCTCCGGCGTCGGCGCGGATGAGCGTGGACAGGATCTGCACCAGGGTGGTCTTGCCGGCGCCGTTCGGCCCGAGCAACGCGAAGACCGATCCCGTGGGGATGTCGAGGTCGATGCCGTCCAGCACGACGTGATCGCCGTACGCCTTGCGTACCGCGGTCACCGCGAGCGCGGATCGACCGGAAGTGACGGTCATGAGGATTTCGCTTCCGTGGAGGGGTTGTGGAGTCGCGCGCCAGATCGGGCGTGCACACATCGAGCACCTTCGCGACGCGGCGAAAGTTACGTTGCATACACGAAATCGTCAATCAAGACGTCGCGAGTTCACGGCATAACCGCAGCTAGATGACGTAGAATTGTTGCGTGGCCGCTGTCAACTAATGCAACGACGATTGCGTTGCACTACGCTGCGGCCGAACGTCGACAGATGAGGACCCCGATGCCTGGTGACCGACTCACCCTGTCGGACCGGCGGCAGATCGCCGCCGGCCTGCGGGACGGGTTGACCTACGCCGCCATCGGCCGCCGGATCGAGCGGCCGACCTCGACCGTCACCCGGGAGGTGATGCGCAACGGCGGGCCGCGCGGCTACGACGCCGAACAGGCGCACCGGGCCAGCACCCGACCGGTGCGCAGGCGCGGGTCCACCTCGTCGACGTCGACTCCGGGCCGCCGTGCTCCCGGCAGGCACGATCCGCGGATCATGGCCGAGGTGAACGCGCAGAGCACCGAACTGATGGTGCAGGCGGGGCTTCCGCACATGATGGCCCGGGTGCTGGCCGCGCTGTTCACCACCGACAGCGGCCGCCTCACCTCGGCCGAACTGGTGGGTCGTCTGCATGTCAGCCCCGCCTCGGTCTCCAAGGCGGTCGGCTACCTGGAGAGCCAGGAACTCATCCGGCGCGAACGCGATCCGCGCAGCCGCGCGGAGAGCTACGTCATCGACGACGACGTCCTGTTCCAGTCCATCATGGCCAGCGCGCGCAACCAGGCCCGGATCGCCGACGCCTGCCGGACCGCGGCGGAGCGGCTCGGCGCCACCACCCCCGCTGGCGCGCGGTTGACGAACCTGAGCCAGTTCCTCCTGCACGTCGTCGACGACCTGGTCCGCTCGGCCCAGCACTGGCACCAGGTCTACTCCACCACTTCCGCGGCCGGTGATCGGCACACCGCCGGGTGAGGTCGCGCACCGGGCGGCGCCAACACCGGTCAGGGCAGACTCCGGTCAGGGCGGACTCCGGACAGGGCGGACGCCGGACAGCACGGGGTGTCGCGGACCGGTGCTACGGCGCCTCCGGGCTGAGCCGGGCCATGATCCGGTCCAGCACGGCCAACTCCTCCGGGGCCAGCTCCAGCAGCGCCCTCGGCGGCCGGGCCAGGATGCGTTCGGCCTGCTCGGCGGCGTCCGTCCCGGCCGGGGTGAGGGTGACCACCTTGCAGCGCCGGTCGTCCGGGTGGACGCTGCGCGTCACGTAACCGCGCTGTTCCAGGTCGTCCACGATCAGGGAGGTCTGCGGCTTGTCGGTGGCCAGCCGGGCGCTCAGTTCGCGCTGGGTCAGCGGGCCGGCCAGCAGCCGGCGCAGCGCCTTGGCGCGGAAGAAGCTGATGCCCAGCGTCTCGGTGACCTCCTTGCGGCGGTCCTCGCCGGTGAGCACCAGCGCGGACATCGCCGCCCACACCCGGGCCGCCCGCGCCGCCTGGTCGGCGTCGCCGGGCGGGTCGGGGGCGGGGTGCGGGGTCTCGGTCATGCGGGTACCTCCGTCGCGGTGCCGGTGTGCACGAGCCGGTCGGCGGTGCGCTGTGCGGTGCGCCGGGCCCACCGGCCCGTGGTCAGCAGGCCGAGCAGCAGCACGGCCGCGCCGCACCCGGTGATGATCGCCCACCCGACGTGGCTGGCCGCGGGGAACCCGGTGGCCAGCGGCTCGGACCCGACCGAGGTGCCCAGCGCGCCGAGCACGGCCACGCCGAGGGTCTGGCCGATCTGCCGGCTGGTCGAGGCGACCGCGGCGGCCACCCCGGCCTGCGCGCGGGGCATGCCGGACACGGCGGTGTTGGTGATCGGGGCGTTGAGCGCGCCGAAGCCGAGGCCGAACAGCACGTAGGCGATGATCAGCTGGTGCAGCGGGGTGGTCGCGGTCAGGCCGCCGAGCAGCAGCGCGCTCGACCCGATGCCCAGGCCCGCCACCAGCAACGGCACCCGGGGGCCGAGGGCGCCAACCACCCGGCCGGACAGCGGCGCGCACACCACGGTCAGCCCGGCCATCGGCAGCGTCAGCAGGCCGGCGTGCAGGGCCGAGTAGCCGCGCACGTTCTGCAGGTACAGGGTGTTGAGGAAGAGGAAGCCGCCGAGGGCGGCGAACCCGCACACCGCGATGACCGTGGCCCCGGCGAACGGCACGCTGCCGAAGAAGCGCGGGTTGATCAGCGGGTGGGCGCGGCGCAGTTCGTGCGGCACCAGCACGGCCAGCGCCAGCACGGCCAGCCCGAAGCAGACCAGCGTCTGCGCGGAACCCCAGCCGGCGGCCGGCGCCTCGATCAGCCCGTAGGTGAGGCTGACCAGCAGCACCACCACCAGTGTCTGGCCGACCAGGTCCACCGGGCGCGGGTGCGGGGCCCGCGACTCGGGCACGAACAGCGCGCACAGCACCAGCGCGGCCAGGCCCACCGGGATGTTGATCCAGAAGATGGACCGCCAGCCCACCGAGGCGACCAGGGCGCCGCCGACCACCGGGCCCAGCGCCATGCTGATGCCCATCACCCCGCCCCACACGCCGATGGCGCGCGCCCGTTCCCTCGGGTCGGTGAAGGTGTTGGTGATGATCGACATCGCCACCGGGTTGAGCATGGACCCGCCGACCGCCTGCAACACGCGCGCGGCGACCAGCCAACCCAGGCTCGGCGCCAGCGAGCACAGCAGCGAGGCCAGGGTGAACAGGGCCAGGCCGGTCTGGAAGGTGCGCCGCCGGCCGATCCGGTCACCGGTCGAGCCGGCGAGCATGAGCAGGCCGGCCAGCACCACGGTGTAGCCGTCGGTGATCCACTGCAGGCCGGACACGGGGGTGTTCAGGTCGCGCTGCATGGCGGGCAGCGCGATGTTCACGATGGTGTTGTCCAGGCCGACGATGAACAGGCTGGTGCAGCAGATCGCCAGGACGAGCAGCCGGCGCTGGCGGCTCAACCCCGGCGGCGCGACCGGCGCGACCACGGGATTGGTTGTTGTCATATAACCATTATATTCGCATAACTAACCATCCGGAAGCGCTGCCGCCCTGGCAGTCTCCGGACACGACGAGGGCCCCGGGGGACGCCGTGCCAGAAACGGCGAGTCCCGGGGCCCAGGCAGTGTTGGTGCGCGCGCGGGGGACCGGTGCGCGGGGTGGGTCAGCGGTGGTCGATGCCGGTGTAGTCGCGCTGGGTCTCCCCCGTGTAGACCTGGCGCGGGCGGCCGATCTTGGTGGCCGGGTCGTTGATCATCTCGCGCCAGTGCGCGATCCAGCCGGGCAGCCGGCCCAGGGCGAACAGCACCGTGAAGAACTTGGTGGGGAAGCCCATCGCCCGGTAGATCAGGCCGGTGTAGAAGTCGACGTTCGGGTACAGCTTGCGCTCGATGAAGTAGTCGTCGGCGAGCGCGGTCTCCTCCAGCTTCTTGGCGATCTCCAGCAGGTGGTCGTCGCCGCCGAGCTTGCCGAGGATCTCGTCCGCGGTCTTCTTGATGATCGCGGCCCTCGGGTCGTAGTTCTTGTAGACCCGGTGGCCGAAGCCCATCAGGCGGACGCCCTTCTCCTTGTTCTTCACCCGCCGCACGAAGTTGGCCACGTCACCGCCCTCGGCGCGGATGCCCTCCAGCATCTCCAGCACCGCGCTGTTCGCGCCGCCGTGCAGCGGGCCGAACAGGGCGTTGACGCCGGCGGAGATGCTGGCGAACAGGTTCGCCTCGGCCGAGCCGACCATGCGGACCGTGGAGGTGGAGCAGTTCTGCTCGTGGTCGGCGTGCAGGATGAACAGCAGGTCCAGCGCGCGCACCAGGTCCGGGTCCACGTCGTAGGGCTCGGCCGGGAACCCGAAGGTCATCCGCAGGAAGTTCTCCACCAGGCCCAGCGAGTTGTCCGGGTAGAGGAACGGCTGGCCGACCGACTTCTTGTACGCGTAGGCCGCGATGGTGGGGACCTTGGCCAGCAGGCGGATGGTGGACATGTCCACCTGCTTGTCGTCGAACGGGCTCAGGCTGTCCTGATAGAAGGTGGACAGCGCGGACACCGCCGAGGACAGCACCGGCATGGGGTGGGCGTCGCGCGGGAACCCGTCGAAGAAGCGCTTCAGGTCCTCGTGCAGCAGGGTGTGCCGGCTGATCTTGGCGCTGAACTCGTCCAGCTGCGCCTGGGTGGGCAGCTCACCGTAGATGAGCAGGTAGCTGACCTCGATGAAGTTGGACCGCTCGGCCAGCTGCTCGATCGGATAACCGCGGTAACGCAGAATTCCGGCGTCGCCGTCGATGTAGGTAATCGCCGAGGAACACGACGCGGTGTTCACGAATCCGGGATCGAGGGTGACGTACCCGGTTTTGGCGAGCAGTTTGCCGAGGTCGATTCCGGCGGCGCCTTCGGTGGCCGAGACCACCTGCATCTCGTGCTCTCCGCCCTCATGGCGCAGCGCGACGGTACGGGAGCCAGACGGGCTATCCGTCGAATTGGGCGCAGTCGTCGCGTCGGACATTTAAGTCCCTCTCACGCTCGGACGGGGCAGAACTGCTGGCGTGACTGTGCATCCAGCAAGTCTCGCCCGACGGCTCGACCTGGTGTTCAGGTCTCGCGCATCCGGCACACGGCTCTGGGTGACCGCACCGCAGCACCGCCCCGTTGGGGTCCTGTCAGTTCTGCACGCTAGTCGGCGGTGTGGCTACGACGCACCATCGGTGTTAACCGATTCTGCGAGGTGGGACAGGCATCACACCCGCGTCCGCCCGACCCTCGGCGGCCCCCACAGCCAGGCGGCTAGCGCCGACACCCCGCGCGACAGACCGCGGAAACCGCCGGTCACGCCCGGTTCGGTGGTCCGCGCCCGGTGCACCGACCAGTCGGCCGGCCGCCAGGGCATCGGGTACACGCTAGTCGTTTCCGGCACACTTTCCAGAGCAGTGTGATGAGAGCTGGATCATCCCGGTTGTGGTTTTCATCACGGCGCCACATTGGATCATCTTGTTGCCGGCCCAGGCCGACCGGAGTACGCGGAAAAGGTCGGCCAAAACACCGGTGTGGCATGTCACAGATCACCACCCGGCAGCGGGCGCGTCACATTTTGACGAAGCTCCGCCGCCGTTACTCGGCTGTTCTCCGCCGGGCCGCGCCCGGCGATCCGAACTGTTGTCGTCGCCGTCACTCAGTGTTGTCGGCGGGATTGTCGGCACGGTTGCCGTTCAGCCGGTTCCGCTCCTGTCGACCACCGCCGACACGAATTCGTCTCCCTCGCTGGAATCGTGCAACGCCTGGTGCTGGCGCGAGCGCGCGCTGGTTCTGCCCGGTTTCCGCGGGCGCCGCAATTGTGCGACCGTGGCGCACCGGGCGAGCGAATCACCTGGTGCCGCCCGGACATCAATTCTACGTCGGCCCCGACTACTCGGCCAGTTCACCGGCGTAGGGCGGCTCGGCGCCGGCCCGCGAGCAGGTGATCGCCGCGGCGGCACCGGCGAAGGCCAGCGCGGACCGCCACTCCCCCGCGTCCAGCGCGGCCACCGCCGGTGCGCCACCGGCCAGCACGCCGTGCCGGTGCAGCCACGCCAGCAGCGCGCCCTGCACGGTGTCGCCGGCGCCGATGGTGTCCACCACGGTCACCGGCACCGCCGGCACCTCGACCAGCTCGCCGGCGCCGGTGAGCACGCTCAGCCCGTCGCCGCCCCTGGTCAGCACCACGGCCGAGGGCCCGGCCTGCTGCCACTTCGTCAGCACCGCGCGGGCGGTGTCCGGATCGGACAGATCGGCCTCGGCCAGCCAGCTGGCGTCCTCCACCGACACCTTGAGCAGCCCGACGTGCGGCAGCCAGCTGGCGAACCGCCGCCGGTAGGCGTCCGCGTCCGGGATCAGGCTGGTGCGGATGTTGGGGTCCAGCGCGGTGAGCGTGCCGCGCTCGTGCTCCCGGCGCATGATCCGCTCGTACTCGCTGGCGCCCGGCTCCAGCACCAGCGACAGGGTGCCGAACGAGACCGCGCTGACCCGCTCCGGCAGCGGCCCGGGGTCGGTGACCAGCCGGTCGGCCGTGCCCTGCACGTAGAACGAGTACCGGGCCGAGCCGTCCTCGGTCAGCCCGACCACGGCGAGGGTGGTCGGCTCGGCGCCGCGCTGCACCAGGCCGGTGTCCACCGAGGACTGTTCCAGCCGTTCCACCAGGGCCGCGCCGAACGGGTCGGTGGACACCCGGGACAGGAAGCCGACCGGGACCGCCAGCCGGCCCAGCGCGATCGCCACGTTGAACGGGCCGCCGCCGAGCCGGGGGTGCAGCGGGGCCAGCGCCGGGTTGCCACCCCCCGGCGCCGCGGCGGTGGCCGCGTTCGGGGTGCGCTCCGGCACCATGTCCACCAGGGCCTCGCCAGCGACGACGATCACGTGTGCTCCCTCTCGCCGGTGTCGTTGTGGTCAGCGGTCTCGCGATCCGGGGTCTGCTGCTCGACCGCGCCGGTAGATGGTGCCGGTCGGCTGGCCAGCCCGCCAAGCAGCAGTTCGCCCAGCGCGTTGAACGCCTCGGCGCCGCTGACCCCGGCCCGGTCGGTGAGCACGCCGGTCTGGATGCCCTCGATGAGCATGCCGGCCATCTCGGCCACCAGGGTGGCGTGCACCTCGCGGAACACCCCGTCCCGCACGCCCTGCAGGATGAACGAGCGGATGCGGGCCGCCGCGGCCCTGGCGTTGCGCTCGTAGGTGGCCATGGCCGGCGGGAAGTCGGCCACGTCCGCGATGAACGTGGTGGAGGCGCGGCGCAGCTCGTCGGCCGCGCCCGCCAGGTAGCCGCCGATCCGGTCGGCCACCGCCGCCACGGACGCGATGCGCTGCTCGATCCGCTCGGTGGCGCCCTTGAAGTAGTGCGCGACCACCCGCACGGCGAGCTGCTCCTTGCTGGGCGCGAGCGCGTACAGGGTGGATTTCGAGCAGTGCAGCCGGGCGGCCAGCTCGTCGAGGGTGAAGTGGGCGAAGCCCTCGGCCAGGAACAGCGCCTCCAGCCGGTTGAGCAGGTCGACCTGGCGGGCGGTCGGGGCTCGGCCGGAACCGGGACCGCGCCGCCCTCTGCTGGTGCGACGCGCGCCGTCCGGCGAGGTCATCGGGTTGGCGGTGGTCATCGGGATGACCCTGCCACACCGGAAATCCTCCGGTTCCGGTGACACGGCGACCCCTGAAACAGTACTGTCAGGAGTCCGCCAGTACACATTTGCGTACCCAGGAGGGTAGCGATGGTTGCCGAGCGAACCCTGCCCACGTCCGAGGCCGAAGACCTCATCGCCCTGGTCCGGGAGATCGCCCGAGACGAGTTGGCCCCGAAGGCGGCCGAGCACGAGGAGCGGGAGGTCTTCCCCAGGGACGCCTTCCGGCTGCTGGGCCGGACCGGCCTGCTCGGCCTGCCCTACCCGGAGCGGTTCGGCGGCGGCGAGCAGCCCTACGAGGTCTACCTGCAGGCGCTGGAGGAGGTGGCCAGCGCGTGGATGTCGGTGGGCGTGGGCGTGTCCGTGCACGTGATGTCCTGCTACGCGCTGGCCAACCACGGCACCGACGAGCAGCGGGACCGCTGGCTGCCGGACATGCTGGCCGGCGACCTGCTCGGCGCGTACGCGCTGTCCGAGGTCCAGGCCGGCTCGGACGCGGCCGCGCTGGCCACCCGGGCGGTGCGCGACGGTGCCGACTACGTGCTCACCGGCACCAAGGCGTGGATCAGCCACGCCGGCCACGCCGACTTCTACACGCTGATGGCCCGCACCTCCGACGCGGGCGCGCGCGGCATCAGCTGCTTCCTGGTGCCCGGTGACACACCCGGGCTGACCGCGGGCGCGCCCGAGCGCAAGATGGGCCTGACCGGCTCGACCACCGCCCAGTTGCACCTCACCGACGCGCGGGTGTCGGCGCAGCGGCGGATCGGCGCCGAGGGGCAGGGCCTGGCCCTGGCACTGTCCTCGTTGGACTCCGGTCGGCTGGGCATCGCCGCGTGCGCCGTGGGCCTGGCCCAGGCCGCGCTGGACGAGGCCGTGGCCTACGCCAAGCAGCGCACCCAGTTCGGCAGGCCGATCATCGACTTCCAGGGTCTGGAGTTCCTCCTCGCCGACATGGCCGCCGCCGTCGACTCGGCCCGCGCCACCTACCTGGACGCCGCCCGCCGCCGCGACCGCGGCCTCCCCTTCCGCCGCCAGGCCGCCACCGCCAAACTCATCGCCACCGACGCCGCCATGAAGGTGACCACCGACGCCGTCCAGGTCCTCGGCGGCGCCGGCTACACCCGCGACTTCCCGGTCGAGCGCTACCTGCGCGAAGCCAAGGTGACGCAGATCTTCGAGGGCACCAACCAGATCCAGCGCCTGGTCATCGCCCGCGAACTGCGCCGCGCCTGACCCGCTGCCCGACCGAATGGCGAGGCGCCGTGCCGGGGTCGCCCGGCCCCTCGCCATCTGGCGGGTGTTGCCGGTCGCCTGGCGGGTGTCCCCGGCCGGGCCGCGATTCCACGATGGAGCCCGTCCACCGCTCCCCGCGCACAGACAGGGCACCACGATGACGTTGACCCCGCCCCCGTTCGACCCGGAACTCGCCGCGGTGCTGGCCGCGTCCGGCCACACCAGCATTGCCACCGGGATCACCCCCGAGACCATCGCCGCCCAGCGGGAACTCCTGCTCGACGGGGTGGCCAGCGTGGCCGAACTCAGCCGGGACGGCGTGTTCACCATCGCGGAGCACACCGCGCCCGGCCCGGCGGGCGCCCCGGACATCTCCCTGCTCGTCGCCCGGCCGCGCACCGCGGTCGGCCCGCGCCCGGTCCTCTACCACACCCACGGCGGCGGGCTGATCATGGGCAACAACCGGTTCGGCCTGGAACCCGTGCTGGACCTGGCCGAACAGCTGAACCTGGTGGTCGTCTCGGTCGCCTACCGGCTCGCGCCCGAGCACCCCTTCCCCGCCGGGCTGGAGGACGCCTACGCCGGTCTGCTGTGGACCGCGCGCAAGGCCGCCAGCATCTCCGCCGACCCGGAGCGGATCGTCCTGGTCGGCGGCAGCGCCGGCGGCAACCTCGCCGCCGCGCTGGCCCTGCTGGCCCGCGACCGCCGGGAGGTCGAGGTCATCGGGCAGCTGTTGATGTACCCGATGCTCGACGACCGCAACGACAGCATCTCCGCGCGGCAGATGACCGGCCTGGGCGTGTGGGACAGCGTCTCCAACCGCACGGCGTGGGACGCGGTGCTGGGCACGGCCCGGGACGGCGAGGTGTCCCCGTACGCGGTGCCCGCGCGGGCAGCGGACCTGACCGGTCTGCCGCCGGCCTTCCTGGACGCGGGCTCGGCCGAGACCTTCCGCGACGAGGTCGTCGGCTACGCCCAGCGCCTGTGGGCGGCGGGCGGCAACGCCGAGCTGCACGTGTGGCCGGGCGCCTACCACGGCTTCGACACTTTCGCGCCCCAGGCGGCGATCTCGCAGCATGCCATGATGGCGCGCGGGCAGTGGTTGGCCCGACTGCTCGGCGAGTAGGCGGCGGTCGGCGGGAACAGGCCGTGGAGGTCGTTCATGCAGAGCCTGGCCGCGCGCATCGCGGCACTGGACCCCTCGGCGGAAGCCGCGATGCAGGTGATCGCCTACTTCGACGAGCTGACCCAGCGGCACGCGGGCCTGGAACCGGTGGTGCGCGGCGCCGCGACCCTGACCGGCGTGGCCGCGCGGCTGGTCGATCCGGTGCGCCGGGTGCGGATGCGGGTCACCGCGGACGGCCGCCGGCAGGACAGCGACGCCCCT
The DNA here is from genome assembly GCF_024171785.1 of Goodfellowiella coeruleoviolacea. Lineage (GTDB taxonomy): Bacteria > Actinomycetota > Actinomycetes > Mycobacteriales > Pseudonocardiaceae > Goodfellowiella > Goodfellowiella coeruleoviolacea. The sequence goes on from NZ_JAMTCK010000017.1 coordinate 122,468, forward strand.
CCCGAACCGACCTGGCTGTCGGCCCCGGTGTTCGCCGACCAGCCCGCCACGATCTGGCTGGAGACCCAGCCGCGCGGGTCCCTCATCGACGACCTGGTGCTGCAACGGGCCGCGCTCACCGCGGGCGTCGTGCTCACGCTGGTGCGCGGCCAGCAGCCGACGACCCGCGTCGGCATCGAGTGCGCGCTGACCGAGACCGTGCTGGACCCGCACGCCACCGTGGACAACCGGCTGACCGCCGCGCGCCAGCTCGGCCTGGCACCCGACGCGTCCGCCCGGGTGTTCGCGCTGCCGCGCGGTGGCGCCACCATCGCCCCACCCGACCGCGCCGTCCCGGCGGAGGGGCGGGTGGGCGTGGGCCCGGCCACGCCGGTGCTGCGGCTGCCGGAATCCGCGGCCCGCGCGCGCACCGCCCTGCGGTTCACCGCCGAGGGCACCGAGCACGACCCCGGGCCGCGCGTCGTGCACGCCGAGGAGTTGGGCGGGCTGGAACTGCTCGCCCAGGCCCTCGGGCCGGACACGCCGCGCCCACCGGACCTGGACACCCTGTTGCGCGCCTCGGCCGAGGCGCCGTGGATGCTGGCCACCCTCACGGTGTTCGCCGAGGCGGCCAGCCTGCGCGGCGCGGCCAGCCGGCTGTTCATCCACCACTCGACCCTGCAACAGCGCATCGAGCACGCCGAACGCGTGCTCGGCTGGCCACTGCGCGAGCCGGCCGGCCAGCTGCGCCTGGCCCTGGCCCTGGCCATGCGCCTGCTGGCCCGGCCGGAGGTGTGACCACCGGCCCCGGCCGCGCGGCTGGCGGGGCAGCCGCGCGGTGGCGTTCCCTGGGCACCGTTCACCCACATGGCCCTGCGTGAACGTGCAACTCGCAGGGTTTGCACAGTCAACTCGCGCGTTTGTGGGGGTAAACCGGGGTGGCGGGAGAGCGTGGGCACGGCGTCTCCCGCCAACCCGGCGGACCAGCCGAAAACCCCTGCGGGATCAGGCTTCGCGGTAGAACGGGTCGGCGACGTCGCCCTCGCCGGTGGTCTCGTTGAACGTGTACACCTCGCGACCGTCCACGAAGACCCGCTGCGCGCGGCTCATCACGTCCAGCGGGTCGCCGGACCAGATCACCACGTCACCGTCCAGGCCCGGCTTGAGCGCGCCCACCCGGTCGTCCAGGCCCATCATCTGGGCCGGGTTGACCGTGATCGAGCGCAGCGCCGCGGTCCGGTCCATGCCCTCCTTGACCGCCAGGGTGGCCTGGTGCACCAGGAAGTTGATCGGCACCACCGGGTGGTCGGTGGTGATCGCCACCCGCACGCCGGCCCGGTCCAGGATGCCCGGGTTGCGCAGCGACCGCCGCCGAAGCTCCACTTTGGACCGAGTGGTGAACAGCGGGCCGATGATCACCGGCACGTCCCGCTCGGCCAGCACGTCGGCGAGCAGGTGCCCCTCGGTGCCGTGGTTGACCACCAGCTTGTAGCCGAACTCGTCGGCCAGCCGCAGCGCGGTGGCGATGTCGTCGTGCCGGTGGGTGTGCTGGCACCAGGGCAGCTCCCCGTCCAGCACCTTGACCAGCACCTCCAGCGTGGGGTCGCGGTCGAACGGCTTGTCCTCGGCCGCCGCGTGCGCCCGCTTGGCCTTGTAGTCCTGGGCCTTGGTGAACGCGTCGCGGATCACCGCGGCCACGCCCAGCCGGGTGGACGGCAGCACCTTCTTGTCGCCGTAGACGCGCTTGGGGTTCTCACCCAGCGCGCTCTTCACGCTGACCGGGTTGCGGATCAGCATGTCGTCCACGGTCCGGCCCCAGCACTTGACCGCCACGGTCTGGCCGCCGATCGGGTTGCCCGAGCCCGGCTTGATCACCGCGGAGGTGACCCCGCCGGACAGCGCGTCGCGGAAGCCCTCGTCGTCGGGGTTGATGCCGTCGAGCGCGCGCAGCCGGGCCCCGTTGGGGTCGGTCATCTCGTTGGTGTCGTTGCCGGCCCAGCCCTCGCCCTCCTCGTGCACGCCGATGTGGCCGTGCGCCTCGACGAAGCCGGGCAGCACCCACGAGCCGGACGCGTCCACCACGCGGACGCCCTCGGGCACGCTCACCTCGCCGGCCGGGCCGACCGCGGCGATCTTGCCGTCCCTGACCAGCACGGTGCCGCCGTCGATCGGGTCGCCGTCAACCGGGACGACGTACCCACCAGTAATCGCAACATCCATGGTTAGCCACGCTAACGGCCACCCCTGACCGGGCGAAACCCACCCCGGGGTGGGCTCTCGGCCACCGCTGGCCGCAGCGACCGCACCCGCTCGGTCACCCGTTGTCACCCCGCTGGTCGTAGCTGGCGCGCGCGGCCACGACCTCCTCGATGTGCTCCTCCGCCCACGCCTTGATCGCCCCCATCAGCGGCAGCAGGCTCCGGCCCAGCGGCGTGAGCGCGTAGTCCACCCGGACCGGCACGGACGCGGTGACCGCGCGGGACACCAGCCCGTCCCGCTCCAGCACGCGCAGCGTCTGGGTGAGCATCTTCTGGCTCACCCCAGCGATCTTCCTGGCCAGGTCGCTGTACCGGCGGGGACCGTCGGCCAGCGCGGTCAGCACCAGGCTCACCCACTTGTCGCTGATCCGGTCGAGCAGCTGCCGGGCCGGACAGGTGGCCATGAACGCGTCGTACTCCTCGCGTGCCGCCTCCCGCAGCTGTGCCGCCGTGCGCGTGACCATCCGCCGCCTCCGTTCCCACTCCGCCGTACCTTACGCACTTCCAGGTGCCTTCTTCCCGTCGGAGAGTAGCTCTTCATAGGTTCGTGGCACAGCGGAAGCCAGTGCTGATCAGCACTGCCGGATCTCACTGTGGGAGGACATCGCCATGCACGCGGTCGTGGTTCGCACCTTCGGCGGCCCCGAGGCCCTGGAGCACGTCGACGTGCCGCTGCCGGAGCCCGGCCCCGGCCAGCTCCGGATCCGGGTCGCGGCCAGCGCGGTGAACCCGGTGGACGCGGCCACCCGGTCCGGCGAGCTGCACCGGGGCGGCCTGATGTCGGGCAGCGGGGTGTTCGGGATCGGCTGGGACGCGGCCGGCACCGTGGACGCGATCGGGCCGGGCGTGACCGGCTTCGCCCCCGGCCAGGCCGTGATCGGCGTGTCCGACCGGCTCGACGTGCCGCTGGGCACCTACGCCGAGTTCGTGGTGCTGGACGCCGACGCGGTCACCGCGGCGCCGACCACCGTGCCCCTGACGGCCGCCGCCACCCTGCCGCTCAACGGGCTGACCGCCTGGCAGGCCCTGGACCGGCTCGCCCTGGCCGAGGGGCAGACCGTGCTGGTCACCGGCGCGGCCGGGGCCGTGGGCGGGTTCGCCGTGGAACTGGCCGTGGCGCGGGGACTGCGCGTGGTGGCGCTGGCCGGACAGCGCGACGCCGACCTGGTGCGGGGGTTCGGCGCCGAGTGGTTCGTCCCGCGCGAGGACGTTCCCGCCGGTGCCGGCCTGGGCACCGCCGTGCGCGCGCTGGTGCCCGGCGGGGTGGACGGCGTGCTGGACGCGGCCGTGCTGGGACAGCCGGCGCTGGACGCGCTGCGCGGTGGAGGTGCGTTCGCCAGCGTGATCGCGGGTGGCGCGCCGATCCCGCTGCGCGGCACCCGGGTGGCCCAGGTGTGGATCCGCGCGGACGCCGCCCAGCTGGCCGGACTGGTGGCGCTGGTCGAGGCCGGCCGGCTCACCCCGCGCGTCGCCGACACCCACCCGCTGGCCGAGGCCGTGGCCGCGCACCAGCGCCTCGCCCGGGGCGGGCTGCGCGGGCGGCTGGTGCTGCTGCCCTGACCCGCACCCCGCCCCGGCAGGTCGCGGTCATCCGGTGATCGGGCGCAGCCCCCACCGGCCGTGCCAGGACTCGCCCGGCTTGAGCCAGATCAGGTCGGTGCCGGAGTTCAACGCGTCGGGCGGGCAGGTCATCGGCTCGATGGCCACGGCCCGCCCGCGCCCGGGGAAGTCGGCCGGCGTGTACACCTGCACCCACCGGAAGTCCGGCTCCGCCCACACCTCCACGCCACTGCCGTCGGCGGTGGTGAGCGTGTGGTGCACCAGGCCGTCCGGGCCCGGCTCGCACCCGCCGAACGGGGTGTCCAGGGTGACCCCGGCCAGCGGTCGGCCGGCGCGGAAGTCGTACTCGGTGCCGTCCACCGGCCGGGCCGGGCCGGTGGGCACCATCCGCTCGGGGTCCAGCGGCAGCACCGTGCTGGCGGCCAGCCGCAGCGTGCAGTCGTCGGTGTCGGCCAGGCCGGCGCGCGGGTACGGGTGGGTGCCCACACCCACCGGGATGTCGTGCTGCCAGAGGTTGTGCACCCCGTGCGTGACCACCAGGCCGTCGTCGTCGATGGCGTAGCTGATCGTCACCCGCAGCGGCGCCGGCCAGCCGGCCTGTTCAGCCACGTCGACCTGCAACGACACCAGGGAACCGGTGTGCTCGACAACCTCCCACGGCACCCGCCGGACCAGCCCGTGGATGGCGTTGCCCCTGGCCGGCTCGGTGATCTCCAGCTGCTGCGGCCGGCCGCCCAGCTCCCAGCGCCCGCCCGCGGTCCGGTTGGGCCACGGCGCCAGCACCACGCCCGCGCCCATCGGGGGCTTCTCGTCGGCCGCGAAGGTCTCCAGGTGGGGCACGCCGCCCACCTCGAAGGCGCGCAGACCGGCGCCGACCTGGGTGATCACCGCTCGCGCCGCGTTGTGCGCGATCTCCAACTGCTCGCCAGTGGGGCTGCTCATGAGCGCAGCCTAGAGCGATCCAGACGGAATCCCGTGATCTCTCGGGCCGGTCCTCGGTCACATCGGCTGCGGGGCATCCGTCAGTGTGGTGAGGGGTGAGCACAAGGGGAAGGCGACCGGTGGACGAGACCACGTTTCTGGCGCAGCGCTTCGAGGAGAACCGACCACACCTGCGGGCGGTGGCCTACCGGATGCTGGGCTCGTTGAGCGAGGCCGAGGACGCGGTCCAGGACGCGTGGCTGCGGCTGAGCCGCGCGGACACCAGCGAGGTGAGCAACCTCGGCGGCTGGCTGACCACGGTGGTCGCCCGGGTGTGCCTGGACGTGCTGCGCTCCCGCCGGTCGCGCAACGAGGAACCGCAGGGCGTGCACCTGCCCGATCCGATCGTCAGCCTGGCCGGTGGGGTCGAGCCCGAGCAGGAGGCGCTGGTGGCCGACTCGGTGGGGCTGGCGCTGCTGGTGGTGCTGGACACGCTGGCCCCGGCGGAACGGCTCGCGTTCGTGCTGCACGACATGTTCGCCATGCCCTTCGACGAGATCGCGCCGCTGGTGGGCCGCACCCCGGCGGCGGCGCGGCAACTGGCCAGCCGGGCCCGCCGCCGGGTGCGGGCCGGCGCCCCCACCCCGGACACCGATCCGACCCGGCAGCGCTCGGTGGTCAACGCCTTCCTGGCGGCGGCGCGCGGCGGTGACCTCGCGGCGATGCTGGAGGTGCTCGACCCCGACGTGGTGGCCCGCGCCGACCTCGGCAGCGCCATCGGCACCACGGTGAACCGGGGCGCGGCGGCGGTGGCCGACGGCGCGATCACGTTCGCGCGGCTCGCCCAGACCGCCCGGCCGGTGCTGGTGAACGGGTCCGCCGGGGTTGTCGCGACCGCCGACGGGCAGCTGACCGCGGTGCTGGGCTTCACCATCAGCGGCGGCCGGATCGCGGCCATCGACATCTACCGCGACCCCGAGCGGCTGCGCCAACTCGACCTGGCGGTCCTGGACTGAACCCGGGCGGGACCGGGCTACGGCTGGACGGGATCGGGAACGGGATATTCGGTGGCGGCCCACATCGGCGGGCCCTAGCCTCGCCGACGTGATGCAGCAGTTCTTCTTCCCCCTCGGCTGACTCGCCCCGAGTCCCGGCGCCGCGCCCCACGCGCTCGGCGCCTGCCCAGTCATGCTCTGGAGGAAGAACATGCTGCTGCTCGTTTCCGGCGCTTCCTGCGTTGGCAAGACCACCGCGCGCCTGCACGCGCGCCACCTGCTCGACGACACCTACGAGACCGCCGAACTGTTCACCCTCGGCCCGATTCCGGCTGTTCCGACCCTCGCCTGGCGCCACGAGCAGGTGGAGGTCGCGGTCCGCCGCGCGATCGCCCTGGCGGCCGAGGGCAGGCACCTGCTGTTCGCGGGTGATCCGGTGCCGCTCGGGGAGGTGCTGGCCGCTCCGAGCGCCGACCAGATCGACATCGCCGCGTGCCTGCTCGACATCGACGAACAGGCCCACGTGGCTCGTCTCGCGCGGCGCGGCGAGCCGGCGGAACTGATCCCCCGGCACCGGGCCTACGCCGACTGGCTGCGGGCGCACGCCACCGATCCCGGGCACGTCACCGAGGCCATCACCACCGATGCCTGGCCGGCGATGCGCTGGGACCGCTGGCTCGGCCGGGCGCCTGGGCCGGAGTGGGCGATGACGGTCCTCGACACCTCACGGCTCACCCCCGAGCAGGTGGGGGCCGAGGTCGCCGACTGGTGCCGGCGCGCGGTGGCCGGGAACGCCCCGGTGTTCCGGGCCGGCTGGTTCCTCGGGTGACGGGCAATCCCGCCACGCCCTCGGCCAACTCCGCGCACTGACACCGCGACAGCGGAGATCCCGCCGCAATTACACGATGGAGTGACCCTCCTAGGAGGGCTGGTCGAATCCTCCTAACGTCGGGCAGAGCCGACGAACAGGGGGTGCTCCATGGCTCGACGCGCGGGTCGTTCGGTTCGGTCTCGGCGCCTGGCATACCTGCTGCGCAAGCTCCGCAACGAGATCGGGGTCAGCGGGGACACGGTCGGTGCGGCGGTGGGCATGTCCGGCAGCAAGATCAACCGCATCGAGAACGCGGAGATCGGCGTCTACCGGGACGATCTGGAGAAGCTGCTGGACTACTACCGGGCCAGCGCTGGCCAGCGGGCGGAACTGCTGGCCATCGCCGCCCAGGCGGACGAGCGGGGCTGGTCCCGGTTCACCAGCCACCACCTGCCCAGGGACTGGCGGATCTGGCTGGACTTCGAGGAGGAGGCCAGCTCACTGCGCGACTACCAGCCCCTGATGATCCCCGGTCTGCTGCAGACCGCCGAGTACGCCAAGGCGATCATCAGGGGCACCGGGCGCGGGCTGTCCGACAGCGCGGTGGACGCGCTGGTGGCCAGCCGGATGGCGCGGCAGAACCTGCTCAGCAGAACGGTTCCGCTCACCCTGCACGCGATCATCGAGGAGACCGCGCTCACCCGTCCCTTCGGCCAGCCCGGGGCGTTGGGCCGGCAGCTGCGCCACCTCGCCGACGCGGCCAGCCGCCCCAACATCACCCTGCGGGTGCTGCCCACCAGCGCCGGCCCGCACCCGGGCCTGACCGGCTCGTTCGTGATCCTGGGCTACCACGACGACGAGGCCAGCCTGGTGCTGCTGGAGAACCGGGTCGCCAGCGTGTTCCTGGACAGCGCGGACCAGGTCGAGAGCTACACCGCGGCCTGGCAAGAACTGAGCGAGCTGGCCCACGACCCGGAGCGGTCCGTCGAGCTGATCAGCCGCACAGCGGCCCTGCTGCCCGACTGACAGCACGCGGCCCGCCCACCCCACGCGGGTGGACGGGCCGTGCGGCGTCGACGGGCTCAGCCGACGGGCTCAGCCGGTCCAGTAGCCGCCCACGGCCAGCACCAGCAGCACCGACTGGAGCATGACGCTGACGTAGAGCACGCCCCAGTACGCGCCGCGCAGCGCCCGGATCCGCTGGGTGGCCACCACCAGCGCCACGTACAGCACCAGGCACGGCAACAGGTACCGGTGCACGGACACGGTGTTGCTGTTGAGCGTGAACATCACGAACGACAGCACGCCGAACACGCCGAGCGGCACGCCCGCGCCGCGCAGCGCGACCATCAGGTAGCCGGACGCGAGCAGCAGCAGGGCCAGCCCCACCATCGGCAGGATCACGTCGACCAGGCCCATGTCGATGAGCTGTTCCTGGCCGGTGAGGATGCGGCCGAACCGGGCCAACTGCTTGCCCAGCGTCTCGAAGATGTTGAGGTTGAAGACGTGGTAGCCCCACGCGGGGTTGGCGTCGTAGGCCTTGGTCATGCCCAGCGCGTCGCCGGTGATCACCCGCAGGTAGAGCGCGTAGGCCAGGAATCCGGCGATGCTGGCCGGGAACCACAGGATCGGCCAGGAGACCAGCCCGCGCAGCCGCCAGTTCCGGGACCGCCAGAACTCCAGGAAGCACAGGCCGACGAACAGCACGGCGGTGATCCGGGAGGCGGTGAGCGGCATCAGGCACAGGCCCATCCACAGCCACTGCCGGCGCAGCGCGAACAGGTAGGCCCAGAAGCCCAGTGCGATGAACGTGGCCTCGCTGTAGAAGGCGTGCAGGAACATGGCGGTCGGCGCGGCCAGGAAGGCCATCACCACCAGCCACGCGGCCCGCTCACCGGTGACGAAGTGCCGGGCGATCTTGAGCAGTGCGGTCGCGCCCAGCCAGGTGGCCACCGTGTTGACCAGCAGCCCGGCCGCCAGGAAGCCCAGCTGGTTGAAGGTGATCTGCTGGGTCAGCCAGACCGTGAACGGGAACAGCGGGTAGAACGCGGCCATGGCCGGGTTGGTGGCGTACTCCCCGGTCAGGATGCCGTGGAACCAGTGGCCGTCCCAGAAGTAGGTGTGCGTGAGCAGGCTGTGCGGCAGCGGCGGCGGCTGGTCCGCGCCCCGGCGGGGCAGCATGACCAGCTCCAGGGTGGTGCCCAGCACGGTCAGCGCCAGCTGCCAGCCAAGCACCACCGCGAACATCCGGCTGAAGTCGCCGTTGCGCCAGCTCCGGCGGGGCGCGGCCGGCGACGCGGGCTGGCCGCCCGGCTGGGCTAAGTCGTCGGCGGCGACCACGGCCGTTGGCGCGCTCACCGCTGACCGCCGCGCTCGTCACCGCCGGCGACGCCAACGCCCAGGTCGGCACCGCCGGCGACGTCGGCGCTGCCGTTGGTGGCCACACCGCTGTCGGTGGGCACGTTCTCGCCGCTGGTGGCGATGTCGAGCACGATCTGCCGGCGGCCGCCGCGCACGCTCACGTTCTCCCGGCCAACCCGCACCGAGGACACCGAGTACAGCGGCCGGCCCTGCGCCTCGGTGTAGATCCGGCCGATGTAGCTGCCCAGCAGGCCGAGCATGATGATCTGGATGCCGCCGAGCAGGCACATGACGATGGTGATGAACGCCCACCCGGGCACCGCCGACGACGACGCGAACGTGCGCACCCCCAGCGCGTAGAGCACGCCGAGGAAGCTCAGCGCGGAGATCCAGTAGCCGATCTTGCTGACCAGCCGCAGCGGCGCGGTGGAGAAACCGAGGATGCCGTCGGCGGCGAAGCGGATCATCTTGCGCAGCGGGTAGCCGGTCGTGCCGGCGTGCCTGGCGTCCCGGTCGAACGGCACGGCCACCTGGCGGAACCCGATGTAGCTGACCAGGCCGCGCAGGAACCGGTTGTGCTCGCGGTACTTGCCCAGCTCGTCAACGACCTTGCGGTCGAGCAGCCGGAAGTCGCCGGTGTTCTCCGGGATGTCGATGTCGGCGATGCGTCTGAGCGCCCAGTAGAAGGCCCGCGCGGTCGTCTTCTTGAAGACCGTGTCCTGGCGCGAGCGGCGCTGCGCGTAGACGACGTCGTAGCCCTCTTCCCACTTCTCGATCAGTTCGAGGCTGACCGCGGGCGGGTCCTGCATGTCGCTGTCCATGATGATCACGGCGTCGGCGTCGGCCGCGTCCAGGCCGGCGGTCACCGCGAGCTGGTGACCGAAGTTCCTGGACAGGTCGATGACGGTGACCCGGTCGTCCGCCTCGGCGAGGGCGGTCAGCTTGGCTAACGACTCGTCCCGGCTGCCGTCGTTGACGTAGATGAAGCTGAACTCATATCGCTCCGTCAGCGGCGCGACCACCCTGCTGACGGTCTCGTGCAGCAGGTCGATGTTGCCGGCCTCGTTGAAGATCGGAAACACATAGGCCACCTTGCGCAGCCCGACTCCGGACATGAGTTCCCCTCGGTTACCTCACCGCTGCGGCGGCTGAGATGGTTGGCTGAGCGTGGGGGCGTGAACCGACAGGGCTCCACCCTGATCGCGTACGCCGCACTCTGCTAGTCGCCTTCGCCCAATTTATCGTTGCCCCGATGTGAGTGACGACACACCCCACCGTCCTGCGGATTTATCGCCCGCACACATCGCACGCCCCCGGCAACTCGAACCACAGCTACCCGTGGCCGGGTGCGGTAAACCCGCGGCCGGCCGCCCCCAGCCCAGCACAGGGGTGCGCCAACACCAAATCCCCCATCCAGGTAGGGGGCCCGACCACGACGGGACCGGACGGGACCGGGCGACCACCGCCGCACCGCGTCCCGTGCCGACCGCACCAGGTTAAATCGCCTGAACCGGACGAGGGCGACCGGGGCGGCGGTTGGCGCCACGTGACACCGCGGTCACCGATCCGGCAGCGAACCGTTGCCCGTCAGCGACTTCCGCGTCACCAGCCACCGCCCCGGCGAACCGCGCTCAGCCGGTCAGCGACTCCGGGTTGATCTCGGTCTTGCGCCGGCCGCCCACCAGCCAGTTGATCACCCACAGCACCAGGCCGGCCAGCAGCAGCAGGCCGGCGATCCGGTAGTCGCCCCAGGACCGGCCGGACAGCGGGCTGGCCAGGTAGGCGCAGGTGATCGCGCCGAGCACGGGCACGGCGGTGGGCGCGCGGAAGTGCTCGTGCGCCACCTCCTCCCGGCGCAGCACCAACACCGCCACGTTCACGATGGCGAACACCATGAGCAGGAGCAACGACGTGGTGCCACCGAGCTGTGAGATGTCCACAAAGGACACCAGCACCACGGCGATCAGGCTGGTGAACACGATGGACACCCACGGCGTGCGGCGCAGCGGGTGCACCAGGCCGAACACCCTGGGGATGATCCGCTCGTTGGCCATGCCGTAGACCAGCCGGCTGGCCATCAGCATGTTGATCAGCGCCGAGTTGATCACGGCGAACAGGCCGATCAGCGAGAACACCCACAGCGGGAAGCCGGGCGCGCCCACCTGCACCACCTTCAGCAGCGCGCCGCTGCCCGCGCCCGCCAGCTCCTGCGGGGACAGCAGCAGCGAGGAGGTGACCGCGACCAGCACGTAGATCACCGCCACGATGCCCATGCCGGTCAGCATCGCCCTGGGGAAGATCCGCACCGGGTCCCTGGTCTCCTCGGCCATGTTCACCGAGTCCTCGAAGCCCACCATGGCGAAGAACGCCAGCGCGGTCGCCGAGGTGATCGCCAGCAGCCAGCCCGAGTCACCGGTGTCCACCTGGGTCAGCCGGCTCGGCTCGCCGTCGCCGTTGAGCACCGCCCACGCGCCGATGCCGATCACGATGACCAGGCCGGACACCTCGACGCAGGTGAGCACCACGTTGGCCTTGACCGACTCGGCCACGCCCCGGAAGTTGACCAGGGCGAGCAGCACCACGAACAGCACCGCCACCAGCGTGACCGGCACGGTCACGAACTGCTGGAGATAGGTCCTGGCGAACGCGATGGCCGCCGAGGACGCCGAGGTGATGCCCGAACTCATCACCGCGAACGCCACCATGAACGTCAGGAACTGCACGCCGAACGCGCGGTTGGTGTACAGCGCGGCACCGGCGGCCCTGGGGTACTTGCCCACCAGCTCCAGGTAGCTGAACGCGGTCAGGAACGCGACGACGAACGCGATCAGGAACGGCAGCCACAGGGCGCCGCCGACCTTGCCCGCCACCTGACCGGTCAGCGCGTAGACGCCGGTGCCCAGGATGTCGCCGACCACGAAGAACAGCAACAACTTGGGCCCGATGGCGCGTTTCAGCTCTGGTTGCCCGGGTTCGGCCGCCGAGGACCGCCCCGTTGCGTTGGTCGCTTCAGCCATGCTCACGCAGTCTGCCGGACCGAGCACGGCGTGCCCACCGGAACGGCGCATTCGCCGGCCATCGGCTGGCCGCGCCGACGGGTGCGCCGGTGGGGCGAGCGGCTGCCCGCCCGCTCAGCCGACCGGCGCGCGGTAGCGCCACAGCGCGGGCAGGCCGAGGGCCGCGACCGCGGTGAGCAGCACGACGAGCACCCCGCCGCCACTGACCGCCACCGCGGTGCCCGCGGTCGCGCCCACGGTGCCGTGCAGCAGGTCGGCCAGGCGCGGCCCACCGGCCACCACCACGGTGAACACCCCCTGCATCCGGCCGCGCATCTCGTCGGTGGCGGCGGTCTGCAGGATGGCGCCGCGGAAGGCCATGCTCACCATGTCGGTGGCGCCGCCCAGCGCGAGGAACGCGACGGCCAGCCACAGCGAGTGGGTCAGCCCGAAGCCGATCATGGTGACGCCCCACGCGGCCACGGCCACGATCACGGCCACGCCGTGCCGGCGGATCCGGGAGAACCAGCCGGAGAACAGCCCGCACAGCACCGCGCCGAGCGGGATGGCCGCGAACAGCCAGCCCAGTGCCAGCCCACCGCCTGGTGGGTCGCCGAAGGTCCGCTCGGCCATCTCCGGGAACAGCGCCCTGGGCATGCCGGCCACCATGGCGATCACGTCCAGCAGCAGCGAGGCCAGCAGCACGGTCTGCGTCGCCATGTAGCGGAAGCCGGCCAGCACCGCGCCCAACCCGGCCCGCCTGGCCGAGCCGGCCCCACTCAGCGGGGGCAGCGGCGGCAGCTTCCACACCGCCCACAGGGTCGCGCACAGCGCGATCGCGTCGACCAGGTACAGCGTGGACAGCCCGAGCACCGGCAGCAGCGCGCCGGCCAGCAGCGGTCCGAGCACCGCGCCGAACTGCATGACGGTCGAGCCCAGCGCGCCGGCCGCGGGCAACTGGTCAACCGGGACCAACCGGGCGATCGAGGCGCTGCGGGCCGGCGAGTTCACCCCGAAGAACCCCTGTTGCAGGGCGAGCAGCCCGAGAATCGCCCACACCGAGTTCAGCCCGACCGCCGCCTGCACCCACAGCAGGATCGAGGTCACGGCGATGCCGGTGTTGGTGACCAGCAACAGCTTGCGCCGGTCGACCGCGTCGGCGATGGCACCGCCCCACAGCCCGAACACCAGCAGCGGCACCAGGGCCACCGCACCGGCCAGCCCGACGTAGGCGGACGAGCCGGTGATGTCGTAGACCTGCTTGGGCACGGCGACCGCGGTGAGCTGGCTGCCGACGGCGGTGATCGCGGTGGAGACCCACAGCCGGCGGTACGGGAGCACGCGCAGCGGCCGGGTGTCCATCACCATCCGGCTCAGCAGGCTGCGCAGCGGCTGGGTACGGGTCGGGGAATCCCCCTGTGGGGGCTGCTTCCCCGACTCGACACTCACATCTGCTTAGTTTAGCTCAACTAATGGTTTGGTCGACCACTCTTCTCACCCGCCGAGATACCAGCGGGCCGGTCATCACGGGGCGACCCGCTCCACCCGCCAGCCGTCCCGGCCCAGCCGGAAGCGCAGCCGGTCGTGCATCCGGTCCCGCCGCCCCTGCCAGAACTCGACCACCTCGGGCCGGATCCGCCAGCCGCCCCAGTGCGGCGGTACCGGCACCTGCTCGGACTCGCCGAACTGCCGCTGGATCGTGCTCAGTGCACTGTCCAAAGCGGACCGTCCGGACACGACCCTGGACTGCGGCGACGCCCACGCGCCCAACTGCGAACCGCGCGGCCGGCTGGCCCAGTACTCGGCCGTCTCAGTCGGACTCACCTTGTCCACAGTGCCCCGCACGTGCACCTGCCGCTGCATGGCGTACCAGGGGAAGGTCGCCGACGCGTAGCGCGTGGCCAGCAGGTCGTGGCTCTTGGCCGAGGTGAAGTTGGTGTAGAACACCACACCCCGCTCGTCCAGCCCCTTGGCCAGCACCGTGCGCGAGGAGGGCCGGCCACTGAGGTCGGCGGTGGCCAGCACCATCGCGTTGGGCTCGGGCAGCCCGGCCTTGGTGGCCTCGTCCAGCCACAGCGCCAACTGCTCGTGCCAGGTCGCGGCCAGGTCCTGCTCGTCGAGCGCGCCCTGCTCATAGGACACGCGCATCGCGGGAAGCGTGATGTGACTGGTCTCCGTCATGTGAATCGACCTCCGCGAGCGCGTGGTGAACCGTCCCCGAGCCTCGGACCGTACGCGCGTTTTGGCACGTCGCGAAACCGCCTGCGCGGTGATGCCGACCACCAGGAACGTGACTGACCGGAACGGAATCGAGATCGAGATCGAGCAAGAAGGCCGAACGGAGTAATGCCGCGGTACCGCCAGGGTGGGATCGGCTCCCCGGCACCAGTCCCTTACCGGCCAACACATCCCGGAAAATCCACCCCTTGGTGTCGCCGGACGTCGCGCGTGGCGCGCCACCGCTACCCGAGCCGGTGCGCCATCCGCGCCCGGAGCGGCTCGTAGTCGTGCTCCGGGAAGATCTCCGGCAGCGCGGTGAGCATGTCCGTGATCCACTCGGCCGCGCGCTGGTACTCGTCGGAGCGCAACGGCGCCTCGGTGAACAGGTGCTGCCAGTCGTAGGCGCCCTTGGTGATCCGCAACACCTCAAGGTAACCGCGGTAGTCGAGATCCATCCGCCACAGCCGGCTCTGCGTGTCCGAGTACCAGATCTCCGGGTTGGCCACCCCGGCCTGCAACCGGAGCGCGGCGAAGTAGCCGGCCCCGGTGACCGGCCCCTCGTCGATGATGCGCAGTTGGCCGCCGAGGCGGCGCTCCTCGTCCGACCACAGCGACGACGAGAAGTCCGGCGCGTCCTCGTGGACGAGGTTGGCGAGCGGGGTCAGGTAGAACTCACCGGCCACGAACGCGTGCTCGGGACTGGTCTGCCACTGGCAGTTCAGCACGGAGAAGCGGAGGTTGAGGTCGGCCAGTGCCGGGTCCAGCGTGATGCCCTCCCACTCCGCCAGATCCTCGAAGGACCCGAGGGGGTCCCCGGCCGTCAGGTCGACGTCGCCGCGTTGTTCCCACGAGACCTCGATCTCCGGACTGCCGGTCAACTCGTCGAGCACCGTGAGCCAGCTCGCCTCGTGGTCCGTGTAGTCCGCCGGGCTCACCAGGTCGTCGGTCAGGTCGTCGGTCAGGTCGTCGGTCGAGCCGGTCATCGGCAGCACTCCACGGTGATCAGCACAACGGGGTTGTCGTGCGCTCGTCGTTCGGGTCCGGGCGGTCCCGGGTGCCCGGACCCTAGCCAGCACCCCCGACAACACCGGCGATTCCGGCGCGCCGACCGCGCGCGATCACCACGCGGGCTCGGCCAGGTCGGCCGCGGCGGGGTGGGCGGCACGGGCGTTGGCCAACAGGCGTTGCGCGGTGACCGCGTCCGGGGCCAGCGCCGTGGCCAGGGCACCGCCGGCGGCCAGCGGGCTGAGCGCCCACCAGTCGCCGCCGGCCGGCTCGACCACATCCGGCCAGGCGATGACCTCGGTGGCCAGCACCCGGTGGCCGGCCAGCACGGCGGGGCTGTCGGCCAGTTCGTCCGGACCCAGGTCCACGCTCTGGCGCAGCAGCGGCACCCCGGCCCGGCGCACGTGCACCGCGCTGTGCAGCCGGCCGGCCGGCTCGCCGCTGCGGCCGAGCACCAGCACCTCGCGGCAGCGCGCCACCGCGTGCCCGGCCAGCTCCACCCGCAGCTCGGCCCGGTGCCAGGCGCGGGCCGTCACCACGGTCGGCTCGGGCAGGTAGTCCACGCGCGCGCCCTCGGCCACCTCGATGCGCACCACGCTGTGGCTGGGCACCGACCGGTGGCCGGGCAGCGCCAGGGTCGCGGCCACGCCGTGCAGCCGCAGCCGGGCCCCCGGGCCGACCCGCACGGTCAGCTCCAGCTCGTCCCCACCCAGCGGCGCCGGCGCCGAGCTGACCAGGTGCACCACGGCCGCCGCGCCCGCCTCCGGCCGGGCCGCGCCGGCGCGCGGCACCAGGGTGAGCGGCGCGGCCGAGCGCAGCGCGCGCACCACCGTGCGGCCGGGCCGGCGCCGGTCCAGCTCCACGGCCAGGGCGGCGCTGGCGCGCATCAGGCGGCCACGCGGGCCACCCGGCCGCGCACCCAGTCGGCCACCTCGGGCGCGTCCGGGGTGCGCGTCAGGGACTGGGTGATCACCGGCAGCGCGCCGCGCATCCGGTGCGCGTCCGCCACCATCACGGCCATGTCCGCGCCGACCAGCTCGGCCAGGTCAACCTTGTTGATCACCAGCAGGTCCGCGGTGGTGACGCCGGGGCCGCCCTTGCGCGGCACCTTGTCGCCGCCGGCCACGTCCACCACGAAGATCTGCGCGTCCACCAGGCCCCGGCTGAACACCGCGGTCAGGTTGTCCCCGCCGCTCTCGATGATCACCAGTTCCAGGCCGGGGAACCGCTGCTCCAGCTGGTCCACCGCGTCCAGGTTGGCGGTGATGTCGTCGCGGATCGCGGTGTGCGGGCAGCAGCCGGTGCGCACCGCCTCGATCCGGTCCGGGGCCAGCACCCCGGCCCGGCGCAGGAAGTCCGCGTCCTCGGTGGTGTAGATGTCGTTGGTCACCACGGCCAGCCGCAGTTCCGCGCCGAGCGCCCGGCACAGCGCCGCGGTCAGCGCGGTCTTGCCGCTGCCGACCGGGCCGCCGATGCCGAGCCGGAACGCCCGGCCGGCCGAGGGCTCGGCGCGGTGCCGGTCCGGTTCGGCCGCGGTGGGGTCGAAGTTGACCGGGTGCACGTGGTCGGCGCCCGGCCCGTGGTCGTGGGCGTGCCGGTCAGCTGGCAAAGAGACGCACCTCCTGCTGGTGGTGTCGGTCGTGGGCCTCGGCCAGCAGGTCGAGGGCCGGGGAACTCGGCGCCGGCAGGTCGGCCGGCCGGTCGGCGGCGGTGCGCGCGGCCTCGGCGGCCAGCTCGGTCAGCGCCGGCCCGAGCCGGGCCAGCACGGCGTTCACCGCGAACGGGTCCAGGCCGAGCAGCCGGACCGCGGCCGAGGCCGGGCCGCTGACCGCCAGGTAGGCCGTGGTCAGCGCGGCCTGTCCGGCGTTGCCGCCGGTGCTCCCGTGCACGGCGCCGACCAGCACGGCGTGGTGCGGTCGGGGCGTGACCGCGAGCAGGTCGGCCAGCACCGGCGACGGCCACGCGACCAGCGCCGCCCTGGCCGTGCCCCGGCCCTGCGCCCTGGACGCGGCCCGCTGCGCCGGTGTGGGCGTGCGCGCGTCCAGCTCGGCGTCCAGCGCCACCCAGTGGGCCGGCCGCACCCGGCGCGCCGCGGCGTGCGCGGCGGCCGCGGCGAACACCGCGGCCAGCCGGCCGGCGGTGCGCAGCCGGCCGGCCAGGAAGCCGGCGAGGTCGTCGAGCCCGCTGACCAGCCCCTGGGAGACGGCCTGCTCCAGCCCGCCGGAGTGCACGTGACCGCCGCCGGGGAAGCGGGAGTCGGCCAGGATCAGCGCGGCCGGGGAGGGTGGGTCGGTCATCGCGGCCACCCGCTCAGAACAGGAAGTAGCGCTGGGCCAGGGGCAGTTCGCTGACCGGGTGCGGCTCGATCAGCTCGCCGTCCACCCGCACGGCGAAGCTGTCCGGGTCCACCTGGATGTCCGGCAGCGCGTCATTGCCCGGCAGGTCGGCCTTGGTGCGGTTCCTGGTGTCGGCCACCGGCACCAGCTCGCGGCGCAGGCCCCACCGCTCGGCCAGCCCGGCCTCGGCGGCCGGCGCGACGAAGTGCCGGCCACTGGCCGCGGCCACCAGCGGGGCCGCCCCGAACATGGGTCGGGCCAGCACCGGCTGCGGCGTGGGAATGGACGCGTTGGCGTCACCCACGGCCGCGTGCGCGACGAACCCGGCCTTGAGCACCAGGTGCGGCCGCACGCCGAAGAACTTCGGCTCCCACAGCACCAGGTCGGCCAGCTTGCCCACCTCGACCGAGCCGACCTCGTGGTCGATGCCGTGCGCGACGGCCGGGCAGATCGTGTACTTGGCGACGTAGCGGCGGGCCCGTGCGTTGTCCGCCGGCCCGTCCCCGGGCAGCGCGCCGCGCCGGCGCTTCATCACGTGCGCGGTCTGCCAGGTGCGGATGACCACCTCGCCGATCCGGCCCATGGCCTGCGCGTCCGAGCTGATCATCGAGATCGCGCCCAGGTCGTGCAGCACGTCCTCGGCCGCGATCGTGGTCGGCCGGATGCGGCTCTCGGCGAAGGCCAGGTCCTCGGGCACCGACCGGTTCAGGTGGTGGCACACCAGCACCATGTCCAGGTGCTCGTCCAGCGTGTTCACCGTGTGCGGGCGGGTCGGGTTGGTGGACGAGGGCAGGATGTTGGGCTGGCCGGCCACCCGGATGATGTCCGGCGCGTGCCCGCCGCCCGCGCCCTCGCTGTGGTAGGCGTTGATCGACCGGCCGTTGATCGCGGCCAGGGTGGACTCCAGGAACCCGGCCTCGTTGAGCGTGTCGGTGTGGATGGCCACCTGCACGCCGGACGCCTCGGCCACCCGAAGCGCCGTGTCGATCGCGGCCGGGGTGCTGCCCCAGTCCTCGTGCAGCTTGAACCCGCCGGCGCCGGCGCGCAGCTGCTCCCACAGCGCCGCCGGGTTGGTGGTGTTGCCCTTGCCCAGCAGCAGCACGTTGACCGGCTGGTCGTCCATGGCCTGCAACATCCGACCCAGGTGCCACGCACCGGGCGTGACCGTGGTGGCCCTGGTGCCCTCGGTCGGGCCGGTGCCACCGCCGATCAGCGTGGTCAGTCCGGCGGCCAGGGCGGTTTCCACCAGCTGCGGGCAGATGAAGTGCACGTGGCAGTCGATGCCGCCGGCGGTGAGGACGCGGCCGTTGCCGGCGATCACCTCGGTGCTCGGGCCGATCACCAGGTCGGGGTGCACGCCGTCCTGGGTGTCCGGGTTGCCGGCCTTGCCGATGCCGGTGATCCGGCCGTCCCGCACGCCGACGTCGGCCTTGACCACACCCCAGTGGTCCAGGATCACCGCGCCGGTGATCACCAGGTCGGGCGCGCCCTCGGCGCGGGTGGCCCTGGCCTGGCCCAGGGACTCGCGGATCACCTTGCCGCCGCCGAACACCACCTCCTCACCGGACCCGGCCGGGCCAAGGGCGAGGTCCTCGGTGACCTCGATCAGCAGGTCGGTGTCGGCCAGTCGGATCCGGTCGCCCTCGGTCGGCCCGAACAGCTCCGCGTAGCGCCGGCGGTCGATGTCGGTCACGCCTCCCCCCTGCCGCCGAAGGACACCGGGCGCGGCTCGGCGCCGCGCTCGTCCAGCGCGCCGGCCCACTCCGGGCGCAGGCCGGGCACCAGCCGCGCCCCGCCGATGGGCACCAGGTCGACCTCGCGGGCCACGCCCGGCTCGAACCGCACGGACGTGCCGGCCGGCACGTCCAGCCGATGGCCCCAGGCCGCGGCCCGGTCGAAGTCCAGGCCGGGGTTGACCGCGGCGAAGTGGTAGTGCGAGCCCACCTGCACGGGCCGGTCGGCCCGGTTGACCACGACCAGCCGGACGCGGGGCCGACCGGGGTGCAGCGGCACCGGACCGGCGCCGGTGATGATCTCTCCGGGGCGCATGGACACCTCTCAGGTGATCGGGTCGTGCACGGTGACCAGCTTGGTGCCGTCCGGGAAGGTGGCCTCCACCTGCACTTCGGTCAGCATCTCCGGAACGCCGTCCAGCACCTGGTCGACGCGCAGCACGCGCCGGCCGCTGTCCATCAACTCGCTGACGGTGCGGCCGTCCCGGGCGCCCTCGACCACGTGGTCGGTGATCAGGGCGACGGCCTCCGGGTAGTTCAGCCGCAGCCCTCGGCCCAGGCGCTGGCTGGCGAGTTCGGCGGCCACGTGGACGAGGAGCTTGTCCCGCTCGTGCGGTGCCAGGTGCATCTCTGTTGCGTAGCACACATCCGACGGCCAGGCCCGTTGTCAGACAAGGAAATTTCGGTGCGCCGCACGCGTTCACACCGGCTTCTCGGGGTTGTTACGCGGGCGTAGCCCACGGCCCCGTGTGAGATAGCCCATGCAGGACCACCCGATAGGGCCGGACCTCATTGCCTCGCCTGCCGACCGGGTGCAGTGTTACGCCAATCCCGGGTTGCGCCAACCCCGGGGTCACACCCAAACCTGCCGGTCCCGGGGCATCCGCTGACCGCCAACGCGGCCCGGTCACCCGGACACCAGCACCACGTCGGGGAAGAGGGAGGGTCCATGCCGGACGTTGAGGAACGCACGCGGGAACCGGAGTTCCGGGCCGGCCTGGAGGGCGTCGTCGCCTTCCAGACCGAGATCGCCGAGCCGGACCGGGACGGCGGCGCGCTGCGCTACCGCGGCGTCGACATCGAGGACCTGGCCGGCCGGGTCACCTTCGGCAACGTGTGGGCCCTGCTGGTGGACGGGCGGTTCAGCCCCGGCCTGCCCCCGGCCGAGCCGTTCCCGATCCCGGTGCACACCGGTGACGTGCGGGTGGACGTGCAGGCCGCGCTGGCCATGGTGGCGCCGATCTGGGGCTACCAGCCGCTGCTGGACATCAGCGACGAGCAGGCCCGCGAACAGCTGGCCCGCACCTCGGTGATGGCGCTGTCCTACGTGGCCCAGTCGGCCAGGGGCATCGGCCGGCCGGCCGTGCCGCAGTCGCGGATCGACGAGTGCGACACCACCACCGAGCGGTTCATGACCCGCTGGCGCGGCGAGCCCGACCCGGCGCACGTGCGCGCGGTGGACGCGTACTGGGTGTCCGCGGCCGAGCACGGGCTGAACGCGTCCACGTTCACCGCCCGGGTGATCGCCTCCACCGGCGCGGACGTGGCCGCGGCCCTGTCCGGGGCGATCGGCGCGATGTCCGGGCCGCTGCACGGCGGCGCGCCGGCCCGGGTGCTGCCCATGATCGAGCAGGTGGAGCGCACCGGCGACGCCCGCAAGGTGGTCCGGGACATCCTGGACCGGGGCGAGCGGCTGATGGGCTTCGGCCACCGGGTGTACCGGGCCGAGGACCCCAGGGCCCGGGTGCTCCGCCGCACCTGCCAGGAACTGGGCGCGGCCCGCTACGAGGTGGCCGCCGAGCTGGAGCGGGCCGCCCTGGCCGAGCTGCGCGAGCGCCGGCCGGACCGGGCGATCGAGACCAACGTGGAGTTCTGGGCGGCGGTGATCCTGGACTTCGCCGAGGTGCCGCCGCACATGATGCCGGCGATGTTCACCTGCGCCCGCACCGCGGGCTGGTGCGCGCACGTGCTGGAGCAGAAGCGCACCGGCCGGCTGGTCCGCCCGTCGGCCCGCTACGTCGGCCCGGCACCGCGCCGCCCGGACGAGGTCGAGGGCTGGGACGCGATCAGCCCGGCGGTCAGCGCCGCCTAGGGGTCCTGGCCTGCTCCTGTCTGGCGGCAGGGGCAGGCCGGAACCGGGCGCTGGAGTCTGGCACCCGGCCATCACCTGCCGGTTACCTGGCTGCAACACTGGAGTCCCGGCAAAGGCGCCGGTCAGCCACTGTTCCGCTGTCCCCGTCCGGAAGGCGCCGACATGACGCAGACCGCCGATCCGACCACTCTTCAGCTTCCCGACGACCTCCGGCCCTCCGACGGCCGGTTCGGTTGCGGACCGTCCAAGGTCCGGCCCGAGGCGCTGGCCGCGCTCGCCACCGAGGGAGCCGCCGTGCTCGGCACCTCGCACCGGCAGAAGCCGGTGAAGTCCCTGGTCGGCCGGGTGCGTTCCGGTCTGCGCGAGCTGTTCGCCCTGCCCGAGGGCTACGAGGTGGTGCTCGGCAACGGCGGCACCACGGCCTTCTGGGACGCGGCCGCGTTCGGCCTGGTCCGGGAGCGCGCCCAGCACTTCACCTACGGCGAGTTCTCGTCGAAGTTCGCCAAGGTCACCCAGAACGCGCCGTTCCTGGGCGACTCGATCGTGGTCAAGGCCGACCCGGGCACCGCGCCGGAGATCAGCTACCAGGCCGGCGCCGACCTGGTGGCCTGGGCGCACAACGAGACCTCCACCGGGGTCGCCGTGCCGGTGACCCGCCCGGCCGGCTCGGACGGCGCCCTGGTGGCCATCGACGCCACCTCGGGCGCCGGTGGCCTGCCGGTGACCGCGCAGGACTTCGACGTCTACTACTTCGCGCCGCAGAAGTCGTTCGCCTCGGACGGCGGCCTGTGGATCGCGCTGATGAGCCCGGCCGCGCTGGAGCGGGTCGCCGAGATCGGCGGCTCGGACCGGTGGGTGCCGGAGTTCCTGTCGCTGCCCACCGCGCTGGACAACTCGGTCAAGGACCAGACCTACAACACCCCGGCCGTGGCCACCCTGTTCCTGCTGGCCAACCAGATCGAGTGGATGCTGGAGCAGGGCGGGCTGGAGTGGACGGTGGCGCGCACCGCCGACTCGTCCGCGCGGCTGTACTCCTGGGCCGAGGCCACCGAGTACACCACGCCGTTCGTCCAGAACCCGGAACACCGTTCCCAGGTGGTGGGAACCATCGACTTCGCCGACTCGGTGGACGCCAGCGTGGTGGCCAAGGTGCTGCGGGCGAACGGCATCGTGGACGTGGAGCCCTACCGCAAGCTCGGCCGCAACCAGCTGCGGGTGGGCATGTTCCCGGCCATCGAGCCGGCCGACATCACCGCGCTGACCAGGTCGATCGAGTGGGTTGTCGAGCGGATCGGGTGATCCTTTTCAGCGATGAGCTGATCATGTTCGCTATAAGCTGATCTTGATTTTCCGAGGGTGACGTTGATCGCGTTTGACGCGGTGGGCGTCACCCTCGTTGCTGTCCCGGTACCCGTTTTTGCCCCCTAGGGGGAACTACCCGGGGCAAAATCCGGAACATTCGGGGTGCGAACTCACCCACTTATGCGGCAAGATCACACCCGGATATCAATTTCCACGGCGTGCCTACCGAGACAACCGGACACGCCAACCTAACGTCAGCACCTGGCGAGGTGAAGTCACCGGGGAGGTCGTGATGCGAACGCTGCGAGTCGTCGGACTCGACGACGACGGGAAGTCCGTCATCTGCGAGGACCCGGCGAGCGGCGAGCGCTTTGCGATCCCCGCCGACGAACGGCTGCGCGCGGCCGCACGCGGTGATCTCACCCGACTCGGCCAGATCGCGATCGAGCTGGAGAGCCAGATGCGTCCCCGTGAGATCCAGGCCCGCATCCGCGCGGGCGAGTCCGTCGAGCAGGTGGCCAAGGCCTCCGGCCTGCCCCCGCACCGCGTCGAGCGGTACGCCTACCCCGTCCTGCTGGAGCGGTCCCGCATGGCTGAGCTGGCCCAACGCGCCCACCCGGTGCGCGAGGACGGCCCGGACGTGCAGCCGCTGGGCGAGGTGCTGGCGCACACCTTCGGGCTGCGCGGCCAGGACTACTCGGCGGTGACCTGGGACTCCTGGCGGGGCGACGACGGCAAGTGGGTCGTTGAGCTGCGCTGGGCCGCCGGCCGGTCGGACAACCGGGCGCACTGGGTGTTCCACCCGGGCGCGCACGGCGGCACGGTCACCGCACTGGACGACCAGGCGGTCGACCTGATGGACCCGAACCCCAACCGGCCGCTGCGCACGGTGCGCCCGGTCACCCAGCTGGCCAGGCAGGCCCTGGAACTCGAAGTCTGGCCCGAGTCGGTGACCAGGCACTCCGACCTGCCTGAGCCGGAGATCCTGGCCCAGGACGAGCCGGACCTGCCGGTCGGGCGGATCGCGCCGGCCGACCCGATCGAGAGCCTGCGCGACCAGCCGGGCGAGGTGGTGGCCCCGCCGGCGCCCTCGGCCGAGGGCGAGCACCACCAGCCCGCGCCCGCCCGCAAGGTCGAGGGGTCGGTCCGCCGGGGCGGCAAGAAGAACCACCCGATCGTCCCGTCCTGGGAGGACGTGCTGCTCGGCGTCCGCTCCAACCGGGGCTAGCCGACAGCGCCACACCGAGCCACCCAGCGCCACACCGACCGTCCCCGCCGGTTCTCCACCGGTGGGGACGGTCCTTTTTTCTCCGACCACCCGCGAAAAGCACGCCCGCAAACCACCCCCGGGAAAACACCGCCCGACCGCCGGTCGACAACTCCCGCGCTACTCGTCGCCCACCGGTCGAATTGTTCACCAACACCTTTTCCCGTTGTTTTCCGCGCACACCTTTACCCATTGTTTGCCGCACTTTTGCCGACACTCCCCCGGGAAATTACCGACGCGCCGCCGGAGGACGACCAAAAAGGCGCGCCGAGAAGTCCAGCCACGCCCCCGGGGGGCACTCCGGAAAAGCGCGCCGCCCGCGTTTCCGGCACCACTTGCCGGCGCACCGCCGGGGCCGTCGAAGCCGTTTTCCACCGGGCGCACGACGCCGCACGCGAGCCCGCCGGACACCAGCGAGCAGGAGTGATCCACCACACACCGCCCCCACGATGACCCGGACTTATCACACGAGGACCACACATCGACCACACCAGAATCACACACGTCGAACGATTGACCCGTTCCGGCGATGGCGCGAGAAGGCCGATCGCCCAGCGTGATTACCATCGGGTAACGTGCGGTGCCGAACACGCGGGACGGCTAAACACTCGACGCAATCAATGGCTGGCAAACCAGCCCCGCCTTTGACCACGCGGTGAACAGCAAAAACCTCTCGACCTTCACGCCACGTAATCAACCGGCCGGCACTTCCCCACGCCCTTCCCGGCCTACCAGAAGTCGGGTCAAGTAGCGCGGGTGGGCCTAGGCCCACCACGGATCGACTGGCTAACGCCATTGGACCCGGCGTTCCGACTTCATAGCGTGATGCCGGTAATCACCCGCAGCACGCACAGCAGTTCCGGGAGTCGGTGCAATGACCACAACAACCCTGGGCCGGGCCGTCCCGCCCCTGTTCGACGGCCGGCGCTCGACCGCGCGACAGGTCGGCGTCTACGTCTTCGTGCTCGGCCCGTTCCTGGCGCTGCTCGCGGCCGTGCCGCTGGCCTGGGGCTGGGGGCTGAGCTGGCTGGACGTCGTCCTAGCCGTGGTGTTCTTCCACCTCAGCGGGCTCGGCGTGACCATCGGCTACCACCGGCACTTCACCCACGGGTCGTTCAAGGCCAAGCGCTGGCTGCGGGTGGGCCTGGCGATCGCCGGCAGCATGGCGGTGCAGGGTTCGCCGATCACCTGGGTCGCCGACCACCGCCGGCACCACGCGTTCGCCGACCGGGACGGCGACCCGCACTCGCCGTGGCTGTTCGGCACGTCGCCGTGGGCGCTGGCCAAGGGGTTCTGGCACGCGCACATGGGCTGGCTGTTCGAGCGGGACTCGACCAACAAGCAGCGGTTCGCCCCCGACCTGCTGGCCGACCGGGACATCGTGGCGGTGGACCGGCAGTTCCCGCTGTGGATGGCGGTGACCTTCCTGCTGCCCGCCGTGCTGGGCGGCCTGCTCTCCTGGTCCTGGTGGGGCGCGCTGACCGCGTTCTTCTGGGCCGGCCTGGTGCGGGTGGCCGTGCTGCACCACGTCACCTGGTCGACCAACTCGATCTGCCACATGATCGGCGAGCGCCCGTTCCGCAGCCGCGACAAGGCCGCCAACTTCTGGCCGCTGGCCCTGCTGTCGTTCGGCGAGTCCTGGCACAACCTGCACCACGCCGACCCCACCTGCGCCCGGCACGGCGTGCAACGCGGCCAGTTGGACACCTCGGCGCGGCTGATCTGGATCTTCGAGCGGCTGGGCTGGGCGTGGAACGTACGCTGGCCCACGCCGCAGCGACTGGCCAGGATCGCCGCGGACCGATCGGTTGGAGGAGGAGCACATGGCTGAGCGGGCGCCCAGGGTCAGCCGGCTCGCGGCACCGGGCTGGTCCTTCGTGTTCATCCTGTTCTCGCTGCCCGTCAGCGTCCCGCTGCTCGTCGGCACCGTGCTGGGGACCGTGCTCTCCCCGCTGTGGCTCGGCCTGCCCGTCCTGGTCCTGTTCGCCGCGCTGGTCCGCGGCTACACCGACACCTACCGCCGGTGGGCCGGCCGGGTGCTGGGCGTGGCGATCCCCCGGCCCTACCGGCCGATCCCCAGGGGCGGGCCGTTCACCAAGCTCAAGGCGCTCGGCACCGACCCGGCCACCTACCGCGACCACGCCTGGCTGTGGCTGAACGCCACCCTCGGGTTCGCCATGTCGGTGATCTCGCTCGCGCTGTTCCTGGGCATCGGCTTCTACCTGATCGAGCCGTACCTGATGCAGATCACCCCGCCCGACGTGTTCAGCTACGACTTCGGCCTGTTCCGGGTGAACGCGCACGAGAACTGGTGGGTGTCCTGGGTCTTCGCGGTGCTCGCGTTCGTGCTCTGGTGGATCCTCGGCCCGGTGCTGCTGCGCGGCTACGCGCGGCTGGCCAGGTGGCTGCTCGGCCCCAGTGCCCGCGCCCAGCTGTCCCAGCGGGTGGCGGACCTGGCCAGTTCCCGCGCGGAGACCGTGGACATCCAGGCCGCCGAGCTGCGCCGGATCGAACGCGACCTGCACGACGGCGCCCAGGCCAGGCTGGTCTCGCTGGGCATGAGCCTCGGCATGGCCGAGGACCTGCTGACCAGGAACCCGGGCATGGCCCAGGAGCTGCTGGCCGAGGCCAGGCAGTCCACCTCGCTGGCCCTGTCCGAGCTGCGCGGTCTGGTGCGCGGCATCCACCCGCCGGTGCTGGCCGACCGCGGCCTGGACGGCGCGGTGCAGGCACTGGCGCTGGCCAACCCGCTGTCCGTGGACGTGGACATCGACCTGCCGGTCCGGCTGCCCGCGCCGGTGGAGTCGGCCGCCTACTTCGCCATCGCCGAGGTGCTGACCAACGCGGCCAAGCACAGCGGGGCGGGCAACGCCTGGGTGCGGGTCCGCTACGAGGACGGCCAGCTCGGCATGATGGTCGGCGACAACGGCCGGGGCGGGGCCACGGCGGCCCCCGGCGGCGGCCTGCACGGCATCGAGCGCCGGCTGTCCGCGTTCGACGGCACGGTCACCGTGGCCAGCCCGGTCGGTGGGCCGACCGTCGTGACCATGCGGTTGCGCTGCGACCCGGCCACGGACGCGGCCCGGCCCAGCTGAGGTGAGCCGGAACCGCGGTTGATCGGGTTGTGCCAGGATGCAGCCTGACACTGCTTCCCGGCGCTCACCCCGATGGGCGTCCGCTGCCTTCCTGGAGTCGCGATCGTGCGGGTGGTCATCGGCGAGGACCTGGTGCTGTTGCGGGACGGCCTGATCCGCATGCTCACCGCGTACGACTTCGAGGTGGTGGAGGCCGTGGACAACGGGCCGGCGCTGCTGCGGGCCCTGGTCACCCACCGGCCGGACGTGGCCGTGGTGGACGTGCGGATGCCGCCGTCGTTCACCGACGAGGGGCTGCGCGCGGCGATCGAGGCCCGCCGCCAGGTGCCCGGCCTGCCGGTGTTGGTGCTGTCGCAGTACGTGGAGCAGCTCTACGCCCGCGAGCTGATGTCGGACCGGGCCGGTGGGGTGGGGTACCTGCTCAAGGACCGGGTTTCCGACGTCACCCAGTTCGTCGAGTCCGTGCGTCGGGTGGCCGGCGGCGGCACCGCAATGGACCCCGAGGTGATCTCCCAGCTGCTGTCCAAGAAGGACGAGCCGCTGGCCGCGCTCACCCCGAGGGAACGCGAGGTGCTCGGCCTGATGGCGGAGGGCCGGTCCAACGCGGCCATCGCGGCCCGGCTGTTCGTCACCGAGAAGGCCGTTGGCAAGCACACCAACAACATCTTCAGCAAGCTCGGGCTGCCGCCGTCCGAGGACGACAACCGCCGGGTCCGCGCCGTCCTCACCTACCTCAACGCCTGACCGCGCCCGGCCGCGCGGACGCCCGGGCGGCGCCCGTCCCGGCTAGGGCACGTCGAACCAGCAGATGGCACCCGGCGGGGTGCCCTCGCCGCGCTCGGCCAGCTCCCGCGCGGCGGTTCTGATCTTGCGCACCGCGGCCTCGGGCGGGTCCGGCCACGGCTTGAAGCCGTTCTTCAACTCACCTGGCACGATCGCTCCCGCGCTGACCAGCTCGGTGGCCGCGGCCACCGCCTTGGCCAGCAGGTCCTCGGAGGAGCCGGTGCGGTGCCGGACCAGGTATTCGATGTCGGCGATGGACAGCCAGTCATCCTTGATGGTTCGGACGATATCGACTTTCAGACCCTCGTCCACTTTCCTCTCCCAGCAACCGGATCAGGGTGGGTTCGCTCGGTCTTGCGGTACTGCGGACAATGATCTGCCCGACGGTTCAGACGATAGCCAGTACCCGCGCCAGCGGCCCGGTATCCCAGGTGTTTCCGGTACTTCTTCTCGGGGATTTCGGGCAGCGTTCACACGGCCCCGGGCATTGGTCTCCAACAGCGGCCGCCGGCTGTGCCGCAGACCACCCCAGCCAGCGCGGACCGGATGTTTTTCCCTGGTCAGCGGCTTGTTCACCGGCCGGCCGCCGGCCGTTCGCCGACGTGTTCACCTGCTGTGCCCTGCCATTGGAATTCGTCAGCGCACCGCCCGAATCTGAATCCTTACAGCACCCGCGACCGCCCTGCACTGAATCAGTTCAGCAGGTTCTCCCAGGTAATCTGAATCAGTTCAGCGATCTGGCCGCGCAACTTTCGAAAGCCACCTCTCCGACAGCGTCGAGTGGCCGGCCCGGATCACCCACAAGCGGCCCCGGGAATCAGCAATTCAGGGGACCCGGTGTTTACCGGCGCCGGGCCCGAATTGCCCGGTGCGCCGCTACTCGTCCCAGCCGCCGATGCGGTCGTCCCGCGCCTGGCCGGCCGCGTCGTCGGGGAACCGCTCGAAGCGCTCCCAGGCGTAGCCCTGCCGCTCGACCCAGTCCTCGGCCTCGGCGCGGGTCAGCGGGCTGGTCTCGGCGGGCGTGCCGGTGCCCAGCGGCGTCCAGCCGTCCGGGGCGAGCACGTAGCACCGGCCGCGCCGCACGGCGAGCAGCCGGCCCTCGGGAAAGGCCATTGTGGACGCGGTGCGCAAGAACCGCACCGACTGCGCACGGGTCATGCCTCCGATGATGCGCGTCGCCCGATAGTGTGGCAGTCCGGTCACACCCCCACCAGCAGAAACGCCCCTTGCCTTGGCACGTTCGGGTGAGCATCGGGCGCGTTCGGGTGAACGATCGGGAGGCCGGCTGAAAACCGAGTGCTCCTTGTCAGGGGCATTCCGTAACGTCGGACGCGGTCTGGAGGGGGCGCGATGAGTACCGAGGGCGAATCGGCCGGCAGTCAGGTCGAGGGCCAGGTCGACAGCCGGGTCGGCGACCGGGACGAGCCCGGCCGCGCGGCGCGCGCGGGGTCGAGCTGGGCGTCGCTGCGCCGGCTCGGCCCCTACCTGCCGCTGCGCCCGATCGGCTGGCGGCTCATCGCCGCGGTGCTGTCCGCCCTGCTGGCCACGCTCTGCGGGCTCGGCATCCCGCTGGTCACCCAGCGCATCGTGGACGGCCCGATCGCCACCGGCGACCTGGCCGCGCTGTCCTGGCTGATCGGCGGTGTGCTCGCGCTCGGCGTTGGCGAGGCCGGCCTGTTCTACGCCCGCCGCCGGCTGGTCAGCCGGCCCGCGTCGGTGGTCGAGGCGAACATGCGGGCCGACCTGTACCGGCACCTGCAGGGGCTGCCGATCGCCTTCCACGACCGGTGGCAGTCCGGCCAGCTGCTCTCCCGCGCGGTCAACGACCTGGCCACGGTCCGCCGGTTCCTCGCGTTCGCCCTGATCTACCTGGTGGTCAACTCGCTGGCGCTGCTCGCCGGGCTGGGCGTGCTGTTCGCGCTGTCCCCGCTGCTCGGCCTGGTGGTGCTGGCCTGCAGCACGCCGCTGGTGGTCATCTCCTACGTCTTCGAGACCAGGTTCAAGACGGTCGCCAGGCTGGCCCAGGACCAGGACGGCGACCTCACCACCACGGTCGAGGAGTCGGTGCTGGGCATCCGGGTGCTCAAGGCGTTCGGCCGGGGCCCCGAGCTGGTCCGCCGCTACCTGGTCCAGGCGCGCCAGCTGCGCGGCACCGAGCTGCGCAAGGTGCGGATCATCGCCTTCCTGTGGGCCGCGCTGGTGGCCCTGCCCGAACTGGCCATCGCCGGCCAGCTGGCCGTGGGCGGGTTCGCCGTGGCCGGCGGCACGCTCACGGTCGGCACCCTGGTCGCGGCCGTCACCATCACCTCCTACCTGGTCTGGCCGATGGGTTCGATCGGCTGGCTGCTCTCCGAGACCAACCAGGCCGCCACCGCGTGCGACCGGTACTGGGAGGCGCGCGACGCCGAACGCACCATCGTCGACCCGCCTCGGCCGGTGGCGCTGCCCGAGCCGGTGCGCGGCCACGTGCGCTTCGAGGGCGTGCGCTTCGGCTACCCCGGTGCCGACCGCGAGGTGCTGCGCGGCATCGACCTGGAGTTGCGGCCCGGCGAGACGGTGGCCCTGGTCGGCGCCACCGGTTCGGGCAAGACCACGCTGACCATGCTGGTGCCCAGGCTGGCCGACGTGACCGGCGGGCGGATCACCGTCGACGGGGTGGACGTGCGCGACCTGCGCCTGGCCGACCTGCGCCGGGTGGTGGCCACCGCGTTCGAGGAGCCGGTGCTGTTCTCGGCGAGCGTGACCGAGAACGTGGCCCTCGGCGCGCCGGGGATCAGCGACGACCAGGTGCACCAGGCCCTGCGGGTGGCCAGGGCCGACGAGTTCGTCGCCGAGCTGCCCTGGGGCGCGGCCACCCGCATCGGTGAGCAGGGCCTGTCCCTGTCCGGCGGCCAGCGCCAACGGCTCGCCCTGGCCAGGGCGGTCGCCGGGCAGCCGGCCGTGCTGGTCCTGGACGACCCGCTGTCCGCTTTGGACGTGCACACCGAGGCCGAGGTGGAGGCGGCGCTGCGCCGCGTGCTGCGCGGGGTGACCGCGCTGGTGGTCGCGCACCGGCCGAGCACGGTGCAGCTCGCCGACCGGGTCGCCGTGCTGGTGGACGGCCGGATCGCGGCCATCGGCACCCACCGCGACCTGCTGGCCACCAACGCCGCCTACCGCCACCTGCTGGCCACTGACCTGTCCCCCGCTGAGCTGTCCCCCGCTGGCCCGTCCCCCACCGAACTGTCCCCCGCGGGTTCGGGCGAGAACCTGGAGACCACGGAGGTGGCGGCGCAGTGACCCAGATCCAGTCGACGCCGGCCCCGACCCCGGCCCCGACCACGGCACCGGCTGCCGGCACCGCGCCGACCGGGGACGAGTCCTGGCGCGGGGTGGCCGCCGAGGACGTCGAGGAACTCGACCGGAGCACCGGGCTGAAGCTCCAGGCCCGGTCCCGCCGGCTGCTGGGCTCGCTGCTGCGCCCGCACCTGTGGCGGGCGCTGCTGGCCGTGGTCATCGTGCTCGCGGAGAGCCTGAGCAGCCTGCTCGGCCCGCTGCTCATCGCCGCGGCCATCGACCAGGGCGTGCCAGCGGCCCTTGCCGGGCGGTCGGCGCCGCTGGCCTGGTGCGTCGGCGGCTACCTCGGCTCGGGGCTGCTGGCCGCGCTGCTGCGCTACGCGTTCATCCGGCTGTCCGGCCGGATCGGCCAGGACCTCCTGCTCGACCTGCGGCAACGCGTGTTCCGGCACGCCCAGAAGCTGTCCGTGTCCTTCCACGAGTCCTACACCTCGGGCAAGGTCGTCTCCCGGCTCACCACCGACGTGGACTCGCTCAACGACCTGCTCGACATGGGCCTGGACGGGTTCCTCAGCTCGGTCATCTCCATCGTCGGCATCATCGGCCTGCTGCTCTGGCTCGACCTGCCGACCGCGCTGATCGTGCTGGCCGGGTTCCTCCCGCTGGTGCTGCTGGCCAGGTGGTTCCAGGACCGCTCGCGGCGGGCCTACCGGGGCACCCGGGGTGCGGTGGCCAAGATCATCGTGCAGTTCGTGGAGACCATGAACGGGATGCGCGCGGTGCAGGCGTTCCGCCGGGAGGCCCGCAACCAGACCATCCTGACCGACCTCAACCACCAGTACCGCGACGCCAACATCACCGCCATGACCGCGGTCGCCAGGTTCACCGGGGGCGTCCGACTGACCGGCAACATCTCCCTGGTCGTCGTGCTGGCCGTGGGCGCGTGGCGGGTCACCGCCGGCACCCTCGACGTGGGCGTGCTGGCCGCGTTCACCCTGTACCTGCGCAAGTTCTACGACCCGTTCGACCACCTGGCCATGTTCCTCAACTCCTACTCGGCGGCGGCCGCCGCGCTGGAGAAGATCTCCGGGGTGCTCGAAGAGGTGCCGAGCGTGCCCGAGCCGGTCCGCCCGGTGCCGCTACCAGCGCGGACAGCTGGCACAGCCCACCCAGGCACAGGCACAGCCGGCACAGGCACAGCCGGCACAGCCGGGCCGGGTCGCGGTGAGGTCCGGTTCAGCCGGGTGCTGTTCCGCTACTCACCGGACACCCCGGTGGTGCTGCCGCCGCTCGACCTGCACGTGCCCGCCGGGCAGACCGTGGCCCTGGTCGGCGCCACCGGCGCGGGCAAGTCCACCCTGGTCAAGCTGGCCGCGCGGTTCTACGACCCGACCGAGGGCGCGGTCACCCTGGACGGGGTCGACCTGCGCGAGGTGGCCGAGGCCGAGCTGCGCCGGGCCGTGGTCATGGTCACCCAGGAGAACTTCCTGTTCTCCGGTTCGGTGGCGGACAACATCGCGCTCGGCCGCCCCTCGGCCAGTCGGGCCGAGGTGGAGGCGGCAGCCGCGGCCGTGGGCGCGCACGAGTTCATCGCCGCGCTGCCGCACGGCTACGACACCGACGTGCGCAAGCGCGGCGGTCGGCTGTCCGCCGGGCAGCGCCAGCTCGTCGCGTTCGCCAGGGCGTTCCTGGCCGACCCGAGCGTGCTGGTGCTGGACGAGGCCACCTCCAGCCTGGACGTGCCCACCGAGCGCGCGGTGCAGTCGGCCCTGGAAACCGTGCTGGCCGACCGCACCGCCATGATCATCGCGCACCGCCTGTCCACCGTCCTGATCGCCGACCGCGTCCTGGTCGTCCACAACGGACAGATCGTTGAGGACGGTTCACCCCGGGAGCTGATCGACAGCCAGGGCCGGTTCGCCGCACTGCACCGGGCCTGGCTGGACTCGCTGGCCTGAGGAGGTGCTCGACATGGGAGTGACCGTTCGGGTGCGGGACCTGGTTCCCGCCGACGAGCCCGCGGTGCTGCACCTGTTCGCGTCGTGCGCGGACTGGTTCACCGCGGCGACCGGCCAGCCGTCCGGGCCGGGCGACGTGCAGAGCCTGTACTACGCGCTGCCACCCGGCTGCGATCCCGATCAGAAGCGGCTGCTCGTCCTGGAGGTCCACGGCGAGGTCGTCGGCTGTGTCGACGCCGTCGTCGGCCACCCGGACGACCGGAGCTGCGCGGTCGGGTGCTACCTGGTCGCGCCCGAGTGGCGGCGACAGGGCATCGGCGGTGCCGTGGCGCGGGCGCTGATCGAGCGAACACCCGGCATCGACCGGGTCACCGCCACCCTCGCGCCCGACTGGGTGCCGGGCGCGGAGTTCCTGCGCTCCCTCGGGTTCCGGATCGCCGACGCGGGCGGCGTGAGCGTGGGCAACCGGAACGCCGCCGCCGTGGAGCGGGCGAGCCGGCGCGCGGAGCTGGACGTCCGGTCGCTCCGGCCGGACAGCGGCCAGCGAGTGCACGTCGACGTGGTCGGCTGACCGGGCCCGACCCCACTGGACCGGGGACGGAGGTCAGCGTTCGCGCCAGGCGAGCGGCGACACGCTGACGGCCGCCTCGGCGACCCGCTGGGCGGCCCGGGTCCGCAGCCCCGCGCGGGCCGAGTCGATCCAGCCGTCGACCCGGCGCACGCCAACGTCGCGGTACTCGACGGCCTGGAGCAGCATCTCCAGCTTGTCGGCGTCCTTGGCGCACAACGCTTCCGGGGTCAGCCGCGACTCGTACTCGTCGACGGCTCCACGGATCACCTCCCGGGACCGTTCGGGCAGCTGGTCGGTCTGGTCGGCGGTGATCTGCCTGGCCTCGGGCTTGGTCAGGTAGTCGGTGGCGGTGTGCGGCAGGTCGCCGGTCCGCGTCTCCTGGCTGTCGTGCCACAGCGCGAGGAACGCGGCCCTGGCCGGATCGGCCCCCTCCTCGGCCGCGAGGATCGCGGCCAACTGGGCGACCCGCATGGTGTGCTCGGCGACGGACTCGGGATCGCGCACGCCCACGTGCCACCAACCGGTGCGCCGCACGCGTTTCAACACCCCGAGTTCGTAGCCGAAGGCGGCGATCGCCGCGGCGTCGTCCGGCACGTGTCCTCCCCGTCGGTTGGCGATGCGCAGCGCGCACCGCACGCCCGGCAAGTTGAGCACGTCCGGTTCGGCGGAGGACGAGCAGGTTCGGTTCACCGCTGAAACGCCACCGTGGTTCGCGGGCAACCAGAGTCCGTGCGGACAACACCGATGATCGCGCCCACGGCGCGCGCGGAGGGGGCGGGCTTGGGCGGTCTTGACGGTCCGGAGTCGCTGGTCGAGCTGTACGACGCCCACGCGGCCCAGTTGTACAACTACGTGGTCCGCCGGGCCGGCCCAGCCGTGGCCGACGACCTGGTGTCCGAGACGTTCCTGATCGTCTGGGCACAGCGGGCCCGCTTCGACCAGACCCGGGCCAGCGCCAAGAGCTGGCTGTTCGGCGTGGCCACGAACCTGCTGCGCAGGCACTTCCGCGCCGAGGCCCGGCGGCTGGACGCCTGGACCAGGGAGCTGGCCAGGCAGATCCACGTCGAGGACGTGGGCGCACGGGCCAGTTCGGCGGCGGACGCCGACGCGCTGGCCGGGGAGCTGGCCGAGGAACTGGCCAAGCTGCGCACCGAGGAACGCGAAGCCCTGCTGCTGGTCGCCTGGGGCGACCTCGGACCGAGCGAGATCGCCGAAGCCATGGGGGTGCCTGCGGCGACCGTGCGCACCTGGCTGCACCGGGCCAGGAGCCGGTTGCGCAACCGGGCCGCGGCGACCACGACGGCACGGACGACACGGAGTGAACGATGACGAGTGACCACCAGGACAGCGGCCCCGATCTCGTTTCCCGCCTCGAACTCGACGCGCGGGTTGACGCGGCCCTGCAACGAATCCACGCCGATGACGCGGCCGGCAACGCCGAGCGGGTGCGGGCCGGTCGGGACCGGCTCGTCGCCGCACTGGCCACCAGCCAGCCGACCCAGCTCCCCATCCCGTCGCGTCGGCGTGGCCGACGGGCACCTCGAATCCTGGCCGGCGCGGCGGCCGCGGTCGCGCTGGCCGGTGCGCTGCTCGCGGTCCAGGCACTGGGCGGCGCGAGCCTGCAGCCAGCCGCCTCGGCCGCCGCGGTGACCACGCTGAACCAGGCCGCCGCCCTGACCGTGCACGCGGCCGACGCGCCACTGGCTCCCGGGCAGTTCCGGTACGTGGCGACGCGTCAGGTCAGCACGGTCCAGTTCACCGGGCCGGGCGCGTCCGACTGCGCCTACCAGCAGGAAACCCTCGTCGAGGTGTGGATCCCCGACAACCCGGACCAGGAGTGGTTGGAACGCCGCACCGAGCCGAACGAGCGCACCTGGGTCAGCTGCTCGCAGCAGGACGGCGACGCCACCGGCCACCCACTGCCAACACACCCCCAGGTCACCGAGCGGCGCGCCGCCAAGGGGCACTTCACCGGGGAGTTCGTCGGCCGGGAGAACGGCGGCGACATCCCCCTGCCCGAACCGGGTTTCGACAACCCCACGGCCGACTTCCTCGCCAGCCTGCCGCGCGATCCCCAGGAGCTGTACCAGGCGATCCACGACTTCGTTCGCCAGAACGGGAACCAGGCGCGGCCCGATCTCGTGTTCGGTGCGGTCCAGTCGCTGCTGGCCACCGGTCTCGCCCCGGCCGACCTGCGGGCCGCGCTGTACCAGGCGGCCACCTACATCCCGGGCGTCGACGTCGTGGACAACGCGGTGAACCTGGACGGTCGGCAGGGCACGGCCATCGGCATCACCAGGAACGCCGTCGTTCAGGAACAGCTGATCCTGGATCCGGCCAACGGGGACTTCATCGGCGAGCGCTCCGTGGTGACCGCCGAGGACCACGGTGTCCCAGCGGGCACGCGGCACTCCACGGCGGTGCGCACCAGCGTGGTGGACGCGCTCGGCGCCACGCCGCGGTAGTCGCTGGGACGTCCACTCAGGACAGACCGGGTGCGACCCGGCGCCGCGGTCGTTGGTCTGATCGTGGTTCTTCCCGGCACTGGATCGAGTGATTGCCGGCCTCGGACGGGTGGTACTGCGGGTCAGCGGCTGGTGGAAGCACGCCTGCTCCCGTTAGGCAAGTCGTGGGCTGCGAGCCCGGCGCCGGGCGCGGCGACGCCCGGCGCGACGCACTGCCACACGACACAGCAGTGTCCCGAACAGCAGTGTCCCGACGGAACAACACAAGGGAGCACGATGCCACGCGTTCGCACGTTGCTGGCCATGACCGGTGCCGCCGTCCTCGGCGTCGCGATGTTGGGGGGTCCGTCAGCTCAGGCGGCCGACGCCGACATGACGTACCAGGTGATCGCGAACGTCTTCGATCCCAGCCAGGTGCTCGACGCCAGGGCTGAGGGCACCGAATCCGGCACCGAGATCTGGACCTACTCGCACCACAGTGGACAGAACCAGCTCTGGTCGCTGCAGAGCTGGCCCAACGGCACGGTGGGCATTGTCGGCAAGCAGAGCGGCAGATGCATCACCCCGACCGGCCCGGGCGGCGGCCTGGTGCTGCGGGACTGCGAGCCGTACCAGCGCACCCAGCGGTGGTACCGGATCTACCGCCCGGACGGGTCGATCACCTTTGAGAACGACCTGCTGCCCGGCCAGTGCCTCGCCCTCGGCCAGTACAACAACCGGGCGGTGCTCGCCTACTGCGACGGCTACGACACGCAGAACTGGCGCGTCCGCTCCGCCTGACGTCAGGCGGTAGCCGGCTGAACCCGCGTGTTGGCCGGCCGGTCGGCGGAGCGCGCCCGGCCGGCCAGCACGACCGGGGTGCCGGTGGCCGCCGCGGCCGGGCGCGGCCAGCGGGTCAGAGCAGCGAGAGCAGCAGGCCCAGCCAGGCCAGGGCCACCCCGGCGGTCACGCCGTAGGACACCCAGCGCCACACCGGGACCCGGCGGGCCAACCACACCGACGGCGCGATGCCGCCGACCACCAGCACGTTGGCCACCAGGGCGAGCAGCACGCTGGTCTCGGCCAGGCCGACCGAGAGCGCCACGATGGTCAGCACCACGATCACGGCGACGAACGCGCTCACGGTGAGCCCGGTCCCCCAGGGGGTGGGCTCCGCCGGTTGGGTGACCGCCCAGGCCCCGGCCGGCGGCTGGCCCGACGCGGCGTCCTCGGCCCCCGCTTCGGCCGCACCACCACCGGCGGTGCCGGTCGGCTGGTCGGCGGACCGGTCCGCGTGGCCAGGCTGGTCCGGGCGGTCCGGCCGGGGGCGGTCCGGGGTGGGCGTGGCTGGCGGCACCTCGACCACGGCCACCTCACCGTTCATCGGGTTGGTGTAGGCGACCGGGGTGCGCATCACCTCGGCCACCCGGCTGGCGAGCTGCCGGCCCCGCCGGCCCACCAGCGCGCCGGCCGTGCCCTCGGCGGCCTGACCCGCCCGGCGCACCGCCTCGGCCACCTTGGCCCACTCGTGCAGGGCGTCCACCAACCCGGAACCCAGTGGCAGGCTGCGCGGGTCGACCTCGTGTACCTCCGAGCCGCTCCGCCCCGCCAGCACGGCGCGTCCACCCTTGGCCCGCAGTTCCACGGCGCTGTTCTCCCCTTCTGGTCGGCCAGTCCGATCGGCCTGGCTCCACTGCCAGCGTCGCCGCTGGTCGGCGCGCGGTCGGTGCGCGCACGGCCGGCGCCGCCGCGGCGATCTCCTGACCGGGTGCCCACCCACCCGCGCGCGAACCCCGTGCCTCGAACGTAGCGCGTTGGGCCAGGTGGGTCAGCCGCAGCCGCCGGTTGGTGGGTCAGCCGCCGGCTGGTGGGTCAGCCCTGGTGGGCCCGGCCGGCGCTTGCCCGGCAGGCGTGGCCCTGGCCGTGGTGGGCCCGGCCACGGTGGGTCCGGCCGTGGTGTGCGCGGCCGTGGCGTAGAAGGCGATCGCCGCCGCGGTGGCCACGTTGAGCGAGTCCACCCCGCTGGTCATCGGAATCCGCACGGCGAGGTCGGCCGCGCTGATGGCCGCCTCGGTCAGGCCGGGCCCCTCGGCGCCGAGCAGCACCGCCACCCGCCCCTGGTCCAGCCGGGCCGCCGGCAGCGCGACCGACCCGGGCCTCGGGGTCAGCGCGGCCACGCGGAAACCGTTGTCACGCAACAGGTTCAGCCCGTCCGGCCAGGGCGTGAGCGTGGTGAACGGCACGCGCAGCACATGCCCCATGGACACCCGGACGCTGCGCCGGTAGAGCGGGTCGCTGCACCCGGCGCCGAGCAGCACCCCGTCGATGCCGAGGGCGGCGGCGTTGCGGAACAACGCGCCCAGGTTCTCGTGGTCGCCGACGCCCTCCAGCACGGCCAGCCGCCGGGACGTGGCGACCAGTTGCTCGGCCGGGGGCTGTTCGGCGCGGTCGGCCACGGCGAGCACGCCCCGGTTGAGGTGGAAGCCCACGATCTCGGCCATCACCTCGGCGCTTGCCACGTAGGCGGGCACGTCGACCTCGGCGATGTCGTCGGCGAGTTCGTCGAAGCGCCTGGCCACGCCCAGCAGCGCGCGCACCGGGTAGGGCGAGTCCAGCAGCCGGCGGACCACGACCACGCCCTCGGCGATCACCAGGCCGCGGCCACCGGGGCGGTCCGGACGCCGGTCGGCGTGGGTCAGGTCCCGGAAGTCGGCCACCCGCTCGTCCGCCGGGTCGTTGATCTGGATCACTCGCGCCACCCTGGGAGTTTCGCATTTCGCGATCCGGGGAAGAGATACCTCCGAAGGGAGGAGGCCGGTGGCACCGTCATGACCAGCAGGGTTTCGCTCATTGTTACTACCACGTCACAGAGAGCACCGATTTGGGCGCTAGCAGGCGTATGGTTGCTGTGTCACGGTTAGCCCCCGCAACCCACCGGATCCAGGTTCATCCGTTCGTTCAGGGGAGGCGGCATGGGAAAGAATGTGTCCGGCCGCTCGTTCACCAATGAGGACCGCCAGATCTACCGAGAGAAGGTCCAGCGCTGCCTGGACGCCCTCGCCACGATGTTGACGGAGAGCCGCTTCTCCTTTCCCCGTCAGCAGATGGGCCTGGAGATCGAGCTGAATCTGGTGGACGAGGCAATGCGTCCAGCCATGGCCAACTCCGTGGTGCTGGAGAAGATCAACGATCCCGCGTTCACCCAGGAACTCGGACAGCACAACCTGGAGATCAACGTGCCGCCCCGCCCGCTGGCCGGTGACGAGGCCGTCGGGCTGGAGCGGGAGCTGCGCACGGCACTGGAGTCCGCGAACGCCAAGGCGCAGGACGCGGGCGCGCAGATCGTGATGATCGGGGTGCTGCCCACGCTGACCCAGGCGCACTTCGACGCGCAGTGGCTGTCCCACAACCCCCGCTACTCCCTGCTCAACGAGCAGATCTTCGCGGCGCGCGGCGAGGAGATGGTGCTCAGCATGGAGGGCTCGGCCATGCCGGGCCGGCCCACCGAGCGGCTGCGCACCAGCACCGACTCGATCCTGCCGGAGGCCGCGTGCACCTCGGTGCAGCTGCACCTGCAGGTCGACCCCGAGGACTTCGCCGCGCACTGGAACGCGGCGCAGTGCCTGGCCGGGGTGCAGGTGGCACTGGCCGCCAACTCACCGTTCCTGCTGGGCAAGGCGCTGTGGCACGAGACCCGCATCCCGCTGTTCCAGCAGGCCACCGACACCCGGCCGGAGGAGCTGAAGAACCAGGGCGTGCGGCCTCGGGTGTGGTTCGGCGAGCGCTGGATCACCTCGATCTTCGACCTGTTCGAGGAGAACGCCCGCTACTTCCCGGCGCTGCTGCCGGAGACCGACGGCGAGGACCCGCTGGCCGCGCTGAGCGCAGGCAGGGCGCCCAAGCTGTCCGAACTGCGCCTGCACAACGGCACGATCTGGCGGTGGAACCGGCCGGTGTACGACCTGGTGGACGGCGTGCCGCACCTGCGGGTGGAGAACCGGGTGCTGCCGGCCGGGCCGACGGTGATCGACACCCTGGCCAACGCCGCGTTCTTCTACGGCGCGCAGCGGGCGCTGTGCGAACAGGACCGTCCACTCTGGACGCAGATGTCGTTCCAGGCGGCCGAGGAGAACCTCTACTCCGGGGCGCGGCACGGGCTGGGTGCCCAGCTCTACTGGCCGGGCATCGGCTGGGTTCCCCCCGACGAACTGGTGTTGCGGCGGCTGCTGCCCATGGCGCACGAGGGCTTGCGCGCGTGCGGGGTGTCCGACCGGACGCGGGAGCGCTACCTCGGCGTGATCGAGCAGCGCTGCCTGGCCAGGCGCACCGGGGCGGCCTGGCAGCGGGAGACCGTGTCGCTGCTGGAGGAGCGCGGCGCGGACCGGCGCGGCGCCCTGCTCGGCATGCTCAACCGCTACCTGGAGCTGATGCGGGCCGGCGAGCCGGTGCACACCTGGCCGATCGGCTGAGCGATCACCGGGGCGCGGGCCCGGGAGCGGCGCCGCTGATCCGCGGCCGGTGGCCGGGTCGGCGGCGCCTCAGCGCCGGCGGCTCGACTTGAGCGGCGCCACCTCGGCCCCGTCGTGGGTGTTGCGGCACTCGGTCGCGGTGACCGCCTCCACCGCCAGGGTGAACATGCCGCGCACCCCGGTGTAGATGGACTCGCCCCGGGACGCCAGGGACAGGTGCACCTGTCGGGAGTCGGAGAAGTCCCGCAGGTCCTTGGCGCCCTTCTTGCCCTCGGTGCCCGGCGGGGCGGTGGCGCCGCGCAGGTTCACCTCCAGCCACGCCGCGACCTCCTCCGGCGTGCTGAGCACCTCCTCGGGCGTGCGCTCCAGCCGTTCCTGCCGGCTGGGGGCCGCGTCGAGTGAGGTGTGCTCCACGTAGCCGTGCCAGTGGGTGTTGCGCAACTGCCAGGTCTGTTCGACCGGCCACTCCTCAGCGGTGCTGCTGCTCATGGCGCCATGATGCACCACGTCCGGGCCCCCGGTGCCGAGATCGACAGCTGACCCGCCCGCCCGGTCGGGCCGGGGTTCACAGCTCGCGCACGTCCAGCTCGTGGTCCACCCGCACGGCCTGGGCGAACCGCCGGTCGTGGGTCACCAGCAGCACGGTGCCCGGGTAGTCGGTGAGCGCCTGTTCCAGCTGCTGGATGGCGGGCAGGTCCAGGTGGTTGGTGGGCTCGTCGAGCACCAGGCAGGTGGTGCCGCGCGCCTGCAGCAGGGCCAGGCCGGCCCGGGTGCGCTCGCCGGGGGAGAGCGTGCGCGCCGGGCGGACCACGGCGTCCGCGTCCACCCGGAACTTGGCCAGCAGGGTGCGGGTGTCCTCCTCGCTCAGCCCCGCCGCCTCGGCCACCACGGCCAGCACCGGCCGGTCCGTTGCGAACGCCGCGCGCAACTGGTCCACCTCGCTGACCACCACGTTGGCGCCGACCGCGCGTTCGCCCGAGACCAGGGGAACGCGCCCGAGCAGCGCGCCGAGCAGGGTGGACTTGCCGGTGCCGTTGGGGCCGGTGATCCGCCAGCGCTCACCAGCGCCGATGGTCAGGTTGACCGGCCCGAGGGTGACGTCCCCGCGCCGGATGACGGCCTGCCTGAGGGTGAACACCACCTGGCTGCCCCGGCCGGCTGAGGGCAGCCGCAGCCGCAGCTCCCACGGCTCGCGCGGCTCCGCCACCTCGGTGAGCCGGTCCAGCGCGCGTTCCGCCGCCGACGCCTTGCCCGCCCCGTACTGGGCGGTCTGCCGGTGGTGGTGCTTGATGTGCTTGTCGGTCTCCCCCGACCTGGCCACCCGGCGCTCGCCCGTGCGCGCCCACTCCCTGGCCTGCCTGGCCCGCTCGGCCAGGGCGTCGCGGGTGGCGGCGTAGCGCTCGTAGGACTCGCGCGCGTGCCGGTCGGCCGCGTCGCGTTCCTCCAGGTAGGCGTCCCAGCCGCCGTGGAACACCCGCAGCTGGTGGCTGAACTCGTCCAGGTCGGCCACGGCGGTGACGGTCCTGGCCAGGAACTCCCGGTCGTGGCTGACCAGCACCATGCCGGCCGGGCTGGCGGTGACGTGGGCTTCCAGCAGTTCCAGCCCGGCCACGTCGAGGTCGTTGGTCGGCTCGTCCAGCAGCAGCACGTCGGCGCGCACCAGCAGCACCGCGGCCAGCCGCAGCCGGGCGGACTGGCCGCCGGACAGCTCGCGCACGTCCCGGTCGTCCAGCAGGGTGGCGGGCAGGCCCAGCCGGTCGCACACGGCGTCGGCGCGCTCGGCGAAGTCGGCGGCGCCGACCGCGGTCCAGTGGTCCAGCGCGGCGGCGTAGTCGTCCTCGACGTGCCGGCCGCCGTCGGCCAGTGCCTCGGCCGTGCGCTGCAACCGCTGCTCGGCCTCGGCCACGCCGGTGCGTCGGGCCAGGTGGTCGCGCAGGGACTCGCCGGGGTGGGCCGGGCCGGCGCCGGGCTGGGTCTCCTGGGTCAGGTGGGCGACGACGGCGGTGGCCGGGTGTCTGGTGACGCTGCCCTGCTCCGGCGGCAGCTCACCGGCCAGCACCCGCAGCAGGGTGGACTTGCCAACGCCGTTGGGGGCGATCAGGCCGACGCGATCACCGGGTGAGACGTCCAGATCCACCCCCGCGAGCACGGTCCGCGGCCCGAACGACACCGTGACACCCTTGGCCACCAGGACAGACACGCCGCTGACCGTCCCAGCACCAGCGGTCGGTCGGCAACCGGTTTTCCCGCGCCGGCCGGGCCGGCCCGCGTCCTGTCCACGTGGCGCGCCGTCGGGTCGGCACGAGAACGGACTGGTGGTCACCGCGCAGCGCGATCTCGTCACCGCTCGTGTTCGATCACACCCGACTGCGTTCGTAAAGAGCGATGGCGGCCGACACGGACACGTTCAGCGATTCGACTTCCGGCGACATGGCGATGGCGTACCTGTGCGCCGCGAGGGCGTCGAGTTCGGCTGACACGCCATGCCGTTCGCTGCCCAGGATCACCGCCACCCGCCCGGGTACTTCCTGAATCGAATGAAGTGGTTCATCGGCCTCGGCGGTCAGTGTCGCCAGGGTGAGTCGCCCGTGTGCGGCGTAGCGCGCGAACTCGCCCCGCGTGGCGAGCACCAGCGGAACGGAGAACACCAGCCCCCGACTCGCCCGGATCAGCCGCCGGTCGAGAACGGTTCGGAGTCCACTTTCCAGCAGAACGAGACCGGCCGCGCCAAGCGCCATGACGGTCCTGGTGATCGCGCCGATGTTTCCCATCAGGCGCACCCCGTCGAGAACCACGATGTCGCCGGCCCGTCGGGAGAGATCGGCCAAGGCGGTCGGTCGGGGCGCGTGCGCCAGTGCGAAGACGCGGGTGCGCTTCTCCTCGCCGAACAGGTCGCCGGCGACCGCGCGGGAGAGGGTGAACGTCGGCAGCCCCCGGCACCCCACCGCCGCGTCCGCCAGCGACTCGGGCGGAAGCCCCTCGGTCAGGTAGAGGCTGTCCAGGCGGATGCCGCTGCGCAGTGCCTGCTCGATGTTCTCCAGATCATCGATCACGACGGTCCTGGGCTTGGCGGACCGGCTGCGGAGGACGTCCTTGACACGCCGGGCGACCGGGTGGTGCGGGCTGTCGATGACATCGTGCACGACCGCCCCGGTGTCGTGCTGTTGAGCGTGCGGTTTGGTCGGGTCCAGCATGCGCCGCACGATTCGGCATAACGCGACGTGAGGGTCAAGGACGTTGGACACTCACGTGAGGTGAGGCTTTAGCCTCGCCGGCATGCAGTCGCAGCCGACCGACCAGCACGCCAATCGCGTGCAGCGCGGCGAACTCCACGTGCCCGTGGCGCTGCTGGCCCGACTGGCCGCGATTGTCGACCACGCTGTCGAGCGGCATCCCCTTGTCTTCACCGCCTACGCCGCCACCGCGGAGAATTCCGGACGCGCACAGGCGGCACAGCAACTCTGGTCCGACCTCACCAGATCCGATTCGCCGGTCGCCGACGTGTGGAACCGACTGCGCCACGGCGATGTCGAGGATTCGACAACCGCGCACCACGCGCTCATGATCCTCATCGCGCTCGGCGGGTGGGACCGGATGAAGCGATGCGATCGCCCGGACTGCCACCGCGCGTTCGCCGATGCCACCAACGCGGTCAGCAGACGACGCTGCGCCGTGCACGCCCGACCGCGCCGTGCCGCGTCCGCTGAACAGCCGTCCCGAGGCTGAGTTCGTTCCCACGTTCGTTTCCGCGTTCGTTCCCAGGTCGCCCGCCCAGGTCGCCCGCCCGGGATCGACGCCGCGCGCCGACGCGCTGGCGCGGATCACGCCGCACGACCGCCAGCCCGGGGCCGGCTGGGTGCTGGCCTGCGATCTTGCCCA
The DNA here is from genome assembly GCF_024171785.1 of Goodfellowiella coeruleoviolacea. Taxonomy (GTDB): domain Bacteria; phylum Actinomycetota; class Actinomycetes; order Mycobacteriales; family Pseudonocardiaceae; genus Goodfellowiella; species Goodfellowiella coeruleoviolacea. The sequence continues at coordinate 166,779 of NZ_JAMTCK010000017.1, forward strand.
CCCCGCACAGCGGTCCCGGCTAATTGCCACTAAGTTGCAACTGCGAGATAGTTGCATGAGAGTGACTTAGGAGGGCAGCACATGGCCCAGTACGTCCTGCCGGACCTGGACTACGACTACTCGGCGTTGGAGCCGGCGATCATCGGCGAGATCAACGAGCTGCACCACAGCAAGCACCACGCCGCGTACGTCAAGGGGGCCAACGACACCCTGGAGCAGATCGACGAGGCCAGGGAGAAGGGCAGCTTCGGGTCGATCGTCGGCCTGGAGACCACGCTCGCGTTCAACCTGGCCGGGCACTCGCTGCACCAGATCTGGTGGAAGAACCTCAGCCCGGAAGGCGGGGACAAGCCGACCGGTGAGCTGGCCGCGGCCATCGACGAGTTCTTCGGCTCGTTCGACAAGCTGCGCGCCCAGCTCAACGCCGCGGCCACCACCATCCAGGGCTCCGGCTGGGGTGTCCTGGCCTGGGACCCGGTCGGTCAGCGCCTGCTCACCCAGCAGCTCAAGGACCACCACTCCAACCTGTCGATCGCCACCACGCCGCTGCTGGTGTTCGACATCTGGGAGCACGCCTACTACCTGCAGTACCGCAACGTGAAGGCGGACTACGTGCAGGCGCTGTGGAACGTGGTGAACTGGACCGACGTCAACCAGCGCTTCGAGGCCGCGCGCGCCGGTCAGAACGGCCTGCTGCTGCCCACCCAGTGAGCCCGACCAGCCCGAACAGGTTCAACACAGGCCGGTGAGTCGACCGGCCCCCGGTTTCGGCAGTGGATGCTCCGACAAGCGAAGCTGCCGCGACCCGAACAGGGTCAGGCGTCGAGGCCCCCGAGCAGCCGGGGCCTCGACGCTTCTTCGTTGTCCCGCTCCCGCCGTTGCCGAGCCGTTCCCGACGGCAGTTGCCGACCGCCGTTGCTGACCGCCGTTCCCGACGGCAGTTGCCGACCGCCGTTCCCGACGGCAGTTGCCGACCGCGGTTGCCGGCCGCTGTCGCCGGCGGCCGCGCTCAGGCGTCGCGCCGCCGGAGCAGCACCGCCGCGGGCACCAGCGCGGCCACCGGGTAGGCCAGCAGCACGGCCAGCGCGCCCAGCGGGGACAGCATGTCCTGGTAGACCGAGTGGCCCTCGTTGGCGATGCCCACCAGCTGACCGGGCAGGGCGCCGGGCAGCAGCGCGCTCACCCAGGCGTCGACCGGTGACGGCAGCGCCTGCGCCAGGATCGGCACCACGTACAGCAGTGCCACCACGATCACCACCGGGCCGACGCTGCCGCGCAGCACCGTGCCCAGGCCCACGCCCACCACGGCGACCACCGCCGTGGTCACCCCGGTGGCCAGCAGCAGCGGCACGTCGTCGGCCAGCGGCGCGGTGTTGAACCCCATCGGCCGGTCACCCACCACCAACCGGCTGACCACGGCCACGCCGAACCCGGTCAACTGCCCGACCACCAGCGCGATACCGGCGGTGAGCAGGGCCTTGGCCGCGAGCACCCGGCCGCGCCGGGGCACCGCGGTCAGGCTGGTGCGGATCGAGCCGGTGGTGTACTCGGCGGCGATGGTGAGGATGCCCAGCACGGCCACGCAGATCTGCACGGGCAGCGCCACCACCTGGTCCAGCGGGGACAGCACGAACCGGGCCCGCCGCTCCGGTGTCAGGCTGTCGAAGGCGCTCGCCGCGTACCAGGCCAGTGCGGCGGCCCCGACCAGGATCAGGACCAGCGCGACCAGCAGGTGGCGGGTGGACCGCACCGACCGGATCTTCAACCACTCCGCGGCCAGCACGTCCGACCAGCGGATGCTCCTGTTCTCCACCACGTCTCCCACGGTCAGGACTCGGCGGGGCAGATCGTGTCCGCTGCGGGCAGCGCGCCGGTGGTGAGATACCGGTGCACGTGGTCGCGCAGGCAGCGGTTGTCCCCGGTGAAGTAGAGGGCGTGCTGGCCGTCAACGCCCAGCCAGCGTGCCCCGGGCAGCTGGGCGGCCACGTGCTGTCCCATGCTCGGCGTGGTCGCGACGTCGTGCAGCCCGTTGGCCAGCAGCACCGGCGGCAGTGCGGCTGGCACGCGCAGGTCGTGCGGCGGGTTGCTGGGGGCGGGCAGCCCGAGGCAGCGACCCTGGACGGTGGCGGGGTGCAGCCAGCCGACGCGCGGCTCGATCTTCTTCAGCTCCGCCATGAGGGGCAGCGCCTCCTGCCGCCGCAGCGCCGGGAAGTCCGCGCAGTACGCGTGGAAGCTGAGGTCGGGCGGGGTCTGCTCGGGGATCGCGTGGAAGCCGATCGCGTCACCGGCGTCCGCCTTGGCCAACGCGGCGGTGAAGTGCGGCGCGCTCGCCTCGGACATGGCGCCGGACCGGGCGCGCAGCTCACCCGCGGTCATCACCCAGTCGGTGCCCAGGGCGGGAATCGGCGCCCGGCTGGCCTTGGCCAGCACCCGGTCCCACACGGCGAGCACGTCCTGGCCGTGCAGCGCGCACTCGGGGTGCGCCGAGCACCACTCGGTGACGCCGGGCAGCCGGTCGCGAACCACCGCCGCGGTGACGGCGTACCGGTCGTAGGGGGCGACGGTGGTGTGGTCGAGGACGCTGTCCAGGTACATCCGGTTGACCCGGTGCGGGAACAGCTCCAGGTACGCCTGCCCGTACACGGTCCCGTAGGAGTTGCCGTAGTAGGACAGGGTCCGCTGGCCGAGCGCCTGCCTGATCGCGTCCATGTCGTGGGCGACCTGCCCGGAGTCCAGCCGGCCGGCCAGGTTGCCCATGACGTCCCGGCAGGTCCGGTCGTACCGCTGGCCCTGCCGGGTCTGCTCCGCCCAGCGCCCGGCCGGGTCGGCGGCCAGGAACAGCAGGTCCGGTGGACTGGTGGGACAGGTGACCCCGGTGCTCTCCCCGAAACCACGCGGGTCGAAGGCGATGACGTCGAACCACTGGGTCAGCTCGGCGAACTTGGCCGCGGACTGGCGGAACCACCCCAGGGTCGCGGTGGGGCCACCCAGGTTGACCAGCAGCGGGCCGAGCTTGTGCGCCTGGTCCACCGCGGGTATCCGGACCAGCGCCACCTCGGTGGTGCCGGCTCGCCGATCTCGCCAGTCGGCGGGCACCGTCACCTCCGCGCAGGTCAGCCCGTCGCCACAGGACCGCCAGTCGACCGGTGCGGTGGTGCCCGCTGGTTCGGCCACCGCCACCGGGGCGGTGACCGGCAACAGCGCGGCCGCCACCGCCGCTGCCGCGCCCGTCCACCACTGTCTGCCGCGCATTCGCCGTTCCTCCCAAGCTTGGAGCGCTCTACCCGGTCAACCCTGGCGCCGCGCCGGCCTGGGCACATCGGCTCAGCGGTCAGAACCCGCCTCCGCCCGGTGGTGGAGACGCCGGCGCGGCCGCCGCCGCCTCACCCCTGGGGATGACGTCCCCCGGGCCGAGGCGGCGCGGTGACCGGCGCGGATACCGTCAGGCAGTGGAGTCCGAACTGCACCCGGTGTTCACCCGGCCGCTCAGCCGGGGCCAGTTGGTCGCGCTGGACTGGGTGGCCGGGCTGGTGGCCGCGGTGGTGCTGGCCGCGGCCATGACCGCCGCACCCGGCCCGGATGTTCCACTGTGGACGGTGTGGCTGGTGGCGGCCGGGGCCGGCCTGCCGGTCGGTCTGCGCCGCCGCTACCCGCTCGCGGTGTGCGCGGTCGTGGCGGTGCTGGCCGTGGTGTCGTTGCTGCTCCGGCCCACCTGGCAGGCGTTCGCACCGGTCGCCGTGGCCGTCTACCCGGTGGCGCTCACCGCGTCCGGCCGCCGCTGGCTGCCCACGTCACTGGTGGGCTGGGCCGCGGTGCTGGCCGGGCTGGCCGCCACCTCGGCCGGCGCCCCGCGCACCTCGCTGGACGTGGGGTTGCTGCTGGTCGGTCTCACCCTGGTGGCCGGGTCGTGGACGGTGGGCCGGGCCGTGCGGGAGCGGCGCGCGTACGCGGCCCGCTCGGCCGGGCAGCTGGCCGAGCGGGCCGTCACCGAGGAGCGGCTGCGGATCGCCCGGGAACTGCACGACGTGGTCGCGCACAGCATCGGCGTGATCGCGGTCAAGGCCGGGGTGGCCAGCCACGTCATCCACGAACGCCCGGACGAGGCGCACGACGCGTTGCGGGTGATCGCGGCGACCAGTCGCGACGCGCTCGGCGAGATGCGGCACCTGCTCGGCGCGCTGCGCTCCGACGTGGACGGTCAGGCGGCGCAGCTGCGCCCGGTGCCCGGCGTGGCCGGCCTGCCCGACCTGGTGCGCCAGGCCGCCGCACTGGGCGTGCGGGCCGAGTTGACCGTGCGCGGGGTGGACCGGCTGCCCGAGGGCACGAGCCTGGCGGTCTACCGGATCGTCCAGGAGGCCCTGACCAACGTGGGCAAGCACGCGGCCCCGGCCACCTGCGCGGTGCTGGTCGACGCGGTCGGGCACGAGGTGCGCGTCGAGGTCACCGACAACGGGGGCACCCGACGGGCGCCGCGCCCGGACGTCCAGCGCGGCGGGCACGGGCTGATCGGCATGCGCGAGCGGGTGCTCACCCACGGCGGCGTCTTTGCCGCCGGACCCCGTCCCGGGGGAGGCTTCCAGGTGTCCGCCCGCCTGCCCTACCAGCCAACCGAGGAGAGCACAGCGTGAACGCCCCGATCCGGGTACTCGTCGCCGACGACCAGGCGCTGCTGCGCGGCAGCTTCCGGGTGCTGGTGGACACCGCACCCGACCTGGTCGCCGTGGGTGAGGCCAGCACCGGCGCCGAAGCCGTGACCCTGGCCAGGCAGGAACGCCCGGACGTGGTGCTGATGGACGTGCGCATGCCGGTGCTGGACGGCATCGAGGCCACCCGCCAGCTGCGCGCCCAGGCCGAGACCAGCGACGTGCGGGTGCTCATCCTGACCATGTTCGACCTGGACGAGTACGTGTACGCGGCACTGCGCGCGGGCGCCAGCGGGTTCCTGCTCAAGGACACGCCCCCGGGCGACCTGCTGGCCGCGATCCGGGTGGTGGCCGCCGGCGAGGCGCTGCTGGCACCGACCGTGACCCGGCGGCTGATCGAGGAGTTCGCCCGCCGACCGGAGCCGCCCCGGCCGGTGAGCCGGGCCCTGGACGTGCTGACCGAGCGCGAGCGCGACGTGCTCACCCTGATCGCCCGGGGCCTGTCCAACGCGGAGATCAGCGCGCACCTGCACCTGAGCCAGGCCACGGTCAAGACGCACGTGAGCCACCTGTTCAGCAAGCTCCAGGTGCGCGACCGGGCCCAGCTGGTCATCATCGCCTACGAGACCGGGCTGATCACCGTCGCCGGCTGACGCCGCACGCGCGGCGAGGCGACCGCGCGGCGAGACGCACACGCGGTGAGGCGGCTGCGCGGTGAGGCGGCTGCGCGGTGAGGCGGCTGCGCGGTGAGGCGGCCGCGCCCGAGCGCACGGCCTCGCCGGTGACGGGTACTCGCGGAGAACCCCGTTGCCGAGGTGCCCGGTTGCCCGTTGGCAGCCGTCCGGTGGCGGGCCCGGTGACAGCTCTCCGGGGGGCGGGCCCGGTGACAGCTCTCCGGGGGGCGGGCCCGGTGACAGCTCTCCGCTCTCGGCTCTCCGCTGGCAGGTAGCCCTGGCAAGGCGGTTGACAGCTGCCAGTTGACAGCCCCCCGCCCTCCCAGGGGGGCGAGCCCCGCTCCAGCCTATCCGTCCCGGTCAGCAACAGGCAGGGGGTCGTTCGTGGCTGTGGATAACTCCCTCCCCCGCGGGCAACCATTCACAGTGACGCACATCACGGCCACACACCGGTGTGCTGAGGACACCAACTCATGAGCCACCAGCGCGGCCACCGCTCGCCCGCGCTCGATCGCGTTCGCTCGCGCTGCGTTCGGGCACGTCCGCACACGTCGCGTTCGCTCGCACACGTCGCGTTCGTCCGCACAGGTCGCGTTCGTTCGCGCACGTCGCGTTCGTCAGCGTTCGTTCGCATGGCTCTCAGCTCGCCCAGTGTCGTCACCGTGGTCTAGGGGGAATCCGTGTCCACAGCAAGAACACCCAGGCTCAGATCGGGCTCGTGGCGATCGGCGCCCGAAGCGCTGCGCCAGCTGACCCCCGGCCGGGCCTACCGCATCGGGCTGGTCCTGGTGATCGCCGCGCTGGCGCTGGCCATGCGCGTCGCGGTGCTGCCGTTCGAGTCCGGTGACTACCGGTTCTTCCTGCTGCCCTGGTACGAGCACATCGAGAGCCACGGGGGGTTCGCGGCGCTGCGGGAGAAGTTCTCCGACTACAACATGCCGTACCTGTACCTGCTGGCGACCCTGACCTACCTGCCGGTGTCCCCGCTGGTCGGGATCAAGCTGATCTCGGTGGCCTTCGACCTGGTGATCGCCTACTTCACGTTCCGGCTGGTGGCCCTGCGCCACCGGGGCACCTGGTTGCCGCACCTGGCCGCGATCGCCGTGATCCTGCTGCCCACGGTGACCGTGAACGGGGCGTTCTGGGGCCAGGCCGACTCGATCTACACCGCGTTCGGCCTCGGCGGGCTGTACTTCGCGCTGCGCCGCCGGCCGTGGTGGGCGTGCGCGTTCTTCGGGCTGGCCCTGGCGTTCAAGCTGCAGATCATCTTCCTGTTCCCGGTGCTGCTGCTCCTGGTGCTGGCCGGCCGGGTGCCGTGGCGCGCGCTGCTCGCCATCCCCGCCGTCTACCTGGCCCTGGACGTGCCCGCGCTGCTGCTCGGCGCCAATCCGGTGGAGGTGCTGCTGATCTACGCGCGGCAGACCGAGACCTACTCAGCGCTGACCCTGAACGCGCCCTCGGTGTACCAGTTCCTCCCGGCCACCGCGCCCGTGGACCTGCTGCGGACCCTCGGCGTGCTGTTCACCGGTGGCGCGGTGCTCGCCCTGCTCTTGGTGATGCTGGCCAGCCGGATGCCGGTCACCCCGGAGCGCGTGGTGCTGGCCGCGACCGCGTTCGCCGTGCTGGTGCCCTACTTCCTGCCGTCCATGCACGAGCGGTACTTCTACCTGGCCGACGTGCTCACCGTGATCACCGCGTGCTACCTGCCCAAGCTGCGGATCGTGGCGCTGCTCGTGCAGTTCGCGTCGTTCTTCTCCTACGTGCCGTACCTGTTCCAGGCGTCCGTGCCGGCCGACGCCCCGCTCGCCGAACGCGTGCCGGTGGACCTGCGCGTGCTGGCCGTGCTGATGCTGCTCGCCCTGGTCCTGCTGCTCCGGGAACTGTTCCAGCGGCCCGCTGCCCCGGCCCCGGATCACGAGCCCGACAGTTCAGCGTCCCACACGGTGATGTCCAGTTCGGTGCGCGCGCTGTCGTAGCTGACCACCTGGACGTACGCGATGTTGCTAGCTGCCCGGGTCCGGGGGGCACGGGTGCGGCGGAGATCCGGTTGACCGCGGCCGCGACGGCCGGCGGCAGCCAGTCGTCACCCATGCGCAACCGGGTTCCGGTCGACGCCTCCCGGCACAGTTCGATCACCTGCGTCGGGTTCGGGCGCTCCCGGGGGTCCTTGGCCAGACACCGGGTCACCAGTTTCCGCAACTGGTCCGGCAGGTCGGTGAGGTCCGGTTCCTGTTCGGTGATCCGGTACGGCACCGCCGGGTCCAGCCCGCGGCCGAAGCGTGCCGGGCGGGGCGGGTGACCGCACGCGCTGCGTCATCGCCAGTCCGCTGTACGTGGAGTACGCGCCGCCGCCGAGGACCACCTGAGCCCGTCCGCGCGTAACGACCACGTCTCAGCTGGACCGACCACCGGTGGAACCGGTGCTGGCCGCACATGCTGGAGCGATCAGACCAGCGCAGGGCCACATCCGCCCCACCACACCGTGAGGTCCACGACCCGTGACCGCAGCAGCCTCCGACGCCGACCCAGCCACTCCGCCGCCGTCCCGGGGCCGACCGGCGACCCGAGGACCGCGGACCCGGGAACCGGGGGCGTGGGCGTCCGGCCGGGTGCAGCGGGTCGGCCTGGTGCTGGTGATCGCGGTGCTGGCGGTCGCCGTGCGGGTGGTGGCCTTCCCCCACGAGAGCGTGGACTACCGGTTCTTCCTGCTGCCCTGGTACGAGCACCTGGACCAGCACGGCGGGTTCGCCGCACTGCGCGACGAGTTCGCCAACTACAACGTGCCCTACCTGTACCTGCTGGCCGCGCTCACCTACCTGCCGGTGCCGCCGCTGGTGGGGATCAAGCTGGTCTCGGTGGCGTTCGACCTGCTGCTGGTGTTCTTCGCGCACCGGGTCGTGGCGGTGCGCCACCCGCGGACCTGGTTGCCGGTGCTGGCCGCGGCCGTGGTGGCGCTGTTGCCGACGGTGGTGGTGAACGGGGCCATGTGGGGGCAGGTCGACTCCGCCCACACCGGCCTCGGCCTGGGTGGCGTGTACTTCCTGCTCCGCCGCCGGCCGTGGTGGGCGTGCGCGTTCTTCGGCCTGGCCCTGGCGTTCAAGCTGCAGATCGTCTTCCTGTTCCCGGTGCTGCTGCTCCTGGCCCTGACCGGCCGGCTGCCGTGGCGCGCGCTGCTGGCGGTCCCCGCGGTGTTCCTGGCGCTGGACGTGCCCGCGGTGCTGCTGGGCGCCGCGCCCGGCCGGCTGCTGGCGGTGTACGCGGATCAGGCCGGGACCTACGGCGCCCTCACCCTGGGGGCGCCCTCGGTGTACCAGTTCGTGCCGGCCGGGTACGGCACGGACACCCTGCACACCATGGCCGTGCTGCTGGCCGGCGCCCTGGTGCTGCTGCTGGTGCTGGTGGTCGCGGCCGGCCGGCTGGTGCTCACGCCGGCCCGGCTGGTGCTGGTGGCGGCGGTCTTCGCGGTGGGTGTGCCGTACTTCCTGCCGTCCATGCACGAGCGCTACTTCTACCTGGCCGACGTGCTCACCGTGCTCGCCGCGTGCTATCTGCCCCGGCTGTGGTGCGTGCCGGTGCTGGTGCAGGTCGCCTCGTTCTCGTCGTACGTGGCGTACCTGTTCGTGCCGCCGCCGGCGCTGGACACCGTGCCGCGGTGGGCCGAGCAGCGTGTTGACCCGCGCGTGCTGGCCGCGCTGGTGCTGGTGGCGCTGCTCGCCCTGGTGCGCCAACTGTTCCGCACGCCCGGGCTGCGCGCCGGTCTGGTCCGGCCGCCGCGCTGACCGGAGCCGCCCGCACGTGCGGGACGACCTCCGGCGGTCACTCGCTGCCGGGCAGCACCGGGCTGATGTAGGTGCCCACCCTGGTGGCCATGTCCTGGCGCAGCACGCTGATCCCGGTCAGCCACGGGGTGGTCAGCTGGGTGGTCTCGTCCGGCGGGGTGCTCACCACCTCGGTGGGAATCCAGTCGGTCGAGCCGGCCGAGCCGACCGAGTCCCCGCTGGGCGTGACGAAGGTGATCAGGGTGTGCGCGGTGCCGCCCGGGGCCAGGGTGACCAGCGTGGGCGTACCGCCGCTGGCCGGGTCCTGCTGCGGGTTGGCCCCCCGGCGCAGCGAGTAGACCGGCCCGTTGGGGTCGTCCGGGCCGCGCAGGTCGACGCCGCCGAACCCGTACATCGTGCAGGTCCGGTTCGAGGTGTTGGTGTAGACCAGCGGGACCGTGCCGCCGGTGACCCCGCTGTCGCGGTTCAGCGCGGCCGTGCCCAGGTGCGTGGACAGGTCACCGGTGTGGCACCGCTCCACGCCCGCCGCGGTCGCGCTGGTCCCGGCGGTACCGGTGCCGAACACCGCCCCACCCGCGGCGGTGGCCTCGCCCGCTGCCGTGCCCGAACCGGTGGACGCGGCCGTGCCCGGCTGACCGGTCTGGCCGGAGTCGGCCCCGCCCGCCCCACTGGGCGCGGCCGTCCCGCCCGTTCCCGCCGCGCAGCCGGCGGTCACGCCCAGTGTCAGCACCGCGCCGCCCAGCACCGCTGCCCGCCGCCACGAACGCCTCGTCCCCGACATGTCCGGTCCGTCCCCTCTGCCGCTGTTGACCTCGTTGCCGTGCAACCGGAAAGACGGACGCGGCGACCCCGCGTTGAGACGGGAACGCCTTTTGTGAGCTTCGACATCGTCACGCAACCCCGGCGCCGGGCCGGGTGGACGTGGCCGGACACCGGGCGCGGACCGGGCTGCGCCCCGCCCGATCGGCTACTGACCGTCGGACGGGGCACCGCGCTCCCGAACTGACTGCCGCTCCCACCACGAAGCGACGCGACTTAGGTTAGCCTAACTTTCTCTCCAGCGGAAGTCCCCGCTGCGCAGTCAGCGGATCCGGCCCAGCGGAACGGTCAGCGCCCCCGCCTGCGCCCCGGTCCCCGCCCCGGTCCCCGCCTCGGTCCCCGCCCCGGTGTCGGCCCCGGCCGTCGGCTGCGACTGGGCGCGCCGCATGGCCCGCGACGGCCACCAGCTCGCCCTGCCGAGCAGGGTCAGGATCGAGGGCAGGATCATGATCCGGATGATGAACGCGTCCAGCAGCACCGCGACCGCGAGGCTGAACCCGATCTGCTTCATCTCCTCCAGGTGCAGGAACACGAAGCTGGCGAAGACCGTGACCATCACGATCGCGGCACTGGTCACCACGCTGGCCGAGGTGCCGATGCCGTCCAGCACCGCCCGGCGCGTGGGCACACCGCGCAGCGCGGCCTCCCTGATCCGACTGACCACGAACACCTGGTAGTCCATGGACAGTCCGAAGAGGATCACGAAGAGGAACAGCGGCACCCGGGAACCGATCGACCCCACGGCGTTCGCGCCGAACAGGTCCGCGCCCCAGCCGTACTGGAAGACCAGCGCCAGCAGGCCGAGCGAGGCCGCGGCGGACAGCAGGTTGAGCACGACCCCGACCAGGCCGATGACCACCGACCGGAACGCCAGCACCGTCATGACGAAGGTCAGCAGCAGCAGGAATCCGACGACCAGCGGCAGTTTCTCGTTCTGGTGGTCGAGGTAGTCCTTGTCGCGCGGGACATCCCCGGTCACCCCGTACTCCACATCGGACAGTGCGCCGACCGTGGCCGGCAGGTAGTCCTCGCGGATGTGGGCCAGGGACAGCAGCGCCTCCGGTGAACTCGCCCGGAACGGCACGGCCAGCTCCAGCAGGCTGATCCGGCCGTCCGCCGAGGTCCGCAGCACGGGCGCGGTGTTCTTGGCGAACAGCGGGTCGGCCGTGGCGCGCTGACCCAGGTCGCGCAGGGCCGCCGTCACCCGCTCGGCGTTGGCCGACTCGGCGCGCACCACCACCTGGTGGCGGACCTGGAGTTCGGGGAACGACGCGTGGAGCCGGTCGTAGGTCTGCATCGCCGGGATGTCCCGGGAGAAGCTGTCCTTGCCGAGCACGCTCATGTTCAACCCCAGCACCGGGGCCGCCAGGCCGAGCATGACCAGCACCGACACCACCAGGGTGAGCACCGGGTGGTTGCTGGCGGGCCGCAGCAGGGCCTGCCACACCGAGCCGCTGGCCTTGGCCGCCCGCTTCGGGGTGGCCGACGCGCCGCGCTGGGCCGCCCTGGCGTCCCGGCGGGCCTGCCTGCGCTCGGCCCGGCGGCCGATCTTGACCAGCAGGGCGGGCAGCGCGGTCAGCGAGCTGGCCACGGCGATCAGCACGACGATGATGGTGCCGGTGGCCAGTGAGGCGAAGATGACGTCCGCGGCCAGGTAGAGGGTGGCCGAGGAGACGACCACGGCCAGGCCGGAGACCACGATCGCCCGGCCCGAGGTGGTCGCGGCGAGTTCCACCAGTGCCTCCGCCGACAGCCGACCGCCGGCGCGGGCCCGTTCCTCCCGGTAGCGCTTGAGGTAGAAGAGCGTGTAGTCGACGCCGACGGCCATGCCGATCAGCAGGATCACGTTGTTGCCCACCCCGGCGTCGGGCAGGACGTGCGAGGCGACCATCGCCAGCCCCATGGCCGCGGCGATCGAGGACAGCGCCAGCAGCACCGGCAGACCGGCGGTGACCACCGAGCCGAAGACCAGCAGCAGGGTGAGCAGGGTGACCGGCAGGGTGATCGCCTCGGACAGCGCGAGGTCGCTGGAGCGCTGCTGGTCAACGGCCTTGCTGATGGACGGGCTGCCGGTCTGTTCCACCAGCAGGTCCGGGTGGTTGGCCTGCACGGCGGCGGTCTGTTCGAGCAGCGGGTCCACGTGCTTGCGGCCCGCCAGCTCCGGGCCCTTCATGGTCACCTCGACCATGACCATCCGGCCGTCGGCGGAGCGGACCGGGGCGGCGACGGCCTCGACCTCGGCCAGCCCGGTCATCCGGTCGGTGACCTCGGCCGCGGCGGCTTCGGCCGCGGCCACGTCGAGCGGACCCGTCCTGGCGGAGATGACGACCTGCTCGGCGGGTTTGCGCTGGAGGCCTCCCTCGGTGGCGATCGCCTCGGCGCGGCCGGCCTCACCGACCCGGTAGTCCTCGGTGGTGGCGCTGTGCGTGCCGACCGCGATGCCGATGCCGAGGCTCAGCACCACGAACACGAACCAACCGATGATCGCGCGCCCGGGGTGCAGCGCACTCCACTTCGCCATCCGGACGATGGCCGACCGATCTCTCACTGACCCCAGCTCCTCATGCTCGTTGTGCTCTGCGCCGACACATGTAAGCTCAGACTGACACATGAAGCAAGTCGAGAGCACGAGTAAGGAGGAGTTGGCGGATTGCGGACACCGAAGGGTGCGAACGCGCCCGAACAGCGATTTGGCGGGCCGTTCGCGCCATATGTAAGCTCCGACTTACAGCCTGGGACGTGCCGGGGGAGCGACCATGAACAGCGAGGAGCTCCTGGCCCTGCTCGCCGCGGTGGGCCACGCGCAACGTCTCCGGATCGTCGCCGAGTTGTCCGAGGGGCGGATGTACGTCAGCGAACTCGCCCGCCGGCTCGGCATGTCCAGACCGCTGCTCTACATGCACCTGGAGCGGCTGGAAAAGGCTGGACTGGTCGCCAGCAACCTGGAACTCTCCCCGGACGGCAAGGCGCTGAAGTACATCGAGCTGGCTCCGTTCGAGCTGCGCCTGAACGTGGACACGATCCTCGCGGCAGTCCGCGAGGACACGGCGCGCTCCAGCGACCCGGGTGACGCCGCTGGTCCGGCGGAGCGGAACGACGGAACGACGTGAAGGAAAGCCCGACATGACCAGCGCTGTTATCTCGATCTCCGTCGTGACGCTCATCGTCGCCAGCATCACGGTGAGCGTGGTCGCCTTCTTCAACACGCAGAAGCACCGCGCCGACGCCAAGGTGCTGGTCGAGTACCGCCAGCTCGCCGAGCGGCACGCCGCCGGCCAGCAGGAGCTGCGCGACCAGCTGGCCGAACTCAACGAGCGGCTCAAGGCCGTCGAGACCCTGCTGCGCAGCGTCGACTGACCACGCTCCGCCTCACCTGACGGTCCACACCAGACTGTCTGTTCCGGACTGTCCACACGGGACCGCGTCCTCCCGGGGCGCCCTCCCGCGCCGGTCCGCGCTCGCCGCACCGCGCCGCTGACCGCTGGCGCGCGGCGCCACCACCACACCGGTCGCCGAGTCGACCGCGCACGCCCACCGGCACTCCCCGCTGCCCGAAAAAAGGGAAAGAACAACGTGAACGGGACACTGCGCCCACAACCGTCCGACGTCGTGCGGCTCGATGCCGTGCGCAAGATCTACCGGGGTTCCAAGAACCGGGTGGCCGCCCTGGACGGGGTGACCATCGGCCTGCGCCGGGGCAGCTTCACCGCGGTGATGGGGCCGTCCGGCTCCGGCAAGAGCACCTTCCTGCACTGCGCCGCCGGCCTGGACCAGCCGACCTCCGGTTCGGTGTGGCTGGACGGCGTGGACCTGGCCGGGCTGCGGGAACGCGCGCTGACCAAGCTCCGCCGCGACCGGATCGGCTTCGTCTTCCAGGCGTTCAACCTGCTGCCCGCGCTGACCGTGGTGGACAACGTCACGCTGCCGCTGCGGCTGGCCGGGCGCAAGCCCGACCGGGCCGAGGTCGACGAGGTGATCGAGCGGGTCGGGCTCGCCGAGCGGCGCCGCAACCGTCCCGGTGAACTCTCCGGTGGACAGCAGCAGCGGGTCGCCATCGCGCGGGCGCTGATCACCAAGCCCGCCGTGGTGTTCGGCGACGAACCCACCGGCGCGCTGGACACCCACACCGCGCGCGAGGTGCTCGGCCTGCTGCGCGAGGCCGTCCAGTGGGCGGGGCAGACCATCGTGATGGTGACCCACGACCCGGTGGCCGCCGCGCACGCCGACCGGGTCCTGTTCCTCGCCGACGGCCAGCTCGTCGGCGCGCTCGACCAGCCGACCGCCGACCAGGTCGCCGAGCGCATGACCCACCTGGGGGCCTGGGCGCAGCAGCGGTCGACCCGGCCCGCCACCCAGGGCACGGCCCACGGGAGGCACGCGTGATCGGCCTCGCCCTGCGCGGCCTGCGCCACCACCGCAACGGCTTCCTCGCGTCGTTCGTCGCGCTGTTCTTCGGCGCCGCGATCGTGGTGGCCTGCGGCGGTCTGCTGGAGACCGGTGTGCACGCCGCCGCACCACCGCACCGCCTGGCCGCCGCGCCCATCGTGGTGACCGGCGACCAGTTCTACCCGGACGAGGGCGACGAGTTCGCCGAGCGCGTCCGGCTGGACGCCGGCCTGGTCGACCGGGTCGCGTCGGTGCCCGGCGTCGCCGCGGCAGTGCCCGACCTGGCGTTCCCCTCGGCCGTGTTGCGGGACGGCGCACCGGTCGAGCCGCCGACGACCGGCCGCAACTGGTCGGCCACCCGCCTGGCCCCGCTCTCGCTCACCGAGGGCGCCGAACCGGCCCGCGCCGGCCAGGCCGCGCTGGACCCCGGTCTTGCCGAGGCCGCCGGGGTGCGCGTGGGCGGGCGGGTCACCCTGTCGGTGTCCGGTCGCACCGGCCAGTACCTGGTCACCGGCCTGGTCGCCGGCCCAGGCGCGGCCGGCGCGGTGTTCCTCGCCGACGCCGAGGCGGCCACCCTGGTGAGCCGGCCGGGCCAGGTCGATTCCATCGGCGTGTTCACCACCCCGGGCAGCGACCCGGCCTCGGTGCGGCAGGCCGTCGAGGCGGCCGTGGCCGGCGCACCGGCCACCGTGCTCACCGGTGACGAGCGGGGCCGGGCGGAGAACACCGCGGTGGTGACCGGGAGCGGCACCCTGATCACGATGGCCGCGGTGTTCGGCGGGCTGTCCGCGGGGGTCACCGTGTTCGTCGTGGCCAGCACGCTCGGCCTGGCCCTCCAGCAGCGGCAGCGGGAGATGGCGCTGCTGCGGGCGATCGGCACCACGCCGGCCCAGTTGCACCGGCTGGTCCTCGGCGAGACGCTGGTCGTCGCCGCGGCCGCCACCGCGCTGGCCTGCTGGCCCGGTCCGCTGCTCGGCGGCTGGCTGCTGGACGTGTTCGCCGGTGCCGGTGTGGTGCCGGAGTCGATCGTGTTCCGGGCCGGCTGGGTGCCGATGGCCGTGGGCGCGGGCACGGCCCTGCTCACCGCGCTGGGCGCGGCGTTCATCGCCGCCCGGGGCGCGGCCCGCACCCGCCCGACCGAGGCGCTCGCCGAGGCGGCGGTGCGACGCCGCTGGTTCAGCTGGGTCCGGCTGGTCGCCGCGGTGCTCTGCCTCGGTGGGGCCGTCACGCTGTCCCTGGTCACCGCGAACATGGCCGGCCCGCAGGCGGGCAGCACCGCGATCCCGGCGGCGATGCTGTGGACGGCGGGGTTCGGCCTGCTCGGGCCCGGCCTGGCCAAGGTCAGCACGGCCGTGCTGCGCTGGCCGCTGCGCGCGGTCACCGGGTTCGCCGGTCACCTGGCCATGCTCAACGCCAGGGCGCGGGCGCAGCGGGTGGCCGGGGCGGTGATGCCGGTGATGCTCGCCAGCGGACTGGCCACCGCCATGATCTACCTGCAGACCACCCAGGCCGCCGGCGCGGACCGGGCGTTCACCGAGAGCCTGAAGGCGGATCTCGTGCTCACCTCGACCACCGGCGGCCTGCCGCTGTCCCTTGTGGACACCGTCGCCGGGCTTCCCGGGGTCGCGGCGGCCTCGGCGCAGCTGGCCAGCGCCGGGTTCGTCGAGCCGCCACCCCCGCCGGAACAGCCGGCGTCCACCGACGAGGAGGACGAGGACGACGACAAGAAGGACACCGGCGATCCCACGGAGGTGCCGGTGCAGGGCGTGTCGGCCGAGGGCGTGGCGCGGGCCACCGCGTTCCACGCCACCAGCGGCAGCCTGGCCGACCTGCGCGGCGACACCGTCGCCCTGCCCACCTCGGTGGCCGCCGACACCGGGCACGCGCTCGGCGACCGGGTGCCGATGCGGCTGGGCGACGGCAGCCAGGTCAGCCTGGAGCTGGTCGCCACCCTCGACGGCCAGCGCGGCTACGAGACCGCCCTGGTGCCGGCGGCGCTGCTGGTCGCGCACACCGACAGCGGCCTGCTGCCGCAGATCGTGGTGAGCGCCGAGCCGGGCGCCGACCGCACCCGGCTGACCGGTGCGCTGTCCGGGCTGGCCGCCCAGCAGCCCGGCCTGCGGGTGGCCGACCGGGAGGCGCTCACCGCCGCCCAGACCGAGCACGGCGACACCCAGAGCTGGATGTCCTTCCTCGTGGTCGGCATGGTGCTCGGTTACGCGACCATCGCGCTGGTCAACACCCAGGTGCTGGCCACGACCGAGCGGCGCAGGGAGTTCACCCTGCAACGGCTGATCGGCTCAACGCGCACCCAGGTGGTCGCGATGATGGCGGTGGAGGCCGTGCTGGTCGCGGCGGCGGGAATCCTGCTCGGCCTGCTGGTCGCGGCGCTGACCCTGGTGCCGCTGAGCCAGAGCGTGCTGGGGTCGGCGGTGCCCGACGGGCCGCTGTGGATCCTGCTCGCGGTGGTCGGCGGCACCCTCGTGCTCACGCTCGGCACGACCCTCCTGTCCACCACCCTGGTGCTGCGCACCCGCCCCGGCGACGCGATCGGCGTCCGCGAATGACCACCACCTGACCGCCCGGCGAGGCGGCCCCGGCCGGACCGTCCACCACCCCCACGGCCGGCCGGGCCGCCGCGGGCGCGGAACCCGCGTGGTCATGCGTCGGCGATGAGGGCCGGCACCACCAGGAACGGTGCCTCGGAGCAGCCCCATCGCATCCCGCACTTCCCAGTGGCGCCACCCCGCGGGCAGCCGTCACCGGCGCGGGATCACCCGGAGTCGGGTCCACGGCCAGGTGGGCAGGCGCAGGCCGCCCCGCCTGGCCAGGACGAAACCGGCGATCAGCGCGGTGAGCACCGCGACCAGGCCGCCGACCACCAGGGGGGACCGCCCGGTGAAGTTCTCGGCCAGCCAGCCCATCAGCGGGCCGCCCACCGGGTTGCCGCCCAGGAACACCAGCATGTACAGGCCCATCACCCGGCCGCGCATGGCCGGGCTGACCGCGAGCTGCACGGTGGCGTTGGCCGTGGTGGTGAAGGTCATCATGGCCGCGCCGACCGGGACGAGGGCCACGCCGACCGCCCAGAGGCTGGGCATCAGCCCGGCGACGGCCTCCAGCACGCCGAAGGCCAGCGCGCCACCCAGCATCAGGCTCACCCTCGGCTTGCCCTTGGAGCTGCGCCGGGCCGCCAGGGTGGCGCCGGTGAGCGTGCCCACGGCCAGCATGGTGGACAGGAAGCCGTAGGCGTCGGCCTCGCCGCCGAACACGTTGCGCGCGACCACGGCCAGGGTCACGTAGAAGTTCAGCCCGAAGGTGCTCACGAAGAACACCAGCACCATCACGGTCACCAGGTCGGCGCGCCGCCGCACGTAGCGCAGGCCCTCGCGCAGCTGCCCCTTCCTGCGCGGCACGGGTGGGCTGCGATGCAGCTGGGCCGGGTTCATCAGCAGCAGCCCGCCGATCACGCCGACGAAGGTGGCCGCGTTGATCAGGAACACCCAGCCGGTGCCCACCACGGTGATCAGCACGCCGGCGATGGCCGGCCCGACCATCCTGGCCAGGTTGAACGTCATCGAGTTGAGCGCGACCGCGTTGGTGAGCTGGTCCCGGCCGACCATCTCCACCACGAACGACTGGCGCACCGGGGTCTCCACCGCGGAGACCATGCCCAGCAGCAGGCACAGCACGTAGACCTGCCACAGCTGGGCCACGCCGGTCACGTCGAGCAGCCCCAGGGTGAGCCCGCACAGGCCGAGGCCGGTCTCCAGCCCGACTAAGAGCTTGCGCTTGTCCAGCCGGTCGGCCAGCACGCCGGCCCACAGCGAGAGCACCAGCGTGGGCAGGAACTGCAGGGCCGCGGCCACGCCCAGGGCGACCGGGCTGCCGTTGGACAGCTCCAGCACCAGCCAGTCCTGGGCCACCCGCTGCATCCACACGCCGATCAGCGAGACGACCTGGCCCGACGCGTACAGGCGGTAGTTGCGCACCCGCAGCGAGCTGAACATTCCACCGCGCTGAACGCTCCGCTGTGGACGGTCAGCGTCCACAGCGGACTTCGACACCCCGGTGGGTTCGGTGCCACGATCAACACCGTCCACATCGGACTGTGGTGCGACGGCGGTGGGGGTGGGGTCCTCGGCCGCAGGTGGGGTCGTCACACCGGCTGGGGGTGGTTGTGGGCTTCCAGCGCTGCTCGCCTGGTCTGCTCCGGTACCACCCGCGTAAGCCGGCACGTCGTTACTGCCCCGCCATCCTGTCGATGATCTCCGCCGCCCGGGCGAGGATCTCCCGTTCGTCCTGTCGCAACTCGGCCAGCCGCTTGTCCAGCCAGACCTCCCTGGCCTGGATCTCGGCCGCGTGGAACTCCAGCCCCGCCTCGCTGATCGTCACGATCGCCTGGCGCCCGTCGGTGGGGTGCGGCCGGCGGGTGACGAAGCCCAGCTCCTCCAGGGCGGCGATCACCCTGGTCATCGACGGCGGCTGGACGCCCTCCTTGGCCGCCAGCTCCCCCGGCGTCAGCGGTCCGCACTTGTAGAGCGTGGACAGCGCCGAGATCTGGGTCAGCGAGACGGCCGCGTTGGTGCGTTGCGCCCGAAGGCGACGGTTGAGCCGGACAACCGCCAGCCGCAGCCGGCTGGCCAGCCCGGATTCCACCTCATCGCGCTCCTGCACGTATTTAGCTTACCTCACGATTTCTTCACGTGCTCCGTTTCTCCGGCCGCCGTTCCTCCGCCAGGCGCCGCGACGCACCCCAGGTCAGCGCGGTCGCTCAGGTCAGCGCGGCCCGGATCGGGTCGACCGCGAAGTAGGCGACGAACGCGATCGCCACCACCCACATGAGGGGGTGAATCCCGCGCGCCCGGTGCGTGCAGAGCCGGATCACCACGTAGCTGACGAACCCGGCGCCGATGCCGTTGGCGATCGAGTAGGTGAACGGCATGACCACGATGGTCAGGAACGCCGGCAGCGCCACCGAGAAGTCGGTGAAGTCGATCTCCCTGACCTGGCCGACCATCAGCGCGCCGACCACCACCAGCGCCGGCGCCGCCGCCTCCACCGGCACCACCTGGTAGAGCGGGGTGAAGAACATGGCGGCCAGGAACAGCAGCCCGGTGACCACGTTGGCCAGGCCGGTGCGGGCACCCTCGGCGATGCCCGACGCCGACTCCACGAACACCGTGTTCGAGCTGGCCGAGCCGGCGCCACCGGCCACCGCGCCCAGCCCCTCCACGAACAGGGCCTTGCCCACGCCGGGCAGCTGGCCGTTCTGGTCGACCAGGCCGCCCTCCTTGCCCAGGCCGGTCATGGTGCCCATGGCGTCGAAGAAGTTCGCCAGCACCAGGGTGAACACCAGCAGCGCCACGGTGATCGCGGGCAGCCTGGTCCACGCGCCGAACGAGAAGTCCCCCACCAGCGACAGGTCGGGCAGGCCGATCACCTGGTCGGGCAGGGCCGGGTAGCCCAGGTTCCACCCCTTGGGGTTGGTTCCGGCGGACGGACCGGCGTGCACGATCGCCTCGACCACGATGGCCAGCACGGTGTTGGCCACCACCCCGATCAGGATCGCGCCGCGCACCCGCTTGGCCACCAGCACACCCGTGATGAGCAGCCCCGCCACGAACACCGCCGTCGGCCAGGACGCGATCGAGCCGTGGATGCCCAGCCCGACCGGGACGGTGGTGTTGGCCGCGTCCGGCAGCCGGCGCACGAACCCGGCGTCCACCAGCCCGATGAAGCAGATGAACAGGCCGATGCCCACGGCGATGGCCGACTTGAGCGCGGCGGGCACCGCGTTGAACACGGCGGTGCGGAACCCGGTGGCCACCAGCACCAGGATGATCAGGCCGTCGATCACCACCAGGCCCATCGCCTCCGGCCAGCTCATCTGCGGCGCGATGGTGACCGCGAGCAGCGAGTTGATGCCCAGACCGGTGGCGATGGCGAACGGGTAGTTGGCGACCAGCCCGAACAGGATCGTCATCACCCCGGCGACCAGCGCGGTCACCGCGGCCACCTCGGGCACCGGCAGGATGTTGCCGAGCACGTCCCGCTTGGCCGAGGCGTCACCGGCCGAGTAGCTGCCCAGGATCAGCGGGTTGAGCACGACGATGTACGCCATGGTCACGAAGGTGACCAGGCCGCCCCTGACCTCCCGCCCCACGGTTGACCCGCGCTCGGACACCCGGAAGAACCGGTCGAGCGCTGAGCGCGGTGTGGTTGTGGCCATGGTCGTTCCCCTCGAAGTTCGGCTTCCTGGTCGGCCGGCTGCGTCCGCACGCACTGCCCTGGTCGGTGTCGACCAGGCAGCGGCCGGGGGAAGCCTGCCTGACGGTTGTTTCGGCCAGGTAGCCTGCCTGACGTGGCCAAGGTGACCGAACGCGACCCTCGGGGAGAGGCTGCCGGCGGCAACCAGAACCGGCAACACGAACTGCCGCCGCCCCCGCCGCTGCCGCGCAGGTTCACGGACGTGGTGCCGATCGTCGTGGTCGGCTCCTCGATCATGTTCGTGGTGTTCGCGGTGCTGCTGGTCGCCCGGCTCGCCGCCGGCGTCGACTCCGGCGAGGTGATGTGGACCTGCCTGGCCGGCTGGGTCCTCGGCCTGATCGGCCTCGGCGTCGTGGCCTGGCAGCGCGCCGCCGCCCGCCGCGGCTCCCGAGGCGCCCAACAGGGCCTGCTCGACGACTGACCCCCCGTCAGCCGGTGCTCACCGACCCCGTGTTCACCGGTCGGTGCTCACCGGTCAGGGGCCTCACCGGTCAGGGGCTCGCGGTCGTCTCCGCGCCGCCAGCGGTGGCGGCGACCCGGTCGGGATGCCACACCAGCCACTTCCGCTCGACCTGTTCCGCCAGGTCAACCCCGTGGTGCCGAGCCATCAGCAGCACGTGGCACAACACGTCGGCCAACTCGGCGCCGAACCGGTCGTCCAGTTCCTGCTGCGTGTTCCCCTTGGCCCTGGCCTGACCGGTCCGCATCAGAAAGGCCTGCGTCAACTCGCCGACCTCCTCCTGGAGCTTGAGGAGGAACCACGTCTCGTCCCGCGTGAAGCCGTGCGCGCGGGCATAGCCACGCGAGACCACCTCGACGTCGTCACTCAGCCGCGCCAGATCCACGGGGGCAGCCTAGAGGCCAGGCGTTGGCCGTCCCGAGAGATGCTGGCGGCCGACGGTGAGCAGCAGTTCGCTGAGTTCGGCTGGCATGGTGATCATGCAGTCGTGGCCGGTCGGCAGCTCGAACACCTGTGCCGGGGACCCGTTGGGCTGGATCGCGGGGACGGGCCGCCGGGTGATGCCCTCCGGGGTCGCGCCGACGCAGTGGATGTGCGTGCGCGGGATGGCGTTCACGGCCGGGTTGTCCAGGTGGACCGGTTGCTGGAGGCAGCGCACCGGCTGGTCCGAGAGCATCGTGCGCAGCCAGGCGATGTCCGCCGGGTCGGTGACCCCGAACAGGCCGAAGGGCGGCGGCCGCTCGGGCAGCGGGGGAACGCGCCAGCCGCTGTCGGAGCGCGCGGCGAGGTCGATCAGGTGCTGGGTCATGGGCTGGACGTCCACCGCGGTCTCGCCGTCCTCCGGGACCATCGCGTCGAGGTACACCAGGTGCGCGATCCGGTCCGGGATCTGGTTGGCCACGGACGAGATGACCAGCCCCGCGTAGCTGTGCCCCACCAGGACGACGTCGCTGAGGTCGTGGTCGTTGATCAGCTTGACGACGTCGTCGACGTGCGTGTCCAGCCCCACCTCGGGGCTGAGCAGGTGCACCTTGTCGCCGTAGCCGGTCAGCGACGGCGCGTGCACCCGGTGTCCGGCCGACTCCAGCAGCGGTACCACCCGCTGCCAGCACTGGCCGCTGTGCCAGGCGCCGTGGACCAGCAGAAATGTTGACATGTTCGTCCCGTTCGAGATGCGCCAGCGCGAGGCACTGGCGGTTACCATTCATACCTCGGTTCCGTTCAGGAACCACGACCATGCTGGCGCGCTCGACGCGGATCGGGCAATAAGGCACTTTTCAGTGCCCCGGTTCCAGGGAGGTAACCATGACCGCCACAGCGGGCGGGCCACAGCAGACACCGGACGACGCCTGCCGGGCCCGGGAAGTGCTGGACCTCGTCGGGGACAAGTGGACGCTGCTGGTCGTGCGCCACCTCAGCCAGGGGCCGCGCCGGTTCACCGAACTCAAGCGCGCCATCGACGGCATCAGCCAGCGCATGCTCACCGTCACCCTGCGCGCCCTCGAACGCGACGGCATCCTGACCCGAACCGTGCGCAACGTCATGCCGCCGCACGTCAGCTACGAACTCACCCCGATGGGCACCACCCTCCGCGCGGCCGCCCTGCCCCTGCTGGAGTGGAGCACCACCCACCTGGCCCAGATCGACGCCGCCCGCGCCCACTACGACACCCGCGCCGACACCCCACCCGCCTAACCCGAACCAGCCCCCGCGCTGGGGGTCTCCGTGGTTTCAGCCAAGCCGTTGCCAGCCGGGCCAGCTCTTGCGGAGTTCGGGTGGCCGCTCGTTCTCCCGAGGCCACAGCCGAAGCCGATACGAGTCCACCCCCACGGCGCCTTCGGCCGCTTCGGCGTAACCACGGCCTGACACGCGGGCACGGTAGCGACCAGACGGTACGGATTCCGGGCAACGAACCGGAGTGAATCCACCAGACGGCTCGAACACCAACTCGCCGTCGCACACGTCGAAATCGGCGTCGACCACGTGGTCCCAGGCGTCGTTGTCCAGGGGAGGTTCCTCGGACCAGACCTCGACCCGCATTGGAGCATCGAAGCTCTTTCGAAACGGAACGACAACGTCAATCAGGCCGTCCACAACACCGACCCACCGACCTGACTGCCGCGCGTCGTCCAATGCGCGCAGCACCGCGTCACTGGTGGAATCGTCGCGCCACGGCGCCACCGAGTAGATGTAGACCTGCCCATAATCGATCTCAACTTCGAGATCGATCACTATGCTGGGTTCACTCGTCATCAGCGCGATCAGTCCTGGGGTTCGTCGTGGTCACGGTCGTGGGGTGGGAGGGGATCGGCCAGGTCCGGAGCGGGCTTGGGCGCTGGCCGGATGGGAATGCCCGCTTCGGCGCGGTCGTAGAGCGAGCCGCCGAGCAGCACCAGGGACCTGGCCAGGTCGCGCATCTCAGCCAGGGTTGGTGGCGTGGTCACCGATGCCAGCCGGGCGCAGAACCCGGACAGCCGATGCGCGAGCAGCGGGCAGCGCTGACGCAGTTCCGCGTCGCTGATGTGTGCCACCTGCGGCAGCACCTTCGGGGCCGGCAGATTGGCGATCATGGTGGCCAACAGGCATGGCGTGCACGGCGTTTTCGTGGTCTCACGCACCACCTCGCTGGCCGACACCACGGTCTCGCACTCGCCGGCCGCGTGGTAGACGGTCCGGTTCGGGTCGAGGGTGTCCTCGGTGCGGAAGGCGTGGCTCTGGTTGTCACCGGGCACGTGCCACCAGACGTGGTCGTTGCCGGTCATCCGCGCCACTCCGCCAGCAGCGCGAGTCCGATGTGGACGTAGCCGCGCGCCTTCTCGTGGCAGTCCCAACAGGTTTCCCACAACCACTCGACCTTGGTGGGAACGTGGTCCGGGGTGGTGGTCTCCTGCCCGCACAGCGTGGTGACCGGGATGTTCTGCCCCTGGACTTCTCCGGGTATGGCGTGTCGGCGCTGGTCCAGCGGTAGCCAGCGGAACGTCTTCATGCCCGTGCCCCCAACCGATCGCGGCTGGTCGAGAAGATGTACTCGGTCGGCTTCCTCGGCCAGGCGGGGAGCGCCGAGGACGTCCCGGCCTGCCGACTCGACGGCGCGGAAACCCTGGGCCGGCGCGCCTGCCACCAGTCGAGCAGGCGGTCCAGTCCGATGTAGACGATCCGGGCGACCGCGAGGTGACCGAGCAGGACGCCGAGGGCGAATGCTGCCGTAACCACGCCAACACCTCCATGTGTGGGGAAAGCGGCAGAGCAGGGACTGTCCCCGTCCGGGGACGGACGTTCGCGACGGGCCGGCGGGATTGCGGACGTGGCGCGACGCCAACCCGCGAGGAGTCGGCATCCCCTGACCCGACCGGAAGGGGATCGCAACCCCGCCGACGTGATGCACGCTACTCCGATGCACTGTGCAAATGCACTGCACGATCGGGTGAAGTTGAGCGGAAAAACGCGTGGCTAAGGTGTGCGACATGGGAACCGGGCCAGAGCGCACGCGGCGCAAGGCGAAGTTCGGTCGGCTGATGACCCAGTTCCGCACGCGGGTCGATCCGGCGTTGACACCCGAAAAGCTGGCGAAGCAGCTGGGTGTCAATCGCACGACCATCAATCGGATGGAAGCGGGACTGACCGTCCCCTCTCGCCTCCTCATGAACGCCCTGCTCGGCTTCTACAACGTGTCGGACGAGGAGCGGGCCGAGGCCGAACAGCTCTGGCACGACGCGAAGCAGCCACCCGCGACGGTGTCCTTCGAACCCGCTGGCGGGCCGCCCGAATTCCGTTCGCTCTACCGGGCGGAATGGGAGGCGAGCGAAGTCATCAACCTGGCGACTCAGGCCATTCCCGGCCTGTTGCAGACCCCCGACTACGTTCGCGCCCTGGAACGCGCCGCCGGTGCCTCAGCGCTGAGCGACGAACCCATAGACGCAGAAGCCGCGGTGCGCGCCAGGCAGGGAAGACAGCAGCGGCTCACCGGGCCCGACCCGATCACCGTCCGAGCCCTCATCGACCAGGGCGTTCTCCGACGCCTGGTTGGCGGCGCCGCCGTCATGTCCGACCAGCTCAACCACCTGCTGCGGTTGAGCGAACTGCCCAACGTCACCCTGCGGGTGATTCCCGAGACCGCTGGCGCGTACGGCCTCATGTCCGGCTCGGTGACCATGCTCCACTTCTCCGACCCGGACGATCCCGCCGCCGTTTATCTGGAGTACCCAGGAGGTGGCAGCTGGGTCGAGGACAGGGCGGCCGTGAACAGGTTCCGACGGATGCTGGAAGGGGTGGAAGAAGTAGCGCTGTCTGCCGACGAGACAGCCGAACTGATCCGTGAACTACTGGCAGAACTAGAGGAACAATGACCAAAAGAACGTGGCGCAAAAGCACCTACAGCGGCGCGCAGGGAAATGACTGCGTTGAGCTGTCATTAGGCACTTCCACTACTGGCATCCGGGACACCAAGAGCCGCGACGGCGCCGTCCTGTGGTTCAGCACAGGTGCCGTCGAGGCTTTCCTGTCCGCAGTGAAGAGCGGCATGTTGCACGGACACCAGTAGGCGTATCACAGACCCGACACCCGAGGCCGCCCGATTCAGAGCGTCCCTCGGCGCTCAGCGAACGAGGTGCGACATGACTGGTCTTGGTCCCTGGCGTAAGTCGAGTCGATCACAGGGTGGCGCGCACAACTGCGTTGAACTGGCACATGGCTCATGGCGTAAAACGAGCTACAGCGGTGGCAACGGCGGCGCCTGCGTCGAGGTCGCACGCAGCGCCAAGATAGTTGCCATCCGGGACAGCAAGAACGCGGCCGGGCCGGTCCTGGCCTTTGGGCAGGCGGAGTTGGGCAGGTTCCTCAGCGCCGTCAAGGACGGCCGCTTCGACGGCTGATCGCTGTCGCTGCGAGTAGGGCCCGCCCAGTGCGGTTCACGGCTGGGCGGGCCCCTCAATCGTGCTGCGGAAAGAGCTACCCCAGCAGGGTTGCCGGCACGGGGTCGGCGAGGACGGCGGCGAAGGTGTGGCGGTCGGGCCAGCGGCCGGTGGCCCAGGCCAGGGCGCGGGCCAGGCCCTCGGGGCTGTCCTCGGCGTGGGTGTGGCCGTCCGGGGTGACCCACCAGGACACCTGGAACTCCTCGTCAGCGTCGCCGCTCGCCGGAGCGGTGTCACCGCCGGCCGCCAGCCGCACGGCCAACAGTTCGGCCAGTCCCTGGCCGGCCAGCCGATTTGCGACACAACGAATGAGGCCACACGACACGAACCGGCTGCCATGCCACCAGGTTGATGCTGCCTGTTCCGGCTTGCTGAATGCGGTGGCCTGACATCAGCGAAGTGGTGGCAACTTTTTTCCACTGGCTCGGGTCTTGGGAGTGGACAGCGGCAAGGGCGGAGGGCCGGGGAGTGCGCCATGACGAGTTTGAGCAGTTCGTGCGCGACCGTTACGGGCAGTTGCTGCGCTACGCGGTGATGCTCGCAGGTCACCAGGCTGATGCTGAGGAGGTGGTGCAGGAGTCGCTGCTCCGATGTTTGGGCCGATGGCGACGGATGAAACCAGACAACGCCCTGGCGTATGCCCGCAAGGCGGTGTTGCATGAGTTTCTGCGTTCGACACGGCCCAGAGCTGGGCTGACGGCCTCTGCACGAGCCAAGAGTGCGGAACTCACTGAGGAAGTGACAGGGGACTTCACCAGCGAGATAGCCGAGCGCGATCGGATTCTGACGGTGCTCCAGCGGTTGCCTCCGCGGCAGCGGGCTGCGGTGGTGATGCGGTTCCTGCTGGACCTGTCCGAGGCGCAGACCTCGCGGGAGATGAAGTGCTCAGTGGGCACGGTGAAGTCGCTGACGAGTCGAGGGCTAGCTCGCATCCGCGAGATATGGGCAGTTCAGCCAGTACTGGATGCCGCGTCGACCAGGAGGGAACGGTCATGATCTCACCGGAGCAGGATGACATGGTGCTGCGGTTGCGCCGCGAAGCTGACGGCCTGGACCCAGTGGTTCGACCTGGTCAGATCGATGAGGTTCTCGGTTGGTGCCAGACCCGGCGAGGGGAACAACGCCGGCAACAGGCTCGGTTGTGGGCGGCAGCCGTGATCGTAGTGGTTGCGATGATCGGCGTTGCCGTGATTGTAGGCAGAGCGAGTACGCCGCCGGAGCGGATCACGGTCGCCGCAGAAGTGGACCAGTGGCCTTTGCGGGGAGACCTGGCTGGCGACACAGCATTGC
Organism: Goodfellowiella coeruleoviolacea; assembly: GCF_024171785.1. Taxonomy (GTDB): domain Bacteria; phylum Actinomycetota; class Actinomycetes; order Mycobacteriales; family Pseudonocardiaceae; genus Goodfellowiella; species Goodfellowiella coeruleoviolacea. The sequence continues at coordinate 194,010 of NZ_JAMTCK010000017.1, forward strand.
TGGACCGCGCGGAGGAGGTCTGGCGGGCTAGCGGTGACCGCTACGCCCCGGTCGGGCCGGTACGAGCGCTGTTTGCCCAGCGTTCGCCAGCACTGTCGGTGAATTTTCTGGTCGTGGTCCTGGCAGGTCAGGATGCGAACGGACGAACGGTCTTGGGCTACGTGACCAGCCCAGTTACCCGTGGTGAGCCGGACAGTCGGCGGTTGCTCGTGCGCGCGGAGGCGGCCGTTGAACCGGGACAGATGGCTGTGGGATTCATCGCGGCTCGACCTGACCCGCAGGACGCCTCGATTCCTGATGGTGGCAGTGTCGCCTTCGCGCTAGCCGCGCCGGGCGTGCCCGGGATACGAGTGACCACTTCACTGGTCGACCACAGCTTCACAGACGACCGCGCCTCAACTGAGGAGACATACTGGCGGATCCTGCCGGCCGGTGTAGGTGCCTGGAACAGCACTATCATCGTCGGACACGCTGATGACCAGCAGCTGCCGACGTGGCTCGCCGCTGGCGTGCACGATCCGGCCAGCAGTCCTGTGTCACTGCACACCGCAGATGTGGGCCTCTACGCGCAGCCAGCGCCATCGTCTGCTTTGGGTGTCGGTGATCTGGTGGTCACTCCAGACGGAGTTCTCGGCGTGGTTGCCACCGCCGACGGACACGTTGACACCGCGCTGGCCTCGCTCGCCAGTCACGGCCGAGTTACGACCGCGATCTCTGCTATTCCCGGCACCCTGACCTCTGCTTCAGGAGGCGCTGTGCTGTTCATCCCGGCTGGACCAGGAGAGATCGCCGAGGGCAATCGCATTGTGCTCACAAGCACCTCCAACTCCGAACTGATCGTCAATATCGGCCGCCTGACCAGGACCGACGCTGGATGGCGAGTCGAGCGCATGGCGAACACGGACGCCACCACGGCGATAGCAGTGGACCGCGACTGACAGGTCGCTGGCGCCCCAACGGGGTGGCAGGCCTTTTGTCTGCCACCCCGTCTTCAATGATCAGAGGAGCTTCCGCCGCAGTGGGGTCACGCCGTCACAGAGCCATCGCCCCACACTCTGCCCGGGCCCCACTCCTTGTGCAGCTGAAAGTAGTGCTCGTGGTTGGTGTAGAGCGCAGACCAGCAGTAGCTATAGGTGTTTCCGTCAAGCCTGTAGCGCACTGGCGCCCCAACCCATTCGTCGATGCCGTCGGCATCCTTGAACGGTGCGCCCCCCGGAGTCCCACGACGACGCGGAGACTCCGGGGACACTTCCGGCCGAGTCCACAGGCCGGCGGCTACGTGTTGATCTTATTTGCCGCGCTACCCCAGCAGGGTTGCCGGTACGGGGTCGGCGAGGACGGCGGCGAAGGTGTGGCGGTCGGGCCAGCGGCCGGTGGCCCAGGCCAGGGCGCGGGCCAGGCCCTCGGGGCTGTCCTCGGCGTGGGTGTGGCCGTCCGGGGTGACCCACCAGGACACCTGGAACTCCTCGTCAGCGTCGCCGCTCGCCGGAGCGGTGTCAGCGGTGTCACCGCCGGCCGTCAGCTGCACGGCCAACTCCTCGTGCACGGTGACCATGGCGTCCGGCACGGGCACGCCGAGCAGGTCGCAGGCCAGGCCCACGGCGGACAGGTCCCGCCAGTGCACCAGTTCGCCCTCGTCGGTCACCTCGGCGTGCACGGTCTCGGTGGCCAGGGGCACGTCCAGCAGCTCGGCCAGTGCCTCGGCCGGGGCGGTCGTGGGGTCGGCGACCACCACGCGGCCGGCCGGGATCACGCCGAGCAGCCAGGGGGCGTCCAGCACCACGGCCTGACCGGCGTCGACCACCCGGCCGGAGAGCACGCGGACCCGCTCGGGCGGGTCGAGGTCGGTGGGGTCCAGCAGTTCGTCCCGCACGGCGTGCGCCAGCTGCTCGTAGCCGCGCAGCGCCACCCCGCCGGGCACGTCCCGCTCCGGGTCGCCCAGGCGGTCCAGCAGGTCGGCCACGTCCGCGCGAGTGGTCACCGCGAGTTCGTCGCGCACCCCGATGGTGGTGAGCAGGCCCGGGTCCAGGGTCACGTCCGCCGGCAGCGGGTCGTACAGGCCGGCCAGGGACCGGGCGTCCGGCAACCGCCAGTGCTGCGGCGGCTGGCCGGCCAGGCGGGCGTGGCGGGCCACCCACCAGCCGGAGTAGCCGTCCGGGTCACGCAGGGCGCGCAGCGTCACCGGGTCCTTGGCCAGCAGTTGCAGCGCCACCGGCCAGGCGTCCTCGGCCACCAGGTCCAGGTCGCGGACGGCCACCAGCCGGGCCGGCGGCTCCACGTCGCCGTCGATGGCGCGCCACCACTCGGCCTCGTCGGGCAGGTCGTGGTTGGGCTCGGTGGGCGACTCGTCCACCAGCACGCTGAACGAGTTGAGCACGCCCACCGTGGCCAGCACGTCGGCCGGCCAGCGGTCGGCCAGGTCGTGGGCGAGCACGCCCAGCGGCGCGGTCTCGCCGGAAACCGCGGCCGGGTCGAACACGGCGAGCAGCGGTGAGGACGGCAGCACCAGTTCGTCGGCCCGCCGCCACTCCTCGGTGTCGTCGGGCAGGGCCAGCGCGCTCAGCCACGGCTGCTCGCCCGGCCGCACGCCCGCCTCCTCCACCAGCCCCAGCACCATCTCGGCCAGGCCGGAGGTGTCCAGGCCGGCCTCGGCGTCGGCGACGCTGCTCTCCACGGCCGCCCGCAGCGCGGGCGCCTCCAGCAGTTCCAACGGCCCGGCGCGGCGCGCGCCCAGCCGCTCCAGCAGCGGGTGCACGGCCTCGGGGTGCACGATGCGCAGGCCGGCCACGTCCGCGCTGAACATGGTGGCGGCGTCGGCGGTGAACGCCGCGTCGCTCAGGGTCAGCGCCTCGGACAGCGGTTCCAGGGTGTCGGCCGGCGAGTCCAGCAGCAGGGTGCCGCGCGGGCCGATCGAGGTGCGGCCGTTGGCCAGCGGCACCGGCAGGCCGGACAGCTCGTCGCGGACCGTGGAGTCGATCTCGGCCAGCGGGTTGAGCGCGGCGTAGAGCCGGGCCCACCACGACGGCGGCCGGTCGATGCCGGTGACCGCGGTGACCACCTCGGCCAGGCGCAGCCGGGGGATGTCCAGCGCGGCCAGCGCCTGGGCGTGCCGCGGCTCGGACAGCTCGGCGGCGACCAGGTTGGGCAGCACGTCGGTGAGCAGTTCGCCGACCCCGACGACGACCGCGTCGAGCACCCGGGCCGAGGCCGGGGCGATCTCGTCGCCGTCGGCCGAGGGCAGCCACTCGGCGGTGCGCAGCTCGGCCAGCAGCAGGCCGCGCAGCCGGTCGTCCAGTTCGGACAGGGGGAAGCCGGGGCGGGGCACCAGCTCGACCCGGTCCACCGGGGCGAGCGCGGCGATGAAGTCCGGGTAGGCGCGGGCCGCCTCGGCCAGCACGGCGTCGGTGGCCGGGCCGGGCATGACCCGCTGCCGCGACGGCTCCACCGGCAGGGTGGCCAGCAGCCGGGCCGGCAGGGACAGCCGCTCGTCGGTGGGGGTCGGGGTGTGCAGCACGTCCTGGTCGATCGGGTCGGGCCGGCCCACGGTGCGCTGGCCCGCACCGGGCTGCGTGGCCTCGTCGGGCTTGCCGACCAGCGGCACCGCCCAGCAGACCGTCCACTCCGGACGCCGCTGGGCCTCCACGCCGAGTTCGCGCAGTGCCGCGTCGGGCAGTTGACCGCTGGTGCGGTGCACCAGCCAGTCGAACTTGCCGTCCGGGCCGTGCAGCCGCACCACGCCGTCCAGCAGTTCCTCCCGCCACCAGCGGCGCTCGCCCACCTCGATGGTGCTCAGGCCGGGCAGGGCCAGCAGCAGGTCGGCGGCCTGCTCGGCAAAGCGGTTCAGCAGGGCCACGCTGTCCACATCGGACCGCAGCGGCAGCCGGACCTCGGTGTCGAACCCGGCCGGCAGCTCGGGTTCGTCGGCCTCGACCGGCCAGACCAGGCGCAGCACCGGGACCTGGCCACCGCGCTCGGCGACCTGGTCGGCCAGCTCCGGCACGTCCGCGACGACCTGGCGGGTGCGCTCGGCGGAGAAGCGCACGCCCCCGGTGCGGGACAGCACCCTGGGCGCGTCGCTGACGGCCAGCACGGCGGCGAAGCCGACACCGAACTGGCCGACGCTGTTGCCGCTCCCCTTGGCCGACGCCCGCAGCGAGGCGAGCGCGGCCACGCCGGCCGCGTCCAGCGGCTCACCGGTGTTGGCGGCGCGCAGCTCCACCCCGCCGGCACCGTCGTCCACAACGGACAGACGCAGCGTGCCGGCGGCACCGGCGGCCACGGCCGCGTCGGCCGCGTTCTGCGCCAGCTCCACCAGCAGGCGGTCGCGGTAGCCGCCGAGCCGCAGGTCCTCCTCGGCGTTGGCGTCCTCGCGGAACCGGGTGGGCGAACCCGTCCAGGCCGCGAGCACGGACTCGCGTAACCGACCGGCGCCGAAAACGTCGTCCTGCCCGCCCGCGCTCACCGCTGCCACGCCGGGTTCTGCTCGTCGCCGCCCTGGCCGTTGGCACTCTGGCCGTTCACGCCCTGCGCGTTGACGCTCTGTCCGTTGACCACGTGGTCGTTGCCCGCCTCGGTGTCGGCGTCCTGGTCGGTGCCGACCGGGCCGGTGCTGTCCTGGTCGGTGCCGTTCTCGTCGGCGGTCCGCTGGTCGGCGGGTGTCGGCTCGGTCGACCGCGCAACCGGCTGGTCGGCGCTCGCCTCCGGCCGTTCCTCGTTGGGCTCCACGTCCAGGATGGCGTCGTCGTAGACCAGGTCGGCCACGGGCACCGACGGCCCGCTCTCCACCTCGACCTCGGAGTGCGCGCCGCAGCCGTACTCGACGTGCACCACGTGCCCGTCGGCCGGGGTCAGCTCGTTGCCGCACACGCCGAAGGCGGCGCGCAGCGATCCGCCGAGCGGAATGTAGAAGCCGCAGGTGCCGCAGTGCGCGGGCGCGCTGCGGGCCATCTCGCTGTTCGGGCCGAACTCGCTGTCCCGCCACCGCTCGGCCGCGGTCAGCCGGCCCTGCCTGGACAGCACGTGCACCCGGCCGAGGCCCAGCTCGCGGTTGGCCTCCTCGACCTCGGGGTCGTCGGCGGCCAGGTAGCTGGGCACCAGCCGCGGGTCCTCCGGCCGCGCCGGCAGCAGGTCGCCGACGCCGAGGTCACCGGCGCGCACCCGCTCGTGCCACGGCACCCACTCGGGCGCGATCAACGCGTCCGGGCCGGGCAGCATCACGACCTCGCTGACCGTGACCGGGGTGCCCGGTCCGGCGGTGGCCACGGTCACCGCCCAGTGCCAGCCCCGGTAGCCGGGGTAGTTGGCGTGGAACAGGTGGGTCGCGGCGTCCGGCCCCTCGGCCTGGACCCCGGCGTGCGCGCCGACCAGCTCCTCACCGGCCTCCTCCTGGGCCGCCTGCCGCGCGAGGTCGACAGCCGCCGCCAGCACCGGATCGGGCCGCTGGTCGAGGCGTCCGACGTCGTCGGATGGCTGAGCCTGGTCGAAGCGTCCGTTTCCCTTGGTCGGCGTGGGGGTCACACCTTGAATTGTGCCCCACGTCCCCACCGCCTTCATGTACCCACCGCCCCTGCGCCGGCGGTGTTGGCCCGCGTGGGGCCGGGCTCGGCGGCGGCTCAGTGCTCACACTCCCCGTCGCCCGGGGTCAGCGTGGCCCCGCCGGTGAGTCCGATGTCACTCAGCCCGCCCTGCGGCACCTCCAGCGAGTAGCGGTACGGGCCGGCCGGCGGGTAGACCGGGCACTGGTCGCTGTCCGCGCACGGCTCCATGTCCACTGTGGAGACGATCTGGCCGGACGCGTTCAGGTAGGCCAGGGACAGCGGCATGGGCGTGTTGCGCATCCAGAACGCCCCGGTGGTGTCCGAGGCGTACATGAACAGCATGCCGTCGTAGCCGTTGAGGTTGGGGTCGGTCACGGTCATCAGGCCGCGCTCGCGCAGCGCGGCGGTGTCGGCCTTCAACAGGCACAGCACCCGCTCACTGCCGTCCGCCGCCCGCACCACGGCCGGCACCTCGCCGAACGCCGCCAGGTTCTGCACCGACGGCGACTGGCCGGTGCTGGAGTCGGCCCGGTTCAGGTCCAGCACCAGCACCGCCGACGCCAGCACCGTGACCAGGACCAGCACCGCCAGCACCCAGTGCCCGCGCAGCTCACCCCACCAGCTCCGCATCCCGGCCTCCCTCCTCTTCCGCATCCCGGCCCCTGCCTCGGCCCGCGCCCGGCGGGGCCTGTCGTGTTCTGCGGGCTCATGCTGGCAGCGCCGGTCCCGCCCCGGTTGGGTCGGCTTGCCGTTTCCCCTGTGGGGGATGCCGGGGGGCCGCCGCCACGGACGTGATTACGCGCGGTGGAACGGGGTGGTGCGGCAGGATGAGAACCGTGACTCGTTCCGGTTCGACTGACCAGCCCAATGAGGGCCCTCGGCCCCGTCGGGGGTGGAGTGGCGCGAGCCGGAAACGATCATCACGGAGTAATCACGATGCGCGGCGGGAGCCGGGCGTGACCCAGTGGCCGCCCGAGCCCGAGCCGGGCGAACCGCGGCAGCGCCCGCAGCACCACCCCCACCCCTCGGCCCCGGCGGCGCCACCCACCCAGCGCCGGTACCCGTGGGAGGAGGAGCACCGACCCGCCACCCGGCCGCTGCCGCCGACGACCCGACCGCTGCCCGACCCGTCCGGCGGGGGTGACCAGCCGCCCGGCCTGGCCGAGACCGACGACTTCCGCCGCCCCCGGCTGCCCAGCGGCCCGCCCGCCAAGATCACCGTGACCCGGGTGGCGGTGTGGCGGAGCCGGCAGCTGAGCCAGCGGGCGGTGCGCCTGTTCCGGCGGGCCGTCCACGCCGACGGGGCCAAGCAGTCCGGCCTGTCCTCGCTCACCTACGCGGTGATGCTCAACTACGCCAGCGACGCCACCATGGCCGTGGCACTGGCCAACACCCTGTTCTTCTCCGCGGCCACCGGCGAGAGCCGGGCCAGGGTGGCGCTCTACCTGCTGATCACGGTGGCGCCGTTCGCGCTGGTCGCGCCGGTGATCGGGCCGGCGCTGGACCGGTTGCAGCGGGGCCGCCGGCTGGCGCTGGCCGCGTCCTGCGCCGGCCAGGCGCTGCTGTCGGTGGTGATGGCCCTGCACTTCGACGACTGGCTGCTCTACCCGGCGGCGCTGGGCACCATGGTGCTGTCCAAGTCGTTCAACGTGCTCAAGGCCGCGGTCACGCCCCGGGTGCTGCCCACCGAGATCACCCTGGCCAAGACCAACGCCCGGCTGACCGTGTTCGGCCTGGCCGCCGGTGGCGTGTTCGGCGCGTTCGGCGCGGGGTTCGCCGGCCTGTTCGGTTCGCCGGGCGCGCTGTGGTTCACTGCGGCGCTGTGCCTGGCCGACGCCTGGCTGTGCCTGCGCATCCCAGCGTGGGTGGAGGTCACCGAGGGTGAGGTGCCGGCGTCGCTGCGTGCACACCCGAGCAAGCCCGCCCGGCAGCCCATGGGCCGGTCGGTGGTGCTGGCGCTGTGGGGCAACGGCACGATCCGCATGCTCACCGGGTTCCTGATGCTGTTCGCCGCGTTCGTGGTGCGGGCGCAGACCGAGCAGGAGCCGGTCCGCCAGATGCTGCTGCTCGGGGTGATCGCCGGCGCGGCCGGGGTGGGCAGCTTCCTGGGCAACGCGGTGGGCGCGCGGCTGCACTTCGGCAAGCCGGACCAGATGGTGATCGGCTGCGCGTCGCTCGCGCTGGCCAGCACGGTGATCGCCGCGGTCATCCCGGGGGTGGCCACCGCCGCGATCGTGGGCTTGGTCGGGGCCACGGCCAGTGCACTCGCCAAGATCAGCCTGGACGCGGTGATCCAGCACGACCTGCCGGACGAGTCCAGGGCGTCGGCGTTCGGCCGGTCCGAGACGATCCTGCAGCTGGGCTGGGTGTTCGGCGGCGCGATCGGCGTGCTGCTGCCGCCCACCTACTGGCTGGGCTTCACCGTGCTGTCCGCGCTGCTCGCGCTGGGGTTGACGCAGACAGCGCTGGTGCGAAGGGGCGGCTCGCTGCTGTCGTGGGTGACGCGGATCACCGGGCGACGCCCGGTGAGAGCCTGATCGACTCGGATCACCGCGCGACGCGCGGTGCGAGCCTGATTGACACAGGTCACCGGGCGGCGCGCGGTGCGAGCCTGATCGACACAGGTCACCGGGCGGCGCGCGGTGCGAGCCTGATCAACGTTGGCGGCCGGTCGGCGGCGACCGGCTGACCGGCACCACGTACGCTCGGGCGTCGTGCGCCGAGTTCTGCCGTTGTTGTTCTCCGCTGCCGGGCTGGTGCTGGTGGCTGGTTGCGCTGCCGCGCCGCTGCCTGAGGTCACCTTCTACGCCGCGGGCACCACCATCACCGTGCACCCCACCCAGCACTGCGACGTGAAGGTGGAGCAGTGCGCGGCCCCCGATCCCAACGCCGAGGGCCGGCTGCGGGTGCCGGCCGGCCGGCCGTTGCAGATCTCGGTGCCGGCCGAGGTGGCGCAGGCCCCGTGGCAGGTGGTGTTCAGCTACCACGACGCCAACGGCACACCCCAGCCGGACTCGCGCAGTGACGTGTTCCCGGCTGGTGAGCGGTACGCCTACACGCTGACCCTGCCCAACCCCACCGACCAGCTGGACACCGTTGAGGTGCACCAGTACGGGGCGGCCGTGCAGGTGAGCGAGACCGGTGAGGCGGAGTTCCTGACCCGGTCCACCTGGGTGCTGTCCGTCACCGACCAGCGCTGATCCACCGGAAGCGGGCTGGTGGCGCCGGCGGGCACCACCAGCCCGGTGCTCCTGGGCGGCCGGGGAGTTCGGGTTACGGGTCCAGCTCGCGGGCGACCGCGCGCACCACTTCGGCGATGCGCTTGGTGGCCTTGCGGTCGGGGTAGCGGCCCCGGCGCAGGTCGGGCTGGACCTTGGCCTCCAGCAGCTTGATCATGTCCTCGATCAGGCCGTGCAGTTCCTCGGCCGGTCGCCTGCGGGCCTCGGCCACCGAAGGCGGCGGGTCGAGCAGCCGCACCGACAGGGCCTGCGGACCGCGCCGGCCCTCGGCCATGCCGAACTCGATGCGCTGGCCGGCCTTGAGCGCCTGAACTCCCGGCGGCAACGCGGAAGCCCGGACGTAGACGTCCTCGCCACCGTCCTGGGTGACGAAGCCAAATCCCTTATCCGAGTCGTACCATTTGACCCTGCCGGTCGGCACTGTGCTCACCGTTCCCTTGTCGACGCTGTCTCGCCATGCCCGACGGGCCCGCGCTGTCAGCCGCAGATCCTCCGCACGACGAACGCGCCCCAGGCGTACCCAGGACGCGTGTTGTCCAGAGTAGCGAGAACAGCAGGACGGATCACCTCAACATTCACCTGCCGTCCGCCTCCCCCTCGCCCACCAGCCATTTTCCCCTCAGCCCGAGGTGGGGCACCTACACTGGGGAGCATGGCCACGCCCCAGGACGCTCCCCGCCGCACCACCCCGCTGCTGCCGCTGGCGGTGGCGCTGTTCGCGCTCGGCCTGCTGGCCGTGGGCGCGGTGTTCGTGCTGTTCGCGACGGGTCACGAGAACCTGCCGGTGTGGCTGAACCTGGCCTGCACGCTGGCGCCGATCGGCCTGGCCGTGGGGGTGGCCGGCGCGGTCCGCGACGGTCGCGCGAGCGCGGCCGCCCGCGCCAGGCAGCACTGATCCCGTCAGACACTGCTGGCGGTTGTCGGGCTGACCGGGTGGTGGCCGGTGCGCCGGGGGTTCAGCCGTGCAGCCGGTCGTGGTGCGCGCGCAGCCACTCGGGGAACTCGGTGAGGTCGGTCAGCACCACGCCAGCGCCGGCCTCGGCCAGCTCGTCGGCGGTGCACGGGCCGGTGGCCACGGCGACCGACTCGGCGCCGGCGGCCCGGGCGCCCAGCACATCACCCACGTGGTCGCCGACGTACACCCGCGCGCCGTGGTCGCGCAGGGCCTGGGCCTTGCCCGCGGCCCACAGCTCGCCGTAGAGGTGGTCGACCTCCCAGCCCAGCGCCTTCAGGTGGCGTGCGGCGTTGGCCCGGTACTTGCCGGTGACCACCACGGTCTGCCCACCCAGGTCGCGCACGGCCGCCAGGGCGTCCACCGCGCCAGGCATGGCCACGGTCGAGGGGATCACCACCTCCGGGTACAGCGCGCGGAACCGGTCCACCAGCTCGGGGATGTGCTCCTCGGGCACGCCGTAGGCCCGGTAGGCGTGGTCCAGGGGCGGGCCGAGGTTGGCCGCGAAGTGGTCGCCGTCCAGTGGGAACCCGGTCTGCTCGGCCAGCAGGTACATGATCCGTGCCATGCCCGGTCTGGCGTCGATGAGCGTCATGTCGAGGTCGAATCCCACGGTCAGCGGCACGCCGGCAGCCTATGCGACTTGACACGTCGGTGGGATCCGTCCAGGTGATTGACAAATCCGGTGGATATGTAAAGCTGCCGGTGTGGATCAGGTCACACCCTTCGCGCACCGGATGAAGGCCTCGCTCCGGGAAGAACTGTTGGACGCGACCGCCGAACTGGTCGCCACGCTGGGCTTCCGCAAGCTGCGCGTGGCCGACGTGGCCGAGGCCGCCGGGGTGAGCAGGCAGACCGTCTACAACGAGTTCGGCAACAAGGAATCCCTGGTCCAGGCGATGGCCCTGCGCATGACCGCCGACTTCCTCACCGGCATCAGCGCCCGCATGGACCAGGCCAGCACCCCGGTCGAGGCGGCCAGCGCGGCCGTGCGGTTCGTGCTCGACCACGCCGCCGACAACCGGGTGATCGCCTCGGCGCTGACCGGCTCGGACGCCGAGGACCTGCTGCCGTTCCTCACCACCCGCGGCCGGCCGGTGTTCGAGGCGGCCATCGACGTGGTGCGGCGGCACATCCACCAGCGCCTGCCCGACCTGCCCGAGCAGCGGGCCCGGCTGGTCGCCGTCACCGCCGTCCGCCTGGTGGTCAGCCACCTGCTCACCCCGAGCGGGCCGGCCCAGCAGGCGGCGGCGGAGGTCACCGAGGTGGTGGCGGCCCTGCTCGGCCCGGCCGCCACCCGACCAGCACCGCCAGCACCGCTTCCGGAACACCCCCATCCCCCGAAGGAGCAGGGATGACCAACAGCACCGTGCACCGGACCGGCTTCCACTCACTCCGCCCAGGCGGCCTGAACTGGGACTCACTCCCGCTGCGCCTGTTCATCAAGGGCAACGCCAAGGCGTGGAACCCCTGGGACATCGACTTCTCCGGGGACGCCGAGGACTGGCGGCAGCTGAGCGAGGCGGAGCGGCGCAGCGCCGGCGTGCTCGCCGCCATGTTCATCGCCGGCGAGGAGGCGGTGACCGAGGACATCCAGCCGTTCCTGCGGGCGATGGCCGCCGAGGGCCGGATCGGCGACGAGATGTACCTGACGCAGTTCGCCTACGAGGAGGCCAAGCACACCGCGGTGTTCCGGCTCTGGCTCGACGCCGTGGACCTCACCGACGACCTGCACTTCTACGTGGTCAAGAACCCCAGCTACCGGACGATCCTGTCCGAGCTGCTGCCCGAGGCGCTGGACCGGCTCAACCGCGACCCCAGCCCGGCCAACCAGATCCGCGCCAGCGTCACCTACAACCACGTGGTCGAGGGCACGCTCGCGCTCACCGGCTACTACACGCTGAACAAGTTATCCACGCTGCGCGGGGTCTTCCCGGGCGTGCGCGAGCTGGTCCGGCGGATCGGCGACGACGAGCGCCGGCACATGGCCTGGGGCACGTTCACCTGCCGCCGGCACGTGGCCGCGGACGAGGCGAACTGGGCGGTGGTCGAGGAGACCATGACCGAGCTGCTGCCGCACGCGCTGGGCGCGGTGCAGTTCGCCAACCAGAAGTACAACGCCCCCGAGTTCGGCATCGACCTGGACGAGCTGGTCGGCTACGCCGCGTCCCGGGCGCAGCGCCGGCTCGGCGCGATCGAGTCGGCCAGGGGGGTGCCGGTGGAGCAGATCGACCTGGACTACTCGCCGGAGCGGCTGGAGGACGAGTTCGGCGCCGAGGACGCCGCCGCCATGGCCGCGGCCGCCGAGTACGCCGCCGGCGAGCGCGGGGAGGCGGTGGGGTGAGCACGCGGGGGGTTGGCACGCGCTCCCCCGGGCATCCCCCATCCACGTCGTTGGGCTGACCGGCGCAGAAACTCACCACCCACGCCGGCCCGCCGTGCTGCACGATGAGGCCAGCCCAGGCGTACTCATCCAGTCAGGCGTACTCACCGGGGAGGGTGAGCGTGTCGATCGACCAGGCCGGCCGCGCGTCCCGGCCCCCCGTTGGCCGGCTGCGGTCCGGCCTGGCCCTGCTCGGGCCGGCGTTCGTGGCGGCCATCGCCTACGTGGACCCCGGCAACGTGGCCACCAACACCTCGGCCGGCGCCCAGTACGGGTACCTGCTGGTCTGGGTGTTGGTGGTGGCCAACGTGATGGCCGGGCTGGTGCAGTACCTGTCCGCCAAGCTGGGTCTGGTCACCGGGCGGTCACTGCCCGAGGTGCTGCGGACGACCCTGCGCCGGCCGGCCCGGCTGGCCTACTGGGCGCAGGCCGAGGTGGTGGCGATGGCCACCGACCTGGCCGAGGTGCTGGGCGGTGCCATCGCCCTCTACCTGCTGTTCGACCTGCCGCTGCTGGTCGGTGGGCTGATCACCGGCCTGGTGTCCACCGGCCTGCTGCTGGTGCAGGACCGGCGCGGGCAGCGGCCGTTCGAGCGGGTGGTGACCGGGCTGCTGCTGGTGATCGCCATCGGGTTCGCCGCCGGCCTGCTGGTGGCCCCACCCGCGCCGGGCGAGGCCCTGGCCGGGCTGCTGCCCGCGTTCGCCGGTTCGGACAGCCTGCTGCTGGCCACCGGCATGCTGGGTGCCACGGTCATGCCGCACGCGGTGTACCTGCACTCGGCGCTGGCCAGGGACCGGCACGGGCAACCGGCCGAGGGGCCGGCGCGCGACCGGCTGTTGACCGCGACCCGGTTCGACGTGGGCACGGCCATGCTGCTGGCCGGCGCGGTGAACATGGCCATGCTGCTGCTGGCCGCCAGCGGCCTGCGCGGGGTGCCCGGCGCCGGCGACGACCTGGTCGGCGTGCACGCGGCCATCGAGCACACCCTGGGCTGGGGCGTGGCCCTGCTGTTCGCCATCGGCCTGCTGGCCTCGGGCTTCGCCTCCACGTCGGTGGGCTGCTACGCGGGCGCGGTGGTGATGGCCGGGCTGCTGCGGGTGCGGGTGCCGCTGCTGGTGCGGCGGCTGCTCACGCTGCTGCCGGCACTGGTGGTGCTGGCCCTGGGGGTTGATCCGACCTGGTCACTGGTGCTGTCCCAGGTGGTGTTGTCCTTCGGCATCCCGTTCGCGCTGGTGCCGCTGGTGGTGCTGACCGCGCGGCGCGACCTGATGGGCTCGGCCGTCAACCACCGGGCGACCACGGTGGCCGCCGTGCTGGTGGCGGGCGCGGTGACGCTGCTCAACCTGACCCTGGTCTACCTGACGCTGGCCGGCTGAGGGCCGGGGGCGCGGTCCGGGAAATCCCCGATGCCCGGGTTCCGGCCAGCCGGGCAGGATGGTCGCATGAAGACCTTGCTGAACGTCATCTGGCTGGTGCTGTGCGGGTTCTGGATGGCGTTGGGCTACGTGTTCGCCGGGATCATCTGCTGCGTGCTGATCATCACCATCCCGTTCGGCATCGCCGCGTTCCGGATGGCCGGCTTCGCGCTGTGGCCGTTCGGCCGCCGGCTGGCGCCCCGCCCGGGCGCGGGCGTGGCCTCGGCGATCGGCAACGTGCTGTGGATCATCGTGGCCGGCTGGTGGCTGGCGCTCGGCCACATCGTCACCGGCATCCTGCTGTGCGTGACCATCATCGGCATCCCGCTGGGCGTGGCCAACTTCAAGCTGGTGCCGGTGTCGCTGGTCCCGCTGGGCAGCATGATCGTCGAGGACTAGCGGACCAGCGGACTAGGCGGAGCCTGGGTTGACCGGCTCGGTGTAGGGCAGTGGCACGACCAGGCACGGGCCGCCGATGAACAGGCCGCCGTCCACGGCGAGCACCCGGCCCCCGGCGTAGCGCAGCGGCTCGGTCACCTGCTCGGGCGGCACGCCGAGCTGGTCGGAGATCACGGTGTGGCCGTGCACCAGGGTCTGGCCGCCGAAGATGTCCAGCACCTCCTTGGCCACCTGCCCGCCGAAGTCACCGCGGAACGAGTACCTGGTGGTCATCCGGCGCCAGCACTCCCACCACTCGACCAGGTCGTCGCCGGTGAGCACGGTCCGCACCGCGCTGTTGACCTCGGCGATCGACCGGCCCCAGTCCAGGTACTCCACGGTGTCGGAGTGCATCAGCAGGTGGTTCCTGGTCAGCGCCAGCACGTCCAGGCCGGTCAGCCAGTCCAGGTGCCGGTCGGTGAGCCGGTCCAGGTCGCGGCGCAGCCCGCCGTTGATCGTCCAGCTGCGCTCGAAGCTGCGCAGGCCCAGCCCGTCCGGCACCTCGGTGTCGCCGAACCGGTGCATGCCCAGCATCAGCACCTCGTGGTTGCCCAGCAGCGCGGTGACCCGCCCACCGGCCTGTTCGGCCTGCTCCTGGAGGGCCATCACGAACTCGATCACGCCGACGCCGTCCGGCCCCCGGTCCACGAAGTCACCGAGGAACCACAGCTCTCCGGTGCCGGCGCACCAGTGACCGGCGGTGTCCACCAGCCCGGCGGCGTGCAGGGCCCGGACCAGTTCGTCCAGGTGCCCGTGCACGTCGCCGACCACGTGCAGGGAGGAGTTGACGGCCTTCGGCGGCTCGGTGTCCACACAGGCGACGATAGAAGACTTCGGCCGGGGGTGCGCCTCCCCGCCCGGGGTGACCCCGCTCCGGTGACAGCCCGTGTTCGCCCGTGTCGGCTGCGCGGCACCGGTCATCCCTGCTGTGACCAGCGACGGACCAGGTCACTTCGGGTGGAGGCGGGATGAGTGCCGAACGCAGGCTGACCCTGATCGCGGACGCCATCGACCAGGCGATGCGGCAGATCGCGATCGGACAGATCTGGTCGCCGTGGGAGAACGTGGAGTGGCTGCGGCTGCGCGCCGACCTGCTGGACCGGTTGGCCGGGGTGGCCGGCGCTGACTCGGACGCGCTGGCCCGGCGGGCCGAGCTGGTGCGGGACCGGGCCGAGCGCCTGGCCGACCAGCTCAACCGGGTGCCCCAGCAGGGCCCGGCCGGCCCGCTGCCCAGGACCGACCAGGACGGCGCGGGCCGGGACCGTGTAGGCCGGGACGGCGCGGGTCAGGACGGTACCGGGCCCGGCGCCGACCTCACCCTGATCGAGCAGTGGAACCGGGCCAGCGACCAGGCCTGCGAGTGAGCCGAGGGCCGGTCAGTCCCGCCCCGGTCGGTCCTGTCCCGGTCAGTCCTGTCCCGGTCAGTCCCGCAGGAACGGGTCGTGGCTGTGGCCGACCAGGTCGGCGATGGACGCGACCACCCGGGTCGGCCGGTACGGGTACAGCTCGGCGGTGTTGTCCGCGGAGATGCCGGACAGCACCAGGATGGTCTGCAGGCCGGCCTCCAGCCCGGACCGCACGTCGGTGTCCATCCGGTCACCGATCATCAGCGTGTTCTCCGAGTGGGTGCCCAGCGCGCGCAGGGCCGAGCGCATCATCAGCGGGTTGGGTTTGCCCACGTAGTACGGCTCGCGCCCGGTGGCGCGCTCGATCAGCGCCGCTATCGAGCCGGTGGCCGGCAGCACGCCCTCCCGGCTGGGGCCGGTGGCGTCGGGGTTGGTGGCGATGAACTTCGCCCCCTCCTCGACCAGCCGGATCGCCCTGGTGATCGCGGTGAAGCTGTAGGTGCGGGTCTCGCCGAGCACCACGTAGTCGGGGTCGCGGTCGGTCAACACGTAGCCGACCTCGTGCAGCGCCGTGGTCAGCCCGGCCTCACCGATGACGAACGCCGAGCCGTTGGGCCGCTGGGTGTCCAGGAACCGGGCGGTGGCCAGCGCCGAGGTCCAGATCGACGACTCGGGCACGTCCAGGCCGCTGCGGGCGAGTCTGGCCCGCAGGTCGCGCGGGGTGTAGATGGAGTTGTTGGTGAGCACGAGGAACGGCACCTCGCGCTCGCGCAGTTCGGCGAGGAACTTGTCCGCGCCGGGGATCAGGTGCTCCTCGTGCACCAGCACCCCGTCCATGTCCATCAGGTAGTTCCACGTCTGACGCGGCTCCGGTTCGGCCATGCGCCCATGATTGCCTGTCCGCACGGCCCCGCGCGACCCTGGCGCGTGCGGCCGGGGTCACGACTGTTCGCGGGCCAGGCCGGCCAGGTGGCGGCGGAGCACGGCGAGCGTGGTGTCCGGGTCCAGCCGGGTGGGGTGCAGCACGCCGTGCAGGGACAGCCCGTCCAGCACCGCGCACAGCCGGCGGGCCTCCAGGTCGATGTCGACGTCGTCGCGCAGCGCGCCGGCGCGCTCGGCGCCGCGCAGCACCCGGGTGGTCAGCTCGACCATGTCGTCGTAGGGCTGGTCGGCGGAGGCGCGCAGCTCCGGCCGGGTGCGGGCGGCCGTGACGAACGCCAGCCACACCACGCACTCGCGGCGGCGCTCCTCGTCCAGCGGCAGCACCTCGGCGAGCATCGCCACGACCGCCTCGCGCTGTTCCGCCCAGGTCAGGGGGGTGGCCGCGGCCAGCAGGCGGTCGGCGTGGGTGACCAGCCGGGCGCTGACCCGCTCGACCATCGCCCGCATGGCGAACTCCATCAGCTCGGCGTGACTGGCGAAGTAGTGCCGCACCGAGCCGATGGCCAGGCCGGCCTCGGCGGCGACCGTGCGCAGTGAGGCGCGGTCCAGGCCGTCCCGCTCGATCACCCGGAACACGGCCTCGGCAACGGCTTGGCGCCGCTCGTGCGGGTCCACGATCTTTGGCACGCCCCGTTTATAGCACGTCCGTGCTACGATTTTTTTAGCATGATACTGCTACAAAAAGGAGAGCGACGTGAGCGGCTTCCCGCTGGTGCTCGTCGTGGTCGTCCTGGTGGTCGGCGTGGTGGTCAAGCGGTTCATCGGCGAGCCGCTCAACGCCCGCGACCTGTTCGGCGCACCGGTCATCCTCACCGGGCTCGGGGTCTACGACCTGGTCAACGAGGTGCGGCCAGCCGGAGGCGACCTCGCCTGGATCGTGGCCGCCGCGCTGGTGGGCCTGGTGCTCGGCGGCCTGCGCGGTCTCACCCCGCGCCTGTTCACCAAGCGGGGCCACCTCTGGCAGCGCTACACCGGGTGGACCCTGCTGGTGTGGGCGGGCTCGGTCGCGGCCAACGCCGGGGTGAGCGCCCTGGTCGTGGCCGCCGGAGTGCCGGCCGAGGCCCGACCCACCACGCTGGCCATCGGCGTCAGCCTGCTCGGCGAGGCACTGGTCCTGGGGCTGCGCGGCGTGGCAACCGGCACGCCCTTCGCCCCGGACACCCGCCCCCGCCCCGGCCAGCCTGAGCCGGGTCCGCCCCGACCCGAGCAGCACCAGCACGGCACCGCCTGAGCGCGCTACCGGCCCGATCCCGGCTCGGCGTCCCGCACCAGCATGGCCACCTGCACCCGGTTGCCGCAGTCCAGTTTGGACAGCAGGCGGCTGACGTAGGTCTTGATGGTGGTCTCGCTCATGTGCAGCCGCCCGCCGCGCCGCCGACCGGAACACCAGCGTCCACACTGGACTGGGGTGCCTGCGACGGCGGTGGCGGCAGCGCCGGCGGGGAGTGCGCGGCACCGCAGGTTCCGGTGGACTGGGCCAAGCCGCAGGACCACCGGTTCACCCTGGTCCTTCAAGCACGCCGGCCGCTACTTCGTCACCCGCGAAGTGCCCCCGCGCCACACCGACTGCACCTGATCTCGGGTTGTCTCCCCGGGGCGCCGGCACCCCGCCGGCGCCCCGCCGGTCAGGCGGCCGAGCGCGGGGACAGCCGCACCACCAGTTCGGCTTCGAGTGCTTGGGCGAGCCGTTCCAGCACGGGAAGCGTCGGCACCGTGCCGCCAGCCTCGAACCGGGCGATCGCCGGCTGCGTCATGTCCGCGGCGCTGGCCAGCTGGTCCTGCGTCCAGCCGCGCTGTTCCCGCATCTCCCGCACGGCCTTGCCCAACTCGAAGGCGCGCCGGGCGGCCTCGTACGCCGCCGCGGCCCCCGGCTCCGCCATCCGCCTGGCGCGGAGTTCTGCCCAGTCAGCGCGCTCAGCCATCTCCCTCATCCTCTACGGTGTGCTGCTCCATCAAACAACGCCGGAACACCCGACGCGCCCGGTCGATCTCTCTGTCCTCTCGCATCCTGGTCTTACGGAACACCGTCAGCAGTACGACACGCCTACCTGGTGCGATCCAGTACGTCACGCGTAGCGCATCGGTGTTCAGGTAGAACCGCAGTTCCCTTAGCTTGCCGCCGAGTTGCCGCGTATACGGTTCTCCCAGAAGCGGTCCGTGCTCAGCGAGGAGTTCTATGTAGAACGCCGCTCTCGCGAACTGCTCAGTAGACAGCTCCTCCAGCCAATCTCGGACTTCTGGCTCCAACTCGACGGTACACCACCTCATACCATCGATGCTATGAACCTGATTGAGGCGCATCGGCCCCATTGCCCACTTTGTCGACCGGTCGAGTGATACCGGCGGAGGATGCCTTCGCAGGCGTGTGGGGCAGGATCAGGACAGGCCGTCGTTCTTGGGGCGAACCGGGCGCGGTCGCCGGCCCTGGAACCGGGCTAGTCCCGTCGGCCGGCCGCCTTGGCGAACTCGCCGTTCATGGTCTCGAACAGGGTGCGCGCGTAGCGCTCGATCACCGGCCACTCGTCCGGGGAGAACTGCTCCAGGGTGCGCTGCAGCGAGTCCATGGCGATGGAGAACAGGTGCGCGTACTTGGACTCGTCGAACCCGGAGACCTCGACCAGCACCTTGCGCCGGTCGTGCGGATCGCGCACCCGGCGCACGTGCCCGGCCCGCTCCAGCCGGTCGATCACGCCGGTGACCGCGCCGGTGGACAGCCCGGACAGCTCGGCGATCTGCCCGGCGGTCAGCGGCCGGTCCGCCCTGGCCACCAGGTCGAGGCACTTGTGGTCGGTGCCGGACAGGCCCATCTGCTCGGCGACCCAGCTGTGGAACATCACGGTGAGTGTGCTGGTCTGCCTGGACAGGTCGGAGATCCGTCGCAGCACGTCCTCCGGGACCTTGGTCACCTGCTGCTCCACGGAGCCAGCCATCGCAGCCACCCTCCCCACGAGTACATCAGCGACTAAGACTCTCAGCCGCCGACTCGCTTTGCCGTTGAGACATGGTAACCCGTGGATGCGCGGCAAATGTCCGCTTCGGCACGCACCGAACCAGCTGGTCGTCACACACTGGACCGCCACCCGACACCTACCGGTCACCTCGCGTGGGCCGGCGATCACATTGTGGCCTGCCGCCCCAGAAAAGGCGATTACCCTCACAGGAATGAGCGCCGTGGACCTTGGGCTGCCGACCGTGGGCACGATCGGGACCTCGGCCCGTCCCGACACCCCGCACCTGGTGGACCGTTTCGGGCGAGTCGCCACCGACCTGCGGGTGTCCCTGACCGACCGGTGCAACCTCCGTTGCACCTACTGCATGCCGGCCGAGGGCCTGGACTGGTTAGCCCAGCCCAGCGTGCTGACCGACGAGGAACTCATCCGGCTGATCGGCATCGCCGTGCGCCAGCTCGGCATCACCGACGTGCGGTTCACCGGCGGTGAACCGCTGCTGCGCCGGGGGTTGGAGCAGATCATCGCGGCCACCGCCGCGCTGGAGCCGCGACCCCGGATCTCCATGACCACCAACGGGATCGGCCTGAGCCGACGGGCCGAGGCCCTGGTCGCCGCCGGCCTGGACCGGGTGAACGTGTCGCTGGACACACTGGACGCCGACCGGTTCCGGCGGATCGCCCGCCGGGACCGGATCGAGGACGTGTTCGAGGGCATGGCCGCCGCCAAACAGGCCGGCCTCGACCCGGTCAAGGTGAACTCGGTGCTGCTGCGCGGGGTGAACGAGGACGAGGCCGTACCCCTGCTGCGGTTCTGCCTCGACCACGGCTACCAGCTGCGGTTCATCGAGCAGATGCCGCTGGATGCCCAGCACGGCTGGTCGCGCGAGGCCATGGTCACCGCCGAGGAGATCCTGCGCGGCCTGTCCGAGCGGTTCCAGCTCACCCCGGCGGACAGCGAACGGGGCTCGGCCCCGGCGGAACGCTGGCTGGTCGACGGCGGACCCGCCACCGTGGGCGTGATCGCCTCGGTGACCAGGCCGTTCTGCGCCGGCTGCGACCGCACCAGGCTGACCGCCGACGGACAGCTGCGCAACTGCCTGTTCAGCCAGCGGGAGACCGACCTGCGGACGCCGCTGCGGTCCGGGGCCGACGACGAGACCATCGCGGAGCTGTGGCGGGCCACGATGTGGGCGAAGGCCGCCGGCCACGGCATCAACGACCCCAACTTCGCGCAGCCGAGACGACCGATGAGCGCGATCGGAGGATGAGCGTGGCCCAGTTGACCGTCCGCTACTTCGCGGGCGCCCGCGCCGCGGCCGGCACTCCCGAGGAGACCGTGGAGCTGGCCGACCAGAGCACCGTGGCCGAGGTCCTGCACCTGCTGGCCGACCGGCACGGCGAGCAGCTGAACCGGGTGCTCAGCGCGTGCAGCTTCCTGCTGGACGGGGTGGCCGTGCGCGACCGCGCCACGGTCCTGGCCGGCACCACCCAGCTCGACGTGCTGCCACCCTTCGCCGGCGGCTGACCACTGCCCTGTTACTTGGGCTCTCAGCTGGCGCTGCCAGCTGATCCGCCGGGCGGCTCCGCCGCCCCTGTTACTTGGGCTCTCAGCTGGCGCTGCCAGCTGATCCGCCTGGGCGGCTCCGCCGCCCTGGCCGTTCAGGCTCCCCCGGCCCCCGCTGGTTGATCTCCAGCGGGGGCCGTTCCATGTCGTGGAGTGGTGGTCTGAGTACGAGCGGTGAGCAAATTTTGCGGTTTCCGGGCCCAGTCCGCCATGCGGTATGTGGTTCCACCTATGGACTAATGGCCAAAAAAGTGGTGACCCAGGCCTCACTTACCGTGATCTATTTCGAACGGAAAACGGACCGGTAACGACGCCCTGACCTGCTAAAACACTTGGAATCGTGTCCGCTTCTCGGACGTTACGTGACGACCGTCACATGCTGAACTGTTTTACCTCTCCCCCTGCGGTTACGTACGGTCGCTTCCGGTTGGCCCCGAACCGACCACCGCAGAACCCCAGGAGATCGAGCGCCAGCCCTGTCCCAGATCTCCTGGACCCCGAGAAGAACCCCGAGCGAAGGAAATCTTCCGGACAGGGGCGAACGAGCCACCCGGACGTCATCCGGCGTCCAGGCAGGGAACCGGTGCGAGTCACCGGCCCGGGTCACCCGAAGGCCCGGCTCCCGACGGTTCGGACGCAGGCGCGGTTGGCGCGAGAGGAACATGGCTCTTTACCGAGGCAAGCACCGCAAGCAGTCCGCTACCGCCCGTGGCATCGCCAAGGTCGCCGTCGCCGGCGCCATCGTGGGTGCTCCCCTGGCCATCGCGGCTGCTCCGGCTCAGGCCGCGGGTAGCGGCGTGAACTGGGATGCGATCGCCCAGTGCGAGAGCAGCGGCAACTGGGCCGCGAACACCGGGAACGGTTTCTACGGTGGCCTGCAGTTCACCATGAGCACCTGGCACGCCTTCGGCGGCTCCGGCAACCCGCAGGACGCCTCCCGCGAGCAGCAGATCGCGGTTGCCGAGCGCGTGCTCGCTGGCCAGGGCATCGGCGCCTGGCCGGTGTGCGGCGCCAAGGCCGGCTCCACCGTGAACTACACACCCGCCACCAAGGCCCCGGCCAAGAAGGCCGCCCCGGCTGAGGACACCGTCAAGCAGGCTCCCAAGCCCAAGAAGGCGGCCCCAGCCCCGGCTCCGGCCCCGGCGCAGCAGGCTCCCGCCCGGAACACCGCCGGCGGTGACTACACCGTCCAGGCCGGTGACACCCTGAGCGGCATCGCCGACAAGCTGGGTGTCTCGGGTGGCTGGCAGGAGCTGTACCAGAAGAACCAGGGCAGCATCAGCAACCCCAACCTGATCTTCGTCGGCCAGGTCATCGCCACGAAGTGACCTCTCGACCTCGCCCCGACGAGTTCGAGCACACCGCGTGACACCCCAGCGCGGGTGAGCACAGCGTGAACCAACGCAGACAGGACCCCACCGCGATCCCCCGGCGGTGGGGTCCTGTCCGTTTCCCCGATGTGTCCCCGACTCACGTTCCGGGCGCGGCCAACCCCGAACTGGCCGCCACCCTGTTCCCGTTCCCACCTCTGACTCTGGACCCCGTGGCTGAGCACAGCCTGAGTGCCAACTGGGGCCCGGCTGAGAATCCGCCGGAACGGCCGGGTGCGGGCCGTTGCCCGGTCAGGGGCAGTTGACCCACTCCTCGGCCCCGTCGGCGAACACCTGCCGCTTCCACACCGGCAGCCGCCGCTTCACCTCGTCCACCAGGTCGGCGCACGCGGCGAACGCCTCCCGCCGGTGGGCCGCGGACACCGCGCACGCCAGGGCCACGTCACCGATGGCGAGCACGCCCAGCCGGTGGCTGACCGCCAGGGCCCGCACCCCGTCGTGCTTGGCGGCCACCTCCGCGGCCACCTCGGCCACGATGTCCCCCGCGCTCGGGTGGCCCACGTACTCCAGCTCCCGCACGGTCCGGCCGCCGTCGTGGTCCCGGACCACGCCCTCGAACGTGACCACCGCGCCCGCGGCCCGATCGGAGACCAACTGGGCGTGCTCGGCCGCGGACAGCGGCTCGGTGCCCACGTCGGCCCGCAGCACCTCCGGCCGCACCGGCGGCTCGGCTGTCTCCGGCCCGGCTGTCTCCGGCCCGGCTGTCTCCGGCCCGGCCGCCTCCTGGACAGCCGCCCCCTGGACAGCCGCCCCCTGGACAGCCGTCTCCGGCCCGTGGTCGTGCTGCTGGACGGCCGTCCCGGGCCCGGCGGCGGGCCGGTGGTCGTGCGCGTGGCCGCCGGGCCGGTGGTCGCCGCCGTGCAGCTGGTCAACGGCGTGGTCCAGCACACCCGCCAACACGCCCAGGCCGTCACGCACTCCGCCGACCGAACCGGGCAGGTTCACCACCAGGGTCCGGCCGGCCACCCCGGCCAGGCCCCGGGACAGCACCGCGGTCGGCACCCCGGGCAGACCGGCCCGGCGCACCGCGTCGGCCAGCCCGGGAATCTCGTAGTCGAGCACCGCCCTGGTGGCCTCCGGCGTCCGGTCGGTGGGGTTGATGCCGGTGCCACCCGTGGTGACCACCACACCCACCTGGTCGGCCACGGCCGCGCGCAGCGCCGCCGTCACCGGATCGCCGTCCGGCACCACCACCGGATCGGCCACCTGGTAGCCCCTGGCCCGCAGCCACTCCACGATCACCGGACCACCCCGGTCGGCGTACACGCCGGCGGCGGCCCGGTTGGACGCGGTGATCACCCGGGCGGTGCGCGTCCCCGCCCGGTCCGCGCCGCTCGCCGCACCGCCGGTCATCGCGCGCTCCCCGGCTGCTCAGCGGCGTCCTGGGGGGCGGTGTCCTGGTTCGGGCCGTCCGGGCGCACCCACAGCCCGGTCTTGCCGCCCTCCTTGCGCTCCACCCGGACCTGGTCCAGGCTCGCGGCCGGGTCCACCGCCTTGACCATGTCGTGCAGGGTCAGCCCGGCGATGGACACGGCGGTGAGCGCCTCCATCTCCACCCCGGTGCGGTCCGTGGTCCGCGCGGTGGCGGTGATCCGCACCTCGGCCACGCCCAGTTCGAAGTCAACGGCGATGTTGGACAGCGGGACCGGGTGGCACAGCGGCACCAGCTCCGAGGTGCGCTTGGCCGCCATGATGCCCGCGATCCTGGCCGTGGCCAGCGCGTCCCCCTTGGCGAGCCCGTCCGACCCCAGCAGGTCCACCACCGCACTGGTGGTGCGCAGCACCCCGGACGCCACCGCCCGACGCGCGCTCGGCTCCTTGGCCGAGACGTCAACCATCCGCGCCGCGCCCGTGGCGTCGACGTGGCTCAACTGCTTTGCCATACGACGATGCTATGACCAGGCGCGGCCACCCCGACCGGACGACGGCGCGGTCCCGCCCGAACCGCCACCG
Source organism: Goodfellowiella coeruleoviolacea (assembly GCF_024171785.1). Classification (GTDB taxonomy): domain Bacteria; phylum Actinomycetota; class Actinomycetes; order Mycobacteriales; family Pseudonocardiaceae; genus Goodfellowiella; species Goodfellowiella coeruleoviolacea. The sequence goes on from NZ_JAMTCK010000017.1 coordinate 218,120, forward strand.
CGCCCCGACCGGGTGAGCACGGCCAGGGCGCGGTGGAGTCCAACGAACAGGCAGTGCGGCGCTGCCGCACCGGACCGCCGTACCGGGGAGGGGCTCAGCCCTCGCCGACGGCGGCGCGGCGCACGGCCTCGGCCACGGCCGGGGCGACCGCCGCGTCGAACACGCTCGGCACGATGAACGAGGCGTTCAACCGCTCGCCGTCCACCACGTCCGCGATGGCGTTGGCCGCGGCCACCAGCATGGCGTCGGTGATGGTGTGCGCGTGCGCGTCCAGCAGGCCCCGGAACACCCCGGGGAAGGCCAGCACGTTGTTGATCTGGTTGGGGAAGTCGCTGCGCCCGGTGGCCACCACGGCGGCGTGCCGCTGCGCCTCCATCGGGTCGATCTCCGGGTCGGGGTTGGCCAGCGCGAACACGATCGGGTCAGCGGCCATGGACGCCACCTGCTCGGCACCGATCAGGTTCGGCGCGGACACCCCGATGAACACGTCCGCGCCCACCATGGCCTCGTGCAGCGTGCCGGTGCGGCCCTCGGCGTTGGTGTGCTCGGCGACCCAGCGCAGGTTGTCGTCGAGGTTGTCGCGGCCGGTGTGCACCACGCCGTCGATGTCCACGGCGATCACGTCGGCCGGGTTCTTCTGCAGCAGCAGCCGGATGATGGCCGAACCGGCCGCGCCCGTGCCGCACACCACGATCCGGCAGTCCTGCATCTTCTTGCCGACCACGCGCAGCGCGTTGCGCAGCGCGGCGATCACCACGATGGCGGTGCCGTGCTGGTCGTCGTGGAAGACCGGGATGTCCAGCTTCTCGCGCAGCCGGGCCTCGATCTCGAAGCAGCGCGGCGCGGCGATGTCCTCCAGGTTGATGCCGCCGTAGACCGGGGCGATCAGCTCCACCGCGCGGATGATCTCCTCGGTGTCCTGGGTGTCCAGGCACACCGGCCAGGCGTCCACCCCGGCGAACTTCTTGAACAGCGCGGCCTTGCCCTCCATCACCGGCAGGGCCGCGGCCGGGCCGATGTTGCCCAGGCCCAGCACGGCCGAGCCGTCGGTGACCACGGCCACGGTGTTGCGCTTGACCGTCAGGCGGCGGGCGTCGTCCGGGTTCTCGGCGATGGCCTGGCAGATCCGGGCCACGCCCGGGGTGTAGGCGCGGGAGAGGTCGTCGCGGTTGCGCAGCGCCACCTTGGAGGTGACCTCGATCTTGCCGCCGAGGTGCACCAGGAAGGTCCGGTCGGAGACCTTGCGCACCCGCACACCGGGCAGCGCGCCGAGCGCACCGGTGATGTCCTTGGCGTGGTTCGCGGACAGCGCGTTGCACGTGATGTCGACGACGATGCGGTCGGTGTGCGACTCGACCACGTCAAACGCGGTGATCACACCGCCAACCCGACCGACCGCGGAGGTCAGGTCGCCGGCCGCGCTCGCGGACGGTGGCGCCTCAAGGCGAACGGTGATCGAATAGCCGGGGCCGGGGACCGGCATCGGCACCTCCCGTGCTGGTGTCGTTACCGCGCTCGGCTGGCTCACCAGTCGAACCGCGCTGTTGCGGGCGCTCGCCTGGCTCGTGCCAGCCGATCCGCGTTTCTCGAATCCCCCCGGACCGGGCACTGCGCCGGCGGGGAGGACCTGAGCTTAGGACGGCCGGCGCAACGGAACACGCGCGACCCAGCGCCACACGGAGGAACGTGACCGGTCCCACGGCCCTCGGCCCGACCGGCCAGGGGCTGGCCGGGCTACTTCTCCCAGTTGATCTCGGTGACCGGGTGCCGGTAGGGCAGGGCGTCCGACGCCAGCGGGAACGTCACGTCACCGAAGGGCGACAGCGCGCCCTGGGTGTCGCTGGTGAGTTCGCTCACCGGGTGCTCCCCGTCCTTGACCTCCGGCCAGTGCGGATCGATCCGGTCGTGGTGGGTGGCCTTGGCCACGGCTCCTCCTCGGGTCTGCCTCGGCGCGGGCCGGACAAACCCGCGACCCCAGCCTGACGTCACGCAACCTCGCTGTGCGCGCCTCCAGTGTCTCATTCTCCTTACAAGCTCTCAGCTGGCCACCGCCAGCTGACCGTGTTTGATCCAAGCTCCCAGCTGGCCACCGCCAGCTGATCCGCGCTCGCTGCGCGAGGGTTGATCCAAGCTCCCAGCTGGCCACCGCCAGCTGATCCG
>NZ_JAMTCK010000018.1 GCF_024171785.1 Goodfellowiella coeruleoviolacea
TCGTGCAGCGCCTGCCCGTTGCCACCCAGGTTCGCCGCGCCCGTGCGCAGCAGCTCCGACAGCGCCCCGTCCGCGTTGGCCCCACCCGGCCCCAACGCGGTCGCCAACCCGTCCAGACTGGCGTACAACTGGTCCAACTCCACCGGCGTGGCCGTGCGCTCCCTCGGGATCACCGCGTTGTCCCCCAACCGCGGCCCACCCACGTACACCGGCGCCAACTGCACGTACCGGTCACTGACCACACTCGGCGCCACCACCACCGCCCGCGCCTGCTCCGGCACGGCCACCGCCCGGTCCACCGACAAACCCACCCGCACCCGCTCCCCCTCGGGCACCACCTCGTCCACCGAGCCCACGCGCACGCCCAACACCCGCACGTCCGACCCCACGTACACCCCCACCGCCGAGGAGAAGTACGCGGTGATCCGCCGACTGTTCGCGCCCCGGAACACCCACCACAGCGCCCCCGCCACGACCAGGACCAGCACGCAGGCCACGGCCAGGTACCTGGTCAGCCGGGCGCTCCAGCCGAGGTGGCTCATCGGCCACCGTCCTGCGGTCGGGGCGGGACGCAGCCCGAGGACGGTGTCGCCGGCGGTGCGGCGACCAGCCCGCACAGGTAGGAGTCGAGCCAGCGGCCGTTGCCCATGGCGTTGCTGAGCAGGCGGTAGTACGGGCCGAGCAGTTCCAGGCTGCGGTCCAGGTCGTCCTGGTTGCGCCGCAACACCTCGGTGACCTCGTCCAGCTGTTCCAGGGCCGGGCGCAACCGCGCGGTGTTGTCCGCGACCAGCCCGGACAGCTCGGTGGCCAGCCGCTGGGTTCCGGTCAGCAGCGCGCTGATCGCCTCCCGCCGCCGGCCCACCTCGGCGAGCACCACCTCGCTGTCGGCGAGCAGCCGCTCGAACTGGTCGTTGTGGTCGGCCAGGGTGGTGCTGAGCTGGCGGGTGTTGGCCAGCAGGGTGGCCAGCCGCTCGTCGCGCGAGGAGATCGTCCGGGACAGTGTGGACAGTCCGGCCAGCGCCTCGCGCACGCTGTCCGGGGAGTCCCGGAACGTCTGCGACAGCACGGTGAAGCTGTCGGCGAGCTGCGTGGTGTCGATCTGCCCGACCGTGGTGGCCAGGCCGTTGAACGCCTCGATCACGTCGTAGGGCGCGGCCGTGCGGGTGCGGGGGATGGGCTGGTCCGGGTCGAGGGGTGCGCTGCCGACCGGGTCCAGGGCCAGGTACTTCTGCCCCAGCAGGGTCTTGACCCGGATCGCGGCGGTGGTCTGGTCGCCGACCCAGACGTCGCTGACCCGGAAGGCGACCAGCACGTGGTCCCCGGCCAGCCGCACCGAGGTCACCTCGCCGACCTTGAACCCGGCCACCCGCACCTCGTTGTCCGGTGTCAGGCCGGCGGCCTCGGAGAACTCCGCGGTGTAGGTGGTGCCGCCGCCGATGATCGGCAGGTCCTCGGAGTTCGTCGCGGCCAGCACGAGCAGGCCGAGCAGGACCAGGCCGACCAGCCCGGTCCGCACCGGGTTGCGCGCGCGGGTGTCGCGCCGGTCGTGTCGCGTCATCCGTGGCACCTCGTTTCGGTCACCGGGATGCCCACGGGTGGGCCGCCGGGGGGTGTCGGCGCGTCGGTGGACGCCGAGCAGAGGAAGTAGTTGAACCAGGACCCGTAGGACACGACCCGGCCGAGCGCGTCGAGCTTGACCGGCAGCCGCCGCAGGAACTCGTCGAGCACCGGCTGGTTGTCCGCCAGGGTGCGCGACACCGCGCCCAGCGCGGCGATGTCGTCCTTGAGCGGCTGGCGGCCCTGCTCCAGCAGGCCGGCGGTGCTGTCGGTCAACGCGGCCAGCCCGCTGATGGCGTTGCCGATGGGTTCGTGGTCGGCGGCCAGCCCGGACACCAGCTGCTGCACCGTGGTGACCAGTGTGGACAGTTGGTCGCCCCGGGAGTTCACCGTGTCCAGCACGGTGTTGAGGTTGTCGATGACCTCGCCGATCACCTGGTCCTTGCCGGCCAGGGTGGTGGTGAGCGAGGCGGTGTGCGCGAGCAGGCTGTCCACCGTGCCGCCCTCGCCCTGCAGCACCTGGATGATCTCGTGGGAGAGCGTGTTCACGTCGTCCGGGGACAGCGCCTGGAACAGCGGCCGGAACCCGTTGAACAGCACGGTCAGGTCCAGCGCCGGCCTGGTGCGCTCCAGCGGGATCACGCCGCCGGGCGGCAGCACCGCGTTGACCGGGCCGGGCTCGCCCTGCTCCAGGGCGATGTAGCGCTGGCCGACCAGGTTGCGGTACCTGATGGTGGCGGACACCGACGCGGACAGCCACCGGTCACCGTCCACGGAGAACTCCACGGACACCTGGTCGTGGGCGAGCAGCCGCAGCCGCTCCACCTGTCCTATTCGGACACCCGACATGCGGACGTCGTCGCCCTCGGCCAGCGCGGTGACGTCCGAGAACACCGCGCGGTAGGTCCTGGCGTCGCGCACCGCGGTGTTGGCGATGGTCAGCGCCAGCACCGCCGTGGCCAGCACGGTGACCACCACGAACGCGGTCAGCTTCACCAGTGGCGCGAGCACGCCGCGCCCCGCCGCCTGTCCTGGAGAACTCATCGGCCCCCCACCGCTACCTGGTCAGGGTCATGGTCAGGGTGTTGCCCGGACCGGAGATCAGCCCGGTGAACAGCGCGTCCAACGGCTCGGACGTGCCGCAGCCGGCGAACTCGGGGATGGTGTAGGTGGCGGTCAGCGTGCCCCCCTTGGTCGGCTGCAGCGGTCCGGTGAGGTCGATCGAGGCCGGCCGGACGGTCTGGCAGCTGGGTCCGACGTTGAGCGGGGCGCCGCCCATCATCACGTCGCTGAGCTTGATGATCACCTGCGAGTTGGCGGTCGCGATCCCGCGCTGGTAGATCCCGCTGACCCGGGCCGCCGGCAGCATGTCGACATTGCTGGTGCTGGGCACGAAGTTGAAGTTGACGAAGTAGCTGGCGGAGGTCGGCAACGACATGTCGCCGACCAGGACGCCGGTCTGCAGGTTGATGCTGGTGCTCATGGAACCGGGCCCCAGCCTCATCTCGGAGCCGAACTTGGCGATCCTGGACGTGCCGTTCATGACGTAGGTCAGGTCGAGCAGCGGACGCACCTCGCCGTCCGGCGGCGGCTGTCCCTGGTCGCCGCCGCCCCGGGGGTCGCCGCCCGACCCGTCCCCGTCCGGTTCGGACGGTGGTGGGCTGGCCGGCCGCGAGGACAGCGCCAGGCTCGTTGGCGCACGCGGCGGGGACGTCCGCTGCTCGCCGGGAGCCCGCCCCGCCGCGGTGACCACCACGGTCGCCAGGGTGGCGTCCTGGTCCGCGTCCTGCGTGCAGGACAGCACCGCGGCCCCCGGGTCGGTGCCCTTGCCCTCGGGGCCGTCCAGGCTCAGGGTGACGCTGACCGCGCCCACCGCGAAGGTCACCGGGCCGGGCCGGGGCATCGCCAGCGGCGCCAGGTCGGCGCTGCCGGCCAGCACGAGTTCACCGCTGGCCGGCAGCGGGGTGGCCGGCACCACCAGGTCCGGCAGCATGACGTCCTGGGACACGTCGTGCTGCCGGGTGCTCACCCCGACCCGCACCGCGCCGTGCACCGCCCGCGCGCCGCGCGCCGCCAGGGTGAGCGCGGTGGCCTCCGGCAGCCGCAGGGTGGCCGTGAACCCGGTGACCTGGAACTGGTCCCCCACGCGCACCTCGTCGGGGAACCCGGCGGCGAACTCCACGGTCACCGGCCGCGGGTCGGCCGAGTCGACCTGGCAGGTGTAGGCCAGTGCGGTGGTGGTCGGCCCGGCCACCGCCGACCCGGCCGCCACCACCACCGCCCCGACAAGCCCCACCACCACACCGACCGCCAGCGGGCGGCGCGGCCGGTGGGGTGCGGGCAACCCGGATGTCCTCATCGCGCTGGGTGTGGTCCGGTCAGCGCCGCGGCTCGGTCGCCAGTGGGGCGGACGCGGCCACCGGGATGGACGTCAGCAGCGTGTTCTGCCCCGCGTCCACCACGCAGTCCAGGTGCAGCGGCCCCAGTTCGGTCAGTGAGCCGTCGGCCTTCTTCGGCAGCAGGTCGGAGGTGAAGTCACCCACGTTGATCGCGGCGTTTCCCGCGTGGGTGACGGTGAAGGCCGGGACCGGGCCGGAGGCGACCACCACCATGTCACCCGTGGGCGGCACGGCGGTGACCGGCACGTTCAGGTTGGGGATGGCCACCGCCTGGCTGGTGCCGGCGCCGTCGGTGACCCTGACGTTGGCCGCGGCCGAGCCCTCGACGGTGGCCCCGTCCAGCAGCCGCAGCACGTCCACGGTGTCGGCCGGCACGGTCACGGTCGCGGAGAAGCCCGTGGCCTGGATGGGCTGGTTCACCACTCCGGAGTTCGGGAAGGTGACCTTGATCGCCACGCTGAGCGGACCCGGCCCGATCAGCGGGAACTCACAGGTGTAGTTCAGCGTCTTGGTGACCGTGGCGGCGGCCGCGACACCGGAGCCGAACAACCCGCTGCCCAGCCCCGCGAGGAGCCCGACGGCGGCGACGACGCCGACGCGGCGCGCCCGTACCAACAATCCGTTCGGTCTCATTTCTCTCTCCCAACCAACAATCATCACGAGAACTGCGAAATGCCACGAGGGTCGGCCGGTCAATAGCGGCGGACAGCGCGACAAAACCACGAGAAGACCAACCGCGACGAACCGGCCAAACAATAGTTGGACGTCTGCACCTCCGACCAGCAGAACGTTACTGGCCGGTCACCTGGCACACAAGAACGCGTGAAAAAATACGCCGAACGGCATCCGCGAGCACTGTTTTTTGTAGCAAAGTGATAATTTCCGCGCCGTGACCTCATCCCTGCGGCACAACAGGAGCACCGCCAGCCGCGCACCCGTCCGGGCCGCTCACCCGCTGTCCGACCGCCCCACCAGCGGACCGGCCGACAATCCCGGTGAATCGTTTCCGAGCCCGCGCCGAAACGTTATCGAATCAGCGCCGGAGCGCCCACCCCTCACTTTTTCGCCAGCCCGTCAGTCCGCCGGACGGACCAGGTGAGCACATCCGGGAAACCGTTCCTGGTCGACCGACCGGACGAACCGGTGCGACCGGCCCGAACCGGTTCCCGCGACGCCCACCATTGTTGGCCGCGACAATCCACGCCGATCACACATCCGGTGCGGGCGGAGCGCGACCATCGAGGGACGGGTGACTCCGCTGCGTGCCCAGGCGCGCTGGTCGTCCCCACCGCTCGTACCCTCGATCGCGTGAGAGCGACGGAACCTGATGACATCGACTTCGCCAACGCCCGCGTGTACGCGGTCCCGATGCGCACACCGTTCCGTGGCATCACCGTCCGCGAGGGGATGCTGATCGAGGGGCCCGCCGGCTGGGGCGAGTTCTGTCCGTTCACCGAGTACGACGACCAGGTCAGCGCGGCCTGGCTGGCCACGGCCATCGAGCAGTGCGCGACCGGCTGGCCCAGTCCGGTGCGCGACCGGATACCGGTCAACTGCACGATCCCGGTGGTCCCGGCCGAGCGCGCGCACGAGATCGCGGCGGCGTCCGGCTGCGGCACCGCCAAGGTCAAGGTCGCCGACCGCCCCGACTCCCACCAGGAGGACCTGGCCAGGGTGGCGGCGGTGCGGGCCGCGCTCGGTCCGGGCGGCGCCGTCCGGGTCGACGCCAACGGCGCGTGGGACGTGGACACCGCCGTGCGCCGCATCTGGGAACTCGACCGGGCCGCCGGCGGCCTGGAGTACGTGGAGCAACCCTGCGCCACCATCGAGGAACTGGCTCAGGTGCGCCGCCGCACCCGGGTGCGCATCGCCGCGGACGAGTCCATCCGCCGCGCCGAGGACCCGCTGCGGGTCGCGGTCGCCGGCGCCGCCGACATCGCCGTGATCAAGTGCACGCCACTGGGCGGGGTGCGCCGCGCCCTGGAGGTGGCCGAGGCCGCCGGCCTGCCCTGCGTGGTCTCCTCGGCCCTGGAGACCAGCGTCGGCCTGGCCGGCCAGCTCGCCCTGGCCGGCGCACTGCCCCACCTCGACTTCGCCTGCGGCCTGGGCACCCTGTCCCTGTTCACCGGTGACCTGGTGCCGGCGGCCGAGTCACTGGTCACGGTCGACGGCCAGCTGCCCGTGCCCACGACGCCCCCGCGCCCGGACCCCGACCTGCTCGCCGAGTTCGAACTCACCGACCCGGAGCGCCGCGCCTGGTGGCGGGCCCGGCTGGCGCGCGCCCGCGCCGCGCTCGCCGCGTGGCGCTGACCCGCCCGCTCAGTCTCAGTCCCGGGTCTCCGCGACCAGCTCGCCGATCGCGGCCACCAACTGGCGTGCGCTCGCGGGCGTCAGCGTGACCCAGCCGCCCCGGCGCAGGTGCATGATCCGGCCGGCGGGCACGTCGTGGAACCCGACCACCCGCCGGGCCCGGCGCCACGTGCCCGTCGACCCGGACACGGTGACCCCGAACTGCCCCCGCCAGCCCGCCCCGTCCACCATGCGCGCCACGGCCCGCGCCTGCGCCGGCCGCACCCCGCGCCGGGTCAGCACGTCCGCGAGCACACCCACGTCACCGGTGCGCTCCTGGGCGGCCTCGGCCACGGCCTCGTCCAATGTGGACGATTCCAGGCTGACCGAGTCCCAGCGCGGCGCCTCGGCCGGCGGCAACAGCCCGACGAGTTCGGTGCACAGCGCCGGTTCCGGCAGCGTGCGCGTGACAACGCTGTGCTCCTCGTCGTCGATCACGGCCAGCACCGCCGAGGCGCCCGACACCGCGCCCCACGCCCGCAGCCGCCGTTCGGTGTGCAACCGGGCGTCCACCGCCCAGGAGAACCGCGCCAGCCCGGCCAGCTGCCCGGCCAGGTCCGGGTGCACGCCCCGCCGGTCGGCCAGCCCCCTGGCGGCCAGCGAGTCCAGTGTGGACTTGACGAGGGTCTCGCGCTCCGCCCAGGTGCGCCCGGGGCTGGGCAGGTCCAGGGCGTGGGGCAGCTCACCGAGTTCCAGCACCCGCCAACACACTTCGAATTCCTCGGTGGACAGCTCGACCGGTGTCCACTCACCTATGGCAGCAGTCATCGCCTCACCAGCAAGCGACCGGGGATCAGGGGTTCGGGACGTCGAACGGGACGAGAGCGCGATCAACGGTTCGGCAGCTCACCGATCACCGGTGGGGCCACCTTCTGCCCGGCCTCGTCGTCGAAGAAGTACTCATCGGTGGGGCGGGCGTACCTGTCGGAGTGCTCCAGGTCGTCCTCGCCCGGGCCGCCGGGCCGCCCGGCCGCACCCACACCCGGTCCGGGGCCGGCGCCGGCGGCACGCCCGGCGGCGGGTGCGGACGCCGGGCCGGGGCGGTTGCCCGCCGCCCCACCAGCCCGCTCGTCCGCGAACGCCCCGACACCCGGTCGAGCCACCCCGCCAGGACTCCCGCGACCGTGCCCGCCCCGGTCGGGAACGCCACCGGGGACGCCTCCGCGCACCCCAACGCCAGGAAGGCCGGGCGAGCCGACGCCACCCACACCGCCACCACCGCGCCCGGCCGGCACACCCGGTCCCGGAGCAACCCCACCTACCGGCAGCCCCCACGCCTGCTGGCGCTGCGCTTCCCGCTGCTGCCGCAGGGTGTCCGCGTACTCCCGGCGCAGCTGTTCGAGGCGCTGCCGCTCCGCCTCCGCCGTGCTGTCCACAACGGACGCCTGCTGGGTCCGCCCAGCGGTTCCCGGCACGGGCCGCGCCCCCGGCACGAGATCCCGCCCCTGCTGCGCCGGCACCGCGTACCGGTGGTCCGGTTCGGGAGTGGGCACCGCCGGCACGGGCTCCGAGCGCACCTGGCCCCCGGGCGGGACGGGCCGCGTGGGCGGGATGTCAGCCTGGCCGGCGCGCCGGTCAGCGGAGTACGTCGTCGGATCAACCGACTGGACGTGGGTGGACTCGACCGCCGGAGCCGGGTTCACCGCCATCTTCGGCGGCTCGGTCAAGCTCGGCAGGCTCCTCACCCTGTCCCGCGTGGCCGACTCGTACTCGTAGAGCGCCCGGTTCGCCTCCGCGTCCGCCTGCCGGTACGCCGCCACCTTCTCCTGCAGGTCGGTCTGCACGGCGAACACGCCGAACGTCCACGCGTTGGCCGTGATCGCCATGCCGTCCTGGAGGCGGTCGCCGAAGCTCTGCTCCAGGCTCGGCACCGGCGGCACCTTGTTGCGCACGTCGCCGACGGCGGTCGCCTGCTCCTCGACGCCCCGACTGGCCTGGCCGGTCATGTCGCCGGAATCGCTCAACCAGGCGGCGGCCGCCAGGAACCGCGCGCTCGCCGCCTCCGCCGCGGCCCCTTCCCACGATGCCCCCACATCGGAGATGGCCCGCCGCAGCCGGTCCTCGGACTCGGCGATCTCATCGCCCAGCCCGCGCAGCCCGTCCTGGGTGCTCGTCAGGGCCAGCGGTCCGGTCCCGGTCCGCATCCACTCGTTCTTCTCCTCCAGGGTCATCGCCTCGAACCGGTTGTGCCGGATCTCCGCAGCCATCGCTCCCCCTCCGCGTCGTGGTCACCTCATCGTCCGCAACGTCCGGACCGCCAGCTCCGCCCCCTGGCCGGCCTTGGCGCACATCTCGTCCTGGGTCAGCGCACCCGCCGTGATCAGCGTGAACTGCACGTCCAGGTTCTGCCCCTCGGCGACGTCCACCACCACGCTGCACGCCGTGTCCGCACCCACCCGGATCTCCACCGCGCCGAAATCCCCCACCCGCACCACCCGCGCGTCACTGGCGCGCTTCTCCCGCAACCAGACGGTCGCTCCCTCCTGGGCAACAGCCACGATCGACCAGCCATAGCGCGGCTCGCCCCGGTACTTGCTGTAGGCGCACGCGTGGTTGCCGAAGTCGTCGGCGTTGTCCACGTCCAGGCTGGGAGCGACGTCCGCACCGAGTTCCCGCTGTTGCTCGGCGGTCAGCAGCCGGCACGGGTCAACGCCGTCCACCCGCAGCTCCTCGGGGCGCGCCGGCAGGTTCTCCGCGTCAGCGCCGCGGCTCCCGCGCACGGAGTTCGCCCCGGACGACGCCCCGGGAGAAGCCACCGGCGTCCCCCCGGTGACCCCGGAAGCACACCCGACGAGCACCAGCCCGACGAGCACCAGCCCGACGAGGACGCCGGCGGTCGCGCGAGCGACAGCGCGGCGAGCGGTGGTTGGCGAAATCAAGCACGGCTCCTTCAGGAATTCCCGTCGGCTTCCCACTGCTCCGGCGACTACTGGCCGGCATTCCCACCCAGTGCGCGAGCAATGTCGTCGTCCGTGTATCCGTAGGACTTGGCCGTCACGACCAACTCGTCCGCCGTGGCCAGCAAATTGGCGACGTACTGCCGCGCCCTGGCGATGTAGGAGTCCGGCGCCTCGATCAGTCGTTCGTTGAGCACATCGGCCAGGTCCGCGCTGACCGGATCGCCCAGGGCCGGTTCCGAGCGCAGTTGTCTCGCCCGGTCATCGACGGACATGCGCATCCGGTTCGCCTCGTCCTGGCACAGCTTCGCCACCTGCAGGACGTTGTCCCTGGTGACGGTGACCTCACCGCCACCCGCACCCCACGCCTGGACCGACGGCTCAGTCCGGCTGTCGCCGTTCCACGGCCGATCCACGCCACGCCACTCATCCACTCGCCCCCCTGCGTCCACTATCGGTTTCAGCAGTGCACCGACTGTAGCAATCTGGCGACTGTGCGCAGGCGGGTCGAGGGAAACAGGTGGAATTCACACGAGTGGGCTAAAAGATCAAATCTTTCGTACCCGGGACATTTCGCCTCGGCACCCGACAATCACCCACAGCACGGCACTGCTCTCGACAACGCGCCCGACACGGTGATCGATTGTTCGCCGCGCACGTGTTTCCCCGGACAATTCCCGGTTCGCTCCCGAACAGCGGGAACGCCACGGCGGAAGTCCACAGTGGAACAGGAGGGCGGAACGAATTTCCACCGCCCCGCGAACAACGGGGCGGGGCCCCGCCAGGTGCGGCGGAGCCCCACGAACCCGGAGTCAGCCGCCGCCGTGGCGGGCGACCAGCCAGTCGACGGTGAGCGTGACGGCCTCCTCGCCGTGTTGTGGCGCCGCAAAACCGTGCTCGGCACCGGCGACGGTGTGGAACTCGCAGTCGTCCTTGGTGGCGGCGGTGCGCTGGGCGATGGCGTGCGACACGTAGGTGTCCCGGTCCCCGTGGATGACCAGGGCCGGCACGTCACTGTCCACAAAGCACTCATCGGGCCGGTGGTAGTGGAACTCCTCGAACAGCACCCGGCCCAGCTCGAAACCGCCCTCGGTAGTCAGGAAGCCCTGCTCGGCCAGGGTTTCCTGCCGTCCGGGGCCGAACTGGCGCAGGCCTCCAGGCAGCTCCGGCTCGATGAACGTGCGGTGCAGGTTGAGCACCGGGTTCCACAGCACCAGGCCGCTGTACAGCTGGTCCAGGTAGGGCAGGGTCAGGCAGGTGGGCACCGCGCCGAAGCTGGCGGCGACCACCGAGACCGGCGCGGGCAGTTCGGCGTCGGCGTGGCCGACCGCCGCCTCTAAGTCGAGCATCGCGCCGGCGATGGTCACCCCGCGCTGGGTGCCTCCGCTCGCCCCGTGGCCGCGGAAGGAGAAGCGCAGCACCGCGAAGCCGGCGGCGACCAACTCCTCGGCCAGGGTGGCCAGCCGGCCGTGCGAGCCGTCCTTGTCCGCGGTGAGGCCGTGCGCGAGCACCACCGTGCCCAGGGGCGAGGTCGCGGTCGCCGGGTGGACCACGGCGTCCAGCGCCACACCGTCCACCGAGGTCAGTTCCAGCGAAGTTGGCACCAGCGGCTCCTTACACCATGCCGAGCGGGAAAGCAGGACCTGGCCACCATCTTCCCGCACCCCGGAGCGGCCCGAGCCGAGCGGTTGACCACCGGCGTGGCCGGGCGCCTCACCGGTTCGGGGCGGCCAGCGCGACACCCGGCACCAGGCCGACCGCCTGGTGTCCACTGATCAGTGGCACCGATAGGGTTACAGCGCGGGCTTGCTTAGCATCCACAGTCGCGGCCGTCGCAGGGACTCACCTCACGCGCCCTCGAACAGGTGTTCTACCATGCCGCAAACTCGGTGGCGCGGCGACCCCGCGCGCCGAGTGCGCCGGTGGGTCGGACTTCGGCCGCCGCGACCAGCATTGCAGTACCGCAGTACCACACCGCCACTGTGCCGGAGAGGAACACACCGTGAGCCCAGACTCACCTTTCGAGCAGGATGTCAAGGAAGAGACCGACGTGAACGCCCCAGCCGCGCCGAGCTCGACCAGTGCGCAGCCGGCCTCCGCTGACGGTGACGAGCAGCAGGCCGGTGCGGACGCGGGCAAGGCCACGACCGAGGCGGCCGAGGACGAGGCCGGCGCCAAGCGCGGCCGTCCCCGCAAGCAGAGCAGCGCCCGCAAGACCCGCACGGTCGAGCTGACCCTCACGCTGACCGGCACGGCCGAGGGCGAGTGGCAGGCCGATCTCGTGCACGGGACCAACCGGGTGGTCAAGGGCCTGCAGATCCCGGCCAGCGCCGTGGCCAAGGCCGCCAAGGAGCTGCACGACGACATCTCCGAGGGCATCGAGACCGTGCTGAGCGCCGCCCGCGAGCAGCACCGCGCCAAGATGGAGGCGCTGGAGGCCGAGCTGGAGAAGGTCAAGCGCGCGCTGGCCGACCTCAGCGAGTGAGCGTCAGCGGGTAACCCTCCCGCCGAGCTGTTGTCCCGGCGAGTGACTGTCGAGGGGCGTGTCCCGACCACGGGGCACGCCCCTCGGCGTGTCCGGGCACCGGCCGGGGTCAGGCGCGGATCGCGGCGAACTGGCCGGCGGGCTGGCGGTTCTGGTCGACGGGCAGGATGCGGCGGACCGGGTCGGGCAGGCCGGACCCTCGGCGCTGCCACTCCCTCGGGTAGCCGAGCGAGACCTCCTCGAACCGCACGCCGTCGTAGAACAGGGTGAGCGGGATGTGCAGGTGCCCGGACACGGCGACCTCGGCGCGGAAGCGCACGTGCCAGTCCGCGGTCCGGGTGCTGCCGCACCACATGGCGAACTGGGGGAAGCGCAGCATCCGGGTGGGGCCCTGGTGCAGCGGCCAGTGCGAGACCAGGATGGTGCGCTGGTGCTGGGGGATCGCGGCCAGCCGGGGCTCGGTGACCTCGATGCGCTGCCGGCACCAGTCGGCCCGGGTGGGGTACGGGTCGGGGTGCAGCATGAACTCGTCGGTGCACACCACGCCGGTCTCGTAGGCGTGCTTCATGGCCGCGTCCAACGAGGTGTTGGGGTCCCGGAAGCTGTAGTCGTACAACAGGAACAGCGGAGCGACCACGTAACTGCTCTCGTCGGTCTCCCACACCGGGTAGGGGTCCTCCGGGGTGAGCACGCCCAGCCCACGGCACACCTCGACCAGGTGGTGGTAGCGGGCCTCGCCGCGCAGCTGCACCGGGTCCTGTCGGGTGGTCCACAGCTCGTGGTTGCCCGGCACCCAGATGACCCTGGCGAACCGGTCCCGCAGCAGCCGGAGCGTGGCCTCGATGTCGGCGACGGTCTCGGCCACGTCACCGGCGACGATCAGCCAGTCGCCGTCGGAGGTGGGTCGGATCCGGTCGACCACCTCGCGGTTGCGCTCGTGGGAGACGTGCAGGTCGCTGACGGCAAGCAGGGATCGCGCTGACACGAGCGCCACACTACCTCGCGGGGATCTTCACCGGACCTGGTCAACATGGCTGAATTCCCGGTGGCTGGGCCATTCCCGGTGGTCGTCGCGGGCGGCGGAGCGGAACCGGACGGCCGGCGCGCGCCCCGGTGGCGCGGCAGCGGCCTGACGGTGGTGACGGCGGCGGTCAAGTCGCCACGCCGGCCTCGCCCCAACTCCGTGCCCGACTCACAGAGCGCCGACACGCGGATCATCTTGGGGGTTGCGCAGCCACTCACCCCAACATGTAGTCTTCACGCGCCGGTTGGTTCGGCGGGCCCGATGGCTCGACGAGGCAACAGGGAACCCGGTGCGAATCCGGGACTGCCCCGCAGCGGTGAACGGGAACGACCGCCGTCACCACCCCTCCCCGGGTGGTACAGCACTGGGCGCGCGAGCGCCTGGGAAGCGACGGCCAGTAGGCCCACCGGTCCACCCGGTGGTCGCCCGTGAGTCCGAAGACCTGCCACCGGCACGCGCGCCACCGGCGTGCGTCGGGCAGAGGCCTCGTGGGAGGGCCGCGTGCCGCGTCGAGTCGCGCCCGCATGGCGCCTCGGCCGGTCACCACACCGCTTCCCCCACCGCTTCGGCCCGTTGTCGAACGCTCGCGAGGAGAGAGCTGTGCCGCACGACCTGATACCCGCCGACCCGTAGCCCCACCGCCGGGTCCGGCCCCTCACCTCACCCGCCATTCCCACCCGTCCCCGCGCGCGTTCGCCCGCGCGGCGTCGGGCGATGGCGGCTGCCCTGCGCACCCGCACCGCGCACCTGCCCGCCGCGCGGGCGTTCCGCCCTGTTCCCGCACTCGATCACGACCACCTGGAGTTGTCCGCATGAGCGTTCACCCGGCCGAGGCCGCCCCGATTCCCGCCTCCGCTGACCACGCCCCCGCCGGCCTCGCCCTGGCCACCAGCGGCATCACCGTGCGGCACGCCGACGGCCGCCGCGAGCCGCTGGACCTGGACCGACTGGCCCTGGTGATCACCGAGGCCTGTGCCGGGCTGACCGGGGTGTCCGCGCAGACCGTGCTGGCCGAGGCCAGGCAGCTGCTCTACGACGGCATCACCGCGGCCGAACTGGCCCTGGCGCCGATGCTGGCGGCGCGTGCCCTGGTGGAGACCGAGCCGAACTACTCGCTGGTCAGCGCCAGGCTGCTGCTGGACAGGCTGCGCGGGGAGGCGCTGGAGTTCCTGCGCGCCAGCGAACAGCAGGCCAGCCAGGCGGAGATGGCCGTGGAGTACCCGGCCTACTTCGTCCAGTTCGTCCGGCGCGGCGTGGCGCTGGGCCAGCTCGACCCGGAGCTGGCCACCTTCGACCTGCCCCGGCTGGGTGCCGCGCTCATTCCGCAGCGGGACATGAACTTCCAGTTCCTGGGCATGCAGACGCTCTACGACCGCTACCTGCTGCACCACGACGGGGTCCGCTACGAGCTGCCGCAGGCGTTCTTCATGCGGGTGGCCATGGGGCTGGCGCTCCGCGAGGACGACCGGGAGGCCAGGGCCATCGAGTTCTACCAGCTGCTGTCCTCGTTCGACTTCATGTGCTCCACGCCCACCCTGTTCAACTCGGGCACCACCCGGCCGCAGCTGTCGTCCTGCTTCCTGACCACCGTCGAGGACGACCTGGCCGCGATCTTCCACGGGATCAGCAACAACGCGCTGCTGTCCAAGTACGCGGGCGGCCTGGGCAACGACTGGACGCCGGTGCGCGGCATCGGCGCGCACATCCGGGGCACCAACGGCAAGTCGCAGGGGGTGGTGCCGTTCCTGAAGATCGCCAACGACACCGCGGTCGCGGTGAACCAGGGCGGCAAGCGCAAGGGCGCGGTGTGCGCCTACCTGGAGACCTGGCACATCGACATCGAGGAGTTCCTGGACCTGCGCAAGAACACCGGTGACGACCGGCGGCGCACCCACGACATGAACACCGCCAACTGGGTGCCCGACGAGTTCCTCCGCCGGGTGCGGGCCGACCAGGAGTGGACGCTGTTCTCCCCGGACGAGGTGCCCGACCTGCACGACCTCTACGGCACCGCGTTCGCGCAGCGGTACGCGGCCTACGAGCGGGCCGCCGACCGGGGCGAGATCCGGGTCTTCCGCCGGGTGCGCGCCAAGGACCTGTGGCGGCGCATGCTGACCATGCTGTTCGAGACCGGGCACCCGTGGATCACCTTCAAGGACCCGAGCAACCTGCGCTCGCCCCAGCAGCACCAGGGCGTGGTGCACTCCTCCAACCTGTGCACCGAGATCACCCTGAACACCTCGGCCGACGAGGTGGCCGTGTGCAACCTGGGCTCGGTGAACCTGGCCCAGCACGTCACGGCCGACGGCATCGACCACGCGCGGCTGGAGCGGACCGTGCGCACGGCCGTGCGGATGCTCGACAACGTGATCGACGTGAACTTCTACACCATCCCCGAGGCGCGGCGGTCCAACCTGCGGCACCGCCCGGTCGGCCTGGGGCTGATGGGTTTCCAGGACGCCCTGTTCACCCTGCGGCTGCCGATGGCCTCGGCCGAGGCCGTGGAGTTCGCCGACCGCAGCATGGAGGAGATCAGCTACTACGCGATCTCCGCGTCGGCGGACCTGGCCGAGCAGCGCGGCCACTACGAGAGCTTCCCGGGATCGCTGTGGAGCAGGGGCATCCTGCCGATCGACTCGATCGGCCTGCTCGCCTCGGCCCGGGGCGCCGACCTGGAGCTGGACACCAGCGCCCGGCTGGACTGGGCCGGCCTGCGCGAGCGGGTGCGCACGGTGGGCCTGCGCAACTCCAACGTGATGGCCATCGCGCCGACCGCGACCATCGCCAACATCTGCGGGGTGGGCCAGTCGATCGAGCCGCTGTACCGCAACCTCTACGTCAAGTCCAACATGTCCGGTGACTTCACCGTGGTGAACCCGCACCTGGTGCACGAACTCAAGGCGCTGGGCCTGTGGGACGAGCGGATGATCAGCGACCTGAAGTTCTTCGACGGCAGCCTCGGCCCGATCGAGCGCATCCCCGCGGAGCTGAAGTCGTTGTACGCCACCGCGTTCGAGATCGACAGCCGGTGGCTGGTGGAGGCGGCGGCGCGCCGGCAGAAGTGGATCGACCAGGCCCAGTCGCTCAACCTCTACATCGACCAGCCCAGTGGCCGCAAGCTGGACGAGCTGTACCAGCTCGCCTGGCTGCGCGGCCTGAAGACCACCTACTACCTGCGTTCGCAGAGCGCCACGCACGTGGAGAAGAGCACGCTGCGCGGCACCGACGGCAAGCTCAACGCGGTCTCCCCGGTGCTGACCGGGCCCGCCGCCACCCCGCAGACCGCCACCCAGCAGACCGCCGCCCAGCAGGCCGCCGCCCAGCAGGCCGGGGCAGCGCAGGCCGTGGCAGCGCAGGCGATGGCAACGGGGATGGCCTGCGCCATCGACGACCCGGAGTGCGAAGCCTGCCAGTGACGCCTGGCCGACTCCACCACCGTCAGTTCGACAGACCAGAACGAGGAACGACCACCCCATGACCGACATCCAGCCAGCCGACACCTCCGGCCTGGGCGCGATCGACCGCAACGCCGCCCGGGTCAGCGTCGACGACAAGGCGATGATCAACTGCCGGGCCGACGTCAACCAGCTGCTCCCGCTGAAGTACCACTGGGCGTGGGAGAAGTACCTGGCCGGCTGCAACAACCACTGGATGCCCACGGAGGTGTCCATGCAGGCCGACATCGCGCTGTGGAAGTCGCCGGACGGGCTGACCGACGACGAACGGCTGGCGATCAAGCGCAACCTCGGCTTCTTCGCCACCTCGGAGTCGTTGGTGGCCAACAACATCGTGCTGGCCGTGTACCGGCACCTGACCAACCCGGAATGCCGGCAGTACCTGCTGCGCCAGGCCTTCGAGGAGGCCGTGCACACCCACACCTTCGAGTACGTCTGCGAGAGCCTCGGCCTGGACGAGGGCGAGCTGTTCAACATGTACCGCGAGGTGCCCTCGATCACCGACAAGGCCGCGTGGGCGCTGAACTACACGCAGAACCTGGAGGACCCGGAGTTCCGCACCGGCACCCCAGCCGCCGACCAGGCGTTCCTGCGCGACCTGGTCGCGTTCTACGTGGTGTTCGAGGGGATGTGGTTCTACACCGGGTTCGCGCAGATCCTGTCGCTCGGGCGGCGCAACAAGATGGTCGGCATCGCCGAGCAGTACCAGTACATCCTGCGCGACGAGTCGATCCACCTGAACTTCGGCATCGACGCGATCAACCAGATCAAGATCGAGAACCCGCACCTGTGGACCGAGGAGTTCCAGCGGGAGGTGCGCACCATGCTCGCGGAGGCGTGCGAGCTGGAGGTCGCCTACGGCCGGGACACCATGCCCAACGGGCTGCTCGGGCTCAACGCCGGCCTGTGCGAGCAGTACATGCGCTTCATCACCAACCGCCGCTGCGCCCAGCTGGGCCTGGACCCGCTGTTCGGTCCCACCGACAACCCGTTCCCGTGGATGTCGGAGATGATGGACCTGAAGAAGGAGAAGAACTTCTTCGAGACGCGGGTGATCGAGTACCAGAGCGGCGGCGCCCTGGACTGGGACTGACCCCTGCCCTGGACTGACCACTGTGGACAGTTGTCCGGGTGGGCGTCCGCCCCGGCGCGACCGGCCGGGCGCCCACCCGGTGCCCGCCCGGTCGCGCGGATAACCTGACCGCGTGGCCCAAGACGACTCGCGAGAGCACGGCCTGCCGCGCGCCGCACGCGTCCACCAGCCGCTGATGTCCGAGGCGGACGCCGAGCGCGTCCGGCGCTGGCACGAGGCCGCCTACCAGGAGCTGCGCGCACAGACCGGCAGCCAGACCGTCTCCTACCTCGGCCGCCGGCTGGTGGTGCCACCGCCGACCCGGGCTACCGCGCCCTGACCAGCTTCTTCCACCACGCCAGGGCGCACCTGGCCGACGGCGGCCGGATGCTGGTCTTCTTCGGCAGCTCCGGCGACCTGGCCTACCTGGAGCACCTCATCGACGAGCAGGGTTTCCAGCGCGCGGTCGTGGCCCGGCACAGCCTGGCCAGGGACGGACAGCTGGTCGACTACGTCACCTTCCGGGTGACCGCGTGACCGCGTGACCGGACGGCCGGGTCAGCCGGGCACGGCCGTGGGGATGCCGGGCGGGTAGGGGATGAAGAAGTCCTCGACGCCCGCGCCCGCGGTGGGGACACCGGCCGGCTCCGGGCGGGTCAGCCAGCGCCGGGCGACCGCGCGCAGCGCGGCCAGCAGGCGCCGGACGTGCTCGGCGGTGACCCCGAGGTGGAAGCTCAGCCGCAGGCTCCGCCCGGTGCCGCGACCGAGGTACACGCCGTGGTCGCGGAACAGCGTCTCCCACAGCACCTTGTCCCCCACCCGCTCGGGCACGGCGATCGCGATCCGCAGCGGGTCGGCCAGGCAGTGCGGTTCGGCCGGATCACCGGGCTCCTCGCCCGCACCCGGCGGGCGGAACTCGGCGAGCAGCGGGTCACCGGCCAGGGCGGCGCGCACCTGGTCGGCCAGGGCCAGCACCCGGTCCAGCTCACGCCGGCCGCACTCCTGGGCGTGCGCGCGGGCCAGGTCCAACGAGACCAGCAGCGGCCAGGACGGGGACGGCGTGTGGTGCTCGAACACCGCCTGCTGGACCTGGCGCACCCGGTCGGACCCGCCCACCACGTGCAGGTAGGCGGTCTGCCTGGCGGCGCACAGGGTCTTGTCGGCGGCCTGGGTGACCAGCACGGCCGGCACGCGCTGCCCGGTGTCGCGGCACCGGGCGGCCAGCCGCTGGGCCGCGGGCAGGGTGGCGTGCCGGCGCAGCCCGGGGTGGAAGGCGTGCACCGCGGTCCACGCCTCGTCCACCACCAGCGCGGACAGCGGGGAGGCCGCGGCCACCGCCGGCAGGATGCGGTCCATCCGGTAGAGCAGGCCGTCGTCGGACGACGCGGCCAGCACGACCACGTCGTAGGGGCGGTGGTCGGCGTGGGCGGCGCGCAGCAGCGCGCACAGTTCGGCCAGGTCCGGCGGGCGGGTGCGCCCGTCGCCGGCCGCGGCCAGCAGCGGGACCTCGTCGACCTGCCAGCCCGGCTGCACCGCGGCGGCGTGCAGTGCGGCGGGCGCGTTGGGGTCGATCAGCACCCGGGCCTGGCGCGGCGCGAGCGCGTGCAGCGCGATCCGGTTGGCCAGGGTGGTGCCGCCGGTGAGGAAGAAGGTGTAGTCGGCGCCGAAGGCCGCCGCGGCCAGCCGCTGGGCCTGGTCCAGCGGGCCGCGCGGCTGGAAGAACGAGTCCAGCGCGGCCCCGCCGTAGCAGCGGTCCAGCCGGAGGAACGCCTGGCCGAACAGCTCGGCGTAGCGCGCGCCAACACCGCTGCCGTCCAGCACGTGGCCGTCGGTCCACGGCAGGGCGTGGAACGAGGCCACCGCCGGCCCGGCCAGCAGCCGGCTCAGCGCGTCGGCCAGCGGTGCCCTGGCCGGCTGGGACACCTCGGGGTCCCGGTGGGTCGGGAGTGCGGCCGCGACCGGGAGGTCGATGTCGACGACGGGGATGTCGAGGGTCTGGTGCTGTGGGGTGGTCATGGCGGGTGTCCCGGGGTCGGAAGGTCCGGTGAACTGAACTGACCCGCTCAGCGTGCGGGCCGCGGCTTGCAACCCGCTTCACGCCCGGTTGCACACCGGCTGGCGGCTCCCGGCCCGCACCTGCCCCCCCCGGGGCAACGGCTGGCCGGCGGCCGAACCCCTGACGCCCGCGCTGACCTGGTGCGACACCGCCGCGCGCGCCGGGCAGCCGGAGTGATTGGACCGGTGGCCACCGAGCGGGCCGGCCGGGCGGCCAAGCCGGACTGAAGCCGATTGCAAGTCGCCGCGCCCAGGCTGGCCGAGTGCCCGACTCCCACCCGCACGCCCCCGCGGTCCGGCTGGAGCCCCACCTCCGGCGGGTGCTGCCGGCCGTGCTCATCGGCTCGTTCCTGGCCGTGACCGACCTGTTCATCGTCACCGTGGCGCTGCCGAGCATCGGCCGGTCCCTGGCGGCCGGCCCGGCCGCGCTGGAACTGGTGCTCGCCGGCTACAGCATCGCCTACGCGTGCTGCCTGGTGGCCGGTGGCCGGCTCGGCGACCTTCTCGGCCGGCGTCCGCTGTTCCTCGGCGGGATGGCCGCGTTCGTGCTCACCTCGGCCGGCTGCGGACTGGCGCCGTCGGTGACCGTGCTGGTCGGCGCCAGGATCGCGCAGGGCGTCGCCGCCGCGGCCATGGTGCCCCAGGTGTTGGCCACCATCCGGGCGCTGTGCCACGGCCCGGCGCGCGCCAGGGCGCTGGGCCTGTTCGGTGCCGTGATCGGCACGGCCATTGTGTTCGGGCAGGTCAGCGGCGGGGTGATCACCTCGGCCGACCTGGCCGGGCTGGGCTGGCGGCCGGTGTTCCTGCTCAACGTGCCGATCGGGGTGGCCGGCTGGCTGCTGGCGCTGCGCCGGGTGCCGGAGACCCGCGCGCCCGGGCAGCGGGCCGGCCTGGACTGGTGGGGCGCGGCCCTGCTGGCCGGCGCGCTGGGCGGGGTGCTGGCCCCGGTCGTGCTGGCCCAGCGCGGCGGCTGGTCGGCGTGGCACTGGTCGTGCCTGGCCGTGGCGCCCCTCGCCGCGGCGGCGCTGGCCGCGGTGGAGCGGTGGCGGGAGCGCCGCGGTCGGGTGGTGCTGCTGCCGCCGGCGCTGCTGGCCCTGCCCGGCATGCGCCGGGGGCTGCTGGTCGCGGTCAGCTACTTCCCCGGGGCCGGCGGGTTCCTGTTCACCAGCGCGCTGGTGGCGCAGGACGGCCTTGGCCACACCCCACTGGCCGCCGGGCTCGCGCTGGCGCCGTACGCGGTCGCCTTCCTGGTGGCCTCGCTGCTGGCCAGGCGGCTCACCGCCCGCCACGGCCACCGGGTGATCACCGGGGGCGCCCTGCTGCTGGCCGCGGCACTGGCCGGGCTCGCGGTCCAGGTCTGGCTGGCCTACCCGGACCTGTCCGCCACCGCCGTGGTCCCGCTGCTCGCGCTGACCGGCGCGGGCAACGCCCTGGTGATGATCCCGATGTTCGAGGTCGTCCTGGCCCGGGTGCCGGCGGCGTCCGCCGGCGCGGCCAGCGGCGTGCTGACCACCACCCAACAGGCCGGGCTGGGCCTGGGCGCCGCCGTGCTGGGCGCCCTGCTGCTCGGCGTGGCGCGCTCCGGCGCCGGCTGGGCCCGGGGCGGCGCACTGGTGTGCCTGGTGGAGGCGGTGCTCGCCGGCCTGACCGCGGTCGCGGCCCAGGCGCTCACCAGGACCGTCGCCGCTCTTCCCCCGGCCCGTCCCGAACCCGTATCCGTCCACAGCGGACAGTAAGACAGAGAGGACGTGACCATGTTGATCGTCACCTGTGCCGACGCCGGCCAGTCCGGCGCGGCCGGTCCGAGGCCCCGGCTGCCGGCCGAGGCCGGGCGGTGCCGGGCCATCACGGTCGGTGCCAGCACCGTGCTGGTCACCGAACACGGCAGCGACGAGCTGGCCCGCCGGATCGCCGCGCTGCCCGGCGTGCGCCGGGTGGTCCACCCGGTGGTGGGCGCGCCCCTGGCCAGCCGCGGCTGCGTGGTCGAGGACAGCGCGGTCGCGGTGGGGCCGGTCCGCTTCGGCGGCGGCGGGTTCACGGTGATCGCCGGCCCGTGCGCGGTGGAGGGCCGGTCCCGGCTGCGGCGCATCGCCGGTCTGGTGCGCGCCTGCGGTGCCTCGGCCCTGCGCGGCGGCGCCTACAAGCCCCGCACCTCGCCGCACGCCTTCCAGGGCGTGGGCCAGCCCGGGCTGCGCGACCTGCGCGACGTCGGCCGGGGGCTGGGCCTGCCCGTGGTCACCGAGGTGGTCGACGTGCACACGCTGCCCCAGGTGGTCGAGCACGCCGACGTGGTGCAGGTGGGCACGCGCAACGCGCAGAACTTCCCGCTGCTGCGCGAGGTGGGCCGGGCCGGCTGTCCGGTGCTGCTCAAGCGGGGCTTCGGCTGCACCGTGGACGAATGGCTCGGCGCGGCCGAGTACGTGCTGGCCGAGGGCAACGACCGGGTGGTGCTGTGCGAGCGCGGCATCCGCACCTTCGAGGCCGCCACCCGGTTCACCCTGGACCTGAGCGCGGTGGCGGTGCTCAAGCACACCAGCCACCTGCCCGTGGTGGTCGACCCCAGCCACAGCACCGGCCACCCGGAACTGGTGCGGCCCATGGCGTTGGCGGCCGCCGCGGCCGGCGCCGACGGGCTGTTGGTGGACGTGCACGACGAGCCGGGCCAGGCGCGCTGTGACGGCGGCCAGGCGCTGCGGCCCGAGGGGTTCCGCGCGCTGATGGCGGATCTCGTCCCGGTGCTGCACGCCCTGGGCCGGCCGCTGGTCGGCCCGACAGCGGGGAGAACACCATGACCCACACCGAACTCCCACCCGTGCGCGTCCTGGCGATCTCCGGCTCGGAGCGCGCCGGCGGCAACACCGACCAGGTGCTGGACTACGCCGCCGAGCTGGCCGCCCGGTACGGCGCGCGGCTGTCCGTGCTCGCGCTGCGCGACCACCACATCGTCCCGTGTGGACAGTGCGGGGACTGCAACGCGCGCGGCGCGCCGTGCCTGGTGCGCGACGACGTGGCCGCGCTGGTGGAGCGGATGTGCGCGGCGGACGCGGTGATCTACGCGGTGCCGGTGCACGGTTTCGGCCCGGCCCAGCTGATGCAGACCTTCATCGAGCGCAGCGGTGTCGGCTACCTGAGGTTCCACCGGCCGCTGGCCAACAAGGTCGGCGGCGCCGTGGTGGTCTGCCGGCGCTACAACGACATGCAGGTCCACCACCAGTTGCTGCTCAACATGCTGCTCAACCGGATGCTGGTGGTGGGCAGCGGGTTTCCCGCGGTGCTGCGCGGTGGCGCGCACGACCGGCCGCTGGCCGACACCGAGGGCGTGTGCGCCCTGGACCGGATGATCGAGCGCATGGTCGGCATGGTCCGGCTGCTGCGCTCCGCGTCACCGGAGCAGCTGCGCTGGCTGGCCCGCACCGAGGACAACGAGCGGCACGAACGCACCCTGCCCGCGCCCCGCCGGGCACCCGGCGGCACCCGGCAGCCGGGCGCGGCACCGCGACTGCCGGAGGTGCGGCCATGACGGTGTTCTCCCCCACCCACCCCGGCCCGCTGCTGACCACCCGCACCCGCGTGGTGCCGGGGGCCGCGCCGGCCTTCACCGTGTACAACCGGCTGGCCGACCGCTACGGGCCGGGATCGGTGTTCCTGCTGGAATCACTGGGCGGGCCGGACAGCGAGTGCCGGCGCTCGTTCGTCGGGGTCAATCCGGTGCTGCGGGTCCGCCTGGCCGGTTCCCGGCTGCGCTGGTCGGGCAGTCCCCTGCTGGTCACCGCGATCACCACCGCGCTGGCGCGGGCCGGCCTGCTCGACCGGCCCGGTCCGTGCGTCGACCTGCCCGACCGGCGCCGGGTGTGGGACGTGTTGCGGGGCGTCCGGGACGTGGTGCTGGCGTCCACATCGGACTCGGCCGACGCCCGCCGGCACGGGCTGCGCCTGGGGTTGTTCGGCTATCTGGGCTACGACCTGGCCGGCACCATCGAGCGGCTGCCCCGGCTGATCCCCGCCGACCACCCCGAGCCCGACCTGGACCTGGCGCTGTACCAGGGAGTGGTCGAGCAGGACCGGGCCACCGGCACGGCCGTGGTCACCGCGCACAACAACCCCGCCGGCTGGCCGGTGCTGGACGTGGCCGCGCTGGCCGACACCGCGGCCCGGCCACCGCGGCGCCCGCCCGAGGCGGACCGGGTGCCCTCGGTGCCGCCGCCCGTCCACAGCAGCGACAGCACCTGCCGGGAGGACTACCTGCGGGCGGTGGACCGGGCGCTGGAGCACGTCGCCGCCGGTGACGTCTACCAGGTGCAGCTCGGCCACGAGCGGCGGGTGCGCTCGGCCGCCGACCCCCGGGCGGTGTACGCGCGGCTGCGCGCCGCCAACCCCTCGCCCTACTGCTACCTGGCGCCGTTCGGCACCCACACCGCGCTGGGCGCCAGCCCGGAGCTGTTCGTGGCCACCCGCGCGGGCCAGGTGGTGATGCGGCCCATCGCCGGCACCGCGCCGCGCGGCGGCGACCCCGCCGAGGACGCCGCGCGCGTCGCGGCGCTGCGCGCCGACGAGAAGGAACAGGCCGAGCACGTGATGCTGGTCGACCTGTGCCGCAACGACATCGGCCGGATCTGCGCCCGCGACGGGCTGGCCGTGCCGGAGCTGCTGACCGTCGAGCCGTACTCCCACGTGCACCACCTGGTGTCCACGGTCACCGGGGTGGTGCGCGCCGGCTGCGACGAGTACGACGTGATCACCTCGGCGTTTCCCGCCGGCACCATGACCGGTGCGCCCAAGATCCGCGCGATGGAGGTCATCGAGTCGCTGGAGACCAGCCGGCGCGGCATGTACGCGGGCGCGCTGGGGCTGATCGGGTTCTCCGGCGAGGTGGACCTGGCCCTGTGCATCCGGGGTGCCACCGCGCGCGGCGGCCGGTTCAGCTACCGGGCCTCGGCCGGGGTGGTGGCCGACTCGGTGCCCGCCGGTGAGTGGGCCGAGACCTGCCAGAAACTGGCCGCCGTGCACTGGGCGGTCACCGGAGCGGAGGTGTGCCGTGCGGGCACTGCTCGTTGACGCCTACGACAGCTTCGTCCACATCATCGACCACTACCTGCGCGCGCTGGACGTGCGCGTGCGGGTGCTGCGGCGCGACGACCCCGCCGTGTCCCCGGCGCTGGCCGACGCCCAGGCGCCACCCGACTTCGTGGTGCTCGGCCCCGGGCCGGGCCACCCGGCCGACAGCGGCTACGTCCCGCTGCTGCGCGGTCTGGACCCGGCCGTGCCGGTGCTCGGGATCTGCCTCGGCCACCAGGCGATCGGGCTGGCCTTCGGCGGCCGGGTGGGCCGGGCCGCCCGGCCCCGCCACGGCAAGTCCAGTCCGGTCCACCACGACGGCGCCGGCTGCTTCACCGGCCTGCCCGACCCGCTGCGGGTGACCCGCTACCACTCGCTGGTGGTCGACGACGCCGGGCTGCCCGACCAGGTGGCCGTCACCGCCCGCGCGCACGACGACGGCCACGTGATGGGCCTGCGCCACCGGGCCCGACCGGTGGAATCGCTGCAGTTCCACCCGGAGAGCATCGGCACCGAGCACGGCCTGGTCCTGTTCGGCAACTTCATCGACACCCAGGTCCGCCGCACCGCCCGGGTTAGGGTGCCGCATGCACATCAGTGACCAGCAGGCCCTGTCCGCGTTCCGCGCCCAGATCGACGACCTCGACCGGGAGATCGTCGCCCTGATCGCGCGCCGCGCCGCGATCGTGGCGCGACTCGTCGAGGTCAAGCACGACGACGAGGCGGTGCGCTCCACCGCGCGCGTCGAGCAGGTGATCGACCGGGTCCGGGCGCTCGCCGTGGCACAGGGGCTCGACCCGGACATCGTCGAGCCCACCTACCGGGCGCTGATCACCGCGCTCACCGAGTTCCAACACCGCCACCTGGCCGAGCGCGCCGCGCGCGGGCCGGCCCAGGCACCGGGAGGACACCGTGATCACGATCTATGACGACGTCGCCGCGCTGCGGGCGATCAAGGCCAAATACCACCTGAGCACACCGGCCGCCATCCGGGTCGGCGAACTGGTCCACGTCGGCGGCCTCGCCGCGCTCGACCCGCGCACCGGGGAGTGCGTCGGCGGGGACATCCGGCGCCAGGCCGACTCCGTGCTGTCCACACTGGACCTCGTGCTGACCGAGATCGGGCTCGGCCTCGACCACGTGGTGACGGTCAACGCCACGCTGGCCGACCCGGTCCGGGACTTCGCCGGGTGGAACGCGGCCTTCCAGCGGGCCTTCCGCGCACCCCGCCCGGTGCGCACCACCGTGGGCGGCACCCTGGTGGTGGGGCTGCTGGAGGTCGAACTGTGCGCGGCGACGCGGCCGCGCACCGGGTGAACCCGGTCCGCGCCGGCGCCGGTCCCGTGCCGATCAGTGCCGATCAGTGCCGGTCCGTGCCGATCAGTGCCGATCGGCCAACACCTGTTCGGCGACAACCAGGTCGTGCGCGTAGGTGATCTTGAAGTTGCGCCGGCTGCCGGGAATCCAGCGCACCGGGACCGCCGAGAAGCGCTCCATGCAGGAGGCGGTGTCGGTGCCGGCGAAGCCCTCCCGCGCCGCCTGCTCGTAGGCGGCCAGCAGCGGCGCCGAGGCAAAGCCCTGCGGGGTCTGCACGCCGACCAGGTCGGCGGCCACCGCCTCGACCAGCTCCGCACCGTCCTGC
Source organism: Goodfellowiella coeruleoviolacea (assembly GCF_024171785.1). GTDB lineage: Bacteria > Actinomycetota > Actinomycetes > Mycobacteriales > Pseudonocardiaceae > Goodfellowiella > Goodfellowiella coeruleoviolacea. The sequence goes on from NZ_JAMTCK010000018.1 coordinate 25,991, forward strand.
TCGCGCACGGTCACCAGGTCCTCGGCCGGCAGGCCGGGAACCGCTCCGCCGTGCTCGCGCGCCGCCCGCAGCACCCGGGTCACCAGCTCCGGGGTGACCAGCGGGCGCGCCGCGTCGTGGATCAGCACGGTGTCGACCTGCCCCGACCGGATGCGCGGGGCCAGGTGGCGCAGGGCCATCAGCTCGGACTCCTGGCGGCTGCTCCCGCCGTGCACCACCTCCACGGCGACCCGCGACTCGGCCCGGTCGAGCACCTCGGCCACCAGGTCGGCGTCCTGCGGCCGGGTCACCAGCACCAGCACCCCGATGTCGGGCACCTGGCCCAGCGCCGCCAGCGACCAGGACACCAGCCGCCGGCCCCCCAGCGGGAGGTACACCTTGTTCACCGCACTGCCCACCCGGGTGCCCGAGCCACTGGCCAGCACCACCCCGGCCGCGGTCGGCGCGGACGCCGGCCGCTGGTTCACGCCACCCGGTTCGCCTCTGGTCGGTGCGTCCGCTGCCACGCCGCCGATCATAGGGCGGCGGCCCTGCCCGATCGGGCACGGCGCTATGCCTGCGGGTGCACCTCCGCCCAGGCCAGCTCGGACCTGGGGGCCGCGGTCTGCCCGGGCGCCGCGCTCGGGATCTGCTCCACCGGCGCGCCCATCGACTCGGAGATCTGCCTGGCGGTGGCCGTGACCATCTCCCCCCGGCTCTGGATCGAGCCCATGTCCGGCCGGAACACCAGGGTGGCCGCGCTGACCGCGCCCACCACCTGTCCGGTGTGGTCGAAGACGGGGGCGGCCACCGCGCGCACCCCGGGCTCCAGTTCCTCCCGGTCCTCGGCGTACCCGCGGCGCCGGGTCTCGGCGAGTTCCGCGATCAGCACCTCGGGCACGGTGATGGTGTTCGGCGCCCAGCTCGGCATGCCGGTGCGCGCGAGCAGGGCCCGCACCTCCTCGTCGGGCATGGCCGACAGGATCGCCTTGCCGGTCGAGCTGCAGTGCAGCGGAATGCTCACCCCGACCCGCCGGGACAGCTGGTAGGACCCGGTGCCCTCGGCCTTGGCGATGACGACCGCCTCGTCGGCGGACAGCAGCGACAGGAACACCGTCCACCCGGAACGCTCCTGCAACTGCCGCAGCAGCGGGTAGACCTGCCCGGAGAGGTTGAGCCGCTGCAGGAACCTGCCCGCCAGGCTGAGGATGCGCGGCCCACCGGTGTAGTCCCCGCGTCCGTTGCTGCTGGCGAAGCCGTGGTGCACCAACGTCTGCAGGATGCGGTGCACCGTGGGTCGTGGCAGCCCGGTGATCGACGCGATGTCGGCGATCCTGGAGTGGTTGGCCAGTGCCTCCAACACATCCAGGGTCTTGTCGGCGGCGGTCTCCCGGTGCTGGGTGGTCTCCTCATGCTGGCTGACCATAGATTTCAATGTAACCGCGAATGCCCTGCCCCGCCCCGTGGAACGCGGCGGGCGGCCACCCGCACCGGCCGTCCCCGCCTGCCGGTCACCCCGGGGACCTCACCCGGGTGAGGCGCGGCGCGCCGGCCCGCGACTACAGGTCGGGCAGCGGGTCCGGGGGCAGGCAGTCGGCCGAGGACTCCGCGTCCGCCGCGTTGATGACCGGGACGTACTCCTCGTCCACTTCGAACACGGTGGTGCCGAGCACGAAGAACGGGATCTGCGAGGTGTCCACCGGGCCGAGGCGGGTGCCGCTGGGGTACCGGCAGGTCACCTCCTTGGGGTTGGTGCGCGACCCGAACCCGGTGAACAGCAGGGTGACCGAGGCGTCGGTCACCACGAAGATGTAGTGCGCACTGATGAACGCCGAACTCGGCGAGGACGCCGGGAAGATGTACCGGATCGTCTCTCCAGGGCGCAGGAACGCGCGCGCTCTCTCACGTACGGCTGTCGGCAGCGGCATCAGAAACTCTCCCCCCGCCCACCTTGTCTGGGGCCGCGGTCCCGGACCTGACCGGGCATGGCACGCGGCACCGCCCAAGCACATGGAAGCACACCGTGCCCGGTGGACGGGCAAACAACGCCCAAAAGGCACCCGTCTCGCCCAGTGCGCGGGTGGGCGACCGGCCACACAGGCCGGTCCGCCCGCCCCACTGGTCCCGCCCGCCACAGTGGTCACCCGGGCGGCGGGCCGTTCAGCCGAACACCCGGCCGGGGTTGAGGATGCCCCTCGGGTCGAGGCTGTTCTTGAGCTGGTGGTGGGTCCACAGTGCGGTCTCGTCGAGTTCCCTGGCCAGCCACTCCCGCTTGAGCACGCCCACGCCGTGCTCGCCGGTGATGGTGCCGCCCAGGTCCAGGCCGAGCCGCATGATCTCCTCGAACGCCCGCTCGGCCGCGGCGGCCTGGGCCGGGTCGGACTTGTCGAAGATCACCGTGGGGTGCATGTTGCCGTCACCGGCGTGGCCGGCGCAGCTCATCAGCACGCCGTGCGCCTCGGCGATGCGCGCCACGCCCTCGACGAGTTCGGCCAGCCGGCGCCGGGGCACGCACACGTCGTCCACCAGGGTGGCGCCCAGCCGTTCCTGGGCGTGGCCGACCAGCCGCCGGGCCCGCATCAGCAGTTCTCCCTCGGCCGGGTCGTCGGCCACGACGACGTCGGTGGCACCGCAGGCCCTGGCCGACAGCTCGAAGGCGCGCAGCTCCTCGGGGGCGCCGGCGCCCACGTCGGACTGGGCGATCAGCACCGCGCCCAGGTCGTCGGGAAAACCCAGATCGGCCATTGCGGACACGGCGTCGACCGTGGGGCGGTCCATGAACTCCAGCACGGACGGCCGGTGGCCGGCCCCCAGGTGGTGGGCCACCGCGCGGCAGGCGTCGGCCGGGGTGGCGAAGAAGGCCACCGCGGTGAGCGGGCGCTGGGTCGCCGGCCGCAGCGCCAGGGTGATCTCGGTGATCACCCCCAGGGTTCCCTCGGAGCCGACGAACAACCGGGTGAGGTCGTAGCCGGCCACGCCCTTGGCGGTGCGCCGGCCGGTGCGCAGCACCCGGCCGTCGGCCAGCACCACCTGCAGGCCGCGCACGAAGTCGGCGGTCACCCCGTACTTCACGCAGCACATGCCGCCGGCGTTGGTGGCCACGTTGCCGCCGATGGTGGAGATGTCCCGGGAACCGGGGTCGGGCGGGTAGTACAGGCCGTGCTCGGCCACGGTCGCGGCGAGCCTGGCGTTGACCACGCCGGGCTGGACCACGGCCAGCTGCTCCTCGGTGTCCACCTCCAGCACCCGGTCCATCTTCTCCAGGCACAGCAGCACACCGCCGTCGATGGCGTTGGCCGCGCCGGACAGCCCGGTGCGCGCCCCCTGCGGCACCACCGGCACCCGGTTGGCGTGCGCCCACCGCAGGGTGGTCACCACGTCGTCCACCGAGCGCGCCCGCACGAGCACGGCCGGTGTCCCACTGGGACAGAACTGGGCGTGGTCGTTGCGGTAGGCGGCGAGCACGTCCGGGTCGGCCACGGCCACCCCGTCCGGTAACAGGTCCAGCAGCGCCGGCCGGCTCATCGCTGGCCGCTCGTCAGGTGCGCGCTGGTGCGAGGACGTCTGGCATCGGCTGAGTAGGTACCCACGCCGCCGGAGTGTAGTTCCGCGGGATGGCCACCCACCCCGGTCGGCGTCCACCGGGTGGGCGGGCGCGCGCGCCGGCGGTGCTCACCGGGCCGGCACCGCTCCCCGGGTGGTCAGCTCGGCCAGCCGGTCGCCGCCGTGCGCGCACGCGCCACCGACCAGGGTGGCCAGCACCTCGATCGCGTCGATGCGCGCGCTGGGCACGGTGACCGGGTCGTCGGCCAGCAGCACCAGGTCGGCCAGGTAGCCGCGGGCGATCCGGCCGCGCCGGTGCTCCTGGTGCGCGGCGTGGGCGGCGTGCGTGGTGTAGGCGCGCAGCGCCTCGGCGGCGGTGACCCGCTCGGCCGGGCCGAGCACCGCGCCGGTGCTGCTGGTGCGCTCGACCATGGACCGCATGCCCAGCAGCGGCGCGCCCAGGGCGACCGGCCGGTCGGAACTGCCCGGCACCGGGATGCCGGCGTCCACAAAGGACTTGTGCCGGTACAGCCACCCGGTCCGCCGCACACCCAGCGCCTCGGCCATGGTGTCGCCGATCTCGTGCAGGAACCGGGCCTGGGGCACCGGGATCACGCCCAGCGCGGCCATCCGGGCGAGCTGGTCGGGGCGGACCACGGCGGCGTGCTCGACGCGGTGGCGCGCGTCGGGGCGCGGCCGCAGCCGCTGCGCCTGCTCCACCGCGGTCAGCACCAGGTCGACGGCGCGGTCGCCGATGGCGTGCGCCGCCACCCGCCAGCCGCCGAGGTGCGCGGCCACCACCAGCTCGCGCAGCCGGTCCGGGTCGTCCTGGAAGTAGCCCCGGGTGCGGCCGTGGTCCAGGAACGGCTCGGTCACCGCGGCGGTGCGGCTGGTCAGCGCACCGTCCACAAAGACCTTGACCGGTCCCAGGCGCAGCCAGTCATCGCCGAACCCGGTGCGCAGCCCCAGGTCCAGCCCGATGCCGGCGTCGTCGGCGGGGTGGCCGGGCAGCGGGTGCAGCGCGTCGCTGACCGTCATCAGCTCCACCCGCAGCGGCAGGTCGCCGCGCTGCCTGGCCACCTGGTAGGCCAGCGCCTCCACCGGGCTGTGGCCGATCCACCCGCCGCCGATGCCGGCCTCGGTGACGTGGGTCAGCCCCTCGGCCACGTACACCCGGGCGGCCCTGGCGATCGCGGCCGCCAGCTCGTCGACCGGGTAGGGCACCACCAGGTCCAGCACCAGCCGCTGGGCCTGCTCCTCCAGCACGCCGGTGGGTGCGGCGTGCTCGTCGCGCACCACCACGCCCCCGTCCGGCACCCGCGCCGAGCCGTCCAGCACGCCGGCCCGGTCCAGCACGGCACTGCTGACCGCGCACACGTGGCCGGAGCGGTGCTTGAGCCAGACCGGGCGGCCACCGGCGGCGCGGTCCAGCGCGGCCCGGTGCGGGTGGCCGCCGAGCGCGGCGTTGTCGTAGCCGCTGCCGACCACCCAGGCGTCCGGGGGCAGGGTGGCGGCGCGCGCGGCCACGGCCGCGTACAGGGCGGTCAGGTCGGTGTGCCCGGACAGGTCCAGTTCACCGAGGGCCAGGCCGAACCAGGCCATGTGGTTGTGCGCGTCGGCGAAGCCGGGTGTCAGGGTGGCGCCGGCGCAGTCGACCACGGCGCGGGCCGGCAGTCCGGTGACCTCCTCGTCCACCCCGACCACCCGGTCGCCGAACACGCCGACCGCGCGGGCCGTGGGCCGGTCCTCGACCATGGTGTGCACGTTCGCGTTGGTCAGCAGCACGTCCAGCACGGCGGCTCCCCTCACTGTCAGCGACTCGGCACTGTCAGCGTCACCCTGCCGGGTGGCCCCGTGCGAGCACACCGCCCGGATGGACTAGCGGTGCGCGCTCACGCCCGCTCTCCGGAGACCTGCAGGGCGGGCCCGCCGTCCTGCTGGCCGGTCGCGTCCACATCGGACGGCGCGGGCCACCGGTCGCGCGGGTAGGCGCGGTCCAGTGCCGAGTCCAGTGCGGCGTAGTCGCGGCGCAGCGTGGCCAGCGCCCCGGACGCGGTGCCACGGATCGCGGTGATGGCCGCGCGGTAGGCGGCCTGGTAGCCGGCGCCGAGCCCGGCCACCCCGAAGTGCTCGGCCACGTGCGCCCGGCAGGCGGCCGGGTCCAGGCTGGTCACCTCGTGCAGCGCGGCGGGCAGTTCCGCGGGATCGTCGCGGATCAGGCCGGTGACGCCGTCCACGACGACCTCGGGCACGGCGCCGGCGCGCAGCGCCACCACGGGCGTGCCGCAGGCCATGGCCTCGATCATGACCATGCCGAAGGGCTCCTCCCAGCGGATGGGGAACAGCAGGCAGCGCGCCTCGGCCAGCAGCCGGCGCTTGGCCACCGCGTCGGCCACGCCGTACACGTGGTCCTGCTCGGTCAGCCGGGGCCGCACCTCGCGCTCGAAGTACTCCTTCTCGATCGGCTCGGCGCACTTGCCGGCCAGCACCAGCGGCAGCCCGGCGGCGTGCGCCGCCTCCAGGGCCAGGTGCGGTGCCTTGTCCGGGTGGAACCGGCCGAGGAACAGCGCGTAGTCCCGCTTGTCCCGCTGGAACGGCCAGTCCTCGACGCGCAGCGCGTTGTGCACGGTGCCGATCCAGTTCAGGTCCGGGGCCAGGGCCCGCTGCCGGTCGCTGATCGCCACCAGGTGCACGTCCTCGCCCAGCGCCCGGTAGTACCGGTGCATGTCGGCGTCGACCGGGCCGTGCACGGTGACCACGGTCGGCAGGTCCAGCGCGGTGTAGGCGGGCACGTTCAGCGGCCCGGCGAGGGTGTGGTCGTGCACCACGTCCACGCCCTCGGTCTCGGCCAGCCGGCGCACCTGCGCGCGCACCGCCGCCGCGTGCATGACCTCCGGGTAGGGCTCGCCGAGCCGGTCGGGCACGGTGTGCTCCCAGACCGGCACGAACCGGGCGGCGGTGCCCGGGCGGCCCGCGCCGATCAGGGTCACCCGGTGGCCCAGGCCCACCAGGGCGTCGGCCAGGTCGGCGACCACGGCCTCCACGCCGCCGTAGGCCTTGGGCGGCACGTCGAAGTAGGGCGGGGCGACCAGGACCACGCGGAGCGGGTCCCCGGCGGGGGCGGTGTCCCGGGCCTGGCGCGGAATGCTGTGCGGCGCCCGGTTCGTCGTGCGGTGAGCGGACACGCTGCTCAAGTCTTTCCTCCTCAACGTGGGCTGAGAAGCAAACCCTGTTAGCACTCGTCGCCATCGAGTGCTAACAAACCCGGGATCTTCGACGCAAGCGGCGTCCCGGCAAGCGAGAGCGCGATCACACCGGGCCGCGGGAGCACGTTCTCCGCCCTGGGCTTTTGCATACGAAAGTCTGTATGCTCGGTGCCCGGGAAACCGCCAGGACCACCGCCGTGCCCAGCCGTCGAGCGCAAGCAGGTGCCGTCGTGAACCACAACGCCTCCCCCGCAACCCCGGGCTCCCCCAGTGGTCGCCGCCGCGGCCGGGGCGCGCTCGGCTCGTCCCCGGTGCAGCGGGTCCAGCGGCCGGCGCCGCTGCGCCAGGCGGTCTACGACGCGCTGGTCGAACTGATCATCAACGGCACCCTCAAACCCGGCCAGCACCTGGTGGAACTGGAGCTGGCCGAGCTGCTCGGGGTGAGCCGGCAGCCGGTGCGGGAGGCGCTGCAGCGCCTGCAGACCGAGGGCTGGGTCGACCTGCGGCCGGCCCAGGGCGCGTTCGTGCACCTGCCCACCGAGGCCGAGGCCGACCAACTGCTCGGGGTGCGGTCGGTGCTGGAGACCTACTCGGCGCGGCTGGCCGCGCAGCAGGCCGACGCCCAGGACGTCGAGCGGCTGTGGGAACTGCAGCGCGAGGGCGAGCGGGCGCTGGCCGACGACGACGTGGACGGACTGGTCAGCACGAACGCCCGGCTGCACGCGTTCATCACCGAACTGTCCGGCAACGCGGTGCTGGCCGAACTCATCGCCCTGGTGGACCGCCGGGTGCGCTGGTACTACACGCCCATCGCCCGGCCCCGCGGCCACGACTCCTGGGCGGAGCACGCCGAACTCATCCGGGCGATCGCGGCCGGCGACGCCGACACGGCCAGTCAGGTCATGAACCGGCACACCGAGCGCACCCGGCAGACCTACCACGAGCGGCGCACCGCGGCCGGCGACGAGAACACCTCCGGCTGATTCCGCCCCGCGCATTCACCTCGGCGGAATCCGCGTCCTTTCCGCGAAACCACACCTTTCCCCCGGTGCGCCGCCGCACGCGGTGATTTCCCGCCATATCCGACAGGGCTGACAAGCGTTTCCTTTTCCACCAAAACGGACAGCTGATCGCCCGGTCCAGCCTTTTGTGGCAATGGTCGCCGGTGTCCGAATTCCCCACGTTCCCCTTTTTGGCGCACTGGACAAGCACCGTCACCAGGAGTAGGCATAACTCCATACGGTATGCAGTATGAAAAGTGGCCCGGAGCCCCTCGCGCAGCCGGTTCCCCGCCCCAGTCGGCTTTCGTCACCACCTCGAACGAGCCGCCCAGCCGTCCCGGCCGGGCTGGCCGAAGCATCCCGGCGCGCCCGGGTGTCCCTCGCACGTGAGGAGTTGAGGACGCAGATGACGCAGACAGTCCCGCCGTCCACCACCGCCGTCGCCGGTGCGCCGGCCGAGCCCACCGCCGCCCGGGCCGGCGCGACCGAGCCGGAGCTGATCTCCGGTGGCCACCTGGTGGCCAAGGCCCTCAAGGCCGAGGGCGTCGACGTGGTGTTCACCCTGTGCGGCGGCCACATCATCGACATCTACGACGGCTGCGTCGACGAGGGCATCGACGTGATCGACGTGCGGCACGAGCAGGTCGCCGCGCACGCCGCCGACGGGTACGCCCGGATCACCGGCAAACCCGGCTGCGCGGTGGTCACCGCCGGCCCCGGCACCACCGACGCGGTCACCGGGGTGGCCAACGCGCTGCGCGCGGAGAGCCCGATGCTGCTGATCGGCGGCCAGGGCGCGCTCAGCCAGCACAAGATGGGCTCGCTGCAGGACCTGCCGCACGTGGACATGATGGCGCCGATCACCAAGTTCGCCGCCACCGTGCCGGCCACCGAACGGGTCGCCGACCTGGTGTCCATGGCCTTCCGCGAGTGCTACCACGGCGCACCAGGACCGTCCTTCCTGGAGATCCCGAGGGACGTGCTGGACGCCAGGGTGCCGGTGGAGAAGGCCAGGGTGCCGCGGGCCGGCCACTACCGGGCGTCCACCCGCTCGGTCGGCGATCCCGAGGCGGTGCAGCGGCTCGCCGACCTGATCACCCACGCGGCCAAGCCGTGCGTGCTGCTGGGCAGCCAGGTGTGGACCTGCCGGGCCACGGACGCGGCCGTGGAGTTCGTGCGCGCGCTCAACGTGCCGGCGTACATGAACGGCGCCGGCCGGGGCACCCTGCCCCCGGGCGACCCGCACCACTTCCAGCTCTCCCGCCGGTACGCGTTCAGCAACGCCGACCTGATCATCATCGTCGGCACCCCGTTCGACTTCCGGATGGGCTACGGCCGCCGGCTCTCGCCCACCGCCACCGTGGTGCAGATCGACCTGGACTACCGGACCGTGGGCAGGAACCGGGACGTCGACCTGGGCATCGTCGGCGATGCCGGGCAGGTGCTGGCCGCGGTCACCGCCGCCGCGTCCGGGCTGGGCGACCCCGGTGCGGCCGGCCGCCGGGACTGGCTGGCGGAACTGCGCGCGGTGGAGACCGCCGCCTACCAGAAGCGCCTGCCCCGCCAGCTCTCCGACGCCTCGCCCATCGACCCCTACCGGCTGGTGCACGAGATCAACGAGTTCCTCACCGAGGACTCGATCTACATCGGCGACGGCGGCGACATCGTCACCTTCTCCGGCCAGGTGGTGCAGCCCAAGGCACCGGGGCACTGGATGGACCCGGGCCCGCTGGGCACGCTGGGCGTCGGCGTTCCCTTCGCCATGGCGGCCAAGCACGCCCGGCCGGACGCGGAGGTCGTCTGCCTGTTCGGCGACGGCGCGTTCAGCCTGACCGGGTGGGACTTCGAGACCATGGTGCGGTTCAACCTGCCGTTCATCGGCGTGGTGGGCAACAACTCCTCGATGAACCAGATCCGCTACGGCCAGATCCAGAAGTACGGCGCCGAGCGCGGCCGGGTCGGCAACACCCTCGGCGACGTGCGCTTCGACGAGTTCGCCCGGCTGCTCGGCGGCCACGGCGAGGAGGTGCGCGACCCCGCCGACATCCGGCCGGCCCTGGAGCGCGCCCGCCAGTCCGGCAAGCCGTCGCTGGTCAACGTGTGGGTGGACCCGGACGTCTACGCGCCGGGAACCATGAACCAGACGATGTACAAATAGGACAGTCCCACCCGGAAACGCCCTGTCCCCCAACGGTTTTCGGTTCGAGGGAGCACACTCATGGGAAAGGCACTCGACGGCGTCCGCGTCCTCGACATGACCCACGTCCAGTCCGGGCCGTCCTGCACCCAGATCCTCGCCTGGCTGGGCGCGGACGTGGTGAAGCTGGAGGCCCCCGGCGGTGACATCACCCGGCGCCAGCTGCGGGACGTGCCGGACGCGGACAGCCTCTACTTCACGATGCTCAACTGCAACAAGCGCAGCATCACGCTGAACATGAAGGCCGGGCGCGGCCACGACCTGTTCGTCAACCTGGTGCGCCGCTCCGACGTGCTGGTGGAGAACTTCGGCCCGGGCACCCTGGAACGGCTGGGTTTTCCGTGGGAGCGCCTGCGCGAGATCAACCCCCGGCTCATCTACGCCTCGATCAAGGGCTTCGGCGAGGGCCCCTACACCCACTTCAAGGCCTACGAGGTGGTCGCGCAGGCCATGGGTGGGTCGATGAGCACCACCGGTTTCGAGGACGGCCCGCCGCTGGCCACCGGCGCGCAGATCGGTGACTCGGGCACCGGCGTGCACACCGTGGCCGGCATCCTGGCCGCGCTCTACCAGCGGGTGTCCACCGGGCGCGGCCAGCGGGTCAACGTGGCCATGCAGCACGCCGTGCTCAACCTGTGCCGGGTCAAGCTGCGCGACCAGCAGCGGCTGGCGGCCGGCCCGCTCGCCGAGTACCCCAACGACGAGTTCGGCGCGGAGGTGCCGCGCTCGGGCAACGCCTCCGGCGGCGGCCAGCCCGGCTGGGCGCTGCGGTGCAGCCCGGGCGGCCCCAACGACTACATCTACGTGATCGTCCAGCCGGTCGGCTGGGCACCGATCACCCAGCTGATCGGCCGGCCCGAACTGGCCGACGACCCGGAGTGGAGCACACCGGAAGCCCGACTGTCCAAACTGGACAAGGTGTTCCAGCTGATCGAGGAGTGGACGATCCACCACGACAAGTGGACCGTGCTGGAGAGGCTGAACGCGCACAACATCCCGTGCGGCCCGATCCTGTCCACCCGGGAGCTGATCGAGGACGAGTCGCTGGCCGCCAACGACATGATCGTCAGCGTCGACCACCCCGAGCGGGGCGAGTTCAAGACCGTGGGCTGTCCGATCAAGCTGTCCGACTCCCCGGTCCAGGTCGAGCGCTCGCCGCTGCTCGGCGAGCACAACGAGGACGTCTACCTGCGCGAGCTGGGGCTGGGCCGCGCCGAATTCGCCAACCTCAAAGCGAACGGGGTGATCTGACCGATGACAGCCAGCGACCGGACCAGCACCACCGGCCAGCCCGACTACGACCGCGCCGAGGTGCGGGCGGTCCTCGCCGAGGCGATCGCCGCCGGACGCACCGCGCTGACCGCGCCCGAGGGCCGGCGGATCTGCGCCGCCTACGGCATCCCCACTCCGGGCGAGGCCCTGGCCACCAGCGCCGACCAGGCCGCGGCACAGGCCACCCAGCTCGGCTTCCCGGTGGTGATGAAGATCGTCTCACCGGACATCCTGCACAAGACCGAGGCCGGCGGCGTGGTCGTGGGCGTGGCCGACGCGGACGCGGCGCGCGCCGCCTACCAGCGGATCGTGGCCAACGCCCTGGCGCACCGGCCGGACGCGGCCATCACCGGCGTGCAGGTGCAGCAGCTGCTGACCGGCGGCCAGGAGGTGATCGTCGGCGCCACCACCGACCCCACCTTCGGCAAGGTGGTGGCCTTCGGCCTGGGTGGCGTGCTGGTCGAGGTGCTCAAGGACGTCACCTTCCGGATGGCCCCGATCAGCCGCGCCGAGGCCGAGGGCATGCTCGACGACATCGCCGCGGCCGAGGTGCTGCGCGGCGTCCGCGGCGCCGCGCCGGTCGACGCCGCCGGCCTGGCCGAGGTGATCGCCCGGGTCGGCGACCTGGTCACCGACTTCCCGCAGATCAGCGAGTTCGACCTGAACCCGGTGTTCGCCACCGCCGACGGGGTGTGCGCGGCGGACGTGCGCGTCCTGCTGGACCCCGAGCCGGCCGCGCCGCCGCCCCGACCGTCCGAAGAGGACATCCTGCGGGTGATGAACCGGCTGATGAACCCGGCGGCGATCGCGGTCATCGGCGCCTCGGCCGAGCCGGGCAAGATCGGCAACTCGGTCATGCGCAACCTGGTCGACGGCGGCTTCGCCGGGCAGATCTTCCCGATCAACCCCAGGGCCGACGAGATCATGGGGCACAAGGTCTACCGCAGCGTCACCGACGTGCCGGTGGACGTGGACGTGGCGGTGTTCGCGGTGCCCGCCAAGCTGGTGCCCTCGGCGCTGACCGAGTGCGGCCACAAGGGCGTGCCCGCCGCGGTGCTCATCCCGTCGGGTTTCGCCGAGACCGGCAACACCGCGCTGCAGGACGAGGTGGTGGCGATCGCCAGGCAGCACGGCATCCGGCTGCTCGGCCCCAACATCTACGGCTACTACTACACCCCGCGCAACCTGTGCGCGACCTTCTGCACGCCCTACGACGTCACCGGCGGGGTGGCGCTGACCTCGCAGAGCGGTGGCATCGGCATGGCCATCCTCGGTTTCAGCCGCACCACCAGGATGGGCGTGTCCGCGATCGTGGGGCTGGGCAACAAGTCCGATGTGGACGAGGACGACCTGCTCACCTTCTTCGAGCACGACGACAACACCCGGTGCGTTGCCATGCACCTGGAGGACCTCAAGGACGGGCGGGCGTTCGTCGAAACCGCGCGCCGGGTGACCAGGCGCAAGCCCGTGGTGGTGCTCAAGGCCGGGCGCACCGCCCTGGGGGCGCGCGCGGCCAGTTCACACACGGGCGCGCTGGCCGGCGACGACAAGGTCTACGACGACATCCTGCGGCAGGCCGGGGTGGTGCGGGCGCCGGGCCTGAACGAGATGCTGGAGTACGCCAGGGGGCTGCCGCTGCTGCCCACGCCCGCCGGGGAGAACGTGGTGATCATCACCGGCGCCGGCGGCTCGGGTGTGCTGCTCTCGGACGCCTGCGTGGACAACGGCCTGCGCCTGATGGAGATCCCCGACGACCTGGACGCGGCGTTCCGCCGGCACATCCCGCCGTTCGGCGCGGCCGGCAACCCGATCGACATCACCGGGGGCGAGCCGCCGTCGACCTACGAGGCCACCATCCGGCTCGGCCTGACCGACCCGCGCGTGCACGCGCTGGTCCTCGGCTACTGGCACACCATCGTCACGCCCCCCATGGTCTTCGCCGAGCTGACCGCCCGGGTCGTGGCACAGGCCAGGGCCGAGGGGATCGACAAGCCCGTGGTGGCCTCCCTGGCCGGGGACACCGAGGTGGAGCAGGCCTGCGAGCACCTGTTCGACCACGGGATCGTGGCCTACCCCTACACCACCGAGCGGCCCGTGGCCGTGCTGGGCGCCAAGTACCGGTGGGCGCGGGCGGCCGGGCTGCTCGGCGGCTGAGGCCACCGCACGCGGCAGGTCAGGGGCGTCACCGGTACCACAAACTCGGGAGAAAGGTCCTGCTGTGGACGCTTCGAACGCACCAACCGCCGGACCGTCCGACGGTCACCTGGCGGCATCGCACGGTCCAGAACGGGTGTGGCGGGCCGGCCGGCTCGACCCCATGCCCATCCGCAAGCTGCCCGAGGCACCACCGTCGATCCACCTGCTCGGCCCCACCGTCTTCCTGGTCGCACTGGGCGTGGGCATGGGCGAGTCCTACATGTGGCCGCGCCTGGTCCTGGTCTTCGGCCCGGAGATCCGGTGGCTGTTCCTGATCGGCGTCACCCTCCAGGCCGTGGTCATGCTGGAGATGGCCCGCTACGCCATGGCCACCGGGGAGAGCATCTTCTTCGGCGCCGCCCGCGTGTTCAAACCGCTGATGTGGTTCTTCTTCGCGGTGGCGATCCTGGTCTACATCTGGCCGGGCCACCTCTCCGCCGGTGCCGCGGCGTTCGAGCGGATCACCGGCATCCCGTGGGTGATCGCGGCCTGCGTGGGGCTGGTGCTGGTCGGCGTGGTGTTCAGCCTGGCCAAGGTGATCTACAACCTGCTGGAGAACGTGCTGTCGCTGCTGATCGGCGTGCTCGTGGTGGGCACCGCGGTCATCGCCGCGCTGGTCGGCGACTGGCACGACCTGAGCAGCACCCTCGCCGGCATGTTCCACTTCGGATACTTCCCCAGCCAGGCGCTGTCCGAGTCCTGGTTCCCCATCGTGGTCGGCTCGATCGCGTTCGCCGGGCCGTCGGGCATGCAGCAGATGTGGTACACGCTGCACCTGCGGGACAGCGGCGCCGGCATGGGCGCGCACGTGCCCAGCATCCGGGGGCTGCGCCACGCCGGCGCGGAGGAGGCCATGCCGGCCAGGGGTTTCATGTTCGACACCAGCGACCCCGGCGAGATGGCCAAGTGGCGCGGCTGGCGGCGCTGGGTGACCTTTGACGCGCTGCTGCTGTTCTGGGGCATCACCATGCTGGTGACCATCTCGTTCACCGTGCTGGCCCAGGCCGCCTCCCGGCAGAACCCGGACGTGCGCTCGCTGATCGAGTCCGGTGACCGGGAGGCCGCGCTGAACGCCATGGCCGACGCGTTCTCCTCGGTGGGCGGTTCCGCGCTGGGCACGGTCTTCTTCGGGTTCATCGCGCTGATCGGGCTCAACGCCACCCTGGGCCTGTTCGACTCGTTCTCCCGGGGCCAGGCCGACATGACCTACTTCTTCGTGCGGGGCGCCCGCCGGTTCCGCATGGCCCACCTCTACGCCGCCTACCTGTGGGGCCTGATCGCCTTCGGCATCCTCATCCTGCTGTTCGGCCCGGCCGACGGCCCCAGCTCCATTCTGGACATCCTGGCGTTCCTGTCCACGTTCGCCATGGGCGCCTACTGCGTGGTGCTGCTGCTGGTCAACAACACCCTGCTGCCCAAACCCATCCGGCCGAAGCTGCCCACCAACCTGGTCATCGGCTTCGGCGCGGTGTTCTACCTGGGCATGCTCTTCTACAGCCTGGTCCGCTTCGGCGTGGTCGTGGGCTGAGATGACCACGCCGACGATGATCACGACGACGATGACCGCACGGACCCGACTGCGCAGCGCGGCCGAACTCGCCTTCCCCGGATTCGTCGTGGGTCTGCTGGCCGGAGCCGCCGGCGGCGCGCTGACCGCGTTCGTCGCCGGCTCCGCCGGCTGGGCGCTGCTGGCCACCCTGGCCCTGGGTGTCCCGCTCGGACTGCTCGGCGGCGGCTACGGCCTGGTCCTGGCCACCGGCCGGGTCCGGCTCGGGGTGTTCGCCCCGGCCGCGCTCTACTGGCTGGTCGGCTTCCCGCTCGCCCGCCTGGTGCACGAAGTGGTGACGCGGCTGGCCGTGACTGGCCGGGTGGCGCTACCCGATGATCTACTGGGTTTCCTGACCTACCAGGCCGTGATCAGTGCCGGATACGCGATCGGCTTCCTCTGGCTGCACGAGCGGATCGCCCCGCACTGGTTCGCCCGGGTGGGCGGGCACAACCCCGCGGCCCAGCGGCTGGTCACCCGCTACGTGGCGCACGCGCGCAGCGTGCGGGCGGCGCGACAGCGGGCCAGGTCCCGCCGGCCCGGCAGCCGGCGCCGACCGAACCGGCCCGGCCAACCGGACTGGTCGGACTGACCGGACCACCGGAGGCGCACCACCGCAGTGACCGGACCGGCTGGCGGCCGGCCGCGGTACCGGCCGCCACACCGCCGCGACCCGAACCGGAGGACATCGCCATGGGCTTTCCCACCTGGGTGTGGATCGCGACGATCGGCGCGCTGGCCGCCGTGGTCGCCGTCGACTTCTACCTGGTCGCCCGCAACCCGAGGCAGCCGTCGCTGCGCGAGTGCACCACCTGGGTGGTGTGCTACGTGGTGCTGGCGGTGGTGTTCGGACTCGGCCTGCTGGTGCTGGCCGGCCCCGGCTCGGGCGGCGAGTTCTTCGCCGGCTGGATCACCGAGTACTCCCTGTCCGTGGACAACCTGTTCGTGTTCGTGCTGATCATGAGCAGGTTCGGGGTGCCGAGGCGGTTCCGGCAGAAGGTGCTGCTGGTGGGCGTCGTGCTGGCGCTGCTGCTGCGCGGGGTGTTCATCGCGGTCGGCGCCGAGGCGGTGCGCCGGTTCGACTGGGTCTTCTACCTGTTCGGCGCGTTCCTGGTCTACACGGCCTGGAAGCTGCTCCGCGAGGACCCCGCCGAGGAGACCGAGTTCACCGAGAACGCGGTGGTGCGGCTGGTCCGCCGGGTGGTGCCGACCAGCACCGCCTACGGCCGGGGCACGCTGTTCACCCGCGAGGCCGGCCGCCGGGTGGTCACCCCCATGCTGGTGGTGATGGTCGCGGTCGGCACCACCGACGTGCTGTTCGCGGTGGACTCGATTCCCGCCATCTTCGGTCTCACCACCGAGCCGTACCTGGTGTTCACCGCCAACGCCTTCGCCCTGATGGGGCTGCGGCAGCTGTTCTTCCTGATCGGCGGGTTGCTCGACCGGCTGGTCCACCTGAGCAGGGGCCTGTCGGTGATCCTGGCCTTCATCGGGGTGAAGCTGGTCCTGGAGGCCCTGCACGAGCAGGGCGTCGGCTGGGCGCCGGCGATCCCGATCTGGGCCTCGCTGGCGGTGATCGTCGGCACCCTGGCGATCACCGCGGTGACGAGCCTGGTCAGGACCGCCCGGGACAGGCGGGCGCCGACCGCGCCCGCCCGGGACCGGACCGTGTCCGAGGAGGTGGAGGCGGGCTGACCGCCGGGTGATCGGACGCCTCAGCCGGGTCCCGACACCCGGCGCGCGGCGTCAGCGCTGGGCGCGCTGCTGGTCGTCCTCGGTGTGCTGGCGGAGGAACTCCTCGACCTCGGCCACCTCGTTCTCGCGCGCCCGGTCCATCGCGGCCGCCAGACCGAGGCCGAGCACCCGGCCGTCCGCGCGGTGTCCGGGCGGCGGCTGGGTGAGTGAACGAACCACGTCCCGCCATGCTGGCATGACTGCCATCTCCTTTCCCTCGCGCTGACCGGCAATGGCCGACCAGCCGATTCCGGGTGGGGTCGACCGGGATGATCAGGCGGACCGCCGGTTACCCGGCCCCGCCGTTCTCATTCGTCGTCCCGGCCGCCGTTCTCGGTGTTCTCCCCGTTGTCCGGACCGGCCGACTCGGCACCGGAAACGGTTTTCTGGTGTTGTTCCCGGAGTCGCCGGCGACAACACCGGCGGGTGCGCTCGGTGTGCGCCCGCATGATTCGCGCGGCTTCCTCGCCGTTGTTCCTGGCGATCGCCGCCACCAGGTCGGCGTGCTCCTGCCAGGACTCCGCACCGCGCAGCCGGGCCGCCAGCGCCGCGCACCACCGCGCCCGGCGCTCCACCTGCTCGGCGAAGTCGATGAGCACCTGGTTGCCGGACAGCTGGGTGATCAGCGCGTGCAGCCGCGCGTTGGCCCGCACCTGCCCCGGGATGTCCGTGGCCGCCGCCGAGGCGCGGCCCTGTTCGCACAGCTCGGCCAGGCGCTCGGCGTCCGAGGCGGTGGCGCGCGGCGCGGCCAGCCTGGCGGACTCGGTTTCCAGCAGGCAGCGCATGGCCAGCAGCTGGTCGGCCGCGTCCTCGTCCGGCAGGTGCACGCACGCGCCCTCGCGGGGGCGCAGGTCCACCCAGCCCTCGGTGTGCAGCCAGTGCAGTGCCTCGCGCACGTGCTGGCGGGGCACGCTGAGCCGGTCGGCGAGTTCGGCCTCCACCAGCGGCTGCCCCGGAGCGAGATCACCCGTGGTGAGCCAGCCGAGCAGGGCCTCGTAAACGCGCCGGCGCAGCGGCATCGGACCGGATATTCCTCGTGCCGGCGAAAGATTCGCCAGGGTGGACGGCACCATTGTCAGCTCCCGTTGACCACCGGACCGCCGCCGGCATCAGCGTGACGTCGGCTACCTTTTCCCATCGATTTCCCGAAGGATACAGTCTCTTTACCAAAAGGGTTTGCCGAACGCCCACACACCGGTAATTCCCCGTGGCCGCGTTATCCGGGCCCATCACGTGGAATCACCGTCGAAAAGCGGCGGCCACTCCTCCTCGATCACGCGTTGTCTACTGTATTCAGTATACAGTCCACCACGGCCAGCGACCACCCCTCGCGGGTGTTGTCCACCCGCCCGCGACCGCTCCGGTCAGACCACAGTGGACGGTCAGGGCACGGCGCGGCCCCGCACCCCGCGGTCGTCAGCCGCGCGCGACGAGTTCGGGGGCGGCGCCGAGCCCGAGCCGGTGGGCACCCGTGTAGACGTTCATGGAGGCCCCGCGCAGGAAGCCGACCAGGGTCATGCCCTGCTCCTCGGCCAGGTCCACGGCCAGCGACGACGGCGCCGACACCGCCGCGAGCACCGGGATGCCCGCCATCACCGCCTTCTGCACGAGTTCGAAGGACGCGCGGCCGCTGACCATCAGCACGGTCGCGGTCAGCGGCAGCCGGTCCTGGCGCAGCGCCCAGCCGACCACCTTGTCCACGGCGTTGTGCCGGCCCACGTCCTCGCGCAGGCACAGCAGTGCGCCGTCCGCGGTGAACAGGCCGGCGGCGTGCAGCCCACCGGTCCGGTCGAACACCCGCTGGGCGGCCCGGAGCCGGTCGGGCAGCCGCGACAGCGCGGCCGGGTCCAGCCGCAGCGCGTCGTCGCGCACCGACCAGAACGCGGTGGCGCGCACCGCGTCCAGGCTGGCCTTGCCGCACAGCCCGCACGAGGAGGTGGTGTAGAAGTTGCGCCGCACCGAGGCGTCCGGCTCGGCCACCCCCTCGGCCAGCGCCACGTCCAGCAGGTTGTAGGTGTTCTCGCCGGTCTCGGTCGCGCCGGCGCAGTAGCGGATCGCGGCGATCTGCGCGGAGTGGCGCACCACGCCCTCACCGACCAGGAAACCGGCGGCCAGGTCGAAGTCCGCGCCCGGCGTGCGCATGGTCACCGTCAGGGACTGGCCGTTGACCCGGATCTCCAGTGGCTCCTCCACGGCCAGCGTGTCCGGGCGCGCCGAGGACACGCCGTCCACCACGCGCAGCACCCGCCGCCGGCTCGTCACCCGTCCCATCGCGCCCACCACCCGTTCCGTCGCACCTGCTCGACACACCCCGTGCCACAGCCACTATCACCCGCGGCACCGCCGCCGCACGATTGCATACAGTATTTCCCCAATGCGCCCCGGTGGCGACCCCCATCCCACCGGGCGAGGATGATCGAGAAGCCCC
The DNA here is from genome assembly GCF_024171785.1 of Goodfellowiella coeruleoviolacea. GTDB lineage: Bacteria > Actinomycetota > Actinomycetes > Mycobacteriales > Pseudonocardiaceae > Goodfellowiella > Goodfellowiella coeruleoviolacea. The sequence goes on from NZ_JAMTCK010000018.1 coordinate 45,093, forward strand.
ACCACCCCACCCGACAGGAGACACGCGGTGAACACCCTGGACACCTGGGCCGCACAGGTCCTCGCGGAGTTCGACCTCGACCCCGGCCTGCTCGACCGCACCGCCGTGCTCGACGTGGCCAGGGACGTCGCCCACGGCGTGGCCCGGCCGGCCGCCCCGCTGACCACCTACCTGCTCGGCATCGCCGTGGGCCGGGGCGCGGATCCGACCGAGGCGGCCGCCAGGATCAGCCAGCTCGCCACCGAGTGGGCCGCCACCCAGCCGGCCGACTCCGCACACCCACCGGCGGGTCACACGGCTGACAAATCACGGTGAGTGATCAGCACTCACCCCGTTCAGCCGGCATCCACTGCTCCACACGGCCTATTTGCCCCCGGGTGGGAACCGATCAGTTGATCGCTGCGTCATGCTGCTAGAACCGTGACGACCACGATCGGGGGAGAGCGCGATGCCGGACAGCGTCGAGGCCGCCGAACAGATGGTCTCCCAGTGGGAGAAGAACATCGCCGACCGGGCCCAGCGCTACCAGCAGATGGCCGACCGCGTGCAGGGCATGTCGATCACGGAGGCCAGCAGGGACGGCTCGGTCCGGGTGACCATCTCGTCCAACGGTCTGCTCACGAACCTGACCATCGCGGAGAGCGCGCGGGACAAGCGGATGTCCGAGTTGTCCGCGCAGATCATGACCTGCCTGCAGCGGGCCCAGTCGCGCATTCCCGAACTGCTGCAGCAGGCCATGGCGGAGACGATCGGCACGACCGACCAGACGGCCAACGCGCTCTTCGCCGACGCCAAGAAGCGCTTCCCCGCTCCCCCACCCGAGGAACCGGGGCCGGCGGCGCACCAGGTGACCCGGGAGATGCGGTTCGGCCCGGCCGACGAGGACGCCCCACCCCCGCCGCCACCCGCGGCCACCCCGCCCGCCGGGCCACCGCCGCCCGCGCAGCCGCGGGCCACACCGCCACCGCGCCGGCGTCCGCCGGAGGGCGCGGACGAGGAGGACTTCGGCGGCCAGTCGTATCTGTCCTAATCGGACGGGCAAGGAGGGGGAGGTCCGATGACGGACGGTTATGAGCTGGTCAGCGGCGGCCTTGAGGAGCACGGCGGGCAGCTGGACGGGCTGGTCGACCGGTTGCGCCAGGCGGTGGACGCGGCCAAGCAGGTGAGCATGCCCACCGACGCCTACGGCATCGTCTGCCAGCCGTTCCGCATGATGCTGGACCCGGTGGAGCAGTTCGGCATCAACGCGCTGCAGAAGGCGGTGGAGGCCATGGAGTCCACCGCCAAGGGCATCCGCGACACGGCCAGGACCTACCAGGACATCGAGGACAACAACGCCCAGCTGTTCCAGGGCGGACAGGGCTGATGGCACAGGACAACCCACTCGTCGCACAGGCACCGCAGGACCCGGACGGCCCCGGCCCGTTCACCGCCGGCACCGGGGACAACGGCTGGGCCACCGGCATCGGGATCGCCGAGTCGGCCATGGACGCCTTCAACGGCATCAAGGACGGCAACTGGGTCGAGGGCGGCCTCGGCGTGCTCAGCTTCGCCGCCGAGGCGGCCGGCATGGCCATCGACCCGTTCGGCACGCTGCTGTCCTCGGCCGCGTCGTTCCTGATGGAGCACGTCCAGCCGCTCAAGGACATGCTCGACTCGCTGGCCGGCGACCCGCCGGTGATCCAGTCGTACTCGGAGACCTGGGGCAACGTGGCCAAGGCCCTGGGCGAGGTGCAGGCCGACTACGGCGCGGCGGTGCAGTCGGGCACGGCCAGCTGGCAGGGCGGGGCCGCTGACGCCTACCGGTCGCACGCCAGCGAGCAGGCCGAGGCGATCGGCGGCGCGGCCACGGTGGCCAGCGCGATCAGCACCGTTGTGATGATCATGGGCGAGGTCGTGTCGTTCGTGCGGGAGACCGTGCGCGACCTGATCGCCGACCTGGTCGGCAAGCTGATCGCATGGGTGCTGGAGGTCGTGTTCTCCCTCGGGTTCGGCACCCCGGTGGTGGTGGCCCAGGCGGTCGCGGCGGTCGCCAGGTGGGCCAAGAAGATCGGCGACCTGATCAGGAAGCTGATCTCCACGATCAAGAAGGTCTCGCCCCTGCTCGGCAAGCTCGCCGAGGTCTTCACCAAGATCATCAAGGTGCTCGGCAAGCTGGTCGGCAAGGTCACCGGCCTGGACGGGATCAACACCAACGCGATCATCCCCGGCGGCTTCGTCCAACGCCGCGGCCGCACCGCCCCCGACCTCAACGGCTCGGGCAGCCCCGACGGCTCCCCCGGCTCCGGCGACGCCGACGGCCCCGGCGACTCGGGCGGGTCCGACAACCCCGGTGGTTCCGACAACCCGGCCACCACTCGCTCCGCCGATCCGGGTTCGACCGGCTCCAGCGGCACCACTCCCAGTACCTCCCCCGGTTCCCCCACCTCACCCAACCCGGTGGTGGACTCGTCCGCCCGCACTCCCTCGTCCGTGTCCCCCTCGGCCGGTCCCAGCACCTCCGCTGACTCCCCCAGCCCCCGTTCCACCGGGGGCGGCACCGGCTCGGCCGATCCCAGCGACCACCCCACCGGTCCCGCTGGCGGCGGCTCCCACCCCACCGGCACCACCAACGCCCCCTCCGGCACCCGCCCCACACCCGACGCGGACGCACCCGGCGCCGGCCCGCGCAGCTCGTCCAGTCCCGGTTCCCGAGGCTCCGACTCGCCCACCGGGTCCGGGAGCAACCCCGGCGGCGGCAGCCACGCCTCGGCTGGTGCCAGCGACAGCGGCGGCCCCGGCTCGACCGGTACCAGCCACTCCGGTGGTGCCGGCAGCGGCGCGGGCAGCGGTGTCCACTCGCCCAGTTCCTCGGGTGGCAGCGGCGCCCACCCGACCAGCCCTGCCGGTGGCAGCGGCTCCCCCACCTCGCGCGAGACCCACACCAGCGCGGTCGCGACCGAACCGGACGCCCGCCCGCAGCCCGACCAGTCCAGCCACCACCCCGGTGGCCAGCGCGAATCCGCTGGCAGCGGCCACCAGCAGGGCCAGCCCCAGCCAGCCATGTCCGGTGCCGCCACGTCCGGTGCCGCCACCCCCAGCGCGGCCAGCCCCGGTGCCACCGGCACGTCCGGCGGTTCTCCGGGACCGCGGCCTGGCGCTGGTGGCGGCTGGACCGGCACCCCCGGCAGCCCGGCCGCGCCCACACCACGCACCCCGGACGCGGCCCCCAGGGGCGGCGGCCATTCCGGGACCCCGGACCGCGGACCCGGCGCTGGCGGCACGACGCCCACCACCACCCCGAGCAACCGCCCGCACACCACACCAACCAGCTACCAGCCCCAGCCAAGCCGCCCCGGCGACTTCGGCCCCGGCACCGGCGGACCAGCACCCCGGCCGGACGGCTCCGGTCCCACGCACCCCGGCGGCAGCCAGCACCCCGGTCCCACCGGACCGACCGGCAACCATCCCGGTGGCCCGGCCGGCCCCAACGCCACCCACCCGACCGCCGGCCAACGCCCCAACACCCCGACCACACCGCACAGCCAGGGCGCGTCCCCCACCGGCGCCCAGCCGACCGGCCCGCACGTCCCGCCGGGCAGCCGACCCCCGGCCAGCCACACCGGCACCCCAACGCACCCGGGGCCTGGCTCGCCCCCCGGCGCTCCCCACCGCCCCGCCACGCCGGGCTCCCACGCACCAGCGCACCCCCACCCCCCGGCGGGCCCCGCCACCCGACCCGGCGGCACGCACCCGGGCGGCCCGCCCACGAACCGGCCACCAACCGGACCGGGCACACCCCACCGCGCCGACACCACACCCAGCGGCGGGCGCCCCGGCGGCCCGGACACCCACCGGTCACCGACCGCCGACACCCCCCGCCGCCCCGACGGCACCTCACCCCACTCACCCCACTCCCCCGACCGCCCGGACTCCGCCGCGCCCAACCGCCCCCGCACCGACGGTCCCACCACCCCACACCGCGACCGGTCCAACAGCACCCACGAATCCGCCGACACCCCGCACCGCGACCCCAACGGCCGAGACCGCGCGCCGAATCCGAACCAGGACCGGCCGCACGACCGGGACCACGGCACCGAGAACCGGCCGCACACCGACCGTGCCCGCCACGACGAGCACAACCGCCGTGACCACGACGCCGACGGCGGCAACGACCACCACGGCACCCCTTCCGACCACGGTGAGGTCCACCCGGAGCACGTCAACAACACCCAAGCCGAAACCACGCCGGCAGGGGTCTCCTATCACCAAGGCGACCCGAACATGGGTGACCTGCCCAGCAGAGTGCGGCCCGACCCGAACCGGTTCACCGTGGACGTGCACGTCACCGCGGACGGCAGGGCGCGCATCGGCGACCGCACCTACAGTCCGGAGGAGTTCGCGCGCATCCTGCGCAACAATCCGAACTTCGACGGCCGCCCCATCCGACTGATCGGCTGTGACGCCGGCTCCAACGGCTTCGCCCGAGACCTGTCCCTCCACCTCGGCGTACCCGTGACCGCGCCGCGCACCCCCGCCTGGACCGACAGCAGCGGCCGCGTCTTCGCCTCGAACTACGCGGTTGGCCCCGACGGTTCTGTCCGTCCCAAGTGGCCACCAGACGGCGGCTGGGACACCTTCACCCCACCCGACGGCGCCTCCCATCCCGCCAGCGACGACGCCTTCCCGCCAGACCATCACAACGACTCAGACAACCTTGGTGACCGCCCAGACGACGCCGAGGCCCGGGGTGATGACAGCCAGAAGGTCGAGAAGACATTTGACTTGGGCGACCCAATCGAGCGGAACCCCGACTTCGTCGAGCGCCATCCTGACCACCTCCCAGCGGACCATCAGCACCCTCAACTCCTTGAGACACTGGACCGAAACCTCTGCGAACCGCGCAACCCAGCAGACGGCCCGATAACCCATTACAACGGCAAGCTGATCGAGGATTACCTGCGGGAGGTGATGATTGACCGCGCCAAGCTGATTCACCTCAAGATGGCGGACAGATCGATCGCCCCCGGATGGAAAGGAGAGAAGATCGGAAACTGGGCCAACAAGAATATCGGCTGCCTCTCGGTCACAGTCGACCGGCAGACTGGCAACATCTATGAGTCGATAAACGGGCCACGCACCTCAACCATCCCTGATCCACACCCCGCCATCAGCAACCGCAGGGAGCAGATGCGGCAGCCACTTGATGATGGTGGGGGCTACCAGCAGTACGATCGGGCAACGGGGCAACCCATGCTGAGGAACGGCGAGCCTTGGAAGACAGAATTCCCCTTCAACGACGAGCCGTTTAGACACGCCGAGGTCAAGAACGTTAATCAAATACTTCACGACCGGGGCGTACCGGCGGACATCTCCCCGGAGGAACTCGACAAGATTCTCGCGGAACTGCGCGTAGACAACGTCTTCGCACAGTGGGATCCCCCCAAGATGGCTCCCTGCTGCCCCAACTGCCACCGCATGATCTCCGGTGTGGCAAGCAGCGCCAGTAGGCTAGAATGGCCAGAAGGGCACCCGAACTTCAAGGTGATTCCAGAGTGACAGAACGAATCCGAGTGCACGAAGATGACACTGAGCGCGACATCGACGACTGCGTGCTCTACCAAGGTAAGCCGTTCACAGGAGAGGCGATAGACACCGCCGAAGACGGCTCCTTGGTATCTGTCTATTCATACTTCATGGGGTTCCCGGACGGCCCATATCAGGAGTGGTACACCCCGGAGCAGCTACACAAACAGGGACAGATGCGGGATGGCCGCCCCGTCGGTATCCATCGCGAGTGGCACCCCAATGGTCAACTTGCCGTAGAAATGGAGTTCAATGAGCACTCCAATCTGCTTCGCCAGAAAAAATGGGACAACCAAGGAAACCTTGTTTCCACCACTCCGCACCACCAGAGCTGACCGTTGACAGCATGGACCAGAGACCGCTCACCCAAGTGAGATTTCCGCAGCAGAAGGCGCGCGATTCAACCTCGGAGAATCAACGACAGCACCGCCACGCAGAAAAGCGTCGGAACACACTCCCCACCCTGACTCTTCGGGTAACTGAGGGGAAACCAACAGCATGCCGAAATGGCAGCAGCTCAGTCCAGCTGAGCAACAGCAGAAGCTCGTCGATATCACCTCACGAGTGGTCGCAACCTTGCCACAGGGCTGGCAGCGGTTCGTTCTCAGGACGGCCGTGATCGGTTCACACAGTGAGATGTCGACAGGGATCCGCATGCCTGACGGCACCATCCGCAACTGGGCCTTTCCGGCCGAAGTGTGGCGAATGTTCCAGCAGTTGCGCAAGGGCATGTACATCGAAGGAATCGGCACGTGGATCGAATTCGAATACGTTGTAACCCCTCCAGCCCACTTCAGCATCCGCTTTAACCACGAGAACGAGCCAGGATTCACCGCTCCACCAACCGAACAGAATTTCGCGACCGAGTTCCGATGGTTTCCGCGAACAGATGGGAACATGCCAGCGTGGTTTCGTCGTGGCTTGAACGGCACCACTCCCACCACTTGAGACAAGAACAACGCGCCGAACCTGGAACGCGGCCCATCGGGTAACGCGCCACAGCGAGGTTGAAAGTATTCACAACTGAGCAACTTCGGGCGGTTGAATGGCCTCGCCGCGTCAACCGGCGGTGCCCGGTTATAACCCCGCTGCGCACACCTGCCCCTAGTCAACGAGCCGTTGGCCGTTCGCGAACACGCGTGGACGCCACTGGTGGGAGCGGGCAGGACCCGAATCGCTCCGAGCGCGCTGATTTCAGGTCAGTCCTCGGTATCCATGCCCTGTCAGCACTCCAGGTTGTCGCTACACGCGTCCCCTCGCCTGGCCGTCTGACGTCGGGAGAAAACGGAGTAGTCAGTCCGGGCGGGGCTGGGTCATGAGAAGGTATGGGCGCCCACCGCACGAGAGCCCGGTTCCGGTGTTGCTCGTGCGGCTACGTCAAAGAGATCCACACGACTTCAGGAAAGCAGGGCGACTGGCGGCCTGACAGCAGACAGCCGTTCCCGGATGCGACGTACCACATCACCGACCAAAGCTGCAGCGTCTACACATTCCACACCGATGGTGAGGGCCGGACCGACCGCATGTCTGGGGACCTGGTGCACACCGGGTCCGACAATGCGCGGCGCAGTCCGGACCAGGCACCGGTCGGGCACGAGGGACGCGACGAGTACCGCGAGCACAACAGGAAGACGATCGCGGAATTCCGCCAGCAACATGGCCGCGCCCCGGAGCCGCACGAGGTGGTCCTGTACGAAGACGTCGGCTGGAATGGCGGTCACCTCGCCGGCACCGAATTCGATGGTCCAGGCGAGTACATCAACATGGTGCCGATGCTGGAAACACTGAATCAGCGTCAGGCGGGTTCAACTTTTCTGGACAATTACCGGGCCCTGGAGGAGCACTGGGGAGACCTCCTGAGCCGCACGCCAAAGCCGAAACTCAGCGTTCAGGTCGAGATGGACTACCCGTCAAGTGGTAAGAAGACACCTGACTACATCAGGGTCCAGTACTGGGTCGACGGCGTGCCTGCCGATCCGCTGGTCTACAAGAACGTGCCACCGCGCAAGCGCTGAGCAGCGACCGAAGAAGGAAGCAGATGACGGAGCCGTTGAACCCGGTCGAGCAGGAGGAACTCGTTCGCGAGGTTGGCAGTGCCCTCCTGTCCGACGCCCCAGAGGGTTGGCAGGAATTGACGCTGTCCTTCCGCTCGACGGTGGCGATCGACACCGCGACGTTCCTGTGTGTCGACGGCAGCGGCCAGCAGGTTCGACTGGTACCGCCGACGCGGGCACTCCGCGTGCTCAGCCGGTTGCGGGAAGGCATGTACGTCGAAGGCAAGGGCACCTGGTTCACGGCGCGCATGACCATCCAACCGCCTGGGCGGTACGAGATCGAGTACGACTACGACAACGAACCAGCGTTCACCCCCCCCCCCCCCCCCCCCCCCGGGCACCTACGCCCCCCCCCCCCCCCCCCCCCCCCCCCCCCCCCCCCCCCCCCCCCCCCCCCCCCCCCCCCCCCCCCCCCCCCCCCCCCCCCCCCCCCCCCCCCCCGCTGACCGCGGGCACCTACGCCATGGATTTCGACTACTTCCCCCGTTCGGAAGACAACATTCCAGAGTGGCTGCGGCAGAAGCTGGCTGAAGCGGAGAGCGGGGGCAAGCGCTGACAGCTCACTCACAGAACTCCTTTTTGCCGCCGAGGACGTCTCGGTGTCCAATACCGGTGACCCGCAACCGCAGACGTTCCAGCGAAACATCGAGAAGCGTCTGCTCGTCACACGCATCACGCGCGGACCCGCCCCCAGCGCTCAGCACCCGCCTGTTGGGTGAGTCCGTACTGACAACATATGAGCGTGTCGTCCTCGGGCGCCGCGGACACCGCCAGTGGGACGAACAGCGGCTGAGCCGACCCAACGGGGTATTGACGCAGAAGGCGCGCCTCGCTGGCGGTGTCCTACGAGTTCTCCGCGTTGCCACGCCACGCCGTCCTCGCCTGGCCGTCTGACGTCGGGAGAAAACGGAGTAGTCAGCCCGGGCGGGGCTGGGTCATGAGAAGGTATGGGCGCCCACCGCACGAGAGCCCGGTTCCGGTGTTGCTCGTGGTGACTCGTCGAGCACGACTCGGCCAACCTCTTCCGGAGTGCCCGGCGCGCGTCGGAGGCGAAAGGTAAGGTCATCGTGCCTTGTTGGGGGACCGAGGAGAAGGACGCATGACACAGCCACCAAGGCCGTTGGACCCGGAACAGCAGGAGCAGCTCGTCCGGCAGATAGGACGGGCCATGCTGCAGGTCGCGCCGCCGCAGTGGCAGCACATCCGTGCCGAGTACCGGGCGGCCGGCCGGCACATCGAAGTGGATCTGGTCATCACCGGCCCCGACGGGACGCCCCGCCCGGTGCAGCCGCCCATGGACGTCGTGCAGATGTTCGGCCAGCTGCGCACCGGGATGTACCAGCCTGGTCGGGGCACCTGGCTCAGCGCGGTCTACCAGATCGAGCCCCCGGCCAGTTACAGCGTGGACTTCGAGCCGGACCAGGAACCCCAGTGGCGGCGGGTGCCCCCGCCCATCGGCTTCCAGGACGAGCTGCGCTTCTTCCCCCGCGTTGACGAGCAGATCCCCGCCTGGCTGCGGCAGCGCGTGGGGCTTCCGCCGGTGCCACCACCGGCCCAGCAGGCACCCGGCCAGCCCGGTGTTCCAGGCCAGCCCGGGCAGCCAGGCCCTGGACAGCAGCCGGGGCCGGGCACTCCCCCGCACGGCACACCGCAGCAGCCCGGCGCGCCGGCTCCGGGCATGGGGTCGCCGAACACCCCGGCCGGCGGTTTCGCCGCGCCCGGTGGCCTGCCCACGCCGGGCGGTGGTCTGCCCATCCCGGGCGGCCTGCCCACGCCGGGTGGCGGTCTGCCCGTTCCAGGGGGCCAGCCAACTCCGGGTGGCGGCCTGCCCATCCCCGGTGGCCCGCCCACCCCGGTCGGCGGTCTGCCCACGCCAGGCCAGGCAGGGGGACCGCCCGCCCCGCCGCAGGGCCAGCAGCAGCCGGTCCAGGGTGGACAGTTGCGGACCGCCCGGGTGTTCGACGGCAACGACGAGAACGGTCGGCCCATCGTCAACCGTCCCGGGGTGTCCCCGGACGAGCGCGAGCGGCTGATGGCCTACCTGGAGGGCGCTCCGGTGGTGCTGGCCGCCCGGTCGTTCGCGGTCGACGAGTTCGCCCCGGACCAGCAGCCGGCCGTGCCGCTGACCTTCATGACCGACGGCACCTGGATCTGGCCCGGCGCCGTGCCCTACTACCTGCGCAACTACTCGGTCCCGCCGGACCCGAACCTGCTCGCCCACATCCGAAGCAGTGGCTTCCAAGTTCCGGAGGTCAGCGAGGAGACCAAGGACAGGGCGGTGGCCGTGATCACCGGTCAGCAGGCGCCGCCGAATCGCTGAACGGGCGTTCGCCCCGAGGGGGTGGCCAGGCTGCCGGTGGGCGCACGGCCGCCCCCATCGCTGTCGCCGCCATTCCGGTCACCCCCAGCGACCGGAATGGCACGCCGCACCGGATTCCTGGCCACGGCGGCGCGGTTCGGCCACCCGGTCCGAGATCCCGCGCCAGCGCGACGTCGGGCACGTATTCCACGTACCCCCTCACGCACCGGGTGTGACGCCCGCAATCGGTGGCTGGTTCCCGTCGAGAACTGTTCACGCCACGTTTGGGCATTGCGGTGATTTGGCAACAACAACAGCGTCCGCGCCCCGGCACGACCCGCCCGGGGCAGCCAGACCACTGCCGCCGCGCCGTACCGGCGCCCAGCCGGGACCACAGGTGACGGGCCCAGCCCCGGGCACGAGCACCGGGCAAGGCCACGTCGTGGCCGACGACCGGATCGCACGCACCTCTGCCCCTCGCCCACCGCGCGCAGCCCGCCAGTGGCCGGCGCGGCCAGCACAAGAACGCGTGTTTTCCTTCGGGTGTGCGGATTCCGGAAATGGACCGGAATCCGAATTGGCGAGCGCCCGCCACCGGCGCTCAATCTGGAATCGCCGACGTGATCACCGCACCGCGATTCGTGTCAACGGGAAAACCGCGCACGAGGAATTCGGCCGCCCCGGTCACCGACCAGCAGGCCCCTCGGGGCTCACCGCTGCTCGCCCTGCCCGACGAGCTGGTGCTCACCGGTGGGCGGCTCGGCCGTGGTGTCGTCGGTGTCCTCGGTGGGCGCCGGGGTGACCGGCCGGGTCAGCAGGTACCAGCGGTCGACGAACGCGGCGAGCACCAGCAGGGCCAGCCCGACCAGCACGTAGCTGTCCCCGATCAGGTGCTGCCACCAGGCCCAGCCCAGTTCCCGGTCGTTCTCCCTGGGCAGCAGCCAGTGCGGGCCGACCACGAACACCAGCACCACCAGGGCGCCCGCGCCCCTGGCCAGCCAGCGGCCGCGCCAGAGCACCAGGGTCAGCGGCACGAGCGCGGGGACGATCCACACCCAGTGGTGCGACCACGACACCGGTGAGACGAGCAGCCCGGCGACGGCGACCGCGAGCAGCGCGGTCACCTCGTCGCCGCCACGGCGGGCGCGGGCCGCGCCCAGCCAGGCGAGGGCCACCACGACCAGTGAGAGCAGCATCCAGGTGATCGTCTCGGCGCCCTCGGCCAGGCCGAACCGGTGCAGCACTCCCCGCAGTGACTGGTTGGTGGCGTAGGCCAACCCACCGACGCGGCCCGGGTCGAGCAGCGCGCCGAACCAGTACTGCGCGGTGTCCTCGGGTGCCAGCACCCAGCCGAGCAGGCCGAAGGCGGCAAAGGCGGCGAGGGCCACCGCCATCGGCCGCCACTGCCGCCTGGCCAGGAAGAACAGCACGAAGATCACCGGGGTCAGCTTGATCGCGGCGGCGAACCCGATCAGCAGACCGCGCGGCCACCTGGTCCTCGACACCAGGCAGTCGGCCGCGACCAGGCCCATCAGGATCAGGTTGATCTGGCCGAAGCTCAGCGTCTGCCGGACCGGCTCGACGGCCAGCGCGGCCACGGCCACGGCCAGACCGACCAGCACGGCCAGCTCGCGTCGCCGGTGCGTGCGGCGGGCGACCGCCAGCGCGGTCAGACTCAGGCCGGCCAGGCCGAGCAGGGTGAACACCACGATGGCGGCCGGCCACGGCAGCAGGGCGAACAGGCTGAACAGCACCGCGGCGATCGGCGGGTAGGTGAACGGCAGCGCCGGGCCGGACAGCGGGGCCGGGAATCCCTCGGCGTACAGCCGCACGTCGGACAGCCAGGCCTGTCCTCCGGTCCGGTACACCTGGAGGTCGATGAGCGCGTGCAGGCCGCTCAGCAGCACGGCGACCGCGGTGGCCACCATCGCCAGCAGCCACAGCACCAGCGCCAGGCGCCCCCACCGGGCCGACGCCGCAGCGGTGCCGCACGTTGATCCGTCCGGCCTTGCCTTGCCCCTGGAGATCCCGATCACCCCCGAACGATGCGGCGCGCCCGAGGTGGCGGCGCCCGCTGGATGTTAGCGAGCGGGCCCCTCGGGGGTGGCGACCGGTCGCGGGGGCTGGTGGACGCGCCGCCATCCGAGCGAAGTGCGGGAACCGATACCAGCCCAACGGGCGATGTTGTGCGCCCTGTTTGCGGATATACGTTTACTGAGCGTTCTGATCCGTGCGCTCTCAGTCGAAAATCACGGTGAATTGACCCACATCGGCGCACAAAGGCGCACGCGCGGGATACTCTGTGCGCATGAGCCCTGCGTTGGAAACGGTGTTGGCCAAAGCTGGCCTCAACGTCACCGCCACCGAGTTTCTGTCCTACGTCGAGGATGCGACCCGCAAGCTGGCTCCGCCGCATCCCGATCCGGCCACGTACTTCTCCGTGGACCAGCGCGAGGCGCTGCTCGACGTCGGGCTCGACCTGAGTTCGCGCTACTCGCGGGAGGCCGACCCGAGGGCACGCGCCGTGGCCGCGCACGCCGTGCTGCGCGACTCCGCGCTCACCGTGGCCGAGGCCGCCCAGCGGCTGGGCGTGGACACCAGCAGGATCCGGCACCGCATCGCGGCCGGCCGGCTGGTCGGCTGGAAGGACAAGGGCGGCTGGCGGCTGCCCGCGTGGCAGTTCGCCGAGCACAGCGCGCTGCCCGGACTGGACGTGGTGCTGGAGGCCGTTCCCTCGGACCAACCGCCGCTGGTCGTGGCCGCGTTCATGACCACGCCGCAGGAGGACCTGCTGGTCGGCGACCGGCCCACCACGCCACGGGACTGGCTGCTGGCCGGCGGTGATCCACAACGCGTCGCCGAGCTGGCCACTATGCTGGGCACCCCCGCCTGAGCTCGCCGGCTCCCAGGCACGAGACGACTGGCCCCGTATGACACGGCTTCCCCAGCCGCCGGCTCCCGCTGTCCTGCAGGCGCAGTTGCGCCGCGCCGAGGACGTGGTCGCCGTGCACCGCGCAACGCGACTGGTCCGGATCTTCAGCGCGGGCGGCACGCACCCGCAGCGCTGGAACTCCTTCCGGTACGTGGGTCCACTGCCCCACGCCCGGTTCGACCCGCATCCGCCCGGCCCGAACAACCTGCCCGTGGAGAACCGCGACCACGGCGTGCTGTACTTCGGCCTGTCCGTGCGCACCAGCATCGCCGAGGTCTTCCAGGCCACCTCCACGGTGGACCGGACAACCCGACTGCCCCACCTGGTCGTGCTGCGGCCCCGCCGCACCCTGCGCCTGCTCGACCTGGCCGGCCTGTGGCCGACCAGGGTGGGCGCCTCGCAGGAGATCAGCACCGGGCCCAAGCACCTGACCCAGCCGTGGGCCCGGGCGATCCGCGCGGCGTACCCGGAGCTGGACGGGCTGTGGTACCGCTCGTCCATGGACTCCGGCGACCCGGCCGTCTGCCTGTGGGACCCGCCGGGCGCCAGCGGCCTTCCGGCCGCGCCCGACGTGCTGCTGCCCCTTGACCACCCCGGACTCGACCTGCCGCTCGCGCGGGTCTGTGAGGAGCTGAACTACACGCTGCTCGGGTGAGCCAGCGGCCAGCCCGGGCCGAAGCACCGCCGGTTGCGCCCACGCGCGGCCGGCAGGAAGCGGCCGTACCTGGTCTCGACCAACTCCTGCGTGCCGAGCCGGTGGTGTTTGCCGGCGCCGTCGGCTCGCCAGCCGTGCGCCGCGTAGAACGCCCTGGACGGCTCGTTGGTCTCGAAGACCCACAGCACCGCGTAGCGGAACCCCTGGTCGGCCAGGTGCGCGAGGCCCGCCTCGTGCACCAGCCGGCCGGCGCCGGTGCCCAGGTGGTCCGGGTTGGCGTAGAGCGCGATCAGCTCACCGGTGGGCAGGTCGCGGTGCCGGTCGTCGTCCGCGCGCACCGCGCCCACCCCGCAGTAGGCGCCGATCGCGCCCTGATCGTCCACCGCGACCAGGACCGCGCTGGGATCGGGCGCGCTCAGCCACCGGCGCCAGCCGGCCAGCCGTTCCTGCGGCAACATCCGGTCGAGGGTCTCGTCGGCGATGATCCCCCGGTAGGCCCGCTGCCAGGCCGCCACGTTGATCCTGGCGATCTCCTCGGCGTCCGCCGGCTCTGCCCTGCGCACCGTCCACTGCTGCATGCCTCGCAGAATCGCTCACCGCGGCCCAGCCCGTCACCAGCTTTTTCTCCGGCGGCGGTCACGCGCTGGCCGCCGCCGGAGCCGCGGTGAGCGCCCGGTTCACACCGGCAGGTGCCGGTTCCACCAGTCGAGCACCGCGACGAACCGCTGCTGGCGGTGGCGGGGCTGGCCGGAGCGGGTCAGCTCGTGGCCCTCACCGGGGAACAGCAGCATCTCGGTGTCCACGCCGTTCTGGCGCAGCGCCACGAACATCCGCTGCGCCTGCTCCAGCGGGCAGCGCCAGTCCTGCTCGGAGTGGACCACGGCGAACGGGATGCGAATGCGGTTCGCGTGGGTGAGCGGGCTCTTCTCCAGCTGGGTGGCCAGGTCGGCGCCCACGTAGGCCTGGGTGAAGAACCAGCCGATGTCCGAGGAGCCGGTGAACGAGTCCCACGCGTTGACCGCGCGCTCGCTCCACGCGGCCTGGAACCGCTCGCCGTGGTGGGCGGCCAGCCAGCCGGTCATGAACCCGCCGTAGGAGCCACCCATCACACCGACCCGCGTGGCGTCGCACTCGGGTTCGGCCAGCGCGAGGTCGAGCACGGACAGCACGTCGTCCACGTCCACCGTGCCGAAGGCACCCACCACGGCCTGGCCGTGCTCCTGGCCGTAGCCGGCGGAGCCACGCGGGTTGGGCAGCACCACCGCGTAACCGGCCGAGGCGTAGACCTGCGCCTCGTCGTAGAAGCCCCAACCGTGGTACATGAACGGGCCGCCGTGCACGGCGAGCAGGACCGGGTGCGGGCCCTCCCCTTCGGGCAGCACCAGCCAGCCGTGCACCGGGTAGCCGTCGGAGGCCGTGCCGGTCAGTTCCCGCACCGGCCGCAGGCCGGTCTCCCGCACACCGGCGGCGAAGTCGGTGAGGGTGCGCGTCTGGCCGTCCACCAGCAGCACCACCTCACCCGGGCTGTCCGGTGTGGACACCACGGCGGCGATCCGCCCGCCGTCGGCGCTGAACGACTTCACCGAGGCGTGCTCGCCAGCCAGTAAGGCCAGCTCGGCCAGGGGTGCGGCGGCCGCGTCCCTGGGCACCGCGCGCAGCTGGATCGCGCCCCGGTCGCGCACCGCGACCAGCACGCCGTCGGCGGTGAGCACGGGTGGCCCGGACAGCCGCTCGCAGTCGACGGTCTGCTCGTCGGTCAGCCGGCGGCCCTCGGCTGGCGCACCGGTCAGCTGGAGCGGGGCCGCCCACAGCCCGGTGTTGCGGGCCACCGAGTCGATGCCGGTGAAGGCGGTGCCGAAGTAGTAGACGGTGTTGTCGGCGTCCACCACCGGCAGGCTGGCGCTGCCCGCGCTGCGCACGACGAGCACCAGCTCGCCGCCGTCCGCCGGCACCGCGTACAGGTCGCTGCTGGTGGTCTCCTGCTCGGCGAGGTCGCGGTCGGCGACCACGACCAGGTGGCCGCCGTCGGGCGTCCACGCCGGCTCGACCACGTCGAACCGGCCGTCGGTGAGCTGGCGGGGCTCGGCGTCCTCGGCCAGCGCGTCCACCACGAACAGGCACTGGCGCCGGTCCAGGACGAACCCGACGTTGTCGGCGCGGTAGTCGAACCGGGTGATGCGGCGCGGGGCCTCGGCCTCGGGCCCCGGGGCGGTGGCGCCCTCGGCGGCCGGCGTGCCGTAGCGGCCGGACTCGGGCAGCCGGGCGGTGAACGCGATCCGCCGGGAGTCGGGTGCCCACACGGGCGCGCCCGCGCCCAGTGGCAGGTCGGTGATCCGCCTGGCCTCACCGCCGCCGACCGGGATCACGTGCAGCTGCGGCTTGGCGGCCCGCCCGGTGTTCCCGGTGGTGCGCAGGAAGGCCAGCCAGGCACCGTCCGGCGAGACGCGCGGGGCGAAGTCGTGTTCGCCCTGGGTCCAGGCCACGGGTTCGCCGCCGTCCAGCGGAACCCGGTGCAGGGTGCCGCGGTAGGCGTTGGCCTCGGGGTCCGGGCTGGCCACGTCCACCAGGAGCAGCTGTCCGATCAGGCAGGGGGTGCCGGGCACCCGCAGTGTTGCCACGTCGTCTGGTCTCACGGCCGCACTCTAACCGAAAACGTTAGCAAGCCTTACGAACTGGTTGGCTGAGCGCCGCCACCCCGCCCCGGCGGCCACCGGTGCCCGTCGCCCCCGGTGGACAGCCCCGGAAATGCCCGGGGCCGGCGTCGGGAGCGACAAGCTCACCCAACGCCGGCCCGCGCACCTCGCGGCCGGGGTCACCCCACCCGGTCGGCGACCTCCGTCCGCGCGTCGCGCCGGACCTTGAGCAGGCTGGCCACCGTGGTCACGGCCAGCACCACGACGATCACCGACAACGACAGGCCGATGCTGATCGTGGGCACGTGCAGGCCCTGGCCGCCGTTGATGAACGGCAGCGAGTTCGAGTGCAGTGCCTCCAGGATCAGCTTGACGCCGATGAAGCCCAGGATCACCGACAGGCCGATCGCCAGGTACACGAGCTTGCTCAGCAGGCCGCCGATGAGGAAGTAGAGCTGCCGCAGCCCCATCAGCGCGAAGGCGTTGGCGGTGAACACCAGGAACGGGTGCTTGGTGAGGCCGAAGATCGCGGGAATGGAGTCGACGGCGAACATCAGGTCGGCCGTGCCGATGGCGATCATCACGATGAACATCGGCGTGACCATGCGCCTGCCGTTGATCTTCACGAACGACTTGGCGTCGTGGTACTCGTCGGTGACCGGCACGATCCGGCGCACCAGGCGCAGCGCCGCGTTCTCCTTGTTGAACCCCTCGTCGTCCTCGTCGTGGCCGTAGGAGCGGGCCTGCTTGTAGGCGGTGTAGATCAGGAACGCGCCGAACAGGTAGAAGACCCAGCTGAACTGCGAGATCACCGCCGCACCCAGGGCGATGAACAGGCCGCGCATGATCAGGGCGAGCAGGATGCCGATCAGCAGCACCTTGTGCTGGTGGATCGCGGGCACCGCGAAACTGCTCATGATGAGCACGAAGATGAACAGGTTGTCGACGCTGAGCGAGTACTCGGTGATGTAGCCGGCGAAGAACTCACCGGCGTGCGCTCCGCCGCTGAAGTACCAGATACCGAGACCGAAGGCCACCGCACAGGCGACGTAGAAGACCACCCACTTGGCCGCCTCGCCGATGGTCACCTCGTGTGGCTTGCGGTCCACGATCACCAGATCGATGGCCAGCAACGCGAGCAACCCGACAAAAGTGGCAATCCACACCCACACGGGTACGTTCATGCAAAAAACCTCCGGTTCACGGCACACGCCAATGACCGGAGGTCTCTTCCGCCAGCCCACCGGGCTGGCCGACGGCACCGGGTGCCCGTGGGCTCCGTGTTGACGACACCGCCGCGAAGGAGTACTCCCCTCCCGCTCGGCAGATATTCTCCCCGATGTCTGACCGGCGACGCCAGCCAGGGTGAGCAGACCCACCAACGCCCGTTCGGGAACGTGCGCCGACGTGTCGCGGCGCGCTCGACGGCACGCCACCCCGCGACGACACCTCCGGCCTGCCGTCGGTCGCCCGATACGCGGCTTTCAAGTCACGTCGCATACGGTTCGCACGTGCCCCGCCTCTCGCGTCCCAGAAGCAGGCGGCCACTACTCGCCGTAGCCGTGGTGCTGGCGGTGGTGGCCGGTGCGGTCGTGTGGTCGTCGTCCGGCTCCGCCGCTCCCCCGGTGACCACGCGCGACGCCACCGTCGACGTCCTGGACGGCCCAGCCCGCGACCAGCGGGTGCAGCTGAGCACCCGGCTCTACCTCCCCGAGAACACCCCGGCCCCGGCGGTGCTGCTGGCCCACGGCTTCGGCGGCAGCAGGGACACCGTGGCCGAGCAGGCCAGGGAACTCGCACAGCGGGGCTTCGTGGTGCTCACCTACTCCGCGCGCGGCTTCGGCCTGAGCACCGGCAAGATCGCGTTGAACGCGCCGGACTACGAGGTCTACGACGCCCAGAAGCTGCTGGACTACCTGGCCAGGCAACCCGAGGTGATCACCGACGGGCCGGACGACCCCCGGGTGGGCGTCACCGGTGCGTCCTACGGCGGGGCGCTCGCCCTGATGCTGGCCGGCACCGACAAGCGGGTGGACGCGATCGCCCCGGTGATCACCTACAACGACCTGTCCCAGGCGCTGCTGCCCAACGCGGCCACCACCGGGCAGACCGCGCGCACCCCGGCCGCGGGCGCGTTCAGCGGTGACGGCGTGTTCAAGCGGTCCTGGGCCGGCCTGCTGTTCTCGGCCGGTGCCGGCCCGCGGGGCGCCGGCGCACCCGGGGGCGGCGCGGCCAACCCCGGCGCCACCCAACAGCCCACCCAGCCGCCCACCGACCAGCCCAGCGACCAGCCCACCCAGCCGCCCAGCGAGCAGCCCACCGGTGCCAGCGGGGACCAGGGCGGCCAGCCGCCAGCCGGTGACGCCACCGGCGGCCCGGTCTCCTGCGGCAACTTCACCGACGAGATCTGCCGGGCCTACGTCGAGGTGGCCACCACGGGCCGGGCCAGCCAGCAGACCATGGACCTGCTGCACAGCGTGTCCCCGGTGTCGGTGGCCGAGCACATCACCGCGCCCACCCTGCTCGTGCAGGGCGAGCAGGACACCCTGTTCGGCCTGGACCAGGCCGATGCCACCGCCAGGCAGATCAGCCAGGCCGGCGGCACGGTGAAGGTGATCTGGTATCCCGGCGGCCACGACGCGGACAGCCCCGGACCGGACCTGCGCGCCACCATCGGCGACTGGCTGGCCACCCACCTCGGGCTGCCCAGGACCAGCACCCTGGACACCGCCGCGGTCACCACCGCCGGCTTCGAGTACTCCATCCAGGGACCGCTGCGCACCCAGCGCGCACCCACGGTGCGCACGGTCGCGGCCCCGACCTACCCCGGTCTGGGCACCGAGTCGCCGGGCACCCAGCGCCAGTCCCTGGCACTGGCCGGCAACCCGCAACCGGTGCTCCGCCCACCCGGCGGCAGCCCCACGTCGATCAGCGCGATCCCCGGCCTCGGCACGCAGACCGCCACCTCGTCCCAGCTCGCCAACCGGCTCGCCCTGGACATGCCCGGGCAGACCGCGCAGTTCACCACCGAACCGGTGACCGAGCAGATCCTGGTGGCCGGCGCGCCGACCGTGCGGCTGCGGATCAGCTCCCCCGCCGGCCAGCAGGGCGCCGACGAGGCCGTGCTGTTCGCCAAGCTCTACGACGTGGCCGCGGACGGCTCGCGCACCCTGCCCGGCTCGGCCGTGGCCCCGCTGCGGGTCACCGGACTGCCGGCCGACGGCAGCCCGGTCGAGGTGACGGTCACGCTGCCGGGCATCGTCCGCCCCGTGGCAGCCGGCCACCGGCTGCAACTGGTGGTGACCACGACCGACCTGGCCTACGCCACCCCGGTGCAGCCGGCCACCCACGTGGTGGCACTGGCCGGTGACCAGGGCCTGGCCCTGCCGGTGGTGCCCGGACGCACCGTCACCGCGGACAGCCTGCCCACCGGCGCGCTGTGGGGCATCGGCGTGGTGCTCGCGGTCTGCCTGGTGCTCGGCCTGGTCAGCCTGGTCCGCCGCCGCCACCCCGAGGACGTGGCCGAGGACCTGACCGGGGTGCCGCTGGTCATCGACGGCCTCACCAAGTCCTACCCGGGTGGCCTGACCGCCGTGCGGGACCTGTCCTTCCGGGTGGAGCGCGGCCAGGTGCTCGGCCTGCTCGGCCCGAACGGGGCCGGCAAGACCACCACGCTGCGGATGCTGATGGGCCTGGTCCGGCCGACCGAGGGCAGCATCCGCGTGTTCGGCCACCAGGTGAGCCCCGGCGCGCCCGTGCTGTCCCGGATCGGCTCGTTCGTCGAGGGCGCCGGTTTCCTGCCGCACCTGTCCGGCGCGGCCAACCTGCGGCTGTACTGGGCCGCCACCGGCCGGCCCGAGGAACAGGCCCACTTCGACGAGGCGCTGGAGATCGCCGGCCTGGGCAGCGCGGTCTACCGCAAGGTCCGCACCTACAGCCAGGGCATGCGGCAGCGGCTGGCCATCGCCCAGGCCATGCTGGGCCTGCCCGACCTGCTCGTGCTCGACGAACCGGCCAACGGGCTGGACCCGCCGCAGATCCACCAGATGCGCGCGGTGCTGCGCCGCTACGCGGCGACCGGGCGCACCGTGCTGGTGTCCAGCCACCTGCTCGCCGAGGTCGAGCAGACCTGCAGCCACGTGGTGGTGATGCACCGGGGCCAGCTGGTCGCGGCCGGACCGGTCGGCGAGATCGTGGCCGACGGCGGCGAGGTCAGCTTCCGGGTGGACGACGCCGAGACCGCCGCGCGGGTGCTCCGGGAGCTGCCCGGCGTCACCAAGGTGACCGTGGCCGGCCCCGACCAGGTGCACGCCGAACTGGACGCGGTACCGCGCGCGACCGCCGTGGCCAGCCTGGTCCGGGCGGACGTGGCGGTCGAGCAGGTGAGCCCGAGGCGGCGCCTGGAAGACGTGTTCCTGGAACTGGTGGGTGAGGGGGCGGCGCGGTGAACGCACGCGAGCACGGGCCGGCGGAACGCGGCCGCAGGCGGGAGGCCGCCACCGGGGCCGGCGGCACGGGCGGCGGCCACGACGTGCACACCGATCCGGCGGCGGTGGCCGAGTTCACCGAACTGGCCGAACACGAGCACCTCGGGGTCTCCCCGGTCGGCGCCGCCGCCGGCTACCGGGCCGGGCGGACCCTGCCGCTGCGCGTCGAACTGGCCCGCCAACTGGGCCGGCGGCGCACCCAGCTCCTGCTGGGGTTCCTGGTGCTGCTGCCGTTCCTGCTGGTGCTGGCGTTCGAGCTGGGCAGCGACAGCGCCAGCCAGCGCTCCGGCGGCTTCGTGGACCTGGCCACCAGCAGCGCGCCCAACTTCGTGGTGTTCGTGCTGTTCGTGTCCGGCAACTTCCTGCTGCCGATGATCGTGGCGCTGTTCTTCGGCGACACCGTGGCCAGCGAGGCGTCCTGGTCCAGCCTGAAGTACCTGCTGGCGATACCCGTGCCCCGGCTGCGCCTGCTCAGGCAGAAGGCGCTGGCCTCGGCGCTGCTCTCGCTGTTCGCCCTGGTCCTGCTGCCCGCGGTGGCCCTGGTCGTCGGGCTGGTCTGGTACGGCACCGGCCAGCTGGTCAGCCCGAGCGGCGAGGCCCTGCCGTTCGGCGACGGCCTGGTCGCGGTCCTGCTCGCGGTCGGCTACCTGGCCGTGCACCTGTGCTGGGTGGCCGGGGTCGCGCTGTTCCTGTCCGTGCTCACCGACGCGCCGCTCGGCGCGGTCGGCGGCGCGGTGCTGATCTCGATCCTGTCGCAGATCCTGGACCAGATCACCGCCCTGGAGGACCTGCGCGACTACCTGCCGACGCACTACGCGTTCGCCTGGTCGGACCTGCTGTCCAGCGAGGCCGACTGGGGCGACATGACCAGGGGCGCGTTCTCGGCGCTGGCCTTCGCCCTGGTGTTCACCCTGCTCGCCGCGCGCCGGTTCACCACCAAGGACATCACCAGCTGAACTTTGGACCAGCTGAACACCGGCCCCAGCGGCCCGCCCACCGTCGCACCACGTCGACCGAACCACCCCGAGGACCAGCACCGTGCCGTACGCGACCGCCCCGGACCAGACCCGCATCGCCTACCAGGTCGCGGGCGATGGCAGCCCGCTCGTCCTGCTCGCCGGGCAGGCCAACAACCACCACTGGTGGGACCCCGTCCGGGCGGACTTCCACGCCACGCACCGCACCATCACCCTGGACTGGCGGGGCACCGGCGAGAGCGACAGCCCGGACCGGCCCTACAGCACCGAGGGCTTCGCCGACGACGTCATCGCGGTGCTCGACGAGCTGGGCATCGAGCGGACCGACCTGTACGGCACCTCGATGGGCGGCCGGGTGGCCCAGTGGGTCGCGGCCCGCTATCCGCAGCGGGTGCGCGCCCTGGTGCTCGGCTGCACCTCACCGGGCGGGCCGCACAGCGTCGAGCGGGACAACGGCATCCGCAAGGCCCTGGCCCAGCCCGATCCGGCCGAGGCACGGCGGGTGCTGCTCGACCTGATGTACACGCCTGACTGGCTGGCCACCCACCCCGGCCCGCACCACACGCTCGGCGACCCGACCATGACCGGCCACGCCCGCCGCCACCACCTGACCGCCAGCAACCGGCACAACGCCTGGGACGTGCTGCCCACCATCACCGCGCCCACCCTGGTGGTGCACGGCACGGACGACGTGTTCAACCCGGTGGCCAACGCGCCCCTGATCGCCGGGCGCATCCCCGGCGCCCGGCTGCACCTGATCCCCGGTGCGCGGCACGCCTACTTCGAGGAGTTCCGCGCCACGGCGAGCCCACTCGTGCTGGACTTCCTCAACCAGGCAGCCGCCCACTGACCCGGGACAGCCAGGACCGGCGACCGGTGCCGGCTGGCTGGCACGACACCAGCCACCCGGCACCCGGCACCCGGCTGAACCTCAGCGCACCCCGGCCGCGTCCATGCCGCGCAGTTCCTTCTTCAGGTCCGCGATCTCGTCGCGCAGCCGCGCGGCGAGTTCGAACTGCAGGTCCCGCGCGGCGTTCATCATCTGGTCGGTCAGCTGCTGGACCAGGTCGGCCAGTTCCGCGCGCGGCATGGCCTTCACGTTCCGTTCGGCCAGCACCCCCGAGCTGCCCCGGCCACCGCCCGGCTCACCAGCCGGCTTCTTGCCGCGCGAGGCGTTGCGGCCGGAACCGCCGACCGGCACCTCCTGGTCGGAGTCCTCGGCCTCGGCGTAGACCTTGTCGAGGATGTCGGTGATGCGCTTGCGCAGCGGCTGCGGGTCCAGTCCGCGCTCGGTGTTGTAGGCGATCTGCTTGGCGCGCCGCCGGTTGGTCTCGTCGATGGCCCGCTGCATCGAGTCGGTGACCCGGTCGGCGTACATGTGCACCTGGCCGGACACGTTGCGCGCGGCCCGCCCGATCGTCTGGATCAGGCTCGTCTCCGAGCGGAGGAACCCCTCCTTGTCCGCGTCCAGGATGGCCACCAGGGACACCTCGGGCAGGTCGAGGCCCTCCCGCAGCAGGTTGATGCCGATCAGCACGTCGTACTCGCCGAGCCGCAGCTGGCGCAGCAGCTCCACCCGCCGCAGGGTGTCCACCTCCGAGTGCAGGTAGCGCACGCGGATGCCCAGTTCCAGCAGGTAGTCGGTGAGGTCCTCGGCCATCTTCTTGGTCAGCGTGGTGACCAGCACCCGCTCGTCCTTCTCGGCGCGCACGCGGATCTCGTGCACCAGGTCGTCGATCTGGCCCTTGGTCGACTTGACGATCACCTCGGGGTCGACCAGGCCGGTGGGTCGGATCACCTGCTCGACGAACTCACCGCCGGTCTGCCCCATCTCGTACGGCCCGGGGGTGGCCGACAGGTACACCGTCTGGCCGATCCGGTCGGAGAACTCCTCCCAGGTCAGCGGCCGGTTGTCCAGTGCGCTCGGCAGCCGGAAACCGTGCTCGACCAGGGTGCGCTTGCGCGAGGCGTCGCCCTCGTACATGCCGCCGATCTGCGGCACTGTCACGTGGGACTCGTCGATGACCAGCAGGAAGTCCTCGGGGAAGTAGTCGAGCAGGGTGGCCGGGGCCGAACCGGCCGGCCGGCCGTCGACGTGCCGCGAGTAGTTCTCGATGCCGGAGCAGAACCCGACCTGGCGCATCATCTCGATGTCGTAGGTGGTGCGCATCCGCAGCCGCTGGGCCTCCAGCAGCTTGCCCTGGCGTTCCAGCGCGGTCAGCCGCTCCGCCAGCTCGGCCTCGATGGCCGCGATCGCCCGCTCCATCCGCTCCGGGCCGGCCACGTAGTGGGTAGCCGGGAAGATGCGCAGCTCGTCGACCTCGCGCACCACCTCACCGGTGAGCGGGTGCAGGTAGTAGAGCCGGTCCACCTCGTCGCCGAAGAACTCCACCCGCACCGCCAGCTCCTCGTAGGCGGGGATGATCTCGACGGTGTCGCCGCGCACCCGGAAGGTGCCCCGGTTGAACGCCAGGTCGTTGCGGGCGTACTGGACGTCAACCAGGGCGCGCAGCAGCACGTCCCGCTCGATCTCGGTGCCGGTCTTCAGCTGGATCGACCGGTCCAGGTACTCCTGCGGGGTGCCCAGGCCGTAGATGCACGAGACCGAGGCGACCACGATGACGTCACGCCTGGTCAGCAGGCTCATCGTGGCCGAGTGCCGCAACCGCTCGACGTCCTCGTTGATGGAGGAGTCCTTTTCGATGTAGGTGTCGGTCTGCGGGACGTAGGCCTCGGGCTGGTAGTAGTCGTAGTAGCTGACGAAGTACTCGACCGCGTTGTCCGTGAAGAACCCGCGCAGCTCGTTGGCCAGCTGCGCGGCCAGCGTCTTGTTCGGCGCCATCACCAGGGTGGGCCGCTGCACCCGCTCGATCAGCCAGGCTGTGGTCGCCGACTTGCCGGTGCCGGTGGCGCCGAGCAGCACCACGTCCTTCTCGCCGGCCTTGAGCCGACGTTCCAGCTCGTCGATGGCCTGCGGCTGGTCTCCTGCCGGCTGGTAGTCGCTGACCACACGGAACCGACCCTCGGTGCGCGGGATGTCGCTGACCGGGCGGAACTGGGAATCTGCGATCACGGGTGCCTGTGCCACGCCTACGACTGTATGCCCGCCCCCTGACAGAGTTCAGTCCGGCGCGGTCCGGCGCACAGTCCCGCTGTCACAGGTGTCCCACCAGTCGCACCACCCCCAGCCGCGACGCCCACGCGCCAGCCGGCCGGCACCGCCGCCCGGGCCTGCCGCGCGGGGTTGGGGGACGGGGGCGCTGCGGGCAGGATGGGCGCCATGACCAGCGTGCACCCTCCGCGACAGCCCGCGCCCCGTGCCGCCGACCCGCACCCCGTCCACCCGCCCAAGGTGGAGCTGTTCGACCTGACCGCCGGCACCAACACCGACCCCAAGGGCTTCGTCCGCCCGGTCGAGGAGTACCGGGTGGAGCCGGGCGGGCTGTACATGTTCCGGCCACTGGTGGGGCATCCCGAACTCGACCACTTCGAGTCGTGGCTGGTGCCCGGACACGGGTTGCGGGTCACCAGGCAGTGGTGGCGCCCCGGACACGAACGCGACTACGACTTCTACGTCGACATCGTGGAGATCAGCGCGGACGACGCGGTCTGGCGCACCCTGGACCTCTACCTGGACCTGCTGGTGCGCACCGGCAGCGGGGTCGAGGTGGTGGACACCGACGAGCTGGCCGATGCGCTGGCCGCCGGCCTGGTCAGCACCGAGCAGGCCCGCTGGGCGATGGACACCTGCTTCCGCGCGGTCGCCGGCATCGCCGGCCACGGCAACGACGTGCTCGCCTGGCTGGCCGGCCAGGGGGTGTCCACCAGGTGGCGGACGGGGTGAGGGCGCGATCCGCTACCCGCGCTGGGCCGGTCGGGTCAACCGCCGTCCGCATGGTCATATGCGGTTTTCACTGAATCGCAATCCCAGCGGCGACGAGCCGTGACATAACAAATCAGCTGGCACCGTCACTACCCGCACACCCCCGGCTACCCTCAGGTCGCGTGGGAGCCGTCATCACTCCGCAGCTGGTGGATGTCGTCGACACGTTCACCGCGATGCGCAGCTACTCGTCCGGGTCGACGCGACACCTCGCCACCTGCCGCGTCGAGCTGTGGGGGCTCCGGTTGGAGTGCCCCACGCCGGAGGACCCGTTCTCCGCGTCCGAACTCACCTGGATCCTGCCCGAGCCGGGCCTGCGACTCACCTACCGCCGGCCGAGGTCGCGGCACGCCCTGGGCGGGCCCAGCACGCTGACCGCCGTGCGGGTGGAGCGGGACACCCGCTCGTGGCGCACCACCGACCTGCTGCTCGGCCTGGCCGTGCCAGGCGGCACCACCGCGCGGATCGTGCACTACGAGGAGTTCGCCGCGGCCGTGGCCGGCCGGGTGCTGCTGTCCGACGACGCCGACCGCGCGTTGCGCACGGTGCACCGCACCCTGGAGGAACTCAGCCACCTCCACCACAACCTGGCCGCGTGGCTGTCCACCAAGGGCATCTACGAGCCGTGGCCGGCGCCCTGACCGTCCGCCGGAGCGCACCCGCGGCGGACACCGCCCGCCACACCCCGCCCACCGACCCCGTTCCCACCCCGCGCGGCCGCGATCCACTCGCCGAGCCGGATCCCGCGCCAGCCGCCCGACCAGGACGCCACCCGATCAGGACACCGCGCGACCAGGACGCCGGTCAGTCGGCCGGCGCCCACCCGGTCCGCGCGGCCCACTGCTCCGCCCTGGGCAGCCACTCGTCGAACCAGGGCTTCTTGGCCTCGGTGTAGTGCGCCGTGGTGTCGTCCCCGGCGTGGACCCGCGCCAACTCGGTCTTCAACCGCTGGTAGTCGGCTCGCGCCCGCGGTTCGGCGCGCAGCCAGTCGCGGAACAGCAGTGCCGAGCGCCACCCGGGACTGCCCTGCACCCGCACGTGCAGGTTCACCCGCCGGCCGGGGTCGGCACCGCAGTGCAGCCGCTTGCGCCAGTGCTCCGGGTCCGGGTCGATGGCCTGCGGGTCGTCCCGGTCCAGCTCCGGCACCAGCGGAAAGCCCGCCTCGGCCAGCGGCTCGGCCAGCGCGTCCGCCTCGGCCAGGCTGGCCACGGTCAGCTGCAGGTCGATCACGTCCTTGGCGGCCAGCCCCGGCACGGACGTGGAGCCCACGTGGTCGACGCGCAGTCCCGAGGGCCCGGCCGCGGCGCGCACCCGGGCGGCCAGCCGCCGCGCCTGCTCGGGCCAGGTGGGGTCGGCGGTCACCACCCGCGGCGGTGTCGGCGTGTACCGGCGCAGCCGGACGTTGGCCTCGTAGGGCACCAGCCGGTCCACCCACAGCGCGTCCACCTCGGCGAGCACCTGGTCGATCGAGCCGCTGTTGTCCAGCCACACGTCCGCCACGGCCCGCCGTCGCGCGTCGTCGGCCTGGGCGGCGATCCGCGCCCTGGCGTCCTGCTCGGTGCTGCCGCGCAGCGCGGTCAGCCGGCTGACCCGCAGTTCGGTGTCGGCGTGCACGACCACGACCAGGTGGTAGGCGGGCGCCAGGTCGTTCTCCACCAGCAGCGGCACATCGTGCACGACGATCGCGTCCGGTGGCGCGGCGGCGATCAGCTCCTGGGCCCGCGCGCCGACCCTGGGGTGCACGATCGCGTTGAGCGTTGCCCTGGCCGCGTCGTCGGCGAACACCCGGGCGGCCAGGGCGGGCCGGTCCAGCCCGCCGTCGGCGGTGAGCACGTCCGCGCCGAACGCGGCCACGATCTCGGCCAGCCCGTCAGTGCCCGGCTCGACCACCTCGCGAGCCAGCTGGTCGGCGTCCACCAGCACGGCACCGTGCTCGACCAGTCGCCGCGCCACCGTTGACTTGCCCGACCCGATGCCACCCGTGAGCCCCACTCGCAACATGCGGGCAGTCTGCCGCATCCGCCGCGCCACCAGGGCCGCCCGTCCGCGATCCGCGCCCCGACCACCGCGCCCCGATCACCACGGCCCGATCACCACGGCCCGGACCGGACCGGCTCAGCGCCGCTCTGCCGCCGCCCGCGGTCCCGCCGGTCGGATCCGTCCGCGCCCGGGCCGGCAGCGCCGCAGCACGGGTGTGAGCGCCGGCGGCGTGCCCGTGCGCGGGACCCGCACCGGTCACCCGGTCACCGGGCCGGCTCAGAGCTTGGGGGTGAGGGCGTGCTGGGCCAGCTTGACCAGCACGCCGGTCATCCGGTCGTCCGGTACCAGACCCTTCTTCACGGTGACCAGGTAGGAGGTCTTGCCGAGGGTGCCGATCAGGGTCTGGGTGCCGCTGGCCGAGAGCAGCATCCCGGTCTGGTTGCCCACCTTGGTCTCGGTGACCGCGGCCCCGTCGGCGCGTTCGGCGTCCAGGCTGATCTGGTACCGCTCCTGCGCGGTGGCGGCGTCGGCGTAGGTGGCCAGGCCGATGAGCACGGCCGCCTCGGTGAGCCCCTGCCCGTCCGGGATGCCGAAGTAGCAGTCCAGCTTGGCGGTGCGGCCGATCTTGGGTTCGGGGATGCCGATGATGTGCGTGGCCGACCCGGGCAGCTGCTGGCCGACCGCCTCGTCGACCGCCTCGGGGTCGGCCACGTCGGCGCAGTCGTCGCTGAGCGGACGATCGGTCATGGTCGGTGTGCGCGACAGCGATGTCGGCGCGGTGATCGTGGGAATGGGCGGGGACTCGGCAGCCACTTCCGACGCCCCACACGCCGCGAGCGCGGGCACCAGCCCGAGCGCGCCCAACAGGACCAGTGAACTTACCCGCCATCCACCCTTCACGACCACCGAACCGTAGTGGGCCGGGCCCGCCCGCGCCAGCGGAGAGCACCCCACCGCGACAGGTCAACACGACCGAGGGCCCCGCACCACGGTGGGTGCGGGGCCCTCGGTTCAGCTGCTACGGAGCCGGGTGGTCCGTGCCGCAGGTGGCTCAGGCGCCGCCGGACAGCTTCTCGCGGAGCGCCGCGAGCTGCTCGTCGCTGGCCAGCGTGCCACCGGAGGTGGTGCTGGTGCTGGCGGCGGGAGCCTCACCACCGGAGGAGTAGTTGGTCTCCCCGGCGGCCTCGGCCTCGGCCTCGGCGGCCTTGGCAACCTGCTTCATGTGCTGCTCGTAGCGGGCGTGGGCCTCGGCGTACTGCCGCTCCCACTCCTCGCGCTGCTTCTCGTACCCCTCCTGCCACTCCTGGGTCTCCGGGTCGAAGCCCTCGGGGTAGATGTAGTTGCCCTGCTCGTCGTACTCGGCCGCCATCCCGTACTGGGTCGGGTCGAAGTCCGAGTCCGGCGTGAAGCCCTCGTTGGCCTGCTTGAGGGACAGCGAGATGCGCCGCCGGTCCAGGTCGATGTCGATGACCTTGACCATGACCTCGTCGCCGACCTGGACGACCTGCTCGGGGATCTCCACGTGCCGCTCGGCCAGCTCGGAGATGTGCACCAGGCCCTCGATGCCCTCGTCGACGCGGACGAACGCGCCGAACGGAACGAGCTTGGTGACCTTGCCGGGCACGATCTGGCCGATCGCGTGGGTCCGGGCGAACTGGCGCCACGGGTCTTCCTGGGTCGCCTTGAGCGAGAGCGAGACCCGCTCGCGCTCCATGTCGACGTCGAGGACCTCGACGGTGACCTCCTGGCCGACCTCGACGACCTCGCTCGGGTGGTCGATGTGCTTCCAGGACAGCTCCGAGACGTGCACCAGACCGTCCACGCCGCCGAGGTCGACGAACGCACCGAAGTTGACGATCGAGGACACGACGCCCTTGCGGACCTGGCCCTTCTGCAGCTGGTTGAGGAACTCGCTGCGCACCTCGGACTGGGTCTGCTCCAGCCAGGCGCGGCGGGACAGGACCACGTTGTTGCGGTTCTTGTCCAGCTCGATGATCTTGGCTTCCAGCTCGCGGCCCACGTACGGCTGCAGGTCGCGGACCCTGCGCATCTCCACCAGGGAGGCGGGCAGGAAGCCCCGCAGACCGATGTCGAGGATCAGGCCACCCTTGACCACCTCGATGACGGTGCCCCTGACCGGCTCGTCCTTCTCCTTCAGGGCCTCGATGGTGCCCCAGGCCCGCTCGTACTGGGCCCGCTTCTTGGACAGGATGAGCCGACCTTCTTTGTCCTCCTTCTGGAGGACCAGGGCCTCGACCTCGTCACCGACGCTGACCACCTCGGCCGGGTCGACGTCGTGCTTGATCGACAGCTCACGCGAGGGGATGACTCCCTCGGTCTTGTAACCGATGTCGAGAAGCACCTCGTCGCGGTCGACCTTGACGATGGTGCCTTCAACAATGTCGCCGTCGTTGAAGTACTTGATGGTCTTGTCGACGGCGGCGAGGAAGTCCTCCTCCGTCCCGACGTCGTTGATAGCGACCTGCTGCTTCGGCGCGGTGCCAGCCGGGACAGTGGTGGTGTCGGTGGACATTAGGTGGGTTGCTCCGGTACGGATTGGGGTCGTTGGCCTACTCATTGTTCACGCTGCGGGTCGGTTTCGCCGCGAACTGTAGGCGCCCCTGTCGGGCGACACCACCTTCACACGGTGAGCGAGGCTCGGGATCCCGGTTGGGACCACGGGCAGCGCAAACCCACTGCGCGGCCGGTATCGTACGCGGTTACGGGACAACCGGGCAAACCCGGACCCCGGAAGGAGTAATGGTGACCCGCGAGCCCGGTTTGGATACCCCTTTCGTGACCGATGCCACTAGCCCCGACCAGCGCTCTGACCAGGCGAAACAGTCCGACGACGCAGGTGGTGACCGGCACGCGGCCGCGGAGCGGGCACTGGGCACCACAGGTGTGGTGAAACGGCCGGTCGGGCCGGGCGAGTCCCGGTCGGCCAGCCGCGCGTGGTGGGACGCGGACGCCGACGACTACCAGGCCGAGCACGGCGCGTTCCTGGGCGCGGCGGACTTCGTCTGGTGCCCGGAGGGGCTGCGCGAGGCCGAGGTGGGGCTGCTCGGCGAGGTCGCCGGCGCCAGCGTGCTGGAGGTGGGCTGCGGCGCGGCCCCGTGCGCCCGGTGGCTGTGCGCGCAGGGAGCCAGGGCGGTCGGCCTGGACCTGTCCGCCGGCATGCTCAGGCACGCCGTGGCCGACAACCGGCGGACCGGGATCGCCGTGCCGCTGGTGCAGGCCAGCGCGGACCAGCTGCCCTTTGCCGACGCCTGCTTCGACCTGGCCTGCTCCGCCTTTGGCGCGGTGCCGTTCGTGGCCGACGTGACCGCGCTGCTGCGCGAGGTGGCCCGGGTGCTGCGGCCCGGTGGGCGCTGGGTGTTCGCGGTGACCCACCCGATCCGCTGGATCTTCCCGGACGACCCTGGCCCGGACGGGCTGCGCGCCACGCTGCCCTACTTCGACCGCACGCCCTACGTCGAGGTCGACGAGCAGGGCGTGGCCACCTACGTGGAGCACCACCGGACCCTGGGCGACTACGTCCGCGCAATTCACTCAGCCGGGCTAACCCTGGTGGACCTGATCGAGCCGGAGTGGCCCGAGGGGCACACCCGGGAGTGGGGGCAGTGGAGCCCGCTGCGGGGCGCCCTGTTCCCGGGCACCGCGATCTTCAGCTGCCGCAAGAACTAGCGCCGCTCTCCCCCACGCGGGTGACCGGTCGGGCGGCGCCCCTCACCCGGTCCGGTGACCAGCCGTGCCGGCACTAGCGTGGGTGCCGGCGGGCAGGCGGAGTGACAGGAGGCACCCATGGCCGTGGGCCGGGATCTGGTGCAGGCGCAGTCGGCGCGGTTCGCGGCGCTGGATCCGCTGCTGCCGCCGGCCGCCGACCCGCCGGAGGGCCAGGTGCTCACCGCCGCGCTGCCGGACGGCCGGCGGGTGGCCGGCGTGGTGGTGCGGCAGCACTACGGCCGCACGGCCCTGGCCAGCCTGTGGTCGGCCGAGGAGACCTGGGAACTCACCCCGCTGCTCGGCGGCTCCGGCGGCACCGGGATGAGCGCGCTGCTCAGCGCGTGGCGCCAGTGGCTGGACCGGGTGGCCGACCCGGGCGGGGACTCGGCCTGCGTGGTGACCTGGCCCAGCCGGGACGCCGAGGCCACCAGGGCGCTGCTGGACCACGGTCTGGTGCCGCTGTCCGCGGTGGCGGTGCGGCGCGCCGTGCCCGGTCCGGACCTGCCCCCGCCCGCCACGGTGACGGTGCGCCGGGCCGCGCCGGCGGACCTGGACACGGTGCTGCGGTTGGCCATGGCCGAACTGGAGTACTCCGCCCTGGTCGGCCCGACCGTGGTGCGGCCGAACGCGGTCAGCCTCAAGCGCGCCGCGCTGCGGGAGCGGCTGGTCTCGGGCGGCCTGGTCTGGCTGGCCGAGCAGGACGGGATCGCGGTCGGGCTGGCCGAGTGCGCGCTGACCAGTTCCGAACCCGGCTCGTGGACCTCGGGCCGGCTGCCGCTCGGCCGGTGGGGTTATGTCAACTGCCTGTCGGTGCTGCCCGCCGCGCGCGGCACCGGCGTCGGCCAGCAGCTGATGGCGCTGGTGCACCACGAGCTGTCCCGGCTGGGGGTGGTGGGCACCTACCTGTACTACAACCCGCCCAACCCGCTGTCCTCGGTGTTCTGGCTGCGCCAGGGCTACCGTCCGCTGTGGACGGTGTGGGAGGTCCGGCCGGCCGGCGCGCTGCGCTGACCCCTTCGAGGTCCACAGTGGACCACCAGGGGCGGGGTCGGTTTCCCGGCCGGTCCGGTTAGTTCGCCTGGTGTCCGGGTAGTCCGGGAAGCAGGTGCTCTCGGACACACCGGAGGTTGTGATGACCACGCCGTCTCCTCGGCCCGACAACGCGGGCCCTGATCGGGACGACCCCAAGGACCAGCAGCTGGAACCGGCACGGGTGGACCTGACCGACACCCGGTTGACCACCCAGCAGGGTGTGCGGGTGGACCACACCGACGACTCGGTGACCGTGGGCGAGCGCGGTCCCACGCTGTTGGAGGACTTCCACGCCAGGGAGAAGATCACCCACTTCGACCACGAGCGGATCCCGGAGCGGGTGGTGCACGCCCGGGGTGCCGGCGCCTACGGGCACTTCCAGCCCTACGACGACTGGCTGGCCGAGTACACCGCGGCGCGGTTCCTCACCGACCCGGCCAGGCGCACCCCGGTGTTCGTCCGGTTCTCCACCGTGGCCGGCTCGCGCGGCTCCGCCGACACCGTGCGCGACGTCCGCGGCTTCGCCACCAAGTTCTACACCGACGAGGGCAACTACGACCTGGTCGGCAACAACATGCCGGTGTTCTTCATCCAGGACGGCATCAAGTTCCCCGACTTCGTGCACGCCGTCAAACCCGAGCCGCACAACGAGATCCCCCAGGCGCAGTCCGCGCACGACACGCTGTGGGACTTCGTGGCCATGCAGCCCGAGACGATGCACATGATGATGTGGCTGATGTCCGACCGGGCGCTGCCGCGCAGCTACCGGATGATGCAGGGCTTCGGCGTGCACACCTTCCGGCTGGTCAACGCGCGCGGCCAGGGGACGTTCGTGAAGTTCCACTGGAAGCCGCTGCTCGGGGTGCACTCGCTGGTGTGGGACGAGACCCAGAAGATCGCCGGCAAGGACCCCGACTACAACCGGCGCGACCTGTGGGAGGCCATCGAGAGCGGCCAGTACCCCGAGTACGAGCTGGGCGTGCAGCTGGTGCCCGAGTCCGACGAGTTCGCCTTCGACTTCGACCTGCTGGACGCCACGAAGATCATCCCCGAGGAGCAGGTCCCGGTGCGCCCGGTGGGCCGGATGACGCTGACCCGCAACCCGGACAACTTCTTCGCCGAGACCGAACAGGTCGCCTTCCACACGGCCAACGTGGTGCCCGGCATCGACTTCACCAACGATCCGCTGCTGCAGGCCAGGAACTTCTCCTACCTGGACACCCAGCTGATCCGGCTGGGCGGGCCGAACTTCGCGCAGATCCCGGTCAACCGGCCGGTCGCCCCGGTCACCAACAACCAGCGCGACGGCTACCACCAGCACGCCATCCACCAGGGCCGCACCAGCTACGTCAAGAACAGCCTCGGTGGCGGCTGCCCGGCGGCCACCGGCGAGTTCCCCGAGGTCTTCTCCCACTACCAGGAGAAGGTCGAGGGGCACAAGATCCGCAGGCGCAGCGAGAGCTTCAAGGACCACTACAGCCAGGCCACGCTGTTCTGGAACAGCATGGCCGACGTCGAGCGCGACCACATCGTGGCCGCGTTCCGCTTCGAGCTGGGCAAGGTGGGCGAGCGTGCCGTCCGGCAGGCCGTGGTCGAGCACCTCAACCAGGTGGACCACGAGCTGGCCACCCGGGTGGCCGCCGGCATCGGCGTGCCCGCCCCCGACCAGCCGGCCCGGCCCAACCACGGCCGCAGCTCCCCCGCGCTCAGCCAGCTCAACACCGCGATGGACAGCGTGCTCAGCCGCAAGGTGGCCGTCCTGGTCGCGGACGGTGTGGACGGCACGGCGGCGCGCAAGGTGGTGGACGCGCTGCGCGGCCACGGGGCCGTGCCCGAGGTGCTGGCCCCCACCGACGGCCAGGTGCGGTCGGCCACGGGCGAGGACCTGATGGCCGACCGGGCGATCAACACCATGGCCTCGGTGCTCTACGACGGTGTGGTGGTGGCCGGCGGCGCGGAGAGCGTGCAGGCGCTGGCCGCGGACGGGTACGCCGTGCACTTCGTCGCCGAGGCGGTCAAGCACGCCAAGCCGGTCGCCGCCCTGGACGCGGGGGTGGACCTGCTCACCACCGCCGGGGTGCGCGGGGTGGACCTGGCCGCCGGCGACGGGGTGCTCACCTGCGACCAGGGCGTGGTCACCGCGCGCACGAACGGGGTGGTGCCCCCGGACTTCGTGACCGAGCTGGTCAGCGCGCTGGCCAGGCACCGGGCCTGGGAGCGGGACACGGCCGCTATTCCCGCGTGAGTCCGGTGCCCGCGAGGGCCCGCACCGGGCCGGCCAGCCAGGCGTTCACCTGGCGCTGGCCGGACAGCCGGACCACGGTCAGCCCGTCGGTGTTCAGCCCGTCGGTGTTCGGCCCATCGGTGTTCGACGGGTCGGTGTTCGACGGCTGAGCGGGCTGGCTCGCCAGCACCGCCGCCATCCGCTGCGCCATCCGGGCGTGCCCGCGCCACGCCCACCGGATGATGTGGTCGGGATCGGTGAACACGGTGCGCAGCGGTGGCTCCCGGTTGCCGTTCCACAGCTCCTCGCGCAGGGCCCAGCGGCGCAGCGTGCGGACCACCACCCGGCGCATCACCAGCGACCGCGGGTGGTCCAGCCACACCAGGGTGTCGGCGCGGTCCAGCAGCAGCCGCCGCACCTGCCCGTGCTGCCACTCGGTCACCCAGCCCGGGTCCTCGGTCAGGCGGGTGACGTCGGCGACGAACTCCGGCCTGGGGGTCCACTGTGGACCGTGGTGCAGCGCGTCGAGTTCGATCCGGCGCAGGTCGAGCCTGTCGGCGAGCACCGTGGCCAGGGTTGTCTTCCCGGAACCGGCCACGCCGGCGACGAGCACCCGGCGCGGCCGGGCGGGAAGGGGATCGGAGGGGCCGAGCAGTAGCACTGGATCAAGACTAGTGGTGCCACCAACCGGTTTCGCCACCGCGGCCGGCGAGCGCCGTTCAGTCGGTCCCGGCCGTAGCGGGCGTGGCGCTGGCGGTGGTGGCCGTGGCGGCCAGTGCGAGCGGGCCGCTGATCACCGCCGCCAGCGGCGGCAGCGTCCACACCAGCACCGCCGCCGTCACCAGCGCGGCGGCCAGCAGCAGCCGGCGTCCGGGCCGCTCCCGCCAGCCCGCCAGTTCGGCCAGGCCGGCCGCGCGCCAGCCCGTCCCGTCGGTCCCGGCCCGCGCGGCCACGCCGAGCAGCAGCGCGCCGCCGGCCGCCACGGCCGCGGCCACCGCCAGCCGCAGCACCGGTCCGCCGGGCAGGCGGGTGGTCAGCAGCGTCAGGTCGGCCAGCAGCACCAGTGCGGCCAGCGCGCACCCCAGTCCCGCGCCGAGTTCAGCCGAGGGGGCGGTGCGCAGCCGGTTCCACAGCGCGGTCCGGAACGCCGCGGCCACGGACGTGCCGGCGCCGGCGCGGCGGTCCGCCAGCACCGCGCAGGCGGCGGCGAAAGCGGTGGGCGCGGTCAGCACGGGCACCGCGGCCACCACCACCAGCAGCCCCAGCAGCAGGCAGTCGGCCAGTTCCTCGGTGCGGTCGTGCCAGCGCCGACCCGTGGCCGCCGCGCGCGCGGAGCGCCTGCTGGCCGTCCCCACCCGGTGCTGTCGCACGTCGGCTCAGCCCTTCAGTCCGGTGGTGGCCACCCCGCTGACCAGGAATCGCTGGAAGGCGACGAAGAACAGGCCGATCGGCAGCAGCGACAGCACCGACATGGCGAACATGGCGCCGTAGGAGGACTGGCTGGTCTGGTCGATGAACAGGCGCAGCCCCAGCGGGATGGTGTAGTTCTCCGCGCTGTTGAGGTAGATCAACTGGGAGAAGAAGTCGTTCCAGGTCCAGATGAAGGTGAAGATGGACGTGGTCACCAGCGCCGGCCGGGACAGCGGCAGGATCACGTACCGGAAGATGCGCCACGGGCCGCAGCCGTCGATGCGCGCCGCCTCGTCGAGTTCGGCGGGGATGCCGCGCATGAACTGCACCATCAGGAACACGAAGAACGCGTCGGTGGCCAGCAGCTTCGGCAGGACCAGCGGCACGAACGTGTCCACCAGCCCCAACTGCTGGAACACCACGTACTGCGGGATCAGCGTGACGTGGGTGGGCAGCATGATGGTGAGCAGCGCGAACCCGAACAGCGGGCCGCTGAGCGGGAACCGCAGCCGGGCGAACGCGTACCCGGCCAGCGAGCAGGACACCACGTTGCCCAGCACCGAGCCCGCGGCCACGATCAGCGAGTTGGCCAGGAACCGCCAGAAGGTGACACCGGCGGCGCCGTCCAGCGCCTGCTGGTACCCCTCGCCGGTCAGCTCGCCCGGGAACAGCTCGCTGAGGTGGGAGACCAGCTCGTCCACCGGCGTCACCGAGGCGCTGAACAGCCACACCACCGGGTAGAGCACCAGCGCCAGTGCCGCGAGCGCGGCCGCGTGCCAGACCACGCGGCGCAGCCGGGTGGCACCGGCCGGCCGGCGCGGCGGTGGCGGCGCTGGCGCGGCGGTGGGTACCTGGGCCAGGACCGGAGCGCTCACCGTCGGCTCCCCTCATCACCGTAGAAGACCCACAGCCGGGA
Source organism: Goodfellowiella coeruleoviolacea (assembly GCF_024171785.1). GTDB lineage: Bacteria > Actinomycetota > Actinomycetes > Mycobacteriales > Pseudonocardiaceae > Goodfellowiella > Goodfellowiella coeruleoviolacea. The sequence continues at coordinate 81,866 of NZ_JAMTCK010000018.1, forward strand.
GGTGCGGAACAGCACCGCGGTGATCACCGCGATGGCCACCAGCAGCACCCACGCCATGGCCGAGGCGTAGCCCATCCGGAAGTCGGCGAAGCCCCGCTCGTACAGGTAGAGCGTGTAGAACAGGGTGGAGTCGGCCGGACCGCCGCGCCCGGAGCTGACCACGAACGCCTGGGTGAACGCCTGGAACGCGTGGATGGTCTCCAGCACCAGGTTGAAGAACAGCACCGGGGACAGCATCGGCAGGACCACGCTGACCAGCCGACGCCACCAGCCCGCACCGTCCACACTGGCCGCGTCCAGCAGGTCCGGCGGGATCTGCTGCAGGCCGGCCAGGAAGATCACCATCGGGGCGCCGAACTGCCAGGCCGACAGCAGCACGATCGCCCACAGCGCGTAGCCCGGGTCGTCGACCCAACTGGGCGTGTCAATGCCGAACACGCCCAGCGCGCCGGCCACCGGGCCGCCCCGGTCGAAGATCGACCGCCAGGCCAGGGCCAGCCCGACGCTGGCGCCCAGCAGGGACGGCGCGTAGAACGCGGAGCGGTAGAAGGCCTGTCCCCTGCCGCGCAACGAGTGCAGCAGCAGCGCCACGGCCAGCGCCAGCAACAGCTTGAGCGGCACCGACACCACCACGTAGCGCAGGGTCACGCCCACGGCCTGCAGGTAGCGCCGGTCCCCGGTGAACATCTCCCGGTAGTTGGCCAGGCCGACCCACTGCGGGTCGTTGAACAGGTCGTAGTCGGTGAACGACAGGTACAGCGAGACCACCATCGGGGCCACGGTCAGCCCGATCGCCCCGATCAGCCACGGGGTGAGGAACAGGTAGGCCACGCCACCCCGGTCCCGCCGGGAACCACGGGTTCCGCCCGGCCGGCCCCCGGTCATCACCTGGACCGGCGAGGTCACCGCCGGTTCGGCGACCGCCATGCCGCCACCGCCTTCCTGGCTCAGCGCCTGCCCTGGCTCGGATCCGTCCTGGCCCAGGTCTCCGCCCTGGTTCGGGGACCGCCCTAGCCCAGGGTCTGTTCGGCCTCGTCGAAGAACTGGTTGACGCCGTCGTCGACGGACAACCGTCCGAACGCGACCTCCTGGTACTTGCGGTCGAAGAGCTTGTGCACCGCGCCGTCCCCCTTGGGCGGGGCCGGGGGCGCGTCACCGAGCTTGCTGTCGATGGCCGCCTCGAAGTCGAAGATCTGTTTGTCCACTCCGGTCAGTCCGGCGCTGATCCGCTCGCGGATCTTCAGGTTCGGCGGCAGGCCTCGGGTGGCGCCGAGGGCCTTGCCCGCGTCCGGGTCGTTGAGCAGGAAGTCGATCAGCTTCACCGACTCCTCGTGGTGCTTGCTCCTGGCCGAGACCGACACCATCACCGCCGGCTTGCGGTACATGCCGATGTTGTCGGCGCTGTCCGCCGGGTACGGGGCGATGGCCAGTTCACCGCCGTGCGCCTGGACGAAGGCGGGGTAGGTGCTGTCGAAGGTGAACTCGGCGGCCGACTGCTTGCGGCCCAGCGGGCTCTGCTCCGGCCCGGTGGACACCACCAGGGTGTTCAGCTCGGCCGGGGTGGCCGCGCCGGTGTCGCGGAACCGCTGGGACAGCCGCCAGTACTCGGCGAGGTCGGACTTGGCGAAGCCCAGTTCGCCATCGGCGGTGTACAGCGCCTTGCCGCGCTGGCGCAGCCAGATCTCGAAGGCGTCCTCGTTCATGCCGAAGTCGGTGACGCCGTGGACCTGGCCGTTCGCGTCGTGGATCCGCTGGGCGGCGTCGCGGTACTGCTCCCAGGTCAGTGGCTGGTCCGCGGTGGGCACGGGCAGTCCGGCTGCCTGGAACACGGCCGGGTCGTAGGCCATGACCGTGGTGTTCTGGCCCAGCGGCAGCGCAGCCAGCTTGTCGTTGGACCTGCCGGTGTTGGCGAAGCCCTGGTTCCACTCGTCCAGCCGCAGCTGCTTGCCGACAAAGGGCCCCAGGTCCAGCAGCACGCCCCGGCCCGCGTACTCGTTGAGGTAGCGGTAGTCCATCTGCATGACGTCGGGGGCGTTGCCGCCGGCGGTCTCGGTGGCCAGCTTGTCGAAGAACGCCTGGTAGTCCGAGAAGCTGGTGTCCACCTGGATGTTCGGGTTGCGCTCCTCGAACAGCGCGATGGCCTTCTCGGTGACGTCGGCCCGCTGCTGGTTGCCCCACCAGACGAAGCGCAGGGTCACCTTGCCGTCGGATGCTCCGCTGCCGCACGCCGCCAGCAGGGCCGCCACGGGAACCAGCACGACGAGCGCGGCCAACGCGGCCAGCCGGGAGCCGCCGCGCCCGCTCCGCCCCGCCGCTGCCGCCAACCTGGGTACTGCCATCCGCCTGCCTCTCTGCGCTGGGAGGTGCCGATGTCCACCGCCGCCGGGGCGGCACGCCGGGAAGCTGTCTACTGTGGACTCCCGGGCGCCCGCTCCCGGTGGCCGTCCTCGGTCCCGGTGAGCTGTTCGAGCCGGTCCGCTTGCTGTTGTTCCGCTGCCGAACTTGGCTGTGCCAGGTGATGAAAGCGCTTACTGTGATGGCTGAACGTAGGGGCGCCGCAGCAGCGTGTCAAGGTCGATTTCCCTTGCTCAGCAGGCAATTGACAGAATTGGCCGCAACCGGCCACGGTAGAAAGCCCTTGCCTGCGCCATACTCGGCCTCGCCGAGGAAGGAGCCCCCATGCACAGCCCCCGGCCCGAGATCGGCGGACCGCCAAGGACCGCCCACGCGCACCCGCGGTCGCGCTGCCCTCGACGGCAGCGGTGACCAGCCGGCAGCGCGCCGCCACGAGCGTCACGCTCGCCGACGTGGCGGCCAGGGCCGGTGTCTCCCCGGCCACGGTCTCCCGGGTCCTCAACGACAGCTACCCGGTGTCGGCCAGCACCCGCGACCGGGTGACGCGGGCCGTGCGCGAGTTGAAGTACGTGGTCAACGGGCACGCCAGGGCGCTGGCCGCGAGCACCTCGATGGTGGTCGGCGTGATCGTCAACGACGTGTCGGACCCGTTCTTCTCACAGATCGTGCGGGGCATCCAGACCGAGGCGGCGCACGACGGCAAGCTCGTGGTCATCTGCAACACCGAGGGTGAGCCCGCGCGGGAACTGAGCTACCTGGAACTGCTGCGCCAGCAGCGGGCCCACTCGGTGCTGCTCACCGGCGCGGCCGTGGACGACCCGGTGCACCTGGCCGAACTGGCCGAGCAGGGCCGCGGCCTGCTGGCCCAGGGCGGCCGGCTGGTGCTGTGCGGCCGGCCGCGGCTGCCCGACGTGGACGCACCCGCGGTCACCTTCGCCAACCACGCCGGGGCCAGCGCGCTGGCCAGGCACCTGGTCGAACTGGGGCACCGCAGGATCGCCTACCTGACCGGCCCGCTGGGCCGCACCACCACGGCCGAGCGGTTCGCCGGGTTCCGCGAGCAGCTCGCCGCGGCCGGCGTGCCCCTGGCGCCCGAGCTGGTCCTGTCCGGCGGGTTCACCCGGGCCGCCGGCTACGACAACACCCGGGCGCTGCTGGCCGCCGGCGCCGAGTTCACCGCGCTGGTCACGGCCAACGACGCCATGGCCTTCGGCGCGCTGGCCGCACTGCGCGAGCACGGCATCGACGTGCCCGACCAGGTGTCCGTGGCCGGGTTCGACGACCTGCCGTTCTGCGTGGACAGCGCCCCGCCGCTGACCACGGTGCGGCTGCCGCTGACCGAGGCCGGGGCACTCGCCGCCCGGCTGGCCGCCGGCCGGGAGCCGGTGCCCTTCGGCGGGGTGGTGACCCTCCAGGGCGAACTCGTGGTGCGCCGCACCGTCAACCGGCCGCCCAGCCAGCCCGGTGGTCAGCGGTAGCGCGCCCCGATCAGCTCGCCGCCGCGACCCGCTCCCCGGCCCGGCGCCGGTCAGTGCGCGGCGTCGTCCCAGGAGCGGCCGAAGCCCACCGACACCTCCAGCGGCACCTCCAGCTGGTAGGCGCCGCCCATCTGCTCCCGGACCAGGGCCTCGACCTCCTCGCGCTCGCCGTTGGCCACCTCCAGCACCAGTTCGTCGTGCACCTGCAGCAGCGTGCGCGAACGCAGGCCGCGCTCGCGCAGGGCCCGGTGCACGCCGAGCATGGCGATCTTGATGATGTCGGCGGCGCTGCCCTGGATGGGCGCGTTGAGCGCCATCCGCTCGGCCATCTCCCGGCGCTGGCGGTTGTCGCTGGTCAGGTCGGGCAGGTAGCGGCGGCGACCCAGGATGGTCTCGGTGTAGCCGTCCTTGCGCGCCTGTTCCACCACGGCGTGCAGGTAGTCGCGCACCGCGCCGAACCGGGCGAAGTAGGCGTCCATCTGCGCCTTGGACTCCTCGGCGGAGATCCGCAGCTGCTGGGCCAGCCCGTACACGGACAGCCCGTAGGCCAGGCCGTAGGACATCGCCTTGACCCGGCGGCGCAGCTCCGGCGTCACCTCCTCCGAGGGCACGCCGAACGCCCGGGACGCGACAAAGGTGTGCAGGTCCTCGCCGGTGCGGAACGCCTCGATCAGCCCCTGGTCGCCGGACAGGTGCGCCATGATCCGCATCTCGATCTGGCTGTAGTCGGCGGTCATCAGCACGCTGTCGGCGGCACCGACCACGAACGCCTGCCTGATCCGCCGGCCCTCGTCGGTGCGGATGGGGATGTTCTGCAGGTTGGGGTCGGTGGAGGACAGCCGGCCGGTGGCGGCGATGGTCTGCTGGAAGGTGGTGTGGATGCGCCCGTCGTCGGCGACCGACCGCAGCAGACCGTCCACTGTGGTCTGCAACTTGTCGACGTCCCGGTAGGCCAGCAGGTGCTGGAGGAACGGGTGCTGGGTGGTCGCGTAGAGGTTCTGCAGCGCCTCCGCGTCGGTGGTGTAGCCGGTCTTGGTGCGCTTGGTCTTGGGCATGCCCAGCTCGTCGAACAGCACGACCTGGAGCTGCTTGGGCGAGCGGAGGTTGATCTCCTTGCCGATCACCCCGTAGGCGTCCTGCGCGATCTGCTTGAGCCGGGCGAGGAAGTCGGTGGACAGCGCGGACAGGTAGTCGACGTCGACCGCGATGCCGGCCGACTCCATCTCGGCCAGCACCGCCATCAGCGGCATCTCCACCTCGGCGAGCAGCCGCTGGCCGCCGATCCGCTCCAGCGCCAGGTCCAGCGCCTGGGCCAGTTCGGCGACCGCCTTGGCCCGCACCAGCTCCGCACCGGCGGCCCGCTCCTGGTCGTCCTCCTCGGTGCTGAGCAGGGACAGCTGACCGTCGTCCTCGGGCTCCTCGGCCCGCAGCTCCCGCTGCAGGTAGCGCAGCACCAGGTCGTCCAGGGCGAACGAGCGCTGGCCGGGGCGCACCAGGTAGGCGGCCAGCGCGGTGTCCATGCTCAGTCCGGCCACGGTCCAGCCGCGGGAGCGCAGCGCGCGCAGCCCCAGCTTCAGGTCGTGGCCGGCCTTGGCCACGTCCGGGTCGGCCAGCCAGGCGGCCAGCGCCTGCTCGTCGGCCTCGGTGAGCGCGGTCACGTCCAGGTAGCCGCCCTCGCCGTCGACCGTGGCCAGGGCCAGCCCGACCAGGTCGGGGCCACCGGGTCGGGTGGCGCCGGCCGTGGGCGCGAAGCGCAGGGACAGGCCGACCCGGCCGGACCTGGCGTGCTGGTCCAGCCACTGGGCCACGGTGTCCGGGGCGACCCGTCCGCCGCTGATCTCGAAGCCCTCCTCGGCCTCCGGCTCGGCGGTGGACAGGGTGGCGAACAGCCGGTCCCGCAGCACGCGGAACTCCAGGTCGTCGAACAGGCGGTGCACGGCATCCCGGTCCCACGGCCGCAACACCAGGTCGTCGGGCTGCACGCCGACCTCGACGTCGTGCACCAGCTGGGTGAGCTGGCGGTTGAGCAGCACGCTGTCCAGGTGCGCGCGCAGCGCGTCACCGGCCTTGCCCCGCACCTCGTCCACCCGGTCGACCAGGCCGTCCAGCGAGCCGTACTCGGTGATCCACTTGGTGATGGTCTTCTCCCCCACCCCCGGGATCTTGGGCAGGTTGTCCGAGGGGTCGCCGCGCAGCGCGGCGAAGTCGGGGTACTGGGCCGGCGTCAGCCCGTACTTCTCCACCACCGCCTCGGGCGTGAACCTGGTCAGGTCGGACACGCCCTTGCGCGGGTACAGCACGGTGACCTGGTCGTTGACCAGTTGCAGCACGTCCCGGTCGCCGGTGCAGATGACCACGGCGAAGCCCTCGGCCGAGGCCATCGTGGTCAGGGTGGCGATGACGTCGTCGGCCTCGTAGTTCTCCTTGCGCAGCACCGGGATGTTGAGCGCGCCCAACACCTCCTGGATCAGGCTGACCTGACCCTTGAACTCGTCGGGCGTGGCCGACCGGTTCGCCTTGTACTCGGCGTAGGCCTCGGTGCGGAAGGTCTTGCGGGAGACGTCGAAGGCCACCGCGATGTGCGAGGGCTGCTCGTCGCGCAGCAGGTTGATGAGCATGGAGGTGAACCCGTACACGGCGTTGGTGAACTGCCCGGTGTGGGTCTGGAAGTTCTCCTGGGGCAGCGCGTAGAACGCCCGGTAGGCCATGGAGTGGCCGTCGACCAGCAGCAGCTTGCGCGTGCCCGCGCGGGTGGTGGACGTGGTCATGCCAGCACCTCACTCCCGGTGTCGCGCACCGCACGGATGGTGGTGTGTCCTCGCCTGGTTCGCTCGCTCCGCTGGCTCACGCCGCGAGTCTAGGGTGGACCACCGACAACGCCACACGGCACCGAAGGTGTGCCCCGCCACGACCAGCCGACCGGAGACGCCCGTGACCGCTCCCGCCCCCTCCTCCCAGCCGACCCAGGCCGCCGCCACCGACGCCCCCAGCGCCGACGCCCCCAGCGCCGACGTCCCCGGTGCCGACGCACTGGGTGACGCCGACCAGTTGGCCACCCGGATGGGCATCGAGATCACCGAGTGGAACCGCGACCGCCTGGTGGGCACCATGCCCGTCGCGGGCAACCGTCAACCGTTCGGGTTACTGCACGGCGGCGCCAGCGCGGTGCTCGCCGAGACACTGGGCTCGTACGCGGCCGTGATGCACGTCGCCCCCGAGCGGATCGCGGTGGGCACCGAACTGTCCTGCACCCACCACCGGGCCGTGCGCACCGGCCGGGTCACCGGGGTGGCCACCCCGCTGCACGTCGGCGGGAGCGTGGCCACCTTCGAGATCGTCATCTCCGACGAGGCCGGCCGGCGGGTCTGCACCGCCCGACTGACCTGCATGCTGCGCCAGCGCCCACCGGGCGAGCGCGCCGCGCGGTAGTCGACCGACAACGGTCCGCTGTGGACGCCCGGCCCGCCGGGTAGCGCCCCCGCGACAACGGAAGGGGTGGCGGCCGGCGCACCGACCACCACCCCGCGCACTCACCCGCTCACGCCACGCCCAGGTACGCCTCCTTGATCGAGGCGTCGTTGAGCAGTTCCTGCCCGGTGCCGGTGCGACTGATGCTGCCGGTCTCCAGCACGTAGGCCCGGTGCGCCCGGCTCAGCGCCTGCTGGGCGTTCTGCTCGACCAGCAGCACGGTGGTGCCCTGTTCGTTGATCTCGGTGATGATCCGGAAGATCTGCTGGATGAACTGCGGGGCCAGCCCCATGGACGGCTCGTCGAGCAGCAGCAGCCTCGGCCGGGCCATCAGCGCCCTGCCGATCGCCAGCATCTGCTGCTCGCCGCCGGACATGGTGCCGCCCGCCTGGTTCTTGCGTTCGGCCAGCCTGGGGAACAGCGTGAACACCCGGTCGAGGTCCTCGGCGAGGTTCTTGCGGTCCTTGCGGGAGTAGGCCCCCATGTCCAGGTTCTCCATCACCGTCATGCCGGGGAACACGCCCCGGCCCTCCGGTGACTGCGAGATGCCCCGCACCACGCGCAGGTCCGCGCGCAGCGTGCTGATGTCCTCACCGTCGAAGGTGATGGTGCCGCCGGAGAGCGGCCGGATCCCGGAGATCGCCCGCATGGTGGTGGTCTTGCCGGCGCCGTTGGCGCCGATCAGCGTGACGATCTCGCCCTGCTCGACCGTGAGGGACACGTCGGACAGCGCCTGGATCCGACCGTAGTGGACGGACACAGTGGACAGCTCAAGCAACGCCATCGTCGGGCACCCCCAGGTATGCGGCGATCACGGCCGGGTTCTCCCTGATCTCGGCGGGCAGCCCCGCGGCGATCTTCTTGCCGAACTCCAACACCACGATCCGGTCGGTGACACCCATCACCAGCCGCATGTCGTGCTCGATGAGCAGCACGGTGTACCCGTCGTCGCGGATGGTGCGGATCAGCTCCATCAACCCCTCCTTCTCGGCGGGGTTGAAACCGGCGGCCGGCTCGTCCAGGCACAGCAGCTTGGGTTCGGTGGCCAGCGCCCTGGCGATCTCCAGCCGGCGCTGGTATCCGTAGGGCAGGTTCTTGGCCTTGTCGGCCGCGCGGTCGGCGATGCCGACGAACTCCAGCAGCGCCATGGCCCGCTCGACCGCCTGCCGCTCCTCGCGGTGGTGGCGCGGCCCGCGCACCAGCGCGCCGAGCACGCTGGTGCGGTGCCTGGCGTCGGCGCCGACGACGACGTTCTCCAGCGCGGTCATCTCGTTGAACAGCCGGATGTTCTGGAAGGTCCGGGCGATGCCCAACTGGGTGATCGCGTACCGCTTGCGCCTGCCGAGCGGGTGCCCCTCCAGCAGGACCTGCCCCGCGGTGGGCCGGTACACGCCGGTGATCACGTTGAAGCAGGTGGTCTTGCCAGCGCCGTTCGGGCCGATCAGCCCGAGGATCTCGCCGCGCTTGATCTCGAAGGAGACCGAGTCCAGCGCGACCAGACCGCCGAAGCGCAGTGTCACGTCCCGCATGGCCAGCAGGGTGTCCCCGACCCCGACCTCGATCTCCCGGTCGGGGGCGACGACCTCGGCGACCTCCGCCTCATGCCTGGCCCGCTCCTCGGCGGACATGTGCCGCAACTCGGCGACGATCCCGCCCACGGCGGGAACCTCGGCGTCGTCGTCGACCTCGCCACCGGGCTTGGCGCCCGTGTCCGTCACGTCACTCACGACCCAGCCCCCTTGACCGGCTCGGCTGCCAACGCACTGTCACTGCTGACCTGTTCGGGTCGACCGATCAGCCGACGGTAGGCCTCCCGGCCGTAGGCCAGCAGGCGCTGCCGCGCACCCAGCAGGCCCTGCGGCCGGAAGATCATCAGGATGATCAGGGCCAGGCCGAAGATCAGGTACCGGTACTCGTAGAGCGACTGGAACCGCAGTGGCACATAGGCGATCACGGTCGCGCCGAGCAGCACGCCGACCTTGTTGCCCGACCCGCCGAGCACCACCGCGGCCAGGAACAGCACCGAGGTGACCACGTCGAAGCGCTGGTTGTTGACGAACCCGATCTGCCCGGCGTAGAGCGCGCCGGACAGGCCGCCGATGGCCGCGCCGATGGCGAAGGCCCACAGCTTGAACCGGAACGTCGGCACACCCATGATCTCGGCGGCGTCCTCGTCCTCGCGAATGGCCACCCAGGCCCGGCCGACCCGGCTGCGCTCCAGGTTGCCGACCAGCATCAGCACCACGATGATCAGGGTGACGGTCAGCCAGTACCACGGGGTGCCGTCGCTGGTGTTGAACACGTCCTGCCCGTCCGCCCTGGTGCCCGGCGGCTGGCCGACGCCCTGGAAACCGGCGTTGCCGCGCAGCGGCGACAGGTCGGCGAGCAGCCGGACGATCTCGCCGAAGCCCAGGGTCACGATGGCCAGGTAGTCCCCGCGCAGGCGCAGCGTCGGACTGCCGAGCAGCACCCCGAAGACCATGGTCACCAGCACCGCCAGCGGCAGCACCACCAGGTAGGGCAGCTTCGCCAGTTCCGAGTCCGGGCTGGTGAACAGCGCGGCCACGTAGGCGCCGATGGCGAAGAACCCGATGTAGCCGAGGTCCAGCAGGCCGGCCTGACCGACCACCACGTTCAGGCCGATGGCGACCAGCGCGTAGCGGGCCACCTCGAACATGGCGATGGAGAAGGTGTAACCGGGTTCGGTGCTCAGGATCGGTGGGTTGAGCACGGGAAGCGCGTAGATCAGCAGGACGAGGGGGACCAGGAACGCCCACTGCTGGAAGCGGCTCATCCCGTTCCAGCGGTCCCGCCACTGCTGCAGCCGCGAGGGGCCGCCGGTGGTCGTCTCCTGTGTGCTCATACCCGTGCCTTCCCGAGGGATTCACCAAGAATGCCGGTGGGCCGGAACATCAGGATCACGATGAGCAGCACGAAGGCGACGATGTCGCGCCAGTCACCACCGAACAGCGATTGGCCGTAGTTCTCCACCACACCGAGCAGGAGTCCGCCCAACAGGGCACCCCGCAGGTTGCCGATACCGCCGAGCACCGCGGCGGTGAACGCCTTGATACCCAACAGGAAGCCACCCTGGTAGGAGGCGCCCTGCGGGATCTTCATGAGGTAGAACAACGCCGCGGCGCCGGCGAGCAGCCCACCGACCAGGAACGTGATCATGATGACGCGTTCCTTGTTGACCCCCATCAGCGTCGCGGTGTCCGGGTCCTGTGCCACCGCCCGGATGCCCCGGCCCAGCCGGGTGCGGTTGATGAACGTGTCCGCGACGACCAGCAGCACCAGCGCGGCCAGCACGGTGATGATCTGGATGTTGGTGACCGCGGTGTTGAAGACGGTGAAGACCGGCTCCGGCCGCAGCAGGCGGATCGCCTGCTCGGCGTTGCCGCCCCGCCAGATGAACAGGACCTGCTGCATCACGAAGGACGCGCCGATCGCGGTGATCAGGAAGACCAGCGACGGGGCGTTGCGGCGCCGCAGCGGCCGGTAGGCCACCCGTTCCAGCACCACGGCGGTGGCACCGGACACGGCCATCGCCGCTATCAACGCCAACAGCAGGAACAGGATCAGCTCGCCGATGCCGAGCGTGACCGTGGGGCCGGGCCGGAAACCCAAGCCGTAGAAGGTGAAGTAGGCGGCGAAGACCCCGAAGACGAACACTTCGGAGTGCGCGAAGTTGATCAGCCGCAGCACACCGTAGACGAGGGTGTAGCCCAGGGCGACCAGGGCGTAGATGCTGCCCTGGGACAGCCCCTCGATGGTGTTGTTCCAGAACTGCCCCAGCAGCGCGTCGACGTCGAAGCGAATCCAGTCGACGCCCTCTGCGAGATAGGTGACTACCTGGTGGTTCACGACTCTGCTCGTTCCTCACGATGAGTCGGGGCATGTACGCGACAGCGGCGTTGCCCTGGCCGCGTACATGCCCCGGCTACCCCGGACGCGGGGGTGATGGTCAACCGATCTCGACGTTCTTGACGATCTTGCCGCCGTCGACCTTGTAGCTCCACACCGGTGTCTGGGTGAGTTCGCCGTTCGCGTCCCACTTGAACCGCTTGGTCAGCCCCTGGCCGTCGTAGTTGCGGACGAAGTCGAGCATGCCGGCGCGGTCGGTGATGCCCTTGTCGATGCCCTTGAGCAGGATCGTCGCCGCGTCGTAGCCCTCGGGCGAGTAGGTGCCCGGCTCGCGGTTGGCCAACTGCTTGTAGCCGTTGGTGAAGTCGGTGAAGGCGTCGGCCGGCACGCACGGGCAGGTGAAGAAGGAGTTGGGGGCCGCGTCACCGGCGCCCTTGACGAACTCCTCGTCCTTCACGCCGTCCGGCGCGACGAACTTCGCCTGCACGCCCTTGTCGAACAGCTGCTGGGCGAACGGGGCGGCCTCCTGGTAGTACCCGGCGTAGAAGATCGCGTCCGGGTTCTCGCTCTGCACCTTGCCGACCACGGCCGCGAAGTCGGTCTGCTTGGTCTTGACGCTCTCCTGGCACGACGCCTTGTCGCCCAGCGCCTGCACGACCGCGTTGGCCAGACCGGTGCCGTACTCGGAGTCGTCCTTGATCACGCAGACCTTGGTGGCCTTGAGGTTGTCGGTGAGGAACTTGGCGGCGGCGGGCCCCTGCACCGCGTCGTTGCCCAGCGCGCGGAAGAACGTCTTCCAGCCGTGCGTGGTCAGCTCGGGGTTGGTCGCCGACGGCGTGATGGTGACCAGGCCGGCCTGGTTGAACACGTCGCCGGTGGCCTTGGACTCGCCGGAGAACGGCAGGCCGACCACGCCGAGGATCGCGGAGTCGTTCACGACCTGCGGAACCACACCGGTGGCCCGGTCCGGGGTGCCCTCGGTGTCGAACTGCTTCAGCTCGACCTGGCAGTCCTTGTTGGCCTCGTTGTGCTGGTTCACCGCCAGCTGGACGCCGTAGAGGATGTTCAGGCCGAGGGCCGCGTTGGCGCCGTTGATGGTGCCCGCGTAGGCGATCGCGGCTCCGCTGCACTTCGCGGTGCCGTCGCCACGCGGGTCAGCGGCATCCGCTGGCTTGTCCGGAGCTGAGGCATTCCCCGTGCCGGCGGTGTCCCCGCCCGAGGCCGTGTCGGTCCTCGCGGCGCACGCTCCCAACACCAGCGACGTCGCCGCCGCCAGCATGAGAACCCGTGTGAGTCGTGCTCCTGACACCCAGATACCTCCCATGACAACAACCGCCGAACTGTGGCGGAGCCCACCAATCGGGGCAAGACTTGGGACGGAACGGTAACGGTGCGTGGCCACGTTGCACAGGTGGCAGGACTGCTCTGTATCCACATCGTGACGGTCGTCATAAATCGACAACATGTCGTTCACCCGATTACGGGAAGCAAACGTGACCACTCGTCACGATTAATAACTCAGAGTAACCGACTCTGGGCAAACTTTAGCGCGCCCAGGCGTACCCGGGCGCGCTAAAGCATGTGGGTGATCAGGCCAGGTTCTCGATCACGGCCTCGGCCACCGCCTTCATCGTGGTGCGGCGGTCCATGGCGGTGCGTTGAATCCAGCGGAACGCTTCTGGCTCAGCCAGGCCCTGCTTGCTCATCAGCATGCCCTTGGCCCGCTCCACGACCTTGCGGGTCTCCAGCCGCTCGGTGAGGCCGGCGACCTCGCCCTCCAACGCCTTCAGCTCGGCGAACCGGCTCATCGCCAACTCGATGGCGGGAACCAGGTCGCGTTTGGCGAACGGCTTCACCAGATAGGCCATGGCACCGGCGTCCCGGGCCCGCTCAACCAGGTCGCGCTGGCTGAACGCGGTGAGGATGACGACCGGGGCGATCCGATTGCCCGCGATGGCGGACGCCGCCTCGATGCCGTCCACCTTGGGCATCTTCACGTCGAGGATGACAAGATCCGGCCGCAGCTCGTTGGCCAGACGCACGGCCTCCTCGCCGTCGGCCGCCTCGCCGGCGACCTGGTAGCCCTCCTCGCGCAGCATCTCGACCAGATCGAGGCGGATGAGCGCCTCGTCCTCGGCCACGAGCACGCGCGGCTGGTTGGTGGTCTGGGCCTCTGGCTGGGCCTCGGCAGCCGGTTGGGTCACCGGGGTCCTCCTGATGGTCCTACCTTCACCGATGCGGACGCACCGGACGCCACATTTTATCGATACGCGATCGGCTTCAGCCGCCCTCAGCTCCGTGATGACCGACACCGCGAGAGCACAGCCGCCAGCAGGCGGCCCACCCGAGCCAGCCCACCCCGGCCGGCGACCCACCGACACACCCAACAACCCCGGGTGGTCGCAACTCCGATCAAGCGATCGCGTAAAGTCTCCCCCGCCAGCCCCCGTAGCCCAATCGGCAGAGGCAGCGGACTCAAAATCCGTCCAGTGTGCGTTCGAGTCGCACCGGGGGCACTCTCCCTGATCACCCACGACCGCCTGCTGCCCTGCACTGATGAGGTCAGCAGGCGGTCGTGTGCTGTCCGGCCGTGTCCGCAGGACAGCGACGCTGTGCCCGGCCCACTCCGCGGTCAGCGCGCCCTCCGCCAGGCCCTGCTGGAGGTGCTCTCCGAGAGCAGGCCGACCTCGCGCACCCCCGGAAGAGGAACCCCACGGCGTTGGTGCCGACCTCCGCAGGTGCTCCCGCAGTGGACGGGTCGGCTGCGGCGGGCACGGGGGTTCCGCGGGTGGTACCCGCGCACGCCCGGGGTGGTCCCGCGGCGCCTACCCCGGCTGCCGCGTGAGGGGCGCTCTGGTGAACGAGTCGCGATCGAGTTCGACGGCTGCGGCATCGGGTCGGACGAGCAGGTGACCTGAGTGGCTGCGGCAGTTCGACCCAGATGCTTCTGGCTGAGGGCTGGCTTGATCTGGCCCTGATCCGGGCGGAGATCAACGGAGTCGACCCGAATACCGTGGCGGAGGCCACCCGGCTGTTCGATGCGGCCGGCGAGTATTTGGACGAGCAGGACCCCGAGGCCGCCAGCGGCTTCGAGCGGCTCATGAGCCTGGCCCGATCCTGGCTGCGGGTGGCCCAGACCGGTGGCTACGTCACCGCTCGCGACACGCGGACGGGGTGAACAGGTCACGACCTCACAGACCTCCCCGACCACAGGTGGGACACGGCGCGCCGTCTGGGCATCGGCCGGTGGTCCCGCGCGAGGGGTGGTCCCGGGGCGTGCTGCACGACATCCTGGTCAGCACCGTGGTCCTCGCGCGAGCGGGGGCGGCCAGATCCCGGTGCGTTCGAGTCGCACCGGGGGCACTCTCCTTGAACACCCACAACCTCCTGCTGACCTGCCCTGATGCTTCAGGGGCGCCGTACGGCTCAGCGCGGTCCGGTTGGGGACTAGGCATGGCGGCTCGGTGACGGCGTCCAACAGAGGGATTGAGTTGGCCGCCGTGACCGGCGATTCTTGGTCGCGGGGCATCTGGGGACCCCCGCCGACTCGACAACGAGCAATCTTTCCTTTGTGGACAGACGGCCTCAGCAGCCGCGCCCACGAGTTCTTCGCCGCTGGTTTTTCCGCGTCCACCGTCCACCAGGACCACTCACCAGTAGGAGGCGCGTGTGAGGAAGTGGCCACAGTCCGGGCTCGGCCGGTCGTTCGCCGTTGTGGCGCTGGCGGCCTCGACGATGCTGGCTCCCGCACCGATCTCGGCCGCCCCGTCGGGCGCGGCACAGGCAGGTGACAGCACCAGATCGTTCGCCGTGCCCGATCCCGCAGCACTGCAGCAGCTGATCACCAGCAGACCCACCGAATTCGGTGGGATGTTTCTCGACCCGGCCACGAACACGCTGGTGGTCCAGGTGGTCGACGGCCCCAGTGCTGGCTCGGCCAGGCAGGCCGTGGCCGGGTTGCCCCGGGCCCGCGCCGAGCTGTCCGGATTGACCACGTCCACCGCGCTGCGGTTCCACTCCGTTGGCCGCAGCAAGGCCGAACTGGACCGGATCAAGGACCGGGTGTCGACCGACCCGGCGTGGTCCGGGATCGCCGGACCGGTGCTGTCGGAGTGGTACGTCGACGTGATCCACAACCGGGTCGCCGTTGGCGTGACCGAGTTGACCGACGCGGTTCGCCAGGCCGCGGCCACCGCCTTCGGCTCAGCCGTCGACCTGCGGGTCGCGCCACCCGCGGTGGCCACGTCCAAGCAGGTGGACTCCGCGCCGTGGACCGGTGGCGCCCGGATCGCCGTGCAGGGGGCCGCGACCCGCGAGTGCTCAAGCGCGTTCACCGTGGTGGAGACCGCGACCGGCAGACGGGGTGGGCTCACCGCTGGGCACTGCGGCGACGCCGTCGGCAACACCGTCACCAACAACGGCGTTTCCATGGGCACCGTCATCATCCGCGAGTACGCCGCCCAGGGTCACGACGTCGCGATCTACGCCGGGTCGGACTACCAGAACCGGATCTACCGCTCGATCACCACGACCGGGCCGGTCACGGGGACCAACTCCTTCCTCCTGCTCGGCCAGTTGGACATCTGCTTCGGCGGTTGGCACATGGGTGACCAGAACTGCGACGGCAAGCTCACCGCGCTGGACTCGTGCGCCAGCTTCTGGCTCGACTACAACCCGAGGTACGTCATCTGCGGCCTGCTCAAGGCGACGTCCACAAAGGCCGGATACCTGGCCTACGACGGTGACAGCGGCGGCCCCGTGTTCCAGGTGCGCCGGCCGATCGGCGGTGGCGCGGAAAGCGTGCTCGCGCTGGGCCTCATCGTGGGCCGGCCGGGACAGGACCACACGTCGGCCTACTTCCACCCGATCAACACGGTGCTCCCGGCCGGCTGGCAGATCGCCACGTCCTGACGCCTACCGCTGGGCCGTCCACTGGTCGCGCACGAGGTCGTCGAGCGCGGAACGCCGGGGCACCCAGCCCAGTGCGCGCCGGATGCGCGTGGTGTCGGCGCGCAGTTCCACAGCCTCACCCGGGTGGGCGGGCCGCCGCACAACCGGCACCGCCCGCCCGACAACCCGCTCGGTCGCGGCGATGATCTCGGCGACCGACACAGGCGTGGCACCGACGTTGAACACGGCGTAGCCGGTCGTGCTCGTCTCCACCGCGAGCACGACCGCACGGGCGACATCGGCGACGTGCACGTAGTCGCGCACCGCACGGCCGTCGCCGAACACTTCGAGGTGCGGCACCCGACCGGTCGCGGCGGCGACCGCCCTGGTGATGATCCTGGTCTCGTCGCGGTCGCCCCGGCCCATCCACGCGCCGGCCACGTTGAAGACGCGCAGGGCGATCCCGGTGATCTGACCGGTCTCGGCGGCGCGACGCACAGCCTGTTCCGCGGCCCACTTCGAGGCGGCGTACGGACTGCCCGGGGTCGCTGGCGTGTCCTCGCTGATCGGTTGCCTGACCGGGGAACCGTAGACGCCGGCCGTGGAGGCCAGCACCAGCCGGGGAACGCGCCCCGCCGCACCGGTGGAATCCGCCAGCGCCGCGATGACGTTGACCGTCCCGCTGGCGTTCACCTCGTGGTAGCGGGCCGGTTGGTCGAACGACTCGCGCACTCGGGTGAGTGCGGCGAGGTGGACAACGGCATCGGTGTCCGCGCAGGCCGCCACCAGGCTCGCCGGGTCGAGGATGTCCCCCAGGACGGATTCGGTACCGGTGACGGGTGTGCCGGGAGAGCGCACGAGCAGGCGCGGCTGGTGCCCTGCCCGCACCAACTCCGTGACGACAGCGTTCCCGACGTAGCCGGTGCCCCCGGTGATCAGCACTCGCACCCGCCCATCCCAGCAGGACGAACCTCCAGTGTCGACAGAGGACACGGTGAATGCACGAGCGCCGCACTGACCGCACTGCGGTGCCACACCTGCACCGTGACGCTCGTCACAGGCCGTGTTCGTTCGGATCGCGGTAAGAACCCGCGCGCTCCTCGCACTTCCCCATGAGAGGGCTTCGATGAGGAGAGCGAGTGAGCGATGCCGACCAGTTCCGCGAGCTGTACGAGGAGTGTTATCCCCGGGTGTTGGCCTATGCGGCCAGCCAGGTCGGGCGGCAGCTCGGCGAGGACGTGACCAGCGAAACGCTCAGCATCGCCTGGCGGCGCTGGCCTGAGGTCCCGGTGCCACCGCTGCCCTGGCTGCTCGGTGTGGCCCGCAACGTTCTCCGGGACATGCGGCGCAAACAGAGTCGCCAGTACGAGTTGGCCGCGGCCGTGGCCGTGCGGGAGAACTTCGTCAGCGCGGACGCGAGCGACGCCGTCCTCGGGCGGGCTGCGGTGTTGCAGGCGCTGGCCGCCCTGTCCCAGGACGACCGCGAACTGCTGATCCTCTTCGCCTGGCACGGCCTCGGTGCCAGGGACGCCGCCAGGGTGCTCGGCTGCACCACCGCCGCGGTCACCGTGCGGCTGCACCGGGCCCGGCGTCGGTTGGACCGGGCCTTGGACGCGACCGAACTCTCCAGCGAATCCGTCCGAATGCGACAGTGGAGGTAACCAGAAGATGAGAAACGACCGACGCGACGTCATGAAGGCGTTGGCGGACGCCCGCCCCGACTCGCTCGACCCCGCGCAGCTGATCGGTTCTGACCGTTCCCGCAAGGACCTGACCCGAATCCTGACCGACGCTGCACTGTCCACTTCGGAGCAGCCGGTGGTGGCGGGCGGCGGCCGGGTGCGGCAGCGGGCGTGGCTGTGGGCGGTTCCGGTGACCGCGGTGGCGGCCGCGGCCGCGGTGTTGGCCGGCACGGTGTTCACCACACCGACCACCGGCGGTGGCGACCAGGTGATCGCGGCGGCGCCGACGGAGGCCAGGGTGGTGTTGCTCAACGCGGCCGACAAGCTGGGCGCGCGCGAGCAGACCGGCGAGTACTGGCGGGTGCGCACCCAGTCGCGCGTGGTGCTGCTGTCCTCGGCCGGCGGCAAGGACTTCGCCTTGCTGTGGACCGGAGAGGAGGAACGATCGGTCGGCGTCAAGCCGGGCGCCATCACCCGGGGCGGGGTCAACCTGAATGACCGGACCGAGCCGCGCACCGAAGCCGACGGGGTGATCTGGCGGGAGGTCGGCTCGCCGGCCGAGCCGGAGTTCAAGCACAGCACCGCCTACTCGGCCAAAGTGCCGGCCGTGGGCACCTCACCGCAGCCGAAGTTCTACGAGACCAGCCTCGCCGACCTGGTCTACCCCATCGGTGGCCGCGAGGTCAGTTACGCGGATCTGCAGGCGCTGCCCAAGGACCCGGTCGAGTTGCGCAAGCTCCTGGCGCGGTCGATCGCCTCCTCCGAGGAGGGGAGCGTCGAACTGACGCGGTGGCTGTTCCACCAGGCCGCCAGCCTGATCACCCTGCCGGTCCCGACCGAGGTGCGCCAGGCCGCCTACCGGCTCATCGCCGACCTGCCCGGCGTCCAGGCGCTCGGCGAGATCACCGACCCGAACGGGCGGCGCGGTGTGGGTGTGGGCCTGCCGAGGGGCGAGTCGCCGGACTACGGCACCACCGAAGAGCAGTTGATCATCGACCAGGCCACCGGATTGCCGTTGGCCCAGCAGGAGGTGCTGCGCCAGCCGGGGGCAGAGCGGACCCGGTTCGGCCTGAAGGACGGCGACGTGGTGCGTTCGTCGACCACGTTGCGGGCCGAGTGGACTGACGAGCAGCTGGCTGTGCCCTCGGCCGGCTGACCGCTGATCCCCCTCGTGGTTGGCCCGTGGGCGTCACCCCACGGGCGAACCACCGCGCTGCTCGTGTCCACAGCGGATCTTCTTCCCGTTGCCCGCGCGCCGCGGCGGTACTACCGGGCGGCGCTGGCGCGGTACTGGGGGAACCGCCGCAGCGCGGGGTTGGTGTTGTCGCGGTGCCACGCGAGCACGATGGGCACGAGACGACTTCGCCAGGCACGACCTGGTCAGGTTGGCAGCCAGTCCATCTGCCTGCCCGGATCCGTATCGGCGGGCCAGTTCCCCCACCGCGTCGGCGCGGGCGATCTGGTCCTCGGCCACGGAGTTCACCACCACTTCCGCGCTGGACGCCCCTGGCCGGCCAGATGTGGGCCCACTACCTGCCCAACGGGACGACCTCCGGCTACGCGGCTGCCAGCCCGCGCCGAGGATCTCACCGGTCTGCCGCCCGCCTACGTGTTCACCGCCGCACGTCCCACTGCGCGACGAGGCCATCGACTACGCCGTCCGCCTGCTTCGGGTCCGACTGTGGCGAGCCTGCCGGAAGCGGGGCGGCACGGCGCTCGGCGGGGCGTCCACAGCGACCGGGACAGCCGGAGCTGCTACAGCGCGTCCATCAGGTAACCCCCACGTTCCCCACCGGCGTGCACTGGGTATTCGTGGTGGGGACGGTTCACCGCCCTGCTGTTGTGACGGCTGGAAGTGGTACGCGGAGTGCCGGTCACCCGACTACTTGGACGATCTCACCGACGTCCCACTGCGCCTATCGGGTGTAGCCGAAACAGACAGTGATACGCGTGGTGATCCGCACTCACTTCATTTCGGGGTCAAACTCGGTGAACTCACGATGCGAGACCGACGACTCTGTTGCGGCCGCTGTTCTTCGCCTTGTACAGCGCTCCGTCCGCGATGAACAGCAACTGTTCAAGGGTGTCTCCGCTGTGGGGGTAGATCGCCACACCGATGGACGCCGAAAGCCCGGTGATCACCGCTGTGCCGTCAGCGACCGGCACGTCCACCGTGAGTTCGCTGATCTGGTGGCGGATGCGCTCAGCGACCGCCAACGATTCGGCAGGGGTGGTGCTTGGCAACAGCACGGCGAACTCCTCGCCGCCGAATCGGCCGCTGACACCGTATTCACGGACCTCGGTCCGCAGCAACCGGGACGTCGCCTTCAGCACTTCGTCGCCAGCCAGGTGACCGTAGGTGTCGTTGACACACTTGAAGTGGTCCAAGTCGACCATCAGCACGCCGACGGTGTCGCGGTGCCTCCGCGCGCGTTCGATCTCCTTCTGCGCCAGACCGTGCCAGGTCGCCGCGTTGAGCAGTCCGGTCTTCAGGTCCTTGCTCGCCGACTCCTCCAGTTGCCTGACCAGCACGCTGCGGTGCAGCACGAACAGCGGCACGTAGACGAGCACGACCGAGACCGGCTGATGGCTCAACATGATCGCCGCCATCGCTCCCAGGCAGATGGTGGCCAGCTCCAGTGCGTTGTCGCCAGCACTGCCGAGCACGTCGACGAGCCGGTTGGCCGGCTGCTCCAGCTTGGCGGCGGCGGCGATGAGCACCGCGTCGACAACGAAGAACACGACGACGGCGGCCAGCACGATCGCGAACGCGGTGCTGCTTCGGTCCTCGATCGCGGAGATGTCCGTGACCCCACCACAGAGCAGCACCGCCTTGGCGGCCAGTGCGGACAGCACGATCGCCGCGGCGGCCACGGTCATCCGGTAGGGGCGAACCCCCTGCATCCGGTACCAGCTTCTGATCCGCAGGTGGCAGTAGAGCACCACGACGAGCAGCCCGACCCATCCGATCGGCAACAGCAGCACACCGGCGAACACCCAGACGGAGGTCATGTTCACGTGCAGGGTGCCGCTGAACCGCCGCCGGGTTCGCTCGATGATGCGCGAGAGTTCCCCCTGCACCAGTGCCAGTGCGACCAACAGTGACCAGGTCCCCAGCATTGACAGGGTGCTCTGATTGGTGGCCAGGGACCACCCGATCGTGACTGCCGCGACCAAGTCAACACCCAGGAGACAGACACGCGGTATAGCAGGAACCGCACGCAGACTCCGTCCGGGCAACCGGTCTGTTCCGCCGGTCAATGACTCAGACGGCCCAGAGATTCCCTCCTCGCACTCTATGCTTCTCATGGTTTCCCCCTCAGTTCTCCTGGACAGAGGGTAATGAGAGTGTCGCGGGCTGTCTCCGGGTTCGACCAGGATTACCCCGCTGGAGCAACCAAAAGGAGGTCGGCCGTCATGCGCGGTAGGGATTACTGATCCGGAAGTTCACCCCTTTGCACGTCGTCACCGTCACTGGCGACGCGGCGTGCACGAGGGTGGGCTACACCAGGCCAGCGCCGGGGTGGAGTGGTCTCGTGCGCCTCGCACGAGACCAACTCACGGCGATTGGGATGGCCAGCGCCGTGCCAGCCGCACCGGCCACCGCCACGGCGCCGGCCGCGGTCAACACGTCCGCGAGTGCGCCGACGACCAGTGCGCCCAGGCCCTGCACGGTGAGCAGGACAGTGGACAGCAGGCCGATGCCCTGGGCACGGGCGTTGTCCGGCAGCAGCCGCACGGCGGTGGCGCTGCACTGCATGGTGTAGGCCGTGGCGAGGGCGCCGCTGAGGGCGAACAGCAGCATTGACCCGATCAGGCCAGGGTGCAGCGCACACAGCAGGAGCGGGACGCCGGCGAGTGCGCCGAGCAGCCCGATCACCTGAAGGCGGCGGTGCTCCGGCACGAACCGGCTGAACAGAAACGCGCCGATGATGCTGCCAACCGGGTCCGCCGCCATGATCAGCCCCACAGCGAACGCACCTTGCTCCAGTTCGGCGGCATAGGGCGCGGCCAGCGCCTCAGGCGCGATGTAGAACACCGCGAGCCAGGAGATCGCCGCGATGGCACGGAGCCGGGGGTCTTGCCACACCAATGCCGCGCCCCGGGCAAGTGAGCTGGGTGACCGGCTGTTGCTCGCGGGCCCGCCGTGCTGCCCGCTCGGTGCGGGACGCTGCCGCACCCCGAACCGCACCAGCAACCCGGAAGCGACGAACGTGGCAGCGTTGAGAGCGAGCGCCAGATACGGGTTGAGTATCGCGACCAGCAGACCACCACCGGCGAAGCCGGCCAGTTGGGCCGACTGGCTGGTGATGTTGCGGATCGCCAGACCGACCACGAAGCGGTCACCGTCGAGCATGTCGGGTAACAACGCCAGCTGAGCGGCCTTGAACGGCCCGTTGGCAATCACCACCAGCGTCAGCAGCACGCACAGCGCCCAGAACGGGACAGCGGGGATGGCCATCAAACCGACCAGCACGGCCCGGAAGAGATCAGCGGCGACCATGACCTCCCGGCGCGGATACCGGTCGCCGAGACCGGCCAATAACACTCCGCCGAGCATGGTGGGCAGGTAGGTCAGGGCAAAGGTCAGGCCGGTCAGGGTGGCCGAGGACGTGCGCTGGTAGACCAGCACGGACAAGGCGACCCTGGCGAGCTGGTCCCCGGCGATGGACAGCAGCTCGGCCAACCAGACCGCTCGGAACTCGCCGATCGCGAACACCGAGCGGAACGTGACGGTCTCCCCCATTGGGACTCCCTGCGCCCATCGACCCACACTGAACCCGGTTCACCGAACGTCTGCTGGCGCACACTGTAGCGAGACAGGCACGGCGGGTAGTTCGCGGAGGTGTTCCCCGCAGTCCTAACAGAGGGCAGACGATGGCCAACTGACAGGGAATCCACGGTGGACGCCGCTGGAGACCGAAGGCTTCACCGCTGCCTTCACAATGGCTTGCTCGGCGTTCGAGCACGGCCAGCCGAACTGTCCTGCTCAAGCTCGAACGGAGTGCTCCGCCGCTGGTCAACTGGACGAAGACGAACGATGAGCTAGAACAGGACGGGCGCGTCGCAGGCCGTGCCACCACCCAGGTTCCCTCGGCTCGCGCACCTGGTCAGGCCCGGCGAACCCCTGGCGGTCTTCTGGTCCCGACCAGAGCCAGGCAGTCAGCGGGTTCACCAGGTGCCAGCGCCTGTCCCGCTGGCCTCCGGCAGAGCAGATCGCCGCCCAACGTCAGGCATCACCTGCCGTGCGGCCGGGCTCGGGCAGCGGTTGACCAGCTGTCGCACGACCGCTGGTGGCCCCGGTGACGTCCAGCACGAAGTCGACCAGCACTCGGTAGACCTCGTCTCGGTCCAGTTCGTTGAGGATGTTGTGGCGGTCCTGCGGGAAGATCACCGCACGCGCGTTCGGAAGCAGCCGAGCGGCTGCGCGCGCGCCAGCCGCGGGAGCCACGTCGTCGTCCTCGCCGTGCACCAGCAGCACGGGCAGGGTGAGCGTCCGCCTCCGAACGACCGAGGCAAGCCGGTGTTCAGCCGCGGCCAACGCCGCCACAGTCGCCGGCCGGATCCCGCCCTGCCAGGTCAGTGGGTCGTCGCGAACCTGTTGGGCGAAGGCACTGTCACGAGTGAGTTCACCGGGGTCCTTTCGGATGTCCATCGGGTCGATGCCGGTGGCCAGCAACTCTCGGAGGCCTCTGGCCGGTTCAGGTGGTGGGACCAGCGAGGCTCCGGTGAGGACAAGCCCCTGAGGGAGCACACCGGCCGGGAGCAGTCGTTCAGCAGTCAACAGCGTCGCCACCGTTGCACCCAACGAGTGGCCGGCAACGACCAGAGGTAGATCGGGGTGCGCCGTTCGAGCGAGGGCGACCAACTGCTCGGCGTCAGCGATCAGATCATCGATCCGCTCGATCAACACTCGTTCGCCAGCACTATGCCCATGACCGGCGTGGTCAGCGGCCCACACCGCGATCCCCGCGGCATTGAGCGCGGTG
Organism: Goodfellowiella coeruleoviolacea; assembly: GCF_024171785.1. Taxonomy (GTDB): domain Bacteria; phylum Actinomycetota; class Actinomycetes; order Mycobacteriales; family Pseudonocardiaceae; genus Goodfellowiella; species Goodfellowiella coeruleoviolacea. The sequence continues at coordinate 105,596 of NZ_JAMTCK010000018.1, forward strand.
CCGAACGGCACGTAGGAACCGGTGTGCTCGCCGAGGCCGTGCAGGAACACCGCCAGTGCCCTCACCTGGTCAGGTGCCCACCGGCGGTAGTGGACGTCACCGATCACTCCGGTGAAGTGCGCCATCGATCGCTCCAGGCTTCAGGTGGCACTTGCGGCGCGCAGGCCTCGGTCCAGGTCCGCGATCAGGTCGTCGACGCCTTCCAGTCCCACGGACAGTCGAACCAGCCCGGGCGTCACACCGCTGGCGCGCTGCCGCCGCTCGTCGAGCTGCGCGTGGGTGGTCGAGGCCGGGTGGATCACCAGGCTGCGCACGTCACCGATGTTGGCCAGGTGGCTGAACAGCGTCAGCCCATCCACGAAGCGTTCGCCGGCGCCACGTCCACCGACGAGTTCGAAGGCCAGTACCCCGCCCACCCCGTCGGGGAGGTACCTCGTGGCGGCGGTGTGCCAGGGACTGGCCGACAGCCCGGCGTAGTGGACGCGTTCGACTTCGGGACGTTGCGCCAGCCAACCGGCGATCTGGGCGGCGTTGCTGACGTGTCGGGCCATCCGCAACGACAGTGTTTCGATCCCCTGGAGCAGGAGGAAGCTGTTGAACGGGGAGACCGCGGGCCCGAGGTCGCGCACCAGTTTGGTGCGCAGCCGCATCGAATACGCCAGGTTGGCGAACCGTTCAGCGAAGACCAGCCCCTGGTAGCTCGGGTCTGGCTGGTTGAACTGGGGCCAGCGTCCTGGCTGGGCCTGGTAGTCGAATCGGCCTCCGTCGATCACGATGCCGCCGATTCCGGTGCCGTGGCCGGACAGGAACTTCGTGGTGGAGTGGACCACGATGTCGGCGCCGTGCTCGATGGGGCGCACCAGGTAGGGCGTGGGAACCGTGTTGTCGACCACGAGCGGGACTCCGGCGGTGTGGGCGATGCCAGCGACACCGGCGATGTCGAGCACGTTGCCCAGCGGGTTGCCCACGCTCTCGGCGTAGAACGCCTTGGTGTTCGGTCGCACCGCGGCTCGCCACTGGTCGAGGTCGTCGGGATCGGTCACGAAGTCGACGGCGATGCCGAAATCAGCCAGGGTGTGGGCGAACAGGTTGTAGGTGCCACCGTAGAGGGTCGCGGCCGACACGAGGTGGTCACCTGCCCGGGCGATATTCAGCAACGCCAGTGTTGACGCTGCCTGGCCGCTGGCGACCGCCACCGCGGCCACGCCCTGTTCGAGGTCTGCCAGCCGTTCCTCCACCACCGCGGTGGTCGGGTTGGACAGTCTGGTGTAGGCGTGCGTCTGCAGGTCGGCCAGGGCAAAGGCGTTGGCGGCGTGTTCGGCGTCAGCGAAGACGTAGGAGCTGGTCTGGTAGATGGGGGTGGCGCGCGAGCCGGTCATCGGTTCCGGTCGGGCGCCCACGTGCACCTGCCTGGTTTCGAACGACCAGCGTCGGCTGGGACTGGTCACGTCGCTGCTCCGGTGGGGTGAGTTTCGGTCAGCACATCCGCCCACCAGCGCTGGGCCACCGCGGGGTGGGATCGCAGCCAGCCGAGAAGCGCGTTTTCACCGAACGCGGCGAGCAGGGGGTTGTCCTGGTCGTTGCTGACACCACGAGCGACCGCGGCCAGTTCCGGGGGCAGCGTCAGCGGCTCGACCACCGCGTCCAGTCTCGGCCCGAGAAAGAACGGAACCGAGAAGCGTTCCACTCCAGGAGGTGGGCTGACCACTCGGTGCCTGGTCGCGGTCAGGTAGCCCTGGGTGGCGATCTCCAGCATCTCGCCGATGTTGAACACGAAGCTGCCGGGGATGGGAGTGGCGTCGATCCAGCCGCCGTCCTGTGTCTGCACCTGGAGGCCACCGATCTCATCCTGTTGCAGCAGGGCGAGGTAGCCGTAGTCCTTGTGCGCGCCCACCCCCTGGTCGGCCTGGTCGGTTTCGCGGCCGGGGTATCGGATGATCTTCACGTGGGTGGATGCCTCGGAGTCGAACCAGGTGTCGAAGTAGTCCTCGGCCTGCCCCAGCGACACGGCCAGTGCCCGGAGCACTTCGCGGCTGACCCGTAGTGCCTCGGCCTGCCATGCCAGTGTCATCTCGCGTAGCTCGGGAAGGGCGCTGGGCCACTGGTTGGGCCCGATGAGCCGCAACCAGGCGGGCTCACCGGCAGCCACCCGCAGCGCTTGCCGCTCCGGTCCGATGTCTATCTGTTCTCGCCGGTCAGGCGAGCCACCGGTGTGCTCGGTGCCAACGCGGGTGTAACCCCGGAACTGCGGCGAGTTGATGTTCTCGATCTCCAGCCGCTGGGCGAGCGGCAGCGCGAAGAACCGCCTCGCCACGTCAACTATCCCGGTCATCAGGTGAGTGGGGACACCATGCCCGACCACGTAGAAGAAGCCAATCTCGTGGGCCGCGTGACGCAGCTCGGCCAGGAAAGCCTCGCGGTCGGCCGTGGGGTTGCGGAACTTCGATATGTCGATCAACGGCAGTGCCGCGTCCGCCTTGTCGAGGGTGCGGTCCGAGCTTCCAGTCATCACGCCTCCAGCCCGTCGTGAACCTGCGGCAGAGTGGTCGCAGCGTATTCGGCACTGGGCAGGCGCGGACAAGATCTCGCATGGCGGACGCTGCTGGCCAACCAACACGATCCGTAATCAAGACCCGAAGCGCGTGCTGCCCGTCGCGCTGGCCGCCCGCCGCGACCGAGGATTCCCTTCCCTGTGTTGAGCAGCAGGAACAGCGAAGCCGGTGCGGCCTGGCATCGGAGGACCGTCAACGCCTCGGCCGTCAGTCGAACCGATCAGTGCAGTTCGGACACTGCCCACCAGCACGCAACAGCCGCCAGCGACCACCGCCGCCCACTCTCACCCGATCAGGGAATGTCCCCAGCACACCCCGCCCCCGTAACCTCGTATCTCGAACACAAGTTCGACACCGAGGAGGTGAACTCGATGGACCAACCAACCCTGTGTCTTTCGCTGCTTCGTGACCTCCTCGACCATTCCGATCAGCTATCACGCGAGTCCGACAACTCCTTGCTCGAGTTGCTCCGCACCCTGGAGTCGGTGTCCCGGCTGGCCTCGCTCATGGCGCTGACGGTGGCGGCCGAGGCGGACCGACGTGGTGTTCCCAGTCAACACTCCTGTTCCTCACTGGGGGTCTTCCTGCGGCGGCTGCTCCGACTGTCACCAGGCGAGTCAGCGGAACGCGCCCGCATGGCCAGAGCGCTCACCGAGAGCATCGACGAGTCAACCGGCACCAGATATCCACCGGTGTTGCCGGCCACCGCGACGGCACTGCGCACCGGCGAACTCGACCTGGGTCACGTCCGAGTGATCGCTCGTACCCTGGCCGCACTGCCCCTCACGCTGCCAGATCAGGTCCGACGCGACGCCGAGGCCTTCCTCACCGAACAGGCCTCCCAACTCGACCCCCACCAGCTGACCGCCGTCGCACGAACCTTGCGCACCCGCCTGGACCAGGACGGCACGCTGCGCGAAGAACAGGACGCTGTCGAGCAACGAGAGCTGCACATCACCAGGGACCGGCGGGGACGCACGAGGATTCGCGGCGTACTGGACGCCGAGGCCGGTGCGGCACTGCAGACCGCCATCCACACGCTGGCCTCCCCCGGCCCTGCCGCCGATGGCAGAACCGATCCACGCGGCCCGGCCCGGCGTCGAGCCGACGCGCTGCTGGGCCTGGCCCACCACGCCCTCGACGGCGGTGGGCTGACCAGTGGGGTTGGCGAACGCCCGCATTTGAGCGTCACCATCGGCTTCACCCAGCTCCGCGACGTCGCTGGGACGGGAACGCTGGAGCGGGGTGATCCCATCACCGCCCAGTCAGTCCGCCGAATCGCCTGCGATGCTCAGGTTATTCCGGCCGTGCTGAACGCGACTGGAGAACCACTGGACATCGGTCGCGCCTCCCCCACGGTCCCCGAACCGATACGCCGAGCGCTCGCTGTCCGGGACGGCGGCTGCGCCTTTCCCGGCTGTGACCGGTCGCCGTCGTGGTGCAACGCCCACCACATCCGGCATTGGGTCGAGGGGGGAGACACTGCTCTCCGCAATCTCGTTTTGTTGTGCGGGCCGCATCATCGTGCGGTGCACCATGACGGCTGGCAGGTTCGGGTCGTCCACGGACGGGCTGAGTTCGTACCTCCTCGCTGGGTCGATCCGACGCGGCGTCCCCGCCGCAACGCCGGCCCGCACGACTTCAGTCGGTTCGATGCCGCGAGTTGACGGGATCCGCGGCTTTGCCGGAGGGCTTGTCGAGCAGGGCAATCGGTGGTGGGGCAAGCACGGTCAGCTCGGGCAGCGGTCCGGTGAAACGCTCCACCTCGACCTTGGTGTGGCCTCCGCTGCACGCCTGGGACAGCGTCGAGGTAGGCAGGTCCGCGATGAGCACGTTGGGGTTGCCGTGCCGACACAGCCGTGGATCGGCGGGATCGGGGTCGTACCAGGCTCCTGTGGACAGCTGCACCACGGCAGGACGGACCAGTTCGGAAAGCCGCACGGCCGCCAGACAGGACCCGATGTCGTTGAACACCCGCACAATGTCGCCCTCCGCAAGGCCGCGCCGGGCCGCGTCCGCAGGGTGCATCCGCAGCGGTTCCCGATCACGAATTTTCGTGGACCTGCTGTGGTCTCCAACGTCGAACTGGCTGTGTAGACGCGATTTCGGTTGGTTCGCGAGCAGGTGCAGCGGATAGCGCTCGGCGCGTGATGACTCACCGGCCTGCAGCTCCGCAGTCTCCAGCCAGTCGGGGTGGCCAGGACAGTCCTCGTAACCGAAACTCGCGATCGTCGCCGAGTGGATCTCGATCCGTCCACTCGGCGTCCTCAGTGGATTCTGTTCCGGGTCAGCACGGAACGCGTCGAACAGCACCCGGTGAGGCGGCTTGGGTGGCAGCGCAACAGCGCCGGCTGACCAGAACTCGGCGAACCTGGGAATGCCGCTGTTGTCACCACCAAGGCCGTCCCGCCACTCCTCGTAGAGGTGTGTCAGCCATTCCATGGCGTCCCTGCCCTCGGTGAACGCCGTGTGCACGCCGAGTCGGTCCGCCAGTTGACTGAAGATCGTGTAGTCGTTCCGCGACAGGCCCACGGGCGCGGTGAGCGCTGGCATGGCGAGCAGCAGGGGGTCGGCGTTGCCCATGCCGAAATCGTCCCGTTCGATGGTCATGGTTGTGGGCAGCACGATGTCTGCGTGCCGCGCGGTGCTCGTCCAGAACGGTTCGTGAACGACGATGGTCTCCGGGCGGGTGAACGCCCGACGCAACCGCGCCAGGTCCTGGTGGTGGTGGAAGGGGTTCCCACCACACCAGTAGACCAGCCGGATGTCTGGATAGGACAGTCGCTCGCCGTTGAACTCGTATTCCCCGCCCGGGTTCAACAGCATGTCGGCGATCCGGGCGACCGGGATGAAGGTGCTGATCGGATTGCGGCCCTGGGGCAGGCTGGGCAGATGCACTGCCGCAGAGCGTTCTCCCGGGTAGGCCGTTGAGCCGTAGCCGTGCCCGAATCCGCCGCCCGGCAGGCCGATCTGCCCGAGCATGGCGGCGAGCACCACGGCCAGCCACAGCGGTTGCTCACCATGTCTGGCCCGTTGGAGCGACCAGCTGACCGTGATCAGGGTGCGGCCAGTGGCCATCTGCCGGGCCAACACGCGAATCCGGTGCGCGGGCACCTCGGTGATCCGCTCCGCCCACTCCGGTGTGCGCCCCTTGGCCAACACGTCCGCGGCGAATTCGGGGTAGCCCGTGCAGTATCGCTCCACAAAGCCGTGGTCAACCAGGTTTTCACTGATCAGCACATGTGCCACGGCCAGCATGAGTGCCGTGTCAGTCCCGGGGCGCGGGGCGATCCACTCCGCATTGGCCTCGTCCGGGGTGTCGTCCCGGATGGGGCTGATCGAGACGAACCGGGTGCCGCGTGCTCGTGCCTGAGCAAGTCGTGACCGCAGCTGGTGTCGGGCTACGCCGCCGGAGGACATCATGGCGTTCTTGGCGGAGATCCCGCCGAAGGCGACGACAAGATCGGTGTGGGTGGCGATCGAGTCCCACGAGGTGGCGTTGCTCAGCACCTCGTCGAAGCCACCAACCACGTGCGGTAGCAGCACCTCGCTCGCCCCGTAGCTGTACGTGCCCACTGACCGGACATACCCACCGAGACAGTTGAGAAAGCGGTGCAACTGTCCCAGCGCGTGGTGGAACCGGCCCGCACTGGCCCACCCGTAGGAACCGCCGAACACCGCCTGCCCACCGTGGTGGTCGTACACCCTGCGCAGTTCTGCGGCGAGTAGATCCAGAACTCGGTCCCAGTCCAGGGGAACGAATGGCTCAGCTCCACGACGTGGTGCGCTTCCCGGTCCCCTCCGCAGCCACCCCAGGCGTACGTAGGGCCGGTCGATGCGCGTGGGGTGGTGCTGGGCCGAGGCGACGTTGTGAATCAGCTCGTTCGGCTCTGGGTCGTCGACGTAAGGTGTGACGCTGGTCAGCCGGACGCCGTCGGTCTCGGCGTGGAAGGCGCCCCAGTGGGTCAGATGGGTGCCTCGGGTGCGGCTCATGGTGCGTCCTCCGAACGCTGGGCGGCCAGAAGTTCGAACGCGGCTCGGCTGTTGATCGTTCCTGCCGTGTTCGGGATGCCGTCTGCGGCGGCGTGTCCTGCTGTGCTCCGCTCATCATCGTTGGTCGTGACGGGACACCGGCTGGTCGACGGCGACACCTCGGGCGGTGATGGCCTCGCCCAGGGCCTCGGCTGAGCGCAGCAGGCGGACGATGACCGGGACGACCACCCGCCAGGAGGTTCGTCGCATTCCCCGGGCGCGGTAGGCGTCGCTGGAGGTGTGCCAGGCCGAGGCGACGAGTGGAATGCACCGGATGGTCAGCGCCAGCACCAGTGCCACTCGACGCGGGCTGACACCAACACGAGCGAGCGGGCGGGCAAGTCGCTCGAAGAGCACCAGCATGGTGCTCACCTTGGTCGTGGCTGTGACCAGGCCGGCCAGGAGCACGACGATGAGCAGTTGACCACCGATGACCAGGGATTTCTGCCAGGTCGCGGTGAGCAGTTGGAACGCCACGACCAAGGCCAGGAACGGCAGCAGAACCCGGGTGTTCCGCCACAGCAGCCGGAAGGGCATTCGGGTGGCTGGATACAGCAAGGCGGTGATCGCCAGTTCGGTTCCGACAACCGCGACATGTGATGTGAGCAGGACCCCGGTGACGGCGAGGGCCAGCCCGAGCAGCTTGGGGCCGGCGGGGACGGCGTGCAGCCAGGACGTGCCTGGGTGGTAGGTGGTGACGCTCACCGCGGGGTGTTCCGACCTGGTGCGGTACCGCCGGCGCTCACCAGCGCCCGGTAGTGATCGACCGCTTCGCTGGGGGCGCCGTCAAAAGCCAGCCTGCCCTCGTCGATCACCAGCACCCGGTCGAAGTCGTGCAGGATGTCCAGGTGGTGCGTCAGCAGGATGACCTGCTGCGGCAGTGCCTTCAGGGTCTCCACCACGAGCGTGACGTTGCGCAGGTCCAGCAGGGTGGTTGGCTCGTCGCAGATCAGAATCTCCGGTTCGGTCACCAGCACCGCGGCGAGGGCCAGCATCTGCTTCTGCCCGCCGGAGAGCAGGTGGGCCGGGCGGTCGTGGTGTGCGGCCAGTCCGTATCGCGCGAGGATGTCGGTCGTCCGGCGCGCGACGTCAGCCTTGCTCAGGCCACGGCCGGACAGACCGATGGCCACGTCCTCGGCGACCGTGGGCATGATGATCTGGGTGTCCGCGTCGGGGAACACGAAGCCCACGCGCTGTCGAATCCGGTGACCGTGCTTGCGGGTGTCCAAACCGTCGACCAGCACGCGTCCGCGTTCGGGGATGACCAGGCCGTTGAGCATTCTCGCCAAGGTCGACTTGCCGGAACCGTTGGCGCCGATGATGCCGACCCGGGACTCGGTCAACGTGAGGTCGATGCCGTGCAGGACCGGGTGATCATCGTAGGAGTGGTGGACGCCTTCCACCCGGATCATCGTTCGCCGCTCCGCCGTCCCGCCGCGGGAATGGGGTAGGCGCGGTGCACGGCCGCAGTGATCAGCGCGCTGAGCACGACCTTGATCGCGTCTCCCGGCAGGAACTGGAGGGACGACACGATCGTGGCGAGCAGTCCGCTGTCGACCCGCCACGCGGTGACGGGGATGCCGATCGCGTAGATCGCCACGATGCCACCCAGGACGTTCGCCAGGATCAACCCGGGCAGGCGGGTACGGCCGGTCACCTTGGTCACCAGCACACCGATGACGAAGGCGCCGAGCAGCCACCCGATCAGGTAACCCCCAGTGGGCCCGACGAACACCCCGATTCCGCCGCGGCCACCGGGCAGCAGCGGCAGGCCCGCCGCCACCAGGACGAGTAGCGTCAGCACGGCGAGCATGCCCCGTTTGGCGCCGAGGATGCTGCCGGCGAGCATCACGCCGAGCGACTGCGCGGTGATGGGGACCGCGGATCCGAAGAGCGCGAAGCTGCCCGGCAGCCCGAGCACCGCGATGAGGGCCGCGAACAGCGCGATCAGTGCGAGGTCGCGGGGTAAGAGACCGATGCGGCTGGCGGTCGGCTCGGTGTCGGGTGCGGGGTCCGCGCCGGCGCGGTCGTTGACGGGGTCAGCTGGCGTGGACATGGGTTTCCTCGGGGTTGGGTTACGGGGTGTCACGGCCGTCCCTCGTTGGAGGGCAGCCCGTGTGCACGCCTGATGGTATTCGGCATGTGGGGAGAGGTGGAGACCTGCTTTGTGCTCTCGTGACCCGCGACACTGGGCATCGTCGCTGGCCATGCGGGTTGTTCCCAGAATGCGGGAGCTGCGGACGGGGGTTGATCGGTGGAGTACCACCGGGTTGTTGTCTGTGTTGCGTGACGACGACAACGGCGGGGATGGTCGTGCGGCCCGCTTCGAACTGGTGTCAGCCGCACTGTTGACGGTGCTTCCGGTGCGACTACCGCACTGTTGGTGATCGCCGTGCGGGGGGCTGACCAGCCCGCTTCCCGCGTCAACGAGATGGGTTCTGTCCGATCCGCCGGGGAGGCGCAACTGTCGTCGCCTGATGGGCTCGGAGCCGCGCGAGGCAACGGCGGCCGTGCCGGGTGTACGGGGCCGACGGCTTGGTCAATCGGAGGGTTGGCGAAGCCTGATCGGGCCTGGCTCTCGTAGAATTGTGGAACAATCCTGCCCGCAGCGCCAGCACCGGATGACCGGGCGCGGCGTTCAGTGCGCCGCGCTGCGAACTGTCGGAGTTCATCCGGTCGGTGGTGCGGGCTCGGTTCGAGCAGTCGGCGAGCCGGGTGGCTGGCGGCCACCAGACCGGGCTACCGTCCGCAACCGCACGGCCTGTGCGCATCAGAATGGGAGATACCCGATGACCGAGCAGCCCTCGACCGGCCCGGTGGTCGATCTGAACAGCGACCTCGGTGAGGGCTTCGGCATCTGGCCGCTCGGCGACGACGACGCCCTGTTGGACATCGTCTCCAGTGCGAACGTGGCCTGCGGCTTCCACGCGGGTGACCCTTCGGTGTTGCGGCGGGTGACCGAACGGGCCGCTGAACGCGGTGTGGTGATCGGCGCTCAGGTCGGCTATCGGGACCTGCCGGGCTTTGGCCGCCGGTTCATTGACGTGGACCCGGCCGAACTCGTCAACGACGTCATCTACCAGATCGCCGCGCTGGACGGGTTCGCTCGGATCGCCGGCACCAGGGTCAGGTACGTCAAGCCGCACGGTGCCCTGTACAACGCGATTGTCACCCACGCTGAGCAGGCGGCCGCCGTGGTGGAGGCAGTCCGGCGTTACGACCCCGACCTGCCTGTTCTCGGGCTGCCCAACTCGGAATGGCTGCGGCAGGCCGAAGCCGCCGGGCTGCGGCCGGTGACCGAGGCCTTTGCCGACCGTGCCTACACGGCGGAAGGCACGCTGGTCTCCCGTCGCCTACCCGGTGCTGTCGTGCACGATTCCGCCGAGGTGGTGCGACGCAGTGTGCGCATGGCCACCGAGGGCACCGTGCAAGCGGTCGACGGCAGCACGATCTCGGTTCACCCACGGTCACTGTGCGTGCATGGTGACACACCGGGCGCGGTTGAGATCGCCCGTCAGGTGCGGGCCGGCCTCCTGGCGGCAGGGGTCTCTGTCCGCGCGTTCGCCTAGGTTCCACCTCCGCTCGGCCCGTTTTCGTCCCGGGTTCTGCCGGGTGTGGCACTCTCCTGGGAGAGTGTGTCGGGGGTGTGGGCCGTGGTGGCGTAGCGGCGCCGGGGCAGGATGCCGTGGCAGCGGGGCGGCGGGGTCGACAACAGTGGTTGGGTGAGGTGTTCCGCGTTCGGGGATCGCGCGGGTGTGTCAGCGGTGGCACACGGGCTGCTGGTGACCCTGTCACGCGTCTGCGGTCGGCGCGGGCCGGTGCGTCGTGATTCGCCGGCCTGGATCGGGTGGGCGAGCGCGGGCATCGACCAACAAACTCGATAGGGTGAATATCAGGGAGCGCACATGACTGTCCGCGACTATCGCTTCCCGAACAGTGTGACTGTGGTGGGAGCGGGCGTCGTCGGACTGTCCGTGGCGTGGTTTCTCCAGTCACGGGGCGTTGATGTCACCGTGCTGGAGCGGCGGCGCGTGGCTGCCGGTGCCTCGTGGGGCAACGCCGGCTGGTTGGCGCCGACCCTCGCCGTCCCGTTGCCCGAACCCGCGACCCTGCGGGCTGGGCTGGCGGGCTTCCTGACGCCGACCGCACCGCTGTACGTGCCGTTGCGCGTCGACCCGGTGCTGGTGCGCTTCCTGTGGTCGCTGGCCCGGAACAGGACGGCGCGGCGCTGACGGACGGGCATGGCCGCGCTGGCCCCGATGAACGTCCGGGCACTGGCCGCCCACGACGCGCTCATCGCCGGAGGGGTGAACGCGGTCACCCTGTCGGCGGATCCGTTGCTGATCGCCATGCGAACCGAGGGTGAGCGCCGCGCGGTGGTCGACGAGTTGGAGCGGGTGCGCGCCGCCGGGCAGGACGTCGACTACGACCTGCTCGGCGGGGACCAGGTGGCGGTGGCCGAGCCGGCGCTCACCCCCGCGATCGGTGCCGGGCTGCGGCTGCGGGGCCAGCGTTGCGTGTCTCCTGGTGGTTATGTCAGCGCGCTCGCCGCTGCCGTGCGCGGCCGGGGCGGCCGGGTCGAGGAGGGGGGTGACGGTCACGGGCTGCACGACCGCGGCGATGGGGTCGCGGTGCGCGTGCGGGACGTCGCGGGCCGGGCCGACAGCGTGCGCACTGACGCCGTGGTGATCGCCAACGGCGCCTGGTTGAGTCGCCTGGCTCGCCGGTTCGGGGTTCGTCAACCGGTGCAGGCCGGCCGGGGCTACAGCTACTGAGGGGTGTTGACTGGACGTCCCGTACAGCCCGAATGGGTGGGCGCACGGCCCTGCACGGCGGACGGTCTTCCCCTGGTCGGCCCCACCCGGTCACCGCGGGTGTTCGTCGCGGGCGGGCACGGCATGTGGGGCATGATCAACGGCCCGCTGACCGGCCAACTCCTCGCCGAGGCGGTCGTCATCGGCCGACCGGTTGCGGAGCTGGCCGCCCTGCACCCGTTGCGGTGAGCCGGATCAGGGGTGCGGCGAACTGGCCGCTGCCCCGGATTCCGCGACGGCGGCACACGTATTCCGAAAGCGGCGCCGAGCGAAAACCACGGGATTCGGTCGACGCCGTGCGCGTGATCAACTGTTTATCTGTTCAGTCTCGCGAAATTTTTGTTTTTGTGCTATAATCCAAGTTTGTCGATATAGCATTCAGAACGAATTAACCCCGCCATTCCGCATTGAAAGGCTGTTTCGTTCGTGTGCTATGACGCTGATGCCGTGCCGCCGCGCTACGGGCCTCCGGTGACCAACCACACCAGCCACCCCCGCACGCTGGTCTCCGCCGACGGCACCCGATTCGCCGCGTTCGCCGCCGTGCCCGAACGGTCCACCGGCGCGGGCGTGCTGGTGCTGCCCGACAACCGCGGCCTGTCCGGCTTCTACGAGCAGTTCTGCTGCCGGCTGGCCGAACAGGGGCATCCCGCGGTGGCCGTCGACTACTACGGCCGCACCGCGGGGACCGACCACCGGGGGCGCGGGCCGGACTTCGGTGAGCTGGACCAGCTCATGTCCCACCTGCGGGCGCTGACCCGACCCGGGCTGGACGCCGACTTCACCGCGGCGATCGACTGGCTGCGCTCCCCCACCGGCGGGGCCTGTCAGCGGGTGCTGTCCGTGGGGTTCTGCCTGGGCGGGCGCTTCGCGTTCACCACGGCCGCACCCCGGTTCGGGCTGGCCGGCGTGATCGGCTTCTACGGCGCGGTCCAGCCGCTGTTCGGCGCGCCCGGCCCGACCCAGTTGGCCGCCGAGTTCCGCGCGCCGGTCCTGGGCCTGTTCGGCGGCGCCGACGAGGGCATCCCGGCCGGTGAGGTGGCGGCCTTCGCCGACGCGCTGACCGAGGCGGGCGTGTCGCACGAGATCGTCACCTACCCGGGTGCCCCGCACGGCTTCTTCGAACTCGGCCGCGCCGACCTGGCCGCGGCCTGTGCCGACGCCTGGCAGCGCGTGCTGGCCATGCTGGCCGAGCCGGAGGGGCTGGGCCGGCCGGACCGTGCGGGGCGGCCCGGTTGATCAGGACGCGAAGAGCGCCTGGCCCCAGAACTCGCCCTGCCGCACCCCGGGTGGGCAGGCGAACAGCCCGGAGCCGTTGTGCTGGATGTACTCCATCATGGCGTCCTGGCTGGACAGGGCCTGCTGCATGGGTATGAACTGGGTGCGCGGGTCGCGGTTGAAGCAGACGAAGAACAGCCCGGCGTCCAGGTGGCCCAGGCCGTCGGAGCCGTCGGTGAAGTTGTAGCCGCGGCGCAGGATGCGCACCCCGCCCAGGGATTCGGCGGCGGCCAGCCGGACGTGTGCGTTCGCGGCGATCAGCGGTGCGCCACCGGCGCCCCCGACGTGCAGGTCGACCGGATCGAACTCGTCGACCTGGCCGAGTGGAGCGCCGCTGCCCTTCTTGCGGCCCACGATGGCCTCCTGTTCGGACAGGGGTGCCCGGTCCCAGGTCTCGATGTGCATCCTGATCCGGCGCGCCACCAGGTAGGTGCCGCCCGTCATCCAGTCCGGTCCGTCACCCGGCCGCACCCACACGTGCTCGCGCAGCGCGTCGGTGTCCTCGGCCTTGATGTTGTTGGTGCCGTCCTTGAAACCGAACATGTTGCGGGGCGTCACCTGACTGGTCGAGGTGGAGGAGGTGCGCCCGAAGCCCAGTTGGGACCAGCGGACCGAGACAGTGCCGAAGCCGATGCGGGCGAGGTTGCGGATGGCGTGCACGGCCACCTGCGGGTCGTTGGCGCACGCCTGCACGCACAGGTCACCGCCGCACCGGGCCGGGTCCAGGTCGTCCTTGGGGAAGCTGGGCAGGTCGACCAGTGCGGCGGGGCGGGCGCCCGCCAGTCCGAACCTGTCGTCGAACAGGCTGGGGCCGAAGCCGACGGTGAGGGTGAGCGCGGCGGCCGACAGGTCCAGTGCCTCGCCGGTGTCACCGGGTGGCGCGGCGGCCGGGCCGTTGACCGCGCCGTCCTCGGTGGCGGGCAGGCCCCTGGTCATCCGCTCGGCCGCGGCGGTCCACCGGCGCAGCAGGTCCACCAGGTCCTCGCGGCGCTTGGTGGTGACGTCGAAGGCCACGAAGTGCAGCCGGTCCTGAGCCGGGGTGGTGATCCCGGCCTGGTGCTCGCCCCAGAACGGCACCGTGTCCGCCTGGCTCGCCGGCTGGGCCACCGCGCTGGTCAGCGCGTGGTCGGCGATGACCCCGGCGGCGGCACCCGCCCCGGCCAGGGCCGCGCCCGCGCCGGCCAGACCGAACAGCCGGCGCCGGGACATCCGGCCGTTGGCCGGGCTCGACTGGTCCTGGGGCTGGTCGGCGGCGGCCTCGCTCATCGGGCCACCACTGCCGCGACCTGGCTCAGCGGCTCGCTGAGCGCGTCGACCGCGGCGGCCAGGTCCTTGACCTGGTCCGGGGTCAACTCGGTGTAGAGCGCGAAGGTGTCGCCGGAGCGGTGGCTGTCCAGCAGTTCCTGCACCGCGGCGAACTTGCTGTCCAGGGTGGTCCCCAGGGTCGCGTCACGGGCGTCGATGGCCGGCCGCAGTGCCGCGATCGCGGCGCGCGAGCCGTCCACGTTGGCCTGGAAGTCGGACAAGTCGGTGTGCGAGTAGCTCTCCTCCTCGCCGGTGACCTTGCCGGTGGCGACCTCGTCGAGCAGGGACTTGGCGCCGTTGGCCAGGTCCAGCGCGGTCAACTCCAGCGCGGTGGCCTTGGTGTGCAGGTCCTTGACGTCGGTGAGCAGCTTGTCGGCGATGGCGCCGCTGTCGGCCTGCAGGCCCGTGCTCCACAGGTCCTTCTCCAACCGGTGGAAGCCGGTGAACTGCTCGCCGGGTGCCAGGTCGGGTTCGCGGGCGTCGATGGCCGGGTCGAGGTCGCCGAACTTCTCGGCGACCGGCTCGATGCGCTCGTAGTAGACGCGGGTGGTCGAGTACCGGGTCTTGGCCTCGTCCACCCGGCCGGCCTTGACAGCGTCGACGAACAGGGCGGTCTGCTGTTCCAGCGCCTCGGTCTGGTTGGCCACGTACTGCTGGTAGCCGCGGGTCGCTTCGGCCAGTTGGCTGTCGGCGTCCGCTGCCTTGCTGGCCCCGCCGGTCACGGTGAAGTCGCCGCGGATGCCGTTGCCGACCATGCCGGGCTTGCAGGCGGTCTGGAACGTGCCGGCCTCGGTCACCTCCACGATCAGCCGCCTGGTCAGGCCGGGGCCGATGTTCTCCACCTCGCCGAGGATGCGGTCGCCGGCGGCGTAGAGGTAGAACTCGGTGACCTTGGTGCCCTTGTTGGTGACCTCGAAGGTCAGGTTGCCGGCCGGCGCGGTGGTGCGCGAGACGCCGCAGGCGTCGTCACTGGCGGTCACCGCGATCGGGCCGCTGTCACCCGACTGGGGCTGGGTGGCACCGCCGCCACCGCAGGCGGCCAGCGCGGTCAGCGACATGACCCCCACGGCACCGAGCACGGCGGTGGCCCAGTTTCTGGACGGCAGCGGGTTCCAGGACACGGGTTCTCCTTTGAGAACGGGGTGCGGGGTGATCGGGTGGTGATCGGGTCAGGCGGTGGCCGCGGCGGGCTGGGCCTGTTGGCGGCGCGGGCGGCGCAGGAACAGCGGCAGCACCACGGCCACGTAGGCCACCCAGGCGACCGCCTGCAGCACGGTGGTCTGCTGTGAGTAGTTGAAGATGCCCTTGAGCAGGGTGCCCAGCCAGGAGGTCTCCGGGATGGGGCCGCTGAGGTCGAAGGCCAGGGTGTGCAGGCCGGGCAGGATGGCGGCTTCCTGCAGGTCGTGCAGTCCGTAGGCGAGCACGCCCGCGGCCACGAACACCAGCAGCGCGCCGGTGACGGTGAAGAAGCGGCCGAGGTCGACGCGCACGGCGCCCCGGTAGAGCAGGTAGGCCAGGCCGACGGCGACCGCGATGCCGGCCAGGAAACCGATCAGCGGCTGGGTGGTGCCGCCGCCGGCGGACTCCACGCTGGAGTAGAAGAACACCGCGGTCTCCAGGCCCTCGCGGCCCACCGAGAAGAACGACACCACCACCACGGCGGCCGGGCCGACGTTGAGGGCCTGGTCCAGTTTGCCGCGCAGTTCCGCGGACAGGGTGCGGGCGGTGCCGCGCATCCAGAAGATCATCGCGGTGACGAAGGCGACCGCGACGATGGACATGCCGCCGCCGAACATCTCCTGCTGTTCGAAGCTCATGCTGTTGGTGGTGTAGGTGATCAGCGCGCCGGCCGCCACGGACAGCGCCACGGCGATCCCCACCCCGAGCCAGACGAACGGCAGTGCCGCGCGGCGGTCGGTCTTGACCAGGAACGCCACCAGGATGCTCACCACCAGGGCGGCTTCCAGGCCTTCCCGCAGCCCGATGAGCCCGTTGCTGACGACCATCAGTTTCTCTCCGCTCACTGGCCGGCACGCCTACCGTCGGCTCAAATTAGGTGAGCCTGACCTACTTTGTCCAGCGGGTGTGAGCCAGAAGCACGCCGGCTGACCTGCGATGATCACAGGGCGAAAGCGGACGAACACGACATTGCGTACCGACGTCACGGACAAGCCGGCGAGAATCACCAGGCACCGCCGCCCCCGGGCGGCCACGCGAGCGAGGAGGCCAGCGCCGTGCGCACGATCACCCTCACCACCGGTCCGCTGCTGCTGGCGGTGCTGCTCGTCCTCGCCGGGGCCGCCGCCGCACTGGTCCGGTGGGGCGCGCTGGGCGGCGGGCGAGCGGTGCTCACCGCGGCGCTGCGGGCCGTGGTGCAGCTCACTGCGGTGTCGGCGCTGATCACCGTCGTGCTGCGGCACGTCGGCGCGACAGCGGCGTTCATCCTGGTCATGGTGGTGGTGGCCACGCTCACCGCAGGACGGCGGATCACCGGCGGCGGACACCGGGCGGGCTGGTGGGCCGCGGTGCCGATCGTCGCCGGGGTCGCCCCGGTGCTGGCGCTGATCCTGGGCAGCACCCTGGTGCCGGCCACGCCCGTGGCGGTGCTGCCCGTCGCCGGCATCCTCATCGGCGGCGCCATGACCGCCACGTCCCTGGCCGGCCGGCGCGCCCTGGACGAACTGCACACGCGGCGCGGCGAGCACGAGGCCGCCCTGTCCCTGGGGCTGCTGCCGCGCGAGGCCGCGCTGGAGATCTGCCGGCCGGCCTCGGCGCTGGCCCTGGTGCCCGCCCTGGACCAGACCCGCACGGTCGGCCTGGTCACCCTGCCCGGCGCGTTCGTCGGGGTGCTGCTCGGCGGGGCCGGTCCGGTGCAGGCCGGTGCCACCCAACTGCTGGTGCTGGTCGCCCTGCTCGCGGTCGAGGCGACCGCCGTGCTGGTCACCGTGGAACTCGTCGCGACGGCCCGCCTGCACCGGTGAGCCCTGATACGGCCCCGCCGGTGCGACGAACGTCGGAAGGCGAGCGCGGAAGGGATGCGCGGAAGGGATGCGGAAAAAAATCTTGGAAGAATTTCCGGCCGGCGTGTCGATTCCCGTCCGCCCCGTTCGACGCGTGGGTGACGGGCCGGGACGGACCCGGCCGGGACGGACAGGAGACAGACGTGCGGTTCATGATCCTGATGAAGGCCAGCGAGCAGTCCGAGGCCGGTGTGCTGCCCACCGAGGAGCAGCTGGCCGAGATGGGCCGGTACAACGAGGAGCTGGTCAAGGCGGGTGTGGTGCTCGCGGGTGAGGGGCTGCTGCCCAGCGCGCGGGGCGCGCGCGTGCGGTTCTCCGGTGGCCGGAGCACCGTGATCGACGGGCCGTTCACCGAGGCCAAGGAGTTGATCGCGGGCTTCTGGCTGATCCAGGTGCGGTCCAGGGAGGAGGCCGTCGAGTGGGTCAGGCGCTGCCCGGTCCAGGACGGTGAGGTCGAGATCCGGCAGGTGGCCGAGGCGGAGGACTTCGGCGAGGAGTTCACCCCGGAGCTGCGCGCGGCCGAGGAGCGGCTGCGCGAGCAGGTGCAGACCCGGCAGCAGCGGTAGTCGGAGCGGCGCCGGGTGGGCGGCGGTGTCGGTGGCGCGTGCTGTAATCGGCACTTGTGACGGCCACCGAGACCCACCGCGCGATCGACGCGGTGTGGCGGATCGAATCGGCGCGGGTGGTCGCCGGTGTCGCGCGGATCGTGCGCGACGTCGGCCTCGCCGAGGAACTCGCGCAGGACGCGTTGGTCGCCGCGTTGGAGCAGTGGCCGGAGTCGGGCGTGCCGGCCAACCCGGGCGCCTGGCTCATGGCCGCCGCCAAGCACCGGGCGATCGACCTGATCCGCCGGCACGAGCGCTACCAGCGCAAACTCGCCGAACTGGGCCGCGACCTGACCGCCGGGGACGCGGCCGAGAACCGCGAGTTCGACGCTGTTCTCGACCAGGGCGACGACATCGACGACGACCTGCTGCGCCTGGTGTTCACCGCCTGTCACCCGGTGCTGTCCTCGGACGCCCGGGTGGCCCTCACCCTGCGCCTGCTCGGCGGTCTGACCACTGCCGAGATCGCCAAGGCCTACCTGGTTCCGGAGGCCACCGTGGCGCAGCGCATCGTCCGCGCCAAGCGCACCCTGGCCAAGGCCAACGTGCCGTTCGCCGTGCCGGGGCGGGCAGAACTGGCCGACCGGCTCTCGTCCGTGCTGGAGGTTATCTACCTGGTGTTCAACGAGGGCTACACGGCCAGCGCCGGGTCCGACTGGACCCGGCCCGCCCTGTGCGAGGAGGCGCTGCGGCTGGGCCGGGTGCTGGCCGAACTGGTCCCGGCCGAACCGGAGGCGCACGGCCTGGTCGCCCTGCTGGAGATCCAGGCGTCGCGGCTGCGGGCCCGGCTCGGCCCGTCCGGTGAACCGGTGCTGCTGGCCGACCAGGACCGCGCCCGCTGGGACCAGGTGCTCATCCACCGGGGTCTGGCCGCGCTGGAGCGCGCCGCGAGCCTGGGCGGCCCGCCGGGTCCCTACGTGTTGCAGGCCGAGATCGCCGCCTGTCACGCGCGGGCCCGCACGGTGGACGACACGGACTGGATCCGCATCGCCGCGCTCTACCACGCGCTGGCGCTGCGCGCGCCGTCCCCGGTGGTGGAACTGAACCGGGCGGTGGCGGTGGGCATGGCGTTCGGCCCGGGCATGGGGCTGGCCCTGGTGGACGAGGTGGCCGAGGAGCCGTCCCTGCGTGACTACCACCTGTTGCCGAGTGTGCGCGGGGACCTGCTGGCTCGACTGGGTCGGCACGCCGAGGCGCGCGCGGAGTTCGAGCGCGCGGCGGCGCTGACCCACAACGACCGCGAGCGCGACCTGCTGCTGGCGCGCGCCGCCGCGTGCGTGGGCTGAGCCGGTCGGGCCGCCGCGCGGCGGGGGCCGCACCAGGTCGTGGTGGGCCGGGGCGGCCGCCGCGAGCGGTGGTGGGACGGGCCGGGTCGGCTGGGGCGCGCGGGCTGCTCCTTGCGGGCTGCCCCGAGCGGGCTGCTCTGAGCGGGCTACTCGCCGAGCGGTGGCCGCTCGGTGGGTGTGCTGAGCGCGTCCAGGGCGGCCAGTGCGCCGGCCGCGCCCTCCTCACCGGCTTCGGCGTGGTCGACCAGGGCGTCGCGGAAGTGCGCCGTGGCCTGGTCGAGGGTGTCCCAGTGCTCGCGGTCCAGGCTGCCGAACCCGGTCTCGACGACCGTGTCGTAACCGCCCTCGGCGCCGGGTTCGATGGCGTAGCGCACGCCCTCTCCCCAGTTCCACAACCAGATCGCGGTCACCACAGCAGCATGGCAGCAATCCGCGCGGTGCGCGATCGGCGTGCGCCCGGCGCCATCCCCTGCGGGTGATGCCGGCCGGCGGTAGCGTCGCGGCAAGGGGTACCGGGCGTCTCCCGGGAGACCGCGCCGATCGGGGAAGGCTCGGATGACTGGGCACAGTGGACAGCCGAGGGGTCGGGCGCTGCTGAGCGATCCGCTGCGCAACAAGGGGGTCGCGTTCACCCAGGCGGAACGGGAGCGCCACGGGCTGGTCGGCATGCTGCCGCCGGCCGTGCTGACCCTGGACCAGCAGGCCAGCCGCGCCTACGCGCAGGTGCGCGGGCAGCCCGACGACCTGGCCAGGAACACCTATCTGGAGCAGTTGCACGACCGCAACGAGGTGCTGTACTACCGGCTGCTCGCCGACCACCTGGCCGAACTGCTGCCGGTGGTCTACGACCCGACGGTCAGCCAGGCGATCAAGCGGTACAGCCACGAGTACCGCTGGCCGCGCGGTGTGTTCCTGTGCATCGACCGGCCGGCGGAGATCCGCC
This sequence comes from Goodfellowiella coeruleoviolacea, assembly GCF_024171785.1. Classification (GTDB taxonomy): domain Bacteria; phylum Actinomycetota; class Actinomycetes; order Mycobacteriales; family Pseudonocardiaceae; genus Goodfellowiella; species Goodfellowiella coeruleoviolacea. The sequence goes on from NZ_JAMTCK010000018.1 coordinate 125,431, forward strand.
CGGCGTTCGAGGCGCTGAAGCTGGGCGCCGACGACGTGGACCTGGTGGTGGCCACCGACGCCGAGCAGATCCTGGGCATCGGCGACTGGGGTGTCGGCGGGGTGCGGATCTCCGTGGGCAAACTCGCGGTGTACACGGCCGCGGCAGGCATTCACCCGGCCAGGGGTATTCCGGTGGTGCTCGACGTCGGCACCGACAACCAGGAGTTGCTCAACGACCCGCTCTACGTCGGCCACCGGCACGCCCGGGTGCGCGGGGCCGCCTACGACGAGTTCGTCGCCGCCTACGTCGACGCGGTCAGCGAGTTGTTCCCGAGGGCCCTGCTGCACTGGGAGGACTTCGGCCCCGGCAACGCCCGGCGCATCCTGCGGACCTACGGCGACCGGGTGTGCACGTTCAACGACGACATGCAGGGCACCGGCGCGATCACCCTCGCGGCTGTCCTGAGTGGACTGCGAGTGACCGGGGCCGCCCTGCGGGAGCAGCGGGTGCTGGTGTTCGGCGCCGGCACCGCCGGGGTGGGCATCGCCGACCAGCTGCGGGACGCCATGGTGCGCGACGGTCTCGACCAGGACGCCGCCACCCGCCGGATCTGGTGCGTGGACCGACAGGGCCTGCTCGTGGACAGCATGTCGGACCTGCGTGACTACCAGGTGCCGTATGCCCGACCGGCGCGGGAGGTGTCCGAGTGGGACGGCGCGCTGACCGACCTGGCCGCCGTGGTGGACCGGGTGCGCCCCACCGTTCTGGTCGGGACCTCCACCAGCGCCGGCGCGTTCACCGAGCAGGTGGTGACGGGGATGGCCCGGCACGTGGAGCGGCCGATCGTGCTGCCGCTGTCCAACCCCACCGAGAAGATCGAGGCGATGCCGGCCGACGTGCTGTCCTGGACCGGGGGGCGGGCGCTGGTCGCGGCCGGCATCCCGGTGCCGCCGGTCACCCTCGACGGCACCACCCACGTCATCGGCCAGGCCAACAACGCGCTGGTGTACCCGGGGCTCGGGCTGGGCACGGTCGTGGCGCGGGCGAGTCGGGTGACCGACGGGATGCTGCAGGCCGCGGCCGAGGCGATCACCGGGCTGGCGGACGTGTCCGCGCCGGGCGCGCCGCTGCTGCCGGAGGTGGCCAACCTGCGGGTCTCCTCGGCGACGGTGGCGGTGGCCGTGGCCGAGCGGGCGGCCCGCGACGGGGTGGCCCGCGCCGACGTGGACAACCTGGTGCAGCGGGTGCACGACGCCATGTGGCAGCCGGTGTACCCGGACGAGTCGGACGGGACCGGCTGACCCTCGACTCGGACCGGCTGACCCTCGACTCCCCCTCGGGTCCGACCGGTCCGGCGACCCGAGCCTGGAAACTTTCGGTCACCACGCCGATACACAACCTGCCCGATCGTTCCGACGGCATCGCGGGGGTGGCGGGCGGTCGAGCGGGGTGCCGTGGTCCGCGCACCGGGCCAGGCGCGCGGCAGCTGGCCCGGTGCGCGGTGGTCGGCGGGTGCCGCTGGTCAGCGGGTGAACAGCCGGGTCGGGACGGCCTCGGCCAGCGCCCGGTAACCGGTGGGGTTGAGGTGCAGGTGGTCGCCGACGTCGTAGGCGGCCGCGAGGCGCCGGGGGTCGGCCGCGTCGCGCAGCGCCTGGTCGAAGTCGATCACCTCGTCGAACCGCCGACTGGTGCGGATCCAGTCGTTGACCGCCTGCCTGGCGGCTTCCCGGTGGCCGGCCGGGTCGTCGTAGTCGTGGCCGCCGAACGGCAGCAGGGTCGCGCCGTAGACCCGGATGCCCTGGGCGTGGGCGCGGACGACGATCTGTTCGTAGGCGGCGATGAGGTCGTCGGCGACCTGCTTCTGGGCGGCGTCGGTGGCCTCGGCGGTGCCGATGTCGTTGACGCCTTCGAAGACCACCAGCCAGGCCACCCCGCTCTGCGCGAGCACGTCGCGGTCCAGCCGGGCCAGCGCGCTCGGCCCGAGGCCGTCGTTGAGCACCCGGTTGCCGCCCGCGCCCTGGTTGAGCACGGCCACGTCCGCGGTGGCCGGGTGGGACCGCAGCCGGGTCAGCAGCTGGTCGGGCCAGCGGTCGTTGCCGTTGGTGGTGGAGCCCCGGCCGTCGGTCAGCGAGTCGCCCAGCACCACCGCGGCCGACGTGCGGGAGCTGGCCCGCACCTCCACGCCGCTGAGGAAGTACCAGTGGTCGACCGGGGTGGCGCCCGGCAGGTCCTGGGCGCTCACGTGGTTGCCGGCCAGCAGGTGGGAGGTGGTGCGGGAGCCGGGGTGGGAGGTGATGTCGGTGGAGGCCTGACCCTGGGCCAGGTAGGTGGTGACGGTGAGGTTGCTCTGGGCGGCCACGGTGAAGTCGATCGGGTCGGACACCACCTGGGCGCCCACCGGCACGACCGTGGCGGGCCTGCCGTGGAAGGTGACCGGCCGGATGGTGCCCGGCTGGACCCCGCTGACCCCGGCCCGTCCGTCCCGGGGCAGCGCCACCGACACCGCGGTGATCGGCAGCGGCGCGCCGCCGAACGCGTTGGAGAACCGCAGCCGCAACTGCTGGCCACCGACCGAGACGTGCACGGTCTGGCGCAGCGTGGTGTCCGCCAGCACCCGGCCGACCTGGGTGAACGGCGGGGGCGGCATGTTGCCCGGCTCGGTGAGCTGCGGCATGGACACCCAGGTGTGCACCCAGCGTCCGCCCGGCCCGGACCCGGCGCCGTCCGCGGCGTTGGCCTCGGGGGTTTCGGGGGTGTTGGGGGTGTTGGTGGCGCGCCCCGGGTCGATCGCCGGCACGGCCAGCACGGCGGCCGCGGCCAGGGCCAGGACGGTGAACGACGACGTCTTGCTCATGGGACGCACACCCTCGGTGGTTCTGCGGGATCTGGAACTAGCACGAACATCCGGGTTGGGTGGACAGGCCCGCCGGCACGATCACCACGCGTGATCGCCATCGGCGGTGGGGCTCATCCCGTTGACCCGGTGGTGTCGAAACATTCGAGGCAGTCTCCGTAAATTTCGAGTGAAAGTAGCGAACCGCCGCTGGACACGTCAAGGACATCTGCCGAGTGGTTGTGCTACGCAGGGTAGTGAACAGGTGGCGGTGAATCGCCGATCGGGTGTGATCGGTGCCGCCGCTGGGTATCAGCCCGGCATGGCCGCCACCGCGAACCCCACCGCAGCCACCCGCCGACGCGAACCCGCCGCGCTGCTGGTTCTGGTGCTACTGGCGGTGGCCGTCTCCGCGATCCGACCGCACGACTACGCCACCTGGGTGTTGGAGGTGGCGCCGATCCTGGTGGCGATCCCCCTGCTGGTGGTGACCTTCGCGCGGCACCGGTTGACCCCGATCGCCTACCGGGTGATGGCCGGCGCCGCACTGCTGATGAGCGTCGGCGCCCACTACACCTACGCCGAGGTGCCGTTCGGGGACTGGATGCGCGACTGGTTCGGCTTCGCCCGCAACCACTACGACCGGATCGGCCACGTGGCCCAGGGGCTGGTGGCCGCGGTCATCACCCGGGAGCTGCTGGTGCGGCGCACGCCGCTGCGCCCCGGCGGGTGGCTGGCCGTGGTGGTGACCGCGATGTGCCTGGGCATCAGCGCGACCTTCGAACTGGTCGAAGTGGTGGCCGGGCTGATCGGCGGCGGCGTGGGCGACGCCTACCTGGGCACCCAGGGTGACCCGGTGGACGCCCAGTGGGACATGGCCATGGCGCTGCTGGGTGCGCTGCTCGCCCAACTGCTGCTGGGCCGGGCGCACAACCGCCAGCTGGGGTGGACCGGCGCGGCTGCCCCCGCCCACCCCGCGCCCGCGACGCCGGCCCCGCCGCCGCTCAGCCGCGCGCGGCGGCCGGCCGCGTGACCAGCTGGTTGGCGTTGCGCAGCACCTCCGGGGCGGTGAACTCGGCCGGGTCGACCCGGGCGGTGGTGCGCACCGCGAAGGTCACCGACTCCCCCGGCAGCAACGTGACCAGCATGTCGTCCACGGTCGCGTTGGCGCTGACCCGGTCGGCCAGCAGCGCCAGGTCCCGGACCAGCGCGCCGGCCGTGACGTGCACCCGGTAGCCGTCGGGTGCGGCGACCGCGCTGACCGCGAGGTCCGGGACGGGCAGCGCCAGGTCGGTGTCGGGCGCGAAGAACCACAGCGCCCGGTCTACCCCCTCGGCGGTGCCGTCGGCCACCAGCAGTTCGGTGCTGGCCGTGCCGGGCGTGGCCAGGTGGGGCGGGACCGGCGCGGTGTGGCTGGCACGCGCCGGCACGGACACGGCCACCTCGGCCGCGGCGAGCACCGCGCCGGTGAACGAGCGCCGGGTGAGCTGGAGCGTGTCGGTGAGCGGCTGGTCGGTGTCGTTGACCACGACCACGGCCAGCCCGGCGGCGCGCGGCTGGATGGTGACCAGCCGGTCGGCGTAGCCGCGGCGCAGCGCGTACCAGGCGGGCTTGCGCCGGGCGTCCCCGTCGACCACGGCCCAGGAGACCACCGGCCAGCAGTCGTTGAGCTGCCACCAGATGGTGCCAGCGCACCGGGGCTGCCAGGACCGGAAGTGGGTGATGCCGAGGCTGACCGCGCGGGCCTGGTTGAGCTGGGTGGCCCAGAACCAGTCGTCGGTGCCGGCCGGCTCGGGGAAGTGCCCGGCCAGGCCGCGGGCCAGCTTGCCCATGCCGTCGGCGGCCTTCTGGTGCACCAGCAGCCCCGGGCTGTCCGGGGTGAGCGGCTTGTCGGACACGGCCCTGGTCAGCGTGGACCAGGTGGGCGGGCCCTGGAAGCCGAACTCGGCCACGAACCGGGGCACGTAGTCGCGGTAGGCGGTGTAGTCGCGCTCGTTCCACACGTCCCACACGTGCACGCAGCCGTGGTCGGGGTCGTTGGGGTGGATGTCGGCGGACAGCGACCAGGGGCTGCTGGGCAGGTAGGGCCGGGTCGGGTCGAGTTCGGCGACGAGGCCGGGCAGCACGTCCAGGTAGTAGCCCAGCCCCCAACTGGCCTCGCCGAGCCGCTCCGGCCAGCCCCAGTCGTGCCAGCCCCAGATGTTCTCGTTGCTGCCGTTCCACAGCACCAGGCTGGGGTGCGGGGCCAGCCGGGTGACGGCCTCCCGGGCCTCGGCGACCACCTCCCCGCGCAGCGGCTCCTCCTCGGGGTAGGCGGCGCAGGCGAACAGGAAGTCCTGCCAGGTCAACAGGCCCAGCTGGTCGCAGAGCCGGTAGAAGTCCTCGCTCTCGTAGATGCCGCCGCCCCACACCCGCAGCAGGTTCGCGCCGGCGTCCTTGGCCTGGGCCAGTCGACTGGCGTAGCGGTCGTGGTCGACGCGGTGCGGGAAGCAGTCGTCGGGGATCCAGTTGACGCCGCGCACGAACACCGGCCTGCCGTTGATGACGAACCGGAACGGGGTGCCGTGCTCGTCGGGGGTGGTGTCCAGGACCACCGTGCGGAACCCGGTCTGACCGTCCCAGCTGTCCACTGTGGACCCTTCGGCGGTGAGGTCGACGCGCACCGGGTACAGCGGCTGGTCGCCGTACCCGGTGGGCCACCACAGCGCGGGGTCGGGCACGCTCACCTCGACCACGGCCGTGTCCGCGCCCGGCGCCAGTTCCGCGCTCGCGGTGTGCTCCCCCACGGTCGCGCGCACCAGCAGCGGTCGGTCCGCGCCGGCGGCGGTCCGCTCGACCGTGACGTGCACGGCCACCCGTCCCCGTCCGTCGGACACGGTGGCCAGCGGCCGGACCTCGGCCAGCCGGGCGGTGGACCAGGCGTGCAGCCAGATCGGCCGCCAGATGCCGGCGGTGACCAGTTCCGGCCCCCAGTCCCAGCCGAAGTTGCAGGCCATCTTGCGGACGAAGTTGAACGGGAACCGGTTGGTGTGCGGCCGGGCGCCGAGCTGGTCGCGCAGCTGTTCGGCGTGGGTGAGCGCGGAGGTGAAGCGCACGGCGAGGTCGTTGCCGCCGGCGCGCAGCACGTCGGTGACGTCGAACCGGTACGACCGGTGCATGTTGCGGGTCCGGCCGAGTTCCACGCCGTTGAGGTCGACGCGGGCGACGGTGTCCAGTCCGGCGCAGACCAGGTCCACCCGCTCGTGCCCGCCCGGTCGCCAGTCCACTGTGGTCTGGTAGTGCCAGTCGGTGCGGCCGATCCAGGCCAGTGCGGCCTCGTTGTCGTCCAGGTAGGGGTCGGGGATGAGGCCGGCGGCCAGCAGGTCGGTGTGCACGCAGCCGGGCACGCTCGCCGGCACCACGGCGTCGGCGACCGGTGCGGGGATCTCCACGGCGGTGGACGTGTCGGCCACGCGCAGGGTCCAGCCCTGGTGCAGATGTGTCTTCACGGTGCTCCTTGGACGTGGGTGGGCGCTGGCGGGTCAGGACTTGACCGCGCCGGCGGTCAGCCCCTGGACCAGGGCCCGTTGCAGCAGCAGGAAACCGAGCAGCACGGGCACGCTGACCACCAGGGAGGCGGCCATCACCTGGTTCCAGTACACATTGGACTGGGTGGCGTAGGCGCGCAGGCCGACCGCGAGGGTGCGGGTCTCGCTGGTGGTCAGCACGGACGCGAACAGCACCTCGGTCCAGGCGGTCATGAAGCTGTACACGGCGACCGCGGCCACTCCGGGCAGCGCGGCCGGCAGCAGCACCCGGAACAGCGCGCCAAGCGGTCCGGTGCCGTCCACCAGCGCGGCCTCGTCCAGCTCGCGCGGGATGGCGTCGAAGTAGCCGGCCAGCAGCCAGATCGAGAACGGCAGGGCGAAGGTGAGGTAGGTGATGACCATGCCGACGCGGCTGCCGAACAGCTCCAGCCCGAAGCCGCGGTCCAGGTTGACGAAGATCAGGAACAGCGGCAGCAGGAACAGGATTCCGGGGAACATCTGGGTGGCCAGCGCCGAGGTGAGGAACGTGCCCCGGCCGCGGAAGCGGAACCGGCTGACCGCGTAGGCGGCCAGGATCGCGATGACCATGGAGCACACCATGGCGCCCAGCGCGATCACCGCGCTGTTGACGAAGTAGCGGGCCAGCGGCACGGTCCGCCACATGTCCACGAACGGCTGCAGGGTGATGGTGGAGGGGACGGCGGTGAACGGCCCCTGCACGTCCCGCAGCGGCTTGACCGAGGAGCTGACCATCACGTACAGCGGCACCAGGGTGAACACGGCCAGGGCGGTGATCACCGCCCGCCTGATCCAGCGGGCCCAGCCCGACTCAGCCATTGTCGCGCCTCCGGTTCACCACGGCCAGGTAGCCGACCGTCACCACCAGCAGGAACAGCAGCATCAGCACGGACATGGCCGAGCCGAGGCCGAAGTTCCAGGTGACGAACGAGGACTGGTAGATGTGCAGTGAGATCAGGCCGGCCTCGGCCGGGGCGGCCTGGCCGAACAGCAGGTAGGGCGTGTTGAAGTCGTTGAAGCTCCACAGGAACAGCACCAGCAGCAGCACGGTGTTGACCGGCCGCAGCATCGGCAGGGTGATCGAGAACAGCCGCCGCCACGGACCGGCACCGTCCACATTGGCCGCTTCGTACAGTTCGGTGGGGATGCTCTGCAGGCCGGCGGTGATGGTCAGGAACGCGAACGGCCAGGTGCGCCAGACCGCGACCACCACCAGGCTGACGAAGCTGTTCTGGCCGACCAGCCAGAACGGGCGTTCGTCGGTGAGGCCGAGCCAGTCGACCAGCACGGTGTTCACCAGGCCGGTGTCCCGCTGCAGCATGAACATCCAGGTGATCACCGAGGAGAACATCGGCAGCGCGAAGGGCACCAGGAACAGCGTGCGCAGCACGGCCCGGCCGCGGAAGGGCCGGTGCAGCGCCACGGCCGCGGCCAGGCCGAGCAGGAACTCGCCGAGCACGGCCAGCACGCTGAACAGCACGGTGACGCCGAACGAGCGCAGCAGGCCGGCGGCCACGCTGGAGTCCAGGGTGGCCACCGAGACGTAGTTGTCCAGCCCGACGAACGGGGCGTTGACCCAGTCGCGGATGGAGAACTGGTTGAGCCGCAGCGTGCTCATGAACACCCCGACCAGCATCGGGACGATGTGCACGGCCAGTTCGGCGACCAGGGCCGGCGCCAGGATCAGGTACGGCAGTGCCCGCGCCGACCAGCGCCGCCGGGCAGGCCGGGGCCCCACGTCCGCGGCCGTGCTCATCCGGCGCTCTTCATCTGCTCGTTGGCGGTGGCGAGCTTGTCGTGGATGGTGGCGTCGTCCACCGGCTGCCCGCTGGCCGCCCGGGCGAGCAGGTCCTTGAGGGCCGCGCCGATCAGCGTCTCGAACTGGGCTTCCTGCGGGATCATCGGCAGGGGTTCGGCGGTGTCGGCCAGCACCGAGCGGAACGTCTCGATGGTGGGCGTCTGGAACGCCGGGTCGGTGTAGGCGTCGGGCACCACGGGCAGCGTGCCGAACGCGTGGTTGAGGATCTTCTGCTCCTCGGGGCTGGTCAGGAACTCCACGAACGTCATTGCGCCCCCGGGGTTGTCGCTGTTGGCGAACACCCCGAGGTTGACGCCGGCGACGTGGCTGTTCACCCGCTTGCCGCCGGCGGGAAGCGGGTCGGTCATGGGGATGGGCACCACGCCGTAGTCGGCCTCGGGCATGCCGATGGTGCGCAGGTTGGCCACGGCGTTGTTCTGGATCATCACCATGGCGGTCTTGCCGGCGGCGAAGTCGGAGAGGATCTGCACGTCGTTGAGGTATTCGGCGTTGCTGGGGTTGACCACCTCGTGGGTGGCCAGCAGGTCCACGTACTGGCGCACCGCCGCGACCATCTGCGGTGAGTCGAACCGGGGCGTGTCGCCGTCGAACAGTTCGGCGCCGTGCTGGCGGCCCAGCAGGTAGGCGAAGTGCGCGTTCTCGGTGTAGCTGGAGCCGAGGATGCCCAGGCCCCACCGCTGCTGGTCCGGTTTGGTCAGTGCGGTGGCCACGGTCACCAGCTCGTCCCATGTGGACGGTGGCGCGGTGATGCCGGCCTCGGCGAAGAGCTTCTTGTTGTAGAACAGGCCGTAGGACAGCCCGTAGACCGGCACCGAGGCGGGTGGCTGGCCGACCGCGCCGGTGGAGGCGAGGCTGCTGGCCAGGAAGCGGTCCCGGCCGCCGACCTTGGCCAGGGTGGCGTCGTCGAAGGCGGTGAACGCGCCGGTGGCCTGCAGCGAGGCCGACCAGGTGTTGCCGATGTTGACCACGTCCGGCCCCTCGCCGCTGGAGGTGGCCGCCAGGATCCGGTTGAGCAGGTCGGACCAGGGGATGACCTCCACCTCGACCGTGATCCCGGTCCGCTGCCGGAACTTGTCCAGTTCGGGCTGGAGGATCTGCTTGTCCTGCTCCTGGCTGGCCGCCTGGTTGCTGGCCCAGTAGGTCAGGGTGGTGGTCTGGTCCGCGCCGCCACCCGACCCGCAACCGGCCAGCCCCAGGGACAGGCCCAGTCCAGCCACGAGCGCCGCTACACCCTTCCTCGATCGCACAGTCGCTCCTTTGAGACTTGGGTGGGCTCAGAGGAGACGCAGGGACGCAATTCGGGTCACCCCTGAGAAGTACGTCACAGCGATAGAAGCAATTAACCGGTTAAGTGTCAAGGAAGCGCGGACCGGGCCCCGGCCGCCACGGGACGCGCGAGGCCGCCGTGGCAGGCTGCGCACCAACCTGATCCGACACGGGAACGCGGGGTGGACAGCGTGCAGCGGTGGAGTCGACAGCAGATCTCGGCCGCGGTCAGCGACCTGGGGTGGCGGTACGTCCTGGGTGCGCTGTGCACGTCGGTCCGGACCGCCTCCCTGGCCCAGGCCGCCGAGCTGGCCGGTCACCTGACCCGGGCCCTCGGCCAGGACGCCGAGGGCCGCCTGCGGCTGGACCTGCGCCCGGACCGGGTGCTGCTCACGGTGCCGCCACCGACCGCCGAGGGCCCGACACCCGACGAGGTGGATCTCGCCAGGCGGATCGCCGCGCTCGCGGCCGACCGGGGAACACGGCTCGACCCCGGGGTCGGCACCGACACCCGGGCCGTCCAACTCGTCGAGATCGCGGTGGACGCCCTGGACATCGCCCGCATCCGGCCGTTCTGGAAAGCGGTGCTCGGTTACGTCGACGAGGCCGGCGCGTCCGGGCCGGAGGACCCGCTCATCGATCCGCTCGGTCAGCACCCGGCGGTCTGGTTCCAGCAGATGACCGAGCCGCGCCCGCAGCGCAACCGGATTCACCTGGACGTGTCCGTCCCGCACGACGAGGCCGAGCAGCGCGTCGCGGCGGCACTGGCCGCCGGTGGGACGCTGCGCTCCGCCGACCGCGCGCCCGCCTTCTGGGTGCTCGCCGACGCCGAGGGCAACGAGGTCTGCGTGACCACCTGGCAGGGCCGCGACTGAGCGCGGCCCGCGGATGCCCTCGGCAGCGGCTCCAGGAGCGGGGCCCGCGACCGGCAGGTCGCCCCGAACGTGACCCTGCCGCCGGCAGGTCGCGGAACGGGTTTCGGCTGCGATCAACTAAAGTGTCGCCGTGCTTTCCGGCAAAGCCGATGAAGTGATCCACTCGGACCACCGGCGCTCGCCGGAAGCGGAGGGGAGCGGGTCATGGCTCTGGCGATACCGGCTTCGACCTGGGCGCGACGCACGTTCGGCGCGGCCGCGGACGACCTCGGGCAGGCGGTTCCCGCCGCCCTCGACCGCGCGCACCAGCTCGCCCGTGCCGCCCACGACATCGCGGCGATGACGAACCTGCGCACCTACGGCACCACGCTGTGGGCCAAGCAGTACGACGAACTGTTCGCGGCGATCAGCGCGCTGGGTGAGGCGCGCATGGCCCAGTTGCAGGGCTACGCGCTGGTGGTGTTCGGCCGCCACGCCTTCTTCCCGCTGCGCTACACCGACCGGGTCGACGTCCCGGTGACCCGGGCCCGGCTGCCGCAGCCGGTGTCCCCGCAGCGCGCCCAGCTCTACGGGGCGCACGCGCCGTCGGTCGCCGACCCGCAGCCGCCGCTGCCCGGCTGGGACGACCCGGTCCCCGCGGACCGGCCGCGCCCGCTGCCCGAACTCGGCGCGGACATCCAGCTCATCACCATCGCCTACGCGTGCAACCCGGAGGCCGGGCTGCTGCGGGTGGAGTGGGGCGAGGCCGACCACGTCGGTGACGGCGCGCTGCGCTGGGGCCACCACGAACCGCTGCCGCTGCCCAGCGCCGAGCCGGAGCTGGCGCGCCGGCTGCGCGTGGTGGGTGCGGCCGAGCGGACCGCCCGGTTCGGCCACGGCCACCAGCCGGACATCGGCCTCGACGTGCGCGCCGCACACCTGCGCGAACTGGGTGTTCCCCCGGACACCGAGCACACCCCCGACCAACCGACCACACAGGACAATGGACGACAGCACTGACCAACCCCGCCTGCGCCTGCTGCGGGCGGCGGCGCCCGCCCCGGCCGGCGTGGCGAGCGCGTTCGACCCGGCCCGGCTGACCCAGGCCCGCCACCTGGCCGGGATGACCAAGAAGGACATCGCCGAGGGGCTGGGGGTGACGCCGGCCGCGGTGGGCCAGTACGAGGCCGGGGTCACCCGGCCGCGGCCGGAGGTGCTGCCGCGCCTGGCCGAACTGCTCGACGTGCCACTGGCCTTCTTCGCGGCCGGCCGCCCGCACGCCAAGCTGGACGTGTCCGTCACCCACTTCCGCAGCCTGCGCTCGACCCGCGCCTACCAGCGGGACCGGGCGGTCGCCTTCGCCTCGCAGGTCTGGGAACTCACCCACGCACTGGAGAAGCGGGTCCAGATGCCCCCGGTGGACCTGCCCGGGTTCGCCGGCGGCGAGGTGCTGCCCACCGACGAGGTGCCGGCCGACCCGGCGGGTGCGGCGCGCGCGGTGCGCCGGCGCTGGGGTCTGGCCGACGGGCCCGTGGCGCACCTGGTGCGGCTGTTGGAGTCCCGCGGCATCGTGGTGACCATGCTGCCGCTGGACAGCGCCGAGGCCGCGCGCATCGACGCGTTCTCCACCTCCCGGCTGCCCCGGCCGCTGATCGTGCTCACCCCGGACCGCGCCGACGACGTCCACCGGCACCGGTTCACCGCCGCGCACGAACTGGGCCACCTGGTGCTGCACGGCGACACCGCGCCCGGGGACGTGCAGCACGAGCGGGAGGCGGACACCTTCGCCGCGGAGTTCCTCACGCCCAGGGCCAGCATCGCCCCGCACCTGCCGGCCAGGGCCGACTTCACCGCGCTGGCCCGGTTGCGCGACACCTGGGGCGTGTCGATCAAGTCGCTGCTCTACCGGTGCCGTGAGCTGGGCCTGCTGTCCGGGTCCTCGGCCAGCCGCGCCTACCAGCGGCTCAACGTGCTGCGCGGCCAGGGCGTGTTCGCCGACGAGCCGGTCACCGGTTTCCCCGGCGAGCAGCCCGTGCTGCTCACCCGGGCGTTCGAGCTGGCCGCCCAGCACGGGCTGACCGTGGACAACCTGGCCGCGGAGCTGTGCTGGCACCCCCGGCGGGTGCGCGAGCTGCTCAACCTCCCGGACACCCGGCCACCGCTGCGCCTGGTCCCCTGACCCGCGCGGCGCGCGGGGTGGGGCTCCCGGCAGCCGCGATCAGCGGCCGGTGGCCGGTGAGGGTGCCGCCGAACAGGACCAGGCGGCCGCCGACGTGGTCGAGGTCCTGGCGGCGCGGCGGCTCGTCGGAGCGCAGCCGCTCGCGGAAGGCGGCGAGCACGCGTGGCCACCCGGTCGGCGCGGGCGCGGATCCACTGTCGGTGATCACCGCGCCGCCCGGGGGTTCGACAGGCTCCGGCAGTCGGGTGATGGCCGCGGCCTGCACACAGGGCAGACCCGCACGGCCGGTGGTTTCCCGGATCCCCTTGGTCGACGGCGATGACGAGCCGGCAGTCCCCGATCGCCTGGTGGGTGCCGCCCGGGGGCGTTGCGCTGGTCGTGGGGGAAGGCGCGGCACAGGCCGTCGTCCCTCGGGTCGGTCCACCACGCCACGTTCATCGGCACGGCTACCGTCCCGCGCGGGGGATCTCGACCTGGCTGAGGTGGACGTGGTTCCTGGCCCCGTCGTGGCGAACCACCGGCGAGATCCACCTGGACGAACCGGCCCATGTGGACCACCAGGTCCTGGTCTGCCGGCAGGTCAGTGCGTCCGCGTTGGGCGATGCGCGGTCCGGTGGGGTGTCCGCCGGTATCGCGAGGAACCGGGGGCGAGTCATGGGTGAACACCAGTCGGCCTGGCGGAAGTCCAGCTACCGCAACGGCAGTGCCGGTAGCTGCGTTGAGTTGGCGCATCGACCAGGCGTGGTTCCCCTGCGGGACAGCAAGAATCCGGGCGGGACGGCACTGGCCTTCCCCGGCGCGAGCTGGCCGGCTTTCTCACCGCGGCCAAGGGCGGGCGGTGTTGACGCGGGTCGCGCCGGCATGGCCGGGCGATCTGGTTGACCGGGGCGGGCCAGCCGGCGGCGACTGGGGGACTGTCACCCGTTTGGGCCTGCGTGAAGTGTCAACTCGGGGGGTTTGCAAAGCCAACTCGCGGGTGGGGGTGTTACCTCCGGTGAACGCGGGGGTCGGCTCTTTGTTACGTCGGCGTCCGCTACGCCGAACGGCCGCTTGTGCGCTGTGTCATCGTTCTGTTGCTCTTTGTTTGCCCCGCAACCGGGGCACTGAGTGAAAAGAGGAACAACGATGGCGGAAACCCTGCACCGCCTGCGGCGGATGGTCGGCGCGCTCGTCGTCGCCGTCCTGCTGCCCCTGATGGGCGCGAGCGTGGCCATGGCCGACGGGCAGATCGTCGGCGGCACCCGGGCCAGCATCAGCACCTACCCCTGGACGGTCTACCTGGCGACCACCAGCGGCTTCCAGTACTGCGGCGGCACCCTGGTCGCCCCCAACAAGGTCGTCACCGCGGCCCACTGCACCGAGGGCGACAGCCCGTCCGCGGTGCGCGTGGTGGCCGGCCGCGAGGACAAGCAGAGCAGCGCCGGCGTGGTCGCGAACGTGACCAAGATCTGGATCCACCCGAACTACGTGGACGCCACGATCGGCTCGGACGTGTCCGTGCTGACCCTGGACCGCAACCTGTCCTACGCCACCCTGCCGATCGCCACCTCGGCCGACAGCGCCCTGTACGCGGCCGGCACCTCGGCCAGGATCCTGGGCTGGGGCACCACGTCCTCGGGCGGCTCGGCCTCGCGGTACCTGCTCACCGCGACCGTCCCGCTCACCAGCAACGCCACCTGCTCGTCCGCCTACGACGAGTACAGCAGCACCGCCATGGTGTGCGCCGGCTACACCCAGGGCGGCACCGACACCTGCCAGGGCGACTCCGGTGGCCCGCTGGTGGCCGGCGGCAAGCTGATCGGCATCACCTCCTGGGGCAACGGCTGCGCGCTGGCCGGCTACCCGGGCGTCTACACCCGGGTGTCCACCTACAGCTCGCTGATCACCCAGCAGATCAACTCCTGATCGCGCGGCTGACCCGGTAGCACGACCAGCACGACCCGGCCGCGGTGGCTCCCCCACCGCGGCCGGTGGCTTGTCCGGACCAGCGGGTCAGCCCCGCGGCACCGCCCGGGGTGCCGCGCTCACGCCCGCGCCGGCTCGGGCGCGGTGAGCACGCGGTGCGCCAGCAGGGTGCCGCCGGCCATGGCGCCGGGCATCACCACCAGCGCGGCGAACGGCACCAGGCACAGCAGGTAGGCCGGCAGGGCGAAGCCCAGGGTCAGCGCGCGCCGCCGGCGCAGCGCCCGCCGCCGGTCGGCCAGGGCCAGGCCGCGCCGGGCGAACGGGATGGCGGTCAGCTCCAGCCCGAGCAGCCAGGCGTTGACGCACACCCCGAGCACCGGCACCACGGTCTGTCCGGCGACCGGGATGAACCCGGCGGCGAACAGCACGATCCCCACCAGCGCGGCCACCACGACCAGGGTGATGCCGTCGCGCAGCCCGATCCACCAGCCGCGCCACCAGGACAGCGACTCGGCCTCGGCCACCCCGCCCAGCTCGTCCTCCACCCGCTCGGCGATGGCCTCGTAGAACGGCCCGCCCACGGCCAGCGCCAGTGCCGCGAACGCCAGCACCGCCAGCGCGGTGGCGCCCAGCACCAGCGACACCCCGGCGGCCAGCCGGACGGTGGCGCGGGTGACCTCGTTCCAGTCGTCGGCGAACGGCGTCGCCCAGGTCACCAGGTCGTCGGCCCACACCGCCAGCGCCACCAGCCCGCCGAGCAGCAGTACGGCGGTGAGCAGGGCGGGCAGTGCGCCGAGCAGCACCAGTCGGGGCGACCGGAACACCAGTCCCAGACCGCGGAAGAACGTGCCCACACCCTGGGCGAAATCGCGCGCTGCAGTGATCACAGGGCCGAAGGATAGAGAAACCCGGGTCAACGCCGGGTCAACCCGGCTTTACCGATGACAAGCCCCGGCACGGGGGCACCAGCGAGTTCCCCCGCGGCCAGGCGGGTGGTCCCTGGTCCGACGGGGCTGCCCGCGCCACCACCACCGGCTGGTCGTCGAGGCCGCCACCACACCCGGGCCGGAACCGCCGCTGCGCGTGAGATGCTCGCGGTACCGGCCACAGTGGAGTCCGGGCAGGTCGCCATGTCCGAGGACCACCCGGCCGGTCTGGAACACGAGCTGCCCCGGGAGGCCAACTGATGAGTCCCACCGTCGACGTCCCCGCCCTGCTGGACTGGGTGGGCCAGCACCGCGAGGACATGCTCGCCGACCTGGCCAAGTACGTGGAGATCGAGACGCCCAGCGACGACAGGGCGTGCCTGGTGGCCGGATTGTCCTATCTGGACGGATGGGTGCGCGAGCGGCTCGGTGACCCCGCGGCGGTGCGGGAGTACGACGGCGGCCAGCACGGCGACATCCGGGTGTACGACTTCCCGGGCGAGGGCGACCAGCCGTTGCTGCTGCTGTGCCACTACGACACGGTGTGGCCCAGGGGAACCCTGGCCGAGTGGCCGTTCACTGTGGACGGTGACACGGTGACCGGGCCCGGGGTGTTCGACATGAAGTCCGGTCTGGTGCAGGCGGTGTGGGCGCTGCGCGCACTGGCCGAGGCCGGCCTGCCCCGGCCGCCGATCCGCCTGGTGCTCAACGGCGACGAGGAGATCGGCAGCCCGGCCTCCCGCCCGGTCATCGAGGCCGAGGCCGCCGGCACCCGCGCCGCCCTGGTGTTCGAGGCCAGCGCGGACGGCGCGATCAAGACCGCGCGCAAGGGCGTGGGCCTGTTCCAGATCACCGTCGAGGGCGTGGCCGCGCACGCCGGGCTGGATCCCACCAAGGGTGTGAGCGCCATCGACGAGTTGGCCCGCGCGGTCCTTGCCCTGCACGCGCTGACCGACCTGGACGCCGGCACCAGCGTCAACGTCGGCGTCGTCACCGGCGGCACCCGCTCCAACGTCACCGCCGCCACCGCACACGGCAACATCGACATCCGCGTCCGCAGCGCCAGCGAACTCGCCCGCGTCAACGCCGCACTGGCCGCCCTGCGCCCCCACAACCCCCGCGCCACCCTCACCATCACCGGCGACTGGAACCGCCCGGTCATGGAACGCTCCCCCGGCACCGTCGACCTCTACCACCAGGCCAGGAGGCTGGCCACCCAGATCAACCTCGACCTGCGCGACTGCGCCGTCGGCGGCGCCAGCGACGGCAACTTCGTCGCCGCGCTCGGCCTACCCGTGCTCGACGGCTTCGGCGCCGTCGGCGACGGCGCCGAAGCCCGCCACGAACACATCAGCATCCGCGGCATGCTCGAACGCACCGCGCTGGCCGCCGCCCTCATCACCACCCAGACCATCCGCTGACCGTCCACAACCGACACCGCGGTGGGCCGGTGCGCCGGCCCACCGCCGCACCCGGTCCCGCCCGGCCCCCTGCTCGGGATCCGGGCGGGCGGGGCGCTGCCGGGTCGTCACTCGTCGAACGGTGCCGCGAGCAGCATGTCCTCCACGGTGGGCACCGGGAAGCCGGCGATGTGCCTGCGGCCGACCTCGGCGAAGGGGTGCATGAGTTCCCCCATCGGCTTGGTGCGGCACAGCGCGAGCATCCTGTCCATCGCCTCCCGCTTGAAGCCCTTGCGGGGGAAGACGGTGAGCACCTCGTCGAGCGCGTCGGCCGGGAGCTGCTTGAGTTCGTTACCGGTGAAGTCCATTCCGGAGCCGACCGAGATCAGGGCGATCTCCGGCCGCTTCCTGGTCGCGATGCCGACGCTGGTGTGCAGCGCGATCGCGTCCCAGATCAGCTCCACGCGGTCCGCTGGCACGCGCTGTTCCCGCAGGAACCGCCGGGCGGCGTCAGCGCCGTCGACCTCGAACCGCTCGGTCGGGGTTTGGAACGCGTCGAGCAGTCCGAGGTCGTGCAGCAGTGCCGCGACGAACACGACTTCCCGGTCGTAGCGAACGCCCTGGTGGTCGAACACCAGCGAACCGAAGAGATAGGTCCGCATGAGGTGGTTGAACAGCGTCTCCGAGCTGACGCCGCGCGCGAACGCCGCGGTGCGACGTGCCAGGGCGCTGTCCGGGATGCGGACTCCAGCCACGCTCGACGGCAGGGCGGGGGCACCCGGGTTCGCCGTGGTGTCACCGGATTCCGACGACGTCGTGGGGTCGGCGGCGGCGGTGGGAGTGGACACCACCGCGGCGAACGCGGCGGACACCGCGCCGGCCGCGGCCAGGCCGGCGGTGCGGTGCAGGGCGGTGCGCCGGCTGACGGTCTTCGCTTCGTCGTGCTTGTCGGTCACGTGGGCATCTCTCTCGTGCGTGGTTGGTGACGAGAGAGTAGGAACCGGATCACCGGGTCGGACAGGGGTGAAGAAGCCAGGATCCGCCCGGTTCTCGCCAGGCGGTCCGACCGCGTGGTGGTGAGCCGGTGCCGGTCCACCACCACGATCGTCCACAGTAGACAGCCTGCCCCGCGGTCACGGCTGGCCGGGCGGGCACGGGTTCAGGCGCCCAGGCGGACGAGCATCTTGCCGGTGTTGGCGCCGCGGAGCACGCCGAGGAACGCCTCCGGCGCCCGCTCCAGGCCGTCGACCACGGTCTCCTCGGTGCGCAGCGAGCCGTCGGCCAGCCACGCCGCCGCCCGCGCGATGTAGTCGGGGAACCGGTCGAGGTGGTCGGTCACCAGCACGCCGCGCAGGGTCAGCCGCTTGGTGACCGCCGAGTAGATGTTGCTGGGGCCGGGCAGGCGACCGGTGGCGTTGTAGCGGCTGATCATGCCCACCAGCGCGGCCTTGCCGTGCACCTTCAGCGCGTCGATCGCGGCTTCCAGGTGGTCGCCGCCGACGTTGTCGAGGTAGACGTCGATGCCGTCGGGCGCGGCGGCGGCCAGCTGCTCGGCGACCGACCCGGCCCGGTAGTCGAGGGCGGCGTCGAAGCCGAAGGTCTCGACCAGCCGGCGGCACTTGTCCGGCCCGCCGGCCGAGCCGATCACCCGGGCCGCGCCGAGCTTGCGGGCGAGCTGCCCGGCGACACTGCCCACCGCGCCCGCCGCGGCCGACACGAAGACCACGTCGCCCGGCGTGACCGGGGCGGTCTCGGTGAGGGCGAGGTAGGCGGTCAGCCCGGTCGCGCCGAGCGCGCCGAGGTAGTCCTGCGGCCGCGCGATCGCGGTGTCCACCACCCTCACCTCGTCGGCGTTGAGCAGCGCGTGCTCCCGCCAGCCGCGAAAGTGCGACACGGTCGCGCCGACCGGCACGTCCGCCGCGTTCGAGGCGATCACCTCGCCGATGGCGTCGCCCTCCAGCGGGCCGCCCAGCTCGAACTTGGCGATGTAGGACTCGGCGTCGTTCATCCGGCCGCGCATGTAGGGGTCCACCGACATCCAGGTGTTGCGCACCAGGACCTGGCCGGGGCCCGGCTCGGGCAGTTCGGTCTCGACCAGTGCGAAGTTCTCCGGCCCTGGCTCGCCGACGGGACGGGAGGCCAGCCGGAACTCACGGTTGATCATGGGTTTCTCGCTCGTTTCGGGTCGCTCGCGGTTGTCGCCACCACCCTGCGCGCCGCGCCTTCTGGTTCGCTTGAGGTTGGCTGCGGGTGCGCCTCAAGTAGCCTGCGACCATGCGTTTCGGGGTGCTCGGCCCGCTGGCCGTGTGGACGGCCGAGGGCCAGCCGGTCCGGGTCCCCGACCTGAAGGTCCGCGCGCTGCTGGCCGACCTGCTGGTCCACGAGGGCCGCCCGGTGTCGGCGGAGCGCCTGATCGAGGACGTGTGGGGCGACCGGCTGCCCCGCAACCCCACCAACACCCTGCACACCCGGGTGTCCCAGCTGCGCCGGGCGCTGGCCGGGGCCGAGCCGGGCGGCCGGGACCTGGTGGTCTCCCAGCCGGCCGGCTACCTGCTGCGGGTGCCGGCGGAGGCGGTGGACGCGGGCCGGTTCCGGGCGCTGGTCGCCCGGGCGGGCACCACCCGCGACCCGAGGGCGCGCGCGGACCTGCTGGCCGACGCGCTGGCGCTGTGGCGCGGCCCGGCCTACGCCGACTTCGCCGACGCGGAGTTCGTCCGGCCGAGCGCGGCGCGGCTGGCGGAAGAGCGGCTGGCCGCACTGGAGCAGCACGTCGAGGCGCGGCTGGAACTCGGTGAGCACGCCGCGCTGGCCGGTGAACTCGCCGACCTGGTGGCCCGCCACCCGCTGCGGGAACGGCTGCGCGCCGCGCACCTGCTCGCCCTGTACCGGGCCGGCCGGCAGGGCGAGGCGCTGTCCGGTTACGCCGAGGTGCGCGCGCACCTCGCCGACGCCCTCGGCGTGGATCCGGGGCCGCGGCTGCGGGCCCTGCACGCGGCCATGCTCCGGCAGGACCCGGCACTCGACGCCCCGGCGGGCGCGGGGCGGCCGCGCGGCAACCTCCCGGCGGCCGTGACCGACCTGGTGGGCCGGGCGGACGCGGTCGAGCAGGTGCGCGGGCTGGTCGGGTCGGCGCGGCTGGTGACGTTGACCGGGCCGGGTGGGGTGGGCAAGACGCAGCTCGCGCTGGACGTGGCCAGGGCGGTGGCCGGGGGCTTCCCGGACGGCGCCTGGCTGGTGGAGCTGGCCGGTCTGGACCGGGCCTCCGGTGCCGCCACCTCGGCCGTGGCCGACGTGGTGGCCGCGGTGCTCGACATCCGCGACGACGTCGGCCCGACGCCCGGTTGTGATCCGCTGAGCCGGCTGGCCGGTGCGCTGCGCGCCAAGCACCTGCTGCTGGTGCTGGACAACTGCGAGCACGTCATCGAGCCGGTCGCCGCGCTGGTCGAGGCGCTGCTGCGGGCCGCGCCGGGCCTGCGCGTGCTGGCCACCGGCCAGGCGCCGCTGGCGATCCCGGGTGAGCGGGTGTGGCTGGTCCCACCGCTGGCGCTGCCCGATCCGGCGGCCGGGCCGGAGGACGTGTCGCGCGCCAGCGCGGTGGCCCTGTTCGTGGCCCGCGCCGCGGCGGCGGCCCCCGGGTTCGCGCTGGACCGGGACAACGCCGCCGCCGTGGCCGCGATCTGCCGGCGGCTGGACGGCATCCCGCTCGCGCTGGAGCTGGCCGCCACCCGGGTGCGCGGGCTGGGCGTGCGCGAGCTGGCCGCCCGCCTCGACGACCGGTTCCGGGTGCTCACCTCGGGCTGGCGCGGTGCCCCGGCCCGGCAGCGGACCCTGCGGGCGATGATCGACTACAGCTGGGAGCTGCTGTCTCAGCCCGAACGCGTGGTGCTGCGCCGCCTGGCGGTGCACGCGGACGGGTGCCCCCTGGCCGCGGCCGAACAGGTCGGCGCCCAGCCCGGGGTCGACGTGCTCGACCTGCTGGTCCGGCTGGTCGACCGGTCGCTCGTGCTCGTGGTGGACGGCCCGGACGGCCCCCGCTACCGGCTGTTGGAGTCGGTTCGGGACTACTGCCTGGAGCGGCTGCGGGAGGCCGGCGAGCACGACGAGGTGCACCGCCGCCACCTCCACTGCTACCTGGAGTTCGCCGAGCGCGCCCAACCGCACCTGCACGGCCACGAGCAGCGCCGGTGGCTGCGCCGCCTCGACGACGAGTGGGCCAACCTGCGCACCGCGCTGGAGACGGCCGTGCGGCTGGCCGACGGTGGCGCCGCCACCCGGCTGGTCAGCGCGCTGGGGTGGTACTGGGTGCTGCGCGGCCGGCTGGCCGAGGCCCGCCGCTGCCTGGACCTGGCGCTGGGGCTCGGCGCGGACGCGCTGGCCGCCAGCTGGCGGGCGGCGGTCGCGCTGCTGCTCAGCAACGGCGCCGAGCCCGACGGCGCGTCGGCCGCGGACCACTGCGACCGGATCACCGACCCCCGCGCCAGGGCGCGGGCCCGGTGGTTGGTGAGCTACGCCCAGCGCGGCTTCGCCGGGCTGGCCACCACCGCCAGCCTGCTCGACCAGGCCCTTGCCGCGTTCCGCGAGCTGGACGACCGGTGGGGGGTGGCCGCGGCGCTGAGCGTGCGCGCCACGATCAGCCGGGCCCGCGGTGAACTCGCCTCGGCCGAACGGGACGCGCTGGACAGCGCCGGGCTGTTCCACCAACTCGGTGACCAGTGGGGCCAGGTGAAGGCGACGAACACCCTCGCCGAGATCGCCGAGATCCGGGGTGACTACCCGAGGGCCTCGGCGCTGCACCGGGAGGGTCTGCGCATGGCCGAGGACCTGGGGCTGTGGAGCGACGCCTCGCTGCGGCTGTCCGGTCTGGGCCGGATCGCGCTGCTGGAAGGGGACTTCGCGGCCGCCGACCAGTTCCACCGGCGGGCCCTGGACCTCGCGGTGAGCCAGTTCAACCGGGTCGCCGAGCACTTCGCCGAGGCCGGGCTGGCGCTGAGCGCCCGCCGGCAGGGCAGGTACGCGGCAGCCCGCGACCACCTGGAGAAGTGGGTGGACTGGTTGCGCGGTGTCGAGGGCGAGCCCGGGCTGGCGCTGGCGCTGACCGAGTTGGGGTTCGCCGCCGAACAGCTCGGCGAGGCCGAGACCGCGCTGCGGCTGCACCGCGAGAGCCTGCGCGCGGCCCGCGCGGTCGGCGACCCGCGCGCGGTCGCCCTGTCGTTCGAGGGCCTGGCCGGGGCGCACCGGCTCGCCGGCCAGGCCGCCACGGCGGCGCGGCTGCTCGGCGCCGCGGCCGCGCTGCGCCAGGCGGTGGGCGCGCCGCTGCCGCCGGCCGAGCGCGCCGACGTGGACCGCCTCACCCGGGCGCTGCGGGACGACCTCGGGCCGGACGCTTTCGACGCGGAGTTCCAGCACGGCACGCGCATGCCGCCGGAGAGCGTCCCCGCGTAGCGCTCACCCGCCTGTTCGGCCGGGAGCTGTCCACTGTGTACAGACCACAGTGGACACGCCATTGTGGACAGTCGGTCAGCGCTACTGGGGTGGGTGGCAGTACTCGACGTGGATCTCCCTGGCGTTGCCCAGGGTGCCGTCCGTGGTGTGGAACTCGGTGCACTAGTGGCCTTCCCCTGGCCAGGTCACGGCGAAGCGGGGCCGTGGCGGGCCACGCCCAGGAGCGGCAGGCGGTGTCGCGGAAGACCTTGGCGCTGCCGGTCATGAACAGCGTCTCGGCGTGCAGGTGCTGGTGGAAGCGGTCCCGGTACCCCCGGTGGTGGCGGGTCTCGTCGATCCGCCACTGCTGTGCCAGGACCAGGTCCAGGTGTGCTCCGGGGCGGTCACCCGGCGCCCACCCCGGGGTCGGCCGGGTGTTCGCGTGCAGCGGCAGGTGGATCAGGGTCAGCGGCGCGGCCGGCCGGCCGGATCACCCGGTACTCGGTGCCGCGCAGGCGGGCGTGGGGCACGGTGACGCGCAGCTTCCCGGCCACCGGTCACCGGTCCCGGCCGACCGGCGCATCCGAGTCCGCCCGGGGCCGGCAGTGGCGCGCGGTGAAGGTGCGGATGTGCCGGGCGATCTCGTCCGGCCGTTCCAGGTGCATGGCGTGGGCGGCGTCGACGACCTCGACGGTGATGTGGGGATGGGTGGCCGCCAGCTCGGTCAGGTCCCGGTCGAGTCCCCGGGCGTAGGCGGCCCACAGCTCGTCGACCCAGGGCAGGCCGGGTGTCGACGGGTTCGCGCGGCCGGCACGGCAGACCAGCACGGGTGTGCGGGTGCTGCGGTAGAGCGGGAACACGTCGAGTTCGTGCACGACCGCCTGCATCTGCGCCGCGGGCTCCGGCTCCGGCCGCAGGCACAGGTGCCCGTCCGGGCGCTGGGCCAGCGCGCGCCGCAGCCCCGCCGCCAGCAGCTCCCCGGGGATGCCCAGGGCCTGTCCGGTGGCGGTCTGCTGGGCGAGCAGCGCGTCCACGTCCGCCGGCCGCAGCAGTCGTCCGGCCGCCCGCTCCGCCATGGCCCTGATCTCGGCGAGCCGGCCCGTCACGTAGTCGGCGTCCAGCCCCGCGTACTGCTCGGGGCGGCCCATGCCGTGGCCGTCGAGGTTGACCACGGCGGGCGTGCCCGGGTGGTCCGCGGCGTACTGGACGGCGACCATCCCGCCCAGCGAGTGCCCGACGAGCACCGCGTGCGTGGCGCCGAGGGCGGCCAGCACCGCCTCGACGTCGCCGACGACCGCGGGCAGCGTCCAGGGCCCGGAGCCGGAACGGCCGTGGGCGCGCAGATCCATGGCGAGGACCCGGTGCTGCGGGGTCAGCAGTGGCGCCACCGCGGCCCAGTCGGCCAGGGTGCGCCCGGCACCGTGCAGCAGGAGCACGGGTGGGCCGTCACCGCCGTGGTCTCGCACGGCCAGTTCGACGCCGTCGTGGTCGACGAGGTGTTCGGTGGGGACGCGGGCAGGCACGTGCTGGCTCTCCTTCTGCTGGTGGGGTGTGTCCACGGGAGGGAGTGCGCCTCCGGCCGGACATCATCTCAGCCAGCGGGCACGGCTGTCCCGGAAGCGGGAGCGCGGCACCGCGGTGCCGCTGCGCCAGGACAGCCGTGCGCCAGGACAGCCGTGGGCCGGGGAAGGGCCGGGAGACCGGCGAACCCGCCAGCCCGGACCGCGGCGGCTCGGGTGGTCAGGACGTGCTCAGCGGGATGATCCTGCGGAACTTGCCGCCGGGTGACTGCTGCGGGGCTTCCTCGGCGCGCTCCAGGGTGACGTGGTCGACCCGGTGCTCGGCGAGCAGGTGGGTGATCTCGGCGCGCACCGTCTGCCACACCTGGTCGGCATCGGCGCCGGACACCGGGCGCAGCCGCACCCGCAGCGTGCTGGGCGCGGTCTGGACGAGCTGGTACTGCGTGAGGCCCGGGGCGCGGTCCAGCAGCGTGCCGAACAGCATCGGGGAGATGCTGACCGGCTCGCCGCCGGCGGCGGGGAAGGTGAGCACGTCGGCCACCCGGCCGCGCACCCGGATCGCCGGCAGCGGGCTGCCGCACTCGCACGGGTCGGGCCGCAGCAGCACGCTGTCGCCGAGGTCGTAGCGCAGGATCGGCTGGACCTGGTTGGCGAGGTTGCTGATCAGCACGGTGTGCGACCACTGCCCCGGCGGCACGGGCCGGTGCTCGGCGTCGACCGGCTCGACCACCGCCCAGTCGCTGTTGACGTGGTACCAGCCCTGGTCGCAGCTGAAGCTGAGGAAGCCGCACTCGGTGGCGGCGTAGGCGGTGCGCACCCGGGTGTGGAACGCGGTGGCCAGCCGCCGCACGACCTCGGGCGTGGCGGTCTCGCCGCCGGCGATGACCAGTGCCGGGCGGATGCGCAGGCGGCCGGCCTCCTGCTCGCCGGCCAGCAGCACGAGCATGCTCAGGAAGCCGCTGAGGATGGCGGGGTTGTGGCGGGTGAGCTGGGCGGCCAGCTCCGGCAGCGGCTGGTCCACCGGGAAGATCCGGGTCAGCCGGCCGAACCTCGGGTGGTCCAGCGCGAACCGGACCGTGGAGGTGACGGTGAAGAAGTGGCCGTGCGGCGCGGACACGACCGCGGTGCGGCCGCCGCGGACGGCGAGGCGGACCACGTCGGCGACGCCCATCCCGCCGCTGCTGCGTGCGCCGAGCGAGGTGTGCACGGCCAGGGCGTGCTCGTCGATCACGAACAGGCCGCGCACGCCGCTGGTGCCGGAGGTGGTGGCCACCAGGTACCGCCCCTGGAAGCGCTGGCCCACCCGGCCGGGGTCGGCCACGAACTCCTGGACCCGCTCCAGGGTGACCGCCCGGTCGGTCGCCCAGTCGTCGAAGCGCGCCATCAGCAGCTTCTTGTCGGTGACCGGCAGCAGCGCCGGATCGTCCACCCCGTCCGGCAGGTCCTGGTACAGCTCCCGGTAGTAGGGCGAGTGGGCGCGGGCGTGGGCGACGATCTCGGCCAGGCGGGCGCGCTGCACCCGGGCGATCGCCTCGGGGCCTTCCCGCACGACACGGCGGGCGTCGCGGGCGAGTTGGCGCTGGTTCTCCCCCATGCTGGACTGGTCCTCTCTGCTGGGGCCACGGGTACGGGCACGCGTCAACGGCCTGGTCGGACCGCGCCCGGGGCGGGCGAGGCGCGCGGCGGTCCCGGGCGGTGGTGGGGCGCCGGTGGCGCACCCGGTCACGGGTTGTCGTCGGTGGCCTCGGTGGGCCGCACCGACCGCAGGCCGTGCAGGGCGATGTCAACGGCGTGCCGGGCGGCCTGCCACAGCTCCTCCTGCGACCGGCCGAGCTGGACGCTGGTCAGGCCGGCCTGCTGGATGGCGCCGAGCAGGGCTCCGGTCATGGCCGCCGCGGTGATCGGGTCCAGCTCGGGGAACTCCTCCAGCAACTCGGCGGCGATCCGCTGCTGCAGGTTCAGCAGCAGGTACAGGCCCTTGGCCTGCAGCGCCGGTGTGGACAGCACCATCCGGTACAGCTCGGACAGCTCGGCCAGTTCCTTGGCCGGGACCCGGGGCCGGCGGTGGTCCTGGTACTGGCGGATCATCCGGACCAGCACCTCGCCGGGGCCCTCGTCCGGCTTGCGGTGCCCGATCGCCTCGAACAGCACGGCGAGGTCCTGCTCCACGTCGGCGAACAGCACCTCGTCCTTGCTGGGGAAGTAGTTGAAGAACGTCTTCGGGTCCACGTCCGCGGCCGCGGCGATCTGCGCCACGGTGGTCTGCTCGTAGCCCTGTTCCCCGAACAGCCGGACGGCCGCCGCGACGATCCGCTGCCTGGTCTCGCGCTTCTTGCGCTCGCGCCGCGACTCCTGCACGGCCACCAAGCTACCCCCGGTAGATTTTTCCTGCAACTGGAAAAATCCAGCGTCTGGCATCACACCGGCTCGGCTCAGTCGACCTGGTCCACCACGGCGGTGGTCAGCGGGGAGCCGAGCACGGCGGCGCCGGCCACCAGGGCGCGGTGTCGGGTCCACTTCGGACCTGGTCGGGACGTGCCCGGGGACGGTGTCTTGGGTGTTCGGCGGAACAGCACGGATGCGGTCTGTCGTCGGAACCTCCCGACGTCTACCTGCCCGGCCGCCGACGACGTGTTCACGCGGGCCAGGCGATCACAGCTCGGCCGACAGCGCGTGGATCATCCGCAGGAACTCCGCGGTGGTGTCGGGCGGGCCGAGGACGATGATCTTCAGGCTGGCCCGCTCCTCGTCGTAGACGATCTGCGTCCGCAGTGGCTGGTCCTCCGGTGAGCGCGCCGTGCCGATGCTCATCACCATGGCGCTCAACCGCTGCATGCTCTCCCGGCTGATCGCGTCGATCTGCACGATGCTGGACACCTCGACGTGGCGGGTGCGCCGGGCGTCCTCCCCGCTGGTCGTGCCCACCGGCCGGCCGGTGAACGCCTCCAGGTCCGCGCGCGCGATCCGGTACTGCTTGCCGATGCGGACCGCCGCCAGCCGGCCGTCCCGCACGTAGGTGCGCACCGTGCGCACGTGCAGCCCCAGCAGCTCCGCCACCTGCTCCACCGAGTACAACTGCCCGGACATGGCCTTCCTCTCCGGGATCGCGAACCTGGGCTGGCCTACCCAACCACCCAACAGCTGATTACCTGAACACTCCCCAAACTACCCTGCTGTTTCGGTAGATCGTGAGAGTTGGGTGCCTTTGCGGAATCCACCGTGGACTGTCGGGCACGCCGTGGGCCGCCCGGGGCGCCGGCCGCGCGTCCCCGGGCGGCCCGCCGGTCACGCCAGCTGCAGACCCCGGGAGCCGGCCTCCAGCACGTAGGTGCGGTCGGTGGCGATGGTGACCTTGGCCGGGTCGCGCTCCACCACGTCGGAGACGGTCACGAAGTCGGCGGTCAGCAGCTGCGGGGTCAGCGTGGTGCGCACGTAGCCGCGCTTCACCGAGCAGTACTTGATGTGCGGGTTGTTGGCGAACCAGGTGCTGCTCGGCACGGACGCCCGACCGTTGTTGCTGGTGATCCCGGTGGTGATCAGCTCGGAGCCGATGATCGGTCCACTGTGGTCGTAGTAGTTCCTGCGCAGGTCGGCGGCGTAGTGCTGGTGCACGTCACCGGTGAGCACCACCGGGTTGGGCACGCCCCGGTCGATCCAGCCCTGGGCGATGCGGTCCCGGGCCGCGGTGTAGCCGTCCCAGGCGTCCATGCTGGTGTCGTCGCAGGTGCTGGACTTGCCGTCGGTGTCGCGCTGGGCGAAGAACACCTGCTGGCCCAACAGGTCCCAGGTGGCCGGGTGCGTCTCGAGCGCCTTGAGCAGCCACTGCTCCTGCGCGGAACCGGTGAGCGTGCGGCTGGAGGTGGTCCGCTGGGCGCAGTCGGTCGTGCTCAGCTGCGCGGTGCGGTACTGCCGGGTGTCGAGCATGTGGAACCGCGCCAGCGTGCCCCAGTTGATCCGCCGGTACAGCGACATGCTGGCCCCACTGGGCTTCTGCGCCGCGCGCAGCGGGGTGTTCTCCCAGAACGCCTGGAACGCCGCTGCCTTGCGGGTGGTCGCGGGCTCGGTGCTGTTCCAGTTGTTGTCGACCTCGTGGTCGTCGAGCACCGACACCCAGGGCGCGACCGCGTGCGCCGCCTGCAGGTCCGGGTCGGTGCGGTACTGGGCGTAGCGGTGCCGGTACAGCGCCAGCGTGGTCAGCTCGTCGGTGACGACGACCCGGCGCGGCCGGTACTCGTCGGGTTCCCCGGACGGCTTCTCGTAGATGTAGTCGCCCAGGAACAGCACCAGGTCCGGCGCGTCCGCCGCGATCCCCCGGTGCGCGTGGTACCAGCCGTCCTCCCACTGCTGGCAGGAAGCCATGCAGAAGGTCAGCCGGCTGGGCGTGGACCCGGCGGCCGGCGCCGTGCGGGTCCGGCCGACCGGCGAGATGTGACCGTCCACTTTGAACCGGTAGAAGTACTCCGCGCCCGGCTGCAACCCCACCGGCTCCACGTGCACGCTGTAGCCCAACGACCGGTTCGTCGCCACCTGGCCACTCTGCACCACACTGGAGAACTTCTCGTCCGACGCCAACTCCCAGGACACCGTGAACGTCGCGTCCGGCATCCCACCGAACCCGTCGACGTTCAACGGGGACGGCGCCAACCGCGTCCACAACACCACGCTGTCCGGCAACGGATCACCCGAGGCCACCCCCAACTCGAACGGATAGCGGATCGCCGCCACCCCCGCACCAGCCGTCGCCGCCGCCCACGACGGAACAGCGACGGCACCCACCGCCGCCATCCCCCCGAGCAACACCAACCGACGGTTCACCTTGCCCATGAGAAGACCTCCGGAAGAACGGGTGAGAGACAGGAAACAGGTGGCCGGCACGGCCAGCGGGTGGCCTACCGGTAGTCGGTGAGCCCGGCGCTGCAACTGCGGGTGTCCACGGTCCTGGTGCCGTGCTCGCCGACGCAGACCCGGTAGAAGACCCAGTCACCCGCGGCCACGCCGATCTTCTGGGTGACGCTGGTGCCGGTGCCGTTGGGGTTCCACACGGTCAGCGGCCCCACCCCGCCGCGCAGCCAGTACTGCACCACCGCGGAGTGGCCGTCGCCCAGCTTGTCGTAGACCACCATCGACCCGTCACCGGGAACGAACCGCGCCTCGGCCGCGCAGTCACCCGGGTTGCACTGGGCGCTGCCGGTGCCCACCCCGCAGTCGGGCGCGATCCGGCCGTTGGAGCCGGTGTAGATGTAGGCGTCGGAGACGTAGCCGCCCAGGGACGGGACGTAGTCCCAGGTGTAGGTGTCCTCGTAGGTGCCGCCGGTGACCAGGGACCCGGTCTGCTGGCAGTCGATGCTGATCTGCGTGCCGTTGGCGACGCTGCCCACGACCGTGGCCTTGAGGCTGGGCGCCCGGCGCACCGACAGCGCCGTGCCCGATGTCTTCACGGTGCCGCTGGCCGCCGCACTGGCCGGGATGGCCGTGCCCACCAGGACGGTGGCCACCACCGCCACCAGGGAGACCGTCCAGCGGGCGGTTCGCCCGAAGAGTGTGCTCAGCATGGGCTGGGAGTCTGCGACCCCGCCGTACACGGCGGATACATTTCCCGTTGCGGGGACAACGCCGGCGGGACGGGCCGTTCCGCCCCACCGACCAGGCATCCCGGCGGTCAGGGACAGTTCGAGTAGTTCACCGCGACCGCGACCGCGCGGCCCGAACCGCCCCACGACACACAGCCACTCGCGGCCTTGGCCCGGACCGGCCCGGCGTAGTAGCTGAAGCTGCCCGAGTCGGTGACCCTGGTGCCGCCCTTGGGTTCCACGAACGCCGACACGGCGCTCGCCGTGCCCACCAAGGCGCTCTTCATGGTCACCACGCAGGAGGTGCTGACCGCGCTGTGGTAGAGCAGGTAGGTTGTGCCGTCGGTGCCCACCGGGGCCGAGGCGACCACCGCGTAGCCGCTGCCGCAGGCCTGCTCGGGGGTGTAGGGGTTGGCCGAGGCGCTGGCCGCGGTGGTGTTCACGCCCACCGCCGCCACCCCGAGGAGCAGGGCCGCTCCGGCGGTGCGCAGGTTCCTGGCTCTCGTCACTGCTGTTCCTCTCGTGCCACTGGGCTGGCCGGCGCAACACCCCCGCCGGCGTCGGGCCGCGTGACCGTTGGGCCGTTTCGGGTCATCTGGACGGCGCATAGCCTCCGGACGGCCGCTACAAAACTCGTCCAAATCAGCTACAAAGAGGCAACCGCTCAACTGAGGGACACCGAGCGGCACAGGCGTGGCGAGGTTTGTCTAGGGACCGGAGCACACCATGACCAGTGCACAACTCCAGTTCTCCCTGCTCGGTCCGCTCGACGTTCGAGTCGCTGGACGCCCTCTCGCCATCGGCGGCACCAAGCCGCGCATGCTGCTGGCCACCCTGCTGCTGCACGCCAACCGGGTGGTCACCACCGACCTGCTCATCGAGGTGCTGTGGCCGCAGCAGCCGCCCCGCTCGGCAGCGGCCAACCTGCGCACCTACGTCAGCTCGCTGCGCACCGGGCCCGGCCAGGTGGGCGCGCGCATCCGCGCGCAGCGCTCCGGCTACGCCATCGACGTCGAACCCGGCGAGCTGGACATGCTCGCCTTCGAGGACCTGGTGCTGCGGGCCAGGCAGGACCGGGCCGACGGCAGACCGCACGAGGCGCTCGACCAGATGCAGCAGGCGCTCGCGCTGTGGCGCGGCAGCCCGCTGGAGGACCTGCCGGGCAGCCGGGTGTGGGACGGCCGGCTGGAAACCCTCGCCGAGACCCGGCTCACCGTGGCCGAGGAACTGCTGGCCCTGCGGGTGCGCCTGGGCCAGCACAGCACCGCCATCACCGAACTGCGCGGCCTGCTGGTGGAACACCCCTTCCAGGAGGGCCTGTGGCGCCAGCTCATGCTCGCCCTGCACCGCAGCGGCCGGCAGGCCGAGGCGCTGGACGCCTACACCGAGGTCAGGCGGCGCCTGGTCAGCGAACTGGGCATCGAGCCGAGCGTGGAGCTGCGCCGCATCCACGCGGCCATCCTCGCCGGCGAGTCCCCGGACGTGCAGGACTGGGAGACCACCACCGCCCCACCCAGAGTCGGCCCGCCACAACAGCTGCCCGCGGACACCCCGGACTTCACCGGCCGCGCCGAGGACGTGCGCGCGCTCGTCGCGGTGCTGTCGGTCGCCGACCGCCCGCTCACCGACCCGCCGGCGATCGCCGTGGTGGTGGGCCCGCCGGGGGTCGGCAAGTCGACCCTGGCCGTGCACACCGCGCACGCGCTGCGCGGTGACTTCCCGGACGGGCAGCTCTACCTGGACCTGGCCGGCACCTCGGAGAACCCGCAGGACCCGGCCGACCTGCTGGCCGAGGTGCTGCGCACGCTCGGCGTCTCGGGCGCGGCCCTGCCGGACAGCGTGCACGAGCGCGCCGCGCTGTTCCGGTCCCTGCTGGCCGAGCGCCGCATGCTGGTGCTGCTCGACGACGCCGCCAGCCTCGCCCAGGTGCGGCCGCTGCTGCCGGCCAGCTGCTGCGCGGTGCTGATCACCAGCCGAAGACGCATCACCGAACTGCCCGGCGCGCACCAGGTGGAACTGGACGTGCTGCCCGCCGAGGACGCGCTGCGGCTGCTCGGCCGGATCGCCACGCCGGAGCGGGTGAACCAGGAGCCGGAGTCGGCCATGGCGATCCTGCGCTCCTGCGGCCACCTGCCGCTGGCCATCCGCATCGCCGGCGCCCGGCTGGCCGGCCGACGCGGCTGGTCCCTGCGGGTGCTGGAGGAACGGCTCAGCGACGAGTCCCAGCGGCTGACCGAGCTGCGCGTGGGCGACCTGGAGGTGCGGGCCAGCTTCGACCTGAGCGTGCGGCTGCTGCCCGAGGCCCCGGCCCGCGCGTTCCGGCTGCTCGGGCTGCTCGGCCCGCAGTCCGTCCCGGCCTGGGTGGTGGACACCCTGCTCGGCCGGGAGGGCTCCGCCGCCGCACTGGACACCCTGGTCGACGCGAACCTGGTCCGGCTCGTCGGCACCGACCCGATCGGCCAGCCCCGCTACCGGCTGCACGACCTGGTGCGCTGCTACGCCCAGGAAGCCGCCGACGCCGATCCCGAGGCCGAGCGCCAGGCCGCGCTGGCCCGGCTGCTCGGCGCGTGGCTGGCCACGGCCGAGGCCGTGGGTGCCCGGCTGCCGGCGAACATCTTCAGCCTCATCCCGACCAGGGCCACCCGGCACCCGCTGCCACCGGCCACCCTGGCCCGGCTGGTGGCCGCGCCGGTCGCCTGGTTCGACGCCGAGTGCGACACCCTGCTGGCCGCGGTGCGGCTGGCCGCCGAGACCGGCATGGACGAGCTGGCCTGGGGCCTGGCCGTCGCCCTCGTCCCCTACTTCGACCTGGGCAGCCACTACGACGCCTGGACCCGCAGCCACCTGATCGCCCTGGAGGCGGTGCGCGCCGCCGGCAACCTGCGCGGCGAGGCCGCGCTGCTGCGCGGACTGGCCCAGGTGCACCTGTACCGGGACGCCTACGACGAGTCCGAGCGCTGCTTCGCCCGCTCCTACGCGCTGTTCCAGGAGGTGGGCGACGCCCGGGGCGAGGCGATCGCCATCTGCGGGCTGGGCGCGGTGCAGAAGTTCCGGGACCGCCACGCCGCCGCGCTCGTGCACTTCCAGCAGGCGCTGGCCATGTTCCTGGCCGCGGGTGACCTGGCCGGGCAGGCCTACGCCTGGCAGGCCATCGGCCGGGGCCACCTGGACGCCGGCAACCTGACCGAGGCCAGGAAGTCGCTCACCGAGGCCCTGCGCCTGTCCCAACTCGTCGGCGACCAGCACCGGGAGGGCTACGTGCTCACCCAGCTGGGCCGGCTGCACCGGATCACCGGCGACCCGGAACGCGCCATGTCCTGCCTGCGGCACGCGCTGGCCGTGTTCGACGGCTTCGGCGACAGCCACTGCGCCGCCTACGCCCTGCACACCCTGGGCGGACTGCACGCCGCCCTGGGCGACCGGGAGGGCGGCGCCATCGAGCTGGAGCGGTCACTGGCGATCTTCCGGCGCCTGGGCGACCGGCACGGCGAGGCCAGCGCCGCCCAGGCCCTGGGCGAACTGCACCGCGACGAGGGCCGCATCGCCCTGGCCGAGGGCCACCTGCACCACGCGCTGGCGCTGTGGCACGGGCTGCGGGCCACCGACCGCGCCGCGGCCACCCTGGCCCACCTGGCCCGGCTCGGCGGCGACACCGCCGACACCGTCACCGACCGGGTTCGACCGTCCACTTCGGTCTGAATGACCGCCGGCGACCGCGCGGGGGCGGGCGGTCAGGCGCCCACGGTGCCGTCGATCGCCTCGCGGATGAGGTCGGCGTGCCCGTTGTGCCTGGCGTACTCGTGGATCAGGTGCAGCATGACGAAGCGCAGCGACACGTCCTGGTTCCACCGGGGCTGGTGGACCACCAGGTCCAACGACGGGGCGGCCCGCTCGATGCGGCGGGCGTGCGCCACCTCGGCCTGCCAGGCGGCGACCGCCTCCTCCCGGGTGCAGCCGGACGGGTCGTAGGCGGTCTGGTAGTCGTCCGCGTGTGACCAGACGTTGGGCAGGTCGCGCTCGCCGTTCACGGTCTTGCGGAACCAGGTGCGCTCCACCTCGGCCAGGTGGCGGACCAACCCGAGCAGGGACAGCGTCGACGGTGCCGACGCCCGCGCGCGCAACTCGTCGTCGGCCAGGCCGTCGCACTTCCAGGCGAGGGTGGCGCGGTGGAAGTCGAGGTGGGCGCGCAGCATCTCGCGCTCGTCGGCGATCAGCGGCACGTCGGGGCGTTCGGTGGTCACCGCCACCAGCGTAGTGCCGGCCGGTGGCCACCACCCCCACACCCGGCCGCGGTCGGGTCAACTGGTCGGCCGCAGCGCGGCGAGCACGAAGTCGGCGATCTCGTTGCCCAGCCGCTCCGGGGTTTTCGGCCCGTCCGGCCGGTACCAGGTGGGCAGCTGGTTCACCACGCCCATGGCGATCAGCACCACCGTGTCGGCCGGGACGCGCGCGCTGAACCGGCCGCTGTCCTGCGCCCGCTCCACCAGGGCGCGGACCGCCTCGTGGTAGCGGCGGCGCTCGGCGCGGTACTGGGCCATCTGGTCCGCGCCCAGCCGGGACATCTCGCGCACGAACACCGCGGTCTCGTCCACCCGTTCGGCCGTGGTGCGCACCAGGCCCACCAGCACCGCGCGCAGCATGTCGGCCGGGTCGCCGCCGGCGTCGAGGATGCGGGCCAGCTGGGCGGTCTGCTCGGCCAGCAGCGACCGGTAGATCTGGTAGAGCAGTTCCTCCTTGGCCGTGAAGTAGTGGTACAGCGCGCCCTTGGTGACCCCGGCCTCGGCCACCACCTCGGCCACGGAGGTGGCGTCAAAACCCTTGGCGGCGAACAGCTTCACGGCCGCGGCCAGGATCCGCTCCTGGGTGGCCGAGGGCGTCCGCTGCCCACCGGGCACCCCGGGTCCTGGCCCGACGTCCTGGGGCACGCCTCACACTCCCGCGTCCGGCCAGTCCGCCGTGGACCCCGGGGCCAGTGCCCGGACCGCGGCCAGCGGGTCGACACCGGTGGGCAGCAGCCCGATGACCGGCGTGTCCACCCCGTTGGCCGCGTACTCGGCCACCCGGCGCCGGCACGCCTCGGCACTGCCGTGCACGACCAGCTCGTCCACCACCTCGTCCGGGATGGCGGCGTTGGCGGCCTTGCGGTCACCGGCCGCCCACGCCTCGTGCATGGGCCGCAGCAGCTCACCCCGGCCCAGCCAGTCGTGGAAGGCGGCGTAGGCGGGCACGGTCAGGTAGCTGCTGATCATCAGCCGGCCCAGGGAACGCGCGGCGGCGGCGTCCTCGGTGGGGCAGACGAAGACGCGGGCGACCAGTTCGCTTCCCTCGCCCAGGGCCGCCCTGACCTTGGGCACGTCCCCCGGGGCCAGCCAGTTGGTGATGGCCCCGTCGGCCTCGCGCGCGGCCAGCCGCAGCATGCCCGGCCGCAGCGCGGCCACCATGATCGGCGGCGGCTGCTCGGGTGGCCGCTCCAGCCGGAACCCGCGCACCTGGAAGGTCTCGTAGCGCTCGTCCACCCGTTCCCCGGCCAGTGCCTCCCGCAGGAACCGCACGGTGTCCCGGGTGCGGGCGAGCGGGTCGGTGAAGCGCGCGGCGTTCCAGCGCTCCACGATCACCGGGGAGGATGTGCCCACGCCCAGCACGCACCGGCCCGGCGCCACCTCGGCCAGGCTGGCCGCGCTCATCGCCAGCAGGGCGGGGCCCCGGGTGTAGACGGGCGCGATGGCCGTGCCCACCCGGACCCGCGGCGCCCAGTCCGCGGCCAGGGCCAGCGGGGTGAACGCGTCGGTCCCGTTGGTCTCCGCCGACCAGACGTCGGTGTAGCCGAGTTCGGTCAGCTCCGCCACCAGGTCGCGGTGCGCCGGCAGCGGCACGCCGGCCAGCGGCAGGGTGATGCCCCAGCGCGCGTTGGCCGGGGCGCCGCGGCGAGCGGGTTCAGTTCCGGTGGGTTCCACCACGACCTCCCGTGCGGGTTGTCCAGCCGGTGCGGTGCGCACGATCACGTACCGACCAGTCGGTACGCACCTTCGGCCGATGGTACCCAGCGGCGCCCGCCACCACCACGCCTCACCCGCCGCCGGAAAACAGCGGCGGCCCGATCCCAGCGCACGGGGATCGGGCCGCGGTCGCACTGCTGATGCGGTCGCGCTGCCGGTGCGGTCGCACCGCGGACCGGGCGCGTCAGCCGACCTGGATGCCCCTGGCGGCCAGCCACGGCAGCGGGTCGATCTTCTGCGAACCGTTCAGCCACACCTCGAAGTGCAGGTGCGGGCCGGTGGAGTTGCCTCGGTTGCCCATGGTGGCGATCTCCTCGCCGGCGGCGACCCGCTGGCCCTGCTGCACCAGGATCTCGTTGACGTGCCCGTACACCGTGATGGTGCCGTCGTCGTGCTGCACCCGCACCCACAGGCCGAAGCCGCTGGCCGGACCGGCCTCGACCACCGTGCCGTCGGCCACCGACAGCACCGGTGTGCCGATGACGTTGGCCAGGTCGATCCCGTAGTGCGTGGTGCCCCAGCGGCCACCGAAGCCGGAGGTGAACACGCCCTGGGTGGGCAGGACGAACCGGGCGCCCGCGCTGACCGAGGCCGTGGTGGCCGAGGTCGCCGCCGGGGCCTGCTCGGTGCTGGCGGCCGACTCGTCGGCCTCGTCGGCCTCGTCGGACTCGCTCGACTCGGCCGCGCCGCTGTCGGCCTGCTGCGCCTCGGCCGCCCGCGCGGCCTCCGCCTCGGCCTGCTGCTGCTTGGCCTGCTGGTCGAGGCCGACCGCGTGCAGCGCCAGGGTGTCGGCGTGCAGCTGGGCCTTGACCCGCTCGCCGTTGAGCAGCCGGCTGGCGTGGGTGACCACGCCAGCCTGGTCGCGGTCGGCGACCGCCGGGGTGGCGCTGGTCGTGGTGGCGCCGGACGCGGCGGCGCTGGTGGTCGTGGTCTGGGCCGCGCCGTCGAGGTCGGTGCCCAGTGCGGCGGCGGCGAGGCCGACGTTGGCGGCCAGCGGGGCGCTCGCCGAGGCGAACACGCCGAAGCCGTTGGTCGCGAGCGCGGCGGCGGCCAGCGCACCCGCCGCCATGGCGGTCACCAGCCGCTTACCACTGCCGGAGGTCGGCTCCTGCTCGCTGCGGTGCGCGCCGTGGCCGGGGTCCGCCTTCGGGGTGGGCGGGACGCCGTGGCCGCGGCGATTCGTGTGCCGGGTCAAGGTGTGCCTTTCTGGTCGGGGAGTTCGATCGGACGCCCGGCCGGGGAACCGGGTGAGTTGTCCAGACGGAGATCAACTCTGTGTCCTTTCGGTGACCGAACCGTGATTTCGCAGCCGGGACCGTAACCATGAGTAGCGATTTTTGGCAACCCTCAGTGATCATCGCCGGCCGACACGTGACGAAGGCCACTGATCGTCACTCTGCGTATCGATCCCGGACCCCCTCCCACACCCCCGGCACCCCACCGGACGCAGCGCGCCAGCCGCGCACCGGCCAGCCGCCCCCGCCCCGCTTCCCACCACCTGGGACAGAAAGCCCTGGTGGCACCCGAACCCACTGCCGCGCGC
Organism: Goodfellowiella coeruleoviolacea; assembly: GCF_024171785.1. Taxonomy (GTDB): domain Bacteria; phylum Actinomycetota; class Actinomycetes; order Mycobacteriales; family Pseudonocardiaceae; genus Goodfellowiella; species Goodfellowiella coeruleoviolacea. Next base: position 162,190 of record NZ_JAMTCK010000018.1, read on the forward strand.
GGCGCCCCGCGGCGACCGCGTCCAACCCGCCCACACCACCGGGAGATCCAGCAAAACCCCAGGTCAAGAGCACTTGACAACACAGCGCGTAGTCACTACCAGGAGTAAACGGAGACAGCCTCCGAAGGGAAAGATTTGGTTATCACTGAAGCCCTCATGAGTCTGGGCTTCATCGAAAAACCCGGTGAAAAAACGGGGTGGGACAGCCCGAAGGCCATCCCACCCCGTCCACCACGGCTGGACCCGACCGGCCCGGGCCCGCCTACTGGTAGCGCGGGTCCGGCGCGGGCAACTGCTTGATCTCCTTGCCCTCGTGGATCACCTTCATGGCCTTGAACCACGTCGGCGCGGCCACGTCACCGCCGTACACCCCCGGGCTGCCGTTCTTGCCGCACAGCCGGGGCGGGTTGCCCCGGCAGATCACCTGCGGCGACACCCCGTCGGAGAAGGTCAGCACCGCGCCCGCGTACTGCGGGGTGGCACCGATGAAGCCCACCGACATGTGGTCGTTGGTGGTGCCGGTCTTGCCCATGATCGGCCGGTTGGGGTCCCAACCGGTCTCCTGGGCCGCCCGCGCCGAGGTGCCGCCCGGCTTGTCGTCCTGGCTCATGCCCACGACCAGCGTGTTCGCCAGCGCCGGGTCCACCACCTGCTCGCACGGCTGCTCGTTGAGCTGCACCGGCTTGCCGTTGCGGTCCAGCACCTGCTCCACCGGTGACGGCGGGCACCAGGTGCCGCCGCTCATCAGCGTCGCCGAGACGTTGGCCAGCTCCAGCACGCTGGTCGGGCCGACGCCCAGGGTGAACGAGCCGGCGTTCTCCTGCTTGAACTGGTCGCCCTGGGACGGACCGTTGGAGCCGTCCGCCTTCAGGGTCTGACCCTGCCGGTTGACCCCCTGCATGCTCTCCCGCATGCCCAGCCGGACGGCCATGTCCACCACCGGAGCCACCCCGCCGAGCCACTCCTCCAGGATGACGAACCCGGTGTTGGGCGAGGTCGCCAGCGCGTTGGTCAGGGTGCGTTCCTCCGGCCCGCCCTCCGAGGCGTTCTTCAGGCAGTAGAAGCGCTCACCCCGACCGGCCGACTGGCAGTTCGGGCCGCCACCCTTGAACATCTGCGAGGTGTAGAACGACGGCGTCGGAATCATCTGGTTGATCCCGGTGACGTGCTTCTCCAGCGCCGCCGCCGCGGTGAACACCTTGTAGATCGAGCCGGCACCGAAGTTGGTGACCTCGCTGGGCAGGTCGTAGGAGGTCTGCCCGGCGTCGGCGTCCGGGCCGTAGTCCCGGTTGGCCACCAGCGCCCGCACCCGGTGCTTGTCCGTGCCCGGCTCCACAATGGACATCACGTTGGCGATTCCCTTGGTGGTCTTGGGAACCTCCTCCTCGGCCGCCCGCTTGGCCGCGTCGGTGGCCTTGCGGTCCAGCGTGGTCCTGACCGTGTAGCCGCCGCGCTTCAACTCGTCCTTGGACAGACCGGCCTTGGCCAGGTACTCCTGCAGGTAGGAGCAGAAGAACCCGTCCACCTCGCCGTCGCCCGCGCCCACGCAGTCGCTGGCGGGCACGTTCAGCGGCGAGACCACGCCCAGCGGGGCCGCCTTGTACTCCTCGGCGGCCTTCTTGGCCTGATCGGAGTTGCTGTCGCCGAACATGTTGTTGCGCAGCATCCGGTCGATCACGGTGTTGCGCCGCTCCAGCGCGTCCTCCGGCGACTTGCTCAGCGCGCTCGGCCGGTTGACCAGACCCGCGAGCAGGGCCGCCTGCGGCACGGTCAACTTGTCCGGGGTGGTGTTGAAGTACGTGCGGGCAGCGGCACCGACCCCGTAGGTCCGGCTGCCGTAGGGCACGATGTTCAGGTAGGCGGTGAGGATCTCGTCCTTGCTCATCTTCTGTTCGAGCTGCAGGGCGATGCGGGCCTCTTTCAGCTTGCGACCCAGGCTCACCTCGGTCGCCTTGGCGTAGCCCTCCTCGGTGCCGTCCCCGATCACGTACGCCAGGTAGTTCTTGACGTACTGCTGGGTGAGCGACGAGCCACCACCGCTCACCTCCCCCTCCACGCCGGCCTGGGCCGCGGCCCGCGCCACGCCCTGCCAGTCCACCCCGTGGTGGGAGTAGAACCTCTCGTCCTCGACCGCGACGATGGCGTTCTTCATCGCGGCCGAGATCTGGTCGGACTTCACGGGAATCCGGTACTGCTTGTAGAGATAGGCGATCGGGTTGCCGTCCTTGTCCTCGATCGTGGTCATCAGCGGCAGCTGGCCCTCGGCCAACTCCCCCGATGTCTGATCAACGGTGTCGGCGGCCCGGTTGGACGCCAACCCGAGCCCTCCCGCGATCGGGAAGAGAACGGCGGCGACCAGCACACCCGCCGTACCGCACAACCCGACGAGTTTGATCAGTCCCGACGCGCGCGTCGCCACGAATGAGCAACCCCTTCCAGCTTCCAGTCACTCCAGAACACATCGCCGAACACCCGCTGACCGACGTGGGCTGTACCGCCCAGCTGTCGATCAACCCTCATCTACAAGGTCGTTGCATACCCGGCTGAGGTTGCTCGCGAACCAGAAAAATGTGAGCGGTTGTTCGGCGGCACGGAGAAATTACCCCGCCGTGGTTGTGGCGACGGTGAGGGATGCCACCGCCGCGGGCGTGAGGCGGGCCACAGGCTTGCCGGGCGGGGCTGTCGCGACCCGCCCGCGGCGCGGACGTCCGCACGCCCGCCCGGCCTGCCGGAGTGGACGGCGACGGTGAGTCCACACGGGATGGTGGGCGGCCGAGGCACCGGGCTTCGTGGGTTGCGCGTCCTCGGTGTGAAGAGCGGTGACGTGAAGGGCGGTGAGCCGCCAGGAAACCACGGCCCTTTGAATTCGAAGCAGTAGACTCTCCGTCATGGCTGACTCGCCCCGGTCGCTCGACCCCGTCCAGCTCGGCGCCTACTTCGACCTCATCGAGGTGAGCAGCCTGCTTCGGTACGCGGTCGAGCAGCAGTTGCGCGAGGCCGGTGATCTCAGCTACGTGCAGTTCCAGCTGCTGGCCCGCCTCGGGGACTCGCCAACGGGCAGCCAGCGGATGACCGACCTGGCCGACGGCGTCGTCTACAGCCGCAGCGGCCTGACCTACCAGGCGGGCCTGCTCGAAAAGGCGGGCCTGGTGGTGCGGGCCCCCTCTCCGGAGGATGAACGGGTCACCACGGTCACCATCACCGACGCGGGACGCGCGCTGCTCGCGAAGGTGCTCCCCGGGCACGTCGAGGTCGTCAGGGGCATGCTCTTCGAGCCACTCTCGCGCGAGGACGTCATGACGCTCGCGGGCCTGCTGGCGCCGGTGCGGGACCACATGCGCTCGACGCCGCCCCGCTCGGCAGCGCCCCGTCGCCGCCAGCGCGAAGCCTGAGAACTCCGCCCGCTCCCCTGCCGCACCGTCGCGCCACCACCCCGCCGGCGGTGACACTCAGCCCGCGGAACAGCCGCGCGGTGCGTCAGAGGCGGCCGCAGCCACCCCGCCGTGCCGGCGGACGCTCCCGGTGACCGACGTCACTTTGCTTCAAATTCGAAGCAACACTAGTCTGATCCCAAAATGCTTCGGATTCGAAGCAATACCACGGTGACAGCGAGGCCCCCATGAAGGCAGTGCGTTTCCACGACCACGGCGACTCCGACGTCCTGCGCTACGAGGACGTGCAGCGACCCGTCCCCGGCGCCGGGCAGGTCCGGATCCGCGTGGTCGCGACGTCGTTCAATCCCGTCGATGCCAGCATCCGCGCCGGCTCCATGCAGGGCCCGATCCCGGTGGCGCTGCCGCACACCCCCGGCCTCGACGTCGCCGGCACGGTCGACGCGCTGGGCGAGGGGGTGGCCGGCGTCCAGGTCGGTGACGAGGTCATCGGCTTCCTCCCGATGGGAGCAGACGGCGCGGCAGCCGAGTACGTCCTCGCTCCGGCCGAGATCCTCACACCGGCGCCCACGAGCATCCCGCTGGCCGACACCGCCGCGGTGCCGCTGGTGGGCCTCACCGCGTGGCAGGCGCTGTTCGACCACGGTGGACTGGTGGCCGGGCAACGCGTGCTGATCAACGGCGCGGGCGGAGCGGTCGGCGGCTACGCCGTGCAACTGGCCAAGCACGCCGGTGCCCACGTCATCGCCACGGCCAGCCCGCGCAGCAGCGAGCGCGTCACGGCCGCGGGCGCGGACGAGGTCATCGACCACACCGCCACCGAGGTGGTGACCGCGCCGGTCGACATCGTGCTCAACCTCGCCCCGGTCGACCCGGCGCGGCTGACCGCGCTGGCCGCCCTGGTCCGCCCGGGCGGTGTCGTCGTGAACACCACGGTGTGGATGCCCGCGCCCACCGACGAGGAACGCGGCGTGCGCGGCGTCGACCTCTTCGTCCGCAGCGACGCCGAACAACTGGCGCGGCTGGTGGCCCTCGTCGACCGCGGCGAGCTGCGGGTGGACGTCGCGCAGCGGGTGCCGCTGGCCGAGTTGCCGGCGGTCCACGCCAGCGCCGCCACGGGCGCGCTGTCCGGCAAGGTCCTCGTCCTCCCGGCCCACGACTGACGTCTCCTGTGACGGCGGTGAGGGGCCGCGAAACCCGGCGGAGCCGGCCACAGCCGAACGCCTCCGTGTCCCGGCCGTCCACGCGATCACGGCAGAATGCCCGGATGCTCCCCAGCGTTGCCGACTCCTGGGCCCAGATCACCGCCTGGCTGCGTGACCGCACGCCCGTCTCCGCCGCGCACCTCGGCCCACCGGCCACCGAGCACGACATCGCGGACGTGGTGGCACTGCTGGGCCGGCCACTGCCCGCGGACCTGGTCGAGTGGTGGCGCCGGTGCTGTGGCGTGACCGAGTTCGTCACCGGGAGGTTGATAGCGCCCAGGTACGCGCCATACACCCTCGACGAGGTCGTGGACAACCGCGAGACGATGCTCGCGGTCGCCTCCTGCGCCGACGCCGCGGACACCGCGGCCCTCGCCGCCGAGCCCGCCGGCTCCCCGTGCGTCGACTGGTTGCCGGTGTGGTTGCCCATCGCGCACGACGGCGGCGGCTGCCTGCTGTTCGCCGACCTGCGCCCCGGCTCGCTGCACGGGTGCGTCATGGAGTGGGACGAGTACGAAGGCGCCACCGGCGAGCCGCGGTGGCCCAGCATCGCCGCGATGCTCGCCGAGATCGCCCACGCGCTGCACCACGGCACGGACATCGACGGTCTCCGCGTCGAAGCATGCGACGACGGAACCCTCGACTGGGTCTGAGGCACTCCGCCAGTGGCATGGCCGCACACCGGCGCGGCAGCCGTCCGGCCGGCGACACGCATGCCTATCGCGGCAGCCGAGAGCTTCGTTGGTGTCCATCGAGTCGAAGAAGCCCATGTGCCCGAAGCGCATCGCGACAGCGGTGGCGGAGTGGTTCAGGCCGGTGAGTAGCCGAGTGCCTCCCGCCGGGTGGCGAGAGCGTCCCGCCGTGGCGCCATAGCCACTCTCCCGGATCGCATGATCACCCACGGTATCGGACCGAGCGTCCCGTCGGGTCAGGACATGCCGCTGCCGCGCAGGCCGATGGTGGCGCTGGCGCGGCGCACGATGACGCCGGAGTGGTCGGGCAGCAGGTCGTCGAGGAAGCGGTAGCCGTCCAGGCCGCTGTCGTCGCGCCGGCTGACCGTGCGCCACCACGCGGCGATGTCGCCCCAGCCGGGCGCGGACAGCGAGCCGCCGAAGTGCTGGACGGACAGGGCCGCGCACAGGTTGGCGAACCGGACCCGGTTCTCCAGCGGCCAGCCGGCGAGCGTGCCGAGCACGAAGCCCGCGCCGAACACGTCGCCGGCGCCGGTCGGGTCCAGCGGTGCCACGTTCAGGCCGCCGATGTCGACCTTCTCGCCGGTGGACGAGTCGACCGCGACCGCGCCGGCGTCACCCCGGGTCACCACGACCACCGGCACGTGCTCGGCCAGGGCGGCCGCGGCCGCCTCCGGCGTGTCGCAGCGGGTGTAGCGCATGGCCTCCACCGCGTTGGGCAGGAACACGTCGTAGCCGGCCAGCCGCTCCAGCACGTCCGGCGCCCACGCCTCGGTGCGGTCCCAGCCGATGTCGGCGAACAGCAGCGCGCCCTGGTCCTTGGCCTGCCGGACCCAGCGCTCCTCGTCGGCCCCGAGGTGCACGAAGCACGCCCTGGCCGGGGGCGGCGGCGCGAACATCTCGTCGGCGGTCACCGGCGGCTGGTGGCCGTGGGTGACCATGCTGCGGTCCTTGTTGATCGCCATGGACACGGTCACCGGCGAGTGCCAGCCGTAGAACCGGCGGCAGTAGGACAGGTCCACACCCTCCTGTTCGGACAGCACGTCCCAGCAGAAGTCGCCGTAGACGTCCTCACCGAACGCGGCCGCCAGCCCGGTGCGCAGTTGCAGGCGGCTCAACGCCACCGCGAGGTTGGCGATGCCGCCGGGGCAGGAGCCCAAGCCCTCGGCCCACACCTCGGTGCCGGCCGCGGGCGGCCGGGGCAGCCCGGTGAAGATGATGTCCAGGAACACCGTCCCGGACAGCAACACGTCGAAGATCCGCTCGTCGCCGCGTGCGATGCCGGTGCACGCGATCTCTGGTTCCGTGCTCGCCACTCCCTAACCATGCCACCGCTCGGGGCGGGAGCCGAGTGCCTGATCGGCTGACCCGTGACCGGGATCCCGGGCACGGGGTTGGCCGTCGGCGGCGAACGAGCCGGCGGGCGTTGCCCGGCCTAGAGTTGGGCGGGTGACTGACCACTCGCTCGAACACACCCGCATCCCGTGTCCGGTTGGCACCTTCGACGCCATCGCCGCCGGCCCCGAGGACGGCCGGCAAGTGCTGCTGCTGCACGGGTTTCCGCAGGCATCCATGCAGTGGACGCATCAGGTGGCCGCGTTGGGGGCGGCCGGCTACCGGGCGGTCGCCCCGGACCAGCGCGGCTACTCCCCGCAGGTGCGCCCGGAGCGGGTCGAGGACTACCGGATGAGCGAGCTGGTCGCGGACGTGCTGGCCATGGCCGACAGCCTGGGCTGGCGCCGGTTCGACCTGGTCGGTCACGACTGGGGCAGCGCGGTCGCGTGGACCGTGGCGGCCGAGCACCCGGAGCGGGTGCGCACGCTCACCGCGGTGTCCGTGCCCCACCCCACCGGTTTCGCCCAGGCCCGCAAGGAAGATCCCGACCAGGAGCTGCGGTCCCGGTACATCACCGTGTTCCAGCGGGCCGGCGAGGCCGAGCGGCGGCTGTTGGCGGACAACGCCACCGCGCTGCGGCGGGTCTTCGAGTGGAAGGTGCCACCGTCGCATGTGGACGAGTACGTGGCCAGGATGAGCGAGCCGGGCGCGCTGACCGCGGCGCTGAACTGGTACCGGGCCATGAAGTACGGCGAGCGGGTCGGGCCGGTGGCGGTGCCCACCCTGTACGTGTGGAGCACCGAGGACTCGGCCGTGGGCTCCACGGCGGCGCTGGGCAACGAGAAGTGGGTGACCGGCTCCTACCGCTTCGAGATGCTGGAGGACGTCTCCCACTGGATTCCCGAGGAAGCGGCCGATGCACTGACCGGATTGATTCTGGAACACCTGGCCGCCCACTCTGGTTGACCCGCTGTTCGTCCGAGCGGGCTGACGCGGCGTGCCAGCTCCTCCGGCCACGGGCCCGCATGTGCTGGCACGGCGAGCAACGGAAGGATTCGCGGTGAACGGCAGTCTCTCGATCTTCGGTCAGACGACCGGTCAGGGGTGGACGCAGCTGGCGCTGCTGACGCTGGCCCTGGTGCTGTCCTCGCTGATCGGTCTGGAACGCGAACTGCGGCAGAAGAACGCCGGGTTACGAACACACACACTGGTCGGGCTGGGCTCGGCGCTGTTCCTGATGGTCAGCAAGTACGGGTTCGGCGACGTGCTGCAGGCCGGCCTGGTCAACCTCGACCCGTCCCGGATGGCCGCGCAGATCGTCAGCGGGATCGGCTTCATCGGCGGCGGCCTGATCTTCGTGCGCCGGGACGTGGTGCGCGGCCTGACCACCGCGGCCGTGGTCTGGGTGACCGCGGCGGTTGGCTGCGCCTGCGGGGCCGGGTTGCCCCTGCTGGCGCTCTTCGTGACGCTCGCGCACTTCGCGGTGGTGTACGGCTATCCGCCGCTGATCCGCCTGCTCACCCGGTCCCAGTCGACCTCGGTGCTGTTGCGGCTGCACTACGTGGACGGCCAGGGCGTGCTCAGACAGGTGCTGTCCACCGTGACCAGCCAGGGGTTCTCCGTGGCCGAGTCGAGCACCGAGCGCAGATCGCCGCTGGACGACGGCCAGGCCTTCGCCGGGCAGCAGGACTTCCCCGGACAGGGCTTCACCGGTCAGTCCGGGGCGGTGTCGACCCTGCGGCACGCGGTCGACCTGCGGTTGCGCGTGGTGGGGGTGACCCGGGTGGGCGTGGACAACCTGCTGGTGGCGCTGTCCGAACTGCCCGGCGTGCTGTCCGTGGTGACCGGCGACATGGACGACTCCGGCGAGTAGCGCCAACGCGCGTGGACCGCCCCGGCCAACCGCGTGCTCGACCAGACGCCGGGCGCGGTTGAGCCGCCAGACATCCGATCTCCTTGCCCCTGCCGGGCGCCTCCGAACGGGTATTTCCTGACCAACTGCGGTCATAGCTCCGATCTTGCCTTGACCGGACGCGCCCGGCTGGGTTGAGTCCTTTCCTGGCTGGCAGCCCGGCGCGGTGTTGCCGACCGGGCGGCCGGGCCCGCTCGGACGCCCGGCACGGGCGTGGCGGAAGGAGAGATTCGGATGGCGGGGTTCTCGTCACGACGCGACTTCGTCCGGTCCACCGGCGCGGTCGTCGGCGGTGCCGTGCTCGGCCTCGGCATCGGCGTCGTCCCCCCGGCGGTGGCCGCGCCCGACCCGCACTGGCGGGGCGCGTCCCGGGACTGGGCGGTGGCGCTGGCCGAGTCGACCATGGCGCGGTTCCCCAACGCCAGCGACCTGGGCGACTGGGAGTACGCGCACGGGCTGTACATGGACGGCCAGTACCGGGTCTACCGCCGCACCGGCGACCGGCGCTACCTGCGCTACATCAGGGCGTGGGTGGACGGCATCGTCGCCGACGACGGCACGATCGACTACCCGCTGGACAGCCTGGACGCCGTCCGCTCGGGCACGGTGCTGCTGGTCCTGCACGCCGAGACCGGGCTGGACAAGTACCGGCTGGCCGCGGACAACATCCGGCGGGCGCTGGACGGCTACCCGCGGACCGGTGACGGTGCCTTCACCCACGACTCCGCCGACCGCCGCCACCAGCTGTGGGCGGACGGGGCGTTCATGGTGCTGCCGTTCCTGATCGGCTACGGCCACCGGTTCGGCCAGGCCGGCGCCGTCGACGACGAGGTGAGCCGGCAGCTGCTGACCTACCACCGGCACCTGGCCAGCGACACCGGGCTGCTGCACCACGCCTACGACGAGACCGGCCGGGCGAGCTGGGCCGACCCGGTCACCCACCGCTCCGCGGAGTTCTGGGGCCGCGCCGTCGGCTGGTACGCGATGACCTGCGTGGACGTGCTGGACCTGCTGCCGGCCAGCCATCCCGACCACCCCCGCGTGGTCGGGGTGCTGCGCGACCTGGTGGCCGCGCTGGCCCGCTACCAGGACCCGGCCACCGGCCGCTGGTTCCAGGTGGTGGACAAGGGCCACCTGGCCGACAACTGGACCGAGACCTCGGCCTCGACCATGTACACCTACGCGATCGCCAAGGCGGTGCGCCGGGGTTATGTGTCCGGCCGCTACCAGCAGGTGGCGCGGCGCGGCTACCGGGGCGTGCTGGACAGGGTCTCGGTCGGCCCGGACGGGCTGACCAACCTGGCGGACATCTGCGTCGGCACCGGTGTCGGCGACCTGGCGCACTACCTGGCCCGGCCGCGCAGGACCAACGACATCCACGGCCTGGGCGCCTTCCTGCTGATGTGCGAGGAGCTGGCCTGAGCCCACCGGCCCGGCCGCGGCGGCGGCCGTAGGCTCGCGAACGTGACCTCGTTCGAGAGCGGCGACCCCCTGGTGCCCCATCCCCCGGTGCCCAAGCCTCCGGTGCCCAAGCCTCCGGCGGCCAGTCCCTCGGTGGCCGGGCTGGTGCTGGCCGCCGGTGCCGGCCGCCGGTTCGGCCGGCCCAAGGCGCTGGTGTCCCACGGCGGCCGGCTGTTCGTGGAGTCGGCCGCGGCCGTGCTCGCCTCGGCCGGCTGCGCCCCGCTGCTGGTGGTGGTCGGCGCGGCCGGCGCCGAGGTGCGCGCGCGGGCCAGCCTGCCCGGCGCGCGCGTGCTGGACAACCCGGACTGGGCCAGCGGCATGGGCTCGTCCCTGCGCGTCGGCCTGGCCGCGCTCGCCGACAGCGCGGCCGAGGCGGTGGTGGTGCTGCCGGTGGACATGCCGGGCATCACGGTCGAGGCGGTGCGCCGGGTCACCGCGCTGGCCGGCCCGGACGTGCTGGCCAGGGCCAGCTTCGACGGTGTGCCCGGGCACCCGGTGCTGCTGGGCCGGCGGCACTGGGCCGGCGCGACCGAACTGGCCGTGGGTGACGCGGGCGCCCGCGACTACCTGCGGTGCCACCCGGTGCTGGAGGTACCGTGCGGGGACGTGGCCGCCGGCGCCGACGTGGACCGCCCCGAGGACCTGCCGGCCGCACCGGAGGCGTAGTCCGGCGCCGACCCGGGGGCACACCGGGCTGGCGCTGCGATCCTGTTCTGGCCGAAGTGGACGGTGCATGGCCGCGCGCGGCTGGGGGCGGATCATCCACCTCGCCTCGCAGCAGTCGATCAGGGCGTTCGGCAACAGCGGCGCCTACGGGGTGGCCAAGGCGGGGCTGGCCGCGCTGACCCGTTCCCAGGCCGAGGCCTGGTCCCGGCACGGGGTGCGGGTGAACGCGATCGCGCCGGGCTTCGTCAGCACCCCGCTGACCCGCGCGGTGTTCGCGTGACCGGGCAGACGCTGTTCGTGGACGGCGGCTTCTCGGTCAGCTGAAGGCGCGGCCCGGTGTCACACGCAGTGCACCTCGACGCCGGCCTGGCGCAGCTGGTCGACCTGGTCGGCCGGGGCGTCCCGGTCGGTCACCACCACGTCGACCTCGGCCACCGCGCACACCCGGGCGAAGGCGGTGCGCACCAGCTTGGCGTGGTCGAGCACGGCGATCACCCGGGCCGACGCGGCCACCGCGGCCTTCTTCACCTGGGCCTCGACCAGGTCGTGCGCGGTGACGCCGTCCCGCACGGTCAGCCCGCAGCAGCCGAGCACCACGGTGTCGAAGCGCATGGTGTTCAGGGCGTACTCGGTCAGCGGCCCGACGAAGGTCAGCTCGCCGGCGCGCAGGTCGCCGCCGGGCAGCACCAGGCGCACCCGTTCGGCCGGGCGCAGCGCGTCGGCGCCGTGCAGGGACAGCGGCAGCACGGTGAGCCGGCGGTCGGCCAGCGACCGGGCCACCTCCAGGGTGGTGGTGCCGCTGTCGAGCACCACGGTCTCGCCGTCGTCGAGCATCCCGGCCACGGCCGCGCCGAGCCGGCGCTTGGCCTCGACCTGCTGCCTGGCCCGCAGCGGGAACGGCGTCTCCTCGCCGGTGAGCATGTTGACCGCGGCGCCGCGGACCCGGCGCAGGCAGCCGTCCCGCTCCAGCACGTCCAGATCGCGGCGAATGGTCATCTCCGAGCAGCCGGTCAACTCGGCCAGCACGGTCACCGGTACCCGGTCCCGCTCGCGCAGGGCCCGGAGGATCACTTCATGCCGTTCCGCACTCTCCACCCGTTGATACGAACACAAAACGTGTTCGATGGGCAAGATTCCCTCGGCCACACCGCCACCGACTTGACGCGACGGGCACAGTGGTATGGACCATTCCCGCGCCCGGCGGGAACAGCGAGGAGGTACTCCAGCATGACGGCCGAAGCCGGTACCGCGTCCGACTACGGGGATCTCGTCCGGACCCACCTGGACCGGGTGCAACGGCACAACGCGACCGCGCTGGCGGACGTGACCGAACTGCTGCTGGCCTGCGTGCGGGCGGACGGCACGGTGTTCACCGCCGGGGCCGGGCACTCGCTGGCCGCCGTGGCCGAGACCTTCTACCGGGCCGGCGGCCTGGCCTGCGTGCAGCCGCTGTACCACCCGGAGCTGCTGCCCATGCACGGCGCCATGACCAGCACGGCGGCCGAGCGGCGCGCCGGCCTGGCCGCCGAGGTGCTGGCCGACACCAAACCGGGCTCGCACGACGTGCTCGTGGTGTTCTCCACCTCCGGCGTCAACCCGTACCCGGTCGAGCTGGCCGGCCTGGCGGTCCAGGCCGGCTGCCCGGTCGTGGCCGTCACCTCGGTGGCCGCCAGCGCCGCCGCGCCGCGCCGGGCCGGCAGCACCCTGGCCGAGAACGCCACGCACGTGCTGGACAACCTGGTGGCACCGGGCGACTCCGCCTATCCGGTGGACAACCCGGTCACCGCGGCGCTGTCCTCGCTGGCCAACGCGTTCCTGTGGAACCTGCTGCTGGTGCGGCTGGTGGACCGGGCCGCGGAGCTGGAGCTGGCGCTGCCGCTGTGGCGCAGCTCCAACGTGCCCGGCGGGGACGCGGCCAACGCCGAGCTGATGCGGCGCTACCAGCCCCGCATCCCCCAACTCGGCTGAGCCGACGTCCCCGGCGCCGCGACCGGTCGGCCCGAGGGCCGGTCAGCCGGTCGCGGCCGGGGTGACCGGGCCGGCCTGGGCCCGGCCGCCGACCGCTCCGGCCTCGGCCTCGACCACGTCGGCCGCCACCAGCTCGCCCGGGGTGATCTCGCTCGCCTCGGCGGCACCGGTGTCCACCGGAGCCGAGCCGTCGGCCTGGTCGGCGAACTGCGTCCGGTACAGCTCGGCGTAGCGCCCGTCCGCGGCCAGCAGCTCGGCGTGGCTGCCGCGCTCCACGATCTGGCCGGCCTCCACCACCAGGATCTGGTCGGCCGCCCGGATCGTGGACAGCCGGTGCGCGATCACCAGCGCGGTGCGCCCGCGCAGCGCCTCGGCCAGCGCGGCCTGCACCGCCACCTCCGACTCCGAGTCCAGGTGCGCGGTGGCCTCGTCCAGGATCACCACGCGCGGCCTGGCCAGCAGCAGCCGGGCGATGGTCAGCCGCTGCCGTTCCCCGCCGGAGAGCCGGTAGCCGCGCTCGCCCACCACGGTGTCCAGGCCGTCCGGCAGCGACGCCACCAGTTCGGCGAGCCTGGCCCGCTCCAGCGCGTGCCACAGCTCGGCGTCGTCGGCCTCGGGGCGGGCGTAGCGCAGGTTCTCCCGGATGCTGTCGTGGAACAGGTGCCCGTCCTGGGTGACCACGCCCACCGCGTCGCGGATCGCGTCGAAGCTCAGCTCGCGCACGTCGATCCCGGACAGCCGGACCGCGCCGGCGTCCACGTCGTAGAGCCGGGGCACCAGCGAGGCGATGGTGGACTTGCCCGCGCCCGAGGACCCCACCAGGGCGACGAGCTGGCCGGGCGCCGCGGTGAAGTCGACCCCGTGCAGCACCTCCTGGCCGCCCCGGGTGTCCAGGGTGGCGACCTCCTCCAGGGAGGCCAGCGAGATCTTGTCCGCGGCCGGGTAGCCGAACCGGACGCCGGCGAACTCCACCGAGACCGGGCCGGCGGGCAGCGCGCGGGCGTTGGGCCGCTCGCTGATCATCGGGGGCAGGTCGAGCACCTCGAACACCCGCTCGAAGGAGACCAGCGCGGTCATCACGTCCACCCGGGCGTTGGCCAGCGCGGTCAGCGGGGCGTACAGCCTGGTCAGCAGCAGCGCCAGGGACACCACCGTGCCGGGGGCGAGCTGGCCGGTCAGCGCCAGCCAGCCGCCGAGCCCGTAGACCAGCGCCTGGGCCAGCGCGGACACCAGGGTCAGCCCGGTGAGGAACCAGCGGGTGGCCATGGCCGAGCGCACCCCGATGTCGCGGACCCGGCCGGCCCGCTCGCCGAACTCGGCCGCCTCGGCCCTGGGCCGGCCGAACAGCTTGACCAGGGTCGCGCCCGGTGCGGAGAACCGCTCGGTCATCTGCGTGGTCATGGCGGCGTTCAGGCCGGCCGACTCCCGCTGCAGGTCGGCCATGCGGTTGCCCATCCGGCGCGCGGGCAGCACGAAGACCGGCAGCAGCACCAGGGCCAGCGCGGTCACCTGCCAGGACAGCGTGAACATCACGCCCAGCGAGAGCGCGAGCTGGATGACGTTGGTGACCATGCCGGACAGCGTGGAGGTGAACGCCCGCTGCGCGCCGATCACGTCGTTGTTGAGCCGGCTGACCAGCGCGCCCGTGCGGGTGCGGGTGAAGAACGCCACCGGCATGCGCTGCACGTGCTCGAACACGGCACGCCGCAGGTCGTAGATCAGGCCCTCGCCGATCCGCGCGGACAGCCACCGCTCCACCAGCCCGAGGCCGGCGTCCAGCACGGCGATCAGCGCGATGACGACCGCCAGCCAGATCACGGTGGCGGCGGCGCCGCCCCCGACGATGGCGTCCACCACCCGGCCGGCCAGCACCGGGGTGGACACGGCCAGGACCGCGGAGACCACGGTCAGCAGCAGGAAGACCGCGAGCAGCCGCCAGTACGGCCGGGCGAAGGACAGCACGCGGCGCACCGTGCCCGGCCGAACCCCCTTGGGTGCGTCCGCCCGGTGCATGGCGCTGCGCATCAACATCCAGCCATCCATCAGCCCGCTCCTCCCCCAACTGTCCTGGCCCACCCGTCCGAGCGGGCCAACACTCCTGCAACGCGCGGCGGTGTCCACCGCTTCCCAACGCGCCGATCATGCTGCAACCTCCAGTTAACTGGAGGTCAATCCGACCGCGCCACCGGTGCGCACGCCACTCGCCCCGCACTGGTTTCCCCCGGGCGCCCCGGCCACACCGTCGACTTGACCCGGACCCCGGCGTCCGGGTTTAGCGTGCCGGTAGTCGATCGGTGTTGCCGTGATCAGACCTGGTCAGCGGCACTATCTCCAAGAAAGTGAGCGATGTGGTGAGCAACGACTCCGAGCCGGCGCCGGCCGGGCGCGCGGTGATCGTCACCGGGGCGGGCACCGGGATCGGCCGGGCGACCGCGCAGCGGTTCGCCGACGAGGGCGCCAGCGTCCTCGCGGTCGGCCGCACCGGAACAACCCTGGCCCAGACCGCGCGGGACCGGCCGGCCATCCACCCGCTGGTGGCCGACGTGACCGACCCGGACGGCCCAGCGCGCGTCGTCGACGCCGCGCTGGCGGTGTTCGGCCGGATCGACGTGCTGGTCAACAACGCCGCCATCACCCGGCCCGCCCCGCTCGGACAGATCGACCGGGCGGACACGGCCGCGCAGCTGGCCACCAACCTGGTCGGCCCGGTGTTCCTCGCCCAGCAGGCCCTGCCCCACCTGGTGGCCAGCTCCGGGCTGATCGTCAACGTCACCTCGGTGCAGCCGTTCCGGGGCTGGCCGAACAACTCGGTGTACGGGGCCACCAAGGTCGCCCTGGACTTCATCACCCGCACCTGGGCGGTGGAGCTGGCCGAGCGCGGCGTGCGCGTGGTGTCGGTGGCGCCGGGCGTGACGCACACGCCGGTGCTGGCGCACGCCGGGCTCAGCCCGGAGCAGATCGCCGAGGCCGGCGAACAGCTGCGCCGCCGCATCCCGCTCGGCCGGCTCGCCCAGCCCGAGGAGATCGCCTGGTGGATCGTGCGGACCGCGCGGCCGGAGGCGGGCTACCTGACCGGCGCGGTGATCCAGGTCGACGGCGGCATCAACGTGGCCTGACCGCCCGCTGCCCCGGCCGGCCCGCCTCAGCCTGCCGGCCGGGTGGCCAGTACCGCGCTCTCCAGCAGGTCCGGGATGGTGCCGGCGAAGTCCGGGAGCAGCCGCATGACCAGCGTCCACGCGTCCTGGTTGCCGGCCAGGTGCGCGCGCACCAGCTCGCCCAGTTCCGCGTGCACCGGATGGTCGGCCGGCACGATGGCCAGCACCGCCGCGGCCGGCTGTCCGAAGTGGACCAGGTCGGCCATGGTCATGCCGCCCCGCTCGACCGCGACCAGCGGCCAGCTCATCCCGGGCGCCAGGCGCATCTCGGCCAGCACCTCGGCCGGGGGTGTGCCCGCCGCCAGCCGCGCCAGCGCCCGCCGCTGGTCCTCCGGGAAGAACGACTGCCTGGCGGCCGAGCGCAGTTCCTCCGGGCAGTCCTCGACCTCGGCGAGCAGCCGGAGCACCGAGCCGGGGAACGGTTTGCGGGCGTGGTCGGCGCACAGGTGGTCCCAGTCCCAGTCGAAGCCCTCGGCCCGCAGGCGGTGCAGCGAACTCAGGCCGCTGGCGCGCAGCCGGCGGGCGAGCCGCTCGGGCGACTCGGCGTCGGCCACGGCGGCGCGCAGCCGCTGGAGCGCGTCAGCGCGGTCGGGCTCGGCCAGCAGTGCGCTCACCTGGCGCCGCACCGTGGCGTTGTACTTCGCCGAGAACTTCCCTGCCTGGGCCGCCAGCTCCGCCTCGGCCGCGTCCGGACCGCCGCGTTCCCACAGGCCGAGCAGCATGCGCAGCTGGATGGTGCCGCTCACCCGCACCGAGGCGAAGACGTGCTTGATCAGCTCCGGGTCGCCGCAGCCGACCATCGGCCCCAGCCAACGCCACGCCCGGGTGGCCAGCAGCGCGGCGCGCAGCTCCGGGTCGACGGGCAGGCGACGGTCCCCCTCGGGGTCGGCGAACGGGCGGCCGGTGATCAGCCGGTCGCGCTGCTGCCTGGTCGCGTTGGCCTGGTAGATCAGGCCCGCGTTGACCGCCGGGTCGTCCAGCCGGGCCAGCGCGGTGACCGCGTCGGCCGGCAGGTTCGGGTGCCTGGCCAGCAGCTGGCGATCCCGGTGGCGGCCCGGCTCGGCCAACACCCAGGGCAGCCACTCCGCCCGCCAGGTGCCGCACACCAGCAGGTCGTACGCGGTGCCGTCGTCCACCTCGGCGAGCAGCGCCAACTGGGTGTCGGTGGCGGCCAGGTCGAGCAGGGTCAGGAAGGCGGCCCGGTCCTCCGACAGGGTCATCATCCGACCCCGCTTGGGTGCGCCACCCGCGCTGGGCCACGGCTCGGCTGCCGCCGCTGCCCCGGCCTGGTCGCCGCGCGTGCTCGCGGCCCGGGCGGCGACGCTGTCCAGCAGTTCGGCCACGCTGCCGGTGAACGTGGGCAGGTCGGCCCGGAGCAGCCGCCAGGCGGCCACGTCCGCCCCCAATCGCTCGGCCACCAGCCGGCCGAGTTCGGCCCGGAACTCCGCCCACCCGTCCCGTTCGGCCGGCCGTGCCTTCCGGTCCGCGCGCCGCTGCTGAGCCGTGGCGAGCACGGTCACGGCCGGGCGGGCGCGCCGCAGCAGGTCCACCCCGGAGAGCGTCTCCCCCAGGGCCCGCTCGACCACCACGGTCAGCACGTCCGACGACATGCGCTCCACCGGCATGGTGGTGAGCAGGGACGACAGCACGGACGGCCGGACCAAGGCGAACAGCTCCCGGATCGGGGGATTCGGGTGGGCCGCGCACAGCGCCGCCGCCACCTCGTCCGGGCAGTCGTCCCGCACGGCCAGTTTCTCGATCACCCGGTGGTCGAACGGACGCTCCTGGTGGGCGGCCCCGACCGCGGACCAGTCCAGTCGGTCCAGCTGGGCGAGGACCGCGTCCGTTCGAATCGGCTTGGCACGCAGTTTCGCGACCGCGCCGGGCGTCCCCTCCGCGTCGGCCACTGCCGCCCGCAACGCGGCCACGCCATCCGGGCCGGCCACCGCACCCGCCCCGATCTCGGCGATGTCGGTCTCCAGCGCGCCGTGGATCGCCTCGTCGGCCAGTGCGTCGGCCAGTTCGGCCGCGCCGCCGTGCTCGTGCAGGGACAGCAGCGCCCGCAACCACTCATCCCGGTCCAGCTTCGCGCCCACCGTGACGAGCACGTGGCGCACCAGGTCGGGGAACGGAGCGACCACCGCGGCCCGCAACTCGACGAGGTTCTCCGAGCCCAGCAACCGCCGCACCAGACCGGTCTCCGCCCGCCAGCGCGGATCAGCGGGGTCGGCCTCGGCCAGCAGCGCCCGGTGCGCGCGCAGGCTCCAGGTCCGATTCCGGAACTCGCTGTGCCCGTACAGCACGGCGGCCACCCTCGGGTTTCCGGCCGCGGCCAGCCGAGGGAAGAATTCGGGCAGCGGGCCCCTGTCCAGGCAGCGTTTCGCCAGCACTTCGGGCCACTGGCCGCCGACGGCCAGTGCGGTGTCGACCACCACGGGCGGGATGCTCGACGCGCTGGCCAACAGCGACCGCATCGCCTGCGGGTCCCGGTCGAACAGGGCCCGCACGTCGTCCGGCTGACCGAATCCGAGCACCCGGAGGGCAACCGTGGGCAGCGCGCTCATCGGCCGGCCATCCGCTTCAGCGCGTCCACCCAGAACTTCTGCTTCTCGGGTGTCTGGCCGACCAGGTAGGTGGCGCGCAGTTTCGGCGGCAGGTGGCGCAGCAGCCGGACCACCACGTCGGCGTGCCGCTCCAGCTGGGACACCTCGGCGTTGGCGAACACCTGGTGCACGGCGTCGGTGTCGTCGGTGCCCTCGGTGGACACCTCCGAGGCGGTGGCCAGTCGCGCCTCCCACGAGTCGACCTCGCGCGCGATCTC
This sequence comes from Goodfellowiella coeruleoviolacea, assembly GCF_024171785.1. Lineage (GTDB taxonomy): Bacteria > Actinomycetota > Actinomycetes > Mycobacteriales > Pseudonocardiaceae > Goodfellowiella > Goodfellowiella coeruleoviolacea. The sequence continues at coordinate 180,797 of NZ_JAMTCK010000018.1, forward strand.
GGCCAGGCCGATGACCCGGTGGTCGGCCAGCCGCGCCTCCAGTTTGGACAGTGGCACCGGCGCGTACTCACCGTCGCCGAGGTAGATCAGCCCCAGGTGCAGTGGCTGGTCGGCCAGGTGCAGCTTGATCAGCCGCTCCAGGGTGCGCTTGGTGATCCACTCCCGCGCCTCGTCGTCGATGTCGTTCTTCCACCACTCCAGCGCGGTCTCGGCGACCTCGCCGTAGCTGGCGATCAGCCACTCGTTGGCCGGGATGTCCTCCGGCCGCACCTCGTAGCTGACGGTGAACCGGCTGGCCTGGGCGATGTTGTTGCTGGACACCAGCAGCTTGCGGCCCAGGTGGTAGGGCGGGTTCTGCAGCGCGACCTGGGCGCGCAGGTTGAAGATGGGCCGCCCGGCCAGCGACCACTCCTGGGTGACCTCCATCAGCTTGGCGAAGGTGGCCTTGTCCTTGGGGCGGTTGTACTCGTCCCAGACCAGCACCTTGGGCTCGTCACCGAGCAGCGACCGGGTGAGCAGGGTGTCCAGCGTGCCGTCCGGGGTGGGCACCGGCACGCACAGGTCCTCGACGTTGGTGACCGGCAGCGAGAAGTACACCGGGTCGCGGCCGATCTCCTCGCGCACCACCTGCTTGGTGATCTCGGTCTTGCCGCAGCCGGGCGGCCCCTGCAGCAGCACGGCCCAGCGGTTTCGGATGGCCGCCCGCAGCACGCGGCGCACCGGATCGGCCACGGTGTCCGGGTTGGCGACGCCGAGGGCGGCGGCGATCCGGTCGAGGATCTCCTGGGTGCGGTCCCGGCCCGGCCTGCGGTCCGTGCCGGACTCGGTCAGGGCCAGCCGGACCCCGTTGACCAGCGGCAGCCCCCACGCCAGCGGGAAACCCTCCCGGGCGCAGTCCAGCACGTGCTCCAGGGTGCGCGGCGAGAGCCGGCCACGCAGTTCGGGTGAGAGCGAGGCCCACAGCCGGAACACCTCGCGCAGGTTCCACTCCGGATACCGCTGCGCCAGCGTGTGCCGCCAGGCCGTGTCGTTGGCGTTGACCCGCAACGTCACCATCCGGTCGAGCACGGCGAGGTCGGTGCGGCGGGCACTGGTCTCGGCCAGCGACTCGTTGTCCGCGAGGAACACCCCCACGCAGCCCAGCTCGCGCAGGTCGTGCTCGCCCAGCGTCCAGTCGCAGGCGATCTGCATCAGCTGGGCCTGGATGGTGTCGCCGGCCTGCAGCGAGTCGTCGATCAGCAGCACGAACGGCCGCCCGGGTGAGAGCTGGCGCATGATCAGCTGGGCGAGCGCCAGCTCACCGCTGGAGTCCTCCCGCACCGGCGCGTTGACCAGCAGGTCGTCCGGGGTCAGGTTGGCCGCCGGCACCAGGACGACCTCGGTGCCGGGAAACCGCTCCGGGATGAAGGACAGGAACGTGGAGGTCTTGCCGATGCCGTGCTCGCCGAAGACCTGACCGGTCTGCCCCATGGTGATCATGGCCTCGATGAACCGCTCCAGCCGGCTGGCGCCGCCAGCCCCGGCCGGCCGGGTGGCGTAGGTGGCGTTGGGCTGCCAGGCGCGTGCCCGCCCGGGGCCGGCCGGCGCGTCGGCAGCGCCCTGGCTGGCCGGGTCGTCGATCGTCGCTGTCGTCGTCATGCCGCTCACGCTGTGCCGCTTCTCCTCGTCGTCCTGCTCCGCCGCCAACTCGTGCTGGGGCTACCGCTCGCCGGTGTGCACCCGGTGACAGGCCATGGGCGGGTGGTGCCGGTCGGGCCAGTCGTCGCCGCCGTCGGTGATCAGCCAGATCCACCGGTCCGGGTCGGCCGGGGTGACCTCGGCGGCGTAGCCGTCGGTCACCATGATCACGGCGTCCGGGCGCTCCTCGAAGCGCCGCCCGTTGACCGGCAGCCGGCCCTCGGCGTAGTCCACCACGTTCTGGAAGTTCGTGCCGCCGCCACCGTGCACCCGCTCGCCCGGCACGAACGGCATCACCACGCCGTCGAAGCTCACCCAGTGGCTCTCCACGCCGTCGGTCTGGCCGACCAGGCTGGTCAGCCACTCCACCACGGCATCGGGCATGGACCCGGAGGTGTCCAGCGCGATGAGCACGACCTTGGTCCGCTCCTGGCCGCGCCGGGACAGCATCGGGTCGTGGCCCAGCGCCAGCAGCACCGCGCCCTGCTTCTTCGGGTAGACCAGGCGGGTGCCGTCGCGCAGCTTGCTGGCCAGGGTGTCGGCCAGCCAGCGCTTCCACCACTCCACCCGCCGGGTCTTCGGTGTCTCGCCGCGCAGCGCGCCCACCCCGAGGGAACCCCACAGCCGGCTGATCCGCTCACCGCCGCCCTCGGACCGGTCGAGCAGGTCGAGCATCTCCCCGCGCGCCACGCCGTTGCCCCGGTGGGCGGCACGCACGGCCTCGGCCATGGTGGCCTCGACGACCAGCGCCACGGTCTCCGGGTCCGCCGGCACCCCGCCCCCGCGCTCGGCCCCGTCCGCGGCCACCAGGTGGACGCAGGCGTCGGCCGGCGCCACCAGCGGTGTGCTCATCCGCTTGAGTTCGTGGTAGACACCGAGATCGGTGGCGACGAAGTCCGCATAGGACAGTGGGGTCAGCTGCTGCTGGGCCAGGTCGGCCCGGTACCGGCGGTACACCGCGCGGGGATCCACGCCCACCGGCTCGGGCTTGCCGCCCGGACCGGCCACCCTGGTCGGCAGGTCCTTGCGCCCCAGCCGGGTCAGCACGACGTGGTTGATGCTCACCTCGGCGGCCAGGTCGAAGACCGGGTCGGCGCGCAACTCCTCGTCGATGTAGAGGTGCCGGTGCACCAGGTGCCGCACCTCGTGGAACAGCACGAACTTCACGCCGGCGAGTCCGATCTGGACGAAGAACTCCGGGTTGTAGAGCAGCAGGCAGCTCCCGTCACCGGCGGCGACCACGGCCGCGGTGGCCACCGCGGTGGTCGGGATCTGGTGGTGGCACTTGGCGTACAGCCAGGACACCACCACGCTGTCGCGCACCCCGAAGTCCAGTAGGGCCGCGTCCTTCAACTGGCGGGCCTGCTCGACCACGGCGGGATCGTCGGGCTGGCAGGCCAGCAGCGCCTGCCGGTCGGTGAGATCGACGGCCGGCCGCGCCGCCACGTGCCGGCCGCCACCCGCCACCCTGGCCGAGGCCCGCCGCCGGGGCCGCCGCCCGGGGCTGTCGCCCGCTGGTTCCTTCCGCTGCCGAGTGGTCATGACATGGCCACCGACGCGGTTTCCAGCAGCTCCGGCACGGTGCCGGCGAAGTCGGGGCCCATCCGCGTCAGCAGCAGCCATGCCTCCGGGTTGCCGGTCAGGTGCTTGCGCACCAGCTCGTCCAGCTCCGCCCGGGCACCCGGGTGGTCCAGTGCGGCCTGCAGCACGTACCTGGCCGGGTGGCCCAGGCGCACCAGTTCGGCCGCGCCCTCAGCGGCGAGTGCCCGCAGCCGCTCGCGGATGGTGAACGGAAACGAGTAGTGCAGTGCGCCCTCCAGCGCGGCGCGCAACCGCTCGTCCTCGGCCTGCGCGCGGATCTGGTCCGGGCAGCCGTCGAGTCCGGCCAACTCGATCAGGTCGGCTCCGGTGAACGGGGTGCGGCGGTGCGCCGTGAGCAGCACGTCCCAGTCGAGGTCGAACCCCTCGGCCAGGGTCCGCTCGATGTCCCGGCTGCTGACCCGGTAGCGCCGCACGAACCGCCGCGCCGACTCGGCCTCGTCCACCACCGCGCGGAACTTCGCCAGCGCGGCATCGGCGTCCGGCTCGGCCAGCAGCCCGGTGACCAGCTCGCGCACCTTGTCCTGGAACCAGTCGGGCACCCACTGGTCCAGCCGCTCGACCAGCGCGTCGCGACCGTTGCGCTCCCACACCCCGAGCACCAGCCGCAGCTGGAGGTTGCGGGGGTTGAGCCGCACCGAGCGGAAGAAAAGCTCCACCAGCTCCGGGTCGCCGCAGCCGACCACCGGCAGCAGCCACCGCCAGTTCACTGGCGTCAACAGCGCGGCGCGCAGTTCGTCGTCGAGGGGCAGCCGCCCGGTGGCCGCCCCGCCGAAGGGCACGCCGACCAGCAGCTTGTTGCGCTGGTCGCGGGAGAGGCCGCGCTGGTAGAGCAGGCCGGCGTTGACCGAGGGATCGTCCAGTTCGGCCAGGGCGGCGATGGCGGGTGCGGGCAGCTCCCAGTTGCGGGCCAACAGCACCCGGTCCCGGCGCTGTCCGGTCAACGCCCAGTCCAGCCACTCGGGCCGGTAGTGCCCCTCGGCCAACAGGTCGTGCGCGCTCTGATCGTCCACATGCGACAGTAGTGCGCGCTGCACCTCGGCCGGCGCGGCGTCGAGCAGGGTCAGCAACGCGGCCCGGGAGCCCTTCAGCCCCGTCCGCGCGGTGACCGCCGGCAACCCGGCCGCCTCGGGCCACTCCGGACCGCCGCCCTCGCCCTTGCCGGCGCGCCGCACGGCCTCGTCGACGAGTTCGGCCACGCTGCCCCGGAACCGGGGCATCCGCTGGCGCAGCACCCGCCACACCGCCATGTCCGCGCCGACCTTCTCGGCCAGCAGCTCGCCCAGCCGGGCGCGGAACACCTGCCACTCCGCCCGTTCCCGCCCACTGGCCGCCCGGCGCTGGTGCGCCAGTTCCAGCACCGCCCTGGCCGTGCCGACCCGGTGCAGCAGGTCGTCCGCGACGACCGTCCGCCCCAGCCCCCAGCACAGTGTGGACAGTCCTTTCCGGTCACCGACGAGCAGCCGCCGGCCGTCCCGCCGGATGTCGACCCGGATCGGGTCGAGCAGGCTGGGCGCACGCTCCAGCAACGCCTCGACATCGGCCCGCTCGGCGAACTCCAGCAGCATCCGCAGCCATGGCATGCCCCCGCCATCCTCTCCTCGTCGCTCGCCGGGATCGGCTTTCCTGATCGCGTCGCAGGATGTCACGGGGCACCGACAATCGAGCGGCCCTGGGTTAGCCTCGGCGCGACGTCGGTGGCCGAGGTGGAGGTCGAGGATGCGGAGCGGGGAGTTGGCGCGGGCCGCGGGTACCACGGTTCGCGCACTGCGCTACTACGAGCAACAGGGCCTGCTGCACGCGCGCCGGTCGGCCAACGGCTACCGGGACTACGACGAGCGGGCCGTGACGCTGGTGCGCAACATCCGCCGGCTGCTCGCGGTCGGTTTCACCGCGCAGAGCGTCCGGGCGTTCACGCCCTGCCTGACCGAGGACGTCACCGCTGAGGGGCTCTGCCCCGACGCGTCCCGTGCCATCGCCGGCCGGCTCGCCGCGCTGGACCAGCAGATCGCCGACCTCACCGACACCCGGGAGCGGCTGGCCGCCGAGTGGCGTCAGCTGGCCGGCGGCTCCACCCAGGACAAGGCGGCCGAGGCGGCTGGCCGGTGAGCGGACCGCACCAGGCGAGTCCAGCTTCACCGAACCCGCTGCCACCGAACCCGCTGCCACCGAACTCCGTGGTGGTCGAGGGCGGGCGGCCGGTGGCGCTGGTGGCCCGCTCCGCCGGCCTGACCGCGCTGCCCGCCTGGCCGGCGAGCGCGGGCGAGCCGCGCCAGCTGCGCCGCGTCGACCTGGCCTGGAACGAGTTGACCAGCCTGCCGCCGTGGCTGGCCGGGCTGCCCGAACTGGCCGAGCTGTGGCTGGACGGCAACCGGCTGCGCGCGCTGCCGGAGTGGATCGGCACCCTGCGGGCGCTGCGCGCCCTGCACGTCGACGGCAACGCGCTGACCCGGCTGCCCGACGGGCTCGGCGAGCTGACCGGGCTGCGCACCCTGTTCTGCTACGGCAACCAGCTCACCGCGGTGCCGGACTGGGTGGGTCGGCTGCGCGCGCTGGAACACCTGGCCCTGGGCGGCAACCAGCTGACGTCGGTGCCGGCGGCCCTGTGGGAGCTGACCGGGCTGCGCTCGCTGAACCTGGCCGAGAACGGCCTGCGGGAGCTGCCCGAGGCCGTGGGCCGGCTCACCGGGTTGCGCATGCTGGACGTGGGCCACAACGCGCTCACCGAGGTGCCCTCGGCCCTGGGTGAGCTGACCGGCCTCACCGACTACCTGTACCTGAGCGACAACCGGCTCACCTCGGTGCCGGCCGTGCTGGGCCGGTTGACCCGGCTGGCCTACCTCAACGTCACCGACAACCGCCTGACCGAGCTGCCCGAGAGCCTGGGCGGGATGGCCGCGCTGCGGGAACTCCGCGTCTACGACAACCGGCTGACCCGGCTGCCGGACAGCCTGGCGCGCCTGGGTGAGCTGCGGGAGCTGCACGCGATGAACAACGCCCTCACCGGCCTGCCCCCGGCCGTGGGCGAGCTGCGCCAGCTCACCGAGCTGCACCTGCGCGGCAACCGGATCACCCGGCTGCCGGACAGCGTCGGCGGCCTGTCCCGGTTGGCCGTGCTGGACCTGCGGGACAACGCCCTGGAGTGCCTGCCCGACTCGATCGGGGGACTGACCGAGCTGCGGCACCTGGACCTGCGGGCCAACCGGCTGCGCGCGCTGCCGGACGCCCTGGCCGAGCTGCCCCGGCTGGCCAAACTCGATCTGCGGTGGAACAAGTTCGACGGTTTGCCGGCGGCGGTCACCCGACTGCGAAGCCGCGGTTGCGTGGTGTTGCTCTAGTGCCGGGAGTCGCGGGATCGGGCAACTCGCCTAACCGCGGCCACTTCACCCGTAACCGACTGGATCGATCGTGACCGCCCGGGTCGGTGATTCAACTCAACAACCGCCGCAAAACAGCGAAGAATTGATCTTGGTTTCCGCCCGCTGGGCAGCGCATTGCTTTCCCGGGGCCGCCCGCCCCGCGGTCAAGATCATTTTCTGGGCTGGCATCCGATCACCGCCGCGACCGATCACCACGGGCTCCGATCACCGCGGCGTCCGATCACCACAGCGTCCCATCACCGCGGCGTCCCATCACGCCGGGCAGGCCGGCGTCAGCGCGACGCGGTCGGCGCGGTCGGCGCGATCAGCTCGGCGAGGCGCCGCAACTGGGCCGCGCGCTCGGCGGCCAGCTGCTCGGCGGCACTGGTCGCCTGTGCGGCACCGGCCAGCAGGCCCAGGGTCTCCCGCACCGCTCCGGCCGGCGGCCGCAGCAGTCGCTCGACCAGCGCGTCCACCGCGGCGTCGAGTTCCGCCACCGCGACCACCTGGTTGGCCAGGCCGATGCGCAGTGCCTCGTCCGCCGGAACCCGGCGCGAGGTCAGGCAGATCTCCACGGCACGCGCGTAGCCCACGCAGTGCACCAGCGGCTGGGTGCCGCCCAGGTCGGGCACCAGGCCCAGGCTGGGCTCAGCCATGCACAGCTGGGCGTCCTCGGCCAGCACCCGCAGGTCACAGGCCAGCGCGAGCTGGAAGCCCGCGCCGACGGCGTGCCCCTGCACGGCCGCCACCGTCACCCGGCCCGGGTCGCGCAGCCAGGCGAACGCCTGCTGGTACTCGGCGATCCGGGCGTCGGCGCGCTCGGCCGGCTCACCGGCCAGGGCGAGCAGGCTCGGTTCGCCGTCCACGCCGTCCGCGCTGAACAACCGGCGGTCCAGGCCGGCCGAGAACGACCGACCGGTTCCCCGGACGACCACCACGCGGACGTCCGGGGGCAACCCGTGTCCGATCGCGCTCAACGCGCGCCAGGTGCTGGGCGTCTGCGCGTTGAGCACGTCCGGACGGTGCAGCGTGATCGTGGCCCGGGCGCCGTCCACGGCGAGCCGGACCCCACCACGTTCCAACAGGCCAGCGTCAACGATCTCTGAAGCTGGCACCGCGACCTCCGGATGTGCTGCCGCCCCGGCGGGGCGAGCCACTGTTACCGGAGAGTAGCTTACTTCTTCTTCGTACGTGTGGCACCGCCACGCCCGCGCAACTGCACGCCCGACTCCGACAGCACGCGGTGGACGAAGCCATAGGAGCGACCCGTCGCTTCGGCGAGTGCTCGAATGCTGGCGCCCTTCTCATACTTCTTCTTAAGATCAGCGGCCAGCTTGTCCCGTGTGGCGCCGGTGATTCGAGCGCCCTTCTTCAGGTCAGCCACCTTGTCCCGCCTTCCGTCCAAGCAGGTCGAGCCGTGTGCGGCCCCTGTCGTCGCAATGATCGAACACGAAAGCCGGGAACGCCAGGTGATCAAGCAAAATGATCGGCACGTTGTCGTATTGTCACCCTCGGTTCCGGGGTTCCAATAGCAGAAATTCTCGTTCGGCGGAGCCGAATCAGGCCAACTGAACCAGTTCCAGGTAGTCCGCTGACCAGTGGTCCTCGGTACCGTCCGGGAGCAGGATCACCCGCTCGGGTTCCAGCGCCTCGACCGCGCCCGGGTCGTGCGTGACCAACACCACGGCGCCCTGGTAGCGGCGCAGCGCGTCCAGCACCTGCTCCCGGCTGGCCGGGTCGAGGTTGTTGGTGGGCTCGTCCAGCAGCAGCACGTTGGCCGCGCTGGAGACCAGACCGGCCAGGGCGAGCCGGGTCTTCTCGCCGCCGGACAGCGTGCCGGCCGGCTGGTCCAGCTGCTCGCCGGTGAACAGGAACGTGCCGAGCAGCGACCGCAGCTGCTGCTCGGGGGTGTCCGGCGCGGCGTGCCGGATGTTGTCCCAGACGCTGGCCTGGTGGTCGAGTGTCTCGTGCTCCTGGGCGTAGTAGCCGATCCGGAGCCCGTGGCCGGCCTGGACCTGGCCCGAGTCGGCCTTCTCCATGCCGCCGAGCAGGCGCAGCAGCGTGGTCTTGCCGGCACCGTTGAGCCCGAGCACCACCACCCGCGAGCCCCGGTCGATGGCCAGGTCCACGCCGCTGAAGATCTCCAGCGAGCCGTAGCTCTTGGACAGCCCCTCGGCGGTCAGCGGGGTGCGCCCGCACGGGGCCGGGTCGGGGAAGCGGATCTTGGCCACCTTGTCCGCCTGCCGCGTCTCGTCCAGGCCGGACAGCAGCTTCTCCGCGCGCCGGGCCATGTTCTGCGCGGCCACCGCCTTGGTGGCCTTGGCCCGCATCTTGTCGGCCTGGGCCATCAGCGCGGACGCCTTCTTCTCGGCGTTGGCCCGCTCCCGGCGGCGGCGCTTCTCGTCGGCGGCCCGCGCGTCCAGGTAGCGCTGCCAGCCCATGTTGTAGATGTCGACCTCGCCCCGGGTGGCGTCCAGGAACCACACCTTGTTCACCACGTCCGCGAGCAGCTCCACGTCGTGGCTGATCACCACGAGCCCGCCGTCGTGGGTCTTGAGGAACCCGCGCAGCCAGCCGATCGAGTCGGCGTCCAGGTGGTTGGTGGGCTCGTCCAGCAGCAGCGTGGTGCTGGACTTGCCACCGGCGCCGGCCTCGGAGGCGGCGAACAGGATCCGGGCCAGCTCCACCCGCCGGCGCTGGCCACCGGACAGGGTGCGCAGCGGCTGGGCGAGCACCCGGTCGGCCAGGCCCAGGTTGGCGCAGATCCGGGCGGCCTCGCTCTCGGCCGCGTAGCCGCCCAGCGCGGCGAAGCGCTCCTCCAGCCGGCCGTACTTGCGCACCGCGTTGTCCCGCTGGCGGTCGTCGACCAGCTCGGCCATGGCCGACTGGGCCTTCTCCATCTCCCGCAGCAGCTCGTCCAACCCCCGGGCGGAGAGCACGCGGTCCTTGGCGGCCACCGACAGGTCGCCCTCGCGCGGGTCCTGGGGCAGGTAGCCCAGTTCGCTGGCGCGCCGGACCTCGCCGGAGTACGGGTGGCCCTCGCCGGCCAGCACCCGCAGGGTGGTGGTCTTGCCGGCGCCGTTGCGGCCCACCAGGCCGATCCGGTCACCGGGCTGCACGCGCAGGGTGGCTTCGGACAACAGGATGCGGGAGCCGGCACGCAGCTCCAGGTCAGTCGCAGTGATCACCAGGAAACTCCAGGGAAGACGTGGTCCGTGCAGGGGTCGTCCGCCCGTTGACCGGTGCCAACGAGCCCGAGCGCGACCTAGTCCGAGATGATGACCACCGGGCCAGTCTACGTGATCGTGTCCAGCGCTTTTCCCGTCCGCCGCCGAGGACCCGTTTCCTACCCGCCAGTAACCGCTGCTCGGTGACGCGCCTTACAGTGCGGTCATGACCTCACCGAACCCCGAAGCGGGACAGTCCCCGCCCAGCGGGCCCGCCGGAACCGACCTCACCGGCCGCGCCGCCCTGGTCACCGGAGCCAGCCGTGGCATCGGCCACGCCATCGCCGCGGAACTGCTGGCCCGGGGCGCGCGGGTGGCCATCACCTCCCGCAAGCCCGAGGCCGTCACCCAGGCCGCCGAGCAGCTGGTGGCCGCCGCCGGTGTGGGCGCGGACCGCGTGCTCGCGGTGCCCGCCAACAGCGGCAGCGACGAGGACCGGGCCGTGGCCGTGCAGCGCGTCGTGGACACCTTCGGCCGACTGGACATCCTGGTCAACAACACCGGCATCAACCCGGTGTTCGGCTTCCTGCCCGACGCCGACCTGGCCGCGGTGCGCAAGATCTTCGACGTCAACGTGGTGGGCGCGCTGGGCTTCGTCCAGCTGGCCTGGAAGGCGTGGATGGCCGAGCACGGCGGCTCGGTGGTCAACATCGCCTCGGTCGCCGGCCTGCGCTCGACCGGGGCGATCGCCGCCTACGGCGCCAGCAAGGCCGCCCTGATCCGGCTCACCGAGGAGCTGGCCTGGCAGCTCGGCCCCGCGGTGCGGGTCAACGCGGTGGCCCCGGCCGTGGTCAAGACCAGGTTCGCCGAGGCCCTCTACACCGGGCGGGAGGACGAGTCCGCCCAGGTGTACCCGATGAAGCGGCTCGGCCGCCCGGAGGACGTCGCCGCGCTGGTGGCGTTCCTGGTGTCGGACGCGGCCGGGTGGATCACCGGCGAGACCGTCCGGGTGGACGGCGGCCTGCTGGCCACCGGCGGACTGGGCTGACCAGCGCCGGCGGGGGTGGGACGGGCCGATCCGCCTACCGGCGTCCCACCGCCCCGGCTGCCGGTGCCGGGGTCAGCGCCCGGCCGAACCGGACGCCGGGCTGCTCATGGGCTCGCTGTCGGTGTTCGTGCTCCCCTGCCGATGGGGTGGCGCGGAGCTGGACCCCTGCGTCTGCCCCCCGGTGCTCGCCCACGATCCCGCCTCCACCGGGGGCACCGATGCCGACCCCGGCTCGCTGGCCGGTCTGCTGCCGCCCGTGGTCGAACTGGCCGAGCTGGTCGAACTGGCCGAGCTGGTCGCACTGGTCGAGCTGGGCCCCGGCCCGGTCGTCGACTGGCTGGTCGACGGCGGATCGGCGGGAACCAGCGGCCCCGGGTCGGGGTCGGCGGCGCGCTGGGCCGACAGCGCGACGGTCATCGCGGTCGCCAGCACCACCGTGGCCAGGCCACTGCCGGCGACGGCAAGCCGCCGACGGCGCCGCCGCACTTTCTGTCCCCTGTGGACGATCGTGGCGGCGTCGAACGCCAGAGGTGGCGTTGGCTGGGCGCTGAGGTGGGCGAAGGTCGCCCGCAGGTCGTCCTCTTCACGCATGTCGGTCACCTCCCGTGCAGATCGAGGCCGAGCTGTTCGGCGAACTGCGGACCGAGCCGCTGCCGCAGCGCGGCCAGCCCCCGGGCGCACTGCGTCTTGACCGTGCCGGGTGAGCAGCCGAGCGCCGCCGCGGTCTCGGCGACGTCGAGATCGTTCCAGTAGCGCAGCACCAGCACGGCCCGCTGTCTGGCGGACACCGCGGCCAGCGCCTGCCAGAGCAGCATCCGGTCCTCGGTGCCGGAGTGCTCGACGGTGACCGCGTCGGGCGGTCGCTCCACCGCCCGTTCCCGGCGCCACGGCCGGCGGCGCTCGGCGAGGAAGGTGCGCACCACAACCCGCCGCGTGTAGGCGTCCAGCTCGTCCCGCCTGACCAGTTTCGGCCAGGCCAGGTAGAGCTTGAGGAACGCGGCCTGGGTGATGTCCTCGGCGTGGTGCCAGTCGCCGCACAGCAGGTAGGCGGTGAACCGCACGGACTCGGCCCGCTGCGTGAAGTACTGGCTGAACTCCCCGTCCCACCGCTGGCGCTGGCCAGCGGTGGGCGCGGGAGACCGCGAACTCGTCACGGAGTTGCTGCCTCCGGTTGTGGTGGGCGTTGGTGGGTACGACGGGCTGGTCAGCGGTTGGCCGGCCGGAAGCTGGTCGACGGCTCCTGCGCCGGGTGACTGGGCTCCGCCGGCTGACTGGTCGACGGCTCCTGCGCCGGCCGGCTCGTCTCGGCCGGCCGGAAGCTGGTCGACGGCTCGTACGCCGGCCGGCTGGGCTCCGCCGGCTGGCTGGTCGGCTCCTGCGCCGGCCGGCTCGTCTCCGCCGGAGCACTGGTCGACGGCTCCTGCGCCGGCCGGCTCGTCTCCGCCGGGGCGCTCGTCGACGGCTCACCGGCGGGGTGCGACGGCACCTGCACCGCGGTGCTGGCCGGGCCGGTGGCCGGCGCGGAGCCGGACCCGCTGGCGGCCAGCGCGGGCACGGCAACGCCAAGAGCGCCGAGCACGATGGCACCGGCGGACAGGATCAGACGCTTACGCATGGGGCTCCTCGGGTTTCGGACAGGTGGCGAGCCCGCCGGCGTCTCCTGCCCGGCGTGCTCACCCCTATCCATGCGGCCACCGGCTCGGCCGGTTGACAGCACTTGTCCCGATCGGCGGTGATCCCGATCACAGCCGGCTCACGGCTGTGCCTCGCCCCGGTCCGCGGCCTCCTCGGGCGGCTCGGACACGACGATCTCCACGTGCCAGGCCCTGGCCGCCGCCTCGTCCAGCACGCTGCGCCTCGGCTCGGCGATGTCGAGCACCCGGGGCTCGGCCTTGGCCACCAGCGCGGCCAGCCGCCGGTCGGCGCACACCTCGTCCAGCGCGCGCCGGTCCCCGCCCAGCACCACCGCGTCCAGGTCGGCCACGTGCGGCAGCAGCACCCGGGCGACGTCGTCGGCGGCGGCCTGGAGCGCCTGGCGGGCCTGGCCCTCCCGACGGCGGGCGAACCGCTGCTGCGACCAGCCGCCGGCCTTGTTGCGTCCGTGCACCTGGCGCCGGTCGGTGGTGGAGGCCACCACCCGGCCGTTCTCGGCGACGCCGACGCTGTGGCCGCCCAACCGGACCAGCACCAGCCCGACGCGTCTGGGCGCGGCCAGGTGCGCGAGCAGCGCGCCCAGCTCAAGGCCGGGCCACCGCCCCAGTCCCCCGGTCAACCGTCCGAACGGGACACCCACCGCGGCGTGCGCGCCGTCCGAGGCGGTGACCCGCACGCGGTCCGCCTCGACCACGGTGCCGCTGACCCCGCCGTGCCGCTGGGCGAACCGGTCGAACCACCCGGGCACCCGCTCGGGCGCCACCTCGACGGCGCGGCCGCCGCCGGCCACGCTCCTGACCCGGGTCACCACGTCGCATCTCCTGGCACGCCCCCAGTGCAACACACCGCCCACCCCGCTGTCGGGCCGGCTTCAGCCGGGCAGCCCCGGCCGGCGCGGCCTCACCTGGGCGCCACCGCCACCCACACCGGCAGCGGGTGCCCGGACTCGGCCGGGGTGAGCCGGTGCACCGCCACGAACCCGGCCTCGTCGAGCAGGTCGGCCACCTGGTCCGCGGACAGCACCCGGTGCTCGGTGGACACCGTCCTGGCCAGCTCCCAGGTGCCGTGCTCGCGCACGAGCTGCAGCACCTCCAGCCCGTAACTCTCGCCGTCCTCGGCCCAGTCCCACAGCTGCACGGTGACCTGGCGGTCCTCCCCGTGCCCGGTCACCCTGGGCGGCGGCGCGACCGGGCGTAACCGCCGCAGCCGCTCCAGTTCGGGCACGGCCGCCACCAGCAGCCCGCCCGGCCGCAACACCTCCCTGGCCGAGGACAGGGCGTCGGCCAGGACGTTCTCGTGCGCCAGCCGGGGCAGCAGGTCGTCGCCGGCGCGCACCACGTCCACCGGGGCGGCCACCATCCCCTCCACCACGTCGAGCAGGTCAACGACGCGGTGGCTGGCCGGGCCCAGCACGGCGGCGGCCACCTGGGCCAGCGCCTCCTCCGGTGGATCGATCGCCGGTGGATCGATCGCCGGTGGATCGATCGCCGCGTCGGTCGGCGGGTCGCCCAACGCCTCCTCCGACGCGTCGGCCAGCGGTTCCCCCTCGGGGTCGGCCAGCACGTCCGGTGGCCGCACCGCCGGGGCCCGGTCAGGTGCCTCGTCCAGCGTTGTTGTCTCGTCCTCCTGGCCACCGGTCACCGGGAACACAGTAGGGCCATTCGGGTGACGGTGTGCGGTGGTGGCCAGGTGTGGAGTGCACCACTGCTGCGTGCGTCTCCATATCCGAACGCCAGGACAGCGCCATATCCGGGAAAACTCACCCGGCCAGCCCTGCTATTGACTCCATTCGGCCCAATCAAGCACCGGCAGGGGCACAGTAGTGTCACTGAAGCGTGATCTAGTGACAGCGGGGAGTCACCATGACGAACGCTGCCGGCCAAGCGAACACGTCCGTGGAGGACATCGACACACCGGGCCGTGGCGACCTGACCCAACTGTTGACCACTGGGCCGTTCCCAGAGGCACTGCGCGCGGCGATCAAGGCGAGCAGACTCAGCCTCGACCGGGTCCAGCACCGGCTGGCGCTGCGCGGAGTGAGCATCAGCGTCGCCACGCTGAGCTACTGGCAGTCCGGGCGCAGACGCCCGGAGCGGCCGGAGTCGCTGGAGGCGCTGCGGCAGCTGGAAGCGGTGCTCGGGGTGCCCCAGTCGGGACTGTCCGCGCTGCTCGGGCCGCCCAGACCGCGCGGGCGGCGGTGCCGGCCGTCCAGCCTGATGCCGATCGACGCGCTGTGGGACTGCCCGGAGCGGGTGGCCAGCCTGCTCGCCCAGGTGGACACCAGCTCGGACAGCCGGCTCGGTCGGATCAGCCAGCACGACCGGTGCGAGGTGGCCTCGGACGGCGGGATGAAGTCCACCCGGGTCACCCAGATCCTGCGCGCCGAGCAGGACGGGCCAGACCGCTACGTGGCGGTCTTCGAGACCGAGGGCGCCACCGAGGTCTCCCGGCTCACCGCGCTGCGCAACTGCCACGTCGGCCGCACGGCCATCGACCCCACGACCAACATGCTGGTCGCCGAGTTGATGTTCGAGCGCCCGCTGGCCAGGGGCGAGACCCTGATCATGGAGTACCAGCTGGACAACCCCGGCCCGCCCTACCCGGCGGGCAACCAGTGCTGGGCGCGCAAGTTCCGGGTGCCGGTGCGCGAGTACGTGCTGGAGGTGAGGTTCGCGCCGGCCGCGCTGCCGGTGCGCTGCCAGCAGTACAGCATGCTGGCCGGCGAGGAGGTGCCCGCCCGGCAGCGCAACCTCACCCTGGACCGGTCCGGCGGGGTGCACGCGGTCGCGCTCGGGTTCGGCCCCGGCGTGTTCGGCATCCGCTGGGACCTGCCCGCCCGGCTGCGCCGCGACTGAGCTGGCAAGCGCGGCGGCAGCGGCTGACCTGCCGAACGCCCGGGCCGCGGCCGACCCGCCAGTGGCCGACCTACCAGCGCAGCGGCGGTCAGAGCACGAAGGTGTCCGTCCACAGTTGGCTGGTCCGCCCGGACAGCGCGTCCAGCATGGCGGCGGCCTGGGTGTCGGTCAGCGAGGCGACGAAGTCGACCACGGCCCGGCCCCTGGCCAGGTTGCGGACCGCGTCCGGCCCCAGCGGCGTCTCGCCGGTGGCGCCCACCAGGGCGGCCGGGTCGTCCCGCGCCAACGCCTGGTACTCGGCGGTGGCCAGCTCGACCAGGTCGTGCAGGCGGCGCGGCAGCCGGTCGGCCTCGGCGCGGTCGGACAGCCACTGCTCCAGCGCGTCAACCAGCTTGGACAGCAGCCGGGCCTGGCCGCGCTGGTGCAGCGCCAGGTCGGGGCGCAGCAGCACGAACCTGCGGTGCACGAACTTCAGCACCTGCACCTCGTGCCACTGCTGGGTGGCCAGGACCACGTGCCCGGAGCGGGGCGAGGGATCGTCGACGACCCGGACCGCGTCCACCAGCCGGACGGTCCAGCGGGCCGAGAACCCGGCCACGGCCTGCTCGGTTTCCACCGACCCGTCGAAGGGCACCGCGAGCAGGCCGTCGACCAGTTCGGCCCGGACCGCGCGCACCGCGGCGGCGAACGCGTCGTCGTCGACCGCCCACGAGTCCTTGGCGTGCAGCCGGCGGCGCAGCATCTCCAGCGACCGGCCGGGCCGCCGGGCCTGCGCGGCCAGGTCCGCGTCGCTGAGCGCGGCCAACTCGGTCGCGGTGCGCTCCCACGAGGTGAGTTCGGCCGACACGGGCGCGTGCTGCAACACCCCGACCCGGTGGAAGTCCTCCAGGTCGTGGATGGCGTAGGCGATGTCGTCGGCGGTGTCCATCACCGACGCCTCCACCGTCTGCTGCCAGCTGTCCACCCGGCCCTCGAACGGGGCCCGCGCCTGGATCAGGTCGGTCAACTCGCTGACGTAGGCGGAGAACTTCGCCGACCCGGTCCCCGCCGCGTCCTCGGGCTCGCCGGCGCCCCTGGGCGGCACCGGCATGGCGCGGGGGTGCGGCCGCGGGTAGGACAGCCTGGTCCACGGGTACTTGAGCATGGCCGCCCGCACCGCCACGGTCAGGTCCAGGCCGGCCGCGTCGGGACCGCGCACATCCGTGGTGGTCACGATGCGGAAGGACTGGGCGTTGCCCTCGAAGCCGTCGGGCAGTCCGAACCGGTGCCGGGCCAACCGGTCGAGCACCTGCTCGCCGAGGTGGCCGAACGGCGGGTGGCCGAGGTCGTGGGCGAGCGAGGCCGCCTCGACCACGTCCGGGTCGCACCCGCCGAGCTTGTCCAGCACGCCGGCCAGCTCCGCGGCGCCGGCCAGCCGCTCGGCGATCGCCCTGGCCGCCTGGGCCACCTTGAGGCTGTGGGTGAGCCGGTTGTGCAGCAGTCCCGAGCCCGGGGAACTCACCACCTGGGTGACCCCGGCCAGCCTGGCGAAGAACGGGGAGCTGGCCACCCGGTCGCGGTCGGCCCGGAACGGGTTGGCGACCAGGGCGCTGGGCACGGGGGTGCCGTCCGGCCCGCCCGAGCGGCGGGCCGCGCGGGGATCGAGGTGCTGCTGACTCATGACTCGACCCTACGCAGCGGCCGGCCGGCGGCGTGATGGGATCGGCGGGTGTTCGACGTCCTCGTGGTCGGCGCCGGCCCGGCCGGCTGGGCGCTGGCCGGCGCGTGCGCCCGGCGCGGCCTGGACACCGCCCTGGTCGACCCGGCGCCGTGGCGGCCGTGGCCGGCCACCTACGGTGCCTGGGCCGACGAGCTGCCCGCCGACCTGCCGGCCACCGCGGTGGCCGCCCGGCCCGGCCGCACCCGGGTGGTCGCCACCAGCGCGCACTGGCTGACCAGGGGGTACACCGTGCTGGACAACACCGGCCTGCGCGCGGCGCTGCAGCACCCCGGGATCACCGTGCGGGCTGGCCGCGCGGTCGGCGTCAGCCACGGCCCCCGGGGCGCCACGCTGCGGTTGGCCGACGGCGCTCGGCTGGCCGCCGCCGTGGTGGCCGACACCAGTGGGGCGGGCGCGGTGTCGGGCCGGCCGCCCCGGTCCGGGCGCGCCGAGCAGACCGCGGTCGGCGTGCGGCTGCCGCTGGCCGAGGTGGCCGGGCTGGTCGGGCCGGACGAGGCCGTGGTGATGGACTGGCGGCCGGCCGGCGGCCCCGGCCAGACCCCCACGTTCCTGTACGCCCTGCCGCTGGGTGGTGGGCAGGTGCTGCTGGAGGAGACCGCGCTGGCCCGGCGACCCGGCCTGCCCCTGGCCGTGCTGCGGGCCCGGCTGGCCGCGCGGCTGGCCGCCCACGGGGTCAGGTCGGCCACGCCGGTGCCGGTGGCCGAGCGCGTGCGCATCCCGCTGGACCTGCCGCTGCCCCGGCCGGGGCGGGTGGTGGCGTTCGGCGCCGCCGCGGCCATGGTGCACCCGGCCACCGGCTACAGCGTGGCCGCCGCGCTGCGCACCGCGCCGGCCGTGGCCGCCGCCATCGCCGAGGGCCTGCCCGCCGGACCGGACGCGGCCTGCCGGGCCGGCCGGCACGCGGTCTGGTCACCGGCCGCCCGCACCGTGCACGGGTTGCGCCGGGCGGGCCTGGCCGTGCTGCTGGGGCTGCCCCCGGCCGCGCTGCCCCGGTTCTTCGAGCTGTTCTTCGCCCTGCCCGAGCCGCTGCAGCGGGCCTACCTGTGCGGTCGCGAGGACGTGGCGGGCACGGCCCGGGCCATGCTCGGGGTGTTCCGGGCAGCGCCGTGGCGGCTGCGCGCCCGGCTGATACCACCCGGATGGTGAACTGGGGTCCCCCTGCCGGCTGGGGCGCGGCCGCATCCAGCCGCGCGCACAGCCGTCATCAGGGGTTTTCCCGCGCTGGCCGCTCGTTCGGGGCAGCGCGCGAACGCCGCGCGCAGCCGGGTGCGGACCGGCTGGGACGCGCGATCCGGGCGAGTTACCTCCAACGCAGGAAGCGCCACGGCAGCCGTTACTCATAGCATTCCGATCATTACCGATCGCAGCAGCACCAGCCGGGTCATCCCTGCGGACGCGGGAGTTGCCGTGAGTGAGCTCGCCAGTGAACCACCCATACCCCTCGGCCCGGCCGCGTCCTCGGGAGCAGCCGCTCAGCAACGCAGACCCGGGAAACCAGGGCGCAGTTCCGGGAACCCCCCTGCCGGGGGAGACACGACCGAGCGAAAAGGCTCACCATCAACAGGTGTGGGCAACGCGCATCTGGTGGGCATCGGTGAGTCCCTTCCTCGACCCAGGGAGGTGTCCCCTCCCGTCGGGGCGATGACCGTCGGGGTGGAGGAGGAGTTCCTGCTGGTCGACACGCGGAGCCGGGAGCTGGCCGCGGTCGCCGCGCAGGTGCTGGCCGACGCCGCCGGCATCCTGCCGGAGCTGCGCGAGGAGATCGTCCAGTTCCAGGTGGAGACCGCCAGCCCGGTCTGCCACACCCTGGCCGACCTGCGCGAGCACCTGCTGCGCTCGCGCACCGCGCTGGCCGAGATCGCCCAGCGGCACGGGGTGCGCCCGGTCGCCACCGGCACCCCCGTGCTGGGCAGGGCCCATCCGGCGCCGCTGACCAACACCACCCGCTACCACCGCATCGCCGAGAGCTTCGGGGCACTGGCCGAGACGCAGACCATCTGCGGCTGCCACGTGCACGTGGGCGTGCCCGACCCGGAGTCGGGCGTGCAGGTCAGCAACCACCTGCGTTCCTGGCTGCCGCTGCTGCTGGCGATGAGTGCGAACTCGCCGTTCTGGAGTGAACGCGACACCCGCTACGCGAGTTGGCGCTACCTGGTGTGGAACCGCTGGCCCTCGGCCGGCCCGCCGCCGTGGCTGCGGTCGGCCAGCCACTACGAGACCACCCTGCGCACCCTGCTGCACAGCGGCGCGGCCATCGACCAGGGGATGCTGTACTGGGATGTGCGGCTGTCGGCGAAGTACCCGACCGTGGAGCTGCGGGTGTTCGACATCGCCGCCACCGTGGACGAGGCCGTGCTGCTGGCCGGTGTCGCGCGGGCGATCGCGGCCACCGCCCTGGTCGGCGGCGTGCCCGCGGTGCCGGTGCCGCAGCAGGTGCTGCGCGCGGCCATGTGGCGGGCGGCCCGCTACGGCATGGAGGGCACGGTGCTCGACCCGCTGTCCGAGCGGCTGGTCCCGGCCAGCACCCTGGTCAACCACCTGTTGGTGTGGGCGCGCCCCGGCCTGGAGGCCAACGGTGACCTGGAGTGGGTCACCGACTCGGCCGAGCGTCTGATCGCCGGGGGATCGGGTGCGGCCCGCCAGCGCGGCGCCCTGCAGCGGCGGGGCCGGCTGACCGACGTGGTCGACCTGCTGGTGGAGCAGACCGCTCCGGGCCTGGCCCGGCCCAGCTGAGCCGACCCAGCTGTTCCCTCCGGCCCTGGGCTCACTCCCACCGGAACAGCCGCGCGGCCAGCACGCCCAGGCCGACCGCGTACGCGGCCATGACCAGCAGGGGCAGCGGTGCCGGCCAGGCACCGGCCCAGGTGCTGTGCAGTGCGTCCACGCCGGCGCCCAGCGGGGTGAACTCGCCGATGCGGGCCACGACGTCCGGGGTGGAGCCGGGCGTCCACAGGCCGGCGACGAACAGCATCGGGAAGTAGCACAGCATGCCGATGCCGTTGGCCGCGCGACCGGTGGGCGCGACCGCCGCGATCACCAGGCCGACCCCGAACATCGAGCCGACCAGCAGGACCAGGGTGAGCGCGAACCCGATCACCTGCCGGGGCGGGAGGACCCCGAAGGCGATCGCGGCGACGCCCACCAGCAGCGCCACGACCAGCAGCGTGGCCACCAGGTTGACCACCAGCTGGGCGCCGAGCAGGCTACCCGGACCGACCGGCGTGGTGGCCAGCCGGCGCAGCACCCCCTTGTCCCGGTAGGTGGCCAGGCCGGTGGGCAGCACGGTGAGCGACAGGCTGGCCACGGCTAGGCCGACCAGGATCGGGGCGTAGACGTCGATGATCCGGCTGCCGCCCAGCTCCGGCAGTGCCTGGCGCATGGCCGGCACGCTGCCGAAGACCACCAGCAGCACGATCGGCAGCGCGAGCCCCACGACCAGGGTGGTGCCCTCGCGCAGGAACAGCTTGGCCTCGACGGCGGCGAGTTTGGGCAGACCGCGCATGACAGGACTCCTCACTGCCGGGCCCGCTGGGCCGCGGCGGACGTCGGGTCGGCCCGGTCGGGCCGGTGGGACCGGTCGGGGTGGCGGCCGGTGAGCGCCACGAACGCGTCCTCCAGGCTGGCCTGTTCCACCCGCAGGTCCACGGCCGTGATCCGCTGGGCGGCCAGCGCCGAGGTGAGCGCGTGCAGCAGGTTTCCGGTGCCGGTCACCAGCACCTGGTTTCCGGTCCTGGTCACGCCGGTGACCTCGGGCAGGCCGGTGAGCAGCCGGTCGTCCAGCGGCGCGCTCGGCCGGAACCGCACCCGCTGTTCGGCGTCGACCTCGGCGACCAGGCCGGCCGGGGTGCCCACCGCGACCACGCGGCCGGCGTCGATGAGGGCGAGCCGGTCGCACAGCCGCTCGGCCTCCTCCATGAAGTGGGTGACCAGCAGGACGGTCACGCCGCGCGCCCGGATGTCCTCGACCAGCTGCCAGGTGTCCCGGCGGGCCTGCGGGTCCATGCCGGTGGTCAGCTCGTCCAGGATCGCGATCTCCGGGTTGCCGACCAGGGCCAGTGCCACGGACAGCCGCTGCTTCTGGCCGCCGGACAGCTTCTTGAACGGGGTGTCGGCCTTGTCGGCCAGGCCCAGCTCGGCCAGCAGGGTCCGCCAGTCCGCCGGGTCCGGGTAGAACGAGCTGTACAGGTCGAGTGCCTCGGCCACCCGCATCCGGTCCGGCAGCTGGGTCTCCTGCAACTGGACCCCCACCTTGCGCCGGACGGCGAGCCGGTCGGTGGCCGGGTCGCTGCCCAGCACGCGCACCGTGCCCCCGTCGCGGGTGCGCAGGCCCTGCGCGCACTCGACCGTGGTGGTCTTGCCCGCGCCGTTGGGGCCGAGGATGCCGAAGATCTCGCCGCGCTCCACGGTGAAGGACACGTCGTGCACGGCCACGTGTCGGCCGTAGCGCTTGTGCAGGTTCTCGATCTCGATGACGGGCATGTCGCCGCCCTTTCCGCCCGCCTGGGCCGCTGCGGTGCTCACGGGAAGATCCACTGGGTCTGGCCGGTGGTGGGACCGCGGCGGATGGCCACGCTCCTGGTCAGTGGCTGGTTGGCGGCCACCGCCGCCGCGATCAGCAGCACGCTCAGCGCGATCCCCGCGGGCATGGCCAGCTGACCGAGGCCGACCGCGGTCCCGACCGCGCGGAACCACCCGGTCCCCAGCAGCACGTCCGTGCCCAGTGCCGGCACCAGCGCGGGAACGAGGAACAGCGTGCCGAGCCAGCCGCCGAACCGGTAGTAGCCGGAGCCGATCAGCCACCCGCTGGCGATGTGCGCGGTGAAGGTCAGCACCGCCTCCACCAGCACCAGGTGCACCTGGCCGCCGGAGGTGAACAGGTGCGGGCCGGTGAACCCCTCGGGCAGGCCGGCGGCCGTGTAGGCGAGGTGCTCGACGGCGAAGCCGAGGGTGAACGCCACCGCGAAGACCAGGCCGAGCAGCCCGGCGAACAGGGCGGCGCCGGTGAAGAACTCGCGCCGGGTGACGCCGTGGGCCACGTACACCGACAGGTTGAGCGGGGTGATCATGATGGCGAGGGCGAACGGGAAGTACTTGGCCGCCCCGAGCCCGGCGATCTCCCACAGGCTGCGGTCGAGCTGGCCGAAGGCGGCCTGGCCGACGCCGAGGGCGACGAAGATGACGACGACGATCGCCCAGAAGATCAGCAGCAGCCGCAGGTGGCCGGCCCACAGCAGGGCGGCGACCGTGCGGCCCCGGCCGTCGCTGGCCGGGCCGTCGCTAACTGGGCTGTCCTGGGTGGTGTGGTGGCTGGTCACCGCTGGGCCTCCGGCTGACGGGTGAGGTGGACGAACAGGTCCTGCACGGGCACCGCCCCCAACTCCAGGCCGGCGGCCCTGGCCGCGCGGCGCCGGGCGTCGTCGAACCGCTCGTACACGGTGACCGCCTTGGTGTTGCCCAGCCGCTGCTCGCCGAGCACGGTCAGGCCGGCGGTGAAGCGGTCCACGACCTCGGCCGGACCGGTGACCGACACCCCGCGGGCACGCAGCGTGTCGACCTCCTCGTGCAGCACCAGGCGTCCGTTGTCGAGGATGACGATCTCCTCGAACAGCGAGTTCACCTCCTCGATCAAGTGGGTGGACAGGATGATGGTGCGCGGGTTTTCCGCGTAGTCGCTCAGCAGTTCGTCGTAGAACGCGTAGCGGGACGGCGCGTCCATTCCCAGGTAGGATTCGTCGAAAATCGTCAGCGGTGCCCGGCAGGCCAGTCCGAGGGTGATTCCCAGCGCGGACTTCATGCCCCGGGACAGCGCGGAGACCTTCTTCTTCACCGGCAGCTTGAACGTGTCGACGAGGTGGTGCGCGTAGTCCTCGTCCCAGTGCGGCCGCAGCCGCGCGGCGAACCGCAGCGCCTGCCGGACGCTGGTCTGCTCGTAGGCGTCGACCTCGTCGCGGATGAAGCAGGTCCGGCGCATGATCCGGGTGTTCTCGAACGGGTCCTCGCCGTCGACGAGCACGGTGCCCGCGCTGGCCCGGCGCCGCGCCGCCAGCACCGACAACAGGCTGGTCTTGCCGGACCCGTTGCGACCGAGCAGGCCGTAGACCTTGCCGCCGGCCAACTCCAGGCTCAGGCCGTCGAGCGCGGTGGTCTCGCCGTAGCGCAGGGACAGGTCGCGGAGGTGGACCGACAGGCTCACGACCGCCCCCCGTCGGCGTCCTGGATGCGCCGGATGACGTCGGCGAGCGGGATGCCGATCATGCGCGCCTCGGCCACCATGGCGTCCACGACTTCCTCGAAGAAACGCTCGCGGCGCTGCTGGCGCAGCGTTTCCCTGGCGTTCTGACTGACAAACATTCCGATTCCCCGTTTTTTGTAGAGGATGCCTTCTTCCAGCAACTGCTGGAAACCCTTGGCCGCGGTGGCGGGATTGATCCGGTAGAACGACGAGTACTGGTTCGTCGACATGACTTTCTCGTCTTCCTGAAGAACGCCCGCCAGGATGTCCTCTTTGATCTTCTCGGCGATCTGCTGGTAGATCGGGCTCCGGTCGTCGAACACGAGAGCACCCCTGGTCTGTTGGTTCGTTACTCGACTAGTGAACCACAGGACCAGCGGAGTGTCGAGGAGCGGTGGACACCGGGTGGTGGTGGCGCCCTGGCCGAAGATGGGGCCCACCACTCGCCCGGCGGCTGTCCATCCGGCGCGGTCCCGTTCGTCGTACTGGTGACCGGCAACGACTGAGGAGGAACCTGATGAAGTACGTGCTGTTGATCTGTGGTGACGAGACGGCCGCGGCGCACGCGCAGGACGGGTGCGGCGGCTGGTCCGAGGAGATGGAGCAGCGCGGCGTGGTCCGGGGCGGCGCCGGGCTGCGGCCCCCGACCGAGGCCACCACCGTGCGGGTGCGCGGCGACGAGGTGCTGCTCACCGACGGCCCGTTCGCCGAGACCAGGGAGCAGATCGGCGGGTTCGTCCTGATCGACTGCGCCGACCTGGACGAGGCGATCGAGATCGCCGCCAAGCACCCGGCCGCGGGTTACGGCACGATCGAGATCCGGCCGCTGCTGACGCCGTGACCAGTGCCGTCGACGCCGCGCTGACCAGGGCGTTCCACGAGCAGTGGGGCCGGGTGGTGGCCAGCGTCATCCGGCTCACCGGCGACTGGGACCTGGCCGAGGACTGCGCCCAGGACGCCTTCGCCCTGGCCCTGCGCACCTGGCCCCGGGACGGCGTGCCCCGCCGGCCCGGGGCCTGGCTGACCACGACCGCCCGCAACCGCGCCGTGGACCGACTGCGCCGGGACGCGCTCGGTGCCGCCAAACTCCAGGAGGCCGCCGCCCTGTCCCCTGCCCCCGAACCGCCCACCGACGACGACGACGCTGTGCCGGACGACCGGCTGCGGTTGATGTTCACCTGCTGCCACCCGGCGCTGGCGGTGCCGGCCCAGGTCGCGCTCACCCTGCGCACCCTGGCCGGGCTGAGCACCGCCGAGATCGCCAGGGCGTTCCTGGTCAGCGAGCAGACCATGGCCAAGCGCCTGGTCCGGGCCAAGCAGAAGATCCGCCACGCCGGCATCCCCTTCCGGGTGCCACCACCGCACCTGCTGCCCGAGCGCACCTCGGCCGTGCTCGCCGTGCTGTACCTGCTGTTCACCGAGGGATACGCGGCCACGGCCGGCGCGGATTTGCTGCGCCCCGACCTGGCCGCCGAGGCGATCCGGCTGGCCGGGGTGCTGGTCCGGCTGATGCCCGACGAGCCCGAGGCGGTGGGGCTGCTCGCGCTGATGCGGCTGCAGCACGCGCGCCGGGCCGCCCGAGTGGACGCGGCCGGCGGCCTGGTGCCGCTGGAACTGCAGGACCGCAGCCGCTGGGACACCGCCGAGATCGCCGAGGGGGTGGCGCTGCTGGACGGCGTGCTGCGGCGCCGCCGACCCGGCCCCTACCAGGTGCAGGCCGCGATCGCCGCCTGCCACGCCACCGCGCGGCGGGCGGCGGACACCGACTGGCCGCAGATCGCCGCGCTGTACGGGCAACTGGCCCGGCTGACGCCGTCCCCGGTGGTCGAGCTGAACCGGGCGGTCGCCGTGGGCATGGCCGCCGGCCCGGCCGAGGGACTGGCACTGGTGGACGCGCTGGCCGCCACCGGCGCGCTGGCCGGCTACCACCTGCTGCCGGCGACCAGGGCCGACCTGCTCCGCCGCCTCGGCCGCCACGCCGAGGCGGCCGCCGCCTACCGGCAGGCACGCGACCTGGCCCCGACCGACGCCGAGCGGCACTACCTCGACCGCCGGCTCGCCGAACTGCCCACCGGTGACGACCCGGTGCCCCCGTAGACCCGTGGGCCCCGGCCGTCGGGGGCGGGTGCGGAAAAGCCTCGGGGCCGACCCCAAACGGTGGTCGGCCCCGAGGCAGTGGTGCGGGTGGGTGGTGCTCAGACGGTGAAACCGAGGGCGCGCAGCTGCTCGCGGCCGTCCTCGGTGATCCGCTCCGGGCCCCACGGCGGCATCCACACCCAGTTGATCCGGAAGTCGCGGACGAGGCCCCCACCCGGTCCACCGGTCAGCGCGGCCCTGGTCTGGTCCTCGATGACGTCGGTGAGCGGGCAGGCCGCCGAGGTCAGCGTCATGTCCAGCAGCGCGGTGTTGTCCGCGTCCACCCGGATGTCGTAGACCAGCCCGAGGTCCACCACGTTGATGCCGAGTTCCGGGTCGACGACATCGCGCAGCGCCTCCTCGACGTCGTCCACCGCGGCCACCTCCGCGCTCGGCGGCGGTGGCTCGGGCAGTCCCTCGACACCCCGCTGGACCTGCTCGTCCTGGGCCGCGGGGGTACCAGTGGTCTCACTCATCGGCTGCTCACCTCGCTGCTGTGCCCGCCGGCCGCGGCGGGCGTCTCGGCGCTGTCGGCCACGCGCGCCACGGCGTCCTTGAACGCCATCCAACCAAGCAGCGCGCACTTGACGCGGGCCGGGTACTGGGCGACCCCGGCGAACGCGATCCCGTCCTCCAGCACGTCCTCGTCCGGCTCGACGTGGCCGCGGCCCTGCATCAGCTCGACGAAGGCGTCCATGGTCTGGAACGCCTCGGCCACGGTGCGGCCCACCACCAGGTCGGTCAGCACCGAGGTGGCCGCCTGGCTGATCGAGCAGCCCTGTCCCTCGTAGGAGACGTCGGACACGGTCGCCGCACCGCCGTCGCCGGCCAGGTGCACCCGCAGCGTCACCTCGTCGCCGCAGGTGGGGTTCACGTGGTGGACCTCGGCCTGGTAGGGCTCACGCAGGCCACGCCGGTGCGGATTCTTGTAGTGGTCCAGGATGATCTCCTGGTACATCTGCTGCAGCTGCATGCCGGCTAACCCCCGGTCACCCCGAAGAAGCGCTGTGCCTCCCGCACCCCGGCGAGCAGCGCCGTCACGTCATCACGGTCGTTGTACAGGTAGAAGCTGGCCCGCACACTGGCCGGGATGCCCAGCCGGCGGTGCAGCGGCCACGCGCAGTGGTGCCCGACCCGCACCGCCACCCCCACGCTGTCCAGCACCTGGCCGGCGTCGTGCGGGTGGATGCCGTCCAGCACGAACGACACCGCGCCGCCCCGGTCGACCACCTCGCCGTGCTCGTCCAGGCCCGGCCCGACCAGGCTGACCCCGGGGATCTCGGCGAGACCGGCCAGGGCCGCCCTGGTCAGCTCGTGCTCGTGCGCGGCGATCCGGTCCATGCCCACCACGCTGAGATAGTCCACCGCCGCGCCGAGTCCCACCACCTGGGAGGTCATCGGCACGCCGGCCTCGAACCGCTGCGGCGGCGGGGCGAACGTGGAGCCCTCCATCCGCACCAGCTCGATCATGGACCCGCCGGTGATGAACGGCGGCATGGCGGCCAGCAGCTCCGCCCGGCCGTAGAGCACGCCCACCCCGGACGGGCCGAGCATCTTGTGCCCGCTGAACACCGCGAAGTCCACACCCAGCGCGCCGAAGTCGACCGGCTGGTGCGGCACGGACTGGCAGGCGTCCAGCACGGTGAGCGCGCCCACCTGCCGGGCCCTGGCCACGATCGGCTCGACCGGGTTGACCGTGCCGAGCACGTTGGACTGGTGGGTGAACGCCACCAGCTTGGTGCGCCCGGTGACCAGTTCGTCCAGCGTGGACAGATCCAGCCGGCCGTCGTCGGTGATGCCGAACCAGCGCAGCGTGGCGCCGGTCCGGCGGCACAGCTCCTGCCAGGGCACCAGGTTGGCGTGGTGCTCCATCTCGGTGACCACGATCTCGTCACCGGGCCCGACCGCGAACCGGGCGGCCTGCTCGCCGCTGGTCGCGGCGTTGCTCATGGCGTAGGCCACCAGGTTCACGCTCTCGGTGGCGTTCTTGGTGAACACCACCTCACCGGCGCCGACCCCGATGAACTCGGCGATGCGGGCGCGGGCCGCCTCGTAGGCGTCGGTGGCCTCCTCCGCTAACTGGTGCGCACCGCGGTGCACCGCCGCGTTGGAGGTCTCCAGAAAGCTGCGCTCGGCGTCCAACACCTGCCGCGGCCGCTGCGAGGTGGCCCCGGAGTCGAGGTAGACCAGCCGGTGTCCGTCGCGCACCGTCCGGGTCAGGATGGGAAAGTCCTTGCGGATGGCTTCGACGTCGAGCGGCGCGGCAGTGGTTGTCACTGGGCGAGCGCCCCCTCCCGCTTGCCGACGTAGCGCACGTAGCCCTCTTCCTCCAGCCGGTCGGCCAGCTCCGAACCGCCGGACTCGACGATCCGGCCGCCGGCGAACACGTGCACGAAGTCCGGGGTGATGTACTTCAGGATCCGGGTGTAGTGGGTGATCAGCATGACGCCGGACTCGCTGTTGGCCCGGAAGCGGTTCACGCCCTCGGACACCACGCGCAGCGCGTCCACGTCCAGACCGGAGTCGGTCTCGTCGAGGATGGCGAACTTCGGCTGGAGCAGCGCCAGCTGCAGGATCTCGTGGCGCTTCTTCTCACCGCCCGAGAAGCCCTCGTTCACGCTGCGCTCGGCGAAGGTCGGGTCGATGTCCAGCTCGGCCATGGCCTGCTTGACCTCCTTGACCCAGTGCCGCAGCTGCGGGGCCTCGCCCCGGACCGCGGTGGCGGCGGTGCGCAGGAAGTTGGACATCGAGACGCCGGGCACCTCGACCGGGTACTGCATGGCGAGGAACAGGCCGGCGCGGGCCCGCTCGTCCACGGACATGTCCAGCACGTCCTCGCCGTCCAGCAGCACCGAGCCGGAGGTCACCTCGTACTTGGGGTGGCCGGCGATGGCGTAGGACAGGGTCGACTTGCCCGAGCCGTTCGGGCCCATGATGGCGTGGGTCTCGCCGGACTTGATGGTCAGGTCGACGCCCTTGAGGATCTCCTTGGGCTCCTCGTCGGTGACGACCGAAACGTGCAGGTCCTTGATTTCGAGGGTGGACATCGTCCTTGTTTCTCCTGGTGTCGGGCTGGTTCTAGCCCTGGTTCTTCGGGCTGCTGAGGTCGACGTAGACGTCGTCACCGGCGACGTGCACCGGGTAGACGTTCACCGGTTCGGTGGCTGGCAGCGACGAGGGCGCTCCGGTGCGCAGGTCGAAGCACGAGCCGTGCAGCCAGCACTCGATGCCGCCCCGGCTCACCTCGCCCTCGCTGAGCGCCACCTCCGCGTGCGTGCACACGTCGTGCAACGCGTGCACCTGCTCGCCGTCGCGGACCAGCACCACGGGCGTGTCGTCGATCTCGAACCCGGCTGGCTTGCCCTGGTCGAGTTCGGTCAACGAGCACACCCGCTGCCACTGCCCCGGCTCGGTCAGCAGGTCACGCGCCTGGCTCATCCGCCGACCGCCTCAAGCTCCGCCTCGATGGCCTCCTCCAGGCGCTTGCGGACCTCGGGCACCGAGATCTTCATCAGCACCTCGTGGAAGAAGCCCCGGACCACCAGCCGCCGGGCCTGCTCCTCGGGAATGCCCCTGGCCTGCAGGTAGAACAGCTGCTCGTCGTCGAACCGGCCGGTGGCGCTGGCGTGGCCGGCGCCGGCGATCTCGCCGGTCTCGATCTCCAGGTTGGGCACGGAGTCGGCCCGCGCCCCGTCGGTGAGCACCAGGTTGCGGTTCAGCTCGAAGGTCTCGGTGCCCTCGGCCGCCGCCCGGATCAGCACGTCGCCGATCCACACGGTGCGCGCGCCCTCGCCCTGCAGCGCGCCCTTGTAGACGACGTTGCTGCGGCAGTTGGGCACGGCGTGGTCGACGAAGGTGCGGTGCTCCAGGTGCTGGCCGGCGTCGGCGAAGTACAGGCCGAGCAGTTCGGCGTCGCCGCCCTTGTCGGCGTAGTTCACCGTCGGGCTGATCCGCACCGTGCCACCGCCGAGGGTGACCACGGTGTGCCGCAGCACGGCGTCCTTGCCCAGCCGGGCGTGGTGCGCGGACACGTGCACCGCGTCGTCGGCCCAGTCGTGCACGGCCACCACGGTCAGCTTGGCACCGTCGGCCACCACGAACTCGATGTTGTCGGCGTAGCTGCCCGAGCCGCGGTGGTCGATCACCACGACCGCCTCGGCGAACCGCTCCAGGCGCACCTGCAGGTGCCCGTAGGCGACGTTGCCCGCACCGGGGCCGGTCACCGTGATGGTGGTGGGCGCGGCCACCACCTCCTTGGGCACGGTCACCACGGTGGCCTTGGCAAAGGACTCCCAGGCCAGCCGGGACACGTACTCGGTGGGCCGACCGGCCTCACCCAGCCGCTCGTCGTCCCGGTTGGCGGTGTCGACCAGCACGGTCACCGGCGCGTCCACGGTCACGACCGCCTCGCCGGTGGCCGCCTGCCCGGGGATCAGCCCGGTCAGCCGCTTGAGCGGGGTGAACCGCCAGTTCTCCTCGCGCCCGGTGGGCACGCTGGTGGCGTCCTCGCGGTCGGCCCTGGTCGACAGCGGCACACCAGCGCCGTGCGAGTGGGGGGTGAGGCCGAACTGCTCGTTGTCGGTGGTGGTCATCTTCTCGGCAGAAACCGTCATCTCAGCCGACGGCCCCTTCCATCTGTAGCTCGATCAGGCGGTTGAGTTCCAGGGCGTACTCCATGGGCAGCTCGCGCGCGATGGGCTCGACGAACCCGCGCACGACCATGGCCATGGCCTCGTCCTCGGTCAGGCCGCGGGACATCAGGTAGAACAGCTGGTCCTCGCTGACCTTGGACACGGTGGCCTCGTGGCCCATGGCCACGTCGTCCTCACGGATGTCCACGTAGGGGTAGGTGTCCGAGCGGCTGATGGTGTCCACCAGCAGCGCGTCGCACTTGACCGTCGACTTGGCGTGGTGCGCCCGCTTGTGCACCCGGACCAGGCCGCGGTAGGAGGTGCGGCCACCGCCGCGGGCCACCGACTTGGACACGATCGTCGAGGACGTGTGCGGGGCCAGGTGCTCCATCTTGGCGCCGGCGTCCTGGTGCTGGCCCTCACCGGCGAAGGCGATGGACAGCACCTCGCCCTTGGCGTGCTCGCCCATGAGGAACACCGACGGGTACTTCATCGTGACCTTGGAGCCGATGTTGCCGTCGATCCACTCCATGGTCGCGCCCTCTTCGGCCTTGGCGCGCTTGGTGACCAGGTTGTAGACGTTGTTCGACCAGTTCTGGATGGTCGTGTACCGGCAGCGGGCGCCCTTCTTGACGATGATCTCCACGACGGCCGAGTGCAGCGAGTCCGACTTGTAGATCGGCGCGGTGCAGCCCTCGACGTAGTGCACGTAGGCGCCCTCGTCGACGATGATCAGCGTGCGCTCGAACTGGCCCATGTTCTCGGTGTTGATCCGGAAGTAGGCCTGCAGCGGGATGTCCACGTGGACGCCCTTGGGCACGTAGATGAACGACCCACCGGACCACACCGCGGTGTTCAGCGCGGAGAACTTGTTGTCACCGGCCGGGATGACCGAGCCGAAGTACTCCTGGAACAGCTCGGGGTGCTCCTTGAGGCCGGTGTCGGTGTCCAGGAAGATGACGCCCTGGGCCTCCAGCTCCTCCTGGATCTTGTGGTACACGACCTCGGACTCGTACTGGGCCGCGACACCCGCGACCAGCCGCTGCTTCTCCGCGTCCGGGATGCCCAGCTTGTCGTAGGTGTTCTTGATGTCCTCGGGCAGGTCCTCCCAGCTGGTCGCCTGCTTCTCGGTGGACCGGACGAAGTACTTGATCGTGTCGAAGTCGATGCCCGACAGATCAGCACCCCAGTTCGGCATGGGCTTGCGGTCGAACAGCTTCAGCGCCTTCAGGCGCGCCTGGAGCATCCACTCCGGCTCGCCCTTCTTCGCCGAGATGTCCCGGACGACCTCCTCGTTCAGGCCTCGCCGCGCGCTCGCGCCGGCGACGTCCGCGTCGGCCCAGCCGTACTCGTAACGGCCGAGCGAGGCCAGGGCCTCCTCCTGGCTGAGTGGTTCCTGCCCAAGAGAGTTCGGCGGTGTGGTGGTGCGCTGCTCGGCAGCGGCAGTCATGCGGGCTCCCCTCCGTCCGGGATCCGTGTTGTCACGTCCTCGACCGACCGGGCGGGCTGCGCCTCGGCCGGATGTGGACGCGCTGTCTGGCCCGACGCGCCGCCTGGTCGCTGCGGCGGGGTCGCCGGGTTGCTGGTGGGTGGTGCCGGCGGTGTTCCGCCGGGTTGTTCGGTCGGCCCCGCCACGGGCTCGTCGACCCTGGTCACCGCGGGCACGTGCGTGGTGCACGCCGCGTCACCCCTGGCGATCGTGGCCAACCGCTGCACGTGGGTGCCGAGCACCTTGGCGAAGGCCGCCGTCTCGGTCTCGCAGAACTGCGGGAACTCGGCCGCCACGTGCGCGACCGGGCAGTGGTGCTGGCACAGCTGCTCCCCCGCCCCGACGTGGCGCGTCGAGGCAGCGTAGCCCTCGCGGCTCAGCACCTCGGCCAGCGCCTTGGCGCGCTCGGCCGGGCTGTTCGCGGCCATGATCGCGGCCCGGTGCCGGTCAACCAGGGAGATCACCCGGCGCTGGGCGAAGGCGCGCACCGCGTCCTCCCCACCGTGCTCGGCGAGGAAGCGCAGGGCGGCCACGGCCAGGTCGTCGTAGGCGTGCCCGAACCGGGACCGGCCGGCCTCGGTCAGCAGGAACAGCTTGGCTGGTCGCCCCCGACCGCGCCGCCCCCGCTTGGGCGCGTCCCTGGTGCTGGCCTGGCCGTCGGCCACGAGCGCGTCGAGGTGGCGACGCACCGCGGGCGGGCTCAGTCCGAGCACCTCGGCGACCTCGGCCGCCGCGACCGGACCGCGCTCCAGCAACAGCCGGGCCACGGCGTGCCGGGTACGCCCGTCGTTGGACTGCGGCACCGCCCCGGGGCCGAACGGGCCCTGGGTGGCGTCCGCGGTCTGCGGAGCGGAAGTGCCGGCGTTTTTCACAACACAAGTGTTACCTATTTAGTCGAGGCACCGCAAAAGTCGCCCGGGCGTGGGTGAGCCGGCTCACTGTCGCCTTGCCCGAACGGCCAACCCCGCTGACCCGGCCGGCCTCATTGTTCAACGATCGAGCCGACTGGCGATCACCCACTCCCGGTGTGTTGGGAGTCACCCCGTCGGTGTGGTCGTTCCGCTCCTCGCGTGGTTCGACAAACCCGGTCGGTTTCCGGTCGCTACCCTTCGTCACGTGGTGGCGGGCGGAGTCAAGGGTCAGGCCGCTGGCGGTGCGCGCCAGCACGACGGCAGCGGCAATCCCCAGGACGGACACGCCAGAGACGACTGGCCGGACCAGCCGGCCCCGCTCGACGCGGCCGAACGCCGGCTGCTGGACCTGATCCGCCGGTTCGGCACGGTGGGCGCGCTGTTGCTGGCCGCCGGCTCGCTGGGCACGGGCGCGGCGCCGGTGTTCAACCCGGTGCCCGGGGTGCCCGTGCTCGGCCTGTTCACCCGGATGCCCGCGGTCTCCCTGGCCATCGCCTGGACCGGCATCTTCATGGTCGTGCTGGCCTGGATCTGGCTGGGCCGGCTGGTGCGGCCGGGTCGGCCCAGGCTGCTCTCCCGCACCCAGCTGGACCGCACCCTGGTGATGTGGGCGGCGCCGCTGATCTTCGCCATGCCCATGTTCAGCCGGGACGTCTACAGCTACCTGGCGCAGAGCGAGATCGCGGCCAGGGGCATCGACCCCTACGTGGTCGGCCCCGCCCCGGCGCTGGGCGTGGACCACCCGCTGACCAGGGGCGTGCCCAACATCTGGCGGGAGACCCCGGCGCCCTACGGCCCGCTGTTCCTGGCGGTGGGCAGGGTGATCAGCTGGATCGTGGGCAACCACGTGATGACCGGCGTGCTGGTGCACCGACTGCTCGCGCTGGTCGGCGTGGCCATGATCGTGTGGGCGTTGCCCAGGCTGGCCCGCCGGTTCGGGGTGCAGCCGGTGAGCGCCCTGTGGCTGGGCGCGGCCAACCCGCTGGTGCTGTTCCACATGGTGGTCGGCGTGCACAACGAGGCCCTGGCCATCGGCCTGATGCTGGTCGGCGTGGAGGTCGCGCTGCGCGGCCTGCCCCGGTTGGTGCCTGGCGAACCGGTGCCGCCCCGCCAGCCCGGGGAGTTCGCCTGGGTAGCGCTCGGCGCGACCCTGATCACCCTCGGTGCCATGGTGAAGATCCCGGCCGCGCTGGCGCTGGGCTTTCTCGGTGTGCTGATCGCCCGCCGCTGGGGTGGCCGCCTGGTCGACCTGCTGCGGGTGGCCCTGCTGTTGGCCGTGGTGTTCGTCGGGGTCACCGCGCTGGTGTCGGCCGGCACCGGGCTGGGCATCGGCTGGATCGGCACGCTCGACGTCGCCAAGACGGTCAAGAGCTGGATGTCGCCGGTGACCGCGCTCGGCTTCCTCGGCGGCGGGCTGGGCATCCTGCTCGGCCTGGGCAACCACACCGAGTCCACCATCGCGTTGTTCCGACTGATCGGCCAGGGCGTGTCCGTGCTGATCTGCGCCACGCTGCTGTGGCAGAGCTTCCGGGGCCGGATCAAGGCGCTGAACGGACTGGGTGCCGGGCTGGCCGCGGTGCTGGTCCTCGGTCCGGTGCTGCAGCCCTGGTACGTGCTGTGGGCGGCGCTGCCGCTGGCCACCGCCATGGTCGGGCCCCGGT
This sequence comes from Goodfellowiella coeruleoviolacea, assembly GCF_024171785.1. Taxonomy (GTDB): domain Bacteria; phylum Actinomycetota; class Actinomycetes; order Mycobacteriales; family Pseudonocardiaceae; genus Goodfellowiella; species Goodfellowiella coeruleoviolacea. Next base: position 214,935 of record NZ_JAMTCK010000018.1, read on the forward strand.
TCCGGGTGCTGACCGTGGCGGGCAGCGCGCTGATCGCGGTGGTCCTGCCGCCCACCGGGGCCACCTTCGACGGCCGCACCTACGTGCTGTCCCAGTCGGTGGTGGCTGGGCTGATCGTGGTGGGCCTGTGCCTGCTGGCACTGCACCGCCGCCTGCGGCCGATGTGGCGCCGCGACGGTGCCCGCCCCACTACCGCCGACCACCCCGCCGCATCAGGCGAGCCCATTGCATCGGACCAGCCCCCTGCGCCGGATCAGCCCGCCACCGCCAAGGCGGCCGACTGAGCGCGCGGCCGGCCCGCCGCCCGCCAGGGCGGCCGACTGGTCCAGACGAAACCGGACACCGGACGCGGCCACCGGACCCGGCCACCCGACCCGGCCACCGGACCCGGCCACCGGACCCGGCCACCGGATCCGAGCAGCGGACCCGAGCAGCGGGACAGCAACCGTGGACCCAATGGGCAGGCGCGTGAACCCCGGGTTTTGGGGGCAGTCGGCTTGCGGGAAATGACTGGAATTGTGGTCCGGTTGGCTGCTGTTCCGACCGCATCCCAGACTTGCCGGCCTTGGCCGCCGGTTCCGTAGTCGCGCACCCTTCTGCCGTCATTTCGCAGAGATTTACTTAGAAGGGTGGTGGGGAATCGT
>NZ_JAMTCK010000019.1 GCF_024171785.1 Goodfellowiella coeruleoviolacea
CGGTAGCCCTGTCTGGGGAACAGGGCCATGGCCAGCACGAAGTACACCATGACCCGGGCGGGCAGCATGCGGACGCGCTGTTGGGTTCGGCGGGTCAGCGACAGTACCTGGTCGACCAGGGCGGGAGTGACGAGCTGGGTGAGTTCACCCAGGTGTCCCGGGGCGAACACCCCGGCGCTGTCCGGTGGGGTGTGGGGCATGACAGACTGGTATGGCAACGGAGTTCCCGAACAGAGTGATCTTGGTCGACACTCGTTCTACAGGAACTCCGTTGTCTGCTTTTCAACCCCCTCAGACGCACCTCGCCCACCACCTCTTGACGCCGGCCACCAACCCCTAACTTCCCGGCATTGGTTTGCAAAGTCGACTCGCGCGGCGGGGGTGGGTTGGCGGGGTGATCAGCCGATCGGGTCGGGCATGCGGGTGACCTGGTAGGCGCAGGTGATGGTGTCGCCGGTGGCCGGGTCGCCCAGCTCCACCCGCCAGGAGTCGGCGAACTGGTCCACGCCGGCGTGCATCGGGATGGTGCCGGACAGCAGCACCGTGCCCGGGGTGAGCAGGCCGCGCTCGCGCAGCAGGTCCAGCCAGAACGCCGGCGGGAGCAGTTCGGCCAGGGTGCCGCGCTGGATCTCGGTGTCACCGGCCCACGCGGTCAGGGTGATCTCGTCGATCCGGTCGGCCACGTCCACCAGGCGCCAGGCGCGCCGGCCGAGCACGTCCGGGCCGGCCTGCTTGCTCCAGGCGACGCCGTGCACCTCCAGCTCGCGGTCGGTGTGGTCGCAGGCCACCGTCAGCAGCACGTCCCGCTCGTCCGGGCCGGCGATCACCAGTGCCCACTCGGCCTCGCCCGAGGTGCGGCCGTGCTGCACGGGCACCTGGTCGGTCTGGGTGGCCAGGTAGGGCGCGACCGGGTACAGGCAGGGGGTGGTGGTCGGTGCCGGCACGCCCAGCTCGGCGAGTTCGGCCACGTGCGCGGCCACGTCGTCCTGGCTGCGCCCGGCGTAGCCGCCATTCAACAGGGTGGTCACGGTGAGTGACACCTGCTGGCCATCGGGCAGGTCAAAGCGGATTTCAGCCACGTAAAACTCCCTCGCGGACCAGGGCGCGCTATTGCGCATACGGGTTGTATACAGGCAGCATTACAGACATTGTCCCTGGCTGGCAACGTCATCGCCGGCCCAACAGAACCCAGGTACCAGGTATGTCCGACAACGCCGCGGTCCCCACGGCCGCCCCCGACCGGCGTGCGCTGGTGCGCGCGTTCCTGGCCAGCCTCTCCGGCACCTCGCTGGAGTGGTACGACTTCGCCGTCTACAACGCCGCCGCCGCACTGGTCTTCGGCCCGCTGTTCTTCCCGAGTGAGGACCCGCTGTCCGGCACGCTGCTGGCCTTCTCCACCTACGCCGTGGGCTACGTGTCCCGACCGCTGGGCGGGTTCGTGTTCGGCCGGCTCGGCGACGTGCTCGGCCGCAAGCGGGTGCTGGTGATCACGCTGCTGATCACCGGCATCGCCACCCTGCTGATCGGTCTGCTGCCCACCTACGGCTCGGTCGGCGCCACCGCCGGCGTGCTGCTGGTGCTGCTGCGCTTCGCCCAGGGCGTCGGCCTCGGCGGCGAGTGGGGCGGCGCGGTGCTGCTGTCCAGCGAGTTCGGCAACCCCAAGCAGCGGGGCTTCTGGGCGTCGGCCGCCCAGGTCGGCCCGCCGGCCGGCAACCTGCTGGCCAACGGGGTGCTGGCGCTGGTCAGCGGGGTGCTGACCAACGAGCAGTTCCTCTCCTGGGGCTGGCGGGTGGCGTTCCTGCTGTCCGCGCTGCTGGTCGTCTTCGGCCTGTGGATCCGGGTCCGCCTGGAGGAGACCCCGGTGTTCCGCGCCCTGTCCGAGCACCACGACCGGCCCACCGCGCCGATCCGCGAGGTGTGGACGACCCAGCGCCGCGAACTGGTCGCCTCGGTGCTGTCCCGGGTGGCGCCGGACGTGCTCTACGCGCTGTTCACCGTGTTCGTGCTGACCTACATCACCCAGGAACTGGGCCTGCCGCGCGGCTGGGGCGTGACCGCCGTGCTGATCGCCTCGGGGCTGCAGGTGGTGCTCATCCCGCTGGCCGGCGCGCTGTCCGACCGGTTCAACCGCCGGGGCGTGTACCTGGTCGGCGTGATCGGCACCGCGGTGTGGCCGTTCCTGGCCTTCCCGCTGATCAACACGAAGTCGCTGCCGCTGCTGGTGCTCGGCGTGGTCGTCGGCCTGGTCCTCCACTCGCTGATGTACGGCCCGCAGGCGGCGTTCATCAGCGAGCAGTTCACCCCCCGGCTGCGCTACACCGGCAGCTCGCTGGCCTACACCCTGGCCGGGGTGATCGGCGGTGCCGTGGCTCCGCTGCTGTTCACCCTGCTGCTGGCCGAGTTCGACAGCTGGGTCGGGCTGGCCTGCTACCTGCTGGTGGCCTCGGTGGTGACCGCCGTCGGGCTGGCGCTGGGCAAGGACCGCTCGCAGGCCGAGGACGAGGAGTTCCACGCGCTGCACGGCACGCCCGCGCTGGGCATCAGCGAGCCCGGCGCCTGACGGGCCGGCCGGACCGGTGGCGGGCTCAGGTGCCCAGCAGCACCGCCAGGGTGGCCTGGAGGTGCTCGGTGATGGCCGCGGTGGTCGCGGCCACGTCACCGGCGGCCAGGCCGTCCAGGATGGCCTGGTGCTCGCCGAGCACCTCCCGCTGCCGGTCCACCGCCCGGTCCAGGGCGATCACGCCGCAGCGCACCTGCCTGGCCCGCAGCCCCTCGTACATCCTGGTCATCATGCCGTTGCCGGCGGCGTGCACCAGGTGGGTGTGGAACACGCGGTCGACGTCGATGAACTCCCGCCTGGCCTCGGCCGCGCCGCCCAGTTCCCGCTGCCGGTCCAGGGCCTGGCGCATCTGCTCGACCGGCGCCTGCCCGGCCGCCAGCACCCGCTCGGCCGCGTACCGCTCGACCATGCCGCGCAGGTCCATCAGCTCGGCGATCTCGCGGCCGGTCATCGGTGCCACGTACGCGCCCTTCTTGGGCACCAGCTGCACCAGGTCCTCGGCGGCCAGCAGCAGCAGCGCCTCGCGGATCGGGGTGCGCGACACGCCGATCCGGTTGGCCACGTCCTGTTCGCTGATGAACCGGCCCCGCATGCTGGGATCGGCGAGCAGGGTGTCCTTGAGGTACTCGTAAGCCTTGTCCCGCCCCGAGATCACTGCTCGACCCCCTTGCATACCGCTGGTATACCGAAGCCTAACAGCGTGACCAAGGGGTGCCGAGTCCCGACAACTACCGGAGGATGAAGCCGTGCGCGTTGCTCTCTGCCAGATCACCTCGACCCCGGACCCGGACACCAACCTGGAGCTGGTGCGGGAGGCGGTGCGCGAGGCCGCCGCCGACGGCGCCCGCGTGGTGCTGCTGCCCGAGGCCACGATGGCCTGCTTCGGCGTGCCACTGGCGCCGATCGCCCAGCCGCTGGACGGGCCGTGGGCCAGCGCGGTGAGCGCCATCGCCGACGCGCACGGCGTGCTGGTGGTGGCCGGCATGTTCGAGCCGGCCCCGGACGGCCGGGTCTACAACACCCTGCTGGTCACCGGCGAGGGCGTGCACACCGGCTACCGCAAGATCCACCTCTACGACGCGTTCGGCTTCCAGGAGTCGCGCACGGTCGCGCCCGGCGAGCAGCCGCTCACCGTGACCGTGGACGGCCTCACCCTGGGCGTGGCCACCTGCTACGACGTGCGCTTCCCCGAGCTGTTCCGGGCGCTGGCCGACCAGGGCGCCATCGCGGTCCTGGTGGCCGCGTCCTGGGGCGCCGGGCCGGGCAAGCGCGAGCAGTGGGAGCTGCTGGTCCGCGCCAGGGCACTGGACAGCACCTCGTGGGTGCTGGCCTGCGGCCAGGCCGACCCGGCCGCGGCCGGGGTGACCCCGCCCAGCGACAGCGCGCCCACCGGCATCGGCTGCAGCATGGTGGCCGACCCGTTCGGCGACGTGCCCGCGCAGCTGGGCGAGGGCCCGGACATGCTGCTGGTGGACCTGGAGCCCGACCTGGTCGACCAGGCCCGCCAGACCATCCCGGTGCTGGCCAACCGCCGCCTGCGCTGACCCACCAGCTGGCCAGCCCGCCGGCCTGGTCACCCCCTGGAACCCCGGCACGCGCGGGGACGACGCATGATCCTGCCTGAAGTGCAACCGTAGCGTCGGAATACCCCCGCGTGTGCGGGGACGACGGATCTCTCCAAGGCCACGAATTTGGCTGCCCAGGAACACCCCCGCGTGTGCGGGGACGACCCCCTCGATGTCCTCGCTGACCTCGTACTCACGGGAACACCCCCGCGTGTGCGGGGACGACTCCCACAGTCGAATGCCTGTGTTCAGCGCCGAGGGAACACCCCCGCGCGTGCGGGGACGACGGTGGCACTACTCCGTCACCTGGAGAAGACCGCAGAACACCCCCGCGTGTGCGGGGACGACCGCCGGATCTCGCCCATCGTGTCCTGGTCGGCCGGAACACCCCCGCGTGTGCGGGGACGACATCAGGTCAACCGCCCGCCGGACGCGCGAGACCGGAACACCCCCGCGTGTGCGGGGACGACGGTGAGGGCGATGCAGAGTTGGACGGTGGTCTGGGAACACCCCCGCGTGTGCGGGGACGACTACAGGGACGCGCAGTTCTTGGAGTCCCGCCGGGGAACACCCCCGCGTGTGCGGGGACGACCGGCGGAGCGGCTACCCAAATCGCCACCGTCAGGGAACACCCCCGCGTGTGCGGGGACGACTTCGCGGTCAAGACCTGGCGATCCAACGACGGGGGAACACCCCCGCGTGTGCGGGGACGACGCGGTGGCCGACAGGAAGCCCCGGACGCCGACGGGAACACCCCCGCGTGTGCGGGGACGACACTTGTTGATCTGCGAGTTTACTGGCGGAGGCGGGCAAAGAGAACCACGTCGAAACGGCGCGCTGGTCCCCCGCCCGGCGCCGGGCGCGCCCCCGTCGGCGCTGCCGCGTCTTCTACGCTGACCGGGTGATCAGCGCCGCGTTCCTGGCCGACCTGGCCGCCACCGCCTCGGCCGAGGGCGTGCGCCAGGTGATCGTGCGCGCGGTGGTGCGGCGCGGCGGCCGCGTGCTGCTGCTGCGCCGCCCACCGGGCGCGTTCCGCGGCGGGGAGTTCGAGCTGCCCGGCGGCAAGGTGGATCCGGGCGAGACCCTGGACCAGGCTCTGGTGCGCGAGGTCCGGGAGGAGACCGGGCTGGCCGTCACCGGCATTGCCGACTACCTCGGCGCGGTCGACTACACCTCGGCGCTCAGCGGTGCGCACGTCCGCGAGTTCACCTTCGCCGTGACCACGACCACCACCGAGCCGATCACCCTCGACGAACACGACACCTACCGCTGGAGCCCCACCCCACCCCGCGCGAGTTGACTGTGCAAACCCCGCGAGTTGCACGTTCGCGCAGGGCCATTCGGGTGAACCGGGCGGCCGGACCGAGTCAGGGCGGGGCCGGCCCGGGGTGACGGGCCGGCCCACCTGCCTCAGTCCAGGTCCATGCCCAGGTCCAGCGCGGGCGAGGAGTGGGTGAGCCCGCCGACCGACAGGTAGTCCACGCCGGTGGCGGCGTACTCCCTGGCCACGGCCAGGGTCAGGCCGCCGGACGCCTCCAGCCGGGTGGCCGTGCCGGCCGCCCGCACCCGCCGGACCGCCTCGGCGCACTCGGCCGGGCTGAAGTTGTCCAGCAGCACCAGTTCCGCGCCGGCCGCGAGCACCTCGTCGAGCTGGTCGAGGGTGTCCACCTCCACCTCGCACGGCAGGTGCGGGGCGTGCGCCCGCACCGAGGCCAGCGCCGCGGTCACCGAGCCGGCGGCGCGCACGTGGTTGTCCTTGATCAGCACGGCGTCACCGAGGGCGAGCCGGTGGTTGACGCCGCCGCCGCAGCGCACCGCGTACTTCTGCAGGGCCCGCAGGCCGGGCAGGGTCTTGCGGGAGTCGCGCACGGCCGCGCCGGTGCCGGCGATCGCGTCCACCCAGGCGGCGGTGGCCGTGGCCACCCCGGACAGGTGGCAGACCAGGTTCAGCGCGGTGCGCTCCGCGGTCAGCAGCCCGCGGACCCGGCCGCGCACCACCACCGCCGGCTCGCCGGGGGCCAGCCGGTCGCCGTCGGCCCGGCGGGACAGCACCTCGTGGTCCGGGCCGAGCACGGCGTCGAACACGGCCAGCAGCACGGGCAGGCCGGCCAGCGTGCCCGGCTGGCGCGGGGTGATCCGCGCGGTGCCCACGGCGTCGGCCGGCACGGTGGCCTCGGTGGTGGCGTCCGGTCCGAAGCGCAGGTCCTCGCCCAGCGCGGTGCGCACCAGCCGGCCCACCTCGTCGGCGTCCAGTCCGGCCGAGGCGAGGTCGGCGCGCACGGCCGGGGACATCTCGAACAGCGCCGGCGACTCCGTCAGCGCGGGCAACTCGGTCATGCCGCCTCCCTGGTCAGGGCCGGGCCGGCCAGCACGGGCTGACCGGACGGGGTGAGCCGGACGGTCAGGCTGCGCCGCCAGGCGCGGTCGTCCACGTCCGGGTAGTCGGTGCGCACGTGGCAGCCGCGCGACTCGGTGCGCTCGGCGGCCGCGGCGATCAGCGCCCTGGCCGCCAGGGTCAGCGCCGCGTCCTCCACCAGCCGACGCGTCCGCAGTGGACTGTCCACTGCGGACAGGTCGAGCACCGAGCCGACCACGTCGAGCCCTTCGGCGTCCCGGCCGACCGCCGCGTAGCGGCTCATCACCCGCTGCAGGCTGTCCCGCTCGGCCACGGCCACCACCGGCGTCGGCGGCGCCACCGCGGCCGAACAGCTGACCAGCCGGCCGGCGGCCAGGTCGACCCGGGCCGCCTCGGCCGCCCTGGTGCCGACCACCAGCCCCTCCAGCAGGCTGTTGGAGGCGAGCCGGTTCGCGCCGTGCAGCCCGGTCCTGGCCACCTCGCCCGCCACGTACAGCCCGGTCACCCCGGTACGTCCGTCCACTGTGGACACGACACCGCCGCAGGAGAAGTGCGCGGCCGGCGCCACCGGGATGGGGTCGCGGCTCGGGTCGACGCCCTCGGCCAGGCAGGCCGCGTGCACCGTGGGGAAGCGCCGCCGGAAGGTGGCCGCGTCCAGGTGGGTGGCGTCCAGGAACACGTGGTCGTCCACGCCGCCGGGCGCCTCGGCCATCCGGCGGGTGATCGCGGCGGCCACCACGTCCCTGGGCGCCAGGTCGGCGAGCGGGTGCACACCGGCCATCACCCGCGCGCCGGTGGCGTCCACCAGCACCGCGCCCTCGCCCCGCACCGCCTCGGTGACCAGCGGGCACCGGCCGCGCGCGCCCCGCCCGGTGTAGAGCACGGTCGGGTGGAACTGGAAGAACTCCAGGTCGGCGGCGAGCGCGCCGGCCCGCAGCGCCACGGCCAGGCCGTCGCCGGTGGCCACCTCCGGGTTGGAGGTGGCCTGGTAGAGCTGGCCGAGCCCACCGGTGGCCAGCAGCACGGCCGGGGCGCGCAGCAGGCCGGGCACGCCGTCCGCGTCCAGCACCAGCAGCCCGCACACCGCGCCGGCCGGGGTGCGCAGCGCGTCCACGGCCACGTGCCGCTCCAGCACGGGCACCCGGCCGTCGCGGGCGCAGGCCAGCAGGGCCCGCTCCACCTCGGCGCCGGTGGCGTCGCCGCCGGCGTGCACCACGCGGAACGCGCTGTGCCCGCCCTCCCGGCCCCTGGCCAGCACGCCCTCGGCGGTCTGGTCGAACACCGCGCCCCAGCGGCGCAGCCGGGTCACCGCGGCCGGGCCGTCGGCGAGGATGGCGGCGACCGCGTCCTCCTCGCCCAGCCCGGCGCCGGCGACCAGGGTGTCGGTGACGTGCCTGGCCACCGAGTCGCCCGGCTCGTGCTCGCCGGGCAGCACCACGGCCACCCCGCCCTGGGCCCAGCGGGTGTTGCCGTCGTCGGCCTCGGCCTTGGTCACCACGAGCACCCGCAGGCCGCGGGACCGGGCGTGCAGCGCGGCGGTCAGGCCGGCCACCCCGCTGCCCACCACCACCAGATCGGCCCCGGCCTCCCAGCGCGGGTCGGTGGCCGCCCCCAGTTGGTCGTCCACCCGGATCACTCCCCGCCGCCGGGCTGGCCGATGGCGATCATCCGCTGCACGGCGTCGCGGGCGCGTGCGGCGGTGTCCGGGTCCACGTGCACCTCGTCGACGCCCTCGCGCAGGCTGCGCAGCAGCGCGGCCGGGGTGATCATCTTCATGTAGCGGCAGGACGCGCGGTCGTTGACGGCCTGGAAGTCCACCTCGGGGGCGGCCTTGCGCAGCTGGTGCAGCATGCCGACCTCGGTGGCCACCAGCACGGACCTGGCCCTGGTGGCCCTGGCCTCGTCCAGCATGCCGCCGGTGGACAGGATCTTCACCCGCTCGGCGGGCACCGCGCCCTCCCCGGCCAGGTACAGCGCGGAGGTGGCGCAGCCGCACTCCGGGTGGATGAACAGGTCGGCGTCCGGCCGCGCCGCGGCCCGCTCGGCCAGCTCGGGGCCGTTGATGCCGGCGTGCACGTGGCACTCGCCGGCCCAGACGTGGATGTTGTCCCGGCCGGTCACCCGGCGCACGTGCGCGCCGAGGAACTGGTCGGGGCAGAACAGCACCTCCCGGTCGGCCGGGATCGACTGGACCACCTCCACCGCGTTGGACGAGGTGCAGCAGATGTCGGTCTCGGCCTTCACCTCGGCGGTGGTGTTGACGTAGGACACCACGACCGCGCCGGGGTGCTCGGCCTTCCAGGCGCGCAGCTGCTCGGCGGTGATGGAGTCGGCCAGCGAGCAGCCGGCCCTGGCGTCCGGGATGAGCACGGTCTTGTCCGGGCTGAGGATCTTGGCCGTCTCGGCCATGAAGTGCACGCCGCAGAAGACGATGGTCGACGCGTCGCTGGCCGCGGCGATCCGGCTCAGAGCCAGGGAGTCACCGGTGTGGTCGGCGATGTCCTGGATCTCCGGCAGTTGGTAGTTGTGCGCGAGCAGCACGGCGTCGCGCTGCTTGGCCAGGCGCCGCACCTCCTCCCGCCACGCCGCGTCGGGCTCGACGCCACCGAACGCGACCGCACTGCTGGCCTGTCCCACAGAAGTTGTAGCGGCCATGGTTCCTCCTTGCGTCGTACCCCGCAGTCAGGGATGCCGTCCTGCGGATTTCCGCTCCCGAGGGTTTTCGCCTTAGGATCGAAAACATGGTCGATGCTATCACCCGATCGGGCCTACTCGGCCACGAGGTGCTGGCCGCGGTGCTCCAGGTGCGATGCGGATCACTCCAGGTGCTGCTGTGGCAGCGGGCCAGGGCACCGCAGGCCGGGCGGTGGGCGCTGCCCGGCGGGCGGCTCGGCGAGCACGAGGACGTGGAGGCCTCGATCCGCCGCCAGCTCGCCGTCAAGGTCGACGTCCGCCAGCTCGCCCACGTCGAACAGCTCGCCGTGTTCAGCGCCCCGGACCGGGTGCCCGGCCCCCGGGTCCTCGCCACCGCGTTCCTCGGCCTGGTGCCCAGCGACGTGGACCCGGAGGTGCCCGAGGACACCGCCTGGCACGCGGTGGACGCCCTGCCGCCGGCCGCCTTCGACCACGGGGCGATCGTGCTGCGCGCCCGCGACCGGCTGCGCGCCAAGCTCTCCTACACCAACGTGGGCTTCGCCCTGGCCCCGCCGGAGTTCACCGTGTCGGCGCTGCGCGAGCTGTACTCGGCCGCGCTCGGCTACCGGGTGTCCGCCACCAACCTGCAGCGCGTGCTGGCCCGGCGCGGCCTGCTGGAGCCCACCGGCGACACCGCCCCGCCCGGCCCCAGCGGCGGCCGGCCCGCCGCGCTGTTCCGGTTCACCCGGCGGGACATGCTGGTCACCGACCCGTTCGCGGTGCTGCGCCCGCCGGGCGGACGCGACCAGCGCTGAACGGGCCCGAGCCGGGCGCGAGTTTTTCGCGAAAACGGCAAACAAGTTTGCCTCACCGCCCAGCGGGGCCGCAGGCTTGCCCGCCGGGGCGGCCACCCGGCCGCGACCCACGCACGGGAGGACGGCAGCCATGAGCGACCAGCGCGAACACCAGCACCAGCACGAGCACGAGCACGAGCACGGTCACCACGACCACGGTCACCACGGGCACGGCGGCCACGGGCACGGCCACGGGCACGGCCACGGGCACGGCGACGACTTCGACTGGGCGGGGATGATCACGCACCTGGAGCGCGGCGCCACCCTGGACTCGGCGGCCATGACCGAGGCCGTGGACTGGCTGCGCGGGCTGCTCGCCGGGCCCGGCCGCGACCAGGCCGAGGTGCGCCGGGTGCTCGACGTGGGCAGCGGGCCAGGCGTGCTCACCTGCCTGCTCGCCCAGGCCTTCCCGCAGGCCGAGGTGGTGGCCGTGGACGGCGCCCCCGAGCTGCTGGAACGCGCCCGCGAGCGCGCCGCCGCCCAGGGCGTGGCCGACCGGGTCAGCACTCAGCGGGCCGAGTTCCCCGAGGGGTTCGCCGCGCTCGGCTCGGCCGATCTGATCTGGGTCAGCCGCGTCGTGCACCACCTCGGCGACCAGCAGGCCGCCCTGACCGCGCTGGCCGCCTCGGTACGGCCGGGCGGGCTGCTCGCCGTCGCCGAGGGCGGCCTGCCCGCGCGCTTCCTGCCCCGCGACATCGGCCTGGGCCGACCCGGCCTGCAGGCCAGGCTGGACGCGGCGAACGAGCACTGGTTCGCCGACATGCGCGCGGGCCTGCCCGGCTCCCGCGCCGTGGTGGAGGACTGGCCGGCCCTGCTCGCCGGCGCCGGGCTGGAGCCGGCCGGCACCCGCACCTTCCTCACCGACGTGCCCGCGCCGCTGCCCCGGCCGGCCCGCGAGTACCTGCGCGACCACCTCACCCGGCTGCTCACCGCGTCCGGCGACCAGCTCGCCGCCGACGACCGGGAGGTGCTGGAGCAACTGGTGGACGAGACCGCCGAGACCGGTGTGCTGCGCCGCCCCGACGCGTTCTACCTCAACGCCACCACCGTGCACACCGGCCGCGCGGTCACGTCCTGACCTGGGGCGGGGCTCGGTTGGAGGGAAGAATCGCCGCGCAGGCCGTACCGTGAACGGGTGGCCGAGACGCTTCCCCTGTTCCCACTGGGCACCGTGCTGCTGCCAGGGGCGTCGCTTCCGCTGCACATCTTCGAGCCCCGCTACCGGCAGCTGGTCGCGGACCTGGTGACGGGCACGGTGCCGGACCGCCGGTTCGGTGTGGTCGCCATCAGACAGGGCTGGGAGGTCGGGCCGGACAACGCCGAGTCCCTCTACGAGGTGGGCTGCTCCGCCCTGCTCCGCGAGGCCCGCCGGCTGCCCGACGCCCGGTTCGACGCCATCGCCGTGGGCGAGCGGCGCTTCCAGCTGCTGGACGTGGACCACGACGGCGCGCCGTACCTGATCGGCCGGGTGGAGTGGCTGCCCGACACCGACCCGCCCGAGGAGGAGGCCAGCACCATGCCCGGCTACGCCGAGGCCGTGCTGGCCGCCCACCGCCGCTACTGCGACCAGGCGTGGCACCGCGAGGACTGGACCGCGCCGCCCCCGGCCGCCGACCCCGACCTGCTGGCCTACCTGGTGGCCGCCGACTCGCTGCTGCCGGTGGAGGACCGCCAGCGCCTGCTGGCCGAGACCAGCCCGGCGCGGCGGCTGCGGATGATCCGCTCGCTGCTGTGCCGGGAGACCGAGTTTCTGCGGGTGCTGCACGCGGTGCCGCTGCCGCTGGCCGAGTACGCCACCGAGATCACCCCGAACTGACCAGCGGTTCCGCCGGGGCGGCCCGGGTTCTCACAGCCGGCGGCCCAGGTCGTCCATGCCGTTCCAGGCGGCCAGGCAGCCGTAGGCCAGCGCCGTGCCGAACGGCTGGGTCAGCACGGCCCAGCCGCTCTCCAGCCGGGGTGCCACCGCCAGCACCGAACCGACCTCGGGGCTGGCCGGCAGCGGGTAGTGGCCGGCGGCCAGCCACAGCCCGGTGCGCATGCCCAGCCAGGCGGCCAGCCCGGAGCCGAGCACCGCGGCGAGCACCACGACCGGGCCCCGGCGCCGGCGCAGCAGCCACACCGCCACCCCGGTGACCACCCCGACCGCCAGGCCCAGCAGCAGGTACAGCACCAGGTCGTCGAAGCGGTGGTAGCTCTCCAGGGTCAGCGGCAGCAGCTGCCCGTCCTGGTAGACCAGCACGTGCTCGGCGGGCGCCAGCCGCGACCACAGCCAGCCGAGCGGGACGCCCAGCAGCGCCACCACGGCCAGCACGCTCAGCCCGGGCAGCAGGTCGGCGCGGACCACCACCCGGGGCCGTCGCCTGGGCAGGGGCGCGAGAAAGACCGTCGACGCGACACCGGCCGGCGCGACGCGGACCGGGCCGACCCGGTCAACCGGTTGTCCCGTCGGTTGCTCCGCCACCCATGACCTCCCTGTGCTGCCTGCCTGGGGTTGCTGGCGCGACCATAACGCGTCGGCCGCGCCACCAGGCCGGCCCATGCCGCCGGCGGCGTGCCCGTGGCGGAGTTCACCGCCCGGGCTCGTGGTGCTTGGCGGCGAACACCTCCGGGTCGAACACGCCACCGAACCACGGCGACAGCGACTCGCGCGCCACCGCGCGGAACTCGGCCGGCGCCAGCCCGGCCATGCCCTCGGGCAGCACCCCGGCCAGCGGCGTTCCCGCGCACTCGGGCAGGTCCGCCAGGGCGCACCGGGCCGCCAGGTCGGGGTCGGCCGGCCACCGGCCGATCACCACCCCCAGCGGTTCCAGGCCGCGGTGGACCAGCACCTCGGTGGTCAGCGCGGTGGTGCTGAGCGCGTCCAGCCCGGTCCCGGTCACCACCAGCGCCGGCGCGCTCACCGCCCACGCCACGTCGGCCACGGTCATGCCGTCGGCGCGGAACCGCGACAGCAGCCCACCGGTTCCCTCGACCAGCACCAGGTCGTGCTCGGCGGCGAGCGCGCTGACCGCCGCGGCCACCTCGGCGTGGCCCGGCTCGGGCCACCCGGACCGGCGGGCCGCGGTCTGCGGCGCCAGCGGGTCGGGGTAGCGGTGCAGCTCCCGGACGGTGAGCGCGCCGGCCCCGACCAGCCGCCGCACCTCGTGCACGTCGCCCGGCGCGCCCTGGGGCAGGCCGGTCTGGGCGGGTTTGAGCACCGCGACCCGGCGGCCCTCGGCCACGGCCAGTGCCGCCACCCCGGCGACGACGACGGTCTTGCCAACGCCAGTACCGGTTCCGGTGACCACGAGCACACTCACGGCCTGCCAGACTACGACCTCGCCGCCCGTCCCGACCCGGTGACCGACCGATCACCTCGGGTCAACCCCATCACCACGCTCGAACACGGACACGGCGTCGTCGCGGCACGGCGGGCCGAGCAGCAGCGCCCTGAGGTCCCGTCCGGGCGTAGGCTCAGCGCTCATGGCGGGCGAACACACCGAACAGACCGAACAGACCGAGCGGATCGTGGTGTACGGGGCGGACTGGTGCGGCGACTGCCGGCGTGCCAAGGCCTGGCTGCGCCGCAACGAGGTGCCGTTCACCGACATCGACGTCGAACACGACGAGCAGGCGCGGCAGCGGGCCGTCGAGCTGGCCGGCGGCCGCACCAACATCCCGGTCGTGGTGCTGCCCGGCGGCGGTGTCCTGGTCGAGCCCACCGACCTCGACCTGGCCGCCGCCATCCCCCTGGACGCCCGCGGCTAGGCACGGGCGTTCCGGGGGACGGACCCGGCGCTAGGCGCCGGTGGCCAGGGCGCGGTCCACCCAGCGGGCCACCGGCAGGGCCAGGACCAGGCCGGCCAGGGCCAGGTGCACGACCATGAACACCACGGCGGCCGGCACGCTCGGCGGGCCGCCGAGGAACACGATGATGTGCGAGGCCCACCGCAGCTCGGTGGGCCGGCTGCCGGCCGACCACACCTCGTTGAGCGCCCAGAAGGTGAGGTCGTTGAGCCCGGAGACGACCACCAGCACCGCGGCCACCCCGGTCTTGAGCACGTTGGCCGTGCGCCCGCCGCCCAGCCGGTAGGCCAGCAGCGCGAGCAGCACGATGAACGTGGTGACGAACAGCTCGAACTGGTAGACCGGCTGGAACGCGTCGTCGTCGGTGGCGGCCGCCCGGCCGTAGTCCTGGATCCGGATCACCAGTTCGGTGTCCACATAGGACATGTAGCCGACCACGCCGAGCACGATCAGGGCCGGGCCGAACCGCCCCCGGGGGAACAGCGCGACCGCGGCCACCGCGAACAGGAACGGGCTCAGCTTGAACAGCCACTCGCCGACGTCGTCCAGGGTCTGGTCCGGCGGCAGCACGACCATGATCAGCAGCGCGGTGGCCGCCGCCGGCACGGCGGGCACCAGCCACAGCCACCGCCGCCACCGGTAGAGCGCGCCCACCCAGGTGCCCGCCGTTCGCGTGCTCACTCGGCGTCGCCCTCCTGGCGCGGCTTCTCCACCCAGAACGGGCCGAGCGCCAGCGCGTCCACATCGGTCTTGAGGTAGCAGGCGATCGCGTCCGCCGGGGTGGCCACGATGGGTTCGTCGTTGTCGTTGAACGACGTGTTCATCACCATCGGCACGCCGGTCAGCTCCGCGAACCTGCTGATCAGCTCCCAGTAGCGGGGGTTGTCCTTGCGGCTGACCGTCTGCACCCTGGCCGTGCCGTCCACGTGGGTGATCGCCGGCACCTTCTCCCGCTGGTGCTCCAGCACGTCGAAGACCAGCAGCATGACCGGCGAGGGGTAGTCGCTGGCGAAGTACTCCCCGGCGCGTTCGACCAAACAGGACGGTGCGAACGGGCGGAACGGCTCGCGGTGCTTGACCTTCTCGTTCATCCGCGCCTTGGACTCGGGATCGCGCGGGTCGGCCAGCAGCGACCGGTTGCCCAGCGCGCGGGGGCCGCACTCCATCCGCCCCTGGAACCAGCCGACGATCAGCCCGTCGGCGATCCTGGCCGCGGTGTGCGCGGCGATGTCGTCGACCCGCCGGTAGGCCACGCCGGCCTCGCGCAGCGCGGCCTCCAACTGCTCGTCGGTGAACTCCGGGCCGGTGTAGGTGAAGCCGTCCCTGGGCCGGGCGCGCCCGTACCGGCCGACGCTGACCTCCAGTGCCGCGCCCAGCGCCGAGCCGTCGTCGGCCGAGGCGGGCTGGGCGAAGAAGTCCTCGAACGGGGTCTCCAGCAGGATGCGGCCGTTCATCACGCTGTTCAGCGCCACGCCGCCGGCCACGCACAGCCGCGTCGACCCGGTGGTCCGCTGCAGCCAGCGGGCCAGGTGCAGGCCGGCCTCCTCCAGCGTCACCTGCAGCGCGTAGGCGATGTCCAGGTAGTGCTGGGGCACCGGGTTCTCGGCGGTCACCCGGGTGCGCGGGCGCGCCGGCCCGAAGGTGTCCAGGAACTTCCGCGACACCACGTGCTTGCCGGTGGTGTGGTGGCGGAACCAGCTCAGATCCAGCTCGAACCCGCCGTCCGGGTCGAGGTGGATGAGGTCCTTGAACGCCTCCACGTAGGTGTCCCTGCCGAACGGGGCCAGGCCCATCACCTTGCCCTCGTCGCGGGTCGGGTAGAAGCCGAGGTAGCCGGTGATGATCGCGTACATCGCGCCGAGCGAGTGCGGGAACTTGATCCGCCGCAGGTCGGTGATGCGGTTGCCGCGGCCGTGCGCCAGGTAGGTGCTGGTGCCGTCGCTGCCGATGCCGTCCATGGTGAGGATGGCCGCCTCGTCCCACGGGCTGATGTGGTAGGCGCTGGCCGCGTGCGCGCGGTGGTGGTCGACCAGGTGGACGGTGAACCTGGTGGGTCCGGTGTGGCCGACCGCCGCGCGCACGTCCCGCTCCAGCGTGTAGGAGCGCTTGACGTGGGCCAGCACCGCGCCGCCCACGTGGTAGTCGTCCACGCCCTTGCCGCCGCCGGTGCGCAGGGTGCGCAGCAGGCCCGCGGCCCGGCCGCCCTCGGCGCCGTTGTCGTTGCGGAACACCTCCAGGGTCCGCGGGAAGTAGCGGGCGAACACCGCGGCCGCGTGCAGCGGTTCCTTCCAGCGCTGCCAGTAGTAGGCCACGTGGTCGACCTCGCCCAGGGAGATGCCGGCCTGCTCCAGGCAGAACCGGATCGCCTTGGCCGGGAACCGGCCGTCGTGCTTGACCCGGGTGAACCGCTCCTCCTCGGCGAAGGCGACGATCTCGCCGTCCCGCACCAGTGCCGCGGCCGAGTCGTGCACCCGGCTGATGCCGAGAACGTACATCGTGTGCTCCAGTGATCAGTGGTGGATGGTGGCCGCTTGCCGGCCAGGGGTGGGCGCGGCGAGTTCGGGATGCTGGCGCAGCAGCATCCGCCGCAGCGCGTACGCCTCGACCGCCAGGGCGAGCAGCACGGTGGCGAACCCGCCGACCGCGCCGAGCGCGGGCACCAGGGCCACGGCGAGGACCAGGTTCGCCACGAACCGGATCACCGCGGCCGCGCTGGTGAGGGTGAGCACGCGGCTGTTGGTGTTCTCCAACAGGAAGCCCGCGTACATGAGCACGATGGCCATGGCCATCTCGGCCAGGGTGAGCGCGCCGAGCACGACCAGTCCGGCCGGCTGCCCGGCCGGGGCGAGCAGCACGGCCCTGGCGCCGGGCACGAGCAGCGCCCCGGCCAGGACCACCGCGAAACCCGTCCCGGCCCGCTCGGCCGCGCGCAGCCAGGCCAGTGCCCTGGCCCGGCCGCCGGCGGCGCCGGTGCCGCGCAGCCGCGCCGACACGGCCGGTTGGTGCAGTTTGAACTGGTACAGCAGGAACGAGCAGACAAAGCTGGACACCATCATCGCCAGGTAGAACGGGCCGCTGTCGGTCACCCGGCCGGCCCAGGCCAGCACCAGGTAGATCGCGGAGATGGTGGCCGCGTCCAGCAGTTCGGACAGGCCGAGCAGCCCGGTGCTGCGGCCGAACGCGGGCAGCAGCCGCCGCCCGGACCGGCCGGGCCGCACCCACCCGCGCGGCAGCGCGGCCACCGCGGTCGCGGTGACCAGCGCGATCCCGGCGAGCAGCAGCAGGACGTGGGTGCGCGGCGCCAGCCCGGCCAGCCAGGTGGCCGCGGTGCCGGCGACCACCACGGCCGCGGCCGCGGCGAACGCGACCGCGTCCAGCGCGGGCCGCCCGGCCAGCCGGTGCAGGCCGGAGACGGTCATCAGCAGCCCGGTGCAGGTCCACCAGCACGCGGTGGCCAGGTACAGCGACACCGCGCCGTCCGGCGCCACCAGCAGGGCCACCAGCAGGGCGCCGCCCAGGGCCAGCGCCGGCGCCGCGGCGATGCGCAGCGCCAGGCCGGCCACGCCGCCGGTGATCCGCCTGGTCCGCGGGATCACCTTCAGCGCGGCCTTCTCCGCGGCGGTCGGCACGAACACCAGCCAGCTGCACGCGCCCAGCGCGTTGGTGAACCGGCCGTAGCCGTCCGCGCCCCAGGTCGCGGCCAGCACCACGGCCATCACCTGCACGCCGAGCCGGAAACTGCCCCGGCCGGCGAGCAGCCGCACCATCAGCAGCGGTCGCGGTGTGCCGCTCACCCCGGTCCGCGTCACGGCAGCGGCACCGCCATGTCCTGGTCGCTCACCAGGAACCGCAGCGTGTCCCGCACCCGCTGGCGCGCCCGGTGCAGGCCGGCCGCGGTGTCGCTGGCCAGCACGGCGTAGCCCAGCTTGTAGCCGGCCTGCGCGTAGGGCCGCACGTAGCAGCCCGGTTCGGCGAACAGCCTGACCTCGACCACCTCGGGCAGCGCCCGCACCTCGGCCAGCCCGGTGATGCCGACCAGCTGCCCGCCCCGGTCGGCGGCGAACACGTGCACCATGGCCGGGCGCGGCCCGGTGGGTTCGAGGACCACGCCCTCGCCGACGGCCAACGCGATGCTGGCGGCCTCCAGGTCCACGCCGCAGCCGCTGTGCACCAGCTCGGCCAGGCCGTTGCCGCCCATCCGCGCGCCCATCTCGATCAGGTACAGCTCGCCGTCCCTGGCCAGCACGGCGTCCAGGGTGAGCGGACCGTCCCGGTAGCCGATGTCCGCGCAGATCGCCGCCAGCGCGGCGACCAGCCGGCGGTCCGCGCCGGCGGGCAGGGCGGCGGGCAGCAGGTGCGAGGTGGTCACGAAGAACGGCGGCGGGGTGATGGTGCGCTCGGTGACCGCGTGGAAGGCCACCGCGCCGTTGACCACCAGTGCCTCGATGGTCAGCGGGGTGCCGTCGAGGTGCTCCTCGACCACCACCCGACCGGTGGCCGAGAACGCCACCGACTCGGCCACGGCCGCGGCCAGCCGGCCGGGGCTGGCGCAGGACACCACCCCCCGGCTGCCGGACGCGTCCACCGGTTTGACCAGGGTGGGAAACCGCAGCCGGCTCGCGGCGGCCAGCAGGTCCGGTCCGGGCGTTCCGGCCGCGCTGCGGTAGCTGGGCAGTCCGAGCCGGGCGCAGACGGCCCGGAACGCGGCCTTGTCGATCGAGGCCGCCACCGCCGGCCCGGGCAGCCGGTTGGGCAGTTTCCAGTGCTGGCCGAGCCAGGCCAGGGCGGGCAGGCCCACGTCACTGGCCGGGCAGGTCACCCCGACGATGTCGGTGCGGCCCAGCAGTGCCGCCGCGACCCGCTCCGGCGCCCGCACGCTGGCCTGGAGGTACTCGTCGGCGACGGCCACACCGGGGGCGCCCGGCCGCACGTCCACGCAGATGGTCCGGTAGCCCAGTTCCCGGGCGCGCTGGTAGGTCCCGACGGAGCCGTCCGCCCCGCCGAGCACGACGAGCGTCTTCACCGCGCACGCTCCTCGACCAGCGCCCCGGCCGGACCGTGCTGGCCGGGACCGCGCGGCTGGGCGATCCGCGCGTCCCCCGCCCAGGACGCTCCCGCCCGAGCCCCACCTGGCCCGGACTCGTCTGCCCCTGCCCCTTCTGACCCGGACCCGCCTGGCCCGGACCCGCCTGGCCCGGGCTCAGCTGGCCGGGGATCACCGAACAGCAGCTCGGCCGGGTCCACCGGCAGGCTGGCCTCCCTGATGTAGTACAGCCGGGGCCTTGGCTGGCCCGCGCCGACCGCGACCAGGTAGCGCACGGTCATCGACAGCGCCACCAGCACCACGGCCAACAGCCCGAACACGGCCGCCGCCGCGGCGCGGCCGGTGAGCAGGCCCACCGCGGCGCCCAGCCCGGCCAGCGCGGCGCAGCCGGCCGCCAGCAGCGCGCCCACCGACGCCGCCGTGGTGAGCCGCCGGGTGTAGCCGACGAACAGCTCGATGGCGTGCCTGGCCAGGAACGCGTACCCGACCTTGGACCGGCCGCGCTGGCGCGCCCGGTGGCCGACCGCGACCGTGGTGTACCGGCTGGTCAGCCGGGGCACGGTGGCCAGGAAGTAGGGCGTGCCCAGGCGCAGGTCCACCACGGCGCGCGCCAGCGGCGCGCGCACCAGCCGGAACGCGGTGGCGCCCCGGGGCAGTTCGACGCGCAGCCACCGCGCGAGGACGTGGAACGCCGTCGTGCCCCAGCGGCGCGGCAACGGGTCCTTGCGGTTGGTGCGCACCCCGAACACCGCGTCGTAGCCCTGGTCGGCCGCGGCGATCAGCTTGCGCGCCTCGGCGGCGGGGAACTGCTGGTCGGCGTCGACGTGCAGCACCCAGGGCTGGCGGGCGTACCGGTAGCCCGCGGAGAACGCGGCCTCGAAGCCGAAGTTGCGGGTGAACGAGATGAACTGGACCCGCGAGTCGGTGCCGGCCAGTGCGCGCACCCTGGCCAGGGTCTCGTCGGTGCTGCCATCGTCCACATAGAGCAGTTCCAGGTCGTGGTCACCGAGTTCGGCGGTGATCTCCTGGTAGGACGGGATGATGTTGTCCGCCTCGTTGAAGCACGGGATCACCACGGTGAGCCCGGCGCGGGCGGGTGCGGCCGCGGTGTCGCTCATCGGCGGGCGCCGCGACGGGTGAGTCCGGCCACAGTCGATCTAGAGCATTCTGTTACCATTTCTGTCCCCCAGGCTGACAACGGTCAGTGAGTTATATGCGGGACAGGTCGCAAACGGGAGAAGTCCTCTCGGAATTGCTCCGCTCGGCCGCACACTTCCGACGAACACCCGCACCGCGCTGAACCGATCGGCCCATTGCCACAAGGAATCCTGGGTTGTCCGGCCGGGACTCATGCATACTCCGCTCCCATGTGGACATCCGGCGTCAACGCCCTGTGGCGCGCCGCCTACCGGCGGGCGGTGCGCTCGGCGTTCGCGACCGTGCCGCTCTACCGGGAGCGCTGGGCACTGGGCGGGCGGACCGATCCCGTTGTGGTGCCCGGCCGAACCGGCACGCACGGCGGTGCGATCACCGCCGAGGAGGCCGTGCGCAAGGTGGTCGACCTGGTCCCGCTCGCCGGCGGCGCGGCCAGTCCCGATCCCGCGCGCGGCCTGGGGCACGTGCTGCCGCTGGCCCGCCCGCCCCGGCCGGGAACCCTCGTGGTGGTGGTCGATCCGGCGATCCCCCGGCCGCCCACCGACCTGCCGAACACCCTGCGCGGCTGCGTGCTCGACCCGGCGTCGCTGACCGGCGGCACCCGGCCGGCCGCGCTCGACGAGGTGGTGACCGCGTTGCGGCGCAACGGCAACGTGACCGCGGTCGGGCCGGACGAGGCGATCGCCGCACTGGTCGCGGCGCTGCCCGAGGACCTCGCCCACCGCGTCGACCGGCTCCCGCACCGCGCCCTCGACCGGCTGGACGGCGGCCCGTTCGGGCTGATCCACGACCCCGTGCTCGGCTACCTCGGCGGGATCGGCCACTGTGGACGGTGGCATCTGGACTGGCCCCGGGTGTACGCCAGGCGCACCACCGGCGGCCTGGCCCTCACCCTGCTGCGGCAGTCCTCGCCGCGGCTGGTCGACATCCTGGTGGCCGGTGGGGTGCGCGGCGAGGTGGCGCCGTGTCCCCGGCACGGCACACCGGTGGTGCTGACGTGAGCCGGCCGGTCCCGCCGCGCGGTGGGCGGTCCCGGTGACGGCGGTGTGCGTGCTCGATCCCCGGGTGGACCCGCAGCCACCGGACTGGCCCGGTTTCCAGCGGGCGAGCCAACTGCACCCGGTGTGGGACTACGAGCTGATGGGTCTGGAGGCGTGGCTGGCGCGCAACCCGCCGCTGCTCGCCCTGGTGCGCCAGGCCGGCCGGATCGTGGCCGCGATGTCGGTCATGGTGTGCCGGTCGTGGCGGGCACCCCGGTACGCGCCGCCGCCCCGGCGGCGGCCCCACTGGCCCCGGCCGCTGTGGGCCGAGGTCTACCAGCCGTGGCTGAGCGGGTTCCCCGGCGTGGTGTTCGCGCCGGGGCTGGACCAGGACGGCCGGCGCGCGGCGGCCCGCGCGGTCGAGCGGGCGCTGCCGCGCCGGCTGGGCCCCGGCCTGCTCGGCCTGCTCTACCGGGCGATCGGCGCGGACCTGGTGCCGGTGCTGGCCGGGCGGGGCCGGCTGGTGCGCCGCACCGACCCGGCGGCGGTGCTGGACAACCGGTTCGCCACCGAGGAGGAGTGGCTGGCCTCGCTGTCCAAGAGCCGCCGAGGCGGCCTGCGCCGCCAGCAGCGGGCCCTGGCCGCGGACCCGACCCTGGTGATCCGGGGCGGCCCCGGCCGCGACGACCTGGACGCCGTGGCCATCGCGCACCTGATCAACCGGCACCGCGCCGGGTTCGGCCGGCTGCCGATGGACCCCCGCACCCCGGTCGCCGCCGCCTACCTGGACCGGTTCCTGCGCCGGCCGGACGTGCACACCCTGACCTACCACGACCAGGACGGCAGGTTGCTCGCCGTGCACACCATGCTCGACCACCCGCACACCCCGGTGTCCCAGCACTGGGCGGCACTGCGCGAGGCCGACGGCGGCCGCCCCAACCTGTACTTCGACAACTGCGTCCGGGCGGTGCGCTACACCGTGCGCCACGGCCGCGCCCGGCTGTCCTCCGGCCGTGGCCTGCTGGACGTGAAGCGCACCCTGGGGTTCGCCACCCGCGCCGTGTACTCGGTGGCCGTGCCAAGGCCGGTGATGGGCGGATGACCCTGTCCGTGTCCATTGTGGACCCACGAGTGGACGCCGAACCGTCCGGCTGGGCGGACTTCCGGCGCCGCGCCAACCTGCACCCGGTGTGGGACTACCCGCTGCTGCGCGCCGAGGCGTGGACCGCGCGCAACCCGCCGGTGCTTGCCGTGCTCCGGGACCGGACCCGGGTGGTGGCCGCGCTGTCGGTGATGGTGTGCCGGACCTGGCGGGAGCAGCGGTTCGCCCCGCCGCCGCGCGAGCGCACCCGGCGGCTGCGGCCCCGGTGGGCCGAGGTGTACCTGCCGCTGCTGAGCGGCTGCCCGGCCGCGGTGTTCCACGAGAGCCTCGACGTGGCCGCGCGCCGGGACGGGCTGCGCCTGTTCGAGCGGGAGCTGGCCCGACACCTGGGGCCCGGCCTGCTCGGGGTGGTGTACCGGGCGATGACCGACGACCTCGTGGCGGTGCTGGACGGTCCCGGCCGGATCAGCCGGCGCATCGACCCCACCGCGGTGCTGCGCAACCGGTGGACCCGGTTCGCCGACTGGCAGGACACGCTGTCCCCGGCGCTGCGGCGGCGCATGGCCGAGATCGCCGCCGACGACACCGTCGAGGTGAGCACCGCCACCGGCCGCACCGACCTGGACGCCCACGAACTGGCCGTGCTGCTCAACGCGCACCGGGCCCGCCAGGACCAGCGCGCCTGGCAGGAGGGGCAGCGATCCCGGCTCGCCGGCCTGCACCTGGACACCCGCAGCCCGGTCTCCGCCGCCTACCTGGACCTGCTCGTGCGTCGCCCGGACGTGACCACCCGCGTCTACCGGGACCGCGCCGGCCGGCTGCTCGCGCTGAACACGATGCTGGACAACCCGGTCAGCCCGGCCCTGGGCCACTGGGCCGACCTGCCGGTCGGCGCGGGCGGCCGGCCCGGCCTGTACCTGGACTGCTACGCGCACTGCGTGCGCCAGGTGATCGAGCGGGGCCGGCCGGAGCTGACCGCCGGCCGCACCCTGCTGGACAGCAAGGCCGCGCTCGGCTTCGGCCGGCGCGAGCTGTCCACCGTGGCCGTGCCGAGGCCGGTGATGGGCCGGTGAACCTCACCGTGACCGTGCACGACCCGCGCGTCGACCCGGAACCCGAGGGCTGGCCGGAGTTCCGCGCCGCCCAGCGGCTGCCCGTGCCCTGGGACTACGGCCTGATGGGGGTCGAGTCCGCGGCGGCGCGCAGCCCCAACCTGCTGGCCGTGGTCCGCCGGGGCGCGCGGGTGGTCACCGCGGTCGCCGCCACCATCGCCCGGCCCGGGCTGGGCCGGCCGGACGCGCCCGGCCCGGTCGGCGGGCCGGCCCGGTGGGGGCCGCGCTGGGTGGAGGTGCACCAGCCGTGGCTGTCCGGGTTCCCCGGCTGGGCCTGTGCCGAGGACCTGGCGCCGGCCGCGCGGCGGCAGGCGCTGCGCGCGGCCGAGCGGGCGGTGTGCCGGTTCGTCGGGGTGGGCTGCCTGGGGGTGCTGTACCGCTACGTCCCGCCGGCGGACGCGCCGCTGCTGGCCGGCGCCGGCCGGCTGGTCCGCCCGGCCGCCGGCACCGCCGTGCTGGACAACGCCTTCGGCAGCGTCGCCGAGTGGATCTCGTCGCTGTCCCGGGGCAGGCGGCACAGCATCCGCGGCCAGATCCGCAAGATCGCCGCCGATCCGGACCTGGTGGTGCGGTTCGCGCCGGAGCGCGACGACCTGTCCGGCGCCGAGCTGGCCGGGCTGCTGCGCCGGCACCGCGCCAAGTTCGGCAGGGTCCGCTTCGACTGGCGCAGCCCGGTCTGCCCCGACTACCTGCACGCGCTGGTCCGCCGGCCGGACGTGGTCACCGGCACCTACCACGACCGCGCCGGCCGGCTGCTGGCCTTCACCGTGATCCTCGACCACCCGGAGACCCCGCTGCACCAGCACTGGGCCGCGCTGGCCCCGCACGAGGGCGGGCGCCAGCACCTGTACTTCGACGCGTTCGCCCGGGTGGTCGGCCACATGGTCGAGCACGGCCGCCGGTCGGTCTCCTCCGGGCGGGGGCTGGGCGAGGTCAAGGCGTCCCTGGGGTTCACCCTGCGCCCGCTGTGCGTGGTCGCGGCACCGAGGCCGGTGTGCGGATGAGCGTGGACGTCGAGGTGCTCGACCCCCGGTTCGACCCGGAACCGGCGTACTGGTCGGCGCTGCGCGAGCGCGCCGGGCTGCGCGCGGACTGGGCCTGGGAGGTGCTGGTGACCCAGGCGTGGTGCGCGCGCACGCCGCAGCCGGTGGTGGTGCTGCGCGACGGCGGCGCGCCGGCCGCGGTGGTGGCCGCGGCCTGGATCAGCACGCACAGCCGCCGCCACCGGTTCGTGTCCTCGACGCGCGGCGGCCGGCTGGGTGGCCTGGACGTGCGCTCGCCGGGCAGCAGCGCGGTGCCCGGCTGGTGGTTCGCGGACGCCGACGGGGCCGACGCCGGGTGCGGGCGGCTGCTCACCCGGTACGTCCCGGTGATGCGCCGCGAGCTGGGCGCCGGCCTGCGCGGCCTGCTGGTCCGGCAGGTCCCCGAGGCCGGGGTGGCGCGGCTGGCCGGCCGGTTCCGGCTGGTCCGCCGGACCGAGGACGTGGGCGTGATCGACACGGCCGGCCTGGCCGGCACCGAGGACTGGCTGGCCGGGCTGGGCAAGAAGCGCCGGCACAACCTGCGCCGGATCGCCGAGGCGGTGCGCGCCGATCCGGCACTGGAGGTGGCGATGCTGCCCGGGGCCGAGGTGGACCCGGTGCGGCTGGCCGCGCTGCTGCGGCACAACGAGCGCAAGCACCACGACGTGCCGATCGTGCCGCTGCCCCAGTTCACCGGCTACCTGACCCGCCTGCTGCGCCAGCCCGACGTGCTCGTGCTGCGCTACCAGGAGCGCGCCACCGGCCGGCTGGTCGCCGCCGCCCTGGTCCTGGACCACCCGAACTGGCCGGTGGTGCGCGCCTGGTCGGCCCTGCCGGTCGACGACGGCGGCCGGGCCGACCTGTACTTCCACTTCTACGGCGAGACCGTGCGCTGGGCCGCCGAGTCCGGCCGGCACGGCGTGATCATGGGCAAGAAGCTGGCCCACCTGAAGAAGTCCCTGGGCGCGCGGCTGGTGCCGCAGTACGCCGCGGCCATCCCGCTGTAGCGGCCCGGGTGCGGCCGGCCGGTGGCGCCGACCGCACCCCTCGGCCGGACCGCCCTAGGCCAGGCCCACCGGCAGCGTGCGCAGGCCGTGCACGATCGTGCTGCCCCGCCAGCTCAGCTCGACCGGGTCGGCGGCCAGCCGGAGGTTGGGGAACCGCTCCAGCAGCCGCCTGATCGCGATCTCCCCCTCCAGCCTGGCCAGTGGCGCGCCCAGGCAGTAGTGGATGCCGTGGCCGAAGGCCACGTGCCCGCTGGTGGGGCGGGTGATGTCCAGTTTGTCCGGGTCGGCGAACCTGCCCGGGTCGCGGTTGGCCGAGGCCAGCGCCACCAGCACGATCTCCTCGGCCGGGATGACCACCTCGCCCAGCCGCAGCGGCTGGGTGGTGAACCGCAGGGTCGCGGTGTTCACCGGCCCCTCGTAGCGCAGGAACTCCTCGATGGCGTTGGGCAGCAGCCCGAAGTCGGCGCGCAGCGCGGCCAGCTGGTCGGGGTGGCGCAGCAGGGCGAGCACGCCGTTGCCGATCAGGTTCACCGTGGTCTCGTGCCCGGCGACCAGCAGCAGGAAGGCCATGGAGATCAGCTCGGCCTCGTTGAGCCGGTCGTCCTCGTCGCTGGCCTGGATCAGCGCGCTGAACATGTCGTCGCCCGGGTTGGCCCGCTTGTGCGCGATCAGCTGGGTGAGGTAGCCGGCCATGGCCATGGACGCGTCCCGCATCGCGTCGTCGCCCCTGCCGCTGATGATCGTGTTCGACCAGTCGCGGAACGCGTCGCGGTCGTCCATGGGCACGGCGAGCAGCTCGCAGATCACCGTGATGGGCAGCGGGAAGGCGAACGCGTCCAGCAGCTCGACCTCGTCCTTGCCGGCCATCTGGTCCAGCAGCTCCGCGGTGATCTCCTCGATCCTGGGCCGCAGCTGCTCGATCCGGCGCGCGGTGAACGCCTTGGTGACCAGCTTGCGCAGCCGGGTGTGGTCCGGCGGGTCGCTGTTGAGCATGTGCGCGCTGAGCACGTCGGCGAACTCGCCCCGCTCCGCCGGGTTGGTGACGTGCTTGTCGAACACCGCCTGGAACGCCCGGCCGTCCTTGCTCACACTGGGGTCGGCCAGCGCCGCCCTGGCCTCCTCGTAGCCGGTGATCAGCCAGACCTTGAGACCGCTGGGCAGCACCACCTGGTGGGCGGGCCCGGACTTCCTCAGCTCCGCGTAGAGCGCGTAGGGATCGTTCGTGAAGCTCTCATCGAGCCACCGGACCTCGGTGGTCGGCGTTCCCCGCATCAGGAATCTCCTCGTCGACAGTCGCACTGGGGTCCGGCCGGCGGGACAACCACCACCGGCCATCTTGGTTAACCCCGTTAACACCAACGTGCCGCCGCGCGGGTTGGTGCCCGCCGACACGAGCATTGCGCCAACCGGACCAGCCGGCGTCGGCCGGTGCGCCCGTTCGCCGCACACCCCGGTTCACCCGAGCGGCGGCCGGCCGGCGCCGAACCGGGACGAACCCGACCGGGCTGGCGCTCCCCCGGCGGGCCGGGCCGCTGCCGGCGTGGGGCCACGGGTGGCGGGCCGGCGGGGACTAGGCTCCTAGCCAGCACTCGTGGCCGGTGTCGCCACACCTGCTGTCCACAACGTCTGGGAGGTAGCTGCCGGTGTCTGACGGGTCCTTCGTCCACCTGCACGTGCACACCGAGTACTCGATGCTCGACGGGGCCGCCAAGATCGCCCCGTTGTTCGCCGAGGCGCAGCGGCTGGGGATGCCGGCGGTGGGCATGACCGACCACGGCAACATGTACGGCGCCGACGAGTTCTACCAGCAGGCCCGCAAGACCGGCATCAAGCCGATCATCGGCATCGAGGCCTACCTGGCCCCGACCAACCGGGCGCACAAGAAGCCGGTGTTCTGGGGCGACCCCAGCCAGCGCGGTGACGACATCTCCGGTAGCGGTGCGTACACGCACATGACCATGGTCGCCGCCAACGCCACCGGCCTGCGCAACCTGTTCAAGCTGTCCAGCCGGGCCAGCATCGAGGGCTACTACTACAAGCCGAGGATGGACCGGGAGCTGGTCGCCGAGCACGCCGAGGGCATCATCGCCACCACCGGCTGCCCGTCCGGCGAGGTGCAGACCAGGCTGCGGCTGGGCCAGGAGGCCGAGGCGATCCAGGCCGCCTCGGACTACCGGGACATCTTCGGCAAGGAGAACTTCTTCCTCGAACTGATGGACCACGGGCTGTCCATCGAGCGCCGGGTCCGCGAGGGGCTGCTGGAGATCGGCCGCAAGCTGGGCCTGCCGCCGCTGGCCACCAACGACAGCCACTACGTCACCAAGGACCAGGCCGACTCGCACGCGGCGCTGCTGTGCGTGCAGTCCGGCAAGACCCTGTCCGACCCGAACCGGTTCAAGTTCGACGGCGACGGCTACTACCTGAAGTCCGCGCAGGAGATGCGCGAGTACTGGGACGCCGAGGTGCCCGGCGCCACCGACAACACCCTGCTGATCGCCGAGCGCGTGGAGTCCTACGAGGACGTGTGGACGCTGCGCGACCGGATGCCGGTGTTCCCGGTGCCCGAGGGCGAGACCCCGGAGACCTGGCTGCACAAGGAGGTCATGGCCGGGCTGCACCGCCGCTTCCCGGACGGCATCCCGGACGGCTACGTCGAGCGGGCCGAGTACGAGCTGAACGTGATCGCCGGCAAGGGTTTCCCGTCCTACTTCCTGGTGGTCGGCGACCTGGTGCGGCACGCGCGCGAGGTGGGCATCCGGGTCGGCCCCGGCCGTGGCTCGGCCGCCGGCTCGCTGGTCGCCTACGCCCTGGGCATCACCAACCTGGACCCGATCCCGCACGGCCTGCTGTTCGAGCGGTTCCTCAACCCCGAGCGCGCGTCCATGCCGGACATCGACACCGACTTCGACGACCGCCGGCGCGGCGAGATGGTGCGCTACGCCACCGAGAAGTGGGGCCACGACAAGGTCGCCCAGGTGATCACCTTCGGCACCATCAAGACCAAGGCGGCGATCAAGGACTCCGCCCGGGTGCACTACGGCCAGCCCGGCTACTCCATCGCCGACCGGATCTCCAAGGCGCTGCCGCCGCCGATCATGGCCAAGGACATCCCGCTGTCCGGCATCGTCGACCCCACCCACGAGCGCTACGGCGAGGCCGCCGAGGTCCGCAACCTGATCGAGACCGACCAGGACGTGGCCCGGATCTTCGAGACCGCGCGCGGCCTGGAGGGCCTGATCCGCAACGCCGGCGTGCACGCCTGCGCGGTGATCATGTCCTCCGAGCCGCTGATGGACGCGATCCCGCTGTGGCAGCGCGACGACGGCTCGATCATCACCGGCTGGGACTACCCGTCGTGCGAGGCCATCGGTCTGTTGAAGATGGACTTCCTCGGCCTGCGCAACCTGACGATCATCGGCGACGCGATCGACAACATCAGGGCCAACCGGGGCGAGGACATCGACCTGGACACCCTGCAGACCAACGATCCGGCCACCTACCAGCTGCTCGGCCGCGGTGACACCCTGGGCGTGTTCCAGCTCGATGGTGGGGCCATGCGCGACCTGCTGCGCCGCATGCAGCCGACCAGCTTCGAGGACATCATCGCGGTCAACGCGCTGTACCGGCCCGGCCCGATGGGCATGAACGCGCACAACGACTACGCCGACCGCAAGAACGGCCGGCAGGAGGTCAAGCCGATCCACCCGGAGCTGGCCGAGCCGCTCAAGGACATCCTGGACGAGACCTACGGTCTGATCGTCTACCAAGAGCAGATCATGTTCATCGCGCAGAAGGTGGCCGGCTACTCCATGGGCCGCGCGGACGTGCTGCGCAAGGCGATGGGCAAGAAGAAGCAGGAGGTGCTGGAGAAGGAGTTCGAGGGCTTCCAGGCGGGCATGCGCGCCAACGGCTTCTCCGACGAGGCCATCAAGGCGCTGTGGGACACGATCCTGCCGTTCGCCGGCTACGCGTTCAACAAGTCGCACGCCGCCGCCTACGCCCTGATCTCCTACTGGACCGCCTACCTCAAGGCCAACTACCGCTCCGAGTACATGGCCGCGCTGCTCACCTCGGTGGGTGACAACAAGGACAAGTCCGCGGTCTACCTGTCGGAGTGCCGCCGGCTGGGCATCAAGGTGCTGCCGCCGGACGTCAACGAGTCGGCGCAGCGCTTCGCCGCGGTCGGCGAGGACATCCGCTTCGGGCTCGGCGCGATCCGCAACGTGGGCGCGAACGTCGTCGACTCGATCATCGCGACCAGGGAGAAGAAGGGCAAGTACACCTCCTTCGCCGACTTCCTGGACAAGTCCGAACTGGTCTGCTGCAACAAGCGGGTGCTGGAGTCGCTGGTCAAGGCCGGCGCGTTCGACTCGTTCGGGCACACCCGGTTGGCCCTGATGCAGGTGCACGAGGAGGCCGTGGACGCGGTGGTGCCGCTCAAGCGGCAGGAGGCCATGGGCCAGTTCGACCTGTTCGGCAGCGACGACTCGGCCGACGCCGCGGCCAACGCCTCTCCCCTGGCCCACCTCAAGCTCACCGACGAGGAGTGGCCGCGCAAGCAGATGCTCGGCTACGAGCGGGAGATGCTGGGCCTGTACGTGTCGGCCCACCCGCTCGACGGCGCCCAGCGCATCCTGCGCAAGCACGCCCCCCGGTCGATCGCCGAACTGCTGGCCGACCCGCCCAGCGAGGGCGAGGTGATCATCTCCGGGATGATCTCCTCGATGGAGCGCCGGGTGAACAAGAACGGCGAGCCGTGGGCCATCACCACCGTGGAGGACCTGGACGCCTCGGTCGAGGTGCTGTTCTTCCCCAAGGCCTACAGCGTGCTGGCCACCGACCTGGTCGAGGACGCGGCCGTGGCCATCAAGGGCCGGGTGAACTGGCGCGAGGACAAGATGTCCATCTTCGGCTCGGGCGTGGTGCCGCTGGACATCAGCGCCATCGAGGCCGGCGTGGACGCCGAGCCGCCCCTGGTGCTGCAGCTGGACGGCAGCAAGGTCAAGCGCCCGCTGCTCAACGACCTCAAGCGGGCCTTCCAGGCGCACCCCGGCAACACCCCGGTGCGGATCAAGCTCAAGATCGGCGCCAAGGACATCATGCTCGCCGTGGACGACTACTCGGTGGAGACCTCCGGCGGCTTCATCGGCGAACTCAAGGGCATCCTGGGCATCGGCTGCATCGTGGAGTGACCCGCACGGGCCGGGCGGGGCGGGGGCGCACCCCCCGCCCCGCGAGTCGACTTTGCAAACCCCCCGAGTTGACAGTTCACGCAGGCCCAAACGGGTGACAACGCCGGTGGGGTCCGCGGCGGCACTAGCGAGGATCCGGCCGACGGTGGGCGGTGCGGGTCGGGCAAGGGCACGGTCAGGAGATCGACGACCGAGCGCGCGCCACACGTTCAGGGGGTTTTCCGCCCGGGCTCGCCCCTCCCCGGTCTACTGGTGGTAGCAACACAGTGACGTGTTGTGCCTGTCAGCGAGACCAGCGGAGAGGGGACGACGTGGCGTTGCTGCCGGATGCCGCCGACTCGGTGCGCGTGCTGGACGTGACCGGGGCGGACTACCGCCGGGCCTTCGAGTTGTTCCTGGCCGGCACCGACGAGAAGGTGCGCACCCACGAGTACCTGAACCGGCTGGTCGAGCGGCTGCCCCGGCGGACGGTGTTCCTCGACGTCGGCGCCGGTGAGGGCGGGACCACCGGGCACCTCGCCCGGTACTTCGCCCGGACCGTCGCGGTCGAGCCGAGCGCGCCCATGCGGGAGGCGCTGCGCCGGGCCTGTCCCACCGCCGAGATCCACGCCGAACCGGTGCACCAGCTGGTCCTCGACGACGTCCAGGCCGACCTGGCGCTGTGCTCCCACGTGCTCTACTACCTGCCGGAATCCGACTGGGTTCCGCTGGTGCGCCGCGTCCTGACCTGGGTCAGCCCCGGCGGGACGCTCGTCCTCCTGCTGCAGGCCCCGGACAACGACTGCATGCGCATGGTGGCGCACTTCACCGGAGCCCGGTTCGACCTGCCCGGTCTGGCCGGGGCACTGGCCGAGCGGTGCGCTGACCTCGTCGCGGACACCACCCTGGACCGCATCACCAACCGCTACCGGACCACCAGCCTGGCCGACGCGGTCCAGGTGGCCGAGTTCATGCTCAACGTCCCCGCCCTCGCCGAGCAGCGCGACCTGCCCAGCCGCCAGGCCCTGCGCGACTACGTGACCAGCCACTTCACCGCACCGGACGGCACGGTCACGATCAACCACGCCCACGACATCCTGCTGGTCCACCGGTCCGGCGCGGCCACGACCCCCGGCTCCCCCGACTGACCGCCACCCGCAGCCCGGCCAGCACCGGGCGGCCAGCAGCACCACCAGCCCCAGGCCCGCCGCGGCGCGGCGTTCCCGTTGTCCGGCTTGTTCCGGCGCCGCCTCGACCAGCAGGTCGCGGTCGGGCGGGGTGACGACCGCGGCGGCCGCGCACAGCTGGCCGGTTCGTCCGCCGCCGGTCCGCCAAGCCGCAGTGAGGAACAGGGCCCGACACACGCCCGGGCGGTCAGGCGTCCCCGGGCCCCGTTCCGCTGCTCGGGTCGCCGCGTCGCTACGCGGCTGCCGGGCCGACGTCGGTCGCGCTCAGCGGACCCCGGGTGACCGCGGCCGAGGACAGCTCGTCCGCGCCGACGTCGGTGCCGCCGGCACGCGCCTGGCCGTCCATGTCGTCGGTCAGGAACGGGTGACCGCCGGTGCCGGCGTCGATCGCCGGGCTCCGCGGGCCGATCCGGTACACCGATCCCTCGCGGACCAGCAGCGGGTCCACGGTCCGGATCGCGCCGGTGGGCTTGCTGACGCCAACGGTCGCCGAGCCGGTCGGCCACGCGATGTTTCCAGCGTAGCCGAGGTTCACCGGTGCCTTGATCTCGTTGAACAGCTTGCCGCTCCCGCCGGTGACCACGTTGTCGGCGAGGACCGAGTCGACCGGCGCGAGCTTGTAGTTGGCCCCGATCTCGATGTTGGACACGTTGTTCACGAAGGTGTTGTTCACCACCGTCGCCCGGTAGACGCGCCAGTGCGCGCTGAGCGCGCCCGAGGTGTCCACGTCACCGCCGTCCAGTTGCAGTGCGGCGTCGTAGCCGGTGCCGGTCAGGCCCTCGAAGTAGTTGTTGTAGATCCTGTGGTCCTGGCCGTAGACCCGGATTCCCCCGGTGCCCGCCTTGCCGCCACCGAGGAAGAAGTTGCCGTGGAACGTGCCCCGGTTGCCGTGCCGGTGCGACAACGTGCCCTGTGAGGTGCGGAACGTGTTGTAGCGGACGGTGTTGTCGTTGCTCTTCACCGAGATGATCTCCGGGTCGCCGTCGCAGTTCTCGAACAGGTTGGACTCGATGACGGTGAACCCGCTGGACCGGGAGATCTCACTCCAGCCGACCCTGATGGCCTCCATCTCGTTCTCCGCGCGCGGACCGATGTCGCGGAAGTGGTTGTGGTCGATGAGGTCGTGCTGGGACTGCTGGGTGTCCGATCCGTCGATCGTGATGAAGTTCCCCAGCTGGTGCTTCTCCTCGAACAGGTTGTGGTCGATCCGGTTGTGGTGGCTGTTCGCCCCGCCGATGAGCACCCACTTCAGCGAGGAGTCCTCGGTGAGCCGGAAGTGGTTGCGGGTCAACCGGACGTTGTTCGAACTGGTGATCTTCACCGTGTCGCTGTTCGTCCACTTCAGACCTTCGAAGGTGACGTGCGAGGAGTTCGCCACCTCCAGCTGCCCGTCGGTGACCACGGCCCTGCCCCGGTTGGCCGCGACCACGGTGATGGGTTGGCTGGCGGTCCCGTTCTTGCCGGTCATCGTGCCGATCGTGTACTCGCCGTCGGCGAGCACGATCCGGTCCCCGGCCTGCGCGGCGCTGAACGCGCTCCGCAACTGGCTGGAGGTGGCGACGTTGACGACACGGCCAGGCCCAGGAGCGGGCCCCTGGTCACCGTCGTCGTGCGTCACGGTGAGGTCGTAGATCCGCACCTCGCCGTAGTTGCCCGCACTGCAGGGCGAGGAGTTCGAGCAGTTGGCCTGGGTGTAGACACCCGCCTTGAAATACCCACCCGAGAAGCTCTTCGAGATCGTGGTCTGCAACACCCCGTTGTAGTACGCCCGGATCTGCCCACCACTGACCTCGAACTTCGCCTGAAACCGCGTCCCCAACACGTAGTCATCGGTCACCAACCTGTACCGCGACGTGTCCCCGTTGGTCACGTAGAGCTTGCTGCCCTCCAACCGGAACACCGACACGTCATCACTGGCATCGTGGATCTGACCAGCCACCACCACCGACTGACCCGCCGGCAACGCCGTGATCGCCTGATCGATCACCATCGTGTGCACACCCGACGTCGACGACCAACTCGCCTTGCTGGCCCCCGAATCCGTCATCTCCCGCAACTCCGACCGCGGATACTTCGACCCACTGGTCGTCACCCCGTTCACCGCCGCCCGGAACTGCACCGCGGCACAATCCCCGGTCGCCCGAAACCACGGATCAACCGAAAACCGCGCCAACTCCGGCTGCTCCACATTGGTCGGACTCTCCTCCTCCCCGATCGGCAACCCCACATACCAGTTCGTCAGATCCACCACATCGCTGGGGTAGGTGCAGGTGCCGCCGTCCGCATCCCGGCCGTTGATCCTGGCCTCGGTGATGCTCGTCCAGTCGTTGGAGGTGTTGCCATAGCCCACGATCCGCACGTACCGCCCAGCGCGATCGGCGAAGTCGTAGTCCTGCAACCCCAAACTGCTCCCACTACTGGTCCGCCGCGACACCACCGTCACCCACGACGACCCGTCCTCGGACACCTGCACATCGAACGTGTCCCGCCGCGTGTCCCCCTTGTGCCACGCCACCGACACCGACCCCACCACCTGGGACGACCCCAGGTCATACCGAATCCACACCCCCTCCCCCTCCGCCGACCACCGAGTCCCGAAATCCCCATCCACGGTGTTGGCCGGGACGTTCCCGTCGTCCCCACTCGCCACCACACCCACCACCGGCAACGCAGCACCCACCGCCGACGCCACCGGGTGGTACGCACCTGAGACCGCGAACGCGAGCGCGGTCACCACAACGGCGCGATGAGACCGCCTCATCGAACCTCCTCCTCTGGTAGGGAGTGCCGGACCAATTCGGTGTGCCGACGCGGAACGGGGTCAGGCGGTCGCGGAACAACCCGGCAGAGCGCTCGTGACCAGGCGGCTCACCGGGAATGCCCGGCGGCGGACGTGGTCCCGATCCGCCACCACCCTCGGGTTCGGCTCCAGCACGCCGGCAGAATGGCAGGGGTCCGTTGGGACCGGTCCCAATACGCCACAGCGACGACTAGACTACGCAGAGTGCGCACGGGGGACGTGGTTGACGGGCGGTACCAGCTCGAAGACGCCCGAGGCTCGGGGTCCGGCGGTGTCGTCTGGACGGCGTTCGACAGGAAGCTGAAACGGACCGTGGCGCTCAAGCGCCCGCACGCGGTGGCCAGTCAGGCCGATCGGCTCCAGTTCCGCCGGGAGGCCCAGACCGCGGCGCAGGTGCACCACCCGAACGCGATCTCGGTCTTCGACGCGGTGGACGGCGACGAGTGCTGGCTCGTGATGGAGTACTCGCCGGCGGACAGCCTGGACAGGATTCTCGCCACCACCGGCCCGCTGCCACCGGAACGCGTGGCGCGGATCGGCATGCAGATCGCGGCGGCCCTGGACGCCATCCACGCCAAGAACATCGTGCACCGGGACGTGAAGCCGGGCAACATCCTGGTCAACGAGCACGACTTCGCGAAGCTGACCGACTTCGGCATCTCCATCTGGCGCGAGGTGACGCAGACCAGCGACGGGCAGTTCAGCGGCACCCCCGCCTACGCCGCGCCCGAGGTGGCCGCCGGGCGGCCGGCGACCGAGGCGTCCGACGTGTTCTCGCTCGGCGCGACGCTGTTCGCCGCGGTGGAGGGCGCCTCGCCGTTCGGCGCGGCCGAGCCGGAACAGGTGCTCGACCGGGCGCGCCGGGGTGAACTCCTCCCGACGCACCGGGCCGGCCCGCTGGCTCCGCTGCTGGCGGAGATGCTGGCGGCCCGGCCGAGCCGGCGGCCAACCGCCGCCCAGGTGCGGCAGCGGCTCGGGGAGATCGTCGGCGAGTGGGAGGCGCCCACCCCGGTGGTCCACTCCCGCGGCAGACGCACTCCGCTCTGGCGTCGTCCGCTGTACCAGGCGGTCGCGGTGGTGGTGCTGGCCGCCGCGGTGGGCGGCGTGGTCCTCATCTCGCTGGACCCGCCACCCGAACCCGGTGGGGCGGCCGCGCCCGGTTCCGCGCTCGTCGTGGACGAGCGCATGGCCAACCCCTGCGGGCTGCTCGACCGCAAGGCGTTGGAGCGGTTCGGCCCGGCGGAGGTGCACACCAGCTACGGCAACTTCAACCGCTGCGACGTGCTGGTCAACGTGGGCGCCCGCGAGCCGGTGGACGTCGAGGTGCAGCTGGTCACGCGCAAGTCGCACCCGGTTCGGGGCGAGCCGTTCGAGGTGGTGGAGGAGCCGTCGAACAGCGACGAGTGCGACCGCACCATGCCGGCGGACGACAAGTACGGCGTCCGGGTGAGCGCGAAGCTGCCCGCTCCTCCGGTGGACCTGTGCGCCATAGCGGACGTGGCACTGGACACCGTGGAGAGCACGCTGCGCCGGGGCCCCGTCCCGCGGCGCGCCGCGCCGTTCCCCGCCGAGTCACTGGCCAATGTGGACGCCTGCCAGCTGCTGGACGACAGCGCGCTGACCGTGCTGCCCGGCGTTGACAGCGGTTCCGCGGTGAACGCCTTCGGCAACTGGGCGTGCAAGTGGTACAGCCTGGTCAGCCGGACCGAGATCAACCTCCGCTACGACCAGCACGCGGCGCAGGAACCGATCAAGGGCGAGTCAACCCGACTGGGTGACCACGACGCGTTCGTCCGGCTGGACACCGACCTGAGCACCAGCTGCACCGTCAGCGTGCTGCACGAACCGGCGAACCTACCGCGGCGGACCACGGTCGAGCTGGTGGTGCTGACCGTGAAGGGCGACCGGCCCGGCACCGAGTACTGCGCCGCCGCGACCAGCCTGGCCGAGGCCGCCGCCGCCAAGCTGCCGCGCTGACCACCCGGCGACGGTGCCCGCGCCAGCGCCGGGGCAGCACCGGGAGGGGTCCCGGCGGGCTCCGGTGACACTGACCGCCATCAGCGAGTGGGAGTCGAGGAGGGTGCCATGACACGCGAAACCCTGGCCCGGGGCGTGCCCCACACCGCCCCTGGTGCGGTTGTCGCGCTCTCGCTCTCCGGGAAGCTCACCGTCGAGCCGGTGGAGGGGCGGACGATCCGGTTCGGCCGCAACCGCCCCGAGGTCGACGTCTGCGTGGGCGAGACCGACCTGCGGGTCAGCCGCACGCACGGTGTGCTGACCCACCGCGGCGGCCGCTGGTGGGTCAGCAACACCGGGCGGTTGCCCATCCGCCTGCCCAGGGCGCGGTGGCTGTTCCGGGACGAGGACCCCGTCCCGCTGCCGGAGGGCTACACCCCGCTGTTCATCCGAGGTTCCCGGGACCGGGAACACCTGCTGGAGATGTACGTGGTGGGCTGGGACGGCGGACGACCCGCGATCCAGCACGGCGCGCCGACCCAGCCGCCGAAGGCGTGGCGGCTGACCCCCGACGAACACCTGGTGCTGGTGGTGCTCGGGCAGCGCTACCTGCTGCACGAGGCGAACCCGCAGCCGCTGTCCCGCCAGCAGGCCGCGGAGATCCTGGCCGAGTTGCAGCCGGGCGCGAACTGGAGCGCCAAGCGGGTCGAGCACACGGTGGCCGCCGTGCGGGCACGGCTGTCCGCGCGCGGGGTGCACGGGCTGCGCCGGGAGGAGGTCGGTGAGCCGGTGGGCAACGCGCTCAACGACAACCTGCTGCGCGAACTGGTGCTGTCCGCCACCCTGGTTCCGCCCGACCTCACCCTGCTGGACGCCCTGTGCTGAGCGGGAGTCCCGACCTGGTTCGCGTCCGGGCGGCGGAGTAACGCGCGGCGGCCCAGGTCATGCCGGCGATCGACCGGCCGGCGTGACCTGGCGTGACCGGCGTCACCAGCGCGGTCGCGGTGGTGCTCACCCCCACGGCCGGGCCTGATGACCGGGCA
Source organism: Goodfellowiella coeruleoviolacea (assembly GCF_024171785.1). GTDB lineage: Bacteria > Actinomycetota > Actinomycetes > Mycobacteriales > Pseudonocardiaceae > Goodfellowiella > Goodfellowiella coeruleoviolacea. The sequence continues at coordinate 37,335 of NZ_JAMTCK010000019.1, forward strand.
CCAGCGCGGTGATCTGGCCGGACCGGGTAGCGTGACCTGCTGTGGTCGCCCCCGATCCCACTGATGCCCGCCTGCTCGCCATGATCGCGGAAACAGGCCGCGCCGCCGTGCACGAGATCGCCGCGCGGCTGGGCCTGGACCCCCGCGAGGCGGCGGTGCGGCTGATCACGCTCTCCGCGAGTGGCCTGCCCCTGCTGGTGGGCGTGGAGTGCGACCCCAACGGCATCCGCACCGCGCTGGCCAACGCGGCGGCGTGGGGCAGCTACGGCGGCCCCAACCAGCCCGGGGCCGTGCCCATGCCGCCGATGAGCCCGCCCAGTGGCGCGCTGCCCGCGCAGGGCGGCCCGTCCGGCCCCCATCCGACGCACGGCACGCCCAGCGGCGCCTACACCGTGCACGGCACGCCCAGCGGCGCCTACCGGCAGCAGCCCGGCAGCCCGTCCGGCCCGTACAACGTGCACGGCACCCCGTCCGGCACCTACCCGGGCGCCCCCAACCAGGGCAGTCCGTCCGGCCCGTACGCCCCGCCAGCGGCCCCCCAGCCGGCACCGCAGTACCCGCCGGCGCAGCAGCACGTGGGCCCGGCCAGCACGCCGTTCCCGGCCGCCGACCCGATGGCCACCTGGGGACCGCCGCAGACCTCGGCGTGGGCCCGCGGCGACCAGCACGGCCGCCCGGCGGGCCCGCCGGCCGCGGCCGGTCCGCGCCCGGCCGGCCCGCGCACCGCGACGGTGGGCACCGCGCTGGAGACCGAGGGCCTGGAGGGCGAGCGGCTGTCCATCCTGCTGGTCGAGGTGGTGGACCCGGCCGACTTCCTGTTCACCGCCGCCGGCTACCGCCTGCAGGAGGGTGAGCGCGCGGTCGTGGTGCACACCGAGCTGACCAACCGGGGCAGCGTGCCGTTCTCGTCCCTGCCCGACCTGTACCTGGTGCTGCTCACCCCGGACGGGCGCACGGTGTCCAAGGCGCCGGTGTCGCTGTCCTCCCGGCCGCCGCACCGCATCGGCGTGCAGCCCGGCGAGACCGCTGGCGGCCACACCGTCTACGTGCTGCCCGAGGACCTCCAGATCAGCGCGGTCCGCTGGAGCCCCCGCCCGGACGCCGACCAGCACTCGCTGACCTGGACCATCGTCAACTGACCGACGGGTACCCCAGAGTGCCTCACCGAATGAGGTAGATCTGACAGGGTAGCGACGGCGCCTTGCTCAGTTTCACGTCTCCGGTCATCAGTGGGACATCCACGACAGTGGCCACAGCGACGTCCAGCCCATCGTGGCAACTGACCGTTCGCCGCAACTGCCATGCGAGGTCGGCCAGACGTCCGCCGTGTGGATAGCGTTCATCCACGATCTGTCGCAGTGCGGTGAGCCCGGTGGCCGCGACCTCTGCGGAAATCTGGCCCATGCGCTCCTTCCGGCGCAACACCTGGCCCACCTCGGCGTCGACGAGGTGGGGAGCGTGACAAACCGTGCTTGCCAACCGTTGCCTCAGGTCGTCCGTGTCCGGCTTGATGAGCACCGACGCCAGCGCTGACGCGTCAACGACGACTTCAGCGTCACTCACCACGCGACTCCCGGATGTCCGCGGCGATGTCCGTGATGGCCAAGGTCGGGGGAAGGGTACTTGGCAAGCGTGCTCTCGATGGCGGCCATGACTTCCGCCTTGTTTCGCCGCCGCGCCATCGCGATCACTTCGTCGCGCATGTAGGACTGGATCGACTTCCCGGCAGCCCGCGCCCGTTTGCGGATGATCTCGTAATCGTCTTCCGGGATGTCTCGAATCTGAATTGAGGCCATAGCGCCAGAGTGGCGCCGCAGCGCTATGGCACTCCAGTGCCGCCACCCGATGTGGTGATCTTCCCGCTCGGGCCGGTCAGCTCTCGGCGCGCAGCTTCTCCAGGGCGGCGGCCAGATCGGCCGGGTAGGCGCTGCTGAACTCCACCCACTGGCCGTCGGCCGGGTGGTGGAAGCCCAGGGTGTGCGCGTGCAGCCACTGCCGGGCCACACCCAGCCGCCGGGCCAGCTCCGGGTCGGCGCCGTAGGTCAGGTCGCCGACGCACGGGTGGCGCAGGGCGGCGAAGTGCACCCGGATCTGGTGGGTGCGCCCGGTCTCCAGCTTCACCTCGACCAGGGACGCGGCCCGGAACGCCTCGGTCACCTCGTAGTGGGTGACGCTGGGCTTGCCGCCGGCCACCACCGCGAACTTGTAGTCGTGCTTGGGGTGGCGGTCGATGGGCGCGTCGATGGTGCCCCTGGTCGGGTCGGGGTGGCCCTGCACCAGCGCGTGGTAGATCTTGTCCACGGTGCGTTCCTTGAACGCGCGCTTGAGCACCGAGTAGGCGTGCTCGCTCTTGGCGACCACCATCACCCCGGTGGTGCCCACGTCCAGCCGGTGCACCACGCCCTGCCGCTCGGCCGCGCCCGAGGTGGCCACGCGCACGCCCGCGGCGGCCAGCCCGCCCACCACGGTCGGCCCGGTCCAGCCCGGGCTGGGGTGCACGGCCACGCCGACCGGCTTGTCCACCACCACCACGTCGTCGTCCTCGTGCAGCACGGCCAGCCCCTCGACGGGCACGGCCTGCACCTGCACCGGCCGCTCCGGCTCGGGCAGGGTGACCTCCAGCACGCTGCCGGCGACCAGGCGGTCGGACTTGCCCACCGGCTGGCCGTCGACGAGCACGTCACCGGTCTCGGCCAGGGTCGCCACCACCGTGCGGGACAGGCCGAGCAGCTTGGCCAGGCCGGCGTCCACGCGCAGGCCGTCCAGCCCGTCCGGCACCGGCAGCGTTCGGTACCCGCTCATCGGGTGCGCATCCCCCTCGTGATCACCGGGGTCGGCGTGCGCCTCACGCCGTTGCCCCGCCCTCGCTCGCGTCGCCTGTCCTGCGGTCCCTGGCCGAGGTGCCGTCGTAGTCCCGCTGCAGCAGGGCCATCAGCACGATCAGCAGACAACCCACGGTCAGCCCGGAGTCCGCGACGTTGAACACCGGGAAGGTGTGGCCGTAGGGGCTGAACACGGAGATGAAGTCCACCACGTGGCCCTGCAGCGGGGCCGGCGCCCGGAACAGCCGGTCACTCAGGTTACCCATGGCGCCGCCCAGGATCAGACCCAGGCCCAGGGCCCAGCCGACCGAGCGCAGCCGGGGCGCCATCCAGATGATGAAGCCCACCACGGCCAGGCCGACCACCGCGAGCACCAGGGTCATGCCCGAGGCCAGGCCCCAGGCCGCCCCCGGGTTGCGCAGCACCGACAGGTAGACCAGGCCGCCCAGCAGCTTCGGCGGGGCCGCGCCGGCCTGCTGGTCGACCTCCAGGGTGGCGGCGACCAGGACCTTGGTGATCACGTCGAGCGCGAGCACGAGCAGCGCGGCCAGCGCCAGCAGCCAGACCCGGCGCGGCGGCAGCGGCCGGCTTCCCGGCGTGCTGGCCGACTCGACCGTGGCGCCGGCCGGCGGGTCGGGGTGGTCGGCCTGCTCGGCGTCGTGTTCGGCGCTGCGTTCGGTGCTCACCCGGCCATTGTCCCAACCAGCCGGCTCGCGGTCACCGTGCCCCCGGCTGACCAGCCCCAACCACTCAGCGGCCGAGCAGCGACGCGGGCAGCGGCCGGTCGTCGGCCACCGGCGCCCACCGGCCGTCGCGCAGCTGGTACTCGCCGGCCGGGCCGGTGCTGACCAGCGCGCGCAGCGCGGCCACCAGCCGGTCCACGTGCTCGGCGGTGGTGCCCAGGCCCAGGCTGGCCCGCAGCGCCCGCTTCTCCCCGGCGCCGGCCCTGCGCAGCAGCCGGGTGGTGGCCACGTGCGCGCAGAACGCGCCGTCGCGCACGCCGATGCCGTGCTCGGCGGACAGCGCGGCGGCCAGCAGCCCGGCGTCGTGGCCGGCCACGGTGAAGCTGACCACGCCGACCCGGTCGTGGTCGGGGCCGAACAGGCTCAGCTCGGTCAGCCCGGGCACGGTGGCCAGGCCGGCGCGCAGCCGGGCGGTCAGCGCCCGCTCGTGGTGCACCACCCCGGCCCAGTTGCGGCCCAGCTCGTCGACGGCGACGGCCAGCGCGTGCGCGCCGACCACGTTGGGCGAGCCGGCCTCGTGCCGCTCGGGCACCCTGGCCCAGGCCACGCCCAGCCGGTCGCCGAGGTCGGTGACCTGGCTGGTGGCGCCGCCGCCGGCCAGGTAGGGGTTGGCCGCCTGCAGCCAGTCGGCCCGGCCGACGAGGGCGCCGGCCCCGAACGGCGCGTACAGCTTGTGGCCGGACAGGGCCACGTAGTCCACGTCCAGCTCGCGCATGTCGATCGGCCGGTGCGGGGCCAGCTGGGCGGCGTCCAGCGCCACCCGGGCGCCGTGCCGGCGGGCCACCTCGGCCACCCGGGCCACCGGCCACACCTCGCCGGTGACGTTGGACGCGCCGGTGACCACGACCAGCCGGGGACCGACCGGGCAGGCCCGCAGCGCCCGGTCCAGCTCGGCGAGCGCGGCGTCCACCGCGGCCGGGGTGGCGATCCGGTGCACGTTCGGGCCGCGCCACGGCAGCAGCGCGGCGTGGTGCTCGGTGTCGAACAGCACCACGGACGTGCCCGAGGGCACCGCCCTGGCCAGCAGGTTCAGCGAGTCGGTGGTGTTGCGGGTGACCACGACGGCATCGCCGCGCCGGGCGCCGACAAAGGCGCGCAGCGCCTGCCTGGCCTGCTCGTACACGGCGGTGCACACCTGGGAGGCGTAGCCGGCGCCGCGGTGCACGCTGGCGTAGAACGGCAGCAGCTGGTCCACGGCCTGCCGCACCGCGGCCAGACACGGCGCGCTGGCCGCGTGGTCCAGGTTGGCGTACTCCCGGCTGCCGCCGCCGAGCACGGGCACGGTCAGGTCGGCCCCGACCACCGCGGGGATCGCGACCTCGGGTGCGGCCGCCCGCTCGACACGGGCCTGGGTGGGAACGAGCGACATGGACTGGTCTCCTCGGGTCCGGGGGACCCCGAGGGGCCCGCGCTTGCCCGTCGCGGTCGCGACGGACCAGGTCCTCACCCGGGGCACCCCACCGCGGTAGGAGGGTTGCCGGCCAGCGAGCCGGGGCTTGGCGCTGGCGCTCATGACCTTGCCGGTGACGCTAGCCGACCGGTCGACGCACCCGCCACCACCGCTCACATCCTGGGACGATCACGATCACGATCACGATCACGGCGGGGCGGGCGGGTGCCGCTCAGGCGCCGGACTCACCACGCCAGCGGGCGTAGCGGCCGGCCCGGTCGATCGCGCGGATGCGTTTCTCCGCGGCCTCCCGCGCCTGTTCGGTGGCGACCACGAGCAGCTGGTCGCCCTCTTCCAGCCGGGTGGTGGGCTGCGGGGTGAACCCCTGGTCGCCCCGCACCACCAGGCTCACGGTCGCGCCCGCGGGCAGGCGCAGCTCGGACAGGTACACGCCGTGCAGCCGGGAACCGCGGGGAACGCGGATCTGCAGCAGCTCGGCCCGCAGCTGGTCCAGCGGGGCCGCGTCCACCTGGACCTCGCGGGCCTGTGCCCGCTCGACCAGGCCGAGCCAGCGCGCCACGATCGGCAGGGTGCCGCCCTGGACCAGGGTGAGCAGCACCACCAGCACGAACACCGCGTCCACCAGTTCCTGGGCGCCGGGCAGGCCCTGGGTGAGCGGGATGAGCGCGAGCACGATGGGCACCGCCCCGCGCAGCCCGGACCAGGACAGGAACACCTGTTCCCGCCAGGGCATGCGCAGCGGGGTGGTGGACAGCAGCACCGACAGCGGCCGGGCCAGCACCAGCAGCACCAGGCCGGCCACCAGCGCGGGCGCCACCGTGTGCAGCAGCCGACTCGGCGTGGCGAACAGCCCGAGCAGCACGAACAGGCCGATCTGGGCCAGCCAGCCCAGCCCCTCGGCAAAGGACAGGGTGTCCGCGCGGTGCGGCAGCCGGGCGTTGCCCAGCACCAGGCCGGCCGTGTAGGTGGCGAGCAGGCCGGAGGCGTGCGCCAGGTCGGCCACGCCGTAGGCGAGCACGCACACCGCGACCGTGGCCAGCGGGTACAGGCCGGTGGCCGGCAGCGCGGCGTGCCGCAGCCCCACCGCGGCCAGCCAGCCGAGGGCCACGCCGATGAGCGCGCCGGCGAGCAGTTCGTAGCCGACCACCAGGGGCGCGGTCCAGCTGAGCGACTCGCCGGAGGCCAGCAGCACCACGGCGATGAACACCGGCGCGTCGTTGAGCCCCGACTCCAGTTCCAGCGCGCCGATCAGGCGGCGGCTCACGCCGACCCCGCGCAGCACGCTGAACACGGCGGCGGCGTCGGTGGAGGACAGCACCGCGCCCCACAGCAGGGCCAGCCGCCAGTCCAGGCCGAGCAGCACGTGCAGGGCCGCCCCGGTGACCACGATGCTGACGCCCACGGCCACTGTGGACAGCAGCAGGCCGAAGCCGAGCGCGGGCCGGACCTCCTGCCAGCGGGTGGTCAGCCCGCCCTCGGTGAGGATCAGCACGAGCGCGGCGATGCCGAGCGACTGGGTGAGCGCGGCGTTGTCGAAGCGGATGCCGAAGCCGCCCTCGCCGAGCAGCAGACCGATGGCGAGGTAGAGCAACAGCGAGGGCAATCCCAGCCGGGTGGAGAACCGCACCGCGAGAACCGACACCAGCAGCACCGCGGCTCCGACCCCGAGCACCACCCCGAGTTCGCCCACACCACCTCCAGTTGTCCCGTGCGCCCCATTCTTCCCGGCCACCACCCGACTGGGCCACTGAGGACGATCGGGAGTGCTCCCGCGACCGCCGGCGGCCCGGTCCGACCGAGTCCCGGAACAGACCACAGTGGACCGTTCCGCCCGCCTCGGCCGGCGGCGGCCCACGGTGTCCACAAAGGACGGACAACGACGACGGGCGGCGCCGCCGGTCCGGCAGCACCGCCCGCCCGCCGCTCCCCGGTCAGGAAGCGGCACCTGCTCCAGCGCCCAGCGCCCAGGGCTCAGGGCTCAGGGCTCAGCACTCAGCGCACGGCGTTCTCCTGCCGCGCCACGGCAACCGCCACCTTGGCGCCGTCGCCGACCGTGCCGGCGAACCCGGGCGCGCCGTCGCCCACGGCGACCGACGCGTAGCCGACCTCGTCGGCCAGGGTCTCGCCGGCGATGAACGTCTCGTGCGGACGCACCGCCTCGGCGACCTCCGCCGGCAGGTCCAGGGTCAGCGTGATCCGGTCGGACACGTCCAGGTCGGCGGCCCGCCGCGCCTGCTGCACCACCCGGACCAGGTCCCGGGCCAGGCCCTCGGCGGCCAGGTCCGGCGTCACCTCGGTGTCCAGCACGACCAGGCCGGTGTTGCCGGGCAGCGCCGCGGTGGCCGCCGGGTCGGTGGCCACCAGCCGCCGCTCGTACTCCTCGGGGAACAGCTCCACGCCGGCGGCGAGCACGGTGTTGTTGTCACCGGGTGTCCACTCCCCCGCCTTCACCGCCTTGATCACCTTCTGCACGGCCGGGCCGAGCCGGGGGCCGGCCGCCCGCGCGTTGACCGCGAGCTGGAAGTGGCCGTGCGCGGCCACGTCCGTGGTGAGCACGACCTCCTTGACGTTCACCTCGTCACCGATGATCTCGGTGAACGGCGCCAGCGAGTCGACCTCGTCGGCGGCGATGACCAGCTTCGCCAGCGGCAGGCGCACCCGCAGCTTGTTGGCCTTGCGCAGGGCCAGCGCGGTCGAGGCGACCTGCCGGACCCGGTCCATGGCGGTCACCAGGGCGGTGTCCGCCGGCAGCTGGTCGGCGTCGGGCCAGTCGGTCAGGTGCACCGAGCGGCCCCCGGTCAGGCCCCGCCACACCTGCTCGGTGGTCAGCGGCAGCAGCGGCGCGGCCACCCGACACACCACCTCCAGCACCGTGTGCAGGGTGTCCACGGCGTCCGCGTCGCCCGCCCAGAACCGGTCCCGGGAGCGGCGCACGTACCAGTTGGTCAGCGCCTCCAGGAAGTCCCGGACCAGACCGCACGCGCCGGACAGGTCGTAGCGCTCCAGCGCGTCGGTGACCGCCACCACCAGGTCGTGCGTCTTGGCCAGGGCGTAGCGGTCGAGCACGTGCGTGGAGTCGGTGCGCCACACCCCCTCGCGGCCGCCGGCGTTGGCGTAGAGGGCCAGGAAGTACCAGGAGTTCCACAGCGGCAGCACGGCCTGGCGCACCGCGTCCCGGATGCCCCGCTCGGTCACCACCAGGTCGCCGCCGCGCAGGATCGGGCTGGACATCAGGAACCAGCGCATGGCGTCCGAGCCGTCCCTGGCGAACACCTCGTTGACGTCCGGGTAGTTGCGCCGCGACTTGGACATCTTCTGCCCGTCGTCGCCGAGCACGATGCCGTGCGCCACGCAGTTGAGGAAGGCCGGCCGGTCGAACAGGGCGGTGGCCAACACGTGCAGGGTGTAGAACCAGCCGCGGGTCTGGCCGTTGTACTCGACGATGAAGTCGCCCGGGTAGTGGTTCTCGAACCAGGTGGCGTTCTCGAACGGGTAGTGCACCTGGGCGAAGGGCATCGAGCCGGAGTCGAACCAGCAGTCCAGCACCTCGGGGGTGCGCCGCATCATCGACTTGCCGGTCGGGTCGTCCGGGTTGGGCCGGACCAGCTCGTCCACGTGCGGCCGGTGCAGGTCGGTCGGGCGCACGCCGAAGTCGCGCTCCAGCTCGTCCAGCGACCCGTACACGTCCACCCTCGGGTAGTTCGGGTCGTCGGAGACCCACACCGGGATCGGCGAGCCCCAGTAGCGGTTGCGGGAGATCGCCCAGTCCCGCGCGCCCTCCAGCCACTTGCCGAACTGCCCGTCCCTGACGTGCTCGGGCACCCAGTTGATCTGCTGGTTCAGCTCGACCATGCGGTCGCGGAACTTGGACACGGCCACGAACCAGGACGACACCGCGCGCTGGATCAGCGGGCTGTCGCAGCGCCAGCAGTGCGGGTAGGCGTGGTCGTAGGTCTCGTGCCGCAGCAGCCGGCCCCGCTCCTTGAGATCGCGGATGATCTCCTTGTTGGCGTCGAAGATGTGCTGGCCGGCGTAGGTCGGCACCTCCGGGCCGTACTCGCCCCGGGAGTTGACCGGGGTGACCACCTCGATGCCGGCCGCGTCGGTGACGGCCTTGTCCTCCTCACCGTAGGCCGGCGCGATGTGCACGATGCCGGTGCCGTCCTCGGTGGTCACGTAGTCGGCGGCGAGGATCTGGTGGGCGTTGGGCCGGCCGACGAAGAAGTCGAACGGCGGGGTGTAGCGCCGGCCGAGCAGCTCGGAGCCCTTGTAGCGGGCCACCACGCGCTCGGCCACGTCCTCGCCCAGTTCCCTGGCGTAGGCGGCCAGCCTGGCCTCGGCCAGCACGAACCGCTCGCCGGGGCGGGTGCTGGGCTCGACCGTGACGTAGTCGACCTCGGGGTGCACGGCCATGGCCAGGTTGGCCGGCAGCGTCCACGGCGTGGTGGTCCAGATCAGCGCCTGCTCGCCGGTCTCCAGCGGCATGGCCACGGTCACCGCCGGGTCCTGGCGCTCCCGGTAGGCGTCGTCCTGCTTGGTCTCCGAGTTGGACAGCGGCGTCTCACAGCGCCAGCAGTACCAGAGCACCCGGAAGCTCTCGTAGATCAGACCCTTGTCCCACAGGGTCTTGAACGCCCACATGACGCTTTCCATGTAGTTCAGGTCGAGCGTCTTGTAGTCGTTGTCGAAGTCCACCCAGCGCGCCTGCCTGGTGACGTAGTCGCGCCACTGGTCGGTGTAGCGCAGCACCGAGGTGCGGCAGGCCTCGTTGAACTCCGCCACGCCCATGGCGTCGATGTCGGCCTTGCGGGTGATGCCGAGCTGGCGCTCGGCCTCGACCTCGGCGGGCAGGCCGTGGCAGTCCCAGCCGAACCGGCGCTCCACGTGCCTGCCGCGCATGGTGTGGAAGCGCGGCACCACGTCCTTGACGTAGCCGGTCAGCAGGTGGCCGTAGTGGGGCAGGCCGTTGGCGAAGGGCGGGCCGTCGTAGAACACGTACTCGTTGGCACCGTGCTCGCCGGCCGGGTTGCGCGCCACGCTGGCCTGGAAGGTCTGGTCGGACTTCCAGTAGTCGAGCACGTCCCCTTCCAGCGCGGGGAAGGACGGTTGCGCCGGTACCTGGGCCGCCTCGCCCTGCGGACCGCAGTGTGCCTTGGGATACGCCATCGGGGTACTCCTCGCGGGTTCTGCCGTCGTCGTCTCACTCGCACGGCTCCGAACCCAAGTGCTGTGTCCGGTGCCACGCGGGGACGACACACCCGGGCGCCACCGCCGTGAACACACGGCGGGACGCGGGTGTCCCGCGGTACCACCCCGCTTGCCGCCACCCCTGCGGGCAACGGCCTCTCGTTACCGGCTGTGACGGGCCGGTCCCGTCCGGTTCTACTGAGACGCCTCGGGCCTCACCCGATTCGTCCGTTCTTCCGGAGGCTCCCCGGTGATGGCCGGATCAGTGCCTTGTGCGTCCAGAGTAGCCGGTGGGGGCAAATCGTCAGTGTCCGACCGCACGGCGCTGCCTGGCCGCCAGGGTGGCGTCCGGCCGACACCGGGCGCACGGCGTGAACTCCAGCTCGCGGGCCTCGCGCAGCGGCAGCGGCAGGCTGACGCGTCCGTCCAGGTTCGGGCAGCTGGCCAGGTGGTAGCGCGGGTGCTCGTCCACCACACGCACCTCGTCGGTCAGCTCGGCGACCAACAGCAGGTCAGCGGCGTCGGTGTCCTCCTCGGGAGCGTCCTCTCCCCCGGGGGCGTCCCCGGCCGCGTCCACCAGCGCGGCGCCCGCTTCCCGCCCCGACCCGACAGGCCGCGCAGCCGCACCGGGCCCAGCCGGCTCGGCGGGCTCGACAGCCTCGGTCCCCGACCGGCCAGCGGTCTCGTCCCGGCCGGCGGCCTCGTCCTGGTGAGCGGTCCCGTCCTGGTCGGTCTGATCAGCCTGGCCCACCGCCAGTTCGGGCGAACCACCGTCGGGCCGGGCACGCTCCACCCCGGAGACATCCCCGGCCCGACGGCGACTCACCGCGTCAACGACCAGTCCCACCGCGACCACGGCACTGGCCCCGATCGAGGCCCATGCCCACGCGGTCCGTCCGGTGGTCAACGCGAGCACCACGAACGCCGCGGCGGCCAACACGAGCAGCAACGCGATCAGGTGCCGCGGCCAGGCCCGGCCGCTCGCCGTGATCGACGTGCCGCCCCTGGCCGACCGGTCCACCACGCCGGCCATGGTGACGTGCTGGATCAGCCGGCTTCGGCGCGGGCGCCGAACGAGTAACCGCCGGTCTGCTTGCCGGCCCGCCCGTCAGAGGGCTCGGCGGGACCGCGGTCCTCAAGGTCGCGCAGCTGCGACTCCAGCAGGGTGCGCAGCCGCACCCGGTACTCGCGTTCGAAGGTGCGCATCTGGTCGATGCGCTTCTCCAGAGCGTCCTTCTCCTGGGTGATGCTGTTCATCACCTCGGCGTGCTTGCGCTGAGCATCCCTGGTCAGCGCCGTAGCCTTCTCCTGCGCCTGGCGCTCAAGGGTGTCCGCCCTGGTCCTGGCGTCGCTGAGCATGGTGTCCGCGCGCGTCCTGGCCTCGTTGACCATGACGTCGGCCTTGGTCCTGGCCTCGGACAGCAGCTGCTCGGACTTGGTCCTGGCCTCGGCGAGCATGCTGTCGGCCTCGGCCTTGGCCTCGCCGGTCAGGCGGTCGGCCATTTCCTGGGCCAGTCCCAGCACCTTGGCGGCCTGGACGTGGTGGTCGCCACCGCCGCCGGGCGAGGTCTGCTCCATCACGGAGGGTGGCGGAACCGGAGACAGCCGGCGGGGCTCCTCGACCCGGGCGGACGCGACCGGGCTGGCGGCGGCCTTGCTCCTGGCGTCGTGCAGGTCGGCCCGCGTGCTCTGCAGCTGCTGGTCGAGTTGCTCGACCTGCTGCCGCAGATCGTTGTTCTCCTCGATCAAGTGGGCCAGCTCGGACTCAACCAGGTCGAGGAACGCGTCCACCTCATCCTCGTTGTAGCCCCGCTTGCCAATGGGAGGCTTGCTGAACGCCACGTTGTGCACGTCAGCGGGGGTCAACGCCATCAGATCACCTCACGCACTCACGGATGCAGGCACCCGGGTTCCCCGTCACCCGGGATACGCCAGTCGCATCAGTATGAACACGACCAGCAAGAGCACCATAATCGACAAGTCCAGCCCGACGCTGCCGATCCGGACCATCGGAATCACCCGACGAGCCAACCGGACCGGTGGATCGGTCACCGTGTAGATCGTTTCCAACGTGACCGCGACACCACCTGCGGGACGCCACTCCCTCGCAAACGCTCGAACGAGTTCTACCACGACACGCGCGGTGAGGAGTAGCCAGAAGAAGAACAACGCGTAGTACAGGACGAGCCGGACTGGTTCCACCCCACAACTGTGCCATCAGTCAGCCGTGGTTGAGGAACCCGCCCTCGGCAAGCCGGCGCCGGTCCTCGGCGGTCACGTCGATGTTGGGCGGTGAGATCAGGAACACCTTGTTGGTGATCTTGTCCATCGCCCCGCGGAGCGCGAACGCCAGACCAGCGGCGAAGTCGACCAGCCGGCGGGCGTCCGCGTCATCCATTCCGGTGAGGTTCATGATCACCGGAGTGCCGTCGCGGTAGTGCTCGCCGATGGTGCGCGCCTCGTGGTAGCTGCGCGGGTGCAGGTGGATGATCCTGCCGAGTGGGTAGTTGTTCGGTTCCTGCACCGGGCGCAGCCTAGTCACCGCGTCCCGGGCGGGGTCGACCGCGAGTGCGCCGCGCACCGGCGCATCCTCGTTCCAGGCGCGCCGGGCACGGCCCCGCGCCTCCGGGTCGTAGTCCTCGGCGTCCGCGGCGAGGTCCGCCCGGTAGTCGGAACGCCGGCGCCGTCCGGCCCCTCTTTCGGGGTAAGCGGAGTAGTCGGCGCCGTCCGCCGCGTAGTCACCCCGGTACTCTCCGCGGTAGTCGTCGGCGTACCGGCCGTTGTCGTCCTCGTAGCCGTCCAGGTCTTCGGCGGGGACCATCCCGAAGTAGGCTTTCAGCTTCTGCAACGCGCTCATGCCCAGCCCTCTCCTCGCGGCTCCCCCGCCGTCACCGACGTAGTGCCCGTCCATGACGCCCCTCAAACGGCTAGGGCGAGGCTAACCGCCGTCCCCCGAGCAAAGCTGTTCCGACACGCACGCACGTGGACCCGTGGGCGATCGCGTCCGCGAAATCGCCGCTCATCCCGGCCGAGAGTTCGGTCGCCTCGGGATGGTAGTGACGTAGCCGGTCAAATGCCTCCGCCAACTCAGCGAAGGCGTCCGAGGGCCTGGCCTCGCGGGGTGCGACCGCCATCACTCCCCGCAACGTCAACTGCTCCGAATGGCGTACCACCGCGCTGGCCAGCTCGGGCAGCTCCGGCAGCGGGCAGCCGCCCCTGCTCGGGTCGCCATCGATGCTGGCCTGCACGAACACCTCCAGCGGCGCGTGCCGCCGGCCGGCCTCCCTGGCCGCGGCCACCGCCCTGGCCAGTGCCTCGACCAACCGGACGGAGTCCACCGACTGCACCTGGTCGGCCCAGTGCAGCACCGAACGGGCCTTGTTGCGCTGCAGCCGGCCGACCATGTGCCAGCGCACCCGCGCCCCGGGCCGCAGCCGGGCGAGTTCGGCGGCCTTGGGACCGGCCTCCTGGTCGCGGTTCTCCGCGAAGTCGGTCAGCCCCAGGTCGGTGAGCAACGCCACGTCCGTGGCGGGGAAGGTCTTGGTCACCGCGAGCAGCCGGACCTCGGCCGGGTCGCGGCCGACCGCGGCGCAGGCCTCGGCGATGTCCTGGCGCACCCGGGCCAGTGCCCCGGCCAACTCGGCGCGCCGGTCCGCCGTGCGCTGGCCAGCCTCGGCGGCGTGGTCCGACGGGGTGCTCACGCGCTCGCCCCCGACCGGTCCGCCCCACCGCCGCCGGTCCCACCGCCGCCGGGCTGGTCGCTCCCGGGCTGGTCACCGCCGGACTGGTCGCTCCCGGGCTGGTCACCGCCGGGCTCGTCGTCGGGCTCGAACCAGGTCACCGCGGCGAGCCGGCCGGTGTTGCCGTCCCGGCGGAAGCTGAACAGGCTGTGGTCCTCCACCGTGCACCGGGGGTCGACGCCGATCCGGGCGACGCCGGCGGCGGCCAACTGGTTCCACAGACCGGCGCGCAGGTCGAGGCCGGGCCGACCGGCCCGGGTGCGGCTGGCGCTGCCGGGCAGGTGGGCCTCGACGTCGTCGCGCATGGCCGAGGGCACCTCGTAGCACTGGCCGCACACGGACGGGCCGAGCAGGGCCTCGATCCGGTCCACGCGGGCGCCCGCCGCGGTCATCGCCGCCAGCGCGGCCGGCAGCACACCGACGCGGGCTCCCACCCGGCCGGCGTGAACCGCGCCGACCACCCCGGCCACCGGATCGGCCAGCAGCACCGGCACGCAGTCGGCCACCAGCACGACCAGCGCGAGCCCAGGCGTGGCGGTCACCAGCCCGTCAGTCGCCTCGATCGGAGTCTGACTGGGTGTGTCCACCACGGTGACGGTGCGCCCGTGCACCTGTTCCATCCAGACCAGGCGCTCGACATCCAGTCCGACGCCCTCGGCCAGACGCCGCCGGTTGGCCGCCACATCACGCGGGTCGTCGCCCACATGGTCGCCGAGGTTGAACGAGTCATAGGGCGGCTTGGACTGACCACCCGCCCTGGTGGTGACGATCCGACGAACGCGCAACGTGCCCCTTCACCTCACCCCGACGCGGCCGACGGCAGACGGCGTCGCGCCAGGTCACACCAGTCGCGCCCGATCCGACCACACCCCCGCCGATCGAACGCCCCAGGCCAGCCCCCGCCCTCCCTGGGGGGCGACCCCAGGTCCAGCCTATCCGTCAGCCGGCCTGCACAACACGACGTGGGGCCAGCCTGTGGACAAAGTCTGGCCCCTGTGGATAACTCCGGTCCCGAGTACCGCCGAACGGGTGATTATCGGCGCATGAACGGCGGGACATCCACTTCGTCATCGGGGTCGTCAGGCCCGGCGGGCCGGCCGGTCAGGCCGGTGCCGGTCGGGGGTGGGGTCTGCGGCTGACGGTGACTACCGAAGCCGCCGCCGAGCCCGTTGGTCAGACCACCGCCGCCGAGTCCGCCGCTGCCCGGGGGAGGCGTGTGCGGGCCGGGCGGTGGCACGTACCTCGGGATGGTCCCGCCCGCCGGTGGCGCCGTCTGGTCCCCGCTCACGCCGGCGGGCGCAGGCTGGGCTGACTGACCAGTCGACTGCGCGGCGGTCTCGGCCGCACCGCCGCCGGCCGGGCCGGACTCGCCGGACGTGGCCGGCTCGCGCGAGGTCACCGCCTGGGGTTCGAGCTTCTTGTGCGTGGGACCGCCGCCGTCGAAGCCGGCCGCGATCACCGTCACCCGGACCTCGTCGCCCAGCGAGTCGTCGATCACCGTTCCGAAGATGATGTTCGCGTCCGGGTGGGCCGACTCCTGCACCAGCGAGGCCGACTCGTTGATCTCGAACAAACCGAGGTCGGAGCCACCCGCGATGGACAGCAGCACGCCGTGCGCGCCCTCCATGGACGCCTCCAGCAGCGGCGAGTTGATCGCCTTCTGCGCGGCCTGCACGGCTCTGCCCTCCCCGCGCGCCGAGCCGATGCCCATCAGCGCGCTGCCCGCGCCCGACATCACGCTCTTCACGTCGGCGAAGTCCAGGTTGATCAGACCGGGCGTGGTGATCAGGTCGGTGATGCCCTGAACACCGGACAGCAGCACCTCGTCCGCGGACCGGAAGGCGTCCATCAGGCTCACGCCGATGTCGCCGAGCTGGAGCAGCCGGTCGTTGGGGATGACGATGAGCGTGTCGCACTCGTTGCGCAGCTCCTGGATGCCGTCCTCGGCCTGCTTGGCCCGCCGCTTGCCCTCGAAGGAGAACGGCCTGGTGACCACGCCGATGGTCAGCGCGCCGAGCTTGCGGGCGATCGAGGCGACCACCGGGGCGCCACCGGTCCCGGTGCCACCACCCTCACCGGCGGTCACGAAAACCATGTCGGCGCCCTTGAGGACTTCTTCGATCTCCTCGCGGTGGTCCTCGGCGGCCTTGTGGCCGACTTCGGGGTTGGCCCCGGCGCCCAGCCCTCGGGTCAGTTCCCGGCCAATGTCAAGCTTGACGTCGGCGTCGGACATCAACAGCGCCTGGGCATCGGTGTTGACCGCGATGAACTCGACGCCCTTGAGCCCGACCTCGATCATGCGGTTGACGGCGTTGACGCCGCCACCGCCGATGCCGACGACCTTGATCACCGCGAGGTAGTTGTGCGGGGGCGTCATCGGATCCGCCTTCCTGATCGTGGGTCCTGCTCTGTGCTGCGGTGGCTACCGTGCCGGCCAGAGACATCACTGTCCGGTCCAGACATCACTGCCCGGCCCACCCGATGCACGGAACGTGAACCCTAAACCTCAACAAGAGGTTCAGGGTTGTGTCAACCCCGTTTGTCGCTGCTGGACGGTAGGCACCGCGGATGCGCCGGTCCAGCAGCCACGCCGAGTGTTGTCGCACGTCATTCGGCCACGCGACGCCGCACACCGCGACCACCGCAGACCGCGCCCCGCTTCAGCCTAGTGGTCGCGGCCGGTGCTGATCGTCGACCCGTCACAGGAAGTTCGATTCGCGCCTGCTCCCCCGCGGTTGCTCCTCCCCGCTCGCGCCGGCCCCCGGTCAGTTCCTGGCCCCGCAGTGCGGGCAGATCGGCCGCACCGGCGCCACCCCGCACCAGGGGCATACCTGGGGGTTGGCCCTGGTCATCGCACAGGGGATGACCAGGGCGATCGGCGGCACGGAGGCCACCGGACGGCACGGGCGGCACGCGGCGAGGGGGCGGGACTTGATGGTCACGAAGGGTCCTCAGAAGGTCAGGAAGGTCAGGGTGGACAAGTGGTCGGCCTGCCCGCCGCGCCACGGCGAAGTGGGCGGAACGGGCAGCCGTTCGGCACGTTAGTAACACTTGTCACAGCCACCACAGGCGCCCCTGGCGCCTCAACAGGGGTCTGGTGGGCGCGCCGTGTCCACTCCGGACGCACATCGGCTGACCAGGTGACCACCGGCCGGGGACCGGCCGGCCGGGGCGCGACACCGGGTGAGGGCGGCGCCGCGGCGCTGGTCGGTCAGGAGACGGTCGGCAGGTCCGGGGTGGACACGTCGTAGACCTTGCCCTTCTTGGTGAGCAGGACCTGCAGGATGGCGGCCTTGCGGGCCGAGTCGGTCGCGTCGCCCCACCGCACCTGCCGGCCCGCGGACAGGGTCAGCGTCACGTCCGCCCCGGTCTGCGCGGTCACCGCGAGCACCTCGGGCCGCAGCTTGTCGGTGAGCGCCGCGAGCACCTCGACCACCGCCCTGGTGCCCGGATCGTCGGGTGCCGCCCTGGTCAGGTGCAGTTCGGGCAGGCCGGCGGGCGCCTCGGGCACCCGGGCGTAGTCCTTGCCGGTGCCGTCCACCAGGTGCACCCCGTCCGCGGCCTTGACCACGCCCACCGGGGTGCGCTCGGTGATCAGCAGCCGGACCGTGCCCGGCAGCGACCGCTCCACCCGCACCGACGCGACCCTGGGCAGCTCACCGACGCGCGCGCTGATGCCGTCGGTGTCCAGCCGGGCCATGGGCGTGCCCATGGTGATGTCGGCGGCCCGGCGGACCTGGTCCTCGCCCAGGTCCCGGATTCCGACGACCTCGATCGAGCGAACTCCGAACAGGGGGGTGAACAGCACGGCGATGCCCGCGCCGACCAGGGCCACCGCCACGAGCAGCAGCACCCAGCGGCGGAGCAGGGTCCGGCGGCGGGCCAGCCGCCGGGCCCGGCTCGAACCCGCCTTCCCCGCCGTCCGGCCGGCCCGGGCACCGCCCCGGCGGGCGCCGGGGACGCGGCCCGCGCCACGGCCGGCCGGACGCCTGGCCCGGCCGGTGTCGCGACCGCGGACCGGGGCGCTCATGCCCGCCGCGCTCCGGTGCCCGCCACGCCGGTGCCCGGGATGGTGGCCTCCTCGGGGAGGCTGCCGGGCGCCACCGGCTCGCCCCAGCCGGCCCTGGCCAGCGCGCTGACCAGTTCCGGGCCGAGCAGCGTCACGTCGCCCGCCCCCATGGTCAGCACCAGGTCACCCGCCTCGGCCAGGTCGGCCACGAGCGCGGGCACCCGGTCGAACGAGGGCTCGTAGTGCACCCGCTCGGCGGGCAGCGGCACGGCGTCGGCCACCAGCGCGCCGGTCACCCCGGGCTCCGGGTCCTCCCTGGCGCCGTACACGTCGAGCACCACGACCTCGTCGGCCAGGCCGAGCGCGGTGCCGAACGCGGCGGCGAACTCGCGGGTGCGCGAGTACAGGTGCGGCTGGAACACCACCACGACCCGGCCGTCCTCGGCGACCGGGCGGACCGCGCGCAGCTGCGCGGCCACCTCGGTGGGGTGGTGGGCGTAGTCGTCGTAGACCCGGATGCTGCCGGCCCTGCCCTTGTACTCGAACCGCCGGCGCACCCCGCCGAACGCGGCCAGCCCGTCCAGCAGCTCGCCGCGCGGCGCGCCCAGCTCGACACCGGCCAGCAGCGCGGCCACGGCGTTGTCGGCCATGTGCTCACCGGGCACGGCCACCCGCACGTCCACCACCTCGCCGGCCAGCTCCACCCGGGCCAGCCCGCCGCCGCCCTCGGCGCGGTAGTCCAGCAGCCGGGCGTCGTCCGGCCCACCGGCTGTGCGGCCGTAGCGGCGGACCCGCACGCCCCGCCGCTCCACCCGGTCGGCCAGTGCGGCCGCACCCGGGTCGTCGGCGCAGGCGATGAGCACCCCGTCCGGCGCGATCCGCTCGGCGAACGAGTCGAACACCGCGGTGTAGGCCTCGACCGTGCCGTGGTGGTCGAGGTGGTCGGCCTCCACGTTGGTCACCACCGCCACCGACGGGGAGAACACCAGGAACGACCCGTCGCTCTCGTCGGCCTCGGCCACGAAGATGCCGCCGCTGCCCTGGTGGGCGTTGGCGCCGGACTCGTTGAGGTCGCCGCCGATGGCGAAGGACGGGTCCATCCGGCAGTGCTGCAGCGCCACGGTGAGCATGGACGTAGTCGAGGTCTTGCCGTGCGTGCCGGCCACGCAGGCCACCCGGTGGCCGGACATCAGCGCGGCCAGCGCCTCGGCCCGGCGCAGCACGGTGACGCCCCGCCGCCTGGCCTCGACCAGCTCCGGGTTGTCCTCGCGGATCGCCGTGGACACCACCACCGCGGTCGGGCCGCCGGGCAGCTGGTCCAGGTTGGCGCCCCGGTGTCCCACGGCGATGGTCGCGCCCTGCGCGCGCAGCGCCAGCACGGTCCGCGAGTCCTTGGCGTCGGAGCCGGCCACGGCGGCTCCCCTGGCCAGCAGGATGCGGGCGATGCCGCTCATCCCGGCCCCGCCGATGCCCACCAGGTGCACCCGGGACAACACGTCGGTCACCGGTCCCCCCTCCTGCCCGGCCGGCCGCTCGCCCGCGGCCGGCGCGTTCGCACGTGTCTCACTTCCGGATTACCTCAAGCACGGTACGGGCCAGCACCTCGCCGGCCGACCGGTGCCCGCCCTGCTGGGCCGCGGCGCTCATGGCGGCCAGCCGGGACCGGTCGGTCAGCATGGGCACCACCTCGTCGACGACCTTCTGCGAGGTCAGCTCGGCGTCCGGCACCAGCAGCGCGCCGCCGGCGTCCACCACCGGCTTGGCGTTGAACGCCTGCTCGCCGTTGCCGATCGGCAGCGGCACGTACACCGCGGGCAGGCCGACCGCGGACACCTCGGCCACGGTCATCGCGCCGGAACGGCACAGCACCGCGTCGGCCGCGGCGTAGGCCAGGTCCATCCGCTCCAGGTAGGGCACGGCCACGTACGGCGGGCTGCCCGGCACGCCCTGCACCACCAGGGTGTTCTTCGGGCCGTGCGCGTGCAGCACGCCCACGCCGGCGCGGGCGAACTCCACGGCCGCCCCGGACACCGCGTTGTTGATCGTGCGCGCGCCCTGCGAGCCGCCGAACACCAGCAGCGTGGGCGCGTCCGGGTGCAGGCCGAAGTGGGCGCGGGCCTGGGCGCGCAGCGCCGCCCGGTCCAGGCTGGTGATGGACTCGCGCAGCGGGATGCCGATCACCTCGGCGTTCGGCAGGCCGCTGTCCGGCACGGCCGCGGCCACCCGCTCGGCAAACCTGGCCCCCACCTTGTTGGCCAGGCCGGCGCGCGCGTTGGCCTCGTGCACCACGATCGGCACCCGGCCGCGGGCCGCCAGGTAGGCGGGCAGCGCCACGTAGCCGCCGAACCCGACCACCACGTCCGCGCCGACCCGCTCCAGCACCTCACGGGTGTGCCTGACCGCGCCCCGCACCCGCAGCGGGAGCTTGAGCAGGTCCGGGGTTGGCTTGCGGGGCATCGGCACCGGCGGGATGAGTTCCAGCGGGTACCCGCGGGCGGGCACCAACTTGCTCTCCAGTCCGCGCTCGGTGCCCAACGCGACCACGCGGGCGTCGGGGCGCAAGCGGCGGACCGCGTCCGCCAGCGCCAGGGCCGGTTCGATGTGCCCGGCGGTGCCCCCTCCGGCCACCACCACGCACGGTCCCCCCTGCTGGACCTGCCCGTTCACCGGTTTCCTCCTTCTGCTGTGCGCCCGTAGCCGTAGCGACCGGAGTCGCCGCTGCCGCTGCCCCGACCGCTGTCCCGGTCTCGGCTGGTGTAGCCGGCACTGCCCCGGCCACGGGCGGAACGTTGTTGTCCCGTGCGCCGCGCGCCGCGGCGACGGTAGTCCGACGGCGGGGCGGATCGGCCCGCCCGCCATCGCTCCTCCATGAGCTGCGCCGCACTGCGGCCGGACACCCCGGCCGGCCGCCCCGGCCGCTTGGGCGGCGTGGACGGTCGGGCCGGGCGGCGGCGCGCCGGCGGCCGGTACGGCTCGGTCGCCGGCAGACGCAGCAGCCCGCCGACGCGACCGGGTCCGAACGTGCGCAGCGCGGCCACCGCCTCCGGTTCGTGTCGCGCGCAGTTGGCAAGGATGCCGAACACCAGCATGGTGGTCACCATGGAGGTGCCCCCGGCCGAGATCAGCGGCAGCGTGATACCGGTGACCGGCAGCAGCCGCACCACGTAGCCGATGTTGATGGCGGCCTGGGCCACCAGCCACACCGTGAGCGTGCCGCTGACCAGCCGGATCCACGGGTCGGTGTTGCGGCTGGCGATGCGCAGCCCGGTCACCGCCAGCAGCGCGAACAGGCCGAGCACCACCGCGCAGCCGAGCAGGCCCAGTTCCTCGCCGATCACCGCGAAGATGAAGTCGTCGGTGGGCCGGGGCAGGTACTGCCACTTGGCCGTGCCCTGGCTCAGGCCCTTGCCGAACAGCCCGCCCGAGGCCAGCGCGTAGATGGCCTGCACGGACTGGAAGCTGGCGTCCGGGTCGGCCTCGGGGTTGAGGAAGGCCAGCACCCTGGCCTCGCGGTAGTCGGCGACCAGCGCCAGGGTGACCACGCCCACCACCAGGCCGGCGGCCAGCGCGGCGAACAGCCGCATGGGCGCGCCCACGAACCACAGCAGGCTGATCAGCACCACCACCAGCGTGATGGTGCCGCCCAGGTCCGGCTGGAGCATGAGCAGCGCGAACATGATCAGCGCCACCGGCACCAGCGGCACCAGCAGGTGCCGGTACTGGTGCAGCATGGCGCGCTTGGTGACCAGCACGTGCGCGCCCCACAGGGCCAGCGCCACCTTGGCCACCTCGATGGGCTGGAAGGACACCCCGGGCAGGACGGTGAACCAGGACCGGGCGCCGCCGGCCTCGGTGCCCAACGGGGTCAGCACCAGCACCAGCAGGACCAGGCAGACCAGCAGGGCCGGGGCGGACAGCGCGCGGATGCGGCGCAGCGGCACGCGCAGCCCCACGTAGAACGCGACCAGGCCGACGCAGGCGAACACGGCCTGCTTGGCGAACACCGAGTAGGCCGAGCCGGTCGAGGACACCGACGTGGGCGAGGACGCGGACAGCACCATCACCAGCCCCAGCGCGGTGAGCAGGCCGAACACCGCGAGCAGCAGGTGGAAGTCGGCGAGGGGACGCCCCAGCCACCCGGTCAGCGCGGTGCGCAGGGCGGCGATCCGCCTGGCACCGGCTCCCGCCGGTCGCCGTGCCACGTCAGCTCACCTGGCCTGGGAGTGCCCAGGACCCCCGGGCCGGGTCAGCTCGTGCACGGCCTGGGTGAACACGCGCCCCCGGTGCGGGTAGTCGGTGAACATGTCCCAGGAGGCGGCTGCCGGGGCGAGCAGCACAACATCACCCGGACGTGCCATTGCCAGCGCCGCGCGGACCGCCGTAGTCATGGGCTCATCGTCTCCCGGTTCGACCACTCGAACGGGGACATTCGGCGCGTGTCGCGCCAGCGCGGCGGCGATCACGTTGCGGTCCTTGCCCAACAGCACCACGCCGCGTAGCCGGTCGGCCACGCTGAGCACCAGCTCGTCGATCGCGTCCTGGGAGGCGCCCTTGAGATCACCGCCGGCCAGCCACACCGCGCTGGCGTAGCCGGCCAGCGACGCGGCGGCGGCGTGCGGGTTGGTCGCCTTGGAGTCGTTGACGTAGCGCACGCCCGCGTGCTCGGCGACCAGTTCGGCGCGGTGCGCCACGGGCTGGAACGCGGCCAGTCCGTCCCGCACCGCCGCCGAGGGCACGCCGGCCGCCCTGGCCAGCGCCGCCGCGGCCAGCGCGTCGAACACCCCGGGCGGCCCGGCCGGGCGGACCCGCTCGACCGGGATCAGCGCCTCGCCCTGGGCGGGATCGGCGGTGAAGGCCCGGTCGAGCAGCACGTCACCGGCCACGCCCAGCTGGCCGGGACCCGGCTCGCCCAGGGTGACGCCCACCCGACGGGCGGCGGGCGCGGCCGCGAGCAGGTCGGCGACCAGCGGGTCGTCCACCCCGGCCACGGCCACCTCGCCGGTGAGCACCCGCGCCTTGGCCGCCACGTAGTCGGCCATGGTGCCGTGCCAGTCCAGGTGGTCCTCGGCGACGTTGAGCAGCACCCCGGCGGCCGGGGCCACCGACGGCGACCAGTACAGCTGGAAGCTGGACAGCTCCACGGCGAGCACCCGGTGGCCGGCCAGCACCGCGTCCACCACGGGCAGGCCGACGTTGCCGCAGGCCACCGCGTCCAGCCCAGCGGCCCGCAGGATCGACTCCAGCATGCTGACCGTGGTGGTCTTGCCGTTGGTGCCGGTGACCGCGAGCCAGCGGGGCGGCTCGGGCAGCGCGGCGGAGATCCGCCACGCCAGCTCGACCTCGCCGATCACCTCGACGCCGCGCGCCGAGGCGGCGGCCAGCAGTGGGCTGCTCGGCCGCCACCCCGGGCTGGTCACCACCAGGTCCACCCCGGCGGGCGGCTCGGTCAGTCCGACGCGCAGCGCCACCGCCTCGGCCCGCTCGCCGCCCAGGTCGGCGCGCAACTGGTCGCGCAGGCCGTCCAGCCGCTCGGCGGCGCCGTCGGTCACGGTGACCTGGGCGCCGGCGGCCAGCAGCGCCCTGGTCGCCGACCGGCCGGTCACCCCGGCGCCGGCGACCAGCACGTGCCGGCCGGCCAGCAGCTCGGGGACGACCGGAGCGGGGCCGGTCCCACCGGCACTGGCCGCCGGGTCCACCTGGGGGTTGTTCACCTGGGTCAGCCTCCCGACGCGGTGAGCCACTCGCTGTAGAACAGGCCGAGGCCGAACATGCAGCAGACGCCGGCGAGCAGCCAGAACCGGATGATGACGGTGGTTTCCGCCCAGCCGGCCAACTCGAAGTGGTGGTGGAACGGGGCCATCCGGAAGATGCGGCGCCGGGTGGCCCTGAAGATCGCGATCTGCATCACCACCGACATCATCTCGACCACGAACAGGCCACCGATCACGATCATCAGCAGCTCGGTGCGGGTGGTGATGGACAGCCCGGCGACCAGGCCGCCCAGGGCCAGCGAGCCGGTGTCCCCCATGAAGATCTTGGCCGGTGCCGCGTTCCACCACAGGAAGCCGAGGCAGCCGCCCATGGCGGCGGCGGCGATCACGGCCAGGTCCAGCGGGTCGCGCACCTCGTAGCAGCCGGCCAGCACCAGGGTCTTGCAGTCGTAGCGGAACTGCCAGAAGCACACCACCGTGTAGGTGGCCAGCACCATCGCGGACGAGCCGCCGGCCAGGCCGTCCAGGCCGTCGGTGAAGTTCACCGCGTTCGACCACGCGCTGACCGCCGCGTAGCAGAACACGATGAAGCCGATGATGCCGAAGGACACCACGGCGATGTCCCGCACGAACGACAGGTTCACCGACGCCGGGGTCAGGCCCCTGCTGTCCGGGAACCGGGTCGCCAGGATGGCGAACGCGATGGTGGCGACGAACTGGCCGACCAGCTTGGCGGTCTTGTTCAGCCCCAGGTTGCGCTGCTTGCGGATCTTGATGAAGTCGTCGAGGAACCCGACCAGGCCCAGCCCGGAGGTCAGCAGCAGCACCAGCAGCCCGGAGGCGCTGGGCTCCCGGCCCTGCGGGGTGGAGAACCGGTTGTACAGGTGGGCGGCCAGGTAGCCGGCCCACATGGCGACCAGGATGGCCACCCCACCCATGGTGGGCGTGCCCCGCTTGGCCTTGTGGCCCTGCGGCCCCTCCTCGCGGATCTCCTGGCCGAAGCCCTGCCTGGAGAACACCCGGATCAGGTAGGGCGTGAGCAGGATCGAGACGAACAACGCGGCCGCGGCCGCGATGAGAATGCTGATCACGCCGGCTCACCGTCCTGCCCGGCCAGCAGGGCGTCGGCCACCCGCCACAGCGCCTCGGACTTGGACGCCTTCACCAACACGACGTCATCCGGCCGCACCTGTTCGCGCAGCAGCGCGATCGCGGCATCGACGTCCGGCACCAGTACCGACTCCTCTCCCCACGAGCCCTCCAGGCTCGCTCCTTGGTGCATCGGCCGCGCTTGCTCGCCGACGACAACCAGCCGACTGATGTCTAGGCGCACCGCGAGGCGTCCGATCTCGTCGTGCGCCGCGGTGCTCTGCTCGCCGAGCTCGCCCATCAGGCCGAGCACGGCCCAGGAGCGTCGCCGCCCCCGTGGACCGCCCGCCCGCGCCATGGCGGCCAGCGTCTTGAGCGCGGCCCGCACGGACTCCGGGTTGGCGTTGTACGAATCGTTGAGCACGGTCACCCCGTCGGGGCGGGTGGTGACCTCCATCCGCCTGGCCGACACCCGCTGCGCCGCGGACAGCCGGGCGGCCACCTGGGCCACGTCGGCGCCCAGCTCCAGGGCGACGGCGGCGGCGGCCAGGGCGTTGCCCACGTGGTGCGCGCCGTGCAGGGTCAGCCGCACCGGTGCGCTGCCCTGCGGGGTGACCAGGGTGAAGCTGGCCCTGGCCACCTCGTCGAGCACCACGTCCTCGGCGCGCACCTCGGCCTTGGGGTCCTGGCCGACCAGCACCACCCGGGCACTGGTGCGGCTGGCCATGGCCGCGACGAGCGGGTCGTCCGCGTTGAGCACGGCCACCCCGCCGTCGGCGGCCGAGGGCAGCGCCTCGACCAGCTCACCCTTGGCGCGGGCGATGCCCTCCCGCGAGCCGAACTCGCCCAGGTGCGCGCTGCCCACGTTGAGCACCGCCCCGATCCGGGGCGGCGCGGTCCGGCACAGCGCGGCGATGTGCCCGGTGCCGCGCGCGGACAGCTCCAGCACCAGGTGCCGGGTGTGCGCGTCGGCGCGCAGCGCGGTCCACGGGTGGCCCAGCTCGTTGTTGAACGACCCGGGCGGCGCCACGGTCGGCCCCAACTCGCCGAGCAGCTGCGCGATCAGGTCCTTGGTGGAGGTCTTGCCGGACGAGCCGGTCACCCCGACCACGGTGAGCCCGGTCGGCGCGAGCCGGTCCACCACGGCCCTGGCCAGGCTGGCCAGCCCGGCCAGCACCGCGGCGCCGCTGCCGTCCCGGTCGCCGGTGAGCGCCAGCGCCCGGGTGTGCGCGTCGGAGACCGGCGGCACGATCACCGCGGGCCCGGGCACCTCGCGGGCGGCCAGCACGCCGACCGCGCCGGCGCGCAGCGCGGCCTCGGCGAAGTCGTGCCCGTCCACGCGTTCCCCGGGCACCGCCACGAACAGCCCACCGGGGCCGACGCGGCGCGAGTCGAACTCGACGCTCCCGGTGACCACCGGGGAGCCGTCGGTGTTGTGCAGCCGTCCTCCGACGGCCGTGGCGATGTCCGCCAGCGTCAGCGGGATCACGGCGTCTCCTCGTTGCTGCCGCTGGCGTCGCCGCCGTTGGCGTTGCTGCCGTTGGCACCCGGGTTGTCCGCGCCCAGCGTGGCGCGGATCGCCGCGGCCAACTCGTCGCGATCCGAGAACGGATGCACCACCCCTGCGACCTCCTGGCCGGTCTCATGTCCCTTGCCGGCGATGACGACGACATCGCCCGGCCCTGCCTCGGCGACCGCCCGGCGGATCGCCTGCCTGCGGTCGCCAACCTCGATGACCTCGCCGCGCTCGGTCTCGGGCACGGCGAGCGCACCAGCGAGCATGGCCTGCCTGATCGCGGCCGGGTCCTCGCTGCGCGGGTTGTCGTCGGTGACAACCAGCAGGTCACTGCGGCGAGCCGCGGCCTCACCCATGATCGGGCGCTTGGCCGTGTCCCGGTCGCCACCGCAACCCAGTGCCACGATCACCCTGCCAGTTGCTCGCGCACGCACCGCGTCCAGGGCCACCGCGACGGCCGCCGGCTTGTGCGAGTAGTCGACCACCGCGGTGAAATCCTGCCCGGCGTCCACCCGCTCCATCCGACCGGGCACCCGCGCGGCGGCGAGTCCCCGCACGATCGCGTCCGGCCCGACCTCCATGGCGTGCAGGCAGCCCACCGCCAGCAGGGCGTTGGCCACGTTGAACGACCCGGGCAGCGCGATGCCGATCGGCAGGCTCAGCCCGGCCGCGGCGTTGACCGCGGTGAACGTCTGCTCCCCGGTCGGCGACACCACCACGTCCTCGGCCACCCAGGTGGGGCCCGGCTCGTCAGCGTCGTCCTGGCCCGGCGGCACCGTCGCCACGGTCACCGTGGTCGGCTTGACCAGCCGGCGGCCCCACTCGCTGTCCACGCACACGACCTCGACGTCGGCGCGACCGTCGAACAGCGCGGCCTTGGTCTGGAAGTAGTCCTCCATGTCCTGGTGGAAGTCCAGGTGGTCCTGGGACAGGTTGGTGAACGCGCCCACCGCGAAGTGGGTGCCGGCGACCCGCCCCAGCGCCAGCGCGTGGCTGGAGACCTCCATGACCACCGCGGTCACCCCGCGCTCCAGCATCACCGCCAGCAGCGCCTGCAGGTCGGGCGCTTCCGGCGTGGTGAACGCGCTGTCCAGCCGCTGTCCGGCGATGCGCGTCTCCACCGTGCCGATCAGCCCGGTGTCGTGCCCGTCGGCGGCCAGCGCCGACTCGATCAGGTAGGTGGTGGTGGTCTTGCCGGAGGTGCCGGTCACGCCCCACACGTCCAGGTGACGCGAGGGGTTGCCGTAGATGCGGGCCGCCAGTTCGCCGACCACGGCGCGCGGGTCGCGGTGGATGAGCACCGGCACCTGGCCGTCGCGCACCTCCTCGGCGTCGCGGATCGCGGGCCGCCGCGCGCCGGCCTCGTCGGTGAGGATGGCCGCGGCACCGGCGGCGAGCGCGTCCCCGGCGAAGTCCGCGCCGTGCACCCGGGCCCCGGGCAACGCGGCGAACAGGTCACCCCGGCGGACGTGCTGGGCGCGCAGCGTCGCACCGGTCACCACCACGTCGGCGCGTCCGGGCGTGGTCAGCAGCGCGTCGGCCAGCGTCGCGAGTTCACCGACGGAAACCGGTTCGACGCGACTGGGACGGGGCGGTGCGATCGCGCCCTTACCTATCTGTTCGGTAGGGCCGTTGAGCTTGGCAGGCACGTCGCGGAAGGCTACCGGCGTACCCAGCGTGGCCGCCCCCTACCGGCCCGTTCGGCCCCGATCAGCAAAGATCAAAGTCACCCTGCTTGGCGGCCACCAAAAACCGTGTCAGGGCGTCACCACCGAACACCAGCACCCCACCACCCCGATTCTTGCTGTCCCGCACCCCCACCAGCCCGCCACCCGATCCCAACTCGACGCACTCGGCTCCCTGGGTGTTGCTCCGGCTGCTCTTGCGCCAAATCACGTTGGACAGGTCGTTGACTCGCATCCAGCACACCTCACAATTCGGCGATCACTCGATCCAGCAGCCCGAATGACTCGCTGGGGTCCAACGCGCTGGCTCGAAGATGGTCAAGGGCCAAGCTATACCGGCTCACGTCCGGCTCGTCATCAAGGTAGAGGCCACCGGTAAGGGTGTCGACGTACACAACGCTCGGGTAGTCCGCGAACTTGAGATAACTGAACGAAGTACCCATCGCGATGTGCTGCCCCTTGGCAAAGGGCAACAGTTGCAACGTGACATTGGACAACTCGGCCATCTTGCGCAGATGCAGCAGTTGCGCGAGCTGCACGTCGGTTCCGCCGACGGCGCGGCGCAGTGCCGCCTCGTCAATGATCGACCAGACTTTGAGATCACCGTCGTGCACCCGCTTCTGCCGCGACAGCCGCAGGTCCACCCGCTTCTCAACAAGCTCGTCAGCCGCATCCGGCGCCCCGGAACGCATCAACAAGCGCGCGTACGTCGAGGTCTGGAACAGACCCGGAATCAGGTCGATGTGAAAGGAGTCCAGCGCACCGGCTTCCGCTTCCAACGACACGTAGTCGAAAAACCAGTCAACCACGACGTCCATGTAGCAGTGCCACCAACCGCGCTGCTTTGCGACGCGGACCAACCGCACCAGCCAGTCGGTCTTCTTCTGGTCAGCCCCGTACAGCTGGGCCAGTGCCTTCGCGTCTACTATGGACACGCCGATGGCACCGGATTCGATGCGGCTGATTTTCGACTTTGAGAAGCCCAACTCGTCGATCACGTGCTCGAACTCCAGCCCGGCTTCCTTGCGGAGCTTGGCCAGTTCCTTGCCGAGGAGGCGGCGTCGCACGCCGGGTGACTTGCCCTGCACCATGTGCTCAGCGTAACCGAAGAGCTACCACCTGATCGGGTGAAGTTCTGCCCAAAAGCAATCTGCCTTGTTGCACAAATCAGGCCGGCGATGCCACCGTCATATCCCACCAACAGCCCCTGAGCTGGGAGGGAACCGTGACCCCGATCTCCGACGCGCTCGCTCGCGCGCAGGACCTGCTCAAGCAGGACATGACCGGCTATCTGTCCGAAGTGGAGTATCTGATCGCCGACAGTGACCACGGCGACGAGGTCGTCGCCGAGGTCGCCCGCAGCGAGGTGCCCCGCCTGGTCGCCGCCATTCGCGGCGCGATCATCAACCACAAGCGCGACCTCTACGGCATGTGCCTGGGCTGCGCCCCCACGTGGGAACAGGGCCGATGGGTCCGTGAGCCGTGGCCCTGCCCGGTGGTGAACGAGTTGCAGCAATACGTGCGCGATCCGGACTCCATCTACGACCGCGCCCCCCACGCCCGCTGAACAATTCCTCCACCACAGCCCAAAACGCTTTCCGGGCCCCCGACCCGAAATCCACGCGCGATCGTGTGTCCAACCCCAACTGGTTACAGATCAGGTGCGCGGCGGTCGGTCACCGCGCGGCGATCCCGCGCTGGGCCACAGGCGCACTCGCGCCGTGCGTGATCGCGAAACCTGACCCGATCAACCAGGGGGCGCGGCGAAGCTCACCCCGCACCCCGTCTTCTCACCCGAATGGGCCTGCGCGAACTGTCAACTCGCGGGGTTTGCAAAGCCAACTCGCGGGATGGGGTGGGGTCACGGGGTGAGGATCTGGACGGGGCTCTGTTCCTTGGACAGCGGGATCTGGTAGCGCTGGGCCAGGTAGGAGGCGATGTCGTGGAACAGGGGGGCGGCTGTGCTGCTGTACGGGGCGTTGTGCGGGGCGTCCAGCATGATGCCCACCACGAACCTGGGGTTGTCGGCGGGGAGGATGCCGGCGAAGGTGATGTTGTTGTTGGTCTCGCTGTAGCAGTTGCAGGTGGGATCCACCTGCTGGCCGGTGCCGGTCTTGCCGGAGATCTGGTAGCCGGGCAGGGCGGCGTCGGGGCCGCTGCCGGTCTGCCCCGGCGAGCGCTGCGCGACCGCGCGCATCATGTCGCGCACGGTGGTGGCGGTCTCCGGGCTGACCACGCGCACGCCCTCGGGCCGGGGCTCCTCGTGGCGGACGCCGTCCGGTCCGATCGTGGCCCTGACGATCCGGGGCGGGACGCGCACGCCGTCGTTGGCGATCGCCTGGTACATGCCGGCCATCTGCAGCAGGGTCATGCTCATGCCCTGGCCGATGGGCAGGTTGCCGAAGGTGCTGCCGGACCACTGGTCGCGCGGGGGCACCACGCCGGCGCTCTCCCCGGGCAGGCCGACCTCGGTGCGCTTGCCCAGGCCGAACTTGCCGACCATGTCCATGAACCTGTCCGCGCCGACCTGCTGGGCGACCATCAGCGTGCCCACGTTGGAGGACTTGCCCAGCACACCGGTGAAGGTCATGTCCACGGTGCCGTGGGTCCAGGCGTCCTTGACGACCCGGTCGGCGATCGGGAACTGGCCGGGCACCTGGAGCACGGTGTCCGGCCTGACCACGCCGTACTCGATGCCCGCCGCCGCGGTGATGACCTTGGCGACCGAGCCGGGCTCGAACGGCGTGGTCACCGCGATGTTGTTGCGCTGCTCCGGGCTGGCGCCGCCGAAGTCGGCCGGGTTGAACGTCTTGTCCGTGGCCAGCGCGTAGACCTCACCGGTCCTGGCGTCGAGCACCACGGCGCTGCCGTTGCGCGCCCCGCTCTTGGCCACGTAGTCGCTGATCATCCGCTGGACCTGGAACTGCAGGTAGGTGTCGATGGTCAGTTCCAGGTCGGACCCGGGCACCGCCTCGACCAGGTCGCGTTCGCTGCCCGGGATCACCCAGTCGTCGTTGCCCAGCGCGGTGTCCACCCGCCGCTCGCCGTTCTGGCCGGCCAGCAGGTCGTCCTTGAAGTGCTCAAGGCCCAGCAGGCCGTGGATGCCCTCCGGGTCCACGTCGGTGCGCCAGTTGGCCGCGCCGATGATGTTGGCCGCCAGCTCCCCGTTCGGGTACACCCGCTCGGCCCGGTAGGCCGCGCCGATCTGCGGGAACTCCTTCCTGATCTGCCGCGCCTTGTTCGGGTCGACGTTCTTCTTCAACGACACGTAGCTGACCTCGCTGCGCAGCTTGTCCAGCATCTCCTGCTCGGGCGCCTGGTCGCCGAGCACCTGGTGGATGTAGCTGGCGATGCGCTGGGTGCGCTGCTCGAACGTGTCGAACTTCGGGTTGTCCTTGGTCGCGGCGGCCTGTTCCTTGCGCATGGTGTTGGGCGAGGCGTACAGCTCGCGGGTCTCCACGCTGAACGCCAGCTGGCCGCCGTTGCGGTCCACGATGGACCCGCGCTCGGCCGGGAACTTCTGCAGGGTGGCCTTCTGCTGCATGGCCCGCTGGGAGTACGCCTCGGCCTGGAACACCTGCACGTTGATCAGCTTGATGCCGGCCGCCACGAGCGCGGCCACCAGCAGGAAGCGACTGACCACGATGCGCACCCGGTGGTTGCCGAACCGGGCCCGGGGCTTGCGGGCCGGACCGCGCACCGACAGCGGGCGACGCGAGGCACTGCGCTGCGGCCTTCCGCTGTCGATCCTCGGCATCAGCCGCCCCCTGACTGCTGCTGCTGTTGCTGCTGTTGCTGGTCGGCCGGTGGGGCCGAGGGCTGGGGCGCGGTCGCCGGGGTCGGTGTGCCGTACTCGGTGACCGAGCCGTCCGGGGCGACCTGCAGCCGGGCCGGGTCGGGCGGGGGCACCAGGCCCAGCCGCTCGGCCAGCTTGGCCAGTTCGGTCGGCGACTCCATCCGGCCGACCTCGCTGCGCAGGCGCTCGACCTGTTCGGACAGTTCGCTGTTGTGCTCCCGGGTCTCCTGCAGGCGCAGCGAGTCGGCCACCGACTGGGTGGACAGCCACAGGGTGGCGACCAGGCCCACCACCAGCAGGCCCATCACCACGACCACGAACCGGGCCTTGGACACCACGCCGGTCCGCTGCCGCGCCGCACCGCCCGTGCGGGCGGCCCGCTGGTCGCGCCGGGCGTAGGCCCGGTTGGCCGCCGAGGACCGGCCGGTCGAGGTGGACCGGCCGCGGTCGGCGGTGGTGCGCACCGGCCGCTCGCCCGAGGACCGGGTCCGGGTGCGGGTCGCCGTGCCGGTGCGGGCCGGGGTGCTGGTCCGCGCCGGGGTGTGGGCGGCGCCCCGGCCGCCCCCGGTTCGGCCGGCACTCGTGCCGGCGCTCCTGCCGCCGGTCCCGGTCCGCCGCGTCCCGGTCCCCTTGCGGGTGGACGTCGACGAGGTCTGGTTGGGCAGGTACGGGCCGTTCCACCGCGCCGGTGCGCTCATCCCGCCTCCCGAATCCGCTCGGCTGCCCGCAGCCGCACGGACGCGGCTCTGGGGTTGGCTTCGATCTCCTGCTCGGTCGCCTGTTCGGCACCCCTGGTCAACAGGGTGATCTGGGGTCCGTGGCCGGGCAGTTCGACCGGCAGCCCCTCGGGCGTGCGCGAGGTGGCCAGTTCGGCCAGGGCGCGCTTGACCATGCGGTCCTCCAGCGAGTGGTAGGACTCCACGACCAGCCGGCCGCCCACGGACAGCGCGGCCAGCGCGGCCGGCAGGGCCCGGCGCAGCACCTCCAGCTCGCCGTTGACCTCGATGCGCAGCGCCTGGAAGGTGCGCTTGGCCGGGTGGCCGCCGGTGCGCCTGGCGGCCGCGGGCACGGTGTCGTAGATCAGGCGGACCAGGCGCTCGCTGGTGGTGAAGGGCTCGCGTTCCCGCTCCCGCACCACGGCCGAGGCGATGCGGCCGGCGAACCGCTCCTCGCCGTACTCGCGCAGGATCCGGGTGAGTTCACCCACCGAGTAGGTGTTGAGCACGTCGGCCGCGGTGCTGCCGGTGCCCAGGGACATGCGCATGTCCAGCGGCGCGTCCCTGGCGTAGGAGAAGCCGCGCTCGGTGGCGTCCAGCTGCAGCGAGGACACCCCGAGGTCGAACAGCACACCGTCCACCGAGGACAGCCCGAGCCGGTCGAGCACGGCGGGCAGCTCGTCGTAGACCGCGGGCACCAGCGTGGCCCGGTCGCCGAACGGCGCCAGCCGCCGGCCGGACAGCTCCAGCGCCTGGGGATCGCGGTCCAGGCCGACCAGCCGCAGGTGGGGGTGGGCGGTCAGCAGCGCCTCGGCGTGGCCACCGAGGCCGAGGGTGGCGTCAACGACAACCGCGGGGCGGCCGGTCAGCGCGGGCGCGAACAGTTCGAGCACGCGGTCCAGCAGCACGGGCACATGCGCCGCGCGCTCCGCCATCAGACCGACCCCCTTCCACCTCGTTCGCCCCCTCCGCTGTGCCCGAAACCACCACGTCGGAAAGACACTGTAAGACTCGGAAAGACTCTGTAAGACTCTGCAAGACCCGGAAAGACTCTGCACGACAAACTCTGCACGACGACTCCGCGACACGGCCCCACGACCACGATTCCGCGACCACGATTCCGCTCACCGCGCCACCGCCCGCACGACACGGGTGCGGCCAGCGCGGCCACCGCCACCGGCGGCCGGCCAGGCCGGGGAAGAACGTCGGCCCCGGATTCTCCCGGGCCGGATGTCGTCAGGTCCCCGCCCGCCCGTCAGACCTGGCGCCGGGGAAGGTGCGCCAGGGCCGAAAGCCGAGCGGACCGAGGCCAAACGGCACCCGGGTGGTCCGTCGATCTTCCGCGATCGGATCGCGCGCCGACCCGGTCAACCGGTGACCGGCCCGCGCTGGTCAGAACAAGCCGGGCAGCACCTCCTCACGGGCCTGGGCGTAGCTGTCCTCGTGCTCGTCGAGGTAGCGCTGCCAGGAGGCGGCGTCCCAGATCTCCAGCCGGGTGCTCGCGCCGATGACCACGCAGTCCTTGGTCAGCCCGGCGTAGCGGCGCAGCTCCGGCGCGATCGAGATCCGACCCTGGCCGTCCGGGTGCTGTTCGTCGGTGCCGGCGAACAGGTAGCGCTGGTAGGCGCGCACCGCCTCGTTGGTGAACGGGGCCTCGGCCACCTTGTGCGCCATCTTCTCGAACTCGGCCCTGGGGAACACGTACAGGCAGTGGTCCTGGCCCTTGGTGACCATCAGACCCCCCGCGAGCGCGTCCCGGAACTTGGCCGGCAGCGTGAGCCGACCCTTGTCGTCCAGCTTCGGGGTGTAGGTGCCGAGGAACACCGGCACTACCTCCCCACCCGACCCGCACCCGCCAACCGTGGTGCCGGAACGGCAGCAGGGCCCCCGTCTGCCCCACCCGGCGCCACCCTACCCCACTTTCCCCCACGCCGCACGGTGATCCGCCGGCCACCGAACGCTGAACCGCGTTGTTTCCGCAGGTAGATCGAGCGGGAGCAGGAGTGGGGCGGGGTGGGTGGGGCGGGCGGGACCGCCGCCGGCCGGCACGCGGCGCGGGCGTGCCGGGCGGGTGCGGACCGGTCAAAAAGTGGATTCCGCTTCTTCCGGGGCGCGAAGTGGGGAATCCTGGGCGCGGTGACGGCCGCGGTCGGGCTGGCCTGCCGGCCCGGTGGTCCCGGGCCGGATCCCACGGGCGTAGGTTGCTTCGCCCGGGTTTGACACACTGCGTGGAAAGCTCTTCATCGTCCGGTGACCGGCCGAGGCGGGTCCGTGCCCGGTGCGACGCACGCTCAGCGGCTGCCGTGCCATCGAGGGGGTCAGGACCGAAGAGCGCCATGGAGCAGCACCAGGAGGTCGAGTGACGCAGAGTTCCCAACCAGCCGCGCTACCCGACCACAACTACGGCCACAGCAACGGACAGCACGGACAGCACGGCTACGGGCAGCCCGGTTACGCCGCGCCCGGCTACGGCGCGGTCCAGCCGCCGGTGACCACCGGCCCGGCCGACGCCAGCCACCCGGGGTTCGCCCCGGTCGCGCCGCAGGCCCAGGCCCCGGCCCAGCCCGCGGCGGCCGGCTACCCGGCGCAGCCAGGCACCTCCGGGCCGATCCCGGCGGTGGCGCCGGCCCCGGCGGGGGTGGGCGCGATCCAGGACGCGGTGCTCGCCGAACTGCACAGCACCGCCCAGCGCATCGCCGCCAACGTGGAGCGGGTGCTGGTGGGCAAGCCGGACGTGGTGCGCATCGCGCTGGTCACCCTGCTGGCCGAGGGGCACCTGCTGGTCGAGGACGTGCCGGGCGTGGGCAAGACCTCCCTGGCCAAGGCGCTGGCCAGGTCCATCGACTGCACGGTCAGCCGCATCCAGTTCACCCCGGACCTGCTGCCCAGCGACATCACCGGCGTGTCCATCTACAACCGGCAGAACTCCGACTTCGAGTTCCGCCCCGGCCCGGTGTTCGCCAACATCGTGGTGGGCGACGAGATCAACCGCGCCTCCCCCAAGACCCAGTCGGCGCTGCTGGAGTGCATGGAGGAGCACCAGGTCACGGTGGACGGCACCACCTACCCGCTCGGTTCGCCGTTCATGGTGATCGCCACCCAGAACCCGGTGGAGATGGAGGGCACCTACGCGCTGCCCGAGGCGCAGCGCGACCGGTTCACCGCCCGGGTGTCCATCGGCTACCCCGACCCGCTGGCCGAACTGGCCATGGTGGACGAGCACGCCGGCCACGACCCGCTGGCCGAGTTGACCCCGGTCTCCGACGCCGACCGGGTGCGCGCGCTGATCGAGGCGGTGCGCCAGGTGCACCTGTCCCCGGAGGTGCGGCGCTACGCCGTGGACCTGGTGTCGGCCACCCGACGGCTGCCCGAGCTGCGGCTGGGTGCCTCACCGCGGTCCACGCTGCAGCTGGTCAGCGCGGCGCGGGCGCACGCCGCCCTGGCCGGCCGGGACTTCGTGGTGCCCGACGACCTGCAGGCGGTGGCCGTGCCGGTGCTGGCGCACCGCCTGGTGCTCACGCCCGAGTCGCAGGCCGCCCGCCGGTCCCCGGTCGACCTGGTGCGCGGCCTGCTGCAGCGGGTGCCGGTGCCGCACGGCGCGCTGGACCCCAGCGCCCAGTGGCTGCACGACACTCGAAACGGCAGGTAGATGCGCGCCGCCCTGTCCGGACTGACCACGCGCGGGCGGTGCCTGCTGGCCGCCGGCTTCGCGGCCGGGCTGTGCTCGGTCGTGCTCAACGAACGGGACCTGCTGCGGGTGGCGATCTTCGTCATCGCGCTGCCGGTGCTGGCCGCGGTGCTGGCCGCCCGGGCCCGGGTCGGCCTGCGCGCCGAGCGGCAACTGGTGCCCAGCCGGGTGGCGGTGGGCAGCGCCACCGAGGTGCGGCTGGTGGTGCGCAGTTCCGGCGCGCTGCCCTCGGGCGGGCTGCTGCTGGAGGACGGGGTGCCCTACGCGCTGGGCAACCGGCCGCGGTTCGTGGTGGAGCGGCTGCCCCGGCACGGCGCCACCCCGCTGAGCTATCCGCTGCGGCCGGTGCTGCGGGGCGTCCAGCAGGTCGGGCCGCTGCTGGCCAGGGTGACCGACCCGTTCGGACTGGCCGAGTTCGAGCGGGAGTTGGCCGGGCACAGCCGGCTGGTGGTGGTGCCCAGGGTCCACGCGTTGACCGGGCTGGCCATCGGCGCTGGCACGGGCGGCGGCACCGAGGGCGCGGTCCGGCGTCGCGCCGGGCAGGGCGAGGACGACTCGGTGGTGCGGCCCTACCGGCACGGCGACGACCTGCGCAAGGTGCACTGGCGGTCCACGGCGCGCCGCGACGAGCTGATGGTGCGGGTCGAGGAGCAGCCGTGGCGGGGCGGCACCACCGTGCTGATCGACCACCGGCTGGTCGCGCACCGCGGCAGCGGCCCCACGGCCAGCCTGGAGTGGGCGGTGTCGTTCGCCGCGAGCGTGTGCGTGCACCTGCACCGGCTGGGCGAGCAGGTCCGGCTGGTGGACGAGGACGGTCAGGAGCTGGCCGCCGGCCAGGCCGGTGCGGACAGCGGAGCGGTCCTGGACGCGCTCGCCGCGGTGCAGCCGTCACACCGGCGGGACCTGCTGTGGCACACCGATCCGGCGGCCGGGCAGGAACTGGTGGCGGTGCTGGGCGCCGCCGCGCCGGCGACCGTGAGCGAGCTGGCCCGCAGCCGGCCCCGGGGCGCCCGGAGCCTGGCGGTGCTGCTGGACGTGGCCGCGTGGGCCAACGCCAACGAGGAGTCGGCGCCGGACCCGGCGGGCGCGGCGCGGCTGCTGCGCGGCGCCGGCTGGCAGGTCGCGGTCGCCCGGCCGACGCTGTCCATGGACCAGGTCTGGCGGGAGCTGGGCCAGGGCGTGAGCACGCCGACGGAGGTGGGCTGAGGCGTGACCGGTGCACACACCATCCCGCCGGGCGGCGGGTACCCGGGTGGCCCCCGCGCCAACGGCCCGCGTCCGGCTGGCCCGCGTGCGGGCGGCCCCGGGGCGGGCGGCAACCAGCCCGGCCCCTCCGGTGCTCATCCGCCGGGCGCACCCGGCGCCGGCCGGCCCCACCCCGGGCACCATCCCGGACCGGCGCACCCGGGGCAGGCCCAGCAGGGCCAGCTTCGGCAGGGTCAGATTCGGCAGGGCCGTTCCCCGCAGGGCCGGCCCGGGCCGGGTGGGCCGCCGGCCGGCCCTCGGCTCGACCCGGCGGCCACGACCACGCCGCTGGTGGCCGGGCTGGCCGTGCTGTGCTCGTCCACCGCGCTGTCCGGGGTGGTCGGCGGCGCGGTGTGGCTGGCCTACGTCGCCCTGGCGGTGACCGTGGTGGTGAGCGCGGGCCTGGGACTGCGCGCGCTGCGGCTGCCCACGCCGCTGGTGGCGGTCGGCCAGTTACTCGCGCTGCTGTGCCTGGCCGTGGCGGTGTTCAGCAACAACGGGATCCTGCTGTTCGGGCCGGGCCCCGAGGCCCTGGACGACCTGCTGTCCCTGCTCAGCCAGTCGTTGGAGGAGGTCCGCACCGGCGTGCCGCCGGTGCCGGCCAGCATGGCGCTGCGCTGCCTGATCGTGGTGACCCTCGGCGTGGTCGCGATCCTGGTGGACACCCTGGCGGTGGCCGGTGCCGCCCCGGCCGCCTGCGGCCTGGTGCTGCTGTGCGTGTTCGCGGTCCCGGCCTCGCTGGCCGACGAGATGCTGCCGTGGTGGACGTTCGTGTGCGGCGCCTCGGCGTTCGCCCTGCTGCTGGGCATGGACGGACAGCACCGGCACCGGGTGTGGCGCGGCCGCTGGGACCGGGTGTCCTCGGCCGGCTCGGGTCGCTCCGCCACGCTCGTGGCCGGCCTGGCCCTGCTCGTCGCCCTGGTCCTGGGCTCAAGCCTCACCCTGGTCGGCACGGTCGGCCGGCTGCCGGGCGGACCGGCCGGCACGGCCGAGGACGGCCTGGGCATCAAGCCGTTCACCAGCCTGCGCGGCATGCTCGACCAGGGCCAGACCCAGGAGCTGTTCCGCGTCCGCGGCCTGACCGAACAGCGCTACCTGCGCGCGCTCACGCTGCGCGAGTACGTGCCCGGCGAGGGGTGGCAGGCCAGCGACACCGTGCCCGAAGGCGTGCCCGCGGTGGGTGGCCTGCCCGTCGGCCCCGGTGAGCCCAGGGACGGCCAGATCACCACCGTCGAGATCGAGCCGGTCGGCTGGAACGACTTCTGGCTGCCGCTCTACGGCCAGCCCCGCGCGTTGGAGGGCGTGGACGAGGGCTGGCGCTACGACGCGGGCAGCGGCGTGCTGTACAGCCAGCAGGAGAAGCGGCCGCCGACCTACGTCGAGCACGCCGTGCTCGCCCAGCCCAGCGCGGCCGAGCTGCGCACCGCCGACACCCGGGGCGACATCGACCCGGGGTACTACCAGCTCACCGGGCTGGACCCGCGGGTGGCGCAGCTGGCCAAGGACATCACCAAGGACCAGGCCACCCAGTTCGACCGGGTCGCCGCGCTGACCCGCTACTTCACCGACCCGGCCAACGGCTTCACCTACAGCACCCAGACCAGCGAGGCGCAGAGCCAGGACGCCCTGTACGACTTCCTGTTCAACGGCAAGACCGGGTACTGCCAGCAGTACGCCTCGGCGCTGGGGGTGCTGGTGCGCTCGCTGGGCATCCCGGCGCGGGTGGCGATCGGCTTCACCCCCGGCTACGCCTCCGGTGACTACCGGACCATCACCACCGACGACGCGCACGCGTGGGTGGAGGTGTTCTTCGCCGGCTACGGCTGGACCAGCTTCGACCCGACACCGCTGTTGGACGGCCGGGGCGTGACCCCGCCGTACCTGACCACGAGCGCGTCCCCGAGCAGCGCCACCTCCGCGCCCAGCGTGTCGACCAGCTCGCGCACCAGCACCGCCCCGCAGGACCAGGTCAGCACGGCGAACCCGACCACGGTGGCCCCGCAGGCGCAGGGCCAGCAGCAGGGCGGGACCGGTGGCTCGCTGCTGGGCTGGGCACTGGGCGTGGCCCTGGTGCTCGCCGTGGCCGCCACCGTCGCCGAGATCCTGTTCCGCCGCCGGGGCCGCGCGCCGGCCGGGCCGGTGTGGGTGTGGCTCGGTCCGGTCCTGCTGCCGGTCGCGGTGCTGTGCTGGGACCTGGTCGTGGTGCTCGCCCTGGCCCTGGTGTCCTGGTGGGTGGCGGTGCCGGTGGGTGTGCTCGGCGTGGTCGCGCTGCCCGCGCTGCTGCGCCTGCGGCAGCGGCGCACGCGGCTGGCGTCGGTGTCCGCGCTGGGCACCGACGCGGCCACCGCCGCGTGGCAGGAACTGCTGGCCGAGTCCCGGGACCGGGGTGTGGTGATCGCCCCGACCGAGACCGTCCGGACCGCCGCCCGCCGGCTGGTGCGGGAACACCGGCTGGACGAGTCGGGTCAGCACGCCCTGCGCGGCATTGTCGAGGCGGTGGAGCGGTCCTGGTACGGCGGCCGGCCGCAGCCGAACGCGGCCCTGCCCCAGGCCGTGGCCGAGGTGCGGGCCAGCATGGCGCGCAGTGCCCCGCTGGGCGTGCGGGACCGGATCCTGCCCCGCTCGGTGCTGCCCGGGCCGCGCTCCTGACCCGCCGGCACGACCGACCACATCGGACTGATCGCGACCCGGACCGGCCACGACCCGGGCCAGTCGACCCGGGCTGCCCCGGTCTAACTGGCCCGGTCTAACTGGCCCGGTCTGGCTGGACTGGTCTGGCTGGACCGACCAATCCGGACTGGTCGCCCCCAGCACAGACACCGGACCGGGACCACATGGCGCGTGGTCCCGGTCCGGTGTCGAGTTCGTCCTGAGGTTCGCGTGGGGGCGCGACCCCCGGGCAGGGTTGTGGGCTAGTCGTCCTCGAAGCGGCGGCGGAAGCGCTCCTCCATCCGCTGCGCGAACGAACTCCGGCCGCGACTTGTCCGTCCCGCCTCCTGGCCACCCGCTGACGGTTCGCCGTCCGGCTCCTTCTTGCGCATGCTTGCCAAGGTGAGCAGGGAGCCAACGAACATCAACAGGAAGCCAGCGACGCTCACCACCGGAATGCCGGCGGGTGCTGGCAACATCACGCCAAGTACAAGCAGCGCGATCCCAACCACGAACAGCGCGATGCCCTGGACACGACGACGTCGGGATGGCCGGCGAGCCCGGGCACCCTTGAAGGTCGACGCGAATTTCGGATCCTCGGCATAGAGCGCGCGCTCGATTTCATCGAGCAGTCGCTGCTCGTGCTCGGAGAGTGGCATGGCTCCTCCTCCGGCACAGCGGTCGCGGGCGCCGGGTGATCACGGTTGCCGCCGGACCCGGCGGGCGCCCCACTTTGGGAGCGTCGTGTCCAGGATACGATCCGCGCGTCGACTCGACTACCCAGTCGGCATGCTGGAATGCCCGGGGACAGCACGATCATCCTCTCGGGGCAGCGCACCAGCCGCCCGTACCGCCGCTCGGCCGAATTTGTCAGTGGGGTGTTCTGGTTGTCGGGCTGGTTCCGGCCCCAGACTCCTGGCTGGTTTCTCGGGCGGAACCACGTTCGGAAGGGATGGCGCGAACCGTGTGGTGCGGCGCCCCCTTCGCAACATCGACCATGACGGTAGCGCCCGGCCGAGCCGCTTCATTGAGTAGCAACGACACGCCGGGGTTGTCCAGTTCCGGCCGACAGGTGTGCGGTGGCTTACCGGCTGCCGACCACGCCGGGCAGCGATCCGGCGCCGACCGTGGTTTGGCCTGGTCAGCAGGGTCGGCCAGGGTGACGTGGCACCGCGGCCACAGCTGGTCGGCCGGCTGGGGCGGGCACGCGGCGGGGTTCAGGTTCGCCCGGTCGAGCGCCGCGGCGACCGGCCCGGCCACCCCCGGTTCCCCACCGCCTGCGCAGCACACGTGGCCCACCTCCCGTGGCGCGACTCCGCGCGGTCCTTCCTGGTCGATGCCCTCAGGCTGGCACCACCGACCGGGGTACGCAGGTCGAGTGACCGGCCCACGCGGACCAGCGCGGCGCACGCCACCCACAGGGGTGAGGGCGGGCACGGCCGGGCGGTCAGCGCCGCCGGCCTCCGGGCGGCCGCCCCGGGCCGCCGGTGCCGGTCGTGGCCGGCGGCCCGCCGGCGGCCGGGAGGTCGTCGCCGGCGGACGGGCCGCGCCTGGCCGCCGGGTCGTGGGCGGCCAACAGGGACGCCGGCCGGACCGCGGCGCTGCCGAACCTGGTCCTGGCCTGGTCGGCGGCGCGTTCCGCGTCCCGCCAGCCGTGTTCCGGCTCGTCCAGCAGGAGTTGCTCACCCGCGTCGTCGTGGTCGACCAGCTGCTCGACGCGCACCCCGATCAGCCGCACCGCCCCGGCCGGCACGTGCTCGTCCAGCAGCTGGCAGGCGACGCGGTGCACCTCGGTGGTCACGTCCGTGGCCACCAGCAGGGTGTGGGCGCGGGTGATGGTGCGGAAGTCCGCGTACCTGACCTTGATCGACACGGTGCGCCCGCGCAGCCGGCGGGACCGCAGCGTGGCCGTGGTCCGCTCGGCCAGCCGCAACAGCTCCCGGCGCAGCAGCTCGCGGTCGTGCTGGTCGATCTCGAAGGTCTCCTCCGCGCCGATCGACTTCTCCCTGACCTCGGGCCGCACCGCCCTGGCGTCCCGCCCGTTGGCCAGCGCGTGCAGCTGGTCGGCGACGGCGACACCCAGCGCGCGGCGCAGCCGGGGCAGTGGCGCGGCGGCCACGTCGGCGACCGTGTCCAGGCCGATCCTGGCCAGTTGCTCGGCGGTGCGCCGGCCAACACCCCACAGCGCGGTCGCCGGCAGCGGGTGCAGGAAGTCGAGCGCCTCGCTGCGCGGCACCACCAGCATGCCGTCCGGCTTGGCCATGCCCGAGGCGAGTTTGGCCAGGAACTTGGTGGGCGCCACCCCGACCGAGCAGGTGACCCGGTGCGCGGCGAACACCTGCTCGCGGATCTGCTGGCCGATCTGGGCCGGGGTGCGCCGCAGCCGCCGCAGCGCCCCGCCCACGTCCAGGAACGCCTCGTCCAGGCTCAGCGGTTCGACCAGCGGCGTGATGTCCCGGAAGATCGCCATCACGCCCTGGGAGACCTCCCGGTAGCTGGAGAACCGGGGCGGGATGAACAGCCCGCCGGGGCACAGCAGCCTGGCCCTGGCCGTGGGCATGGCCGAGCGCACCCCGTAGCGGCGGGCCGGGTAGTTGGCGGAGAGCACCACGCCGCGGTTGCCACCGGCCACGATCACCGGCCGATCGCGCAGCTCGGGGCGGTCCCGCAGTTCCACGGACGCGTAGAAGGCGTCCATGTCCACGTGCAGCACCACGCACCCGGTGTCGTCCGGCCAGTTGCCATCCTTGACCAGGTACCGGTCCACGCCACGCGGTAGGTCCCCGCTCCGGCCCATCCGACCCCGCCTCGCCCGAACCCCGTCCTGCTCGAACCCGGTCCTGCCCCAAACCGGTCCTGCTCGAACCCCGTCCTGCTCGACCTGGTCTTCCCCGAAACTCGGCCTTGCTCGAAACGTGGCCTTGCCCGCAACTTGACCTTGCTCGAACGCGCGTTCGATCACGCGGAGCCTACCAGTCCGCGGTCCTCACCCGACCAGCCACGCCGCGTCCCGCCGCCGGCTCGGTCAGGCCGGCACGGTGTGCAGCGCCCCGGCCCGCTCCAGCAGGGACACGTCCGCCTCTTCCAGGCGGCCGTAGCGCTTGTCACCCCACCACGCCCACTCGGCGTCGTTGGGCGGCGTGCCGGTGGAGTGGTACAGCGACCAGCCGTAGGCGTAGAAGGCGAACCTCTTGGCCAGCAGGTCCATGCCGTCGAGGTTGGGCGCGCGGTTCTGCGTGTCGTAGGACACCCACCAGGCGCGGTTGTAGTCCGGCACGACGATGTCGGTCAGCGCGTCCGCGGTGGCGTAGTGGTCGGGGTGGTCTCCGGGATCGGCGTCGCGGTCCCAGTCGGAGGCGTTCACCCAGGGGTGCGGGTTGGCCGCGTCCGCGCCCTCCTGGTCGAGGATCGCGCGCAGGGTGTCCACCAGGTCGGTCCACCCCGAGTACACGGCGGTGCCGTCCACCGCGCTCAGGCCGCTGATCTTCTTGTCCCGCAGTTTGCCCAGGGTGTTGTGGCCGGTGGCGGGGAACCCGCTGTCGTCGAGGTTGCCGTCGGGCAGCCGCAGGAAGTAGCACACCCACTCGTCGGTGCCGTAGCGCCGCACGGCCTTGCCGTTGACCGACACCATGCCCGCGGTGACCGGCTTCGGCGACATCGCCGCCATGCACGCCTCCACCAGGCCCTTCTCCCGGGCCTGCCACCACCCGTCGGTGCGGCCGGCGTCCCCGGCGGTGGTGACGACCTGCACCACGCGCACTCCGGCGGTGTGCAGATCCCAGTAGCGGACATCACCCTGGAACAGCAGTGCGTCGTCCTGGTGCCCACCCACGTAGAACACGACATCAGTCACGGGAGATCCCCTCCCCCAGCCGGTGGCTCGTCCGCCCCCTGTCGTCAGGTTGGCACCGCCGCGCCCACCGCCGTCCGAGCGCAGGCACGCCCGTCCAGCGACAATCACCCCGCCGGGTGACCACATCCGCGCCGCCCGACGCGCTCCGACCACCGGTCGACCACCGCCGCCACGCGCTGTCCACTGTCCACACTGGACGAAAGGCGCCCGGC
This sequence comes from Goodfellowiella coeruleoviolacea, assembly GCF_024171785.1. Classification (GTDB taxonomy): domain Bacteria; phylum Actinomycetota; class Actinomycetes; order Mycobacteriales; family Pseudonocardiaceae; genus Goodfellowiella; species Goodfellowiella coeruleoviolacea. The sequence goes on from NZ_JAMTCK010000019.1 coordinate 81,407, forward strand.
TCCCCCGCTGTCGCCGCCCGCCGCGCGACGGCCGGCGCCCCCGCGGCACGGCCCGACCGACTCCGACCACCCCACCGGCAAACCCCGGGCCCCGCCGAACCCGAGCACCCGCCGGATTCCGTGAGCCCCCGGACCCAAGCCCCCACCCATCCCAGGGGGGCGACCCCAGGTCCAGCCTATCCACCCCCACCCGCGCCAGGAAGGCTTCGGGGGCCGCCTGTGGACAGCACGCCGGCCTGTGGACAACCGCGTCCACGATCGGGTGAATCAGCGGCCCGCGTGCTCGGGATGTGCTACGGGCGGCGCGCCAGCACGTGCAGCCGGGCGGCGATGTCGCGCAGCGGGGGCTGGCGCGCGGCGGCCAGCTCCAGTTCGGCCAGGGCCTCGGTGGCGCCCGGGGTGGCCTCCAGCACGGAGCCGGGCACCAGGTCGGCCAGCACGCCGTGGCCCTGCACCAGTTCCACGGTCAGCCCCGCCCGACCGACCAGATCGGACAGTCCCGCCACGTCGAAGCGGCGCAGCAGCGCCTCACCGGTGTCAGCCCCGACACCGGCCGCGTCCGCCAGCAGCCGGCGCGCGTCCGCCAGCCGGCCGGCCACCGCGCGCTGCAACACGGCCGCGTACCTGTTGGCGACCAGGATGGACAGCGCGCCGCCGGGCGCGAGCGCGGCGGCCAGCGCCGACACCGCGGCTGCCGCGTCGTCCACCACCTCCAGCACGCCGTGGCCCAGCACCAGGTCGGCGCCGCCACGCGGGGCGAGTTCGGCCAGGGCGTCGGTGTCGCCCTGCACGGCGGTGACCCGGTCGCCCACGCCCGCCTCGGCCACCCGGCGCTGCAGGGTGGCCAACGCGTTCGGACTCGGTTCGATCACAAGAACGGAGCAGCCGGCCACGGCCAGCGGCACCGCCCACCCGCCACTTCCCCCGCCCACGTCGAGAACCTGCGGGGATGTGCCGCCACGGCGCTCGCGCGCGGCGGTCAGCTCGGCGTCGAGCACCTGATGTACGGCGTCCGGTCGCATGGACACAAAGCCTAGAGACCGTAGGCTGCACCCGTGCATACGGTCGCTGTGCTGAGCCTCAAGGGTGGCGTGGGAAAGACGACGGTCGTGCTCGGTCTGGCCTCAGCCGCGCTGCGTCGAGGTATTCGAACCCTGGTCGTCGATCTTGACCCGCAGTGCAACGCCACGGCAACCCTGGAACCCGGGGAGACCGAGGCCAGCGTCTACGAGGTGATCGAGGACCCCAAGAAGAGCACCCTGCGGGCCGCCATCGCGCGGAGTTCCTGGGGCGAGGGGCTGGACGTCCTCCCTGGCTCGGAAGCCGCCGAGTCGCTCAACCACCCCGACCCCGGGGAGAAGCGGCTGGTCAAGCTGCGGCGCGCGCTGAGCTGGCTCACCGAGGACAGCGCGGACGGCGAGCCGCCCTACCAGCTGGTGCTGTTGGACTGCCCGCCCTCGCTGGGCCAGCTCACCCGGTCGGCGCTGGTGGCGGCGGACCGCGCGCTGCTGGTGACCGAACCGACCATGTTCGCGGTCGCCGGGGTGCAGCGGGCCTTCGAGGCCGTGCAGAACGAGCGGGAGCAGCACAACGCGGACCTGCAGCCACTGGGCGTGGTGGTCAACCGGGTCCGGCCGCGCTCGCACGAGCACCAGTTCCGGGTGGACGAACTGCGGGACATCTTCGGGCCGCTGGTCATGCCGGTGGCGCTGCCCGACCGGCTGGCCGTGCAGCAGGCCCAGGGCGCCTGCCTGCCGATCCACCAGTGGGGCACGCCGGGCGCGCGCGAGGTGGCGTTGGCGTTCAACCTGCTGCTGGCCCGGGTGCTGCGGGTGAGCCGCAGCCGCCGGCCGCGCAGCCGGGCCGGTGAGGAGGCCGCCGTTGACTGAGCACCGGCCGGCGGGTAGCGCACCCGGCGCGATCCGGTGAGGACGGTCCGATGAGCGGCGCCGCCTTGCTCGGCTACGCCCTGGCCGCGTTCCTGCTGACCGTCAAGCCCGGCCTGGACACCATGCTGGTCCTGCGCAACGTGGTGACGTCCGGGCCCCGGGTGGGTATGGCCAGTGGGGTGGGCATCACCCTGGGCTGCGTGGTGTGGGGCGCGGCCAGCGTCGCCGGGTTGACCGCGCTGCTGGCCGCCTCCCGGCTGGCCTACGACGTGGTGCGCTTCGCCGGCGCCGGCTACCTGCTCTGGCTGGGCGGGTCGGCGCTGTGGCGCAGCTGGCGGGACCGGGGCGGGCCGGCGCCCGACAGCGGTCCGGTCGCCGGGCCGGCGCCGGTCACCCCGCTGGTGGCGCTGCGCACCGGGCTGGTGACCAACCTGCTGAACCCGGCGGTCGGCGTGTTCTACCTCAGCCTGCTGCCCCAGTTCCTGCCCGCCGACGGCGGCGGGGCGGCCGGCTGGTCGGCGCTGCTGGTGGCCATCCACGTCGGCCTGGGGCTGGTGTGGCAGCTGGTGCTGGTGTGGGCGGCGGGCCGGGCCACGGCCGTGCTGCGCCGTCCCCGGGTGAAGCGCTGGCTGGATCGGATCACGGCCACCGCGTTGATCGGATTCGGGGTGCGGGTGGCCGTCGAGGGCCGCTAGGCAGGCGCGATGCCCGAGGGTGACACGGTGTTCCGCACCGCCCGGCTGCTGGAGCGGGCACTGGCCGGTGGGCTGCTGGTGCACGCCGAACTGCGGCATCCCCGGCTGGTCGGGGTCGACCTGGCCGGGCACACCGTGCTGGGCGTGCGTTCGGTCGGCAAGCACCTGTTCGTCCGGTTCTCCGCTGGCCTGAGCCTGCACAACCACCTGCGCCTGGACGGCGGCTGGCAGGTGTACCGGCCGGGCCAGCGCTGGCGGCGGCCGAGCCACCAGGCCCGGGTGGTGCTGCGCACGGCCGAGCGGGAGGCGGTCGGGTTCCTGCTGCACGACCTGGCGGTGCTGGCCACCGCCGACGAGCCGGAGCTGGTCGGTCACCTCGGGCCCGACCTGCTCGACCCGGAGTGGTCACCGGGCCACGCGGCCGAGGCGGTGCGCCGGTTCACCGCGGTGCCCGACCGCGAGGTGGGGCTGGTCCTGCTGGACCAGACCGTGCTGGCCGGGGTGGGCAACCTGTACAAGACCGAGGTGTGCTTCCTGCTCGGGGTGTCGCCGTGGACCCCGGTGTCCGAAGTGGACGCGGCCAGGGCGGTGGCGCTGTCCCGCACGCTGCTGCTGCGCAACGCCTGGCGGCCGGAGCAGTCCACCACCGGCGAGGTGGCCAGGGGGCTGCGGCACTGGGTGTACGACCGGGCTGGCCGGCCGTGCCGGCGCTGCGGCACCCCGGTGCGGGCCGGTGTGCAGGACAGCGGCACCCGGCAGCGCACGACCTGGTTCTGTCCCCGCTGCCAGCCAGGGCCGCGGCCCTGATGAGGCGGCGCGGCGGGTCAGCCGCGCACGGCGCGCTGGTAGTCGGCCAGCGCGGCCGCGTCGTCGATGCTGCCGTGGTGGTGGAACTGGAGCCAGCGCCCCACCGCCGGGTCGTGCCGGAAGTAGCGCGTTGTGCGGATGGACAGCGGGACGACCTGGCCGTCCGGCCGGGTGTACGTGCCGGTCTCCCGGCCGGCGAACACGGCGTGGCCGCCGTCGACGTACTCGACGATGTCCCCGAAGGTCACCTCGACCCGGGCGGGGCCGTGGAAGATCCGCCGGTAGAGGTCGGCGATGGCGGGACCGCCGCGCAGGATCCCGCCCAGCGGGTTGTTCAGCTGGGCGAGGGGGTGATCGCTCCAGACGCGGCGGAACACGTCCAGGTCACGCTGGTTGAACGCGTGGTAGAAGGTTTCGAGGGCGGCCCAGGCCCCGTCGACGCCCTGGTCGACGGCCTCGTCGAGCCGGTTGCGGGCGGCCGGCCCGAAGCTGTGCGCACTCGTGTTGATCATCGTGTCCCACTCACTCGATCGCGGAGCCGGCGCGGGCCCGGTCCCCGTAGACTGTTTGATGGAGGTCGACCACATGAGTGTAAGACAAGAATCGAACACTGCGCCACCGGCTGATCGGACCCTGTCAGCCAGGGCCCGCAACCTCACCCACGTGCACCCGGCGGACGTGCCGTTGCAGGACGCCCTGGACGCGCTGGCCGATCCGGTGCGCCGCACCATCGTGCGGGAACTGGCCGCCACCCCGGACTGGACGCGCGCCTGCGGCACGTTCGACCTGCCGGTCACCAAGGCCACCCGCAGCCACCACTTCGCGGTGTTGCGCGGCGCCGGCCTGATCGAGCAGCGCGACGAGGGGCCGCGCCGGCTCAACCGGCTGCGCCGGGCCGAGTTCGACGCGCGCTTCCCCGGCCTGCTCGCCCTGGTCCTGGCCGAGCCGGCCGGCACGGCGCCGGCGGAGCCCGCCAGCGACCCTGGCGACGGCGCCTCGGCGGACAGCGGCAACGGCGACTAAGAGCCAGATCACTCGGGCCGGTCGCGTACCGTGACCCCGGCGGTCACCACCGCCGGTGTGGCCGGCGGCCCGGCACGGGCGCGGGCGGACCGGCCGGGCGCGGGCGGGTGGTGCGGGTACTTCGGGGCAGGGAGAGGCGAACACGCGTGGTCTACAAGCAACTGGTCCGTCCAGCACTGTTCCGGCTGCACGGCGGCGACGCCGAGCGGGTGCACGAGACGACGGTGGGCGCGCTGGCCATGCTGGGCTCGATCCGGTCCCTGGTCGAGTTGGGCCGGCGGGTGCTGCCGGTGCGCTCGACCGCGCTGGAGCGCACCGTGTTCGGCATCCGCTTCCCCAACCCGGTGGGGCTGGCGGCCGGCATGGACAAGGACGGCCGGGCGCTGCCCGCCTGGTCGGCGCTGGGTTTCGGGTTCGTCGAGGTCGGCACGGTCACCCGGCACGCCCAGCCGGGCAATCCCCGGCCCCGGCTGTTCCGGCTGCCCAGCAGCGAGGCCGTGATCAACCGGATGGGGTTCAACAACGCCGGCGCCCAGGCCCTGGCCGACCGGCTGGCCCGGCTCGGCCCGCTGCCCGCGCCGCTGGGCATCAGCCTGGGCAAGTCCCGGGTCACCCCGGTGGCCGAGGCGGTGGAGGACTACCGCTCCGCGCTGCGCACGCTCTACCCGTACGGCGACTACTTCGCGGTGAACGTCAGCTCGCCGAACACCCCCGGGCTGCGTGGTCTGCAGGACCGCGGCGCCCTCACCGAGCTGCTGGCCGAACTCTCCGCCACCGCAGCCACCCTGGCCCGGCCGCAGGGGGCCAGGGCCAAGCCGCTGCTGGTGAAGATCGCCCCGGACCTGAGCGAGCCGGCCATCGCCGAGGTGGTCGAGGTGTGCCTGGAGCACGGCGTGAGCGGGCTGATCGCCACGAACACCACGCTCAGCCGGGACGGCGTGGCCGCCAGGGACCGGGCCGCCGCCCAGGAGCAGGGCGGGCTGAGCGGGCGACCGCTGACCGAGCGGGCCCGGCAGGTGGTGGCGTTCGTGCACGGCGAGACCGGCGGCCGACTGCCGATCATCGGTGTGGGCGGCATCATGACCCCGGACGACGCCAGCCGCATGTTCGACGCCGGGGCCAGCCTGGTCCAGCTCTACACCGGCTTCATCTACCAGGGCCCCGGGCTGGTGCGGCGGATCAACCGGGCACTGGCCGCGGGCGCGGTGGCGCGCAGCCGGTAGCCGGCGCGCCCCGGACCACGGCGACCACGGGTGCCACACCCGCGCCGCGCCCGGCGCTGGCGGGCTCCGCGTCAGCCGGTGGGTTCCTGGGCCCGGCGCAGGCCGCGCAGCCAGTGCAGCAGCGGGTACAGGGTCACCATCAGCACGCAGCCCCAGGCGATGCCGCTGAACCGCACGCCGCCCACGGTCAGCGTGAGGTCGCCGACGCCGGCGACCAGGGCGACGGCCACGGCCGCGAGGTTGACCGGGTCGCGCACGTCCACCCGGTTCTCCGTCCAGATCCGCACGCCGATCAGCGCGGCCAGCCCGTACAGCACCAGGGTGGCGCCGCCGGTGACGCCGATCGGCACCGTGTTGATCAGCGCTCCGAACTTCGGCGAGAACGAGAGCAGCACCGCGCCCAGCGCGGCCACCGCGCACGCGGCCGTGGAGTGCACCCTGGTCACCACCAGCACGCCGATGTTCTCGGTGTAGGTGGTGGTGCCCGAGCCGCCGCCGACGCCGGCCAGTGAGGTGGCCAGGCCGTTGGCGATCAGCGCGTCGCCCACGCTGCCGTCCAGGTTGCGACCGACCACCGAGCCCACCGCCTTGACGTGCCCGGTGGTCTCGGCGACCAGGACGATCACCACGGGCAGCACCAGCACGGCCACGGACGGCCGCAGCTCCGGTGCCTGCAACCGAGGCAGGCCCAGCCAGGCCGCCTCGGCCAGCTCGCTGGCCCTGGTCGCGCTGATCGCGCCGACGGCGGCGCCCACCAGCCAGCCGACGAGCACGCCGAACAGCACCGACAGCCGGGCCACCAGCCCCCGGCCCAGGGCCATGGTGAGCACGCTGACCAGCATGGTGATCCCGCCGAGCAGCGGCTGGCGCTGGAAGGTCTGGGTGGCCTCGTGGGAGAGGTTCAGGCCGATCAGGATGACCACACCGCCGGTCACCACGGGCGGCATCAGCGACTCCAGCAGCCGCACCCCGAGCGCCTTGACCGCGATGCCCACCGCGACCAGCAGCAGGCCGGCGGTGAGCACCCCGCCGAGCTGCGCGGGCACGCCGTCCTCCTGGGCAGCCACCAGCGGGCCGACGAACGCGAACGATGAGCCCAGGTAGCTGGGCACCCGGTTGCGGGTGAGCAGCAGGAACAGCAGGGTGCCCAGGCCGGAGAACAGCAGCGTGGTGGTGGCCGGGAACCCGGTCAGCACCGGCACCAGCACGGTGGCCGCGAACATGGCGAGCAGGTGCTGCAGGCCGAACCCGATGGTCAGCGGCCAGCTGAGCCGCTCGTCGGGCGCCACCGACTCCTCGTCCCCGATGCGCCGCCCATCGCCGTGCACGGTCCACAGCGCCACGAAAATGCCTCCCCCGGCGACCCCACTTGCAGTGCCAGGGATACTGCCACGGGTCGTAGTGGATCGGGCTAGCCAACAGCCCGACAATCACACTCCGGGTGGACGTGTTCGTCCGGTCCACCCCGGTCCGGGCGGACCGGTGGCTACCTCCGGTCAGCACCACCCGGCCGGCCGGGTCAACCGGGTGAGCGGCGGCGGGTGTGGCGGCCGGGTGCGGCCCTCGGTCAGCCGGCCAGCCCGGTTGACAGCTCCCGCAGCGCGCTGGCCAGTCCGGCGAGGTGGTCGGTGGCCTCGGTGAGTGCCTGCTTGGAGCCGGTGACGCTGGTGGCGCTGGCGGCCACCGCCTGGCCCGCCGCGGCGATCAGCGCGCCGTAGCCGTCCAGTCCCTCGTCCAACTGCGCGCGCAGCCCCTGGACGCCCTCCACCAGCGGGCCGCGGTGCAGCGGCGGGGCGCTGTCCCTGGCCCGCTCCACGGCCTGCAACTGGGCCGCCACCGCGCGCAGGGCCGCGGCCGCCTCGGCTCCGGTGGCCCTGGCCTGCGCCACCGAGTCGGCGGGCACGGCCGAGGGTCGGCCGGCCGGCGCCAACTGGGTGAGCAGTTCGGCCAGCACGGCCTCGGACTCGGCCAGCCGTTCCATGGGCTGCCTGGCCGCCGAGTGCGTGGGGGGCAGCGGCGGCGGGGTCACCGCGGGCTCGGGCAGCGGCGTGCGGTGCAGCCGGATCGCCCGGACGCCGGACCGCAGCGCGGCCAGCCCGGACACCACGGCCACCCCGATCAGCACCGGCACGCTGGCACCCGGGTGGGCCACCGCCGCCTCCAGCACGCCCGCGCCCGTACCGGACACCACGGTGACGCCGCCCAGGGTGGAGGCGGCGCGGACGGAGCGGCGGCGGCGCCGCAGCAGCTTCGCCCTGGGGTCGCGCCACGAGTCGATCCGGCGCCGCACCTCCTCGGCCATCCCGTCGGGCAGACCGAGCCAGGTGCTGCCGCCCACGGCGTGCCGCACGTGCCTGTCAACCTCGCGCATGTGCCTGTTGACCTGGCGCATCTGCCGGCCCACCTGGCGCATGGCCTGCCGGCTCAGCTGCTCCCCGAGGTCCCGTAACTCATCGCGGCGCGACGCCATGGCGGTGCGCCGCTCAGCCCTGGTTGGCCTGGGGGTTCTGCTGGGCCTGCTGCACCCGCTGCTGGATCTCCTGCTGGATGCTGGCCGCCGCCGAGCCACCGCCCGAGCCGCTGGTCACCTCGCCCGCGACCGAGCCGCCGCGCAGCGAGGCGCGGATCTGGTCCAGCCGGGCGTTGCCGGCCATCTCGGTGGTGGACTGCTGGACCTCCAGCATCCGGCCCTGCACCGAGTTCTGCGCCAGCTCGGCGGAGCCGAGCGCGGTGCTGTACCGCTTCTCGATCTTGTCGCGGACCTCGTCCAGGGAGGGCACGTTGCTGGGCGCGGCCAGCTCGGTCATCTGCCGCAGCGAGTGCGAGACCTGCTCCTGCATCTTGGCCTGCTCCAGCTGGCTGAGCAGCTTGGTCCGCTCGGCCAGCTTCGACTGCAGCACCATGGCGTTGCGCTCCACCGCCTGCTTGGCCTGGGCCGCGGCCTGCAGCGCCTGGTCGTGCAGGGTCTTGAGGTCCTCGATGCCCTGCTCGGCGGTGACCAGCTGGGTGGCGAAGCCCTGCGCGGCGTCCTCGAACTGCTTGGCCTTGACCTCGTCGCCCTTGGCGCGCGCCTCGTCGGCGAGCACCAGCGCCTGGCGGGCCGACGCCTGCAGCTTCTCCACCTCGCCGAGCTGGCGGTTCAGCTTCATCTCCAGCTGGCGCTGGTTGCCGATCACCGCCGCGGCCTGCTGCGAGAGGGCCTGGTGCTGCCGCTGCGCCTCCTCGATGGCCTGCTGGATCTGCACCTTGGGGTCGGCGTGCTCGTCAATCTTGGACGAGAACGCCGCCATCAGGTACTTCCAAGCCTTCACGAAAGGGTTGGCCATCTCCTCCGCCTGCCTTCTCCGTACTCCCGGCCACGTGTGAGCGCTGTGACCAGGCAACGACCCGGTACCGGTGTTGGTTCCATCGTGTCAGGTGCGCCGCCCCGCTTCCACCGGCCCCGGTGGATATCCGGGAAGACCCTGACCTCCCCGGAGTGCCCCAGCGGGTGTCCCGGTGGCTGGCTGGCGGTGACGGCGTCCATCCTGCCGGCCAGCCGATCACCACGTCAGGGGACCCCCGGTCACAGTCGGCCATCAATCCGACGGCCCACCACCCGAACGGTCACTGTCGCGGCCACCAGCGGATGGGCCCGCCCGGGCCCGTCCGGCCCGAACCCGTCCCGCCCAAAACCCGTCCCGCCCAAAACCCGTCCCGCGCTGTCCCGGCCCGGTCAGCCCGGCCAGTCCGGATCAGCCCGGTGCGCGCGTCGGCCAGCGCCGCCATGGTCGCACGTTCCCGTGCCGCGCACGGGCGGATCAGCGTGATCCAGCGCGCGAGACGCGGGTCACGCCGGAGTGGTTCAGGCGGCGACGACCTCGCCGCGGGGCCGGTCGAGGCTGCTGCCGAGCTGGTGGCTGCTGCCCAACTGGTGGCTGAGCACCGGCTGGAGCCGGAAGTCGGCCAGCTCGTTGCCCAGCACCGCCGGCACCAGCCGGCCGCCCTCGATGGCGGTGGCGGCGTTCGCCGACATCTGCGCGGACACCTGCTCGCTCGCGGCGGGCTGCTCGATCTGCTCCAGCTGTTCCGGGCTGAGCGGGGCCTGGCTGGTCACCGGTTCCACCGCGGTGATGTCGGAGGCCACCCGGTGCAGCAGCTCGGACAGGGGCAGGTCGAGCGCGTCGCAGATGGCGGCCAGCAGCTCGCTGGAGGCCTCCTTGCGCCCGCGCTCCACTTCGGAGAGGTAACCAAGGCTGACCCGCGCGGCCCTGGACACCTCGCGCAGTGTGCGGCGCTGATTGGTGCGGGCATGGCGAAGCCGATCACCGATCGCCTCACGCAGCAACACGGTCATCGCGCGCCTCCTTCCGGCCGGGCCGTGCCACCACGTTACCCAGCGACCCCGACTACGGACAGCTACTCGGGTATTCGTCCGCCAAGGGCGAACGAACAAGTCTGGTTCGGTGTTCCCCTGCCGGGACGTTAGCGCGCCTGCTCAGGCCGGCCGACATGGGATCTCACCCGGGTTCCTGGTCGCGGCTCGGCCCTTGCGAGTGGTGAAGCAAGTCACCCCCACGTGGGTACCACACGGGTGGCCAGCAGGTCGAGCGCGGCGGCCACCGCCCCGGCCCGGATGACCCGTCGTTCACCCGGAAGCACCAAGGTCCGCTGGGTCGCCACGCCCGGGCCGGCCAGCGCCAGGTGCACCGTGCCCGGGGCCACGCCGTCCTGCGGGTCCGGGCCGGCCACCCCGGTCAGGCCGAGGCCCCAGTCGGCGCCGCAGCGCTGCCTGGCCCCGGCGGCGAGCTGGGCGGCGACCTCGGGGTGTACCGCGCCGTGCTCGGCGAGCAGGTCGGCGGCGACCCCGGCGAGCGCGTGCTTGAGGTCGGTCGCGTACACCACCAGGCCGCCGCGCAGCACCGCGCTGGCCCCGGGAATGGCGCTGAGCGCGGCCGTGACCAGGCCACCGGTCAGCGACTCGGCCGCGGCCACGGTCTGGCCCCGCTCGCGCAGCGCGCGGACGAGCGCGGCGACCCGGTCGGCGGCCAGGCCCAGGCCGGTCAGCAGCGGGTCGTCCGGGCCGCTCTGGTCGGGCACCGCGCTCGTGGCGCCGGGGTCGGGCACCGCGCTCACCGGGCCCCGGAGACCGCGCCGCGGGCGCTGGCGCGCAGCCGCACCGCCCTGATCACGTAGTCCACCCCGGTCACCAGGGTGAGCACCAGGGCCAGCGCCATGACCACCCAGCGCAGCACCGCGAGGGTGTCCGGCAGCGGCAGCAGGTACAGGCCGATCGCCACGACCTGGGTCAGCGTCTTGGCCTTGCCGCCCCGACTGGCCGCGATGACCCCGTGCCTGATCACCCAGAAGCGCAGCAGGGTGACGCCCAGTTCGCGCACGGCGATCACCACGGTCACCCACCAGGGCAGGTCACCGAGCAGGCTCAGCCCGACCAGCGCGGCCCCGATCAGCGCCTTGTCCGCGATCGGGTCGGCGATCTTGCCGAAGTTGGTGATCAGGCCGTGCTTGCGGGCCAGGTCGCCGTCGATGCGGTCGGTGATGGCGGCGGCGGCGAACACGCCGGCCGCGACCAGCCGCCAGCCGAGCTGGTGGCCGCCGGCGGTGAACAGGGCCAGCAGGAAGAACGGGACCAGCACCAGCCGGGTCAGGGTGAGCACGTTGGCCACGTTGACCACCGGCACCGGCCGGGGTGCCGCCACGGCGCCGCTGGCCGGGGCGGCGGCGGGCGGGGCAGCGGCGGGCGGCGTCGAACCGGCGTCCGCTCCGGGAACGCCGTCCGCGCCAGCGCCGTCCGCCGCCGAACTCACCGGGTACCGCCAGCCGACACCGCGGCCGGCCGGGCCGGGGCCTCCAGCACCACCTCGACCGGCCGGACCACCAGGTCGACGCCTTCGGCCGCGGTGACCACACCGCGCACCAGGCTGCCGACGGCCAGCCCGTCGGCGTCGGTCAGCACGCACTCGCCGTCCACCTCGGGCGCCTGGTGCGCGGCCCGGCCGACGCAGTCGGTGTCCTCGGTCTCGGCCTGCTCGACGAGCACCACCACCTCCTCGCCGACCCGCTCCTCGGCGCGGTCCGCGGTGAGCTGCTCGACCAGGGCGGAGACCCGGGCCACCCGCTCGGCGATGGTGTCCTCGTCCAGCTTGTCGGCCAGGCCGGCGGCCTCGGTGCCCTCCTCGTCGGAGTACCCGAACACGCCGACCGCGTCCATCCTGGCCTCGGTGAGGAACCGCTCCAGCTCGGCCAGGTCGGCCTCGGTCTCGCCGGGGAAGCCGACGATCACGTTGGTGCGCACCCCGGCCGCCGGCGCCAGCGACCGGATGCGGCCGATCAGCTCCAGGAACGAGTCGGTCGAGCCGAACCGGCGCATCCGGCGCAGCACGGACTCGCTGGAGTGCTGGAAGGACAGGTCGAAGTAGTCGGCCACGCCCGGTGTGGTGGCGATGGCCCGCACCAGGCCGGGCCGGGTCTCGGCCGGCTGCAGGTAGGACACCCGCACCCGGGCGATCCCGGGCACCGCCGCCAGCCTGGGCAGCAGGTGCTGGAGCGCGTCGGCGCCGCCGAGTTCGCGGCCGAGGTCCTTGCCGTAGGAGGTGGAGTTCTCGCTGACCAGGAACAGTTCGCGGACGCCCTGCTCGGCCAGCCAGGCGGCCTCGGCCAGGATCTCGTCGGGGTGCCGGGAGACGAACGCGCCCCGGAAGGACGGGATGGCGCAGAACGAGCAGCGCCGGTCGCAGCCGGAGGCGATCTTCAGCGGCGCCACCGGCGCGCTGTCCAGCCGGGTGCGCAGCACCCGGGGCCCCCAGCCGTGGCCGGGCACGGCCACGTCGGCGGCCGCGGTCGGCCGCTGCACCGGGGTGATCGGCAGCAGGGTGCGCCGGTCCACCGGCGTGTGCGACTCGACGGTGCGGCCGGCGACGATGTCGTCCAGCCGCTCGGCCAGGTCCGGGTAGTGGTCGAAGCCGAGGACCGCGTCCGCCTCCGGCATGCTGGCCGCCAGTTCGCTGCCGTAGCGTTCGGCCATGCAGCCCACGGCGACCACCTTGGCGCCGGTGTCAGCGGCGGCGAGCAGGGTGTCCACCGAGTCCTTCTTGGCCGACTCGACGAACCCGCAGGTGTTCACCACGATGACGTCGGCGTCCTCGGCATCCTGCTCGGCGTCGACGAGTTCCCAGCCGCCGGCGGTGAGCCGACCGGCCAGTTCCTCCGAATCGACTTCGTTCCTCGCGCAGCCGAGAGTCAGCAGCGCGACACGGCGGGACGTGGGAGAAGACACGCTGCCCAGGGTAACCGGCCGGGGGTCGGCGCCCCGCACGCCGGGCCTCGACCGGGTGAGCCGCAGGATAGGTTGACCGGTTGTGACCGATGACCCTGAGGTGACCCCCGAGGTGACCGAGGCCCTGGCCGGCGGCGATCTGGTGGTGCGCCGGGCCCGGGTGAGCGACGTGCGGGCCGTGAAGGCCATTGTCGACCAGTACGCGGGCAAGGTGCTGCTGGCCAAGCCGCTGGTCACGCTGTACGAGGACGTGCAGGAGTTCTGGGTGGCCGAGCTGGCCGGCCGGCTGGTCGGCTGCGGCGCGCTGCACGTGCTGTGGGAGGACCTGGCCGAGATCCGCACGGTCGCGGTGGACCCGGGCGCGGTCGGGCACGGGGTGGGCCACGCCGTGGTGAGCCGGCTGGTCGCGGAGGCCAGGGAACTGGGGCTGGCCCGGATCTTCGTGCTGACCTTCGAGACGGCCTTCTTCGGCCGGCACGGGTTCGTGGAGATCGAGGGCACGCCGGTGTCGCCGGAGGTCTACGAGGAGATCCGCCACTCGGTCGACGAGGGCGTGGCCGAGTTCCTCGACCTGCCCTACGTCAAGCCCAACACGCTGGGCAACACGCGCATGCTGCTGGAGCTGTAGCCGGCGGGCGCGCCGAGCCCGGCCGTCCCCGACCGGGTGGTCCGCGCGCCGGCCGCCGGCCCGCGCCGGGCCGGAGTCGTGCCGGCGGCCCGCGCCGGACTGGTGCCGGGCCAGGCGCTGGCGTGCGCGAACAACCCGGTGGCCGCCCGGGGAACCCCGGCCGGCCACCTCTTGTTCACAATTTTTGCGCCGAACAGCGGTTTAGAAAAAGAATCACCAACCGGTACAACTCTCCTTGGTCATCCCTGTCGACCAAGGAGAAACTCCATGTCAGCGGCAACCCTGCGGCGCGCGTCCCGCAACGTCCTGGCCACCGCGGCCGTGGCCGGCGCCCTGTTCGTCGGCACCGGCACCGCCCAGGCCGCCACCATCGAGCAGATCACCGACGACTACCTGTTCAGCAAGACGCTGTCCCAGTTCGTCACGCTCCGCAGCCAGACCCCCTACCCCGACCAGCTCGACTGGTCCTCGGACGCCTGTTCGATGTCCCCGGACGAGCCGCTGGGCTTCGACTTCACCCCGGCCTGCTGGCGGCACGACTTCGGTTACCGCAACTACAAGAAGCAGAGCCGGTTCACCGAGACCACCCGCAAGAGCATCGACGACAACTTCTACGCGGACCTCAAGGGCATCTGCAAGGGCAACTCGGTCTGCAACGGCACGGCCTACGTCTACTACAAGGCGGTTCGCGAGTTCGGCAACAGCTGAGCCCCTCCGCCCGGCCGGTGCCGGCACCGAGACCGACGCCGGCGCCAGCGCCGAGACCAACGCCGGTGCCAGCACCGAGATCAACGAGGTCGTAGGCTTCTCCGTCAGGCGCGCCCAGCCACCCGGGTGGGCGCGCCTGATCCGTTGACCCTGATCCGCCGACTTCCGCGGTGGCGGCGGGAACAGCACGAGGAGCACTGGGGACCGTGGTACGCGCTCGACCGGACCGGCGGCGTTGGAGTGCGGGTGTGGCCGTGGTGCTGGTGGCCCTGGCGGCCGGTCTGGTGTCCCGGGCGGACACCACCCACCACGCCGTGGCCGACCAGCAGCACGTGGCCGACGGGAGCGCACCGACCACCCCGGCCGGTGCCAGGCCGGCGGACGTGCCCGAGTGCGCGGCCGGCTGCGACACCGCGTTCACCCTCGCCCTGCCGGGCGACGCCGTGCTCGCCGGGCTGCAGACCACGCCCGTGGCCAGTCCGCCCGTGGCGCTGCTCGGCTACTGGGTGGCCGGGAGGCTGCGCGCGTCCACCACGGTCAGCGGCCAGGACGGGCTGCCCTACGAGCAGGTGATCAGCGGGTCCTGCGCCCCGGACGGGGACAGCCAGCGGTGCGTGGTCTCGTTCGCCTTCGCCATGCAGGGGCGCGCCGTGGCGGCGCTGCGGGTGCACCCGGACCACGGCATCACGCCGACGGACACCGTCGAGGGCGAGGCCATCGACCCGGTGCTGGTCGACCTGGACGGCAACGGCCGCGCCGACGCGGTGCTGCGCCGCAGCACCTACGAGCCGGACTTCGCCACCGGCCCGCAGTACTGGGAGACGTGGGTGGAGGCCGACGGCGTGTTCACCCACACCGGCTGCACCGAGCCGGTCGCCGGCGACCAGCCGGTCCCCACCCACCCGGCCACCGGCCCCTGCCGCCCCTGATCACCCTCCGCGCGAGTTGACTGGGCAAACCCCGCGAGTCGACATTTCGCGCAGGGCCATGTGGGTGACCCGGCCGCCCCACCCCGCTCTCCCACGCCCGCCGCGCCGGTTCTTGACCGATCGTTAAACAACTGACAGGCTGTCCGCATGGCCCGCCCGAAGAAGTTCGACCCCGAGCACGTCGTGGACGCGGCGATGGCGGCCTTCTGGGCCAAGGGCTACGCCGCCACCAGCGCCGAGGACCTGGTCGAGCGCACCGGCCTGGGCCGGGGCAGCCTGTACCACGCGTTCACCAGCAAGCGCGCGCTGTTCCAGGAGACCCTGCGCCGCTACGACACGCACTGGACCGCGCGCCGGGTGGAGATCCTGGAGGGGCCGGGCAGCGCCCCGGAGCGCATCCGCGCGCTGCTGATGAGCGTGGTCGAGGAGGAGACGGCCGAGCGGCCGGCGCACCGCGGCTGCCTGGCGGTGAACGCGGCCATCGAGTTGGCCGGCCGCGACCCGGACGCCACCGACCAGGTCAGGCGGGTCTTCCAGCGCGTGGAGGACGCGCTGTGCGCGGCGATCCAGCGGGGGCAGCGGGACGGCGAGATCGCGGCCGACCGGGACGCCCGCGCGCTGGCCCAGTTCACCCTCAACTCGATGTACGGGCTGCGGGTGCTGGGCAAGACAGCGGACCGGCGGACGCTGACCGGCATCGTCGACTCGGTGCTGCGCGCGCTCTGAACACCCCGAGCACCGGGGCGCTTTCCGCCGCCCTGGTTTTGTAATGAACAGTCAATTTGAGGGACGAGAAAGGACCACCCGCCATGACCACGGGAGCACCCGCCAACACGAGGATCGCGGTGCTGGGCACCGGCATCATCGGCGCCGCCCTGACCCGCAACCTGCTCGGCAACGGCTTTGCCGTGCACGCCTGGAACCGCACCCGCGCCAAGGCCGAGGCACTGGCCGAGGCCGGCGCCCGGGTCGCGGCCAGCCCGGCCGAGGCCGTGCGCGACGCGGAGGTGGTCATCACCGCGCTCACCGACGGCCCGAGCGTGCTCGCGGCCATGCGCGCGGCCGCGCCCGGCCTGCGCGCCGGCACGGTGTGGGTGCAGACCAGCACGGTCGGCGACGACATCAGCGACCTGGTCGCCCTCGCCCGCGAGCACCGCCTGTCCTTTGTGGACGCCCCGGTGCAGGGCACCAGGCAGCCGGCCGAGCAGGGGCAGCTGGTGGTGCTGGCCTCCGCCGCGCCCGAGGTGCGGGACACCGTGCGGCCCGTCTTCGACGCGATCGGCAAGCGCACGCTGTGGGTGAGCGAGGACGGCGAGTCGGGCGCGTCCAGCCGGCTCAAGCTGGTCCTGAACACCTGGGTGATCGCGATGACCCACGGCGTCGGCGAGACCCTGGCCCTGGCCAGGGGGCTGGACGTGGACCCGGGGCACGTGCTCGACGTCATCACCGGCGGCCCCATGGACAACGCCTACTTCCAGGGCAAGTCCGCCGCCATCCTCTCCGGCGACTACACCCCCAGCTTCACCGTGGACAACGCGGAGAAGGACGCCCGCCTGGTGCTGGCCGCGGCAGCGCGGGCGAACGTGCGGATGGACCTGGTGCAGGCCGGCCAGCAGCGCTTCCGCCGGGCCGCCGAGCAGGGCCACGGCGACGAGGACATGGCCGCCGGCTACTTCGCCAGCTTCGCCAGCTGACCGTCCACGGTGGACCGTGACCGGACCGCGACCGCGCGGCCCGGTCGCGGGTCCGGGTCCGATCGCGCTAGTCCTCGGTGGCGTCCCCACCCGGGCCGCCGCCGCGGATGGTCCACAGCACCGACTCCAGCTCCTCCGGCTTGACCAGCACGTCCCTGGCCTTGGAGCCCTCGGACGGGCCCACCACGCCCCTGGTCTCCAGCAGGTCCATCAGCCGGCCGGCCTTGGCGAAGCCGACCCGCAGCTTGCGCTGCAGCATCGAGGTGGAGCCGAACTGGCTGGTCACGATCAGCTCGGCGGCCTGGATCAGCAGGTCGAGGTCGTCACCGATGTCCGGGTCGATGTCCTTCTTCTCGCCGGCCTTGGCCGCGGTGACGCCCTCGGTGTACTCGGGCTGGGCCTGGTTCTTGGTGAAGTTGACGATGTCGGCGATCTCCTCGTCGCCGACGAAGGCGCCCTGCACGCGCAGCGGCTTGCCCGCGCCCATCGGCAGGTACAGGCCGTCGCCCATGCCGATCAGCTTCTCCGCGCCGGGCTGGTCCAGGATCACCCGGGAGTCGGTCAGCGAGGACGTGGCGAAGGCCAGCCGGGACGGCACGTTGGTCTTGATCAGCCCGGTCACCACGTCCACGCTGGGCCGCTGGGTGGCCAGCACCAGGTGGATGCCGGCCGCCCTGGCCTTCTGGGTGATCCGCACGATCGCGTCCTCGACGTCGCGCGGCGCGGTCATCATCAGGTCGGCCAGCTCGTCGACGATCGCCAGGATGTAGGGGTAGGGCCGGTAGACCCGCTCGCTGCCGGGCGGCGCGGTGATCTCGCCGGACTTCACCTTGCGGTTGTAGTCGTCGATGTGGCGCACCCGGTTGGCCTGCATGTCCTGGTAGCGCTGCTCCATCTCCTCCACCAGCCAGGCCAGCGCCGCCGCGGCCTTCTTCGGCTGGGTGATGATGGGCGTGATCAGGTGCGGGATGCCCTCGTAGGGCGTCAGCTCGACCATCTTCGGGTCGATCAGGATCATCCTGCACTCGTCCGGGGTGGCCCTGGCCAGCAGCGACACCAGCATGGAGTTGACGAAGCTGGACTTGCCTGAGCCGGTGGAGCCGGCCACCAGCAGGTGCGGCATCTTGGTCAGGTTCGCGGTGACGAAGTGCCCCTCGATGTCCTTGCCCAGGCCGATGACCATCGGGTGGCTGTCGCCCACCGCCTCGGCCGAGCGCAGCACGTCGCCGAGGCGCACCATCTCGCGGTCGCTGTTGGGCACCTCGATGCCCACCGCGGACTTGCCCGGGATCGGGGCGAGCAGCCGCACGTTGTCGGTGGCCACCGCGTAGGCGATGTTCTTGGTCAGCGCGGTGATCTTCTCGACCTTCACGCCCGGCCCGAGTTCCACCTCGTAGCGGGTCACTGTCGGACCCCGGGTGAAGCCGGTGACCTGCGCGTCGATGGAGAACTGCTCCAGCACGCCGGTGATCGCCTCGATCATGGCGTCGTTGGCGCGGCTGCGCGCCTTGGGCGGGTCGCCCTGCTTGAGCACGGTGGGCGGGGGCAGCTGGTAGTCGCCGTCCACCGACCGCGCCACCAGCGGCTGGGTCGGCTTGGCCGGCTTCTCCGCCGGTTCGGTGGCCCGCACCGCGGCGGCCCGGGCGGTCGGCACGGCCCTGGCGGCGGCCGGTGTGGCCGGTACGGCCGGCGCCGGTGCGCCCTGGCCGGCCTTGGTGGGCCGGGCCGGGGCGTCCGGGCCGTCCAGCGGCAGCTCGGGCTGGTCGTCGGTCCGGGCGGCGCTGGCCTGGCGGCGGCGGGAGGGCCGGCGCAGCCGCACGGTCGACGCCGGCTCGTCGGTGTCGGTGTCGGCATCGGTGTCGGTGTCGGTGTCGTCCTCGGCGAACGCCTCGGCCGGCTCGTCCGCGTCCGCCCGGGACCCGCTGCCCAGGGTGCGCAACCGGTCGGGCACCTCGCGCACGGGCGTGCCGGTGAACACCAGCAGCCCGTAGACCACCAGCATGGCCAGCAGCGGCACGGCCACCCACGGGGTCAGGCCCTGGGCGAGGAAGTCACCGGCCAGGAAGCCCACGGCGCCGCCGGCGTGCATGCGCTCGGCGTTGTCCACGGGCAGGCCGGCGAACAGGTGCAGCGCGCCGAGGACGCCCAACACCATGAGCAGGCCGCCGACCGCGAACCGGGGCCGGGCCGCCGGGTTGGGCTCGCGGCGCATCAGCACCACGCCGATGGTGAACAGCACGACGGGCAGGGCCACGGCGGTCGACCCGATGGTGGACCGCACCGCCACCTCGACCCAGCCGCCCACCGGGCCGCCGGCCCGCCACCACACCCCGGCGGCGGTGACCAGGGCCAGGGCGAGCAGCACCAGGCCCACGCCGTCGCGGCGGTGCGCCGGGTCCAGTTCCTTGGTCCGGCCCACGGTTCTGGCCATGCCGCCGACGCCCCTGGCCAGCATCCGCCACACCGAGGCCACGCCCTGGCCGGACGAGCGCGCGGACTTGGCCGGCGTCCGCTTGGCCGGGCCGCGCTTGGCCACCGGCTTACCCGTCCGACCCGACCGGCCAGCGCCGGAGGAGGGTTTCCTGCCGCCGCTCGCGGTCTTGCCGGCGCCGGACTTGCCCGCACTGGACTTGCCCGTGCCGGAGGAACGCCTGGCGCCGGTCGTGGACGCGCCCCCGCGTGCGGCGCCGGCCCGCGACGCGGTTCCGCCCGGTGTGCTCGCCCCGCTCTTGCCGCCCGTCGTACCCTTGCGTGTAGTCCCCGTCCGGCTGGCCATGTCGCTTACCGTAGTCCGGCTGTTGAATGGCCACATCAGTCACACCAGTCACCCGGATCACGGACAGACAACCGAGTGCTGCCGTTCGCTGTCCGACGGACGTCGTCTCATGCCATGCTGCTGCCTCATGGTCGCCTCGAAACCTGATGTCAGCGAGCCGACACGCCGTGCGCGCCCCCGTTCGTCGGCGTCCGCCCTGTGGCAGACGCTGATGACCGTCGACCGGGGGCTCGTCGGGCTCACCGGACGCCTCCGGGTCACCGGCGGCATCCCGGCGGCCCTGCGCGGCCGACCGGTGCTGCTCGCCGCCAACCACATCGGTGTGTTCGACTCGTTCGTGCTGGTCGCCGCCTGCCGGCGGCTGGGCATCGCACCGCGCTTCCTGATCGCGGGCGGCATGATGGACGCGCCCGTGATGGGGCCGGTGCTCAGCGCCTGCGGTCACCTGCGGGTGGACCGGGGCAAGAGCCACGTCACCGAGGCGTTCGGCAACGCCGTGCGGGCGCTGCGCGAGTCCGGGGTGCCGGTGCTGGTGTACCCGGAGGGCCGGATCAGCCACGACCCCGGGCTGTGGCCGGAGCGCGGCAAGACCGGTGTGGCCAGGATGGCGCTGGCCGCGGGCGTGCCGGTGATCCCGATCAGCCAGTGGGGTGCGCACGAGGCCGCCTACTGGGGCTGCGACACGGTGCGCGGCTGGTCGGACTTCACCCCCATCGCCGCGTCCTGGCTGCGGGCCGTGCGCGACCGGCCGACCTTCCAGGTGCGCTTCGGCGCGCCGGTGGACCTGTCCGGGCTGTCCGCCGGCACACCGGGGGACGCGGTGCGCGCGCACCGGCGGATCATGCACGCGATCACCGACGGCCTGGTGCCGTTGCGCCGCGCCGAACCCGACCGGCCGAAGTTCCACGACCCGACCCGCCCCACCGACGGCCACAGCCCGTGGCGGCCGGGGGCGGTCTGATCCGGTGAGCACCGCCTGATCGAGCGCGCTCGACCGGGTGGTGCGGCATACTGGCCGCTCGTGTCCAGGGATGTGTCCACCGACCCGCTGGTGCGCCCGGGGTGGGGAACGGCGCTGATGGTGCTGTCCTCGGTCTGCTTCGGCAGTTCCGGGCTGTTCGCCAGCGCGGTGATGGCCACCGGGTGGTCGGCGCCGCAGGTCACCGCGGTGCGGATCTGGCTGGCCGCCCTGGTGTTGGTGCTGGTCGTGGGCGTCTTCCGGCGGGCGGGCCTGCGGGTGGCGCGGTCGGAGTGGCCACTGCTGGCCGGCTACGCCCTGCTCGGTGTGGTCGGCATCCAGCTGTGCTACTTCCTGGCCGTGTCCCGGCTGCCGGTGGGGATCGCCCTGCTGTTGGAGTACCTGTCCCCCGTGCTGGTGGCGCTGTGGGTGCGGTTCGTCCGGGGCACCCGGCTGCCGGCGGCGGCGTGGCTGGGCACGGCGCTGGCGCTGACCGGGCTGGCCCTGGTCGCGCAGGTGTGGCAGGGCCTGCGGCTGGACCTGCTCGGCCTGCTGGCCGGGCTGGCCGCGGCGGTGTGCTCGGCCGGGTACTTCCTGCTCGGCGAACACGCGGTGAGCACCCGCGACCCGCTGGGCCCGGTCACCCTGGGCATGGCCGGCGGTGCCGTGCTGATGCTGCTGGTCTGCCCGCCGTGGCTGGTGCCAGGCCACACGCTCGGCGCGGCCACCACCTTCGGCGGCTGGCACCCGCCGGTGTGGTCGCTGCTGGTGGCGCTCGCCCTGCTCGGCACGGTCGCCGCCTACCTGATCGGGATGAGCGCGCTGCGCCACCTGCCGCCGTCGGTGGCCAGCGTGCTGGCGCTGATCGAACCGGTGCTCGCCGCGGCGGCGGCCTGGGCGCTGCTCGGGCAGTCGCTCACCGCCGCGCAACTGGTGGGCGGGGTGGTGTTGCTGGCCGGCGCGCTCATCGTGCGGCTGGCCGGCGGTCGCCCCCGCGTCGAGCCGGGCCCGCTGGCCGAGCCGGTCCCCACCACCGGGTCGGCCTGACCGCCACCGGATCCACCGACCGCGGCCCGGAATGCCGCCGCCGCGCGCGGTGCTGACACCTGACGTGAGCACCATGCTGGAACGGCTGGAGCTGGAGTGCTTCCTGACCCTGGCCGAGGAGCTGCACTTCGGGCGCACCGCGGAGCGCCTGCACGTCACGCGGGCCCGGGTGAGCCAGGTCATCCGCGCCCTGGAACGGCGCATCGGCGCGCCACTGTTCGAGCGGACCAGCCGCTCCGTCCGCCTCACCCTGCTGGGCCGGCGGCTGCACGCGGAGCTGGAGCCGGCCTACCACCGCATCCTGCGGGGTGTCGCGAGCGCGCAGGCCGAGGCCCGCAAGGTGGAGGGCGTGCTGTCGGTCGGCTACCTGGGCACCGCGGCCGGGGAGTTCGTGATGGACGTGATCAGGGCGTTCACCCGCGGGCATCCGCGCACGGACGTGCGCATCCACGAGACGCAGATCAAGGACATGGTCGGGCCGCTGCGCACCGGCCAGGTGGATCTGCTGGTCACGCAGCTGCCGGTGCGGGAACCCGACCTGGTGTGCGGCCCGGTGGTGCTGCGCGTGCCGAGGATGCTGGCGGTGCCCGCCAACCACCCGCTGGCCCGACGGGACGCGGTGTCGCTGGAGGATCTGGCCCGCGACCAGGTCTTCGCCTGCTCCGGGGACGTTCCCGAGTACTGGCAGGAGCACCTGGCCCCGTCGCGCACTCCCGGCGGACAGCCGGTCCGGCGTGGCCGGATGGCCGGGACGCTCCAGGAGACCCTCACCCTGGTCGGCGCCGGGCACGGCATCTCCCCGGTGGGCGCCGACGTCTGCCGGTCCTACACCCCGCGCGGGGTGGTCTACGTGCCCTTCGCCGACGCCGAGCCGTTCGAGTACGGCCTGGTCTGGCGCGCCACCGGGGCCACGGCCCGGGTTCGGGCCTTCGCCGAGGTGGCCGTGGAACTCGCCGAGCGCGCGGACGCCGCTTCGGCGGCGTCCACCGTTGACCCGGATCGGTAAGCCTGGCTTACCGACCGGTGCGCGGACCGGGGCTGATCCAACGGGGCCGGGCCGCGAGCCTGGAAGCATGACGCAGGACCTCTCCACCGCACAGCCGTCCGCCCCGACAGCCGACCCCGCCCCACCGGGGGCCGCCGCCTCCGGCCTCGGGCGCACCCCGGCGTTGCTGGCGCTCTCCCTGGGCGCGTTCGCCGTCGGCACGACCGAGGTGGTCATCACGGGGCTGCTCCCCGAGGTGGCCGCCGACCTCAGCGTCTCGCTGCCCACCGCGGGCCTGCTGGTCTCCGGCTACGCGCTGGGCATGGTGGTGGGCGCCCCCGGCCTGGCGGTCCTGGGCGCGCGGGTGCCGCGCAAGCGGATGCTGCTGGCGCTGACGGTGCTGTTCATCGCGGCCAGCCTGGTCAGCGCCGTGGCCCCGGGCTACGGGGTGCTGCTGGCCGGCCGGGTGCTCTCGGCGCTGGCCGGCGGCGCCTACGTCGGCATCGCCGCCGCGGTCGCCGCCGACCTCGTCGCCCCGGAGCGCAAGGCCACCGCGATCGCCACGGTGTTCATGGGGTTGAGCCTGGCCAACGTGCTCGGCGTCCCCGGTGGCACCGCCCTGGGCCAGGCGCTGGGCTGGCGCGCCACGTTCTGGGCGGTGGCGGTGGTCGGCGCCGTGCTGCTGGTGGCGCTCGCCGTGCTGGTGCCGCGGGTGCCGGCCGCCGAGGCGGGCGGACCGCGCCGCGAGCTGGCCGCCTTCCGGCAGGGCCGGGTGTGGCTGGCGCTGGCGGCCACGGCCTTCGGCTGGGCGCCGTTCCTGACCGTCCTGACCTACATCGCCCCGCTGCTCACCGAGGTCACCGGCTTCGCCGCGGCGACGGTGCCGGTGGTCCTCGCGCTCGTCGGCGTCGGCATGGTGATCGGCACCCCGCTGGCGGGACGGCTGGCCGACCGCGCTCTGCGGCCGACGCTGCACGGGGCGCTCGCCGCCCTCGCCGTCATCTCCGCGCTGCTGCTCGCCGCGGTGCACAGCCAGCCCGCCGCGATCGTCGGGTTCTTCCTGTTCGGCCTCATCGGCGCCGCCGTCATCCCCCCGCTGCAGACCCGGGTGCTGACCACGGCCAGGCACGGCGGCAGCCTCGTGTCCGCGGCCAACGTCTCCGCGTTCAACATCGGCAACGCGGGTGGCCCCCTGCTCGCCGCCACCGCCCTGTCCCTGGGCGGCGGCTACACGGCGCCGCTGTGGATCGCCGCCGTGCTCGCGGCGGTCGGCCTGGGCTTCGCCGCCGCGAGCTTCCGCCGAGGCACGCCGACGCGGTGACGCGGTGAACGCGGTGACGCGGAGACACCGCCCAGCACGTCCCGCGGTACCCCAGGTCGGGCGACACCGGTCACGAACCGGCCGGGACCGATCGCGGTCCCGGCCGGCGCACGGCTGACCCGGGCAGCGCGCGGCTGACCCGGGCAGCGCGCGGCTCACACGGGCAGCACGGTGGGCACGATCATCGGGCGGCGCCGGTAGGTGTCGGCCACCCAGCGGCCCACCACCCGGCGCACCGCCTGGGCGATCCGGTGCGTGTCGGTGATGCCCTCGGCCTCGGTGCGGGACAACTCCATCTCCACCAGGGCCACCACGTCGTCCAGCGCCTTGGGGTCGTCGGAGAAGCCGCGGCCGGACACGGTCGGCGGCGCCACCGCGCGGCCGGTGGTGGCCTCCACGGCCACGGTGATCGCGATGAACCCGCCCTCGCCCAGGATCAGCCGGTCGGACAGGGTGGACTCGCCCACGTCACCGACGGACAGGCCGTCCACGTACACGTGGCCCACCTCGACCCGGCCGCTGATCCGGGCGATCCCGTCGACCAGGTCCACGACCACGCCGTCCTCGGCGATCACCACCCGGTCGCGCCGCACCCCGGTGCGCACCGCCAGCTCGGCGTTGGCCCGCAGGTGCCGCCACTCGCCGTGCACCGGCATCACGTTGCTCGGCCGCACCGCGTTGTACAGGAACAGCAGTTCACCCGCTGGCGCGTGCCCGGACACGTGCACCTTGGCGTTGCCCTGGTGCACCACGTTCGCGCCCAGCCGGACCAGGCCGTTGACCACGTTGAACACGGCGTTCTCGTTGCCGGGGATCAGCGAGCTGGCCAGCACCACGGTGTCCCCGGGGTGGATGCGGATCTGCCGGTGCTCGCCGCGCGCCATCCGGGACAGCGCGGACAGCGGCTCGCCCTGCGAGCCGGTGGACACGAACAGCACCTGGTCCTCGGGCAGGGTGCTGGCCAGGTCCAGGTCGACCAGCAGGCCCTCGGGCAGCCGCAGCAGGCCCAGGTCGGCGGCCACGCCCATGTTGCGCACCATGGACCGGCCCACGAACGCCACGCGCCGGCCGTGCGCCGCCGCCACGTCCAGCACCTGCTGCACCCGGTGCACGTGGCTGGCGAAGCAGGCCACGATCACCCGGTGGGTGGCCTTGCCGATCACCCCGTCGAGCACCGGCCCGATGTCGCGCTCGGGCATGACGAACCCGGGCACCTCGGCGTTGGTGGAGTCGACCAGGAACAGGTCGACGCCCTCGTCGCCGAGCCGGGAGAACCCGGCCAGGTCGGTGAGCCGGCCGTCCAGCGGCAGCTGGTCCAGCTTGATGTCACCGGTGTGCAGGACCAGGCCGGCGGCGGTGCGGATGGCCACCGCCAGCGCGTCCGGGATGGAGTGGTTGACCGCGAAGAACTCCAGCTCGAACGGGCCGTGCGTGCTGCGCTGCCCCTCGGCGACCTCGACCAGCACCGGGTTCTGCCGGTGTTCCCGGCACTTGGCGGCCAGCAGCGCGAGGGTGAACTTCGAGCCCACCACCGGCAGGTCGGGCCGCTGCTTGAGCAGGAACGGCACCGCGCCGATGTGGTCCTCGTGGCCGTGGGTGAGCACCAGGGCCTCGATGTCGTCCAGCCGGTCCTCGATCGGCCGGAAGTCCGGCAGGATCAGGTCCACGCCCGGCTGGTTGTCCTCGGGGAACAGCACCCCGCAGTCCACGATGAGCAGCCGGCCGGCGTGCTCGAACACGGTCATGTTGCGGCCGACCTCGCCGATGCCGCCGAGCGCGACCACCCGCAGGCCGCCGTCGGCCAGTGGCGGCGGGGCCGCGCCGGGGCCGGGACCGAGTGCCGGGCTCTCCCGCTGGACCCCGTTCATCGCGGCACCGTCCCGGTGCTGGTGTGGGTGGTGGGGACCACGTAGGCGGCGGCCGCGTCCGTGCTGACCACCCGGGCCGAGGCCACGTCGGAGGCGGGCGCGTCGCTCAGCGGCACCCCGGCCTCGGCGAGGTCGGCGGCGATGGCGCTGACCTGGTCGGCGGTGGCCGGTGGCAGCGGCAGGCGGGGGTCGCCGATGTCGGTGCCGCGCAGCCGCAGCGCGGTCTTGGCGAACACCACCCCGCCGACCCGGCTGAACGCCCGCAGGATCGGCAGCATGCCCAGGTGCAGCGACCGGGCCGTGGCCACCTCGCCGTTCTCGTGGGCGTCCAGCATGGCGCGCAGCCGGCCGGCGGCCACGTGACCGATCACGCTGGCGTACCCGACCGCGCCCACCGACAGCCAGGGCAGGTTCAGCCCGTCATCGCCGGAGTAGTAGGCCAGGTCGGTGCTGGCGATGACCTGGGAACCGGCCAGCAGGTCGCCCTTGGCGTCCTTGACCGCCTGGATGCGCGGGTGCTCGGCGAGCCGGCGCAGCGTGTCCACCTCGATGGGCACCACCGAGCGCGGCGGGATGTCGTAGAGCATCACCGGCAGGTCGGTGGCGTCGGCCACGGTGGTGAAGTGGGCGAGCAGCCCGGCCTGCGGCGGCCGGGAGTAGTACGGGGTGACCACCAGCAGGCCGTGCGCGCCGGCCCGCTGCATGGACCGGGCCAACGCCACGCTGTGCGCGGTGTCGTAGGTGCCGGCGCCGGCGACCACGGTGGCCCGGTCACCGACCGCCGCCACCACCGCGCGCACCAGGTCGGTCTTTTCCTCGTCGCTGGTGGTGGGGCTCTCCCCGGTGGTGCCGTTGACCACCAGCCCGTCGTTCCCCAGCTCCACGAGCTGTGTCGCCAGCCGCTGCGCTGTGTCCAGGTCCAGTCGGCCGTCCTTGTCGAACGGGGTGGCCATGGCGGTGAGCACGCGGCCGAATGGCCGGCCGGGTGAAGCAGTTGGGCATCCGGTCATATTGGTGACGCTACCTCGTGGTGGTGGTTGACTCCGTGCTGAAGGACCCATTGTCCGACGTGAACGCCCACGACCGACGTCCGGGTGCGGCCAGGACCGCCCGCCCCGACCGCGGGCCGACCACCCGGGGCGTCGAGGTCACCGCGCCGCCCCACCGGACCCGCCGGCCGCGCAACGCCGCACCGGCCTCACAGGCCGAGGCGCATGCCGCGCACGACCTCCACGGCCCTCGGGTCGCCGGTGAACTCCACCTCGGCCTCGGCCCGGCCGAACGCGTGCAGCACCAGCTCGCCCGGCTGGCCGGTCACCGTGACGATGCCCCGGCCCTGCCGCACCATGGTCTCGCCGCCGCCGGGCCAGCGCAGCAGCACGCCCACCGGGCTGCGCCGGTACACCAGCCGGCCGGCCAGCCGGATCGTCTGCCACAGCGCCCGGTCGCGGCGCGCGTCCTCGGGCCGGGGCCGCCAGCCCTCGCGGGCGCGGCGCACGTCCTCGTGGTGCACGAAGTACTCGGTGGTGTTCACCCGCTCGTCCACCGCGGGGATGGCGTACGGGGAGAGCCGGGACGGCCCGGTGCGCACCATCTCGACCAGTTCCAGCCAGGGCAGCGCGGCGTAGCGGTCCTGGACCCGCTGGGTGTAGCCGGCCAGCGCGCGCAGCGCGATGCCGGGGGCCGCGTCCAGCCGGCGTTCCCGCAGCACCAGGTGCGCGGCCAGGTCCCGGGTGCGCCAGCCCTCGCACAGGGTGGGCGCGTTCGGCCCGACCTCGATGAACAGGTCGGCTAACTGGGCTCGCTCGTCCCGAGCCACGCCAAGGGTCTTCGCCATGCCCGCCACCGTAACGGTGGGTGCGCCAACCGACACCACGCGGTACCGGGCGACACCACCCGGGAGCGACACCCCGGCGAGGCCGGGTGCGCCTACTCCGGCCGCACCGAAGCCTCCATCTTGGCGCCGTCGGTGCGCCACAGCACGCAGTAGATCTCGGGTGCTTCCACGCTGTCCTCGCTGGAGTGGGCGTACTCCTCGTTCCACTCCCGCTCGGTGGGCACCAGCGCGGCGTAGGCGAACTCGGTGTCCTTGGCGGCCCCGCCGACCTGGTCGGACTGGTAGACCAGGGCGCACCAGCCCTCGGCGTAGCCGCGCAGCCGCTCCTGCCCCGGGTAGCCGGTCCGCTTGTCGTCCCTGCCGGCGTCGCCGAAGGTGGCGCCCTTGCTGAAGATCTCCACGTCGTGCGGCTTGTCACACGGCACGCCGGAGTTGTCCGGGAACGCCGCGCCCTGCCTGACCTGCCCGAACGCGCAGTCGTAGCTGGACTGGCCCACCCGGAAGTCGGCGATGTCGCCGTCCAGTCCCCAGGTCAGGGTGGGGGTCATCGCCGCAGGCCAGGTGGACCGCGCCAGCGCCCAGCGGTCCACCACCACGCCCGCGGCCACCAGCAGCAGCGCGCCCAGCACGCCCAGGGTGACCGGCAGCGCCCGCACCCGCCGCCGCGGCACGACCCCGCCGGGAAGCGTGCCCAGCCCGGCCCCGACGTGGGTGAGGTGCACGGTCTGCCCCGGGTGCCCGCCCGGGGTGGCGCCGCCGGCCGGCAGCGCGCTGGAGTGGTGGC
Source organism: Goodfellowiella coeruleoviolacea (assembly GCF_024171785.1). Taxonomy (GTDB): domain Bacteria; phylum Actinomycetota; class Actinomycetes; order Mycobacteriales; family Pseudonocardiaceae; genus Goodfellowiella; species Goodfellowiella coeruleoviolacea. Next base: position 109,855 of record NZ_JAMTCK010000019.1, read on the forward strand.
GCGCCTGGGCGAGCAGCGCCCGCACCTGCGGGGCGGTCAGCCTGGCCTCGGGCGCGGCGATCAGCAGTCCGGTGATCACCGAGGCCAGTGGCCCCTGGCAGCGGGTCAGCCGGGGCACCTCGCTGACGATCGCGTGCAGGGTGGCCGCGGTGGTCGCGCGCTCGAACGGCACGTGCCCCTCGACCGCGCAGAACAGCGTCGCGCCCAGCGCCCACATGTCCGACGCCGGCGTGGCCTCGCTGCCCTGGATGCGCTCGGGCGCCAGGAACGCGGGTGAGCCGACGATCGCGCCGCTGGTGGTCAGCCGCGGGTCGTCCACCGCCTGGGCGATGCCGAAGTCGGCCAGCTTCACCCGGCCGTTGGGCAGCACCATGACGTTGCCCGGCTTCACGTCCCGGTGCACGATGCCGGCGGCGTGCGCGACCTCCAGCGCGGACAGCAGCTGGGTGGCCACCTCGACGACCTGGTCCGGGGCGAGCGGGCCGCGCTGGCGGACCACCTCGGCCAGGCTGGGCGCCTCGACCAGCTCCATCACGATGTAGGTGGACCCGCCCTCGGCGACCACGTCGTGCACGGTGATCACCGACGGGTCGTTGAGCCGCCCCGTGGACCGCGCCTCGCGCAGCACCCGCTCCCGGAAGACCTGGCGCTCGGCCGCCGGCAGGCTGTCCGGCACGTGCAGTTCCTTGATGGCGACCTGACGGCCGATCACCCGGTCCTGCGCGCGCCACACCACGCCCATGCCGCCGCGCCCGATCTCCCCGAGCACCGCGTACCTGCCGGCGATCAACCGCTGGTCGATCACGGGTTCGTGCTGCTCCGCCACGGCCGGTCTCTCCTCCACCCTGTCCTGAGTCGTCGCCGGACGACGATCGTCGCCGAACAACGGTCATCACCGACGACCGGCCCTCGGCCGGGCCGGGTCCCCACCTTGGACCGGGGCCGAGGCGGTTTGGTTTCCCCGGCGCGAGCCCGGCCCGTCACGGGGTCGGCAGGTGCACCCGGTGTCCTGCCGCCCGCAGCGCCCGCACGGCCGACTCCAGGTCGTGCTGTTTGACCAGCAGGTGGTCGGTGTCGAAAGTGGACACCGCGAACAGCGCCACGCCCGCGGCGGCCAGCGCGCCGGCCAGCGCCGCCATGATCCCGGTGAGGGTGAACTCCAGCGGCCCGCGCACGCTCAGCAGCCGCCACCCGGGTTCGGCCACGGCCGCGGCCGGTGCGAACTCGGTGGGGCAGACCAGGGACAGCTCCCCCTCCGCTGTCCTGGTCACCGAGACGAACGCTGGTTTGGGCAGGTCCAGGGGTAGTGCGTCGACCGGCACGGCCCTGTCCAGCCGCGCGACCGTGTAGTCGTCGGGCTCGACGTCGATGGTCAACTGCTTCATCCCGACCTCCTGTTCGATCCCGTGGCCGCGCCGCCCGGGGCCCGGGTCAGCCCTCGGTCACCAGCGGACTCGACGCGACCTCGGTGCCGTCGGGCAGCGTGGAGATCACGAAGTCGGCGAAGACGTTGCCGGCGGCCTTCTGCAGCTGGCGCAGGCACTCCACGGCCAGCGCCCGGATCTCCACGTCGGCGGCCTCGGTGGCGCGCATGGCGATGAAGTGCCGCCAGGCCCGGTAGTTGCCGGTGACCACGATCCGCGTCTCGGTGGCGTTGGGCAGCACCGCGCGCGCGGCCTGCCTGGCCTGCTTGCGGCGCAGCGTCGCGCTGGGCACGTCGGAGAACTTCTTCTCCAGGCCGGCGAGCAGCTCGTTGTAGGCGGCCACGCTGGCCTCGGCCGCGGCCAGGAACTTGGCGTGCAGCTCGGGGTCGTTGGCGATCACGTCCGGCTCGACCACGGCGGCGTCGCGCTCGGGCACGTACCGCTGGGACAGCTGGGAGTAGGAGAAGTGCCGGTGCCGGATCAGCTCGTGGGTCAGCGAGCGGGAGATCCCGGTGATGTAGAAGCTCACCGAGCCGTGTTCGAGCACGGACAGGTGCCCCACCTCAAGGATGTGCCGCAGGTAGCCGGCGTTGGTCGCGGTGGCCGGGTTGGGCTTGCGCCACGACTGGTAGCAGGCCCGGCCGGCGAACTCGGCCAGCGCCTCCCCGCCGTCCGCGTCGGTCGTCCAGGGCACCTCCGCCGGCGGGAAGAACTCCGTCTTGGCGATGAGCTGCACCTTCGGCGACACCGTTTCGGTCACGGCCACTGTCCCTTTCTGCCTGTTTCCCCGGCGAACACGGGCAGGTCACCCTGGCCCGCGCCGCACCAACCAGCCTAACGACCTGCGGAGAGATCGTTTTCCCGGCGGGTTGCCCGCAGGCGCACCCCCCGGATCGGCCGGAGACCGCCGTGCGGCACACCACCGTCATGACACCATCAAGACATCACAGAATCCCCGAGTGACTGCTTGTGTGACGTCATGAGTGATGCCATGCTGACGTCATGGATCTCACGCCCTATCTCGCCACCCTCCGCGACGGCCTGACCACGGCCGCCTCCGCCGGCACCGAGGACACCCAGCGGACCGCCGCCGTGCTGGCCGCGGCCCTGGAGCCAGCGGCCCGGCTGGCGATCATGAACGCCCTGTCCGACCTGGCCGCCGAGGTCACCGTGGCCCTGGAGGATCGCGTGGTCGAGGTCAGGCTGGACGGCAGGGACATCCGGGTCGTGGTCACCGGCGGCCTGACCGACGACGACAGCGAACCCGACGACGCGCCACCACCCCCGCCCCCACCCAACGGCGGCGACAGCGCCGGCGACATCAGCCGGATCACCCTCCGCCTGCTCGACGAACTCAAGGCCAAGGCCGAGCAGGCCGCGTCCGCCCAGGGCGTGTCCCTGAACACCTTCGTCGCCCAGGCCGTGCAGGGCGCGCTGCACAACGCCACCCGGGGCCGGGGCCGGGGGCGGGGCCGCGGCCAGGGTGCGCCCTGGGGGCCCGGCGGACCGTGGGGCCCCGGTGGGCCCTGGGGGCCTGGCGGACCGTGGGGGCCTGGCGGTCCCTGGGGGCCGGGTGGACCGGGTGGACCGGCCGGCACCGACCAGGAGCACCGCGGCGAGCCGCAGCCCGGCCACCGCGGCGGGCCGCACGGCGGCCGGGGCAGCCGCGTGCGCGGCTGGGTGCAGGGCTGACGACCAGCGGTCACGGCGCGCGCACGGCTACCGGCCGGCGCTGACGCCACACGAACGTTCCCCCTTCAGGCAAGGAAAGCGGTGACAACGATGGTGGATCACCCCGGCGAGTCCCCCGACTCGTCCGACGCACCCGGCGGGCCCCACGGCTCCGGCGAGCCCGCGGACACCGACCAGGTGGTGCGCCGGCAGAGCTTCGAGGTCGAGGGCACGGTGGAGATCGACGTCGCCCTGACCGTCGGCCGGGTCGAGGTGCGCCTGGTCGACGAGCCGGGCGTGCACGTCGAGGTCCGGGCCGACACGTCGGCCGGCAACACCTGGGCGCAGGGCCTGTCCGGCCTGCTGACCTGGATGAACAACCAGTTCGGCGGGGGTGGCGCGGACCAGGGCCCGGCCGAGGCGGTCCGGCAGACCAGGGTCGACCTGACCGGCACGCGGCTGCGGGTGCACGGTCCCAAGTCCATGCCCCTGCGCGGGGTGGGGCTGGCCACGGTGGTGCGGGCGCCGCACGGTTCCCACGTCCAGGTCCGCACCGGCACCGCCGACATCACGGTGACCGGTGCCGCCGACCGGCTGAACCTGACCACGGGCAGCGGTGAGATCCGCGCGGACCGGGCCGACGGGAAGGCGGAGATCCACGCCGGCTCCGGTGCGGTCCGCCTCGGCCCGATGCTGAGCGGCCTGCACGCCCGCAGCGGCACCGGGGAACTGGAGGTCTCCTCGGTGGGCGGCCCCACCACCCTGTTCACCGGCAGCGGCGACGTCTGGCTCGGCGCCGTGCAGAGCGATGTCATGGTGCGCACCGGCAGCGGCGACCTGACCGTGGCCGACGCCGCCTGCGGCCGGGTGGAGCTGGGCACCGGCTCCGGTGACATCCGGGTCGGCATCCGCCCCGGCGTGCTGGCCCGCGTGGACCTGTCCTCCAGTCACGGCCAGGCCCGCAGCGAACTCCCGGTCAGCGACGTCCCCCTGGGTGAACCGGAACGCCTCTGGGTGCGGGGCCGCACCAACTCCGGCAGCGTCCTGGTCACCACCGCGGCCGGCTGACCCGCCGGGCGGGCCGGGCCCCGGGTCAGTGCGGGGTGTCGCAGCAGCACGGGCCCTGGTAGTACACCGCCATCAGGTCCAGGCACTCCGCGAACCCGGGCCGGCCCAGCTCGCGGTAGGCGCGCGCCCACCACGGCCGGAGGTCGGCGAAGTAGCAGCTCGGCCCGGTGACGAAGGTGTCCTTGAGCGCGCGCAGCGCGGTCGCCGGGTAGCCGGCGTCGAGCCAGCGTTCGACGTCGGCCAGCACCACCTCCAGCGGCAGGCCGGCCACGACCACCGGGTCCGCACCCGCGTACGCGCCGGCGGCGGCGAGCACGCCGATCCCGTCCGCGCCGGGCTCGTGCCGCCACCCCGCCGGAACGTCGAACGCGACCCCGCCGTCGGTGTCCCGCACGAGGGCCGTGCCGTCCCAGTGGGAACCGGGAGGGCACCGGTCCGGGTCGGGGTGCACGCCGAGTTCGGCGGCCAGCCGGTCGACGAGTCCCTGGTGCCGGGCACGCGCGTCAACGCGCCACTGGTTCCGCGCGAGCCACCCGGCTGGGTCGCGCCCGGGCGGGGGCGTCGGCACCGGGTCCGCACGCAACCGGCGCAGCACGCGCGACAGCATGAACTCCAGGCCGGCCCGGGTGTCGGCACCGATCAGGGTCACGCCGTGGTCGTGCCCGCTGGCCAGGGCGACCGGGTGGTCGAGCCGCTGCAGTTCCGGCGCGGGCACCAGCCACCCGACGTCCCCGCCGTCGCCCAGCGCGCCGAAGGGCACGAACTCCGGGGTGGCGTACATCGGCGGCACGGGCTGCCGGCTCCGCTCGGTGAACTCCGGGTAGCAGTCGCAGCCCTCGGGTGGGCGGGGAACCGCGGCCAGGTCGAACATGACGTCGTAGTGGCTCTCCACCAGGGTGTGGTCGAAGGACCCGTCCTCCCGGTAGCGGTCGTAGGCGTGCTGCCAGGCGATGTCCACCAGCACGCGCAGCGCGGGCGGGGTGGGAAACGGGAAGAGGTCGTCAACCCACGCGGGCGCCGAGTCGGTCACGCGGCCTCAGTCCCGCACCAGCGCCCGCAGCGCGCCGGCCAGATCGCCGCGCTCGCCCACGGCCACCCCGGCCACGCCCAGCCACTCGGCCATGTGCCGCAGCTCCTCGACCAACTCCACGGCCACCCTCGCCTGGTCGACGCCGGGCTCGGCGAAGGCGCCCTGCACGCGCAGCACCCTGGCCCTGCGGTCGGTCTTCAGGTCCACCCTGGCGACCAGTTCGCCGTCCAGCAGGAACGGGAACACGTAGTAGCCGTGCACCCGCTTGGGCTCCGGAACGTAGATCTCGATGCGGTAGTGGAAGCCGAACAGCCGCTCGGTCCGGTCGCGCTCCCAGATCAGCGGGTCGAACGGGCACAGCAGCGCGCGCCCGGTGACCCGCCGGGGTGTTCGCGCGGACACGTGCCGGTAGGCCTGGTGCCGCCAGCCCCGCACCTGGACCGGTTCGAGCACCCCGGACTCGACCAGCTCGGCGACGGCCTGCCGGCTGAGTTCCGGGCGCAGCCGGTAGTAGTCGCGCAGGTCCGGCTCGGTGGCCACGCCGTGCGCGAGCGCCGCCCTGGCCACCAGCTCCCTGGCCGCGGTCTGCTCGCTGACCTCCATGGCCACCATCTCCGGCGGCAGCACCCGCTCGGTCAGGTCGTAGCGGCGCTCGAAGTTGTGGCGGGTGCCGGTGCTCAGCTGGCCGAGGGCGAACAGCCCCTCGCACACCCGTTTCACGTCCGACCGGTTCCACCACGATCCGCGCGGCCGGGGTGTGCCGCCGCCCAGTTCCCGCTCCAGCGTGCCCGCGCCGACCGGCCCCAGCTCCTTGACCGCCGCCAGCACGTCCTCGACCAGGGCGGGCGAGCTGTCGATCAACTCGCCGTAGTGGTACCACATGCGCTTGCGCTTGACCGCGCGCAGCAGCGGCCAGTCGGCCACCGGCACCAGGCTCGCCTCGTGCGCCCAGCACTCCACCAGCAGCCTGGGCCGCTGCCTGCTGTGGCTCCAGGCCGCGTCGTCGACCAGGTCGGTGGGGTAGGCACCCAGCCGGGCGAACAGCGGGGCGTAGTGCGCGCGCACGGCCACGTTGACCGAGTCCAGTTGCAGCAGCTGCACCCGGGACAGCACCCGTCCCAGGTGCCGCCGGGTCGGCTCACCAGCGGGGCGCGGGTCGGCGAAGCCCTGGGCGGCCAGGGCGGTCCGGCGGGCAACGGCGGGGCTCAGCGTCTGCACGTCGGCCATCGTGCCACCCCCCACCGACACTCCCGCGCCGCTCGCCCGCTGATCGGCTCCCCTGCTGCCCCGGCCGGGCCGCCAGCCACTAGGTTCTGCCCCCATGGCCACCGCCTCGGTCCGCCCCGCGACCCTCGCCGACGTGCCCGACATCGCCCGCATCCAGCGGGAGACCTGGCAGCTCGCCTACGCCGACCTGCTGGCCGACCAGGCGTGGCACGCGGTCGACCAGGACTCGGCCGAGCAGGCCTGGCAGCAGGCCGTGGTCGGGCCGGCGCACGTGCTGGTGGCCCTTGAGGGCGCGTGGACCGTGGGCTTCTGCGTGGCCGGCAGTCCGGCCCCGGACAGCGAGATCGCCTCGGCCGACGGCAGCCTGCCCGCCGACGCCGCCCAGGTCGGCCTGATCGCCTCCCTGCTGGTCGAGCCGCGCTGGGGGCGGCGGGGCCACGGCGGCCGGCTGTTCGCCGCGGCGGCCGAGGCGCTGCGCGCCGACGGCGCCACCCGGGGCGTGGTCTGGGTGCCCGAGGCGGACCAGGCCAGCAGGGCGTTCTTCGGCGTGGTCGACTGGCACCCGGACGGCGTGGTGCGCACCCTGGACGCGGCCGGGCGGCCACTGCGCGAGGTGCGGCTCACCGGCGGACTGATCCCGGAAATGACCGGCTGAGGCACTCCGCCCGCACTGTTAGCCTCGACTGTGGGAGTTCGCGACACATGGGGGTTGTGCCGGTGCTGGTGTGGTTGGGTGTCACCCTCGGCGTTGCCCTGGGCTCGGCACTTCTTCCGCTGGTCAGCATCGAGTTGTTCCTGATCGGCCTGGTGTCCCAGCAGCCGGGCCTGTCCGCGTGGATGCTCGGCGCGGTGGTGGCCGTCGGGCAGGTCGGCGGCAAACTGCTGTACTTCCTCGCCGCCCGCGGCTCGCTGCGGCTGCCGGAATTCCTGCACAGCAGGCCGAGAACAGCGCGTGAACCCAGACCGGAGACCCGGTGGACCAGGATGCTCGCGCGCTGGCGCCGCCTGCTGGAGGCGGTCCGGCGCCGCTGCCACCGGCACCCGCACTGGATGACCAGCACGCACGCGGTCAGCTCGGTGGTCGGCCTGCCGCCGTTCATGGCCACCACGGTGCTGGCCGGTCTGGCGGGCATGTCGATCGCGTTGTTCATCGGCGTCGGCCTGACCGGGCGGTTCCTCCGGTTCACCGCGTTAGCCGCGTCGCCGGCGCTGTTCGCCCAGTGGCTGCACTGAGCTGGCCGCCCTGCGCTGGCCGCCCTGATGAGGCCGCACCGGGCTGGCCGCGCCGAGTCCCGCGGTCACTTCGCGAAAACCACCTGATCGTTCCCGCGAACTGGCTAGCCTGCTGCGCCATGAGCTACCCCGGCGGCCAGCAACCACAGTTCGGACAACCCACGCCGTGGCACCAGGGACCGCCACCCCACCACGGACAGCCCGCACCGCTGGGCGGCCACCCGGCGCCGCCCGCCTACCCGCAGCAGGGTTACCCCCAGCAGGGCTACCCCCAGACCGGATACCCGCAGCATCCGGGTCCGGTGCCGCCCGCCCACGGCGCGACCCCGCCGGGGGTTCCCAGCGGGCCGCTGACCCTGCCCGGCCCGGGCGCGCTGCCCACCCTCCTCGGCATCGCGCTGATGGTGGTCGCGATGTTCGCGCTGCCCTGGGCCGACGACGTCCACTTCCTGGACATCTACCGGGCGACGACGACGGACGCGCTGAAGCAGGCCCCGCTGTCGGTGCAACTGGCCGGCGCGTACGTGACCCTGCTGGGGTTCGTGGCCTACGTGGTGCCACTGCTCAGCACGCTGCCGTGGACGCTGGGCGCGATCAGGACCCAGCGCGCCGCCCGCTGGCTGGCCGGGGTGCGGCGCAAGCCGCTGAGCCACAGCTCGTTCACCTGGTTCCGGCTGGTCTACACGGGCCGCGCGCTGATCCCGGTGGTCATCCACGTCACCGGCGTCGTCCTGCTGTTCCAGGACAGCACGTCGGCCATGGGCCCCGGCCCCTGGGTGATGATCATCGGCGCGCTGCTGGCGCTCGCCGGCGCGTGGACCGGCCCGCGCAAGGGACCCGCCATGCCCTACTGAGCCGGCCGCGCCCCCACCTGTTCGGTGACGAACCGAACCCGATCCTCCACACTGGACAGTGGCAGCGGGACCAGCTCGTAGCCGAACTCGCTGTAGGTCTCGACCATCGACTCATGGGTGCGCACCGCCTCGGCAAAGGACTGCCCGCGCTCGGTGTCCCGCGCGTAGATCTCCGGCCAGGGCGGTGCCACGAACACCCGCCGGTGATAGCGGAACCGTTGCGCGGCAACGCGGATGTGCTCGGGCACCGGCCGGCCCGCCACCCGCAGGTACCCCACGACGTCGGGCAGGCCGCGATCGAAGAACACCGTGCCGGCCCGTGCTTCGGCCAGCCGGTACGAGCGCAGCTCCCAGCACAGCATCAGCTCGGCGAACAGCCCGTGATCACGCCACGGCAGGGCCGGCCCGTCGATGGCGACCTGGTCCCGGATGATCGCCCGCCCCGCCTCCGCCGAACACGCGAAACCGGCTTGGCGCAACCGGTCGATCACCGTACTCTTGCCTGATCCCGGCCCGCCCGTGAGCACCACCAGCCGCGTCGGTTCCGTCGGCATTCGCTCCATCTCCTTGTCCCACAACAGTTCTGAGGAAACCTGATGCACGGATTCACGTCGTACCACTGGGCTGTCGACGACCTGGGCGAGAACGACCAGCGCGCCTGGGCCAAGGTCGACGACCCCGACGACGTGACCGACCTGCTCACGGGATTTCAGGCGCTGCTGCGCAGTGACGACATCGCGGCGTGGGGCATCGCGCTGGACCAGTTCTTCTACGCCCAGGCACAGGGCAGGTGGGGACTGGACAACCCACTGAGCGCCGTCAAGGACGAGATCGCCGCCCGCGCCCGCGAGATGCTCACCACCGTACCCGACGCCGATCACGACTGGTCGGTGGTCCGATCCGCCTGGGCCAGCGCGTCGGCCGTGCTGATGCACCTCGGCGCGCCGACCGACCTGCCCCGGCTCCTCGACCTGCTGGACGCGGCAGCGGCCAGTGACGACCCCGACGAGTTCGTCGACGTCGTCGAGGGCGTCTTCCTGGCCATGCACGGCTGCCTGGACCACGCCGACGACGCCACGCTCCAGCGGACCGGCGCGCGGCTGGCCGAGCTGTTCACCAACGAGAGCCTGCCGGTCGACCTGCGCGAGTCAGCGCTCCGGCCGTTCAGCTACGACAGGCAGACCGCCGAAGCGATGGGTCAGGAACCCGCCCTGGTCGCCATGCTCCACCACCCCGAGTTGGCGCTGGCCGCTCAGGCGGCCGCGGCGCTGGTCAACCGCGATCCCCACGACGCACTGGTTCGCGCGGCCGTCGCCGGGTGGCCGGAGGACACCTCGGGCACCAGTGCCTACCTGGTTCGAGACGCCATCAGGGAAGCTGATAGCCTGGTGCGGGCACGGGAGGTGGTCGCCGCGGCGAACAGCAGCCGCACCGAGTTGATCAGGGCCGCGTACGAACTGCGCGACCAGGGCGACACCACGGACATCGACCCGCTGTTGGCCGCCTGGAACACCGACACCACCGACAGCGGCCTCGCCGAAGCCGTGTCGCAGGCGCTTCGTCGGTGCCTTGAGGACGCCGACACCGACACCCGCCACCGGATCGGCGCCCGGCTGGCCGAGCTGTTCGCTGACGAGAGCCTGCCCACCGACGTGCGCGTGGCCGCGATCGCCCCGTTCCACGCCGGGGAGCTGGGCCAGGCGGACACCCTGGCGAAGCTGTTGCGCCACAACGACCTCAGGCTGGCCACCGAAGCGGCCTGGGTGCTGGTCGACACCGAGCGGCACCGGCCGCTCGTGCGGGAGGTCGCCGCCAGTTGGCCGGCCGACGCGCCAGGCCCGGCCGCGTACGTCCGCGAGGAACTCGAAGCCCACTGAGCACCGGGAAGCGTTGATGCACGGATTCACGTCCTACTACTGGGATGTCGACGACCTGAGCCAGGAAGCCGACCAACGCGCCTGGACCGTCGTGAACAAAGCCGACGACGTGGGCGAACTGCTGACCGCGTACCAGGCGATGCTGCACAGCGATGACGTCGTGGCCCGGGGCATCGCCCTGGACCAGTACCACTACGCCCAGGCCCAGTGGCGGTGGGGCGTGCACAATCCCCTGGCGGCGCTGGAGGACGACATCGCCGCGTGCGCCCGCGAGGTGCTGGCCACCGCACCCGACCCCGGCGCTCCCGACCACGACTGGCCGGTGGTCCTCGCGGCCTGGGCCAGCGCCCTGGGTGCGTTGTGGCACCTGGGCGAGGACACCGACCTGCCCCGGATCCTCGACGTGCTGGACGCCACCGTGGCCCGCGGTGACGAGGACGGCGCCACCGACGTTCTGGCGGGCGCTTTCCAGGCCGTCCGCGGCTGTCTGGAAAGCGCGGACGAGGTCACCGGCCGGCAGGCCGGGCAACGGCTGGCCGCCCTGTTCACCAACGAGAACCTGCCGGTATCCCTGCGCACGTCAGCGCTCGGACCGTTCACCGCCGGCCAGCGGACGGCCGCGAAACTGGGCCAGGAGAACGCTTTGGTGGCTCTGCTCCACCACCCCGATCTCCAGCTGGCCGGCCGCGCGGCAACGGCGCTGGCCGGCCGCGACCCCCACGACGCCCTGGTGCGCGAGGTCGTCCAGACCTGGCCGGCGGACGCCGATGCGGCCAGCACCGTGCGACGCATGATCAGGGCGGCCGACAACCTGGCCCAGGCCCGGAAAACCCTTGCCGCCGTGAACAGCGAACCGCCACCCGGCCCGGCCGAGTTGATCAGCGCCGCCCGCGAGCTGCGGAACCAGGGCGATCCCGCGGACCTCGAACCGCTCATGGCCGCCTGGAACACCGACACCACCGACACCGACCTGGCGAACGCCGTGTCCCAGGCCCTGCGCCGGCACCTCGACGACGCCGACGACCCGACGTGCCACCGCATCGGCGCCCGCCTGGCCGAACTGGCCAGCGACGAGACCCTGCCGATCGAGGTGCGCCTGGCCGCGATCGCCCCGTTCTTCACCGGAAAACTGGGCCACGAGGACGCGCTGGTGGCGCTGCTCCGCCACCCCGACCTCCGCCTGTCCACCCAGGCCGCCTGGGTGCTGGTCGACGTCGAGCAGCACGTGCCCCTCGTCCGCGAGATCGCCGCGACCTGGCCGGCGGACGCCCCGGATCCGGCCGACCGGGTGCGTGCGGAACTGGAGAACGACTGATCGCGGGTGCCTGTCGTGGTTGCACCCGTGTGAATCGGGCCGCTGGCTTACTTCTTTGTGGTGGTTTCCGTCCGAGCTGGTATTTCCGCGCGCTGTCCGGGAATAGCGTCGGGTGGTCTTGTCAGCGGGGACGGGAGGGTGTCGTGGACAAGCAGCGGTCCACCGTGCGGAGCCGGGAACTGGGCAACGAACTGCGCGAGGTGCGGTTGGCGGCGGGAGTTCGGGGCAAGGACATGGCCCAACTGCTGAACTGGTCGCCCGCCAAGCTCGTCGCCGTGGAAAAGGGCACGCGTGGTGCCAGGCCGGAGGACATCGCCACCATGCTGGCCGCCTGCGGCTTCAAGCTGCCGGAAGTCAGGGAACTGCTGCGGCGTGTCCGCAACCAGGACAACGGCTTTCTGGTCCGCCCCAACAACTCCGGCCTGTCCGACAACCTGCGCGCCCTGATCATCCACGAAAACCTGGCAACCAAGCTCTGCGAGTACCGGCCGATGATTGTTCCTGGCCTGTTGCAGACCGAGGACTACGCGCGGGCAATCATCCGCAGCGCGGATGGCGAGGCATCCACCACGATCGAGCAGTGTGTGCGGACTCGGTTGGCCCGGCAGAATGTCCTCATCGGACCGAACGCGCCACGCAGCACGTTCTACATCCATGAGGCCACGTTGCAGGGTCAGGTGGGCAGCGCCCAGATCATGCACGAGCAGCTGCTGCAACTGGTGCTGCGCAGCAACATCCGGTCGGTGACGATCCGGATCGTGCCCTTCTCCGCCGGTGGCGCGACCGAACTGTCCTCGTCCTTCCTGCTGATGGACTTCGACCGGATCAACCCGGTCGTGCACGTGGACATCAGCACGGTGAGCGTGTTCCTGGAACGCCCGCAGGAGATCGAGCAGTACCGGAGCCGGCAGCACCTTCTCGCTCGACTCGCCCTCAGTGCGGAAGAATCGCGTGAAGTACTGACCGATTGGGCAGATCGGTACGACCGAGCGCGGGAGGGCCAGCGGGATGTCCAGCACGGAGGCGCTGACGTGGCGCAAGAGCAGCTACAGCGAAGGCGGCCAGACCAACTGCGTTGAGGTCGCCTGGCGCAAGAGCAGCTACAGCCAGGGCGGCCAAACCGACTGCGTTGAAATCGCCTTCACGCCGGAGTCGGTGGCGGTGCGGGATTCCAAGAACGCCACCGGCCCGGTGCTGGACTTCCCGCCGGCCAGCTGGCGCGCGTTCCTGGCCAAGGCCGGTGGCGGGCGTCAGCCCGCCTGAGGCGGACAGCCTTGTTCGCCAACATCGTCACCTACTACTGGCAGCTGGACGAACTCAGCGCGGCGAGCCAACGCCTGGTCGCCGTGCTCGACTCCGCCAAGGGCCCCGAGGCGTGGCGGGCCGCCTATCGAGCGCTGCTGCACAGCGATGACATCGCGGCCACGGGCGTGGCGCTGGGCGTGTTCCTGTACGAGCAGTCGCAGAGCCGGTGGGGCTTCGGCAACCCGCTGGACGAGCTGGCCGAGGAGATCCTGGCGCAGGCGCGGGTGCTGCTCGCGGTGGAGCACGATCCGGCCGTGCCGGTGCGGCGGCAGCCGGTGGTCCAGGCCGCGTGGTCGAGTGCGGTGGGCGTGGTGGATCACCTGGGCGACGCCACTGATCTGCCCAGGCTGGTCGAGGTGCTGACCGCCGCCGTGGCGGGTGTGGACGACGACCCGGACCTCGGCGAACTCGTCGAGTTCGGGTTCGCGGCGGTCGGCCGGTGCCTGGGGGACGCGGACGAGTCCACGCGGCACCGGGTGGCCGCTTGGCTGGCCGGCCTGTTCACCGACGAGCGCCGACCGGAGCGGTTGCGGGTGCTGGCGATCCGGCCGCTGCACGACAGCGAGTCCGACATTCCGCACGGCCAGGAGGAGGTGCTGGCCGGTCTGCTCCGGCACGACAGCATCCAGTTGGCCGGTGCGGCGGCGTGGGCGCTGGTCGGTCGCACCGGGTATGACGCGCGGGTGCGCGAGGTCGTGGCGGCCTGGCCGGTGCGCGGTGTTCCGGCCGTGGTTGACGAGGTGCGCTGGGCGATCGCGGACGCGGATGAGGTGGCCGAGGCCGGCCGCTAGCCGGGCGGCGCCGTCACACGGAGCTGAGCGCCGTTCCGAGCGACCGCAGCCGCGCGCGGATCTCCTCGCCGGCTTCGAGTTCGAACTCGCCGGCCAGCGCGCCGACAGCGACGACGTACTGGGTGACGACCGCGGCGCTCTCCGCGCTGAGCCGGATGACACAGCTCTCCGGGCCGGTGCTGGTGATCTCGCCGGGCACCGGGGCGAAGAGGGCGGCGCGGACCGATTCCGCTGACAGCGGCACGGTGAGCCGCGCGGTGTAGCGGTATGGCGCGCTCAGCAGCGACCGGGTCAGGTACTCCGCCGGGTCGTCCGCGGGCAGATCGCGTGCGGTGAACCGGTGGCCGGTGGGGTCGAGCTGGGTGATCCGGTCGACGCGGAAGACCCGCCAGTCCTCCCGGTGCACGTCGAAACCGAGCAGGTACCACAGTCCTTCCAGGGCGATCACGCTGTGCGGCTCGACGCGGCGGGTGCTGGGCGCACCGGATCGGCTGTGGTAGGCGAAGGTGACGAGTTCCCGTTCACTGCAGCAGAGCGCGAGCCTGGCGATGACGGCGGGGTCAACGCGGGTCGTCGCGCGGCCGGAGTCGGCGGCGGTCGCGTTGGTGAGGGCGGCCAGCCGTGGCCGCAACCTCGTGGGAAGCAGCCGCTCCAGCTTCACCAGGGCCCGCGTCGAGGCGTCCTCGGCAAGGGAGTCGCCCGCGGCGGTCACCAGTCCGGCGGCCACCGCGATGGCCTCCTCGTCGTCGAGTTGCAGCGGCGGCAGCCTCTGCCCGGCACCCAACCGGTAGCCGCCGTGGCGACCCGTGGTCCCCGCCACGACGTAGTCGAGCCCGCGCAGCCGTTCCACGTCGCGACGCACGGTTCGAGTGGTGACGCCGAGTTTCGCCGCCAGTTCGGCACCGGACCACTCGGGTCTGCTCTGCAGCAGCGACAGCAGCCGCAGCAGTCGGGTTGGCATGTCATGCCCTGTCATGTCCCACCACTCGTCCGGGTCCGCCACCGCATTGTGCGTTGAGGACTGACATTGAGGACCTGCACTGAGGACCTGAGGTGTCCGCAACCAATCCTACGATCCGCGCCATGACCGAGAACAGGGATGATCTGATTTCTGCCGGAGCTACCTGGGACGACGTGGTCGGCGGTGCCGTGCGCCGACCCGACTCAGCCGGCTACGACGACGAGCGCGTCGGGTTCCAGCTGGTGGCGGCGCATCGGCCCGCGGTGGTCGTCGCGGCCAGGAACAGCGACGACATCCGCGCCGCCGTCCGGTTCGCCGCCGCCGAAGGCGTCCCCGTCGCGGTGCAGGCCACCGGCCACGGGCTGGCCACCCCGCTCGACGGCACCGGCGTGCTGATCAGCACGCGGCGGATGACGGCGGTGACGGTCAACGCGGCGGAACGCACCGCGTGGGTCGAGGCCGGCGCGCGCTGGCGGGACGTGATCGACGCGGCCGGCCCGCACGGGCTCGCACCGCTGTCGGGAAGCCTGCCCGGTGTCGGCGCGGTCTCCTACACCCTCGGCGGCGGTGTCGGCCTGATGGCACGGCGGTACGGCTTCGCCGCCGACCACGTCCGGCGTATCGACCTCGTCACGGCCGACGGCCGCCTCCGCCGGGTGACCGCCACCGGTGACCCGGACCTGTTCTGGGCCCTGCGGGGTGGTGGCGGCAACTTCGGCGTGGTGACGGGGATGGAGATCGACCTCGTGCCGGTCGACCGGATCCACGGCGGCGGGCTCTTCTTCGACCTCGCACGCACGCCTGAGCTGGCGGCGGAGTGGTACCGGTGGACGGCCAGCCTGCCGGAGGAGATGACCTCGGCGGTGTCCATGCTGCCGTTCCCGGACCTGCCCGGGATACCTGAACCGCTGCGCGGCCGGCACGTCGGCCAGATCCAGATCGCCTTCCTCGGCTCGGCGAAGGACGGCGACGAGCTGGTGGCGCCGCTGCGCGCACTCGGACCGGTGTTCGACGGGCTCCAGGAGATCCCCTACGCCGAGTCCGCGGTGGTGTTCAACGAACCCGACCAGCCGCACGCCTACCAGGGGGAGAACCTGCTGCTGCGCGATGTCGAGCCGACCGGGCTTCCCGCGCTGACCACGCTGTCCGCTCCCACCAACCCGACGATGTGCGTGGTCGGCCTGCGCCACCTCGGCGGCGCGCTCTCCCGTCCCCCGGCGGTCCCCAACTCGGTCGGCCACCGTGCTGCCGGCTACCTGCTGGGGGTGCTCTCACCGACGACGCCGAACCAGGTGGACGCGGTGCGCGCGATGCACGCCACGGCGCTGGAGCCCTGGTCGGCCCACGCGGTCGGGCGTTCGCTCAACTTCACGTTCGGCGCGGTGGACCAGGACACGGTCCGCGCCGCGTTCGCGCCGCAGGACTACCGCAGGATCACCGAGATCAAGGCCGCTCTCGACCCCCAGCTGCTCTTCCGGCCCAACTTCCTGATTCCGCCGAGCGCGGACAGCTGAAGCCCCGGTCGGCTCGCGCCCGCCCTCGCCCCGGCCGTGCACACCGAGGCCGACGCGACAACCGGCCGCCGTGCTGGTGCGCTTCCCGCCCGTCGCGCTCGCCCGGGCCCCGATTCACCCGAACGGGCCTGCGCGAAATGTCGACTCGCGGGGTTTGCACAGTCAACTCGCGGTGTTCGCGGTCGCTTCCAGGTCGATGGCGCGGCGCATGGCCTCGCGGGCGCGGCGGCGGTCGCCGGCGATGTCGTAGCCGTGGGCCAGCCGGTACCAGTTGCGCCAGTCGTCCGGGGCGGCCTCGGTCTCGGCCTGCCGCTGCGCGAACCAGGCGTCGGCGGCGTCGCGCTCCACCCGGCCGGAGGGCCGGCGGGGCAGGTCGGAGGTGTCCGGCAGGCCGCCCTCCTCGGCGAGCCGGCGGGCCAGCCGCTCGGTGCGGGCACCGAAGCGCAGGTTCACCGCCACGATCCACAGCCCCACCAGCGGCAGGATCAGCACACCCGCGCCGAGGGCGATGCCGACCGGGTCGCCGGACTCGAACAGCGCCCACGCCCGGCCGGCCAGCAGCACCAGGTACACCACCACCACGGCGGTGACCAGGATCGCGGCTGCACGTGTCCTCATCGCGACACCCTCGCTGTCACAGGTCCAGGAACTGGTCCAGGCCGACGGTCAGCCCGGGGTGACCGGCGATCTCCCGGATCCCGAGCAGCACGCCCGGCATGAACGAGGTGCGGGACAGCGAGTCGTGCCGGATGCTCAGCGTCTCGCCCTCGGTGCCGAACAGCACCTCCTGGTGGGCGACCAGCCCGGCCAGCCGCACCGAGTGCACCCGGACGTCCTGCACGCTGGCGCCGCGCGCGCCGGCCAGTTCCGCGGTGGTGGCGTCCGGGCTGGCCGCGGGCAGGCCGGCACGGGCCCGGGCCGCCGCCACCAGCCGGGCGGTGTGCGCGGCCGTGCCCGAGGGCGCGTCCAGCTTGCGCTGGTGGTGCAGCTCGATGACCTCGACCGACTCGTAGTAGCGGGCGGCCAGCTCGGCGAAGCGCATGGACAGCACCGCGCCGATGGCGAAGTTCGGCGCGACCAGCACACCCACCTCCGGCCGGTCGGCCAGCCACTCGGCCACGGTGGTCAGCTTGTTCTCGTCGAACCCGCTGGTGCCGACCACGCAGTGGATGCCCTGGGCGACGCAGAACCAGATGTTGTCCAGCACCACGTCCGGGTTGGTGAAGTCCACCACCACCTCGACGGCCGCGTCGGTGAGCCTGCTCAGCTCGTCGTCCGAGTCGACCGTGGCCGCCACGACCAGGTCCGCGGCGGCGTCCACCGCGCGGCACACCTCGGTGCCCATCCGCCCGCGCGCGCCGAGCACCCCGACCCGGATGGGATTGTCCGGGGACCGGACCGGCTCCTGTGTCATGCGATCACCTCGTGTACCTCGGCCGGCAGGTCGTCCTCGTGATCGTAGGGACCCACCACGGCCGCGGCGACCGGGCGGCGCAGCAGTTCCCGCGCGAGCTTGGCCACATCGTCGGCGGTGACCGCGTCGATGCGGGCCAGGGTCTGCTCCACGGTCAGGTGGTCGCCGTAGTTCAGCTCGCCCTTGCCGACCCGCGACATCCGCGAGGCCGTGTCCTCCAGGCCCAGCACCAGGCCGCCGCGCAGCTGGCCGCGGCCCCTGGCCACCTCGGCGTCGGACAGGCCGCCCCTGGCCACCTCGGCCAGCACGTCGCGGATCACCCCGGCGACCGCGCCCAGCCGGTCGGGCTGGCAGCCGGCGTAGACCGACAGGCTGCCGGTGTCCGCGTAGGAGGTGACCGACGAGTACACCTGGTAGGCCAGGCCCCGGCGTTCCCGGATCTCCTGGAACAGCCGGGAACTCATGCCGCCGCCCAGGGCCGCGTTGAGCACGCCCAGGGCGAACCGCCGGTCGTCGTGCCGGTCCAGGGCGCGCACGCCGAGCATCAGGTGCGCCTGCTCGGTGTCGTCGGTGTGCAGCACGAGCTTGCGCGCCAGGCTGGCCCTGGCCCGGCCGGCCCTGGGTGCCACGGGCCGGGCGGTGGTGCGGTCCAGCCGCTCGCCGAGGCACTTGCGGACCAGGCGCATCACCTGGTTGTGCTCGATGTTGCCGGCCACCGCCAGCACCATCCGGGGCAGGCTGTAGCGGCGCCGGTAGAACCCGTACAGGGCGGTGCGGCTCATCTCGGTGATGGACCGCTCGGTGCCCAGCACGGGCCGGCCCAGCGGGTGGTCGCCCAGCAGGGCGTCGCAGAACAGGTCGTGCAGCAGGTCCTCGGGGTCGTCGTCGCGCATGGCGATCTCTTCCAGCACGACGCTGCGTTCGGTCTCCAGGTCCTGCTCGGTGCACAGCGCGTCGAAGACCACGTCGCACACCAGGTCCATGGCCAGCGGCAGGTCCACGTCGAGCACGTGCGCGTAGTAGCAGGTGTGCTCCTTGGCCGTGAACGCGTTCAGCTCGCCGCCGACGGCGTCGATCTCCTCGGCGATCTGGGTGGCGCCGCGCTTGGCCGTGCCCTTGAACAGCAGGTGCTCCAGGTAGTGCGCGGCACCGGCCACGGCCGGCTGCTCGTCGCGGGAGCCGACCCCGACCCAGATGCCCACCGACGCGGACCGCACCCCGGGCACCTGTTCGGTGACCACGCGCAGGCCGCTGGGCAGCACGCTGCGCCGGACCGCGCACCCGTCGTCGGTGCGCTCCAACACCCGGGTGGTGCCCGGCCGCTGGGCGTGGCCGAGGCTGCTGCGCGAGCGACCGCGGGCGCGCAGGGCACCCGCGGTCGTGTCGTTGTCCATCGTCACTCCGCCGCGGACTCCGCGGCCACCGGCTCGGCAGCGGCCGGCTCGTCCTCGCTGACCAGCACCAGGCTGATCTTGCCGCGCGCGTCGATGTCGGCGATCTCCACGCGGAGCTTGTCACCGACCTTGACCACGTCCTCGACCTTGCCGATGCGCTTGCCGTTGCCCAGCTTGGAGATGTGCACCAGGCCGTCCTTGCCCGGCAGCAGCGAGACGAACGCGCCGAAGGCCGCGGTCTTGACCACGGTGCCCAGGAAGCGCTCGCCGACCTTGGGCAGCTGCGGGTTGGCGATGGCGTTGATCTTGTCGATCGCCGCGTCCGCGGACGGGCCGTCGGCCGCACCCACGTAGATGGTGCCGTCGTCCTCGATGGAGATGTCCGCGCCGGTCTCCTCGGTGATCGAGTTGATCATCTTGCCCTTCGGGCCGATCACCTCGCCGATCTTGTCGGTCGGGATCTTGATCGAGGTCACCCGGGGCGCGAACGGGCTCATCTCGTCCGGCCGGTCGATGGCCTCGGCCATCACCTCCAGCACGGTCAGCCGGGCGTCGCGGGCCTGGCTGAGCGCCTGGCCGAGCACCTCGGAGGGGATGCCGTCCAGCTTGGTGTCCAGCTGCAGGGCGGTGACGAAGTCCTTGGTGCCGGCGACCTTGAAGTCCATGTCGCCGAACGCGTCCTCGGCGCCGAGGATGTCGGTCAGCGCCACATACCGGGTCTCGCCGTCCACGGTGTCCGACACCAGGCCCATGGCGATGCCGGACACCGGGGCCTTGAGCGGCACACCCGCGTTGAGCAGCGACATGGTCGAGGCGCACACCGAGCCCATGGAGGTGGAGCCGTTGGAGCCCAGCGCCTCGGACACCTGCCGGATGGCGTAGGGGAACTCGTCGCGCTTGGGCAGCACCGGGATCAGCGCCCGCTCGGCCAGCGCGCCGTGGCCGATCTCGCGCCGCTTGGGCGAGCCGACCCGGCCGGTCTCACCGGTGGAGTAGGGCGGGAAGTTGTAGTGGTGCAGGTAGCGCTTGGTGGTCTCGGGCGCGAGCGTGTCCAGCGTCTGCTCCATGCGCAGCATGTTCAGCGTGGTCACGCCGAGGATCTGGGTCTCGCCCCGCTCGAACAGCGCCGAGCCGTGCGCCCTGGGCACCACGGCGACCTCGGCGGCCAGCTGGCGGATGTCGGTGATCCCCCGGCCGTCGATGCGCACCTTGTCGCGCAGGATGCGCTGGCGCACCAGCTTCTTGGTCAGCGACCGGAACGCGGCGCCGACCTCCTTCTCCCGGCCCTCGAACGGGTTGTCCTCACCGGACAGCACCCGCTCCAGGCACAGCTCCTTGACCTCGTCGATGCGGGCCTCGCGCTCCTGCTTGCCGGCGATGGTCAGCGCCTCGGCCAGCTCGGTGCTGACCGCCCGCTCGACCGCCTCGTAGGCGTCCGGCTCGTAGGCGGGGAACACCGGGAACTCACCGGTCTCCTTGGCGGCGACCTCGGCCAGCCGCGCCTGCGCCTCGCAGAGCAGCCGGATGAACGGCTTGGCCGCCTCCAGGCCGCCGGCCACGACCTCCTCGGTGGGCGCCTGGGCACCCTGCTCGACCAGGTCGATGGTCTGCTCGGTGGCCTCGGCCTCGACCATCATGATGGCCACGTCGTCACCGACCACCCGGCCGGCCACGACCATGTCGAACACGGCCTTCTCCAGCTGCTCGTGGGTGGGGAAGGCCACCCACTGGCCCTCGATCAGGGCGACCCGCACGCCGCCGATCGGGCCGGAGAAGGGCAGCCCGGCCAGCTGGGTGGAGGCGGACGCGGCGTTGATGGCGACCACGTCGTAGAGGTCCTGCGGGTTCAGGCTCATCACCGTGACCACGACCTGGATCTCGTTGCGCAGTCCGTCCACGAAGGACGGGCGCAGCGGCCGGTCGATCAGCCGGCAGGCCAGGATCGCGTCGGTGGACGGGCGACCCTCGCGGCGGAAGAACGAGCCGGGGATGCGGCCCGCCGCGTACATGCGCTCCTCGACGTCGACGGTCAGCGGGAAGAAGTCGAAGTGCTCCTTCGGGTGCTTGGACGCCGTGGTCGCGGACAGCAACATGGTGTCGTCGTCGAGATAGGCGACGACGCTGCCGGCTGCCTGGCGGGCGAGCCGGCCGGTTTCGAATCGAACGGTGCGCGAGCCGAACCTGCCGTTGTCGATAACGGCGGTCGCCTCATGAACCTCGATGTCGGTCATGCGGTACTCCTCGTCTTGCGGGCCGCGCGCGCCCCCAGCGCGGGGTCACGGTCCGGACGAGGCCGGTCTTCGATCGAAGTCCCCGGGGTCACTACCCGGGCACCACTACCGAGGACCGGCGAACTGTTCCCCGTGCACGGCGCGTTGGCCCTGTTGTTCACTTGTCGACCGGACGTGGTAGCCAGGCCGGGTTACCTACCGGTCCTGGTGTTGTACACCGAAATCCGGTCCGGTGCCGAGGGGAAGCGGCTGAGCAGCCACTCCCCCTCGGCTCGGGCTCACCTGCGCAGGCCGAGCCGCTGGATCAGCGAACGGTAGCGCTCGATGTCGACCTTGGTCAGGTAGTTCAGCAGCCGGCGACGGCGACCGACCATCAGCAGCAGACCACGACGGGAGTGGTGGTCGTGCTTGTGCACCTTCAGGTGCTCGGTGAGGTCGGCGATCCGCTTGCTCAGCAGCGCCACCTGGGCCTCGGGCGAGCCGGTGTCCGACTCGTGGACCCCGTACTCGGCGAGAATGGTCTTCTTCTGCTCGGTGGACAGCGCCACGCGGTTCACTCCTTGTACATACTGTTCCGTGCGGTGGCCCCGCACACGGCGGTGCACGGGGGTAAACGTCGGTACCGGCCGCCACGGACCGCAGCCGGACCCAACCACCGAGGGTAGCAGGTACTGTTCGGTTAGCTCTCTGACCAGCTCCGCTGGTCGATTAGCTCCCTCGCCAGCCCCGCTGGTCGGCCAGCTCCCTCGCCAGCTCCGCCGGTCTAGGGAACCCGCAGCGCCACGCGTTCCTCAACGGTGTAGCGGGGTCCGCGGGGGCTCAGCTGGCTGCTCATGACCACCAGGTCGGTGGCTGTCCACGCCGGGCTGACGTAGTCGGCCAGCTCGCCGGCCACCTCCCGGCAGCGGCGGGCCAGTGGCCTGCCGTCCTTCCACCTGGCCACCGTGAGGTGGCCGCTGAACCGGCCCATATCCGCGCCGGAGGCCTCGGCCAGCCGGTTCAACCCCTGGTCACCAGCGCTGTCGACCCCGGCGACCCCGATCCAGACTACCCCGCCCGAGGGGTTCTGGAACGTGCCGGCGCCGGCCAGGCGCAGGGTGGGCGCGGCCAGCCCCCGGGCGTTCTCCCGCAGCTCGGCGGTGATGTCGGCGACCTCGGCCTGCCCGTGGAAGCACAGTGTGACGTGCCACCGCTCCACCGGCTCCCAGCGCGCCTCCGGCAGGGCGGCCTGGACCGGCCGCAGGGCGGTGGCCAGGTCGCGCAGCACGGCGTCGTCGGGAACCAGCGCGGTGAACAGTCGTGGCACACCGCAGAGCGTAGGCGCGGGCACCGACAGTCGTCAGGTGATCGCGTCCGGCGGCACCCGGTCCGGGCGGCGGGTCGTGGGTCAGCGACCGCGGCCGGCGCGGCGCAGCAGGGCGGCGAGCGCCGGGAAGTCGTCGCCGAGCATGTCCGCGGCCTGCACCAGCTCCTCGCGGCTGGCCACCCGCCGCAGCGTCGGGAACGCCAGTGCGTCGTCGCTGCCGTCGTCCACCGGCAGGGAGTCGCGGCCCACCATGGGCTTGGAGTCGCGCACGTCGTCCAGGGCCCGCTGCAGCGCGGCCGGCTCGCCGGTGGCCACGTCCGGGGTGAGCACCTTGCGCTCCAGCATGATCATCCTGGCCAGCACCGACGGGTTGCCGATCTTGGCCCGCCGGCCGCTCATCACCTGGCTGAGCATGGGCGCGCTGATGCCGAGCACGTCGGCGAGCTGGGCCTGGGACACGTTGAAGGCGACCACGAGTCGACGCACCCGGTCCCCCAGCGGCTCCCCGTACCACTCCCGCTGCAGAGCCAGGTTGCGCTGAACGATCTTGTGGTCCTCCACCTTCGCCTCTCCTGAGTCACCGTCGGCGATCTGTCCACCCGCCTGCTGGCATCCTGCCAGCACGATCGGACCGACAGGGCACAAATCACGAAGCCGTTAACTTCCGCACCCGCTCCAGCTCCACCGGCCGGCCACGCCAGCCCTCAGTCCGCCGGAGCCCCCGCCTCGGGGGTGCGCAGTATCTCCCTCGCCTGTGCCACGTCCCGTTCCATCTGGTCGATCAGGTCCTGCACCGAGTCGAACCGGACCATCTCGCGCAGCCGGGCCACGAAGTCGAGGGTGACCCGCTGGCCGTAGAAGTCCTCGTCCACGTCCAGCACGAACGCCTCGACCCGGCGCTCCCGCCCGGAGAAGGTGGGGTTGGTGCCGACGGACACGGCCGCGCGCAGGGTGCGCTGGACGCCGCCCACCGAGTGCCCGAACCAGCACGCGTACACGCCGTCGGCCGGCACCGCAGCGTGCTTGGCGGTGGACAGGTTCGCGGTGGGAAAGCCCAGCTCCTTGCCGCCACGGCCGTCGCCGCGCACCACGATGCCCTCCAGCCGGTGCGGCCGGCCCAGCGCGGCCGCCGCCGCTGCCACGTCACCCGCGTCGATGCAGGCCCGGATGTAGGTGGAGGAGAAGGTCACCTGGTCTGATCCTCCGTTGCGCTGGTCGGGCAGGGTGACGCTGACGAGGCCGGTGTCGTCGGTGACGAAACCGAACCGGTTGCCGAGGGTGCGCAGCAGCTGCACGGTGCCGGCGGCGCGGTGGCCGAAGGTGAAGTTCTCGCCGACCACGACCGCGGCCGCGTGCAGCCGCTCCACCAGGATCTCGTGCACGAACGCCTCCGGGGACATCCGGGACAGTTCGGGGGTGAACGGCATCACGCAGAACACGTCCACACCGAGTTGCTCGACCAGCTCGGCCCGCCGGCGCAGCGTGGTGAGCTGCGCCGGGTGGCTGCCCGGCCGGACCACTTCGGCGGGGTGCGGGTCGAAGGTCATCACCACGCACGGCAGGTCGCGCTGCCTGGCCAGCCGCACGGCGCGGCCGATCAGCTCCTGGTGGCCCCGGTGCACCCCGTCGAACACGCCGATGGTCACCACGCAGCGGCCCCAGCCGCCGGGAAGATGCTCAAGTCCGCGCCAACGTCGCACGGTGCGAAGCCTACGTTCCAGGTCACCGCCGCCCGCCGGGGGAGTCACCCGTTCGGTCACCCCGCCTCCCCCCTCGCGTCTCGGCTGGCGCAGCCAGGCGAGAGCTGTGACGGCGGGGGCGATCCGGTGCTACGCCGGGGCGAGCACCACCAGGGGCCTGGCCGTGCCGGCCTCGTCCACGGCGAGCGCGACCACGTGGCCGTCCGGGCCGAACACGCCGTAGGTGCCGGTCAGCCCGCCGGCGGGCAGCCGCTGGCCGTGGGCGAGCGCGGTCACCTCGGCCACCGCGACCTGCCGCTGGGGGAAGGCCTTGGCCACGGCCTGGTCCAGGTCCAGGGACAGGCCGGGCTGCTCGGCCAGCGCGTCCAGGGAGCGGGCCACGCGCAGGTCGAACGGGCCGACCCGGGTGCGCCGCAGGTTGGCCAGGTGCCCGCCGACGCCGAGGTCGGCGCCCAGGTCCCGGGCCAGCGCCCGGACGTAGGTGCCCGAGGAGCACTCCACCATCACGTCCAGTTCGGTGGCCTGCTCCTCGCGGCGCAGCGCGAGCAGGTCGAACCGGTGCACCTCCACCGGGCGCGGCGGCAGCTCGACCGCCTCGCCGGCGCGCACCCGGGCGTAGGCGCGCTTGCCGTCGATCTTGACCGCGCTCACCGAGCTGGGCACCTGCTGGATCGGGCCGGTCAGCCGGGCGATGCCGGCCAGCACGTCCGCCTCGGCCACCCCGGAGGCGTCCACAGTGGACAGGATCTCGCCCTCGGCGTCGTCGGTGGTGGTGGCCGTGCCCAGGCGGATGGTGGCCAGGTAGGCCTTGCTGTCCAGGGCGAGGTGGCCCAGCAGCTTGGTGGCCCGCTCCACGCCGAGCACGAGCACCCCGGTGGCCATCGGGTCCAGCGTCCCGGCGTGCCCGACCTTGCGGGTGCCGAGGATGCGCCGGACCCTGGCCACCACGTCGTGGGAGGTCATGCCGGCCGGCTTGTCCACGACGACAAGCCCGGGCGGCACGGTGGGGCGGGACGGACGGTGCGGGGATGACGAACGAACCACGGCGGAACATCCTGCCTCAGCGTCCCGCGCCACCGCGCATCCCCCGGTCACGACCGCGCGCGGGGCGTGGTGTAGCCGACGCGGCCGCCGTGACCGGGATGTCGCGCACCGGGGACCGGAGCCGGGCGGTGGGGATCAGGCCGCGACCGGAACCGGGCGCACCGGCTGCTCGACCGGGGTGTCCCAGCGCCGGGGGCGCAGCTGGACCGGCACGTCCTCGCCCCGGGCCGCCGCGGCGAACACCGCCGCCCTGGCCCGCCGCCACCACACGCAGGTCCGCCACACGCCCACGACCAGGACGGCGACCACGACCAGCAGGGCGATCCGGAACGCGGTGGCCGCGCCGGCCGCGCCCAGCGCGTCCAGCAGCACGCCCACGCCCAGCGCGGACACGGTGGTGGCCACGAAGCCGCCGACGTTGACCACGCCGGTGGCGGTGCCCACGCGCTGCAGCGGGTTGTAGTCGCGGGCCAGGGCGAAGCCGATCGAGGAGGCCGGGCCGCCCAGGGACAGCAGGGTGAAGGCCACCGCCAGCGCCGGTGCGGACAGCCGCCCCGGCCAGCCGAGCAGCACCGCCCAGGTGCCCAGCGCCACCAGCAGGTAGGCGCCCACCAGCGGCATGCGCAGCTCCGGTCGCCGGCCGGTGATCGTGCCCAGCACCGGTCCGCCGATCATGGCGCCCAGCACCAGCACGCTCAGCATGGCGCTGGCCTCCTGCTCGGTCAGGCCCTGGGCCTGCACCAGGTAGGGGAAGCCCCACAGCAGGCCCAGCACGGTGGGCGCGAACATGGTGGAGAAGTGCACCCAGAACCCGAGCCGGGTGCCGGGCACCCGCCACGCCGCGGTGACCCGGCGCAGCACGGTGGGCAGGGACACCGGTTCGACGCGGGCGGCCGGCGCGCCCGCCGGCAGGTCCCGCACCCGCAGGCCGGCCACGACCGCGTAGGCGGCGGTGAGCCCGCCGGCGACCAGGAAGGTCAGCGTCCAGCCGACGCTGCCGAGCAGCAGGGTCAGCGGCACGGTCGCGGCCAGGTTGCCCAGGGCACCCAGGGCCGCGGTCAGCGAGACCACGACGGCGTACTGGCGAGCGGGGAAGTGCGCGGCGACCAGGCGCAGCACGCTGACGAAGGTCATGGCGTCGCCGAGGCCCACCACGGCGCGGGCGGCCAGCCCGAGCGGGTAGGAGTGGGCGAGCGCGAACAGCAGCTGGCCAAGTCCCATGAACACCGTGGCGACGACGAGCACCCGCCTCGGTCCGAACCGGTCTACCAGGATTCCGGTCGGCACCTGCATGGCCGCGTACACGCCGACCTGCAGGACGGTGAACGTGCCCAGCGCCGCGGAGCCGACGCCGAAGCGCTCTCCGGCCTGCAGACTGGCGACGCCGAGCGAACTGCGGTGGAAGACCGCGGCAACGTAGACAACAACAGCAGTGGTCCAGACCAGCCACGCGCGACGGGTGGCGTGCTCGACCGACGACAAAGCGATCCTCCTTGGATGGCAAGGCAGAAGGGGAGAAAGAGAGGGCGGGCCGCGCTGGCCGCCGCTTATACCATCGCGGGATCACAGGAAAAAGTAACCATTGCTAACCGTGTTGTCCGCCACACAACGAAATGGCTACACGGAAAACGCTTACCAGGCTGCGGTCAGGCCGGTCAGACCGGTCAGGCCGACTGGGCCTCGGCTGACCCGTCGCGCACCGCGCCCACCACCGCCCAGCCGCCGGAGCGCACCCGGCTGACCACCGCGACCAACCGCACCAGCATGAACAGCGACAGCCCCGCCCAGATCCCGGCCAGCCCCCAGCCGAACGCCAGCGACGCCCACACCAGCGGCAGGAACCCCACGCCGGCCGACAGCAGGGTCGCGGTGCGCAGGAACGCCGCGTCGCCGGCCCCGAGCAGCACCCCGTCCAGCGCGAACACCACGCCGGCCACCGGCTGCAGCAGCACGAAGTACCACCAGGCGTGCGGGATCTGCGCGAGCACGGCAGGGTCGGTGGCGAACGCCCTGGGCAGCACCCCGGACAGGGCGGCGAACAGCACGCCCAGCCCGATGCCGAACACCAGGCCGTAACGGGACACCTGGCTGGCCAGGCCGCGCGCACCCCGCTGGTCGCCGGCGCCCAGCGCGGCCCCGACCAGCGCCTGCGCCGCGATCGCCAGCGAGTCCAGCACCAGCGCCAGGAACGTCCACAACTGCAGCACCACCTGGTGCGCGCCGACCGCGGCGGTCGAGGTGCGCGCGGCCACCGCCGCGGCCGAGACGAAGCACGCCTGGAAGGCGAGACTGCGCAGCACCAGGTCACGTCCGAGGCCCAGCTGGGCCCACATCAGCGCCGGCACCGGCCGCAGTGGCACCCGTTCGACCACCAGGGCCCGCACGAACAGGCTGGCGGCCACCGCCTGGGCGGCCACGTTGGCCACGGCGGAGCCGGTCAGCCCCAGACCGGCCGGGTAGACCAGGACCGGGCACAGCACCAC
Source organism: Goodfellowiella coeruleoviolacea (assembly GCF_024171785.1). GTDB lineage: Bacteria > Actinomycetota > Actinomycetes > Mycobacteriales > Pseudonocardiaceae > Goodfellowiella > Goodfellowiella coeruleoviolacea. Next base: position 137,697 of record NZ_JAMTCK010000019.1, read on the forward strand.
GGACAGGCCGTTGCCCAGCAGCACGTACCGCAGTGGTCGGGCGGTGTCCTGCACCCCGCGCATCCAGCCGTTGCCGGCCATGGTCACCAGGATCAGCGGCGCGCCGAACAGGGCGATCCGCAACCAGCCCACCGCGACCCCGGCCACCTCCCCGTCGCCGGCGAGCAGCCGCGCCACCGGCGCGGCGAACACCTGGCCGAGGACCAGCACCACCAGCCCGACCAGCAGGGCCAGCCAGGTGGCCTGCACGCCCTCGGCCACGGCCGCGGCCCGGCGCCCGGCGCCGTGCAGCCGCGCCGCCCTGGCCGTGGTGCCGTAGGAGAGGAAGGTGAGCTGGGTGGACACCTGCGACAGCACCACACCGCCCACGGCGAGCCCGGCCAGCGGTAACGCGCCGAGGTGACCGACCACGGCGGTGTCCACCAGCACGTACAGCGGCTCGGCCGCGAGCACCCCCAGGGCGGGAACCGCCAACCCCAGGATGCGCCGAACCGGCACCGCGCCCTCAGTTCGACGCATCACGGCCACGTCCACCCCCAGCTGTGAAATGACCTAACGTGTTTTACCCCTGACATTCCCACTCTAACGCCCTGTCCTCGCCCACCGGCCGACAGCCCGCGAGAGCGGCGCGCACGGCGATGCGTCCGCGCCGCGTCCGGGTCCACACCGGAGGCGGGCGTCAAGGCCACTTCAGTGCCATCGCGCTGGTCGCACGGTCCCGTCCAGCCAGCACGCGTGCGGCACCGGACGCGCCCGGACCCGGGTCGGCACCCGCTCGCCACGACCCGAAACCCCGGGCGGACCGGACAACCCCAGGCGGACGGGCACCCCGGGCGGACCGGACAACCCGGGCGGACCGGGCAACCCCGGGCACCAAACCCGCGGGCTGTCGCACCAGCACGGGCAGGCCACCAGAACCGGCATGCCGCACCCAGGCGGCAGAGGACGTCCAACGGTGCGTGGCGCCCAGCACCGCATGACCCCGAGACAGCGGCACACACCGCCCGAAACCGATCACCCCAGGGGCACAAACCCCCAACGCCAGCCTCCGGACCAGCGCAAACTCCCCCTGCCCAGCCCCCGCCCTCCCAGGGGGGCGACCCCAGGTCCAGCCTACCCACGCCCCCACCGGAAACGGGTCCTGCGGCGACGAGGTGTGGACAAGCAGGTGCCCTGTGGACAAGTCGAGCCCCACACGGGCGGAAACCGGCTCACGCGCCCCGGCACGCGCTACACTCCCGCGCTCGCCGCCCACGTCACCCACGCCGCTCGCCGCCCACGCCGCTCGCCGCCCACGCCGCTCGCCGCCCCGGCACACCACCGCGCGCGGGCTGACAGCGGGGGGACCCGCGGCACCGCGGGACACCTGGTCAGGGGGTGATCGGGGCCTGGCTGAGCGCGGCGCGCAGGGCGGCCAGCACCTCGTCGAGCAGGCCGGTGGTGGTGAAGCCGGCGGCCAGGCGGTGGCCGCCGCCACCGAGGCGGGTGGCGACCGCGCCCACGTCGAGCCGGCCCACGGCGCGCAGCGACACCACCCAGCTCTGCTGGCGCGGCGCGCCCGCCGGACCGGCCTGCTTGATGACGGCGGCGACCTCGGCTTCCTGGGTGGTGCGCAGCACGTCCATCACGCTGTCCACCTCTTCGCTGCGCAGGCCGTCGGCGTCGGCCGCGGTGATCACCGTGTGTACCAGGCCGAGCCCCTGGGCGGCGGCCTGATCGAGGGTGGCTCGGCCGAGCACGGTGGACAGCATGCTGAGCCAGGCGAACGGGTGGCTGTCCATCAGCCGCCGGGTCAGCTGCTCGGCGCGCACCCCGGTCTCCACCAGCCGGGCGGCCACCCGCAGCGCCTCGGCGCCGGCGTGCCGGAACGAGCGGGTGTCGGTGACCAGGCCCGCGTACAGGCAGCGCGCCACCGGCTCGTCCAGTTCCACGCCCAGCTTGTCCAGCACGCGCAGCACGATCAGCGCGGTGGCCTCGGCCTGGTCGTCGACCAGGTTGGTGGTGCCGAACCGGGTGTTGCCCACGTGGTGGTCGATCACCAGCACGGCGCCACCGGCCGAGGTGGTGGCCGCCACCCGGTTGGCCAGCCGGCCCAGCCGGTCGATGCTGCTGGTGTCCAGGGCGACCAGCAGCGGCGGCGCGGCCGGCACCTGGTCGGCCGGCACGATCAGCCCGTGGCTGTCCAGTTCGCGCAGCGTGTGCGGCACCTGGCTGGGCGAGCCGAAGGACACCCGGACGCGGGCGCCCCGGCGGTGCAGGGCCAGGCCCAGGGCCAGTGCGCTGCCCAGCGCGTCCGCGTCGGGGTTGATGTGTGCCAGGAGCACGATGTCCGACGCCTCGTCGAGCAGGGCGACCGCCGCACCCAACTCCTCGGTCTCGGTGGATGCCACGGTGTTGGTCTGCCGCACGATGCCCACGTGCGCAAGCTACGCCGCCCGAGTGGGCCGGGTGAACACCTCGGCGAGTGAGGTGACCAGGCAAACGCCGCCGGCCGGGTGGCTACCGGCACACCCACCGGCCACCGGCCACCAGCCACCGGCCACCGACCGCCGGGCGGTCGCCGGCGCACCCCGGCCGCGCCAGCGGCTATGACCTGCGGTGCTCGGCCACGGGGGTGTCCGCGTCGGCGTTGGCGTCCTCGGCGGTGTCCCCGTCCTCGTCGTCGTCCTCGGCCCGGGGGGCGCGGTAGGGGTCGGCCTCGCCGGCGGGCTCGGCGCCGGAGGCGAGTCGGGCCACCTCGGCGTCGGCCTCCCGGGCGCGGGTGAGCAGCTCGTCCAGGCGGCGGGCGGCGTCGGGCACCTCGTCGGCGACGAACGTCAGGGTCGGGGTGAACCGCACCCCGGTCTGCTGCCCGACCAGCGAGCGCAGCACACCCTTGGCGCTGTTCAGGGCCGCGGCGGCACCAGCGGTGTCCGGTGGCGCCTCCAGGCTGTCGCCGAGCACGGTGTAGTACACGGTGGCGTCCCGCAGGTCGGCGGTGACCCTGGCGTCGGTGATCGTCACCCGGGCCAGCCTCGGGTCCTTGACCTGGTGTTCCAGTGCGGAGGCCACGATCTGTGCGATGCGCTTCGCGAGCCTGCGGGCGCGGGCCACGTCGGCCACGGCGCTCCTCCCTCGTCTTTTCTCAGGCGTTGGTCATGGGCGTGCGCGGCGGAAGATCCACGCGGACCGGTCACGGGTGCCGGCGGGCTTCCGGCCTGTCACACCAGGAACTCTTCGCTCTCGTCTTCCGGCCCGATCAGTCGGTGTCGGGCGGTCAGCAGGTCCAGCTCGGGCCGCCCCGCGACCAGACGTTCACACGCGTTGAGAACGTCCCTCACATGCTCGGCGTCCGCGGCCACCACCGCCACCCCGATCAGGGCACGGCGGTGCAGGTCGAGGTGTCCGGCCTCGGCCACGGACACCTCGAACTTGCGGCGCAGTTCGGCGATCACCGGACGCACCGCTGACCGCTTCTGCTTGAGCGACCGGACGTCGCCGAGCAGCACGTCCAGTTCGAGAGAACCCACGTACACGGGCATCACCAGGTGGCCGCACTCCGGTCAACACCGGCCAGGGCGACCACCGAGCCGATGGGGGCGGAACGAGCAGAACGCAGGCGGGTGGTCCGGGGCCGGCCAGCGTGGGCCGACCCCGGACCGTTCATCCGTCCCGCGGACCGACGATCAGACGCGGGGCTTCTCGCGCATCTCGTAGGTCTCGATCACGTCCTCCACCCGGATGTCGTTGTACGAGCCGAGTGTGAGACCGCACTCGAAGCCCTCGCGGACCTCGGTCACGTCGTCCTTGAACCTGCGCAGCGAGTTGACCGACAGGTTCTCGGCGACCACCACGTTGTCCCGCAGCAGGCGCGCCTTGGCGTTGCGCCGGATCTCGCCGGACAGCACCATGCAACCCGCGATGGAGCCGACCTTGGAGGAGCGGAACACGTCGCGGACCTCGGCCCGACCGAGCTGGACCTCCTCGTACTCGGGCTTGAGCATGCCCTTGAGGGCCTGCTCGATCTCGTCGATCGCCTGGTAGATCACCGAGTAGTAGCGGATGTCGATGCCCTCGCGGTTGGCCTGCTCGGCGACCTTGCCCTCGGCCCGCACGTTGAAGCCGAGGATGATCGCGTCGGAGGCGATCGCCAGGTCGACGTTGGCCTTGGTGATGCCACCAACACCGCGGTCGATGACCTTCAGCTCGACCTCGTCGCCCACCTCGATTTTCATCAGGGCGTCTTCCAGGGCCTCGACGGTACCCGAGTTGTCGCCCTTGATGATCAGGTTGAGCTGGCGGGTCTCCTTGAGGGCCGAGTCCAGGTCCTCCAGGCTGATCCGCTTGCGCTTGGCCGCGAACTGGGCGTTGCGGATGCGGGCCTGGCGGCGCTCGGCGATCTGCCTGGCCACCCGGTCCTCGTCCACCACGAGGAAGGTGTCACCGGCACCTGGCACCGAGGTGAACCCGATGACCTGGACCGGACGCGAGGGCAGTGCCTCGGTGACGTCCTCGTTGTACTCGTCGACCATCCGCCGGACGCGGCCGTAGGCGTCGCCGGCCACGACCGAGTCGCCCACGCGCAGCGTGCCGCGCTGCACCAGCACGGTGGCCACCGGACCACGCCCGCGGTCCAGGTGCGCCTCGATGGCCACGCCCTGGGCCTCCATGTTCGGGTTGGCCCGCAGGTCCAGTGCGGCGTCCGCGGTCAGCAGGATCGCCTCGAGCAGCCCGTCGATGTTGGTGCCCTGCTTCGCCGAGATGTCGACGAACATGGTGTCGCCGCCGTACTCCTCGGCGACCAGGCCGTACTCGGTGAGCTGCTGGCGGATCTTGGCGGGGTTGGCCCCCTCCTTGTCGATCTTGTTCACCGCCACCACGATCGGCGCGTTGGCCGCCTGGGCGTGGTTGATCGCCTCCACCGTCTGCGGCATCACACCGTCGTCGGCGGCGACCACGATCACCGCGATGTCGGTGGAGTTCGCACCGCGGGCACGCATGGCGGTGAACGCCTCGTGACCCGGGGTGTCGATGAAGGTGATCAGCCGGATCTCGCCGTCGAGGTTGGTGGACACCTGGTAGGCACCGATGTGCTGGGTGATGCCACCGGCCTCGCCCTCGTGCACCTTGGCCTTGCGGATGGTGTCCAGCAGCCGCGTCTTACCGTGGTCGACGTGACCCATCACGGTCACCACCGGCGGACGCACCACCAGGTCGTCCTCACCACCGGCGTCCTCGCCATACGTGATGTCGAAGGACTCCAGCAGCTCGCGGTCCTCCTCCTCGGGGCTGACCACCTGGACGGTGTAGTTCATCTCCGAGCCGAGCAGCTCCAGCACCTCGTCGGAGACGGACTGGGTGGCCGTGACCATCTCACCGAGGTGGAACAACACCTGGACCAGCGAGGCCGGGTTGGCGTTGATCTTCTCGGCGAAGTCGGTCAGCGAGGCACCGCGGGGCAGGCGAATGGTCTCGCCGTTGCCCTTGGGCAGGCGGACACCGCCCACCGACGGCGCCTGCATGTTGTCCATGTACTCCTGGCGCTTCTGCCGCTTCGACTTGCGGCCGCGGCGCGAGGGGCCACCGGGACGACCGAACGCACCGGCCGTGCCACCACGACCGGCACCGCCGCCACCGCCGGGGCGACCGCGGAAGCCACCCGCCGCGGGCGCACCGGTGCCGCCGCCTCCGCCGCCACCGGGACGGAAGCCGCCGCCACCGCCGCCACCGCCGCGGAAGCCACCGCCACCGCCGCCGCCACCGCGGAAGCCGCCACCGCCGCCGCCACGGCCACCGCCGCCGCCCGGCCTACCGCCGCCGGCACCGGGACGGCCGCCACCAGCGGCGGGCCGAGCCGGGCGAGGCGGCATCATGCCGGGGTTGGGCCGCGGCGGCATGTTGCCGGGGCTGGGCCGGGGGCCGGCCGGGGTGGGCGCGCCACCGGGACGCGGCGCGTTGCCGCCTGGCCGGTTGTCGGAGGTGCGCTGGCCGCCGCCACCGCCACCGGGCGCGCCACCGGGACGCGGGCCGGACGGGCGGGGCGCCGGCGCGTTGGCGCCGACACCGAACGGGTTGTTGCCCACGCGGGGCGGCCGCTGGCCCGGCTTGGGAGCCTGGGGCTTGGGCGGCACCACCGACGGGCTCGGGCCCTGGTTGCGCGGGCCGGGCCGGGGCGCGCCCGGCCGGGGCTGCTGGCCGGGCCGGGGACCGGGCTGGGGAGCCTGGGCGGCCGGCTGCTCCTTGGGCCGGGTGGGTTGGGGTGCGGGGACAGCCTGCTGCTGGCCAGCCTGGGCGACTGGCTGCGCGGGCGCGGCTGGCTGGGCCGCCGGCTTGGGAGCCGGGGCCTGAGCCGCCGCCGGGGCCTGACCTGGGACCGGGCGGGGGGCCTGGGGCCGGGGACCGGGGACCGGACGCGGGCCGGGCATCGGGCGCGGGCCCGAGTCGGGCCGTCCCTGCTCGCGCGCGGGCGGCGGGGTCGGCACGCCCGAGGGCGCCGGACCGGCCTGCGGGGTGGGTGCCGGAGCTGCCGGCGCCTGCTGCTGGGGAGCGCGGCCACGCTGGCCGGAGCGGCCGGACCGGCCGCCCTTCTCCCCGAGGGCGTCCCGCAGCCTGCGGGCCACCGGTGCCTCCACCGTGGAGGACGCGGACTTCACGTACTCGCCCAGGTCGGCGAGCTTGTTCAGAACTTCCTTGCTCGTAACGCCGAGCTCCTTCGCGAGCTCGTGCACGCGGGCTTTGCCTGCCACTGCTCTCCTCATCTGGTGAGGCCGGCGGGCAAACCCGTCGACCTCGTCCTAACGTCGCGCCTTCATCGCTTCAGCTTCACGGCTGACTCATGACGGGTCGACCTGCTTCCTTGTTCCCTGTTGACCGTGGGGGCCCACGGCCGTACTCCACCGAGCCAACTGTTCGAGATGGGTGCGGAGGCTGTCAACGTCCAGCTGCCCCTGGGCCCGGAGGGCCCGGGGGAAGGCCCGACGCCGTTCAGCCGCGCGCAGGCAGTCCAGGTTGGGATGCAGCCATGCTCCCCGCCCCGGAAGCCGACGCCGCGTGTCGGGGATCACCTTGGCATCCACGACCACCACGCGCAGCAACTCGGTGGACAACGTTCGAGTGCGGCATCCCACACACGTGCGGACCGGGCCGACGTGGTCGAACACCTCTTCGGGACGCTGAACCAATGAACAGTCTATCTCGCCGAACCTCACTCAGCCGAACCGGTTGTTCGCGCGGGGGCTGACGGGGCCGCGTCCAGGGCGGCGTTGGGGTCCGCGTCACTGCGGATGTCGATGCGCCAGCCGGTCAGCCGGGCGGCCAGCCGCGCGTTCTGGCCCTCCTTGCCGATGGCCAGCGACAGCTGGAAGTCCGGCACCACGACCCGGGCCGTCTTGGCCCGCTCGTCGAGCACCCGCACGGAGATGACCTTGGCCGGGGACAGCGCGTTGCCCACGAAGGTCGCCGGGTCCTCGGAGTAGTCGATGATGTCGATCTTCTCGCCGGCCAGTTCGCTCATGACGTTGCGCACCCTGGCGCCCATCGGGCCGATGCAGGCGCCCTTGGCGTTCACCCCGGGCACCTTGGAGTGCACCGCGATCTTGGACCGGTGGCCGGCCTCCCTGGCCACCGCCGGGATCTCCACGGTGCCGTCGGCGATCTCCGGCACCTCCAGCGCGAACAGCTTGCGCACCAGGTTGGGGTGGGTCCGGGAGAGGGTGATCTGCGGACCGCGCATGCTCCGGGTCACCCCGACGACGAAGCACTTCAGCCGGGTGCCGTGGGCGTAGGTCTCGCCGGGCACCTGCTCGGCCGGGGGCAGCACGCCCTCGGTGTCGCCGATCTGCACGACCACCATGCCGCGCGAGTTGGCCCTGGCGTCCCGCTGCACCACCCCGGCGATGATCTCGCCCTCCTTGGTGGCGTACTCGCCGAAGGTGCGCTCGTGCTCGGCGTCGCGCAGCCGCTGCAGGATCACCTGGCGGGCGGTGGTGGCGGCGATCCGGCCGAAGCCCTCGGGGGTGTCGTCCCACTCCTCGACCACGACCCCGTCCTGGCCGACCTCCTGGGCGAGCACCCGCACGTAGCCGGTCTTGCGGTCGATGTCGACCCGGGCGTTGGGCTGGTGGCCCTCGGTGTGCTTGTAGGCGGTCAGCAGCGCGGTCTCGATGGCCTCCAGCACGGTCTCGAAGGGGATGTCCTTGTCCCGCTCGATCGCCCGGAGCGCGGCGATGTCGACGTTCACCTCGACTCCTCCTCGGTTTCCGTGTTGTCGCTGTGGGGTCCGGCGCTGGGGGATCCGGCGCTGGGGGAATCCGCGCTGGTTCCGGCTTGGTCGAGCAGGGCCAGTTCCTCGGCGGGCGGCTGGCGGAACTCCACCTCGACCACGGCCCGCTCCACCTCGGCGTAGTCCACCCGGCGCAGCGCACCGTCCACCAACATGGTCACACCCGTCTCGTCCGCCTCGCCCACCCGGCCGGTGAACTCGGCACCGTCGCGCTGGCGCGCCCGCACCAGCCGGTGTCTGGCCCTGGTCCAGTGTCGCGGCCTGGTCAGCGGTCGGTCGACCCCGGGCGAGGTGACCTCCAGCGTGTAGGGGCCGACGAACAGGTCGTCCTCGGCGTCGAGTGCGGCGGACACGGCCCGACTGGCCTCGGCGACCTCGTCGAGGCCGATGCCCTGGTCGCTGTCGACGACGACCTTGACCAGCCGACGGCGCCCAGCCTGCTGCACGTCGAGCAGTTCGAGGTCGAACCCGATGGCGGTCACCGCTTCCCGCACCACGGGTTCGAGCTGCGCGGCGAATTCTCCGCGCGGCGGGCTGGACACGTGTTCGCTCCTTGGGTGCTCAGGGTGCGGACGGCCGGCCACGGGACACTCGGGTACCGCGGCCGTCGTCGCACACGCCGGTCGTGGTCGCCCAGCGTATCTCGTCACCGCTGTCGGCCGGCACAACGAGCGGACCTCGACTGCCGGGCGCGTCGCCGCCGCCTGGCAGGATGGGTCGACGTGACCCGTGCTCCCCGACCAGTGGGCGGCCATCCGCCCAGCCTGAGCCGACGTGCCGTGCTGCGCGCCGGGGCGCTCGCCGCGCTGGCCGCCCCGCTGCTGGCCAGCTGCTTCGGCGAGACCGAACCGCCGGCCCCGGACCCGCTGGCCGAACTGGCCGCCCAGGCCCGGTCGGACGCGGCCACGGCCACGGCCATCGCCTCGGCCCACGCCGACCTCGCCGCGGCGGCCACCCTGATCGCCCAGGCCAGGCAGGAACACGCCGTGGCGCTGCAGCAGGAGGTGGACCGGGAACGGCCGCCGACCAGTTCCACGGCGCCCAGCCCGACCGGCGCCACCCCGCCGAGCGCGCCGCCCAGCGCCAAGGAGGCCGAGCAGGCCCTGACCCAGGCGCTGACCTCGGCCGAGCAGCAGGCCGCCGGCCTGGTCCCGACCGTGCCCGCCTACCGCGCCGGCCTGCTCGGCTCGGTCGCCGCTGGCTGCGCCAGCCTCCGGGAGGTGTTGTCCTGATGCCGTCCTCGACCTCGCCCACCAGCGGCGCCGCCGAGCCCGGTTCGCTGTCCGCCGACGCGGTCGACGGGCTGCAGCAGGCGTTGGCCGCCGAGCACGCGGCGGTCTGGTCCTACGGGCTGGCCGCCGCGTTCCTCGGCTCGGCCAGCCAGGCCGCGGCGGCGGAGGGGTCCTCGGTGCACCAGGGCCGCGCCGAGGCCAACGAGCGGTGGATCAAGGGCGCGGGCGCGACGCCGCGCGCGGCTGAACCCGCCTACGTTCCACCCGAACAGGTGACGAACGCGACAACGGCGGCGGCCATGCTGGCCACGGTCGAGTCGGACGTGTGCGTGGCCTGGCGGGGGGTGCTGGAGCGCACCGACGACGCGGCGCTGCGCGGCATCGCGCTGGCCGCGCTGACCGACGCGGCGGTGCGGGCCACCCGGTGGCGGGTCACCGCCGGCCAGACCCCGGCCACCCCGGCCTTTCCCGGCAAGCCCTGACCACTGGGCGGTCTGGGCGGGGAGGATCATGCGGCCAGCCGGCACCGGCTGGCCGCGGTGGGCCGGGGGCCTATTCGGCGATCTGGTCGCCCAGGCGCAGCGCGTCGGTGCTGACCCGGCTGAGCGTGTCGCTGTCCCGGGCGTCGTCCCGGGCGGCGCCGTAGAAGTCGGACTCGACGATCACCACCAGGTCCTTGTTCACCTTGGACTTGTACTCACCGTAGGCGACCCACTGCGGGCCGCCCTCCACCTTGACCTTGTCGTCCCTGGTGAGGTCCTTGACGTTGCCGGTGTCCTCGCCGTCGACCAGGGCGCGCAGCTCGTTGGCGGCGGTCGCGTCGGGCATGCGCACCGCGATGACCGAGACCAGGATCTTCTTGCCGTCCTTGTCCGAGGTGGTGCTGAACAGCGCCCGGTAGACCTGCTTGCAGGGGTGGTCCTGGAAGTGCTGCCTGACCTTGCCGGTGGCGTTGGCGGCGCAGTCGCTGTCGATCACCCGCTCGGCCACGGTGCTGTACTCGAACTGGCCGGGCTTCTTGCTGGTGCTGGTCTTCGGGCTGTCACCGCCGCCCGACCCGGACTGCAGCGACCACCAGATCATCCCGGACACCGCCGCGACGAGCACCAGGCCCAGGCCGCGCAGCACCCAGGTCATCGCGCTGGTCTTGGGCGGCGGCCCGGGGTAGACCGGCGGCGTGGGTTGCAGGTCGGGGGGTGGCGCGCCGAGCGCCTGATACGGCATCTGGGCGGTGTCGGTGGGTCTGGGGGGAAACCGCACCTGCTCGGTTCTCGGATCGGGTGAGTGATGAGGGTCCGACACAGCCGCTCACGGTAACCGCTCGCACACCTCGCCCCGTATCCACTTCCCCCATCCAGATGACTCGCTGCCGCGGTACCACCATCCGGTGCAATCGCAGTGTGACCAAGATCGTCATGGCCGCCGCGATGATCAGGCTCCGCGCGCCGCGAGGGGCGGCAGCGCGGCGAGCACCAGGTCCACGTCCTCCTCGGTGTTGTAGAGGTGGAAGGCCAGCCGGGTGCGGCCGGCCCGGACCGAGCTGCGCACGCCGGCCGCGGCCAGCCGGTCGGCGGCGTCGGCGGGCAGGTCCAGGGACACGATGGCCGAGCCGGCCGGCGGCCGGTCGAGGCCGGCCAGCAGCGCGTCGGCCAGCCCCACGCAGTGCGCCCGCACGGCGGCGAGGTCCAGCGCGGCCAGCCACGGCACGGCCACGGCCGCGCCGACGTGGGAGAACCAGGCCGGGGACAGGTCGAAGCCGCGCGCCTGCCCGGCCAGCCGCAACGGCAGCCCGTACACCGAGTCCCACCGGTCGGCGCCCGCGTACCAGTTGGCCGAGTGCGGCACCAGGCCGGCCATCGCGTCCGGCCGACCGGCCAACCAGGCCGCGCCCTTGGGCGAGAGCAGCCACTTGTAGCTGGCGCCCACCACCCAGTCGGCCCAGTCCACCGCCCACTGGCCGGTCAGCGGCAACCAGCCGGCGGCCTGGGTGACGTCCAGCAGCACCCTGGCGCCGGCCGCCCGGGCCGCGACGCGCAGGCCGACCAGGTCGACCAGGCGGCCGTCCAGGGACTGCACCACGCTGACCGCCACCACGTCGCAGCCGGCGACCCGGTCGAGCAGTTCACCGGGCTCGGCCTCCACCACCCGCACCCCCCGGTGCGCCTGCGCGGCGAACGGGAAGACCACGCTGGTGAACTCGTCGCGCACGACGAGCACGGTCGCGTTGTCCGGCACGCCGGCCGCGACCAGGCCGACCAGTTGCGAGGCACTGGCCCCGCAGGCCACCTGGTCCGCGTCGAAGCCGACCAGGTCGGCCCAGGCCCGCCGGGCCGCGGCCACGGGCACGTCGAACGCGGGCGCGTTGTCGGCGCCGGCGCGCCAGCGGTCGACCGCACCGGCCACCGCGTCGGCCGCGGCGGCCGGCGGCACCCCGATGCTCGCGGTGTTCAGGTAGCCGGGTGCCAGGGCGAAGGACTGACCGAAGGCGTGGCGCACACCGCCGACTCTAGGTGCACTGCCGGGAGCGGGTGGGGTGCGCCGGTCAGTCCACCTGGACGCCGCGCCGGCCGGCCTCCACCACGAACCGGGCGGCCTCGGTCACCGCACCGTCGCGGTCGGTCACCACCGGCGCGACGCGGAGGCGGGCCAGCAGCCGCTCCCGGTCCACGTCGCACAGCACGTAGCCGCGGCGGCCGTCGCCGTACTTCCAGTGCGGCGACTCGGCGATGATCTGGTCCCACTGCTGGTGCCAGGCGTTCTGGTCGCCGTCGCCGCCCGAGGTGACCGAGGTGCCGGTGATCTCGGCGGCCACCGTGGTCGAGTCGGGGTCGTCGAAGTCGGTGCGCAGGTCGCAGGCCATGGTGAAGTGCCGGTCGCCGGTGCACACCACGGGGTTGCGCACCCGGTCGGAGCCCATCACGTCGAACAGGCGGCGGCGCTGCACCCGGTAGCCGTCCCACGGGTCGGTCCACAGCGTCTGGCCCGGCCCGGCCTGCTGGTCGGTCTGCGCCATGGGCACGTTGTTGGCCAGCAGGTTCCACTGCTGGCTGCCCGTGGTCATGCCGTTGACCAGCCACTTCTCCTGTTCGGCGCCGAGCATGGTGCGGCTGGGGTCGTCGGCGTCGGCGGGTGTGGCCGGCTGGTCGCTGCGGTACTGCCGGCTGTCCAGCACGTGCACCCTGGCCAGGTCGCCGAACTCGAAGCGGCGGAAGATCCGCATGTCGGGGCCGTGCGGGAACTGGGTGCGGCGCACCGGCATGTGCTCGTACCAGGCCTGGAACGCGGCGACGCGGCGGGCCAGGAACGCCTCGGGGGTCTGCTTGTCCGGGTCCTGGGGCACCAGGCCGGCCCAGTCGTTGTCGATCTCGTGGTCGTCGATGGTGATGATCCAGGGGAACGCCTGGTGGGCGGCCTGCAGGTCGCTGTCGGTGCGGTACTGGGCGTACCGGTTGCGGTAGTCGGTCAGCGAGTAGGGCTCGTCGGTGCCCTCGTGCACGCGGACCTTCTTCGCGTCCGGCTTGCTCTCGTAGATGTAGTCGCCGAGGAAGGCCACGAAGTCGACGTCCTGCTCGGCCAGGTCGCGGTGGGCCACGTAGTAGCCGTCCTGGTAGTTCTGGCAGGAGGCGAAGGCGAACCGCAGCCGCTGCGGGTGGGCGCCTCGGGCGGGCGCGGTGCGGGTCCGGCCGACCGGGGAGATCTCGTCGCCGGCCCGGAACCGGTAGAAGTAGTCCGCGCCGGGCCGCAGGCCGCGCAGGTCCACGTGCACGCTGTGGCCGAGTTCCGGCCTGGCCAGTTCCTCGCCGCGGCGCAGCGGCCGGCGGAACGACTCGTCCTCGGCGATCTCCCAGCGCACCGGCACGTGCCGGTCGGGCATGCCGCCGCCGTCGGTGGGCCGCGGCGCGAGCCTGGTCCACAGCACCACCGAGTCGGGCAGCGGGTCACCGGAGGCCACGCCGAGGCGGAACAGGTCGCTGGGCAGCCGGCGGGCCGGCGCGCTGGCGCTCGTCCCGGTGTCGGCGAGGGCCGGCGCGGCGGGCAGCACGGCGAGGCCGGCGGTGGCCGCACCCAGGGTCAGCAGTCGCCGTCGGGTGAACTCGGGCATGGTCTGGCCTCCTCGTCCTCGGGTTTCCGGCCAGATGCCTACCAGCCGGAAGGGCCGCCGGCATGGCCGCTTCGTGACAGGTGGCCGAACACCAGCCGTCGTGATCGCCACGTCACCTGGACTCGCCGGCTGGTTCGCGCTGGTGACGGCGTTCACCACGTTTTACCCATTGACCAAGTTTCTTCTAAGTCAGTTAATTACTCACATCCTCGAACCGGGAGCACAAGGTCAGGTGAACGCGTGAGAACAGTCGTCCGAATCGCCTCGGCGGTGGCCTCGGCCCTCGCCCTGCTGGTCATCCCGGTGCCGTCCGCCGGAGCCAGCGAACCCAGCACGACCGCGGCCAGCGCCGAGGCCGTGTTCACCAACCCCAAGGGCACGGTGGACGAGCAGAAGGCCATCGTGAACCGGCTGCTGCGGCTGATCGACGGCGCGCCCGCCGGGTCCCGCATCCGCATGGCCATGTTCTACGCGGACGACCCGACCATCCCGAACGCACTGGTCGCGGCCAAGCAGCGCGGGGTCAACGTGCAGATCATGTTCGACTCGATCCAGGCGAGCCGGGCCCTCTACCCCGGCCTGGTCTCGGCCCTGGGCACGGACAAGTCAGCGCCGTCCTGGGTGAGCACCTGCCCCGCCGACCGCGGCTGCGTTGGCACCCGCTCGCTGCCCGGGATCAACGCGATCAACCACAACAAGTTCTACCTGTTCTCCAGCACCGGCGGCGCGTCGAACGTGGTGGTGCAGACCTCCGCCAACCTGAACATCGGCCGGGACGGCAACCGGGGCTGGAACGACGCGCTCGTCCTCACCGGCAACGACGGCATCTACCAGCAGTACTCCGGCTACTTCGACGACATGGCCGCGCTGCGCGGCAACGACAACTACTACGACACCGGCCGGCCGCCGTACGCCTCGGGCAACGCCAAGATCCACTTCTACCCGCGCAAGGAGACCCCGGGCGTGAACCCGTACCGGGACCCGTCCGAGGACACCATGGCCACCGTGCTGGACCACGTGGAGTGCTTCGGCAACACCAACGTCGGCACCTCGGACAACCACCGCACGATCATCCGGGTCAACCAGCACATCTTCAGCCGCCCCTACCTGGCCGACAAGCTGGTGGCGCTGGACAAGGCCGGCTGCTACGTGGAGGTGGTGGCGAACCTCGATCCGGACAACGCGATCGCCGTGGAGTCGCTCAAGATCCTGCTCGCCAGGACCACCAGCGGCTACAACGGCGTGCTGGTGCGCTTCTACTGCGAGGCCGACTCGCTGTGGACGCACTCCAAGTACCTGATGATCGAGGGCAAGTACTACGGCGTGGCCGACCGCAAGTACCTCTTCACCGGCAGCCACAACTGGAGCACCAACTCGCTGCGGCAGAGCGACGAGACCGTGCTGCAACTGGCCGATGACGACGCGGTGTTCGCGGCCTACCTGGCCAACTTCCGGGCGGCCCGGGACAGCGCCACGCACCAGCCGGCCAACGGCGGCTCGGCCAGCTGCTGACGGCGCCCCGGCTCGGGGGTCGCGCCGGTGGCTGGCGGTTCACGCGTTTCGCCGATTGACCAACAACGCGTTGAATTCGTTAATTGCTCACAGACCCGCCCCCGAGCACAGGATCAGGTGAGCGCAACGTGAGAAGAGTCGTCCGGGTCGCCTCGGCGGCGGTCATGGCCGCCGCCCTGGCGGTCATCCCAGCGCCCTCGGCCGGCGCCAGCGAAGCGGCCGCGGCCGCGGTGAGCACCCAGGCGGTGTTCAACAACCCGAAGGGCACCGAGGCGGAGCAGAAGGCGATCGTGAACCGGCTCGTCGACCTGATCAACGGGTCGCCGGCCGGGTCGCGCGTGCGCATGGCCATGTTCTACGCGGACGACCCGACCATCCCGAACGCGCTGGTCGCGGCCAAGCAGCGCGGGGTCAACGTCCAGGTCCTGTTCGACTCCAGGGAGGCGACCGAGCCGGTGTACGCCAGCCTGGTCGCGGCCCTGGGCACGAACAAGGCGGCGGCGTCCTGGGTGGGCACCTGCCCGACCGGCAGGGGCTGCGTCGGCACCCGCACGCTCGGTTCGGTCACCGCCATCAACCACAACAAGTTCTTCCTGTTCTCCAGCACCGGCGGCACCGCGAACGTGGTGGTGCAGTCCTCGGCCAACCTGCACAACGGCCGGGACGGCACCAGGGGCTGGAACAACGCGCTCGTCCTCACCGGCAACGACGGCATCTACCAGCAGTACTCCGGCTACTTCGACGACATGGCCGCGCTGCGGGCCAACGACAACTACTACGACACCGGCCGGCCGCCCTACGCCTCGGGCAACGCCAAGATCCACTTCTACCCGCGCAAGGAGACCAGCGGCGCCAGCGCCTACCGCGACCCGGCCGAGGACACCATGGCGACCGTGCTGGACCACGTGGAGTGCTTCGGCAACACCAGCGTGGGCACCTCGGACAACCACCGCACGATCATCCGCGTCAACCAGCACATCTTCAGCCGCCCCTACCTGGCCGACCGGCTGGTGGCGCTGGACAAGGCCGGCTGCTACGTGGAGGTGGTGGCGAACCACGACCCGGACAACGCACTGGGGGTGGAATCGCTGACCACCCTGCTCGCCAGGACCAGCAGCGCCTACAACGGCGTGCTGGTGCGCTTCTACTGCCCGGCCGACGCGGTGTGGACGCACTCCAAGTACCTGATGGTCGAGGGCAAGTACTACGGCGTGCCGGACCGGAAGGTGCTGTGGACCGGCAGCCACAACTGGAGCACCAACTCGCTGCGGCAGAGCGACGAGACCGTGCTGCAACTGGAGGACGGCGCGGTGTTCGCCAGCTACCTGGCCAACTTCCGGGCGGTCCGGGACAGCGCCACGCACCAGCCGGCCAACGGCGGTTCGGCCTCCTGCTGATCCCGGCCTACCGTTGACCCGTGCACAGTGAAGAGATCGAGGTCAGGACCGGCTCGGTGGAGGTGGTCTACGACCTGACCGCCGAGTGTGAACGCTTTCTCAGTGACGTGGGCGGCAGCGACGGCCTGCTCAACGTGTGGGTCCCGCACGCCACCGCGGGGCTGGCCGTGCTGGAGACCGGCGCGGGCAGCGACGACGACCTGCTGACCGCGCTGCGCGCGCTGCTGCCCAAGGACGGCCGGTGGCGGCACCGGCACGGCTCGCCCGGTCACGGCCGGGACCACGTGCTGCCCGCACTGGTCGCGCCGTCGGTCACGGTGCCGGTGCTCGGCGGGCAGATGGCGCTGGGCACCTGGCAGTCGGTGTGCCTGGTGGACACCAACGTGGACAACCCGGTCCGCCGGATCCGGCTGAGCTTCCTGGCCGGCTGAGCCGTCCCGGTTCCCGGCCGGCGCCAGCCACTGGCCGGCTGGCCCCGGTGGCCATGTCGCCCCACCCGTTCGCCTGGCCGGACCTTGTCCGGTCCTGCCCCTGGTTGTCGGGTCGCCAGGGTACGGTCATGCCGTGACTTACCCAGGTGACGGACAGAGCGGCTGGGGCGGCCAGTCCGGCCAGGGCGGCTGGGGGCAGCAGGCAGACGAACCCACCGGCAGCTACACCGGCCCGTACGCCACGCCCAGCGGCGAGTACACCAGCTCCTACGGCGGTCTCGGCGCGTTCTCCGGCAATCCCGCCCCACCCGAGCAGAAACCACCGGGCAACCGGCGCAACACCGTGGTGGCGCTGTCCGCGCTCGTGCTGGTGCTGATCCTGGGTGGCACCACCGCCCTCATCCTGATCAACCGCAACTCCGAGACCAGCGCCGCCGGTGAGTCCAGCAGCACGGCCTCGGCGCCGAGCACCACCAGCAGCTCCCGCAGGACGTCCGCCACGACCACACCGGGTTCCGCCGAGTCCAGCGCGCCGGAGCTGGTGGACGTGCGGCCGGTCGTGCCCGGCTGGCAGGCGGTGCCCGTTCCCGAGTTACAGATCGCCGCGGACCTGCCGCCGAACTGGAAGACCGACACCCCCTACACCTTCACGGCGCCCGGCTACTCGGACGCCGAGTTCAAGCCGATCAACGTCTTCGCCGAGTACAGCTGCGGTGACAAGACCTGGAACCGGGGCAGCAGCGGCGCCACCAAGATCGAGAAGAGCGGTGACGTGAAGACCGTGGCCAGCACCATGGTCAAGGCCATCGCCGAGGACTTCTACGAGGACGCCAAGACCACCGATGTCAAGGTGGGCGAGGCCAAGGCGGTGACCAGGACGCTGACCGACGCGGACGGCACCATCACGGTCAACGGCATCGAGGTGACCGCCGTCGCGACCACCACGGGCAACCAGTGCCTGGCCAGCAAGGGGCAGGTCTCCCTGCTGCTGCTGGAGGGCAAGGAGTTCTACGTGGCCTACCTGGTCAACGGCGACCTGGAGGGCGGTCCCGCCGACCAGCCCGTGATGACCCAGGCCGACCTGCAGAAGATCGTGGACAACGTGCGGCCGGTCGCGATCAGGGAGTAGGTCTCACGGGCCCCGCCGCACCGCTTCCGACCAGGAGTTCTCGTGACCTATCCGCATGACGGCGACCAGACCGCGCCGTACCGGGGGCAGCCCGCGCCCCAGGGCTTCCACAGCCAGTACACCGGGCTGGGCACCTTCGGGGCCGGCGGCCACGGCCAGGGCGCGCCCCCGCCCAACCCGGGTGGCCGGCGCAACCTCGTGGTGGCGCTGTCCGCGCTCGCACTGGTGCTGGTGCTCGGCGGCATCACCGCGCTCATCCTGGTCAACCGGGGCTCCGACGACCAGCCGACGGCCGAGGGCACCCGGTCCACCGGCAGCAGCGCGACCAGCCAGGCCAGGAAGGACTGGCAGCAGATCACCAGCCGCGCCAACGGGGTCAGCTTCCAGGTGCCCCACACGTGGGAGATCCAGGAGTACGCGGTGGGGTCGGCCGGCGCGGTGAGCCTGTCCGACATCGCGGTGGCCGAGCCGTTCGAGTGCCAGGGCCGCCCCATGATCCAGGGACAGGTGGGGGCCGGCACCTCCAGCGAGTCCAACGCCACGGTGGTGGCCACGTCAGCGGCGCAGGCCGTGGCCACCGGCAGCTACGCCATCGACGGCAAGGCACCCACCCTGTCCGACCCGACCGTGAGCCCGATCCAGCGCGGCGGGGTGAGCGGGGTGGTGGTCACCGTGACGGCGACCACCACCGAGGTCAGCGCCTGCTACGCGCCCAAGGGCCAGGTCACGGCCGTGGCCCTGCAGCACGGCGGCGGCACCGCGCTGGTGGTGGTCAACGTGGCGCTGGGCGGCCCGCACGCGGACACCGGCCCCACCCCGGAGGACCTGCAGCAGATCGTGGCCAGCGTCCAGCCGCTCGACTAGTGCGCGTCTAGTGCTTGTCCGGGAAGCCGTGCGGCCGGTGACCGGTGCCCCGGTGGTGGCGGCCCAGCTCGCCGCCCCCTACCGGGTGCTGCTCGGCCAGATCGTGGAACTCACCCTGGCAGGGCTGGACAACGCGCGGATCGCCGAGATCGCGACCCAGTCCGCGGGTGGCGTTCGGTCCCCTGGAGCCGTCACCCGGGAACTACGCGGTGCGCTGGAACCAGCCACCGGAGGCGCCGTCCGGCCGCCCGAGCCCGCCCGGCCGCGCACGCGGCTGGCCGGTGCCCGTCGGCGTGCCAGGATGGGGCGGTGACCGCACCGCCCCCGCCACCCAGCGTGCTCGTGCTGTGGGACATCGACCTGACCCTGGTCAACCTGACCGGCCTGGGCCAGCGCTGGTACGCGCAGGCGCTGACCACGGTTTCCGGTCTCGCCCTGCGCCACCTCCCGGCGTTTCCCGGCCGGACCGAACGGGCCATCACCAGGGAGCTGTTGACCGCCCACGGCGAGCAGACCGACGACGAGACGATCAAGCGGGTGTACGCCGCGCTGATCTCCATCGCGACCGAGGACCGCCACCGGCTGAGCCAGTTGGGCCACGCGCTGCCCGGGGCCAGCGAGGCGCTCACCGCGCTGGCCGCCCGCCCGACCGTGGTGCAGTCGCTGGTGACCGGCAACCTGCCGGAGATCGCCAGGTACAAGCTGGCCGCGTTCGGGTTGGACGCCAACGTGGAGTTCGACATCGGCGGCTACGGTTCCCTGTCCGAGCACCGTCCCGACCTGGTGTCGGCCGCCGTGCGCAACGCCGCCGACAAGTACGGCGTCCGGTTCGGGGCCGGCGCGGTGGTGGTCATCGGGGACTCGCCGCACGACGTGACCGCGGCGCTGCACCACGGCGCGGTCGCGGTGGGCGTGGCCACCGGGCACAGCAGCGAGCAGGAACTGCGCGACGCCGGCGCCCACGTGACCCTGCCCGACCTGGCCGACACGGACGCGGTGGTCAGGGCCGTGCTGGGCGGTCCCGGCGGGGTCGAGCGGTCGAGCCGGCGCCCCGCGGACGCCGAGGCGTAGCGGCACGGCCACCCCGCGGGTAGCCACCTGACCGGAAACGCCTACCCCTGGCCGCAACCGCGCACCGCTGCCGAGCCCGGGTGCCGGCAAGCGCGCTTCGGCGGTGCACCACCCCGACGCGGCCGTGGGTGGGGACAGCGGTACGCCGGGGAACCCTCTCCCCGCGGCGTCACCCGTTCGGCCGCACACCAGGCGGAGTTGTCCACAGGTGACGGCGCGTGCCGGTAGTTGTCCACAGCCTCACATCGCCTGCTGTCTCCCCGTGACCAGCATCGATAGGCTGGAGCAGGGCTCGCCCCCCAGGGCGGGTGGGGGCTGGGCGCCGCAGCGTTGACTCGGACACCACCTGCTCGGGGCTGGTTCCGACGCCGGTCGGCGGCCGGTCCCTCCGCAGGGGCTGGCCGTGGCCCTGGTCCGGCCGCACGCCTGCCCCGGGGTCACGGGATCGGCAGCCTGCCTCGGGGCCACGGGATCGGCACCAGCGCTGGCCGTCCGCCGCAGGCGCCACGAGTCCGACCGGCCGCGGGCCCACGCCCGGCGCACCGCCCGGTGCCGGGTGTGCCGCTGACGCGCGCCGGCCGACACCGCGCGCGGGTGGCGCTTCCGGCCACCCGGCGCGGCGGTTGGCGTCGTCCTATCCGCGGTCGCCGCGCACCAGTTCGGTCAGGTGCGCCACGGCCTGCTCCACCGGCACCTCGGTGCGCTCGCCGCTGAGCCGGTCCTTCACCTCGACCAGGCCCTTGGCCAGGCCCCGGCCCACCACCACGATGGTGGGCACCCCGATCAGCTCGGCGTCGGCGAACTTCACCCCCGGGCTGGCCGTGCGGTCGTCCAGCAGCACGGTCAGGCCGGCGGCGTCCAGGTCGGCGGCCAGCTGCTCCGCGCCGGAGCGCAGCGCCTCGTCCTTGCCCGCGATGACGACGTGCACGTCCGCCGGGGCGATGCTCCTCGGCCACACCAGGCCGAGGTCGTCGTGGTGCTGCTCGGCCACGGCCGCGACCACCCGCGACACGCCGATCCCGTAGGAGCCCATGGTGATCCGGATCGGCTTGCCGTCCGGCCCCAGCGCGTCCAGGCCGAACACGTCGGCGAACTTGCGGCCGAGCTGGAAGATGTGGCCGACCTCGATGCCCCGCGCGGCCACCAGGGTGCCCGTCCCGTCCGGCGACGGGTCGCCCTCGCGCACCTCGGCCGCCTCGATGGTGCCGTCCGGGGTGAAGTCCCGCCCGCACACCAGGTCCACCACGTGGTGGTCGAGCTTGTTGGCGCCGGTCACCCAGGCCGTTCCCGGCACCACCCTGGGGTCCACCAGGTAGCGCACGCCGTTGGCGCCCAGCGCCTCCGGCCCGATGTAGCCCTTGACCAGGAACGGGTTGGCGGTGAAGTCGGCTTCGTCCAGCAGCGCGACCTCGGCCGGGTACAGCGAGGCCTCCAACCGCTTCATGTCGACCTCGCGGTCGCCGGGCAGGCCGACGCCGAGGAGTTCCCAGTCGGTCGCGCCCGGCTGGCGGACCTTCACCATGACGTTCTTCAGCGTGTCACCCGCACTGAAGGTGCGGCCGAGGTTGGCTGCGTTGAGGAAGTCGACCAGGGTCTGGATGGTCGGCGTGTTCGGCGTGTGGTGCACCTGGGCCGCGGGCTTGTCCTCGACGGACTGCGCGGCCGGGGCGGGCGTGGTGACCGCCTCCACGTTGGCCGCGTACGCCGAGCCCGTGCTGCGCACGAAGGTGTCCTCGCCGGTGTCGCTCTCGGCCAGGAACTCCTCGGAGGCCGAGCCGCCCATGGCGCCGGAGGTCGCCGACACGATCACGTACTTCAGGCCGAGCCGCTCGAAGATCCTGATGTAGGCGGCCCGGTGCGCCTGGTAGGACCGCTCAAGGCCGGCGTCGTCCAGGTCGAACGAGTACGAGTCCTTCATCAGGAACTCGCGGCCGCGCAGGATGCCCGCCCGGGGCCGCTCCTCGTCCCGGTACTTGGTCTGGATCTGGTAGAGGATGACCGGGTAGTCCTTGTAGGAGCTGTACTCGCCCTTGACGGTGAGGGCGAACAGCTCCTCGTGGGTGGGGCCGAGCAGGTAGTCGGCGCCCTTGCGGTCCTTGAGCCGGAACAGGCTGGGGCCGTACTCGGTCCACCGGCCGGTCGCCTCGTAGGGCTCCCTGGGCAGCAGCGCGGGAAACTGGATCTCCTGGGCGCCGATGGCGTCCATCTCCTCGCGCACCACGCGCTCCACGTTGCGCAGCACCCGCATGCCCAGCGGCAACCAGGAGTAACCGCCCGGGGCGACCCGACGGACGTAGCCGGCGCGAACCAGCAGCCGGTGGCTGGGCACCTCGGCGTCCGCCGGATCCTCGCGCAGGGTGCGCAGGAACAGCGACGACATCCTGGTAATCACGGTCAGTGCTCCTCGTGGACAGAACTCGGCGCGACTGGTTGGGCAGCGTATCGGCACGCCGCAGGCCCACCGTCCGCGGCAGGCCCGCTCCGAGCCCCTGCAGAGTAGTCAACCCGCTCGGGCCGCGTACAACGCGATAGCACCCCGTCCGGGTGGCGGGCCGGCCGGGCGGTCCTGTCCGGCGGGGTCGGGCCGGGCGCGCGAGCCGCGGCGACCGGGCGGGACCGGCGCCGGGAAGCGGCACCGCACCGGTCGCGGGCGGACCGCGTGACGTGCGCCGGACCGGCCGGAATCGAAGGAGAATCGAACAACGAGCTTTTTCCCCGTCGTGTTGACGCTCCTGTCGCGACTGCCCTAACCTCGATTTCGGAAAGCGCTTTCCTTTCATTGTGGAAAGGACGGACGACTCACGGCAAGGAGGGACGGATGTCCCCCATCCCGGTTCATCTCAGCGCGCCCAGGAAATCTCTGTACGCGGTGGTGCTGTTCGCACTGACCGCGTTCACCATGGCGGTCACCGCGCCCAGCGGAAACGCCGCCATCAGCTTCCCCAGCCCGTCGGGCCAGCAGGGCGTCGGCGCCACCATCACCGTCTCGGGCACGCTCGACGGTGGCCTCAAGCGCTACTACGGCACGGGTGATCTCGGCGACGGCGGCCAGGACGAGGGCCAGGACCCGATCTTCAAGCTGGCCAACGGCGCCACGCTGAAGAACGTGATCCTGGGCGCCCCGGCCGCGGACGGCGTCCACTGCACGGGTAGCTGCACCCTGATCAACGTGTGGTGGGAGGACGTGGGCGAGGACGCGGCCACGTTCAAGGGCAGCTCGTCCAGCCAGACCATGACCATTGACGGCGGTGGCGCCCGCAAGGCCTCGGACAAGGTCTTCCAGCACAACGGCCCCGGCACGATGGTCATCAAGAACTTCCAGGTGGAGGACTTCGGCAAGCTGTACCGGTCGTGCGGCAACTGCAGCACCCAGTACCAGCGCAACGTGGTCATCCAGAACGTCACCGCCACCGCGCCCGGCAGCACCCTGGCCGGCATCAACACCAACTACGGCGACACCGCGAAGTTCTCCAAGATCACCGTCGTCGGCAAGAAGAACATGAGCATCTGCGACTGGTACAAGGGCGTCACCAGCGGGGAGCCGTCGAAGATCGGCAGCGGCCCGAGCAGCAACTGCCAGTACTCGACGTCCGACATCACCTACAAGTAGGCCCGTCCAGGGCTGACCGCCCGGCCCGGCAGGGCCGGACCAGCTAGCGCACAGTTCGCCCGCGATCGCGGTGCGACCCGGCCGACCGGAACCACGTGGCGGGCGCTCGCCAGCGCCGCCAGTCTCGGCACCAGGGCGCACGAGAGACGACCGGCCAGTGCGGGCCGCCCACCCCAGCCCGGTGGGCGGCCCGCCGCCGTTCATCCGTCACCGCCTGTCCTCCTGCGCCTGCCCGCCTGCACCCGCCCGCCTCGTCCACCCGCCCTCACCCGCCCGCCGCCGTGCGCCCGCCGCCGTCTGTCCACCAGGCGGGGCGGAGCGGAGCCGGCTGGCGCAGCGCCGGGCCGGGCTGCCTACCCTGCCCACCGTGCTCGTGTTGCTCCCCCCTTCGGAAACCAAGGCGCCGGGCGGCGAAGCGCCCCCGCTCGACCTCGCCGCACTGTCCTTTCCGGACCTGACTCCGGTGCGCACCCGCCTGGTGACCGCGCTCACCGAACTGGCCGAGGACGTGCCGGCCAGCCTGGCCGCGCTGGGGCTGTCCGAGCGGCAGGCCGGCGAGGTGGAGCGCAACGCACGGCTGCTGACCGCGCCGACCGCGCCCGCGCTGGCGCGCTACACCGGGGTGCTCTACGACGCGCTGGACGTGGCCACGCTCAGCACGGCCGCCCTGGCCAGGGCCAAGCACCGGCTGGCCGTGGCCTCGGCGCTGTTCGGACTGGTGCGCGGGGCCGACCTGATTCCCGCCTACCGGCTGTCCGCGGGCAGCGCACTGCCCGGGATCGGCCCGCTGCGGTCGCTGTGGCGGCCGGCCCTGGAACCCATTGTGTCCACTGTGGACGAGTTGGTCATCGATCTGCGGTCCGGCGCCTACGCCGGTCTCGCCCGGGTGCCCTCGGCCGTGCTGGTGCGGGTGGTCAGTGTGGACGGTGCCGGGCGCCGCAAGGCGGTGAGCCACCACAACAAGGCCCACAAGGGCAGGCTGGCCCGAGCACTGGCGACGAGCGCGCGGGAACCGGCCACCGTGTCCGGCGTGCTGCGGGTGGCGACCGCGGCCGGCCTGCGCCTGGACCACGTCGACGCGAACACCCTCGAACTGGTGGTGCCGGCCTGAGCGGTCTCCGCCGACCGCGCCCGGCTCCGCCGACCGGGTCCTCACCCGATCGGTCGACCACTGTCCGACCGACGTGGCCAACATCACCCCGCCCCTCGCGGTGGTGGTCGGTGGGCTACGGCGTCGCGATCGGGGTGGAACACGGCCAATTCGACACGTCGGAAAGCGCGGGAACGGGGTGGCCCCGGCGGGTGTGCTTCATCATCGGGTAGAGTGAGTTGCGCACCGATCGGCGTACGACGTTGCGTACTTGTCGAGGCCACCCCGATTGGCCCGGTGCTTCCATCCACCAACGGCGTAACCATGCGCCGGGCTCGTCCTTGCGATCGCCCACCGCGACCGACCGTGTCTTTGACTCGGCAACGCTGGGCCTCCCCGAGACGTGCCACGTCCGGAGGTCAGATTTGCCATCCACATCCCCACACCGCCCCGACCACTCGTTCCGCAAGCCCCGTCGCCACCGCGACGGACAGCGCGGCCGCGGCCCCCGGCGCGGTGGTTTCGAGGCAGACCTCACCGCTGGCACCGACTTCACGTCCAGTGTGCTGGCCGAACACACCATCGCCGAGGCACCGACCGGGCCGCTGCCCTCGTTCGCTGAACTGGGCCTGCCCGAGCCGCTGCTCGACGCGCTGACCGCCGCCGGCATCAAGGAGCCGTTCCCGATCCAGGCGGCCACCCTGCCCGACGCGCTCGCCGGCCGGGACGTGCTCGGTCGCGGCCAGACCGGTTCGGGCAAGACGCTGGCCTTCGGCCTGGCGCTGCTGTGCCGGCTGGTGGGCGAGCGGTCCCGTCCGCTGCACCCGCGCGGCCTGGTCCTGGTGCCGACCAGGGAGCTGGCCATGCAGGTCAGCGACGCGCTGACCCCGTTCGCCAGGGCGCTGCGGCTGTCCTGCCGCACCGTGGTCGGCGGCACCTCGTTCCCCCGTCAGGTTGACGCGCTGCGCCGGGGTGTCGACCTGCTCATCGCCACCCCGGGCCGGTTGTCCGACCACGTCCGCCAGGGCACCTGCGTGCTCTCCGACGTGCGGTTCACCGCGCTCGACGAGGCCGACCAGATGGCCGACATGGGGTTCATGCCGCAGGTCAGGGCCATCATGGACCTGACCGACCCGAACGGCCAGCGGCTGCTGTTCTCCGCGACCCTGGACCGGGACGTGGACGCACTGGTCCGGCAGTACCTCACCGACCCGATCGTGCACTCGGTCGCCCCGCCCTCGGCCAGCGTCACCACCATGGAGCACCACCTGCTGCTGGTCTCGGCCGAGGACAAGCAGGCCGTGGTCACCGAGGTGGCGGCCAGGGACGGCCGCACCATCATG
This sequence comes from Goodfellowiella coeruleoviolacea, assembly GCF_024171785.1. Classification (GTDB taxonomy): domain Bacteria; phylum Actinomycetota; class Actinomycetes; order Mycobacteriales; family Pseudonocardiaceae; genus Goodfellowiella; species Goodfellowiella coeruleoviolacea. The sequence continues at coordinate 163,738 of NZ_JAMTCK010000019.1, forward strand.
TTCGTGCGCACCAAGCAGCACGTCGACCGGCTGACCAAGCGGCTGCGCTCGGTCGGCGTCCGGGCCGGCGCGCTGCACGGCGGCAAGGCCCAGAGCGCGCGCACCAGGGTGCTCGGCGACTTCCGGTCCGGGGTGACGCCGGTGCTGGTGGCGACCGACGTCGCCGCCAGGGGCATCCACGTCGACGACGTGAGCCTGGTGGTGCACGTGGATCCGCCCACCGACCCGAAGGACTACCTGCACCGCGCCGGTCGGACCGCGCGGGCCGGCCAGTCGGGCACCGTGGTCACCCTGGTCACGCAGGACCAGCGGCGGGCCGTCCGCGGGCTGACCGCCCGGGCCGGTGTGCGACCGGAGAGCACCCGGGTGAGCCCGGGCGCCGAGGAGCTGGTGCGCATCACCGGTGCTCGGCTGCCCAGTGGTGAGCCGGTGGTGGACCCGGAGCCGCGGCCGCGCACCCCGAGGCGGGGTGGTGCGCCACGGCGTGGTCGCACGGCTGGTGGGCGTGGCGAGTTCCGCAGCGAGTTCCGCGGCCGGTCCGAGCGTCGCGAATCCGGTGGCGGCCGGCGGGAGTCGGGTCGGCGGGAGTTCTCGGCCGGTCGTCCCTCGCACACCCACACCCAGCAGTCCTGACGCGACAGTTCTCGACCTGACGGCCCTGGGCTGACGGCCCGGTGCTGACGGGCGCTGGGCTGACGGTCCTGGCCGAACGGCCTGGTGCCGGTCGGTCGCGGCTGGTTTCCACCTGTTGTCCCGTGGCCGGGGTTGCTGATCGCACTCGTGATCAGCAACCCCGGCCACTGGCGTTATCCACCCGGGACGCGGCGGGTCAGTCGGTCGTCTCGCGGAGCAGTCCGGCGACCGGGCCGATCACGATGATGGCGGGTGGCCGGATCTGGTGTGCGGCCACGTCCTCGGCGACCCGGTCCAGGCTGGACCGAACCACCCGCTGGCTCCGCGTGCTGCCCTCCTGCACCACCACGACCGGCGTGTCGGGCTGGCGGCCGTGGTCGAGCAGCACCTGGGCGAACACCGCGATGCGCTCGACGGCCATCAGCAGCACCAGGGTGCCGCGCAGCCGGGCCAGCGCCGGCCAGTCCACCAGGGAGCGCTCGTCATCGGGTGCGACGTGCCCGGAGACGACCACCACCTCGTGCGCCACCCCCCGGTGGGTGACCGGCACGCCAGCCAGGGCGGGAACGGAGAAGGCGCTGGTCACGCCGGGTACCACGGTGACCGGCACGCCGGCTTCGGCGCAGGCGAGCAGTTCCTCGAACCCCCGGCCGAACACGAACGGGTCGCCGCCCTTGAGCCGCACCACGAACCGCCCGGCCCTGGCGTGTTCGATCATCGCGCTGTTGATGGCGTCCTGGCTGGCCGCCCGGCCGTAGGGGATCTTCGCCGCGTCCACGACCAGCACCTGGGGCGGCAGCTCGTCGAGCAGCTGGTGGGGGGCGAGGCGGTCCACGACCACCACGTCGGCCCTGGCCAGCAGGCGCCGGCCGCGCACGGTGATCAGCTCGGGGTCGCCGGGCCCACCGCCGACCAGGGCCACCCCCGGCAGGGCGCCGGTCGTGGTTTCCGGCTCGGGTTCCCGGTCGGTGACGCGTGCCTCGCGCAGCGCGTCGAGCAGGCTGTCCCGCACCGCGGCCGAACGCCGGGGCCGGCCACCGGCGAGGACCCCCACCAGCAGCCCGTCGTGCTCGCCGACCGCGGGCGTCACCGCGCTGCCGTCCTGGCCGGCGTCCGCGCGCACGCAGAACACCCTGGCCCGCTCGGCCTCGGCCGCGACGGCCGCGTTCACCGCCGGGTCGGCGGTGCAGGCAAGGGCGTACCAGGCATCGGCGAGGTCCCCGTCGGTGTACGCGCGGGCGTGCCACACCAGCTCGCCCGCCTCAGCCATGGCCTGGACCGCCGCGGTGACCTGCGGGGCGATGACCTCCACGCGGGCACCCGCGGCGACCAGCCTGGGCAGCCTGCGCTGGGCGACCGTGCCACCGCCGACCACGACCACCCGACGGCCGGACAGGTCGAGACCGACAAGATAGTGCTGCTCACCGTGCATGGGTAGAAGCATCCACGGGCTTGCGGCCATGTCCATGCTCGTGGCGGCGACCGTGACTTATCGCACCCGGGTGGTCGCCGCGCGGTGAGAGCACCCGCTCCCGACCGGACATCCACCAGCCCGCACGGCGTGTTCGCGGCGCGCTCCGCGGCTCACCGCCGGCGGTCACCCTTCTCCTGCCCGGTCGCCCGCGGACCGTGAGACCACCCCGACGCCCCGCCGCACGGGCCGCGGCGACTGGCTAGCACACCCAGCGTGTCTCCGGCCACGATCCACCCGATCGGGGTCGGAGTTGTGCACAGCCCCCGGTGTTGTCCACAGGCGCCGTCCAGTCGGGCCCACCGACGGGGTGGGGTGGATAGGCTGGTCCAGGGGACGCCCCCCGGGAAGGGCGGGGGCTGCGCTGATGTCGGAAAGCGATCCCGGACGGGTGGCGTTGGACGGCGATACCGGGCAGCGGTGTCGGACGATGTCGAGCGCTGCCGATCAGCCGGGTGCCGTTTAGTCGGATGTCGGTCAGGCGGGTGCCGGCCAGCCGGGTGCCGGTCGGTCTGTTCCGGCAAGCCAGGGCGCTGATCAGCCAGAGTGCCGGCCAGCCAGGGCGCTGGTCAGCCAGAGTGCTGGTCAGTCGGTGTCGGTCTTGCCGCGTTTGGCGCGCGTGCTGGTTGCCGGCTTGGCGCGGCCCCGGGTCGCTGCCTTCGCCCGCGCCGCGGTGCTCCTGCCGCCGGACCGGGTCGCTGCCGGCTTCGCCGGTTCCGCCGGCGCGGTCGGTGGCTCGGCTGGGCTGGCCTGTGGCTCGGCTGGGCTGGCCTGTGGCTCGGGCGGGCTGGTCGGTGAAGCGGCCGGGCCGGCCGGTCCGGCAGTGTCGGTGGCCTCGGCGGGTGCGGCCGCGGGCGGCGCGGGGTGTGCCTCGGCGCGGGGACGAGGCGCGACGGACCGGGCTGGCGCCTGGGTCACGGGCAGGCGCTCGGCGCGGTCGGTGACGGCCCGGTCGGTGGCGATCCGGTCGGTGACGGTCCGGTCTGGGCTCGTCCCGCTGGCTGGCCGCGGCGAGCCGATCGCGTCCGCGGCGGCGTGCTGGGTGGGGACGACGGGACCAGCGGCATCGGCGGTGACGTCGGCACCGTCCGGGGTGGTGCCCGCGCCGACCCGCCGATCTGGACTGTCCTGAATGGACCGTTGGGCCGGTGTACTGGCCGGCCGCGCTGGCTGCTCGCCCGCCGGCGCGGTGGCGGCGCCGGCGCTGACCGCCACCGAGGTGCGCCGGGTGGCCGCCGCCACCACCTTGTTCCGCCGGCTGGTCGGCCTGGTCGCCTCGTCGGCCGGTGCCGGGTCGGCCGGGCGGGACGGCAGGGCCAGCACCTGCTGCTCGCCCGCGCCGCCGGCCTTCGCCCGGCTGCCGGCGCTGGTCCGGCCGCGTCCCTTGGCCCGGCCGTTGGCCCGCGCCGTCTCCTGCCAGCCGCGCACCGCCGACCACGCCGCGGCCGACGCCGGGTTGCCCTCGCCCGCGGCGCCGGTCGTGTCCGGGGTGCTGTCCCCGCCCTGCGCGGGGGCGCCGCCGGACCGGGTGGCCCAGTAGACGGCGTCCGGGCCGGCCGCGCCGGTGCGGCCAAGGCGGGTCCGGTCCACACGGGACGGTTCACCCGCGGAGCCGACCGAGCCGGCCGACTGGACCGCGCCGCCGGTCTGGGGCGGGTTGGCCCGGCGGGCGGCGCGGCGCCCGGCCCGCAGCGACCACTGGGTGGGTTGGGCCCGGCGCGTGCCCGATGTCGGCTCGGTGGCGCCGGGCACGTCGGTGGCGCCCGCCGCCCCGCCCGGATAGCTCCGGCGGACCGGCCGGTCCTCGCCGGGCCGCGCCTTGCGGAACGCCGGGGTCTGGCCGGAGCCGTAGCGCCGGGACCGGGTCGCCCCGCCCCGCAGCACCGCGCCCACCAGCACCAGCGTGTGCCGCCACAGCTTGTGCTGCTTCACCGTGGCTTCCAGCTCGGCCAGGGTGGTGTGCAGGACCACCTCGTCCGGCCGGGTCGTCTTGGAGGCCACCACGACCGGTGTGTCCTCGGGGTAGCCGCCGGCGCGCAGCTCCTCGGCGAGCTGCCCGATCCGTGCGGCGGACAGGACCACGGCCATGGTGCTGCCGTGGCTGGCCAGCTCCCGGATGCGCTCCCGCTCCCCGACCGGGCTCGGCCCGCCGGAGAGCCGGGTGAGAACAACCGATTGCGTGACCTCCGGAAGGGTCAGTTCCCGGCCGACCGCGGCCGCCGCGGCGGAGAAACCGGACACCCCGGGCACGATCTCGGTGGCCAGGCCCAGCTTGGCGCACGCGTCGAACTGCTCCCGCACCCCGCTCCACAGGGCTGGATCACCGGCCAGCAACCGGACCACGTTGAGGCCGCGCACGGCCGCGCGGCGGTAGACCTCGACCACCTCCGCCTGGCTGGCCAGCGAGGCGTCCACGAGTTGGGCGGTCGGGCTGGCGTGCTGGCGGACGCACTCCTGGTCCACCAGGTTGGCCGGCCACACCACGACGTCGGCCTCGGCGATCCGCCGGGCGCCGCGCAACGTGATCAGGTCCGCGGCGCCGGGACCAGCGCCGACGAAGGAGATTCGACCGCCCATCTGAAGCTGTTCTCCTCCCCCACCTGGCGGTGGAAGTACGACGACCGTTGGCAGGTGGAGCGGCCACCCCCGCCGTGTGTCCACTGAGGACAGTTGGGGGGATCGCGGTCGGAGTGCCCGCGTGCCCGGCACTCGAAGTCGGCCGGGCTGTTCACGACCCGCTCGCGCACCCGTGGGCCCCCGGCCCGCCCGACCAACCCTGTGGCTGACGACGGTACCGCCCGATCATGGTTCTACCGAACTCCGGTCGTCGGCGTGAAATCCGCCCGCTGTCCCGGCCGGCGGCCGCCCGCTCACTCCGCCGGTGCCGGCGCGGGCGCCGGTTCGCCGGTGAGGACGGCCCGGGTGGGGGTGAGCACGCCCTGGCGGGCCCGCGCCACGCCGAGTCCACTGTGCTCGGTCGGGTGGTCGAGCAGGTCGATGCGCACGCCGGCCAGCAGCGCGTGCGCCAGCAACTGCGCGTCGCAGCCGGGTCTGCTCTCGGCGAGCAGTTCGGTGAGCCGCGGGCGCCACTCGTCGTGGCTGCCGGTGCAGTACCGGGTGGGGGCGCCGAGCCGGTTCAGCGCGCGCAGCAGCGGCCTGCCCTGGTTGGCCAGGTCGAAGACGTCGGCCCTCAGCTGGAGCAGGCGGTCGGCGGCGGCCGCGTGCCCGAGACCGGCCCGGCCGACCTGTTCCGCCGCGCGCTCGCCGTGATCGGCTACAGCGACCAGCCCGACCGCGGGGCCGCCCTGCTGCGCGACACCGTCGTCGAGGTGCTGGAGCTGGCCGCGGCCGCGCACCAGCGGCTGATCGACCGCGCGGCGATCGGCCAGACGCTGCTGGTGCCCTGAACGCACCCGCCGGGTCCGCCCACCGCCCGGTCCACCTGGGTCGGCGCGCACCCGGCGGTGGGACACTGCCCGGGTGACAGCCACCCCGGAACAGGCCAGCACCACGCCGACCGGTGAGTCGGTGTTCGACTGGATCGACGCCCGCGCCCAGGCCCGCGCCGAGGCCGGTCTCACCCACCGCCTGTCGCCTCGGCCGGCCGGGGCCGTCACCCTGGACCTGGCCAGCACCGACTACCTCGGCCTCGCCCGGGACAAGCGGGTGGTCGGGGCGGCCGCGGCGGCGGCGCTGCGCTGGGGTGCGGGCGCGACCGGTGCCCGCCCGGCCAGCGGCTCCACCGAGGTGCACACCGAGCTGGAGTACGAGCTGGCCAAGTTCTGCGGCGCGCCGGCCGCCCTGGTGTTCTCCTCGGGTTTCCTGGCCAACCTCGGCGCGGTCACCGCGCTCAGCGGCCAGGGCAGCGCCATCGTGGCCGACCAGCACATCCACGCCTCGCTGATCGACGGCTGCCGGCTGGCCAAGGCCGACGTGGCCGTGGCCGGGCACCGCGAACCGGCCCGGGTGGCTCACGCGCTGAGCACCCGGGGTGATCGGCGGGCGCTGGTGGTCACCGACTCGGTGTTCGCGGTGGACGGTGACCTGGCTCCGCTGCCGGAGCTGGCCGAGGTGTGCCGGACGCACGGCGCCGGCCTGCTCGTGGCCGACGTGCACGGGTTCGGCGTGCTCGGGCCGGGTGGCCGGGGCGCGGTGGCCGAGGCCGGCCTGGTCGGGGACGCGAACGTGGTCACCACGCTGTCGCTGGCGGCGGCACTGGGCGGGCAGGGCGGCGCGGTGCTCGGCCCGAGGCGGGTGATCCGCCACCTGGTGGACACCGCGCGGGCGCTGCACTTCGACACCGGCCTCGCGCCGGCCTCGGCGGCCGCGGCCCTGGCCGCGCTGCAGGTGCTGCGGGCCGAGCCGGAGCGGGCGGAGCGGGCCCGGGCCGTCGCGGTGGAGCTGGCCACCCGGCTGCGGGCGGCCGGGTTGGCGGCGAGCGAACCGGCCGCGGCGCTGGTGTCGGTGCGCGCCCCCTCGGCCCAGGCCGCGCTGGACTGGGCGCGGGCCTGTCAGGCGGCGGGGGTGGCGGTGGGCTGCGCGCGTCCTCCGGCCGGGCCCGACCAGGTGTCCCGGCTGCGGTTGACCGCCAGGGCCGAGCTGACCGAGGCCGACCTGGACCGGGTGTGCGAGGTGCTGGTCAGCACCGCGCCCGCGCCGGCCAAGCCCTGACCCGCCCGGCACTGACCCGTCCGGCACTGGCCCGCCCGGCCCTGACCCGTCCCGCACTGGGCTGCCCGGGGCTGGCCCGCGCGGAGCGGTTCGGCCGCGGGTGGTTCGGCCCGGGGGGGGTGTCGCGCGGGCGGGTCGGGTGGCGGGGTCAGCCCCGGCCCGGGCGGCGCATCCGCACGTGCGGGATGCCGTCCTCGACGAACTCGCCGCCCTCGACCTGGAAGCCCAGTGACGCGTAGAAGTCGGCCACGTAGGTCTGCGCGTCCAGCACGCAGGCGGCGTCGCCCACCTCGGCCAGCGCGGCCTCGGCGAGCCGCCGGCTGAACCCGCGGCCCCTGGCGATCCGGGCGGTGCAGACCCGGCCGATCCGGAAGGTGCCGTCGGCCTCCACCATCAGCCGCAGGTACGCGACGGGCCCGTCGGTGTCCTCGGCCTCCAGCCAGAAGTGCCGGGTGCCCGGTTCGAGGTCCCTGCCGTCCAGTTCCTGGTACGGGCAGGACTGCTCGACCACGAACACGGCGACCCGCAGCCGCAGCATGGCGTAGAGCTGTTCCGGGGTGAGGTCTGCTGCCCAAACCCGCCGGAGGACCGCGGGGAATGACTGTGCGCGCACCTCACCTTGAATACCACAGCCCCGGGTCGGTCACAGACGGTCACTGGATGGTCACCAGCGCCACCCTGCGTGACAAGGTCCGGAATATTTACTGTTAAAGTGGCGTTCCACAGGATAAATCACGAGCCGTGGGCCACATCACAGGTGATTCGTCGCCCACGGTGGCTCGTTCGCCACGCTTGTCCAGTTCGGAGTCCCGCATGCGTCTCGACCTCGCCCAGCTGCCCGCGTTCCTGCTCGCCTGCGTCGTGGTGGTGCTCACCCCGGGCGTGGACGCGTTCCTGCTGCTGCGCACCTCGCTGCGCGCCGGGACCAGGGCTGGCCTGCGCACCCTCGCCGGCATCTACGCGGCCAGCGCCATCCAGGTCGGCCTGGTGGTCTCCGGACTGGGCGTGCTGCTGGCCCGGCAGCCGGTGCTGCTCACCGCCCTGCGCTGGGTGGGCGCCGGCTACCTGGCCTACCTGGCCGTCGACATCGTGCGCGGCCTGGCGCGCTCACGCGCCGGGCACGGACAGCCCGACGACCGGCCGGTGCGCGCGGACCGGCCGTTGCGCCGGGGGTTCCTGACCAACATCACCAACCCCAAGATGCTGCTGTTCTCGCTGGCGTTCCTGCCGCAGTTCATCGGCACCGGCACCCCGGTCGCGCAGCTGACCCTGCTCGGCCTGACGTTCCTGGTGCTGGCCGCGTGCTGGGAGCTGCTGATCGTGCTCGCGGCCGGGCGGATGGCCGGCCGGCTGGGCCGCCCCGCCGTGCGCACCACCCTGGACGCGGTGTGCGCCGCCGCGTTCGCCACCATGTCGGTCGTGCTGGTGGTGTGACCCCGGGGGTGTGCGCGGCGCGGCCGGCGCGCACCGCACACGGGCAGGACACCGCGGGTGGGTGCCCTGCCCGTGCTGGTCCGCGGCTGGCGCTGGCGGCGGGGTCAGCCGTCGACCGCGTAGGCCGCGACCCGGGTGTAGACGCCGGGCATGCCCGGGCGGGCGCAGCCCTCGCCCCAGGACACGATGCCGACGAGCTTGCCCGCCACCACGAACGGGCCGCCCGAGTCGCCCTGACACGCGTCCACGCCGCCGTTGGCGTACCCGGCGCAGAACATCGCCGCCGCGTCGTACTCGCCCGGGTAGGCCTGGGCGCACTCGGTGTCGGTCATGATCGGCACGTCCGCCTTGCGCAGCGCGGTGCTGAGCAGGCTGGCCTCGCTGGTGCGGCCCCAGCCCAGCACCGTGCCGACCGTGCCCGGCTCGTAGAGGCCGGCGTCGGACGGGTAGGCCAGCGGCACGGTCTGGTTGGGCACCGAACTGGCCAGCGTCACCAGTGCGGCGTCACCGACCCCCCTCGGGCCCGCGTAGGCCGGGTTGATGTCGATCGACACGACCGGCACCGTCCAGTCCGGACTCATCCGGCGGTCGCCGGACACCACGGTCAGCTCGCCCGGGTTGACGCCGGCCACGCAGTGCGCGGCCGTGGCCACCAGGTTGGCCTTGATCAGCGCGCCACCGCAGAACGGGTCGCCGTGGTTCTCGGCCAGGCCGACCATCCACGGGTAGTCGGCGGTGCTGGCCACCGTGCCGCCCACGATCCTGGGGCTGGCCGGTTGCGCGGGTGTGTCCGCCTGGGCACCGGCCGGGCTGACCCCGGCCAGTCCGAGCACCACCAGCCCGGCGATGGCCGACACGACACGACACAGTCCCCGCATGGGTCCCCCCATACTGCTTCTCCCTCCGTTTGTGCACTCTCCACCGGCCGACGGCCGGCGCGGAAACCCTTGAGCCGCTTGGCGTTCCGCCACGTCCCCGAGTGCGCCCGCGCGGGCGTGCGGCACTCGGCGGCGCGGTCGCGGGCGCGGCGGCGTCACTCGGTGAAGGCGCTGACCCGGGTGTAGATGCCCGGTCGGCCGGGGCGGGCGCAGCCCTCGCCGTAGGACACGATGCCGACCAGCTTGCCCGCCACCACGAACGGGCCGCCCGAGTCGCCCTGGCACGAGTCCACCTCGCCCTTGGCGTAGCCGGCGCAGAACATCGACCTGGCGTTGAACGCCATCGGGTAGGCCAGCGCGCAGGAGTTGTCCGAGGTGACCGGCAGGTCGGCGCGGCGCAGCCCCTTGCTCAGCGCGCCGTTCTCACTGGTCCGCCCCCAGCCGAGCACCGTGCCCACGGTGCCGGCCGCGTACAGGTCGCTGTCCGCGGCGGTGGCCAGCGGCAGCGTCGGGCCGGGCAGCGGCTCGGCGAGCCGGGCGACCGCGATGTCGCCGTAGAGGGTCATCGGGTTCCAGTCCGGGTGGACCTCGAAGTGGTCGATCTGGACGACCGTGCCGCCCTCCCGGTTCAGCCTGGTGCGGCCGGCGATCACCTCGACGGCCTCGGCCGGGTAGGCCTCCGCGCAGTGCGCCGCGGTGACCACCTCGTCGGGCGCGGTCAGGGTGCCGCCGCAGAACAGCCCGTTCTTGGTGGTCAGCGCGACGATCCAGGGGTAGTCGCCGATCTCGGCGGCGGTGCCGCCGACGATGCGCGTGCCGGGCGGGGCGGTCGGCTCCGCCGCCGCGGCGGCGGGCAGCGCGGTGAGCAGCCCGAGCAGCGCCGCTGCCGAAAGGACCGCGATGCCCCTCGGCAGTCCCCCTGGGACGCGTCCGCCCATCCTGCTCTCCCTCCTGTCGTCGCCTGCTCGCTCGGAGCGCCGGTGCGGTGCGCTGCGCCGCGATGCGTGGCGATGGGTGCGGTCCTCGCCGGCCGGTTCGGCTGGCGGTGCCCTAAGCCGACCAACCGCCTCGCGGTCGACACAAGCGAAGATCGCAAACAGCACCCTGCCGAGTGAAGAACCCGGCACCAGCAGGGGGAATGCGGGTAGGTCGTTCTGGTCGAGGCTGGTCAGCGGGCGAACATCGCGACCCGGGTGAACACGTCGGGCTTGTCGGAGTCGCAGCCCCGACCCCAGGACGCCACCCCGACCAGCTTGCCCCCCACCACGAACGGGGCCCCGCCGTCGTACTCGCAGGCGCCGCTGGGCAGGTCGGGGTCGCTGGCGCAGAACATCGACGCGGTGTCGTAGTAGTCGGGGTAGGCGTCGGCGCAGGTCTGCTCGTCCAGGATGGGCACGTCGGCCCGGAGCAGCTCACCGGTGGCGTCCTCGCCCGCCGCCAGGCTGCCCCAGCCGAGCACGCTGCCCACCGCGCCCGGCGCGTACACGTCGGTCTCCTGGGCGCCGGCCACCGGGATGGTCGCCAGCGGCATGGGCGTGGCCAGTTCGAGCACGGCGACGTCGGCGTAGCCGGTCTCCGGGTCCCAGTCGGGGTGCGGGATGACCCTGGTGACGCCCGAGGCCACGCCGGTGAAGTCGCTGAGCCTGGTGCGGTTGCCCACCGCCACGATCTCGTCGGCCGTGTGCTTGTCCGCGCACTCCGCGCTGGTGACCACCCGGTTGGTGGCGTAGAGGGCGCCGGCGCAGAACAGCTGCCCCTCGGTGTTGGCCAGCGCGATCACCCACGGGTGGTCCGCGATCAGCGCGGGAGTGCCACCGGTGATCCTGGTCTGCCCGTGGCCGTGCGCGGTGGCCTGGTCGGTGGTGGTGGCAGCGGGGATCGCGGCCACGACCCCGAGCACCGCGGCCCCGCACAGGACCACCGCACCACGGAACATCCTGCGCCCGGGTTTCCTCATCGTGGTCTCCCTTTCGTCATTCCAACGGCTTCTGCCCCCTGCTGGTGGATCTGGTGTCCATGAACAACAACAGCGAGCCGACCGGACCGGCACAACTCGGAACGGGCTACGCAACCCACGCGAGTGATCTCCACGATCCCGTCGCCTGGCACCGGGACCACGCCCACTCCGTCCGCTTCGGACAGTCCGCAGTGGAGCGTCAGGCACCGGTGGGGTGACGGCCGGCCGGGCGGGGCCGGCCAGCGGCCCGTTGTGCGGGTCGCGGAACGGGGCTAGCCTCGTGACCAGAATACGAATTTGGTCACGAGTCACGAGAGGGAGCGCACGTGGTCGCCGAACAGCCGTTGACGTACGAGGCCAGGGCGCGGCGGATCCTCGACGCCGCCGCCGAGCTGGTGCTCCGCTGGGGCTACCGCAAGGTCACCGTGGACGAGGTGGCCAGCGCGGCCGGCGTCGGCAAGGGCACCCTCTACCTGCACTGGCGCACCAAGGAGGCGCTGTTCACCTCGGTCCTGCTGCGCGAGTCACTGTCGGGGATCGACGAGTTGATCGCCCGGATCGAGCGCGACCCGGCCGAACTCCTGCCGCACCGCATGGCCGTGGCCGCCTACCAGGCCATGTCCAGGCCGCTGGTGCGCGCCATGAACACCGGCGACACCGAACTGCTCGGCAAGCTCGCCACCCAGACCGACCTCTCCCTGGTCACGCTCAAGGAGCGGATGTACCACGACTACTTCGCCCTGCTGCGCGAGCACGGGTTGGTGCGCACCGAGTTCACCGTGCCCGAGCTGTTCTACATGCACTACTGCGTGACCTCGGGTTTCTTCCTCGCCGAGCGCTACCGCCCTCGGGACAACGACCAGGTCGACCACGCCACCGCGCGACTGCTGGGCGCTGGCGTGCGCAACGCCCTCGAAGCTGAGCGGCCACCGGACGAGGACCTGCTGCGCGCGGTGGCGCCGCGGGCCATCGAGCTGTTCCAGGGCGTGCGCGCCAGCCACGCGGCGGCCATCAGCGGCTCGCGCTCGGCCACCCGAACCAGCTGAGCCCGCCCAGGGCCAGCCAGGACCACCAGGAGTCGTCATGACCACCAACCAGGACACCCGTACCGGCGACCTGTCCGGCGAGTTCGCCTCGCTGCGCGACTGGTGCGACCAGCTGCGCGCCACCGACCCGGTGCACCGGGACGAGCGCGGGGTCTGGCACCTGTTCCGGCACGCCGACGTCAGCGCGGCGCTGGCCGACGCGGCCACGTTCTCCAGCGAGACCAGCGCGTTCCTGCCCGCCGCGGCCGAGGGGGACGCGTTCCGGGTCGCCAACCTCACCAGGATGGACCCGCCCCGGCACCGCGCCATGCGCGGCCTGGTCAGCACGGCGTTCACGCCCCGGCTGGTCAGCGGGCTGGCACCCAGGATCAGCGCGCTCACCAGCGAGTTACTCGACGCTCTGGCCGAGGCGTCCCGGCTGGAGCTGGTGGACGCGCTGACCTACCCGCTGCCGGTGATCGTGATCTCCGAGCTGCTCGGCGTGCCCACCGAGGACCGGGGCACCTTCCGCGACTGGGTCGACGTCCTGCTGTCCCTGAACGTCGACCGGGACAACCTCGCCGCGTCACAGCAGGCCGTGCGGTCCGTGGCGCCGACCCGCGCCGCACTGATCGACTACCTGCGCGGCCAGGTCGACCGGCGGCGGGTCGACCCGGGCGAGGACCTGATCTCCGCGCTGCTCGCGGCCGAGGCCGACGGCGCGCGGCTCACCGAAGGCGAGATCGTCGGGCTCGCCGCGACCCTGCTGATCGCCGGGCACATCACCACCACCGGCCTGCTCGGCAACGCCATGCTCCTGTTCGACCAGCACCCCGAGGTGGTGGCCAGGCTGCGGGACAACCGCGAGCTGCTGCCCTCGGCCATCGAGGAGGTGCTGCGCGTGCGTCCCCCGTTCAGCCTCACGATGCGGGCCACCACCCGCGAGGTCGAGCTGGGCGGCCGCACCCTGCCCGCGAACCAGCTGGTGTTCCTGTGGCTGCTCTCGGCCAACCGGGACGAGACGGTGTTCGCCGAACCGGACCGGTTCGACCTGGACCGGCGCAACTCCCACCAGCTCGCCTTCGGCAGGGGCATCCACTTCTGCCTGGGCGCGCCACTGGCCCGGCTGGAGGCCAGGATCGCCCTGGACCTGCTGCTGGACCGCTACGCCGAGTTCCGCGTGGCCACCGACGAGCCGGTGGAGTTCTACAACCCGTTGGTGGTCAACGGCCCGAAGCGGCTGCCCCTGCTGGTCACCCCGGCCTGATCCCCCACCGGCGGGTCACGAGCCGGCGCCGGTGTCCCCGCTGTTGCCGCCGTCCTTGCCGTTGCCGCCGCCGAACCGGTTCCACACCTTGCCGGCCGCCCCGGTGATCACCTCGCCGACCTCGTTGAACACCTTGGCCAGCGGGTCGGCGGAGGTGGCCACCCGGTCCTTGTAGGACTTGGCCGCCGCCCTGATGTCCTCGGTGAACGTGCTGGTCGGGTCGTCGTCCTCGCGGCGCTGGTAGCTGCCGGCCAGGATGTCGCGGTACTCCGCGCTGGCCGCCCAGCGCTGCAGTTCGGCGGCCCGCACCACGGCCATCGGGTGGCTCAGCGGCTCGGTGTTGAGCAGCTTGAGCACGCTGTCCCGGACGTCCTCGGCGACCTCGTACTCCTTGGCCTGCACCAGGAACGCGGTCGTGTCCACCTGGGACAGGTCCATGCCGCCGGCCAGTGCCACGTGCACGCGCAGCGCCGCGGCCGGGTCCTGCCCGCACAGCAGGCCGGCGCGGTCGCAGGACAGCTCGGTCTTGCGGTACCACTCGCGCAGCGCCGCGATGATCGCGCGCAGCGCCCAGTACCCGGCCGGCATCCAGCCCAGCCCGGCCTGGATCTGGATCAGCCGGAACAGCAGGGTGCGGTACAGCACGTGCCCGGACAGCACGTGCCCCATCTCGTGGCCGATGGCGAAGCGCAGGCCGTCCACGGTGAGCAGGTCGACCAGGCCGGTGGTGAGCACGATGAACGGCTTGTCCATGCCCAGGGTCATGGCGTTGGGCACCGGGTCGCGTCGCACGAACACCTCGGGCGTCTCGGGCAGGTCCAGGGTGGCCGCGCACTCCAGGCGCACCTGGTCCAGCAGCGGGTACTGCTTGGGGCCCACCCGGATCGCCGAGGCCAGGTACATCAGCCGCTCACCGCGTTCGGAGAACGCCCCGGCCACCGCCTTGAACACCGGACCGATCCCGGGCACGGCCCGCAGCACGGCCAGCGCGCCCCGGTCGGCCGGGTGTTCGTAGGCCCGGGGGCTGATCCCCGGGAAGCGCACCCTGGTGCTGGAACGCTCGACATCCGTACCTGTCACAACGGCTCCCCTCACGTCGGACATCCAGCCTAGGGGCAGCCGGGTGATCAGTTGGTGAGAATCGGGCGGACGGGCCGGATGTGCGCCGGCCCGTCCGCGCACGGGTCAGCGGCCCTGCGGGTCGGGGCGGTGCTGGACGTACTCGATCACGGTGCCGTCCGGGTGGCGGGCGGTGAACCCGGCGCCGCTGGGCACGTCCACCGGCGGGTGGATGATCTCCGCGCCGCCGGCCCGCAGCCGGTCCAGGTAGCCGTCGATCGAGTCCACCAACAGGGTGCCCACGGTGGCCCGGAACGGCCGCAGGTCCGCCTCGCTGCCCTCGATCAGCAGGAACCCGCCCACCGCGGCCAGCGCCAGGTTCTTCTCCGGGTACGGCAGGAACATGTCCGCCTCGGCGCCGAGCAGCCGCTCGTACCAGGCCACGGTCTCGGTCAGCCGGCCCGGTTCGACGAACACCCGGATCAGCGTCTTCGGCGCGGTCAGGTGCGACGAGTCGGGGTCGCGCCGCCACAGCTGGTCTGTCATTGGTGTTTCCTCCTTCACCGGACAGCGTGGTCGCGGCGCGGCCGGCCAGTGAGTGCTCGGTTTGTGCTGTTACCGGAGGTCATAGGCTGGCGGGGTGGCTGGGCGAGTGGGCCGGGGGACGGCACGGCGGGAACTCGGGGCGTTTCTGCGCGCGGCCAGGGAGCGGGTGGACCCGGCCGAGGTCGGCCTGCCCGGCACGGGCCGGCGGCGCACCCCGGGGTTGCGCCGCGAGGAGGTCGCCGCCCTGTCCGGGGTGGGCGTGGCCTGGTACACCTGGCTGGAGCAGGGCCGGGTGGAGACCTCGCGGCAGGTGCTGGACGCGGTCAGCCGGGCACTGCGGCTGGACGCCGACGCGCACCGGCACGTGCTGGCCCTGGCCGGACTGCGACCCGAGCCGGGCAGCGGCGTCACCCCGACCGAGCGGGCCGAACTGGTCGAGCGGCTGCGCGGCCTGCTGGACGCCTGGCCGACCACGCCCGCGCTGCTGGTGGACGCCAGGTTCGACATCCTGGCCTGGAACGACGCCTACCGCGCCGTCTGGCCCGACCCCGGCCTGACCGACGTGGATCAGCGCAACTTCCTGCTGCTGCTGGTGTCCGACCCGGTGATGCGCCAGCGGCTGCCGGACTGGCGCACGCTGGCCAAGGAGATGTTCTGGCAGCTGCGGGCCACCACCGACCGGTGCCCCGGCGACCGCCGGCTCGGCGAGGTGCTGACCGGTCTGGACGACCAGCGGCCCGACCTGGCGCCGTGGTGGCGCGGCCGCACCGTCCGCGAGTTCCGCGGCACCACCCTGGCCGTGCACGTGCCGGACGGTTCCCAGCCGCGACTGACCTTCTCGCTGCTGCGGCCCACCGAGGAGCAGGCGGTCTCCGTGCTGGTGCAGGCCCCGGCCGACGAGCCGAGCCGCCGCTGGCTGGCCGACCTGGCCCAGTCCGCCGGTCTGGTCTAGGCGCGGCTGGCCCGCAGGTGCTCCACGGCCAGCCGGGCCGTGGTGCCGATCACCGCGTCCGCCGCCGGCAGGGTGAACGCGGTGCTCGCGCTGCGGGTGAACACGGCCACCGCGTACCGGCCGCCGTCCGGGTACTCCACCACGCCGGCCTCGTTGCGGATGGTCGGCAGGGTGCCGGTCTTGCCGGACACCCGCACGTCGTCGAAGGGGAAGCCGGAGGCCAGCCGGTGCGGCCACACCTGCAGCCCGAGCAGCCGGCGCAGCGCCGCGCACGAGTCGGCCGAGGCGGCCTCGTCCCGCCAGATCGCGGCCAGCAGCCGGGTGATCTCCCGGGGCGTGCTCCGGTTGGTCAGCGCCGGGTCCAGCACCCGCAGCCGGGCCAGCACCACCGGGTCGGCCAGCAGCGGGGCCAGCGCGGCGCCGTCGGCCACGCCCGCGTCGGCGGCCATGAGCGCGGCCAGGTCGCGGCAGTGGTGCACCACGGCGGTGCGGGTCAGGCCGAGGTCGGTGAGCGTGCGGTTGACCTCGGCCAGCCCGAGCCGGTCCAGCAGCGCGTCCGCGGCGCCGTTGTCGGACAGGGTGATCGCCAGGAACGCCAGGTCGCGCAGGGACAGGGTGGCCGCGTCGAGCATGGCGCCCACCCCGGTGGTGCCGCCGCTGCGCTCCTCCGGTCGCAGCGTCACCGCCTCGGCCGGGTCCACGCCGCCCGCGTCGGCCACCCGGAACAGGGTCAGCGCCACCGCGATCTTGAACATGCTCGCGGTCGCCACCAGCCGGTCCGCGCCCACGCCCACCTGCGCCGCTGGCCGGTCCAGGTCGACAGCGTGCAGCCAGCCGGTCACCCCGGCGTCGGTGAACGCCGCCCGCAGCCGGCGGCCGATCCCGCCGCCACCCGTGTGCTGGCTCATGTGAAGAACTCCGTTGTCGGCCGGGGGTGCAGCGGCTGCCTCGGCCTGGCCTCGTCCAGCACGCGCATGCCGGCGTGCTCGGCCAGTGCCTCGGTGGCGGCCTCGACGAACGCGGCCACCGCCGGGGTGTGCCGGCCGCGCGGCCAGGCCGGCGAGGTGCGCCAGGCCAGCGGCTGCCCGACCAGCGGCCGCCACACCACCTCGGGCTGGCGCGGCGGGTCGACCCCGTCGGTGAACGCCACCGAGCCGCCGGCCAGCACCAGGCCCAGCGCGAACTCCGGGTTGGCCACCTGGTGCACCTCGGTGGGGGTGAACCCGTGCCGGGCGCAGGTGGTCAGCACCTCGTCGAACAGCGCGGGCGCGCTCGGCCGGGGGAACAGCACCAGGGCCAGGCCGGTCAGCTCGGCCAGCCGCACCCGCTCGGCCGCGCCGGCCGGGTGCGCCGCGGGCAGCAGCACCCCGAGCAGGCAGCACAGCACCGGCCCCAGGCTCAGCCAGGTCGAGTCGAACGGGTACCGCAGCAGGCCCACGTCCAGGGTGCGGTCGGCCAGGCCGCGCAGCTGCTCGGCGGTGCTGATCTCGCGTAGCCGCAGCTCCATGCCGGAGCGGCGGCGCTGGAACGCGGCCAGCAGCGCGGCCACGGCCCGGCCGCCCAGGTCGGGCGGCACCCCGACGCGCAGCGCCCCGAGTTCACCACGGCGCAGCCGCTCCGCCGTGGTGTGCAGCTGGTCGGCCCTGGCCAGCAGCTCCCCCGCCGCGGGCAGCAGCAGCCGGCCCGCGTCGGTGAGCGCCACCCCGCGCGCCGACCGGTCGAACAGGCGCACGCCCAGGTGGCGTTCGAGCCGCTGGATGCTCTGCGACAGCGGCGGCTGGGACAGGTGCAGCCGGGCCGCGGCCCGCCCGAAGTGACCTTCCTCGGCCACGGCCAGGAAGTGCTTCAGGTGCCTGATCAAGTCCATCACCAGCAACGATATCCGAACGCATATCGGCACAGGCACGATATTGGACTTGGACAGGCCAGGCGCGGCGCTGGTCTGCTTGCCGCTGTTGACGACCGGCCCCTCGGGCGGGCCGGCGGGCAGTGGAAGGAATCCGACACGATGTGCACGACGTGCGGCAGCGGCCCCGCGCCTGACGGGGCGGGCCGGATGAACCGGCGGCGGATGTTGTTCGGCTCGGCCGGCGCGGCGGTGGCGGTCGGTACCGGCGTGGCGCTCGGCACCCTGCCCCGGGGCACCGCCGAGGCCGAGCCGCGCCGCCCGGACGGCCGGCGGCACGGGGTGAACCTGCGCTGGCTGGGCGTGGCCGGCTGGGAGCTGAGCTTCGACGGCCGGCGCGTCCTCATCGACCCCTACCTGAGCCGGTTCCCGGTGTGGGACGCGCACGGCAGGACCATCGACGACTACCCGATCGCGCCCCGCACCGACCTGCTCGACCGGCACCTCACCGAACGCCCCGAGCTGGTCCTGGTCACCCACGGCCACTACGACCACCTGGCCGAGGTGCCCTACGTGCTGTCGAAGTTCCCGGACCAGGACGGGGCCACCACCAGGGTGATCGGCACCGAGACGCACGCCCACCTGCTCACCGCGCTCGGCGTGGACCCGGCGCGGGTCGTCATCGTCGACGGCGGCGAACACCTGGACTTCCACGGGTTCACCGTGCAGGTGGTGCGCAGCTCGCACAGCCGCAACGCCAGCTACGGCTACTACGCGCCGGGTACCCTCACCGCCCCGCCCGCCCGCACACCGACGGTGATCAAGGACCTGCTGGAGGGCGGCAGCCTGGGCTACCTGGTCCGGATCGCCGACCGGTACTCGATCCTGTTCCTGTCCGGCACCGCCGACTTCGTGGCCGGTGAGGTGGCCGGGCTGCGGCCGGACGCGCTGGTGCTCGGCGTCAGCGGTCACGCCAACGTCCACGACTACGTCGGGCGGGTGCTGCGGGCGACCCAGCCGGCCCTGGTGATCCCCAGCCACCACGACGACATGGTCACCCAGCTGGACGACCCGGCCCTGCCGCCCAAGGGCAGCCCGGCCGCGGCCAAGGAACTCACCGACACCATCGCCCGGCTCGGCCTGAACGCCACCGTGCTCGACCCGACCATCCTGGCGTGGGAAACCCTGTGAACCGCTGAGCGGCCGGGGCCGGCCGGTGCCGTCAGGGCCGGGCGGCCGGTGGCGTCACCGCGAGCGGCCGGCTGCCCTCGGCGGGGTGCACCAGCACGCCCTGCCCGGGTGGCTGGGCGCTGGGCACCACGCCACCGAGCAGCGGCCCCACCTCCGGGCTGCCGCTCATGATCACCGCGGGGCCGCCCTGGTCGCACACGCCGGCGAGGAGCGGGTCGTGCGCCAGGGCCCTGGGCGTCGAGCCGTCCAGTTCCCTGGCGATCACCAGGTGCAGGCCGACGTCCCGCCCGTGGGGCAGCAGGTCGACGAGGGGCAGCAGCGGGTTCACCTGCTGGTGGGGGGCCAGCATCCGGTAGTCGTCCACCACGACGAACAGCTCCGGGCCCCGCCACCAGGACCGGTCCCGCCGCTGTGGCGGGGTCACGTCCGGGCCGGGCAGCCGCCGGTCCATCAGCGCCCGCACGTCGCGGACCACGTCGTGCACCTCGCGCCGGGCCCGCACCCAGGACAGCACCCGGCTGGACGAGGCCACGTCCAGCAGCCCGTGCCTCGGGTCCACCAGCAGGAAGACCGCCTCGCCCGGGGCGTAGACCCGCTCGACACCCGCCACGACCGCGCACAGCAGCGTGGACTTGCCCGCGCCGGCGTCGCCCAGCACCACCAGGTGCGCATCGGCGTCGAAGTCCAGGCACACCGGCCGCCGCCCGTGCCGGTCCTCCCCGACGGGCACCGGCCTGCTGCCCGGTGTGCGCGGTCCGTCCACGACTCTCCTCCAACTCCAGCCGGGTCAGGTCGACCGGGTGATCCCGTCGAGGTCGGCCTCGTTCGACGCCACTTCGGCCTTGCTCAGCTCGGGTTCGTCGGGAACAGCCGCACCCGAGGCGGACTCGCCCGGTTCGGACACCTCGGGGCTGAGCGGGGCATCCTCCGGTGTCCAGGCCGTCTGAACGAGCTGGACCCCCTGCTTGCGGCTGACCAGGAAGCCCCGGCCGGGCGGCTGCGCACTGGGTTTGACACTGCCCAGCAGCACGCCCTCGTCGGGGCTGCCACTCATGATCAGCCCGGGCGTGCCGATCTCCCGCAGCCGGCTGAGGATGGGGTCGTACATCGCTCGGGACGCACCACCGGTCCGGCGCACCACGACCAGGTGCAGCCCCACGTCCTTGGCCACCGGCAGGAACTCGGCCAGCGGCTCCAGCGGCCTGGTGCCCGCCGTCGCCACCAGGTCGTAGTCGTCGACCACGACGAACAGCTCCGGCCCCTGCCACCAGGACCGGGTGCGCAACTGCTGCTGGGTGACGTCCGGGCCGGGCACCCGGTCGGCCATGACCGCCCGCACCTCCTTGACCACGTCGGTGAGCTGGGGCGCGGACACCGCGTAGGCCAGCAACTGGTCGGTCTCCAGGTAGCCGAGCAGACCGCGCCGGTAGTCCACCAGCATGATCAGCGCCTGCTTCTGGGTGTAGCGCCGGGTGATGCCCCGGATGATCACCCGCAGCAGGTTGGTCTTGCCGGACTCGCCGTCGGCGAACGCGATGAAGTGCGGGTCGGCGTCGAAGTCCAGGTGGACCGGGGCCAGCTCGGCCTCGTCGACGCCGATCGGCACCAGCCGACCGCCCCTCGGGTGCTGCTGGTCAACGGCCGAGGCGAGTTCGGCGTAGGGCAGCAGGTCGGGCAGCAGCCGCACCGGCGGGGCCACCGGGCCGCGCCAGGCGCCGGCCACCCGCTCGACCAGATCCTGCACCCCGGCGGCCACGGTGGACGCGTCCGAGGACGCGTCGACGCGCGGCAGCGCGGTGAGGAAGTGCAGCTTCTCCTTGGTCAGCCCGCGGCCGGGCCGGCCCTGCGGCACGTTCACCGCGACCTTGCGGTCGATGTCGGACTCGCTGGGGTCACCCAGCCGCAGCTCGAACCGGGTGCCCAGCAGGTCCTTGACCGCCGGCCGGATCTCCGCCCACCGGTTGGCCGCGATGACCACGTGCACGCCGTAGGCCAGACCCTGCGCCACCAGCCGCACCACCTGCGGCTCCAGTGCCTCGAACTCGTCTCGGAAGTTCCGCCAGCCGTCGATCAGCAGGAACACGTCGCCGAACGGGTCGTCCCCGATCTCCCCGCGCCGCTTGCGGTCGCGGAACTCGACCACGGAGTCGATGCCGTGCCGGCGGAACCGCGCCTCGCGCTGGCTGATCAGCGTGGCCAGTTCGGCCACCATCCGGCGCGCCTTGTCCGGGTCGAGCCGGCCCGCGACGCCACTCACGTGCGGCAGCGCCTCCAGCGCCGCCAGCGTGCCACCACCCAGGTCCAGGCAGTAGAACTGCACCTCGGTCGGGGTGTGGGTGAGCGCCATGGACGCCACGATCGTGCGCAGCAGCGTTGACTTGCCCGACTGCGGGCCCCCCACGACCGCGCCGTGTCCGGCGGCGCCGGTGAAGTCGGCCCACAGCAGGTCGCGGCGCTGCTCGAAGGGCCGGTCCACGATGCCGATCGGCGTCTGGAGCTTGCCGTTGCCGAAGAACCCGGTCGGACAGACGCCCCGGTCCTCGGTGGGCGTCAGCGGCGGCAGCAGCGCGTCCAGTGCGGGCGGCTCGTCCAGCGGCGGCAGCCACACCTCGTGCGCGGGCGGGCCCTGGCCGGCCAGCCGGCGCACGACCACGTCCAGCACGCTGGGCATCCTGCCGTCGGCGCCCGCCGCGTCCCCGCCCCCGGGGTGGGGCGCGGACACGAACGCGGCCTTGAACCGCACCATCGAGGCGGTGTCGAACCGCAGGTAGCCCGAGCCGGGGATGGGCGGCAGCTCGTAGGCGTCGGGCACGCCGATGGCCGCGCGGGACTCGGCCGCGGCGAAGGTCCGCAGACCGATCCGGTAGGACAGGAAGGTGTCCAGACCGCGCAGCCGGCCCTCCTCCAGCCGCTGCGAGGCGAGCAGCAGGTGCACGCCCAGACTGCGGCCAACCCGCCCGATCTGCACGAAGAGGTCGATGAAGTCGGGCCGGGCCGCGAGCATCTCGGAGAACTCGTCCACCACCACGAACAGGGTGGCCAGCGGTGGCCGGTCGGCGTGGTTCTCCCCGGTCCTCTGGTAGTCCCAGACGTTCTTGTGGTGGCCCTTGGCCAGCACCTCCTGGCGGCGGATCAGCTCACCGGCGATGGCGTCCCGCATCCGGTCGACCAGGGCCAGGTCACCGGCCAGGTTGGTGATCACCGCGGCGGTGTGCGGCAGTGCCTCCAGGCCGCGGAAGGTGGCCCCACCCTTGAAGTCGACCAGCACGAAGTTCAGCTCGGCCGGGGAGTGGGTGGTGGCCAGCCCGAGCACCAGGGTGCGCAGCAGCTCGGACTTGCCCGAGCCGGTGGCGCCGACGCACAGGCCGTGCGGGCCCATGCCCTCCATGGCCGCTTCCTTGATGTCCAGCACCACGGGCTGACCCTGCTCGTCGACCCCGATCGGCACGCGATAGCGGTCCCGGATCGGCCGGCGCCGCCAGGCCCGCTGGATGTCGAAGCTCGCCGGGTCACCGAGGCCGAGCAGGGCGAACAGGTCGTGGTCGCGCCGCAGCGGGTCGCCGCCGTCTGGCCCGGGTGCGCTGCCGGGCATCTCGTCCAGACTCCGCCAGCCGAGCAGGAGCTGGTTGCTGGTCAGCTTGGCCACCAGGGCTTCCAGGTCCTCGGTGGTGGTGTCGGCCGGCTCCGGGAGCGCGGCCAGGAACCGCTGGCCGCCGTACAGGCCCCAGCCGGGTCGGTCCGGCAGGCTGGCCGCCAGCTGCGGGTCCACCTTGGACTCGCCGGGGTCGTCCAGCAGCAGCTCGATCCGGCCGCGCAGCAGCATGGCCAACTGGTCGGGCAGTTCCGCCCAGCGGCGGGCGGTGACGATGACGTGCACGGCGAAGCCGAGCCCGGTGCTGGCGATCCGCCGCACGGCGTCGGCGAAGCCCGGCACCGCCTGGGCGAACTGCTCCCAGCCGTCGACCACCAGGAACAGGTCGCCGTGCTCGTCCGGGGGTAACACGCCGCGCCGGCACAGTTCGCGGTACTGGCTCAGCTTGGTGATCGGCACGGTGCGGAACAGCCGGTCGCGGGCCTGGATGGTGGCCTCCACCCGGGCCAGCAGCCCGGCCACCTCGCGCGGCTGGGCCGGGCCGAGCACGGTGCGCACGTGCGGCTGGTCGGCCAGCGCGCTGAACCGGCCGGCCGAGTCCAGGCAGTGGAAGGCGATCTCGCCGGTGGGCCGGTTGAACGCCAACCCGGCCAGCAGGGTGTGCAGCAGGGTGGTCTTGCCGGAGTAGATCCGCCCGACGATGGCCACGTGCCCGTCCTGGCCGGCCAGGTCCACGCGCAGCACGTCGCCGGCGTCCGGCCCGCGGCGCTGGTGGCCGCGGCCGATGGGCACCAGCAGTCCGGTGGCCGGCCCGCTGGGCTCGGCGGGCAGCAGCTCGGTGAGCGTGGGCGACGGGCCGGCGTCGGTGAGCCGGCCCGGCTTGGCCCTGGCCAGCGCGAAGAACCCGTCGGCCTGGTTGCTCCTGGTCGGGGTCTGCCGCGCGCCGGAGCGCCGCATCTCGTGGTGCACGTACTCGTAGAGGTCGTCGGCGGTGATGACGTCCTTGCCGTCCCTGGCCGCGGCGCCGGTGGCCAGGCCGGTGATCACCGCGTGGGTGAACGCCGAGTAGCTCTGCGGTGGGGTGTGCGGGTGGTAGGTGACCAGGCGCTGGTCCTCGTAGGCGAACTCCAGCTCGGTGCTGGCGGTGATCACGTAGCTGCCCCGGCCGAGGTGGCTGCCCAGGTCCAGGCTGGCGGTGGACTTGGGGCCCCGGCCGGCCGAGAAGACGCCGCTGTAGCAGCAGTCCAGCAGCACCGCCTTCATGTTGGCCTGGCACTCCTCCAGCAGGTCGTGCACGAGCGTGGCCGGCACCGCGGTGGAGTGCGGCCGGTCGGTCTCGGTGTCGTAGGCGGCGAAGAACAGCCGGTTGTGGTCGTTCTTGATGCCGTGCCCGGACAGGTACAGCAGCACCAGGTCGTCCACGTCGCGGTCGCGGAACAGCTCCTCGATGTGCCGTTCGATCCGGGCCTTGTCGGCGTCGATCAGCACCGGCGCGGCGTCGAAGCCGCCGATCTCCGGGTCGAGCAGCAGCTGGCCGAGTTCCTGTGCCTCCTGCGCGGGCGCGCGCAGCCGGCGCAGCCTCGGGTCGGCGTAGCGGGAGGTGGCGATCAGCAGCGCCAGGCGTTGGCCCATCGGCTCACGTCCCCCCGCCCGCCGGCCGCGCCGCGGCCTGGTCGGGCTCGTCGTCGCCGTCGCCCGCGCCGGGTGCGGCCGGGGTGGCGGCGGCCAGCGCGCCGGAGGTGCTCGCGGCCAGCGCCTCGACCAGCCTGTGCTGGTCCTTGGCGGAGATGCCGTCGAAGGTGACGGTGCGCTCGCCCTCCACCCAGGTCACCGTGCGGGTCTTGGTGCGCTCGATGTAGGCCGTGATCACCTGGGCCACCGCGGCCAGGGTGCCGGCGGAGAACACGCCGGTGATGACCAGCTCGGTGATGCTGCCGGCCGTGCCGGTCTTGGCGTCCTCGGGCGCGGCCTGGTCGGCCCTGGCCACCTTGACCAGGCCCAGCGCCCGCAGGTCCTGGTACAGGCCGGTGGTCAGCTGGTGCAGCCGCGCCGGTCCGGCGTTGTCGGCGGCCAGCCGCAGGATCGCCTCGCGCATTCGTCCCCCTCAGCCCGCGCACACCCTGGGTAGCGGCGCCCTCACGATTGAGCTTCCAGGTATATCAAGAAGGTCTGACGGTCAACGCGGTTCCGCGGTTTCCGGTTCGGTCAAGATCGGCCGGTGCCCCGGCGGGCCGGTCGGGCCGCTCGCTCAGAGCGAACAACTCGGGGAAACAAGACCGCGCTCCACTTCGTTGAGCCGATGTGACTCAACTTGGAGGGTGATCACATGGGCGAGACGCTGGCCCTTCCGGTGCTGCCGCTGGACGACTCCGTGGTGCTGCCGGGCATGGTCGTGCCGGTGCGGCTGTCCGACTCGGACAACGCCGCCGAGGCGCGGGCCGCGGTCGACGCGGCCACCGCCGCCACCAGCCAGGGCGAGGCACCTCAGCTGCTGCTGGTGCCGAGGCTGGACGGCAAGTACGCGAAAGTCGGCACCCTCGCGGTGATCGAACAGGTCGGCCGGCTCACCGGCGGCCAGCGCGCGGCCGTGCTGCGCGGCACCGCGCGGGTGCGCATCGGCGCCGGCACCACCGGCCCGGGCGCCGCCCTGTGGGTGCACGCCGACCTGGCCGAGGAGCCGCCGGTCGACGACCGCACCAGGGAACTGGCCAGGGAGTACCGCGCCCTGGTCACCACGATCCTGCAGCAGCGCGGGTCCTGGCAGGTGGTGGACTCGGTGCAGCAGGTGGACGACCCGTCCGCCCTGGCCGACCTGGCCGGCTACGCCCCCTACCTGTCCGACGAGCAGAAGGTGTGGCTGCTGGAGACCGCCGACGTGGCCGAGCGGCTGACCAGGCTGCTCGACTGGGGACGCGCCTACCTGGCCGAACTGGACGTGGCCGAGACGATCCGCAAGGACGTCAAGGAGGGCATGGAGCGCCAGCAGCGGGAGTTCCTGCTGCGCCAGCAGTTGGCTGCGATCCGCAAGGAGCTGGCCGAGCTGGACGGCAAGCCCGCCTCCGAGCAGGACGACTACCGGGCCCGGGTGGAGGCCGCCGACCTGCCGGAGAAGGTGCGCACGGCCGCGCTGGCCGAGGTCGACAAGCTGGAGCGCACCGCCGAGTCCTCCCCCGAGGTCGGCTGGACCCGCACCTGGCTGGACACGGTGCTGGGGCTGCCGTGGAACGAGCGCACCGAGGACACCTACGACATCGCCGGCGCCCGCGCCGTGCTGGACGCCGACCACGCCGGCCTGGACGACGTCAAGGAGCGGATCATCGAGTACCTGGCGGTGCGCAAGCGCCGCGCCGACCGGGGCCTGGGTGTGGTGGGCGGGCGGCGCAGCGGCGCGGTGCTCGCCCTGGCCGGCCCGCCCGGGGTGGGCAAGACCTCGCTGGGCGAGTCGGTGGCCAGGGCGATGGGCCGCAAGTTCGTCCGGGTGGCCCTGGGCGGGGTGCGTGACGAGGCCGAGATCCGCGGCCACCGGCGCACCTACGTGGGCGCGCTGCCCGGCCGGATCGTGCGCGCCATCGCCGAGGCCGGCTCGATGAACCCGGTGGTGCTGCTCGACGAGGTGGACAAGCTCGGCTCGGACTACCGGGGCGACCCGACCGCGGCCCTGCTGGAGGTGCTCGACCCGGCGCAGAACCACACCTTCCGGGACCACTACCTGGAGGTGGAGCTGGACCTGTCCGACGTGGTGTTCCTGGCCACCGCCAACGTGCTGGAGGCCATTCCCGCGCCGCTGCTGGACCGCATGGAGGTGGTGCGGCTGGACGGCTACACCGAGGACGAGAAGGTCACCATCGCCCGCGACCACCTGCTGCCCCGCCAGTTGGAGCGGACCGGCCTGACCGAGCAGGACGTGCGCGTCGACGAGCCGGCGCTGCGCCGGCTGGCCGGCGAGTACACCCGCGAGGCCGGTGTGCGCGAGCTGGAGCGGTCCATCGGCCGGGTGCTGCGCAAGGTGACCGCCCGGCTGGCCACGGACGCGGCCAGCGTGCCGGTGTCGGTCGGCGCCGACGAGCTGACCGACTACCTCGGCCAGCCCCGGCACACCCCGGAGTCGGCCGAGCGCACCGCGGTGCCCGGGGTGGCCACCGGTCTGGCGGTCACCGGGGTGGGCGGCGAGGTGCTGTTCGTGGAGGCGTCGCTGGCTGCCGCCGGCACCGGCGCCAGCGGGGTCACCCTCACCGGTCAGCTGGGCGAGGTGATGAAGGAGTCCGCCCAGATCGCCCTGTCCTACCTGCGCTCGCACGGCGACCAGCTCGGCCTGGACGTGGGTGAGCTGGCCGAACGCGGGGTGCACGTGCACGTGCCGGCCGGCGCGGTGCCCAAGGACGGGCCGAGCGCGGGCGTGACCATGACCACGGCGCTGGCCTCGCTGCTGTCCGGCCGGCTGGTGCGCGCGGACGTGGCCATGACCGGTGAGGTGTCGCTGACCGGGCGGGTGCTGCCGATCGGCGGGGTCAAGCAGAAGCTGCTGGCCGCGCACCGGGCGGGCATCACCACGGTGCTGCTACCGCGGCGCAACGAGCCCGACCTGGCCGAGGTGCCGGAGACCGTGCGGGACGCGCTCACCGTGCACCTGGTCG
Organism: Goodfellowiella coeruleoviolacea; assembly: GCF_024171785.1. Taxonomy (GTDB): domain Bacteria; phylum Actinomycetota; class Actinomycetes; order Mycobacteriales; family Pseudonocardiaceae; genus Goodfellowiella; species Goodfellowiella coeruleoviolacea. The sequence continues at coordinate 190,894 of NZ_JAMTCK010000019.1, forward strand.
GTGACGTGCGCGAGGTGCTGGAGCTGGCCCTGCAGCCGGCCGAGGGCCAGCAGCGGGTCACCCCGGCCGCGGCCTGACCCCGCCCGGTCCGCTCGGGGGCGCACCGCCCGCTGTCCGCTGGCGACGGCGCGGTGGCCGCGTGTCCGGTTGCGGCGGCGCACGGCCGCCGTCTGCTACCGTCGACCACGTGCGCAGTACGTTCTCCGCTTGGTGGGCCGCTTTCCGGCGGCCCTGAGACTGCGCTGCACAGCAACCACGACAGGCCGCCCCACGGGCGGCCTGTCGCGTTGTGCGGGGGTGGCCGCGTGGGGCCCGACCGCGAGGGAACCGCGATGATCCGACTCTCCGGAATCACCCCGTCCGCCGAGATGCACCTGGGCAACTACCTGGGCGCGGTGCGCCGGTGGGCCAGCGAGTCCGGGCCGGACGACCTGTACTTCGTCAGCGACCTGCACGCCATGACGCTCCCGCACGACCCGACCCGGCTGCGCGAGCTGACCAACCACCAGCTGGCCGTGCTGGTCGCGGCCGGGGTGCCGGCCGAGTCGCTGTTCGTGCAGTCCGACGTGCTGCGCGAGCACGGCGGGCTGACCTGGCTGCTGGAGTGCACCTGCACGTTCGGCGAGGCGCGGCGGATGATCCAGTTCAAGGAGAAGTCGGCCGGCCGGGACTCGGTGCGCCTGAGCCTGCTCACCTACCCCGTGCTGATGGCCGCGGACATCCTGCTGCACGGTGCCCACCAGGTGCCGGTGGGCGAGGACCAGGGCCAGCACGTGGAGCTGGCCAGGACCCTGGCCAGGCGGTTCAACAGCAGCTACGGCGAGGCGTTCGTGGTGCCCGAGGCGGTGCTGCCCACGGCGGCCGCGCGGGTGCGGGACCTGACCGATCCCAGCAGGAAGATGTCCAAGTCCGCGGCCAACCCGGGCGGGGTGGTGTTCGTGCTGGACGACCCGGACGTGGTGCGGCGCAAGATCCGCCGGGCGGTCACCGACGCGCTGGGCGTGGTCCGGCACGCGCCCGACGAGCAGCCCGGCGTGGCCAACCTGCTGGAGATCCAGGCCGCCTGCGTCGACAGCACGCCGGAGCGGGTGGCCGAGGGCATCACCTCCTACCGACAGCTCAAGGAGAGCACGGCCGAGGCCGTGGTGGAGCGGCTGCGGCCGGTGCGGGCGCGGGCGCTGGAGCTGCTGGCCGACCTGGGCGAGCTGGGCCGGGTGCGGGCGGCCGGCGCGGAGCGGGCCAGGCGGCGCTCGGGCGCCCGACTGGACCTGGCCGCCCGGCTGGCCGGTGTCGGCTGACCCGCTGGGGCACGGCGGGACGGTCTGAGCCGCCGCGACTACGGTGGGAGCCGCGACCGAAGATCACGCGACGACTCTGTGGAGGATCGATGAGCCTGGACCGTCCCGTCGCCCCGGACCCCTACGGCCTGCTGCCCCAGGTCCCCTCGTTCACGGTCACCTCGACCGACGTGCGCGACGGGGAGCAGCTGCCCAGGGCCCAGGTCTTCACCGACGCCGGTGGCGAGAACGTCTCGCCCCAGCTGAGCTGGACGGGATTCCCGGAGGGCACCAAGAGCTTCGTGGTGACCTGCTTCGACCCGGACGCGCCCACCCCGTCCGGGTTCTGGCACTGGGTGGCGGTGGACATCCCGGCGTCGGTCACCGAGCTGGCCACCAACGCGGGCGTCGGTGACGACGGCCTGCCCGGGGGCGCGTTCCACGTGCGCAACGACTACGGCCTGGCCGCGTTCGGCGGTGCCGCCCCGCCCCAGGGTGACCGGCCGCACCGCTACTACTTCGTGGTGCACGCGGTGGACGTGGCGTCGCTGGGGGTGGACGCCGCTGCCTCGCCGGCCGTGGTCAGCTTCAACCTGGTGTTCCACACCCTGGCCAGGGCGGTCATCACGCCCGTCTACTCGCACTGAACCCGGTTCGGCCCGGGACGCCTTTCCGGGCCCCGGCGGGAATTCCGGTCGCCGCCGGGTCGTTGCACGGCACGGAATCCGGTTCGCGGCCGGTGGCCGGGGTCCGGCAGGCACTCGACGACAGCAGGGATGGACCGTGCGGCACTTCGACCTGGTCATCATCGGTACCGGTTCGGGCAACTCGCTCCCGGACGAGCGGTTCGCCGACTGGGACATCGCGATCGTCGAGAAGGGCGTGTTCGGCGGCACCTGCCTGAACGTGGGCTGCATCCCCACCAAGATGTTCGTGCACACCGCCGACGTGGCCAGCGCCGTGCCCGACGGCGCGCGGCTGGGGGTGGACGCCCAGCTGACCGGGGTGCGCTGGACCGACGTGCGGGACCGGATCTTCGGCCGGATCGACCCGATCGCCGAGGGCGGGCGGCGCTACCGCGTCGAGGACAACCCCAACGTCACGGTGTACGCGGGCCAGGCCCGGTTCGTCGGCCCCAAGACCCTGGACACCGGCACCGGCGAGGTGATCACCGCGGACCGGTTCGTGCTGGCGGCCGGCGGCCGGCCGGTCGTGCCGGACGTGGTGGACCTGGCCCAGGTGGGCTACCACACCAGCGACACGATCATGCGGCTGGACGAGCTGCCCCGGCGGATGGTGATCCTGGGCAGTGGTTTCGTGGCCGCCGAGTTCGCGCACGTGTTCTCCTCGTTCGGCGTCGAGGTCACCGTGGTGGCCCGGTCGGACCGGCTGCTGCGCGCCGAGGACACCGACATCTCGACCCGGTTCACCGAGCTGGCCCAGCAGCGGTGGGACGTGCGGCTGCGCCGCAAGGCGGTGCGCGCCGAGCGGGTGGGCGGGCTGACCAGGCTGCACCTGGAGGGCCCTGACGGCGCCGAGGTGGCCGAGGGCGAGGTGCTGCTGGTCGCGGTGGGCCGCCGCCCCAACTCCGACCTGCTGGACGTGGCCGCCACCGGGGTCACCACCCACCCGGACGGCCGGGTGGTGGTGGACGCGCACCAGAGCACGGTGGTGGACGGCATCTGGGCGCTGGGTGACATCAGCTCGCCGTACCAGCTCAAGCACGTGGCCAACCACGAGGCACGGGTGGTCCAGCACAACCTGCTGCACCCGGAGGCGCCGGTGGCCGTGGACCACCGGTTCGTGCCCGCGGCGGTGTTCTCCCACCCGCAGGTCGCCTCGGTGGGCCTGACCGAGCAGCAGGCCGTCGACCAGGGCGTCCGGTACGTCACCGCCACCCAGGACTTCGCGGGCGTCGCCTACGGCTGGGCGCTGGAGGACACGGCCAGCTTCGTCAAGCTGCTCGCCGACCCGGCCACCGGCCACCTGCTGGGCGCGCACATCATCGGCCCGCAGGCGTCCACCCTGATCCAGCCGCTGATCCAGGCGATGAGCTTCGGGCTGGACGCGCGCAGCATGGCCCGCGGCCAGTACTGGATCCACCCGGGCCTGCCGGAGGCCGTGGAGAACGCCCTGCTCAACCTGCCCCTGGACTGAGGCCTCCGACCCCGTCGGGCCGGCCGGTCAGCACGCACCCGGCCCGACGGCGGCAGCCGCCCGCGCGGGGTGGTTTCACCAGGTCAGGCGCAGTCCCCCGCCCTCCCAGGGGGGCGTGCCCCGCACCAGCCTATCCACCCCCCACCGCCCGGGACAGCCCAACAGCGGCGCCTGTGGACAACTCGGTGCCCTGTGGACAACTCGGTACTCGTGGACACGTCGCCGCCGGTGTCCGTGGACACGTCGATGCCCGTGGACACGTCGCCGCCGGTGTCCGCCCTCACTCGGGGCCGACACCGGCGGGACCTCGCGCGGACCGGGCCGCCCGGTCAGATCTGGCGGGGTCGACCGGCCACCACGCCCAGCCCGACCAGCACCACCACCAGGGCCAGCAGGCCGACCAGCGAGGTGGTCCAGCCGCCGGTGACGTCGTGCACGATGCCGAACAGCAGCGGGCCGACCGCGCCGATCAGGTAACCGATGCTCTGGGTCATGGCGGACAGCTGCGCGGTGTCGGCGGAGTTGCGGGTGCGCAGCGAGATCATGGTCAGCGCCAGCGGGAACATGCCCATGCCGATCCCGAGCAGCACGATCCACAGCGCGGGCAGCCAGGTGGGCGCCACGGTCAGGCCGACCAGCCCGGCCACGGTCAGCGCCCCCAGCAGCAGCACCAGCCAGGACTGGCCGGGACGGCGCGTGGCCAGCAGCGGCACCACCAGGCTCACCGGCACGCCCAGCACCATGGTGACGGCCAGCAGCAGTCCGGCGGTGGTCCGGTCCACGCCGGAGTCCTGCAGCAGCTGCGGCAGCCAACCCATGACCACGTAGGCCAGCAGCGACTGCAGCCCGAAGAACACGGTCATCACCCAGGCCAGCGGCACCCGCAGCAGGGACCGCCGGGCCGCCGCCGGAGTACCGTCGGCCACCTGGGTCGGCGCGCCGTGCCTGGCACCGACCAGCCACATCACCAGGGCGAGCACGGCCAGCAGGCTCCAGCCGCCCACGGAGATCCGCCAGTTCCCGCTGGCCGTCTCCAGCGGCGGGGTCAGGGCCGCGCCCAGGGTGCCGCCGGCGGCCAGCGCCGCGGTGTAGACGCCGGTGACCAGCCCGACGCGCCGGCCGAAGGAGTCCTTGACCACCACCGGGATGAGCACGTTGCTCACGGCGATGCCGGCGCACGCCACGAACGTGCCGACGAGCAGGCCAGCGATGCCGTCGGCCACCCTGACCAGCAGGCCGGCGGTGACCAGCACCAGCGACAGGGCCACCGCCCTGGCCATGCCCAGCCGGCGGCCCAGCCAGGGCGCGGCGAACGCGGCCAGCCCGAAGCACAGCGTGGGCACGGCGGTGACCACGCTCATCCAGGCGTTCGACGCCCCCAGTGCGGTGCGCACATCGCCCAGCACCGAGGACAGGCTGGTCACCGCCGGGCGGAGGTTGGCCGCGGTGAGCGCGACACCGACGGCGAGCAGTGGAGTGCCGAGCAGGGCGACGTGCCGGCGGGTGAACACCGGCTCGGCCGCGCCGGTGTTGGGCAGCGCCTCGGCGGCGGCCGGGTCGGCGGTGCACACGCCCATGGCCATTCCGGGATGATTCGGGAGAATCGGGTCAGGCGAGGCTGGCTGGTGGGAGTAGTGCGAGCGGTCCTGGATGGTCACCCACACAGTGTCGCAAACATAGGATGTCCGGATGAAAGGATGTTGCCGTGCCGTTGGCCACCACCCGACGCACCGGTCTGGTCGACCAGGTGATCGAGCAGATGCGCGCGGCCATCACCAGTGGTGAATGGCCCATGGGCGGGCGCATCCCCACCGAACCCGAACTGGTGTCCGCGCTCGGTGTGGGGCGCAACACCGTGCGCGAGGCCGTGCGCGCCCTGGCCCACGCCGGGCTGCTGGAGGTGCGCCAGGGCGACGGCACGTTCGTCCGGGCCACCAGCGAGCTGTCCGGCGCGCTGCGCCGGCTGTGCGGCACGGAGCTGCGCGAGGTGCTCCAGGTGCGCCGGACCCTGGAGGTCGAGGCCGCCCGGCTGGCCGCCACCGCCCGCACCGACGCGGAACTGACCCAGCTCACCGCGCTGCTCGCGGCGCGCGACGAGGCGCTGGGCGCCCGGGACTGGTCCCGGCTGATCGACACGGACACCGCGTTCCACCAGCTGCTGGTGCGCTGCTCGCACAACCGGCTGCTGGCCGAGCTGTACGACGGGCTGACCGAGACGGTCGCCGCGAGCGTGGCGGCCAGCGTGGACCGGGACGTGCCGCCGGCCGAGCACATCTCGCACACCGGGCTGCTGGACGCGATCCGCGACCGCGACCCGGACCGGGCCGGCGCCGAGGCCGGCGGGTTCCTGGACGAGCTGCTGCAACGCCACGCCGCCCCGGCCGAGCCGGCGGACTGACCCCGGCCGGCGCCCGGTGTTCAGCGGGCCCAGTGCCAGCGGGCAGCGCCAGCGGGCCCAACGCCAGCGCACCCGGGCCGGCGCGCGGCACCACCCGGATCGGCCGGGCGAGTGGCGGCGGTCTCCTCCCGATCCCCATACGATCTGGAGCCGGGAGGACACCACCGAAAGGAAACCCATGGACCTTTCGCCACTTCCCCGACGAGCCGCCCTGGCCGGCCTGACCGGCACCGCCCTGCTGGCGGTGGGCGCGTGCACCCCGACCAGGCAGCACGACACGGCGCTGCCACCGCAGAGCCAGCCAGCCGCACCGGTGCCCAGCGAGGACCCGGCCGGGTTCGTCAAACGGCAGCGGGACCGGATCGACGCACTGGACAACCAGATCATCGCGCTGCTGCGGGAGCGCACCGAGGTGTCCCGGTCCATCCAGCAGGCCAGGGTGGCGACCGGCGGCAGCCAGACCGACACCGGCCGCGAAGCCGTGGTGGCCGACCGCTACCGGGCGGCGTTCGGCGCGCCCGGCGACGAGGTGGCCACCGCCGTGCTGGAGCTGGCCAAGGCGCAGTCGGGCGTCCCGTCGCCCAGCGCCCGGCCCTCCGGCTGAGACCTCCAGCTGGGACCTCCGGCCGAGACCTCCGCTGGGACGTGCGGCTGGGGTGCGGCTCAGTCCGCCGCGCCGTCCAGCGCGGCGGCCACTTCGGGCGGGCCGGCCGGCGGCACCACGGGCAGCCCCGGCGGTGGGCCGGCCGCCAGCAGGCGCAGCACCGCGTCGGTGTCCAGGTGCTCGGCCACCAGGTCGCCGAGCACGTCGAGCTGGGCGGCCCTGGCCGCGGCGAACGACACGTCGCCGGCCGGCCGGAACCCGTCCCGGCCGGCGCGCTCGGCCGCCCAGCGCAGCAGCGCCCGCCGGAACGCGTCGTTCTCCAGCAGCCCGTGCCAGTGCGTGCCCAGCACCGGCCCGGCCACCACGCCCTCGGTGCCGCCGTCGGGCAGCTCGACCAGCCCGGTCGGCTCACCGTCGCGCACCACCGCGCCGTGGTGGATCTCGTAGCCGGTGACCGGCTCGCCCATGGCCCTGCCCGTGGGCCGGCGCAGCGTCTTGACCGGTGCGAACTCCACGTCCACGTCGAGCAGCCCCAGCCCGGCCACCACACCGGCGCCCGACTCCACCGCGTCGCTGATCCGAGCGCCCAGCATCTGGAAACCGCCGCAGATCCCGAGCACGCCCCGGCCGGCCCTGGCGTGCGCGAGCACCGCGTCGGCCAGGCCGGTGCGGCGCAGCCAGGCCAAATCGGCCACGGTGGCCTTGGACCCGGGCAGCACCACCAGGTCGGCGTCGGCCAGCCGGGACGGCTCGGTCACGAACCGCACGGCCACGCCGGGCTCACAGGCCAGCGCCTCCACGTCGGTGGCGTTGGAGATGCGGGGGAACCGCACCACGGCCACGCGCAGCCACTGCTCGCCCACGGGCGCGGCCGGCCGGCCCACCACTCCGTCGGCCACCGCGGCCAGCGAGTCCTCGGCGTCCAGCCACAGCTCCTCGCGCCAGGGCAGCACACCCAGCACCGGCCGGCCGGTCAGCGCCCCCAGCTGGCGCAGCCCGGGTTCGAGCAGCGCGCGATCACCTCGGAACTTGTTCACCACGAACCCGGTCACCAGGGCCTGGTCCGCGGGTGAGAGCAGGGCCAGCGTGCCGAACAGGTGCGCGAGCACCCCGCCCCGGTCGATGTCGCCCACCACCAGCACGGGCAGGCCGGCGGCGCGCGCCAGGCCCATGTTGGCGATGTCCGCGGCGCGCAGGTTGATCTCGGCCGGCGAGCCAGCGCCCTCGCACACCACCACCTCGTACTCGGCGCGCAGCCCGGCCAGCGTGTCCAGCACCGTGTCCAGCAGCAGGGTCTTGCGCGCCGCGTAGGACAGCGCGCTGACCTGCCCCACGGCCCGGCCCAGCAGCACCACCTGGGAGCTGTTGTCCGCGCCCGGCTTGAGCAGCACCGGGTTGAACCGCACGCTGGGGTCCAACCCGCAGGCACGCGCCTGGAACGCCTGGGCCCGGCCGATCTCACCGCCGTCGACGGTGACCACCGAGTTGTTGGACATGTTCTGCGCCTTGAACGGCGCCACCCGCACCCCGCGCCGGGCCAGCCACCGGCACAGCCCGGCCACCAGCGCGCTCTTGCCCGCGTCGGAACTGGTGCCGGCGATGAGCAGGGCGCCGGTCACGGCAGGGTGAGGATTTCCGCGCCGTCCTCGGTCACCACGATGGTGTGCTCGAACTGGGCGGTCCACTTCTTGTCGCGGGTGGTGACGGTCCAGCCGTCGTCCCACATGTCGTAGTCGATGCCGCCCAGGGTGATCATCGGCTCGATGGTGAAGGTCATCCCCGGCTCGATCGGCGTGGTCACGCTGGGCTCGTCGTAGTGCAGGATCACGAGTCCACTGTGGAAGGTGCGGCCGATGCCGTGTCCGGTGAAGTCGCGCACCACGCCGTAGCCGAACCGCTTGGCGTAGGCCTCGATCACCCGGCCGATCACGTTGAGCTGCCGGCCGGGCCGGACCGCGCGGATCGCCCGCATGGTCGCCTCGTGGGTGCGCTCCACCAGCAGCCGCGCCTCCTCGGACACGTCCCCGGCCAGGAAGGTGGCGTTGGTGTCGCCGTGCACGCCACCGATGTAGGCGGTGACGTCGATGTTGACGATGTCGCCGTCCTCGATCACGGTCGAGTCCGGGATGCCGTGGCAGATGACCTCGTTGAGCGAGGTGCAGCAGGACTTGGGGAAGTTGCGGTAGCCCAGGGTGGACGGGTAGGCGCCGTGGTCGCAGAGGAACTCGTGCACCACCGCGTCCACCTCGTCGGTGGTCGCGCCCGGTCGGACCGCCTTGCCGCCCTCCTGCAGTGCCTGGGCGGCGATCCGGCTGGCCACCCGCATGGCCTCGATCACCTCGGGCGGCTGCACCCAGGGGTCGGTGTTCCGCTTCGGCGCGGGCTTGTCCACGTACTCGGGACGCTCGATGGTCGGCGGCACCGGCCGCCGGGGGCTCTGCACACCTGGGGTCAACGCGGAACGTACGGGCATGCCCACACATTACGACGCCCGGGCGCGACGTCGGACAGGCCAGCCAGCGCCGGCACACGGCACAGGCGGCGGCCGGGACGCGGGTGCGCGCAGGCCGACCCGGGCGGGGTCCCCCGGGTCGGCTCAGGGCAGCGCGTGCAGGAACCGGCTGGCCGCCTCGACCGCCGGCCCCGACGTGCCCGAGCCCACCAGCAGCACGGCCACGGCCACGTCACCCCGGTAGCCCACGAACCAGCCGTGCGCGTTGCTGCCGTCACCGAACTGGGCGGTGCCGGTCTTGCCCGCCACATCGGGCAGGTCGGCCAGGATCCGGGCGGTGCCGTCGGTGACCACATCCCGCATCATCTGCCTGACCTGGTCCAGGATGGCCGGCGCGATCGCCTGCGGTCGGGCGCTGACCTGGGTGGTCTGCCCACGCAGCAGGGTCGGGGTGGGCATGGTGCCGGCGGCCACGGTCGCGGCCACCAGGGCCATGCCGAACGGGCTGGCCAGCACCTTGCCCTGACCGAACCCGTCCTCGGCGCGCTCCACCACGTCACCGGCCGGCGGCACCGACCCGGTCACCGTGGTCGCGCCGGTGACCACGAAGTCCACGCCGAGGCCGAGCTTGGCCGCGGCCTCGGTCAGCGCGGTCTCCGGCAGGTTCGCGGCCAGCTGCGCGAAGGTGGTGTTGCAGGACAGCGCGAACGCGGTGCGCAGCGGGATGGTGCCCTTGTCGAACTCGTTGTCGTTGGGGATGCGCCGGTTGGCGATCACCGTGGCGCCCGGACAGGGCTGCGGGCTGTCCCCGGTGGCCAGGCCGGCCTCCAGGGCGGCCACCGTGGTGGCGATCTTGAACGTGGACCCGGGCGGGAACCGGCCGGACAGGGCGAGTGCGCCCTGCTGGTCAGCGGGCGCGTTCTGCGCCACGGCCAGCAGCTCCCCGGTCGACGCCCGCATGGCGACCAGCGCGGCCGGCTGGGTGGCCGGGTCGACGGCGGCCTCGGCCGCGGCCTGCACGGGCTGGCTGAGCGTGGTGGTCAGCGCCTCGGCCGGGCGGGCCGGCTCGGCGTGCAGCTCGTCCACGGTCTCGCCGGTGCCGGTGTTGACGGTGTTGATCTGGAACCCGGCCCGGCCCTCGGTCCGCTGCTCCGCGGTGGCGCGCAGCGCCGGCAGCACCTGCGAGCCGAAGTCCCGGTCCGCGCCCAGCAGCCGCCGCTGGGTGGTGAACCGCACCCCGGGCAGGTCGTAGATGGCCGGTTTGACCTGCTGGTAGTCGGCCTCGCGCAGGCTCACGACCAGGTAGTCCGTGCCGTCGGCGGTGCCCGCGGCACCGGCGCTGATCGACTCCGCGGTGATGCTGGCGTCGAACCGGGCCAGCGCGCCGGCCAGTGCCGCGCTGACCTGGCCCAGATCGCCCGCCTTGGCCCGGTTGAGCAGCACCGACACCACGTTCTCCGCGCTCAGCAGCGGCACGCCGTCGCGGTCCAGCACCGGGGCGATGTCCGGGGTCAGCTCGCGCAGGGCGATGATCTGCGCGTTGCCCAGCCTGGGGTGGACCACGCTGGGTGCCCAGCGCACCTGCCAGCCGCGCTCCCCGGTGCGCAGGCCCACCTCGCCCTGGTAGTTCCAGACCCGGCCGTGGCCCAGGTCCCAGCGGGCGGTGAACGCGCCGGTGGCGGTGGGCTGGTCGCCGTCCTGCTCGCGCACCTCGTCCAGGCTCAGGCTCACCCCGGTCGGGTTGAGCGCGCCGCGCACCTGGTCCAGCACCTTCTTGGCGGCGTCCGGGTCGTCGGTGAGCCGGCTGGCGGCCTCGGTGCCGCCGCTGGCCAGCTGGTTCAGGAAGTCCCGCGCGACCTCCTCCGGGCCCGGACCGGCCCCCAGCCAGGCACACCCGGTCAGCGCCGGGAGCAGCGCCGCCACCACCAGTGCCGTGCCGGAGCGCCGCGTTGGCCCGAACCGCCGTGCCGTGCCAGACCGCCGTGTCGCGCCAGAGCGTCGTGTTGGGGAAACCCGCACCGGCGCAGTATGCCGCGCGCCACGATCGGGGCCTCGGGCAGATATCGGACAACCCGCCCTCGGCCCCGCCACCGCCCGTGACCGCCGCGAAACCGCCCGGTCAAGCTCAGCCTGGTCGGCCCAGGCCGATTCAACTCAGCCCGATTCAGCTCAGCCCTATTCAGAACAGCACGGTGGCGTAGCGGCCCACCTGGCGCAGGCCGACCCGCTGGTAGGCGGCCCTGGCCGGGGCGTTGTAGGAGTTCACGTACAGGCTGGCGGTGCGGTTCATCCCGCGCACCAGTCGGTCCACCACCGCGGCCGTGCCCGAGGTGCCCAGGCCGTGGCCCCGGCGGTCCGGCCGCACCCACACCCCCTGGATCTGCCCGACCTGCGCGGACAGCGCGCCGATCTCGGCCTTGAACACCACGTCGCCGTCCTCGAACCGGGCGAACGCCCGACCGCCGGCGATCAGCTCGGCCACCCGGGCCCGGTAGCTGGCGCCGCCGTCGTCGGCCCTCGGGTCGATGCCGACCTCCTCGATGAACATGGCCACCGCCGCCGGCAGGTAGCGGTCCAGCTCCTCCGGCCGGACCGGGCGCACCAGCGGGTCCGGGGCCAGTTCCGGCGGGTCGGCCATGGCCATCAGCGGCTGGTCGGCCCGCACGTCGCGGGCCGGCCCCCACTCCGGCCGCAGCTCCTCCCACAGGCCCAGCACCTGCTCGGCCGGGCCGACCAGGGAGGAGCAGATCCGGCCCCGGCGCAGCGCCCGTTCGGCGAAGCAGCGCAGGGCCACCCGGTTGCCGCGCAGCGGGATGAGGTTCGGGCCGACGAAGCACAGCCCGTCCAACTTGCCACCGCGCAGCGAACGGTGGCCGCAGGACCAGACCTGGCCGCCCAGCCGCCACGGGTCCAGTCCCGCTGTCTCCACCCGTGCCGCCACCATGCACGCGGCCACCGGGTCCGCGTGCAGCACGCCAAGCACCTCGGGCAGGTCCCGATCGTCGAGCAACCGCGCTCCAGCGAGCCTCAACACGTACTAAGCGTGCCAGAACACCCGGGAAAAGCGCTCGCCGTCGCCCGTTCGTTGGTACGCGGTCGAGGGAGGACCCTCACCATCAGCAGCAGCTGGTGGGGTCAGGAAACGGTCACCACCGGTCCGCCGCCGGTCAGCTCCTCGGCCGTCTCCGGCACGTCCTCGCCCATCTCCTCGGCCAGGCGCATGGCCTCCTCGATGAGGGTCTCCACGATCTGCGCCTCGGGCACGGTCTTGATCACCTTGCCCTTGACGAAGATCTGCCCCTTGCCGTTGCCCGACGCCACGCCCAGGTCGGCCTCGCGCGCCTCACCCGGCCCGTTCACCACACACCCCATCACCGCAACGCGCAGCGGCACCGCCAAGCCCTCCAGACCCGCGGTGACCTGGTCGGCCAGCGTGTAGACGTCGACCTGGGCCCGGCCGCAGGACGGGCAGGACACGATCTCCAGCTTGCGCGGCCGCAGGTTCAGCGACTGCAGGATCTGCGCGCCGACCTTGACCTCCTCCACCGGCGGCGCCGACAGCGACACCCGGATGGTGTCACCGATGCCCTGCCGCAGCAGCGCGCCGAAGGCCACCGCCGACTTGATGGTGCCCTGGAACGCCGGCCCCGCCTCGGTCACCCCCAGGTGCAGCGGGTAGTCGCAGGACTCGGCCAGTAACTCGTAGGCCCGCACCATGACCACCGGGTCGTTGTGCTTGACCGAGATCTTGATGTCGTGGAAGTCGTGCTCGGCGAACAGCGAGGCCTCCCACAGCGCCGACTCCACCAGCGCCTCGGGCGTGGCCTTGCCGTACTTGGCCAGCAGCCGAGGGTCCAGCGAGCCCGCGTTGACCCCGATCCGGATCGGCGTGCCGTGGTCCTTGGCGGCCTGCGCGATCTCCTTGACCTTGTCGTCGAACTTCTTGATGTTGCCCGGGTTCACCCGCACCGCGGCACACCCGGCCTCGATCGCGGCGAACACGTACTTGGGCTGGAAGTGGATGTCGGCGATCACCGGGATCTGCGACTTGCGCGCGATCGCCGGCAGCGCGTCCGCGTCGTCCTGCGACGGGCAGGCCACCCGCACGATGTCACAGCCGGCCGCGGTCAACTCCGCGATCTGCTGCAGCGTGGCGTTGACATCCGCGGTGA
>NZ_JAMTCK010000020.1 GCF_024171785.1 Goodfellowiella coeruleoviolacea
CGTCGGCGAGCACCCCGACCGGCTACACTCCCAGGCCGCGTTCGCCTGCCTGACCGGAGTCGCCCCCGTGGACGCCAGCAGCGGCAAACACGAGCACCACCGACTCTCCCGCGCCGGCGACCGCCAAGCCAACGCCGCGCTCTACCGCGTGGTCATCGTCCGCCTGGCCCACCACCAACCCACCCGTGCTTATCTCGCCGCACGCCTGCGACCAGGCACCAAGATGACCAAGAAACACCTCATCCGCTGCCTCAAACGCTACCTGGCACGAGAGATCTATCCCCGCCTCATGGCCGACCTCGCCGCCCTTCACGACCCCCAACCCACGACTTGACAGCTATAGGAGCATCTCGCGGGGTTTGCAAAGTCGACTCGCGGGGGGGTGGGTTAGGGGCGGCGTTGGCGGAGGGCTTCGTAGAGGATGATCGCGGCCGAGGTGGCCACGTTGAGCGAGTTCACCCGGCCCAGCATGGGGATGCGCACCCGCGCGTCCGCTCGGTCCAGCCACTCGTCGGTCAGGCCGTGCTTCTCGGTGCCGACCACGACCGCGGTGGGGCCGGTGAAGTCGACGTCGGTGTACTCGGTGTCGGTGTCCGGGGTGGCGGCGACCACCGACACCGCGCGGTCGCGCAGCCAGGGCAGCACCTCGGCGGTGGGCGCGGACGCCACCGGCACGGTGAAGATGGTGCCCTTGCTCGCCCGCACCACGTTCGGGTTGCCCCAGTCGGTCACCGGCTGGCTGGCGATCACCGCGTCCACGCCCACCGCGTCGGCGGTGCGCAGCATGGCGCCGAGGTTGCCCGGCTTCTCCACCGCCTCCCCCACCAGCAGCAGCGGGTTGGCCGCGATCCGCAGTTCGGCCAGCCCGGTGGGCACGGCCGGGACCACCGCCAGCCAGCCGTCCGGCGACTCGCGGTAGGCGGCCTTCTCGAAGACCGGCCGGCTCAGCCGGAACACGGTGGTGCCCAGGGCCGACACGCGGTCGACGGTGTCCAGTTGGTCCGATGTGGACATCAGCGCGGGGCAGTAGTACAGGCTTTGCGGCACCACACCCGCGTCCAGCGCCAGGACGAGTTCCTCGTAACCCTCCACCAGGCTGACCCCGGCCTGCTCGCGGGCACGACGGCGGCGCAACCCGATCAGTGCCTTGATCCGCGGGTTGCTGGTGCTGGTCAACTCCAGCGGCGGGCGGGACTGCGGGTCGGACATGCCGGTGATGGTAACCGCGTCCGAATCGGACAGTGGCAACGGCATGTTCGGCGACACCGCGCGGCCAGCGCCAACGCGACAAACCAACATCCGCCGAAATGGCGCGGTTCTCGCCCGCTCCGCCGTCCGCGCTGTTCGGCTTCTGTTACGACAGATGGGGCAGTGGCCCGGGGACAACCGCCGCACCCTTTCGGGTCCGAGTTGTTGGGCGAGAACAACCCATCAGTCAACGGCAAAAGCGGAGCGGCCCGACGTGAGCGACGGGAAAAGCGTTTCCGGTGCCGCGTCGACAACGCGCGGCGGCGGCTGGACGGCGAGGCCCTGGTGCGCTAGCGCGCGCGGCGTCGTGGTGGCCGGGGCCGACCACCACCTGCCGCCGCGCACCCCGCAACGGCGCACCGCACTGCTGCTCGCGCATCCACCGTGACCCGTCCGGCTCAGCGGGTCGGGCCGGGCGGGACCGGTTCCAGGAACTCGGCGAGCACGCCCGGCACGGCGGCGTGCGCGAAGGCGACGGACTGGTCCTCGGCCAGGTCGGGAATCCGGTAGCCCGGTTCGCCGGCGGTCACCGCCGCGGTCAGCGTGACCACCCCGGCCCGCCGGCCCGTCGGCGAGCTGGAGAAGGTCCAGGCCAGCACGCCGTCCCGGCGCAGCACCACGGTGTCGCGGCTGAACACGCCGGAGCGGGCCAGCAGGTACCGGCCGTGCAGGCCGTGGCCGAGGTGCCGGTAGGCGTCGCGGGCCAGCCAGACCACCACCGGGGTGGACAGCACCAGCAGCACCCACGCGCAGTGCACCAGCACGGTGGTGAACAGCGCGCCCAGCACGGCCAGCACCAGCACGGCGGGCAGCACGGCGAACACCATCCCGCGCACCACTCGGCGGCGCAGCGCCACCCTCGGGTGGGCGACCAGCCGTGGCCGGTCCAGCAGCGCCTCGGGTTCGCGCAGCACCCCGGCGGCCACGCGCAGTGCCTCGGCGCGCGGCGCGGGCGGCAGCAGTGCGCTGCGTCGGCGGTTCTCCTCCTCGTCGCCCAGTCCGCCGGCCACCGCGCGCACGGACGCGCCGCCGCCGGCGCGCAGCAGCAGGGGCTCGCGCAGCACCACGCCGCGCAGCTGGTTGTCCGCGATGGACACCGAGCGGGTGGTGAGCAGGCCGCGCCGCACCCGCAGGGTGTGCGGGTCGGTCCACTCCAGCCGGTAGCGCCACCAGTTCTCCGCGTAGACCACGACCGCGCCGATGCTGCCGAGGACCGTGATCGCCAGCAGGGCCAGCGGAATGGTGATCCAGAGCGCGCTGGCGCCGAACGCGGTGAACGCCGCGCGCACCGGGCCGATCCGCCACGGTTCGATGCCCAGGTCGTCCAGGAAGCGGTAGGCCGCGCCGGCGACGGTGAACACCCCGCCGAACACCCAGAAGGTGAGCGGCGCGTAGCGCAGCCAGCGGGTGTCCAGTGTGGACAGGGTGGGCTCGTGGGCGGTGGCGGCCTCGGCGCGGCGCAGCAGTTCGGCGCGCAGCTGGCCGGCGGCGGCGCGGGACAGCGCCTCCAGGGACAGCTCGCCGCGGCCGTCGGCGGTGCCGGCGGTGCCGATGCGCAGCACGGTCACGCCGAACAGCCGGTGCACCGGGTTGGCGGTCAGGTCCACGTTGCGCACCCGGTGCAGCGGGATGGACCGGGAGCTGCGGGTGAGCACGCCGGAGCGCACCTCGATCACGCTGGTGGTCACCCGGTAGCTGGTCCGCGTCCAGCGCACCAGGCCGATGAGGGTGAGCACGGCGAAGGCCGAGGCGATCGCGCCCAGGGTGATCCAGGTCCGGGTGTCCAGCCGGCCGCCGGTGGCCAGCGCGGTCAGCCCGGTCGAGGCCAGTGGCGCGGCCAGCCAGGCGGCGTGCACGGCCAGGGTGCGCGGGTCCAGCCGGCGCCAGGCGGGTTCGGCGGTGGGGACGGGCGGCTGCGGGGGCAGCGGGGTCGCGGTCACGTGGCATCACCGGGCACGTGCTGGGCGGCGGCGCCGATCCGGCTGGCCAACTCCTCGGCGTCGGCGTCGGACAGCCCGGCGATCTTCACGTCACCGGCGGTGGACGCGGTGGTGACGATGACCGTGGCCAGGCCGAACGCCTGCTGGATGGGGCCGCGCACGGTGTCCACGGTCTGCACCCGGGACAGCGGGGCGATCCGCCGCCGCTGCCAGAACCAGCCGCTGGCCGCGTACACGGCCAGCTCGCCCAGTTCCCAGGCGTGCACCCGGTAGCGCCAGGTCGGCATCACCAGCAGGTAGGCCAGGGCTGGCAGGACGAGCACGACCAGCAGCAGCGGGCCGAGCCAGGGCAGCGCGCCGGGGAAGAACAGCAGGGACAGCACGCCCAGGGCGATGGCCACCAGCAGCATCGGACCGGCCGGCAGGACCAGCGCCTGCACGGTCCACCAGCGCCGGGCGCGCGGGTCGATCCGCTGCCGCGGGGGACGTAACCGCAGGTTGTGGGGTTGAGTCACGGCCGCATCTTTCTAAGTCAGCTGTATTGGATCGCCGGTAGGCTATAACAATACGGCTGACTTGCGAAAGGGGATGGTGGGACGTGCCCAAACGGGTGGATCACGAGGCCAGACGCCGGCAGATCGCCTCGGCGGTGTGGCGGCTGGCCAGCACGCGCGGCCTGGACGGCGTGGGCCTGCGCGACGTGGCGGCCGAGGCCGGCATCTCACTCGGGCAGTTGCAGCACTACTTCAGCAGCAAGAACGAGCTGTTCACCTTCGCGCTCAAGCACATGGAGCAGCTGGCGACCAACCGGATAACCGAGCGCGTCCAAGCGCTGTCCGCGACGCCGTCACCTCGGCTGGTGCTGCGCGAGTGCCTGGCCGAGATGCTGGCGCTGGACGACAACAGCCGCACCGGCGTGCTCGCCCAGATCGCCTACTTCGTGCGGGCCATCCACGACGAGCAGTTGCGCGGCTACGCCCAGCAGGGCACGCCCGAGCTGCGGCGGTTCTTCGCCGGGCTGCTGCGCGAGGGCGTGGCGCGCGGCGAGGTGCCCGCCGACCGCGACCCGGACAGCGAGGCGATGCTGTTGATCGGCCTGATCGACGGGCTGAACAGCTACCTGCTGCTGGGCGTGCACACCGCCGAGCAGGCCCTGCGGCTGGTCGACTACCACCTGGCGAACCTGTTCAGCCGCGCACCCCGGCCCCGACCGGCCGAGGAACCGGCTGGGTGATCCGGATCGGGTTGCCGAACGGGTCGCGCAGCGCGCAGTCCACCCCGTAGAAGTGCTCCACCGGCTGCTGGGTGAACTCGACGCCCTTGGCCAGCAGGTCCTGGTAGGTCGCCCGGCAGTCGTCGGTGGTGAGGATGAGCCAGCCGCCCATCGCGCCCCTGGTCACCAGCTCGCGGACGGCTTCGGCGGTGTCCTCGTCCATGGCCGGCGGCCCCGGCTTCTCCAGCAGGATCTCCCGGCTGGGATCGCCGGGCACGCACACCGTGAGCCAGCGCGTGCTGCCCAGATCCACGTCGGTGCTGACGTGCAGACCGAGCGTGCCGACGTAGAAGTCGAGGGCCTCGTCCTGGTCGAGAACGTAGATCTGCGAGTGCGTGATGCCCGTGAACATGCGCACCACGCTAGATCGCCGCCGGCCCGGCCGGACTCAGCCGAAACCGGCGGCCGCGAAAAACCGCTCGGTCGTGTCCGGGCCGCCGCCCGCCGTCGGTCGAGCCGGCCGGGGGCGGCGCGCGCACCCGGCCGAAACAACCGGAGCAATTCGACCCGCACCAGCACGCCGCCAGCGCGCCGCCAGCGCGTCGCGGAAATCATTTCGGCGCGATCACCGCGGCGTTGTTTCCCTTTCGCCGTCGGCACACCTGTCACCGTCAGCGATACCGTCATCGGCATTCGCCACCGATCGTGACAGCAGTTACGACCCGCGATATCAGCGCGAGAAATACTACGGTACGCAACCGACAATTAGGACGATCGGGTGACTAAAATTCCTTCATGTTGCGCATCTTCTTCACCCCGGAGGACCTGACGCGGATCAGAATCATCACCGGCCCCCATCCGCTGTGGGAACTGCTGCTCAGCCTCAACCGGATCCGCCGGGGCGACGGCGCCGAGGTGTTCGGTGAGTGGCGAAGACGCATCAGACCGCAGGTGCCGGCCAGCACCAGGCTGCTGTCCGACCTGGCCCCGCCCAGCGGGTACGCCGTGGACTTCCTCACCCCGGTGACGCCGACCCCGTCGCTGGCCCAGGGGCTGGCCGCGCTGCGCCGCACCCCGCGCCAGCGGATCGACACCGACCTGTCCCACCTGGCCGCCGAGCGGCCCCTGCCGGACTGGACCCGCGCGCTCAGCGCGGGCGACCCGGCCGGGCTCGACCAGCTGGCCGTGGCCGCCAACCAGTACTTCGCCGCCTGCCTCGCCCCGTACTGGCAGCAGGTGCACGCGCACGTGGACCACGAGCGCGCCCGGCTGGTGCGGCTGATCGCCGACGGCGGCTACGAGCGGGTGCTGCGGGAACTGCACCCCAGCGCCCGGTGGCGCCCACCCGTGCTGGACCTGGACTACCCGGTCGACCGGGAACTGCACCTGGCCGGGCGGGGGCTGCTGCTGGTGCCGTCGTTCTTCTGCTTCGGCATGCCGATCACCTTCCGGGACAGCAGCCTGCCGCCCACCCTGGTGCTGCCCATCGACCACGAGTCGGGCTGGGTGGCCGGTGAGGTGGCCGACACGGCCCGCGCCCTGGTCGCGCTGCTCGGCCGGACCAGGGCACGGGTGTTGGCCGCGATCGGCGACGGCGGCTGCACCACCAGCGAGCTGGCCCGCCGGGTCGGCACCAGCCTGGCCACGGCCAGCCAGCACGCGTCCGTGCTGCGCCAGGCCCGGTTGATCAACAGCAAGCAGCACGGCCAGGCGGTGCTGCACTCGATCACCACGCTGGGCCGTGCCCTGGTGGAGTCGGGCACCGGCTGACCCGGCGCCCGACCCCGACCAGCACGCGGGACCGGTCAGTCGTCGGTCATCTCGGGGAAGTCCTCCGCGATGTCGCGGAGGTCTTCCGACGGCGAGTCCCGGACCGCGTCCTTCAGTCGTTCCAACAGATCCAGCCGACCCAGCTCCTCCAGCAGCGTGGCCAGGGCGCGCAGCTCCGCCCACCGCTCCGGGTCCGGGTCGCCGATCTGCCCGGCCACCAGCGGTTCCAGCGCCTGGTCCCGCTCCGGGCCGGTGAGCCTGGCCAGCAGCTGCCTGGCCAGCATGCCGTCCTTCTCCAGGCTCAGCGCCGCCTCGAACACCTCCGGCAGCAGCGCGACCACCAGGTCGGGCCGGCCCGCCGCGAGGCCGTCGAGCAGGCGCAGCGCGGTGCGCTGGTCCCGGCCGCTGGCGAACACCGCGCGCAGCGTCGCCACCGGGTCGGCGTCCAGGATCTCCTGGCGCGCCACCAGGTAGTCGTGCTCGGCGCGCACCAGTCTGGCCCAGGCTGGGTCCGCGGTCACCTCATCCGGTCCTTTCGTCCGTGCCCGCCAGTGCCGGCTAGTTGGACTTCTTCTTCACCTTCTTCTGGTACACCCACGGCAGGCCCTCGATCTTGCTCTTGAACTCCTGGATGGACATCTTCCTGGTCGGGTAGATGGTGTGGTGGCCGGGCGGGTCGTTGTCGTTGTACCAGTCCAGCCCCTCGGGCAGCTTGGTGCCTTCCGGCAGCATCCACATCTGGCCGCCAACCCGGTCGGTCAGGTGGTCCTCACTGTCGAAAGTGGACTTGCCCTTCGGGTCCGGTGGCCGCTGCGGCAGCACGTTGCCGTTGCCGTCGGTGTCGTAGTCACCGCTGCGGTTGGGGTTGATCGAGGGCGGTTCCTCGCGCTTGCCGATGGCGTAGAGCCGCGGTGTCGGCTTGCTCTCCTCGTGCTCCTTCTTCTTGCGCTGCTTGCGTTCCCGCTTGACGATGCGCTTGATGATCTTCTTGATCTTCTTGCCGACGCTCTTGACCTTGTCGACGGCCTTCTTGACGGCTTTCCTGACCGCCTTGACGAACTTGGACTTCTTGAGCTTGACCAGGACCTTCTTGGCCACCTTGATCACCTTGACGACGAACTTCTTCACCGTCTTGGTGATGAAGACCTTCACGTAGTGGAAGATCATCTTCTTGATGAAGCTGAACACCTTGCCGAAGAAGCCCCGCATCGGCGACCAGATCCAGTGGCCCACCCGCTTCAGCACCGGCACCGCGTACTTCTTGACCACCGGCACGACGACCTTCTTGGCCACGAAGCGGATCACGATGCCCCAGAACTGGCCGTCCGGGTCGGAGAAGGTGACCGGGCTGTTGTTGGCGTAGGCGTAGGCGTTGGTCTGCTGCGGCTCGGCGAAGTCGATGACCGGGTCCGGGGAGATGAACCGACCGGTGCTCGGGTCGTACGCGCGTTCGCCCAGCTGCGTCAGGCCGGTGGAGCTGTCCACCGTGCCACCGACGAAGCCCTTGTTGCCCGGCCAGGCCGCGGACTTCAGGCCGCGTTCCTCACCGAACGGGGTGATCCGCCGGCGCTGGAACTCCTGGGTGTCCGCGTCGATGGCCAACTCGCCGGTGCCGGCCAGATCCGAGCTGATCCAGTCCAGCGCGCCGTCCGGCCCGCGCACCGCCACCAGCTCGTCGTGCAGGTAGTAGTAGCGGGTCGGCTGGATCTCGCCGGTCGGGGTGAGCAGCACCTCGGTGGCGCCGAGGTACAGCGTGGTCCCGGTGGCGTCCCGGCGCAGCAGCCGGTCGCCGTCGGCGTCGTACAGGTAGGAGGTGACCTTGCCGTTGTCGGTCACCTTGGCCAGCGCACCCTCGGCGTCCCACTCCAGCGTCTGGTTGACGCCGGAGGCGAGCTTGCGGGTGGTGGTGTTGCCGGCCTCGTCGTAGCCGTACTCGTCCACCCTGGTCCCGCTCGGCCCGGTCGTGGTGACCTTGTTCACCGCGTGCGGCCGTGCCTTGCCGGGCTCGGGGTACTCGTAGGTGCTGGTGGTGGACTTGCCGTCGGGCGCGGTCGTGGTCTGGCTGCGCCGGTTGCCCACCTTGTCGTAGGTCCACGCGTGCCAGTACGGCGCCGGCCCGCCCAGCGTGCCCGCGCTCGGCGCGGCCGAGCAGTTGCCGTCGCCCGGCGTCCACGCCCCGGTCATCCGGCGCAGGTAGTCGTAGCCGAAGCACTGGACGTCGGTGGCCTCGCCGGTGTCCGCGCCGGGCTGGTTGGCCACCCGGGTCACGTTGCCGGCCTGGTCGTAGTCGTAGGACACGTTGGACAGTCGACGGCCTGCGGTCTCCCGCTCGGTCACCGAGCGGATCACCCGCCTGGTGCCGATCTCGTACTCCAGCGACCGCTTCACCCACTTGCCTCCGGCCGACAGCGTCATCTGCTGCGGTTCGGCGTAGGGGGTGTAGGAGGTGTCCGTGACGTAGGTGCTCTTGCCGGTCAGCGTGCTGGGCAGACCCAGGCTGTTGTAGCCGTAGGTCAGCGTCTCCTCGGCCAGCCCGCCCACCGCGGGCATGGTCGCCGAGACCAGGTCGCCGTCCGCGCCGTACCCGCTGGTGAACTTGTAGGTTCCGGCCAGCTTGCCCTCGGCGGCGGGGATGGTGATGGACATCCCGGTCGGCTGGTTGCCCTTGTCGTAGCCGAGGATGTCGGTGCGGTAGGCGTTGCCGTCGACGTAGCGGATGGACGCGGTGGGCAGCCCGGGCGCGGGCGTGCCGTCGGCCAGCACGTCGTAGCGCCACTCGGCGCGCTTGGGCCCGTCCGGCGCGCCCTCGTGCACGGCCGTGGCCCGGCCGAGCGCGTCGTAGTCGTAGAACAGCGTGGTGCCCCGACCGTCCTTCCTGGACACCACCTGGTCGGCGTCGTTGTAGGTCATCTCGGTGACGCCGCGATCCGGGTCGGTGGTCCGGATCTCCCGGCCGAGCAGGTCGTACTCGTGCCGCCACACGTTGCCGGCCGGGTCGGTGACCGTCTCCAGCTGGCCGAACTTGGTGTAGGTGTAGGTGGTTCTGTCGTACTCGCCGGTGGGCGAGTCGCCCTGGTACTGGCGCAGCTCGATCAGCCGGCCCTCGTTGTCCACGATCTGGCTGGTCGGCGTCTCACCCTGCGGCGGGTCGATGTCGTGCCGGTCGCCCACGTAGCTGTGCGTGGTGCGCCACTTCTCCACGCCCTCGACCTTGAAGATCTCCGCGGTCGGCCGGTCCAGGCCGTCGTACTCGGTGATGGTCTGCGCCGGCAGCTGCGCCTCGTCCGGGATGAGCACGTCCGTGCCGGGTGGGGCGTCGTTGTAGTACGGCCCGTTGTCCTTGACCACCAGGCCGCGTCCGTCGTGGATGGTGTCGGTGACCACGCGGCCGCCGCCGGGCGCCGGCTCCTGGCTCTGCCGCTCCCGCATCTGCCCGTCGAACAGGTCGTAGTCGGTGACGTACCCGCCGTCCGGCTGCAGCGTGCGGTTGGTGACGACGTTGGCGCCGTCGGTGCGGATCAGGTAGCTGTGCTCGGTGGTCGGGCTCTGCGAGCGGTCCCGGCCCGGCGCCCAGGTCTTGGTCACCCGGCCCAGCGGGTCGTAGGCCCACTCACTGCGCTTGCCGTTGGTGTCGACCGCGACCAGTTCCTCGCCCCACGCCGGCTCGATCTCCAGGGTGGACGACTGGCCGAGCGGGTTGGTGGACACCACCTTGGTGACCGGTCCGCCCACCGACGAGGAGTAGCTGACCGTGCTCTTCTTGTTGAACACGTCGTAGGTCTCGACCTGCCGGCCGTAGTCGTCGTAGACCGACCGCTCCACGGTCTGGTAGGTCGCCACCCCGTTGACCCACCCGTTGAACTCCTCCTTGCGGGTCACGTCACCGCGCACCGGCGCGGCGCCCAGGGTGTCGTTGTTGTCGTAGTAGAGCCGCTCACTGGCGATGAGGTCGGTGGGCAGGTCGGGCTGCTTGTCGCAGGCCACCGCCACGGTCTCGGTGAGGTAGGGCAGGTCGACCAGGTTGGCCGCGTCGTTGCGGGCGTAGCTGTAGCGGGTGCAGGTGTCGTCGTCGGGGTCGGCCAGGTCGTTGTGGTCGACCGTGCGCACCAACCGCCCCTCGGCGTCCAGCTCGTTGTCCGCGCCGGTCTGCCGCTGGCTGCCGGAACCGAGCACCTCCAGCTCACGCACCCTGGCCTCGGCCACCCGGTAGGCCTTGGTCGTGCCCCAGCTGCGGGTGCTGGTCGCGGTCGGCGCGGAGATCCACGGGTCGGTGATGGACCGGTTGGTCACCGTCCCACCGGGACGGTCGTAGGTGACGCGTTCCCGCTCCGCGCCGGCCAGTTCGTTGGTGTCCTCCCACGCGGTGCCGGTGGAGTCGACGACCTTGACGTCCTTGTGCCCGCCGGCGGCGGTCAGGTCGTCGTCCATGCCCTGGAAGTACAGGACCTCCTGCTGGGACTGGACCCCGCCGGGCGTTCCGGTGCGCACCTGGACCCGGTCGTAACCGCGCCACTGCGACCAGGTCTTGCGCTCGGTGGGAACCAGGCCGTCCTCGTCGTCGTGCCGCCACGCCGGCTTGCCGGTGTACTCCAGCTGCGTCACCTTCGGGGCCTGGCCGGTGGCCAGGTCCTTCTCGGTGACCTGGGAGACCACGTACTTGTGGAACCAGTCGTGCCGCTCCGCCGCCAGGTCGTCCAGCGAGTCCGGTGTCCACTTCAGCGGGTGGCACCGCTTGGTGTTGTTGTCCTCGGCCGGCAGGTTGCCCGGGGCCGAGCACTCGGTCGGCAGGTAGGTGACGGCCAGTTCACCGCCGGTCTCCGAGCGGATCGCCTTGATGCGCCACCACTTCATCGGCGGGATGCCGTCGATGCCGTCGACCCGGTTGGCCAGCTGGATGCCGTCGAAGTTCACCTCGGGCAGGCTGGCGGTGCCGCCGACCAGACCGGTGCGCTTGATCGAGGCCAGCCACATGCCGGCCCGGGTGCCGTCACCCGGCGCCGGGAAGGAGTGGGTGAACGTCCAGGAGTCCACGTCCTTGGGCGCGGTGCCGTTCCACACCTTGGTGGTGATCCTGGCCAGCCGCTTCTGCGTCCAGAACGTGGGCGTGTACTTGTTGGTGCAGCTGGTGGTGCTGGTGCAGGCCTGGTCCAGCGGGGTGTCCGGCCAGTTGGCCGGCTGCGAGGTCACGCAGCTGGTGCCGGGGATGCACCGGTCCTCGACCGTGAACGCCACCTGACCGACCGGCGGGGTGGTGTAGACCGCGCCGTCGCGCTGACCGTAGTCGATCCGCTCCAGGTAGCCGTCGCGCACGTAGGTGCTGACCTTGGTGGCGGTCATGTTGCGCGCGTAGTTGTTGGTCTCGGTCCTGTAGAAGAAGCTCATGGTGTTGCCGTGGGCGTCCACCACGTAGTCCAGGTTCCACCGCCACGCCTGCTGGCACCAGGACGCGTCGAAAGTGGACTGTCGGCACGGCTCGCCGGTCTGGTTGCCGAACACCGGGACCGTCCACACCGAGTTGGTCACGGCCTTGCCGGTGGTCCAGCCGGGCAGCTTGTGCAGGCCGAAGAAGTACTGGGTGCCGTCCCTGGTGGTGATCTTCCAGTACTCGCCCTTGTTGTCGTCCTTGTCGCCGCCGTCGCCGTTGTCCCGGCCGGACAGCCGCTCGATGCGGGAGCCGTCGTCGTTGCGGGGCCGCCACTTGCCGGTGGCGTCGTCGCGCACCAGTTCCACGGCCGAGCCGTTCAGCGACATGCTCGCGTTGTCCGTGCGCCAGCACAGGTCACCGGTCTTCTTGGTGTTGTTGCCGCCGGTCATGTCCGTCGAGCAGCTGGCGTAGCGGCGCTCGATGTAGCCGCCGGGGGTGAAGTCGAAGCCCTCGCCCACCCAGGACGGCTGGTTGTTGGTGGCCGACGTCCTGGCGTCCACCGAGCCGGACGAGTAGGACAGCTCCAGCTCGGGTTCGGGGCCGCCGATGGCCGGCGGCGTGGGCATGGGGTACTCCCAGGTGAAGTCGCCCGACGAGCCGCCGGCGGTCCAGGTGGCGCCCGGCGACAGCGAGGACGCCTGGAAGTCGCCCGCGCCCGAGGAGGCCGCCGCGGTCACCGCGAACAGCCCGGTGCCGGCCTGGTCGGCGCTGCCCGGGGTCAGCGCCGCGGTCAGCGTGCCGGAGCCGTCGTTGCGGGTGGGCAGCTGCCTGGGCTGGCACTCGTCGCGCTCGGGCGTGCTCAGCGCGCACTCGGGCAGCGCGGCCAGCCGCAGCCGGGTGGCCCAGTCACCGCCGTAGGCGTCGCGGTAGGACGAGTAGTCGACCTCGACGGAGAGCGGGCGCTGGGCGGCGGCGCGTGCCGTGCCGGCGGGCGTGACCACCCGCAGCACCGGCCCGTCCAGCCGCTTGTCCAGTACCTCCACCCGGACCCGGTCCGGGGCCGCCGCCGCCAGCGTCTGGTCACCGGTCCTGGTGGCCGGTGCCACGCCGACGCGCACCGGCAGGTCGCCGACCTTGGTCAGGGCGGTGGTGTCGGCCGCGCGCAGCGTGGCGGCCAGCGACACCTCGCCGGCGGCGGGTGCCGGCCAGCGCACCGCCGGGGTGCCGGTGAGGGCCTTCTCCTCGGCCGGGTCCGGGCCGGGCGCCTCGGCCCTGGCGTTGACGCCGGAAACCGACTTCTCCTTCGGGGCCGACCACTCCGGACTGGTCTGCGCCCCAGCCACCTCCGGGGAGACCAGTGAGGCGGCCACCGCGAGCGCGATCGCACTCGCCCCGATCCTGCTCAGTCGTTGTCGCGAACTCGTTCTTCGACTCATCCACGTGCCTCCAGGGCGAACGAGACAGACCACCCGTGTCGGGGTGGCCAGCAGCGGATGCTAGGACCGGACAAGACCGCCGACGCCAGACGTTTCGACAGCGACGGAAACGCTTCCCTCCGCGTGAAATCTGTGTTTAGCCTGCGCTCCCGCATCAGGAAGGCAGTAGTCGATGGCAGTTCGAGGCACCGCGCGCCTGCTGGCGTTCGCCCTGGCCATGGTGTGTACGGTGAGCGGCTGGCCGGGCGTGGCCGGCGCGGCGGAACCCGGTGCCGCCACCGGCGATCCGGCCCCACCCGGTGTGGCCGGGGTGACCGAGGCGCCGGACGAGACGACCGCGTTCGCGGCGGCGCGGCGCTCGGGTGCGCCGGTGGAGATCACCGCCGAGCGCACCGAGACCTCGCGGGTGTTCGCCAACCCGTCCGGCACCAGGACCCTGGAGCAGTACGTGCAGCCGGTCCGGGCGCGCACGCCCGAGGGGTGGGCGCCGATCGACACCACCCTGGTCCGCGACGCCGACGGCACGGTGCGGCCCCGGGTGGCCGTGGCCGGGCTGCGGCTGTCCGGTGGCGGCGCGGGCGAACTGGTCTCGATCAGCCGGGACGACAGGCGGCTGGGCCTGTCCTGGCCGGGTGCGCTGCCCACCCCGGTGCTGGCCGGCGACACCGCCACCTACCCGGAGGTGCTGCCCGGCGTGGACCTGCGGGTGCGGGTGACGGCCGACGGGTTCGCCCAGCTGCTGGTGGTCAAGGACGCCAGGGCCGCGGCCAACCCGGCGCTGCGCGCGATCACGTACCACACCTCGACCAGTGGCCTGACCATCAGGGCGCACCAGGACGGCAGCACCACCGCCGAGCACGACGGCACCCCGGTGTTCTACTCCGGCACCCCCACCATGTGGGACAGCACCCCGGCCCCGGCCGCCCGGACCGCCGCCGCCCCAGCGTCCACAGTGGACGAGAGCGGGCCGGCGCGGGAGCGGGCCATGGGCCTGCGGGTGGACCGCGACCGGCTGACCGTGCTGCCCGACCAGGACCTGCTGACCGGGTCGGACACCCAGTTCCCGCTCTACCTCGGCCCGTCCTACAGCTCCACCCAGTACCGGTGGACCCAGGTCAACGGCTACGCCGCCACCACCTCCTACTGGACCACCCAGCGGGACGTGGCCAGGGTCGGCTACCAGAACTACGACGGCACCTCCCGCTACCGGTCGTTCTTCCAGGTCAACGCCGCGCCGTTCGCCGGCTCCCGGATCACCCGCACCTGGTTCGCGGTGACCCTGGACCACTCCGGGTCGTGCGCGGCCACCCCGGTGGACTTCTGGCACACCAAGGCCATCGACCCGGCGGTCGCGCTCACCTGGAACAGCAGCACGTCGCACTGGCTGTCCAAACTGGACACCCGCTCGGGCAACGCCAACGAGGGCGGCGGCTGCGGCACCACCCAGCCCGACCTGCCGATGGAGTTCAGCTCGGCGGCGTTGCAGACCGTGGTGCAGAACGCGGCCACCGCCAAGGCGGGCAGCCTCACCTTCGGCCTGCGCGCGCCCAACGAGAGCGACGCCGGCCAGTGGAAGAAGTTCCTGCCGGCCACCGCGCGCCTGGTGGTGGAGTACAACATCGCGCCGCGCGCGCCCATCGGCCTGGCCACCGTGCCGCCCACGCCGTGCGGCACCGCGACCGCGCCGACCGCGCTGAACACCGCCACGCCCACGTTCTCCGCGATCGCCTCGGACCCGGACAACGACAACGTGTCCGGCCAGCTGGAGATCCTCAACGGGGACACCGTGATCAGCACGGTCGACGGGCCCACCATCCGCTCGGGCGGGGCGTTCACCTGGCCGCCGCTGCCGGCCGGGGTGCTGCCCGAGGACCAGCCGGACACGGTGTTCAACTACCGCGCCCGCGTCCGCGACGCCGGACTGTCCAGTCCGGACAGTGCCCGCTGCTACTTCACCGTCGACCGGGTGCGGCCGGGCACCCCGACGATCACCACCGCCGACTACCCCGACGGGGTCCCGGTCCGCGCGGTCGGTGAGCTGGGCACGGTCACCTTCACCCGCGCGGCCGGCGACACCGACGTGGCCGGCTTCAAGTACGGCTTCCAGCAGGACAAGACGACCATGTGGGTGGCGGCCGGGGCGACCGGGTCGGCGACCGTGCCGATCACCCTGTGGCCGCGCTCGGCCGGCATCGACCGGCCGCTGTACGTGCGGGCGGTGGACCGGGCCGGCAACATCAGCGTGGCCACCCCGGCGTGGACGCTGACCGCGAACGACCGGACCGTGCCGGGCGGCGCGGTCCGCGGCGACACCAACGGGGACCGGCGCGCCGACTTCACCACCCTGTTCGACCAGGGTGACGGCCGCACCGCCGCGTGGAACGTGCTGTCCTCCGGCGACGGGTTCACCGCCGGCTACATCGGCTGGGACACCGACGTCAGCGGTGGTTTCCCGATGTACCGGATCAAGAGCGTCAACGGCGACTTCGACGGGGACGGCCGCACCGACATCGCCACCTTCCGGGAGGACCCGGACGGCATGGTCCGGCTGTACCTGCTGCGCTCGGACGGCAACCGGTTCGACGCGGAGAGCGAGCCGGCCTGGGCTGGCTCCCAGTACCGGCTGTCCCACCTGCGGCTGGCCGCGGGTGACTTCGACGGGGACGGCGACGACGACATCGCGGTGTTCCAGGGCCTGAGCGGCAACCAGACCGTGCTGTGGGTGCACCACAGCGCCGCCGGCCGGGTGGGCGCGCCCGTGCAGCGCTGGGACAGCGGCGTCGGCGGCCTGGACGTCGGCCAGCTCTCCCCGGTGGCCGGTGACTTCACCGGCGACGGCCGCGACGACATCGCCGTGTTCCGCGGCGCCACCGGTGGTACCCGCACCACCCTGTGGCTGCACCAGGCCACCGACACCGGGTTCGCCGCGCCGGTGCAGCAGTGGGACAGCGGCAGCACCACCTTCGACCGGGCCCGCGCCAGCTACCTGAGCACCAACGTCAACGGCGACGCCGCCGGCCGCGACGAGATCGTCGCCGTGTACGACAAGGGCGGCGCCGCCACCCAGCTGACCGTGTTCACCGCGGGCACCGGCACCTGGACCACGTCGGTGGGCTGGGACAGCGGTGCGGCCAACACCTTCGACGCCAAGCGCGCGGTGGTGGCCGCCGGTGACTTCAACGGCGACGGCAGGGGCGATGTGGCCGCCCTGTACGACGTGGGCGGCGGCACCCGCCAGCTGCACACGTTCAGCTCGACCGGGACCGCGCTGAGCAACGCCAGGATCGACTGGCAGGGCACGGTGGCCGACGCGCCCGCGTCCGTCTACATCGAACCGAACCGCAAGTACCGGCTGCTGCCCAGGCACAGCGGCAAGTGCGTGGAGATCGCCGCCGGCAACACCGCCAACGACACCCCGCTCAAGCAGGCCGACTGCGCGGGGTCCGCGAGCAACCAGCAGTTCACCCTGGAGCGGATCGGCAGCACGCCCTACTTCCGCGCCAAGGTGGTGGCCTCGGGCAAGTGCCTGGACATCACCGGCTGGAAGCACGAGGACAACACGCCGGTGGCCCAGTCGACCTGCGACGCGGACGGCGGCCCCCAGGCCAACCAGCAGTTCCGGTTGGACTACGTGGACGGCAGCGGCATGGACGTGGTGGTGGCGCCCAGGATCGTGCACAGCGACAAGTGCGTGACCGTGAGCGGGGCCAGCACCCAGGTGGGCGCCGCCGTGGTGCAGTCCACCTGCACGGGCGCGGCCAACCAGCAGTACACCCTGCGCATCGAACCCTGACCGGCACCGGCGGTGGGGTCCGGCACCGCCCGGGCCCCACCGCCGCGCGCGGTGCGGCGGGTCCTCAGTGGACCACGCGAACGCTGCCCAGGTGGTCGACGTACTTGGAGCCGTGCGCGGACAGCCGGTCGTCGGGGTCGCCCTGGCAGCGGTCCCCGGCGTAGACCCACACCTCGCTGTCGGTGTCGTTGTCCAGGAAGTCCGACAGCCACACACCCGGCCAGGCGCCCTGGTAGCAGCCGGCCGCCGGGTTGTCGTAGGTCCTGACCACCGTTCCGCCCCGGGATATCCGCAGCACACCGGCGGCCGCGCCAGCCGGTGACGCGATCGTCACGACCAGCAGCAGCGCGGTGGCCACCGGACCGAACACCAGGCGGAACACCAGGCTGGGACGACGCATGCGCTCGCCTCCTTCACGGGCCGGGCTCGCCGGCCGGACTCAGTGCAGCACCCACACGCTGCCGAGGTGGTCGACGTGGCGGAACTCGTGCGGCGCCACGCGGTCGGACGGCGCGCCTCGGCAGTTCGGGGCCGGGTAGACCAGCACGTCGCTGTCGGTGTAGTTGTCCACCCGGTCCCGGCGCGGGCTGGCCGGCCCCGGTCCCGGGTAGCAGCCCAGGTCGGGGTCGTCGTACCAGACGTACTCGCCGGACCCCTCGGCGAGGACCAGCCGGCCGGACGCCGCTTCGGCAGGCGGAACGGCCAGCACGGCCAGCACGGCGGTGATCGCCGCGACGGCGGCGGTGACCACGGGGGAACGGGCGCGCGCGGATCGCATCCGGTGGCCTCCTTCGCGGCGGTGGACGGTGTACCCCCCTCCGGGTTGCCCGTGGCGCCGCGGTTATCCAGCACCCCACTCGCCCGGGTGGAGTCACCCGCCGGCAGCACCGGGAAAAGCGTTTGTTAAGCGAACTCAAGGCCGGTCGCTACCGGCCGGCCGTAGCCTCGCGGTGTGTCGCGATCGGACAGGTCCACTGTGGATCGGCCAGCTCGGCCGGTGACCGGCCGACCGGGCCGGTGGGTGTCGGCGGGGCTGGCGGTGGCCCTGCTGGTGGCGGCCGCGCCCGTGGCCGCGGCCAGCGGCGCCGCCGAGTCCTCGGCGCGGGTGGTCGGCACGCAACAGGTGCTCTTCCGCGGCGGCACCGCCGGCTACGGCTGCTTCCGCATCCCGGCGCTGGTGCGCACCACCACCGGCAGCCTGCTCGCCTTCGCCGAGGCGCGCGAGTCACCGTCCTGCGCCGACCGCGGCGACATCGACGTGGTGGTGCGCCGTTCCACCAACGACGGCCGCACCTGGGGGCCGATCCGCACGGTGCTCTCCGGCAGCCCCGACGCCGTGGACGCGCCGTTCACCCGGGGCAACCCCACCCCGGTGGTGGACGAGACCACCGGTGACATCGTCCTGGTCACCACGTCGAACCCGGCCACGCCGGGCGGGCAGCGGCTGCCGTGGGTGCAGCGCAGCAGCGACGACGGGGTGACCTTCTCGGCGGCCGAGCCCATCGCCGCCAGCTTCGACGACGGCGCGCACAACGGCTGGTTCGCCACCGGCCCCGGGCACGGCGTCCAGTTGCGCGCGGGTGAGCACGCCGGCCGGCTGGTGGTGGGCGCGCACCAGAAACCCGCCGACGGCTCGGTGCGCGCGGGCGTGCTGTACAGCGACGACGGTGGGCGCACCTGGCAGGCCAGCGCCGCGGCCGACTCCCACCAGCCGGGCGCGCTCAGCCCCGGCGAGATCAGCGTGGCCGAGCTGCCCGGCGGCGGCCTGTACGCGGCGGCCCGCAACGAGATCGCCACCGGCAACCACCGCGCCAAGGCGGTGAGCACCGACGGCGGCACCAGCATGCCGACGTTCGTCACGGTCCCGTCCCTGGTCACGCCGAACGTGCAGGGCGCGGTGCTGGCGCTGCGCGCCACCTACCAGCGCACCCCCGGTGACACCCTGCTGTTCACCGGACCGTCCGACGCCACCGACCGCAAGCTGTTGCGGGTGCGCTACTCCACGGACAACGGCAACACCTGGACCAGCGCCGGCAACGGTCTGGTCAACGGCGACCGCGCCGGCTACTCGGACGTGGCCGAACTGGCCGACGGCGAGATCGGGGTGCTCTACGAGGGCGGCGCGTCCTTCTCCGCCGACGAGATCCGGTTCAACCGGTTCACCCCGGCGCAGATCGGCCTGCCCGGCACGTTCACCGGCAGCGTGTCCACCCAGCCGTCCCAGCCGGCCGGGCCGACCACCCCGGACGCCACGCCCGAGGCCAACGACGCCTACCTGGCCGGCAACGCCGCGCTGAGCAACCCGGTCGGCCAGGGCCTGGTGCTCGACGGCGCCGGCGACTACGCCGACCTGCCGTACGCGCGCGGCCTCGACCCCGGCGCCGGCGACTTCACCGCCACCGCCTGGTTCCGCTACTCCGCCACGGCCGGCAGCCCCGACCAGGCGCTGCTGTGGGCCTACGGCGCCGGCGCGAACCGCCCCCAGGTGTGGGTGCGCGCCCAACCCGGCCAGGACCAGGTCCTGGCCTGGGTGCAGGGCTCGGCCGGCGCTGCCACCGTCGCGGTGCGGGACACCGCGACCAGCGCCGCGTTCGGTGACGGCGC
Source organism: Goodfellowiella coeruleoviolacea (assembly GCF_024171785.1). GTDB lineage: Bacteria > Actinomycetota > Actinomycetes > Mycobacteriales > Pseudonocardiaceae > Goodfellowiella > Goodfellowiella coeruleoviolacea. The sequence goes on from NZ_JAMTCK010000020.1 coordinate 19,370, forward strand.
CTGGCACCACCTGGCCCTGGTGCGCTCCGGCGGCCAGATCCGGCTCACCGTGGACGGCACCCGCACCGCGACCGCGACCGGTGTGGCCGGCTCGGTCACCGCGCGCACCGACCAGGGCGTGACCGGCATCCGCCTGGGCGCCAAGCAGGACGGCACGGCCAGCGACGCCTGGCACGGCGGCGTCAACGACTTCCGCTTCTACCGCCGCGCCCTGACCGACGCGGAGCTGGCCGGCGTGCGCCAGAGCGGCGCACTGGCCAGCGATGCCGCGCTCGGCGTGCGGCTGCCCTTCCAGGTGATCGACACCGCCACCGCGCCGACCCGGACCACCGTGGCGATCACCGACGACGTGTCCGGGCACTGCGCGGCCGGCACCCTGCTCGGCGGCCACCGGTCCCTTGTGGACGGTCGGGTGGCCGGGTCGGACGCGATCCGGGTGGACGCCGACCACCCCGGCGTCGAGGTGGGCTTCACCCCCACGCTCGATCTGGGCGCCGACGACTTCACCATCACCGCCTGGTTCCGCTACTCGGCCACGGCCAGCAGCCCCACCCAGGCCCTGGTGTGGGCGTTCGGCTCGACGGCCGGCAAGCGCTCGCTGTGGGTGCGCGCCCAGCCCGGCCAGGACCGGCTCTACGCCTGGGTGCAGACCGACACCGCCCAGGTGGGCCTCGCCCTGCCGGATTCGAGTGGTTCCGTCGCGTTCGGCGACAACGCCTGGCACCTGCTGAGCCTGACCCGCTCCGGCGGCCAGGTGCGGTTGGGCGTGGACGCCGGCACCCCGGCCACCGCCACCGGCCTGACCGGCTCGGTCACCGCGGCCAAGGCCGACGCCATCCAGGGCCTGCGCGTGGGGTCCAAACCGGACGGCACCGACGTGTTCCAGGGCAGCTTCGACGAGACCAGGGTCTACCGCAGGGCCCTGTCCACCGATGAGGTCACCCGCGCGGCCACCGGCTCCTTCCCCGCCGGCCTGCCCGCCCTGTGGTGGACCTTCGACCTGCAACACACCCAGGCCCACGACGTGGTCCGGCCAACACCCGCCTCCGGTCCGTCCACACCGGACTCGTCAGTGCACTGCGCCAACGCGTACGTGCGCGGCGGCGCCACCCTGACCGGCGGGCCGGCCGGGATGGGCAGCGCGCTGAGCTTCGACGGCACCGACGACGCCGTGCAGCTGCCGCACGACTCGGCCAGCGCACTGGGGTCCGGTGACTTCACCATCACCACCTGGCTGCGCTACTCGGCCACGCCGGCCACGGGCGACCAGGTGCTGCTGTGGGCGTACGGCGTCGGCGGCACCGAGCGGTCCCTGTGGCTGCGCGCCCAGCCCGGCCAGGATCGGCTCTACGCCTGGCTGCAGACCGACGCCGGCGCCACGGGTCTGGCCGCGCCCGACCCGTCCGCCGCCGCGGGTTTCGGCGATGGCGGCTGGCACCACGTGGCCCTGCGCCGCTCCGCCGACACCCTGGCCCTGCTCGTGGACGGCGTGGTCCTGGCCAGCACCACCCTGCCGGCCGGCGGTTCCCTCACCTACGGCGACACCTTCGCCGTGGACGGCGTCCAGCTCGGCGCCAAACCCGACGGCACCAACCGGCTGCGCGGCGCGCTGGACGAGTTCCGGATCGTGCGCACCGCCCTGGACGCCGACGCGCTCGCCGCGCTCCGCCAGCACAACCCCGACCTGGGCCCGGTCACCGCCGTGCACCTGTCCTTCGAGTCGATCGCCGCGACCAGCTACGCGGGCGGCTGATCGTCCGGCGCCGCCCCGCTCGGGAAGAAGATCGCGCTCACCAGGTGCGGCCGGCGGTTCGGCGCCGGCCCGTTGCCCGTCCGCGCCGCGAACACCGCGCGCAACTCGTCGACCATCTCGGCGAGTTCCTCGGGGCTGAGCCAGAGCGTGCCCTGCCGGTAGCCCTCGCCTACGACGTCGTCATCCACCTCCCGCACGTCACCGCCGCCACCCCCGACCCCGACGCGCTCGCCCACGCACCCCGCGAGGTCCAGGACACCTTCGCCCACTGGAAACCGTAACGGGGAAACGGTTCTCCGCGCGGCACGGCGGTTAATCCACTTGGCCGCACTGGAAAGATCAGTGTCATGGGCTCTGACTGGTCGTGGTCGCTGGATTTCCCACCAGGCGCGCTGACCCCTGCCCTGATCGACGACATCCTCACCCTGGCCGAGGATGCCGACCTGTCACCGCACCGACCGGACGGCGCGGTCAACGGTTTCAGCAACGACTTCGAGAACGTTGACCACTACCTCGAACGCCTGGACCGCCAGTCGGTCGTCACCGCACTGGCCACCGGAACCCACAGCACCAACCTGTGGACACCGGACGAGGTGGACATCTTCCTGACCACATCCCTTGGCGGCCCAACGGCTCCCCCCAGCCTCTCCTTCTACCTGGACTCGTGTTGGTGCTGGCGGCAGCCCGCCCCGGAAGCGGAGTACTTCCGCCGCCTGCACCGACAACTGACCGAACTCTGGCTGGCCATCGCCGCCCGCACCGAAGCCCCGTTCGGCTACGTCGAGGACGAGTGGACCCTCGAACAGATCTGGCGCACGCTGGCCGACCCGTACGCGGGTCCACAACCCACCCCCGGCCACTGGCCCCGGTGGTTGGGGTGGACGACCTACTTCAGCGCCGACTACTACCAATCACTGCCACCACTACCCGAGGAACCTGGTCTCACGGTCACCCGAACCCCCGACGGTGGCGCGGTACTCGCACTCCTCGACGACCCGGCAGCCGTTGACGTGCTGGAGTTCGAGCGGTTCCACGCCCGCTACCAGCAGTGGATCACGGCGCTCACCGCACCCGCGCCCGAACCCCGCCGCCCATCGTGATCAGGGCGAGTTGGGCGGCCAGGCACCTGCCGCCGGCGGGTCAGGCGTCCGCTGCGGAGGGTTGGCTGGCGGAACCACCGCTCGCCGCCGGGTCCTCCGACTCGCGCCGGGTCAGCACCAGGGCGGCGTCCTCGGTGATGGCGATCGTGTGCTCGGAGTGGGCCGTGCGCGAGCCGTCGGCCGACCGGATGGTCCAGCCGTCGGGGTCGTAGACGATCCGGTCGGTCGTGCGGGCGAGCCAGGGTTCGAGCGCGAGGGTCAGTCCCGGCTGGAGCTTCAGGCCGCGGCCCGCCCGGCCCTTGTTGGAGACGTGGGGCTCCTCGTGCATGGTGCGGCCGATGCCGTGCCCACCGAACTCGGTGTTGACCGGATAGCCGTAGTCGCGGGCCACCGCCCAGATCGCCGCCGAGATGTCACCCAGCCGGTTGCCCGGACGTGCCACCTCGATCCCCGCCGCCAACGCCTCCTCGGTGGCCCGGATGAGCCGGAGGTCCTCCTCGGCAGCGGTGCCGACGATGACCGTGCGCGCCGAGTCGGCCACCCAGCCGTCGACGCTCACCGCGAGGTCCGCGGTGAGCACGTCACCGTCGCGCAGCGTGTAGTCGTGCGGCAGACCGTGCAGGACGGCGTCGTTGACCGACAGGCAGATGACGTTGCGGAACGGGCCCTTGCCGAAGGACGGCGCGTAGTCCCAGTAGCACGACTCCGCCCCGCGCCGTTTGATCATGCCGCGCACGTGGTGCTCCAGGTCCAGGAGGTTGACGCCCACGTCGGCGAGCCGGCCGACCTCGGAGAGCACCTCGGCGACAAAACGCCCGGCCACGTGCATGCGTTCGATCTCAGCAGGCGTCTTCAGTTCAATCACGGCGAATACCTCGCGTCACAGGATGCGGTATAGCTATACCGGAACCCTAACACCTGCCGGTATAGTAATACCAACCATCTGGCGTGAGCGCGATCCGCCCACCATCCTCCACAGTGGACTCTTCGTGGCGCGCGCTCTCCCGCCGGCCCGGCCTCGCTCCCCGCGCGGACCGCCGGCCGCCCGCAGGAGGTCGCCCCCGGGGTGCCTCGCGGACCACCGTCGCCCCTGGTGACCTGCGCGAAGCAGGGCGGCGGCCCGGTTTTGTCGGTGGGGTCGTGCATGCTGTTGGTCAACAGCACGGACCGTGGCAAACAGGCCACGGTCGGTATCGCGAGGGGGCGCCATGCGGAAGATCATCAACTCGACCTACGCCACGCTCGACGGGTTCATCGACAACCCGCACGAGTGGGCGATGCGGTACAACAACGCCGAGCAGGTCATGACCTACGCGTTCGACCTGGCCATGCGGGCGGACGCCCTGCTGCTGGGCCGCGTCACCTACGAGGGCATGGCGCAGGCGTGGCCGAACATGGGCGGCAACCCCTACGCCGACCACCTCAACTCCATCACCAAGTACGTGGTCGCCTCCCAGCCGGTCGACACCTCCGCCTGGAACCCCACCGAGGTCATTCCCGGCGCCGACCTGCTCTCGTCCGTGGCCAAGCTCAAGGAGCAGGACGGCGGCGACATCCTGATCTGGGGCACCGGCCGGCTCACCGACGCACTCGCCGGGGCCGGGCTGCTCGACGAGTACCGGATCTGGATCTACCCGGTGCTCAAGGGTGCGGGCGAGCGCCTGTTCCGCAAGGACAGCGTCACATCCCTGGAGCTGCTCGACACCACCGCGTTCGACGCCGGCCCCACCATCCTCACCTACCGGCCGCTGCCCGCGACCGCCGGCGCGGCCTGATCGCTCCCGGCCAGTCCCCACCCGATGCCCGGGCTGCCCGGCCTTCCCCGCCGGGCAGCCCGACCGGTTCGGCCGCAGCCGCGGCGCGCGCCGCCCCGCCCGCGTGCGGTCGCTTCCGGCCGGCGGCGTCAGGTGTCGAGTTCGGCCGGTTCCGGCGAGGTGGGCGAGTCCGCTGTCCAGGCTCGGAGTTTGTGGGGGTTCAACACCGACCAGATGTGCCTGATCCGGTCGCCCGCGATGTCGAACGCCAACACCGCCGAGGTGACGCCGGCCAACTGCACCACCAGCCCGGGCTGACCGTTGACCGTGCGCTCCAGGATCGCCACGCCGGGCTGGGTGCCGACCCGCTCGACGAGGAAGCGCGCGATCCGCTCGGCACCCCGGACCGGGTGCGGCGCGGCGCCGACCAGACCGCCGCCATCGCCGATCGCGGTGGCGTCCGGGTCGAGCAGGCCGATGAGGGCGTTGATGTCCCCGGCGTGCCACGCCTGCTTGAAGTCCCGGACCACACCGGCGCGCTGGGCCGCCGGCGTCGCCGGAGCCTGCGCGGCGCGGATGCGGCGGCGGGCCGAGGACGCCAGCTGCCGACAGGCCGCCGGCGTGCGGCCGACGATCTCGGCCACCTCGGCGAAGGAGTAGCGGAAGACGTCGTGCAGGACGAACGCGACCCGCTCGGCCGGGGTCATCGAGTCGAGCACGACGAGGAAGGCCATGTTGACCGACTCGTCGAGGGTGATCCGGTCCGCCGGGTCGGCGGTGGCGCCGCCCGAGGACGCGCTGCCCCACTCCGCGCGGTCGGGCAGCGGCTCGGGCACCCACTCGCCCACGTAGCGCTCGCGCCGGGCCCTGGCCGAGCCGAGCAGGTCCAGGCAGATCCGACCGGCGACCGTGGTCAGCCAGGCGGCAGGGGACCTGATGGCCTCCTGCTGCTGCCGGGACAGGGCGTACCAGCGGGCGTAGGTCTCCTGCACGACGTCCTCGGCGTCGGCCAGGGAGCCGAGCAGCCGGTACGCCAGGTTGGTCAACTGGCGCCGCTCGCGCATGATCGCGCTCAGGTCCGGATCGAGCCGGCCGTCTCCGTGTCCGGCGAAGGTGGTCATGCTGCCGCACGCTCCCTTGGTCGCATCTGCCTCAACCACTCCGACGAGACAGCACGCCAAGATGTGAGGTCGGCACGTCACCGCACGGTACAACGGGCGGCACGTCAGTACAGCTCGGCCAGGAGTGCGCGCAGTGCGGCTCGGCAGGCGGCTTCGTCGGCGCGGAACCGGCCGGAGATCAGCAGGTGATCGGGCGCCAGCCGGTGGCAGATCACCCCGGCCACCGGGATCTCGGTGATCACGAGCCGGAACGGCCGCGCCCGGTGGCCGCGTTCGCCCTCCAGTTCGCGCATGATCCCGTTGAGGTCGAGTCGCCGCGTCAGCGGCTGGATGCCGTACCTGGAAACGTGTGGGCTGGCCGTGGGCTCCGGGGATGAGGTGGAGCGCGATCGAGAGCGTCCGGGAGTGGCGGTCGGCCAGCAGTCGATCAGCCAATCGGTTCGGCCGAGCAACCTCGCCGGTGGTCGGTATCGGGTCTCGGGGTGTTACTTCTCGGCCGTGCCGGGTTCCCCGCTGAGGGACTTCTGATAGATGTCCGCGTAGGTGCGCGTGTCCTTGAGCAGGTCGTCGCAGAAGGCAGCGACGTCGTTGCCGAGAAGTTCCAGGACCCCCTTGCCGGACACGACGCCCTCCTCGAAGAAATCGACGATCCCGGTAAGCAGCTGCCCGTCGGACAAGCCGATCGGTCCGACCTTGAAGAGGTACTTCTGCATCTCCTTGTAGACGATCTGGTAGTCGGGCGGGAGCGCCTTGACCCGTGCCATGTGCGCCCGCCACTGCTTCTTGCCCTCGATGATGTCCTGGATGCCCACGTCAGCCTCCCAGTTGGGCCAGTTTCCTTGCGACGTTCCTGTTCAACTGCTCGCGCCACCGGTCGCGGTAGTCCCGACTCCGTTCTCCGCCGGCCAGCGCGGTGCAGAAGCCTTTGATGTCGTCACCCAGCACCTCGTGAACGCTCTGTCCATCGGACGCTGTCTCTTCGAGCAGCCCCAGGGCGGCGTCGAGAATCGGCATCAGGTTGCGGCCGGTGAAGTCCGAGTAGGGAGAAAGATGGTCCTTGATCTCTTCCCACGCCGCCCGGTAGTCGGCCGGCAACACCTCGGCTCGGGCTTCGAACGACTTCCATTCCCTGGTGATATCGCTGCCCGTGACGGTCTCCCAGAAGTTCATCTCCGGTCCTCCCTGAGCTTGTCGATCCGCGATGTGACGTACTCCCATTTCTCCCAGAACTTCGCGAGTTCTTCGCGCCCCGCGCCGTTGAGCGCGTAGAACTTGCGCGGTGGGCCCTGGACGGACGGTCGTTTGGTCACCTGGACGAGCCCGTTCCGCTCCAGTCGCAGCAGGATGGTGTAAACCGTCCCCTCGACGACGTCGGCGAAGCCGAGTTCGTTCAGCCGACGCGTGATGGCGTACCCGTAGGTCTCCTCGCTGCCGATGATCTCTAGCACGCAGCCCTCAAGCGTGCCCTTCAGCATCTCCGTCAGGTCGTCCAACTCTGGTCCTCCCGGCCACGCCGGTACTCAGTAACACTGAGTACCAGTACAAAGTATCACAAGGTAGCGGACAACCAGCATGCGATGAGCGACGACTGGTGCGGCGTGCCGACCCGCCTCGCACGGCGCAGCCGCATCGCCGCGGTCGGCGTGCGTCACGGGAACACCCACCACGGGTGAACGCCGGGACCGCAGGACCCCGGCTGCCTGACGATCACCGGTGCTTCGGGTAACGGCAGACCGGGATCCCGCCCTCACGCACCACTCGAACACGCGGGCGCCGGTGGTGCGGCGAACAGGCGTTCACGGGCGATGTCGCGGTCGGTGCCGGTGTCCTCGTCGATGGCGCGGGCGGCGGCGAACAGGCGGACCAGGTCGTGGAAGCGGTAGGTGTGGGCCGCGTGCTGTTCGAGCAGGTTGGCGGCGGCCAGGGTGCGCAGCCGGCGGTTGGCCTCGGCCACGGTGGTGTTGTCCAGGGCGGCGGCGGTGTGCGCGGTGAACTCGCAGCCGGGGAACAGGCCGAGGCGGCGGAACAGGCGGCGCAGGTCGGTGGGCAGCGACTCGTAGGAGACCATCAGGGCCGCGGCCACCGAGCTGGTGGCGGCGCCGTCCACGGCCAGGCCGGCGAGCAGCCCGTCGGCGACGAGTTCGGCCAGGCCGGCGGCGATGCTGGTGTTCGGGTTGGCGCTGATGTTGGCCGCGGCGATGCGCAACGCCAGGGGCAGTTGGCCGCAGCGGCGGGCCAGTTCCCTGGTGGCCTCGGGTTCGGCCGCGACCCGGTGCGCGCCGAGGACGTCGGCGAGCAGGTCGTGGGCGTCGGCGGCGGGCAGCACGCCCAGGGCGAGGGCGCGCGCGCCGTCCCGGGCCACCAGGTCGCCGAGCCGGTCGCGGCTGGTGACCAGCACGGTGGCCGGTCCACCACCGGGCAGCAGGGGGCGCACCTGGTCGGCGCCGCGCGCGTTGTCCAACACCAGCAGCACCCGCTGGCCGGCCAGCACCGACCGGTAGAGCCGGGCCTGGGCGTCCACCTCGGCGGGGATGCGGCGCGGGTCGGTGCCCAGGGCGCGCAGCAGTTGGCTGAGCGCGGCCGCCGGGGTCAGCGGAGGGTGGTCGGCGTCGAAACCGCGCAGGTCCACGTACAGCTGGGCGTCGGGAAACCGGTCGCGGGCCAGGTGGGCCCAGTGCACGGCGAGCGCGGTCTTGCCGACGCCGGCCATGCCGCTGATCACCCAGATGTCCGGGATGGACTCGTCGCCGGGTTGGGACAGGGTGGCCAGTTCCCGTTCCCGGCCGACGAAGCCGCGCACGTCGTGCGGGAGTTCGGCGGGCCGCACCTCCTCGCCGGGTGCGGTGGTGCTGGTGCTGGTGGCGTCGGGTGCGGTGGTGCCGGAGGCGGTGGCCGGCTCGGGCGCGGCGCCACCGGGGCGGGCCACCAGCTCGGCGCAGTCGTCGCCGCGCAGGATGCGCTGGTGCAGTTCCTGGAGCCGGCTGCCCGGGTCGATGCCCAGTTCGGTGGCCAGCCGCAGCCGGATGTCGGTGTAGGCGGCCAGCGCCTCGGAGGTGCGGCCGGTGCGGTGCAGCGCCAGCATCAGCTGCCAGCACAGCCGCTCCCGGTACGGGTGTTCGCGCACCAGCCGGTGCAGGTCGCCGGCGAGTTGGGCGGCCCGGCCCATGGCCAGTTCGGCGTCGAAGAAGTGCTCGAACGCGGCCAGCCGCTGTTCCTCAAGGGACGGTCCTTCACGCTCCACAATGGACTCGGGTGCGCCGCCGAGCGCCGGCCCGCGCCACAGCGCCAGTGCGGTGCGCAGTCGTTCGGACGCGCGTTCGGTGAGGCCGGCGGCCAGGTCGCCGACGGCCTGGTCCACCGTGGCGGAGAACACCGCCAGGTCCAGTTCGCCGGGCGCCACCTCGATGAGGTAGCCGGGTGGCCGGCGCACGATGGTGGACCGGCCGAGCAGCTTGCGCAGCCCGGACACGTAGATCTGCAGCTGGCCGCGCGCGTTGGCCGGGGTCTGCTTGCCCCAGACCAGCCGCACCAGCTGGTCGTCGGAGACCACCTGGTTGGCCCGCAGCAGCAGGCTGGCCAGCACCGCCCGCTGTTTGGGGCCGCCCAGGCGCACCGGCCCGGTCGGCCCGGTCACCGCGACCGGCCCCAGTAACAGGTAACGCACCTCGTCGCCCCCAGCGCTCATGTGCGAACACGTGGGGCCGGGGTGCGCTCGCCCGCACCCCGGCCCCCCACCTTGCCGATTCGCTGTTCGCCGGCGGCCACCGCGCTGTTAGCGATCACCGCGGTGGCGCACCGAGGTTTCACGCGCCGGACAGCCGCTGTTCAACGGCGCTGGCCGACTCGTCGTGATTGTCCATTTCGGAGTGTGCCGGCCCGGGTCAGCCCTGCTTGAGGTCGTAGATCCGGCTGGCGTCGTTGACGTCGCGGAAGGTGATCAACCACGACGCCCCGTTGGTGCCGGTGTAGGCGAGCGCCGTCGGGTCGGTGGCCGACGGGTCGCTGGCCGCCACCGACTTGGTCCAGTTGCCCCAGGTGTCGCTGCCGGTGCTGGTCTCGGTCACCTGGTACAGCTCGCTGTTGGTGCCGCGCACCACCACCGAGATCCGGCCGGTGGAGGCGTCGGTGACCGCGGTGGGCGAGCCCGCGGCCGGTGGCGGGGTGTCCGCACCCAGGTCCGGGTAGGTGCCCACGGTGCGCCAGTCGGCGGGCCAGGCGCCGGAGACGTCCTGGGTCTTGGTCACGATGGCACCGCTGGCGCCTCGGACGAACACCTGCAGGACGTACCCGGGCCGGGTGATGACCTCGGGGGCGCCGGTCAGGCCGGTGCCGCCCAGGTCGGTCCAGGCGGACACCGAGCCGTCGTTGTAGTACTCGACGGTCTTGACCGCGCCCTGGGCGTTCAGCCCGAACACCCGCACGCCGTCGCGCACCGGCACCACGTCCAGCGCGGTGGTCAGGTCCTGGTCACCGAGGTTGCGCCAGTAGGGCACGGCGCCGGTCTGGGCGTAGGCCCACAGCTTGCCGTCGGCGTCCACGGCGAACTGCACCGCGGTGTTGTCACCCAGCTTGGCCACCACGGGTGGGCCGGCCACGGAGCCGCCGAAGTCGGCCCAGGCGGTCCAGGTGGCCGCGCCGGCCGCGGTCTGGGTGATCGTCCAGATGTCACCGTCCTGGTGCTGCGCGCTGACCTGCACGCGGCCGTCGGCCAGCTGGGTCAGGGCGGGCTGCCCGGTGAACGCCTCGTTGCCGGAGATCGTGGTCCACTGCACCGAGTTGAAGCTGCCCAGGTCGTCCTGGTGGCCGTAGCGCAGCCGACCGGAGTCGTCCACGTAGGCGTATTCCAGGGTGCCGGCGATGGCGCCGGTGGCCGGGGCGGCCTGCATGACGGTGGTGCGGGTGTCCTTGGCCACGGGGATGGCGGGCAGCGGGTCGGCGAACCAGCCCTGCAGGTCCACGATCAGGTGGATGGTGCCGGAGCTGCCGTTGCGGATGCGGATCTTGCCGTCGGTGCCGGGCTTGAGCACCATGGCGTTGTCCCGCCAGCTGTCGGCCTTGAAGTCCATGACGGACACGTCCGGCTCGGCCTCGCCCACCGGCCACGCCTTGAGGTAGCCGGCCTTGTCCGGGGTGACCACCGTGTTCAGCACGGCACCGGCGATGCCCCTGGTCGGCAGGCCGTTGGTGCCGCCGACCTGCACGTCGATGGTGGCGTTGGCGGCCAGTGGCACGCCCGCGCCCACGGTGCGGGTGTTCAGCAGCCGGCTGGTCACGTTGCGCAGGCCGGCGCCCTGGGCCGGGTTGGCCGCGAAGTAGCCCTCCAGCGCCAGCACCACGTTCACCGCGGCGCTGCCCTTGTTGTAGATGGTCACCTTGCCGTCGGCGGGCAGGGTGAGCACCGCGCCCGACTGGGTGGAGCCGGTCTCGTAGTTCATCAGCGGGCGCTGGCTGCCGCCGGACGGGGCCACGGCCAGCCAGCCGGCGGTGGACGCGCCCGGCACGAGCACGTTCACGAACGCGGCCGCCGCTCCGGCCGGCACCTTGCCGCCGGTGAGGGTGAGGGTGCGGCTGCCGCCGGCCGCGATGGTGCCGGTGTTGGTGCCCAGCCCGTTGCGGGTGTCCACCACGCGGGTGTGGGCGATCGGCACGAAGCCGCCGCCGGTGCTGCCCTGCGCGGACTTGAAGTAGCCCTGCACCTCGACCACGAGGTGGGTCTTGCCGGCGGCGTTGTAGATGGCGAGCTTGCCGTTGGCGCCGACGCGCACCACGGCGACGTTGGAGAGGTCCTCACCGGCCGCGGCCGACACCATCGTCTGGTTGGGCCGGGTGGTGCCGTCCGGCCACAGCGCGGTCCACGTCGCCGCGGTCGGTCCGATCAGGGCCACCCGGACGACCACCGCGCCCACGCCCGTGGTGGGCACGCCGCCGACGCCGAGCACGGGGAAGGTGGTGGTGCTGTCGGCGGCCCGGGTGCCGGTGGTGGTGCCGGTGCCGGAGCGGGTGTCCAGCACCACGGCGTTCGTGCTCAGCGGCACGTAGTCGCCACCACCGCCGGCCGCGTCCGCGTGCGCCCGCGGCGCCAGCGGGGTGATCGGCTCGGCCGCCACCGCCGCCCCGGCCAACAGGGTGGCCAGCAGCAACACCGGCAGCCGCAGGCCGCCGCGTCCGCCTCGTCGGCGCGTGCTTCGGCCGCCCGCGCCGGTCGTCGTTGTCGTGGTCAACTCTCTCTCCTTGGGGGTACCGGTCGCTAGCTGGCCTTGCGCCAGTCCAGGTAGCGGAAGCCGAGTTCGACGGCGAACTGCGCGACGGGCAGCAGCAGGGTGACCGGCCGGTCCCGCAGCGGGAACGGCCAGTCGGTGACCACGCCGGCCACCACCACGACCAGCAGGGGCAGCGGCAGGTAGAACACCCGCCGCGCCCACCGGTCGCGCAGCAGCCAGCACAGGAACCCGTCCCGGCCCGCGGTCACGTCGTCGCCCATGTCCGCCGCTACTTCTTGGTCGGCCAGGAGTCGTGCACGAGGTTGCCGACGCAGCTCGCCGTGGACACCGCCGCCGCTCCCCACCCGAACTTCTCGCCGAGGGTGGCCCAGGCCGCCGCGGTGGTCAGCGCCGGCATGCCGATGCAGCGCCACGCGGCCCGCCCCGGGTTGTTGCGGACGTACTTGATCGGGTCGGTGAAGCCGTGCTGCTTGACCTGCCGGCCGACCTTGCTGAGGCCGCCGCCGATGGTGCGGCCGGCGCTGGCCAGGCCGTCGCCCAGCCTGCTGAGGCCGGAACCGATCTTGCTCAGCCCGCCCGCCGCCGCGCCCCTGGCCCTGGCCAGCGCCTTGGTCACGCACCGGCCGTCCACGTTGTGCACGAGCACGTCGGCGTCGCCGGCCACCACGTGGAAGGTGTGCAGGGTGTCGACGGTGAGGTTGTAGACGGTCTGGGTCTGGCTCCACGTCCGGGTGGCCACCACGGTGGCCGGCCGGTTCTCGGCGGTCCGCACCCGCTGGCCGACCCGCAGCTCGCCCGCGCTGACCCAGCGGGACTGGTCGACCGACCAGAACGGGTGCCCGCTGGTGGCGGTGATCGTCGCGGTGTCCGAAGTGGACTGCTCGTCGGTCACCCGCAGGGTGAGTTCGGTGAGGTCCTTGCGGCCCGTGCCGGTGATCACGTCGGTGACCGGTTCCGCCTCGGTGCGGCCGGTGGTCGGGTCGGTGGCCAGCACCTCGTCGCCCACGGCCACCCGCGCGATGGGTGTGCTGCCGCCGTCGGCCAACCGCACCGGGGTGTCGCCGGTGAAGCTGTTGCCGGCGGCGGCGCAGGTCACGTTGGTGATCGCCGCGTCGGCGGCCCGGATGCCGACCCGGGCGGCGTCCACGGCGTCGTCGGCGTGCCTGACCGCCTCCTTGACCCCGCTGCGCACGCCGCGCACCGCGCCGGCGCCCTCGGGGCCGACGAGCAGGCTGAGCGCGGTGACCGCGGCCCAGGCGCAGCCCTCGGCGTCGCCGTCGGTGATGCAGTCCTTGGCGTCGTTGTAGCCGGACAGCTCGGCGAGCGCGTGCACGAACCCCCTGCCGCTGGCCTTCCAGAAGCCGGCGTGGGTGAGGTCGGACAGGTGGAAGTCGCCGAAGCCGCCACCGCCGTCGCCGTCGTAGCCGCGGCCGCCACCGCCGCTGGAGGTGGACTCGCTGGCCGCGCTGGCCGCGTCGGAGACGTTGCTGACCACCGGGCCGACCCTGTCCACGGCCGCCTGGTAGATCTTCTCGGTGCCCTTCCTGGCGTCGGCGACCACGTTCTTGTTGGTGGCCACCGACCGGGCCGGCAGCTTCGGGCTGGACGAGACCGGTGCCGGCATGTTCAGCACCGGCTTGGCCGCGGCCGCGGCCACCTTGCGGGGCACGGTCCTGGCCGCGGTGGCGGCGGCGGACCGGGCCACGTCACTGACCCGCTTGGCCCGCTCGTAGGCGGCGCGCCGGGCGGCGGCTGCCGAGGCGGCGGACTTGCCGCTGCCGTAGCAGGCGCCGCAACTGCGGCCACTGCCGTTGCGGGCGGCCGGACCGGGCGCGTAGGACGGGTAGGTGCCGTTGGCGCCCCGGGCCTTCTTCGGGCACTTCTTCACCTGGCAGGACTGGTAGTAGGCCTGCTGTTCGATGGCGTACGCGAGCGAACTCGGGCTGTTCCACTCCATCTCTTCGATCAGCGAGCAGAACACGTTCATCCAGCACGGCTGCACCGTGGTGCTGTCGCCGCCACCGTGCCTGAACATGCACGCGAGCGCGACGAACCAGATGTTGCACGCGTTCGCCTTGCGCGGCTTGTGGCCGTCCGGGTCCACGTTGTCCAGCGGGTCGGCCGAACCGTAGGTGTAGCGGTTGGCCTCGACCGAGTCGCCGGAGTCGTAGGACAGGGTGTCCCGCGAGGTGAAGGCACCGGTACCCGGGTCGTACCAGCGGGCGCCCATGTCCACCTGCCCGGTGGCGCCGTCGGTCCAGTCGCCCTGGAAGCCCAGCGAGCCGGTGTCACCGGTGCGCGCGGTCACCGTGCCGAACGGGTCGTAGGCGGTGGAACCGGCCAGTGCGGACAGTGTGGTGTCGGCCGGGTCGATGGCGCCGACCACGTCCCCGTGGAAGTCCTGGATGGACAGTCGGGTGCCGCCGTTCTCGCCGACGGCCAGCAGTTCGTTGCCCGGGCCCCTGGCGTAGGTCTCGGTGCCGTCGGCGACCGGCTCGTCGTCCTGGCCGGCGTAGGTGAACGCCACGCCGTTGCGGGCGGCCACCCGGTCCAGGCCGTCGTAGGTGTAGTTCTGCCCGGCCGCGCTGACCATCCGGTCGAACGCGTCCGAGGTGAACTGCTCGGTCAGCCCGGAGGAGGTACGCGTGCGCAGGGTGCCGCGCGCGGTGTGGGTGTAGGTGTAGTCGCCGTCGGCGAGCACCCGGTTGCGCTCGTCGAAGCTGGCGGTCTTGGCGCCGGCCCTGGTGCGGTTGCCGGCGTCGTCCCACTCGTAGGCCGTGGTGGTCCCGCCGGTGGTGAGGCCGGTGAGCCGGCCGGCCTTGTCGTAGGAGTAGGTGAACTCGCCGGCGCCCGCGGTGCCGCTGGTGGTCTTGTGGGTCAGCGTGTCGTTGAGGTCGTAGCCCACGGTGGTGGCGGCCACGGTCTGCTTGGCCGCGTTGGTGAGCGTGTCCGAGGCGAGCCGGCCGAAGTCGTCGTAGCCGAGGGTGCGCAGCCGGCCCGAGCCGTAGTCGATGGTCCTGACCTTGCCGGCCGGGTCGTAGCCGAACTTCTGGGTGGCACCGGTCAGGCCGTCCACCACAGTGGACAGTCGCCCCTTGGTGTAGCCGTAGCTGGCGCTGCCCGCGGCGTCGGTGCGGCTGGTGGGCGCGCCGTCGCCGTCGTAGCCGAACTGGGCGGTGCCGCTCGGGCCGGTGGTGCCGATCAGGTTGCCCCGGTCGTCGTAGCTGTAGGTGTTGGTGTCGGTGGCGCCGTTGGCGGAGGTGAGCTGGCCGACCAGGTCGTAGCCGAGGGTGCGGGTGGCGGTGTCGGCCTCGGCGCCGCTGCCGGTTTCGCTGGTCAGCCGGTTGGCCGCGTCGTAGCTGGCCTTGCGGACCACCCCACCGGGCGCGGTCAGCGCGACCTGGTTGCCGTTCTGGTCGTAGCTGGCCGTCCAGGTGCGGTCGGCCGCGGCCGGGTGCTCGGTGGTGGCCGGCTCGATCACCGACTCGGCCAGGCCGAGCGGGTTGTAGGTGGTGATGGTGGTGTTGCCGCGGCCGTCGGTGTAGCGGGTGCGGTGGCCGGCGGCGTCGTAGCCGAACGTGGTGGTGACGGTCCTGGTGTCGGTCACCGTCTCGACCTGCTTCACCAGCTGGTTGGCCGCGTCGTAGGTGTAGCTGGTGGTGGCCTTGACCGGGTCGGTGACCAGGATCAGGTTGCCGGCCGGGTCGTAGTCGTAGCGGGTGCTGCGCAGGGTGGTGCCGTCCGCCTTGAGGTCGGCCTCGGCCACGGTGTCGCCGAACGGGTTGTAGGCGGTCTGCTCGGTGCGGCCCGCGCCGTCGGTGGCCCGGACCCGCCGGCCGGCGAAGTCGTAGCCGTACTCGGTGGCCACGCCGTTGCCGTCCACGCTCCTGATCAGCTCGCCGAGGGCGTCGTAGGTGTTGCTGACGCTGGCGCCGGCCGGTGAGAGCGAGCTGGTGAGGTTGCCGGCGTCGTCGTAGCCGAGCGTGGTGGTGTAGACCGCGCCCGTGGGCTTGCGCTCGATCTCGGTGCTGGTCACCTGCCGGTCGAGGTCGTCGTAGGTGGCCTCGGTGCGCGCGCCGTTGGCGTCCGTTGTGGACAGTTGCTGGCCGGTGCGGGTGTAGGTGTAGCTGGTGACCGCCCGCTCGGCGTCGGTGCTGGCCGGCTGGTCCACCGCGGTCAGCCGGTTGAGCTGGTCGTAGCTGGAGCGGGTGGTGTTGCCGCGCGCGTCGGTGACCTGGATGACGTTGCCGTTGTCGTCGTAGTCGTAGCGCACGGTCGAGGTGAGCGCCTGCATGCCGGCCGGCGGGGTGTAGCTGGGCGCGGTGCTGCTGACCTGTCGGCCCAGCCGGTCGTAGCTGGCGGTGCTGACGTTGCCGGTCTCGTCGCGCACGTCGGTCTGCTCGCCGAACGCGTTGTAGCCGGTGGTCAGGGTGGGGGTGGTGGTGCTGGCCGCGCCGCCACCGGTCTCCACGGCCACGGGCGCGCCGATCACGCTGGTCCGCCGGCCCAGTTCGTCGCTGACGATCCTGGTGGTGAACGCGGCCCTGTCCGCGCCCGTGTCGTTGCCCCTGGGGTCGGTCACCCAGGTGCGCACCCCGCGCTGGTCGTAGCCGTAGGTGGTGATCCGGGCGGTGCTGCCGTCGGTGACCGTCTCCTTGCTGACGTTGCCGATGTTGTCGTACTCGTAGGTCACCTGCTCCGGCGTGGTGGACACCGCCCACGGCACGTTGGACGCGTTGCCCGAGCGGGACACGCTGAGCACGTTGCCGTTGCCGTCGTAGGTGAAGCTGGTGGTGCGGGCCAACCCGCCCGGGTCGGCCACGGTGGACTGCACCCGGCCGACGCGGTCGATGGTGTTCTCCACCACGGTCCTGCCGTTGTCGGCGACCTGCCGGGTGAGGTTGCCGTCCGCGTCGTAGGTGTCGTCCTCCAACACGAAGTCGCGGGTGCTGCCGTCCGGGTTGTGGAAGTTCTTCAACACCACGCGGTGCACCAGGCCGTCGCCGTAGTACTCGTACTCGACGCGCCGACCCATCGCGTCGGTCTCA
Organism: Goodfellowiella coeruleoviolacea; assembly: GCF_024171785.1. Taxonomy (GTDB): domain Bacteria; phylum Actinomycetota; class Actinomycetes; order Mycobacteriales; family Pseudonocardiaceae; genus Goodfellowiella; species Goodfellowiella coeruleoviolacea. The sequence continues at coordinate 36,367 of NZ_JAMTCK010000020.1, forward strand.
CTGGCCAGCCGGCCGGCGAAGTCGTAGGAGTAGGCGGCCAGCACCAGGTGGTCGCCGGTGCTGGGCGCGGGCGTGCCGGCCGGGTCGCTGTGCCAGTCGCGCAGCCGCACCTCGGACACGTCGTTGCGGGCGGTGTAGGCGTAGTCGAACCGGTTGCCGTTCGGGTCGGTCTCCGAGGTGACGTTGCCGAACGCGTCGTAGTTGTAGTTGGTCTCGCCGCCCTCCGGGTTGGTGACCCGGATCATCCGGTTGTGCTCGTCGTAGTCGCTGGTGGTCACCCGGGCCGCGGCGTCACCCAGCGCGTCGCTGACCTCCACCCGGGTGGCGTTGCCGTCCACGTCGTAGGTGTTGGTGGTGACCCGCTGGTGCCACTGGCCGGTCACCGCGTTCCTGGTGGCCGGCTCGGTCTGGGTGCGCAGCCGGGACATGGTGTCGTAGGCGTAGGTGGTGACCACGCCGTCCGGGAAGGTGTCCGAGATCTGCTTCTCGCTGATCCTGCGGCCGATCGCGTCGTAGCCGTACTCGGTGATCTGCCCGCTGGGCGAGGTGATCCGGGCCAGGTCGCCGTTGTTGTAGTAGGCGTAGCTGGTCACCTTGCCGCGCGCGTCCCTGGTGCTGGCCAGCAGGCCCGCCGGCGGGTTGCCGCCGTTGACCGCGGCCTCACCGCCGGTGGTGTAGGCGTGCGTGACCGTGCTGCCGTCCGGGTTGGTCTGCGTGGCCAGCTGCCCGGTGGCGTGGTAGCCGTAGCTGGTCCGGTAGGTGTTGTCGGTGGCGCTGGCCGAGCGCGCGTCCCGCGTCTCGGTGGGCAGGTTGTTGCGCGGGTCGTAGGGGTTGGTCACCGTGGCCGGGTAGCTGGTGTAGCTGGTGTGGCACTCGCTGGACGTGCGGCAGGTGCGCTGCGAGGTCACGTTGCCGCGCGCGTCGTAGGTCAGCGTGGTGGTGTCGCCGTTCTCGTCGGTGATCGTGGTCAGGTTGCCGTTGTCGTCGTAGCCGAACGTGCGGATGGCGGTGCCCTCGGCGCCGTAGCGGACGAACACCGGCCCACCCGAGCTGTCCGGGATGGTGGTGCAGAACGCGGGGTCGTTGGGGTCGGGCTGGGTGCAGCTCTGCACCGGTGGTTGTTCCGGCGTGGTCGTGGGCTCGCCCGGCCGGTCCTCGGGGCGGGTCTCGATGCCCAGCGGCCGGCCCTCGCGCAGGAGCCAGCCGCCGATCGCGTCGTACTCGTACAGGCTCGGGCGGTTGGCCGGGTCCAGCACCTCCACGCTGCGCCGCAGGTCGCTGTCACCGCCGTACACGGTGGGCGCGCCGATCTTCCAGGTGCCGCCGTTGTCGTCGGTGTACTCCTTGACCCGGTCGGTGGCCACGTCGTAGGTGGCGGTCACGGCGGTCTTGCCACTGGGCAGGGTCACCTTGCCGAGCTGGTCGGCCTGGCCGGTACCGGCCTGGTAGTGGCTGGCCACCGAGGCCGCGCCCAGCGGGTGGGCGTAGACGGCGACCTCGTCGATGGCGCCGGCGAACGAGCGCTGCGCGGTACTGCCCCACGCCGGCCAGGACGCCGGGCTGCTGGCGTAGGCCGCGCCGATCTGGTTGAACGTCAACAGGGTCTGGTCGACGGTCTTGCCGGTCAGCTCACCGGTCTTGACGCCGTCCAGGTACAGGGTCTGGGTGGTGCCCACGGCGGACAGCACCGCGTGGTGCCACTTGCCGTCGTTGACGGTCCTGGTGGAGGTGATCGGGTTGACGCCGCCGGTGGCGAACTGGCCGCGCAGCTTGCCGTCGGTGCCCACGTACAGCACGGGCACGCCGGTGGTGGACGCCGAGCCCAGCGCCTTGTCCTGGTAGCCGAGCAGCGGGCCGCCGGTGCCGGTGATCGAGGAGCGGAACCACAGCTCGACCGCGGCGTCGGTGCTCTTCTTCACCGTCCCCTTGGGAATGTCCACCTTGGACGTTTTGCCGTCGAAGGTGGCGGCGGTGTTGGTGGTGCCGGCCAGCGGACCGGCCGTGCCCAGGCTGACCCCGGAGTAGCTGCCGGCGTCCTTGCCCAGGTTGACCGCGACCTCGCTGGCCGCGGCCGTGCCGTCGGGCTCACCCAGCCGCCAGTAGGACTCCGGCCGGGAGTCCAGCACGGCGCTGCGGTAGTGCGAGCCCGCGCTGTAGTCGTAGCTGGTGCACGCGGTGGCGCCCGGCCCGCACACCTTGGTGAGCAGGTCACCGGTGTAGCTGTAGGTCCAGGTCAGCGCGACACCCTCGACCTTGTCCGTGCTCACGCTGCTGACGTGGTTGCCGGACCAGGTGAAGGTCAGCGACCGGCCGGCGGTGTTGGTCTGGCTGTTGGACACCTGCGCCTTGGCCAGCCGGCCGTCCGCGCTGCCGTAGCTGAGCACCACCGACCGGGACGCGCTGTCGGTGATCCTGGTGAGCCGGCCGTTGAGGGAGAACTGGAACGTGGTGCCGGAGGCGTCCAGCAGCTTCCACGAGCTGGCGTCCGCGGTCAGCGACGCGGTGCGGCCCCGCGGCGCGGCGTAGCCGCCGTCCGGGTTGCGGCCGAACCGCACGGCCTGACCGTCCGGATAGGTCACCACCACGTTGCCGGAGCCGTCGTTGTCCGGCACCAGCTTCATGTCGTAGCGGCTGGTCCAGCCGGCGCCGAACAGCCCGTCGCGCCTCGGGTCCAGGCTGTTGTAGGTGCGCACCAGGTTGAGTTCCGGGCCGACCGTGGTCACCGACGCGTCCAGCGCCGACGTGGTGACGTTGCCGACCTGCGGGTCGAACTCCTGGTCCTGGGCGGCGTACGGGGAGCCGGCCAGGTGCGCGGTGATCTCCGGCTGCGGCACGCTGGTCAGCACCGTGGAGTACGGCGAGATCACCTCGTTGGTGGCGTCCTTGACGTAGGCACGCCACTGGTAGGTCTTGCTCCACACCAGGGTGCCGGCCGGCACCGTCCACGCGGGCTTGGCCTGGTAGCCGGAGTTGACGCAGTTCACCGGCTTGTTCGCGGCGTCGGTCTGGCAGACCTCGAACTTGAACTGCATGCTGACGCTGGGCGGCGCGTCGATGTCCAGCGCCCGCGCCCACAGCTGCGGCGTCAGCGTCGGCGCCTGGTACCCGTTGGGCGGGAACAGTTCCTGCACCACCGGCGGGATGTCGAAGACCTGCAACACGATCCGGCCGGGCGGCACCTGGTGGTCGGTGAACACCGGTCCGCCGGTCTTGACCATGGTGAAGTCGAGGAAGTACTTGCCCGGCGGCATGGCCTTGATGGTGGCGTCCAGCGTCACCCGGCCGCCGCGCGCGACCGTGCTGGTGAGGTTGGCGGCGCGCTGCTGCGACACGGACGCGCCCGTGTCCGCCTTGTAGACCCGGTAGGCCAGGTAGTAGTCGCCCGGCTGCCACTCGGCGGCGCTCTTGTTGGTGACGGTGACCTTGACCTTGCCGTCCTGGTTCTGCAACACCACCGGGTTGGGCACCGGGTTGGGGATGGAGTAGCTGGCGTTGTACGGGCTGTGCGTGACGTACAGGCGCGGCGGGTTGGCGGTTTCCGTGCCGGTGAACCACTTCCCGGCCGAGGCGTCGGTGGACGCGCGCAGCGAGATGCCGTTGTTGGCCTGCTCGCCGTTGACCCACCGCTGCACCAGGTCCCGGCCGCCGCCGCCCAGGTCGATCAGCTCGCCCGCGGTCGGGCAGGCCGAGGACGGTTTGCCGAACGCGATGTAGCCGTGGTTGAACGACTTGCTGCCCAGCTCACCGCCCACCGACGGGCCCGGGTAGGAGTAGCCGGTGCCGGCCGACCACGACTCGGTCACCGGGTGCACGGTGACCTGGCGCGGCGTGCACGAGTTGGAGTTGTAGTTCACCGCCCACAACTGCGCGCCGAAGATGGTGTGGTACTTGAGCTTGTTCACCAGGCCGGTGAACTTGACGTAGGCGGCGTGGCCGGCGCCCACCCGCAGGGTCTGCCGGCCCACCACCGAGGAGCCGCCCTGCACCGTGTACATGCTGGAGTCGGCCGCCTCGCCCGCCACCGGCACCCGCACGGTCGGGTCCACCAGCACCGGGTAGACCCGGGCCGGGTCGCGCAGCCACGCCGCGTCCACGTCCACCCGCAGCGCCTGCTGCCCACCGGAGGTCACCAGCTGGTAGCTGACGCCGGTGGAGGCGGCCGGGCCGGCGTCGCCGGTGCGCGAGTCCACCATCTCGCCCGGCGGGAGCACCGCGCGCGGTGTGCCGGCCGCGTCGGTCAGCACCACCTGGCCGTCCACCAGGCTGGCGGTGAGTCCGGTGAGCCGCAACGGGAACACGAACGAGGTGGGCGCGTCCGGCGCGGTCAGCACCAGGGTTTCCTTGACCCCGCCCGGCTGTGCCTCCAGCTTGAGGTCCACATGCGACAGCACGCCCGGGTAGGTGATGGCACTGCCCTCGGTGGTGGCGGTGGTGGCGGCCGTCTCGGCCAGCCCGAAGGACAGCGCGTGCGCATCGTCCACGCGCACCGTGGCCAGGCTGTCGGTGGTGGCCGTCGGTGCGAAGTGCAGGCCGACCGCGTCGGCGGTGTTGCGCCAGCCGCCGCCCTGTTCGGCCGGCCGCAGCGTGGTGTCGATCGGCTGCCAGGCGCCGTTGGCGTCCTGGTAGTTCACCGGCGTGGTGGAGAACACCGTGGTCTGCGTGCCGTCGGTGTTGTCGTAGACGCGCTCGAACGCGCCGCGCTGGGCCGCCACCTCGGTGCTGGTGGCCTCGTCGAAGCCGCGCACCTCACTGGCCGGCGGGTCCACAACGGACGCGGCGTTGTCCGCGTTCTGCTCCCACCTGATCGCGGGGTAGCGGCTGCGCACGCTGGCCGGCAGCGTGCGGTTGCCGGGTTTGCCCTGCGTGGCCTGGTCGCCGCCGCCGCTGGCCGCGCCCCACTGCTGCTGCGGGGTGGCGCCGAGCACGGTCTGCCGCTGGGCCTGGGCGGCGCGCTCGCGGGCGTACTCGTCGGCCAGCCCACCGGTTCCGTCACCGCCGCTGGTCACCAGCATGGTGATGGCGGTGCCGACCGCGACCACCTTGACGGCACCTGAGGTCCACAGCAGACCCAGCAGGCCCGCGGCGCGTCGTTTCCCCCGGCCGGCCCGAGGGCGTCGATCAAAGCCAGCGCGTGACATACCCGTCGGCACCCCTTGCCGTAGCGCACCTAGTTGAGCGCGCAAGAAGCTACGTCGGCGATCTTGCAGCCGACTTCCAGCCGTCTTCACAACCGCTTCACACCACCGGCCCGGCAGCCGCGCCGGACGCGTCAGCGCAGGTCAACGCGTTACCGAGGAGTGGAGTTATGAGCTACCCCACAGCGGCACCAGGTCAGCAGGGGCGTAGGTACCTTGTACATCTGTACTGGTACACGCGTACATGAAGGGGGAGCGCGGGCCGCATGGCGTACCTGTTCCTGCTGGGTGCCATCGTGTTCGAGGTGGCGGGCACCACGCTGCTCAAGTCCACCGAGGGCTTCACCAGGCTGTGGCCGACACTGGCGTGCCTGTTCTCCTACGCCGTGGCGTTCCTCACCCTGGCCCTGGCGATCCAGCGCGGCCTGCAGATCGGCGTGGCCTACGCCGTCTGGTCCGCCCTGGGCACCACGCTCATCGTGGCGATCGGCGCGCTGTTCCTGCACGAGCCGATCACCCTCGCCAAGATCATCGGCGTGGTCCTGGTGGTCGCGGGCGTGGTCGTGCTCAACCTCTCCGGCGCGCACTGACGCCGACACATCCCCCGCCACGGAGCCGGGATTGACACGCCCACCAAACTGTAACTAGCCTCGTTTCAGTTCAACCGGAACGGGTTCGGCCAGGCGACTCCAGCGGGGAAGGGGACAGCGGTGGGCGTCAGCAGCAGGAGCGCGGTCGCGATCCACGCGCTCACCATGCTGGCGCGCTGGGACGACAAGTCGTTGACCTCGGCGGAGATCGCGGACAGCCTGGCGAGCAACCCGGTCCTGGTGCGGCGGATCCTCGGCAGCCTGCGCGACGCCGGCCTGGTCTGGGCCACCGAGGGGCGCAACGGTGGCTGGTCACTGGCCCGCCCCGCCACCCAGATCACGCTCCGCGACGCCTACACCGCCGTCGAAGCGGGACCGGTCCTGTCCCGGCACCCGCACCCGCCGAGCGACGCGTGCGAGGTGGGCCGGAACATGCAGGACCTGCTCGACGCGGAGTTCCGGGACGCGGAGCGGGCCCTGGAGGAACGGCTCAGCCGGACGACCATCGCCCACCTGGTCCGCCAGGTGCTGGCCAACGAGCGCGCGGCCGCGCGGCGAAACCACTAGCCGACCGCTGGCGGAGGCTCAGCCCTCCGCCTTCTCTTTTACCCAAACTGTAAGCGCCACGGTTGCAGTATCTTGAGCTGAAGGACGCCCGCATGACCTCACCATCGACAACGCCCGAGCGGACCGGACCGGGGCTGGCACTGCTGGCACTGCTGCTGCCCGCCATCCTGATCACGGTCACCGCCAGCGACATGGTCAACCTGATGCTGCCGACCATCGGAACCGAGTTCGGCGCCACCGAGGCCGAACTCGCCTGGGTGGTCACCGGCTTCCTGCTGATGTTCTCGGTCGGCGTCCCGCTCTACGGGCGCGTCTCCGACCGGGTGAGCCTGCGGCGCCTCTTCGTCCTCGCGCTGCTGACCTACGCCGCCGGCAGCCTGGTCTGTGCCCTCGCCCCCAGCCTGTTCGTGCTGGTGGCGGGCAGGATCGTCACCGGGATCGGCGCGGCCGCGATCCCGGTCCTCGGCATCATCGCGGTCACCCGGCTGCTGCCCGCGGCCAAGCGCGGCGTCGGCATCGGCGTGGTCTCGGCGGGCGCGGGCATCGGCACCGCGGCCGGCCCGGCGGTGGGCGGCGGTGTGGGCCAGGCGCTCGGCTGGCCCGCGCTGTTCTGGATCACGCTGGTGGTCTCCCTGGTGCTGGTCCCCGCGGCGCTGCGGGTGCTGCCCGACGACGCCCCGGCAGGGCGCGGCCGGCTCGACGTCCCCGGCGGCGTCCTGCTCGGCCTCGGCGCGGGCCTGGTCCTGTTCGGCATGACCCAGGCACAGGTCGCCGGTTTCGCCGCCCCGCTGGCGTGGGGCAGTCTCGCGGTCGCGGTCGCGGCGCTGGTCCTGTTCGGCTGGCGCACCGCCCGGGTCGACCAGCCGTTCGTCCCGCCCGCGTTGTTCACCAACCGCGGCTACCGCACCGGCGTCCTGGTCGCGTTCCTGGCCATGACCGTCAACCTCGGCGGCCTGGTGTTCGTCCCACTGCTGGTGGTCGAGGTCAACGGCCTCACCCCGGGGCAAGGCGCGCTGGTCATGATCCCGGCCGGCGCCGCGGTCGCCGCGCTCTCGCCGGTGATCGGCCGGCTCGCCGAGCGCGTCGGCACCCGCCCCCTGGTGCTCACCGGGCTGGCCCTGATCGGGTTGTCCGCGCTGTTCCTGTCCACGTTCACCGACGGCGCCTCGCCGGTTCCCGCGGCCGTCGGGGTTCTCGCGCTCAGCATCGGCTTCAGCTTCGTGATGACCACCCTCATCGGCGCGGCAGCGGGCGAACTGCCCGGCGAGCAGGTCGGCGTCGGCCTCGGGGTCCTCCAGGGCGTCCAGTTCCTCGGCGCGGGCACCGGCCCGGCCGTGTTCGGCGTGCTGGTCTCCGCCCGGCAGCAGAGCGGCGCCAGCGCCATCAACCCCTACTACGCCGGCCACGAGGGCGCCGCCTACTCCGACGTCTTCCTGGCGATGGCCGTGGTCACCGTTCTCACGCTGATCGTCGCGTCACGGATGCGCCCAGCTCGCCCGGCGGCCCAGCCCCAGCAGCCCAACCTCGGCCAGTGACCAGCAGCGGGTGACGGGTCAGTGCTCGTAGCAGAAGACCAGCCACAGCGCGGCCCCCACGCCACCAGCACGGTGAGCGTGGGGGCCGTTCGGTGTTGTCAGGGCTCAAACATCCTGACCCAACCGCCAAGCGGCATACCTGCGAGCACAAGACGCCCGCCAGCCCAATCCCTCTTTCGTGAGAGCCCACGTGCTCCACAGGCCGGAGACGTAGCAGGCGAACGCGGTCACCGCGTCACCGTCAGCCGTTGACCACGCTGGAACCCCCGCCGCCCACCGCTCCGCCTCAGCCGGCGTGTGCCCCGCCGCGATCAATCGGATGACGAGAAACGCGACATCGACCCAGGGAGCGCCCGATGCTGGCCAACCCCAGTCGATCACCCGAACGCTCCCGTCCGCGCCGATGATGAACTGGTCCTGGTGCAGGTCCGTGTGCAACAGGGCATCCCCGACGAGCAACTCGGGCGCCACCGCTTCCCACTTGGTCAGCTCGCTCAGGCATTTCTCGGCCCAGCCGCCCACCTGGTTGTCCTCCACCAGCGCGCGCCACTTCTGCCCACCAGACCAGCGCTCGCGCAGCGAGCGCACCCCGGGGGCAGTCGTGCCGCTGAGCTGGTCCAGCGTCCCGGCAATCCGGGGCAGGTCACCTGATCCCGGCGTGAAGTCCGCCGCGCGCCCCTCCACGTGTTCGAACACCACGACGAGCCAGTCGTCCTGGTCGAAGTCGGCGTGGAACAGGACGCGTGGTGCGAGGTCACCGGCCAACCGCGGTGCGGTGCTCTCGTTGCGCAGGAACCACATCCGCCGCGAGACCCCGGACACGCCCTTGACGAACACGCGTTGCTGATCGGCGAGCACCAAGGTGGCCGCGAGGTCGCAACTCCGGCCTCGTCGATTGGGGATGACGTGCGTGACCATGCCGATGTTTTCCTGAACGCCTGCCCGAACTTCAGCCGGCAGCTCCGCCCATTCAGTTGACACGTCCACGACTCCCTTTGTCCGACGAGGCCAGAGATGCACTACTTCTTACTGGGGCCGGGTTTCTTGCTCTCCTGGTTTTCGTTTCCATCCGGTCCGGTGCTGGTGCATTGCCCCGGACCGCCGCCGTCTCCGGTGTTGCAATTGGCACCCCCAGCAGCCAACCACACAGTGGTGTCGACCTCGAAGCCGCTGTGCTCCAGTACGTCGATCGTGTGATCGTGGCGGCGAATTCCGCGGTGTTGTTGCACGCCTTGGCCGTCGACGGTGAGCGTGGGGGCCGTTCTGTGTTGTCAGGAGCGCGCCCGGACCAGCATGGTGCCAGGACCCGCAACTGGCGCAGGAATGACGTCAGCTTCCGCCTGGAACCCGTGGCGAACCAGCAACTCCACCCACCTCGTCGGTGAGTAGTGCCACTTGGTCACCGCCTTCCCTGCGGTCGGCCCCTCCAGGCCGTTCGGTGGCAGGTGGGAGAACGCGAAGACGCCGCCACGGAGAAGACTGGAGCGAACCAGCGGGAGAAGCTTGGCCGGCTCTACGAACCACACTGCCCCGAAGACCGAGTAGATGACGTCGAAACCCTCGGCCTGCGGAAGGAAGTCGAGGACATCACCCACGACGAACTCCAGGTTCCGCAGATGTCCCCACCGCTCACGGCCAGCGTCTCTGCGGCTGGGCGCGAGGTCGACACCGACGCAGTGAGCGCCGAGAGTGGCAAGGTGGGCGAGATTCGCACCGCTGCCCGAACCCAATTCCAACACCCGCTTGCCCCGAATGTCACCCAATAGTGACTCATTCGGCCCGTGGTCAGGATATTGAGTCCAGTTGAACCATGTTGTCGCGCCAGCCGAATTGGTCACCCGTCGGGGTTTCACCTTTGCGCCGTAGCGTTCCCAGGCTTCAACAGCGGTGGCCACCTGATGCCTTCCTCGCGTTCCTGTCTCACGCCCTTCAACGTGAGACAGGAACCATAGCGAGCGCCGCTACTTGCCGCCGCCTCCACCATTCGGGGAGTCATCGCACCCTGCGTGACACTGGTGAACGGGCCCATTCGAGTGATGTGATTGTTTGTAATATGCGGCTCAGAAATCGCGTTCTCATGGCATGCGTTTGAGGAGATTGGGAACTCCCAACCTCCTCAGCGCACTATCGGGACAGTTGGTCACCGTGACAGCGGGCCGACCAGCGGAACCGGTGTCGGCGTGGGGATGGACGTGGTCGTGCTGGCCGGCGTGACCGACTCGTGGTCGCCCGCTCCCACGACGATGCCGGCGAGGAACGCCCCCAGCGCGAGCAGCAGCGCGGCCCGAATGCCCACTGTGGACTTCACGTTGCCCGCTGAACCTGGGGAGCCTGGCGCCGAGTCAACGGCCCGCGAAGCAGCAACAGATCCCCCCACGCCAGCGCCTTCTCCATCCACCACTCGGGGTGCTGGGCGAGTCGAGTTCGATCGTCCAGGCTCAGTCGAAGCAGGCCGTCAGCTCGTCCGTGCCAGACCAGGCCACCGACGTCGTAGAGGCCCCACGTCGGCCAGGACTCGGGCGCGGGATCTCCTGGCGCCCATGTGGTCAACAGCGGCCACGCCTCGCGGCGCAACTTGGCGAGCTTGATCCTGGCGGCGCGGATCGCGATGTCCGGCGGGAAGTCGCCGGGCACGCACCGCGCGACCACGTCGGCGAACCTGGCGGTGTCGTTGAACACCGCGGCCATCGGCTCTTTCATCCCGGCGTCCCCCGGTCCCGCTTCTGGGCCGCCAGCACGCCCTCGTCCTCGGCCGACTTCACCCCGTCGGAGCACGCGAGGCAGAACCGCCCCACCGGCATCCGGATCAGGTCGGCGGCCGACCCGCTGTAGCAGCAGTCACCCAAGGCCCGCACGATGCCCTCGGTCTTGCTGGCTTCGGCAGCGGAGAAGGCGTGCACGAAGCCGTCCCCTCCCCGCATCCACATGTGGCCGCTCACGGCCGCACCTCGCTTCCTGTCCTGAGTGGACTGTCGTCTGGGGTCGGCTCGCCGGCCCGCTGCCACGGCACTCCGAAACGAGAGGCGCGGGACACGTGGGTGCAGCTCCTGGCCGCCTCGTAGCAGATCGAGCACGTGGGCCACAGCCACTCCCGCTTGCACGGTTCGCCGCCGGAGTAGGTGACCGGGTGCCGGCAGAGGGTTTCGCCGGTCTGTCCGGGTTGGAGTTCACCGGGGATGGCGTGCCGACCGCCGTCCACCGGCCACCAGCGGAACGTTCCCCGCGCTGCTGCGGTCATCGCGCCACCTCGACGATGTGGAACCCGCCATCCGGGCAGCTCCGGGATTCGCGGGTGCGGCCCATCTCGCGGGCGTGCTGCCCCTCGCTCGTGGTTCGCCACCGGTCGAGCGCGGCTTCGACGTCCGCAACGGTCGCGTAGCGGCGGCCCTTACCCCGGCAGAGCTTGCTGCGGCACATCACGACACCCGCTGAAGTTCGCGTGCGTGCCGCACGGTGTAGGCGGAGGTGGCGGAGCTGGAGCCCCAGGGGGATGAGAACTCCGGCTCCGCCGGCTGCACGCGGGTGAACAGCGGGATGCGTGCAGCCACCGCGCCCGGAGCGTCGGGGATTTCCGGGCACGGCCGCTCAGGGGTGATGCGGGTGGCCCACCTGTGGTCGGCCCAGTCCATGACGGCCAGCAGGCCGCGGTAGAGGGCGACGGCGAGCAGGCCGTGGAACAGGACGTAGCTGAGGACGAACCGTGTCTCCACGCCACACCTCCATGTGTGAGATGGGCCGGCAGGACGGGAGCGCGCCCATGACGTCAAACGCGCTCTGACCGTCCTGCCGGTCCGTTTGGGTGGCGGTCTGGCGGCCGTCACCCGGCGCCCCGTGCGGAGGGGGCGAGTACGGGGCGGGGAGCGGGCGCCCGGGCAGGGATCCCAACCCGCTCCCCATGCCGGAGAGGGAACAGCGAGGAACTCTCACCTATCCCCGGCATCACCGGCCCATCCGGAGCCGGAGGCTTCTGGGCACCCGCCCCTCGTGGTTCCTCCGAGAGCCGCGCGAGGGGCGGGGGCCATCGGCCGCGTAGGGTGCTGAGCACCACATCGAGCCGATAAGGAAACGGTACCTTAGGAACCGGTTCCTGACGTGCGCCCGACCGGGTGATTACTCCGTGTGGAGGTGCAACATTCGGTACATCCGCTTAACCCGCATATGCATCCGGAGGTCCGATGGCTGAGCGTCCTGGTCCAACGCTGCGCCGGCGCAAGTTGGCCAAGGAGTTGATCGCCGCACGTGAAGCGGCAGGCTTGAGCGTTCGTCAGCTCGCGGCAGAAATTGGGCTCCAACATGGCACGGTCAGCAAGATCGAGAACGCGAAGCAAGCCATCCGCCCAATCAACATCAGAGCGATCGGGCGCGCCACAGGTCTCAGCAAGTCGAAGATCGACAGCCTTGTGCTGCTCGCGGCGGATGACGACACCCGGGATGACTGGCTGCTCGAATTCCGTGAGGGCATGCCGGACTGGTTCTCGTGGTTCTCGGCCTACACCACCCTGGAGCGGGACGCACAGGAGATCTGGACCTACACATCTGAACTGGTAGACGGTCTGCTCCAAACGCCTGCCTACGCTACCGAGTTGGCCCGTTGCGGCTACCCCGACATCAGCGAAGGTCAGTTGCAGCGTTCCGTAGAACTACGACGGGCGCGGCAATCCCTCCTTGACGAGGACGATGCTCCGCGCCTCCACCTCATTTTCAACGAGGCGGTGGTGCGTCGTCCTGTGGGCGGCTGGGAAGTGATGCGCGAACAAATCACCCATCTCATCGAGATGGCCAAGCGGCCGAACATCACTCTTCAGGTTCTGCCCTTTGAGGTCGGGGCACATCCGGGAATGAAGTCACCCTTCACGCTTCTACGTTTTCCTGAAGGCTTCGACGACATGGACTGCGTGTACCTGGAGAACGTCGTTGGCGGCGTGTGGCAGGAGCGTTCATCCGACATCGCCGAGCATGTGAGGGTCTTCCAGCACATGTCCCGGTTGGCGCTCTCCGTGGAGGACACGGCCCAGCTTCTCTATAACCTGGTGTCCTCCGAGAGCCAGAACAAGTGAAAGGAGCACGACTTGCGCATGTCTCCGCAGGCCGTGTGGCGTAAGTCCAGCAAGAGCGGGCAGAGTGGCCAGTGCGTGGAGCTGGCTCACACCACCGACGTTGCTGGTGTTCGTGACTCGAAGAACCCCACCGGACCGGTGTTGACCTTCAGCCAAGCCGAGCTGACCAGGTTCCTCAACACCGTGAAGACCGGCCAGCTGGACGGCTGAACACCGACCAACAGCCCCCGAGCCAGACTTGAAGTGGGCCCCGGGGGCTGTTCCGGTGTTCCTTCGACATCGCAGCCCTGCGAGGCCGCCGGCAAAGTCGGTTACCGGTCGAACAACGAGGCGGTATGGCCCCGCCCTTCACCCACTGGCGTACGAGCAGCCGGTCCCCGAACACACCAATGCGTGCGTAGAGCTGGCGTCTACGCACCACAGCGATGAAGGCCTACATGACCTGCGGCGTTATCGGACGCAGGGCTGCGGGCAGAGCAGCCGACGTCAGGGCTGTGCTCGACAGCCTCGTCGCCTCGTTCGCCAGCCACCTCGCGGTCATCAGCCGACCACACCACGACTGACCCGCGCCGGTCTCCGGCCCCGCGCCTGCCCGCCTTCCCACGCAGCGCGGGGCTTGTGCGGTGTTGTCCGGCCTGGTCAGCCCAGTTCCACAGCTTGTGCGTCCGGTGTGATGGTGAACCGCCAGGAATCCACGGGTGGACGCCCCTGGTCGTCCCACCACCGGTACGCCGCTTCCGCCTCGTCCCACAACCGACGTGGGCCGTGTTGCCGAACCGGCCACGGGCCAGCACCGGCATGGCGCCCGTACGAGGCCGTTGCCCATGACCCGCTCTGCGGGTCGAGCAGCCACAGCACGTGCCTTCCCCTGTCGCCGACTGGCGGCTGGTGCCGCCAGTGGCAGCCGGGTAGCCGTAGCGCGATAGTCCACAGTGGATCGAGGTGGAACAGCTCCCACGGTCGCACCCTCGTGGTGCCACTGTCCCCGTCACCGTCATCCGACGGCCAGGGAGCGATCGGGCGCCGTTGCGCGCGCAGTTCCATGAAGTCGACGTAGCACGGCACCGGCCTGCCGACCGCCGTCCTGTCCTCGCCAACCTCGAACCGCACCAGCGGTCCGGACGTCAACGTCGTGCCCAGAGGGGCGAGGACCGCCCCACCCGGTCGGGTTTGCTCGATCCAGACATCGGGGAACTGCCCGAGCATCACGTTGGCCGTGACGATCACCCGGTCGAACGGGGCAGCGTCCGGCCAGCCGTCCGCGCCGTCCCCGGTCACCACCCGCACCGGGTGTCCCGCCGCCACCAGCCGCTTCCGGGCCTGGTCGGCCAGCACCGGATCGACCTCGACGCTCACCACGCCGTCGGCACCGAGCCGGTGCGCGAGCAGGGCCGAGTTGTAGCCGGTGCCGGTACCGATCTCCAGAACTCGGTGGCCCTCGTGCACGTCGAGTGCGTCGAGCATGCCCGCCACCACGCTCGGCTGAGACGCCGAACAGGTGGCGTGCGCTCCCGTGTCCGGCCACACCGTGGCACCGTCGTCCCACTGCGTGATGATCGCCCGGTCTGAGCGCACTGCCCGCAGCCACCGGTCCGGCTCGGCGGCGCGATCGACAGCCACGTGCCCGTCACCGAGGTCAACCCACATCCGGTCCGGGATGAACCACTCGCGCCGCACCGCGGCGAGTGCCGGCCGCCACGCAGCCGGCACCGCTGAGCCAAGTTCGTCAACGAGAGTCACAGCGGGTTGTTCTCCGGGTGCCAGTCGCTCGGGTTGATGTCGCCCGGCGTCTTGCCGGTCGCCCGGTCCTCGTGGACGTCGTGCTTGTCGCCCTTCTTCTCGTCCTTCTCGTCGCCCTCGGCCATCGCGCTCTCCTTCCACTGCGGTTTCCCAGCACCCCGGTGTTGCGAAATGAACGTCGTCACCAGGTTCCGCTCCGGGTGCGTGGGACTCGACGATCCCGAAGAGTAGGGCGGCCCTCGATGGTATGACCAGAAAATTTCCCGTTATTTCTCGAAATGATTTTATGGTGATCACCAGGAGAAACCGCGGGAAATACTGAGCGGTTTCAGCGCCAGTCTCCTGAATCGTCCTCAGGTGCTTCCGCGGCCAAGTCAGCCATGACACTGGTGATGATCGCCCGCGCGGCGCCGCCGTAGCTGGCGACAGCGGCCAACTGTTCGAAGATGCTGCTGTACAGCGCGATCTCCTGAGGCTGCCGCAGGTTCAGTTCGGCCGAGTAGGTCTCAACGCGCACCAAGTCGTTGTCCAGCAACCAGAATCCGTGGCGCGGATCGGTGATGTACCGCGTGTTGAACCCGATGATGCCGAGCCGCACGTTGCGCATCGAGGAGACCGCCACAAGACGGTCGAGCTGGGCCAGCATCACGTCGACGGAGACCAGCCGGTAACGCAGTGCCGCCTCGGTGAGGATGAAGTGGAACCGCTTGTCCGGCCGGTACAGCATTTCTTGGCGCCGCATCCGAACCCGAACGGCCTCGTTGATGTCGTTGGGCACCTTGTGCACCATGACGACCTGGGCGAAGCGGGCCCGCGCGTAGTCAGGCGTCTGAACAAGGCCGGGAATGACGGTGTTCTCGAACCCTCGGTAGAGCTTTGTCTTCTCGTCGTGCCTGGCGAGCGAGCTTTGGTGCGCCCTCATGCCCGCCTTCAACAGGCGCTGCCACTCGGCGTGGTGCAGTTCGAGGGTGTGCAGCGCGGCGAGAAGGCTCCCCAACTGGGCCTCGGCGTTCGTTGCGCCGACCCAGGACCGGATGTCCTCGTCGGTCGGCGTCTGCCTGCCGTGTTCTATCTTCGAAATCTTGGAAGCCGGCCACGACAAGGACTCCGCGAGCCCCTTGCCAGAGAGGCCGGCCTGCTGGCGCAGCTCGCGGAGTCGTTTGCCGAGCGCGTCGCGCGCTTCATCGACGCTGGTGATACCGCTGTTCATACCGCAGGGCGAAGTCGTCCCGTGGGATCGCGTGGTGCCGGGCGACATCACGCCAGTAGTTGTGTTCAACGATGATTGCCGGGTCTTCGACAACTTCCGCGCCGACAAACCGGTCGTCATCACCGAAACGCATCATGACCAGCTTGCACGAGTCGAACAGCCAGTAGTCGTAGCGCGGAAGGTTCGCGGCCTCCGCCTCGTCCCGGGTGAGGTAGCGGATGTCGTCTCCGGCCTTGTTGGTGTATCCGGAGATCCACAGGCTGAACCGCGTGTAGTCGGTCAACGGAAAGCTGACCACCCGAACGCGGGAGAACAGGCGACCCGCGGCCGTGGCTTCGCGCACCAACTCCAACCAGTTCTCGTGGTACGACGCGTCCGGCTCACCCGCGACGAACTTGCGAAAGGACTCCGTCTCGCGCGGTGAGTTGTACCGGTCGCGGGTTTCCAACCGAAACGCCGTGTGCTCGAAGGTGCGGAAGAGCTGGACGAAGTCGGGGCCTGGCTTGATGAAGGTCAGCTGTCTCCCTCCTTCTGCCGGTAGCGGCGCACGTAGAACTTGAGCACCTCTTCCGGGATCTCGACCAGGGTCTCGTGATCCGGCACCGGTCCGACGTCAGCCAGCACCCGGGGATCGGTCACCTTCCACCCCTGGGCGATGTACGTCACCCGGTCTGCTCGGTCGGTGGCGAACAGCGTAGGGGAGTCGCCCTCGGTCGACTCAGGATCTTTGCCAAGAAACTGAGCGCGCATTGCCCCTCATTTCTTGAACACGGCGAAATCTGCTTGCCATAGTGACGCAGAGTGGCTGGTCCGTCAACGCTCAGTCGTCGGTGCCGCTTCCCAGACTTGGGGCTGTCGGTAGTCACGTGATGACGCTCTGTGGCAATAAGGTGAGGCGCGTCCCGGAACCCGCCCGCAAGGAGGCCCCGGTGGACCGCCGCTCGTTCCTCACCGCCACCGCTGGTGCTGTTGTCGCCACCGGGCTGGGTGGTCCCGGCGCCGCGCACGCCGCCGCCGCGCTCGACCCGGCCGCGCTGTTGGAGCAGCGGCTGGCCACCGCCCTGCTCCACCCCACCGCTGAGACCGCCCCGGCGAGCCTTTCCGCGCTGCGGCGCCAGTTCGCCATGGCGAGCGCCGAGTTCGCCTCCTGTCAGTACCTCTCGCTCGCCGACCGGTTGCCCGTCCTGGTCACGGCCGTGGAACACACCACGCGCGAGCACGGAACGGCAGCGACGGCGGCGCTGGCCGCGCAGGTCTACCAGCTCACCGCGCGGGTGCTCGGCAAGCTCGACGTCTCGGCCGGGCTTCAGCCGATCGCGGCGGACCGTGCCGCGCGCGCCGCCGAGAACAGCGGTGACGATCTCCTCCTCGCCGCCGCCCGTGAGGTGGTCGCCTCGGCCGCGCGCCGCACCCACCACCCCGAGCAGGCACAGCGGATCAGTCTCGCGGCAGTCGAAAGCCTGCTGCACTCCGGTGTCCGCACGGCCGCGACCTGGCGCGCGGCCGGAATGCTCTACTGCGGCGCCGGATACGCCGCCGCCGTGCGGGGCGACCAGGCGCGATCCGCCGAGTTCTACCGGGAGGCCGCCGCCACCGCCGAACGCATCGACGACGAGCCGGGCCGCACCCGCCTGCTCGCCCACGTCCGGTCACACCAGATCTCCGCGGCGCACAAGCTCGGCGACGCCGTCGCCGCGTTGGAGACCGCGCGCACCGTCCCGTTCGCGGCGCTGCCCACCACGGAACGGCAGGCCCGCTACCTCGTGGACGTCGCCCAGGCGTGGGCCATGTTCGGCAACCCCGACCGGGCCCACACCGCGCTGCTGGCCGCCGAACGCCTCGCGCCCGGCGAGGTCCGCACCCGGGGCGCGGTGCGCCGGCTCATGGGCGAGCTGTTGGCATCCCCGCGAGCCGCGGCCATGCCCGGGATCCGCGCGCTCGCCGCCCGCGTCCACGCCACCCAAGGCAGGTCGGCGGCGGTGGACGCGAACGCCGCCGGCGGCCGGGTCACCACGACTTGACCTGCGGGGCCTTCTTGCGCTCCATCTCCTGGATGGTCCGGTCGACCTCCTGCTGGAACTGCTCCTTGGTGAGGTTCGGCCCGTACTTCTCGTACAGCTCGATGCCCAGTCGCACGGTCATCTTGTCGCCCTCGTCGGTCCGGCCGACCCCGGGGATGTCCATGGTCGCGGCCCGCTCCAGCAGTTCCGACGGGAACCCGGCGGAGCGGCCCACGTATCCGTAGTGGATGTTGGACCAGATGTCGTAGGAGACCTTCTTGTTCTGGCCGGGGACCTTGAGGTCGTACTCGTTCTTGGTCTCCATGCCGTAGCGGTCCTCAAGGATGGGCTTGTGGTCCCAGGGGCCGTTGCTCTTGACCTTGTCGTACCACTCCTTGATCGCCTGCGCCTTCTCGATGGGGTTCCAGCTGTCCCACTTCTCGCGCATCTCGGCGATGTCCTTGGAGTTCATGTTCTTGATCATCTCGTTGAAGATGTAGTTCTGCGCGTCGGCGAAGTTGTTCTCGCTGCCCGCCTGCCACGCCTGGGCCAGCGTGGTGTGCTTGGGGGCCACGAAGTTGTGCTGCTGGCCGCCCAGGTTCACGTGCAGCGCCCACGCCGCGGTGTCGTCGGCCTCGGTGGCGTTGGCCCTGGCCCGTTCGATGCGCTTGGCCATGACCGCGATGGCCTGCTTGGCGTCCGCCACCGCCTCGTCGAAACTGCCCTTGCCGCGCCAGGTGCTCTGGTCGTCCTCCCGCACCTCCTGCTTCAGCGTGACCTTGCCGGCGCTGTCGACCTGGAGCCCCTGGGCCGGCGCGTCCTGCCCGGCGATGCGGTGCAGTTCGTCGCGCTGGGTGCGGAACCGGTCGTGCGCCTCGCTGAGGATGTCCCGGATGCCCGTGGCCTCCTTGACCGCGTCCTCGAACTCCTTGCCGGTCTTGTCGATGAACTCGGTCGCGGCCTTGGCGTCCTTGCCGGTCCAGCCGGACAACGGCCCCCGCACCGAGTCGCGCAGCTCACCGCCGAGCGGCTGGAGCTTGCCGATCATCTCGGTCCACTCGTCCACAGCGGACTTCAGCTGATCCACCGGAGCGTTGTACAGGTTGTCGTAGCTGAGCACGGTCGTTCCCCCAGTTTTCCCGCTAGTTGAAGCTCTGGCTGATCTGGCTCATGGACATCTCGTTGGCGTCCTCGGTGAGCTGGTGTCCCTCGGCGTTGGCCGCCAGCGACTCCTCGATCTTGTGGCACGCCTGGGCCAGCGTGGTCACCTGCTGGTACCACAGGTCCGCGGTGTTCTTCAGCGCCTTGCCCAGCTGGAAGTTCTCCGCGCTCAGCGCGCTGGCCGCGGTGTTGTTCGCGTCGTCGACCAGCCGACCGTCCTTGTTGACCCGGTCCAGCAGCTCACCGGCCGCGCTGGAGCCGCGCCGCAGGGCGGCGGGATCAACGGTGATGCCCCCGGAACCACCGTTGCCACCGCCACCACCGCCGCCCGCGCTCATCGGCGCGGTCGCGTCCGCCGCGCCGGTGGGCGGGCGCTCACCGTTGTGCCGCCACGGATTCAGCGCCTGATCGATCGAGTTCCCCATGACCAACCCCTTGTCCGCCCGTAACCCCCGGGGCCTGCTGTTCGGCGCAGAATAATCCGGTTCGGCGGGGTCCGCGTCCAGCAACAGAAGGATGTTGGCGTCTGCCAGGTGGAGTAGGCCCGAGGCCGGGGGTAAACCTGTGGGGTAGGTGACGGCCACGACCGGATCCGGACCACGGCGGCCAACGGCGCGGCCGCTCACGGCTCACCCCGAGGTGGTGTTCGCTTCCGCCGGTTGGGCGGTGCCGGGGCCGGTGGCTGGCGCGGCCGCGGACCGCCGTGCGGTGCGCAGCACCAGCGCGGCGACCACCAGCGCGGCCAGCACCAGGCAGGCGCCAACGCGGAAGGCGAGCCGGTAGCCACCGGTCAGGGCGTCGGTCCCGGCGGTGCCGCCGGCCAGCAGCGCACTGGTGCGCGTGGCGGCCAGTGTGCTCAGCACCGCCAGGCCGAGCGAGCTGCCGACCTGCTGCATGGTGTTGAACATGCCGGAGGCCAGCCCCGAGTCCCCCGGTGTCGCGCCCGACATGGCCAGTCCGGCCAGTGCCGGCATGGCCAGGCCGAAGCCGAGCCCCAGCGGTACCGTCGCGGGAAAGACCTCGCTGAGGTAGGTGCCGTCCACCGAGACCTGCCCGAGGATGCCCAGGCCGCCGGCGATCAGGACGAGGGCGCCGAGCAGCACGGCGCGACCACCGAACCTGGCGATCAGGCGCGGGGCGAACAACAGCGACATCAGGCCGATGAGCAGCGACACGGGAACCACGCCGAAGCCGGTGCGCACCTCGTCGAAGCCGAGCACCCGCTGCATGTACAGCACCGCGAGGAACTGGAAGCTGAACATGCCGGAGATCATCAGCGTGTGCGTCGCCAGTGCTCCCGAGACGTTGCGGAACCTGAACATCCGGGGTGGCAGCAGCGGGTCCTCGGCCCTGGCCTGCCGCACGAGGAACGCCGCGAGCAGCACGAGGGCACCGAGGCCGAACACGAGCGTGTGGACGGAACCGAAGCCGTGGTCCGCCGCCGCGACGATGGTGTAGACGGCCAGCACGAGCGCGGCCGTGACCAGCGCGGCGCCGAGCACGTCGACGCTGCTGCCCTGGTTCGCGCCCTGCTCCGCGCGGAGGTGGCGGTGGGCCAGGACCGCCGTCGCCGCACCGATCGGCACGTTGACGAAGAAGATCCAGTGCCAGCTGGTGGTCTGCGTCAGCACACCGCCCAGCAGCAGGCCGAGCGTGCCGCCCGCGGACTGCACGAAGCTGTAGACGCCGATCGCCCTGGCCCGTTTCCCCGGCTCGGTGAACATGGTGACGACCACGGCCAGCGTGACCGAGGACGTCACCGCGCCACCCGCGCCCTGCGCGAAGCGGGCGACGAGCAGCGTGCCCGCGTTCTGCGCCAGACCGCAGAGCAGGGACGCCGCCGTGAAGACGACCAGGCCGGTGATGAACACCCGCTTGCGGCCGAAGAGGTCACCGAACCGGCCGGAGAGCAACAACAGGCCGCCGAAGGGGATCAGGTAGGCGTTGACCACCCAACCGAGGTTCGACGGCGAGAAGCCGAGACTCTCCTGAATGGACGGCAGCGCCACGTTCACGATGGTGCCGTCGAGGATCACCATCAACTGGCCGGCGCACAGGATCGCCAGTGCCAGCCAGCGGGACACCTGGCCCGCCGGCGCGGGCATGGCCTGAGTGGACATGGCCTGAGTGGACATGGAAATCCTCTTCTCGGGCGACGCGCTGTTTCCGGAGCCATCCTGTGCGACCGCCGCCGACCTCGGAAGAAGGCAGTTCCATGTCCCAGAGGCACACGGATGTGACCGGTCACGCGGACAGGCGCGGAATTCCGACCCGTGGCAACCCGGAACAGTGTGGATGCGCCGCGGGCTGTTCCGACCCGGTGCTCACTGTCCACACACACCGGTGAGGGGCGCGGGGCGTCCTCCTGCCGTCAGTTCCCGTGAAGAGCTGACCTCCACGCCGCGGCTCAGTCTTCGTGCAGGTCGGTCAACTCGCTGTGCAGGCGGTTGATCTCCCGCACGAAGTCCTTCACAAAGGACTCGTCAGCGACGAACCGCCCGACCCAGTTCGCGAACCGGACCGCGAACTCCTTCTCCGCGGCCACCACCAGGTCGTTGGGGTCCGCTGCCGGTGCCAGGCCGAAGTGCCGCGCCAACCAGTCGAGGTACTCCGCGTGGCGGTCGTACTCGCTCAGCTCGGCCTCGTCGTCCGAGTCGTCATCGTCCTCGTCGTCAAATCCGGCGTCGTAGTCCCCCACGTACAGCGCCTTGTCACACGCGAGCTGCTGGAACAGCTCTCGCAGGTTGCGGGCGACGAGTCCGATTCCGCCTTCGTCGCCGAACACCACGACGGGCAGGTCCGCCAGGTCCGCGCGGTCGTCGATCCGCCAGAGCGCGTACTTCGACCCGCTCGCGTTGGCGTAGGCGAAGGAGCGGAAGCTGTCGAGGAACTCCGGGTCCTTCGACCAGGTGTCGATCCCGGTTGTGGCGCCGAACTCCGCGAGGTCGAACCCGGTCGAGATGTTCTCCCCGCCGATGCGGTCCTGCAACTCCTTGAGCAGGTTCAGCTCTGGCACGGGCGAGTAGGTGTCGGTCATCGGACCATCATCGCGCAGCGCCACCCCGCGCTAATTGGACTACAGTCCGGTTATGCCTCGTCACGGGAGTAGCGAACCACAGGCCGGTGTCACCAGCGGGACCGACGAGTTGCTGACGCTGCGCACGTCACCCCCGAAGGAGCGGGCCGACGCGGCCCGCAACCGCGCCGTCGTGCTGGCGGCGGCGGCCGCCCTGTTCCGGGAGCACGGGGTCGAGTCGGTGTCGATGGACGCGATCGCCGCCGCGGCTGGCGTTGGCAAGGGCACCCTGTTCCGCCGGTTCGGCGACAAGGCGGGACTGGCCACCGCACTGCTCGACCAGCAGGAGCGGGCCCTGCAGGAGGCGATCCTGTTCGGCGCCGCCCCGCTCGGCCCCGGCGAGCCGGATGCCGCGCCCACTCCGGCCGAACGGCTCCGCGCGTTCACCAACGCCTACCTCGACTACGTCCTCACCCACCTCGACCTGGTGCGGATGTCCGAAACCGCCAGTCCCGGCGCGCGCTACCGGATCGGCGCGTACCGGTTCTGGCACCGGCACGTGTCCCTGCTGCTCGCCGGCCGGTCCGACCCCGAGGCCGACGCGCACGCGCTGCTGGCGGCGCTCGCCGCCGACCACCTGCACGCGGTCGTGGCGGACCTCGGCGAGGCGCGGGTGCGCCAGGCCGCGCTCCGGCTCGCGGACGCCCTCACCACCTGAACCGGAGGAGAAGCAGGATCCACCCGCTTGACTCAACCGGACCACAGTCCGTATGGTTCCCGACCATCAAACGGACCGTAGTCCGATTACTTGTCCGGTGGGAGTTCACACCAATGTCTGATCTGTTGCACATCGCCGCCAGTCCGCGCGGCGACGCCTCGGAGTCGCTGCGCATCGCCGACACGTTCGTGGCGGCCTACCGGCAGGCCCACCCCGACGCGACCGTGCGGACCTGGAACCTGTGGGACGGCTCGCTGCCCGCGTTCGGGCCCGCCGCCACGGGCGCCAAGATGACCGTCTTCGGTGGCCAGACCCCCGAAGGTGAGCAGGGTGCGGCCTGGGCGGAGGTCCAGCAGGCGGTCAGCCGGTTCACCGCCGCCGACCGGCTGCTGTTCAGCGTTCCCATGTGGAACGCGGGCATTCCCTACGTGCTCAAGCAGTTCATCGACGTGGTGTCCCAGCCGGGCGCCGTGTTCGGCGTCGACCCGCACACCGGCTACATCCCGCTGCTCGCCGGGCGCGGCATCCGGGCCACCGTGATCTACACCAGCGCCGTCTGGGGGCCCGGCCTCGGGTCGGAGTTCGGCAACGACTTCCAGTCCACCTACTTCACGGACTGGCTGCGCTGGACCGGGATCACCGACATCAGCGAGATCCGCTTCCACCCCACGCTCACCGGGGACGCCGACACCGAGCGCGACGCCGCCCACGCCGCGGCCCGCGACCTCGCCGCGTCGTTCTGAGCGCGGCCGCCATGTCACTGTCCTTTGTGGAGGGTTTGGCGCTGGCGCGCGAACTCGGCGCGCGCGACCACCACCTGGCCGTGCTCGTCACCCTGCGGCCGGACGGCCAACCGAGCACCAGCGTGGTGAACGCCGGTGTGCTGGCGCACCCGGTCAGCGGACGCGACGTCGTCGCGTTCGTCGCCCGAGGCGCCACCGCGAAACTGGCCAACCTGCGCACCAACCCGCGCGTGTCACTGGTCTTCCGCGCGGGCTGGGAGTGGGTCGCCGTGCACGGCCGGGCCGAACTCGCCGGGCCCGACGACCCGCTGCCCGGCCTGGGGCACGACGACGACCTGCGCACGCTGCTGCGCGACATCTACACCTCGGCCGGCGGGCACCACCACGACCTCACCGTCTACGACGAGGTGATGGCCGCCGAACGCCGCACCGCCGTGCTGGTCACCCCGACCCGCTTCACCACCAACCCCCCTGGCACCGAGCACGAGGAGCACCCGTGAGCACCGTCCCCCCGCCGCCACCCGGCGTCCTGCAGGTCTGGTCCGACCTGCTGTGCCCGTTCGCCCACCTCGCCCTGCACACGCTGCGCGCCGCGCGGGCGGCCCTGCCCGCCGACGACCCCGCCTCGGGTGTCCGGGTGGAGCACCACGTGTTCGCGCTGGAACTGTTCAACGGGCCGCATCCCCGGCGGGGCACCGACACCGAGGCGGTCGGCCTGGGGCAGGTCGCTCCCGAGGCGGGGTTCCGGGTGTGGGGCGACGCCGACGACCGCTACCCGCACACCGTGCTGCTGGCCGCCGAAGCGGTGCTCGCGGCGTCCGCGCAGAGCCTGGCCGCGGGGGAAGCCCTGGACGCGGCCCTGCGCACCGCGTTCTGGACCGACAGCCGCTCCATCGCCCACCGGCAGGTCATCCTGGAGGTGGCCGCCGAGGCCGCCGCCGCCGCACCCGAGTCGGGTCTGGACCCGGCCCGGCTGGCCGAGGCGCTGGACAGCGGCCGGCACCGCGCCGAGTTGACCCGGGACCACGCCGTCGCCAGCACCGACGCCATCCCGACCAGCCCCACCTTCGTGCTGCCCGACGGCACCGCGGTGGCCAACCCGGGCGTGACCGTGCACTGGGAGGGCCCCTGGGCCGCCGGCTATCCCGTGGTCGACGAGCACCGCCCGGAGGAGGTCGTCGACCTGCTGCGCCGCGCACTGAAGTGAGTGAACCGGTGGGCGACGACGTGCTGCTGGACTGGCGGCACAACGTCGCGCTGCGCAGGATCGTCGTCGGCCCGCTGCGCACGAACTGCTGGGCCGTGCACCCGCCCGGCGAGCGCCAGGCACTGCTCGTCGACCCCGGCGCCGACGCCGGGCGGGTGCTCGACGCCGTGCGCGACCTCGACATCGTCGCGGTCGTGCTGACCCACGCGCACTTCGACCACGTGCTGGCCCTGCCGGAGATCACCCGCGCGCTGGACGTGCCGGTGCTGGCGCATCCGGACGATGCCCCGGTCTGGCCGCACGAACTCGACCACCTGCGCCGCCACGGGCACTTCGACGCGGGCACCAGCACCGCCGAACTGCTCGCCGCCGACAGCGGGTCGCTGACGCCGCCACCAGACGCACCGCTGTGGGACGGACGGACCCAGCCCGTGCTGGAGGGGCTGCGGCTGCGGGTGGGCAGCCTGACCGCGACGGTGCTGCACACCCCCGGCCACACGCCGGGCGGGCTCACCCTGGCGCTGCCCGGTCACCTGCTCACCGGCGACACCCTGTTCCCCGGTGGGCCCGGCCTGACCGGCTGGCCCCTGTCGGACTTCGCCACCATCATGCTGTCGGTGCGGCGGCTGCTCGGGCACAGCCCGGACACGGCCGTGCACCCCGGCCACGGCCCCAGCACCACCGTGGGCAGGCAACGGCCCCACCTCGACGACTGGCAGCGGCGAGGCTGGTGAGCCGGCGCGGGGGCCGGTCGTCGACGTCAGTCGTTGCGGCCGGTCACCGCCACGGTCACGCCCAGGCCGATCATGCTGAGTCCGCCCACGCCGCCGACCACGGCCAGCCGCCGGGGCGAGCGGACGAACCAGCCGCGCGCGGTGGCCGCGGCCAGCCCCCACACGCTGTCCGAGGCCAGCGCGATGACGTTGAAGACCACGCCGAGCAGCAGCATCTGCCCGATCACGTACCCCTGGGCGGGGTCGACGAACTGCGGGAGCACCGCGGCGAAGAACACGATGGTCTTGGGGTTGGCCACGCCCACGGTGAAGCCCTCCCACAGCGTGCGCAGGCCACCTCGCGCCGGGCCGTCGCCGGTGACCGCGCCGGGCAGCGCGCCGCGCTGCCGGATCGCCTTGACGCCCAGGTAGACCAGGTAGGCGGCGCCGACCAGCTTCAGCGCGGTGAACACCACGACCGAGCGCTCCACCACGGACCCGACGCCCAGTGCCACGGCCACCACGAGCACGTACGCGCCGAGCGTGTTGCCCAGCACCGTGGTCAGCGCGGCCCGCCGCCCCTGCGCCAGCGCCCGGCCGACCACGAACAGCACACTGGGCCCGGGGATGACGATCAGCAGGAACGACACGGCCGCGAACGCGAGCACCCGATCAGCAGTCAACACGCCGCTGAGCGTAGGCGCGTGCCGAGCCCCCGCCACCCGCTTTTCGCCCTCGGCTGGCTCAGCGGCTGTGATGGCGCGAGGTGGTCAGTCGGGTGTGCCGGTCAGGGTCTGGGCGTCCGCGACGGTGGTCTGCACGCGGCACCACGAGCCGTCGGCGAAGTGCAGCTCGACCATGCGCGGGCCGTGCCTGAGGTTGGGCACCATGGGCTGCTTCCAGCGCCGCACCCCGGCCAGCTCCTGGTGCGGCCCCTCGAACTCGACGGTCAGCACGGCGTCCTCGGGGCGTTCGGTCAGCGGCGGTCGGCGCGCGGCGCGCACCATGTCCGTGGCCGCGCCGCGGACCAGCTTGCCCACGCCGCGCAGCAGGCCACCCACCGACCTGTCCTCGGCCAGGTCCGCGGTGAACCCGTCCAGCGCGTTCTCGCCCTGGCGCCGCGCGTCCCGCAGCCGGACCACGGCGAGCCGGGACGGGGTGAGCACCAGGAAGGTGTCCGCGCCGGCCAGCGCCCGGTACAGGCGCACCGCCGTGCACGCGGGGTGCTCTCCGCGCACCGCCACCCACTGGCCGGCCACGGGGTCGTCGCTGAGCAGCTCCGCGGCCCGCAGCACGGCGTTGGTCTCCTTGGCGGTTCCGTTCTCGTCCAGTCCCCCGACCTTGTACCTGCCGGCGGCGAGGTTCTGCGTGCACTCGGCGAACACCAGCACCTGTTCGCCCCGCGTCCACTGGCCGAGCCGGCCGAACGCGAGCTGCTTGGTCTCACTCACAACGTGAACCCACGTTCCATGTTGTCGTTGTCGCGCCGGTTGCGTTGCGACTCACCGGTGGCGGCCTCGCCCGCCTCGGTGAGGCCCTGGTCAACCGCCAGGTCGCCAGCGCTCTGGCCAGCCTGCTTGTACCACTTGGTGCCGGTGAGACCGGTAACCGCGCGCACACCCACCGCCATCGGATTACCCCACTTGGTGACCGCACCGGTCACGCCGGTCGCCCGCAGCGCCACCCTGACCCACAGCTTCTGCGACTTGATCAGCTGCTGGATGGTCTCGGACAGCTGCTTGACCGCGCGCAGCGCCCGGACCAGCCACTGCAACGCCTTGCTGATCTGCGTGAGGATGCGGGACAGGGTGATGCTGATCCGCGCGGCCGAGGTGGCCCATGCGGCGGCGACCGAGGCCCCGGCGGAGATCACGCTGGTGGCCAGGGCGGCCAGCCAGGTGATGATCAGTCCCTCGACGAACTCCCGGACGATGTCGACCAGGATGTCCCACAGGCCCTCGAAGAAGTCGGCGACCTGTTCGAGGTGGCCCTTGAGCTGGGCGCAGCAGTCGGCCAGCGAGCGGAGGCCGTCCTGGAACTCGGTCATCTGCTGCTGGTAGGCGTCCGAGGCCGGTCCACGCCACTGCTGGGCCAGTGCCTGCTGTTCGCCGGCGTCCTGGTCGGCCACCTGCCTGACGAACTCCGCCATCCGGCCCCAGCCGGCCGCGGTCGCGCGCATCTGCTCGGGGTCGCCGGTGACCTGCTCGAACAGCGGCCGGAACGGCACCATGCACCACTCGACCAGGAAGCCGAGCCCGTTGTCCCAGAACGACTGCATGGGGTTGGCCAGCAGCTGGTCCACATCGCGTTTCAGGCCGACGCCGGCGACGAACAGCTGCGGCAGCGACGAGGCGTTCTGGAAGTCGGTGACGCCGGTCCGCACGTCCTCGGCGCTCGTGACGATGTCGACCTCGGGTGTGGCCGCCTGCCACGGGCTGGTCCGCTCGAAGAACCGCTGCTCGGTCTCCCCCGCCATCACAACGCCTCCGCCCCCTGCTGGAACAGCTTCTGGTGCGCCTGGTCCACGTCCTGGTAGTGGTCGGCGCTGGCGGTCAGCCGCTCGGCCACCGAGTGCAGGAACGCGGCGGCGTCGCGCACGTGCTCCTCGACCGCGCTGACCATGTCGTCGTAGCCGGTGAAGAACCCGGCCTGCTGGCCGATCAGCCCGAAGCAGTCCTCGGTGGCCCTGGCCTGCTGGATCTGCTGGGACAGCTGCTCGATCACCTGGGCGCGGTCGGTCTCGTTGCTCGCCTCGGCCCGCAGCGCCCCCGGGGCGACCTCGAAGTCCGGCATGGGCGCTCCCTCAGCTCAACAGGGTGTGCTGGCTCATGTCCTCGTCGTCGTAGTCGTCGCGCGGTGCCGGTCGCGCCGGCTGCGGAGCCCGCGGGCTCGGTTCCGGGGCCGGTGCCGCTGCCGGGTGTCCGGACGGCTGGGCCGACGGCGGCCCGGGCGGTGGTGGGGGCGGGGGCGGGGGCGCGGGCGGGGTGGCCGCCGCCCCGGGCGGGTTGGGGATCGGCGACCCGACCGCCGCGAGCGCCTCGCCGTAGCGGTCACCGATCACCGGGCGCACGGCGGCTTCCAGCTTGGCGGCGACGTCGGCGTTGGCCCGGTGGATCGTCTCGGTGATCACCGCCTGGAGCCGGCGCGCGCCCAGCTGGACCGAGCGCTCCTCCAGGTGCAGGGACACCAGGGCGCCGCCGGGGGCGACCACGGCGGTGACCGATCCGTCCGGGCTGCGCGCGGTTCCCCTGGCGGTGGCGATGGCGTGCTGCAACTCGCCGGCCTGCGCCTGGCGGCGCTGGTTCTCCGCGAGCGACGCGCGCAACCAGCTGTCCGGGTCATTCATCTGGCGCTCCTGGACCTGTTCCACGCACCGGGGCGATGACCCGGCCATGCTCACACGCGGATCACCCACCCCGGTCCGCGTTCCTGGGGTTGTCCGGTGTTCGGCCCAGGGCGGAAACCGCCGAACGGGCCGAGCGGCACCGACGACCGGCCGAGGCAGGGCGTGTTCACCCGGGTCGCCGCGGGTCATTCCGCGCGGGCGGCACCGCGCCGGGCGCGCCGCCTGGCGAGGTAGGGCAGCGCGAACAGGTACAGGCCGGAGAACAGGAGCAGGGCGAGCGGGAGCAGCGGGGTGTAGGACACCCAGACGAGCGGTTCCTCCTGTGCCAGGGCGATGACCGTGACGATGACGGTCACCGTGAAGGCGATGGACAGCCAGCGGTGGAGCTGCCGAACCCGCTTGTTCCACTTCATGGGGATCTCCTCTGCCAGACGAGGCCCCTGGCCCGGGCGATCTGCCGGGTGGGGCGGCCACTGAGATCACGCTAGGCGCGGCCCACCGGTCCGCGCTTCTCGATTCCTGACCGGTCCGACAGCCTTCGCCGCGACACCGCGGCCCCTGGTCGGGAGGACGGCACGGCCCGGTGGCCACGGCCAGCTCGTCCGGACCCACCGCGCCGCAAGTCCTTGCCCTGCGCGGTTCAGGCAGCGTTCAGCCGACCGGCGAGCCCCACTTGCACACTCCACACTGGACTGTCCACAGTAGAGCAACATCGCCCGGTGGGGCCGTTCGCGCCACGCCGGCACGCCCCCACCGGCCGTCCCCGTCGCGGACTGGTCAGCCGACCTTCTTCCACACGCCACACCGCTGCGAGGTGAACCCGCCGTCGCTCGGCTTGATGGTCACCCTGATGTCGGTCGCGAGGTTCACGAAGTTGTTGTCGATGATGTCGCCGTCCTTCGCCGACCGCTCCCAGTAGCAGTCCTCGACCCGGCCGGTGATCTGGTAGACGCCGGGCGGGATGTCCACCCCGACCACGTACTTGCCGTTGCCGTAGAAGCGCTCGTAGTTGCCGGACTTCGCGGCCGCCAGCACCGGCGCGTGCTCCGGGCACAGCATGGGGATGCCCAGCTCGGTCCACTGGCGGCGGCGGTCATCGGTGAGCACGTCGTCGGCGAGCCACTGTGCCGGTGACTTCTCCGACTGGTCCCCCGCCCGCGTCGACGGCTCGGTCAACGCCTGGCAGGTGCGCCGCACGTCGTCCGACGCCTCCGCCCTGCTGCCCCCCGTCAACCCCTTCTCCCGGGCCAGCGCGTCGAGCTGCTCCGCGGGTGTGGGTGGACGGGTGGTGGTCACCCTGGTCGCGGGCACCGACGCCCCGGGCACGTGCTTGAGCATCCAGCTGTGCAGCTCGTTCACGGCGGACAGGATGGCGGCCTGGTTGTCCGGCGACTCCGTTCCCCGCGCCCCGGCCGTCTCGGCCTGTTCCGCCAGCGTGATGCCGTCCCCGTAGAACTCCGGGTTTCCGGTGCCCTGCATCAGCAGCCTGATCGCGTCGACCCGCACGAGCAGCGCGCCGATGTGGTCCTGGCAGGCCGATCCGGTCGCACCGCCGGGGCATCCCTCGGCCAGTTCCGCGGAGAACTCGGTGAAGGCCGAGGCGATCTCCCCGGCCGTGACCGCCGTGCCCCCGGCGGGCTTGGCTGACGCGGCTGGTGCCGCCGGCGGCGTCGGTTGGGCCGAGCACGCCGCCAGCAGCACGCCGGCGATGCCGATCACCAGTAGACACGGTTTCACGATTCCCCCTCGCATCCGGCTCTCCCGTGCCCCATCGAGAGGTGGTGACCGACCGTTACCGCCGTCGCTCACTTGGAGTAGTGGCGGCACACGCGGTGCGACACTCAGTGGGCGTCACTCAGCGGGCGTCACTCAGCGGGCGTCACTCAGCGGGCGTCACTCAGTGGGCGTCGCTCAGCGGGCGGCGTCGAACAGGCGCCGCGCGTCAGCGACGGCCCGGGCCAGTGCGTCGGGGTCCGGGCGCAGTGCCGCCGTGATCGCGTCGACGCCGCGCAGGCCGGCGCGGTGCAGCAGCCGCTTCTCGTTGGTGACCCACTCGCCGCGCGCCGCCAGCACCGCGTGCGCCGTGCACCCGGCCGCGGTGGCCAGCGCGCCCGCCACCTCGGTGGCCTGGCCGCGGGGCACGTGGGCGCCCTCGGCGTACCGGAGGGTGAGGCCGGCCCGCTCCCGCCACACCGGCGGGGCCGACGCGCGCAGTGCCGCCGGGTACTCGGGCCGGGGCAGGTGACCGCGCAGCACGCGGTTGCTGGCGAGTTCGGCGACCACCAGGTAGCTGGGGATGCCGGCGAGGTGGAACATCAGCGGCTCCCAGTGGAAGCGCCCCTGCCGCGCCTCGGCCAACTCGTGCTCGACCACGTCGAGGTCGCGGTAGTGGACATCGACGTGCCGGCCGTCGATGGTGAGCCAGGCGCCGCCGTTGAACACGCCGCCCCAGCCGCCGACCGCGGAGACCTCGCCCGGCCAGCCGAGCGCGCGCAGGTCGGCCGGGTCGAACGCGCCCCGGTAGTACACGGCCAGGTCCCAGTCGCTGTCCGGGGTGTGCGTGCCCTGGGCGCGCGAGCCGCCCAGGGAGACGGCGCGCACCGAGGGCAGCGTGGCGAGCCGGTCGGCGACGTGGTCGAGGAACACATCATCAGTCATGGGAAATCCGATCACGCGAAGTGGCTGACGGCTGGTGTGGGCACAGCGAACAGCGACGCCGGAGCGGGGCTCGGACGGCGTCGAACCAGTTGTTCGCTGGCGGTCAGCACTTCACGCACCGGATCCTACCGACCGGCCCGCTCAGCGCGGCAACGGAAAACCCCTGCCGATCGCGGGCGCGCGGCCAGCCCGCTGCTCGCCCCCGGCGGGCTCAGCTCCGGCGCGGCTCAGCTCCGGGCCGCCGTCGGCCGCTGCCCGTACAGCTCCCCCAGACCGATCAGCCGCACCGCTGACCCGCCGCCGGTCCCGTCCCGCAGCCCCGGGTCGAAACCGGCGGCGCTGAACCCCAGCAGCAGGCAGTCCTCGGCGTCGAACCCGCGCCCCACCAGCACATCCCGCGCCCGCGCGAGCCGCTCGATGTGCCGGGCACCGATCACCGTGCCCCACTTCACCTCGCCCAGCGCGACCACCCGCCGCCGGCGGCCACCACTGCCCGGCGCCAGCACAACCGCGTCGACCTGGATCTGCTCCCGACGCGCGGGATCGGTCACCACGCCAACTCCGACCTCGCCGACCGGTCGGTCCCCGAACACCTCCGGTCCGGCCCTCAGCAGGTACTCCCGACAGATGGTCTCGAAGTGCGGCCCGACGACCTGCGCGGCGAACCGCTCGGCCGACCGCTGCCACACCGCCTCGGCCTCGCCAGCCTCCAGTCGCGCCCACGCCGGCCTTGCCACCGCCTCGTAGAAGGTGACCAGCGGCTCGGCGATCCGGTACAGGGTGCGACCCGTCCGGAACACGTCGTCCTCGCGCACCAGCAGGTGGCAGTCCTCCAGCACGGTCAACGGGTGCGCGATGTCCACCGACTTGCGCCCGATGTAGCCGGCGATGCCGCCCCGGGTGGTGTTGCCCTCCGCCACGGCGGCCAGCACCGAGTGGTAGAGCGCGGGATCGCGGATCTCGGCTTCCTCGGCCAGCAGGTAGCGGGCCTCCCGGAACAACGGCGTCAGCGGCGAGAGCACCGTGCGGCACACCCACGGCCCGAAGTCGTCCAGGTCGGCTGGTGTGTCGTCGTCGAGGAACTGGGTGCGGTAGGCGGGCGTGCCGCCGACCACCGCGTGCAGCCGCACGGCCAGCCGGGGATCGTGGTCCACCGCCCAGAACCGCGCCGCGTCCTGGTAGGTGAACGGCCGCACCACCAGCTCCAGTCCGGCCCGCCCGCGCAGGGGCGCGTTGCCGGCGAGCAGGCCACCCATCATCGCCATGGCCGACCCGCACAGCAGCAGCCGCAGTCGGTTGGCCTGGGACTGGTACTTGTCGATCTCCCGCTGGATCAGCGACGGCAACTCGGGCACCACCCGCACCAGGTACGGGAACTCGTCGATCACCGCGAGCACCGGCTGGTCACCGCTGGTGCCGAGGGTGAACAGGTAGGTGATGGCGTCGTCCCAAGTGGCGAAGGTGAACGGGACGGGCGAGGCCACGTGCTCGGCCAGTGCGGCACCGAACTGCCGCAGTGTTTCGGCGGCGGTGGCCTCGGTGGCCCCGAAGTAGAACCCGGAAGCCGCGTTCGCCAGTGCCCGCAGCAGGTGGGTCTTGCCCATCCTGCGTCGGCCGCTGACCACCCCCAGCATCGCCCTGGGCGCTGTTCGGGCGGCGAAGGCGGCCAGGGCGCGCCATTCCGCGTCCCGGTCAAAGGTCCCCGCCGGTTTGGCTGGCCCGGATGCACGTGACACTCAGTCACTCCCAGAATGCAGGACTACAGTCCTTAGAAGTGTAGTCCTCCATTTTGGCGGCTGAATGGAGTACGCGGGCCGTCAGTCAGGGGTGCCCTGGGCTGGTTGTGCCGACCGCGTCGCCGCCGGGTCAGCCGAGCGGGGCGCCGTCGCTGTCGCCGCTGACCAGTTCCATCGGCCAGACCTCCTGGGTGAGCGGACCGGCCGAGCCGGCGCGGGCCATCTCGGCCAGCACCAGGTGGCCGAGGCGGCGGCCGTAGTTGGTCAGCGACACCCGGAAGCAGGTCAGGCTCGGGGTGAGCAGGTCCAGCACGGGGTTCTCCCGGAAGCCGATGACGGCCAGGTCGCGGCCGGGGGTCAGGCCGGCGTCGGCGAGGGCGCGGTAGAGGCCGATCGCGAGGGTTTCCTGCTCCAGGATCACGGCGGTGGGCCGGTGCGGGGCGGCCAGCAGCCGCGCCGCCAGGTGGTAGCCGCCCTGGCGGGTGTCGGGCACGCGGATCACCAGCTCGGGGTCGTAGCCGATGCCGTGCCGCTCCAGCGACGCCCGGTAGCTGTCCAGGAACAGGAAGGTGTTGTTGACGGTGCGGTCGGTGGTGCCCAGGGCGATGCGCCGGTGGCCGAGGCCGACCAGCCGGTCCACGGACTGCGCGGCCACGCCCTCGAAGTCCAGGTCCAGCCAGGAGTAGCCGCCCGCCTCGGTGCGGCCGAGGCCGACGAACGGCACCTTCTTCTCGATCAGGTAGTCGATCCGCCGGTCCACCCGCTGGGTGTCGGCCAGCACGATGGCGTCGGCCAGGTGCCGGTCCACGGCCTTGAACAGGAACTCGTCCGGCTGCTCGGCGGACCCGCAGGGCAGGATCACCAGGTTCAGCCCGCGCGGGGAGAGCACCTCCTGGAGTCCGTCGCTGACGTTGAGGAAGAACGTCTCACCGGACTCGGTGCGGGCGGTGTGCGTGGGCATGACCAGCGCGACCGTGTCGGTGGTGCCCTGGCGGAGGCTGCGGCCGGACTGGTTGGGGGTGTAGCCCAGCCGCTCGGCCGTCTCCCGGACCAGGCGCTGGGTCTCCGGGCTGACGTCCGGTCGCGCGTTCATCGCCCTGGAGACCGTGCTGATCGACATGCCGAGTTCCCTGGCGAGGTCGCGGATGCCGACCGCCTGCCTTCTCACCACCACGTCCCTTCGATCGGGGTCGAAATCCTAGCCGACCTCGGCACGACCCTTGTTTTTCCGGAAACGTTTCCGGTAGCGTGCCCGGAACGTTCCACTGTGGAGGATCAATGACGATCGAGGACCGGGTGGTCAGGAAGCTGACCGTGCGGCTGCTGCCCATACTCATCTTCGGCTACTTCATCGCGATCCTGGATCGCGCCAACGTCGGCGTGGCCGCGTTGACGATGAACGCCGACATCGGTCTCAGCGCCGCCGCCTTCGGCCTGGCCGCCGGGATCTTCTTCGTGCCCTACGTGATCCTGGAGGTGCCGTCCAACCTGGCGCTGGCCCGGTTCGGCGCGCGGTTCTGGATCGCCCGGATCATGTTCACCTGGGGCGTCATCTCCGGCCTGCACGCGATCATCTGGAACGCCGAGAGCCTCTACGTGCTGCGCGCGCTGCTCGGCGCGGCCGAGGCCGGCTTCTTCCCCGGCGTCATCCTGTACCTGACCACCTGGTTCCCGGCCGCCTACCGGGGCCGGATCATCGCCATGTTCACCACCGGCATCCCGATCGCGCTGGTCATCGGCACGCCGATCTCCGGGCTGATCCTGACCATGGACGACTGGCTGGGGCTGCACGGCTGGCAGTGGGTGTACCTGATCGAGGCGCTGCCCGCGGTGGTGCTGGCGGTGGCCATCCCGTTCCTGCTGCCCAGCAAGCCGGAGGGCGCCACGTTCCTCACCGAGCAGGAGCGGGACTGGCTGGTCGGCACGCTGGCCGCGGAGCGCGCCGCGCGCGACGCGCAGGCCGGCGCCGGCGGGCACTCGGTGCTCAAAGCGCTGCTCAGCCCCCGGGTGCTGCTGTTCTGCGTGGCCTACTACGGCCTGACCAACCTCAACGGCGCGGTCTCGACCTTCCTGCCGCAGATCCTGCAGCCGTTCGGGCTGGGCAACACCGCGACCACGTTCGTCGCGGCCGTGCCCTACGCGGTGGGCGTGGTCGGCATGATCGTGCTGGGCCGGATCGCCGACCGGCCCGGCCGCCGCTGGTTCGCCACCTACCTGGCGCTGGCCGTGGCCGTGGTGGGCCTGGTCGGGGCCGGCGCGGTCGACGTGCCCGTGGTCAAGCTGATCGCCCTGTGCGTGGCCGCGTTCGGCGTGTTCGGCGTGCTGCCGATCTTCTGGGGGCTGCCCACCGCGCTGCTGTCCAGCGCGGCGGCCGCCGGCGGCATCGCCCTGATCAACTCGCTGGGCAACATCTCCAGCGTGGTCAACCCGGCGGTGATCGGCGCGATCAGGGAGAGCACCGGCGACTTCAACGGCGGCCTGTTCTGGCTGGCCGGCATGGCCGTGGTGGCCGTCGTCGCGCTCGCCGTGATCTACCGGCTGTGGGGCGGGCGCACCCCGACCCCGTCCGCCACCAGCACCTCGACCGCGGGAGGTCACTGAGCATGCGCATCACCGAGGTCCGGCTCCGCCAGCTGAGCGGTGTCCTGCCCACCCCGGACGGGGACCTGTGGGAGGAACGCCTGGTCCGGCCGATCGACGTCTACCCGGAGTACCGCGACCGCGACGACCACGAGGGTGGGACGCAGACCGCGGCCGGCTTCCACATCCAGACCCACTTCGTGGAGATCGAGACCGACGAGGGGCTGGTCGGGCGGGCCGGCCCGGTGCCGGAGCAGGTGGCCTTCATCGTGGCCAGGAGCCTGCGGGAGCTGCTGGTCGGCCGGGACCCGATCGCGGGCGAGCGGCTGTGGGACCAGATGCACCGGCGCATGGTGCACGGCCGCCAGGGTGACGCCATGCTCGCGATCAGCGCGGTGGACTGCGCCCTGTGGGACCTGCGCGGGCGCTGGCTGGGCCAGCCGGTGTACCGGCTGCTCGGCGGGCCGACCCGGGAGGCGGTGCCCGCGTACGCGTCCATGCTGGGCTTCTCCGTGCAGGACCCGGAGCGGGTGCGGGCGCGCGCGATCGAGTACAAGCGACTCGGCTACCCGGCGCAGAAGTGGTTCTTCCGGCACGGGCCGGCCAGCGGCGCGGCCGGGCTGCGCAAGAACGTCGAGCTGGTGCGGACCGTGCGCGAGGCCGTGGGCGAGGACTACGACATCATGTTCGACTGCTGGCAGTCCATGGACGTCGGCTACGTCACCGACCTCGCCGCGCGGATCGCCGAGTACCGGCCCCGGTGGCTGGAGGAGGTCGCCATGCCCGACCGGGTGGACAGCTACCGGCGGCTGCGCGACCGCCTGGACATCCCGCTGGCCGGCGCGGAACACGAGTACACCCGCTGGGGGTTCAAGCGGTTCGTGGACGCGGGCGCGCTGGACGTGCTCCAGCCGGACATCTACTGGTGCGGCGGCCTGTCCGAGACGCTCAAGATCGCCGCCTACGCCAGCGTGCACGACCTGGTGACCATCCCGCACGGCCACTCGGCCGCGGCCACCCTGCACTTCTCGCTGACCCAGTCGCCGATGTCCACGCCGCTGCAGGAGCACCTGGTCAAGTGGAACGCGGTGCACCAGCACTTCCTGCGCCACCCGGTGCACCCGGTGGACGGCCTGCTGGTGCCCAACGACGAGCCGGGGCTGGGCATGGACCTGGACGAGAGCAGGATCGAGACGCAGCGGATCGTCTTCTCCTGATCCGCCCCGGGCGCCGGCGCCCGCGACCCGGCGCCCCGTGCCGGGCTGACCCGACCCGTTCGGCGCCCGGCCAGCGCGCGTTCTGATCGCGCTGGTTGCCACCCCCATCGCAACCAGCGCGATCACTTCCCCACCCCCCGGGAGCGGACCGCGTCCCCCCGGCCCCGGTTGTGCTGTGGGCCCAGGATGGACCGCACCGCGCACAGATCCCGCACAAGAACTGATCGTCTTCGCGCCCCGGGCCGACGCGTGCCGGCCCGGGCGGGGAACACGCAGGTGGGCGCGGGATTGTGGCACCGGGTGCGCACAGATGTCGCACAGCTTCCGCCCACAGGATGCGCCGAGTGGCGCTAGAACCGGGCCGGCCGGGTCGGCCAGGATGGCGGCGACGGCACCTGGCGCGGCACTGGATCTGGTGGGGAGCGCGGTCATGGAGTTCCGGCTCCTGGGGCCGCTGGAGGTGCGTCGGGCCGGCGAGCTGGTGCCGCTGGGTGGGCGCCGACAGCGGGCGGTGCTCGCGGCCCTGCTGCTGCGCGCCAACACCACGGCCAGCACCGGCTACCTCGCCTCGGCCGTGTGGGAGACCCCGCCGGTGGCCCCCGAGTCGAACCTGCGCACCTTCGTGGCCGGGCTGCGGCGCCGGCTGCGCGACGAGGGCGCGGCCCCGGTCCGCCTGCTCACCCGGCCCGGCGGCTACCTGCTGGTGGTGCACCCGGGCGAACTCGACCTGGACACCTTCCAGGACCTGGCCGGCCAGGGCGAGCGCGCGCTGCGCCACGGCGACCACGCGACCGCGGCGGACCGCCTGGACCGGGCGCTGCGGCTGTGGCGGGGCACGCCGCTGGCGGAGCTGTCACCCACCTCGCTGTTGCAGGCCGAGGTGACGCGGCTGGAGGAACTGCGGCTGGGCATCGCCGAGCAGCACGCGCGGGCGCACACCGAACTCGGTCGGCCCGAGGCGGTCATCGGCGGGCTGCGGGCGCTGCTGGCCGAGCACCCGCTGCGCGAGGAACTGTGGGCGCGGCTGATGCTCGCGCTGCACCGCGCCGGCCGGCAGGCCGACGCGCTGGAGGTGTTCGGCCAGGCCCGGCGCCACCTGATCGAGCAGGCCGGGATCGAGCCGGGCCCCCGGCTGCGGCAGGTGCAGCGGGAGATCCTGGCCGGTGCGCCGGAACCCGCCCCCGAACCGTCCACTGTGGACGACGAGGTGGCCGCGTGGCAGCAGCTGCCCATGGACATCAGCGAGTTCACCGGCCGGCGGGCCGAGCTGCGCCGGCTGCGCGCGCTGGTGGACGAGGCGTGCGCGGGCCGGCCGGGGGCGGTCGCGGTGGTGGTGGTCGAGGGCATGGCCGGGGTGGGCAAGACCCGGCTGGCCGTGCACGCCGCCCACCAGTTCGTCCACGAAGGACGGTTCGCCGACGTGCAGCTGTGGGCCGACCTGCGCGGCTTCGACCCGCAGCACCCGCCGGCCGGGGCGGCCACCGTGCTGGAGGGCTTCCTGCGGCTGCTCGGCGTGCCCGGGGAGCGGATCCCGCAGGGCCTGGAGCCGAGGGCCGCGCTCTACCGGGACCGGCTGGCCGGCCGCGACGCGCTGATCCTGCTGGACAACGCGGCCAGCGAGGAACAGGTGCGGCCGCTGCTGCCGGGCGCGGCCGAGCACGCCCTGGTGCTGGTCACCAGCCGGCGCAGCCTGGCCGGCCTGGACGGCGCGCGCTGCCTGCCGCTGGACGTGTTCGCGCCGGACGAGTCCGTGGTGCTGCTGGCGCAGCTCACCCAGGACCACCGGGTGGCCGCCGCGCCCCACGCGGCCCGGCGGGTGGCCGAGCTGTGCGGGCACCTGCCCATCGCGGTCTCCCTGGCCGCCCGGCGGCTGCGCAGCCGGCCCGCGTGGAGCGTGACCGACCTGGTGGACCGCCTGGAACACGGCGAGAACCGGCTGGACGACCTGGCCCCACCGCGCACCCGCGGCCTGCCCGCCGTGTTCGACCTGTCCTACCGGGCGCTGCCGCCCCGCCAGCAGCGGACGTTCCGGCTGCTCGGCCTGCACCCGGGCGAGGACTTCACCGCCGAGTCCACCTCGGCGCTGGTCGGCACCACCCCGCAGCACGCCGACCTGCTGCTGGAGGCCCTGCTCGACGAGCACGTGCTGCACCAGGCCACGGCCGGCCGCTACCGCTTCCACGACCTGATGCGCTCCTACGCACGCGAGCGCGCACGGCTGGACGAGGACCCGGCCGACCGGCGGGCCAGCGTGCACCGGCTGCTCACCTGGTACCTGCACGCCGCCGAGGCCGCCCGCGCCGTGCTCGACCCGCAGCGCACCCGGATCATCTCGCTGCACCCGCTGCCCGCCGGCTGCGTGCTGCCCGGGTTCGCCGACCACGCCGCCGCCCTGCGCTGGTTCGAGGCCAACCGGGCCGCCCTGCTGGCCGCGGTCCGCGCCGCGGCCGAGCACGACCTGCTCCCGGTGGCCTGGCAGCTGCCGTGGGTGCTGCTCAGCTTCTACTACCGGCGCAGCCACTGGGACGACTGGCTCACCACGCACCGCGTCGCCCTGGACGCGGCCCGCGCGCTGGGCGACCGCCGCGCCGAGGGCATCACCTGGCGCAACCTCGGCGTGGCCCACAGCGACCTGCGCCAGTTCGACACCGCCATCGACTGCCACCGGCGCGCCGAGGCCCTGCTG
Source organism: Goodfellowiella coeruleoviolacea (assembly GCF_024171785.1). GTDB lineage: Bacteria > Actinomycetota > Actinomycetes > Mycobacteriales > Pseudonocardiaceae > Goodfellowiella > Goodfellowiella coeruleoviolacea. Next base: position 75,982 of record NZ_JAMTCK010000020.1, read on the forward strand.
GCCGAGGTCGGCGACCGGCACGGCCAGGCGTGGAACCTGAACAACGTCGGCGTGGTGTACGTGGACGTGCACCGGCTGGCCGAGGCGGCCGACTGCTTCTCCCGCGCGCTGCCCATGTTCCAGGAGACCGGGGACCAGCAGGGTGAGGCGATCTGCCTGAACAACCTGGGTGACACCCACCGGCTGCTTGGCGAGCCCGACCGGGCCACCGACTGCCTGGAGCGCGCGCTGGCCCTGCAACGGCGGCGCGACGACCAGAGCGGGTTGCGCTACACCCTGAGCACCCTCGGCGACGTGCACCACGACACCGGCCGCCACCAGCAGGCCCTGTCCTGCTACCGGCAGGCCCTGGCGATCAGCCAGGCCCTGGGCGACCAGCGGACCACGGCCAGGGCGCTGGCCCAGGTGGCCGCGACCCTGCACGCCATCGGCGACACCGCCGCCGCGCGCGAGCACTGGCGGCGCGCCCTGGCCATCTTCGACGAGCTGGGCGACCGCGACGCCGACGAGATCCGCGCGCGGCTGGCGGCGCTGGACTGAACCGGGACTGGCTGAACCGGGGCTGCTGAGCCGGGGCGCGCTGAGCCGGGGGCCGAACCGCGGGGCGGCTGAACCGCGGGAGCTGAACCGCGCACCCGGTTCCGGTGCGGGCGCTCCCCCACGGGGGTGGCGGACTCCGCCCCGGTGGTACCCGGGCCCGGCCCAGGGGTAGCCGCAGGAGGACAACCGCCAACCGCAGCAGAGGAGGTCCCATGGCACCGCCAGCACCCACGACCGGCAGCCGGTCCGCCGTCTTCGTCGGCGGACCGGTCTACCCCACCAACCCGAACGCCGGGCAGGTGGTCGCGGACCTGCGGGGGTCGGGGTTCACCACCGTCATCCTCTGGAGCATCCACGTCTGGTGCGACCAGACCGACGAGCAGAACCCCAACAACGGCGACCTGTACTACAACGGCGAGCTGATCGTCCACAATGGAGAGTACGTCGGCGACCCCGCGTGGCCGGATCTGGTGGGACAGCTCAAGACCGGGGACGGCACGTCGGTCAACCGCGTGGAGGTCTCGGTCGGCTCGGGCGGTGTCTCCGACTGGAACAACATCGCGTACCTGATCAACGCGCAGGGCACCGGGAGCACGAGCGTCCTGTACCGCAACTTCCAGGCCCTGCTCGCGGCGACCGGGGCGGACGCGGTCGACAGCGACAACGAGGACTACTACGACGTGGACTCGGGCGTGGCCTTCATGCGGATGACCCAGGACCTCGGATACCCCAACTCCACCTTCGTGCCCTTCGACAACCAGGACTACTGGGCGGCGCTGAAGGCGTCGCTCGGTTCGTTCGTGGACCGCACCTACGTGCAGTGCTACGCCGGCGGTGACATCAACGCCAGCGCCGAAGCGCTGATCGAGTGGTCGAACCAGCTGGACGGCATGTCCGTCGACCCCGGCCTGTGGTGCAGGCACACCGAGGAGACCGGCGACACGTGCGCCTCGGGTGACTCGCCCACCGACGTGCACGACACGCTGAGCGGCTGGATCAGCGAGTCCGCCCCGCTCTCCGGCGGCTTCATCTGGCTCTACGACGACATCGCGAAGTGCGCGCAGCAGACCGGCTGCACCGCCGCGAACTACGCGCAGGCGATCAACCAGGCCACCGGGGTGAGGATCCCGGTCACCACCAGGTGAGGGCCGGCCCGCCCGTCACCCCCGGGCCCGTCACCCCCGGGCCCGTCACCCGCGTGCCCGGCGCTGCCGGTAGGCGCGCTGCTGGCAGCCGCGGGAGCAGTAGGACCGGGGCCGGCCGCGCCCGGGTTCGGCGATGGCCGCCCCGCAGACGAGGCACCGCGCGACCCGATTTCCATCACGAATTTCGTCACGCCCGTCGGGGTGGGCGGTCCCCTCGGGGTGGGTGGTTCCCCCGGTGCGGGCGGTGATCAGCAGTTCGATGCCGTCGAGCACGCGGGCCAGACCGAACTCGAACGCGTCCACCGGCCGGTCGTGCCCGCCGGCCACCCACAGCCGACGCAGCACCGGGTAGTCGTCGAGGCGCTCCCACAGCGAGTCCCGCTCGCCCCACCACTGCTCGTGGCTCTCCCCGGTGCGCTGTTCGGCCTCGGCCCGCTCCGCCTCCTGCCTGGCGTTGACCTGCACGAAGCCACCGACCAGGTCGACCACGGCGAGCACCTCGGCCGGCGGAAGGCCGGTGCGCTCGGCCACCGCCAGGGCGCGCTCGTAGTCGGCCATGATGTGGGGGCCGGGCAGGTTCCGGCTGCCCACGCTGTCCACCAGCCACCGGTGCCGCCGGTGCAGCGCGCGGTGCTCGCGCGCCCACGCGGCCAGCCCCGCCCGCCAGTCGACCTCCGCCGCTCCCCCGGCCGCCGCCGCTCCCCCGGCCGCGGCTGACTCTGCCTTGGCGGACGGGCCGACCTCGGCGAACACCGCCTCGCGCATCAGCTCGACCAGTTCGGCCCGGCCGGGCACGTGCCGGTACAGCGACATGGTGGTGTAGCCGAGCCGCTCGGCGATGCGGCGCATGGACAGCGCGGCCAGGCCGTCGGCGTCGGCGAGTTCGACCGCGGTCGCCACGATCCGCGCCAGGGTCAGCCGGGGGTTGCCGCGCCGGCCGTCGTCCCAGAGCAGCTCGACCGCCCGCTCCGGATCGACCGGCCGGTCCTCGTCCGTCGCCACCTCGTCTCCCTCCCGTCGCCGCCACGGCTTGCCAACGATAACCCACTCGTGTTTATGCTGTACGCACTGTTTACGGCATAAACACTTTCTGGAGGCCCAGCAGTCATGGCCGAACCCCCGATCTTCGTCGCCCCCTGGGGCGACGACACCTGGCCCGGCACCGTCGAGCGGCCGCTGGCCACCGTGTTCGCCGCACAGCGGGCCGTCCGCGCCCGCACCGCCACCATGACCGGTGATCTCGTGGTGCACCTGCGCGCCGGCACCTACCACCTGGACCGCACCCTGGAGTTCCGCGCCGACCAGGGCGACTCCGGCACCGGTGGGCACCACGTGCGCTACCAGCCGCACCGCTTCGGCACGGCCGAGCAGGAGACCGTCGTGCTCAGCGGCGGGCGCGCGGTCACCGGGTGGACCCCCGGTGCCGACGGCGTCTGGACCGCCCCCGTCGGCGACCTCGACGTGCGACAGCTGCACGTCGACGGCCGCCGCGCCGGCCGCGCCGCGCACACCACCGGCATCCCCGGGAACGTGACGAAAACCGAGACGGGTTACGTCACGGACAGCTCGGTGCCCCTGTCCTGGCACGGCGCGGACGGCATCGAGTTCGTCTACCCGGGCGTCTACCCGTGGTCCGAGGCGCGGTGCGCGGTCGCCGGGATCACCGCGACCGAGCACGGCACCACCATCACGATGGCCCAGCCGGCCTGGGACTGGGCGCGCAGGCTCTACGACGCCGAGTGGCACGGTGCCACGTCCGAGGACGGCGACCAGGTCGACTGGGTGCCGCTGGCCAACCCACCGCTGATCGAGAACAGCCGCTCGTTCCTCACCGAGCCGGGCACGTTCGTGCTCGACCGGTCCACGCCCGGCCAGCACGTGCTGCACTACCTGCCGCTGCCCGGCGAACACCCGGAGCGCACCGAGGTGGTCGTGCCGGTGCTGGAGACCCTGGTGGCCGGGAGCGGCACCGAGCAGCACCCGCTCACCGGCCTGACCCTGCGCGGGCTCACCTTCGCCCACGCCGGCTGGTCCGGCATCCGGCGCACCGGCGGCTACCTGCACTACCACGGCGTCAACCACTACCTGGGCGGCGGGCTCACCCAGTTCGCGCTGCCCGAGGGCATGGGCCGGGTGACCGTGCCCACCGAGACCGCGCGGCTGCCGGCGAACGTCGAGTTCACCCACGTCGCGCGGCTGGCCCTGGTGGACAACCACTTCACCCACCTGGGCGCGGGTGGGCTGAGCATCGGCGAGTCCAGTGTGGACGTCCTGGTGCGCGGCAACACGTTCACCGACATCTCCGGCAGCGGCATCACCGTCGCGGACAGCGCGGACTGCGTGATCGAGGACAACCTGGTGCACGACATCGGCCGCGAGTACCGCGGCTCACCCGCGATCGCGCTCAGCCAGACCAGGGACGCGATCGTGCGGCACAACGAGATCCACCACGTGCCGCACAACGGGATCGTCGTCACCGGTGGCGAGCGGGCCAGGGGCACCCAGGTCGTGGCCAACCTGATCCACCACACCATGACCGCGCTCGCCGACGGCGGCGGCATCTACGTCTCGGCCCCGCAGGGGGCGTCGTTCGCCAGCGGCGCGGTGATCCGGGGCAACGTCATCCACGACACCGTCACGTCCTACAACTTCGGCCTCTACACCGACTACGGCGCGGCCTGGGTGACCGTGCTGGGCAACGCGATCCACCGCGGCGACACCCCGGTCGTGCTCCAGGTGTCGCCGCCGCTGCGGCACGTGGCGTTCCTCGGCAACTTCTGGGACGCCGAGCCCTCGGGCCACGACACCCCACCCGACACCGTGGTCGTCGCCGGCAACACCGTGCTGCCCGGTGACGACTTCACCCGGGCGCTGGCCGCCGATCCGGCCGGCGCCGACATCCTGGCCACGGCCGGCCGGCGGACCGCCACCGGCCAGCACCCGCCGGCCGGCTGACCGATCACCGGTCCGGCCACGACCGCGCCGGTCAGAGCGGCTGGCCGTTGACGGTGACCCCGGTCAGGGACAGGTCGTCGACGAACTCGACGGTGCTCGGGCTGACCACCCCGGTGAAGGCGCAGTCGCGCAGGCGCACGTCCACCACGTGGTCGGTGGGCAGGCCGACCAGGTGGAGCACGGCGCGGGCGCCGTCGAGGCGCATGTCGCGCACGTCGATGTCGCGCACGAGCACCGGCTGATCGCCGGGCTCGCCGTTGTAGTCGGTGGTGACGAAGACGGCGTCGCGTTCCACGCCACCGCCGGTGAACCCGCGCAGGTGCACGCCGTCGACCACGCCGCCGCGCCGCTTGTTGGTCTTGACGTACAGGGGGTACTTGACCGGGTAGCGCCCGGGGAACCCGGCCGGGTTGACCACGCAGTGCTGGGCGTACACGTCGTGCACCCCGCCGGACATCTCGCTGCCCACGGTCACGCCACCCCACCGCCCGGCGAGCAGGCAGTTGTCGATGACGATGTGCTCGCTGGGCACCCCGACCCGGCGGCCGTCGGCGTCCCGCCCGGCCTTGACGGCCACGCAGTCGTCGTTGGTGTCGAACCGGCAGCCGGTGACGCGCACGTGCGAGCTGGCCTCGGGGTCGCAGCCGTCCGTGTTGTACAGGACACTGTGGACGGTCACGCCGCGCACGGTGACGTTGTCCGACAACACCGGGTGGATCGTCCACATCGGAGGGTCGAGCAGGGTGACGCCGTCGACGAGCACGTTGTGGCAGCGGTGGAACTGGACCATGCTGGGCCGCAGGTGGTGGCCGGCGCCGAAGACCCGGTCGGCCACGGCCACGCCCTCGTCGCCCATCCGGCGCAGCCGCAGCTGGTCGGCGTGCTGCGGCCCGCCGTCCGCGTACCAGCTCTCCCACGGGCCGAGCCGGGCCTGCCCGTCCAGCACGCCGGCGCCGGTCACGGCCACGTCGGTGCGGCCGTCCGCGTGCACGAACGGCGAGTAGTTGTAGCACTCGGTGCCCTCCCACCTGGTCAGCACCACGGGCAGGTAGGCGGCCGGGTCCGGGCTGAACGCGATGGTGGCGCCCTCGGCCACGTGCAGGTCCACCCGGTCGAGCAGGTGGATGGCCCCGGTGGCGAACCGGCCGGGCGGCACCAGCACCCGGCCGCCGCCCGCGTGGTGGCAGGCGCTGACCGCCCGGCGGAACGCCGCCGTGCAGTCGGTCCGCCCGTCGCCGACCGCGCCGAAGTCGGTGATCCGGAAGACGCGGTCGGGGAACACCGGCGGCCTGATCCGGTCGAGGACGTCCGGCAGCCGCCGCCAGGGGTCGGCCGGGTCGACGGACCGGGCCGCCACGGACCGCCCGGTCAGCAGACCGGTGGTGAGCACACCGCCGGCCAGCGCGCCACCCACCGCCAGTGCCACGCGCCGGGACCGCGCCACCTCGCGCCTCGCACCCATCCGTCGCTCCGGTACTTCCCGTGACCCCACCAGGTCAACGATCGGGACGACCACCGAGTGCCTGCCGCGCCCAACGGCGGCCACCCCAGCGCGCCTCCCGCGTCGCGCCACCCCGGCCACCCAACGGTGGCCACCCCACCGCGCCACCCGCGTCGCGTCACCCCCGGCGCGGTCGCCCTACCCTGACCGCCACCTGACCGGGCGGCGGTCGCCAAGATCGGGGGGCGGATCCGGGAAAGCCCTGACGTGCCGGTGGGGCGGCGCGGCGAAGGTAACACCGTGAAACTCACCGGCGTCTGCCTGATCACCGCACCGTTGTTCTTCCTCTGCTACGGCATCATCCGGCTGGTCGGCCGGCTGGACGGCCAGTACGGCCCCGGGCTGGACTGGCAGGCCGCCCACGTCAGCAACCTGATCGGCCTGCTGCTGTGCGTGCCGCTCGCGCTGGGCCTTGGCCGCCTGCTGGCCGGAACGCGTGGGCGCGGCCTGGCCGTGGGGCTCACCCTGGTCGGGGTGGCCACCTCGGTGGTCCAGTTCGTCGTGGACATCGTGGCCGGCCTGCTCGCCGCGGACCGGGCGGAGATGAGCGCGATCTCCCGGGGGTTCACCAGCCTCCCCGGCGTGCAGCCGGTCTTCTACCAGGTCGGCCCGCAGCTGATGTTCGTCGGCCTGCTGGTGCTGGCGGTGCTGCTCGCGCGCGCCAAGGCACTGCCCTGGTGGGGCCCGGTGCTCGTGCTGGCCGGCCCGTGCCTCGGGCTGGTCTCCCTCGACCTGCTCCCGGTCGCCGCCCTGTGCCTGCTCGCCGGCTTCGCCCCGCTCGCCCTGCGCCTGCTGCGCGGCACCGCCGCCCCGCTGCCTCGGCCGTCCGCCGCGACCGCGCTCACCGCATCGCCTCGATTCCGCTGATCAGCATGTCCAGCACCGATCCGAACAGGACGTCCGGGGATTCCACAGTGGACTCCCGGCTGATCAGCCGCAGGTTGGGCAGGTCGTCGTCCGGCTCGACCGGCGCCACCCCGGCCCACACCGCGGCGGGCTGGGCGGCCGGCGGCCGGTCCCGCCAGGAGTCCCAGACCTCGGCGAACCCGGCCACCTGCAACACGGTGATCATCCAGGCCCGGTACGCGTTCTGGGTGGACAGTCCGATGTCGAGGAAGAAGCCCAGCAACGCGTCGTCGGCGCGCAGCGCGTGCGGTGCGGCGAACGGGGTGAGGTCCTCGGCGCGGGCCAGCGCCAGCAGCCCGGGGTGGGCCCGGTACCAGGCGCGCAGCGCGTGGCAGTGCGCGCGCAGACTCTCCCGCCACCGGGTCGGGTCCAGGCGCGGTTCGGGCAGGTCGGCCTGGCAGACGGCGACCAGCTCGCGGAGCAGGTCGTCCCGGTCGGCCACGTAGTTGTACAGCGCGCGCGGTGACACGCCGAGCCGGGCGGCCACGTTGCGCATGCTCAGCTCGGCCGGGCCGCCCTCGCCCAGCACCGCCAGGGCGGCCCGGGCGATCCGTTCCCTGGTCAGCGTGGGCCGTCCGGTGCGGAACTCCGGTCGCCGGCGCCGCCGCACCCCGGGGGTGGCGGCCGGGGTCGCCGGGTCCGGTCCGGCCTGCTCGTCACTGGCCACCACGGCATCGTAGTGTCGGCTTGAACTTCACACACCGTTGACTTCAACGGGTCGGAGCGGCCACACTCGGTCGGCCGATCACGCCGAACCCCCGGGAGTCGTCATGCGGTGGTCCCTCGTCCTCAGTTGTGGCGTCGGCTTCGGGCTGGTGCTGAGCGTGCTGTTCACCGCGGCCCTGTTCGCCGGCGCCGCGGTCAGCCGGGACTTCCTCCTGGCCGACTACCCGCCGGAGATCCAGCGCCGCTACGGCCGAGCCCGCAGCGAGCGGGGCCGGCGGGTCGCCACCTGGGTGGGGGTGCTGTTCTGGGGCGGCTGCTGTCCGCCCCTGGCGGCCGGCGCCGTGCTCACCCTGTCCTCGGCGCTCGGCGGCGACGTGGGCTTCGCGCACGCGGCCGCCACCGGCGCGGTGATGTTCGCCACCCTCACCGTGTTCGACCTGGTCATCCTCGACTGGGTCATCTTCGCCGGGCTGCGCCCACGGGTGTTCACCCTGCCGGGCACCGAAGGCATGGCCGAGTACCGGGACCTGCGGTTCCACGCGGTCGCCGCGCTCAGGGGCAGTCCGCTGATCGTGGTCGCCGGCCTGCTCCTCGGCGGCGCGGTCACCGCCATCGAGGCACTCAGCTGACCGGCCGCGCGCGCCGATGTCACAAAGTCCGGCCCTGTGCGGTCCTGTTGGGCGACAGGGCGGACCACGCCCACCGACCCGACACCGAGGAGCCCCGCATGACAGCGCTCAACCCGGACCACGCCGTGCTGGTGCGCGCGGCCGACGCCGAGGTGCTGCACGGCACCACCACGGTCCACCTGCTGGCGGACGGATCGGACACCGGCGGGGTGATCAGCGCCGCGCGCAGCCGGATGCCCAGGGACACGGCGGGTGCCTCCCCGCACCACCACCGCAACGCCGCGGAGATGTTCTTCGTCATCGAAGGCGGCCTGGACGTGCTGGTCGGCGACCGGGTCGTCACCGCGCGGGCGGGTGACTTCCTGCTGGTGCCACCGGGCATGGCGCACGCCTTCCGCACCCCGGCCGACACCGGCGCGGACTTCCTGTTCCTGATGCCCGAGGTGGACCGGTTCGACTACTTCCGGTTGCTCAACCGGGTCCAGCAGGGCCTGGCCAGTCCACAGGAGATCCTGGACAGCCAGGAGCGGTTCGACAACCACTTCCACGAGAGTCCGGTGTGGACGGAGCACTGCGCCGGCCGCTGACCCCGCCTCCGGGCGCGGCCGGCGCGCGCGGTCAGCGCACCACCCGGTAGTGCGTGGTGAGCCGGCCGTCGTCGTCGAGGACGTGCAGGGCGATCATCGGCGGGCTGTCCAGGTCCACGATGTCGCCGCGCTCCCACGGCAGCAACCGGGCCGTGGCCACCACACCGGGCGCGACCAGCAGCGGCCGACCGGCGAACGTGGTGGCCGCGGCCTGGTGGGCGTGTCCACACAGGACCGCCACCACCTGGGGGTGGCGGTCGAGCACCGCGGCCAGCCGCTGCTCGCCGAACTGGCGCATGGTGTCGCCGACCGGGTTGTGCAGCGGCACCGGCGGGTGGTGGAAGCAGACGAAGACCGGTGCGCCGTCGCGGTGTTCGGTCAGCACCTCCTCCAGCCAGGTCAGGGTCTCGTCGGCCAGGTAGCCGTCGTCACGCCCGGGAATGCTGGAGTCGCACAGCGCGAACACGGCCGCGCCCACCCGCACCACCTGGTTGATCGGCTCGTCGCCAGCGGGGTCATCGCCGGTGGGCTCGCCGAGCAGCACCTCGCGGTAGGCGCCGCGCACGTCGTGGTTGCCCGGGCAGGTCAGCACCGGCAGGGCCGTGCCGGCCAGGATCTCGTTCACCCGCGCGTACTCGTCGGGCCGGCCGTGGTCGGCGATGTCCCCGGTGAGCAGCACGGCGTCCACCGGAGCGGCCAGGTCACCGATGAAGCGCAGCACCCGCCGCGCCCGCTCGACGGACCGGTCACCCCCGTCGACGTGCACGTCGCTGATGTGGGCCAGAACGAACATGTGGGCATCCCCCTCCGCGTCACGCCCGGGGCCCGGGGTCGTCCGGGACCGCTGCTGCCGGGCCGGGCCACCGGTGCGCCCCACACAGTGCCAGCACCTCCCGAGGCATGGCGCCCCGGTCCGGCGAACCGGTTGGGGTCAGCGCAGCTGCCGGTAGGTCCCGGCCGAGCTGAACGCCTGGTCGATCGGCGCGATGAGCGAGGCCAGGCGACGGGCGCCCTCGGCACCGATCGGTGTCCACAGCGCGGCGCAGTGCTCGTCGGTCTCGACCTCGATCCGCTCGCGCGCCGCGGCGCCGGCCTCGGTCACGGTGCCGTCGGCGTTGAGCCAGCCGCGCGCGACCAGCCGGGCCGTCGCCCCGGCCCACTCCTCGTCGCTCCACTGGCGGGTCGTGCGCACCAGCCCGAGCGGGAGGCGGCCGGTCGCGGTCTGCAGGACGTTGCAGTCGCACGGCCCGAGCCGGTTGTCGGCGAGCACGACCAGGTGCGCGTCCCCGCGCCACTCGCGCAGCACCGTGATCTGCTGCCACAGCGCGACGAGCGGATCGGCCGGGAGCGCGACCGACGCGTTCGCGGCGGCCAGCGGCTTGCCGGCGTGGTCGGCGGCGGCGACGACCGGGTCGATCAGCGACCGCGCCGCCGCGATCTGCTCGGCGGTGAGGGGCACGCCGACGCGGCGCATCGCCCGACCGGCGGCGGCGAAGCGGGCGGCCTGCCAGCGCTCGGGCGGGGCGACGTCCCACACGCCCGCCATCTGCCGCACCGAGCGGGGGCTGAACCCGTAGAAGGTGGCGAGCACGACCTGCCACGGCACCGCGCCCAGCGCCGCCGCGCGGAACGCGAAGTACCTCGGCCGGGAGGCGGTGACCCCGAGCGTGGCGGCCTCCTCCTCGCTCTCCGGGACCAGGTAGATGAACCGGTGGGCGGCGTTGACGGCGAGGCTGACCTCGCGAACGGCGGTCATGTCCATGAGTGGGTGTCCCCTCAACGAGGTCGGCGGGACGCGTCAGGCGTCCTCGGGCGGGTGTCCGGCGGGTGTGGCCTGGTCGGCGAGCGCGGCGGCGGTGACGGCGAGGTGGTCCGCCAGGGCGGCGGCCGCCGCCTCGCCCTGCCGGCTCAGCGCCAGCTGTTCGAGCCGGCGGTGTTCGGCCAGGTAGTCGCGGGTCGGGGTGCTGGCGGCCGACCAGCGGCGGGACAGCTCGCTGGCGGTCCACAGCCGCTCGAAGGTGTCCAGCAGGACGTCGTTGCCGCACGCGTCGAGCAGCGCGCGGTGGAACGCGTGGTGCGCGGCGGCCCACGCGTCGGAGAAGTGGACGTCGTCGTCGCGCTCGAACGGGGGTGTGCGGGCGAGCCGGTGGTGGGCGGCGCGCACCCGCGTTTCCCACTCCAGGTCGCCGCGGCTGATCGCCATGCGCAGCATGGTCGGCTCGATCGCCGCCCGCGCCTCGGCGATCACCTGCCACCGCGCGTCGCCCGCCTGCGGCACCACGAACCCCCGGTTCGGCAGGCGCTCGGCCAGGCCCTCCCCGACCAGCCGCAGCAGGCACTCCCGGACCACCGCGAGACTCACCCCGTGCGCCAGGGCCAGCTCCTGCGGTTTCAACGCCTGCCCCGGGCGGAACTCGCCGTGCAGGACCGCCGCCCGCAGCGACTCGTAGGCCCGCACCGACGGCGCCACACCCCTGCCGTGCTCTGCCACGCACTCGACCCTAGCCCAGATAATCGATTTTTGGAAGAACAATCGACTTGGGAGGCGTCGTGCTGGCTCGGCCGCGGCCCGGCCGGCCGGGGTCACCACCACCGCCCCGAGACCCGGACCCCACCTCGTTTGTCCGAAATAGACAGTCTGGTGTGGACGCGGTGGCGAAGGGCCATCACTCGCCCGGCCGGGAAACGAGAGCGGCCACTCCTGATCGGCGAAGGCGAAACCGCGTGCCCGCCGCACACGTCTGACTCGCGTCAACCGGCCGGGACAGTCGCGGCCGGACGGAGTCAGGGAGTAGCGGAATGTCGTTGCGGGTACGGCGGACACTGGCCCTCGCCGCGCTGACCGGCGCGGTGGCACTCGCCACCACCGGCTGTGGGAGCTACACGTCCGGCATTCCCTTCGTGCCCGGTGGCGTGGCAAAGGGGACCAGCGACGCGGGCAGCGGGCGCACCGGGACCGCCGCGACCAGGAACACCCCGGTGCCCGAGGCCAAGCAGCTGCCGCCGGTCTGCGACGCCGTGCGCAACGTGGTGGACACCTTCGGCTTTCCCGAGGGCACCGAGTACGAGCCCAGCACGGCGCAGGGCTTCGAGGGCGGTCCTGGCCAGACCTGCAGCGTGTCCAATGAAGCGCTGTACGACGACCTGTACGGGGCGCTCGAACTCAGCGTGACGGTCGCGCTGAACGCCAAGGGCGCCAAGGCGATGGCCGAGTACAGCGAGACGTACAAGAGCCTGTCCGAGGACGGCGGTGGCGGCGGCGTGATCGACCTCCCGCCGGCGGACCTGGCCTACCTCAGCCCGGCCATCACCAGCAAGGTCCAGCTCTACACGTTCAAGTCGAACATCGCGGTGACCGTGCTGTACCAGAACGACGGCGAGCCCGCCGACCAGGTGCTCAGCCAGGCCAAGGCACTGGCCGTCGCCGCCCTGGAGGCGGTCACCTACGAGTGAGGCGCCAGGCGGCCGGGGACCCGCGCCGCCGTGCCTGCCCGCGCCCGACCTGATTGCCCGTGGCCGACCTGATCGCCCGTGTCCGACACCCACCACCGTCGGCCACGGCTGTCTTCCCTTGTCGGCCACGGCCGTCACCCGTGTTCCGCCACGGCTGTTCTCTGGTCGGCCACGGCCGTCACCAGTGTCAACCACGGCCGTCACCCGTGTTCCGCCACGGCGTCGCGGACGTGGTGGGCGGAGTTGTGGCAGGCCCTGCCGGCCGCCCGGTTATCCACAGGCCGGTCAGTTATCCACAGGCACCGCGCAGGGGCTGGGCCCGGCTGATCAGCGGCGATAGGCTGGAGCGGGGCTCGCCCCCCGGGGAGGGTGGGGGGTGTCCACCGGAGCGCCGCCAATCGCCGCGGCGACCTCCGCCGGGTGTGTCAGGTGCGGGTGGTGGCCCGCGCCGGCGATGGCGGTCACGGTGGCCCTCGGCAGCGTCTCCAGCAGTTGCCGCTCCGCCGGGCCGAGCGGGTCGTCGGCTCCCACGATGACGTGCACGCGCCCCGGGTAGCGCTGCAACCCGGCCCACAGCTGGTGGCGCCACCGGCGGCCGCCGGCATCGGCCACCAGTCGGGCGGCGGTGGCCGCCACGCGCCCCCGGCGCAGATCCGCCGCGCTCGACGCCACGGTCTCGGCCAGCGCCGGGTCCCCGGTGAGCTGCCTGGCCAGTGCCTCGGCGCTGACCCGGGCCAGGCGCCACCGGACCAGCGGCGTCCACCGCGCGGCGCGCCCCACCCGGGTACCCGGGGCGAACGGCGACACCAGCGTGAGCTGGTCCACCAGGTCGGGGTGGGCGAGCGCGGCGCGCACGGCGAGCGCGGCGGCACCGCCGTGCCCCACCAGGTGCCGCGCGCCGGTCTCGGTCACCAGCGCGGTCGACCAGGCCGGCCAGTCCGCGCGCCGGCCCCGGCTCAGGCCGAGCCCGGGCAGGTCCACCACGCGCGCCTGCCCCAGTGCCCCGGCGACCGGCGCCCAGGTGTCGGCGTTGCCTGGCGGCCCGGGCAGCACCACGGTGGGCGCGTCCGCCGCGCCGAGTTCGAATGTGCGCACGTCCGCGGGCGCGGTGAACCGGCGGCGGCCGGCGGGCACCTCGCCGAACCGGTAGGCCGCCAGGTGGTCGGCCCAGCGCAGGACGGTCGTGGTGGTGTCCGGCATGGCGAGACCGTGCCGGGTGGCGACGGCGGTGGCCGGCCCGGTGGGATACCGGTCGGCGGACAGGAACGTCAGGGTCTCCGGGTCGGTCCTGGTGACCCACTGGGGCAGGCGCCGCACCAGGGACACCGGAACCCGCAGCCTCGGCACCCGCACCTGGTAGTGCCGTGCCACGAGGGTGAGCAGCTCGGGCAGGGCCGGGGTGGCGTCGTCGAGCACCCAGTACGCGGCGCGCTCGGTCGCCTCGTCCAGCGGGAGCACGGCCATGAACCGGGCGAGGTGGTCGACCGCGACCACGGGCACGAAGGTCCGCTCGTCACCGGGCAGCGCGGGCAGCGCGCCGCGCCAGAGGTCGCGCAGGCTGGCCGCGAGCCCCAGTTGCTGGTCGGACTCGCCGGTGGCGCTGTCCCCGATCACGCTGGCCGGGTTGACGATCGTCCACGGCAGTCCCGCCTGGTCGGCGGCGGCCTGGAACACCGCGTCCGCCTCGGCCTTGGACGCCTCGTAGGCGCCCAGTTCCGCGTAGGTGCGCCGGCGGTGCTCGTCGCTCCACGGCACCAGCGCCGGGTCCTGCCCGCCGACCCGGTACCCGGACACGTGCACCACCCGGCGCAGCCGGGGCAGCCGCGCGGCAAGGGCGACGACCGCGCGCGCACTGTCCACATTGGCGCGACGGGCGTCCGCCCCGGACATCCCGAACCGGTAGGCGCCGGCGCAGTTGTGGATCTCGGTGACGTCGGCCCAGTCCGCCGCCCGGCCGGACAGCGGCTCCGGCTGGGTGAAGTCGACCCGCAGGTCGGCGGGTGCCTGGTGGTGGCCGTGGTCGGCCAGCCAGCGGACGAGCCGCTGGTGGGACTGGCGGCTCCGGTTGGCCGTGCTCACCCGCACGCCGGCCTGGCCGAGCGCGAGCACCAGGTGCCGTCCGATCAGGCCGGTCGCCCCGAACACCAGGGCGTGCCGATCGGTCGCGCTCACCAGGACGCCTCGGCGGTCCGGGCATCGCCCTGGTCCAGGAGCACGGCGAGCACGCTGGCGGCGCTGCGCAACGGCTCCACCGAGCGCTGCGCCCGCGACACGATCACCGCGCCCTCGACGGCGCTGACCACGGTGGTCGCCACGGCGCGGGCGGCGGCGCGCGGCTGGCCGTGCGCGCCGAGGTACTCGGCGAGCGGGGTGATCCACGAGTCGAAGGCGCCCGCGCACGCGTCGCGCAGCCGCTCGCTCTGCGCGCCCATCTCCAGCGTGACCACCGAGACCGGGCAGCCCAACGAGAAGTCGCTGTCCACCAGCATCCCGGCCAGCACGTCGATCACCCGGCGCACCACCTCACCCGGGGTCCGCGACTCCAGCGCGGAACTGGCCACGAGCGAGCGGAACCGCTCGGCGGCCAGTTCCACCGCCTTCGCGCCGAGCGCCTCCTTGCCCTCGGGGAAGTGGAAGTACAGCGACCCCTTGGGCGCGTGCGCGTGCTCCACCACGGTGTTGAGACCGGTACCGCTGTAGCCGCGGCTCTGGATCAGGTCGAGCATCGACTCCACCAGGCGCGCGCTGGTCCTGGCGCCCTTCGTTTCTCCCATGCCGCGAGAATAGACCGGTCTATATATTCCTGCCACCCAGAGCCACTAGATCGCGCTGGCCACGGCCGCCGCCAGGAACACCACCTGCAGCGCGGTGCGCCGGGGCAGCGGTTCGACCTGACGGCCACCCAGGGTCAGCCGCTGCCGCGCGGCGTGGACGTTGGCCGGGAACATCACCAGCAGCAGCGCGGCCAGGCAGTACCCGGCCGCGCTGGCCGTCGCCGGTACCAGCAGCCCCGCCGCCCCGAGCAGTTCGAGCACGCCGGTGACGGTGACCAGCAACTCGGGCCTTGGCAGCGCGGGCGGCACCATGGCCACCAGGTCGGCGCGGTAGTGGACGAAGTGGACCACCCCGGTGACCACGAACATCAGGGCCACCCCCACCCGCAGCGAGCCCTGCCAGTTGTCCAGCGGCACCACGCCGAGCAGGCCGGCCAGCCGCGCCCCCAGCCAGCCCACCAGCAACGAGATCAACGGTGCCATGCGTCCTCCTCCGGTCGGTCTTGACAGTGACAAGATGCCAGCGGGGCCGGAATCTTGTCAATGACTAGATGCCGGGTAGGGTGGGCCCGTGTCCGCCACCCAGCGCTACCACCACGGAGACCTCCGCCGGGCCCTGCTCGACGCGGCGGTCACCCTGATCGCCGAGGTCGGTCCGGCCGCGACCAGCCTGCGCGAACTGGCCAGACGCACCCAGGTCTCGCACGCGGCGCCGGCACACCACTTCGGGGACAAGACCGGCCTGCTCACCGCCGTGGCCGTCCAGGGTTTCGACCTGCTCACCGCGGAACTGCGCGCCACGGCCGAGCACACCGGCAGCTTCGTGGAGGTGGGCGTGGCCTACGTGCGCTTCGCCGTCAGCCACCCGGCCCACTTCGCCACCATGTTCCGCACCGACCTGCTGCGCGCCGACGACCCGGACCTGTGCGCCGCCGAGGCGCGCGCCCGCGAGGTGCTGCACACCAGCGTGGCCAGGGCCGGGGTGACCAGGCCGGGCGAGGACCCCAGGGTGACCGCGCTGGCCGCCTGGTCACTGGTGCACGGCTTCGCGTCGCTGTGGTCCTCCGGCTCGGTGCGCGACCAGAGCACCGGCCAGCACCCGGAGGAGCTGGCCAGGGCGGTCGCCAGGGTGCTCTCGCACCGCCAACCGGAGAGCTGACCACTCCCCCGGGCACGTCCGTCCACACCAGACTGTCGCGTGTGGACGGATGAGTCAGTCGGGCCGCGCTGGCAGGATGGGGTTCATGGACGAGCAGGTCATCCCGATCCTCCGGGTCGCCGACGCCGCCGCCGCGGTGCGCTGGTACCAGCGGCTGGGCTTCAGCCAGCAGTGGGAACACCGCTTCGAGCCGGGACTTCCCGCGTTCGTCGAGGTCGCCCGAGGTCAGGTGAGCCTGTTCCTGTCCGAGCACACCGGCGATGCCCGGCCGGACACCCTGGTGTACCTGCGCGTCAGCGACGTCGACGCGATCGCCGCCGAGTTCGGCGTCCAGCCGGAGCGGGCGCCGTGGGGGCGCGAGATCGAACTGCGCGACCCCGACGGCAACCGGCTGCGCATCGGCACGCCGGCGGAGTGAGCGCGGCGGTCAGCAGAACTCGTCGAGCAGCCGGTAGAACTCCAGCCGCCGCGCGTCCACCCTCGACTCGCCGTAGCGGGCCAGGAACCTGGCCGCGAACGCCGGCCCGAACTGCGGGTTGAGGGATTCGGCTGACAGGCTGCGGGTGGCCAGGGCGAGGTCGGCGTACCGGTCGGCGGTGCCCAGCCGGCCGAGGTCGATCACCCCGGTGACCGCGCGGGTGTCCGGGTCGAGCAGCACGTTGGGCAGGCACAGGTCGCCGTGGCAGACCACGGGTTCCTCGACCGCCGGGCGGGTGGCGTCCAGTTCGGCCAGCAGCCGGGACACGCTCCAACCCTGGCGCTCGACGTCCAGATCGGCCAGGTCCACCAGACCGGCGGCCGCGGCCTGTCTGGCGTGCGGCACGGTCACCGCCAGCCCTCGGTCGAACGGGCAGTCGGCGACCGGCAGCGCGTGCAGCGCCCTGGCGATGTCGGCGAGGGCGTCCACCACGTCGGCGCGCTGCTCGGCCGGCCACGGCTCGGCGGCGGACCGTCCGGGCACGGCCGTGGTGACCAGCCAGGCGGCGGTGTCGTCCGCCCCGACCTCGACCACCTCGGCGGTGGGAATGCCCTGGCCGCCCAGCCACACCGTCCGGTCGGCCTCGGCGACCAGGTCGAACCCGCTGTCCGGGGATACCGAGCGCGGCGCGATCTTCACGTAGTGGCCCGGGTCGCCGCCCAGCCGCCACACACCGGCACCGGAGTGCCCGTGCGTGATCGGGTGCCAGTCCTGCCGGTGGTGCCGGCGTTTGAGGGTCGCGAGCACGTTCCGCACGTCGTCCACTGTGCCGGGACGAGTCACCCGGCAACACCGAGTTTTCCGCGGCGGCGGGCGTGGGCGTGGCCCGTGGTCAGGGCTGCGGCGGGGCGAGGTCGGTCACCGCGTCGAGCGCGCCCAGCAGCGTGCGCAGGCAGACCTCGCGCAACTCGGTGCGGGAGAAGGACTCACTCGCCAGCCATTCCACGCACAGCACGCGGACGAACAGCAGCCACCCCGCGACCGCGGCGGACGCCAGCTCCCGCGCGTGGCTGGTCAGGCCGAAGGCGTCCACCAGCCGCTGCCGCAGCACGGCCAGCTCGTCGGTGATGACGGCCTGGATCACCGGATCACCGGCCAGGACGCGGTTGGCCGCCAGGATCGTGTTGCGGTTGGCCAGGAAGTAGTCGAGGTGGGCCTCCAGGCCGGCGGCGATCTGCTCGACCACCGGGGCGGCGGGGTCCAGTTCGGTCCGGGCGAGCAACCGGTCGGCCGCCTGCCGGTACACGGCCGCGAACAGGTCGCGCTTGCCGGGGAAGTGGCGGTAGAGCAGTGCTCGGGAGATGCCGGCGCGCGCGGCGATCCGCTCCATCTGCACGTCGTCGTACGGCTTGGCGGCGAACTCCTCGGCGGCGACGTCCAGGAGTTGGGCGCGGCGCTGGGCGGGGTCGAGCCGGCGGCGAGGGGGCATCCTGACAGCTTAGTTGACACGTGTCTACTACGCTCGTACGGTCGGCGTCGCAGGATCGGTGTCCACCAACGCGAGCGAGGGGTGTCCGTGCGGGTTCAGCGCAGCGCCACCGAGCCGACGACCGCGCCCGGCGCGCTGCCCCGGTCCGACTTCGCCGGCACGGTCGAGTTCACCCCGCCGGCCGGCGACACCCGCTCACCCGAGCAGTGGGCGCGCGCCGTCTGGGAGCAGGCCCCGCCACCCGTGCGCGGTTTCCTGCGGGCCGGGTGGCGGTTCGGCCTGGGCCTGCGCCTGGGCCCGCCGGGCGCGTCAACGCACGTGCTCGGCTGGGCGGTGACCACCGCGACCAGGCACGCGGTCGTGTTGGATGCCCGGTCCCGGCTGATGACCGCGCGCAACGTCGTCGAACTGCGGGACGCCCGGGTGCGGTGGACCACGTTCGTGCGCTTCGACAGGTGGCCGGCCCGCCCGCTGTGGTTCCTCGCGCTGCCGGTGCACCGCGCCACCATGCGCCACCTGCTGCGCCGGGCCGCGCCGCGCGGTCGGCGCTGATCGCGCCAACCCGGGCCAGCGGCTTCGGGATCACCAGGGCCGAAAGCCGCCAGCACGGGCCAGCGCCGGTCGCCATGATCCGGGGCATGACCACCTCAGCCACCGGCCACGCCACCGGCGCCGACACCACGGCGTCGCGGCCGGCACCAGCGAACCGGAGCTGGCTGCTGGCCGTGCTGCTGGCCGGTCAGTTCATCGCCAACGTGGACACCGCGATCGCCAACGTGGCCGCCCCGGCCATCCGCGCCGGCTTCGACGCGGCCGAGGGCCAGGTGGCGCTGGTCGTCTCCGGCTACACCGTCGCCTACGCGGTGCTGCTGGTCACCGGCGCGCGGCTGGGCTCGACCCACGGCCACCGCCGGATCTTCCTGCTCGGCCTGCTCGGTTTCACCGCGGCGTCGCTGGCCTGCGGCCTGGCCCCCGGTGTCGGCAGCCTGGTGGCGGCCAGGTTCGCGCAGGGCGCCGCCGCGGCGCTGATGGTGCCGCAGGTGCTCAGCGGCATCCAGACGCACTTCACCGGCCAGGACCGGACCCGCGCGCTAGCCCACTACGCGCTCGCGCTGTCCGGTGGCGCGGTGGCCGGCCAGGTCCTCGGCGGCGTGCTGATCTCGGCGAACCTGTTCGGGTCCGGGTGGCGGTCGGTGTTCCTGATCAACGTTCCGCTCGGGGTGGCCCTGCTGGTGGCGGCGCGCCGGCTGCTGCCGGCCGACCCGGCCCGCACCCGAGGCCAGAACGACCTCGCCGGGGTGGCCACCCTGTCCACGGCGGTCCTGCTGCTGGTGCTGCCGCTGACCCTGGGCCAGGGGCAGGGCTGGCCGGCGTGGACGTGGCTGTGCCTGGCCGCGAGCGGCCCGGCGTTCGCCTGGTTCGCGCTGGTGGAGCGGCGGGTGGCGGCCCGGGGCGGGCGCCCGCTGGTGGCGCCGGCGCTGCTGCGGGTCGGCGCGGTGCGCCACGGCCTGCTCGCGCACGGCCTGACCACGTCGACCTACTTCGCCCTGCTGTTCGTGCTCGCGCTCTACCTCCAGCAGGGCATGGGCGTCAGCCCGGCCCACTCGGGGCTGGCGCTGGTGGTCTGGGTGACCGCGTTCGGCGTCGCCGGCCAACTGCTGCCCCGGGTGCCGGCCCGCCACCGACCGGTCCTCCCGATGGTCGGCTGTGTCGTGCTGGCCGTCGGCTACGCGTCGGTGCTGGTCTGGCTGCTGGCCGGGGGCCGGACCGGGCTGGGGTTGTTCGCGCTGCTCGGCATCGGCGGGTTCGGCCTGGGCATCAGCGCGAACTCGCTGATCCGCACGATCACCTCGGCGCCGCCGACCGGCCACGCCGCCGACCTGTCCGGCGTGATCAACACCAACGCGCAGCTCAGCGGCGCGCTGGGGGTGGCCGTCGCCGGGACGGGATACCTTGCCCTGCAAGGACTTCCCCGACTGGGCCCGGCCGGTGCCCTGGGCGTGGTGCTGGCCGCGTTCGCCGTGCTCGCCCTGGTCTCGGCCGGCGCCGCGCGTCGGGCCACCCGAGGCGTGACCGAACCGTGAGAGGACAACCCGACATGGTCGAGCCATCCCCGTCAGCGCCCACCACATCCGAGGCGGCCGTGTTCGAGGCGGCGCTGTTCGATCTGGACGGCACGCTGGTGGACACCGAGCCGCGCAGCCAGGCCGCGTGGCAGCGGCTGTTCGACGTGCACGGCGTGCCGCACGAGCCCGGGCTGGTGGCCTCCTTCGCCGGCCGGCCGGGCAAGGTGGTGCTCGCCGAGAACCTGCACCGCTTCGGCCCAGGCCACACCGTGGCCGAACTGTTCACCGAGGCCCTGTCCTACGCCACCGCGCCGGCCGAGCCGGTGGCCGGTGCGGTGGAGCTGGTGCGCTCGCTGCACGAGCGGGGCGTGCCGATCGGTGTGGTCACCTCCGGCACCAGGGACTACGCCCACGCCGAACTGGACACCCTCGGGCTGCGCCCGCTGTTCGACGTGGTGATCACCGCCGAGGACGTGACGGCCGGCAAGCCCGACCCCGAGGGCTATCTGGCCGGCTGCCGCGCCCTGGGTGTCGCGCCCGGGCGCACCGTGGTGTTCGAGGACGCGCCGGCCGGGGTGGCCGCCGCCAAGGCCGCCGGCGCGTTCTGCGTGGCACTCACCACCACCCAGCCGGCCAGCGCGCTGGCCTCGGCCGACCTCGTGGTGGCCGACCTGTCCGAAGTGGACTGGGCGGGCACCGGCCAACCGACCAGGCGGGTGTCCCCGGCCTGACCACACAACCCTGCCGCAGGAACAGCCCACTGTGGACGGTGGCTCCGGTCCGCCACCTCAGGAACCGCCGGCTGGTGCTGGTGATCACCGTGCCGCCTCCGGTTCCGGGTGGGTCGTGGCAGGGCCGGGGTCGAGGAGGGCACCCGACCCTGCCACGGGTCGGGCACGCCCAGCCGGGGAAGACAGCGCGGCCGACCGGTCGGGGGACGGGGCTGGTGTGGGTGTGCGGCGAGGCGGGGCGGTCCGGACGTCGTGAATGATCTGGGCGAGCAGGCCCAGACCGATCAGGGCCAGGCCAGCGGCGGCACCGGCGAAGAGTGCGTCGACCACGACCACCTCCCGTGCGAACTGGTCGGGTGGCGGGCGAAACGCGTTCTGGTGTGCACGCTCGACGCCCAATGAGAAAGCGCCACCTCCGAGGTACAGAGGTGACGCTAGGAGCGGTCAAGATCGTTGCGTTTCCCCTCGGGACACACCTCGGTTGGCCGATGAGGTGGTGGCCGCCGTGGGCGATCAGGGACAACGTGCTGATCACTCAGAGCACCAAGCGGCATGATCCCAGAACCCGGGACGGCACGCCACGCCCCGGTTCGGAACCTCCCGGCGTGTCGCCCGACGCTTGGGGTTCCGAACCTCAGCACGTCCCTCGTCGGCGGGCGGCCGGTTGAGGGCTGGCCACTGCCACGCAGCAGCCCCCGGTAGTTCTACCGGGGGCTGTCCACTGTGGAGCGTGTGCGGCGGTTTCCGCGGCGCACAGACATCCCGCGGTGGGTTACGGACGCCGGAGCGCGCGGAACCCGCCGCGGGAGGTCAGCCGGTGGGTTGTCAGCCGGCCGGGTACTGGATGGCGCTCATCACCACGTACCCGCCGACGTTGGACGGCCACGCGATCTGCATCGTGTCGCCCGGCCCGTTCTCGCCCGGCAGGGTGAAGGACATCGAGGCGGGGGCCAACCTCGGGCCCCCGACCGGCGTGCCCACGTAGACCGCCGCCTCGTGGATACCACCGTCGAGCAAGATTTCGACATCGTCATCGCTCTGACCACCGGCGACGCTGATGTTGAGGTTGTTGCCCTTGGCGCTGAGGAACCGCACGTTGCTGAGGGCACCGCCAATCCTGCAGGTCACGCCGTCCCTGGCGGCGATCGTGATCCAGAACAGCTTGGTGTCCTGGTTCGGCGAGTGGGCGTCGTGCGCGTTGATGTCCAGATCCGCGCTGGTGCACCACGCGACGTCAGCGTTCGCCGACCGCGCTCCGGTGGCAGCGGCCGCGGACGTACCCGCGACGGCGAGGAGAGCGGCGCTGGTCAGCGCGGCGGCGGTCAATGTCTTCCGGAACGCGTTCACGTGTTCTCCCGAATTCTCACGAATGTAGTTCCCGTGCACGTGAACAAACGGCCCCGGTTCCTCCTGGGTTGTCTCCAGGAGGAGTTCTGCCCGTTCAGCCGGCCGCACTGGGCTTTCCGGGCAACCGGCCTGGTCGTTGTGGGTGATCACGTCGTGCGGGTAGCCGACGTCACCGGACGGGGTCCGGCTCCCGGTGCGGCGCGCTCGGTGTCGTGGGCCCGGCCGGGGCGCAGTGCCAGGGTGGCCGTGGCGAGACCGGCGACCAGCAGCAGTGCGACGGCCAGGCCGTGGCGGTCGGCGATCCAGCCGAGCGCGGACGGCCCCAGGATGGTGCCCACGCCCATGCAGATCAGCACCGCGCTCAGGGCCGCGGCCGGGTGCGCGGGGAACACCCGGTAGCTCCACACCGCGAGCAGCCCGGAGATGGCCATGAAGGTCACCCCGTACAGCGCGGCCGACACCAGGACCGCCGGCAGGCTGGCCGGGGCGAGCCCGAGCAGGGCGGCGGCCACGGCGAACGCCGCGATCAGCACGGTGTGCGTGCGGCGCAGACCCAGGCGGGCGATCAGCCAACCGGTTGCCGTGCCCAGCACGCCCGCCGCGCCCAGCACCGTCCAGAACAGCGCCGGGGCGCCGGTCGAGCCGCCGGTCGCTTCGGCCACCGCCGGCACGGCGAACAGCCAGTACACCGCGCCGCACACGCCGTAGAGCAGGGCGGTCGCCAACAGCGGGACGGCCGGGGCGCACCGCAGCCACCGCCCTGGCCGGCCGCTGGCGCGCTGGCCGCGCGACCGGGGCAGCAGCCGGGCGTTCCACAGCACCACACCCAGGGCGGCCGCGGCGAACAGCCACCAGGCCCACCGCCAGGCCGGCCCGTGCACCAGCAGCGCCACCGGCCCGGCGACCAGCACGGCGAGCGCGGTGCCGTTGGGGATCACCGCCATGACCCGCTCGACGCGGCGCGCCGGCACCACCGCGTCCACCACGGCCGAGCAGGCCGGCCAGGCCAGCCCGGAGCTGGCGCCGGCCAGGACCGTTCCGGTGACCAGCCAGAGCACCGTGCCGGCGCACGCGACCAGCGCGATGCCCACCGCCGCCAGCACACCGGAGGCGAGCACCAGGCAGCGCGGCCCGAACCGGTCCAGCAGCGGACCGACCGCGAGCAGCGCGGCCAGGCAGCTGAGGTAGCTGGCGCTGGACAGGGCGCCGGCCTGCCCCACGGACAGCCCGAACTCGGCGCGCACCTCGGGCAGGTACAGCCCGAGCGGGTAGCGGGCGAACCCGTAGGCCACGCCGATGGTGGCCAGTCCGGCCGCGGTCAGCGCGCGGGTCACCGCCGGCTCCGCCGGGCGGGCACGGGCAGGCCGTGCCGGATGGCGTGCCCGGCGTGCACGCCGTGGCCGAGGTCGCCGAGCACCCGCGCCACACTGCTCAGCACGGCCCGGAACAGGGGAAACCGTGTGGTCATGGGTCAAGGTTCGGTGATCACCGGATCACGAGCCAGTGGCGTGAACGACGATGTTCGTCAAGAATCCGCCACATGGCCGATGATTCGCGGCGGACCGTGTCCGTGCTCGCCTACGACGGCATGACCGCGTTCGAGATGGGCATCGTCACCGAGGTGTTCGGGCTGCTCTGGCCGGACAGCGAGCGACCCTGGTACCGGCTGACGATCTGCGCGGAGCAGGCCCGGCCGGTGCGGGTCACCGGCGGCGCCACCCTGCACACCCGCTACGGGCTGGACACGCTCGCCAGCGCCGACACCGTGGTGATCCCGAGCGTCAAGGACGTGGCCGTGCCACCGTCCCGCGAGCTGGTGACGGCACTGCGCCGGGCCCACGAGCGGGGCGCCCGCGTGGTGTCCATCTGCTCGGGGGCGTTCGCGCTGGCCGCGGCCGGCCTGCTGGACGACCGGCCGGCCACCACGCACTGGCGCTACGCCGCCGAGTTGCAGCGCCGCCACCCGCGCGTGCGGGTCGACCCCAACCCGCTGTACGTGGACGACGGCGACGTGCTGACCAGCGCCGGGTGCGCGGCCGGGCTGGACCTGTGCCTGCACCTGGTGCGCAAGGACTTCGGCGCGGAGGTGGCCAACCGGGTGGCCCGCAACATGGTGGTGCCGCCGCACCGGGACGGCGGGCAGGCGCAGTACATCGCCAGCCCGGTGGCCGCCTGCCCCGGCGACGACCGGATCGCGCGCAGCATGGCGTGGGCGCTCGAACACCTGAACACGCCGATCACCGTGCCGGAGCTGGCCCGGCGGGCGGCCCTGTCGGAGCGCTCCTACCTGCGGCACTTCACCCGCGCCACCGGCACCACGCCCAGCCGCTGGCTGATCAGCCAGCGCGTGCAGGCCAGCCTGGCGCTGCTGGAGTCCACGGACACGCCGATCGAGGAGATCGCCGCGGCCGTGGGCTTCGACACCGCGGCCACCTACCGGCACCACTTCACCCGGGCACTGCACACCGCGCCCACCGCCTACCGCCGCACGTTCCGCAACCGGGCGCGGCTGACCGGCGCGGCCCCGGAGGTCACCCCGGCCGGGCGCGTCAGCGGGGCGGGCCGAGGGCGTTGAGCCGGGCGGCCTGGCGCGTCAGGTGGCCGCGCTCGGCGAGGTTGGGTGCCTGGTGGGCGGCCTCGGCGTACAGCCGGGCCGCCGTCGCCAGGTCGCCGGCGCGCTCGTGGAGGTAGGCGGCCACCGCGGTGTAGCGGGGCAGCGAGCTGTCCAGTGCCGCGAGTGCCGCCAGGCCGGCGCGCGGTCCGTCGGCCTCGCCGACGGCCACCGCGCGGTTGAGTCGGACGATCGGGCTGTCGGTCAGGCGTGCGAGTTCGTCGTACCACTCGACGATCTGCACCCAGTCGGTTTCCTCGGCGGTGCGCGCGTCGGCGTGCAGTGCCGCGATGGCCGCCTGGGCCTGGAACTCCCCCAGTCGGTCGCGGGCCAGGGCCGCTTGCAGGATCCCGATGCCCTCGGCGATCAGCGCGGTGTCCCACCGGCCCCGGTCCTGCTCGGCGAGCGGCACCAGGGTGCCGTCGGGTGCGATCCGGGCGGCGCGCCTGGCGTGGTGGAGCAGCATGAGGGCGAGCAGCCCGGCCACCTCGGGGTGGTCGATGGCGGCGGCGAGCTGCCGGGTGAGCCGGATGGCCTCGGCGGCGAGGTCGACGTCCCCGGAGTAGCCCTCGTTGAAGACCAGGTAGAGGACGCGCAGCACGGTGGCGACGTCGCCGGGCTGGTCGAACCGCACGCCGGCGACGGTGCGCTTGGCCCGGCTGATGCGCTGCGCCATCGTCGCCTCGGGCACCAGGTAGGCCTGGGCGATCTGGCGGGTGGTCAGGCCGCCGACGGCGCGCAGGGTGAGCGCGACCGCGGACGCCGGCGTCAGCGAGGGGTGGGCGCACAGGAAGTAGAGCTGGAGCGTGTCGTCCACGGCGGGCGCCGGCCCGGGTGCCGGTTCCTCGCCGGCGAGGTCCTCGCGCCGGCGGCGGGCGGCGTCCGCCCTGGCCGCGTCGAGGAACCGGTGCCAGGCCACGGTGACCAGCCAGCCCTTCGGGTCGCGTGGCGGGTCGGCCGGCCAGGCGTTGATCGCCTGGACCAGCGCGTCCTGCACGGCGTCCTCGGCCGCCGCGAAGTCAGCTCCGCGGCGGACGAGGATCCCGAGCACGCTCGGCGTGAGGCTGCGGAGCAGGGCCTCGTTCACGGGAGGGGTCACTCCGTGATGGTGGGCGGCGCGGCCAGGAACGGGCGCACCTCCAGCCACTCGTGGATCGGCTTGCCGCCCGCGCCGGGGGCGGCCGACAGTTCCCCGGCCAGTTCGACGGCGCGCTCGTAGCTGTCGACGTCGATCACCATCCAGCCGGCGATGAGGTCCTTGGTCTCGGCGAACGGGCCGTCGGTGATCGGCGGGCGGCCCTCGCCGTCGTACCGGACGAACGTGCCCTCGGGGGCGAGCGCCTGCCCCTCGACGAACTCGCCGGTTTCCTCCAGCCGGGCGGCGAAGTCGTGCATGTACTGCATGTGGGCCGAGACCTCCTCCGGCGTCCACTGGTCCATGGGCACGTTGTTGACCGGAGCCGGAGCGCCGCGGTAGTGCTTGAGCAGCAGGTACTTGGCCATCGTGGTTCTCCTCGGTGCTGGTGCGACCCATTGTGGTCACGGTCGGCTCGGGGACGGAGCCGGTGACGCGTTCTCGACATCGCCGCGCGGAATTTTTTTGGGGATTTCTCGTCGAGGGGTCGCGGCTGTCCGCCGGTTGTCGTGATCATGACCGTCTGCTGGAAGTTCTTCCAATGGCTTGCGCCAGACCATCCCATAATTGCGGTCATGACACGTCGTCTTGCTGAAGTTGCCCAGAAGGTCGGGGTCAGCGAAGCCACGGTGAGCCGGGTGCTCAACGGCCGGCCCGGCGTCTCGGAGAGCACCCGCACGGCCGTGCTGACCGCGTTGGACGTGCTGGGCTACGAGCGGCCGACCCAGCTGCGCGGCGAGCGCAACCGGCTGGTCGGCCTGGTGCTGCCGGAGCTGCAGAACCCGATATTCCCCGCGCTGGCCGAGATCCTGGGCAACGCCCTCGCCCGGGAGGGGTTCACCCCGGTGCTGTGCACCCGCGCGCCCGGCGGGGTGTCCGAGGCCGACTACGTCGACCTGCTGTTGCAGCAGCAGGTGTCCGGGGTGGTGTTCGCCGGCGGCGCCTACGCCCAGGGCGATGCCGGGCACGCGCACTACCAGCGGCTGCTGGAGCGCAACCTGCCCACCGTGCTGATCAACGCGGCAGTGGACCACCTGCGCTTTCCCCAGGTCTCCTGCGATGACGCGCTGGCCGTCGAGCAGGGCCTCGGCCACCTGCGGGCCCTGGGGCACGAGCGGATCGGGCTGCTGCTCGGGCCCACCGACCACGTGCCGTCGCAGCGCAAGCAGGCCGCGTTCCGGTCGCTGCTGGCCGGCACCGGGCTGCCCGCCGACCTGGTCGAGCACGGGCTGTTCTCCATCGAGGGCGGCCAGGCCGCGGCCACCCGGCTGCTGCCCCGCGGGGTCACCGCGATCCTGTGCGCGAGCGACCCGCTGGCGCTGGGCGCGATCCGGGCGGTGCGCCGGCAGGGGCTGACCGTGCCCGGGGACGTGTCCGTGGTCGGCTACGACGACTCGGCGCTGATGCGCTCGGTCGACCCGCCGCTGACCACGGTCCGCCAGCCCATCGAGGCGATGGGCCGGGCCGTGGTGGAACTGCTGGTCAAGCAGGTCAACGGCGGCCAGGTGGCGGTGGAGGAACTGCTGTTCGCGCCCGAACTGGTGGTGCGCGGCTCGACCACGCGGGCCCCGGCGACACCCGCGACCGGGACCGGCTGACCGCTGCCGCCAGTCGCCCGAATGACTGTTCACAATTTCCAATTTTTCGTCGGACTCTTGCGGTAGCGGCCCGGCGAACTTATCGTGACCGCCGTCACGTGCCCCAGCGTCGCGAGCGCGAGAAGAGGCGGTCAGATGAAGACTGTGTGGACCCGACGGATCGCCGCTCTCGCGGTGGCGGGCCTCGCCACCGCGACGGTGGCCTGCGGCACCGGCAGCTCCGGTGACCAGACCGCCGACGGGAAGATCAGGATCACGGTCAACGGCCAGCCGCCGCAGACCCAGGAGTTCGAGCGCAGGATCTTCGACGAGGACATCGCCGAGTTCGAGCGCACCCACCCGGACATCGACGTCGAGCCGCACGAGGGATTCATGGATCCCAAGGTGTTCTCGGCCAAGCTCGCCGGCGGCCAGCTGGAGGACGTCTACTACGTCTACTTCACCGACCCGGCCCAGATCATCGCGCGCCGCCAGGCGGCGGACATCACCGACGCGGTCAAGGACCTGCCGCACGTCACCGACATCCAGCCCGCGCTGCTGGACAACTTCCGCGACGCCAACGGCAAGCTCTACGGCCTGCCCACCGCGAACTACTCGATGGGCCTGCTCTACAGCAGACCGCTGTTCCAGCGCGCCGGCCTCGACCCGGACCACCCGCCCACCACCTGGGAGGAGGTCCGCGCGGCGGCCAAGAAGATCAGCGACCTGGGCGGCGGCGTGGTCGGCTACGCCGACTACAGCAAGAACAACCAGGGCGGCTGGCACTTCACCAGCTGGATGTACTCGCTCGGCGGGCAGATCGCCCGCAGGGACGGCGAGACCTGGAAGGCCGACTTCAACAACGACAAGGGCCGCGCCGCCCTGACCTACCTGCGCCAGATGCGCTGGGACGACAACTCCATGGGCAGCAAGCAGCTGCTGGAAGCGGCCGACGTGCAGCGGATGATGGGCGCCGGCCAGCTGGGCATGTACCTGGCCGCGCCGGACAACGTGCCGGTGCTGGTCAAGCAGTTCGGCGGCAACTACGCCGACTACGGCCTGGCCGGGCTGCCCGGCGGCAAGGGCACGCTGCTCGGCGGCGAGGGCTACATGATCAACCCCAAGGCCAGTCCGGCGAAGATCAAGGCGGGCCTGACCTACCTCCAGTGGAAGTACCTCAACCCGGACCGGTTCGACTCGTTCGTCAAGCGGTTCGCCGACGGCGGCCAGCCGGTCGGCCTGCCGGCCCAGCCCACCCCGGACATCTGGCAGGGCGCCGTGCGCGAGCAGCAGGAGCGGGTCAAGGCCAGCTACGCCAACGTGCCGGCGCAGAACTACGCGCCCTACCTGGCCAGCGCGACCACCGTCAAGGGCAGCATCGAGCCGCCCAACGCCCAGCAGGTCTACGCGGCGCTGGACAGCCTGATGCAGGCCGTGCTCACCGACCAGGGCGCGGACATCACCACCCTGCTGACCGAGGCCGAGTCGAAGGTCAACAATGCCCTCGCCCAGATCAGGTGAGCTGCTGGCGCACACCGGGGTGCGCCCGACGACCGGCGGCGCCCCGGTGCCCGACCCCGCCGGGGGCCCGGCCGGAGCCGCCGCCGTGGACAGCGCCCGGTTGCGCCGCCGGGCCCGGCTGCGGCGGCGGATCACCGAGAACCTGACCGCCTACGGGCTGCTGTGCGCGGCGCTGGTGGTGTTCGCGCTGTTCTCCTGGTACCCGATCGTGCGCGGGCTGCTGCTCAGCTTCCAGCAGGTCGACTTCGTCAACGCGGCCACCTGGGTGGGGCTGGACAACTTCGTCCGGCTCTTCGACGACCCGCTGTTCGGCGTGGCCTGGCGCAACACCCTGCTGTTCACCGCGCTGGCCCTGCTGCTGGGCTTCGCCGTGCCGTTCGCGGTGGCCGTGCTGCTCAACGAGCTGCGGCACGCCCGCGCGTACTTCCGGCTGGTGATCTACCTGCCGGTGATGCTGCCGCCGGTGGTCACCGCGCTGCTGTGGAAGTGGTTCTACGACCCGGGCCCGGGCCTGTTCAATGGCGTGCTGGGCGCGGTCGGCCTGCCCGGCGGGCAGTGGCTGGACTCGTCGAGCACGGCCATGCTGTCCCTGGTGCTGGTGTCCACCTGGGCGAACATGGGCAGCACCACGCTGATCTACCTGGCCGCGCTGCAGACCATCCCGGGTGACCTCTACGAGGCGGCCGAACTGGACGGCGCCGGCGTGTGGCGGCGGCTGTGGCACGTGACCGTGCCGCAGACCAGGTTCGTGCTGCTGGTGCTGCTGCTGTTGCAGGTGGTGGCGACCATGCAGGTGTTCACCGAGCCGTACGTGATGACCGGCGGCGGCCCGGACGACTCGACCGTCACGGTGTTGCTGCTGCTCTACCGGTACGCGTTCGTCTACAACGACTTCGGCATGGCCAGTGCGATGAGCCTGCTGCTGTTCGTCGCGCTCGGCGTGTTCTCCGCGTGCTACGTCCGGCTCACCAAGTCGACCGACTAGGGAGGTCCGTCCCATGACGGAGGCATCCGCGCGCACCATCGTGTCACCGGCGCAGCTGCGCACCCGGCGCGGCCGGATCACCTACTGGTCGGTGTTCGCGCTCGCGCTGGTCGGCTTCACCCTGGCGTTCCTGTTCCCGCTGTACTGGGCGGTGACCGGGGCGATGAAGTCACCCAGCGAGCTGGCCAGGGTGCCACCGACGCTGCTGCCCGACGAGTGGCACCCGGAGTCCTACGCGCAGGCCTGGGACCAGATGGACCTGGCCGGCTACTTCCTCAACACGCTGGTGGTGGCCGGCGGCGCGTGGGCGGTGCAGCTGGCCGTGCAGATCCCGGCCGCGTTCGCGCTGTCCAAGCTGCGCCCGGTGTTCGGCAACGCGGTGCTCGGCCTGATGCTGCTGACGCTGATGCTGCCGGCCTCGGCGCTGCTGGTGCCGACCTACCTCACCGTCACCGACGTGCCGCTGGTGCACGTCAACCTGCTCAACTCGCCGGCCGCGATCTGGCTGCCGGCCGCGGCCAACGCCATGAACATCTACCTGCTCAAGCGGTTCTTCGACCAGATCCCGGCCGAGCTGGTCGAGGCGGCGCGCATCGACGGGGCCAGCACCGTGCGCGTGCTGGTGCGGATCATCCTGCCGATGTCCCGGCCGATCCTGGCGGTGGTGTCGATCTTCACGGTGGTGGCCGCGTGGAAGGACTTCATCTGGCCGCTGCTGGTGCTGCCCGACCCGGCCAGGCAGACGCTGAGCGTGCTGCTCCAGCGGGTGGCCATCGACATGCCGCTCAACCTGCTGGTGGCCGGCATGGTGCTGGCCAGCGTGCCGATGATCGCGCTGTTCGTGGTGGCCCAGCGGCACATCCTGGCCGGCCTGGCCGCCGGCAGCCTCAAGGGCTGACCACGCCGGCTCCCCCGACGATCCCTCCCCGACGATCCCTCCCCCGACGAGCGCTGATCCCCGCCGACTCCCCGACCGAAGGGACACCCGTGAGCACCTCCGAGGGCCCGTCCACGCCGTGGTGGCGCACCGCCGCCATCTACCAGGTGTATCCGCGCAGTTTCGCCGACGGCAACGGCGACGGCGAGGGCGACCTGGCCGGCATCCGCGCCCGCCTGCCGCACCTGGCCGAGCTGGGGGTGGACGCGGTCTGGTTCACCCCCTGGTACCCCTCGCCGCAGGCCGACGGCGGCTACGACGTGGCCGACTACCGCGACATCGACCCGCGCTTCGGCACCCGCGCCGAGGCCGAGCAGCTGATCGGCGCGGCCCACGCGCTGGGCCTGCGGGTGATCGTGGACATCGTGCCCAACCACTGTTCGCACCAGCACCCGTGGTTCACCTCGGCACTGGCCGCCGGGCCGGGCTCGCCCGAGCGGTCGCGGTTCTGGTTCCGCCCCGGCCGCGGCCCGGACGGCGAGCGGCCGCCGAACAACTGGCAGTCCCGGTTCGGCGGGCCGGCCTGGACCCGGGTGACCGAGCCGGACGGCAGCCCCGGCGAGTGGTACCTGCACCTGTACAGCGCGGAACAGCCCGACCTGAACTGGGACAACCCGGACGTGCGCGCGGAGTTCGAGGACGTGCTGCGGTTCTGGCTGGACCGGGGCGTGGACGGGCTGCGCATCGACGTGGCCGACGGGCTGGTCAAGGACCCGGCCCTGCCCGACGTGCCCGACCCGGTGGACGAGACCGACCTGCCCTACTCCGACCAGGAGGGGCTGCACGAGATCTACCGGTCCTGGCGCAAGATCACCGACAGCTACCCGGGTGACCGGGTGCTGGTCGGCGAGATGTGGCTGCCCGACCTCCGGCGCACCACCCGCTACCTGCGCCAGGACGAGCTGCACTCGGCGTTCAACTTCGACTTCCTGGTCTGCCCGTGGGACGGGGACCGGTTCCGCGCGGTGATCGACAAGACCCTGCGGGAGCACGAGGCCGTGGGCGCGCCGGCCGCGTGGGTGCTGTCCAACCACGACGTGACCCGGCCGGTGACCCGCTACGGGCGCGCCGGCGACACCGGCTTCACCTTCGCCGACCGCCGGCACGGCACCCCGGTGGACCGCGACCTGGGCACCCGGCGGGCCAGGGCGGCGGCGCTGCTGGCCATGGCCCTGCCCGGCGGGCTGTACGTGTACCAGGGCGAGGAACTCGGGCTGTGGGAGATCGAGGACATCCCCGACGAGCTGCGCCAGGACCCGGTGTGGGCGCGCACCCGGGGTGCCGACCCCGGCCGGGACGGCTGCCGGGTGCCCATGCCCTGGTCGGGCACTGCCCCGCCGTTCGGGTTCAGCCCGGAGGGGGCCACCCGGTCACCGTGGCTGCCGCAGCCGGCCGAGTGGGCCGGGTACACCGTGGCGGCCCAGCAGCAGGACCCGGACTCGGTGCTCGCGCTGTACCGGGCGGGGCTGCGGCTGCGCCGCACCGAGCCCGCGCTGCGCACCGGGCGGCTGCGCTGGCTGGACCAGCCGGACGGGGTGCTGGCGTTCACCCGCGACCCCGGTTTCGCCTGCCTGGTCAACTTCTCCGACCGGCCGGTGCCGTTGCCGGCCGGCCAGCGGCTGCTGCTGGCCAGCTCGCCGCTGGTGGCCGGGGCGCTGCCGGCCAACACCACCGCGTGGCTGCACACCACTGTGGACGGTCAGGCCAGCTGACCCCGTCCGGCCACTGCGGACGGTCGAGCCACCCGCGCACCGACACCCGCGACCGCACGCGTCCACTGTGGACGTCCAGGCCGCGGGTGTCGGTGCCGGACATCCCCGGCCCGGACATCCCCGACTCGGCCCGGCCGCCCTCGACCCGGGTGGCCACCGAGCCCGCTCCCCCACCGAACCCGATCCCCCACGGAGCCCGATCCCCCACGGAGCCCGATCCGCCGCCAGCCAACCGAATCCAGAAAGGTGGGTGTCCCCGTGATCCCCATCCGCGCTCGCCGCACCGGCACACAACCACCACCACCGCGCCGGTCCGGCGCCCGCGCCGCGGTGGCCACCGCGGCCGCGGCCGTCACCGCGCTCGCCCTCGCCAGCCCCACGGCCCCCACGGCCCTCGCGGCCGAGCAGGCCACCGGTCAGGCGGCTGGCGGTCCCAGTGCCGCCGCGTGCCCCACCTCGGTCAGCGGCGGCGCGACCGTGCCGTTCCGCACCTACGAGGCCGAGTGCGCCAGCCACACCGGCTCGGCCATCGGCCCGGACTTCACCCAGGCCAGCCTGGCCTCGGAGGCGTCCGGCCGGCAGGCCGTGCAGCTGTCCGCGCCGGGCCAGCACGTCGAGTTCACCCTGGCCGCGCCGGCCAACTCGATCAACGTGCACTACAGCGTCCCGGACGGGCGCAGCGGCACGCTGTCGGTGTACGTCAACGGGACCAGGCTGGCCAGCCGGCTCACCCTGACCTCGCGGCACAGCTACATCGACACGCCGTGGATCACCGGCGCCAAGACGCACAACTTCTACAGCGACGTCCGGCTGCTGCTCGGCCGCGACCTCGGTGTCGGCGACCGGGTGCGGCTGCAGGTGGACTCCGGCGACACCGCCACGCCCTACACCATCGACCTCGCCGACTTCGAGCAGGTCGGCGCGGCCGGCACCCGGCCGGCGAACTCGGTGTCGGTGACCGACTTCGGCGCCACCCCCGACGACGGCGGCGACGACAGCAACGCGTTCCGCCAGGCCATCAGCGCGGCCCGGGCGCAGTCCCGCGAGGTGTGGGTGCCGCCGGGCCGGTTCGAGATCCCCACCTCGCTGCAACTGGACCAGGTCACCGTGCGCGGCGCCGGCCAGTGGTACACGGTGCTGCACGGCAACAACGTGTTCCAGAACAGCGGCGTGACCGGCAACATCAGGCTGCACGACTTCGCGGTGTTCGGGGACGTGACCGAGCGCAACGACGGCAGCCCGGACAACGCCTACCACGGCTCGTTCGGCGCCAACTCGGTGGTGTCCGGCCTGTGGATCCAGAACACCAAGTGCGGGCTGTGGCTGATGAACGGCGCCACCAGCAACCTGGTGGTCGAGAACAACCGCATCCTGGACGTGCTGGCCGACGGCATCAACTTCGACGGCAACGTGCGCGACTCGGTGATCCGCAACAACTACCTGCGCAACACCGGTGACGACGCGCTGGCGCTGTGGTCAAACGGCTCCCCCAACGTCGGCAACTCCATCCTGAACAACACCGTGGTGTCCTCGACGCTGGCCAACGGCATCGCCGTCTACGGCGGCACCAACAACACGGTGAGCGGCAACCTGGTGCGGGACACCAACGCGCTGGGCGGCGGCATCCACGTGGCCAACCGGTTCAACGCCACCCCGCTGTCCGGGACGGTCAAGCTGGACAACAACGTGACCCTGCGGGCCGGCGCGCTGGACCCCAACTGGAAGTTCGGCGTTGGCGCGCTGTGGTTCGACGGGCGGGACTCCGCGTTCAGCGGGGTCAGCATCACGGTGACCAACTTCCGCGCGGTGGACAGCCCCTACGAGGCGATCCAGTTCATCGACGGCGGCGGCACCGGCAAGCCCATGCAGGGCGTGACCGTCAACGGCGCCAGCATCGAGGGCACCGGCACGTTCGCCGTGCAGGCGCAGACCACCGGCACGGTCACGCTCAACAACGTGACCGCGACCAGGGTCGGCGTGGTCGGCACCTACAACTGTCCCTTCCCGACCGACCGCGCGCCGATGGTGTTCACCGGCAGCGGCAACTCCGGGCTGACGCCCACCTGGACCGACTGCACCAGCTGGCCGCCGCCCAACTCGGGCCCGCCGACCCAGCCCGGCACGGGCAGCAACGCGGCCAAGGGCCGGCCGGTCACCGCCAGCGGCTCGCAGGGCGGCTACCCGCCGGGCAACGCGGTGGACGGCAACGCCGACACCTACTGGGAGAGCACGAACAACGCGTTCCCGCAGACGCTCACCGTCGACCTGGGCGAGCCCACCAGCGTCAACAAGATCACCCTGAAGCTGCCGCCGTCCTCGTCCTGGGGCACCCGCACCCAGACGGTGACCATCGCCGGCAGCACCGACGGCGGCGGCTACTCGACCATCGTGGCCGCGCGCGGCTACACCTTCGACCCGGCCACCGGCAACACCGCGTCGGTGTCCTTCGGCGCCACCAGCCCCCGGTACGTGCGGTTGACCTTCACCGCCAACACCGGCTGGCCGGCCGGCCAGCTCAGTGAGCTGGAGGTGCTGCGCAGCTGACGCGCCGGCTGAGGTGACGGCACACCGGCGGCCCCTGTCCGAAGTGGACGGGGGCCGCCGCGCGCACGCGGATCAGGCCACGCCCTCCGGGGAGGCGCCGAGGATCGGCACGGCGTCCGCGGTGAGTTCGTCGATGCGGGCCAGGTCCTCGGCGGTCAGCTGCACGTCCGCGGCGGCGGCGCTGGCCGCGATGTTGGCGCTGCTGCGGGCACCCACGATGGCCACGTGCACGCCGGGCTGGGCCAGCACCCAGGCGATCGCCAGCTGGCTGACGGTGATGCCGCGCTGCTCGGCGAACTCCGCCAGCCGCCGCACCACGGCCAGGTTGCGGCGCAGCGCGTCCCCGGTGAACGCGCTGGAGCGGCTGCGCCAGTCGTCCGCCTCGAACGTGCTGTTCTCGTCGAAGTGGCCGGTGAGCAGACCGCTGGCCAGCGGGCTGTAGGCGAGCACGCCGATGTTGTGCGCCCGGGTGTAGGGCAGGATCTCGGCCTCGATGCCCCGGCGGAACAGGTGGTAGGGCGGTTGCAGCGTCTCCACCGGACGGATCTCGGCGAACGCGCCCATCTGCGCCACGTCGTAGTTGGACACACCGACGTGCCGGATCTTGCCGGCGTCCACCAGTTCCTGCAACGCGGTGGCGGTCTCCTCGGCCGGCACCTTCGCGTCCGGCCAGTGCACCTGGTACAGGTCGATGGTGTCGACGTCCAGGGCGCGCAGGCTCTCCTCCACGCCCTGGTGCAGGAAGGCCGCGGACGCGTCCCGGCCGCCGCCGTTGGGCCGCACCCCGCCCTTGGTGGCGATCACCACGCTGTCCCGGTCGCCGGTGATCTCCTTGCGCAGCGCGCGACCCAGGATGCGCTCGGACGCGCCGAAGCCGTAGGCCTGTGCGGTGTCGAAGAAGTTGATGCCCAGATCCCGCGCGTGCCGGATCGCGTCGATGGCGGCGTTCTCGTCGAACGACCCCCAGCCGCCGCCCAGCTGCCAGGTGCCGTAGGCGATCCGCGAAACCTGTAAGCCGGTCGCGCCGAGAGCGGTGGTCTTCATGAGTGGCGTGCTCCTCAGTGCCGTCCGTGGTGCTGGCGGCTCGGCCGCCGCCAGCCTCGCAACCAGCATTGTCGTCAACCCGCCACCCGCGCGGTCAGCGCGGGGCCGCCGTCCGGGAACCGCAGCGCTTCAGTAGTCGAGCTGGACGGTGAAGCTCTGGCTCAACCGGTCGCCGGCGCCGACGAACGTGCTGGTCTCAACCGGGTTCCCGGCAGCGTCACGGGTGACCCGCACCGTGACCAGCACGGGCACCTCGGGTGGCAGTGCCATGATGTCCCGCTCGTCCGGGTCGGCGATGCGCGTGCTGATCGTCTCGGTCGTTTCCCTCGGCGCGTGGCCAGCCCGCGCCAGCAACGTGAACAGGTCGGACGACAGCTCGCTCGCCGCGTTCGCGACATCACCGCCGCCGGTGGTCCTGATGGCTTCCGCGATGGTTCCCGGAATCCACTGGTCGTGGATCTGCACGACGCCGGACCCCACCGACTGGTGCCTGATCCGGTGCACGACCTGGGTGCCCGGCGCGAGGGACAGCCGCTCAGCGATCTCGGCGTCGGCCGGCTCCAGACCGCTCGACATCACACGATCGGTGGCCGATGCTCCGTGCTGCTCGCTCCAGGTGCGGGCCGGAGCCGCCGGCTGGTAGGCGAGCGCCACCGGCGAGGTGTCCCGCACAACGGTGCCGACACCGCGAAGCGGGGTGACCAGACCTTCCAGGCTGAGCGCCCGAATGGCGTCCCGCACGGTGTCCCGGGCGACGTGGTACCGCTCCATCAGCTCGGGGATCGCGGGAAGCGTGTCACCCGGCGAGTACTGGCCACTGGTTATGGCCGCTCGAAGTTCTGCCGCGATCCGGCCGTACTTGGTATCCATGCGGGCCGTCCTTCGATCGAGTGAACGTGTAGATGTTTCGTTGAAACGTGTAGACGTTCTTTGCCGACCGAGACTACTCTCACCGTAACCAAACATCCACACTCCGCATTCACACCCACTGGGCGACGCCAGCAAAGGTCTACATGTTTGACGCTGCTCTGGCTTCCCCCCGCCGCGGTTGCCGGGCCGGTCGGCCACCCGCCTGTCACGGCCCCTGACGTCGGCCGGCCCACTTCCCCCGACACACTCCCCGGGACGGCCGACCGGTGGCGTGGGCAGGAACTCCCGCCCTGGCCACGCCACCACCCCCGACCTCGTCCACACAGGACACAAGGAGGCAGCGTGACCAGCACGCTGACATACGGCCACTCGTCCTTCGCCTTCCCACGAGTGCACGGCTGGCTACCGGACAAGCCCGGCTTCTACCGCGCCCTCTGCGGAATCCGGCTCGCTGACTCGCTCGTCACCACCTACGCCCGCCCCACCCGGGAGGGCGCCAGCTGGTGCGGGGCCTGCTACCTGCTCACCGAACACGCCGCGGACGACCAGCCGAAGTACGTGATGCGACGGTCCGCTGTGGACGGTGGCAACCACATCGTCCCCGTCGCCGACATCAACCAGGACCGCGCCTTCCACGCCCTGTGCGGACACTGCCTGTCCGTTGGCGTGGCCAAGGCCATCCCGGCCTGGCCGTGCCAGCACTGCCTGGACACGGTCACCGCACTGCTCGCCCAGGAGGTGACCTCGACGTGACCAGGAGGTTGCCCTATCAGTGGCGTTTCTGCCCGGATGGCCAGTGCCACGCGTTCCCCACCAATCAGGTCGAGGACGTCAGCAGGAACACCCTCCAGGCGGCCGGCGCCTGCCAGGCTCAGCCGAGCGTGACCCCATTGCCGGTCGTCTCACCACTGCCGCAGCCCTGAATCGCAACCGCCTGGGACCCAAGGTCCACTGTGGACTCGGTGAGCGCGGCGCCGCGCCGCTCTCGCCACACACGAGAACCCTGTCGCGGCATGATGACGATCTCCGGTGCGGAACCAGCGTTCACGTTCACCTGGACTTCAGCCAAAAGCGTGTCACACACCCGGACACGCTCGTTCCGGCGTCATAACGGACGTTCTCCACAGTCCACACCGCGAGGATGCTGATCCGCCAGGCACGTGGGGCGACCACGGATGCCTCATCACGAAGGACGACCGAGCATGACTGTGCCCATCGCGCGGCAGTACGTGGCAGCGATCGACCTCACGTTCCGGTGGAAACGGGGGGACTCGCGCATGGACGTGATGCAGGGCCGCGACATGGCCAGCTACGGCAACGAACACGGGAACGTGATCGACCAGCACCCGGTTGACCGGCGCGGCTGGCAGGACGGGCTGGCGGTGCTCGCCAAGATCAACGAATGGCTCCGGCAGAAGCGGCCGGCGTTCTACTCGGCGCACGGGCCGTTCAACTGAGCCGAACAGGGCGCTCGGGCAAGGCGGCTCAGCACTGCCGGCTCGTGCGGGCGCCCGTTGTCGGGCTCGCTGACGTCGGTGTGCGCTCTGGCTGTGCGACCATTGGCGGGCACGGCAGCCACACGTCAGCCGGAACGGGAGAGGGCATGACCGCTGACCAGGCGGGGCAGCGGGATCGCGGCCAGCGCAGGCGGCGCGGGGCCGAGGTGGAGCAGGCGATCCTGCGGGCGGCGGCCGAGGAACTCACCGAGTCGGGGTATCCCGGCCTGACCATGGACCGGGTGGCCGCGCGGGCCGGCACCAACAAGAACGCGATCTACCGGCGGTGGCCGAACCGGGCCGCGCTCGGGGTGGCCGCCTACCGGCAGCTGGTCGAGGTGGAGCTGGCGCCGCCGGACACCGGCGGGCTGCGCGGTGACGTGCTGGACCTGTTGCGCCGGATCAACCGCGGGCTGTCCTCACCCCAGGGTGAGATCCTGCGCGGGCTGCTGACCAGCCTGGGCGACGAGCCGGAACTGCTGGCCCAGTTGCAGGAGCAGATCGGCGGCGACGGTGGCGTGGCGGTGTGGCTGACGGTGTTGGGGCGCGCGGTGGCCCGGGGCGAGGCGCCGCCCGAGGCACTGCACCCGAGGGTCGCCACGGTGGCGCTCACCTTGCTGCGCAACGAGTACATCACCCGGGGTGTCAGCACGGTGCCGGACAGCGTGCTCGTCGAGATCGTCGACGAGGTGTACCTGCCGCTGGTGCGCGGCCGGACACCGCGCGGGGCTGGCGGCTGACCGGCCGGTTTCCACTGGCCGCCCGGCGCTCAGTCCGCCGCCTGGCGGACGAGGAACTTGCGCGCGGATTCCCGGAAGTGGGCGAGCAGCGGGTTGTGGTCATCAGCCCGGGTGGCCACGACCACCTCGCACGGTTCGATCCCGTCGACGGGCACGGTGGTGAGGTCGTCCCGGAGGGTGCAGCGCCGGTCGTCGGCGGGCACGAGGGCGATGGCGTGGCCGTCGGCGACGACTTCGAGCTTGTCCTCGAAGGTCTCGACGAGCATGGGGCCGGCCGGCGCCCGCTTGCCGTCCGGGCGGGGGTCGAGCCGCCAGAACCCGGTCCACACCGCGGCCATGCCGGCGCACGCCACCAGGGGTTCGTCGGCGAAGTCGGCCGGGGTGACCGACTTCCTGCTGGCCAGGCGGTGGGTGGCGGGCACGAGCAGCGCCCTCGGCTCCTCGTAGAGCACGGTCACGCGCAGGCCGTCGACCGGGATCGGCAGCGGTGTCCTGGCGATGAGCGCGTCGACCCGGCGGTCGAGCAGGGCACCGGCTTCGTTCCAGTCCAGGTGCCGGGTGCGGACGTGGGCGTCGGGGTGGCGGCGGCGCAGGTCGCGCACGGCGGGCGTGATGACGAGGTCCTCGATGTAGCCGACGGTGATCGCGCGGGCCGGCGCGGCGGACCGGGCGGTGTGCACGGCCTGCTGGGCGGAGTGCAGGAGGGTCTGCGCGCGGGGGAGGAACGCCGCGCCGGCCGAGGTGAGCCGGCTGCCCTGGGGCGTGCGTTCGAGCAGGCGCACCCCGAGCACGTGCTCCAGGCGCTGGATCTGGCGGCTCAGCGACGGCTGGGCAACGCGCAGTTCCTCGGCCGCCCTGGCGAAGTTCAGGTGCTCGGCGACGACCGTGAAGTAGCGCACCAGCCTCAGGTCGAGGTCCACGCCGGGGGCGGGCACCGGTGGGGCTGCGGCGTCAACGGACACACCACTCACTCTACGTCGCCGAACGCGGACGACACGCGCCGACCGGGGCGAAAACGCGGGTGCGGGCGCTCGGCGCGGTGGTGTCTGATCCGGGGCGTGACGATCGTGTTGGGCACACCGGACGTTGTCGGGCTGGGCGGGGTGGTGGGCGTGCTGCGGGAGTGGCAGTGCGACGCGGCGCCGGTGCAGCTGCACCCGGGGGACCTGGGCTGGATCTGGCGGTTCGGTGCGGAGGCGACCGCCGCGGCGGTCCGGACCTGGAGCCGGGACGGGCGGGTGCTCGCCGTCGGGCTGCTGGACGAGCCCACGTTGGTGCGGCTGGCGGTCGCGCCGGACGCGTGGCGGGACGCGGAGCTGGCACGACGGCTGGTCGAGGACATCACCGACCCGGAGCGCGGTGTGCTGCCGGCGGGGCGGGTGCGCGTGGAGGCGCCGACCGGCGCACCGGTCCAGAACCTGTTGCTGGACAACGGCTGGACGACCGACGAGCCGTGGACGCCGCTGCGCCGCGACCTCACCGAGCCGGTGCCGGTGCCGGACCCGGGCCTGCGGATCGAGGTGGTCGGGCCGGAGCAGGCGCACGTGCGGGCCGTCGTGCAGCGGGCGGCCTTTGCCGGGTCCACGTTCGCCGATGCGCACTGGCAGGCGATGGCGGCCGGACCGGCGTACGCGGACGCCCGCTGTCTGGTCGCCCACGACGAGCGGGGCAGGGCGGTGGCGGCGGTGACGGTGTGGTCGGCCGGCCCGGGACGACCCGGGCTGCTGGAGCCGATGGGCGTGCACCGGGACCACCGCCGGCGCGGCTACGGCAGGGCGATCAGCGTCGCCGCGGCCGCGGCGCTCCAGCGACTCGGCTCGTCGAGCGCGCTCGTCTGCACGCCGAGCGCCAACGTGGCCGCCGTCGCCACCTACCGGGCGGCCGGGTTCCAGCAACTCCCGCGGCGACTGGATCTGCGCCGCGACGCCTGAGCCGCGTGTTCCGGCCACCGCACCCCGTCATGCGAATCGTGCATGACGGGGTGCGGGACAGGTCTTGGACAGCCCGCGCGGTCCGGCGTTGGCTTGGTGGCGTCCCCACCGGGACGAGGAACCACCAACCAACTTCGCGGCACGGAGGGTGTCCGACATGGGCAAGTACGACGGCAAGAACGTGGTGATCACCGGTGGCAGCAGTGGGTTCGGCCTGACCACCGCGCGGCTGCTCATCGCCGAGGGCGCGCGCGTGCTGATCACCGGGCGCAAGCAGTCCACTTTGGACTCCGCAAGCGCCCAGCTGGGTGCCGGCGCGATCGCGGTCCGCAGTGACGCGGCCTCGCTGGCCGACATCGACGAGCTGGCCGAGCGGGTGCGGGCCGAGTTCGGCACGGTCGACGCGCTGTTCGCCAACGCCGGGGTCACCGGTTTCGCGCCGTTCGAGGAGACCAGCGAGCAGCTCTTCGACGAGCTGCTGACCATCAACGCCAAGGGCCCGTACTTCACGGTGCAGAAGCTGGCTCCGCTGCTGGCCGAGGGCAGTGGCGTGGTGCTCACCACCTCGGTCGTGAACGTGCTGGGCCTGCCCGCGCTCAGCGCGTACGCGGCCAGCAAGGCGGCGCTGCGCTCGATGACCCGCAGCCTGGCGCGCGAACTGCTGCCGCGCGGGATCCGCGTCAACGCGGTCAGCCCCGGCCCGATCGACACCGGCATCCTGGAGAAGACCATGCCCGCCGAGGTGGCCGCGCAGACGATGGCGCAGATGGCCGCGGACAACCCCATGCGGCGGGTGGGCACCCCGGAGGAGGTCGCCAGGGCGGTGGTGTTCCTCGCGTTCGAGGCGACCTTCACCACCGGCGCCGAACTGGTCGTGGACGGCGGCGGCTCGCAGCTGTGACCGGCACCCACCGCGGCGTGCGCGACGCCGCCCTGCGCAACTGGCCGCTGACCTGACGGTGGCCGCTGACCTGACGGCCGACCTCACGTCAGGTGCCTGGCGGGCCTGCCCGACCAGGTCGCGGGGCAATTCCCCGCACCACCCCCCTGTTCGAACATCTGTTCGAGCGTGCGCTAGGCTCTGCGGCACGGCGCACCACCGGCAGACCTCCCTCCCAGGCACCGGCCGCCGCCGACGGCACACAACACACGGGTGGGCCCGTTGCCAGCACCGGCAACGGGCCCACCCCAGGAGCCGAGTCGAACTCAGCAGGCGTCGTAGACGTAGCCGGACGAGTTCGGGCCGACCACGTTCCGGTCGCGGCGGACCACCGACAGGGTGTCGCCGTACTCCCGGCAGGTCTTGGCGAAGTCCTGGTCGCGGTACTCGATGACGAGGACGTGCGCGCCGTAGGCGTCCACGTAGTCGCCGCACTCGTCGTAGCGGCCGCACTCCTCGGCCACCGCGAAGTCGAACCCGAGCGCGCGGCCCTGCTCGGCCAGCTCCGCCGAGTTCTTCTGCGCGATGGCCAGGCCCTCGGCGTGCGCGTGCTCGGTCAGCAGCTCGGCGTAGGCGACCGCGTCGGACTCCTGGAGGTGGTCGGTGAACCGGGTGAAGGTGTCCAGGTTGTCGATCTCCACCGCGTCGAAGCCGTCCTCGGCGCAGCCGGTGACCCAGCCGTTGACGATCTCGGCGATGTCGGTGCGGTTGTCCTCGGTGCTGATGTCCAGGATCAGCTCACCCGGCCAGTCCGGGTCCTCGACGTAGTTCCCGTCGCCGTCCCTGAGCAGCAGGTCGGGGTGGTTCGCGCGCCACCAGGCGGCCTCTTCGGCCTGCGTCTGGAAGCCGTTGACGTAGCAGATGTTGTACCGGCCGGCAGCCGGCGCGGCGGTGCGGTCGCGGGACACCACCCGCACGTCGGCGGGCGGGGTGTAGGCCCCACCGAGCTGGTAGTCGGCCTTGGCGTTGGCTGGCGGGACCGTGAAGGTGGCCGCGTTGGCCGAACCGGTGGTGACCACGGCTGTCGCGGCGGTCAGGCCCGCCACGGCCAGCAGCGCCATGCGGGACACGCGGCGCGCCGAGCCAGCGGAGTTCGGTCTCACGAACAGTCTCCTCTGGGGTCGGAAGCAGGGTGGCGATGTGGCCGGAAAGATCAACATCGCCGGGCGACAGCAAACTGACCGGGGCGCCGGGTGTCAACAAACCCAGTGTCACCAACCGCACACGCCACGCGCACATCCGTGCTGAGCTGGGCGGAAACCGATTACCAAAAACTGAAGACACAGTGGACACTGCCCGAGTCGACCACCGCGGCGGGAAAACGGGCAGCGGAACGTGTCCGACTGGGACGTTCACCGCCCGCGCGGTGACCGCCGCGCGCACGGGGTGCGCACGCGCCACGACGCCCCCTGGTTGCCCGGCCAGCCCGGTAAGATCACTCACTTTTTCTTTCCTGGCAATGGCCTGTGTGCTAGCGGTAGCGTCCGCGGCGTGATCAACCTTGGTAGACGTGCCCTGTTGGGCGTGGTGTCGTCCGCGTTGCTGGCGGCCGTGGTGGCGGCGCCGAGCGCGCACGCCGAGTCCGGGCCGGCGGCTGACCGGTCATCGGTGGAGAGCGCGAGCACGGCCGGCTTCGACCCGGTGCTGCGGGCCCGGATCGCCGCGGCCGAGGCGTACGGCCGGAGCCGGCCCGGTTTCGCCGGCATCGTGGTGCGCGACCGCAAGACCGGCGCGGTCTGGCGCAACGCCAACTCGGACACGCTGATCTGGGCGTGCTCCACGCCGAAGCTGGCCATGGTGGTGGACCTGTTGCTGCGCAACGACTCCGGCGCCATCACGCTGACCGACGACGACCGCGCGCTGATGCACGCGATGCTCAACTCCAGTGACGACAACGCCGCGCACACGCTGTGGAACCGGTACGGCGGCGAGGACTTCTTCTCCCGCTTCGCGAACTACGGCATGACCGACGCCCGGTTCACCGACGAGCACCCGCACCACTGGGGCTGGATTCTCACCACGGCCGACGACCTCGACCGGCTGATCAACTACGTGCTGGAGAAGCTGCCGAAGCAGCACCGCGACTACATCGTCAGCGAGATGCGCTCGGTGGCCGTCAACCAGCAGTGGGGTGTCTGGGGTGCTGGCGCGGCCGCGCGGCCGGGCAACAAGAACGGCTGGTCCGACGACAACGACGACGGCTCCTGGCTGATGAACTCGGTCGGCTTCGTCGGCCCGAACGAGCGCTACACCCTGGCCATCATGAACAACACCCAGGTGGTCCAGGGCGGGTACGAGGTCGGCATGGAGACCACGACCCGGATCAGCGAGATCATGTTCAACGGCTACTTCCGCTGACCAGGACCGAGTAGGACCGAGCAGGACCAACCGGGGCTGACCGGGGCTGAGCAGGACTGACCAGCCCTGCTCAGCTCGGGTCGCCGCCGCCGTGGTCGGCCGGGACCGCGTCCGCCCGGCCCGGGTCGACCCGGCAGGTGGCGGTGTAGGACGC
Organism: Goodfellowiella coeruleoviolacea; assembly: GCF_024171785.1. Lineage (GTDB taxonomy): Bacteria > Actinomycetota > Actinomycetes > Mycobacteriales > Pseudonocardiaceae > Goodfellowiella > Goodfellowiella coeruleoviolacea. Next base: position 120,903 of record NZ_JAMTCK010000020.1, read on the forward strand.
GGCCTCGGCGGTGGCCTCGGCCGCCGAGCCGGCCCGGATGGCCTCGACCAGTCGGGCGTGGTCCTGGTACTCGTCGGGCCGCAGCTCGGTGCTGAAGTGCTCGCGCAGCGAGTCGCGGATCACCTGCCCGAGGTCCGCGTACAGCCCGGCCAGCACGGTGTTGTGCGACGCCACCACCACGGCGAGGTGGAAGGCGGCGTCCGCGGCCACGAACGCCTCGCGGTCCCCGGCCGCCCAGGCCTGTTCCCGCCTGACCAGCAGCTCGTCCAGCCGGCGCAGGTCGTCCTCGGTGCGCCGGGCCGAGGCCAGGCCGGCGGCGGTCGCCTCCAGGGCCCCGCGCAGTTCGGTCACGTCGCGCTGGTCGGCGTTGGCGAAGCGGCGCCGCATCACCCCGGCCAGTTCGCTGGTGGCCACCACGTAGGTGCCCGAGCCCTGGCGGATGTCCAGCAACCCGTTGTGCGCCAACGCCCGCACAGCCTCGCGCACGGTGTTGCGGGCCACCCCGAACCGCTCGGCCAGTTCCGGCTCGGTCGGGATGCGGGTGCCCACCGCCCACGCCCCGGTGGTGATCTGCGCGCGCAGCGCGCTGATCACCTGGTCGGACAGTCCCGCTGGTCGAGAAACCGGACCAAGATTCACCCAATGATTCTATGATTGCCCGATGCCGAACGATGACCTGGTGGTCGCGCCGCCGGAGCGGGTGGCGCGAGCCGGCGGCCGGTCGGCCGGGTGGGTGCGGGCGCTCGCGGCCGTCGCGCTGGTCCTGGCCGCGGTCAACCTTCGGCCCGCCGTGACCAGCCTCGGCCCGGTGCTCGAAGAGGCCAGGGCCGGTCTGGGCATGAGCGCCACCGTCGCCGGCCTGCTCACCTCCGTGCCGGCGCTGTGCTTCGCCCTGGTGGGCGCCACCGCGCCCGGGCTGGCCCGGCGCTTCGGCTCCGGCGGGGTCGTCGCCGCGGGCATGGCCGCGATCACCGTCGGACTGGCCCTGCGCCCGCTCCTCCCGGACACCGCCGGGTTCCTCGGGCTGACCGCGCTCGCGCTCGCCGGGATCGCCGTGGCCAACGTGCTGCTGCCGGTCGTGGTCAAGCAGCGCTTCCCGGACCGGGTCGGCGCGATGACCGGCGCGTACTCCATGGCGCTCAACCTCGGCGCGTCCACCGCCGCCGCGGTCACCGTGCCGCTGGCCGGGGTGTTCGGCGGTGACTGGCGGATCGGTCTCGGCGCGTGGGCCGTGCTCGCCGCGGTCGCGGTGCCACCGTGGCTGGTGTTGGCCGGCCACCGCCGGCACGAGCGCGCCGGCACCGCCGCGCCCCCGGCCGCACCGACAGCAGGCGCACCGACAGCAGGCGCACCGGCAGCGGGCGCACCGGCAGCGGCGGCGCCGCAGCGGATCACCCGCAGTCCCACCGCCTGGGCCCTGGCCGTCTACTTCGGACTGCAGGCGACCGCCGCCTACGTGATCATGGGCTGGCTGCCGCAGGTCTTCCGGGACGCCGGGCTGCCCGCGCAGACCGCCGGCCTGCTGTTCGCGGTCACCTCGCTGCTGGGCGTGCCGCTGTCCTTCGCGCTGGCCGCCGTGGCCGGCCGGCTGTCCAGCCAGAGCGGGATCGCCGTGGTGATCGGGGTGGTCGGCCTCGCCGGGTACGCCGGGCTGTGGGCGGCACCGGCCGCCGCGCCGTGGCTGTGGGCGGTGCTGCTCGGTGTGGCCAACTGCTCGTTCCCGCTGGCGCTGACCATGATCGGGATGCGCGGCCGGGACAGCGCCACGGTGATCCGGCTGTCCGCGTTCGCGCAGAGCGCCGGCTACCTGCTGTCGATCCCCGGGCCCATCCTGGTCGGCGCGCTCTACCAGCACAGCGGCGGCTGGCGCGCGCCACTGGTGCTGCTGGCGCTGCTCATGCTGCCGCAGCTGGTGGCCGGCGTGCTGGCCGGCCGGGACCGGCAGATCGGCTGAGCGGCTGAGCGGCTGAGCTGAGCTTCCGCTGTGGACTGTCCTAACCGGACCGTCGCCAGGCCGGGGGCCGTTCCACGGCGTGCCAGCGGTGCCGGAAGTGGGCGTCGTTCTCGGCGGCGCGCCTGGCCTGCTCGGCACGGCGGTCGGCCGCCTCGGCGCGGTGCCGCCGCTCGGCGTCGGCCGCGTCCCGCACGGCGCTGGCCACGCGGGCGCGCGCGTCGGCCACGGTGAGCACGTCCACGCCGAGTTCCCTGGCCCTGCGCAGCGCCAGGCCGTCCCCGTCCGGGTCGGTGGCCGCCACGAACCGGACGCTGGCGGTGATCCGCTTGGCGATGCCGCCGCCGTGCGCGGTGACGCTGGCGGCGAGGTCGTCCAGCTGGGCGCCGCTGCCGTCGAGGCCCACGCGCCAGCCCCTGAGGCACCCGGTGCTCTCGTCGGCGGCCGCGTCGCCGTCACCGGCCAGGTCCGCGGCCAGGTCGGGGTGGCCGAGGTCGTGGGCGAAGCGCACCAGCCGCTGCCTGGTCTTCGCCGGCAGCCGGTCGGGTTCGGCCAGGGCGAGGCCGCTGGTGGCGCGCTGCCACGCCCGCCGGTGTTCGGCGACCAGCTGCTGCTGGGTGAACCCGGCCCGCCGGGCCAGGCGTTCCAGCCGCCGCGCGCGGTCACCGGTGACGCGCTGGTCGGCCGCGCACTCGTCCAGCGCGTCGAGGTAGTCCTGGGCGGCGACGGGGTCGACCGGGTGTTCGCCGCCGCGCGGGAACTGGCGGGCGATCGAGCCGAGGTAGCCGTGCCGGCTCCGGTTCAGCCGGGACGCGCGCGGCATCATCCGGCCCGGCGCGGACGCCTCGGCCAGCACCGCGCCCTCGGGCAGCGGCCCCTGCAGCCACAGCGGCGCCGGCGCGTTCGCCAGCAGCCACTGGACCAGCGTGACCAGCGCCCGGCAGTCGCCCAGCGCGGTGTGCGAGTCCTCGATCCACTGCTCGGTGGCCGTGCGGTACACCGACTGCAGCGAGTAGGCCGGCCCGTCCAACTGGCTGCGGCAGGTCACCAGGCTGCACAGGCCGACCAGCGGCGGCGGCACCAGCCCGGCCCTGGCCAGTTCCTCGGTGAGGAAGCCGTCCTCGAACTTCAGGTTGTGCGCGACCACCACGCAGCCGGTCATCATCCGCAGCAGGTCGGGCCAGACCTCGGCCAGGGTGGGCGCGTCGACCACGTCCGCGTCGACGATCCGGTGGAACTCCGAGGCGCGCACCGGGCCCTGCGGGTTGATCAGGGTCGCGTACTCGTCAACGACCGTGCCGTCCGCGCGGAAGCGCACCACCGCGACCTCGCACACCCGGTCGGTGCGCGGGTCCAGCCCGGTGGTCTCCAGGTCCAGCGCGGCGTAGAGCGGTTCGGTGCCGGCGACCGGGGTGGGGCGGCGGGTGAGGTACACCGGGCGGAACAGGCGCAGTGGATGGGCCGGCGCACCCGGCGGCTGTTCCGGTACGGCGGGCAATTGCCGCTGTGTCGGGGAAAAGTCGGGGACGGTGCCGTTTCTGCTGACCGGGAGAAGCCGAGCCGGTGAACTGTTCCCGTTGCTGTCCTGTTCGAACACCCGACCCAGCCAGCCCACCAAGGCCCCCAAACTCACCTGCCGCACGAGCGCCCCCGCCGGCTCCCAGTGTGTTATCGAATCCACGACTTTCGGCGTTTCGCCTGATCAGCTGAGTTGTGCGACACAAATTCAGCAACCAGGTGACACCGTTGGCACACATCGATCACGCACTGTCGCACAATGTCGGGCGTCCGGATCGACCGTGATACGCATACGGCCAGGATTCCACGGCGGGATAACGATTTCACCTCTCCCCTGATCGACCAGGGGAAATCGTTGGGCCGGCCGGCTTTTCCGGGCCCGTTCCACGACGATCGCGCGGAACGGGCCCGGCCGTGCCGTTCACTGTCCTGAGTGGACTTCGGGCCGGCGCCGGGGGCGTGGCTCCGGCCCGGGTGTCACGCCGACGCGGTGGCGCCGGTGCTGCTCACGTAGTGCTCGGCGATCTCGTCGCTGGTGGTCAGCCAGACCCCGGGGTGGTTGGCCACGTACTCCAGGGCCTCGTCCAGGTAGCGGTTGCGGAACGGCTGGCCCACCACGAACGGGTGCAGGGCCAGTGCCATCACCCGGCCGCTGTCCGCCGAGTCCGCGTGGATCTGGTCCAGCTGGTCCTTGACCATCTGCACGAACTCCGGACCGGTGACGCTCTTGCTGACGAACAGGCTGATGTCGTTCAGCTCGATCGCGTAGGGCACGCTGTACACACCGGGCACGTTCAACTCGTAGGGCTGGTCGTCGTTGCACCAGTCAAGCACGTAGTTCAGCCCGAGTTCGGCGAGCAGCTCCGGGGTGTTGAAGGTCTCGGTCAGCCCCGGCCCCATCCAGCCGCGCGGCCGCTTGCCGGTGGCGCGCTCGATGGTCTCCACGACATCGGTCAGGTAGGCGCGTTCCTCGTCAACGGTCATGTTGGCGTGCAGGATCGAGTTGTTCTTGCCGTGCGCCAGCCACGCCCAGTTCCGCTCCACGCCCGCCTTGATGATCTGCGGGTTCTGCTCGCACACGTCGGAGTTGAGCAGCACGCTCGCCCGGATGCCGTGCCGGTCCAGGGTCTGCAGCATCCGCCAGAAGCCCACCCGGGGCCCGTAGTCGCGCCAGCCGTAGTTCAACGGGTCCGGCGCCAGGTCCCTGGTGCCGGCGAAGATGCTCGTCGACGGCTTGTCGACCTGGTAGTGCTCGATGTTCAGGCCCACGTAGAAGGCGACGCGGGCCCCGCCCGGCCACTGGATCGGCGCCCGCTCGACAATCGGGCTGTAGCTGAAAAGAGTGTTGTCCACGATCGGTCACCTCTCCCCTGGTTCATGCCGGCTGGCTACGATGGTGGCGAGTGAGCCACCATGTGCCGCGTGGTCTTGCATGACCCAATGCTCAAACCTTCACACTTATGTGAAGGTCAACCGGGAAGAGCGTGACGCTCGCCACGCCCCGAGGCCACCGCCGAGACCACCGCCGCGAACACCTCTGGGCGATCACACCCCAAGCACCGGTCAGGACGCGGCCAGCACGCGCGGGCGGACCTGCTCGCCGACGAACCGCGCGAAGCCCTCGGGGTCCGGCTCGTCCGGGGTGGGCTGCAGCACCACGCTGTCGGCGCCGGCCGCCACCAGGCGGTGCACGGCCGCGGCGATGGTGTCCGCGTCGCCGGCGGCCCCCACCTGCTCGGCCGGGGCGGCATAGCCGTGGCCGGCCAGTTCCGCGGCGAGGCGCTCGGCCGCGTCCGGGCCGGTGGCCGCGTGGAAGTACACGACGACCCGGTGCGCCTCGCCGGTGCGCCCGGCCGCGGCCCGGCCCTCGTCGATCAGCTGGCGGGCGCGCCGCACCTGGTCGGGCGTGGTGCCGGCGGTGAGGATGGTGCCGTCGGCGACCTCGCCGGTCAGCCGCAGCGTGCGCGGGCCGGTCGCGCCGGCCAGCACCGGCGCCGGTGTGGTCGGCGGCCAGTCGAGTTCGACGTTGTCCAGCCGCACGTACCGGCCGCTGGTGCTGACCCGCTCACCGCGCAGCAGCGCCCTGGTGGCGGTGAGGTGTTCACGCAGCAGGGTCAGTGGCGAGTCCGCGCGCACGCCGACCTGCCCCATCCAGTCCTGCACGCCGTGGCCCAGGCCGAGCAGCACCCGGTGCGGGAACAACCGGTGCAGGGTGGCGGCCTCCATCGCGGTCAGCGCGGCGTTGCGCAGCGGCACCGGGAGCAGCCCGATGCCGACGCGCACCCGCCGCGTCCACGCCAGTGCCGCGGCCATGCTGGCGATACCGCTCTCCAGGAAGCAGTCCTCCCACAACCACAGCTCGTCCACGCCGGCGTCGTCGGCGGCACGGGCCACCTGGGCCAGCCGTTCGGGCGGGAACTGGGGTCGGAACACAGCGCCAAGAGCAGTCATGCGTCCACCTCTACCGGGTGGGGCCGCCAATGGCCAACGGTTTCGGCCGGCTCAGCGAGCCCTGGCCATCCGGTGCACCGCCTCGGTGACGTGCTCGGCCGAGGTGGCGAAGTTGAACCGGGCGAACCCGTGACCGGCCGGCCCGAACCGCGGGCCGGGTTGCAGCGCGACCCGGCCGCGCTCCAGGAAGGTGGCCGCCGGGTCGTCGCCGAAACCCAGGTCCCGGCAGTCCAGCCAGGCCAGGTAGGTGGCCCGGGGCAGCCGGTAGCGGATCTCCGGCAGGTGCTGGGCCAGCAGCTCGCCGAGCAGCCGGCGGTTGGCGTCCAGCTGCACCAGCAGCTCGGCCAGCCAGGGCTCGCCCTCGGTCAGCGCGGCCTCGCTGGCGATCACCCCGAACAGGCCGGCGGCCTCGCTGATCTCCGGGTGGATGGCGGCCACGTCGGCGCGCGCCGCCGGGCCGGCCACGGCCATGGCCGCCTTGAGGCCGGCGAGGTTCCACGCCTTGGACGCGGACACCAGCGTGATCGAGCGCGCCGCCGCCGGCCGGTCCAACGACGCGAACGGCACGTGCCGCACGCCCGGGTAGGTCAGCGGCGCGTGGATCTCGTCCACCACCACCCGCACCCCGTACCGGTCGGCGAGATCGGCCACGGCTTCCAGCTCGTCGCGGTCGAACACCAGGCCGGTCGGGTTCTGCGGGCTGCACAGCAGGTACACCCGCGCGCCCGAGGCGAAGTCGCGTTCGAGCCGGTCCAGGTCGAGGCGGTGGCCCTGGTCGGTCAGCGCGAGCGGGCTGTTCACCAGCTCCAGGCCGAGCCGGTCCAGCCAGTAGAAGAACGGCGGGTAGGCCGGGGTGTTCACCACCACGCGGTCGCCCGGCTCGGTGAGCAGCCGCAGCACCTCCACGATCCCGGTCATCACGTCGGGCACCAGCCGGATGTCGGTCGGGTCGGGGTGCCAGTCGTAGCGCCGACCGGCGAAGCCGGCGAACGCCTCCGGTAACCGGCCGGCCGCGGCGTAGCCGGTGTCGCCCCGACCGATCGCGGCGGTCAGCGCGGCGGTGATCGGTTCGGCCAGCGGAGTGTCCATCTCGGCCACGAACACCGGCAGCACGTCCGGCGGGTACTCGGTCCACTTGACGCTGCGCCGCTCCCGCAGCCGGCCAAGGTCCACACTGGACAGTGGGCCGCTGCCGGGCCGGGTGGTGTCGCGCTCGGTGCCGGTGCTCATGCACGCTCCCTCGGGGTCTGCCGGGTCCGGTGTGGGGTCCCGTCCGGTGTGGAGTTCGCCGCCCGCCACCGGGGTCGCCCGAGGCCAGCGGTGCCGCCCCAGGATAGGCGTCCGGGCCGAGGGCACCCCGGGTTCGCGGCCCGCGGCGCACCGCCGCCCGACCGCCCGGGTACAGCCAGCTGCACCCGGGTTGGGGCGGCCGCGGGAATGACCGCACCCACCCGCCGCTGGTGTGCTGACCACCACGTCAAGCGCCCGGGAAAAGGGCGCTCCGGGAAAGGACATCGTGGTGGTAACGCACATTTCGCCGGGACGGGTCCAGCGGCCCGACCGGGCCGGCGTGAGGGGCCTGGTCCGCCGTCATCCGCTGGTCACCTTCTTCGTGCTGGCCAACCTGCTGAGCTGGGCGGCGTGGACGCCGTACGTGTTGTCCCAGAACGGGTTGGGCGTCCTGCCCTTCGGCTTCCCGGCGATCCTGGGCACCACCCAGTTCCTCGGTGTGCTGCCCGGCGCCTACCTCGGCCCGGTGCTGTCGGCGTTCCTGGTGACCGCGGTCGTGGACGGCCGGACCGGGGTCCGCGCCTGGGTGGGCCGGTTGCTGCGGTGGCGGGTCAGCTGGCGGTGGTACCTGTCCCTGCTGGTCGGGGTGCCCGCGGTGCTCGTCGTCACCGGCCTCGCCCTGTCCGACGGCCAGGTGCGCGCGCCCGGCGTCGCGGTGCTGGTGGCCTACCTGCCCGCCCTGGTGCTGCAACTGCTCACCACCGGGCTGGCCGAGGAGCCGGGCTGGCGGGACTTCGCGCAGCCGCGCCTGCAACACCGGTTCAGCCCGGTCACCGCCACGCTCATCCTCGGCCCGCTGTGGGGCGTGTGGCACCTGCCGCTGTTCCTCACCGAGTGGGGCGGCTGGCCGGACGTGGACTGGACCCGGCCGGTCGAGTTCATCGCCACCTGCGTCGCGTTCAGCTTCGTGATGACCTGGGTGTTCAACCGGACCGGCGAGAGCCTGCCGCTGGCGATGCTCTGCCACACCGGCATCAACAACTTCTTCTCGGTCGCCTTCACCGAGGTGTTCCCGACGCTCGACACCGCGGCCGACACCGCGCACGTCTTCCTGCTCGCCTCCACCGGCGCGGCGATCGTGCTGCTGATCGCGACCAGGGGACGGCTCGGCCGGGTCAACCCATAGGTTTCCCTATGGATCAACCAGATTCTGCTATTGGTTTTCTCGGGAACTCCCGTCCTAGTCTCGTCCCACACCGCACACGTCCACACCGGACGGGAGGAGTTCGGACATGACCCGCACCAATCGCGTGCTCATCGTGCTGACCAGCCACGACCAGGTCGGCGACACCGGGGATCGGACCGGGTACTACGTGCCGGAGGCGGCGCATCCCTGGCAGGTGTTCCGCGCGGCCGGCTTCCAGGTCGACCTGGTGTCGGTGCGCGGCGGCACCCCGCCGCAGGACGGCCTCGACCCGGCCGACCCGGTCCAGCGGGACTTCCTGGCCGACCCCGGGATCGCCGCGCAACTGGCCGACACCCGGCGTCCCGGCGACGTCGACCCGGCCGACTACGCCGCCGTCTTCTACGCGGGTGGCCACGGCACCATGTGGGACTTCCCGGACAACCCGGAACTCGCCCGGCTGGGCTCCGAGGTGCACGCGGCCGGCGGCGTGGTGGCCGCCGTCTGCCACGGCCCGGCCGCCCTGGTGGGACTGACCCTGCCCGACGGCACCCCGCTGGTGCGCGGCAGGCAGGTCACCGGGTTCAGCAACGCCGAGGAACACGCGGTCGGCCGCGCCGGGGTGGTGCCGTTCCTGCTGGAGGACCGGCTGACCGAACTGGGCGGCCACTACCGGAGCGCGCCGAACTTCCAGGCGCACGTGGTCACCGACGACCGGCTGGTCACCGGCCAGAACCCGGCGTCGGCCACGGGCACCGCCGAGGCGGTGGTGCGGGTGCTGACCGGGCCGACCGCCGCGGCGCACGCGCACCAGGGCTGAGCACCCACCGGGCGGGCGAGCGCGTCAGCCCGTGGTTCGCCAGGTGGTCACGCCCGGTTCGACCGTCGGGACGACGGTGGTGTCGTCAACGCTGCCGAGCCGGGCGAACCCCTGCCGGTTCTCGGTCGCCGGCGGAGCAGAAACACTAGTAGCTGGCGTCGGGTTCGCCGAGCACCGCGCTGATCGCCTCGTCCACAATGGACGACATGGTGGTCAGGTAGCTGGCGCTGACGTGGTTGTCGTCCATGTAGATCAGCACGTTGCCGATGGCCGGCGGGCAGACCTCCTCCGTGCAGAAGAAGTCGCTGAAGTCCAGGAACGAGACGTTGTCCGGGACGTTGTCCAGCCCCAGGTAGGGCGGGTCCGCCGCGAGCAGCTCCGCCCTCGGCGTGGCGCACTCGGGCGCGTCCACCCCGTTGCGCTCCGCGCACACCGCCGGCGAGAAGTCGTAGCGGGGGTTGTCCCGCACGGCCACCACCGGGATGCCGTCGTCGGCGAGCTTGCGCCACTGCTCCACGTAGCCGGGCGGCGTCCACTCGGTGAGCCCGACCCGCACGTCCCGGGTGGCGATGGTGAACACGAAGTCCGGTCGCAGCTCGCGGATCTCGTCCACGGCCGCGCTGTTCCAGGCGATGCAGCCCTGATCGCCGGGCACCGTGTCGGAGTCGGTGGAGAACGGGCAGGCGCTGCGGCCCATGCCGATGATCTGCCAGTTGCGCTGCTCGGCGATGGGCCGCAGCGCGGCCAGGTACTGCCGGGAGTGCGAGTCGCCCACCACGACCACCCGCCGGGTCGGCGCACCGTCGGTGGCGGTGGCGCAGATCTCCAGCTCGGCGTTGCGCGCCGAGACCACGCAGTCCTCGCCGGGCAGCGACCAGTCGTAGGGCAGGGACATGTAGCTCGGCGTCAGGTCGGCGTCCTCGGCGCCCTGGTACTCGAATCCGGGCAGCCGGGCACGCGCGCCGGGGTGGTCGGCATCGTCCAGCGACAGCACGGCCACCTCGGCGCGCTCGTCGCTGACCAGCTGCCACGCGCCCGCGGTCAGCAGCACCGGGGTCAGGATGAGCAGCGCGAACCGGTAGGCGCCCCAGGCACTGGCCGCCCCGATCCGGGAGCGCCGCACCGGCTGCTCGACCAGGTGGTGGGTGAGCACCGACAGCAGCAGGGACAGGCCGATGATCAGGGCGCCGTCGCGCAGGCCCACCTCGGCGCGCTGGGTGGCGGTGAGGAAGAGCACCAGCACCGGCCAGTGCCACAGGTAGAGCGCGTAGCTGAGGTTGCCCAGGTACTCCAGCGGTCGGGAGGCCAGCAGGCGGTCCACGCCCACCGGGCTGCTCGTCCACCCGGCCACCAGCACCAGTGCGGCGGACAGCGTCGGCCACAGCGCCAGGTAGCCGGGGAACACGCTGCCGACCTGGAGCACCAGCCCGCAGGCGACCAGCCCGGCCAGGCCGAGCCAGCCCAGCACCACGCGCACGGCCCTCGGCAGCACGATCGCGTCGATGGCCAGCGCGAGCAGGCCGCCGAGGGCGAACTCCCACGCCCGGGTCAGCGAGTGGAAGTAGGCCGTCTGCTGGTCGGTGGCGGTGAGCGCGACCGAGTAGGCCAGCGAGGCGGCGAAGACCACCGCGAGGGTGACGGCCAGCGGCCGCCGCAGCTGGCGGCCGGCCCAGCCGGCCAGCGCCGCGACCAGCCCCACCAGCAGCGGCCACACCAGGTAGAACTGCCCCTGGATGGACAGCGACCAGAAGTGCTGCACCACGCTGGCCTCGTGGTGCGGGGTGAAGTAGTCGGCCGAGTCGGCGACCAGCCGCCAGTTCTCCGCGTAGAACGCCGAGGCGACGACCTCCCTGATCGTCTGGAACCACCGGCTCTCCGGGAGCAGTGCCATGCCGGCGAGCGTGGTCACCAGCAGCACGGTCAGCGCCGCCGGCATGAGCCGGTTGAGCATCCGGCCCCAGTACCGACCGAACCGGATCCCGCCGCGCTCGACCGCGCGCACCAGCTGCCCGGTGACCAGGAACCCGGACACCAGGAAGAAGACGTCAACGCCGCCGGAGACCCGCCCCAGCCAGATGTGGTAGACCACCACCAGCGCCGCCGCCACCGCGCGCAGCCCCTGCAGTTCCGGCCGGTACGTGCGCGCCGCCCCGGACGTGCCGCCGGCCGCCCCGGGCAGCCGCGCGCGAAGCTGAGCCATCCGCGAAATCCTCCCACGATGAACGGCGGCACCGGCGGCGACAACGCACAACCCATTGCCGCTCATTACCCGCCACGCATTACTCGCCTCACACTGCCCACGGCGCGACCACGCACCAGAGCGGCCACACGCCTATCACACACCGCGAAATCGTGTCAATCAGCTCCAGCTTGGCGTCGACACCGCTACCTTCCTTGTGGTCGACGAGCGAAACCGCTGGTCCGGCACGTGCCACAGGAGGGAATACCCCCTGGTCACCGCCACTCCCCCGGCGCGATCAGCCGGCCACGTCACCCCGTTTTCTCAGCAAATTCACAGGGACCACACGTGCCGTCGAACACCCCGGCCGCCATTCACCAACGAACGGCGGTCGACCACCCGGAATCACCCATCGCTTTTCCGAAACCATTTCTCGCGTTTTTTGGTCGCGGGCCCCGGAAAACGTGCCACGAATGCGCAAGGGCGCCCACCCGGAGCACACCCCACCGCCGACCAGCCGGCGGTGGCGGTGGACTTCTGTCCTCTTTGGTCGGTCACGTCACCGCACGCCAGGTGCTCCGGACGGCCGTGACAGCCGCGAGCACGGGGCCGAAGGGCGCCGGTTGCCATCCCACCCGGTCGGGGTGGTACCACCAGTAGACCTCGTATCCGCCCTTGATCGTCGGTGGCGCGGGCACGGAATCCCAGGACGGAACCAGCCGAACGGACGACCGGAGCGACGGCGGGAACTCGAACCGCTCAGGCACTGGCGACACGACGAAGACCACCTGGGCGTCGCGCCCCTGCTCGTGCAGCACCGGCCCGGGATGCCGCTGGAACTCCGGACTCTCGAACAGCTCCCGCGCCAACGCCGGTTCCACCGACAGCAACGAGAACAGCGGACCGGGGAACAGCCACACCGACGAGGTGCCACCAACCCACCACCGCCGAACCTGCTCGACGGTTCGCAGTGGCACGCTGTGCGGCAGCCACGGCCGGACCGCGTCGGGGTGCACGGTTCCGGGCAGGATCGGCCAACCGTTCGCGACATAACGCGTCGCGGCGTCCAGACTCGCCGCGTGGGAGTGCCGCACAGTCACGCCCCCTTCGCCAGCCGAGGCGGTTGCACCGGTGGACGGATCACCTGGTGCCGAACGGTCCGGAACTGCTGGGCGAACTCGGCGATGTTGACCGGTGTCGGCAGGAGCGTGGTCGGCGCGGTCGGCGATCCCGGTGGCGCGATCGTGAGGACCGCGCGGATGGCCCACGCTGGTTTGGCCGCGTAGGACCAGACGATCACGGGCGGCGCGAACGGATCCTGGTGGCCGTTGTCGAGCGGGGCTCGGTAGGCCAGTGCGGGAAACCGGTCGCTGTCGCCGCTGAGGATCACCACGTCGGCGCACTCGGGCCAGCGGAGCACAGCGGCGATCAGCTGTGGCGCCTTCCTGGACGGCAGGTAGTGCCAGGTCCAGCGGCGACGCCTGAGTTCGTCTATCCAGTCAAGGGCATCCACCGGTCACCGCCGAAAGGACCGAAGAACCAGGCCAGCCGCAACGGCAACAGCAAGCAGCTGTCAGCACGCTCAAACCTCCCAGTCAAGGGTTCAAGACGCGCGCGGCACGTGAGCCTCGCCACGCGAGATCGATCATTCAAGAGACTAAGGCTGAGATGCAAAAATTTTCTTACTCCGATCGGGTGGAGATTGAGATGCAATAACTCAGTTTGCAACTCAATCTCCCGCAACGGGGCGGTACTCACCAACGGAGGCGTGCGGCAAACTTCGCCGCATGAGCGAAGACAGCCCGATCGTGCAGCGCCTGATCTTCGGACACCGGGTGAGAGATCTACGCGACCAAGCGGGCATCGAGCTGGAAGCGGCCAACAAGATGCTTGGCTGGTATCGGGGCAAGCTGTCCAAGGTTGAACACGGTGGGCTGGCGCTCAACGAGGCTGGTACGAAGGCCCTACTTGAGCTGTACGGCGTGACAGGCAAGCAGGCGGAGGACCTGCGCCGACTGTCCGCCGAGGCGCGACGCTACGCGGCACCGGAGCGTGTGCCCGACGTCGGGCGCGACTATGTGGTCTTCGAGCGGGCGGCGGAAGAACTTCGGATGATCTACCCCGAGGTTCCGGGGCTGATCCAGACGGCCGAGTACGCGCGTGCTCAGATCATGCACTCACCAACAGTGCCCGGCAGCCGCGTCGCTGACATGGCGGCAGCCCGTGAGCAGCGAGGCGAACAGCTACGCGTGCGCCCCGGTCAACGGGTGTGGATCATCCTGGGCGAGGAAGCCCTACGCCGGATTGTCGGTGGCCCTGCCACGCTGCGACGTCAGCTTGAGCGAGTGGTGGAGTTCGCCCAGCTTCCGCACGTCTCGATCCGTGTCCTTCCGTTCGACAGCGGTTCAGCTCCGGGTCTGAGCTGTCCGTTTACCCTGCTCTACATCGCCGTGGCAGAGACTGCGATCGCTTACACGGAAACTCTCACAGGAGCGGACTATTTGAGAACGACCGGGGCGTACAGTCTCGCGTTCGAGCAAGCCGAGCAGCAGTGCCTGTCGGAAGACGACACGGTCTCTCTTCTGAAGAACCGCATCCAGGAACTCAGCGACAAATAAGGAGTGCATCCATGTCGGTTTCGTCCCACGACCTAGCCGATGCCCAGTGGCGCAAGTCGAGCTACTCCGGGGGAGGTGCGGCACAGTGCGTGGAACTCGCGTACGTCGACGCAGGAACCGCTGTGCGCGACAGCAAGCAGCCAGCAGCCGGATTCCTTACCTTCACCCCGGAATCGTTCACCATCTTCATGGCCGCCGCCAAAAGCGGCCGACTTGACCGGAACTGAGCTGGCGCCCCCGGCGATACTCGGGGCGTGCCCAGGGATCCACTGTTTGCGCAGTTACATACACTGGCGTTGTCGCCAGCTGACACGGCGGAACTCATCCGCCAACAACTGAAAGCGCTGGAAAAGAATGGCTGAGATGCACACCTGGAAGAAGAGCAGCCGGTCGGGCGCGGGCTCCAACAACTGCGTCGAGCTTGCCTGCCTGGACAACGCAACGGCTGTGCGCGACAGCAAGCAGCCGGCAGCCGGATTCCTTACCTTCACCCCGGAATCGTTCACCACCTTCATGGCGGCCGTCAAAATCGGCCGGCTTGACCGGAACTGAGCTGGCGCCCCCGGCGATACTCGGGGGCGTTCTCATGCCCGCACAGTGCCATCCGGATGCCATCCGAGTGCCATCCGATGCCGTCCGGCACCAACGCCCACGTCTGGCCTCGGCGCCCAGGGCGGCGAGGTGGTCGCCGGTGATGCGGTAGAGCGTGCGCGACCCTCGCGGCGGACCTGGACCAGGCCGGCCAGGTGCAACCGGCTCGGGTGCTGGAAGACCGAGGAGCGCGTCTCCCAGCACCCCCACCGCTGACCGACCCCGTGCGGCCGAGCGGTCAGCCGGTCAGGCCGATCAGCCGCTCACCACGTCAACCACGACGCAGGCGAGGTTGTCCGGTGCGCCGGCGGCGTGGACCAGGTCGGTGAGCTGGTCGGCCGCCCGCTGTGGGGTGTCGGCGGCGTGCAGGGTGTCGCGGATGGCCGGCTCCGGCAGCACGCCGTGCAACCCGTCCGAGCACAGCAGGAACCGGTCCCCCGGGTGCGCCTCGCGCAGGTGCAGGTCGGGCTCGGCCGGATCGCCGTGGGTGAGGGCCCGCAGCAGGGTGGCGCGGCGCGGGTGGACGGCGGCTTCCTCGGGTGTCAACTTGCCCTCGTCCACCAGTGACTGCACGAAGGTGTGGTCGTGGGTGATCTGGGTCAGCTCGCCGCCGCGCAGCAGGTACGCCCGCGAGTCGCCCACGTGCAGCAGCGCGTACTGGCTGCCCGACCAGAGCATGGCGGTCAGGGTGGTGCCGCTGTCCACCAACCCCGGGGCGGTCTCGCTGAACTCCCGCACCGCGGTGCGGGCGCGGTGCGCCGCGCTGCCCAGCACCCGCAGCAGGTTCCCGGCCGGCACCTCCGCGTCGAACGGTTCGAGAGCGGCGAGCGCGGCGGAACTGGCCGCCCGGTCGGCGCCGTCGTCACCGAACCCGTCGGCGACCGCGAACAGCCACCTGCCCGCGTACCCCGCGTCCTGGTTGGTCCGCCGCACCAGCCCGCGCTCCACCCGGGCCGCGCAACGCAGGTCGAGTTCCCCGCGCACATCGGTCATCTCAGTGTCCTTTCTGGACAGGTGGTCGACGAGGAAGGTGGCCAGTTCCTTGCGCGCGGCCGTGTCCGCCTCGACCTGGCGCCAGTACGAGGTCACCTCGGCCGCCGCCGCCAGCGGCGCCAGGTCGCACACCACCCGGATGCGCGCCAACGGCATGCCCAGCCCGCGCAACCACGCGACCAGCCGCGCCCGCTCCAACTGGGACCGGTCGTAGGACCGGTAGCCCGAGCGCGGGTCCACCTCGGCCGGCGGCAGCAGGCCCAGTTCGTCGTAGAGCCGCAACGCCTTGGGCGTCAGCCCCGACGCCTGGGCGAACTCGCCGATGCTCAGTCTGGCCACGTCTCCCTCCTCGCCCCGGGCCCCGTGCCCGGTGACCCGACCCTGCGCCTTGTCCCAAGGGGAGAGTCAAACCCGACACCGGTGACCAACCACCCACGGCGACAGCGGAGGTAGTTGCGCTGACAACTACCTGTCCGGCAGGGTGAGTGGTGGATCATGGGGGTGAGCGGCTGTGCGGGTGTGCCTGGTGTCGCACCGACTGGGCGGGTTCGACGGGGTGAGCGTCGCGGCGGCGGCGTGGGTGCGGGGATTCCGGGCGCTGGGGTGGACGGTCACCAGGGCAGCCGGGTTCTTCGCCGATCACGAGCCGGACGACGTGGTCGTCCGCGGACTGTGGGCCGATCGGCCCGGCGCGGCGCCGCCACCCGTGGACCACGCCACGATCAGCCGGCTGTGCCGAACGCACGACCTGCTGGTCCTCGACAACGCCGGGTCGCTGTGGTCGGCGCCCCTGGCATCGCGTGCGCTGGAACACCACGCCCTGGCCGCTGGTGTGCCCACCGTCGTGCGGCACCACGACCCGGCGTGGCAGGGCGTGGTGTTGCGACCGGTCGAGGGCGACGTCGTGCCGCTGCACCACCCGCGCCACCTGCACGTGGTGATCAACAGGTACACCGAGTCGGAGTTCGCCGCCCGCTGGCCCGAACTGCTGGACGCCAAGGCACTGGTGGTGCGGCACCCCGAGGTCGACGTCGACGGCCTGGCCACCGGTGACCGCGACGCGTGCCGCACCGCCCTGGGAGTGGACCCCGACGAGGTGTTGCTGGCCCACCCGGCCCGGGTGGACGCGGCCAACAAGAACATCCCCGGAGCCGTGTCCTTCGCCCGTGCCCTGGCGGCGGTGTTGCCCGGGCGGGTGCGCTACTGGCTGACCGACCCCCAACCGGGCGAGCCCGGCCCGGTGGCCGACGCGCTGGCCCAGGCACCGGGCCTGATCCGCGGCTGGGTACCGCGCCCCGCCGATCTGTACGCCGCGGCGGACGTCGTGCTGCTGCCGTCCACCTGGGAGGGTTGGGGCCTGCCGGTGGTCGAGGCGGCGGCAGCGGGAAAACCGGTGGTCGCCGGGCCGTACCCGGTGCTGGCGGAGATCCGCGCGCTGGGTGTCACCGTGTGGGACCCCGAGGACGTCGGCGGGGTGGCCGCGCTGCTGTCCGATCCGGACGCGCACCGCGCGGTCCTGGCCGCGAACCGGGCGGCCGTCGTGGCCAGCCTCAGCCAGGCCGACCTCCCCGCCGCGCTCGCCGACCTCGCCGAGCGGGCCCGCGAACTCACCGGCACGGTTCAGTGATTTAGTTACCATGTCAAGGCCTATTTGGTGGATTGATTTCTTCTGGTGCGGCAGCGAGTGTTCCGGTAGCGGCAACACGCCACGCCTGCCAGGAGGAGACGCATGATCATCCGCAACCTTGTTCGAGGTGCCGTGTTGGCAACCGCCGTCGCCGGTTCGGTGCTCACCGCCGGATCGGCCCTGGCCAGCACGCCAGCCACCGGGTGCGCGGAGAGCGCCGACGGCGGCGCCACGGCCGCCGCCTGCACGCCGTACTGGAAGGAGAGCGAGGGCTGGAGCAGCCAGACCGCGTGCAACCGGGCGGGCAACGAGGGCGCCCAGGCCGGCCGGTGGACCGGGTGGAACTGCTCGAAGGCGCTGGGCGGCTGGGAGCTGTGGGTGCGGGACTGCTCGCTGCTGGCCGGTGAGCCGGCCGCGGTGCCCGCGCGCGAGGACGCGTAGCACCGCCGGTAACCGCCTGCCATCACAAGTTGGCCAACCCCTGTTGACGTTCAACCGAACGGCTCTCCCCAAGCCGGTGGTCTGGACCTAACATCTGGCGGATCTAGACATCCTACGTCCGGTTGGGATCGGTCCGGACCACACTGGGGAGCGCCATGTCGGCATGGGCACGGGGCAAGCAGCACAACGGTTTTTCCAGAAGGACCCTGCTGGTCGGGGCTGGCGCGGCGGCGGTCGCCGGACTGGTTCCGCTCGGCACGCGTCGGGCGGCCGCCGCGCCGTCCACTGTGGATGGTGACGCGGCGCGGGCGGCCATCACCCGGCTGCTCGGTGGCGACACGGCCCGGGCCAGCCAGTTCACCCTGGCCAGCCTGCCGGCCGACGGGGACGCCGACCGGTTCACCATCGGCGGCAGCACCGGGCAGGTGGCGCTGGCCGGCACCAGCACGGTCGCGCTGGTCTCCGCGTTCCACTGGTGGCTCAAGCACGTGGCCAACGCGCACCTGTCCTGGAACGGCGACCAGCTGGCGCTGCCCGAGCGGCTGCCCGCGCCCGCCGAGGCGATCACCCGCCGCACCGAGCTGACCGACCGCTACGCCTACAACTTCTGCGTGTTCGGCTACACCGCGCCCTACTGGAGCTGGTCGGACTGGGAGCGCGAACTGGACTACCTGGCCGCCAGCGGGGTGAACCTGGCGCTGTCCCTGGTGGGCCAGGAGATCGTCTGGTACGAGACGTTCCCGAAGTTCGGGCTCACCCAGAACCAGGTGCTGACCTGGATTCCCTACTCCGCCCACCAGCCGTGGGTCTGGTACGGCAGCATCTCCGTGGGTGGCTCGGTCACCACGGGATTCCTGCGCCGCCGCGCCGAACTGGGCGCGAAGATCGCCGACCGGATGCGGGAACTGGGCATCACGCCCGTCTTCCCCGCCTTCATCGGCCACGTGCCCAACGACATCTTCGCCTCGGCCAACCCGGCCGCGAAGGTCGTGCCGCAGGGCAGCTACAACGGCCAGCCCCGGCCGGACTGGCTGGCCAGCACCGACCCGCTGTTCCACGACGTGGCCACGGCCTTCTACGCGGCACAGGCCAACCACTTCGGCGTCACCACGCACTACTCCAACGACCTGCTGCACGAGGGCGGCACCACCGGGGACGTGCCACTGGCGCAGGCGGCGCAGGCCGTGCAGGCGGCCATGACCTCGGCCGCGCCCGGCGCGGTCTGGGTGTTGCAGGGCTGGGCGGGCAACCCGCGTCAGGCGCTGATCGAGGCGGTCGACACCGACCGGGTGCTGGTGCTCGACCTCAACGCCGACATCGCCGAGACCTGGAAGAGCACCTCGGCCTACTGGGGTGCGCCGTGGGCGTGGGGCTCGATCGGCAACTTCGGCGGCCGCCTCGGCATGTTCGGCAGCCTGCACGAGCCGGCGGAAACCCTGCCGGCGATCCGCAAGCTGCCGGCGGCCGAGCGCGGGCGGCTGCGCGGCACGGCCGCGATGGCCGAGGCGCACCACCACAACCCGGTCACCGGCGACCTGTGGGGTGAGACGGCGTGGCGGGACGAGCCACTGGACCTGACCGAGTGGATCGCCGGCTACGCGCGGCGCCGCTACGGCCGGGACGACCCGCGCGCGGTCGCCGCCTGGCAGACCCTGCTGGCCACGGCCTACCGGTTCCGCAAGGAGGAGCAGACCACGGGTGAGGGCCCGTACGAGACGCCGTTCGCGGCCCTGCCCAGCCTGACCGTGACGCGGTCCTCGCGCACCGCGCCCCGTACTCCCCGCTACGACCTGGACCTGTTCATCCCGGCGTTCGTCGACCTGGTGGCCGCCGACCCGGCACTGCGCGCGCTGCCCACCTACCGCTACGACCTGGTCGACGTCACCCGGCAGCTGCTGGCCAACCGCTCCCGCCAGCTGCTGGACGAGATCAGGGCGGCGCACCAGGCCAGGGACGTCGGGTTGTTCCGCACGCTGTCCGCGCGGTTCCTGCGCTACCTGGACCTCACCGACGAGCTGCTGGCCACCGACGAGCACTGGCTGCTGGGCCGGTGGCTGGCGGCGGCCCGCTCCTGGGGCGAGACCGCGCAGGAGAAGGCGCAGCTGGAGTACGACGCGCGCAGCATCATCACCATCTGGACGCCCAAGGCCTACGAGCGGCTGCGCGAGTACGCCAACCGCGAGTGGCACGGGCTGCTGGCCGACTACTACCGGCCGCGCTGGAGCGGCTACTTCGACGAGGTGGCCGCGCGGCTGGCGGCCGGGGACACCAGCCTGCCGTCCAGCGAGCCGGCGGCGTGGGCGGCCAGCAGCGAGGCGTGGACCAGGCAGACCACGACCTACCCGGACCAGCCGAGCGGTGACACCTACGAGGTGGTGCGGCGGATCGTGGCCGAGCTGACCGCCGAGCCGGGCCAGGGCGCGCTGCGGATCACACCGGCCGAGCAGGTGCTGTGCGCGCCGGGCACCACCACCGAGGTGCGGGTGCGGTTCACCAACCGCGATCCGGGCCGGCCGCGCACGGGGGTGCGCACGGCGCTGACCGCGCTGGGCAGCACGGCCGTGGTCGCGGTGGGCGGCACCGGCTTCGCCGAGGTGGCGCCGGGCGCGTCGGTCACCACGCTGTGGCGGGTCACGCCGCCGGCCAGCGCCCTGCCCAAGGACACCGCGATGGTGACCACGACGCTGACCGCGGTCGCCGACTACACCGACGGCGACCGCGCGCACCAGGCGCGGCAGACCAGCGTGCTCCGGGTGGGCCAGCCGCCCCAGGCGCCCAACCAG
Source organism: Goodfellowiella coeruleoviolacea (assembly GCF_024171785.1). Lineage (GTDB taxonomy): Bacteria > Actinomycetota > Actinomycetes > Mycobacteriales > Pseudonocardiaceae > Goodfellowiella > Goodfellowiella coeruleoviolacea. Next base: position 141,288 of record NZ_JAMTCK010000020.1, read on the forward strand.
ACGCACGCCACCACCACGGGTGGCGCGGCCCAGCAGGGCAAGCGGTACACGGTGTTCGCGGCCGGGCAGGACATGTGGTCGACCACCCAGGAGTTCGCCGCCGTCTACCGGCAGGACGTGCTGGGCGTCGGCGAGTCGGTGGTCACCGCGGTGACCCGCCAGGACAACACCGGCCCGTGGGCCCGCGCCGGCCTGCTGGTGCGCAACTCCGTGCCGCAGGCCAAGTCGCCGGCGGCGGTGGTGCTGGCCCGCACCCCGGGCAACGGCCTGGCCCTGCAGTGGGACAGCACGGGCGGCGGCAAGCTGGACAGGACCGTGTCGTTCGCCTGGACGGCCAGCCAGGTGTGGCTGAAACTGACCCGGACGGGCAGCACCACGTTCACCGCCCACGCCAGCGGTGACGGCACCCGGTGGCAGCAGGTGGGGCAGGCGGACGCGCCGGGTGCGGTGTCCAGGATGGACGCCGCGCTGTTCGTGTGCGCGGTCAACGCCGACGGCGTGATCGGGTCCGCCGACTTCACCGGCTTCCAGATCCAGCGGGCCGGCAACCCAGGCAACGACCTGCACCGCTACCAGGCCTCCGGCCGGGTGGTGGCGGCGCCGAACAAGGACGGCCGGCTGGAGCTGTTCGTGGCCACCGCCACCGGCGTGTGGAACCGGACGCAGACCGCGGCCAACGGCGGTTGGGGCGGCTGGCGCGACATCGGCGGACCGGCCGGGGCGACGCTGGCGATCGGCCGCGACGCCACCGGCACCCTGGAGCTGTTCGCCGCCACCGCCCAGGGCACCTGGCAGCGCGGCCAGACCGCGGTCAACGGCGGCTGGGGCGCCTGGCAGCACACCGGCGGCCCGGGCGGCCGGGACATCGTGGTCGGCCCGTCCGAGGACGGCCGGCTGGAGGTGTTCCTCGGCGCGGCGGACGGCGTGCACCACCGCTGGCGCACCACGGCCGGCGGCTGGTCGGGCTGGCAGCCCGAGCAGGGCCCGGCCAACGCCGTGCTCGCGCTGGCCCGCGAGGCCGGCGGCACGTTGGTGCTGGTCGCCAGCGGCGCGGACGGCACGTTCCAGCGCGACCAGAGCGCGATCAACGCCGGGTGGGGGCCGTGGCTGGCGATCGGGCCGGCCGGCGCGGACTTGGCCGTGGTGCCCGACGAGGACGACCGGCTGGAACTGTTCCTCGCCACCGGCGACGGTGTTCTGCACCGCTACCAGGGCACCACCAGCGGCGACTGGACCGCGTTCACCCCGGTCGGCGGGCCGGCCAACGCCCGGCTGGCCGCCGCCCGCGACCCCGACGGCCTGGTGCACGTCGTGGCCACCACCCCGACCGAGGCGTGGCAGCGCGCCCAGACCGCGGCCAACGCCGGCTGGGGCGCCTGGCAGCGGATCGGCACCGGTGGCGTGGACGTGGACCTGGCGACCAACGCGGACGGCCGGCTTGAGGCGCACAGCGCCCGGCCCGACCAGGTGTGGGTGCGCTTCCAGCGGTCCCCGGACCACGCGTGGTCCGACTGGCAGGCGTTCGGCGGCCCGCCGAGCGGCCAGTAGACTCGCTCAGCCGGCCAGCGGCTCGTCAGCGAGGTAGGGCGGGGCGGGCTCGTACTGGATGGTGCGGCGCACGGCGCGGGCGTGGTCCCGCCCGTGCAGCCGGCCCACCATCCACAGTGCACTGTCAATGCCCGCGGACACGCCCTGGCTGGTGACCAGGTCGCCGTCCACCACGTAGCGGGCGTCGCGCACCACCGTGACGTCGCCGAGCGCGGCGAGAGCGTCCTGGTGCCGCCAGTGCGTGGCGATCCGCCGTCCCCGCGCGAGACCGGCGGCGTGCAGCAGGAACGCCCCGGAGCACACGCTCATGGTCCAGGCGGCGCGCGCGGCGGTCGCCGCGATCCACTCGGTGACCACCGGGTTGTGCACCTCGGTCTGCCGGGCGCCCAGCCCACCGGGAACCAGCAGCACGTCCAGCGGCGGGTGGTCGGTCAGGGTGTGGTCGGGCAGCACGCGCATCCCCTTGGCGCAGCGCACCGGCTGCGAGTGCTGCGCGACCAGCACCGCGCTGTCCGCCTGCCCGCGCAGCCTGGCCGAGACGGTGAACACCTCCCAGGGGCCGACGAAGTCCAGCTCCTCGACGTTGTCGAACACCAGCAGTCCGTAGACGGTCATGCGGGAACTCCTCACTCCGGGCGGTGGGTCGTGGTGGACCGGAACCGGTCGCGGTAGTCGGACGGGGCGACACCGAGGTGGCGGTGGAAGGTGCGCCGCATGGTCTCGACCGTGCCGAAGCCGCAGCGGCGCGCGATCGTCTCCAGTGGATCGTCGCTTTCGGACAGTGCCCGCTGCGCGGCCTCGACGTGCACCTGCTCCACGTAGGCGGCGGGCGGTGTGCCGAGTTCGGCGGTGAACCGGCGTTGCAGGTGCCGGGGGCTCAACCCGGCGTGGCGGGCCAGGTCGGCGATGCCGTGCCGGGCACCGGGTCGGGCGTGGATCGCGGCCACGGCCGCGCGGATCGGGTCGCTGGACGGCGGCCGGGTGCGCAGCGCCACGCTGAACTGGGACTGGCTGCCCGGCCGGCGCAGGAACAGCACCAGCTGCCTGGCGACCTCGTGCGCGATGTCGCGCCCCAGGTCGTCCTCGACCAGGGCCAGCGCCAGGTCCATGCCGGCGGTCACCCCGGCCGACGTCCACACGCGACCGTCCCGGACGAAGATCGGGTCGGCGTCCACCCGCACCGCCGGGTACTCCTCGGCCAGCTGCCGCGCCCGCGACCAGTGCGTGGTGACCCGGCGGCCGTCCAGCAACCCGGCCGCCGCCAACAGGAACGCCCCGCTGCACACCGACGTCACCCGGCGCGCGGTGCCGGCCGCCTCCGCGATCCAGCCGACCAGCGCGGTGTCCTGGGTGGCCTGGTCGACGCCCCGGCCGCCGGCCACCACCAGGGTGTCCACCCGGCTGGGGTCGAGATCGCCGATGCCGTGCGCCGCGTGCACGGGCAGCCCGCTGCGCGAGGCCACCGGCCCGGCCCTCGGCGCCAGCACGTGCGCGGCGTACCCGCCGGTGCGCCGGCCGGCGTGCTGGAAGACCTCGTACGGGCCCACCAGGTCCAGGGCCTGGAACCCCTCGTAGATCACGAACACGACGTCTCGCTGCCGCACACCCCGAGCCTCCGCCCGCCACCACCGTGGCGTCAACGACACACACCCCACAGATCACGCCACCCCACCCCCCGCGAGTTGCCTTTGCAAACCAATGCCGTGAAGTTAGGTCGTTGAGCCAGGTGTCAAGTCGGGTGTTGGCGGGGTGATGCTGTAGCTGATCCTCACCCGGGACAAGGATTCGTCGTGTCTGGTCTTGTTGTAGGCAAAGGGCGAGACTGGCCGTTTGACGCGCCGGGGCAGAATCCGTGATCGGCGATGCTTCGGGCCGAGTTCGCGCGGGTTCAGCATCGCGTGGCGGATCCCCGCGGGTACGGCACCGGCCAAGCCCTCGCCCCCACCTGCCGTGCGGGCGAGGACCAGCGAGTGGCGGGCAGCCCGCAATGTCACGGTCAAGGAGATC
>NZ_JAMTCK010000021.1 GCF_024171785.1 Goodfellowiella coeruleoviolacea
GGCGGGCGTGCTCAAGGGCGAGGTCAAGGACGTCCTGCTGCTCGACGTCACCCCGCTGTCCCTGGGCATCGAGACCAAGGGCGGCATCATGACCAAGCTCATCGAGCGCAACACCACGATTCCGACCAAGCGCTCGGAGATCTTCACCACGGCCGACGACAACCAGCCGTCCGTGCAGATCCAGGTGTTCCAGGGTGAGCGCGAGATCGCCGCGCACAACAAGCGGCTCGGCATGTTCGAGCTGACCGGCATCGCGCCGGCGCCGCGCGGCGTGCCGCAGATCGAGGTCACCTTCGACATCGACGCCAACGGCATCGTGCACGTGTCCGCCAAGGACCTGGGCACCGGCAAGGAGCAGTCGATGACCATCACGGGTGGGTCCGCCCTGCCCAAGGAGGACATCGAGCGGATGGTCCGGGACGCCGAGGCGCACGCCGAGGAGGACAAGCGCCGCCGCGAGGAGGCCGAGGTCCGCAACCAGGCCGAGTCGCTGGTCTACCAGACCGAGAAGGTCATCAAGGACAACGACGACAAGCTGCCCGAGGACGTCAAGACCAAGGTCAAGACCGCCATCGACGAGGCGAACGAGGCGCTCAAGGGCAGCGACATCGCGGCCATCCGCGCGGCCGTGGAGAAGCTGGCCACCGAGTCGCAGGCGGTGGGCCAGGCCCTCTACGCCAACGCGGGCGCGAACGCCGCCTCGGGTGACGGGCAGGCCGCCGGTGCTGGCGCGTCCGGTGCCGCCGGCGCGGGCTCGGCCAACGCCAAGGCCGACGACGTGGTGGACGCCGAGATCGTTGACGAGGACGAGAAGAAGTGACTCAGGAAGCACGGGAGTCAGCGACGCAAGCGGCCCAGCCGGGCGAGCACGGGAACGGAGAGGAGCAGCCGCGCGTGGTTGTCCGAGACCGACGCCGTATCGACCCGGAGACCGGTGAAGTACGCAAGGTCCAGGAGGAGGTGGCCGCGGACACGGGCACCCAGGGCGGTGGCCGGCACGCCGCCGCCGAGCCGGCCGACGCGCCCAACGGCCAGCCGGCCGACGTCGCCGACGCCGGTGCTCCGGCGGACGAGGCCCCCTCGGGCGCGCACACCGCGGCCGAGGGTGCCGGCGGCGGTGCTGACGGTGCTGACGAGCTGCGCAAGCAGCTCAACGAGCGCACCGCCGACCTGCAGCGGCTCACCGCCGAGTACGCCAACTACCGCAAGCGGGTCGAGCGCGACCGGCAGCTGGTGATCGAGACGGCCAAGGGCCAGATCGCCGGCGAGCTGCTCGGCGTGCTCGACGACGTGGAGCGGGCCAACGCGCACGGCGACCTGACCGGCGCGTTCAAGGCGGTGGCCGACAAGCTGGTGAGCGCGCTGCAGCGGGCCGGTCTGGAACCGTTCGGGCACGAGGGCGAGGAGTTCGACCCCTCGGTGCACGAGGCCGTGCAGCACAGCACCTCGCCGGACGTGTCCGGCCCGACCGTGACCGCGGTGCTGCGCCGCGGCTACCGGTTCGGCGACCGGACGCTGCGGCCGGCGCTGGTCGCGGTGACCGACCACGAGCCGGGTGCGCCGGCGGCCGAGGCCGCGGCGCAGGCCGCGAGCGACGCCCCGGCCGACGCGGCCGAGGCACAGCAGCAGACAACCGGTTCGGCCACTGACGCGCCGGCGGGCGGCAAGCCAGCCGATGAGCAGGGCTGACCAAGCAGAAGGGAGGGGGACGTCCGGTGAGTGCTAGGGACTGGATCGAGAAGGACTTCTACCGCGAGCTGGGCGTCTCCTCCGATGCCTCGGCGGACGAGATCAAGAAGGCGTACCGCAAGCTGGCCAGGGAGTTGCACCCGGACGCCAACCCGGGCAACACCACGGCCGAGGCGCGCTTCAAGTCCATCTCCGAGGCCTACGGCGTGCTGTCCGACCCGGACAAGCGCAAGCAGTACGACGAGGCGCGGCGGCTGTTCGCCGGTGGCGGCGGGTTCGGCGGCGGCCAGTTCGGCTTCCCCGGCGGGGGCGGTGCCGGCGGCTTCGACCTGGGTGACCTGTTCACCCGGGGCGGCGGCACAGCCGGCGCCGGTGGCCTCGGCGACCTGCTCGGCGGGTTGTTCAACCGCGGGCGGGGTGGCGCGGCCTCGGCCAACCGGCCCCGGCGCGGCGAGGACGTGGAGACCGACATCCGGGTCGACTTCACCGAGGCGATCCAGGGCGCCACCGTGTCGTTGCAGCTGTCCAGCCCGGCCACCTGCGACCTGTGCCACGGCTCGGGCGCCAAGCCGGGCACCACCCCGCGGACCTGTCCCACCTGCTCCGGGTCCGGCCTGGTCACCCGCAGCCAGGGCGCGTTCGCGTTCAGCGAGCCGTGCCAGGACTGCCGGGGCACCGGCCGGCTCATCGACCAGCCGTGCCCGCAGTGCGCCGGCGAGGGGGTCAGCACCAAGACCAGGACGCTGACCGTGCGCATCCCGCCCGGGGTGGACGACGGCCAGCGCATCCGCCTGGCCGGCCAGGGCGAGCCCGGCCGCAACGGCGGCCCCACCGGTGACCTGTTCGTGCGGGTCCACGTGGCCCCGCACCCGGTGTTCGGCCGGTCCGGCAACGACCTCACCCTGACCATGCCGGTCACCTTCCCGGAGCTGGCGCTGGGCACCACGCTGAGCGTGCCGACCCTGGACGGCAAGGTCACGGTGAAGGTGCCGGCCGGCACCCCCAGTGGCCGGGTGCTGCGCGTGCCGGGCAAGGGCGTGAAGCGGCGCGACGGCCAGACCGGCGCGCTTCTGGTCACCCTCCAGGTCGCGGTTCCTGCCAGGATGGACCCGGAGGCCGAGGCGGCGCTGCGCGCGTACGCCGAGGCCAGCGCGGAGCACGACCCGCGCGCGGAGCTGAACGGCTTGCTGGACCAGGCATAGGCCACGACCGCTAGGTGAGAGCGCAGGAGGACGCCGTGACATCACCTCACTTCCCCGGTCCGGGTGGCGGCAGACGAGATGTGGCGTTCCCGCCGGGAGCCAACGAGGACACACCGGTCTTCGTCATCTCGGTGGCCGCGCAGTTGTCCGGGCTGCACGCCCAGACGCTGCGCAGCTACGACCGGCTGGGCCTGGTCTCACCGGGCCGCAGTTCGGGTGGTGGCCGGCGGTACTCCATGCGGGACATCGGGCTGCTGCGCGAGGTGCAGCGGCTGTCCCAGGAAGAGGGCGTGAACCTGGCCGGCATCAAGCGGATCATCGAACTGGAGAACCAGGTCGACGCGTTGCGCTCCCGGCTCGCCGAGCTGACCGAGGAGCTGGCCGCGGCCCACGCCGCCGCCGAGCAGGCCGCCGCCGCCGTGCACGCCTCCTACCGGCGTGACCTCGTCCCGGTCCGCCAGGAAACCGCCCTGGTGGTCTGGAAGCCCCAGCAGCAGCACCGCCGCTGAGCACCAGCGGCCGCACACCGTCCAGCCGTGCCGGTCACCCCGTCGGGCCCCCTCAACCCGCCGGAGTGACCGGCACAGCCACATCCGGCACCGGTGTCGGGCCGGCGTGCGGTGTCCGTCCGGGATGTGCGGCGGGATGCCTCACGCGGACAGCGTCCGGGGGTGGCCGGTGGCGGCGTGCGCGGCAGCGTGTGTGGCAGCGTGCGTGACGGCCGCCGCCGCGAACGCCCGCACGATCGGGTGGCACTGGCCGCTGTCGCCGGCCAGCTCCGGCTGGAACAGCGTGATCAGGTAGAACGGGTGCCCCGGCAGCTCGGCGACCCGGATCGCGCCGTCGTCGTCGTGCCCGGTGAAGCGCAGTCCGTGCGCCCGCAGCACGTCCGCGTAGGCGGCGTTCGGGCCGTACGCGCAGTGGTAGCGCTCGACCGAGCGCTGGGCGCCGAGGATCCGCTCCACCATCGACCCCGGCTCGACCAGCACCACGCCCTCGTGGCCGAGCAGCGAACAGCTCAGCGGGACCACGAGCTGCTGGGCCGCGTCCGGGGCGACCTCCGCGTGACTGGCGGTGGCGATGCCGCAGACGTGGCGCGCGTACTCCAGCAGCGCGTGCTGGAAGCCGCCGCAGGTGCCGAGCAGCGGGATGCCGCGCTCGCGCGCGGTGCGGATGGCGGACAGCGCGCCGGCCTCGCTGCGGTACGGGCTGCCAGGCAGCACCCACACCCCGTCGAAGTCCTCGACGCGGGTGTCGGCCACGTCGTCGGTGCCCACCCAGTAGGTGTCCAGCGCCAACCCGTCGCGCGTGCGCAGCGCCTCCACCAGGCCGGGAATCCGGGTGTGCGAGCGAACGTGCGGCGAGCGGTCCCCCACCAGGGCCACCCGCGCGGTGCGGGTCTGCAACATGACTCTCATGGTGGTGACGGGCGCTCGATAAGGCCAACGACTGTTCGTACTGGTTCCATTAGCGATACTGATCGGGTGGACCCGCACCTGCTCCGGACGTTCGTGGCCGTGGCCAGGTCCGCGTCCTTCTCCACGGCCGCCCGCGAGCTGGGGTACACCCAGTCCGCGGTGTCCCAGCAGATCGCCGCGCTGGAGGCCGACCTCGGTGTGCCACTGCTGCGCCGCCGGCCGGTCACGCCCACCGACGCCGGGCAGCGCCTGCTGGAGCACGCCACGCCGATCCTGCTGCGGCTGGACGCGGCCCGCGCCGACATCCGCCGGGTCTCCGGCGCGCCCCCGGCCCACCTGCGCGCGGGCGCCTCGCCGCTGGCGGACACCGGTGGCCTCACCGAGGCGCTGGTGGCGGTGCGGCGGGCGATGCCCCGCGTGTCCGCCGGGCTGTCGGTGCTCGGCCGCGACGCGGTGGTCACCGGCGTGGCCCGGGGTGAACTGGACGTCGGGCTGGTCGACGGGGTGACCGCGCCGAGCGACCCGCTGCGGCTGGTCGAGGTGGGCACGCTGAGCACCGCCGTGGTCAGCACGGGCCCGCTCGTGGTCGCGCTGCCGGCCAGCCACCCGCTGGCCAGCCGCACCGCGCTGCGCCTTGGCGACCTCGCGGACGCCGGGTGGATCGACGCGCCGGACGCCGCCATCCCGCTCGGCCAGCTCCGGGCGGTGGCCCGCGGCGACGGCTTCCGCGCCGGCTTCCGCTACGACGGCGCGGAGCGGTCCGTGCTGCTGGCCCTGGTGGCCGCCGGTGCCGGGCTGGCCCTGCTGCCCGGGTCGGTGGTGCGGGACCGGCCGGACCTGGCCGCGGTGCCGCTCGCCGCCCCGGCGCTGACCCACCGCACCGAGCTGGTGCACGGCAGCCTGACCGAGCCCGCCGCCGCCCTCACCGCGCTGCTCTCCACCGCCGGCCGGCGAACTGGCCCCGGCACCACCACGGCGTGAACCACGCCGCGCATCGCATTCCCGGCAACCGGTCGCCGGCTGTGGAAAGGCACTGGCCGGGTCGAAACGCACCGACCGACGCCGAAACGCACTGACCGCCTGTCCGTCCACCCGGTCACGGGCGACCGCCAATAGCGGTCATTGGTCCACAAGCCAGTCACCCGTTCGTGTTGTCCGGACCGGTGGACGCGCAGGTGCGGACACCCGCGGATGTTCCTCGGTCACGTGCTGTTGGTGTTTTTGTCAGACCCCGGGGTTATCGTCGGTGGTGTTGGCAATTCGGACCGAGCGAGGAGCGCACATGGACCAGGTCGGTGATGTTTTAGCCGGTTTCGCCGCCGCGTTTACCGGCGAGTCCGCCGGTGCCGGTGAGATCGTGCATCCGGAACGGCTCGATCGGGCCCGGCTCGATTACTCCACCGCCAGTGTTCGGGTGGTTGACGAGTACCTCGCCCACCTGCACGACAACCCTCCGGACTCAGATGAGCAGAAATGGGCCCGCACCGTCCTGGGCACCGGCGCCTACCTCAGTGAGGTCATCCGCCGGGATGCCGCCAGGGCGCGCGCCCGCACATTTGACGACGCCGCGGTCGAATACCCGGGGCCGGCCGTGCGGGCGAACCGGAACCTGGCCGCCTGAGCAGGCGGGTGCTGGCCGCGCCGGGTCGGCCAGGTGCACCGGAGCACGGCCGAGGTGGACCAGGCGGGATCGGGCGTGCCCAGCGGGAATGATGCGCCGGGCGATTTCCGAAGGCACAGGGTAAATCCGCTCGGGAGACAACAGCCGCTTCGCTTTCTTCGCCTGACCGGTGTGCACCAGATCCGCGATCCGGTGCACGCGCGGGATGATGTCGGTCAGGCCGATCACCCATTCCTGTGTGAAAGCGCGAATCAGCGCCCGGCCGATCCCCGCATGGTTGCGGTGGTGGTTGAGCGGGGTGTCGCGCACCGGGCGCTCCGGGTCCCGCTGAACGTGCACGGCCGCCCTGGCCGGCGCGTCGTGATCGGCTGTGGTGAGCACCGCCCGGGAAAGCGCCGTTGCCCAGCCGCGCCGGGTAATCCGCACCGCCGGGACCCGTTCCTGCCCGGATTTCCCCGCCCAATTGCCGCGGTGCGTCAGCCAGCGGAACGACGGCTTGATCCAGGTCGTCCGGTTGAGGCGAGAACGGCGGCACAAAGCGGTTGGCGCGCGGTGCCGGCTCGGCCCCACCGGCGGATACGCCTGGTAGACGACAACGGATTCGGTGTCGTGGTCGACCCGGATCTGGTGCTGGGACGACGTGGTTCGCCCCGGCCAGTGCCCCATCCCGGACAGCGAACCGTTTTTCGCCCGCGTGGCCGCGGGAAACACCCGGTGGACGGCTTCCGCAACCGCCCGATTGGGCGTATAGGCCGTTACTCCGAATGTTGGCATGCTTGTCCCCAGCGCATCCGGACCCGACTCCCGAGGTGAGGCGTGATGGGCAAGCACGACGACGACAAGGACGGCCACCGGCCCGACCCCGACCCGTCCAAGTGGGTGGACACCTACGCGGAGGGCGTTGAGCAGCCGAAGAAGGAGGAGTCCAACTAGGACGTGTCCGACTAGGACGTACCCGACTAGGACGTGCCCAGCCAAGACGTGCCCAGCCAAGACGTGGCGGCCACCGACTGGTCCGGCGAGTTCGCCTCGGCCGCGCGGGCCGCGTTCGTGCCCGAGGTGATCTGGGTCGGCGGCGACCACGGCTACGTGTCCCTGTGCCGGGCGACCGAGCCCGAGGCGTGGCTGGCGCGGGTGGCCGCGGACGAGCCGGTGGTCACCCAGGTCGATGACGGCAGGACACCGCCGGGACAGCTCGGCCGGTTCGCGTCGAGTTCGTGCAGCCAGCCGTCGCTCGTGGCGGACATGCTCGTGGCCGCCGACATCCGCCCGGGTGTGCGCGTGCTGGAGATCGGCACCGGGACCGGCTGGAACTGCGCGTTGCTGTGCGCGCGGGTGGGGTCGGAGCGGGTGGTGTCCGTCGAGATCGACGCCGCGCTCGCCGCGGTGGCCCGGCGCTCGCTGCGCCGCCTCGGTTACGCCCCGACCGTGGTGGTGGGCGATGGCGCACTCGGCCATCCACCGGCCGCGCCCTACGACCGGGTGCTGGCCACCTGCTCGGTGGGTGTGGTGCCGCACGCCTGGGTCGAGCAGACCCGGCCGGGCGGCGTGGTGGTCACCCCGTGGGGCACCGACTTCTGCAACGGCGCGCTGGCCAGGCTGGTGGTTGACGCGCACCACCGGGCCGTCGGCCGGTTCGGCGGTGACCTGGCGTTCATGCGGTTGCGCGCGCAGCGCCGACCGGCGTGCCGGCTGCCCTCGGTCGACGTGTCCGGTGCCGCGGCCGGCACCACCGCCCTGACCTGTCAGGAGATCTACCAGGTGGTGACGTTCCGGGGGTCGTTCGCCATCGGGCTGCGCGTGCCGCGGTGCCGGTACTGGGTCGAGGACGACCCGGACAACGAGTACCGGCACACGGTCTGGCTGCACGACGCGCGGTCCCGCTCCTGGGCCCGGCTGCTGGTGGCACCGGGCGAGCCGCACCACCGGCTGGTCCACCAACACGGGCCACGCCGACTGTGGACCGAGGTGGAGGCCGCGCACCGGTGGTGGGTGGCGGCCGGACGCCCCGACCCGACCCGGTTCGGCCTGACCGTGACCAGCACCGGCCAGGTGGTGTGGCTGGACGACCCCGACCACCCGGTGCCACCGCTTTCCTGAGCCGCCGCCGTCCTGATCGGCTCCTGGCCGGCGCCCTGGGCACGGTGCCGGCGGCGTGGCTGGTGGGCGCGCTCTGCGTGCTCGCCCACGGCCTGCTGCCCCGGGCCTGCATGGCGATCTCCTGGACCGTCTGGTTCGCCACGGTCGCCCTGGGCCAGATCGCCGGCCCGCTGTACGGGGTGTGGGGCGGCACCCCGTTCGAACCGTTCCACCACATCCCGAACACCGTGACCGGGCACCCGTTCGACCCGGTGCCGCCCCTGGTCCTGACCACACTGTCCGCCCTGCTCAGCGCCGGCGGCCTGCTCGCCCTCAGCCGCCGCGACATCGGCTGACCACCCCGGTTTCGCCGCTGCCGGTGCGGTCAGGCTGACCACGGTCGCCTCGCGGTCACCGGCGGCGGCACCATGTGGCTGTGCCGCCGTTCGCCCGGCTCGATCCGGCACTCCGGTGGCGGCCGGTGCGCGAAACTGGGCGCGTCGGGCCGGTCGGGCTCGGACAGCGCGAACACCCGGCGCAGCACCTGGCCCGGCTCGGCGTTGCAGTACGACCAGACCACGAGCAACGGCCAGAACACGTCGGCGATAGCGGAAGGCCGGTTCGACCGCTGATCGTGCCCGGAGAAGCCGGCCGGCGGTAGCAACGCACTGCCGCCCGGCAGTGGTATCCACTGTGGACAGTCCGCCCGGATTGGACCTCGGTGATCGTTGTTGACGTAGCGGGTCGGGGGACGGCGGCGATCGGAGTGGATGACGAACGGGCTGGTTATCCGCCCGTCGAGGTGCTGACTGTCAGCCGGGGTCAGGCGGTGGTGGGGGGTTGGAGGCGCTGGGCCAGGCGGGAGAAGCTGTCCTTGCCCTGGCCGGCGTCGATGGCCTGCTGGGCGATGGCCCTGGCCGCGCTGAGCACGGTGGTGTCGATGCCGCGCGCCTCGGCCGCGTGGATCACGTGGGCCATGCCGGCCGCCGCCGACTGGATGTTGGAGGTGTGGCCCGGGTACTCACCGGCGCTGAGCTGTTCGGCGAAGGTGGCGACCGTGGTGGTCAGCAGGCCGGCGATGCCCTGGGCGAACGGGACGAGGTCGGCCGCTGCGATGCCTTCGGCACCGGCCAGGGCGAAGCCGTGCACGATGCCGCTCACCGCCGTCCAGTACATGTCGATCAGGGCCACGTCGTGCGCCGCGGCCCGGCCGGGGTCGGCGCCGAGGTGGGTGGCCGTCCCACCGAGGCTGGCCAGGGTGGCGCGGTGGGCCTGGTAGGTGGCTTCGGGTCCGCTGTAGAGCAGCACCGCGTTGGGGCCGCCGATGGTGAAGGCCGGCGTCAGGATGGTGCCGTCGAGGTAGTCGACACCGCGCTCGGCGGCCCACGCGGCCAGTTCGCGGGCGCGGTCCGGGGAGTCCGCGGTGAGGTTCACCAGGGTGCGGCCGGTCAGGGTGTCGCCGGCGGCGTCGACGATCGCGCGCACCGCGGTGTAGTCGATCACGCACACGATCACCAGGGGGCTGGCCGCCACGGCGTCGGCCACCGTGGCCGCGCGGGTGGCGCCCTTGGCGACCAGGGCGTCCGCCTTGTCGGCCGAGCGGTTCCACACCGTGGTGGGGTGGCCGCTGGCCAGGAACGCGCCGGCCAGCGCCTGGCCCATCGGGCCGAGGCCGAGCACGGTCACGGGAGCAGGAGCGGAAGCGGGAGCGGAAGCGGGAGCAGCGCTGGTCTGATCAGGCAGGTTGGTCGGTTCGTTCGTCACGACCGCGAAGCTAAACCCTCACGTTGGCGTTAAGGTCAAGTCGGAACACGTCCACCGAGGTCAGGGGATCAGGATGCGGATCGGTGAGCTGGCGCGGCGGACCGGGATCAGTGAGCGGGCGCTGCGCTACTACGAGGAGCAGGGGTTGTTGCGCCCGGCGCGCCGCCCCAGCGGGTACCGCGACTACGACGAGGGCGCCGTGGACACCGTGCGCGACATCCGCACCCTGCTCGCCGCCGGCCTGCCCACCGCGCTCATCGCCGAGCTGCTGCCGTGCATGGTCAACGGCACCGCGGGGCTGGCGCCGGGCTGCCCGGAACTGGTGCCTTACCTGGAGAAGGAGCGCGACCGGATCAGCGCCGCCATCGACGACCTGGCGCGGACCCGCTCGCTGCTGAACGCGATCATCGCCGCCACCCCGCCCGAGAACCCCAACCCCCCGGTCTGCGACCGCGAGCCGGCGGTGGAACTGGCCACGCGCTGAGCGAATTCCCCGGCCGCCACCGGAACGAACACCCGCACCGCCAACCGCGTCGATCGACACCGGGACCGGTCCGCCGGCACCCCGCCATTCTTGTCGTCACCCCGCACAACGACCACGGGTCAACCGACCCGGCGTGGTGGAGGACGACATGAATGCCCCGGACCGCAATTCCCTCCCGCACCGCGGCAGTTGGCCGGCGGACAGCCTGCTCGCCCAGCTCCGACCGGCCACCAGAACGGCCCTGCTCGGCATCGGCACGCAGACGACCCACCGGGCCAAGCACCTGCTCATGCACCAGGCCGATCCGGCCGAGTCCGCCGTGCTGCTGCTGTCCGGCGTGGTGAAGGTGTGGACGAACACCTCGCTGCTGGACTTCCGGGGCGGCGGCGACCTGGTCGGCGAGCTGGGCGTGATCAACCACAAGCCCAGGTCGGCCTCGGTGGTGGCGTGCACGGCCATCACGGTCAGGCAGATCCCGGCCGCCGAACTCACCGCCTTCCTGACCGCCTGGCCGGACGCCATGTCCTGTTTGCTCGCCGTCACCTGCGAGCGGTTCCGCCGGGCCAACGAGCGCCGGGTTGACCTCGCCACGCTGCGGGCGCCGGCGCGGGTCGGCCAGGTGCTGCTGGAGATCACCGAGCGCTACGGGTGGCTCGATGGCGAGGCCTGGCAGCTGGGTGTGCCGCTCACCCAGGCCGAGATCGCCTCGGCCGCGGGGGTTTCCCTGGCCACCGTGGAAAAAACAATGAACAGGTTTCGCCGGGACGGCGTGCTGCGCTGCGCGCACGGGAACACGTTGTTGGTCGATCTGGACCGGCTGCGCGCACCCGTCCACACGAATTGAGCGGATTCCCGTACTGATACGGAATCCCGCCGCCGGGCTGCTGCCACAGTTGCCCCACTTCTTGTTGCGCGACTTCATGTCCACCCCCAGGAGGAATCGTTGACACCGGAGAAGTGCGCCCACCGCCGGAGTGGGTTCCTCGCGGTCGACGTGCAGGGTTACGGCCGGGTCGATGACCAGCGGCAGGTCGAGTTCCAGCGCACCCTGGTCAACGCGCTCGACCAGGCCGGGGCAGCCGCCGGGCTGGACCGCGCCGTGTGGACCAGGACCGGCCGGGGCGACGAGGAGTTCGCCCTGCTCGCCGATCCGGAGTGCGAGCCCCGCGTGCTGGACGACTTCGTGCGCGAGCTGGACGCCCTGCTGCGCTGCTACAACCGGGACCGGCTGCCCGAGGCGAGACTGCGTCTGCGCGTGGCCATCCACCACGGCGTCACCAGTCCGGGCCCCAACGGGTTGGCCGGTCGGGGCGTGGTCGTGGTGCACCGGCTGCTCAACGCCGAGCCGCTGCGCGCGGCCCTGGCCGCGGCCGAACACGCGAACCTCGCGGTGCTGGTGTCCCGCCCGGTGTTCGAGGACACCGTCGCCCAGGGCTACACCTCGCTGGACCCACGGGACTTCCGTCGGATCGCCGTGCGCGTCAAGGAGTTCCACGACGACGCCTGGTTGCGGGTGCCCGGCACCGACGTGCACGCGCTCAACCTCGACCCGGTCGCCACCACCCGGGCCGGCTCGGTCAACCAGGGCACGCGCGCCGAGGGCCACTCCTCGGTCACCCAGGCCGGCCGGGACGTGGTGATCAACCCGGGGCAGGACCGCCGCCCGGCCCCGACCCACCAGGTGAACAACCACCTCACGGCCAGGACCATCAACGCGCGCGGCGCCAACTTCGGCCTGCTGCTCCAGCCTGGGGAGAACCGGGATGGCCAGGCCCAGTGAGGACGCGGACCAGGCCGTCCTGACCCCGCCGGAGCCGGAGCGCGACCCCGAGCCGGACCCACCCGCCGCCGAGTCCACAGTGGACGCGGGCGCCGAATCGCCGCCGCACAGCCAGTTCACCTACCACTTCAACGGTGACGTGCACGCGTTCGGCGCCAACTTCGGGGTGTCCGGGGTGGCGCCGATCCGCCGGGTGACCGGGCGGATCAGCGGCGCCGAGGTCACCGAGGCGCTGCGCCACTGGGTGGCGCCGGCGGAGTTCGCCAGGGCCGAGGCCGTGCTGCGCGAGCACCGCGTTGTGGTGCTGGTCAGCCCGGACAGCAGCGGTAAGCGGACCGCGGCGCTGGCCCTGCTGCACCGGATCGCGCCGGACGCGGAGCCGATCCGCAGCCTGGTGCCGACCGACTCCTACGCCCGGCTGGTCAGCCGCGGGTTCCGGGACAACCAGCGGTACCTGGTGCACGACCGGGTGGTGAGCGAGGATCCCCTGGCGCTGCAACGCTTCGACGCCGAGCGGCTGATCGCCAAGCTCGCCGAGGCCAACGCGCACCTGGTGATCACCACCGCGGCGGCGCCGGTGGAACGCCGATACTTCGAGCACCTGGTGGTGGACTGGCGGCCACCCGACCGGATGCGGCTGTTCCGCGCGGTCTTCGGCAACGCGCCGCTGCCCGCCGGCCTGGACGGTGACCTGCTGGCCGCCCGGGTGGCGCAGCTGCCGCCGGGCCGGGTGGTCGCGCTCGCGGAACAGCTGGCCGAGCAGCCGGACACCGCACTGGACGTGCTGCGGGACTCGGCGCGCGGCAAGGTCGTCGAGTGGTTCGACGCCGGCCCCACCCGGCGCGACGTGCTGACCGTCGCGGCCCTGGCCGTGGTCTACGGCCTGTCGGAACAGCTCTTCGAGCAGCTGCTGGCCGACCTGCTGGACCAGGCGGGACTGTCCGAGCCGTCCGGACAGGGCGGGCTGTCCGGAGTGAGCGGGCTGGGCGGGACGGGTGGTGAGGCCGAGCAACCGGACCAGCGGCCAGCGCCCGACCAGGCGTTCCCCCAGCGCCGGGCCGAGTGGAGCAGCCGCCACCCGCTGATCACCACCACCAGGGCCGACCCGCGCGGCACCGGCCGACCCCGGGGCGGGCGCCGGGTGGTGTTCCGGGCCGAGGACTACCGCGAGTGGGTCATCGCGGAACTGGTCGAGCGCTACGACCACGAGCTGTGGACGCCGCTGCGCGCGTGGATGCGCCGAGTGGCCCGGTCCGGTCCGCCGGAGGCGCGGGTGCAGCTGGCGTTCGCGGTGGCCCTGCTGTCCCGCGACTCGGTCAGCGAGGTCGAGGAGTCCCTGCTGGCCGAGTGGTCCGACGGCGGCCCCGCCGAGCGGCTGACCGCGAGCTGCGTGCTGTCCATGATGTGCGTGGACGACTCGCTGGCACCGGACGCGCTGCGCATCGCGCTGGACTGGGCGACCGGCGCGGACCAGGCCGACCAGGCGGACCGGCAGCGCGCCGTCACCGCGGCGGGCGCGCTGGGTGGCGCGCTGGGCATCCGCTACCCGGCCGAGGCGCTGAGCTGGCTGTGGTTGCTCGCCATGCGGGACAGCCCCGTGCGGGACACCGCGTGCGCGTCGATCGCCGCGCTGATCGGCGAGACCGCCGGGGACGCCGAGGCCAGCCGGTTCGCGCTCGGCCTGACCACCGCCGAGCTGCGCGACCGGCTGCGCGGCAACGCGCGGGGCGCGGAGGCCGAGGCCGCGCTCGACGTGGTGACCACGCTGCTGTCCTCGGTGCGGGCGGACACCGGTGAGCCCGTGGTGTCGGTGCTGCTGCGGGAACAACCGGACAACACCGACGCGCTCGGTGCGCTGTGGGCCGAGGTGCTGCGCAGTGCCGCGCACAGCGAGCCGGCCGTCACCGCGCTGCGGCAGGCCCTTGAGGGGCTGGGCCAGGACGACACCGCGCGCCAGGCCGCGCACCGACTGGGCGCGGCGGTCCGCAGTGGACTGTCCGATTCGGACCGAGTGCTGCTCACCCAGGACCTGGCCGAGGTGCTGCGCGCCGGCCCGAGGCAGGCCGGGCTGCCGCACGCGCTGCTGTCGGCGCTGCTCGCCGACCAGCCGACCGCCGCGACCGCGCCAGGCCCGGCGACCACCGAGGACACCGCGACCGCGGGCAGTGGTCAGGACCAGACCTACCCGGTGGTCGAGGAGCGGCGGCTGGCCCCGGTGCGGCGGCGCTGGTGGCGGTTCTTCCGCCGCCGCCGCGACACCGCCGAGCTGCCGGAGCGCCGCCCCGGCACGGTGCACGTGTTCGAAGTGGACGGTGAGTACGCCACCTGCGGCGACCGCGGCCACCCGCGCGGCCACCACCGGGTCGTGGTCAGGGCCGTGTCGGTGAGCGTGGTCGACGTCCGGGAGCGGACCGTGGTGGCCCGGCTGACCGTGCCGTCGGCCAACGCCGCGGCCGCGTTCCAGATCGAGGCGGTGTTCCGCTGCCAGGTGACCGCGCCGGAGGAGGTGGCCGGCACCGGCCTGACCGACCTCGCGCCGCTGTTGACCGACCACCTGGCCCAGGACACCCTGCTGCCGAACCTGGGCACCGGCCTGCCGGTCAGCGCGGTCAACCAGCTGTGGCCGCGCGCCGACGCCAGGATCAGGGCCTACTGCGTGGTGGACCCGCCGAGCGTGCCGGGCATGACCGTGGCGCTGCAACGGGTGGACGTGCTCGTGGCGCGCGAGTCGCGCGGGGCCGCCCAGGGCAGGGCGTGGCAGCCGGGCCCTGCCGCGTTCGGCCACGACGGTGACGAACTGGTCGACCTGTTCGGCCGCACCTCGGACGCGGTCAGCACCACCTCCACAACCAGGCCGGTGGCCCCGGCTGGCCCGGCCGGTGCCGAGCCCCACCAGCACCAGCAGCGTGCCCACGGTCCCCGCGTGTTCGACGAGGATGAGCTGAATTGACTGACACCACGACGCGAACCGCCGCACCGGCAGCCTGGCCGGGGCAGCTGGCCGAGCTGGTGCGGCTGCCCTGGCCGCGCGGGGACACCGGCCGCCGCCTGCGCGTGCTGACCGGGGTGGACGAGGACATCCTGGCTGACCTGCGCACGGAACGCGCCCGCTACACCGCGATGGGCGGGGTGCTGCTCGGCACCGCCACCATCGCCGGGTTCTCCATGTGGCTGGCCCTGGCCGAGGTGCTCGGCGAGGTCCACTGGTCCGCCGTGGTCCTGGCGGCGGGCTGGGCGCTGTTCGTGCTGACCCTGGACCGCTGGCTGGTGGCCAGCGCGTGCGGGGTGCACTGGCACCGGCGGCTGGCCGCGCTGCTGCCCCGGTTGCTGATCGCGTGCTTCTTCGGCCTGGTCATCGCCGAGCCCCTGGTGCTGCGGATCTTCGCGACCGCGGTGGAGGAACAGGTCAGGGACGACCGCGAGCAGGAACTGGCCGCGCTGCGCGGCCGGCTGGTGACCTGCAATCCCGTGCCGGACAAGGACTCCTCGGCCGCGGCGGGGGCGCGCCCGCCGGACTGCGCGGCCGAGCACGTGTTCTCCTTCCAGACCAACCCCGGCGCGCTGGCCGCCGAACTGGCCGCGCTGCGCCTGGACGCGGACACGCTGCGGTCCAGTGTGGACGAGGACACCCGGCGGCTCAACGAACTCAACGAGGTGGCCCGCGACGAGTGCACCGGGGTCAGCGGACCGGGCCTGAGCGGGGTGGCCGGCGCGGGCACGGACTGCCGCCGCCAGCGCCGACTGGCCGACGAGTACGCCGCCACCCACCCCATCCAGGAGAACGCGGCCAAGCTGGCCGCGCTCACCGCGCGCGTCAGCGACCTGGAGGGCAGGGTGAGCACGGCCAGGGGTGACTACGAGCGGGAACGCGACACCAAGATCACCCAGCGGGTCGACGAGCGGCGCGCCAACCAGGGCGCGATCGGTCTGCTGGAGCGGTTCCGCGCACTCGACGCCCTGACCGGGCACGACGAGTTCCTGCGCACCGCCGTGCTGGTGGTGCGGGGGTTCTTCATCCTCATCGACTGCCTGCCCGTGCTCGTCAAGCTGTTCGGCGGCACCACCAGCTACGACCGCGCGGTGGACCTGCGGCTGTCCGCCTCGCTGGCGTCCTTCGCCAAGGGTGAGCAGGCCAGGTCGGCCGCGCAGAGCAGCGCGCGCGTGGCCAGGGAGAAGCGCGCCGCGACCAGGGCGCGGCAGGAGGACGCCGAGATCGAGCTGGATGAGCGCGAGCGCGCCGCCGCCGTCGAAGTGGCCAAGCAGGGGCGGGTGAACGAGCTGTACGAGCGGTTCCTCCACCCGCGCCACCGCACCGCTTCCGATGACGGCCCGGCCGACGGCGACGCCAGCGGGCCCGATGCCAGCGGTCCCCGACCAGACGACGCGGACGGCCCCCACGGGAACGGGCAGCCGCCGCGGTGAACGACCAGGAGGTGTGCGGTGGACGATGACGCGATCCAGGTGCTGGTGACGGCGGTGGCCGGGTTGGTCGTGCGGGGCGTGGCGAGCGGGCTGTGGCACCAGATCCGCGCTGGCCTGGCCCGGATCTTCGGCCAGGGCGACGAGGACCGGCAGCGGCAGGCGGAACACCAGCTCGACCAGGCCGAGGCGCTGTTGGCGGCGGCCGAGCCGGAGCGGGACGAGGTGGCCAGGGAGGTCAACGCGGAGTGGCGGGGCGCGCTGCGCACCCTGCTCGCCCAGCACCCGGGCGCGGCCGACGAGCTGGCGGCCCTGCTGGCCGCGACCGAGCCGCCACTGCGGGCCGAGCGGCAGCCGGACCGGCCCGACGCGGTCAGCCAGCGCGCGCTGGCGACCGGCCGGGCCCAGATCCGCCAGGCCGGCCGGGACGTCACCGGCTGACCGACCCGCACTGTCCACTGCGGACAACGCAGCGCGCCCGGGTGTTGACGGCTGGTTACCGTCAGGTGTCCGGGATTGTCCGTGCGGCACGGGATGGGCGTCACAACCGGCAACGAGCGGGTGGGCAGCTGTTCTTCCCCCGTTCACCTCGGTTTCCGCTGCGGCTTCACTCCCGCTCTTACGGTCAGCCCGTTCCCGAGACCACCACACACCACTGCCTGGTGCCGGCGTGATCGGCTGGCTCGATCGTTGCCCCGGACCGGACAGATCGGAGGAAGCCCCCGTGTCCCCGAACCCGAAGCCCGGGCGAATCCTGCCGCTGTTACCGAACCACCCGCTCGGCCGGTCGGCGCTCACCTGCCGCTACCGCTGCGCCAACGCCTGCGCCCACGAGGCGCCCAACACCTCGGACAACCCGTACTTCGGTGACGTGGTCCGGGAGGTGGTCAACCGCCGCGGCCTGCTCAAGGCCGGGGCCGTGCTCGCCGTGGCCGGCGCGGGAACCGCGGCCATGGCCGGAACCGCAGCCGCGGCCGAGACCGACGCCACCGGCGAAGCCGGCGACGTGCAGGCCAACGGCCACGGCCACGGCCGCCCGGACCGGGGCGACGGCCTGAACTTCGACGCGGTGGCGCCCAACACCGAGGACCGGATCACCACGCCGGCCGGTTACGAGCAGGCCGTGGTGATCCGCTGGGGCGACCCGGTGCTGCCCGGCGCGCCCGCGTTCGACTTCGACAAGCAGACGGCCAGGGCGCAGGCCACCCAGTTCGGGTTCAACAACGACTTCTGCGGTCTGGTCCCGCTGCCCGGCAACGACCGCTGGCTGATGGGCTCCAACCACGAGTACACCACCGAGTCGTCCATGTTCCGCGGCTACGACTCGAACAACCCGACCGAGGAGCAGGTCCGGATCAGCTGGGCCGCGCACGGCTTCTCCGTCGTGGTGGTGGAGCGCGACCGGCGCAGCGGCAAGCTGGTCCCGGTGATCGACCGGCACTACAACCGCCGGATCACGGTCAACACCGAGTTCGCCTTCGACGGCCCGGCCGCCGGCAGCGACCACCTGAAGACCTCGGCCGACCGCACCGGCCGCAAGGTGTTCGGCACGTTCGGCAACTGCTCGGGCGGGGTCACGCCGTGGGGCACGATCCTGTCCGGCGAGGAGAACTTCAACGGCTACTTCGCCAACGGCGAGGCCATCACCGACGCGAAGGTCAAGGAGCGGGTCAGCCGCTACGGCCTGCCCAAGGGCGCCAGCGAGCGCAAGTGGGAGCGCTTTGACAAGCGGTTCGACCTGGGCAAGGAGCCCAACGAGTTCAACCGGTTCGGCTGGGTCGTGGAGATCGACCCGCAGGACCCGAAGTCCACGCCGGTCAAGCACACCGCGCTGGGCCGGTTCAAGCACGAGGCGTGCACCATCCGGGTCGCCAAGGACGGCCGCGTGGTCGCCTACATGGGCGATGACGAGCGGTTCGACTACATCTACAAGTTCGTGTCCTCGGGCAGGATCGCGCGCGGCAACAGCCGGCGGGCCAGGGAGCACAACAAGAGCCTGCTCTCCGACGGCACCCTGTACGTGGCGCGGTTCACCGGCAACAGCCCGCAGAGCGAGATCGACGGCACCGGAAAGCTGCCCAGCGACAGGGCGTTCGACGGCACCGGCGAGTGGATCCGGCTGGCCAGCGGTAAGAAGTCCTATGTGGACGGGTTCACCGCCGAGGAGGTCTACCTGTTCACCAGGCTGGCCGCGGACAAGGCCGGCGCCACCAAGATGGACCGCCCCGAGGACATCGAGCCCAACCCGCGCACCGGCCGGGTGTACGCGGCGCTGACCAACAACAGCGACCGGGGCAAGGCCGGCAAGGAGGGCGCGACCGAGATCAACCCGCGCAACGGCAACAAGAACGGCCACGTGCTGGAGTGGGAGGAGGCCGGCGGCGACGCCGCGGCCACCACGTTCAAGTGGACCCTGCTGCTGGTCTGCGGCGACCCGAACAGCGCCGACACCTACTTCGGCGGCTACGACAAGTCGCAGGTCAGCCCGATCTCCTGCCCGGACAACGTGGCCTTCGACGCAGCCGGCAACCTGTGGATCTCCACCGACGGCAACGCGCTCGGCTCCAACGACGGCCTGTTCGCCGTGCCGGTGGAGGGCCGCTACCGCGGTCGGGTCAAGCAGTTCCTCACCGTGCCCAGGGGCGCGGAGACCTGCGGCCCGGTGATCGAGGACCGGTTCGTGCTGGTGTCCGTGCAGCACCCGGGCGAGATCGACGGCGCGAGCGCGGACAACCCCAAGTCCCACTGGCCCGACGGCGGCACCAGCCAGCCCCGCCCGGCCGTGGTCGCCGTGTGGCGCTCCGACCGGGGCCGCATCTCCGGCTGACCACCTGACCACCCGACGGACCGTCCACACCAGACCCAGCGGGTTCGGCGCGATGCCAACTCGGGGTGCAGACCGCCCGAACCCGCTGGTTCCCCACCGTGGCCCCGACCAGACTCGCGCTGGCCGGGGCCACGTGCCGTCCTGGAGAACCCTGCGATACCCCTTGAGGAGGTTGAGCAGGCCGCGAAGCAGTGCCGGCCGCTCCCGGAGCTGGAGGATGTGTACAACAACGCGGTTCCGAACGACAGCGTCATCAAGGCGGCGCTCCGCAGGCAGCTCAGTGCTGCACCTCAGGATTTCGCTCCAGTCAATCCAGCCAACCGAGCCTAGGTCTCGATGCCCCGCCCGGAAGAGTCCTGGGCAGGGCATCTGTTTGCTGGTGATCAGCCATTGAGGTGGCCGGCCTTGACCGCGGCTAGGAAGCCTGCCCAGCACTCGGCCGCCAGCACCAGCGGCCCGTGGTTCGGCTTCTTGCTGTCACGCACTGCGGCGTGATCGCCCAGGACGACGATCTCGACGCGGTTTTGCGCGCCCGAGCTGTGTGATGACTTCCGCCATCGTGCCGCCGTGGGGCCACCGGTGATCACTGGGTTGCGCTCCTAGGTTGGCTGTTCGTCGTGCTACCAAATCCACTGTGGTCTCTGGCGTCGCCGCAACCGAGAAGACGGAGTCGAGCGCCGGTGAGCAGACCCTCGTGTGCTCTCGGCTGAGGTAGTCGGATCCCGTCAGGGCCTCGTGGACGATGCTGAGCCGGTGCTCTGAGGTGATGGCGAGTTGTGGGCTGGTTGTTCCGGTCCTTGCCTCATTCCCACCCGCCACCACCGGGGGCATGCCCTTGACCAGCCTAGGCGGGTTGGGGCTCCCGGGGCAGGGTGGCGAGGTTCTTCACTGCCTCGTCGGAGCGGGAAGTAGGCGGATGGCCTTCATTGCGAGGGTGCGTGCCTCGGTTCGGAACCCCAAGCGTCGGGCGACGCGCCGGGAGGTTCCGAAGTGAGGCGTGGCGTGTTGTCCCAGCTTCTGGGAACATGCCATTCGGCGCCAGGGTGATCAGGCAGTTTCGCCTGATCGTCCAGGGCGGCCACCACCTCATCGGCCCGGAAGGGATCACAACCTCTCCTTTCAATCTCGTCCTATGTCAAGTGCTACGGGCGGCCACCACCTCATCGGCCCGGAAGGGATCACAACAGGACCCACCAACAGACCGACCAGTCCGCTGACCGGTCGGCCATCGCCTCATTGACCCGCAAGGGACTGGGCAGGAACAGCACTGCCCTCGGCTTGGTGCACCAGCAGGTGGGCAGGCCCCGAGAACGACGATGCCCCGCCCAGGTGAGTTCTGGGCGGGGCATCTGCTTGCTGGCGGGGTCAGCCGCCCAGGTGGCCGGCCTTCACTGTGGCCAGGCGCGCGGGGGCGTTGGGTGTTCGCCGCGAGGAAGTCAGCGCTGGTCGAGGTGCCAAACGCGGATGTGGCTATCTCGGCCAGCGGTGAGTGCGACGGCGCGGCCGTCCAGTTCGGTGATCCGGACGGCGAACACCTCCCCGTCGTGCCCGGCGAACGGCTCGCCGAGCAGCCGCCGCCCCGCCAGGTCCCAGCAGCACACCGTGCCGTCCCCGGAACCGGTCACCGCGATCGGCCTGCCGGCCACGACACCGACAGTCATGCACTCGATGCCTTCGTCCTCGTCATCGTCCTCGTAGTCGTCTTCAGCTTCGGGGTCTTCGGACATCTCGATGGGCTCGTCCCACGTGCCGGTGTCCGGGTCACCCAACGTCACGCACCGTTGTTCGGCCGCCACCACCCGAACCTGCCCGTCGACGGTCACCAGGCCGACTCCCCTGATCGTGTCGAGGGGCTCGAACTGGACGACGGGTGCCTTCTCGTCGAGATCCCACATCATCACCTGGCCGTCGACACCGCCGGAAACCACCACCGAACGTCCCCGGAACGTTCCTGACGCGAGCCCGCTGATGCTGTCGACGTGCCCGAACCGTTCGAGGGGAGCGGCGACGTGCTCGATCTGGAGGTAATCCTCGGGGTCGTAGCCCTCGTTCCTGGCCTCCTCGTCCTCGATGAGCGCGTCGCGCTGCGCCGCGTCCCACAGGCGCACGGTGGCAGGCATGCTGCTGTCGCCGCAGACGAACCAGGGCCGCCCAGCGAGTTCCACAGTGGACACCTTTGCCAGCCCGCCGTGATCGGCGCGGATGTAGGTCCGCACCGCGCCGGTTTCCAGGTCCCACTGGGCGAAGGGCTGTTCGTACCCGCCGCCGCCGACCACGACTCGCCCGTCGATGACCGCGGCACCGATCTCCAGCAGGCACCCCCCGGTCATCGTCTTCTCGACCGGCCCGTACGGGTTCTCCAACTGGTGCGCGGTCCAGCGGTCCTCGGCCGGATCCCAGGTGAAGACCTGTTGACCGCTGAAGTCGGTGCAGACCACCAGGGGACGTCCGGCCACGATCACGATGTCGAGATCCTGGATCGGTGAGTCGGAGATGATCCGACTGGATCGGAGCAGGGCAGCGGCTTCCACGGCTGGAAACTACCGGTTGCGCTCGGGCGGGAGGGCAGAAGCCCTTTCGCGACCCGCGTTCGACGCGAGCCAGCTGCTGCCCCAGGCACTGGTTGGTGCCGTGGCCAAGGGTCAGTGCGGCGCGGGAAGATGCCGTGGTGGAAAAGGCGCCCGGTGAGCACGATGACCGTATCCGGCTGGAGTTTCTCGCCCACTCCGTGATGTCCGAACTGGCTGTCGCCGGATTGCCGGTGGTCCCCAGTGATTCCCACCCGAAGGGCACCGCTGGCGCGATGGTGTCGGTTGACATGCCGGGCATGTCCGGTGTGGTCGTTCACTGGCACGTGCACGCGATTCTGATGGATGCCGCGCAGGAGGCGTGGGCCGACGACCCGTTGAACGAGGGGCCGGAAAATCGGGGGTTCCGTCAGTTGTTCACGACCATCGGTGGGGCGATGCAGGAGGCGATGTACACGATCCTGTGCGCCGCCGGGTTCGAGGTGAGCAAGCAGACCGACAGCGACGAACTCCTGGTGACCGGTCGCGCGGCCGGGTCCCTCTGGGAGGAACGGCGCAATCGGCAGTTCGAGCGTCGTTACGAGAAGAAGGCTGCGGCCTGGAACCGACGGCACGAGGAATGCGCCGCGGCTGATGCGCGGGGGCAGGACGTTCCCGAGAACGCCGACGACAGCGGTGACGCCGGACCGGTGACATGACGGCGTGGGCGGCGGCGTGAACGCGAAGAGGGCCACGCGCGGCAGCGTGGCCCTCTTGCTTTCGGGGGTGCTCGGTCGAGCTGGTGTGCGGTGACGGGGAATCTGTTCGCGAGAGGCGCGAATCCCATGTGGTCAGTTCGTCGACTGAGCCGGCTGGGTCGGCTGGGCCGACTGGGTCGGGTCGGCTGCCTGGCCGGGGCCGAACACCTGGTTGAGCAGCCGCTGGGTGGCCTGCTGGAACGCCACGGCCAGGGACTGCGCGGCGTCGTCCACGTAGTTCAGCGCGCCGGTCATGGTCTTGGTGCCGTCGGGTGTGCTGAACATCAGCGCGGCGTGGCCGGAGATGCCGCCGTTGTGGGTGATGACCCGGCCGCCACCGTCGATGTCCTGCACGAACACGCCCAGGCCGTAGCCCATGTTCGGGATGCCCGTCGGGCGCGGGGTGCACATCTCGGCCAGCAGCTCCGCCGGCAGGAGCTTTCCGCCCAGCAGCGCGGAGATGAACGTCTGCAGGTCGCGCGTGGTGGAGATCATGTCGCCGCCGCTGGAGATCCAGGAGGGGTTCTGGCGGGTGACGTCAACGGTGTGCTGCTCGCCGGCGTCCTCGTAGCGGTAGTAGGCGTGGGCGTGCGGCTCGGCGATGTCGGACTCGGTGGTGGGGGCCACGGTGTCGGTCAGGCCGAGCGGCCCGAGGATCAGCCGCTGCATCTCCTCGGCGTAGGGGCGGCCGGTGACCCGCTCGACCAGCAGCCTGGCCAGCACGTAGTTGGTGTTGGAGTAGCTCCAGTCCGCGCCCGGCTCGAACCGCGCCGGCTTGGCCAGGGCCAGTTCCACCAGTTCCTCGGGACGGTAGGTGCGGAAGCGGTTGTCCACCCACTCCTTGCCGGACCACACGATGCCCGGCACGACCGTGCCGTCGGGGTAGTACTCACCGGTGAAGTTGAAGATCCCGCTGGTGTGCTGGAGCAGCATCCGCACGGTGATCCGCGGGTCCAGGTCGAACTCGGACAGGTAGTTGGCGGCCGGGGTGTCCAGCTCGATCCGGCCCTCGGCCACCAGGCCCAGCACCAGGGCCGCGATGAAGGTCTTGGTGTTGCTGCCGATCCGGTGCCGGCCGTTGGTCGGCGGCTTGGCGGTCCCGCCCAGCTCGGCCCTGCCGGCGCTGCCGACCCACTCGCCCCGCTCGTCGTGCACGCGCAGCTGCATCCCGAGCAAACCGGAGTCGACGATCTCCTGGATGGCCTGCTGCAACTCGGGGCGGTCCGGCCCGGCTGCGGCAATTGGCGTGGTCTGGTCGGTGACGGTGCTGGACATTGTCGTGGCTCCTTCGGGTCTGCGAATGCGGGTTCGCGAATGCGGGTCTGCGATGCGGGTTTGCGGTTGTTGGTCGGCGGCTGTCGGCGGCGGGTGGGGTCAGCTGGGGTCAGATGCTGCGGGCGGTGATGTCGCCGTAGGAGGTGGTCGCGTGGATCTTGAGCTGCGCGTTGGCGCCTTCGGCGTTCTTGAGCGCGTTGCGGACCCGGCCGTAGTTGGTGCCGGCGTCCAGTGCGGCCGAGACGCCGGCGGCGGCGCCGACCACCACGTTGCCGGCCTCGGTGCGCAGCACGACCGAGCCCTGCACGGCCTCGGTGATGTGGATGTCGCCCTTGCTGACGCTGATCTGCGCGGGGCCGGTGAGGCGGCCGACCGAGATGTCGCCGGCGGCGGTGGTGAGGTTGGCGGTGGCGGCCTCGTCGATCTTGACCGGGCCCTGTGCGCCCTCGAAGGTGACGTCGCCGAGCCGTCCGACCACCCGGAACTCGCCGCTGGCCGCCTTCGCGTTGACCTGGGAGCCGGCGGGCAGTTGGACGGTCACCTCGATGGACCCGGAGGGGCCGAGGATCTGGTTCTTGGTCGGGGTCTGGATGCGCAGCACGCCGTCGCCGTAGTCCACAGTGGTCTGTTCCGCCGCCTTCACGTCGCGGCTCCTGGCGGTGTCCGAGGGCCGGATCTCCACCACCGTGTCGGTTCGGTCGGCGGCGATGAGCTGGACGCGCCCGGCGGGGATGTCGAGGACGGTGGCGATCGGGGCGGGGGTGTCGAACTTCTGCATCGTGGTCTCCGGTGGCTCGTTGTTTCTGACACCGGAAACGCTACGTTGCGTTTCTAGATTCCGCAACATCACCGTTGCGGTAAAACACGATATCCGCAGGTAGTGTGGTTGAAAATGTTGCAATGGGTCTAAATCTAACGCAATGCCGGGCGATCAA
The DNA here is from genome assembly GCF_024171785.1 of Goodfellowiella coeruleoviolacea. GTDB lineage: Bacteria > Actinomycetota > Actinomycetes > Mycobacteriales > Pseudonocardiaceae > Goodfellowiella > Goodfellowiella coeruleoviolacea. Next base: position 24,759 of record NZ_JAMTCK010000021.1, read on the forward strand.
GCGCGTTGCAATGGGGTGAGTGTGAACGCTATCCGGGGCCCGTGGGGACGCGCGGGGAGTCGCTGGACACGGGTAGGTGGCCCAACGCCTTCGACGCGGGCCACCTACCGTCCTCGGGTGATGGTGCTGGTGCTACCGGGCGGTGTCCGTCCAGGTCACCGGGAGGGCGTGCACGCCGTAGATGTTCATGTCGGTCCGCAGCCGCACCTCACCGGCGGGCACGGCGAGCTTGAGGGACGGGAAGCGGCGCAGCAGCCCGGTGAAACCGGCGCGCATCTCGATGCGGGCCAACTGCTGGCCGAGGCACTGGTGCACGCCGTGGCCGAAGGACAGGTGGCCGCGGGCGTTGCGGTGGATGTCCAGGGTGTCGGGGTTGTCGTAGCGCTTCGGGTCGTGGTTGGCGGCCAGCAGCGAGACGAAGACGGTCGATCCCTCGGGGATGGTCTCGCCGCCGAGTTCGATGTCCTCGGTCGCGTAGCGGTAGAAGAGGTCGCCGACGGACAGGTAGCGCAGGAGTTCCTCGACGGCGTCGGGCATCAGGTCCGGGTTGTCGCGCAGTTCGGCCAGCTGGTGGGGGTGTTCCAGGAGCGCGAAGGTGCCCAGCGCCAGCATGTTCGCGGTGGTCTCGTGGCCCGCGAGCAGCAGCAGGAAGGCGGCGCCGGTCAGCTCCTCGATGCTGAGGTCGTCGTGACGGGCCAGGTCGGACAGGATGTCGTCGCCGGGCTCGGCGCGCTTGCGGGTGACCAGTTCGGTCAGGTACCCCATCATCGCGCCGTAGGCGGCGATCTTGTCGTCGAGCGAGATGTCCCGCTCCATGAACCTGGTGGAGTTGGCCTGGAAGGTCTCGCGGTCGGTGTAGGGGACACCGAGCAGTTCGCAGATCACCAGCGAGGGCACCGGTAACGCGAACTCCGCGACCAGGTCGACCGGCGGGGTCAGGCTCGCCAGGTGGTCCAGTTGCCGTTCGGTGATCTCGGTGATGTGCTCTTCGAGCTGCTTCATCCGCCTGACCGTGAAGGCGCCGATGAGCTTGCGCCGCAGCCGGGTGTGGTCCGGCGGGTCCATGCTGATGAACAGGCCCGGCTCCGGCGGGGACGGTTCGGTCTGGACGGGCATGCCCGGGGTCTCGAACGGGACGTGGATGATGCCGATGTCCTGGCGGGAGCTGAACCGGGTGTCGGCCATGAGTTGGCGGACCGCCTCGTAGCCGGTGACGAACCAGCCCTCGTGCCCGTCGGGGAAGATCATCGGGCAGACCGGGCGGGTCTCGCGGAGCTGGGTGATCTGGCTGGGCGGGTTGAACGGACCCGCGTCGCGCTCCATGGGCAGGCCGCGCGGGATGGCAACAGGTTCGGTCATCGGATTTCCCTCTGTGGTGGTTGGTGCGGCCTCAGCCGACGGGGGCCTGACCCGCGACCGGCGCGGGCCGCCGGGGCAGTGCCACCGCCAGCTAGACGTCCCAGGTGACGGGGAGCGCGTGCACGCCGTGGAACTTGACGTCGTCGCGCATCGGCACCTCCTCGGCCGGCACGGCCAGCCGCAGCGTGGGGAACCGGGCGAACAGCGCGGGCAGGGCCACCCGCAGCTCGACGCGGGCCAGCTGCTGGCCGAGGCACTGGTGGATGCCGTGGCCGAAGGTCAGGTGCCCGGTGGCGTTGCGGTGGATGTCCAGGGTGTCCGGGTCGGGGAACTTCAGCGGGTCGCGGTTGGCGGCCTCCATCGAGATGACGACCATGTCACCCTTCCTGATCAGCTGCCCGTCCAGTTCCACGTCCTCCAGCGCGGCGCGGCCGCCGGTGTGGGCGATGGACAGGTAGCGCAGCAGCTCCTCGACGGCCGACTCGGCCAGACCCGGGTCGGCGCGCAGCGCGGCGAGCTGGTCGGGGTGGCTGAGCAGGGCGAACGTGCCGAGCCCGATCATGTGGGCGGTGGTGTCCAGTCCCGCGCCGAGCAGGAACGCGCCAATGCCGGACAGTTCCTCGTCGGTGAGGTCGCTGCTGGTCAGGTCGCTGAGCAGGTCGTCGGTCGGGTTGGCGCGCTTGGCCAGCACCAGTTCGCGCACGTACTCCTGCACCGCGGTGTACGCGGCGGCCTGCTCGTCCAGGGTGGTCTCGTCCACGCGGCTCAACGCGGTCAGGTGCCGCTGGAACGCCTTCCGGTCGGCGTAGGGCACGCCGAGCAGTTCGCACATCATCACCGCGGGCACCGGGTGCGCGAACGCCGGCACCAGGTCCACTGGCGGGCCCTGGCGTTGCATGGCGTCCAGGTGCTCGGCGGTGATCTGCTCCACCCGCTCGGTGAGCTGGCGCATCCGCCGCACGGTGAACTTGCCGGCGAGCAGCTTGCGGTAGCGGGTGTGTTCGGGCTGGTCGATGCCGGTGAGGTCACCGGCGGGTGCCGGGGGCAGCTCGACGTCCTCCGTGCCCGGCCACGGCAGGTGCAGCAGCTCGTAGCGGGAGCTGAACCGGCTGTCCGAGAGCACGGCGCGGGCCTGGGCGTGGCCGGTCACCAGCCAGCCCACGTGCCCGTCCGGGAAGGCCAGCCGGCTGACCGGGCGCTGCTCGCGCAGCCGCGCCAGCTCCGCAGGTGGATCGAACGGGCACCCGGGCGGCGGGCCCACGGGCAGGGACGGCTGGACGGTGTCGGTCGGCTGGGCCGACAACGGGTGTTCCACGGTTTCTCCCCAGATAGATGTGGTGGTGGCATTTGGTTGGTCAGTTGGACTCGCGGTTGAACAGGCGCTTGGACCACAGGTAGCCGGCCAGCGCGATGACCGCGCACCAGGCGAGCGCGATGGCCGTGTTGGTGCCGACCTCGGCCGCGCTCGGCCCGCCCAGCAGCAGGCCGCGCAGGGCCTCGATGACCGGGGTGAACGGCTGGTACTCGGCGAACCAGCGGATCGCCCCCGGCATGGAGTCGGTGGGCACGAACCCGCTGCCGAGGAACGGCAGCAGGATCAGCGGCATGGGCAGGTTGCTGGCGGTCTCCACGCTCTTGCTGATCTGGCCGAGCGCGACCGACAGCCAGATCAGCGCGAACGCCAGGGCCAGGAGCACGCCGGCCGCGGCGAGCCACTCGGTGAGGCCGGCGGTGGGGCGGAAGCCGACCAGCAGTGCCACGCCGGTGACGATGACCAGGCCGATCACCGCCTGGATCAGGCTGCCGAGCACGTGCCCGGTGAGCACGGACACCCGGGCGATGGCCATGGTGCGGAACCGGGCGATGATGCCCTCGGTCAGGTCCATGGCCACCGAGATCGCGGTGCCCTGCACCACGGCCGTCACGGTCATCAGCAGGATCGCCGGGGTGAGGTAGTTGGCGTACTCGGCGCGCCCGCCGACGCCGCCGCCGAGCCCGGCGCCGAGCGTGCCGCCGAACACGTAGACGAACAGCAGCAGGAACACCACGGGCATGCCGACGAGCATCAGCGTCATCGACGGGTAGCGCAGCATGCGCCGGAGGTTGCGGCGCAACATCGTGGCGGAGTCGCGCAGGGCGAAGGACGCGGTGCTCATCGGATGGCTGCCTTCTCGTGCTTGGGGGTGCGGGTCGCGGGGGTGTCGGGGGTGCCGGTGAGGGCGAGGAAGACGTCGTCGAGGTCGGGGGTGTGCACGGTCAGCTCGGCCACCTCGACCCGGCCCTGGTCCAGCCGGTCGATCAGCGGCTTGAGCGAGCGGAGGCTGCCGTCGCCGGGCACGCGCAGGGTGAGCGCGTCGCTGTCCCGGGACGCCTGGCGGCCCAGCACGTGCACGGCCGAGTCGAGCGCGCGCTGGTCGGTGAACTTCAGCCGCACGTGCCCGCCGGGCATGCGGCGCTTCAGCTCGTCGGCCGTGCCCTCGGCGACCAGGCGACCGTGGTCGAGCACGGCGATCCGGTCGGCGAGCTGGTCGGCCTCCTCCAGGTACTGCGTGGTCAGGAAGATGGTCACGCCCTCAGCCACGAGTTCGCGGACGATCTGCCACATGTCGCGGCGGCTGCGCGGGTCCAGTCCGGTGGTGGGCTCGTCGAGGAAGATCACCCGGGGGCTGCCGACCAGGGTCATGGCCAGGTCGAGCCGGCGCCGCATGCCACCGGAGTAGGTGCTCGCGGGCTTGCGGCCGGCCTCGACCAGGTCGAACCGTTCGAGCAGGTGGGCGACGCGCTGCCGGGCCTCGGTCCGGCCGAGGTGGTGCAGGTCGGCCATGAGCAGCAGGTTCTCCGCGCCGGTGAGCAGGTTGTCCACGGCGGAGAACTGGCCGGTGACGCCGATCGCGGCGCGCACCCCGTTCGGGTCGGTGGCCAGGTCGTGGCCGGCGATGCGGGCGGTGCCGGCGTCGGCGCGGATCAGCGTGGTCAGGATCTTGACGGTGGTGGTCTTGCCGGCGCCGTTGGGGCCGAGCAGCGCGAAGATCGAGCCCGGTGGGACGTGCAGGTCGACCCGGTCGAGCACCACCTTGTCGCCGAACGACTTGCGCAGTCCGGTGGCGGTGATCGCCGGTTGGGGCGTGGTGGTTGGCACGGCTGTGTCCTCTGTGGTGGTTGGGGTGGTGGTCAGGCGCGGCGGATGACGACGTCACCGCACGAGGTGTTGGCGCGGATCTCCACGGTCTGCTCGGCCGGGCCGGGCTGCTGGCCGGTCTCGGTCAGGCCGTTGCGGACCTTGCCGAAGCTGGTGTGCACGTCGAGCCAGGCCGCGGTGCCCTCGACGACGCCGACCTCGATGTCGCCCATGGCGGTCTTGAGTTCCACCGAGCCCCGGGCCACCGCGCCGACCCGCACGGCACCCATGGCGGTCTTGGCGTCGATGCCGGCGCCGGCCTGGCCGATGGTGATCTCACCGGCGGCCAGGCGCAGCCTGGCGTCACCGGTGACCGCGTCGATCTCGACGTTGCCGCTGGAGTTCTTGACGTTCGCGGTGCCGTCGACCTGGCCGAGGTGCACCTGGCCGGTGCCGGTGCTGATCTCGGCGTTGCCGTCGGCCCGGTCCACGCTGACGTGGCCGATCCCGGTGGTCGCGTGCAGCGGGCCGGTGCGGTCGAACGCGAAGTTGCCCATCGAGGTCTTGAACCGCACCTCGCCGAGCCGGCCGGTGCAGTGCAGGTTGCCGACGGACGCGTCACCGTGCAGCTGCGAACCGGTGGGCAGCTCGATGAACACCTCGACCGACCTGGTCTTCTTGGAGAAGTCGAAGGCGCGCGGCCGGGGCGTCCTGATCAGCAGGGTGCCGTTGGCGTACTCGGCGCGGGACTGTTGGGCGGCCTTCACGTCGGACTCGTCGTCCTCGTCGGTCGGGCGCAGCTCGACCACGGTGTTGGTGCGGTCGCTCGCGGTGATCCGGATGTTGACCACGCCGGCGTCGAGACGGACGTCGATCGGGGCCGGAGTGTCGAAAGTGGACATGGGTGTGCCTCCAGACGGGTCGAGCGCGAATCGCGGGCCGGGCGTGGACGTGCGGCATCGGCGCGCGTACGGGAGTCCTCAGTGGATGGTGAGGTGCGCGGCAGCGGGTGGGCGGCTGCCGGGAGAGGTGGCGGAGCCCGGCGGTGGCCCGTGGGCTCCGTGCGGTGGCGGCGTCAGCGCCGGGCTGGCGGCGCGGGCCGGGACCGGGTCAGCGGACCCAGCCGGTGTAGTGCCGGGCGCCGCGCCTGCCGCTCTGCTGCGGTTGCGGGGCGGGTGGTCGCTGTGCTGGTTGCTGTGGTTGCAGTGCGGCCGAGGTGACCCGGACCAGCCACGCGTTGACCGACCGCCCCTCCCTGGCGGCGGCCTCCTCGATCGCGGCCTTGAGCTGTTCGGGCAGGCGGAAGTTGATCCGCGCGGTGGCGCCCTCGTCGAGCGACGGCCCGCTGTCGACCGGGGTGGGGGCGCTGGGTTCGGGCTCGGCGGGGCGCTCTCCCGGGTCCTCGAACCGCTGCTCGACCGGGGGTGGCGTCACCACGAAGTTCGGGTCGAGCCCGCGGAGCCGCACCTCGACGGAGCCGGGCGCCAGGTCGCGGGTGATCTCGTCCGCGGCGGCCGAGATCGCCTGCAGCAGCGTGAGCCGGATCGCCGACTCCAGCGGCCCGCTCAACCGTTCGACGAGTGCGCGGGCCTCGTCACCGCCAACCTCGGCGGCCACGGCGAGTTCGCGACCGAGGCTCGCCACGTACGAGGTGAGGTCCATGGCACCAATATGGCACACCGATGGCGCCATCGCAACACCTGATGGCGCCATATGGCGCCAGGCGGCACAAAAGTGGCGCCACCCCGGCTGGGGATGGCGCCACTGGTGTCACTCACATGGCCCTGCGTGAACGTGCAACTCGGGGGGTTTGCAAAGTCAACTCGCGGGGTGAGCTGGGGATTCAGTTGCCGTACTGCTTGGTTTCCGGGCGTTCGACCATCAGGGCGTGCGCGGGCTCGTCGGCGACCGGGCGGTGGCGCAGGCCCCGGGGCACCACGAAGATGTCGCCGGCGGAGAGCACGACCGGGTCGCGGCCCTCCAGCTCCAGGCGGAAGGTGCCGTCCCAGCACAGGAACAGCTCGTCCTCGTCGTGGTGGTGCCACGGGAACTCACCGTGGAACTGGGCCAGGCGCACCACGGCGTCGTTGACCAGGGCCAACTCGCGCGGCTGGAACGGGCCGGGCAGCCCGGCGATCGCGGCGGGGATGGACACGGCGCCGGTCGAGGTGGTCGTCGAGGTGGTCGAGGAGTCGGTTGGCGTGCTCATGACAGCCATCCTGCGGGGACCGCCGCCACCACCCCAGAGCCAATCGCGGACAATTGGTCCGGTTATGGAACCAATCCAGTTGACCGAACGGCTCGGCCGCTGGTCCTCCGGGCGGGGACCGCTGTACCTGCTGCTCGCGGACCGGCTGCGCCGGCTGATCGACGAGGGCGAACTACCGCTGGGCACGCTGCTGCCGCCCGATCGGGCACTGGCCGCCGCGCTCGCCGTGGGGCGGGGCACCGTGGTGGCCGCCTACGACCTGCTGCGCCTGGAGGGGAGGATCGTCCGGCGGCAGGGCAGCGGCACCCGGGTGGCCGGGCCGGTGCCGGACGCCGGGCCGGAGACCACGGACGCCCCGGCCTTCCTGCACCTGCTCGAACCGCGCGACGGGGTGATCCTGCTGGCCTGCGCCGCACCGGACGCGCCACCGCCGGAGCTGGTCGAGGCCTACCAGCGGGCCGTGGTGGACCTGGCCGCGCGGCGCGGCGACATCGGCTACCACCCGTCCGGGGACACCGTCCTGCGCCAGGCCCTGGCCGAGCACTACACCGGTCGGGGTGTGCCCACCGCGCCCGAGCAGATCGTGGTGACCAACGGCGGCCAGCAGGCGCTGTCCCTGCTGGCGCGCGCCCTGACCCGGCCGGGCGAGCAGGTGCTGGTGGAGGCGCCCACCTACCCCGGCGCGCTGGAGGCGTTCCGCGAGGTCCTGGCCGTGCCCAGGGCGCTGCCGGTCGGGCTGGCCGGGTTTGAGGCGGCCGTGCGCGACCACCGGCCCGCCTTCGCCTACGTGATCGCCACGTGCCAGAACCCCACCGGCGGGATGCTGTCCGGACTGGCCGGCAGCCGGCTGGCCAGCGCCGCGGCCAGTGCGGGCGTGCCGCTGGTCGAGGACGAGGTCCTGGCCCACCTGGCGTTCCCCGGCGAGGACGTGCCGCCGCCGCTGGCCGCGCACGCGCCCGGGGTGATCTCGGTCGGCTCGCTCAGCAAGCTGGTCTGGGGTGGCCTGCGGGTCGGCTGGGTGCGGGCGCCCGAGCCCCTGGCCGCCCGGCTGTCCCGGCTGCGCGCCGTGCACGACATCGGCGGCAACATCCCGGCGCAGCTGGCCGCCGCCCACCTGCTGCCCGCACTGGCCGCGCTGCGCCAGCGCCGGGCCGCCCAGCTGAAGGCCAACCACGACCACCTGCGCGCCGAACTGGCCGCCCAACTGCCCGACTGGCAGGCGCCACCCGCGCGCGGCGGCCAGGTGCTGTGGGTGCGGCTGCCGCACGGCGACGGCGTGTCGTTCGTGCAGACCGCGCTGCGGCACGGGGTGGCCGTGCTGCCGGGCAGCGGCCTGGACGCCGGCGGCGGCAGCCGGGAGCACGTGCGCGTGCACTTCGTGCCGTCGCCCGAGGAGCTGACCGAGGCGGTCCGCCGGCTGGCCCTGGCCTGGCGCGCCTACGACCAGGCCGCCCGGAGCCTGACCGCGCCACCGCAGCTGGCGGTGTGAGCGGCGACGGTGGTCGTTGGTCTGGCAGTGGGATCAGATCAAGGGGCGGAGCACTTGTGCAACGTGTTCCATCCCGTACCGCTGGTCAAGGGTGTCAAGGATTTCGGCGGTGCTTCGAACGCGACCTGAGCGTCCGGAACGCTCCGCGATCGTGGTCACCGCGACCAGTGCCTGGGCGGGATTCGAAGCCACAACTCCTGCGGCGAACAGCCGAGGAGACAGCACCTCAAGTCCCCGGGGAAGCGCCGAGCGCGGAAAGTCCCTGACGTTGTGGGTGACGATGGCATCGGCCCCACCAACGACGGCCGCGGCGACGACGTGCTCGTCAGCGGAGTCAGGCAGCCCGTAGCCGCCGTCGAGTCTTCCCAGCCCTCGACCTCGGCGTCGCGGAAAGCGCGCCTCATGGTCGCGACAAGGCGGTGTGCGCGGCTGGCCGCTTCGGCCGGTTCGACGTGGCGGGCGATCAGCTTCTGCTCTTCTTCGTAGGCCAGTTCGTCCAGAATCGCGACGCTCCACAACGGTCGGTACATGACCTCAGCGGCGAGCGAGAGCAGGAAATCACGTTGCAGGCTGGGCCAGAGAACACAGGTGTCGAGCAGGGCGACGAACCCGCGAGGGCTTCTTCTGGTTGTTGTCGGATCAGTGGGGGTTCTCGCCTCGGCGGCGCTTCGCGACCTCCCGACGTGCGGTCCGCAGCCGCCGCAGCACCGTGTCGAGGTCCTCGTCCTCGTCGACCGCGGTAGCCGCCAGCGCGGCGTACTGCTCGGCGCGGCGCCGGGCGCGGTAGGCGAGCACGTCTCGCAGCACGATCCGGCGATGGCTGCCCACGCGTTCGAACGGAATCTCGTTGTCGTCGAGCAGTCGGATCAGCGTCGGGCGGCTGACCCCCAGCAGGTCCGCCGCCTGTTGCGTGGTGACCGTTTGCGCGACCGGGGTCACCGAAACCGCCAGACCCTCCTGCAGCGCCTGGGCTACCTGGCGCAGCGCGCGGAACAGCTCCGGCGGAAGTTCGACGCGGTCGTCCGGAGTGGGCCCGCTCAGAAAGCAGGCTGCCGCTGGCCTGCCGCGTTCAGCGCCCTCGTGCGCCTTGAGGAACGCGTGCACCTCTGCCAGTCGCTCCTCATCGGCACCGGGGAGGTACGTCTCCGGCTGGGGAGATCCATCCATGACTCCTCCTCATTCAAACGAAACGTAACCTGTTTCGTCTTGTTCGATTATCCCCCTGATGGGTGGTTCGCGGCCGCACCCGGGCCTGACCGCGCCACGGCAGCTGGCGGTGTGAGCGGTGGGGAGTGTCGGTTGCCCCTGGCACACTCGCCGGCCATGAACGAGCAGCGCGACGCGCACCACAGGATGCGGGAACTGAGCGAGCGGCACCTCGGCCCGGACTACGCCGACCAACTGGTGCGCTCGGCGGTGTGGCTGTCCCACGGAGTCCCGAGTGGACGGTCACGGCTGGGCGGCAACCCGCTGCTGCCACCCGGCTCGGACTGGCCGACCTGGGGCGACGAGCCGTTGAACTTCCTGGCGCTGGTCGACTGCGCCGAGATCACCGCGCTGGACGAGTCGATCGGCTTACCGCGCACCGGTTTCCTGAACTTCTTCTGCGGCGCGGGCAATGACCACCCGTGGGGCTTGGACCCCGACGAGGCCGACGGCTGGCGGGTGATCCACACCAGTGCCGCCGACGCGGTGGACACCCCGGCCCCGGACGGTGCCTGGGTCACCCCGGCACACCCGATGCGGCTCACCCCGTCCGGCCCGGAGATCGGTGACGCGTTCCTGGCCGGCTACGACTCCTACCCCGACGAGGAGGAGAGCGAACTGCCGGCCGAGGCCAGGGAGCGCCTGGACGCGCTGGTCACCGCGTGGGCGGAGGTCGGGCTGACCTCGGTGTGGCGGCCGAGCGGACCGGCCCACCAGATCGGCGGCTGGCCCGAGCCCGTGCAGGAGATGCCCTGGCGGGACGCGCAGTTCGCGGCGAGCGGCGTCAACACGAACAAGCGCGACTACTACCGCGATCCCGGCTTCGACGAGGTGGTGCGCGGCATTCCGGAGTGGCGGCTGCTGCTGCAGGTGGACACCGACAGCACGCTCGACTGGCAGTGGGGTGACTTCGGCCGGCTCTACTTCGTGATCAGGGCGGACGACCTGCGCGCCGGTGACTTCGGTCGGGTCTGGATGACCGGCCAGTGCTACTGACCGCTCCCGCCGAGTTGACCCTCACGCAACGTCAGTGTTTAGCGTCCACGGACATGGCGATCACCGTTGTGGACACGTTGTCGGGGATGAGGCGGGTGCTGCGGGCCCCGGTCGAGGAGCGTGGCGACGCGCTGCGCTCGATGCTCGAACCGATCAGCGGCATGTACCGCTACTTCCCGGGGGAGGTCGATCTGGTGGCCATGCACCAGATGGCGTCCGGTTTCCCCCTCGACCGCGACGAGGAACGCTGCCTGGACGCCCTCGACACGCTGGCGGAGGCCGGCGCGTGGGAGCGGGTGCGGGACGCGCTCAACACCGCGCTCGACGTGCAGTTGGCCGCGACGCCGGGGCTGGTGGCCCCGGACATCACCGTGCTGCTCATGCTCGGCGACCCCGGTGACGCCCTCTTCATGGGCCCCAGCCTCGGCGTCACCGGGAACGGCGGGATCTCCGGCTACATCCTGATCACCCTGTGGCCCTTCCCGGAGAACGTGGCCCGGCTGGAGGCCACCGTCGTGCACGAGCTGAACCACAACCTGCGCTACAGCCCGGGCGGGGTGGTGTGGGATCCGATGACCGTCACGGTCGGCGAGCACGTGGTCTCGGAGGGCCTGGCCGACGCGTTCGCCCGCCAGCTCCACGGGGACGAGCTGGGCTACACCCGCATCGGCGTGCCGCACCTGCACGACGACGCGGTTTTCGCGAAGGTGGTGACCGGGCTCGACGTGACCGGCATGCAGAACTTCACCGCCTGGGTGCACGGTGACACCCACGCCGAGCGCTACGGCGCCACCCCGGTGGGGCTGCCGACCGGTGCCGGATACGCCGTCGGCAACCGGCTGGTGGACGCCTACCTGGCGGCGACCGGGCAGACCGCGGCACAGGCCCTGCACGCCGACAGCGCGGAGATCATCGCCACCGCGCTCCGCCAGCGGAGCTGATCACCGGGATCGCGGCAGCACCGCCCCGTCCGGCTGAGCCGAGGGTGGTGCTGCCGCCCCCGGTGCGGCCGCCGGGCTGGTCGGGGCGGCAGTGTTGATCGTCTCCCGATAGGGCGCGGCAAGCCCGGCTCTGGTTGCTCGCGGAAGAAAAATGGTGTGAATGTCGACAAGGCCATCGTCTTCGCCTGGAATCCGTCCCATGATTGAGGGATGAAGGCTGTTCAGGGGGGCCGCCGAACCCTGTCGGTGGTGATCGCCGCCGGTGGCCTCGGCGGACACATCTACCCCGGACTGGCGTTGGCCGAGACCATTCGGCGGGCCGTGCCCGCGGCGCGGATCACCTTTGTCGGCACCCGCCGCGGGCTGGAGGGCCGGCTGGTGCCGCAGGCCGGGTACCCGCTGCGGACGGTGGACATGGTGCCGCTGACCCGGGGCAACGGGCTGCGGTTTCCCGCGGCCCTGCTCCGCTCGGTCGCCCAGTGCCAGCAGGTGATCAAGCGGACCCAGGCGCAGGTCGCGGTCGGCATGGGCGGGTACTCCAGCGCGCCGCTGATCGCGGCGGCCCGGCTGGCCGGCATCAAGTCCCTGGTGCACGACTCCAACGCGATCCCCGGCCGGGCCAACCGGTTCTCCACCAAGTTCACCGACAACGTGGCGCTCGCCTTCGACGAGGCCGAGCGGTACCTGCCGGACTCGGTCAACCGCCGCATCGTGGGCATGCCGCTGAGCGCCGACCTGGCCCGCTACGACCGGGACGCGCTGCGGCCGGCCGCCCGCGCCGCGCTCGGGCTGGCCGAGGACACGGTCCTCGTCCTGGTCAACGGCGGCAGCCTGGGCGCGACCCGGCTCAACCACGCGGCCGTCGACCTGGCCGCGCGCTGGCGGGACCGGACCGACGTCCGGTTGCTGATCAAGGCGGGTCAGGAGGGCGTGGACGAGCTGAACCGGCGGATCACCGCGGCCGGTGCCGAACGGGTGGCCCAGGCGGTCGACTACTTCGACCGGATGGACCACGTGTACGCCGCGAGCGACCTCGCGGTGTGCCGGGCCGGCGCGGCCACCGTCGCCGAGCTGCGCCAGGTCGGGCTGCCCGCCGTGCTGGTGCCCTACCCGCACGCCGCCGACGACCACCAGACCCGCAACGCGCGTGCCCTGGTCGACATCGGCGCCGCCGTGCTGCTGCCCGACGCCGAGGTGACCGCCGAGCGGCTGGAGACCCTGGTCGGCGGTCTGGTCGCAACCCCGCTGCGGCGTGCCGAGATGGCCGAGGCGGCGCAGCGGGGTGGCCGCTCCGACGCGGCCGAGCAGCTCGCCTCCTGGGTGCTCGAACTGGCCGGGCTGCCGGTCACCATCAGCTCGCCCACGCACGTCTGAGCCCGGCTCCGGGCACACCGGGAGCACTCCTCGGATCGGTGCCGGAAACCTTGTCACGCCCTGTCAGGGTTTGCCGGCACGGTGGCCGTCGTACCAGGAAGCACTGGAAACGACGGGAGAACCATGGGCAGCACACTCGCCGGCAAGGTGGCGCTGGTCGCCGGGGGCACGCGCGGCGCGAGCCGGGCGATCGCGACCGAACTCGGCCGCGCCGGCGCCACCGTGTACGTCACCGGCCGGACCACCAGGACCCAGCGGTCCGAAGTGGACCGCGCCGAGTCCATTGAGGACACCGCGGACCTGGTCCGCGCGGCCGGGGGCGAGGGCATCGCGGTCCGGGTGGACCACCTGGAGCGCGACCAGGTGGCGGCGCTGGCCGAGCGGATCGACGCCGAGCAGGGGCGGTTGGACATCCTGGTCAACGGCCTGTGGGGCGGGGACAACTACCTGGAGTGGGGCAAGCCGGTCTGGGAGCACTCGCTGGACAAGGGGCTGCGCCAGGTGCGCCTGGGCATTGACGCGCACCTGATCACCCACCACCACCTGCTGCCCCTGCTGATCCGCCGGCCCGGCGGGCTGGTGGTCGAGCTGACCGACGGCACCGCCGAGTACAACGCGCGCTACCGCACCGGAACCGCACTGCCGTTCTACCTGGTCAAGGCCTCCGCGCACCCGATGGCCGTCGGGCTGGCCGCCGAACTGGAACCGCACGGCGGCACCGCGGTGGCGTTCACCCCGGGCTGGCTGCGCTCCGAGGCCATGCTGGAGATCTACGGCGTGACCGAGGAGAACTGGCGGGACGCGTGCGCCAAGGAGCCGCACTTCTGCATCTCGGAGACGCCCACGTTCTCCGGCCGCGCGGTGGCGGCCCTGGCCGCCGACCCCGACCGGGCCCGCTGGTCCGGCCAGACCGTGAACAGCGGACAGCTGGCCAAGGTCTACGGCATCACCGACGTGGACGGCAGCCAGCCCGACGCGTGGCGCTACATCGAGGAGGTGGAGCACGCCGGCAAGCCCGCCGACGCCACCGGCTACCGCTGATCCGCCGGCTGGTCGGGGCCGCGCACGGCGTTGTGCGCGGCCATGGCGGCGCCGACCTCGGCGAGCGCGGCCCGCAGTGACACCGGCTCCAGCACCTCGACGCCGGCGCCAAGGGCGATGAGCTGGCTGAGGCCGATCTCGTGGCTCTCCACGGCGAGTTCGGCCTCGGCCCAGCCGTCCGCGTCCGGCTCGCCCTGCGACAGCAGCACCTCGGCCAGGTACTCCGGGCCGATCACACTGGGCAGTGCCCGCCGGGCCAGCGGACTCAACCGGACCCGCGCCCGCAGCGGGAACGACACCCGCTCGAACGCGGCCGAGGACTGCCGCCACCAGCCGGCCAGGTCGAACCCGTCCGGCCGGTCGAACCGCGCGTCGAGCACGTCCGCGGCAGCGATCCGGGCCACCCGGTAGGTGCGCACCTGGCCGTGCCAATCCAGCTCTCGGCTGCCTTCGCCACCCGATCCGTGTTGATTCAGCTCTCGGCTGGCTGCGCCACCCGATCCGTGCCAATCCAGCTCTCGGCTGGCTGCGCCACCCGATCCGCGTTGATTCAGCTCTCGGCTGGCTGCACCAGCCGATCCGCGGGGCGGCTCCGGCACTCGGGCGACCAGGTACCAGACGCCCGCCTTGAGCACCAGGCCCAGCGGCTCCACCACGCGATCGACCACAGTGGACCGCCGCTGGTAGCGCATGGCCAGCCGCCGCTGCTCCCACACGGCACGGGCCAGCACCGCGAGCACGTCACCCACCTCGTCCGGGGTGCGGAACCAGCCCCGCGCGTCCAGGTGGAAACGCCCGGCCACGTGCTCGGCCTGTGCCCGCAACTGGTCGGGCAGGGCGGCGGACACCTTGGCGTGCGCAGCCGACACGGCCGTGCCCAGGCCCAGCGCGGCCAGCGCCTCGGGCACGCCCAACGCGAAGATCGCCACCACCTCGCGGGCGGTGAGCCCGTCCAGCCTGGCCCGCCAGCCCTCGACCAGCCGCACCCCGCCGTGCCGGCCCTGCTCCGTCCACAGTGGAACCCCGGCCTCGCGCAGCGCGGCCAGGTCGCGGTGCAGGGTCCGTTCGGACACCCCGAGCGCGGCGGCCAGTTCCGGGACGGTGGCCGAGCGCTTGCGCTGCAGGGTGAACAGCAGGGCCACCAGTCGTTCCGCACGCATGCCCGACAGCTTCCCCCAACCGCCCGCGCCCGACCGGTCAGGCCAGTGCGGCCACGTCGGTCAGTCGGCCAGTTCGACGAGTTCGGTCAGCTCGCGCAGCAGCTCGGACGCGGTCACCGCGTCCACCGTCCCGAACGCGGTCGTGGCGGAATCGGCGTCCCAGTGCTCCTCCGGGCGGGAGTCGAGCCAGACAGCGGTGATGCGCTGCTCCGGGTAGTGCCTGATGTCACCCGCGTACATCCCGGGGTCGAGGCTGACCACGACGGCCGAGTCGGCCGACACCGGCCGGGAGATCCACGGCTCCACGCCGCTCTCCTTGAGCGTCGCCCGCCGCCAGCCGCGTTTCGCCAGGGTGGCCAGGCGGTAGGTGGAGACGGTGGTGTCGTGGAACCGCGTGAGCACGGTGCTGGCCCGCTCCTCCTCGGTGAGCCGGTACACAGCGCGGTGCAACTGCGGGAACGGCTGGCTGATCTGGTAGTCGTCGAACAGCTCCACCCAGTCGGCCCGGGAGTCGCCGAGGTGCAGCGGGTGGGCGATGCCGACCAGGGTCGTGTCCGGCAGGGTGAGGGTGGTGTCGTCGACGTCGGCGAACGTGCGGTCCTCGGCTACCCGGAAGAACTGGCCGGCCTCACCTGTGCACCAGACCAGTCGGCGCACGAGGTGCCAGAGCAGCGGGTGGTCGACGAACAGGCGCCGGAACTCCGTGACCGGCCAGCGGCGCTGGCCGATCATGGCCTGCTCGAACCGCCTGATCTGGGCGTCCGCGACCGTGCGCACGTCCTTCTTGAGCGCGGTGAACCGCTGGTGGGCGGCCGGGGCCAGGTCCTGGTCGTCGCGCGCGCCGGGTTTGGGCAGGTCCTTGCGGCGGGTGCCGTCCGCGTCGGCCACGTACGGCTTGAGCTGCTCGTCGAAGCCCACGGTGAACTGGCGCGGCCCGTAGTCGAGGGTGAGGCTGCCGCGCGCGTCCAACCCGAAGTCGGGCACCAACTGGTCAACCAGCTCGTCGGCGCTGATGCCGCGCTGCGCGGCGAGTTGGGCGAGCACGTCCCGCGCGGCCGTGCCCAGCGCCTTGGTCGGCGGTTTGTCCGCGATGTCGCTCAGGTACAGCAGGGCGGTGTCGGTGCCGATCGCACCGAGCACGGCCGCACCCGCCTTGGCCTTGGCCGGTTCACCCGCACCCGACCAGGCCCGGACGACCGGGACCAGCCGCCGCGCGGTGGTGTCGTCGCCGATCGCGGCCAGCGCGTGCAACGCCCAGTCCGCCTGCCCGGTCCACTCGAACAGCAGCCAGCCCAGTTCGGCGAGCGAGGCCGGGTCCAGATGCTCCCTGGCCAGGAACACGCCGGGGTAGATCTGGTCCTTCTTGGACAGCGCGAGCATGGTGACGAGGTGGCCGGTGGCGGTCCTGGGCAGCGCCCGGGTCCGGTCCCGCAGCAGCACCTGCGGCAACACGTCGAGGTCGAGTTCACTGGTGAGGTGGAGCTGGTTGGCCCCGCTGGGGAAGAAGTCCAGCGGATCGGTGTTGAGCAGCGCGGCCACCGCCTCCGCCGCCTTGTCGCCGTGATCGCCCTTGGTCGCCGCCACGATGTCGGCCACGGGGGTGTGCTCGGCGATGCGCCGCAGCGCGGCCTCGGCACCGCGCTGCCGGGGGCCGGCCTTGCCCAGCGCGTCCGGAACGAGCGCGCGGGCCGCCAGCAGGGGGTCGTCGCCCCGCGCCGCGTCCGCCGGCACGGTGGCCACCAGGTCCTTGACCACGGTCCGCCGCGCCGGCTTGCGACCGCGCGCCCACGGCGGCGCGACCAGCGGCTCCGGCAGGTCGTCCTCGGCCGCCTCCGGCACCCACCCCAGTCGCGCGTCCACCCCCTCCACCGCGGCCCGGATCTCCGCCGGCAGTGTCGGCAGCACGGCCGCGACCAGCTCGGGGTTGGTCCGCACGTGGACCCCCAGCAGCCGGGCGGCGCAGGTCGCGGCGGCGGACGTGCCGGTGGACGCCTTGGCCAGCACGCGCAGCGCGCGCACCGGGAAGTTCCGCATGGCGTGGCGGACCGCCGGGTGCGTCTGCGCCTGGTCCAGTCCGGACACCAGCAGGGCGAGTCCCTCGTCGGAAGGCAGCGACGCCAGTGCGAGCGGCTCGTGGGAACGCAGCGAGGCCAGTCCGAACCGCGGGTACCGGTAGGTCGCGTTGACCAGGTCGGTCAACTCGGGCAGCAGCGCGGTGCCCACCGCCTGCAGCAGGGTGCCCACCAGCTCCTCCCCGGCCAGCCACTTCCACTCCCGGTCGCGGGTGCGCAGCAGGTCCAACTGCCCGGCCGAGCCCACCGAGCTGAGCAGCAGCCGCCACTGCACCTGGTGCATGTCCACTGTGGACGCGGCACGGCAGATCTCGTCCACCCAGTGCGTCTGGTCGGGCACCAGGAACGAGACGACCGTCCGCTGGAAGTCGGTGGTGCGGTGGCGCGCCAGCGCCTCGACCGCGTCCCGGTGCTCGTCCGCCGGGGCCACCGCCAGGAACGCGCGCATCCGCCTGGCGATCCGCTCGTTGGTGCCGCTTCCCCAGTCGTGGTCATCGGCGGCGCGGAAGCGCAGGTAGTTGTAGCGGGTCCGGGACATGCTCTTGTGGTCGTGCACCCGGGCGAGTTCCGCGGTGGCCTCGGCGGCGAACCGCAGCCCTCGGGTGGTGATCCACGCGTCGGCGAACAGCTTCATCTCGTTCCGCTGGTCCCAGTGCGCCTCCTGAGCGGCGATGGTGGCGATCACCGCCGCGCTCAGCGGGGTGACCTCGCCGCGCAGGTGGGCGCGGGCGGCGTCGGCGAGCACGGGATCGCCGCCCATCTGCGCCACCACGTCGCTGATGTTCCGCTCGTGCCGCTGGAGGACCGCCACGGCCGTGCCGTCCAGCGCGATCGGTGACCCGGCAGGGCCGTCGCGGCGCGGGAAGAGCTTGGGCAGCCAGTCCTCCGGGAGGCGCACGCTGTCCTCCTCCGGCAGGGTGACCTCGATGGTGTGGTCGTCGGTGTGCATGCCGCCGCACCCTACGAACCAGCACCGACAGCCGCGCTGCCCCGCCCTACTCGGTGAACACGCGCTGCGGGCCCGATCCCCGCTGGCTCAGCACGTCGTCCGGGTTGGCCAGCAGGCAGCGGTCGATGGACAGGCACCCGCAGCCGATGCAGTCGGTGAGGTTGTCCCGCAACCGCTCCAGCTGCGTGATCCGGCTGGTGAGGTCGTCGTGCCAGCACTGGGACAGCCGGGCCCAGTCCTCCCGGGTCGGGGTGCGGCCCTCGGGCAGCAGGCCCAGGGCGTCGCGGATCATGGCCAGCGGGATGCCGACGCGCTGCGACACGCGGACGAACGCGATCCGGCGCAGCATGTCCCGGCCGAACCGGCGCTGGTTTCCGCTGGTCCGCCGGCTGTGGATGAGGCCTTCCCGCTCGTAGAAGCGCAGCGCCGAGGTGGGCACGCCGCTGCGCTCGGACAGCTCGCCGATGGTCAGTTCCCGCTGCCGACAGGAAATCGGTGTCACGGCGCCCAGGCTAGCTTGACTTGAACCATTGTTTAAGTTCGATGCTCTGCGCATGACCTCAACCGAACAGCTCCAGCTCGCGATCATCGTCGGCAGCACCCGCGAGGGCCGGTTCGCGCCCATGGTGGCGAACTGGTTCGCCGACCAGGCCCGCCAGCACCAGGACTTCTCCGTCGACGTCGTCGACCTGGCCGAGACCGAGCTGCCCGTGGTGCTGGGCGCCGAACTGGCCCCCGAGGCGGCCGCCACCCTGGCCCGGGTCAGCGCCAGCCTGGTCAAGGCCGACGCGTTCGTGGTCATCACGCCCGAGTACAACCACAGCTACCCGGCCTCGCTGAAGAACGCGATCGACTGGCACCACAAGGAGTGGCAGGCCAAGCCGGTCGGCTTCGTCTCCTACGGCGGCCTGGCCGGCGGCCTGCGCTCGGTGGAGCACCTGCGGCCGGTGTTCGCCGAACTGCACGCGGTCACCGTTCGGGACACCGTCAGCTTCCACATGGCGTGGGACAAGTTCGACGAGAACGGTCAGCCCAAGGACGCCGACGGGTGCAACGCGGCGGCCAAGGTCATGCTGGACCAGCTGGTCTGGTGGGGCCGGGCGCTCGCCGAGGCCAGGGCCAAGCGGCCGTACGGCCAGTGACACCACCCGCGGGTCAGCGGGGCAGGGATCAGCCGACGGTGTCAGCCCAGGGTGGAACACCGCTGGTAATGGGTGGCCCGGCAGGTCGATATCACCTGGGGTGAGAATTTCCGAGACAAAGATGTTGTGAACGTCAGATCATCGACCTGACCGCCGCGCCAGCGGTGGCGCTCGCCCACGCGGACAAGACAACCCCCAGGAAGGTCCATGTGCTGATCCGACTGCTGCGCGCACACCTGCGCCCCTACCGCCGGGACATCGTCCTGGTGGTGGTGTTCCAGCTCGTGCAGACGCTGGCCACCATGTATCTGCCGACGCTCAACGCCGACATCATCGACGACGGCGTGGTCAAGGGCGACACCGGCTACATCCTCCGCACGGGTGGGCTGATGCTCGCCGTGACGCTGGTGCAGATCGTGTGCTCCGGTGCGGCCGTCTTCTTCGGCGCCCGCACGGCCATGGCGGTCGGTCGGGACGTCCGCGCCGCGATCTTCGCCCGGGTCCAGGAGTTCTCCGTCCGCGAGGTCGGCCAGTTCGGCGCGCCGTCGCTGATCACCCGCACCACCAACGACGTCCAGCAGGTGCAGATGCTGGTGGTGATGACCCTGACCATGATGGTGTCCGCGCCGATCATGTGCGTCGGCGGCATCGTGCTGGCGCTGGGTGAGGACGTGCCGCTGTCCGCGCTGCTGCTGCTCATCGTGCCGGTGCTGATCATCGCGGTGAGCCTGGTCGTGCGGCGGATGCGGCCGCTGTTCCGGTCGATGCAGAAGCGGATCGACCAGGTCAACCGGGTGATGCGGGAGCAGATCACCGGTATCCGGGTGATCAGGGCCTTCGTCCGGGACAGCCACGAGCAGGCCCGGTTCGCCAGGGCCAACCGCGACCTGATGGACGTGCAGATCGGCACCGGCCGGCTGATGGCCTGGATGTTCCCGATCGTCGGCCTGGTGATGAACCTGTCCAGCGTGGCCGTGGTCTGGTTCGGCGGGGACCGCATCGCCAGCGGCTCCATGCAGATCGGCTCGATGACCGCGTTCCTGAGCTACCTGATGCAGATCCTCATGGCCGTGATGATGGCGACGTTCATGTTCATGATGATCCCGCGCGCCGAGGTGTGCGCCGAGCGCATCCAGGAGGTGCTGGACACCGAGACCAGTGTGACGCCGCCGACCACCCCGGTCACCACCCTGCGCGAGCACGGCCACCTGGAGATCCGCGACGTCGAGTTCCACTACCCGGGCGCCGAGGAACCCGTGCTGCGCGCGGTGAACCTGATCGCCCGGCCCGGCGAGACCACCGCGGTCATCGGCTCCACCGGCAGTGGCAAGACCACCCTGCTCAACCTGGTCCCCCGGCTGTTCGACGCCACCGGCGGCAGCGTGCTGATCAACGGCGTGGACGTGCGCGAGCTGGCCCCGGCCCAGCTGGCCGGGCTGGTCGGGCTGGTGCCGCAGAAGCCGTACCTGTTCTCCGGGACGATCGCCTCCAACCTGCGCTACGGCAACCCGGACGCCACCGACGAGGACCTCTGGCACGCCCTGGAGGTCGCCCAGGCCCGCGACTTCGTGGAGCAGTTGCCCGAGCAGCTCAACGCCCCCATCGGGCAGGGCGGCAGCAACGTGTCCGGTGGTCAGCGCCAGCGCCTGGCCATCGCCCGGCTGCTGGTCGCCAAACCCGAGATCTACCTGTTCGACGACTCGTTCTCGGCACTGGACTACGCCACCGACGCCGCCCTGCGCGCCGCGCTGGCCACCGAGACCAGGGACGCCACCGTGGTGATCGTGGCCCAGCGGGTGTCGACCATCCGCAACGCCGACCGCATCGTCGTGCTCGACGAGGGCCGCGTGGTCGGCACCGGCACCCACGCCGAGCTGATGGCGGGCAACCAGACCTACCGGGAGATCGTGCTCTCCCAGCTCACCGAACAGGAGGCGGCGTGAGCACCACCGACCAGCGGCCGAGCGGACAGCCACCCGCCGGAGGACCACCCGCAGGAGGACCACCCGCCGGAGGGCCCGCCCGCCCGGCGGGTGTGCCGGCCAGGGGACCGGGGCCCGGCGGCGGTGGCGGCCCCGGGTTCATGCGTGGTGGCATGCCCACCGAGAAGTCCTTGAACTTCAAGGGCTCCAGCCGCCGCCTGCTGCGGATGATGCGCCCGGAACGCCTGCTCGTGGTGGCCGTGCTGGCGCTCGGCGTGATCGCGGTCGCGTTGAACTCGGTCGGCCCCCGGGTGCTCGGCGAGGCCACCGACCTGATCTTCACCGGGGTGATCGGCGCGCAGCTGCCGGCGGGCGTGAGCAAGGACGTGCTGGTCGCCGGCTTACGCGCGCAGGGCCAGGACACCTTCGCCGACATGCTCGCCACCATGGACGTGGTGCCCGGCCAGGGCATCGACTTCGGCGCGGTCGGCCAGGTGCTGCTCGGCGTGCTGGCGATCTTCCTGACAGCGTCGCTGTTGCAGCTGTTCCAGGGCCGGCTGACCGCGTTGGTCGTGGGGCGGATGGCCTACCGGCTGCGCGAGCAGGCCGAGACCAAGCTGGCCCGGCTGCCGTTGAGCTACTTCGACAAGCAGCCGCGCGGCGAGGTGCTGTCCAGGACGACCAACGACATCGACAACATCACCCAGACCATGCAGCAGGCGCTCAGCCAGATGGTGACCGCGCTGCTCACCGTGGTCGGCGTGCTGGCCATGATGCTGTGGATCTCGCCGCTGCTCGCGCTGGTCGCCGTGGTGACCGTGCCGGTGTCGGTGGTCGTGGCCACCACCATCGGCAAGCGGGCCCAGCCGCAGTTCATCAAGCAGTGGGCCACCACAGGCAAGCTCAACGCGCACATCGAGGAGATGTACACCGGGCACACCCTGGTGAAGGTCTTCGGCCGGCAGCAGCAGGCCGCGGACGTGTTCGCCGAGCACAACAACGCCCTGTTCGCGTCGAGCTTCCGGGCGCAGTTCATCTCCGGCTTCATCCAGCCGGCCATGATGTTCATCGGCAACCTGAACTACGTGCTGGTGGCCGTGATCGGCGGCCTGCGGGTGGCCTCGGGCTCGCTGTCGCTGGGCGAGGTGCAGGCGTTCATCCAGTACTCCCGGCAGTTCACCCAGCCGATCACCCAGGTGGCGTCCATGGCCAACCTGCTCCAGTCCGGCGTGGCCTCGGCCGAGCGCGTGTTCGACCTGCTCGACGCGGACGAGCAGGAGCCGGACCCGGCCCAGCCGCAGCGCCCGGAGCGGGTCACCGGCCGGGTGGCGTTCGAGAACGTGTCGTTCCGCTACGAGCCGGACAAGCCGCTGATCGAGAACCTGTCGCTGACCGTGGAACCGGGCCAGACCGTGGCCATCGTCGGCCCCACCGGCGCCGGCAAGACCACCCTGGTCAACCTGCTGATGCGGTTCTACGAGGTGACCGGCGGCCGGATCACCCTGGACGGGGTGGACATCGCCAGCATGTCCCGGGAGGAGCTGCGCGGCCGGATCGGCATGGTGTTGCAGGACACCTGGCTGTTCGGCGGCACCATCGCGGAGAACATCGCCTACGGCGTGGACAACGCCACCCGCGAGCAGGTCGTGGCGGCGGCCCAGGCCACCCACGTGGACCGGTTCGTGCGCACCCTGCCGGACGGCTACGACACGGTGATGGACGACGAGGGCGCCGGGGTCAGCGCGGGCGAGAAGCAGCTGCTGACCATCGCCAGGGCGTTCCTGACCGAGCCGGCCATCCTGGTGCTGGACGAGGCCACCAGCTCGGTGGACACCCGCACGGAGGTGCTGATCCAGCACGCCATGACCGAACTGCGCACCGGCCGCACCAGCTTCGTCATCGCCCACCGGCTGTCCACCATCCGCGACGCGGACGTCATCCTGGTGATGGAGTCCGGCCGCATCGTCGAGCAGGGCAACCACGAACAACTGCTCGCCGCCGACGGCGCCTACGCCCGGCTCTACGCCGCCCAGTTCGCCCAGGCCGTGGCCGAACTGGACTGACCCGAGCCGGATCGAGCGTCGGCCTGTTCGCTCGTCAGCAGGCCGACGCTCGGTCACAGATTCCTCACCCGTCTGATACGCCCATGGCCTGAGTGAACGCCGTACCCTGAAAACCATGACAGCGGCGCACGCATTTGAGCTTCCTCCGCACAGCGGCGCACCGGCCGAGGCGGTCGAGGCGGCGGTTGACGGGCAGGTCGTGTACCTCGTCCGCGACGGTGAGCCCATTGCGGCGATCGTGCCGGCGGACGTCGCTGCCGCCGGAGCGGCTGCGGTGGAGGCGTTGGAAGACGCCGAGGACATCCGCGCTGCTCGTGTCGCGCTGGCAGACACGGGGCCTGATGTCCCGTTGGAAGACGTTCTGGCCGAGTACGCCGACGATCTGTCTGCTTTCCCGGAGGACGGTCCAAGGTGACTGGGCGCTACACCGTGAAACTACGGCGTCCCGCCAAGGCGACTACCGTGTGGTGTATTCCATCGAAGACGACGAGTTGATCGTTCTGGGCGTCCGAATCGCATCTCGTGGCAGTGTCTATCGCGACATCTGACGCGAACCTCAGTGCCTGCTAGTTGATGCGTTTCGGCATCGTTCCCCAACCGCTCCCGCTGGTGACGTGGCCGGTCAGGCGCTCCCAGTTGCCAGACCCGATGGCGGCCTTCTCCGCCTCGGTGAACGGCGCGCCTTCGAGGAAGGACCGGGCGGTGCCGCCGCTGGTGTCCAGGTAGGGGAAGCCACCGGGCCGGGTGCCGAAGGTGTAGGGGTAGTCGGTCGAGTAGAGCATCCGGTCGGTTCCGACGACCTCGGCCGTCCAGCGCAGGTAGCGCTCGCTGACCGTGCCGCTGCCGGCCACCCAGAAGTTCCGCCGGAAGTAGTCGATCAGCGGTTGCCGCAGCCCGGCCATGTCCTGCAGGAAGCCGACGTGGTCGAGGTAGAACAGGACGACCTCGCCCCAGTGTCCGGCGATCACCTGGAGCTGGGGATGGCGGTCGAACACCCCGGAGAAGATCATCCGCAGGTACTGCACGCCGAGGTCGTAGTACCAGCCCAGCCCGGCGGTGGCCAGCGCCGGCCCCACCCCGTTGGGCAGCCCCGAGTAGTACGCCCGCTGGACCGCCGGCACCGGGGCCTGCGGGTGGAAGTGCAGCGGGACGCGGAGCCGCTCGGCGGTCGCGTAGAGGTCGTCGAACTCCGGTGCGTCGGCCAGTGTGTCGCCGGTGCGGCCGTACAGCATCGCGCCGCGAAAGCCGAGTTGGGTGACGGCGCGCTCCAACTCCGCGGCGGCGGCCTCGGGCGCGGGCGTGGGGATGGCCGCGAACGCCTGGAATCGCAGCGGGTTGGTGTCGACGATCTCGGCGAGCGCGTCGTTGGCCTCGCGCGCGACTCGCACGGCCTCGGCGGCCGGGAGGTTCTGCACGCCCGGCGTGGCCAGGGACAGCACCGCGACGTCGATGCCCTGGTCGTCCATGTCGGCCAGGCGCTGCTCACCGACGTCGCGCACCCTTCGGGTGACCGGGTGGTCCTCGCCGTAGACGTGCGGTTGCACGCCCGCCCGCGCCCACGCGTCGAGTTGGACCGGCAGGACCACGTGTTCTTCAAGACCGACGATGCGCAGCTTCTCGGACATGCCAGCAGCACCCCTTCCTGGGGTTTCCGGTGATACTGAGGTTACGGTATCACCGATATCATCGTTGGAAACAAGTGGCTGTTACCATTGATATGTGGATGCCGGGTCGGATGGCGTGGACACCGAGGTCGCCGCTCGCGAGGCCGCCAGGCAGCGGGTCGTGGCGGCGGCGGCGGACCTGCTCGTGCGCGAGGGCCGTGACGCGGTCACCACCCGTGCGGTCGCCGCCGCGGCCGGGATGCAGGCCCCGGCGATCTACCGCCTGTTCGGCGACAAGGACGGGCTGCTGGAGGCGGTGGCCGAGGACGGCTACGCCAGGTTCCTCGCGGCCAAGCACGCCGACGCCCGACCCGAGGACCCCGTTGACGACCTGCGCGCCGGCTGGGACCTCGCGGTCGAGTTCGGGCTGGCCAATCCCGAGCTGTACGCGTTGATGTACGGCGAGCCCAGACGCGGCACGAACTCGGCCGCCTTCCAGGCCGGCATGCGGATCCTGTTCGAGCGCATCCACCGCCTGGCCGCGAGCGGCCTGCTCCGGGTGGACGCAGACCTCGCCGCCTCGCTCATCCACGCGACCGCGCGCGGCGCCGTGCTCACCTGGCTGTCCCTGCCCGACGACCGGCGTGACCCGGCCCTGCTCAGCACCATGCGCGAAGCCATGGTCGCCGCCGTCACCCTGGACGAACCCGCCGTGCGCGACCCGGGACCCGCCGGCGCGGCCCGAGCGCTACGCGCACTGCTGCCCGAGCAGACAGCCCTCAGCAGCGCGGAACAACACCTGCTGGGCGAATGGCTCGACCGCCTGACCGCCGAGCGCTGACGACGGCGTCTACCTCACTTATGCACGCGGCAGGACCGACTCTACATTAACCGTAATCGAGTAGTTACGCTGAGTTATGCTCGTGCTTGCCGTGGGGCACCTCGTCGACCGGTGCAACCCGGGGCAGGTGAGGGGGGTCTGTGAGGACACGTAGTAAAGGTGGCCTGCTGGTTCCGCTGGTGATCACCGTGGCGCTCGTCGTGGTGTTTGGCGCCAACAAGGTCATCGACACCGCGACCGGTCTCATTGATGGACTGCTCGGCGGCGGTACTGAGCGCATCAGCGATGGGAATACTAGTGTGTTGGTGGCCAGTAGTGCGAAGTCAACAGCGACGCAGTGCGCCAGTCAGCACCTCATTCAGAACAAAATGTGCGGGGATACCAAGGTGGTTGTGATGGACGCGGCGAAGATGCCGTTCATCACTCGAAACATGTCCTTGGCCTGGTCCGAGGGGAAGCCAGGTATCCTGACCAGGAACAAAGCCGCTGAGCGGGCGAACAGGAGTGCCGCGTGCCCGCCAGGAAAATATCCACAAACCGCTCCTGACAAGAACAGCTGTGAGGAGTACCCGTTCGCGTCAACCAGCGAAGGTGGAAGTGGTGCGCGCACAGCCAACGTTCCCTTGCGGGAGAACTCTTGTCAAGGAGGAACCCTTCGGTGGGCCTATGCTTCCATCGCCGAGGGTGAAGAGTTCTTAGTGGTCATTGCCAATCCCGATGACATTGCCGATCAGGAGTTCTCGGGTGTGGATATCGCGAAGGATCGCGCATGCGGGAGCTGATCAAGAAGTACGAGTGGGCCGAGGACCCCGGTCTCGACCTGGCCATGACCGTCGCCGTGGTCGCGGGCGCCACGAGTGACCGGGTGATCGGGGTGTACGGGGGTGACCCGGCGCGGCCCGTCGGCTCGTTGACGTTCGATGAGGCTCTGGTTCCCGAACCGGACTTCGGAAAGTACTTCCAGATCCAGGTTCTGGAGCGCGACCGACATGTGGTCGTGCTGGAGAACAACGGCTGGAGTGGGTCGGTTCCGGAGATAGCCCGCCGCGCATCGGCCGGTGGTGGCCGGTTCTTTGGCGTGTACTGGAGTTTCAACGCGATCCACCTGCTGAGCCAGGCGATTGACGGAAAGATGACCGCCTACCTGGAGTTGATGACCGGCTGCCCGTCATACGACGTGCACGAGCTGGTTCCGCCGTGGATGCACGGTGTCGGCGTCACGGTTGAGGCGTTGCGGGCCACCTGTCTCGCCTACTTGGAACAGCAGACCGGTGTGGCG
Source organism: Goodfellowiella coeruleoviolacea (assembly GCF_024171785.1). Lineage (GTDB taxonomy): Bacteria > Actinomycetota > Actinomycetes > Mycobacteriales > Pseudonocardiaceae > Goodfellowiella > Goodfellowiella coeruleoviolacea. The sequence goes on from NZ_JAMTCK010000021.1 coordinate 51,524, forward strand.
TTCGATCGGACCTGGCTCGACCAGAAGTTGCCCACCTACCGGGTTCCGGATCCCGACGTGATGCTTGCGAACGTGGCGAACGCGCGGCGACCGTGACCACCGGAACGTGATCCCCGGCTGGCACGGGCGCGGCCGGGGATCACGGGAGCAGTCTCAGCCGTCGAACCGGCCGACCTTGGCGGCGGTGAGGAACGCGGCGAGTTCGGCCGGCCCGAACATCAGCACCGGCCCGGCGGGGTTCTTGCTGTCCCGGACTGCGGACATGCCCCCGGTGTGCGCGAGTTCGACGCAGTTGGACTCGCTGCCGCTCCTGCTCGCCTTGCGCCAGGCGGGCCAGGCCAGATCTCCGGTGGATGTAGCTACTTCCGTCGTTTCCTGCGCGCTCAGCATCTCCCCTCCGCTCAGATGGCCCGATCGTGTGCGCCATCTTTCGCACGCGCGAGGAAGTCTGCCCATGCCGTGCGGGAAATCCAGATCTCGGTGGCTGGGTTCTTGGAGTCGCGTACCCCGGTGAGGCTGATCGCTGCTGAGAACACTTCGAGACAGTTGTTGTTCGGGCCATTGCTGTAGCTGGACCTGCGCCAAGTGCTCTGGCTCATGGCGGCACTCCTCAGACTTCAGCGGTCAAACCGCTCATTCTTGATAGCGAGCAGGAAGGCGTCAAGGGTGGCTTGCCCGAAGATCAGTGCTGGTCCACCGGCGTTCTTGCTGTCCCGGACGGCGGTTACGCCCTGCCTGTGTGCCAGCTCCACGCAGTTGTTCTCCGATCCGCTGTAGCTGGACCTTCGCCAGTTTCCCAGACATGCCGTCATCATTATGCCTTCTCCATTTTGTCTTTGCTGTCGATGATGAGCTTGGCAGATTCTTCGGGGCTCATGGCTATCGAACGGACAGTACCTACCACATCTTTGTACACGGATACGTCGTCGGACTCGAAGAGGAACAACGATGACCGGTGATGTTCCAGGTTGACCATTGGCGGCGCCAGTGGGAATTCGAGCAGAGTGAACGGTCCGGTTAGCCCGGGATGCCAGATCGATCCGGTTGCTGGAATGACCTGTATGGTGATATTGGGACGTTGGGCCATCTCGCTGAGGTGATGCAGCTGTTCGGCCATGACATCAGGACCACCGAGAGGCTGCCGGATGGCTTGTTCGCCGATCAGGGCGACGAGTTCCACAGGCTTGCGACGCACCAAAATCTCTTTGCGGCCAAGTCGAACCATCACGCGGCTTTCTGCCTCGTGCCCGCGATGCCCGGCGCCGGTCATGATCGCCCGGGCGTAGTCGCCGGTCTGAAGTAGACCAGGGATCAGCAGTGGTGATACTTCGGTGATGAGCCTGGCGGTCCGCTCGAATTCGATCAGCGCGAGTAGCTGCCGGTGGACGCCGGGGATACTGGTCTCCAACCAGGTGGCGTCCTTCGCGTCCTCGGCAAGATCAAGAATGCGATCCCGGTCGGCGGTGGTCACGCCGAGCGCACCGAGAATCATGGCGACAATCCTGACCTCTGGCACGCTCTGCCCGGATTCGTAACGGGACAGCGAAGATCGAGAAATCCCAAGGTGTCGCGCCAGTTCTCGGACGCCGAAGCCGGCGGCATTGCGGAGTTCGCGGAGTTCCGCACCAAGAGCGCGAGCACGTGGAGTGTTGCCGGCGGCAGGCATGTCTGAATCCTAGGTATTCACGCCGAGTGGCTGAAGATCGCCCGATCGGGGACTTGTGGCTCTGTCCCAGGGACGCCGCGTCTTAGTCAGGACGGCACCAGTGTCCCAGGGACGAGACGACACCCCGGAGGTGGGCCATGAGGCACCTGTTGACCGCTGCCGCGGACGTGGTGAGGAGTGGCGGGTTGTGATGGGGCTCGGGGGGATGCGGCAGGTGAACGCGGCGCTGAACTACCTGCTGGAGAACAGGTTCAAGCGGGTGGACGCGCCCGGGGACGACGAGGTGGCGCGCACCTTCCTGTTCTTCCGGATCTGGCCCGGCTACCTCGACCTGCTGCACCTGCGCGCCGAGGACGACGTGACCGCCATCCGGTCCCTGGCCGGTCGGGACGACCGGCTCTTCGACGACCGCAACGTGGTCTGGCGGGCGGAGGGTCCGCTGGTCGGTGTGGTCGGGGAGTTGCGGCAGGTGCCCGCGCCCGGGCTACCGGGGGCGCCGAGCCGGCCGTTCACCGCACCAAGTCACCTGTGCGTGCCGGCAGCGTCCGGTTTCCGCGAACGCTGGTGTGGCCGCCCCGCGGTCCGGCAGTCTCGCAGGTGGCGATGACATCACAGGGGGGACTCATGCAGAGCCAGGACGACACGGTTCACGGGTTGGCCCGGCGCCGAGCGCACCGGGCGGCCCTGGACTACGCCGAGCACGGGTGGATGGTGCTCCCGGGATCGGTGTGGACAGCGCGCGGCTACGTCGCCCCTGGCGCGCTGCTGGACACCCAGCGCCTGCTGCCGGCCGTGCCGCTGGAGGACGCCACCACCGACGCGGCCACGATCGCCCGGTGGTGGGGCGGGGACGACAACCCGCTGGTGCCCTCGGTGCTGATCCGGCCGGGGACCGCGTTCGCCGTGCTGTCCCTGGCCTGGAACATCGCCGAGTTGGTGTTCCACAACCGGCGGTTCCGGCGCCGCCCGGGGCCGGTGCTCTACCGCGCCGACGAGGGCCAGGCGTACTTCCTGGTCGAGCCGGGGGTGAGCGCGCCGGCGGGCCTCGGCTGCCGGCCGGGTGACGTGCTGCTGTTGGACGCGGACGGGGCGTGGATCGCGGCGCCGCCGACCCGGGCCAAGAACTTCGAGGTGGTCTGGTGGCGGCACCCGGACAGCGTTGGCTGGCGGCTGTGCGACGCGGCCATCACCTGCGCGGCGGTCGTCGCCGCGGTGCGCAGGCTGGCCACCCGGCGGCGACCGGGGGTGCCGCGCTGATGTCTCCACTGTGGACGTTCTGCGTCGCGGCCGGCGCACTGGTGGTGGGCATCGCGATCGGTCTGCTGTGGACGTGCCGCGACGTGCACGGCGAGCACTCGGCCTACGCGCCGGAATGCTCCGTCGCCGCCGTGCTCGCCCGGGTCCGCGCCGACGTTGTCCACTTCGGACAGAGTGACACCGGGGCCGCCGAAGGGGAACCGGTGACCGAGCCGCTGTACCGGGTGAGCGTTCGACTGACCGCCGGTCGCGGTCAGCTCGACCCCGCCGTGTTCCAGCCCTGCGCTCCGCTGGGGCGACCAGCACGGCAACGCACCGCGCCGGGGCGGCCGACGTGGGAGCGGCCGGTCCATCAGCGGCGGCCCCGGCACGCCCTGGTGTCCGCCGCGGCCGAACACCCGCTCGACCACGGCGGCGGTCCCACCGGCCGGCACGCGCTGGTGGTCACCGGGTGACGTCGTAGACCAGCTTCTGCACCCCGTTGGCGTAGGCCTGGCTCTCCACCAGCGCGAGGTTCTGCCTGTCCTTGTCGGTGGCGCTGAACAGCCGCTTGCCCGCGCCGAGCAGGACCGGGAAGACCAGCAGGTGGTAGCGGTCGATCAGGCCGGCGTCGGACAGGTTGCGGTTCAGGGTGGCGCTGCCGTGCACGATGATCGGCCCGCCCTCGGTCTCCTTGAGCGCGGCCACGTCGTCCAGCGTGCGCAGGATCGTGGTCTCGCCCCAGTTGGACACCAGGTCCTCGTCCCGCAGCGTGCTCGACACGACGTACTTCGGCATCGCGTTGTAGCCGGGGAACTCCGCGGTCATGCTCGGCCACACCGGGGCGAACGCCTGGTAGCTGACCCGGCCCAGCAGCATCGCGGTGGCCTCGGCCTGCTCGCGGCCCTTGATCTCGTAGGCGGCCTCGTCGAACCGCACGCCGTTGACGGTCCAACCCGAGTTGCGGTAGCCCGGTTCCCCACCGGGTGCCTCGACAACGCCGTCCAGCGAGACGAACGCGGTGGTGATCAGGGTGCGCATCGGGTGCTCCTCGGGTTGGTCCTGCCGTGTTGTCGTCAGTGCGTCGATCGGGGGCCGCCGAGTTCGACACCGCGCGACGCGAAGATTTGTGACGCCGGGCACAGCTGTCGACCGACCGACGCGGGCGCGCTCACGCCGAGGGCGTCGGCTCAGCCGCGTCCGAACCTGGCGTGGCAACCTCGCCCGAGGTGGTGCCGGAGTCCGCGTAGAGGATCTCACGGGCCTGTCCGGCCGCGCGGAGGATGCTCTCGCCGACGAAGTCGACGAAGCGGGCGATGTTCTCCAGTCGGATGGCGGCCGGGGAGTCGCGGCCGAGGATGGCGACGCCCTGCCGCGCGGTCGCGGCGAGCTGGGCGTGGGATTCGGCGGCGGCGACCATCGACTGGTAGAAGACGCCGCTGTCGGCGACGTAGCGCTCACGCCGGCCTTCGTCGCGTTTCCGGACGAGGAGACCCTGGCTTTCGAGCAACGTGACCGCCTTGGAGATGGACGCCGGGCTGACCTGGAGGTGCCTGGCGAGTTCGGCCGCGGTGAGACTGCCGGCGTCGGTGGTGTAGAGGCAGGTCAGCACCCGGGCGGTCATCTTGGGCAGGCCCGACTGCATGAGCAGGGTGGTGAACGCCTCCTCGTACTCGCGCACGGCCTCGGCGTCGCGTCCGTGCGCCTGCGGGGGTGCCTGCTGACCCCGGGGCGCGGCCTGCCTGCGCCGGTGCGCGCGGCGTTCGGTGGCGCGGTGGGCCAGGTCGGCGCGGTAGGCGGTGGGGCCGCCGTTGCGCATCACCTCGCGGGTGATCGTCGAGGTCGGCCGGTCGAGGCGGCGGGCGATCTCCGCGTAGGGGAGGCTGTCGGCCAGCCCCAGTGCGATCTGCTGGCGTTCCTGTTGGGTGAGCCTGCCTCCCGGCATGGCGACCTCCTCCGTGTTGCCCAATACCCCGCCAGCATAGCGTTCATTCTCGTTCCATTGCAACGATCGAGCTGCCTGCCGTTGCGTTGCTCTTAGCTCCATTGCAACAATATTCGAGCTTCTAGCTGCGGAAATGCAAAGCGAGCGCAACGAGAGTGTTGCCGACTACTGAAACGCAACGTAGCGTTTCCGGTGTCAGAAACAACGAGCCAGCGGAGACCACGATGCAGAAGTTCGACACCCCCGCCCCGATCGCCGCCACCCTCGACATCCCCGCCGGGCGCGTCCAGTTCATCGCCACCGACCGGGCCGACACCGTGGTGGAGATCCGGCCCGCCGACGCCGCCAGGAGCCGCGACGTGAAGGTGGCCGAGCAGACCGTGGTCGAGTACGGCGACGGCGTCCTGCGGATCGAGGCCACGGCGAAGAACCAGATCCTCGGCCCCTCCGGGTCCATCGAGGTGACGGTGCAGCTGCCCGCCGGTTCCCGGGTCAGCGCGACGGCGGCCAGCGCCGAGTTCCGCGGCGTCGGACGGCTCGGCGACGTGGTCGTCGAGGGCTCGCACGGTGCGGTCGAACTCGACGAGGCCGCGAGCGTCCACCTCACCACCCACGCCGGTGACGTCTCGATCGGCCGCCTCACCGGCCCCGCCGAGATCAGCACCGGAAAGGGCGACATCCAGATCACCGAGGCCGTGCGCGGCACGGTCGTGCTGCGCACCCAGGCCGGCAACGTGACGGTCGGCGCCGCCGCCGGGGTGTCCGCCACCCTGGACGCCGGCACCAGCTACGGCCGGGTGCACAACGCGCTCAGGAACACCGGAGGCGTCGCCGACCTGGCCATCCACGCGACCACCGACTACGGCGACATCACCGCCCGCAGCCGCTGACCGGGCACGCGGTGACCTCGACGCCGAGCCGCTCGGCGGGCCGTTCGCCCGGGCGCCCGCCCCGCGGCCGGAGGAAGCCGGCCGCTCAGCCGTTGTCGCGCCGGTGCGACTTGGCCGCCACCCAGGCCTCGACGCCGTCCAGGAACCGGTCCACCCCGAAGCTGAGCGCGCCGGGGAACGCTTCCCGGTCCGCCCGCTCGTGCTCGGCGAGGTCGGCCGCGGTCTCGGCGGCCTGGACGGCGGCCAGCGCGGGGTAGTCCCTCGGGTTGATGAACGTGGCGAGCAGTTGGGCCAGTTCGGCCTCGCCGCGGGAAAGCCCCTCGTCGGCCGGGGGTGCGCTGGTCAGGGCGATGCTGATCTGGGCCTGACCGCGCACGACCGCGGTCAGGTGCAGGGCCGCCGCCCGTGCCTCGCCACCCACCAGGCCGGCCCTGAGCAGGGGTTGCAGCAGGCGGTCGAGCCAGGCGAGCTGGTGGGGCCCCATCGATGAGTGGCCGAGCGGGACGCGCAGCAGCCAGGGACGGGTCTGGAAGCCGGCCCACAGCGCGGCGACCCACTGCCGGACCGCGTGCCGGAAGTCGCCGGTGCTGTCGAGTTCGGGTGGCTTGCCTGCCCCGACGTCGGCCACCACCTCCAGCAGCAGGTCCTTGCTGGGGATGTGGTTGTAGATGGACATCGTGGAGTAGCCGAGTTCGGTGGCGATGCGCTGCATCGACAGCGCGTCCAGGCCGTCGGTGTCCGCGATCCGGATCGCGGCCTGCGCGATCCGCTCCACCGAGAGCTGCGGCCGAGGACCGCGCCGGCCCCGGGCGCGCCCAGCCCACAGCAGGGTGAGGCTGCGCTGGGGATCCGGCCCCTTGCTGTCGCGTGTCACCAGGTCAGTCTAAAACTGTGTATGCCATACGTTGAGGTGTATGGTGTACGTAGTTTCTCCATCGTGCCTCCCCCGAACGGACCGAAGACATGACCTCAGCAGACATGACCTCAACGACGAACACGCCCAGCGCGGCGCCGGCCCCCTCGGCGCCGGCTCCCTCGGCTCCGGTTCCCTCGGCGTCGGCCCCCTCAGCTCCGGCCCGCCGCCCGCCAGCGTGGTGGCGCCGCCCCTGGATGGGGCCGTTGCTGCTGGTGGTCGTGGTGTTCCTGGGCTTCTCCGTGCCGCCCTACCTGACCTTCGACCCGTCCCTGTCCCGCCTGCCCCCGCCGCCGGGCAACCACGTCTACTACCCGCTGCTCGTCGCGCACGTCCTGTTCGGCACCGTCGCGATGGTGACCGCGTGCTTCCAGATCTGGCCCGCGTTCCGCAACAACCACCGGCGGGGCCACCGCCTCACCGGCCGGATCTACGTCTTCGCCGGGGTGCTGCCCGCCGGGCTGCTCGGGCTGTACATCGGCTGGCACACCGCGGCCGGTCCCTCGGTGCGGGTGGCCAACCTGGTGGGCTCGGCACTGTGGCTCGTGGTCACGGCCATCGGGCTGCGGGCCGCCCGGCAGCGCCGCTACGGTGATCACCGCAGGTGGATGACACGCAGCTTCGCGCTGACCATGTCGATCGTGCTGAGCCGGGTCGTCAACACGGTGGCCATGATCGTGCTCATGCCCCAGGTGGACACCACCTTCCTCGGCAGCGCGGAGCTGATGCGGTACAGCGCCGCGAGCATCGGGCCGTGGTTAAGCCCCCTGCTCCTGCTGCTGCTCGCGGACTGGCTGCTGGAACGCCGCAAGCCCGGGGCCGCTCGCCCGGCGTGAACGGGTCCAGCGTGAACGGGTCCGGCGCGCTGGTCGCGGTGGTGGCCGCGGTGGCGGTGGTTGCGGTGGCGGTGGTCGCGGTGGTGCTGGGCGGGTTCCGGCTGGCCGATGCCGATCAGGTCGCCGTCCAGGCGGTGGCGAAGGCGCGGGCCGGGCTGGCTTCGAAGATCGCGGTGGCGATCTCCGGGCCGAGTTCCCGCTCGATCCTCGGGCGCAGCGCGGTCAACAGGAACGGCATGCCCGGCCCCTCGCCGGTCACCGAACGGGCCGCCGCCGTGGTGGTGTCGCCGCCGAGCAGCACCTGTGTGGCGTGACCGGCCTCGACCAGGGCGGTGAGCACGTCGAACAGCCGCCAGTCGGTGGCGTGGTGGGCGCGCGACGGGCCGTCCAGGGCGAGGAACGCCCCTGCCTCGGCGGCGGCTCGGGGCACGCGCGGGTCCGGGAACCGGGTCAGGTGGCCGAGGATCACCCGGTGCGGTGGCACGTCGAGCCGGTCGCACAGCAGGTCGAGCACGTCGAGTGCGGCCGTGCCGCCCTCCAGGTGCACGGCGATGGGCGTGCCGGTGGCGTGGTGGGCCTCGGCCGCGGCGGTGAGCGCGTGCCTGGCGTGCGCGTCCAGGCCGTGGAAGCCGCCGGCGACCTTGACCAGGCCGGCGCGCGCGGGCACGGTCGGGCCGTCGGGGTCGTCGGCGCGGTGCATGCCGGTGGTCAGTTCGGCGACGAACAGCTCGGCCAGCCGGTCGCGGACCCGGGCCAGCAGCTCCGGCGGGTAGTGGGCGGCCTGGTGCAGGCCGGTGGCGGCGATGACGTGCACGTCGGCCGACCGGGACACCTCGGCCAGCGCCTCGGGGTGGCGGCCGAGGCCGAACGGCGACCACTGCACCACGGTTCGCCCGCCGAGCCGGGCGAACGCCCGCAGCTCCCGGACCGCCGCGTCGGTGTCGTCCAGCTCCTGCCCGGGCAGCCGGCGCGAGGCGAAGAACAGGTGGTCGTGGGCATTGGTGACACCCAGCTGGTCGGGTGCGAGGTCACCGAGCACGGTCCGGGCGGTGGGGGTACCGGCGGTCATGCGGCACCACCTTGCTGGTCAGCCCCGAGTGCCGCGGTGGCCACCCGTAGCCCGGCCAGTGCCCGTGGCACGCCGATGTACGGGGCGAGGTGCACGAACACCTCGATGATCTCGGTGCGGGACAGGCCGACCCGCAGACCGGTCCGGACGTGCCCGGTCAGCTGCGGGTCCACCCCGCCGAGCGCGGCGAGCGCGGCCAGGTTGACCAGCTGCCGGTCCCGCAGGGACAACCCCGGACGCTGGTAGGTGCCGCCGAACAGGCTGGTCACCACCCAGTCGGCGAACCCGGGCGCGGCCTGCTCCAGGCCGGGCAGGGTGGCCTGCTGCGTTGCCTCGTCCTGGAGGACGTCCAGCAGCCGGTACGCCTCGGCCCGGTCCAGGCGGGCCGGCCGCAGCTGATCCGCGAGTGGCTGGTTCGACTCCATCACCCGGTCCCCTCTCACTCCCGTGTAACGGCTTGCCCGTTACAGCTGGGGACCGTAGCAGATGTAACGGGCAGGCCGTTACGCTTGTCGGCATGAATGAGCAGCTGGCCTTCCGGTTCGACTGCGGGGCGACCTGGTTGAACCTGCTGGCCACCCGGGGCCGCAGCTTCTCCGCGCACCCGGTCGAGCGGCTGACCACGCCGGCTCGACTGGGCGAGTGGCTGGAGCGCGGCGAGCTGAGCCCCGCGCACCCACCCACCCAGGACGACCTCGACCAGGCCAGGCACCTGCGGGAAGTCCTGCGGCCACTCGCGCTCGCGGCCGTGTCCGGCCACGCGCCACCGGCGGACGCGGTCACGGCCGTGACCGCGTTTCTGGCCGGCACTGCTCAGGACGATCCCGTGCGCCTGCGGGTGGTGGACGGCCGACTGGTCCGCGAGCCACCCGCCACCACCACGGCGGCGCTGGCCCGGATCGCCCGGCAGGCCGTTGACCAGCTGACCGGCCCGGAGCGTCACCACCTGAAGGCCTGCCCGGAACACGACTGCCGTGGCGTGTTCGCCGACCCCGCCGACCGGCGCCGCTGGTGCCCGTCCCCGGCCTGCGCCAGCCGGGGCCGCGTCCGCGCGCTGCGGGCCAGGCGCAGGGCTGAGGAAGCCTGATGGGGAAGCCTGATGGGGAAGCCTGATCAGCCGCGGGTCGGTCGGCCCTGCCAACCGACGGTGGAGACTGGCAGAGCGTTGCTCTAGAGCGTTACTCTGTTCGGGTGGTGGATTCGGCTACTCGTCAGCGCATCCTCGCGGCCGCCCTGGACTGCTTCCTGGAGAACGGCGTGCACCGCACCACCGTGGACCTGGTCCGCAAGCGGGCGGCGGTCAGCAACGGCAGCTTCTTCCACCACTTCCGCAGCAAGCAGGACCTGGCCGAAGCGGTCTACCTGCACGGACTGGAGCAACACCAGGCAGAACTGCTCGCCACCCTGACCCCTCGGCTCAGCCTGGAGGCGGGCATCACCAGCGCGGTGCGCCGCCACCTGGAATGGGTGGAGGCCCATCCGCGCCTCGCCGCGTTCCTGCTCGGGCCACCCGACTGGGCCGCCCCCACGGACTCACCGCGGATCGCCGCGTGCAGCCGGGCCTTCTTCCAGGCCGTCGCCGACTGGCTGCGAGCACGTGGCTGGAGCGGGACGCCCACCCTCGGCGTCGTCGTCGCCGTGTGGATCGGGCCGGCCCAGGAGTACACCCGCCGCTGGCTGCTCGGCGAGATCGAGCCACCCACCAGCGCGGCACCGGCACTCGCCCGCGCGGCCTGGAACGCGCTCGAACCCGTCCTGGCCAGCACACCGACCCCGGAGGACACGTGATGAACGAGATCGTCGCGCGCTACCGGCGAGCGCTCGCCGGTGTCACCGACATCGTCCACCAGGTTCCAGCCGATCGCTGGCGGGCGCCATCGCCCTGCCCGGGCTGGACGGCGCTGCACGTCCTGGGGCATCTCATCGACGGCCAGCACCAGGTCGCCTCGCTCATCACCGGGCAGGGGCCGCGCGCCCCGCGCCAGGACCCCGCCGAAGCCGTCACCGGCGCCCCCGTCCCCGCCTGGGACGCCACCGCGCGCCACCTGCTGGACCTGCTGGCGAGCATCGACCCGGCGGTCGAGGTACCCGCGCACCACGGCGAGGCAACCGTGGAACAGCTCCTCGCGACCGCCGTCATCGAACCGCTGGTGCACGGCTGGGACCTCGCGCAGGCCGCCGGCATCGAGGTGACGCTCGACGCGGAAGCCGTGCAGGCGTGCCTGACCGCGATCACCCCGGTTGCCGAGCGGTTCGCGGCGACCGGCATGTACGCACCGCCTCGGCCCGCGGCGGCGGACGCCAGCCCCCAGCAGCGGCTGCTCGCGCTGCTGGGCCGCGAGGTCGCGCGGTCACCAGCGCACTAGCTGCGGTGCGCGCGGGCGGCGGCGAAGCAGTAGACCCCGAACGCGGCGAAGCCGAGTGCCATCAGCGCGAGCAGCAGCACGCCGAACGGCTGGGCGGCCAGGGTGTGCAGTGCCTTGTCCAGGCCGCCCGACTCGGCCGCGTTGGCGCGCAGCGCGGCCAGCCCGACCAACACGCCGATCACCGCGTAGGCCGCACCCTTGCTGGTCCAGCCGACCAGGCCCAGCCGCCGCACCCAGCGGCGGGTGCCGGTGGGCAGCGCGGTCATGTCCAGGTCCTGCTCGAACCGCTTGGTCACGCCCTTGCGCACGGTGTTGGCGGCCACGCCCAGCACCACCAGCGCCGCCACCCCGACCAGCATCCGGCCGGCCGGCAGGGCCAGCAGCCGGGCGGTCAACTCCTGCTGCTCACCGGAACCACCCGAGCCACCCGAACCCCCTGAGCTGCCGCCGCCGGAGCCGACCGCGATCCGGACGGCGACCACGCCCAGGGCGATGCCCACCACGCCCCGGGCCACCGCGCCGACCTTGCGGCCCAGCCGGCTGCGCCGCTTGAGCACCCAGCCGTAGCCCAGTGCAGCCAGCAGGAACTGCCACAGCCCGTAGGCGAACAGCCCGATGCCCAGCACCCAGAGCAGCACCACGCCGAACGGCTGCGCGGCCACCTCGGCGATCGCGCCGGTCTGGTCGGTGCGCTGCCCCGGATCACCGAAGATCACCTGCACGCACAGCCAGGCGACCAGGATGTGCACGATGCCGTAGCAGACCATGCCGGCCCGCCCGAGTGCCTGCACCGCGCTGTTGTGTCTGACCTCGTCGGCCGCGTGGTGCACGGCCTGTCCCGCGCTCATGACGGCTCCTCCCGCTCAGGGACGAATCCCACCGGGGCGAACTCCAGTTGTCGCTCGCCCGGGTGATACCCCGCCGGCGGGCGGTTCAGTCAGCAGAAGCCGAGGTGGCGGCAGGAGCTGACGGGGAACATCGGTCAGCAGGGGCCGACAGGCGGGCCGCGCGGGCGGTGAGGTGCCGGCGCTCCGGCACGCTGGTGGCGCGGCGGGCGGCCTCCCGGTAGCTGGCCAGCGCGGCGGCGTGGTCGCCGGCCAGCTCCAGCAGGTGCGCGCGGACCGCGTGCAGCCGGTGGTGGCGCGCCATCCGCTTGTCCGACTCCAGCGTGGCCAGCAGCTCCAGTCCGGCGGCCGGGCCGTGCACCATGCCCACGGCCACCGCCCGGTTCACCGTCACCATCGGGTTCGGCGCCACGTGTTCGAGCAGCTCGTACAGGGCGAGGATCTGCGGCCAGTCGGTGTCGGCCAGGCTCGGCGCCTCGTCGTGCACGGCGGCGATCGCGGCCTGCAACTGGTAGGGGCCGACCGGCCCGCGCGGCAGGGCCGAGGTGATCAGGGCGACGCCCTCGGCGATGCGCCGCTGGTCCCACCGGCCGCGGTCCTGCTCGGCCAGGGGCACCAGGCTGCCGTCCGGCGCGCTGCGGGCGGGCCGGCGCGCGTCGGTGAGCAGCATCAACGCCAGCAGCCCGGCCACCTCGCTGTCCTGCGGCAGCAGCGTCGCCAGCCAGCGGGTCAGCCGGATCGCCTCGTCGGACAGGGCGGGCGTGGCCAGGTCCGGCCCGTCGCTGGTGGCGTAGCCCTCGTTGAAGATCAGGTACAGCACGTGCAGCACGGCCGGCAGCCGGGCCGCCTGCTCCACAGTGGACAGTGGGCCGAACCTGGCCCCGCTGGCCCGGATGCTCTGCTTGGCCCGGCTGATCCGCTGGGCCATGGTCGCCTCCGGCACCAGGAAGGCCGCGGCGATCTGCGCGGTGGTCAGGCCGCCGACCGCGCGCAGCGTCAACGCGATCTGGCTCGGCTCGGACAGCGCCGGGTGGCAGCACAGGAACAGCAGCGCCAGCGAGTCGTCCCGGTCCGCCGCCGGGTCGGCGTCCGCGGGCCGGCCGAGCACCGCCGACTGCGGGGTGGCGGCCGCGACCGCGTCCTCGCGCCGACGCCGGGACACCTCACTGCGCACCTGGTCGAGCAGCCGGCGCTCGGCGACCGTGCGCAGCCAGCCCCGGGGGTTGTCCGGCACGCCCTCGACCGGCCACTGCGTGGCCGCGGCCAGCAGCGCCTCCTGCACGGCGTCCTCGCCGGCGTCGAACTGGCCGTGCCGGCGGACCAACGCGCCGAGGACCTGCGGGGCCAGTTCCCGCAGCAGGTCCTCGACGCCCCGGTCAACGCTCACCGCCGCACGCTCACTGCTCGGTCGGCTCGGTCGGTGCCTCGTGCAGGATCGGCCACAGTTCCACCGGCTCCTCGGCCGCGAACGGCATGTCCGCGGCGATTTGCCGGGCGCGCTCCTCGCTGGCCACGTCGAGCAGGTAGAAGCTGCCGACGTACTCCTTGGTCTCCAGGTAGGGGCCGTCGGTGACGACCGGGGCGCCGTCCTGGCCGCGCCGCACCAGCCGGGCGTTCACCGCGTCGGCCAGGCCGTAGGCGCCGATCAGTTCGCCGGTCTCGCGGTACTTCGCGTTGAACGCGTCCTGCTCGGCGATGACCTTGGGCCACGCCTCGGCCGGGAACGAGTCCCACTTCTCCTGGTTGCCGTAGACCAGCATCAGGTACTTCATCTCGGTGTCCTCTTCTCTCCCAGGGGCAGACGTACCTGGTGCCGGACGCAGCGGTTGCGCGAAAGCATGCGTTTACTGGGATTTGCTGTACTTGCAGCGTTTGCCGCGTTATCGTCACTCTGTGTTCCTGGCGGCAACGATGTGTAGGGACTGGGTGTCATGACTGCTATGTCAGCGGCGGTGGCTGAGGCGATCCGGCTGTTTCCGACGCTTCAGCGGTTGGTCGACCTGGGGAATGCCGGGTGGCGGTTCCTCCACGGGCCCAGGCTCGACGGGGTGCCCATCTACATCGACGGGTTCCGGCAGTGGGGCGGTGGCGTGGTGGACGGCCTGCGGGTGCGGGCGGACACGGACGCGTTGGGCATCCGCACCGGGCGCAGGTCGCCGGGTGACCCGCCCGGGCTGTTGTGGGAGCGCGCGGGCGATCTGACCGAGATCGTCGGCGCGCTGCTGGTCCTGCCCGCACCCGACCAGCGCTGGGCGCCGAGGCTCGTGCTCGGCGCCGCGCCAACGCTGTGGACGCCGTAGGCCGCCCGTTACCAGAGCACCAGGGCGTCAGGGCGTCACCGGCGAACAGCGCGTGACCACGATCTGGTCAGCGCCGGCCCTGCTCGGGCCCGCCGGTCCGGGGTGGCACCGGGCGGACGGCACGCGGACCGGCCACGCCGTGCGGGGCGACTGGGCCCTGTGGTGCCACCGGGCCGCGCGGGTCACGCGGAGCGGGCCGGTGCCCGGGGGCGTGCGGCTGGCGCAGCTGGGCGGTCTGCTCCGGGGACAGCTGCACGGTCTGGTCCTGGTCGCGCGGGCTGAACCGCACGGTCTGCTGGTCGGCCGGAGCGGACCCGCCGAACGGGGTGAACCGGGCCGTTGGCTCCTGCTCGGTCGATCGGCGCGCGGCTGCCTGGCGGCCAGCCGGAGCCGGCGTGGCCGAAACCGGGGCGACCGGGGTGGCCTGGACCGTGGTGGCCGAACCCGCGGTGGCTGGGCCGGCGGTGGCTGGGCCGGCGGTGGCCAGGGCCGGGGCGACCTCGACCGGTGCGGCGAACCGTTCCCGCAGCCGGCGGGCGGCCCACCAGACGAGCAGGCTGGACAGCACCCCGACCAGGGCACCGCCGAGCACGTCACCGGGCCAGTGCACGCCCACGAACACCCGGGAGAGCGCCACCAGCGCGGCGACCGCGGTCAGCACCGCACCGACGCGCGCAGACACGAACAGCCAGATCACCACGGCCACGGTGATCGCGGCGGTGGAGTGGTTGCTGGGAAAGGAGACGCCCGGCTCGTGCTCGACGAGCTGGTGCACCTCGCGGCTCTCGAACGGGCGGTTGGCCAGCCCCATCATCCGCAACACCCGGTTGACCAGGAAGCCGATGGCCAGCGCGGCGCCGACCTGGCCGACCATCCAGATGTTGTCGGTGCGGCCGCGCCCGCGCATGTTCCACAGCAGGACGCCGCCACCGGCCAGGAACAGCAGGTAGATCAGTGGCCCGGCGGCGAACAGCATCACGGCGTCCAGCAGGGAGGACTTCCCGGCCAGGCCGTTCACCGCGTCGAACAACAGGTCGTTCACTGAACTACCACCCCGGATCGATGAACAGTTCCGCACAAAAGCGTAATGGCGTGGTTGTGTGCCAGGCGCGAACTGATCTTGGTGCGACCGCCTCCCGGACCGCGCTCCCGCCCCTGGTCAGGGCCGACACCGCCATCAGCGGCGGTGTTCACGTTAGGTTTCGGGGGCCGCGAGCAGCCACTGCCGAACGTCACCAGGCGCATCTGTCTTTCGTCATGTGTTCGCGCGCACCGGAACACACCCACCCGCACCCGGCGGGCGAGCGGACCGAGCAACTGAGGAGTCGCGTGGCAGGCATCGGAGGCAGCAGCCTGGCGCACCGGCTGCGCACGGTCAGCCCCCGGGTGGTGGACATCGGGATCGCCGTGCTCGTGCAGTTGGCCGTCACCGTGCCGTTCGTGGTGGAGCGCCCGGTCGGGGCGCCCCCGGCCACCTGGTCCGCCTACCTGATGACCACCCTGGCGGTGGTCCCGCTGGTCTGGCGGCGGCGCGCGCCCATGACCGTGCTGCTGGCGACGGTCGCGCTGGCCCTCGGCTACTCGTTCGTCGACGGTCCCGGCCAGCCGCTGCCCTACGCCGGGCTGATCGCGCTCTACACCGTGGCGGTGCTGGCCACGCCGTGGCAGCGGGCGGCGACGCTGGTGGTGGCCGTGCCCGCGATCGCCATCGGTGTCTGGCTGAACACCAACACCGTGCGCGAACTGCTGTTCACCAGCATCACCGCGATCAGCGCGTACGTGCTGGGCGCGCTGACCCGCACCCGCCAGGCGTACACCGCGGCCATCGAGGACCGGGCCCGGCGGTTGGAGCGCGACCGCGAGATCGAGGCCGAGCGGGCGGCGGCGCGGGAGCGGGCCCGGCTGGCCAGGGAGATGCACGACATCCTGTCCCACGCGGTCAGCCTGATGATCGTGCAGGCCGAGGCCGGTCCGGTGGCCGTGCGCAACGCGCCCGAGCGCGCCGAGGCCGCGTTCGACGCGATCGCCAGCGCTGGCCGGGACGCCATGGCCCAGCTGCGCCGGATGCTCGGCGTGCTGCGGGAGACCGCGCCCGGGGACGAGCCCGACGACGCCGGCCGCGCGCCGCAGCCCACGGTGGCGGCCGTGCCGGCCCTGGTCGAGCAGGTGCGCCGGGCCGGCCTGCCGGTCGAGCTGACCACGACCGGGACGCCCCGACCACTGCCGGCGGACACCCAGGCCAGCGTCTACCGGGTGATCCAGGAGGCGTTGACCAACGTGCTCAAGCACGCGCACGCGTCCCAGGTCGAGGTGCGCCTGGACTGGGCGCCGGACGCGCTGGACGTGCGCGTGCTGGACAACGGCCGGGGGCTGCCGCCCACGCCGTCCGAGGGGCGGTCCGGCGGGCACGGGCTGGTCGGCATCCACGAGCGGGTCGCCGCGCACGGGGGTCAGGTGCGCGTGGGCCCGGGGCCGGACGGCCGCGGTGTGATGATTCACGTGAAACTGCCGATGCCCGACGCGCCGCGGGCGGGGAGGTGACCGGGTGAGCATCCGGGTGGTGGTCGCCGACGACCAGGAGCTGGTGCGCAGCGGGTTCGCCATGATCCTGGACGCGCAGCCGGACATCGACGTGGTGGCCGAGGCCGGCACCGGCGACGAGGCCGTCGCCGCGGTGCGCCGCCACCAACCCGACGTGGCGCTGCTGGACATCCGCATGCCCGGCACCGACGGCATCGAGGCGGCCCGCCGGATCTGCGCGGACACCGCCTGCAAGGTCGTCATGCTCACCACGTTCGACCAGGACGACTACGTCTACCAGGCACTGCACGCCGGCGCGAGCGGCTTCCTGCTCAAGGACGTGCGCCGGGACGACCTGGTGCACGCGGTGCGCGTGGTGGCCGCCGGTGACTCGCTGCTCGCCCCCTCGGTGACCCGGCGGCTGATCGCCGAGTTCACCCGCCCTGTCCGGTCGGCCCCAGTCCCGACCGGACAGGTGGACAGCCGGCTGGCCGGGTTGACCGCGCGGGAGCGGGAAACGCTGGTGCTGCTGGCCAGGGGCCTGTCCAACGCGGAGATCGCCACGACCCTGGTGGTCAGCGAGCACACGGTGAAGACCCACGTCAGCAACGTGTTGAGCAAGCTCGGCCTGCGCGACCGCACCCAGGCGATCATCTGCGCCTACGAGACCGGCCTGGTGGTGCCGGGCGCGTTCTAGCCGAGCCGCCGCCACTGCCGGGCCCGCCACGGCTGGGCCGCCACGGCTGGGCCGGACCGCTGAGGCCGGCACCGTTGGGCCGACACCGCTGGGACCACCGCTGCGGGGCCCGGCTCCCCCGTGCGACGGAGGCGGTGGCCGGCGGCTCCCCCGCGTCGGCGATGTCCAGAACCGGTCGTCTCGGCGATGTGCGCCGGGTCGCCGAAAACCAGGATCAGGAGTTGAAAAGAACAGCCTCCCACCTGGAGTTCTCCATGATCACACGCACTGGCCGGCGGCTCGTCAGAGTCGTGAGCGGCCTGACGCTCGCCGTGGTGACGGCACTGGGCGCCGGCGCGCTCGCCCCGGCCAACGCGGCCGACACCCCGGCGCTGCCGCCGGTCAACCCGACGGCGCTGCGCGCGGCCATCGCCGGTCTGCCCTCGGCCGAGGCGACCGCCGCCATCGTCCGGGTGGGCGGCACGAGTGGCAGCTGGACCGGCGAGTCCGGCACCGCCGAGCTGGGCACCAACCGACCGGTGTCGGCCAACGCCCGGTTCCGCGTCGGCAGCATCACCAAGGTGTTCACCGCCGCGGTGGTGCTGCAACTGGCCGCCGAGCACAAGGTCGAGCTGGACCAGCCCGTGCAGCGCTACCTGCCCGGGGTGTTGCCGGCCCGCTACCCGGACATCACCGTGGGGCAGCTGCTCAACCACACCAGCGGCCTGCCCTCGCCCGACCTGTACACCGGCCTGCCCGACCAGTTGGCGCACCGGTTCTCGGTGCTCACGCCGCAGCGGTACGTCGAACTGCTCTCGCGCAAGGACATGCTGTTCACCCCGGGCACCCAGCAGCACTACTCGAACTCGGGCTACTTCCTGGCCGGCATGCTCATCGAGAAGGTGACCGGCCACTCCTACGAGCAGGAGGTCAGCCGGCGGATCTTCCAGCCGCTGGGCCTGCGGCAGACCTCGGCTCCGGGCAACGACCCGTTCATCTGGGGCGTGCACAACCACGGGTACCAGACCGTGACCGACGAGTCCGGCACCCGTCTGGTGGACGTGACCGTGTTCAACCAGTCCGACACCTGGGCGGCCGGCGAGATCATCTCCACCACCGCCGACCTGGAGAAGTTCACCACCGCGCTGTTCAGCGGCAAGGTCGTGCCTCGGCCGCTGCTGAAGAACATGTTCACCGTGCCGGTGCACCCGGTGACGCACCAGCCGCTGCACGCCTACGACGGCGACGACGACCCGACCACCGGCAAGGCGGCCGTCCACAGCATGGGCATGAGCAAGATGGAGCTGGCGCCGGGGCTGGTCGCGTGGGGCAAGTCCGGCGCGCGGCTGGGCTACTCGGCGGCGATCGGCGCGACCGAGGACCTGAGCCGGATCCTGGTGTACTCGCTCAACTCCACCAATGCCAAGGCCGAGGGCCAGAACCAGCTCGGCCTGAAGGTGATCACGGCCGCGTTCGCCGGCTGACCACCAGTGTCACCAGCACCGGTCCGCCCGTGGTAGCCCCGCGGGCGGACCGGTCGCCGTGTCAGATCGGTGTCGGGTGGTGTCAGGTGGTGTCAGGTGGTGTCAGTCGGCGTCCGGCGGGGCTGGCACGGCAAAGGCGAGGATGGAGAACCGGCGGCCGGCGTGGGTGAACCCGCCGACGCAGTCCATGCCCAGGCCGGCGATGTGCACGGCCAGCGAGTGCCGGTTGCTGTCCTCCACGAACAGCAGCCCCACGTCGGCGTGGCCGGCCAGCACCTGCCTGGCGCCGCCGAACAGCAGCCGGGCCAGGCCCTTGCCGCGGAAGGCCCGGTCGACCACGATCGGCCCGTAGAACGCGTAGCGCTGCTCGGTCACCGGCCGGCCGTTGAACCGCAGGTAGTCGAGTTCCGCCAGCAGTGCGGCCAGCGGGCCGGTGGTGGCGGCGGCGTGGCGGGCGGTGCCCACGAACCCGACCACCTGGCCGGCGACCTCGGCGACCACGATGCCGGTGTCGGACTCCATCGCGGCCAGCGTGTCCTCGCCCAGTCCGGGTTGGACGAACCCGTAGCTCTCCTGCTCCGCCTCGGAGAGCGCGTCCCGCGAGTTGGCGGCGAGCAGGTCGAGCAGCCGCTGGCGGTCCGCCGGCCGGGACGGCCTGATCACAACGTCCTGGGTGGCACCGGTCACGGTACGACCGTACGCCTGGCCGCGAGGTATGCCGTGGGTGAACCTGTGTTCGCTCAGGAGTGAATCACCCCTGGTCGGCCCGACCCGCGTCGCATGATGATCCACATGTCAGATTGGCGATTCGGTGTGGCGCTCACTGAGCAGCCACGTTCGACTGAGGAGTTGGCCAACCGGATCCGCGCCCTGGACGAACTGGGCCTCGACGTGGTCAACGTGGGTGATCACCTCGGCTGGGCCGGGCCGTTCGAGACCCTGGTGGCCGCGGCGACCGCCAGTTCGCGGCTGCGGTTCCGCACCTACGTGCTCAACGCGGGCTTCTGGAACCCGGCGCTGCTCGCCCGCTCGGTGGCCACCACCGACGTGCTGACCGGTGGCCGGCTGGAGGTCGGGGTGGGTGCCGGGTACATGCGGGCCGAGCACGAGGACGCCGGCCTGCCCTGGCTGCCCTTTGCCGAGCGGATCGACCACCTCACCACCCTGGTCACCGAACTGCGGCGGCGGCTGGCCGACCCGGAGCACCAGCCGCGTCCGGTCCAGGACCGGGTGCCGGTGCTGGTGGGCGCCGCCTCCACCGCCGGCCTCACGGTGGCCGCCCAGCACGCGGACATCGTCGGACTGGCCGGGGTGCGCCCGGCGCAGGCCGCGCAGCCGGGCATCCTCACGCTGGTCGGCGCGGAGGAGACCGAGCGGTTGGTCCGCGGGGTGCGCGAGCAGGCCGGCGACCGGGAGCTCCGGGTGGACCTGTTCCTGCAGCGGGTGGAGCTGGGCCGGGACCCGGCCGAGGTCGCGGCCGAGATCGTCGCGGCGCTGCCGCACGTCAGCGCGGAGCAGGTGCTCGACTCGCCGCACGTGCTGCTGGCCAGGACCGCCGAGGAGGCGGCCGAGGAGGTGGTGCGCCGAGGCAAGGCCTACGGGATCACCGAGCTGACCACGCACGAACCGTTCGCGCCCGCGCTGGCCGAGGTGGCCGCGCTGCTGCGCTGAACCGCGCTGAGCTGAGCCGCACCGGCTCCGGAACGTGGGAAACCCCGCGGTGCTGCCAGGTCGGGGGTCCGACAGCATCGCGGGGTCATCTGAAACATCGGCAGGTGATCGTGGTCTGTTACACCCCCGGCTGCATGTGACTCACATCACATCTAATTCGGTTGCTGGGCGCGCGGCCGCGTGCTGATCCGCTCGCCGGTCAAACCGGGGAACCCCTTGCGCAGCACGGCCAGTTCGCCCGGTGCGGCTCACGCCAGCACCTCGGCCACGAACGGCTCGACCGCCGCGCGCCAGCCGGCCGGGTTGTCGAAGTGCAGCACGTGCCCGGCGCCGGCCACCTCGGCGTAGCGCCCGGCGGGCAGCCGCTCGGCCATCTCCCGCTGCTCCGCGCGCGGCACGTCGGACAGTTCGCCCTTGACCACCAGGGTCGGCGCGGTCACCAGGTCCAGTTCGGCGAAGTGGTCCCGGTTGGCGAACGCGCGCACGGTGGCCAGCGCGTGGTCGAAGGAGAACATCGGCCGGTAGCCGTCCGGCCCCTCCACCATGACGTCGGTGAACGACTCGCCCTGGCCGGCGTGCACAGCGCCGAAGAAGTCCCGCACGTCGCTGTGGCTGGTGAACGGCAGCGGCCACGAGTCGAACCAGGTGCGGAAGCCGGTTTCGAGGTCCCCGCAGCGGGCCCGCATGTCCCCGATCACCACGGCCCGCACCAGTTCGGGCCGCCGGCCGGCCAGCTGCCACGCGGTGAGCCCGCCGAGCGAGTGGCCGATCACCACGGCCGGACCGAGGCCGCACTGCTCGATCACGGCGGCCGTGTCCGCCAGGTAGGCGTCCCGGTCGTAGGGGCCGTCCGGGTTTTCGCTATCCGGCTTGTCACTGTGGCCGTGGCCCCGGAAGTCGACCGCCACCACCCGGCCGTACCGGGTCAGCCACCGGGCCGTGCGCGACCACATGCTCGCCCGGCACATCAGCCCGTGCAGCAGCAGGATGCCCGGCCCGGTGCCGCCGAACTCCAGCCCGGTCAGCCGCACCCCACCGGCCCCGGTCACCACGAACCGTTCCACCATCGCGCCATACCTCGTAACGTTGTACATCGAATCGATGTACGCACCCTACGAGTGGTCGTTCGGCCGGGGCAAGGGGAGACGACAATGCGAGCCGTGCTGGAACTGGCGATCCTGGGCTTCCTCAGCGGCGAACCCCTGCACGGCTACGAGCTGCGCACCCGGATCGCCCACCTCACCGGGCACGTGCGCCCGGTCAGCGACGGCAGCCTCTACCCGGCCATCAAGCGCCTGGAAAAGGCCGGCCTGCTCAGCCGCTCCCAGGAACAGGGCCGGGCCGCCGCGCCCCGCCAGGTCCTCTCCCTGACCGAGGCCGGCCACGCCGAACTGCTCCGCCGGCTGCGCGAGCCCGAACCCACCGACATCACCGACCGCAACCGCTTCTTCACCCTGCTGGCGTTCCTGCACCTGCTGCCCGACCCGGCCGACCAGGCCGCGGTGCTGCGCCGTCGCCTGGCCTTCATCACCACCCCGGCCAGCTTCTTCCGCTCCGGCGAGTCCGGCGAGCACCGCGTCCGCGCCGCCGAGGCCGACACCCCCTTCCGCGCCGGCATGCTCACCATGGCCCGCGACATCACCCGCGCCGAACAGCGCTGGCTGCGCACCACCCTGGCCACCCTCGACCCGGACACCCCGGCCGAGTGATCAGGGCCGCGGACGTCACCGGCCGGCGTCGGGAGAGCGGCGCTGTCCAACAGCAGCCACGCCTCGGTCATGCGAACGGGGATGACGGGCAGTGAACGTGGGGTCTTCGAGCAGCACGCACAGCGCGAGAAAGCGCAGTGTCCCCTCGGACAGCGCCCTGGCCGGCAGCCTCAGTCCATCCAGTTCGTGCAGGAAGAGGGTGAAGACCTCACGCACCTGATCCGGCTCGACGGTGATGTCCTCGACCCGGACACCGGTGAGATCCGAGAGCCTGCCGGCGACTTGGGCGTACACGGCCTCGGGGTCGGGCGTGGCGTCGTGCACGCCGGCCGCCAGGATCGTGGGGTAGTCGTTCGTGGTGACCGTGCTGAGCACGGTTCGACCAGCAGGCCGGCGCGATCATTTCGGCGGCGAGCCTGATCTGCCGTTCGTGGTGGTCGCTGTAGCCGTCCCAGAAGAGGTCACGGGGGTCGCCGCCGCGCAGGCCGGTGGCACCGCGAACGCGTTGGGACGCCTCCACAGGGTCTCGCTGGCCAGCCAGGACAGGAATTCGATGGCATCGAAGACATTGGATTTCCCGATGCCGTTCGCACCGGCGATGCACGTGAACGGGCCGAATTCCACGCGCACGTCCAGCAGGTTCTTGAACCCCTGGACCTCCAGCCTGGTGAGCATGCCGTCACCTTACGACGCCCCATCCGGTTCACCACCGGAAAGCGGGGCGAGCCCGGGGCCGCGGTCAGTTCGGCGGCTGGTAGTCCAGGGCGAGGGTGTGGCAGATGTCCCGCAGGCACTCCTCGAACAGCGGTTCCAGGTCCGAGTACGCGAAGCTGAGCTGGTTCAGCACCTCCATGCACAGCAGCCCGTACAGCCTGATCCAGCAGGACAGGGCGACGTGCAGTGCCGCGATCGGCAGCTCGCGGCCCAGTTCGGCCGCGTAGGGGGTCAACTGCGCGCGCACCGAGGCGGCCAGGTCCTCGGGTTCGGGAACGGGGAACGGGTTGGTCGCCCACAGCGCCTCGACCTGGTCCAGGAAGACCAGTTCGAAGTCGCGGCCGGCCAGGCTCCGGGGTGAGTCGGACCGCTGGTCGGCGGGGGGCGGGCCGGGAACCGGGCTGGCGAAGATCCAGCCGAACTCGGCGCGGTGGGTGACCGCCCAGTTCCGCATGGCCCGGCAGGTGGCGAGCAGCCGCGCGGCTGGTGAGTCCGGGGCGTGCGCGTCGCGCGCGGTCCGCATCGCGGTGGTCAGTTCCTGGAAGAAGTCGGCGGTCACCGCCGCGACCAGCTCCTCGTGGCTGGCGAAGTAGTGGTACAGGGCTGGGCCGCTGATCCCCACCTCCCTGGCCACCGCGTTGATGGTGACCGCCGCGGACCCCTGCGTGGTCAGCAGGCGCCGGGCCGCCTCGCGGATCTCCGCCAGCGTGGCCCGCCGGAGCCGGTCCCGCCGGCTGGTCTGTGCGGTCATGGTGCGTTTCCTCCTCGGTGGCCTCCGCGACGCTGTTGACAGCCTAGATCATCTATGTTTGTTTAGAGGCATTAAGCAAACCTAGAGAGGCTAAGGAGTTGCCGTGATCTGGTCGATGAGTGCGCTGTCGGTGCTGGTCGTGACCGGTGTGTGGTGGGGCCTGTCCAGGCGTGCCCACCTGCGGCGCGGCCGGCAGCAGCGGATCTGACCACCGATGCGGACAGGAGGAGTCGTGCGCAAGGCGATCGTGGTTGGCGGAGGAGTCGGCGGCCTGGCCGCGGCCGTGGCGCTGCACCGGCAGGGCTGGCGGATCGAGGTGCTGGAACGCGCTCCGGCGTTCACCGAGGTGGGGGCGGGGTTGGCGCTCCAGCCCAATGCGTTGCGGGCGCTGGACGCGCTCGGGCTGGGTGCGGCCGTGCGGGAGCGCGCGCTCACCGACCCGCCCCTGGGCATCCGGGACCAGACCGGACGCTGGTTGATCCGCAACGACCTGGCCGGGCTGCGCCGCCGGTACGGCCAGTGGGCCCTGATCCACCGCGCCGACCTGCTCGATCTCCTGCTCGCCGCGCTGCCCGCCGAGGCGCTGCGCCCCGGCGTCGAGGTCCGCCAGGTCGGGGCGGACGGGACGGTGGTGCACACCCAGGGCACGGCAACCGCTGACCTGGTGGTGGCCGCGGACGGCCTGCACAGCGTCACCCGGCGCTCGCTCTGGCCACAGGCACCCGGGCCCCGCTACGCCGGCTACGTCACCTGGCGGTTCATCGCCCCGCCGCGCCCGGTCGAGGGGAGTGTGGAGAGCTGGGGCCGCGGCGAGCGGTTCGGTTACGCGCCCCTGCCGGACGGACGGGTGTACTGCTACGTCATGGCCAACGCTCCGCGGGGGGCCGGCGGCGGGCTGGCCGAGTTGCGGCGGCGCTTCGCCGGCTGGCACAACCCGATCCCGGCCCTGCTCGACGCGGTGGCGGCCGAACACGCCGGACCCGGCCAACACCCGGACGAGCACGCCGTGCTGCGGCACGACACCCACGAACTGCCCGACCTGGACAGCTACGTGTCCGGCCGGGTGGCGCTGCTCGGCGATGCCGCCCACGCCATGACACCCAACCTCGGACAGGGCGCCGGCCAGGCACTGGAAGACGCGGTCGTGCTGGGCAAGGCGGTGGCCAGCGCGGACGTGACCGCCGCGCTGGCCGCCTACGACCGCTCCCGCCGGCCGAGGACACAGCGGGTGGTCCGCCGCTCGCACCAGCTCGGTGTCCTGGCCCACCAGGAGTCCGCCGTGCTGGGCACCGCCCGGAACACCGCCCTGCGCATGACGCCGCCGAGCGTCTACACGCGGTCACTCGGTTCCGTGCTCAGCTGGACCGCCTGAGCGCCCGTCAGCCGGCGCTGGGGCGGATGACGATCTCGGTGATGTCGGCGTCGGCGGGTGCGGTGATGGCGGTGAGCACGGCGGCCGACACCGACTCGGGGCGCAGGTACTTCTCCGGCTCGTAGGCACCGCCCTCGTCGGCGCGCACGCCGCGCTGCATGTCGGTGGCGGTGCGGCCGGGGTGCACCGAGGTCACCCGCACGCCGTTGCCGGCCTCCTCGGCGCGCAGCACGTCACCGAACGCGCGCAGGGCGAACTTGCTCGCCGCGTAGGCGCCCCAGCCCGCGTTGGCGCGCAGCCCGGCACCCGAGTTGATCAGCACCACGTGGCCGCGCGCCGCGCGCAGCGCCGGCAGCAGCAGTCGGGTCAGCTCGGCCACGGCCACCACGTTGACCTCCAGGGTGCGCCGCCACACCTCGGCCGAGGTGTCCGCCAGCGGGGCGATGTCGGCCACGCCGGCGCTGTGCACGAGCACGTCCAGCCGCTCGATCTCGGCCGCGGCGGCGGCCACCGCGGCCAGGTCGGTCAGCTCCACCGGCCACGCCCTGGCGCCGGGGAGGTCGGCGGCCACGGCGCGCAGCGCCTGCTCGTCCCGGCCGCCGAGCAGCACGTCGTGGGTGGGGGCCAGGGCAGCGGCCACGGCCGCGCCAATACCCCGGGAAGCGCCTGTGACCAGCGCGGATGCACGAGAGTTCATAACCTGACCGTAACGCGGTCTTGACGCGGCCCGGTTTCCGACATGGGATGCGCGGGTGAACAGCGACGCTGTCGAAGTGAGCGCGGACGGCGCACTGCGGGCGCGGGTGATCCGCAAGGTGGCCCTGCGCCTGGTGCCGTTCCTCGGCCTGCTCTACTTCGTGAACTACCTGGACCGGGTCAACATCGGGTTCGCCGGCCCCAACGGCATGAGCAGCGAACTCCAGCTCACCGCCACGGCGTTCGGCTTCGCCTCGGGCATCTTCTTCGTGGGCTACCTGATCCTCGAAGTGCCGAGCAACCTGCTGCTGCACCGCTTCGGCGCGCGCCGCTGGATCGCCAGGATCCTGCTCACCTGGGGTGTGATCGCCGCGGCCATGGCGTTCGTGCCCAACGGGACCGTGCTGATCGTGCTGCGGTTCCTGCTCGGTGTGGCCGAGGCCGGGTTCTTCCCCGGCATCATCCTCTACCTGACCTACTGGTTCCCGGCCTCGGAGCGGGCCAGGGTGGTGGCGCTGTTCATGGCCGCGGTGCCGATCTCCTCGGCGATCGGGGCGACCGTGTCCAGCCTGCTCATCGAGGCCGGCCACGGCCTGTTCGGCCTGTCCGGCTGGCGGGTGATGATGCTGGTCGAGGGCCTGCCCTCGGTGCTGCTGGCCGTGGTCACCTGGTTCTTCCTCACCGACCGGCCCGAGCAGGCGACGTGGCTGACCGCCGCCGAACGCGACTGGCTGGGCACCCAGCTGGCCGCCGAGCAGGCCCGCACCGAGCGCGAGCACCACTGGCCGCTGCGCAAGGCGCTGACCCACCCCCGCGTGCTCGGCCTGGCGTTCGTGTACTTCAGCATCGCCTACGGCCTGTACGCGCTCGGGTTCTTCCTGCCGACCATCATCGCCGGCTTCGAGCAGCAGTTCGGCACCAAGCTGTCCGTGGTGGAGCGCGGCCTGGTCAACGCCGTGCCGTACGTGATCGGCGCGCTGGTGATGGTGTGGTGGGGCCGGCACGGCGACCGCACCCGCGAGCGGGTCTGGCACGTGGCACTGCCCATGCTCGTCGGTGGCGTGGCCATCCCGGTGGCCCTGTACCTGGGCAACCCGTTCGCGGCCATGGTGGCGGTGACCGTCTGCGCGGTGGGCGTGTGCGCGGCGCTGCCCACGTTCTGGGCGCTGCCGTCGACGTTCCTGGCCGGCGCGGCAGCGGCCGGCGGCATCGCGCTGATCAACTCGCTGGGCAACATCAGCGGGTTCGCCGCCCCGTACGTGACCGGCTGGCTGCGCGACCTCACCGGCAGCCAGCGCACCGGCCTGTGGGTGGTGGGCGCGTGCATGGTGGCCGGTGCCCTGGTGGCGCTGGTGCTGGGCGCGAGCCCCAGGCGCGGCAACCCCGAACGCGCCCACACCGAGGCGAACGCCGGCGCGGAGTAGGAGCGAGCGGGCGCTCCCGGTGCGGGGCGGGCTCGGCCGGGTGGGCGTGGTCGCCCGGAGCGCGGCTGCTGGCCCTCGGCGCCGACCCCGCACACCTGGACCGGATCGACGTCCCGAACCAGCCGTACCGCCCCGGGCAACCACCCGACGCCCTGCTGCGGCTGGCCGCGTCCCTCGACGAACGCGCGGTTTCCGTCGAGGGCGGGCCGAGTTTCGTCTTCCCCAGCTCGCCCCCGGCGCTCGCCCCCGCGGTGCTGCCGATCATCGTGTCCTCGGACGAAGGCCGACTCGCGGCGCGGCGGCTGATCCGAGGGGTGGATCTGGACAGCACGGCGGAGAACGAACTGAGCGCCACCCGCCAGCGGCACGCCGACCACGGCACACCGGCTACCGCGCACGGCTACAGCATGCCCGCCGCCCGGAAGAGCCGGTCGTAGATCTCCCGGATCGTCTTCTCCTTGCGGCCGTTGTAGTCCATGACGGTCCCGCCCCCGGGAACCGCCGCGCGCTTGGCCTCCTCGTAGCGCGCGCGGTCCTCGGGGTGGGCGCGCAGCCAGTCGCGGAACATGCGGTGGCGGATGGTCTCCGGGCAGTCCGGGCCGAACACGTGCAGGTTGACCCGGGGTTCGGCGAACCGCAGCATCCGGTGCTCGTGCCACCACGGCTCCCGGATCGTCAGGACGTAGCCGATGCGTTCGAGCGCGGGAACGTACGCGTCCTCGTCGCGGGGGTCGGCGACGGTGAGGTCGATGTCGATGACGTCCTTGGCGGCGAGGCCCTCGACCGAGGTGGACCCGACGTGGTCGAGGTCGAGGACGGCGGCACCGAGCGCCGCGCGGATCTTCCCGGCCAGGTCCTGGTAGCGGTGGGCCCACTCCGGGTTGTGCGGGACGATCGTGACCGTCTCGCCCGGCGGTGGCCCGACGACCCAGGGATTCCCCAGCGGGTCGGCGTCGTGGTGGCGGGTGATCTCCTCGTTGGTCGGCACCCGCCGCAACCTAGCAGCGCCCGACCGAATCACCGACCGCCTTTCGCCGCTGCGCCACTTCCCCGCCCGGTGGGGGCGGCGCGGCCGGTCGCCGCCTCCAGTGTCCACTGAGGACTATCTACCGGGGACGGTTCAGTCGCGGTCGCGCGCCGAGGGGGACGCCGCCCAGCCGCGGAGCGCGGCGGGGATCGCCGAGCGGAAGGTGGCGTCGGCGGTGGCGGCGTCGAGTGCCCCGGCCAGTTCGAGGGTCACCAGCCCGTGCAGGGTCACCCAGAACGAGAGCGCGATCGCCGTGGCGTCACCGGTGACCTGGGACGCCGCCAGGGCGCGATCGATCGCGTTGAGGAGCGGTCGGATGGGATCGCCGGTACCGACGGCGCCGGAGGGGTCGAAGGTCTGCACTCCACCGAACAACACCAGGTAGAGGTGGGTGTGCTCGCGTGCCCACCGCCGGTAGGCACCGGCGAGGGCGTGCAGGTCGGTGAGCGGGTCGGCGGAGGTCGGCACCGCGGACAGGTCGTGGAACAGCCCGGCGACCGCCCTGTTGCGCACTTCTCCGACCAGTGCGTCCTTGCTGCCGAACAGCGTGTACACCGCCG
Source organism: Goodfellowiella coeruleoviolacea (assembly GCF_024171785.1). Classification (GTDB taxonomy): domain Bacteria; phylum Actinomycetota; class Actinomycetes; order Mycobacteriales; family Pseudonocardiaceae; genus Goodfellowiella; species Goodfellowiella coeruleoviolacea. The sequence continues at coordinate 80,194 of NZ_JAMTCK010000021.1, forward strand.
CCGTCGCGGTTCCCGCCGCGGTGGCGAGGGCACGAACCGTGACCGACTCGCGCGGACGCGTCGCGAACAGTTCGGTGGCTGTCTCGACCAGACGCTCCTTCACGGTGTCGTCGTTCGTCCTCGGCCTACCCACCCGACCAGTCTAGATCGCCGTGCTAACGTGTTTTGAAACTAAGTTCTGAAACTTAGTTCGGAAACTCGGCGAGGAGCTGTCGTGCCACCACCCCCCATCCGCCTGGTCCGCCGCGTCGGTCGCCTGGTCCTGGCCCTTGCCGCCGTCGTGGGGCTGATCGTCCTGTTCCTGGCCCTGATCGTGCTGACAGCCGGCGCGGGCTCAGGACTCCTGGCGTGGCTGACGACCCTCGGCGTCGGGATCGTCGCCGCCACCTGGCGCGCTCGACGCCGGGCCGGGCCGGGCAAGCTCGTGCCGTTCCTGCCGGTGCTCGTCGCCGTGGCACTGGCGGCGGCGGTCTGCGTGCCGAGCGTGCCCACCGACCGGCGGTACCCCACCGCCCTACCGTTCGTGGCGACTCAACAGTGGGACCTGGCCACGGGCAGCCGGGTCGCGGTGTACCACTACCCACCCGCCCCCGGCAGCACCCAGCGTCCAACGCCGTTGGTGTACCTGCACGGCGGCCCCGTGCGCGGCATCGCCGTGCTCGACCACCGCTTCCTGCAACTCCTCGCCCAGCAGGGCTACGACGTCTACGCCTACGAGCAGCCCGGCGGTGGCCGGAGCGACCTGCTCCCCATGGAGCAGTACGGCATCGCCAGGTCGGTCCGCGACCTCGCGGCGTTCGTCGACCGCCTGGGCCGGGGTCGAGTCGACGTCCTCGGGTTCTCCGCCGGAGCGGCCATCCTCACCAGGGCCCTGGCCGAACCGGACGTGGCGACCCGCCTGCACCGGGCGATCATCGCCGAGCCCGGCCCGGCGGACGGCCCCACCGCGCGGATCAGCGGGCAACAGGGGCGACCGAACGCCCGCGCTCTCGCCCCACCCCCGAGCGGGCCGCGTTCCACGAACACCCCCAGGTACGCCGTGGCGTTCGGGCTCATGCGACTCGGGCTGCTCGGCCCGGACACCGGGCTGATCGGGCAGGCCGAGGGCGTCAACGCGTTCACCGCCGCCGACCTCGGCGGCGACACCGCGTCCGCCTACTGCGCCAAGGACGCCCACCGCATTCCCGTGGAGGACACCGTGGAGAACTTCTCCTTCAGCGCAGCCGCGAGCCAGCGCGTCCAACAGACGATCAGGGAGTCGCCGTCGATCGCCGCGCGACTGGGGAGCTCCGAAACCCCCGCCATGCTGATGGTCGCCGAGTGTTCCTCGCAGGTGCGGCAATGGGCGACCACGATCCTGGCCGACGATCCCGCCATCGAGCGAACCCAGTACCTGCCCGGCGTGGGACACCACATGTGGAACGGCCTGGACCGCAACAACGAGCAGGCGTACGCCGTCATCGACGCGTTCCTGCGCGACGCGCCGGCCCCCCTGCCGAACTACCCGACCCCCGCCGACATCCCCGCGTTCCTCCAGGACCGGCGATGAGGAGGCGGCCCGGCGCTGCCCAGCCCACCAGGGCCGGCGGACGAGCTGTTCAGTCGAGCACGGCGGTGGCCTCGACCTCGACCAGGTGCTCGGGCACGTCCAGGGCGGCGACGCCGATCAGCGTGCCCGGCGGGACCGGGGTGCCTCCGAGCTTCGCGGCCGCCCGCGCGACCCCGTCCAGGAACAGCGGCATCTTGTCGGGGGTCCAGTCGACCACGTAGACGGTCAGCTTCGCCACGTCGGCGAAGGAGGCGCCGACCTCGGCCAGGGCGGTGGCCACGTTGAGGTAGCACCGCTCGACCTGCGCGGCGAGGTCTCCCCTGCCGACCGTGACCCCGTCGGCGTCCCAGGCGACCTGCCCGGCGACGAAGACCAGCCTCGATCCGGTCGCGATCGACACCTGCCGGTACGCGTCGACCTCCGGCAGTCCGCCGGGGTTCACCAGTGCGACGGCCATCTCGCGTGCCTCCTCGTCAGCGGAGCCCGCAGGCTCCCGTGCTCTCTCGTGGTTACCGGGAAACCATAGGAAAGTGTTCGCTGACCTGGAAGAACGCACTTTTTGGTGACCGGGGAACCTGATGGTGACCAAGCAGTTCACGGGCTCGGCCGCCACGTCAACGCCTGAGCGGGGGCGTCTGGGGGCTGGCTGTCGGCGATCAGGACCTGCGGCGGCGCGGCCCGATCAGGCTGGCGGGATCAAGGGTGATGCTCGCCGTGCCGGCGACATCGACGGTGGCCGTGGTCCCGGGGGTCAGCGTGGCCGTTTCGACGTAGGTGCCCCGGTCGAGCCGGTAGCAGTAGACAACAGGGCCGCCTTCGCGACCGGTCTCCACCCGCCAGTAGGCCGGTACGCCGGCGGCAGCGAACGCACTCGGCTTTTCGAGCCGGTCCGCCTTGGCGGTGGAGGGGCTGACCACCTCCACCACGAGCGCGACCAGACCAACATCAACGGTGGTCGTGTCCACCAGTTCGGTGCAGACGACCACGTCGGGGATGTAACCGATACCTGGGGCGACGCGGACACCCACCGCCGTCACGGCCTCCATGCCATCGTCCGCGACGGCATCGTCGAGCAGGTTCTGCAACCGGTCAGCGATGCGCTGGTGCGGCACGGAAGGAGCGGCACTCACGCGGAACTGCCCGCCAACCAACTCGACACGGTGTCCCTCCACAGGGTCAACGGCTTCCCAGTCATCCAGGGTGTAGCCGTCCAGGCGCCGCGCGGTGGTCATGGTCGCCTCCCTTCGCCTGACCTCTCCCAGTCTGGCACAGCTGGCGCTCCACAGGAGCGGTCAGCGCGGCTTCCGACCTGGTCAGCGGGGCATGCGCAGGTGGGCGAGGGGCAGTTGCGCCAGCGGTGGCGACTGCCAGACCGCCGCGAACGTGTGGTCGGCCACTCGCTGCTGTTCGTTTTCGGACTCCGAAACCACCTCTGTGGGTCATTGTTGCCCGTGGCCCTGTCACTAAGATCGCCTGTTGCGAACAAATTCCTTTTAGGGGGCTGCGGGTTGTCGGCGGAGCCAGTCACTTTTCAACAAGTAGCGGCCGTATGTGAATATGCGGTTGAGCTTGCGGTGCAGGTCGAGCAGCTTATTCAGCACGTCAACGATCGCACCGACGAGATCACGGCGATCCTGGTCGTCGTCGGCCAGGGCACCTCGCGGAATGATTTTGAGTTGGCGATCACCAGGTTCGGTCAACTTCAGACCCGAATGCCGGACCTGGTGGCCTGCTGCGAGCAGGCCAGGCAACACGTGGCCACCTGGTTGGCCAAGGCGCTGGGCATGACCCTCACCGGCCGGCCGGTGTACCCACTCCCTGAGGACGTGCCAACCCCGGAACCGTTCAGCATCCCGAAGTACCCACTGCGCGAGTGGCTGGACACGCACCTGTTCAGCGGCCACCGACGCGGCAGACGTCTGTCCGGTCTCCACCACTTCCCGGATGAGACGTTGCCGGACGGCCTGCGCCTGGAAGATCGGACGCCAAATGACAAAAACGGCGTCTTCCGGGCAAAAATACGGCAGGAACTACCATCTGGAGAGGTGGTCAGGAAAACCCGGTCAACATTTTTCCCGGCGCACTGGTCGCGTGCAGAGGTGGCGCATGCCATCCGTTCTGCGTTCACCGCTCGTCACCGCCCAGAGGCGGGGAGGAATGAAACCCCCGGGCAAACCCAGTGGGAGGGCTGCTATCGGGGAGTGCGCATCCAGGGTTTCGTGTTGCCTGGCATTGATGCCATGACGGCCACCTTCGAAGATGTGGGAACGGCTTGGCCAGTGTATGAAACCAGGGAGGAGCGGCCGTGAAGGCGTGGATTGAGCGGCAACCGGACGGTAGGTTGACCATTGAGATCGACACGAAAGCTGATCCCCGGGCGCAAGTGCTTTACGACCTGCTCAGGGATGTTCATCCCGAGCCCGAGTTTCTTGTCGACGGGGCAGAGCAGGCGCGGAACCCAGGTCGGATCACCGCGGACAACGAACCCTTCTTCGACGGCGACATGACCCTGGCCCAGGTGATCCCTGACGGGGTTGTCGTGGAGAACATCTACACCGAGAACAAGGTTTTCCTGAGCCATGGGGACTTCATCGACTTCGTTGAGACGTACCTGCGGCTGTTGGCGCTGCGGAAGAAGGAGAAGGAGGGCAAGGGGGGAGCGAACGGCCAGACCGAGTGAGGGCCCGCACGGCGTCCCGCCACCGCGGCTTCCGACCTGGTCAGCGGGGCATGCGCAGGTGGGCGAGGGGCAGTTGCGCCAGCGGTGGCGCCTGCCAGACCGCCGCGAACGTGTGGTCGGCCGGGTTCAGGGTCAGGCGCAGGCGGTGCGGCGTCTCCACGAAGATCACGTGGACGTGGAGTCGGCCCTCGGACCAGGCGGAGGCCGTGGCCCAGACATCGGTCGTGGTCCAGCGGCCGGCCGGGCCGAGAGCTGCCCTGACCAGCGGGCCGTCGTCGGCCAGGGTCAGCTCGTCGGGGCCCAGGCCGACCGCGCGCAGGCGTTCGACCTGGTTGTCCGGGCCCGGGCGGTAGGTCGCCGGGGTGATCGCGCCGGCCGTTCCCTCCGGAAGGGGCAGGTCCGGTGTGTGAGCGGGCCGTGGACTCGCCGGCCCTTCCCCCGAGGTGAGCGCCGGCAGCAGGTGCGTCCACACCTGGTCGAGCACGCCCTGCATGTTCGGGCTCTGCGCGGTCATCGCCACCACCGCGTCCGCCTCGGGCAGGACCAGCGCGAACTGGCCGTGCGCGCCGGCGGCGCGGTACCCATGCCGGCTGACCCAGAACTGGAAGCCGTACCCCTGCCGCCAGTCCGGATCGGGATCGGTGGTGGCCACCTGCGCCCGGGTGGCCTCGGCGACCCACTCGGCCGGCAACAGCTGTTCGCCCTGCCAGACGCCGTTGTCCAGGTAGAGCTGTCCCAGCTTGGCGATGGTCTCGGTGGTCGCGTGGAACCCCAGGTGGGCTGCTTCGTCGCCGGCGTCGTCGCGCCACCACCCGTGCGTGCCGATGCCCAGCGGCTCGAACAGCCGGGGCCGCAGGAAGTCGGTCAACGAGCAGCCGCTCACCTTCCGGACGATCGCGGCGAGCGTGGTCGTGCACGGCTGGTTGTAGGCGAAGAACGTGCCGGGTTCGAACTCGGGCGGCACCAGCAGCAGACCGAGCGCCAGGTCACCGTCCCCGGCCCGGTACGCCTGCTCCGCCCGCTCGCCGGCGTGCCCGCTGGCCATCGCGGCCACATGCCGGACCCGGGTGGACCGCGACCGCGGGTCGACCACCCGGGCGTCCCATTCGGGGAAGTGGGACAGCACGGTGGCGTCGAGATCGACCAGGCCCTCGGCCACCGCGAAGCCGAGCGCGGTCGCGACAACGCTCTTGCTCAGCGAGTACAGCACCCGAGGCGTGTCCGGCCGGTACGGGTGCCACCAGCGCTCGGCCACCACGTGGCCGTGCCGCAGCACCAGCAGGCTGTGCAGTTCGACGTCGGGCAGCGGGGCCAGGGCGGCGACGAACGCGTCAACTCCGGTCACGTCAACGCCCTGCTCGGCGGGGGTGCTCCGGGGAAGGCGGCGCACGTCCCCGTGGTGCGCGTGGTCGTTCATCGCTCTCCTCGTCGACGCGGCTGGTCACCGCGGGATGGGGGCGGGCAGGACGTCACGCGGTGACGTCCACCAGGACCTTGCCGACCACGCCGCGCTCCACCGCCCGGTGCGCGTCGGCGGTGCGCTCCAGCGGGAAGCGGACCAGCGGCAGGCCGTGCTCCTCGCCGACCGGCAGGGCGCCGTCGCGAACCGCGGCGGCGACGTCCTCGGCGGCCGCGGCGCGCGCCCGCGGGCCCGCCGTGTAGAGCACCAGGAACTGCAGGCGGGCGTTGAGCACCATGTGCTGGACCACGTTCAGCTCGACCGGTCTGCCGCCGTCGTTGGCGTAGGTCGAGATCGTGCCGCGCGTGCGCAGCACGGCCAGGTCCAGCGCGAGGTTCGCGCCGAGCGCCACCTCGGCGACGATGTCCACGCCGTCCGGCGCGATCGCGCGGATCTCGGCGGCCGGGTCGCCCGCGCGGTAGTTGACCACGTGGTGCGCGCCGGCGGCAGTGGCCAGCCTGGCCTTCTCCGGACCGCTGACCGTGCTGATCACGGTGGCACCGGCCCAGCGGGCGAGCTGGATCACGGCGTGCCCGACCGCGCCGGCCCCGCCCGCGGCGAGCACCACCCTGCCGTCCAGCGCTCCGGGCCGCAGCCGACGCGGCCCGTCCTCGGCGACGGTGAGCGCGCGGTGCGCGGTGAGCGCGGGGACGCCGAGCGCGGCACCGACGTCGAAACCGGCCTGGTCGGGCAGGGGCACGGCCTGTTCGGCTGGCACGACGGTGAACTCGGCGGCGGTGCCGGTCGGCCGCCCGGCGGCGGCCAGGAACAACCAGACCCGCTGACCGATCCGGCTCCGCTCGACCCCCGCGCCGACGGCGTCGATCACGCCGGCGCCGTCCAGGTGCGGAGTGACCTCGGGAAACCGCGTGGGTCCGGCGGCGCCGGAGCGGGCCTGCCAGTCGGTCGGGTTGACCCCGGACACGGCGACCCGAACGCGAACCTCGCCGGGGCCGGGTGCGGGCAGGTCACGCTCGACCAGCTGGAGAACGTCCGGCCCGCCGTTGTCGCGATAGACGATGGCCTTCATCGCCGCGTCCTCGTGTTCGCCAGCACGGGTCACCTGTCCGCCTGGTCGAGCGGGACGTTGCCGAGCGGGACGTTGTTGGAGCGGGACTCGACCGCGTCGAGGGTGGCCAGCGCCGCGGCGTCGAAGGTGATCTCGCTGACCGCGACGTTGGCCGCGAGGTGCTCGGTGTTGGCGGTGCCGGGGATGAGCAGCACGTTCGGGGCGTGGTGCAGCAGCCAGGCGAGGCCGACCTGGGCGGGCGTGACGCCCAGGGATTCGGCCACGGCGTGCACGGCCGGCTCGTCGGTGACCTGGGGCACGCCCGGGAAGGTCCCGCCCAGCGGGAAGAACGGCACCCAGGCGATGCCCTCGGCCGCGCACAGCCGCAGCATGTCCTCGTCGTCGCGGGAGACCAGGCTGTAGGCGTTCTGCACGCAGGCGATGCCCGCCGGCAGGGCGCGACGCAGGCCGTCGAGGGTGACGCAGCTCAGGCCGATCGCGCCGATCTTGCCCTCGTCGCGCAGGTCGGTGAGCACCGCGAGCTGGTCGTCGAGGTCGACCACCTGGTCGCCCTCGGGACGCAGCCCGGGGCCGGTGTCCAGGCGGCGGAGGTTGACCACGGCGAGCTGGTCGACGCCGAGGCCGCGCAGGTTGTCCTCGACGCTGGCCCGCAGCTGCTCGGGCCGCTGCGCGAGCCGCAGCGGCAGGGGGCCGCCCGGGTTGGGGGCGGCGCCGACCTTGGTCACGACCAGCACGTCGTCCTCGGGACGCAGGGCCTCGCGGATCACGTCGTTGGCGAAGCCGTCGCCGTAGAACTCGGCGGTGTCCACGTGGTTGACGCCCAGCTGGACCGCGCGGCGCAGCAGTGCGACGGCCTCGTCGCGGCGGTCGTGCAGTCGGGGGAGCTGGAGCGCGCCGTAGCCGACCCGGAACACGGAGCGGCCGGCGAAGGAAGCGGTGGAGGTGGTGATGGGAGGTCTCCTCGATCGGTGGCCGCGGCCGGGGGCGCGCGGCAGACGGGCTGCGGGGCGTGGGGGGCGACCGGGTTGGGCGCCCGCCCAGCGCTGCACGACCGAACCGTACAACCTCATGGTGACAAATTTCAATAGTTGTCAGTCACTGGGCAGAGGGTGGCTGACGAACTGGTGACTTTTGCTTCTGCCGCCCTGTCGACATACGTTCCTGGCCGGGGAAGTCCGGCGACACGGGCCGCACAGCGCCGAGGGGCCGGCCTCCCACCGGTTCGACAGGGAGGCCACGTGCGCGGAGAACCACTCGACGCGGAGACGATCATGTCGGTCACCGAGGAGGTGCTGCGCCGCCACGGGCCGGACAAGGCCACCGTGCTCGACGTCGCACGGGCACTCGGGGTGAGCCACGGGAGCGTGTACCGGCACTTCCCGTCCAAGATGGCGCTGCGCGAGGCCGTGATCCAGCGCTGGCTCGACCGGGTGCGCGCGGACCTCCTCGCGGCGGCCGAGAACACCGAGCTGACCCCGCCCGACCGGCTGCGCGGCCTGCTCACCGCCATGTTCGCCGTGAAACGGGCGAAGGCGAAGGACGACCCGGAACTGTTCGCCACCTTCCGGGCGCTGGCCACGGAGCACAGCGCGGTGTCCACCGCCCACGTCGCCGAGCTGCTCGGGTGGATCCGCGCCATCGTTGTGGACGGCATCGCCAGCGGCGACTTCGCCGCCGACGTCGACCCGGACGTGACCGCGCGGGCCATCCTCGACGCCACCAGCCGCTTCCACAGTCCGGTGCACGCCGCGCAGTGGCGCTCCGCCGAGATCGAAGCGGAGTCCGAGGCGGTGATCACGCTCGTCCTCAACGGCCTCCGGGCACGGTGACCTGGCTGCCCCGGGGCGGCCACACCGGGTGGCGGCCCCGGCAGCGGCTCAGCCCCGGCGGGCCCGGCGCACCTCGCGGTCAACGGCCCAGGCGTCGGCCACCGGCCCGAGGTGACCGAGCTTGTCGGGGTTGATCACCAGGCGGATCGCCTGGATCCGCCCGTCGAGCACGTCGAGCGCCAGGGTGTGCAGCACCCTGCCGTCCCGGTCCCGGAAGATCGCGCCCGGCTCGCCGTTGACCTCGTGCGGCTCGAAGGCCACGTCGACCCGCGCCAGCAGGGGGTAGACCGAGGCGAGCAGCCGGGCCACGTTCCCGGCGCCCATGATGGCCCTGGCCAGCTGCGGAGCCTTGCCGCCGCCGTCGCCGACCAGCGACACGTCAGCGGCGAACAGCTCCTGCAGGCCGGCGACATCGCCCTCGCGGAAGGCGTCGAAGAACCGCGCCGCCAGTTCCTCCCGTTCCTCGCGCATCGCTTCGAAGCGCGGCCGCCCGGCCCGCATGTGCCGCCGCGCCCGCACCAGCAGCTGCCGGCACGCCGACTCCGACCGCCCCACCGCCTGGGCGACCTCGTCGAACCCGAAACCGAACACCTCCCGCAGCACGAACACCGCCCGCTCCAGCGGGCTGAGCCGTTCCAACAGCAGCAGCGACGCCATCGACACCGAGTCGGCCAGCTCCACCGACCGCGCCGGATCCTGGTACGGATCGTCCAGCAGCGGCTCGGGCAGCCACGGGCCCACGTACTCCTCCCGCCGCACGCGCGCGGAGCGCAGCACGTCGATGGCGATCCGCGTCACCGTGGCGGACAGGTACGCCTTGGTCGACGTGGGCTGGGTCGTCGAGCTGGCAAAGCGCAGCCACGTCTCCTGCACCGCGTCCTCGGCCTCACCCACACTGCCCAGAATCCGGTAGGCGATCGAGAACAGCAGTCCTCGCAGCTCCTCGAACTCCTCGACCTTGCGCACGCCGACCCCGTTCCCTTCCCGTCCTGCCACCCGACCGCCACTCGCCGGCGCCGTGCGTGATCCTCGGACGATCACCCGGTTCGCCGAGGCTCAGAACTGCCCGGGCTCGTAGTCGCCGGCCGGCTGCTGCGTGATGATGTTCAGCCGGTTGACCATGTTCATGAAGGAAACCAGGATCACCAGCGCGGTGAGCTGCTCCTCGTCGTAGTGCTCGGCGGCCCGCGCCCACACCTCGTCGCTGACGCCACGGCCCGCGTCCGCGACCCGGGTCCCCTCCTCGGCCAGCTCCAGCGCGGCCCGCTCGGCCTCGGTGAACACCGTGGCCTCCCGCCACGCCGCGACCAGGTTCAGCCGCACTGCGCTTTCACCGGCGGCGGCTGCCTCCTTGGTGTGCATGTCCAGGCAGGCGGCGCAGCCGTTGATCTGGCTGACCCGCAGCGCCACCAGTTCCTGCGTGGCGAGCGGCAGCGAGGTGTTCTTGAGCGCCTTGCCCGCCGGCATCAGGTGCTTGAGGGTCTTGCCGGCGATCGGGCTGGTGAAGTAGTTCAGTCGCGCGTTCATGGTGTGCTCCGCTGTGCTCGTCGGTCACTACACCTCCCGAGACGAGACAGCCCGACGCCCAGTGACATGGTCAGCTGTGACCTGCGTCTCCAGCCTGCCGGCGTCCGGTGATCACGCGATTCTGGCCGCGGTCGAAAGAAAGGGCGAACACGCACGATGACGCACCACGAATGGGGGACCTACCTCGCGAACTCCGCGACCAGGTGCAGGACCAACGTGTCGCCCGAGGCTTGGGGTTCCGAACCGAGGCGTGAAGTCAAGCGATCCGCCCCGGTTGTGGACAACCGGCAAACGCCAAAGGAGCCGCCAGCTCGGGTTATCCACAACCGCCCTCGCCACCCTGCCCCAGCACCCCCACCCCGACTAGGCTGGCCAAGGGCACGCCCCCCGGTGGTGGGTGGGGGATGGGGCAAGGGCCGGAAACAACCAACCCACACCGCCCCACCCCACGAACCAATCACCGGCCGGCCAGCCACCGGCCAACCGCCGCCAGCCCTCAGGCCGTCAGTCCGCCAACCGCCGCCAGCCCTCAGGCCGTCAGTCCGCCAACCAGCCGCCAGCCCTCCAGCCGCCAGCTGCCAACCAGCCGCCAGCCCTCCAGCCGCCAGCCGCCAGCCCTCCGGCCGGCAGCCAGCCTTCCGGCCGGCACCGCCCTCAGTCGCTCGGGCCCTGGTGGGTCGGGTAGAGCACCCGGGACAGGAAGCTCTTGGTGCGCTCGTGCTGCGGGTCGCCGATCACCTGGGCGGCCGGGCCCTCCTCCACGACCACGCCGCCGTCCATGAACAGCACCCGGTCGGCCACGTCCCGGGCGAACTGCATCTCGTGCGTGACCACGAGCATGGTCATGCCCTCGTCGGCCAGCTGGCGCATCACGCCGAGCACGTCGCCGACCAGCTCCGGGTCCAGCGCCGAGGTGGGCTCGTCGAACAGCATCACCTTCGGGTCCATGGACAGCGCGCGGGCGATCGCCACCCGCTGCTGCTGGCCACCGGACAGCTGCGCGGGCATGGCCCCGGCCTTCTCGGCCAGGCCCACCTTGGCCAGGTTGGCCCTGGCCACCTGCTCGGCCTCGGCCTGGCCGCGGCGCAGCACCTTGCGCTGGGCCACGGTCAGGTTGTTCAGCACGTTCAGGTGCGCGAACAGGTTGAACGACTGGAACACCATGCCGATCTGCCGGCGCGCCGCGTCGATGTCCACGTCCGGGTGGGTCAGCTCGGTGCCGTGCACCCGCACGGTGCCGCCGTTGGGCTCCTCCAGCAGGTTCACGCAGCGCAGCAGCGTGGACTTGCCGGAACCGGACGGGCCGATGATGCAGACCACCTCGCCGGGCCGCACGGCCAGGTCGATGCCGCGCAGCACCTGCAGCGAGCCGAACGACTTGGTCAGCCCGGTGATCTCCACGGCGAGCCCCGTGTCGGGGTCCTGGGCCTGGGTCTGGGCGGTCACGCGGACACCTCCAGTCCGGTCGACTCCGGCGAGCTGACCTTGCGGCCGCCGGTGCGCCGCTCCAGCCGGCGGGACAGCAGCGACAGCGGAATCGTGATGATCAGGTAGCACAGGCCGGCCAGCAGGATCGGGGTCAGCGAGCCCGTGGTGTTCAGCCCCTCGCGGCCGAACTTGGCCAGCTCGTACTCGTCACGCGCCAGGCCGAGCAGGTAGATCAGCGAGGAGTCCTTGGTGAGCAGGATCAGCTCGTTGGTCAGCGGCGGCAGGATGATCCGGAACGCCTGCGGGATGACGATGGTGACCATCGTCCGACCCCGGGACATGCCCAGCGACCTGGCCGCCTCCAACTGCCCCTTGGGCACGGCCTGGATGCCGGCCCTGATCGTCTCGGCCATGTAGGCGGACCCGACCAGGCCGAGCGAGAGCATCACCGTGGTGTAGTTGTCGAAGCGGGCCTGGAAGGCCAGGGGCACGCCGTAGCCGAACGCGATGAACACCAGCAGGGCGGGCACGCCCCGGAAGAACTCGATGTAGACGGTGGCGATCCACCGGTACGGGCCGACCGACGACAGCCGCATCAGGGCCAGCACCAGCCCGACGACCAGGCCGAAGGCGAAGCCCAGTGCGGTGTAGATGATCGTGTTGACCAGTGCGGTGCTGATGATCTCGGGGAACTGCTCCCCGGCGGCGGACAGGTTGAAGAAGGCGCGGCGGATCTGTCCCCAGTTCGCGACCAGGGCCAGCAGCACCACCACGATGACCAGCACCGCGTACTGCACGCCCCGGATCACCTGGGAGCGCTTGCGCTTGGACAGTGCCATGAACGGCTCCTAGAGAAGTGGTCGGAACAGCACGCGGGGTCGACGCCTGGAGCCGCCGACCCCGCGTGTCGCGGTTACTTGCTCTCCGGCTTCTTGCCGAACCACTTCTCGTAGATGGTGTCGTAGGTGCCGTCGGTCTTGGCCTTCTGCAACACCTCGTTGATCTTGGCGCGCAGCTGTTCGTTGCCCTTGCGCACGCCGATGCCGTACTGCTCGCCGGTGGGGAACTCGGCGCTCACCTCGACGTCCGGGTTGGACTTGACGAAGTCGAGGTTGACGCTGTTGTCGTTGATGCCGGCGTCGATCTGGCCGGTGAGCACGGCGGTCTGCTCCAGGCCGAGGTCCTCGAACTGGACGATCTCGTAGCCGTACTTGTCCTTGTTCTCGGTCGCGTACTTCTCACCGGTGGTGCCCAGCTGCACGCCGAGCTTCTTGCCGCGCAGCTTGTCCAGGCTGTCGTAGCCGGCGCCCTTCTTGACCAGCAGCGCCTGGTTGGCGTCGAAGTAGCCCTCGGAGAAGTCCATCGACTTCTTGCGCACGTCGGTGATGGTCATGGCGGCGGCGGCCAGGTCGCACTTGTTGGTGTTCAGGTCCTCGCCGGACTCGATGCCCTCGAACGGCGTGTCCACGATCTGCTGCGTGACACCGAGGTCCTTGGCGACCAGGTCGACCAGGTCCACGTCGAACCCGACCGTCTTGCCGTCCTGGGCGAACTGGAACGGCTTGTACGGCAGGTGCGTGCACGTCGTCAGCGATCCGGCCTGGATCAGCGGAACGCTGGCCCCGTTGCTGCCCGAGGCGGAGCCGCCACCCTGGTTGATGGGCTCGGCACACGCCGCCGCCGCGGTGACGGCGAGCGTCAAGGCGGGAAGCAGGGCGAGCACCTGATGCCTGGTTCGACGGGCCACGGTGTCACTCCTCGTAACTGTTACCGACTGAGTGTTCGCATCCTGCCATCCGGACAGGGACATGCACAGCACGCCAGTGTTACGGGGAGCTACTGACACATCAATCTTGCGCCTTAACTCCCGCGTAATGGAAAAATTTGACCCTGTTGAGCCACGTCACACAACTCGTGCACGAGTCGCACCCGGATCGTCACTCTGCGCTGCCAACCCGCGAGTAGCGGGCTCCGAGTGCACCCAACCGGGCTACCTCCCGGTTCCGCGAATCCCATCTTCGGGCCACGCCCGGCTGAGCAGGCAGGCCACCCAGGCGGTCCACCCCGTCTGGTGGGTGGCGCCCAGCCCCTCACCGGTGTCGCCGTCGAAGTACTCACTGAACGTGATGTTCGCCCGCCACAGCGGCGAGTCGCTGGCCTCGATCCGCTTGCCGTCGGCCGGGCGCCGGCCGTCCGCGCCGACCAGGAACAGCGACACCAGCCGGCGGGACAGCTCGTCGGCGGCCTCGCCCGCGCTGACCCGCTGCCCGGAGCCGGTGGGCAGCTCCACCTGGAACTCACCGGCCTGCCACCCCTCCAGCGTGCGCAGCGCCTCCACCAGCAGCGCGTTCACCGGGAACCACACCGGGCCGCGCCAGTTGGAGTTGCCGCCGAACAACGAGGTGCGCGACTCGCGCGGCTCGTAGCCCATCCGGTGCGTCTCGCCGGCGACCTCGATCTCCACGCCGTCGCGGTGCGCCGCGGACAGCGAGCGGATGCCGTGCGGTGACAGGAACTCGGCCTCGTCCAGCATCCTGGTCAGCACCCGGCGCAGCTTGGGTTCGTCCAACAGGGACAGCCAGGCGCGCCGCGCGCCTCCGTCGAGCCGCTGCCAGGTGACGAACCGGGCCAGCTCTGGCCGGCGGGCCAGCAGGTGGTCCAGCCGCTGGGCGAACCCCGGCAGCTCCGCGCACACCCACGGCTCCAGCACGGCCTGCGCCAGCAGCGGGATCAACCCGACCATGGAGCGCACCCGCACCGGCTGCGACTCCACCGTGCCGTCCGGCAGCGGTCGGGACACCAGGTCGTAGCAGAACCCGTCGGTGTCGTCCCAGATGCCCTGACCGGCCGGGCCGGGCCGGGTGGCGGCCTCGGCGATGTCCAGGAAGTGCTCGACGAACTTGCTGGCCACGTCCTCGTAGGCGCGCTCGTGCCTGGCCAGCTCCAGGGCGATGCGCAGCAGGTGCAGGCAGTACGCGGCCATCCACGCGGTGGCGTCGGCCTGCTCCAGCCGCCAGTCCCCGGGCAGCGGCGCGGAGCGGTCGACCGGGCCGACGTTGTCCATGCCCAGGAAGCCGCCCTGGAACAGGTTGTCGCCGTCGGCGTCGTTGCGGTTGACCCACCAGGAGAAGTTGAGCAGCAGCTTGTGGAAGACCTGCGCCAGGAACGCGCGGTCCGGCTCGCCGCCGGCGGCCACCTCGGCCTGGTGCACCCGCAGCGCCGCCCACGCGTGCACGGGCGGGTTGACGTCGCCGAAGTCCCACTCGTAGGCGGGCAGCTGGCCGTTGGGGTGCATCAGCCACTCCCGGCACAGCAGGGTCAGCTGTCCCTTGGCGAACACCGGATCGACCAGGGCCAGCGGCACGGTGTGGAAGGCCAGGTCCCACGCGGCGAACCAGGGGTACTCCCACTCGTCGGGCATGGAGATCACGTCGGCCACGTCCAGGTGCCGCCACCGCGTGTTGCGCGCGTCCGGCGCGCACCGCACCTCGGGCGCGGCCGGTTGGGCCGGATCGCCCGCCAGCCACTCGCGGATCCGGAACCGGTAGTGCTGCTTGGTCCACAGCAGCCCGGCCAGGGCCCGGCGCAGGACCGTGCGCCGCTCCTGGTCGAGGTGGGCGCCCAGGTCCGCGTAGAACTCGTCGGCCTCGCGCGCGCGGGCGGCCATGGTCTCGGCGAAGCTCGGCCCGAACGCGTCCGGGTGCCCGTCGCCGGCCACCAGGCGCAGCCGCACGGTCACCGACTCGCCGGGCGGCACGCCGTGGAAGGCGTACCAGGCCGCGCCCTTGGTGCCGGGCAGGGACGCGGCACCGGCCGCGACGGCCTGGCAGGTGTCGGTGGCGCCGCGCACCACCATGGCGTCGATGCCGTCCTTGGTGTAGCGGGTCGGGTTGTCGGCCGCGCCGTGCAGTTCGACCTCGTTGGTCTCGTTGTCGGTGACCAGCAGGGTGGGCGTGCCCTCGGCGTGCAGGGTGTAGCGGCCCAGGGTGTTGTGCTCGGCCGCGAACCGGCACCAGCCGTCCACTGTGGACGCGATCAGCGCTGGCCGGCGCGGGTCGCGCCCCCACGACCAGGTGTTGCGGAACCACAGCTGGGGCAGCAGGTGCAGGGGCGCCGGTTCCGGCCCGTGGTTGGTGGCGGTGATCTCCACGCAGATGTCGTCCGGGCCGGCCTTGGCGTAGCTGACCACCACGTCGAAGAACCGGTCCTCGGCCAGCACCCCGGTGTCGGCCAGCTCGGGTTCGGGGTCGTCCCGGGTGGCCGCCGCCGCGGCGGCGCGCAGTTCGGCGAACGGGAACTCGGCCTGCGGGTAGCGGTAGAGCACCCGCATCCAGGAGTGGGTGGGCGTGCCGTCCAGCACCCACCAGTACTCCTTGACGTCCTCACCGTGGTTGCCCTCGGCGTTGGTGAGCCCGAAGAGGCGCTCCTTGAGCACCGGGTCGGCGCCGTTCCACATGGCCACCGCGAGGTTCAGGAAACCGTGCTGGTCGCAGATGCCGGCGATGCCGTCCTCGCCCCAGCGGTAGGCGCGGGACCGCGCGTGTTCGAACGGGAAGGAGGCCCAGGCGTCACCGCTGGCCGAGTAGTCCTCGCGAACCGTGCCCCACTGCCGGCCGGACAGGTAGGGGCCCCACCGCCGCCAGGGCGCGGCCAGGTCGGGCGAGTCGGCCAGCCTGGCCCGCTCGGCGGTGGTCTGGTGCCCGTGCTCACTCACGGGCCAAGTCTGACCGATTCCGGCCGGCATTCCACGTCAGTCGCTCAGCGGGGCGTAGCCCGCGCGGAGGAGACGCGGGTCAGAAACGCCGGTGAAACAGCTCGTTGTCCCATGTCACCCAGATGGCCGCAGGTGGTTGTCCACAAGACAAGCGAAGTTATCCACAATCCGCAGGTCGTTATCCACAGTGAACTACCGAGGTGCGATTACTGTTTGTTCACCAGCCGCCATTCGGGTGGTTTATGGAGTTCACCCGCCGATCGGGTGAGCGCGCTGCGGAGATCACCGCACAGCGCGTCGAACCGGGCGACCAGGTCCCGCACGTCCACGTCGCTCCAGCCGCCGAGCGCCTGCTGGATGAACTCGATCTGGTCCTGGCGCCACGTGCCGAGCAGTTCCTGGCCGGCCTCGGTCACCGACAGCAGGGCGACCCGGCCGTCGTGCGGGTCCGGCCGGCGCCGCACCAGGCCGGCGCGTTCCAGCTGCGCGGCCTGCCGGCTGACCACCGATCCGTCCACCAGTCGGCGGCTGGCCAGGTCGGAGATGCGCGACTCACCGCAGCTGGCCAGCTCGGACAGCAGGCTGATCGCGGCCGGGTGCAGGCCACTGGTCTCGGGCAGCACCCGCATGGTGATCGCGTGCTTGAGCTGGAACAGATCGCGCAGGAGACGGATCAGGTCAACGCAACTGTCGGTGCTGGGGTTCACGGCTCCCCCCTCCGGTCCTGGCTACCGCGGCGTAGCCCTACCCCCAATGATAAGTAGTTGCGTAATACAACTTACAGCCGCTACAGGTCGTCGTTGAGCCGCCCGAGCAGCCGGGACAGCGTGCGCATGTCCTCGGCCGACCAACTGGTCAGCCGGGACCGCAGCCGGCGCCGGCGATCCGTGCGCGCCTCGGCCAGCCGGCGCCGGCCGTCCTCGGTCAGCTGGACGATCCTGGCCCGCCCGTCCGACGGATCCGCCACCCGCTCCACCAGCCCCAGCTCCACCAGCCGGGCCAGCTGGCGGCTCACCGTGGACTTGTCCAGCCCGGTCCGGTCGACCACGTCCACCGCCCTGGCCGCGCCGGTGTCGTTCAGGTGCACCAGCAGCGCGTAGGAGGCGGCGTCCAGCCCGGGGTGCACCTGGGCGGCCAGCGCCAGTGACAGGCTGCGGGCCCGGCCGAACAGCACGGACAGCTCGCGCTCCACCGCCTGGGCGGCGACCCGGTGCTCCTGGCCGGCCAGGTCGGTGGGGTCGTCGGCGGGCTCGGTGGGGTCGGCGGCCCCGGTCGGGCTGGCCGACCGGATCGAACTGGCCGAGCTGGCCGAAGCCGCCGGTTCCACGTCCGCGCCAACCCCACCGGGCCGCTCGCCCGCTTCCCGGGCACCCGCCCGAGACCCGTGATCGGTCAAGTCCACGACGTTCCTCCCCCGTTCGCCCGGTGGCCGAACGGTAGCCAATCGCCGGCCGGGGCGCGGGCTGGAACCAGTCGGACCCAGTCGGGCTCAGTCGGTGGACGTGCGCAGTTTCACGGTCTCGGGGACGCCGGCCGGCAACGGCGCGGGCTGGACCCCGGCATCCACCACCACGGCGTGCGCGTCCAGCGCGGCAGCGGCCATCTCCCCGGACTCGCCGGTGGTGGTGACCCGGGACTCGGTGACCGCCTCGGTGCGGGACTCCACCGTGCCCAGCTCGTTCCGCTCGGTGACCACGACCCGACGCACCTCGGTCACCACCGAGACCGTCTTCACCGGCGCTGCCGCCGCCCCCGACGGGAACGGCTGGGGCTGGCGCGCGGACGGCTGCGGCGGGGTGAACGCCCCCGACCGCACCGCCGACGCCGGCACCCGGGCCGCGGGCTGGCCGGCGACCCCGGTCCGAACCGGTGCGGGTGCTGGTGCTGGCAGCACTCCCGACGCGGGCGCTGGCCGGAACAACTGCCCCTGGACAACCTGCTGGCCCTGCACGACCTGCTGCTCCTGTGCAACCGGCCCGCGCCGCGCGATCGCCTGCCCCTGCGCAACCGGGTCACGCCGCGCGACCACCTGCCCCTGCGGAACCGGCTGTCCCTGCGGGACGTGCTGGGCGGGCGGCACGGGCTGGCCGTGCGCGACGGGCTGGCCTGACGCCTGGCCCGCCGCGATCACCTGGCCCGGCACCGCACCGGAGGCGGACACCTCGCCCGACACGGGCACCGGGGTGGCCGCCGGCATCGGGGCGGGCACCTGCCTGGCCGGCGCGGGGTTGCCCGTGCTCGCCGATCCCGGCGCGGACGTCGGTGCCGAACGCGGCGTTGCGCCCGCGCCCGACACCGGTGTCGGCGCCGCCGCCGGTTGGTGCCACGGTCGGGGCATGCCCTTGGCGCCGAAGTAGTCGCCGCCCTTGCGCTTGGCGTCGTCAGTGCCCCACGACCTGGTCCGGGCCACCGGCACCATCCGCGGGATGTGCTTGCGGCAGTGGATGTAGGCCTCCACCACGTCCACCACGACCCAGCGCTCCGGGGTGCGCCCCCGCTCGAAGTCCGCGGGCAGGGCGGGGTGTTCGGCGCGCAGGTCGGCGTCCGTCACGATCCGGGCCTTGCCGTTGACGTGCAGCCCGATCAGGTCGGTGACGAAGTCGACCATCAGGATGCCGATGTGAGGATTCTCACTGATGTTGCCCAGGCTGGCCATGACGCCGTTGCCCCGGTACTCCGGGTAGGCGAGCTGGCGGTCGTTGAGCACCTGGATGAATCCGGGCGGGCCGGCGCGCAGCGACGAGTCGCACTCGCCTACCGCGTCGGCCGTGGCCACGAACGCCATCTCCATCCGCCCGACGAAGGAGATCATCTCCGGGTTCAGGTGGTCGAGCACCTGGTCGTTGTAGAAGCGCAGCGCCCGGTCCCGGCTGCCGTACGCGCACTGGAGCAGGTGCTCGCCGCGCGAGCCAGGCAGGTTGTGCGGCTCGGCCCCCTCGTCCGACCCGCTTCCCGGCTGGCCGGCGGGGGTGCCGGGGAGCGTGCCCGCCCCCGTTCTGCCCGGTTGACCGCCCAGTCCTTCCGCCGTTGACCCGATCGGTGTTCCGGGTGGCGTACCCGCTGGTTTGCCGGTTTGCTTCCCGGTTGCGGTGATGACCTGGCCGAACGGCGGTCGGCCCGGTTGTGTTGTCCATCCCGGTTCACTCGAAGGTGGACCCACTCGACGGGAACTGGGGCCAAACTGATCAGGGCGCGGTTCGGTGATCGCCCGGGCGGCCGGTGCCGGTGGGCGCCACCCGGCGGTCGGCGCGGTGGACCGGACCCGCTCCGGAGGGTCGGACAACTCAAGGAGGAGCAAGTCGGGACGCGCGGTGCCGGTCGGGGGTAGCACTTCGGGGGTCACATGGTTCACCGTGTCATGCAAGCGGCCAACAAGGTACATCTTGGAAAGGATGTTCCCCCATTCGCCGGAACCAAGATCGACACAACGTAATCAGACTGCACACATAGGTGGCATCAAGGGGTCAACATGGCAGGCGCCGGGTTAGTGTCCACCCCGTTCAGGGTTGGATGCTTGACAGGGTCGCCGCACCTTGTTGGCACCTCGGAACACGTGGAGACTACGCCCGGACATGACAGCCAACGCCGTGCTCAGCCCCATTCCCAGCCCATCGCGCCGGGAGCCACCACCCGCCGTCACCGCCATGGTGCGGATGATCCGGGAGAGTTACGCGGCCGTTGAGCCGCAAACCGACGAGGTCGCCCGCTTCTTCTACGGGATGCTGTTCAGCCTGGCGCCGGCCACCCGGGAGATGTTCCCGGTGAACATGGAGGTGCAGCGCAGCCGGCTGATGCGCGCCCTGGTTCACGTGGTCCAGATGGTCGACCGGCCCGACGACCTGATCCCGTTCCTGCGCCAGCTCGGCCGCGACCACCGCAAGTTCGGTGTGGTCGCCAGCCACTACGAGGCCGTGGGCACCGCCCTGCTGTCCGCCATCAAGCGCTACGCCGGCTCGGCCTGGAACCAGCACGTGGAAATGGCCTGGGCCGAGGCGTACACGATCATGGCCAGGTCCATGCAGGACGCGGCAGCCGCCGACGAGGGCCCGGCCTACTGGCACGCCAACGTCGTCGAGCACATCCGGCTGAGCTGGGACCTGGCCGTGGTGCGGGTCCAGCCCGACCACCCGGTGCCCTACCGGCCCGGCCAGTACGTCAGCGTCGAGGTGCCCCAGCGCCCCCGGCTGTGGCGCTACTTCACGCCGGCCAACGCGCCCCGCGAGGACGGCGTGCTGGAGTTCCACATCCGGTCCGTGGAGGGCGGCTGGGTCAGCCGCTCGATCGTCAACCACACCAAGCTCGGCGACACCTGGCGGCTCGGCCCGCCCATGGGCCGGCTCAGCGTCGACCGCCGGTCCGGCCGCGACGTGCTGATGATCGCCGGCGGCACCGGCGTCGCGCCGATGCGCGCCATGGTCGACGAGATGGCCCAGTGGGGCGAGAACCCCCAGGTGCACCTGTTCGTCGGCGGGCGGACCCGGGACGACCTCTACGACGTGCCCAACCTGCAGCAGCTCGCCACCAGCAACCCGTGGCTGACCGTGGTGCCGGTGCTGCAGGACGACCCCACGGCCAGGGGCGTCGAGCACGGCACCCTGGCCGAGGCGGTGACCAGGTACGGCGCCTGGGCCGACCGGGATGTGCTGGTGTGCGGCTCACCCGCGATGATCCGGGCGACCGTGTCCCGGATGCTGGTGGCCGGCACCCCACTGGACCACATCAAGTACGACCCGTTCACCATCGACTGAGCCGAACCGGGCGCTGCCGGGCGCGGGCGCCCGGCAGCAGAGGGCATCAGGCGGCAGGCGGCAGGGCGTCAGGCGGAGCAGAGCACGGCGGCCGCGTCCTGGCTGACCTCCTCCTGGCCGGACTCCCCGGACTCGGTCACGCCGGACTCGGCCACACCGGACTCGGCCACACCGGACTTGGCCACACCGGACTTGGCCGCGTCGAACTCGGCCACGGCCGGAGCCGATCCGCGCAGCGCGGCCAGCCGGGTTGTGGCGTCGGTGTCCTCCGGGTCCAGTTCGGCGGCACGGGCGTAGGCCACCACGGCGGCGTCCAGGTCGCCGCGGTGCTCCAGGGCGAGCCCGAGCAGCAGGATGGCCAGGTTGTCCTCGGGGTCGAGGCACAGCGCCCGGCGCGCGGCGCTGACCGCGTCCTCGGCCAGCGCCTGGCCCACGGTGTCCTCAGTGGACAGTGCGGGTGCCGGCTCCCACTCGCTGTGCCATTCCAGCCCCAGGTCCACCAACACGTACGCCTGCAGCTTCGCCCCCGTCAGCACGGCCAACCCCACGGCCGAGGCCACGTCGTCCGGATCGTCGCGCAGCAACGCTTCGTAGTTGTCGCGGATCTCGACGAACACGTCCTCGATCTCCGCGGTCTCCCGCTCCTGCGCGTCCCTGACGTAGTCGCGCAGCAAGTCGTTGGTGGTCAGCGTCATGGTGTTCGCCCCCTGGTGCTTCTGATCCGGCGCAGGCATCGGCCTGGCCGCCGTGGAGTCGGCTGGTGCGTCCCGGTCCTCCACCGGAACGTTCACCATGCACAGACCGTAGCGCGGGGGTCTGACAAGAACCTGGCTCAGAGATCACGTTTCGGCTCAGGTCCTGTCTCAATGAGACAGCCAACTCGGTTGACTAGTCGGTAACCGCGAGTCCAACGCCCAGCGCGGCGAACGAGACCGCGAAAACGCGCCTCGTCCAGTCCATCACCCGGGGTCGGCCGAGCACGTGCTGGCGCACGGCCGCGGCGCACAGTCCATACGCGACGAAGACGACGAAGGTGACCAGCATGAAGACTCCGCTCAACGCCACCATCCGCAGCAGGTGGTCGGGCTCGCCCGCGGTGACGAACTGCGGCAGGAACGCGACGAAGAAGATGGTCAGCTTCGGGTTGAGGAAGTTGATCAGCACCGCCGACGTGATCACTCGCGCCGCCGAGCGGGGCGCGGTCCGCGTGTCGTCCACGACGAGCGCGCCCCGGTCCCGCAGCGTGGCCCAGGCCAGGTAGAGCAGGTAGGCGACGCCCAGGTACTTGAGCACCTGGAACGCCAGCGCGCTCGCGTGCACCAGCGCGGCCAGTCCGCTGATCGTCGCCACCACGTGCGGGACGATGCCGAGCGTGCAGCCGAACGCGGCCAGCACGCTGGCGCGCCGCCCCTGGGTCAGGGCGGCGGACAGGGTGTAGACCACGCCGCTGCCGGGCGTGACGACCGCGACGAGCGTGGCCACCAGGAACGCGAGGCTCACAACGACTCCCCAGAGTGGATCAACCGGTTTCGGCTGCCACTCTGCTGCCACAATGGCCCGATGAGCAGGGCCAAAACGAGTCCAATCGACCGGTCCACAACGGCCGGCTCGGACTTCCTGCAGCTGGACATCAGCAAGGCTCCGACCGGTGCCCGCGCCGACTGGCTGGCCACCCAGCTCCGACTGGCCATGGCCGACGGCCGCCTGCCGGTGGGCAGCCGGCTGCCGCCCAGCCGGGTGTTGGCCGGGGAACTGCGGGTGTCCCGGGGCGTGGTCACCGAGGCGTACCAGCGGCTGGTCGAGGACGGTCACGTGGTCGGCCGCGGCCGGGCCGGAACCGTGGTGGTCGCCGTGCCCGTGGCCACCCCCGGCCCGAGCCAGCCCGCGCCGGCCGCCCCGGCACCGGCCCCGCCGCTGTTCACCGCCACCCCGGGCGTGGACGTCTTCGACGCGCTGCGCGCCGCGCCCGCGCGCATCGACCTGTCCCCCGGCGTGCCCGACCTGGCCGCGTTCCCCCGCACCGCCTGGCTGCGCGCGGAACGCGCGGTGCTCAACCGCCTCGCCCCCACCGACTTCGGCTACGGCGACCCGCGCGGCACACCCGCGCTGCGCCGGGCCGTGGCCACCTGGCTGGCCCGCACCCGGGGCATCCGGGTCGACCCGGGCGAGGTGGTGATCGTCGCCGGGGTGGCCCAGGCGCTCGGCCTGCTCGCCCAGGTGCTCATCGCGGACGGCGTGGCCGCGGTGGCCGTGGAGGACCCCGGTTCCCTCGGCGCCAGGCAGCACCTGCGGAACTGGGGCCTGGCCACCCCGCCGGTCGCGGTCGACGCGGCCGGCCTGCGCGTGGCCGAGCTGCGCGCCAGCGGCGTGGCCGCGGCCATGCTCACCCCGGCGCACCAGTTCCCGACCGGGGTGGTGCTCGACGGCGAGCGGCGCCGCCAGCTGATGCGGTGGGCCGGCCAGGGCGGCCTGCTCATCGAGGACGACTACGACGCCGAACACCGCTACGACCGGCCCCCGGTGCCGGCGCTGCGGTCCGTGCTGCCCGAGCAGGTCTGCTACGCCGGCAGCGTGTCCAAGCTGCTCGCGCCGGCCCTGCGGGTGGGCTGGCTGCTGGTGCCGGACCGGTACCGGGAGGCGGTGGTGGCGGCCAAGCGCAACGCCGACCTGGGCAACGCCGCCCTGCCCCAGCTGGTGCTGGCCGAGCTGATGGAGTCCGGCGAACTGGAGCGGCAGCTGCGTTTCCTCCGCCGCCGCCACATCCGCCGCCGCGACGCCATGATCAGCGCGATCAGCGCGCGGCTGCCCGAGGCGGCCGTGCACGGCGCCGCCGCCGGCCTGCACCTGGTGATCACCTTCACCACCGACGTCGACGACGTGCAGCTGGCCGCCACCGCACTGGAGCTTGGCGTGAAGACCCAGCCGCTGTCCTGGCACTGCCAGCGCCCGTACCGCCCCGGCCTGGTCCTCGGCTACGCCGCGAACCCGCCAGGCACCCTCGACGAGGGCATCGCCACCCTGGCCACCGCCCTGCACACCACCCCCGCGAGTTGACTGTGCAAACCCCGCGAGTTGCCCGTTCCGCGTGCGCGAGTCGTGCTTGCAAACCCCGCGAGTTGCCGTTTCAGGCAGGGCCGAACGGGTGAACGCGCGCGGCTAGCGGAAGTCAGCGGCGTGCTCGACCGCCCAGTCGCGGAACGTCCGCGCCGGCGTCCCGGTGATCTCCGCGACCGTGGCGGTGACCAGGTCCGAGCGGGACCGGTTCGCCGCACTGGCCAACAGCGCCTCCACCAGCGCGGGCGGCCGGCCGTCGGCGAGCATCCGCTCACGCGCGGCCTCCACCGGCACCGGCTCGAACCGCAGCGGGCGGCCGATCGCCGCGCCGATCGCGGCCACCTGGTCGGCGCGGCTGAGCACCTCGGGGCCGGTCAGCACGTGCTTGGCGGCCACGTGCCCGTCCTCGGTCAGCGCGCGCACCGCCACGGCCGCGATGTCGCCCTCGTGCACCACGGCGGTGGCGGCGATCTCCGGACCGCGCACCACACCGGTGGCGCGGATCTGCTCGGCCCACCCCAGGGTGTTCGAGGCGATCGTGTTCGCCCGCAGGACCGTCCACTCCAGACCGGACCGCTCGATCAGCGCCTCCATGTCCGCGTGCAACTGGTTGATCGGGTCGGTCTGCCGAGCGGCGTCATCGTCCACTCCGGACGATGACACGTAGACGACCCGACGGGCGTGCCGGCCGATCGCCGCCAGCACGGCGGGCGCGTGCTCGGTGGTCAGGAACGGCCAGATCAGGAACACCGCGTCGACCCCGGTCAGGGCCGAGCTGAGGCTCGCCGGGTCGGCGAGATCACCCGAGGCGGTCTCGACCGCGGCCGGCAGCCGACGCGCCGAGGTGGACTGCCTGACGAGCGCGCGCACGGCAACGCCAGCGTCGAGCAGTTGGACAACAACCTGGCGACCGACGTTCCCGGTCGCACCCGTGACGAGAACTCTGTTCACGCGGCGAGGCTAGAACCTCCACTTAACTAGAGGTCAACTACATGTGACGGTCGACTCGTCACCCGTTCGGCCCTGCCTGAAACTGCAACTCGCGGGGTTTGCAAACCAATGCCGTGAAGTTAGGTCGTTGAGCCAGGTGTCAAGTCGGGTGTTGGCGGGGTGATGCTGTAGCTGATCCTCACCCGGGACAAGGATTCGTCGTGTCTGGTCTTGTTGTAGGCAAAGGGCGAGACTGGCCGTTTGACGCGCCGGGGCAGAATCCGTGATCGGCGATGCTTCGGGCCGAGTTCGCGCGGGTTCAGCATCGCGTGGCGGATCCCCGCGGGTACGGCACCGGCCAAGCCCTCGCCCCCACCTGCCGTGCGGGCGAGGACCAGCGAGTGGCGGGCAGCCCGCAATGTCACGGTCAAGGAGAT
>NZ_JAMTCK010000022.1 GCF_024171785.1 Goodfellowiella coeruleoviolacea
GCACGTGCGGCTACCGAGAGGGGTATCGACCCTGACCGGATCTCCTTGACCGTGACATTGCGGGCTGCCCGCCACTCGCTGGTCCTCGCCCGCACGGCAGGTGGGGGCGAGGGCTTGGCCGGTGCCGTACCCGCGGGGATCCGCCACGCGATGCTGAACCCGCGCGAACTCGGCCCGAAGCATCGCCGATCACGGATTCTGCCCCGGCGCGTCAAACGGCCAGTCTCGCCCTTTGCCTACAACAAGACCAGACACGACGAATCCTTGTCCCGGGTGAGGATCAGCTACAGCATCACCCCGCCAACACCCGACTTGACACCTGGCTCAACGACCTAACTTCACGGCATTGCTTTGCAAACCCCGCGAGTTGACACGTCAGGCAGGGCCGTGTGGGTGAAGGACGGGCCGGTCAGGCGGGTGCGGCGGTGGTGATGAGGGGCGTGGGCAGGACGAATACCGGGAGATGAGTCGGATTCACCTGACCACGCCGGCCCGACCCCTAGCGCGCGGGTAGGTCGAGGTAGCAGACCTGACCCGGCAGCGGCTGGACGTTGTCGCGGATCAGCGCGTCGACCGCGGCCAGGATGCGGTCGGCGGACTCCTCGGGACCGGTCGGCCACGGCACGAACGTCCCGCCGGTGTGCTCCCCCGGCCGCAGGGTGCCTTCCCTGACCAGCTGGGCGGCGACATCCCTGGCGCGTCGCCTCGGGTCCTCGGACGAGTCGGTGGCCCGGGTGATCTCGGTGACCATGTACACGAGTTCGCCGAAGAAGATCGGCTCCCTGGTCTCGACGATCTCCTCCACCACGTACTGCCGCAACTCGGCCAGGTCATCGGACATGCTGACCCCAGCCCTCCGGTCGCACGTGGATCTTGAGACGGCGGTGCGGGGTGAACACGTCCACGATCGGGCACGCGGCCGAGGCCGCCCGACGCCGGTGGCCGATGAGCGTGCCGTCCGGCAGTTCGCGGATGGTGCCGTCGTAGGCGGGCGCGTCGAGCACCTGCCCGCCGCGCGAGAGGGTGGTGAGCAGATCGTCCAGTTCGGACGGTGACCGCACCTCGCGGACCGGCCGGGTGCGCAGGCGGCCACCGGCTCGGCCGATCGCCGCACCGCTGTCGCCCACGTGCTCGGCCGCGGTCTTGCCGCGCCAGGTGGCCGGCGCGCCGCGGTCGGCCCGCGCCGCCGGGGTGTCCTGGCCACCGCCGAGCCGGTCCAGGATCGCCGCGACCGAGTTCTCGGCCTGCTGCCAGCCCTGGATCAGGTCGGCGAGCAGGGCGCGCGCCTGGTCGAACCGGGCCAGCGCCAGCTCGGGTGGGTAGTGCGCCGAGCCGGCGAGCGCGGTGCCGGCGAGTGTGGCGGCCTCGGTGGCGGTCTCGGCCGCGGCGTGCAGGATCTCGATGGTTTCCTCGGTCATGTCCAGGGCCAGCCGCACCCGCGCGGCCACGTCCTGGAGGGTTGTCGCGTCGCTCTGTCTGCCCATAAATCCCCTAAAGCGTGACAGTTCGCATCGGTTTGGTTACCGATAGCGATAGTGCCACGGGATGATCATCACGGGAAGGCGTGCGGCGCGAGCCCACCGCAACAGAGCAAGGGTGGGGCGGGGCCGGTGCTGCCGGCCCCGCCCCACCCTGTCGTCGAACCCGGTACCCGCCGGAAACCCGGTCAGGACAACACGATCAGCAGGTCGCCGCCCTCGACCTGTTGCACGGACTGGATGGCCAGCCGGGTGACCGTGCCGGACCTGGCCGCGGTGATGGCGGCCTCCATCTTCATGGCCTCGATGGTGGCCACGGTCTGGCCGGCCTCCACCTGGTCGCCCTCGGCCACGGCCAGCGTGACCACGCCGGCGAACGGCGCGGCCACGTGGTTGGGGTTGCCCCGGTCGGCCTTCTCCGCCGCGGGCAGGTCGGTGGCTGCCGAGCGGTCGCGCACCTGGATGGGCCGCAGCTGCCCGTTGAGCGTGGCCATCACCGTGCGCATGCCGCGCTCGTCGGCCTCGCCGATCGCCTCCAGGCCGATGAACAGCCGCACGCCCGGCTCCAGGTCGACCGAGTACTCCTCGCCCGGCCGCAACCCGTAGAAGAAGTCCTTGCTGCGCAACACGCTGGTGTCGCCGTAGGCCTCGCGGTGGGCCAGGAACTCCTTGGTGGGTCCGGGGAACAGCAGCCGGTTGAGGGTGTGCTTGGGGTCGGTCTCCAGGCCGAGCTTGTCGTCGGCGGTCAGCTCGGCCACGCCCTTGGGCGCGGGCCGGCCGGCCAGTGCCTTGCTGCGGAACGGCTCGGGCCAGCCGCCCGGCGGGTCGCCCAGTTCGCCGTGCAGGAAGCCGATCACCGAGTCGGGGATGTCGAACCGGCCCGGCTCGGCCTCGAACTCCTCGGGCGAGACCCCGGAGCCGACCAGGTGCAGTGCCAGGTCACCGACCACTTTGGACGACGGGGTGACCTTGACCAGCCGGCCGAGCATCCGGTCGGCCGCCGCGTACATGGCCTCGATGTCCTCGAACTTGTCGGCCAGGCCCAACGCGATCGCCTGCTGGCGCAGGTTGGACAGCTGCCCGCCGGGGATCTCGTGCCGGTAGACCCGGCCGGTCGGCGAGGGCACCCCGGACTCGAAGGGCTGGTAGACCCGGCGCACCGCCTCCCAGTAGGGCTCCAGGTCGCACACGGCCGCCAGGTCCAGTCCGGTGGTGCGGTCGCTGTGGTCGGTGGCGGCCACGATCGCGGACAGCGGCGGCTGCGAGGTGGTGCCGGCCATGGACGCGGACGCGCCGTCCACCGCGTCCACCCCGGCCTGGATGGCCGCCAGGTAGGTGGCCAGCTGGCCGCCGGCGGTGTCGTGGGTGTGCAGGTGCACGGGCAGGTCGAACTCCCGACGCAGCGCGGTCACCAGCTTGCTCGCCGCGGGCGGGCGGAGCAGACCGGCCATGTCCTTGATGGCCAGCACGTGCGCGCCGGCCCGGACGATCTGCTCGGCCAGCCGCAGGTAGTAGTCCAGGGTGTAGAGCCGCTCGTCCGGGTCGGCCAGGTCGGCGGTGTAGCACAGGGCCACCTCGGCCACGGCCGCGCCGGTGTCGCGCACCGCCTGGATGGCCGGCCGCATCTGCTCCACGTCGTTGAGCGCGTCGAAGATCCGGAAGATGTCCACGCCGGTGGCGGTGGCCTCCTCCACGAACGCCTGGGTCACCGCCTCCGGGTAGGGCGTGTAGCCCACGGTGTTGCGGCCGCGCAGCAGCATCTGCAGGCACAGGTTGGGCAGGGCCTCGCGCAGCGCGGCCAGCCGCTCCCACGGGTCCTCGGCCAGGAAGCGCAGGGCCACGTCGTAGGTGGCGCCACCCCAGCACTCCACGGACAGCAGCTGCGAGGTCATCCGGGCCACGTGCGGGGCCACCGCGAGCAGGTCCCGGGTGCGCACCCGGGTGGCCAGCAGCGACTGGTGGGCGTCGCGGAAGGTGGTGTCGGTGACCCACACCTGGTCGGAGTCGCGCAGCCAGCGGGCGAAGCCCTCCGGCCCCAGCTCGGTCAGCCGCTGCTTGGTGCCGGCCGGCGGCGCCTCGCTCAGGTCCAGCGCCGGCAGCTTCACCTGCGGGTCGACCACG
The DNA here is from genome assembly GCF_024171785.1 of Goodfellowiella coeruleoviolacea. Lineage (GTDB taxonomy): Bacteria > Actinomycetota > Actinomycetes > Mycobacteriales > Pseudonocardiaceae > Goodfellowiella > Goodfellowiella coeruleoviolacea. Next base: position 3,600 of record NZ_JAMTCK010000022.1, read on the forward strand.
GTCGGGCGGGGGCCGTTGGGCCGGTTGACCGTGACGTCGGCGAGGTAGGTGAGCAGCCGGGTGCCCCGGTCGGCCGGGTGACGGGCGGTGAGCAGGTGCGGGCGCTGCTCGATGAACGCCGTGGTGGCCCGGCCCTCGTAGAAGTCGGGCTCGTCCAGCACCGCCTGCAGGAACGGGATGTTGGTGGACACGCCCCGGATGCGGAACTCGGCGACCGCGCGCCGCGCCCTGGCCACGGCCGCGGCGAAGGTCCGGCCCCGGCAGGTCAGCTTCACCAGCATGGAGTCGAAGTGCGCGCTGATCGCCGCGCCCGCATGCACGGTGCCGCCGTCCAGCCGGATGCCCGAGCCGCCCGGCGAGCGGTAGGCGGTGATCATGCCGGTGTCCGGGCGGAACTCGTTGGCCGGGTCCTCGGTGGTGATCCGGCACTGCAGGGCCGCGCCGCGCAGGGTGATCGCGTCCTGGCTCAGCCCCAGGTCGGACAGGGTCTCGCCGGCCGCGATGCGCAGCTGGGAGTGCACCAGGTCCACGTCGGTGACCTCCTCGGTCACCGTGTGCTCGACCTGGATGCGCGGGTTCATCTCGATGAACACGTGGTTGCCCGCGCGGTCCACCAGGAACTCGACCGTGCCGGCGTTGCGGTAGCCGATGTGCCTGGCGAAGGCCACGGCGTGGGCGCAGATGCGCTCCCGCAGCGCCGGGTCCAGGTTGGGGGCTGGCGCGATCTCGATGACCTTCTGGTGGCGGCGCTGCACCGAGCAGTCCCGCTCGAACAGGTGGATCACGTTGCCGGCGCCGTCGGCGAGCACCTGCACCTCGATGTGGCGCGGCTCGACCACGGCCTGTTCCAGGAACACGGTGGGGTCGCCGAACGCGGACTCGGCCTCGCGCATGGCCGCCTCCAGCGCCTCGCGCAGGGCCGAGCGCTCCTCGACGCGGCGCATGCCCCGGCCGCCACCGCCGGCCACGGCCTTGACGAACACCGGGAAGCCGATCTCCTCGGCCGCGGCCAGCAGCTCCTCGACCCGGCTGGACGGGGCGGACGAGCGCAGCACCGGCAGGCCGGCTTCCCTGGCCGCGGCCACGGCGCGGGCCTTGTTGCCGGTCAGCTGGAGCACGTCGGCGCTCGGACCGACGAAGGTGATGCCGGCGTCCGCGCAGGCCTGGGCCAGCTCCGGGTTCTCGGACAGGAAGCCGTAGCCGGGGTAGACGGCGTCGGCGCCGGCCTTGCGCGCGGCCTTGATGATCTCGGCCACCGACAGGTAGGCCCGCACGGGATGGCCTGGCTCACCGATCTCGTACGCCTCGTCGGCCTTGAGCCGGTGCCACGAGTTGCGGTCCTCGTGGGGGAACACGGCCACGGTCTGGGCGCCCAGTTCGTAGGCGGCCCGGAACGCCCGGATGGCGATCTCACCGCGGTTGGCGACAAGCACCTTGCGGAACATGCCGGCTACCTCCTGTTACTCAGGGGTACTCAGGGGTCGGTCACGGCACGTTACCCCGGGTGTCCCGGATCACGGGAGACTTGTCCCAGGTGACGGACGTCATCGTGATCGATCTGTACACCGCCCGTGCACCGGGTCCCTCACCCAGGGTCGTGGTCAGCTCGCCGGGAGGGTGAACGGGATCTCGGCGGCCCCACTGGCCGGCCAGGGCTCGCTGGTACCCCCAGTGTCGCAGTTGAGGGTGGTCGGCGCGACCCGCAGCGTGGCCGTGGCCAGGTCGGCGGGTACCTCGAAGGTCACCACCGCGCCGTCCGAGTCGAACCTGGAGTGCCGGTCCACCGGCTGGTAGGTGCCGCCCTTGTCGTCGGTGAGGGTGTACGCGGGCAGCGGGACCGCGCACTGGGACGCGTAGCCGGAGTTCGGGCCCTCGCCGACCGCCTTGTACCGCAGCACCAGCCACGCCTTGTCCCGCGCCTCGGGGGCGTTGCCGGTGACCGGCGCGAAGTAGGTCAGCTCGGCGCGCTCCACCGGGATGGTGAACCTGGTGGGCCCCTCGTCATCGCCGGGTCGGGTGAACTCGAAGGAGCTGGGCGTCAGCCGCTCCACCCACACCGTGGGGTAGTCGTCGGACCGGTACAGCACGGCCGGCTGGTCGCCGGTGCGCCGGCCGTCCAGCAGGTCGAAGCGCTGGGCCAGGTCCGAGTACTTCAGTTGCAGCTCCACGTCGTGCGGGTCCTGCGCGGGCACGCCCACCGCGTAGTGCAGGGTGCCGTCCTGCTCGCCGTAGGACAGCAGCTCGTCGAAGCCGGGCAGGTTCTGCTGGCGGCCCTCCACCGACACCGACGCGGACACCCTGCCGGACACCGCGGAACTCTTCTCGTGCCGTTCCACCTTGACCGAGAACACCAGCAGCTTGTTGCCGGTGTCCGGCCGGTAGCCTCGGCCCGAGGTGATCTCGTCGGTGGTGCCGATCTCGAACACCTTGGCGGAGATGCCGAAGTTGCGCAGGTCGCCGTCGCTGACCGGGTTCAGCCGGGCACCGCTGGTGTCCTCCAGCTCGGCCACCTCGCCGCGCTTGAGCACCTCGCCGTCGAACGGCTCCGCGCTGCCACTGGTCGTGGTGGCCGAGGCCGAGGTGGCCAGGCTCGTGCCGCTCACGCCGGCGGTGGCCTGGCCGGGTGTGCCGGTGCCGCAGCCGGCCGCGGTCATCCCCACCGCCGCCACCCCCACCGCCACCAGCGTCCTCGTCCAGCGGCCAGACACCACAGCAGCCACCACGCACACTCCAGGATTCGCGCGAATCGGATCAACGGGTCGAACGGACCGGCCGGCAGGACCAGGCCATTCCCTCTGACGTGGCCCCGGCGGATTCGGTTTCATCACGCGTTACCTGGCTGGCTACTCGCCGTGGCGGCGATCTCTAAGCTGCACCGTCGTGGATGACGCCGAGCGGTGGACGCGGGTGAGCCTGCTGGGCTCGGGTGGCTTCGGCGAGGTGCACCTGGCCTGGGACGCGGTCGAGCGCGGCTGGGTGGCGGTCAAGGAGTTCACCGGGCACGACGAACTGGCGCTGCTGCGGTTCGTCATCGAGTCCCGGATCCGCGTCGAGCACCCGCACCTGCTGCGCACGCTCGCCTTCCGGCTGGTCGACGACCAGGCGGTGCTGGTCACCGAGCTGGCCAGGGGCGGTTCGGTGCGCCAGCTGGTCAGCCAGCACGGGCCGCTGCCGTGGCGCTGGGTGGTCGAGGTGGTGGACCAGACCCTGGCCGGACTGGCCGAGCTGCACGCGCGTGCCGTGGTGCACCGCGACCTGAAGCCGGCCAACCTGCTGCTGCGCACACCGGGTTCGGGCCGACCCGACGTGGTGGTCGGCGACTTCGGGGTGGCGGCGTGGCGCAGTGTGGCGTTGACCGGGGCGGGCGCGGCCATCGGCACGCCGGGCTACCTGGCGCCGGAGTACCTCGACGGCCGGCCGCCCGCGCCGGCGACGGACCTGTTCGCGGTGGGGGTGCTGGCCGCGGAACTGCTGGCCGGGCGGCGGCTGGTGCACGTGAGCAATTCGGCGCTGTTCCACATCCAGACCGACTGGACCGTGGCGCTGCCGCTGCCGGAGGGGGTGCCACCGCCGGTGGCCGCGGTGCTGCGCCGGCTCGCCGATCCCGCCGTGGACCGTCGGTTCACCAGCTGCGACCAGGCCAGGGACGCGCTGCGCACCGCCCTGGCGGCCAGTCCGGACGAGCCGGCCGGGCTCACCTCGGTGGCCGCGCCCGACCTGCTGGCCGCGCTGCCGGCGGGCTGGTCGATCGCGGGTCCGCTGGGCGGAGCCGGGGTGTCCGGCGGCGGGCCGCCGGGCGGGAAGACCACAGTGGACGGATCGGTGGCCGGTGCCGGCACGCCCCGGCTGGCCGAGCAGGTCACCGCCGCGGCTCCGGCCACGCCGGTATCGCTGTCCGCTGTGGACAGTCCGGCCAGCTTCGGCCCGATCGGCGCGCCGCCGGACGCCCGGACCACGGTGATGGGCCAGCCCGTGCCCGGCCAACCCATGCCTCAACCCTTGCCTCAACCCTTGCCTCAACCCGTGCCCAGCCAACCCGTGCCCGGCCAACCGGTGGTCGGCCAACCGGTGGTCGGGCACCTCGCGCCGAGCACCGGCCCGGTCCACCCGCCCGGTGCCGCCGCGCCTCGGTCCGCCGGGCGGGGCAGGCGCGGCCGGGGCCGGCTGTGGCCGGTGCTGGTGGTGTTCCTGCTGGTCCTGGGGGGTGCGGGCTACGGCTACCTGGTGGTGAACCGGCCCGGTGGGTCCAGTTCGGACGATCACAGTGGACAGTCGGTGGGCACCGCCGGCCAGCAGCCGAGCGGATCGGCGGGTGCGAGCGCGACCTGGCATCCGCAGCGGGTGGCCGACTGCCGGCCGGCGGAACTCGGCGAGACCCGGGTGGCCGCCGGTCGCAACCAGCGCTGCCAGCGCGCGACCGGCGGCGGCCAGCAGTGGGTGGCCGAGCCCGACGGCGGTTTTCCCGCCGGCTCCAACCCCAGCGGCCCGTTCCCCGGCGAGCGGTGCTCGGCCGAGGCCGACCGCGCGGCCAGTCCCCTCGGCGAGCAGTTGACCTGCCAGTCCGGGACCTGGCGGTCGCGGTGAGGCCGGCTCAGCCGGCGGCCCGCGCCTCGCGCCAGATCGGGCTGTCCACGTAGTGGTTGTCGTAGCGCTCGCTGGACGCGGCGATCTCCGCCGGGCTGGCCTCGCCCCGGTTCACCCGGTCCAGCAGCCGGTAGTAGTCGAAGCGCGCCATGCCCGGGCTGAACAGCACCAGCACGTCCGCGGTCGCGCCGGGCGCCGGGGCGAAGGCGTGCGGCAGGCGCGGCGGCACGGTGAGGAAGTCGCCCTGGTGCAGGGTGAGCAGCTGCTCGCCGGCCAGCACCTGGAGCGCGCCGTCGAGGACGAAGAAGAACTCGGTGGCCCTGGTGTGGAAGTGCACCGGGGTGCCGGCGGCTTCCCGGCCGAGGGTGGCGCGGTTGCTGGTCAGCACGCCGCCGGTGCTGTCGGAGTCGGCGAACAGCGTGATCAGGCTGCCTGGTCCGTCGGTGAGCCGCTCGGCCTGTCCGGCTCGCACCAGCACCGCCGCCTGCCCGTTGAGGTCCGTCGTCGTCATGACAACGAACCTAGCCAGCCAACAGACCGGGGTTATGGTGCATTTCCGTGGCGGATTCCTGGGCCAATTCGACCGACCTGCACCTGGACCTGAGCGGCCCGGGCGGCCTGCGCGAGCGGTTGACGCGCGCGCTGCGCGAGGCCGTGCGCACCGGCCGGCTGGCCCCGGGCACCCGGCTGCCGCCCTACCGCGCGCTGGCCGCGGACCTGGGCATCGCCCGCAACACCGTGGCCGACGCCTACGGTGAACTGGTCGCCGAGGGCTGGCTGGCCGCCCGGCAGGGTTCGGGCACCCGGGTGGCGCTGCGCACCGAGCCGCCCCGGCCTCGGCAGCGCCGGCCAACCCCCGCCGCTCCGCTCCAGGGCCCGCGCCACAACCTGAGCCAGGGCCAGCCCGACGCGGCCGAGTTCCCCCGGGCCGCCTGGCTCGCCTCGGCGCGGCGCGCGCTGACCAGTGCGCCCAACGCGGCGTTCGGCCCCGGTGATCCGCGCGGCCGGCCGGAGCTGCGCCGCGAGCTGGCCGACTACCTGGCCCGGGCCCGCGGGGTGCGCGCCGATGCCGACCACATCGTGGTCTGCTCGGGCTTCTCCCACGCGCTGCGGCTGCTCGGCCCGCTGCTGCCGCGCACCACGGCCGTGGAGGCCTACGGGCTCGCCTTCCACCGCGGCCTGCTGACCGGCGCGGGCATCCGCGCGGTCCCGCTGGCCATCGACGACCACGGCGCCCGCGTGGCCGAGCTGCCCGCGACCGGCGCCGGGGCCGTCCTGCTCACCCCGGCCCACCAGTTCCCCACCGGCGGGCCGCTGCACCCGCTGCGCCGGGCCGCCGCCGTGGACTGGGCCCGGGACAGCGGCGGACTGGTCGTCGAGGACGACTACGACGGCGAGTTCCGCTACGACCGCCAGCCGGTGGGCGCGGTGCAGGGCCTGGACCCCGAGCACGTCCTCTACCTGGGCTCGGTCAGCAAGAGCCTGTCCCCGGCGGTGCGCCTGGGCTGGATGGTGTTGCCGGACCGGCTGGTGGACGGCGTGCTGGCGGCCAAGGGCGAGCGGGAGGCGTGGGCCAGCGCCCTGGACCAGCTCACCCTCGCGGACTTCATCGGCTCGGGCGGCTACGACCGGCACGTCCGGCGGATGCGCCAGCACTACCGGCGGCGCCGCGACCAGCTGGTGGCCACGCTCGCCGAGCGCGCCCCGCACGTGCGGGTCACCGGGATCGCGGCCGGGCTGCACGCCGTCCTGGAACTGCCGCCGGGCACCGAGCCGGCCGCGGTGGCCGCCGCCAGGCGCGCCGGACTGGCCCTGGACGGCCTGGCCGCGTTCCGCCACCCGGACAGCACCATGCCCGCGGCCGACGGGCTGGTGGTCGGCTACAGCACCCCACCGGAGCACGCGTTCGCCAACGCCGTCGCCGCACTGTGCCGGGTGCTGCCGCCCGGCTGAGCGGGTTCTCATCCGGCGGACCGCCGCCGGCCACCTCGCGGCCACCGCCGGGACACCCCCTGGCCGCTCCCCGCGCGCACACTCCCGGCCCGTGACCGTCCACACCGCACCAGTCCCGCCCGCGACAGCGGTGCTGACCAGGCCAGATCCCCCCACCGGCAGACCCGGAAAACCCGGCGGGGGCCGGTCGCACCGGGTTCGCGAGGCACTGCTGGGCCTGCTGCTGCTCACGCCCGGCCTGGTCGGTCTCGGCGTGTTCGTGGTCTTCCCGCTGTTCCAGGCCGTCTATCTGTCCACACGGGACAACGACATCCTGGGCAACCCCACCCGCTCGGTGGGGCTGGCCCACTTCGCCGAACTGCTCACCCCGGAGTTCGGCGCGCTGCTGGCGCGGACGTTCCTGTTCACCGCGCTGGTGGTGGTGCCTGGCGTGCTGCTGCCGCTGGCGATCGCCGCGCCGCTCACCCAGAAGCTGCCGGGCATGCGGATCTTCCGGACCGCGTTCGCGCTGCCGTTCGCCTACTCCGCGTCGGCGGCGAGCGTGGTGTGGCTGATCATGCTCAACCCGGGCACCTCACCGGTGAACTGGCTGCTCGGCCTGGTCGGGGTGCAGGCGCCGAGCTGGACCAGTGACCCGGGCTGGGCCCTGGTGACCGTGGCCGCGGTGACCGTGTGGAGCGTGTCCGGGTTCAACCTGCTGGTGCTCGCCGCCGGACTGGCCCAGGTGGACGAGGACGTGCTGGAGGCCGCCCGCATCGACGGCGCCACCGGCCCGCGCCAGTTCGTCAGCATCGTGCTGCCGATGATCTCGCCGAGCCTGTTCTTCGCCGTGGTCACCACCACGTTGACCGCGCTGCAGGCGTTGGGCCAGGTGCACATCATGACCGACGGCGGCCCCAACGGCAGCACGTCCACACTGGTCTACTCGATCTTCGACCGCGCGTTCCACAACAACAACAGCGACTACGGGCTGGCCAGCGCGCAGGGCCTGGTGCTGCTCGTGGTGGGCGTGCTGCTGGCCGCGGTCCAGTTCGGCGTGCTGGAGAGGCGGGTGCACTACCGGTGAGCACCGCGACGAGGAGCCGACTCAACCGCCCTGGCCCCGTGCCCACCGCGCTGACCTACCTGTGGCTGGGCGTGGCCGCCGTGGTGCTGCTGTTCCCCGTGCTGCTGACCGTGGTGGGCGGGTTCCTGCCGTCCAGTGCCCTGCTGCACCAGCCGCCCCGGCTGTTCGGCGGTGACTGGACCCTGGACAACTACGCGGAGGCGTGGAACCAGCCGGTCGTGCCGCTGGCACCGGCGTTCGCCAACTCGCTGTTCGTCGGCCTGGTGATCATGGCCGGGCACCTGGTCACCTCGTGCCTGGCCGGCTACGCCCTGGTGTTCCTGCGCACCCCGCTGCGCACGCCGCTGTTCTGGCTGTTCCTGGCCACGATCATGGTGCCCTACGAGTCCATTGTGGTCCCCAACGCGCTGTTCGTGCGCAGCCTCGGCCTCGGCGACAACCGGCTCAGCCTGGTGCTGCCGTTCCTGGCCAACGGGTTCGGCGTGTTCCTGCTCCGCCAGGCGTTCCAGCAGTTCCCCAGGGAGCTGCGCGAGGCCGCGGTGATCGACGGCTGCGGGCACCTGCGGTTCCTGTTCACCATCCTGCTGCCCAGCTGCCGGCCGGCGCTGACCGCGCTCGCGGTCTGGTCGTTCCTGCAGGGCTGGAACATGTACTTCTGGCCGCTGATCATCGCCTCCGGCGACAACTCGATGAACACCCTGCAGTCCGCGGTGTTCGCGTTGAAGAACAACGAGGGCGCCAGTCCCGCCGTGCTGCTGGCGGGCATCAGCATCACCCTCATCCCCACCCTGCTGCTGGTCGTCTTCGGACAGCGCTGGCTGGTCCGGGGATTCACCGCCGGCGCGGTCAAGTGAGGCGCGCCCCGTGACGGCACCACAAAGGAGAAGCACTGTGCGAACGCAAGCGCGGCACCGGTCGCCGCGGACCGGCCGGATCTCGACCAGCCTGCGCCGGGTGACGGCCGGCGTGGCCCTCGGCCTGGCCGCGGCCAGCACGGCCGCCTGCGGCGCGGCCACCACGGGCGCGTCGAGCGCGACCACCCAGCAGCTGACCGCCCCGCCGGCCAGCGCGCTGGACGGCAAGGGCGAGGTGCAGGTCACCTTCTGGCACGCCATGGGCGGCAAGAACGGCGAGGCGCTGCAGCGGCTCACCGACCAGTTCAACCAGCGGAACCAGGGCCGGATCAAGGTCACCCTGCAGTACAAGAACAACTACGACGACACCCTGTCGGCCTACAAGACGGCGCTGAACAGCGGGCAGGCCCCGGATCTGGTGCAGGTGTACGACATCGGCACCAGGTTCATGATCGACTCCGGCTCGACCGTGCCGGTGCAGTCCTTTGTAGACGTCGACAAGGCGGACATTTCCGACATCCAGCCGAACATCGCCGGCTACTACACGGTGGACAACACGCTGTACTCGATGCCGTTCAACACCTCGATGCCGCTGCTGTACATCAACCGGACGGCGTTCGTCGAGGCCGGCCTCGACCCGGACAAGCCGCCGCGCACCCTGGACGAGATCACCGCGGCCGCCCGCAAGCTGACCGTGCGCGACGCCAACGGCAACATCACCCGGTACGGCTTCGGCACCGCCCTGTACGGCTGGTTCGTGGAGCAGTGGACCGCGCTGGCCGGCCAGGAGTTCTGCGACCAGGGCAACGGCCGGGACGGCCGGGCCACCAAGGTGAACCTGGCCACCGACGAACACGTCAAGCAGCTGGAGTGGTGGCAGCGGATGACCGAGGAAGGGCTGGCGCTCAAGTTCAACAGCGACACCGCCGAGTCCGACAACGCCTTCACCTCCGGCAAGACCGCGATGACCCTGGAGTCGACCGGGTCGCTCGGCGGCTTCCTGGCCAACGCCGAGGGCAAGTTCGAGGTGGGCACCGGCTTCTACCCGAAGGCCGACGCCAGCCACGGCGGTGGTCCGATCATCGGCGGCGCGTCCCTGTGGATCGTGGGCAAGGGCAAGGACGACGCGCACAAGCGGGCGGCGTGGGAGTTCACCAGGTTCCTGGCCACCCCGGACGCCCAGGCCACCTGGCACACCGCCACCGGCTACTTCCCGATCAGCAAGTCCGCGCTGGACACCGACCTGGACAAGCAGTGGCGGGCGCAGCGCCCCCAGTTCGACACCGCCATCAAGCAACTGGAGTCGACCGCGCTCACCAAGGCCACCCAGGGTTGCGCGCTGGGCGTGATGCCGCAGGCCCGCAAGGCCGAGGAGAGCGCCATGCAGGCCGCCGTGCACCAGGGCACCGACCCGCGACAGGCACTGCAGGATGCGGAAAAGTCCCTAGACTCGGCGATCAAGGACTACAACCAGTCCGTGGGCGGCTGAGCCGGCGGGGTGGGCCGATCCGGGGCGGGAAACACCGGTCCCGAACCCGGTCCACCCCCGATGACCTGCCCGTAGTCACCAGGCGTGGCTCCAGTCGTCCCGGCCCGACCCATTAAGGTGGGGGAATGACGGGTGTTGATGACACCGAGTTGATCATGCGGCCACCGCATTTCGAAGTCGTCCGCCGTGGCTACAACCAACGCCAGGTGGAGGAGTTCGTGACTCGGCTCCAGTACGAGCTGAGTGCCACGACCAAGGCGCGCAACCAGGCGCTGGGCCAGTCCGTGGAGATGTCCCGCGTGCTCGGGCAGACCCAGCAGGAACTGGCCGAGGTCAAGCAGCGGCTGGCCCAGATCTCCACCAACCCGAACAGCACCACCGGGATGGCCGAGCGCGTCAAGGTGATGATGCGCCTGGCCGAGGAGGAGATCGCCGACCAGCGGCGTGAGGCCGAGGAGTACGCGTCCAACACCAGGAGCCAGGCCGACGCCTACGCGCAGGAGCAGCGGGCCAGGCACCAGCGCATGGTGGAGGAGCAGGAGAAGCGCCGGCAGCAGCTGGAGCAGGAGCACGCCAAGCAGCGCGCCGACCTCCAGCAGCAGCACGCCAAGCGGCAGCACGACCTGGAGCAGCAGCACGCCAAGCAGCGGGCCGACCTGCAGCAGGAGTACGACCAGCTGCGCGCCAAGCTCGCCGCCGAGCACGAGAAGCTGATGAACGAGGCGCGCGAGCACGCGGCTCGACTGCGGCGCGAGGCCGAGCGCCGCATCGCCGAGGCCGACGAGCAGGTGGCCAAGCTGCGCAGCCTGCGCCAGGCCATCGCCGCCCAGCTGGCCGGTGCCCGCGAGGTCCTCGACCAGGCAGCCGAACAGCTGGATCCGGCCGCCGAGCAGCCGCAGGGCACGCCGGCGCCCGCCGCCCAGGCTCCAGGTGCGCAGGCCCCGGGCGCCCAGGCCCCGGCAGCGCAGGCGGTAGGTGCTCCGGCTCCGGGCGCTCCGGCTGGTGCGGCCCAGCCGAACACGCCGCCGGCCGCCGCGGCTGCCGCCGGCAAGCCGGCGACCGGCCCGGCCAGCAAGCCGGAGTCACCGGAGGCACGCCCCACCAGTTGAGCGCACTGTCCCACCGGCTCGTTCCGAACAACGCAGTTCGTCCGAACACCCGACACCCGGCCGGCTCCCCGGTTCGTCCACAGAGGATGGACTGGGAGCCGGCCGTTCTGCGCGAAACCGACGAGCCAGCCCACCCGTCGCCCCGGTGCTACCGCTACAGCACCGTGCGCCCGTAGCGGACCGGCCAGCCGTCGACCACGACCGGGTGGCCCACCGGCAGCACCGGGTCCACCAGCGGCGGGAGGTCGAGGTCCAGCGCCCACCGCGCCGGCTCGACCGGCCCGAGCAGGTCCACAGTGGAAACCTGGCGGCCGTGCTGGAACACCCGGATCTCCGAGAACAGCCAGTAGTGGTGGTCCTCGGCGTCGCCGCCGCGCAGGTCGTCCAGGACGTGGACCAGGTCGGTGCGGTTGTTGAGCACGACGATGTCGGTTGTCGTGTCCCCGTGCTGTGGGTCGACGCGCACGGCGTGGTGCAGGACGTAGTAGCTGAACAAGGCCGACCTCCGCCCGGGGAACCGCTGGTGCCGGGACCCTAACAGCGGCGTCTGTCAGTCGACGTTGGCAGGATGTGCGTCATGGCGATCTCGGCACCCGGCGCGGACGACGGACTGGCATCGTTGCGGCAGGCCGCCGAGGCCGACCGGCCAGGAGCCGCCCGGCACCTCGGCCACCAGCTCAGCCTGCTCGGTTCCGGGCTGGTGTTCCAGGCCGGAACCACGACTCCGCAGGCAGAGCACTGGCTGCGCCGGGCGCTCGACCTCGACCCCGATGACGCGCTCGCCGCCGTGTTGCTGGCCGACCTCCTGGTGCGGCGAGCCGACCTGACCACAGCCTTCTGGCAGGGGAGCGACCAAGGCGAGCGCACCGAGTTGTACCGCCAGTTCCGGGCGCACCGGGACGAGGCGCTGCACTGGTACCGGCACGCGCTCGCGGTCGCCCCGTCCAGCACCGCCGCGATCACCGGCCTGGCGATGCTGCTGTCGGACGATCTCCGCTGGGGCCGACGGTTTCTCGAACCCGAGGACACCGACCCGGATGACCGGCCCACCCGGTTGGCCGAGGCCGCGCACTGGTGGCGGCGAGAGCTGTCGGCACACCCGGACAACGCCACCGCCACCTGCCAACTGGCGGATGTGCTGGCCCGGAACGGGCAGCAGGCCGAAGCCGCCCACTGGCTGCGGCGCACCGTGGAACTCGATCCGCAGAACTGGAGGGCCGCGCTCGACCTGTCCCGGCACGCGGCACAGGGAGCCGACTGCACCACAGCGGAACGCGCCTGCCGAGAGCTGGCCGAGGCCGGCGACCCCCAGGCGGTGATCAGCCTGGCCCTGCTGCTGGAGAGCACCGGAAGGACCGCGGCGGCGGACTCCTGGCTGCAACGCCCCACGGCGCGGCCCCTGCCGCGTCTCCTGTTCGACTCGGACCCCACGCCGTCGTCGGTGCTCACCTCGTTGGCCAGGAAGCTGCTCGACCACGACGACGTCGCCAGGGCGAAGTGGTGGTGCCTGGTGGCGCTGCGCCGCACGCCCAGCTCCCACGACGCCATGGAACTGTTCAAGGTGCTGCCGGTGGACGAGCAGGACACCGCCACCGTGGTCACCTGGCTGACCAGGGCCGCGAACGCAGGTGACCAGCGGGCGGTCGGCTACCTGACCGAGCTGGTGCGCGAGCAGGACCAGGGGGCCGGCCCCGCACAAACCGGCGGACTGCTCCACACCGCCGTCGAGCACGGCGGAACGATCGATCACATCGAGGGTGTGCTACGGCAACGTCCTCACCAGATCTGAATGGTGTGCACGATGGCCCGGAGACCGAACGTGAGGGTGTGCTCCTGCCCTTTGTCCAAAATGAGGGAATGCCGGTAACCATTCTCGATGATGGTGTAGTCGAACGTCACCTTGTTGTTGCCCGAATGAAAAGACCTGACGCCGTAGCCTTCCACGTACGCGACACCGGAATTGGCGTAACACCACCTGTTGTCTCCGGTGTCACCAAAGCGGATCCAGGCGAACTCGTCCGACGTGCAGCTGACGGCGTTGATCGCGAAGGCGGGGACCGCCGGAGCCGCGACCGTCATGCCGGCGGCGGCCACCACCACGACGAAAAGCTTCTTGAGTGATCCTCGGACACCGCTGAAGAGATTCTTCACGAGGTTTCACCGTACTCCGCACATCCGCGGGAAACTCCCACTTTCCCACCGGTCTGCCCGTGCTGCCCCGGAGAATTACCTGAACGCTCCGCCCGGATCGGCTGGTCTCTGGTGATGCTGTTAATTCACAATGGGGCCGATCCCGACCCGGCGGGCGGACCCGGGTCAGGTCTTCTCCAGGTACTCGGCGCGGTCCTCGTCGACCAGTTCCGCGACCATCGCGGCCAGGCCCTGGTGTCGGGTGAGTTCCGGATCGGACTCCACGACCTGCTGGGCGGTCTGCCTGGCCTCGGCGATCACGTCCTCGTCGCGCAGCAGCGACAGCATCTTCAACCCGGACTTGCGGCCGGACTGGGCCTCGCCGAGGATGTCGCCCTCGCGCCGCAGCTCCAGGTCCAGCCTGGCCAGCTCGAACCCGTCCAGTGTGGACGCCACCGCGTCGAGCCGTTCCCGGCTGGCCGTGCCCGCCGGCGCCTCGGAGACCAGCAGGCACAGTCCGGGCGCGCTGCCCCGGCCGACCCGGCCGCGCAACTGGTGCAGCTGGCTCACGCCGAACCGCTCGGCGTCCATGATCGCCATCACCGTGGCGTTGGGCACGTTCACGCCGACCTCGACCACGGTGGTGGCCACCAGCACGTCCACCTCGCCGGCGGCGAAGGCCCGCATCACCGCGTCCTTGTCGTCGGCGGGCAACCGGCCGTGCAGCACGCCGATCCGCAGCCCGGCCAGCGGCCCCTCGGCCAGCAGTGCCGCGACCTCGGTGACCGCCAGCGGCGGCCGGCGGTCACCGTCGGACTCGCTGGACTTCGCGGCCTTCTTGCCGCTCTTGGCGCCCTTGGCGCTCTTGCCTCGGCGCGCCGAACCGGCCGTGTCGTCGGTGTCCGCGTCCGCCACGTCCACGTCGGAGTCGTCGTCGCCGATCCGGGGGCAGACCACGTAGGCCTGGTGCCCGGCGGCGACTTCCTCGCGGATGCGCTGCCACGCCCGGTCCAGCCAGGCCGGCTTCTCCGCCACCGGCACCACCGACGTGCTGATCGGCGAACGGCCCGCGGGCATCTCGCGCAGCGCGGACACCTCCAGGTCGCCGTAGACGGTCATGGCGACCGTGCGCGGGATCGGCGTCGCCGTCATCACCAGCACGTGCGGACTGACGTCCTCGCCGGCCCTGGTGCGCAGCGCGTCGCGCTGCTCAACGCCGAACCGGTGCTGCTCGTCCACCACCACCAGGCCCAGTTCGGCGAAGGACACCCGGTCCTGGATGAGCGCGTGCGTGCCGACCACGATCCCGGCCGCACCCGACGCGACGTCCAGCAGCGCCTGCTTGCGCTGGGCGGCCGGCATCGACCCGGTGAGCAGGGCGACCCTGGTGGCCAGCTCGGACCCGCCCAGCTCACCGCCCTGGGCCAGGTCGCCGAGCATCTCCCGCAGCGACCGCGCGTGCTGGGCGGCCAGCACCTCGGTGGGCGCGAGCATGGCCGCCTGCCGACCCGCGTCCACCACCTGGAGCATGGCCCGCAGCGCCACCACGGTCTTGCCGGAGCCGACCTCGCCCTGCAGCAGCCGGTTCATCGGGTGCTCGCCGGCCAGTTCGGCGGCGATGTCCTCGCCAACGGCCCGCTGCCCGTCGGTGAGCGCGAACGGCAACCGCTGGTCGAACGCGTCCAGGATGCCGCCGGCGCGCCGCGGATTGGGCCGGGCCGGGCGGGCGCCGGACAGTTTGCGCCGCTGCGCCAGGGTCAGCTGCACGGCCAGCGCCTCGTCCCACTTGAGCCGCTGCCTGGCGGCCTGCACCGCCGGCCACCCGTCCGGGCGGTGGATCCAGCGCAGCGCGTCGGGCAGCCCGGCCAGGGAGAACCGCTGGCGCAGCTCGTCGGGCAGCGGGTCGCTGGGCTCGTCCCAGATGTCCAGCACCTGCCGGACGCACCGGGCGATCGACCAGGACGGCAGGCCCTGCGCGGACGGGTACACCGGCAGCAGCGCGGCGGCGAACTCCTCCACCACGGCCTGGTCGACGTCGCCCTCCAGCAGCTGGTACTCCGGGTGGGAGAGCTGCAGCTGCCCGCGGAACGCGGTGACCTTGCCGGCGAACAGGCCGCGCCGCTCCGGCAGCAGTTCCCGCTCGCGCCACGCCTGGTTGAAGAACGCGCAGGTCAGGTCGTGTTTGCCGTCGGTGATCCGGACTTCGAGGATGCTGCCGGGCCGGTTGCGCATCCGGCGCTTGCTGACCCGCTGCACCTTGGCCAGCACGGTGACGTGCTCGTCGACCTCCAGGCCGGCGATGTCGGTCAGCTCACCCCGCTCGGCGTAGCGGCGGGGGTAGTGCCGGAGCAGATCGCCCACTGTGGACAGTCCCAGCGCGGACTCCAACGCGGTGGCGCTCTTGGCGCCGAGCACCGGCTCCAACGGGTCGTCAAGCGCTGTCACGGCACCCATCCAACCAAAGCACACCGACAGAACCGCACCGGCTACTCCACCCCGACCGACAGGATCACGCCGGTCTGGCCGCCGTGGTAGACGGCGAGGTCGACCTCGGGGTGGGCAGTGCGCAGGTGTTCCGCCAGCACGTCGCCGATCCCGTCGGGTGCTGCCTCGCCCAGCAGCACGGTGACCAGTTCGCCCGAGCCGGCCAGCATCCGGTCGACCAGCTCGGTGGCGCGGGCGGTGAGCCGGGCCGGGTCCGGCTCGATGAGCACCACCTCGCCGTCGACCATGCCAAGCAGGTCACCGGGCTGGCAGCGGCCCACCCAGGTCAGCGCCTGGCCGCTGGCGGTGAGCAGCTCACCCCGGCGGGTGGCCGCCGCGGCCTCGGCCATGGCCACCACGTCGTCGGCGGCCCGCCGGCCCGGGTCGTGCACGGCCAGCGCGGCCAGCGCCTGCACCGGTGACAGCGTGGGCACGACCACCACCTCCTGGCCGGCCAGCGCGGCGACGTCAGCAGCGGTGGCTGTGGTGCTGGTGGTGGCCGCAGTGGCGGTGGTGGTCGCAGTGGCGGTGGTGGTCGACGCGTCGGCGGGGAGCGGCTCGGCGGTGAGCACGGTGACGTGCCGGGCCCGGGTGCCGGCGATGGCGGCGCGCAGCTCGTCCCGCAGCGCGGCGGCGCCGGCCGCGCCACCGGGTGGTTCGACCACGACCGCGCCCTCGGCCCGGAACAGCTCCGCCACCCCGGCGCCACCCACCAGCGCGACCACCGCGCGGTCCCGGGTGAACCGGTCCTCGCCGTCGTGTCCGGCGCCGCCTGCTTCGACGCCGTCTGGTTCGGCACCGTCTGGTTCGGCACCGTCTGGTTCGGCACCGTCTGGTTCGGCACCGTCTGGTTCGGCCGGGCCGCGCTGGTCGGTCGCGTCCTGTGGGTCGGTGCCGCCGGCTGCGCCGGGGACGCCGGCCTGGTCGGTGAACCTGGCCACGCTGATCCGGTGCGGTCGGCCGACCGCGATGCCGGCCTCCACGGCCGCGCCGATGTCGTTGCAGTGCACGTGCACCGCCCAGCGGCCCACCCCGTCCCCGACCACGGACACGCAGTCGCCGATCTCGGCCAGCCGGGTGCGCAGCGCGCTCGCGGTGTCCTCGGCCAGCTCGTCCACCAGGTACATGACCTCGTAGTCGTAGCGCGCCGAGCCGGCCTCCCGCACGGTGGTCGGTGCCGCCGGGAGCGCGTCCGGTGCCGGGAGCGCGGCCCCGGCCACGGTCGTGGTGGGCTGGGCCGGTTCGCGCCCGGTGACCACGGACGCGAGCGCGTCCAGCACGACCACCAGTCCGCTGCCGCCCGCGTCCACCACCCCGGCCCTGGCGAGCACGGCCAGTTGTCTCGGGGTGTCGGCCAGCGCCCTGGCCGCCTCCTGGGCCGCGCAGGTGACCACCTCGGGCAGGTCGTCCGAGGGGCACCGCTGGGCCGCGACGCGGGCCGCGTGCAGCACGGACAGCACGGTGCCCGCGGCCGGTTCGGCCACCGCGGCCGTGGCCAGCTCGTCGGCCCGGCACAGCGCGCGGCGCAGCGCCGCCCCGCCCACGGCGGCGGCGCTGCCCGGTAACGCCTCGGCCAGCCCGCGCAGCACCTGGGACAGGATCACCCCGGAGTTGCCGCGCGCGCCGGTGAGCGCTCCCCTGGCCAGTTCGGCGACGGCCGTGGCCACGGTGCCGGCCCGCGCGGGTGCGCGCAGCAGCGCGTCCAGCGCCGCGCGCATGGTGTGCAGCAGGTTGGTGCCGGTGTCCCCGTCGGGCACGGGGAAGACGTTGATCCGGTCCAGCGCCTTGCGGTGCGCCTCCAGCGACCGCACGCACGCGGCCGCCCAGCGGCGCACCGCCGTCACGTCCAGCACTTCGAGCACCGGCTCCTCCTTGCCCACCCGCCGTCGCACCCGTTCACCGGTAGGGCGGCACCTGCTGTTCCGCCAGGCGAGGTTAGCTCGGAAGTCCGCTGGTCGCGGGCACTGGGCCGGGGCGGTCGCGCCCGCTCGGCCAGGCACGTCCCGCCCCGGCGACCGTCAGGTCGTCGACCGGGCGTCGACTACGGCAGCTTCCAGTCCAGCGGTTCCGCGCCCTGCTCCACGAGCAGCGCGTTGGCCCGGCTGAACGGCCGGGAACCGAAGAAGCCGTTGCTCGCCGACAGCGGACTGGGGTGGGCCGACTCGATGCACGGCACCGAGCCCAGCATCGGCCGCAGGTTGCGGGCGTTGCGGCCCCAGAGGATGGCGACCATCGGCTCGTCGCGCGCGACCAGCGCGCGGATCGCCTGCTCGGTGACCTCCTCCCAGCCCTTGCCCTGGTGGGAGTTGGCCTTGCCGGGGCGCACGGTCAACGCCCGGTTGAGCAGCAGCACCCCGCGCTCGGCCCACGGCGTCAGGTCGCCGTTGGACGGCTGGGGGTAGCCGAGGTCGTCGGTGTACTCCTGGAAGATGTTGATCAGACTCTTGGGCAGCGGGCTCACGTCGGGAGCCACCGAGAAGCTCAACCCCACCGCGTGGCCGGGGGTGGGGTAGGGATCCTGGCCGACGATGAGCACCCGCACGCCGTGGAAGGGTTGCCGGAACGCCCGCAGCACGTTGTCACCGGCCGGCAGATACCGTCGGCCCGCGGCGACTTCCGCGCGGAGGAACTCGCCCATGGCGGCGATCCGGTCAGCGACCGGGGCGAGCGCTTCCGCCCACCCGGCTTCCATTATCTCGTTCAGGGGACGTGCGGTCACGAATGGTGACCCTAGCGAGCCAGCCCACCTCCACCGCAGCCGGGCGGACGGGTCGCCCGGGGCGACCCGGTCACGCACCCGTTCACCCGGCCGGCGCAGTCGACCGCACCCGGTCCGGGCGCTCAGTCCCGGGGGCGGCGCTCAGTCCAGGCGGCGCAGCCCGTCCCGGTAGACCTCGATGTTGGCCACGTACTTGTCCACGGCGAACTGCCAGGCCCCCTCGGGCACCTCGTAGCCCTCGCGCACCCGGGCCGGCACGCCGAGCGCCATCGACCGGGCCGGCACCCGGCCGTTGAAGGACACCACCGCGCCCGCGCCGACGATGGCGCCGGTCTCCACCACCGACCCGTTGAGCACCACCGAGCCGGAGGCGATCAGGCACCGGTCGGCGATGGTGGCGCCCTCGATGTGCACGTTGTGCCCGATCACGCAGTCCGCGCCGATGATCGTGGGGTGCTCCTCGGTGCAGTGCACCACGGTGCCGTCCTGCACGCTGGTGCGCGCGCCGACCTGGATGCGCCCGTAGTCACCGCGCAGCACCGCCTGCGGCCACACCGACGCCTGGGCGCCGATCTCGACGTTGCCGATCACGGTGGCGTCGGGGTGCACGTAGGCGTCCGGGTGGATGGTCGGCTTGTGCTCGCCCAGCGCGTAGATCGCCACTGTGGGCCCTCCTCTGGCTGTGTGGGGTTCAGGGGGCCGGGCCGGGCGCCCGTCCCCGCCCTGGCGACGAGGCGACCAGAAACCGGCCCTCGGGGAAAGGCCCCGAGTGGCCCATCTCAGCAGGCGGGTGTCTGCCTGGCCGCCTCGGGCCGGTCGGATTCGGCCACGACCAGGGGCTTGGCCAGGCAGACGGAGTTCTCGTCGTCGCGGTACACGCCGAACTTGGTGGTCGGCTGGTAGCCGGCGGAGGTGTACAGGGCGATCGCCTCGGGCTGCTTGGTCCCGGTCTCCAGGATCATCCTGCGGTGGCCGGCTTCGGCCGCGGTGCGCTCCAGTTCGGCGAGCACCCGCCGGGCCAGGCCACGCCCCCTGGCCGCCGGCACCACGTACATCCGCTTCATCTCGGCGTCGCCGGGCAGCACGTGCTCGGTGTCCTCGCTGGGAACCCGCCAGCCGCCGCAGGCCACGGGCTCGCCGTCCAGGTAGCCGACCAGGAACAGCCCGCGCGGTGCCGCGAACTCGGCCGGGTCGACCGGCGTGATGTCGGGGTCGCCGTAGCGTCGGACGTACTCCTGCTGCACTTCCGCGATCAGCTTGGCGGCGTCCGGGTGGTTGTAGGCGAGGGTTCGCAGCAGCATGGCGTGACGATACGGCCTGGCCACGACCGCCTTTCCAGCTCGACCGGGCCGGTGTGGCGCGATTCTCAGCGCCCGCCGGTCACTGCCAGTGCTCCCAGCCGGACGACCCCTCGTAGGGCCGGCCGTCCACAGTCACCCCGCTGCCCGCCCGCACCGTGCCGATCGTCTGCCAGTCGGCGGGCACCGCGGCCGGTTCGGGGAAGGTGGCGGCCAGCGCGTGGTCCTCGCCGCCGGTGAGCACCCAGTGCCTCGGGTCGGCGCCCAGGGCCGAGGCCACGTCGATCAGCCGCTGGTGCACCACGAGCAGTTCGGTGCGCACGTCGATGGCCACGCCCGAGGCGGTGGCGATGTGGCCGATGTCCGCGAGCAGCCCGTCGGAGACGTCGATCATGGCGGTGGCGCCGGCCGCGGCGGCCTGCGGCCCGGCCGCGTACGGGGGTTCGGGCACCCGCTGGGCCCCGACCACGGCGACCGGCGAGCGGAAGCCGCGGCCGAGCACGGCCAGCCCGGCCGCGGCCCAGCCCAGCCGGCCGCGCACCGCGAGCACGTCGCCGACCTGGGCGCCGGAGCGGGTCACCGGGTCCCGACCGGCCAGGTTGCCCAGCGCGGTGATGGATATCACCAGGTTGTCCGCGGTCACCATGTCGCCGCCGATGATGCCGGCGCCGGCCGAGGCGGCTTCCTTCCACATCCCGGAGATCAGCTGGTCGGCCACGTCGGCCGGGGTGTCCGCGGGGCAGCCCAGCCCGACGAGCAACGCCGTGGGCATCGCGCCCATGGCCGCGACATCGGCCATGTTCACCGCCGCCGCCTTGCGTCCGACCTGCTCAGGGGTGGACCAGTCCAGCCGGAAGTGCACGTTTTCCACCAGTACGTCGGTGGTCGCCACGACCCGGCCGTCATCGGCGGCTACCACGGCCGCGTCATCGCCGGGCCCGAGCAGGGTGGTCGCCGGTTGGAGTCTCCCCTCGGTCACCCGTCTGATGAGTCCGAACTCACCGAGCGTGGCGACGGTGTCCGCCGGTGTCGGCAGTTCCGAGCCCACAGTTGCCTCCCAAGCTGAGCAATCGGAACCCCAACTGGGGTACGTTGCTGCTCACGTTCTTACCCCGACTGTTTCCTCAACCCGACCTGACCCGCGAAGACGAAGGGGCACGCCGTGGTCCACGCATACATCCTCATCCAAACCGAGGTCGGCAAGGCCGCCGCGGTGGCCGCGGAGATATCGGCCATTCCGGGGGTCACCACCGCCGAGGATGTCACCGGCCCCTACGACGTCATCGTCCGGGCCGAGGCCGAGACCGTCGACCAGCTGGGGCAGCTCGTGGTCGCGCGGGTGCAGAACGTCGAGGGCATCACCCGCACCCTGACCTGTCCGGTCGTCCACATCTAGGGCGTGCTGTCATAGCGGGGTGTCGCGTCAAGCCGAACAGCCCGCCGCACCCGTGCCCCCGGTGACGCCGATGGACCAGCCCGCACAGCACGACCAGCACGACCAGCACGACCAGTCCGGCCAGCACGGCCAGCACGGCCAGCCCGAGGAGCGGCCAGCCGGCCCGTCCCTGCCCCGCCCGCTGCTGGCCGTGATCATCGGGCTGCCGGTGCTGCTCGCCGTCGGGGTCGCCGCCATGGGGCTGGTCCTGGGCAACGGCAGCTCGGCCGAGCAGGACAACCCCGCCGCGACCGGTCCGGTGGCGCTCGGCCCGGTGCCGGCCCCGGCCGCCGAGTCGGCGGAGTGCACCGCGCTGCTCAACGGGCTGCCGCAGCAACTGGTGTCCAACGGCGTCGCCCAGCCGCGCCGGGAACTGGCCACGCCCGCGCCGGCCGGCGCGATGGCGTGGGGTACCACCCAGCAGGGTCCGGTGATCCTGCGCTGCGGCCTGGACCGGCCCACCGAACTCACCCCGACCAGCGGACTGCGGGAGGTCTCCGGCGTGCGGTGGCTGGTGGTCGAGGGCGCGGACGCGGCCACCTGGTACGTGGTGGACCGGCCCGTCTACGTGGCCCTGACCGTGCCCAACGACGCCGGGACCGGGCCGCTGCAGGACGTCTCCGAGGCAGTGCGCACCACCCTGCCCGCCGTTGGGGTGCGCACCTCCGGCTGAGGCCGGGCCGGCCGCCGGGGGAATCCGGGAGTCCGGGGAGTCCGCCGGACAAACCTGCCAGTGGTTGTCAGCTTCTCCTGACACGGTGGTGGCGAAGCGGACGAACCAAGGAGTTTTCCCAGATGAACACCACACCGGCCCGACTGATCATGGTCAACCTGGACTGCCAGGACCCCCGCGAACTCGCGGCCTTCTACGGCGCTGTGCTCGGCCTGCCCGTGACGCACAGCGAGGCGGACTACGCGATGGTCAGCGACGGCACGACCTCGATCGGGTTCGGGCGGGTCCCGGACTACACGCCGCCCGCCTGGCCCGACGTCACCGGGGTGAAGCGCTACCACCTCGACCTGGCCGTCGACGACCTGGCCGAGGCCGAGCGCGACTGCCGCGCGCTCGGCGCCACCGTGCCGGAGTTCCAGCCCGGCGGTGACCGCTGGCGGGTGCTGCTGGACCCGGCCGGCCACCCGTTCTGCGTGTGCCTGACCGGTCAGAGCTGACCTGAGCCGCGCTGACGCTCCGCGGCCGCGTGGGGCGTCAGCGCAGTCCGGTGCCCCGGGCGAGCGCGGTCTCCACCAGGGTGGTCAGCAGCGTCGGGTAGTCCACGCCGGTGACCTCCCACATCTTCGGGTACATCGAGATCGGGGTGAATCCCGGCATGGTGTTCACCTCGTTGATGATCGGGGTGCCGTCCGGGGTGATGAAGAAGTCGACCCGGGCCAGGCCCTGGCAGTCCAGCGCGGTGAAGGCCCGCACGGCCATGTCCCGCACCCTGGCGATGGTCTCGTCGTCGAGCTTGGCCGGGATGTCGAACTCGCACACGTCGTCGAGGTACTTGGCGTCGAAGTCGTACCAGTCGACGCCCTCGCCGACGATGCGGATCTCGCCGGGCAGCGACGCCTCCACGCGCCCGTCCGGGAACTCCAGCACACCGCACTCGACCTCGCGCCCGACCGCGGCGGCCTCGATGACCACCTTGGGGTCGGTGCGCCTGGCCAGCTCGATGGCCGCGTCCAGCTGGGCCCAGTCGCTCACCTTGCTGATGCCCACCGACGAGCCGGCGCGCGCCGGCTTGACGAACACCGGCAGGCCCAGGCGGTCCCGGTCGGCCGGGGTGAGGGTCTGCTGGCCGCGCCGCAGCACCACGTAGTCGACGCCGGGCAGCCCCTCGGCGGCCAGCAGCTTCTTGGTGTACTCCTTGTCCATGGACACCGCGCTGGACAGCACGCCGGGCCCCACGTAGGGCAGCTCGGCCATCTCCAGCAGGCCCTGGATGGTGCCGTCCTCGCCGTAGGCGCCGTGCAGCACCGGGAAGACAACGTCCACTTCGGACAGCAGCCGGGTCTCCTCACCGGGCTGGAGGGTCACCAGCGCGCGGCTGGTCGGGTCGCCGGCCAGCACCAGCGCCTGCCCGGCGGACACCGAGGGCAGCTCGCGGTCGCGGATGGCCAGCGCGGCGGGATCGGACGAGCCGAGCACCCACGCGCCCTGGCGGGTGATGCCCACCATCACCACGTCGAACCGCTCCCGGTCCAGATGAGCCAACACGCTGCCGGCGGAGATGCATGAGACCGCATGCTCTGTGCTGCGTCCACCGAACACCACCGCCACCCGGGTCTTGCGCCGCGTCATGCGCCTGACCCTACCTGGGTGACCGACGCGGTGGCCGGATCGGCGTGCGTGGCCAGCAGCGTCACCAGTTCGGGGAGCACCTCGGTGAACTGGGCGCGCCCGCAGCTGGCGTAGCCGATGGCCGCCCCGTGCCAGCGCGGCCGGCCGGCGTGGTGGCGGGCCAGCCCGTCCAGCCAGAGGCCGCGGTCCCGGCCGGCGGCGATCAGGTCCCGCTCGGCGCGGGCCGAGGGCACCGGCACCACCACGTGCGCGCCGGCGTCGTCGCCGAGCACCCCGACACCGGCGGCGGTGAGCGCGGCCACCAGCTTCTCCCGCCGCTCGGACAGTTCCCGGCGCAGCCGCCGCAGGTGCCGGCCCAGGTCGCCGTTGCGGGCCAGCTCGACCACCACCCGCTGGCCGGCCGCCGCCGGGCTGATCCCGGTGGCCTCCCGGTGCGCCATCACCTCGGCGGCCACCGCGGCGGGCGCCACCATCCAGCCGGCGCCCAGCATCGGGGTGAGGATCTTGCTGGTGGTGCCCAGGTGCACCACCACGTCCGGGGCCAGCGCGGCCAGCAGCGGCAGCGGGGCCACGTCGTAGCGGAGTTCGCCGTCGTAGTCGTCCTCGACCACCAGCCAGCCCTCGGCACGGGCCCGCTCCACCAGCGCCACCCGCCGGCTGGCCGGCATCCGCCCGCCCATCGGGTACTGGTGCGCCGGCGAGCAGTAGACCAGCCGCACCCCGCGCGGGATCTCGTCGATCAGCAGGCCCTCCCGGTCCACCGGCACCGGCAGCACCCGCAGCCCGGCCGCCCGGAACACGCCCACCGCGCGCTGGTAGCCGGGCTCCTCCATGGCCACGGCGTCACCGGGGCGCAGCCGGGCGGCGGCCAGTTCGGCCAGTGCCGCGGTGGTGCCGCCGGTGGCCAGCACCAGGTCCTCGGTGGCCCAGCCGTGCACGGTCAGGCCGCGGTGGCGCAGCAGGTGCTCGGCCACGACCGCGCGGTACTCGGGCAGTCCGGCGCGTTCGGGTCGCAGCAGCGGCGGGCTGTCCGCCGCGGCCCGCCAGGCCCGGCGCCACGCGGCCCGGTCCAGCCCGCCGGCCCACGGCGCACCCGGCGCGAGGTCGATCACCGCCGCCTCGGTGCCCCGGCTGCGCTGCGGCCTGGGCCGGCCGCGCACCGCCTCGGGCGGCGCGGTGGTGACGTAGGTCCCGGAGCCGTGCCGGCCGGCGATCCAGCCCTCGGCGTGCAGCTGCTCGTAGGCGGCGGCGGTCACCGTGCGGCTCACCTTCAGCCGGCTGGCCAGCGCCCGGGTGGACGGCAGCCGGTCGCCGCCGCGCAGCACGCCGTCCGCGGCCGCGCCGCGCAGCGCGTCGGCCAGTTGCACGGCCAGCGGGGTGCTGGCGGTGCGGTCGAGGGTGATGGGCAGTTCGGTGGGCATGCTGCCGGCCAGTACCACGAGTGGCCCTTCGTCGTCGCTGGTCAGTGGCGCCTCAAGGATGCCACCGACCAGCGGCCCCGCTCGCCCGCGCTGGCGCGCTCGGGCTGACGGCAACGGGCGAGGGTTCAACGGGAACCAACCGGACGATCGGTACACCGTCGCGGGTGATCACCACGTCCGCACCAGCCAGGGCCTGGTCCAGGAGCTGGGAAAGTCGCGCCGTCGCCTCGTCGAGGTCAACCCACCCGGCCACGGCACCAGGATCGCGCCCTGCCGTGTTCAGGTCTACCGCCCTGGTCCGCCAAACGATGCAAAGTGGCATTCTCGTTTTGTCTGTAATTGGTACTCCACCGAGGCCACTTCACCGTTCATGCTGGTCACATGAGCCGACCAGACCTCTCTCCGACCGAGCGCAGCACGGTTGCGCGGGGTCGGCACCGCGCCGTCACCGACCGGGCCGTGCTGGACTCCGTGCTGGACGCCGGCCTGATCTGCCACCTGGCCGTGGTCGTCGACGGCGCGCCCGTGGTGCTGCCCACCGGCTACGGCCGCGACGGCGACACGCTCTACCTGCACGGGTCCACCGGCGCGCGCAGCCTGCGGCTGCTGGCCGACGGCGTGCCCGGGTGCGTGTCGGTGACCCTGCTCGACGGCGTGGTCTACGCCCGGTCGGCCTTCCACCACAGCGTCAACTACCGGTCGGCGGTGATCCACGGGCAGCTGGTGCCGGTCACCGACGAGGCGGCCAAGCTGCACGGCCTGCGGGTGCTCACCGAGCACCTGGCGCCCGGCTCGTGGCAGCGGACCCGCCAGCCCGACCGGCGGGAGCTGGCCGCGACCATGCTGCTGGCGCTGGACCTGACCGAGGCGTCGGTGAAGGTGCGCGCCGAGGGACCGGTCGACGACGAGCAGGACCTGGACGCCCCGGTGTGGGCGGGGGTGCTGCCACTGCGCCGGGTGTGGGGCGAGCCGCGACCGTGCGCCAACCTGGCGGACGGCATCCCGGTTCCGCTGGAGGTGGCCGAACGCGACCAGCCGGGCTGACCCGCGGCCGCGCGGTTCAGTCGGCCCGCCGCGGACCGGACAGCGGGTCGAACCGGTACCGGACCAGCGTGCGCGGCGCGGCGCGGTAGACGTGCACGGTGACCGCCGGGTCAACGCCGTTGTTGTGCACCTGGTGCACATAGCCGGGGCCGAACACGCGGGACTGGCCGGTGCGCAGCTCGTGCCACAGCTGCACCGGTTCCCCGGTGGGGCGCCGCCGGGTGACCGACTCGGTGAGCGTGCCGGTGACCACGGTGAACGCGCCGAAGGCGGCGCCGTGGTCGTGCAGGTCGGTGTGCTGGCCGGGCAGCCAGCTCAGCAGCCAGACCTCCTGGTCGTCGGTCCGGTCGAGCAGCCGGGACCAGCGCTGGTCCGGGTCGTAGCGCAGCAGGTGCCGCCAGCTGTCCCGGTTGGTCGCGTAGTCCAGGGCGACGCGGACCGGGTGCGCGGCGGTGGGGTTGGCGGGCAGGGCGACGGTGTTGGCCGGGACGGCGAACATGGGTGTGTCCTCAGTGGTCGTCAGGCGATCGACAACGGCCGGCGCGGCCGGCCGGGCATTGGGTTGGATCACCGGACAGGACACAGCGCGCTGGCGACCCGGCGGAGGTCGATGTGACCCCGTCGACCGGTCATGGCGCGCAACAACATGGCAGGAATCGAAGCACCCCGGGCCGGGACGGTCAACGCGTCCCAGCCCGTGAACACCGGAACAACCCCATCGGGTGGCCGGGTTCGGGTCAACCGGTGGACAGCGCCGCGGCCAGCGCGACGCGCACGTCGGCCACCAGGTCGTCGGTGTCCTCGCAGCCGGCGGACAGCCGGACGAGACCGGCCGGCACCGGGTCACCCCACTGGGCGCGACGGTCCACTGTGGTGTGCAGACCGCCGAAACTGGTGGCGGACGCGAGAAGCCGGCTCGCCGAGGTGAACGCGGACACCGCGGCCACCGACGGCAGCTCGAAGCACAGCACCCCGCCGAAGCGGCGCATCTGCCTGGCGGCCACCGGGTGCGCCGGGTCCCCGGGCGCGCCCGGCCAGCGCACCCCGCGCACGCCCGGGTGCTCGGCCAGCACCCGGTGCAGCGCGGCGGCGTTGCGGGCCTGGCGTTCCAGCCGCAGGTCCAGGGTGCCCAGGCCGCGGTGGGCCAGCCACACCTCGAACGGCCCCGGGATGGCGCCGGACTCGGTGCGCGCGGCCCGCAACCGGTCGGCCAACTCGGCGTCGGCGGTGCTGACGTGACCGAGCACCACGTCGCTGTGCCCGGCCAGCGCCTTGGTGTCACTGGCCAGACTCACGTCCGCGCCCAGCCGCAGCGGCTGCTGGCCCAGCGGGGTCGCCGTGGTGTTGTCCACCGCCACCAACGCGCCGTGCGCGTGCGCGCGGGCGGCGATCGCGGCGATGTCGCAGACGTCCATGCCCGGATTGGACGGTGTCTCCAGCAGCACCAGCCGGGCGCCGGCCAGCACCTCCGCCGACCACTCCCCCGGCGTTGGCACCTCGCGCACGTCCAGGTCCAGCGCGCTCATCCCGCTGGCGATGTGCTTGCGCGCCAGGTAGTAGCCGTCCGACGGGAGCACCACGGTGTCGCCGGGCCGCAGCACCAGCCTGGCCAGCGTGGCGATGGCGGACATGCCCGACGGGAACAGCACGCAGTGGCCGCCGTCCAGTTCGCCGATGGCGGTTTCCAGCGCCCGCCAGGTGGGGTTGGCCGCCCGTCCGTAGAAGTCCTCGGGGATGTCACCGTCCACACCGAGGTGGTAGGTGGCGGCCAGCACCGGCCCGGCCCGGAACGGCATGCCCGCCGCCGGGGTCGGCTCGCCCGCGTGCACGCACCGGGTGCCGTCGCCCCACTGGACGTGCTCCGCGCCGCCGGTCTCGTTCGCTGTCATGACCACTCCGCCTTGGGTTTGCGGCCCAGCAGCCGGGCCGTGACGTCCTGTGGGCTCAGCCCCTCGTGGCACACCTGGTGCACGCCGTCGGTGATGGGCATGTCCACCCCGTGCCGGCGGCCCAGTTCCCGGATGGACGTGCACGACTTCACGCCCTCGGCGACCTGTCCGTGCGCGGCCTGCTGTGCCTGGTGCATGCTCTCACCCCGACCGAGGCGTTCGCCGAAGCTGCGGTTGCGCGACAGCGGGGACGCGCACGTGGCCACCAGGTCGCCCATGCCGGCCAGGCCGGCGAAGGTCATCGGGTCGGCGCCCAGCGCCGTGCCCAGCCGGGCCATCTCGGCCAGTCCCCGGGTGATCAGGGTGGCCATGGTGTTGTCGCCGAAGCCGAGCCCGGCGGCCATGCCGCAGGCGAGCGCGATCACGTTCTTGCACGCGCCGCCCAGCTCGCAGCCGACGACGTCGGTGTTGGTGTAGGGCCGGAAGTAGCCGGTGGAGCAGGCGTGCTGCAGGGCGACGGCGCGCTCGTGGTCGGCGCACGCGATGACCGTGGCGGTCGGCTGCTCCCGCGCGATCTCCTTGGCCAGGTTGGGGCCGGACACCACGGCGACCCGGTTCTGGTCGACCTCGGCGACCTCGCTGACCACCTCGCTCATCCGCTTGAGCGTGCCCAGTTCCACGCCCTTGGCCAGGCTGACCAGGGTGGCCGAGGCGGGCAGCAGGTTCCGCCACGCGGCCAGGTTGTCCCGCAGGGTCTGGCTGGGCACGGCGAGCACCACGGCCTGCGCGCCGCGCACGGCGACCGCCGCGTCGGCGGTGGCGGTCAGGTTCTCCGGCAGGCGCACGCCCGGCAGGTAGTCGGGGTTGGCGTGCCGCTGGCGCACGGTGTCGGCCACCTCGGCGCGCCTGGCCCACAGCACCACGTCGCGGCCGGCGTCGGCGAGCACCTTGGCGAAGGCCGTGCCCCACGAGCCGGCGCCGAGCACGGCCACCCGGCGCACCTCCTCGGCGACCCCGGCCAGCACTGGTTCACCGGTCATCAGTGGCTCGCTTCCCCTGCTGGCGTGCTGTCCTGCCCCGAGCCGTGCACGGGCGCGGCGCTGTCGTTCACCGGACCGGCGCTGTCGCCCGCTGGCGTGGCGTCCCGCCCAGAACCGTGCACGGGCTCGGCGCCGTGCCCCGGACCGGCACTGTCCACTTCGGAGCTTTCCGGGGCGCCGGCCGGGCCGCCACCGGTCTCGGCCGCCGCGGCGGGCGGCGTGCCGTGCGGCTGGTCCGGTGCCGGCTCGTTCCTGATCTCGGCGAGCATCTCGGTGACCCGGCCCATCAGCAGCGAGGTGACCTCGCGGAGCACCGTGGCGGTCTGCCGCTGGCCCCGGTAGGCGGACAGGTCGACCGGCTCACCCACCCGGATCCACACGGTCTTGCGCGGGAACGGCCGGAACTTCTTGGTGTAGTGGTCGTAGATGTCCCTGGTGCCCCAGCGGGCGACCGGGATCACCGGCACGTCGTTGTCCAGGGCCAGTCGGGCCACGCCGGTGCGCGCGTGCATCGGCCAGCCGTTCGGGTCCTTGGTGATGGTGCCCTCGGCGTAGATCACCACGAGCTTGCCGTCGCGCAGCGCCTGGTGGGCCGCGCGCAGGCTCTGCTTGGCGTCGGCGCTGCCCCGGTAGACCGGGATCTGCCCGGCGCCGACGAGCACCCGCCGGACGAACGGGATGTTCCACAGGCTGTGCTTGGCCAGGAACCTCGGCACCCGCCGCTGCTGGTGCACGAACACCGCGTCGTAGGGGATGTCCAGGTGGGACGTGTGGTTGAGCACCAGGATGGCCGGGCCCTGCCGGGGTATCCGCTCGCCGTGCGACACCTCGCGGCGGGCGAGCATTCCGGTGAGCGGATAGAACACCGCCGCGGCGAGTCCCACCCAGAAGCCGCCCTTCTCCCTGCCCACTGGCCATCCCCTTCTTTCGCTCACGTCGTTCGTTCCGCCCGGCTGCGCGGGGGCCGGGTGGCGCAGAGTTTCCCCGACCCGGGCTGGCCAGGTCCAGCGCGGCACCCGGTCAGCGCGCCGCGCCCGGGAACGCGCCACGCCGCGACGCGCGCCGAACACCGCGCCGAGGCCCACCCCGTGGCCACGGCATCCGGCGGGATCAGCGAGGATGGAGGCGTGCACCGCGCAGTGGACCTGGTGGTCCCGGTCAAGACGCTGGACCGGGCCAAGACACGGCTGTTCGGCGCCGCCGACGGCGGTGTCGGCGACCGGCACGCGCACAGTGCCCTGGTGCTCGCCCTGGCCGCGGACACGGTCAGCGCGGCCACGGCCGCCGAGGGGGTGGGCCGCGTGCTGGTGGTCTCCTCCGATCCGGACGTGGCCGCGACCCTGGGGGCGCTGGGCGTGGAGGTCGCGCCAGAAGGGCCGGAACCGGGGCTGAACGCGGCGCTGCGGCACGGAGCCCGGCTGCTGCGGGCGAGCAACCCCGACGGCGTGGTGGGCGCGCTGCAGGCCGACCTGCCCGCGTTACGCCCTGCCGAGTTGGCCGCCGCACTGGCCGGGGCGGCG
The DNA here is from genome assembly GCF_024171785.1 of Goodfellowiella coeruleoviolacea. Classification (GTDB taxonomy): domain Bacteria; phylum Actinomycetota; class Actinomycetes; order Mycobacteriales; family Pseudonocardiaceae; genus Goodfellowiella; species Goodfellowiella coeruleoviolacea. The sequence continues at coordinate 33,937 of NZ_JAMTCK010000022.1, forward strand.
GGGCGCCGGGCGTTCTGCCCGGACCGCCAGGGCACCGGCACCACCCTGCTGCTGTCCGCGCCGGGCGGGGACCTGGCCCCCCGGTTCGGGGTGGGGTCGGCCCAGGCGCACGCCGGTGACGCGGTCACCCTGCTCGGCCCGTGGCCGTCGCTGCGCTGCGATGTGGACACCGCCGAGGACCTGGTCATGGCCCGGAATCTCGGGCTGGGCCGGCGCACGGCCACGGTGCTGGGTGTGTCGTGCGCGCCCTGCGCGTCGTAGGGTCTTCCCGTGTCCACCCCGCCCGAGCAGATCCCCGAGCACGCCGCGGAACAGGCCACCGTGTACCGGGTGGCCGACGACGGCTCGGTCACCGTGCTGCGCGATGACGGCCTGCTGGTCGACGCCGACGCGGCCGCGGTCGCCGAGGGCGGTTGGCGGCTGCTGCGGCCGGGCCAGCGGGTGGCGGTGCACCGGGACGGTCACGGACGCGTCACCGCGGTGCGTCCGCCTGCCGGCTGAGTCGGGAGAACCAGCGTCGGGCCGCGCGCCCAGCGCGGCGGGTTTTCCTTCCGGTGCCGGGAAAACCGGTCACGGGCAGTGGGCGGTATCACGTTTGGTCCACCGGTGTTCATCCGGTTTTGCCTGGTTGTATCCCGTGGTCAGGGTGCTGGTCAGGGAACTGGGGGACAATGACTGGGTGAGCACGGACAGCAGCGACGAGCAGGTGACGGCACCGGGCGACGACAACGCGAGCACGGCAGGTGCTCCCCGCAGGGCCCGCACTCCCCGCACCACCCGGCGGGCGAATTCCAGTGCGCGGAGCCGGATCAACCGGACCACGTCCACTGCCCGGAGCGGCGCCACCCGCCAGGGCGCAACCACGCCGGCCCCCCGCACCGGCACGGGTGAGGCCGCCGCGCACGCGAGCACCCGCAACGGCGCGGAGGCGCGCCCCGTCCCGTCGGCGCCGCCCGCGGTGACCGAGGGCCTGGTCGCCATCAGCGACCTGCCCGAGGACCGCTACCTGAACCGGGAACTGTCCTGGCTCGACTTCAACGCCCGGGTGCTCGCCCTGGCCGAGGACGCGTCCCAACCGCTGCTGGAGCGCGCCAAGTTCCTGGCCATCTTCGTCTCCAACCTGGACGAGTTCTACATGGTCCGGGTGGCCGGGCTGAAGCGCCGCAACGAGACCGGGCTGTCGGTGCGCAGCGCCGACGGGCTCACCCCGGGCGAACAGCTGAACGCCATCTTCGCCCGCACCCAGGACCTGGTCGAGCAGCACGCGCGCACCTTCCTGGAGAAGGTCCGCCCGGAGCTGGAGGAGCACGGCATCCGCATTGTCAGCTGGGCCGATCTGGACGACTTCGACCGGCTCCAGCTGTCCGGCTACTTCAGCGAGCAGGTCTTCCCCGTGCTCACCCCGCTCGCGGTCGACCCGGCGCACCCGTTCCCCTACATCTCGGGTCTGTCGCTGAACCTGGCGGTGACCGTGCGCGACCCGGAGAGCGGCCAGGAGCACTTCGCCCGGGTGAAGGTGCCGGACAACGTGCCCAGGCTGGTGCGGGTCGAGCGCGACCGCACCAGCGAGACGGTCACCTTCCTGCCGCTGGAGGACCTGATCGCCGCGCACCTGCGCGACCTGTTCTCCGGCATGGAGATCCTGGAGTGCCACGCGTTCCGGGTGACCCGCAACGCCGACCTGGAGGTCGAGGAGGACCGCGACGAGGACCTGCTGGAGGCGCTGGAACGGGAACTGGCCCGCCGCCGGTTCGGCCCGCCGGTCCGCCTTGAGGTCTCCGACGACATGTCCGAGCACGTGCTCGAACTGCTGCTGCGGGAACTGGAGGTGCACCCCGGCGACGTGGTGGAGGTGCCCGGCCTGCTCGACCTGTCCTGCCTGTGGCAGGTCTACTCGATCGACCGCAAGGAACTCAAGGACCCGCCGTTCGTGCCCACGACCCACCCGGCGTTCGCCGACCGGGAGACGCCCAAGAGCGTGTTCGCCGCGCTGCGCGAGCGGGACGTGCTGGTGCACCACCCCTACGACGCGTTCCAGACCAGCGTGCAGCGGTTCATCCAGCAGGCCGCGGCCGACCCGGACGTGCTCGCCATCAAGCAGACGCTCTACCGCACCTCGGGCGACTCACCCATCATCGACTCGCTGACCAGCGCGGCCGAGGCGGGCAAGCAGGTGGTGGTGCTGGTGGAGATCAAGGCGCGGTTCGACGAGCAGGCCAACATCAAGTGGGCCAAGACGCTGGAGAAGGCCGGCGTGCACGTGGTCTACGGGCTGGTCGGGCTGAAGACGCACTGCAAGACCGCGCTGGTGGTGCGCCAGGAGGGCAGCACCATCCGCCGGTACTGCCACATCGGCACCGGCAACTACAACCCGAAGACCGCGCGCCTGTACGAGGACATCGGCCTGCTGACCGCGGAGCCGGCCATCGGCGCCGACCTCACCGACCTGTTCAACGTGCTCACCGGCTACGCCCGCCAGGAGCGCTACCGCAGCCTGATGGTGGCGCCCTACGGGGTGCGGCGCGGCATCGTCGAGCGGATCGAGCGCGAGGTGGAGCACGCCAGGGCCGGCCGGCCCAGCGGGGTGCGGATCAAGGTGAACTCCCTGGTCGACGAGCAGGTCATCGACGCGCTCTACCGGGCGTCGCAGGCGGGTGTGCCGGTGGACGTGGTGGTGCGCGGCATCTGCGCGCTCAAGCCGGGCATCGAGGGGCTGAGCGAGAACATCCGGGTGCGCTCCATCCTGGGCCGCTTCCTGGAGCACTCCCGGGTCTTCCACTTCGTGGGCAGCGACGAGCACTGGATCGGCAGCGCCGACATGATGCACCGCAACCTGGACCGCCGGGTCGAGGTGCAGGTGCGCATCACCGATCCCCGGCTGACCGCGCAACTGGACGCCATGCTGGACTCGGCGCTGGACCCGGCCACCCGCTGCTGGGTGCTGCTGCCGGACGGCGAGTGGCAGCCGTCCCCTTCGGACCAGGCCCACGTGCGGGACCACCAGGTCGAGATGCTTCGCTTGCGGGAGAACACCGGCCTGGGCTAGGTGCGGGCTGCTGGCCACGACCCCGACCGGTGACAAGGCAGGCATCGACAGGCCAGGAACCATGAACGCCAAATCCACACCGTCCACCGTCCCCGACAAGCACGTGGTCTCGGCCGCGGGCGCCGTGCTGTGGCGCGAGCGCCCCACCGGCCGGGAAGTCGCCGTGGTGCACCGACCCCGCTACGACGACTGGTCACTGCCCAAGGGCAAGGTCGACCCCGGGGAGACCGTGCCGGCCGCGGCCGTGCGGGAGGTCGTGGAGGAGACCGGCTTCCAGCCCGTGCTGGGCCGGTTCCTCCGCCAGATCCGCTATCCGCTGCCCAAGCGGAACGGGCGTGCCACCAAGACCGTGGACTACTTCAGCGCCGAGGCGGTCAGCGGCGAGTTCACCGCCAACGACGAGGTCGACCAGCTGTGCTGGTTATCCGCAGACCGCGCTGCGGACCTGGTGAGCTACCCGGACGACCGCGAGGTGCTGCGCGTGTTCGCGGCGGCACCGGCCAGGCTGACCACGCTGCTGCTGGTGCGCCACGCCAAGGCCGGCAAGCGGGACTGCTGGCCCGGTGACGACGACCAGCGCCCGCTCAGCCCGGCCGGCGCCAGGCAGGCCGAGGCACTGCGCGCGCTGCTGCCGCTGTTCGGAGTGGACCGTCTGCACGCCGCACCCCGGCTGCGCTGCGCGCAGACGGTGCGGGGAGCAGCCGACGACCTGGGCGTGGCCATCACCGACGAGCCGCTGCTGACCGAGGAGGCCTACTGGCCCGACCCGGACGCGGGCGTGGCGCGGCTGCGCGAGATCGCCGCTGCGGGCGGGGTCCCGGCCGTGTGCAGTCAGGGCAAGGTGATTCCCGACCTGGTGGCCCGGCTGGCCGAGCGGACCCCGCTGGCCGCTCGACTGGCCCCGGACGCGGTGAAGAGCAAGAAGGGCAGCGTCTGGCTGTTGTCCTTCGCCTCGGCCGACGAGGCCGGGTTCCACCACGGGGAACTGGTGGACGCGCACTACCTGCCCAGCCCGCTGCCACCGCCGGGCGGGTCCGCCACGTCCTGAGTCGAGCGTCACGCAGGCGCAGACGAGCCCCGAAGCGCCGTAGGTCGCGCTCGGGGCTCGTCCGCATTCAGTTGCCCACAACCAGGGCCGGTGGCGGGTTCGGCGAACCGCGAAACCCGCCTGACGCGTTCACTTCTTGGCCGCGGCCGTCTTCCGGGTCCGGGTCGTGGTCTTGCGCGCCGTGGTCTTGGCCGGTGCCGTGGTGGCCTCGGCCGGAGCGGCAGCCGGTGCCGCGGTGGTGGCCGCGGCCGTGCTGGCGGTGCTCTTGGCGGCGCTCGCCCGCTTCGGAGCGGCCTTGGGGGCGGCCGTCTTCCGAGTGGTGGTCTTGGCCGCCGCCGGCGCCTTGGTCGCCGTCGCCGTGCTCGCCTTGGTGGCGGCCGGCTTGGCAGCCGCGGCCGTGGTGGTGGCCTTGGTGGCGGTCCTGCGGGTGGCAGGAGCCTTGGTGGCCGCCGCGGCCCGCGTCGACGTGCCACGCGCGGCACGAGTGGTGGTGCCGCGGGTGGTCGTGGTGGCGGCCGGGGCCTTGGCGGCCGCGGCCGGCTTCGCCGCACCGGTCTTGGCGGCGGTCGCCTTGGTCGCGGTGGCGCGCGCAGCGGGAGCCTTGGCCGCGGCGGCCTTGGCGGCCGTGACCCGAGGCAGCTTCTTCGTGCCGCTGATGACGTCCTTGAACGTCGAACCGGCACGGAAGGCGGGGACGTTGGTCTTCTTCACCTTCACCGTCTCGCCCGTGCGCGGGTTGCGCGCGGTGCGGGCCGCCCTGGCGCGCTTCTCGAACACGCCGAAGCCGGTGATGTTGACCTTCTCGCCCTTGTGGACACTGCGCACGATCACGTCGACCAGACCGTCGACAGCCGCACCCGCAGTCTTCTTGTCGCCAAGGCGCTCTGCGAGCGCCTCGATGAGCTGGGCCTTGTTCACGTTAAGTCCCTCCCAGGACGCTCACGGCCCTGTCGGGCCGACTTGCGGCCACGGTAAGCCCACATGGCGCGAATTTCCACGCGCCACGCCATATTTTTTGTTGCAGTGTGGGCAATTCCGCTCAGTCGAGGGACGAATCCGGGTGAACGGCGCTTTGCCGGGCCTTCCCGGCGGGCCGCTGGATTCCCCTTGCCATCGGGAGAATCCAGCGGCCGGCGGGTGGAATCAGCCTGCCGCCACGGTGGTCGTGGGAAGCCAGGCGGGCCGCGTGCTTTCGAACGCGGCGATGTCGTCGCCGTGCCGCAGGGTCAGCGAGATGTCGTCGAGTCCTTCCAGCAGCCGCCAGCGGGTGTAGTCGTCGATGGCGAAGGACGCGGTGAAGTCCTTGGCCCGAACGGTCTTCTCCCGCAGGTCCACGGTGACCTCGGTGCCCGGCTCGTTCTCCAGCAGCTTCCACAGCAGCTCGATGTCGGACTGCTCGCACTGGGCGGTCAGCAGCCCCTGCTTTCCGGAGTTGCCCCGGAAGATGTCGGCGAACCGGGACGAGATGACGACCCGGAATCCGTAGTCCAGCAGCGCCCACACCGCGTGCTCCCGGGAGGAGCCGGTGCCGAAGTCGGGGCCGGCGACCAGGACGCTGCCCGCCCGGAACGGCTCGGCGTTGAGCACGAAGTCCTCGTCGGCGCGCCACGCCGCGAACAGGCCGTCCTCGAAGCCGGTCCTGGTGACCCGCTTGAGGTAGACGGCGGGGATGATCTGGTCGGTGTCCACGTTGGACCGGCGCAGTGGGACGCCGACCCCGGTGTGCGTGGTGAACGGTTGCATGGCTGTCGAATCCTCCAAAGCGTTGCGGGCGGGGGGCGGGAAGCGGGGGTTGCTAGACCAGGTCCTCCGGTGAGGACAGCCGCCCGCGCACCGCGGTGGCCGCCGCGACCAGCGGGGAGACCAGGTGGGTCCGACCGCCCTTGCCCTGCCTGCCCTCGAAGTTGCGGTTGGAGGTGGACGCGCTGCGCTCGCCCGGCTTGAGCTGGTCGGGGTTCATGCCCAGGCACATGGAACAGCCAGCAGAACGCCATTCCGCCCCGGCGGCCAGGAACACCTCGTGCAGTCCCTCGGCCTCGGCCTGCTGGCGCACCCGCATGGAGCCGGGCACCACCAGCATCCGCACGCCGTCGGCGACCCGGTGCCCCTTGAGCACGTCGGCGGCGGCCCGCAGGTCCTCGATGCGCCCGTTGGTGCACGACCCGAGGAACACCGTGTCCACGCTGATCTCGCGCAGCGGGGTGCCCGGCCGCAGATCCATGTAGGACAGCGCCTTCTCCGCGGCCAGCCGGGCGTTCTCGTCGGGAATGTCGGCCGGGTCGGGCACCCGCTCGCCCAGCGGCAGGCCCTGGCCCGGGTTGGTGCCCCAGGTGACGAACGGGGTGAGCTGGTCGGCGTCCAGGTGCACCTCGGCGTCGAAGGTGGCGTCGTCGTCGGTGCGCAGGGTCCGCCAGTAGGCCACGGCCGCGTCCCAGTCGGCACCGCTTGGCGCGTGCGGCCGGTCCTTCAGGTAGGCGAAGGTGGTCTCGTCCGGCGCGATCATGCCGGCCCGCGCACCGGCCTCGATGGACATGTTGCAGATGGTCATCCGGGCTTCCATGGACAGCTGCTCGATGGCGCTGCCCCGGTACTCCAGGACGTAGCCCTGTCCGCCGCCGGTGCCGATCTTGGCGATCACCGCGAGGATGATGTCCTTGGCGGTGACGCCCGGCCGCAGCGCGCCGTCCACGTTGATGGCCATGGTCTTGAACGGCCGCAGCGGCAGCGTCTGGGTGGCCAGCACGTGCTCCACCTCGGACGTGCCGATGCCGAAGGCCATCGCGCCGAACGCGCCGTGCGTGGAGGTGTGGCTGTCCCCGCACACCACGGTCATGCCCGGCTGGGTCAGCCCGAGCTGCGGGCCGATCACGTGCACGATGCCCTGCTCGGCGTCGCCCATGGGGTGCAGCCGCACGCCGAACTCCGCGCAGTTTCGGCGAAGCGTGTCCACCTGGGTGCGCGACACCGGGTCGGCGATCGGCAGGTCGATGCCCGTGGTCGGGACGTTGTGGTCCTCGGTGGCGATCGTCAGGTCGGGCCGGCGCACCGCGCGGCCGGCCAGCCGCAGCCCGTCGAACGCCTGCGGGCTGGTCACCTCGTGCACGAGGTGAAGGTCGATGTAGAGCAGGTCCGGCTCGGCACCATCGCCTCGGCGCACCACGTGCGCGTCCCACACCTTTTCTGCCAGCGTGCGGCCCATCGCTCCTGCCACTCCTCCCCATGAAGGGTTTCTCGGCGTCCTGGTTCTCGTCACCGCGCCCGCCCGGCCGGGCCAGCCGTCCTGGGTGTACCAGGCGTCCGCTGACCGCGCCGGCCGATCCGCTTCCCGGCCACCGCCGGCCTGCTGCGCGGCTGCGGTCACGGGAGGGAACCAGCGATCTGGACTTCCCATATGTCGGGAAGTTAGTATCGGTTCGTGGGACAGCATAGCGGGATTGGCGTGCTAGACAAGGCAGTGGCCGTGTTGCAGGCGGTGGCCAAGGATCCGTGCGGGCTCGCCGAACTGTGCAGCCGCACCGGACTGCCCCGGGCCACGGCACACCGCCTGGCCGTGGGACTGGAGGTGCACCGGCTGCTGCGCCGGGGCTCGGACGGCCGCTGGCGGCCGGGCGCTGCACTGGCCGAACTCGCCGGCGGCGCAACGGATCCACTGCTCGACGCGGCGGCCTCGGTGCTGCCCCGGCTGCGTGACATCACCGGCGAGAGCGTGCAGCTGTACCGCAGGGACGGCATGCAGCGGGTGTGCGTGTCCTCGGCCGAGCCGCCCAGCGGGCTGCGCGACACCGTGCCGGTCGGCTCCCGCCTGCCGATGACCGCGGGCTCGGGCGCCAAGGTGCTGGCCGCGTGGGCCGACGTGAACACGCAGCGGGCCGTGCTGGTGGACGCGGTGTTCGGCGAGCGCACCCTGCTGGAGGTGCGCCGGCGCGGCTGGGCGCAGAGCGTCGCCGAGCGCGAGCCGGGCGTGGCCAGCGTGTCCGCGCCGGTGCGCGACGGCACGGGCACGGTGGTGGCCGCGATCTCGGTGTCCGGACCGGTCGACCGGATCGGCCGGCGGCCGGGCGCGCGCTGGGCCGCGGACCTGCTCGCCGCCGCCGAGGCCCTGCAGTCCCGACTGTGAGCACGACAACACCGACGCCGACACCGACAACACCGACACCGACAACACCGACACCGACAACACCGACGCCGGGCGCGCTGACGCCGACCGCGCCGACGCGCCCGGCGAGGCTCGCGATCCCACCGCTGTGATCGTTGTCGCACCGGTCCTGGTGCCTGTCGCGCACCAGGACCGGCCGCGCGCCAGCACCCACTCCGGAACTACCCCGGAACAGCGAAGAGGCCCCCGATCCGCTGTGGGATCGGGGGCCTCTTCGTTTGTAGCCCCGACGGGATTTGAACCCGCGCTACCGCCTTGAGAGGGCGGCGTCCTAGGCCGCTAGACGACGGGGCCGAGAACTTTGTTCTGTTCTTGTGGAAGGAAGCTTATCACACTGGATTTGCCGCCTTACCGCTGGGGTACCAGGACTCGAACCTAGACTAACTGAACCAGAATCAGTCGTGCTGCCAATTACACCATACCCCATTGGCATTTCGATCAGCGGTCCGAGGCTTTGCCCTGCCGAGCTGCTTGCCCTGCTGGGTTTTGCCGGCCGGTCCGCTCTCCGTCCTGCCGAGAAAGATACTAGACCAACAACCCCGCGGAATGGAAATCGGCCCCCCGCCCGACGCTGCGCGAAGGGCCGACCGAGGTCTACCGGGGACGCGGCACGCTCAGCGACAGATCGCAGACCAGCAGCTCAGGCAGGTCGGCGAGACTGGTGATCGCGGTGATCCCCTCGGGTGGAGCGTCGGGCGCGCATCCCGCCCGGTCCAGCCAGACGCCGCGCAGACCGGCGTCCCGCGCGCCGATCGCGTCCGCGTCGAGCCGGTCGCCCACGTGCGCCGTTTCGGCGGGCTCAACACCCATCATGAAGCAGGCAGTGTGGAAGATCACTGGGTCGGGCTTGCCAGTGCCCAGTTCGCCAGCGATCAGGACGTGGTCGAAGTACTCGGCGAGGTTCAGCATGGCCAGTTTGGCCCGCTGGTGCCGACCTGAGGCGTTGGTCACAGCGGCGAGCTTGTAGCCGCTGCCGCGCAGCCAGTCCAGACACGGCAGGGCGTCGCTGAACAGCTGCCACTGCTGGTCGAGCAGTTCCTTGCGGCGGTGCTCCCGGCCGGCCGCCTCGGCGTCGTCCAGGCGCTCGCCCCTGCTGGCGAAGAAGGCCTTGGTGCGCTCCCGGTGCATGATCTCGTAGGCCAGCTCGCCGGCGATGACCTTGGCCGCGTACTCCTCGGTGATTTCCTGCCACACCGACCAGGCTCCGTCGTCACCGACCAACAGCGACAGGGCGCATCTGGCCGAGGTGGTGTAGTCGATCAGCGTGTCGTCGATGTCGAGGCAGACGGCGCGTATTTCGCCGCCCTTCCTCCGCTGCTGCGTCGGGATGTTTTCGGGGGTGAATGTCGGGGGTGCAGATGTCACCCCGAGAGGCTAGGTGGACCGCACCCGGGTTGGATTCGACTAACGAGGTGATCCTTTGGCCTCTGACACGGTCAAGCGCTAACCGCGCGACGCCGCCGCCCCGGCTTCCCGCTGCCCGAAGGAACTATGTGAATCCAACTCGCCAATACGGCGCGTGACACGTGGTAGTGAAGTACTAACGGGTCGTGAGGGCAGTGCGCAATCGTCCGATCCGGCGCTCTGTTCGCACTACCGCGATTGATTGCCACAACGGAGGGGACACAGCACGCCCCGTAATCACCCCGGCGCGAGTGGGAGAACCGGCCCCACCCGGTACCCCCTACCGGTAATCCCCTCCCGGAGCCCGGGGTCGCCCCACCGCCACCGCCGTCCCGACTCCCCCCGATCGGCTGACACGTCTGATGTGGACGGTTCATCCCCGCCCCCGCGCGACCGTTGCCGCCCCGGAACGCGGTGCACTTCCGCTTGACGCGCGCCGCCGGCAGGCGCATGCTGAACGCACAGGTATTCAACAGTTGTTGAAATCAGGTGACGACAATGCCCCACACAACCTGTTGCGTCGTGGGTGGCGGCCCGGCCGGGATGATGCTGGGACTCCTGCTCGCCAGGGCCGGAGTCGAGGTGACGGTGCTGGAGAAGCACGCCGACTTCCTGCGGGACTTCCGCGGCGACACCGTCCACTCGTCCACGCTGGACCTGCTCGACGAACTCGGTCTCGGCGAGGCGTTCAGCCAGCTGCCCCACCGGCTGGTGGACAAGCTCCAGGTCCCGGTCGGCCCCGGGGTGAATGTGGGCGCCGACGTGAGCCGGCTTCGCGGCCCGCACAAGCACATCGCGTTCGTGCCGCAGTGGGACTTCCTCGACCTGCTCGCCGAGGCGGGCAAGCAGGAACCCACCTTCACCCTGCGGATGAACACCGAGGTCACCGGGTTGACCACGCGCGACGGCCGGGTCACCGGCGTGCACTACCGCACCGCCGACGGCGAGACCGGCGAGCTGGGCGCCGACCTGGTGGTCGCCTGCGACGGCCGCGGCTCGTCACTACCGGACAGCGCGGGCCTGCGCGAGCGGAGCTGGCCGGTGCCCATGGACGTCTGGTGGTTCCGCCTGCCCCGCAACGAGGGCGAGCCGGTGGGCGCCAGTGGCCGCATCGGCAACGGCCGCATGGCGGTCTACATCGACCGGGGCGACTACTTCCAGATCGCCTTCCTGATCCCCAAGGGCAGCGACGCCCGCTGGCGCGCGGCCGGGCTGGACGCCTTCCGCGCGAACTTCGCCGCGCTGATGCCCTGGCTCGCCGACCGCCTGGACACGGTGACCAGCCTCGACGACGTGAAGCTGCTCGACGTGAAGCTGAACCGCCGCGCCCGCTGGTTCGCCCCGGGTCTGCTGTGCATCGGCGACGCCGCGCACGCCATGTCGCCGATCGGCGGGGTGGGCATCAACCTGGCCGTGCAGGACGCGGTGGCCGCCGCGCGCATCCTGGCCGGCCCGCTGCGCCGGCACGCGGTCAGCTGGCGCGACCTGGCCAGGGTCCAGGCCAGGCGGTGGCTGCCCACCGCGGTCACCCAGGCACTGCAACGGCTGATCCACGCCAAGGGCGTGACACCCGCGTTGCGCGGCCAGTTGGAGGTCAGCGAGGAGCGCAGCCCCCGGCCGCTCAAGCTGATGGCCCGCTTCCCCGCGCTCCAGGTCGTGCCGGCCTTCCTGATCGCGCGCGGGATCCTGCCGGAGCACGCGCCGGTCTTCGCCCGCCGCCCCGGGAATCCGGCCAGCTGACCGGGATTCCACGGGACGGGCGCCGGTTCGACGACTCGACCGACTCCGGAGCGGGCTGGTTCAGCGGGCGGCGACCGTGTTGGTGAGCGTGCCGAGGCCCTCCACGGTCACCGACACGGTCTGCCCGGCCCGCATCGGTCCCACCCCGGCGGGCGTGCCGGTGAGGATCACGTCACCGGGCAGCAGGGTCATCACCCGCGAGATCCACTCGACCAGCTTGGGCACGTCGTGCAGCAGCAGCGAGGTGCGCGAGTCCTGCTTGACCTCGCCGTCCAGTTCGGTGCGCAGCGCGAGGTCGGCCGGGTCGATCGTGGTGTCGATCCACGGACCGAGCGGGCAGAACGTGTCGTGCCCCTTGCCCCGCGTCCACTGCCCGTCGGCCTGCTGCTGGTCGCGGGCGGTCACGTCGTTGGCGATGGTGAACCCGAGCAGCACGTCCCGCGCCCGGGAGGCCGGCACGTCCTTGCACGGCTGGCCGACCACGGCGGCGAGTTCGCCCTCGAAGTCCACCCTGGACGAATCCCTGGGCAGCTTGATCGCCGCGTTCGGGCCAACGACGGAGGTGGACGGCTTGAGGAAGATCACCGGGTTCTCCGGCGCCTCCCCACCCATCTCCCTGGCGTGCTCGGCGTAGTTCTTGCCGACGCAGATCACCTTGGTCGGCAGGATCGGGGCGAGCAGCCGCACGTCAGCCAGTGGCCAGCGGCGGCCGGTGAACTGGGGCTGGCCGAACGGGTGCTCGGCGATCTCGGCGACCATCACCTGGTCGGCGGCGGCGTCGAGGTCCCCCTCGACAGCGACGAAGGCGACACCCTCGGGGTGAGCGATACGGGCTAGGCGCACCCGACCAGCCTAACTCGCCCCCCGTCCCCACCTGCGCCGATCCCCGCCGTCCACTATGGACGGCGTGGTCCGTGCGCGGTCCGGTACCCGTCCAGCCATATCAGCCGCGCCTCGGCCCACTGCTGGTGGCGCTCCAGCACCGACTCCGCCGAATCGGACACCCAGGTCTCCCCCGGCTGCCACAGCACGGCCTGGCGCTGGCGCGGGAAGTCCATGCCGAAGCTGAGGAACGTCAACTCGTCGTCCCCCTCGAACGCCGGCTTCCGGTACTCCCCGTAGATCGCGAACAACCGGGGCTGCGCCCGCACCGCCATCCGCCCCAGCGCCGCCAACACCCGCGCGTGCTCCACCTGGTCGTCACACATGAGATTCCGTCCTTTCGTGAGCTTGAGCACAAGCTACTGCAAAACGTTTAGCAGTAGTCATCGCACGATCGTGTGAATGTCTGAAATCGCGGTGTGCGGAAAGATCTGTGCTATGAGCACGCGAAGCGATCCCTCGGCACTGCGTTGGCTGATCGGCGCGGAGCTGGCCAACTTCCGCAGGCAGGCGGCGCTCAAACCACAGGACGTCCTGGATGCGACGGGCATCTCCAAGTCCAAGTTGAGCAGTATGGAGAACGGGCGCTACCAGCAGCACCCGGATGACATCGCCAAGATCCTGAACTTCTACGGCGTGGAACAACGCGACATCGATCGTCTCGCCTCACTGGCCGGTAGCAGCGAGGGCCGCACCTGGTGGGCGCCTTGGTCCCACATCGTGCCGGACTGGGTCAAGACCTTCGTTGGACTCGAAGGGCTGGCCGCTACCGAGTTCGTCTTCGAACCCATGGTGCTCCCTGGCCTGCTGCAGACGGAGGAGTACGCCCAGGCCATCACCGAGTCCACTGGCTTCGTCCGCAGAGACCACAGCGAACGTTTCGTGTCGTTCCGGCTGGCCCGGGCCAAGCGGCTCACCGAACCAGAGCCGCTGGAGCTGCACGCGGTGGTCGGCGAGGCAGCACTCCGATTGGCTGTCGGCACTCCCGAGGTGCGCCAAGCGCAGTACGCCCACCTCCTCGAACTCGCCAAGCGGCCGAACATCACCGTTCAGGTGCTTCGCCCCGAGGACGGACCGCATACTGCGGGCACCGGTCAGTTCGTGGTGTTGGACTTCGCGCAGGCTCAGTCGATCGCGTACACCGAGCATCTGGACGGAGCGGTTTACGTTCAGGATCAGGACGACGTGCGGACCTATAAAATGGCTGCGGAGAACGTGCAGTCAGTCGCGCTCTCCGCCAACAAGTCAGCCACGTTGATCAAGAACTTGATTAACGGCAGCTAGCCCGGAGGCCGCCGTGTCAGCGCCAGACCTACCAGTGCCTCGTTGGGTCAAGAGCAGTTACAGCACCAACAACGGCAACTGCGTCGAGGTCGCGTACGTGGCCGCTGGCGCTGACTGGCGCAAGTCCAGCTACAGCACCAACAACGGCACCTGCGTCGAGCTGGCGACCGGCACCGAGGCGATGTTCGTCCGGGATTCCAAGAATCCCGACGGTCCGGTCCTCACCTTCTCCTCCCCCGCCTTCGCCGCCTTCCTGAGCGCCATCCGGAGTACCGACCTCGACCTCGGTTAGCCGCGTTTCGGCCAACTGGGCCGTTTGCCCGATGTCCGGGGCGGTCAGGCCCCCTACGGTGATGCCACCTCTCCTTCGCATCAAGGGGGTCCGATGAGATTCCTGCGTGCCCTGGTGGTGGCCGTCGCCGCCATCGGCTGTCTTGCCCTGGCCGGGCCCGCGGCCACCGCCGCGCCCAGCACAGGGGCCGCAACCGGGCCCACCGGCTCGACCGCGGCACTGCCCGCTCCCGCGCCGATCGGTGGGGGCAGCGTGCTCTACACGTCCGGCGGCTCCCGCTGCACGGCGGCGTTCGCGGCCACGGGTGGCTCGACCTGGTACCTGATCGCCGGGGCCGGCTGCGGCAGTGTCGGCGCCACCGTCTACAGCGGGGCCAACGTCCTGGTCGGCGTCCTCTCGGCCGCGCCCTACCCGGCCCAGCTCTACTCGATCATCCGGGTGACCAACACCGTGGACTGGTACCTGGTGCCGCGCGTGCCACCGGCCGGTGGTTCCGGCTCGGTCGTGATCACCGGGTCGACCGAGGCGCCGGTCGGGGCGTCGGTCTGCAAGTACGGCAGCACCACGGGCTGGCACTGCGGCACGATCCAGGCCAAGAACATGACCATCAACTTCGGCGGTGGCGTGGTCAGCGGACTGACCCGGACGTCCGTGTGCGCGGAACCCGGTGACGGCGGCAGCGGGTTCATCAGCGGCACCCAGGCGCAGGGTGTGCTCGTCGGCGGTTCCGGCAACTGCTCCAGTGGCGGCACCACGTACTTCAAGCCGATCAACGAGATCCTGTCCGCCCACGGGCTGGCACTGCTCACCGGCTGACGCTCACCAGCGGTGGGCCGCCCGTCCACCCGATCGGGCGAGCAGGGCGGCCCACCACCGCCGCCGTCACCTCACACCGCTGACCGCTCGCGCATCCCCTTGTGCACCAACGCGTCGCACAGCGCCAGCCAGCTCGCCTCCACGATGTTGCCGTGCACGCCGACCGTGGTCCACTCCCGCTCGCCGTCGGTGGACTCCACCAGCACGCGGGTGACCGCGTCGGTGCCGGGGTCCTCGGTGAGGATGCGGACCTTGTAGTCGGCCAGCTCGACAGTGTCCAACCAGGACAGTGCGGGCCGCAGGGCCTTGCGCAGGGCCGCGTCCAGGGCGTGCACCGGGCCGATGCCCTCGGCCGTGGCGATCACCCGCTCGCCGCCGACGTGCACCTTGACCGTGGCCTCGGACACGATCTCGCCGTCCGAGCGGTGGTCGAGCACCACCCGGTAGGACTCCAGGGTGAACGGCGGCTCGTCGGCCTCGACCGTCACCCCGCCCTCCTCGGTGCTGCTGATCTCCTTGCGCAGCAACAGTTCCAGCGAGGCGTCAGCGGCTTCGAAGGACCAGCCGCGCGCCTCCAGCTCCTTGACCTTGCGGACCACGTTGCCCAGGGCCTGGGGGTGGCCGGCCGGGTCGATCCCGAACTCGCGTGCCTTGAGTTCGAGGCTGGCCCGGCCGGCCATCTCGGTGACCAGCACCCGCATGTCGTTGCCGACGATCGCCGGATCGATGTGGTTGTACAGCTCCGGGTCGACCTTGATCGCGCTCGCGTGCAGCCCCGCCTTGTGGGCGAAGGCGGACGCCCCGACGTAGGCCTGGTGGGCGTCGGGGGCGAGGTTCGCGATCTCGGCAAGGGCGTGGGAGACGCGGGTCAGCTCGGTCAGCGAGTCGTGCGGTAGCACGGGCATGCCGAGCTTGGTCACCAGGTTTCCCACCACGGCGAACAGGTCGGCGTTGCCGGCCCGCTCGCCGTAGCCGTTGGCGGTGCACTGGACGTGGGTGGCGCCGGCCTGCACGGCGGCCACGGTGTTGGCCACGGCGCAGGAGGTGTCGTCCTGGCAGTGGATGCCCACGCGGAAGCCGGTGCGGGCGATCACCTCGCTGACCGTGTCGGCCAGTTGCAGCGGCAGCTGGCCGCCGTTGGTGTCGCACAGCACCACCACGTCGGCGCCACTGTCCACAGCCGACTCCAGCACGCGCAGGGCGCAGTCGGGGTCGTAGGCGTAGCCGTCGAAGAAGTGCTCGGCGTCGACGAACACCCGGCGGCCGTGGTCGACCAGGTACCGCACGGTGTCCGCGACCATCGCGCAGTTCTCGGCCACGTCGGTGCGCAGGGCGCGTTCCACGTGCCGGCGGTCGGACTTGGCGACCAGGGTGATCACCGGGGCCTGGGCTGCCAGCAGGGCCGCGACCTGCGGATCCTCCTCAACCTTGACCTTGGCCCGGCGGGTCGAGCCGAAGGCCACCAGCACCGAGGTGCGCAGCTCCAGCTCACCGGCGGCGGCGCGGGCGAAGAACTCGGTGTCCTTGGGTAGGGCGCCCGGCCAGCCCCCTTCGATGAACCCGACGCCGAGTGTGTCCAGCAGTCGGGCCACCGCGAGCTTGTCCGTGGCGGAGTAGGAGATCGCCTCGCGCTGGGCGCCGTCCCGCAGGGTGGTGTCGTAGACGTGGAAGGAATCCCCCAGCGGGGTGTTGGTGGGAGCTGCTGGACGGCTGGTCACGTGTGGATCTCCTCGTCAGGCTGGCTGGGGATGCCGAGTCGCGGACGGTGCCTGGTCGGTTGTGGTCGTCTCACCTGGTCGGGAAAACAAAAAGACCCCCCGCGGGATGCGAGAGGTCAGCGCGCCGGATGCTCTGGGAGCGGTCAGCCGGCGCGCCTGGCAATAATGATCATGGTGCTGGAAGCCACGGACGCATGGTGCCACAGGCCCGGTCGGGCTCACCAGCCACCGGGAGACATCTCCCACCTTCTGGGAAGACAACACCCCCACCTGGCCCACCGGCCGGCTGCGGCGCGTGGACGCACGACGGCCGAACGGGGAACGGCGGGCCGGGGAATGGCGGAATCCGGCGCGGGCCGGTTCAGGACGCCAGCGCGGTGCCCTGGTCAAGCAGCTGGACCGCCTCCCGCAGCCTGGACATCACCCGCTGGTCGAGGGAGTAGCAGATCCTGGTGCCGTCCCGTCGGGTGCGCACCACACCTGCCTCGCGCAGCGCGCGCAGGTGCCCGGAGATGGTGGGCTGGCTGACGCCGAAGTACTCGGTGAAGTCACAGGCGCAGATCTCCCCGTCGCGACCGAGCCGGGCGACGATCCCCAGCCGGATGGGGTGTCCGAGCGCGCGGAACACCTGCGCGAGTTCCTGCTCCGAGCCTGCCACCTGGACAGGGTATAGCGCGCCGGGTCTATATTTCATAGTGATCTTCCTATATAGGTTTTTCCCGATTGAGTGAGGTGAGCAATGACCACGGCGAAGTTGCCGGTGAACGGAGTCACGGAGCTGGTGCTGGAGGTCACCGACCTGGCGGTCTCCGAGCGCTTCTACACCGAGGTGCTGGGGCTGCCGGTGCTGGAGCGCTGGGTGGAGCGCAAGGCGGTGTGGGTGCTCGCCGGCGACACCCGCATCGGACTGTGGACGCCGCAGGTGGGCATCGCCAGGAGCCGCCCGGGGGTGCACGTGCACTTCGCGATCCACGTCAACGAGGAGGACTACGACGGGGTGGTGGCCCACCTGCGCGAGCACGGGCAGCACGTGGACGAGGTGGAGTTCGGCGGGCAGGCGCGCTCGGCCTACGTCGAGGATCCGGACCAGCACATCGTCGAGTTCTGGACGTGGGACGCCACCAAGCCCAACCTGGGGGCGCCGCGCCCGCTGACCGAGAACGTCTTCGGCCTGTAGCTCCCGGCCGCCGCTCGCGTCCCCCGCACCGGATCACCCGCGCCGAATCACCCGAACGGCCCTGCCTGAACGTGCAACTCGCGGGGTTTGCAAAGTCAACTCGCGGTGGGTCGGCCCGCGTGTGATCCGGTCAGGGGGTGTGCAGTTCTTCCCGCAGGCCCTCCAGTGCCACGTGGTCGTCCTCGTTGCCGGAGTGCGCGCGGGTGAACCAGCGGGTGTACTCGCCGATCTCGGCCAGCCGCCAGTCGAGGGCGAACAGCTCGACCATCGCCCAGTCCGGGTCGAGGTCGTCGGCGGCTCCCGCCTCGATCAGATCAGCCAGGTCGCGTTCCCGGGGTGCCAGCATCAGCGACTCCCAGTCGACGAGCACCACGCCCCCGCTCGTCACCACCTGGTTGGCGTGGTGCGGCTCGCCGTGCGTGGGCACCCACCTGTCCTGGTGCCGTTGGGCCACGGCCGCCAGTTCGCGGTAGCGGTCGGTCCACCGGCCGATCTGGTCGAGTTCGGCGCGGATCGCGGTGCGCGCCTGCTCCCCCAGCGGCCCGGCCAGCCACGGCCTCGCCGTCGCCGCCGCGAGCTGTCGCGGGAAGTCCGCGTCGACCCGGGGCCGCCAGCGCCGCAGGCCGGCCGGCGGCCGCGCGCGGTGCAGCCGGTCGAGCAGCGCGATCACCTCGCGCAGGTGCGCCGGTTCGGCCGCCTCGGCCTCGCTGGGCGTGGTCCCGGTCAGCCACGGCGTCACGCTGAGCGCGCCCCCGGTACCGGCGAAGTCCACTGTGAACCGTCCGGAGGTGGCCGGCAGCGACGGCCAGACGAACTCCAGCCCCGAGGCGGCCAGGACGGCGGCGCCGGCGTAGGCGTTCTCCAGCGACTCGGTCGTGTGCCGGGGCGCCAGCTCGTCGAGCGTGACGAACAGCTGGCGCTGGGCACCGCCCACCCGCCAGTGGTGCGCGCCGAAACCGACCGCGAGGTAGCTGATCTCGCTCGCGGCAACGCTCCAGTGGTGCTGGACGGCCTGGCGAACGGACTCGTCGGTGACCGACTCCGGGCGGGAGAGCACCGGGGCTTCCTCCTCGATCAGCGTGCGGATCGCGGCACCGCCCGGGACGCGCCGGGGTGGCGTGGCGGCACCCGCGCCCACGCTGTCACACCCGATCGCGCCGACCAACTGGATTGTGGTGCCCGGCCCGGGGGCGCGACCACGGCACCGACGAAGAGCGGTGGCCCACCCCGGGAGTCGGGATGGGCCACCGCGGGTTGTCCCGGTGTGTGCTGCCGGATCAGGCGCCGGTGCGGGCGCTGGAGGAGTTGGACGAGACCAGGGCGGCCAGGCGGTCGCCGATGGCGTAGGTGGCGCCGGGCGAGGCGTGGTCCCGGGTGGCCAGGTCGAAGGCGACCGAGGCCTCGATGCGCCGGGCCGACTCGTGCTCGCCGAGGTGGTCGAGCATGAGCGCGACGGACAGCACGGCGGCCGTGGGGTCGGCCACGCCCTGCCCGGCGATGTCCGGGGCACTGCCGTGGACCGGCTCGAACATGCTGGGGTTGCGGCGGGTCACGTCCAGGTTGCCGCTGGCGGCCAGGCCGATGCCACCGGTCACGGCGGCGGCCAGGTCGGTGAGGATGTCGCCGAACAGGTTGTCGGTGACGATCACGTCGAAGCGGCCCGGGTCGGTGACCATGTGGATGGTGGCCGCGTCCACGTGCTGGTAGGCCACGGTCACCTCGGGGTGTTGCAGCGACACCTCCTCGACCACCCGCGACCACAGCGAGCCGGCGTGGGTGAGCACGTTCGTCTTGTGCACCAGGGTGAGGTGGCGGCGCGGCCGGTTGGCCGCTCGGGCGAACGCGTCCCGGACCACCCGCTCGACCCCGAACGAAGTGTTGATGCTCACCTCGGTCGCGATCTCGTGCGGGGTGTCCTTGCGCAGCAGGCCGCCGTTGCCGGCGTACAGACCCTCGGTGCCCTCGCGCACCACCACCATGTCGATCTCGGGCGGATCGGCGATGGGGCTGCGCACGCCCGGGTAGAGCCGGGCGGGCCGAAGGTTGACGTGGTGGTCGAGTTCGAAGCGCAGCCTGAGCAGCAGACCGCGCTCCAGGATTCCGCTGGGCACCGAGGGGTCACCGACCGCACCGAGCAGGATCGCGTCATGTTGCCGCAACTCGCCGAGCACAGACTCCGGTAGCAACTCACCCGTGGCGTGCCACCGCGCCGCCCCGAGGTCGTACCGGGTGATTTCCGCCGCCGGAACGACTTCGCCGAGCACCTTGAGCGCTTCAGCGACGACCTCGGGCCCGATCCCGTCACCTGGGATCACCGCGAGCCGCATTCACACACCTCCCCGGGTAAAAGGTCCAACCATCGAGACCTAAGCCTGGGCGAAGGCTACCCTCCGCCGACCCGATATCCGTATCCCGGACACACTTATGGGTTGATCTCTCCCGGACTGCGGGACGGCTACCAGCGGGTACCAACGCCTTCAGGGGTCAAACGAACGGGTGCCCGGGCCGTGGACACGACCCGGGCACCCGGCACAGCGGTGGCATCGGAGGTGGCGCCTGAGGTGGCGTCCGGACGAGTCGCGGCCACCACCTCCGACCACTTAGGACGCTGAGTGCGGCCTGTTGTTGCCCTTGACGGACACCACCTGCGCGCGTCGGTCACTGGCGTTGTGGTGGTTCAGCACCAACAGGTTGTCGGCCTTGTCCTTGGCCAGCGCCTCGGCGTTGCGGTTGACCACCAACGCGGTGCCCGGCTTGGCCAGGTAGGACAGGGCCGGGTCGCCGCCGCCCTGCACCCACAGGCCGGGCCGGAGCGGGTCGAACGACATGGGCGTGGCGATCTGGTCGACCAGGCCGGTGGTGTCGCCCGGGGCGCGGTAGTACCCGGACACGCCGACCGTGTAGGACAGCCGCGCGGTGTCCGCCGCGGCGTCGATGCCCAGCGCGGCCAGCGAGACCGGCAGCACGGCCACGTTGGTGTCGAACACGTTGGTGTCCACGTCACCGAACTGGCCGTTCAGCGGCTGAATGTCCACCGAGGGGAAGCTCGGCTGGTTCAGGTCGACCGTGTTGGCCACCAGCACGTCGGTGCCGGTCGGCTTGGTCACGTAGGTCTCGAAGTCCGCCCGGCCGTCACCGGTGGTGTCGATGTCCACGAACGGAATCGTGTTGTTGCCCAGGTTGTACCAGTTGCCCCAGGTCACGATGCCGAACGCGAGCAGCGCGTCCTCGGGCCGGCCCTGTGCTTTGGCCAGCGGCGCGGTGGAGGCCGCGCCCACGTAGCGCAGGTCGCCGCCCTTGGCGGTCTGGTTCACCGTGCAGCCGGTCGTGACGTTCTTGCGGCACTCCGGCAGCTGCCGCGAGTTGCCCTGCAGTTCCAGCACGCTGACCAGCGACCGGTAGGCCTGGCTGCCCTGGCCCTGCTGCAGGCCGCGGCCCCGCAGGGTCAGCACGGCCTGGTCGGCGCGGCCCGGGAAGCGGACCGAGTCGGCCGTGGCGATGTCGGCCACCGGCTTGGGCGCCGAGTACACCGGCACCCGCAGCGGAATGCTCGACCCGCTCTTGGGCGTGAGCACCACGCGGCCGGAGGCGTCGGCGACGAACTGCCTGGCCACCCCGAGCTGCTCGGTCACCACGGTCGGGTCGACGGTCTTGGCCAGCGCCTTGGGGTCGTCGATCCTGAGGGTGACCTTCAGCGTGGCCACGCCCCTGGGGCTGAGCCGCACCGAGTTGGCGGACAGCTGGTAGCTGACGCCCGGGATCTGGGTGATCGCCTGGTACTCGGCGCCGAACTCCACCGGCTGCACGCCCTTGTTGACCACCTTGATGGTCTTGGTCAGCGACACCGGACCGCCCACCTCGACGGTGCCGAAGGTGACGCTGACCGCGCCGGGGTTGTCCTGCACCATGGCCAGCACCTGGTTGTCCACGGCGGCCTTGGCGTCGATCCGACCGGCGCCCACCCGCTGCGGGGCCTCCTTGTGACCGGAGGCGTTCTCGCCGGAGTACACGTCGGCGCCGGCGGTGTTCATCACCGCGGCCTTGACCTCCTCGGGCGTCCAGTCCGGGTGGGTCTGGCGGACCAGCGCGGTGATGCCGGTGGTGTGCGGGGCAGCCATGGAGGTACCGCTGAGCACGGTGGCCCGGTCGCCGCTGCCGTAGAGCGCGGAGGCGATGGTGTCACCGGGCGCGGCCACGTCCGGCTTGACCGCCGGTCCGCGCACCCCGCGCGAGGTGAACGAGCTGGGCGTGTCGGTGATCTCCGGGTAGCTGGTGCGCACGGACGCGCGCAGCGCGCCGGCGAAGCGCACCTGCAGGGTGCCGGCGGCCAGCGCGGGCCGCAGCTGCTTGGTGGCGGTGCCGGTGAACTGGAACACCGGGATGGCCGCGTTGCCGGCGATGCCGGCGGTGAAGTGGTCGATGCCCGAGGAGAAGATCGCCCCGGCCGCGCCGGCCGCCTGGGCGTTGTTGGCCCGGGCACCCGAACCGCAGCGCCGGGTGGCGTCGTTGTCGTCCCACTCCAGCCAGACGAACCTGCCGGCAACGGCCGCCTTGTCCGCGGCCGAGTAGGCCAGGCAGCCGTCGGCGTTGGCGGTGTCGGTCAGCGCCACCACCGGCTTGGTCAGGTCCAGGCTGTCGTAGCCGGTGTAGTTCTGGCTGTACTGGCCGCCCTTGCCGCCGGCCACGTCGGCCGGGGCGGACACCTCGGCCGCGTCGCGCAGCACGAAGGCGTCGCGGGTGCTGGCCACGGTCAGCGCCTCCAGCGTGGTGCCCGGCGAGCCGCCCACGTCGTAGAGGTCACCGCCGTTGCCGGCGGAGAACACCGGGACCACGCCGTTCTGCGCCAGCTTGCGCACGAACAGGCTGTCCGGGTCGTCGGGTGCGCCGTAGTCGCTGCCCAGGGACAGGTTGACCACGTCGAGGTGGTCGCTGAAGTCACCGTCGCCGTCCGGGTCCAGCGCCCAGTCCAGGGCCTGGCCGGTGACGTTGGTGCTGCCGGCGCAGCCGAACACCTTGATCGCGTAGAGCAGGGCCTTGGGCGCGGTGCCCGGGCCGATGCGCATGGCGTCCAGCGCCTCGGGGGTCAGCTTGCCGTAGTCGCCGCGGAAGGTGGTGCCGTCCGCGTTGACGCCGAACCCGCCGGCGGTGCCGGCCACGTGCGTGCCGTGCTCGCCGCAGTCCAGCGGGTTGGGGTCGGGCTGGGGGGTGGCGTGCGCCTCGTCGTTGGCGTCGTAGTCGTCGCCGACCAGGTCGATGCCGCCGACCACCTTGGCGGTGGGGAAGTAGGCGGGGTCGACCTTGGTCCGGTCGATGGCCTGGTACGCCTCCTTGGTACCGGGCCCGCCGAAGTCGGCGTGGGTGTAGTCGATGCCGGTGTCGATGATGCCGATCCGGACGCCGTCGCCGTACCTGCCGGTCTGCTGCCAGACGTTGAGCGCCTTGGTCAGCTGGTCCGCGCTGGCGTTGGTGCGGGTCTTGGGCACGACCGTGCGGATGGACTTCACGTCCGGCAGCTGCGCCAGCTCGCGCACCTGGGCCGCGTCGGCGGTCACCACCACGCCCGGCACACCGTTGGCGGTGCGGTACAGCTCCTTGGTGCCGGCGTCACGCGAGCGCAACTGACCGACCACCCGGTTGGCCACCTCACCGGTGTCCGCGACGGCCTTGGTCGCGGCCTGCTTGGCGGCGTTCTTGTCCGCGCCCTGGCTCTGCTTCTCGTTGAACACGTCCACGGCCGGCTGCCGGTCGAGTTCGACGAAGGCGGTCACCTTGCCCTGCGCCGCGGTCAGCCGGGGCGAGAGCTTCAGCTGCAACTGCGCGCTGGACAGCCCGTCCGCGCTCGGAACGGGTTGGGCCAGCGGCTCCCCCGAGCCAGCCTCCTGGCCGATCGCGACGCCGGCGCCGGTTCCGGCGGTCAGCGCCACGGCCATCACCGCGACGGCGGATCTCACCGCCACCCGGCCGACCGAGCCGGGTACTCGCGAAAATCTCACTGATTGACCTCACCGGAGGTCGTCTCCGACCTGCTGCGCGCCGCCGGCCGCGAGTGCCGCCCCGGGCAGTGGTTCACCGCGCTGGTTTCCCTGCGGTGCCGGGGGAAGGCGGCGTCAGCGTGGCGTCGCTGCCCTCGCGCGACGCCTGGTCCGACCTCACCGATCGGAACCTAATGGCAAATCACCCGACTTAGTTAGCCCATTAGGGTGAAGGTCGACCGTCCTCATGACACAAAAAGACAACGCCGGCCGTGCGTGCCCCGGTGGTGGTGCGCTTTCGGTGCGATTGCGGGAAAACCGGGAGAACCGGACCGGCTCCGGACGGGGTGCCGTCCGGAGCCGGTGCCAGGGTGGTCTGTCCGCCGGGCCGCGCGCCGGCGGCACGGGGACCGGGGTGGGATCCCCGTCGATCAGGCGCTCAGTCGAGCAGGCGCTCAGTCGAACAGGATGGTGCGCACGGTGTGCGCGCCGACCGACGCGCCGATCGGCTCCAGCACGGCGGCGTCCACCGGCCGGTCCACCCGCAGCAGCATGACCGCGTCCGAGCCGACCTTGGTCTGGCTGATCTGCGCGGCCTCGATGTTCACGCCCGCCTCGCCGAGCAGCGTGCCGACCGTGCCCATCACGCCGGGGCGGTCCCGGTACTCCAGCAGCAGCACGCTGCCCTCGGCGCGCAGGTCGAAGTGCCGGCCGTTGATCTCGACCAGCTTCTCCACCTGGTCCAGACCGGTGAGCGTGCCGGACACGCGCTGCACGCTGCCGTCGGCCTGCACCGCGCGCACCGTCACCAGGCTGCGGTGGTTGGCGCTCTCCGACTCCTTGACCAGGTTCACGGCCACCCCGCGCTCCTCGGCCAGCCGCGGCGCGTTCACGAAGGTGACCTGGTCCTCGACAATGCCGGAGAACACCCCGCGCAGCGCGGCCAGCGGCAGCACGGTCACGTCCTCATTGGACAGTTCGCCGCGGACCTCGACGGTGACCGAGGCGGGCAGCTTGTTGGTCAGCGCGGCCAGCACCGTGCCGAGCTTCTGCACCAGCGGCAGGTAGGGCCGCACCTCCTCGCCGACCACGCCACCGCTCTGCACGTTGACCGCGTCGGGCACGAAGTCGCCGCGCAGCGCGAGCAGCACCGACTCGGCCACGTCCGTGCCGGCCCGGTCCTGCGCCTCGGCCGTTGACGCGCCCAGGTGCGGGGTGACCACCACGTTGGGCAGCTCGAACAGCGGGCTGGAGGTGGTGGGCTCGGCCTCGAACACGTCCACGCCGGCACCGCCGACCCGCCCCTCGCGCACCGCCTCGGCCAGCGCGCTCTCGTCGATCAGGCCACCGCGCGCGGCGTTGACGATCAGCACCCCCTGCTTGACCTTGGCCAGCTGCTCGGCGCCGATCAGGCCCTTGGTCTCCGGCGTCTTGGGCAGGTGGATGGAGATCGCGTCGGCGCGCTCCAGCAGCTCGTCCAGGCTGACCAGCTCGATGCCCAACTGGGCGGCGCGGGCCGGGGCCACGTAGGGGTCGTAGGCGATCAGCTTGGCGCCGAACGCGGCCAACCGGGTGGCGACCAGCTGGCCGATCTTGCCGAGGCCGACCACGCCCACGGTCTTGCCGTTGATCTCCACACCGGTGAAGGCGCTGCGCTTCCACTCGCCGGCGCGCAGGCTGGCGTCGGCCGCCGGCACCCGCCTGGCCACGGCCAGCAACAGGGCGATGGCGTGCTCCGCCGCCGAGACGATGTTGGACGTGGGGGCGTTGACCACCATGACGCCGCGCTGGGTGGCGGCCGGCACCTCGACGTTGTCCAGACCGACCCCGGCGCGGGCCACCACCTTCAGCCGGTTGCCGGCGTTGAGGACCTCGGCGTCCACTTTGGTCGCGGAACGCACCAGCAGGGCGTCGGCCTCGGCGACGGCGGCCAGCAGCGCGGGCCGGTCGGTGCCGTCGACATGGCGGATCTCAACCTCGTCGCCAAGGACGTCCAGCACGGAAGAGGCCAGCTTTTCAGCGATGAGAACGACGGGTCGGCTGGGGTTGGTCACAGGGTGCTCCCAGAATCGGTGGACGTCTGGCGAGCGCGGGCCGGTAGGAGGCTGGAACCTCGGTGGAGATCGTGTCCGGCTGCCGTCGAACGTTCCCGTCCCGTTGGCTCGTGGACCCGGACCCGTGGCCCTAGTTCGTGGACCCGCGCCAGCCGGTCACGGCGCTGTGCCCGGACCACGCGGATTGTAGCCGTGGTTTGTGAACGCATTCTCAAAAGGGTGGTACGGATAACGGCACCGGAGTCGCGGACAACGACGCGGTGATCCACTCAGGACGAGCGCTACCGGAAATACTCGACGTTGTCACGCTTTCCAGTGAAAAGCTTCGCGCGAAACGCCTGAGTGCCGAGTGGGCGGCCGGGCCGCGGTCGCCCACACCCGCGTGCTGCCCCGGCCCCGGCCGCGCTCGTCAGTGCGACCAGGGCCGGTCCGGTTCGTGGCGTTCGGTGCTGTTCTTCGCCTTCTGCGCGCCGTTGGGCGCGGTTCTGGCCGATCGCCATTGCGGCGGCGGGAATCAACCCGGGGCACCGACCGCACCACGGGGAAAAGCGGCCGTTCGAACTGGTGGGATCACCAGGGTTCGTCGAACTCGCCGTCCTTGGCGCCCGCGATGAACGCGTCCCACTCGGCCGGCGTGAACACCAGCACCGGCCCCTCGGGGTGGGCCGAGTTGCGCATGGCCACATAGGTGACGCCGTCGGTGTGCGGCACGAAGGCCACCTCGACGTGCTCGCCATCGGGGTCGCTGCTGTCGTCACCGCGCTGCCACTCGGCGTTGGTCAGGTCGAGCTTGCCCCGAACCTCTGCCTTGTCGTCGTAGATGGGCGCGCTGTCAGTCATGTTGACCCCCTTGTTCCGACGTGATCGCATCCGGTGACCACCCGGTCACCGCCGCGTGCACGGTATACGGCCGGGCCGGCGCCAACGCCCGGCGGGGCGACACCGACCGCTGCCGTGGCGCGGCGCGCGCGGGAGCGAACGGTGTTCACCGACCGCACCCCATCCCCCACCCTCTCCGGGGGGCGTCCCCTGGACCAGCCTATTCCGCCACCCCCGCCCACACCGCCCCGCCGGCGGAGCCGGTGGACAACCACAGCGGGTGTGGACAACTCCATCCACGATCGGGTGATCTTGGGCTGAATCAGTCAAATCTGTGCTACAGCACCCGGAACCGAGCCGGGGCCGGGCCCGGCCGGTTCCGGTGGGAATCCGACTCGGGCCCGGCCCCGGGCCGCGCTGGGATCGTGCTCAGGCGGTCTCGGTGATCGGCCGGTCCACCCAGGACATGAGGCCGCGCAGCTTCTTGCCGACCTCCTCGATCTGGTGGCGCTGGCCCTCCTCACGCAGCTTGGTGAAGTTCGGCCGGCCGTTCTCGTCCTCGGCCACCCACTCGCGGGCGAAGCGGCCGTCCTGGATCTCGTCCAGGATCTTGCGCATCTCCCCCTTGACCGCGGACGTGATCACGCGCGGGCCGCGGGTCAGGTCGCCGTACTCGGCGGTGTCGCTGCACGAGTAGCGCTGCCGGGCGATGCCGCCCTCGTAGATCAGGTCCACGATCAGCTTCAGCTCGTGGAGCACCTCGAAGTAGGCGATCTCCGGCTGGTAGCCGGCCTCGACCAGGGTCTCGAACCCGGCCTGGATCAGCGCGGAGGTGCCACCGCACAGCACCGCCTGCTCACCGAACAGGTCGGTCTCGGTCTCCTCGGTGAACGTGGTCTTGATGACGCCGGCCCGGGTGCCGCCGATGCCCTTGGCGTAGGACAGGCCCAGCGCCAGGGCGTTGCCGGTGGCGTCCTGCTCGACCGCGATCAGGTCGGGCACGCCCTTGCCGTCCACGAACTGGCGGCGCACCAGGTGACCCGGTCCCTTGGGGGCGACCAGCACCACGTCAACGCCCTCGGGCGCCTTGATGTAGCCGTAGCGGATGTTGAAGCCGTGGCTGAAGAACAGCGCGTCGCCCGGCTTCAGGTTCGGCTCGATCTCCTCGGCGTACACCTTGCGCTGCACGGTGTCGGGCGCCTGGATGGAGATCAGGTCGGCCTCGGCGGCGGCCTCCGCCGGGGTGAGCACCCGCAGGCCCTCCTCCTCGGCCTTGGCGCGGGACTTCGAGCCCTCCGGCAGACCGATGCGCACGTCCACGCCGGAGTCGCGGAGGCTGAGCGCGTGCGCGTGCCCCTGGCTGCCGTAGCCGATGACGGCGACCTTGCGGCCCTGGATGATGCCCAGGTCGGCATCCTCGTCGTAGTAGATGGTCGCCGGCTGGGCCGACGGGCTGGCAGCAGTGCTCATGATGTTCTGGTTTTCCTTCCTCACCAAATGGGTTCAAGCGCAGGGGTTCAGCGCGTGCCGGCCGCTCAACGCACCGCGGTGGCGGTGATCGAGCGCGCTCCCCGGCCGATGGCGACCATTCCGGATTGGACGATCTCCCGCAGACCGTACGGCTCCAGCATCCGCAACAGCGCATCGAGCTTGTCGGATGTGCCCGTCGCCTCAATGGTGACCGCCTCGGGTGAGACGTCCACCACCTTGGCGCGGAACAGCTGCACGGTTTCCAGCACCTGGCTGCGCACGGTCGCGTCGGCCCGAACCTTAACCAGCAGCAGCTGGCGCTGCACCGCCGCGGCCGGTTCCAGCTCGACGATCTTGATGATGTTGACCAGCTTGTTCAGCTGCTTGGTCACCTGCTCCAGGGGCAGTTCCTCGACCGAGACCACGATGGTCATCCGGGAGATGTCCGGGTGCTCGGTCCGCCCGACCGCGAGCGACTCGATGTTGAAGCCGCGCCGGGAGAACAGGCCGGCGACCCGGGCGAGCACACCGGGCTTGTCCTCCACCAGCACGCTCAGGGTGTGCCTACTCATGTCGTGTCGTTCCTCACCGTCGCGATCCTCGTGCACCCGGCCGAGTGCGCCCGGCCGCCGCGGACTCACACATCGTCTTCCTCGAACAGCGGGCGAATGCCCCTGGCGGCCATGATCTGGTCGTTGCCGGCGCCGGCCGCGACCATCGGCCAGACCTGCGCGTCCTTGCCGACCACGAAGTCGATCACCACCGGGCGGTCGTTGATCTCCATCGCGGCGCGGATGGTCTCGTCCACGCTCTCCCGTGACTCGCAGCGCAGCCCGGCGCAGCCCAGCGCCTCGGCGAGCAGCTTGAAGTCGGGGATGCGGTGCTTGTGCGTGCCCAGGTCGGTGTTGGAGTAGCGCTCCTCGTAGAACAGGGTCTGCCACTGGCGGACCATGCCCAGGTTGCCGTTGTTGATCACGGCGACCTTGATCGGCAACCCCTCGATGGCGCAGGTGGCCAGTTCCTGGTTGGTCATCTGGAAGCAGCCGTCGCCGTCGATGGCCCAGACCTGCCGGTCCGGCCGACCGGCCTTGGCGCCCATGGCCGCGGGCACGGCGAAGCCCATGGTGCCGAGGCCACCGGAGTTGATCCAGGTCCCCGGGTGCTCGTAGGAGATGAACTGCGCGGCCCACATCTGGTGCTGGCCGACGCCCGCCGTGTAGATCGCCTCGGGCCCGACCAGCTTGCCGATCCGCTCGATCACGTACTGCGGGGACAGCGTGCCGTCGGCCGGCCAGTCGTAGCCCAGCGGGAAGGTCTGCCGCCACTGGTCGACCTGCTGCCACCAGGGCCCCAGATCGGGCTGGTCCGCCTCGGCCTGGCGCTCGGCCCGGACCGCGTCGATCAGCTCGCCGATGATCTCCTTGCAGTCGCCCACGATCGGCACGTCCGCGCGCCGGTTCTTGGAGATCTCCGCCGGGTCGATGTCGGCGTGCACCACGGCGGCGTCCGGCGCGAACGAGGACAGCTGGCCGGTCACCCGGTCGTCGAAGCGCGCGCCCAGCGCGACCAGCAGGTCGGCCCGTTGCATGGCGGCCACGGCCGCGACCGAACCGTGCATGCCGGGCATGCCCAGGTGCTGGCGGTGCGAGTCGGGGAAGGCCCCGCGCGCCATCAGCGTGGTCACCACCGGGATGTTGGTCAGCTCGGCCAGTTCCAGCAGTTCGGCCGAGGCGCCGGCCTTGATCACGCCACCGCCGACGTAGAGGACCGGTCGACGCGCCCTGGCGATGAGCTTGGCCGCCTCCCTGACCTGCTTGCCGTGCGGCCTGGTGGTCGGCCGGTAGCCGGGCAGCCGCAGCTCCGGCGGCCAGGAGAAGGTGGTCATCTCCTGGAGCACGTCCTTGGGGATGTCCACCAGCACCGGGCCGGGACGGCCGGTCGAGGCCAGGTGGAACGCCTCGGCGATCGCCCTCGGGATCTCGGCCGGGTCGGTGACCAGGACGTTGTGCTTGGTGACCGGCATGGTGATGCCGCAGATGTCGGCTTCCTGGAACGCGTCCGTGCCGATCAGCGACCGGCTCTGCTGGCCGGTGATGGCCACCACGGGCACCGAGTCCATGTTGGCGTCGGCCAGCGGGGTCACCAGGTTGGTCGCGCCCGGACCCGAGGTGGCCATGCACACCCCGACCTTGCCGGTGGCCTGGGCGTAGCCGGTGGCCGCGTGACCGGCGCCCTGCTCGTGCCTGACCAGTACGTGACGAACCTTGGTCGAGTCCAGCAGCGGGTCGTAGGCGGGCAGGATGGTGCCGCCGGGAATGCCGAAGACCACCTCGCAGCCGACCGCTTCGAGCGAGCGGACGAGCGACTGGGCGCCGGTGACGCGCACCGGAGCCCCGCCGGGTGGGGCGGGCTTGGGTCGAACACCCTGCGGTGGAGGCTGCGGTTTGCCAGGCACCGGGGCTTGCTGTCGCGGGGTCGCGCTGGTCATCGGGTCTGCCTCGTGGGTCGGTTGGCGGTGGACGGGCATGAAAAAACCCTCGCCGACCAGGACTACTGGTCGCACGAGGGTCGCGCGTCGACGCAGCGGTACTGCCTAGGCGTCGACGCGCCTGGGAAGTACGAGTACGAGAGAACGCTGCATGCCACGGACGGTAGCGGTTGGCTGGATCGCGGGTCAACTCTGCGGGACAGTGATTCCGCATACTGGACACGACCGGGTGACACGAGGGGCCCGACCGGGCAGTGCCGCGCCGGCCTCGGTGGCGGTCGGCCACGCTGTGTTGGCCGGCGGTGGGCCGGCATCGACCCTGGCCCCGTCTGGTGCGACCATGGCCAGGTGAGCACGTCGAGCACCCGGCCCAACGCCGACGAGAAGGACCCCACCACCCGGCCGGTCGGCCAGGTCGACGGGGCTGAGGCTGACCACGCCGAGCCGACCGCGCCGGCCGTGCCCTCGCGCATGGTCTTCCAGATCCCCCGCACCGCCCTGCTAGCCATCGCCTTCCTGGCGTTCTGCGCCTCGCCGGTGGCGCTGGGCGCGCCCTGGCTGTGGCTGATCTACCTGGTCCCGCTCGCCCTGGTGGTGTGGGTGGTGCGGACCAGGACGGTGGTGACCGCCGACCGGCTGGTGATCAGGACGCTGTTCGGCCGGCGCGAACTGGCCTGGTCCGACGTGCGGTCGCTGCGCCTGGCCGAGCGCACCTGGGTGCGCGCGGTGCTGGGCGACGACACCGAGCTGACCCTGCACGGCGTCCGGCCACGCCACCTGTTCCTGCTCTCGGCGATCACCGCCGGCCGCATCGCCGACCCCACTGCACCCAACTCCACTGCACCCAACCCCAGTGCGCCCTCGGCCGCCGGCGCACCGGCCGCGTCCGACGCGCCGGAGGCGACCACCCGGACGGACGAAGCCGACGCCGACACCTCCGCTGACTCGTAAGGTTGCGGATGTGACATCGCGCTCGTCGGGATCGGGGTCGGGGTCGGGGTCGGGGTCGGGGTCGAGATCGAAGTCGGGAGCGAAGCCGGAACAGCCGGTGACCCCCGCCGGACGGTCGGTGCGGCCGTGGCTGCCGGTCAGCGCCCTGCTGCTGGCCGTGGCCGGGCTGGTGGTGTCCGCCTACCTGACCATCGCGCACTTCAGCAGCCCCGAGTTCCTGATCTGCGCCGAGGGCGGCGTTGTCGACTGCCATTCGGTGACCACCAGCCCCGAGTCCGAGTTCTTCGGCATCCCCGTGGCCGTCCTCGGCGTGCTCTACTTCGTGTTCATGGCCGCCGTCGACGTCCCGGCGGCCTGGCGGTCGACCAACCCGGTGCTCGGCTGGCTGCGGCTGGGCGGCGCGGCCGTCGGTGTGCTGTTCGTGGTCTACCTCGTCGCCGCGGAACTGGTCCTGATCGGCAAGATCTGCCTGTGGTGCACGGTCGTGCACGTGGTCACCCTCGCGCTGGCCGGGCTGATCCTGGCCGGGGCCCTCGCCGCCACCGGCGGCCAGCAGCGCGACCAACTCGACGCCCAGGACTGACCCCGGGACGTGACCACTGCTGGTAACGGGCGGGAAACACACCGCTGCGGAGTAGCCTCGGGGGCACCGCCGCTGTCACCGGGCGCCCACCGGCGTCTCCTGATGTACCCGAGCCGGCCTGTCGCCGGCCACCACACCTGCTGATCTGGAGGAGCAGTGCCTCAGCTCCGCTCCCGCACCACCACCCACGGCCGCAACGCGGCCGGCGCGCGTGCCTTGTGGCGGGCTACCGGGATGACCGACAACGACTTCGGCAAGCCGATCGTGGCGATCGCCAACTCCTACACCCAGTTCGTCCCCGGCCACGTCCACCTTCGTGACCTGGGCGAACTCGTGGCGGGGGCGGTGCGCGAAGCCGGCGGCGTGCCCCGGGAGTTCCACACCATCGCGGTGGACGACGGGATCGCCATGGGACACAGCGGCATGCTGTACTCCCTGCCCTCCCGGGAGATCATCGCCGACTCGGTCGAGTACATGGTGAACGCGCACCAGGCCGACGCCCTGGTCTGCATCTCCAACTGCGACAAGATCACCCCGGGCATGCTCAACGCGGCCATGCGGCTGAACATCCCCACGGTGTTCGTCTCCGGTGGGCCGATGGAGGCCGGCAAGGCCGTGGTGGTCAACGGCGTCGCCCACCCCTCCAGCGACCTGATCACCGCGATCTCCGCCTCGGCCAACAGCCAGGTCGACGAGGCCGGGCTGAGCCTGGTGGAGCAGTCCGCCTGCCCGACCTGCGGCTCGTGCTCGGGCATGTTCACCGCGAACTCGATGAACTGCCTGACCGAGGCGCTGGGCCTGGCCCTGCCTGGCAACGGCTCCACGCTGGCCACCCACTCCGCCCGCCGCGACCTGTTCCTGCGGGCCGGCCGGACCGTGGTGGAGCTGGCCCGGCGCTGGTACGAGCAGGACGACGAGTCCGCACTGCCCCGCTCGATCGCCAACCGCAAGGCGTTCGACAACGCCATGGCGCTGGACATGGCCATGGGCGGCTCGACCAACACCGTGCTGCACATCCTGGCCGCCGCCCAGGAGGGCGAGATCCCGTTCACCCTGGACGACATCGACGCGCTCAGCCGGCGGGTGCCCTGCCTGTCCAAGGTGTCGCCGAACTCCAACTACCACATGGAGGACGTGCACCGGGCCGGCGGCATCCCGGCCATCCTCGGTGAGCTGGACCGGGCCGGCCTGCTGCACCGCGACGTGACCTCGGTGCACACCGCCACCCTGGACGAGTGGCTGTCCACCTGGGACATCCGCGGCGGGTCGCCGTCCGAGGAGGCCGTCGAGCTGTTCCACGCCGCACCCGGCGGCGTGCGCACCACCCAGGCGTTCTCCACCAGCAACCGCTGGTCCAGCCTGGACACCGACGCCGAGAACGGGTGCATCCGGGACGTGGCGCACGCCTACACCGCTGACGGCGGCCTGGCCGTGCTGCGCGGCAACCTCGCCGAGGACGGCGCGATCATCAAGGCCGCCGGCGTCGAGGAGGAGCTGTGGCACTTCCAGGGGCCGGCCCGGGTGGTGGAGAGCCAGGAACAGGCGGTGTCGGTGATCCTCAACCGGGAGATCCAGCCCGGTGAGGTGCTGGTGGTCCGCTACGAGGGCCCGGCTGGCGGCCCCGGCATGCAGGAGATGCTGCACCCCACCGCGTTCCTCAAGGGCGCCGGCCTCGGCAAGAAGTGCGCGCTGATCACCGACGGCCGGTTCTCCGGCGGTTCCTCCGGCCTGTCGGTCGGCCACATCTCTCCGGAGGCGGCCGGCGGCGGCACCATCGGCCTGGTGGAGAACGGCGACCAGATCCTGATCGACGTGCACGAGCGCAGGCTCGAACTGCTCGTCGACGAACAGGTGCTGGCCGAGCGGCGGGCCAAGATGGAGGCCAGCGAACGGCCGTGGCAGCCGGTGGACCGCAACCGCACGGTGACCGGCGCGCTGCGCGCGTACGCGCGGATGGCCACCTCGGCCTCCACCGGCGCGGTGCGCGACCCGTCCCGCTGAGCGACTGGCCCGCAGCGCGACTTGCCCGCAGCACGACTGCACCGCTGAGCAGCGCGACCACTGGTGCGCCAACCCCGGTTCCTGGTATCCGGGGTTGGCGCACCGGTCTTTCACGGTGTCCTGCGCAGCACCAGCAGGGTGGCCACGGTGGCCGCCGCCGCGATGACCAGGAAGACCGTGCCGCTGATCAGCGGTCGCCGGTACCAGGGCCGGCCATTGTCCAGCGAGACCCGACCGGGGCCGGCGAACAGCAGGGTGAACGCCATCGTGGCGAGCGCGAGTTCGTACTCGAAGCCCATCGACGACACGAAGAAGCCGTTGCCCCACTTGTACACGACCGCGCTGGCCATCACGCCGAGCACGCCAGCCGCGGCCAGTGGGGTGAACAGCCCGAACACCAGCAGGATGCCGGCGCCGAACTCGGTGCCGCCGGTGACCCAGGCCAGCTCGGTGGACCGCTGGAACCCGATGCCGGCCAGGTACGCGCTGAAGCCGTCGATGCCGGGCCCGTTGAACAGCCCGAACAGCTTCTGGGCTCCGTGCGCGACGAAGGTGCCGCCCAGCACCAGCCGCAGCACCAACAGCCCCAGGTCCGCGCCACCGTGCCAGCGCTGGGGCCGCGGCTCGTCGTCGTAGTAGCCGTCGTAGCCGTCGCCGTAGCCCCGGTGGTCACCCGGGTCGTCGTAGTCCCGACGGTCGTCGTCCCGGTCGCCCGCGTCACCGTGGTAGCGGTGACCTTCACGGTCCACAGTGGACTGGCGACTGTCCGCACGGTCCTCGTCGGCCGGGCCGGACGACGAGAATCCCGCGTGGGTGAAGAAGTCCTCGTCGTCCGCGCCGCGCCGCCCCTCCCCCGCGCGGGGGTCGTCCCCGTGGGGGTCGCCGAACCGGGCGGTCTCCCGGATGTCCTCGCCGTAGCCGACGTCGTCGTAACGCGGGTCGTCGTAGCGGGGGTCCTCGTAGCGCGGGTCGTCGTACCGGGCGCCCCGGTGGCCGGGTGGTTCGTACCGGCCCCGCTGGTGGGGTGCCTGGTCATAGCCGGGCTGGTCATAGCCGGGCTGGTCGTACCGGGCCTCGTCGTGGGTTCCGTACCGCCGGTCCTCGTCCAGGTGGTGGGCTCCGCCGTCGCGTCCGCCGGCCCCCGCCCCGCCCGGATGGCCGCCGTCAGCGCGATAGCCGCCCGAACGCCTGGGACGGTCGTCGTGAGTAGCCACGCCCCGGCACGCTAGGCGCATCGGGTGAACAGCGCGAGCCACCACCCGGCGGTTTCAGCTACTCCCAGCGGTACGTCTCACCGAGACGGGTTCACCCGACAAGCGGATTGCGTCAGTACTCGCCACGCACCAGGTTGCTCGGTTCCCGGCCGGCGGCGAACTGCGCGACCTGCTCGGCCGCCACCCGGTAGGAGCGCTCCTGCTGGCCCCGGCAACTGCCCGCCACGTGCGGGGTGAGCAGCAGCCCGGGCGCCCGCCACAACGGGTGCTCGGCCGGCAGCGGCTCGGGGTCGGTCACGTCCAGCGCCGCGCGCAGCCGGCCGGCGGTCAGCTCGGCGATCAGCGCGTCGGTGTCCACCACGGCCCCGCGCGCGGCGTTCACCAGCACGGCGTTGTCCGGCATCCGGGCCAGGAACCCGGCGTCGACCATGCCCCTGGTCTCGCTGGTGAGCGGCACGACCAGCACCACGGCGTCGTGGTCGCCCAACAGCTCGGGCAGGTCGGCCACGCCGTACACGCCCGGCCGGGACGTGCGGCCGACCAGCGTGGACTCCGCGTCGAACGCGCTGAGCCGACGCCGCACCTGCTCGCCGAGGTCACCGGCGCCGACCACGAGCACCCGCTTGCCCTGGAGGGTGTCGGTGGCGTGGTAGTCCCACCGGTGCTCCTGCCTGGCCCGGTCGAACACCGGGAACTCCCGGTAGATGGACAGCAGCGCGGCCAGCACCCACTCGGCCGTGCTGCCGCCGTGCGCGCCCCGCGCGGTGGCCAGCTGGACCCCGTCCGGGAGCTGGCCGACGAAGTTCTCCGCGCCCGCGCTGAGCAGCTGCACCAGGCGCAGTTTCGGCAGCTGCGCCAGCAGGTCCGCGAAGGTCGTCCCGGCCAGGAACCGGGGCACCAGCACCTCGGCGTCGGCCGCCTCCGCCGGCAGCGGCTGCCCCGGCTGGTAGAGCACCGGTCGAACACCGTCCACCTGGGACAGGGTTTCCACGCCGAATTCGTCGGGCACGAGCACGGTGAGCGTCACGAGTGCACGGTAAGCCACGAGGTACTTGCCCCTACAACTCACCTGGTCGTAACAGGAATCCGACCCCAGCGGGCCAGCCGATCGGT
Organism: Goodfellowiella coeruleoviolacea; assembly: GCF_024171785.1. Lineage (GTDB taxonomy): Bacteria > Actinomycetota > Actinomycetes > Mycobacteriales > Pseudonocardiaceae > Goodfellowiella > Goodfellowiella coeruleoviolacea. The sequence goes on from NZ_JAMTCK010000022.1 coordinate 70,165, forward strand.
GCCGCTGAAGCAAGCTCCCGCCGACTGTGCGTCACTACCGGCTCTCGCCCGGCTCCGCCAGCCGACCGGCGTCCCTACCGGCTCTCGGCTGGCTCCGCCAGCCGACCAGCGTCACTAGCGGCTCTCGCCTGGCTCCGCCAGCCGACCGGCATCACTACCGGCTCTCGGCTGGCTCCGCCAGCCGATCCGCCCGCTCACTTCCGGTTCACGGGTTTCTGCCTAGGCTGGACGGCGTGTCACTGCCACGCCTCGTCTCCCGTCGGCCCGGTGGGCTGCGCGCGCTGCTGGCCGGGTCGGCCGTGGTCGGCCTGCTCGCCGCCGGTTGCGCGAGTTTCCCGGAGGCGGCGCCCCAGGAGAGCTGGCAGTCCCAACCCGAACTGACCCCGGAGACCGCGCCAGAACCCAGGCTGCCCGGGGAGGCCGGGCGCGTGCAGCCCTCGGCCGGTGCCGGTACCACGCCGTCGTCGTCGGTGCCGCCGCCCAACGGGTGCACCGACTACAACCCCACGGTCATCGCCACCTGCCTGGCGTCGGTGTCGGCGGTGGCCACCCTGCCGGGCAGTGCCGGTGGCGGCATCGGCGCGGTGACCGCGCTGGCCGCCGAGCGCACCACCGGCCGGATCCTGCGGGTGAAGAAGGACACCGAGCCGGTGGTGGTCGCCACCCTCGCGGTGGACGCCTCCGGCGACGGCGGGCTCACCGGCCTGGTCCTGTCCCCGACCTATGCCGAGGACCAGCTGGTGTACGCCTACGTCACCACGGCCACCGACAACCGGGTGATCAGGATCGCGCCGGGCGACACGCCCAAGCCCATCCTGACCGGCATCCCCAAGGGGAGCAGCGGCAACCGGGGTGTGCTGGCCCGTGGCGCGGACGGAGCGCTGCTGGTGGCCACGGGTGACGCGGGCAACCCGGCCGCCGCGAGCAACCCGGCCTCGCTGGCCGGCAAGGTGCTGCGGATCAACGGCAGCGGAAAGCCGGCCAAGGGCAACCCCACCGCGGATTCGGCCGTGGTGGCCAGCGGTGTGCACGCCCCCGCCGGCCTGTGCGTCTCCCCGGACGGCGGCCACGCCTGGCTGACCGACCGGGGCGCCGACCGGGACCTGCTGTACCGGCTGACCGTGGGCCAGCCGCTGGGCGAGCCGGCGTGGAGCTGGCCGGACCGGCCGGGGGTGGGCGGCTGCGCGGCCCTGCCCAGCATGGTGTGGATCACCACCAGCACCAAGCCCGGCAGCCAGATCCTGATGCTCAACCCGGACGGCACGTTCAACGGCAAGCCCGTCGAGGCCAAGGACCAGGAGAACGGCCTCGGCCGGCTCGGCCCCCTCGACCTGATCGACGACAACACCGCCGTGGTCGGCACGGTGAACAAGGACGGCGGCCAGCCGGTGTCCAGCGACGACCGCGTCGCCGTGATCGTCCGCCCGGACAGCGCAGGCTCCGGCATCGACTAATCACCCACCGCAACCACCCCACCCACCTCCATTCCCCCAGCTCCCCCCGCGAGTCGTGTCCCCCCACCCCGCGAGTCGACTTTGCAAACCCCGCGAGTTGACACTTCACGCAGGGCCACCTGGGTGACACACGAGTGGGTGACCAGACGCCCCGGCCCGCCCCGCCCACAACCCGATCCGGACCACTGGGTGCGCCCCCGGCCCTGGCGGTGACTGCGTACCCGCCACCCCTCCCCGGTATCTCGATTGGGGGACCGTCGTGTGGGGGTGATGTCACCCACATGGGCCTGCTGGAAAGTGCAACACGCGCTACGCGAACGCCCGACTCGCGGGAATGGAGTAGTGCGGCGTCACCTGGTTGGGTGAGATCGGCGCGAGCAAAGGGTCGGTGCCCGGTGCGGGGATCGCACCGGGCACCGAACAGGGGTGACGCTGCGGGTCAGCCGGTGCAGCGGCTGAGCACCAGTTCACGCACGCGCTTGGCGTCGGCCTGGCCCTTGGTGGCCTTCATGACCGCGCCCACGATCGCGCCCGCCGCGGCCACCTTGCCGCTGCGGATCTTCTCGGCGATGTCCGGCTGTGCGGCCAGTGCCTCGTCCACGGCGGCCAGCAGTGCCGAGTCGTCGGAGACCACCTTGAGGCCACGGGCCTCGACCACCTGGTCCGGCTCGCCTTCGCCGGCCAGCACGCCGTCCACGACCTCACGGGCCAGCTTGTTGGTCAGGCTGCCCTCGGCGACCAGGGCGATCACCCTGGCCAGTTGGACCGGGGTGATCGGCAGGTCGGCGAGGTCCACGCCACGCGTGTTGGCCTGCTGGGTCAGGTAGGACACCCACCAGGACCTGGCCTCGGCCGGGCCGGCACCAGCGGCCACGGTCTCCGCGACCAGCTCCACCGCGCCCGCGTTGACCAGGTCGCGCAGCTCCGGGTCGGTGAGCTGCCACTCGGTCTGGATCCGCTTGAGCCGCTCCCACGGCAGCTCCGGCAGGGTGGCGCGCAGTTCCTCGACCCACTCCCGGGACGGGGCGACCGGCACCAGGTCTGGCTCGGGGAAGTAGCGGTAGTCCTCGGCGGTCTCCTTGGTCCGGCCCGACGAGGTGGAGCCGGTGGACTCGTCGAAGTGCCTGGTCTCCTGAACAACCCGGCCACCGTTGGCCAGCACCGCGGCCTGCCTGGTCATCTCGTAGCGCACCGCGCGTTCCACGCTGCGCAGCGAGTTGACGTTCTTGGTCTCGGTGCGGGTGCCGAACTCGGCAGCGCCCTTGGCCATCAGCGAGACGTTGGCGTCGCAGCGCAGCGAGCCCTGGTCCATGCGCACGTCGGACACGCCCAGCGCGCGCAGCAGGTCGCGCAGGGCGGTCACGTACGCCCTGGCCACCTCCGGCGCCCTGGCACCGGTGCCCACGATCGGCTTGGTGACGATCTCGATCAGCGGCACGCCCGCCCGGTTGTAGTCCAGCAGCGAGTGCTCGGCACCGTGGATGCGGCCGGTGCTGCCACCCACGTGCAGGGACTTGCCGGTGTCCTCCTCCATGTGCGCGCGCTCGATCTCCACGCGCACGACCTCGCCGTCGTCGAGCACCACGTCCAGCCAACCGTTGACCGCGATCGGCTCGTCGTACTGCGAGGTCTGGAAGTTCTTCGGCATGTCCGGGTAGAAGTAGTTCTTCCGGGCGAACCGGCACCACTCGGCGATGTCGCAGTTCAGCGCCAGGCCGATCCGGATGGCCGACTCCACGGCCTTGCCGTTGACCACCGGCAGCGAGCCGGGCAGGCCGAGGCACACCGGGCACACCTTGGTGTTGGGTTCCCCGCCGAAGGCGTTCTCGCAGCCGCAGAACATCTTGGTGTTCGTGGACAGCTCGACGTGCACCTCCAACCCGAGCACCGGGTCGAAGCGCTGCACGACCTCGTCGTAGTCCATCAGCTCGGTCACCGCGACTGACGCACTCACCTGTCCTCGTCCTTCCGCCAGTCGCGCAGCACGAGCGCGGCGCCCGTCGCTGCCACGGCAATGCTGAAGATCGCGTTGAGCAGGGCCAGCCTGTCCTGGTCCCGGCGGGCCGACTTCAGCCCGGACACCGCGCTGAACGCGCTGACCGCCGCGCCGACCAGGGAGAAAAGCTTCTTGACCATCTAGACTGCCACCTCGCTCTGTGCTCGGTTGTGCGCGCTCCAGTCCGCCTGGGGTACCCGCTGGATCTGCGGTCCACCCTCGGCCGCGTTGCGGGCGACCTCGTAGGCCGCGGCCACCCGGTACATCCGGTGGTCCTGCATCACCGGGGCCATCACCTGCAGGCCGACCGGCAGACCATCCTCATCGGACAGTCCACTCGGGACGCTCAGGGCGGCGTTTCCGGCCAGGTTGGCCGGGATGGTGCACAGGTCGGCCAGGTACATCGCCATCGGGTCGTTCACCCGCTCGCCGAGGCGGAACGCCGTGGTCGGCGTGGTCGGCGAGACCAGCACGTCAACGTTCTCGAACGCCGCGTCGAAGTCCCGCTTGATCAGCGTGCGCACCTTCTGCGCCGACCCGTAGTAGGCGTCGTAGTAGCCCGAGGACAGCGCGTAGGTGCCGAGCATGATGCGCCGCTTCACCTCGGGGCCGAACCCGGCCTCCCTGGTCAGCGACATCACCTCCTCGGCGCTGCGGTTGCCGTCGTCGCCGACCCGCAGCCCGTACCGCATGGCGTCGAAGCGGGCCAGGTTGGACGAGCACTCGCTGGGCGCGATCAGGTAGTAGGCGGACAGCGCGTACTGGAAGCTCGGGCAGGAGACCTCGACGACCTCCGCGCCCAGTTCGCGCAGGGTGTCCACGGCCGCGTGGAACGACCGCAGCACGCCTGGCTGGTAGCCCTCGCCGCTGAGCTGGGTCACCACGCCGACCCGGACGCCCCGCAGGTCACCGGTGGCGCCCTCGCGGACGGCGGCCACCACGGGCGGCACCGGCTGGTCGATGGAGGTGGAGTCGAGCGGGTCGTGCCCACCGATCACCTCGTGCAGCAGTGCGGCGTCCAGCACGGTGCGCGCGCACGGGCCGGCCTGGTCCAGTGAGGACGAGAACGCCACCAGGCCGTACCGGGACACGCCACCGTAGGTGGGCTTGACCCCCACCGTGCCGGTGACCGCGCCGGGCTGGCGGATGGACCCGCCGGTGTCGGTGCCGATCGCCAGCGGCGCCTCGAACGCGGCCAGCGCGGCGGACGAGCCACCGCCGGAGCCGCCGGGGATGCGGTCGAGGTCCCACGGGTTGCGGGTGGGGCCGAACGCGGAGTTCTCGGTGGACGAGCCCATGGCGAACTCGTCCATGTTGGTCTTGCCCAGGATCACCAGTCCGGCCGCGCGCAGCCGCCGCACGACCGTGGAGTCGTAGGGCGGCAGCCAGCCTTCGAGCATCCTGGAACCGCACGTGGTGGGCGTGCCCTCGGTGGTCAGCACGTCCTTGACCGCCACCGGCACACCGGCCAGCGGCGAGGCGGGCGCCTGGCCGGCGGCCAGGTCCTGGTCCACCTGGCGGGCCGTGGCCAGCGCGTTCTCCGCGTCGGTGTGCAGGAACGCGTGCACGGCCGGGTCGACCTCGGCGATCCGGTCCAGGTGCGCCTGGGTCACCTCGACCGCGCTGACCTGCCTGCTGTGCACCAGTTCGGCCAGTTCGGCGGCGGCCAGCCTGGTCAGGTCGGTGTTGGCCGGCTCGGGTGAGCTGGTCTGGCTCATGCTTCCTCCCCCAGGATGCGCGGGACGCGGAACCTGCCCTCTTCGGGGAAGGGCGCGCCCGCCAGTGCCTGCTGCTGGCCAAGCCCGGGACGGACCTCGTCCGCGCGGAACACGTTGGTCAGCGGCACGGCGTGCGAGGTCGGTGGAATGTCGTCAGTGGCGACGTCACCAACCGCCGCGACGGCCTCCAGAATGGCGTCGAGCTGGCCGGCGAACAGGTCCAACTCCTCGTCGGTGACGGCCAGCCTGGCCAGCCTGGCCAGGTGTGCGACCTCGTCGCGGGAGATGTTGGGCACTCCAACCCCCGGGGTGGTACTTCTCTCTTCGGACCCGCCGAGTCTATGGCCGTGGCCTGGTTGGTTCCGAACCGGTTGGTCGCGGGTTCTGGCCGGCCGCGGCTTCCGGGCCGGCCGGACAGCCGAGCCGGTGGGAGCGGCGTCGGCCGGCGCAGCGGCACCAGGTGGGACACATAGTGAGACACGGAGGTGGGACACGCCCCGCCAGCCGGCGACACGAGGCAGGATGGAGGGGGCGGGATTTTACCCTTCCGCAACGCGGGCGGAGGATCCACCGGAAAATCTACATCTGCAACAATCATCGGCCGGCAATGGCGCGAGAGGCTGGCGCCTCGCGTGCTCAGGTCACCAGACGCGGGCGGCAAGGTCCCGCGTGCGATGCAGGAGGCGTTCGCCTTGTCCTTCCTGATCCGGGTCCAGCTCCCGGACCGCCCGGGCACGTTGGGTGCGGTGGCCACCGCGCTGGGCGAGGTCGGGGCAGACATTCTCAGTGTGGACGTGGTCGAGCGGGCGCCGGGCCTTGCCGTTGACGACCTCGTTGTCGAGCTTCCCTCTGGTCGCCTGCCGGACGTGCTGATCACCGCGGCCGAGTCCGTGGAGGGCGTCGAGGTGGACGCGGTCCGCCCGTACGCCGGTGTGCTGGACACGTTCCGGGAGCTGGAACTGATCGAGGCGATCGCCGAGACCCCCAAGAACGGTCTGCAACTGCTCGCCGAGGGGGTGCCCAGGATCATCCGGGCCGGCTGGGCGGTGGTGTTGCGGCACGGCGACCACGGGGCTGCCCGGCTGGCCGCGAGCACGGCCGCGCCGGAGACCAGGATGAGCGACCTGCCGTGGCTGCCCCTGGAGCGGGCCACCATCCTGGACGGCGAGGAGAGCTGGGTGCCCAGGACCTGGCAGGAGCTGGGCACCGAACTCGCGGCGACGCCACTGGGCAAGCCCAACCGGGTCCTGCTGGTGGGGCGGCCCGGTGGCCCGATGTTCCGGGCCGCGGAGGTGGCCAGGCTGGCGCACCTGGCCGGCATCGTCTCGGTGGTGCTGCCCGACTGAGCCCGCACCCGCCCGGCACCCGCTCGTTCCCCGGTCCGTCGCCCCAGGTCCGTTGCCCCCGGTCCGCGATTCCCGGCCGGTCGCGGGCCGGCTCACCGTGCCGGAGCGGCGCGCCAGCCATCCCGGCGGTGCCGGGTGCGCTGTGGCGTCGATTCCACCCCCGGGCCCTCCCCCACCCTTCCCAGGGGGGCGACCCCAGGTCCAGCCTACCGAGCAACGCGCCAGGAACAACGCTGTGGCGCTGGCCTGTGGACAACTACCTGCCCTGTGGACAACTACCTCATCGATCGGGTGATTTCGGGCGGCTCAGCGCCACAGCGTGGTACGGGCTCCGTGGTTCCGGGGCACGCGCCGGTCGGGGCCCCTGTCCTCCGCTGAACTCCAGCTCTGGGGCAGTTCCTGCCCGCCTGGCCGGCCGGCGCGTGGTCAACCGGCCGGCCAGCGATGGGCCAGTGATCAGTCAACCAGCCGGCAACCAGCCGGCGGTCAGGCTGGCCGGCGATTCGGGCCGGTGATCAGCCAGTCGGCCGTCAGGCAGCTGTGGTCGGTCGGTGCTCAGGCAACAGCCGGTCAGCGGGTCGTCCGACTGGCGAGGGTGATCGCGGCCCTGACCAGGGCGGGGTTGTCCGCGGCCGGGTTGCCGTCCGGGGTGTGCAGCACGTCTTCCAGGCCGATGCGCGTGGGCAGGCCGCGCTCGACCGCCATCGCCAGCACCGGCCACGCGCCACCGTCCTGCCCGTGCAGCAGCACCGGCACCGCGTCCACCCACGACAGCGCGTCGACCAGCCGGTCGGCCTCGGCCAGCGCCGGTTCCGGCTCGGCGGGCCGCACTTCGGCGAGCACCCGCACCGTCCCCGCCGGCAGGCCGGCGGCCCGCAGCTGGCTGGCCGCGGCCAGGTCGGACACGCCCAACTCGATGCCCACCCCCGCGTCGGCCAGGGCCGCGCACACTGCGCGCCAGCCCGGCTCGTGCACGTTCACCGAGGCGACATCGGGGTGGCCCGCGGCGGCGCCGGCCCACCCGGCCACGAACTCGGCGCGCCGGGCCGGGTCGGGTTCGATCCACGCGCCCGTGGTCACTCCGATCTCCACGCCGCGCGCCACCGACCGGACCGCCGCCACGGTGGTGGCCACCTCGGCGGCGGCCAGGGTTTCCGCGCCGGCCGCGTTCCTGGGGTGCAGGTGCACCGCGGTGACCCCGAGTTCGACCACGGCCACGGTGTCGTTCACGAGCTGCTGCGTGGTCACCGGCAGGGCCGGGTGGGCGCCGACCGGCCGGTCTCCGTTCAGGCACGCCTGCAGCGTGCTCACCGCCGCCTCCGACACAGCACCTCCTGACCCGTCAACAGGGCGCCAGCCGAGGGGTCAGGCCCCGGCCGGCTCCGGTGTGGATCCACCCGGGGTCGGTTCGGGCTCACCCGGGGAGGACTCACCCGGGGAGGATTCACCCGGGGAGGACTCCTCCGGGATGGGCTCCGCCGGGTTGATCGCCAGGGCGCTGGCCGCTTCCGGCCCCTGGTCGAGCAGCACCCGGAACCCGTCCTCGTCGAGCACGGGCACCTTCAACTGGACCGCCTTGTCGTACTTGCTGCCCGGCGCGTCGCCGACCACCACGAACGCGGTCTTCTTGGACACCGAGCCGGCGGCCTTGCCGCCCCTGGCCATGATCGCCTCCTTGGCCTCCTCCCGGGAGAAGCCGTGCAGGGTGCCGGTGACGACCACGGACATGCCCGCCAGGAACCGGGGGATCGAGACGTCCCGCTCCTCGGCCAGCCGCACGCCAGCCCGCCGCCACTTCTCCACGATCTCGCGGTGCCAGTCGACCTCGAACCACTCGCGCACCGACGCGGCGATGGTCGGGCCGACCCCGTCGACCGAGGCCAGCTCCTCCTCGCCGGCCTGCGCGATCCGGTCCAGCGAGCCGAACTCCCTGGCCAGGGCGCGCGCCGCGATGGGGCCGACGTGCCGGATGGACAGCGCGACCAGGTACCGCCACAGCGGCCGGTCCTTGGCCGTGTCCAGGTTGGCCAGCAGCTTGTGCGCGTTGGCCGACAGCTCGCCCGAGTCGGTGCGGAACAGGTCGGTCCGGGCCAGCTTGTCCTCGTCGAGGGAGAACAGGTCGCCCTCGTCGGCCAGCACCCCGGCCTGCACCAGGGCGGTGGCCGCCTCGTAGCCGAACACCTCGATGTCCAGCACCCGGCGGCTGGCCACGTAGTACAGCCGCTCGATGCGCTGGTCCTCGCAGAACTGGCTGTTGGGGCAGCGGATGTCGACGTCGCCCTCCTTCTCCGGGCGCAGCAGCGTGCCGCAGGAGGGACAGGTGAGCGGCATCTCGAACTCGCGCTCGTCGCCGGTGCGGGCGTCCACGATCGGGCCGAGCACCTCGGGGATGACCTCACCGGCCTTGCGGATCACCACCCGGTCGCCGATCAGCACGCCCTTGCGCCGCACCTCGTCGGCGTTGTGCAGGGTGGCCCTGGCCACGGTGGAGCCGGCCACCTTGACCGGTGTCATCACCGCGAACGGGGTGACCCGACCGGTGCGGCCCACGCCGACCTGGATGTCCTCCAGCGTGGTCGTGGCCTCCTCGGGCGCGTACTTGTAGGCGATGGCCCAGCGGGGTGCGCGCGAGGTGATGCCCAGGCGGCGCTGCAGCGGCACCTCGTCGACCTTGATGACGATGCCGTCGATCTCGTGCTCGGCCGCGTGGCGGTGTTCACCCCAGTAGTGGATGTGCTGCCAGACCTCGTCGATGGAGTCCAGCACCCGGGTGTGTTCGGACACCGGCAGCCCCCAGGCGCGCAGCGCCTGGTAGGCCTCGGACTGCCGGGCCGGTTCGAAGCCCTCGCGCCGGCCGAGGCCGTGGCAGATCAGCCGCAGCGGCCGGGTGGCGGTGATCCTCGGGTCCTTCTGCCGCAGCGACCCGGCGGCGGCGTTGCGCGGGTTGGCGAACGGTGCCTTGCCCGCCTCCACCAGGCGCGCGTTCAGGTCGGCGAACTCCTCGACCGAGAAGAACACCTCACCGCGCACCTCGACCAGCGCGGGCACCGGGAACTCGGCTGTGCCGGTGAGCCGTTCCGGCACGTCGCGCATGGTGCGCACGTTCAGCGTGACGTCCTCGCCGGTGCGGCCGTCGCCCCTGGTCAGCGCCCTGACCAGGCGGCCGTCCCGGTACAGCAGGTTGATCGCCAGGCCGTCGACCTTGAGTTCGCACAGGAAGTGGGCGGCCGCGCCGACCTCCTTGTCGATCCGGTCGGCCCAGGCGTTCAGCTCGTCGGCGTCGAAGGCGTTGTCCAGGCTGAGCATCCGCTCCAGGTGGTCCACGGCGGTGAACTCGGTGGAGAAGGTGCCGCCCACCTGCTGGGTGGGTGAGTCCGGGGTGACCAGCCCGGGGTGGGCCTGTTCCAGCTCCTCCAGCTGGCGCAGCAGCGCGTCGAACTCGCCGTCGGAGACGGTGGGCGCGTCCAGCACGTAGTAGCGGAACTGGTGGCCGCGGATCTCCTCGGCGAGCTGGCCGTGCCGCTCCCGCACGTCGGCCGGCACGTCTTCGAGACCTTCGGCCTGGTCCACCGCTCCGGCCGGGGGCAGGCCGGCGTCGAACTCCGCCCCTGACTCGTCCCGACCGGCCTCGTCCCGACCGGGGTCGACACTGCTGGATCGCTCACTGCTGGTCACACCGCGAGACTAACGACTACCCCCGACAAACCGCTGCTCAACAGGTGTGACCTGGTCGGGTGGGCGGCCGGGGTCAGGACGCGGCGGAATCGTCGTCCGGTGCCGCCGCCGGTCCCGTCCCCGGGGTGGCCCCGCCCGGCTCGGTTGCCGGCTCTGCGGCGAAGGTGGGGCGGCGGCCGGAGGTCGCCGCCGGCCCGGCCAGCTCGCGCACCAGGTCCCGCAGTTCCAGCAGGGTGATGGTGTTCTCCGGCTCGTTCTCGGCCGTCTCCACCCGGCGCAGCCGCTCGCCGGCCAGGCGCTCGCCGAGGGTGGCGTCCAGCGGCAGGAACGTCATGGCGGCCCGACTGGCCTCGTCCAGGTCGCGCAGCAGCGGGTGGTGCACGGCCACGTCCACCACGCCCTCGGCCTGGTCCACCTGGGCGACCACCCGGAAGTCGGCCAGGGCGAGCCGGTGGCCGGCCAGGTTCACGGCGACGCCGGTGGGGTCGGGCACCGGCGGCACCGAGTCGTGGAACTCCCAGATGGTGTTGTCCGGTGGCGCCGCCGCGATCCACGCGTCGGTGTAGGGGCGCAGCCTCGGGTCCTCCTGGCCGCTGAGCACCAGCGCGTACACCGCGAACTGCCCGCGTTCGATGGAGAAGTGCAGGTCGGGGTGGATCTCGGCGACGGCCTCGCAGAGCAGGTTCTCCACCCGGTGCGGCTCCCGGTCGCCCAGTGCGGCGCTGACCGTGGGCAGGATGTCCTCCCAGCGCCGCCAGAACCGTTCCGCCGCCTCGACCGGGTTGGGCAGGTGCACGCCAATGCCGGTCGCGCCGTCCCGACCGGCCTGCCGCGTCCGCTCGGCCTGCTGCCCCGCCCTGTTCCGCCTGCCGAACCACCTCATGCGGGCATTGTCCCCCGAACGGCCGACCGGGGTGGGCGGGTTCGCCAGGTTCGCCCGCGGTTCACCACCCCTCGGGCGGCTCGACAAAGGCCTTGGCCACGTCCCGGGTCAGCGACAGGGCCCGACGCAGCCAGCTGGCGGTGGCGCCGGCCAGGCCGCAGCACGGGGTGGCCAGTGCCTGGGTGGCCAGCACCGAGCGGGCGAAGCCGAGCCGGTCGGCCAGGCGCAGCGCGGGTTGGGCCACCGCGCGCAGGTCGGCGGGCGCGCCCGGATCGGTGCCGGGCACCAGGCCCAGCGCCAGGGTGCTGCCCTCCTGCCAGGCCTCACCCAGTTCGTCCCAGGTGGCGGTGGCGTCCGCGTCGAGTTGGGTGAGGTCGAACGCGATCACGTCGGCGCCGGCCTCGCGCAGCAGGGTCACCGGTGGCCGGCGGGCGCAGCAGTGCACGACCACGGGCGCGCCGGACACGGCCGCGGCGGCCTCGACCACGCCGGCCAGCACGGCCCTGGCCTCTGGGGTGGGCACGGCCGGCACGGTGCCGTAGCCGGACGGGGTGGGCAGGGCGCCGGCCAGCACCGCGGGCAGGCTCGGCTCGTCCAGCTGCACCACCACGGTGGCGCCGGTGCGCCTGGCCACCTCGGTGACGTGCTGGCGCAGCCCCTCGGCCAGCGACTCGGTGAACTCGCGCAGCGCGCCCGGGTCGGTGAGCACGCGGTGGCCGCGCGGCAGCTCCACGCCGGCGGCCAGCGTCCACGGTCCGGCCAGCTGGACCTTGACCAGCTCGGGGTGGGCGCCGGCCCGTTCGACCACTTCCTCCAGCGCGTCCAGGTCGCGGCGCAGCAGGTCGACGGCGCGGCGGTGGTCCCGGCCCGGCTTGGTCGTGGTCCGGTAGCCGGAGGGCACCACCTCGACGGCCAGGTCCACCAGCAGCCCCGCGGTGCGGCCGAGCAGGTCGGCGCCGACTCCCCGGGCCGGCAGTTCGGGCAGGTGCGGCAGGTCGGGCAGTTCACCGAGCACGACGCGGGCGGCCTCGAGCGGGTCGGTGCCCGGCAGCGACCCGATTCCCGTGGCGATCCCGGTCAGGCTGGGCCGGGCAGGCGGAGGCGTTTGTTCCACGCGCACAAGTGTCGCCGGTCGGGCCGCCGCCCGGTCGCCGGCCCCGCGCACACCGGCCCGGCCCGATGATCAACAGTCGCTACGCTGCGAGCATGGTGAACAGGGATCACTGGATTCCCCGGAACATCGACCTGGTTACGCCCAGTTCGGCCCGCCTGTACGACTACTACCTGGGCGGATCCAACAACTTCGCGGCCGACCGGGAGCTGGCCAGGAAGGTGTTGGCGGTGGCACCGCAGATCCGCGCGACCGCGCTGGCCAACCGGGCGTTCCTGCGCCGCGCCGTGCGCTACCTGGTGGCGGCGGGAATCCGGCAGTTCCTGGACATCGGCGCGGGCATCCCCACGGTGGGCAACACCCACCAGATCGCCCAGCAGCTCGACCCGGACATCCGGGTCGTCTACGTGGACAACGAGCCGGTGGCCGTCGCGCACAGCGAACTCCTGCTGTCCGACGAGCCCAACGCCGAGATCGTCGAGGCCGACTTCCGCGACCCGGCCGGGGTGCTCGACGCGCGGGAGACCAGGGCGCTGCTCGACTTCGACCAGCCGATCGGGCTGCTGCTGTGCGCGGTGCTGCACTACGTCCCCGACGCGGACCGCCCGGCGGAGATCCTGGCCAGCTACCGGGAGGCGCTGGCGCCGGGCAGCCACGTGGCCATCACGCACATCACCGGCGACGACCAGCCCGACGCGCTGCGCGAGGTGGCCGAGCTGTACGCGACCAGCCAGAACCCGGGGCAGCCGCGCAGCAGGGACGAGTTCACCGCGCTGTTCGCCGGTTTCGAGGTCGTCGAGCCCGGGGTGGTGTACCTGGACCAGTGGCGGCCGGAGCGGCCCGAGGACGTGGGCGAGCACCCGGAGCGGAGCCTGGCCTACGGCGCGGTCGGCCGGCTGGTCAGCTGAGGCCATCCGCGTCCGGCGGTCCGCTCCGGGCGGCGACGGCGCCGGCCACCCGGTGCAGCAGCCCGGCCATGGCGGCGGCCAGCGCGGTGGGTCGGCGCCGGTGCACCAGGTGGATCTGCCTGGCCGGGCTGGCCCCGGCCAGCGCGCGCACGGCCAGCCCGTGGGTGTTGGCTGCGGTGAGCACGCTGGCCGGCACCAGTGCGATGCCCAGGCCGGCGGTGAGCAGCGCCAGGGTGACCTCGTAGTCGCCGGTCTCGTAGGCGACCGCCGGTTCGAAGCCGGCTCTGCCGGCCAGGGTGGTCAGGCAGACGCGGTTGGGCACGCCGTGACCGCCGCTGATCCAGTCCTCGCCGGCCAGCTCCGCCAGGCGCGGCCGGGCCGACCGCCTCGCCGCCGGGTGGGTGGCGGGCAGCACCAGGCGCAGCGGGTCGGCCAGCAGCCGGTGCCGGTGCAGGCCGCCCAGCCCGGGCAGGGGCATGCCCGGGTACCGGTGGGTGATGAGCAGGTCCAGGTCACCGGAGGTGACCAGGCCGTAGCCGGCGGGCGGCTCCAGGTCCAGCAGGGACAGCCGGGCCCTCGGGTGGTCGCGGCGGAACGCGGCCAGCGCGTCGGGCAGCAGCACCTTGGCCGCGGTGGCGAACGCGCCGATGGCCAGGGTCTGCGGGGCCGCGCCGAGCACCGCGCGGACCGCGTGTTCGGCCGCGCGCAGCTCGCCGAGCACCACCTCGCCGTGGCCGACCAGGGCCTGACCGGCCGGGGTGAGCCGGACCCCGCCGGGGTGGCGTTCCAGCAGTTGGCCGCCCAGTTCCCGCTCCAGCTTGGCGACCTGCTGGGACAGCGCGGAGGCGGTGAACGACATGCGCTGGGCGGCGGCCGCGATCGAGCCGGCGTGGGCGATCTCCACCAGCACGCGCAGCCGGTTGGCGTCGATGGTCACGCCACTCCCCCCGCCTGGCCAGCCGGAACGGCCGGCGAGGGGTTAAGCGCTGCTAATGCCAGGCCAGGGATCATCGCTGGCGATTATGGCCGGCGGCCGCCAGGCTCGCCGGTATGACCAGCACCAGCACCACCAGCACCACCAGCGCGTTGGACCCCACCTGGGTGGCCGAGGCCGAGCGGCGGATCCGCCCGCACATCCGCCGCACCCCGCTGCTGCGGGCCGAGGTGGCCGGCCGGCCCGTCGTCCTCAAGCTGGAGCACCTGCAGCGCACCGGGTCGTTCAAACTGCGCGGCGCGCTGAACACCCTGCTGGACGGCGCGCCAGCGCGACGGGTGGTGACCGCCTCGGGCGGCAACCACGGTCTGGGCGTGGCCGAGGCAGCGGCGGTGCTGGGCCTGCCGGCCACCGTGTTCGTGCCGGAGCACGCGCCGGAGAGCAAGGTCAGGCGCATCCAGGCGGCCGGGGCGCGGGTGGTGCGCCACGGCGCCACCTACGCGGCGGCCGCGGCGGCGGCGCGGGCCGAGGCGGCGGAACCGGGCAGCCGGTACGTGGAGGCCTACGACCACCCCCTGGTGGTGGCCGGCCAGGGCACGGCCGCGGCCGAGGTGGTCGCCGATGTGCCCGAGGTGGACGCGGTGGCCGTGGCCGTCGGCGGGGGCGGGCTGGCCGCCGGCACCGCGCTGGCCGTTGGCGGCCGGCTGACCGTGGCGGTGGAGCCGGAGAACTGCCGCTGCCTGCACGAGGCACTGGCCGCCGGCCAGCCGGTGGACAGCCCGGTGGAGTCGGTGGCGGCCTCGGCGCTGGGCGCCACCCGGGTCGGTGCCGTGCCGTTCTCCGTGCTCAGCCGCTACCCGGTGCGCTCGGTGCTGGTCAGCGACGCCGACGTGGTGGCGGCCGTGGACCGGCTGTGGGAGGAGTTCCGGCTGGCCGTGGAGCCGGCCGCGGCCGTGCCGTTCGCGGCGTTCCTGGCCGGTCAGGTGCCGGGTGAGCTGCCCTGCGTTGTGCTGTGCGGCGCCAACACCGACTGGCGGCCAGTCTAGTTAGTTGAGTCCACTGGACTCAGGTTTTCGCCTTGCGTCGTGGCGACCCCACATACTTGAGCCGACCGGCATCAATTCTGGGAGGTTGCCATGGCGCGAGCGGTCGGCATCGACCTGGGGACGACCAACTCCGTCGTCGCTGTCCTTGAGGGCGGTGAGCCGACGGTGATCGCCAACTCGGAGGGTTCCCGCACGACTCCCTCGGTCGTGGCCTTCGCCAAGAACGGCGAGGTCCTGGTGGGCCAGTCGGCCAAGAACCAGGCCGTGACCAACGTGGACCGCACCATCCGGTCGGTCAAACGCCACATCGGCACCACCTGGACCACCAGCGAGATCGACGGCAAGAAGTACACCCCGCAGGAGATCTCCGCGCGCGTGCTCATGAAGCTCAAGCGCGACGCCGAGGCCTACCTCGGTGAAGAGATCACCGACGCGGTGATCACCGTGCCCGCCTACTTCGAGGACGCCCAGCGTCAGGCCACCAAGGAGGCCGGCCAGATCGCCGGCCTGAACGTGCTGCGCATCGTCAACGAGCCCACCGCCGCGGCCCTGGCCTACGGCCTGGACAAGGGCGAGAAGGAACAGACCATCCTGGTCTTCGACCTCGGCGGCGGCACCTTCGACGTGTCCCTGCTGGAGATCGGCGA
>NZ_JAMTCK010000023.1 GCF_024171785.1 Goodfellowiella coeruleoviolacea
CTTGACCAAGTCGGGTGAGGACAGGTCGTGCTCGTGGGCCAACTCGGCCGCGGTGGCCTCACCGTCCACAAACCGGCGCACGACATCGAGTTTGAACTCGAACGAGAACGACCGTGGGGTCGAATCCATGATCAGCGCTCCCGCGCCTCGGAGAAGCCAGCGGCGGTACAACCCTCTCACCGCGTCACGAGACACGCCCAACCGACCCGCGACGGACCTCGACCCGTGCCCCTCCCCGAACAACGCCACAGCAGCCTCACGCTGCCGCTCAGACAACGAACTACCTGGATGCACGAACTGCTCCCCCAAAGTCGGAACTGGATTTCCAGTCCAACTTCCGGGGCCCACTTCACTCCCTGGGGGGCGACCCCTGCACCAGCCTATCCGCGCCCCGCCGCCGCGCCAGGGGTGCGCACGCGGCTGTGGACAGCTCCAGCGGTTGTCCACAGTCGCGCGCGAGAGTCGGCAAAACCGTGCCAACCCGCGGCGGTTCTGCTACGCGCCGACCCCTGGCTCGCGCCGACCCCTGGCTCGCGCCGACCCCTGGCCCGCGCCGGCCGCTGGGCCCGCGCCGGCCGCTGGGCCAACGCCGGCCGCTGGGCCCGCGCCGGCCGCTGGGCCAACGCCGGCCAGTGGGCCAACGCCGGCCGCCGGGCCAACGCCCACCGCTGGGCCGTCCACCCCTGACCCGCGCCGGCGCGCGTCACAGCGGGATGTTGCCGTGCTTCTTGGGCGGCAGGGTCTCGCGCTTGTCCCGCAGCATCCGCAGCGCCCGCGCCACCTGGCCCCGCGTGTGCGACGGCGGGATGACCGCGTCCACGTAACCGCGCTCGGCGGCCACGTACGGGTTGCACAGGGTGTCCTCGTACTCCTGCTGCAACCGCGCGCGCAGCGCGTCCACGTCCTGGCCCTCGGCGGCGGCCGCGGCCAGCGTCTTGCGGTGCACGATGTTGGCCGCGCCCTGCGCGCCCATCACCGCGATCTGCGCGGTCGGCCAGGCCAGGTTGATGTCGGCGCCCAGGTGCTTGGAGCCCATCACGTCGTAGGCCCCGCCGTAGGCCTTGCGGGTGATCACGGTGACCAGTGGCACGGTCGCCTCGGCGTAGGCGTAGATCAGCTTGGCGCCCCGGCGGATGATGCCGTTCCACTCCTGGTCGGTGCCGGGCAGGAAGCCGGGCACGTCCACGAAGGTCAGCACCGGGATGTTGAACGCGTCGCAGGTGCGGACGAACCGCGCGGCCTTCTCGCTGGCGGCGATGTCCAGGCAGCCGGCGAACTGGGTGGGCTGGTTGGCCACCACGCCCACGCTGTGCCCCTCGATCCGGCCGAAGCCGACCACGATGTTGGGCGCGTACAGCTGCTGCACCTCGAGGAACTCACCGTCGTCGAGGACCCGGGTGATGACCTCGTGGATGTCGTAGGGCTGGTTGGCCGAGTCCGGGATGAGCGTGTCCAGCTCGCGGTCGGCGTCGGTGACGTTCTCCGCCACCGAGCCGCTGCCCACGTCCTCGGCGTCGAACACCGGCGGCTCGGACAGGTTGTTGGACGGCAGGAAGGACAGCAGCTCCTTGACGTAGGAGATGGCGTCGTCCTCGTCGGCGGCCAGGTAGTGGGCGTTGCCCGACTTGGTGTTGTGGGTGCGCCCGCCGCCCAGCTCCTCGAAGCCGACGTCCTCACCGGTGACCGTCTTGATCACGTCGGGGCCGGTGATGAACATGTGCGAGGTCTGGTCGACCATCACGGTGAAGTCGGTCAGCGCCGGGGAGTACACGTGGCCGCCGGCCGCCGCGCCCATGATCAGCGAGATCTGCGGCACCACGCCCGAGGCGTGGGTGTTGCGCCGGAAGATCTCGCCGTACAGGCCGAGCGAGACAACGCCCTCCTGGATGCGGGCGCCGCCGCCCTCGTTGATGCCCACGATCGGCCGGCCGGTCCTGATCGCCAGGTCCATCACCTTGACGATCTTCTCGCCGTAGACCTCGCCGAGCGAGCCGCCGAACACGGTCACGTCCTGGCTGAACACGCACACCGGCCGGCCGTCGACCGTGCCGTAGCCGGTCACCACGCCGTCGCCGTAGGGCCGGTTGCGCTCCTGGCCGAAGTTGGTCGAGCGGTGCCTGGCCAGCTCGTCGAGTTCGACGAACGAGCCGGGGTCGAGCAGCATGTCGATCCGCTCCCGGGCGGTCTTCTTGCCCTTGGCGTGCTGCTTCTCCACCGCACGCGCGGACCCGGCGTGCACTGCCTCGTCGGTGCGCCGGTACAGGTCGGCGAGCTTGCCAGCCGTGGTGTGGATGTCGGGCAGCTCGGCGGGAACGTCGCCGATGGGCGCGGTCGCACTGCTCATGACTGGTCAGCGTAGCCAGCACTGGCTGGCACCGGGCAAGACGTCACCAACCTCACGCACTGTCCGCCACCACCACACCACCGGCTGTCGCGGTCGGTCGGGCTTGACCTCCAGTGCGGTTCAGGTCGCAGGCTGTCCGGCGTCCGCGCTCGCACCGCGGCACGCCGTTCCGCTCCACCCGCTGTCCAGCTCCGACCGGCGGGTGGAGCGGAACACGCGGCGCCCCACCCGCACGCCGACGGCCACGGCGGTGCGCGCGCCCCTGTGCCGGCCGGCCGGGTGGGCCCTACCCTGCTGTCCGTGAACCGCCCCCTCGACGTCCACGCGCTGCGCGCCGCACTGGTGGCGCCCACCGGCCCGTACGCCGCACTCACCGTGCTGGACAGCACCGGCTCCACCAACGCCGACCTGGCCGAGGCCGCCGGTGCCGGCGCGGCCGACCGCACCGTGCTCATCGCCGAGGAGCAGACCGCCGGCCGGGGCCGCCAGCAGCGGGAGTGGAGTTCGCCCAAGGGGTCCGGGCTGTACGTGAGCGTGCTGCTGCGGCCGGCCGGGGTGCCCGCCGCCCGGCTGTCCTGGCTGCCGCTGTTGGCCGGGGTGGCCCTCGTCGCCGCCATCGGCGAGCTGACCACCCTGACCGCCGCGCTGAAGTGGCCCAACGACCTGCTGATCGGCCCGGAGCAGCGCAAGGCCGCGGGCATCCTGGCCGAGGCGGTGAGCGCGCCGGCCGACCGCGCCGTGGTGGTGGGCATGGGCATCAACGTCAGTCAGGACCCGGCCGAGCTGCCGGTCCGGCCGGGCGCGCTGCCACCGACCTCGCTGGTCGCCGCCGGCGCCACCGACCTGTCCCGGCAGGAGCTGGCCGCCGCGCTGCTCCGCCGGTTCGCCGAGCTGGAGCGCGAGTGGCGGGCGAGCGGGGGCGACCCGAGCCGCAGCGGACTGTGGCAGGCCTACCGGGAGGTGTGCGCCACCATCGGCCAGCAGGTCCGGGTGGAGTTCCCCGACGGCACCGCGCTCACCGGCGCGGCCGTCGGCGTGGACGAGGACGGCCGGTTGACCGTGCGCGACCCCGCCGGGGTGCAGCGGTCACTGTCCGCGGGTGACGTGGTGCACGTGCGACCGGTGCGCTGAGCGCCGCGCCGGCAGGAGGCCGACCGGCAGGACCCGACCGGCGGACCCGACCGGCGGACCCCACCGGGAAGCCCCCACCGGGGGGCACCGTGCCCGGTGAGCCGGCACCGCCGCCGCCGCCGGCGAGCTGACCTGGCTCGGCGCCCCTGGCAACCACGGCTACCGCCGGTACGGTGAGCGAGGCACCGGTGTTGATCCTGGTCGACACCGACCCGCCGACCTTGCGGTGTGACGTACGGAGGGACCGCTGTGGCCTACCCAGACGACCTGCTCAGTGAGGGCGAGTACGTCGTGATCCACAAGCACCCGCACTGGAAGATGCTGATCTTCCCGGTGCTGGTGTTCCTGATCACCGTCGGTGCTGGCGCGTACCTGGCCGCGCTGGTCGCGGAGCAGAGCTGGAACACGATCGCCTGGGGTGTCATCGGGGTGATCGCGGCAGTGCTGATCATCTGGCTGGTGCTGACCCCGCTCGTGCGCTGGCGCACCACGCACTTCATCGTCACCAGCGACCGGGTCATGTCCCGGGAGGGCGTGCTCAACCGGGTCGGCCTGGACATCCCGCTGTCCCGGATCAACAGCGTGCGCTTCGAGCACGGCCTGCTGGACCGGATCGTCGGCTGCGGCACGCTGATCATCGAGTCCGCCGCGGACGAACCGCTGCAGTTCGACGACATCCCGCAGGTGGAGCGGGTGCACTCGCTGCTGTACCGGGAGGTCAACGACAACCCGCACGACGACCTCCACCCCGACTTCCACCCCGACCTGCGGCACTTCGAGGAGAGGTGAGTCGGGTGGGCGCGCGCGAGGTGGGCCTGCCCGAGCTGGCCCCGTTCCCGGAACCGCACACCCTGCCCGAGCGGGTCACCATCTGGGAGGTGGGGGCCAGGGACGGCCTGCAGAACGAGTCGACCGTGGTGCCGGTCGAGGTCAAGCTGGAGTTCCTGGACCGGCTGGCCGACGCCGGGCTGACCGTGCTGGAGGCGACCAGCTTCGTGCACCCCCGCTGGGTGCCGCAGTTGGCCGACGCCGAGGAGCTGATGCGCCGGCTGTCCCGCCGCGCCGGGGTCCGCTACCCGGTGCTGGTGCCCAACGAGCGCGGCCTGGAGCGGGCCGTGGCCGCCGGGGTCGAGCAGATCGCGGTGTTCGCCAGTGCCACCGAGAGCTTTGCCCGGCGCAACCTCAACCGCGGTCTGGACGAGCAGTTCGCCATGTTCGAGCCGGTGGTGGGCCGGGCGGTGAGCGCCGAGGGCATGGCGGTGACCGGCTACGTCTCCATGTGCTTCGGCGACCCGTGGGAGGGCGCGGTCAGCGCCGACCAGGTGGTCCGGGTCGGGCTGCGCCTGTTCGACCTGGGCTGCTCCCGGCTGTCGCTGGGCGACACCATCGGCGTGGCCACACCCGGGCAGGTGACCCGGCTGCTCACCGCGTTCGCCGACGCGGGCGTGGCCATGGCCGACCTGTCCGTGCACTTCCACGACACCTACGGGCAGGCGCTGGCCAACACGCTCACCGCACTGCGCCTCGGGGTGTCCAATGTGGACTCGTCAGCCGGTGGGCTGGGCGGCTGCCCCTACGCCGAGTCGGCCACCGGCAACCTGGCCACCGAGGACCTGGTGTGGATGCTCGACGGCCTGGGCATCCAGCACGGCGTTGACCTGGACGCCCTGGTGCGCACCAGCGTGTGGATGGCCGAGCGGCTCGGCCGGCCCAGCCCGTCCCGGGTGGTCCGGGCGCTGGGTGGCGGCCGGGGCTGACCGACCGGGGCGGGGCTCACCGGGTGAGACGGGCGTGAGCGGGCGAGACGGGCGTGACGGCGTGAACGGCAACGGAGGCGACGGCGTGGACAGGGCGGCGGGGTTGTCTGCCTTATCGAGCGGTGCGGTGGGCCAGCGGCCACCCTGGGCGGAGCGGCTGCACTGGGTGGCGGGCACCCCGGTGCTGGCCTGGCAGAGCGAGCACCCGTGGCTGGCGCTGTCCTCGGCCGTGCACGGCGGCGGTCTCGGCGAGCGGCGCTGGGTGATCAACGCCAGCGTGGAGAAGGGCTACGACCGGCCCGACCCGGACCGGCACGTCACCGAGATGGCCGACGAGATCGGCCTCACCGGACCGGGAGTCGGCCTGCTCACCGCGGTGGACGTGCGGCTCGCCGTGCTCGGCGCGGACAGCGGGGTGGTGGTGTCGGCGACCACCGGGATCGGCCTGCACCCCACCTGGGCGGCCAGCCCGGCTCCGGCGGTGGCGTCCCCGGAACCGGGCACCATCAACACCATCTGCTGGCTGCCCGTGCGGCTGAGCGAGTCCGCGCTGGTCAACGCCGTGATGACGGTGACGGAGGCCAAGGCGCAGGTGCTCAGGCAGGCCGGGGTGCCCGGCACCGGCACGCCCACCGACTCGGTGGTGCTGCTGTGCCCCACGACCGGTCCGGCCGAGCGGTACGGCGGTCCCCGCTCCTCGGTCGGCTCGGCGCTGGCCCGTGCCGCGCACGCCGCGGTCGAGGCCGGCCTGCGCCTGTTGACCACCGGCGGCTATGCCCGGAGCGAGTGGCCGTCCCGGGGCTAGTCCTGGCCGGCCGGACCGTCGTCCTGCCGCGGCTGGTCGGCGTCCCGGCAGCCGAACATGCCGGTGAAGGCGAGCCGCAGCACGCACCGCTCGCCGCGGTGGGCGGTGCCGCGCATGTCCACCATGCCCAGGTTGGGTCGGGTGCGCGAGCGCCGGGCGCCGAGCACCTCCAGTTGGCAGCGCAGCACGTCCCCCGGGAACACCGGGGCCAGCCAGGACAGTTCCCGGCAGCCGGGGGAGCCCTGTGAGGTGGAGCCGGCCAGCACGTGGTCGACGTAGGCCCGCATCCACAGCGACGCGGTGAACCAGCCCGACGCGCACAGCCCGCCCAGCACGGACTGGCGGCCGGCCTCCTCGTCGAGGTGGAAGGGCTGGGGGTCGAACCGCTCGGCGAAGGCCAGCATCTCCGCGCGGTCCACGGTGCTCTCCCCCAGGTCGATGACCCGGCCGGGGACAAGATCTTCGAAGGCGGTAGTGGTCACCCCGCCGATCCTGACAGCTCCGGGAAATACACCCGAACGGGGGGAACCGGAGTTGCGGACCGCACGTCAAAGAAGGGACCGACCGACGTTGTGCTGTCGGCATCGCCGGTGGACGCGCCCGCCGTCGGCCTGCCGAAGCGCCGTGCCCGGCAACACGAACCGGAGGTGGCCGTGACTACCGACCACCGGGCCCAGGTGGACGAACTGCTCGCGGACTACCGGCGCAGTAGAGAGCTGCTCGGGTCCGTTCAGCGCGCGCTCGCCGCCGTCAGCGAATCCGCCACCAGCGCGGACGGCACGGTGACCGCCACCAGCGGGGCCGAGGGCAGACTCACCGGCCTGGTGATCGACCAGGCCGCCTACCACCGGCACCGGCCGGCCGAACTGGCCGACCTGGTGGTGCGGACGGCGGCCGCCGCGGCGGCCAAGGCGGCGGCGGCCGCCCAGCGCGAGCTGTCCCCGATCCTGCCGGCCGGTTCTGATCCCGCGGCCGTGCTCGCCGGTTCGGCCGACCTGCGCCCGGATGAGCTGGCCCCGGACGAGCCGGCCGGTCCCGCCGGCGGCACCCGGGCCCGGCCCGCCCCCGTCCCGGACGACGACGAGGACGAGGACGAGGACAGCAACGAGGACCGGCAGACCTGGCTGCGCGGGGACAGCTACCGGAGGGCACGGTGACCACCAACGGATTCCGCAGCGACAACGAGCGGCTGCTCACCGGCGCCACCCAGTTGACCGCGGCGGGCGAGCAGGCCAGGCAGATCGCCGCTCGGTTGCAGCGGGAACTGGCCGCGCTGGGGGAGTGCTGGGGCGCGGACGCGATCGGCCGCAGCTTCGCGCAGCGGCACGTGCCCGCCGCCCAGTCCACCATGGCCCGGCTGGACGAACTGAGCGAACAGCTGCACGACGTGGGCCGGCGGTTCGCCGACACGGCCGCCGCCTACCAGCAGGTCGAACACGACAACGCCGCCCGACTGCGCGGGACCGAGGGCTGAGGGGGAACGCGATGGGCATCGAGCTTCCCGCGGAACTCGCCGACATCGCGGCCAGGATCGGCGTGCAGTGGCCGCAGGCCGACGAGGACGCGTTGCGGCAGAGCGCCCAGGCCTGGCGCACCGCCGGCGACCAGGTCAGTTCCCTGGCCACCGACGCGGACAGCGCGGCCGGTTCGGCGCTGGCGGCCGTGCAGGGCGGCACCGGGCAGGCCGCCACCCGGCACTGGGACGGGTTCGTCGGACCGGACGGGCACTTCCCGGCCACCACCCGGGACTGCTACGCCAACGCCGACCGGCTGGAGCACGCCGCCGACCAGGTCGGCGCGGCCAAGGTGCAGATCGTCCAGCAGCTGGTCACGCTGTCCAAGAACGTGGACGCGGCCGAGCAGGCCGCCGCCACCGGCCACCCCAACGCCCTGCTGGGCATGACCACGGCGATGCGGGCGGCCTCGGCCAACGTCGCGCAGATCAACCAGACCCTGACCAGTTCGGTCGACCCGGACAGCGGGCTGGACGTGCGGGACACCAGCCTGATCGACACCAGGGCGGGCGGGCAGGGGCCGTTCTCCGGTTTCGCCGAGACGCTGGTGAACGGGCTGTTCAACGGTGCAGGCCAGCAGGGCGACCCGCTGTTGGGCGGCCTGCTCGGCGAGCAGGGCCAGTGGGGCCCCACCGGCCAGCCCGGCCCGAACGGGCAACTCGGCCTCGACGGGCAGCTTGGCCTGGACGGCCCAGGCGGGTTGTTGGGGCTGGACGGGCAGTACCAGGGGCCGAACGGCCCGGGTGGTGACAGCCAGGGCCCGGGGTGGTTGGGCGACGGCCCGGCCGGCACCGACCAGTCCGGTCTGGACAGTCCACAGTGGAGTGATCAGGGCGGCGGCGCGCCGCACGGTGCTGGCGGTGGCGGCCCGAGGGCGCCCGAGGTGCTGCCCTCGGCCGTGGACGGCCTGACCCAGTCCGGCCACACCCAGCCCGGGCCCGCCCAGTCCGGGCCCGCCCAGTCCGACCCGGAGCCGTCGTACCGGGAAACCCCGCCCGCGCCCTCGGTCAGCGTCGGCGGCGACCCCCACGGCGACACCGGTCGGGTCTCGGTCAACCTGGGTGGCGCCGGCCACGGGCACGCCGGCGGCGGCTCCGCCCCGGTGTCGGTCTCCGTGGACACCGGCCCGGTCGCCAGGGACGTGGTCAGCGGCGCGGTCGGTCGCGCCGACGCGGTGCACCAGTCCTTCGCCACCGCCCCGGCGGCACCGTCCATTGCCGTGCCCGACTCCTCGGCCGCGGCCGGCCACCTGCCCGGACACGGCGGCGGCGGGATCTCCGGTGGCGCCGGCAGCGCCAACCACCCGGCGCCGGGCTTCGGCCCGGTCAGTCCCGGCCCGGTCGGTCCAGGCCCGGTCAGCGCTGGGCCGGTCAGTGCTGGGCCGGTCAGCGCCGGGCCGGTCGCCGGCAGCCCGGTCGGTGGCCTCCCCGGCGGTGCCGGGCAGCTGGGTGCCGGTCAGCCGGGCGCTGGACAGCTGGGGGCTGGACAACTGGGCGCCGGTCCCGCGATGCCCAACGCGGGTGCGACCCCCGGGGTGGCCGGCCCAGGGGGCGGCGGTCAGCCCGGTGCGCAGTTCGGCGTGGGGCACGTGGTCGCCGGTCAACCCGGTGCGCCCGCGCCCGGCACCACCGCGCAGCCCGGCGGCGGCCAGCCCGGAGCCGGGGCGGGCGCGCCCGCCCCCCAGCCGGCCGTTGGCAACCGGCTCGGCGCCGACTTCGCGGCCGGGGCCGTGGTCAACCGCGGCTACGCCGGTGCCGCCCCGGTCGCGGTCCAGCCCGGCGCGGTGGTCGGCGCCTACGCGGGGATCAACCAGCCGGGAATCAGCCAGCCAGGCCTGGACCGCCCGGTCGCGGCCCACCCCGTGCGCCGCGATCCCGCGGTGGAGTCCATGGCGCTGTTCCTGGTGCACATGTTCCCGTTGGGGCACCTCCCGGTGCCCTCGGACCGGCCGGCCCGCCAACTGCCCCCACCGCCCGCCGAGGTCGACTACGCGGCCGGCCTGCGCTTCCCACCCCAGGACCACCCGGAGTCCGCCCTGGTCAGCGACGCGGACACGGTGCGAAGCGTGCTTGCTGGCCGGCCGCCGGTCCAGCCGGGCGAGCCGGCACCGGCCACCGCGCCGGCCGTGGCCGCCCTGGTCGCCGACCACGACCCGCTGGCCGGCCAGCACGAGCGGGACTGGGACCGCCGCTTCCTGGTCCGGGCCGCCGACCCGGAGGGCGGCCGGCGCGCCGAGTACTCGTGGCCACCGGCCGAGGTGTTCCCCGAAGGCGGCTGTGAGCCGGGCGAGCCCGTGGTGCTCGCGGTGGGGGTGGAGATCGACCGGTTCGGCAGCCCCGACGGTCGGGTGCTGGCCGAGGCGGACACCCCGTTCGGCCAGCGCGCGCTGCCACCGACCCACCGGGACGCCGGCTACCACCGCTACCGGGTGCTGCGGCCCCTGCCGGCCTGGCGGGCCATGTCGGCCAGCTGGTTCGGGCAGCCGGGCGGCGGCTGGCGCTACCGCACCACCTGGCCGGTGGCCGACCTGGTGGTGCTCGGCTACCTGGCGGACATCACCGACCAGCTCCCGGCGACCACACCGCGGCCGGAATCCGCGCCGGCAGCATCCGACCCGCCCGAGCAGGGCGCGTCCCGGCCGTCCGACACCGAACCGCTGGACCAGAGCCAGCCCGACCAGAACGAGCGCGAGGGGGCAGCCGGATGAACATGGAGTCCATTGTGGACTGGCTGCGGGCGGTGGGGGTGCCCGCCGAGGTGGTGTCGGTGGGCGCCGAGGCCGACAACGCCTGGTGCCTGCTGCGCGACGACGGTGGCCCGGAAGAGCCCCAGCCGGGCTGGGAGGTGTTCTGGCGGGAACAGGGCAACCGCTACGACTGGGCCCGGTTCAGCAGCGAGCACGTGGCCTGCCACTACCTGTTCGGCCGGCTCACCTGGTCGCAGGTGGCCAGGGGCGCGGTGGGCGTGCTGCCCGTTGCGAACGAGCCCGGCACGCCGCCGCGTGGCGCGGTCCAGGCCGGGCACCAGGGCACCGACCAGCAGGCAGCGACCCCGCACCAGGGCGTGCCCCAGCAGGGCGTGTCCCAGCAGGGCGTGTCCCCACAGGGGCCGGCCCAGCAGGGTGGGGGCCAGTCCAGTCCGAGCCGGCAACCCGCGCCGGCCGACGTCGACCCGGCCGAGGTGACCCAGCCGCGCACGATCCCGCCCACAGCGGGGCAGGCCAACCCCGGCCAGCCCGCCGCACCCCCGACCGGGCCGGCCCCCGCCGGCCCGCCGCTGTCCTGATCACTGCCGCCCGCGTTCCCGCATACTCGACCAATGCCGTTCAACCACAACGACTTCTATCACCGACTGCTGCTGCGCCAGCTGCCGGCGGACGCCGCGAAGGCGTTGGACGTGGGGTGTGGTCTTG
Organism: Goodfellowiella coeruleoviolacea; assembly: GCF_024171785.1. GTDB lineage: Bacteria > Actinomycetota > Actinomycetes > Mycobacteriales > Pseudonocardiaceae > Goodfellowiella > Goodfellowiella coeruleoviolacea. Next base: position 10,964 of record NZ_JAMTCK010000023.1, read on the forward strand.
GCGGGTTCGCGCGGCGCCTCGCCCAGCGCGGGGTCAGCGTGGACGCGGTGGATCCGTCCGGTGACACCCTGGAACTGGCCAGGACCCGGATCGGCGCCGGCACCGACCGGATCCGCTGGATCCACGCGGACATCACCGCCATGCGGCTGCCGGCCGGCCGCTACGACTTCATCTCCTGCCTGGCCAGCCTGCACCACGTGCCGTTCGACACGGTCACCGCGCTGCGCCAGGCCCTGGCGCCGGGCGGCGTGCTCGCGGTGCTCGGCTGCTACCGGCAGAGCTGGCCAGGTGACGCGCCGGTCGAACTGGCCGCGGTGCCGGCCAACGCGGTGGTCAGGGTGGGCGTGGCCGCGTGGGAGCGGACCGGCGCGGTCCTGGGGCGACCGACCGTGCTGCACGACCGGATGAGCGCGCCAGCCACCGCGCCCGCCATGACCCTGCGCGAGATCCGGGCCCAGGCCGTCGACCTGCTACCCGGCGCCACCGTCCGCCGCCTGCTGTTCTGGCGCTACCTGCTGGTCTACCGGCGGACCGACACCACGAGCTGAGCGCGGTGGCGGCGCCCACCACGAGCCAGGCCGGCCCCGCCCGGCTCGGAGAGCGGGCCCGGCGAGCGCGACCAAGCGGCGGTGAACGCAGCGCGCCGCGCCGAGTTGTCCACAGGGCACCCAGTTATCCACAGCCCCACATCGCGCGCTGGGCCTCGCTGATCAGCGGCGATAGGCTGGACCTGGGGTCGCCCCCCTGGGAGGGCGGGGGCTGCGGTCAGGGAGGGGACTGCGGTCAGGGAGGGGACTGCGGTCAGGGCGGCGTCACGAGCCCAGCCGGCCAGGCGTTGCCGCGTTCTCGGCGCGGCGCTGTCCGCCCCGCACGCACCGGATCGCGCGTGCGACCTGTTGAGCGCGTGGTCAGTCGCGGGCGAGGTGGTCCAGGGCCGTCTGGTGCAGGTGGCCGTTGGACGACAGGGCGCTGCCGCCGTCGTAGCGGGCCACGCCGGTCAGATCGGTGAACCGGCCGCCGGCCTCCTCCACGATCACCTGGAGCGCGGCCACGTCCCACGGGTTGACGATCGGCTCGGCGGCCAGGTCGATCGACCCCTCCGCCACCAGGCAGTGCTGCCAGAAGTCGCCGAACGCCCGGTTCTCCCAGCAGGCGTCCACCAGCCGCAGGTAGGACCGGCGGTCGTGGTGCTCCACCCAGGTGCCCAGGTGGGTGGTGGACACGTACGCGTCGGCCAGGTCGGTGACCTCGGACACCCTGATCCGCTGCGGTGGCTGGCCGGGCGCACTGGTCCACGCGCCCTGGCCGGCCGCTGCCCACCAGCGGCGACCCAGGGCCGGGGCACTGGCCACACCCACCACCGGCCGGCCGGCCACGATCAGGGCGATCAGCGTGGCCCACGCCGGCACCCCGCGCAGGAAGTTCTTGGTGCCGTCGATCGGATCGAGCAGCCAGGACCGGCCCTGCCCCACCGTGCCGCCGCGCTCCTCACCGGCCACCACGTCCTGGGGGCGCTCGATGGCCAACTGCTCGCGCACCGCGTCCTCAACGGCCACGTCCGCGTCGGTCACCGGGGTCCGGTCCGGTTTGCGGTGCACCACCAGGTCACGGGCGTGGAATCGGGCAAGGGTGGTCGCGTCCGCGGCGTCAGCCAGGCGGAGGGCGAGTTCAAGATCAGGGCCGAAGGTTGACACGAGCGCGATGCTGTCACGCCTAGGGTGGACACCGTGAGCGTGGTGCTACTGGCCGAGGACGACCCGGCGATCGCAGAACCGCTGTCCAGGGCGTTGCAGCGGGAGGGCTATACCGTTCAGGTGGTCACCGACGGGCCCGCGGCCCTGGACGTCGCCGCCGCTGGTGGCGTTGACCTGCTCGTTCTCGACCTCGGTCTGCCCACGATGGACGGACTGGAGGTGTGCCGGCGACTGCGCGCCGGCGGCCGCGGACTGCCCGTGCTCATGCTCACAGCCCGCGCCGACGAGGTGGACTTCGTGGTCGGCCTGGACGCCGGCGCCGACGACTACGTGGCCAAGCCGTTCCGGCTGGCCGAGCTGATGGCCCGGATCCGGGCGCTGCTGCGGCGCCGGGCGCCGAGCACCCTGGAGGTGAACGGCGTGCGCATGGAACTGGCGGCGCGCCGGGTCACCGTGGACGGTCGCGAGGTGCAACTGGCCAACAAGGAGTTCGAACTGCTGCGGGTGCTCATCCAGCACGCCGGTCAGGTGGTCAGCCGCGAGGAGATCCTCTCCGAGGTGTGGCACGACCCCGAGCTGAAGAGCAGCAAGACCCTGGACATGCACATGTCGTGGCTGCGCCGCAAGCTCGGCGACGGCACCATGCGCTCGGCGGAACGGCGGATCGCCACGGTGCGCGGTGTCGGCTTCCGGTTCAACGCGGACTAGGTCACCGCTGGCTGGGTGATGGCCCGCCCCCGACCAACTGGTGCCCACGCGTCGGCCGGCGGATGCCACGCTGTCACCACCGGAACGCCGATGAGAAGGACGAGGAAGACGGGGAACGGCGTGCGTCAACGCATCCTGCGGGCGATCCTCCTCGCGGTGGCGGTCACCGCGTTCGCCCTGGGCATCCCGCTCGGCTACACCGCGCTGGAGCTGGTCCAGGACTTCTCCACCCGGGATCTGAGCCAGAGCGCGCAGCAGATCGCGGCCCGACTGGACGACCAACTGGCCAACGACCGGCCGCTGGACCTGAACGAGGTCCGGGTGGCCGTGCCGCCGGACGGACGGCTGGTCGTCACCCTGCCCACCGGCCAGATCAGCTCCGGACCGGAACTCAGCGAGCGGGTGATGTTCGTCGAGGTCCCCATCGTGCACCAGGGCACGGTCCGGCTGGAGGAGCCGGTGGACCCGCTGCGCAGCCAACAGGCCCAGGTGGCCGGGCTGGTGCTGCTGCTGGTGGTGCTGTCCGTGGGCATCGGCACGGTGGTGGCCACGGTCACCGCGCGCCGCCTGGCCGAACCGCTCAGCCACGTGGCCGACCGGGCAGCCCGGCTCGGCGCCGGTGACTTCCGGCCCGACCCCAACCGGCACGGCGTGCAGGAACTGGACCGGGTGGCCGAGGCGCTGGACACCTCGGCCGAGGCACTGGCCCACCTGATCCAACGCGAGCGCGACCTGGTCGGCGACGTCTCCCACCAGCTGCGCAGCCGGCTGACCGCGCTGCAACTGCGGCTGGAGGCGCTGGCCGAGCACCCGGACAAGGAGACCGCCGGCGAGGCCGGGGCCGCACTGGAGCAGGCCGACCGACTGGCCGCGGTGCTCGACGAGATGCTGGCCGCGGCCAGAGCGGCCAGGTCCATCGGCGCGGAGCTGATCGACCTGCGCACCGAGCTGACCTCGATCGCCGCCGAGTGGCGCGACCCGCTGCGCGCCGAGGGCCGCGCCCTGCGGGTGCGGGTACCCGAGGGACTGATGGCCCGAGCCACCCCGGCCCGGCTGCGTGAGGCGATCGGCGTGCTGCTGGACAACGCCCTGCGGCACGGGGAGGGCACGGTGCTGCTGTCGGCCCGCCGCGACGAGGGGACCGTGGTGGTCGAGGTCAGTGACAGCGGCCAGGGCGTGCCCGACGAGTTGGCCGGCCACATCTTCGAGCGGGGGGTGTCCGGCGGCGGGTCGACCGGGGTGGGGCTGGCCCTGGCCCGGGCCCTGGTGGACGCCGACGGTGGGCGGCTGGAGCTGTCCACGGCCCGACCGGCCACGTTCGCGGTGTTCCTGCCCAGACCCAAGGCGGGCGACCTGTACGGGGTGCCGTGGCGCTCCCCGGGAAACCCGCGCTGACCAGCCCTCAGCTGGCTGCGCCGGCTGATCTGTGTTGACTCCGGCTCTCAGCTGGCCCTGCCAGCTGATCTGTGTTGACTCCCGCTCTCAGCTGGCCCTGCCAGCTGATCCGCCTGAGCCGCGGCGGGTGCGGGTGTACGCCTCGGCGTCGGGATCGGTGGGTACGCGCACCAGCCGGGGGCGGGCGTTCTCCTCGGGGAACACCCACTTCTTGTAGCTCCACCAGCGGAACACCATGCCAAGCAGGGTGCCGATGATCTGCGCGCTGGTGAAGTCGGCGATCTCCTGGGTGAGTCGGGTGACCGCCGGCTCCTGCAGGTCGAGCACGTAGCGCGAGGCCCACAGCGGCGCCGAGTTGATGACAATGCTGACCCCGTTGACCAGGAAGAACAGTGCTGCCTCGTGGGCGCGTTCGCGGCCGCCCCTGGTGCGGAACGACCATTCCCGGTTCAGCACGTACGACACGATTGTGGCGATCAGGGTGGCCACGACCTTGGCTGTGACCGGCTTGGGCTCCAGGAAGGTCATCTTCAACACGGTGAAGATCGCCGTGTCGATGATGAAGCAGGTGCCGCCGACCACCGCGAACTTCAACAGCTCGCGGTGCTTCAGGGCCAGGGCCCGCAGCGGTCTCGGCATCCAGGCGAGAACCGACTCAAGTACTGCCACGTCTTCGCAGTCTACGGACGCCGAGGTGCTGCGCGGGGAACTTGCGTGAACGCCAGGACCAGCCGGTGAACCCGGTGCTCAGCTGGCTCGGGCCCAGCTGGCTCGGGTTCAGGCGGCCCGGGTTCAGGCGGCCCGGTCCTGTTCCGCCTGGGCTTCCGCCGCGCGCAGGGCGGCGCGCTCGCTCCGCGTGGGCCGCACCGGCCGGGGCCGGGCGTCGGCCTGGGGGAAGACCCACTTCTTGAAGGCCCACCAGCGGAACACCATGGCCAGCAGGGTGCCGAGGATCATGCCGCTGGCGAAGTCGGCGATCTCCTGGGTGAGCCGGGTGACCGCCGGCTCCTGCAGGTGGAACAGGTAGCGCGAAACCCACAGCGGCGCCGAGTTCAACGCCACGCCGATCCCGCTGATCAGGAAGAACAGTGCTGCCTCGTGGGCGCGTTCGCGGCCGCCCCTGGTGCGGAACGACCACTCGCGGTTCAGCACGTAGGACACGATCGTGGCGATGACCACGGAGATGGCCTGGGCGCTGACCGGCTTGTCGGTGAGGATGGTGAGCTTGAGCGCGTAGTTGATCGCGACCGTGATCACGAAGCAGGTGCCGCCGACCACCGCGAAGCGCAGCAGCTCGCGGTGCTTGCGCAGGAGCACGCGAACTGGTTCCGGCACCCGGTTGTACACAGCGTGAAGTAGTCGCAGCACCCGGGCAGTCTACGGAGGTAGCCCGAATACGCTACGCATGACTCTGGCTACCGTCCGATTTTTCCGGTTCCGCGCACCCCGCCCCGGCCGGTCGTGTCCGGGCCGGCCGCCGTTCGGCGAACCACCGCCGGCCCCGATCATCGTGCCTGCTCAGGGCCGGTCGGCGGGATGGTTCAGCGGAAGGACACGGCCGGCACCACCCATCCGCCCGGGGGCGAGAACGGCGGCCACGATCCGATCGGCGGCACGCCCGGGGCGGGGCCCGGTGCCGGGTTCGGCTGGCCCGGGTTGGGGCCGGGCGCCGAGGACGGGCGCGCCTGCTCGGTTGTTGACCCAGCGTCAACGGGTGCGGGACCGCTCGGGGCTGGCGCCGGGTCGGTGTGGTCCTGGTCGGCGTCGGTGGAACCGGGCGTGCTCGGCCGCGACTGGCTGGGGCCGGGATCGGTCGAACTGGCCGGTGCCGGACTGGAGGGGGCCGGCGTCCATCCCGTCGGCGACGGGGTGGACTGGACCGGGTCGCCGTTGGCCGGCGCCGGCGTGGTCCCGTCCGTCGGCGTGGCCCGGGCGGCCGGCACCAGCTCCAACGGGACGGGCCGCGGCCGGCTGCCCGGGGTCACGTCGGCGGAGTCGCTCGCCTTGCCCAGGGTGGCGGTGACGTGGACGACGTCGCGCTGCTGCCAGCCGGTCAGCGCGCACAGGCTGATCCGGAAGCTGCGGCCGGCGGCCAGTGCCTGCCGCATGCTCAGCCGGGTGCCGGCCAGGCGCGCCGACGGGGAGAACAGCACGTTGGGCGCTGGCACCGACACGTTCAGCAGGACCTCACCCGAGGTGTCCCCGGTGTTGGTCACGGTCACGTCCACCTGCGACCACACCGTCCAGTACGGCCACCACTTGGGCCAGCGCGGGCACTGGTTGCTCGGCACCCGCTCCGCGGTCAGCGACAGGTCGTCGACCGGCTGGGACACCTCGACCCGCACCTCGACGCGTGCCTGCACGGTGTTGCCCGCGCTGATCCGGCCACTGACCCGGCCGGACCGCGCGGTCTGGTCGGCCACCAGCGGGAAGACGAAGTCCACGGTCTCACCCGGGCGCAGCCCCGACGAGGTGGCGCAGGTCGCCGAGGCGCAGCGCAGCTCGGGCGTGGCGCGCGGCTCCGGGTCGGTGCCCGGGATGCGCGGCAGCTCCGACCAGCCGGCGAACCGGTTGCGCTTCGGCTCCACCCGCACCCCGGCCGGCAGGTCGAGGGCGACGCTGACCGGGGCGGACGCGGCCGCACCGGTGTTGGTGACCGGGATGCGCAGCTCCGTGGCCGAACCACCCGCCGACAGCGCCATCGGCGTGGTGGGCGCCGCGGCGGCCAACGTGACCGCGCCCGGCTGCGGCTGCTGGTCCGGCCGACCGGGCGGGGACGCCGGTGGGGTGGCCCCGGGGGACTGGGTGCCGGGCGGCTGGATGCCGGGGGACTGGGTGCCGGGGGACTGGGTGCCGGGGGACTGGGACTGGTCGGGGCCGGACGGGACCTGTCCTGGCTGGCCCGACCGGCTCGGCAGGGGTGGCCGCACGGTCGCCCCCGGCGGCACCGACGGCAGTGGCTGCTGCTGGCCCGGCGGCGCGTTGGTCGGCTCCGGCGCGGCGGGCGCCGGTGGGGACGCGGCCTGCGGGTCGGTCTGCTCGTCCCCGGCGATCAGGCCCAGCACCAGCACCACCACCAGGGCCGCGGCCGAACCGAGCAGGGTCACCGCCTGCCTGGGCAGTCCACCGGCTGTTCGGTTGGCCCTGGCCGCTGTGCCGGCACCGACCAGGCCACTGCCACCCACCCCGGTCGCTGTGCCGGCGGCGGCGCCACCACCGGCCACGCCTGTGCCGCCGAGGTAGGCGATGGCGGTGGCGCCCAGCACCAGCGGAGCCACCACGACCCGCAGGTGGTCGTTGGTGTCCCGGACCTCGTCGGCCAGCCGCCGGCACCGGGGGCACTCGTCCAGGTGCGCCTCGACCTGTGCGGTGTCCCGCCGCGACAGGCCACCGCGGGCCCACGCGCCGAGCCGGCCGACCGTGGCGCGGCACCGCTCCGTGGTGATCTCGGCCAGGTGCATCTGCAGGTAGGCCTGGCGCAGCCCCTCCCTGGCGCGGTAGGCCAGGGCGGCCACACCGTTGGGGGTCAGCCCGAACAGCGGCGCCACCTCGACCGGCGGCTCGTTCTCGACCTCGGTGTGCCACAGCACCGCCTGCCAGCGCTCGGGCAGCGTGGCAAAGGCCCGCGCGACCATGGACCGCTCCAACCCGGCCAGCGCGCTGTCCTGGAACGGGACGCTGATCGCCTCGGTGTCGGCCACCGTGCTGACGTCGTCGGTCAGTTCGACCCGGCGTTCCCGTTTGCTCCGGTCGTAGGCGGTGTGCCGCAGCGCGGTGAGCAGGTAGGCGCGGAAGGCCGCGTCCGGACCGCGGCCGGCCCGCAGCACGTCCAGGATCTTGGTGAACGCCTCGGAGACCAGGTCGTCGGCTTCCGTCGCCGACCCGGCCAGCTGCCTGGCCAGGTTGTATGCCGCCTTGACATGACGTTTGTAGAGCTGGGCATACGCCTTGGTCGACCCGCCGCGCACCAACCTGATGAGCTCGGCGTCGCTCGGCCCTGACGGGTCAGCGGATTCGGTCGACACCCACGTCCTCCTTGGCTGGTGAAATGGCTGGTGAAATGGCTGGTGAAGAGAAAACAGGGATGGGTGGTGACACTGGGCGTGCGCATCACCACGAAGGGTGTACGACCCCATGCTCGGCCAGTCTGGCCGTCGCCTTAGGGCAAGTCATCCGAAACCGCCCGACCGGGTGGCATGGAATCCCCGGCATGGCAGCGGCCTGGTCGCGCCGCGTGACCGGGAGGAGCCACCGCCCTGGCGCACCGAACCCGCCCCGGAACACCAGAGCCGCGACCGCGCTGGGCGGACGCGCAGTGGGCACACCCCGACCGAACGGCGCGCCACCGTCCGAACCCGGTGGCGCGACCAGCGCCGCCGCGCGCCGGACCCGGCCGGACCCCGCTCGATCCGGCCGCGCCGCGCAGCGTGCTGCTCCCCCGGCTCCAGCCCCACCGCAAGCCCAGACCGGAACGGCGGTTGTGGAACCGCCGCCGTTGCTGTCCAGCTGCCCAGGGTGACCGCGCCGGGGTGTCGCTGGCGCCGCCGCCGGGCGCTCACCAGGCCGCGACCAGCCCGCTCGACCACCTGGCCCACGCCATTGGACCGGCTGGTGAGTCGCCCGGCACAGTCCAGCGTGGGCCGGCGGGGCGGTGAACTAGGCTGACGTGCCGGTTGTTGCTGCTCCGAGACCGACAAGCAGGACTTTTGGTGAACTCACGAACCGGCTTCCCCACCGTCGGCATGGTCGGCGGCGGTCAACTCGCCCGCATGACCCACCAGGCGGTCATCCCGCTCGGCCAGTCCCTGCGCGTGCTGGCCACCTCCGAGAACGACCCGGCCGCGCTGGTGGCCAGGGACGTGGTGCTCGGCAGCCACACCGACCTGGCCGCGCTGCGCGCCTTCGCCCGCGACTGCGACGTCCTCACCTTCGACCACGAGCACGTGCCCAACGAGCACCTGCGCACCCTGGTCGCCGAGGGCGTCACCGTGCACCCTGGTCCGGACGCGCTGCTGCACGCGCAGGACAAGCTGGTGATGCGGCGCCGGCTGGCCGAACTCGGGCTGCCGGTCCCCCCGTTCGAGCCGGTGGCCGACGTGGGCGAGGTGCTCCGGTTCGGCGCGACCCACGGCTGGCCGTGCGTGGTCAAGGCGACCAGGGGCGGCTACGACGGCCGGGGCGTGTGGATGATCAACACCCCGGACAGCGCCCAGCGGGTCATCCCCGAACTGCTGGCCGCGGGCACCCCGCTGCTGGTCGAGCAGTGCGTGCCGATGCGGCGGGAGCTGGCCGCGCTGGTGGCGCGCTCGCCGTTCGGCCAGGGCGCCACCTGGCCGGTGGTGCAGACCGTGCAGGAGGACGGCATCTGCGTCGAGGTGCTGGCCCCGGCCCCGGACCTGTCGGCCGAACGGGCCCAGGCCGCCCAGGACCTGGCCCTGCGGGTGGCCGAGGAACTGGGTGTGGTCGGGCTGCTGGCGGTGGAGCTGTTCGAGACCGACGCGGGCGTGGTCGTCAACGAGCTGGCCATGCGACCGCACAACTCCGGGCACTGGACCATCGAGGGCTCGCGGACCTCGCAGTTCGAGCAGCACGTGCGAGCCGTGCTGGACTACCCGCTCGGCGTGACCGACCTGGCCGCGCCCGCCGTGGTGATGGCCAACGTGCTGGGTGCGGCGGCCCCGCCGGCCATGGGCGTTGACGAGCGGCTGCACCACCTGTTCGCACGGTTCCCGGACGCCCGGGTGCACCTGTACGGCAAGGCGGAGCGGCCGGGCCGCAAGGTCGGGCACGTGACCGTGCTGGGGGAGCGGATGGACCAGGTGCGGACCAGGGCGCGGCTGGCCGCGCGGTGGTTGGCCGAGGGCGTGTGGCCGGACGGCTACGACATCCACGGCTGAACCGGCCGAACAGCTGGCCGAACAGCTGACCGGGTTGGGCGGCTGTCCGGTGTGGCGTGCGCGGCAGCCGGAACCGGCCGCGGCGAGCCCGGCGGCACCAGCCGCAGCAGGACTGACCAATTCGGCCCGACAGCGGGAGCACGGCGGGCCGGCGCACAACGGTGGCGCACCACGGTGGCGACACCACTACGAGAAGGGACGGAACGCGTGGTCGAGGAGCGCGAGGCGCGGCCGGCGGTCGGCGTGATCATGGGCAGCGACTCGGACTGGCCGGTGATGCGGGCCGCGGCCACGGCACTGGACGAGTTCGGGGTGGGCTACGAGGTCAGCGTGGTGTCGGCGCACCGCACGCCGCAGCGCATGATCGACTACGCGCGCTCGGCCGAGGAGCGCGGCCTGCGGGTGATCATCGCGGGCGCGGGTGGCGCCGCCCACCTGCCCGGCATGGTGGCTTCGGCGACCGTGCTCCCGGTGATCGGGGTGCCGGTGCCGCTCAAGCACCTGGACGGGTTGGACTCGCTGCTGTCCATCGTGCAGATGCCGGCCGGTGTGCCCGTGGCCACGGTGTCCGTGGGCGGGGCGCGCAACGCCGGGCTGCTCGCCGTGCGCATGCTGGCCGTGGCTGACGCCGGGCTGCGGCGCCAGATGGCCGAGTTCCAGGCCAACCTGGAACAACTGGTGTTGGACAAGGACGCGGCACTCCAGGCCACGCTCTGACCGCCGGCCACGTTCTGACCGCCGGCCACGCTCTGACCGGGAGACCACGCTCTGACTGGCAGTCACGCTCTGGCCGCCGGCCACGCTCTGGCCGGTAGGCCACGTTCTTGACCGGTCAGGCCACGCCTCAGCTGGCCTGACCGGAGGCCTTAACCGGACCAACCGGACCCACCCCTACCGGCGACCATGCCCGCACCCGTGGGCGTTCGCCGTCCCGCACGCCCAGCCCCACGCGCACCGGGGCGTCAACAGGTAGCGCGAAACCCTCACCGGCGCCGAGCCAGCCCCCACTCTCACCGGCGCCGAGCCAGCCCCCACTCTCACCGGCGCCGAGCCAGCCCCCACCCTCACCGGGGGGCGTCCCCTGGACCAGCCTATCCACGCGCACCGCGCTGGTGAAGGTCACGAGGTCGGGCTGTGGATAACCGAGGTGGCTGTGGACAACTGGCCTCTCGAACGGGTGAACCGGACGAGGATCCGCGCCGCATGTGCTACGCCAGCCGCCGGAACACAGAACCCGCGGGATCACAGCCCCGCGCGGTCTCAGCCCTGGAGGTCACAGCGCCGCGGGGCCGCAGACCTGCGCGGCCATGCAGCCATCGGGCCGCAGAACAGCCCGCCCGGCCGCCCAACTGACCCGGCCCGCCCAACTGACCCGGCCTGCCCAACTGACCCGGCCCGTCCAGCTGATCCGGTCCGTCCAGCTGACCCGGCCCGCCCAACTGACCCGGTTCGCTGAGTTGGCTCAGCGGGCCGAGCAGAAGGCCACGTCCATGGTGTCCAGCAGGTGCTGGAACGACTGGTTGTCCGGTGAGGTGGTCACGTACGCGGTGGCCTGTCGGCCGGTGTTGTCCGCGCCGCTCATGCTCACCACGCCCGGCAGGTTGCCGCCGTGGCCCCAGTACTCGCCTCCGCAGCTGAGCGGCATCCGCAGCAGGCCGAGCCCGTAGGAGGTGCCGGCCGGGAACCGGGGCTCGGCCGCGTTCACCGTGGTCCGCATCTCGGCCAGGCTGTCCGGTGACAACAGCTGGCCGGAGGACAGCGCCTGGTAGAACCGGTTGAGGTCGCCCGGCGTTGACACCAGCGAACCCGCCGAGTTGAGCGGCGCCACGGTCATCTCGGTCAGGTCGGCCCTGGCCGGGGTGGCGCCGTCGGTGCCAGGACCGGCCGCTGCCCCGGCGTAGTTGTGCGCGTGCGGGCCCCGGATGCCGAGTTCGTCGTCGGCCGGCCAGTAGGTGTCGGCCAGGCCCAGCGGCGCGATGATCCGCTCGGTCAGCACGGTGCGGATGTCCTCACCGGTGACCGCCTGCACCAGCATGCCGGCCAGCACGTAGTTGGTGTTGACGTAGGCCCAGCCGGTGCCGGGCGCGAACAGCGGCGGCTGGGCCAGGGCCAGGCTCACCAGGTGCGCCGGCGAGTAGTCCATGTCGACCGGCTCCCACCAGCGGGCCGGCGCGTTCATCCGGTCCAACTGGTCCACGTACTCGGGCAGGCCGCTGGTGTGCTGCAGGATCTGGCGGACGGTGATGGTGTTCCCGTCGATGGCCGCGCCCGCGCCGGTGCCGTGCACCACGCCGGGGAGGTAGCGCTCGATCGGCGCGTCCAGGCCGATCTTGCCCTCGTCGACCAGCTGGAGAACGGCCACGGCCGTGAACGCCTTGCTGTTGCTCGCGATCCGGAACCGGGCGTTGCCGTCCACCATGGGGCGGCCCGAACCCAGTTCGGCGGTGCCGGAACTCAGCGTCACGGTGCTGCCCTGGCCGTCCCTGACCTGGATGACCGCGCCGGGCAGGTGGTCGTTGTCGGTCAGCTTGTCCAGGGCGGCGCGGAGCGCCCACCGGTTGGTGACCGCTGGCCGGTCGTCATCGCCACCGCTGTCGGCCAGCGGAACTGCGGTCAGCAGGCCGCGCGTGCCCAGGACAACGGCCACGCTGGTCGTGACTCCCACGACAACGGCGAGCAGCAGCCGCAATGACCTGGACCTCGTGACGCGCATGACATCCCCACCGGCTAACGGACCATGGGTGGCAATAGTGGCAGGTGATGACCTTGCCAGTCTCGCTTTTGGCTGACATCGACACCCCCCGGCAGACGTTCGCGCGCCCGTTCGCGTGACCTGTCCGGCACGACCGCCCGACCCGTCCGCCGGGGTCACCCGCTTCGCACTCAGGTCGCGGACCTATGTTGGTGAACGGGGGCTAACATCGCTGGCAGCTAGTGCTACCGGTGGGTAACAAGGAGGCGCGCGGTGAACGCAGGGTTCGACACGTACCAGCTCGCGGAGGAGCACCAGGCGCTGCGGGACGCGGTCCGCGCGCTGGCCGAGAAGGAGATCGCCCCGCACGCCAGCGAGGTCGACGAGCAGGAGCGGTTCCCGCAGGAGGCGGCGGACGCCCTGATCCGGGCGGGGTTCCAGGCCGTGCACGTGCCCGAGGCCTACGACGGGCAGGGCGCGGACGCGGTGGCCACCTGCATCGTGATCGAGGAGGTCGCCCGGGTCTGCGCGTCCTCGTCGCTGATCCCGGCCGTGAACAAGCTGGGGTCGATGCCGATCCTGCTGTCCGCGTCCGAGGAGCTGAAGAAGGCGGTGCTGCCCTCGATCGCCAGCGGCGAGGCGATGATCTCCTACGCGCTCTCCGAGCGGGAGGCGGGCTCGGACACCGCGTCCATGCGGACCCGCGCCCACCTGGACGGTGACCACTGGGTGCTCAACGGCACCAAGTGCTGGATCACCAACGCCGGGGTGTCCACCTGGTACACGGTCATGGCGGTGACCGACCCGAACGCGGCCAAGAAGTCCAGCGGGATCTCCGCGTTCGTCGTGCACAAGGACGACCCCGGCTTCGAGGTCGGGCCCAAGGAGCGCAAGCTCGGCATCAAGGGATCGCCCACCCGGGAGATCTACTTCCAGGACTGCACCATCCCGGCCGACCGGATCATCGGCGAGCCCGGCACCGGCCTGAAGACCGCGCTGCGGACGCTGGACCACACCCGGCCGACCATCGGCGCGCAGGCCGTGGGCATCGCCCAGGGCGCGCTGGACGCGGCCATCGCCTACGTCAAGGAGCGCAAGCAGTTCGGCACGGCCATCGCCGACTTCCAGGGCGTGCAGTTCATGCTGGCCGACATGGCGATGAAGGTCGAGGCGGCCAGGCACATGGTCTACGTGTCGGCGGCGCGGGCCGAGCGCGGCGAGGCCAACCTGGGCTTCATCTCGGCCGCGGCCAAGTGCTTCGCCTCGGACGTGGCCATGGAGGTCACCACCAACGCCGTGCAGCTGTTCGGTGGTGCCGGGTACACCAGGGACTTCCCGGTGGAGCGGATGATGCGCGACGCCAAGATCACCCAGATCTACGAGGGCACCAACCAGATCCAGCGCATGGTGATGGCGCGTTCCCTGCTCAAGGGCTGACCGGTCCGGGTAGGCCGCAGTCGCGCGACCGGTGGGGATGGGCCTCGGCCCGCGACCCTCGTCCCTCGGCCCGGTGCCGGCGTTGGCGCCGGGACCGGGACCGGGACCGGGAGTGGGTGGGCCGCCCATCCCCGTGCTCGCCCGCCGCGTGGTGCGGAACTGCCCGTGCCGTGGTCGTCGCCGCCCGTGTTGTGACGGAGGTCAACGGGTCGTGACAGCCAGTTAGTAGAAACTTCATTAGTTGAGCGTTCATACTCTTTCCTGCGCCCATGCACGACGCACAGGAGGAGAGTGGAATGCGGCTGCTTCGGGATCTGACCGCGCTGGTGGCTCGACTGGCGATCGGCGTGGTGTTCATCGCCCACGGCTGGCAGAAGTTCACCGAGTGGGGGCTCGCCGGCACCGCCGCCAGCTTCGAGAAGATGGGGATCCCCGCCGCCACCCTGTCCGCCTGGTTCGCCGCGACCGTCGAACTGGTCGGCGGCGTGCTGCTGATCGCGGGGCTGGCCCTGCCCGTGGTGGGTGTGCTCCTCGCCGTCGACATGGCCGGCGCCCTGCTGTTCGTGCACCTGCCCAACGGGCTGCTCGGCGACGGCGGGTTCGAGTACGTGCTGGTGCTGGCCGTGGCCGCGCTGGCCGTGGGCTTCAACGGTGGCGCCTACGCGCTGGACCGGGTGGTGTTCCGCAACCGGGGCGCGCGGCGCGCGCAGGAGCCGGTGCCCAGCGCGTGACCTGCCGGAACCAGCAGAAGAGCCAGACACAGCAGGACAGCCGGAACCGGCAGGACCGCCGGAACCGGCGGTTGGCCGGGCACCGGCAGCCGCGGCCAGCCTCGGTCGCGGCCCGGCCCACGCCACCGAGAGCACCAGCAGAACCCAGCCGGACCGGTCGGACAACCCGGCCGGCCTGACCGGACAGGTCGGCCGGTCTGGTCGGACCCAGCCGGCGGTCGGACTCAGCCGGCGGTCGGACTCAGCCGGTGGTCGGTCCGCCGAGGGAGATCGTCACGTTCTCGGCGGACCGGCGCGCCGGCAGGCCGGCGACATCGGCGTGGCTGCACTGCACCAGCGACGCGCCCGCGGCCAGCACGGCCAGCAAACCGCTGAACAGCCCGTCCGGCATGGTCCACTCCATAGTGGACAAAACACGCGAATCCCCGGTGATGCCAAGGGTTTCCGCGCGGGACCGCGCCTCAGCCACGACTTCGTCGACAGTGGACGCCAGCAGCGCGGGCGTGTCGCCGGGCAGTCGCTGCCCCGGGTCGAACCGGTCGCCGTGCGCGCGGACGTCGTCGAGGTAGTCCACGGTGCCGGCCGGTCGCTCGTCCAGCCCACGCCCCATCGGGTCCAGCGAGGCCACCGCGACCACGTCGGCGCCCTCGGCCGCCCCACCCGGCGCCACCACCGCCACGGACGCGCCGTCGGCCTGGTCGGTCACGCGCGCCCCGCACCACCAGGCGCCCAGCAGCACACCCACGGTCTGCCAGTGCGCCGGCAGCAGCACCGCGACCGGATCGCCCGGCCCCACGTCGTGCTCGTCCCGCAGCCAGTTGGCCGTCTTGGCCGCCCAGTTGGCCATGGTCGCCCTGGACAGTTCGACCCTGCTGCCCAGCGCGTCGTCGTAGTGGGTGATCAGCGGCCGGGCCGGATCAGCGGCGAGCAGTGGGGAGTACAGGACTTCGGTGACGGTCATCGCCTCTCCAGATCCACTGTGGACGGCACTGCCATGCGGCGGAACCGCTGCGCCGACGCGGTGGGCAGGCCGTCGACACTGGTCGCCTGGTCGGACTCAGTCGACGCAACTCACCCCATCGGCCATGATCGGCTCCGGCGACCCGGCCGGTGCGGCCAGGCCGTTCAAGTGGATCACAGCCGATCCGGCGAGCCGTTGGGTGGGGCTGGATTGCGCCCCGTCCGGCGTGCCTGCCTGGGCGGACGTCGCCGGCTCGCCGGCTGAGGTGGCCGGCGCGGACGCCGACCCGGTCGACGACTCGGTCGAGGACACGGTCGATGACGCCGGCGGGGCACTCGCCGCGACCAGGTTGGCCACGAACGCGCGAACCTGGTCCCGGTCCACCGTGACGATGCTCTGGCCCCGGTCGTTGCTGGCGTTGACGTTGGTCACCGGGATGGTGACGAACTCCACATCTCCACTGGCCAGGGCCTGTGCCTGCCGCAGCAGCGTGACCAGGTCCAGGTCCTGGTCGATGACGACCGACTTCCGCACCGCGTCCAACAGCGCGTTGAACCGCCCCTGGTCGGTGAGCGTGCCGGTGGACAGGACCTTGTTCACGGCCGAGGCCAGGAAGGCCTGCTGGCGCGCGATCCGGCCGAGGTCCCCACCGGGCAGGTTCTTGCGCTGGCGCACGAACGACAGCGCGTCCCCACCGGACACGGTCTGCCGTCCCTTGCGGAAGTTGGCCCCCGAGTCCGGGTCGCTGGTCGCGTGGTTCAGGCACACGTCGATGCCGCCGACCGCCTCGGTGAGCAGGTAGAACCCGTACAGGTTGATCTCGGCGTAGTGGTCGACGTGCAGTCCGGTCAGGTCCTGTACGGTCTGCACCAGGGCCCGCCGGCCGGCCTGGTCGGACTGCTGCTCCACGCGGGCCTGGTCGGACATGCCCTCGCCACGCAACCGTTGCGCCGTGCGGTACTTGGTGGCCCCGTAGGCGGCGTTGATCTTGTCTTCCCGGTAGTCCGGGATGGGGACGTAGGTGTCCCTGGGAATGGAGATCGCGTGCGCGCGCCCGCCGTTGTGCGGAATCCGGATCAGGATGATCGTGTCGGTGTTGACCCCCGCGCTGGCCTCGGTGCGCAGCTTCCTGAGGACGTTGGCCGGTAACAGGTTGCCCTGCGCGTCGGTCCGGCTGTCACTGCCCACCAGCAGGATGTCGGTGGCGCCGTCGTCGGCCGGGGGAGAGTCCGGCACGTCGGCCAGGCCGGTGATCACGTCGGTGGTGTTCAGGTTCTCCTGCACCCGGTCCAACGTGATCCAGGCGTACCCGGTGGCCGCGAGCGCGGTGGCGGACACCAGGGCGACCACCGTCCGAGCGGTGATCAACGCGGCACCGCGCCCCCGAGCCGGCCGACGCGCCGCGACTCGGCTGTCGGTCGTGTCCTTGCTCATGTGTTCCCCCCTCGCTGCCCTGGTGACCAGGTTAGTCAGCGGTCGGCGGGAAAAACCGGGCTCGGCGCATCTGGCCCCCGGGTTTGCTCAATCTGTTAGCGATCAGGTCCGGCGGGCGCCGGGAGCCCACCTGGCGCGAGCGGATTCGACCGGGCGCCGCCGCGGCTCGGCAGCCACCTGCTGACCCGGCCCCCGCGTCCGGTCAAACCGGGCATGGCGGGCGTGGGGGTCACACGATGGGGGGTTTGCCCGGCGGTTCCTCCGCAAGAACGGGCGACTCCTGAGTGATCGTGTTGATGCCGAACCAGTGCCGAACCGTGATGGTTTCGGCGGCGAGATTAAGGAGTAGTCGCAGATGACCATGAGGCCCCGCCTCGCTGGATTGTTGGCTGCCACCGCCGGCACTCTGCTGCTTCTCGCGACGCCCGCTGGCGCTCAGCCGTCCGATGACCCCGATGAGCAGGTCGGAATCGTCGGGGCCACTCCGCTTGTGCCGATCTGCGCTGGTGATTTCGCCAGTGGGAGCGGGCTGGGGATCACGATCGGGGACAGAGTTCCAGGCCAGGAGACATGCGATTCCGTTGCCGCCGAAGTCGCCGATCTCGCGGGTCGGTGACCAGCCGGTCGGCGACAACGACTGACCGATTCCGATCACGTGTGGTGATTCAAAGCAGTGCCGAACCCGACGGCTTAAGCCGTGGTAGATAAGGAGAGCGCGGAGATGACCACTAAGGGCCGCCTCGCTGGATTGTTGGCCGCTACTACTGGCGCTGTACTCTTCCTGGCCGCACCGGCCAGCGCACAGCCTTCCCCGATCAGCAGTACACAGCTATCCCAGGACAATTATGAGCCTGTTGCGGGCAAGTGGGTGTCCAACCGTTCTCTTGACGGTGCTCGGATCGTTGACGGCAGTGACCTCCCCGGCGCCAGCATCGAGGGTCCTCAGGCCGGCACCAGCACGGACAGCGCCAAGCCGGTGGGCGCTGCCCAGTCCGCCCCGACCGGTCAGGTGAGTGGTGGGGCGACGACCAGCAAGCCAAAGCCGGCCGCGGGCAAGCCGGGTGCGAGCAAGCCAGCTGCGGGCAAGCCAGCTGCGGGCAAGCCGGCCGCGGGCAAGCCAGCTGCGGGCAAGCCGGGTGCGAGCAAGCCGGCCGCCGGAGAGACCTGCACCTGCGCCGAGAGCGCCGAGGCGGGTCACGTCAAGCCGGCTGTCGGCAAGCCGGTGACTCCGTTCGTCGCGGTTCCGCTGCCTGATTTCACCCCCTTTGTCGGCAGCCTTCTGGAGGCGGTGCACGGAACCGCGCACGGCACCCACGCGGGTACCGCTCACGGGCACGAGGGCGTCTCGGCCGGCAAGCCGGGTGAAGGCAAGCCGTCGGTGGGCAAGCCCTCGGTCGGCAAGCCGAGCGTGAGCGAGCCGAGCGTGGGTAAGCCGGGTGCGGGCAAGCCTTCGGAGGGCAAGCCGAGCGTGGGCAAGCCCTCGACCGGTAAGCCGAGCGTGAGCAAGCCCTCGGAGGGCAAGCCCTCAGCCGGCAAACCCGCTGCCGAGCAGCCCGGCGCGAACAAGCCCAGCACGGGCCACCCGTCAACCGGTTCCGACCACGCCAAGCCGGTGAGCGGGAAACCCGAGGGTGAGAAGCCGTCGAATGGTTCGGAGCACGGCAAGCCTGCGGGTGAGAAGCCCGAGCACGGTAAGCCTTCGGGTGAGAAGCCCTCGAATGGTTCGGAGCACGGTAAGCCGTCGAGTGAGAAGCCGGTTGGTGAGAAGCCGGAGCACGGTAAGCCGTCGGGTGGTTCTGAGCACGGTAAGCCGGTGGGTGAGAAGCCGTCGAATGGTTCGGAGCACGGCAAGCCTGCGGGTGAGAAGCCCGAGCATGGCAAGCCTTCGGGTGAGAAGCCTTCCGGTGAGAAGCCGGAGCACGGTAAGCCGTCGGGTGGTTCTGAGCACGGTAAGCCGGTGGGTGAGAAGCCGTCGAATGGTTCGGAGCACGGCAAGCCTGCGGGTGAGAAGCCCGAGCACGGCAAGCCCTCGGGTGACAAGCCTTCGGGTGAGAAGCCGTCGAATGGTTCGGAGCACGGCAAGCCTTCCGGCGAGAAGCCTTCCGGTGAGAAGCCGGAGCACGGTAAGCCGTCAGGTGGTTCTGAGCACGCCAAGCCGGTGGGTGAGAAGCCCTCGAATGGTTCGGAGCACGGCAAGCCCTCGGGTGACAAGCCTTCCGGTGAGAAGCCGGAGCAGGGTAAGCCGGTGAGCGGCAAGCCGGTGGCTGAGAAGCCCGTGAGCGGCAAGCCGGTGGCTGAGAAGCCGGTGGCTGAGAAGCCGGAGCACGGCAAGCCGTCGGGCGGTGCTGAGCACGCGAAGCCGGTGGGTGAGAAGCCCTCGAACGGTTCCGGTCACGGCAAGCCGGTGACTGGCAAGCCGGTTGGCGAGAAGCCCTCGAACGGTGCTGGTTCTGCCAAGCCGGACGGTGACGAGCCAGAGGGTGACGAGCCAGAGGGTGACAAGCCGGAAAGTGGGAAGCCGGAGCACGGCAAGCCGGGCCACGGCAAGGACTGGGTTGAGAACCTCGTCAGCACGTGGATCAACAGCCCGCACGGCGACGGCAACACCGTCCTGAGCATCGGACCGATCACGCACAACGACTGATCCCCGCTGCTGTGACACACGCGTGGGTGCTGGCGAACACTGCCAGCACCCACGTTGGTTTCTGTCGTGCTACCGGGGGGCGATCAGTTGACGCAGCGGGTGCCGTCCGCGGTGAGCGGCGGGGTGTCGGTGGCGCTGGTCTGGTCGTTGCCCGTGCCGGCTGGTGGGTTCACCCCGGTGGTGTCGGCGGGCGCGCGGAGTCCGGCCGCGAAGTTCTGGACGTCCAGACCGGCGAAGTCGCTGCCGAGCACGACCCGCACCTGGCCGCTGGGCAGGCTCGGGTCCTCGGCCACCGGCACCTTCCCGGGCAGGGCAGCGGCCACCCGTTCCGCGTTGGCCTGCTCACCGGGTGGGAACTGCACGACCGTGGTCTGGGTCGGCTCACCGCTGTCCGGGACACCCGGGCTGAAGCTCTTGGCCGTCAGCGAGTCCAGCACCCGCCTGGCCAGGTTCTCCACGCCCGCGGAGTTGCGGGTGTTGACGGTGATCGCGGAGTTGGGCACCTCGGTGCCGTGGTCACCGGAGGCTGGAGCGGTGTTGCTGTTGGACGGAGCGGTGGGGTCCTTCACCAGGTTGGTGATGAAGTCCTTCACCTCGTCGGTGTTGATGGAGAGCACGTTGCCGTCCGCGGTGTCCCTGGGCGGGCCCACCGGGATGGTCTGGAACTGGATGTTGCCCCCGACCAGGCCCTGCATCTGCTCGGCGAAGGTGAAGACGTTCCACCCCTCGCTGAGGATCACCGACTTCTGGATGGCGGTGACCAACTCGCCGAGCTTGCTGGGGTTGGCCAGCGTGCCGGCGGAGAGGACCTTGTTGGCCAGCGCGCCGATGAACACCTGCTGGCGGACGATCCGGTCCAGGTCGCTGTGCGGCAGGTTGTCCCGCTGCCGCACGAACGCCAGTGCCTGGGCGCCCTCGATGGTCTGCCGGCCCGCCTGGAAGTTGGCCCCGGACTTGGGGTCGCTGGTCGGCGCGGCCAGGCAGACCTCGACACCACCGATGACCTTGGTGATCTCGTAGAAGCTGGCCAGGTTGACCTCGGCGTACCGGTCGATGGTGACCGAGCCGCCGGACAGCTGCTCGATGGTCTTGATCAGGGTCTTCCGACCCTCGGTCGCGGCCAGGTCGTTGATCTGCTTCTGGTCGGACATGCCCTGGTTGGCCAGGTCCCTGGCGGTGGTGTTGCGCTGCCGGGCGAACGCCGAGTTGAGCTTGTGCTTGCCGAACCCGTTGGCGATCTGCACGTAGGAGTCGCGCGGGAACGAGATGGCCACGGCCCTGGTGCCGTCGACCGGGATGTGCACCAGGATCATCGTGTCGGTGTTCTGCTCGCCCTCGTACTTGCCGGCGTGCAGCATGTCCAGCACCTCGCGGGGCAGCGGGTTGCCCTGCGCGTCGGTCCGACTGTCCACACCGACCAACAGGATGTCGACCGCACCGTCCAACGGCTTGGGCCGGTTGGCCACGGTCTGCTCGATCACGTTGGTGGTGACCATGTGCTCGTCCAGGTCGCGCGCGGCGTCCCAGCCGTAGTAGCTGACCGCGAGCACGCTCACGGACACCAGTGCGACGACCGTCTGTCCAAATCGCAGTACGACGCGGGCCACGATTCCCCGCCTGCCCCGCCGGCTGGCTGGTAACGCGGGCCTGTCACCTGATCCGAAATCCCCCAGATCCACGGGCGGACTGTCGTCCACTGCCGCTCCTCCCGGACGCGCTGATGAGGCACCTCTGGCCGCCGCTTCCATCGACCCGATGAGTCGGCCCGCCGACGTGGCCAATCCCGGACAGCGTAATCGTGCCCGCGTTGCGTGCTTGTGTGTTGTCCCACTTAAAAGACGCGGACGGGGCGTGAGGAGGTTGCCGGGGGCATGACAGACTCGGTGCGGAACACGGCGAACCAACGCGGGGCAGTTGAGTCGGACCGGTCGGAGGACAGTCGCATGCGGGTGCTGGTAACGGGTGGAGCCGGGTTCATCGGTTCACACTACGTGCGGGAACTGGTGGGAAACGGTTACTCCGAGTACGCGGGGTCCGAGGTGGTCGTGCTGGACAAGCTGACCTACGCCGGCAACCGGGCCAACCTCGCGCCCGTCGAGGACAGCCCCCGGCTGCGGTTCGTGGAGGGTGACATCCGGGACGCCAGCCTGGTCGAGCAGGTGATGGCCGGGGTCGACGTGGTCGTCCACTTCGCGGCCGAGTCGCACGTCGACCGGTCCATCCTGGGCGCCGCCGACTTCGTGTCGACCAACGTGGTGGGCACGCAGACGCTGCTGCAGGCCGCGCTGGACGCCGGAGTGGGCAAGTTCGTGCACGTGTCCACCGACGAGGTGTACGGCTCGATCGAGCAGGGCTCGTGGCCCGAGGATCACCCGTTGCGGCCGAACTCGCCGTACTCGGCGTCCAAGGCGTCCTCGGACCTGCTGGCGCTGGCCTACCACCGCACCCACGGCCTGCCGGTGTGCGTGACCCGCTGCTCCAACAACTACGGGCCGTACCAGTTCCCGGAGAAGGTCATCCCGCTGTTCGTGACCAACCTGCTGGACGGCAGGAAGGTCCCGCTCTACGGCGACGGCCTGAACGTGCGGGACTGGCTGCACGTGGCCGACCACTGCCGGGGGATCCAGCTGGTCGCGGAGCGTGGTCGTCCGGGCGAGATCTACAACATCGGCGGTGGCACCGAACTGACCAACCGGGAGCTGACCGAGCGGCTGCTCGCCGCGACCGGCGCGGACTGGTCCATGGTGGAGCCGGTGGCCGACCGCAAGGGCCACGACCGCCGCTACTCGGTGGACATCACCAAGATCAGCACCGAGCTGGGTTACCGCCCGCAGGTCCCGTTCGAGGAGGGCCTGGCCGGGACCGTGGCCTGGTACCGGGACAACCGGCAGTGGTGGGAGCCGCTCAGGCAGCGGGCCGCCCTGGTGACCGGCTGAGGCGACAGAAGACCGGGGAGACGTGGTGGACACGGCTGGACTGGCGCTGCTCGTGCCCGGCGGACGCGGGCAGTTGGGCAGCGACCTGGCCGCGGCGGCCGGTGGCGCGGACCTGGTGCACGCGCCCGGCTCGGCGGAACTCGACATCACCGACGCGCAGGCGGTGGCCGACGCGGTCGCCGCGTTGGCGGCCGCCGCCCGGGACGAGCAACTGCGACCGGTGGTGATCAACGCGGCCGCCTACACCGCGGTGGACGCGGCCGAGTCCGATGTGGACGCGGCGTTCGCGGTCAACGCCGAGGGGCCGGCGCTGCTGGCCCGCGCCTGCGCGGCCGAGGGCGTGCCGCTGCTGCACGTGTCCACCGACTACGTCTTCCCCGGCACGGCGGAGCGGCCCTACGAGCCCACCGATCCGACCGGCCCGGACACCGTGTACGGGCGCAGCAAGCTCGCCGGTGAACAGGCGGTGCTGGCTGGCACGGCGGCGTCCTGGGTGGTGCGCACCGCGTGGGTGTACGGCGCGCGGGGCGGCAACTTCGTGAAGACCATGGCGCGCCTGGAACGGGAGCGCGACCAACTGTCCGTTGTGGACGACCAATGTGGATCGCCGACGTGGTCGGCGGACCTGGCCGCCGGCCTGCTGGAGCTGACCGGGCTCATCGCCTCCGGGCGCGGCCCGGCGCGGCGGGTGCTGCACTGCACCGGCGGCGGCCAGACCACCTGGTGCGGGTTCGCCCGCGCGGTGTTCGAGGAACTCGGTGCCGACCCCGGGCGGGTGCGGCCGTGCGCCACCGAGGACTTCCCCCGGCCGGCGCCGCGTCCGGCCTACTCGGTGCTCTCGCCGGCGGCCTGGCAGGCGGCCGGCCTGACCCCGCTGCGGCCGTGGCGGCAGGCCCTGGCCGCCGCGTTCACCAGCCACGGTGACGTGCTGCGGGGCGCCGCGGGGTGACCGTGTTCAGCTGGTGAACAGCCACCGGTGCGCGACGGGCCCGGCCGCGGCGGGCGGTGCCGGCGCCTCGGCGGGGGCAACGCGGGTGACGACCCGGTGACCCGGTACGGGTCTGCACCCGAATGTCGTAATCCTGAGCCGGCTGAGCCAGGAGTTATCCACAGCGTGGTGAGTTGTCCACAGGCCTGATCGGTGTGCTGGGCTTCGCCGGGGGTGGTGGGTAGGCTGGTCCAGGGGACGCCCCCCTGGGAGGGCGGGGGTGCGCCTGGGGCGGTCAATGTGGAGTTTGCCCCGGCTGGACCCCGGGTGAGTTGGGTGGACGTGTTCCTGGCGGGGGCGCCACGCCGCGGTTCCCGGCATCCGCCGTTCTGCTCGCGGTGATCAAAGCCCGTCTCCTGACCGCCACCGACCGGCGCACGGGCTGCGCCGGCTCACCGAGTCTCCTGGCCCTGATCAGCGCGTCACCCGTCTCCGGTCTCGATCCCCCGGTCCCGGTCCCCCGCGCGGCGGTCACCGGTCCCCGGGCGGCGGTCACCGGTCCCCGGGCGGCGGTCACCGGTCCCCGTCACCGGGCGGCGGCGCGGCGGTAGGCGGCGATGGTGGTCTCGGCGCAGCGCAGCCAGGTGAACTCGGCGGCGTGCGAGCGGCGCGCGGCCTTGTCCTGGAAGGACGGCTCGGTCTCCACGCCCCGCACCAGCGC
The DNA here is from genome assembly GCF_024171785.1 of Goodfellowiella coeruleoviolacea. Classification (GTDB taxonomy): domain Bacteria; phylum Actinomycetota; class Actinomycetes; order Mycobacteriales; family Pseudonocardiaceae; genus Goodfellowiella; species Goodfellowiella coeruleoviolacea. The sequence continues at coordinate 35,142 of NZ_JAMTCK010000023.1, forward strand.
GGCGGACAACGCGTCCACGTCCCCGACCGGAACGTGGATGGCGTGGCCGCCGGCCACCTCGCGCAGCGCGGGCACGTCCGAGCACACCACGGTCACGTGGCAGGCCAGCGCCTCCAGCACGGGCAGGCCGAACCCCTCGTCGCGGGACGGCAGCACCAGCGCGGCGGCCCCGGCCACCACGCTGCGCAGGTCCACATCGGACAGGTAGCCGGTGCGCAGCACCCGCTCGTCCCGGCTGGGCTGGCCCGGGCCGACCAGCACCAGCGGCGGCAGCTCCGGCGCTGCCGCGTGCGCGCGCAGCAGGTTCGGCAGGCCCTTGCGCGGGCCGTTGTCCCCCACGTACAGCAGGTACTCGTGGGGCAGGCCCAGCCGGCGGCGCAGCGGCTCGGCGGGCGGGCGCGCCGCGAACCACGCCGGGTCGACGCCGAGCGGGGTCACCACCACCCGGTCCTCGGGCACGCCGAGCCGGTCGACCACCACGTCGGCCACGGCCCTGGTGGGTGTGCACACCACCGCGGCCCGCTTGGCCGAGCGGCGCACCAGCGCGGGCAGTTCCCGCTCCTGCGCGGGCAACTCGTCCGGGGCGTCCAAGAAGGCCAGGTCGTGCACGGTCACCACGCCACCGGCCCGGAGTGCCGGCGGCAGCACGAAGTTGGTGGCGTGCACCACATCGGCCAGCCCGGCCAGGAACTCCACCGGTGGGAACGCCGCGCGCAGCCAGCAGCGGCGCAGCAGCCGGGCCGACGCGGGCAGGCCCCGGGCGCGCACCTCGTGCGGCAGCACAGACCGCAGTTCCCGCCAGCCGCGGATGGTGAACGCCACCGCGCGCACGTCCACCTCGGGGGTGGACGCCAGTTCCTCGGCCAGCGCCGCGGTGTAGCGGCCGATGCCGGTGCGGTGTCCCAGCAGCGGGGTGCCGTCCAGCAGCACCCGCAGTCGCCGGCTAGCCACGGGAGCCCCGGCGCAGCTTCTCCCCGGCCACCCGGCGCAGCCGCCCAGCCGCCCGTCTGGCCAGCTCGGTGGGGCCGCCCGCGTCCAGGTACTCCTTGATCAGCCCGAGGTCGCGGCGCACCAGGCCGGCCGTGGACAGCGGCGCGTTGCGCACCAGCGGCGCGGAACCCGGCAACCGGTCCGCCGCCGGCCGGGGGTCGCGGCAGAACTCGACCAGCGGGCTGAGCACCGTCTCCCAGGTGAACCGCTCGCGCACCACGGCGATGCGGTCCCGGCAGGCCGCGGCGAACGCCGTGTCGTAGAGAACCCGGCCCAGGGCGGCGGCCAGCGCGTCCGGGTCCTCCGGCGGCACCACCACGCCCAGTTCCTCGCGGCGCACCAGGTCGGCGAACGAGTCACCGTCGGTGGTGACGATGGGCAGCCCGGCCCACAGGTAGTCGAGCACCCGGGTGCGGAACGCGAACGTGGTCTCCACGTGCTCGAAGTGCGTTGTCACCCCGCAGTCCGCGTCCAGCAGCCAGTTCTGCCGCTCGGTGTAGGGCACCCAGGTCTCGTTGAAGAACACGTGCCGGTCGACCAGGTCGAGCCGCTGCGCCAGCGACCGGGTCTGGCCGGCGATGTCCATGTCCGGCACTTCCGGGTTGGGGTGGCGCATGCCGAGGAACACCAGGCGCAGGTCGTCGTGGTCGACGCGGAGCCGGTCCACCGCGCGGATCAGGGTCAGCGGATCGAACCAGCTGTACACGCCACCCGCCCAGAGCACCACCCGGTCGTGCTCGCCCACGCCCGGCAGGGTGGCGCGCAGGCCCGGCCCGGTGCGCTGCGGCGGCTTGCCGGGCAGGCCGAACGGGACCACGCTGAGCAGCGACCGCACGGTCGGGTCCGCGTCGTACACCGACGGGGTGAGCCGGCCGAGCGACGCCAGGTGCCCCAGCCAGAAGTGGCGCTGCCGCTCGGACGCGCACAGGAAGAAGTCGCCCCGGCGCAGCTGGGTGTTGAGCACCCGGGTGACCCCGGCCAGGTCCAGTTCACGCTGCTCGTCGGTGTCGTCCTTGCCCTGCTCCAACAGCTCCAGGTGCATGGGGTCGTACACGTCGCACACCACGATCTTGGTGGAGCTGGTGCTCTTCAGCGACGGCACCATCTCCAGCACGTGGCCCTGCAACACCACCACGTCGGCCCAGTCCACGTGCGCGGGCAGCTCCCTCGGCCTGGCCTGGGCCACGGCGAAGCCGGCCTCGGGCGGGTCGCAGCGCGGGTTCACCGTGACCAGCCGCACCTCGTGCTCACCGGACAGCACGTCCGCCATGTTCCAGGCGCGGATCGCCGGACCGGCCATCCGCGGCGAGATCGCGTCACCGGTGATCACCAGCACGCGGCGGGGCCGGCCGAACGTGCCGTCCAGGCCGAACGCGTCCACCAGGATGTCGTGCGCGGCCAGGTAGCGGGGCAGCGGATAGGCCGGCTCCAGCGCCTTGCGCATCAACGGCACCAGGTCGGCGTCGGTGCGCCGGCGGGCCGCCTGCTCGACCGCGCGCGCCGCGGTCAGCTCGGGCAGCAGCTCCACGAACTGGTCGATGGCCAGGAACCCGGCCAGCGCGGTGCGGGCGATGGTCACGTCACCGGTGTCGCCGGCCGGGTCGGCCGGCCGGCGGGTGATCTCCAGCTGGGTGGGGTCGATGTCGCCGCGCGCGGTGGCCCGGCGCACGGCCAGGGCCAGGGCGGCCGGCAGCACCCGGCCCAGGTTGTCGTCGGAGAGGTTCTTGTAGAGCGCGGCCAGGGCGTTGCGCTCCAACAGGTACAGCTCGCGGCTGTTGTCCGCGCCGTCCACCTTGGCCATGGACGCGTGGTGGCGGTGGTAGGTCAGCGAGGTCGGCTCGTAGCGCACCCGCCAGCCGCGCAGGTTCAGCCGCCAGCCCAGGTCCACGTCCTCGTAGAACATGAAGAAGCGGTCGTCGAAGCCGCCCACCTCGCGGTAGACCTCGGCCCGCACGAACAGCGCCGAGCCGGTGCCGAACAGCACGTCGCGCGGGGTGTCGTGGCTGCCGTCGTCCACGCTGCCCGCGTGCCGCTTGTAGCCCATGCCGAACCAGGTCAGCCCGCCGTCGACGAAGTCGACCACCCGGCCGTCCCAGTCGAGCACCTTGCTGGCCACGGCCGCGACCGTGGGCTCGGCGCGCAGCACCCGCACGGCGGCCGACACCCAGTCCCGGTGCGGGCGGGCGTCGTTGTTGAGGAAGGCCAGCACCTCGCCGGTGGCGTGGCGCACCCCCAGGTTGCAGCCGCCGGCGAAGCCCAGGTTGGTGTCGGACTCGATCACCTCGACCTGGTCGACGGCCTGCCTGATCCGCTCGGCGCTGCCGTCACCCGAGGCGTTGTCCACGCAGATGACCTGCAGTTTCTCCGCTGGGTAGGCCAGTTGTTCGCGGATGGCCCGCAGGCAGGTCACGGTGTCGTCGGCACCGCGGTAGTTCACCACGATGACCGACACCCTTGGCAACGCCGCACCCTCCGGCACTGCGGCCTCCTCTCGCCCGGTTCGTTTGCGTGCCTAAGCCTGCCCGATGCGTGTCGTGCGACCACGCCGACGGGGGCAGGTAACCGTCCGAAGCGGGTACGGCAGCACAATCCTCCCAGGTTGACCCTTTCGGAGGGAACCTGAGCTACCCATTGTGACGTCTGACCGGACGAACGACACGGAGGCGAAGACATGCAGCCAGGCCGTCATGACGGACTGAACCCCGACGCCATCGTGCGTCATTTGCAGGAGCAAGCCGACGACCTGATGCGTCGCTCGCAGCAGATGCAGGAGGAGATCGCACAGGCCAGCGCCACGGTCACGTCCCAGGACGGGGCGGTCACCGTCACGGTCGCGCCCAACGGCGCCGTGCAGAACATCGCGTTCTCGCCGAGGGCCACCGGTCTGTCCCACGTGGCCCTGGGCCAGGTGGTGATGAGCACGCTGCGGACCGCCCAGCAGCAGGTGGCGAACAAGATCGCCACCGCCATCGAGCCCCAGCTCGGCGGCACCGAGGCCATGGACTTCCTGCGCAGCTTCATGCCCAGCCCGGACGAGCAGCAGCCGGGTCAGCCCGGACCGGCTGGCCAGCCGGGTCAACCGGGTCAACCGGGTCAGTTCGGCCAGCCAGGACAGCCGGGTCAGCCGGGGCGGCCCGGGCAGGCGGGCCAGCCGGGGTGGCAGTCCAACACCGCGCGCCGACCCGCCCCCCGGCCAGGCGATGACGACGACGAGGGCTTCGGCTCGGTCCTGCACTGACCGGGCCCGGGGCCGACGGGCCCGACAGGGGGGTGGCCCGCGCCCGCGGGCCGGCAGCACATGCAGCACGCTGGGGGAGCACAAGAAGAGGTGAACTGTGGGGTTCGACGTAGTTCCCGACGAGCTGCGGACCTTCGCGTCCGGGCTCAAGGACCGGGGTGGCCAGGTCGGTGAGGTGGCCACCGCCGCCGACGGGGTGAGTCTGGGGGTCGACACCTTCGGGGTGATCGGCCAGATCTTCGTGGGCAGCGCCAAACAGGCCGCGGGCGAGGCGGCCGCCGGGCTCAAGGCGCTGTCCGAAACCCTCGCCGACGACGGCGACAACACCAACGCCACCGCCGACACCTACGCCGACACCGACGACGGCAACGCGAGCGGACTGGGAGGCAAGGCCTGATGGGCGACGACAACGGCGTGCTGCGCAGCATGGAGGGGGCCGACGCCTACGCGGGCGCCGGCCCGGCCGACACGATCGCGCAGACCGTGGACTCGATCAAGAACTTCGACGACCCCAGCGACGCGCTCGAAGTCGGCATGAACGTCGCGGCCACCGGCATCGACATCCTGGGCACGGTCGTCGACCCGCTGGGCACGCTGGCCTCGTCCGCGGTCGGCTGGCTGATCGAGCACGTGTCGTTCCTGCGGGAGCCGTTCGACCTGCTCGCCGGCAACCCGGACGACATCAAGGCCGCCGTGGCCACGTTCAACGACTGCGCCGACAAGCTCAACCAGATCTCCACCGCGCAGACCGAGGCGCTCAGCTCCCAGGTGCAGAACTGGCCCAAGGACGTGTCCGCGGCCTCGGCCGCCTTCCACGAGAAGATGACCTTCCGCGCCGAGCAGCTCAAGGGCGCGAGCATGGCCTGCATCGGGGTGGCCGAGTCCATCGCGCACGCGGGCACCTGGACGGGCGTGGTCCGGGGCCTGATCCGGGACCTCATCGCCACGTTCGTCGGTGAGGTGATCCGCAACGCCCTCATCGCGCTGGCCTCGTCGTGGTTCACCCTGGGCGGGTCGGTCGCCGCGTTCACCGCGTGGGCGGTCGGCCGGGGCGCCATGGTGCTCAGCAAGTGCACCGCCAAGATCGCCAAGCTGCTGGAGGCGCTGTCCCGGCTGGGCCACCGGGTCAAGGGGCTGGCCAACGACATCGGCGACCTGCTCAAGCGGATGACCGGCGGCACACCCACCCCGCGCACGGCCGGGCCGAGCCTGCCCAACGCGCTGGACCGGGGCGCGCAGAACATGCGCAACGCCACCACCAACCTGGAGAACTTCGCCAACGCCAGGGCGGACAAGCTCAGCGAGGCCGGCACCAAGCTGCGGCAGGCTGGCAACGAGTTCCGCACCGGGTGGAACAACGCCGGCAACACCGTGGACAACATGGACCGGGGCTGGGAGACCTGGCGCAACGCCAACCTGCCCGGCCCGCTCAACCGCGCGGCCGACTGGGCGGACAACAACATCTCCCCGGGCTACGGCATCACCGGGCGCAACCCCGGCGCGAACTTCTCGCACCCGGAGCTGGGGGGCGTGGGCGGCAAGACCGCCGCCGACCTGGCGCGGGAGTACAACAAGTACGACGACCTGTCCAGCGAGGTGCCGGACGGCGGGTCGCAGCAGGCCCAGGACGCGCAGAAGGAGCGGGTCGGCAAGCTGAGCGACCAGAAGGACCAGTGGGACAAGGAGCACAGCGGCCGGCCCAGCAACTGGTGGAGCCAGTCCGGCACGCTCTGACGCCGAACACCACACCGTGGCAGCGGGCCACGGCCGGCGGAGTCAGCACCGGCGCCGCAGGCCGTGGCCCGCGCCGACGCGACCACCGCCGAACCACGCCCACCAGCCAGCCCCGACCCAGGCGGCCCAGCCACGCGTAGAACGCCTGGGGAAGCAGCTGATCAAGCCGGGGCCCGGCGAAGCAGCTGATCGCGCCCGAATCCCAGCCCCCACCCTCCACCGGGGGGCGGCCCCTGGACAGCCTATCCGCGATCTGCCCCGTGGCCAGGGGTGCTGGCTGCGGTTGTGGACAACCCCGGCACCTGTGGACAACCCGCGACCTGATCGGGTGAACATCGGACCGGGGACGCCCTGTTGTGCTACCGGCTCCTCCGTGGCCGGCTCGGCGCTCGGTCGGCAGCCCGCGAGCCCGCGCTGAATCAGGGTGCCTCGGGTGGCCGGACGGACAGCCGGATGGCGTCGACCACCTGCACCCGGGCCGCGCCGCGCAGGCCGACCGCCGCCCGGACCTGGTCCACCTGGGCCGACTCGATCGCCTCGGGCAACTGGAGGAACAGGTGCCAGCGCCACCGCTCGCGCGGCACGGTCAGCGGCGGCTGGTCGTCCTCCACCCACCAGCGGCCCTCCAGCGGGGGCAGCGCGCCGCGCAGCAGCGGGCCGCCCACCGCGTACAGCGCCTGGATGGCGCCGCGGTGCTCGTCCTCGCCCGGCGCGCCGATCCCGGTCACGCCGAGGCCGCGCACCGTGCCGAACGCCACGAGTTCCGGGCTGTCCGCCGCCGAGTACCGATCGTTCACTCCGCTTCCTCGATTCTGATCATCACCTGGGTCACCAACTCGTCGGGGGCGCTCTGCCGGGGATCGGAGACGTAGACCTCGCGCAGTTCCCCGACCGGCGTGTGCCCGTGCTCGCCGAGCCAGGCGAGCAGGGCGTGCGTGGTCAACGCGCTCTGGTCGTAGGGGCCGACGTGGGTGGCCGTGGCGAACACGCCACCGGCCAGGACGTCACCGGGCAGGCCGGGCACGTCCTCGGCGGCCGGCGCGGCCACGGTCACGGCCACCTGCTCGCCGAGATCCAGCGGGAACAGGCCGACCAGCGGGCCGGTGGGCGGCTGGCCGGCCGCGGTCAGCGCGGCGACCAGCCGGGACACGCAGCCCGAGGTCAGCGTGCTGATGTCGGTGGTGGCGCCGGCGTCCCGGCTGACCGCCACCCGCCGCGGCTCCTCCCGCACCAGCCGCACCTCGGCGGTGGGCAGCCCCGAGGTGAGCACCCGGTCCAGTGTGGACAGCGCGCGGCGGCGCCGGGCCAGTTCGGCCTCCATACGGTCGCGCACCTCGCCGAGCACCGCGGCCACGTCCACGCCCGCCAACACCCTGCCGATCGCGGGCAACGGCACGTCCAGCGACCGCAGCAGCCCGATGGACAGCGCGTCGCGCGTCTGGTCCGCCCGGTAGTACCGGTACCCGGTGTGCGGGTCCACCCACGCCGGTCGCAGCAACCCGAGGTCGTCGTAGTGCCGCAGTTGCTTGACGCTCAGTCGACACAGCCGGCCGAACCGGCCGATGGGCATCAGTGCTTCGGTCACGCGGCCAAGCATGAACGCTCCCACGGTGGGAGAGTCCAGTGTGGAAACCGGTGCTGATCCGCGCGGGTCACCAGGCCGGGAAACCGCCCGCCTGTGACCTGTGTCACCGCACTTCACGCCGGGCTGGGCCGGTCCCGTCTTGTGCTCGTCAGTGAACGCGAGAAGGGACAGGGCAATGCACAGGATCGTGGTTCTCGGTGCGGGGTACGCGGGCATGACGGCGGCGGTGAGCCTGGCCGCGCGCACCAAGCGGCACGAGGACGTGCGGATCACGCTGGTCAACGCGACCGAGCGGTTCACCGAGCGGCTGCGGCTGCACCAGGTCGCGGCCGGACAGGATCTGGCTGAGCTGCGCATCCCCGACCTGCTGGCCGGCACCGGGGTGGAGCTGGTGTGCGGGTGGGTCACCGGCATCGACGCGGACGCCCGCACCGTCCGCGTGGACGACGAACGGGTGCTGGAGTACGACACCCTGGTCTACGCGCTGGGCTCGGTGGCGGACACGGCCGCCGTCCCCGGCGCCGACACCCACGCCTACGCCCTGGACAGCGCGCACGACGCCGAACTGCTGGCGCGGCGGCTGTCCGAACTGGACGGTGGCGCCGTCGCGGTGTGCGGCAGCGGGCTGACCGGGGTGGAGGCCGCTGCCGAGATCGCCGAGCAGTACCCCGGCCTCACCGTCGTGCTGCTCGGCCGGGAGGAACCGGGCGAGAACCTGACGCCCAGGGCCACCGCGCACCTGCGGTCCACACTGGACCGGCTCGGCGTGCGGGTGCGCGGCGGTGTCGAGATCACCAAGGTGCTGCCGGACTCGGTGGATCTGGCCGGCGGCGACAGCGTGCCGGCCGACGTGGTGCTCTGGGCCAGCGGGGTGCGGGTGTCACCGCTGGCAGCAGCGGCGGGGCTGGCCGTCGACGAGCGCGGACGCGTCGTCACCGACGCGGCGCTGCGCTCGGTGTCGCACCCGAACGTCTACGCCATCGGCGACGCCGCCGCGATCCGGCAGGGCTACGGCGTCATGCACGGCACCTGCCAGGGCGGCATGCCGACCGGCGTGCACGCTGCCGTGTCGATCGTGCGGGAGCTGCGCGGCAAGCAGCCCACCCGGTTCCGGTTCGGCTACCTGCACACCCCGGTGAGCCTGGGCCGCAACGACGCGGTGGTGCAGTTCACCCGACCCGACAACAGCCCGAAGCAGTTGTGCCTGACCGGTCGCCTGGCCGTCCGGTACAAGGAAGAGGTGAGCGCGGCGCCGTGGCCGTCGTTCGCCCGGATGCTCAAGCTCCCCGCGTCGGGCTCGTTCGCCTGGCGGCGTGGCGGCCGGTACACGCGATGACCAGGCACACTGACCAGGTGTTCGACGAGTACCGCAACCTGCTCTTCTCCGTGGCCTACCGGATCCTCGGCAGCGCGGCCGACGCCGAGGACGCCGTGCAGGACGCCTGGGTGAAGTGGTCCGCGGCCGACCGGTCCCAGGTCACCGACCCCAAGGCGTACCTGGTGCGGATCGTGTCGAACGTGGCCATGGACCGGTTGCGCTCGGCCCAGGCCCGGCGCGAGACCTACGTCGGGCCGTGGCTGCCCGAACCGATCCTCACCAGCACCGACACCGCCGACGACGCGACCGCAGCCGAGTCGGTGTCGGTGGCCCTGCTGGTGGTGCTCGAAGCGCTGAGCCCGCTGGAACGCGCGGTCTTCGTGCTCAAGGAGGCGTTCGGGTTCAGCTACGCCGAGATCGCCGACGCGGTGGAGCGCTCCGAGGACACCGTGCGCCAGGCCGCGGCCCGCGCGCGCCGCAACGTGCAGGCCAGGCGGCCCCGCTTCCACGCCGACCGGGCCAGACAGCGCCAGGTCACCGAGCGGTTCTTCGCCGCAGCCGGTGGCGGTGACATCAACACGCTGATGCAACTGCTCGCCCCGGACGTGACACTGTGGACGGACGGCGGTGGCAAGGTGCGCCAGGCCATGCACCCGGTGGTCGGCGCCGAGCGGGTGGCCGCCTGGTTCGCCGCCATCGGCACCCGGTCCTACCAGGGCATCGAGCCCGGGGACATGGGCGTCGAGGTCATTGAACTCAACGGTGGCGCCGGCATTGTCTGCTACGAGATGACAGCCAGGGAGCAGCGCGGCGAGCACAGCGAGCGAGGAGCGGACCGAGCGCGGAACCGAGCAATCCAACCCAGCACGGCCGGCCGGGTGATCGCCACGCTCACCCTCGACCTGGACGACGCCGGCCGGATCGTCACCATCCACAACGTGGCCAACCCGGACAAGCTGCACGCCGTGGCCAGCCGCACCACCCTCCACATCGGACCCGACCACCGGCCCGCCGCCCGCGCGACCGGGTCCGAAGTGAACGGAGTGGACGGAGTGGACGAAGTGGACGGAGTCGACTAGGTGGACCGGGGTGCCGCGCTAACCGGTGGCGCGGTTGTGCCGTCGGCGGGCGAGGACGACGGCGGTGGCGAGCAGCACGGCGGTGATCGCACCGGACACGGCGGCCACCGGGGCCTCCAGCCGGGCGCGGGCCTCGGCCTCGGCCACGAAGATCGGCGCGAACAGGCCACGCGCGTCACGCAGCACCGTGTAGTCGCCGGGAGCGTGTTCGCCGCCGTACACGGTCTCGCTGTTCCCGGCGCAGTCCAATCGGTAGATCTCGGTGTAGCCGCGCACCGCCTCTTCCGTGCCGGTCAGCGTGCACGCCACGGGCTGGCCGACCGCGCGCAACACCACGGCCTGCGCGGCCTGGGTGCCGAAGATCGCCAGCATGGCGGCGGCCAGGAAGGTGGCGGCGCCCAGCCAGAAGGCCCTGGCCAACTCGCCGACACCGGTGCCGATGGCGATCGCGCCGATCAGCGCCACCACCAGGGCGGCGACCGAGTCGAAGCTGCCCCACCGCGGCGGCAGCAGTTCGACCACCAGCGACAACAGCAACAGCACCACGCCGATGCCCAGGCTGCGCAGGCTCGACCGGCGCGTCGCCCGCCTGGGCCGACGGCGACCAGGGCCGAACCCGCCCCGGTCGGCCCAGCCGCCCCCGGCGGGCCCGTCCGGACCACCACCGGTGGCGGTCAGCGCGGGATTCCCCGGCCCGGCGCCCGTCACCTCGGGGCCGGCCACCCCTCCCGGCACGACAGCCGGTTCGGGGCCGGGCTCGCCGGCCGCCGGCAGCGGGCGGGCCAGTGACCGACCGTTGCCCACCGTGGCCAACCCGACCAGCGCCAACACCACACCGACCAGGATCTGCCGGTTCGGCCCGGCCAGGTAGGCGATGCCGGTGACCAGCAGGGCCAACCCGAGCACCGCCAGCACCGCGCCACCCCGCCGAGCCGGGGCCGCACCCGGTGACCGGCGGCGGGCAGCCACCGCGGACCAGCCGAACACCAGGCCCAGCCCGGCCAGGATCACCCCGGCCACCCGCCAGCCCAGCAGCGGCAGCACACAGACCAGGCCGAGCAGGGCACAGGTCACGCCCACCCACAGCGCGGACTGGTAGTCGGCGACCCCGTCACCACCACCACCCCCGCTCCCGCTCCCGTCCGGCCGTGCCGAGGAAGCTGCGTTGTTCTGGCTCTCACCTGGCTGCGCCAGGTGATCTGTGTTGTTGGGGCTCTCACCTGGCTGCGCCAGGTGATCCGCGTTGTTCTGGCTCTCCCCGCGCTGCGCGCGGTGATCCGCTGCTCCGGTCATGTCCTCACCTGCCCGCCCACTCGCGCCACACCGCGGTCCGCGCGCGCTGGCCGGCGGCGCTGATCCGGCCGCGCTGGGCCAACGCGGCCGGTAGCCGACCGGCCACCTCGCCGAGCACCCGAAGCCGCAGGCCCACCTGGAAGTTCGCCGCCCGGGGCACCGCGCCCGCGGTGGCCCCCGACCGCAACCGACGCACCGGCAGCAACGCGGTGATCACCGCGAACCGGGCGAGTTCGCGCAGCGCCACCCCGGCCGGCGCGCAGCGCAGCAGCATCACCAGCCGGTTGCGCTCGTTCCACCGGTGGAACAGCGGCGAGCCCGGGTTGCTGCTGGCCCCGTGCTGGTGGCGGACCCGCGCCGAGGGCACGGTCACCACCTGCCAGCCGGCCAGCCGCAGCCGCCACGCCGTGTCGGTGTCCTCGTAGTAGCAGAAGAACTCGGCGGGCACCCCGCCCACCGCGGCCAGCACGTCGGTGCGCAGCAGCGCGGCGCCACCGCAGAAGCCGAACACCCCGTCCGCGCCGTCGGCCAGTTCGGTCAGGTCGGCGCCGTGGCCGTCGGCGGTCAGCCGCACCCCCACCGACTGGGGCGTGCCGTCCGGGCGCAGCAGCCAGGAGGTGGCGGCGGCCGCGTCGGTGCGCGCGGCCAGCGCGTCCTCCAGCGCGGCCAGCCAGCCCGGCTCGGGCGCGGCGTCGTCGTTGAGCCAGGCCACCAGCGGTGTGCTCATCCTGGGCAGCACCGCGGCCAACCCGCCGGCGTACCCGGCGTTGCGCGGCAACCGGACCACCTCGGGCGCACTGGGGTGGCGCGCCAGCAACTCGGCTGTGCCGTCGTCGGAGGCGTTGTCCACCACCACTGTCCGATGCGGACGGTCCTGGGCGGCCACGGCGTCCAGGCAGGCGGTGATGTGGTCCCGGCCACGCCAGGTGACCACGACGACGGTGCTGCGGGGCGAACCGGACCGAGAACCGGATCGGGAACCGGACGGAGAACCGGACGCAACGGCGGAATCGGATGAGTCGGCGGTGCCTGACACGGCGCTGACGGTACGCCACGCCCCGAACCGGCCGCGCCGACACCGGGCCAGCCGAGCCAACGCGACAACCCGGCCGGGCCCACGGAGACCATCGCCAGGGGACCACCGCCCCGGGCCGACGCCGGGACGGGCCGCACGCGCCGGCATGGCACGCTTGAACCGTGCCTGAGCTCGTCGTGCTGACCGAGCAGTTGCTCGCCCCCGTCCCCGGCGGCACCGGCCGGTACACCAGGGAACTGGCTGCCGCGCTCGCCGCGACCGCGCCCGAGGGCTGGACCGTGACCGGGGTGGTGAGCAGGCACGGCGACCCCAGTGCGGCGGTCATCCCCGGGGTGGCCGGCCCCCGGGTGCTGCCGCTGCCGCGCAGCGCGCTGATCGCCGCGTGGGAGCGCGGCGTGCCGCTGTGGCCGGGCGGCGACGCCGTGCACGCGCCAACACCGCTGGCCCCGCCCGTGGCCAAGCGCGGGCGCAGCCTGGTGGTCACCGTGCACGACACCGTGCCGTGGACGCACCCGGACACGCTCACCCCGCGTGGCGCCAACTGGCACCGCAAGGTGATCGCCAGGGCCAGGGCGCGCGCCAACGCCATCGTGGTGCCCACCGCGGTGGTCGCCGCCGAACTCGACCAGCACGCGCCCGGCCCAGCCCCGGTCACGGTGATCGGCCACGGCGTGCCCGCCGCGCTGGCCAGCCCACCCGACCCGGTCACCGCGACGGTGATCACCGAGCGGCTGCGCCTGCCCGAGCACTACGTGCTGGCCGTGGGCACGGTCGAGCCGCGCAAGGGACTGGACCTGCTGGTCACGGCCATGGCGCAGGCGCAGGCGCCGAACCTGCCGCTGGTGGTGGCCGGGCCGGCCGGGTGGGGCGGGCTCGACCTGGCCGAACTGGCCGACCAGGCCGGGCTGGCCCGCGACCGGCTGCGCGTGCTGGGCCGGGTCAGCGACACCGAACTGGCCGTGGTGCTGCACCGCGCCACCGTGCTGGCCGCGCCCAGCCGCTCCGAGGGGTTCGGGCTGCCCGTGCTGGAAGCCATGGCCGCCGGTGTGCCCGTGGTGCACTCCGACGCGCCCGCGCTGGTCGAGGTGGCCGGCGGCACCGGCACGCTGGTGCCCACCCGCGAGCCGATCGCCCTGGCCAGGGCGTTGCGCGAGGTGGTGGACGCGCGCGGCGACCACGGGGCGGCCGGCCGGCGGCTGGCCGAGTCGATCACCGCGGCACGCCGGCGCGCCGCTGGTTTCACCTGGACCCGCGCGGCCGAGGCGCTGTGGCGACTGCATGTCGATCTGCACCGATCGGCGCGCGCCGAGTTACGGTAACGCGTACGTTCCCTGGTTTGGGCCCGACCTCGTTCCCGGCGGTCGTACCCTGCTCTGCGTGTTCCACGCCGATCCCCGTGTGCTGATTGACGCCACCGCCGTTCCCGCCGACCGCGGCGGGGTAGGACGGTATGTGGACGCCCTGGTCGCCGCCCTGGACGCGGACGGGGCGCGGATCAGCGTGGTCTGCCAGCCCCGCGACGCCGCCCTCTACACCCGGCTGGCGCCGCACTCGCGCGTGGTGCCGGCCGCGGAGACGGTGGCCACCAGGACCGCCCGGCTGACCTGGGAACAGGCCACCCTGCCCCGGCTGGCCCGGCGGCTGGCCGTGGACGTGGTGCACTCCCCGCACTACACCAGCCCGCTGGCCAACCCGGCCGCGTCCGTGGTCACCCTGCACGACGCCACCTTCTTCACCGACGCGGTGCTGCACTCCTCGGTCAAGGCCCGGTTCTTCCGCACCTGGACGCGGGTGTCGCTGCGCCGGGCCGAGCTGTGCGTGGTGCCCAGCCAGGCCACGGCCGACGAGCTGGTCCGGGTGGCCGGCGCCGACCGCAGGACGCTGCACGTGGTGCAGCACGGCGTGGACACCGAGCGGTTCCACCCGTCGGCGCCCGAGGAGGTCAACGCCGTCCGCGAGGCGCTCGGCCTGGCACCGCACACCCCGTACGTGGCGTTCCTGGGCGCGTTGGAGCCGAGGAAGAACGTGCCCGCGCTGATCCGCGGCTTCGCCCAGGCCTGTCAGCAGCTGAGCGGGGAGCGGCCGGCGCTGGTGCTGGCCGGCCAGCCCGGCTGGGACAGCCAGGTGGAGCGCGCGCTGGACGCGGTGCCGCACCACATCCGGGTGATCCGCGCCGGCTACCTGCCGTTCGAGCAGCTCGCCGGGTTCCTCGGCGGCGCCGTGGTGGTGGCCTACCCGAGCCTGGGGGAGGGGTTCGGCCTGCCCGTGCTGGAGGCCATGGCCTGCGGCGCGTGCGTGCTCACCACCCGGCGGCTCAGCCTGCCCGAGGTCGGCGGCGACGCCGTCGCCTACTGCGGGGTCGGCGCCGGTGACATCGCCGCCGCCCTGCTCGACCTGCTGGGCGACCCGGCGCGGCGCGCCGCCCTGGCCACGGCCGCGCAGCGGCGCGCCAAGGAGTTCTCCTGGGCGGTCAGCGCCACCGGCCACCGCGAGGCCTACGCCCGCGCCTGGGTGCTGCACCGCCGGGGCAACTGATCGCGGTACCCCGGCGGCTCACCACACCCTGCGGCGCAGCCGCCACCAGCCGAGCGCGAGCACGACCGCGCCGAGCGCCGCGAAGATGCCGCTCTCGATCGACTGGAACGCCCAGAACCGGCTGGCCGGTTGGTAGCTGGTGACCTCGGTGATCGGCCCGGTGCGCTGCGGGCAGTCCGCGGCAGCCCCGGCGGACAGACATCCCCAGGAGAACGCGACCGGGTTGCCGTCCTGGTCGCGGTAGCTGTTGGCCACCATCAGGACCTGGGCCCGGTCCACGTCGGTCTCCACGTGGTGGATTCGATCGCTGCCCTGTTCCACCACACCGGTGACGGCCTGCACGGGCTCGGCGTAGTGCGGGCGCACGCCAACGCCGACGCCCGCCAGCACCACCACGTACGCCACCACCGCGGCCACCATGGCTGGCAGGGTGCGCCGGGACAGCAGACCGGCGGTGGCACCGACGGCCAGGCCGAGCAAGGTGTAGGGCCCTAGCACCAGTCCCTGGATCTCGAAGACCATGTGTTGCATCCGGGCGAAGCCGGCCAGCTCGCTCACGGGGGCCAACGCCCAGGCCGCGACCAGGCCGAGCGCCAGCATCATGGCCACCACGGGTACGCCGCCGACCAGCAGTTTCGTCGCCCACCAGCGGGTGCGGCCGACCGACTGGGTGAGGCTGAGGATGTGGGTGTCCTGTTCGAGGTCGCGGGCGAACAGCGGGCCGCCGATGAACATGCCCACCAGCGCCGGCAGCGCGAGCAGCACCAGGCGGATGAGCTGGAGGTAGCCCCCGTACCGATCGTGGAAACCCGCGCAGGGCTGCTCCGTCACCGCGCAGCGGCTCAGGTAGTCGAGCATGTCGAAGCGGTGGTAGGTCATCACCGCGGCGATGGCGGCGAGCAGGCCGCCGGTGGTGAGCAGTGGGGTGCGGTGTTGCCGCCAGGCGACCCAGATCAACCCGGTTCACTTCCCTCGATGTCCGATGAGTGGATCAGAGCACCCGGCGGCGCAGCCGCCACCAGCCGAGCGCGAGCACGACCGCGCCGAGCACCGCGAAGATGCCGCTCTCGATCGACTGGAACGCCCAGAAGCGGATGCCTGGGTGGTAGCTGGTGACCTCGGTGATCGGCCCGGTGAGCTGTGGGCAGTCGGCCGCCACGACCTCGCCGAACAGGCACCGCATGGGCATGGTGACCTGGTTGCCGTGCTGGTCGAAGTAGTTCTCGGCCAGCCGCCAGGAGTCCTCGGGGATGTTCTCGTCGGAAGACGCACGACCGCTGCTGCCCGGTCCGTACGGCGTGGTGCCCTGGGGGATCACCGCGGTGGTGACGGTCTCCGGCGGCAGGTAGTGCTCCCGTTGCGCGCCGACGGCCACCAGCGCCACCACGTACAGCACGACGCTGAGCGCCATGGCGGCCAGGGTGCTGCGGAACAGCAGGCCGGCGCTGGCGCCGACGGTCAGGCCGAACAGGGTGTAGGCGCCGATCACCAGGCCCTGTGTCTCAAAGCTGGGGGTCCGCAGCCGGACACCCTGGATGACGTTCATCGGCTCCGCCGCCCAGATCGCGACCAGGCCGAGCGCCAGCATCATGACCACCACGGGTACGCCGCCGACCAGGAGTTTCGTCGCCCACCAGCGGGTGCGGCCGACCGACTGGGTGAGGCTGAGCACGTGGGTGCGCTGCTCGAAGTCGCGGGCGAACAGCGGGCCACCGGCGAACATGCCGACCAACGCCGGCAGCGCCAGCATGGCCAGCCGGAGGAACATCGTGTAGCCGCTGTAGCGGTCCCTGAATCCGTCCATCGCCGGGCCGGAGCAGTCGGCCTGCCCACCGCAGTTGGTGGCGAGGTAGGCGTTCGCGTCGAGCCGGAAGTACGTCATCACCCCGGCGGCGACCACCACCACGCCGAGCACGCTCAGCAGTAACAGGCGCTGCTGTCGCCAGGCCACCCAGCTCACGCGCTCACCGCCTCGGCAACGGCCTTCGCCTTGCCTGCCGACCGCAGATAGGCCTTGACCAGTTCCTCCAGGGTCGGTTCGTGCGCCACCCAACCCGGCCGGTCAACCGGTGCGGCGCCGCGCACCAGCACGGTGGCCTGCCGGCCGGTGCTGCGGGACTCCACCACGGACCCGGTCGGGAACAGGCCGGCGCTGTCCTCGCTCGGGCCGATCAGCAGCTGGTGCTCGGCCAGCAGGTCGTCCACGTCGCCGGACAGCCGCACCCCGCCGCCGGCCAGCACCAGCAGGTGGTCGCAGACGCCGTCCAGTTCGGCCAGCACGTGCGAGGACAGCAGCACGGTCATGCCGGTCTCGGCGACCTCGGCCATCAGGGTCTGCATGACCTCGTCGCGGGCCACCGGGTCCAGGTCGGCCAGTGGCTCGTCCAGCATCAGCAGTTCGGGACGCCGGCCCAGTGCCACGGCCAGCGCCACCCGGGTGCGCTGGCCCCCGGACAGCGTGTTGATCCGCGCCTGCGTGGGCACCCCGGCCTCGGCGATCAGGCGCTCGGCGTAGGCCTGGTCCCAGGTGGGGTTGAGCGCGCGGCCGGCGTGCAGTGTCTCGGCCACGGTGAACCGGCGGAACAGCGGCTTGTCCTGGGCGAGGAAGCCCAGCTTCGGGTGGGTGCCGGAGCGCACCGGCTGGTCACCGAAGATCCGGATGGTGCCGGTGGTGGGCGTGAGCAGGCCGGTGGCCAACGCCATCAGCGTGCTCTTGCCGGCCCCGTTCGGGCCGACCAGGGCGGCCACCCGCCCGGCGGGCAGCTCGAAGCCGCACCCGCGCAGCGCCCAGCCCCGTTTGTAGCGCTTGCCCAGCTCGGCCGCGGCCAGCGCGATGGTCGTGCTCAACCAGCTTCACCCCTCGGTGTGATCCCCGGTACCGAGGCGGTACCGGGTGTCCAGAACGGCCTTGAACAGCGCTTCCACGTCCTCGCGGTCCAGGCCGGCGGTCTGTGCGCGGCTCATCCAGGCGTCCAGCTCGCCGCGCAGCGGGCTGTCCTCGGCCGTGCCGGCACTGGCCAGGGACCGGCGCACGAACGTGCCCAGCCCCGGCCGGGGCTCGACCAGTCCCTCCCGCTCCAGCTCGCGATACGCCTTGAGCACGGTGTTGGGGTTGATCGCGGTGGCCGCCACCACCTCCTTGGCCGTGGGCAGCCGGTCACCGGGCTGGAGCAGACCCAGCCGCAGCGCCTGCTTGGTCTGCTGCACCAGTTGCAGGTAGGTGGCCACACCGGAACGCCGGTCGATCCGGAACTCGATCACCCAACACCCTTTCACTAATCAATTAGTGGAACCATGATGATGATCTGGCCGGGGTTTGCCAAATCACCTGGTCAACCGCGTGGGACCGGATACACGCGCAGGTCAGCGGGGTGGTGCTGGCCGCACCCTGCCGGGACCGGGCCGGTGGTTGACTCGGGCACAATGTCCAGCCGTGAGCGAACCAACACGGTACGGCGACGACTTGGCCGTGGTCACCGTCACCTACTCGCCCGGTGACACGCTCGACCGCTTCCTCGACACCCTGGACCGGGCCACCACCCGGCCGGTGCGGGTGGTGCTCGCGGACAACGGCTCGACCGACGGCGCGCCCGAGCGGGCCGCCGCCAAGCACGACAACGTCACCCTGGTGCCCACCGGCGGCAACCTCGGCTACGGCGGCGGCGCCAACCGGGGGGTGGCCGAACTGCCCGACGAGGTGGGCTGGGTGGTGATCGCCAACCCCGACCTGGAGTGGGGCGCCGGCTCGCTGGACGCGCTGCTGGCCGCGGCCGAGCGCTGGCCGCGCGGGGGCGCGTTCGGGCCGCTGATCCGGGAGCCCAGCGGCGAGGTCTACCCGTCGGCGCGGCTGCTGCCGTCACTGGGCCGGGGCATCGGCCACGCGGCACTGGGCAAGGTGTGGCCGGCCAACCCGTGGACCCGGGCCTACCGCCAGGAGGACGTGGCCACCAGCGAGCGCGCGGTCGGCTGGCTGTCCGGGTCCTGCCTGCTGCTGCGCCGCACCGCGTTCGACTCGGTGGACGGCTTCGACTCCAGCTACTTCATGTACTTCGAGGACGTGGACCTCGGCGACCGGCTGGGCCGGGCCGGCTGGCTCAACGTGTACGTGCCCGACGCCGAGGTCATGCACATCGGTGGCCACTCCACCGCCCAGGCGTCCCAGCGGATGCTCGCCGAACACCACCGCAGCGCCTACCACTACCTGGCCGACCGGCACCGCGGTCCACAGTGGATTCCGGTGCTGGCCGCGGTCAGGGCCGGGCTGAGCGTGCGGCTCAAGCTCAGCAGCAGGCGCTAGCGGGTGCTCACTGGCCGGGTGGCGCCTTGACGTCCCCGCTGAGCCGCTGCGTCACGGTCGACTGGGTGGGCGCCTCGCCGTTGAGCCGCTGGGCCAGGGTCGGCCGGTTGCTGGGCGGCTGCTGCTGGTAGGTCGGCACCGAGCCGGGGCCGAGCTTGGTCTCCGGCTCCGGCTGGTGCGCCGGGGGCTCCTGGGGGTGCCGCTGCTCACCCGGCTGGCCGGGCTGCGCCGGCCGGTGCTGCTGGCCGCCCTGCTGTTGACCGCCCTGCTGTTGCCCGCCCTGGTGCTGGCCGCGCTGCGGGTTGCCGGGCGCCTGCTGGCCACCCATCGGGTGATTCTGCGGAGCACCGCCCTGTTGGGGGGCGCCCTGGCGCTGGCCGCCCTGCTGCTGGTTCCCGGCTAAAGCCGCGCCCTGCTGCTGCGCCGGGTACTGCCCGCCCGGTGCCGGCGGCATGGGTGCCTGGCCGCGGGCGGTGGCCGAGGAGAGCACCATGGTCGAGTCCGGGTCGACCGCGCGCGGGTCAACGGCCTCCACCACGGTGCGGGGGATCTGCACGGTGTTGGCCACGTCCATCGGCGAGGTCGCGTTGTCGGGGGTGACCACGCTGCGGTTGCGCGCGCGGGCTCGGGCGAGCAGTGCGTCGGCCCGGTCGCGGGGGTCCATCCTGATGACCTCTCCTGCGTTGCCTGAAGCCGGCTGGCACGGCCGGCGTTTCTCCTGGCGGCACCGGCGGTCGCCGGCACCAATCTCACCCGTGCGGGTCCTGTGCCCCGCGCTTCTGTCAGAGTATTCCCTAGAAGGGGACACCGTAAGCCGAGGAGGGGAAACGGCATGTCGGCACATGATCTGCCGCCGCCGGGGGGCGACATCGAGCCATTGCGCGGCGTCGAGGCCGTCGTGCTGGTCGGGGGCAAGGGCACCCGGTTGCGGCCACTCACGCTGTCCGCGCCCAAGCCTATGCTGCCCACGGCGGGCGTGCCATTCCTCACGCACCTGCTGTCCCGGATCAGGGCGGCCGGCATCACCCACGTCGTGCTCGGCACCTCCTACAAGGCCGAGGTGTTCGAGGAGTACTTCGGTGACGGCGCCCGGCTCGGCCTGGACCTGGAGTACGTGGTCGAGGACCAGCCGCTGGACACCGCCGGCGCCATCCGCAACGTCGCCCACCTGCTGCGCGCCGACGACGTGATGGTGTTCAACGGCGACATCCTGTCCGGTGTGGACCTGCGCGCGGTGCTGGAGACCCACCGGGACAGCGCCGCGGACGTGACCCTGCACCTGGTCAAGGTGCCCGACCCGCGCCGGTTCGGCTGCGTGCCCACCGACGCCGACGGCCGGGTGACCGCGTTCCTGGAGAAGACCGAGAACCCGCCGACCGACCAGATCAACGCCGGCTGCTACGTGTTCCGCCGGTCGGTGATCGACCGCATCCCGGCCGGCCGGCCGGTGTCGGTGGAGCGGGAGACCTTCCCCGGGCTGCTCGCGGCCGGCGCCCGGTTGCAGGCGCACGTGGACTCCTCGTACTGGCTGGACCTGGGCACGCCCGGCGCGTTCGTGCAGGGCTCGGCCGACCTGGTGCGCGGGGTGGCCCCGTCGGCCGCGCTGCCCGGCGACCCCGGCGACGCGATCGTGCTGGCCGGTGCCCGTCCGCACGAGCGGGCGCTGCTCACCGGCGGCACCACCGTGGGCGCGGACTGCGTGGTCGGCGCGGGCGCCCGGGTGCACAGCGCGGTGCTCTTCGACGGCGCGGTCATCGGCGAGAACGCCGTGGTCGAGCGGACCGTGGTGGGCGCGGGCGCGCGCGTCGAGCCCGGCGCGGTGGTGCGCGACGCGGTGATCGGCGACGGCGCGGTCATCGGCGCCGGCTGCGAGCTGCTGGACGGGGTCCGGGTGTGGCCCGGCGTGACCCTGCCCCAGGGCGGCATCCGCTTCTCCACCGACGTCTGACCACCCGAGTGCTTTCACGCCGGGTCGGCACCCGGCCGCGCTCAGTCCACGTCGGACATGTCGGAGTCGTACTCCCCGCAGTGGTGGTGCAGCCCGGTGAGCGGCCCGTCGCCGACCTGGGCGGCCCACTCGACGAGCGTGTCCGGTGCCGGGTCACCGGCGAGACCGGCCGCGACCAGTGCGGGACGCCGGTCGGTGCGCGCCCAGAGGTCCTGCCACTGCTGGTGGCGCAGGCACAGGAAGCGCAGCCCGTTCAGCTCGGCGACGGTCTCGATGTCGTGGACGGTGGCGTGCGACAGGTCCAGCCCGGACAGGTGGGCGACCGTGCGCAGCGGCCCGAGGTCCACCGCGTCGCCGGTGGTGATGGTCAGCAGCCGCAGTGTCGGGTGGCCGGCCAGCGGGGCCAGGTCAACCGCGTCCAGGTCGAGTTCCAGCACCTCAATCGGGGTGTCCCGGACCGCTGTCAGGTCGGCGGTGCGACCGGACAGCCGGATCTGGCGCAGCTCAGGAGCGGCGCGGAGCGCGTCGAGGGCGATCTCGTCGGCGGTGGCCACGGTCAGCCGCTGCACGGCCGGTCCCATGTCGTCCAGTGACGGCCCGTCGCCGGGAACGTCCCAGGTGCGCGCCTCGGCCTGGGCCTGCTCGGTGGGGTCGGGCTCGGCCAGGTTGATCCGCAGCTCGCCGCCCTCGTGCTCGTAGTCGCCCCGGTCCAGCGCCTCGATGTGCAGGCGCAGCAGCGAGGTGACCGAGTCGGCCACGTAGCTGGGCTGGTCCTGGTGCAGCCCGATGGAGATGACCTGCCCGACCCGGCCGTTGGGCGGCGGGGCCATGTCCACGGCGTAGAAGTCGCCACCGGTGGTGTGGGCGAACGGCACCCAGCGCGGGTGGTCCACGACCTGGCGCACCAGCTCCGGGCGGTGGGTGTGGTAGAGGTTCGCCTCGTGGTCGGACTCCTCGGGCGCCTCGTGGCCGTCCAGGTCCCCGGAGTCCGGCACCCACCAGTGCTCGGCGTGCACCGTGGCCACGCTCTCCAGGCCCATCCACACCCGCAGGCCGAGGAAACCGGCCTCGTCGGCGTCGCCGTCGGCCAGCGCGTACAGGGCGCGCAGGTCTGCGGGCAGGGCGACGCCGATCCGCTCCTCCAGTTGTTCGCGCTGGTCAACGGGTAGCGGCGGGGGCATCTCCTCGTCGTGGCCGCGGATCTCCGCCCGGCGGCGGCGCAGCTCCTGGAACAGGCGCACGGCTTGTTCGGGATCACCGGCGGGCGTCGGGTCGACCGGGCCCTGGGTGTCCGCGAGGTCCTCGGGCCGAGGCACGTACAGGAAGGTGTCCGGGTCGCGACTGCTCCGGTGCAGCACCCGGCTGACCACGGCCTCGTACCGGGAACCGTCCGCGTGCACGGTCAGGTCCACGGTCAGCCGCTCGTCCTCGGCGTTGTCCAGTTCCGCGATGGTGAGCAGGTTCTCGCTGATGTCCGCGTCGGCGTCCGACCGCTCGCCGTTGTCGAGCGTGTACCACATGCCGTGGTGGCCGGACTGCGCCGTCGGAGTGGTGAAGCCGCGCAGCGTGGCCCGTTGCCACCCGGCCGGGGCCGCCGCGGCCAGGTCCGCGGCCAGCACCGCCAGCTCCTCGGCGATGTCGTCGTCGAGTGCGTTGGTCATGCGGGGTTTCTCTCCGTTCTGGGTGGGGTGGGGCGTTCAGTCGCGTGGGGTGAGCCGGCCGACGTGGTGCTGGACCCGGTCGGCCGCGCCCAGGCGGGTCAGCCAGGCCACGATCTCCTGGGGGCTCGGGTCGCCGGTCAGGTCGGCGGCGGCGAGCGCGGGCAGCCGGTCGGTGCGGGCCGACAGCTCCCGCCACTGGTCCGGGCGCAGGGTCAGCTGCCGCAGGCCTGGTAGGTCGGCCACGGCCGCGATGTCGTGCACGTCCGCGCCGGACAGGTCCAGGCCGAACAGGCTCGGCAGGCCGCGCAGCGGGGCCAGGTCGACCCCGCTGGCGCCGCGCAGCACCAGGACGCGCAGGGTCGGGTGCCCGGCCAGCGGGGCCAGGTCGACGGTGCGCACGCCCAGGTCGAGCACCTCGACCGGCAGCTCGCGCAGCGGGGTCAGGTCGGTGGACGCGCAGTCGACCAGCCGGACCTGCCACAGGTTCGGTGCCCGCCGGACCGGGTCGAGGTCGACGGCACCGCCGTCGGTGACGGTCAGCACCTGGGTCACCGGGTCGAGCCGGGCCAGGGACGCGTCCGGGCCGGTCAGCCGCACCTGGTGGTACTGGCGGTCGCGCCGCGAATCCGCCCAGCGCGCCAGGTCGGCGGAGGTGACTTCGAGGTACTGGTTGTCGCCGTCCTCGTAGTGCTCGTAGTCGCCGCGCCGCAGCGCCTCGACGTGCCAGCGCAGCAGTGTGGTCACCGAGTCGGCCAGGTAGGACGGGCCGTCGTCGTGGTGCAGGCCGATCCGGATGACCTGCCCGGGCCGGCCGTCCCGCGTCGGGTCCATGTCCACCGCCAGGAAGTCACCGCCGGTGCTGATGGCGAACGGCACCCAGCCCGGCCGATCCAGGGACCGCCGGACCCGGTGCGGCGGGTCGGCGTCGCAGACCACGGAATCCGGCTGGAGACCGGTCGCGGCGAAGACCCGGTCGCCGTCGTCGTCCGTGACCCACCAGCGGTCGTTGGTGTGGATGCCGACGACGTCCTGCAGCGCGCTCCACGGGTGCCCGACCAGCAGGCCGAGGTTGTCGTCGCCGTTGGCCAGCGCGTACAGCGCGCGCAGGTCCTCGGGCAGGGCCACGCCGAGGTCCTGTTCCAGGCGTTGGCGCACCTCCGGGGCCAGTGGCGCGGGCAGGTCGTCGGCCCGCCCCAGGATCTCCGCGCGCAACCGCAGGTACTCGTGGAACAGCTGGACCGCCTCGGCCGGGTCGCCGGCCTGGGTGGGGTTGGTCGGCCCGGGCTGCTCGTCACCGCGCCGCTCGGGCAGCACCCCGGGGGTCAGCACGCACTGGACGCTGGTCGCCTCGCCGACCCGCCGGCCCTCGCCGACCCGCCGGCTCAGCCCCGCGGCGATCAGCGCCTCGAACTCACCCGAGGCGTGCACCACCAGCTCGATGGCGACGGGTGTGCTGGTGCGGACCCGGTCGGCGAGTTCGCTCAGTTCCGTCCAGGGCGCGGCGGCCGTGTCCACCAGCCGGTCGCGGCCGTTGGCCAGCGCGTACCAGACGCGGTGGAACTCCTGCCCGTACTCGGTGGCGAACGCCCGCACCACGGCCCGCCGCCAGTCCTTCGGTGCCTTCGCGGCCAACCCGTCCGCCATCCGCTGGACGGTCGCGGCGATCTCGGTGTGCTGGCTGTTCGGCATGGCGGAGTCCATCTCGTGCGGGGGCGGGTGGCGGGTGCGTCAGGTGCTGGTGTTGTAACAGCCAGCACTGACAGTTGGGTGGCCGTTGGGCCGGCACCGGTCCCCGCGTACCGTGCTTGACGTGCGGAAGTGCTGTGTTCGGGGGTCGGTGGCGCTGCGGGGTCGGCGCCGGTGACCGCTGGGGTGACCCGCGCCAGCACCCGGTGCTGGCGCCCGCCGTTCCCGCTGGACCTGGCCGCCGTGCTGGCGCCGCTGCGCCGCGGCCGGGGCGACCCCACCCACCAGCTCGCCGAGGACGGCGCGCACTGGCTGACCGCCAACACCCCGGCCGGCCCTGGCACGCTCGCGGTGCGCCGCGCCGGTGCCGGCGAGGTGCGGGCGGCGGCGTGGGGCGCGGGGGCCGAGTGGCTGCTGGCCGGGGTGCCCGCGCTGCTCGGCGCCGACGATGACGACAGCGGGTTCCAGGCGCACCACCCGCTGGTCGCCGACACCCGGCGGCGGCTGCCCGGGCTGCGGCTGGGCGCGACCGGGCGGGTGTGGGACGCGCTGGTGCCGGCGGTGCTGGAGCAGAAGGTCACCGGCTACGAGGCGCGGCGGTCCTGGCGGGAGCTGTGCCGGCGGTTCGGGCTGCCCGCGCCGGGGCCGGCGGTGGGCATGCCGGCCGGGATGCGGGTGCCGCCCACCCCGGCCGCGCTGCTGGCCGTGCCGGACTGGGAGTGGCACCGCGCCGGCGTCGACGGCGGGCGGCGCCGGGCCCTGGTCGCCTCGGCGCAGGTGGCGTCGCGGCTGGAGCGGGCGGCCACCCTGCGCGGCGCGGCCGGCCGGCGGTTGTTGTGCCTGGTCCCGGGCATCGGGGTGTGGACGGCCGCCGAGGTGGCGCAGCGGGCCTGGGGTGATCCGGACGCGGTCAGCGTCGGCGACTTCCACATTCCCAGCGTGGTCGGCTGGGCCCTGGTCGGCCGGCCGCTGGACGACGAGGGCATGCTGCGGGTGCTGGCCCCGTACACGCCGCAGCGGCAGCGCGCGGTCCGGTACGTGGAGGCCTCCGGTTTCCGCCGCCCCCGCTACGGGCCGCGCTACGCCGGCCGCGACTACCGGGCGATCTGAGCTGACTCACCCGGCTGGCGTGAGTCCGGGCAGGAGTTCCCGCACCAGTGCCTCGGCCAGTTCGGGTGTGGCGGTCAGGTCGGTGAGGTGGCTGAGGAAGGCGCGCTGGAAGCACGCGCCCAGCAGCAGGCCGGCGAGCGCGTCGGCGTCGGCGTCGGCCCGGACGCGGCCGGCGGCCTGTTCGGCGCGCAGGTAGTCGGCGACCGCGGTGTTGACGTGCTGCGGGCCGGCGCCGCGCTCGGCCAGGGCGCCGCGGTGGGCGGCGAGCAGCCGGGGCTCGGAGAAGATCGACGCGGCCATCGGGAAGGTTTCCTGGTAGAAGGCGAGCGCGGCGGCGGCGACCTCGGTCAGCGTGTCCGCCACCGCGCCCCGGCCGACCCGGTCGGCCAGCGTGCCCAGCAGGCGTTCCAGATCACCGGGGGTGCGCTCGCGCAGCACCGCGAGGAACAGGTCCTCCTTGGCGCGGAAGTGCTTGTACAGCAACGCTTCCGAGCAGTCGGCGGCCCTGGCGATCTCCTTGGTGGTGGTGCGGGCCAGCCCGCGGGTGTGCATCACCTGCGCCGCCGCCGCCACGATCCGCGCCCGGGTGTCCGACACGACTGCCTCCGCTTGACAGGTGAGTGAGTGCTTACCCAGGATAGGGGAGAGTAAGCACTTACTCACCCCGCCCTCGGCGGGGCAGGACAGCAGGACAGGAGCCCACGATGAAGCTGACCGTGTTCGGTGCCAGCGGTGGCACCGGCGGCCAGGTGTTGGCCCAGGCGCTCGACGCCGGCCACCACGTGACCGCGGTGGCGCGCGCCTCGTCCACCCTGGCCGTGACCGAGCACCCCCGGCTGACCGTGGTGCGCGCCGACGTGTTCGACGCCGAGGCGATCGCGCCCGCGGTGGCCGGCGCGGACGCGGTGGTCACCGCGCTGGGCTCCCGGCAGGTGAGCGCCCCGACCGAGGTGTGCGCCAGGGGCACTCGGGCGATCCTGGCCGCCATGCACGCCACGGGCACGCGCCGGCTGGTCGCGGTCAGCGCCAGCGGCGCGTTCAGCGACAGCGGCGACGGCCCGCTCACCCGGTACGCGGTCAAGCCGGTGCTGCGACGCGTGCTGCGGCACTCCTTCGCCGACATGCGCGCCATGGAGCGGGCGATCCGCGACAGCGCGGTCGACTGGACCGTCGTCCGCCCGCCCATGCTCACCAACGGCCCGCTGACCCGCCGCTACCGCACCGCGCTGAACCGCAACGTGCGCGGCGGCATCCGGCTGTCCCGCGCCGACCTCGCCCACTGCGTGCTGCACCAGGTGGGCGAGCCGACCGCGGTCCGCGCCGTGGTCTGCGTTGGCTACTGACCGCTCGGCCACCATCGCCCGGTGATCGTCAGTTTCGCTTACCAACTGTCACCGATCGTGTAACGCGGCGTCACGTCCTCCCGATGGCTCAGGCACGGCCCGAGACTCGGGCCCCCGTTGGGAGGACATCGATGTCCGTTCGGAGCACGTCCGCACCCACACGATTACGCAGAGCCGGGGTGGCCGCCCTGGCCGCGCTCGCCACCTGGGCTACCACCGCGGTGGCCCTCGCGGCACCGCCGGCCGCGGCCCAGGTCGACCCGTCCGACGTCGAGGTCACCCTTGGTCCGGGCGCCAGTGCCACGGTCGCCAAGACCGTCACCACGCCCTCGGTCCCGCCCAACCCGGACCTGGTGTTCCTGGCCGACACCACCGGGAGCATGGGCGGTGCCATCGCCAACGTCCGGGCCAACGCCGCCAGCGTGACCAGCGCGGTGCTGTCCGCCCAGCCCAGCGCCCAGTTCGCGGTGGCCGAGTACCGCGACGCCACGGACCCGTTCGTCTTCCGGGTCAACCAGAACCTCACCGGGGACACCGCCGCCGTGCAGACCGGGATCGACGCCTGGGTCGCCTCCGGCGGCGGCGACTTCCCCGAGGCCGCCGTCAACGCCCTGTTCGAGATCGGCTCCGGGGCCGTCGCGTTCCGGCCGGACGGCACCAGGATCCTGGCCTGGTTCGGGGACGCGCCCTCGCACGACCCCAGCCAGGGGCACACCCTGGCCGACGCCGTCGCCGCGTTGCAGGCCGCCGGGATCCGGGTCGTCGCGGTCAACATGGGCGCGGCCGGCTCGGGTCTGGACACCGGCGGGCAGGCCACCTCGATCGTGACGGCGACCGGCGGCGTGCTGCTCAACAACGTCCCGGCTGACCAGGTCGCCCAGGCCATCCTGGACGGCATCCAGGCCGTCAAGGTCACGGTCACGCCCACGATCACCGCGTGCGACCCGCAGCTGAGCGTGGTGCTCACCCCGGCGAGCCAGACGGTGAACAGCGGGGACAAGGCCAGCTTCACCGAGACGATCACGGTGCAGCAGGGCGCAGCCGCCGGCACCTACCACTGCACGGTCGACTTCCTGGTGGACGGCGCGTCCCGGGGCTTCGTCGAGCGGACCACGGTGCACGTGCCCGGCGTGCGGGTCAACGACGTGACGGTCGCCGAGGGCGACGCGGGCAGCACGCCGGCGGCCTTCACGGTGAGCCTGGACCGGCCCAGCCCCGGCCCGGTGACCGTCGACTTCACCACGGCCGACGGGACCGCCGGCGCACCGGGGGACTACACACCGGCCAGCGGCACGGTGACGATCGCGCCCGGCGCGACCAGCGCGGTGGTGACCGTGCCGGTCACCGGGGACACCACCGACGAGCTGGACGAGACGTTCACCGTGGCGCTGACCGCGGCCAGCGGCGCGGCGATCACCGACCCGACCGGGGTCGGCACGATCGTCGACGACGACCGCGACGGGGTGTTCTCCTGCCGGGCCAGCGCGCTGAACCTGGTCGGCGTCGAACCGGTGGTGGCCAACCCGAGCGACGTGCCGTGCGTGCCCGACAGCAAGACGGTGGCGCGGGTCGGCCTGAACGCGGGCGCGCTCGCGGTCAACGCCAAGGCGCTGACCGCCACCACCGTCCAGACGCCGGGCGAGCTGACCTCGGCGCCGCCGGCCGAGGGGGACAACGCCACCGCGACCGCCTCGGTGGACACGACCACGATCAGCACCCTCGGGCTGACCATCGAACTGGGCGTGATCAGGTCGACCGCCTCGGCCCGGTGCGTGCCGGGAGAGGGCGGACTGGTCCCCCGGTTCTCCGGCGACTCGACGGTCGCCTCCCTGAAGATCAACGGGGTGCCGACGGAGATCGGCTCTGGTCCGGTGACCATCCCGCTGGTGATCGGGTCGCTCACGCTGAACAGCACCGAGACCACGGCCACCTCGGTGGTCCAGCGGGCCGTGGCGCTGGACACCGTGCTCGCCGACGTGGTCATCGGTGAGGCGCGCGCGGACGTCCACGGCTCCACCGCCCACCCGCACGGCAACCCCTGCCGCGGCTGATCACCCGGCAGCGCGTGACCGGCGGCTGGGTGCTCAGCCCGCCGCCGGTGCGCGGTCCGGCCAGGTGGGGCGGCGGCCGAGCAGCGCCACGATCTCGTCCAGCCGCGACCCGCCCGACCAGGCGACCGCCGGGGCGAACGCGGCCCCGGGCTTGCGGCGCGCGGCACCGTCGGGCACGGCCCTGGCCACGGCGAGCGCGGCGGTGAGCAGGTCCGGCTCGAACTCCACGGTCCGGCCCAGCGTCCTGGCCACGTCCCAGGAGTGCACCACGTAGTCGATGAAGTGGAAGCTGATCGCCAGCCGGCCGGGAAACGCCGCGCCCGGGCCGAACTCGGGCAGCGGGAAGGTCCGGTCGAGCACGCCGTCGGCGGCGAAGGCCGCCAGCACCCGCTCGGCCGACTCCCGGTAGGTGGCCACGTGGTCCTCGCCCAGTGGGCGCGAGCGCCACAGCGCCGGGTCGCCCTCACCCCTGGCGGCCGAGGCGAAGCCGTGGTGCTGGGCGGTCATGTGGGTGAGCAGGCCGTGCAGTGTCCACTCAGGACACGGGGTGGGCCTGGTCAGGTCGTCCGCGCTCACCTGGGCCACAAGGGCGAGGCTGGCGTGCACCGCCTGCCGGTCGAAGGTGACCACGTCGAAGTCGACGGTGGCGAACGCCGGTGTCGGGGCGTCCGGGGAATTAGTAGGCACGTGCACATCATGTGCGCCTGCTTATCATGTGTCAACGGCTATCGTCGCCGCATGTCCGATCCCGCTGGTGAACGCCGCGACCTGGCCGCGATGTTGTACCCGCTGGTGCGGTCCCTGATGGCGGCGGAGCTGCCGGTGCTGGCCGCGCACGGGCTCTCCATGTGGGGCTACACCGTGCTCACCGCGCTGGACGAGAGGCCGGTGCGCACCCAGGCCGCGCTCGCCGAGGCCATCGGCGCCGACAAGACCCGGATCATCCGCACCCTCGACGAACTCCAGGAGGCCGGGCTGATCGTGCGGGAGCCGGACCCGGCGGACCGCCGCGCCCGCCTGCTCGCCATCACCGACGACGGCCGCCGGGTGCGCCGGGCCGCCCAGGCCGGCATCCAGGCCAACGAGAACCGGCTGCTCGCCCGGCTGCCCCCGGCCGACCGCCGCGGCTTCCTGCGCGCGGTGCGGACGCTGTCGAGCCTGCCTCCCGAGGAGATCGCCGGACCACCCGCCGAGTGAGCACCCCCGCGGCCGGCGCGGGTCCGATTGTTGACATCGCACTGTCCGGCGGTGAGAGTCAGGCCCTCGTCAGCAGTGGAGGGAGACCGGAGATGACCGATCGCGGGCAGGGCCCGGGCGGGGCGGGCGAGTTCGGAACCGGGCCCCGGCTCGCAGCCGCGGACCCGGGTGATCGTCCGGCGCGCCGGGGCGTCCTGGTCACCGGCGCGTCCCGGGGGATCGGCCGCGCCATCGCCACCGCGTTCGCCCGCCAGGGCGACCGGGTCGCGGTGCACTGCTCCACCCGGGGGCCCGACGCCGAGCAGACCCTGGCCGGGCTGGCCGGCACCGGGCACGTGATCGTCAGCGGCGACCTCACCGATCCGGCGCGGGTGGCCGAGCTGGTCGCCGAGGCCGACACGGCACTGGGCGGACTGGACGTGCTGGTGAACAACGCCGCGGTGATGGTGCCGCACCCGCTGCCCACCACGTCCTACGCCGAGTGGCAGGAGGCGTGGCAGCGCACCGCCGCAGTGAACCTGTTCGGCACGGCCAACGTCAGCTACTGCGCGGCCCGCCACATGATCGACAACGGCAGTGCCGGGCGCATCGTGAACATCGGCTCCCGAGGCGCCTTCCGCGGCGAGCCCGACCACCCCGCCTACGGCGCCACCAAGGCGGCGCTGCACGCGTTCGGCC
Source organism: Goodfellowiella coeruleoviolacea (assembly GCF_024171785.1). Taxonomy (GTDB): domain Bacteria; phylum Actinomycetota; class Actinomycetes; order Mycobacteriales; family Pseudonocardiaceae; genus Goodfellowiella; species Goodfellowiella coeruleoviolacea. The sequence goes on from NZ_JAMTCK010000023.1 coordinate 65,921, forward strand.
AGTCCCTGGCGGTCTCCCTCGCGCCGCACGGCATCGCGGTCGCCTCGGTCGCGCCCGGGTTCGTGGCCACCGAGCGGGTCGCCGACTGGCTCGACACCCAGGGCGAGCAGATCCGCGCGCAGAGCCCGTTCGACCGGGTCGGCACCCCGGAGGAGGTCGCCGCCGCCGTGCTCTACCTGGCCTCACCCGGGGCCACCTGGGCCTCCGGCGCGGTGCTCGACCTGAACGGCGCCTCCTACCTGCGCACCTGAGCCGCGGGCCGGGCACCGCGACCGGCGGTCCTGGGTGGCGCCAGCGTGTCGGCGCGTGGCCGGGAGGTGCCGGCGTGGTCCACTGCCACCCGATCACGCCACACCACCGGCAACGAGGAGGAGCCATGTCCACGCCACCGCTCCCGGCGGCCGCGGTCGCCATGCTCGGCAAACCCAACCCGGCCGTCATCACCACGCTGCGCTCGGACGGCCAGCCCGTGTCCACGGCCACCTGGTACCTGTGGGAGGACGGCCGGGTGCTGGTCAACATGGACGAGGGCCGCAGGCGGCTCGACCACATCCGCAACGACCCCCGGGTCACGCTGACCGTGCTGGACAGCGACAACTGGTACACGCACGTGACGCTGATCGGGCGCGTCACCGAGCTGCGCGACGACGAGGGGCTGGCCGACATCGACCGGCTGTCCCGGCACTACGGGGGCCAGCCCTACCCGCAGCGGGACCGCCGCCGGGTCAGCGCGTGGATCGAGGTGGACCGCTGGCACGGCTGGGGCGACTTCCGGGACAGCAGCCAGGCGAGCGGCTAGGCCGGCACCCGGCCGGGTCCGGGGCAGTGGCCCTGGGCTCGGTCCCCGGACCCGTGGGGGTTCGGCCAGGTGCGTGGTCCACCGCGTTGGACGAGCGGCCGCCCTTGCGGCGCCGAGTGTGGCATGGGGCACACTAGGTCGCGCGCGGCCCGGTGCGCGATCTTCCCGCGACGACGGGAGGAACGACCAACCGAGGGCCGGTGCTCGTGCTCGACCGGAACCACCTGACCAGCACCCCCACACGCGGAAAAGCAGGTTGGATGCGCACCATGATCGCCCCGCCCGGTGGCTCGTCAGCCGGCTGGCCGGCCAGACCAGCGTTGTCCCTCCAGGCCTGGCACACCGCCACGCGAGGAGTGCGACGGTGACCGATCTGGGCCACGACACCCACGTGCCCGGCGAGAGCCGGTTCGGGTCGCTGACCGAGGACGAGGTTCGCGAACTGCGCACCATCCGGCCGGCCAAGGCCGCCGCCGCCCGGCTGACCCCCACCGACGTGCTCGACGAGATCCACCGGCTGCCGCCCAGGACGCTGGGCTTCGTCCACCAGGTGCTCAAGGTCCGGCGCTCCGCCCCACCCGGTGTGCTGTCCCGGTCGCTGCGCTCCGCGCTGGCCCGCGCCGACGAGGATCGCGCCGCGCAGATCCTGCACGACGTGCTGCCCGCCGCGGTCACCGGCACCACCTACACCGACCAGCTGGAGCCGACCGAGCTGGCCGCGCTGCTGTCCGGCCAGGCCGACCACCTCGGGTTCCTGGCGGGCTCGGAGATCCTGGACGGCCTGCGCAACGCGGACGAGTTCGGTGCCAGCCGCACCACCCGGATGGCCGCCTGGTCGTCGATGGCGAGTTCCGGCCACGGCGGGTCGGTCGCCGCGCTGGCGTGGCTGGTCGCGGACCCGCCGCCGTGGTGGACCACCGACCAGCAGGCGATTGCCCGCGCGGTGTGGCACCGGGTGCGGCGGCGCGAGCCGCTGCTGCCGGACCAGCCGATCCCGTTCGACGAACTCGTCCGGCTGGTGGACCGACTGGACCTGGACGACACCGCTGACCCGGCCGGTGACGCCGATCCGGCGGCGGATGGCAGCGACGAGCCGGAACCCGCCGGGCGGCCCGCGTCGCACGGCCCCGCGTGGGACGGCTCCGCGTTGGACAGCACCGCGTTGGGCAGCACCGGGGTGACCGGGCCGGTGCCGGCGGAGCCGGAGCGGGTGGCCGACCTGGTGGCGCGGCTGGACGGGCTGGAGCACGACGCGGCCACCGTGCGCGCCGAGGTGTTACCCGCGCTCGACGCGGACCTGGCCGCCGGCCGGGCCCCGCAGGCCGAGCAGGTCGGTGCGCTGGTCGCGGTCACCGAGTCGATGACCGCGCTGTTCCGCGCGGTCGGGGCCGCCGCCGGCGGTGCCGTGCCCGACACGCTGGGCCGCGCCAGGTGCCTGCTCGACGAGATCACCGCGGCGAACTCGGTCCGGGAGCTGCTGCGGCGCGTGCGGACGCTGACCGGGCTGGTCGCGCCCGACTACGCGGCGACCGAGGCGGCCGAGGTGGCCGCGCTGGCCGCCTCGGCCGACGAGACCACCGGTCCGGGCGTGCTCGCCGCGCTGGACGCGCTGGTGAGCGCCATCGAACTCGGCGACCGCGATCCGCGCCGCGGCCTCGAACTGACCCGTCTCGTCCAGGCCGAACTGCCCACGGCGACCCCGCTGGTGACGTTGGCGCTGCTGGGCCAGCTCCCCGTCACCGAGCCGGCCGAGGACATCCCGGACACCGCAGACCCCGAGAACGCCGCAGACACCGAGAACGGCGTGGACGCCGGGGACGCCGGGGACACCGGGCCGACGGAGTCCACTGTGGACGTGTCAGCGACGGAGCCAGCGGTGCTGACCGAGGCGCTGACCGAGGTGCTGACCGAGGCGCCGGCCGCGCTCGACCGGCCCGGCGCCGAGCCGGCCCCCGCGCCTGGCGAGTCCGAAGTGGACGAACTCGACGCGGCGCTCGCCGGGCTCACCTTCACCATCCCGTCGGCCCGGCCGGCCCCCGACAGCACCGCGGCGCCGGCGCGGCCCGCGCCCGGCCCGGTGGCCACCGAGGGCGGGGACAGCGGGGTGACCGCCGGGACCGATGAGCCGGTGGCCGACCCGCACAGCCCCACCGACCCGCACACCAGCGCCGACCCGCACAGCCGGGCCGAGCTGCTGTGCGCCGGCCTGCTCCGCGACCGGCAGTTCGCGCTGGCGGCCTGGCTGAGCACCGCGCTCGACCAGCCCAGGGCCGTCACCGCCGGCTACCGGCTGGCCGCGCACGCCCTGGCCATGCGCACCTCGGCCGGGCCCAACGCGGTCGCCTTCGCCGACACCGCCACCCAGCTCGACGCCGGCCAGCTCGACGACGACCTGGGCCTGCAGATGCTGACCTACGCCGCGTCCGTGCGCGCCGGGCTGCTCTCGCCGATCACCCACGCCGCCGGCCCGCTGCGCGACATCGCCACCAGCATCGTCAAGTCCGGCCCCGCCGTGGACCAGCTCACCGAGGCGCTGCTCGCCGCGATCTACAGCGGCGCCTACCTGACCCCGCGCAGCGCCGACGCCGTGGCCGAGGCCGCCGAAGCCGAGGCCACGCACGACGGGCTGGCCGCCGAGGCCCGTGCCGAGCTGCAGGCCGGCCCGTCGCGCACCATCCGCTACGCCCTGGCCACCGAACTGTGGCAGTCCTGGATCGCGCCCACCGGCCACCTCGGCGCCCCGCTGTCCATCGTGGCCTCGGGCTCCCGGTCCGACGCGGACGTCGCCACCGTGCGGGCCCGGGTCGCCGAACTGCGCTCGCCGCAGTCCCTGGACAAGGCCATCGACCGGGACACCAGGCAGATCGCCGGCACCCGCCGCATCCGCCGGATCGAGGCACGCGCCCGCGACAAGTTCCTCGACCTGACCGGCCGCGTCACCGACCTGCTTGCCCGGTGGATCGAGGTGACCGACGACCTCAACCGGCCGGCGGCGGGCACCTGGATGGCCGACCCCATGGCCGAGCTGCGCAACCAGGTCAAGGCCGTGCGGGCCAGTGCCTTCGCCGAACTGCGCGCGCTCACCGGCAGCGGGTCACCGGCCCGCGACGCCGCGGTCGAGGCCGGGCTCGCGCTGCTGGCCGACTCCCTGGACCTGCTCGACGGGACCGCCACGTTCGACAAGACCGAACTGCCCGCCGACCGGGTGGTGAACGGGCCGCTCGCGCTGGCCGCGGACCTGCCGCTGGACCCCGCGCTGACCCCGCTGCGGCCGGTGACCGTGGCCGACATCGACCGGGCCGCGACCGCGCTGCGCGCCGGCGACACCGGCTGGACCGAGGCGTTCGAGCACCGCGCGCGCACCCACGACCAGGTCGGCACGCAGATCCTCATCGAGATGCTGCGACCGACCAGGCCGCAGCTGGCGCGCCGGCTCACCGCCGAGCGGGACCGGGCCGTGCAGGCCTCGGCCGACAAGATCGACGGCATCGTGGACACCCTCACCAGTGCCATCGACTCGGACCGCCGGTTCGGCCGGCTGACCTTCGACCAGTGGGCCGACCTGTCCTCGCGGGCCGGCGCGTTCGCCGCGCGAGCCAGGGGCGCCCGGCGCGACTTCGACACCATGCTGGCCGCCCTCGCGGCCATCGAGACCGAGCGGGCCGCGTGCGTCGAGGCCGCCATCGCCAGGGCCCGCGCCGAACTCGCCGAGGCCGACGTCCCCGCCTCGGCCCGCGAGCGCATCCTCGGCTGCATCGACAGCGGTGACATCACCACCGCCAACGAGTACCGCGAGACCATCCGAGGCGGCCGGGACCTGCCCGGTCCGCGCGACGAGATCGACCACCTGTCCCGGTTCCACCCGACCTTCCCGGAGCTGTTCGGCGCCGCCACCCGGGGTGGCCGGGACCCGCTGGTGGAACTCAGGCTGGCCATCGAGGCCGGCCGCACCCCGGACAGCGGCGGACTGGCCGACGCGCTGGCCGCGGCCGGACTGGACCTGGGCCAGATCGCCCGCGCCAAGACCGCGGCCGGCCGCATCGACCAGTGGGCCGCGCTGGCCGACGAGCGCTCGCTGGTCGGCAAGCACACCTACGTCAAGGCGGTCCTGGAACAACTGGGGTTCTTCGCCGAGAAGGTGACCGTGCCGCCCTCGGCCGCGCACCGGGGGCAGTCCCGGGGCCGCTCGTCCTGGCTGCACCTGGCCGGGGTGCGGGCCACCGCCGGCAAGGCGCTCATCCCGGCGTTCGGCAGCCGGATGAGCCCGTCCGGCGACACCCTGCGGCTGCTCGCGGTGTGGCGCTCGCCGACCCCGCAGGAACTCGTCGAACTGCTGCGCTCGGAACCGGCCGACCACTCGATCGTCGTGCTGTACTTCGGCACCCTCGACCCGGCGGCCCGCCGCGAGCTGGCCAACCAGTTCCACCGGGGCCGGCGCCTGCCGGTCACCGCCGTCGTCGACGACGCCGCGTTCGCCTACCTGGCCGCGCAGCCCGAACCCGGCCGGGACATCACCATGTCCATCACGCTGCCGTTCACCTCGGCGGTGCCGTTCACCCCGGACGTGGCGGGCCTGGTCGCGCAGGAGATGTTCTACGGCCGCACCGAGGAGCGCGACAAGGTCGTGGACATGATGGGGCCGTGCATCGTCTACGGCGGCCGCCAGCTGGGCAAGTCCGCGCTGCTGCGCGCCGCCGCACGGGAGTTCGACGACGGCAACGCCCGGCACGCCGTCTACCTGTCCATCTTCAACGTCGGCCAGTCGCACCCGGTGGACACGGTGTGGAACTCGCTGTGGCCCAGCCTGGCCGAGAAGCGGATCGTGCCGCAGGACCGCCCGTCCGGTGACGTGGTGGCCGCGCTCACCCGGTCGGTCGGGCGCTGGATCGCGGCCCGGCCCGGCCGCCAGCTCCTGCTGCTGCTCGACGAGTCGGACTCCTTTTTGGACGCTGACGCCGAGGACGGCCGGTTCAAGCACGTCAGCCACTTCCGGGAGCTGATGGAGTCCACCGGCCGCGCCGTCAAGGTGGTGTTCGCCGGACTGCACCAGACCGCCCGGTTCGAGCGGCTGGCCAACCACCCGTTAGCCCACTTCGGCGACCCCATCTGCGTGGGCCCGCTCGCCCCGCAGCCGGCCTACGACCTGCTCACCCAACCGCTGCGGGCCCTGGGCTACCGCTTCGAGAGCAGCGACCAGGCGGCCAGGGTGCTGGCGCTGGCCAACAACCAGCCCGCGCTCATCCAGCTGTTCGGCGCCCAGCTCCTGCACAACCTGCACCGCGTGCCGCTGCCGGTCACGGCCCCGCCCCAGGTGGTCACCGGCGCGGACATCGCCGCGGTCTGGTCCGACGACGGGCTGCGCAACTCGTTCCGCAAGCGGTTCGAGTGGACCCTCAACCTCGACCCGCGCTACAAGGTCATCGCCTACAGCGTGGCGTTCCACGCGCACTCCGAGGGCGTCGGCGCCACGCTCACACCCACCCAGCTGCGCAGCGAGTGCGAGCAGTGGTGGCCGAGGGGCTTCGCCGCCGAGGACGTGCGCGCCGGCGAGTTCCACGCGCTGCTCGACGAGTGCGTCGACCTGGGTGTGCTGTCCTACGCGGACGGTGGCTACCGGCTGCGCACGCCCAACGTGCTCGACCTGCTCGGGTCCAAGGACGAGGTGGACGAGGTGCTCGACCAGGCCGAGTCCCTGCAGCTGCCGGAGAGCTTCGACGGGTCGCTGATGCGGCCCCCGTTCGGCGACGGCGTCACCCGGGGCCCGCTGACCTCCCAGCAGATCGCCGACCTGCTCGCCCCGCGCAGTCAGGTCCGGCTCATCGCCGGCTCGGCCGCGCTCACCGTGGAGCGCTGCCTGAAGGTGCTCAGGTACGAGAACGACAAGGCCTCCCACGGGCGGCGCGGCCACCTGCGCCCGGCCTCGGCCATCGGCCAGCTGCGCCACACCTGCGAGCAGGCCACGGTGCGCGCCGCCGGCGGGCACGCGGTGGTGGTGGTCGACGCGAAGCACGCCAGCCGGCAGGCCGCGCTGGACGCCTGGCGGCAGGCGCGGGAACTGATCGCCGCGCACTCCGGCGGCACGCTCGGCATCGTGCTGATCACCACGGCCGAGCAGGCGCCGCTGTGGCCGATCGCCTCGGCCCAGTCCGACGCGTCCTCGTCCGTGATCGGCCTGCGCCGCTACGACAACACCGACCTGCGGCTGTGGCTGAACGAGACCACCCTGCCGTTCCAGGACGACGCCTCCCGGGGGGAACTGCTGGCCGTGACCGGCGGCTGGCCGGTCAACGTCAACCGGGTGGCCGAGGAACTGGCCGGCGAGCACGAGTCACCCGGGCACGACCCGCTGGCCTCGATCCGCGCCCAGCTGGCCGACCCCGGCTACGCCGACGCCCTGGTGACCGCGTCCGGGGTGCGTGCCGACGCCGCGCTCACCCAGGCGTGGACCATCCTGTGCGGGGAGTTCGCCGGCGAGCGCGCCGACGCCACCACCCTGGCCGAGTACCTCCAGTTGCACGCTGACGGCGGTGCGGCGGCCCTGACCGGGCCCCGGCTCGCCGAGTTGGGCTACCGCGACACCGGTGACGTCGTCGACGTGCTGCAGACGCTGGGGCTGCTGGTCACCGCCGAGGACGGGCAACTGCGGGTCGAGCCGGTGATGGCCGCGGCGACCACCACCGCCGGCACCACCACCGCCGGTGCCCCGGGCGGGACCGGCCCCAGGTGAGCCGCCGGCCGAGGGACCTGCTGGCGGCGCTGGCCAGGGACGCGGCCAGGCAGGTGCTCGACACGCCCGGCTACGCCGGCCAGGACATCGACCCCGACGAGTTCGCCGCCCTGAACCCGAGGGCGATCCTGCTGGTGATCGCCCGCGCCCCCGGGTTGCGCGCACGCCTGGCCGAGGCGTACGCGGCGGAGCTGGCCGACGGCCCCGACCTGCTGCGCGACCTGGTCGCCGCCGATCCGGCGCGGGCCGAGCAGGCCGCCACCGCGCTCGGCGCCGACCCCGGCCGGCTGGCCGAGCGGCCGAGCCGGCGCGCCGCGCGCCGCGCCGCCAGAACGGCCAGGCCCGACGCCGGTGACAAGGCGGCGGCGCGGGCCGCCCGCAATCTCGCCGAGGCCAGGGCCGCGCGCGACCGGGCCAAAGGCCAGTTGGCCTACGTCATCACCGAACGCGACACCGCCCGCGCGGAGCTGTCCGCCGCCCTCACCGACCGGGACGACGCGCTGGCCACCATCGCGGCGCTGCGCGCGGAACTGGCCGCCGTCCGCCAGCAGCACGCGGCGCTGGCCGGCGACGTCCAGCACGCCGCCGAGGTCATCGCCGCCGCCGTGCGCCCACCGGACCAGGCCACCGACGCCACCGTCGACGTCGACCCCCGCGAACGGGAACACCGGCCCACGCCAGAACCACCCCAGGACGGGGCCGCCCCGGCCGCCGTCACCGACCCGCTGATCAGCGCGGCACTGGCCGCGGCCGGTGTCACCGCGGCGCAACTGCTCCAGGTGCTCGACACGGTGCGCCACCCGCCCGCACCGGAGCCGCGCGGCACGGCCGTGGTGCTGGCCGACCGGCAGCTGACCGTGACCCCGCTGGGCGGCGGCACCGAGATCGGCGGCTCGTGCGTGCTGGTCGAGGTGGGGGACGTGCGCATCCTGGTGGACGCGGGCATGCGCCCCAAGCAGCCGCTCGACCAGGCCGGTCCGCCCGGTATCCAGCTGGCCCGCGCCGGCCACCTCAACGCGGTGGTCATCACCCACGCGCACCACGACCACGCCGGCTACCTGCCCGCGCTCGTCGCCGACCACCCGCACCTGGACGTGTTCTGCACGGCCGACACGGCCGCGCTGCTGCCGACCATGTGGGCGGACTCGGTCAAGGTGTTCACCCGCAGCCGGCACGAGCACCTCTCCCGCGGCGAGCCCGCCCCGGACCCGCCCTACACCCAGCCGCACGCCCTGGCCGCGCAGCGCCGCATCCGCGAACTGGCCTACGGGCGGGTGGTGGAGGTCGCCGACGGCGTCACCGTGGAACTGTTCCCGGCCGGCCACATCCTCGGCGCGGCCGGGGTGGTCGTCACCGCGGGGCCCCGCCGCGTCACCGTCACCGGTGACGTCTGCGACCTGGCTCAGGCGACCACGCCCGGCCTGGTGCTGCCCGACGCCGCACGCGACTCGGACCTGCTGGTCATCGAGTCGACGCACTGCCAGCCCACCGGCACGCGCCGGCCCGCCGAGGTGGAGAACTTCGTCGCGACCGTCGCCGAGACCATCGCCTCCGGCGGCCGGGTGCTGGTGCCGGCGTTCGCGCTGGGCCGCGCCCAGGAGGTGGCGCTCACCCTGCGCGAGCGGCTGCCCGACGTGCCCGTGCTCATCGACGGCATGGCCAAGGAGATCACCCGCATCTACGAGAAGCAGACCGCCGCCGGGGACAACCCGCTGCGGATCTACGGCGCCAACGTCCGCGAGGTGCCCGTGGACGAGCGGCGCGAACTGATCACGTCGTTCCGGCGCGGGGTCATCGTGACCACGTCGGGCATGCTGACCGCGGGGCCAGCCGTGCAGTGGGCCCGTTCGATCCTGCCCGACCCCACGGCCGCGCTGCTGGTCGCCGGCTACCAGGACGCGGAGTCCCCGGGCGCGGCCCTGCTCGCCCTCGCCGACGAGGCCGGCGCCAGCTTCGAACTCGACGGCCAGCGCGTGGACGTCAACGCCAGGGTCGCCAAGTTCGGCCTGTCCGCGCACGCCGACCGGACCGGTCTCACCTCGATCATCAACCGGGTCAACGCCGACGCGGTGATGCTCGTGCACGGCATGCCCCGCCCGCAGCGCGAGTTCGCCGACCACCTGCGCCGCCTCGGCCACCACGTCACCCGCACCGACCGCTGGCAGCCCTGACCGCTGACAACACCGACCGTGATGGCACGGGTAGCCACGCCGCTGCTCGCCCGAACGCCCGCCCAGCCAGGGGCGCCGTGACGTCCAACGGCCGATGACAGGGCGGGGCCACCGCCGTTGTGATGGGTGTGGACTCGCCGCGCGGTCCGGTGGTGGCATTCGGTGCCCGCGGCCGGAGAGAGGGGACATCCATGACCGGAACGCGCGCCCGGCGCGGGCCCGCGGTGCTGGTGGCACTGCTGGCCGGGGCCGGGCTGGTGCTGGGCACCGCACCGGCGGGCGCCGCGCCAGGACCATCCACATCGGACAGACTGGTGCTCGGGCACGATGTCTGGGACATCGCGCTGAGCCCGGACGGCAGTGCCGCCTACCTGACCGGTGACGCCGGGTCCGGGGCTGGCGCGGTGATCACCGTGCTGGACACCGCCAGCCGCGCGGTGACCGCCAGCATCCCGGTGCCGGGCCTGGAAGCTGGCGCGCTGCACGTCAGCCCGGACGGCGGCCGGGTCTATGCGCTCGGCGCCGCCGACGTCACCGTGATCGACCTGGCCAGCCACACCGTTCTCGCCACCCACCCACTGCCCGACCAGCCGCGCCCGGAGGGCTGGAGCGCCGGCGGGTACGGGGCGAGCGCCCTGTCACCCGACGGCCGGCGGCTCTACATCGCCCAGAACGGGCCCCGGTCCTACAAGAAGCGCGACCGGGGCCGGCTGATCGTGCTGGACACCGCGTCCGGTGAGGTGACCACGGTGCCGGTCGAGGGCGAGGACCTGACCGGCCTCGCGGCGCTGCCCGACAACGCCACGCTCTACGTGGCCGGCAGGCGCGGCTACCTCACCGACGTCCCGGACCTGATCCGCCTGGACGTGTCCCAGCTGCCGCCGGCCGTGACCCGCACGGTGGACCTGCCCGAAGCCGCGGTCGGCGTCGTCAGCCTCGCCGCGAGCCCGGACGGCGGTCGGCTGTACCCGATGACCGCCAACCGGAGCGGGCCGCACCACCTCAGCCTGGTCCACACCGGCACCGACGAGGTCGAGTGGACCGCACAACTCCCGCTGAGCCTGCTGCCCAGCTACCCGGTGGCCGGCCCGGGCGGCCGACTGTACACAGTGGACGGCCGCGTGGCGCCGAGCGCGATCACCGTGCTGGACCAGACCGACGGCGTGGTCCTGGGCACCCTCGACCCGATGATCCAGGACGTGACCGACCTCGCCGCCGCACCCAGCGGCGACACCCTCTACGCGGTGGGCCGCGACCACGAACTGGACGCCGGACTGCTCACGATCCTCACGCCCGGCCAGCCGTAGCGCGGCCCACCGGGCACGAGCCGAGGCCGACCTCACAGGGGCGGCAGCACAACGGCGACCGTCGCCACCTCGTCGAGCAGCGCGGTGGAGGGCCGACCGCGTGCGGGTTCGGTCTCGGCGATGACGACGAGCGAACCGTCCCGCCGTGATCGGTAGTGCTTGCCGGTGAACCGGATGTCCCCGAGTTTCAGCACCTGGGTGCCGAAGGGGGTGATGTCACCGGTGCCGTGGATGTCCTCGACCTGCTTGAGCTGTCCCGCGGAGTCAGCTGAGGGCATGCGCACCCACATGACCGTTCCGACGACGACGTTGCCCTGCGGGTCGCTCACCGCGAACAGCAGCTGGTCGAGCTTGTCGCACGGCTGGCGCAGGAAGAACTGTCGCACCTGGCCGAACGACTGCACCGCGCACTGGAGGTCGTGGCGCACGTCGTTCTTGAGTTCCTTCAGCGCCATCCGTTCCCACGCCTGCGCCCGGTCGCCCTTTTTCGCGGCGTCCTGACTCCGCGCCGTTCTCGCGTTGACCGGGCGTTCGCCCGCGGCGGCGTCCAGTCCTGCGCCAACGGATGTCACCGCGTCCCCACCACCCGCTGCCGCGAGCAAACCGGCCAGCACCGCGGCGGCAGCGCCCCCGCCAGCTTTCGTCCACCTGCCCTGTTTGTCGCGGGGTTGGTTCGGGTCGTATGGCACAGGTGTCACGCTCCTTGGCTCGATCTGGCAGAGAATTCACGATCTTGCTGGCGAGTGATACGACGTGTGGCAGTTCTGGGTGTGAATCATCCAGGCGTCTCAGCTGCATCACTCGAATGCCTTAGTGGTCCTGGTTGCGTTCGTACGCTCGTCAGCAGAGTGCTTTGTTCCGCTTAACCGGCCTTCCCACCAAGGGGCTATTCGGCCACGCGGAGCGGCACCACTGGGTACAGTTGATGCCATCTGAGTGGTGTCTCTGATACATCGGCCGTCCACGAATCCGGTGCCGGCAGTGCGGAACGCGCGGCGAGAGCGTTCACGCTGTCCTTGGCCATCACCTCGTACACGGTTGCGGCTCTCCACCGTGGCGAACGCTCCAGCCATTCATCTGTTGGGGAGGCGAGGCACAGTTGCTGGAATCAGGCTCAATTCGGTTGCGGCAGGCGTTGGCCGACACTCTGCTCGTGCAGGCCAAAATCGACAAACAACGTCTGGTCGATGCGATCGAATGTTCGAACCGCAGTGGCGGAGGCCTCGTACTCACCGGAGACAACACGCGGGATGTGGCCGAAGACCTGTTGAACCGGCAGGGATATGCCCGGCCAGTGCTGCTCGATCGTGCACGCTACGCGGGGAAGAACCGGAAGGTCGCCGGTGAGGCATTTGACGACGGCTGGATCGCTTTTCAGCGCAGGCTTCCGCTCGCCGCGGTCATGCCGGACACCGGGTACGTCGGCGAGGGCGATGAGGCGGGCCTGATCAACCTCCTGCGCAGAGCCCGTGACCTCGCAGGAAAGATCAGTGAGGACGTTGTCGTGCCGCTCGCGCTGCACGTGAGCTGGTTGGCCGCCAACCGAGGGCTACCGGCGCTCATCGAGCACGTCCGGTCCGCCGGAGTTCCCGTCGCCGTGGCGATGGAGCACACGGGCGATCCCCTGAGCGTGCGTTACGCACTTGACGGTCTGGTGACGCTGCTCAGTTCATCCGTACCGGTCATCGTGCTGCGGTGCGACGTGTCAGCGCTGGGCGCGTTGTGCTACGGGGCGTTGGCCGCGGCGGTGGGGACCACCAGCGCGCTCCGGCACCTCTATCCGGTCGGCACCGGGTTTGCCAACCGTCCCCAGCCGGCAGCGGTCGTGCTCGGCTGCCTGGCGTACCTCTCACTGAACAAGATCGACCAAGCGGTTCAGGCTGACCCGGACAACCAGTTGTGGTGTTGCGAGTGTCCATACTGCCGTGGCAGGGCGCTCAACTGGTTGGGCTCGGCGCCCCGCCCCGAAACCATGGCCTACCTGCATTCACTGGAGACCCTCTACCAGGTCAGGAATGACATCCTGGGGCCAGGCGCCGGGCCAGTGCAGCGGCGCCGGAGTTGGTACTCCCAGTGCGACAGCGCCCTGTTCCAGCACGTCAGCATTTGCGGCACCGTCTTCGGCTGGAAGGCGCCCAAAGCTCTGGAAAACTGGCGCGATCTCCTGCGCGAGCGCGGCTACGCGTCATCCGGCCCGGTGAGGAGTCCGTCGGCAAGCAGGCGCTCGTAGATCAACTCGGTCACCCAGCGACTCACCGTGGTCGGGCGGGCGGTGGGGACGGGCCCGGACCGGCCTGGCTGCAGGAGTTCCAGATCATCGGCGGTGGTTCCGCGGCGTAGCACCGCCACGCCGTGCAGTTGGGCGGTGATCAGGCAGTGCCGGTTGGGGGCGTGGTCCTGGTGCAGCAGGATCGCGGTCGAGCCGAAGCCGACGAACCCCCCGACCGCGGACAGCACGCGCTGCCAGCCCTTCCCCTGGGCGAGAACCCCGGTGAGGCTGATGACAGGTGGCGGAACGGTGCCGTGCTGTTCCGCCCACTCCTCCCACATCGCGATCGACATCCGGTCGGTGACCGGACCCCAACCCGCCGTCACCCGTGCCGCGTGCGCTTGCCAGTCGACGGTGGCGACCACTGCCACGCGTTGCCCGAACAACGCCATGCGCTCCACAACCGTCCCGTCCCAGTCCAGCAGGCGCGCGGCCTGGACGAGCGGACCGGCGACCGGCAGACGGGTGCCAACGCCCCTCGACGGCGCGGCCGACAGGCAGAGCCCGTTGTCTCCCGGCATCCGCGTCCTCCTCACCTCGTGATCGTGTCAGGGCGTCCGCAACGCCGATGTAGTAGTACGCCAATCCAGGCCCGCCCGCAGGCCCGGACCGCCACCCGCGGGTGGGTTGATCGCACCCGTGCGTCGTGACCTGTTCCCGCGCGCCCCTCGGGAACAGCAGAGCGGATGCCTAGCTGGACAGGCCCATTCGCTGGGCGAACGCGGACATCTGGTCGAGCTGCTGGTCCAGGCTGCCCGGGGTGGTCGCCACCAGGATGCGGGTCACGCCCTCCTCGGCCAGTTCCTCGACCGCCTCGGTGGACATGGTGATCGAGCCCCAGCGGGTGTACTCCAGGGCGTTCGGGTCGCGGCCGGACTCGGCGGCGGTTGACCGGGCGAGGGCGAGCTGGGCGTGGCGCTCGTCGTCGTCGAGCGCGCCGCCGGGGAAGTAGCCGTCACCGCGGCGGCCGGCGCGGCGGGCCGCGGCCCGGCTCGACCCGCCGATGTGGATCGGCAGGTGGGGTGTGCCAACGGGTTTCGGGAAGCAGCAGATGTTGTCGAAGTCGAAGAACTCGCCGTGGAAGCTGACGCCGTCCTCGCCGCCCGCCCAGAGCAGCCGCAGCACGTCGATGGCCTCGTCGGCGCGCCGGCCGCGGGTGGCGAAGTCGACGCCCACCGCGGCCGCCTCACCCGGCAGCGTGCCCAGCCCCACGGTCAGCAGCCGCATCCGCCCCTTGGCCAGCACGTCGACGGTGGCCAGGCGCTTGGCCAGGACCACAGGGTGGTGGTACGGCAGCAGCAGCACGCCCGTGCCCAGCAGGATCCGCCGGGTGGCGGCGGCGAGGAAGCTCAGGCTGTCGAGCGGGTCGGGGTAGGGCAGTGCCGTGGGCAGGTCGGTGGCGCCGTACTTGGCGCCCGGGTACAGCACGATGTGCTCCTGCAGGTACAGCGACTCGAAGCCGCGCTCCTCGGCGTGCTGGGCGAAGGCCACCATGGCGTCGGGGTCGGCGCCCAGGTACGGCGTGCTGTAGTTGATCGCGAACTTCATCCTCGGTTCCCCTGTCGACGGCGTGTGCGCCACGGTCGGTCGCGCCGGAGCCTAGGAGTTCCCCTCGACGTCAAGGCAACCACGACGGCAAGGGCGAACGCGATGTCAGGGCCCGGTGTCAGGACCCGGTGTCGGGGCCCGGTGTCAGGATCCGGTGTCGGGGCCCGGTGTCAGGGCCCGGTGTCGGGGCGAACCCGACGGTCGGGGCAACGCCGGCGCAGGGGCTCGGGTCAGGCGCGGCGGCGGGCGTCCTCCAGGTAGCGCAGCACCGCGGTGACCCGCCGGTCGGCGCGGTCGGTGGGGGCCAGGTCGAGCTTGGCGAAGATGCTGCGGATGTGCTTGTGCACGGCGCCTTCGGTGACCACGAGCCGCTCGGCGATGGCGCCGTTGCCCAGTCCCTCGGCCATCAGCGCCAGCACGTCGCGCTCCCGGGGGCTGAGCCGGTCCAGCCGGGTGTCCGGCCGGGTGCGGACCAGCAGTTGGGCCACGACCTCGGGGTCGATGGCGGTGCCGCCGCCGGCCACCCGGTGCAGTGCGTCCAGGAACTCCTGGACCCGGCCCACCCGCTCCTTGAGCAGGTACCCGAGGCGGGCGCCGCCGCCGGCGAGCAGGTCGGTGGCGAACGCCTGCTCGACGTAGGCCGACAGCACCAGCACCGCGAGGTCGGGCTGCCGGCGTCGCGCCTCGACCGCCGCGACGATGCCCTCGTCGGTGTGCGTCGGTGGCATCCGAACGTCCACAATGGCCACTTCGGGCCGGTGCTCGTCGACCGAGGCGAGGAAGTCGCCTGGGTTGTCGGTGGTCGCCACCACGTCGAGGGATTCCGCGCGCAGCAGCAGCGCCAGGCCCTCGCGCAGCAGCGGGTCGTCCTCGGCGATCACAATCCGCATGGCAGGCTCACCGTCAGGGTCGTGGGTCCGCCGGGGGGACTGGTCAGCGCGAACGCGCCGTCGTGCGCCTCGACCCGGCGGCGGATACCGGCGAGCCCGGACCCGGTGTGCTCGTCGGCTCCGCCGTCGCCGTCGTCGGTGACCCGCAGGCACAGCCGGTCGTCCTGGCGGCGCAGCACCACCGAGGCGTGCCGGGCGTTGCTGTGCCTGGCGATGTTGGTCAGTGCCTCGGCCACCACGAAGTAGGCGGTGGCCTCCACGGACGCCGCGCAGCGCTCGCTGGTGTCCGCGTCGATCCGGCAGGGCACCGGACAGGCCGCGGCCAGCGCGGTGAGCGCGTCGGCCAGGCTGCGGTCGGCCAGCACCGGCGGCAGGATGCCGCGCACCACCGCGCGCAGCTCGGCGAGCGCCTGCTCGGCGGCGTCCTGGGCGCGGTCCAGCGCGGCCTCGGCGTCGGCCGGGTCGCGGGCCAGCGCGCGCCGGGCCACGCCGAGCAGCACGGTGACCGCGACGAGCCGGTTCTGCGTTCCGTCGTGCAGCGACCGCTCGATCCGGCGCAGCTCGGTGGCGTGCGCGTCCAGTGCCGCGGCGCGGGTCGCGGTCAGCTGCGCGACGCGCAGGGCGAGGTCGGTGCCGGGGTCGGGAACCAGGAAGCGGCGCCCCGGCCACGCCTGCAACCGCGCCATCGCCGGGGTGAGGGTCACCGCGACCGCGACCCAGATCACGCCGAGCAGACCGACGGCGAGCGCCCCGGACACGTCGCGTACGGTCCACAGGTCGATCGACGGTGCGGCGTCGGCCTCCGCCACCAGGTGCCACCACAGCGGGAAGGTGGCGTCCTGGACCGCCCAGATCGGCAGGGTCAGGCCGATCATGCCGAGCAGCAGCCCCAGCACCGAGTGGCAGGCCACCCAGCACAGTTCCCGCCGCACGGCGGAGTCCCGCAGGGCGGCGCCCAGCCCGGCCGGCACCGGCTCCGGGCTGACGATCTCCCGCCCGCTCCACCGGGACAGCCGGCCGCGTTCCCGGTCGGCCAGCACGCGCAGCAGCCGCAGCGCCAGCGGTGCCACCACGAGGCCGACCCCGGCCAGGCAGGACAGGGCCACGCCGGCCAGCACGATCAGGGTGGCCAGGGCCGGCACCGCGGTGCCCAGCCCGCCGACGAGGTGTTCGAGCCCGTCCAGGCCGGTGCGGGCGCGGCCGGCCAGGTCCCACCGCCCAACCCGGCGCGGGCCCTGCGACGCGCTGTCCCGGGTCGCCATTCGCACCTCCTGCCTCCGGCAGACCCTAGGACATCACGTGCGTCAGCGGGCCGCCAGGCACCTGGCCGAGAAGTACAGCCTGCTGTACCTGGTCCGTCGTGCTGGCGGGATCGCCGGCCGCGGCGCCGGCTCCGTAGCGTCAGCGCGTGCCAGCCGACCTGCCGACCGAGGAGCGGACCGTGGCCGAGCCGTACCGCGACAGCGATCCCCTTCCCGAGTCACCGGGCGACTCGCTGCGGTCGTCCACATCGGACAGTGGCGCTGGGGCCGGGGTGCTGCGTCCGGTGCTGTGGCTGGTGCTGGTGGTCAGCGCCGCGGGCAACGCGGTGTTCTCGTCACTGGACGACACCGTGCTCGTCGGCATCGGCCTCGGACTGGTCACCCTGGGGTGCGCCGTCGCACTGGCCGTCCACCACTACCGCCGCAGGCGCGGATGAACGCCGCCGAGGCCACCGCCGACAGTCCACAGTGGATGATGAGATCACCGGCCGTGGTGGTGGACCGCGTCAGCAAGATCTACCCGACCGGCGCGCGCGCCCTGGACGACGTGTCCGTCACCGTGGCGCGCGGCACGTTCGTCGCGGTGCTGGGGCCACCCGGGGCGGGCAAGAGCACCCTGGTGCACTGCGCGGCCGGGCTGGACGCCCCGACCAGCGGCAGCACCCGCGTTGACGGGGTGGAGATCGGCGCGCTGTCCGAGATCCGCCGCGCCGAGCTGCGCCGGCTGCGGGTGGGGTTCCTCTTCGCAGCCCACAACCTGATGCCGGCGATGAGCGTCGCGGACAACATCACGCTGCCGCTGCGCCTGGCCGGCACCGCACCCGACCACGACTGGGTGCGCGCGCTGGCCGAGCGGGTCGGGCTGGCCGGTCGACTGGCGCACCGCCCGGTCGAGCTGTCCGGCGTCGAGCAGTGGCGGGTGGCGCTGGCCCGGGCGGTGGTGGCGCGGCCCGCGGTGGTGTTCGCCGACGAGCCGACCGGCGCGCTGCACCCGCGCGAGGCCGGCGCGGCGGTGGGGCTGCTGCGGGAGGTGGTGGACGGCCTCGGGCAGGCCGTGGTGCTGGCCACCCGGGACGCGGCGGTGGCGGCGCCGGCGGACCGCGTGCTGCTGATGGCCGGTGGTCGCGTCGCGGACACGGTCGAGGCGCCCACCACAGCGGCCGAGCTGGCCCGACGCGTCACCGCACTGGCGCCGGGCCGGTAGCCCGACCGCACCAGGAACCCGGTCACGCCGTCCGGTTACGGGACGCGGAAGGAGCCCAGGGCGGCGACGGCGAGGGTCTGCTCGGCGTCGTGCTGCTGGAAGGTGTCGACCTCGGTGAAGCCGAGCCGGCGTGCCAGCGCGCGCGCCCGGCTGTTGGCGGTCTGGGTCACCACCAGGACGGGCTGGTCGGGCAGTTCCCCGGCGGCGGCGCGCAACGCGGCCGTGGCCGCCTCGAACGCCAGGCCGGCACCCCAGGCGCCGCGCCGCAGCACGAAGGACAGCTCCAGTTCCCCGCCCTCCGGGGTGACGTGTCCGGGGTGGTCGGCCGAGCGGCGCCCCAGCCCCAGGATGCCGACCAGTTGGTCGGTCTGCCGGTCGGCGATGACGTAGCTGCCCGGCTGCGCGGTGGTGTTGGCCGTTCCGACGGTGTCGAGGAACCGCTCGACGTCCTCGCGGGGACGCACGCCACCCAGGTGCGCGCGGACCTCGGCGTCGGTGAAGATCTCGACGAGCCCGTCGCGGTCGGCATCCCGCGCTTTGCGCAGGACCAGCCGGTCCGCTGGCACCGTCTGGGCGGACAAGGTCGGTGGCTCCGTCATGGAACCCGATCCTGTCACGCGTGCTCGTCACCCGAACGGCCCTGCGTGAACGTGCAACTCGCGGGGTTTGCAAAGCAATGCCGGGAAGTTAGGTGTTGGTGGCCGGCGTCAAGAGGTGGTGGGCGAGGTGCGTCTGAGGGGGTTGAAAAGCAGACAACGGAGTTCCTGTAGAACGAGTGTCGACCAAGATCACTCTGTTCGGGAACTCCGTTGCCATACCAGTCTGTCATGCCCCACACCCCACCGGACAGCGCCGGGGTGTTCGCCCCGGGACACCTGGGTGAACTCACCCAGCTCGTCACTCCCGCCCTGGTCGACCAGGTACTGTCGCTGACCCGCCGAACCCAACAGCGCGTCCGCATGCTGCCCGCCCGGGTCATGGTGTACTTCGTGCTGGCCATGG
>NZ_JAMTCK010000024.1 GCF_024171785.1 Goodfellowiella coeruleoviolacea
CCCTCCAACGGACCAACCAGAACACGCCCACCCGCCACCAACGGCGACCACAACCCCGTCACCGTCAGATCGAACGCGAACGACGTGTGCACCAACGACACACCCGACACCGCCGGATACACCACCCTGGCCCGCTCGACATACGCCCCCAACGACCGATGCTCCACCACCACACCCTTCGGCCTGCCCGTCGAACCCGACGTGTAGACCACATACGCCGTCGACCGCGGATCGATCACCACACCGAGGTCCTCCACCGGCCCGTCGACATCCACCACCGCCACGTCGTCGACCACCAACACCGGCGCGGAATCCGCCAGCAGGAACGCGATCCGCTCAGCCGGATACGCCGGATCCACCGGCACATAACCCGCACCAGCCTTCAACACCCCCAGCATCGCCACGACCAGCTCCACCGAACCCGGCAACACCAACCCGACCAGATCACCCGGACCCACCCCGGACGCCACCAACCACCACGCGAACCGATTCGCCCGCGCGTTCAACTCCCCATACGACAACGACCCCACCGCGAGCGCGTCCGGCTGCCGCACAACCACATCCTCGAACTGCCCCACCACCGACCCACCAACCACCGGCCGAGCAGTGGCGTTCCACGAATCCACCAACCACGAACGCTCCACATCGGACAACAACTCCACCGCAGCCACCCGTACGCCAGGGTCGTCCGCCACCGCCACGAGCACGCGGGTCAGGCGGTCCAGCACCCGCCGCACCTCGTCGGCGGCGAACAGGGCGGGCTGGTAGTCCAGCCGGACGCGCAGCCGCTCGCCGGGAATGGCGGACATGTAGAGCGGGTAGTGCGTCGCGTCGGTGATCTCGACGTCGGTGACCTGGGCGGCACCCAGCGCGTCCAGTCCGTCGGCGGCGTCGAGCGGGTAGTTCTCGAACACCATCTTGGTGTCGAACAACTCCGCGACCCCGACCGCACGGGAGATCTCCGCGAGCCCGAGGTGGTGGTGGTCGACGAGCCGTGCCTGCTCGGCCTGCACCTCCGCCAGCACCTCGGCGAGGGTGGCCGAGGCGGGCACGCGGACGCGCACCGGCACGGTGTTGATGAACAGCCCGACCACGCGCTCGACGCCGGGCAGGTCGGCGGGGCGGCCGGACACCGTGCCGCCGAACACCACGTCCGAGCGGCCGGTCAGCTGGCCGAGCACCATCGCCCACGCCACCTGGAACACGGTGTTGACCGTGACGCCGAGCCTGCGGGCGGACTCCGCGAGCCGGGTGGTGAGGTCGGCGGTCAGTTCGGTGGTGACGCGGCCGGGCAGCTCCGGTACGTGGTCGGTCGCGGACGGCGCCACCAACGTGGGTTCGTCCACCCCGGCGAGCGCGTCACACCACGCGGCGACGCTCGCCGCGCGGTCCTGGCGCGCCAGCCACGCGAGGTGTTCCCGGTATTGCGGGACACGCGGCAGCTCCGCCGCCGGGTCCGCGTAGCAGGTGAACAGTTCACTCGCCAACACCGGCAACGACCAGCCGTCCCACAGGATGTGGTGGTTGGTGAGCACCAGCCGGTGCCGGTCGCCGCCCAACCGGATCAGCACGAACCGCAGCAACGGCGGGCGGTCCATGACGAACCCGGCCGTCCGCTCCGCCTCGATCACCGCGTCCGGTTCCTGCGTGTCCACGACCCGCCACGGCACCTCGACCCGGTCGACCACGACCTGCACTGGTTCGCCGTCGGCCCGCCACCGGAACCCGGTGCGCAGCACGGTGTGCCGATCCACCAGGGTCTGCGCGGCGGCCCGCAGCGCGTCCGCGTCCACCGGCCCGTCCAGGTGCAGCACGAGCTGCGCGGTGTAGACGTCCACGCCCCGGTTGTCCACTGTGGAGTGGAAGAGCAGGCCCTGCTGCAGTGGTGACAGCGGCAGCACGTCCGCCAGACCGTCGACCTCCGCCTCGAAGTGGTCGATCTCGTCCTGGGTCAGCGCCACCAGCGGGAAGTCGGACGGCGTCCGACTTCCGGTGCCCGCGCCCGCGCCCGCGCCCGCCACGATCGCCCGCAGCTCCCCGAACCACAGCTCGGCGAGTTCCCGGACCTCCTCGGCGGAGAGCAGGTCGGCCGCCCACGACCAGGTCGCGGTCAGGTGCGGGCCGTCGTGGCGGTCCTCGGTCACCGCGTTCAGCTCGACCGGGTGGGTGCACAGGTCGGCGGCGCCGCTGACCGCGCGGCTCTCGTCGCTGAGTGCCCACGGCTCGGTGGTGCCGCCGCTGGCGAACCGGCCAAGGTAGTTGAAGGCGAGCTGCGGTGCCGGGCGGGTGGCGAACACCGGTGCGGTGCGCGGGTTGGCGTAGCGCAGCAACCCGTAGCCGACCCCGCCGTCGGGGATGGCGCGCAACTGTTCCTTGACCCGCTTGACCGAGGCGACCACGTCACCGTCGCCCGGGTCGAGCCGCACCGGGTACACGCTGGTGAACCAGCCGACGGTCCGCGACAGCTCGGCGCCGGGCACGAGGTGTTCCACGCGGCCGTGTCCCTCGACGTCCACCAGGACCGAGGACACGCCACGCCACCGGCGGACGGCCCGGCTCAGTGCGGTCAGCAGCACGTCGTCGACACCGGCGTGCAACGCGGCGGGCACCGACGACAGCAGCGGCGCGGTGACCTCGCGCGGCAGGGTCAGTGCGAGCTGGCCGACCGCGGCCGCCACCCCGGTGAACTCACCCGCCACGAGGTCGCGGTCCCCGGCGAGCACGTCCTCCCACAGCGGCAGCTGCGCGGTCGTCCCGGGTGCCGTCGCGGCCGCGGCGAGCCCCTCCGCCCAGGTGCGGTACGAGGTGCCCGTCGGTGCGAGGGCCACGGACCGGCAGGCGTCGCGCAGGTCCGGCAGCAGGATCCGCCACGAGACGCCGTCCACGGCGAGGTGGTGGAGCACCACCAGCAGCCGTCCCGTGCCGCCCGTGTCGAGCCACACCACCCGCAGGAGATCACCGGCGACCGGGTCGAGTTCGTCGGCGGCGATCCGGGCCTGGTCGCGGATCGCGTCGTGCACGGTCCGCTCGTCGGCCACGACCCGGCGCACGCACGCGGCCACGTCGAGCGATCCCGGTGCGGCAACGCGGATCCGCCACCCGTCCCGGCCAGGCACGAGCCGGGCCCGCAGCGCGGCGTGCCGGTCCACCACGGCGGCGAGTCCGGTGACGAGCGCGTCCAGGCCCAGTTCGGGGGGCACGGTCAGCACCACGGCCTGGTGCGCACGGGCGAACTGCTCCGGTGTGCACAGCTCGGCGAACCGGGCCACGACGGGCGGGGCGGGCAGCACACCGACCCCGGTGTCCTCAGTGGACCGCGCGGGCGCGGAAGTGCCGGCGACCGCGGCCAACTCGGCGACCGTCTGCTTCAGCAGGACGTCCCGCGGCGAGATGGCCAAGCCCGCGGCACGGGCCCGGCTGACGAGGCGGATCGCGACGATGCTGTCGCCGCCCAGGTCGAAGAAGCGGTCGTGCACGCCGATCGCGGGCACGCCGAGCACCTCGGCGAACAACCCGCACAGCAGCTCCTCGACCGGTGTCCCCGGTGGGCGCGAGGACACCGTCCACTCCGGTGCGGGCAGCGCCCGGCGGTCGAGTTTTCCGTTGCGGGTCAGGGGAAGCGCGTCGAGCGTCACGAACGCCGACGGCACCATGTACCCGGGCAGGGTGCGCGCCACGTGGTCGCGCACCCGCTCGGCGAGCCCCGCCGCGTCCGTGCCGGCCACCAGGTAGCCGACGAGCCGCTTGCGGCCGTCGTCCTCGTGGACGACCACCGCGCAGTCGGCGACCTCCGGGTGCGCGGCGACCGCGGCCTGCACCTCACCCAGCTCGATGCGGAACCCGCGGATCTTGACCTGCTGGTCCGCGCGCCCGAGGTACTCCAGCGTGCCCTGCGCGTTGCGCCGCGCCACGTCGCCGGACCGGTACATCCGGCTGCCGGGTGGCCCGTACGGGTTGGCGACGAACCTGGTCGCGGTGAGCGCGGGCCGGTTCACGTAGCCTCGGGCCACGCCGCCGCCCGCCACGTACAGCTCGCCCGGCGTGCCCGGTGGGGTCGGCCGCAGCCCGCTGTCCAGCGGGAACGCCTGCTTGTCTGCCACGGGCAGGCCGATCGCCGACGCGGTCAGGCCCGCCGCGGTCGGGCGGTCCAGGGGGAAGAACGTGTCGAAGACGGTGGTCTCGGTGATGCCGTAACCGTTGACCAGCACCGGCGCGTCGTCGGCGTGCCTGGCGTACCAGCCGGCGAGCCTGCCGAAGTCCAGTGCCTCGCCGCCGAACACCACGTACCGCAGCGCGAGCCGGGCGGAGGTCTCGGCGTCCTCCTCGTCGGCACGCATGAGCTGGTAGAACGCCGACGGGGTCTGGCTGAGCACCGTCACGCGCTCGTCAGCCAGCAGCCGCAGGAGGTTCGCGGGCGCCCTGGTGACGTCATCGGGCACCACGACCACGGTGCCTCCGTGCAGCAGCGCACCCCACAGCTCCCAGACGGAGAAGTCGAACGCGTAGGAGTGGAACATCGTCCACACGTCGTCCTCGCCGAAGGAGTACCAGCGCGACACCGACGAGAACAGCCGCACGACCTCGGCGTGCGGCACCAGCACGCCCTTCGGGGTGCCGGTGGACCCGGAGGTGAAGATCGCGTACGCGGCGTTGGCCGGCCGCAGCAGGCGGTCGGGTCTCGTGTCCGGCATGCCGTCGGCGTCCGCGGGTGCGACGCGGGGGTAGGGCAGGCCGGCGTGGTCCTCGTCGGTGACCACCGCGACCGGGTTGACCTCGGCGAGGATGCCCGCGATCCGCTCCTCGGGCAGATCGGGGGCGAGCGGCAGGTAGGCGGCACCGGACTTGAGCACGGCGAGGATCGCGACGACCACGTCGGCCGAGCGCGGCAGCAGCAGCGCGACGAACCGGTCCGGTCCCGCGCCGAGCCCGATCAGCTGGTGCGCGAGGCGGTTCGCCGCGGCGTCGAGGTCGGCGTAGGACAGGCGGGTGCCCTCGCACACCACCGCGTCCGCGTCTGGGCGCCGTGCCGCGGTGGCCTCGAACAGCTCCGGCAGCGTCGCGGCCGAGCGCGGGCGCGCCGTACCGTTCCAGTCGACGAGCAGCCGGTGCCGCTCCTCGTCGTCGAGCAGGTCGACCGCGGTGATCGGGGTGTCCGGTGCGGTGGCGACGGTGGTGAGGAACCTGCGGAACCGCACGGCGATCGACTCGGCGCTCGCGCGGTCGAACACGTCCGTCGCGTACTCGAGCACGGCCGACAGCCCCGCCGGCGTCTCCGTCACCTCCAGCAGGAGGTCGACCTTTGCCGCCTCGGCGCCCACGACCGCCGTGTCGGTGGTCAGGCCGGGCAGGGACAGTTCGGCGCGCTCGTTGTTCTGCAGCGCGAGCAGCACCTGCACCAGCGGTGTGCGGCCGGCGGCGCGGTCCGGGCTGACGGCGTCGACGACCCGGTCGAACGGCACGTCCTGGTGCGCGTACGCCGCGAGGTCGGTTTCCCGCACCCGGGCGAGCAGCTCGGTGAACGCCGGGTTGCCGCCGGTGTCGACGCGCAGCACGAGCGTGTTGACGAAGAACCCGACGAGCTGGTCGAGCGCGTCGTCGGAGCGGCCCGCGATCGCGGTGCCGACGGGGATGTCGGTGCCCGCGCCGAGCCGGGTCAGCAGCGCGGCGAGTGCGGCGTGCAGCACCATGAACACGCTCGTGTCGGTCCGCTCGGCCAGTGCGACCACGGCGGCGTGGGTGTCCGCGTCGACGGTGAACGCGACCCGGTCGCCTCGGCCGACCGGCCCGTCCGGATACGGCCGGTCGGTGGGCAGCTCGATCCGCTCCGGCACGCCGTCGAGCGCGGCCCGCCAGTACGCCAGCTGCCGCGCGCCGGTGCTGTCCGCGTCGTCCTCGGGTCCCAGCAGGTCCCGCTGCCAGAGCGTGTAGTCGCGGTACCGCACGGGAAGCGGCGCGAACCCGGGTGCCCGGCCGGCCGCGCGCGCGGTGTACGCGGCGCCCAGGTCGCGGGCGAGCGGCGCCATCGACCAGCCGTCGGCGGCGATGTGGTGCACGACGAGCAGCAGCACATGCCGGTCGTCGGCCACGCGGAACAGCAGTGCCCGCAGCGGCAGGTCGTGCGCGAGGTCGAACGGGACCGCGGCCGCGTCGGCCAGCACGGTCGGCAGGTCGGTGTCGGTGACGTCCCGCACCGCAACGGTGAACGCGACCTCGTCGGTGGGCAGCACCACCTGGCTGGGCTCGCCGTCGTGCTCGGCGAAGACGGTCCGCAGCGTCTCGTGCCGGTCGACCACGTCCCGCAGCGCGCGCGTCAGCGCGTGCCGGTCGAGGTCGCCGGTCAGGCCGACGGTGACGGAGATGTGGTATGCCGAGCCGTCCTCCCCGTGCAGCCGGTTGAGCAGCCACTGCCGCCGCTGCGCCGAGGACACCGGCATCGGGTCGGGCAGCGCGCCGGTGCCGAGCGCACGCCGTGCCGGTGCGCTCTCGGCGACGGCAGCCGCGATGCCCGCGACGGTCCGCCGGTCGAACACGGTCGCGATCGACAGCTCCACGCCGAGCGCGGCCCGGACGCGGCTGATCAGCCTGGTCGCCGACAGCGAATGTCCGCCAAGGGCGAAGAAGTCGTCGTCCACACCGACCGACGGCAGCCGCAGCACCTCCGCGACCAGTGCGCACAGCACCCGTTCTGGCTCGGTGCGCGGCAGCCGGCCCGTTGCCGTCACGCGCGGCTGCGGCAGTGCCGCTCGGTCGACCTTCCCGTTGGGCGTCAGGGGAATCGCGGTCAGCGGGACCACGACCGAGGGCACCATGACCGCCGGCAGCCGCGCGGCGGCCCACGACCGGACGTCGGCGACTCCGGCGGTGCCGGTGACGTACCCGACGAGCCGGTCACCGCGCACGGCGGCGACCGCGGCACCCACCGCGGGGTGGGCGCGCAGCACCGCCTCCACCTCGCCCAGCTCGACCCGCGTCCCGCGGATCTTCACCTGGTCGTCGGCGCGGCCCGCGTACTCCAGCCGCCCGTCGGCGCGCCAGCGCGCGAGGTCACCGGTGCGGTACATCCTGGTGCCGGCGGCGAAGGGGTGGGCGACGAACCGTTCGGCCGTCAGGGCCGAGCGGCCGAGGTAGCCACGCGCGAGCCCGGCGCCCGCGAGGTACAGCTCCCCCGTCACGCCGACCGGCACCGGGTTCAGCGCGGCGTCGAGGACGAACGCCCTGGTGTTCCACAGTGGACTGCCGATCGGGATGACCGGGTCCTCGGACCACGCGTCCGTGCACAGGCTGTCGCCGCTGGCCTCCGAGGAGCCGTAGAGGTTGGTCAGCCGCGCGGTCGGGAACGTCTCGTGGAACTGCCGGACCAGGCCGACCGGCAGCGCCTCGCCGCTGCTGACCCAGCACCCGCACGAGCGCAGCCGCCCGGTGTCGTCCCGGTCGAGCAGCGCGGACAGCAGGCTCGGCACCACGGTCAGCCGGTTGACGCCGTGCCGTTCCACCAGTGCGACCAGGTGGTCGACGTCGCGGATCGCGTCCGCGACCACCACGGTCGCCCCGTGTGACAGCGGGCCGAGCAGCTCGGTCGTGCCGTCGATGAAGTTGAGCGAACTCTTGGCGAGCACCACCTCGCCGGGCCGGTGCGGCAGCTCCTCCTGGCCCCACAGCAGCCGGTTCACCGCGCCGCCGTGCAGGCCCACCACGCCCTTGGGCACACCGGTGGACCCGGAGGTGTAGACGACGTACGCGGGGTGCGCGGCCTCGATCGGGCCGCCGCGCTCCGCGTCGGTGACGTCGGCGGTGTCCGGGACGAGCGGCTCGTCGACGAACAGCAGCCGCGCGGCGGTCTCGGGCAGCGACGCCGCCGCCGTCGTCAGCACGATGGCGGGCCGGGCGTCCGCGAGCATGAACCGCGTGCGCTCCAGTGGGTAGTCGAGGTCAAGCGGCAGGTACGCCGCACCGGCTTTCAGCACCGCGAGCACGGCGACGACCAGCCGCTCGTCGCGTGGAAGTGCCAGCCCCACGAGGGTTTCGCGCCCGGCGCCCGCCGCGATCAGCTTCCTGGCGAGCGCGTTGGCGGCGAAGTTCACCTCCGCGTAGGTGAGCGTGGTTCCGCCAGCCACGACCGCCCGCGCGCCGGGCGCGGAGCGGACCTGCCGTTCGAACAGCGCGGGCACCGACAGCGCGGGCACGGTCCGGCTGGTGTCGTTCCACGCCACCAGCACGCGGTGCCGCTCGGCGGCAGGCAGCACCGGCAGGCCGCCGACCGGCGCGGCGGGGTCGGCGGTGAGCAACCCCAGGAACGCCACGAACCGCTCCTGGTGCCCGACGAGGTCGGCCGCGGTGTACAGCGCGGAGTTGCCGTGGAGGTTGAGCCGGATGCCGGTGCCCGCGCCCGCGTCGCCGTACACGTTGATCGCGAGGTCGTGCACCGGCCCGGCGGACAGCTGCCGCACGGCCGCCGTCGCCTGGCCGAGCTTCCAGTCCAGCCCGAACGACATCACGTTCACCACCGGACCGGTGGCGGTCTGCCCGGTGTCCCGGTGGACGTCCTCGGCGCGGTGGCGCTGGTGGTTCACCACGTCCCGCAGTCGCGTCGTGGTCTGGGCGACCAGCTCGGCGAAGGTGATGTCCTCGGCGACGGTCAGCCGCAGCGGCAACTGGTTCGCCAGCACGGCCGGCGTGGCGAGTGCCGCCGCGGTCATCCGCGCGGCCATCGGCACCCCGAGGACCAGTTCGCGCTGTCCCGTCATCCGGTGCAGGTAGGCCGCGACCGCTGCGATCACCACCGCCGACCACCGGGTGCCCAGTTCCCGTGCGACCGCGTGCACCCCGGCGCGCTGTGCCGGGGTCAGGTCCACGGCGGTGTGCGCGGTCGTCGCCGACGGCGGAGCGGCACGGCCGGTGAGCCTGGCCGGCGCCACCGGCTCGGCGCACGTCCGTGCCCAGTGCGCGCGGTCCCGCTCCGCACGCGGCGACCGCGGGTAGGCGTCGGCCTCCTCGACGAGCGTCGCCAGCGGTGCGAACCGGGTGGCGGGCGGCGTGGCACCGACGGTGAACGCCGAGTACAGCTCCGCGATCCGCCGCAGGTACAGCAGCTGCCCGAACCCGTCGAGCACGATGTGGTGGTAGCGCAGGTAGAACTCCCACGACTCCGGGCCGGTCCGCAGCAGCGCGTGGGTGAACAGCGGGCCGTCGCCGAGCCGGACCGGGGTGGCCAGGTCGGCCGCCATCCACTCGCCGGCGGCGGCCTCGGGGTCCGGCGCGCACGTGAGGTCCACGCCGTGGAACGGGACGTCCCCGGTCCACGGCACCTGCCACAACCCCTCGTCGTCCTGTGCCAGCACGACACGCAGCGCCTCGGCCTCACCGGCCGCGTGCCGGACCGCACGCTCAAGCAGCCCCGGGTCGAGCGGGCCGTCGATCGTCAGCCGGACCGCGCAGTTGTAGTGCGGGCTGTCCGGCGCGATCGCCTGGCCGTACCAGATCCCGTGCTGGCTCGGCAGCGCACGCAACCGGCCGCTGTTCGCGTCAGGCACTGTCTCTCCTCTTCGGACGGACGAGGGGTGCGGTGGTCAGCGGGCCGTGTTCAGCTCGCCGACCAGGAACGCGCTCAGCGCGTCGATGGTGGGGTGGTCCCACAGCACGGTGGGTTCGAGCACCAGGCCGAGGTGGTCCTCGATATCGGTGCACACGGTGAACGCGGCGACCGAGTCCAGCCCGTACTCGCCGAACGGGACGTCCGACGCGATGCTCTCCTTCGGCGCGTCGACGTACTCGGCGACGCGTTCGGTCAGCCAGGCGCCGATCGACTCGACCGTGGGGGTGGAAATGTCGGCGGTCATGCGCTCTTCTCCTTCGTCGTGCCGGTCGCGAACGGCCTGTTCGCGATGCCGAAACCGCGGTTGTCCGCCAACCGCTGGGAAAGCTCGTCGAACAGCCGCGCCTCGACCGGCTCCGGCAGCAGCGGCACGGGACCGCCCGGCTGCCGCGACAGGCGGGTGAGCGCGGCGGAGAGCCACGCGGGGTCGCCGAGGAACGCGTCCGTCCGGTTGTGCCGCCACAGCTGCAGGCACGCGGTCGCCGTCAGGACCGTCACGTAGGCCTCGACCAGGTCGTAGGACCGGTTCGGCGCGGTCATCGCGAGGTCTCGTGGTGCGAGGCCGGCGCACCGGGCGGCCAGGTCGCGCAGCCGTGCGGCGAACGGCCCGGCGAGCGCACGCACCTGCGGGTCGGCGCCCTCGGCCGCGGCCAGGAGCGACGACGCGAGCGGGTCGCGACCGCCCGCGCTCAGCGCGAGCGCGTCGAACGACAGCGGCGGCAGGTCGGCGCCGAGGTCGAACAACACGGCGGGCGCCCCATCCCCCGAAAGCCACGCGCGGCGAGCGAGCGCGGGCAGCTGCGGCAGGATCGTGGACTGGCAGACCGGCCGTCCGATGTGGCCGAAGCCGACCGGTTTCACGTCGCGCACCAGCTTCTGGAAGATCCCGTGCGCGCCGTCGCGCAGGTAGAACCGCGCGCCCATCACGACGGACAGCTGGTGCACCGCGTCGAGGACGAGCTTGGCGACGCCGTACTTGACGGCTGGCGCGTACACGCTCGTCTGCCCGGGCAGCACGTGCAGCGCGCGGGTGGCGACGGTCGCGAACGCCTCGGCCGTCAGCAGGTCCGCGAACGCACCGGTGAGCACGGATCGCAGGTGCGGGATGTCGACCGCGCGGCGGCCGTAGAGCGTGCGGTTCGCGGTGTGCCGCAGGGTGACGCGCAGGCCGGTGTCGAGCAGCCCGGTCGACATCGCCACCAGCGTGGTGCGGGTGATCTGCAGGGCGCGCATCGCGGTCTCCAGCGCGCCGCCCTCCGCGCCGAGCACCGCGTCCCGGCCGATCCGGGCGCCGTCCACGACGAGCCCGCCGAGTTGCACGCCACGCATGCCCACCGTGCGGAACCGAGGCAGGTAGGAGAGCGCGTCGCCGGGCAGCTCCGCCTTGTCCAGCAGGACGAGTGAGTGGCTGCGGCTGCCCGGCCGGTCGCCGGTGCGCGCGAACACGACGACGGCGTCGGCGCGCTGGACGTTGGTGATCACCTCCTTGCGGCCGCGCAGGACGAGGTGGTCACCGTCGGGGGTGGCCGCGAAGTCGGCACCGGCCATGTCGTTGCCGTGGGCCAGCTCGTGGAACGCGCACGCCACCTTCCTGCCGGACAGCAACAGGTCCGCGACGCGGCCGCGCTGCGCGGAACCGCCCGCGGTCCACACGTTGACCCCGGCGATGAGCGAGCTGGCGCCGTAGCCGAGCCCGAGGCAGGGGTCGCGCCGGTACACCGAGCGCATCAGCTCGACGAGGTGGTCGAGCCGGGTGAGCCTGCCGCCGTCGGCCGACGGCACGAACTCGGCGCCCAGCCCGAACTCGTCCAGTGCCCGCTCCCCCGCCGCGAACATCTCACCGCGTTCGTCCGCGGCCAGGATCTCGGCGAACGACAACGGGTTCGCCGGGTCGAACGGGTCCCCGAGCCGTCGCTCCAGGTCCGCCACCCGCGCCGCGCCGGTCATGCTCGACCTCCGTCCAGCAGCGACACCGCGCCGTGCGCGAGCACGGCGGCCGCCACGTCCTCGTACGCGTCGTCAGCGCCGTCGACCGGCACCCCGAGCCGGGTCAGGGCGAGCGTGAGGCAGGCGCGCAGCCAGCAGCCGCGTTCCCACCGCGACGCGGGGTTGGCCACCCACACGTGCACCGCGGCCGCGGCCGCGAACAGCAGCTCGTACCGCTCGGCGAGCCGGAACGCGGCCGTCGGCACGGCACGGGCGACGGGCCGGTGGCGAGCCAGTTCGGCGTGCACCGCGCCCGACTCCCGCAGCAGCGCGTCGGCGAGGTCCGCGAACTCGGCGGGCAGCTCGGCGAGCGCCGAGGACAGCCCGGAGACGATCGCGTTGCCCGTGCGGGACACCAGCACGAGGCGCGCGGTGTCCAATGTGGGCAGTGGCTCGGCAAGGCACACCGTGGTGGTCACGTCGAGCGCGTTCCGCCGCGCGAGCCGGGGGAACTGCGTGATGAGCGAGGCGCGGTTGACGAGCGTGCTGCCGTCGAACAGCCCCACGATCCGGTGGTCGCGCTCGAGCTTCGCGAACTCGCCGTGGCGGTAGTCGGCGGTGAGGAACCCGCGCGTGCCCATCAGCTCGGCCAGCTGCTCGATCGACTGCTCGACCGCGGTCGGCACGAATGCCTTCACCAGTGCGGACGTCACGCTCAGCTCGTCGGGCAGCGTGTGGGCGGAGCGGGCCGCGACGACGGCGGCCGCCTCCGCGAGGAGCACACCCGTGGCGGCCTCGCCCAGCACGCGCCGCATCCTCGGCACGTCGGACAGCCTGCGGCGTCCCAGCACCCGCTCCCGCAGGAACTCCGCAGCGATCGCCACCGCGTGGTCGCCCGCGCCCAGCGACAGCACCGTGCACGTGGTGCGGGTCAGCTGCAGCGCCTTGAGGGTGATCTCGATCCCGGCGCCCTCGTCGCCGACCAGCACGGCAGCCGCACCGGTGAACTCGACACCGCTGATGTCCGCGCCGCGGATGCCGTGCGTGCGCAGCTTCGGCGTGCGGCGCACGGTGCCGGGGCGCGGATCCCTCAGGTCGGCGAGGAACACGCTGAAGCCGCGTGGTCCGCCGCCGGGTTCGGTGCGGGCGAGGACGCACATGAGGTCCGCCCGGGTGGCGTTGTTGATCAGCCACTTGGCACCGTCGAGCACCCAGCCGTCGCCGTGCCTGGTCGCGGTGACCGCACCGGCCATCAGGTCGCTGCCGTGGTCGCGTTCGGTGAGGCCCCACGACACGATCCCGCCCGAGCGCACGGCCGACGCCAGCGCGGCGGCCTGGTCGGCCGACCCCGCGACCCACACGGACACCGAACCGAGGAACGTCTTGCCGTGCGCGATGGCCACGGTCAGGTCGCGCCGGGCCGTCGCCCGCATCACCGCCATCACGTCCGGCAGTTCCGCGAGCGCACCGCCGAAGCGGGCCGGGACGTACCAGTCCGGCAGGCCTGCCGCGTCCAGTTCGGCGCACGCGGCGGCGGGGAACTCCTCCGCCTCGTCGAGCCGTGCCAGCTCGGCGGGGTCGAACGGGCCACCCGGCCCGGACCGTCCGCTCAGGACGGCGGCAACGGTGTGCGCGGCGAGCCGCGCTGGCGCGCCCGCGGTCATGCCCGGCCCTCGCCGTCGACGTGCACGGCCTCCAGCTCGCCGCCGAGGTAGAGCCTGCGCATGAGCAGCCGCTGGATCTTGCCGCTGGTCGTGCGGCGGACACCGCCGGGGCGCAGCAGCACAACGCCCGCGGCACGCACGCCGAACTCCCGCGCGACGGTCTGCCTCATCGCACCGGCGAGGCCGGCGAGGTACTCGCGTTCGTGGCGGCCGCGGACCTCGTGCGTGACGACCAGCGCCTCACCGTCGTGGCCCGCCGGCACGGTGAACACCGCGCCAACGCCGTGTTCGAGGTCGCGGTGGCGGGCACGCAGCTCGCTCTCCACGTCCTGCGGGTAGAGGTTGCGGCCACGGATCACGAGGACCTCCTTGATGCGGCCGGTGACGTACAACTCCCCGTCGTGCAGCAGCGCGAGGTCGCCGGTGCGCAGGAACGGGCCCTCGCCGTCGGCGGTCACCGCACCGAACCCGGCGGCGCTCGCGGCCTGGTCACCCCAGTAGCCGGCCGCGACGCTGGCGCCGCGCAGCCAGAGTTCACCGATGTGCCCTTCGGGCAGGGCCACCCGGGTGGCCGGGTCCACGATGCGCGCGGTGCAGTCGTGCACGGTGCCGCAGGACACGAGTGTCCGACTTGGACGGTCACCGCGCACCGGTGCGAACCGGTGGTGTTCGAGTTCCTCGGCGTCCACGTCGAGCGTCACCGGCGGGCGGCCGGGTGTGCCGGACACGAACAGCGTGGCCTCGGCCATGCCGAAGCACGGCATCATGGTCTCCGGCCGGAAGCCGTACCGGGCGAACCGTTCGGTGAACGCGGCGAGCACGGACGCCTTCACCGGCTCCGACCCGTTCACCGCGAGCCGCCACCGCGACAGGTCCAGCCCGTCGACCTGCGCGTCGGTGACCCGCCTGCAGCACAGCTCGAACGCGAAATCCGGTGCGGCGGACACGGTGAGGCCGTACCGGTCGATCAACCGCAGCCACAGGTGCGGGCGCTTGAGGAACGCGCCGGGGCTCATCAGCACCGACGTCGCGCCGAAGAACAGCGGCGGCAGCAGGTGCCCCATCAGCCCCATGTCGTGGTAGTTCGGGATCCAGCCGCCGATCCGGCTGTTCTCGTCGAACCCGAACACCCGCGCCACGCCGCTCGCGTTGGACAGCAGGTTGCCGTGGGTGATCACGACGCCCTTCGGGTCAGCGGTCGAGCCGGACGTGTACTGCAGCACGGCAACGCTGTCGCGGTCGCTGTCCGGTGCGCGCCACGCGTCGACGTCGGCGTCGACCGGGGTCACGCCGATCACGGCCGAGGGCGCGTGCTCGGCCGCCCACGCCCGCACGGCTGCCTCGGCGGCGGCTTCGGTCAGCACGACCGCCGTGCTGGCGTTGTCGGCGATGCGGCGCAGCCGCTGCCGCTCGTGGGGGCGCGGACCGGGCACGGGTGCGGGGACCGCGATCATCCCGGCGTGCAGGCAGCCGAGGAGCGCGGTGATGAAGTCGAGTCCCGCCGGGAACAGCAGCAGGACGCGGGAGCCGAGGGGTGCCCTAGCGGACAGCCAGACCGCGATCCGCCGCGCCCGCTCGTCCAGTTCGGCGTGGGTGAGCCAGGCCGCGCCGTCCTCGGTGTCCGGATCGGACACCATGACGACGGCGCGGGAGTCGGCGCGGTGCACGGCCCGGTCGCGCATCAGCGTGCACACGTCCGGCGCTTCGTCGATGGTCATCGGTTCGGTCATCGCTGGCTCACTTCCGGTGTCCTGACGGGGATCGCGTCGGCGAAGTGGTTGATGTCCGCCACCACGCCGGTGACGTCGGT
The DNA here is from genome assembly GCF_024171785.1 of Goodfellowiella coeruleoviolacea. GTDB lineage: Bacteria > Actinomycetota > Actinomycetes > Mycobacteriales > Pseudonocardiaceae > Goodfellowiella > Goodfellowiella coeruleoviolacea. The sequence continues at coordinate 14,993 of NZ_JAMTCK010000024.1, forward strand.
GACATCACCGCGGCCCGCCCGGTCGGCGAGCAGCTCGCGGTTGCGCCGGAGCGTCGATGCGGAGAACGGCAGGCCGCCCGGCGACAGGTAGCGGATGGCGCCGCCAGGGTCGCGGGCCGGCAGCACGGCGGCGCGGGCGTTCCTGCTCGCGCTGAACGGCACGTCGAGCGCGCCGGACGCGAACGCGGCGCACACGGCCGCGACCCGGTCCCGCGCCGCGAGCAGCGGTTCGACCAGCTCGGCGACCTCGGTGAGGATCCAGGCCGTCTCCTCGGCGATCCTGGCCTCGTCGAGGCGGATGAAGTCCAGCAGCGGCGAGGTCGCGACCGCCGAGGTGATCAGGCCGAGCGCGTTGGCCTCGGCCGACGGGATGCCCCACGCCTCGTCCCTGGTCTTGGTGATGACCTTGGTGGCACCGCCGAGCCTGCCGGTGAGCGCGCCGTGGAAGACCAGCGCGTCGGCCGCGGCCCGGTCCCTCGGGAAGACACCCATGAACACGTGCAGCACCGGGAACACCTCGGTGTCCTGCGGCAGGTACCGCTCGCAAAGCAGCGTGATGGCGCGCAACGCGGCGACGTCCTGGTGGATCTCGCCGCCCTGCGGGTAGGCGATCGACACGCTCCGCACGCCCTGCTCGGTGGCGAGCACGGCCTCCAGCAGCGTGCACGCGAGGCTCACCGACGGCGGCACGAGCACCGCGGTGAGCGTGCCGAACAGCTCCCGTTCGAGCACCACGCCCTCGGCGGCGAGCGCGGCGGTGACCGCGTCCACCCGCTGCCACGCCGACAACGACTCGGCGAGCGGGACGTCCTTTGAGTACGGCAGGTTGTAGCCGATCCCGCCGCCCTCGAACGAGCTGATGCCGGCGGCCAGCGCGGACGCGAACAGCTCGCGGGCGTCCGGCGAGCCGTGCCGCACCTCCAGGGGCACCCGCACCGACTCGGTCAGCTCGCGGCCGCGGGCCCAGCCGTGCGCCACGAGCGGGTAACCGTTGAGCCGGCCGGGATCGGTCCTCAGCTCGCGTGCCGCGGTGACGAAGTGGCCGAGCCGCGTGTGCGAGTCGATGGTGACCGACAGCATGCCGGGCGCGGCGGCGGTGTCCAGGTGGCGCAGCAACGCCAGCATCTCCTCGTGCCCGCCGACTCCGCAGCGGGGCTGCAGGACCGGCCTGCCGGTGGCCCGCGCGGATCGCAGTACGTCGATCGCGGTGGGTCTGCCGGAGTCGCGCAGGTAGGCCACGACCTCGCGCCACGACGGCAGGCTCGCGCCCACCCGCGGCGCGAGCCGCAGCAGGGTGTCGTCAGGCACGGACTACCTCGTCCGGCACCTGCGCGCCGTCGGGCGGCGCCAGCAGCAGCGGCGCCAGCTCGGTGAGGTCGTCGAGCACGTGGTCGACCCCCAGTGCGAGCAGCTGCCGCTTGGCTTCCGGCCGGTCGGCCGGGTCGATCGTGAGGTTGCCGCCCACCACGACGGGGCACGGCAGCCGCCCGGCCCCGCGCAGCGCGGGCAGGTCACGCAGGTCCGCCACCGCGTGCCCGTTGACACTGCCGATCACCACCGCGCGGGCCTGCGGGTGTGCGGCCACCGCGTCGGCGAAGTCGGCGAGCGGTGTGCACACCCCGAGGTTCACCACCGCGAAGCCGAGTTCGCGCAGCTGGAACTCGATCAGCCGGTTGGCCACCGCGTGCGCATCGCTCTCCGCGACACCGAGCACGACTACTCGATCGTCCACATGGGACATCCCCGATCCCCCCAACTCGTCCGTGTCCGTGCGGTCGACTCAGTCGGACATCGCCACCAGCACGCGGCGGGGCCCGGTGAACGGGCGCCGTCCGTGCCCGACCAGCACGTTGTCGATCAGCATCAGGTCGCCCTCGTGCCAGTCCACGTCCACCGCGGCCGCAAGACCGCGGTCGCGGACCTGGACGGCGTAGGCGTCCGGGATCGGCGTGCCGTCGGCGAACGCGACCGACTGCGGCAGTTCCTCCGGCGGCAGGATCTCGGCCAACTCCCGGGCGGTCTCGTCGCCGAGCGCCGCCGGGTGCCACTGGTCGGACTGGTTGAACCAGACCTCGTCGCCGGTCACCGGGTGCCGGATCGTGGACGGCCGCACCGCCTCGACACGCAGCCCGTCGTCGTCCTTCCACTCCCACTCGCAGCCCGCGCCGGCGAGGAACGCCTCGACCTCGGCGCGGCTGTCGGTCTCGAAGGTCTCCTGCCAGCTCTTGCCGAGGCCGTAGCCCGCGTGCAGGTTCTGGCGGTACCGCACCCCGCCCGCGAACGCGGCACGCACCTCCTCGTCGAGCGCCGCGAGCCAGCGCACCCCGTCGACCACGGGCGTCGCGCCGCCGGTCGCCGGTGCCACCGCGCAGAAGAACAGCAGCCGCGTCGGCCACTGGGCGGCGTAGGAGAGTTCGTTGTGCATGGAGATCGTGAGTTCCTGCGGGTACTCGGTCGAGGTGTAGACGTTGTCGCCGACCTTGGTGCGCGGCGAGTTGCCGTGCACGTACGCCAGCCGGTTCGGCAGCAGCCGGTCCATCACCGGCTCCAGCGTGTCCGCGGTGACGCCGAACCCGCGGAAGACGATGGCCTTGTTCGCCACGAGCAGCGCGTCGATCTCGGCGGTGGCCGAGCCGAGGTGCTGTGCGAGCGCGGCGGCGCCCGGTGCCACACCGAGGTCGGTCGGTGTGAGTTCCAACGGCTGCCACGTGAGCGTGTCGGTCACGGGATTCCCCCTCGTCGCACCGGTCGGTCAGGCCGCGGTGCGGAAGAATTCAACGATGATCTTGTTGACCGCCACCGGGTCCTCGAGGTAGCCGTAGTGCCCGCACCCGGGCACCACGTCGAACCGCGCGCCCGGGATGGCGTCGGCCACCTCGCGTGCGAGGTGTGGCGGTGCGTTGAGGTCGTGCTCGAAGGCGATCACCTGGCACGGCACCTCGATGCTGCGGTAGGCGGCGAGCCGGTTGTCCGACAGGCTGAGTTCCAGCTGGGCCCGCACACCGGGACCGGTGATCGGGCTCAGCTCGAACAGGTCGAGCCAGTCCGTCATGGCGGCGTCGTCGTTGAGCGTCCTCGACGACAGGTTCTGCACGGCCCGGTAGATCGCGTCGTAGACCGGCGGCACGACGGCCCCGGAGTCGTGCAGCGCGATCTCCGCGCGGGCGACCGCGGTGCGGAAGACGTCCGCGCGTCCCCGCGTCGCCATCAGCACCGCCTGGCGGACCAGGCTGGGCCGCGCCAGTGCCAGCTCCTGCACCACGAACGCGCCGAGCGAGGTGCCGACCAGCCGGCACGGCCCGAGCCCGAGGTGCTCGACGAGCGCGGCGATGTCGGCCGCCATGTCGTCGACGGTGAAGCCCTCGGCGCACTCGTCCGACGGCGGGATGCCCCGGTTGTCGACGGTGATCACGCGGTACCCGGCCGCGATGAACGCGGGCACCTGGTGCAGGTGCCACACGCGTCCACCGCTGCCGGTGCCCATCACCATCACCACCGGGTCGCCGGCGCCGACGTCCTCGTAGTTCAGCCGGATTCCGTTCACCGTGACGATCGGCATGGCTTTCCCGTCCGTGGCAGGGGTTTCTGCGGTCAGTTCGCGGTGGCGCGGGCGGCCGCGTCGGCCTCCATGGCGCGCACCAGGCTCTTCGGCCGCATGTCGGTCCAGTTGGTGTTGATGTAGTCGAGGCACGACTGCCGGTCGGTCTCCGGCAGCGCCACCGTCCAGCCCGCGGGGACCTCGACGAAGGAGGGCCACAGCGAGTACTGGCCCTCCTCGTTGACCAGCGCGAGGTAGCGGCCGTCAGGGTCCTCGAAGGGGTTGGTCATCCTGCACACTCCTCATCGGTTCTTCACGGGTGCCGGGCTCACCGGCGTGGGAAGGCCCCGCTCAGACGAGCGGGCTGAAGAAGAAGGTGTCCCGGCGGACGAAGCGGCCGTCCGCGCCGAGCACGAAGAAGTCGGCGAACCGCAGCGACACGTCCGTGCCGTCCTTGAGCACGCCGACGAAGTCACCGTGCACCGCGATCCGATCGCCCTCGGCGACCAGCGTGCGCACCGTGTGCCTGCCGTCGGCGATCACGCGTTCGCCGGAATAGAAATCCCGCAATGCTGCCCGCCCCACCAGCGGCTGATATCCAGGACGCTCGTACACCGCGTCCTCGGCGAACAGTCCGAGCAATCCGGAATGGTTGCCCTCGTCGACCAGTCGGTAATATCTGTGGACATTTTCCTTGGCGCTCGCCAAGTCCATCACATTTTTCTCCCCCAGTGCGCTCCGCCCACCGGAAGCGAAGCTACTCGCGCCCCGAGTGGAGCGTCAACCCCACCTTCACGGAAGACAAAAGCCCCGCTCAGCCCCTGTGTCGGCACCAACCCCTACCCGGTTTGGGCCGAGTGGAACATCTCCATGTAATGGTTACCAGCACAACCCCCTACAACGGTGTTGACGCCCCGCCCGGCCACTCCTACGGTGGCGACGTGTTCGCCCGCACCCGGGGCGCGTATTGATTCAGGCGAGCGATTTCCTGATTCCACGAAAAAGGTGACACGAATGAGTGTGCCGCGTGACTGATCCGATCATCGAGACACACGATCTGACCCGCGTGTTCGACGGTGTGCGGGCCCTGGACCGGGTCAGCCTGAGCGTGCCGAGGGGCACCGTGCTGGGGCTGCTCGGGCACAACGGGGCGGGCAAGACCACGCTCGTCAACATCCTGGCCACCCTGCTGCCGCCCACCTCGGGCACGGCGCGGGTCGCGGGGCTGGACGTGGTCGCGCGGAGCCGTGACGTCCGCGCCCGCATCGGGCTCACCGGGCAGTTCGCCGCCGTCGAGGAGCAACTGTCCGGAATGGACAATCTGGTGCTGGTCGCGAAGCTGCTCGGCGCGCGGTCGGCGCAGGCCCGCAGGCGCGCGGACGAGCTGCTCGAACGGTTCGAGCTGACCTCGGCCGCGCACCGCAGGGTGCGCACGTACTCCGGTGGCATGCGGCGCAGGCTCGACCTCGCGGTGAGCCTGGTCGGCAGGCCGGACGTGATCTTCCTCGACGAGCCGTCGACCGGCCTCGACCCGGCCAGCCGGATCGAACTGTGGCGGATCGTCGCCGAACTCGTCACCGAGGGCGCGACCGTGTTGCTGACCACGCAGTACCTCGAGGAGGCCGACCGGCTGGCGGACACGATCACCGTGCTGGCCGGTGGTTCGGTGGTGGCCACGGGCACCTCCGCGGAGCTGAAGTCCGTTGTGGGCAAGCGATCGGTGCACCTGACCCTGACGACCGCCGCCGACGTCGACGCGGCCGCGGCCGGGCTGCGCGGGTTGGGCATGCAGGTGCACACCGACGCCGCCCGCGCGACCGTGAGCACACCGGTCGACGCGGCGAGCGACCTGGCCGTGGTCATGCGGTTCCTCGACGAGGCCCGCATCGAGTTCAAGGAGCTGGACCTGACCGAGCCGACGCTGGACGACGTGTACCTGAGCCTGACCGCCGACCGGGCGAAGGCGGAGGTGCGCGGGTGAACGCCGAGACGTGGCGCGGTTGCGGCGCCCCGCGTCAGATCGCGGTGCTGACCGTGTGGTGCCTGCGGACGCTGGTCTCCGACCGGCGGGTCGTCGTGTTCTCGGTGCTCCAGCCGCTGATCATGCTGGTGCTGTTCACGCAGGTGTTCGGCGCGGTCGCGAACCCGGCCAACTTCCCGCCCGGAGTGTCCTATGTGGACTACCTACTGCCCGCGGTACTGGTGACCACCGGCATCGGTCCCGCGGTCGCCGCCGGTGCTTCGCTGGTCAGGGAGATGGACCGGGGCGCGCTGACCAGGTTCCGCGCGATGCCGCTGGGGCTGCACTGGGTGCTGCTGGCGCGGAGCCTGTCGGACATGAGCAGGGTCGGCGTGCAGTCGGTGGTGCTGCTGGCCAGCGGCGCGCTGCTCTTCGGCTTCACCGCGCACGGCGGCGTGCTCGGTTCGGTGGCCGCGTTGCTCGTGGCGCTGCTGGTCATCTGGACGCTGATGTGGATCTTCATCGCGTTCGCGGCCTGGCTGCGCAGCCCGGAGATCATGCAGAGCATCGGGTTCGTGCTGGTGTTCCCGCTGATGTTCGCCTCGAGCGCGTTCGTCCCGGTGGCGAACCTGCCCGGCTGGCTGCAGGTGGTGGCCACCGTGAACCCGATGACCTACGCGGTCAACGCCGCCCGCCACCTGTCGATGGGCGAACCGGTCGGCACCTCGGTCCTGCTGGCCATCACCACGAGCGTCGGCCTGCTGGCCGTGGCCGGTTTCCTCGCCGCACGCGGCTTCCGCCGCCCCCTGACCCGCTAGGCCCCGGCCCCGCGGGTGCTAGGCGTCCCGCCTGCGCAGCACGGTGTTGCCGAGCAGCAACGCCGCCACCGCCCACGCGGCGAGAATGCCCAGGCCGGCGAGCCGCCCGTACGGCGGCAGCGAACGGGTCAGCGGGTTGACGATGTCCGGACCGAGCATCCCGGACAGCCCGGCCACCCCCGGCAGCGCGTCGATCAGACCGGGAACGCCGACCATGCTCGCGATGAGCGGCGAGATCAGCAGCAGCAACACCATCACCGTCAACGTGCCCGCGACGCTGCGCAGCGCAACGCCGACGCCGACGGCCATGCCGCCGAGCAGCGCGAGGTAACAGCCGATCGACAACGCCGTCACGATCGCCGAGCCGAGGGTCAGCGGCGGCCCGTACGGGCTGAGCAGCATCCCGGCGAGCGCGATCGACACGCCGCCGAGCAGGGCGCCGAGCACCAGCAGCATCGGGGCCAGCGCCGTGACCTTGGCCAGCAACATCCTGGTGCGCACCGGGATCCACTGCAGCGTCGCGCGGATGCTGCCATTGGCGTACTCGCCCGCGATGAACATGGTCGCGAGCGCGATCACCGTGAACTGGGCGACGTAGAACACCGCGTCCACGGCGATCTGCGGTGCGCCGCCCGCGCCCGCGCTGTCCGCCTCCGCGATGCCGTTCGCGATCTGCACGTGCGCGCCGTACCCGCTGAACGCGGCCAGCGGCAGGGTGAGCACGATCGTCAGCACGAGGCACCACCAGCTCGACCGGACCGACCACAGCTTGGTCCACTCGGCCAGGACGGCGCCGGGAAAGCCTCCGCCCGTCCTGTTCGGCACTGTGCTCGCGCGGGACGTCGAGGTCTCGCCGGTCATGAAAACCTGCTCCGTTCGATCGCGGCGTTCACCTGGCGGCGACGCCGTACTCCACCGCGTTCTCGGTCAGTTCGAGGTAGGCCTCCTCAAGCGACCGGCTGGTCGCGCTCAGCCCGTGCAGGCGCGCCCCGATCTCGTGGGCGAGGTCGCCGACCCGCTGCACCGCGATCCCGGCGACGACCAGCTCGTCGTGCCCGCCGCGCAGCACGGTGCCGCCAGCGGCGACGACCCTGGCGGCGAGTTCGGCGACGTCGGCCGGTTCGGGGAGCCGGACGTGCACGGTCTCCCCCGTGGTGTCGCGGATGAACTCGGCGACCGGCGCGTCGGCGAGCAGCCTGCCCCTGCCGATGATCACCAGCCGGTGCGCGGTCAGCTGCATCTCGCTCATGAGGTGGCTGGAGACCAGCACCGTGCGGCCCTCGTCGGCCAGTGACCGCATCAGCCCGCGGATCCAGCGCACGCCGTCGAGGTCGAGCCCGTTGACCGGCTCGTCGAACAACAGCACGGGCGGATCGCCGAGCAGGGCGCCCGCGATGCCGAGGCGTTGCGCCATGCCGAGTGAGAACGTGCCGACCCGCTTGCCCGCGACGTCGGTGAGGCCGACCGCCGCCAGCACCTCGTCGACCCGCCGGGCCGGGATGCCGTTGGACCGGGCCATGGCCAGCAAGTGCTTGGCCGCGGTCCGGCCCGGGTGCACGGCCTTGGCGTCGAGCAGGGCACCGACCTCGCGCAGCGGGTGCGGCAGCGCCGGGTACGGGCGGCCGTTGACGTGCGCGGTGCCCGAGGTGGGCCGGTCGAGGCCGACGATCATGCGCAACGTGGTCGACTTGCCCGCGCCGTTGGGGCCGAGGAAACCGGTCACCCGGCCGGCCGGGATGTCCACCGTGAGGTCGTCGACCGCGACCTTGTCACCGAATTTCTTCGTCAGCGCGCGAAGCGCGATCATCGGTTCTCCGTAGCTCCTGGTTCCGGTCCGGCCACCCGCACACCGTAGTGACGGCGTGCCGGGGCGCGCCTCACCCGAACGTCAGGAACCCGCCCTTACTTTCGTCAGGTGCGGCGTTGACGAGCCAGCCGTGCCTGTCGGGGACCAGGCCGCGCTGGACGTCGGTCAGCGCGGTCCGCATCCGCGCGGACACCGGTCCGGCCGTGCCGTCACCGACCGTCCACTCGCGACCTTCGGCGACCACGCGGCCGATCGGGGTGACGGCGGCCGCGGTGCCGCAGGCGAACGCCTCGGCGAACGCCCCGGTCTCGGTCAGCCGCTGCCAGTCGTCGAGCGCCACCGGCCGCTCCTCGACGCGGAACCCCTCGTCCCGCGCCAGCGTCAGCAGGGACCGCCGCGTCACGCCGGGCAGCAGCGTCCCGGTCAGCGGCGGCGTGACGAGCGTGGTCTCCTCGCCCTGGACGTGCACCCAGAAGATGTTCATGCCGCCCATCTCCTCGACCCAGCGGTGCTCAGCGGCGTCGAGCCAGACGACCTGCTGGCAGCCGTGTTCGGCGGCCTCCTGCTGGGCGAGGAACGCGGGGGCGTAGTTGCCCGCGCACTTGGCCCCGCCGGTCCCGCCGGGCGCGGCGCGGCTGTAGCGGGTGCTCGCCCAGACCGACACCGGCGGGCTGTCGGCTCCGAAGAAGTTCTCGGTGACCATGGCGAGCAGCAGGAACCGGTACTCGCGGCCGGGTGCGAGCGCCAGCACCGGATCGGTGGCGAACATGATCGGTCGCAGGTAGAGGCTGCGCGCCGGTTCGAACGGCACCCACCGCTCGTCGGCGCGGACCAGCGCACGGGCCGCGGCGACGAAGGTGTCCACGGGCAGTTCCGGCATCGCGAGCCGCCGCGCCGAGTCGGCGAAGCGGGCGCCGTGGTCGTGCGGCCGGAACAGCACGGCGTGGCCGTCGGCGTGGCGGAACGCCTTCATGCCCTCGAAGACGACCTGGCCGTAGTGGAGCCCGACCATCGCGGGGTCCACGGACAGCGGGCCGTAGGGCACGACCTCGGCGTCGTGCCAGCCGCGGTCAACCGTCCACCGCAACGACACCATGTGCTCGGTCAACACCCGCCCGAAGGCAGGCCGCGCGCAACGGGTGCGCAGTTCGTCGTCGGTGATCCGGTCACCGGCGGGCAGCGTCCGGTCGGCTATCGCAAGCTCGGTCACAATGCCCCCAAGAGGTCGGAAAGTGACGCTATGCGGGCACTTTCTGCAGGTCAACCCCTACGAAACCCCACCATTGACCACTACGGATAGCCTCGATCCGAGGCAGGAGAACACTTGGGGGGAACGTGCGGGTCGGAGTCGTCGTACTGCCGGAGACCGGCTGGGCGGAGGGGGCGCGGCGGTGGCGTGCGGTGGAGGATCTGGGCTTCGACTCGGCGTGGACCTACGACCACGTTTCGTGGCGCGCCCTGCGTGACAAGGCCTGGTACTCGACGTTCCCGACGCTGACCGCGGCGGCCTGCCACACCAGCCGCATCCGGCTCGGCACCCTGGTCACCTCACCGAACTTCCGCCACCCGGTGCTGACCGCGAAGGACGCGATCGCCGTCGACGACATCTCCGACGGCCGCTTCACACTGGGCGTCGGGTCCGGCTCGACCGGCGCCGGCGACGCCACGGTCCTCGGTGGTCCCGACCTGAGCCCTCGGCAGCGCGCTGACCGCTTCGCCGAGTTCACCGGCCTGCTCGACGCCTTGCTCAGCAACGACGTCACCGACCACGAGGGCGTTTACTTCTCCGCGTCGGACGCCAGGATGCTCCCCGGCTGCGTCCAGCGCCCACGCCTGCCACTGGCGATCGCGGCCGCGGGCCGCCGCGGCTTCGACCTCGTGGCCCGGTACGGCAACGCGTGGGTGACGCAGGGCCCGGCGGACTGGTCGCGGGTCAGCTCCAACGCCGAGTGCGCGAAGCTCATCGCCGAGCACGGCGCCCGCCTGGCGAGGGCGTGCGAACGCGTCGGCCGCGACCCGGCGCAGCTGTCCCGGATCTTCATGCCGACTCCAGTGAGCTGCCCGAACCCGGTGACGTCGGTGACCGCGTTCCGGGAACTGGCCGAACGGGTCGCGGAAGCGGGCATCACCGAACTCGTCGTCCACTGGCCCCGCGCGGACGGCGTGTACGCGGCACCCGCGGACATCCTGGAACGCATCAGCGCGCAGGCACTGCCAGCGCTGCGCTGACCCGGGATCGGCTCCCGCCTGGCCCGCCGCCCCGAGCGACTCCCGGCTCAGCAGCCGGCGTCCGTCCACCGCGCCGGCACCGAGGAAGAACCGCAACAGGGTCACCATGTCGCACGCACTGGAAAACGCGTAGTCGGACGGGTAGAACGCCGTGTTGTCGCCGCCGTCGCGGGCTTTGGCGTCACGGCGGGGCCGGCCTGCTCGACCACCCCAGCGTCCCGCACCACCAGCCCACCGCCACCGGCACCTGCTGCAGCGCGGCCAGGCCGTGCCGACGTCGTCCGATCGGCGGCACGGCGGGAACCGCGGGCACCACCGCCCGCCACACCGCCCAGAAGTCCACATGAGACAGTCGGATGGTTGCAGCGGTCACACCGTTGCCGCCGCCGCCACTCCGGAAACCGTGCACGCATCGTCATGCGATGGGCACGGATCGTCAAGGACGGCTGGATCCAGATCTGCGACGATCATGGTGTCAGCGAACTTCGGCGTCAGGTGAGCCTTTCACATAAACGTGGGAACGAGCTGCACAGCTGGACGCAGTCCGACCCACGATGGACCACTGCTCTCGAAGAACCGCCATCGGACCAGAACTGGTTGGCGTGGAACGCGGCCGATGCCCTGCCCGACCAGGTCGTCGCAGGGCGGTTCGGGAGCAAGACGGGGGGCAGGGCGATGACGATTCTCCCCTGTGCGCGACGTCCGACCGCCGATCTCAGATCGACGCGGGCCGGGGACCTCCCGCCAGCCGGACCGCACCACCAGCGGTGGCCCAGCCCGGGCCGGTGTTCCCGGCACCAGCTGAGACCGCACCGAACGAGGCTGTCTCCACTGCCTTCACCACCGCGGCCGGCCCCACTCATCCCTCGGCCGCTCCCGCGCCGTGTGCCGCGACACCGCCTGCCCTTCGCAACCGCTCGCCGCGCCAGACCGACGGAGCCGCACGCGCGGGCGTAGCCGCTCCAGGCCGGTGGCCGCACCGCCCCACGGGCCCGGCGTCCTGCTGCCCACCTGGCTCATCACGCACCTGCTGTCCCGGCCGGGGACAGTTGACCTCGCAGCGCCAACACAAGGGATCGCTCTTATGGAATTTCGCTTGTTGGGACCGCTCGAAGTGCACTGCACCGGAACGGTGTTGGACATCGGCGGCCCGCGCCAACGTGCCGTGCTGGCCGCGTTGCTGTTACGCCCCAACGCCCTGGCGACAACGGATTACCTCTGTGACGCCGTGTGGAGCCGGCTTCCCGCGTCGCCCGCCACCAACCTGCGGACCTACATCGCCGGCCTGCGCAGGCGGTTGCGAGAAGCGGACGGCAGACACAGCAGACTGCGCACTCAGCCTGGCGGATACCTGCTGGAGGTCCGGACTGGCGAACTCGACACCCAGGTCTTCGAGCAACTGCTCGCCGAGGCGGGCACGGCGCTGCGCGCCGGAGCGCCGGCCACCGCGCTGGGCCGCTTGGACCAGGGGCTGCGCCTGTGGCGAACGGAGAACGCCACAAGCGTCACCGGAGGCTCGGTGCTGCAGGCCGAGCTGACCCGGCTCGACGAGCTGAGACTGTGGGCGGTCGAAAGCCGCTGCGACGCGTTGCTGGCACTGGGCCGGCACGACGAAGCCAGCGTGGAACTGCGCAGGCTGGTCAGCCACTACCCGCTGCGCGAGGAACTGTGGGCCAGGCTGATGACCGCGCTGGTCCACTGTGGCCGCCGGGCTGACGCCCTCGATGCCTTCATGCAGGCCAGGAAGAGACTGGTGGAGGAGTTGGGCATCGAGCCGGGCCCGCAGTTGGAACGCCTCCGGCAGAAGGTGTTGGCGGCTGGGCACACCGGCCCGGCCGCGAGCGGGGACCAGCAGGGCGAGCGGGACTGGGCAGGTGCTGGCAGCAGGATGCACCGCCCATCGATTCGTCTGGGACTGACGACCTGACCGCGCACCGAGAGGCTTCGCCCCCACCCGGACTTCCGGTGTTCGACGACAGCGAGCGAGAACCACAGGACCGGGCACGACCGCCGGCCGGTGCCCCGGACAGTTGTTCGGCACGCACGGGCACAACGCTGCGGCGCCGACCCCCTGGGCACGGCCTGGGCACGCTCTGGGCACCGCATTGGGCACAGTGAATCCCGTCAACGATCCCGGAACGGCGAGAAGGAGGTGAGTTGAATGATCGAGCAGACGGAGCAGACCGCGGCGGCTTACGAGGTGCCGGCGCTGGTCGAGATCGGCGACTTCGCCGACCTGACTCGGATCACCGACAAGGGCGGCTACGTCGACCTGCTGGGCGGTTGGTTCGACTTCTGATCGGCTGGGCCGGCGTGGCATGTGCCCACGCCGGCCCAACCGGTGTGGCCAGAGCGATCTGACCGATCGAGGGGAGGCGAACCACATGCAGCCGGAAACCGCGTGCTACGAGCCACCGGCGCTGGTCGAGGTCGGCGACTTCGCCCAGTTGACCCAAGACTCCGACAAGGGCAACTACGTCGACGGCTTGTTCTACTGGTTCGGGTTCTGATCGATCACGTCGGCGGCGGCCGAGTTCTCAGCCGCCGCCGACACTTCCCACGAGGGCTGGCATGAGATTCACCGTTCTTCCCGATCACCCCGCAGCCGCCCGCTCCCTGCCGGACCCGTCCCAGTCGGAGCCGCTGCGCGTGCTGCGCCATCACTCCGGCCGCCCCTGGATCGTCGGCCAGTGGTCCGACAGCGACATCCTCGCCGTGACAGCGGGGAGGAACAGCGCCGTCTTCCTGGGCGTGACCGGGGCCGCGGACGCAGCCGGCACCGGCGACGCGCTGGGGCGCCTGCTCGGCGACGCGCGGACCACGAGTGACCTGGACCGGATCGCCCGATCGCTGCCCGGCTGCTTCCACTTCGCCGCCTCCCTCGACGGTCTGGTGCGTGTCCAGGGCAGCCTGGCCACGGCGTGCCAGGTCTTCTACGGCCAGGTGCACGGGGTGACCGTCGCGGCGGACCGGCCGCAGACCGTGGCCGCGCTGGCCGGCGCCAGCGTCGACGAGGAGGCACTGGCGCTGCGTCTGCTCTCGCCCTACGGGCCGCCGTGGCCGCTGGCGGACGAATGCCTGTGGCGGGGAGTCACCTCGCTGTCCGTGGGCCACTACCTGGAGCTGGCACCGGACGTGCCGGCCCGCACTCGGCGGTGGTGGTCGCCGCCGGAACCGGAGTTGTCCCCGGAGGACGGCGCGATCCGCCTGCGGGAGGCACTGTCCGAGGCCGTCGACACCCGCTTGCAGCACGGGATCACGGTGAGCGCGGACCTTTCCGGCGGCATGGACTCGACCAGCCTGTGCTACCTCGCGGGACGCGACGGCGCGCCGCTGATCACTGTCCACTACGCACCGCTTGGTGGCGCCAACGACGACAGCGCCTGGGCCGAGCGATGCGGCCGGGACCTGCCGAACGGCCGACACCTGGTGGTTCCCCCCGAGTCGGCGGACGAGTGGTACCTGGACTCGCGGGAACTGGCGGAGGCCGACATCGAGGGGCCCTACCCGTTCGACCGCAGCAGGCCAACCGTGGCACACCTCGCCCGCCTCGCCGCCCACGCCGGCTCCTCCCGGCACCTGGTGGGCATCGGGGCCGACGAGCTGTTTGCGCTCACCCGGCGGCCAGCACGCGCTGAGGTGACCTACGCGGGCTGGCTCGCGTCCAGTGCTGACCGGCTCTCGATCCCCTGGGCGTGGACCGACCCGATCAGCTGGGAGGTGGCGCCGAAGCTGCCGCCGTGGGCGAGTTCGGACGCCGTGCGGACCGTACGCCGACTGCTGCGCGCGGCGGCGGCGACCGTCCAGCCGCTGGCGGAGAATCCGTCGCGCCACGAACTCATCCGGCTGAGCCTGATGAACGGGGCCATCGTCCGGCGGATGTCCCGCGTGGGGCAACGCGTCGGCGTGTCGTTCCACGCCCCCTACCTGGACGACCGGGTGCTCGACAGCGTCCTGGCCACCCGAACACCCGAGGCCGTGCCCGCCGGGCCGGCCAAGCCGCTGCTCGCCGCGGCGCTGCGCGGCAGCACACCGGATGACCTGCTCGCTCGGTCGACCAAGGGGCCATCCACACACGAAGGACACGCCGCCCGTCGACGCTGGACCGAGCTGGCCGAGCTGTGCGACGACTCCCGCCTGGCGCGGATGGGCATTGTGGACGCCTCGGTTCTCCGCGCCGCACTGCGCGAAGAGCCCGACCGCGCTCGCCCGCCCATGCCCCGAGACCCGACGCGCGCCTGCGAGCTGTGGCTGCGCGCCCTGCCCATGAACGTCTGACATCGGAGGGATTCCCATGCCTTTTCTGGTGTTGCCGGATCACCCGGCCGGCCCGGCCATCGTCCGGCAGCTGTCGGACGCCGCGAACCTGACCGTGTTGCCACACGCGTCGGGGCGACCCTGGGTCGTCGGGCGGTGGCCGGCAGACACCGCGGTGCGGGCCAGCGTGGGCCGCAACAGCGTGGTGGTCCTCGGTCGCACCACTGTGGACACCACGGCGCTGACCGCCAGGCTCCGGGACGTGCGCGGTGTCGCCGACCTGGACTCGCTGGCGACTGGCCTGGCCGGGACCTTCCACCTGATCGCCTCGATCGACGGCGAGGTGCGGTTCCAGGGCAGTCTGTCCACCGCCCGGCACGTCTACCACACTCTCGTGGACGGCGTGGCGGTCGCCGCGGACGAGCCGCAGAGCCTGGCCGCGCTGAGCGGAGCCGGCGTCGACGAGGAGGTGGTCGTGCTGCGGCTGATGTCGCTCTGGCCGCCCGCGCCGCTGGCCGACCGGTGCGCGTGGCGCGGCGTGCGATCCCCTGCCGCAGGCTTCCACCTGGTCCTCCGTCCAGATGGGACCGTCCACAACAGACGTTGGTGGACGGTCCCAGAACCGGAGGTCCCGCTGTCCGAAGCGGCTTCGGTGGTGCGGGACGCGCTCGTCGCGGGCGTGCTGGCCCGGCAGAGCGGAGACGGCGGGCTGAGCGCCGACCTGTCCGGGGGGATGGACTCGACCAGCCTGTGCTTTGTCGCGGCCCGCCACGGGGTCCCGCACTTCACCTTCCGGTTTCAACCGCTGGACCCCGCCAACGATGACGACCGGTGGGCCGGCGAGTGCGAGGCCCGGCTGCCCGACAACGAGCACATCGTCGTCGCGCACGACGACGGCCCGGACTGGTACGCCGAGTCACCGGCCGCTGCCGCGTGCCGTGAGGGCCCGATGCCCTTCTACCGCAACCGGGCCATGCTCGAGTACGTCGCGAAGCTGGTCGCCGCTCGGGGCTCCACCACGCACATGCAGGGCCTCAACGGCGACGAGCTGTTCCGCGCGAGCGCGATGTGCCTGCACGCGCTCGCCCGTGCCCAGCCGCTGGCCGCCCTCGGCCGTGTCCGCGCCACCAGGGCGATGCGACGTTGGACCATCGCGGGCACCGCGCGCTTCCTGTTGTCGAATCCCAGTTATGGCGAGTGGCTGGCGACCTGTGCCGACCGGTTGACGGTGCCGTGGCCGAAGGGCGTCGCGGAGTTCGAATGGGAGATCGCGCCGAAGATGCCCCCCTGGGCGAGCCGGGATGCCGTCGAACTGGCCCGCGACCTGCTCAGGACGACCGCGGCCGGGCACCCGCGACCGATGTCGCCACTGGCCGTGCAACACGCGATGGTGCGAATCACCCGGGTCAACGGCGAGGCGACTCGGCACATGTCGGTGATCGGGGCAGCGCACGGCGTGTCGTTCGAGTCCCCGTACCTGGACGACCGGGTGTTGACGGCCGCCCTCTCGGTCCGGCTGGCGGACCGCATCACGACCGGCCGGTACAAGCCGGTCCTCGCGGCCGCCATGCGCGGCATCGCACCCGACAACTTCCTCAACAGACAGACCAAGGGCGACTTCAGTGCCGAGCTGTACCGAGGACTGAATCGGCAGCGGCCACGGCTGCTGGAGTTGTGCGAGGACTCGCGCCTGGCCCGGATGGGCCTGATCAACGCTGAGGCGCTGCGCGAACTGCTGTTCGGGCTGCACACCGACAGCAGGCCGCTGATGCCGCTCGAAGCGACCCTCGGCTGCGAGTCCTGGCTCCGCCTGGTTGACGACCAGAGCGGCAAGCCCAGCGGCGCTCACGAAAGGAGCCTGACGCGATGATCTCCCTCGCCGAGCACGTGAAGGTGATCGACACCGGTGATGGGGCGGTACTGCTCGATGAGCGGGCCAGCCGCTACTGGCAGATCAACGGAACCGGCGCGGCCATCCTCGACCGCCTGCTCGCCGGCGACGACCCGGAGTCAGCGGCGGACGCGCTGCGGCAGCGTTTCCCGGACGCCGGCGAACGGATCGGCACCGACATCCGCAACCTGCTCGACGCCCTGCGCGCGGCGAAACTGGTGACGCCGTGAGCGGGCGGGTGACCAACGAGGTCGGCCCCGCCGCCGTGTGGTACCTCCGCCCGGTCGCCTGGTGCGTGGTGGGCGTGGCGCGGCTGCTGGCCAGGCTGCCGGCCAGGCGCCTGAGGCGCGCGATGGAACTGGCCCGGCGAGGCGCCAGGCCGGCGACGGTGCGGGAGGCGGTGCGCGCCAGGGACACCGTGGTGGCCTCCAGTGTCCGGTGCAGTGGGCAGTGGTGCTTGCAGCGATCCATCGCGACCGCGCTGCTCTGCCGGTTGCGGGGCAGTTGGCCGACCTGGCGCACCGGGGTGCGAACCCGGCCCTTCGAGGCGCACGCCTGGGTGGAGGTGGATGGCATCCCGGTCGGTGAGGACCCCGACAACATCAGGTGGTACCGCGTCGTCATGACGGTGTGAGGCGGGTGCTTCGGGGCGCCCCGGGCAACCAGTGCTACTTCGCCCAGCCCTACCTCCGCCGCCAGAGACGTCCGCATCCCGGCCGTGGGCAGCCGCGTCCGCGGCGGCACGTCTGCGGCATCCCCACGGCCTCCTTGGTCGGCCACCAGCGACGCCAACGGGCCCCGTCGTGCCCAGCAACACCCCCCAACCTCGGTGAACCCCGCAGAACGGCCCTGAGCGGCCAGCAACGGCCGTCAGCCGACCACAAACTGAGAAACCCCTGCACATACCACGTTCGTTGCCGATGGTTCAGCGCAGTTCACGCTGGGCCCGGCACATTCCCCGCGCCCATTTCGCTCCTGCTCCTGTGATCACACCGATAGCCTCGGCACACCCCGCTCAGGTTGCTCCCACAGCAAAGCGACCGGAAATTCTGCGCGCATCCACCCTGGCCCGCGCCGAACACCGCGCCGCCGCGCTGACGGCGCCTACGCCCAGTACGTGACCGTCCCCGCGGCGCCGACGACGTCCCACGCTCACGGACCGGTCGTGTCCTCTCCGGCCGCGAACGCGCCCGGGGTGCTGCCGGTGCGGTCGCGGAAGAAGCGGCCGAAGTTCGCGGGATCGGAGAAGCCGAGATGAGCGGCCACACTCCGGGCCTCCCACCGGGCACCCCCCAGCAAGCGCCGGGCTTCGAGCAGGCGCCGCTCGTCAATGAGTTCACGCACCCCCTTGCCGGTGGCGTCCCGAGCGGCGCGGCTGAGAGTGCGGACCGAGCAACCGAGCAACTCTGCGTAGTCCACTGCCCGGTGCAGTTCACGGAAGTGCAACTCCAGGGCGTCCGCGAACCGACCGTAGGTGTCACCACGGCTCCCGCCGGCGGTCGCCGCGCCCGTGCGAGCGATGCCGGGGGCGTTGGCAAGGCGCAGCAGCAGCGATTCGAGCAGGCTGCGCCGCAGGGCGTGGTGGACATCAAGGGGGCGGCGTCCGAGCGCCCGGTGTTCGTCGAGGAGCTGGAGTGCCGTCTGTTCGAGCCAGGCGGCGTCGTCGGCGTGCGGGCTCAGCACGGCGGGGGACTCGTGCGCGGTGAGCGGGGCCAGCAGGCGGGCGGTGCCGGGTGTCAGAACGTGCGGTTCGAACAGGATGAACGGGCCCCGGGCGGTGCCGGGCGGATGCCAGCACTGGGTGTGTCCTGGTCGCACCCACAGCCACTGGCCGGGGACGACGGTCCGCGTGAGGTGGTCGACGTCGTGCCGCAGCTCGCCCTCGGTGACCCCGATGAGGTAGTGGAAGGTGGCGCGGCCCGGGCGGGGCGGGTTCCACGGCCAGTCGTCGTGCTCGGCGAAGAAGTCCTCCACAGTGCTCACCTCCAGCCCGTAGGGCGTGCCGACCGGGGGCTGGAAACCGTACAAGGGGACCTCGGCCGGTCCGGCCTGGCCGCCCTCGGCTGGATGTCGTTTGTCGACCATTATGTGTCCGCAGCCTACCGCCCGTTTTCAGCGGTTCCGGGCGAGGATGAACTGCGCCGCCGCGACCGCGGGCGCACACTCAGGGGTCTTCAGCGCCGCAGCCACCACCACCTCAGGGAGGACAACGCCCCCATGTCCCTGCACAGGACCGCCGCAGACTGCGCGCAGGAGCTTCCCGGAGCCCAGCTGGGGCACCCCTTCGGGGACGACTGGGAGGTCTTCAAGGTGCGAGGAAAGGTGTTCATGCTGATGACCGAGGTCCCCGGGCGTCCCGTCGTGATCCTCAAGGCGGACCCCGGCGAGGCCCTCGCCCTGCGGGCACACAACAGCCACATCACCCCCGGCTACCACATGAACAAGAAGCACTGGATCACGCTGGAGGACGGGGACGGCGTGGACGAGTCACTCGTCCGAGAACTCGTCACCGAGTCCTACCGGCTCGTCGTCGCTCACCTGCCCAAGGCCGAGCAGCCCGTCGACCCGCACACCTACCCGCGGGCATCCCGGTGAGCACGGCCGGCGACCGGCTCCAGGACACCGCCCGCAAGGCGGCCCTCGCCCTGCCCGACGTCAGCCACGGACGCCCCTTCACCCCCCAACTCGACGTGTACAAGGTCGCGGGCAAGGTGTTCCTCGTCGTCACCGACGACCCGGACGAGCAGATCATCACCGTCAAGTGCGAACCCGAACACGCCCGTGCCCACACGCACGCCCACGCCTCGATCACACCGGGCCGCTACTTCGACAAACGCCACTGGATCACGCTCGGGCCGGGACCCGGCATCACCGAGCGGCTGATCACCGACGTGGTCGAGGACTCCTACGACCTGGCCGTCGAACGGTTGCCGCGCCGCGATCGCCCCGGCCGCCGATGAGCACCCCAGGCGCAGGGTCGCCGCGAGGGCGAGTTCGTGTGTGCGGATCCAGGCGTCCCAGTCCTTGGTGAGGAAGAAATAGCCGCGCAGCGCGGGTACGCCAACCGCCAGCGTCGGACGTCCAAGCGCAAGTCCGCGAGCTGGATCAGACCGGTGAAGACATCCCGCGCCAGTTCGTGGGCAGCGGGCAGCACAGCCGGGCAGGTCTCGACTTCGGGCGGTGGTCTGCGGACGCGAAGACGGGCAGGCACACGTGGTATGCCCACACCAGCACCGAGATCGTGGTCGTCGGCGCTGACTCGGACCCGCAGCGCTACGCCGTCGCGGCGGCGCGGCTGTGCGACCACGCGGTGTCCTGGGACGGACGGACCAGCTACCCCGCGCCGGTTCACCTGGCGGCGTTGATGGACCGCAACCACCCCGAGTACCGGCGGACCGTCGACTGGGACGACGAAACGGAGTACGAGGAAACCGCCGAGACAGCACCCGAGCAGTAGCGGCAGGCGACCGCGCCGCCGTCGCGACAGATCCCACGCGAGGAGGCGAAACACCTTGTCACCTCGGTGGCGCATTCCGGTGTTGCGCACCGGATGGCAATGGCGGATGCGCGCCGACAATCTCGTCGGAGCACGTGACCGAGAAGTCGCGACCCCAGTACCATCGCTGCGCGAAAGCACTAGGGTGCTTCTCCGTGTCCAACAACCAGATGCCCAGTGCCAGCGGCGTCAGGATCGCCGGCGACGATTACCAGTGGCTCCACGCGTGGCGTATGTGCATGGAGGTCCTGCACGAAGACATCACCAGGAATACCACCAACCCGGCGATCGCGGTCGGCGTCGAGGAGGCGGGGGTTGGGAATGGCGACGACGTGGTCCTTTACCGGCTACGGCCTCCGAACGCGTACATGCAGGTGAAGTACGCCGTCGACAACCGGACGGCAGTAAACATCGCCTACCTCGACGAGCAGGGCATCCTCCGCAAGATGGTCGCAACACACGGTGAGTTGACCGCCGACGGCACGCCTGTGGAAATGCGGCTTGTCACCAACCGCACCATCGATCCTAACGATGTGCTGCTGCGAGACCGCGACGGACGCGACGGCAGGCTGCTACCGCGTGCGGCACAGGGCGGCGCCCAGTCAGACCGGGGCAAGGCGCGGTCTGACTGGGCGGCGAAAGCCGGAACCAACGAGGACGCCCTGATGGCCTTTCTCGAACAGTTTCACCTGGACGTTTCCTACGATCTTGATCGACTCCGCAAGGACGTCAGCCTGCTCATGACAGCGAACGGTCTCCGCTCCGACGGAGTAGCGGTCAAACTCGGTGCGGACTGGATATCCCAGCAAGTCATCGCAGGTCACCGTCGGCTCAGCAGTAAGGACATCAAGGAGGTGGTCGCTGCCTTGAACCTGCAGGCCGGATCGCCGTGGACGACCGTTTCCGTCGCGACCATCAGGCGCGACCAGGTTGCCCACGAGGCGGCGGTCGCTGTTGACTGGGTTGACCGCATAGGCGGTGAGACGGATTGGACGCGCGTTGCGCCCAATCCGCCTGCCACCTGGGCCGATCTCGCTGCCGATGTCCGAGCCATTCCCAGCCAACTGGGCGGCAACAAGCGCATTCTCGTCAGCGGACACATGAGGCAGGCCACCGGGTTCCTGATCGGATCCGAACTGCGCCGGGTGCTGGGCTACGAGGTTGGGATCCACCAGGGCGACCAACTCTGGACCAGCGAAGAGCGGACGAACCACTACGCGCTCACGGTCACAGAAACCGCGTTGCAAGCCGGTTCTGACACCGCGCTCATCGTCAACGTTGCCGCTGATGCCGCCAAGGACGCCATCGAGTGGATCAGGAAAACTGGCATACCGGTCGACAAGATCGTCACAGCTACACCAGAGACCGGTGCAGAACCGAAATCGGTTCCCACTCCGAGCGCCGCGAACAGCCTCGCCGTCGCCATCCGGCAACTCGCTCGGCGATACCCGCGCACAGGACACCTGCACCTCTTCTTGATCGGCCCACTCGGCCTCGCGGTCCTTCTCGGGCACCACTGGAACCGAGTTACCACTACGCAGGTCTACGAACACCTCGGCGGTGCCGAATACGTTCACGCCTTTACCGTTGACGCGTGAGGACTCATTTCTGAACCAAACTGGTGTCGCCTTGCTCCAACGGTTGATCCAGATCACCAGCCAGCTGGTCGCGGCACCCAACAGCATCGTGCCCCGCCTGCTGTCGCGATGTGGGATCATCGACCGCAACCCCGCCCGGGTGACCGGGTGGCAACGCGAGCACCAGCTCGCCGAGGACGAGAAGGACGACCCGCGCTCGCCGGCCCTGCCGGACTGGGACACCCTCATCCGGCTCGCGGACGCGCTGGTGGACCGCTCGGCCGACAAGTACCGCGGCTGGGGCGACGTCGTCGTCTTCGCCGCCTGCACCGCCGCCCGCATCGGCGAGGTCTCCGGCGTCCGGGTCAAGGACATCGACCGGTCGACCTGGACCTGGGAGATCTGCCGACAGACGACCACCGGGCCGGGCGGGCTGATCGACAAGGGCACCAAGGGCAAACGGCGCCGCACCGTGCCGCTCATCGTCGAGGTGCGCGACCTGGTCGCCGAACGCCTCGACCGGCTGGGCCGCCACCCGGACGCCCGGCTGTTCACCGGGCCCCGCGGCGGGCGCATCGCCACGGCGGTGCTGCGGGACGCCACGCACTGGGACGACGTGGTCGCCGCCCTCGGCCTGGAGTACCTGCGCCGGCACGACCTCCGCCACACCGGGTTGACCTGGATGGCCGTCGCCGGAGTACCCGTGCACGTGCTGCGCGAGATCGCCGGACACGGGTCGCTGACCACCACCCAGCGCTACCTGCACCCCGACCGGCAAGCCATCGAGCAGGCCGGCGACGCGCTCAGCGCACACCTCACCGTCAAGGGATCCACAAGCGGTCCACGGCCGCGTGCGGTGCAGATCATCACGGCGAAGACCGTCCTGACCTGCGAATGGCCCCGCTGACCTGGTCTTTTACCCTAGTCAACGGGGCCACTCTGAGACACTACGACCATGGCGTCGCCAGGGTGACGTCACTGTCTGAATCTGTCGATGTCCCTACGCCAGCTGTCCCCTGTTCTCGGCAGCCCTGGCGCGAACCGCTTCGAAGAACTCGTCACCAACCTGTTCCGTCGAGTCCTCGTCATCGTCTGCATCGAATTCGGCGGTCTCGCGCGGCAGCCGTGGGCTCCACGTCCCGAAAAAGCCGAGGTGAGCCCAACGGTTGCGCACGTAGCAACGCATCAGCCGCCGCCACCTGCACGGGAGAGGCATCAGCACGCCCGTGTGGCGGCCTGCCGGCCGTCACCGCGCGGCCGGACCGCCCGAACCGGACCGCTCAGGGCTGACGGGCAGTGAACTGGCGGCGCAGGTATCCGTACCAGGCGTGGACGTACGCGGCACTGACCGCGGCTTCGGGGGCGAAGAGGTCCCAGGCGTGGTAGGCGCCGGGGTACAGGTGCAGTTCGACGGGCACACCGCTGGCCTGGAGCCGCGTCGCGTAGCTCAGGTCCTCGTCGCGGAAGACGTCGAGTTCGGCGGCCGCGATGAAGGTGGGCGGCAGGCCGGTGAGGTCCGTCGCGCGCGCGGGTGCGCTGTACGGCGGCACCTCGTCGGAGCCGGCGCGGTCCCCGAGGATCAGGTTCCAGGCCAGGATGTTGGTCGCGCGGTCCCAGATGCCGATGTCGGTGACCTCGTGACTGGACGCGGTGGTGTTGCGGTCATCGAGCATCGGGTAGCTCAACGCCTGGAACAGCGGCGCCGGCTCGCCCTGGTCGCGGATCATGAGCGCGGTGGCTGCGGCGATACCACCGCCGCCGCTTTGCCCGGCCAGGGCGACGCGGTCCTCGTCGATGCCGAGCGCGGCTGCTTGGCTGCGAAGCCAGCGGTAGGCGAGCAGGCCGTCCTCGGCGGCGGCCGGGGCGGGAGCCTCCGGCGCGAGCCGGTAGTCGACGGAGGCGACGATGCAGCCGACCTCCAGGACCAGGTGCTTGAGGGTGCGATCGTCCTGGGCCGCGTACCCGAGGACCTGCCCGCCGCCGTGGAACCACACCAGCACCGGCAGCGGACCGGCTGCCTCGGCGGGCCGCAGCAGCCGGATGGCGAGGGTGGATCCGTCCGAGCGGGGCGCCTGGACCTCTTCGACCGACACGGACGGCTCATCCGGTATCTGGGCCGCGATCGCCTCGGCGAAGGCGCGGATGCCGGCGCGCGTGCCCTCCAGGTCGCTGAGGTCGAACACCCCAGCCTCCGTCATCGGCACCGCCTTCAGGGCCTCGGCGAGTTCCGGGTCGAGCCGCTCGTGCGCGTTCTTGGTGTTCATGTCGTTCGTTTCCTCTCGGCTGCGCACCAGCCGGTTGAACAGGGGGATGGCGGGTCGTTTGGACCGGTTCCGCCGGGCCGTCTGGATGGGCGCGGTGACCGGACCGGGATGGAGAAGGGGGGCCTCAGCGCGGGGTGGTCGAGGGGGCGTCGAAGTAGTGGCCCTGGCCGAGGTCGTCGATGAGGCCGGGCTGGACGGGCTTCCAGCCCAGGAGGTCGCGGGTCAGCGTGCTCGAGGACGGGTTGTCGGCCTGGGCGTGGGCGCTCAGGAAGCCGAAGTGGGCCTCGGCCTGGGTCGGCGGGATGCTGACCACCGGCAGGTTCAGCCCGCGGCCGATGCCCTCGGCGATCTGCCGGAAGGCGATTCCCTCGTCGTCGACGGCGTGCAGCCGTGACCCCGCCGGCGCGGATTCCAGCGCCAGCCGGTACAGGCGTGCCGCATCCAGCGTGTGCACGGCGGGCCAGTGGTTGGCCCCATCGCCGACGTAAGCCGAGACGCCCTTGGAGCGGGCGATGGAGATGAAGGTCGGGATGAAGCCGTGGTGGTCGAGCGAGCTGTGCACGGTCGGAGGGAGCCGGACAACGGACGACCGGATGCCGCGCTCGGCGAGGGCGACCACCGCGTTCTCGGCCTCGATCCGCGGTCCTGCGTCGAGCACGTCGGCCTCGGTGAGCAAGCCCTGAAGTCCCGCGAAGGCGAACAGCGCGGTTCCCGACGTGGCCACCAACGGCTTGCCGGTGCCGGCGAGCGCGTTCCCGAGCGTGTTGATGGCGCGCAGATCCGCTGCGACCGCGCCGTCGAAGTCGCCGGCGAACATGGCGTCGTGCTTGAAGGCCAGGTGGATGACCGCGTCAGCCGCAGCGGCGGCCGCGGCGAGGCCGTCGAGATCATCGAGGTCGCCTCGGTGCACCTGGGCGCCGGCAGCCGTCAGCGCGGCGGCGGACTTGTCCGAGCGTGCCAGCCCGACGACCTGGTGTCCCGCTTCGAGGAGTTCGGGGACGACGGCGGAACCGAGATGTCCGGAGGCTCCGGTGACGAATACGCGCATGGTGTTGCCCTTTGCCGCAGGCTCCCCACCAGGGGCGGAGAGCCGTGATGTCAGTTCGTGACATCACAATAGCGCCTATGTCAGCCTCTGTCATCACTCTGATGTCAGATTCTGTCATCGGTGTTCAGGGTCGGAGCATGAGCCGATGGAAACCCGACGCACGAGGCCGCCTGGAGAAGGCGGCGATGGAGCCCTGCAACGACAAGGGCTTCGCCGCCACCACCGTGGCGGAGATCGCCGCCCGGGCCGAGGTCACCGATGGTCGCTCCACGGTGGACATGGCCAGCATCCTCGACGGCGGTATCTGCCTGGTGCGCATCCCCAAAGGTTCGCTGGGTGAGGAGACCACGCGGCTGGTCGGGTCGTTGGTGGTCGCCCGCACCTGGCAAGCCACCACCGGCCGCGCCCGCACCCCCCAGCGGTCGCGCCGCGACGCCAGCCTGCTCATCGACGAGTGCCACAACTTCCTCAACCTGCCCTACCCGATCGAGGACATGCTCGCCGAAGCCCGCGGCTTCCGGGTGGCCATGACCCTGGCCCACCAACACCTCGGCCAACTCCCCCGCGAACTGCGCGATGCTGGCCGCCGAGTACGGCGTGGACGTCAAGGACCTGGGGTATCGACACGACCGGGCGTTCGGCATCGCCCACAGTCTGCGGCTGGCCCACACCGTCGGTGTCAACGAGTGGTTCACCGCCCTGGTCGACCGCGCCCGCCACGACCCCCAGGCCAGGCTCACCGCGTGGTGGTCGGAAGCCCGCTGCGCCCGCCACTTCGGCGACCTGGTCAAGCCCGACGCCTACGGCCGCTGGAGCGTCGAGGGGCGGGAGACGGAGTTCTTCCTGGAATTCGACTTCGGCACCGAACCCCTGGCCAAGCTCGCGGGCAAACTGGCCGGCTATGCGGCGCTGGCCGACGCCACCGGCATCACCACCCCCCTGCTGATCTGGCTGCCCACCACGCGCCGTGAAGCCAACGCCCGTCGACTGCTGCACCGCGTCCGACTCGACCTCGCCAACCCCCGCACGGTGCCGGCGGCCACCGCCGCGACCGACCCGCAGGCCGCGCACCCCAGCCCCGCTGACGCGGTCTGGCTTCCCTGGACACCACCCGCGACCAAGCAGCTCGACGCCCTGGCCCAGGCGGCCCCGCCCCCGGACCCCATGCCGCCTCGCGCCGTACTCCCCGCGCGGGGCACCGCGACGGGCCGGTGAACGTGGGCAAGATCGGCATCGCCGCGCTCATCCTCATCCCCGTCCTCATCGCCGCGGGACTCTCCGGGGCGGTCTCGGCGGTGGTCGGCGGCGGCAGCCAACCCAGCGCGCTCGCCCTGGCCGACATCCCCACCCACTACCTCACCCTCTACCGCCAAGCCGCCACCGTCTGCCCGGGCCTGGACTGGTCGGTCCTCGCCCCGATCGGCAAGATCGAAAGCGACCACGGCCGCAGCACCCTCATCGACGTGGCCGACGGCACCGAGAACCACGCCGGGGCCGGCGGCCCCATGCAGTTCCTCGCCGACAGCTTCACCGCCACCGTCACACGCCACTCAGTCCCGCCAGGTGGTGCCCCCGCCGTCGCGGTACAACCCGCACGACGCCAGCTACGCCGCCGCGTTCTACCTGTGCGACAACGGCCTCACCCGCGGTGACCTACGCGGGGTGATCTTCGCCTACAACCATGCCGACTGGTACGTCAACGATGTCCTCGCCCAAGCCGGCGAGTACGCCGACGCCGCCGCCACGGTGGGAACCGGGGACTGCAACGCCATCCAAGCCACCACCACAGCCGCGCTGACCGCGATCAACTACGCCTTTGGGCAACGAGGACTGCCGTATGTGTGGGGCGGCGATGGAGCCCAGGACGGCGGGTTCGACTGTTCTGGCCTGACCACCGCCGCCTATACCGCAGCCGGCATCACCCTGCCCCGCACCGCCGACACACAGTTCCGAGCCGGTCCCCGCATGCCCGCCGGACAGCCTCTGCTGCCCGGCGATCTGGTCTTCTACGGCACCGAAGCACACATCCACCACGTCGGCCTCTACATCGGCGGCGGACTGGTGATCGACGCACCCGACTTCGGCCAAGTCGTCAAAATTGAGCCCTACCGCTACCCCGGCGACGACTTCGTCGGAGCTACTCGGCCAGCCAAGGTGGATGCCGGGCTATAGTCGCAGGGTCGCGAAAAACGATGTCTCGCGGGTCCACCCGCCGGGCATCGAACATACATCGATGCAGATGGTTCTGATCGGTGAGCGTCTCCTGCCGAGGCCGGACATCCCGTCCGCTCACGGCGCTGACCATCGCCGACGCGTGTCGGCGCTGCAGAGGAGCGCAGCATGCAGAAGACCATCGCCATCGTCGGAGCGGGACTGGGCGGGCTGACGCTCGCCCGGGTGCTTCAGGCTCACGGCGTCGCCGCAACGATCTACGAGGGTGAGGCTTCGGCGACGACTCGTGCGCAGGGCGGCCTGCTTGACATCCACGAAGAGACCGGACAGGTCGCGCTTCGCGCAGCTGGTCTGCACGACGAGTTCCTCACTCTGGTCCGCCCGGGCGAGGACGCCAAGCGTGTGGTCGACCGCCACGGCACGATCCTGTTCGACGTGCCTGCGGATCCCGGTTCGGCCCGTCCTGAGGTGGATCGTGGCGAACTCAGGCGCCTGCTGATCGACTCGCTGGCGCCCGGGACGATCAGGTGGGGTCACAAGGTCGCCTCGGTCCGGCACCGTCCGGAGGGCGGCTACGTCCTCACCTTCGCGGAAGGTTCCGCCACCCGCGCAGACATCGTCATCGGCGCGGACGGCGCCTGGTCGAAGGTGCGTCCCCTGCTCACCCCCGCCGAGCCTGTCTTCAGCGGAACCTGCTTCATCGAGATCGCCCTCACCTCAGGCGGCCAGAACTGTCGGGCGAGCGTGGCTGCGATCGGCAGCGGCACGCTGATGGCGGTCGCGCCGGGCAAAGGCATCATCGTCCATCGCTACGCCGACGGGCACGTGCGTGGATACGTGGCGCTGAACAAGCCCGAGGAGTGGATGAGGTCGATCGACTTCGGCGCCCCGTCCGCGGGCCTCCGCCAACTTGCCGACGAGTTCGACGGCTGGTCGCCGCTGCTCACCGCCTTCGTGACAGAGAGCGACGCGGAACCGTGGCTCCGCCCCATCTACGCCCTTCCCGTCGGACTTGACTGGGACAGGGTGCCCGGAGTGACGCTCGTCGGTGACGCCGCGCATCTGATGTCGCCCTTTGCCGGCGAGGGCGCGAACCTCGCCATGTACGACGGCGCGGACCTGGCCGGCGAGCTGGTTGCGCAACCCGACATCGAGGCCGCGCTCAGCGCCTACGAAGAGCGGCTGTTCCTGCGTAGTAGCGACGCCGCCCGCCGCTCGGCGCAGAACCTGGAAATCTTTTTCGGCCGGGAAGCACCGCGGAGCGTAGTCACTCTGTTCGCTCGCTCCTGAGACCTCAGTCCCGGTTCGGGATCTTGCTGCGGAACCGGCGGGGAACGGGTACGGCCATCGCGTGATCATCGGGGGTTGTGTGAACTCCTGAGGATCCTCCGGTGGCCGCAGGCCATGGCGTAGAGCCTGTCCGTTGGCGGGCGATGTTCGATCAGGTCATGACCTGGATCGCGGGCCGGTTCGGGCGGGCGGAGCCCGGAGCGACCGCCCGCGCCTACCTGTTCGGGCTGCTGTCGAGTGCCGAGCGGAAAAACTGCTGGCAGCTGGCCGGCCATGCCCGGCCCGCGCCGATGCAGCGCCACGCCCGCTGGGAGGCGGATGCTGTCCCGGAACGACGTCCGCACCTATGCCGTCGAACACCTGGGCACCGACGGCGGTGTCGATGTCCACCCCGGACACGAGCATCGCCCACATCCCGTCCGGGCACCGCATCCGTGTCGTGGCGAACTGTGGAACGAGGATCATGGTGTCCGGCGGTAGTCCTTCCCGCACAGCCGTCGTCTCGTCGTGCGGTTGTGCCGCCCGCACGGTCGGTTCGATGTGTTCAGGCGCCGAGCCGGGATTCAGCGCGTTCACGGTCATGTCGGGTGGCGTGGGGATATCGCGGTCGGGCATCGTCTTTACGCCCCTTCGGTTTCCTGCGTGGTCGGCATTGGCGGGTGCGTATTGACGCTTCGTCGGCTTGGGTTTGTCAACGTCCCTGTGGCGAGTCGTGACGAGGCGTTTGACCGGAGATAAACGATCTTAGCCAGATCAACGATCCACAGCAGACTGTCTACACGCGACTTCGTTCTTTGAAGCCACTTGACTTCTTGGGGTGACGGAAGCGTTCATAGTGGTGTAGCCCGTACACACCGGCAGCGCACCGGGGGCCACACTCGCCTCGGCCGGGGCATGACCACCACAGCAACGAGCATGTGATCGAACGAGGTCGTCATGTCCAGCAACACCCCTACCAGCCAGACCACGCCCAGCAACGTCATCCCGCTCGGGCCTGCCGGCACGCTGCGGCCGGTTCCCAATCCCAGCGACGAGCTGCCTGGCGCGCAGACCCGGACCGAAGCGGAGGACAAGCTGTGGATCGCCCTGCGCGACAACCCGAACACCACCGCCGCTGACCTGGCTACCGCCCGGCGCGCAGCCGACCTCTGGGCGATCAGCGACACGCACACCGCCACTGACAGCGGGCTGGAGGCGATGGAACCGACGGCGGAAGCGGAGCCGGCCGACCTGACCGACACCGCCTCAGCCGAAGTCGAAGTCGAACTGGCCGAGGCTGAGGCCACTGGCGGTGCGACACAGGATGTCGAGCCGGCCCAGACAGGCGCGGCCGAAGGGACGCCGGACGAGCGCGACCGCGCGTCCACGCCTGGTGACAGCGACGGCAGCGGCGTCACCACTGGCGTTGCGGACCAGGCGCCCCGGAAGGAGCCTCGGCTGGCTCCTGGGGCACTGCGTGGCCAGGTGGAGGACTTCCTGCGCGAGCGCCCTGGCGAGGAGTTCGGCCCGGCCGCGATCGCCAAGGCGCTGGGCGGGAAAGCGTCGGGAGCGGTCAACAACGCGTTGGAAAGCTGGTTCAGGACGGGTACGCCATCAAGACCCAGCAGGCTCCGAAGCGCTTCACGCTCGCCCCAGCCGAGCAGACCACGGCACGGGACGGCACCATGAACTAACCGCAGCGCGTGTATCTCCCGATGGTGTCCCCACGGTTCGCAGTGGGGACACCGCAACGTCTTGGGGCCAACTGCGGGCGCATAATCGCCCGCTCCGACACCACGCCGGACAAGCGGGTCTCCGCCACGTTCTCGGTCACCATCCGCCCCAGCGAGCTGTCCGACAAGGACACCGTGGAACGGCTCGCCCACACCGTCGCGATGCTGCACCCCACCGCCGAGGTCGGCGCGGTGAAGCTGCCCTGCGGGGTGGCGGTGCTGGTGACCGAGGACCGCGAGGTGCCCGAAGGTGTCACCCTGCTGGCCACGCCGCGCCCAGCCAGCACGGTGCGGCAGTGCCACGCCATCGTCCCCATCCCCGACCGCACCGCGATCGCCGACTTCAGCATCTGCACAGAGGACACCGAGCAGTGGGACGACTACGTCACCCTCCTCGCCACCATCACCTTCACCTGACCCCACCCACAATCGGACCGGCGCACAGCCCGTCGTCCGGCTCGATTGACGTGAGTGGTCCGCGGCGACAGTGGACGATTGGCGGCTGGCGACGCCGGGCGACTTCGAGGGCCAGACGCCTTGCGATCATGTTGAGCCAGCGTGCCGCTCGGCTAGGGAGTCGAAGAACCTGCTGAGCAACTTCCGGGCATGGTCCGGTTCCTGTAGTTCCTGCCCCCGAAGCGGTGCACCTCATAGCCGCGCAGCCGCAGCTCGCGGTCCTCGGCGACCATCTCCGCGTAGCGCCGAGGACTCGCGCTGCCGTTGTCGTTCGCATAGTGCTGAACGCCGTCGCACTCAATCACGACTCGCGCCCGGTTGAGCCGTAGCAGCAGGAAGTCCATCCGCTGGCGGGAAAGGGCCGCCGCACCCCTGCCGCTTGGTGTACGGGTCGTAGTGGAGATAGACCTGGGGAATCAGGGCAGGGATGTCGGGGCCGAGCTGAACATAGCGATCGGCGTAGGTCCGCAGGATCCGGCGCTCGGCGTTGTTGTCGCCCAGTGACCGGTCCAGGCGCTGGTACAGGCTGCGGGAGATGTCCATCGCGGGCGCGTCGGCCATGCCTTCTCGTTCAGCCCACCAGGCTGTGAGTTCTTTCCAGGTGAGTCCGGTCGACCCCAACGGGCGGTCGTAGACCAGGCAGTACTGCTCGTTCTGGACGATGTCGATGTCGTTGTTGATGGCGTCACGAAACACGGTCTTCGGTTTAGGCCCGTCAGCCGCGAAGATCAGGTTTTTGAGGTCGCCCGTCACGCCGGTAGGCCCGAGGCGGACCACCAACGCCACCAGCTCCGGGGCGTCGATCTCTTCGGATACTCGGCGCGCGACGTCCGCCAACTCCGTTGTAGGCGCCCCACAGGTGACCTCGGAGAGCCGAAACGAGGTCAGGGGCACTGGGACGTGAGCGAGAACGCGTTTCCGGATGGCCGGTGTGCGTCGCAACACTGGCGGGCGGCGCGGATCTCGTCGTCGGCGACCGCGTCGGCGAGTAGGGCGTAGAGCTGGGAAGCGTCGGTGGAGGCGTGGTCGAGGCGGCGGACGGCCCAGATGGACACGCCCGCGTTGATCAGCTCAATGGCGTGGGCGAGCTGATGGGTGTCGGTCTCGGCTCCAGCGCCTCGCTAGTAGCTGAGCCGATCAGGGGTGTGTCACAAGCGATGGGGGTCGACGTCCTCGTGGAGTGAGCGGTTGAGGTTGACCGTGCCATAGCGACCGGAAATCCGTTCGTGGGCGCACCAGGCCAGAATGCCGGTTCCGAGAGCGACGGTGTGCACGGCGGAGAGTTCTGTCCGTTGGCCGGTCCAGGTGTCCATGCCGCAGTCGTGCTCCGCGTCGCAGCTGAGTCGGTTGAGTCCGGTTACCCAGCAGCGCGCCACGTCGCAGTCGCGGACGTGGGGTTCGTCGAGCGGTGCGAGGCAGTCCGGGCAGGTGGACGTGGCGAGGAGACGGGTGGACGGCTGAGTTATCCCGTCGTTCAGGCCGAGGTTCGGGTTCACCGGCTCGTTTATGTGGCGGATTAACAAGTGTTCGGTGTTCGCGTCGGTGACCTTACTTCGCCTCGGCCCGGCCGACGCTTCTGGCGCGGATGCTGTCGGTACCGGTGGCTACGGTGCGGGTCGTGGTCCGAGCCGCTGTGCTCGTGTTGGCCAGGCCCGAGCGAGTGGCAGCCGGGCTTCTCGGGACAGTCCGCCACCCCCTGGGGCATCCGCCGCCGACGCGTGGTGAGGGATTGTCTTGGTGCCGCTCGACGAGGTCGGGGCAGTTGACGGTCGGCGTGGCGCATGATAAACTAATTGCGGTTGAAGACTTTGTGTTCGCTGTCTACCCAGACGCTTCGCAGAAGTTTTTGGCGAGCGTCTTTAGGGTGTCCTACGCGGCTCCTTCGTTCACGCTCGCGGCCCGGCCGACTCGCACGAGTCCGCGCCGAATGTTTGATGCGACAAGGAGATCCGCATGTCCCAAGGCACCGTCAAGTGGTTCAACTCCGAAAAGGGCTTCGGTTTCATCAGCCCCGACGAGGGTGGCGCTGACGTGTTCGTCCACTACTCCGAGATCACCGGTGGCGGCTTCCGCAGCCTGGACGAGAACGCCCGAGTCCAGTTCGAGATCGGGCAGAGCAACCGAGGCCCGCAGGCCACAGGGGTCTCGGTCCTCTGACCCACCAGGCAGCACCGTGGGGCGAGCGTCCACGCCACGTGGGCGCTCGCCCCACCACCATGGGGTGTCCGTAGACGCGGCCAGCAGCCCGTAAGCTGCAATCTCCCTCCGCTTTCCCCGCCCTCCCGCTGCCGTGGCCACTGTTCGTCGTCGATGTCATCGTCACATCCCCGTGGACAGTGCAGCCCCGGTGGCCCCCTCCGATCGACCGGGGCATCGCCGGCGACGCGCATGGACGCAGACGCCGCTCAGCACCCGAAATCCAGTCCGGGTGTCTCCCCCCCCCGTTACCTTTCGCTTTCGCAGGACGGTGCCCGTCCTGAGTACCACGAGGTATCGCATGACCACTGCCACGGCCGTACAGCCCGCCACCCCTGAACGCCCCCAACCCAAACCACTGCTCGCCGAGCAGGCCGGACGGTTGGAGTTGGTGACCATCCGCGCGTTCCTGTTGATCCCGTTCCTCGCCCTCGTGGCCGCCGTGCCGTTGATGTGGGGC
This sequence comes from Goodfellowiella coeruleoviolacea, assembly GCF_024171785.1. Taxonomy (GTDB): domain Bacteria; phylum Actinomycetota; class Actinomycetes; order Mycobacteriales; family Pseudonocardiaceae; genus Goodfellowiella; species Goodfellowiella coeruleoviolacea. Next base: position 48,164 of record NZ_JAMTCK010000024.1, read on the forward strand.
TGGGGTATCGGGTGGGTGGACCTGATGCTGGCCGCTGTCTTCTTCACCGTGTCCACGCTCGGGATCACCGTCGGCTACCACCGCTACTTCACCCACGGCTCCTTCAAAGCCAACCGCCCTTTGCGGATCGCGCTGGCCATCATGGGCGCCCTGGCGGCACAGGGATCGGTCATCGGATGGGTCGCCGACCACCGTCGCCACCACGCGTTCTCCGACCGCGAGGGCGACCCGCACTCACCGTGGCTGTTCGGCACGTCCCCGCTCGCGCTGGCCCGCGGCTTCTGGCACGCCCACATGGGATGGCTGTTCGGCCGTGACCGCACCAACATCGACCGTTTCGCCCCCGACCTCGCCGCCGACCCCGACATCAGGATGGTGGACCGCCTCTTCCCCCTGTGGGTGTCGCTGTCGGTGCTGCTGCCCGCCGTGCTCGGCGGGATACTGACCTTGTCCTGGTCGGGAGCGCTGACCGGATTCCTTTGGGCCGGGCTCGCTCGCGTAGCCTTCCAGCACCACGTCACCTGGTCGGTCAACTCGATCTGCCACATGATCGGCGACCGCCCCTACCAGAGCCGCGACAGGTCAGCGAACTTCTGGCCGCTGGCGATCCTGTCCATGGGCGAGTCCTGGCACAACTCCCACCACGCCGACCCCACCTCAGCTCGCCACGGCGTCCGCCGCGGGCAGATCGACATCTCCGCCAGGCTGATCTGGGTGTTCGAGAAACTCGGCTGGGCCTGGAACGTGCGCTGGCCCACCCCGCAACGCCTTGCCCGGCTCGCTGTCTCGACCGACACAACGGGATGAACGGCCCCCGAGAACAGCATCAACCAGCGCGTCAACCGCATACGGCGTGCCGCGAGCTGTCCAGGGCGTCGTTCGCTCGACCTCGCTGCATCGGCCGTGCTGAACGACGCAGGGATGCCTACCTCGTGTCTGACGCGTCTTGATCGTCTTACTCCGCTGCGCCATGGTGCCTGAATCCCACCACCGCGCAACCCCCGTCGCGCTGCCGTCCAGTTCGGCCACGCCCTGAGCAGGCAGTCGACCGGGCTCGATCGATACAGATCTGGGTGCACCGCGGTATTCGGGCACACACACAGCGAGAGGGATGGGCGTATGTCCACGCCGCTCCCATGGCAGGTAGTACGTCAGGGGCCGAGTTCCTTCAGCTGCATCGCCCTGGAGATCGTTGAACACACTCGCGCCGACGTGCTGGCGGTCGTCCAGGCGATGGGCATCGCGCACCCGCAGCCGACGTTGCGCACTGACGACGAGATCATGCAGCGGGCCGACGAACTGAACAAGCTCCGCGACGACGGCGACTACGTCGGCGGCCAGATCCACGCCCTGGCCTGGACCCAAGGACTGGCCGAGTTCACCCCCGGCACCCGCACCGAGTGGGGCAAGGCCCGCCGCCCCACGCCCGAGCAGGCCAACGCCGAACACCACATGATCACCGGCCGCGTCTATCTCGGCGGCGACAAGTTCCACGGCCGCGACTTCTTCAGCGGCGCCGACGAAGCACTGTGGTGGGCACTGGGCCGGTGACCAGCTACCGCCCCTCTGCCTCAAGGCCGGGGTCCGGCCGCTTCCCCGCGGTCTCGATCCGCAGGTCGGCGAGTCGCTTGTCGGCTACCTGCTGCGGCTTGCCCACCGGCTCGATCTCTCACATCGGCGCGGTAACACGGGTTGAGATGCCGACGGCAGTAGGATTGCCACCCTTGTGCAGTCTCGTGACCTGTGCATTCGTTCCCGACGGTCCCAGGGGGCCCGGCGGAAGGGAACGGGAACATGAGCACGATGGACCCACCTGCGGCAGTGGCGACCTTGCCCGCGCCCGATCGTGATCTGGATGCCGGCGCGTTCACGGTGCGTGCAGCGGGCGACTTGGCTGATGCCGCGTGCGCCGAGACGCTGATCGCGCCGGTGCTGGACACGCCGGTTGAGCTGGCGGTGGTTGTGGATCTGTCGGCGGTGACCTCCGTGACGATGGAAGCGGTCGTGCCGCTGGCGAAGCTGGCGCGCCGTTGTGCTGCCGAGGGGCGAGGCGGGTGGCGGCGGCGACGTAGGACTCGGCGGTCAGCGCGGTCGGGTCCAGCCAGTCCTCGCTGCGGCCGTCGTCGGGACGTACGCCGATCTCGGTGTTGCCGTCCTGGGACGGCTCGACGAACAGGGTGCCGGTGCCGAGGGGGATCTCCTCGCCGACGGCGGGGTCGCTCGGTGCGGCACCGCGGACGAGGTCGCCGGCGTGAAACGCCGGGCGGACGGCCAGCACAATGGCCACGAGCTGACCGCGTGTGCCGACAGGGGCGTCGTCGAAGCGCACCAAGTCGCGGGTGAAGCCGTCGGCGTCACGGTTGAGGTGAACGGTGCCGTACCGGTCGATGCGCCGTTCGTCGGCGTGCCACGTCAAGGAACCGGTACCGAGGACAATCGGGTCCATTGTGGAGCCTCTTTCTCGCTTGTGATGGTGGTGGCGGAAGGTCGGGCCTGAGCGGGGGTCGCGGTGAACCGCCGCCCTGGTTGGCTCGACCGGTGACATCGTGTGCGCGGGGACGCCGGGGGCTCAGTGCGTTGTGGCGGTGTTCGCCTCGGCGTGGTGCACGGCAGGGGTCAGCGCGTTGATCAATGTGGAGACGCCGTGCGTCCGGTCGCCAGCCGCTGATCGTGTAGTTGCCTAGGAGGCGGTTCGGGTGGTGGTTGAGGTCGCGTTGAGGCTGACGTCGCAGCCGGGTTGGTGGTGGGGGTCGTCGTGGAACTCGTCGGTGGGCCAGATATCGCCGTCGGGGTCGAGGTATTCGCCGAGGTCGGCCAGGCTGGCAACCCGGATGGTGGGCACGCCATGCGCCCAGCAGCCGACGGCAACCTCAACCGCCCACGCCCCCAGATCCGCCTCCAGCCGATCGTGCCCGGCCTGACCTTCCACGGGTTCCGGCACAGCCACAAGACCTGGATGATCGCCGACGGCATCCCCGACGTGGCCCAGGCCCGACGGCTCGGCCACCGCATCCCCGACAAGATCGAGCACATCTACTCCCACGTCGCCCCCGAAGTGGAAGCCCGCCTGCTGGCGGCACTGCAACGCCGGTGGACCACCGCGGTGAGCACTCTCCTCACCACCTCCACCGACACTCCGGTGGCCACTCTCCACGCCCTACCGGGCATCTCCATCCCCACTGAGCAGTCCGCCGCATAACCCAAGCCAGCACCATCGACGCGTGGCCCGCCACCCGGGACAGGTGGCGGGCCACTGTCATTTCCAGCGCCCTCCGTTCCACTGCTGCCTGCGCCAACAAGCCCGGCGGGTTCGGTTGGACAGCGCCGTCCACTCCTCGACATCGCGCCCAGCCGACTGGCTTGTTGGTCAGCACGGCGGTCAGCCCGTATGGCGGGTCTCCCGCATCGCCGCTGCGGCATCAACCATCCCCATCCGCACCCACCACACCAGATCAGTCGGCAACAGCGCCCACGGGCCGTGAAGCGCGTAGAACGTGCCGTCAGCGTCTCCATCCGCCCCACGTGCCTGGCGACGAAGAACTGTTGGCGGTGGTTGACCACCTTTGCCGGACATGTGACCAGGATCACCTATCCTTGGCGACCACATTTGCCGTTTGGGTCAAAGCCGAACATGATCCACTCCCACAATCCTCCCAGTTGGCCCTGTTGATCTCCGTTCAGGCCACTGTGGACTGTGGAAGCAAGATCATCCCCGGAACGCAAAACAGCCCGCTGACCTGGGCTTATCGCCAGTGTCAGCGGGCTGTTTCGACCGTCGGGACGACAGGATTTGAACCTGCGACCCCTTGACCCCCAGTCAAGTGCGCTACCAAGCTGCGCCACGTCCCGGCCACACCCTCTTCGCTGAGTGCCCGATCAGCTTAGCGCATCCCTGGCGGGGCCTGTGCACGGGGGGTGGGTATCGGGGTGGGGCTGGGGAAACGGGCTGGTCAGCCCTTCTTCGGGCGCTTCTCGCGGACGCGCACCGAGATCCGGACCGGGCTGCCGGTGAAGCCGAAGGCCTCGCGGAACTTGCGCTCCACGAAACGCCGGTAGCCGGCCTCCAAGAAGCCGGTGGTGAACAGGACCAGGGTGGGCGGGCGGTTCTGGGCCTGGGTGGCGAACAGGACCTTGGGCTGCTTGCCGCCGCGCACGGGCGGCGGGGTGGCCGCGATCAGGTCGGCCAGCCACGAGTTGAGTTGGCCGGTGGGCACGCGCTGGTCCCAGGAGGCGAGCGCGGTGCGCAGCGCGGGCGCGAGTTTGCGCACGGACCGGCCGGTCAGCGCGGACACGTTGACGCGTTCCGCCCAGGGCACCCGGACCAGGCCCCGGTCCAGTTCGCGCACCAGCTGGTGGCGGCGGTCCTCGTCGACCAGGTCCCACTTGTTGAAGGCGAGCACGCACGCGCGGCCGGCGTCCACCACCATGCTCAGCACGCGCAGGTCCTGCTCGCTGATGGGCTCGCTGGCGTCCAGCAGCACGATGGCGACCTCGGCGGACTCGATCGCCGCCTTGGTGCGCAGTGACGCGTAGTACTCGGCGCCGCTGGCCGTGTTCACCCGCTTGCGCAGGCCGGCGGTGTCCACGAACCGCCACACCTCGCCGTCCAGCTCGACCAGTGAGTCCACCGGGTCCACGGTGGTGCCGGCCACCGCGTCCACCACGGCCCGCTCCTCCCCGGTCAACCGGTTGAGCAGGCTGGACTTGCCCACGTTGGGCTTGCCGACCAGGGCGACCCGGCGCGGGCCGCCGCTGGCGCCGAAGACCTCCCTCGGCGTCTCGGGCAGCACCTCCAGGATGGCGTCCAGCAGGTCGCCAGAGCCCCGGCCGTGCAGGCCGCTCACCGGGTGCGGCTCGCCCAGTCCGAGGGACCACAGCGCCGCGGTGTCGGCGAGCAGGCGCTCGTCGTCGACCTTGTTCGCCACCAGCAGCACCGGCCGGTCCGACCGGCGCAGCACCCTGGCCACGGCCTCGTCCGTGCTGGTCGCGCCCACCACCGCGTCCACAACCAGGAGGATGGCGTCGGCGGTCGCCATGGCCAGTTCGGCCTGGGCCGCCACGGACGCCTGCAGGCCCTTGGCGTCGGGCTCCCACCCGCCGGTGTCGACCACGGTGAACCGGCGCCCGCTCCACAGCGCGTCGTAGGCCACCCGGTCCCTGGTCACCCCCGGCACGTCCTGCACCACGGCCTCACGCCGGCCCAGGATGCGGTTCACCAGGGTTGACTTGCCCACGTTCGGCCGGCCCACCACGGCCAGCACGGGCTGCGGGACACTGCCGCCCGCAGCGTCGGCCGCGTCCGCGGCTCCGTCGAAGTTCGACCACTCGGACTCGTCGGTCCAGGTGCCGTCCAAGTCCGTCACCGTTGCTCTCCGCTCACACCACTGTTGTTGACGCCGAGATCCTGCTCCCCGGCGTCCTTGCTGTCTTCTTGTTTCCCGCGCGTCCGGTCCAGCTCGGCCAGCAGCGCGACCAGACTGGTGCGCACCTGCTCGGTGGCCAGCGCCAGCTCCGCCCTGCCCTTGCCGGCTGGCAGCTCGAACGGGTCCCCGACCAGCACGTCGACCACCGGACGGAACCGCCGCCGCGTGCCGGGCGGCCGGGCGATGCCCCGGCAGGCCACCGGCAGCACCAGCGCGCCGGCCGAACGGGCCAGCCAGGCCGCGCCGTGCTCGGCCGTGGCCACGTCGTCGGCGGACCGGGTGCCCTCGGGGAAGATGCCGATCACACCCCCGGCGCGCAGCACCCGCACGGCGGCCAGCAGCGGGGTGCGGTCGGGTTGTCCCCGGCGCACCGCCAGCTGCCCCAGCCTGCGCAGTGCCCAGCCCAGCGGGCCACGAAACATCTCGTGCTTGATGAGGAACACGATCCTGCGGTCGAGCAGCCCGAACAGCATCTGGCCGTCCGCGAGGGAGCTGTGGTTGGCCACCACGACCACCGGTCCGCTGCGGGGCATCCGGTCCAGTCCGCGCACCCGCATCCGGTAGCCGAACCGGAACAGCGTCCGCCCCAGCCACCTGCCGAAGTCGTGCAGCCAGAGCCAGGCGCCCTCGGGCAGCCGGCCCTCGGCCGGTTCAGTCACGGGTCACCGCCCGGTCCGTTCCGGCACCCCGCGCAGCCCGCGCTGGTCGACCAGGGTGAGCAGTTCACCCAGCACGCCCGCGATGTCCAGCGCGGTGGTGTCCACCTCGACCGCGTCGGCGGCCGGCCGCGCCGGCGACACCGCCCTGGTGGCGTCGAGGGTGTCGCGCCGCTCGACATCCGCCCTGGTCGCGGCGACCGTGGTCGCCCGGCCGGCGGCGGCGTCCTGGCGCGCCCTGCGCTCGGCCCTGGCCTCGGCGGACGCGGTCAGGTAGACCTTCAGGCCGGCGTCGGGAACGACCACGGTGCCAATGTCCCGGCCCTCCACCACGATGCCGGAACCGGCGTCCACCGCCCTGGCCACGATGCGCCGCTGCTGCTCGACCAGCTGGGCGCGCACCTCCGGCACGGCCGACACCGCGGACACCGCGAGGGTGACCGGCTGGTCCCGGATCTCGGCGGCCACGTCCTGCCCGTCCAACTCGACGGTCGGCTGGTGGGGGTCGGTGCCGATCACCAGCTCGGCCGCGGTGCTCACCCGGGTGACCTCGGCGGCGTCCGCCGGGTCGACGCCGGCCCGCAGCACCGCGAGGGTGACCGCCCGGTACATCGCGCCGGTGTCCAGGTAGCTCGCGCCCAACGCGCTGGCCAGGCGACGGGCGACCGTGGACTTGCCCGTTCCGGATGGGCCGTCCAGAGCCACCACTCCCCGCAGCTCGCCGTGTCCCACCGCGATTGCCTCCTCAAGCCCCACGTGCGCGAACCACCCTCGCGATCCGTCTCAGCCTTCCATTCTGCCTGCCGCCGGCATCCGGGTGGGGACCAGGCAGGAGACAGCTCGGGCAACGCCCGCGGACCCCGGCGCATTCCACGGCCGGCGTCCGGACCGGGTGGGGCAGGCCACAGCGCGCACGACCGGGGTGGTTCGCGCTTTATGCGCAGTTAACCTGGACGAGTGAACGTCGAGGTGACGCCGCTTCCGGGGATCGGCACCCGGCAGGACTTCGTGATCCGCGCCGGCAGGAGGATCGGGGTGATCACCTACCGGGACGGCAAGTTCGAGCTGATCGTCTCCCAGGAGGGTGATCCCGACGCCTGCGCGTCGTCCATCCCACTGACCCCAGACGAGGCGTCCGCGCTGGCGGGGCTGCTCGGCGCACCACAGCTGGTTGCCCACCTCGGCAACCAGCACCGGGACGTGACCGGGGTGGACACCCGCCAGATCCCGGTCGTTCCGGGCTCGGTCTTCGATGGCAGGACATTGGGAGAGACAGCGTTGCGGACAAAAACAGGCGCATCCATCGTCGCGGTCGTGCGAGCGGGGAACGTGCACGCATCACCACGGCCCGACTTCGTCTTCGCGGGAGGTGACCTCGTGGTGGTGGTCGGCACCGCCGAAGGGCTGGAAGCCGCCACCGACATCCTGGCGAGCGGCTGACCAGCGTGCACGAGACAACAATTTCCCTCATCGAACTGGGAGCGGTTTTCTTCGGGCTGGGCATTCTGGGGCGCCTGGCGTGGCGGATCGGCATCTCGCCCATCCCCCTGTACCTCATCGGCGGTCTCGCCTTCGGTCACGGCGGTCTGATCCCGCTGACCGGCATCGACGCGTTCACCGATCTCGCCAGCGAGATCGGTGTCGTGTTACTCCTGCTGCTGCTGGGCCTGGAGTACTCGGCGGCCGAGCTGATGACCGGGCTGCGCCGGTCCTGGATGGCCGGCGTCGTCGACATCGTGCTCAACGCCCTGCCCGGCGCGCTCGTCGGGCTGATCCTCGGCTGGGGACCGGTCGGCATGCTGGCCATGGCCGGGGTCACCTACATCTCCTCCTCCGGCATCATCGCCAAGGTCCTGGGCGACCTGGGCCGGCTGGGCAACCGGGAAACCCCGGTGGTGCTGTCCGTGCTGGTCTTCGAGGACCTGGCCATGGCCGTGTACCTACCCATCCTGACCGCGGTGCTGGCCGGGGTGAGCTTCGTCGGCGGCCTGACCGCGGTGGGCATCTCCCTGGCCGCGATCACCGTGGTGTTGGTGGTGGCGCTGAAGTTCGGTCGCTACGTCTCGGCCATAGTGGACAGTCCGGACCCCGAGGTGTTCCTGCTCAGGGTGCTCGGCGCGGCCCTGCTCGTGGCCGGTCTGGCGTCCCAGCTCCAGGTGTCCGCCGCGGTGGGCGCGTTCCTGCTCGGCATCGCCATTTCCGGGTCCACCGCGGAGAACGCCACCCGGATGCTCGAACCGCTGCGCGATCTGTTCGCGGCGGTGTTCTTCGTGGTGTTCGGCCTCAACACCGACCCGAGCGCCATGCCGCCGGTGCTGGGCTGGGCGGTGGCCCTGGCCGTGGTCACCACGCTCACCAAGGTCGCCACCGGCTGGTGGGCGGCCCGCCGGCAGGGCATCGGCCCGATGGGTCAGGCCAGGGCGGGCGCGGCCCTGGTCGCCAGGGGCGAGTTCTCCATCGTGATCGCCGGGCTCACCGTGTCCTCGGGCGCGGTCGACAACCGGATGGCCGCGCTGGCCACCGCCTACGTGCTGCTGATGGCCATTCTCGGGCCGGTGGCCGCCAGGGTGGTCGAGCCGCTGGCGCGCGCCGCGCGCAACCGGCTGTCCCCCGCCGGCAGCGCCTGACCAACCACCCGCCTCGCCCGGCCGGCACCGACTCGCGGTGCCGGCCGGGCCTTTCACCTCCCGGACCGGGGCACCCGCGTCACAGGCCCACGGCCGCGTACAGCGCGCCCACCTCGGCGCGGTTGAGCGGCCGCAGCGAGCCGGGCCGCTGGTTGCCCAGCTGGACGTCGGCGATGGCGGTGCGCACCAGCCGGCTGACCGGGTAGCCGACCTCCTCCAGCAGCCGGCGCACGATCCGGTTGCGCCCCTCGTGCAGCACCACCTCGACCATGGCCCGGCCGGGCAGCGAGTCGACCACCCGGAAGGCGTCCACCCGCACCGGGCCGTCCTCCAGCTCGATCCCGGCGCGCAGCCGTTTGCCCAGGTCCTTGGCGACCGGACCGGGCACCTCGGCCAGGTAGGTCTTGGCGACCTGGTAGGAGGGGTGGGTGAGCCGGTTGGCCAGCTCCCCGTCGTTGGTCAGCAGCAGCAGGCCCTCGGTGTCCGCGTCCAGCCGGCCCACGTGGAACAGCCGGTCGCTGCGGCCCCGCACGTAGTCGCCGACGCACGGCCGGCCCCGGTCGTCGGACATGGTGGTGTGCACGCCCTTGGGCTTGTTCAGCGCCAGGTGCGTCACGTCCGCGTTGACCACCACGCGAACCCCGTCGACGTGCACGACCGCGCGCACCGGGTCCACCCGCCGCCCCATCTCGGTCACCACCCGGCCGTCCACGGTCACCCGGCCTTCGGCGATCAGCTCCTCGGCGGCTCGGCGGGAGGCCACTCCCGCCTGGGCCAGCACCTTCTGGAGCCGGACACCGGATGGGTCCTGCGGCTTGTCAGACATCGTCGATCGCATCCACTTCAGGCAACAGCGGAGCGATCGGCGGCAGGTCCTGCAACGAGGACAGCCCCAACCGCTCCAGGAACAGTTCGGTCGTCCGGTAGAGGATGCCACCGGTCTCGCCGTCGGTACCGGTCTCCTCGATCAGGCCCCTGGTCAGCAGGGTGCGGATGACACCATCCACGTTAACCCCGCGCACGGCCGCCACCCTGGCCCTGGTGACCGGCTGTCGGTAGGCGATGACGGCCAGTGTCTCCAGCGCCGCCCTGGTCAGCTTGGCCCGTTGCCCGTCGAGCAGCAGCTTCTCCACGAACGGCGCGAACCGGTCGCGGGTGTAGAAGCGCCAGCCCTCGCCGACCTGCCGCAGGTCGATGCCGCGTCCGGCGGCGGCGTACTGGGCGGCCAGCCGCCGCAGCGCCGCCCGCACCCGGGCCACCGGCTGGTCGAGCGCGCTGGCCAGCAGGTCGTCGGCGGCCGGGGAGTCCACGACCAGCAGCAGCGCCTCCAGGGCGCTGTCCAGATCAGCGTCCTCGGTCAGGTCGGGCAGGTCGGGGCGGGCCCGGCCAGCCGAGGGCGCGCCCGGGTCCGCCGGTTCACCCGGCTCGTCCACGTCACCCGGCTCGTCCGCCTCACCCGGTTCACCCGTGGCGGCTGGTTCGCCCGTGGCGGCTGAATCCGCCTCACTCCGCCCGCCCTCGGCGACGGGCGGCTGGTCGGCCGCGTCGGCCGGGTGCGGTTCGTCGGTCCGGCCGGTGTCCGGTGCGGTGGTCTCCGGCGCCGGGCCCTGCAGGTTCACCCGTACTCCTCCTCATCGGCGTTCGCCCGGTCGGCCTCGGCAGCGGCGGCGGCCTCGGCCACACTGCCCCCGCTCCACCGCACCCGCAGCTCCCCGAGCGGATCCGCCTGCTCGAACAGGATCACCGTCTCGCGGTACAGCTCCAGCAGGGCCAGGAACCTGGCGACCACTTCGAGGGTGCCCGCGCAGTCGCGCACCAGCTCGGTGAACGTGGCCGTGCCGCACTCGGCCAGCCGCAGCCGCAGCAGGGCGGCGTGTTCCCGCACCGACACCCTGGCCACGTGGATGTGGTCCAGCGACACGGTCGGCGGCGGTTTGGGGCGGAACACGGCGGCGGCCAGCTCGGCGAAGCGCTGCGGGCTCACCCCGAGCATCACCTCGGGCAGCAGGCTGGTGTACCGGTCCTCCAGGGCGACCGACCGCGGGTACCGGCGCAGCGCGCCGGCCTCCAGCTCCGCGAACAACGCGGCCACCTGCTTGTAGGCGCGGTACTGCAGCAGCCGGGCGAACAGCAGGTCCCTGGCCTCCAGCAGGGCGAGGTCGTCCTCGTCCTCCACGTCACCGGCGGGCAGCAGCCGGGCCGCCTTCAGGTCGAGCAGGGTCGCCGCGATGACCAGGAACTCGGTGGTCTCGTCCAGGTCCCAGTCCTCGCCCATGCCGCGGATGTGGGCGATGAAGTCGTCGGTGACCTGGTGCAGCGCCACCTCGGTCACGTCCAGCTGGTGCTGCGAGATCAGTTGCAGCAGCAGGTCGAAGGGGCCCTCGAAGTTGCTCAGCCGGACGGTGAACCGGCCGTTGGCCTGCTCCTGGCCGTCCTCGTCGTGCTGGTCGGGGGGTCGGGTGTCGGCCATGGTCACCGCGGCGGCTCCTGGCGCAGCCTGCGCACCAGCAGCGAGTCGCCGCCGCGTTCGTCGAAGTCGGCCAGCAGCACGGCGACGGCCTCCCGCACCACCCGGCCCCGGTCGACGACCAGCCCGTGGTCGGCCCGCAGGGTGAGCCTGGTCTGTTCCAGCGCCAGCAACTCCTCGTCCGAGACGTACACGGTGATCTTCGCCGAGTGCTTGCAGCGGCCGCTGCCGGTGCGGCGCGCGGCGTCCCCGGCCGGCTCGGCCACCAGGCCGGCCTGGTCCGCCTCGGCCTGCTGACCTGGCTGGCCCGGCTGGCTCTGCGGCACGCTGGTGGGCCGGAACAGTTCGGCGGCTCCGGGCAGGTGGGCGCGTCGGGTCACGAGTCCGCCCCACCGGTGTCGGCCGGGTCGGTGCCGGCCGGGTCGGTTGGCCGCCTGGTCACCGGGCGATCACCTCGCGGGCCAGGGCGCGGTAGGCGTTGGCACCGGCCGAGCGGGGCGCCCACCGGGTGATCGGCTCACCGGCCACGGTGGTCTCGGGGAACCGGACCGTGCGGTTGATCACCGTGTCGAACACCACGTCGCCGAACGCCTCCACCACGCGCGCCATCACCTCCCTGGAGTGCAGGGTGCGCGGGTCGTACATGGTGGCCAGGATGCCGGTGATCTCCAGCTTGGGGTTCAACCGCTCCCTCACCTTCTCGATGGTGTCGATGAGCAGTGCCACCCCGCGCAGGCTGAAGAACTCGCACTCCAGCGGAATGATCACACCGTCGGCGGCGGCCAGCGCGTTGACCGTGAGCAGGCCCAGCGACGGCTGGCAGTCCACCAGCACGTAGTCGTAGCGCTCGATCACGTCGCGCAGCGTGCGGACCAGCGTGTGCTCCCTGCCGACCTCGGCGACCAGCTGCACCTCGGCCGCGGACAGGTCGATGTTGCTCGGCAGCAGGTCCATGTCGTCGACGCAGGTGCGCAGCAGCACGTCGTCGACGCGGACCGAGCGCTCCATGATCACGTTGTAGATGGTCTGTTCGAGCTGGTGCGGCTGCACCCCCAGGCCCACGGACAGCGCGCCCTGCGGATCGAAGTCCACCAGCAGCACGCGCCGGCCGAACTCGGCCAGTGCCGCGCCCAGGTTGATGGTCGAGGTGGTCTTGCCCACGCCGCCCTTCTGGTTGCACATCGCCAGCACCTTGGCCGGGCCGTGGTGCGCCAGCAGCGGCGGATCCGGGACGTAGCGCAGCGGCCGGCCGGTCGGCCCGAGTTCCCCGGCGGACTGCTCGACCACGTCCTCGTCGGGTGGGGCGGCGTGCGGGGCGAGCGTCAGGTCGATCGAAGCGCGGCGCGGGAAACGCTCCGCTGAAGGCTTCGGCATCGACATCTGACCTGACTCCTCGCGACTGCTGCGACGACGACCGTTGGCCGCAGCCTAAGCGGCTGGCCTGCCTGCGGCAACGCGCCTCGCCGTGGCACAGCCGGGCTGATCAGCGGCTTTTTTCCAGAGCAGCTGAGGAAAGCACCACATCGAGCAACCCGGGAAAGCGTTCGTCGAGATCGGCCCTGCGCAGTGAGACCCACCGCTGGTTGCCGTTGCACCGGGTGTGCGTCAACCCGGCTTCCCGCAACACCCGCAGGTGTTGCGACAGCGTGGACTTGGCCACCCCGACCTCGAACGAGCCGCACGGGCACTCACCGCACTGGTCCAACTGCCTGGCCACGGCGAGCCGGGTGGGATCGCTCAGCGCGTGCAGCACCACGGACAGCTCGATCGCGTTCCGGTCCGGCTGGGCAACGGACACGACGCCGACACCTCCCCTTGCGCATCGCTGTTCTCCACCCCGCCAGGTCACGCACCCGACCGGGCCGGGCCGCAGCCCAGAAAACCCAGTCAGGCCAACACAATCACACCATTCTGCCACGGCCGGCCAAGCCCACACCGCGCCTTGGCCCGGCATGCCCGGGGCATCCGCGGCCACCCCGGCGACAGCACCCGGCGACGCGCGCGACGGGCCGAGCCGACAGCAGCGGCGACGCGAGCACGCCGACACCGGCCGAGGGTTCAGCCCCGGGCCCGGGGATGCGCGGTCGCGTACACCTCGCGCAGCGTGGTCACGGTGACCAGGGTGTAGACCTGGGTGGTGGTCACCGAGGCGTGGCCGAGCAGCTCCTGCACCACCCGCACGTCCGCGCCGCCCTCAAGCAGGTGCGTGGCAAAGGAATGGCGCAGGGTGTGCGGGGAGACCTCGGTGCCCAGACCGGCCCGCTCGGCCGCGGTTTTCAAGGTCTGCCAGGCACTCTGCCGGGACAGCCGGCCGCCGCGCGCGTTGAGGAACACCGCCGCGGCCGCGCCCGGGGCGCGGGCGCTGCCCGACCGGGACCGCGCCCGCCCCTCGGCCAGGCTCGGCCTGGCCCGCACCAGGTAGGCCTCCAGCGCCCGCAGCGCGGGGCGGCCGATGGGCACCACCCGCTGCGTGCCGCCCTTGCCGGCCAACAGCACGGTGCGCTCGTGCGCGTCGATGTCGTCCAGGTCCAGTCCGACCGCCTCGGAGATGCGCGCGCCCGTGGAGTACAGCAGTTCCAGCAGCGCCCGGTCGCGCAGGGCCCTCGGGTCCACGGCCTGGCCGGCGCCGTCGTCACCGGTGGGGGTGTCCAGCAGGCGCAGCACATCGGCCACGGGCAGCGCCTTGGGCAGTCGCCGCGGCGGGGTCGGCGGACGCACCTGGCTGGCCGGGTCCTCGGCCGTGATGCCCTCCCGGTGGGCGAAGCGGTGCAGACCGCGCACGGCGACCAGGGTTCGGGCGGCCGAGGCGGCGGCCAGCGGCGGGTGGTCGGCGTCCCCTTCCCGCAGGGCCACCAGGAAGGCGCTGACCTGCTCCTCGCTCACCTCGGCCAGCTCGCCCACCCCGAGCCCGGCCAGGTGGTCCAGGTAGCGCCGCAGGTCCCGGCCGTAGGAGTCCAGGGTGTTGCGCGCGGTCCCGCGTTCGACCGCGAGGTGGTTGAGGTAGTCGGCCAGCACCGCCCGCAGTGCCGCGGGCCAGCGGTCCGGCCGCTCCGGGGTGTCTGCCACGCGTGCCCATGCCTTTCGCGTCAACCGATCACGTGCCCATCGTCGCACTGGGCGCGCACGCACCGGCACCGCCGGTGCCCGTGGTCGGGCCGGTCCGCGCGCTGCGGCCGGTCGTTGCCGAGCAGATCACGAGCTGTTACCCGGTTCGGCTCTGCCAGCCGCTGGTGATCGGCTACCTTTGGTCAGGTGACAGGCCCCGCCGACCCCGACTCGTTACGAATCGGCACCCAGGAGCGCGAGGACGCCATCCGCGCGCTGGGTGATCACTTCAGCGCCGGCCGGCTGGACGTGCACGAGTACGAGCACCGCGTCGGCCAGGCCAGCGGCGCCCAGCACCGGGGTGAGCTGCGGGCGCTGTTCACCGACCTGCCCGCGCCGCACCCGCCGTTCCTGCTGCCACCGCCGTCGGCGATGCCGCCGCCGTCGGCGCCACCGGTGTACCCCCAGCAGTCGTTTCCCGTGGGGCCGCAGCCGGTCCACGTCACGGTCGAACAGCCGCTGTCGGACAAGTACAAGCTCGTGGCCGGGCTGCTGCAGATCTTCCTCCCGATCGGCATCGGCCGCTTCTACACCGGCCACGCCGGCCTGGCCATCGGCCAACTGCTGGTCACCCTGTTCACCTTCGGGTTCGGCGCGCTGTGGTCGATCATCGACGGCATCGTGCTGCTGGCCGGCGGCGGCACTGACAGCCTGGGCCGCCGACTGCGCGACTGAGACTGACCGGCGGCCGCGCTCACCGGGCGCGGGCGTCCTCCGGCCGGCCAAGCAGCAGGTCGGCCAGGCCGAGCAGCAGGGCCAACAGGGCCAGACCGACCGCCAGCCACAGCGCGGTGGTCACCGCGCGGCCGTAGTCCGCCCCGGTGTCGGCCAGGGTGCCGTAGAACGCCAGGCCCATCGCGGCGATGCCCACCGCGGTGCCGATCCGCTGGCCGGTCTGCAGCACGCCGGCCGCGGTGCCGGCCATCCGCACCGGCACGGCCGCCAGGGTGAGGGCCTGGTTCGGGGAGACGGTCAGCCCGCTGCCCACGCCGGCGACCAGCAGCGGCAGCGCCGTGGCCAGGCCGGCGGCGACCCCGGCGGGCCAGTGCCGCAGCACCAGGTCGGTGCTGGCCAACCCGACCACGACCAGCACCAGGCCGAGCACCACGAGCAGCCGCCCCATCCGGCCGACCAGCCGGCCGCCCACCGCCGCGGCCACCGCCGAGCCGAGCGCGAACGAGGTGACGGCCAGGCCGCTGGCCAGCGCGCTGTAGCCCAGCCCGCGCTGGAAGAACACCGCCAGCACGAAGAAGATCCCGGTGAAGCTGGCGAAGTAGACCATGCCCAGCAGCACGCCAAGGGCGTAGCTGCGGGAGCGCAGCAGCTCCGGGTCCACCAGGGGGGTGCCGCCCCGGCCGCGGCACCGGCGCTCCCAGGCGACGAACCCCACCACCACCAGCGCGCCGACCACCACCAGCCACCAGGGCACCCGCGTGCGCCCGCCCTCCGCCTCCAGCATGGGCAGCATCACCAGCAGCACGCCCAGTCCCAGCAGCGCGACCCCGACCAGGTCCAGCCCGCGCACCCGGTGGTCGGTGCGCTCGGCCGGCAGCAGCCGCCGCCCCAGCACGATGGTGGCCAGCCCGATCGGCAGGTTCACCAGGAACACCCAGCGCCAGCCGTGTTGCGGCCCGGCCAGGGCGATGATCAGGCCGCCGGTGATCGGGCCGGCCGCGGTGGCGATCCCGATGCTGGCGCCCAGCCAGCCGAAGGCGTGGTTGCGTTCCCTGCCCCGGAACAACTCCTGGATCAGCCCGGCGACCTGCGGGTTGATCAGGCCGCCGGCCACGCCCTGCACCAGCCGGGACACCGACAGCCACAGCGGGCTCACCGCGAGTCCGGCGGACACGCTGGTCAGGGTGAACAGCCCGACGCCGAGCAGGAACGCCCGGCGCCGCCCGGTGGCATCGCCCAGCCGGCCGGCCGGCACGAGCACCAGCCCGAAGGTCAGCGCGTACCCGGACAGCACCCACTGCAGGTCACTGGCTGACGCGCGCAGGCCCTCCTGGATGGACGGCAGCGCGACGTTGACGATGCTCACGTCCAGCAGCGTCATGAACCCGGCGGCGAGGCACACCGCGAGTGCCCGCCACCGCGCCGGGTGCTCACCGGGCGGGTGCTCAGGACCGTGACTCACCCGACCATGATCCGTTACCCGGCGTCACCCGGCCATTCGACCGGGGACCGGGCCCGGTCGGGCAGTGCGCCGACCGGGCGGGTTCGGGTCTCAGGTCCGGGTGGCGAACCGGGTGGGCCGGTCCGGCCAGGGCGCGTCGGCCGGGCGGGCGGTGGCCGCACCGGAGCGCACGGCGTGCGCGGCCAGGATCCCGGCCACCGCGGCGGCGTTCACCACCTCACCGGACAGCGCCATGGCGACCGCCTCGGCCAGCGGCACCCGGTGCACCACCAGGTCCTCCTCCTCGTCGCCCGACCCGACCAGGCGGTCCACAGCGGACAGACCGGTGGCCAGGAACACCCGCACCACCTCGTCGGTGAAACCGGGCGAGGCGGCCACGTCCACCAACACCGAGAAGTCCCGCGCGGCCAGCCCCACCTCCTCGGCCAGCTCCCGCCGCGCCGCCGCCACCGGTTCCTCGCCCGGCTCGTCCAGCAGGCCGGCGGGCAGCTCCCACAGCCGCCGGCCCAGCGGGTGCCGGTACTGGTGGATCATGGCGATCCGGTCCGCGCCGGTCTCGTCGCGGTCCAGCGCCACCACGGCCACCGCGCCCAGGTGCTCGACGACCTCGCGCCGGGCGGTGTGCCCACCGGGCATCACCACCTCGTCGACGCGCATCGCGACCACCCGGCCCACGTGCACGTCCCGGCTGGCCACCACCTGGAACTCGTGCCGGCCCGACGCCTCCGCCCCGGATCGCGCCAGTTCGCTCACCGGCCCACCCCGGAGTCGACGTGGTTGACCGACAGCACGTCCGGCAGTTCCACCGGCAGCCGCTCGGCGGCCCGGTAGTCCAGCGAGGCCCGCACGAACGCGGCGAACAGCGGGTGCGGCCGGGTCGGCCGGCTCTTCACCTCGGGGTGGGCCTGGGTGCCGACGAAGAACGGGTGCGCCTCGGCCGGCAGCTCCACGAACTCCACCAGGCGCCCGTCCGGCGAGGTGCCGGAGAACACCAGGCCGGCCGCGGACAACCGGTCCCGGTAGGCGTTGTTGACCTCGTAGCGGTGCCGGTGCCGCTCGGACACCTCGGTGCTGCCGTAGGCCCTGGCCACCACCGAGCCGGGCAGCAGCGACGCCGGGTAGGCGCCCAGCCGCATGGTGCCGCCCATGTCCCGCTGGCCGGCGACCACGTCGCGCTGGTCGGCCATGGTGCTGATGACCGGGTTGGCGGTGTGCTCGTTGAACTCGGTGGAGTCGGCGTCGGGGATGTCGGCCAGGTGCCTGGCCGCCTCGATCACCATGCACTGCAACCCCAGGCACAGACCGAGCACGGGCACGCCCCTGGTCCTGGCGTACCGGATCGCGCCGATCTTGCCCTCGATGCCGCGCACGCCGAACCCGCCAGGCACCAGCACACCGTCCACAGTGGCCAGTGCGTGCGCCGCGCCGGTGGCCGTCTCGCACTCGTCGGAGGGCACCCACACCACCTCGACCTTGGCCCGGTGGGCGAACCCGCCCGCGCGCAGCGCCTCGGTCACCGACAGGTAGGCGTCCGGCAGGTCGACGTACTTGCCGACCAGGCCGATGCGCACGGTCTCCGCGGGGTTGTGCACCCGCTCCAGCAGATCGCCCCACACCGTCCAGTCCACGTCCCGGAACGGCAGGCCGAGCCGGCGCACCACGTAGGCGTCCAGGCCCTCGGCGTGCAGCACCTTGGGGATGTCGTAGATCGACGGGGCGTCCGGCGCGGCCACCACCGCGTCGGTGTCCACGTCGCACATCAGCGCGATCTTGCGCTTGAGGCCCTCGGGCACCTCGCGGTCGGCGCGGCAGACGATCGCGTCCGGCTGGATGCCGATGTTGCGCAGCGCGGCGACCGAGTGCTGGGTCGGCTTGGTCTTCAGCTCACCGGACGGCGCGAGGTAGGGCACCAGGGAGACGTGCAGGAAGAAGCAGTTGTCCCGGCCCACGTCGTGGCGGACCTGCCGACAGGCCTCCAGGAACGGCAGCGACTCGATGTCGCCGACCGTGCCACCGACCTCGGTGATCACCACGTCCGGCACCCGGCCGTCGGCGTCCGGCTCGGCCATGGCGCGGATGCGGGCCTTGATCTCGTCGGTGATGTGCGGGATGACCTGCACGGTGTCGCCCAGGTACTCGCCGCGCCGCTCCTTGGCGATCACCGCCGAGTAGACCTGCCCGGTGGTGACGTTGGCCGCCGCGGCCAGGTCCCGGTCCAGGAACCGCTCGTAGTGCCCGATGTCGAGGTCGGTCTCGGCGCCGTCCTCGGTGATGAACACCTCCCCGTGCTGGAACGGGTTCATCGTCCCCGGGTCCACGTTCAGGTAGGGGTCCAGCTTCTGCATGGTCACGCGCAGCCCACGGGCTGTCAGCAGCTGACCAAGGCTGGAGGCGGTGAGCCCCTTGCCCAGGGAGGAGGCGACGCCCCCGGTAACGAAAACATGCTTGGTCATACGTGCCTGAAGCACCAAGGAGGCTCCCCGTGGTCCCATGCCATCACTGGTCCGAACGCCGGCAGGAGGCCACAGCCGTCCTGCCTATCCACGGGGTTTCAGAGTATCACCTCCCGGGCCGCCCGGAACGCGGTGAAGCCCAGCGGCCGAGCGCGCGGACCGAGCACGCGGACCGGGACCGCCACCGGCCGAGCAGGACCGGACCAGCCAGCACCGGCTCGGCCGGCCGGCCCAGTCGGCTGCCCCGCCGGCGCCGGCGAAGATGGTCCGTTGGCGCCTGTGTCCGGCCCGCTCCGGTCTCTACGGTGGATGGTGGGCGCGGTGTTTGGGGAAAACCCTGAACCCGAAGGAGTTCTTTGTGACAACGCGACGCAAGGGAGTGCTCGCCGGCGTCCTGGTTGCCACCAGCGCACTGGTCGCGACCGTGTTCGGCACGGGCGTGGCCCAGGCGCACGGGGGCTTCACCTTCCCGGCCACCCGGACCTACGCCTGCTACAAGGACGGCAAGGCCGGCGGCACCGGTGACCTCAACCCGACCAACCCGGCCTGCAGCGCCGCGATCGCCCAGGGCGGCAAGAACGCGCTGTGGAACTGGTTCGGCAACCTCATCAGCAACGCCGGCGGCCGGCACCGGGAGATCATCCCGGACGGCAAGCTGTGCGGGCCGACCGCCACCTACGACGCCTACAACCTGGCCCGCACCGACTGGCCCACCACCACGGTGACGGCCGGCGCCACGGTGACCTTCCGCTACAACGCGTGGGCGCCGCACCCGGGCACCTGGGAGCAGTACGTCACCAAGGACGGGTGGAACCCCAGTCAGCCGCTGAAGTGGTCCGACCTCGAATCGGTGCCGTTCGACAAGGTCACCAACCCGCCGATCAACGGCAGCGGCCCGGACGGGGCCGAGTACACCTGGCAGGCCAAGCTGCCCTCGGGCAAGAGCGGCCGGCACATCATCTACTCGATCTGGCAGCGCTCGGACAGCCCCGAGGCCTTCTACAACTGCGTCGACGTGAACTTCGGCTGACCAGCCCCCGTCTGCGCCCGGCACCACCACCCCCCGGCCACCCTGGCTGGGGGCGCGGGTCCGGTGGTTCTCCAGCCCGCACCCGGCGGTGAGAACCACCGGACCCAGGCGCGTGCCCCGCCCCCGGCGGCCGCCACCACCGGGCAGCGACCTCAGCCGCCGGCCTCAGCCGGCCCCCACCACCACCGGGTCCGGCGCGGGCGCCTGCGCGGTGCCGGCCAGCCCGTACTGGCCGCTGCCGCCGCCGGCCTGCTCACGCAGGGCCAGCACGGTGGCCACCCGGCCGACCGCGGTGTCCACGTGGTCCACGGTGGACAGCCCGGCCGCGGCCGACGCGTCCGCGCGGACCACCCCGACCGGCCCGGTGGCCTCGGCCGACCCGGTCCGCCCGGCCAGCACCGCACCCGCCCCGGACCGGTCCAGCACACCGGCCACCCTGGCCAGCACACCCGCCCGGTCGGCGGCGGCGTTGCGCCCGTACGCGCTGCCGGTGAGCAGCACGGCCAACTGGGCCGGCCGCAGCCCCTGGCTGGGCCGCACGAACCCGTCGTGGACCAGCCCGGTCAGCACCCTGGTGGTCTCCTCCGGTGTCGCCCTCGGCTCCTGGCCGTCCCGGTTGACCAGCAGCAGGCTGGCGAGCAGGCCGCCGGCCAGCGAACCGGAGTCGGCGGCCACCGGCAGCCGCGCGGCCGCCGGCAGCAGCCGGAACACCAGGGCCCGCAGCTGCTCGGACCTGGCCGGGTCGGTGAACGCGTTGGTGAGCACCACCTCACCGGTGACGCTGGCGCCCGCGCTGGCCAGCAGCCGGGCCAGCTCGTCGCGCTCGGCGGGTTCGGCGTCCTCGGTCGTCACCAGGACCACCGAGCGCCCGTCGAGCTGGCCCCGCACCGCCAGCGGACCGACCGACGCGGCGAACCGGTCGGTGCCGGCCAGCTTGGCGCTGAGCGCGTCCCGGTCGGCGCGCAGGTCGTTCACCTGCTGGTCCAGCGCCCTGGTGTGGCCGGCCAGCCCGGCGGTGATCACCTCGCCGACCGAGGTGGACCCGAGCGCGATGCCGACCGCGAGGGCCAGGAACACCACCGCCACCGAAATCAGGTGGTAACGCAGTGAGATCACGAGATCAACCCTCTCGACAGCTCCGCGAACCAGGTGACAACCGTCGTCCACACGGTGACGGCGTGCTCCGCGTACACCGCGCCCACGCCCGAGCAGGCCACCGCGACCCCGATCACCGCCAGCGCGCCGACCAGCAGCAGCGCGACCATGCCCACGGACATCCGGCCGCGGTGCAGCGCGAGCACCGCCTGGCTGTCCACCAGCCGGTTGCCCACCTTCAGCCGGGTGAGGAAGGTGGACGGGTTGGACTCGGCCCGCTCCCGGTCCAGGAACTCCCGCAGGCCGGCCTGGAATCCCACGGTCACCACCAGGCTCGCGCCGTGCGCGTCGGCCAGCAGCAGGGCCAGGTCCTCGGGATTGGCCGAGGCCGGGAAGGTGACCGCGCCGATCCCCAGCTCCTGGATCCGCGACAGGCCGGGCGCGTGCCCGTCCAGGCCGGCCGGCACCACCACCTCCCGGGCCGCCCGCAGGGTGTCGGCGTGCACGCTCCCGGGATCGCCCACCACGACGTCGGGCCGCAGCCGGGCCTCCAGCAGGGCGTTGGCCCCGGTGTCCACGCCGATCAGCACCGGCCGGAACTCCCGGACGTAGCGCCGCAGCCGGCGCAGCTCCCGCACCCGGCCCCAGCCAGGGGTGACCACCAGCACGTGCCGGTCCCGCATGGACACGTACAGCTCGGGCACGCCGAACCCGTCCAGCAGCAGGGTGCGTTCGGTGCGGAGGAACTCGATGGTGTCCGCGGAGAACGCCTCCAGTTGGGCGGACATGCCGGCCTTGGCCGCGACCAGCTGGTCGGCGATGGTCTCCGCGTTCTGTTCGAACCCGACCGCCACCTCGGTCTCGCCCTGGTAGAGCACGTTCTGGTGCACCCGCAGCTGGCTGCCGTCGCGGATGGTGCGCAGGCAGGCCGTGCCCACCCCGTCGACCAGCGGGATGCCGGCGCCGATCAGCGTTTCCGGCCCCAGGCTGGGAAACCGGCCGGAGATGGACGGCGCGGCGTTGACCACGGCGACCACCCCGGCGGCGACCAGTGCCTCGGCCGTGCGCAGGTCCAGGTCGATCCGGTCGAGCACGGCGATGTCGCCAGGCCGGAGCCGGCGGAGCAGTTCGTCGACACGGCGGCCGACCCTGGCCACGCCGGTCACTCCCGGCCGGGGTGCCTGCTCTGGCCGGCGAAGCAGACCGGTGAGCTTCATGGGACAGATGGTGACAAAGCTCACGACCACCGCACCGATGCCACACCGAGCCGCACCGGACAGAACAACTGCCACCCAATCAGGTGGGCGCCAGCACCGTCCTGCCGTTCGAGCGGTTCGGCCGCCACCACCTGACCCGACGGGATCCACCCGGCCACGCAGTGGAGAAACCTCCACTGAAATCGCCGAACGCCGTGGATTTCTCCATTGGGCAGCCGTGTCGCGGATGGTGTTCTTGGGCCATGCAACAGACACAGCCGAGCGAGGAGACACCGGTCCCGGCCGGTGCGGCGGGCGCGGTCGAGGTGCGCGCCGGGCAGCGGGTACGCGTGGTCGCGGTCGAGGGCTCCCAGGTCGCCGACCTGTTCGCGTTCACCCGGGGCGACCTGGCCGAGCACCTGAGCGCCGCGCACACCCGGGGCCACGTGAACCGGCTGTTCCCCCGGGTCGGGGAGCAGTTCGTGACCACGGCCCGGCGGCCGATCCTGACGCTGGTCGAGGACACCTCGCCCGGCCGGCACGACATGCTCGTCCCCGCCTGCGACCCGGCCCGCTACCGGGCGCTGGGGCACGTGGGCGCGCACCGGTCGTGCGCGGAGAACCTCCGCGAGGCGTTGGCGCCCTGGGGTGACCCCGGCCTGGTGCCGCAGCCGGTGAACCTGTTCATGGACATCTCGGTGGCATCCGACGGCGAGCTGGTGTGGGGTGTCTCCCCCGCCGGCCCGGGAGCGGCGGTGACCCTGCGTGCCGAACTGGACTGCGTGGTGGTGGTCTCCGCCTGCCCCCAGGACCTGAACGTGATCAACGGCGGCGCGCCGGGCCCCCTCCTGGTCGAGGTGGTGCCGGCGGAGCGGTGACCCCGAGGCCCCCGGTCGCGGTGGCGGGCGCACCCGCCGGAAGTCTGAAGTGGACAGTGCGCTGACGATGTTCCCCTGCCCGTGGGCTGGCGCCGCGGGCGAACGACACGATCAACCCCAGGAGACAACCATGAGCACCACCCACACCGCGCTGACCCCGTTCCGGCTCGGCGGCCACGACCTCGCCTCGCGATTCGTCGTGGCCCCGATGTCGCGGGTGTCCGCCACGCCGAGCGGGGTGCCGACCCCGGAGATGGCCGACTACTACGGCGAGTTCGCCGCGGGCGGGTTCCCGCTGGTCATCACCGAGGGCGTGTACGTCGACGCCGCGCACAGCCAGAGCTACCTCAACCAGCCCGGCCTGGTGGACCGGGAGCACGTGGCGGGCTGGCGCGCGGTCACCGACCGGGTGCACGCGACCGGCGGGCTGATCTTCGCCCAGCTCATGCACGCCGGGGCGCTGTCGCAGGGCAACCCGCACCGGCCGGACACCATCGCCCCGTCCGCGGTGCGGCCGCTCGGGCAGATGATGCCCGAGTACGGCGGCAGCGGCCGGTGGCCCGTGCCGCGCGCCATGACGCTCGGCGACATCGAGCAGGTGGTGGCCGGTTTCGCCGCGGCCGCCCGCAACGCCGCGGCGGCCGGGTTCGACGGCGTGGAACTGCACGCCGCCAACGGCTACCTGTTCGACCAGTTCCTCACCACCTACACCAACCAGCGGGACGACGAGTACGGCGGCTCCACGGCGAACCGGATCCGGCTCACCACGGACGTGGTGGCGGAGATCCGGCGGGTGTCGGCGCCCGGTTTCCTGGTCGGCGTCCGGCTGTCGCAGACCAAGGTCAACGACCTGGACTACCGGTGGCCGGGCGGGGCGCGCGACGCCGAGACGGTGTTCACCGCGGTGGCCGACGCCGGCGCGGACTACCTGCACGTGGCCAGCGAGGGCCGCGACTGGCTGCACACCGCGACCCTGCCGGGTGGCGCGACCATCACCGGGCTGGCGCGCGAGGTGACCGGCCTGCCGGTGATCGCCAACGGCGGCATGCACGATGCCGCCCGCGCCCGACAGGTCCTCGACGAGGGGCACGCCGACCTGCTCGCCATCGGCCGAGGCGCGCTGGCCAACCCCGACCTGCCGCACCGGTTGGCCAAGGGCCTCGCCCCGGCACCGTACGACCGCCGCCTGATCGAACCCGCCGCGACCCTCGCCAACGCCGCCCGCCACCGCGCCGACCAGGGCCGCACCGAACAGGGCCGCACCGAACAGGGCCGCACCGAACAGGACTGGGCGTGAGCCGCCCCGCCTGGCTGGGGGACGCCAAGGCCGTCGCCGCCCTCACCTTCGACGTGGACGCCGAGACCCCGGTCCTGGCGGCGGATCCCCGCTACGCCCACCACCCGATGGTCATGTCGCACCAGAGCTACGGGCCGGACGTCGGTGTCCCGAGGATCCTCGACGTGCTCGACGAGTTCGACGTGCCGGCGACGTTCTTCATCCCCGGCTGGGTCGCCGCCCAGCGGCCCGGTCTGGCGGCGTCCATTGTGGAGCGCGGGCACGAGGTGGCCCAGCACACCCACGCCCACCGGGCGCCGACCTCGATGACCCCGGACGAGGAGCGCGCCGACTTCGAGCGGGCCGTGGCGGTCTTCGCCGAACAGGACATCCCCGTCCGCGGCTACCGCGCGGCGATGTGGGGCGCGAGCGCGCTCACCCCCGACCTCGTCGCCGAGCACGGCCTGCGCTACGACTCGTCGCTGATGGGCGACGACCGCCCCTACGCGCTGGCCACCGCGCGCGGTCCGATCGCCGAACTGCCGGTGCACTGGTCGCTGGACGACTGGGAGCAGTACGCGTTCCTCCCGGAACCCGACATCGGCCGGGTGATCGAGTCCCCGCGCAAGGTCGCCGAGATGTGGCGGGCCGAACTGGACGGGATGCGGCACTTCGGATGCCTGTTCACCCTGTGCTGCCACCCGTTCCTGTCCGGCCGCCCTGGCCGGCTGATGGCGTTGCGCGGCCTGATCCAGTACGCCCTGGACTGCGGCGACGTCCGGTTCACCCGCTGCGACGAGCTGGCCGAAGCCGTCCTGGCCGACCCCGGGATCACGCCGAGGCCGCTGCCACCACCGCCGGTCTACCCGTAGTCGGCCGCCTCCAGGGCCAGGAACAGGTCGACGCGGTCCTCGGTGCGGCGCACATCGCGGCCGGTGAGCTGCTCGACCTTGGCCATCCGCTGGCGCAGCGTGTTCTCGTGCACGCCGAGGGCCCTGGCGGCGGCCGCGTACTGGCCGTCGTGCCGCAGCAGCGCCCGCACGGCGGCCAGCAGCGGGCCGTGCTCGCGCAGCGGTGCGAGCACGGCGTCGGCGAAGCCGCGCACGGTGTCCGGGGGCAGCAGGTCGAGCAGCAGCCGGTGCGCGCCCAACTCGTGCACACCGGCCACCCGCGGGCCGGTGGCGCGGCGGCGCAGCACCCGGCACGCCTCGCGGGACCGCAGCAACGGCTGCCGCAGCGCGGTCGCGTCCGCCGCGCGGCCGCCCAGCCCGACCACCGCCCGGCCACCGGGGAACCGGCGGTCCAGCAGGGCGAGCAGCCGGTCCACGCACGCGCGCAGGTCCTGGTCGGTGCGCCGCCACGGGAGCACCGCCACCACGTCCCGCGAGCCGGCCGCCACAGCGGTGGCGGTGCCCTCACCGAGGAAGAAGTCGGACACGACCTCGGCGAGGCCGGCGGGCGGGTCGTCGGCGGTGAACGCGACCGCGCACACCACCAGTTCGCCGTCCGCGCCGACGCCGAAGGCACGCAGCCGGGCCGCCACCTCGCCCGCCCGCGCCGGCCCGGACAGGATCATGTCCAGCAGCTCGTGCGCGTAGCGCAACTGGATCTCCTGCACCGCCCGCCGGGTCGCGCTGTCCACGCTCAGGTACCGGGCGGCCTGCTCCAGCGCGTCCCGCTGCACCTCGTCCAGCTCCCGCACTGGCCGCAGGCACACCAGCGCGGCGTCCACCTCGGCGACCGCGACGACGAGGAACAGGCTCGCGCCGCCCAGCTCCCCCAGGTCCACCTCCAGCGGCGGCGGCCGCCGGGCCAGCGCCCGGGCCACGACCCGCGACTGCCGGTCGTCCAGGCGCAGCCCGTCGGTGGCGGCCAGTTGCCGGCCGGCCCGGTCCACCACCACCAGCGGCAGGTCGTGGGACCGCCGCACCACCTCCAGCACGCCGTCCGCGCCCCGGCCCCGCGAGATCGCCGCGGTCAGCGCGTCGCCGAGCCGCACCCGGCCCAGCAGCGGCGCGGTCCGCGCCTGCGCCAACACCGCGGCCGCGGCCCTGGTCACCGCGGTGAACGGCACGTCAACGGCGATCTCCACGAGCGGCAGCCCGACCCGTCGGCACGCCTCGACCAGGTCCGGCGGGGTCACCGGGGTCTGCTCCCGCAGCCCGAACACCACACCCGCCGCGCCCGCGCCGTGCACGGCCCGCACGAACTCCTCGGCGGACACCGCGTCGCGCCACAGGCCGTTGGTCAGCACCAGCTCGCGTTCCCGCAGGTAGGGCGAGGGATCGGGCAGCTCGGTGTTGTGCACCCACAGCACCTCGGCGTCCAGCGCGCCCGGCTCGCCCGCCACCAGCGGCCGCAACCTGAGCGCGCGGTCCTCCACCAGCGCGCGCACCGTCAGCACGGCGCGACCCGCCTGACGAGCGCGGCCAGCAACGCCGAACCCGCCACCGCCAGAACGCGCCCGCCGGTGTTCCCGCCCCGCGTCATCACTCGACCGGAGCGTCGGCGCGCTTGTCCTGTTCGGCGGCGGCGAGCAGTTCCTCGGCGTGGGCCCGGCCGGTGTCGGTGGAGTCCAGCCCGGCGAGCATCCGGGCCAGCTCGACCACCCGGCTGGTCTCGTCGAGCACCCGCACCCCGCTGCGCGTCAGCCCGCCCTCGGCCGACTTGTCCACCACCAGGTGCTGGTCGGCGTAGGCGGCCACCTGCGGCAGGTGGGTGACCACGATGACCTGGTGGGTCCGGGCCAGCCGGGCCAGCCGCCGGCCGATCTCGACCGCGGCCCGGCCACCCACACCCGCGTCGACCTCGTCGAACACCATGGTCGGCACCGGATCCGCGTGGGCCAGCACCACCTCGATGGCCAGCATCACCCGGGACAGCTCACCGCCGGAGGCACCCTTGTGCACCGGCAGCGCTGGCGCGCCCGAGTGCGCCACCAGCAGCAGCTCGACCTCGTCCACCCCGTCCGGGCCGGCGTGCAGCAGCTGCTCGCCCACCCGCAGCGCGGCCGGGTCGTCCGCCTCGGCCGGCCGGGGTCGCACCACCACGTCCAGGCTGGCCTGCGGCATGGCCAGGCCACCCAGCTCCGCGGTGATCGCCTTGCCCAGCCGCCCGGCCGCGTCGACGCGCTGCTCGGTCAGCCGCTCGGCGATGCCGGCCAGCTCACCGGCGAGTTCGTCGCGGCGCGCGGCCAGCTCGGCGAGTGCCGCCTCCGAGGTGTCCAGCCCGGCCAGCCGCTCACTGGCCTGTTCGGCCCAGGCCAGCACACCGGCCAGGTCGGGCGCGTACTTCTTGGTCAGCTGCTTCAGCTCGGCCTGCCTGGCCAGCACCTGCTGCAACCGGGCCGGATCAGCGTCCAGCTGGTCCAGGTAGGCGCGCAGTTCGGCACCGACGTCGGCGAGCAGCACGGCGGCGTCGGCCAACCGGGACTCCAGGTCCCGCAGCACCGGGTCGTCCGCGGACACCAGCCGTCGCTGGGCCTCGGCGATCAGCCCGAGCGCCCCGGGGGCGTCCGGATCGATCTCCGGTGACCCGCTCACGGCGAGCGCGGCCGCACCGGCTGTCTCCCGTAACTGGTCGACGTCGGCCAGCCGGCGGGCCTCCTCGACCAGTTCCTCGTCCTCACCGGGCAGCGGGTTGACCGCGTTGATCTCGGCCAGTCCGTGGGTGAGCAGATCGGCTTCCCGCGCCAGCTCCCTGGCCCGCTCGGTGCGCTCGGTCAGCTCCGCGATGACCGCCTGCCACTCCCGGCGCACCCGCTGGTAGTCGGCGAGCAGGTCGGTCACGGCCGGACCGGCGAAGCGGTCCAGCACCGCGCGCTGCTCCGCCGAGCGCAACAGCCGCAACTGGTCGTTCTGGCCGTGCACGGCCAGCAACTGCTCGGCCAGCTCGCCGAGCACACCCACGGGCACGGACCGGCCACCGAGGTGGGCGCGGGAACGCCCGTCCGCGTTGACCGTGCGCACCGCGATCACGGTGCCGTCCTCGTCGGGCTCACCGCCCGCCTCCTCGGCGGCCTTGGCCGCCGGACTGCCCGGTGGCGCCGCGAACCGGCCCTCCACCACGGCCCGCTCCGCACCCACCCGCACCCGGGACGCCTCGGCCCGGCCGCCGCTGAGCAGGTGGAGCCCGGTGACCACCATGGTCTTGCCCGCACCCGTCTCACCGGTCACCACGGTCAGTCCAGGGTGCAGTTGCAGGGTGGCCTCGTCGATCACGCCAAGGCCCTTGATGCGCATCTCGGCCAGCACAGGGCGCACCATAGCCGCAGTTCCCGACACGTCCTCAGATGCTGCCACGGCTTCCCCTCGCTCGCGGGACGACCCCGCCGCAAGTCGCAGCAGCGCCGCCCGTCCCAGTGGCGCGGTCAGTCGCCCGACGGACCACGCCATCCCTGCACCGGAAGAGAGAACTTGCGGACCAGCCGGTCGGTGAACGGCCCCTCGCGCAGGCGCACCAGCTTGACCGGAACGCTGCCGCCCACCACCTCGACCCGGGCGCCGGCCGGCAGCGGCACGGTGCGCCGGCCGTCGCAGCACAGCACCGCGGGGTGGCCGTACTGGTCCACCTCGAAGGCGACCACGGACTTCGGCGAGACCACCAGCGGCCGGCTGAACAGCGCGTGCGCGTTGCTGGGCACCACGAGCAGCGCCTGCACGTCCGGCCACACCACCGGTCCGCCGGCGGAGAACGCGTAGGCGGTGGACCCGGTGGGCGTCGCGCACAGCACGCCGTCGCAGCCGAACGACGACACCGGCCGCCCGTCCACCTCGACCACCACGTCCAGGATGCGCTCCCGGCTGATCTTCTCCACGCTGGCCTCGTTGAGCGCCCACGTGGTGGCCAGCACCTCGCCGTCCAGCCGGGCGGTGACGTCGATGGTCATCCGCTCCTGGACGTGGTACTGCCTGGCGACGATCATGTCGACGGCCTCGTGCAGCGCGTCCGAGTCGGCCTCGGCGAGGAAGCCGACCCGGCCCAGGTTCACCCCGACCACCGGCACCCCGGCGGAGCGGGCCAGTTCGGCGCCCCGCAGCAGCGTGCCGTCACCGCCGAGCGCCAGCACCAGCTCGGTGCCCTTGGCCGCGTCCGCGTCCGTGGCCACCACCTTGCGGTAGCAGGACGGGTCCAGGTCGGGCTGTTCCTCGTCGAGCACCCGCAGCACGATCCCGGCCTTAGCGAACCGGTCGGCGACCTGCTCGGCCATGCGCAGGTTGCTGCCCCTGCCGGTGTGCACGACGAGCAGCACCTCCCGGCCGTCTGACGAGCCGGTCATCGCGGCCCCCTTTCCACCGCGTCCCCCACGATTCGCGACACCTGCTCGCTGTCCAGCGGCTCACCGCGCCGCAACCACACGAAGTACTCCACGTTGCCCGACGGCCCTGGCAGCGGGCTGGCCGTGGCGCCGTGCAGCCGCAGCCCCAGCGAGCCGGCCAGGGCGACCACGTCCCGGACGGCCTCGGCCCGCAGCGCGGGGTCGCGCACCACACCACCGGACCCGAGCCGCTCCCGGCCCACCTCGAACTGCGGCTTGACCATCGGCACCAGGTCGCCGTCAGCGCCGAGGCAGTCGGCCAACGCGGGCAGCACCAGACGCAGCGAGATGAACGACAGGTCGGCGACAACCAGGTCGGCCGGGCCGTCGATGTCCTCGGGCCGCAGGGCGCGCACGTTGGTGCGGTCCCGCACGACGACCCGCTCGTCAGTGCGCAGCCGCCAGTCCAGCAGTCCTCGGCCGACGTCGGCGGCCACCACCTGGGCGGCGCCGGCCCGCAGCAGCACGTCGGTGAAGCCACCGGTGGACGCTCCCGCGTCCAGGCAGCGCCGGCCGGCCACGCGCAGCCCGTCCGGCTCGAACGCGGCCAGCGCGCCCAGCAGTTTGTGCGCGCCCCGGGAAGCCCAGTTCGGGTCGTCGGCGTCGTCGCGCACCACGACCGGGGCGTCCAGTTCCACGCCGGTGGCGGGTTTGCTGGCCACCGTTCCCCGGACGGTCACCCGGCCGGCGGCGATGAGTTGGCTGGCGTGCTCGCGGGACCGGGCGAGCCCGCGCCGCACGAGTTCGGCGTCCAGCCGTGACCTGCGTGGCATCCGGTCAGACCTTGTCGATGCTGGTGAGGGCGGCGGTCAGGGCGGTGTGCACCGCGTCGAACCGCGCCACGTGCTCGGCGACCGGCAGCTCGGCCAGGCCGTCCAGCCCGGCCAGGGCCCGGTCAACGGCGGCCGTGGGGTCGGGCGGCGGCCCGGGAACCGGTGGCCGCGCTGGTGACGGCCCCGGCACGGCCGACGCCGGCCGCGCCAGCCCTGGCCCGGGCAGGGGCCGCTGGTCGGATGTCATGCTGCTGCTCCCGTCCGCCGAGGTACTCGTCCGCGCCGAAGTGGCTGTCTTCGCCGGAGCGGCACCAGCCCGGCAACGGACATCCAGACGTTACTCCGCCATTGTCCGCCATGAGCCCCAACAGCCCGGGCGGTGGTGCCCGGAAATCCCGGCGGCACGGGCGGTCCCACCCCCACCGCGCGGGCCGGGCGGCCGCCCGGGCGATCAGGCCGGCGTGGCCAGCAATTCGGCGGGCAGCAGCCGGCCCACCGCGGCGCGGGCCGCGTCATCCGTGGCGCAGACCCGCACCCCGGCGCCGCCGCCCTCGGCCCACCACACCGCGCACAGCTGCCGGAGCAGCTCCAGCGCGTCGGCCGACCACCGCTGACCGGCCGGGCCCGCCGTGGCGTCCGCCGTCACGTCCTCGGTCACCGCCGTCCCGGCGTCGCTCGCGGAGACCAGCAGCAGCCCGTTGTCGACCCGCACGGTCCACGCCGAGTCCGTCACGGCGATCTCCAGCTCGGCCACGCCGTCCAGCACCGCGGACAGGTCAGCGGCCAGATACCGGGGGCGCAGCTCCGGCGCGGCGGTCAGCAGCTGCCCCGGGGTGGCGACCCCGGTGAGGACCAGCAACGCGTCCAGCCCGGCGTGGTGCGCGCCGAGCACGTCCGTGTCCAGCCGGTCCCCCACCACCAGCGGCCGGCTGGCGTTGGCGGTCCGCACCGCCTGGTCCATCAGCGGTCGCTCCGGTTTGCCGGCCACCAGCGGCTCGGCGTCGGTGGCCGCCCGCAGCGCGGCCACCAGCGCGCCGTTGCCGGGCAGCAGGCCCCGCTCGGTGGGCAGCGCGGTGTCGTTGTTGCAGGCCACCCACAGCGCGCCGGCGCGGATCGCCAGGCACGCCTCGGCCAGGTCCCGCCACCCGGTGTCCTTGGACAGCCCCTGCACCACCGCAGTGACCTCGCTGCTGGCCGTGCGCACCGGCCGCAGCCCGACCAGTCGGACCTCCTCGGCCAGTGCGTCACTGCCCACCACGACCACAGGTGATCCCGCTGGCACGCGCTCGGCGAGCACCGCGGCGCCGGCCTGGGCGCTGGTGCTCACCTCGTCGAGCGTGGCGGCGAAACCCAGCTCGGCCAGGTGGTCGGCCACCTCCTGCGGAGCCCGGGAGGCGTTGTTGGTGACGAAGCGGATGGCGACCGCCTGCTCGCGTGCCTTGGCGACCGCCTCCGGTGCGCCCGGCACGGCCTGCTCACCCCGGTAGACGGTGCCGTCGAGATCCAACAGGAGTGCGTCGTACACGTCGAGCAGGCGTTCACTCACCGCTGCCCCGCCTTCCCTTCGGCATCGGAACCGTTCCCCGCGGAATCGGGACTGGTGGACCCGTTCGCCACCGAGTCGCCCCCGGCCGGACCGGGCCGCGCCGCATCCGGCGCTGCCGAGCCACCAGCGGTGTCCGCGCTGTCCGCACCCTGACCGACCGGGGTGGCGTCCGCACGGCCGCTGTCCGCACGATCACCGTGCTGACCGGCGTTCTCCGCCCCAGCCGGGTCCCCGTGCTCGGTGTCCGCGTGCCCGGCGTCCACCGGCTCGGTGTCCACCGGCTCGGTGTCCACCGGCTCGGCGTCCGCGCTCACGGTGCCCGCGTCCGCGTCGGCCGCGGCCTCGGCATCCCGTTCGCTGGCACGCGGCTCAGCCGCGCTGTCACCGGCGGGCGACTCGCCAGCGCCGGGCAGGCCGGCACCGTCCTCAGCGAGATCGAAGGCGCGCTCGGCGGCGTCGGTGTCGCCGTCCTCGTCGGCCTCGGCCGCGTTGAGGAACCAGCGGATCGCCTCTTCCCGCCGGCCAGCAGCGGCGAGGTTGTCCGCGTAGGCGTAGAACAGCCGGGCGCTCCACGGCTCCCGCTGCTTCGGGTCGAGGTCCGGGCCCTGCAACGCCACCACGGCGGCGTCGACCTGTCCCATGTCCCGGCGAGCACCCGCGGCCACGATGCGCAGTTCGATGGCCTCGGCCTTGGGCAGTGCGTCCAGGTTGGCCTCGCGGGCCAGCTCGATCGCCCGCTCCGGCCGGCCCAGCGCACGTTCGCAGTCGGCCAGCACCGCCAGGTGCCCCGGCCCACTGGTCATCCGACGCGCCGCGCGCAGCTCCGACAACGCCTCGGCCCACTCACCAGCGTGGTAGGCGGTGAGGCCGGCGGCCTCGCGCACGATGCCGACCCTGGCCGCCTTGGACCTGGCGTACCTGGCGTGCTCCAGCGCTGCCTCGGGCTCGCTGTCGATCAGCATGCCGGCGGCGACCAGGTGGCGGCCGACGACCTCCGCGAGCACCTTGGGCAGGCTGCGCAGCTCAGCCCGGACGTCCGGATCGAGCGCGGAGAACTGCGCCTCCTCGGGCAGCACCGGCGTCCTCGGCCGGCTCTCCCCGGAGCGGAAGTCCGAGCGGCCGTCACGGTCCCCTCGGTCGGTGTTGTGCCGACCGGAGGCACGACGCGCCACAGCCGCGGTCTCCCGGGCGGCGGCACCGGCATCGCCCCGCTCAGCGTCCACCGGGCCGCGCTCAGCCGCCTGGTCGACGTCCGAATCCCGCTCGACCGGCGCGGCCGCCGCACTGGCGGTCCCGTCACCCACAGCGCCGTCGCGGCCGGTGTCCACCGGGGCGACATCCGCCGCGTCCGCGGTCACGCCGTCCGCGCGCTGGCCGGCCAGGTGCTGCTCGTCGACACCGGACCGGTCACCGGCCACCTCAGCGGCCGGCCCGGCCGTGCCGGCGCGGTCCGCATCCCGGTCCGCACGGCGCTGGTCCCGGTGGTCCCGCTGGTCCCGGTCGGCGAACCGGTCGGCCTGGCGGGCCGGGCGCGGCCGGTCGTCGTCCCGCGAGCGGCCGTCGAACCGCCGCTGGTCGGGCCGGTCACCCCGGTCGAAGCGACGCGGGCGCTCGTCCCGGTCCTGCCGCTCACGCCACGGTCGGTCACCGCTCTGGCCGCCGCCGTACGGCCGGCGGCCGTAACCCTCGCGGGAGCCACCGCGGAAGTCGCTGTCCCCGCCCCGGGGACGGCGATCCGCGTCCCGACGCTCCGAGCGCCGGTCGTCCCAGCGGTTGCGGTCATCGCGCCCCTGGTATCCGCCGCGGTCGCGGCCGTCCCGACCGCGGTCATCACCGCGCCGGTCGTCCCAGCCCCGGTTGTCGCCACGCCGATCGTCACCGCGCCGATTGTCACTGCGCCGGTCGTCACCGCGCCGGTCGTCGCGGTACCCGCCCTGGCGGCCGCGCTCGGTGTCACGGGACCAGCCGCCCTGGCGCTCGTCCCTGGCCGGACGGTCCCGGAACCCGCGGTCGTCAGTCGAGGACCTGCGGTCGTCGAACCGCCCGCCCCGGCCGCCGCGGTCGTCGTAGCGCGGACCCCGGCGCTCGCCCTCGAAACGGCCGCCTCGGTCGCCGGACCAGCCGCCCCGCTCACCAGGCCGACCGTAGCCGGCGTCCCTCGGCCGATCCCGATCGTCATAACGGCCACGACCCCGGTCAGCGCGGTCCTCGCGGTCGCGGTACGGGCGCCCACTGCCGGGCCGGCCACCATCCCGGCCCCGGTCGTCCCGACGGTTGTCACGGTCCCGGAAGTCACGCCGCTCACCGCGCTCACCCCGGTCGCGGTCGAACCTGCTGTCGCCACCGCGGGCGGGCCGATCGCCTCGGTCGCGGTCGAACCGCTCCCCGCGATCCCACCCGCGGTCACCGCGGTCGCGCCGGTCGTGGTGACCCCGGTCACCACCGGTCCGGGAGGCACCGTCACGGGCGTTGTCACGCGGCCAGGTGGACCCGCGCCGCTCGCCACCGTTCTCCCGGCTCCACTCGCGCCGGCCGCCGTCCCGACCGCCGCTGTCCCGACCGCCGCGGCCGCGGTCGGCGCGGCTGTCGCGGTCTCCACCACGTGCGCCATCACCGCCGCGGAACCCGCGGTCGGCACGGCCACCATCACTGTCTCGGCGAGACCAGTCGTCACGTCGCGGACGGTCGTCGGACCGCCCTTCCCAGCGATTACCCCGGTCGTCTTCTCGGCGGCTGCGGAATCGCTCGTCCGAACGCGCGTCGCGTTGCTGGCCACCACCTGGCCGCCAGTCGCGCTGCTGGCCCCCGTCGCGTCTGTATTCGCCCCCGGCACGACCTTGGCTGGAACGCCGAGGTCGATCGCCCTGATCGCTCGGGCCACGCCTACGGTCGTCGGGACGATTCCCGAACCTGGACACAAAACCTCCACTGGACATGCCGAAAGGGGCCTGTGGTTGAAGCACACTCTCTGTGCCCCTACCACAAGCCCCTTCGGATGAAGTATGTCCGGCGGCGTCCTACTCTCCCACACCCCTCCGAGTGCAGTACCATCGGCGCAGGAGGGCTTAGCTTCCGGGTTCGGAATGGGACCGGGCGTTTCCCCTCCGCCATGACCGCCGAAACTCTATGGAACTCTCAACCAACACCCACACCCACCCCCCACCACCCAGAACCCCACACAACGGGGCCCCAGAACGAGGGGATCGGTGGCCTGGTCGAACTTCCAGAACCGCACAGTGGATGCGCAACACCTTCGTACACAAGTCCTCGGCCTATTAGTACCAGTCAACTCCACACATTACTGTGCTTCCATCTCTGGCCTATCAACCCACTGGTCTAAGTGGGGGCCTTAACCCATAACGGGTGGGAGACCTCATCTTGGAACGAGCTTCCCGCTTAGATGCCTTCAGCGGTTATCCCTTCCGAACGTAGCCAACCAGCCATGCCCCTGGCGGGACAACTGGCACACCAGAGGTTCGTCCGTCCCGGTCCTCTCGTACTAGGGACAGCCTTCCTCAAGTCTCCTACGCGCGCGGCGGATAGGGACCGAAC
>NZ_JAMTCK010000025.1:0-1467 GCF_024171785.1 Goodfellowiella coeruleoviolacea
TGAACATGTACGGCATCACCGAGACCACCGTGCATGTCACGCATGCTCGGCCAGGTCAGGGGATCGGCCGGCCGTTGCCGGATCTGGGTGCTCACGTGTTGGACGGTTGGTTGCGTCCGGTTCCGGTCGGGGTGGTGGGTGAGCTGTATGTGACCGGTGCCGGTCTGGCGCGGGGGTATCTGGATCGGCCTGGCCTGACCGCGCAGCGGTTCGTCGCCAACCCGTTCGGGGCTTCGGGTGAGCGGATGTACCGGACGGGTGATCTGGCCCGGTGGAATCCGGACGGGAACCTGGAGTACGTGGGCCGGGCCGACCAGCAGGTGAAGATCCGTGGCTTCCGGATCGAACTCGGCGAGATCGAGGCTGTCCTGACCGCGCACCCGGACGTGCACCAGGCCGCCGTCATCGTCCGCGAGGACACACCCGGCGACCGCCGACTCGTCGCCTACGCGGTCACGCCCACCGACGGCCAGCAGTTGCGCGCGTACCTCACCACCCGACTCCCCGCACACATGGTGCCGGTCGTCGTGCCGGTGACCACTCTGCCGTTGACCCCCAACGGAAAGCTCGACCGCGCGGCACTGCCGTCACCCGACGTCGTGACCACTGCTGTCCGGCGTGGCCCGCGAACACCACGGGAGGAGTTGCTGTGCACCCTCTTCGCCGACGTGCTCGGCGTGTCCGCGGTGGCGATCGACGACGACTTCTTCGCGTTGGGCGGGCATTCGCTGCTGGCGATCCGACTGGCCGGACGCATCCAGTACCTGCTGGATGTGGAGATGAGCGTGCGCGCCGTGTTCGAGGCGCCGACCGTCGCCAAGCTCAGCGAGCGGATTGACGACCTCGCCCCGGCACGGCCGCCGGTCTTGCCAGTCGAGCGGCCGGAGGTGATCCCGCTCTCTTTCGGCCAGCAACGGCTGTGGTTCCTGAACCGGTTGCGCCCAGATGGCGTCGAGTACACCATCGTGGTGCCACTGCGGCTGACCGGCACCCTGGACACCACGGCGCTCCAGGCCGCACTCGGCGACGTCGTCGCTCGACACGAGATCCTGCGAACGATCTTCCCGGACGGCCCGGAGGGCCCACGGCAGTTCATCCTCGACCCCGAGGACGCGTCCCCATCGCTGTCCGTTGTGGACATCGACGAGGCCGAACTCGCCGAGACGCTGACCGGTGCGATGCGGCCGTTCGACCTGACCAGCCAGCCGCCCCTGCGGCCACTGCTGTATCGGCTGGCCCCCGAGCAGCACGTTCTGGTGCTGCTCCTCCACCACATCGCGGGTGACGGCTGGTCCGTCACGCCGCTGCTGCGCGACCTGGCAGCGGCGTACCAGGCACGCCGGAGTGCGGTCACACCAGCATGGCACCCGTTGCCGGTGCAGTACGCGGACTACGCGGTGTGGCAGCGGCGGGTGTTCGGTGGGTCTGGTTCGGACGGTGTGTTGGCGGGGCAGCTTGATCACTGGG
>NZ_JAMTCK010000025.1:3447-4641 GCF_024171785.1 Goodfellowiella coeruleoviolacea
TGGAGTTCGTGGGGCGGGTGGACGACCAGGTGAAGATCCGGGGTTTCCGGGTCGAACCGGGTGAGGTGGAAGCGGTGCTGGCCAGCCATCCCGCCATCGCCCAGGCCGCCGTCACAGCCCAGGAGAGCAGGACGGGTCAACGGCTGCTGGCGTACCTGGTCACCGAGGCGGGCCACGCGGCTCCCGACACCGCGGACATCCGCGAGCACGCCGCACGCCTGCTGCCCGAGGCTCTTGTTCCCTCGGCATTCCTGGTGTTGGACAGGCTGCCGTTGACCGCAAACGGGAAGCTGGACCGCTCCGCCCTGCCAGCGCCCGACCGCACGCTCCCCAGGCCTGGACGGTCACCCCGTACCCCGCGTGAGAAGGTGCTGTGCGCGTTGTTCGCCGACGTGCTCGGCATTCCCGAGGTGGGCGTTGACGACGGGTTCTTCGCGCTGGGCGGGCATTCACTCCTGGCGATGCGCCTTGTGGCGCGGATCCGCCGCACGCTGCACACCGAGGTGAGCGTGCGCACCGTGTTCGAAGCACCGACGGTGGCGGGACTGGCCGCGCGAATCGACGGCCCCGGCCCGGCCCGACCGCCGATCGTCCCGGTGGAGCGGCCAGAGCTGATCCCGCTTTCCTTTGCCCAGCAACGGCTGTGGTTCTTGGACCAGTTGCGGCCCGGAAGCACGGAGTACCAGGTCCCCGTGGCGTTGCGGCTGTTCGGCCCGCTGGACCGGGCCGCCCTGGCCGAGGCACTGACCGCGGTGGTCGCCAGGCACGAGGCGCTGCGCACCACCTTCCAGGTCGCCGACGGCACCGCCAGCCAGGTCATCCACCCGCCGACCGAAGTGCCACTGCCGGTGCTGGACCTGCGTGGTCGCGGCGCAGAACTGGACGAGGTGCTGCGCGCGGAGATCAGCTGCCCCCACGACCTCACGCACGGTCCACTGTTGCGTGCCCTGCTGATCCACCTGGCCGATGCCGACCACGTGCTGCTGCTCCAGTTGCACCACATCATCACCGACGGGTGGTCGATGGGCGTGCTGCTCGGGGACCTGGCCACCGGGTACCGCGCGGCACGAGACGGCGAGCCCGTTGTCCTGCCGCCTCCGCCGGTGCAGTACGCGGACTACGCGGTGTGGCAGCGGCGGGTGTTCGGTGGGTCTGGTTCGGACGGTGTGTTGGCGGGGCAGCTTGATCACTGGG
>NZ_JAMTCK010000025.1:5251-69470 GCF_024171785.1 Goodfellowiella coeruleoviolacea
TGGAGTTCGTGGGGCGGGTGGACGACCAGGTGAAGATCCGGGGTTTCCGGGTCGAACCGGGTGAGGTGGAAGCGGTGCTGGCCAGCCATCCCGCCGTCACCCAGGCCGCCGTCATACCCGGGCAAACCCCTGGGGGCGCCAGGACCCTGGTCGCCTACGTGGTCAGCGCCCCGGGGCAGGAACGCCCCACGCCGCAGGACCTCCGCGGCCATGTCAGCCAGACCCTCCCGGACTACCTGGTTCCGTCGGCGGTGCTGGTCCTGGACGCGTTTCCGCTGACCGCCAACGGAAAGCTGGACCGCGCGGCCTTGCCCGCACCCGACTTCACCGCGATGGTCTCCGGTCGGGCCCCGCGCAGCGCGCGCGAGGCAGCCCTGTGCGCGTTGTTCGCCGACGCGCTCAACCTGCCCGAAGTCGGCGTCGACGACGGGTTCTTCGACCTGGGTGGGGACAGCATCCTGTCCATCCAACTGGTCAGCCGAGCCCGCAAAGCGGGTTTGGTCATCACTCCGCGACAGGTGTTCCAGTACAAGACGCCAGCGGCGCTGGCCGTGGTCGCCAAGGAGATCACCGCGAACCCGGTGCCGCCCGACGTCGGGACCGGTGCGGTGCCACCGCTGCCGATCATGCGCTGGTGGCGGGAGCACGGCGGTGGGCTGGCCGGCTTCCACCAGTCCGTGGTGCTGGAGGTGCCGCCCGAACTGGACGAGGACTGGTTGCTCGGCGCGGTTCGCGCGGTGCTCGACCGGCACGACGCGCTCCGGCTGCGGCTCGTCGACGAGGACTGGAACCTGGAGATCACCCCACCCGGATCGGTGGCCGAGCGCGACTGCGTGCGGCGCGTGGCGGTGTCGGAGAACGAGGAGTTCCGCTCGGTCATCGACCGGGAAGGCGCACGGGCCCAGGCGGAGCTGGATCCAGCCTCGGGTCGTGTGCTGCGGGTGGTGTGGTTCGACGCCGGGCCCGACCGGACAGGCAGGCTGCTGCTCGCCGTGCACCACTTCGCGGTCGACGGGGTGTCCTGGCGCATCCTGGTGCCGGATCTGCGCGCCGCCTGGCAGGCGCTGGCCGAGGGCCGCCGGCCAGAACTGGACCCGGTTCCCACGTCCCTGCGGCGGTGGGCACGTGAACTGTCCGACCGGGCACTCGACGCCGAACGCGAGGCGGAACTGCCGTGGTGGACCAGGACACTGGACGGTCCCGAGCCTCCGCTTGGTCGCCGCCCACTCGACCCGAGCAGGGACACCGTGGCCAGCGTGCGGTCGCTGAGCACCAGCCTGTCCCCGGAACACGCCGAGCCGTTGCTGACCCGGATCCCCGCAGCGTTCCACTGTGGAGCCAACGAGGTGCTGCTGACAGCGCTCGCACTGGCGCTGGGCCGCTGGCGGCACGCCGACTCGGCGGTGCGCGTCGACCTGGAGGGCCACGGCCGGGAACCCACTGGCGATGGGTTGGACCTCTCCCGCACCGTCGGCTGGTTCACCAGCCTGTACCCGGTGCGCCTGGACCCCGGCACGGTCGACCTGGCAGACGTGGGCCAGGCGCTCAAGCGGGTCAAGGAACAGTTGCGCGCGGTGCCGGGGAACGGCGTTGGTTACGGCATGCTCCGCCATCTCAATCCGCGCACCCGAGCACGCTTGGCGGAGCTGGCGGAACCCCAGATCGGATTCAACTACCTCGGCCGGTTCGCCACCGGCGGGGGAGCGCGGGCCTGGGCACCGGCCGAGGAGGCGCCGGCGCTGGACGGTGGTCAGAGTCCGGACACACCAGCTCCGCACTGCCTGGAGATCGCAGTGATCTGCCTGGACAGCCCCGACGGCAGCGAGCTGTCGATCACGTGGTCGTGGCCGGGGGACCTGTTCACCGAGGACGAGGTGCGGGAACTGGCCGAGGCGTGGGGCACTGCCGCACGGGCGCTGGCCGACTGCGCCGACGGCGGTCACAGCCCCTCGGACCTGCCACTGGTTTCGCTGACCCAGTCCGACGTCGAACTGCTGGAGGCCGAGCACTCCGGGCTGGTCGACGTTCTTCCGCTGACCGCGTTGCAGGAGGGGCTGCTCTACCACCTGGTGGTGCACAACACGCAGCGCAGCAGCCAGCCAGACGTCTACACCGTGCAGCTCGGCATCGATGTGACCGGGGCGCTGAACAAGGCGAGGCTTCGGGACGCGGCAAGTGATCTGCTGGCGCGGCACCCGAACCTGCGCGCGGCGTTCGTCCGAAGAGGACCGTCGGGGCCGGTGCAGGTCATCAGGGACGGGGTGCGGCCGCCGTGGCGGGAGCTGGACCTCACCGGGTTCCCGGACTCGGAACGGGACTCGGCGCTGCTGCGACTGCTCGACGAGGACGCCGGGCAGCCGTTCGATCCCGTGACGCCGCCACTGCTGCGTTTCACCGTGATCCGGCTCGACGCGCACCGCCACCGGCTGGTGCTGACCGCACACCACATCCTGGTGGACGGGTGGTCCCTGCCGCTGTTGGTCCGGGACCTGTTCGCCCTGTACGCCGGGGACACTTCCCTGCCGGGGCCAGCGCCCTACCGCGACTACCTGCGGTGGCTCGTGACGCGGGACCGGGCTGCGGCAGCCGCGGCGTGGCGGGCGGCCCTGACCGGGCTTGCGGCTCCGACCTTGGTGGCACCGCCCGGACGCAGCCGCGCACCACTGGTGCCGCGTCGCATCCTGTTCGACCTGCCCGCCGACCTGGTGGCGAGAATGACCGCCCAGGCCCGTCAGCACAGCCTCACCCTGAACACCCTGGTGCAGGGAGCCTGGGGCCTGCTGCTGGCCGAGCTGACCGGACGCACCGACGTGGTCTTCGGCGCCACCGTGGCCGGACGGCCCGCCGACCTGCCCGGTGTCGAGGAGATGGTGGGCCTGTTCATCAACACCGTTCCAGTGCGCGTGCGCGTCGATCCCGGCGAATCGGTACTCACGCTGCTCACCAGGACGCAGGACCAGCAAACCGCGCTGATCCCCCATCAGCACCTCGGGCTCACCGAGATCGCCCGGCTGGCCGGTTTCGGCGAGCTGTTCGACACCATGATGGCGTTCGAGAACTACCCGGTGGCCCCGGATTCCCTGGCCGCACCGGGTACCGGGCTGCGGCTGGCCTACGCGGACTCCCGGGACGGCACCCACTACCCGCTGGTCCTGCTCGCCGGCCCGTCGCCGGACGGGCTGAGCCTGCGGCTCGAATACCGACCCGACGTGTTCGACGACCGCGTGGCCGACGGGATCGCCAACCGGCTGCGGGACCTGTTGGAGACCATTGTGGATGGTGAGTGGGACGAGCGGTGACCGTCACGGCCACGGCCACCGCCCTCCCCGGCTCGGCCCGCTACCGGGCACGCGTCCGCCAGCCGTCAGCTCCCGGTGCAGGTGAGGGCCGGTCTGCCGGGCGCGGCCGTGGACGTCCCGAGGAATCCGAACGTGGTGCTGGCCCCGGCCGCGACCGACCCGTTGTGCGTGGCGTTGCGGGCGGTGACCGCCGCGCCCTGGCTCGTGACGGTCGCGTTCCAGGCCTGGCTGATCGTCTCGCCACTGGTGAAGGTCCAGGACACGGTCCAGTTGTTGATCGCCGCGCTGCCCGCCGTGACCCGGACCTCGCCCTGGAACCCGCCGGACCACTGGTTGGTCACCGTGTACGTCGCGGAACACCCGCCCGTGCCGGGCGGGGTCGTCGTACCGCCCCACCCGGCCGGGGAGTCCAGCCAGGCGATGCGCCGCTGCATCCAGTCCCGCAGGTACTGCACCTGACCCTGCCAGGTGGGCGCGGTCGGGGTGATGAAGAAACCGATGAGCGCCGTCGAGAGGTTCGGCCACCGCTGGAAGTTGCGCTGCGCGGCGTTGGTCAGCGGCCTGGCCAGAGCGTCGATCCTGCTCTGCAGCGCGGCGTCGGAGAGCAGGCCGCGCCGCAGTGTCTGCCACCGCGACCTGACCTGGTCGACGAAGGCCGGATCCCGCAGCAGTTGGGTGAACCAGTCGTTGGCCAGTGGCTGCCGGGTCTGCTGGTACTGCCAGCCCGCGGTCTGGTCGTTCTGGAAGTACCCGCCCACCCCGAAGGAGAGGTCGTAGTCCCACAGCGGGCCGGCGAAGATCTTGGTGTACCGGTCTTTGTAGAAGTAGGCGCTGCGGACGTAGGAGTCCATTTCCCGGCTCAACTCGTTGATGATCAGCTGGTCGACGAAGGAGCCGACGTCGATGTACGCCGGGTAGCCGGTGACCGGGTCGGCGAAGTTCGGCGCCCGCAGCACGTTGTGGAACTCCTGGATGTGATTGCGCAGCCAGTCCCGCTGCTCGGGTTGCAGCGGTGACGGGTCGGCCACCTCAAGGTAGTTCCAGCAGGTGGCCGCCGGCCCGCTGCACGGCAGTGTCGGCTCCTCGGCCGCCATCCACTCGAACTTCCAGATGTACCCGCCCTGGATCTCCGGCAGGGTCCGGTCGTCCTCGTGCAGCTTTTCGAGGTCGAGCCGGTTCTTGGTGTTCTTGATCGTCTCGACCATCAGGTAGACGCCCATGTAGTCGTTGGCGTTCACCGGAGTGGCGTCGGTGTTGAGGTAGAGTTCCGCGAACGCGTACCGCGGTGCCTGCAGCCCCATCTCCCTGCCGAGGTCGTAGCTGAGGGCTTCCCGGATCAGTGCCTTGTCGGTGAACGGTCCGCGCAGCACCCAGTCGGAGTCGGCGGGCATGCCCAGCACCGGGTAGTCGGCGTCGTCGTTGTCGTTGTCCCAGAACTCGACGCGGTACGGCGTCTTCTCGAACGTGGCCGACGACTGGCCCCGCAGCCGGAGTCCGGCGCGGGTCGCGACGGTCGGAGCCGACGCGATCGACGTCGTCCCGCCGCTGCCCGGTTGGAAGATCATGGTGGCGGCGTCGAAGTACTCCCGGCCGGGCTTGCCCGCGCCGTAGGAGTCGATCAGGATCACCGGCAGGTCGTGCGTCGTGGTGGTGGTGCCACGGGCGACGTACATGGCCGTTCCGGGCGCGCCCGACGCGGTCTGCCCCACGAAGGCCTGCGCCCGCAGTTGGGTGGTGCGGGTGAACTGCAGTGCCGAGCCCTGGTAGAGGGCTGACTGCGCGGTCGGCAGCCGGCCGTCGGTGGTGTAGCGGATCTGGGCGCCGCTGACCGTGGTGCTCAGGGACACCGCGACCTGGCCCTGGAAGGTGCCGCTGGGCACGGAGAAGGTGATGTCGCCGGTCAGGTCGTCGGCGGCGGCAGCCGCGGCGTCGGCGTCGGCGGCCGCCGTGTCGGTGTCGGTGGTGCCGGTGCCGGCGGCGGTGCTTGCCGCGCGGCTGTCCGGAGGGGCGTTGGAACCCGGGGCGGCACCGGCCGATGACGGGTACGGGATGAGGAGGCCGGCGAGGAGCACGGCGGTGACCGCGAATCCCGTGGTGCGGCGGGGTACTGCGACACCGGTGCTGTGCGGAGTCAGACGCACGATGTCTCCTGTTCGGGGCGGGGGGAGGTGGTCGGTGCGGAGCCCACCGACGGCGCGGTGCCGCGGAAGTGGCGGCGCAGCGTCCGCCGCCACGGCACGTCAGGCAGGTCCACGCGGAGGGCGGCCAGCCCGGTGGCGTACTTGGAGATGCGGACCGGTCGCAGCCCTTCCTGCCACAGCACGCGGTCAACCGCTGTGGCGGCCGAGGCGGTCTTGGTCTCGACCACGGCGAGACCGGGCAGGCACAGCGCGGACTCGGCGGTCCGCCAGGAGAGCCCGGTGTCGATGGTGACCCGGCTCGCGGTGTCCGGCAGCAGCAGGGTGGCGCGGTGGTAGCGGGTGACCAGGACCGGGTCGAGGGCGCTCCCGGCGGTGGGACCGATCGACTCGCGGGTGAGGGCGTCGTCGACGAAGTCACGTCCGGGGTGGACGGTGGCGCGGTCCCCGGGGTGGTATGGCAGCCGGTGCTTGGTGACGTTGCCCCGGGCACCGCTGATCTTGACCTCCAGCCAGCACTGGGCGGAGTCGAGGTAGGTGCGGGTGCGCACCTTGAAGCGCCGGCGCCTGCGGTACGCCGCGCAGTGGTAGCTGGCCAGGCGTGGCGTGTCGAAGTACACCGACTCGTAGCGGAAGGTGCGTTCACCGTCGATGTCCAGCACCCGGGCGTGCGGCGCGAGCCGCTCCAGCAGGCCTGGCAGTGCCTGCGCGGGGACGAGGTACTTGCGGTCCACCCTGGTCTGCAACGCGGCGCGGTCGATCAGTTCACCGAGCCCGACGGGGGCCAGCCGGGTCAGGGCCGGCACGATGGGAACCGTGGTCATCGGCGCGCTCCGGACGGTGTGGACGTGCTGGGATCAGCGATCAGCGCGCGGTCGGGCAGCGCGTACCGGACGTCGACCACGGTGGTCTCGTTGACCAGGTCGAGCCGCTGGACGCTGACGGCGTGCACCCGGGCGTCGAGCAGCTGTTCCAGGCGTGCGACGAGCACGGCGTGGTGGGTGATGGCCGAGTCGAGCACCAGGATCTGGTGCCGGTAGTGCCGGAACAGGCGCCGGTGGTCGCCGAGGAACATCACCGCGAGGATGAGCGCCATCAGGCCGCCGCTGAGCCACACCGAG
The DNA here is from genome assembly GCF_024171785.1 of Goodfellowiella coeruleoviolacea. GTDB lineage: Bacteria > Actinomycetota > Actinomycetes > Mycobacteriales > Pseudonocardiaceae > Goodfellowiella > Goodfellowiella coeruleoviolacea. The sequence continues at coordinate 11,810 of NZ_JAMTCK010000025.1, forward strand.
GTGGTGCTCAGCGCGCCGAGGATGCCCAGGGCCAGCGCGGAGAAGTAGTAGGCGACCTCGTGTTGGTCGAGTTCTGTCGAGCGCAGGCGGATGATGGACAGCACGCCGAACAGCGCCAGTCCCAGCCCGAGCCCGGCACCGACGTTGCTGGCGCTCAGCGCGCTCGCCACCGCGAGCACGCCGATGTTGACCCCCAGGTAGGCGACGACCAGGTCGCGGCGGCGGTGTCGTGGGAAGTAGAGCCCGAAGACGAGCAACACCACTGCGCAGATGTCGATCGCGAAGAGGACGAGCTGTGACATCTTGTACGTTCCTCCTGAACCGCTGCCGGGTCGGCCGGACACCGCCCGCTTCGTCACGGGGGTCTGCGGGGCAGGTAGCCGAAACTTTCGACCTTACGGCTAAACTTTCGGGAACTTGGTCGAAACCATAGGGGGCCTCGTGGTGTCGCGTCAATGAACTTCTGGTTCCCCACGGTCCGGCAAAAGGGGGAAATTTTCCTGGCTGGGCTGGATCTTCAGTCGATCTCGGTGTAGACCGAGGCGCACGGACGCATGTCCGGACGCCGTGTCCTCCGGGGTCCTGGCCGCCGAAAGTTTCGGACCCGAGTCGGCTGGGCAGCCCGATTCCGCCGTTCCCGCGGCGGGTTCGGCCCGGAAGGTCGCCACCCCCGGCGCGAGAGGCGGGGGCGGCGACCGAGGTGAAGCAGACAGCCGCTCAGCTGACAGTCCGACCGCGACAGTGCGCACTGGACTGATCGGGGCCCGGTGAACGTTGTGACGCGGTGTGGCGGTGCGCCAGGCACCGCCACACGCTGGTGCCACCTGGGTGTTCGAGGACTTCGCGGTTCGGCGCGGAGTCCTCGCGGTGCCGCCCCGAGGGATCAGCCGGGGCTTGACCGCCCGTGTCGCCAGTACCCGAAGAAGGCGATGTCCGACTTCGGCACCCCGCGGTCGTTCACCAGGTGGCGGCGCAGGCCGGTGGCCAGCTTGGCCTCACCCGCGACCCAGGTGATCATCCTGCGTGACTCGGGCGTGCGCACCTTGGGCAGCATGTCGTCACCCGCCTCTTGTCACAGGTCCACGACGAGCCGGGAGGACAGCGCGCGGGACACGCAGGCGAACATCCGACCCGGCGGGGCACCGATGTCGTCCCGGTGCTCGGGTTCTCCGTCGAGCACGGTGAGTTCGCAGCTACCGCACACGCCTTCCCGGCAGCCGGACGGCACGGGCTGCCCGGCGTGGGTCAGCGCGTCCAGCAGCGTCTCGTCCGGAGCGACCTGGACCGACTGTCCTGATCGGACGCACACCACGTCGAACGCCCTGTTGGGTGCGAATGCTCTGCCGGCGGAGCGGAACCGCTCGGTGTGCAGCCGGTCCGAGGGGAACACGGCCTCGGCCGCGGCGAGCATGGACCCCGGGCCGCAGCAGTAGACCAGTGCGCGCGGGCTCAGCGCGGCGGCCAACGCCGCGAAGTCCGGCCTGTCCCGCGTTTCGGTGGCCACGATGTCGACCCGGTCCGGGTGGGACGCGCGGAGTTCGGCGGCGAAGGGCATGGCCGCGATCGACCTGCCCACGTACACCAATCTCGCCCCGGCTCCCGAGGCAACGGCGGCCCGCAGCATCGGCAGGATGGGGGTGATGCCGATTCCGCCGGCGAGGAACAGGTACTCCGGTGCTGGAACGAGTGGGAAGTTGTTGCGCGGCAACGAAACCGTGAGGTTGCGGCCTGGGCGAAGGAACAGGTGGACGTACTCCGAGCCGCCCCGGCTGAGCGGCTCGTGGCGCACGGCGACGCGGTAGCTCTCCCGGTCGGCCGGGTCGCCGCACAACGAGTACTGCCGGGTCAGCCAGTTCGGCAGGGCCAGGTCGATGTGCGCGCCCGGTTCCCAGGGCGCCAGTGGGCCGGTGGTGCCGCGCAGGACGAGGGAGACGACGCCGTCGGCGACCCTGTCCACACGGTCGAGGATTGTCTGCTGCATTGAGATCACCTCGTGGACTCGGTCAGAACAGCTTCCGGTAGGAGGCTTCCAGGTTGCGATCGAGCAGCGCCGGATCGATGTCGAGTCCGAGCTGGCCGACGGCGGTCTCACCGGGTGACGGGATCTCCGCGGCGAGCGCCTGGCTCGCCGGGTCCCACAGGCGGGAACGGATGAGTGCCCGTCCACAGTGGAAGTACACCTCGGCCACCTCGACGACGAGCGCCAGGACCGGCTCGCTGCCCTCGGTCCGCATCCGGGCGAGCACGTCCGGCTCGTCGGTGGGATAGGCGCGGCCGTTGACGCGCAACGTCTCCCGGAGCCCGGGGATGAGGAACAGCAGACCGATCCCGTCGTTCTCCGCGAGATTGCCGAAGGAGTCCGCGATCCTGTTGCCGGGGCGGTCGGGAATCGCGAGCGTGCGCTCGTCGAGGACCTTCACGAATCCCGGGTAGTCGCCGCGGGGCGAGCAGTCGGCGCGCCCGGCCGCGTCCGCGGTGGCCAGCGCCAGGAACGGGGAGTGGGCGATGAAGCGGTGGGAATGCTCATCGATGTGGTCGAGGATCTTGGCCCTGATCATCGCCTCGGGCTCGCCGAGTCGGGCGCGGACCTCGTCCTGGTACACCCGCCGGGGGCGCGTGCGGGCATGCGTCATCAAGGGCTCCTCGTGGATGCGAGAGGACAGGGGCGGTGCGGTCGGGCGTCAACGTCGTCCCGGCCGAGGGTTCACCGCCACCGCCAATGGACTCGGTGCCACCTGCGCGTGCTACCCGATCACGGCATTCGCGCAGGTCATGACACTATTATGAGCAATTGCTCACTTCGCGCGCTACTCGCTTTCGGCGCTGTCGTCCAGGAGGTGCCATGACATCGGAGAGCCGCCGACTTCAACCACGTAAACAGCCCCGCCAGGTTCGGGCCGAGCACACCAGGGAGCGCATCCTCACCGCGGCTGCTCACGTTTTCGCCGAACACGGTTACGCCGCGGGCACCACCAACCGGATCGCCGAACGGGCCCGGATCTCGATCGGCTCGCTGTACCAGTACTACCCGAACAAGGACGCGATCCTGCTCGCGCTGGTGGACCGGCACCTCGACGTCGGCGGCGCCATCAGCGCGCGGCGACAGAGCGAGGAGCTGCCCGACTCCCTCGGGGAGATCATCCGGGTCTTCGTGCGCACGGCGGTCGAGAACCACCTGGACGACCCGCAGCTGCTGCGCGTCATGGCCGAGCAGGCGCCCCGCTCCCGTGAACTGCTGGAGAAGGTTTCCGAGTATGAACGGGCCCGGGTCGCCTACGTCGAGGAGCTGCTCGCCCGGCACCCCGAAGCCCGGGTCGACGACCCGCACACCGCGGCCCGGCTCGTCGTCGCCACGATCCAACTCGTCGTCCACCAGTTGCTCGCCGCTCCCGATCCCCTTGAGATCCCCCGGTTCGAGAACGAACTCGTCACCATGCTCACCCGCTACCTCACCGCCCCCGTGGCCGGAGAACCCGGGGTGGGACCGCACATTTAAAGCTCTGTTAAATCTGCGTTAAGGATGGCGTTGTCGGTGTGGTTTCCGCCGACCATGGGAGCCGTTCGATTAGTGGTCTAGACCACAATGTGGGTGTCCCTGCTGCCTGCGAGGTAGTTGATGTCCAGAACCCCCTGCCGCGTTCCCGCGAACCCCGCCCGCGCCCCGGAACGGGGGGTTCGACCCCGGGAGATCAGCGACCACTGAGGTCGGCGCGGTGGCCCGCTGTCCGTTCGGACGGGCTGCCGCGCCACATGGTCTAGACCAAGTTGAGGGTAGTCCATCCCTGCTCCCTGTGAGGTAGCTGATGTCGAGAATCCGATGGCACGCCATCGCGGGCGTGGCCGCCGCCGCGGCGGTCGTGCTCGGCCTTGTCGTGGTCGCCCCGGCCAGTGGCGCGGCGACGGTGACGGCCACATTCGAGAAGACCCAGTCCTGGGACACCGGTTGGGAGGGCAGGTACACCATCCGGAACTCCGGCAGCGCCGAGCTGAGCGGCTGGAGGCTCACGTTCACCCTCGGGTCCGGCTCGGTGACCTCGGCGTGGGACGCGCAGCTCTCGTCGTCCGGCACGGAGTACACGTTCGCCAACCTGTCCTGGAACGGGACCATCCCCGCTGGCGGATCGGCCTCGTTCGGGTTCAACGCCTCGGGCACGGGAACGCCCACCGGGTGCGCCCTGAACGGGGTCTCCTGCGACGGCGGCAGCGTGCCCCCCACGACCACCACGACCCCGACCACGAGCAACCCGCCGGATGAGCCCGGCGAGCCCGGAGAACCGGGCCAGAAGCTGGTCGGCTACTTCGCCAACTGGGGCGTGTACGACCGCCACTACTACGTCAAGAACATCGCCACCTCCCGCTCGGCGGCCAAGCTGACCCACATCAACTACGCCTTCGGCAACGTCCAGGGCGGCAGGTGCGCCGTCGGCGACTCCTACGCCGACTACGAGAAGACCTACAGCGCGGCGGACAGCGTCGACGGTGTCGGCGACACCTGGGACCAGCCGCTGGCCGGGAACTTCAACCAGTTGCGCAAGCTCAAGAAGATGTACCCCGGGCTGAAGGTGATCTGGTCCTTCGGTGGCTGGACCTGGTCGGGCGGGTTCGGCGAAGCGGCCCGCAACCCCGAGGCGTTCGCCGACAGCTGCTACAAGCTCGTTGAGGACCCGCGCTGGGCGGACGTGTTCGACGGCATCGACATCGACTGGGAGTACCCCAACGCCTGCGGGCTGACCTGTGACACCAGTGGCCCGAAGGCGTTCGGAAACCTGGTGAAGGCGCTGCGCTCCAGGTTCGGCTCGAACCTGGTGACCGCCGCCATCACCGCCGACGCCTCGTCCGGCGGAAAGATCGACGCGACCGACTACGCCGCCGCGGCGCAGTACGTCGACTGGTACATGGTGATGACCTACGACTTCTTCGGAGCCTGGGACACCACCGGACCGACCGCGCCGCACTCACCGCTGCGGGCCTACGACGGCATCCCCAACCCCAGCTTCAACACCGACTCCGCCATCACCAAGCTCAAGGGCAAGGGCGTCCCACCAGGCAAGCTCCTGCTCGGCATCGGCTTCTACGGCCGGGGTTGGACGGGCGTGACCCAACTCGCGCCCGGCGGCAGGGCCACGGGACCCGCGCGGGGCACCTACGAGCAGGGCATCGAGGACTACAAGGTCCTCAAGAACACCTGCCGGGCCACCAACACCATCGCCGGCACCGCGTACGGACTGTGCGGCAGCGACTGGTGGAGCTACGACACCCCGGACACCATCAGGGGCAAGCGGACCTACGCCGGCAGCCAGAGCCTCGGGGGCATGTTCTTCTGGGAGCTGTCGGGCGACACCAGTGACGGCGAGTTGATCAGTGCCATGAGCGGCAGCTAGCCGAACGGATCCCAAGCAGGGCGGTGCACGCAGACGACCGGGGTGTTCGGGCCGAGTTCGCGAGGACCGGCCCGAACACCCCGCCAGCAAGCACACACCGGGGTGTCGCATGCGCACAGCGCGAGAACTGCTCGACCGCACTGCCACCGGACGCGCGCCGACCGCGGCGCGGCTCGCTCAGCCACCCGAAACCGCGGTGGCGGGCGTGATCCCGTCCGGCTCGAAAGGAGGAGCACGAGCACCGACCGCCGCGTCGGCGACGAGACCGGTGGCCACCGGCGGCCGGCGTTCCGGCCCGCGCGGGAACGAGCGTCAACATCAGTTGAGTCGCCCGGTCCGCGGCGCCGGTGGCGGCGACGCCGACCAGCGCAGGGCAGTTCACCTTGACGGTTCAGATTACGATTCGGCCATGCCCCACGTGTTGCTGGCCGAGAACGATCCGGCGGTGGCCGGGGCAGTGATCCGCGCGCTGGTCACGAGTGGGTACGGCGTCCGAGCCGTCGAGACCGCGGCCGACGCGCTGCGCGACGTCACGACTCGTCCGCCGGACATGGTGATCCTGGACCTGGGGCTGCCCGACATCGACGGTGCCGACGCACTGGTGATGCTCCGGGCGGTGTGCGACGCTCCGGTCATCGTGTCGACGGAGCGCAGATCGGAGTCGGACGCCGTCCGCCTCCTGGACACCACCGCCGACGACTACGTGGTCAAGCCCTTCTCCACCGGTCAACTCGTCGCGAAGGTCAACGCGGTGTTCCGGCGAACCCGCCGCGCCGCACCGGTACTGGCCGACGAACCCATCCTCGTCGGTGGACTGCGGCTCGACCCCGCTCGGCGCACCGCCGCGCTGGACGGTCGTCCACTCGCCCTGACGCGCAAGGAGTACGACCTGCTGTCCTACCTGGCCGGCCGTGCCGACCGGGTCGTGACCCGCAGCGAACTCAGCACCAACGTGTGGCAGCGGCCCTATCTGGGCACCGACCGCACGGTGGACGTGCACCTGTCGTGGTTGCGCCGCAAGCTCGGCGAGAGCGGGGAAACACCGCGGTACCTGCGCACCATCCGGGGGGTGGGCTTCATGCTGGTCAACCCGCACGCTGCGCCGCAGCCGGGTGGTCGACCGGACACCGCTCGGTGACGGCACGTCCGACACGCGCGCCGAGCCCGGGCGTCCCAGCGCGAAGCCGTTGTCGGACACCGGGAGCCAGCGCCCGGTCCGCTGCTGGCCGAGGCGCTGGCTCCCGCTGTGCGGCTGTTCCTGATCACTCGTGCTGCTGCTGGCTGGTCTTGGTCGCGAACACCCACCGGTTGCTCGCGAGCGCGTCGTTCTGCTCGGGCTGTGGGCCACACCCGTAGCGCCGGGTGAAGTGGAAGGGGGTGTGGACGGCCGTGGCCCAGCCGAGTCTGCTCAGGTCCCCAGCGGAGTCCGGGCGCGCCTCCCCGTCGAACAACGCGAGCAGGTCGACGCCGATCTGGCGCTTTGTCGAGGAGTAGACGGGGTTGGCGCGGACTGCCGGTGACTCCCTGTCGAGCTTGACCTCGAACGCCAGCGCGCTTCCGGCTGCGCTCACCCGGTTCACCGTCTGGATGAGGCGCTGTTCCGCGGCGCTGGGCAGGTAGAGCAACAGCCCCTCGGCCAGCCAGGCGGTCGGCGTTGCCGCGTCGAAGCCAGCTCCCACCAGGGCGTCGGCCCAGTCAGCACGCAGGTCGGCCGCGATCGGGGTGCGTGCCACCCGGGAGACGGCACCCACGCTGGAGAGCACCTCGTGCTTGAACGCCAGGACGTCCGCTCGGTCGATCTCGAAGACGACGCGGCCAGGCGGCCAGTCGAGCCGGAACGCCCGCGTGTCCAACCCGGCCCCGAGCAGGACCACCTGGCGCGCACCGGCACGCACCGACCGGAGGAGGAAGTCGTCGAGGACTCTCGTCCGCAGACCGAAGTAGCGCCCCAGACGCCCCCACAGCGGGTTGGCGTCCCCGTCCGCGACCTCCCGCATCCGCACCGGCCAGCCCGAGGACGCCGGTGCGGCGCGGACGAAGTGCTCGGCGTAGACGTCGCGCACCAGGGTGTCGTGGCGGTGGGTCTCGATCGCGCGTGCCGCCGCGACCATGAGCGCGGTCAGGCCGACTCCGCCGCTCACGCCGGTGTCCCCGTGCTGTGCGTGGGCCACCCAACCTCCTCTCCGGGCAGTCGTGACCACGTGTCCAGCTGGTCGTGGGTGGTCGTGCCGGCGCCGTACACGACACGCATGAACCGCAGGATGTCCTGGGCCGGCAGGTGCAGGCTGGCCGTGCAGTCGGTCAGCACCGTCACGTGGAAGCCCTTCTGGAACGCGGTTCGAGCGGTGGAGTCCACGCAGACGTCGGTGTACAGCCCGGCGAACACGAGATGCCCGATGCCGCGTCGGAGGAGGTGCCGCTCGAACCCGTCGCTGAGGAACGCGTCAAAGCACGCCCGCTTGGTGAAGACCTGCTCGCCAGGCGCCGGCGACACCTGGTGGAACTCGGCGCCCCGCGAACCCGCACGGCACTTCGGCTGCTTGCCCAGCACGCGGTCCCGCCGCCGCCAACTCGGTCCCTGGTGTTCGACGTCGCCGAGGAACCTGACGAACACGACCTCGATGCCCCGACCACGTGCCGAGGCGACGGCTCGCGCGGCGTTCGCCGTCACGCTCGCCAGCGACGCGAGGTCGCCCTGGTACCGGGAGGCGGCGACCTCGCCCACGCAGAAGTCACGTTGCAGGTCCACGACGACCAGCGCCGTCTTCTCCCGCGGGGTCACGGCTCGGCCGCCACTGTCCGGCCGGTCAGCGGGGTGTGGTCCGGTTCGGCCGGCTCCAGCACGTCGAGCAGCGCGTCCACCACCGCCGTGGTCGTGTGTCGCCCGCCGAGGTCGGCGGTGCGGATGCCGCGCTCCGCGACGGACCTGAGCGCGCGCTCCACCGCCCGCACCGCACCGGCGCAGCCGGCGTGCCGTTCGGCGATCGCGGCGGCGGCCCGCACGGTGGCCACCGGGTTGACCGCGTCCCTGCCCTCCAGGTCGTCGGCGGAACCGTGCACGGTCTGGTACTCGGTCAGGCCGGCCACCTCGGCGCGCAGGTGGATGTTCTCCGTGCAGCGGCTCTCCTGCCGCTCCGAGCCGAACCGGTCCAACAGGACCACGTGCATGATGTCGGCCCACTCGTTGCCGGCGATGATCACGGTGCGCTCCGGCGGGTCGCGCTCGATCAGGTTGCGGTTCACCGTGTCCGGCTGGCACAACCTGATGGGCGTGCCGTGGCGCTCGGAGATCTCCGCGACCCACTCGTCGAGCGCGCCGTCCAGCAGGTGGAACTTGTAGGCCATGAGGACCTGGCCGATGCCGCGGTCGGGCCACTCCTGCCGCGCCCGCCGCAACGCGAACGACACGACCTTCTCGGTGATCTCCCTGCTGAAGCTCATGGTGCGGGTGACCGTGCCAGGGGAGTGGCTGTTCTCGCCGGTGTAGAACCCCTGGGCCTCGTCCCGGACCAGCAGCAACGACGTGTCCTGGTGGGCGATGACGTCGACCTTCACCGCCTGCAGGCGCTGCCGCACCAGGTACAGCGACTGGGCGTTGATCGCCGTGCGGAAGATCGCCGGGACGCCGTGGCGCGCCTGGGTGCGGCAGAACAGCTCGTAGTGCTCGGCGTCCTCCTGCGTGAGCCGGCGGATCCGTTCGATCCCGCCCTCGCGCCGCAACGACGAATACGAGTGATAAATCCGCGGTGATCGCGTGACGTCGATTTCGGTTGCGTACAACTGGCCGAGTCTGGCCAGCACCCGCTCGAAGACGGCCGCGAGTTCCGCTCCCGTGCCTCGGCCGATCGCGAGTCCTATGACCGGTGCCACCGTGCCCCCTCGTCGTCGGAATCGGGGTCAGGCGCTCGTGCCGTTGACCAGGTGGTCGCCGGGAATTCCCGCCTTGTCGGGGCGGTAGTAGTCCTTGATGCCGTGCACCCAGGTCGACACCTTGATCTGGTCCGAATCCGAGGGGTCGAAAGCGTCGAAAAGGGCCTCGATGTTCGCGCGCTCGAATCCGATGGCCGTCATGAGCGCCACGAAGACGGGGCGCTCGATGAGCCCGTCGCCGTCCGGGTCGCCCAGTGCGGCGAGTGACTCGGCGAAGTCGCTGATCGTGTCGTCGAACCGCTCCGGCGACAGCACGCAGGCGGCGTACTCGTCAAAGCTCACCCTGCCGTCGCGGTTGGCGTCCAGTTCGGCGGCCAAGGTCGCCCAGTACCGGCGGAAGGCGGCGGACATCGCGTCCTTCGCGGCAGTTCCGGCTCCGTCCGCCGCCTCGGCCACGCGCCGTGCCATCAGTTCGAAGTCGGCGGCGTCGAGGTAGCCGGTGCCGTCGGCGTCGAGCAGGGTGAAGATGAGCTTGATCCGATCAACCGCCGCTTTCAACATTGCTCTGTCCACCATTCTCTCGTTCATTGATATCAACCGTGCGGAAGGCGCGTGGAAGCCATTGTTCTTTGTTTGACTGTTATTCCTGGACGGCCCTCTGGTTGGCTCCCCGGCCTGGTGCGGATCAGTTCCGGCGGTGTTTCACTATGCCAGACAGCGGCTGGTGCTCCCACGGGGAAATCCGATGCCACTCGAAAGAGTGAATATGCTGGTGTGTTCGCGGATTGTGCGGAATGTGTACCGGGCCGGCTGGTCGAGCGCGTGTCCCGGCGTCGGTTGTGGCGGCGGGGCCGCGCGGCGCACCGGGGAGTCGCCGTTGCTGGCGAATCGCCAGACTTCGCGTGCTGCCGCGAGATCGCGGCAAAGCCGGATCCGGGTGGTGACGCGCTCAGTATCATCCTGATCACGCTCGCGATGCCAAGCAGGGCAAGGAGATTGTCGTGTGGAACCAGCGTGATCAGATCCAGGCGTACCAGTTCCTCCGTCGCCGCCTTGTCTCGGCACTCGTCTCGGCCGACGCCAACCACCCGGCGTCGCCGTCGATGCGGGTCGTGCTCGGCACCGTGATCGGGCTGGTCGTCGTGCTGCTGACCACCGCCGTGTTCGGCATCATCGGCCTGCTCACCCCCAGCCGCGCCGAGGAGTGGCGGCAGGGCGGGCAGGTGATCGTCGAGAAGGAGACCGGGGCCCGGTTCATCCTCGGCGCGGACAACGCGCTGCACCCGGTGCTCAACTACGCCTCGGCGCGGCTGCTCGCCGGTGGCGACGGCGACCGCACCGTGGTGGTCCCGGCCAGCACCCTGAGCGGGGTGCCGCGCGGTCCGGGCATGGGGATCAGCGGCGCGCCGGACTCCCTGCCCGGTGTCGACCACCTACTCACCGGCCCGTGGACCAGGTGCACCCGGCTGGCCGCGGACCGGCCAGCCGGTGACGACCCGATCTCCACCGTCCTCATCGGACAGGAACCGGGCGGGGCGGAACTCGGGCCCGCACAGGCGATCCTGGCCACGCTGCGCTCCGGTGAACTCTTCCTGATCACCGACGGACAACGGCACCGCCTGGTCGACGAGCACGCCGTGGTCGCGCTCGGCTACGCCGCGGCCGAGCGGATCCCGGTCGCCCCCGCCTGGCTGAACACCATCCCGGCCGGGCGCGACCTGGACACGATCGACGTGCCCGGACGCGGGGAGAGCGGCCCCCGGGTCGGCGCGACCGCCACCAGGGTCGGACAGGTGCTGGTCACCGGGACCGCCGAGCACTACCTGGTGCGCGCCGACGGCCTCGCCGTGGTCACCGAGACCGAAGCCCGCCTGGTGCTCGGCTCGCCGGGCAGCGCGGCCGCCTATCCCGACACCGCCCCGCGTGCCCTGCCCGTGTCGGCCGCGGACGTGGCGGACGCACCGCGCTCGGCCGCCCGGGAGGACGGCTACCCGCAGCGGCGGCCCGAACTGATCGACATCGACGCCACCGCGACCGTGTGCGCGTCCGGTGACCGCGTCACCGTCGGCACCGGGCTGCCCGGCAACGTCGCGCCGCGCACCGTGGACGCGAGCGCCGCCGGAGCGGGCGGTGCCGATCCGGCCGAGCAGACCGGCACCGGGCCCGCCGCGACCGAGGTGCACGTGCCCGGCGGTGCCGGTGCGGTCGTCGCCGAACAGACCGCGCCCGGCGCCCCGCCCGGTCCGGTGTACGTCATCACCGACACCGGCGTGCGCTACCCGGTGCCGGGTGAGGACGCGCTCCGGGCGCTCGGCTACGGCACGGTGAGCCGCACCGAGGTGCCGGCGGCCGTGCTCTCCCTGTTCCCGACCGGGCCGGCACTGGACCCGGCCACGGCGCGCACCACCACGTCGAGTTGACCGGCTCCGCCGAGCGGGGACTGCTCCGGCAGGGTCTGCGCTACGCACTGGTGATGCGCCTGGCGGTGATGGCCGCGGCCAGCCTGGTGTCGCTGTTCGTGGAACCCGCCCCGCGACCGGGCGTCGCGGTCGCCGTGGTGCTCGCGATCAACGCCTGGAACGCGGTGTACGCCACGGCGATGGCGCGCCGCGCCGCGCGGGTGCGGCGCTGGCTGGTGCCCGTGGACGTGCTGGTGGTCTGCGGCGCCTGCCTCACCCAGGTGTGGACCGCCGCACCCGACGTGGGCGCGGACGGGATGAGCTGGGTGCTCGTCATGGCCGAGATCACCATCGTCAGCTACCCGTGGCAGATCGGCACGGCGGCCCTGGCCGCGGTCACCGCCGCGGTGGTGCCCGCCTACCTGGTCGGTGCGGTGATCGCCCGGCCGGACGAGTGGCTGGTGTCCGCCCCGTTCCAGCTGTGGCTGGTGATGGAGGCCGCGCTGTCCTGGGGGCTGTACAAGTTCGTGCGCCGGGCGGCCAGGGCGGCCGACCGGCAGGTCGAGCGCGGCGAACTGCTGCGCCGCGACGCCGCGATCGCCGCCTCCCGCCGCGTCGACGAGCACGAGTACCTGGCCGCCCTGCACGACACCGCGTCGGCGACCCTGCTGATGGTGGGTGCGGGAGTGGTGCCGGGGCCCCGGCGGTGGCTGGCCGACCAGGCCGCCCGCGACCTCGACGTGATCAGCGAGCCGTCCGTCGCGTCCCACCGCGAGGTGGACCTGATGGGCCGGCTGCGCGAGGTCGCCGGGCTGACCCCGCTGCGGGTCCGGCTGCGCGGTCCGGACGCGCTGTCCGTGCCGGCGGTCACCGCGGCCACGCTGTGCCACGGCACCAGGGAGGCGCTGACCAACGTGGTCCGGCACTCTGGCGTGGCCGAGGCCGACATCACCGCGAGCCTGGACGGCGACACCGTGGTGGTCGAGGTGGCGGACGCGGGGCGCGGCTTCGACGCGGAGCACCTGCCCCGGCACGGCTACGGCGTGACGCGGTCGCTGGTGGAACGGATGCGCCGGGTGGGTGGCCGCGCCGAGGTGGTCAGCGCCCCCGGCCAGGGATGCCGGGTCCGGATGGAGTGCCCCCGGACCACCCGCCAGTTCGCCGCCGACGACACCGAGGTCATCGGCACCGCGTTCCAGACCGGGCTGGGCTGGGCGGTCGTGGTGATGAACCTGGTCATCCTGTTCCTGCTCGACCTGCCCAAGCTGCTGACCAACCTCGACACCTACCGCGCGGTGTGGCCGCAGGTGCTGGCCTGGGGCGGGTTCCTCGCGATCACCGCCTGGGCTGCGCTGGTGCTGCGGCGCGGCCGGCAACTCGGGCGGTGGCGCTGGGTCCTGGTGGCGGTGGTGTTCGCGCTGTCGGCGTTGGCGACCGAGTCGATCCCACCCGAACACCGGCTCGGCGCCGTGCACTGGTCCGAAGGGGACGCTGGCTGGACGGTGGCGCTGCTGCTGCTGGACGCCAGGGCCGTGGTGTTCGTCGGGGTGCTGCTGGCCCAGTACGCGATGACGTTCGGCCACGCGGCCCTGGCCGGCGACAGCGCGGTGTCGTTCGCCGGTCTGGTCAACGCGACCGTGATCGTGCTGGGCTACCAGCTCGCGGTCGGCCTGATCGCCGCCGTGCTGCGCGGGCTCGCCGCGTCCTCGGCGAAGGTGGCGCGCGCCGAGGAGGAGCTGCGCACCGCCGAGGCGGTCGCCGAACAACTGCACCGGGACCGGATGGAGCGCTACGCCGGCCTGGCCGACACCACCGTCCCCCTGCTGCGCGGCCTCGCCTCCGGGGCCCTGGACCCGGGTGACGAGGGGGTGCGCCAGCGGTGCGCGGTGGAGGCGGCCAAGATGCGGCGGCTGTTCGCGGAGGACACCACCGCACCCGACCAACTCCTGCACGAACTGCGCGCGTGCATCGAACTGGCCGAGCGCAACGGGATCTCGGTGTCGTTCGCCGAGTGCGGGGTGCGGCCGGAGATACCGAGGGTGGCACGCCGGACCCTGACCGAACCCGCCGTCGCCGCGCTGGCCACCGCGCGGGGCAGGGTGCGGCTCACCGTCAGCGGCTCGGACGGCTCGGTGACGGTCAGCGTGGTGGCGGACTGCCCGCCTCACCTGGTGCCCGAGCCGAACACCGACGGGGTTCGAACGTCCACACTGGTCGACGGCGACCGGGTGTGGGTTCAGGCGACGTGGCAGGGAGGCAGATGAACACGGTCGTGGTGGTGGACGACCATCCCGCGGTGATCGCCGGAGTGCGGGCCTGGTGCGCCCTTGCCGACCCGCCGATCGAGGTGGTCGCCTCGGGGACCAACGTCGGCGTCGCCTGGCTCTCCCCGGGGGACCAGGCCCAGGTGGTGATCCTCGACCTGCAGCTGGACATGGCCGGCCCGGCCTACGGCGACCTCAAGCGACTGGTGGACGCCGGCCGACAGGTGGTGATCTACAGCATGCGGGCCGACCGGGAGACCGTGCTGGCCTCACTGGACATCGGCGCCTTCACCTACCTCACCAAGGCGGAGGGCCAGGACCACCTGGTGGCCGCCGTCCACGCGGCGGCCACCAACACCCCGTACACCCCGCCCATGCTCTCCGGCGCCTTCGGCACCGACGACCGGCCGAACCGGCCCCGGCTCTCGCCGAGGGAGACCGAGGTGCTGCTGGAGTGGTTCCACTGCGAGTCCAAGGAGATGGTCGCCAGACAGCTGAACCTGACCGTGCGCCGGGTGAACGCCTGCCTGGAGCGGGTCCGGATCAAGTACGCCAACGTCGGCCGCACCGCGCCGACCAAGGCGGCACTGGTGGCACGGGCGATCCAAGACGGACTGATCCGCGCCGACGAACTCTGAGTGTCCACGCCGTCACCGGCAATGGTGGACGAATGACCGACATCGGCGCACCCGAAGCCTCGCTACGGTCGGCTCGATGGCTGCTACCGGCCAACCATCCAGTGAGGGGGTTTGGGATGCCGACCGAGCGGATCGCGGTTGGGGTCGTGGAGAGTTCGCCGCTGTACCGAACAGCGGTGGTCCGGTTGCTCAACGAGGAGCCCGGAGTCGAGGTGGACGCGGTGGCCGAGTCGGTGGCGCGGTTCGCCGCCTGTCGCCGCCGGCCGGGCTCGGTGGTGGTGGTGGACCCGAGTCTGCCGGGTGTGCGGGACTCGGCGGCGGTGCTGGCCCTGACCGGGATGGGACACCGCGTGTTGGTGCTGTCGGCCTGGACCGGCCGGGCCGAGGTGCACGGCGCGTTGGCCGCCGGGGCGCGGGGTTACCTGAGCAAGCACGCCGACGGGGTCGAGATCGTGCGCGCGGTCCACGAGATCGCCGCAGGCAACCGCTACCTGTCGTCCTCGATCGCCAACGCCGTGCTGGACGTGCCCGGCCGGCGCGGTGGCGGATCGCTGCCCGAACTGTCCGACCGGGAGCGGGAGGTGCTCGGCCGGCTCGCGCTCGGCGAGCGCGACCAGGACATCGCGTGCGCCCTGGCGATCAGCGTGCGGACCGTGCGCAGCTACCTGGACCGGGTGCGGGACAAGACCGGGCTGCGGCGGCGGCCGGAACTCACCCGCTACGCGATCGAGCACGGCGTGGTCGCCGACGAGCGGGCGTGCGGCGGCGACCGCGTGTCGGCCTGATGCCCGCCCGGTCAGGCCGGTCCCAGGCGGCGGTGGCGGCCGTCGCACTGGGCGTGACGGCGTTGTCCGCCGCACCACCACCGGCGGCTGGCGCGTCCCCGTGCGCGGCACCAGCCGGCGTGTACCGGGAGGGTCCCGGCTGGGCCCAGCGGCTCACCGCACCCGAGCGGATCTGGCCGGTGACCGAGGGCACCGGCCAGCTGGTCGCGGTGGTCGGCACCGGTGTGGACGCGGGCAACCCGCAGTTCGCGCCGGGCCAGGTGGTGTCCGGTTCGGACAGTGGCGACTGCGACGGGCGCGGCACGATCGCGGCCGGGATCGTGGCGGCGCGGCCGGACGCGGCGACCACGTTCACGGGCATGGCGCCGGGCGTGCGCGTTCTCGCGGTGCGCTACACCCAGGCCACCGACGGATCCGCGGCGTCGGAGCCGGACCCGGACGCGTTGGCCGCGGCCATCGGCCGGTCGGTCGCGGCGGGCGCGACCGTGGTCCTGGTGGTCGTGCCGGCACCGCGGTCCTCACCGGCGTTGCAGCGGGCCGTGTCGGACGCGTTGGCGCGCGGCGTCAGCGTGGTGGCGCCCGCGGTGGGTGACAAACCCGAGTCGCGGTCCTACCCGGCCGGTCTGCCCGGGGTGGTCGCGGTCGCCGCGACCGACCAGACCGGCACACCCGTGCAGGGCGAGTCCGGTGATCACCTGTCGCTCGCGGCACCGGGCACCGGGCTGGTCAGCACCTCGGCCGGCACCCGGGGACAACTCGGACACCGGTGGGGGGTGGACAACCCGGCGTTCGCCGCCGCCTACGTGGCCGGTGCGGTGGCGTTGGTGCGCGCGTACCGCCCGGCGCTGGACCCGGCTCAGGTGCTGGACCGGCTCACCGCGACGGCCAGCCGGCCAGCCAGCGGCGGCCGCGACCCGAGACTGGGGTGGGGCGTGCTGGACGTGTACCGCGCGGTCACCGCGGAGGTGGTGGGGGAGGCGTCGGCGCGGGCCGGTGCCTCCCCCACCACGGTGGAGCCAGCGGCCGGGCCGGCGACACCGCCACCCCGGGACCGGCTGCCCGGTGCGCTCGCCGTGACCGGGGTGCTGCTCGCCGGGGCCGCCGTGGTCGGGGTGGCTGTGATCCGCCGAGGCCGCAGGACCAGTCCTGGCCGGTGAGGGTGGTGTGCGGGGTGCGGCACCGGTCCGACCAGCGCCTGCGGTCGGCTCACCGCGCCGGCTGCGGTGCCGCGCCCCCGCGCGTCGCGTCGAGCCTGGTGATGATCTGGTTGATGACCCGGTCGTGGTTGTCGTCCCACAGGCTGTTGGTGTAGATCTCCAGCGGCTTGTTGAGCGGGTGCTGCAACCAGGAGTTGCCCTCGCCGTAACTCACCAGCACCAGGCTGCCGTCCTCGGCCCGCCGGCCGTACCGGATCACGTAGCCCTCGTCGAGGATGTGCTCGTCGGCGACGGTGTAGTTGATCGTCAGGTCGGTGTAGTTGCTCGGATCGGGGGAGGGGTAGGTGAACGAGTACACGTAGTTGCCGCCGCCGTCCGCGTCGATCCGCGCACCGGATGGGGTGGCGGCACCCGCGGTCGCGTTGGGCACCGGGTCGGTGCGGATGGCCTCGCCGGCAACGGCTTGCACGTCGTCGAAGCGGAACGGCGTCGGCGTCTCCCGCCGGTAGGTGTGTTCCTGGTCGAGCAGGTCCCACCAGGGACCGACCTCGAACCCCTTGGCGCCGACGATGTTGGGGATCAGGGAACCCGGCACCGACGGGTCGCGCGGCGTGAGCCTGATGTAGTCGCGGTCCTCGCTGGCGACGATGCTGGCGCCGCCCTGGCCCCACTGCAACCAGCCCTCGCCCGCGGTGTCCTTGCCCCGCACCAGCTCGTTCACCTTCGCGGCTACGGCCTCGTCGTGTTGCTGGAACCGCTGGCTGACGTCCAGCATGCCGGCCGCGATGGCGATCAGCTGACGGTCCTTCTCGACCAGCCCGCGCACCGAACGGGCCACCGACTCGCCGTGCGCGGTCGCGGCGAACTGCGACGCCTCGGGCAGCGCGCCGAAAGCGCCCGCGGCGAGCGGGCGCGCCTCCAGGGTTTTCGCGGTCTCGCGCAGCACCCCGCCCTGGTTCGGCAGCTCCCTGGCCGCCGCGGACACCTGGGCGTGCTCGATCTGAAACCCCTGCCCTGCCTGGTCACCGTGCACGGCGACCCCCCTTCTCCCGCCCGAGGCGGGCGGATCCTCATGCCGTGGCGTTGCGCTGGATCGCCGGGTCGACGAGCAGGTTCAGTTGCGTGGCCCGGGCTCGGTCGTCCGCGGACTGCGCGTCGTGGACCGACTTCATGCCGGCCCGCATCCGCTCCAGCTCCTGTGCGCTGCGCTCCGCCTGTGCCGTGCACTCCTGCACGGTCCGGGCGTTCGCGCTGGCGGCCACCCCGGCGCCGGCGGTGCCGCCGAACGCGCCCGCGGCGACCCGCGTTCCCGCCTGGACCATCCTGGCCGCGTCACTGATCTGCTTGCCCGGGTTGAGCAGCCGCTGCATGGACCGGATCAGCTCGGCCAGGTCGACGGCCATGCCGCCGGGGTTGCTGGAACCGCGCTGGCTCTGGACCGGCTGGACCGACTGGCTGGAGCGCTGGCCGGCGGCGGGGTCCGGTGTGGACGGTGCGGGTGCGGTGCCGGCGTTCGGGGACCGCACCGCGCGCTGGGCGCGGTCGAGGAACTGGCGGTACCGGCCGCTGGTGTAGGTGGACCAGTCGCGCCACCCGTAGCGCTCGCGGATCGCGTACGCGTTCCTGGCGTTGGTCGCCGGGTCCAGGTTCGCCTGTTCGTTGCGGTGCGCCTGGTCGAACCACCCGCCGTGGCCCGGGTTGACCGAGCGGATCTGCCACAGGCCCACCGAGGGGCCGTACACCTCGGTCCGCAGGTGCAGGTCGCCGAGCGCGTCGGAGTCGCCGTGGGACTCGGCGAGCGCGACCGCGACGGCGGTCTCCAGGTCCGAACCGGTGAAGCCGGCGTCCGCGGCGTGCCGTGCTATCTCCTCATCGGTCAGTTGCGGCATGTTCCACGCCTTTCTCAGCGGTGTTCGGTCTTTCTCCAGCGGTGCTCAGTACGGATAACCGGGTCGCGGGTACTCCTCGGCCGGGGCCGCGCCGATCACCGGTGGTGCGGTGTCCTGCGGTTCGCCCCAGACGTCCTCGGTCTCGGTCAGCCACGGCGGGATGCGCCGCGCGCTGTCCATGTCCGAGCCGGCCGGCGCGAACGGCATCATCGGCATCATGGGTGCGCCGCCGGCACCCGCCTTGACCGCGCCCGCGGTGGCGCCGAGCGCCGCTGCCGCCGCGCTCGGGGTCGGCCCGGCGCCGGTCATGCCGACGCCCGCGACCGGTTTCGGCGCCGCGCCAACACCGCCGACGACACCCCGGCCGGCACCGGCCTCGCCCTTGCCGCTGCCGCCGAGGCCAGCACCGCCGATGCCCGCGCCGCCGATGCCCGCGCCGAGCCCGAGGGCGCCCAGCCCGGTGCCGCCGTTGGGCTGGGACGGTGTGCCCGGTGTGGTGGTGCCGGGTGGCGCGGCCGGCTGGTCCACCGCGGCCGGCGGCTTCTTCGCCGCCCAGTCGGGAACTTTCGGCAGGGCCGGCACGAGCTGCCTGGCCACGGCCGCGGACGCGGCACCCAGACCCGCGGTGAACGTGCCGCTGAACACCGGCGTGGTGGTGGCCGTCCCGGTGCTGTCCGGTGGCGACCAGGAGGACTGAGCGGGGTCCCGCTGTCGCATCCAGTCGTCGACGCCCGCGCGCCCGCCGGTCGCTGCCTGGCGGGCTTCCGGTGAGGCTGGGATGGCCTGGTCGGTCACCTGGTACTCACCGGCCAGCGCGGACATCACCGCGATGGCGCGGGCGTGTGCGGCGTTGGCCACCTGCGCCGCCTGCTGGTGCGCCTGCACCGCGGCGATCGCCTCGGCGCGCAGCTGCTGCAGCCGGGCCACGGTCTCGGCCGAGGTGAACGCGTCCACCTCGATCGGCGTGGCGGCCAGTTGCGCGGTGGCCGGGGGCAGCTGCGGCACCTCGACCGGCACCGGCATCTCGACCTTGGCCTTGACCAGCACGTCGGCCGCCTGGTGGGCGAGATCGCGCAGCGTGAACGCGGTGTCGGCGATCCGGCGCAGCCCCGCGCCCAGATCACCGATCATCACCTGGTACTGGTCGGCCGCGGTGCCCCGCCAGCGGTCCCGGAACCGGGCCAGCCGGCTCTCCAGGTTGCCGGCCTGCTCGTGCAGCCGGGCCCCGATCCCGTCCCAGGCGTCCGCGGCCGAGCGCACCCCCGCCTCGTCGGAGGCGTGCAGCATCGCGTACAGCTGCTGGTGGGGGTACTGGCCGAAGTTGGTCGCCGGCTTCATGCCGCCTCACCCCCGGTGTCCGGTGTGGACGGTTTCGAGCCGGGCAGTGGCCGCAGCGCGGCGCCGAGGGCGGACAGGTCGGCGGTCAGGCCGTCGTCGTGGGCCCGGTAGGCCAGGGCCACGGTGTTGGTGACCTCCTCGGCGAAGGCGATGGCCTCGCCGGCCTTGGCGAGCAGGGTGGCCATGTCCGCCACGGCCGCGTGGTGGGTCTGGTCGAGTGAGTGCGCCTCGGTGAACTCGCCGAGCGGCAGCACGAACTCGGCGAGCGGGGCCAGTTCGGTCAGCTGCCGGGTGGTCGCGTGCAGCTGGGTGGTGAGTTCCTCGGTGAACTCGGTCAGAGCCGGGAGGTCGACCGAGAAGAATCCGGAGCCGGACATGGCGGCCTTTCCAGGTGCTCGACGGGTGACCGGGGTGGGTGGCCTGGCGGCGCACCCACCCCGGGGCAACGGACCGGAGTGTGGTCAGGCGTGCGCGGTGCCCTGGTGCGTGTGTCTCACGCGGAGGCGAACTTGCTGGTCAGGCTCTGGTCCAGCGCGGCGGCGTCGGTCGCCGACGTGCTCAGCAGGTTGCCGATGTTGGTGATGATCTGGGACATCTCCGCGAGCAGCCGGCGGAGGTTGGCCTCGGCGACCTGCGCGCTGGCGCCGGACGCGCTGCCCGAGCCGTACCAGCTCTCCCGCACCGGGCCGAGGGCGGTGTCCAGATCCGACACCGACTGGCTGATCTCGCCGGAGTACTTGACCAACGACTGCCCGGCCGTGGTGACCGCGGCGTAGTTCATCGCGACGGTGCCGGCCGATGGTGAGGTCTGCATTGTTCGTTCTCTCCCTTCGCGTGGTTCGCGTCGAGCCGGGTCAGCCGTTCAGGCCGGCGTGGATCGGCCCCACCTGCTGGTTGAGTCGGGCGGCCTGCTCTTCCGCGAAGGACGCGTGCTGTCCCATCACCTCTTTGAACTTCTCGCCGATGACGTTCAGTTCAACGGTGGCCTTGCTGATCTTCTCGTTCAGCAGCGCGTGGTTCTGGTCGAACGCCAGTCGGGCGGCACCGTTGAACATCCTGGTCTGCCCGATCGCGTTCGTCACGTCACCGTTCATCTTGCTCATCATTTCCTGGATGCGCTTCGCGGTGGCGTCGAAATCGGTCGCCGCCTTGGCGATGATCGCCTGGTCGAGAAGAACTCCGTCAGCCATGGTCGACCTCCTTTCAGGACCGAAGCTACGGCGGCTTCAGCACGCCACCAACGGCACTTTTACCCACATTCGCCCGGCCAGCCGACCTGGATCAGGGACGGGGCGCCGCGCCGGCGCACCAGCACGCCCCGGCCAGGCGGTTGCGGTCCCGGCCGCACGTCGCCGAGCAGCGGGCCCTCGTCCCGGTCACCGGACATCACCAGGCCGGGCGAGCCGAGTTCCCGCATCCGTTGCAGCACCGGGTCGAACAGGGCCCGTGCGGCGCCGCCGCTGCCGCGCGTCACCACCAGGTGCAGGCCGATGTCGCGGGCGTGGGGGAGGAACTCCAGCAGCGGACCCAGCGGGTGGGTCAACTTGCCCGGCGCCGCCACCAGTTCGTAGTCGTCGATCAGCAGGAACAGCTCGCGGCCCTGCCACCAGTCCCGGTTGCGCAGCTGCTCCGGGGTGATCTCGGGACCGGGCAGGCGTTCCCGCATGGCGTCGGCCACCTGGCCGATGAAGTCCGCGAGCACCGGCTCGGAGCCCGCGTAGCCGAGCAGGTGCGGCTCACCGACCGCGCCGAGCAGCCCGCGGCGGTAGTCCACCACGATGATCCGCGCCTCGTCGGGCGTGTAGCGGCGGGTGATGCCGTGCGCGATGGTGCGCAGCAGCGCGGTCTTGCCGCACTCCACGTCGGCGAACGCCAGGAAGTGGGGGTCGCTGTCGAAGTCCAGCGCCACCGGCTGCAGATCGGACTCGGCGATCCCGAGTGGAATCCGGTGCCCCGACGACTCGCCCGACTCGTCCAATGTGGACAGGGGAACCATCCTCGGCAGCAGGCGCACCTGGGGAGCGGGCTCGCCGGGCCAGGCCGCGGTGACCCGGGCGACCAGGTCCGCGGTGCCCGCGCCGAGGGTGGTGGCACCGGTGTCGCCGTCCACCCTGGGCAGTGCGGTCAACATGTGCAGGCCGTCCGGGGTGATGCCGCGCCCCGGCGTGTTGGCCGGCACGTTGACCGCGACACGCCGGTCGATCACCGAGTCGGTGGGATCGCCCAGCCGCAGCTCCAGCTTGGTGCCGGTGCTGTCGCGCAGCGGCGTGGGCAGGTTCAGCCACCAGGTCGAGCTGACCACGACGTGGATGCCGAAGCCGAGCCCCCTGGTGGCGAGCCGGGTGACGGTCTCGGCGAGCTGCTCGAACTCCTCGCGCACCGTGGCCCAGTCGTCCACCACCAGGAACACGTCGCCGAACACGCGGCCGTCCGGTCCGCCGGTGATCTCGGCACGGCGCTGCCGGAACGTCGCCACCGAGTCGATGCCGTGCTCGGCGAAGAACTGCTCGCGCCAGGCGAGCAGGGTGACGACCTCCGCGACGACCCGCCGGCAGCGCTCCGCGTCCCGGCGCACCGCGTAGCCGCTCACGTGCGGCAGGCCGGACACCGGTCCCAGCGCGCCGCCTCCCATGTCCAGCAGGAAGAACTGCGCCTCGGCCGGGGTGTGGGTGAGCGCGAGCGCGGCGATGAGGCCGCGCAACAGCGTGCTCTTGCCGCTCTGCGGGGCGCCGAGCACCAGGACGTTGCCTGCCGCCCCGGAGAGGTCGAGCCACAGCTGGTCGCGGCACTGCTCGAACGGCTTGTCCACAATGGCCACCGGCACGGCGAGCCGGCCGTTGCCGCTCCAGCCGAGCGGGCACAGGCCCCGCACCGGGTCGACGCCCAGCGGCGGGAGCAGCGCGTCCAGTGTGGGCGGTTCGTCCAGCGGCGGCAGCCAGATCTGGTGCGCCGACGGGCCCTTGCCGGCCAACCGGCTCAGCATCGCGCCCATGATGGTCTCCCCGGTGTCCTCCTGGCCGGTGGTGTCCGGCAGCACCGGTGCGGGCGGCAGCGCCGGAGCGGGGACCGGGGCGAGGGTGAACGGGAGCACCTGCCGGCCCGGCGTGGCCACCGGCACCGCACCGGTGGGCCTGGCCGGCAGCTCGCCGGACACGTAGGCGGCCTTGAGCCGCACCAGCGTGTCGGTGTCGCTCTTCAGGTAGGCCGACCCGGGCACCGCGGGCAGGTGGTAGGCGTCGGGCACGCCGAGCACGGCGCGGCTCTCCGCGGCCGAGAAGGTCCGCAGCCCGATCCGGTAGGACAGGTGCGCCTCCAGCCCGCGCAACCTGCCCTCCTCCAGTCGCTGCGAGGCCAGCAGCAGGTGCACGGCCAGGCTGCGGCCGAGCCGGCCGATCATCACGAACAGGTCGATGAACTCCGGCCGGCTGGAGAGCAGTTCGCTGAACTCGTCGATGATCACCAGCAGCGCGGGCAGCGGGGCCAGGTCCGCGCCGGCCTCGCGGGCCTTGGTGTAGTCCCGCACCGACGCGTAGTTGCCGGCCGCGCGCAGCAGTTCCTGGCGCCGCACCAGTTCGCCGTTGATCGCGTCGGCCATCCGGTCGACCAGCGCCAGGTCCTCGGACAGGTTGGTGATCACCGCGCAGGTGTGCGGCAGATCGGTCATGCCGGCGAAGGTCGCGCCGCCCTTGAAGTCGATCAGCGCCAGGTTCACCGCCTCGGACGAGTGGGTCACGGCGAGGCCGGTCACCAGGGTGCGCAGCAGTTCGCTCTTGCCGGACCCGGTCGCGCCGATGACCAGGCCGTGCGGACCCATGCCGCCCTCGGCCGACTCCTTGAGGTCCAGCTCGACCGGCCGGCCCTGCGGGTCGACGCCGAGTGGCACGCGCAACCGCTCGCGCGGCGGCCGGGGCTGCCAGCTGACCGCCGGGTCCACGTCCCTCGGGTCGGCCAGGCCGAGCAGGGTGGCCAGCGCGAGGGTGTGCGCCAGCGGGGTCTGCCTGGCCGCGACCGTGCCGAGGTGGAACGGGGACAGCGCTCTGGCCAGCGCTTCGGCTTCGGCCTCGGTCAACCGGTCGGGCACGCCGAGCGGGCGGAACGTGCCGGAGTCGCTGTCCCAGCCGACCCGCATGCCCATCCGCTCGGCGGACACGTGCAGGGACAGCGTGTGCTCACCGGGCGTGTCCAGCGGCACCTCGGTCAGTTCCAGCACGGTCACCCCGTGCATCCCGGTCTCGGCCATCAGCCGGGAACCCCCGGCCGTGCGGCCCCCGTCCACCACCACCAGGACGTGCGCGACGTCGAAACCCATCCCGGGTTGCCGGGTGAACGCGGGCCGCTCGCCGAGTTCGGCGCCGAGCAGGTCGGTGAGCGCGTCGAGGTCGCCGGCCACCAGCCGGACCGGGCCCACCGGGTCGGTGTCGTCCGGGTGGTGGGTGTGCGGCAGCCACTTCAGCCACTCCCAGTCGGCACGCCGGTCGCTGGCGAGGCACAGCGCGATCCGCAGGTCGGCCGGCGCCTGCAGGGTCGCCGCCTGCGCCAGCAGCGCGCGGACCAGATCGAGCACCCGCTCCCGGGAACCGCTCACCACCACCCGGGAGAAGGCCCGCAGCGAGATCGCCACGGGCAGGTCGGGCACGGTGCGGTAGGTGCGGATGAAGTGCCGCAGCGACGTGGAGGACACCGGGTCCAGGTCCTCCAGCGGCACTGTCCGGGGTGGACTGAGCGGGGTGGCCAACTCGTGCGTGCCCCGTCCGACGCGCAGCTGGCCGAAGGTGGGATCGGACCGGCGCCGCTCCCACAGCCGCTGGCTGCCCGCGAAGGTCCACAGCTCGGTGGGGTCGGGCTGGCCCGACTCCAGGACGAGCCGTTGCCGGTCGGCGGTCTCGTGCACCTGCTTGCGCAGGCCGGCGAGGTAGCGCTGGTAGTCGCGGCGCTCCTCGTTGATCCGCTTCCTGCTCGCCTGACGGCCGCCGGCCAGTGACATCACGACCATGCCCACCATGACCAACACGAACAACCCGCCGAAGATGTAGGTCATCGGGCCGCCGGATCGTCCGATGTAGACGAAGGACATGGCGCCCATGCCCAGCATCATCGGTGCCATGACCAACAGGTGCAGCATGCCGTTGCCGCCGCCGCGGGCCAGGGTCGGCGGCGACTCCAACACGATCTCGCCCTCGGGCGGCAGCACGGCGGAACGGCTTCTGGACGGGCTCGTCACGCACCCGAGTGTGACCGCTCGACCTGCGGCGGGGGTGGGTAATTCTGCCGTCCTGGCGACGGGTGCCGTTACCTAGGCTGACCGGGACGAGGAGGTGGGTTGTGGACATCAGCCAGGTAACCGAGATCCTCAGGGCGGGCTTCACGCTGCTGGACGTGGCGCTCGGTCAGGTCACCGGACAGCCGGGCGAGCTGCGGGCGAAGGCACAGGAGTGCGACCGGTGCGCGGCCATGATCGGGTCGGCGGCCAGTTCGACCAACCAGGTGGTGACCCAGCTGGGGCAGACCTGGAACGGCCGGTCCTACGACGCCTGCCAGCAGGCGTCCACCCAGCTGGTGGACCAGCTCAACAACGTGCTCAAGCGCAGCCTGGAACAGGAGAGTCAGCGCCTGGTCTCCTCGGCCGACGCGCTGGAGAAGGCGCGGCAGGCGATCGAGCAGCTGCAGCAGACGTTCACCCAGGCCGCCCAGGTCGTGGTGCGGTTGCTGAACATCGCGCTGCGGCTGTTGGCGTTCGGGCAGAAGGCACAGGCCATGGTGCAGTTCTTCCTGGCCCTCCGGCAGGCGATCACGGCGAAGAAGATGGCCGAGGCCGTCTCCAAGGGGATCACCGCCGGCCTCAGCCAACTGCTGACCACGTTGTTCAGCGGTATCGGTACCAGCAGCAGCAACACCCTGGCGCTCACCAGCGCCAGCCGCTGACGGAGGTTGCCATGCACCCGGAGTTCGACAACCGCGTGCCCCCGGTCGCGCCCGAGGCCGAGATCGAGGAGATGATGGCGCGGTTGCAGCGCCGCCAGCAGGAGATCGCGCAGATCCAGCGCGGCGTGGACGCCATGCTGGTCAAGGGGTTCTCCCGGGCCAGTGAGGTCACCGCCACGGTGCGGGGCACGGGCCGGCTGGTGGAGATCTCCATCGACCCGGTGACCGTCCGCCGCCACGACGCCCACGACATCGGCGCCATCGTGACCGAGGCCGTCAACGACGCGCTGGACCGGTTGGCCGCGGCCACCCAGGCGCGCTTCGCTCCCGTGCTCGCCGACGGCCAGGACTCGTTCACGGCCCGATGACCACTCCGACCGCGACACCGCGCCGGGTCACCGTGGTGACGCCGCACCGGCGGATGGACGTCGGCCTGCCGCTGCAGTGCACGGTGGCCGAACTGGTTCCGCAACTGGTCCACCTGGCCGGCGAGGCGCCACCGCAGGCACGCCCCAGCGCCGGCTGGACGCTGTCCAGGTTGGGTGAGCCGCCGCTGTCGCCCCGGCTCACCGTCGCGGCCGCGGCCCTGCGCGACGGGGACGTGCTCCAGCTCAACCCGAGGACCGCCCAACCGACACCGCTGCTGTTCGACGACGTGGTCGACGCGATCGCCAGCGCCGCGCGCACCAGGAAGGGCGCGTGGCAGCCGAAAGTGGGGCGGCGGCTGGGCATCGCGGTCGCGGCCGTGCTGTTCGTGGCGGCCACCCTGCTCACCGCGTTCGGCCTGGCCGGGCACCTGTCCGCGCCGCTCGCCTCGGGCGGGTTCGCCGTGCTGCTCGCCCTCGTGGCCGGTGCGCTCGCCCGGGTCTACGGGGACCAGGACGCCGCCAGCGCGTGTGCGGCGGCCGGCCTGGGCGCGGCGTTGTGCGCCGGGCTCACCGCGCTGCCGCCGCACGCGATCTGGCCGCTGGGGGCCGAGCAGCTCGCCGTCGGGCTGGGCGCGGCCACGCTGTACGCCGCGTCGGCGGCCGCGGTGCTCGCCCGCCGCCTGGCGTGGTTCGCGGCGGCCGCGGTCGCGGCCGGTGGCGGCGCGCTGGTCACCGCCACCGTGCTGCTCTTCGACGTGCCGCCCGCCCGTGCTTCGGCCGTGGCCGCGGCCGCGGCGATCGGGCTCACCGTGGCAACCCCGGTGATCGCCATGCGGCTGGCCCGGTTGCCCCTGCCGTACGTGCCGGCGGACATGGAGTCGTTCCGGGTTGACGAGCGCCCGGCCTACGACTCCGAGGTGCTCGACCTGACCTCCCGGGCGGGCGAGATCCTCACCGGACTGCTCGTCGGGATCGGCGCGATCGCGGTGGGGTGCTGCGCCGTGCTGGCCACCGACCGGTCGAGCTGGGCACCCGTGCTGGTGGGCCTGGTCGGCACGGCGTGGCTGCTGCGGTCCAGGGCCTACGCCGGCGCGGCGCACCGGGTGGCCCTGGTGGTCGTCGGGCTGGCCGTGCTGACCGTGCTCGGCGTCCAGCTGGTGTCCACTGTGGCCGGAGGCTGGCTGGTGGCCAGCGCCGTGGTCGCCGTGGTCGCCGCGGCGTGCTGCCTGTACTACGCCGCCCGCGTGGTGCGCAACCTGCGCTCGCCGTTTCGCGGGCGCTGGCTGGACATCGTGGAGTACGTCGTGCTCATCGCGACGCTGCCGGCCGCCGGCGCGGTCCTCGACGTCTACAACGCCGTCCGCGACGCGATCAGCTGAGCCGGAGGGCCCAGCCGCCCGGTCGCCTGGCCACGCGGTCGGTGTCCACCGATGGTTCAGCCCGCGGCCAGGGCGTCACCGGTCGGGGCGTCACCGGTCAGTGCCTGCGCGACGGTCAGGCTGTCCTCGTAGACGTGGTAGCGGGTGATCACGCCGGCCTCGACGGTGAGGTGCAGGGCGCACCGGGCCGTGTACGCCCTGCCCGAAGCCCGCACGGTCTGCCGGATGTCGCCGAGCACCACCGCGTCCGGCCCCTCGACCAGAACCCTGGGCGCAACCCCGTCCGGCCGCTGGGGGACGTGGAAGGCGTTCAGGGCGCGGAAGTGGTCGGCCACGTCGGCGCGCGTCGACCGGGGGCGGATCCAGGGCACCGCGGGGTGCCCCTCCGCCGGCCAGCCCAGCCGCCAGTCGACGGTGTCCGCGAACAGCTCGGCGATCCGCTCCGGGTGGCCCTCGGACAAACGGCCGAGGAAGTCGGCCACGACAGCACGGGTGCTCGCCTGCTCACCGGTGAACTGGTAGTCGCGCTGGATCCGCCCGTCCCGGTCGAGCACGGCGAACACCACACCGCTCCACACGGGAACGCCGCCGGCCGAGGGAACCATGTGCGTGGCGAAGGTGACGGCGTCGTGGTGGCGCAGCACGTCCGAGGCCACGACGAAGACGAACCCGCCCGTGGCGACGAACTGCTCGTGGGCCTCGGTGACGCGGGCCTCGACGGCGTCGTGCCCGTGGTACTCGCTGGTGTCGGTGTACTCGACGCCGTCGTCGGCCCACAGCTCGGTGATGATCCTGCGCCGCAGCGCGGGGTCGGGCTCGTTCCACACGGCGGCGTAGCGGTTGACGAAGGTGTCGACATCGGGTGTTGCGGT
The DNA here is from genome assembly GCF_024171785.1 of Goodfellowiella coeruleoviolacea. Lineage (GTDB taxonomy): Bacteria > Actinomycetota > Actinomycetes > Mycobacteriales > Pseudonocardiaceae > Goodfellowiella > Goodfellowiella coeruleoviolacea. The sequence goes on from NZ_JAMTCK010000025.1 coordinate 40,072, forward strand.
CATGGTCGTGACGCTACGGCCGGTCCCCTGACATCTTCTGTCAGTGGAGTTCGGCAGAGTGGTGGGCATGCGCGCGAGCCGTCTGGTGTCCCTGCTGTTGCTGCTGCAGACGCGTGGCCGGATGACCGCTCAGGAGTTGGCGGACGCCCTGGAGGTGTCGGTGCGCACGATCTACCGGGACGTGGAGTCGCTGAGCGCGGCCGGCGTGCCGGTGTACGGAGAGCCCGGGCACGAGGGCGGCTACCAGCTGCTCGACGGCTACCGGACCCGGTTGACCGGGCTCAGCGCGGCCGAGGCCGAGGCGGTGTTCCTGACCGGGCTGCCCGCGGCCGCCACCTCCCTGGGCCTGGCGGCGGTGGCCAGCGCGCGGCTCAAGCTGACGGCCGCACTGCCGGCCGAACTGCGCGACCGGGCCAGCCGCATCGCCGAGCGGTTCCACCTCGACACCCCACCGTGGTACCAGGGGGCGGAGCACACCCCCCACCTGGCCGCGATCGCGGACGCCACCTGGAACCAGCACGCCGTGCGGATCCGCTACCTGCGCTGGGCGCAGCCGCACGAGATCACCCGGACCGTGCAGCCGCACGGCCTGGTCCTCAAGGGCGGTCACTGGTACCTCGTGGCGCGCGGTGACGGCCAGTTCCGCACCTACCGGGTCTCCCGCGTCCTCGACGCGGACGTGCTCACCGGGCGGTTCGACCGCGCCGAGGGTTTCGACCTGGCCAGCCACTGGACCAGCTACCTCAGCCGCTTCGACCAGTGCCGCCACCGCGACACCGCCGTCGTCCGCCTCTCCCGCCGGGGCCTCGACCGGCTGCCCCACCTGCTGGAGCCGGTCATGGTCGACGCCGCCCGGCGAACCGCGACCGAACCCGACGCGGCGGGCTGGACGCGCGTGGCCGTCCCCATCGAGTCCGTCGACGTGGCCGCCACCGAACTCCTCAAGCTCGGCGCCGACGCGGAGGTTCTCGCACCCGACGACCTCCGCGAACAGATCATCCGAACCGTGCACGAGATGAACCGCGTCTACGGCGGGCGCCCGGCCAGCCCGCACCCGAGGGCCGACCCGTGACGCGCCCGAGGCGGCCGCCGACCCACACACGCTGACCCGTTCCTGGTGGTCCCGTCCCGCTGTCCACTGTAGATGGGATTCCCCCGTGCCCTGGTGGGGTCCGGGGGCCGTGCGGCCGCCCCGCGTCCGTGATCCGTTTTTGTCGGTGGGCGCCCGTATGGTCACTCGCGTCCCACGGTTGTGGTTGACAGTCCCCTTGGAACACAGGAGATGGCGTGTTGGCAGATTGGGAGAGGTCGAGCACGGTGCGAGTGGTACCACCCGCGCGTCCGCGCAAGCTCGCCAAGGTCCCGTTCGTCGAGTTGGCCGACGGACGCTTGCAGGGAGTGGTGTCCAGCGGCTCCGACATCGAACGCGTCTACGTCTCGTCGGTCGAGGCCGGCAGCTACGCGTTCGCGTGCAGCACGAACAACAACCGGCCCTGCGGCGGCGCGCGGGGCACGTACTTCTGCAAGCACATCCACACCCTGATCACCGAGGCGGTGCTGCAGTACGGCGCTGAGCGGGTGGCCCGCTACCTGCGGGTCGAGATCGCGGCGGGGGAAGTGGACGCGCAGACCATCGCCGCCGAGATGAGCGGCACCAGTGCGGCGGGGGAGACCACGGCGGCAGCGCCCGTGTTCAGCCGGTTCCTGCGCCACCTGGCCTACCTGGAACTCGCCCCGACCACCGCGCCGCTGCCGGAGCTGCAGTGGTTCCCGCCGACCAGGGCGGTGGCCTGATGCGCGCCGACCTGCTCGCTGACCCGATCAGCGGGCTGGACGAGGCCCTGGCCGCTGTCGACGCCCTTGACCAGGCTCTCGTCGCCGGCCTGCTGCGCCCGCACCCCACCCAGGCCGCCGGCCTGACCGAACTCGCCGGTGCCGTCGCGGGGTCACCGCTGGCCGCCAGGGTCGCTGAGGCGGCTGAGCGGGCGGCGGTCGGCGCCGCGAGCGAGGACCACTTCGTCGCCCTCGCCGCCGCTCGCACCGCGCTGCTCGGGTCCGTCCACGACGCGCTGATGGCCCGGATCGAGGAGGCGACCGGACGGCCCCGCGGCGAGCAGACCGCCCCGCCGACGGGGTCGGGACAGCCGGTGAACCTGCTCGCCGCCGCCCGCGCCTGGCTGGCCGAGCTGGCCCGGTCGGGGTGGCGAGGCATCGACCACGACGTGGTCGCCGGCTCGGCGCAGGTCATCTCCGCCATGCTGCCGGACCCGGCCCTGCGCCGTCTGGCCGCGCTGCTCGACGGCTTCGCCGCGGAACTCGTGGCGTCCTGCCCGGGCGCGGCGCTGGACCGCGTCCCGCAGCGCCGCTGGGGCGACCTGTGGTCACGCGCGATGCTGCTGACGCTGCCCGGCGCGGCCGACGTGCCGGTGACCGGCGTGGCCACCGGCCGCCTGCTGCCGCTCGGCGTCGACCTGCACGAGCACCCGACCGCCGCACAGGCCCAGGTCCACGCGGTGTTCGAGCCCGCCGACGGCGCCGCGCCCCGCCTGGTGCGGGCCAGCGTGTCGGCGGCCAAGCCCGACACGGTCGTCGGCGCCGGCCTCTGGCAGCTGCTCCGGCCGCACATGTCGCTGCTGGCCGCTGTCAGCGAAGGCCGCTCGATGGACCTCACCGACATGCCGATCACCGCCGAGGGCGACCTGATCTGGGACGACCAGCACGCGCGCCCGAGCGAGCCGGCCGACGCGTTCGCCACCGCGCGCGTGGCCCTGCCCACCGCGAGCGCTCCGGCGCCCACACCCCTGGACCGGCACCCGGCGCGCATCGCCGTACCCGTCTTCCTGGAGGGCTACATCGCCGACCGGGACGGCGACGCGCTGACGTTCACCGTCGCCGGGCACGGCGTGGCCGTTGACGCCGACCGCGTCCCCACCGCCGGGCCGCTCACCCCCGACGCGGTCGCCGCGTCGAGTGCCTGCATCGGCCTGCTCCGCTGGGACGCCGGGACGTTCCGCGTCCAACCGCTCGCCGTCGAGACCACCGTGCGGAAGAAGACCGTCGCGGTCCACGCCGGGGCGTGGGCCGGGGGCACCACCGACAAGGCCGGGGTCAAGGCGGAGAAGGCCGCCACCGACACCACCGCGGTGTTGCGCGAGCGCGCCGGAAGGCTGTTGCGGAAGTGACCGACCAGGATCCCGAGATGACCTCCCACGACAAGCGCCGTCAGGTCCTGTACTGGCGGCTGCTGGCCCGGCTCTTCGACCCCGAGGAGCGGGCGACGCTGGAAACGGCGAGCCTCGGCGTCGTCGAGGACATCGGCCTGCCGCCCGCGCTGCTGGACCCGCAGGTCTCCGTCGACTCGATCGTGCAGCGCCACCCCGGGTTGGCCGCCGAGTTCGACGGCCTGATGGTGCCCACGCCGGTGTCCACAGTGGACGGATACGCGGACGGCGGACGAGACCGCGCCGCCGAGGTGCGCCGCGCGGCGCTGGTGTCGAAGGTGTTGCTCAACGTCTTCGCCGCCGGCTCGGGCACGGTCACCGCCGGGCAGTTGGCGCGCTGGCAGTCCGACGCGGGGTGGTTGGAGCGCGCGCTGGGCTGCCAGCCGGGTCAACTGCGGGCCGGCCGGCCCACTGCGGGAGCGGGCGCCAGCCCGACCGGCTCGGGTGGTGGCGGCACGACGCCCGACCTCAGCCAGCTGATTCCGGCGATCGGCCCGCAGCTCGGCGCCATCGAGGCCGACCTCGTCAAGCGGATGCACCTCCGCGAGGTGCTGGCCGATCCCGCGCTCGCCGCGCGGCTGACCCCGAGCATGTCGCTGATCGAGCAGCTGCTGCGGGACAAGAACAACCTGTCCGGCGTGGCACTGGCCAACGCCAAGGCGCTGATCCGCCGGTTCGTCGACGAGGTCGCCGAGGTGTTGCGCACCCAGGTGGCCAAGGCCACGGTCGGTGCCCTGGACCGCACGGTCCCGCCCAAGCGGGTGTTCCGCAACCTGGACCTCGACCGCACGATCTGGAAGAACCTCACCAACTGGAGCCCGGAGGAGGAGCGGCTCTACGTCGACCGCCTCTTCTACCGGCACACCGCCCGCAAGACCACGCCCCAGCGGCTGATCGTGGTCGTCGACCAGTCGGGCTCGATGGTCGACTCGATGGTGAACTGCACCATCCTGGCGTCGATCTTCACCGGACTGCCCAGGGTGGACGTCCACCTGATCGCCTACGACACCCAGGCGCTCGACCTCACGCCGTGGGTGCACGACCCCTTCGAGACCCTGCTGCGCACCAACCTCGGGGGCGGCACCGACGGCACCGTCGCCATGGGACTGGTCCGGCCGAAGATCGCCGAGCCCCGCAACACCGTCGTGGTGTGGATCTCGGACTTCTACGAGTGGCAGGCCGAGCCGCTGTTCGACAGCATGGCCGGCATCCACCGCTCGGGGGCCAAGTTCATCCCGGTCGGTTCGGTGACCAGCTCCGGCCGCGGCAGCGTCAACCCGTGGTTCCGGGAGCGCTTCAAAGACCTCGGCACGCCGGTGATCTCCGGCCACATCGGCAAGCTCGTCCACGAACTCAAGACGTTCCTCGCTTAGAAAGGCCCTGACATGTCCGACCTGTTGCGCGCTCCCGCCGAGATCAAGTACGCCGAGGAGCTGGACTGGCTGGAGTCGATCGACGACAGCCCCAAGCCGTTCGCCTGGCGCCTGTCGCCGAAGATGGTCCGCCTGTTCATCCTGGGCGCGGAGCGCTCCGACGGACTCGACCGGGAGATCTCGCAGAAGTGGTTCGGCGACCGCAGCTTCGTCGAGCGGGCCATCGTCACGCTGGCCTCCGACCGCGGTCTGCTGCTGATCGGTGACCCCGGAACCGGCAAGAGCTGGCTGGCCGAGCTGCTGGCCGCCGCGATCTGCCGGAACTCCACGCTGGTGGTGCAGGGCACCGCCGGCACCACCGAGGACCACATCAAGTACTCGTGGAACGTGTCCATGGTGATCGCCAAGGGCCAGTCGCGGGAGTCGATGATCCCCTCGCCGATCATGACCGCGATGGAGTCCGGCGCGATCGGCCGTTTCGAGGAACTCACCCGCTCCACCAGCGACGTCCAGGACGCGCTGATCTCGATCCTGTCCGAGAAGTACATCTCCGTGCCGGAGCTGGACAGCGACAACATCGTCTTCGCCAAGCCGGGCTTCTCGATCATCGCCACCGCCAACAGCCGGGACCGCGGCGTCAACGACCTGTCCTCGGCGCTCAAGCGCCGCTTCAACTTCGTCCGCATCCCGGTGGTGACGAACAAGAAGAGCGAGGCGGAGATCGTCCGCTTCCGCACCGAGGAACTGCTGCGCCGCCACCAGATCGAGCTGGACGTGCCGCCGACGCTGCTGGACGTGCTGCTGCGCAGCTTCGCCGACCTGCGCGCGGCCGCCGCGTCGGCCGGCAGCGACGACGAGAAGCTGGAGTCCGCGCTGTCCACCGCCGAACAGATCGGCGTGCTGGAGGACGCGATCCTGCACAGCAACTTCTTCGGTGAGCGCGCGCTGACCGCCCGTACCCTGGCCTCCTCGCTCGTCGGGTCGCTGGCCCGGCGCGCACCGGAGGACCTGGCCATCCTCAACAAGTACCTGCACGGCGTTGTCGAGCCGCGCAGCAAGGACGAGGGCGGGTCCTGGCCGGAGTTCCTGGAGGGCGGCCGCGACGCGATCGCCACCCTGTCATGAGCGGCGTGGACCAGGGCGCCTTCGCCGCGCTGCGCACCCAGTTGCAGGACGCCGCCGCGAGCTTCGCCGACGGACCCGACGCGCTGGCGGACATCCTCCTGGGCATCGTCGACGACGTCGACCGCGCGCTGCGCGAGCCACTGGAGATCTTCCCGGTCTGCCACCACTCACCGGCCTCGGCCCTGGCCATGGCGCGGCGGCTGCGGGAGAAACAGCCCAAGGTGGTGTACCTGGAGCTGTGCGAGGACATGGCGCCGCTGCTGACCGAGCTGCGCAACTGCCGGCTCCCGGTGGCGGTGCAGGCGTTCGCGACCGAGGTCGAGGGCTTCCCCGTCGAGTGGGCGCCGCTGTCGGTGGTCGCGCCGATCACCGAGGCGTCGGCCGAGTACCAGGCGATCGCCTACGCGCTGGACACCCCGGGGGTCGAACTCGTCCTCGTCGACCGCTCCGCCGACCACGTCTTCCAGTGGCAGGAGCAGGGGGCGCGGACCGCCGAGCCAGCCGACCCGGACGCGCCGCCGGCCGAGGAGGAGGCCGCGCTGCACGGGGACGCGATCGGCGTGGAACTCGGGGACCTCCGGCCGCGCTTCGTCGAACTGGAGGAGCACCTGCTGCACCACGGCCGGGTGCGGCACTGGTCGGAGTGGTGGCACCAGTACGTGGAGCTGCCGCTCGGCGACAGCGACCACGACACCTACCGGCAGGTCATGTTCCTGATCGGCAGCCTGTTCCGGCGGCTCGCGCCCGGGAACCCGCACGAGGTGCGGGTGGACGAGGACCGCGAACGGTACATGTGGACCAGGGTGCGCGAACACCTCACCGCGACCGGCACCGACCCGGCGGAGTGCCTGTACGTCTGCGGTGCGTTCCACGCGGCCAGCCGGGTCGCGGAGTTCGGCGTCCACGGCAGCGACACCTTCGAGATCAGCCCGCCCAGCGCGAGCACCTGGCAGTACGGCCTGATCCCCTCCAGCCACGCGGCGATCGAGGCGCAGTTCGGGCTCGCGGCCGGGTCGGTGTCGATCGCCGCGACCGAGTGGGCGAAGAACGTCAGGCGCACCGGTGTGCGACCGTTCCGGTTGGCCGGCCAGACGGGCGCGTCCAAGCCGGGCAAGCGGGCCAAGCCGGCCGGTCCCGCCACGCCCTCGGCACCGGCCGACCCGGTGCCGGCAACCGCGCCGTCGGACAAGCTCGCCGGTTTCCTGCGGCGACCGCCCGTCCTCGACCGCCTGGACGAGGCCGAACTGCTCGGCTGGTCGGTGGAGATCGTGCGTGCCGCGCGGCGCAACGGCTACCTCGCCTCCACCGCCGACGCCATCGCGGTGTTCGAGACGTCGATCCTGCTGGCCGGGATGCGCGACCGGGCCAAGCCCACGCCGTACGACTTCCAGGACGCGGCGATCACCTGCATCGAGAAGGACGTCGTGCCGGGCCGGCGCGACGTGCGCCGACTCGTCGAGATCATGATGGGCGGCGACCGGATCGGCCAGGTCGGCTACGACGCGCTACCGCCGCTGGCGCGCGACGTGCACGATCGGCTCGCGCCGCTGAACCTCAAGCTGCAGCAGCGCGGCGTGCACCGGGCACTGCTGGACATCGCCGGCCAGCCGGAGCTGGAGCGGTGCTCCGATGTGCTGTGGATGCTGCGCTACCTGCTGCCGGACGGTGCCGCGCGGCCGATCATGGGTGAGCGGCGGCTCGGTGAGCGGCCCATCCAGGAGTCGTGGGACGTGGCGCTGGGCACCCACCAGCGGGCGCTGATCGAGCTGGGCTACGAGGGCGTCAGCATCGAGCAGGTTCTGGAGCAACGCCTGCGGCGCGCGGCCCACGATCCACGGGCGACCGCGGCGACCGTGCTGGAGGCGGTCGAGGACGCGACGCTGTACCTGCGCGGCCACCGGCTCGCCAACGAGCTGGGCGAGCACGCGCTGGAGGTCCTGGCGAGGGAGCGCAGTGTCGACGGCGCGCCGGACGTGCTGCGCCGGGTGCGCCGGCTGCTCGCGTACTACCGAACCAGTGAACCCGCGCTACCGCCGTGGATCGAGTCCTTCGTCAAGACCGGCTACGCGCACTACTGCACGCTGCTGCCCACGGCGTTCACCGACGCCGACGCGACCGTCGACCAGGTCGCCGCGATGCTGGGCTTCCTGTTCAGCATGGAGAGCCTGGCGCTGTCGCTGGGCTGCGACCGCACCCAGTTGGAGTTGGCGCTCGCGCAGTCGCACCCGGTGGAGCCGTCGAAGGTGGCGCTGTCGTGGGCGGCTCAGGTGCAGCTCGGGCGCCTGTCCCGGGCGGAGCTGCGGTCGCGCTGCGACGACCTGCTCGCCAACCCCATGGTGCTGCCCGCCTACCCGCGCTACCTCAGCGGGTTCCTGCACGCGCTGGAGCCGGTGCCGGGGTTGGTCGACTTCGTCGTGGAGGCGGTGTCGAACGCGTTCCGCCGGCTGCCGGACCCGGTGTTGCTGCCGTGGTTGCCGACGCTGGTCAGCACCCTGCGGTCCGGCGGTGCCGAACTGGCCCCGCTGCTCATCCGGGAGGCCGCGCGGATCTTCCCGGGCCGGCTCGCGGCGCTGGACGAGTGGGTGCCGCCGTGGCTGGCCCCGCCGGTGCCGGACGCCGTGCGTCCGACACCCCGCGCGGACCGCGGTGGCGGGGTGGCGCTGCTCGCCGCCCACCCCGCGACGTGCGACGCGGTGGCGCGGCTGCTGGGCTGCGACCTGGTGTGGGAGAGCGTTGCCTCGGACCCGCCGGGCGCGGCGCTGGTCACCCGCCATCCGGACACCGCGACAGCGCTGGAGGAACTGCTGGCCAACCGGTGGCGGTGACCGTCGTGCGAGGTGCCTGGTGCGGCTGCGCAGCGACGAACTGGTGCATCCACCCCTATTGTTTCAGTGTCAACCAAAAAATATGCAAGGTTGCAATCAACCCCACGATCGCCACAATCGGGCCGCGGTTCGTCAGCACAGGTGGATCGAGCACGCCCACCCGCACGGCTCACCGGGTGTGTCGGGCGAGCCAGTCGAGAACCCGGGTCGGGTTGTTCTGGAAGTGCAGGTACCCGTCCCAGCGCCGGGTGGTCCCGGTGATCCAGAACAGCTCCTTGTCCCGGCCGTCCTGGCCGGGGATGGCGTCGAAGACCGCCTGGACGTCGGTCGGCCTGGTCATGGGATCGTCGTGGACCTGGTAGACGAGGGTCGGCGTGCGGACACTGCGCGCCGCGGCCACCGGGGACATGGCGTCGAGGTGGAAGCTGGTCCGCAGCCTGATCCGCCGACCGATCTCGTCCACGCACTCGACCGGGAGGCCGTTGCGTTTCGCCCCCTGTTCGAGCACCACGCGGGCGGACAGCGGCTGGCAGGCGACGAGGCACCGGACGTGCTCGAAGGCCTGCGGTGCCCGTTCCATCGCGAACAGGGTGGCGTTGGCTCCCAGGCACCGGCTGAACAGCGCGATCTTCGCGTCGTTCAGGTCCGGCCGGGAACGGACGTAGCGCAGGGAGCCGATGACGTCGCGCGACTCGAAGATGCCGCCGCTGGTCAGTCCGCCGTTGGCGGCGCCGCTGTGGCCGAAGTTGCGCAGGTCGTAGGCGAGGACGTGGTAGCCGGCGGCGTGCAGGATCGCGATGTCCGGGACGAAGTTGACCTCGACGTCGTTGCCGGTGCCGGCCCATTTCGAACGCCACGGTTCGAGGTGGGCCGGCAGGCCCGAGCGGCTGAACCAGCGCGGGTGGTTGATGACCACGACCGTGTCCGCGCCCTCGGCCGGGACGAACCACCCTTCGAGCGGTGTGCCGTCTTCGGACGGGAAGGTGACGTCCTGGAAGGACAGTCCGTGCTCGGCCGGCGTGTGCAGGATCGGCGAGCGCGGTGACGTGCTGAAGTCCTCGGCGATGTCGGTGAGCAGCGCGTCGAGTTGGTCGTCCGGGCGATCGGCGACCGCGTCGGCGGTCTGCGGCTGTGTTGTCATTCGACGTGCCTTCCGGCGGTGGTGTGGCGACGGGGCTGGGTGAGCCGGCCTCGTCGCCTCGTCTCGGTGTCAGGCGGCGCGCACCGCGGGCTTGAGGATGTCCTCGCACCACTGCCGGAACGTGGTGGGGGTGTCGATGGCGTGCTGCGGTGTGCGGGTGATTCCGGCGTTCAGGCCGTTGGCCGTGGCGGTCATCATGGCCACCACGCCCTGGGCCATGGCCTCGGACGCGCCCGCGGTGGTGAGCTGGTCCTTGAGGGCCTGGTAGGGGATCTGCTGGTACCGCACTGGGGTTTCCAGCACCTCGGAGATGATGGCGGCCATGTCGTTGCCGGACAGGTCCTCCGGCCCGAGCAGCGGAACCTCCTCCTGACCGGTCCAGGTGGTGTCGAGCAGCAGCCGGGCGGCCACGGCGGCGATGTCACGGGTGGCGACGGCGGGCAGGGTGAGGTCGGGGGGAAGGGTGTCGAAGAGCGCGCCCTGTTCTTTGATCACCCGGACCTGCCGGAGCACGTTGTCCATGAACGTGGCCGCGGCCAGGGCGCGGAAGGCCACGCCGGTGCTGGCGATCAGGTCGTCCATGGCCAGTGACCCGGTGACGTACCCGGCCCGACCCGCGTGCTCGGTGTGGCGGCCCAGGGCGCTGACGTCCACCACGCGGGTGATGCCGTGGCTGCGCATCGCTTCGGCGGCGGGGCGGGTGAAGCCGACGTAGGCGTCGTCGACGCTGGCGGCGGCGCGGTTGACCGGCACCAGCCAGAACAGGGCGTCAGCGCCGTCGAAGGCGCGGGCGAGGACCTGGGGGTCGGCGTGCGAGCCGGGGATGACCTCGACCCGTTCGCGGATGTCGGTGGAGAGCTTGGCCGGGTCGCGGACAATGACACGAACCGGCTGGTCGCCGGCGAGGACGTTGTTCAGGACCTGGTGTCCGATGTTTCCGGTGGGGGCGGTGATGACGATCAAGAGTTCTCCAGATGGAGCGTGATGGGAATCATCGAGCAAGTAAACTCTACTGTACCGTTTACTTTTGGAGGACGCAAGCCCATGAGGCACGAAGGCGCATCCCGGCGGCGAGGTGAACAGCGGCGCGGTGAGGAACTGCGCCGGCACATCCTGTTGGTGGCCAAGGAGGTGTTCCTCGAAACCGGCTACGAGCGGGCCTCGATGGACACCGTCGCGGCACGCGCCGAGACCTCCAAGCGGTCGCTGTACGCGCACTTCGAGAGCAAGGACAAGCTGTTCCTCGCGGTCCTGGACCTCATCCGCGAGCTGTACCTGGACAGGTTGAGGACCCCGGACGTGTACGCCGACGACCCCGCGGAGGCGGTGGCGCTGTTCTGCGGGCGGTTCCTGCAGTTGATGGTGTGGGAGCCGCAGACGCGGACCTGCCGGCTGATCATCACCGCTGCCGAGCGGTTGCCCGGCAGCGCGAGCGCCTACTTCGACGCCATCTTCGCCAGCACGCGGGAACGGCTGACCGCCTACCTGGCCGAGCGGTTCGACGTGGACCGCGCCGCCGGTGCTGAGCTTGCCGAGGACCTGCTCGGCCGTGCCGTGCTGCCTCGGCTGTTCCGCACGTTGCTCAACGTCGAGGACCCGGTCAAGGACGAACCCGACGAGGCGGTCCTGGCCGAGCACGTCGATCTGGACGCGATCCGGCGGCTGGTCTCGGTGACCCTGCCCGGCTGACCAACGCCCCCGCTGGCGTCCGGAGCCGTGGGGCGGCCGGTCAGCCGGCCGAGACCGGTGTCCACTGGTGGTCGGGGCCTGCGGCGTGGGTCCGGAACGCGCCGAGGCGGCGGGCGGGGTGGGGTGCAAGGCGGTGTTGAAGCAGGCCACGACCGGTGTGTCGGCCAGGGTGGCGTTGCGATGGCCGAGTGGTCTGGTCGGCGGCCAGCGGCACCAGGTCGCGCAGGGCGCACGCCAGGTAGTTGGGCCTGCCAGAGCAGGCCCTTGAGGTGGCTGGGGGTGAGCGGCTTGGTGGGGGTGACCGTGCCGGGGGCGACCAGCACGCGCGCCGTAGAGCGGGTTGGTCACGCAGGCGGCGTCGCCCACCGGCACCAGCCCGGTCACCGCGGTGGTCGCGGTGGCCAGCGCGCGCACCGTGCTGCCGGGCGGGTTCATCGCGGCCACGCCCGAGATCGGGCTGGCGTCCTGGGTCAGCGGGAAAGCAGTCCGCTTCGCCGTGGACTGCTGAGCACTTCTTTCGCATTTCAGGACATGCGCACCGGATTGTCTGGTGTTCTCACCAGGTGGTCGGGGTGCGCGGGTCGGCCACGACGCCGTCGGGGCCGCCGTCGAGACGGCTGATGACCTGGCCAACCGGTCGCCTCGGGGTGGCTGGCAGGGGATCGGCGTTGAGGTGTGCCCACCCGATGCGCAGCATCAGTTGGGGAAACGCCTGTCCACCCAGCAGGGACCTGATCGCCGCCCGGGTCTCGGGCACCTCCAGGGGCTGGGAGAGCGGGCACGTGGCCAGGCCGAAGCTGGTCGCCCGCAGCAGGACGACACTGGCCGCCTCGCCGGCGTGCAACCGGGAGCGCAGGTCGTCGGATCCGGTGCCCAGGACCACGAGGGTGCCGCCGTCGGGATCGGTGAGCGCGCCCGGAGGCTGCGTCAGCAGGGGGGCCACGAACCGGCGCAGGGGCAGACCGCCGTAGCCGTCCTGGTCCGCCGGCGCCGCCCCGGCGGGCACACCGTCGGGGTCGCCGGCGTACCGCCCGCTCCACGCCGCGACTTCCCAGCAGTAGTCGTCGTCCGACTCCTGAGTTCGCCTGGCCTCGGCGAGGGCGAGCAGCAGGCGCGAGCGCGTCGCCGGGTCGGTCGCGGCGCGCAGCAGGGACGCCTCCTCGGTGCTGTGGGTCCGCAACTGGTCCAGCAGGGCGTCGCTGACCGGCCACGAGCTGTAGAGCCTGCGGTCGCTGCGGCGGCGTGGTACCGCCGACACCAGGGTGATGTCGTCGTGGCTGGGCTGGCGCGGGGACAGTTCCACCGAGGCGAGGTGGTCGCGGTCGTTCGGGTTGGGCAGGCGGTGCACGGTGGCACCCCAGCCGAGCGCGGCCAGGGCGACGCGCAGGTGGTGCAGTGCCGCGCCGCAGCTGACCACGAGGTCGCGGCCGTCGGGGTCGGTGGCCGGCAGGTGGCGCGACCAGTCGGCGTACAGGTGCACCGAGCGGCCACCCACTCGCCAGCGCCACGGTTGGGAGTTGTGCACCGACGGAGCGCGCACCGCCAGGGTGATCGCCAGGCGCAGGGTCCGGTCGTCGGGACAGCCACGTCTCATGTTCGCTCGCCACTTCCTGGTTCCTCGGGTTGTCCGTTGTGGACGGACAGGCGCGGTGCGCGAGCGGCCCGAGGGGACCCGCGCACCGGCTGGGGCCGGGAGGACCGCGGTGACCCCGGATCGGCCCGGTGATGTCCGTTGTGGACGGACAGCTGCGGCGGCCCTTCCCGGCATCGGATGGTGCCGACACCCAGTGTGCCGGGGCGCCCGCTTCGCGAACCTGGGCCGAAAGTCCTGCCGTCCGGGGCCGTTGGTCGTGGACCCGACCACCCGGTGGCGCGCGCCAGGGTGGGCAGGACCAGGCGGAGGTGGTGTCGAGCGGGCCGGACGTCAGCCGAGTCCCGGTCGCGGTCGCCCGCGCCTGCGGGCGGCGTAGACGGCGGCCTCGGTGCGGCGTTCGAAGCCGAGTTTGTGCAGCAGTGAGGAGACGTAGTTCTTGATGGTCTTCTCGGCCAGGTGCAGCCGGTTGGCGATCTGGCGGTTGGTCATGCCCTCGGCGATGAGGTCGAGGATGCGGCGCTCCTGGGGGCTCAGCGCCGTGTAGCGGGGGTCTTCTCGCTCGCCGCCGGTGCGCAACCGGTGCAGCACGGTGGCCGTGACGCCGGCGTCCAGCAGTGAGCCGCCGCGGGCGAGGGTGCGCACGGCGCTGACCAGATCGTTGCCGCTGACCTGCTTGAGCATGTACCCGGCGGCGCCGGCCATGATCGCGCCGAAGAGGGCCTCGTCGTCGGAGTAGGAGGTGAGCATGAGGCAGGCGGGCGGTGGTTCGACGGCGGAGCGGATATCCCGGCACACGCTCACGCCCTCGCCGTCGGGCAGCCGGACGTCGAGGATGGCGACGTCCGGCCGCAGGGCCGGGACGCGGGCCAGCGCCTCGGCGGCGCTGCCGGCCTCGCCGACGATCCGGATGTCGGGTTCGGACTCCAGCAGCTGCTGGAGTCCCCGGCGGACCACCTCGTGATCGTCCAACAGGAACACGGAAATGGGCATCGGTCTGGTCCTCCGCGTGGCTGCTGACAGGAAAAGCGCTAGTAGTCGGGTGTGATCGCACCGGCAGAGCCGGAGATCGGCCTCGGGTCCGGGGTGCGCGTGGACGAGGTCAGGGGGTTGAGCTGGCCAGCGGGACCGTCCAGGAGACGGTGGTGCCGCGGCCGGGCGCGGAGTCGACCTCGCAGGTGCCGTGCCAGCGCGCTGCCCGCTCGGTGATGTTGGCCAGCCCGCTGCGGCGCGGGGCCGGGGTGGGCATCCCCCTGCCGTCGTCCTGGACCACCAGCCGCAGTCGGGTGCCCGTGTGGTCCACCGCGATCCGGACCAGCACGGCTCGCGCGTGGGCGTGCCGTGCGGTGTTGGACAGCGTTTCGCGCAGGGTGGCCAGCACGTCTGGTCGCAGGGCGTCGGGCACGAGGCTGTCCAGGGGGCCGTCCATGCTCAGGGTGGGTTCGAAGCCGAGGCCGGCGGTGCTGTCCTGGGCCACGCGGAGCAGTTCGCCGCGCAGGCTCACCGGCCCGTCCGGGGCTTCCTGCAGGGAGAAGATGCTGCGGCGGATCTCGCGGATGGTCTGGTCGAGTTCCTCGACGAAACCGCTGAGTCGGCCGGCGGCTTCCGGGCTGTCCACCAGGCGGGTGGTGCCCTGCAGGCCGAGCCCGATCGCGAAGAGCCGTTGGATGACCAGGTCGTGCAGGTCGCGGGCGATGCGGTCGCGGTCCTCGAACACGGCGAGGCGTTGGCGGTCTTCCTGGGCGCGGGCGAATTCGATGGCCAGCGCGGCGTGGGCGGTGAAGGTGCGGACCATGTGCAGGTCGGTTTCCTGGAACGGCCGCTGGCCCCGGGTTCTGGCCACGACCAGCACGCCGAGCACGTGCTGGCCGGCGGCGAGGGGGACGAGCAGGGTGGAGCCCAGCTCCTTGGTTCTGGCGGGGGGCTCGTCGGCCCAGCCGATGGGTGATTCCTGGGTGGCGTCGTCCTCGTCGGCCACGATCCGCGCTTCGGCCGTGGCGAACACGTCACCGAGCACGCTGCCCGGGATGGCGACCTGGTGTCCGGTGATCTCGGCTCGGTCTTCGGCCTCGACGACGTCGAACACGAACGCCCTGTCGGTGTCGCCGTCGGTGTCGTCGTCGGTGTCCGCGGCGGTGGCGATGGCGACGAACGGGGCTTCGGAGACGGTGGCGGCCTGTTGGGCCACCAGGCGGAGGCCGCCGTCGGTGTGGTGCCCGGCCAGCAGGGTGGCGGTGAGGTCGCTGGAGGCGCGCAGCCAGGCCTCGCGGTGCCGGGCCAACTCGTAGAGCCGGGCGTTCTCGATGGCGATGCCGGCGGCCGCGGCCAGTGCGATGACCACGGTCTGGTCCTCCTCGGTGAACTCGCCGCCGCCCTGCTTCTCGGTCAGGTAGAGGTTGCCGAAGACCTCGCCGCGCACCCGCACCGGCACGCCCAGGAACGACGTCATGGGTGGGTGGTTGGGGGGAAATCCGTAGGACTGGGGGTGCTGGCGCAAATCGGCCAGTCGGATCGGGTGCGGGTCCTTGATCAGCAGGCCGAGGATGCCCTTGCCGTGGGGCAGTTCGCCGATCAGCTCCCGCTGGGTGCCGTCGATGCCGAGGTAGATGAACTCCCGCAGGCTGGTCCGGTCCGCCCCGAGCACGCCCATGGCGGCGTAGCCGGCGCCGACCAGGTCGAGTGAGGACTGGACGATCCGGCGCAGCACGTCCGGCAGGGACAGGTCGCTGGCCACCGACACCACCGCGTCCAACAGCCGGTGCACGCGGTCGCGGGATTCGAGCACCTCGGCGGCGCGGTCCATCAGTTCACGCAGCAGCGTGTCGAGCCGTAGCTGGCTGAGATCGGGAATGACTCGCTCGCCGCTGGTGCGGTCGCTCACGCTCACCTCGAACCTGGAATCGCCGGACGGTGTCGAGGACCGAGGGTAACGGTGGTGTTCACGCGGTTCCGCCATCGGCCGCCGGGAGGATCCGCCGACCGGAGATCATCCGCAGGTCGATCCTGATGTAATGCTCCCTGATCCCGGGCGCCCACGGCCGCAGGTCCAGTTGCCTGGCCTCGCGCAGCTGGTCGGGGTCGGTGATCGGGGCGGCGTGTCCGACGACCACCACGTCCCACCCGGTCCGGGTGCCGCCGTCGCGGTCGAACTCGTCGACTTCGAAGGCGACGACGGCGTTGCTCGCGGCCGTGGCGAGCCGGCTGTTCGCCGCCACCCGGATGATCACCGCGCGGTCGTGCACGGCGAAGTTGACCGGTTGGATCGCGGGAAGCGCACGGTCGGTGAACACGATCCTGCCGATCGGTGCCTTGGTCAGCAGGCGGAAGCACTCCTCCTCGGACAGCACCTCCAGTCCCGCGCGGTCGATCATCCTGCCTCGTCTCGTGAGTTGCCAGCCGACGGTGTCCACCGTGCGGCGGCACCCGGTGGTCGGCCAGGGTCGAAAGTCCCGGTGTTTTCCTGGCTCGGATCGGTGTCCGCTGCCACTGTCGCGACTGCTACTGGCCCCGGGGGTGCCGGGGTGAGCGGTCACCGCCGGCACACCGTGCCGGTGCTGCGCAGTCGGGTGTGCACCGCTTCCACCCCGGGAACGACGTGCACCAGCGCCTGGACCACGCCGCGTTCGGCCGCGTCGTGGAACTCACCGGTGACCGTCACCACCCGGTTGTCCACCTCGATGTCCCACCGGCGTCCCGGCCCCCAGTAGTTCTCCAGGTGGTGGCGCACCTGTGCGGCCAGGCTGTTGTGCTGGTGGACGAGGGTGCGCATGGCGTCGCGCCTGGCGACGATGCCGAGCACCACGCGGTCCGGTGCGAGCACCGGGACGCTGCGCAGTCGGTGGCGCAGCAACCGCTCGGACAGCTCCCGCACGTCGGTGTCGGGCGCGGCGCTGATCACCGTCGAGGTCATCACCTCGCCGACCGTTGTCGGGCAGGCGCTGTCCGCGCCCTGCACCGGCAGGTGGCAGCGGATGAGGTCGGTCTCGCTGACCACGCCGAGGACGCGGTTCGCGGTGTCCACCACGGGCAGGGCGGCGAAACCGTTGTGCGCCAACAGTGTCGCGGCGTGGCCGGGGGACGCGTCGGGCGGCACGCAGATGACCGGCGTGGTCATGATCTCGCGCGCGGGGGTGGCGCTGAGCGGACGGATGCGGGCCCGCGCCGGGCCACGAGCGCTGTCAGCGGTCATGGGACACCGTCCGGGCGTCCTCGGTGGTGTCCTGGGGCCGGGTGGCGGTCGCGGGCACGACCACGACCGGGCAGCTCGCGTGGCGCACGCACGCCGCGCTGACCGAGCCCAGCAGCACCTGCCGGACCAGCCCGCCGCGGTGGCGGCCCACGACCAGCATTCCCGCGTCCCGCCCGGCCTGGCAGAGGGCGTGTGCCGGTTCGCCCTGGATGCTGTCGAACTCGATGGCCGGCGGTCGCGTCAGGCCGGTGGTCGCCTGGGTGATCTGCTCGCGCAGCAGTGCCAGCGAACTCAGGTACAGCTCCCGGCTGGAGGTGCCCACGAAGTCCGCCAGGGGTTCGTAGGTCCAGGCGTGCACGACCCGCACGGTGCAGCCGCGGATCTGCGCCTCGCGCACCGCCCAGTCCAGTGCCCGGTGTGCGCTGTCGCTGCCGTCGATGCCGACGACGATCGGGGGAGGGGGCTGGTCGACCATGGGGTTCTCCTCGTTGCTCCGCTTCGGGTGACACCGCCTCGGTTGGCTGCAACGCTAGGCACGCCGCGCACCGCGCGGCAGGGTCGAAGGTCCCTGTCCCGGCGGCCACCCGCCACCGGGGCACCTCCGTCCACACAGGACCAACACGGGTGGGCGCGGGGCCACCCCGAGGGCGCCGGTCGGGAGCGACGTCGCGGCCGCCTGGTGCGGACCTGGCGCCGTGCGGCTGAACACGATGTCCGAATGCCGCCGGCGATCGTGCCGGCCGGAGGCGATCATGGGGGACCGGTCGGCGGTGGCCGGCACCACGCTGCTTCCCCGCCGGCCCACCACCTCCCCGACCCGAACCGCGACGGAAGACTCACCATGATCGAACCTGCCGCCGCCGACACCGGCGCCCTGTTCAACGTCGGCGCACCGGCCGGGGCGCCGCCCCGCGTCCCACCCACCGCGGGACTGCCGGCGCTGAGCGAGCTGGACTGGACCGAACTGGGGGCGCGGCTGACCGAGGAGGGGGTGGCCCTCACCCCGCCGCTGCTCTCCCGGGCGCAGTGCCAGCAGATCATCGCCACCTTCGACGAGCCCGGCCTGTTCCGGTCCACGGTCGTCATGCAGCGGCACGGGTTCGGTCGGGGCACCTACAAGTACTACGCGGACCCGGCCGCCGTCCCCCTGGTGCGGAGCCTGCGGGAGCGGTTGTACCCGCCGCTGGCGTGGCTGGCCAACCAGTGGGCGGCACGGTGGGGGGAGCGCGCGTTCCCCACCAGGCTGGACGAGTTGCTCGCCGAGTGCGCGGCCAACGGGCAGACGCGCGCCACACCGCTGCTCCTGCGCTACGGTCCGGGCGACTACGCGGGGCTGCACCAGGACGTCTACGGCGACATCGTCTTCCCGCTGCAGATCGCCATCATGCTCAACCAGCCGGGCGAGGACTTCACCGGCGGGGAGAGCGTCTTCGTCGAGCAACGGCCCCGCGCGCAGTCCCGGGCCATCGTCGTCACACCGCGCCTCGGCCAGGGCGTGATCTTCCCGGTGCGCCACCGCCCGGTCCGGGGGCAGGGCGGGGTGCGGCGGCATCCCCTGCGCCACGGCACCAGCACCGTGCGTTCCGGGCAGCGCACCACCCTGGGCCTGATCTTCCACAACGCCCGCTGACCGCCGCGCACCGTCCGGGCCGCAGGGCGAGGTCCGAATCCCGCCAGCATCGCCACTCGCCGGATCGGAGAGTGGAGGCGGAAGGACCGCACGAGGAGGAGACGACGATGACCACCTACACGACGATCACCAGCCCGCTGGGTGAGCTGCTGCTGGTGGGTGAGGAGTCGGCCACGGCGGCCGGCGGCACCGCGCTCGCCTCGGTGTCCGTGCCCGGCCAGCGGTCCGCTGCCGTCGTCCAGGACGACTGGGTCGAGCGGCCGGAGGCGTTCGCCGAGATCACCGCGCAGTTGCGGGCGTACTTCGCCGGTGGGCTGACCCGCTTCGACATCGAGTGCGTCACCACCGGTTCGGACTTCCAGCGGCGGGTGTGGACAGCGCTGGAGACCATTCCCCACGGCACGACCCGCAGCTACGGCGAGATCACCGCGCTGATCGGCGCGCCACCCGCGGCGGTGCGGGCCGTGGCCGCCGCGATCGGCGCGAACCCGCTGCTGGTCGTGCGTCCCTGCCACCGCGTGATCGGCGCCAACGGGGCGCTGACCGGCTACGCGGGGGGCCTGGACCGCAAGCGGCGGTTGCTGGACCTGGAGCGCGTCCACCCGACCGCCTGACCGTCTCACCCGGCCGCCCGGGACCACCGGAGCCGGGTGACACCACCGCCGAGCTGAGGAATCGATCGTGACCGAAACCATCCCGCTGACCGGGCCGGTGGCCGAGCGCGTCGCCCGGCTGGACTGGGCCGCGCTGGCCGACGAACTCAACGAGCACGGCAGCGCCCTGACCGACCGGCTGCTGTCCGTCGCCGAGTGCCGGGAGATCGCCGCGCTGTACGACCAGCCCGAGCACTTCCGCACCACCGTCGACATGGCCCGCCACCGCTTCGGTTCCGGCCAGTACCGCTACTTCACCCACGACCTGCCCGAGATCGTGCGGGAGTTGCGCGCGGCGTTCTACCCCCGGTTGCTGCCGGTGGCCCGGGACTGGGCGGCCAAGCTCGGCCGGCCCGCGCCCTGGCCGGACACGCTGGCGGAGTGGGTGGCCCGGTGCCACGCGGCCGGGCAGGCCAAGTCAGCGCAGATCCTGCTGCGCTACGGCCCGGGAGACTGGAACGCCCTGCACCGGGACGTGTTCGGGGAGATGGTCTTCCCGCTGCAGGTCGTCATCGGCCTCGACGAGCCCGGGGTCGACTTCACCGGCGGGGAGTTCCTGATGACCGAGCAGCGTGCGCGTGCCCAGTCCCGTGGGTCGTCCACCACCCTGCCCCAGGGCCACGGGCTGGTGTTCACCACCCGTGACCGGCCGGTGGCCTCCCGGCGGGGCTGGGCGAACGGGCCGATGCGGCACGGGGTGAGCACCGTCCGGTCCGGCCGGCGGCACACCCTGGGCCTCGTCTTCCACGACGCGTCATGAGTCCCGCCCCGGCCGGCGCTGGCCCCGGGCCGCACACGCGCACGTATACGCTGGTCGGTGCGGATGGACAGCCGTATCCGAGCACCGTGCCGGGCACGCTCGGCGGGCACCGGCGTGGCCGGCTCTACGGCCGGCTGGACTGCCCCTCCGCCCTGCGGGCCCTCGCCCGCGGCCACTACGCCAAGCACCGGGTGTTCTTCGCTGACGAGTCCACCGCGCGCGCCGCCGGCTACCGGCCCTGCGCGGTGTGCCTGCCGGAGCAGTACGCCCACTGGAAAGCACAGCGGGAAGAGCCCACGACACCATGAACCAGACCACGCCCCGAGGCGCTGCTCGCTCACCGCTGGTCAGCGCGACCGACCTGGCCACGCACGGCGTCGGCCTGCCCACGCCGGCGCCGCACACGGCCGAGGAACTCGACGCGCTCATCGGCCTGCTGACCGGGCGGTCGGCGCGGGTCAGCACCGTCGCGGTCGGCCACAGCCGGGATGCCGCCGCGCGCGTGGCCGCGCAGGCGTTCACCGCCGCCTGGACGGCCCGCGGCGGCACCGTGCTCACCGTGGTGGACTGGCCGGAGACCGCCGCGTCCTGGCTGCGTCCGGCCGTCCGGCTGACCGCGCAGCGGCCCGACGCCTGGGTGGTGGCCGCGGCGCCCCTGGGCTTCGCCCAGCTCGCCCGTCGGCTGCGCCACTCCACCGACTGGGAACCGGCCCGCACGGTCGCGTTCGCCAGCCTGCACGACTCCCGCCTGCCCGCGCTGGCCGGGCCCGACACCGTGCACGGGCTGCGGGGCGCGAGCGCGGACGGCGGCACCTGGGCGGTGCGCCACGGCTGGGTCAGCACCTGTCCGCCGGTCGGGGTGACCGGGTGAGCGCGCTGATTCCCCGCCCGGTCAGGGAACTCGCCCCGGGTGCGGTGCACGTGCCGGGCTGGCTGACCCTCGACCAGCAGCGCGACCTGGTCGCCGCGTGCCGCGCCTGGGCCACCGGGCCGGTGCCGATCCGGCACACCCGGTTGCCCGGCGGCGGTGTCATGTCGGTGCGGACGGTGTGCGTCGGGTGGCACTGGCAGCCCTACCGGTACACCCGGGTGGCCGGAGATGTGAACGGCCAGCGGGTGGCCGAGTTTCCCGAGTGGATGGTCCGGTTGGGACGGCGCGCGCTGCTGGCGGCCTACGGTGACGCCGCGGCAGCGGCCGAGTACACGCCGGACACCGCGCTGGTCAACTTCTACGACGGGCAGGCCAGACTGGGCATGCACCAGGACAAGGACGAGCGGTCCTCGGCGCCGGTCGTGTCGTTGTCCATCGGCGACACCTGTGTCTTCCGCGTGGGCAACACCGAGACCCGCACCAAGCCCTACACCGACATCGAACTGGTCTCCGGTGACCTGTTCGTCTTCGGTGGCCCCTCCCGCTACATCTACCACGGGGTGCCCCGGGTGCTCGGCGGCACCGCGGACCCGGCCTGCGGGCTTTCGGCGGGTCGGTTGAACATCACCATGCGGGTCACCGGCCTCACCGACGAGGATGCCCGGCGGTGAGGCGGGCTGCCGCCCGGGTGCGGAAAGCGCAGGCGAATCCGAGACCGCCTGGCGCGCTCACCGGGTGATGTCCGACGGTCGCTGCCGCCCCGCGAAGGGGTAGCGCTCGCGGAACTCGTCGGCGGCCTCGGCGAACGAACCGAACGTCACCCCGTCGTGCCCGCGCAGGTAGCTGATCAACCGCTCCAGCATGAGCAGGACCTGGGGGCGCCCGCTGACGTCGGGGTGCAGGGTGATCGGGAAGACCGCGTGGTCCAGTTCGCGGTGGACCCAGTCGAACTGGTCGCGCCACAGCTGCTCCACGTCCCTGGGGTTGACGAAACCGTGGCTGTTGGGGGAACTCTTGATGAACATCATCGGCGGCAGGTCGTCCAGGTACCAGTTCGCGGCGAACTCGACCAGATCCACCTCGCGGCCGTGCACCAGGGGACGCATCCACCCCGCCGCGTCCCCGCCGTAGTCGATGCGCGTCCACTCCTCACCGGTGCGGGCATAACAGGGCTGGAAGTCGCGGTGGGACTGGGAGTGGTCGTAGCTGAACCCGTACCGGCACAGCAGGTCGACGGTGCGGGTGGACATCTCCCACCACGGCGCCACATAGCCGCGCGGCCGCACCCCCAGCACCCGGTCGAGCACCGCCAGGCTGTGGGCCAGCACGTCCTCCTCCTGCTGGGCGGACATCCGCAGCGGGTTCTCGTGCAGGTAGCCGTGTGCCCCGATGTCGTGGCCGGCGGCCACCACCCGCGCCATCTGCTCGGGAAACGACTCCGCCGAGTGACCGGGGATGAACCAGCTGGCCCGGATGCCCTCCCGGTCGAACAGCCGCAGCAGGCGGGGCGTGCCCACCTCGGCGGCGAAGATGCCACGCTGGATGTCGTTGGGGGAGTCCTGCCCACCGTAGGAGCCGATCCAGCCCGCCACCGCGTCCACGTCCACCCCGAAGCACACCCTGATCGTCGTCATCGCGGTCCCTTCCTCGCGCGCGTCCCGGTCATGCCGCGAGTGTGTTCCGGACGACCGGGGTGCGCAGGGCGAGCCGGGGGCCGGTGTGCACGCGGCGTGCCGGCAGCGCCGGTCGGCCCGTGCGGGGCGGCGCACCGGGCGTGGGTGGGTGGTGACCGGACGGACACAGTGGACGGTGACCGGCGGCGCTCGCCCGGCTCCCGGGCGGTGGCCCGACTGCCTTGACCCCGGCCAGGGTGAGCGGTTGGACTGGGTCGGTCACACTGGACCCGCCAACCAGCAGCCGGATTCCGGGTTCCGCCCGGTGAGAGGACCACCAGTGACTTCTGTCCCCGGCAACCGTCCGGCGCCGCGCCTGGCCCGGCGACTGGGCACGAGCAGCGCGGTCGTGGTCGGCCTCGGGTCGATGATCGGCGCCGGCGTGTTCGCCGCGTTCGCCCCGGCCGCCCGCGTGGCCGGGTCCGGGCTGCTGATCGGGTTGGCGATCGCGGCGGTGGTGGCCTACTGCAACGCGACGTCGTCGGCCCGGCTGGCCGCCCGCTACCCCGAGTCCGGTGGCACCTACGTGTACGGTCGCGAGCGGCTGGGGCCGTTCTGGGGCTACCTGGCCGGGTGGGGTTTCGTGGTGGGCAAGACCGCCTCGTGCGCGGCCATGGCGCTCACCGTCGCCGCCTACGCCCTTCCGCACGCCGACCGGCCCGCGCGCGCCGGGCTGGCCGTGGTGGTCGTGCTCGCCCTGACCGCGCTGAACTACTTCGGTGTGCACAAGTCGGTGTGGCTGACCAAGGTCATCGTGGGGATCACCCTGCTCGTGCTCGTCGCCGTGGTCGTCGCCTCGTTCAGCGGCGGTACCGCCAGCACCGCGCACCTGTGGCCGTTGGCCGGCAGCGGCGCGGGTGGCGTGCTGCAGTCCGCGGGGTTGCTGTTCTTCGCCTTCGCCGGGTACGCGCGGATCGCCACCCTCGGTGAGGAAGTCCGCGACCCGCGCCGCACCATCCCCAGGGCGATTCCCCTCGCCCTGGGCCTCACCCTGATCGTCTACGCCCTGGTCGCGGTCGCCGCGCTGGCCGCGCTCGGCCCGACCGCGCTCGCCGCCGCCAGCGACCCGCTGGCCAGCGCGGTCGCCGCGGGGTCCTGGCCCTGGCTGGCGCCGGTGGTGCGGGTCGGTGCCGCCGTGGCCGCGCTCGGCTCCCTGCTCGCCCTGGTGCTGGGCGTCTCGCGCACCACCCTGGCCATGGCCCGCGACGGCCACCTGCCCCGGGTCCTCAGCGCGGTGCACCCCCGGTTCCGGGTGCCGCACCGCGCCGAGATCGCCGTCGGTGTCGCGGTCGCGATCCTGGTCAGCGTGGTCGACCTGCGCGGTGCCATCGGCTTCTCGTCGTTCGCCGTGCTCGTCTACTACGCCATCGCCAATGCCTCGGCCTGGACGCTGCACCGCGACGAGGGCCGCCCACCCCGGTTCGTGCCGGTCGTCGGCCTGGTGGGCTGTCTGGTGCTGGCGCTCACCCTGCCCGGGGCCGCCGTGCTGGCCGGGGCACTGGTGCTGGCGCTGGGCGCGGCCACCTGGGGCGTGCGCCGCCTCGCCGGTGCCCGCCCCTGACTGGTGGGGTTTTCGCCCAGTGTCGTGATCACCCCGACAGAACGGCCGCTGGGGGCGAACGCGAGCGCGGTTGGGTGGCTCCGCCGCACCACGGTGTGGGCGAGTACCAGAACTGACGCCGCGTGGCCGGCCGACCGGGACGGCGAGCGGGAACCGGTCGGGGCCGCCACGAAGCCGAGGAGATGACCGGTCTCGTGGTCCGCGACGCTCCTGCCGCGTCCCACGACCGCCCCATGACCGCCACCGTCCACAGTGTCCGGTGGGGCGGGTGAACCCGCGTCCGTGGACGTCGTGGCCGAGTCGGGCCGGCACTGCAACGCTCGTGTGCCGGGCGACAGCCGGGGTCCGGGTGCGGCAACCGGTGGTGCGCCAACTGCCGGAACCAGGATCGCCGTGATGGCCCGATCGGGCTATTCCCAATCACGGAGCATAGGCACTAGACATGGAAAGGAGGACCACGAGTTTTCCATGCCTCGTCAGGATTCTGGGGGTCGAGCATGAAAAGTCCGGCGATCAGGTTCGAGCCCACAACCCTGCGTTCACGTCCCCTGTCGTGATGGCGCGGGAGCCGCTAGCGATCGTCGGGTGTTCGTGTCGGTTGCCGATGGCGTCGGATGTCGACGCCTTCTGGCGGCTGATCGCGAACGGCGTTGACGCCGTGAGCGACCCGCCGGCCGACCGCGGTGACCTCACCGCGGACCTGGGCCGGGGTGGCTATCTCGACCGGGTGGACGAGTTCGACGCGGAGTTCTTCGGCGTGTCACCGGCCGAGGCCGCCGCACTCGATCCGCAGCAGCGGCTCGTGCTGGAGCTGGGCTGGGAGGCGCTGGAGGACGCCGGCATCGTGCCCGCGCAGCTGCGGCACACCCGCACCGGCGTGTTCATCGGCGCGATCGCGGACGACTACGCGACGATCGCGCGCCGCCGAGGCGTTGACGCGATCGGCGCCTACAGCCTCACCGGCTCGAACCGGGGCATGCTGGCCAACCGGCTCTCCTACACCCTCGGGCTGCGCGGACCGAGCATGACCGTGGACGCCGCCCAGTCCTCGTCCCTGGTCGCGGTGCATCTGGCCAGCGAGAGCCTGCGCCGCGGCGAGTCCGCCGTGGCGCTGGTCGGTGGGGTGAACCTGATCCTCACGCCGGACAGCACGGTCAGCGTCAGCAGGTTCGGTGGCCTGTCCCCGGACGGTCGCTGCCACACCTTCGACGCCAGGGCCAACGGCTACGTCCGGGGCGAGGGCGGCGTCGTCGTGGTGCTCAAGCGCCTGGCCGACGCCCTCGCCGCCGGCGACCAGGTGTACTGCGTGATCAACGGCAGCGCGGTCAACAACGACGGCGGTGGGGCGAGCCTGACCTCCCCGGTGCGGGCGGCGCAGGAAGAGGTGCTCAGGCTCGCCTACCAGGACGCGGACATCGACCCCGCCGAGGTCCAGTACGTCGAACTGCACGGCACCGGCACCAGGATCGGCGACCCGATCGAGGCCGCGGCGCTCGGCGCGGCACTGGGAACGGCGCGCGACCGCACCAGCCCGCTGCTGGTCGGCTCGGCCAAGACCAACATCGGCCACCTGGAGGGCGCGGCCGGCGTGGTGGGACTGCTCAAGGCCGCGCTGTGCCTCAGACACCGGAAACTGGTGCCCAGCCTGAACTTCGAGCGCCCCAACCCCGAGATTTCCCTGGACCGGCTGAACCTGCGCGTCCAGCAGCACACCGGTGCCTGGCCCCAGCCGGACAAGCCACTGGTGGCCGGGGTGAGCGCGTTCGGCATGGGCGGCACCAACTGCCACGTGGTGCTCACCGACTGGACCCCACCCGCCGAAACGCCCGTGGACCACCGGCCGAGGGCGCTCGCGTGGCTGCTGTCCGCGAGAACCGCCGAGGCGCTGCGCGCACAGGCGGGCAGACTGGCCGACGCGGCCGGTGAACTCGACCCGGCCGATGTCGCGCATACCCTCGCGCACACCCGCGCCGCGTTCGACCACCGCGCGGTGGTCCTCGGCACCGACAGCGCCGAACTGGTCGCCTCGGCCCGACGGCTGGCGCGCGGCGAGGCCACGACGCGCGTGGTGCGCGCGGTGGCGCCCGGCAGCACCCCGAGGCCGGTGTTCGTGTTCCCCGGCCAGGGCGCGCAGTGGACCGGGATGGCGGTGGAACTGCTGGAGTCCGCACCGGTGTTCGCCGCCAGCATGGCCGACTGCGCGGCGGCGCTGAAGTCCTTTGTGGACTGGGACTTGACCGCGGTGCTGCACGACGAGCGGGCGCTGTCCCGGGATGACGTGGTGCAGCCGGTGCTGTGGGCGGTCATGGTGTCGCTGGCGGCCCAGTGGCGTGCCCACGGTGTCCACCCGGCCGCGGTGGTGGGGCACTCCCAGGGGGAGATCGCGGCGGCCTGCGTGGCCGGTGCCCTGTCCCTGGCGGACGGCGCCCGGCTGGTCGCCCTGCGGGGCCGGCTGCTCGCCGAGCTGTCCGGTCACGGCGGGTTGCTGTCGGTGCCGTTGCCGGCCGCGGAGGTGCCGCTGCTGGACGGGGTGTCCGTGGCCGCGATCAACGGTCCGCGGTCCACAGTGGTCGCCGGGCCCGTCGACGCGCTGACCGAGCTGGCCGCGCTGGTGCCGGGCGCCCGCCGTGTCCCGATCGACTACGCCTCGCACTCACCCGCGGTGGAGGTGATCCGGGAGCGGTTGCTCGCGGACCTGGCCACGCTCCGGCCACGCCCGACCGAGGTGGAGTTCTGGTCGACCGTGACCGGCCAGCGGTTCGACCCGGCCGGCCTGGACGGCGGCTACTGGTACCGCAACCTCCGGCAGCCGGTGCGGTTCGAGCAGACGATCCGCGCACTGCTGGGACACGGCGCGTTCATCGAGATCAGCCCGCACCCGGTGCTCGCGGTGGGCGTGCGGGAAACCGCCGACAGCGCCGACAGCGACGCGGCGGTGCTCGGCACGCTCCGGCGCGGCGACGGCGGACCGGACCGGTTCCTCCGCTCCCTGGCCGAGGCGCACGTGCACGGTGTCGCGGTGGACTGGCGCAGCGTGCTGCCCGCCGGCCGCCGGGTGCGCCTGCCCAGTTACCCGTTCCAGCGGCAACGCCACTGGCTGGACTCCCTGCCCGAGGCGCGCACCGAGCCGGCGCGCGACACGGGCCGCGGCGCTCTGGATTTGGTCCGGTCCGAGGCCGCGGTCGCGCTCGGACACGACCGCCCCGACGAGATCGCCGCCGACCGCACCTTCCGAGACCTCGGCTTCGACTCACTGCTCGCCGTGGAACTGCGCAACCGCCTGAGCACCGCCACCGGCCTGCGGCTGCCCAGCACGGCGTTGTTCGACTACCCGACCCCCGCGGCACTGGCCGACCACCTCGCCGCGGCCGAGCCGGGCACCTGGTCCGCCGCCACCACGGCCACCGCCGCCACCACGACCGTCGCCGCTGACGACCCGATCGCCATCGTCGCCACGGGCTGCCGCTTTCCCGGTGGGGTCCGCTCACCCGAGGACCTGTGGCGGTTGGTCACCGCCGGTTTGGACGTGATCGGCCCGGCACCGACCGACCGGGGCTGGACCGCGGCCGGGTTCAACGGTGGATTCCTGCACGACGCCACCGACTTCGACGCCGCCTTCTTCGGCATCTCACCGCGTGAGGCGTTGGCGATGGACCCGCAGCAGCGGCTGCTGCTGGAAACCTGCTGGGAAACGGTGGAACGCGCCGGCATCGACCCCGCCGCCCTGCGCGGCAGCGACACCGGGGTGTTCGTGGGCGCGACCGCGCAGGACTACGGCCCACGACTGCACGAAGCAGGTGACGACCTCGCCGGCTACCTGCTCACCGGCACCACCGCGAGTGTCGCGTCCGGCCGCATCGCCTACACGCTCGCGCTGCGCGGCCCGGCACTCACCGTGGACACCGCGTGCTCGTCGTCGCTGGTGGCGCTGCACCTGGCCGCGCGGGCACTGCGCCAGGGCGAGTGCTCGCTGGCACTGGCCGCGGGCGTGGCCGTGCTGGCCAACCCCGGCATGTTCCACGAGTTCAGCCGCCAGCGCGGACTGGCACCGGACGGCCGCTGCAAGCCGTTCTCCGCGAGTGCGGACGGCACCGGCTGGGCCGAGGGCGTTGGCGTGCTGCTGCTGGAGCGGCTGTCCGACGCGCAGCGCCACGGCCACCCGGTGTTGGCGGTGGTGCGGGGCAGCGCGGTGAACTCCGACGGCGCCTCCAACGGCCTGACCGCGCCCAACGGACCGGCCCAGCAGCGGGTCATCCGACAGGCGCTGGCCAGTGCCGGACTGTCCACAGCGGACGTGGACGCGGTGGAGGCGCACGGCACCGGCACGACACTGGGTGACCCCATCGAAGCCCACGCGCTGTTGGCCACCTACGGCCAGGACCGGGACCGTCCACTGTGGCTCGGGTCGGTGAAGTCCAACATCGGCCACACCCAGGCCGCCGCCGGCATGGCCGGCGTGATCAAGATGGTCGAGGCGCTGCGGCACGCTGTGCTACCCCGCAGCCTGCACATCGACCAGCCCTCACCGCACGTCGACTGGGACTCCGGTGCGGTGGCGCTGCTCACCGAGCAGCAACCGTGGCCGCGCACCGACCGGTCGCGGCGGGCCGGGGTGTCCTCGTTCGGCGTCAGCGGCACCAACGCGCACGTGATCCTCGAACAAGCTCCGGATCTCCACCCGACCACCGGAGGAACCGAAGCCCCCGTCGAGCCGACGGGCCGGGACGGCGACCACCGGACGGGTCCACTGCCCTGGGTGCTGTCCGCCCGAACCGAACAGGCACTGCTCGACCGGGCCCGTGACGTCCGCGCACTGCTCAACAGCACGGCCCGGTTGGCCGACATCGGCTACTCACTGGCGACAACCCGCACCACCTTCGAACACCGTGCCGTGGTGCTCGCCGAGGACCACGCTGGCTTCGATGCCGCCCTCGGCGCGCTGGCCGACGCCCGCTCCGCGCCCGGACTGGTCCGCGGTGTGGCTGAGGTCGACAACGCGGGCGTGGTGTTGGTGTTTCCGGGTCAGGGGTCGCAGTGGGTGGGGATGGGTGTGGCGTTGTGGGAGTCCTCAGCGGTGTTCGGGGAGTGGATGGAGCG
>NZ_JAMTCK010000026.1 GCF_024171785.1 Goodfellowiella coeruleoviolacea
TGGTGTTCCACGGTGACCAGTGACTGGATCGACCCGAGCACTCTGGACAGTGGCTACTGGTATCGGAATCTGCGGTTGCCGGTGCGTCTGGACGAGGTCATCGCCAGGCTGATCGATGAGGGGTACTCGGCGTTTGTGGAGTGCAGCCCGCATCCGGTGTTGACGGTGGGGGTTGAGCAGCGGGCTGAGGTGGCTGGCCGGGATGATGTGCTGGCGGTGGGCACGCTGCGTCGTGATCAGGACGGGTTGCGGCAGTTCTACAGCGCGCTGGGCCAGGCATGGGTCGGCGGCGTGACCGTCGACTGGTCCCGTGTCTTACCGGACCAGACCGGTGGCGAGGCTGGGTTGGTCGGGTTGCCGACGTATGCCTTCCAACACCAGCGGTTCTGGCCGAGCGAGCCGGTGTGGAGCGAGTCCGCCGCGGCCACGGGGTCCGAGGGCGACAACCGGTTCTGGGCTGCGATCGAGCAGGAGGACCTGCCCGCGCTGAGCAACACGCTCCAAGCCGACGATGAGCAGCGCAATGCGCTGGAATCGGTGCTGCCGGTGCTCTCCTCGTGGCGTCGACGCCAGCGGGAAACATCCACTGTGGATGGATGGCGCTATCGGGTCACCTGGAAGAAACTGCCGGAGGCGGCATCCACCGAACTGGTTGGCACCTGGCTGGTGGTGGCTCCTGCTGGCGAGGGGGTCGAGTGGGCGGAGGCGATCGGCCAGGCGATGACCGATCAGGGCGCCCGGGTCGTGCCGGTCGAGTTGGACCCCACCACGGATCGGGCGGGCATCGCGGCCCGGCTGGCGGCAGCGGTGGCCGACGTTCCCGCGCCGGCCGGGGTGCTCTCCCTGCTGGCTCTTGCCACGGGCAGCCATCCCACCTACTCGGCCGTTCCGGCCGGGTATGCCGGCACGGTTGCACTGGTGCAGGCACTGGGTGACGCCGCGATCGACGCGCCACTGTGGGTGGTGTCGCGGGGGGCTGTGTCCACAGGACCGGCTGACCCGGTGACCGAGCCGATTCAGGCGTTGGTGTGGGGACTTGGTCCCGTGGTCGGCCAGGAGCACCCGCAGCGCTGGGGTGGTCTGGTGGATCTGCCGAGCGCACTGGACCGGACCACCCTGACCAGGCTGGCCGCTCTGCTGGCCACTGCGGACACCGAGGACCAGCTCGTGGTTCGCGCCAACGGAGTTCACGCGCGCCGGCTCGCCCACGCCAACCCGGACGTCCCGCCGCTGCCCGGTGCGGGTTGGCGGCCCCGGGGGACGGTGCTGGTCACCGGTGGCACTGGCGCGTTGGGTGCGCACGTTGCCCGTTGGCTGGCCAGGCACGGTGCCGAACACCTGCTGCTGACCAGTCGTCGGGGCATGGCCGCGCCTGGCGCTGAGGAGTTGGTCGCTGAGCTGACCGAGTCGGGCGCCGCGGTCACGGTGTCCACTGTGGATCTCGCGGACCGGGACGCGCTCGCCGAGTTGCTGGCCGGGATTCCCGCCGAGCAGCCGTTGACCACCGTGGTGCACACCGCGGCCGCGCTGGATGACGCGCTGCTCGCCGACCTGTCGGTCGAGCAGATCGACCACGTGCTGCGGGTGAAGGTCGAGTCCGCGCGCAACCTGGCCGAGCTGACCGAAGAGCTGGAGCTGTCCGCGTTCGTGTTGTTCTCCTCGTTCGGTGGCATGTTCGGCGCGGCCGGCCAGGGCAACTACGCACCGGGCAACGCGTTTGTCGATGCCCTTGCCAGGACGATGCGGGCCAGGGGTCGGCGAGCCACGGCGATCATGTGGGGCCACTGGGCGGCCGGCGGCATGGCCACCGGCGCGGTCGAGGAGCGCATGTTCCAGCGGGGTGTGCCGGCGATGGCACCGGAACTGGCGCTGTCGGCGTTGCAGCGGGTGCTCGACAACGACGAGACCAGCGCGGTCGTGGTGGACATCGACTGGGCCAGGGTGGTCGCCGTGTCCGGTCGGCCCAGCTCACTGTTCCAGGAGATCCCGGAGGTCCGCCGGCTGGTGGCCGAGTCGAGCGCTGACCAGGCGGGCGCTGGCCAGGCCACTCCGGAGTCGCTGACCGGTCGGTTGGCCCGGCTGTCCGCGGCCGAGCGCGAGCAGACCCTGCTGGAGCTGGTTCGCGCCCAGGTCGCCGCGGTCCTCGGCTACGACTCGGCGGCGCTGGTGGACGCGGACCGCGCGTTCAAGGACCTCGGCTTCGACTCGGTGACCGCGGTGGAACTGCGCAACCGGCTGCAGGTGGCGACCGAGCTGCGGCTGCCCGCGACCCTGGTGTTCGACTACCCGACGCCGGTGGTGCTGGCGCGGCACATGGCCGGCGAGATCGCCGGCGGTGTGGTGGCGCCGGCTGCTCCGGTGGTGGCGACGCGGCCGGTGGGTGACGAGCCCATCGCGATCGTCGCCATGAGCTGCCGGTTCCCCGGCGGGGTGAACTCGCCGGAGCAGCTGTGGCAGCTGCTGGTCACCGGAGGTGACGCCATCACCGGATTCCCGACCGACCGGGGCTGGGATGTGGCCGACCTGTACCACGGTGACCCGGACCAACCGGGCAAGACCTACGTGCGCGAGGGCGGTTTCCTGCACGACGTCGCGCTGTTCGACTCGGCGTTCTTCGGGATCTCGCCGCGTGAGGCGCTGGCCATGGACCCGCAGCAGCGGCTGTTGCTGGAGGTCTGCTGGGAGGCGTTCGAACGCGCCGGAATCCGGCCGGGCAGCGTGCGTGGCAGCCAGATCGGAGTGTTCGTCGGAGCCAGCTCGTCCTCGTACGGAACCGGGGTGCGGGAGGCGCCGGAGGGCACCGAGGGGCATCTGCTGACCGGCACCGCGATGAGCGTGGTCGCCGGCCGGCTCGCCTACAACTTCGGTGTCGAGGGACCGGCGGTCACCGTGGACACGGCGTGCTCGTCGTCGCTGGTGGCGCTGCACCTGGCCGCCCAGTCGCTGAGGGCGGGTGAGTGCTCGCTGGCGTTGGCCGGTGGCGTGACGGTGATGGCCTCCCCGGCGCCGTTCGTGTTGTTCAGCCGGCAGCGCGGCCTGGCGGCGGACGGGCGGTGCAAGCCGTTCTCGGATGCGGCCGACGGTATGGGGATGGCCGAGGGCGTGGGCATGTTCCTGGTGGAGCGGCTGTCCGACGCGCAGCGCAACGGGCACCAGGTCCTTGCGGTGCTGCGGGGCAGCGCGGTGAACCAGGACGGCGCGTCGAACGGGTTGACCGCGCCGAACGGGCCGTCGCAGCAGCGGGTGATCCGGGCTGCGTTGGCCAATGCCGGCCTGACAGCGTCCGATGTGGACGCGGTGGAGGCGCACGGCACCGGAACCACGTTGGGCGACCCGATCGAGGCGCAGGCCCTGCTGGCCACCTACGGTCAGGACCGGCCAGCCGAGCGTCCACTCTGGATCGGATCGGTCAAGTCCAACATCGGGCACACCCAGTCCGCGGCGGGCGCGGCCGGGGTGATGAAGATGGTTCTGGGCATGCGGCACGGCAGGCTGCCGAAGACACTGCACCTGGACGTCCCGTCGCAGCACGTGGACTGGGACTCGGGCGCGGTCGAGCTGCTCACCGAGGCACGGGACTGGCCGGAGACGGGCCAGCCGCGTCGCGCCGGGGTGTCCTCGTTCGGGGTCAGCGGCACCAACGCGCACGTGATCCTGGAACAGGCGCCCGCACCGGTGGAACACCCGGACGAGACACCGGTCACCGAGCCGGCCGCGGTGGCCTGGCCGCTGTCCGGGCGCACGCCCGGTGCGCTGCGTGCCCAGGCAGCCGAGCTGGTGTCGCACGTGCGGGCCCGGTCCGAGCTGACCGCCGCCGACATCGGGCTGGCCCTGGCCACGACCAGGGAAACGTTCGAGCACCGGGCCGTGCTGGTTGGCCGGGATCGTGCCGAGCTGGTGGAGCGCCTGGCGACACTGGCCGAGGACGGCTCAGGACCCGGCCTGGTGCGCGGAGTCGCGGGTGAGGCGGGCAAGGTGGTGTTCGTCTTCCCCGGCCAGGGCTCGCAGTGGCTGGGCATGGGGCGGGAACTGCTGGAGACGTCACCGGTGTTCGCCGAGCGGATGCGGGAGTGCCAGGTGGCGCTCGCGGAGTTCGTCGACTGGTCCCTGGTGGACGTGCTGCGTTCGGACGTCGAACTGGACCGGGTGGACGTGGTGCAGCCGGTGCTGTTCGCGGTGCTGGTCTCGCTGGCCGAGGTGTGGCGCTCGCACGGGGTGCGGCCGGCCGCGGTGATCGGGCACAGCCAGGGCGAGATCGCGGCGGCCTGCGTGGCGGGTGCGCTGACGCTGTCCGACGCGGCACGGGTGGTGGCGCTGCGCAGCCAGGCTCTGCTGGCACTGTCCGGCCAGGGCGGCATGGTCTCGATCCCGCTCGGCCGGGACGAGGTGACCACGCGGCTGGAGCGGTGGGCCGGCCGGTTGTCGGTCGCCGCGGTGAACGGCCCGAACTCGGTGGTGGTGTCCGGTGACGCCGAGGCGGTCGCCGAGCTGCTCGCCGAGTGCGCGGCCGACGGCGTGCGCGCCAAGCAGGTGCCGGTGGACTACGCCTCGCACTCGGCGCACGTCGAACAGATCGAGGGCCAGCTGCTGGCCGCGCTCGCACCGATCCAGCCGCGCGCCGCGCGGATCCCGTTCTACTCCACGGTCACCGGCGACCTGCTCGACACGACCGGTCTGGACGCCGCGTACTGGTACCGGAACCTGCGCCAGACCGTGGAGTTCGAGCGGGTCACCGCCCTGCTGGTGGAGCACGGTCACGGGGTGTTCGTGGAGTGCAGCCCGCACCCGGTGCTCACCGTCGGCGTGGAGGAGACGGTGGAGCGGGCCGGGGCCACCGGCGTGGCCGTGGGCACGTTGCGCCGCGACGACGGTGGGCTGGACCGGGTGCTGCTGTCCCTCGCCGAACTGGCCACGCGTGGCGTCGCGGTGGACTGGGCGAGCGTGTTCGCGGGTTCGGGAGCGCGGCCGGTGGAACTGCCCACCTACGCCTTCCAACGCCAGCGCTACTGGCTGGACTTCACCACGGCAGCCGGTGACGACCGGGAGAGCGGGGAGGCCGGGGGCACCGGCGCCGACGCCGGGTTCTGGGCGGCCGTGGAGGAACAGGACGTGCGGACGCTGGCCGACACCCTGGAGGTCGACGGCGCGGCGCTGGACGCGGTCCTGCCTGCGTTGTCCCGGTGGCGGCGGGAACAGCACGCTGAGTCCACAGTAGACGGATGGCGGTACCGGGTGACCTGGGAGCCGGTCGCCGAGCCGGAGCCGGCCACACCCGGTGGTCGGTGGTTGCTGGTCGTGCCGGCCGGGTGCACCGAGCAGGACTGGGTTCGCGCGGCGGTCGACGCGCTGGACACCGGGCAGGTGCGGGCCGTGCCGGTGGCGCTCGCCGACACCGAGCTGGACCGGGCGGTGCTGGCCGAGCGGTTGACCGCGGCGGTCGGGGACGAACCGGTGACCGGTGTGGTCTCACTGCTCGCCGCGCACGAGGCTGAGCTGGCGGGCTGGCCAGGCGTGCCCATCGGGGCGTCGCTGACGCTGGTGCTGATGCAGGCGCTGGGTGATGCCGGGGTGCACGCTCCGCTCTGGTGCCTGACACGGGGCGCGGTCGCGGTCGCCGACGCGGAAACACCGAGCAGTGCGGTGCAGTCGCAGGTGTGGGGTCTGGGTCGGG
Source organism: Goodfellowiella coeruleoviolacea (assembly GCF_024171785.1). Lineage (GTDB taxonomy): Bacteria > Actinomycetota > Actinomycetes > Mycobacteriales > Pseudonocardiaceae > Goodfellowiella > Goodfellowiella coeruleoviolacea. The sequence goes on from NZ_JAMTCK010000026.1 coordinate 5,672, forward strand.
TGGTCGGCCTGGAACAGCCACACCGCTGGGGCGGCCTGGTCGACCTGCCCGAGGTGGTGGACGAGCGGGCCGCCGCCCGGCTGCGTGGTGTGCTGTTCGGACAGTCCGGAGAGGACCAGGTCGCGATCAGACCGGCCGGGTTGTTCGGCCGCAGGCTGGTCCGGGCCGCGATCGGCGGTGACGCGCCCGCCAGCGGGACGTGGCAGGCGCGGGGGACAGTCCTGGTCACCGGCGCGACCGGTGCGCTCGGACCGATCATCGCCCGGTGGCTGGCCGGCAACGGCGCCGAACACCTGGTGCTGACCAGTCGTCGGGGTGCGGCCGCGCCGGGCATGGCCGAACTGTCGGCCGAGCTGACCGCGGCCGGGGTCCGGGTGACCGTGGCCGCCTGCGACGTGGCCGACCGGGCCGCCCTCGCCGAGCTGGTCCGCCAGGTGGAGGCCGATGGTGGGCCGATCCGGGCCGTGGTGCACGCCGCCGCGCTGATCCGGCTGGTCTCCCTGGCCAAGACGACCGTGGCCGAGTTCGCCGAGGTGGTCAGCGCGAAGGTGGCCGGCGCGACGAACCTGGACGAGATCTTCGACCGGGACGACCTGGACGCGTTCGTGCTGTTCTCCTCGATCGCCGGCATCTGGGGCAGCGGTGACCACGGCGCCTACGCCGCTGCCGCCGCGTTCCTGGACGCCCTGGCCGAACAGCGCCGGGCGCGCGGCCGAGTGGCCACCTCGATCGCCTGGGGGGTGTGGGACGCGTTGCACCGCATGGACGACGGACAGGTCGTCGAGGACATGATGGATCTCAACCCGGAGTGGCACGGACTGTCCCCGATGGACCCCGAGTTGGGCATGCGCGGCATGGGGCGGGCACTCGACCTGGACGACACGGTCGTGGCGGTCGCCGACGTCGACTGGGAGCGGTTCACCGCGGCGTTCACCTCGGCGCGGCCCAGCCCACTGCTCACCGGGCTGCCCGAGGTGCGGCGGCTGCTCACGGCTGAGGCCGCCGAACCCGACCGGGACGCCGAGGACGTCCTCGCCGCGCTGCGGGAGCGGTTGACCGACGCCAGCCCGGTCGAGCGGCACCGGATCGTGCTGGATCTGGTGCGCACCAAGGTGGCCGAGGTGCTCGGCCACGCATCGGCCAGCGCCATCGATCCGGACAAGGCGTTCCAGGAGTTGGGTTTCGACTCGTTGACGGCGGTTGATCTCCGCAATAGGCTCAACGCGTCGACCGGGCTCCGCCTGCCGACCACACTGGTTTTCGACCATCCCAACGCGACGGTGCTGACCGGACACGTGTTGGCGGAGCTGCTTCCACAGGCCGGAACGAGTGTGTCCGGATTGGACGAGCTGGACCGACTGGAAGCGGCGCTGGCCATCGGCACCGTCGACGACGGTGTGCGAACCGAGATCACCCTGCGGCTGAGGAGCTTGCTGTCGCGGTGGACCGAAGGCATGGACCACGCCGAGGGCGGCTCTGGGGAACGGGATCTGGGAACGGCGACGGACGACGAACTCTTCGGCGTTCTCGACGAGCTGCGGACCTCCTGACCCGACGACCCCGAACCACTGCACCGCCCCGAGGAGTGCGCTGAATGGACAACGAAGAGAAGCTGCGCGAGTACCTGCGGTGGGCCACGGCCGACCTGCGTGACACCCGCAAGCGCCTGACCGAGCTTGAGGAGCGCGCGCACGAGCCGATCGCCATCATCGGCATGGCCTGCCGCTACCCGGGCGACGTGCGCTCCGCCGAGGACCTGTGGCAGCTGGTGGTCACCGGCGGCGACGCCATCGGTGCTTTTCCCGCTGATCGGGGGTGGGACCTGGCCGCGCTCTACGACCCCGATCCGGACAGCCAGGGCACCACCTACGCCCAGGGCGGCGGCTTCTACCAGGCCGCGGGTGAGTTCGACGCCGGGTTCTTCGGCATCTCCCCCCGGGAGGCGCTGGCCATGGACCCGCAGCAACGCCTGCTGTTGGAAACCTGCTGGGAGGCGTTCGAACGCGCCGGCATCGACCCGACCTCGATGCGCGGCGAGCGGGCCGGGGTGTTCGTCGGGGGCGGCTTCTCCGACTACGGCGGGGCGATGCAGGCGGCCCCGGACGGGCTGGAGGGCCACATGGTGACCGGCAAGGCCGGCAGCGTGCTGTCCGGGCGGGTCGCCTACACGCTGGGCCTGGAAGGTCCCGCCGTCACCGTGGACACCGCCTGTTCCTCCTCGCTGGTGGCCCTGCACATCGCCTGCCAGGCGCTGCGGGCGCAGGAGTGCGGCATGGCGTTGGCCGGCGGGGTGACCGTGATGTCCACCCCTTCGGTGATCATCGAGTTCAGCCGGCAGCGCGGGGTGGCCGCGGACGGTCGGTGCAAGGCCTTCGCCGAGGCCGCCGACGGCATGGGGCTCGGCGAAGGCGCCGGCGTGGTGCTGCTGGAGCGGTTGTCCGACGCCCGCCGCAACGGGCACCGCGTGCTGGCCGTGGTGCGCGGCAGCGCGGTCAACCAGGACGGCGCGTCCAACGGGCTGTCCGCGCCCAACGGGCCGTCCCAGCGCCGGGTGATCCGGGCGGCGCTCACCAACGCCAGGCTGGTGCCCGCCGACATCGACGTGGTGGAGGCGCACGGGACCGGCACCGCGCTGGGGGATCCGATCGAGGCGCAGGCGCTGCTGGCCACCTACGGCAAGGACCGGGCCGCGGACCGTCCACTGTGGTTGGGGTCGTTGAAGTCCAACATCGGACACACCCAGGCCGCCGCTGGTGTCGCCGGGGTGATCAAGATGGTGCTGGCCATGCGGCACGGGGTGCTGCCCAGGACCCTGCACGTGGACCAGCCCTCGCCGCACGTGGACTGGGAGTCCGGCGCGGTGTCGCTGCTCACCGACCCGCAGCCGTGGCCGGAGACCGGCCGGCCGCGGCGCGCCGGTGTGTCGTCGTTCGGGGTGAGCGGCACCAACGCGCACGTCATCCTCGAACAGGTGGCGACCGCGGCGGCCACCGAGCCGGGGCTGCCCGCCGCAGCGCTGCCCGTGCTGCCCTGGGTGCTCAGCGGCAAGACCGAGACCGCGCTGCGGCAGCAGGCGGACCGGCTGCGCGCTCTGGTCGCCGACGACCCCACCCTCGACCCGGCCGACATCGGGCTGTCCCTGGCGACCACCCGCACCGTCTTCGACCACCGGGCGGTGCTGGTCGGCGCGGACCGCGACGCGCTGCTCGCCGCGCTGTCCGCACTGGCCGCCGACCAACCCGACCCGGCCGTGGTGCGGGGCGTGCCAACCCCGGGCGGCCGGCCGGTGCTGGTCTTCCCGGGGCAGGGGTCCCAGTGGACCGGGATGGCCGTGGAACTGCTGGACAGCAACCCGGTGTTCGCCGAGCGGATGGCCGAGTGCGCGGCGGCGCTGCAGCCGTTCGTGGGCTGGTCGGCGATTGACGTGGTGCGGGGTGTGCCGGGTGCGCCGGGGTTGGAGCGGGTGGATGTGGTGCAGCCGGTGTTGTTCGCGGTGATGGTGTCGTTGGCGGAGGTGTGGCGCTCGTGTGGGGTGGAGCCGGCGGCGGTGGTGGGGCATTCCCAGGGTGAGATCGCGGCGGCGTGTGTGGCAGGGGCGTTGTCGTTGGAGGACGCGGCGCGGGTGGTGGCGTTGCGCAGTGTGGAGTTGGGTGCGTTGGCTGGTCGCGGTGGCATGGTGTCGGTGGCGTTGCCGGTGGACGAGGTGCGGGAGCGGCTGGAGTCCTGGGGTGAGCGGCTGTCCGTGGCCGCCGTCAACGGCGCCCGGTCGGTCGTGGTCTCCGGCGACACCGAGGCACTGGACGAACTGCTCGCCGGCTGCGCAGCCGACGGGGTGCGCGCCCGGCGCGTCCCGGTGGACTACGCCTCCCACTCCGCGCAGGTCGAGGCGGTCGAGGAGGGCCTGCTCGAAGTGTTGGCCCCGATCCGGCCGACCAGTGCCACCGTGCCGCTCTACTCGACGGTGACCGGCGGACCGATCAACACCGCTGAGCTGGACGCCGGCTACTGGTACTTCAACCTGCGCCAGACCGTGGAGTTCGACCAGGCGACCCGCGCGCTGCTGGCCGACGGGCACACCGTGTTCGTCGAGTGCAGCCCACACCCGGTGCTCACCGCGGCCATCCAGGAGACCGCGGACGACGCCGGACAGGACGTGACCGTGGTGGGGTCGCTGCGCCGGGACGAGGGCGGCCCGCACCGGATGCTGATGTCGCTCGCCGAGGCGCACGCGCACGGCGTGCCCGTGGACTGGCGGGCGCTGCTCCCCGGCGGCGGCTGGGTCGACCTGCCCACCTACGCGTTCCAGTCCGAGCGCTACTGGCTGGCCGCCAGCACCGGTCCGGCCGACGTGACCTCGGCCGGACTGGGTGGCGCCGACCACCCGCTGCTGGGCGCGGCCGTGCACCTGCCGGAGACCGGTGGCCTGCTGCTCACCGGCCAGCTGTCACTGCGCACGCACCCGTGGCTGGCCGACCACGCGGTCATGGGCACCGTGCTGCTGCCCGGCACGGCCTACGTGGAACTGGCGCTGCGTGCGGCGGCCGGCGTGGGCTGCGCCGAGGTCGAGGAACTGGCGTTGGAAGCCCCGCTGGTGCTGACCGACCAGGACGCGGTGCACATCCAGCTCAGCGTGGGCCCGGCTGACGAGGCCGGCCGCCGCTCGCTGAGCCTGTTCTCCCGACCCGCCGACGACGACCTGGCCGAGTCGTGGACCCGGCACGCCAGTGGCGTGCTCGGCCCGGCGACCGCGGTGGGTTCCTCGGCCTCGGCCAGCCTGCTGGTGTGGCCGCCGGCCGGTGCCGAACCGGTCGAGGTGGCCGACGTCTACGAGCGCGCCGCCGATCGCGGGTTCGTCTACGGCCCGACCTTCCAGGGACTGCGGGCGGCCTGGCGGCGCGGCGACGAGGTCTTCGCCGAGGTCGCGCTGCCCAGGGAGAACCACGGCGACGCCATCCGGTTCGGGGTGCACCCCGCCCTGCTGGACGCGGCCCTGCACGCGGTCGCGCTGGGCGCGCTGAACACCGAGGGCACCGGGCGGCTGCCGTTCTCCTGGTCCGGGGTGCGACTGCACGCCACCGGCGCGACCACGCTGCGGGTGCGGCTGGCCCAGGTCGGCGCGGAGACCACGGCCGTGGAGGTCGCGGACGCCGCCGGCACCCCGGTGGCCACCGTTGCCGCGCTCACCTCCCGGCCGGTGGTCCCGGACCAGCTCAGGGCCGCTCGTGGGAGCCGCGGCGACGCGCTGTTCCGGGTCGACTGGCTGCCGGTGCCGGCCAACCCGACCACCGGCCTGGTGGCGGCGCTCGGCGACGACCTCGGCCTGGCCGAACACCACACCGACCTGGCCGGGTTGGGCGCGGCAGTGGACGCCGGGGCGCCCGTCCCCGAGGTGGTGTTCGCGTCGGTGTCCCGACCCGCCGGCCCCGACGGGGTGCCGGCGGACGTGCGCGCCGCCGTTGACCACGCGCTCGGGCTGATCCAGTCCTGGCTGGCCGACGAGCGGTTCACCCACGCCAGGCTTGCCCTGGTGACCAGGGGCGCGGTGGCCACGACCGGCGACGAGGCCGTGCCCGACCTGGCCGGCGCGGCCGTGTGGGGCCTGGTCCGCACCGCCCAGTCCGAACACCCCGACCGCTTCCTCCTGGTCGACCTGCCCCCCGAAGCCGGTGTCGGTGCCGGCCTCCCGGCCGTGCTCGCCCTGGGCGAGTCGCAGATCGCCGTGCTCGCCCCGGGTGAGTCGCAGATTGCCGTGCGCGACGGACGCCCGCTGGCGCCGCGGCTGGTCCGGCAGCCGCACGACGACGGCGCGGCCAACCCGGCGGCGGCCACCACCGGCACCGTCCTGGTCACCGGCGGCACCGGCACCCTGGGCAGCCTGGTCGCCAGGCACCTGGCCGGCCAGGGCGTCCGGCGGCTGCTGCTGGTCAGCCGGCGAGGCCCGGCCGCGCCCGGTGCCGACGAACTGGTCGAGGACCTCACCGGGCTGGGCGCCCAGGTCGAGGTGGCCGCCTGCGACACCGGCGATCGCGCCGCACTGGCCGAACTGCTGGCCGGGATCCCCGCCGAGCACCCGCTGACCGCCGTGGTGCACACGGCTGGCGTCCTCGACGACGGGATGCTCGACGCGCTCACCCCGGACCGGTTCGAGCCGGTGCTGCGGCCCAAGGTGGACGCGGCCTGGCACCTGCACGAGCTGACCCGTGACCTGGACCTGACCGCGTTCGTGCTGTTCTCCTCGGCGTCCGGGACGTTCGGCACCGCCGGGCAGGGCAACTACGCGGCGGCCAACGCCTTCCTGGACGCGCTGGCCCAGCACCGCCGCGCCACCGGGCTACCGGCCCAGTCCCTGGCCTGGGGCCTGTGGGCGCAGACCAGTGAACTGACCGGCACCCTCGACCAGACGAACCGGGCCCGGCTGCGGCGTGACGGTTCACGCGAACTGAGCACCCAGGAGGGTTTGGCGCTGTTCGACGCCAGCGCGCACCTGGCCGCGCCGGTGCTGGTGCCGATCCGCATGGACGGCCAACTGCTGCGCGGCCGGGCCGAGGCGGACGCCGTGCCACCACTGCTGCGCGCGCTGGTCCGCACCGCACCGCGCCGGGCGTCCGATGTGGACACCGGGGCCGCGGCCACGCTGCGCCAGCGCCTGGCCGGGCTGTCCGAGTCCGAACGCGACCGGGTGCTGCTCGACCTGGTGCGGGCCCAGGCCGCGACCGTGCTCGGTCACGCCACCCCGGCGGCGGTCGAACCCACCCGGGGCTTCCTGGAACTGGGCTTCGACTCGCTCACCGCGGTCGAACTGCGCAACCGGCTCCAGGCGGCCACCGGGCTGCGGCTACCCGCGACCCTGGTGTTCGACTTCCCGACCGCCGCCGCGCTGGCCGGCCGGTTGCGCGAGGACCTGGGCGGTGACACGACCATGCCGCTGGTGCCCGCGCTGGCGGAACTGAACCGGCTGGAAGCGGTGCTCGCGCCGTACGCCGGCGACGACGGCGCACGGGCAGCGATCACGCTGCGACTGCGGGACCTGCTGGCACGGTGGAGCGACGGGCAGACCGGTCCCGAGGCGGCCGGTGATCCCCGGGACCTCGACTCGGCTTCCGACGAGGAACTCTTCGGTGTTCTCGACGAGCTGCGGACGTCCTGACGCGACGACCGGGAACCGCCCAACCCGCCCCAAGGAGCGACTGGATGTCTAACGAAGAGAAGCTTCGCGAATACCTCAAGTGGGCCACCAACGACCTGCGTGAGGCACGCGGGCGCGTCCGCGAGTTGGAGGCGCGCGAGCACGAGCCCATCGCCATCGTCGGCATGAGCTGCCGCTTCCCCGGCGGGGTGCGGTCCCCTGAGGACCTGTGGGGGCTGGTGGCCAACGGCGGGGACGCCATCTCCGGTTTCCCCGCCGACCGGGGCTGGGACATCGCCGACTTCTACGACCCGGACCCGGCCAGCTCCGGCAAGTCCTACGTGCGCGAGGGCGGGTTCGTGCACGACGCGGCCGAGTTCGACGCGGAGTTCTTCGGCATCAGCCCGCGTGAGGCCCTGGCCATGGACCCGCAGCACCGGCTGCTGCTGGAGATCTCGTGGGAGGCGTTCGAACGGGCCGGCATCGACCCGGCGTCGGTGCGGGGCAACCGGATCGGCGTGTTCGCCGGGGTGATGTACCACGACTACGCGTCCCGGCTCAGCTCGGCACCGGAGATCGTGGAGGGCTACCTCGGCAGCGGGAACGCGGGCAGTGTGGCGTCCGGGCGGGTCGCCTACACCTTCGGTTTCGAGGGCCCCGCGATCACCGTGGACACCGCGTGCTCGTCGTCACTGGTGGCGCTGCACCTGGCCGTGCAGTCGCTGCGGCGGGGCGAGAGCACCATGGCACTGGCCGGCGGCGTGACGGTGATCATGACGCCCGGCGGCTTCATCGAGTTCAGCCGGCAGCGCGGCCTGGCCCCGGACGGGCGGTGCAAGTCCTTCGCGGCCGCGGCCGACGGCACCGCCTGGGGCGAGGGCGCCGGACTGCTGCTGGTGGAGCGGCTGTCGGACGCGCGCCGCAACGGGCATCCGGTGCTGGCGGTGGTGCGCGGCAGCGCGGTCAACCAGGACGGCGCCAGCAGCGGACTGTCCGCTCCGAACGGCCCGGCGCAGCAGCGCGTGATCCGGCAGGCACTGGCCAACGCCGGGCTGACCGCCGACCAGGTGGACGCGGTGGAGGCGCACGGCACCGGCACGACGTTGGGTGACCCGATCGAGGCGCAGGCGGTGTTGGCCACCTACGGCCGGGACCGGCCGGCGGACCGTCCACTGTGGTTGGGGTCGTTGAAGTCCAACATCGGGCACACCCAGGCCGCCGCCGGTGTGGGTGGGGTCATCAAGATGGTGTTGGCCATGCGGCACGGGGTGCTGCCCAAGACGTTGCACGTGGACCGGCCGACCCCGCACGTGGACTGGTCGGCGGGTGCGGTCGAGCTGCTCACCGAGGCACGGGACTGGCCGGAGACGGGCCAGCCGCGTCGCGCCGGGGTGTCCTCGTTCGGGGTCAGCGGCACCAACGCGCACGTGATCCTGGAGCAGGCCGGCCCCGAGCCAGAACAGTCCACAACGGACGGTGAACCGGTGCGGCTGCCGGCGCTGCCGTGGCTGCTGTCCGGTGGAACAGCGGCGGCGCTGCGCGCCCAGGCCACACGCGTGCGGGCGTTCCTGGCCGGCCAGACCGACCTGTCCCCGGTCGACCTGGCGGCGGCGCTGGCGACGACCAGGTCGGCGCTGGCGCACCGGGCCGTGGTGGTCGGCCAGACCCGAGCCGACCTGACGGCGGGGCTCGCCGCGATCGCCGAGGGCACACCAGCGACGAACGTGGTGTCCGACGTCGCCGGTTCAGGCCGGCTGGCGTTCGTGTTCACCGGTCAGGGTGGGCAGCGGGTCGGGATGGGGCGGGAGCTGTACGCGGCGTTCCCGGTCTACGCCCAGGCCTTCGACGAGGTGTGCGGCCACTTCACCACCGAGCTGGCCGACGTGGTGTTCGGCGCCGCGTCCGGTTTGGACCAGACCAGGTGGACCCAGCCGGCGTTGTTCGCGGTCGAGGTCGCGTTGACCCGACTGCTCGCCTCCTGGGGGATCCACCCCGACGTGGTGATGGGCCACTCGGTCGGCGAGATCACCGCCGCGCACGTGGCCGGGGTGCTGTCCCTGGCCGACGCCGCTCGCCTGGTCACCGCCAGGGCGTCCCTGATGGACGCGTTGCCCGCCGGTGGCGCGATGCTCGCGGTCGCCGCGTCCGAGGCCGAGGTCAACGACGCCGGGCTGCCGGTGGGGGTGGATGTCGCCGCGGTCAACGGACCCGAGGCCGTGGTGCTCTCCGGACCGGAAGCCGAGATCGCTGAACTGGCCCGCGCCTGGAAGGAACAGGGGCGCCCGGTCAACCGGTTGCGGACCAGCCACGCGTTCCACTCCAGCCTGATGGACCCGATGCTGGCTGACTTCCGGGCGGCACTGGCCGGAATCAGCCTGACCGAACCCCGGATCGGGATCGTGTCCAATGTGACCGGTGGACTGGCCGACGCGGGGTTGTTGACCGACCCGGAGTACTGGGTGCGCCACGTCCGGGGCACGGTCCGGTTCGCCGACGGCGTCGACGCCCTGCGCGAGCAGGGCGTGCACACGCTGCTCGAAGTCGGACCGGACGCCGTGCTGACACCGATGGTGGCCGAACAGGGCGCGATCCCACTGCTGCGCCGCGAGCGGCCCGAGGCGCACTCGCTGGTGACCGCCGTGGGCCACCTGCACGCTCGCGGGGCCACTGTGGACTGGTCGGCGGTGTTCGCCGGGATCGACGCCCACCACGTCGACCTGCCCACCTACGCCTTCCAACGCCAACGCTACTGGCTGACGGACGAGCCTGCCGAACAGCCGGCGCTGGACCCGGCCGACACCCGGTTCTGGGCCGCGGTCGACCGGGAGGACCTGACCGAGCTGGCGCGGACGCTCGACGTCGACGACGACTCGCTCAGCGTGGTGTTGCCCGCACTGAGCCGGTGGCGCCGGCGGCGAGCGCACAGCGCCACAGTGGACGAACTGCGCTACCAGGTTTCCTGGCGGGTGCTGTCCGAGGCCGAGCCCGATGTGCTCACCGGACACTGGCTGCTGGTCACCCCCGACGACGTGCCGGACGAGACCACCACCACCACCTGCCGTCAGGCCCTGGCTGACAGCGGCGTCACCGTCACCGAGATCCGCGTGCCGCCCGCCGGAGTGGACCGCGCCGCCCTGGCCGAGCGGTTGCGGACGGCCAACACCGAGGCTGCCGTGGCGGGTGTGCTGTCGCTGGCCGCGCTGTCCGGGGTGGCCGACCCGGGTGCGCCATCCGTGCCCGGCGGGCTCACCGGCACGCTCGCCCTGGTGCAGGCCATGGGCGAGGCCAACCTCGCGGTCCCGCTGTGGTGTGTGACCCAGGGCGGGGTGTCCGCCGATCCCGCCGACCAGGCGCCCCACCCGGCACAGGCCGCGGTGTGGGGGCTGGGCCGGGTGGTCGCACTGGAACACCCGCACCGCTGGGGCGGGCTGATCGACCTGCCTGCGGTCCTCGACGACCGCGTTGCCAGCCGGCTTCGCCACGCGCTGGCCGGGGCTGAGGACCACCTGGCGGTCCGCTCCGCCGGCCTGTACGGCCGCCGGCTGATCCGGCCAGCCGTCGCCGGCACGGACGACGCGCCGGAGTGGCGCCCGCACGGCACGGTGCTGCTCACCGGTGGCGCCACCCCGGTCGGTGCCCAGGTGGCCCGCTGGCTGGCCGAGCACGGCGCCGAACACCTGGTGCTGACCACCACCGAGCACGAGACCACGGACCGCGCCCTGGTCGAGGCGCTCACCTCGGCGGGCTGCCAGGTCACCATCGCCGCCTGTGACTGTGCGGACCGGGACGCCGTGGCCGCCCTGCTGGCCGCACTGCCGGCCGACGCTCCGCTGACCGCGGTCGTGCACACCGCCACCGCGCTCGACAGCGGCGTGCCCGACAGCGGCGTGCTGGACGCCCTCACCCCGGAGCGGCTCGAACCGGTGTTCCGGGCCAACGCACTGGCCGCCGCACACCTGGCCGAGCTGACCAGGGAACTGGACCTGACCGCGTTCGTGGTGTTCTCGTCGGTTGCCGGGATGATCGGTGGCGGCGGCCAGGCCGGTCTCGCGGCCGGTGGCGCGTTCCTCGACGCCCTTGCCGAGCAGCGGGCGGCCCAGGGACTGCCGGCCACGTCCGTGTCCTGGGGCCCGTGGGCGCGCACCGGCGCCGACCCGGATCTGCGGAGCCGATTGGCTCGGCTGGGACTGCGGGAACTGGCACCGGAACTGGCCACCCACGCCCTTGCCCGCGTCATCGCCCACGGTGACGCCACCGCGGTGGTCGCCGACGTCGACTGGACGCGGCTCGCCGCGAACCTCACCGCCGGGGGCCGCGGCCAGCTGCTGGACGACCTGCCGGAGGCGCAGCAGGCCACCGAGGCGGCCGACACCCACCGGGCCGAACCCGCGCTGGCCGGACGACTCGCCGGTCTGTCCACTTCGGACCGCCTACGAGCACTCGTCGAGCTGGTCCGCGCGCACGTGGCCACGGTGCTCAACCACCCGACCGCGGCGGACGTGCCGAGCAGTCGAGCCTTCAGGGAGTTGGGCTTCGACTCGCTGACCGCCGTGGAACTGCGCAACCAACTGGCCGCCGCCACCGGGCTGACCCTGCCGTCCACCCTGGTGTTCGACTACCCCACGCCACAGGCGTTGGCCGAACACCTGAACAGCGAACTGCTCGGCGTCGCCGGCGGCGATCCCACCACGGCCAGCACCACCGCCAGCGCGGACGAGCCGATCGCGATCATCGGCATGGGCTGCCGCTACCCGGGTGGGGTGTCCTCACCGGAGGACCTGTGGCGGCTCGTGGTCTCCGGCACCGACGCCATCTCCGAGTTCCCCACCGACCGGGGTTGGGACATCGAGCAGCTGTACGACCCGGACGCGGCGCGCCCCGGCACGACCTATTCCCGCGAGGGCGGGTTCGTGCACGACGCGATGAACTTCGACGCCGCCTTCTTCGGTATCTCACCCCGCGAGGCGGTGGCCATGGACCCGCAGCAGCGGCTGCTGCTGGAGGCGTCCTGGGAAGCGTTCGAGCGCGCCGGAATCGATCCGCTGTCACTGCACGGCGGCCGGGTCGGCGTGTTCGCTGGCACTTCCGCACACGACTACGGGTCACTGCTGGCCATGGCACCGGACGAGGTGGAGGGCTACGTCGGCACCGGAACCGCCGCGAGCGTGGTTTCCGGCCGAGTCGCCTACGCGTTCGGCTTCGAGGGACCGGCGGTCACCGTGGACACGGCGTGCTCGTCGTCACTGGTGGCACTGCACCTGGCCGCGCAGGCGCTGCGCCAGGGTGAGTGCGGTATGGCCCTGGCCGGTGGTGTGACCGTGATGGCCACCCCCGCCGGGTTCATCGAGTTCAGCCGGCAGCGGGGGTTGGCCCCGGACGGCCGGTGCAAGTCATTCGCGGCTGCCGCGAACGGCGTTGGCTGGTCCGAGGGCGCCGGCGTGCTGCTGGTGGAGCGACTGTCCGATGCCCAGCGCAACGGCCACCCCATCCTCGCGGTGCTGCGCGGTAGCGCGGTGAACCAGGATGGCGCGTCGAACGGGTTGACCGCGCCGAACGGGCCGTCCCAGCAGCGGGTGATCCGGGCGGCGCTGGCCAACGCCCGGCTCGAACCGTCCGATGTGGACGTGGTGGAGGCGCACGGCACCGGTACGACGTTGGGTGACCCGATCGAGGCGCAGGCGGTGTTGGCCACCTACGGCCAGGACCGGCCGGCGGACCGTCCACTGTGGTTGGGCTCGTTGAAGTCCAACATCGGACACACCCAGGCCGCCGCCGGTGTCGCCGGGGTGATCAAGATGGTGCTGGCCATGCGGCACGGGGTGCTGCCGAAGACCCTGCACGTGGACCAGCCCTCGCCGCACGTGGACTGGTCGGCGGGCGCGGTCGAACTGCTCACCGAGGCACGGGAGTGGCCACAGGCGCAGGGACTGCCGCGCCGGGCCGGGGTGTCCTCCTTCGGGGTCAGCGGCACCAACGCCCACGTGATCCTCGAACAGCCACCGGCCGAACCGGACCGGCCACTGGAGGAAGCTGTTCAGTCGCTTCCCGTGGTTCCGGTCGTTCTGTCGGCCAGGAGCGCGTCCGCCCTCGCCGAGCAGGCGCAGCGCCTCCGGTCCGCTGTGGTCGAACGCCCTGAGTTGGCTTCCCTTGACCTGGCCTGGTCGCTGGTCACGTCCAGGTCTGCTTTGGAACACCGTGCCGTGGTGGTCGGGGCCGACCGCGAGGAGCTGCTGTCCGGTTTGGCCGCTGTGGCCGAGCAGCGTGACGTGGCGGCGGTCGTGCGTGATGTGGCCCGGGATGGGGCACGGCTGGCGTTCGTGTTCACCGGTCAGGGTGGGCAGCGGGTCGGGATGGGTCGGGAGCTGTACGAGGCGTTCCCGGTCTACGCCCAAGCCTTCGACGAGGTGTGTGCCGAGTTCGAGCCCGGGTTGGCCGATGTGGTGTTCGGCGCCGCCCCCGGACTGGACGAGACCCAGTGGACCCAACCCGCCTTGTTCGCCGTTGAGGTCGCGTTGACCCGACTGTTGGCCTCCTGGGGTGTGCGTCCTGATGTGGTGATGGGCCACTCGGTCGGGGAGATCACAGCCGCGCACGTGGCGGGGGTGTTGTCCCTGTCGGATGCGGCGCGTCTGGTTCGGGCGCGGGCGGGGTTGATGGGTGCGTTGCCGGCCGGTGGGGCCATGCTGGCGGTGGCCGCCACCGAAGCCGAAGTCCGCGAGGCCGGGCTGCCGGGTGGGGTGGACGTCGCCGCGGTGAACGGGCCCGAATCGGTGGTGTTGTCCGGTCCTGAAGCCGAGATCGGTGAGTTGGAACAGCTCTGGCGGGGTCGGGGTCGGTCGGTCAAGCGGTTGCGGACCAGTCACGCGTTCCACTCCAGCCTGATGGACCCGATGCTGGCGGACTTCCGAGCCGCGTTGGCCGGGGTTCGGTTCGCGGAGCCGGAGATCGGGATCGTGTCCAACCTGACCGGCGAACTCGCGGGTGTGGGGTTGGTGTCGGATCCGGAGTACTGGGTGCGTCATGTGCGGGGCACGGTCCGGTTCGCCGACGGCATCACCACGCTGCACGACCAGGGCGTGGCCACCGTGGTGGAAGTCGGCCCCGACGCGGTGTTGACCGCGATGGTCTCGGACACCGTGCCAGCCGAGGTGGCGGCGGTGCCGGTGCTGCGCCGCGACCGCCCTGAGGTGCAGTCGCTCGTCGCTGCTGTGGGGCGGCTGCACGCGCGTGGGGGCACTGTGGACTGGGCGGGGTTGTTCGCTGGTACTGGTGCTCGTCGTGTTGATCTGCCGACTTATGCGTTCCAGCGGGAGCGGTACTGGCTGGACGCGCCGTGGCGGGTCGGGGATGTCGCCTCAGCCGGACTGGTCGCGGCCGAGCACCCGCTGCTCGGCGCGGCCGTCGAACTGCCCGAGGCGGGCGGGCACGTCCTGACCGGTTCCCTGTCGCTGCGCTCCCACCCGTGGCTGGCGGACCACGCGGTGCTGGAAACCGTCCTGCTACCCGGAACCGCCTTTGTCGAACTGGTGCTGCGCGCTGGCGACCAGGTGGGCTGTGGGGTGATCGAGGAGCTGACCCTTGGCGCGCCGATGCTGCTGCCGGCGCGTGGTGGCGTGCACGTGCAGGTGATGGTGGGTGCCGCCGACGAAACCGGTCGGCGGCCGGTCACGGTGCACTCGCGTCGCCACGACGCGGACCCCGGTGAGCAGTGGACCCGGCACGCGAGCGGGTTCCTCGCCGGCATTGACGAACAGCAGGGCTCGGCCGAACTGGTCGAGTGGCCCCCGACGGGGGCGACCGCGATTCCAGTGCACGACCTGTACGACCGGCTGGTCGACAACGGGTTCCACTACGGCCCCACGTTTCAGGGCCTGCGGGCAGCGTGGCACCGGGATGACGAGGTGTTCGCCGAGGTTGCGCTGCCCTCGCCGCAACAGGGTGAAGCCGGCCGGTTCGGTGTGCACCCGGCATTGCTGGACGCGGCCCTGCACGCGGTCGGCTTGGGTCGGTTCGTCACCGCCACCGGTCAGGGGCACCTGCCGTTCTCCTGGGCCGGGGTGCGCCTGCACGCCACTGGCGCCGCCACCGTGCGGGTTCGGCTGGCCCCGGTCGGCACGGACTCGATCTCGTTGACCGTCGCGGACACCACCGGCCAGCCCGTGGCCTCGGTGCGGTCCCTGATGCTCCGGCCGGTCTCCCCGGAACAGTTGAACACCACTCGCGTGGAGTACCACGAGTCACTGTTCCGAGTGGACTGGGCGCCGGCGCTGCCCGGCGCGGCCAGCACGGCGACCTGTGCGGTGCTCGGTGTCGAGGAGTTCGGGCTGCACACCGCGCTCCAGTCGGTCGGGGCACGGACGGCGACCGATCTGGCCGACCTGATGGCAGCTGGACCAGCGAGCCTGGTCTTCCTGCCGATCGCACCGGCAGCCGACGCACCGCCGGTTGCGGTGCGCCAGGCCACCACGCGTGTGCTCGACCTCGTCCGCGCCTGGCTGGCAGAGCCCCAGTTGGCGGACAGCCGGCTGGTGGTGGTCACTCGCGGGGCGGCCAGCACCACCGGCTCGCCGGTCGCGCCGGATCTGGCCGCCGCTTCCGTGTGGGGGCTGCTGCGCACCGCCCAGGCAGAACACCCGGGCCGGTTCACCCTGCTCGACCTGGACGTTGACGGCGCAGTGCCGGACGCTGACACGCTGCTGGCCGCGCTGGCCGGCGACGAGCCGCAGTTGGTGGTTCGACAAGGCGCGGTGCTCGCTCCTCGGCTGGTGCGGGTTCCGGCGGCACCGGACCTACCGGAACCGCTCGAACTCGATCCCACCGGGACCGTGCTGATCACCGGAGGCACCGGCGGGCTGGGCCGGTTGATCACCCGGCACCTGATCGACCGAGGAAGCCGTGAGGTGGTGCTCACCGGCCGCCGGGGCATGGCGACGCCGGGTGTGCCCGAGTTCGTCGCCGACATGGCCGAGCTGGGTGCCAGGGTCTCCGTGGTGGCCTGTGACGCGGCCGACCGGGATGCGCTGGCTGAGTTGGTGGCCGCGTTGCCTGGGTTGACGGCTGTGGTGCACACGGCCGGTGTTCTGGATGACGGGGTGTTGGAGTCGTTGACGCCGGAGCGGTTCGATGCGGTGTTGCGGCCGAAGGTGGATGCGGCCTGGTATCTGCACGAGCTGACCAGGGATCGTGATCTGTCCGCGTTCGTGTTGTTCTCCTCGGCGGCGAGCACGCTGGGTAACGCCGGTCAGGCGAACTACGCGGCGGCCAACGCCTTCCTGGACGCACTGGCCCAGCACCGCCGGGCCACCGGTCTACCCGCGCACTCGCTGGCGTGGGGCCTGTGGGAACAGGCGAGCGGGCTGCTCGGCGAGTTGACCGAGGTCGACCGGCGCCGGATGAACCGGGGCGGTTTCGCCGCACTGTCCACACCGGACGCGCTGCGGCTGTTCGACACGGCCAGGGTCCTGCCCGATCCCGTGTTGCTGCCGATGAATCTGGACACCACCGCGTTGCGCGCCCAGATCGGCACCAACCCGGTGCCGCCGCTGCTGCGCGGACTGGTCCGGCCGAACCGGCGCCAGGCACGAGAGACGCCCGAGACCGACGGCGGCGCGTCGCTGGTGCTGCGGCTCTCCTCGGCCACCGAGGAGGAACAGGAGAAGATCCTGGTGGACCTGGTTCGCGAGCAGGTCGCCGCCGTGCTCGGGTACGCCTCGCTGGACAGCGTCGAACCGACGCGGGCGTTCAGCGATCTCGGTTTCGACTCGCTCAGCGCCGTTGAACTGCGCAACAGCCTCAACACCGCCACCGGGTTGCGGCTGCCCGCGACCCTGGTCTTCGACTACCCGAGTCCGGTCGCCCTGGCTGAGCACCTGCGCTCGGAACTGGTGACCGAGGCCACGGCCGAGACTCCGCTACTGGTGGACCTGGCCCGACTGGAAGCCCAGTTGGCCGGGTCGGCAACGGCACTGGCCGACGAGGTGCGGGTCAACATCAGGGGCCGGTTGGAGGCCCTGTTGGCAGGTCTGTACGGGTCAGGCGACGACGGCGGCACCGCCGTCATCTCGGCCGACCAACTGGAGTCGGTGACGGACGAAGAGCTGTTCAACCTCATCGACAACGACCTCGAAGTTTCCTGACCCGGCGAGCCGAACCAACCGCGGCGCTCGTACCACCCTTCTGACTTTTCAAGGAGCTGACGCTCTGATGGCGAATGAAGACAAGCTTCGGGACTACCTCAAGCGGGTGACGGCCGATCTCCAGCAGACCCGTCAGCGCTTGGGCGCGGCCCAGTCACGGCTGCGGGAGGTCGAGGCAGAGGCGCGCGAGCCGATCGCCATCGTCGGGATGAGCTGCCGCTACCCGGGCGGGGTGAGCACTCCGGAGCAGCTGTGGGACCTGGTGGCCAACGGTCGGGACGGCATCTCCGAATTCCCCGACAACCGGGGCTGGGACCTGGAGAAGCTGTACGACCCGGACCCGGACACTCTGGGCACCTACTACGTGCGGGAGAGCGGCTTCCTGCACGACGCCGACCACTTCGACCCGGCGTTCTTCGGCATCTCGCCCAGGGACGCGCTGGCCATGGACCCGCAGCAGCGGCTGCTGCTGGAGACCTCCTGGGAGGCGTTCGAGTCCGCGGGCGTGGACCCGGCCGCGCTCGCCGGCAGCCAGGTCGGGGTGTTCGCCGGCGTCATGTACAACGACTACGCCGCGCGGCTGCAACCGGTGCCCGAGGGCTTTGAGGGATTCCTCGGCAACGGCAGTGCCGGCAGCATCGCCTCGGGCCGCGTGGCCTACACGTTCGGTTTCGAGGGCCCAGCGGTCACCATTGACACCGCCTGCTCGTCCTCACTGGTCGCACTGCACCTGGCCATTCAGGCGCTGCGCCGGGGCGAGTGCACCATGGCCCTGGCCGGCGGGGTGACCGTGATGTCCACCCCGACCGCGTTCATCGAGTTCAGCCGGGCACGTGGGCTGGCCAGGGACGGTCGCTGCAAGTCCTTCGCGGCCGCGGCCGACGGCACCAGCTGGGGCGAGGGTGCGGGCATGCTGCTGGTGGAGCGGTTGTCCGACGCGCAGCGCAACGGACACCCGATCCTGGCGGTGGTGCGGGGCACCGCGGTCAACCAGGACGGTGCGTCCAACGGGTTGACCGCGCCCAACGGGCCGTCGCAGCAGCGGGTGATCCGCGCCGCCCTGGCCGCCGCCGGACTCACACCGTCCGATGTGGACGCGGTGGAGGCGCACGGCACCGGCACCACGTTGGGCGATCCGATCGAGGCACAGGCCCTGCTGGCCACCTACGGCCGGGACCGGCCGGCGGACCGTCCACTGTGGCTGGGCTCGTTGAAGTCCAACATCGGACACACCCAGGCCGCCGCCGGCGTGGGTGGGGTGATCAAGATGGTGTTGGCCATGCGGCACGGGGTGCTGCCCAAGACGTTGCACGTCGACCAGCCGAACCCGTTCGTGGACTGGTCGGCGGGTGCGGTCGAGCTGCTCACCGAGGCACGGGACTGGCCGGAGACGGGCCAGCCGCGTCGCGCCGGGGTGTCCTCGTTCGGGGTCAGCGGCACCAACACACACGTCATCCTCGAACAGCCACCGGCTGAAGAGTCCACAGTGGAGAATGAGCACGGCGTCCTTCCCGCTGTGCCGTTGGTGCTCTCGGCCAAGACAGCTGACGCACTGCGGGGACAGGCCGATCGGTTGCGGGAACACCTCATCGCTCGGCCAGACCTGGCACCGATCGATCTCGGCTTCTCGACCGCCACCACCCGCCGGGCCCACGAGCACCGTGCGGTGGTGGTCGGGGCCGACCGGGAGGAGCTGCTGTCTGGTTTGGCCGCTGTGGCCGAGCAGCGTGATGCGGCGGCGGTGGTTCGGGATACCAGTGGGTCCGGCAGGCTGGCGTTCGTGTTCACCGGTCAGGGTGGGCAGCGGGTCGGGATGGGTCGGGAGCTGTATGCGGCGTTCCCGGTCTACGGCGATTGCAATTTCGACGAGGTGTGTGCTGAGTTCGAGCCGGGGTTGGCTGATGTGGTGTTCGGTGCCGCTCCCGGTGTGGACGAGACCCGGTGGACCCAGCCGGCGTTGTTCGCGGTCGAGGTGGCGTTGACCCGACTGTTGGCCTCGTGGGGTGTGCGTCCTGATGTGGTGATGGGCCACTCGGTCGGGGAGATCACCGCGGCGCATGTGGCGGGGGTGTTGTCCCTGTCGGATGCGGCCCGGCTGGTTCGGGCGCGTGCGGGGTTGATGGGTGCGTTGCCGGCGGGTGGGGCCATGCTGGCTGTGGCCGCCAGTGAGGCGGAGGTTGGTGAGGCCGGGCTGCCTGGTGGGGTGGACATCGCCGCGGTGAACGGGCCCGAATCGGTGGTGTTGTCCGGTCCTGAAGCCGAGATCGGTGAGTTGGAACAGCTCTGGCGGGGTCGGGGTCGGTCGGTCAAGCGGTTGCGGACCAGTCACGCGTTCCACTCCAGCCTGATGGACCCGATGCTGGCGGACTTCCGAGCGGCGTTGGCCGGGGTTCGGTTCGCGGAGCCGGAGATCGGGATCGTGTCCAACCTGACCGGCGAACTCGCGGGTGAGGGGTTGGTGTCGGATCCGGAGTACTGGGTGCGTCATGTGCGGGGCACGGTCCGGTTCGCCGACGGCATCACCACACTGCACGACCAGGGTGTGGCCACGGTGTTGGAAGTCGGTCCGGACGCGGTGCTGACCGCGATGGTCTCGGAGAGCGTGCCTGATGAACTGGCGGCGGTGCCGGTGCTGCGCCGCGACCGCCCGGAGGTGCAGTCGCTCGTCGCTGCTGTGGGGCGGCTGCACGCGCGTGGGGCCACTGTGGACTGGGCGGGGTTGTTCGCCGGTACCGGTGCTCGTCGTGTTGATCTGCCGACTTATGCGTTCCAGCGGGAGCGGTACTGGCTGGACGCGGTGCCGTCGACCGGTGATGCGAGTGCCATCGGCCTGGGCAGCGTTGACCACCCGTTGCTCGGTGCCGCCGTGACCCTCGCCGAGGGCGATGGGCTGTTGTTCACCGGTGTGCTCTCGCTGCGTTCCCATCCGTGGCTGGCTGACCACGCGGTGCTGGGCACCGTGTTGTTGCCAGGCACGGCCATGCTCGAACTGGCTGTCCGCGCGGGTGAGCAGGTCGGGTGTGGACGGGTGGAGGAGCTGACCCTGGAAGCGCCGCTGGTGCTTCCCGAGCGGGACGGCGTGCAGGTGCAGCTGGTGGTCGGCATGGCCGACGGGGCCGGCCGCCGCGCGGTGAGCCTGCACTCGCGCCGCGCCGGTGCCGCCTTTGACGAGCCGTGGGTGCGGCACGCTGCGGGCACCGTGGTGGCCGGTGGTCCGGCTGAGGTGTTCGACCTGGCGGTGTGGCCGCCGGCGGGGGCCGAAGAGGTACCCGTGGCCGGCCTGTACGAGCGCACTGCCGAGGCTGGGTTCTTCTACGGCCCTACCTTCCAGGGACTGCGCGCTGCCTGGCGACGCGGCGACGAGGTCTTCGCCGAGGTCGCGCTGCCCGTCGAGCACGCCGCCGAGGCGGAGAAGTTCGGTGTGCACCCCGCGCTGCTGGACTCGGCACTGCACGCCGCCGGCCTGCTCGGGGCCGCCCCGGACGCCATGCCCCAGCAGGGCAACCTGCCGTTCGCCTGGACCGGTGTGTCGCTGTACGCGGCGGGAGCGGCAAGCCTCCGGGTGCGGCTGGTGTCGGCGGGCCAGGACTCGATCTCGCTGGCATTGGCCGACAGCGCCGGCCGGCCGGTGGCCGCGATCGACTCACTGGTGTCCCGGCCGATCGCCCAGGAACAGCTGACCGCCGGCCAGGACAACCACCGCAATGCGTTCTTCGGCCTGGACTGGGTGTCGGTGCCGGCCGTCACGGGCGCGGTCGAACCGACCGACTGGGCGGTGCTGGGCCCGGCCGGTGTGACCCTCGGCGACCCCGGGCGGGAGCTGGCCCGACACGTGGATCTGGCCAGCCTGCTGGCGACCGGGGAGCAGGTGCCGGATGTGGTGTTCGCGCCACTGCTGGCCGGGTCTGCTGACCGGACCGAGATCACCGCGCGGGTTCGGGCCGCGACCACCGAGGCCTTGGAGCTGGTGCGGCAGTGGCTGGCCGACGAGCGGCTGACCGACAGCCGCCTGGTCGTGGTCACCACCGGTGCTGTTGCGACGCGTGCCGACGGGGACGTCCCGGACCTGGCCGCCGCCGCGGTGTGGGGGATGCTGCGCACGGCCCAGTCCGAGCACCCAGGACGGTTCGTGCTGCTGGACGTGGACGAGTCCGAGGTCCCCACCCGGGTGCTCGCCGCAGCGGTGGCCTCGGGTGAAGCCCAACTCGCCCTGCGCAGTGGCGAACTGCTGATGTCCCGGCTGGTCCGGCCCACCTCGGTGGAGCGGGCGGCCCCGAGGTTCGACCCGGACGGCACCGTGCTGATCACCGGCGGCACCGGAACCCTCGGGCGGCTGACCGCACGGCACCTGGTGGAGCGGGGCGCCCGCCGGCTGCTGTTGACCAGTCGGCGGGGCGCGGACTCGCCAGGCGTCGCGGAACTGGTCGCCGAACTGACCGCGCTGGACGCCGAGGTGTCCGTGGTCGCGTGTGACGCCGCTGACCGGGCCGCGCTGGCCACCGTGCTGGCTGCCGTTCCGGCCGACCACCCGCTCACCGCCGTGGTGCACGCGGCCGGGGCGTTGGACGACGGCGTGCTGGAGTCGTTGACGCCGGAGCGGTTCGACGCGGTGTTGCGGCCGAAGGTGGACGCGGCCTGGCACCTGCACGAGCTGACCCGTGATCTCGACCTGGCCGCGTTCGTGCTGTTCTCCTCGGCCGCGGGCATCATGGGCGGTGCCGGGCAGGCCAACTACGCCGCGGCCAACGCGTTCCTGGACGCGCTGGCCCAGCACCGGCGCGCCACCGGACTGCCAGCGACCTCGCTCGCCTGGGGTGTCTGGGCGCAGGCCAGCGGCATGGCTGGGGAACTCAGTGACGCCGACCTGCGCAGGATGAGTCGGGGCGGCATGGTCCCGCTGACCACCCAGCGCGGCTTCGAGCTGTTCGACCTGGCCCTGGCCGCCGACCGGGCGGTGCTGGTGCTCACCCAGTTGGACATGGCCGTGCTCAGCGCCCAGGCCGCGGCCGGGGCACTGCCGTGGCTGCTGCGCGGGCTGGTGCGCGTGCCGGTGCGCCGGGCCGGCAGCGGGGACGTCGGTGAGGTCGCCGCCCTGCTGCGCCGGCTCGCCGGGGTGACCGAGGAGGAACAGCGGCGGGTGCTGGCCGACGTGGTGCGCACGCACGTGGCGGCTGTGCTGGGCCACGGCTCGCCGGACCTGGTCGAGATGGACCGGGCGTTCAAGGAGTTGGGCTTTGACTCGCTGACCGCCGTCGAACTGCGCAACCGGCTCGGCGGGGTGACCGGGCTGCGGCTGCCGGCCACGCTGATCTTCGACTACCCCAGCCCGGCCGCGCTGGTCGAGCACTTCCTGGCCGAGATCGGTGGACAGGACGGGCCGGCCGGTCCGGTGCCCTCGGCGGCGGTCGCTGCTGACGAACCGATCGCGATCGTGGGGATGAGCTGCCGATACCCGGGCGGGGTGAGCACCCCGGAGCAGCTGTGGCAGCTGCTGGCCTCGGGCGGTGACGGGATCTCCGCGTTCCCCACCAACCGGGGCTGGGACCAGTTGCTGGCCGGTGTGGAGGACAGCTACCAGCCCGAGGGCGGCTTCCTGTACGACGCCGACCGGTTCGACCCGGAGTTCTTCGGCATCTCGCCGCGCGAGGCCATGGCCATCGACCCGCAGCACCGGCTGCTGCTGGAGACCTCCTGGGAGGCGTTCGAGCGGGCGGGCATCGAGCCGGCGTCGGTGCGGGGCAGCCGCATCGGCGTGTTCGCCGGGTTGATGTACCAGGACTACGTCTCACGGCTGCCCTCGGTGCCCGACGAACTGGCCGGCTACCTGGGCAACGGCAACGCCGGCAGTGTCGCCTCCGGCCGGGTGGCCTACACCTTCGGTCTGGAGGGGCCGGCGGTCACCATCGACACCGCCTGCTCGTCCTCACTGGTGGCGCTGCACCTGGCCGCCCAGTCGCTGCGCGCGGGCGAGTGCACCATGGCGCTGGTCGGCGGGGTCACGGTGATGTTCACGCCCACCGCGTTCATCGAGTTCAGCCGGCAGGGCGGGCTGTCCTCCAACGGCCGGTGCAAGTCGTTCGCGGCGTCGGCGGACGGCACCGGCTGGTCCGAGGGCGTGGGCATGCTGCTGGTGGAGCGGTTGTCCGACGCGCGGCGCAACGGACACCCCATCCTGGCGGTGGTGCGCGGCAGCGCGGTGAACCAGGACGGTGCGTCCAACGGGTTGACCGCGCCCAACGGGCCGGCGCAGCAGCGGGTGATCCGGGCCGCGCTGGCCAACGCCGGGCTGCGTCCGTCCGATGTGGACGCCGTGGAGGCGCACGGGACCGGCACCGCGCTGGGGGATCCGATCGAGGCGCAGGCGCTGCTGGCCACCTACGGCAAGGACCGGGCCGCGGACCGTCCACTGTGGTTGGGGTCGTTGAAGTCCAACATCGGACACACCCAGGCCGCCGCTGGTGTCGCCGGGGTGATCAAGATGGTGCTGGCCATGCGGCACGGGGTGCTGCCCAGGACCCTGCACGTGGACCAGCCCTCGCCGCACGTGGACTGGGAGTCCGGCGCGGTGTCGCTGCTCACCGACCCGCAGCCGTGGCCGGAGACCGGCCGGCCGCGGCGCGCCGGTGTGTCGTCGTTCGGGGTGAGCGGCACCAACGCGCACGTCATCCTCGAACAGGTGGCGACCGCGGCGGCCACCGAGCCGGGGCTGCCCGCCGCAGCGCTGCCCGTGCTGCCCTGGGTGCTCAGCGGCAAGACCGAGACCGCGCTGCGGCAGCAGGCGGACCGGCTGCGCGCTCTGGTCGCCGACGACCCCACCCTCGACCCGGCCGACATCGGGCTGTCCCTGGCGACCACCCGCACCGTCTTCGACCACCGGGCGGTGCTGGTCGGCGCGGACCGCGACGCGCTGCTCGCCGCGCTGTCCGCACTGGCCGCCGACCAACCCGACCCGGCCGTGGTGCGGGGCGTGCCAACCCCGGGCGGCCGGCCGGTGCTGGTCTTCCCGGGGCAGGGGTCCCAGTGGACCGGGATGGCCGTGGAACTGCTGGACAGCAACCCGGTGTTCGCCGAGCGGATGGCCGAGTGCGCCGCGGCCCTGTCGTCCTTTGTGGACTGGTCGGCCATTGACGTGGTGCGGGGTGCGCCGGGTGCGCCGGGGTTGGACCGGGTGGATGTGGTGCAGCCGGTGTTGTTCGCGGTGATGGTGTCGTTGGCGGAGGTGTGGCGCTCGTGTGGGGTGGAGCCGGCGGCGGTGGTGGGGCATTCCCAGGGTGAGATCGCGGCGGCGTGTGTGGCAGGGGCGTTGTCGTTGGAGGACGCGGCGCGGGTGGTGGCGTTGCGCAGTGTGGAGTTGGGTGCGTTGGCTGGTCGCGGTGGCATGGTGTCGGTGGCGTTGCCGGTGGACGAGGTGCGGGAGCGGCTGGAGTCCTGGGGTGAGCGGCTGTCCGTGGCCGCCGTCAACGGGCCGTCGTCGGTGGTCGTGTCCGGTGACACCGAGGCGGTCACCGAGTTCCTGGCCGGGCTCACCGCCGAGGGGGTCCGGGCGCGACAGGTACCGGTGGACTACGCCTCGCACTCCGCGCACGTCGACCAGATCAGCGACCGGCTGCGCACCGTGCTGGCCCCGATCAGCCCGCGGACCAGTGACATCCCGTTCTACTCGACCGTCACCGGGCAACCGCTGGACACCGCCGCGCTGGACGCCGAGTACTGGGTGCGCAACCTGCGGCAGACCGTCGAGTTCCAGCGGGCCACCGAAACCCTGCTGACGCAGGGGCACGGCGTCTTCGTCGAGTGCAGCCCCCACCCGGTGCTCACCGTGGGCATCGAGGAGACCGTCGAACGGTCCGGCCGGCCCGGTGCCGTCATCGGCACGCTGCGGCGCGACGACGCCGGACCGCGCCGGCTGCTCACCTCGCTGGCCGAGGCGTTCACCCGGGGTGTGCGGGTGGACTGGGCCCAGGTGTTCGCCGGGTCCGGCGCCCGCCGCGTCGACCTGCCCACCTACGCCTTCCAGCGGGAGCGGTACTGGCTGGAGGCGCCGCCCGCGGCGGGTGACGTCACCTCGGTCGGCATGGACGCCGCCGACCACCCGCTGCTGGGCGCGGCCGTGCACCTGCCGGAGTCGAACGGGGTCCTGTTCTCCGGGCTGCTCTCCGTGCGGACCCACCCGTGGCTGGCCGACCACGCGGTCCTGGGCACCGTGCTGGTGCCCGGCACCGCCCTGCTCGAACTGGCGCTGCGCGCCGGCGAGCAGGTGGGCTGCCCCGTGGTCGAGGAACTGACCCTGGCGGCCCCGCTGGTGCTGGCCGAACCCGCCGGGGTTCGGCTCCAGGTCGTGGTGGGCGCGCCCGACGAGAGCGGTCGCCGCCCGCTGTCGGTGCACTCCCGGCGCGCCGACGCCGGGTGGGACCAGCCCTGGACCCGCAACGCGGCCGGCACCCTGACGGCCGAGACCAGCACCCGGCCCGGTGAGCTGGTGGAGTGGCCACCGGCTGGGGCCGAGGAGATCCCGCTGGCCGGCGGCTACGACCAGCTCGCCCAGTTGGGCTTCGGCTACGGACCGGCCTTCCAGGGGCTGCGCGCGGCCTGGCGGCGCGGCGCGGACGTGTTCGCCGAGGTGGACCTGCCGGCCGAGGCCGGCGCGACCGCCGAGGGCTTCGGCCTGCACCCCGCCCTGCTCGACGCGGCGCTGCACGCCGGAATGCTGGCCGCCGGCCCGGACAGCGCGGACGCCACCCGGTTGCCGTTCGCGTGGACCGACGTGGCGCTGCACGCCGTGGGCGCCACGACCCTGCGGGTGCGGATCAGCCCGGCCGGATCGGCCGGGGTGGCGCTCACCATCGCCGACGCCACCGGCACCCCGGTGGCCTCGGTCGGTTCCCTGGTGTCCCGACCGGTCTCGGCGCAGGCGCTCAGCACCGGCACCGGCGGGGTGCGGGACTCCCTGCACCGGGTGCACTGGACGGTCGTGCCCACCAGCCCCGCCGCTGGTGCCGAATGCGCCGTGCTCGGTGACGACACCTGGCTGACCGCCGCGCTGAAGACCGGCGGCGCGCGGGTCGAGTCGGTCATCGACCTCGCTGACCTGGCCCGCGCCGGCGCGGACGGCCCCCGGGTCGTGTTCACCGCGCTGGCCGGGGCACCGGGCGCGGTGCCCGACACCACGCACGAGGTGGCCGCGCGGGCGCTCGCCCTGGCCCAGGCGTGGGTCGCGGACGGCGGGCCGCGCGGCGCCCGCCTGGTCGTGGTGACCAGGGGCGCGGTCGCGACCCGCACCGGCGAGGACGTCGCCGACCTGGCCGGCGCGTCCGCGTGGGGGCTGCTGCGGGCCGCCCAGTCCGAACACCCCGACCGGATCGTCCTGGTCGACGTGGACGAGCAGGAGGAGTCCTCGGCCCTGCTGGCCGGGGTGGTCGACAGCGGCGAGCCGCAACTGGCCCTGCGGGCCGGCCGCGCCCTGGCCCCCCGACTGGCTCGCGCCGAGGTCCCGGCCGACCTGCCGGCGGGCGAGTTCGACCCGGCCGGCACGGTGCTGGTCACCGGCGGCACCGGGCTGCTGGGCAGCCTGGTCGCCCGGCACGTCGTGGCGCACGGCGCCGGCCACGTGGTGCTGACCAGCCGCAGCGGCCAGCACGCCGAGGGCGTCGCCGAACTGGTCGCCGAACTGACCGGGGCCGGCGCCCGGGTGAGCGTGGCCGCCTGCGACGTGGCCGACCGCGCCGCACTGGCCGAACTGCTGGCCGGGCTGCCCGAGGAGTACCCGCTGCGGAGCGTGGTGCACGCGGCCGGTGTCCTGGACGACGGCGTGCTGGAGGCGCTGACGCCGCAGCGGGTCGACGCGGTGCTGCGGCCCAAGGTGGACGCCGCGTGGCACCTGCACGAGTTGACCCGGGACCTCGATGTCCGCGACTTCGTGCTGTTCTCCTCGGCCACCGGCACGCTCGGCAGCGCGGGCCAGGCTAACTACGCGGCGGCCAACGCCTTCCTGGACGCGCTGGCCCACCACCGCAGGGCCGAGGGCCTGCCCGCCCAGTCCCTGGCGTGGGGCCTGTGGGAGCAGGACAGTGCCATGACCGGGCAGCTGGGCGAGGCGGGCCGGCAGCGGATGAGCCGGGCCGGGTTCCGGCCGCTGGCGTCCACCGAGGGCATGGCGCTGTTCAGCATGGCCGGTGCCGTCGACGAGGCGGTGCTGGTGCCGATGCACGTCGACGCCGCGGCCCTGCGGGGGCAGCTGGGCGCTGGCGCGGTGCCGCCGATGCTGCGCGGCCTGGTCCGGTCGGCCCGCCGCCAGGCCACCAACGCGACCAGGCCCGACCAGGACCCGTCCTCGTTGCGGCAGCGCCTGGCCGGTCTGTCCCCGGCCGACCAGGCCCAGGCACTGCGCGAGGTGGTGCGGGCCAACGTGGCCGCGGTGCTCGGCTTCGCCGACGCGGACGCGGTGCCGGCCGGAGCTGGCTTCCCCGAGCTGGGCTTTGACTCGCTCACCGCGGTGGAACTGCGCAACCGGCTGATCTCCGTGACCGGCCTGCGGCTGCCGGCCACCCTGGTGTTCGACTACCCGACCACCGAGGCCCTGGTCGCGCACCTGCTGGCCGAACTCGCGCCGGAGCGGACCGTCGCGGAGAACCAGGCGTCCACCGACCCGGCGGACCAGGCCGCGACCGAGGCCGCGGGCGGCAGCATCCTGGCCCTGTACCGGCAGGCGCTCAACGACGGCAAGATCACCGAGGGCGTGGAGTTCATCAAGAGCGCCTCGCGGCTGCGCCCGTCGTTCGAGTCGGTGGCGGAACTGGCCAGCCTGCCCGACACCGTCACGCTCAGCCGGGGGACCAGCAACCCGAACCTGATCTGCTTCGCCGCACCGGTCGCCATCACCGGCGCCCAGCAGTACGCGCGGTTCGCGGCGGGCTTCCGGGGTGAGCGCGAGGTCTCGATGGTCCCGGCACCGGGCTTCCAACCGGGTGAGCTGTTGCCGGCGTCGGTGGCGGCGACCGTCGAACTCCAGGCGGAGCTGGTGTGGAACTGCGCGGGCGGCACCCCGTTCGTCCTGTTGGGACACTCTTCCGGCGGGTGGCTGGCGCACTCGGTCGCCACGTACCTGGAGAACATGGGCGCACCCCCGGTCGGCATCGTGCTGATGGACACCTACGTGCCGCAGAGCCAGCAGATCGACCGGTACAAGAACACCTTCGTGCGCAGTTCCGAGGAACGGGAGGACGTGGTCGGCGGGATCGACGACCGCAAGCTGACCGCGATGGGCTGCTACTTCCGGATCTTCGCGGACTGGCTGCCGGAGCGGACCGGGGTGCCGACGCTGTTCGTCCGGGCATCGGACTCGCTGGGCAGCGTGGGCGGTGACACCGACAAGGACGCGGGCGGAACCTGGCGGCCCACCTGGGAACTGGACCACAGCGCCGTGGACGTGCCGGGCAACCACTGGTCGATGATGGAAGAGCACGCCGGCTCGACCGCCGCGGCCGTCCAGGACTGGATCCGACGGGAACTCTAACCACGCGACCCACCGCGGGTGGCCGGTCCGGCACCGGTCGAGGTCCGGCCGCCCGCGTCCCCGTCACAGGCGGAACAGAACCAGCAACCGGACCGGAGAACTCGGAGTGTCAGGGATGTCAGAGCAGGTGCCACCGCGGGTGGGCCCGTTGTCGCAGTCGCACAGGGGGGCGTGAACCGTGACCGACCAACTGGCACCCACCCGCGTCGCCGCGGGCCAGCCGCCCTCGGTCCGCGACGGTCTCGGCGAGCAGCTGGCCTGGCTGCGGCGGATGCGCGCGGAGCACCCGGTGCACCGCGACGAGTTCGGCCACTACCACGTCTTCGGCTACGACGACGTGCAGCGCGTGACCAAGGACCCGGGCGTCTTCTCCAGCAACCCCGCCCGGGTGCTGCCCGAGGGCGTGCCGAACATGACCGAGGGCATGATGCTGGTCGCCGACCCGCCCAAGCACAGCAAGCTGCGCCGGCTGGCCGCGCAGGCGTTCACCCCCAAGAAGATGCGCGACCTGGCGCCGAGGGTCACCCAGATCGCCAACGACCTCATCGACCGGGCGCCCGGCGACGAGTTCGACTTCGTCGAGCACTTCTCGCTGCTGCTGCCGGCCACGGTCATCTCCGAACTGTTCGGCATCCCCGCCGAGGACGTCGAACTGTTCCGGCGGGTGGTCGAGCAGATCATGGCGATCGACCCGCCCAACCTCACCGACGAGGCGGCCGTGCGGGGCTCGGCCGAGACCGCGCTCGGCGGGCCGTTCATGGAACTCATGGGCTACCTGCTGCAGCTGTGCGCGGTGCGCCGGATCGACCCGCGCCCCGGGCTGATCTCCGACCTGCTCCAGGCGGAGTTGGACGGGCAGCGGCTGACCGACCAGGAGGTGGCCAGCCTGGCCGTGCAGATCCTGCAGGCCGGCCACCTGACCACCTCGGCCGTGCTCAGCCACAGCATCCTGCTGCTGGACGAGCATCCCGAGGCCGCTGCGGAGCTGCGGGCGAACCGGGCGCTGATCCCGGCGGCGGTGGAGGAGGTGCTGCGCTGCCGACCACCGTCCACCCGGCTCCAGCGCTACACCACCGGTGACACCGAGGTCGCCGGCCACCCGATCCCGGCCAACAGCGTGGTCGTCCCGTGGATGCTCGCCGCCAACCACGACGAGCGGGTGTTTCCGGAGCCCGACCGGTTCGACATCCACCGCAACCCCAACAAGCACCTGTCGTTCGGTCACGGCATCCACTTCTGCCTGGGCGCGATGCTGGCCAGGGTGGAGGTGGTGGGCGCGCTCAACACCCTGTTCGACCGGTTCACCCAGCTGCGGGTCGCCCCGGACCAGACCGTCCAGTTCCAGGAGACGCACCTGCTGTTCGCGCCGGAGCGGGTCGCGATCCAGGTCAGCCGGGCCTGACCCGCGCACGGCGGCGCCGGGATCCGGGCGCACCGCGACGACTGGGGGCAAGCCACGCTCCGAACCGGTTTCGCCGCGAATGGTGACTTGCCTCGAATGGAAGTCGCAGGGGAGTGGTTTGGAAGCAGCTGTCCCTAGTCTCGCCCCGTATCGCCGCTCAGGGACCTTGACCGACGGTGCCGCACGAAGGCCAGTCACGCGACGGGGCGAGCACCCGGGCCACACGTTGATCGGGGCGACCCTGGTGCGGCGTTGCCTCGGCGGGTGGGCGTCTGGCCACCGGACGCGAGTCCGCCGCTGGCGCCGAGGTCGCGATCCCTGGTGCCACCGAACTCCAGGCGGGGCGCCAACCTCCGCCTGCCCAGAACGAAATCGGAGTGTCAGGCATGTCAGAGCAGGTGCTGCCGCAGGTGGATCCGTCGTTGCTGCCGCCGTCAACCCGGACCGGGCTGACCGACATGGTGGCGTGGCTGGGGCGGATGCGGCGGGAACACCCGGTGCACCGGGACATGTTCGGAATCCACCACGTGTTCAGCCACTCGGCGGCGCAGCAGGTGCTGGCCGACCCCACCACGTTCTCCAGCGACCCCTCGCACGTGATGCCGGCGGCCGCGGCGGAGCTGACCTCGGGCATGCTGGCGGTGATGGACCCGCCGGGCCACACCAAGGTCCGCAAGATCGCCAGCCAGGCGTTCACCCCCAAGCGGGTCAAGAACCTCAGCGACCGGATCGAGGCCATCGCCGAGGAGCTGCTGGACCAGATCACCGAGTCGGAGTTCGACTTCGTGGCGCGGTTCTCCCAGCAGCTGCCGCTGATCGTGGTGTCCGAGCTGCTCGGCATCCCGCGCGCGGACCTGCCGCTGTTCCTGGGCTGGACCGAGAAGCTGTTGGCCGTGACCGTGCCCAACCCCAACGACGAGGCGGAGCTGGACGCCTCGATCGCCTCGGCGCAGATGGGGCCGCTCATCGAGATGCAGGGCTACATGCACCAGTTCTGCGCCGGGGTGCGGGCGCAACCCAACGACGGGTTCCTCAGCGACCTGCTGCAGGCCGAAGTGGACGGTCAGCGGTTGGGTGACCACGAGGTGGTGAACCTGGCCATCCAGCTGGTTCAGGCCGGGCACATCACCTCGGCGTCGCTGTTGGCCAACTCGGTGCTGACGCTGTCGGAGTCACCGGAGCTGGCGGCCCGGCTGCGGGCGGACTCCTCGCTGGTGGCCGGGTTCGTGGACGAGGTGCTGCGGACCAAGCCGCCGGTGCCCCGGCTGCAGCGGTTCACCACGACCGACACGGAACTGGACGGCGTCGCGATCCCGGCCAAGAGCATGGTGTTCGTGTGGCTGCTGTCGGCCAACCACGACGAGTCGGTGTTCGCCGACGCGGTGCGGTTCGACCCGGAGCGGGCCGCCAGCAAGGCGCTGACCTTCGGGCACGGCATCCACTACTGCTTTGGCGCGGCCCTGGCCAAGACCGAGGCGCGGGTGGGGCTGGCCGCGCTGTTCCGGCGGTTCGCCGAGTTCGAGGTGGCGCCCGACGCCCAGATCGAGTTCTACGAGGGTGAGATGTTCACGCCCAAGAGCGTGCCGCTGCGCGCCCGCACCGCCTGACCCGTCGGTGACCCCCTCTCCCCAGCAGGACCACCCTGGCGGACCGCGTCCGGCGGTCCGCTGCTCCACCCATCCACCCCGTGCGAGAACGAATCGGGACCGGTCCCTCGAACTCCACGCACACCACCTGTTGTTCCGAAAGGGCACGGCATGACCGAGACCATTGCCACCGAGGTTCCGACGTTCCCGCTGGCGCGGGGCAAATGCCCGTACCACCCGCCGGCCGGCTACGCCCAACTGCGCGAGCAGAGCCCGGTGGCCGAGGTGCGGTTGATCGACGGCAAGAAGGCGTGGGTGGTCACCGGCTACGCCGAGGCGCGTGCGCTGCTGGCCGACCCGAGGCTGTCCGCCGACCGCAGCCACCCGGACTTCCCGAACAACGCGAAGATCATGCCGGGCACCGGGCTGCCGCAGCCGGTGCCCGAGGGCGACGCGCTGACGTTCGCGCAGATGGACGACCCGGAGCACAACGCGCAGCGCCGACTGGTGATCCCCAGCTTCACCGTGGGGCAGGCCAAGCGGTTGCGGCCGAGGTTCCAGCAGTTCGCCAACGAGCTGATCGACCAGCTGCTCGCCTCGGGTGACTCGGCCGACCTGGTGTCGCAGGTGGCGGTGCCGTTCCCGTCGATGATGATGGCGGAGCTGTTCGGGGTGCCCGAGCAGGACCGGCCGGAGTACCAGCAGAA
Organism: Goodfellowiella coeruleoviolacea; assembly: GCF_024171785.1. Taxonomy (GTDB): domain Bacteria; phylum Actinomycetota; class Actinomycetes; order Mycobacteriales; family Pseudonocardiaceae; genus Goodfellowiella; species Goodfellowiella coeruleoviolacea. Next base: position 38,141 of record NZ_JAMTCK010000026.1, read on the forward strand.
CGTGCGGTACCTGGCGACCGAGCCGGCCATGCTGGTGCCGACGATCTACTCGTTGAGCACGTACTACGCCGGGCTGTTCGAGCGCAAGCGGGAACAGCCAGCGGACGACCTGGCCAGCCACATGGTGGCCAAGAACGCGGAGCGCCCTGGCGAGGTCAGCTTCCAGCAGATGCTCAACTCCGCCATGCTGATCACGGTGTCCGGCAACGAGTCGACGATCACCATGATCTCGTTGGGCACGTTCGCCGTGCTGGCCGACCCCGAGCAGGCCGAGGTGATGCGCACCGACCCGGCGGGCGTCGCGTCGACCGCGGTGGAGGAACTGCTGCGCTACATCTCCGCCGGTGACATCATCTCGCGGCTGGCCACCGAGGACATCGAGATCGGCGGCCAGCTGGTGCGGGCGGGCGAGGGCGTCATCGTGGCCACGCCAGCGGTGAACCGGGACCCGGCCGCCTTCCCCGAGCCGGACCAGCTGGACCTGCGTCGGGACGCCAAACCGCACGTGACCTTCGGGCACGGCGCGCACCAGTGCGTGGCGCAGAACGTGGCCACCGCCGCGCTGGAGGTGCTGTTCACCACGTTGTTCACCCGGATCCCGACACTGCGGCTGGCGGTGCCGGCCGAGGAGATCCGGCCCGGCGGCCTGGGGGTCTACCGCGTGGCGGAACTCCCCGTCACCTGGTAGGCGCCACCCCCAGCAGCACACCCGGGCAGGCGCGCGACCGCACCGCCCCGTCTCCCATGCCGCGCAGGGCGGCCGGTGGGAGGCGGGGCGTGCGCACACCGGTCACCGCGGCGCGCGTGGACCTGTCAGGCCTCCTCCCTGGCTGGCAGGGGCACGACCACGGACCGTCGGACGTGGCTGAAGATCACCGAGGTCCGCACGTGCACGATCTCCCGCCGCTGGGTGAGGCGGTCCAGGACGAAGGCGCTGAGCTGCTCGTTGTCGGCCACGGCGACGTGCAGCAGGAAGTCGTCGCTGCCGGACATGACGAAGTACGACAGCACTTCCGGCAGGCTCGCCACGAAGGCCTCGAAGGACTCGATCACCGCGCGGTTCGGCGGGCGCAGCTGCACGTTCACCATCGCCTGGGTGCCGCGGCCGATCTTGCGCAGGTCCACGTCGACGTGCTGGCCGCGCAGGATGCCGCGCTTGGTCAGCCTGCGGATGCGTTCCAGGCAGGTGGACTGCGCCACGTGCAGGCGGGCGGCCAGTTCCTTGTTCGTCAGCCGGGCGTCCTCCTGCAGGAGCGTCAGCAACGCCGTGTCAAGTTCGTCCAGCACCGTCGTCAGCACCCCGTTCCCGTGTGAAATTCGCGATTTTCGGTGAGAAGCCGAACTTAACACGGACAAATCGGGGAAGCGCCGCAGCGGTTGCTACGTTGAGCGCCATGTCCCCGCGTGCTGGCGATCTCGCCGAACTCACCGCCACGGCCGGCCCGGCGCGCCCCGTGCGCCAGCGCGGGCGCACGCCGGCGGTCGCGGCCGTCGTGCTGGCGGCGCTGATCTGGAGCACGTCGTTCGCGGTCACCAAGGTGGCACTGGCGGAGATCCCGCCGATGACGATCGGCGCGCTCCGGTTCAGCCTCGCCGCCCTCATCCTCGCCGCGGTGGTCCACACCAGACGGGACCGGCGGCTGCCAACCATACGGCAGCGCCTGTTCATCGGCCTGGCCGGTCTGCTCGGCATCGCGGCCTACTTCGCCGTGGAGAACCTCGGCGTCGACCTGGCGACGGCGTCCGACGCGACGCTGATCATCGCCGCGTACCCGATCATCACCCTGGCCCTGGAGCTGATCCTGCGGCGGGCCACGCTCTCGGTCGTCCGGCTGGCCGGCATGGTCATCGCGATCGGCGGGGTCTGGCTGGTCGTGTCGAGCGGAGCGGGCGACGAGTCCGGCAGCCGGTGGTGGGGCGACGCACTGCTGGTGCTCGGCGGGCTCGTCTGGGCCGGCTACAACCTGGTGGCGCAGCGCGACACCTCGGGCGCCTCGCCGGTCGTGGTGACCTACTACCAGACGCTGGCCGGAGCACTCGGCTTCCTCGCGATGTCGCTGTTCGAGGCGGACCGCTGGGCCTGGCCGTCCCCGGCCAACCTCGGCCGGGTGCTGTTCCTGGCCGGGCTGTGCTCGGTGGCCGCGTTCCTGCTCTACAACTACGGGTTGCGCGGCCTGCTGCCCAGCGTGGCGGTCAACCTGCTCAACATCGTCCCGGTGGCGGGCCTGGTGTGGGCGGCGGTGCTGGCCGGGGAATCCGTCGACGGGCAACAGGTCATCGGCGGTGCGGTCGTCATCGCCGGTGTGGTGACCGGCCTGTACCAGCAGAACAGCGACGGGCCAGCGGCGGTGTCGAGCCCGGCGAGCCCGAACACCGCAAACCACCCGGACACCGCGAACCCGGACACCGCGAACCCGAACACCGCAGAACCGAACACGGAGAAGGACAACGCATGACCGGCCAGCCAGAGTTCAAGTGCGCGATCGTGGTCAGCGACGAGCTGCCCACGGGACTCGCGGTCAACGCGGCGAGCGTGCTCTCGCTGACCATGGGGCACCGCGTCGAGGGGCTCGTCGGGGCCGACGTGCAGGACGCCGACGGCGTGACCCATCCCGGCGTCATCCACACGCCGCTGCCGATCCTGGTGGCCCCGCGCGAGCAGGTCGCCGCCATCGTGCGGGCGGCGGCCACGCAGGACGGGATGTTCTTCGTCAGCTTCAGCTCCCTGGCCCAGGGCTGCAAGACCTACGAGGAGTACATCGCCAAGATGGCGGTCACCCCGACCGCCGAGCTGGCCAGCGTCGGTGTCGGTTTGCACGGCCCGCGCAGGCAGGTCAACAAGCTCGTCGGCGCGCTGCCGCTGCTCCGCTGAGATCGGGGAGCGAAATACTCCGAACGCCGTCACCCGACACCGCTCCCGGCGGCTAACGTCCGATGTGAGAGCGCTCTCTCAGGAGCACTCGTGGTGGCGGAACGGAGCGAACATGGTTCACGGGCACGGTGTGGTTCAACGGGCCGCGCCTCGGCCGGGATCGGATCCGCAACAGCAGGACGTCACGCCACCTGATCACCACGGTCATCTCAACAGGATCTGTCGCGTTCTCAGCGTCTCCCTTCGTGTCAAAGCGGACCGAGGAGTACTCCGTGGCTTGCCTACCGCATCCTGTCCGACGACTACTGCTGTCCACGTTCGCCTGCGCGCTGATGGTGATCGGCCTGGCGGTCGCCGTGGCACCGGCCGCGTCCGCGGCGACCTGGCAGCCCAAGCCCGCACCGCTGACCACGCCGTGGACCAACCAGGTCAGCCCGACCAACGCGCTGCCGGAGTACCCGCGACCACAGCTGACCCGGTCGGACTGGCTCAACCTCAACGGGGTCTGGGAGTTCACCGGCGCGGCCAACCTCGACTCGCCACCGGTCGACACGCCGCTGGCCGAGGGCGTGCTGGTGCCCTACCCGATCGAGTCCGCGCTGTCGGGGATCAAGCGCCACGAGGACAACATGTTCTACCGGCGCACGGTCACCGTTCCGCAGTCCTGGGCGGGCCGGCGGGTGCTGCTCAACTTCGGCGCGGTCACCTGGCTGACCCGGGTCTGGGTGAACGGCACCCAGGTGGGCAGCCACACCGGTGGCTATGACGCGTTCTCCTTCGACATCACCGCCGCGTTGCGGTCGGGGGAGAACGAGATCATCGTCGGTGTCTCGTCCCCTGTGGACGGAAGCACGTACCCGGTCGGCAAGCAGCGCCGCGATCCCAGCGGGATCTTCTACACCGCGGCCTCGGGCATCTGGCAGACGGTGTGGTTGGAGCCGGTCAACCCGGCGCATGTGACCCGGTTGGACACCACGCCGAACCTGCCGGAGAGCGCGTTGGACATCGTGGTGCGGGCGGCGGGCGCGACCGGGGGCACCCAGGCCCGGGTCGAGGTGCTGACCGGTGGCGCGGTGGTCGGCTCGGCGACCGGGCCGGTGGACGCCCGGATCCGGGTTCCGGTGCCCAACGCCCAGCTCTGGTCGCCGGACGACCCGTTCCTCTACGACCTGCGGGTCACGCTCACCGGTGCCGGCGGCGGTGACGTGGTCGGTGGCTACTTCGGCATGCGGTCGCTGGGCAAGGGCGTGGTCGGCGGCGTGACGCGCCCGTTGCTCAACGGCAGGTTCGTGTTCCAACTCGGCACCCTGGACCAGGGCTACTGGCCGGACGGCGGCTACACCGCGCCGACCGACGCGGCCCTGCGCTTCGACCTGGAGCGGCAGAAGGCGCTGGGCTTCAACATGGTCCGCAAGCACATCAAGGTCGAGCCGGCCCGCTGGTACTACCACGCCGACCGGCTCGGACTGCTGGTGTGGCAGGACATGCCCTCGCTGGACACGCTGGACGACCCGCCGGACCGCAGCCACGCCAACTACGAGGGCGAGCTGCGCCGGATCGTGGACCAGCTCAAGGGCATCACCTCGATCGCTCAGTGGGTGGTGTTCAACGAGGGCTGGGGCGAGTACGACGCGGGCCGGATCGTGGACTTGGTGCGCTCGATCGACAACACCCGGCTGATCAACCACAACTCGGGGTCGAACTGCTGTCTGTCCGATCCGGACCCCGGCAACGGCGACGTGATCGACGACCACGCGTACCAGATGTCCAGCGGCACCCGCCTGCCCGACGCCAACCGGATCGCGGTGCTCGGCGAGTACGGCGGCCTCGGCCGGCGGGTGACCGGTCACGAGTGGCAGCCGGGCGCCGGGTTCGCCTACGGCGAGCTGTTCCCCGACGAGACCTCGCTGACCACCCGGTACGTGGAGATCACCAAGGAGGTGGGCAGGTTCATCCACAGCCGTGGCCTGTCCGCGTCCGTCTACACCGAACCCTACGACGTCGAGAACGAGGTCAACGGCTTCTACACCTACGACCGCCAGGTGCTGAAGATGACCGAGGCGCGGGTGCGCGAGGTCAACCAGCGGGTGCTGGCCATCGCCAGGGGCACCGAGATCGGCACCGGGGAACTGGTGTCGCTGCGGGTGACCACCTCCGGCTACACCGACCGGTTCCTGCGCCACCAGAGCACGCTCGGGCGCACCGACGTGCTGTCCGCGTCCAGTTCGGACACCGCCCGTCAGGACGGGACGTTCTGGGTGCGGCCGGGCCTGGCCAACGCGGCCTGCGTGTCCCTGGAGTCCCGCAACTTCCCCGGCCACTTCCTGCGCCACCGGGACTCCCGGCTGCGCAAGGACGCCAACGACGGCAGCGCGCTGTTCGCCGCCGACGCCACCTTCTGCCCGCGTGCCGGCCGGGCCGGCGGCGGAACGAGCCTGGAGTCGGCCAACTTCCCCGGCGCGTTCCTGCGGCACTACAACGAGTGGGTGTACCTGGCCCGGCCGGGCGGCACCAACCCCTGGGACACCGCGGCGAGCTTCGACGTGGATGCCACCTGGGCCGCCACCCTGCCGCTGTGGCGCAGCGGCGCGGCCCTACCCCAGGACCAGGCCCGCTCGTTCCAGGTCACCACGCCCGGCTACACCGACCGGTTCCTGCGCCACCGCGACTCGCTGGCCCGCACCGACGTGGTGAACTCCGGCAGCGACGCGCTGCTCAAGGCCGACGCGACCTTCGTCGTGCGGCGCGGCCTGGCGGACACCTCGTGCTATTCACTGGAGTCGCGCAACTATCCGGGCCGGTTCCTGCGGCACGCCAACTTCCGGGTCCGGCTGGACGCCAACGACAACTCCGACCTGTTCCGGCGGGACGCCACGTTCTGCGCGCAACCGGGGGACTCGCCCGGCAGCGTCCGACTGGCCTCGATCAACGAACTCGGTGCCAACGTGCGCCACTACGCCGAAGAGGTGTGGGTGGCCGTCAGCGGCGGCCCGCACACCTACGACAACCCGACCCTGTACCCGCAGGACACCAGCTGGCTGCCCACCACACCGTGGACGCCGTGAGCCGAACCCAACCGCCGCTGACGCGCCACACCGGCGCGCCCTAGCCCGAGGCCGGGGCCGTCCGTCCACTGCAGATAACGCGGCAGGACGGACGGCCCCGGCGCCGGAACCCGGGACTAGCGGACGTGGGCCAGGTAGAAGCTGACCAGGTAGACCGCGACGGTGTTCCCCTCGGCGTCGCGGTGGCCGGCGAGGTCGGCCACCAGCCGCTCGGTCACCGCGGCCCGGCGGTGCTCGGGGACCTGCTCCCAGAAGATGCGCAGCCCGTTCGACCAGGTCCACTCCAGCAGCTGCTCCGGGGAGGGGGCGACCAGCGGCACGTCCACCCGGTGCTCACTGACGTCGACGAACCCGGCCGCGCCGAGCAGGTCGACCAGCTCACCGGGCCGGCCGAACGGGAAGTCGCCGAAGAACCTGGCCAGCCGGGGGCTGGTGGCCACCAGCGCGTCCGTGTCGATCGCGTCGACCAGGTGGCGCAGCCGCAGCGGCCCCAGTGCCCACGCGCCGAGGCTGGCCGGCGGAACCGGTGCGCTGATGCCCAGTCGGCCGCCCGGCCGCAGCAGGGCGCGGTAGTTGCCCAGTGCGGTGGGCAGGTCGGGGAACAGGCCGATGCTCATGCTGCCGGTGATCACGTCGAAGCTCGCCGGCTCGAACCCGGGCCGCTGGCCGTCCATCTCCAGCACGGTCACGTTGGCCAGGCCACGCCGCAACGCCTCGGCGGTGGCCGCGCGGACCATGGCCGGGGCGAGGTCCACACCGACCACGGCACCGGCGGGGCCGACCGCGGCGGCGGCGGGGAACAGCACGGCGCCGCGCCCGCACCCGATGTCCAGCACCCGCTCGCCCGGCTGGACCGCGACCCGGTCGAGCAGGTGCCGCGCGACCGGTTTGAAGAACTCGACGTCCGCGGCGTCGTAGACGTCGGCCAACCGGTCGAACACCCCGGTGAACCTGCCCTCGCCCGATCTGCCGTCCACTGCGCCTCCCGTGCCCGGACCTACTCGTGTCCTCCACCACCGGTGCCACGCGGCCCCGGCGTCGGTGGTGCACCCGCCGGGGCTGGGAACGTCACCAGGTGACGGGAAGTTCGTGGATGCCGTACAGGTTGGCACCGGTCTTGTAGCGCAGTTCGGTCGCGGGCACGGTCACCCGCAGGGTGGGCACCCGCTGGAACAGCGTGCCGAACACGACCTCCAGCTCCAGCCGGGCCAGGTGCAGCCCGAGGCACTGGTGCGCGCCGTGGCCGAAGGCCAGGTGGTGGCGGGCCTCCCGGGTGATGTCGAACGCCTCCGGGTCGTCGAAGACGGCCGGGTCCCAGTTGGCCGCGCCGGCCACCGCGATCACGCCCTCGCCGGCCGGAATCACCTCGCCGCCGATCTCGATGTCGGCCAGGGCCACCCGGGAGCCCGCCGGGTCGGACACGCTGAAGTAGCGCAGCATCTCCTCGACCGCGCGCGGCGCCAACCCGGGGTCGGCCATGAGCGCGGCCAACTGGTCGGGGTGCTCCAGCAGGCCCACGGTGCCAAGCGCGATGGTGTTAGCGGTGGTCTCGAACCCGGAGATGAGCAGGAACGCCGCCATCCCGACCAGTTCGTCGTGGCTGAGGGTGCCCGCCTCGCGGTTGCGCTCGACCAGCCGGCTGAGCAGATCCCCGCCCGGGGCGTGTTCCTTGGCCGTGATCAGCTCGTCCAGTTTGGACAGCACCGCGAGGTTGGCGGCCTGCCGCTGTTCGACGGTGCTGTCGTGGTTGACCATGATCCTGGTCTGCTGCTGGAAGAACGGCGCGTCGTCGGCGGACACCCCGAGCAGTTCGCTGATCACCTGGGACGGCACCGGCAGTGCGAGCGCCCGCACCAGGTCGACCGGGCGCGGCCCGGCCAGCATCGCGTCGAGGATGCCGTCGACGATCCGCTGGACGACCGGTCGCAGGGTCTGCACCCGTTTGACGGTGAACTCGGCGACGACCAGGCGCTTGCGCGCGGCGTGCTCCGGGCCGTCGACGGCGAACGCCCTGCCGATCAGGGCGTGGCTGAACCGCGCCTGCTCGGCCGCTGCCTCCGGAGCGGGCACGTGCCGGAACATGTGCGGGAAGCCGGGGTGGAACCGGTTGGCGCTGATCCTCGGGTCGGTCAGGATCTGGCGCGCGAGTTCGTGGCTGGTGATCAACCACACCGGCCGACCGGACGGCAGCACCGCCCGGTACACCGGGCGTTCGGCGCGGAGCCGGCGGTACTCGTCGGGTTGGTGCAGGGGACAGGACCGGGGCATGGGATAGGCCAGGGCTTCGGACGTTGCGGGATCGGGCACGGTGACACCCCAAACATCGCTGTCGCCGGACGAGCTGCGGTCGGGTGGTTTTTCGGCAACAAAAGTGGCTGCCGACAGCCAGCGGCTGATCGGTAATTTATTTCGGGCCAACCGGGTGCGGCAACCCCTACGTTCACCCCTATTCGCACCCCTGTTGGTGCCGCCCCGATCTTGACAGTGCGTGGTTCGCCTTGGCAGCGTCAAACTTATTCCGTCGAAATGGTCAATCTTCGTCGTCGTGCGATTTTTGGGGTGCAGATGATCAGACGCACCGCGTCGGTGGCCGTGCCCGTGACCGACCAGGACGAGGCACTGAGGTTCTTCGTCGACCTGCTCGGCTTCGAGAAGCGGGTCGATGTCCCCATGGGGGAGGGGCGCAGGTGGATCGAGGTGGCGCCGGCCGGCAGCGACACGGTCATCACCCCCTACACCTGGCTGGACCACCACGACGACCGGGTCGGCGGGTTCAGCCGGCTGGTCTTCGAGTGCGCGGACGTCCAGCGGGCCCACCAGGAGCTGTCCGCGCGGGGCGTGGAGTTCTCCCTGGGACCCGACGACTCGCCCGGCGGGAAGTTCGCCTACTTCAAGGACCCGTTCGGCAATGTCTACGTACTGGCCGAACAAGAACCCTGACCAGGGGTGGTCGGATAACCGTAGGGGTTTCCAGTCGGATCGACCACTCAATAGCCTGGCCGCGAAAACGCGGGTCTCGATCGAGATTATGCGAGGGCCACATGGCAGAGCTGAACTCGTGGCGGGTGCTCACCGAATCGGATCGGGAAGAAGTCGTTCTCGCCGTCGACTACGCCGCCACCGGCCGCCCCGAGGCGGCGTTCACCGACCTGGCCGCCCACCTGGACGGCGGCTACGAGATCTGGGAGACGGTGCAGCCGCCACTGGGCGGGGAGACCGGGATGACCGGTGCCGACTACGTGGCGCGGTGGGCCGACGAGGTGCGCGGGACCGGCCGGCCGGTGCGCGCGGTGTTCGGCTTCTGCGCCGGTGGGGTGTTCGCCGGCGCGCTGGCCGACCGCGTCGCCGCCTGGCAGCCCAGCGCGCCCCGGCTGGTGCTCTTCGACCCCGAGGCGCCCACCGAGGCGACCCTCTACTACCAGTTCCACAAGGTGGTGGACAGCCTGTCCACGCTGCTGGACCCGGAGCAGGCGGCAGCCGCGCAGCAGGCCGGACAGCACGCGTGGCAGTCCGGGCAGGGCGTGGCCGAGGTGGGCGCGGAGCTGGTCGGCATCTTCGAGCGGGTGGGCCGGGACGCCTTCGCCAGGGCCGGCCTGGACGCGGAGTACGGCGAGGAGTGGGTGGCCACCTACCGGTCGTTCGTCTCCTACCTGGTGGCGGCCAGCCACCTCGGCCGGACCCCGGCGTGGGCCACGGCCACCGCGGTCAGCTCGGCCACCCCCACCAGCGGGCTCAACGCGGTTGACCCGGCGGCGCGGGCGGGCGCCGTGGCCGAGGAGGTCCGCTTCGCGGTCACGCACGCGGACCTGCTGGGCCACCCCGAGGTCGCCCGGACGGTGGCCGGCCTGCTGGGGTAGCCGTTCGCCGGAGTGCGGGAGCGGACGAGGCGCGGTCACGCCAGCGGGCGACGACCACAACAGCGGAGACGAGGGAAGTCGCAGATGTCGTCGCAAGGTAACACCGCGATCCACAGTGGACTGACGGGTGTCCCGGCCAGTCGCCGGGAGCAGGCGCTGTGGCTGTTGGACCGGCTGGTCCCCGGCAGCGGGGTCAACAACCTGCACCTCGCCTTCCGGGTGCGCGGCGGCCTGGACCTGCCCGCGTGCCGCCAGGCGCTGTCCTTCCTGCTGCACCGCCACCAGGTGCTGCGCACGGTGTTCACGGCGGGGGAGACCGGGCTCCGCAAGGCGGTGCTCGCTCCCGAGCGGATCGAGGTCGACGTCCCCGAGCGGGCCTGCCCGGACGAGACCGTCCACGCCGAGCTGACCGCGTTCGTGGCGCGGCCCTTCGTGTTGGACGGCCGGCCGCTGCTGCGCGCGGTGTGCCTGCGCTGCCCCGGCGGCGACGTGTTCTGCGTGGCCGTGCACCACCTGAACTTCGACACCGTGTCCGCGACCGTGCTGCACGAGGAGTTCGTCGCCGTCTACGACGCGCTGGTCGCCGGCGGCCAGCCACCGGCCGAACTGCGCGACCAGGTGCCGGCCCTGCCGGAAGCCGAGCCCAGCCAGGAGAGCCTGCGGTTCTGGCGGACGCAGCTGCGCGGCGTGCGGCCGGACGACCTGGAACTGTCCTGCGGCACCCCCAACGCCCCGAACACCACGCTGGCCGGCGGCCAGGTAACCCACGCGCTGTCAGCCGAGGCCGTGGCCGTGGTGCGGCGGCTGGAGCGGGACGTGCGCGCGCCCGAGGCCGTCGTCCTGCTCGCCGCCTACTACCTGCTGCTGCACAACCACGGCGCCGGGCCCGACCTGGTGGTCGGATCGCCCATCAACGTGCGCGGCCCGGCCGCCGCCCGCGCCATCGGCTACCACGTCAACGTGGTGCCGCTGCGGGTGCGCGTCGAACCGGGGGAGAGCTTCCGCGAGCTGGTCCGCCGCACCAGGAACGTGTTCCTGAGCGCGATCACGCACGTGGACGTGCCCGTGGACAACCTGCTCGCGGAGATCCCCCGCACCGGGTCGTCCTGGCGGCACACGGTTTTCCGGCACGTGTTCAACTACGTGCCGGACAGCGGCGCGGCCCGGTTCCGCATCGGCGGTCTGGTCGGCGAGCCACTGGCCGTGGAGACCGGCTACAGCAAGTTCGACCTGGAGTTCTTCGTGCTGCCCAGCGCGGACGGAATCCGGGTCCGGGCCGCCCACGGCGCCGAGGTCCTCGACCGGAGCGACGTGCGGGCGCTGCTGCTGCGCTACGAGGCGCTGCTGGTGGCGTTGGGCCAGGGCGTGGACCAGCCCGTCGCCGACCTGCGCGGGTGGAGCGAGCCCGACACCACCACGATCGCGGCGGCGAACGCGACGGCCCGCCCGGTGTCCCCACCGACCGTGCTGGCCGCGGTGGCCGCCGCCGTGGCCGCGTCGCCCGCCGCCGTGGCCGTGGTGGACGGCGAGCGCCAGGTGAGCTACCAGCGGCTGTGGGACGCGGCGCTGGCCGTGCGCGACCTGCTGGCCGGCTGCGGTGTGGCCCGATCTGGTGTGGCCCCGCGCGCGGTGGTGGCGGTGCTGGCGCCGCGCGGCCCGGAACTGGCCGCCGCCGTGCTCGGCGTCTGGCTCGCCGGGGCCGCCTACCTCCCGCTGGACCCGGACCACCCCGAACAGCGCCTCACCCACCAGCTCACCGACGCGGGCGCGCGGGTGGTCCTCGCCGCCGCCGGGCTGAGCGTGCCGGCCAGCCAGGAGCGGACCGTGCTCACCCTGCCCGGGGTGGACGAGGCCCGGCCCCGCGCCGACCTCGACACCACGGCCGCGCACCCGGACGGGTGCGCCTACCTGATCTACACCTCCGGCTCCACCGGCCGCCCCAAGGGCACCCTGGTCAGCCACGCCAGCCTGGCCAACCTGGTGGCGCACTTCGCCGACGAACTCGACGTGACCGGTGCGGACGCCGTGCTGTGGCTGACCACCTTCACCTTCGACATCTCCGCGCTGGAGCTGTTGCTGCCCCTGGTCCGCGGCGGCCGGCTGGTCGTGGCACCCGACGAGGCCAGGGTGGACGGCCGGGCCCTGCGCGAGCTGGTGCGGCGGCACGCGGTCGGCATCGTCCAGGCGACCCCGACCACCTGGCGGTGCGTGCTGGACGAGGTCGCGGACGAGTTGGCCGGCCGGCGGGTGCTGTGCGGCGGCGAGCCCCTGCCGCCGGCACTGGCGCGTCGACTGGTCGCCACCGGCTGCCAGCTGCGCAACGTCTACGGCCCGACCGAGACCACGATCTGGTCCACCTGTGCGCGGGTGGACGGGGTGGTGGGCGAGCGCGTCGCGGTGGGCCGCCCGATCGGCAACACCCAGGTGTTCGTCATGGACGCCGCCGGCCGGGACCTGCCGGTCGGGGTGCGCGGCGAGCTTTGCATCGCGGGCGGCGGCGTGGCCATCGGCTACCACGACAGGCCGGAGCTGACCGCGCAGCGCTTCGGCGACCACCCGCGCTACGGCCGCTTCTACCGCACCGGGGACGTGGCCCGGTGGCTGCCGGACGGCACCCTGGAGCTGGCCGGGCGCGCCGACCGGCAGATCAAGCTGCGCGGCAACCGCATCGAGCTCGGCGAGATCGAGTCGGTGCTGTGCGACCACCCCGAGGTCGCCGGCGCCGCCGTGGTGGTCGCCGGCGACCCGAGCGCCGACGCCGTGCTGGTGGCCTTCGTCCAGACCGCCGACAGCGCCGGCGCGGCCGACCGGCTGTGGCAGCACGCCCGCGCCCAGCTGCCCCGGTCGTGGGTGCCCCAGGAGTTCGTGATCGTGGACGCGCTGCCCACCACGGTCAACGACAAGGTCGACTACTCGACCCTGACCGGCCTGGCCGAGCGGCGCCGGGCCGACCGGGCCGAGCGCCCGGACGCACCGGCCGACGCGGACCCGCTGCTGGCCGCCGTGCTCGGCCTGTTCGCCGAGCTGCTGGGCCGGGCGGATGTGACGGCCGGGACCAACTTCTTCGTGCACGGCGGGCACTCGCTGCTGGCCGCGAAGCTGGCGCAGCGGCTGCACGCCGCGACCGGGGTGCGGCTGCGGCTCGCCGAGGTGTTCAACGACCCCACACCCGCCGGCCTGGCCGAGCGGCTGCGCGCGGCCGACGCCTCGACGCCGCCCGTGACGCCCTGAGCCGGGCCCCCGCTACACCCGGTCCGGCTCGTTCAGCGGCAGGCAGGGCGCCAGGTCGGTGCGGCGCTGCACGCTGAGCTTGCGGTACACCCGGGTGAGGTGCTGCTCGACCGTGCTCACGGTGATGTAGAGGGTGTGGGCGATCTGCCGGTTCGTCTTGCCCTGTGCCGCCAGGGTGGCCACGCGCAGCTCGGCGTCGGTGAGCGCCGCCGCCGGCTGCTCGTCCGAGGTGACCTGCAGCGGCACCGCCAGGTCGGCGTCGGTGGGATCGGGCAGCAGCTTCGCGCACAGCGGCTGCGCGCCGCAGTCCCTGGCCGCCGCCCACGCCTGCCTGCCGGTCGCCCTGGCCCGGCCGTGCTCGCCGAGCGCCTCGTGCGCCCAGCTCAGCTCGGCCAGTGCGCGGGCGAGTTCCAGCCGGTCGCCGCTGGCCCGCAACTCCTCGGCGGCGCGGATCAGCAGCCGGGGGCGCTCCGACGGGTCCAGGGTCGTGGCGAGCACGCGCAGGGACAGGCCGTGCGACCGGGACGGCTCGGCGCCGAGCTTGGTCAGCTGGTCCTCCACCAGTTTCCTGGCCCGCTCCGGCTTGCCCAGGCGCAGCCAGGCGGTGGCGGCGTCACTGCGCCAGGGCACCAGCGCCGGCAGGTCCATGTTCCAGCTGACCGCCATCTCGCCGCACGCCAGGAAATCGCCCAGCGCGGCCTGGGCGTGGCCGGTGGCCAGGAAGTACTGACCGCGCGCCTGGAGGTAGTGCAGGCCGAAGCGGGTCTGGAACATGACATCCGGCACGGGCATCCGCAGCTGGGCGGCGGCCTCGTCGTAACGGCCCATCGCGGTCAGCGCCAGCACCAGGTTGGCCAGGGGCAGCCCCACGGCGACCCCCCACGCCCTGGGCGAGATGCGGTGGAACGACCAGGTGACCTCGTCCGCGGCCGCGGCCAGATCGCCCCGGCGGAAGGACACGGTGGCCCGCACGGCGGCGAGCATGCCCTGCCAGGTCGGTGCCTGCCGGCCGGAGGCCTCCCGGAGCAGCACGTTCGACCAGTGCGCCGCCTTGTCCAGCTGGTCCGCGTAGATCAGCGCCATCAGCGCGACCTTGACGCGCCCGAGGGTCCGGTCGGTCAGCCGGGACAGCTGCAGGACCTGCTCGGCCCCGGTGACCAGGTCCTCGTCCGCGCCGCGGGACAGCGTCGCGGCGAGCACGGCGACCGCCTGGAACTGCGGGTCGATGGTGACCGCGGGGCCCATCTGCTCGGCCACCGCGGTCGTGTCCTGCCGGGGTAGCCGGGCGAGGAAGCGCGGATGGGTGCAGGACAGCCACAGGCCGATGATGCGCAGCTCGTCCGCGCCCCGGTTGTCGGCGGCGTGCACCGACTCCCTGATCCACTCGAACGCCTCGGCGGCCTCGTCCAACCGGCCGAACCACAGCAGGTCGCCGAGCATCGCCGTGACACTGGACCGGCACAGCAGCCCCTGGCGCATGGCCGTGCGCAGCTGGCCGAGGTGCCGGGCGGCGGCCGAGGGGCTGACCCGCCAGGTGGCCCTGGCGCGCACCGCGGTGATCTCGGCCAGGGTCCGCTCGTCGGCGCAGAACTGCCTGGCCCGGTCCAGGCACTCGATGGCGGTGTCAACGTGGTCGTTGTCCAACTGCTGTTCGGCCGCCTCCCGGAGCACGTCCGCGGCCCACGCGTCCTTGGTGTCCTCCACGGCGAACAGGTGCTGGGACACCAGCATCGCGGACGCGCCCTCGTCGTGCAGCAGTTGGGCGACCCGCCGGTGCAGGCCGGCGCGCGCGGCCGGGGACAGCGCGTGCAGCACGATCGAGCGGGTCGCCGCGTGGCGGAACCGACCGGCGGCCAGCAGGCCGCCCTCGGTGAGCGCGTGGATCTCCCGCGCCACGGTGTCGGCGTCGATGTCCAACAACCGCCCCAGCAGCGCCGGTGAACTGAGGTCCCCGAGGACCGCGATGGCCCTGGCCACCGCCAGGGTCAGGGTGTCGGCGCGGTGCAGGTAGGTCAGCACGGCCTGGCCGAAGGCGTCCCCGGTGGTGAGTTCGTCACCCGCAGCCGAGGACCCGGCACCCGCGCCGGCCGTGCGGTTGTCCTCGATCAGGGCCCGCACCAGCAGCGGGTTTCCGCCGACCGCTGCCACGCAGGCCGGAGCCAGCCGCCGGCCCAGCGGTTCACCGAGGTGTTTGACCAGCAGCCGCGCCACGCCGTGCTGGGACAGCGGGGCGAGCCGGATGCGGCGGAAGTGCGGCTGGCTGAAGAGTTCGGCGTGCACCGAGGACAGGTCCGCGCTGGGGCGCGGCTGCTCGGTGAGCACCACCAGCACCCGGGCCGACCGGACCCGCCGGATGACGTGGCACAGGCAGTCCAGCGAGGCGCTGTCCGTGTGCTGCACGTCGTCCACGGACAGCACCAGCGGGCCGGCGTCGGCGAGGTCGAGCAGGGCGTTGCCCAACGCGTGCACCCCCCGAGGGCGGACCGGGTCGGCCGGCCGCGCCGGCTCGGGTTGGGCCGCCTGCGCGAGCAGACCGGCCACCTGGGCGTCGACCTCGGGAGCGAGCGCGGCGCGTTGGACCAGCTGCCGCACGATCGCCAGGGGCACGTCGCGCTCCACCGGTGAACCGGTCGCGCTGAGCACCCGACCGCCCGCGGCGGTGACGAGTTCACCGAACGCGTCCAGCAGCGCGGTCTTCCCGGTGGCTGTCTCACCCACGATCACCGCGACGCCTCCGGTGCCCCGGGCACAGGAGGCGAAGAGGCTCATCAGGGCGCGAAGTTCGCTGTTGCGCTCCACCAATGCCATTGGCGCCGCCTCCCCCACATGACGACAGCAGTCACTACGCTCGGGCGGTCAACTGGACAGCGCGGGGAACTTGTGGAACGTCCCCCAGACGCCCTCCAAGATGGATCAAAGCACGTCTCACGTTACCGGCACAGCAGGCGCCGGGCGGCCGAAAGCCGGCAGGTTCACTGGACTGTCCGGCGCAATCCGATGGGACGATCGGGTCGACGTTGACCCGGCGGGCTCAGCCGGCTGCGGCGGACGAGCCAGGCCGCGTGGCGGAAACGGCCGTGCGCTGGTGCGCCAGGTAGTGCACCAGCGGTGCTCGGTTCGGCCACCGCGTGATCGGCCACCGCCCGTGTTCGAGCACGGCGCGTTCGGCCACGGCGCGTTCGGCCACGCAGTGATCGGCCACGGCCGGTGGACGAACACCGCGGGCTAGGACCTGGACGCGGACTCGGGCGCGGGGCTGATGGACAGCCGGTGCCGGAACACGTTGCCCGGATCCCACCGCCCCTTGACCTGTTGCAGCCTCGGGTAGTTGTCCTTGTAGTACAGGGTGTGCCACGGCACGCCCGAGGAGTTCCACGCCGGGTCGGCCAGGTCGGCGTCCGGGTAGTTGATGTAGGAGCCGTCGCTGCCGGCCCCGGGCACGGGCACGCCCCCGGTGTCGGCGTACACGTCCCGGTAGAACTCGCGGATCCACGCCAGGTGCTCGGCATCCGCCCGGTCCGACCAGGTCGTCACGTACACGGCCTTGAGCATCGAGTCGCGCTGGGCGAGCGCCGTGGCCCGCGGCGACACCGTGTTGACCTTGCCGCCGTAGGCGATGAGCCCGACCAACGCGCCCGGATTGGCGTAGTCGGTCCGGGTCAGGTACCGGTACAGGGTGGCGATCTGCGCCGGCGTGTAGCTCTGGCGCAGGTAGGCGGCCTTCACCTTCACCGAGCCGCTCATGTCGCCGTCGCCGGCGATGCCCGGCCACCGCGTGGAGTGCCACCACGGCATCCGCTGCTGCTGGTGGGCGACGGGCCGGACGCCGTCGCCCACCGCGGCCACGTAGTCGGCCAGCAACCGCTCCGCCCCCGGGTTCGTGCCGTCCACCTGCGTCACCATCGCGATCGCGCCGCTGGCCCGGTGGGTGAGCGCGAGCATGCTGTACAGCCCGGTGAACGGCGAGTCCGGCGCGCTGTGCCGCTCGAACCAGGACCCGTGGTTGCCGACCAGGCGGCCGAACGCGGTCTCGTCCAGCTCGTCCCAGGACCAGGCGGTGGTGCTCACCACCACCTCGGCCGGGGCCCTGGGCAACAGCAGCGCCGGGTCGGCCGCCGTGCCGCCGGGGGAGCGGAACCAGTAGCGGGTGACCACACCGAAGTTCCCGCCGCCACCCCCGGTGTGGGCCCACCACAGGTCGTGGTGCGGGTCGTCCGGGTCGCTGCTGGCCGTCACGCACCGGGCGGTGCCGTCCTCGTCCACCACCACGACCTCGACGGCGTGCAGGTAGTCGACGATCGAGCCGTGCAGCCGGGACAGCGGGCCGTAGCCGCCGCCGGGGACGTGCCCGCCCACCGCCACGGTCGGCCCGCCGCCGCCGGGAACGGTCACGCCCCAACGCTTGAACAGGCTGCGGTACACCTCGCCGAGCGTGGTGCCGGCGCCCACGGCGAACGCGCCCCGCCGCTGGTCGAACGAGATCCCGGTGAACTCGCCGAGATCCAGCACCACCCGCACGTCGGGGTGGGCGACGAAGTCCTCGTAGCAGTGCCCACCGCTGCGGACCGCGAGCCGCTGGCCGGCCCGGACCGCCTCCTGCACCGCCTGAACGACCTCAGCGGTCGATCTGGCCACCCGCACCAGCTCGGGCCGACCCACGAAGCGGTCGTTGATTCCCCGCACGAGGTCGCCGTAGCGGTTGTCGCCCGGGGTCACGGTGATCGGGCTCTGCGGCGGTGGTGCGCTCGTCGGCACCGCGCGAGGTTCAGCCACTCCAGCACTCCAGACTCGGTGTATGTCGGCGGGATTCGGAACCGGCGCCGATAATTCCCGTCTTCGCCTGGTGGCGATACCCGCGATGGGCGTTTCTGTGGTCAGATAGGGGTTGTGCACGAAATGGCGGTAGGGGTTCGCGCGGGCGGCCGAGGAGGGCAGTCAGGGGTGGTCGGCCAGCACCGCTGGTGGTAGGTTCTCCGCGACATTCGGCCCGTGCCCGACCAGCTGGTCCACCACGCGGCCGCGCCTGGCAACGGGGTCTCCGGCCGGCTCGGCCAACCCGGGCGACACCCGAGGGAACGGCGGGACTGAATTGACGCCCGATCCCGGTCTAGGGGCACGTTAGGGGTGCGTAGGGGCTCTTGAGCGCGGTCCGCACTCCGTAGCCTCGTTGTTCAGTGGTCGAATTACCGGGTGCGCGATCCGGTTGTGCGCGCCCATGCCATTCAGCCGGCGGACGGAATATCGGATCGCTGATATGTGAATGAAAGAATTCATTGTGGCGACCTGGTAATCCGTATTTCGTGAGTGAGGATCGCTGAGCGCGATGAGCAATGAGTTGGCTGCCACCGGGACGGGGCCGAACGAGCCGGTCGCCGTCATCGGCCTGTCCTGCCGCCTGCCCCGAGCTGGCCACCCGGAGGCGTTCTGGCGACTGCTCCGCGACGGGGTGGACGCCATCACCGACGCACCGGCGGGGCGGTGGGAGCGGCACGGACCGGCCAGCGCCGCCGAGGACCACCCGAGACGCGGCGGTTTCCTCGACCAGGTCGACCAGTTCGACCCGGCGTTCTTCGGCATCAGCCCGCGCGAGGCAGCCGCAATGGACCCCCAGCAGCGGCTCGTGCTGGAGCTGAGCTGGGAGGCACTGGAGGACGCCGGCATCGTGCCCGGCCAGCTCGCCGGCACCAGCACCGGGGTCTTCGTCGGGGCGATCGGGGACGACTACGCCACCCTGCTGCACCAGCGCGGCGCCGCCGGCATCAACCAGCACACCCTCACCGGCCTGCAGCGCGGCATCATCGCCAACCGGGTGTCCTACACCTACGGCCTGCGCGGCCCCAGCCTGGCCATCGACACCGCGCAGTCCTCCGCGCTGGTGGCCGTGCACACCGCCTGCCAGAGCCTGCGCGCCGGCGAGTCCACCCTGGCCATCGCCGGCGGGGTCAACCTCACCCTCGCGGTGGAGAGCACCCTGGGCGCGGCCAGGTTCGGCGGCCTGTCCCCGGACGGCCGGTGCTTCACCTTCGACGCCCGCGCCAACGGCTACGCGCGCGGCGAGGGCGGTGGCGTGGTCGTGCTCAAACCGCTCGACCGGGCCCTCGCCGACGGCGACGACATCTACTGCGTCATCCGGGGCAGCGCCACCAACAACGACGGCGCCACCGACGGCCTGACCGTGCCCAGCGCGTCCGCCCAGCAGGCGGTGATCAGCGCGGCCTGCCACCAGGCTGGCGTGGACCCCGGGGCCGTGCAGTACGTGGAGCTGCACGGCACCGGAACCCGACGCGGCGACCCGATCGAGGCGGCCGCGCTCGGTGCGGCGCTCGGCCAGGCCGACAACCGCCGGCAGCCGCTGCTGGTCGGCTCGGCCAAGACCAACGTCGGCCACCTGGAGGGCGCGGCCGGGATCGTCGGGCTGCTGAAGGCGGCCCTGAGCATCCGGCACCGACAACTGCCGCCCAGCCTCAACTACGACACCCCCAACCCGGACATCCCCCTCGACGAGTTGCGCCTGCGGGTGCAGCGGACCCTGGGCCCCTGGCCGGACCCGGACCGGCCGCTGGTCGCGGGCGTGAGTTCGTTCGGCATGGGCGGCACCAACTGCCACGTGGTCGTGGCCGAGCCGCCCGCGGCCCACCACGAACAGCGCACCGGCCGGGCACCCGAGCCGCTGCCCTGGCTGGTCTCGGGCCGGGACGCCAACGCCGTGCGGGACCAGGCGGCCCGGCTGCGCGAGCACCTGGCCGACCACCCCGACCAGGACCCGGCCGACATCGCGTTCTCCCTGGCCACCACCAGGGCCGCGTTCGAGCACCGCGCGGTGGTCGTCGGCCGGGACCGGGCCGACCTGCTGCGCGGCCTGGACGCCATCGCCGCCGGCACACCCGCGGCGCACACCGTGCGCGGCACCGCCGGCCAGGACGCGGGCGGCACCGCGTTCCTGTTCTCCGGCCAGGGCAGCCAGCGCCCCGGCGCCGGGCGCGAACTGGCCGAGCGGCACCCGGTGTTCGCCCGCGCCCTCGCCGAGGTGTGCGCGGAGTTCGACGCCCACCTCGACCAGCCGCTCCACCACGTCATGTTCGCCGCGCCGGGCACCCCGCACGCCGACCTGCTGCACCAGACGGGCTACACCCAGCCCGCGCTGTTCGCCCTGGAAGTCGCGCTGTTCCGGCTGGTCGAGAGCTGGGGCGTGCGGCCGGACCTGCTCGCCGGGCACTCCATCGGCGAACTGGCCGCCGCGCACGTCGCCGGCGTGCTCACCCTGCCGGACGCGGTCACGCTGGTCGCGGCCCGAGGCCGGCTGATGCAGCGGCTGCCGGCGGGCGGCGTCATGGTGGCGGTGCAGGCCGGCGAGGACGAGGTGCTGGCCCTGCTGGCCGAGCGGACCGCCGCCGTGAGCATCGCCGCCGTCAACGGGCCGGCCGCGGTGGTGCTCGCCGGCGAGCAGGACGCGGTGCTGGAACTGACCGACCGGCTGCGCGAGTCCGGCCGCAGGACCAAGCGGCTCACCGTCAGCCACGCCTTCCACACGCCCCTGGTGGACGGCATGCTCGGCGAGTTCCAGCGCGTGGCCGAGACCCTGGCGTTCCACGCCCCCACCATCCCGATCGTGTCCACCCTCACCGGTCGGCTCGCCGAGCCCGACCAACTGCGCTCCCCGCGGTACTGGGTCCGGCACGCCCGCCACACCGTGCGCTTCGCCGACGCCGTGGCCACGCTGCACGCCCAGGGCGTGACCACCTTCCTTGAGGTGGGGCCGGACGGCGTGCTGGCCGCACTGACCCGGGAGTGCCTGGCCGAATCCGGGGCGGTGGCCGTGCCCGCGCTGCGGGCCGAGCGGCCCGAACCGGCCGCACTGCTCACCGCCGTGGCCACGCTGCACGTCCACGGCACCCCGGTGGACTGGTCGGCCTGGTTCACCGGCACCGGCGCCAGCCGGGTGCCCCTGCCCACCTACGCCTTCCAGCGCCAGCGGTACTGGCTGGCCGATCCGGACACAGTGGACGGTATGGCCGCGCCAGCGGTCGCTGGTCAGCCCGACCGCGACCAGGAGCGGGAACCGTCCGCGGCGGAGCCGGCCGCGCCCGAGGTCGGTGCGGCCGCGCGGGAACAGGACCTGCTGGACCTGGTGCGCGCCAGCGTGGCCGCGGTCATGGGGCACGCCAGCCTGGACACCGTGGACACCGCGCGGACGTTCAAGGACCTCGGCTTCGACTCGCTGACCGCGGTGGAGCTGCGCGACCACCTCGCCGCCGCGACCGGGCTGCGGCTGCCGCCCACCCTGCTGTTCAACCACCCCACTCCGCGCCGGCTGGCGCGCCACCTGCGCGAGCACCTGCTGGGCAGCGGCGACGCACCGGCCGCGGTGACCGCGGCGGTCACCGGTGCGGAGCCCATCGCCATCGTGGGGATGGGCTGCCGCTTCCCCGGCGGCGTGACCTCACCGGAACAGCTGTGGCAGCTGGTGGTCGAGGGCCAGGACGCGATTGGCGGCTTCCCCACCGACCGGGGCTGGGACCTGGCCGGGCTCTACCACCCCGATCCCGAGCACAGCGGAACGTCCTACGTGCGCGAGGGCGGCTTCCTCCACGACGCGGACCGGTTCGACGCCGGCTTCTTCGACATCTCGCCGCGCGAGGCCACCGCCATGGACCCGCAGCAGCGGCTGCTGCTGGAGACCGCCTGGGAAGCCCTGGAACGGGCCGGCATCGCGCCCACCGCCCTGCGCGGCAGCCAGACCGGGGTGTTCATGGGCGTCATGGCCCAGGACTACGGCCCACGACTGCACGAGGCCGGCGGCGAGGTCGAGGGATACGCGCTGACCGGCAGCACGATCAGCGTCGCCTCGGGCCGGATCGCCTACCTGCTCGGCCTGGAGGGCCCCGCGCTCACCACCGACACGGCCTGTTCGTCGTCACTGGTGGCACTGCACCTCGCGGCCCAGGCACTGCGCCACGGCGAGTGCTCGCTGGCCCTGGCCGGTGGCGCGGCCGTGCTGGCCAACCCCGGCATGTTCGTGGAGTTCAGCCGGCAGCGCGGGCTGGCCGCGGACGCCCGCTGCAAGGCCTTCGCCGCCGCCGCCGACGGCACGGTGTGGGCGGAGGGCGCCGGCGTGCTGGTGCTGGAGCGGCTGTCCGACGCCCGGCGCAACGGCCACCCGGTGCTGGCCGTGGTGCGCGGCTCCGCGATCAACCAGGACGGCGCGAGCAACGGCCTGACCGCCCCGAACGGGCCGGCGCAGGAGCGGGTGATCCGGCAGGCGCTGGCCAACGCCCGACTGTCCACACCAGACGTGGACGTGGTGGAGGCGCACGGCACCGGCACCCGGCTCGGTGATCCGATCGAGGCGCAGGCCCTGCTGGCCACCTACGGGCAGGACCGGCCAGCCGACCGTCCACTGTGGCTGGGGTCGCTGAAGTCCAACATCGGCCACGCCCAGGCCGCCGCCGGCGTGGGCGGGGTCATCAAGATGGTGATGGCGATCCGGCACGGCGTGCTGCCGCCCACGCTGCACGTGGACGAACCCACCCCGCACGTGGACTGGTCGGCCGGCGCGGTGTCCCTGCTGACCGAACCGACGCCGTGGCCGGAGCTGGACCGGCCCCGCCGGGCCGCCGTCTCCTCGTTCGGCATCAGCGGCACCAACGCCCACCTCATCCTCGAACAGCCCAGCGACGACCGGGACGCGCCGCCTGCCGAGCCGAGGACCACCAGTGGCGCGCTGCCCTGGCTGGTCTCCGCGCGCGGTGACGCGGCACTGCGCGCCCAGGCCGGGCGGCTGCGCGAGTTCGTCGCCGCCAACCCCGGCCTCGACCTCGCGGACGTCGGCCGTTCCCTGGCCAGCACCAGATCCGCGTTCGAGGACCGCGCCGTGGTGGTCGCGGCCGACCGGGACGGCTTCCTGGCCGGGCTGCGCGCCGTCGCCACCGGACAGCCCGCCGCGAGCGTGGTGTCCGGCAGGGCCGGCAGCGCGCAGCGCGTCGTGTTCGTGTTCCCCGGCCAGGGCTCGCAGTGGGCCGGTATGGCGGTGGAACTGCTCGCGCACGCCCCGGTGTTCGCCGAGCACCTGCGGGCCTGCGCCGCCGCGTTCCACCCCCACGTCGACTGGTCGCTGCTGGACGTGCTGCGCGGGGCGCCGGGCGCGCCGCCGCTGGACCGGGTGGACGTGGTGCAGCCCGCGCTGTTCGCGGTGATGGTGTCCCTGGCCGAGCTGTGGCGTTCCCTGGGGGTGACGCCGGTCGCGGTGCTCGGCCACTCGCAGGGCGAGATCGCCGCGGCCTGCGTGGCGGGCGCGCTGTCCCTGGCGGACGCGGCCCGCGTGGTGACCCTGCGCAGCCAGGCACTGACCGCACTGGCCGGCAGCGGCGGCATGGTCTCGCTGTCGCTGCCGGTTGACCAGGTGCGCGCCCGGCTGGCGCGGTGGGGCGACCGGATCAGCATCGCCACGATCAACGGCCCCGCCACCACCGTGGTCGCCGGCGAACCAGCCGCCCTCGACGAGCTGCTCGCCCAGTGCGACCAGGACGACATCCGGGCCAGGCGCATCCCGGTCGACTACGCGTCGCACTCGCCCCAGGTCGAGGTGATCCGCGAGCGGCTGCTGGCCGACCTGGCCGGCATCCGGCCCCGCCAGGCGGAGATCGCCTTCTACTCCACGGTCACCGGCACCCGCGTCGACACCGCGGAGTTGGACGCCGAGTACTGGTACCGCAACCTCCGCCACACCGTGCGGTTCGAGCAGGCGACCAGGGCGCTGCTCGCCGAAGGGCACGACCTGTTCGTGGAGACCAGCCCCCACCCGGCACTCATCCAGGGCCTGCAGGAGACCATCGAGGCCACCCGGGGCAACGCCGAGGTGGTGGGCTCGCTGCGTCGGGGCGACGGCGGGTGGCCGCGAATGCTCACCGCGCTCGCCGAAGCCCACGTGCGTGGCGCCTCGGTCGACTGGGCCGGGGTCTTCCCCGCCGGCCGCACCGTGGACCTGCCCACCTACCCGTTCCAGCGCGAGCGCTACTGGCTGGAGTCGCCCACCGCGCCGGCACACGCCCCGGCCGGCCAACCGGCCCGCGCCGAGGACCGGTTCTGGCAGGCGGTGGACAGCGCGGACAGCGCGGCTCTGGCCGAGATCCTCGGCCAGGACAACCCCGAGCCGCTGCGGAGCCTGGTGCCAGCACTGGCCAGCTGGCACCGGAACGCCCATGCCCGATCCACAGTGGACGGCTGGCGGTACCGGGTCGACTGGCGTCCGGTCGCCGAC
Source organism: Goodfellowiella coeruleoviolacea (assembly GCF_024171785.1). Lineage (GTDB taxonomy): Bacteria > Actinomycetota > Actinomycetes > Mycobacteriales > Pseudonocardiaceae > Goodfellowiella > Goodfellowiella coeruleoviolacea. The sequence goes on from NZ_JAMTCK010000026.1 coordinate 62,423, forward strand.
CCGTCGCACACCACCCTGGCCGGCACCTGGCTGCTGGCGGTCCCGCCCGACCCGGCCGCCGCGGACTGGACGGCGGCGCTGACGCGCGCGCTGGAGCACGGCGGCGCCCGCGTCATCCCGATCCCCGTTCCGTCCACAGTGGAACGCGCGCGGCTGGCCGAGCAACTGGCGGCGGTGACCCAGCAGGAGCCGGACGTCAGTGGCGTGCTGTCGCTGCTGGCCCGCACGGATGAGACCCGCACCGATGCAACCCTGGATGACGCGGCACCGGGCGACGTCCCGGCTGGCCTGCGCGCCACCGTGACCCTGGTCCAGGCACTGGACGACGCCGGGCTCACCGCGCGCCTGTGGTGCGTGACCCACGACGCGGTGGCCGCGCACCCCGCCGACCGGCTCAGCAACCCGACCCAGGCCCAGGTGTGGGGGCTGGGCCAGGTCATCGCCCAGGAGCAGCCGGCACGCTGGGGTGGTCTGGTCGACCTGGCCGACGCCACCGACAGCCGCGCGCTGTCCCGGTTGTGCGGGGTGCTCGCCAACCCCGACGACGAGGACCAGGTGGCGGTGCGGGCCGGCGGGCTGTTCGCCAGGCGGCTCGTGCGCGCCCGGACGCGCGCCGGAACCGACCAGGGGTGGCAGCCCCGCGGCACCGTGCTCGTCACCGGCGGCACCGGCGCCCTGGGCGCGCACGTGGCCCGCTGGCTGGCCGGGGCCGGCGCCGAGCACCTGGTGCTGACCAGCCGGCGCGGGCCGGACGCACCCGGCGTCGAGCAGCTGCGCGCCGAACTGACCGCGCTCGGCGTGGCGGTCACCGTCCGCGCCTGCGACACGGCCGACCGGGACGCGCTGGCCCGACTGGTGGCGTCGCTGCCCACGCTCACCGCGGTGGTGCACGCCGCCGGTGTGCTCGCCGACGCCACCCTGGACGCGCTCACCCCCACCCAGCTCGCCGCCGTGCTGCGCCCCAAGGTCACCGCCGCGCGCGCACTGCACGAGCTGACCCTGGACCGGGACCTGGACGCCTTCGTGCTGTTCTCCTCGGTCATCGGCGTCATCGGCAACGGTGGGCAGGCGGCCTACGCCGCGGCCAACGCCCACCTGGACGCCCTGGCCGCGCACCGCAGGGCACGCGGCCTGCCCGCGCTGTCGATCGCCTGGGGAATCTGGGCCGGCAACGGCATGGTCGGTGACGCCGCCCAGACCCGAATGGACCGGCGCGGCCTGCCCGCCATGGCGCCGGAGTTGGCGGTCACCGCGCTGGCCTCGGCAACCGACCCCGAGCCGGCCACCCTGGTCGTCGCCGATGTGGCCTGGGAGCGGCTGGCGCCCGAGTTCACCTCGGTGCGACCCTCCCGGCTGTTCGCCGACCTGCCCGAAGCCCGCCCGGCCACGTCCGCCGGCACCCCGCCGGCCGCGCTCGCCCAGTCCAGCTCCGGCTTCGCCCAGACCCTCGTCGGACTCCCCGACACCGAACAGACCGAGGCCGTGCTGAAGCTGGTGCGGGCCCAGGCGGCGGCCGTGCTCGGGCACGCGCGACCGGAGTCCGTCGATCCCGCCCGAGCGTTCCGGGAGATCGGCTTCGACTCGTTGACCGTGGTCGAACTGCGCAACCGGCTCGCCGCGGTCACCGGGCTGCGCCTGCCGACAACGCTGCTCTTCGACCACCCCACCCCCACCAGGCTCGCCGAGCACCTGCGCGCCAGGACCCTGGCTGAGGCCGGCGTCAGCACGGCGGGACCGACCACCGGACACCGCGAGGCCGAGCCGGCGCCGCGCCCGGCATCCACTGTGGACGACCCCATCGCCGTGGTGGCGATGGCCTGCCGGTTCCCCGGCGGCGTGCGGTCCCCGGAGGACCTGTGGGACCTGCTGATCGCCGAGCGCGACGCGGTGGGCGAGTTCCCGACCGACCGGGGCTGGGACCTCGCCGCGCTCTACGACCCGGACCCGGACAACCCCGGAACCTCCTACAGCCGGGAGGGTGGCTTCCTCTACGACGCGGCCGAGTTCGACGCCGAGTTCTTCGGGATCTCACCCCGGGAGGCACTGGCCACCGACCCGCAGCAGCGGCTGCTGCTGGAAACCACCTGGGAGGCGGTCGAACGCGCCGGCATCGACCCGGTCACCCTGCGTGGCAGCCGGACCGGGGTGTTCGCCGGCATGGTCTACCAGGACTACGGTTCCCGCCTGCACGAGGCACCAGCGGGCTTCGAGGGTTTCCTGGTCACCGGCAAGTCCTCCAGTGTGGTGTCCGGGCGGATCGCGTACTGCCTGGGGCTGGAGGGGCCGGCGGTCACCGTGGACACGGCGTGCTCGTCGTCGCTGGTGGCGCTGCACCTGGCCGCGCAGGCGCTGCGCAACGGCGAGTGCGAGCTGGCGCTGGCCGGCGGGGTGACCGTGATGGCCGCCCCGGGCATGTTCATCGAGTTCAGCCGGCAGCGCGGGCTGGCGCCGGACGGGCGGTGCAAGGCGTTCGCCGCCGGCGCTGACGGCACCGGCTGGGGTGAAGGCGTTGGCGTGGTGCTGTTGGAGCGGTTGTCGGACGCGCGGCGCAACGGGCATCCGGTGTTGGCGGTGGTGCGGGGTTCGGCGGTCAACCAGGACGGGGCGAGCAACGGGTTGACCGCGCCGAGTGGGTTGTCGCAGGAGCGGGTGATCCGGCAGGCGTTGGCCAGTGCTGGTCTGTCCACTCAGGACGTGGATGCGGTGGAGGCGCACGGCACCGGCACCCGGCTGGGTGATCCGATCGAGGCGCAGGCGCTGCTGGCCACCTACGGCCAGGACCGACCGGCCGATCGTCCGCTCTGGCTGGGCTCACTCAAGTCGAACATCGCGCACCCGCAGGCGGCCGCTGGAGTGGCGGGTGTGATCAAGATGGTGTTGGCGTTGGGGCGTGGGGTGTTGCCGAGGACGTTGCACGTGGACGCGCCGACGCCGGAGGTGGACTGGTCGGCGGGTGCGGTGTCGTTGTTGACGGAGTCGGTGGCGTGGCCGGAGACGGGTCGGGTGCGGCGTGCCGGGGTGTCGGCGTTCGGGGTGAGTGGGACGAACGCGCACGTGGTGTTGGAGCAGGCACCGGTGGGGGAGCAGGCACCGGTGGGGGAGTCGGGTGTGGTGGGTGGTGTGGGGTTGTCGGTGGTGCCGTGGGTGTTGTCGGGGCGGTCGGTGGGGGCGTTGCGGGGTCAGGCGGAGCGGTTGCGGGAGTGGGTGGTCTCGGGTCCGCAGCGGCGGTTGGTGGATGTGGGGTTGTCGTTGGCCACCACGCGCTCGGCCTTCCCGCACCGCGCCGCCGTGCTCGGTGGCACCCGGGAGGACGTGCTCGACGCGCTGACGGCGATCGCCGAGGACCGCGATGCCCCAGGCGTCGTTCGCGGGGTGGCGCACACCGACGGTGGCCCGGTGTTCGTGTTTCCGGGTCAGGGGTCGCAGTGGGTGGGGATGGCGGTGGGGTTGTTGGAGTCGTCTCCGGTGTTCGCGCGGCGGTTGGCGGAGTG
>NZ_JAMTCK010000027.1 GCF_024171785.1 Goodfellowiella coeruleoviolacea
GTGGTCGGTGAGGTGACCACGGATGCGTACGTGGACATCCCCAGCATTGTGCGGGATGTGATCCTGCGGATCGGGTATGACTCGTCGGCCAAGGGGTTTGACGGCAACTCGTGCGGGGTGAACGTGGCCATCGGGTCGCAGTCGCCGGACATCGCGCAGGGGGTGGACGCCGCGTACGAGGCGCGGGTGGACAACGCGATCGATGAGATCGACCGGCAGGGTGCTGGTGACCAGGGGTTGATGTTCGGGTACGCGTGCACGGACACGCCGGAGTTGATGCCGTTGCCGATCGCGTTGGCGCATCGGTTGTCGCGGCGGTTGACGGCGGTGCGCAACAGTGGGGTGTTGCCGTATCTGCGGCCGGATGGCAAGACGCAGGTGACGATCGAGTACGCGGGGGATCAGCCGGTGCGGTTGGACACGGTGGTGGTGTCCACGCAGCACGCGGATGGGATTGATCTGGAGCGGATGTTGGGTGTGGACGTGCGGGAGCACGTGGTGGCGCCGGAGGTCGCGGAGTTGGGGTTGGAGACCGGGGATGTGCGGTTGTTGGTGAATCCGACGGGGCGGTTCGTGATCGGTGGTCCGATGGGGGATGCGGGTCTGACGGGTCGGAAGATCATTGTGGATACCTATGGCGGGATGGCTCGGCATGGGGGTGGGGCGTTTTCGGGTAAGGATCCGTCGAAGGTGGACCGGTCGGCGGCGTATGCGATGCGGTGGGTGGCCAAGAACGCGGTGGCGGCGGGGTTGGCGGGTCGGATCGAGGTGCAGGTGGCGTACGCGATTGGGAAGGCGGCGCCGGTGGGGTTGTTCGTGGAGACGTTCGGGACGGAGACGGTGGATCCGGTGAAGATCCAGGCGGCGATCGGTGAGGTGTTCGATCTGCGGCCGGCGGCGATCATTCGGGATCTGGATCTGTTGCGGCCGATCTACGCGCAGACGGCGGCGTATGGTCATTTCGGTCGTCCGGAGTTGGATCTGCCGTGGGAGCGCACGGATCGGGCTGAGGCGCTCAAGGCCGCAGCCGGAGCGTGATCGGACGCTGATCGTCGGTGCCATCCGGCCCGACAGGACAGCGCCCGTCTGTGGCCTGTGGATAACCGGGCCGCACGAATGGGCCGGATGAACCGCCGCCCCCGGAGTTGTCCACAGCCAGCGAGCACACCGCGATTCCCCCGTCTGACGCCGATAGGCTGGACCTGGGGTCGCCCCCCTGGGAGGGCGGGGGCTGGGTGCGTGTGGCTGGGCACGCCGGCGTGCTCGGGCCGTGCCGGGGCGTCGGGTGGCGCCGGAGGGGCGGTCGTGCGGGTGGTGCGCGCGTCGGTCGCTGTCACCGTGCTGTGGTAGACCAGCGGTGTGGCCAGGGGAAAGACTCAGACGCGGCGAGGTGAGCGGCAGCCGGCGGCCGTGCTGCCGATCGCCAGGGTGTGCGTGGACGTTCCACTGGCTCACCTGGACCGGCCGTTCGACTACCAGGTGCCCGACCAGTTCGCCGACACCGCCGTGCCCGGCTGCCGGGTTCGCGTCCGCTTCGCCGGACAACTGGTGGACGGGTTCGTCCTGGACCGCGTGGCCACCTCCGAGGTGCCGGCCGCGCGGCTGATGTTCCTCGAACGCGTGGTCTCGGCCGAGCCCGCGCTGTCCCCGGAGATCGCCACCCTGGCCCGGGTGGTCGCCGACCGGTACGCGGGCACCCTGATCGACGTGCTCCGGCTGGCCGTGCCGCCCCGGCACGCCCGAGCGGAGGGCCAGGCCCCGGCCGCCCCGGCGCCCGTGCCGGACCCGCCGGACAACCTCGACGCCTGGTCCCGCTACCCCCGGGGCCAGTCCTACCTGGAGGCGCTGCGGGCCGGTCGGCCCGCGCACGCCGTGTGGCAGGCCCTGCCCGACGAGGACTGGCCGGCCCGGCTGGCCGAGGCGGCAGCCGTGGTCGCCGCCACCGGCCGCGGCGTGGTCCTGGTGGTGCCCGACTACCGGGATGTGGCGCGGGTGCACGCCGCGTGCGTCGCGCTGCTCGGCGCGGACGGGGTGGTCGCGCTGTCCGCCGGACTCGGCCCGGCCGAGCGGTACCGGCGCTGGCTGGCGGTGCGGCGCGGCGCCGCCCGCGTGGTCGTCGGCACCAGGGCGGCGGCCTTCGCGCCCGTTGCCGACCCCGGGCTGTTCGTGATCTGGGACGACGGCGACGACCTGCACGCCGAACCCCGGTCGCCCTACCCGCACGTGCGCGACGTGCTCGTGCAGCGCGCCCACCTGACCGGGGCGGCGCTGCTGGTCGCCGGGTTCGTCCGCACCGCCGAGGCCGCGCTGCTGATCGAGACCGGCTGGGCCCACGAGGTGGTGGCCGACCGGGCGGCCGTCCGAGCCACCGCGCCTCGGGTGACCGCCATCGGCGAGGACGACGAACAGCTGGCCAGGGACCCGGCCGCCCGGGCAGCCCGGCTGCCCTCGGTGGCCTTCACCGCGGCCAGGCAGGCGCTCCAGGCCGGCGCGCCCGTGCTGGTGCAGGTGCCCCGGCGCGGGTACGTGCCCGCACTGACCTGCGGCACCTGCCGGGCGCCGGCCCGCTGCCGCCGCTGCGCCGGGCCACTGGCCCTGCCCGGCGTCAGCGCGGACGGCCTGCCCCGACCGCCGGCCTGCCGGTGGTGCGGCACGGCCGAGGCCGCCTACCACTGCCCCGCCTGTGGATCGCGGCGGCTGCGGGCCGTGGTCATCGGCGCCCGGCGCACCGCCGAGGAACTGGGCCGGGCCTTCGCCGGGGTGGCCGTGCGCACCTCCGGGGGCGACGAGGTGCTGGCCACCGTGCCCGCCCGGCCCGCCCTGGTGGTGTCCACCCCCGGCGCCGAGCCAGTGGCCGAGGGCGGCTACGGCGCGGCCCTGCTGCTGGACGGGTGGGCCCTGCTCGGTCGGGCCGACCTGCGCGCGGCCGAGGAGACCCTGCGGCGGTGGACGACCGCCGCGGCCCTGGTCCGCCCCGCCGGGCAGGGCGGCCGGGTGGTGGTCGTCGCCGACTCGTCGCTGGCCCCGGTGCAGGCGCTCATCCGCTGGGACCCGGCCTGGCACGCCGGGCTGGAACTGGCCGGCCGCACCGAACTGGGGTTCCCGCCCGCGGTGCGGATGGCCACCGCGGACGGAACACCCCAGGCGCTGGCCGGGCTGCTGGACGAACTGCGCCTGCCCGAGACCGGCGAGGTGCTCGGCCCGGTGCCGCTGGGGGAGATCGCCGAGGACGGCACGGCCGAACGGGAACGGGTGCTGATCCGGGTGGTCCGGGCCGAAGGGCGGGCCCTGGCCGCCGCGCTGGCCGCCGCCCAGGCCGTGCGCACCGCCCGCAAGGAAGCCGACCCGGTGCGGATCCGGTTGGACCCCGTCGACCTGGTGTGAGGCCGGCCGGGCCGGCGCTCAGCGGCGGATCACCGGCGTGCCCTCGTAGAGCAGGTTGCCGGCCGCGTCAAAGGCGCGCAGCACGTTGCGGGTCTCCCACCCCGCGGCGTCGGTCACCCCGGCCAGCTGCACCGCGAACGTGCCGTCGACCACCTCGCCGGTCGCGGTGGTGTTCTCCCCGACCAGTTCCACCCGGGCCACCCGGGGTCCGACCGCGCCCCACACCGTGAGGAACCGCCAGGACAGGTCCACGGCCGTCACCGGCACGTCCGGGTTGGCCGTCCGGTCCGGCGCGAAGATCCTGGTGGCCAGCTGGAGTTCGGCGCCGTGCTGGTCGGCCAGCGCACACGCCACGAGCTGCCCGTCGTCGCGGTGGGCCACCAGCACCCCCTCCTGGTCGGCGGCCGAGCCGACGCGCGCGCCCGGCTGCCAGCCCTCGGCGTCGGTCCCGGGCAAGCCGTTGACCAGGGCGCGGTCCAGACAGCGGTCGAGCTGGTTGCGCCGGCTGGTGGGGTCGGAATCACCGCTGGGCCACACGTCCACCGTCGTGCCCTGCCACACCCGTCCGTCCGGCACCGGGCCCGAGCCGGTGAGCGTCCCGGTCGGCGTCGTCGCGCTGAGCAGCAGCCGGCCGCCCTGGGCGGCACCGCGCTCCGACAGCGGCAGATTGGCCACGAACACCCCGTCCATCAGGGCGGCGCGCCCGAGCACCCCGTTGCTGCCGTCGGCGTTGGCGAGCCCCAGTTCGAGCCCGGTGACCTGGCTGTCCACCGTGCCCGCGAGGGTGTGGTTCGCCGTCTGGAACAGACTGGTCACCCTGGCCGCGCTGGCCGGGGCCGACACGTCCAGCACCTGCGGTGCCGCGACCGCCGGGGACACCGTGACCGTGGTGCGGGTGAGTTCGCAGAACACCGGCCCGGCCGCGTCGAAGACCGCGACCTCCCGCCCGGGCAGCGACACCGAGAACCGCGGCCGCCACCGGTCGGGCTCGGCGTAGTCGCCCGGCGTGGTCTGGGCGAACGCCACCGCCTGGCACTTGTCCACCGCGCTCTGGGCCACCCCGGGGACCAGGAGCGGACCGAGCTGCTGACTCGGCCGGGTGGTGGTGGCCTGACCGCCCGCCGTGGGCTGCCCGCCACCGCCCTGCACCGACTGGAGCAGGGTGACGCCACCGGCCACCAGCACCACCACGGCGGCGGCCACCGCGATCGGCGCCCGGCCGCGCACCGTCACCGTCCACCGGGGCCGCTGGTCCGGCTCACCCAGCCCCTCCCACACCCGGGTCCGCATCCGCTGCCTGATCTCGTCGGGCAGCCGGCGGCGCGGTGGCAGCTCGAACTTGTCGTTCATCAGATGGCCTCCTCTGCAAGCAGGACCCGGAGTCGGCTGCGGGCTCGGGATATCCGCGATCGCACGCTGGTCTCGGCCACCCCGAGCACCTTGGCGGCGTCGGCCGTGGACAGCTCGCCCAGCAGGCACAGCCGCACGGCTTCCCGCTCCGACCGGGGCAACCGGTCCACGGCGGCGAGCACCGCGCGCAGGCGGCGGTCCCCGTCCAGGCGACCCACCACCTGGTCGGCGTGGTCGGGCTCGGTGCGCTCGGCCGGCAGCCGGCGCAGCAGCCGGGCGAACCGGGTGGCCGTGCGGTGCTCACCGCGCACCAGGTTGGTGGCCACCGCGTAAAGCCAGGGCAGGGCGCTGTCCCGGACCAGGGTGATCTCCGCCCGGCGCCGCCACGCGATGAGGAACGTGTTCGACGCGATGTCCTCGGCCTGCGACCAGGAGGCGGTGAGCCGGTAGGCGTGGTTCCACAACGCCTCGACGTGTCGGTTGAACAGCTCACCGAACGCGGCGCGGTCGCCGTTCTGGGCGCGCTCCCACAGCTCCGCGTCGGTTCGGGCCGCCGGTCTGGCGGTTGGCTCGACCACCGGTCCGGCCTCCCCCTCGGTCTTGACGATGACCTTCATGCCCTACAGGTGTCCGACACCGCACCGTGGTTGCCTGCCCGCCGGGTTTCTTGGCCGGGTTGCAACCTGGCGGGGTGGGCAGTAGACCGGGGACGCAGGTGACCCGTATCGGCTCCCGCCGGCCCCGGCGGCCGCTAGGACGGAGCGAGTCGGGGCGGGTCGGGGCGAGCAGGCGGAGGTGAGCCGTGCGGGCGGTGGTGCGGTGGTGCGTCGCGGTGGTGAGCCTGGCCGCACTGGTCGTCGCGGCCCCGCCGGGCAGCGCCGGGGCCGCCCCGGCGGCGGGCAAGGCCGCCACGGCCGTCGGCCACGGCGGGGCGGTGGCCACCGTCGACCAGGACGCCACCGCCGCCGGCGTCGAGGTGCTCCGGCAGGGCGGCAACGCGGTCGACGCGGCCGTGGCCGCCGCCGCGGCACTGGGCGTGACCGAGCCGTACTCCGCCGGCGTGGGCGGCGGCGGGTTCCTCGTGTACTACGAGGCCGCCACCGGCCGGGTGCACACCGTGGACGGCCGGGAGACCGCGCCCAGCGCCGCCACCGAGAACCTGTTCCTGGAGGACGGCACACCCATCCCGTTCGCCGAGGCGGTCACCAGCGGACTGGGCGTCGGCGTGCCAGGCACGCCCCTGCTGTGGCAGCACGTGCTGGACCAGTGGGGCCGGCGCCGGCTCGACCAGGTGCTGCGCCCGGCCCGGGAGCTGGCCGAGCACGGGTTCGTGGTCGACCAGACCTTCCAGGACCAGACCGCGGCCAACGCCCAGCGGTTCGCCGCGTTCCCCGCGACCCGACAGCTGTTCCTGCCCGGCGGCGCGCCACCGGCCGTGGGCAGCGTGCTGCGCAACCCCGACCTGGCCGCCACCTACGCGCTGCTGGCCGACAAGGGGCCGGCCGCGCTCTACCAGGGCGAGATCGGCCGGGACCTGGTGGCCGCGGTGCGCCGGCCGCCGGTGGACCCCGCCGCCGGCCAGCGGGTGCGGCCCGGCCTGCTCACCGAGCAGGACCTGCGCGGCTACCGGATCGTGGACCGGGCGCCCACCCACATCCGCTACCGCGGCCTGGACGTGTACGGCATGGCGCCGCCGGCCTCCGGTGGCACCACCGTGGGCGAGGCGCTGAACATCCTGGAGCACACCGACCTGGCCGCCGCCGGGCAGACCCAGTACCTGCACCACTACCTGGAGGCGAGCCGGCTCGCCTTCGCCGACCGCAACCGCTGGGTCGGCGACCCGGCCGAGGTGGACGTGCCCACCGGCGCACTGCTGTCCCAGCGCTTCGCCGCCACCAGGGCCTGCCTGATCAGCCCGGGCGCGGTGCTGGCCAGCCCGGCCCCCGCCGGTGACCCGCGGGCCCCGCGCGCCTGCCAGGGCGGCGGCGCGGGCGTGCCCTCCGCGCCGGAGGGCCCCAACACCACCCACCTGACCGTGGCCGACCAGTGGGGCAACGTGGTCGCCTACACCCTGACCATCGAACAGACCGGCGGCAGCGGGATCGTGGTGCCCGGACGCGGGTTCCTGCTCAACAACGAGCTGACCGACTTCTCGTTCACCCCGGTCAGCCCTGGCCTGCCCGACCCGAACCTGCCCGGCCCCGGCAAGCGGCCCCGCTCGTCCATGGCCCCCACCGTCGTGCTGGCGCACGGCCGGCCGGTGCTGGCCCTGGGCTCACCCGGCGGCGCCACCATCATCAGCACCGTGACCCAGGTGCTGCTCAACCGGCTGGACCGGCGACTGCCCCTGGCCGAGGCGATCGCCGCGCCCAGGGCGTCCCAGCGCAACGCCGCCAGCACCGAGGCCGAACCGGGCTTCCTGGCCACCCCGGCCGCCGCCGACCTGGCCGCGCTCGGGCACCGGTTCACCCGCATCGCGGAGATCGGCGCGGCCACCGGCGTGGAGCGGCTGCCCGACGGCCGGTGGCTGGCCGCGGCCGAACCCGCCCGGCGCGGCGGCGGCGCGGCCATGGTGGTGCACCCGGCCCCGCGGTAGCGGCGAGGGCGCGCGGCCGCCGCCCTGGGGGTTTTGGGAGGATGGGCGGCGGCGGTGACCGACGGTCACCACGCCGAAGACGAGTCTGGGAGGAGACTGGCGTGACGGTTCAGCCCGTTCGGTTGTTCGGTGACCCGGTCCTGCGCACCAGGGCCGCCGAGGTGACCGACTTCGACCGGGAGCTCCGCAACCTGGTCAAGGACCTGTGGGACACCATGGAGGACCAGGGCGGGGCCGGGTTGGCCGCCCCACAGCTGGGCGTGAGCCTGCGGGTGTTCACCTACCACTGCGACGGCTTTGCCGGACACCTGGTCAACCCCACCTTCGACGTGGTCGGCGACGAGTACCAGGACGGCCCCGAGGGCTGCCTGTCCATCCCCGGCATGAGCTGGGACTGCCGCCGGCACCTGAACGTGGTGGCCAAGGGCTGGAACATGCACGGCGAGCCGGTCGAGGTGGAGGGCAGCCACCTGCTGGCGCGGTGCATCCAGCACGAGACCGACCACCTGGACGGCGTGCTGTTCGTGGACCGGCTCGACGCGCAGACGCGCAAGGCCGCCATGAAGGCCATCCGCGAGGCCGAGTGGTTCGATGGGGCGATGCCCACGATCAAACAGGACCCGCACCCGCTCTTCGGTGGAGCGCACTGATGAAACTGGTCTTCGCGGGAACCCCGCAGGCGGCCGTGCCCGCGCTGCGCGCGCTGATCGACTCGTCCCGGCACGAGGTGGCCGCCGTGGTCACCCGGCCGGACGCCCCGGCCGGCCGGGGTCGGCGCCTGGTCCGCTCCCCGGTGGGCGCCCTGGCCGACGAGCACGGCATCGAGGTGCTCACCCCGCAGCGGGTGCGCGACCCCGAGTTCCTGGCCCGGCTCACCGAGATCGGCCCGGACTGCTGCCCGGTGGTCGCCTACGGCGCGCTGCTGCCGCAACGGGCGCTGGACATCCCCCGGCACGGCTGGGTGAACCTGCACTTCTCCCTGCTGCCGGCCTGGCGCGGCGCGGCGCCGGTGCAGGCCGCGGTGCGCGCCGGTGACGAGATCACCGGGGCCAGCACCTTCCGCATCGTGCGGGAACTCGACGCCGGGCCGGTGTTCGGGGTGATCACCGAGGCGATCAAGCCCAGGGACACCGCCGGCGAGCTGCTGGACCGGCTCGCCGTGTCCGGGGCGGGTCTGCTGGTGTCCACACTGGACGGCATCGAGGACGGCACGCTGCGCGCGGTGGACCAGCCCGCCGAGGGGATCAGCTACGCGGGCAAGGTCACCGTGGACGACGCGCGGGTGGACTTCACCGAACCCGCCTTCGCCGTGGACCGGCTGGTCCGCGCGGTCACCCCCGACCCGGGGGCGTGGACCGAGTTCCGCGGTGAACGGCTCAAGCTCGGTCCGGTGGAACCGGTGTCCGGGGAGCGGCTGGCGGCCGGGGAGATCCGGGTGGAGCGCCGGCAGGTGCTGGTGGGCACGGCCACCGACCCGGTGCGCCTGGGCCAGGTGCAGGCCCAGGGCAAGAAGCAGATGGCGGCGACGGACTGGGCGCGGGGCAGCCGCATCGCGCCAGGGGAGCGGGTGCGGTGAACGACAGGGCACGCCGATCGTCCGGGCCGGCCGGCCCACGCCGCCCCCGGCCGGGCGGCCGGCGACCGGGGCCGGCCCGGCCACCCGTGGTGGACCCGGCGCGCGAGGCCGCGCTGGACACGCTGATCGCGGTGCGGGAGCGGGACGCCTACGCCAACCTGGTGCTGCCCGGTCTGCTGCGGCAGCGCCGGATCAGCGGCCGCGACGCCGGACTGGCCACCGAACTCGCCTACGGCTCGGCCCGCGCCAGGGGACTGCTGGACGCGGTGCTGGACGCCTGCGTGGACCGGCCACTGTCCCAGGTGGACGGTCTGCTGCTGGACGCGCTGCGCCTGGGCACCTACCAGTTGCTGCGCACCAGGATTCCGGTGCACGCGGCCGTGGACTCCACAGTGGACCTGGTGCGCGCCAGGCAGGGTTCCGGACCGGCCGGCTTCGTCAACGCGGTGCTGCGCCGGGTGGCCGAGCAGGACGAGGCGGCCTGGGTGGCCCAGCTGGCCCCGGACGAGCAGGCCGACCCCGTCGGCCACCTCGCGCTGCGCAGCGCCCACCCGCGCTGGATCGCGCAGGCGTTCGCCGAGGCGCTGGGCAGCAAGGGTGAGCCGTTGGCCGCGGCGCTGGCCGCGGACGACGCCCGGCCCGCCGTGCACCTGACCGCCCGGCCCGGCGAGGTCAGCGCGGACGAGCTGGCCGCCATGACCGGTGGCGAGCCCGCGCCGTACTCGCCGTACGGGGTGCGGCTGGACGCCGGCGCCGGCGACCCGGGCGAGCTGGACCCGGTGCGGGAGAAGCTGGCCGCGGTGCAGGACGAGGGCAGCCAGCTGTGCGCGCTCGCCCTGACCCGGGTGCCCCCGACCGACGGCGAGGGCGAGCGCTGGCTGGACCTGTGCGCTGGCCCCGGGGGCAAGGCCACGCTGCTCGGCGCCCTGGTCGGGCTGTCCGGCGGCACACTGGACGCGGTGGAGAAGGCCCCGCACCGCGCCGAACTGGTCCGACGCGCCACCGAGGGGCTGCCGGTCACCGTGCACGTCGGCGACGGCCGCGACCCCGGGCTGGCCGAGTCCAGCTACGACCGGGTGCTGGTGGACGCGCCGTGCACCGGGTTGGGCGCGCTGCGCCGCCGGCCCGAGGCGCGCTGGCGGCGCCAGCCCTCGGACCTGCCCGAACTCACCAGGCTGCAACGCGAGCTGCTGGCCTCGGCGCTGCGCCTGGTGCGGCCCGGCGGGGTGGTCGGCTACGTGGTGTGCTCGCCGCACCTGTCCGAGACCGTGGGCGTGGTCTCCGACGCCGTCCGGCGCGGCCTGGCCGAACCCCTGGACACCCGTGAGTTCTTCCCGGGCGTGCCCGACCTGGGCGCGGGGCCGCACGTGCAGCTGTGGCCGCACCTGCACGGCACGGACGGCATGTTCTGCGCGCTGCTGCGCCGCCCCTAACCGCCGCCGGCGCGGCGCCCGCCCGCCGCTGACGCATCCCCGGCCGCGGTCAGGGAGGACCCGGAGATGATTCCAGGCGCCTCCCAGGGGTATCCCCGACTCGGCGCGGCACACGATCGACCACCCTGGGTGATGGACGATCCGAGGTGACCGGGGAGCGGCTAGTGGGCGGGTTCTTCAACGATCTGGTGGCGCGGTTCGACGCGGTGCCGCCGGCGGTGGTGGTGGTCCTGGTGCTGGGCATCATGGTGCTGGAGACCTCCGTGCTGGTCGGCCTGGTGGTGCCCGGCGATGTCGCGGTGGTGTTCGCCGCCGCGGTGCTGCCGGTGCGCTGGGCCGTGCTGATCGCCGCCGTCGCGTTCGCCGGCACCCTGCTCGGCCAGAGCGGCGGCTACCTGCTCGGCCGCACCGTGGGGCCGGCCATCAGGGCCGGCTGGCTGGGCCGGCGCATCGGCCCGGACCGGTGGCGGCGAGCCGAGGAGCTGGCCAACGGCCCGGCCGCCAGGGCCATGGTCAGCACCAGGTTCGTGGCCGTGCTGCACTCGCTGGTGCCGATCATGGCCGGCTGCGTCGGCATGGGCTACGCCCGGTTCCTGCGCATCACCACGCTCGGCGCGGCCGTGTGGGCGGTGCTCTGGACCGGGGTCGGCGTGCTGGCCAGGCAGGCCGGCCTGGCGTCCGGCCACCCCGGTCTCGGCCTGGTGTTCGCGCTGCTCGGGCTGGCCGTGTCCGCGGTCATCGCCCACCGGGTGGTGCGCGCCGAACGCGCCCGCGCGGCGGCTGTCCAGCGTGGGGTGATCACGAGAAGCAAAGAGGACGTACTAAGGTGATCAGTAATCTGAACTACCCGGTTAAATAGCCGCGTCGCGGGTGCCGCGAGCGGTGGCGAGAGGCGGCGGGCTGACATGGTCGAGATTCACGGGGACGTCACACCGGGCTTCGGCGCGGTGGCCGACGCGTTCGCCGAGAACTTCGCCCGGCACGGGGAGGTGGGCGCCGGGGTGGCCATCTACCTGGACGGCCACCCCGTCGTCGAGCTGTGGGGCGGCAGCGACGCGGTCCGCGCCCGTCCGTTCACCGAGGACTCGTTGGTGGTCGTCCAGTCCGCCACCAAGGGCGCCACCGCCACCTGCCTGGCCCTGCTGGTGCAGCGCGGCCTGCTCGACCCCGACGCGCCGGTGGCCGCCTACTGGCCGGAGTTCGGCCAGGCGGGAAAGCAGGACATCCCGGTCAGGTGGGTGCTCGGCCACCTGGCCGGCCTGCCCGACGTGGACCCGTCGGCGGGCCTGCGCGGCCTGGCCACGATGACCGGCCCGGCCCTGGTCGACGCCCTGGCCGGGGCCGAGCCCTGGTGGGTGCCGGGCACCGCCTGGGCCTATCACGCCACCACGTTCGGCACCCTGGCCGGTGAACTGGTGCGCCGGGTCACCGGCACCTCGATCGGCCAGTTCCTCGCCACTGAGATCGCCGCACCGCTCGGCCTGGACTTCTGGATCGGCCTGCCCGAGCGGCACCACCACCGGGTGGCGCCGGCCGGGCCGCCCGCCGGCGCCGGCGGCCCGGATCTGGCGGCGGTCGAGCCGGGCACCGTCCGGCACCGGATCGCCCAGGCCGCGCTGGCCTCGTTCGCGGCCTTCCACGCGGCCACCGACCCCGCTGATCCGCGCGCGTGGCGGGCCTACCTCGCGGCGGAGATCCCGGCGGCCGGCGGGGTGACCAACGCCCGGTCGCTGGCCCGGATGTACGCGGCCACGGTGAGCGAGGTCGACGGTGTCCGGCTGCTCACCGACGCCACCGTGGACCGGGCTCGCGCGCCGCAGACCGACGGCGTGGCCAACGTGGGTTTGTTCGGCGCCCAGTTCCGCTACGGCTGGGGCTTCCAACTGCCCAGCCCCACCATGCCCGGGCTGACCGCGCGTTCCTTCGGCCATCCCGGGGCCGGCGGCCACCTGGGTTTCGCCGACCCGCAGCACCGCGTCGGCTTCGGCTACGTGTGCACCAGCCCGCGCTGGCCCGGCGCGGACAGCGACCCCCGCTGGTTGAACCTCCTCGCGGCGCTGCGGGCGGCACTGGCCTGACAGGATCGCCGGCACGTGTGGTGATCGGGGTGAGGAGGCGGCGTGCCCGGTGTGCTCGGCGTGGTGGCTTCGGGGGCCGGTGGCGTGGAACAGCGGTTGCGCGTCGAACTGGTGGCGCCGGCCGTGCGGCGGGGTTGGCGGGTGGCGGTCACGCTGACCCCGACCGCGGCCAGGTGGCTGGCGGACAACGGTGAACTGGACCGGCTGGCCGAACTGTCCGACCTGCCGGTGCGCAGCACGTCCCGGCTGCCCAACCAGCCCAAGCCGCACCCGGTGCCCGACTGCTTCCTGTTCGCCCCGGCCACCGCCAACTCGGTGGCCAAGCTCGCCCTGGGCATCGCCGACAACCAGGCGCTGACCGTGCTGTGCGAGGCGCTGGGCACGCCGGGGCTGCCAGTGGTGCTGCACCCCCAGGTCAACCAGGCGCACGCGGCGCATCCCGCCTACCCGGGACACCTGGCCGTGCTGGCCGCGGCCGGGGTGCGGATCGTGTCCGGAGAGTCGGCCCAGCCGTGGCAGCGGCTGCTGGACGTGGTCGACGAGGTGACCGGGCGCGCTCACCGGGGTGTGTGAGGCGTTGGGCACACCCGGCCCGCCCCTGGTGGGGCGGCCCCGGGCCGACGCGGCGGTGCCACCGGGCGGGTACCTAGACTGGCGGACGTGGTCCACCAGCCGATGATCGCCCCCAGCATCCTGTCCGCGGACTTCGCGCGCCTGGCCGAGGAGGCGGCCGCGGTCGCCCGAGGCGAGGGCCGACCCGGCTCGGACTGGCTGCACGTCGACGTGATGGACGGGCACTTCGTGCCCAACCTGACGCTGGGCCTGCCCGTGGTCCGGTCGCTGCTGGCGGCCACCGACATCCCGCTCGACTGCCACCTGATGATCGAGGACCCGGACCGCTGGGCGGTCGGCTACGCCGAGGCCGGCGCGCACAACGTCACCGTGCACGTGGAGGCCGCGGCCGACCCGGTGCGGCTGGCCAAGGACATCCGTGCGGCCGGCGCCAGGGCCGGGCTGTCGATCAAGCCGGGCACGCCGCTGGAGCCGTACCTCGACGTGCTCCGGCACTACGACACACTGCTGGTGATGTCGGTCGAACCGGGCTTCGGCGGACAGAGCTTCATCCCCGACGTGCTGGACAAGGTGCGCACCGCGCGCCGACTCGTCGACACCGGCCACCTGAAGCTGCTGGTGGAGATCGACGGCGGCATCAACGCCGACACCATCGCCGCCGCGGCCGAGGCCGGCGTGGACTGCTTCGTGGCCGGGTCGGCCGTGTACGACGCGGACGACCCCGGGCGCGCCGTCGAGCGGCTGCGTCAGGCCGCGCTGGCCGCGGGCCACCGGTCGGAGTGGACCGCGGCGGACGCGGACGGCACGTCGTCGCCGTGACCGGCGTGGCGCCGCTGCCCGGAGCCGGTGTCCGGGCAGGGTTCCCGGTGCACGGGGATGTGCCCGCCAGGACTAGCGCCCGTCGCCAGCGGCCGACGGGCGCACCAGATCACCAGGCCGGAGCAGCGGCGCAGCGCCCGCTCCGGCGGTAGCCAGGAGGAGGGCGTCGTGTTCACCGGGATCGTCGAAGAGGTGGGCGAGATCACCGCCGTGGAGTCGCGACAGGAGGCCGCCCGGGTCAGCATCCGGGGGCCGCTGGTCACGTCGGACGCGCGGCACGGGGACTCGATCGCGGTCAACGGCGTGTGCCTGACCGTGGTCGAGGTGGTGGGGGACACCTTCGTGGTGGACGCGGTCTACGAGACGCTGCGCCGCAGCAGCCTGGACAAGGTGCACGTGGGCGACCGGGTCAACCTGGAGCGGGCCGCCGCGGTGGGTCAGCGGCTGGGCGGCCACGTGGTGCAGGGGCACGTGGACGGCACGGGCCGGCTGGTGTCCAGGGACGCCTCCGGGCTCACCCGGTTCGCCATCCCCCAGCGCCTGGCCCGCTACCTGGTGGAGAAGGGCTCCATCGCGGTCGACGGGGTCTCGCTGACCGTGGTCGAGGTCACCGACGACGAGTTCACCGTCGCGCTCATCCCGACCACCCTGGCCGACACCACCCTGGGGGCCCTCGATCCGGGCGCCGTGGTCAACATCGAGGTGGACGTGCTCGCCAAGTACGTGGAGAAGCTCACGGCCGCCCGGCTGGCCGGTCTGACCGCCGCCCCGGTGGAGGACAATGGCGCGGGGACCAAGGAGGCCCAGTGACCGAACCAGCCGAACCCGTCGAGCCCGCCGAGCCCGCCGAGCCAGTTGAACCGCCGGCCGCCGCCGCGCCGAGCCGTGACCAGGCGCCGCAGCGCGACTTCCGGGAGATCGAGCGCGCCATCGCCGACATCGCGGCCGGCCGCCCCGTGATCGTGGTCGACGACGAGGACCGGGAGAACGAGGGTGACCTGATCTTCGCCGCCGAGAAGGCCACACCCGAGCTGATCGCCTTCATGGTCCGCTACACGTCGGGCTACATCTGCGTGCCGCTCACCGAGGCCGACTGCGACCGGCTCGACCTGCCGCCGATGTACCACACCTACCAGGACCAGCGGCAGACCGCGTACGCCGTGACCGTGGACGCCAGGCAGGGGGTGAGCACCGGCATCTCCGCCGCCGACCGGGCCCGCACCATCCGGCTGCTGGCCGCGGCGGACACCGTGCCCGGCGACCTGGTCCGGCCCGGACACGTGGTGCCGCTGCGCGCCAAGGACGGCGGGGTGCTGCGCCGCTGCGGCCACACCGAGGCCGCCGTGGACCTGGCCCGGATGGCCGGGCTGCGGCCGGCCGGCGTGCTCTGCGAGATCGTCTCGCAGAAGGACGAGAGCGGCATGGCCCGCCGGGACGAGCTGGCGGTCTTCGCCGAGGAACACGACCTGCGGCTGATCACCATCGCCGACCTGGTCGCCTACCGGCGCCGCACCGAGAAGCAGGTGCAGCGGGTGGCCGAGGCCCGCATCCCCACCGCGCACGGCAACTTCCGCGCGGTCGGCTACGACAGCCTGCTGGACGGCATCGAGCACATCGCGCTGGTCTACGGCGACCTGGGCGACGGGGAGGACGTGCTGGTCCGGGTGCACTCGGAGTGCCTGACCGGCGACGTGTTCGGCTCGCTGCGCTGCGACTGCGGCCCGCAGTTGGACGCCGCCCTGGAGGCGGTGGCGGCCGAGGGCCGGGGCGTGGTGCTCTACATGCGCGGCCACGAGGGGCGCGGCATCGGGCTGATCCACAAGCTGCAGGCCTACCAGTTACAGGACAGCGGCGCCGACACGGTGGACGCCAACCTGGCGCTGGGCATGCCCGCGGACGCCAGGGACTACGGCACGGGCGCGCAGATCCTGGTCGACCTGGGCATCCGGTCGATGCGGCTGCTGACCAACAACCCGGCCAAGCGGGTCGGCCTGGAGGGCTACGGCCTGCGCGTGGTGGACCGGGTCCCGCTGTCGGTGTGGCCCAACCCCGAGAACCTGCGCTACCTGCGCACCAAACGGGACCGGATGGGCCATGACCTCGCCCACCTGGACCAGTACGTGACCAGGGAGAACACAACGTGAGTGGAACTGGACGACCTGAGATCGCGGTGCCGGACGCCACCGGGCTGCGCCTGGCCGTCGTCGCCACCCGGTGGCACGCCACCATCACCGACGCGCTGCTGGAGCGCGCGCTGGCCGCGGCCGGCAAGGCCGGGATCAGCGACCCGACCGTGGTCCGGGTGGCCGGCTCGGTCGAACTCCCCGTGGTGTGTCAGGAACTGGCGCGCAGCCACGACGCGGTGGTCGCGCTCGGCGTGGTGATCCGCGGTGGCACCCCGCACTTCGAGTACGTGTGCGACGCGGTGACCGCCGGACTGACCAGGGTCAGCCTCGACGAGTCCACGCCGATCGGCAACGGGGTGCTCACCTGTGACACCGAGCAGCAGGCCGTGGACCGCTGCGGGCTGCCGGGCTCGACGGAGGACAAGGGCTTCGAGGCGTGCGCGGCGGCCCTGGACACCGCCCTGACCCTGCGGGAACTGCGTGCGGCCGACCCGGGGCGGAGGACGCTGTGATGACCGAGACCGAACCGTCGGCGGACCTCGCCGGCGAGCAGCCGCTGACCGTCCGGCCGCGGCGCGCCCGCGTGGTGGCCGGCTGCGTGGCCGTGCTGCTGGTCGTGGTGTTCGCCGTGGTGGCCGTGCTGCTGCGGGCACCGGACGGGGAGAAGTCCTCGACCGGGGTGTACTTCCGCCCCTCCGACCAGGTGGCCATGCTGGGCCTCGGCGTGCTGCTGGCGGTCGGGGCGCTGTTGTTCACCCGGCCCCGGGTCCGCGCCGACGCCACCGGCATCGAGGTGCGCAACATCTTCACCACCCAGCGCTTCGCCTGGACCGACGTGCTGTACCTGAGCTTCCCGGACGGGGCTGCCTGGGCCCGGCTGGAACTGCCCGACGACGAGTACATCTCGGTGATGGCCGTGCAGGCCGCCGACCGCGAGCACGCCGTCCAGGCCATGCGGTCACTGCGCGGGTTGCACCGCAAGGCAACCGAGGCGTAGCCGAGGGCGCCTTGCGTCAGGTGTCTTGTAAGGGGCGCGGCAACCGGGGCGTAGCCGAGGGCGCCTTGCGTCAGGTGTTTTGAAGGGGGCGCGGCAACCGGGGCGTAGCCGAGGGCGCCTTGCGTCAGGTGTTTTGAAGGGGGCGCGGCGACCGGGGCGTAGCCGAGGGCGCCTTGCGTCAGGTGTCTTGTAAAGGGCGCGGCGACCGGGGCGTAGTCGAGGGCGCCTTGCGTGGTGCAACGCGCTGCTGGTCAGCGGTCCAGGTGCCGCAGCGCCGCGACGATCCGGCCAGCGCCGTCCTCGGCCCGGACCCGCTCGGCGACCGCCTGGGCGCGGCGCCGGTGTGACTCGTCGGTGACGGCCCGCCGGATCAGCTCGGCCAGGCGGTCGGCGGTGAGCCCGCGCAGGGGTAGCCACCCGGGGCTCACACCCAGCTTGACCAGCCGGCGCGCCCAGAACGGCTGGTCGCCGAGGACCGCCACGGGCACCGCGGGCACGCCGGCGCGCAGTCCCGCACCGGTGGTGCCCGCGCCGGCGTGGTGCACCACCGCGGCCATCCGGGGGAACAGCCACTCGTGCGGCACGTCGCCGACGGAGCACACGTCGTCGCCGCTGCCGGCCAGGCCCGACCAGCCGGCCTGGACCACCGCGCGCACCCGTGCCCGGCGCAGTGCCGAGGTCACGGTCTCGGCCAGGGCGGCGCCGTCCGGGTGGGACATGCTGCCGAAGCCGACGAACACCGGGGGCGGGCCGGCGGCCAGGAAGTCGGCCAGTTCCGCCGGCGGCCGCCAGTCCTCGGGTGGGGCCGGTGGCCACCAGTACCCGTCCACGGTCACACCGGGCCGCCAGTCCGCCGGCCGGGGCACGATGGCCTGGCTGAAGCCGTGGCGGATCGGCCAGGCCGGGTCGTCGAGCATGGCCGCCCGGACCGCGGCCAGGCTGGTGCGTGGCAGGCCCAGTTCCCGCTGGAGGTCGCGCACGGTGTCGTCCAGCGGGGTGCGCACCAGCTTGCCCAGGCCGAAGGCCAGGCGCGGGAGGGCGCGGTTGCCCCACCGGCCGAACAGT
This sequence comes from Goodfellowiella coeruleoviolacea, assembly GCF_024171785.1. Taxonomy (GTDB): domain Bacteria; phylum Actinomycetota; class Actinomycetes; order Mycobacteriales; family Pseudonocardiaceae; genus Goodfellowiella; species Goodfellowiella coeruleoviolacea. Next base: position 17,998 of record NZ_JAMTCK010000027.1, read on the forward strand.
TCGACGCCCAGCGAGGGCAGGGCGAAGTCGGCGCTGGGCACGCCGGGGAACAGTTCCAGGGCCATGCCGGGAACGCCCGTGGCCGTGGCGACCAGGTAGCCGTGCACCAGGGCGGTGCGCTGCAACAACAGCACGTCCGCGCCCTCGGCCGCGGCCACGACCCCCCGACCCACGTCGGCCAGCAACTGCCGGCCCATCTCGATGTTGGTGCGCAACGCGCCGAGCCGGCCGGTGCCGCGGCGCTGCCAGTCCTGGCCCCGCGTGGAGGCCAGGTCGGCGCGCACGTCCCCGGGGACCAGCCGGAACTCGCACCCGGCCGCGCGCACCAGGTCGGCGAACGCCGCCTGGGTGGCGATGGCCACGTCGTGGCCGGCGGCGCGCAGCCGAGCGGCCAGGCCGGTGAACGGCGCGATGTCACCGCGTGAGCCGGTGGTGATGATGACGGCCTTCATGTCCGTGCTGCTTTCTGCGAGGTCACCTCGCGGGTGGGCCGGGGCCCGCGTTCACTCCTCGGCGCGGGCCCCGGCTGCCTGCTGTGCCTGTTCGACCGAGTCGACAAGCAGGGCGATCGACTTCTGGGCGGAGCGGATGCGCCTGGTGCGCGCCTCGGTCAGGCCGCGAAGGCGCAGCGCCTCCTCGGCCACGTCGTGGAACGCGGCGAACGCGGCCAGGCGCTGTCGGACGACCTTCTCCCAGGCGTCGTCCTCCATCCGGTAGTAGGCGGTGCGCTCGCCCGACCTGGTGTGCCTGCGCACCAGCCGCATGGCGGTGAGCAGCCGCAGGTTGGCGGTGAGCGAGGCCCGGCTGGCGCCGATCGCGTCGGCGATGTCACCGGCGGACTGCTCGGGCGGGTCGCAGATCATCAGCCAGCCGAGGATGCGTCCGGTGATCGGCGCCAGCCCCCACGCCTCGTTGCAGAACGTCGCCACCCGCTCGACCCAGCGCAGTGCCTCGTCGCGCTCCAGGTTCCCGGCGTTGTCGCGGCCGGGGTCGCGGGTGTGGTCGGCGGCGTCGTGCCGGTCGGCGGGCATGCGGGTGCTCCTTCGCGATCAGGGACGGTGCCGTGCCCACCCGGTCGGGCCGGGCGAGTGGCGGCTGGCGGTCACTGATCCTCGCCGACGGGCAGGTCGTCGGTGGGAGCGGGCGTCGGCCGGACCAGGTGCAGGTCACCGGCCCGGCGGACGCCCCCGCTGGGGAACATCACCTGCTCGACCCGAACGGCCGACTGCGAGGACACCACAAGTCACAACCTTCCGAAGTTGCTAGGAATTTCAGGCTAAACTAAAATTCGTGGCAACAGCAAGGGCCGGTGATCGTCGAGAGCGTCGAGTCCCGGCTCAGCCGCCCCGGTCCAGCGCGGACCAGCCGGGTCAGCTCAGCTCACTCCAGGTCAGGTCAGGTCAGTCCAGGCGAGGTCAGGACAGGCGAGGTCAGTCGCGGGCGGCGCCGGCGGGCCAGACGACCCGCACCGGCAGCCCGGCCGCCCTGGCGCGCGCCACCACGTCGCCGGTGCCCCCGGCACCGCCGGCCGGCTGGCCGTCCCACACCGCGACCAGGTGGTCGACCCGGTCGAGGACGCGCTGGTTGGCGGCCACGTAGGCGCGCCGGCCGGACCGCGCGAACGGCAGCACCGTCACTGCCGAGGCGGCGGCGCGCAGCGCGTCGAAGTCGGCCACGTGCTCGGGGGCCAGCCGGTCCCGGTAGTCCAACGCCGGCAGCACCACCTCCAGTCGCCCGCCCAGTTCCAGCAGCACCCTGGCGAACACCTGGTCGGCGCCGGGCGCCAGGCAGCTCACCCCGGTCAGCGCGCCGGACGCCGCACCGAGTTCGCGCAGTGCCGCCCCCAGTTCGGCGGCCACCACCGGCAGGCACGCCGGGGCCAGGTTGGAGTGCCCGGTGACGCCCACGGTGCTCGTTGTCACCCGGGAACCCTCGTGGAGCAAGCCGACCACCGCGACTCCCTTGCCTAGGCCGTCCGCACCGTGCGGATGGCGTCCCTGGTCTCCCGCACCGCGGGCAGCTGCCGGTGCCGCGCCGACTCCCTGGCGAAGTCCTGGAGCTTGCGCAGCACCCGGCCGGAGCGCAGTTTCACGGCGGTCGGCAGCACGCTCTTGATCAGCGCGCACGCCTCCTCCGGATCACCGGCCACCACCCTGGTCCTGGCCAGCCCGATCACGTCGAACGCGCGGTTGCGCAGCCGGGACGGGTCGCGCAGCGCCAGGGCCCGGCGGATGTGCTGCTCGGCCAGTGGTGCCTGGCGCGGGTCGTGGGCGGCCAGGTCGCGCAGGCGAGCGCCGATCACGCCCTCCAGCTCGGCCTCGTCGAAGTTGTGCAGCCAGTGCGGCTCGGCGCTGGCGTTGCGGTTGGTGAAGCACTCCTGGGCCATGCCGATCGCGCGGTGGAACTCCCGGACCTGGCCCATCTGCGCGTACGCCCACGCCTCCCTGGTCAGCAGCACCGCGCGCAGCGTCGGCGTCGCCGTGCGCCTGGTCCCGTACTGGCCCAGCTGCACCAGGTCCAGGCCGTCCTCGGGGCGGCCCAGGTCGAACATCTGGCGCGCCATGGCCGCCAGGCACATGGCGGCGAACGGGTCGTTGCGGCCGGCCTTGGCCATCCGCACGGCCAGCACGTAGTAGCGCTGGGCCGCGTCGTGCAGGCCGGCGTCCCAGGACATGCTCGCCGCCACCTTGGCCAGCTCCGCCCCGATGAAGAACGCGCGCTCGGTGGTGGGGCCGGCCGGCGCCCGCTGCAGTCGCTCGGCCAGTTCGTCGAGCTGCCCGAGCACGGCCTTGCGGGCCAGCCCGGCACCACCCCGGCCGCCCCAGCCGCGCAGCCCCTCGCTGACGCGCTGGAGCGCGGCGAGTTCGTCCTCGGAGACGGCCGCCCCGGAGGACCAGCGGGACATGGACGGGACCGGGTTGAGCCACCGCTGCAGCGGTTCCACCAGGGCGGAGCCCACTGTGACCGCGGCCGCCCCGGTGAGCGCGGCCCTTCTGCTGATTGCCAAGTCGCTCCTTGTCGTCTCCTCAACCGACCGAGCGATGCTCGGCGCGTCCCAGGCCGCGCTGAACACGTCGGGCGCCGGGTCTCGGTCGGCATCGGCTCTGCCCGTGGCACCGGTCCGGTCGAACCACAGCCGGTCGGCGGGCACGCGCAGCACCTCGGCGAAGTGCTTGAGCTTGTCCATCCGGTCGATCGGGTTCTCACCGGTCTCGTAGCGGCTCAGCTGCGCCTGGCTGATGCCCAGCCAGGTCGCCAGCCGGTCCTGGGTGATCCGGTTGACGTGGTGCGGGTGGTGCCGGTAGGCCGCCAGCAGCGCGCCCATGTCCCGGTCGGCGAACGCGCCGGCCAGCACCGAGTGGCTCCAGAACGACTCGGGCACCTCGGGTGGGCCGAAGACCTGTGGGCGCGCGTTGCGGCGGCAGCGGTTGCACAACCGGTCCGAGTTGTCGGAAGCGATCAGGGCCCCGCACGGGCAGGCGCGCCGGATGCTGGACCCCCGTAATCCGAACGATTCCATGGCCTCGCCCCCGTCACTGAGCGTGCTGGCAGTGTAATCACTGGTTACCGGCTGTCCATGCAGCTCACGTATAAAAACGCGGACCTGGGCGCACCGAAATACGCCGATCGCATGAGGTTCACTCGTTCGAGGAGTGGTATCCGGCCCGGGCCAGCCGGACGCTGTGCGGCAGCGCCACTCGGGACGATCCGCACACCGAGCCTGCCCGCCGCTGGCGGACCGCCGGACCGGAAGGACGTGGAGTCCGAATGACCATCACATCGATCAGCGAGCGTGACGTGCGACCCGAGCCGGGCCCCCGGCGAGCCCTGGGCGAGGCCCTGGCCGGCTACCGGGTGCTCGGCTGGCAGGTGAGCGCCTCCGAACAGGGGGTGTTCCTCCCCCTCGGCCCGGCCACCACCGGGCTGGTCATGCCGGCCCGCACCGGCTCCCGCGTGCTCGCCGACCTCAAGGCGCGGATGCTGGCCGGGCCGGTGATCGCCATCCCCGGCCCCCGGGAGCAGTGGATCTTCCTGGCCGAGCTGGTCGCCCTGCTGCCCGCCCACCTGCGCGCGCCCGCCCAGGTGCAGTTCGTCCGCTCCCCGCAGCGCGTGGTGCTGCCGCCGACCGCCACCCGCTACGGGCCGGTGCGCTGGGCCAACCCGCCGTCACCCAGCCGGCACTGGTTCCCGCCGTTCACCGCGGTGCTGGCGCTGGCCAGGAGCGCGGCCAACGCCGACCAGGACTGACGCCGCACGCCCCCGCCGGACGGCCCGAGCGGGTGCCCCGCCCCGGATACTCCCAGCTCACCTGGTGCATGTGAGGATGGCGTCCACTCGCAGACCAGGGAGGCCAGAGTGGACGACACCACGACCGGGCCGGCGCGCCGGTCCGTGCTGTGCGGGCTGGCGGTGGGGCTGCTCGCGCCCGGCGTGCTGGCCGCGTGCGGCACGAGCCCGGCCACGAACACCGGGACCACGAGCACCGGCACGGGCAAGCCGGGCGACCAGGTCGCCGCGCTCGCCGACGTGCCGGTGGGCGGTGGGCTGCTGGTCAACATGGCCGGCAACGGCCGGCTGCTGGTGGTCCGCCCGACCGACAACGAGGTCAGGGCCTACAACCCGACCTGCCCGCACCTGGGCAGCACGGTGAGCCCGCCGGCCGGCGGCGTGATCACCTGCCCGACCCACGGCAGCCAGTTCGACCCGGCCACCGGCGCGGTCCGCAAGGGCCCGGCGACCACCGGCCTGACCGAGGTCAAGGTGCGCGTCGACGGCGATCGGGTGCTGCTGGTCTGAGCCGGAACCGGCGCCGATCGCCGTCGTTCTAGCCAGCGGGAATGCCGTCGGCGCCCCAGCGCACCCAGTTCGTCAACCCGGAACTGGGCCACGTGGGCGTGCAGTTCCTGGTGCTCGGCCTGAGCGCGGTGCTGGTCGGGTTGAGCACCGACGGCTCGATCGGCCTGCTGGCCGGCCGGATCGGCGGCCTGTTGCGGCGCAGCCGCCGGTTCGCCCGCTGGCTGAACCTGTTCGCCGGCACCGTGTTCGCCGCCCTGGCCGCACGCCTGGTCGCGGCACCCGAACAGGACGGTGCATCCCCCGCCCGCCCGCCCGGCTGGTGCCGGGCGACGGTGGCATTGCGGCTCTCGCCGCCCGGCGATGGTGGGATTCGCGGATCGCCAGGCTGGCGCCGGGCAATCCGCGGTGTCGGTGGGGAAACGTAGGCTTGCGGGGTGGCCGACCCGTCAACCTATCGACCCGCACCAGGGACCATCCCCGACGCACCCGGTGTGTACAAGTTCCGGGACGCCGGCGGCAGGGTGATCTACGTCGGCAAGGCGAAAAGCCTGCGCAGCCGGCTGTCGTCGTACTTCGCCGACCTCGCCACCCTGCACCCGCGCACCCGGCAGATGGTGACCACCGCCGCCGGGGTCGAGTGGACCGTGGTCGGCACCGAGGTCGAGGCGCTGCAGCTGGAGTACTCCTGGATCAAGGAGTTCGACCCCAGGTTCAACGTCCGCTACCGGGACGACAAGTCCTACCCGGTGCTCGCGGTCACGCTCAACGAGGAGGTGCCGCGGATCTCGGTCACCCGGGGCGCGCGGCGCAAGGGGGTGCGCTACTTCGGCCCCTACTCGCACGCCTGGGCCATCCGCGAGACCGTGGACCTGCTGCTGCGCGTGTTCCCGGCGCGCACCTGCAAGGACAGCGAGTTCAAGCAGTGCGCCCAGCGGGGCCGGCCCTGCCTGCTCGGCGACATCGGCAAGTGCTCGGCGCCCTGCGTCGGCCGGGTCTCGCCCGGCGAGCACCGGGAGATCGTGAACTCGTTCTGCGAGTTCATGGCCGGCCGCACCGACGTCATGGTGCGCCGGCTGGAGCGGGAGATGACCGAGGCGGCCGAGCAACTGGAGTTCGAGCGGGCCGCCCGGCTGCGCGACGACCTGACCGCGCTGCGCCGGGCCATGGAGAAGCAGGCCGTGGTGTTCGGCGACGGCACCGACGCCGACGTGGTGGCCTTCGCCCAGGACGAGCTGGAGGCCGCCGTCCAGGTCTTCCACGTGCGCGGCGGCCGGGTGCGCGGCCAGCGCGGCTGGGTGGTCGAGAAGGTCGAGGACATGGACGTGCCCGGCCTGGTCGACCAGTTCATCACCCAGTTCTACGGCGAGCAGGTCGAGTCGTCCGAGGCGGGCTCGCCCGGCACGCCGGACGCGGTCGGGGCCGAGCCGGCCGGTCCGGTGCCGCGCGAGGTGCTGGTCCCGGAGCTGCCCACCGACGTCGAGGCGCTCACCGACTGGCTGTCCGGCCTGCGTGGCGCCCGGGTGCACATCCGCGTGCCGCAGCGCGGCGACAAGCGGGCCCTGATGGAGACGGTCGCCCGCAACGCGGCCGAGGCGTTCGTGCAGCACAAGCTGCGCCGGGCCGGCGACCTGACCGCGCGCTCGGCCGCGCTGGAGGAACTGCAGCAGGCACTGGACCTGGACACCGCGCCACTGCGCATCGAGTGCGTCGACGTCAGCCACGTGCAGGGCACCGACGTGGTGGCCTCCCTGGTGGTCTTCGAGGACGGCCTGCCGCGCAAGTCCGAGTACCGCAAGTTCGCCGTGCGCGAGGGCGCGCAGCGCGGTGACGTCGGCTCCATCGCCGAGGTGGTGCGCCGTCGCTTCGCCCGCTACCGCGCCGAGACCGGCCTGGCCGCGACCACCCCGACCGACCCCGCGTCGACCGACGTCATGCCCGGCGACCAGGTGTCACCAGGTGACCCCGCGCCGGTCGACACAGCACCAGTCGACACAGCACCGGTCGACACAGCACCGACCGGAGAGGCGGTCGGCGGCACCCCGCCCGGCATCGACCCGGAGACCGGGCGGCCCCGCAAGTTCGCCTACCGGCCCAACCTGCTGGTGGTCGACGGCGGCGCGCCGCAGGCCGCGGCGGCTGCCGAGGTGCTCGCCGACCTCGGGGTGACCGACATCGCGGTGATCGGCCTGGCCAAGCGGATGGAGGAGGTGTGGGTGCCGGGCGAGCCCGATCCGGTGATCCTGCCCCGCAACAGCGAGGCCATGTACCTGATGCAGCGGGTGCGTGACGAGTCGCACAACTTCGCCATCCGCTACCACCGGCAGAAGCGGTCCAAGCGGATGGTCGCCTCCGAACTGGACGCCGTGCCCGGCCTCGGCCAGGCCCGGAAAACCGCGCTGCTCAAGCACTTCGGCTCGGTGCGGCGGCTGCGCGAGGCCAGTGTGGCGGAGATCGCGGCGGTGCCCGGGTTCGGGCAGCGGACCGCGGAGACCGTGCACGCGGCCCTGGCCGGAGGGCAGCCCGGTGCGGCCCCGGGCGAGCCCGCTGGAAACAATGGTGGGCACGGGGTCGAGCAGTTGACTAAGGGGGAACAGACGTGACGAGACAAGCCGGGGCGAGCACCACCGGCATCGAGGTGGCCGTGGTCACCGGCCTGTCCGGGGCCGGCCGCAGCACCGCCGCCAAGTGCCTGGAGGATCTCGGCTGGTTCGTGGTGGACAACCTGCCGCCCGAGCTGATCGCCACCATGGTGGAACTCGGCGCGCAGGCCAGGGGCGCGATCACCAGGGTCGCCGTGGTGATGGACGTGCGCAGCCGGGCGTTCACCGACGACCTGGCCTCCATCATCAAGGACCTGGACGCGCGCGGCTACAAGCCGAGGGTGCTCTTCCTGGAGGCCACCGACGAGGTGCTGATCCGGCGCTTCGAGCAGGTCCGGCGCTCCCACCCGATGCAGGGCGACGGCCGGCTGGCCGACGGCATCAAGGCCGAGCGGCACCTGCTCACGCCGCTGCGCGAGGAGGCCGACCTGGTGCTGGACAGCTCGGCGCTGTCCGTGCACCAGTTGCGCGCCAAGATCGAGGACGCGTTCGGCACCGAGTCGGCCACCCGCACCAGGGTCACCGTGCTGTCCTTCGGCTACAAGTACGGCCTGCCCATGGACGCGGACCTGGTGATGGACGTGCGGTTCCTGCCCAACCCGTTCTGGATACCCGAGCTGCGGGAACAGACCGGGCTGGACGCGGAGGTGCGCAACTACGTGCTCAGCCAGGAGGGCGCCGAGGAGTTCCTGGACCGCTACCACGACCTGCTGCGGCTGATCGGCGCCGGCTACCACCGCGAGGGCAAGCGCTACCTCACCCTCGCCGTCGGCTGCACCGGCGGCAAGCACCGCAGCGTGGCCATCTCCGAGGACCTGGCGGCCCGGCTGGCCAACGAGGACGGCATGGCGGTCAAGGTCGTGCACCGGGACCTGGGGCGGGAGTGACGGACACAGCACCGACAGGCACCACCGCACCGGCCGCGTCGCCGACACCGGCCGGCGCGGGCCTGGGCGAGAGGGCGAACGGGAGCACCGAGGCGGACGCGCCGCTGCGCGCGGTCGCGCTCGGCGGCGGGCACGGGCTGCAGGCCACGCTCACCGCGCTGCGGCGGATCACCACCGCGGTGACCGCCGTGGTGACCGTGGCCGACGACGGCGGCTCCTCCGGGCGGCTGCGCCGCGAACTGGGCCTGCTGCCACCGGGCGACCTGCGCAAGGCACTGGAGGCGCTGGCCGCCGCCGACGACGAGGGCCAGCTGTGGCGGCGGGTGTTCCAACGCCGCTTCGGCGGCAACGGGGCACTGGCCGGGCACGCCGTGGGCAACCTGCTGCTGGCCGGGCTGCTGGAGGAGCTGGGCGACCCGGTCGCCGCGCTGGACCAGGCCCGCCAGCTGCTCGGCGTGCGCGGCCGGGTGCTGCCCATGTGCACCGACCCGCTGGACATCGAGGCCGACGTGGTCGGCCTGGACGAGGACGCCTCGGCGGTGCGCCGCATCCGCGGCCAGGTCGCCGTGGCCACCACACCCGGGCTGGTGCGCCGCATCCGGCTGCACACCGCCGGTCGACCCGGCCAGCTGCCCAGGGCCTGCCCGCAGGCGGTGGCCGCGGTGCGGGAGGCCGACGTGGTGCTGCTCGGTCCGGGCTCGTGGTTCACCAGCGTGCTGCCGCACCTGCTGGTGCCCGAACTGCACGAGGCGCTGGTGGACACCTCGGCCCGCAAGGTCGTCGTGCTCAACCTCGTGCCGCAGCCGGGGGAGACCGCCGGGTTCTCCCCGGAACGGCACCTGGACGTGCTGTGCGAGCACGCGCCCCGGCTGCGGGTGGACGCGGTCATCGCCGACACCGACTCGGTGCCCACGCCCGACCGGCTGCGCCGGGCGGCGGCGGAACTCGGCGCCCAGGCCCACCTGGCCAGGATCGCCACCCGGCAGGCGCCGGACCGGCATGACCCGGAAGCGTTGGCTGTCAGCCTTCTGGCCGCGCTCGGCAGGCGAACCAGCGCCCCGAGCAGCACACTGATCGGCGCCAAGGTCAAGACCGCCGAGCGCGACACCGCCGTCGCCCCCGGTGAGCGCCAGGGCCGAGGCAGTACCGATTCCGAACGGAGAGGGGAGGACCCGTGGCGATGACCGCGGCGGTCAAGGACGAGTTGAGCCGCTTGGCGGTGTCCAAGACCTGTTGTCGCCGGGCCGAGGTCTCCTCCTTGCTGCGGTTCGCCGGTGGTCTGCACATCGTGGCCGGACGGGTGGTCGTGGAGGCCGAGCTGGACATGGGCTCGGCGGCCAGGCGACTGCGCAAGGAGATCCACGAGCTGTTCGGCCACCACTCGGAGGTACACATGATCACCTCCGGCGGGCTGCGCAAGGGCACCCGCTACGTGGTCAGGGTGGCCAAGGACGGCGAGGGGCTGGCCAGACAGACCGGCCTGCTCGACCTGCGCGGCCGCCCGGTGCGCGGCCTGCCCGCGGCCGTGGTCTCCGGCGGCACCTGCGACGCCGAGGCGGCCTGGCGGGGCGCGTTCCTGGCGCACGGCTCGCTCACCGAGCCGGGGCGCTCCTCCGCGCTGGAGGTCACCTGCCCCGGGCCGGAGGCGGCGCTCGCGCTGGTCGGTGCGGCCCGGCGGCTGAGCATCCAGGCCAAGTCCCGGGAGGTGCGCGGCGCCGACCGGGTGGTGGTGCGCGACGGTGACGCCATCGGCGCCATGCTCACCAGGCTCGGCGCCCACGACAGCGTGCTGGCCTGGGAGGAGCGGCGGATGCGCCGCGAGGTGCGGGCCACCGCCAACCGGCTGGCCAACTTCGACGACGCCAACCTGCGCCGCTCGGCCAGGGCCGCGGTGGCCGCCGCCGCCCGGGTGGAGCGGGCCCTGGACATCCTCGGCTCGGAGGCGCCCCGGCACCTGGTCGCGGCCGGGCAGCTGCGGCTGGCCCACCGCCAGGCGTCCCTGGAGGAACTGGGCCAGCTGTCCGACCCGCAGATGACCAAGGACGCGGTGGCCGGCCGCATCCGCCGGCTGCTCGCCATGGCGGACAAGCGGGCCAGGGAACTCGGCCTGCCCGACACCGAGTCCGCGGTCACCCCGGAGATGCTGGAAGCCGAGGTCTGAGCGCCCGAGCGGCGGCTCGCCCCGGCCGGGCCCGCGCGTCGGTCCGGACCAGCCCAGTCCAGCCCGTCCCCGGCGGCTGGGTCCAGTGCGGTCATCCGCGCCGCGGATAGCGGTGATGCGGGTCCCCGCATGCGGTTGACCCGGCCGCCGCGTGGTGTCCGGTCCCGGCCGCCCCCACCCTGGCCTGGCCACGGGCCGCTGTCCGGGACAGCCCTGCCCGGCGGCAGCACGCGACGCCGCGAGCGGCCAGGGAGGACGAGGCCATGCCGGAGCAGCCGGGGCACGGGGGAGACCACGCGGACCGGGGCGGGACGGGCGGGGCCGCCGCGCCCGCCGACCTCGCCGCCCGGGCCGGCGAGTACGGGCAGCGGCTGGGCTGGCCGACCCGGCTGGCCGGCACCGAGCTGCACCTGCTGCTCGGTCGCGGGCTGGTCGGCGTGGCCCTGGCCAACCCCGGGGTGGCCGAGGAGATCCTCGGCGTGCTCACCCGCCGCGGCCTGGACGGCCCGGTGGTGGTGCTCCCCGGATCCCCGGCCCGGTGGGTGTTCCTGGCCGGGGCGGACCCGGCGGTCGACCACACCGCCGCGCTGGTGCCACCCGGCGTCGACCTGGTGCGCGACCAGGTGGCCCTGCCGCCCAGCCGGACCCCGCACGGCCGGGTCGCCTGGGCGCGTCCGCCCAGCCCGCACCGGGCGCTGCCCAGCGCGTTGGTGGTGCTGGCGGCGGCCCGGCTGACCATCGGCTGAAGCGCGGATCGCTGACTCGATAAAGAAAATCGCCCGCCCCTCTGACCAGGGACGGACCGTGAGCGCTAGGGTTGCGACCGATAGGAGAAACAACTCTTGCATGCCCCGGTAACACCGGGTGGAGCCACGAGGAGACGCATCGTGACAGTTCGCGTAGGTGTCAACGGCTTCGGTCGCATCGGTCGCAACTTCTGGCGTGCGGTGCAGGCCAGCGACCACGACATCGAGATCGTGGCCTTCAACGACCTGGGCGACGTGGCGACCATGGCGCACCTGCTCAAGTACGACAGCGTGCTGGGCAAGCTGGCCGAGGACGTCCGGGCGACCGACGAGGGCATCGAGGTCAACGGCAAGACCATCAAGGCGCTGGCCGAGCGCGACCCGGGCAAGCTGCCGTGGAAGGACCTCGGCGTCGACGTGGTGGTCGAGTCGACCGGCTTCTTCACCAAGGCCGACGACGCCCGCCGGCACGTGGACGAGGGTGGCGCCAAGAAGGTCATCATCTCCGCGCCGGCCAAGGGCGAGGACCTGACCGTCGTGCTCGGGGCCAACGAGAACAAGTACGACGGCTCGCAGACGGTCATCTCCAACGCGTCCTGCACCACCAACTGCCTGGCCCCGCTGGCCAAGGTGCTGCACGACAGCTTCACCGTCGAGCGCGGCCTGATGACCACCATCCACGCCTACACCCAGGACCAGAACCTGCAGGACGGTCCGCACAAGGACCTGCGCAGGGCCAGGGCCGCCGCGCTGAACATCGTGCCGACCAGCACGGGCGCGGCCAAGGCGATCGGCCTGGTGCTGCCCGAGCTGAACGGCAAGCTGGACGGGTACGCGCTGCGCGTGCCGGTGCCCACCGGCTCGGCCACCGACCTCACCGTCACCGTGGCGCGGGAGACCACGGTGGACGAGGTCAACGCCGCCTTCCGGGCCGCGGCTGACGGGCCGCTCAAGGGCATCCTCCGCTACAACGAGGACCCGATCGTGTCCACCGACATCGTCACCGACCCGGCGTCCTGCATCTACGACGCGCCGCTGACCAAGGTGATCGGCAACCAGGTCAAGGTGGTCGGCTGGTACGACAACGAGTGGGGCTACTCCAACCGCCTGGCCGACCTGGTCGCCCTGGTCGGCTCGAAGCTGGCCTGAACCGGCGGGGAGCTGGATCAGACGTGAAGACACTCGACGACCTGCTCGCCGAGGGTGTCTCGGGTCGGCGCGTGCTGGTGCGCGCCGACCTGAACGTCCCCCTGGACGGCGACAGGATCACCGACGACGGCCGGGTCCGGGCCTCGCTGCCGACGCTGCGGGCGCTGACCCAGGCCGGCGCCCGGGTCGTGGTGGCCGCGCACCTGGGCCGCCCCAAGGGCGCACCCGACCCGAAGTACTCGCTGGCCCCGGTCGCCGCGCGGCTGGGTGAGCTGCTGGACGGCCCGGTCACCCTCGCCTCGGACGTGGTGGGCGACGGCGCCCGCGCCGCGGTGGACGCGCTGGCCGACGGCGGCGTGGTGCTGCTGGAGAACGTGCGCTTCGACGCCCGCGAGACCAGCAAGGACGCGGCCGAGCGCGGCGCGCTGGCCGACGAGCTGGCCGCGCTGGTCGGCGGTGCGGCATCCGGCGCGTTCGTCTCCGACGGCTTCGGTGTGGTGCACCGCAAGCAGGCCTCGGTCTACGACGTGGCCCAGCGGCTGCCGCACTACGCGGGCGGGCTGGTGCTGGCCGAGGTCGAGGTGCTGCGCAAGCTCACCGGTGAGCCGGAGCGGCCCTACGTGGTGGTGCTCGGCGGGGCCAAGGTCTCGGACAAGCTGGGCGTGATCGCCAACCTGCTGACCAAGGTCGACCGGCTGATCATCGGCGGCGGCATGGCCTACACCTTCCTCAAGGCCAAGGGCTACGAGGTGGGCCGGTCGCTGCTGCAGGAGGACCAGCTGGAGCAGGTCGCCGGTTTCCTCGCCGAGGCGGACAAGCGCGGCGTGGAGCTGGTGCTGCCGGTGGACGTGCTGGCCGCCACCACCTTCGCCGCCGACGCCGAGCACGAGGCGGTCGCGGTGGACGCCATCCCGGCCGACCGGGAGGGGCTGGACATCGGCCCGCGCACCCGGGAGCTGTTCGCGGCCAAGCTCGCGGACGCGGCCACGGTGTTCTGGAACGGCCCGATGGGCGTGTTCGAGTTCGCGGCGTTCGCCGGCGGCACCAGGGCGGTGGCCGAGGCGATCGTGGCCTCGTCGGCGTACAGCGTGGTCGGCGGCGGTGACTCGGCCGCGGCCGTGCGCCAGCTGGGCCTGCCCGAGGACGGCTTCTCGCACATCTCCACCGGTGGCGGGGCGTCCCTGGAGTTCCTGGAGGGCAAGGAACTCCCGGGCGTGGCCGTGTTGGAGGAGGACTGATGGCCACGCGCCAGCCGCTGATCGCCGGCAACTGGAAGATGAACCTCAACCACCTTGAGGCCATCGCGCTGGTCCAGAAGATCGCCTTCGCGCTGCCGGAGAAGTACTTCGCCAAGGTCGAGGTGGCGGTGCTGCCGCCGTTCACCGACATCCGCAGCGTGCAGACGCTGGTGGACGGGGACAAGCTGCTGCTCCGCTACGGCGCGCAGGACCTGTCCCCGCACGACTCGGGCGCGCACACCGGTGACGTGTCCGGTCCGATGCTGGCCAAGCTCGGCTGCACGTACGTGACCGTGGGCCACTCCGAGCGCCGCGAGCACCACGGCGAGGACGACGACCTGGTCAACCGCAAGGTCCGGGCCGCGCTCAAGCACGGCATCACCCCGATCCTGTGCGTGGGTGAGCAGCTGGAGGTGCGCGAGCAGGGCGGACACGTCGAGCACTGCAACAGCCAGCTGATCGCCGGCCTCAAGGGCCTCAAGGCCGAGCAGGTGCGCGACGTGGTGATCGCCTACGAGCCGGTGTGGGCGATCGGCACCGGCCGGGTGGCCACCCCGGCCGACGCCCAGGAGGTCTGCGCCGCGCTGCGGGCCAGGCTGGCCGAGAAGTACGGCGACGAGATCGCCGGCGGCGTGCGCATCCTCTACGGCGGCTCGGTGAAGTCCGGCAACATCGGCGATCTGGTCAAGCAGGATGATGTTGACGGGGCGCTCGTCGGCGGTGCCAGCCTGGACGGCGAGGAGTTCGCCAAGCTCTGCGCGCTCGCTGCGGGCGGCCCCCTGCCCTAAGCAGATCCACCTGGCGGTCCACTCTCGGCACCGGAACCGGTACCCTGTGACGTCGACCGCCCGACAGCGAGGAAGAAATGAAGCTGTTTCTACAGATACTGGTGATCGTCTCCAGTGTGCTGCTGGCGCTGCTCGTGTTGTTGCACCGTGGCCGAGGAGGCGGGTTGTCCTCGCTGTTCGGTGGCGGCATGCAGTCCAGCCTGGCCGGGTCCAGCGTCGTCGAGAAGAACTTGGATCGGATGACCCTGTTCGTCGGCGTGGTCTGGCTGATCTCCATCGTGGGGATCGGCCTGCTGGTCAAGGTTGGATAGGCACCGGCCGAGAGTGAGTCGATCGAACACTAGGGGCAACCACGTGGTGGGGGTGTAAGGGTCGATGTCAGGTGGCAACGCGATTCGCGGAACCCGCGTCGGCGCAGGCCCGATGGGAGAGTCGGAGCGCGGCGAGTCCGCGCCCCGGCGCCGGGTTTCGTACTGGTGCGCCAACGGGCACGAGTCACGCCCGTCGTTCGCACTGGATGCGGAAGAACCAGAGCACTGGGACTGCCCGCGCTGCGGGTTCCCGGCCGGGCGGAACGAGCAGAGTCCGCCGGCTCCACCGCGCAACGAGCCCTACAAGACGCACCTGGCGTACGTGAAGGAGCGCCGGTCCGACGCCGATGGCGAGGCCATCCTGCAGGAGGCGTTGGCCAAGCTCCGCAAGCAGCGCGAGGGCGACTTCTAGGGATTCTGGAACGAACCCAGAACCGGGGCGGTCCGGTCGGGCACTTCTCGGTGCTCCGCCGGGCCGCCCCGGTGTCTTCTCCGGGTGCCGCTCGACGGTGTGTTGCTCGTGCGCGTCGCTGCCGCGCTGCGGGGCGCGCGCGGGTCGCCGCCTCACGTGCGCAGGGCCAGCAGCAGCGGCCCGAGGTCCGCGTCGTGCTCGATCCGGTCGAAGGTGCTGGCCAGGGTGGCCTCGTAGATCTCGGCCGCGGCCTGGAAGACCTGCCGGCCCAGCGGGGTGACCCCGGTGTACACGCCGCGCCGGTCGGTCTCGCAGAGCCGGCGCGCGGCCAGGCCGGCCTGTTCCAGTCGGGCGACCAGGCGGCTCACCGAACTCTGGTTCAGCCCCACGATGTCGGTCAGGTCCTGCATGCGCAGGTCACCGGTGGGTGCCTCGACCAGTGCCCGGATCGCGGTGAACTCGGAGAGCCCGAAGCTGAACCGCCGCTGCAGTGTCCGTTCCAGTGCTGACTCGACCCTGGTGGTGAGCGCCCGCAGTCGGTCCCACAGCACCCGGTCGGCCGACGGCTCCCGCCGCTCGGCGTCGGCGCTGGTACCGCCGCTCCCGCCCTCGCTCGCCTCGGCGCCCATCGCGCACCTCGCATTCCAAGAGGGCACGACCGGACAGGAATCACGTCGGCGCGGTCGGAATCACGTCAGTGCGCCAGCGACCCGGCTGGCGCGGGAGGTGGCTCGCGACCGCCGCAGCTGGCGGTCGGGCCGGTACCGGGAGGAGTGGAGACGTTCCGTCACCGGATGACGTGATTCAGTGTCGCGGTGTGCACGAAACATGGTAGCTGTCCACCAGGTCACGATTGGGTGAAAAGCCTGCCCTGCCGCGGCAACCGCGCGAACACCCGGCCGGCAACCGGACGAGCACCGGGCCCACCAGTGGATGGGCCCGCTACGGGGAACTCCACGCCGCACGCGGTCGCCCGTGTTCGAGGTAGCGGGTCGTGCCCGACGTGACGCCGTGCTGGCCGCCGGACGACAAGGGCCGGCCGGCACCGGTGGTTCCAGTGCTGGCCGGCCCGTGCCGGTTGACTCGCCTAGCCCAGCTTGGCCGCGGCCGAGGTGTCCAGCAGCCACAGGGTGCGCTGCTGGCCGCGGGCGCCGGCCGCGGGCAGGGTGACCTCGTCGGCCCCGCCCAGCGCGGTGGCCACCGCGTCGGCCTTGGCCTGGCCGGTGGTCATCAGCCAGACCTGCCTGGCCGCGCGGATGGTGGGCAGGGTCAGGCTGACCCTGGTCGGCGGCGGCTTGGGGCAGTCGCGCACGGCCACCACGGTGCGGTTGGTCTCGTGCACGGCGGGTGAGTCGGGGAACACCGACGCGGTGTGCCCCTCCTCGCCGACCCCGAGCAGGCACACGTCGAACGCGGGCACGTCCGCCCCGGCCGGCGCCCGCTGCGCGAGCAGCCGGGCGTAGGCGGCGGCCGCCGCGTCCGGGTCGTCACCGAACTCGCCGTCCGAGGGGGCCATCACGTGGACCCGCTCGGCCGGGACGCCGATGTGGTCCAGCAGGGCCTCCCTGGCCTGGGTCTCGTTGCGGTCCGGGTGCCCGGCGGGCAGGAACCGCTCGTCCCCCCAGTACAGGTCGACCCGGGACCAGTCGACCGCGTCCCTGGCCGGCGCGTCGCGCACCTGCTCCAGCACGGCCACGCCGGTGCGACCCCCGGTCAGCACCAGCGAGGCGCCGCCCTGGGCGCGCTGCACGTCGGACAGGGTGGTGATCAGGCGGGCGGCGGTGGCCGCGGCCAGCAGGTCGCCGTCCGCGTACACCACCACCTCGGGGTCGGTCATGACTCGCTCGCCTTGCTGGCCTTGCCGCTCCGGCTGGCCCTGGTGCTGGTCGTGGCCTTGGCCGCACCGGTCTTGGCCGCCGCGGTCTTGGCGGACGCCGCGCGCTTGGCCGGCTTCGGGGTGCGCTTGCCGGCCGTGCCCGCCACCTTCGCGCGCACCGAGGTGCGCCGGGCCGTGGTCTTGGCCGCGGCGCTGGCTGGCGCGGACGCCGACTGCTCGGCACCGGCCACGGTGTCGGCCTCGGTGCCCGGCTTGCCCTCCGCGCCCGCGTCGGCCGCCGTGGCGGCCCGGCCCCGGCCCGCGGTCCGGCGGGTGGTGGTCTTGCGGCCACCGGCCGCCGCCTTGACACCGGCCCGGGCGGTCGCGGTCCGGCCGGCGCCCCGGGCGGCGGTCACCTTGCCCAGTGCCTTGAGGCTGGTCTCGTAGACCTCGTCCGGGTCGAGCCGGCGCAGCTCCTCGATCAGGCAGTCCTCGGTGCTGCGGCGCTGCAGCGCCACCCGCCGGTCCGGCTGGCCCGGCTGGGTGAGGGTGCCGGTGCGGCCGTCCGGCCGGACCAGCTCCACATTGCCGGAGCGGCGCTCCAGCACCACCGAGACGATGCCCTCACCCGAGGTGGCCTTGGCCCGCTTGACCGGGATGCGCAGGTAGGCGGCCAGCCAGGCGGCCAGCAGGCTGGTGGACGGGGAGTCGGACTCCCCGGTGACCACCGCGCCGGTCACCTTCTCGTAGGGCGGCAGGTCCAGTGCCGTGGCCAGCAGCGCCCGCCAGGTGGTCAGCCTGGCCCACGCCAGGTCGGTGTCACCGTCGGTGTAGCTCTTGCGCCGCTGCTCCAGGGCGCGGATCGGGTTGCGCTCGGCCGCCGCGTCGGTGATCCGGCGGTGGGCCAGCTGCCCGATCGGGTCCGTGGCCGGCACCGCCGGCGCCTCGTCCGGCCACCACGCCACCACCGGCGCGTCCGGCAGCAGCAGCGGGATGACGCAGCTGGCGCCCTGGTCGGCCAGTGGGCCGTACAGCCGCAGCACGACGACCTCGCTGGCACCGGCGTCGCCGCCGACCCGGATCTGCGCGTCCAGCCGCGCCGCGGCCTTGCGCGCGCCCCTGGCCACCGCGATGACCCGGCAGGGGTGCTCCCGGCTGGCGGAGTTGGCCGCCTCCACCGCCGCGTCCACCTTGGACCCGTCGTCGGTGACGATCACCAGGGTGAGCACCCGGCCCAGGGCCACCGCCCCGCCCTGCTCGCGCAGTTCGACGAGCCTGGTGTTGACCTGGGACGTGGTTGTCGAGGGCAGGTCGATGATCACGGGCGCCTCCAGTGCCTGCCGGTGCGGGCCATCATCGCGTCGGCGGAGGGCGGCCCCCAGGTGCCGGCCCGGTACTCCTCCGGCCGCTTGCCGCTGTTCTCCCAGTGCTGCAGCACCGGGTCCAGGATCTTCCAGGACAGCTCCACCTCGTCGTTCACCGGGAACAGCGAGGGCTCGCCCAGCAGCACGTCCAGCAGCAGCCGCTCGTAGGCCTCGGGCGAGGACTCGGTGAACGCGTGGCCGTAGCCGAAGTCCATGGTCACGTCCCGGACCTCCATGGTGGTGCCGGGGACCTTGGAACCGAACCGCATGGTCACGCCCTCGTCCGGCTGCACCCGGATGACCAGGGCGTTCTGCCCCAGTTCCTCGGTGGCGGTTGAGTCGAAGGGCAGGTGCGGGGCGCGCTTGAACACCACCGCGATCTCGGTGACCCGCCGGCCCAGCCGCTTGCCGGTGCGCAGGTAGAACGGCACCCCGGCCCAGCGGCGGGTGTTCACCTCCAGGGTGATCGCGGCGAAGGTCTCGGTGGTGGAGTCCTTGGCGAACCCGCCCTCCTCCACCAGGCCGGGCACCTTCTGGCCGCCCTGCCAGCCGCCGATGTACTGGCCGCGCGCGGTGGTCTCGTCGAACGGCGCCGCCGGCTTGGTGGCCGACAGCACCTTGATCTTCTCCGCCCGCAGGTCGTCCGGGCGGAAGGAGACCGGCTCCTCCATCGCGGTCAGCGCCAGCAGCTGGATCAGGTGGTTCTGGATCACGTCCCGCGCCGCGCCGATGCCGTCGTAGTAGCCGGCGCGACCACCCAGGCCGATGTCCTCGGCCATGGTGATCTGCACGTGGTCGACGAAGTTGGCGTTCCAGATCGGCTCGAACAGCTGGTTGGCGAAGCGCAGCGCCAGGATGTTCTGCACCGTCTCCTTGCCGAGGTAGTGGTCGATGCGGAACACCGACTCCTCGGGGAAGACCTCGTTGACGATCCGGTTGAGTTCCTTGGCGCTCTTCAGGTCGTGCCCGAACGGCTTCTCGATCACCACCCGCCGCCACTGGTCCGAACTCTGCGCGGACAGCCCGGAGCGGGCCAGCTGCTTGCAGACCGTGGGGAAGGCGCCCGGCGGGATGGACAGGTAGAACGCGTGGTTGCCGCCGGTGCCCCGAACCCGGTCCAGGTCGGTGATGGTGGATGTCAGGTTCTCGAAGGCGACCGGGTCGTCGAAGGTGCCCGACACGAACCGGATGCCCTCGGCCAGCCGGTCCCAGACCTCCTGGCGGAACGGGGTCCGCGCGTGCTCGCGGACCGCGTCGTAGACGACCTGCATGAAGTCCTGGTCGGCCCAGTCCCGCCGGGCGAACCCGGTGAGGGCGAAGCCCGGCGGCAGCAGACCCCGGTTGGCCAGGTCGTAGATGGCCGGCATGAGCTTCTTGCGGGACAGGTCACCGGTCACGCCGAAGATCACCAGACCGCACGGGCCGGCGATCCTGGGCAGCCGCTTGTCCCGCTCGTCGCGCAGCGGGTTGCGCCACGTCCTGGGGGCGGTCACACATCCTCCCGGGTTCGGTCGTCGTAGCTGGGTGCGGCGGCCGTCACGAGGAACCCTCCCGGGCGACCCGCTGGCTCGCCTCCACCACGTGCACCAGGCCGGCGGCCCGGTCGGTGAGGTGCAGCCGCAGCACCGGGCGACCGCGCTCGATGAGCACCTGGCCGTCGCCCAGCGCCTGCGCCAGCTGCAGCGTGCCCAGGTCGTAGGGCCGGCCCGGCACCTCGACGGTGACCTCGGAGTCCCCGGTGAGCTGCAGGAACACCCCGTTCTGGTGGCCGCCCTTGTGGTACTGGCCGGTGGAGTGCAGGAACCGGGGGCCCCAGCCGAACGTGGTCTGCAGGCCGGCGCGGCGCGCCAGCTCCGGCCGCAGCACCGCGGCCGAGGCGTCGTCCAGCCGGTCCAGGTAGGCCTGGACGGCCAGGTAGCCGTACTCCGGCGCGGCCGCGACCAGCGCGCGCAGCGCGTCGGCCACGGTGGCCGTGCCCTCGGGCAGCCAGTCGCCGCCCGCGTACACCTGGACCGGGCCGTCGGTGAACGCCGGGGCCTGCGCGGCGCCGGCGCCCGGCGCGTCCAGCAGGGACCGGGCCGCCTTCTTGGCCGCCTCCACGTCGGGCTGGTCGAACGGGTTGATGCCGAGCACCCGGCCGACCATGGCGGTGGCGTACTCCCACAGCAGGAACAGCCCGCCCAGCCGGCCCGAGGTGGCCAGCGCGGCCGCCTCGGTGGTCGGGCCCACGGCCACGGTGGTGGCGTCCGGGCCGGCGTCGGCGAAGCCGGGGGCGTCCGGGCCCTCGACCGCGACCGGCAGCAGGCCGGTGCCGTCCTTGCCGGTGGACTCCGCGATCAGCTGCTCCACCCAGTCGGGGAAGCCCTTCACCCCGGAGCCGGTGTCGGCGAACACCACCTTCTCCGCGCCCCTGGCGTGCGCCGCGCCCAGCGCGGCGGCCAGCACCAGCGCGGGGTTGTCCGCGCTGTCGTCGGACAGCGCGGTGGCGGCCTGGGCCGCGTCGTCGAGCAGCGCGGCCACGTCGGCGCCGGCCAGACCGGCCGGCACCAGGCCGAACGCGGTCAGCGCCGAGTAGCGGCCACCCACGTGCGGGTCGGCAAGGAACACCTTGCGGTAACCGGCCCGGGTGGCGCTCTCCGCCAGGGGCGAGCCCGGGTCGGTCACCACCACGAGGCGGCTGGCCGCGTCGATGCCCGCATCGGTGAACGCCTTCTCGAAGATCCGGCGGTGGCTGTCGGTCTCCACGGTGGAGCCGGACTTGGACGAGACCACCAGCAGGGTCCGGCTCAGGTCACCGGCCAGCGCGTCGGCCACCTGGCCGGGGTCGGTGGTGTCCAGCACCACCAGCGGGACCCCGGCGGTGGCCGTGATCACCTCGGGCGCCAGCGACGACCCGCCCATGCCGGCCAGCACGATCCGGTCGATGCCCTCGGCCCGCAGATCGGCGCGCAGCGCGTCGATCTCGGCCAGCAGCGGCCGGGAGGTCTCGTGCAGGGTGGTCCAGCTCAGCCGGATGGCCGACTCGGACTCGGCGGCAGGACCCCACAGCGTGGGGTCCTGCGCCGTCAACTTGCTCGCCACCCGCGCGTTGACCAGTTCGGTCACCAGCGCGGTGGCCTCGTCGTCGTTCGGGGAACTGACGACCTCTACGGAGATGACGTCGGACATCGGCGGCGTCAGCTCCCCGCCCCGGCCAGCTGCTGGGTGACCGTGTCGAGCAGTTCCGCCCAGGACTTCTCGAACTTCTCCACGCCCTCGCGCTCCAGCACCGCGTAGACGTCGTCGAGGTCGATGCCCAGCCCCTCCAGGGTCTGGAACACCTGGCGGGCCTGGTCGGCCTTGCCGGTCACGGCGTCACCGTGCACCTCGGCGTGGTCGGCCGCGGCCTCCAGCGTCTTCTCCGGCATGGTGTTGACCGTGCCGGCCACCACCAGGTCCACCACGTAGCGGGTGTCCGGGTAGTTCGGGTCCTTCACGCCGGTGGACGCCCACAGCGGGCGCTGCGGCTTGGCGCCGGCCCGCTCCAGCGCCTTCCACCGGTCGCTGGAGAACACCTCCTGGTAGGCGGCGTAGGCCAGCTGGGCGTTGGCCACGGCCGCCTGGCCGCGCACGGCCCTGGCCTCGGGCGTGCCCAGCGCGTCCAGCCGCTTGTCCACCTCGCTGTCCACCCGGGACACGAAGAACGAGGCGACCGAGGAGATCGAGGACAGGTCGTGGCCCCGCTCCCTGGCCTGCTCCAGACCGGTCAGGTAGGCGTCCATGACCTCCCGGTAGCGCTGCACCGAGAAGATCAGGGTCACGTTCACGCTGACCCCCTCGGCCAGCGTCTTGGTGATCGCGGGCAGGCCCTCGACCGTGCCGGGGATCTTGACCAGCAGGTTGGGCCGGTCCACGGTCTTCCACAGGTCCAGCGCCTCGGCCGCGGTGCGCTCGCTGTCGTGCGCCAGCCTCGGGTCCACCTCGATGGACACCCGCCCGTCCACGCCGCCGGTCGCCTCGAAGGTCTCCCGGAACAGGTCGCAGGCGTTGCGCACGTCCGTGGTGGTGATCTCGCGCACCGCGTCGTGGGTGGACGCCCCGCGCGCGGCCAGCTCACGGATCTGCTCGTCGTAGGCGCTGCCCTTGGACAGGGCCGTGGCGAAGATGGTGGGGTTGGTGGTGACGCCCACCACGTGCTTGTCCCTGATCAGGCTGGCCAGGTTGCCCGAGTTCAGCCGCTCCCGGGACAGGTCGTCCAGCCAGATGGACACCCCGGCCGCGCTGAGTGCGGCCAACGGGTCGTTGTTCGTCATTTGTTTCCCTCCGCTCGCGCGATGCTGCCCGCGCGTTCGACAGAGCGCCGCGCCGCGTCCACAACGGCTTCCGGGGTGAAACCGAACTCGCGGAACAGAGTCTGGTAGTCGGCCGAGGCACCGAAGTGCTCGATCGAGACGATCTCGCCGGCGTCGCCGACGAACCGGTACCACGGCTGGGCGATCCCGGCCTCCACGGCCACCCGGGCCCGAACCGAGGGCGGGATCACCTGGTTGCGGTAGGTCTCGGGCTGCGCGTCGAACCACTCCACGCTGGGCATCGAGACCACACGAGTGGCAACGCCGTCGGCCTCCAGGATCTTCCTGGCCGCCACGGCCAGCTGCAGCTCCGAGCCAGTGGCGATGATCACCACGTCCGGCTCGCCCGAGGAGGCGTCGGCCAGCACGTAGCCGCCCCTGGCCACGCCCTCGGCGTCGGTGCCTTCGAGCACCGGCAGGTTCTGCCTGGTCAGCGCCAGGCCGACCGGGCCCTCGGGCCGTTCCAGCGCGGCCTTCCACGCGAACGCCGTCTCGTTGGCGTCACCCGGCCGGACCACGGTCAGCCCAGGGATGGCGCGCAGCGACGCCAGGTGCTCGATGGGCTGGTGGGTGGGGCCGTCCTCACCAAGGCCGATCGAGTCGTGCGTCCACACGTAGATCACCGCGGACTTCATCAGCGCGCCCAGCCGGACCGCCGGCCGCATGTAGTCGCTGAACACCAGGAAGGTGCCGCCGTAGGGGCGGGTCGGGCCGTGCAGGGCGATGCCGTTGAGGATCGAGCCCATGGCGTGCTCGCGCACGCCGAAGTGCAGGGTCCGGCCGTAGGGGTGGGCGGTCCACTCCTTGGTGGAGGTCTCGGCGGGACCGAACGAGTCCGCGCCCTTCATCGTGGTGTTGTTGCTCTCGGCCAGGTCGGCCGAGCCGCCCCACAGCTCGGGCAGCACGTCGGCCAGCGCGTTGAGCACCTCGCCGGAGGCCTTGCGGGTGGCCACGCCCTTGGGGTCGGGCTCCCAGGTGGGCAGCTTGGCGGCCCAGCCCTCGGGCAGCGAGCGGCCGATCAGCCGGTCCAGCAGGGCCTTGCGCTCCGGGTTGGCCTGCGCCCACTGGTCGAAGGCGCGCTGCCACTCGGCCTTGGCCTGCTCGCCGCGGTCGATCACCTTGCGGGCGTGCGCCAGCACCTCGTCGTCGACCTGGAAGGTGCGCTCCGGGTCGAACCCGAGGATCTTCTTGACCTCGGCGACCTCGTCGGCACCCAGGGCCGAGCCGTGCGCCTTGCCGGTGTTCATCTTGTTCGGCGCGGGGAAGCCGATCACGGTGCGCAGCAGGATCAGCGACGGCCGGTCGGTCTCGGCCTTGGCCCGCTCCAGCGCGGCGAGGATCTCGGTGACGTTCTCGCCACCCTCCACCACCTGCACGTGCCAGCCGTAGGCCTCGTAGCGCTTGGCGGTGTCCTCGGACAGCGCGATGGCGGTGTCGTCCTCGATGGAGATCTTGTTGTCGTCGTAGATCACCACCAGGTTGCCCAGCCGCTGGTGGCCGGCGATCGAGGACGCCTCGGAGGTCACGCCCTCCTCGATGTCCCCGTCGGAGGCGATCACGAAGATGTGGTGGTCGAACGGGCTCTGTCCGGCCGGGGTGTCCGGGTCGAACAGGCCGCGCTCGCGGCGGGCGGCCATGGCCATGCCCACCGCGGAGGCCAGGCCCTGGCCCAGCGGGCCGGTGGTGATCTCCACGCCGGGGGTGTGCCGGTGCTCGGGGTGGCCGGGGGTCTTCGAGCCCCAGGTGCGCAGCGCGGCGATGTCCTCCAGCTCCAGCCCGTACCCGGACAGGTACAGCTGGATGTAGAGGGTCAGGCTGGAGTGACCGGCCGACAGCACGAACCGGTCACGACCGATCCAGTCCGGGTCCCTCGGGTCGTGTCGCATGACCCGCTGGAACAGCGCGTAGGCGGTCGGCGCCAGGCTCATGGCGGTACCCGGGTGGCCGTTGCCCACCTTCTGCACCGCGTCGGCGGCGAGCACTCGGACCGTGTCGACCGCGCGCTTGTCTAGCTCGGTCCAGTCCTCGGGAAGGTTGGCCTCGGTCAGCCGGGTGAGATCGTCGGTGACGGACACGGACGCAGCTCCCACTTCTCACGTAAGGCGGGGGATCGGGTACCAGCGTGATCACTCACACGAACGAGGGCATCTCGATCGATCCCGTTGGTTCGCGATCGACGCTCCCCCGATCCGACCCGCTCGTTGTCCCTCGTCCGAGGCCAGCCTAGTCCGACATGGACGAACGTGTGATCCCGCGCGGCCACGGACGGGGGACTGAGTGACGTCTCACGGCGCGCCCGCCGCGGACCCGGCCGGCCTTCGGTTGAGTAGCGCGGCTACCATTCGCTACGGCCAGGTGAACAGGACCGGGCAGGCTGCACGTGCCAGGTTGTGTGTGCTGCCAAGTTGTGTGATGGCCCAATCCCACAAGACCCCGAGGAGCGAGATGTCGTCGGTGAGCGCTGCGCGCGGCGCCGTCAGCGGCACCGCCGACACGTCGGATGGCGACACCCCCCGTGGTCGGCGTGGGCCCGGCGAGTTGGTCAGGACCTATCTGGCGCTGACCAAGCCCAGGGTCATCGAGCAGCTGCTGGTGACCACGATCCCGGCCATGCTGCTCGCCCAGCGCGGTGTGCCCAGCCTGTGGCTGGTGCTGACCACGCTGATCGGCGGAACCATGGCCGCTGGCAGCGCGAACACCCTCAACTGCGTGGTGGACGCGGACATCGACGCGGTGATGAACCGCACCAAGGCCCGGCCGCTGGTTACCCACGCGGTCGGCCGGCGAAACGCCCTGGTGTTCGGCGTGGTGCTGGGGCTGGTCTCGTTCGGCTGGCTGTGGCTGACCACCAACCTGCTGTCCGCGGCGCTGGCCGTGGCCACCATCCTGTTCTACGTCCTGGTCTACACGATGGTGCTCAAGCGGCGGACCGCGCAGAACATCATCTGGGGCGGGGCGGCCGGCTGCATGCCGGTGGTGATCGGCTGGTCCGCGGTGACCAACAGCCTGGACTGGCCGGTGCTGGTGATGTTCGGGGTGATCTTCTTCTGGACCCCGCCGCACACCTGGGCGCTGGCGATGAAGTTCCGCGAGGACTACGAGCGCGCCGGCGTGCCCATGCTGCCCGTGGTGGCCACCGCCACCCACGTGTCCAGGCAGATCGTGATCTTCACCTGGGTGCTGGTGCTCTGGTCGCTGCTGCTGGCGCCGGCCACCAGCTGGCTCTACCTGTCCATGGCCGTGCTGGCCGGCGGCTGGTTCCTGGTGATGGCGCACCGGCTGCACGCGGCCGTGGTGCGGGGTGAGAAGACCAACCCGATGAAGCTGTTCCACCTGTCCAACACCTACCTGGTGCTGGTGTTCGTGGGACTGGCCGTGGACTCGGTGCTCGGTCTGCCGGTGCTCGGCTGGCCCTTCTGAGGGCGCGGCCGACCGCGCCGGCACCGCCGCCCGGCTGACCGGGCCGCGATCGCCGCCCACCCACACGCGCGGCGGGCGGCGACGGGTGGCTAGCGGCCGCCGCTGGCGTCCACGGCCTCGATCAGCTCCTCCACCGTGGGGTCGTCGAGCGCCTCCACGATGCACTGCCACAGTTCGAGGTTGGCCAGGGCCCACCGCGAGTAGGTGGCCGCGGCCTGCGGGTTGTAGAAGTAGTAGCCCTCGTCGTGGATGCCGCGCTGCTCACCCACGATCTTGGTGGCCAGCTCGCGCAGGCTGACCCCGTTCTCCACCAGGTAGCGGTGGGCCAGCACCACCGGGGTCACCGGCAGCGCCTTGAACAGGGTGTCGGCGTCGCTGAGCGCCTGGGCCTCCAGGCAGATGTCGCGCTGCCGGTCGCGCATCTCCGCGGCGCACACGACCGCGTCGATCCGCTCGGCCGCGCGCGCGCCGACACCGGCCTCGGCCAGGATGTCCATGCGCAGGTCGCGGCCGGCCCTGGCCAGCGAGTTGCGCCGGACCATGTAGTTGACGTCGTGCACCAGGGCGGCCACCTCGACCACGCGCACGTCGGCCCCGTTGTGCCTGGCGAAGCCCACGGCCTTGTCCCGGACGAAGCTCACGTGGTGCCAGCCGTGGAACGGCAGGTTGGCGGCCAGCTCCTGGCACAGCCGCCACACCCGCGCCTCCACCGCGGTGATGGCCGACTGCGTGATCTCGTCGGTCCGGGCGTGGCCCGACGTCGTGGTGCGACTCGCGGTGCTGGGACGTGCCGTGGTGAGGCTGCTGCCAGTGGTGTGACTTTCCCCGTACATCTCGTACCCTCCGATCACCGCCGGGCGGCGGAGCGAAGGACGAGCGTAGAGGCGGGGAAACGGCTGTTCGGTCGGACAAACCGGCCAGCGGGCGGCGGGCGGGGCCGGCAGGGGATGGCCGCTGGGCGCCACCCCCTGTCCGGGGTGGCCCTAGAGCCGGTCGATCAGCTCGCCGAGGCGGGCCTCGACCGGCACGTGCCGCCGGCTGGTGCGGGTCTCCGGGTCGAACGACAGGCTCCACGACGTGACCGGCCGCGACTTCACCAGGAACGTCATGGTGCCGTTGCTGACCACGGGGATGCGGTGGAACTCGTGGGACAGCAGGGAGCCGGTGGCACCCGCGTGCCAGGTGCTGCTGTGGGTGCGCGTGGCGGAGTTGACCCGCTGCCCGCCCGCGTCCAGTTCCACGGCGAACCGCTCGTGCACGTAGGAGCCGTACAGAATCGTGGTGCAGAAGTGGTACCGGTGGTTGTGGACGGAATCGGCGTAACCGGGCCGCCAGTCGTGCCACGGTTTGTACTCGTGCAACCACAGGGAGAAAGGATCGCCGGGTTCGTCCTGGAGGCACCAGGCGAAGTGCGTGGTGGTCTCCCGGGATCGGGCGATCATCGCCGCGGCGCGGTCAGCGGGCAGTTTTCGGAGATAGGACCGCAGTTCCGCGCGCAGCGCGGGGTGCTGTGCCCATCTTCGGAACCACCGATCCACGTCGGTCCAGGTACTGGAATCGGACACATCGATCTCGCGAATTCCCCGAGTCAGTTCGGGTAGGGCGGAAAGGCCAGCGAGCACCGTGATCAGCTCCCCAAGTCGGCTGAAGTCGAGAACTCTCGACGGAAGTTGTGGAACTTGCTCTCCAGGGCGGAGAGACCATCAGTGGACAGAGGAGAGCCGGTGATCTTCTCGAACAACGTCAAGAACTCCTGCCGGCTGGTGTCCGGTGTGATGACGAAGTGGTGCGCGGTGCGGGAGTTGGAGATCCGCAGGAACTCCGTCCGCTCCATGTTGTAGATGAACGAGCCCTCGGAGAACCGCAGTGTTCTCGGGTAGAGCGTGGGCTCGCCGGCGGTGTCGCTGTAGAGGGTCAGCCAGACGCTGTCGTCGAACATCTCCAACCGGTCCAGCGGGGGATCGGACACCACGGTCACGTCCACCCGGCTGCACCTGCTGCGGGCCAGGAACAGGCCGACCAGGCCGGTGCTGATCTCGTCCTGCAGGCGTTCGTGCACGGCGTCGTAGTCGTTCTCGGCGCCCTTGTGCCGCAGCAGGTGCCTGGCCCGGCCGCTGACCGCGTTGGGGTCGCGCGGGTTGGCCACGATCGCGCGCAGTTCCCACTCCGCGTGGGACAGCAGCAGCCGGGCCGCCGCGTGCCGTCCGGAGAAGCCCCGGAAGAAGTACTGCCGGGTGCGGTGCAGGTCCTGCATCATCAGGTGGTTGAACGCCGGATCGGGTTCCGCGGTCGGTTCGAAGACGTGGGTGGGGAAGAACTCCCGGTCCAGTGCGCGGTATTCGGCGCTCAGTTCTTGCAACGCCCGCCGGCTCTCTTCGATCAATGGCGCCACCAACGCCCGTTGGGACGCGGTGGCGGTCACCAGGGTCTGGCCGAAGCTGACCACCGCGGAGACCATCGTGCCGGTGCCCACCGAGAGAACGAAGTTCTTCAGCGGGCTGGGATCCATGATGGACGAAATGGCGAGGCTCGCACCGGAAGTGACGATCAGGAGCAGCAGCAGCAGACCGGTTCTGGTCCAGAAAAGCTCTTGTAGCGGATTGTTGCGGATGCCTTTGGCGTCCGCGGGCACAGGGGTCACCTCCTTGGCTGACACCTGAACGGATGAATATCTTTTACCGTCGCTCAGGTGTGCGGAGTTACTGTACGCGGGGCACCTGAGATGCGGAAGAAGCATTTCCTGGAATGTTACGGGGTCGCTGTTGATGTTTCCCCGAACATTCCGAGACAACGGGAATCTTGCTGCGTTCGGGGGACGTTTTCGGCGGAATTCGCCGGCGCGGGCGGCCCGGTCGCCCCGCCGGGTGCGGCCCGACGGCCTCACCCAGCGCCCCCGGTCTGGTCCGTTCCGGGGGCCGCCAGTGAGCCGGCACACCCCGGTATGGCCGCCGGTGTTCCAGATGGTGAGCGGGTTCGTCCCGGCCAGCAGGAACTCCGGGGTGGCCGCCGGCTGGCCCGCCGCGCCGTCCCGGGCGGCGCAGGCACTCCCGCGTGCCCCGGGTGAGGCGCTGACCAGGGCGGGTGTTGATCGGCTCCGGTGACCGGTCACGTAGGCTCGGTGACCATGCGTAGACCGCTCCGTGCCGGTTTTGTCCTGATGGCCGCGCTGTCGCTGTCCCTGACCGCCTGCGGCGGCTCGGGCAACACCAACAGCGGCACCTCGGCCAGCCCCACCGCCAAGTCCTCGTCAGCCGCGCAGAAGCCGCCGTGCACGGTGGACGCGGTCAAGGTGTCCGGCGCGGCCGGGCAGAAGCCGGTGATCACCATCCCGGACAACTGCTCGCCGCCGCAGCAGATGCTCACCGCCGACCTGACCGCCGGGTCCGACCCCGCGGTCAAGCAGGGTGACCACGTCGAGGCCAACTACGTGCTGGTGACCTGGTCGAACAAGAAGGAGGTCGACTCCTCCTGGGAGAGCAGCCCGCCCAAGCCGCTCGCCCTGGACAACATCGGCCAGGCCAGCGTGATCCCGGCCTGGAACGAGGGGCTGATCGGCATGAAGCAGGGCGGCCGGCGGCTGCTGGTGGTGCCACCCGCCAAGGGCTACGGCGAGAAGGG
Source organism: Goodfellowiella coeruleoviolacea (assembly GCF_024171785.1). Taxonomy (GTDB): domain Bacteria; phylum Actinomycetota; class Actinomycetes; order Mycobacteriales; family Pseudonocardiaceae; genus Goodfellowiella; species Goodfellowiella coeruleoviolacea. Next base: position 47,636 of record NZ_JAMTCK010000027.1, read on the forward strand.
CACCGGGCCGATCAAGGGCAACGAGACCCTGGTCTTCGTGGTCGACATGGCCAAGGTCGGCGCCTGACCGGCCGCTGACCACCACCGCGTGGCGTTCGGGTGGGCACCGGTTGCGGTGCCCACCCGCCGGGTTCCGGCCGCTCAGTGCGGCAGCAGCACCAGCTTGCCGGTGGTGCGCCGGCCCTCCAGGTCCTCGTGCGCCCGCCTGGCCTCGCTGAGCGGGTAGCGCCCGCCGACGCGCACCGACAGCGACCCGTCGGCGACGGCGTCGAACAGCTCCTTGGCCCGCCAGTCCAGTTCCGCCCGGTCAGCGGCGTAGTGGGCCAGGGTCGGCCGGGTCAGGAACAGCGAGCCGCCCGCGTTCAGCCGCTGCGGGTCCACCGGCGGCACCGGCCCGCTGGACGCGCCGAACAGCACGAGCGTGCCGCGGGGCCGCAGGCTGGCCAGGCTGCCGTCGAACGTGGTCCGGCCCACCCCGTCGTAGACCACGGCCACGCCCTGGCCGTCGGTCAGCCGCCGCACCTGCTCGGTGAAGTCGACCTCGGTGTACCGGATCACCTCGTCCGCGCCGGCCTGCCGGGCCAGTCGCTCCTTCTCCTCGGTGGAGACCGTGCCGATCACCCGCGCGCCCCTGGCCTTGGCCAGCTGGATGAGCAGCAGGCCCACCCCACCGGCGGCGGCGTGCACCAGGATGGTGTCCCCGGCCTGGACCGGGTAGGTGGACGCGACCAGGTAGTGGGCGGTCATGCCCTGGAGCATGATGGCTGCGGCGACCTCGTCGCTCACCCCGTCGGGCACGGCCACGGCCTCGGCGGCCCGCACCACGACCTGCTCGGCGTAGCTGCCCGGCGCCTGCTTCCAGGCCACCCGGTCGCCGACCGAGAACCCGGTCACCTCCGGCCCGACCGCGCTGACCCGGCCCGCGCCCTCCAGGCCCAGGCCGAACGGCAGCGGCAGCGGGTACAGCCCGGAGCGGTGGTAGGTGTCGATGTAGTTCACCCCGGCCGCGCCCACCTCGACCAGCAGTTCCCCCGCGCCCGGTCGGGGCTGGTCCACCTCGACCAGTTCCAGCACCTCGGGACCACCCGTGCTGCTGACCCGCACTGCCTTGGGCATGCGCTCCTCCTCAGACACTCCTGCGACACGATCTCGTCGTGGGTGGGCAACCGCTGGGCGCCCGTCCGTGTTCCCACCCGGCGCCGTCGCCGACGGTCGCGGCGCGGCCGGGCCGGCCGTCACGAGCCCAACGCCACCCGCCGGGCCAGGCCGAGAGGCAGCGCGCCCGACCCGGCGATGGTGTCGTGGAAGGACCGCAGCACCGCGTTGCCGCCCCGGTCCCCGCCCGGTGCCCGGCTACCCGCGTTGGCCGCCAGGTAGTCGGCCCGGATCTGGTTGATCTCCAGCGCGCCGGTCAGGTAGGCCGGGGCCTGGGTCGGCCACGCGCAGTACCGGCTGACCTCGGCGGCGGCGGTCTCCGGCGGCAGCGACGCCTTGCCGCTCATGTGCGCCTCGGCCTGCTCCACGGTCATGTCGCCGCAGTGCAGCGCGGTGTCCACCACGATCCGGGCGGCCCGGAAGATCCGCGCCTCCAGGTGGCCCAGCTGCTGGCCCAGGTCGGTGAAGAAGCCGTGCTCGGCCAGCAGTTGCTCGGCGTACAGCGCCCAGCCCTCGGAGAAGTACGGCGTGCGGAACACCTTGCGGACCGTGCGGGGGTTGCCGGCCAGCCAGGACAGGTGCCAGTGGTGGCCGGGGTAGGCCTCGTGCACCGCGATGGTCACCAGCTGGCTGCGCGAGTTGCCGCGCAGCCGGGCCCGCACCTGCTCCTCGGTGTGCCCGTCCGGCGGGTACGGCACGAAGAAGTGGCCCACCCGCGACGCGGGCGCCAGCGGCGGCGGCGCCAGGTAGGCGGGCACCGCCAGCATGGGCCGCTGGAACACCGGTGCCGGCACCACCCGGCACTGCTCGCCCTCGGCCAGGGTGACCAGGCCGTGCTCGACCAGGAACGCCCTGGCGCGCTCGGCCGTGGCCGCGTACTCCGCGCGCATGGCCTCCAGGGTGGGCGGGTGGTCGTCCTGCAGGTCGGCCATGGCCCGGTGCCAGTCGGTGGGCTCCCGGTCGCTGGTGCGCGGCAGCCGCGCGGCCAGCTCCCGCATCCGCTGGTCGAGTTCCTCGTAGGCGGCCACGCCACGGCGGTGCAGTTCGGCCGCGTCGTAGCCGAGCAGCTCCCGCTCGGTCAGCAGGGTCGAGTACAGCCGCTCACCCATCCGCCAGTCGCCGCGCGCCCGGGTGGCGAAGTCGGTGAGAAAGCCCACCAGCTCGTCGAACGCCTCGGCCGCGGGTTCGGCCGCCGCGGCCAGCCGGGCCCGCAGCCGCTCGTCCGCCACTTCCGCGGGCAGCGTCCGGGTCAGGAAGCCCCGGGCGGTGCGGGCCTGGTCCAGGGCCCGCCGCACCAGCAGCGGCGCGGCCAGGTCGGGGTCCAGGTTGCGCCGGCACTCGGCCAGCACCCCGGGGACCTCGGCGAGCCTGGCCTCGGCCGAGGCCACCAGCTCCGGCTCCGGCCGCAACCGGTGCAGGAACGCGTTGAACAGCGTGGTGAACACCGGCCGCAGGTAGACCACGGGGTCGCGGCGCCACTCCGGCCAGCCCGCCATGGCCCGCTCGCCGCGCAGCACCGCCACGAGCAGGTCGCGGTCCACCACGTCGGCCGGGTCCACCCCGTCGGTGGCGGCCGCGTCCAGCCTGGTCAGCCACTGCGCTGCGGCCTGCTCGCGGGCGGTGAAGCCGGTGGCGGAGAAGTCACCGAGGGTGTGGTCGTGCGCGAGCGAGCCCAGCGCGGTCGCCACCGCCGGGTGACTGTCCAGGTACCAGTCGAGAAAGCCGGACACCAGGTCGGCAAGGGCAGTTCGATCTGTCACAGGAGCGAAACTAGTGCCCCCGCCGGCCGATTAAGCTTCGATGCGTGGCAGATCAGGATGCGTCAGACACCGAGACGACCACGCCCGGCGCGCCCCCGCGCGCGGTGCGCACCGCGACCGAGTTCGTCGCCGCCCACGGCGCGCCAGCCCGTGCCGTGGTGGAGCGCCTTGGCCGGGCCGGCGCGCGGGTCGTGCTGGTCGGCGCGGACGGCGCGCTCGGCGACGTGGTGGTGCCCGACGTCGCCACCGGCGAGGCGGTCTGCGCGGCCGTGCCCGACCTGAAGCTGACCGAGTGGGACCGGGACACCACGGCCGCCGTGACCATCGGCGCTGAGCACCGCCGTCGCATGGCCGGCCCGAGGGCACGCCGATGAGCCTGACCGCCGCGACCACCGCCGCACCACCCGTCAGACCCGGTCCGCCCACGGTGGTGCTGGCCAGCTGCCGGGACCTGCCCACCGGCGACGGTGACGAGAGCGCGCTGCTGCCCGCGCTGGCCGAGATCGGCGTGCACGTGGAGTGGGCCGCCTGGGACGAGCGGCCCGAGCGGTTCGACAGCGCCGACCTGGTGGTGCTGCGCGCCACCTGGGACTACCCGCAGCGCCGGGACGAGTTCCTGGCCTGGTGCGACTCGGTGCCGACGCTGGTCAACCCGGCCGAGGTGGCCCGCTGGAACACCGACAAGAGCTACCTGGTCGACCTGGCCAGGGCCGGGGTGCCGGTGGTGCCCACCGAGGTGGTCGCGCCGGGTGAGACGCCCCGCTGGCCGCTGGGCGAGTTCGTGGTCAAGCCGGCCGTGGGCGCCGGCTCCCGAGGTGCCGCGCGGTTCGCCGAGGACACCCACCAGGCCGCCGCCGACCACCTGGCCGACCTGCACGCGCGGGGCGGTGCCGCCATCGTGCAGCCCTACCAGCCCTCGGTGGACGTGGAGGGCGAGATGGCGCTGGTCTTCTTCGCCGGCACGTACTCGCACGCGTTCGCCAAGGGTCCGATGCTGCGCCGGGACGCGGCCACCGACGGCTCCGGCCTGTTCGTCACCGAGCGGCTGGCCCCGGCCGAACCCGACCCGGCGCGCCGGCGGGTGGCCGAGGACGCCATGGACGCGGCCAGCCACCTGCTCGGCCTGCGCCGCACCGACCTGCTCTACGCGCGCGTGGACGTGGTGCGCGACCACAACGGCCGGCCCATGGTCCTGGAACTGGAGCTGACCGAGCCCTCCCTGGGCCTGCGCCAGACCGACCCGGCCGCGGCACTGCGCCTGGCCTCGGCCATCCGCGCCGCCCTGACCCAGCGCTGACCCCGCCCGCCCACCCGGGTGTGCGGGGGCTCGCCCCACCCGTCGATCTTCGATACGCTCCTCTCACATTGCGTGTTCAGTGTGAACTGAAGTCGATCGGAGGGGTCGTGAGCGTCGAACGGGAGACTCGGCTGTCCGCCTGGGTCGAGCGGGTGGCCGCGCACTTCACGCAGGAGGGCATCCCGCTGATCGGGGGCCGGATCATGGGCTACCTGCTGGTGTGCGACCCGCCGGAGCGGACCGCGGCCGAGCTGTCCGAGGAGCTGGAGGCCAGCAGCGGCTCGATCAGCACCAACCTCAAGCTGCTGGTCAACATGGAACTGGTGACCAAGAAGACCAGGCGGGGCCGGGACGCCGCGCTGTACCGGATCGACGAGAAGCGCTGGGCCGACATGGTGCAGCGCCGGCTGGACGCCATGATCGGGGTGCGCGAGCTGACCAGGGCGGGCATGCAGTTGCTCTCCGGTGACCCGCACCGCGCCCACCGGCTGCGCACCGTGGACGAGCTGTACACCTGGCTGGCCGGTGAACTGACCGAGCTGTGGGAGCGCCGGCCGCAGCCACCCCGCTGACCCGTGCGCGAGGACCCGTGAGCGCGGCGGGCCGACCCGAGCGCGGCCGAGTGCCGGTGCGGTGCGGTCAGGCCGAGATCGGCGTGCTGTCGACCCGCTCGGCGGCCACGTCCTGCTGTGCGGCGGCCGGTCCCGCCGGCGGGGTCGGGGCGGGCACCGGCCCCCGGTCGCGGCAGGCCACCCACACCGCGGTGGTGGCCATCACCACCAGGGTCGCACCCAGCACGTGCAGCACGACCATCACCTCGGGCACCCCGGCCAGGTACTGGACCATGCCCAGCGCGCCCTGGGCCAGCACGACCGCGACCAGCACCCAGTAGCTGCGGCGCAGCGCGGTGTGGGCGGCGACGGCACGCAGGGTGAAGCCCAGCGCGACCAGCATGCCCAGGTACACGAACAGCAGGTCGGCGTGCAGCTGGGCGAGCGAGGACACCGGCAGCTCCAGCCGGGGGGTGTCGGCGTCGCCGCCGTGCGGGCCGGCCGCGGTCACCAGGGTCCCGGCCACCAGCATCGCGTACAGCACCACCACGAACACCCAGCGCAGCGCCAGCAGCGGGCGGGGCACCAGCGGCCGCGGTGGCTCGTCGCCCTCACCCACGGCCTTGACCAGCAGCGCGGCCAGCCAGATCAGCACCATGGACGGCAGGAAGTGCAGCGCCACGGTCCACCAGACCAGGCCGGCCAGCACGGTGATGCCGCCCACCACGGCCTGGACCACCACACCCAGCGGCATGGTCAGCGACAGCAGCAGCACCCGGCGCCGCCTCGGCCTGGCCAGCAGCGCCGCGATGAAGCACAGCGCGCCGGCGATGCCGACCACGCCGAACAGCAGGCGGTTGCCGAACTCCACCCACTGGTGGAACGCGCTCAGTTCGGGGTGGGCGACCGGCACCCAGCTGCCCGGCACGCACTCCGGCCAGGTCGGACAGCCCAGTCCGGACCCGGTCACGCGAACCACCGAACCGGTCACCGAGACCACGGAGTTCGCGACCAGCGCGGCGATGGCGAAGCCGCGCTGCAGCCGGACGCTGGGGGAGGGGAGACGGGACAACCACGACGAGCCGGGCACGGGCCGATGGTAGGTCGCACCAGCTGAGAGCCGGTGCCCGGCCACCCCCAAGGGTGACACCGGTCTCACCGACCGTCAGGTGAGCCTGGTGGTGCGGGAGGCGACCAGCGCGCCGACCGCGGTCCAGGCCAGCAGGGCGACGACCGGCTGCCAGCCGGGCGCGGCGGCCTCGGCCAGCGCCGCCTGCAGGCCGTTGACGAGCGCACCCGAGGGCAGCCACGCCACCAGGTCGGTGGCCCAGCCGGGCAGCGTGCCCGGTGCCAGGGCGATGCCGCCGACCATGAGCAGCACGAACCACAGGACGTTGGCCAGCGCCAGCACCAGCTCCGCCTTGAGCGCGCCGCCGACGAGCACGCCCAGCGCGCCGAAGGCCAGGGTGCCGAGCAGGACCAGCGGCACGGTCCAGGCCAGCCCCACCAGGGTGGGCTGCCAGCCGAGGGCCAGGGCGATCGCGCCGAGCACGACCAGCTGCACCACGACCACGAGCACGGCGGCCACCAGCCGGCCGGCCACCAGCAGCCAGCGGGGCAGCGCGGTGGCGGCGAGCCGTTTGAGCACGCCGTAGCGGCGGTCGAAGCCCAGTGCGATGGCCTGTCCGGTGAACGCCGAGGACATCACCGCCAGCGCGAAGATCCGCGCGGTGACCGAGGCCACCCGGGGCTCGGGCATCGGCAGGACCCGCAGCAGGCTCAGGCCGACCAGCAGGGCCGCCGGGATCAGCAGGGTGAGCAGCACCTGTTCCCCGTTGCGCAGGGTCAGCCGCGCCTCGGTGCGGGCGTGGGCCAGCAGCATCCGGCCCAGTGCGCCACGCCCGGGGGCCGGTCGGAACGTGCCCCGCTGGAACCTCGCCGCCTGCGCCACCCGTTCTCCTTGCACCTGGCTGTTCATCAGCGAAGCTCCCGGCCGGTGAGTTCGAGGAACACGTCCTCCAGACTGCGCTTGGCCACGTGCATCTCCTCGGCGAGCACCCCGTGCTGCGCGCACCACGCGGTGACGGTGGACACCACCTGCGGGTCGATCCGGCCCTCCACCAGGTACCCGCCCGGGGTGATCTCGCGGACCGCGCACCCCTCGGGCAGGGCGTCGCGCAGCAACCGCACGTCCAGTCCGGTGCGGGCGCGGAAGCGCAGCTGCTGGTGGTCGCTGTCGCCGGCGGTCAGCTCCGCCGGGGTGCCCGCGGCCACCACCTGGCCGCGGTCCACGATCACCACCTGGTCGGCCAGTGCCTCGGCCTCGTCCATCAGGTGGGTGGTGAGCAGCACGCTCACCCCGTCGGCGCGCAGCGCGGTGACCAGGTCCCAGACCAGCCGCCGGGCCTGCGGGTCCATTCCGGCGGTCGGCTCGTCCAGGAACACCAGCTCGGGCCGGCCGACCAGGGCGCAGGCCAGGGACAGCCGCTGCTGCTGCCCGCCGGACAGCCGCTTGTAGGGGGTGCGCCCGGCCGAGGTCAGGCCGAGGGTGTCGAGCAGCCACCCGGGGTCGATGGGATTGGCGGCGCACGCGGCGACCAGGCGCAGCATCTCCTCGGCCCGCACCCCGGGGTAGGCGCCGCCGCCCTGCGGCATCACCCCGATCCGGGGTCGCAGGGCGGAGCCCTGGGCGAGCGGGTCAAGGCCGAGCACGCGGACGGTGCCGGCGTCGGGGCGCAGGAAGCCCTCGCACACCTCGACCGTGGTGGTCTTGCCGGCCCCGTTGGGGCCGAGCAGGGCGAGCACCGAGCCGCGGTCGACGACCAGGTCGAGCCCGTCGACGGCGACCGTTGATCCGTAGCGCTTGACCAGCCCGGACACCTCAACGGCGGTGTGCTGCTGGTTCGAACTCACGGGCCGACAGCCTAGGGCGTGGGCCTGCCGGCCCGGTCGGCAGCCTGGCCGCACCGGGCGGGGTGTCCGGTCGCGGACCACCCGCCGCACATGTCTGACGCGGTCGATTCCGTCAGATATGCCCGGACTGGCCCTGACATCGCTGGTGGCCGGGGCCCTGCCGACGTGGCCGGGCTGGGAGAACATGAATTGATGTCATGATTTTTGGTGTTCCGGACAGGGGTGACCGGATCTGTTTCTCCGTTTGTCGGGATGTTGTTTGTCCGACGCCGTCGGTGTTTCACCCGAACGTGTCATTGCGAGCCTCGAAACAGCCGCGCCGCGATAGGCCTGAACGGGCTCGCCGGTCTGGTCCGACCTGCCGTTCGCATTTCGTTGGGGCCCTGTTCACCGCATTGATTTCCGGCGGCTTACCGCTCGATGCGTGGGAGCTGTCAGCGTAGACAACAGCTGCCGGCATGGTCGCTGACCTGGCCGGTGGCCAGGCGAACCCGGTCCGCCACTCAGGGGGAGATCAGGGTCGAGCCAGGGTTGTTCCCGATAGTCCGAGCAGACCGTTCCGGCACAGGATTGGGGCGTGGCGGAGATGAGGGAAGCCAACAAGCCGAGGGCGGTGCCGTTATCCGGTGCCCACCGGCCCGTCGACGCGGATAGCGGGGCGGTGATCGAACGGGAAAGCGCCGATCCGGTCGCGGTTTCCGCGCGCCGCGTCTCACCCTTTTCCGCCTTTCTCGCGATCACCGGCGCGGCCCTGTGCCCGCTGCCCGTGGTCTACCTGCACATGTCCTCCAGCGGTCAGATCAGTCCGGTCGACCTGACCGTCAGCGACTACGTGTCGGTCCCCCACGGCGGCGAGCTGCTCGCGGTGAGCATCCTGTCCCTGGTCGTGTCCTCGCTGGCGCTGCTGGCCGGCCTGGCCGCGAGCGCCGTTCCCCGGCTGGGGGCGGTGCGCGCCCTCTGCTACGCGTGGTGCCTCGGCCTGGTCACCGCCCTGGTCTTCCCCACCGACCCGATCGGCAGCCCGATCTCCTGGATGGGCGTGGTGCACCGGTACGCCGGCGGCATCTTCTTCGCCTGCGTGCCGGTGGCCGGCTGGCTGCTGCACTCCCGGTTCCGGGAGAGCCCGCACTGGAGCGGCGTGGCCACCACCACCAGGCGGCTGGCCATGGCCAGCGGCGTGATCAGCGTCGCGTTCCTGCTCAGCCACGTGCCGGCCACCCTTCCCGGCCTGCCCGGCGCCGAGGTGATCGGGCACGTGCTCCAGCGCGGCGTGTGCGAACGCGTGCTGCTGCTCACCAACATCTGGCTGATGCTGGCGCTGGGCGTCCACCTGCTGCGGCTGGCCAGGGACCACCAGCACACCGGCGTCCGGTGGGCGCCGGCCGGCCCCGGTGAGACCGGCGGCGAGCCGCACCACCCCACTGCCGGGGGGTGGCGGCGATGACGCTGGTCGTGGGCGTGCTCCTGGCCACGCTGGGTGCCGCCGCCAACGCCGTGGCCGCGCTGCTGCAGCACAACGCGGTGCGCGCCACCGCCGAGCAGAGCGCACTGCGCCTGGCCGCGCTGCGCCGACTGCTGGCGAACCGCCGCTGGCTGGCCGGACTGGCCGCGCTGGTCACCGGCGCCGGCCTGCACGCGATCGCCCTGGGCCTGGCACCGCTGACGGTGATCCAGCCGGTGGGGGTGCTCGCCCTGGGGATGACCGTGCTGCTCACCGCCAAGGCCACCGGCGTCCGCCCGAGCCTGCCCGTGGTGGTCGCGGCCACCGCGAGCACCACCGGAGTCGGCGCGTTCGTGGTGCTGGCCGCGGGCAGTTCGGTGGACACCCCGGTCACGCCGTCCGCGGTGGCCGTGGCCGCGCTGCTGGGCACCGGGGCGGTCGCGGTGCTCGCCGCACTGGGCGCGGCCGGCGGGCCACGCCTGCGCTGCCTGGCCTTCGCCACCTGCGGCGGCGTCTCCTACGGCCTGGTGTCGGTGCTGATGCGCGCGCTGTCCCAGCAGGTGCGGGCCGTCGGCCTGGACCCGGCGCTGCTGCTGCCCGCCCTGGGCATCGCCGGCGCCCTGCTGGTGGGCGGCTGGTTCATCCAGTACGCCTACGCCAGCGGCCCGCCCGAGGTGGTGGTGGCCTGCCTGACCGTGGTCGACCCGCTGGTCGCGGTGGCCGTCGGGGTGGGCCTGCTCGGTGAGGCCGCCAACACCGGCCCGGTCACCGCCGGCCTCCAGGTCTGCTGCGCGCTGCTGGCCGCCACGGGCGTGGTGGCACTGGCCCGCCACCAGGTGCACCAGCCACCCGCCGGCCCCGACCCGCACGGCCCGGGTGGCCCCGGCGCCCCGCGGCACCCCGGTCCGGCGGTGGACAGCCCCACCGGCCGCGAACTCGATCTCGTCACCACCCACAGCGCGCCGTCCCACAGCGCGCCGTCCTACAGCGCGTCTTCCTACAGCGCACTTTCCTACGATGGGAGAAACCTGTGAGCCCGTCCTCTGTGTCCGGTGAGCGACCACTGCGGATCGTCATCGGCGCGGACACGTTCCCGCCCGACATCAACGGCGCGGCGCGCTTCGCCCACCGGCTCGCGTTCGGCCTGGCCGGTCGAGGACACGACGTGCACGTGATCTGTCCGTCCACCACGGGACCGGCCAGCACCGAGCGCGTTGACGGGGTCACCCTGCACCGGCTGGCCGCCCGCCGCACGCCGTTCCACCCCACGTTCCGGTTCTGCCCGCCCTGGCAGGCCAGGCGCGGGGTGGAGCGGGTGCTGGCCCAGTTGAACCCCGACCTGATCCACATCCAGGCGCACTTCCTGGTCGGGCGGGCACTGGCGCGGGTGGGCGTTGACCGGGGCCTGCCGGTGGTCGCCACCAACCACTTCATGCCGGAGAACCTGTTCGGCTTCGTGCACATGCCCGACCGGCTGCGCACGGCCGCGTCCCGGTGGGCCTGGCGCGACCTGATCTCGGTGTACCGGGACGTCCGCGCGGTGACCGCGCCCACGCCGAGGGCCGTGGCCCTGCTGCGCGACAACGGCCTGCGCCACCAGGCCACGGCCGTGTCCTGCGGGATCGACCTGAGTCGGTACGCCGCACCGACGCCGGTGGACCCGGTGCCGGCAGCCCCGGTGCCCGCCGAGCGGGCGACCGTGCTGTTCGTCGGCCGGCTGGACGAGGAGAAGCGGGTGCCCGATCTGCTGGGCGCCGTGGCCATGGCGCATCGCCAGGGCCGGCTCGCCGGCCGGGACCTGCGGGTGGAGATCGTGGGTGAGGGCAGCCGCCGGGCCAGCCTGGAGGCGCTGGCCACCCGGCTGGGCATCCGCGACCGGGTGCGCTTCCTCGGGTTCGTCGACGAGGACGAGCTGGTGGCCGCCTACCGGCGTTGTGACGTGTTCTGCATGCCTGGCGTGGCCGAGTTGCAGAGCCTGGTGACCATGGAGGCGATGGCCGCGGGCAAGCCCGTGGTCGCCGCCGACGCCATGGCCCTGCCGCACCTGGTGCGGCCCGGCCGCAACGGCTGGCTCTACCCGCCGGGCGACGTCCAGGCACTGGCCGACCGACTGGTCGAGATCCTGACCGACGACCAGGCGCGCGCCCGGATGGGTGCGGCCAGCCGGGACATGATCGCCGCGCACGACGTCAACACCACGCTGGCCACGTTCGAGGCGCTGTACCGCCGGGTGCTGGCCGCGGGCGAGCCGGTCGAGGCGCCCGCGGGGGAGCCCGTCGGCGAGCAGGCCCCGGAGCCGGTTGCCGAGCGAGTCCCGGAGCCGGTCGCCAAGCAGGTGATCGAGTCGGCCGCCGGTCAGGTGTCGGGCTCGGCCGCCGGTCAGGTCCCGGGGGCGACGCCGGTGTCCTCGGCCGAACTCGACGCCGCCTGACAACAGGCCTGACAACAGCCCTGACAACAGACAGGATGTGGCGCGGAACAGCCGTCCGGGGCGGGCACGCGGCAGCTCGACGCGGGTCCACTCCGGCGGTGTGCGGTGCGGGCGTGCGTGGTGCCGGTGCTGTGCGGGCGTGCGGGCGGGCGTGCGTGGTGCCGGTGCGGTGCGGGCGTGCGGGCGTGCCGGCGTGCGTGGTGCCGGTGCTGTGCTGCGGCTGGCCCGGCATTGTGCGCCCAGCGGCATGCGTGTGGCAACGAGTTGTCCACAGGGGCCGGAGGTTATCCACAGGCTCGCGTTCGACGCTGTCGTGGTGGGGGTGGGGTGGATAGGCTGGTCCAGGGGACGCCCCCCTGGGTGGGCGGGGGCTGCGCTCAGGGGCTGCGCAAGGGGGCGGTCGGGGCCGGTCTTGGGTTGGGCGTTGGAGCTGCACGAGGGGCCGTGCCGGGGGCTGGGCGTGGAGCTGTGCCGGCGGTGGTGTCGAGGGGCTGTGCCCAGGAGTTGCGCCGAGGGGTCGGGGCAGGTGGGCCGTTGTTGATGGGGGTCGACGGTGGCGTGCCGTTGGCAGTGGGGTGCCGTCTGGCAGTGGGTGTCGTTGGGTAGGCCGGAGGCGTGGTTGGCCGGTGTCGGGCGTGCGGCATTCACGTGGATGCTGGTTGACGTGGGCGGGCGGCGGGCGACGTAATCGGTTGCCTTGAGAAATGAATGACCAGTGTGGTCCCGTTGGCTGCTGTTCCGACTGCAGCCAAGACTTCCGCATATGCAGGTCCCGTCGATCCCGGGTTGCCCTTCTGCCGTCAAGTCGCAGGGATAGAACACCCGTTCGAGTGATGAAAAGGGTGGGTGGGCTGCCTAACCTGGACATATGCAGGGGGAAACCGGGGGGCTGCTCGACACCATCGTCGAGTACACCAAAATGATCAACATCATCGAGGGCCTACGCATACAAGCCCTCGCCGAATACAAACACACCCACGAACAGCCGGAATTCGCCGCCGCCGAACTCGCCGTGGCCGCACGCTGGACCCAACACCACGCCAACGCGCAGTTGTCCTTGGCGACGGACCTGGTCACCCGGTTGCCGGCCACCCTGGCGGCATTGCAGGCCGGGACCATCGACACCTACAAGGCCAAGATCCTGTCCGAACTCACCCTGCCCCTCGACCTCGAACAGGCCCGGCAGGTGGAAGCCGAGATCCTGGCCAGAGCGGCCGAGCAGAACAGCGCCACCCTGCGCCGCCGCACCCGCGAAGCCGTCCAGCGCATCGACCCCGAGGGCGCGGAGCGGCGGCACCGCCACTGTGCCCAGGACCGGGCGGTGCGGTTGCAGACCTGCGACAACGGCATGGCCGAACTGTCCGCCTACCTGCCCGCCCACCTGGCGTTGGCCGTCTACGACCGGATCAGCACCGCCGCCTGCCAGGCCCGCACGCCCGACGACCAGCGCACCGCCGACCAGCGGCGGGC
>NZ_JAMTCK010000028.1 GCF_024171785.1 Goodfellowiella coeruleoviolacea
TTCGGCGCCGTCAACCCATTCGACGCACCGTCCTGATTCACCGCACTACCCCGCACCACCGCCAACACCCGATGACCACGACGCCGCGCATCCGACAACCGCTCCACCAACACCACACCCACACCCTCAGAAAACCCCGTACCATCCGCGGAATCCGAAAACGCCTTGCACCGACCATCCGGCGACAACCCACCCTGCCGCGAGAACTCCACGAACACCCCAGGCGTGGACATCACCGTCACACCACCCGCCAAAGCCAGATCACACTCACCGGACCGCAACGACTGCACCGCCAGATGCAACGCCACCAACGACGACGAACACGCCGTGTCCACCGTCACCGCCGGCCCCTCGAACCCGAACACGTACGACACCCGACCCGACAACACACTCCCAGCGGCACCGGTGTTGAGATACCCCTCAACGCCGTCTGGCACCTGGGTCAGCCCAGCCGCGTAGTCGTGGTACATGAGACCCGCGAACACCCCGGTGCGGCTGCCGCGCAGTGACAGCGGGTCGATCCCCGCCCGCTCGAACACCTCCCAGGACACCTCCAGCAGCAGCCGCTGCTGCGGGTCCATCGCCAACGCCTCACGCGGCGAGATACCGAAGAAGTCCGCGTCGAAACCAGCCACATCGGACAGAAAACCGCCGCCAGGTACGACCGGAGCGCCTGGGCCAGCCCAGCCGCGATCCGCCGGTGGTGGGCCGATGCCCTCACGTCCCTCGATCACCAGGTCCCACAGGTCGGCTGGAGATTGAACTCCACCGGGCAGCCGTGCGGCCATCCCGACGATCGCGATCGGCTCCTGGTCGCGTGCCTCCAGGGTACGGACCAGCTGACGGGCGTCACGCAGTTCGGTTGTCACGCGCCGCAGGTAGTCGACCAGCTGTGCTTCATCGGCCATTCGACGTCGTTCCTCTTCGGTCGGTCAGCGGTGGGGCGAACCCGGTGAGTGAGGTACCGATCCAGGAAGATGGCTCAGGATGAGGTCTGCGGCGGCGTCCGCTCCACCCGCGGCTCGCATCCGGTCGCTCCAGTGCGTGGCCCTCTCCTGGAAGGAGTTCTCGGTCAGCAGCCGACGGAGTTTCCCGACGATCTCGTCGGCGTTCAGCCGCCAGCCGTCCTGAATCATCAGACCCGCTCCGCTGTCCACCACGCGCACCGCGATGTCCCGGTTGTCCCAGCCGAACGGCACCATCAGCATCGGCGTTCCGAAGTAGATACCCTGGTTGGCGCCGCCGGCACCACCATGCGCGACGCTTACCCGAACGTTCGTGTGGGCGAGGACCGCGGGCTGGGGCACCCAGGATTCCACCCGGAGGTTGGCTGGCAGCTCGGCTGGCAACAACCGTTGCTGGTCGGTGGACATGCTCCACAGCACGTGGTGCTCCGGACCCAGTTCGCGCACCACGTCCAGCAGCGCGGCGACGTGGTGCGCGGCGAGCCTGGTGATCGTCCCGAGTCCTATGTAGACAACCGATTCGTGGCGGTCGAGCCACGTGAAGAGATCACCGTGCCTGGCCCGGTCAGGCTCGCCGGTCGGCACCATCGCCCCGAGCATCTTCACGTGGGACGGAACGCCGGGGAAGGTGTACTCCACTCCGAACACCGAGTTCCCGATAACCGCGACCGCTCCGTCCGCATACCGCGCCGGGGTCACCGCGACGTTCTCGATCCCGGATGCCCTGCGCCGCCTGGTGACCTCCATCGCCTTCGGAAGCAACTTCGGCGAAAGGAAGACGGTGTGCTGGAACAGCCGGAACAGGACATTGGCACCGAGTTGGGCCGGGCTCATCCGTCTCGGCAGCCCGGACATCGGTGAGGGGAAACGCCAGGGGAGGTTGCGCGTGTAGAGGAAGCTCACCGGCATGGCGGCGTTCAGCACGTACGGCACTTCGCGGGTCATCGCCGCGTCGATGGCGGGCGGGAAGTTCCCGTCGATCACCATCAGTGCCGGCCGAATCTCATCCACCGCTTCCAGTACCCGGCGGTACATGTCCTCCGCGTAGTCGGCGTTGAGCATCCGGCTGAGCAGTGCGCGGTAACTGCGGCGACGTGAGGTGTGGTACATCTCGGCGTACGCGTCGTCGTCCCACTTGTCCGGTGCCATCTCCGGCCAGTGCGGCCCCAGCGAGGCGTGCCGGACCGGGCTCATGTCCCCGAGCGCCTCCACACTCTGCTTCGCGTCGTCGGTGGTGGCGAACCAGAGCGCACTGACGCCCCGGCGAGCCAGCGCTCCGGCGATCGCCTGGAGTGGTGTGCGCAGTCCGGCGTGGCTCTCGACCGCGAACAGGATGGGGTTTTCGGCTGATGCGCTCACGGCTTCGCGGCCCACCGCTCGATCACGTCACAGGCGTTCTCCACACCCTGTTCCCCGCGAATCCGATCGCCGAGAGCGGCAGCGCGGTCCCGCATGCCGTTGTCATCGAGCGCCTGCCGCAGTGCGGCCGTGAGGCGGTCGCCGCTCAGTTCGCTGAACGGCACGGGAGGTGACCCGACGCCCAACGCTGACACGGTCGCCGACCAGAACGGCTGGTCCCCGTACACCGGCACGGTCACGTGCGGCACCCCGGCGCGAAGCACGTCCGCGGTGTGCCCGAGCCCGGCGTGGTGTATCACTGCTGCCGACCGCGGCAGCAGCCACTGGTAGTCCACATCATGCACCCGCACCGCATCGGCTGGAAGATCCCGTTCTGGGCCGTCTACCAGGACCACACGGCGTCCCGCGCGGCGAACGGCGTCGATCACGAGCTGGTGCAGGTCTCCCGCCCGGTAGACCGACCAGTTGCTGCCCATGGCGACGACCACGGGTGCTGGTCCGGCGTCGATGAACGCCCGCAGCTCGGGGGACGGCTGTTTGGCGCGGTTCCAGTACCAGAAACCCGTGACGTGCGTGTTGGTTGGCCAGTCCGGCGACGGAGCGAGCACCTCGGGACTGAAGGGATAAATGACCGGAATGGTTCGGCCGAGATCCCTCAGCGGTGACCTGAACCCGAATTCAGGAAGTCCAGAAGATTTACGCACCCGATTTACCGACGGTCGAACGAGAGCCCACTCGATCTGGTTCGAGATGGCGTACGTCGCCCGGTTGTAGAGCGGCCCGAGGGGCAACCGGGGCAGTCCGATCGCGGGCCGTTCACCGGTCGGTGTGATCGGTTTCCACGAGGTTGTCGCCCATCGGATGGGCGGACCGGTGAGCGCCGCTCCGTGCGCGAGGCCCGACTGGTTGACCACCACGTCCGCCTGGTCGCCCGCGTCCCGCATGGCCCGGAACAGGTCGGTCTCCGTGCCCGGCGGCGGCTTGGGCAGCTTCCGGAGGGCTCGGGAGAACTGCAGGGCGGACCCGCCCTTGCGCAGGGCGTCGACCACCGCGGGATGGCTGAAGAAGTCACTGACGTTGCCGGGCAGCTCGAAGAACTCGATCCCGGCTTCTTTCACCAGTGGTCCGAGGTCACCGGGACACGCCAGCCGGACCTCGTGGCCGCGGGCGAGCAGCCCGGCACCCAGCGCGATGAACGGCTGCACGTCCCCGCGCGAGCCAGTGGTCACCAAGGCGATCCTCATGCCCTCAAACAATCATTCCCGCGGAGTCAGGTAAACCCCTAGCAAGCGAATACCGAATCCCGTCGGTTCGCCGTATTCCCGATACCGGACGTAGGGGCACGCCTTAGGGGTTACGCCCCGATCAGCCGATGTCGTAGCATTCGCAGTCGGGCAATGGACACGATTCCGTCGTTTTTGCAGCGACTGTTCGCGGCCGGGCCGGGGTGACACCACGCTCGACGGTCGTGCCCGCTGGTCAACGTTGGCGCTCACCGGTCGCCCGGCCCTAGTGCCGTCCGCCGATGGCCGTGCTGGCGGTCGTCACGACCCCGGTGGCGGACCCACCACCCCAGCCGTCGAAGTGGCCGAGGTCATGGGTAGTAGCGGAACACCGCTTCGGCGACGCAGGCTGGCTCGGCCTGGTGCTGAACCTCGACGGTGAGGTCGAGTGTCACCTGAACGGCACCGTCCTTGGTCACGACCTCCATGACGCTGGCGTGCAACCGGACGAACGCGTCCGCCGGGAGCGGGCCGGGGAACCGGACTCGGTTCAGGCCGTAGTTCACCCACATCCTGGCACCGCCGAGCAGTTCGCCGAGCAGCGGGATGACCAGCCCCAGCGGAAGGTTGCGGGCCGCTGGATCTCCGGTCGCCCTCACGAACCGCTCGACCCGAGGTTGGCAGACCCACAACCAGCCAGTCCGGCCGAGATCCAGGCCGGGCCGCACCGTGGAGAACTCGAACACGGGCCACCCCCGGTTAGTCCACAACAGACACGTAGCCGTCGGCGTTCACGGCGGCGGTGTGCCCGGTGCGCAGCCAGCCATCCCGGCCGAACACCTCGTCCTGGAGGTCTGGGCGGCGCCAGTATCCGGGCGTCACGTTGGGGCCCGCGATCACCAGTTCTCCATGTTCGCCGGGCGCCGCTTCGCGGCCGTCCGGGCGAATCACCCGTACGCTGGTGAAGAGATGCGGAACCCCTGCGAAACCCAACTGCTCCGCGGGGCTCGCCTCGGCCAGGTGCAGCACACCCTGGCCCGCTTCGGCCAACCGGTAGCCCTGGCTGAAGGCCAGTCCCCGGTCGAGGTACCTGCGGGTGGTCCCGGCGCACACCGGAGCGCCGCCGCAGTCGAGGTGCCGGAGACTGGACAGGTCCGTGCCTGCCCAAGCGTCGCTCGCCGCCATCGCCTCGTACATCGCGGGCACACCGAACATGGACGTCACCCGGTGACGCTCGATCAACTCCAGGACCACGATCGGATCGAACGCACCGACGAGCACCACCGTGCCCCCTTTCAGCAAGGTGGGCAGGCAGCTCATGTTGAGCGCCTCGCCGTGCTGCAGCGGTGCCGCGACCAAGGTGATCTCACTGCCTGCCATGTCGACGTCCACCAGCACGTTGACGCAGTTCCACGTCACGTTGCCGTGAGTCAGGACAACACCTCTGGGCAGCCCGGTGACACCGGACGCGTACATGATCATGCAGGTGTCGTCCAGGCCGGTCGGTTGGTCGATCGCGTCGGTCGCGCCGCCGGCTATCAGGTCAGCGTACCGGTGTTCGCCGTCCTGCAACGGCGAACCAAGGGTGATGAACTGCCGGATCACGCCGGAGGCCCGGATCTGGGTCACCATCGCCGCGTGGTCCCGCGGATAGACGAGCAGGGTGCTGCCCGAGTCGGTGACGTTGTGCACCAGTTCCGGGCCTGCCGCACGGGTGCTCAGCGGCACGAGGATCGCACCGAGCAGACCGGCGGCGAACAACGTGTCCAGGAAGCTGACGTCGTTCGGCCCGAGGTAGGAAATCCGGTCTCCGGCGAGCACCCCCAGGTCCCGGAAGGCGTGTGCCAGTCGGATGGCGCGGTCGTACAACGTCCGGTAGGTCCAGCTCCTGCCGTCCTGCACGACCGCGATCCGGTCGGGGCTCTTTCGGGCGCGGCGTGCCGGCCACGACCCGACACCCTGGTTGCGCATCCGACGAACCTCCTCGTGCTCGTCTCACCGGTCAGTAGACCCCCTCCGGGGCTGCCCGGATCTCCTGCAGGGGTCGGACGTTGGCGATCCCGTCGCACGGCCACACGTCACCGGTGTCGTACCGCATGACCAGGTCCCGCTCCAGGATGTTGGGCAGGAACAGGTCCTCGTGCAGCACGGTCAGCCGCAACCGGCCGTACTGCCCGTACCCGACCCGCCGTTGCCAGTCGGCCCGGTCCACCACGGCCATGGTCACCTGGGGGTAGTGCGGCACGTGTGGCATGGTCCGGCCGTCGTCGACCACCGGGAGAGCGGAGGCGGATCCGAACGTGTTCCCGTAGGAGACGGTGACCCGTCCCCCGGGCATCGCGTCCACGAAGGACATGCGCATCTCGGGCGTCACGTGCGTCCCGCCCAGCAGCGCGCCGCTCAGGCCGCTGACCACGCCTGGCGCGCGACGAATCAGTGTCCGGAACAACGCTGGCGTGGTGAAGAGGTAGTCGATCGGTTGCGCCTTGAGGATCAGCAGGCCCTGGTCGAGAACGTGGTCCGTGTACTCCTGCGCCTCGCGCACCCGCCCTTGACGCAACTCCCTCTTGACCCACCTGGGATCGAAGTCGACCGTGTGCACCTCGGCGTCGTACCCCTCGGCGAGCCAGGCGCAGTGCCCGATCAGGTGCGGTCCGCTCGGAGTGACCCGCAGCCAGGTGCGGCCTCGCTCGAACCCGGCCCGACCAGCCGCCCACCTGCGCCACGTGGCGTAGTGGTCGAGCATCGCGTCGGTGTAGACCACCCGGCACGGGTCACCCGTGGTGCCGCCGGTCTCCCACACCCGGCAGGTCAGTGGGCGCCGCACGGCCAGGGGAACCAGGTCGACGGGCCGACCGGTGCGCAGGTCGTCGAGCGGGAATGGACCGAACGCGGTCAGCTCGTCGTAGCGGGTGATGTCGCGGGGGTCGAAGGTCAGCTCCTTCGCCCGCCTCAGCCAGTACGGGCTGCCCAGGGCGGGGTCGAAGGTTCTCCGCACCACCCGGCTGGTCCACTCGTCCAGGTCGACGTCCAGCCACCGGTCGACCTGCCCCGCGCCATGCCACCTGGTGTCCGCCACGGCACCGCTCATCTCGGCTCCACCTCGATTCCCAGCTCGTACAGGATCGCGGCGGCCTTCCCGACGTCCTCGGCGGTCGACACCTGCACCACCGGGAATGGGAACTCCAGGCCCGCGACGGGGATCGCCACGCCAGGAACGATGGCGGCGCGCACCCCGTACCGGGCCAAGCCCGCGTTGACGTGCGCGAGGTGGATCGGCCGTGTGGTGTTGTCGAGGATGTCGGCGCGGACGTCGTCCCCGGTTTCCAGGCGCGCATCGCGCAGCCCCGAGAACAGCGGAACGCGCGGATCGTGGAACGCCACCTTGTCGACGTACGGCTTCCGCAGGTCGTAGGCGAACTGTTGCAGCGGGGTGTGGCCGCCGTTCAGTGCTTTCATCACCGTGATCTGCCCCGCCGGCGCCTCCGCGGCCAGCGTCTCCAGCGCGTCGACGTACCCGGAGAACATCACCACGTGAGCCTGTCCCATGTAGACCCCGTTGTCCGCCCCGAGGTAGACCCCTGGCCTGCTGTCGCCGCAGTACCAGTCCAGGTCCGCGTCGACCGGTAGCGTGCCGATCGCCATGCCTGTCGGTGGCTTTCCCGGCTCGACCGTCGGCAGCTTGGTGATGTGGGCCACCAGGTCCAGCAGATCCCGGCGCTCCAGCGAGCCGGCCAGGCAGGCCGCGGTGAACGCGCCGAGGCTGAGCCCGCCGATCGCGTTCGGCCGCAGTCCCATCTCGGCCAGGATGTCGGCGATCCCCAGCGAGTTCATGATCTGCCGCACCTGGGAGGTGTAGGCGACCTCGTGCCGAGGCAGCTGCTCGGCCGAGTCGGCGTCGAGCGACACCGCTGTGGTCAGGTCCTGTGTCAACAGCTGGTCGTGGTCCAGGCCGGTCCACTCCGCCACCTGGTCACACCAGCGGCGCATCACCGGGTAGCTGTCGTAGAGCGCGGTGCCTGGCGGTTCCAGCGGGATGCCCGCTGTCAGGATGTATCCGAGGGTCATCAAGTCCCCTTCCTGGTGCGGTTCGTGCCGGCTGGCACGTAACGGGTGATGAGCTGGGTGAGGTAGTCCCGCTCGAAACCGCGCTCGTCGATTTCCGGAACCAGCTCGCGCAGCCGGGCGATCCGAAGTGGACCGTTCTGTGCTGGCCTGTCGACCACTGCTTTCTCGGCGACGGTGCCGAGTCTGGCCTCGATCGCCTCGACGATCCGCTCCACCGGCTCTGGTGTCCCCGAGGCGACGTTGATGACCTCGTCGTGGACGCCCTTGACCAGCAGTCTGTCGATCAACCAGCCCAGATCCCGAACATCGAGCAGGTCCCGATGGGCACCGCGGTAAAGGGTGACCCGACCCGAACGGACCTGCTCCGTCAGCGCCGGCAGCAGTTGGTGCCTCGGTTGCCCGTGGCCCACCACGTGGGTCAGCCGCAGGATCAGCCAGCGCATCCCGGACCGGGCCAGCATGGACTCCAGGGCGAGCTTGTGCCGGGCGTACGCGGTGCGCGGAAAGACCGGTCCGCACTCGGTTCCCGTGCTCAGCCGGTTTCCATACATCCCCCCAGCCGCGGTGGAGAAGAAAACGATGGTGCGGCCCGAGTGGAGGTGCTCCGCCACCGTGTCGGTGAGCAGCGCGGCCTCCCGGTCGAAGTCCTCAAGGGATCGGGAATGCGTCCAGGACACCCCGGCCGCGATCGCCGTGACGTGGGGGTGCCGGTCACTCAGGTGCTCAGCCAGGTTCCTGGCGAGAAATCCGTTTCCGATGATTTGCACGGCGCCTCACCAGACACTGTTCAGGCATGCGATCAGACTGCGCAGTTCGACGTTGAGGTAGTTGCAGTGCGTCAGCAGGCTGGTCAACTGCCGCAGGGTCATCCAGCGGTACTCGGCCGGAGTCCGTTCGGGAAAGTCCTCGTCCGCCTCGACGATCAGGTAGCGGTTGACCGCGTGCAGGAAGCGCCCGCCTTCCTCGGACTGCATCCGGTCGTACCGGATTCGGGCGGGATCGGCGGACAGGACCTGGTCGAGGTAGTGCGGCCGGCAGTGATCGGGCAGATCGCGGTAGTTCGCCGGCTGGCAGTGCACCGTCGGCGCCATCTCCGCCCCGTTCAGCGATCCCGCGTCGGCCCGGGCCTGCACCAGCACGTGCAGGGTCCCGGAGATCCGTTTGGTGATCAGCGCGAGCAGGCCCGCGTCGACCGGTGCGAGGATCGGCTGGGTCCACGAGGGAACCTCCCGGTTTCCGAGCGCCGCGTTGATCCCGACGATGCGGAAGTACTTGCCGGACCGGTGCTCCACCGCGTCCCTCGTCCAGTACCAGCCGTCCTCGGCCGCCCGGTACAGCGGAACCCTGCGCTGAAGCAGTTCCCGGCGAGCCCGCAACTCGGTGAGCCAGCTCAGCACCTCGGTCATCTCGTGCACCGGGCTGCTGTCCGGTCCGATGCTGTGCAGCACCGACGCGACGAACGGACTGGCCGGTTCCGCGAACGCACCCGGCGCGTGGAACGGAATGCAGGACAGCACGGTCCGGGTGTCCATGTTCACCAGGTGGTCGACCGCGAGCAACCTGCGTATCTGACCGATCGTCAACCAGCAGAAGTCGGCGGCCTCCGGTACGTCGTCGAGGGTTTCCACCACCATGTTCCGGTTGCGCTTGCCCAGGAACCAGGCGCCCTGCTCGGACTGCAGCGCGTCGACGAGCGTTCGCCCACCGCCCTCGCCGGTGAAGTAGTCGAGGTAGGGGATCTGGGCGCCGCGGTGCACGCCGAGGTAGTTGCTCCGAGTGGCCTGCACGGTCGGGGTCAGCTGGATCTTGTTGATGTTCCCGGGTTCCATCTTCGCCTGCATCAGGCAGTGCAGCACCCCGTCGAACTCCCGGACGAGGATGCCGAGCACGCCGATCTCGGGCTGCACGATGATCGGCTGAGTCCATTCGGCGATCCACGTCCGATCCGTGCGAACTCGCACCCCTTCGACGGAGAAGAACCGGCCGCTGTCGTGTTCCAGGTTCCCGCTCTCGGCGTTGAACTGCCATCCGGACAGCGCGTCGAGCGGAACTCGCTCGACCTGGAACTGGTTGACCGCGGCGCGTTCAGCCAGCCAGGACGCAACGCGTTCGTTCGGCGTCAGCGGGCTGTCGACCACGTGCGCCGACAGGGTGAACCGGTCCAGCACGTCGGTCCGCTCGCCGACCAGTTGATCTCGATAGGTCATCGGTACCTCGACTCAGTGCCTGTTCTCGCACCCGCGACCGGGTCGTGGCGGGCGATGGGCGGAAGGGGCCTGGTCGTCCCCCTCACGTCGCTCCAGTTCCGCGGACGGGCTGTCGGAACGGTGTGCAGCCACCGTGGCCGCGGAACCGGCAGCGGTCAACCCGAGGGTTCTCTCCTCGGCCGGACAGGGGATCGTGGACTGGAGATAGGGGTGGCGGGAAACATCACTGGATTCCGAACTCCTCGTCGAGCAGGCTGATCAGCTCGTCGGCGCCGACCGCGTCGAGATCTCCACCCGCGGTCGCGTCCACAGTGGTCTCGCCCGCGTCGTCGAGCGAGGCCGCGAGCAGCCTGAGTCTCGTGGCGAGCGCTCTGCGCTGTCCGCGTCCGCCAGGCGCCGCTCGCACGGCGTCGGTCAACGCCCTGAGCGCCGATTCGGCGGGATCGGCTGCCGTGCCGGAGGCTGGCCGCAGCAGGCCGTCCAGGTGCTGGGCGACCGCGGTGGATGTCGGGTGGTCGAAGACGAGCGTGGCGGCCAGCCGCAGCCTGGTGGCCGAGGCCAGCCGGTTGCGGATTTCGATCGCCATCAGCGAATCGAACCCGAGGCCGGTGAACGCCGCGTCGGCCGGGACGTCCGCGGGCCCGGGCAACCCCGCCACGGCGGCGGCCTCTGTCCGCACCAGTTCGGTCAGCCACCTCATCCTGTCCGCTCCGGACAGGCCGGCGAAGTCACTGGGCAGCCCACTGGACGTCCGTTGCCCGGCACCGGCCAGGCCGCGCAGCAACGCCGGTCCGTCGGCCGGAACCGACCGGGCGTCGAGGCGGAACGGCAGCACTGTGCTGCGGCCGGACAGGCCGGCCGCGTCGAACAGATCGAGTCCCTCGGCCGCGGTCAGTGCCCGGATTCCGGTCCGGGCCAGCCGCTGGAGATCGACGTCGGCGAGGTCCGCGGTCATGCCACCGCGCGGTTCCCACGGTCCCCACCCGATCGCGAGAGCCGGCAGTCCGGCCGCGTGCCGCCACTGGCAGAACGCGTCCAGGAACGCGTTGGCCGCGGCGTAGTTCGCCTGTCCGGCACCGCCGAGGGTTCCGGCGAGCGCGGAGCACACGACGAACGCGGCGAGGTCACGATCGGCGGTGAGTTCGTGCAGGTGCACGACCGCGTCCACCTTCGACCGCAGCACGTTGTCGATCTGCTCCGGCGTGAGCGAGCCGAAGATGCCGTCGTCCACCACTCCGGCGGCGTGCACCACGGCCGTTGGCGGGTGATCGGCGATCAGGGCGGCCAGTGCTGCTCGGTCAGCGACGTCGCAGGAAACGGCCTGGACGCGCGCTCCCAGCCCGGTCAGCTCGCGCAGCAGCTCCGGTGCGGCGGCTCGACGGCCGGCCAGCACCAGGTCGCGGACACCGTGCCGGCCGACCAGGTGTCGGGCCAGCTGTCCGCCGATCATGCCGGTGCCCCCGGTGATCAGGACCGTTCCCCACTGCGCGGGTGGACGGTGCTGCGGGTCGGGCCGGACCCGGGTCAGCTCGGGCACGAGAACCGCTTCGCCCCGGACCGCAGCCTGACCGTGGTCGAGCGCGCGAACCAGCGCGATCGCCCGGGGCAGCACGGCGCAGTCCCGGAGGTCACCATCGAGATCGATCAGCGACAGCCGGCCCGGGTGCTCCAACTGCACCGCGCGCCCCAGCCCCCAAACCGCGGCCTGTGGCACGTCGCCGATCCCCTCCCCCGGGTGTGCTTCGACAGCACGGCGCGTGACGAGCACCAGGTGCGCTGAGTCGAAACGAGGATCGGCCAGCCAGTCGCGCACGATGCCGAACGCCCGGTGCACCGCCGCGGTCGTCGTCCCGGCGAGATCCGCCTCTGGCGGCGACTCGCAGCGCACCACGACGACCTCCGCGTCGCCGACATCGTCCAGGCCGGAGTCAGCAAGGGTCCACCCGTCCACATCGGACGTGCCGATCGCGTCCGCGGGAACCCAGGTGAGGCCGAACAGCCAGTGGCCGTGTGACGGGTGGCCGTGGGTGGCCGCAACTTCTGTCGCGTCGATGTCCCGCATGGCGAGCCCGGCGATGGACGCGACCGGTCGCCCCGCCGCATCGATGAGCGCGACGGTGAGTTCCCTCGGTCCCGTCTCGGTCAGCCGAGCCCGCAGCGTCGCTGCTCTCCCGCGGTGCGCGGTGGCTCCCCGCCACGAGAACGGCACCCTCCGGTCCCCCGCGGACGGCAGCAGCGCCAGCGGTTGCAGCACGGCGTCGAGTACCGCCGGGTGGACAGCGAACTCCCCGACGCCGGCGCCGGCTGGCAGGCTCGCCTCCGCGAAGACCTCGGTACCGCGCCGCCAGACGCCGGTCAACCCCTGGAACAGGGGGCCGTAGTGGAACCCGGTCGCCGCCGCGTCCGCGTAGAAGGTGGTCAGATCGACCGGAACCGTCCCCGGCGGCGGCCATGCGGTCGCCGCGGCCTCCGGCAGCGGTGGCGCCACCCCGGTCAGCACCCCGCTGGCGCGTCTGGTCCACTCCGCCGTGTCGTCCGGCCGCGAGTACACGCCGATCTCTCGCCGCTCATCCTCGGCCGCGCCGACGACGACCTGCACCTGCGTCGCGCCCCGGGCCGACAGCACCAGCGGGTGCTCAAGCACGAGTTCGTCCACGGTGGGACAGCCGACCTCGGCGGCTGCCCACAGCGCGAGGTCGAGGAATCCGGTCGCGGGAAACAGGATCTGGTCGAAGAGCACGTGGTCGGCCAGCCAGGGGTGGGTCGTGGTGGAGACTTCACCGGTGAACAGGGTGTCGCCACCCGCTGTCTCGACCTTGGCGGCGAGGAACGCGTGGCCGGTCTCGCGCAGGCCCGCGGCCGACAGGTCACCACGCCGGACGAGCGCGTCCGGCCAGTACCGGTGCCGTTGGAAGGCGTAGGTGGGCAGGTCCACCCGGCGCGCCCCGGTCCCGGCGAAGACCGCGGCCCAGTCCACGTCGATTCCGTTCACGTGCAGCGTCGTCAGCGCCTCAAGCAGCGCTTCCGGTTCCGGCCGGTCGCGGTGCAACGCCGAAAGGCACACCCCACCGTCACCAACGCACTCCTCGGCCAGCACACCGAGCACGGCGTCCGGCCCGAGTTCGAGAAAGGTGTGCACATCCTGTTCGGCGAGGGCACCGATCCCGTCGGCGAAGCGCACGGGCTGGCGGACGTGGCGCACCCAGTAGGCAGGTGAGCAGAGTTCGGCCGCGTCGACCACGCGACCGGTCACATTGGACACCACCGGGATCCGGGGTGGTTGGAAAGCCAGTCCGGCGATGGCGGTGGCGAACTCCTCCAGCATCGGCTCCACCATCAGCGAGTGGAACGCGTGGCCGACCGGCAGCAACCGGGCGCGCAGGCCGGCGGACGCGGCGCGTCGCGCGATTCGGTCGACCGCCTCGGCGGGCCCGGAGACCACGGTCGCGGATGGCGAGTTCACCGCGGCGATCACGACGTCGGGCTGATCGGCCACCAGTTCAGCCGTGCGGTCCTCCGGCGCCGCCACCGCGAGCATCCGTCCGGGTGGCATTTCCTGCATCAGCCGGCTCCGTACGGCGACCAACGCACAGGCGTCGGCCAGTGAGAGCACCCCGGCGACGTGGGCGGCGGTGATCTCCCCGGCGGAGTGCCCCATCACGTAGTCGGGTCGGATCCCCCACGACTCGACCAGCCGGTACAGCGCGACCTCGACCGCGAACAGTGCGGGCTGAGCACACCGGGTGTGGTTGAGTTGCGCCGCGGCTTCGCCACCGGGTTCGGCGAACACCACGTCCGACAGCGAGCGCCCCACGAGTGGGTCGAGATGCCGGCAGACCAGGTCGAAGGCCTCAGCGAACACCGGAAAGCCCCGGTGGAGTCCGGCCCCCATCCCCGGGCGCTGAGCCCCCTGTCCGGAGAACAGGACCGCCAGCCCCCCTTCCCGCGCGGTGCCGGTGCCACCAGCGGTGCCGTCGACGACCGAGGCCAGTGCGGCGAGCACCTCATGCCGGTCGCGGGCGAGGAAACCGACCCGGTGCGGCAGTGCGGCGCGGCTGGTGGCGAGCGAGTGGGCCAGGTCGGCCGCGTCGAGGTCAGGGTGGTCTCGCACGTGTTCGCCAAGGCGCTCCGCCTGCGCGCGCAGCGCGACACCGTCGCGGGCGGAGAGCACCACGGGCGCCACCGGCAGTGGCTCGCCCGCATTGTCCACAGCAGATTCATCCGATGTGGACGGTGCTTCCTCCAGGATCATGTGGACGTTGGTTCCACTGATGCCGAACGAGGAGACGCCCGCCCTGCGCGGGTGCCCGTTCCGCTCCCAGTCCCGAGCCCGTCCCAGCAGCCGCAGCGGCCCGGACAGCCAGTCGACGAGTGGCGTGGGCTCGTCGACGTGCAACGTCCGGGGCAGCCGGCCGTGCCGCATCGCCATCACGACCTTGATCACGCCGGCCACTCCGGCCGCCTGCAGGGTGTGGCCGATGTTCGACTTGACCGCGCCCAGCCACAGCGGTTGGTCCTCGGGCCGGCCCCGGCCATAGGCGGCGATCAGCGCCCCCGCCTCGATCGGGTCACCCAACCGGGTTCCTGTGCCGTGCGCCTCCACCACGTCGATGTCCGCCGGTGCCACACCCGCCGCGGCAAGCGCCCGTTCGATCACCCGCTGCTGTGCCAGCCCGCTGGGCGCCGTCAGCCCGTTGGAAGTGCCGTCCTGGTTGACCGCCGAACCGCGCACGACGGCGAGCACCGGGTGCTGCCGACGGCGTGCGTCCGCCAGGCGCTCCAGCACGAGCAAACCGGCCCCCTCCGCCCATCCGGCGCCGTCCGCCGCCGCGGCGAACGCCTTGCAGCGGCCGTCCGCTGCCATGCCGCCCTGGCGCGCGAAGTCCTCGAACAGGAACGGGGTCGACAGCACCGCGACTCCGCCCGCCAGCGCGAGGTCGCAGTCGCCGGCACGCAGCGCCCTGGTCGCGTCGTGCACCGCGACCAGGGATGAGGAGCAGGCGGTGTCGATCGTGACCGACGGCCCCTGCAGGCCGAGCACGTAGCTGATCCGCCCGGACATGACGCTCGTCGACAGCCCGGTGACACCGTAGCCCGCCAGTTCGTTCGACCCTGGCGGGAACAGCTCGCCGTAGCCGTGCGCGGTGGCACCGATGAAAACCCCGGTCGTGCTCCCCCGCAGGGAGGTCGCCGGAATGCCGGCCCGCTCCAACGCCTCCCACGCGATCTCCAGCAGCAGCCGCTGCTGCGGGTCCATGGTGAGCGCCTCCCTGGGGGTGATCCCGAAGAACGCGGCGTCGAACTCGCCGGCACCGGAGAGGAATCCGCCCACCGGTGCGACGTCCCAGCCCCGGTCGGCCGGGGCCGTGGTGACCGCGTCCCGTTCCGCGTCCACCAGGTCCCACAGCTGCTGCGGAGACGTGACGCCACCCGGGAACCGGCAGCCGATGCCGACGATGGCCACCGGCTCGTCGTGGGCGCGCACCACTGTCCCTGGGGAACGCGCCTGGGACACTCCCCGCAGTCGGTCACCGAGGTGGTCGGCCAGCTGGTTCGCGGTCGGGTGGTCGAAGACGAGCGTTGCGGGAAGTCGCAGACCGGTGGCGTCGGCCAGCCGGTTGCGCAGTTCGAGCGCGGTCAACGAATCGAAGCCCAACTCCCGCAGGGGCTGGTTGCCGGGCACCGCGGTGTGGCCGGGGTATCCCAGCACGGTGGCGACATGGGACCGGACCAGCTTGAACAGGGCTCCCGCGCGCTCGGTCTCCGTCGCTGGAACCACCTGGTCCAGCAGGGGACGGCCGACCTCGCGGGGCGGCGCCGGGGACGTCGCCCCGCGCACGAGGTCCCGCAGGATCACTGGTACCGGTGCGTCGACGCCGATCCTCCGGACATCCAGGTGGGCGGGGACCACCGTGGCGAGCCCGACGCGGATGGCCCGGTCGAACAGGCTCAGTGCCCGGTCGGCGGCCAGCGGAAGGACACCGCCGCGCCGGTACCGGTTCAGGTCGCGGTCACCGACGTGGGCGGACATCTCGCTGCGTCGCGCGAGGAATCCCCAGGCCAGGGCGAGCCCGGCCAGGCCGCTGGCCCGCCGGTGCTGGGCGAGCGCGTCGAGCACCACGTTGGCCGCGGCGTAGGCGCCCTGCCCGGGACCCCCGATCACGCCCGCCAGCGAGGAGAACATCACGAACGCCGTGAGGTTCCGGTCCTTGGTCAGCTCGTGCAGGTTGAGCGCGCCGTCCACCTTGGGCCGCAGCACGCGGTCGATCTGGTCCTCGGTCGTCGACTCGACAAGACCGTCCGCCACCGCCCCGGCCGCGTGCACCACCCCGATGAGCGGATGCTCGGCCGGGATGTCGGCGAGCACCCCGGCCAGGGCGTCCCGGTCGGCCACGTCGCACGAGCGCACCGCCACCCGGGCGCCGAGTTCGGTCAGGTCCGCGACCAGGTCGTCCGCTCCCTCGCGGCCACGCCGGCTGACCAGCAGCAGGTGGGAAACTCCGTGTTCGGCCACCAGGTGGCGCGCGACGAGACCGCCCAGTGTCCCGGTGCCGCCGGTGATCAGCACCGTGCCGTGCTCCAGCCGCGGTGGGTCAGCCGTCGGTTGCGCGCACCGGTCCAGTCGGGGCACCAGAACCGCGCCCGCCCGGATCGCCACCTGGTCCTCGCCCGAGCGCAGCGCGGCGGTGAGCGCGGCCTCGGCCGCGGTGTCGCTGTCGGTGTCGCTGTCGATGTCGGTGTCGGTGTCGACGAGCAGCAGCCGCCCCGGATGCTCGGACTGCGCCGACCGGACCAGGCCCCACACCGCGGCGGCGCCGAGATCGCGCACATCCTCGTCGGGCCCGGTCGCCACCGCGTTCCGGGTCATGAACACCAGCCGGCGGTCGCCGGAGCGCTCGTCAGCCAGCCAGGACCGCAGCCTCGCCACGGCCTCCCGGAGTGCCCGCGCGGGTGCTGTGGCGGCCGGCACGACGTGTGTGTCGACCTCAGGCGGCTCCCCCTCGGCCGCGTTGTCCGCTGTGGACCTCCGCCAGCGGACGTGGAACAGGTCGCCCTCCTCGGACGGTGGATCGTCACTCGACTCCGAGGCGTCCGGCCAGTAGCTCTGCCGGTCGAAGGCGTAGCCCGGCAGGTCGGTGGTCTGGGCGCCGCCGAAGACGGTGGCCCAGTCCACGTCGGCGCCCTGGGCGTGCGCCTGCCCCACCGCGAGCGCGATGCGTTCCGGTCCGCCCTCGCCTCGGCGCAGCGTCGCGGTGACCGACGCCGGTTCCCCGGTGTCCTCGATGATGTCGAGCAGCGGCGCGGTCAGCACCGGATGTGCCCCCACCTCGATGAAGATCCGGTGCTCGTCGCTGAGGAGGTTGCGCACCGCGGCGTGGAAGTCCACCCGCTCGCGCATGTTGCGGTACCAGTAGGCGGCGTCCAGTCCCTGGGTGTCGAACCGGTGCCCGGTCACGGTCGAGTGGAACGGGATCGACGACGGCCGGCCCCGCACCGGCGCCAAGTCGGAGAGGAGCTGTTCGCGCAACAGGTCCACGTGCGCGGAGTGGCCGGCGGTGTCCACCCCCCGGATGCGGCGCGCCGCAATCCCGTCCGCCACGCAGGCCCGGACGAACTCGTCACAGGCGTCCACGTCCCCGGCGAGCGAGCAGGACGTCGGGCTGTTGACGGCGGCCAGGGACAGTCGGCCCGCCCAGCCGGCCAGCCGGTCACCCACCTCGGCTTCGGGTAGCGCCACGGTGGCCATGCCGCCCCTGCCGGCCAGGCCGCGCCACGCGCGGCTGCGCAGCACCACGACCCGCACGGCATCGGCCAGGGACAGCCCGCCGGCCACGTGGGCCGCGGCGATCTCACCCTGTGAGTGGCCGATGACCGCGTCGGGGTGGACGCCGTAGGACTGCCACAGCCGGGCGAGCCCGACCATCATGGTGAACAGCACCGGCTGCACCACGTCGACTCGGTCCAAGGCGGCCGCGCCAGGGGCGTCCCGGAGCACGTCGAGCACCCGCCAGTCCACGTGCCGTTCGATCGCCTCCGCGCACTCGCCCGCGGTCGCGGCGAACACCGCGCTGGTCTCCAGCAGCCGGGCGCCCATGCCCGCCCACTGCGCGCCCTGCCCTGGGAAGACGAAGACGATCTTGCCTGGTGTCGCCTCGGCCCGCACGACGTGCTCGGACCGCTCGCCGGTGGCCAGTGCCGCCAGCCCAGCGAGCAGTTGCCCGGAGTCCCGCCCAACCACGGCGGCCCGGTGCGCGAACCTG
This sequence comes from Goodfellowiella coeruleoviolacea, assembly GCF_024171785.1. GTDB lineage: Bacteria > Actinomycetota > Actinomycetes > Mycobacteriales > Pseudonocardiaceae > Goodfellowiella > Goodfellowiella coeruleoviolacea. The sequence continues at coordinate 18,084 of NZ_JAMTCK010000028.1, forward strand.
GTCCGGGTGACGGCGAGGGAGTGACCCACGTCCGCGTCGCCGCTGTCCCGCTGCCGGCGCACGTGCTCGTGCAGGTTCCCGGCCTGCGCGGCGAGGGCGGCGCGGCTGTGCGCGGACACCACCCAGATCACCGGGGCCGTCGATGCCGCCGGCGCCGGTTCGCCGGCCGGCTCGGCCGCCGCCGCGTGTTCCAGGATGACGTGCGCGTTGGTGCCGCTGATGCCGAAGGACGACACCGCCGCGCGGCGTGGGCCGTCCGGCCACTTCCTCGACTCAGTCAGCAGTTCCACCGCTCCGCTCGCCCAGTCCACCATCGGTGTCGGCTGCTCGGCGTGCAGCGTCTTCGGCATCAGCCCGTGCCGCATCGCCATGATCATCTTGATCACGCCGGCGATCCCGGCCGCGGCCTGGGTGTGGCCGATGTTGGACTTCACCGATCCCAGCCAGAGCGGCCGGTCGGCGGGCCGGGTCCGCCCGTACACCGACAGCAGCGCCTCCGCCTCGATGGGATCGCCGAGGCGGGTGCCGGTGCCGTGGGCCTCCACCACGTCGATGTCCGCCGCGCTCAGCCGGGCCGCGGCCAGCGCCTGCCTGATCACCCGCTGTTGCGCCGGACCGTTCGGGGCGGTCAAGCCGGTCGACGCGCCATCGGAGTTCACCGCGCTGCCCCGGACAACGGCGAGCACGCGGTGCTTGTTGCGGTGTGCGTCGGACAACCGCTCCAGCACCAGCACGCCAACGCCCTCGCTCCAGCCGGCGCCGTCCGCCGACGCGGCGAACGCCTTGGACCTGCCGTCCGGTGACAGGGCGCGTTGGCGGGAGAGGGCGATGAACATCCCGGTCGTGCACATCACCGTGACCCCACCCGCCAGCGCGAGGTCGCACTCACCGTTGCGCAGTGACTGCGCGGCGACGTGCAACGCGACCAGTGAGGACGAACAGGCGGTGTCGACGGTGAGCGCCGGCCCTTCCAGACCGAGCGCATACGACACCCGGCCGGACAGCACACTCACCGAGTTACCGGTTCCCGGGTACCCGTCGACCTGCTCCACCGGATCCGGCATGAGCCTGGCGTAGTCCTGATAGGACACTCCGGCGAAGACCCCGGTCCGGCTGCCACGCAGGGCCGTCGGGTCGAGGCGGGCGTGCTCCAGCGCGTGCCAGCACGACTCCAGCGTCAGCCGCTGCTGCGGGTCCATGGCCATCGCCTCGCGCGGAGCGATCCCGAAGAACCTCGCGTCGAACTCGTCGATCCCGGTCAGGAACCCGCCCTCGGCCGCGTAGCAGGTGCCCACCCGCTCCGGATCGGGGTCGTACAACCGGTCCAGGCGCCAGCCCCGGTCGGTGGGGAACGGCCCGATCGCGTCCGTCCCGTCGGCCACCACTCGCCAGAGGTCGGCAGGAGAGCGCACCCCACCCGGGTACCGGCAGGCCATGCCGACCACGGCGATCGGGTCGGCCGTCCTCGACTCCGCCGCCGCCAGCCGCTCCCTGGTCTGGTGCAGGTCGTCGACCGCCCGCCTGAGGTACTCCCGCAGCCGCTGCTCGTCCGCCATCATCTCGCTCCCAGGTGCGCTCAACGGGTACCGAACTCGGTACGCAGGAACTCGAAGAACCGCTCGTCGGTGCCGGTGCTCCAGGCGGCGACCAGGGCGCGCAGCCGGTCGACCACCTGGGTCCGCAGCGGCCCGTCCCGGTCCAGTGCGGCGACCGCGGCCTCCAACTGGTCGAGTTGGGCCAGCACCGGCAGCTGTGGCCCCGGCCCGTCGCTGGCGACCGCGGACTCCAGGTATCCGGCGAGCGCGGCGGGCGTGGGGTGGTCGAACACCAGCGCGGCCGGGAGCCGAACCCCGACCGAGGCAGCCAGGGCATTGCGCAGCTCGACCGCGGTGAGCGAGTCGAATCCCATGGTGGCGAACGGAGCGTCCGGGTCGATGTGGTTTCGCGACGCGTGGCCGAGCACGGCGGCCACTTTGCCGCGCACCACGTCGAGCAGGGCACGGGACCGCTCCTCGCCGGCCATGGCCGCGAGGCGTTGCGCGAAGGGCGTCTGGTCGGTGCGGCTCCCGGCCAGGTCGCGCAGCGCCGGTGGGAGCGGTTGCTCCCTGGCTTGCAGCACCGACGGGTTCAGGCGCAGCGGGAGGACAACGGCCTCGTCGCCGTTCCAGGCCGCGTCGAACAACCGGAGCCCCTCCCGCGTCGACAGCGGGACCACACCGGACTGCGCCAGCCGCCTCCTGTCCACCTCGGCGAGCGCGCTCGTCATACCGCCGGTCCGCCACGGTCCCCAGCCGACCGCGGTCGCCGGGAGGCCGAGTGCCCTTCGATGGCTGGCGAGTGCGTCCAGGAAGGCGTTCGCGGCGGCGTAACCGCCCTGACCCACGTTGCCGAGAGTGCCCGTGGCGGACGAGAACAGCACGAACCGGCTCAGGTTCAGATCGGCGGTGAGTTCGTGCAGGTTCACCGCTCCATCCACTTTGGACCTGAAGACGTTGTTGACGTGCGCCGCGGAGAGCGAGGTGATCACCGCGTCATCCACCACGCCCGCGGCGTGCACGACGGCGGTCAGGGGGCGTCGCAGTCCGGCGATCAGCTCGGCCAGCGAAGACCGGTCCGCGACGTCGCAAGCGACCACGTCGGCTGTGTGCGCGCCGAGTTGGATCAGCTCGTCCGACAGGTCGTCCTGGCCGCCGCGGCGACTGATCAGGAGCAGGTTCCGGACTCCGTGCGCCGTGACGAGGTGGCGTGCCACCTCGCGGCCCAGCCGTCCTGTCGCGCCCGTGACCAGCACCGTGCCCGCCACCGGCGGCCGTGCTGCCGGCCTGCCGATGTGCGTGGTCAGCGTGGTCAGCCTGGGCACCTGTGGCTTCCCGCCAACCAGAGCCACCTGTGACTCGCCCGCGACCAGCGCCGACCCGACCGCGTCGGTCAGCTGCCCCGGTTCGCCGTCGCCGAGGTCGACCAGCACGACGCGACCCGGGTGCTCCAGCTGTGCCGAGCGGAGCAACCCCCACGCCGCAGCCGACACCGGCTCGCTCGCCGCGCCACGGGTGACCACCACCAGCCGCGCGTCAGCGAGGTGTGCCGCGGTGAGGAACCGCTGGACCACGTCCAGGACCCGCAGGGTGACGTGCCGAGCACCATCGGGTAGCGGGCCGGGGGCGGCGGCGACCGGGAGCAGGACGAACGACGTGCCCTGGCGCAGCGCGTCGAGGTCGGAGCAGGCGGTCGCGCCCAGCGCCTCGGCCAGCACCGGGTCGCCCAGCACGCTCCAATCGCCTGCCGGTGGTGTGGGCTCAGCGGTCACCGGCTCCCAACCCGGCACGTACAACTCGGCGGGAGCCGCGCCGGCGACCGCGACCGGGTGGTCCGCGCCGGGGTCACCCAGCCAGTAGTACTCGCGCTGGAACGCGTAGGTGGGCAGGTCGATCTGCTTCGCATCGGCGAAGAACGCGCGCCAGTCCACGCAGCGGTGTCGCACGTGCAGTCGACCCGCCGCGGTCAGCACGGTCGACACCTCGTCCTGGTCCCGCCGGGCGGTCGGAACGCAGACCGCCGGAGTGTCGGCGAGCAACTCCTGCGCGGCCGCGGTCAGCACCGCGTCCGGACCGATCTCCACCATGGTGCGGGTGCCCTCCGCGACCAGCGTCGCGACGGCGTCGGCGAACCGGACCTCCCGCCTGGCCTGCCGGACCCAGTAGTCCGGCTCGCCCAGGTCGGCCGGTTTCCCGGTCAGTCCGGACACCACCGGCAGAGCCGGCTGGTGGCAGCGCACGTCGCGCAACACCGCCCCGAACTCCGCCAGCATCGGCTCCACCAGCGGGGAGTGGAAGGCGTGCGACACGGTGAGCCGCCGGACGCGGACGCCGTCATCGACGAACCCGGCGGCGAGCCGCTCCAGCACCTCGCCGTCACCGGAGAGCACGACCGACGCCGGGCCGTTCACCGCCGCGATGCCGACCCGGTCGGTCAGGCCGGACAGCCGCTGCACGGCCGTGTCCTCCGGGACCGCCACCGCCAGCATCCCGCCGGACGGCAGTGCCTGCATCAGCCGCGCCCGCGCGCCGACCACCCGGCCCGCGTCAGCGAGGCTCCACACACCGGCCACGTGTGCCGCGGCCAGCTCGCCGATCGAGTGCCCGAGCAGGAAGTCCGGCCGGATGCTCCAGTGCTCCAGCAACCGGAACAGGGCCACCTCCACGGCGAACAACCCGGACTGGGCGTAGCCGGTCTGGTTGATCAGCTCGGGATCGTCCTCGGCGCACAGCACCTCGCGCAGCGGGCGACGCAGGTATGGGTCGACGTGACCGGCCACCGCCTCCACCGCGTCGTCGAAGGCCGAGGCGAACACCGGGAACGCCGCGTACAGCGATCGTCCCATGCCGTGCCGTTGGGCTCCCTGGCCGGAGAACAGAAACGCCAGGCCACCGTCGGTCGGTTCCTCGATCACCGCGTTGGCCAGGTCCAGCCCGGCGCGCAGCTCGTCGACTCCGCGCGCGACGAACACCGCGCTCTTCGCCAGCACCGCCCTCGTGGTGGCCAGGGAGTAGGCGACGTCCCGGACGGCTTCACCGTCCAGATCGGACAGCCGTGCCGCTTGCGCGCGCAGTGCCGCCTCATCCCGCGCCGACACGATGACCGGTACCAGGCCGCGTTCGCAGCCGACGGGCGCGTTGGCGCCGGGCGAGGTGTCTGCTGACGTCTCCGCAGCCGCCTCGCCCAGCACGACGTGCGCGTTCGTACCGCTGATCCCGAACGAGGAGACCGCGGCCCGCCGGGGTCTTCCCGTGCGCGGCCACGGTGTCGGCTCGGTCACCAGCTCCACTCCGCCGGACCACGCCACGTGCGGTGTGGGCTCGTCCACGTGCAGGGTCATGGGCAGCATTCCGTGCCGCATCGCGAGCACGGTCTTGATGACACCCGCGACGCCGGCGGCCGCCTGGGTGTGGCCGACGTTGGACTTCAGCGACCCCAGCAGCAGGGGAGCACCGCCGGACCGGTCGCCGTAGGTGGCCTCGATCGCCTGCGCCTCGATCGGGTCGCCGAGCCTCGTGCCCGAGCCGTGCGCCTCGACGTAGTCCACATCGGAGGGCCGCAGGCCGGCGTCCGCCAACGCCTGCCGGATCACCTGCTGTTGCGCAGTGCCGTTCGGCGCGGTCAGTCCGTTGGAGGCGCCATCCTGGTTGGTGGCGGTGCCGCACAGCACGGCGAGCACCGGATGGCCGAGCCGCTGGGCGTCGGACATCCGCTCGACGAGGACGAGTGCGACTCCCTCGGCCAGCGACGTGCCGTCCGCGGCCGCCGCGAACGACTTGCACCGGCCGTCCTCGGCGAGGCCGTCCTGGGTGCCGAGCGCGAGGATCGCGGTCGGCTCGGACATCACGGTGACCCCGCCGGCGATCGCCAGGTCGCATTCGCCGGCCCGCAGCGCCCGCGCCGCCAGGTGCAGGGCGACCAGCGACGACGAGCAGGCGGTGTCCACGCTGAGCGCGGGGCCGGCGAGCCCGAGGCTGTAGGCGATCCGGCCGGACGCGACGCTGGAGGTCCCGCCGGTGGCCAGGTACCCGAGGTACTCCGCACCGGAGCGCAGCAGCCGACCGATCTGCGCCTGGTCGCTGAGTCCCAGGTAGACCCCGGTCCGGCTGCCGCGCAGCGAGACCGGATCGATCCGACCGCGTTCCAGCACCTCCCACGCGCTCTCCAGCAGCAGCCGCTGCTGCGGGTCCATCGCCATGGCCTCCCTCGGGGCGATACCGAAGAAGGCGGGATCGAAGTGGCCGGCGTCGGCGAGAAACCCGCCGAGATAACCGGGTTCGCTCGGCCAGCCGCGGTCGGCCGGCGGTTCGCTGATCATGTCCGCGCCGGCGCACAGCGCCTCCCACAACCCGTCCGGGTCGTCGATGCCGCCGGGCAGGCGACACGCCATCGCCACGATCACCACCGGATCATCGGCGTCCACTGTGGACCCGCGCGTGGTGGTGGTCTCGCGCTGGCCGCTCTCGCCGTGCATGCGCTGGTCGAGGAACTCCGCCAGAGCAGACACCGACGGGTGGTCGAACACCAGCGACGCGGGCAGCGACAGACCGGTGGCCGTGCGCAACCGATCCCGCAGCTCCAGGGCCATCAGCGAATCGAATCCGGCGTCGGTGAACGGGCGTGCGAGGTCGACCTCCTCGGGGCCGCCGTGTCCGAGCACGACGGCGACCTCCTCCCGCACGAGGTCCCGCAACGCACGGGACCGGCGGGTGGAGTCGAGGTCCGCGCGCCACCCGCCAGGGGCCACGTCCGGGTGGTCCTTTCCCCTGTCCTCCCTGGCCGCACCGACCTCGGCGATCTCGTCGAAGAGCCGGCTGTCCCGTGCCGCGGTGTACACGGTGGCGAACCGCGGCCAGTCCACGTCGGCGACCACCACCGACGCGCCCGGCGCGCCGAGCGCGTCTGCCATCCTGGCGACGGCGTCGAGCGGATCGAGCATGCGGATACCTCGGGCGGGCAGCGTTGCGTAGCGCGGGTCGTCGGCCATGCCGGCGCCGCTCCACGGCCCCCAGTTCACCGAGCAGGTGGGCACGCCGTCGGCACTCCTGCGCTCCGCCCTGGCGTCCAGCACCGCGTTGGCCGCGGCGTACGGGCCGTGCTCCCCCGCTCCCCACACCGCGGTGATGGAGGAGAAGTAGACGACCCGGTCCAGGTGCTCCGGGGTGAGCGCGGCCTCCAGGTTCTCGATTCCGGCCACCTTGGCCGACAGGCAGTACGCGAGGTCGGCGACGCTCGCGTCCGCGAGGGATCGCAGCACCCCCGCTCCCGCCGCGTGCACAACGGCGCGGATGAGTTCGCCGTCCGACTCGATGTTCTGGACCAGGGCGGCGACCGCCGTGCGATCGGTCAGGTCGCACGTGGCGACCGTGGCGCGGGCACCGTGTGCGGCCAGATCAGCCACCACGTCCTCGACACCGGGTGCGTCGGCGCCCCTGCGGCCGACCAGCACCACGTGCTCCGCGCCGTTGCGGCCGAGCCATCTGGCGACGTGGGCGGCGAGGGCACCGGTGCCGCCGGTCACCAGCACGGTCCCTCGTGGACGCCACGGTTCACCGCCGGCCGGCACCCGCACGACGCGGCGGCCGAACACGGAGTCGGCCCGCAACGCCACCTGGTCCTCGCGCCGTTCTCCGCCGAGGACACGGGCCAGCTGGTCGATCACCTGGCCGCTCACCTGTTCTGGCAGGTCGACCAGCCCACCCCAGCGGTCGGGGTGTTCAAGCGCGGCGGTGCGCCCCAGTGCCCACACCGCGGCCTGGCCGGGGTCTGCCGGACCGGCGTCGCCGGGCACACCGACGGCACCGCGCGTGGCACACCACAGCGGCGCGGTGACTCCGACCTCGCCCAGTGCCCGAACCAGCGCGAGGGTGAGGGCGAGACCTGCCGGCACCTCCGCGTGCGCCGGGTGCGGGGTGCGGTCCATGCCCACCAGGGACAGCACTCCGCTGATTCCGTCGCCCACCCCACGGACCCGTTCCACGAGGTCCCCGGCACCGTCGACGAACACCGCGACAGCCCCGTCCCCCAGCGCCTGCACGATCGCGGCGACCGTCCGGTCGTCGCGCTGCCGCTCCGTGGCCACGACCAACCAGGTGCCGGTCGTCGGGGCAGCCCCGGTCTCGCCGGTGTCCCAGTCGGGCAGTGCCCGCCACCGCACGCGGTAGCGATCGGGATCACGGGAGACCGGCTCCGGCCAGAACCGCCGGTGCTGGAAGGGATAGCCGGGCACACTGGCCACCCCCGCACCGGTCGGTACCGGCCAGCGAACGTCCACACCGGACACCCACAGCTCGGCCAGTGAGGTCAGCACCCGCGCCAGACCTCCGTCGTCGCGGCGCAGGCTCCCCACCACCACCGGATCCGCGCCAGCCGCCTCCACGGTCCGCGCGACCGGGACCGCCAGCACGGGATGGGGACCCAGCTCGACGAACACGCGATGTCCCTGCTCGGCCAACGCGGTGACGACGGGTGCCAGCAGGACGGTGTCCCGTGCATTGCGGTACCAGTACCGGGCATCGAGTCCGGTGGTGTCGAACCGGTCGCCGGTCACGGTCGAGTAGAACGGGATCGTCGCCGCGACCGGCCGGATCGAGGCCAGCTCGGCCACCAGCTCGTCGTGGACGTCCTCCACCTGGGGGCTGTGCGCGGCGTACCCGATCGAGACCCGGCTGGCCACGATCCCCTGTCGTGCCGCTTCGGCCAGCATGTCGTCCAGTGCCGCCAGCTCTCCGGTCACCGCGACCGAAGAGGTGCCGTTCACCGCGCCGATGGTGAGCGTGTCCCAGCGTCGCAGCCACCGCTCGGCCGGCACGGGCGGCAGGGCAACCGCGGCCATCCCACCCCTGCCCGCCAGCTTCGCCAGAGCCCTGGCCCGTGCCGTGATCACCCGCGCCGCGTCGTCAAGGGACAGGGCCCCGGCCACGCAGGCGGCGGCGACCTCACCGACCGAGTGCCCGACCACCGCGGCGGGCCGCACCCCGTACGAGCGCCACACCTCGGCGAGTGACACCTGGACGGCGAACAGCAGCACCTGGCTCACGTCCACCCGCTCGGCCTCGGGGGTCCCGGCGATGTCCGTGAGCGACCAGTCCACACAGGAGCCGATCGCACTCGCGCACTCGGCCCAACGGCTGGCGAACACCGGGCTGGTCTCCAGCAGTTCGGTCGCCATGCCCAGCCACATGCCGCCGTGCCCGGAGAACAGCCACACCGGCTCGCGGTCGGGTGCGGCAGCACGGCCCACCACGACGCGGCGGCCCGGTACCCCGTCCGCCACCGCGCGCAGCCCGGCGGTGAACTCCTCCCGCGCCGCGCCGAGCACTACCGCGCGGTGCTCGAACACCGACCGGGCCAGCAGGGCCCGCTCGACGTCGGCGACCGGCGCGGTCAGCGCCGTGAGCCGGCCCGCCTGGGCCCGCAACGCTTCCGGGGTCTTCGCCGACAGCACCCAGGGCCGCACGAGTTCCGGCTCACCGCTCACCGGTTCCGCTTCCGGCGCTGGCGGCCCCTGCTCGACGATGACGTGCGCATTGGTACCGCTCATGCCGAAGCCGGAGACCCCCGCCCGACGTGGTCGGTCGTGCGCCGGCCACGCCCGCGCCTCGGTGAGCAGCCGAACCGTGCCGGCCGACCAGTCCGCGTGCGTGGTCGGGGTGTCGACGTGCAGCGTCTCGGGAAGCACGCCGTGCGACATCGCCAGGACGGTTTTGATCAGTCCGGCGATCCCGGCCGCCGCTGAGGCGTGGCCCAGATTGGACTTGACCGATCCCAGCCACAGCGGCCGGTCGGCGGGTCGGTCGCCGTAGACGGCCTGCACCGCCTGCGCCTCGATCGGGTCACCGAGCCTGGTCCCGGTGCCGTGCGCCTCGACGTGGTCCACGTCGGATGGCAGCAGGCCGGCGTCGGCCAACGCCGCGCGGATCACCCGCTGCTGCGACGGTCCGTTCGGCGCGGTGAGCCCGTTGGACGCCCCGTCCTGGTTGACCGCACTGCCGAGGATCGTCGCGAGGACGCGGTGCCCGTGCCGCAGCGCGTCCGAGCGGCGTTCCAGGACGACGACCCCGACCCCCTCGGACCACGCCGTGCCGTCCGCGGCGTCGGCGAACGGTTTGCAGCGGCCGTCCGGAGCCAGCCCACCCTGGCGGGCGAACTCGGCGAACGCCGTCGGCGTGCACATCAGCGTGACCCCGCCGACCAGCGCCAGGTCACACTCGCCGCTGCGCAGCGAGCCGGTCGCCAGGTGCAGCGCCACCAGCGCGGACGAACACGCGGTGTCCACGGTGATCGCCGGGCCTTCCAGGCCGAGGGCGTAGGCGACCCGGCCGGACAGCACGCTCGGGGCGGTCCCGGTGAGCAGGTGCCCCTCCACGTCCGGGACCGTGGTCAGCAGGGCCTGGTAGTCCGATCCGGCGACCCCGGCGAAGACACCGGTCCGGCTGCCGCGCAGCGCGGCCGGCACGATCCCGGCGTTCTCCACGGCTTCCCACGACACCTCCAGCAGGTGGCGCTGCTGCGGGTCCATGGCCAGCGCCTCCCGCGGCGCGATGCCGAAGAAGTCGGCGTCGAACCCGGCGACATCGGCGAGGAAGCCACCAGCCGTCGGCAATCCCCTCGCCCGCAACGCGCCCAGATCCCAGCCCCGGTCGGTCGGGAACGGGCCGATGGCCTCCTGGCCGGAGCTGACCAGCCGCCACAGCCCGTCGGGATCGGTGATGCCGCCGGGAAAGCGGCAGGCCACACCGACGAGCACGACCGGGTCCGCACTGGTGTCCCGCCGGGACCGGGCCGTCGCGGTGGTGGGCGTGTCAGCACCGCCGAGTACCGCCTGGCGGAGGAACCTCGCCAGCGCCACCGGTGTGGGATGGTCGAAGACCACCGTGGTCGGCAGCGCCAACCCGGTCTCCTCGACCAGGGCGTCCCGCAGGCGGACCGCGCTCAGCGAGTCGAATCCGAGTTCCCGGAACGCCCGGTCCTGCTCGAACGCCTCGGCCGAGGTGTGCCCGAGCACCACCGCCGTGTGCGTGGTGATCAGCTCCAGCAGACGCGGTTCGAGTTCGGCGGGTTCGAGTGCGGCCAGCCCGGCGGAGGGCCGAGCGGTGGTCGCCGTCGGGGGCCGGTGCACCCTTGGCGGTTCCGCGCCGGGGGTGGGCGGCAGCCAGTACCGCTGCCGCTGGAAGGCGTAGGTCGGCAGCTCCGCCCCGGCCACGCCACGGCCAGCCATGACGCTGGTCCAGTCCACGGCCACGCCGCGGACGTACAGCTCGGCGAGTGCGGTCAGCACCGCGACCGGCTCGGCGCGATCGCGGTGCAGCGCGTGGGTCACCGTCGGTTCGGTGTCCGTGCGGCCGCTGTCGCCGAGGCATTCCCTGGCCACGGCGGTCAGCGTCCCGTCAGGGCCCAGTTCCAGGTACGCGGTGGTGCCGAGTTCGGCCAGCCGCTGGATCCCGTCGGCGAACCGGACCGTGTCCCGGGCCTGCCGGACCCAGTACTCCGGCGAGCAAGCCTGGTCAGCGGTCAACTCGCTGCCGGTCACCGTTGACACGACCGGAATCCGGGGCGGGGCGAACCGCAGTCCTGCCGCCACCGCGCGCAGCTCGTCGAGCACCGGCTCCACCAGCCCGGAGTGGAACGCGTGGCTGACCGGCAACCAGCGGGTTCGGTGCGCGCGCTCCGCACACGCCCGTGCCACCCCGGCGACGTGCTCCCGGACACCGGAGACCACCACCGAGTGGGGGCCGTTGACCGCGGCCACCCAGACGTGGCCGATCGCACCGCACTCCGCGATGAGTGCGCCGACCTGCGCCTCGCGGGCATTGACGGCGAGCATCGCGCCGCCCCTCGGCAGGGCGTACATCATCCGGCCGCGCGCGGCCACGAAGGCGCACGCGTCCGCGAGCGACAGCACGCCGGCCACGTGCGCGGCGGCCAGCTCGCCGACGGAGTGGCCCAGCAGGACGTCCGGCCGCACCCCCGCGTTGGCCACCAGGCGGAACAACGCGACCTCCAGCGCGAACATCGCGGGCTGGGTGTAGCGGGTCTGGTCGAGCACGTCCTGCGGACCGTCGAACACGAGGGGCGCCAGCGGCCGGCCCAGCCACGGGTCCAGGTGCTCGCACACCTCGTCGAACGCCTCGGCATAGGTGGGGAACGCGTGGTAGAGCTGCCGCCCCATGCCCGGTCGCTGCGTCCCCTGCCCGGTGAAGACCACCGCGAGCCGGTGTTCCGGCCTGATCCGGCCGCGGACCACCCTGGGGTCGGCGGCCGAGGTGGCGAGCTTGTCCAGCCCGCCCGCCAGGTCGTCGCGCCCGACCCCGACGATCACGGCCCGATGCGCCAGCCGCGCCCTGCCGTGCGCCAGGGAGACCGCGACGTCTCCCGGCTCGATGTCGCGTCCTTCGAGGAACTGCCGCAACCGGTCTGCTTGGGCGGGCAGGGCGCCGGCGTTCGCGGCCGACAGCAGCCACCCGAGCGGCAGGTCCGGCCTCGGGTCAGCGGACCGCGGTGACGGTTGCGGCTCGGCGGCCTGTTCCAGCACGACATGCGCGTTGGTTCCGCTGATCCCGAACGCCGACACCCCGCACCGGCGGGGACGACCGGTGTTCGGCCACGGGCGCGACTCGGTCAGCAGCCGGACAGCGCCTGCTGACCAGTCCACCGCCGGAGTGGGCTCATCCACGTGCAGGGTGCGCGGCAGCACACCGTGCCGGAGGGCCAGCACCATCTTGATCACACCGGCCAGCCCGGCGGCGGCCTGGGTGTGGCCGATGTTGGACTTGACCGAACCGAGCCACAGCGGTTGGTCCTCGGGGCGGTCACCGTAGGCGGCCTGCAGCGCCTTCGCCTCGATCGGGTCACCGAGTCGTGTTCCGGTGCCGTGCGCCTCGACCGCGTCCACCTGCCCGGGACTGAGCCGGGCGTCGTCGAGCGCCGTGCGGATCAGCCGCTGCTGGGCCGGACCGTTGGGCGCGGTCAGACCGTTCGACGTCCCGTCCTGGTTGACCGCGCTGCCGCGGACCAGGGCCAGCACGGGCTGGCCGTCCCGCTGCGCGTCGCAGCGTCGGCGCAGGAGCAGGACAGCAACGCCTTCGCCCCAACCAGTGCCGTCCGCGGCGGCGGCGAAGGACTTGCACCGGCCGTCGGCGGCCAACCCGCCCTGTGCGGCGAACTCGTCGAACAGCCGGGTGCTGGGCAGGATGGCCGCGCCACCCACGAACGCGTACGAGCACTCCCGCGCGCGCAGCGACCGCACCGCGAGGTGGAGCGCAACCAGTGACGAGGAGCAGGCGGTGTCCACTGTGACGGCGGGGCCTTCGAAGCCGAACGTGTACGCCACCCGCCCGGAGGCGACGCTGGTCGTGGTCCCGGTGAGCACGTGCCCGCGCACCTGGTCGAGCGCGTCCTCGTCGGACGGGCCGTACCGTTGGTCCGCCATGCCGACGAACACGCCGGTGTCGCTGCCGCGGAGCCGCGCCGGGTCGATCCCGGCTCGCTCGACCGCTTCCCACGTGGTCTCCAGCAGCACCCGCTGCTGCGGGTCCATCGCCAGTGCCTCGCGCGGGGGCAGCGAGAAGAACTCGGCGTCGAATTCGGCGGCACCGTCCAGCGGGCCGCCGAGCGGGCGGAAGCGCTCGCTCCAGCCCCGGTCGGCCGGGAACCGCGCGACAGCGTCCCGACCGGTGTCGACCAGGTTCCACAGGTCTTCGGGCGAGGCGACACCACCGGGAAAGCGGCACGCCATGGCCACCACCGCGATCGGTTCGCTTTCCGCCGCCTCCAACTCGGCCAGCCGCTGCCGGGTGCGCCGCAGGTCGCCCGTGGCCCGCCGGAGGTAGGAAACAAGTTCTTCCTCGGTGTTCTTCGGCGAACCCGGGGCTCGGCCAACGGTGGGTTCCGTGCGGTCATCCACGCGGGTCCCTCCAGTTCCTGGACGGGCTGTCAGTCGCCACGGGGATCAACTCCGTCGAGGTAGGCGAGCAGTTCGGCGGTGTCCGAGAGGTCTGCTGAGAAGTCCGTGGACACCTCGGTGACGCCGTCCAGGTGGTGCAGGATCCGCCGCAACCGCCGGGTGATGTCCTGGAGAGCCGGGTCCGCCCGGTCGATCGTCTCGGCGAACACCGCCACTCGGTCGAGATCCGCCACCACCTGCTCGGCAGGGGTCGCGTGCTCCGGGAAGGCGAGTTCCAGCAGGTGCTCGGCCAGCGCGACCGGGGTCGGGTGGTCGAAGACCAGGGTGGGCGGCATCGGGATCGACGTGGCCTCCCTGAGCCGGTTTCGCAGCTCCACCGCGGTGAGCGAGTCAAAGCCCTGCTCCTTGAACGGTTCGTCGAGCGGAACCGGATGAGTCGGCGGATACCCGAGCACGACCGCGACGTGGCCGCGAACCAGGTCGAGCGCGGCCTTGCGTCGCTCTGGCGCCGGCAGGCCGGCCAGTGCCTCGCCGAACTCGACGGTGTGCGCCTCGCGTGTGTCGCGGTGGGGTGCGCGGACCAGGCCACCCGCCAGCGCGGCCAACGCCGAGTCGCCAGTGAGGTCGAGCCTGGCGGGCACGAGCACCGGGTCACCCGCGTGGACCGCGGCATCGAACAGGGCCAGGCCGTGCTCGGCCGTCATCGGCAACACACCGGCCCGGACCAGCCTCGCCGCGTCGTTGCCGGTCAGGTCGGCGGCCATCCCGATCCCCTGCCAGTGGCCCCAGGCCAGCGACACGGCTGTCATTCCCCGCCGCGCGCGGTACTCGGCCAGCTCGTCGAGGAAGGCGTTGGCCGCCGCGTAGTTGGCCTGGCCCGGGTTGCCGAGCGTCGCCGAGAGCGACGAGAACAGGACGAACATCGACAGGTCCAGGTCCGCGGTCAGCCGGTGCAGGTTCCAGGCTCCGGTGACCTTGGGGGCCAGCACGGCCGCGAGCCGCTGACCGTCGATCGCGGTCACCGCGCCGTCATCGACGACCCCGGCCGCGTGGACCACTCCGGCGAGCCGGTCCCGGATCGGTTCGAGCAGTTGGGCCAGGGCGCGCTCGTCGCAGACGTCGCAGGCGGCCAGGGTGACCGTGACGCCCAGTTCCGCCAGGTCTCTGCGCAGTCCCTCGGCTCCCGGGGCGGCGGGGCCGCGGCGGCTGGCCAGCACCACGTGCCGCAGGCCGTAGCCCACCGCCAAGTGGTGGGCGAGCAGCCCGCCGAGCGCTCCCGTTCCCCCGGTGATCAGCACGGTGTCGCTGGCGCCGAACGGCCGCTGGGTGAGGACCGCCTTCCCGGTGATCTGGGCGCGGCTGAGCGCCCGGAACGCGTCCCGTGCTCGCCGGATGTCCCATGTGGTCAGTGGGAGCGGAGTGAGCGCGTTCCGTTCGGCCAGGGCTGTCACCTCGGCCAGGATCTGGCCGATCCGCTCCGGGCCCGGGTCGGAGAGGTCGAAGGCCCAGTAGCGGCCCGCGACGTCACGGACATCGGTCTTGCCCAGCTCCAGGAACCGGCCGCCAGGGGCGAGCAGGTCGAGGGACGCGTCCAGGTACTCGCCGGTCAGGCAGTTCAGCACGACGTCGACGGCGGGGAAGCGCTCGCGGAACTCGACCGAGCGGGACGAGGCGATGTGCTCGTCGTCCAGGCCGCTCTCCCGCAGTGCTGCCCACTTCCACGGGCTGGCCGTGCCGAAGACCTCCGCGCCGAGATGCCGGGCCAGTCGCACCGCGGCCGTGCCCACGCCCCCGGCCGCAGCGTGGATGAGCACCTTCTCACCCGGTCGGAGACCAGCCAGGTCCACCAGGCCGTAGTAGGCCGTCACGAACGCCACCGGCACCGTGGCCGCCTGCTCGAACGACCAGCCGTCGGGCATCCTGACCACGGTGCGCTGGTCGGCCACCGCGGTCGGCCCGAACGCGCGGTCGAACAGGCCGAGCACCCGGTCGCCCACGGTGAAGGCGGTGACACCGGGCCCGGTTTCCACGACCACGCCCGCCCCCTCGATGCCCAGTTCGGCGTCACCGGGGTAGCGGTCGAGGGTCACGAGCACGTCGCGGAAGTTCACCCCGGAGGCGTGCACCGCGATCCGGAGCTGGCCGGTCCGCAGCTCGGGTTCGGCACGGCCGACCAGGGCCAGGTGGTGGAGGCTGCCCCGGCCGACCGTGTCCAGCGACCAGGCGGTCCTTCCCTTCGGCGGCACCAGTGAGACGCCCCCGCCGGCTCGGGAAAGCCGCCGGGCGTACAGGCGCCCGGCGCGGATCGCGACCTCGGGCTCACCGCACCCGGCTGCGGCAGCCACGAGTTCGGGAGTCTCGGACCCGTCCACCCGCAGGAGGGTGAACCGGTCCGGGTGCTCCGCCTGTGCCGTGCGGACCAGTCCGCGGACCGCGGCGTGTGCCAGACAGCTCCGGGTGACGACCACGGCCCGACCGGCGGCAGGCCGTTGCTCGGCCAACACCGACCGCAGCACGGCCAGGGTGTGCTCCGCGGCCAGTGCCGCCGCGTCCGCGACGCTCTCGACGTCCGCGCCGCTCGGCTCGGGGACGGGCAGGAGGACCGGATCACTTCCGCGTTCATCGTGGACCCCGGAAAGTTCCAGCGCGGTCCACGCCACGCGGAACAACGAGTCGTCCAGTGCGGTGGCCGCCCGGTCCGGCTCCTGAGCTGACGCGGGGCGCAAGGTCAGCGCGTCAACCGTGATCACCGGATGGCCGGCCGAGTCGGTGGCGAACAAGCTCACCCGGTCGCCGGACCGGGTGAGCCGCACCCGCATCGACCGTGCACCGGCGGCGTGGCGGCGCACACCAGCCCACGCGAACGGCAGCAGCGTCGCCTCGGCAGGTTCCCCCGCTCGCATCAGGTGCAGCGCGGAGTCCAGCAGGGCGGGGTGGACGGCGAACCCGTCGACGTCGATGTCTTCGGGGAGTTCGACCTCGCCGTAGCGGTCCGCACCCTCCCGCCAGGCCAGGCGCAGCCCGCGGAACGGGGGATCGAACCGGTAGCCCGCGTCGGCGAGGTCCTCGTAGAAGTCGTCGAGCGGCAGGGGGCGCGCACCAGCCGGTGGCCAGGCCGGCAGGTGCGGTCCGGTGTCGTCTCCGGTGGTCCGCCCGGCGCGGATTCTCCCTTCGGCGTGCAGAGTCCACGGTTCGTGCCCCGGCCCGTCGGGCCGTGAGTACACCCGCACCTCGTCACCGCCCTCGACAACGACCTGGAGCTGAACGGTGCCAGCCAGCACGAGTGGCGCCCGCAGGGTCAGTTCGGCCAGCTCGTCGTGTCCCAGTTCGGCCGCGGCCCACAGGGCGAGTTCCACGAAGCCGGTGCCGGGCAGCAACACCCGGCCGAGCACGACGTGTCCGGACAACCACGGCTGAGCGCCGGGTGATATCCGTCCGGTGAAGGTCACCCGCTCCCCGGACGGGTCGGCCAGTCGTGCGCCGAGAAGGGGGTGGCCCGCGACGGTGAGCCCGGCCGAGGACACGTCCGCTCTGGCCGATCGTGTCGGCCAGAACCGCTCGCGCTGGAACGGGTAGGTGGGTAGGTCGACGTGCCGGGCCTGGCTGCCGACGAACAACTGCGACCAGTCCACGTCGACCCCGTGCACGAACATCCTCGCGACGGCGGTGACCAGTGCGCCGGCTTCGTCCCGTCCGTCGCGCAGCGCTGCCACCGCCTCCAGCGACTCACCGTCCTGGCTCGCCATGCCGGACAGCACTCCGTCCGAGCCCAGTTCCAGTGCGGCTGTCACCCCGTGCGACACCAGCGTGGCGACTCCGTCCGCGAAGCGCACCGTGTCCCGGAGGTGCCGCAGCCAGTAGTCCGGTGTGGACAGCTCGCTGGTGGCGATCCGCCCGGTCACGTTCGACACGACAGGCAGCACCGGTTGCCGGAACCGAACCTGCCGCAACACATCCCGGAACGGCCCGAGCACCGGTTCCACCAGCGGCGAGTGGAAGGCACGGGCGACGTTCAGCTGCCGCACGCGGCGTCCTCGCGCCCGCCACGTCCCGGCCAGCCGGCGCACCGCGTCCGCGCGACCGGAGATCACCACCGACCGGCGTCCGTTGACCGCGGCGAGGGCCACCACGTGCTCGCGGCCGGCCAGGTCGGGTGCGATCTGCTCCGCCGCGGCCTCGATCGCGACCATCGCGCCGTCGTCCGGCAGCGCCTGCATCAACCGTCCCCGGGCAGCGACGACCCTGGCGGCGTCGGCCAGCGACCAGACACCGGCGACGTGCGCGGCGGCGAGTTCACCCACCGAGTGCCCCAGCACCAACCGCGGCCGCAGGCCCCACCGCTCGACGAGCCGGAACAGTGCGACCTGCAGGGCGAACAGACCGGCCTGGGCGAGGCCGGTGTGCGGCACCGCCTCCGCCGGGTCGAGAAGCACGTCCCGCAGCGGGCGGTCGAGCAGGCCGTCGAAGTGTTCGCACGTTTCGTCGAACGCCTCGGCGAACGCGGGGAACGCCTGGTGGAGACCGCGTCCGACGCCCTGGTACCGGGAACCCTGGCCGGGGAACAGCAGCGCGAGCCCGTCCCCCCTGGCACGTCCCGTGATCACGTGCGGGGAGCCGGTACCCGACGACAGGTCGGCGAGCCCGGCGCGCAGTGCGTCGTCGTCGCAACCCACCACCACGGCGCGGTGGTCCCAGGTGGCTCTGGCCGTGGCCAGGGTCCAGCCCACGTCACGCGCCTCCAGCGCGGAGTTGGCGTCCAGGTGAGCGCGCAGCTGCCTCGCCTGGTCGTCGAGCGCTGGGGCCGAGCGGCCGGAAACCACCCACGGCAGCACCTTCCGCCCGGCCGGTGCCCGCCCAACCGGTGGCTCCTCGTACTGCTCGACGATCACGTGCGCGTTGGTGCCGCTGACCCCGAACGCCGAGACCGCGGCGCGCCGCGGGCGCCCGGTGGCTGGCCACGGGCGAGCCTGGCTCAGCAGCCGCACGTTGCCACTGGACCAGTCCACCTGGGACGAGGGTGTCTCCGCGTGCAGCGTGCGCGGCAGCACTCCGTTCCGCATGGCCTCAACCATCTTGATCACACCGCCCACGCCCGCCGCCGCCTGGGTGTGCCCGATGTTCGACTTGAGCGATCCCAGCCACAGCGGCTCGGCCCGGTCCTGGCCGTAGGTCGCGAGCACGGCCTGCGCCTCGATCGGATCGCCGAGCACCGTTCCGGTGCCATGCCCCTCCACGACGTCCACATCGGACGGGGAGAGCCCGCCGTCGGCCAGCGCCTGCCGGATCACCCGTTCCTGCGCCGGGCCGTTGGGCGCGGTCAGCCCGTTCGACGCGCCATCCGAGTTCACCGCGCTGCCTCGGACGACGGCGAGCACCCGGTGTCCGAGCCGGATCGCATCGGAAAGCCTGGCCAACACGAGCAGTCCGGCGCCCTCACCCCAGCCCGTGCCGTCGGCGGCAGCCGCGAACGACTTGCACCTGCCGTCCGGCGCCAGGCCACCCTGGCGGGCGAACGCCACGAAGGGCGCGGAAGTCGCCAGCACGGTCACACCACCCGCGAACGCCAACTCACATTCGCCGTTCCGCAGCGACCGGGCGGCGGTGTGCAGCGCGACCAGGGAGGCCGAGCACGCGGTGTCAATGGTCAACGCGGGGCCTTCGAGTCCCAGCGCGTACGCGATCCGGCCGGACAGCGCGCTCGCCGCGGCGCCGGTCAGCAGGTAGTCGTAACCGTTTTCCGCGGCGCTCAGCACGGTGCCGTAGTCGTGTGCGGACGCGCCGATGAAGACACCGGTCCGGGTGCCGCGCAACGAGTGCGGGTCGATCCCGGCCCGTTCCGCGGTTTCCCACGCGACTTCGAGCACCAGCCGCTGTTGGGGGTCGGTCGCGATGGCCTCGCGGGGGGACATCCCGAAGAACGCGGCGTCGAACAGCGTGGCGTCCGTCAGGAAGCTGCCAGTTGTCCGCGGGTCGACGTCCCAGCCCCGGTCGGCCGGGACTCCGGCAACGGTGTCCACTCCGGACGCGACGAGCCGCCACAGCGCCTCCGGACTGTTGGCGCCACCGGGGAACCGACAGCCCATCCCGATGATCGCGATGGGCTCGTCCTCGCCACCCGGCCGCACCTGCTGCTCGCGGCGCTCGTGTGCGCCGGGAACCAGCTCGTCGCGCAGCCGGTTTGCCACCGCGGCCACGGTCGGGGAGTCGAAGACCAGGGTCGCGGGTAGCCGCACCCCGGTGCGCGCGGTGAGCTGGTCGCGGAGTTCCACCGCGGTGAGCGAGTCGATGCCGAGGCCGGTGAAGGGGATGTCCGCGTCGATCGAGCCGGGGGCCGGATAGCCCAGCACGGTCGCCGTCGCCGACCGGACGAGGTCGAGCAGCACCCGGTTCCGCTCCCCCGGGGGCAGATCGGCGAGTTCCAGCCGGTCACCGCGCTCCTGACCGACCGCGGGATCGACCGCCACCGCGAGGTCGTCGACCAGTGGACGCGGCCTGGTGTGGCGGTAGGTGGCCACGAACCGCTCACGGTCCAGATCCGCCACGACCACGGTGGTCTCGTCGAAATCGAGCGCCTGCCGCAGTGCCGCGATCGCCAGTCCCGGTGGCATCGGGCGGATGCCGGCCCGGCCGAGCGCGGCCCCGACGGCCTCGTCGACCATGCCGCCTCCTGCCCACGCGCCCCACGCGACGCTGGTCGCCGTCAGGTCGCGGGCGCGCCGCCGCAGCGCGAGTGCGTCGAGATACGCGTTCGCCGCGGCGTAGGCCCCGTCACCGGCGCTTCCCCAGACGCCGGCGCCGGAGGAGAACACCACGAAGGCGTCGAGTTCGCGTCGCCCGAGCAGCTCGTCCAGGTTGCGCGCGCCGACGACCTTCGCGGCCAGCGCGTTCACCAGATCGGCCTCGGTCATCTCGGCGATCCTGCGCGGTTCGGTCACTCCGGCGGCGTGGAAGACCGCGGTCACCGGGAAGGCGTCCAGCAGTTCGGTCAGTGCGCGACGGTCGGACACGTCGCACGCGACCACATCCACCCTGACCCCGAGATCGGTGAGCTGTGCGGACAGTTCGGCCGCGCCGCCCCGGCGACCGACCAGGATCAGGTGTTCGGCGCCCGACCGAGCCAGCCAGCGAGCGATGTGCGCGCCGATGCCACCCGTGCCACCGGTGACCAGCACGCTGCCTCGGGGCCGCCACTCCCGGTTGGCCACCGCGCGGCCGCGCTCCGCGCGGACCAGCCGCCGCACGGAGACTCCGGACGGACGCACGGCGAACTCCTGCTCGGCACCGATTCCGGTCAGCACCGCGACCAGGTGGTCGGCCGCCTGGTCGTCGAGTGCCCCCGCGAGATCGACCAGACCGCCCCACCGGTCCGGATGCTCCAGGCCGATCACCCGGCCCAGTCCCCACACCTGGGCCTGGGCCGCGCCCGCCAGCCGCTCGCCGCCGGTTGACACCGCCTCCTGGGTGAGGCACCACAGCGGCGCGTCGATGCCGGCGTCACCCAGGGCCTGGGTCAGGGTGACGGTCGCCACCAGACCACGGGGCACCAGCGTGCCGTCCTCGGCCAGCGCCAGGGTGGACACCACGCCGGCGACGGGTTCGTCGGGCAGCAGGCCGGTCAGCTGGGCCCGACTGATCCCCGGGTCGACCAGCAACGGCACGACCCGGGCGCCGCGCGCGGACAGCGCCGCGCGCACCCACGACGTGGTGGCCTCCGGGGTCCGGGCCGACACCAGCAGCCAGGTCCCGGACAAGCCGTCACCCCGGTGCGCCCGGACCGGCTGCCAAGCCACCCGGTACCGCCACGAGTCCACTACGGCATCCTCGGTGCGGGCGGTGTCGTCCGGCCTCGCCCAGTACCGCTGCCGCTGGAACGCATACGTCGGCAGCTCGATCCGCTTCGGTTGGTGACCGCCGAACACCGCTGCCCAGTCGACCCGGGCACCGCGGACGGCGAGTTCGGCCAGGGAGCGCACCATCTGCCGGTCATCCGGCTCGCCCCGACGCAGCGAGCCAACCACCACGCGATCGTCGGCGCCGTCCCGCAGTGCCGGCACCAGCGTGGGATGTGGGCTGACCTCCACCACGGTCCGCAGTCCCGCTCCGGCCAGCTCTCGTGCCGCGAGGTCGAACCGCACGGTGTCGCGCAGGTTGCGGGACCAGTAGCCCGCGTCGAGCCGGGCGGTGTCGAGCCAGCCGCCGGTGACGGTGGAGAGAAACGGGATTCGACCCGGCACCGGCCGGATGGACCGCAGCGCGGACTCCAGCTCGTCCCGGATCACGTCCACGTGGCCGGAGTGGGAGGCGTAGTCCACGGCCAACCGCCGCGTCCGCACCGCCCGCCCCTCGCACCACGTCACGAACTCCCCGACGGCACCGGCGTCACCGGACACCACGGTGGCGGCGGGCCCGTTGACCACCGCCAAGGCCAGCTCGCCACCCCACTCGGTGATCAGCCCGCGCACCTCGTCCACGGACGCGGCAACGGAGGCCATTCCGCCTCGACCGGACAACGCCTCACCGATCAACTGGGCGCGGCGAGTCACCACCAGCGCGCCGTCCTCAAGGGACAGTCCACCTGCGACGCACGCGGCGGCCACCTCGCCCTGGGAATGCCCGACGACAGCGCTCGGCTGCACACCCCACGACTCCCACAGGTCCGCCAGGGACACCATCACGGCCCAGACCGCGGGTTGGAGGACATCGACGCGGTCCAGCGGCGGCGCACCAGGTTCCTGACGCAGCAGTTCGATCAGCGACCAGTCGACGTGCTGGCGCAACGCCTCGGCGCACGCGGTCATCCGCGCGGTGAAGGCCGACGAGCGGTCCAGCAGCCCGGCCGCCATTCCCGCCCAGTGCGCACCCTGGCCGGGGAACACGAAGGCCGTCCTGCCGCCCTCGGCGGCGGTCCCGCGGACCACGTCGGCCGAGGAGCCCCCCGATGCCAGGACGCGAAGCCCGCTGCGCAGTTCCTCCCGGCTCGCACCGACAACCACGGCCCGGTGCCGCAGCGCAGCGCGGGTCGTCGCCAGTGACCAGCCGATGTCGGCTGTGGACCCGGCGACGGGGAACTCAAGCAGCCGGCGGGCCTGGTCGGCCAGTCCCTGCTCGGTCTGCGCCGCAAGCATGCACGGCACCGCGGCGCTCAACTCCGCGCCGGGCGCGGTCGCTGCCTCTGTCGGTGCCTGCTCGACGATGACGTGGGCGTTGGTACCGCTGATCCCGAAGGAGGACACGCCTGCTCGGCGCGGCGCGTCCGCGGCCGGCCACGGCTGGGCCTCGGTGAGCAGCCGGACCGCTCCGGCCGACCAGTCCACGTGCGGCGTCGGCTCGGTGATGTGCAGGGTCTTCGGCAGCACACCGTGCCGCATGGCCATGACCATCTTGATCAACCCGGCGACCCCGGCCGCCGCCTGGGTGTGGCCGGTGTTGGACTTCAGCGATCCCAGCCACAGCGGCCTGTCGGCCGCGCGGTCCCTGCCGTAGGTGGCGATCAGGGCCTGCGCCTCGATCGGGTCACCGAGTTCCGTCCCGGTGCCGTGCGCCTCCACGGCGTCCACATCGGACGGGGAAAGCCCGGCGGCGGCCAGCGCCTGCTGGATGACGCGTTGCTGCGCCAAGCCGTTCGGGGCGGTCAGTCCGTTCGAGGTGCCGTCGGAGTTCACGGCTGTTCCGCGGATAAGGGCGAGTACCGGGTGCCCGTTCCGCCGTGCGTCGGACAGGCGCTCCAGCAGCACGAGCGCCACGCCCTCGCCCCACACGGTGCCGTCGGCGGTCGCCGAGAACGGCTTGCACCGGCCGTCCGCGGCGAGGCCGTGCTGCTGCGCGAACGACACGAACAGACCGGGGCCGGACATCACCATCGCCCCGCCCGCGAGTGCGAGCGTGGACTCCCCCTCGGCCAGCGAACGGCTTGCCAGGTGCACCGCGACCAGTGATGACGAGCAGGCGGTGTCGATCGTGATCGCCGGGCCGGTCAGCCCGAAGGTGTAGGCGATCCGGCCGGACGCCACACTGGTCAGACCACCGGTGAGCAGGTGGCCCTCAAGTTCCGGCGGTGCCTCGTGCAGCCGGGGTCCGTAGTCCTGCTGTGCCAACCCGGTGAACACGCCGGTTCTGCTGCCCCTCAGGGTGTCCGGCGCGATGCCGGCGTGCTCGAACACCTCCCACGAGGTCTCCAGCAGCAGTCGCTGCTGGGGGTCCATCGCCGCCGCCTCTCTCGGGCTGATCCCGAACAGCGCCGGATCGAACAGGTCGGCCGCCGGTAGGAAACCGCCGTGCAGCGTGTAGGTCCGGCCCGGTGTTCCCGGTTCCGCCGCGTACAGCCCAGCCAGGTCCCAGCCCCGGTTCTCCGGTGCGGACGACACCACCTCCGCCCCGTCGGACACCAGCCGCCAGAGCGCGCTCGGCGAGTCGACGCCGCCGGGGAGGCGGCAGCTCATTCCGATGATCGCGATCGGCTCGTTCACCGGCTCGCTCGTCGTCCTGGTCGTGGCCGGTGTCGCGGCCGGCTCCTCGGTCAGGAACGCCGCGATGTCCTCCGGGGTCGGGCAGTCGAAGGCAAGCGTCGCGGGCAGCCGCGTGCCCAGCGCGTCGGCGAGCCGGTCCCGCAGTCGGACCGCGAGCAGCGAGTCGAAACCGATGTCGGCGAAGGTGCGTCCGGCCGGGACGTCCGCGCCGAGCAACTGGGCGGCCTCGGCGCGGATCACGTCGACCAGGTCGACCGGCGCCGCCTGTTGTTCGGGTGCGGGCTCGGCCGCCACGCTGCCGAACGGGTAGGTCGGCAGGTCCACCAGGGTGCCGCGGCCGGCGAACGCGTCCCAGTCGACGTGCGCGCCCGCAGCATGGGCGTTCCCCACCGAGGTCAGGAACTGGTGCGTGCCCGGGCGGGACCGGTGGCCCGTGCCGAGCACGGTGATGCCCGTTCCGGAGCGGTCGACGATCTCCCGGGCGTCCGGCGCGACCACGGGGTGGTGGCTCAACTCGATCAGCACGCGGTAACCCGCAGCGGCCACGGCACGAACGGTGTTCTCGAAGTGGAAGGGGTTGCGCAGACTGGCGTACCAGTACTCGGCGGTCATCCCGGACGTGTCGGTTCGGCCCCCCAACGCGCACGAGTAGAACGGAGTGCCGGTGGAGCGCGGCCGGATCCCTGCCAGCAGGCCGGTCATCCGCTGACGAATCCGTTCGATGTGCGGTGAGTGTGCGGCGTACCCGAGCGGGAGCCGCTGCGCCCGGGCACCAGCCGAGCGGACCTCGTCCAGCAGCTCAGCGACCGCCCCGGTGTCGCCCGACACCACGACCGAGTTCGGCCCGTTCACGCCGGCGAGCACCAGCGCGTCGCCCCAGCGCGGCAGGTAACCCACCACCTGGTCGACCGGCAGCAGGACCGCGGCCATCTCGCCTTCCCGCGCGACGTCCCGCAGACTGTGCCCGATGGCGGCTGCTACCCGACACCCGTCCTCGATCGACAACGCGCCGGTGAACGTCGCCGCCGCGACCTCGCCGATGCTGTGTCCGAGAACCGCGTCGGGCTCCACACCCGAGGACCGCCACAACTCGGCGAGCGCAAGCGTCACCGCGAACCAGACCGGTTGCAGCACACCGACTTCACCCACTCGCTCGGGCGCACCGGTGAGCACGTCGAGCAGCGACCACCCGACGATCGGGGCCAACGCGGCGTCACAGGTTTCCAGCCGAGCCCGGAAGATCGGGGAGGTGGCCAGCAGTTCGGTGGCCATTCCCGGCCAGTGCGGGCCGATCCCGGGAAACACGAACACGACGGGGGCGGTCTCGGGCGCGCTGCCCCGGATCACACCGGCATCCGCCCTTCCCCCGGCCACGGCGGCCAGTCCGGCGAGCATGGCCTCCCGGTCATCGGCCACGAGCACGGCTCGTTCCGGGAAGTGAGTTCTTGTCCTGGCCAGTGCGGCGCCCACCGCGCGCAGGCCGAGGCCCGGATGCTGCTCGACGTGCGTGCGCAGCCGGTCAGCCTGTAGCCGCAAGGCCGAGACGGACGGCGCGGACAACGCCCACAACGCCGGCCCCGAGTCACCGGGGTCCGCGGTCGCCTCGCTCTCCCGCTCACGATCCGCCGTCGGCGTCAACGCCTCGCCGGGTTCGACGAGACGATCCACCCGCCTGCCGGCGGCCCGGGCGTCCGCGGCGCGCTCCAGCACCGCCACCCCGCAGTCCGCCGCATCCCCTCCCACGGCCACAACCAGGGCGAGGTCGACCTCATTGGACCGCAGCGCGCTCACCGGATCCCCGGACCGGGGCTGGGCGCCGTCCACGCAGCGCGCGATCGCCGCTCCGACGGGTCGTGCACCGGGCAGGGTGAACAGGCCGACCCGCCATCGCCCCAGGCGGTCCGGTGCGATGCGCGCGTCCTCCAACGCGGTCCACACCACTTCCAGGCCCGTCCGGAGTCGGTCATCCAGCCCATCGGCGTCCGCCGCGGACAGTCCGAACACCTCGCGGTCGAATGCCCCCGCACCCCGGAACTCCCCGGTGTGGCGCGCCGATCCGATCAGGGCTACTTCGGCCCGGCCGCCTACCTCTTGCGATGACATTCGATGATGTCCACCGGAACGCGGTCGCCGTCGACGAGGTGGAACCCCTTCTTGACGTAGTGGTTCTCGCCCTCCCTGGTGAACTCTTCCAGGAAGACCGTTTTCGCACCGAATGCGTAGTACTCTCCGGTGAACACCAGAACACCGTTTCGCCAGCCCGGCGAGGTCGTGGTGCCGAAATTCCCGAAGTTGTCGTAGTAGTAGGTGATGAAGCTCGCGGTGAGCGGATCACGACCGAAGATGAGCTTGCATTTCAGACCCGGCATGGTCTGGTCCATCACGTAGAAATGTCCGCGCATCGTCCGCTCGGTGTTCCACTCTGCCGATCCCGTGGTGGGCGGGTCCACCGTCAGGTTCACCCAACTGCAGGAGAAGTCACCAAGCAGGAAATCCAGTTCTTCCATGAGAGCTCCGCACTGGTCGAGGCCGCCGGCGCGGTCAACGCTATCCAAACACGCGGCAGTCACCTCGATTGTTAGGGGAAACCCGTTTCTCCCTCCCGTCGCGTAGGGGTGCGGCACTCGGGTCCGGCACAGTTTCCCCTATCCTGCGAACGGACGCCGTCCGGAAATCGCTGCCTCAAGTAGCGTTCTCACCGTTTTGACCGCCGGACCACGAGGTGAGAAACAGTGCCGACCCCCCACGAGGAACGTTTCGACGTCGTCATCATCGGTGGCGGCCCCGCCGGGTCGTCCAGCGCCACCGTGCTGAGCCAGGCCGGTTATTCGGTGCTGGTGCTGGAACGGCTGCAGTTCCCGCGATTCCACATCGGCGAGTCGATGCTCACCTACAGCGCGGCGATATTCGACCAGCTCGGCGTCGGCGATGCGGTGCGCGCCGCGAACTTCCCGGTCAAGAAGGGCGCGGAGTTCTGCAACCCGGACGGATCCTTCCGCCGGGTGGACTTCGCCGACCAGGGCCAGCACCGGATGAGCAGCACGTATCAGGTTGAACGCGCCGACTTCGACCAGCTGCTCCTTGAGCACGCCTCGGCCAGCGGGGCCACCGTCCGACACGGCGCCAAGGTCACCCAACTCGTCCTGGACGGTGAGCGGGTGACCGGCGTCAGGTACACCCTCGACGGAACCACGACGGTGGTGCACGCCCGCCGGGTCATCGACGCGAGCGGCCGGGCCGGCGTGATCGCCAACCAGCACCTCAAGGCCAGGAAGATCGCGGACAAGCTGCGGATGGTCGCCGTGTTCAAGCATTTCGGCGACGTCGACGAGACGACCAACCCCGGTACGCCCGGCGACATCCAGATCGGCAGCCACCCTGACGGGTGGGTGTGGGCGATTCCGATTCGGCCGGACAAGCTCAGCGTGGGTACGGTCACCCGCCCGGAGACGCTCAAGCGACTGACCCCGGAGGGGGTCTACGCCGAGCACCTCGCGCGCATCCCGCGGATCAGCGGGCGAGTCGCGAACGCGACCCCACTGACCGGGCTGCACACCGAGAGCGACTTCACCTACTACTCGGAAACCGTGTCCGGTCCGGGGTTCTTCGTCGTCGGGGACGCGGGCTGTTTCGTCGACCCGATCTTCTCCGCCGGTGTCCTACTCGCCATCGCCACCGGCATGCGGGCGGGGAAGCTGACGGCGGACCTGCTGGCCGGTCGACTGTCCGAAGCGGACGCCATCGCCAGTTACGACCGCTTCTACAAGACCGGGTACGACACCTACTTCCGGCTGATCTACGCGTTCTACGAGCACGACTTCAAGATCGGTCGCTTCCTGAAGAGTTCGGGGGTGTGGGTGGAGCCGGTGTGGGTGGCCAGGCTGCTCGGCGGTGACTTCTGGAGCGAGAAGAACGCGCTGGCCAACCACCTGCGCGGGATCGCCGAGTACCAGACGTTCGCGCCGTTCGAGCCGCTGTTCGGCTGCCCGGTCTATCCCGGTCTGGACGAGCAGGAGTCTGCCGACGTCGCACTCGACGAGGTTCCCGCCGCGGTGCTCGTGCCGTGACGACCGGCGCGGCGGTGGCCCGCCACGAGTAGCTCCTCGGGTGGCCGTCGACGGACCGAGGACGGTGTCCCACCGGGACGCCGTCCTCCCTCCCGGTACGGGCGAGGTGTTCGCGGCGGGGCGGGTCGCACGTCGTACTTCCACGACCTTGTTCCCCTTCCCGGTCGACCTTGTTCCCCTTCCCGGTCCGGCTGGGCGTGGTCGCGGGGATCGCCGGCGACACCTGCGCGCCCGCCACCCGGCGGGGTCACGCGCCCGAGGAGGCATTCCGGGGCTGCCCTGACATGCCGTGCGAGCAGTGCCACGGCTCCGCCGTGCCGAATGCGCCCAACGCGCGGTTCCTCGACCGGAACCAGGGCCGGGAGCGGGCCCGCGGCGGTTGCTGTCACGCGGTTCTGTCACGCGCTTCCTGGCTCGCCCCGGTCCAGCCGACTCACCGACTCGGGTCGAACCGGGTGAGGGTGTGCGCCACCTGGAACTCCCGCACCCCGGCCCAGCCCAGCTCGCAACCGATTCCGCTGTCCTTCGTCCCGCCGAACGGCGCGCGCTCGTCGAGCACCGTCGCACCGTGCGCGTTGACGAAGGTGATACCGGCGTCGAGCCGGCGCGCCAGCGCCTCCGCCCGGCCCGGGGTGGCCGACCACACCGAGGAGGCCAGCCCGAAGTTGGACGCGTTGGCGAGGTCAACCGCCTCATCGTCGGTGCGGAACGGGATGATCGGCAGTGCCGGCCCGAACTGCTCGGTCCGGACCAGGTCAGCCCCCGGGTCGGGATCGAGTGCGAGAGCTGGCCGAACGAACCACCCGCGGTCGAACTGCTCGGGATCGAGCACCTCGCCCAGTTCACGCACTGCACCGCCGGCCGAGCTGATCTGCGCGCGCAGCCGCCGGCGCGCGGCCTCGGTGTGCACGGGGCCCATGGTGGAGCGCGGGTCGAGACCGTCACCGACCACGGTGGCCGAGACCACACGGGTCAGCGCGTCAACGACCTCGTCGTAGCGGGACCTGTGGACGTAGAGCCGCTTCACCCCGACACACACCTGGCCCGCACCCAGGAACGCGCCCGTGGCCAGGCGCCTGACCGCGGCCTCGTCCAACTCCGCGTCCGCCAGGACCAGGGCGGCGTCGTTGCCGCCGAGTTCGAGGGTGACCGGCTTGAGGTGGGCAGCGGCGGTGGCGTAGATCCGGCGCCCCGACTCCACTGAGCCGGTGAACGCGATGTGCCCGACGCGCGGATGGGTCAGCAGCACCGGCCCGATCTCCTCGGTCCGGCCGGTGACCACGTTGACCACTCCGGGAGGCAGCGCCGCGGCGATCGTGGCCAGGGTAAGCGTGGTGGCCAGTGGCGCCGTGGGCGGCGGTTTCACCACCACCGTGGCACCGGCGATCAGCGCGTGCGGCAGGCAGGCACCGAGCACCGACAGCGGCCAGTTCCACGGGATGATCAGCACAGCGACACCGCGTGGCCGGTAGGTCACCCGGCTGTGCAGTGGCGGCCCGGGGTGGGTCTCCTCGGCGGCCAGCAGGTCGGCCATGTCGGCGACGCCGATGAGCCGTCCGGTGAACCTGGCCAACTCGACTTCGGCCTCCCGCCGGACCTTTCCGTTCTCCCGCACCAGTATCTCGGCATACCTGCTGGTGTCGAGGTCACGCGCACACCGGCGCAGCACCGCGCCGCGCTCGGCGTAGTCCATCGTGGACCACTCAGCGAGCGCGCCGTGCGCCGCGTCGACGGCACGCGCGGCATCCACAGCGGACCCCGCGGCCGCCCGGCCCACCAGTTCGTCCGGCCGCGCCGGATTCCACACCGGAATCGCCGCATCGGGCGAGACCGGTTCGGCACGGCCCGCGATGACCAGCCCGGCGTCCACCGCGGCCGCCATCACTCGGCGACCGAGTCGACGAGTTCGCCGGACCGGATGAGCCGGAGCACCGCGGCGATGTCGCTGTCCATCCGGCGATCGGCTGGCTGCCTCGGCACCTCTCGGCGGACGAGGTCGTGCACGGCTCGGGTCCGCGGGCTCATCCGCTCCGCCCCGCGCAGATCCAGCGCCTGGCACGCGGCCAGGAGGTGTATCGCGGCCACCTCCTCGACCAGCTGGGTGACCGCCCACGCGTCCCGTGCCGCCAGCGGTGCCATGCTCACCTTGTCCTGGTTGTGGGCCTCAGTGGACCGGGAGAACACGCTCGCCGGCATGGTCGTCTTCAACGCCTCCGCCGTGATGGCCGAACACGCGATCTGCATCCCCTTGAAACCGTGGTGCAGCCCGGCCGCCCAGTCGCCCGGCTCGACCGGCTCGATCAGGTTCGGTGTGAGGCCGTTGTTGAACTTCTCGTCGACCAGCAGCGCGACCTGGCGATCGAGCAGGTCGGCGATGTTCGCGACCGCGGCCTTCAGCGAGTCCATCGCCTGCACCAGGTGCCCGCCGTAGAAGTTGCCGCCGCTGCGTGCCGAGCCGCTTTCGGTGTCGAACAGCGGGTTGTCGTTCGTAGAGTTGATCTCGGTCCGCACCCACGCGCTGGCGAACGTCAGGGTGTCCCGCAGCACCCCGGTGACGTGCGGTGCGCACCGGATCGAGTACCGGTCCTGGATGCTGCGGCTCAGCTGCCGGTAGCCGCCTTCCGCGTGCGGCGGGTTCATCGCGACCACCTGGTCGTGGTCCAGCGCGAGGTGTGAACCCGCGAGCAGTTCGGCGATCAGACCGGCGCTGGCGAGCTGACCGGGATGCGGCTTCTGCAGGTGGATGAAACGGTGGAACGCCCCCCGGTTTCCGAGAAGTGCCTCGGTCGCGAGCGCGGTGCAGATGTCAGCGAGCACGGCGAGCCGTTGCGCGGCCGCGACGGTCAGCGCCGAGTACGCGGCGCTGAACGAGGTGCCGTTGATCAGGGCGAGTCCGTCCTTGGCGTGGAGTGTGACGGGGGTCAGCCCGAGCGCGGCGAGCACTTCGGCGCTGGGGCGGAGCTGCCCCGCGTACCTCACCGTGCCCTCACCGATCAGTGCCGAGGCCACGTAGCAGAGCGGCACCAGATCCCCGCTCGCACCGACCGAGCCACGTTGCGGAATCACTGGCAGAACGTCGTTGGCGAGCAGGTCGGTGAGCGCCAGGATGATGGCCGGGTTGACCGCGGAATACCCCCGGCTCAGGCAGTTGGCTCTGATGAGGAGCGTCGCCCGCACCACCTCCGGCGGTGCCGATGGTCCCGTCCCGTTCAGGTGGTAGCGGATGAGGTTGTGCTGCAGCTCGGTCGTCTTCTCCGGCGAGACCTGCCGCACCACGCTGTCCCCGAAACCGGTGGTGACCCCGTAGATCGCCATGCCGGTCTCGATGAGGCGGAACTTCATCAGCCATGACTCACGCACCCGGTCCACTGCGGACTCGTCGAGGTCCACCCGGGTACCTGAGCGGTTCGCCACCGCGACGACCTGGTCGATCTCCAGGCTCGTGCCGTCGAGCACGAGTCGGCCCGGGTCGGCCTCGCCCGCAGTCGTCGGCACTGAACACGTGGAATTGTCCGCCCGGACTTCTGTCACCGCAGCTCCCTGGGATCGAGCCGTTGTCGCACGAGAAGAACCTAAACTCGCCGTTTCCCGCACCACACCCCTAATCACCGCAACGGCGCGGCTCCGGGGTGAACACCGCACCAGGCTGGGGTTCCGCGTGGTCGTGCACCTGAATAGGCTGGGTGTTCCAGACCTCCGGACGTGTCACCGACCAGCGCACGACAAGTCCCCGCATCCGGATCCCCACGGCTCCCGCACGCGGAACAGCAGACCGACTCCTGGCGCCAGCTTCGCCGCCCCGGTGCGGCGATGACACCGCTGCCCGACCGGGTCGGGGACGACGAGGACGCACCGGCGTCATCAGCGGGGCGAGCGGGGACTCAGGCGGATTCGATCACCACCGGTTCCAGCCGGGCTGGCAGATCCGCCCGCCTGCTCACCTTCAGCTTCCGGTACGCCTTGGTGAGATGCTGCTCGACGGTGCTCACGGTGATGTACAGCGACCGGGAGATCTCCCTGTTGGTCAGCCCGCGGGCGGCCAGCGTGGCAACCCGCATCTCGGCGTCGGTGAGCACCTGCCTGGGCTTGAACTCCAGCGCGACCCCGCACACCTTGGCCAGTTGCCAGGCCTGGCGTCCCACCGTTTCGGCCTTCTCGCTGTATCCCAGCTCATCGTGGACGTGGGCCAGATCCGACAGCGTGTAGGTCAGTTCGAGCCGGGCTGCGCACTCGTCCAGCACCTCGGCGGACTCCTCAAGCAGCTCCAGCCGCTCCTCCGGCTCCGCCGTGGCGGCGAGCAGGCGCAGCGCCACCCCCCGGACGCTGGACGGATCGTCGCCCGCCCTGGCGAGTTGGGCTCCGGCGACCGACCGGACCAGGTCGAGCCGGCCCTGCCGCAGGTACAGCTGGCCGAGGTCATTGCGCCACGCCAGCACCCCTGGGCGGTCAAGCTCCCAGTCCACGGTGAGTTCACCGCAGGCCGAAAAGTCGTTCTGGGCCGCGCGAAGCCGTCCGGTCGCGAGGAAGTAGTGGCCACGCGCTCGCCAGTAGTGCAACCCCGCCTGCACCTGGAACATCTCCGTCGGCACCGGCTGGTCGAGCACGGCGGCGGCCGCGTCGTGCAACCCCATCGCGGTGTAGGCCAGCACCAAGCTCCCCAACGGGATGCCGACCCGGGTTCCCCACTTCTCCACATCGACGTGGTCGAGAGCCGACTTCGCGCACTGGACGGCCGCGGCCAGGTCACCGGCTCGCAGTGCGATCAGGGCGCGCGCCGACAGCAGCTCGGCCTGCCAGGTCACCGCGTTCTGCTCAGCCGCCTGCTGGAGCAGGGTGTCACACCAGGTGCCCGCGATGGTGTGCCGGTCGACGGAAACCAGTGCGAGCAGCGCGGTGAGCAGCGGTTCGAAGGTTGAGTCGTCCAACGCGCAACTGCGCAGGATGTGGTCGGCCCCGGCACGGACCTGCGTCTTGGTTCCGTTGCCCAGCAGGCAGTCGATCACCTCGCCGGCGTACATCCGCGGGGTGGCGGCCAGGACGGCGGGAGTCGCCTGCGCGGGCAGAACCGCCTGGGACTCCGGAACGCGGCTCAGCAAGGTCGGACACCAGTAGGTCAGCCACTGGCGGAGCAGGTTGAGCAGGGCCCGCCGCCCCGGGTCCTGGGACGGCGCCTCGGCGACCAGGCGTCTGAGCGCGGTCTCGGCTTCGTCCAACCAGCCACGGCACACCAGCTGGCTGATGACCATGACACTGTCCTTGGTGGTCAGTTCACCGTCCTGCTGTGCGGCGATCAGCCGCGGCAGGTGTCGTTCGACGGCCAGCGGGCTGGTCCGCCACTCCACCGACGCGAGGGTCGCCCGCAGCGCCGCGCGGTCCCTGCCGGTGCCCGCGAGCCGATCCGCACTCGTCAGGAACTGGATCGCGCCGCCGGTTCGGCCGTGCCGCGCTTCCTCCTCCGCGATCCTGCTGAGCACCTGGACGCCCCAGCACTCCAGCGGGAAGCCGGCCGCGACCAGGTGCTTGGCGACAACCGTCAGCTCCGCACCCGCCTGGTGCAGCAATGCGGCCGCGCGCTGGTGGATCTCCGCCCGTTCGGTTCCGCTGAGACTCGCCAACACCACTGACCGCACGGCTGGATGGCGGAACCACCCGTCACCCAACAAGCCCGCGGCCTCCAGCGCCCTGGTCGCCCCGACGACCGCGGTGTCGGCCAAGCCGAGCAGTGCGCCGGCGAAGCGGCTTGTCCGCTGCTCACCGAGCACTGCCATGACCCGGATCAGGTCGAACATCGTCCGGTCGCAGCAGTGCAGGCAGGCCGAAACGGCTTCCCGGAAGGCGTTTCCGACCGCAGGGGCCGCACCGTCACGGACCGCGGCGGTCGCCGTGTCGTGGATGAGCGCGCTGAGCAGTCGCAGATTTCCGCCGCTGATCCGGTGGAACGCGGGCCCCAGATCCCTGGCCGCCGCACCGCCAAGGTGTTCGTGGAGCGCGCTGGCCACCTCCGCTTCGGCCAGGGGGGTGAGCCGGATTCGGTGGAAGCGCGGACCACGGCTGATCGCAGCGTCGTACCGCTGGTAGGTAGCCGCGATGGGGTCGCCGACGCCGACAACGATCTGCAACCGGTTCGAGCGCAGCCTGCGCACCATGAACAGCAGGCAGTTCAACGAGGCTTCGTCGCAGTGCTGGGCATCGTCGACAACGATCGCGACCGGCCTGGAGGTGGTGAGTTCGAGCATCGCCAGGCCGGACAGCCGTACCGCGTCCGCGTCCGCGGCATCCGGTACCAACTCGTCCGCGGGGTGCCCGGCACCATCGCCGACCGCCGGAGCCGGGATGTGCCGGACGAGTTGACGGATCACGCCGAGCGGGTCGTCCTGCTCCTCCGGCGAGGCGGTCGCGGTGAGCACGAGCACGCCCCGCCCGACGAGCTGCTCGGCGAAGTCGTGCAGCAACGAGGTCTTTCCAGTGGCCATCGGCCCCTGCACGGCCACGATCGAACCGGTTCCGCTGCTGCCCGCCGCGAAGAAGTCCTGCAGCAACTCCACTTTGTCCTGTCGGTCGCTGACTCTCATCGGCTTCCC
The DNA here is from genome assembly GCF_024171785.1 of Goodfellowiella coeruleoviolacea. Classification (GTDB taxonomy): domain Bacteria; phylum Actinomycetota; class Actinomycetes; order Mycobacteriales; family Pseudonocardiaceae; genus Goodfellowiella; species Goodfellowiella coeruleoviolacea. The sequence continues at coordinate 52,639 of NZ_JAMTCK010000028.1, forward strand.
CAGTGGTAGAACAGTGGGCCGCTCCAGAGCGTTGCCCTGCGACAGGTCTGAAGTCGGCCGAGATAGGGCAGGGATGTTACGGGGACGCCGCACACGCAACCGCACAACGATCGCTTCCGCCCGGCCAACCCCGAGGGGCGAAGCCACTGACTCTTAGGGGTTGTCGTCGCGTGTTCGCTGGAGCAGGGTCGATCGGAAAGCTCGGTGTCGGGAGGGGTTCTTGGCGATGATCCGGCCTTTTAGCACGATATGCGTGATCGGTCTGGGCACCACGGGCTCCGCCCTGGCCGCGCTGCTCGCCGCGCACGGTTATCGCGTCGACGGGGTCGAGTGCGACGCCCACTCCCTGCTGCGCGGCCGGTCCGCTGTGGCGGCGGCGATCGACGCGCTGGGCCTGCCGGATGCCGCCGAGGTCGAGGCGCTTCGTCGCGTCAACCTCACCACGAGCACGTCCCTCTTCTCCAGGGCTGACCTGGTCATCGAAGCCGTACCAGAACAGTTGCCGCAGAAGGTCGAGGTGCTGCGACAGGCCGATTCGCTGTGTCCGGCGGCCACGGTGTTCGCCACGACCACCACCGCGTTGCCGGTCACGGAGATCGCGTCCCGGTCCGGCCGGATGACCCGCACCGTGGGGTTGCACCTGTGCCATCCCGGCCAGCTCAGCGACGGCAGCGTTGTCGAGGTCGTGCTTCCCCCGGTCACCGACCACCGCGTCCGGAGCGAGATCGACAACCTGGTCCGCTCTCTGGGGAAGAGCCCGGTGGCGGTGGCCGACCACCCCGGCCTGCTCGGCGCCGGCCTGTACCTCGGTTACCTCAACAGCGCGGCCGCGATGTACGCCCAGGCGTACGCGTCTCGCGACGACATCGACGCTGCGCTGATCCACGGGTGTGGCCTGCGAGTGGGTCCGTTGACCCAACTGGACGTCATGGGCCTGGACGTCGTGCTGGACAGCCTGCGCGTGCTCGCTGAACGGACGGGTGACGAGTGGTACGCGCCTGCTGGGATCCTGTCCCGGATGGTCGACGCGGGTCTGCTGGGCCGCAAGTCCGGTCGGGGGTTCTACCAGTACGACAACGATGAGGACCCACCACGGGAACCTGACGACGGCGCGACAGCCAGGCAGGTCACCAAGGTCGGTGTGGTGGGTGCCGGCACGATGGCGGCGGGCATCGCGGAAGTGTTCGCCCGGGCCGGATACCCGACCGCGGTGGCGGCCCGCACGGACGAGCGCGCCACAACCACGCTGTCCACAGTGGAGAAGTCACTGTCCCGGGCGGTTCACCGGGGCAAACTCGTCGGGGAGGACATGGACCGAGCGATGGCTCGACTGTCGGGAGCAGGCGAACTCGGCGCCCTGCACGACTGCGACCTGGTGATCGAGGCGGTCACCGAAGAACTGACGGTGAAGCGGAGCGTGTTCGCCGAGTTGGACAAGCTGACCCGGTCGGGCACGGTGCTCGCGACGACCACGTCCAGTCTGCCGGTGCTCCAGATCGCCACCGCGACCGCCAGGCCCGAGGATGTCGTCGCCATGCACTTCTTCAATCCCGCACCGGTGATGAAACTTGTCGAGGTCGCACACACACCGCTGACGTCCGACGACGTCGTCGCGACGGCGCTGGCGGTGACCAGGTCTCTGGGCAGGTGCCCGGTCCGGTGCGGCGACCGCACGGGTTTCATCGTGAACGCCCTGCTGTTCCCGTACCTGAACCGCGCGGTGAACCTGGCGCAGCGACTCCACGTTGGTCTTGACGTCGTCGACTCGGTGATGACCGGTGCGTACGGTCACCCTGTCGGCCCCTTCCAACTGCTGGACATGGTCGGTCTCGACGTGTCACTCGCCATCCAGGAACGCCTGCACGAGACCTGTCACGATCCCGGCCTGGCACCGGCCGAGTACCTGTCGGACTTTGTCGCGGCAGGCTACCTCGGTCGCAAGAGTGGGCGCGGCTTTCGCGTGCACCAACCGGCCTGACGCGATGGGCAGCGTTGCGCGGCGGGGTGGGGTGACCGGACCGGTGTGACGACGCGACCGAGTCAGGCACCGGCGGTCCGTTTCGGACAGTGCGCGTCACGGTGCCGCACGAGGACGTCCGAACTCGGGTGCGTCCCGCAATCCACACCACACCGCGCGGTCCTGGCGCACCCCGGGACCCGCCCCTGCCGCGTACCGGCCTGCTCGTCGCCCGGTGACCACTACACCTCCAGGAACGACCCCAACGGGACCGTCCGCGGACCTGGGCGCTGGGGACAAGCCGGGCGCGAACGACTCAACCGGGGATCGCGGCGCAGCATTGACCGGTACAGCACAGTCAGTTCGGCACCGGGCTCGACCCCCAGTTCCTCCGCGAGCGCTCGCCGCGCGCTGCGGTACGTCGAGACAACCGCGGCCAGATCTCCCTGGTGGTAGCACGCCAGCAGCAGTCCACGCCAGGCCCGCTCCCGGGCCGGGTGGTCGCCGACAAAGTCGTGCAGCACCGTCCTGGCCCGCTCGTAGTCACCCAGCTTGATCAGCAGGTCCGCGTACTCCTCGACCGCCGAGAGCCACTGGGCGGTGAGCACGGCCGCACGTGCGCTGAGCAGGGCGCCCTGGGGGATGTCCTGCAACGGCACTCCTCGGCAGGCCAGCGCGGCTCGACGCAGGTACGGCTCCGCTCCACACAGGTCATTGGCGTCAACCAGTTGTCTGCCGGTCCGCAGATCACGCTCGAACCCGTGCACGTCGATGGTGACGGTCATGCGCTGGGCAAAGCCCAGCGCCCATCCGTTCCCGGTGCTGAGCAGCCCGGACTCAGCCGTCTCGGGCAGACAGTCCCCCAACCAGGACCGCAGTCCGGAGACATGGGTACGCAGGTTTGCCGCTGCCGATCGCGGCGGCGCCGCTCCCCACAGTTCTGCGGTCAGCCTGTTCCTGGCGACCGCACGCTGCGGGGTGAGCAGCAACATGGCCAGTAACGATCGCTTCTTGCCTCCCGGTCTGGAGAGCACCTGATCGTCACGGCGAATCTCCAGCGGTCCCAGCAGACTGAAACTGACATGTACCAAAATCGCTTCCTCCGGACTTGACGCGCGTCAACTGGTGGGCCAACGAGATCCCTTCGAAAGAGGGCACCGGTACCGACAACACCGCAGGTACGAGTTCTCCAGCACACCGTGTCCCCCTCACCGCGGCGCCCATGATGCCCGAGCCTCGCGCTGGTGTCCTTGTCCATCAGCGCACAGTGCTTGTCCATTCGCGACCAGCTGTTGCCGCGAGCCTGACGGCGCCGGTTTGGTGTCGAGCAGCCGAGGCAGCACGAGGTCGGACGAGGTGCTGCCGAGCAGTCGCGGGCCCGGTGACCGCGGTCCGGTTGTCGCGGCGAGTTCGGTGAGCACGCCGTCCGCGGCGAGCGGGTGCGTGCCGTGCTCGCGACCGGGTTCGCGCCGGAAGGGTCGCGGAGTTCGCGGAGACACTGCGCCGGCACCGGGATGAGATCTTCAACCCACTGGTCCAGGATCTCAGCCCAGCGGCCCCGACCTCGAACGGCTCTGACTCCCACCGCACTCAGTGAGCGTCCACACTGCTCGGACGCCTGCGGGCGCGACGCCCGAGCAGGAGCGAGAGGCACAGCGGTAGCAGCGCCGCCGCGGCGACCAACGACAAGCCGGCGAATCCCACCCCGGCCATCAGGGGACCGGCGAGGAACGCGGCGGCCGCGGCGGCGA
>NZ_JAMTCK010000029.1 GCF_024171785.1 Goodfellowiella coeruleoviolacea
ACCACGTTGCAGGGCCTGAGCCCGGCCGAATACCGGGCCCAAGCCCTCACCAACTAGCCTTCAATTAGCCAGTCCAACTCCCGGGGAGCAGTTCATGGAGGGTGGGGGGTGTTCGGGTGGTAGTTCGGCTGCCCCACTGGCCCCAGGGCGCTGCTGGGGCTGGCGGTCCGTCGCTTTCAGCAGGCTGGCTCGTCGCTGTTCAGCAGACCAACCCGTCGCTTTCCGAAGAACAGCCGGTCGCTTTCGGGCCCGGTCCGGCGCTTCCGAAAACGGGGGTGGTCGCTCCTAGAAGCCGTTGTCGGCCCACCACTGCTCGTCCAGTTCGCCGCCGGCGACCAGGACGGCTGGGCCGGTGAGGGTGCTGCCCCGCTCGTCAACGGTGACGGTGACCTGCCCGCCGGGCACGGCCACCGTGGCCCTGCCGCTGGTCCGGCCGGCCAGGTGCAGCCACGCGGCGACCGTCGCCACCGTGCCGGTGCCGCACGAGCGGGTCTCGCCGACGCCCCGCTCGTGCACGCGCATGCGCAGCGCGTCCTCGCCGAGCACGTTGACGAACTCGACGTTCACGCCGTGCGGGAACACCACCGGGTCGTGACCGGGCGGCCGGGTCAGGTCCAGGTCGTCCACTGGCGTGTCCGTGCGGCAGACCAGGTGCGGGTTGCCCACGTCCACGGCCACGCCGGGGAACGCGGTGCCGTCCACGGTGGCGGCCGAGCGGCCCACCACCCGGGCCGGGCCCATGTCCACGGTGACCGTGCGGTCGGGGTGCACGGTCACGCCGCGCTCACCCGCCCTGGTGCCGATGGTGAACCTGCCCTCGCTGGCCAGGCCGGTCTCCACCAGGTAGCGCGCGAACACCCGGACGCCGTTGCCGCACATCTCGGCCACGGAACCGTCGGCGTTGCGGTAGTCCATGAACCACAGGCTGTCGTCAACCCCGGCCGGTGCGTCGACCACCGCCCTGGTGGGCACCACCCGCAGCACCCCGTCCGCGCCCAGGCCCCGACTGCGGTCGCACAGCGCGCGGACCCGCGCCTCGGTCAGGGCGAGCGTGCCCGCAGGGTCGGGCAGCACCACGAAGTCGTTCTCCGTGCCGTGCCCCTTGACGAACTCAACACCGGCCACCCGTCAAGACTACGTGTCCACCCGCGACGTCGACCGCCACCGTCCACCTGGGACGCCCGGGGCGGCGCGCTCACCGCCGGGTCAGCGCGAGCACGGCGTCGACCAGGTCGTCGGGTGCGCCGGGGGCGGCCGGCGGGAAGCCAGCCGGGTCGAACCAGGTGATCCGGTTGTCCCGGCGGAACCACGAGCGCTGCCGGCGGACGAACCGGCGGGTCGCCCTGGCCGTCTCGGTCGCGGCGGTGGCCATGTCGTACTCGCCGTCCAGTGCGGCCAGCACCTGCTGGTAGCCGAGCGCCCGGGAGGCCGTGCGGCCCTCGCGCAGGCCCCGGCCGACCAGCTCACGCACCTCGTCGACCAGGCCGGCGGCGAACATGTGGTCCACCCGCAGGTCGACCCGGGCGTCCAGGTCGACGGCGGCGCGGTCCACACCCACCAGGACCGTGTCGTAGCGGGCCGGGCCGGGACGGGGCAGGGTGGCCGAGAAGGGCTGGCCGGTGATCTCGATGACCTCCAGGGCACGCACCACCCGGCGGCCGTTGCTGGGCAGGATCGCCTCGGCGGCCACCGGGTCGGCCTCGGCCAGCCTGGCGTGCAGGGCGGGCGCGCCCACCTCGGCCAACTCGTGCTCCAGCCGCGCCCGCACGGCCGGGTCGGTGCCGGGGAAGCGCAGGTCGTCCAGGACGGCCTGGACGTAGAGGCCGGACCCGCCGACCAGGACGGGGGTGCGGCCGGCCGCCAGCAGGTCCTCGATCACGGCCCTGGCGTGCCGCTGGTAGGCGGCGACCGAGGCGGTCTCGGTCACGTCGAGCACGTCGAGCAGGTGGTGCGGCACGCCCTGCCGCTCGGCCTCGGTCACCTTGGCGGTGCCGATGTCCATCCCCCGGTACAGCTGCATGGCGTCGGCGTTGACCACCTCGCCGCCGCAGCGCAGGGCCAGCCGCACCGCCAGGTCGGACTTTCCGGTGGCGGTGGGGCCGACGACCGCGATCGGCCGGGGCGGGCGGGTGGTCACGGCGGGTCAGCCTAACCGCCTGGCCGCGCGACCCGCCCACCCCGGCGTGGTGGTCAGGAGCGGAGTTGGCGGGCGCGGATGAGGCGTCGGATCAGCCGTGCGCCCTGGGTGTGCACGCTGCGCGGCAAGCACCGGCGTGGGAGTGCCGTGGACGGCTCACTCCACCGGGTCCCACCGGGCCAGGTGGTAGCCCACGCCCCAGGGCACCTCCAGATCGGCGGACACCGCCCGCCACGGCCGCTCGTCCTGGTCGACCACCCCGGCCAGCACCTGCCAGGCGGCCCGCCCCTGGGCGCCCAGCTCGTCGGCCAGGTCGGGGTCGAGCGCGGCCAGCGCCGCGGTGTCCAGGCGGGCCAGCGCCTGGTGCACCCCCTGGTCGAACGGGCCGGCGCGGTCGTCGGGCCGGCCGGGCGCGCGCTCGCCATGCCGGGGCGAGCCGTCGCCGAGCACCAACAGCCCCACCGGGTCGGGGCCGGCCGCGCGCGCCAGCAGGTCGGCCGCCAGCGCGCGGCAGCCGGCCGGGGACAGCGTGGGCGGCACCAGGTCCACGGCCACCCGGGTGGCGCCGGCCTGGTCCCGGAGCCAGCCGGCCACCAGCGCGGGCAGCGGCAGGTCCGCGGCGGGCGGCTGGTCCTGGCCCGACTCGCGCGCCCCGGTGGCCCGTTCGGTCGCCTCCTCGGTGGACAGGCGAACCCGCACGTCAACGCCGTAACCTCGGAACGTGCCCACCGAAGCGGGGTCCAACCGGGTCGGGCCGGCCGGGTCGGCGGCCACCGCGATCCAGCAGTCAGCGACCTCGGCGAGCCCGCTGACCAGCGAGATCACCGCTGCCCGCAGCGGCTGCGTGACGGTGCGCGCACCGGCGACCAGTTCGGGCACCAGCAGCGGCGGATGTGGCACCAGCACAGCGCGTCTGATCATGCCAACTGACGCTACCGACCGCCTCGGAGTACCCAGTTGAGCCCTGACCTGTTTGAATGCGCGCGGGGCACTGGGGACCATGGATGGTCGCCGTGCCCGGTTGCTGGGCCCCGCCCTCGGTGGGGCGCTCGTGGACCGCACGGGCACGAGGTGGGCAGGCGAGGAGGAAGCCGGCGATGACGGATCAGGACACGACCCCGGACAGCACAGCCGAGGGCAGTGGTGCCGCGACCGAGGATCAGACGCGGCAGCCGGGAACGCAGGCGGTCGCCCCGCCGGTTCCCGTCGCGTCCGACGATCCCGCCCGTTGGGGACGGGTGGACGCCGAGGGCACGGTCTACGTGCGCACCGAGGACGGGGAACGCGCGGTGGGTTCCTGGCAGGCTGGCGAGCCTGCCGAGGGGCTGGCGCACTTCGCCCGCCGCTTCGACGACATCCGCACCGAGGCGGAGCTGCTCGAAGCCAGGCTGGCGTCCGGCGCCGGTGACCCCAAGCAGGCGCTGGCCAGCGCCAAGCACCTGCGGGACGGGCTGACCGACGCGGCCGTGGTGGGTGACCTGGCCGCGCTGGCCGCGCGCGTGGACGCGGTGGTGGCCGCGGCGGAACAGGCCGTGGAGGCGGCCAAGGCGGCCAAGGAGGTGGCCAGGGCCGAGTCGGCCGCGCGCAAGCAGGCGCTGGTGGAGGAGGCCGAGCAGATCGCCAACGAGTCGACGCAGTGGAAGAGCGCCGGCGACCGGCTGCGGGCCATCCTGGACGAGTGGAAGACCATCCGCGGGGTCGACCGCAAGACCGACGAGCAGCTGTGGCGGCGCTTCTCCAAGGCGCGGGACGCGTTCAACCGCAGGCGCGGTTCGCACTTCGCCGACCTGGACCGGCAGCGCGCCACCGCCAAGGCGCGCAAGCAGGAGCTGGTCGAGGAGGCCGAGGCGCTGGCCGAGTCGGACGACTGGGGCCCCACCGCCGGCCGCTACAAGGAGCTGATGGCCGAGTGGAAGGCGGCGGGCCGGGCGCCCAAGGAGGCGGACGACGCCCTGTGGCAGCGGTTCCGCGCGGCGCAGGACCGGTTCTTCGCGCGCCGCTCGGAGGCGTTCAGCGAGCGTGACGCGGAGTTCACGGCCAACGCCAAGCTCAAGGAGGAGCTGCTGGCCGAGGCCGAGCAGATCGACCCGGGGGCCGGCCTGGAGGCGGCGCGGTCGCACCTGTACCGGATCCAGGAGCGGTGGGACCAGATCGGCAAGGTCCCGCGTGAGCGGGTGCGGGAGCTGGAGGGCCGGCTGCGCGCGATCGAGGAGCGGGTGCGCTCGGCCGTGGACGCGCAGTGGCGGCGCACCGACCCGGAGGCCGAGGCCAGGGTCGCGCAGTTCCGCGAGCGGGTGGCGCAGTTCGAGTCGCAGGCGGCCAAGGCCCGCTCGGCCGGTGACAAGCGCCGCGCCGAACAGGCCGAGGCCCAGGCGGCGCAGTGGCGCGAGTGGCTGGCCGCCGCCGAACAGGCCGTCGCCAGCCGCTGACACCCCATCGTGGGCCCGGGGCTCCCACCCCGGGCCCACGCCCCGCGAGTCGACTTTGCAAACCCCCCGAGTTGACAGTTCAGGCAGGGCCATGTGGGTGACACGCGGCCTGGCGCGGCGGGTGGTTCAGCGCTCGTAGACCAGGCGGCCGGCCAGGTAGGTGGCGGTGACCGCCAGGTCGGCGATCTCGGCCGGGTCCACCGCGTGCGGGTCGGCCTCCAGCACCACCAGGTCGGCGTACTTGCCCGGGGTGAGCGTGCCCAGCACGTCGTCGCAGAACAGCTGGTAGGCCGCGTCCACGGTCTCCGCGCGCAGCGCCTCGGCCACGGTGATCCGCTCCTCGGGGGCGAGCACCCGGCCGGAGCGGGTGGTCCTGGTCGCCGCGACCGAGATGTTGCGCAGCGGCTCCTCCGGGGTCACCGGCGCGTCGTTGTGCAGCGAGATGCGCATGCCCGCGTCCACCGCCGAGCGGGCCCGCATCCACGGCGCGCCGTGCTCGGCGCCGAACAGGTCGTCCACCAGCACGTCGCCCCAGTAGTACAGCTGGTTCACGAACAGGCTGCAGCACACCCCCATGACCGCGGCCCGGCGGTACTGCTCGGTGGTCATCGCCCCGCAGTGCTCCAGCCGCAGCCGGTGGTCGGGGCGCGGGTGGGCGCGCAGCGCCTCCTCGTAGACGTCCAGGATCATGGTGACGCCCTCGTCGCCGTGCACGTGGCAGGACATCTGCCAGCCCTGCGGGTAGTAGGCGGCGACGATCTCCCGGAGCTGGTCGGTGTCGTGGTTGGCCCGGCCGCGGTGGCCCGGTGCCAGGCCGAGGGCGCGGGTGGCCGGGGTGTCCAGGTAGGGGAAGGACGTGGCGATGGTGCCCAGCCACGGTGAGCCGTCCACCCAGATCTTGATGCCGATCTGCTTGAACATGTCGTCGCCGTTGTCCAGCGCGCAGCTGGCCCGCCCGGCCGGCGAGGACATCTCGTAGACCCGCATCCGGGCCCTGGCCAGGTCGTGGTCGTAGAGCGAGCGGATCAGCGGCCGCAGCTGGCCGGAGAAGGCCATCTCGCTGGTGGTGGTGATGCCCCGGGATGCGAGGAACTCGTGCTGGTTGGCCAGCAGTTCCGGGCCGCGCAGGCCGCCGAAGATGAGCCGGGCCGCGATCGCCAGGATGGCCGGCGCCTCGTAGGCCTTGCCGGTGAGCCGGCCGAACTCGTCGCGCTCGAAGTGGCCGCCGGGCGGGTCGGGGGCGTCGTCGGGCAGCCGCGCGTACCGCAGCGCCGCGCCGTTGGCCCAGGCCACGTGGCCGGAGTTCTGCCAGAAGATGATCGGCCGGGTGGGGCCCAGCTCGTCCAGCCACTCCCGGGTCGGTTCGGGGAACCCCGGTTGCAGCAGCGTGTCCAGGCCGTTGAACACCAGCGGCTGGTCACCGGGGGTGCGGTCCAGGGCGCGCTTCACCCGCAGGTTGACCTCGTCGGCGGTGGCGCAGCTCATCGGCCGGATGTCCACCACGGACGGCGCGTACATCAGCTGGTCCTGGGTGGGGTGGCTGTGCGCCTCGACGAAACCGGGCAGCAGGCAGCCGCCGTCCAGGTCGACGACCTCGGTGGTGGGGCCGCGCAGGGCGGTCACCTCGGCCGCGCTGCCGACCGCGACGATCCGGTCCCCGGCCACGGCCAGCGCCTCGGCCACGGGGAGCTGATCGTCCACGGTCCGAACGGTGCCCCCCACGAAGATCACGTCAGGCGATGCGGGCGAGGTGACCACGATCAGCTCCAATCCGACCACGGTCCGTGGCAGAAGCGCTGACCCTTAAGCTAAGTGAGCACTTTTTCGTCGGCCACCTGGCGCAACGCTCCGCCCCGCACAGTGCGCCCATGTGGGGGAGCGACCGGGAAGATCACCCGCTGGTGCGGATCACTGCTCCATCCCGGCGGTGGGGCTGGTGGCCGGCCGCGACCAGGCGATGCGCAGCCACTGGACGGCCAGCACCAGCACGGCGAGCACGGCCAGCACCAGGCCGCCGCCCGGCCCGGGGCCGGGTTCGTGGCTCTGCGTGGTCTGCTGGGTCCAGATGGACAGCACGCCCACGATGGTGGTGGCGAAGCAGCCGAGCGCGCAGATCCAGGCCATGCCCCAGCGCCGCACCATCAGCCCGATCGCCGAGGCCAGCACGCCGATCAGCACCGCGGCGAAGGCGAACACCGTGGGCAGCGGCCCGACCGCGGCCCCGGCCGGCCGCTGCCCGAGCAGGATCTGCAGGCCGCTGGCCGGGCCCACCCACGGCAGCACGGCGGCCACCAGGAACACCAGCACGGCCACGGCGATCACCACGGCCCCGAACCCGGGGTCGATGCGCCGCGCCACGGCCTTCTCCACCTGGTCGATCTCGGCCCGCAGCCGGGCCAGCTCCGGTGACTCCTCCGGCTCGTCCGGTCCGCCGCGCTGGCCGGGGATGTCGCGCCGGTCGTTCACTGGACCGAGCACCCCCCGACGGGCTGCGCCGGCTGGCTGGGCGCGCCGAAGCCCGGCAGGCCCAGGCTGACCCCGGAGGTCCTGGGCCGGATCCCGGCCTCGGCGTGGTCACCCGCCCTGGTGCGGCGGTGCGCGACCAGCGGGCCGTCGGCCACCAGGTGGTGCGGGGCGCCGTAGGTGATGGTGGTGTGCACGACGTCGCCCGGCCGCACGCTGCCGTCCACGGCCGGCCCGGTGGGGTTGAAGTGCACCAGCCGGCCGTCCCTGGCCCGGCCGCTCAGCCGCTGCGTCTCGTTGTCCTTGCGGCCCTCACCGGTGGCCACCAGCACCTCCACGGTCTGGCCGACCAGCTGCTTGTTGCCCGCCCAGGAGATCTCCTCCTGCAGGGCGATCAGCCGGTCGTAGCGCTCCTGCACGACCTGCTTGGGCAGCTGGTCGGGCATGTCCGCGGCGGGTGTGCCGGGCCGCTTGGAGTACTGGAAGGTGAACGCGCTGGAGAAGCGGGCCGCGGCCACCACGTCCAGGGTGGCCTGGAAGTCCTCCTCGGTCTCGCCGGGGAAGCCCACGATGATGTCGGTGGTGATGGCCGCGTCCGGCATGGCGGCCCGCACCCGGTCGAGGATCTCCAGGTAGCGGCCGGACCGGTAGGAGCGGCGCATGGCCTTGAGCACCCGGTCGGAGCCGGACTGCAGCGGCATGTGCAGCTGGTGGCACACGTTCGGGGTCTCGGCCATCGCGGCGATCACGTCGTCGGTGAAGTCCCTGGGGTGCGGCGAGGTGAACCGGACCCGCTCCAGGCCGTCGATGTCGCCGCAGGCGCGCAGCAGCTTGCCGAACGCGTAGCGGTCGCCGAACTCCACGCCGTAGGAGTTGACGTTCTGGCCGAGCAGGGTCACCTCCAGCACGCCCTCGGCGACCAGCGCCTCGACCTCGGCGAGCACCTCGCCGGGCCGCCGGTCCCGCTCCTTGCCGCGCAGCGAAGGCACGATGCAGAACGTGCAGGTGTTGTTGCAGCCGACCGACACCGACACCCAGCCGGAGTAGGCGGAGTCGCGCCGGGCCGGCAGGGTGGACGGGAAGGTCTCCAGCGCCTCCAGGATCTCCACCTCGGCCCTGGCGTTGTGCCTGGCCCGGTCCAGCAGCACCGGCAGCGAGCCGATGTTGTGCGTGCCGAACACCACGTCCACCCAGGGCGCGCGGCGCACGATCTCGCCGCGGTCCTTCTGCGCCAGGCAGCCGCCCACGGCGATCTGCATGCCCGGGTGGGCGGCCTTGGTGGGGCGCAGGTGGCCGAGGTTGCCGTAGAGCTTGTTGTCGGCGTTCTCCCGCACCGCGCAGGTGTTGAACACGACGACGTCGGGCACGGCCCCCTCGTCGGCCGGGGTGTAGCCGGCGTCCTCCAGCAGGCCAGCGAGCCGCTCGGAGTCGTGCACGTTCATTTGGCAGCCGAACGTGCGGATGTGGTACGTGCGGGTCACTGCATCTTCCCTTTCCGTCTGCCACCAGGGTAGAACCCCGGCCTGGCACCATGACGGCGTGTCACCCGTCGCGAACCGGACCCGCCAACGACCGACCGGGCGGCCGGCGGCCGCCGCGGTGCTGCTGCTGGTCACCGGCCTGCTGGCCGGTCTGGTGAGCGGCTGCCAGGCGGACTTCACCGGCCTGCGGCTCACCGTGGCCACCGGCAGCAAGGACGGCGTCTACGACGTGCTCGGCAACGTGCTGGCCGACGCCTGGGCCGGCCAGCTGCGGATGCCCCGGCCCGAGGTGCGCCAGACCGCCGGGTCCGTGGACAACCTGGGCCGGCTGGTCACCGGTTCGGCCGACATCGGCTTCTCCGCGGCGGACGCGGCCACCGAGACGATCAACACCCCCGGTCAGCGCGGCCTGCGCGCGCTGGCCCGGATGCACGACGACTACCTGCAGCTGGTGGTCAGGGCGGACAGCCGGGCCGGGCACCTGGCCGACCTGCGCGGGCTGCGGGTGTCCATCGGCTCCCCCAAGTCCGGGGTGGAGCTGATCGCCCGGCGGCTGCTGGAGACCGCGGGTCTCGGGGAGAACGACCTGGTCGTGGCGCACCTGGGCCTGTCGGAGTCGCTGGCGGCGCTGCGCTCGGGCAGCATCGACGCGTTCTTCTGGTCGGGGGGCCTGCCCACCGCCGGCATCACCGAGCTGGCCGCGCGGCTGCCGCTGCGCCTGCTCGACCTGGCCGACGTGCTGCCGGAACTGCGCGAGCGCTACCCGGTCTACCGGACGGCCACCCTGCCCGCCTCGGCCTACGGCCTGTCCGGCGGGCCGGTGAGCACCCTGGCCGTGCCCAACTTCCTGCTGGTCACCGATGCCATGTCGGACGACGTGGCCGAGGCGCTGACCCGGGGGCTGTTCGCGGCCAGGGAGCCGCTCGACCGGGCCAACCCGGCCGCGCAGTCCATTGACGCGCGCTCGGCCATCGAGACCGCGTCGGTGCCCCTGCACCCCGGGGCGCGCCGCTACTACCAGGACGCCAAGGTCTGACCGCCCGGCCGCTCAGGCGGCGGGCAGCTCGACGGTGACCCGCAGGCCGCCGTCCTCGGGCCGGTCCAGGCTGACCGCGCCGCCGACCCGCTCGGCGATCCGCCGCACGATGGCCAGGCCCAGGCCGGAGCCGGACACGTTCTGGTGGGCGCGGCTGCGCCAGAACCGGTCGGTGGCGCGGGCCAGCTCCTCCTCGTCCAGGCCGGGGCCGTGGTCGCGCACGGACAGCCGCACCCGCCCGTCCACCCGCGCCACCCGCACCTCGATCAGGGGCGGGTCCGGGGGCGGCTCCGGGGTGAACTTCACGGCGTTGTCCAGCAGCGCGTCCAGCACGGTCTCCACGCCGCGGGGCGGGGCCAGCACCCGGCCGCCCGGCTCGCCGGCCAGCACCAGGTCCACGCCTCGGGCGCGGGCCGCCACCTGCCAGGTGGCCACCCGCTGCGCCACCACCGGGTCGATGTCCACGGCGACCGGTTCCACCGTGCTGGCCTCGGCGCGGGCCGCGGTGAGCAGGTCGTCCAGGATCTGGTTCAGCCGCGCGGCCTCGGCCAGTGCCGCGGCCTGGTCGGCGGTGGCGGCCGGGCTGACCTCGCCCTCCAGGTTGCCCAGCCGCAGTCGCAGCGCGGTCAGCGGGTTGCGCAGCTGGTGGGAGGCGTCGGCGATGAAGGCCCGCTGCGCGGCCAGCACCTCGGCCACGTTGGCCGCCATCACGTCGAAGGAGCGGCCCAGCTGGCGCAGTTCGGCCGGGCCGGCTGCGATGCCCACCGGCTCCACCGGCCGCCCGGCCACCACCGCGCCGAGCAGCGCCCCGGTGGCGTCGTCCAGCCGGCGGACCGGCCGCAGCACCCACCGCACCACGGGCAGCGCCGCCAGCAGGGCCAGGCCCAGCGCGACCAGCCCGCCCAGCGCGACCAGCGTCCACCAGCCGAGGATCCGGGCGCGGCTGCGGTCGGTCGGCGAGATGGTGACCACCGCGCCCCGCACCTCCGCGTCCACCAGCACGGGTTCGGCCAGCACCAGCGGGGTGTCGTCCCAGGGCAGCAGCGGCGCGCCCAGTTCGGGCTGGCGGCCGGCCAGTGCCGCGGCCACGGCGGCGCGCACCGCCGGCGTGGTGGCGGGCACGTCGTCGCGGGAGGCCACCGCCATCCGGTGGTCCCGGTCGAAGACCAGCACGGTGATGCCGTAGAGGTCGTCGTAGCGGCGCAGCTCGGTGGTGAGCAGCGCGGGCCGGTTGTCGATGAGCGGGCGCTGCGCGAGCGAGGCGAACCGGCTGGTGTCGGTCACCCGGTCGAGGAAGAGCCGCTGCTGCTCGCTGCCGGCCACGCTGCGCGCCAGCGGCACGCCCAGCCCGACCAGCAGCAACCCGACCAGCGACAGCACGATGCCGAGCAGCCTGGCCCGCATGCGCGCACTCCCGTTCTCGTCCGCCGCGCGGTGCAGCCCGCCGCGCGGTCCGCCTCAGCCGTGCTGTCCTCCGGCAGCCGTGCTGTCCGCCTCAGCCGGCTGATCCGCCGTCCGCACCGGACACCGGCCCGGTCGGCGCGGCCAGCCGGTAGCCCACCCCGCGCACCGTCTCGATCAGCTGGGGCCTGCCCAGCTTGGTGCGCAGGTTGGCCACGTGCACGTCCAGCGTGCGGTTCGCGCCCGACCAGGTGCGGCCCCACACCTCGGCGAGGATGCGCTCCCTGGTGCACACCGCCCCGCCCGCGGCCACCACCATGGCCAGCACCTGGAACTCCTTGCGGGCCAGGGTGACCGGCTGGCCGGCCACCCGCACCTCGTGGCGGGCCAGGTCGATCTCGGTGTCCCCGACGCGCACCAGGTGGCCGCCGGGGCCGGCCGCCCCGGGCAGGCCGCTGGGGATGCCGGGCCCGACCTGGTGGCCGCGCCGCCGCCACACCGCGTGCACCCTGGCCACCAGCTCCCCCACGTCGTAGGGCTTGACCAGGTAGTCGTCGGCGCCGGCGTGCAGGCCCAGGATCCGGTCGTCGACCTCGCCGCGCGCGGTCACCACGATGATCGCCACGTCGCTGGCCGCGCGGATGGACCGGCACAGCGTCACCCCGTCCACGTCGGGCAGGCCGAGGTCGAGCAGGACCACGTCCACCCCGGCCAACCGGTCCAGCGCGGGCCGGCCGGTGGCCAGCCGTTCCACGGTGAACCCGCGCCTGGTGAGCGCGGGCACCAGTGCCTCGGCCACCCGGTCGTCGTCCTCGACCAGCAGTACTCGCACGCCAAGCCCTCCCCGTCCCGGCCCTGCCCGACCGACCGGCCAACCCCCACCGGGCTTTCAGTCGACCCGGGTGTGTGACAGAGTTGAAACCCTAAGTCCGCGTTAACCGCCCTGCTCTGTCGGCCCAGCCGTCTATGCTGCTCTCCGCCTTCCGCTGCGGACGGAGATCGCTGTCGGGGCGAGAACGTTGCAGACTTGGGACCTCAAGTCTTGCTCAAGCGCCTGGACTGCCCCGGGCACGCCCACCTAGGTTTCCGCCAACGCGGGCCCACCAGCGCCGACCAACCCACCAACGCCGACCACACCCTCCTGGAGGAGCGCATGACCGGAGCCACCTCTGCGCCACCGATGATCCGGATGACCGGCGTGGACAAGTTCTTCGGGCCATTGCACGTGCTCAAGGGCATCAACCTGGAAGTCCCCCAGGGACAGGTCGTGGTGGTGCTCGGGCCGTCGGGCTCGGGCAAGTCGACGCTGTGCCGCACGATCAACCGGTTGGAGTCGATCGACAAGGGCACCATCGAGGTCGACGGCAAGCCGCTGCCGGCGGAGGGCAAGGAACTGGCCCGGCTGCGCGCCGACGTGGGCATGGTGTTCCAGTCGTTCAACCTGTTCGCCCACAAGAGCATCGTCGACAACGTCATGTTGGCGCCGATGAAGGTCCGCAGGACACCCGCCGGACAGGCCCGCAGCACCGCGATGGAGCTGCTGGAGCGGGTCGGCATCGCCAGTCAGGCCGACAAGTTCCCCGCGCAGCTCTCCGGTGGGCAGCAGCAGCGGGCCGCGATCGCCAGGGCACTGGCCATGCGTCCCAAGGTGATGCTCTTCGACGAGCCCACCTCGGCCCTCGACCCGGAGATGGTCAACGAGGTGCTGGACGTGATGACGACGCTGGCCAAGGAGGGCATGACCATGCTCGTGGTCACCCACGAGATGGGTTTCGCCCGCCGGGCCGCCGACCGCGTCGTGTTCATGGCCGACGGTGAGATCGTCGAGGACACCTCGCCCGAGGCGTTCTTCACCGCTCCCACGTCCAACCGGGCCAAGGACTTCCTTGGCAAGATCCTCACCCACTGACCGGTCAGTGCCCGACCAGGCGCGGTGCTGTCGTTCAGGCGCCGCCCGTGAAACACAGAGCAGGAGACTGAAGACGATGAGACTGCGCCCCCTTGCGGTAGGGCTGCTGGTCGGCGCCCTCGCCCTGACCGCGTGCGGCCGGGAGGGCAGCCCGAGCGACAACGCGGCGGGCAGCTCCCCCGCGCCGTCGTTCACCCCCGCTTCGGACGTCAAGCTCGACGGCTCGCCCACCTTCCAGCGGATGAAGGGCCGCGACCAGGTCGTCATCGGCGTCAAGGAGGACCAGCCGCAGCTCGGGTACAAGGACCCGACCAGCGGCAAGTACACCGGGTTCGACATCGAGATCGCCCGGATGATCGCGGCCAAGCTCGGCTACGGCGAGGACAAGATCCAGTTCAAGGCCGTGGCGTCGGTGGGCCGCGAGCAGGCCATCGCCAACGGTGACGTCGACTACTACGTCGGCACGTACACCATCAGCGACAAGCGCAAGGAGCAGATCAGCTTCGCCGGCCCGTACTACGTGGCCGGGCAGGACCTGCTGGTGCGCAAGGACGACACGAGCATCACCGGCAAGGACAGCCTCAAGGGCAAGAAGGTGTGCTCGGTGACCGGCTCGACCCCGCTGCAGCGGGTCAGCGACCAGCAGTTGACCGAGGCGAACAACATCGTCTCCTTCCAGAACTACTCGCAGTGCGTGCAGCAGCTCGACCAGAAGCAGGTCGACGCGGTGACCACGGACGACGCCATCCTCAAGGGCTACGCCGCGCTGGAGCCCGACAAGTTCAAGGTGGTCGGCAACACCTTCTCCAGCGAGCCGTACGGCGTGGGCCTGGCCAAGGACGACAAGGTGCTGCGCGACAAGATCAACGACGTGCTGCAGGAGTCCTTTGACAACGGCACGTGGCAGCAGGTCTACGACAGCACCCTGGGCAAGTCGGGAGCCAAGGCCGAGAAGCCCAAGCTCGACCGCTACTGAGCCCCACCGTGTGGCCGGTGTCCGCCGCTACCCCGGTGGACGCCGGCCACACGCGTAACCCCTGCCCACTCGTTTCCCTCTGTTGGCACTGGCGAGGAGACCGATGGACGTCCTGCTGGACAACCTCGACCTGTTCGAGCGCGGGTTTCTCAACACCATCCAGTTGTTCGTGCTCGCCGCGATCGGCTCGCTGGTGCTGGGCATGGTGCTGGCCATGCTGCGGGTCAGCCCGGTCCCGTTCCTGCGCGCCGCGGGCACCGCGTACGTGACGCTGTTCCGCAACACCCCGCTGACCCTGATCTTCTTCTTCTTCGCGTTCGCCTTCCCGCTGCTGGAGATCGTCAGCATCTCCTACTTCACCGCGGCGGTGACCGCGCTGTCGCTCTACACGGCCGCCTTCATCTGCGAGGTGGTCCGGTCGGGCATCAACACCGTGCCGGTCGGCCAGGCCGAGGCGGCCAGAGCGCTCGGCCTCGGCTTCGGGCAGATCCTGACCAGCGTGGTGCTCCCGCAGGCCACCCGCGCGGTGGTGCCGCCGATGGTGAGCACGCTGATCGCCCTGTTGAAGAACACCACCGTGGCCGCTGGCTTCTCGGTGGCCGAGGCCGGTGCGATCCGGGACTACCTGTCCGAGCGCGGTGAGCCCGCGCTGACCGGGCTGCTCTGGGTGGCGCTGTTCTTCGTGATCCTGGTGGTGCCGATGACCCTGCTGCAACGCAGCCTGGAGAAGCGCTGGAGCGTGGCGCGATGAGTTCGGTTCTGTTCGACCTGCCCGGCCCCCGCGCGCGCGCCCGGCACCGGCTGCTGGCCGTGGTCGGCGTGGTGGTGATCGCGGCGATCATCGGTTTCGTGATCTACCGGTTCGCGGTGACCGGCCAGTTCGCCAGCCGCATGTGGGAGTGGCTGCTCTACGAGAAGGTGCAGCTCGACCTGGTGTCGTCGCTGCTGGCCACGTTGCAGGCGTTCGCCCTCGGCGCGGTGCTGGCCCTGGTGTTCGGCGCGGTGTTCGCGGCGGGCCGGCTGTCCGACCACGCGGTGCTGCGGGTGCCGTCCACGGCGATCGTGGAGTTCTTCCGCGCGGTGCCGCTGGTGGTGATGATCTTCATCTTCCACTACGGCATCGGCCTGGGCGCGCCGTTCAACTCGGTCGTGCTCGGCCTGATGCTCTACAACGGCGCGGTGCTGGCGGAGATCTTCCGCAGTGGCGTGGAGTCGCTGCCGCGCGGCCAGCGCGAGGCCGCCTACGCCCTGGGCATGCGCAAGACGCAGGTGATGCTGCTGGTGCTGCTGCCGCAGGCGGTGCGGGCGATGCTGCCGACCATCGTCAGCCAGCTGGTGGTGCTGCTCAAGGACACCGCGCTTGGCTTCCTGATCACCTACCCCGAGCTGCTGTACTACGCCCGCTACCTGGGTGGTATCGCCGAGTTCGGCCGCCCGCTGGTGCCGGTCACCATGGTGGTGGCGGCCATGTACATCGTGATGTGCCTGCTGCTGACCTGGCTGGCGCACTACCTGGAGCGGCGCAACCGGCGCAGCAAGAAGGCCGTGCCCACGGCGCCCACCGCGCTGGGTGAGGACGGCGACGTGGCCGTGACCGCGGTCGCGGGGACCGGTCAGCTCACCAGCCAGCAGTACTGACAGCCTTCCGGCCCGGGACGGGGTTTCCGGGCCGGGGCGGTGGTTTCCGAGGCAGTGGTTCTTGAGCGGTGGCCCCGGGTGGTGGACGTTCCGCCACCCGGGGTTCTGTTTCACCCGGTGGCGTGGTGCGCCTGGGCCCGGTCGTGGCCGGGAGCGCGCGGCGAACCGGCGCGGTCCGATCGCGGTGTGGTCCGATCGCGGTGTGGTCCCGGCTGGCTCGGTGCCGCCACGCCACCCGTCCCGAGCACCGGTGGGGTGGGTGTGATTGGGCGTTTCCGCAGGTAGACACCCCCCGCCCGCCCAGGGGGGCGACCCCAGGTCCAGCCTACCCACCCCCACCCCGAACACCAGCTCCGCTCGCGCGCCTGTGGACAACCCGGCGGCCTGTGCACAACTGCCACACCGTCCGGGTGAACCTCGGCGCGGGGCCGGCCGCCGGCGCTACGCTGTCAGGTTCTGCGGCGGCGGATCTTGTTGCCCAGCCACACCAGCGGGTCGTAGCGGCGGTCGGCGACCCGCTCCTTCATCGGGATCAGCGCGTTGTCGGTGATCTTGATCTGCTCCGGGCAGACCTCGGTGCAGCACTTGGTGATGTTGCAGTAGCCCAGGCCGTGTTCCTGCTGGGCCACCTCGGTGCGGTCGGCGCCGGTGTTCTCCCTGAGGCTGTCCAGCGGGTGCATCTCCAGCTCGGCGATGCGCATCAGGAACCGGGGGCCGGCGAACGCGGGCTTGTTCTCCTCGTGGTCGCGCAGCACGTGGCAGGTGTTCTGGCACAGGAAGCACTCGATGCACTTGCGGAACTCCTGCGACCGGCCCACGTCCACCTGGTGCATCCGGTAGTCGCCGGCCGCGACCCCCTTGGGCGGGCTGAACGCCGGGATCTCCCTGGCCTTCTCGTAGTTGAACGACACGTCGGTGACCAGGTCGCGGATCACCGGGAACGCGCGCATCGGCGTCACCGTGACCACCTCGTCCTCGGCGAACTCCGACATCCGCGTCATGCACATCAGCCGGGGCCGGCCGTTGATCTCGGCCGAGCACGAGCCGCACTTGCCCGCCTTGCAGTTCCACCGCACCGCCAGGTCACCGCACTGGGTGGCCTGCAACCGGTGGATGATGTCCAGCACCACCTCGCCCTCGTTGGCCTCGACGGTGAAGTCGTGCAGGTCGCCTCCGTCGGCGTCGCCCCGCCACACCCGAAAGTGTGCCTGGTAGCCCATGTCAGCTCCGCTCTCCCGGGTGCTCGGTGGCTGACCGCCCTGCCGCGCGCTCGGCGCCGCCGGCCGCCAGCTCCTCGCCGGTCAGGTACTTCTGCAGTTCGGTGAACTCGAACAGGTCGACGAGGTCGGGGCGCATCGGCTCCTGGGGCCGCTCGGCAACCTCGACGCCCGCGCCGTCGGCCGTGCACACCAGGAGCTTGCGCCGCCACCTCGGGTCCATCCGGGGGTAGTCGTCGCGGGTGTGCCCGCCCCGGCTCTCGGTGCGGCGCAGCGCCGAGCGGGCCACGCACTCGCTGACCAGCAGCATGTTGCGCAGGTCCAGCGCCAGGTGCCAGCCGGGGTTGAACTGCCGGTGGCCCTCCACGGCCACGTGCTCGGCCCGCCGTTTCAGCTCGTCGAGCCGGTCCAGCGCCTGGGCCATCTCCGCACCCCGCCGGATGATGCCGACCAGGTCGTTCATCACCTGCTGGAGTTCCAGGTGCAGGGTGTAGGGGTTCTCCTGGTCGGCGGCGGGCCCGGCACCGGCCAGGTTGGCGAACGGGGCCAGCGCGGTCCGCTCGGCCTGGGCCAGCACCTGTTCGGTCACCCGGGGCCGGTCGCGCAGCGCGGTCACGTAGTCGGCGGCGCCCAGCCCGGCGCGGCGGCCGAACACCAGCAGGTCGGACAGGGAGTTGCCGCCCAACCGGTTGGACCCGTGCATGCCGCCGGCCACCTCACCGGCCGCGAACAGGCCGGGCACCCTGGACGCGGCCGTGTCCGGGTCCACCTCCACCCCGCCCATCACGTAGTGGCAGGTGGGCCCCACCTCCATGGGCTCGGCGGTGATGTCCACATCGGCCAGTTCCTTGAACTGGTGGTGCATGGACGGCAGCCGGCGGATGATCTCGTCGGCGGACATCCGGGTGGACACGTCCAGGAACACCCCGCCGTGCTCGGTGCCCCGGCCCGCCTTCACCTCCGCGTTGATCGCCCTGGCCACCTCGTCGCGGGGCAGCAGTTCGGGCGGCCGGCGGTTGTTGTCCGGGTCGGTGTACCAGCGGTCGGCCTCGTCCTCGTTGTCGGCGTACTTGTCCTTGAACACCTCGGGGATGTAGTCGAACATGAACCGCCGGCCCTCGGAGTTGCGCAGCACCCCGCCGTCGCCGCGCACCGACTCGGTGACCAGGATGCCCTTCACGCTCGGCGGCCACACCATGCCGGTGGGGTGGAACTGGACGAACTCCATGTTGATCAGGCTCGCGCCGGCGCGCAGGGCCAGGGCGTGCCCGTCGCCGGTGTACTCCCAGGAGTTCGAGGTGACCTTGAACGACTTGCCGATGCCACCGGTGGCCAGCACCACGGCCGGCGCCTCGAACACCACGAACCGGCCGGACTCGCGCCAGTAGGCGAACGCGCCCGCCACCCGGGGCGGCGTGGCACCCGTGTCCTGCCCGGGTCCGGTCTGCGCGGGTCCGGCCTGCCCGGGTTCGGGGCTGTCCAGCAGCAGTTCGGTCACGGTGCACTCGGCGAACACCCGCAGCCTGGCCTCGTAGTCGCCGTGCTCCCGCCGGTCGGCCTGCTGCAGCGCCACGATCTTCTGCTGCAGGCTGCGGATCAGCTCCAGTCCGGTGCGGTCGCCCACGTGCGCCAGCCTCGGGTACTCGTGGCCGCCGAAGTTGCGCTGGCTGATCCGGCCGTCCCCGGTGCGGTCGAACAGCGCGCCGTAGGTCTCCAGCTCCCACACCCGGTCGGGTGCCTCCTTGGCGTGCAGCTCGGCCATCCGCCAGTTGTTGAGGAACTTGCCGCCGCGCATGGTGTCCCGGAAGTGCACCTGCCAGCTGTCCCTGGAATTCACATTGCCCATGGCCGCGGCGATGCCGCCCTCGGCCATCACCGTGTGCGCCTTGCCGAACAGCGACTTGCACACCACGGCGGTGCGCAGGCCCTGCTCGTGCGCTTCGATGGCGGCCCGCAGACCGGCACCACCGGCACCGATCACCACCACGTCGTAGGAGTGGCGTTCCAGCTCTGTCATGGATGTCCTCGGCAGCGTGGTCCCTGGGGTGGTCCTGGCGTTGTCCTGCACGGGCCGGGTATTGCCCGTCCGGCACGGGCCGTGGCGGTTGCCGGTGTCAGAAGAAGCGCGGGTCGGTGATGGTTCCGCTGGCCACCAGCGCCACGTACAGGTCGGTGAAGGCCACCCAGAACAGCGACAGCCAGGCGTAGCGCATGTGCTTGGCGTTGAGCCGGGACACCAGCGTCCAGGCCCGGTAGCGGATCGGGTGGCGGGAGAAGTGGTTGAGCCGGCCGCCGATCACGTGCCGGCAGGAGTGGCAGGACAGCGAGTACGTCCACAGCAGCAGCGCGTTGACGACCAGCACCACCGTGCCGAGCCCCGCGTGCCCCCAGTTGCCGTGCTCGTCGCGGAAGGCCAGCACGGCGTCGTAGCTGAGCACGATGTTGAACAGCAGGCCGACGTAGAAGAAGTACCGGTGGGCGTTGTTGAGCACCAGCGGGAACCGGGTCTCGCCCGTGTAGCGGCGGTGCGGTTCGGCGACCGCGCAGGCCGGCGGCGACGCCCAGAACGACCGGTAGTAGGCCTTGCGGTAGTAGTAGCAGGTCAACCGGAAGCCGAGCGGGAAGACCAGCACGAGCAGGGCGGGCGACAGGCCCCACCAGTCACCCACCAGGTGCACGTCGCTCGCGCCAGGCACGCAGTTGGTGGCCAGGCACGGCGAGTACATCGGGGACAGGTAGGGCGGCGCGTAGTAGGCCGCGTTGGCGAAGGCGCGGATCGTGGCGTAGACGACGAACGCGAGCAGCGCGGCCACGGTCACGGCGGGTTGGAGCCACCAGCGGTCGGTGCGCAGGGTGCGGGTGCCGGCCCGGCCGGCCACACTGGGTCCTGCGGTCATGATCACCTCGAATGCCGGGTGGATGAACTCGAATACCAGGTGGGCAAGGGGAACCAGGGGCAACCAGGTCGGGGGGTGGTGCGCCCGGCGCTGCGTCGGTGGAGCGCCGTGGCGCGGCGTGGTCGGGTCGGCCGTGGCTGGCCGCCGACCGGGGGTTGCGGCCGGTCGGACAGGTTGTCCGGAACCAGGCCGGCTGTGCGGCCGGAGCTGGCCGGACGTGGTGCCCGGCTGTCCGCCACCGGCGTGGCCGACCGGCGTTCAGTGCGGGCGGGTGCGGCTGCTGGTCCGCGCCGTTTCCGCGCTCAGCCGCTGACGTGGCTGGTCAGCGCCGGTGCGGCTGGTAGCCGCCCACTCCCTCGTCGTCGGCGTCCCGCCACAGCGCCGGGTCGTAGGGCGTGTCCGGCACGACCACCACGTCGTGCTCGACCGCTCGGCGCGGCTGCGGTGTGCTGGGCAGACCGGCGAGTTCCGCGGCGTCGATGTCCAGGCGTTCGACGTCGTTGGCCAGCCGCTGCACCCCGGCCACGTCGCCGTAGCGGGAGCGCAACGCGCCCACGCAGTGCCTGAGCTGGCCGATTGTCCGCTTCAGCTCGGCGAGTTCGGTTCCCGTCGTTGTCGCCATGATCAACTAGCACCTCCCGTCCTTGGCAGGACCGGGTTGCCGACCGCGGTCCCCGTGGTCTCTCCCCCCGAGAGTGCCCGCTTCGGCATTGCTGTGACAACCACCACAGCGAAAGTTCCCCCGGTGATCGCAAACGCGCCAGCCAGCCGAGTGTTCTGGATCGGTTTTGATCCGATCGGGTGTTTCACTTACCGTGTCAGACGTCACGTCTGTCCGTGCGACGCCAGTGCTGTCGTCCGCAGCGGTTCCCTGACAACTGACGGCTCCGGCCGTTATCGCCAAAGCGGAGGCAGTGGATGTCAACGAGCAGCCGGCCGGAGCGCCCCCAGCCGCACCCGGTGTTGACCGAGGTCACCCAGCGGATCATCGAGCGCAGCGCCCGCACCCGCGCCGCCTACCTGGACCGGGTCCGCGCGCAGGCCGCCGACGGCCCGGCCAGGGCGGGGCTCGCCTGCAGCAACCTGGCGCACGGGTTCGCCGCCTGCTCCGGCCCGGACCGGCTGGCGCTGCGCGGCGTGTCCAAGCCGGGCATCGCCATCGTCTCGTCCTACAACGACCTGCTCTCCGCGCACCAGCCGTTGCACGAATACCCCGAGTGGATCAAGCAGTCGGTGCGGGAGGCCGGCGGCGTCGCCCAGTTCGCCGGCGGTGTGCCCGCCATGTGCGACGGCATCACCCAGGGGCGGGCCGGCATGGAGCTGTCCCTGTTCAGCCGCGAGGTGATCGCCATGTCCACCGGCGTGGCCCTGTCGCACGAGATGTTCGACGGCGCGCTGCTGCTCGGGGTGTGCGACAAGATCGTGCCGGGGCTGCTGATCGGGGCCCTGTCCTTCGGCCACCTGCCGACCATCCTGGTCCCGGCCGGCCCGATGGCCTCGGGCCTGCCCAACTCGGAGAAGAGCCGGGTGCGCCAGCTGTTCGCCGAGGGCAAGGCCACCAGGGAGGACCTGCTGGCGGCCGAGTCCGCCTCCTACCACTCGCCGGGCA
Organism: Goodfellowiella coeruleoviolacea; assembly: GCF_024171785.1. Classification (GTDB taxonomy): domain Bacteria; phylum Actinomycetota; class Actinomycetes; order Mycobacteriales; family Pseudonocardiaceae; genus Goodfellowiella; species Goodfellowiella coeruleoviolacea. The sequence goes on from NZ_JAMTCK010000029.1 coordinate 21,194, forward strand.
CCTGCACCTTCTACGGCACCGCCAACTCCAACCAGCTGGTGGTCGAGGTGATGGGCCTGCACCTGCCCGGGGCCAGCTTCGTGCAGCCGGGCACGCCACTGCGCCGGGCGCTCACCGAGGAGGCGGGCCGCCGGGTGGTGGCGCTGAACCGGGCCGGCGCCGAGTACACGCCGATCGCCGAGGTCGTCGACGAGCGCGCCGTGGTCAACGGCGTGGTCGCGCTGCTGGCCACCGGCGGCTCCACCAACCTCACCATGCACCTGGTGGCCGTGGCCTCGGCCGCCGGCATCGAGCTGACCTGGGACGACTTCTCCGACCTGTCCAGCGTGGTGCCGCTGCTGGCGACCGTGTACCCGAACGGCAGCGCCGACATCAACCACTTCCACGCCGCCGGCGGCGTGCAGTTCCTGATCGGCGAACTGCTCGACGGCGGCCTGCTCCACCCGGACGTGCGCACCGTGGCCGGTCCCGGCCTGGACCGCTACCGGCGCGAGCCCGTGCTCGACGAGGGCCGGCTGGTGTGGCGCGACGGCCCCCGGCGCAGCCTGGACGAGTCCGTGCTGCGCGGCCTGGACAACCCGTTCGCCAGCGACGGCGGCCTGCGCATGCTGTCCGGCAGCCTGGGCCGCGCCGTGATCAAGGTGTCCGCGGTGCGCCCCGAGCACCGGGTGGTGCAGGCGCCGGCCCGGGTGTTCACCTCGCAGCAGCAGTTCACCGACGCGTTCCGGGCCGGCGAGCTGGACCGGGACGTCGTGGTGGTGGTGCGCAACCAGGGGCCGCGCGCCAACGGCATGCCCGAACTGCACGGCCTGACCCCGGCGCTGGGTGTGCTGATGGACCGGGGCCACCGGGTGGCGCTGGTCACCGACGGCCGGATGTCCGGCGCGTCCGGCAAGATCCCGGCCGCCATCCAGCTCACCCCGGAGGCCGCGGCCGGCGGCCCGCTGGCCAAGGTCCGCGACGGCGACGTGATCCGGCTGGACGCCAACCAGGGCAGCATCGACGTGCTGGTCGAGCCGGCCGAGCTGGCCGCGCGCGAACTCACCGACTTCCCGCCGGACGAGGTGAGCTGGACCGGCACCGGCCGGGAGCTGTTCGCCGCGCTGCGGCGCGCGGTGGGCCCGGCCGACCGGGGTGCCAGCGTGTTCGGACCGCTGGCCCCGTCACACTTCACCGATCCGGTGGACCTGACTGTGTGAGGATCGGACCAACCAGCTGACGTATTCGGCGTAACGCAACGGAGGTGGCCCGGTGCTGACCGGCCCTGATCTGCTCACCCTGTCCCCCGTCATCCCCGTGGTGGTGCTCGACGACGCCGACCAGGCGGTGCCCCTGGCCCAGGCGCTGCTGCGCGGCGGCATCCGGGTGATCGAGCTGACCCTGCGCACCCCCAGCGCGCTGGCCGCGATCGAGCGGGTGGCCGCCGAGGTGCCGGACATCGCGGTGGGCGCCGGCACGGTGGTCAGCGGCGAGCAGGCCGAGCAGGCCGCCAAGGCCGGGGCGTCGTTCCTGGTCACCCCGGGTACCACGGACGCGCTGCTGGACGCGGTGACCGGGGTCGGCCTGCCGTTCCTGGCCGGCGCGGCCACCGTGTCCGAGGCGATGCGGCTGGCCGAGCGGGGGCTGACCGCGCTGAAGTTCTTCCCGGCCGAGGCCGCCGGCGGCGTGGACTACCTCAAGTCGATCGGCGGTCCCCTGCCCGGGCTGCGGTTCTGCCCGACCGGTGGGATCACCGCGGACAGCGCCGCGCGCTACCTCGCGCTGCCCAACGTCGGCTGCGTCGGCGGCTCGTGGCTGACCCCGAAGGACGCGCTGGCCAGCGGCGACTACGCGCGCATCGAGAAGCTGGCGCACGCCGCCGCCCAGCTCGGCTGAGCAGCCCCGCTGGCGGTCGGGCCGGCGCGCCGGCGGCGCGCCCGCCAGGTGCGGGGTCACCGGGTGAGCAGCCCGACCGCCTCGGTGAGCGTGTCGACCACGGGCACCCCGGTGGCCTCCAGCGCCGGCCGGTTCATCACGCCGGTGCTGACCAGCACGCAGGCCGCGCCGACCTGGTCGGCCGCGTGCGCGTCGTCGACCACGTCCCCGATGAGCACCACGTCGCCCGGCTTCAGCCCCTGCTCGGCCAGGTGTTCGGCCAGGTGCTCGGCCTTGGAGCCGCCACCCGTGCTGGCCCGCAGCCCGTCGATCCGGCCGAACAGCTCGGCGATGCCGAACTCGGTGACCAGTGGTACCAGCTCGTGGTGGAACCACATGGACAGCAGCGACTGGGTGCGACCGCCGACCCGCCAGTCCCGGAGCAGGTCGGGCACGCCCTGCGCCAACCGGCAGGTGTGCAGCAGCTTGCGGTACTCGTCGTGGTACAGCGCGTCCAGCCTGGCCCAGTCCGCGGTGCTCAGGGTCCGCCCCAGCAGGCGTTCGTAGCACTGGACGATGGGCCGGCTGAACACCGCCCGCCACTCGTCCAGCGTGATCGGCCCACCCGCGCGGCCGAAGTCCACGCAGACCCGGTTCACCGCGGCGAGCACCGCGTCGTTGTCCGCCAGGAGTGTCCCGTTCCAGTCCCAGACGATGTGCTGGGCGGTCAGCTCAGTCTCACCAGTCACCACGGACGGACTCTAGCTAGCCGCGGCCGGTGTCGATGACGCAGAACCGGTTGCCCTCGGGTGACCAGGCTGGCCGGCCCTGCCGCCACCCCACCCTCGGCACGACGGCCCCGGTCCTGGCGGGGCCGGGACAGGGGCCGTCGGGTGCGGTCGAGCGTCGCGGGGGCGGCTCAGCCCAGCAGGGCGTCGACGAAGGCGGTGGGTTCGAAGGGGGCCAGGTGGTCGGCGCCCTCACCGAGGCCGACCAGCTTGACGGGCACGCCCAGTTCGCGCTGGACCTGGAAGACGATGCCGCCCTTGGCGGTGCCGTCGAGCTTGGTCAGCACGATCCCGGTCACGTCCACCACCTCGGCGAACACCCGGGCCTGGACCAGGCCGTTCTGGCCGGTGGTGGCGTCGAGCACCAGCAGCACCTCGTCCACCTCGGCCTGCTTCTCCACCACGCGCTTGACCTTGCCCAGCTCGTCCATCAGGCCGGTCTTGGTGTGCAGGCGGCCGGCGGTGTCGATGAGCACGGTGTCGACCTTGGTGGTCATGCCGCGCTTGACCGCGTCGAAGGCGACCGAGGCGGGGTCGGCGCCCTCGGGCCCGCGCACCACTTCGGCGCCGACCCGGTTGGCCCAGGTCTCCAGCTGGTCGGCGGCGGCGGCGCGGAACGTGTCGGCCGCGCCGAGCAGCACGTTGCGGCCGTCGGCCACCAGGACCCGGGCCAGCTTGCCGGTGGTGGTGGTCTTGCCCGTGCCGTTCACGCCGACGACCAGCACCACGGCGGGCTTGCCGCCGGTCGCGGGGTCGCCGTGCGGGAGGGCCCGCACCGAGCGCTCCATGCCCGGGTGCAGCGCCTCGACCAGCACCTCGCGCAGCACCGCCCGGGCCTGCTCGGAGGTGCGCACACCCCGGGACACCAGCCGTTCGCGCAGCTTGTCCACGATCTCGGTGGTGGTGGCCGCGCCCAGGTCGGCCATGAGCAGGGTGTCCTCGATGTCAGTCCACGAGTCCTCGTCCAGGTCACCCGCGCCGAGCAGGCCGAGCAGGCCCTGGCCGAAGGTGGACCGGGACCGGGCCAGCCGGCCGCGCAGCCGCTCCAGCCGGCCGGCGGTCGGCTCGATCTCCTCGACCGCGGGTTCGGCGACCGCTGGCTCGACGATCTCGATGCCGGGTGCCTCGGGCTGGGCGGGCACCGGGGCGGCGGGCCGCTCCACCGGGGCCGCCGGTGCGGTCCGCTCCGCCGGCGGCGGCACCACGGGGGGTGCGATGTCCTCGGCGGTGGTGTCCGGGGCGGTGGTGTCGGCGGTGGCGGTGTCAGCGGTGGCGGTGTCCTCGATCGGGCCGATCGACTGCGGTGAGGGTTCCCCGGGGGCGACCGTCTCGCGCAGCGCCGGGTCGGTCGAACTCAGTGGTGCTTCCGGGGCGGGTTCCGCCGGAGCCGCCTCCGGGGTGGCCGGCGCCTCGGGGGGCAGCGGCACGTCCACGAAGCCGCGCCGGAGCGAGTCGCGCGGAACCGCGGCGTCCTCGCCGACGCCGGGTTCACCGTCCGTCTCGGTGCGCTCGCCGGCGGGGTGGGCCGGCGGGGGCACGGTGGTGGTCCCGCCACCCGAGGACAGGCTGATGCCGCCGCCCGCGCGGTAGCCCCCGCCCTTGGGTTGTTGTTGCTGGTCGGTGGGCTTGCGCTCGGTCAGGCTGATCCGCCGCCGGCGGGCGAGCACCAGGCCGGTCACCACGGCGACCGCGAGCACGGCCACGACGGCTACGACGATCCAGATCACGGACGTGGTTGACACACCGTCATCCTCGCATCCACGCCGGACCGGGTCGCGCCAGCCGCCGCCGTAAAGAGAAAACTACCCTCCGTACTTGTTGGTCAATTGTTAACCTAGACACTTGCGCCGACGACTGGCTGTGCAATAGACCACACAGCGTGAACTCCTGTCGGGTTGTCGGCCTGCTGTCCGGAACGTCCATGGACGGCGTTGACGTGGCGGTTGCCGACCTTCGCCTGCGTTCGGACCAGGTCGAACTGGTGCCACTGGGGCACGCCGAACTGGACTACCCGGCCGAACTGCGGGCCGCCCTGGTGGCCGCGCTGCCACCGGCCACGTGCACCGCCGGTGAACTCTGCGCGCTGGACACCCGCACCGGCCAGGCGTTCGCCTCGGCCGCCAGCCACGCCGTGGCCACCCTCGCCGACGGGCACGCCGACCTGGTCGCCTCCCTGGGCCAGACCATCTACCACTGGGTCGAGGACAACCACTGCCTTGGCACCCTGCAACTGGGCCAGCCCGCCTGGATCGCCGAGGCCACCGGCCTGCCCGTGGTCGCCGACCTGCGCGCCCGTGACGTGGCCGCCGGCGGGCACGGCGCGCCGCTGGCCAGCACCCTGGACGCGCTGTGGCTGCGCGAGCTGGCCGAGACCAGCGGGCGGCCCGCGGTCGGGCTGAACATCGGCGGCATCGCCAACATCACCGTGGTCACCCCGGACGGGCCCGCGCTGGCCTACGACACCGGCCCGGGCAACGCCCTGCTGGACGTGGCCGCCGGCCTGGTCTCCGGCGGCGCCCTGCGCCAGGACACCGGCGGCGCGCTCGCCCGGCGCGGCCAGGTCCGCACCGACCTGCTCGACGTGCTGCTGGCCGACGACTACTACCCGGCGCCGCCGCCCAAGTCCACCGGCAAGGAGCACTTCAACGCCGAGTACCTGCGCCGCGCCCTGGGCCGGGTGCCCGAGGTGGCCGACGCCGACCTGCTGGCCACCCTGGTCGAGCTGACCGCGCGCACCATCGCGGCCGAGTGCCGGCGCCACAACGCCGGCCTGGTGGTCGGCTCGGGTGGCGGCATGCGCAACCCGGCGCTGGTGGCGGCACTGGCCGCACGGCTCGGCGCGACCCCGCTGCGCACCAGCGACGAACTGGGGCTGCCCGCCGACGCCAAGGAGGCCTACCTCACCGCGCTGCTGGGCTTTCTGACCTGGGCGGGCGTGCCGGCCAACCAGCCCAGCGCCACCGGCGCGGCCGGCCCGAGGCTGCTCGGCAGCATCACCCCGGGCGCCCGACCGCTGCGGCCCCCGGAACCGACCACATCGTCAGTCACCCGACTCCGAATCGTGACCCCGGACTCCCACACTCCAACCACTCCCCCGGCAACCCGCGACGCAGCAGGAGGACCCAGTGCGAACCGTTGACCTCGGGATCATCGTGGTCTACCTGCTGGCCATGCCGATCATCGGCATGCTGGTGGGCCGAAAACAGCGCTCGGCCAAGGACTACTTCGTGGGCGAGAGCAGCCTGCCCTGGTGGGCGGTGTGCTTCTCGGTGGTGGCCACCGAGACGTCCACGCTGACCGTGATCAGCACGCCCGGCCTGGTGTTCGGCAACGCGCTGCTGTTCCTGCAGCTCGCGCTGGGCTACATCGTCGGCCGGATCATCGCCGCGTTCGTGCTGCTGCCCCAGTACTTCAAGGGCAACCTGGTCAGCGCGTACGAGTTCCTGGGCAAGCGGTTCGGCGGCGCGCTGCAGGGCGTCGCCTCGATCACCTTCGTGATCACCCGGCTGCTGGCCGAGGGCGTGCGGCTGTTCGCCGGCGCCATCCCGATCAAGGTGATCCTCGACCACTACGGCCTGCACACCCAGTACTGGCAGATCGTGCTGATCCTGACCGTGCTCACCCTCGCCTACGCCTACGTGGGCGGCATCCGCGCGGTGGTGTGGGTGGACGTGATCCAGCTGTCCATCTACCTGCTCGGCGCGGTGGCCGCGGTGGTGGTGCTGGCCAGCTCGCTGCCGGACGGCTGGGCGTCGACCGCGGCCGAGGGCGGCCGCTTCGAGCTGTTCAACTTCACCAACAGCATCGTGACCAGCCCGTACATGTTCGTCACCGCGGTGGTCGGCGGCGCGGTGCTGTCCATGGCCTCGCACGGCGCCGACCAGCTGATCGCCCAGCGGCTGCTGGCCACCCGCAGCCTGCGTGACGGCCAGAAGGCGCTGATCGGCAGCGGTCTGGTGGTCTTCGTCCAGTTCTCGCTGTTCCTGCTGGTCGGCGTGATGCTGTGGGTGTACAACGGCGGCAAGTCCGTGGCCGAGCTGGGCATGCAGAGCGCGGACGACGTGTTCCCCACCTTCATCGTGGACGACCTGCCGGTCGGCCTGTCCGGGCTGCTCATCGCCGGTGTGCTGGCCTCCACCATGGGCGCGCTGGCCTCGGCGCTCAACGCGCTGTCCACGTCCACGGTCGCCGACCTCTACCAGCGGTTCACCAAGCGGGCGCTGCCCGACGCCAGCGTGCTGCGGCACGGCCGGATCTGGACGCTGATCTGGGCGGGCGTGTTCGTGGTGTTCGCGTCGATGTTCTCCAGCACCAAGAACTCCGTGATCGAACTGGGGCTGGGCATCACCGGCTACACCTACGGCGCGCTGCTCGGCGCGTTCCTGCTGGGCCTGCTGGTGCGCCGGGCCCGGCAGCTGGACGCGATCATCGCGTTCGTGGTGACCGTGGTGGTGATGGCCACGGTGATCCTGGGCGTGACGTTCACCGGCCCGAACGGCAAGGAACTGCCGCTGGCCTACCCCTGGTACACCCCGCTGGGCGTGGTGGTGACGCTGGTGGTCGGCGGCCTGCTGGCGCTGCGCCACCGCAACCCACCCGAGCCCGAGGTGGAGCAGGCCGTGGAGGCCACGGCCGCCTGAGCCGGCCGACGGCCGGCGCGCTGGCCTCCCCGGGGTTCAGGCGGCCCCGTGGGAGGCCAGCCAGGCGGTGTGGTCCGGGTCGACCAGGTCGGCGTAGCGGGGGTGCCGCAGCAGCCAGCCGGTGATGAACGGACAGCGCGGGCGGGCGCGCCGGCCCCTGGCCCGCACGTCGTCCAGCGCGGCTCTGGCGAGTTCGCCACCGATGCCGACCCCTTCGAACTCGGGGAACACCGTGGTGTGGCGGAACACCACGGTGTGGCCGATCACGCGGTACTCGGCGATGCCCGCCAGCTCGTCGGCGACGTACGCCTCGTAGCGGCCCCGTTCCGGCACGTCTCGAACGACGACCGTGTCCATGGCGATCTCCTCCAACCATGAGGAAGCACTGGCACCGGGTCGTTTCCCAGGATGCCCGCTCACCGGCTGTTCCGCCGGCCAGTCGGGCCAATTCGCCCCGTCCCGGGCGCTCACGCCACGCGGAGTGGATCAGTCGGGCCGGGTTGGCATGATGACCCGATGCGCGGAACTGATGTTCGACACGCGGCCGAGCGGGCCACCGGCTTCCTGACCACCACACTGGACCGGGACTGGTCGGCCCCGATCCCGGGGCTGGACATGTCGGTGGCCGAGGTGGTCGCGCACGTCGGCGACTGCCTGCTCTGGTACCCGTTCGACCTGACCGCCGGCCGCACCGAACTGTCCACTGTGGAGCTGGAGGTCCGGCGGGACAGCGGCCCGGCCGACCTGGTGACCACCCTGGGCGCGCTGGCCCGGGTGCTGGCCTCGGTGGTCGACGGCAGCGCCGAGCAGGCGCGCGGCTTCCACCCGTGGGGCGTGGCCGATCCCGCCGGGTTCGCGGCCATGGCCTGCGACGAGATCCTGGTGCACACCGATGACGCGGCCCGGGGTCTCGGGCTGCGCTTCACCCCGCCGGCCGAACTGGCCGCGGCCGTCCTGCGCCGGTTGTTCCCGTGGGCGCCCCCGGACGGCGACCCGTGGCAGGTGCTGCTGTGGGCCAACGGCCGGATCGACCTGCCGGGCCGGCCACGTCAGGTGAACTGGCGCTGGCACAGCGCGCCACTGTCCGAATGGGACGGAAAGGTCCCCTCGGCACAGTCCTGAGCGACGGCCGGCCCGCCGCGCGTGATCAGCCGCGGGGCACCGCGCGCAGCCGGGCCACCACGGGCAGCCCGAGCAGGGCGAGCAGGCCGGTGAGCACGAAGATCGCGGTCAGCGCGGTGTGGGTGGTGCCGCCGGCCAGGTGCACCTGGGCGATCACCCCGCCGCCCAGGCCGCTGAGCAGCGCGGTGGCCAGGGTCTGCGCCAGTTGCAGTGCCGCGCCCACCGCGCCCTGCTGATCAGCCGGGGCGTGGTTGAGCACCTGCGTGCTGCTGGCGTTGTAGGCCAGCCCCATGCCCACGCCGGCCACGGCCCAGCCGGCCACCGCGACCAGCGCCGGCACCGTGCTGGTGAGCACGGCCCCGGCCATGATCACCACGCCGAGCAGCAGCACGGCCAATCCCGTGGCGGTGTCGGTGACCCGGCCGCCACCGCCCGTCCGGCCGTCCCGCCTGGCCTGCAGCGCCGAGCCGAGCACCCAGGTGATCGCGCCGGCGGACAGGCCGAACCCGGCCAGGGTGGCGTCCAGCCCGCGCAGTTCGGTCAGGCCCAGCGGCAGGAACGCCTCGCTGCCGAAGTACACCGCGCACAGCAGGGCGCGCACCACGATGCCGGCGGGCACGCCCGGCCGGACCAGCAGCGTGCCGGCCGGGGTGACCCGGCGCAGGGCCACGGTCGCGAGCACGCCGCCGACCAGGGCGAGCACCACCACCGCGGGCAGGGCGTCCAGTTCGAACGCGGCCAGCAGCACGGCCGTGCCCAGGGTGAGCAGCACGCTGTGCGCGACCGGCCCCCGCCACCACGGCCGGTCGGGGGCGGGTCGGGCGGCCGGCGCGGTGCCGGCCAGCCGGGCCAGCGCCGGCAGGGTGAGCAGGGCCGCCGCCGCGACCAGCGGGATGAGCAGCACGAACACCCACCGCCACGAGGCGTGCTCGGTGATCAGCCCGGCGATCGGCGGACCGAGCAGGGAGGGCAGGGTCCACGCCGAGGACAGCAGTGCCATGGCTCTGGCCTGCAGACCCGCCGGGTAGGCGCGGCCGATCACGCCGTAGGCCAGGCCCATCACCGCGCCCACGCCCAGTCCCTGCACGGCCCGGCCGCACAGCAGGAACCACCACGAGCCGGCCACCCCGGCCAGCACGCAGCCCACGGCGAACACGACCAGGGCCACGCCCAGCGCGGTGGCCGGGCCGACCCGGTCGGCGCCGCGGCCGGCCACCACCGTGCCGATGATGTTGGCCAGCATCAGCGCGGCCAGGCCCCAGCCGTAGGAGTCGAGTCCGCCCAGGTCACGGGCGATGTCGGGGAGAACCGTGGCCACGCCGAGGGATTCGAACGCGACCAGGCTCACCGACAGGACCACGCCCAGGGTCAGCGCCCGGTACCGGGCCGAGAACACGCCGCCGGCGTCGGCCGCCGACCCGCCACCGGTGTCCACCGGTGTACTGCTCGCTGACATGACAGCGCTCCACCTCCCGCAATTAACGTTCCGATCCGGAACGAAACGATAGTGGAGCGCACTATACTCAGCCCGTGACCTCCTCACCAGCGGCTGTCCGGCGCACCGGCCGTCCCCGGGACGCGCGCATCGACGCCGCCGTGCTGGCGGCCACCGCCGACCTGCTCGAACAGGTCGGCTACGCGGACTTCACCCTGGAGGCGGTGGCCGCGCGGGCCGGCACCACCAAACCGGCGATCCGCCGCCGCTGGCCGTCCCGCCAGCACCTGGTGGTCGACGCCCTGGCCAGCAGCATGGGCACCGCGCCCACCCCGGACACCGGCTGCACCCACTGCGACCTGATCATCGGGATCAACACGCTGACCAGGGCGTTCACCGACACGGTCGCGCGGCGCGTGCTCCCGGCGCTGGTCGCCGACCTGGCCGAGGACGCCCAGCTGGCCGAGTCCTTCCGCGACCGGCTGTTCCACCCGAGGCGGGCCACCACCGCCGAGGCGCTGCGCCGGGGCATCGAGCGCGGCGACATCCGCGCCGACGCCGACATCGACCTGCTGCTGGACCTGCTGGCCGCCACCACCTACTACCGGGTGCTGTTCAACCACCTGCCGGTCACGCCCGACCTGGCCGAACAGGTGGTGCTGGTGGTGCTCGGCGGGGTGGCCACCGACCAGTGGCGCAGCCGACCCGCCCCGCACTGAACCCGGCCCACGGGGGCCGCGGCCGACCCGGGCGGGCGAGTGTGGTCAGCCGGCCGGCTGGGCCTCGGCCGCCGGCGGGGGCGCGGACCGGCGCGCGCCGTCCTGGCCGCGCAGCCGCTGCGAGATCACCGTGGTGATGCCGTCGCCGCGCATGCTCACCCCGTACAGGGCGTCGGCGATCTCCATGGTCGGCTTCTGGTGGGTGATGATGATCAGCTGCGAGGACTCCCGCAGCTGTTCGAGCAGGCCGATCAGCCGGCGCAGGTTGGTGTCGTCCAGCGCCGCCTCGACCTCGTCCATCACGTAGAACGGCGAGGGGCGGGCCCGGAAGATGGCCACCAGCATGGCCACCGCGGTCAGCGACTTCTCGCCACCGGACAGCAGCGACAGCCGCTTGACCTTCTTGCCCGGCGGCCGGGCCTCCACGTCCACGCCGGTGGTGAGCAGGTCGTCCGGCTCGGTCAGCACCAGCCGGCCGTCACCGCCGGGGAACAGGGTGGCGAACACGACCTCGAACTCGCGGGCCACGTCGGCGTAGGCCGAGGCGAAGACCTCCAGGATCTTGTCGTCGACCTCCTTGACCACGGTCAGCAGGTCGCGCCGGGTGTCCTTGAGGTCCTCCAGCTGGGTGGACAGGAACTTGTAGCGCTCCTCCAGCGCGGCGAACTCCTCCAGCGCCAGCGGGTTGACCTTGCCCAGCAGGGACAGGTCCCGCTCGGCCCGCTTGGCGCGGCGCTGCTGGGTGTCCCGGTCGTAGGGCATGGGCTGCGGGGCCATCACCTGTTCGCCGCGCTGCTTGGCCGCCTCGTACTCGGCGATCTCCACCGGGCTGGGCGGCACCGGCACGTCCGGCCCGTACTCGGTGACCAGGTCGGCCAGGCCGATGCCGAACTCCTCGGCGATCCTGGTCTCCAGCTGCTCGATGCGCAGCCGCTGCTCGGCGCGCAGCACCTCGTCCCGGTGCACCGCGTCGGTCAGCTTCTCCAGCTCGGTGCTCAGCTCCCGCACCCGCTGGCGCACCTGGGTGAGCGCGGCGTCCAGCTCGGTGCGCAGCCGCTGGGCCGCGTCCCGGTCGCGCTCGGCGCGCAGCAGCGAGGTGGCGATGCGCTCCATGGCGGTCTGCCCGGCGGCCACCACCGCGTTGGCCACGGCCGCGCCCCGCGCCCGCGCCGCCCTGGCCTTCTCCGCGCGTTCCCTGGCCTCGCGCTCGGCGCGGGCGGCCCGGCGCAGCTGGTCGGCGCGGCCGTGCAGGGCGCGGGCCCGCTCCTCGGCGGTGCGCAGCGCCAGCCGGGCGTCCATCTCCTGCTGGCGGGCGGCGGCCAGGCGGTTGCCGGCCTCGTCGCGCTCGCGGGTGTCGGGTTCGTCGTCCACCTGCTCGGACTGGGCGGCGGCCAGCCGCTGCTCCAGCTCGGCCAGGGTGGCCAGGCCGTCCTGGCGGGCCTGCTCGACCTTGGCGCGCTGCGCGCTGACCCGGTCGACCTCGGCCGCGGCCGACTTCGCGGCCTGGCGCAGCCGGGTGATCCGCTCCGACGAGCGGGCCCGGCGCACCTTGGCGTCGTTGAGCGCCTCCTTGAGTTCGCCCACCTCGGCGCGGCGGGCCTGCTGCTCGGCGCGGGCGCCGGCCAGCGCCGCCGTGGCGTGCTGCAACTGCCGTTCGGCCTCGGCCAGCCGGTCCTGGGCCTCGTCCACCGCGGCCTGGACCTCGATCACGCTCTGGCTGCGACCGGAGCCACCCACCGCCCAGTCCGCGCCGAACACGTCACCGCCGGTGGTGACCGCCCGCACCGACGGGTGCGCGGCCACCAGCTGCCTGGCCTGGTCCAGGTCGACGACCACGGCCACCCGGTGCAGCGCCCGGCACACCGCGGGCCGCAGCGCCTCGGGCGCGCGCACCAGGTCCACCGCCCAGCGCGCCCCCTCCGGCAGCGCCGGCCAGTCCACTGTGGACTCGGCCGGGGCGCCGGGGTCGTCGCCGATGAGCACGCCGGCGCGGCCGGCGTCGGACTCGCGCAGCAGTTCCAGCGCGGCCAGCGCGTCCGCGCCGCCGGCCACCGCCACCGCGTCGGCCACCGGTCCGAGGGCCGCGGCCAGCGCCACCTCCGCGCCCGGTGCCACGCTGAGCAGCGCGGCCACCGACCCGAGCAGGCCGGGCAGCCGGTCGCCGGCGGCCAGCAGCGCGCCGGCGCCGTCCTTGCGGGTCAGCCCCAGCGACAGCGCGTCCACCCTGGCCTTCCAGGACGCGATCTCCCGCTCGGCCGCGCGCTCGGCGCGGACCAGCTCCTCCACGCGTTCCTTGGCCGCGGTGTTGGCGGCCACCGCCTGCTGGTGGCGTTCGTCCAGGCTGGCGTCGCCCTCGTCCTCGGTGCCCACCTCGGCCTGGGCCTCGGCCAGTTCCCGCTCGGCCTGCTCGGCCCGCTCGGCCGCCTCGGCCAGGGCCACCGACAGCCGCTCGATCTCCTCGGCGGTGGCGTTCGTCTTGCTGCGCAGCGCCTCCACCTGGCCGGACAGCCGGGCCAGGCCCTCACGCCGGTCGGCGATGGCGCGCACCGCGGCCAGGTGCTCGCGTTCGGCGGCGGAGACCAGCTGCTCCAGTTCGGTGCGCACCTCCAGGGCCTCGGCCAGGCTGACCCTGGCCTCGGTGACCCCCTCCTGGAGTTCGGCCTCCAGCTCGGCGGCCCGCTCGGCCTCGGCCTCCAGCTCCTCCGGGTCGCGGCCGCCCCTCGGCTTGTCCCCCTCGGCGGACAGGTGCCTGGCCCGCTCCACGGCCAGCCGGACCGTGCCGGACAGCCGTTCCTCCAGCGCGGACAGCCGGTACCAGGTCTCCTGCGCCGCGGCCAGCCTGGGTTCGGCCGCCGCGATCTGCTCCTCCAGGTCGTTCTGCTGGGCCTGGGCGACCTGCAGCGCCTGCTCGACCTCGGTGCGCCTGGCCCTGGCCGCGGCCTCGTCCTGCTCGTCGCGGGCCAGCGCGTCGCGCTGGCTGACCAGGTCGTCGGCGAGCAGCCGCAGCCGGGCGTCGCGCAGCTCGGCCTGCACGGCCTGGGCCTTGCGGGCGATCTCGGCCTGCTTGCCCAGCGGCTTGAGCTGGCGGCGCAGCTCGCCGGTGAGGTCGGTGAGCCGGGTCAGGTTGGCCTGCATCGCGTCCAGCTTGCGCAGCGCCTTTTCCTTGCGCTTGCGGTGCTTGAGCACGCCGGCCGCCTCCTCGATGAAGGCGCGGCGCTCCTCGGGCTTGGACTCCAGGATCGAGGACAGCTGGCCCTGGCCGACGATCACGTGCATCTCGCGGCCGATGCCCGAGTCGGACAGCAGCTCCTGGATGTCCATCAGCCGGCAGGAGTTGCCGTTGATCTCGTACTCGTTGGCGCCCTCGCGGAACATCCGCCGGGTGATCGACACCTCGGTGTAGTCGATGGGCAGGGCGCCGTCGGAGTTGTCGATGGTCAGCGTGACCTCGGCGCGGCCGAGCGGGGCGCGGCCGGCGGTGCCGGCGAAGATGACGTCCTCCATCTTGCCGCCGCGCAGGCTCTTGGCGCCCTGCTCGCCCATCACCCACTGGAGCGCGTCCAGCACGTTGGACTTGCCCGACCCGTTCGGGCCGACCACACAGGTGATGCCGGGTTCGAAGCGCAGCGTGGTGGCCGAGGCAAAGGACTTGAAGCCCTTCAGCGTCAGGCTCTTGAGGTGCACGGTGCGCTGGCCTTCCCACTACCGATCACGGCTGGCTGTCCGGCCGAGAGTACCCGCGCCCACCGACACCCCGCCGCAGGCGTGGCCCGCCACCACCCGGCTGACCAGGCTCGCGATCAGTCCCCGTCGGCGAAGTCGCCGAGATGCGGACCCGCCCCGCGGCCGATCTCGCTGCGGTCGGGCTCGTGCTCCGCCCCGACCTCGCGCCAGCCGCGCCCCACGTTCTCCGCCCTTCGTCTCGCTGCTCCGGGGAGAGCCCCGAACTCGCCGCCGAGATCACAAGCGGGTGCGCGCGTCCGCCGGTCTGGCACGGTTTCGCCCGATCGAGCGATCGCAGGGGCGCTGCGCGGCCGGCTGGCGGTCAGGGGTTCACGACGTGGCGGCCGCACCGGCGAACCATTGACGATCACGGTGGGGCTGACGAGAGTGTGGCCATGCCATCACGCTCCGCGCCACGGCACATGGTGACCGCGGCCGCCACCGCCGCGCTGTGTGCCAGTTCCCTGGCCTGGCTGCCCGCGGCCAGTGCCGCGCCGGCCCACGCCGACCAGCACCGCCAGCAGGCGTTCGCCAGCGCCGCCACCGAGTTCGGCGTGCCCGAGGACCTGCTGCTCGCGGTGTCCTACCTGGAGTCCCGCTGGGACGCCAACGCGGGCACACCCAGCCGGGCCGCCGGGTTCGGCCCGATGCACCTCACCGACCTGGCCGCGGCCAACCCCGATGCCGGCACCGAACACCACCAGCACGGCGTCGACCCGCGCGGCGACGACGCCCGGCCGGCGGTGCACCCGGACACCGCACCCCCGGCCGGCCAGGACACGCCCGGCCTGCACACCGTTGCCCTGGCCGCCCAGCTGACCGGGGTGGACGCGGCCGCGCTGCGCGCCGACGCCACCCAGAACATCCGCGGCGGCGCCGCGCTGCTCGCCCACTACCAGCGGGAACTCGGCGCGGCCGGCAGCGACGACCCGGCCGCCTGGTACGGGGCGGTCGCCCGCTACGCCGGGGCGACCACGGCCGAGGCCGCCGCCGACTTCGCCGACGAGGTGTTCACCACCCTCGGCCAGGGCGCCGACCGGGTCACCGACGACGGCCAGCGCGTGCGGCTGGCCGCGCACCCGGTGCGGCCGGACACCGGCCAGCTCGACCGGCTCGGCCTGCCCGGCGGTGAGCGCGCCGGCGTGGAGTGCCCGCCGGACGTGCCCTGCGACTGGGTGCCCGCGCCCTACCAGCAGCTGCCCAACAACGGCTACGGCAACCACGACCTGGCCGACCGGCCCAACGACCTGCCCGTCGACTACATCGTCATCCACGACACCGAGGGCTACTGGGACACGGCGATGAAGCTGGTCCAGGACCCGACCTACTCCAGCTGGCACTACACGATCCGGTCCCAGGACGGCCAGATCGCCCAGCACGTGGCCACCAAGGACGTCACGTGGCACGCGGGCAACTGGTTCGTCAACGCCCGCTCGATCGGCGTCGAGCACGAGGGCTTCGCCGCCGCGGGCACCTGGTACACCGAGACGATGTACCGCAACTCGGCCAAGCTGGTGCGCTACCTGGCCGACCGGTACGGCATCCCGCTGGACCGCGCGCACATCCTGGGCCACGACACCGTGCCCGGCCCGACCGCGCAGACCGTGGCCGGCATGCACTGGGATCCGGGGCCCTACTGGGACTGGGCGCACTACTTCGACCTGCTGGGCGCGCCGATCACCGGCAACCCGACGGACACCCGGGCCGGTATCGCGGTGATCAACCCGAACTACGCCACCAACCAGCCGGCGTTCACCGGGTGCGACACGGCCGCGCCGGCCAACCCCTGCCCGGCCCGCGGCTCGGCCGAGGTGGTGCTGCGCACCGAGCCGCGCGCGGACGCGCCGCTGCTGACCGACGTGGGCCTGCACCCGGACGGCAAGCCCAGCACCATGGCCGTGTCCGACATCGGCAGCCGGGCCTCGGCCGGGCAGCGGTACGCGGTCGCCGAGGTCCGGGGTGACTGGACGGCCGTCTGGTACCTGGGGCAGAAGGGCTGGTTCCACAACCCGGCCAGCGCGCCGACCGCCACCTGGGCCAGGGGGTGGGTGGTCACCCCGCGCCACGGCCTGACCAGCGTCCCGGTGTACGGGCGGGCCTACCCGGAGGCCGAGGCCTACCCGCAGGGCGTGCCGGTGCAGAGCGTGGTGCCGTTGCAGTACTCGATGTCCCAGGGCCAGCGCTACAGCGTCGGCGAGCAGTCGGTGGACTCCGAGTACCTGTGGGCGACCACCTTCGACCAGGCCGGGCACGTGGTGGTGCGCGGCCAGACCAAGTACGTCCAGATCCAGTTCGGGCACCGGGTGGCCTACGTCAAGGCCGACGACGTGACCCTGCTGCCGTCGCCGATCCGCGGCTGAGCCGCCCGCCGGGGCGGGCTGGCCGGTCAGCGCTCGACAAAGCCGGTCAGCCCGCCCTTGGCCGGGGCCCACTGGTCCACCACGGTGTCCACCCGGCCGGGGCCCTCGGCGGAGCGCAGCGCCGCCAGCAGCCGCCGGCAGTTCTCCGGCGGGCCCTCGGCCACCACCTCCACCCGGCCGTCGGCCAGGTTGCGGGCACTGCCCACCAGACCGAGGGCGAGCGCCTGACTGCGGGTCCACCACCGGAACCCGACACCCTGGACCCGGCCGTGCACCCAGGCGGTGAGCCGGGTGGGCCGCTCGTCGGACGTTGTTTCGTCAGCCACGGAGGGCATGGTGGCGCAGTCGGCGGCAGCCGGCTCCGGCACCCCACCGGCATCACCCGGTAGTGGTACGGTGCCCGCCCGTGAGTGCTTCGCGCATCCACTGCCACACCGTGTGAATTGGCCCCGTGTCATTGGCCCCGGGTGGCCCCGCTCCTCGTGCGCCAGCACCCCACCCGAGCCAGGCTGAGCAGTCCGACAAGGAGACGGCGTGAACGACGAGTACCGCGCGGAACAGTCCCCGCAGCAGCCCGGGGGCCGGTTCCGCCCGCAGGTGTTACTCGCGACTTCCGGCGTGGTGCTGGCCACCGTGTTCGCCTCGGTGGCCACGCTCGCCGCGTCCGGGCAGGGCGCCGACATGGCCGAGCAACCCGTGTCGCACAACGACAAGCTGACCACGTCGAGCCGGACGGGCGGCACCACCACGGTCACCGCCACCGACGTCTCACTGTCCGAAACGGACACCAGCGGCGCGGCGTCGAGCGTGAGCGACACCAGGACCGGGCCCTCCTCGTCGGTGCGGCGCACCACCATCACCCGTCCGGACGGCACCACCACCACGGTCGACGACACCTCCCCGGTGGACCCGGGCACCCCGCAGGACCCGGGTGACCCGGGCACGCCGAACGACCCGGGCCCGGGACAGACCAGCAGTTCCAGCAAGCCAGCCGACCCGCCCGCCTCGACCTCCTCCAGCCCGCCGCCGCACAGCAGCACGCCGCCCGACCCCGGCGACACCAGCTCGACGTCGCCGCCCCCGCCGGGCGACCAGGGCGCGGCAGCGTCCTGACCCGCACGGCGTCCTGACCCGCACGGCGTACTGACCCTCGCGGGTCCTGGCCCTGACAGGCCGTAGCCTGGGGACGTGACCGAACTGGCCGCGCACCCCTGCCGCAGCCGCTGCGCGTGGCGGCCGACCCGGCGGGAGTTGGCGGGCCTGCCGGTGCTGGCCTGTCAGGGCTGCGGCTCGCAGTGGGTGCGCAGCGAGCCGTGGACCCCGATCGACCACGACGGGCGCATCCCGGACGCGGTGCGCGCCGAGCTGGCCCGGCGCGACACCGGCTGAGCGCGCTACAGCTCGAAGCGGTAGCCCATGCCGGGTTCGGTGATCAGGTGGCGCGGGTGCGCCGGCACCGGTTCCAGCTTGCGGCGCAGCTGCGCCAGGTAGACCCGCAGGTAGTGCGACTCGGTGACGTACGCCGGCCCCCACACGTCCTGGAGCAGCTGCTTCTGCGCGACCAGCCGGCCCCGGTTGCGCACCAGCACCTCCAGCACGCCCCACTCGGTGGGGGTCAGGTGCACCTCGCCGCCGTCCTTGTGCACCTTCTTGGCCACCAGGTCCACCACGAACGAGGCGGTCGTCACCACCGGCTCCTCGGGTTCGCCGCCGCCCGTGGTGGACCTGCGCACGGCCGCGCGCAGCCGGGCCAGCAGCTCGTCCATGCCGAACGGCTTGGTCACGTAGTCGTCGGCGCCGGCGTCCAGCGCCTCGACCTTGTCGGTGGAGTCGGTGCGGGCGGACAGCACGATGATCGGCACCCGGCTCCAGCCGCGCAGCCCGGCGATCACCTCGGTGCCGTCCATGTCGGGCAGCCCCAGGTCCAGCACGACCACGTCGGGCTTGCCCTCGGCCGCGGCGCGCAGCGCGGCCGTGCCGTCGTGCGCGGTGAGCACCTGGTAGCCCCGGGCGGTCAGGTTGATCCGCAACGCCCGCACGATCTGCGGCTCGTCGTCGATCACCAGCACCTTGGTCACGCCTGTCCCCTCTCCGCCAGTTGCCCCGGCTGCGCTGACCGCTCCGGCTGCGCTGACCGCTCCGGCTGCGCTGACTGCTCCGGCTGCGCCGGGGATGGCTCGCCGTCCCTGCCGCACGCGGGCAGCGAGATCACCACGGTCAGGCCCCCGCCCGGGGTGTCCTCGGCCCGAATCGTGCCACCCATCGCCTCGGTGAAGCCCTTGGCCACGCTCAGCCCCAGGCCCACGCCGGGGGTGGCGTCCCGGTCACCCAGTCGCTGGAACGGCTCGAACAGCGCGTCCTCGGTGTGCCGGGGCAGGCCGGGGCCGTGGTCGACCACGCGCAGCTCCACGCTGGCCGCGTGCGCGCTGGCCCGCACGGCCACGGCCGGCTCGTCCGGGCTGATCCGGCCGTCGCCGTCCACGTCCACCTGCCGGCGCGGCCTGGACCGGCCGTGCCGCAGCGCGTTGTCCACCACGTTGGCCACCACCCGCTCCAGCAGGCCCACGTCGGCCAGCACCCTCGGCAGGTGCTCGTCCACGTCCACCGCGACCAGCTGGCGGTCCTCCAACCCGGTCAGTGCCCTGGCCACGACCTCGTCGTAGCCGACGGGTTTGCGCAGCGGGCGCACCGCGCCGGTGGCCAGCCGCGACGAGTCGAGCAGGTTGTCCACCAGCCCGGTCAGCCGGTCGGCCGACTCCTCCACGGTGGCCAGTAACTCGCCGGTGTCCTCTTCGGACAGGACCAGCTCGGGGTCGCGCAGGCTGCTCACGGCCGCCTTGATCGAGGTGAGCGGGGTGCGCAGGTCGTGGCCGACCGCGGACAGCAGGGCGGTGCGCAGCTCGGTGGCCTCGGCCCGGCGCTGCGCCTCGGCGGTCTGGTCGGCCATGCGCTGCTGGCGCAGGGCGAGCAGGGCCTGGCCGGCCGCGGTCTCCAGGGCGTTGCGGTCGGCGGCCGGCAGCGGCCGGCCGCGCAGCACCAGGTGCACCTCGGGGGTGACCGCCACGTCCACGTCGGCCTCGTCCGGCTCGGCGCAGGGCGTGGCCCCCACGCAGGCCACCCGCTGCCAGCCGCCGTCGCGCCGCTCCAGCAGCGCCACGGAGGTGAGCCCGAAGTTCTCCCGCACCTTCTCCAGCAGCCGGGCCAGCGGGAACGGGTGGGTGAGCACGGTGTGCGCGTAGGAGGCCAGCAGGGTGGCCTCGGTGCGGGCCCTGGCCGCCTGCTCGGCCCGCCGCGCCGCGCCGTCCACCACCAGCGCCACCAGCACCGCCACCACGACCATGGCCACCAGGGTGACCACGTTCTTCTGGGCGTCCACGCTGAGCGTGTACACCGGCTCGGTGAAGAAGAAGTTCAGCAGCAGGGCGCTGAGCACGGAGGCGACCAGCGCCGGGCCGAGCCCGCCGACCAGGGCCACCACCACGGTGGCGAAGAAGAAGTCCACCACGTTGGTGGAGAAGTCCAGTTCCCGCCGCAGCAGCACGCCGACGGTGGTGGCCAGCAGCGGGCACAGCACGGCAAGCAGCCAGCCGGCCAGCTGCCTGGGCAGCGCCAGCGGGCTGCGGCCGAGCATGGTGCGGATGCGCCCGCCGGAGTGCGCGTGGGTGACCATGTGCACGTCGATCGGGCCGGACCGCTGCAGCACGGCCGCGCCGATGCCCTCGTCGAACAGCCGGGCCAGCCGGGACCGGCGGGACGTGCCCAGCACCAGCTGGGTGGCGTTGACGCCCCTGGCGAAGTCCAGCAGCGCGGTGGGCACGTCGTCGCCGACCACGGTGTGCCAGGAGGCGCCCACGTCCTCGGCCAGCCGGCGGAACCGGCCGACCGTGCCGGACGGCACCCCGGCCAGGCCGTCGCCGCGCAGCACGTGCAGCACCAGCAGGTCGGCGCCGGCCCGGCTGGCGATCCGCCTGGCCCGGCGGATCAGCGTCTCGCTCTCCGGGCCGCCGGTGATCGCGGCCACCACCCGCTCCCGGGTCTCCCAGGTGTCGGTGATCCGCTTCTCCGCCCGGTAGCGGTGCAGTGCCACGTCCACCTGGTCGGCCACCCACAGCAGGGCCAGCTCGCGCAGGGCGGTGAGGTTGCCCGGGCGGAAGTAGTTGCTCAGGGCCGCGTCGATGCGGTGCGCCGGGTAGACGTTGCCGTGCGCGAGCCGGCGGCGCAGCGCCTCCGGGGTGATGTCGACCAGTTCGACCTGCTCGGCGCGGCGCACCACCTCGTCGGGCACGGTCTCCTGCTGCGGCACCCCGGTGATCCGCTCGACCACGTCGTTGAGGCTCTCCAGGTGCTGGACGTTCACCGTGGACAGCACGTCGATGCCGGCCTCCAGCAGTTCCTCGACGTCCTGCCAGCGCTTGGCGTTGCGGGAGCCGGGCACGTTGGTGTGGGCCAGCTCGTCGACCAGCGCCACCTCGGGCCGGCGGGCCAGCAGCGCGTCCACGTCCAGCTCGGTGAACTGCCGGCCGCGGTGGGTCAGGGTGCGCCGGGGCACCTGCTCCAGGCCGGCCACCAGCTCCGCCGTCCTGGCCCGGCCGTGCGTCTCGACCAGGCCGACCACCACGTCGGTGCCGCGTTCGCGGCGGCGCTGCGCCTCGCCGAGCATGGCGAAGGTCTTGCCCACCCCCGGAGCGGCACCGAGGTAGATGCGCAGTTCTCCCCGTCTGGTGCCGCCCCTGGCTGTTCGTTCCCCGTCCACCGCACCAGTGTGCGCCGGCCCGTCATCACCCCGATCGCTGGTCTGACCGTCCGATCCGCCGACTGCCACCGAACCCGGTGGTGTCGGGCCTGGTGCCAGGCCTGGTGCCGGACGACGCCGTCGGGCCCCCGGCGCGGTCCGCCGCGGCTGCAATCCACCTCACACCACCACCGGTCACCCGGGCGAGACCCACGGGTAACCGAGTGGTGCTACCGGTAACGCTCCGCGCTACGCCAAGTGCCTGATGACAAGCGCCCGGTTAAGTAGTTTCATAGGTAATGAATGCAGTTTACCTGCTCGCAACATCACCCGATCTCCAGCCAAGGGCGTGAAGGAGAACGCGCATGTGTGGCATCACCGGATGGGTCTCGTTCGACCGTGATCTGAGCACCGAGCGGCCCACCGTGGAAGCGATGACGGAGACCATGTCCTGCCGCGGTCCGGACGCGGCCGGCACCTGGTACGACCGGCACGCCGCCCTCGGCCACCGCCGGCTGGCCATCATCGACCTGCCCGGCGGCGCCCAGCCCATGGCCGAGGCCACCGCCGACGGCCAGCAGGTCGCCATGGTCTACAGCGGCGAGTCCTACAACTTCACCGAGCTGCGCGACGAACTGCGCCGGCGCGGCCACCAGTTCCGCACCGACAGCGACACCGAGGTGGTGCTGCACGGCTACCTGGAGTGGGGCGAGGCCCTGGCCGAGCGGCTCAACGGCATGTACGCCTTCGCCATCTGGGACAGCCGCAGCCAGAAGCTGGTCATGGTGCGCGACCGGATGGGCATCAAGCCGTTCTACTACTACCCCACCGCCGACGGCGTGCTGTTCGGCTCGGAGCCCAAGGCCATCCTGGCCAACCCGCTGGCCAAGCGCGTGGTCGGGCTGACCGGGCTGCGGGAGCTGATGAGCTTCAGCAAGACCCCCGGCGAGGCGATCTGGGAGGGCATGCGCGAGGTCGTGCCCGGCACCGTGGTCACGGTGGACCGCAACGGCCTGCGCGAGCACGTGTACTGGCGGCTGGGCACCCACGAGCACACCGACGACCAGCAGACCACCGTGACCAGGGTGCGGGAACTGCTCGACGACATCGTCCGCCGCCAGCTGGTCGCCGACGTGCCGCGCTGCGTGCTGCTCTCCGGCGGCCTGGACTCCAGCGCGATCACCGCGCTGGCCAGCCAGCAGCTCGGCGAGCAGGGCGAGAAGGTGCGCAGCTTCGCCGTGGACTTCGTCGGCCAGGCGGAGAACTTCGTGGCCGACGAGCTGCGCGGCACCCCGGACACCCCGTACGTGCACGACGTGGCCGAGCACGTCGCCTCCGAGCACTCCGACATCGTGCTCGACCACACCCGGCTGGCCGACCCGGACGTGCGGCGCCGGGTGATC
Source organism: Goodfellowiella coeruleoviolacea (assembly GCF_024171785.1). Classification (GTDB taxonomy): domain Bacteria; phylum Actinomycetota; class Actinomycetes; order Mycobacteriales; family Pseudonocardiaceae; genus Goodfellowiella; species Goodfellowiella coeruleoviolacea. The sequence continues at coordinate 43,970 of NZ_JAMTCK010000029.1, forward strand.
ACCGCCCGCGACCTGCCCAACAGCCTCGGCGACATGGACGCCTCGCTGTTCCTGCTGTTCAAGGCGATCCGGGAGCACTCGACCGTGGCGCTGTCCGGTGAGTCCGCCGACGAGGTGTTCGGCGGCTACCGCTGGTTCCACGAGCCCGAGGTGCAGCGGGCCGACACCTTCCCGTGGATCGCCAGCCGGGTGCTCAGCGGCCAGACCCAGCGGCGCACCGTATACTCCGCCGACCTGCTGGCCAAGGCCGACCTGGCCGGGTACATGCGGGACGGCTACGCCAGCGCGGTGGCCGAGGTGGACCCGCTGCCCGGGGAGAGCGAGCACGAGCGGCGCATGCGGGTGATCAGCTACCTGCACCTGACCCGGTTCGTGCGCGTGCTGCTGGACCGCAAGGACCGGATGAGCATGGCGGTCGGCCTCGAGGTGCGCGTGCCGTTCTGCGACCACCGCCTGGTCGAGTACGTCTACAACGCGCCGTGGTCGCTGAAGACCTACGACAGCCGGGAGAAGAGCCTGCTGCGCGGGGCGACCAGGGACGTGCTGCCGCAGTCCGTGGTGGACCGGGTGAAGAGCCCCTACCCGTCCACACAGGACCCGCACTACGCCGCCGCGATCCAGCAGCAGCTCAAGGAACTGCTGGCCAACCGCGACCACCAGGTGTTCGACCTGATGGACCGCGCGGTGCTGACCGAACTGGCCGAGCTGGACCCGACCAGCATGCCCTCCCTCACCCGCAACAGCATCGATCTCGCCCTCAACATGGCGACATGGCTGGACATCTACCGCCCCGAGATGCGACTGTCCTGAACGAACCTGGCGAATCGGACAGGGCAGTGTTGTAGGGCGTCTTCAGGGAGGCCGGGATGACCACCAGTGCGACCAGTCGGGAAGCGCTCAGCCTGGTGGTCGCCCTGCACCGGTTGGTGCGCAGCCTCCGGCACACCTCCAAGGCGGCCGGGCTGCAACCGACCCAGCTGGTCGTGCTGTCCCAGCTGATGGAGTCCGGGCCGATGCGCATCGGCGAGCTGGCCGTCCGGGTTCCCTGCTCCCAACCCACCGCCACCACGGTGGTGACCAGCCTGGAGACCGCCGGGCTGGTCCGCAGGGAACCCGACCCGGCCGACGGCCGCGCCACCCGGGTGCTGATCACCGACGAGGGCAGGACCACGATCATCTCGGTGGCCCACGGCGAGGCCGAACTGCTCTCCGAGCGCATGGCCCGGCTGCCCGAGGCCGAACGCGCCGCCCTGGCCAACCTGACCCCGGTCCTGCGCCACCTCGCCGAAATCCCCGCGAGTTGACTTTGCAAACCCCCCGAGTTGACACTTCAGGCAGGGCCATCCGGGTGACGAAAGACCTGGGCCGGGCAGGCCAGGGCGTCAGGAGGGCCGGGCGCTGCGGGGTGGCGGCTGGCAGCGGGGGCAGGAGAAGGACGAGCGGTTCATGAACGCCTCACGTCGGATCGGCGTGCCGCACCGGGAACACGGCTGCCCCTCCTGGCCGTAGGCGTTGAGCGAGCGGTCGAAGTAGCCGGACTGGCCGTTGATGTTGACGTAGAGCGCGTCGAACGAGGTGCCGCCGGCCCGCAGCGCCTCACCCATCACCTGGCTGGCGGCCTCGATCAGCGTGTCGCACTGCGCCCTGGTCAGCCGGTCGGTGGGCCGGGACCAGTGCAGCCTGCTCCGCCACAGCGCCTCGTCGGCGTAGATGTTGCCCACCCCGGAGATCAGGGTCTGGTCCAGCAGCGCCCGCTTGACCTCGGTGCGCCTGGCCCGCAGCGCCCTGATCACCGCGTCGCGGTCGAAGCGCGGGTCCATGGGGTCGCGGGCGATGTGCGCCACGGGCAGCGGCAGGTGCTCGCCGTCCACCTGGACCAGTTCGGCCAGTGCCAGGCCACCGAACGTGCGCTGGTCGACGAACCGCAGCTCCGGGCCGTCGTCGGCGAACCGGAACCGCACCCGCAGGTGCTTCTCGTCGGGCGCGCCCACCGGCTGGACCAGCATCTGCCCGCTCATCCCCAGGTGGGCGAGCATGGCCTCGCCGTCACCACCGGTTCCGGCGAACTCACCCGCGGTGACCTGGTGCGCGGCATCGGTCGGGCCGGCCAGGTCCACCCACAGGTACTTGCCCCGGCGGCGCACCCCGGCCATCCGCTGGCCGACCAGCCGGGCGGCGAAGTCGGCGGCGCCGGGCAGGTGCCGGCGGATCGCCCGGGGGTGCAGCACCTCGACGTGGCTGATCGTCCGGCCGGCCACGTGCGCCTGCAGGCCCAGCCGGACGACCTCCACCTCGGGTAGTTCAGGCACGCGGCAACCCCTGCTCGTGTGAAACGGTGGCACGCGGCACGCCACGGCCCGCCCCGCCGGGAGGCAGGGGCGGGCCGTGGTCGCTACGCGCTCTCGTCCGACTCGACGGCCCCGGCCTCGCCGGCCTGCTCGGCTTCCTGGCCGGCCTTGATCTGCTCGGACAGGGCCTGCCAGGCGGCCTGGGCGGCCTTCTGCTCGGCTTCCTTCTTGGTGCGCCCGTCCCCGAGCCCGTAGGGCTGACCGCCGACCAGCACGGTGGCGGTGAACTCCTTGCGGTGGTCCGGGCCCTGGTCGTCCACCCGGTACTCGGGCACACCCAGGCCGGCCGACGCGGTGAGTTCCTGCAGACTGGTCTTCCAGTCCAGGCCCGCACCCCGCTGCGGCGCCTCGGCCAGCAGCTTCTCGAACAGTCGGAGCACCAGTTCGCGGGCGGTCTCGACGCCGTGCTGGAGGTACACCGCTCCGATCACGGCTTCGAGACCGTCAGCGAGAATGCTCGCCTTGTCCCGGCCACCGGTGAGTTCCTCGCCCCGCCCGAGCAGCAGGTAGGCGCCGAGGCCACCGTCACCGAGTTGGCGAGCCACGCTGGCCAACGCGTGCATGTTCACCACGCTCGCCCGCAGCTTGGCCAACTGCCCCTCGGGCAGTTGCGGGTGGGACCGGTAGAGCTTGTCCGTCACCACCAGGCCGAGCACGGCGTCACCCAGGAACTCCAGCCGCTCGTTGGGCGGGAGTCCCCCGTTCTCGTACGCGTACGAGCGGTGTGTCAGCGCCAGGACCAGCAGCTCGGCGTCCAGATCAACGCCGAGCGCCTTCAGCAGGGGGGTACGGTCGCGCGGGCCACCCCGAGATCCCCTACCCCCCATTGCACATCGCTGCCTTCACCAAGGGATCAGGCCGAGGGCCGGACAACCTGACGGCCGTCGTACTGGCCACACGCCGGGCAGGCCACGTGCTGCGGCTTGGGCTGACGGCAGGCGCGGTTCGAGCAGGCGACCAGGTGCACCGCAGTGGTCTTCCACTGGGACCGGCGCGAACGCGTGTTCGAGCGCGACATCCTTCGCTTCGGGACGGCCACGTCTAGTTCTCCTCAACAGGTCAGTCTGCTCTTGCGGCGAGCGTCGACTCTGGTTGTCAGTTCCGTTGGTTACTGCGATGCCTCGCCAAACCGCTCCCGCAGGGCGGCCCAACGAGGGTCAATCGTCTCATGCCCGTGATCCGGGCCGAGGTCGGCCCGGCGGCCACCGCACTCAGGGCACAGCCCGAGGCAGTCCGGCGAACACAGCGGCACCTGCGGCAATGCCAGCACGACCGCGTCACGCACGGCGGGTTCGAGGTCGATCAGGTCATCGACGATCCGGCTGACCTCGTCCTCGTCGGTGGTCGCCTCGGTGGCGCTCTCCGGGTAGGCGTACAGCTCGGTCAGCTCCGCGGTGACCCGGTCGGTCAGCGGGTCGAGGCAGCGCGAGCACTCGCCCCTGGTCGCCGCGCTCGCGGTGCCCGAGACGAGGACGCCCTCCACCACCGCTTCCACCAGCAGGTCGAGTTCCACGTCGGCCCCCTCGGGCACCGCGATCACGTCAACGAGCCCGAGCCCGGCCGGAGCCGGGACCGTCCTGCGGTAGGTGCGGCTGGTCCCCGGCCGCCGCCCGAGGTCCCTGGTGTCGATGACCCAGGGCCCGGCGGTTGCCGGACGTGCTGCTGCGGAACGGTGCTCAGACATGGTTGGACTCAAGACGTTGTGGACCCGAAGTGCTGTCGACTCAGGGTGCTGTGGACTCAGGCTGCTGTTCTCAGGCTGCGGTGTTCTCAGGCTGCCGGGCACGTGTTGTGCTGGCTGGCACCACGGCCAGCCCACCCAGAGTACGGGACAACCCCGTCCGGATCAAAAACCGGCACGGGGGCCGCTCCCCGACCCATCGGCACCGGTCACGAGTTGTAGTCGTAGGGCGCGGCGGCCACGGTGTTCAGCGCTGGCCCGCGCAGGTGCGAGCGGCCCTTGCCGACGCTGCGCAGCGTGTGCGAGAGCAGGTCCTCGAACTCCGCCAGCTTGCCGTCCACGTAGGCGTCGCACTCCTGGCGCAGCCGGGCCGACTCGGCGTTGGCCGCGTCCACGATGCGCGCGGACTCCTCCCGCGCCGCCTGCACGACCTCGGTCTGCGAGACGAGCCTGGCCTGCTCGGCGCGGCCCTCCTCGATGGCCCGCTCGTAGTTGGCGCGACCGGCCTGGACCATCCGGTCGGCCTCGCTGTGCGCCCTGGCCACCAGGTCCTCGTACTCCTGGCGGCCGGCGTTGACCGCCCGCTCCGCCTCGTGCTGCGCCTCGGCCAGCATCCGCTCGGCCCTGGCTCTGGCCTCGGACACCATTCGGTCGGCCTCGGCGCGGGCCTCGGCGAGCGCGCGCTCGGCCTCGGAGCGGGACTTGCTCAGGCTCTGCTCGGCCTCGTGCTGGGCCCGGCCGACGATCTCGTCGCGCGCGTCGAGCACGTCCTGGGCGTCGTCGAGTTCGGCGGGGATGGCGTCGCGGATGTCGTCGAGCAGTTCGAGCACGTCACCGCGCGGCACCACGCACCCGGAGGTCATGGGCACGCCGCGGGCCTCTTCAACGATGGTCACCAACTCGTCAAGGGCCTCGAACACTCGGTACACGTCGCACTCCTCGCCCCGACGCCAGTCGCGGCGTCCAGTCTGCCTTGTTCTCACCGTCCGACCGGGTAGGCGGACCGGGCGTGTCCGGGACGGCGGGAGCCGCTCCGGAGCACGCCCCAACGGCCGGCCCGACCGACCTGACCGATCCGACCGGACTGACCCGTCCATGATCTCAGGAGTTGATGTCGACGAGGTCGAAACTCGCGTAATGGTCGTCGGTGTAGAAGTACTCGCCGGCCGAGCCGGTGACGATGCGGCGGGCGCCGCGCGTGCTGCTGCCCGGGGTCTTCACCGTGTACTCGTGGTAGTAGCCGCTGGCGCAGGTGGGCAGCAGGCCCTCGCGGTTCTGGAACACGGTGCCGTCCTGCGGATACGGGAAGGGGCCGCCGGCCAGAATCAGCTCGACCGTGTCGGTGGCCTGGGACGGCAGGTCGGAGAGGTCGACCCGGTGGAACCCGGAGGTGTTGCCGCAGGCGGCCCTGGTCGAGACCGCGCTCGTCGGCAGGGTCGGGGCGGCGCCGGGGGCCGCGACCGAGGTGGCCGCCAGACCGACCACGCCGACCACGGCGAGCAGGAAGGCGGCCAACGTCTTCGCCATGCTGGCTGTGATGCGGTTCATGTAACGAAAGGTAAATCGTTCACGTTGTGCCCGCGAGGATTTGACATTAACCCACGGTGTCGAGTCGGGGTGAGGCTCACTCGCTGTCGCCTCCCGGTGGCATGCTGACGCGCGTGGAATTGACTGTGCAAGAACTCGCCGCGCAAGCCGGCATTCGGCGGGCGCGCCGCGCGGACGTGGACCGGATCGTGGAGCTGCTGGCCGCGGACCAGATCGGGGCGGGCCGGGAGACCCCGGGCGACCCCACCTACCTGGCGGCCTTCGAGCGGATCGCGGCCGACCCGAACCAGTTGCTGGTGGTGGCCGAGGCGGACGGCGAGGTGGTCGGCACCCTCCAGCTCACGTTCACCCCCGGCCTGTCCCGCGGGGGCATGACCAGGGCGACCGTGGAGGCGGTGCGGGTGCGCGCGGACCAGCGCGGCAGCGGGCTGGGCCAGCGGATGCTGCGGTGGGCCGTTGCCGAGTCACGTCAGCGCGGCTGCGGCCTGGTGCAGCTCACCACGGACGCCCGCCGCACCGACGCGCACCGGTTCTACGAGCGGCTCGGCTTCCAGCCGACGCACGTGGGGATGAAGCTGTCCCTGTGAGGCGGCCCCTGGGCGGCGGCCCCTGGGCGGCGGCCCCTGTCAGCCCCTGTGACGCGGACGCGGTGCGGCTGCCGCTGTGCGGCGCCTCAGCGCTGTTCGGCCAGGCGCTGCACCAGGCGCTGCTCGACCAGGGGCGGCAGCAGGCTGGACACGTCCCCGCCGTAGGTGGCCACCTCCTTGACCAGGGAGCTGGCCAGGAAGCTGTAGATCGGGTTGGTGGGCATGAACAGGGTTTCGACGCCGGACAGCTGCAGGTTCATCTGCGCCATCTGCAGCTCGTAGTCGAAGTCGCTGACCGCCCGCAGGCCCTTGACGATCACGCCGATCTCGTGCTCGCGGCAGTAGTCGACGAGCAGTCCGTGCCAGGCGTCCACCCGGACGTTGGGCCACTGCTCGGTGACCATGCGGAGCATGTCCATCCGCTCGTCAACGGTGAACAGCGTGCGCTTGTTCTTGTTGATGAGGACGGCAACGACCACTTCGTCGAACAGGCTCGCCGACCGCCCGATGACGTCGAGGTGACCGTTGGTCACCGGGTCGTAGGAGCCGGGATACACCGCGCGCCTCATGAGCCGGACGGTAGCAGCCGATCGGGTTACACCGCCGCGCTCGTGGTCCTCGTCACCCGCCAGAACGGGCTGTTCGGCCGGCTGCGCGACCCGGGTCAGCCGGGGTGTACCGCGAACGGCCGAACCGCCGCCCAGTGCAGGGCGGTGTCGCCGTAGCGCTTGCGCCGCAGCGGTTCCAGTTCGGCCGGCCAGTGCGGGTCGGCGCTGCGCACGTCGCGCTCCACCACGACCACGGCGTCCGGCGCGAGCCAGCCGTTGGCCACCGCGAGGGTGAGCATCTCGTCGAGTTCGGCGTCGGCCACGGCGTACGGGGGGTCGGCGAGGACCACGTCGTAGGGCTGGGCCGCGGGCTCGCTGAGCACCCCGCGCACCGTCCTGGTCAGCACCTGCACGCCGGGCAGGCCGAGTTCGGCGGCGTTGCGCCGGAGCAGCCCGGCCGCCCGCTGGTTGGACTCGACGAACGTGGCGTGGCCGGCACCGCGGGACAGGGCTTCGAAGCCGAGCGCGCCCGACCCGGCGTACAGGTCCAGCACGCGGGCGCCGTCCAGGTCGAACTGCGCCTCCAGCGCGCTGAACAGCGCCTCCCGCACCCGCTCCGAGGTGGGCCTGGTCCCCTTGGGCGGCACCAGCAGGCGCCGGCCACCGGCCACGCCGGCCACGATCCTGGTCACCCCGCCATGGTCGCGCACGGCGCCGCGCGGTGGTGCGGGCAGCCCCCTCTCACCGAGGAGGACGCCAGGCGATCCGCGCCGGGTCCGGAGTCGGTAGGGGCGCAGCCCCCGCCCTCTGAACTGCTCCCCGGGAGTTGGACTGGCTAATTGAAGGCTAGTTGGTGAGGGCTTGGGCCCGGTATTCGGCCGGGCTCAGGCCC
>NZ_JAMTCK010000030.1 GCF_024171785.1 Goodfellowiella coeruleoviolacea
TGATCGGGCATTCGGTGGGTGAGCTGGCCGCCGCCGTGGTCGCGGGGGTGTGGTCGTTGGAGGACGCCTGCCGGGTGGTGACCGCCCGAGCCCGCCTCATGCAAGCACTCCCCGCCGGCGGGGCGATGCTGGCCGTGGACCGGCCGGTGATCGACGTGCCCGAGAGCATTTCGATTGCCGCGGTCAACAGTCCGACCTCGACTGTCCTTTCCGGACCGGAAGGCGAGATCGACGCGCTCGCCCAGAGGCTGGCTGAGTCTGGTGCGCGGGTGAAGCGGTTGCGGGTCTCGCACGCGTTCCACTCGGCGTTGATGGAACCCATGCTGGCCGACTTCGCCGCGGTGTTCGAGGACGTCGAGTTCCACGAACCGCGGATCCCGGTCATCACCACCAGCGGTGCGGGCGGTGACATCACCACACCTCAGTACTGGGTGGATCAGGTTCGGGCCACGGTGTGTTTCGCCGACGCCGTGCGCGCCGCCATCGCCGACGGGGTGGACACGTTCCTGGAGATCGGCCCGGACGCGGTGCTCACACCGATGGTGGCGGAGGTCGACGACACGGTTGTGGCGATCCCGGCCCAGCGCAAGGACCACGACCAGCTCTTCGACGCGCTGGGCCGGATGTGGCAGCGTGGCTTCGATCCTGAGTGGACCGAGATCCTGCCGCGCGGCGCCCACGCCGACCTGCCCACCTACGCCTTCCAACACCACACCTACTGGCCGGGCCCGGCGCGCTCCACCGGCAACCTGGCCGCGGCTGGCCTGCGCGACACCGGCCACCCGATCCTGCAGGCCTGCGTCCCCGCGGCCGACGGTGACCGCACGGTCTTCACCGGTGTCCTCGCCGCGGCCACCCACCCGTGGATCGCCGACCACCGGGTCCTCGACACGGTTCTCTTCCCCGGCACCGGATTCGTTGAGCTGGCCCTGGCCGGTGGTGCCGCCCTCGACGCGCCCCGGCTCGTCGAACTCACGCTCAGCGCGCCGCTCGTGCTCACCGGCGACGAGCGGCACCGCGTCCAGGTGGTCGTTGGCGCGGTGGACGAGCAGGGCGAGCGCACGGTTGCGATCTTCTCGGCGCCCGACGGTGCGGACGTCGCGGTCTGGACCAGGCACGCCACCGGTCGTCTCGGCGCGGCGTCGTCGGCCGCTCCGGTGCTGCCGTGGCCACCGAACGCGCCGGCGCTGGACGTGGACGGGTTCTACCCGGGGCTGATCGAGGCCGGATTCGACTACGGGCCGGCGTTCCGCGGCCTCACCCGTGCCTGGCGCGGTGACGGCGCGGTCTTCGCCGAGGTCACCCTCGACGAGGGGACCGGCGTCGACGGGTATGCCGTGCACCCCGCCCTGTTCGACGCCGCCCTGCACGCCATGGGCCTGCTCCGCGACGGCGTGCCCGCGACCCGACTCCCGTTCGCCTGGCACGGCGTTCAGGTGCACGCCACCGGCGCCCGCACCCTGCGCGTTGTGCTCACCGAGCAGTCCGACGGCTCGGTCGCACTGCTCGCGGCCGACGCCGAGGGCTCGCCCGTGGCCGAGATCGGCGAACTCGCGCTGCGCCCGGTCGGCCGCGACCAGCTGCTGCCCGTCGCGGGCGGTATCGGCGACGCGCTCTTCGAGGTCGACTGGCAGCCGCTGGACATCGTCGCCGACCCGGGCCGCACGACCGGCGCCTGCGCACTGGTCGGCGAGTGTCCGCCCGGCCTGGCCGACCAGTTGCGCCGCCACGCCACGGTCACCGAGCACGCGAGCCTGGACGAGGTCGGCGCTCCGGACACGGTGCTGGTCTGCTGCCCCGCGCACGGGGGCGATCCCGTCGTGGCGGCGCACGCCGCCGCCGAGTGGGGGCTCACCCTGCTGCGCGGCTGGCTGGCCGCCGACCGGCTCGCCAACAGCCGCCTGGTCGTGCTGGTCCGCGGCGGCCTGGCGCACGCCACGCTCGCGGGACTCGTGCGCACGGCGCAGACCGAGAACCCCGAGCGGATCCTGCTCGTGCACCTGGCGGACGAGACGCTGCCGGTCGAGGCGCTGGCCACCGACGAGCCCGAGATCCTGGTGCGCGACGGCACGGCGCACCGGCGGAGGCTGGTCCGGGCCCGGCCGCCGCTGTCCCTGCCGGCCGGGCCGTGGCGGCTCGCCGCGGGCGATCGCGGCTCACTCGCCGATCTGCGGCTCGCCCCGGTCACCGAGGACCCCAGACCGCTCGCGGCCGGCGAGGTGCGCCTGGCCGTGCGCGCCGCCGGCGTCAACTTCCGCGACGTGCTCATGGCCCTGAACATGTACCCCGGCGAGGGCGAGATGGGCATCGAGGCCGCAGGCGTGGTCACCGAAGTGGCCGACGACGTCACCTGGCCGCGCGTGGGTGACCGCGTGTTCGGCATGGTCAGTGGTGCGTTCGGGGACAGCGCGACCGCCGACGCCCGCTCGCTGGCCCCGGTCCCGGCCGGCTGGTCGAGTGAGACCGCCGCGGCCGTGCCCATCGCCTTTCTCACCGCCTGGTACGCCCTTGTCGACGTCGCCGCGGTCAGGCCGGGGGAGCGCGTCCTGGTGCACGCCGCGGCCGGCGGCGTCGGCTCGGCCGCCGTGCAGATCGCGCGGCTGCTCGGCGCCGAGGTCTTCGCCACGGCCAGCCCAGGCAAGCACGACCACCTCCGCTCGGCCGGCCTCGACGACGACCACATCTGCTCGTCGCGCACGCTCGACTTCGCCGCCGAGATCCTGGCCGCGACCGGTGGGCAGGGCGTCGACGTGGTCGTCAACTCGCTGGCGGGCGGCTTCATCGAGGCCTCGCTGGACACGCTGCCGCGCGGCGGCCGGTTCGTGGAACTCGGCAAGACCGACCCGCGCGACCCCGACGTGGTCGCGGCCGTCCACACGGGAGTCCGCTACGCGCACTTCGACCTGGGCGACGTGCGGCCCGACCGGATCGCCGAGCTGCTGGCCGAGTTCCGCGCCCACTTCGACACCGGTGCGCTCACCCCGCCGCCGCACACGGTCTGGGACGTCACGCACGCACCGGACGCGTTCCGCGCGCTGAGCCAGGCCACCATCGTCGGCAAGGCCGTGCTGCGGCTGGGTCCGCTCTTCGAGCCGGACGAGACCGTGCTCGTCACCGGCGGCACGGGCTCGCTCGGCCGCCTGGTCGCCCGCCACCTCGCCCGCCGGCACGGCGCCCGCCACCTGACGCTGGTCAGCCGCGGCGGCGGGCAGCGACCCGACCTCGACGAGCTGCGCGCCGAGCTGGCCGAGGTGGGCGCCGAACTCACCGTGGCCGCCTGCGACGTGGCCGATCCAGCCGACCTCGACCGCCTGCTGCGGGCGCAGCACCGCCTCGCGGGCGTGGTGCACGCGGCCGGGGTCGTCGACGACGGCGTGGTGGCCTCGCTCGACCCGGCCCGCCTCGCGCCGGTGCTGCGGCCCAAGGTGGACGGCGCCTGGAACCTGCACCGGCTGACCACCGGGCTCAAGGTGTTCGCCCTGTTCTCCTCGGCGTCGGCGGCGTTCGGCAACGCGGGCCAGGGCAACTACGCGGCGGCCAACGCGTTCCTCGACGCGCTCGCCGAGCACCGGCGCGCCCAGGGACTGCCGGCCGTCTCACTCGCGTGGGGTCCCTGGGAGCAGGCGGACGGCATGGCCGCGGCGCTGGGTGCCGACGACCGCCGCCGAATGCGCCGGCTCGGTGTCGAGCCGCTCACCCCCGAGCGCGGCCTGGCGCTGTTCGACGCGGGACTCGGGGCTGAGCCGCCGGTTCTGGTCACGGCCCGGCTCGACCTGGCCGGCCTGCGGCGGCGGGAGCGGGACGTGCACCCGCTGCTGCGCGCGCTGGTCACGCCGGCGCCGCGCCGGGCGGCGGCGGAGACCGCGGCGCCGGAGCGGAACTGGGCGGACCGGCTGGCCGGGCTGGCACCGGCCGAGCGGACCCATCTGCTCACCGAACTGGTCCGCGCCGAGGCCGCGGCCGTGCTCGGGCACGCCTCGGGCGCCGACGTCGACCCCGCGCAGGCCTTCAGCGAGCAGGGCTTCGACTCGCTCACCTCGGTGGAGTTGCGCAACCGGCTCCGCGCGGCCACCGGCGCCGCGCTCGCGCCCGCCGTCGTCTTCGACGAGCCCACCCCGCAGGCCCTGGCCGCGCACCTGCTCGCCCGGCTGGCACCCGCCGAGCAGGATCCCAGCACGGCGCTGCTGCGTGGCCTGGACGCCCTGGAACCCGCACTGGAGGCCGTCACCGCGGCCGGCGGCACCCAGCACGAGGTGGCCGAGCGGCTGCGCCGGATGCTGCGGCGCCTGCACACCACCAGCACCCCGTCGGCCCAGCAGGTGGCCGATCTGGACGACGCCAGCACCGACGAGGTCCTGGCCTTCATCGACAGCGAGTTCGGCGATCTGGCCGAGGACGGAGCCGAGTAGGCCGTGGCCACTGACGAACGCGTCGCCCAGCACCTCGGGGCGGTGCCGCCCGCCGTGCGGGCGGAGCTGTCCACTGTGGACCTCACGGGCGCGGGCACCGACGAGGCCCCGGCCCGCATCGCCTTCATCGACAGCGAGCGCGGCGCTCCCGCGGAGAACGGAGGGGAACAACGTGGCCACTGACGAGCGCGTCGCGCAGTACCTGAAGAAGGTCGCCGCCGATCTGCAGCGGACTCGCCAGCGCCTGAACGAGCTGGAGTCGGCGAACACCGAGCCGATCGCGATCGTGGCGATGGCCTGCCGCTATCCCGGCGGCGTCAGTTCGCCCGAGCAGTTGTGGGAACTGCTCGTCGACCAACGCGACCCGCTCGGGCCGTTCCCGGCCGACCGCGGCTGGGACAGCAGCCGGCTCGGCCCCGAGGTCACCCGCAAGGGCGGCTTCCTGGACACGGCCGGCGACTTCGACGCCGGCTTCTTCGGCATCAGCCCCCGCGAGGCCCTGGCGATGGACCCGCAGCAGCGGCTGCTGCTGGAAACGGCCTGGGAGGCACTGGAACGCGCCGGCATCGACCCGGCCGCGCTGCGCGGCAGCGACACCGGGGTGTTCGTGGGCATCGCCGACCAGCACTACGGGCCGAGGGACGCCCAGGCCCAGGAGGAGGTGATCGGGCACCTGCTGACCGGCACCACCAACAGCGTGGCCTCCGGTCGGCTCGCCTACGTGCTCGGCACCGAGGGACCGGCGCTGTCCGTGGACACCGCGTGCTCGTCGTCGCTGGTCGCCCTGCACCTGGCGATCCGGGCGCTGCGCAACGGCGAGTGCTCGGCCGCGCTGGTCGGTGGCGCCGCCGTGATGTCCGACCCCAGCCTGTTCGTGGAGTTCGCCGAGCAGCAGGGGTTGGCCGCCGACGCCCGCTGCAAGTCGTTCGCGGCCGCGGCCGACGGCACCGGCTGGGGCGAGGGCGTGGCGGTGCTGCTCGTGCAGCGGCTGTCCGCGGCCCGGGCGGCGGGCAACCCGGTGCTGGCGGTGGTGCGCGGCAGCGCGGTGAACTCCGACGGTGCCTCCAACGGGCTGACCGCGCCGAACGGCCCGTCCCAGCAGCGGCTCATCCGGCAGGCGCTGCGCGACGCGGGCCTGAGCGCCGGGCAGGTCGACGTGGTGGAGGCGCACGGCACCGGAACCCGGCTCGGCGACCCGGTGGAGGCGCAGGCGCTGCTGGCCACCTACGGGCAGGACCGCGACGAACCGCTGCTGCTCGGCTCGATCAAGTCGAACATCGGGCACACCCAGGCGGCGGCCGGCCTGGCCGGCGTGATCAAGATGGTGCTCGCGCTGGGCCGCGCGCGACTGCCAGCCACACTGCACGTGGACGCGCCAACGCCCCAGGTGGACTGGACCGCCGGCAAGGTCGAGCTGATCACCCAGGCCCGGGACTGGCCGGAGACCGGCCGGCCGCGCCGGGGCGCGGTGTCCGCGTTCGGGATCAGCGGCACCAACGCGCACGTCATCCTGGAGCAGGCGCCGACCCGGCCCGTGCCGGACGCCGAACCCGCACCCACCGCACCCACCGCACCAGCACCCGCCGTGCACCGGCCGGTCCGCGCGCTGCTGCTGTCCGCCCGCGACACCGCCGCCCTGCGCGCCCAGGGCGGCCTGATCGAGGCGTACGCCCAGGCCCACCCCGACCACGACCTGGCGTCCGCGCTGGCCACCACCCGGGCCCGGCTCAGCCACCGCGCGGTGGTGGTCGGCGCCGATGACCAGACGCTGCTGGCCGGCCTGCGCTCGCTCGCCGCGGGCGAGCCCGACCCGGCCGTGGTCCGCGGTCGCGCCCGCGCGCACGGCAAGCTGGCGTTCCTGCTGAGCGGCCAGGGCAGCCAGCGCGTCGGCATGGCCGGCGGGCTGCGGGCCGCCCACCCCGTCTTCGCCGAGGCGTTCGACGAGATCGCCACCCGCTTCACCGCGCTGCTGCCGCGGCCGCTGGCCACGGCCGTCGACGACCCGGAGCTGATCGACCGCACCCGCTACACCCAGCCCGCACTGTTCGCGGTCGAGGTCGCGCTGTGCCGGCTGCTGGAGTCCTGGGGCATCGTGCCGGACGTGCTGCTCGGCCACTCCATCGGCGAACTGGCCGCCGCGCACGTCGCCGGCGTGTTCTCCCTCGACGACGCGTGCGCGCTGGTCGCCGCCCGCGGCCGGCTGATGGACGACCTGCCCGACGGCGGCGCCATGGCGGCACTGGAGATCGCCGAGGCCGACCTGCCCGGGCTGCTGGCCGAGGCCGGCCACGACGCCGAGATCGCCGCGGTCAACGGGCCGGCCTCGCTGGTCGTCGCCGGTGACGTGGCCGCGGTCGAGGCGATCGTGGCCGCCTGCGCCGCCCGGGGCACCCGGGCGCGGCGGCTGCCGGTCAGCCACGCGTTCCACTCCGCCCGGATGGAGCCGATGCTGGAGCGCTTCCGCGAGGTCGCCGCCGGCGTCACCTACTCGGCGCCGGCCCGGACCATCGTCTCCGCCCGCACCGGGCAGCCGGTCACCGGCGCGGAGATCGGCACCCCGGACTACTGGGTCGAGCAGGTCCGGCACGCCGTGCGCTTCGCCGACGGGATGCGCCGTCTCATCGCCGACGGCTGCACCGGCTACCTCGAAGTCGGCCCGGGCGGGCTCACCCCGATGGCGCTGGAGAACCTGGCCGGCTCGGCCACCCCCGCCGCCGTCGCCGTCGCCCTGCGCCGCGACCAGCCGGAGCCGGAATCGCTGCTGACCGCGCTGGCCGAGCTGTACGTGGCGGGCGCCCCGATCCCCTGGGAACGCGTTGTCGCCGTGCCGGGAGCGCCCCGGCTGGACCTGCCCACCTACCCGTTCCAGCGGGAGCGGTACTGGCTGACCAGCGGCACCGAGACCAGTCACCCGGTGGTGCTCGCCGCCGCGCCGCGCCAGGCCGGCCGCCCCGCGCACCCGCTGGCCGGGCTCGCCCCCGAGGAGCTGAGCCACCGCCTGCTCGACCGCGTGCGCTCGGCCACCGCCGCGGCGCTCGGCCACCGCGACCGCTCCGCGATCGACGCCGACCAGGCCTTCGCCGAGCTGGGCATGGACTCGCTGAGTTCGGTGCGGATGCGCGACATGCTGGCGCAGGACACCGAACTGGTGCTGCCCAGCACGCTGGTCTTCGACCACCCCACCCCGGCGGCGGTGGTGGCGTACCTGCGGGACGAACTGCTGGGCGGCGCCGAACGGGTCGTGGTCCGCCGCCGGGCCGCCGTCGACGACCCGGTCGTCATCGTGGGCATGGCCTGCCGCTTCCCCGGCGGCGTCCGCGACCCCGAGGACCTGTGGCGGCTGGTCCGCGACGGCACGGACGCGGTGGGCGCCTTCCCCACCGACCGCGGCTGGGTCACCGCCTCGCTCGGTGACGACATCGCCCGGCGGGGCGGCTTCCTGGACGCCATCGCCGACTTCGACGCCGGGTTCTTCGGCATCTCCCCGCGCGAGGCGCTGGGCATGGACCCGCAGCAGCGGCTGCTGCTGGAG
Organism: Goodfellowiella coeruleoviolacea; assembly: GCF_024171785.1. Classification (GTDB taxonomy): domain Bacteria; phylum Actinomycetota; class Actinomycetes; order Mycobacteriales; family Pseudonocardiaceae; genus Goodfellowiella; species Goodfellowiella coeruleoviolacea. The sequence goes on from NZ_JAMTCK010000030.1 coordinate 7,942, forward strand.
ACGGCCTGGCAGGCGCTGGAGCACGCCGGCATCGACGCGGCCGACCTGCGCGGCAGCCGCACCGGCGTGTTCGCCGGTGTCGCCGGATCCGACTACGCGGAACTGCTGACCGGGCTGGCCGAGACCGAGAGCTACGTGATGACCGGCAGCGCGGCCAGCGTGGTCTCCGGCCGGCTGTCCTACGTGCTGGGGCTGGAGGGGCCGTCGGTCACCGTGGACACCGCGTGCTCGTCGTCGCTGGTGGCGCTGCACCTGGCGGTGAAGGCGCTGCGCGAGGGCGAATGCGACCTGGCGCTGGCCTCCGGGGTGACGGTGATGTCCACACCCGCCGGCATCTCACTGGTGTCGCAGGTGGGCGCGCTGGCCGGGGACGGGCGCTGCAAGGCGTTCAGCGACGACGCCGACGGCACCGGCTGGGGCGAGGGCGTCGGCGTGGTCGTGCTGCAGCGGCGCTCCGAGGCGCTGCGCGCCGGCCACCGCGTCCTCGCCACGGTGGCCGGCACCGCGATCGGCTCCGACGGCGCCTCCAACGGGCTCACCGCGCCGAACGGCCCCGCGCAGCAGCGGGTCATCCGGGACGCGCTGGCCGACGCCGGCCTCGGCCCCGCCGACGTCGACCTGCTGGAGGCGCACGGCACCGGCACCGCGCTCGGCGACCCCATCGAGGCGCAGGCGCTGATGGCCACCTACGGCACCGACCGCGCCGAGCCGCTCTGGCTCGGCTCGCTCAAGTCCAACATCGGGCACACCATGGCGGCGGCCGGCATCGCCGGGGTGATCAAGGCGGTGCTCGCGCTGCGGCACGCGACCATGCCCCGCACCCTGCACGCGGACCCGCCCAGCTCCAAGATCGACTGGTCGCCTGGCACGCTGCGGCTGCTCACCGAGCAGCGGGAGTGGGCCGACCCGGGCCGGCCGAGGCGGGCCGCGGTGTCCGCGTTCGGCATGTCCGGCACCAACGCCCACGTGATCCTGGCCGAGGCGGACCCGGCCGACCCGGCGGAGCGGCCTCGGGAGTCGCCCGACGCCGGGCTGGTGCCGCTGGCGCTGTCCGGGCGCACCGCCGACGCGCTGCGGGCCCAGGCCGCCCGGCTGGCCGCGTACCTGGTCGAGCACCCGGACGTGCGGTCGGAGGCCGTCGCGCGGGCGCTGCTGCGCCGCACCGCCTTCGAACACCGCGCGGTGGTGGTCGGCGACGACCGGGACCGGCTGCTCGACGGGGTGCGGGCGGTCGCCGAGGGCCGCACCAGCGACGACGTGGTGTCCGGGGTCGCGACGGCGTTCGACCGGGGACCGGTGTGGGTCTTCCCCGGCTACGGCGCCCAGTGGGACGGCATGGCGGTCGAACTGCTGGACACCGCGCCGGTCTTCGCGGCCCGCTGGGCGGAGTGCGACGCGGCGTTCGCCCCACTGCTCGGCTGGTCGATCACGGACGTGGCGCGCGGCGCCGCGGTGCCGGAGGACGTGCCGGAAGTGCTGGTCAACCAGGCGCTGCTGTTCTCCATGATGGTGTCGCTGGCCGCGCTGTGGCGCTCCTACGGCGTCACGCCGGCGGCGGTCATCGGCAGCTCCCAGGGCGAGGTCGCCGCGGCCTGCGTCGCCGGGGTGCTCTCCCCGTCGGACGGCGCCACGATCCTGGTCCGCCGGGTCTGGCGCGCGGTGGCGTTGAGCAACCCCGGTGCCCTGGCCTCGCTGGCCGCCCCGGTCGCCGACGTCGAGTCGTGGCTCACCCGCTTCGCCGGCGCCGTGGAGATCGGCGTGGTGAACAGCCCGCGCGCGGTCACCGTCAGCGGGGACCAGCACGCCGTCGAGGACCTGGTGGCCGAGGCCGTCGGGCGCGGTGTCCGGGCACGCCTGATGCCGGCCACCTACGCCTCGCACTCGGCGCACATGGAGCTGCTGCGCGACGACGTGGTGGCCGACCTGGCCGGTGTCACCCCGATGCCGGGGACCGTGCCGTTCTTCTCCACGGTCACCGTGGACTGGGCCGAACCCGGCCAGCTGGACGGCGAATACTGGTACCGCAACATGCGCCAACCGGTTCAGCTCGCGCCCGCGGTCACCGCGCTGCTGGGCCAGGGCTTCACCAGCTTCCTCGAAGTGAGCGCGCACCCGCTGCTCGTCGGGCCGATCACCGAGACGGCCGAGGAGGCCGGCGTGACCGCCGTGGCCACCGGCAGCCTGCGCCGCCAGGACGGCGGGCCGCGCCGGATGCTGGCCTCGCTGGCCCGACTGCACGTCGAGGGCGTGCGCAGCGACCTCGGCGGGGCGTTCACCGGCGGCGAGCCCCCCGTCGACGACCTGCCGACCTACGCGTTCCAGCGCCGCCGGTTCTGGCCGGCCGAGACCGACCGGCCGCGCGGCACCGGTGACCCCGCCGACGACCGCTTCTGGCAAGCCGTGGTGGACCACGACGTCGACGGCGTCGCCGCCACCCTCGGCCTGGCCGACCCGGCCGCCCTGGACGCGGTCGTGCCCGCGCTGGCCGACTGGCGGCGCAACCGGCACGAGCGCGCCCAACTGGAGTCGTGGCTGTACCGCGTCGACTGGACACCGCTGCCGGCCGCACCCGGTGGCCGCCTCGTCGGGACCTGGCTGGTGCTGGTCTCCGCCGGCCAGGACAACGGGCCGGCGGTGGACGTCGTCCGCGACCGGGCGGACCGCACCGTGGTGCTGGAGATCCCCGAGCCGGGACCGGACACCGGCGCTGACGCGGCGGCACTGGCCGGCCTGATCCGGGACGCGGTCGGTGCCGACGCGCTGGCCGGCGTGCTCTGCCTGACCGGCCTGGACGAGCGGCCGCTGACCGCCTACCCCGACGTGACCCGGGGCGCCGCCGCCCTGCTCGTCACCGTCCGGGCCCTGCACGTCGCCGCGGAGACGGCCCCGCTGTGGTGCGCCACCCGCGGTGCCGTGGCGGTCGACCCGGCCGACGGCCCCGCCGCGCCGCTGCAGGCCATCGTCTGGGGGCTGGGCCGCTGCGTCGGCCTGGAACACCCGAGGACCTGGGGCGGCCTCATCGACCTGCCCGTCGCGTGGGACGCGGACACCGCCGCGCTGGCCGCCACCACGCTCGCCCGCACCGACGGCGAGGACCAGGTCGCGATCCGGGCCGGTGGCCGCTACGGCAGCCGGATGCACCGCGCCCCGGACATCGCCGCCACCCCCGGCTGGAGCGCCGCAGGGGCGACGGTCCTGATCACCGGCGGCACCGGCGCGCTCGGTGGGCACGTGGCCCGCTTCCTGGCCGGTGCGGGCGCCCGCCGGATCATCCTGACCAGCCGGCGTGGCGCGGACGCGCCCGGCGCCGAGGAGATCCTCGCCGAGGTGCGCGCACTCGGCGCCGAGGCGGTCGCCGTCGCCTGCGACACCGGCGACCGGGCCGCGGTGGCCGCGATGCTGCGCGACGTGCAGGGCGACGGCGTGCTGATCGACGCGGTCATCCACGCGGCCGGCGTCGGCGACGGCGGCCCGATCGAGCAGGCCGAGGTCCACCAGCTGGCCCGGGTCTCCGGCGGCAAGGTCACCGGCATCATCAACCTGGAGGCCGAACTCGACCCCGCCCAGCTGAAGGCCGTCGTGTACTTCTCGTCCGGCGTCGCGGTCTGGGGCGCCGGCGACCACGGCGTGTACGCGGGCGCCAACGCCTACCTCGACGCGCGGGCCGTGCGCCGCACCGCCGAGGGCGTGCCCACCTGGTCGATCGCCTGGGGGCCGTGGGCCGGCGCGGCCGGCATGGTGTCCGTCGAGGTGTACGACACGCTGCGGCGCAGCGGCCTGCCCGTGATGGACCCGCTGGCCACCGTCCGCACCCTCGGCCGGGTGCTCACCGGCGCCGGCGGCGCGCTGCTGGTCGTGGAGATCAACTGGGCGGACTTCGTCTCGGTCTTCACCTCCCAGCGGCCCAGCCCGCTGCTGGCCGACCTGACCGGCGCGCTGGCGTCCCCGGACGCCGGCCCTCGGACCGGGTCCGGGCTGGCCGAGCGGCTCGCGGGCCTCGACCCCCAGGCCCGCGCGGCGGCCGTGCGCGACGTGGTCCACCAGCAGGTGGCCGCGGTGCTCGGGCACACCGGCACGGACGCCGTCGACCCCGGGCGCGCGTTCTTCGAGATCGGCTTCGACTCGCTGACCGCGGTCGAGCTGCGCGACCGGCTCGTCGCCGCGATCGGCGTGCCGCTGCAGAGCACGCTGATCTTCAACCACCCCAGCGTGGACGAACTCACCCGCCACCTCGACCAGGAGGTGCTCGCGACCCAGGCCGCGCCGGCCGCGCCCACCGTCATCCGGGCCGCCGTCGCCGACCAGTCCGACCCGATCGTCATCGTGGGCATGGCCTGCCGGTTCCCCGGCGGCATCGACACGCCGGAGCGGATGTGGCAGGCGCTGGTGGACGGCGCCGACATGGTCGCCGGGCTGCCGGAGGACCGGGGCTGGCCGCTGGGCAAGCTCTACGACCCCGACCCGGACACCCCGCACCGGACCTACGTCGAGCTGGGCGCCTTCCTCTACGACGCGGCCGAGTTCGACCCCCGCTTCTTCGGCATCTCCCCGCGCGAGGCGGTCACCATGGACCCGCAGCACCGGGTCGTGCTGGAGGCCTCCTGGGAGGCGCTGGAGCGCAGCGGGATCGACCCGCGCTCGCTGCGCGGCAGCCGCACCGGCGTCTACCTCGGCATGACCCACCAGTTCTACGGCGAGCGCATCCGCGCCGGCGGCCCGGAACTGGAGGGCTACCTGGTCACCGGCGGTGCCGCCGCGGTCGGCTCGGGCCGCGTCTCCTACGTGCTCGGCCTGGAGGGCCCGGCCATCACGGTCGACACCGCCTGCTCGTCCTCGCTGGTGACGCTGCACATGGCGGCCCAGGCGCTGCGCGCCGGCGAGTGCGACCTGGCGATCAACGCGGGTGTGGCGGTGATGTCCGACCCCACCTCGTTCCTGACCTTCAGCCGCCAGCGCGGCCTGGCCCGCGACGGCCGGTGCAAGCCCTTCGCCGCGGCCGCCGACGGGTTCGGGCTGGGCGAGGGCGCCGGCGTGGTCGTGCTCGAACGGCTCTCCGACGCCCGCGCCAACGGCCACCCGGTGCTGGCGACGGTGCTCGGCTCGGCCGTCAACCAGGACGGCGCGTCCAACGGCCTGACCGCGCCCAGCGGACCTTCCCAGCAGCGGGTGATCCGGGCCGCGCTGGCCAACGCGGGGCTGGACACCGCCGACGTCGAGCTGATCGAGGCGCACGGCACCGGCACCAAGCTCGGTGACCCGATCGAGGCGGAGGCGGTGCTGGCCACCTACGGGCAGGGCCGCACCGAACCGGCCTGGATGGGCTCGTTCAAGTCGAACGTGGGCCACACCCAGGCCGCCGCGGGCGTGGCCGGCGTCATCAAGTCGGTGCTGGCCCTGCGCAACCAGGTGATGCCGAAGACGCTGCACGTCGACGAGCCCACCCCGCACGTCGACTGGGCCGCCGGTGACGTGCGCCTGCTGACCGAGGCGCGTCCGTGGCCGCGGGGTTCGCGGCCACGCCGGGCGGCGATCTCGGCGTTCGGCATCAGCGGCACCAACGCCCACGTGGTCCTCGAAGAGGTCCCGGCCGACGAACCGGACGACCGCGAGGCCATCCCGGCGCTGCCGGTGCCGGTCGTGCTCTCCGCGCGGACCCCGGAGGCGCTGCGCGCCCAGGCCGGGCGGCTGCGCGAACTGCTGGCCGAGCCCGGCGCGATCCCGCTGGACGTCGGCTACTCCACGGTGGTCACCCGCAGCGTCTTCGAGCACCGGGCGGTCGTCACCGGCCACGACAGCGCCGAACTCGTCGCGGAGCTGACCCGGGTGGCCGGCCGGACCGGCCCGGTCCCGCCGGACGCGACGGGCAGGGTCGCGTTCCTGTTCACCGGTCAGGGCGCGCAACGGCCCGGCATGGGCCGCGCGCTGCACCAGACCTTCCCCACCTTCGCCAAGGCCTTCGACGAGGTCTGCGCGGAGATGGACGGCCTGCTCGGCCGGTCGCTGCGCGAGGTCGTGTTCGACGACGCCGACGCGGTGCACCGCACCGAGTACGCGCAGCCCGCGCTGTTCGCCTACGAGGTCGCGCTCTTCGCCCTGGTCCGCTCCTGGGGGCTGACCCCCGACGTGCTGGCCGGGCACTCGATCGGTGAGCTGGCCGCCGCGTACTGCGCCGGCCTGTGGTCGCTGCCGGACGCGTGCGCCGTGGTGGCCGCGCGGGGCCGGTTGATGCAGGCGCTGCGGGCGCCCGGCGCGATGGCGGCGATCGAGGCCACCGAGACGGAGGTGCGGGCCGCGCTCACGGCCGACGGCGACGGCGTCGGCATCGCGGCCGTCAACGGCCCGAAGGCGGTGGTGATCTCCGGCGCCGAGGACCGGGTGCTTGCGCTCGCCGCGACGTTCACCGCGGCGGGCACCCGCGTCAAGCGACTGGCGGTCTCGCACGCCTTCCACTCGCCCCTGATGGACCCGATGCTCGACGACTTCGCCCGGGTGCTGGCCGGGATCACCTTTGCCGAGCCGGAGATCGCCCTGGTCAGCGGGTTGACCGGGCAGGTGGCCGGCGCGGAGGTGCGGACCGGCGACTACTGGGTGCGCCACGTCCGGGAAGCCGTGCGGTTCGCCGACGCGGTCGCCACCCTGAGCGAGGCGGGCGCCGGCGTGTTCGTGGAGATCGGCCCGGACGGCGTGCTCACCGGAATGGCCGCCACCTGCCTGCCCGACGACACCACCGCCGTGCTGGCCGCCACCCAGCACCGCGATCGGGAGGAGACGCGCACCCTGGTCGCCGGGCTGGGCCAGCTCTACGCCCGCGGGGTCGAGGTGGACTGGGTGAGCTACTTCGAGGGTGTCGGCGCCCGCCGCACCGCCCTGCCCACCTATCCGTTCCAGCGGGAGAGCTACTGGCTGCACACCGAGGTGCCGGGAGTCGACGACGACCAGGACGACCGCGGCGCGCTCTACGAGCTGCGGTGGATCCCGGCGCCCGAGGCACCCGGGGCCACCGGGCTGCCCGCCGGTGACGTTCTCCGGATCGACCTGCCCGCCGTTGCCGGCGAGGTGGGCCCGGCCACCCGGACGGCCGTGCTGGACACGCTGACCCGGGTGCGGGCGCTGCTCGCCGACGAACAGCAGGCGGACAAGCGCATCCTGGTGCGCACCGAGCGGGCGGTCAGCATCGGCGACGAGCCGATCGACCCGGTCCGCGCGGCAGCGCGCGGCCTGCTGCTGTCCGCGCAGCTGGAGCACCCGGGCCGGCTGATCCTCGTCGACACCGACGATCCCGGCGACGTGGACCCGGCACTGCTGCGGGCCGACGAACCCCAGCAGGCGCTGCGCTCCGGCATGCTCCTGCTGCCCCGGCTGACCCGGATCGCCGCGCCCGCGGCGAGCCGGACACCCGAGCCCGGGCCGACGGGCACGGTGCTGGTCACCGGCGCGACCGGGGCGCTGGGCGCGCGGCTGGCCGTGCGACTGGCCCGCACCGGCCGGGCCGCCCGGCTGCTGCTGGTCAGCCGCAGTGGCCCGGACGCGCCCAACGCGCGGCGGCTGCTGGCCGAGATCGCGGCCACGGGCGTGCCGGCCGAGCTGGTCGCCGCGGATGTCGCCGACCGGTCGCGGGTGGACGAACTGCTGGCGGCGGTTCCCGCCGAGCAGCCGCTGACCGCGGTGATCCACGTGGCCGGGGTCAACGACGACGCCGCGTTCACCGACCTCACCGCCGAGCAGGTGACGACCGTGCTGCGGGCCAAGACCGACGCGGCACTGGTCCTGCACGAGGCGACCGCCGCGCTCGACCTGACGCACTTCGTGCTGTTCTCCTCCGCGGTCGGCTCGCTCGGCGGCGCCGGGCAGGCCAACTACGCCGCGGCCAACGCGTCGCTGGACGCGCTGGCCGTGCGCCGCCGCGCGGCCGGGCTGCCCGCGACGTCGCTGGGCTGGGGCCTGTGGGACACCGACGACGGCATGGCCGGCCGGCTGCGCGAGGTGGACAAGCTCCGGGTGGCCAGGGCCGGCATGCTGGCGCTCACCCCCGACGAGGGCCTGGACCTGTTCGACCTCGCCTGGGACAACCCCGGCCGGGACACGGCGCCGGTGCTGCTGCCGCTGCGGATGGACCCGAAGACGATGGCGGACAACGCCGCGGCGGGCACGCTGGCGCCCGTGCTGCGGTCGCTGGTGCCGGCGCCCTCGGTCGCGGCGCGGCCGACCACCCCGGCGGTGGCCGCCGACCCGGCGCCGGGCTGGGCCGCGATGCCCGGGGCGGACCGGCGCCGGCGGCTGCTGGAGCTGGTCCGCGACCAGGCCGGCCTGATCCTCGGCCTGCCGCCCGAGGCGTTCCTGGACAACAAGAAGCTGTTCCGGGACTTCGGCTTCGACTCGCTCACCGGCGTCGAACTGCGCAACGCGGTCGCCGCGGCGGTCGGGGTGCCGCTGTCGGCCGCGATGGTCTTCGACCACCCCACGCCGGACGAACTCGTCGACCACATCGAGGACCAGATCCTGCGCCGGGCCGCGCCGACGGCGCTGCCGGTCCTGGCCCAGCTCGACCAGCTGGAGGCCGCGGTCGCCCAGCTCGACCCGGCCGCCGAGATCCGCCGCGAGGTCGAGTCGCGGCTGCGGGACCTGGTCACCGCCTGGAGCACGCCGGTCGCCGCCGTCGCGGCCGGTGTGGGCCCGGCCGGCGCGACCGTCGACGACCGGCTCGCCGAGGCCAGCGACGACGACATCCTCGACTTCATCCGTAACGAGTTCGGCAAGCAGTGACGCGTACCAGCCCGACCAGCGGGAGCGAGCCCCATGGCCACTGACAACGAACTCCGCGACGCCCTGAAGTGGGTCACCGCGGATCTGCACAAGTCGCGGCGCCGGATCAGCGAGCTGGAGGCACAGCGCGACGAGCCGGTGGCCATCGTCGGCATGGCCTGCCGCCTGCCCGGCGGCGTGCGCTCGCCCGAGGACCTCTGGGAGCTGGTGCACACCGGCACGGACGCGATCGGCGGGTTCCCGACCGACCGCGGCTGGCCGCTCGACCAGCTCTACCACCCCGACCCGGACCACCCCGGTACCTGCTACGTCCGCGAAGGCGGCTTCCTGCACGACGTCGCCGACTTCGACCCGGAGTTCTTCGGGATCTCGCCGCGCGAGGCCGTCGGGATGGACCCGCAGCAGCGCCAGCTGCTGGAGACGTCGTGGGAGGCGCTGGAACGGGCCGGCATCGACATCACCGGCCTGCGCGGCAGCCGCACCGGCGTCTTCGCCGGCATCTCCCAGCAGGACTACGCGCTGCTGCTGGCCGCGGCACCGGACGGCCTCGACGGGTACGCGTCCACCGGCACCTCCAACAGCGTGGTCTCCGGCCGGCTGTCCTACGCGCTGGGGCTGGAGGGGCCGTCGGTCACCGTGGACACCGCCTGCTCGTCGTCGCTGGTGGCGCTGCACCTCGCGGTGCGCGCGCTGCGCAACGGCGAGTGCGACCTGGCCCTGGCCGGCGGCGTCACCGTGATGTCCACGACCGCGGCGCTGGTGACCCTGTCGCGGCAGCGGGCGCTCGCCCCGGATGGCCGGTCCAAGGCGTTCAGCGACGACGCCGACGGCACCGGCTGGGGCGAGGGCGTCGCGGTGCTGGCGGTGGAGCGGCTGTCCGACGCGCGGCGCAACGGGCACCCGGTCGTCGGGCTCGTCCGAGGCACCGCGGTCAACTCCGACGGCGCGTCCAACGGCCTGACCGCACCCAACGGGCCGTCGCAGCAGCGGGTCATCCGCGCCGCGCTGGCCGACGCCAAGCTGGCCGCCAGCGACATCGACGTGGTCGAGGCGCACGGCACCGGCACCAAGCTCGGCGACCCGATCGAGGCGGACGCGCTGCTGGCCACCTACGGGCGCACCCGCGCGGCCGACCGCCCGCTGTGGCTCGGCTCGGTGAAGTCCAACATCGGCCACACCCAGGCCGCCGCCGGCATCGCCGGGGTGATCAAGGTGGTCCAGGCGATGCGGCACGAGACGCTGCCGCGCACGCTGCACGCGGAACGGCCGTCGTCCTTTGTGGACTGGTCGGCCGGGGCGGTGCGGCTGCTGCAGGCCGAGCGCGAGTGGCCGGCCGACGGGCGCCCGCGCCGGGCCGGGGTGTCGTCCTTCGGCATCAGCGGCACCAACGCCCACGTGATCGTCGAGCAGGCCCCCGCCCCGGCGGACGACGCGGGGGCGGAGCCCGCGGCCGCGCACCCCGGCGGGCCACTGCCGTGGGTGCTCTCCGCCCGCTCCGAGCCCGCCCTGCGCGACCAGGCCCGGCGGCTGCTCGCCCACCTCGCGGACCGGCCCGAGCACTCGCCGGCCGACGTCGGGCTGTCGCTCGCGGTCACCCGCACCGCGCTGGAGCACCGGGTCGCCGTGCTCGGCGCCGACCGGGACGACCTGACGTCGCGGTTGACGGCCTTCGCCGACGCGAGCGGCGACCAGACCGCGGGCGAGGACCCGGACGTGATCACCGGCGTGGCCACGCCCGGCCCGGTCGTGTTCGTCTTCGGCGGGCAGGGCGGCCAGTGGCCAGGCATGGCCCGCGAACTGCTGGAGCAGTCCCCGGTCTTCGCCGCCGAGGCCGCCCGCTGCGCCGAGGCCCTCGCCGAGTTCCTGGACTGGGACGTGCTCGGCGTGCTGCGCGGCGCGCCGGACGCGCCGTCGACCAGCCGCACCGACGTGATCCAACCGGTGCTGTTCACCGTCATGGCCGGCCTGGCCGCACTGTGGCAGCACGCCGGGGTCCGCCCGGCCGCGGTGGTGGGCCACTCGCAGGGCGAGATCGTCGCCGCGTACGTGGCCGGCGCGATCAGCCTGCGCGACGCCGCGCGCGTGGTCGCGCTGCGCAGCAAGGCGATGAGCCTGGTGGACGGCCGCATGGCGTCGGTGATGCTGAGCGCCGAGCAGACCCGGGAGCGGCTGGCCCGCTGGACGGGACGGCTGTCGCTGGCCGCCGTCAACGGGCCCACCACCTCGACGGTCGGTGGCGAGCCCGCGGCGTGCCGGGAGTTCGTCGCCGAGTGCGAGCGGGACGGCATCCGCGCGCGGGTCATCACGGGGGTGGAGACCGCGGGCCACTCCGTGCTGCTCGACCCGCTGCGGGACGGCATGCTCGACACGCTCGCCCCGGTCCGGCCGACCAGCGGCAGCATCGCCTTCTACTCCACGGTGGCCGGTGCCCTCATCGACACCGCCGGGTTGGACGCCGACTACTGGTACCGCAACGCCAGGCAGACCGTGCTGTTCGAGTCGGCCGTGCGGGCGCTGCTCACCGACGGGCACACGGTCTTCCTGGAGATCTCACCGCACCCGATGCTCGCCGTGCCGATCCAGCAGATCGTCGAGGACACCGGCCAGGCCGCCACGGCGTCGGGCACCCTGGTCCGGGACAGCGGCGGCGTGCGCCAGTTCCACCGGGCGCTGGCCCGCGCGTTCGTCCACGGCGCCACCGTCGACTGGGCGGCGCTCTTCCCCGGCGCGCGCCGCATCGACCTGCCCACGTACGCCTTCCAGCACCAGCACCTGTGGACCGCGATCCACGCCGGGACCGCGGACGCCGGCTCCCTCGGCCTGCGGCCCCTGGACCACCCCGTGCTCGGCGGCGCGGTGGTGCTGGCCGACGGCGACGGCGTGGTGCTGACCGGCCGGCTCGACCTGTCCCGCCAGCCGTGGCTGGCCGACCACCCGGTCGGCGACCGCGTGCTGTTCCCCGGCACCGGCCTGCTCGACCTGGCCGTGCTCGCCGGCGACCAGGTGGGCTGCGCCCAGGTGGACGAGCTGACGCTGCAGGTGCCGATGGTGCTCCCGGCCACCGGCGGACTGGACGTGCAGGTGCGGGTGGAGGCGCCCGGCGCGGACGGCACCCGCGAGTTCGGCGTCTACAGCCGGCTGCGCGACGAGACGACCGCGCTCGGCTGGACCCGGCACGCGTCCGGCGTGCTCACCGAGACCGCGGACGCTCCCGACGGCCAGGGGCTGACCGCGTGGCCGCCGGCGGGCCTGGCGGAGGTCGACGGCGCGACGCACTACGAGCGGATGGCCGCCGCCGGCTACGGCTACGGCCCCACCTTCCGGGGCTTGCGCCGGCTGTGGCGGGGCGACGGCGAGGTGTGCGCGGAGGCGGTGCTGCCCGAGGCCGCCCACCCGGACGCCGCCCGGTTCGGCCTGCACCCGGCGCTGCTCGACGCGGCCCTGCACGCGTCGTTCGTGCTCGGCGACGGCCAGGACGACGTCCGGCTGCCGTTCTCCTGGCGCGGCGTGCGCCTGCACGCCGGCGGCGCCACCCGGCTGCGCGTCCGGTTGACGCTGACCGGCCCGGACTCGGTCGCCGTCGAGGTCGCCGACGCCGCGGGCGAGCCGGTGCTGACCGCCGAGAACCTGGTGGTGCGCCCGCTCGGCAAGGCCGCCCTGACTCCTGCCAGGGACGAGGCACTGCACCAGGTGCGCTGGCCCGAGCTGCCCGCACCGGAGCAACTGGCCCCGGTCACCCGGGCGATCCTCACCGCGGGCGGTCCCGCGCTGCCGCCGGACGTGCTGCCCGACGCGACCGTCGCCACCGGCCTCGACGACCTGCTCGACCGCGTCGCCGACGCGGACCGGCCCGCGGACGTGCTCGTGCCCGCCGGGGGAGACGCGTCCTGGCCGCCCGTCCTCACCACGCTGGAACTGCTGCAGCGCTGGCTGGCGGAGCGCCGCTGCGACGACACCCGCCTGGTGTTCGTCACCACCGGCGCGGTCGGCACCGAACCCGAGGCGGGCGTCACCGACCTGTCCGGCGCCGGCGTGTGGGGCCTGCTGCGCTCCGCCCAGTCCGAGCACCCCGGCCGGTTCGCCATCGTCGACGTGGACGGCACGGCCGCCTCCTGGGCGGCGCTGCCCGCCGCACTGGCCACCGGTGAGGTGCAGGTCGCGATCCGCGCCGGCACACTGCGGGTGCCCCGGCTCGGCCGCTGGGACCGGTCGGGCGTCCTGCTCCCGCCGCCCGGCGAGACCTCCTGGCGGGTCGGGAACCGGCAGCCGGGCACCATCGAGGGCCTGGAGCTGGAGCCGTACCCGGGTGGGCTGGCCGACCTGACCGAGGGCCAGGTCCGGCTGAACATCCGGGCCGCCGGCCTGAACTTCAAGGACGTCGTGGTCGCGCTCAACCTGGTGCCCGGCCTGTCCGGGCTCGGTGGCGAGGTGGCCGGCGTGGTCACCGCGGTCGGCCCCGGGGCGACCCGGTTCGCGGTGGGCGACCGGGTGATGGGCCTGACCGCCGAGTCGCTCGGCCCGGTCGGCGTCACCGACGAGCGCCTGCTCGTGCCCATGCCGGCGGGCTGGACCTTCGAGGAGGCGGCGGCGATGCCGGTCGCCTTCCTCACCGCCTACATGGGCCTGGTCGACCTCGCCCAGGTCCAGCCGGGGGAGAAACTGCTGGTGCACGCGGCGGCCGGCGGCGTCGGCACCGCCGCGCTGCAACTGGCCAGGCACCTGGGTCTGGAGGTCTACGCCACCGCGAGCCCGGCCAAGCAGCAGCTGCTGCGCGACTGGGGGATCCCCGAGGAGCGCATCGCCAGCTCCCGCACCCTCGACTTCGAGGACGCCTTCCGGGCGGCCACCGGCGGCACCGGCGTCGACGTGGTGCTGGACTGCCTGGCCGGCGAGTTCGTCGACGCGGGCCTGCGGCTGCTCGGCGAGGGCGGCCGGTTCCTGGAGATGGGCAAGACCGACAAGCGCGACGCCGAGCAGGTCGCCCGCGACCACCCGGGCGTCCGCTACCGGGTCTACGACCTGATGGAGGCCGGCTACGACCGGCTCGGCGAGATGCTGGCCGAGATCGCCGCGCTGATCGCCCAGGGCGCGCTGCACCCACCGCGGGTCAACACCTTCGACGTGCGCCGGGCCCGATCCGCGTTCCGCGCCCTGAGCCAGGCGGCGCTGGTCGGCAAGGCGGTGCTGAGCGTGCCCCGGCCGCTCGACCCCGCCGGGACCGTGCTCATCACCGGTGGCCTCGGCATGCTCGGCTCGTTGCTGGCCCGGCACCTGGTCGCCGAGTACGGCGTGCGTCACCTGCTGTTGACCGGACGCCGCGGGCCGGACTCCGCGGGCGCGGCCGACCTCGTCGCCGACCTCGCCGCGCGGGGCGCCGAGGTCACGGTCGTCGCCTGCGACGTCACCGACCGGGAGGAGCTGACCGGCCTGCTGGGCTCGATCCCCGCCGAGCACCCGCTGACCGGTGTGCTGCACGCCGCCGGCGCGCTGCAGGACGGCCTGATCGAGACGCTGACCGTTGCGCAGACCGTCCGCGTGCTGCGCGCCAAGGTGGACAGCGCGCTGCTGCTCGACGAGCTGACCCAGGACCTCGACCTGGCGATGTTCGTGCTGTTCTCGTCGCTGGCCGCCACCATGGGCGGGCCGGGACAGGGCAACTACGCCGCCGCGAACGCGATGCTGGACGGGCTGGCCCAGCGCCGCCGTGCCACCGGCCGCGCCGCCCTCGCGCTGGCCTGGGGCTTCTGGGCGCAGCGCAGCGCGATGTCGCAGCACCTCGGCGACGGCGACCTGGCCCGGTTCAGCCGGGGCGGCGCCCTGCCGATCTCCACCGAGCAGGGGCTGGGCCTGTTCGACGCGGCGGTGGCCACCGGCCTGCCCACGCTGGTGCCCGCCCCGTTCGACACCGCCGCGCTGGCCGCCCAGGGCGACGCCCTGGTGCCGATCCTGCGCGGCCTGGTCCGACCGGTGACCCGCCGCCGCGTCAGCGCCGGCAGCACCGGCGCCGACGAGCGGTCACTGCGCGACCGGGTGGCGCCGCTGACCGCCTCCGAGCGCGACCGCGTGCTGCTCACACTGGTGCGCGCGAACGCGGCGACCGTCCTCGGCCACTCCGACCCGGAGGCGGTGAAGCCCACCAGCGCGTTCCGCGAGCTGGGCTTCGACTCGCTGACCGGCGTCGAGTTCCGCAACCGGCTGTCCACCGCCACCGGGCTCCGGCTGCCGGTGACGCTGGTGTTCGACCACCCCACCCCGCAGGAGCTGGCCCGCTACCTGCTCGGTGAACTGCTCGGCGTGGCCGACCCCGCGCCCTCGGCCGAGCCGCCCGCGCCGGTCGCCGCCGAGGACACCACCGGCGACCCGCTGGTCATCGTGGGCATGGCCTGCCGCTACCCGGGTGGGGTGGAGACACCGGACGAGCTGTGGCAGCTGCTGCTCGACGAGCGCGACGCCATCTCCGCCATGCCCACCGACCGCGGCTGGCCCGAGCGGACCGCCGGCGGGCAGAGGTTCGAGGGCGGCTTCCTGACCGACGTCGCCTCCTTCGACGCCGGGTTCTTCGGGATCACCCCGCGCGAGGCGCTCACCATGGACCCGCAGCAGCGGCTGATGCTGGAGGTGGTCTGGGAGGCGATCGAGCGGATGGGCACCGACGCCCGCACGCTGCGCGGCAGCCGCACCGGCGTGTTCATCGGCGCCTCCACCCAGGGCTACTCCGCGCTGTTCGACCCGGCGTCGGAGACCATGGCCGGCTACGGCGTGACCGGCCTGTCCGCCAGCGTGGTCTCCGGCCGCGTCGCCTACGTGCTCGGCCTGGAAGGCCCGGCCGTCACCGTCGACACCGCCTGCTCGTCCTCGCTGGTGGCACTGCACAACGCCGCGAACGCGCTGCGCGACCGCGAGTGCGACCTGGCCGTCGCGGGCGGCGTGGCGATCATCTCCAGCCCGTTCCTCTTCGACGACTTCGCCCGGCAGGGCGGCCTGGCCGTGGACAGCCGCTGCAAGGCGTTCGCGGCGGGCGCGGACGGCACCGCCTGGTCCGAGGGCGTCGGCGTGGTCATCCTGGAACGGCTCTCGGACGCCCGCCGCAACGGCCATCCCGTCCTGGCCGTGCTGCGGGGCAGCGCCATCAACTCCGACGGCGCGTCCAACGGGCTCACCGCGCCCAGCGGCGCCGCGCAGCGCCGCGTCATCCGGGCCGCGCTGGACCGGTCCGGCCTGCGTCCGTCCGAAGTGGACCTGGTCGAGGCGCACGGCACCGGAACCCGGCTCGGCGACCCGATCGAGGCCCAGGCCGTGCTCGACGTCTACGGCGGCGAGCGCGACACCCCGCTGCGGCTGGGGTCGCTGAAGTCCAACATCGGCCACGCGCAGGCGGCGGCCGGCATCAGCGGCGTGATCAAGGCCGTCCTGGCCCTGCGGCACGGCGTCATGCCGCGCTCGCTGCACCTGGACGAGCCCTCCCCGCACGTCGACTGGAGCGCGGGGCAGGTGCGCCTGCTCGCCACCGCCGAACCCTGGCCCGAGCTGGACCGCCCGCGCCGCGCGGCGGTGTCCTCGTTCGGCATCAGCGGCACCAACGCGCACGTCGTCCTCGAACAGGCGCCGGCGACCGAACCGGTGGACAAGGGCGAGCCGCTGCCGATGCCGTGGCTGCTCTCCGGCGCCAGCCGCCAGGCCCTGGCCGCGCAGGCCGGCCGGCTGCACGACCTGGTCGCGGCCGACCCCGAACTCGACCTCGACGACGTGGCGCACTCGCTGGCCACGACCAGGGCCGCGCTCGACCACCGGGCCGCGCTGCCGGTCACCGACCGGGAATCGGCCCTCGCCGCGCTCGCCGAACTGCGCGACGGCCGCGGGAAGGTGCGGGAGGCCGTCGACGGCGGGCTCGCCATCCTCTTCTCCGGGCAGGGCGCCCAGCGCGTCGGCATGGGAGCCGGCCTGCGCCAGCGGTTCCCGGTCTACGCCGAGGCCGTTGACGAGGTGTGCCGCCACCTCGACGACCACCTCGACCGGCCGCTCCGCGACGTGCTCGGCGACAGCGACCTGCTCGACCGCACCGCCTACACCCAGCCGGCGCTGTTCGCCGTCGAGGTGGCGCTCTTCCGGCTCCTGGAGAGCTGGGGCGTGCGCCCCGACTTCCTGCTCGGCCACTCGATCGGCGAGATCACCGCGGCCCACGTGGCCGGCGTGCTGAGCCTGCCCGCCGCGTGCCGCCTGGTCGCCGCCCGCGGCGCGCTCATGCAGGCACTGCCCGACGGCGGCGGCATGCTCGCCGTGGCACTACCCGAAGCCGAGGCGGCCGAGTTGGCCGGCGCGGGCGTGTCCGTCGCGGCCGTCAACGCGCCGAACGCCACGGTGCTGGCCGGCCCCGGGGCGGAGCTGGACCGGCTCGCCACGGCGCTGGTGGCCCGGGGCGTGCGGGTGCGCCGCCTCGCCGTCAGCCACGCCTTCCACTCGGCGCTCATGGAGCCGATGCTGGCCCCGTTCGCCGAAGTGCTGGCCGAACTCACCTTCACCCCACCGCGGTTGCCGATCGTCAGCAACCTCACCGGCGAGCTGGTCACCGCCGAGGAGATCACCGACCCGGCGTACTGGGTGCGGCACGCGCGCGAGACCGTCCGGTTCGCGGCCGGCGTTGACACCCTGCTGCGGGAGGACGTGCGGACCTTCCTCGAACTCGGTCCCACCGGCGTGCTCAGCCCGATGGTCACCGGCTGCCTCGACGCGACCGCGGCCGACGCCGAGTGCCTACCCGTGCTGGCCCGCGACGGCGACGAGCCGGCCCTGCTGCTCGCGGCCCTGGCCGCCGCGCACGGCCGAGGCGTCGCCGTCTCCTGGCCCTCGGTGCTGTCCGGCTCGGGTGCGCGCCGCGTGGACCTGCCCACCTACGCCTTCCAACGCGCCCGGTACTGGCCCGAGCCCGTCGGGACCGGCGAGCCGGGCCTGCCCGGCACCGGCCACCCGCTGCTCGCCGCCACCCTGCCCACCCCGGACGGCGACGTGCTCTTCGCGGGCGAGCTGGCCCGCGACCGGCAGCCGTGGCTGGCCGACCACGCCGTGCAGGAGACGGTCATCTTCCCCGGCACCGGCTTCGTCGAACTGGCCACCTGGGCCGGCGCCCGCACCGGCCGACCCACCCTCGCCGAACTGGACCTGCACAGCCCGCTCCCGCTGCCCACCGAGGGCGGCGTGCGGGTGCAGGTCGCGGTCGCGCCCGACGGCCAGGTGACCGTCCACTCCAGCGCCGACGGCCAGGAGTGGACCCGGCACGCCGAGGGACGCCTCGCCGAGCAGACACCACCACCCGCCGCCGAGCCCGGAGCGTGGCCGCCGGCCGACGCCACCCCCATCGAGGTCGCCACCACGTTCTACGACGACGCCGTGGCCGTCGGGTTCACCTACGGGCCGGCGTTCCGCGGGTTGACGGCGGCCTGGCGGCACGGCGACGACGTCCTCGCCGAGGTCACCCTGCCCACCGCGGCCGCGGGCGGCTACGGCGTGCACCCGGCGCTGCTCGACGCGGCACTGCACGCGCTCGCCTTCCGGCCCGGCGCCTCCGCCGGGAGCCGGCCGAAACTGCCGTTCGCCTTCGCCGACGTGACCGTCTGGCGCTCCGGGGCGACCGCGCTGCGCGTGCGCATCCGGGAGATCGGAACCGACACCGTCGCGGTGGACGCGTTCGACGCCGACGGGACGCCGGTCGCGCGCATCGGCTCGCTCACCCTGCGCGAGACCACCGGCGTGCGCCGCCACGACGACCTCTACCGCACCGACTGGGTGCCCGCGCCCGCCACCGACGCGCGGGCCGTGCCGCCCAAGGCCGTCACCGTCCTGCTCGACCCGTCCACCGACCCGCTCGACCCGGCCGCCACGCACGAACTGGTCGGGCAGCTGCTGCGGACCGTGCGCGACTTCGTCACCGAACCCGACGACGGCACCCGCCTGGTCGTGCGCACCGTCGACGCCACCTCCGACCGGCCCGACCTGGCGCACGCCGCGGCGTGGGGCGTGCTGTGCTCGGCGCAGCTGGAACACCCCGGCCGCATCGTGCTGGTCGACGTCGCCCCTGGCGAGCAGGCCGACGCGGCACGGATCGCGCTGCGCCTGGCCGAGTCCACTGGTCAGACCCAGGTGCGGCTGCGCGACGGCCGGGCCTGGGTGCCCCGGCTGACCCGGGTCACCGCCGAAACCGACGGACCGACGTGGCCGGCGAGCGGCACCGTGCTGGTCACCGGCGCGACCGGGATGCTCGGCACGCTCTTCGCCCGCCACCTGGTCGTGACGCACGGCGTGCGCGACCTGCTGCTGCTCAGCCGCACCGGCGAGCACGCCCCCGGCGCCGCCGAACTCACCCGCGAACTCGGTGAACACGGCGCCTCGGTCCGCTGGGTCGCCGGGGACGTGGCCGACCGCGAGACGCTGCGCGCGGCCCTCGACGCGATCCCGGCCGACCGGCCGCTGCGCGGCGTGCTGCACGTGGCCGGCGTGGTCGACGACGGGGTGATCACCTCACTCACCCCGGAACAGGTCGACCGCGTGCTGCGGGTCAAGGCCGACGCCACCCACCACCTGCACCAGCTCACCCAGGACGCCGAGCTGGCCGCGTTCGTGGTGTTCTCCTCGGCCGCGGGCACGTTCGGCTCGGCGGGCCAGGCCAACTACGCGGCCGCGAACGCCTACGCCGACGCCCTCTGCCGCCACCGCACCGCCCTCGGCCTGCCCGCCACCGCACTGGCCTGGGGCCCCTGGGCGGAGGCCGGCGGCATGACCGCGGCGCTCACCGACACCGACCGCAAACGCATCGCCCGCGCCGGCCTGCTCCCGTTCACGGCCGAGACCGGCGCCGACGTCTTCGACCGGGCCGTGGCCGCCGGGGACGCCACCCTGGTACCCATCCGGATCGACACGAAGGCCCTGTCGGGGCGGTCGGACGACACGACCCTGCCCGTGCTGCTGCGCTCGCTCACGGCGCCGAAGCCCACGCAGACCGCGGCCCCGGCGGCGGACCTCACGCGCCGTCTCGCGCCGCTGTCCCCGGCCGACCGGCTGACCACGCTCACCGACCTGGTGCGGGCCGAGGCGGGCGCGGTGGCCGGCCTGCCGCCCGGCGCGGGCATCCCGCCCACCAAGGCCTTCACCACGGTCGGGTTCGACTCGCTGATGGCGGTCGAACTGCGCAACCGCCTGGTCGACCGCACCGGGGTGCGCCTGCCGGCGACGCTCGTCTTCGACTACCCGACCGCGGCCGACGTGGCCGCACGCCTCGTCAGCGACCTCGACCTGGACGCGGCCGGGACGCCGGATCCGGTGCTCGCCGCACTGGACGGTCTGGAACGCGCCTGGCAGGACCGGGCTGTCGCGGACGGCGACCGCGCACTGGCCAGCCGCCTGCGGGTGCTGCTCGCCCGCGTCGAGCGCGACACCGGCAGCGCCGCCGACGACGCGTCGGACGGCGACGACGACCTCGGCTCGGCCGACGCGGCCCAACTGCTCGACCTGATCAGCGACGAGTTCGGCATTCGCTGACCCGGGGGCAGGCCACCCCGATCGTAGGGGTGGCCACCCGGACTTTGCGGGGGTCCGGTGCAGTAGCGCCACCCCTAGCCTCGACGCGACAGCCATCCGTCGCGCCCGCCCGGCCACCGGCGGGCGCGACGACTGGTGCCACCGGAATGGGAGCGGCCATGGATTCTGCGGCGGGCTCGGAAGTCTCCGTCACCGAAGCGGTCAACGCGCTACGGGCATCCCTGCTGGAAAACGAGCGCCTGCGCAAGCAGAACCAGAAGCTGCTGGCCGCGGCGGCCGAGCCGATCGCCGTGGTCGGCATGGCCGGCCGCTACCCGGCCGGGGCCAACGACCTCGACGGCCTGTGGCGGCTGCTGCTCGACGAGACCGACGCCATGACCGAGCCGCCGACCAACCGCGGCTGGGAGCTGTGGAACTCCAGCATCGACGGCGTTGGCGCGTTCCTCGACGACATCGCCGGTTTCGACGCGGCGTTCTTCGGCATCTCCCCGCGCGAGGCCGTCTCGATGGACCCGCAGCAGCGGGTGCTGCTGGAGGCGGTCTGGGCGGCGCTGGAGAACGCGGCCATCGTGCCGTCCTCGTTGCGGGGCAGCCGCACCGGCGTCTTCGTGGGCGGCACCCCGCAGGAGTACGGCGCGCTGCTCACCCGCTCACCCGAACTCAACGACGGGTACGGCGTCACCGGCGTCCCGGCCAGTGTGCTCTCCGGCCGCGTCTCCTACGTCCTCGGCCTGGAGGGGCCGACGCTCACCGTTGACACGGCGTGCTCGTCGTCGTTGGTCGCGCTGCACCTGGCCGTGCAGTCGCTGCGCAACGGCGAGTGCGACCTGGCCCTCGGCGCGGGCGTGCTGCTGCTCTCCTCGCCGGCCATCTGGGACGAGTTCGCCCGACAGCGGGGGCTCGCGGGCGACGGCCGGTGCAAGTCGTTCGCGGACACCGCCGACGGCACGGGCTGGGGCGAGGGTGTCGGCGTCCTGGTGCTGGAGCGGCTGTCCGACGCACGGCGCAACGGCCACCAGATCCTGGCCCTGCTGCGCGGCTCGGCCGTCAACTCCGACGGCGCCTCGAACGGTCTCACCGCGCCGAACGGCCCGTCCCAGCAGCGGGTGATCCGGGCGGCACTCGCCAACGCCGGACTGACACCGTCCGATGTGGACGTCGTGGAGGCGCACGGCACCGGAACCAAGCTGGGCGATCCCATCGAGGCGCAGGCCGTCCTCGCCACCTACGGCCAGCAGCGCGAGCGGCCCCTGCTGCTGGGGTCGATCAAGTCCAACATCGGCCACCTGCAAGCCGCCGCGGGCGTCACCAGCGTCATCAAGGTGATCCTGTCGCTGCGACACGGGGTGGTCCCGGCGTCGCTGCACATCGAGACGCCGAGCCGTGAGGTCGACTGGACGGCCGGCTCGGTCGAACTGGTGACGTCGGCGCGACCCTGGCCGGCAACCGGCCGCCCGTGGCGGGCGGGCGTGTCGTCGTTCGGCATCAGCGGCACGAACGCACACGTGATCGTGGAACAGGCGCCACCGGCGGCCGAGCCCGAGCCCCGCCGCGCCGACGTCACCGGGCTGCCACTCGTGGTGTCGGCGCGCTCGCGGGCCGCGCTGGACGCTCAGCTCGCCCGCCTGGACACCTGGCTGGCCACCCACCCGGACGTGCCGGCCGTGGATGTGCTGTGGACGGCGGCCACCGGACGCGCCGCACTCGAACACCGCGCCTACCGCCTCGGCCTCGACCAACCCTGGCAGACAGGACTCGAACCCGGACAGGGCGGCATCGGTCTGCTGTTCACCGGCCAGGGCTCCCAACACCCCGACATGGGCACCCACCCGTTGCTCGCCGAGGAGTACGCGCGGGTGAAGGCCCTGTTCGACCCCGCTGTCTTCGAGGGTGACCCGGATTCGACGGGGG
Organism: Goodfellowiella coeruleoviolacea; assembly: GCF_024171785.1. Lineage (GTDB taxonomy): Bacteria > Actinomycetota > Actinomycetes > Mycobacteriales > Pseudonocardiaceae > Goodfellowiella > Goodfellowiella coeruleoviolacea. Next base: position 30,145 of record NZ_JAMTCK010000030.1, read on the forward strand.
TGGCTCAGCCCGCGGTGTTCGCGTTGCAGATCGCGTTGTGGACCCTGTGGGAGTCCTGGGGTCTGCGGCCGGATCGGCTGATCGGGCATTCGGTGGGTGAGCTGGCTGCCGCCGTGGTCGCGGGGATCTGGTCGCTGGAGGACGCCTGCCGGGTGGTGACCGCCCGAGCCCGCCTCATGCAGGCACTCCCCGCCGGCGGGGCGATGCTGGCCGTGGACCGACCGGTCACCGACGTGCCCGAGAGCATTTCGATCGCCGCGGTCAACAGCCCCACCTCCACTGTCCTTTCCGGACCGGAGGCCGAGATCGACGCGATCGCCGAGACACTGCGGGAGTCCGGCGCGCGGGTGAAGCGACTGCGGGTCTCGCACGCGTTCCACTCGGCGTTGATGGAGCCGATGCTGGCTGACTTCGCCGCGGTGTTCGAGGACGTCGAGTTCCACGAGCCCCGGATCCCGGTCATCACCACCAGCGGCGCGGGCGGCGACATCACCACACCCCAGTACTGGGTGGACCAGGTGCGTGCCACGGTGTGTTTCGCCGACGCCGTGCGCGCCGCGATCACCGACGGGGTGGACACGTTCCTGGAGATCGGCCCCGACGCCGTCCTGACACCGATGGTGGCGGAGGTCGACGACACCGTCGTGGCGATCCCGGCCCAGCGCAAGGACCACGACCAGCTCCACGACGCGCTGGGCCGGATGTGGCAGCGCGGCTTCGATCCTGAGTGGACCGAGATCCTGCCGCGCGGCGTCCACGCCGACCTGCCCACCTACGCCTTCGAACACCGTCCCTACTGGGTCACCCTCGCCGCCGAGGACGACAGGGTCGACCCCGCCGACGCCGAGCTGTGGCAGGCCATCGAGTCCGGTGACGTGGCCGCGCTCGCGGCCGAGCTGGGCATTCCCGACCAGCCCCTCACCACGGTGGTCCCGGCCCTCTCCGCCTGGCGCGCCCGCCGCCACCAGCGCGCGGTGAGCGATTCCTGGCGCTACCACCTCGTGTGGAAACCGGTCCCGACCGCGGGCGCGCCCGCGCCGACCGGCCGCTGGCTGATCGTGGTCCCCGAGGGCGTTGACGCCTCGCCCGTTGCCGAGGCACTGGCCGGCGCCGCGGTGGACACCCTGGTCGCGACCGGCGACTGGGCCGACCGGCTGGCCACCCGCACCGATGTCGACGCGGTGCTGTCACTGCTCGCCCTTGACGAGCGCCCACATGCCGAGCACCCCGAACTCGCGGTCGGCCTCACCGACACCCTCACGCTGATCAAGACCCTCGCCGCGAACCTGCCCGCGACGGCCCGCTGGATCATGACGCGGGGTTGCCGTGACCGGCCCGCACAGGCCGCGGTCTGGGGCCTCGGCCACGTGGCCGGCCTCGAACACGCCGCACCTGGCGGCCTGGTCGACTGTGCCGACGACGCGTTCCTGCCGCACCTGCCGGCCGCGCTCGCGAGCGGCGAGGACCAGGCGTGTCTGGTGGCCGACGGCGTCCTCGGCCGCCGGATGGTGCACGCGCCCCTGGCCGACGCTGGCCCCGCGCAGCCGTGGATGCCCCGCGGCACGGTCCTGATAACCGGCGGTACCGGCGGCATCGGCGCGCACCTGGCCCGCTGGGCGGTCGCGAACGGCGCCGAGGGTCTCGTGCTCACCAGCCGTCAGGGCATCGCCGCCCGGGGCGCCGAGGAGCTGCGCGACGAGCTGACCGCGGCCGGCGTGGCGGTCACGGTCGCGGCCTGCGACGTGGCCGACCGGGATGCCGTGGCCGCGGTGCTCGCCGACATCCCCGCCGAGCGGCCGCTCACCGCGGTGCTGCACGCGGCCGGCGTGGCCCGGCACACGGAACTGTCCGAACTGGACATCGACGAGCTGGCCGACGTGATGCGCGGCAAGACGTTGGGCGCGCGCTGGCTCGACGAGCTGACCGCGGAGCTGCCGCTCGACGCGTTCGTCCTCTTCTCCTCCGGTGCCGCCGCCTGGGGCGGTGCCACGCAGGGCGCTTACGCGGCCGCCAACACCTACCTCGACGCCCTCGCGACCGCGCGGCGCGCCCGCGGCCTGCCGGCCACCTCGATCGCGTGGGGCGCCTGGCAGTCCGACGGCATGGCCGAGGGAGCGGCACGCGAACTGATCCAGCGCCTCGGTCTGCGCCTCATGGCACCCGAGTCGGCCATCACGGCCCTGCGCGACGCCGTCGAGCACGCCGAAACCACCCTCGCGATCGCCGACATCGACTGGTCGCTCTTCGCGCCTGGCTACCTGATGAGCCGGCGCCGGCCGCTCATCGAGGACATCGCCGAGGTCGCCGAAGCCCTCGCCGACGTGGGGGTGACCGTCGGCCCGGACTCGGGTCTGCGCGGCGAGTTGGCCGGGCTGCCCGCAGCCGATCGCCGTCGGCGGCTGATCGACGTGGTCCGCTCGGCCGCGGCGACCGTGCTGCGGCACGAGTCGGCTGACGGCATCGCCGTCCACCGCTCCTTCCAGGAGTTGGGTTTCGACTCGCTCACCGCGGTCGAGCTGCGCAACGAACTGGCCCAGGCCACGGGCGTGCGCCTGCCGGCAACGCTGGTCTTCGACCACCCGAGCGTGCAGGACCTCGCCGCCCACCTCGACGAGCAACTGGGTGGTGGCACCGCGCAGGCCGTCGCCGTGGCGCAGGCCGCGCGCACCGGTGACGACCCGATCGTCATCGTGGGCATGGCCTGCCGCTATCCGGGCCACGTCACCGGTCCCGAGGACCTGTGGGAACTCGTTCGCGACGGGATCGACGCCATCGGATACGCGCCCGCTGATCGCGGCTGGGGCGCCGACGGCCGCGAGTTCACCGGCTTGGGCGGCTTCCTGGCCGAGGCCGGCGACTTCGACGCCGAGTTCTTCGGCATCTCCCCGCGCGAGGCCGTGTCGATGGATCCGCAGCAGCGGCTGCTGCTGGAAACCGCCTGGGAGACCCTGGAACGCGCCGGCATCGACCCGGCCTCGTTGCGCGGCAGCCGCACCGGCGTCTTCGTGGGCGGCGCCGTGCAGGAATACGCCACCCTGTTGGTCAACTCGGCCGAGGGCGCGGCCGGGTACACCATGACCAGCTCTTCGGGCAGCGTGCTCTCCGGCCGCGTCTCCTACGCCCTGGGGCTGGAGGGGCCGGCCGTCACGGTTGACACGGCGTGTTCGTCGTCGTTGGTCACGCTGCACCTGGCCGCGCAGGCGTTGCGCGGTGGCGAGTGCGATCTGGCGCTGGCCGGTGGCGTGACCGTGATGGCCACACCCGGCATCTTCCAGGAGTTCGGGCGGCAGGGCGGACTGGCGGGCGACGGCCGGTGCAAGTCGTTCGCTGACGCGGCCGACGGCACGGGCTGGGGTGAGGGCGTGGGGCTGCTCGCCTTGCAGCGACTGAGCGACGCGCGCCGCGACGGCCACCGGATCCTGGCGGTGGTGGCTGGTTCGGCGGTGAACCAGGACGGCGCGTCCAACGGCCTCACCGCACCCAACGGCCCGTCACAGCAGCGGGTGATCCGGGCCGCGCTGGCCGGCGCCGGGCTGGCACCGTCCGATGTGGACGTGGTGGAGGCGCACGGGACGGGTACGCGGCTGGGCGACCCGATCGAGGCGCAGGCCCTGCTGGCCACCTACGGGCAGGAGCGTTCGACGCCGCTGCTGCTGGGCTCGGTCAAGTCGAACATCGGGCACACCCAGGCCGCCGCGGGCGTGGCGGGGGTCATCAAGATGGTCCTGGCGATGCGGCACGGCGTGGTGCCGGCGACGTTGCACGTGGACGAGCCGAGCCAGCAGGTGGACTGGTCCGCCGGGGCCGTGGAACTGGTGACCTCGGCGCGCCCCTGGCCCGCAACCGACCGACCGCGCCGGGCCGGGGTGTCCTCGTTCGGCATCAGCGGCACCAACGCGCACGTCATCCTCGAACAACCACCCGCGCCTGAGCCGCCACCGGTGGCGGGGGACCCGGCTGGTCCACTCGTTGTCTCGGCGCGGACGGCCACCGCGTTGGACGCCCAGATCTCCCGGGTGACGCAGTGGCTCGACGACAACCCGGACGTCCGCAGGGCCGACGTGGCCTGGTCGCTGGCGACCACCCGAGCGGCACTCGACCACCGCGCGTTCCTGCTCGACGGAACCTGGCAGCGGGGCACGGTGCTGCCGGGAGCGCTGGCGGTTCTCTTCACCGGCCAGGGCTCGCAGCACGCGGACATGGGCACACACCCGCTGCTCGCCGAGGAGTACGCCCGGGTGAGGGCGTTGTTCGACCCCGCCGTCTTCGAGGGTGATCCGGATTCGACGGGGGTGGCTCAGCCCGCGGTGTTCGCCCTGCAGATCGCCCTGTGGTCGCTGTGGGAGTCGTGGGGTCTGCGGCCGGATCGGCTGATCGGGCATTCGGTGGGTGAGCTGGCCGCCGCCGTGGTGGCGGGGGTGTGGTCGTTGGAGGACGCCTGCCGGGTGGTGACCGCCCGAGCCCGGCTGATGCAGGCACTGCCGGCTGGCGGGGCGATGCTGGCCGTGGACCGACCGGTGACCGAGGTTCCTGACGCCGTCTCGATCGCCGCGGTCAACAGCCCCACCTCCACCGTCCTTTCCGGACCGGAGGCCGAGATCGACGCGATCGCCGAGACACTGCGGGAGTCCGGCGCGCGGGTGAAGCGGTTGCGGGTCTCGCACGCGTTCCACTCGGCCTTGATGGACCCCATGCTGGCCGACTTCGCCGCGGTGTTCGAGGACGTCCAGTTCCACCAACCCCGGATCCCGGTCATCACCACCAGCGGCGCGGTCGGTGACATCACCACACCCCAGTACTGGGTGGACCAGGTGCGTGCCACGGTGTGCTTCGCCGACGCGGTGCGCACCGCCGTGGCCGACGGGGTGGACACGTTCCTGGAGATCGGCCCGGACGCCGTGCTCGCCCCGATGGCGCTCGAAACCGTTCCCGAGGTCGTCGCCGTCCCGTCCCTGCGCAAGGACCACGACCAGTTGACCACGGCCCTGGGCCGGATGTGGCTGGCCGGCTTCAACCCGGACTGGAGCGTGGTCCTGCCGCGCGGTGCGCACGTGGACCTGCCGACCTACGCGTTCCAGCACGAGCGCTTCTGGGTCACGCCCGCGCCCGCGAACAGTGCGGGCAACGGTCCCGACGCCGAGCTGTGGCAGGCCATCGAAACCAGCGATGTGGTCGCTCTCGCGGCCGAGCTGGGCATTCCCGACCAGTCCCTCACCGCGGTGGTGCCGGCGCTCTCCGCCTGGCGGGCCCGCCGGCAGGAGCGGGCCACCGTGGACAGCTGGCGGTACACGGTCACCTGGCGGCCGGTCTCCCTGCCGCGATCCCCGCGGTTGGCCGGCCGCTGGCTGGTCGTGGTCCCCGAGGGCGTTGACCCCTCGGCCGTGACCGAGGCACTGACCGGCGCGGAGGTGCGCACCCTCGTCGCGACCGGGGACTGGACCGAGCACCTCGACGCCGACGCCGTGTTCTCGCTGCTCGCGCTCGACACCCGACCCCACCCCGAGCACCCCGAGCTGACCCGCGGCCTGGCCGACACCCTCCGCCTCGAACAGGCACTGCGCCGCACCGGATCGCCGGCGACCCGGTGGCTGCTCACCCGCGGCGCCGACAGCGACCCGGAGCACGCCGCCGTGTGGGGTCTCGGGCAGGTGGCGAGCCTGGAACACCCGCAGGGCTGGGGCGGTCTGGTCGACTGCGCCGACGACGCCGGCCTTCGCTACCTCGCGGCGGCGCTCACCAGCGGTGAGGACCAGCTGCGGTTGAGCGCTGACGGTGTGCTGGCCCGGCGGTTGCGCCACGCCCGGCCCGAGGATCCGGCCGCCGCGCCCTGGAGTCCGCGCGGCACCGTCCTCATCACGGGCGGCACCGGCGGCCTCGGCGCGCACCTGGCCCGGTGGGCGGCCGAGCACGGTGCGGAGCGCCTCGTCCTCACCAGCCGGCGGGGTATCGCCACACCGGGCGCCGAGGCGCTGCGCGACGAGCTGACCGCGACCGGGGTGGCGGTCACCGTGGCCGCGTGCGACGTGGCCGACCGCGACGCCCTGGCCGCGCTGCTCGCCGAGCACCCGCCGAACGCCGTGCTGCACGCGGCCGGCGTGGCCCCGTACGCCGACCTGGGGCTCATCGGGCCGGCCGAACTGGCCACGGCGTTGCGGGGCAAGGCGATCGGCGCGCGCTGGCTCGACGAGCTGACCGCGGAGCTGCCGCTCGACGCGTTCGTCCTCTTCTCCTCCGGTGCCGCCGCCTGGGGCGGTGCCACGCAGGGCGCTTACGCGGCGGCCAACGCCTACCTGGACGCCCTCGCGACCGCGCGGCACGCCCGCGGCCTGCCCGTCACCTCGATCGCCTGGGGCGGCTGGGACGGTCCCGGCATGAGCGCCGACGCCGACCACGCCGCCCTGGCCCGTCGCGGCCTGCGCCTCATGGACCCGGCACTGGCCCTGACCGTGCTGGCCCGCACCGTTGGCTCAGGCGTGTCGCACCTGGTCGTGACCGACATGGACTGGGCGAAGTTCGCGCCGGGGTATGCCGTGGCCCGCCGCCGCCCGCTGATCGAGGACATCCCCGAGGCCGCCTCGGCCCTGGCCGACCAGGGTGACAGCGCTCCGGGCGCGGGCGAGGAGCTGCGCGACCGGCTCGCCCCGCTGCGCCCGGCTGACCGCCGCGACCAGCTCACCCAGTGGGTCCGCGCCGAGGCAGCCGAGGTCCTCGGGCACCACGACCCGGCCGGCATCCCGGCCGGTCGGCCCTTCCAGGAGCTGGGTTTCGACTCGCTCACCGCGGTCGAGCTGCGCAACCGCATCGCCCGGGGCAGCGGCCTGCGCCCGCCCGCCACGATGGTCTTCGACCACCCGACCCCGGCCGCCCTGGCCGACTTCCTGCTCGCCGAACTGTTCGGCGCGCAGCCGACCGAGGCCGAGACCACGGCGCCCGTCCCGGTCGCCGACGACCCGGTCGTCATCGTGGGCATGGCCTGTCGCTACCCGGGTGGCGTGCGCACGCCCGACGACCTGTGGCGGCTCGTCGCTGAGCAACGCGACGCGGTGGGCCCGGTTCCGGCCGACCGCGGCTGGCAGAGCTGGCCGGGCGACGCGGGCGGCGCCGGTGGCTTCCTGCACGACGTGGCCTCGTTCGACGCCGCGTTCTTCGGCATCTCGCCGCGCGAGGCCCTCGCCATGGACCCGCAGCAGCGGATCCTGCTGGAGACCGCGTACGAGGCACTGGAATCGGCCGGAACCGGCCCGGCGGGCCTGCGCGGCAGTCGGACCGGCGTGTTCGTGGGCGGCACCGTCCAGGAGTACGCGCCGGTCCTGGTCAACTCGCCCGAGGGCGGCAGCGGGTACACCGCCACGGGCGCGTCGTCGAGCGTGATGTCCGGCCGCATCAACTACGTCTTCGGCTTCGAGGGCCCGGCCGTCACCATTGACACGGCCTGTTCCTCGTCGCTGGTGTCGATGCACCTGGCCGCGCAGGCGCTGCGGGCGGGGGAGTGCGACCTGGCGCTGGCCGGCGGCGTGGCCGTGATGGTCACCCCGGGCGCGTTCGCCGAGTTCGGCAAGCAGGGCGCCATCGCGGGTGACGGCCGCTGCAAGGCGTTCTCGGACAGCGCCGACGGCACCGGCTGGGCCGAGGGTGTTGGCCTGCTCGTGCTGGAGCGCCGCTCCGACGCCGAACGCCACGGCCACCCCGTCCTGGCCGTGCTGCGCGGCTCGGCCGTCAACTCCGACGGCACGTCCAGCGGCCTGACCGCGCCGAACGGCCCCTCCCAGCAGCGGGTCATCCGGGCGGCGCTGCGCGCCGCGGGGCTGGCACCGTCCGAAGTGGACGCCGTCGAGGCGCACGGCACCGGCACGACGCTGGGCGACCCGATCGAGGCGCAGGCGGTGCTCGCCACCTACGGCCAGGACCGCGCCGAGCCGCTCTACCTCGGCTCGATCAAGTCGAACATCGGCCACGCGCAGCACGCGGCCGGCATCGCCGGGGTCATCAAGATGGTCCAGGCCATGCGGCACGGTGTGCTGCCCGCGACCCTGCACGTGACCCAGCCGAGCAGCGAGGTCGACTGGTCGTCCGGCGCGGTCGAACTGCTCACCGAGGCCCGGCCCTGGCCCGCCGTTGACCGGCCGCGTCGGGCCGCTGTCTCGGGCTTCGGCATGAGCGGCACCAACGCGCACGTCATCCTGGAACAGCCGCCCGCGTCGCCCGTGCCGCCGCCCGCCCCCAGCGGGCCACTGCCGTTCGTGCTCGGCGCGCACTCCGAGCAGGCGCTCACCGAGGTGGCCGCGGCACTGGCCGCCACGTCGTTCCCGCCGGCCGACCTGGCCGCCACGCTCGCGGTCGCGGCACGCTCGCACCTGGCGCACCGCGCCGTGGTGGTGGCCGACGGCACCGACGACCTCGCCGCCGGGCTGCGCTCGCTCGCGCGCGGACAGGCCAGCGCGGACCTGGTTCGCGGCGTCACCCGCGAGCAGGGCCGCATCGCCTTCGTCTTCCCCGGGCAGGGCGCGCAGTGGCAGGGCATGGGCCGCGAGCTGTGGGCCAGCTCGCCGGTGTTCGCCGAGTGGATGAGCCGCTGCGCCGAGGCCCTCGCCCCGTACGTGGACTGGGAGCTGCGTGAGATGGTCGAGACCGGCCCCGGCGCGGCGGTCGACGTGGTGCAGCCGGTCTCCTGGGCGGTCATGGTGTCGCTCGCCGCGCTCTGGCGCGCCGCCGGTGTCGAACCCGACGCCGTGGTGGGCCACTCCCAGGGTGAGATCGCCGCGGCCGTCGTGACGGGCGCGCTCACCCTCGACGAGGGCGCCCGCATCGTGGCCTCGCGCAGCAAGGTGATCGGCGCGACCCTGTCCGGCCGGGGCGGCATGGTCTCGGTCACCCTCGACGAGGAGGCGGTGGTCGCGCGGATCGCGCCCTGGGCCGGCCGCGTCTCGCTGGCGGCGGCCAACAGCCCGGAGTCCACCGTGGTCGCGGGTGAGCCGGAGGCGCTGCGGGAGTTCCTCGACGCGTGCGCCGAGGACGGGATCCGGACCCGCCGCATCGCCGTCGACTACGCCTCGCACACCGCCCAGGTCGACGCCCTGGAGGCGGCCGTCACCGGGGCCCTCGCCGGCCTCGCGCCGGTCACCGCGCCGATCGCGTTCTGCTCCAGCGTCACCGGCGACGTCCTCGACACGGCCGCGCTCGACGCCGCCTACTGGTTCCGCAACCTGCGCTCGACCGTGCGCTTCCGCGACGCCGTGGAGACGCTGATCGACACGGGGCACACGGTCTTCGTCGAGGTCAGCTCGCATCCCGTGCTCGCCGTGGCGGTCGACGCCACGGCGGGCGGCCGGGACGCGGCGGTCACCACGACCGGCTCGCTGCGCCGCGACGACGGTGGCCTCGGCCGGTTCGCGCGCTCGCTGGCCGAGGTGTGGGTGGCCGGCGTGGCTGTCGACTGGCCGGCGCTGCTCCCCGACGGGCGTCGGGTCGCGCTGCCGCCCTACCCGTTCCAGCGCCGCCGCTTCTGGCTGGACGCGGCCCTCCCGTCCGCGCGCGGCGCCGACCCGGCGGACGAGCGGTTCTGGTCGCTCGTCGAGTCGGGGGCCCTCGCGGCCGAGCTGGACGTGCCCGCCGAGGCCCCGCTGTCCGAGCTGCTGCCCGCCCTGTCCGGCTGGCACGAGCGGGCGCGGCGCGGTTCGGTGGCCGACCGCTGGCGCTACCGGCTGGTCTGGAAGGCACTCGCGGACACGGCCCCCGGACTGCTCTCCGGCAGCTGGCTCGTCCTGGGCCAGGCCGCCGGACCGGACATCGCGCACGCGCTCGCAGCGGCCGGCGCGACGGTGATCACCGAGCCGAGCCAGGCCACGCAGGAGCTGGCCGGCATCCTCGTGGCGCCCGCCGACCCGAGGGACACCGTCCTGCTCACCCAGGCGCTCGACAAGGCCGGGCTGGGCGCGCCGCGCTGGTATCTCACCCGCGACGCCGCCGACCGCCCCGACCAGGCCCAGATCCGTGCCATCGCCCAGGTCGCCGGCCTCGAACAGCCGCAGACCCACGGCGGTGTCGTCGACCTCGGGCCCGGCGGTGTCGCGCGGCTCGCGGCCGCCCTCACCGCCGGCCAGGACGAGGTGCGCGCCACCGGGGCCGGCCTGTTCGCCCGCCGGCTCACCCGCGCCCCGCTCGGCGCGGCACCCCGCACCCGGATCTGGCGGCCGCACGGCACGGTCCTCATCACCGGCGGCACCGGCGGCATCGGCGCGCACCTGGCCCGCTGGGCCGCCGACCAGGGCGCCGACCACCTGCTCCTGGTCGGGCGGCGCGGTGACCGGGCGCCCGGCGCGGCCGAGCTGCGCGACGAACTGTCCGCCCGCGGCGTGCGGGTCACCGTGGCGGCCTGCGACACGGCCGACCGCGCCGCCGTGGCCGACCTGCTCGCGGGCATCCCCGAGGAGCACCCGCTCACGGCCGTGCTGCACGCGGCCGGCACCGGTGGCGGTTACGCCGAGCTGACCGGACTAGACCCGGACGATCTCGACGCCACGGCCGCCGGGAAGGTCGACGGCGCGCGGCACCTCGACGAGCTGACGGCCGGCCTCGACCTCGACGCGTTCGTGCTGTTCTCGTCGGGCGCCGCGGTGTGGGGCAGCGCCGGCCAGGCCGCGTACGCGGCGGCCAACGCGTACCTGGACGCCCTCGCGGCCGAGCGGCGCGCCCGCGGCCGGACCGCCACCTGCATCGCGTGGGGCGCCTGGGGTTCCGGCGGCATGCTCAGCGCCGACAGCGCGGCCGGTGAGCGGCTGGCCCGCCTCGGCGTGCGCATGATGGACCCGGCGCCCGCGATCGCCGCCCTGGTGCAGGCCGTCGAGCACGACGAAACCACGCTCACCGTGGCCGACTTCGACTGGGAGCGGTTCGCACCCGGATACACGATGACGCGTCGCCGCACGCTCATCGCGGACATCCCCGAAGCCGCCGCGGCCCTGGCCGGCGACGGGGAGCAGCCCGCCGCGGCGAGCGGCACCGACCTGCGCGACTCGCTGGCGGGGCTCACCGACTACGAGCGCCGCGCCCTGCTCGTCGAGGTGCTGCGCGAGGAGATCGCCGCGGTCCTCGGCCACGACGATCCCGCCGAGATCCGGGAGGACCTGCCCTTCACCGATCTCGGGTTCGACTCGCTCACCGCCATGGAGCTGCGCAACCGGCTCACCGCCCGAGCCGGCGTCAAGCTGCGGGCCACGCTCGTCTTCGACTTCCCGACCACCGAGGCGCTCGCCGGCCACCTGCTGTCCACAATGGACATGAAGGACGCGGCGCCCGCCCGCGAGCTGGCCGGTGCCGAGGACATCGACCGCGAGCTGGACCGGATCGAGCGCGCCCTGCCCTCGGTGGGCGGGGGCGCCGCGGCCGACGCGCTCGGCGACCGGCTGCGCCGGATGCTCGCCACGCTCAACGCGGGCCACGCCACCGCCCTCGACGACGTCAGCGACGACGAGCTGTTCGACTTCATCGACCGCGATCTCGGGGTGTCCTGACCGACCGGCGACGACCCTGCCCGACGCACGCAGACAGGAAGCACCACATGGCCGAGGACGACAAGATCCGCACGTACCTGCGGCGGGTCACCGCGGAGTTGCAGCAGACCCGGGCCCGCCTGCAGGAGGCACAGGACCGCAATCGCGAGCCGCTGGCCATCACCGGCATGGGCGCACGCTTCCCCGGCGGCGCGGACACCCCCGACAAGCTCTGGCAGCTGGTCGTCGACGAGGTCGACACCATCGGAGCGTTCCCCACCGACCGCGGCTGGGACCTCGGCGCGCTGTTCGACCCGGACCCCGACCTGCCGGGCAAGACCTACACCACCGAGGGCGCGTTCCTGCGCGAGGCGGCCCACTTCGATCCAGCGCCGTTCGGCATCTCGCCGCGCGAGGCCCGTTCCATGGACCCGCAGCAGCGGCTGCTGCTGGAAACCTCGTGGGAGGCGGTGGAGAGCGCCGGCATCGCCCCGACCTCGTTGCGCGGCACCCGAACCGGCGTCTTCGTGGGCGGCAACGCGGTCGAACACACCACGCTGCTGATGAACTCGCCCGAGGACCAGGGATACGCGCTCACCAGCGGCTCCGGCAGCGTGCTCTCCGGCCGCGTCTCCTACGTGCTTGGCCTGGAAGGCCCCGCGGTCTCGGTCGACACGGCCTGCTCGTCCTCGCTGGTCGCCCTGCACCTGGCCATGCAGGCGCTGCGCCAGGGTGACTGCACCCTCGCGCTCGCCGCGGGCGCCGGCATCCTCGCCACCCCGGGCGCGTTCGTCACGCTCGCCCGCCAGCGCGGCCTCGCCGCCGACGGCCGGTGCAAGGCGTTCTCCGACGGCGCCGACGGCATCGGCTGGGGCGAGGGCGTCGGTGTCGTCCTGGTCGAGCGGCTCTCCGACGCGCTCGCCAACGGCCATCCCGTGCTCGCGGTCATCCGGGGCAGCGCCGTCAACCAGGACGGCGCGTCCAACGGGCTGTCCGCGCCCAACGGGCCGTCCCAGGAACGGGTCATCACGGCCGCGCTCGCCAACGCCGGACTGGCACCGTCCGATGTGGACGTGGTCGAGGCGCACGGCACCGGCACCCCGCTGGGCGACCCGATCGAGGCCCAGGCGCTGCTCGCCACCTACGGCCAGGAGCGCGCCGAACCGCTCTGGCTCGGCTCGATCAAGTCGAACATCGGCCACACCCAGGTCGTCTCGGGCATCGCGGGCGTCATCAAGATGGTCCTGGCCCTGCGACACCGCCGGATGCCCAGGACCCTGCACGTCAGCGAGCCCACCCGCGAGGTCGACTGGACCACCGGTGCTGTCCGCCTGCTCACCGAGGCCCGCGACTGGCCCGATCCCGGCCGCCCGCGCCGCGCCGGCGTGTCCTCGTTCGGCATGAGCGGCACCAACGCCCACATCATCCTCGAAGAGGCCCCGCAGGTCCCGACCGAGGAACCCGGCAGCGACGCCGAGAGCGGGGTTCTCCCGTGGGTGCTCTCGGCGGCCTCGCCGTCGGCGTTGCGCGAGTACGCGCGGCGCCTCGCCACCCACGTGGCCGACCACCCCGAGCAGACCGCCAGCGACATCGGGCGCTCGCTCGCCACCACCCGCGCGGCCCTGGAACACCGGGCCGTCGTCGTCGGCTCCGGCCGCGACGAGTTGCTCGCGACCCTCGACGCCGTCGCCACCGACCGCGCCGATTCGGCCGTGGTCCGCGGCACGGCCAGCCGCGCCAAGGTCGCGTTCGTCTTCCCCGGCCAGGGCGCGCAGTGGGCCGGGATGGGCCGCGAACTGTGGGACTCCTCGCCCGTGTTCGCGGCCGCCATGCAGCGCTGCGAACAGGCCCTCGCCCCGTTCGTCGACTGGTCGCTGCGCGAGGTGGTCGAACGCGGTGACTTCTCCGACGTCGCCGTGCTGCAGCCGGCCACCTTCGCGATCATGGTCTCGCTCGCCGAGCTGTGGCGCTCCTACGGCGTCGAACCCGGCGCGGTCGTCGGGCACAGCCAGGGGGAGATCGCGGCGGCGGTGGTGGCGGGTGGGTTGTCGCTTGTGGATGGTGCGCGGGTGGTGGCGTTGCGCAGTGCGGTGATTCGGGATCGGTTGTCGGGTGGTGGGGGGATGGTGTCGGTGGGGTTGTCGGTGGGGGAGGTGGAGGAGCTTCTTGGGTCGTGGGGTGGTCGGGTGTCGGTGGCGGCGGTGAACGGGCCGGGGGCGACGACGGTGGCGGGTGAGGTTGGGGTGTTGGGTGAGGTGGTGGGGGAGTGTGTGCGGCGGGGGGTGCGGGTGCGGCGGGT
>NZ_JAMTCK010000031.1 GCF_024171785.1 Goodfellowiella coeruleoviolacea
CTTTGCAAACCCCCCGAGTTGACACTTCACGCAGGGCCATTCGGGTGATCAGGGGCACCGGGCCGTCGCTCTGCCGCACAGTTGCGCGCTGCCGACCAAACCCGTGGCGCCCCAGTCGGGCGCGTGGGTGCCCGCCCAGGTGTGGGTGGTCGTCGTTCTCGCGACTCGGGACGGCGCGTGGGCGCGTGCTGGGGGAGGCGGGCTCACCCGGGCCGGTGGCGCTGTCGGAGTAGGCCGCTGCCGGGGTTGGGCTGTGGTGGGGCTAGGGCCGCTGTCGGGTTGGGTGGCCGCAGGGTTGGGTGGCCGCGGGGTTGGGTTTCTGTCGGGTTGGGTGGCTGCGGGGTTGGGTTGCTGTCGGCTGGGTTGCCGCCGTTTGCTGTGGTCGGGGCGGTGCGCTCATCCCGGGCACGGCGAACCCAGGGTGAGGTGAGCACCTGCGGGAGCGCTGACGAGCCCGAGCGGCAGGACATGGCGGGGGCTGGGAGGCCGGCGGCGTGCCGCACCCCGGTGGACTGCCGCGCTCTGGTGGACTGCCGAACCCCGGTGGACTGCTGGGTCGCCGGCGGCGTGCCGCTGTCCCACGGCCTGAACGGGCGACACCCGGCACGCCGCACGGCCGGAAAGCCGCTGCTGGTTGATGTGAAAACCGACCCAGCTCAGCCCCCACCCTCACCGGGGGGCGTGCCCCGCTCCAGCCTACCCACGCTCTGCCTGGGGGTACACGGTCGTGGTGTCCCCTGTGGACAACCAGGGTGGCTGTGGACAACTGGGCACCCGAAAGGGGGAAACGGGACTGGGGTCGGCAGGAATGTGGTAAGTGCCGGCACGCACGGCGATCTTCCACAAACGCTCGGCTGGCCGCGCGGTTTGGGGCGAGGATGGAACCGCCAGAGCCGGGCGAGGCGACCAACCTGTCCAGCTGACGGAACAACGATCCACCCCGGGCGCGGTGGCCGACCAGGGCAGCGCGATCAGGCAGCCCAGAGCGGTCGCTGGCTGGACCGGGCGACCACGGGGGAATCGTTCGGTCGGGGGAACTGTTTGAGCACCGAGAAGGCCGATGCCGGTCACGCCAGCGGGCCCGCTCAACAGAGCCAGGCCCACGCACCGACCAGCAGCACCAACTGCGGCAACCGCAACACCGAAACCGCAGGCCGACACGGCACCACAGCACAACCGGGAACCGGGACGGCAGAAACCGGGACCACAGGACACCGGGACCAGCAGAACACCAGGACCAGCAGGACAGCGGGACCACAGGACAACGAAAGGGGACAGGCGTGGCTGACGAGGTAGCCGACATCAGGCAGCTCACCATCGGGGTGCTCGGCGGAACCGGCCCGCAGGGCAAGGGGTTGGCCCTGCGCTGGGCCAAGGCCGGGCTGAAGGTCGTGATCGGCTCGCGCAAGGCCGACCGGGCCGAGGCCACCGCCGAGGAGCTGCGCGCCAGCGCCGAGGTGGAGCACATCAGCGGCGCCGACAACCTGGCCTGCGCAACCCAGGCGGACGTGGTGCTGGTGGCCGTGCCGTGGGAGGGGCACGGCGAGCTGCTGGAGAGCCTGCGGGACGCGCTGGCCGGCAAGATCGTCATCGACTGCGTGAACCCGCTCGGCTTTGACAAGCAGGGGCCGTTCGCGCTGCCCGTGGCCGCGGGCAGTGCCGCGCAGCAGGCCGCCGCGCTGCTGCCGGACTCCCGGGTGGTGGCGGCGTTCCACCACGTGTCGGCCGTGCTGCTGGCCGACCTGAGCGTCACCGACCTGCACACCGACGTGCTGGTGCTCGGCGACGACCGGGCGGCCACCGACCTGGTGCGCGCCCTGGCCGACACCGTGCCCGGCATGCGGGGAGTCTTCGGCGGCCGGCTGCGCAACGCTCACCAGGTCGAGGCGTTCACCGCCAACCTCATCGCCATCAACAGGCGCTACAAGGCGCACGCGGGTATCAAGGTGACCGACGTGTGACCGAACCCGTTGTGGGATGAGGTGATGGCCATGGGTGGTGGCCGAGCTGGCCGGGCCCGGCAGGCGCACCCGCCGGCCCTGCCCGCCGAGGCGGAGCAGTGGAGCGCGGACGAGCGGGCGCTCGCCGAGGACGTGCTCGCCGGCCGGACCGTGGTGGTCAACGTCCGCAAGGGCGGGCCGCACCGCCGGCTGGTGCCCTGGCTGACCGAGCAGGACCTGGTGGTCTACGTCGGGCACGCCAGCAACCGGCACTCCTGGCCGGAATCGGATTTCGCCAACCCGTTCGTCCGGGAGGCCCGCACCGACCGGGTGCGCATGGTCGAGCACTACCGCGAGTGGCTGGCCGACCAGCCGGAGCTGTTGCGCCGGTTGCGGGCTGGCGAGCTGACCGGCCGTGCCCTTGGCTGTTGGTGCGCGCCCGAACCCTGTCACGCGGACGTGCTCGCCGAACAGGCCGGAGGTTGACCACCCGTGCGCTGGGCCTCGATGCTCGTCGACGACCTGGGGGAGCCGCTGCCCCAGCGCATGCCCACCGACCGGCCGCCCCGCGTGGTCAGCCTGGTGCCGTCGCTGACCGAGGCCATCGCGGTGACCCTGCCCGAGGTGCTGGTCGGGGTCACCGACTACTGCACGCACCCGCCCGACCTGGGGTTGCCCCGGGTGGGCGGGAGCAAGTACCCGTCGGTGGACGAGGTGCTGGCGCTGCGGCCCGACCTGGTGGTGGCCAACTCCGAGGAGAACCGCGCCGAGGACGTGGACCGGTTGCGCGCCAACGGCGTGGCGGTGTGGGTGACCGCCGCGCCGGCCAGCGTGCCGGCCGCACTCGGCTCGGTGCACCGGCTGCTGACCGCGGCACTGGACGCGCCCGCGCCGCACTGGCTGGTCCAGGCGCAGCAGGTGTGGCAGCACGTGCGGCCGGTTCGGGCGCGCGCGGTCGTGCCGGTGTGGCGCCGCCCCTGGGTGGTGCTGGGCCGGGACACCTTCGCCGGTGACGTGCTGCGGCGGCTGGGGGTGGCCAACGCCTATGCCGACCACCCGGAGCGCTACCCCCGGCCGCCGCTGGCCGAACTGGTGGCGAAGCTGGACTCGGGCGCGGCCGACCTGGTGGTGCTGCCCGACGAGCCGTACGCGTTCAGCGCCGAGGACGGCCCGGAGGCGTTTCCGCACGCCCGCCACGTGCTGCTGTCCGGCCGCCACCTCACCTGGTACGGCCCGTCCCTGGTGGCCGCCAGGGACGAGTTGGCCTCGGCGCTGGACCGCGTGCTCGCCTGAGCCCGGCTACCGGCGGGCGAACCGGTCGGTCGCGTTGATCAGCGCGGCCCTGATGCCCGGTTCGGACACGGAGTGGCCGGCGTCGGGCACCATCGTCAGCTCCGCGTCCGGCCAGGCCCGGTGCAGCTCCCACGCGGTGGCCGGGGGTGTGGCCACGTCGTAGCGGCCCTGCACGATCACGCCGGGGATGCCGGCGAGCCGGTCGGCGTTGGCCAGCAGTTGGCCCTCCGCCAACCAGCCCCGGTTGACGAAGTAGTGGTTCTCGATGCGGGCGAAGGCCAGCGCGAAGGTCGGATCGGCGAACGAGGTGATCAGCTCCTCGTCCGGGAGCAGCGTGATGGTGGCGGCCTCCCAGGTGCTCCACGCCACCGCGGCCGGACCGTGCACGGCCGGGTCGGGGTCGTGCAGCAGCCGGTGGTAGGCGGTGAGGATGTCGCCGCGCTCGGCCACCGGCACCTGGGCGAGCACCCGTTCCCACCGCTCCGGGAACAGCCAGGCCGCGCCGCCCTGGTAGTACCACTCCAGTTCGCCGGCGCGCAGCGTGAACACGCCGCGCACGAGCAGTTCGGTGACCCGCTCCGGATGGGTTTCGGCGTAGGCCAGGGCCAGGGTGCTGCCCCACGAGCCGCCGAACACCTGCCAGCGGTCGATGCCGAGGAACTCGCGCAGCCGCTCCATGTCCGCCACCAGGTGCCAGGTGGTGTTGCTGCTCAGGTCGGCTAACGGCGAGCTGGCGTGCGGGGTGCTGCGACCACACCCGCGCTGGTCGAACAGGACGATCCGGTAGGCGGACGGGTCGAACAGGCGCCGCTGGTTGGCCGAGCAGCCACCGCCCGGGCCGCCGTGCAGGAAGACCACGGGTTTGCCGTTCGGGTTGCCGCAGGTCTCCCAGTACACGAGGTTGCCGTCGCCCACGTCGAGCATGCCGTGGTCGTAGGGCTCGATCTCCGGGTAGAGGTCAGTCATGGCCGACACTGTGCCGGACCGCGCCCCGCCGGGTCGAGAGCAACGAGCTGGGCGAAACAGTGGAAAAAACTTCCCAAACCGCCGCCGGGCCGCCACCGAACCGCCGCCGAACGCAACGGAACACCGCCGAACGGCCGCCGGACCCGCCGAACCGCCGCCGACGCGCCCGGGTGGACCGAACGGGCCAGCGCCGTGCCACCCGCCGCACCCAACCCGTGGGGCATCCGCCGAGCACGTGAGGGGCATTCGCCCGACTGAGGTTCTTCCCTTGGCGCACTAGCGTTTCCTGCTGTGTGGTGGGCGGTGTTGGGTCCGTTGGCGGTCCTGGTGGACGGCCGGGAAGTCGCGCTGGGCGGGGTGAAGCAGCGGACCGTGCTGGCCGCGCTGCTGGTCGGGGTGGGCAGCGTGGTTCCGGTGTCGCGCCTGGTCGACTGCGTGTGGGGGGAGACGCCGCCGGCCACCGCCGTGGGCACGCTGCGCTCCTACGTGGCCAACCTGCGGCGCGCGCTCGAACCCGACCGGCTGCCCAGGGCGGCGGGCAGCGTGCTGGTCAGTTCCTCCGCCGGCTACCTGCTGCGCGTGCCCGCCGACCAGGTCGACGCCGGGCGGTTCACCGCCCTGGTCGAGTCGGGCCGCTCCCGGCTGACCGGTGGCCGGCCCCAGGACGCGCTCACCGACCTGGACCAGGCGCTGAGCCTGTGGCGGGGCCCGGCCTACGGCGAGTTCGCCGGTGCGCCCTTCGCCAGCCTGGCCGCGGCCGGGCTGGAGGAGGCCCGGCTGACCGCGCAGGAACTGCGTGCCGAAGCCGAGATGGCCGCCGGCCGGCCCGAGTCGGCCGCCGCCGGGCTGCGCACGCTGGTCGCGGCCGAGCCGTTGCGCGAGCACCGCTGGGAGATGCTCGCGCTCGCGCTCTACCGGTGCGACCGGCAGGCCGAGTCACTGGCCGTGCTGCGCGAGGCCCGCCGCATGCTCGCCGACAACCTCGGCGTCGAGCCAGGGCCCCGGCTGCGCCGGCTGGAACAGGCCGTGCTGCACCACGATCCCGACCTGGACCTGCCCGCGCCGCCCCCGCCGCAGCCGGACCCACCCGCCATCCGGGTTCGGTCGGTGAAACCCAGTGCCGCAACGGATTCCGCGCTGGCCGGCCGCGCCGACGTGCTGTCCACTGTGGACGAAGCACTGGTCGGGGCGGGCGGCGGCCGGGGCGGGCTGCTGCTGGTCACCGGCGAACCGGGCATTGGCAAGACCCGCGTTGCCGAGGCCGCGGCCGGCCGTGCCGCCGAACTGGGGCTGGCCGTGGCCGTGGGCCGCTGCCCGGACGAGTCTGGCGCGCCCGCGCTGTGGCCGTGGCTGTCCGTGCTGCGCGCGGTGGTGCGCCAGGGCAGTGTGCCGTTGCGGCGCCTGGCCGACCAGATCGGCCTGTCCGCGCTGCTCGACCTCGGCCAGCAGCAGGCCGGTGACCCCGACGCCGGACCCACCGCGCCGGAACCGCCCGCCCACACGCCAAGAGCCATGGTGGAACTGCTCGCGCACGCGGCCAGGGAACGCCCTCTCCTGGTGGCGCTGGACGACCTGCACTGGGCCGACCCGGACTCGGTGCGGGTGCTGCGCGTGCTGACCACCCTGCTGCCGGACCTGCCGCTGCTGGTGCTCGCCACCAGCCGGGACGGCGCCGACCTGCACGGCCCACCGGCCGCGCTGATGGCCGAGTTGACCGGCGTGTGGACCAGGCGCCTGCCGCTGCGCCGGCTCACCGAACCCGAGGTGGCCCAGGTCCTGCGGCACCGGTTCGGCCCGGCCGTGGACGAGCACCTGGCGCGCGTGATCCACCAGCGCTGCGGCGGCACCCCGTTCCACGTGGTCGAGCTGGCCAGGCTGGTGCCGGAGGTGGGGGCGGAGTCGCTGGCCGAGGCACTGCCCACCGGCACCCGCGACCTCATCCGGCACCGGCTGCGCCGGCTGCCCGACGGCGCCGAGGCCGTCCTGGTGGTCGCGGCCGTGGTCGGCGAGGAGTTCGACTTCGAGGTGGTGGCCAGCGCCAGCGACGTGCCCGCCGACACCCTGCTGGAACTCGTCGAGTCCACTGTGGACTGGGGCTTGCTGGTCGAGGCAGGCCCGGTCGGCCGGTTCCGGTTCAGCCACGCGCTCGTCCGCGACACCCTGCGCCAGTCGATCTCCCGGGTGCGGCTGGCCCGGCTGCACGCCCGGGTCGCCGCCGCACTGGAACAGCGGGCGGCCAGCGGCGCCCGCGCACCCGGTGACCTGCTGGACGCCATCGCCTTCCACTGGCTGGCCGCCGCACCCGTCGGCCACGCCGAACCGGCCGTCACCGCCGCGGTGGCCGCCGCCCGCCGCGCCGAGCGGATGTACGCCCACCAGCACGCGGCCCGGCTGTGGTCGGCCGCCATCGAGGTGATCGACCAGCACGCGGTGCCGACCACGCCAGCCGCCACGCGCCGGCTGTTCGACCTGCTGGTTGACCTGGGCCGGGCCTGCTGCCGGGGCGGGCTCAACGAGCAGGCCAGGACCGTGCTGAACCGGGCCATCGGCCTGGCCAGGCAGCTGGACGACCCGAGCGCGCTGGCCGTGGCCGCCACCGTCTACAGCTCCGAACTGCTCCAGCCGACCCGGGAGTACCAGTCCGGCGACGACACCGTGGTCGACGCGCTGCGCGACGCCCTGCGGCTGCTGCCCACGGCGGACTCGCCGCTGCGCTGCCTGGCCCTGGCCGCGCTCGCCGCCGAGCGCTACTTCGAGGCAGCCGCGCACGGCGCCGGCGACCAGCACGGCCGCGACCCGTCCGCCGAGGCCGTGGCCATGGCCCGCCGGCTGGGCGACCCCGAACTGCTGCTGCGCGCGCTGCACGTGCGGTTGCAGGCCATCCGCCACCCCGACACGCTGGCCGAGCGCCAGGCCCTGGCCGAGGAGCAGGTCGAGCTGGCCAGCCAGCCGGGGGTCAGCCCGGACTGGTTGCCCAAGGCGCTGGTGCGCCGGTCCACCACGTGGCTGGAGGCCGGCAACATGGCCGAGGCCCAGGCCGCGGCCGACGCCTGCGCCATCGCCAACCAGAAGGTGCGGCTGCTGGAGATCGACGTGCACCTGCGCTGGTGGGAGGCGCTGCGCGCCGGGCTGGCCGGCGACCCGCGCACGGCAGAGGCCCTGGCCATGAAGGCCTACGAGCTGCACCGCAACACCGTGTGGGGGCCGGGCCCGGCACTGGTCGGCCACCGGCTGTCCTGGCTCATCGACGAGGGCCGCTACCAGGAGATGGAAGCCGTGATCCGGGCCGGCATGGCCGCGGCGTCCGGTGGCCCGCTCACCCCGCAGCACCTGGGCCTGATCCTGGCCCTGCAGGGGCGGATCGACGAGGCCCGCGCGTACTGCCCGCCCGCCGCCCAGGTGCCCGAACCACCCCGCGACTGGCTGTGGCTGCTGCAGATGGTGCTGCGCGCCTACGCCTGGGTGCTGTGCGGCGACGTGGAATCCTGCCGGTGGGCGCTGGACCGGCTGCTGCCGTACGCCGGCCGCACGGTCACCAACGGCTCGGCGGTGATCTGCTGGGGCTCGGTCGACCACTTCCTCGGTGAACTGGCGGAAGTGGCCGGCGACCGCGACCTCGCCATCACCATGCTGCGCAACGCCGTGCGCCACAACGGGGAACTCGGCTGCGTCCGCTGGCAGCAGCGCTCACAGTCCCGTTTGGACGAACTGACCGGAGGCGGCGTCGCCGCCCGGTAGGCCACGGGTGGCCGGCGCTCCAATCCGGTTCCAATCGGCTTCCAACCACCGGCGGCCATCCTCGACGGGCAGGGCCACGACCGACACCGATGGGAGCAGAACCCATGCGACCGACCGCGACACCGCGACCACCCGCCACCTGCGGCTGGCGGTCCGCCACGACCCGAGCCCTCCACCTGCGGACGTGGCGCGGCTGCGCCTGCCGCACGTCAGCCACGTCAGCCACACCCGCCGGGCCAGCCGCCACGCCCGCGACGCCCGTGCCGCCGCCGGCAACGGGGAACTCCCGGCGTGCGGCAGCTTCTCACCCGCCCCGCGGGGGAACATCCGCCACCGGTTCGTCGGCTGAGCCCACAACCCGGTGCGGGCAACGAAGATGGCAGTGCGTGCACTGACCACGGCTGCGGTGAGGAGCTGACCATGCGGGCGCGGTACGGACGTGTTCTCCTGGCCACCGGTGCGCTGACCGGCGTCGGCATCACCCTGGCGCCACTGGCCCTGGCCGACGGCCCACCCGTGGTGATCCGCAACCAGCGCAGCGAGCTGTGCCTGACCCCGGACACGGCCAGCGGCACCACCGCCTGCCCCGGCGACGCGACCGACCCGCGCTGGCGGATCTCCCCGGCGCCCGACGCCACACCGGACACCTGGGTGGTGACCACCGCCAGCAACCCGGCCGGCGACCAGCCGCGGTGCCTGGACACCAACGAGGACAGCGTGTATGTGCTCGGCTGCGACGGCGGTCGCAACCAGACGTGGCACGTGGAAGCGTTCAACACCACGTTCCCGCCCGAGGGCGTGATCGGCATCCGGCTGGTCAGCGCCGCCTTCGGCGGCTGCCTGCAGAGCGAGCTGACCCAGCGCGGCGGGCCGGCCGGGCGGGTCTCGCTGCACCGCTGCGACACGGACAGCGACCAGCAGTGGAACATCGACCAGTACGCCTACAGCCAGATATTCGGCCCGATCTTCGCCACCCGGACCAGGTGACCGAGGTCCACGTCCACGTCCGCCCGCTCGGCTGCCCGCCGCTCCGGGGCCGCCAGCCCCCGACCACTCCGGCCGGACCCAGTGCCACGGTCCGGCCGGAGTCGTAGGGTCGGGGTATGACACCCGCGCAGTTCACGGCGGAGACCTCCGGCCGGGGTGAGTTCGTCCGCCAGGCGAACCGGTTCACCCAGCGGATCACCGCCGACGGCTCATCGGACTGGCCGGTCGAGCCCGGCCGCTACCGGCTGGTGGTGAGCCTGGCGTGCCCGTGGGCGCACCGCTCGGTCATCGTCCGCCGGCTGCTCGGCCTGGAGGACGCGCTGTCCCTGGCCGTGGTCGACCCGATCCGCGACGCCCGGGGCTGGCGGTTCAGCCTGGACGAGGGCGGCCGCGATCCGGTGCTGGGCATCGAGTTCCTGTCCGAGGCCTACCTGGCCACCGACCCGTCCTTCACCGGCCGGTACACCGTTCCGGCCATTGTGGACGTCCACACCGGACAGGTGGCCACCAACGACTACCCGCGGATCACCCTGGACCTGTCCACGCAGTGGCGCGAGTTCCACCGCGACGGCGCACCCGACCTCTACCCCGAACCGCTGCGCGCGGAGATCGACGCGGTCATCGAACCGATCTTCCGCAACGTCAACAACGGCGTGTACCGGTGCGGTTTCGCGGCCAGCCAGCAGGCGTACGAGGAGGCGTTCCACGACCTGTTCGGCGAACTGGACCGGCTCAGCGACCGGCTGGCCACCCAGCGCTACCTGGTCGGTGACACCATCACCGAGGCCGACATCCGCCTGTTCACCACCCTGGTCCGCTTCGACGCCGTCTACCACGGACACTTCAAGTGCAACAGGCAGAAGCTCACCGAGATGCCGGTGCTGTGGGCCTACGCCAGGGACCTGTTCCAGACGCCCGGGTTCGGCGACACCGTCGACTTCGACCACATCAAGCGCCACTACTACGGCACCCACGAGCAGCTCAACCCGAGCGGCATCGTGCCCCTCGGCCCGGACGAGTCCGGCTGGCACACCCCCCACGGCCGCGAAGCCCTGGGCGGCAGCCCGTTCGGCACCGGCACCCCACCGCCGGCGGTGTGATCAGCCCTTGGCGGCGGCCTTGGCCTGCTTCTTGAACGCGCGCACCTCGGCCAGGGTGTGCGCGTCGGTCACGTCGGCCACGCTGCGCCGTGACCCGTCCTCGCCGTAGACCCCGGCCGCCGCGCGCCAGCCGTCCGGCCGGATGTCGAGCTGCTTGCCGAGCAGGGCCAGGAAGATCTTCGCCTTCTGCTCGCCGAACCCGGGCAGCGCCAGCAGCCGGCGCAGCACCTCGCGGCCGTTCGGGTCGTCGCGTGTCCAGATCGCCTCGACCTGGCCGTCGTAGTGCTCCACCAGGTACTGGGCCAGCGTCTGCAGCCGTTTGGCCATCGCGCCGGGGAACCGGTGGATCGCGGGTTTCTCCGCCACGACCGCGGCGAACTCGTCCGGGTCGGCCTCGGCGATCCGGTGCACGTCCAGCCCGCCCATCCGCTCGGCGATGTCCCGAGGACCCTTGAACGCCTTCTCCATCGGGATCTGCTGATCGAGCAGCATGCCGAACAGCAGGGCCAGCGGGCTGCTGGAGAGGAGCTGGTCGGCGCTCTCGTCCTGGGCAAGGCACAACATGCGGCTCACCCGCGGAAGTATCCCACCACCAGCGCGAACCCACCGGTCCGCTGCACGGTCTGGTTCGCGGCCACGCCGCCGTCCCCGCCTGGTGGAACCGCGTTGCCCGGTCCTCGTGGGGTCACGCTTCGTCAGCCGGTTCGGGGGCCCGTTCACGCCAGCCGAGGCGGCGGCCCCGAATCCGGGACAGCACGACGAAGCTGAGCGCGGTCAGCACGAGGTAACCGGGCACGAGAAGCACAGCGTCCGGGGTGGTCATCGTGGCGGACCAGCCAGCCCCGCGCACGTCACCGAACAACGCGACCCGGTTGACGGTCAGGAAGGTCAGGTGCAGCGCCACGCAGGTCCACACTGAACCCGTGGCGACCCGGGTGACGACCAGGGTGGTCCCGAAAACCGCCAGGAGGATCGCGTAGGAGACCGGGTCCTCGCCGGCCGGTGCGAAGCTCACCGGCGGCGCGGGCTCGCCGAGCAAGGTGCTGACCGCCGCCTGCACCGCGTTGGCGGCGGCCGGGGTGACCAGGAAGAGCCCGGTGGTCACCAGGGCCGCCGTCCACCTGCGCAGCCGCGTGCTGAGCGTTCGGTAGACGTAGCCGCGAAAGGCCAACTCCTCGGGCAGTGCCTCCAGCGCGACCGCGATCACCGAGTTGACCAGCAGGAAGGTGACCAGCGCCGGCCAGTCCACGACACCCCAGCGCAACCAACCCGCGGCGGTGCCCAGCCCGAACACCGCCGCGGCGGCACCGCCCGTGACGAGCACGCCGAGCCCGAAGGCCCGAGGTCCGCCCCGCCAGGCCAGTCCGAGGCCGGCCATCGGCCGGCGGTCCACGCCCCGCCGCAGCAGCACGATCAGCGACGCGGTGATCACCACGCAGACCACCGCGGTGAGCGCTTGTCGGGCGAGACCGTCGACGCCGAGCCGGTGGTGCGCGGCGTCGCTCAGGGCAGCGGCCGTGCCGAGGCCGAGCGCCATCGAGGCCGCGCCGAGCACGGCCCGGCTCCAGCAGGTGCGCAGGGTGGTGCGAACCGGTTGGACGGTGACTGCGTCCATGAACTCCCCCAGGTGACCGCCTTTATTTCGGTCAACTGTACAGAAAAAACGGGGTGGGATCATGACGGCGGCCGACAGCCCGAGGGAGATGCGGTGCCCAAGATCGTCGATCACGACGCCAGGCGGCGAGAACTCGCCCGCGCGGTGTGGCAGGTCATCCGCGAGCGCGGGGTGGCCGGCGCGTCCGTGCGCGCCGTGGCGCAACGCGCGGGGTGGTCGCCCAGTTCGGTCCAGTACTACTTCTCGACCCAAGCGGAACTGCTCAACTTCGCCATGCGGGTGATCGCCGACGAGACCGAACGCCGGGCGGACCCGGCGCACCTGCCGGCCGACCCCCACGAGGCCGCACTCGCCCTGTTCGACAGGCTGCTGCCGCTGGACCCGGACGCCCGGACCGCGAACGAGGTGTGGGTGGCCTTCCTGTCCCGGGTCCTGGTCGACGCCGAGGCGGGCGCCTTCAACGCCGCCAGCAACGAGTGGCTCGCGGAGGTGTTCCGCGATCAGCTCCAGCGGCTGGTCGCGGCCGGTCGGGTGTCCCCAGCCATCGACCTGGACCTGGAGGTCGACCGGTTGCGCGTGCTGTTCGACGGCCTGGCGCTGCACCTGGTGACCGATGCTCCCCGGATGCCGCCGGAGCGGGCGAGGGAGCTGATCAGACACCACCTGGAGACGCTGTCGCCGTCCGCCGCACCCGACCGCTGAAACACCCCAGACCGGTGCCGGGTCGTCACCGGCCTGACCGGACGACGTCGCTACCGGACCGCTGCGCTCCGCGTCGGCGGGTCGCCACCGCGCCTTGCTCGGGGTGCTCAGCGACCGCGGGAGTCGTCTCGGTCGAGAGCAGTTGCCGGACGATGCCCACGACCAGGACGAAGGTCAACGCGATGGTCGTCGGATTCTTCACGAACAGCAACACGCCCAGGTGGGTGTCCTGGGCGGTGGCGGGGAACAGCCCGGCCCCGAACTGCCCCAGGCCGGCGTCGAAGACCAGCGTCGCGACCCCGAGGAGCACCACCTGCCAGACCAGGCTCTGCCAACGTCCGCCACGCCAGGGCGAGCACCCCGAGCGCCAGCCGCGGCGGACAAGACGGCGCGCGGCGTTGGCCTCGGCAGGGAACTCAGCGCCGCCGTGGTGATGTTCCACGAGGCCGTGGGAGCGCACCTCGGGGTCAGCGCGAGCGAACTGACCGCAAAGGACGGTTTCCGGTGACCGCGCGACACGGGCCCCGGTCGCCGTCCCCCCGCACCGCCGCGCGTGCCCGTGCGGCTGTCGCGGAACCTCAGTCCGCGGGACGCAGCCGGGCCAGCGCCTCCTCGGCCGTCACGCAGCCGGCGGTCGCCAGGTCCAGGTTGGCCAGCGACGCGGCGTGCACCTCATCC
The DNA here is from genome assembly GCF_024171785.1 of Goodfellowiella coeruleoviolacea. Classification (GTDB taxonomy): domain Bacteria; phylum Actinomycetota; class Actinomycetes; order Mycobacteriales; family Pseudonocardiaceae; genus Goodfellowiella; species Goodfellowiella coeruleoviolacea. Next base: position 13,020 of record NZ_JAMTCK010000031.1, read on the forward strand.
CGGAACGTGGTCACGCAGTCGCTCACCACGTGCACGGTGAACCCCAGGTCCGTGGCGTGGCGCGCGGTCTGCTCCACGGTGAGGTTCGTGGCCACCCCGGTGATGAACACCGTGTCGATGCCCCGCTCCCGCAGCTGGTCGGCGAGGTCGTTGCCGGCGAGCCCGGACAGCTTCTGGTTGTCCACCACCAGTCCGGCCTGCGCCAGCGCCGCCATCTCCGGGATGATCCCCGCCGCCCGCGCGTCCGGCCGGAACGCCTCCTGCGCGTCGCCCACCGTCCGCATGAACGGCGTGTTGCGCACCAACAGGCCCTCGCCCTCGGGGATGGTGAACCGGGTGAACGCCACCAACACGCCGGCGTCCTGTGCCGCCTGGTGGAACCGCGTTGCCCGGTCCACCACTCCGCTCCGCGCCACCGGTTCGGCCAGCATGTTGCCGAAGAACCCCTCCGGCTTGACCACGTTCACCTGCCAGTGCAGCGCCAGCACCGCCGCCCGCCGCGGCTCGATGGGCTCAATAGTTGCCATGCCAATGATCTTGCCCCCAGTCGTTGGCACGGGGCCCAGCCGGGCGGCGACGTCAGCCGGCCAGCCCGCGGCCAGGCCCCACGCCGTGACCAGGAGCGATCCCCGCCGGGGGCGATGAGAGTGCGCGGTCTGCGGCGTCAGCCGCAAGTTCTGTCACAAGTCACGATCCCGTACCGGGTCGATGAGATTTTCGCGGAACCTGGTGCCCGGCCTGGCTGACGTGTCGCGATCCCCGCAGGGGCGATGAGGACCGCGCCCAACCGACACCCTAGTGGACCACGCCGGGCGGGATGGGCCGACGAGGCGGTTCAGTCCTCGACCTGGTCGCCGTCGCGCGGCGCGAACCGGTCCGCGAGTTCGCCCAGGTGGTTCACCGCCACCGTGATGGCCGTGCCCGCGTCGGCCCGGTCGTACATCGAGCCGCCGAGCAGCACCATTGATCTGGCCAGGTCACGCATCTCGTGCAGACTGGGCGGGCTCGACGAGCGCAGCTTCACGCAGAACGCGGTGAGCCGATCCGCGAGCAGTGGGCAACGGCGGCGGAGTTCGGCGTCACTGATCACGGGAGCGGCGTCCGGCTGCGCTGGCACCGGCAGGTTGGCGACCATGGTGGCGAGCAGGCACAGCGTGCACGGCGTCTTGGTGGTCTCCCGGATCACCTCGTTCGCCTGAACGGTCACCCCGCACTCGCCGGCCGCCCGGTAGACGGTTCGGGTCGGATCGGTGGTGTGCGCGGTGCGGAAGGCGTGGCTCTGCTTGTCGTCGGGGCCGTGCCACCAGACGTGGTCGTTGCGGCTCACCGGTGTTCTCCAGGAAGCGGTGCGAGTCCGATGTGGACGAAGTCGCGGGCCTTCTCGTAGCAGTCCCAGCAGGTTTTCCACAGCCACTCGTACTTGGTCGGCTCGTGGTCCGGAATCGTGGTCTCGTGGCCGCACAGGGTGGTGACGGGAGCGCCGTGGCCGTGGACGTCGCCGGGGATGGCGTGCCGGCGTTCGTCCACCGGCAGCCAGCGGAAGGTCCTCATCGCTGTCACCCGGCCTGCTCTGGCCTGAGGACGGCGTCCAGTCCGGTGTAGACGAGTCTGGCCATGCCAGCGCAACCGAGCAGAACTCCGATGGTGAAAGCCGCGGTGACCACGCAACACCTCCACGTGTGGTGGGTGAGTGGCAGGACGGGATCGTGACCGCGCGCCCCGTCCTGCCACTCCCGGGCAACTTCTGGCGGCAGTTGCCCACCGCACCCACATTCCGAGGGCGAACGAGGAACTGGGTGCGGAGTTGATAGCTGCCGAGCGCTTCGAGCAAGTGTCAGTAGACTAGCTCAGGAAGCTTCCTCAGTCGTAGCCCCGAATGAGTGATCCTCGCTGAGAGGGCAGGAACCCCTAGAGGCAGACTGTCTACGCCCTCGACCACGAGTCACCCGGAGGTTGCTGCGATGGCCGACGAACTTGGCCGCACCGTTCTCCGCCGTCAACTCGGCAAGGAGCTGAAGAGGCTGAGGGAAGCGGCAGGCAAGACGACGATAGAAGCCGGTGCGTACGCGGGCATCAAGGGTGGCACAGTCAGCAAGATCGAAAACGGCAAGCAGGGAATTCGCGTGGCGAACGTCAGACTGCTCTGCCAGTTCTACGGGGTCTCGGACCAGATAACCGAAGGGTTGTTGGTCCGAGCAGTCGAAGCGGAGAAACCGGGCAGGCTCGACAGCTATGCCGACACGATGCCGGACTGGTTCGCAAGATTCGTGGGATTGGAAGAAGACGCCTCGGTCATCGCGGAATACGAGAGCGAGGTGCTGCCCGGGCTGCTGCAAACGGCCGACTACATCAAGGCGCTGCGGCGCGCGGTGGAACCGAGCAGCACGGCGGATGATCTCCGACGTTCGGTGGCGTTTCGGCAAGCCAGGCAGGAACGGCTGTCAAGTCCGCGTCCTCCGCTCCTGCACTGCGTGATCAACGAAGGTGCTCTCCACCGTGAGGTCGGCGGCAAGGACGTCATGCGAGAGCAGTTGCGCCACCTCGCTGAAGTCGGGAAGCGCCCGAATGTTCATCTACAGGTCCTCCCATTCGAGTCAGGCGCTCACCCGGCGATGACCGCGCCGTTCATCATGCTTCGTTTCGAAGCGGCTGACGATCTGGACCTCGTGTATCTCGAACATGACCTCGGCGGCACTTATCTGGAGAAACCGCCACAGGTGAAGCGCTACGAGGTGATCTTCGGGCAGTTGACGAAGACGGCGCTGAGCAGGGCGAAGAGCGCTGAGCTGATAGCTAGAGTGGCGGAGCAGATCTGACAGCGAGTGGGAGGCGGAGATGTACCCTCCGGGCCTATCAGCGGCCACGTGGCGGAAGTCGAGCTACAGCGGTGGTAACAACGGTGCATGCGTCGAGCTGGCTCGCGTCGGTGACGTGGGAGCCGTTCGGGACAGCAAGTGCCCGAGCGGCGCGGTCTTAGTTTTCAGGCAGCCAGAGCTTGCCGGGTTCCTGAACGCGATCAAGACCGGTCAGCTCACAGGCTGATGCCTGGACAACACGAGGCCCACCCGGTCCGCTGCGTGACCGGGTGGGCCTCGGTGCTTCTAACGGTGTTCCCCGCAGGGGCGATGAGGACCGAAAGCCTCGGGCCGGGTGTCATCACGGGGCGATCCAGCCGAAGCCGGCCGGGTTGGCCTGGCCGAGGCCCCACGACCACAGGGCACGGAGTAACGCCGGCGAGCCCTGCAGTTCCACGCCCAGTGGGGCGCCGACCCGGCGGCCCGACTTGACCGTGAACGAGCGCTTGGCGCCCACCCACGTCCGGGTGGCCGTCACTTCGGGGTCGAGGTCCAGTGTCTCGGCCTTGCGGCGCAGGTTGTGGTGGAACGCCTCCATGAAGCCCTCCTCATACGGCAGCAGCTCCCGGTGCCGGCCGCCCCCGCTCGCGCCGGCCGGGGCGAGCACCGGGGCCTTGAGCACCACGGGTGTTGCCGTGCGGAACTCGGCCTTGCCGTCGGCGAAGGCAGGAGCTTCGACCGGAACCAGCTTGCGCACCTGGAGTGCGACACCGCCCCAGTCGAGCACCTGGCGATCAGCCAGCGCCCGTTGCCACGCCTCGACCACCTCGGGCAGGGGGCTGCCGAGTTCCAGCCAGCCGCGCCCACCAGCGCCGTAGACCCCCGGCGTCCGGCGGGCCTTGGGGAAGGTGGGGGCACCGTGTCCAAACGGGACAATGCGGTGCCGCCCCCACCCCTCCTCGTGCAGACGGGTGGCGAGGTCCGGTGCGGCTTCGGACAGCAGGTTGTAGATCAAGCCCCGGCCGGGCCGCAGGAGGTTGTCCCACGGGATGCTGGATGCCTGGGTCGTCACCTCGATGCGCAGCCGCACGAGGACATCTCCTCTCCGCTCAGGTCAACGGGCTGGTCGGACGAAGGTCACCGGGGCCGAACCCGGGATTTCCAGCAGCTCGACCTTCAGGTGCTGCTCGTCGTGCTCACTGCCGCGCATCACCGCGCTGCGCACGAGCACGGTGACGTCCTCGCCCGGGGGCTCTGGGGCGGCCGGCTCACGCAGCACGCCAACGTAGGCGTGGTCATCGTCCAGTCGGACGCGCACGTACCGGCCATCGGCCCAGCCCCACAGGTGGGTGGCGATCGGCGCTTCAACGGGTGCCTCGCCGAGGTTCAACCCGTCGAGGTCGAGCCACACGCAGGTGCAGCCCGCAAGCTCCTGGCGCACCGCAGCCCAGGGGCGCCGGCCCAGCGCGTCCAACTTCCACAAACTCATTGCGCCGCAACCTCCTCCGGCTTCGCCGAGCGCAGTGCCCTGGTGAGAACGTCGATCGCGTCCGCGCGTCGCTTCCGCAGTTCTTCAGGATCGTCGTCGAGAAGGCGAAGCGTACCCAGCCCCCGCGTGGTCGACTTGCCAATGCCAGCGAAACCGTAGTGGATGTCGTAGCAGGCAAGGAGTAGCAGGGCTCTGATTCCGGGGGGAACCTCATCGGTGGCGCGCACGGTGAGGGAGAGTTGTCCGCCGCGCACAACCTCCTGGGCGAACAGCGCGTTCTTGCGGGCGCCGCCGAACACCCGGTCCAGGGCGACATGCGGTTGCGCGACGACATCGGCGTCGGCGATGGGTGAGTCGGCGAATTCGAGCAGGCCACGGCGGGCAGGCGGCTCGATGTCGCCGTTGACGAAGCCGAACGCCTGGCAGATCAGGCAGCTGCCACAGGGATTCGCCTTGCTGCCGTCCAACCCGCTGGGCGAGCAGGCGGGCGCGCCCAACGAACGCAGGATGAACTCACACCGGGAGCGCAACACGCCCTTCCACGTGCTGCCCGGCACGAACGGCACACTGTCGTGATCGCAGATGACCGTGGCGATGTCGCTGGCACCCTGGCGTTTCACCGTCTCGCCGTTGCCGATGTGCAGGCCGTCCACGATCGACCAGGCCAGATCCACCACGGGCGTGGGTTCGGTCGGCTCTGGCAGGTCGACGAGCGCCATGCCCGCGTCGGCGAACATGTCGGGGCCGCCACTGGTCAACCACAGCCGTCGGCCTTCGGGCGTGCCGAGGTCGACGGTCTGGTGTTGGACCTTGGTCACGGCAGCACGGCCGAAGCCGGCGGTGCGGCCACCACCGATGACCGGCGCCCAGGTGGCCAGCGCGGCCAACAGTTCGTCGCGCAGGGCGATGTCAGTGAGCCGGAGGTACACGACCACCCGCGTGCCCACCGCGAGGTGTTCGTGGCGGCGCAGCATTGACGTGGCCGCCGACCCGCGGACGCGGTCAACGGCGGTGCGGGCGCGGACCACGGGATCAGGCCCGACCAGGCTGGTGCCGAGAAACCACAGGGCGGAACTCGACACCTGCTCGTCCTCGGGGGCCCGGCCCATGAACTCCACTGCTCGGTCACCGAGGTGGGCGCGGAACGAGCCGGCCAGTGAGGTAGCCGGAACGTGGAGATCGCCGGCCGGGGTGCGGGCCAACGGGATGTGCCCGCTGCTTCCCGTGTCCTGCTCAGGAGAGGCGACGCCACCGGGGGAGCGCAGTTCCAGGGTGACCTTGGCCAACAGGAACGCGGTCATCACAGCACCCCCCGAAGCCGGGCTTCCAAAGCGTCGACAACACGGCCGATGCGTTGCACGTCGAACTCCAACAGCAAGTCGACATATTTACGTTGCTGTGGGGTGAGGATTTCCAGCTTGGGACGACTCAACAGGTCCTTGATAACTGGTCCGCCTTGTACCCGGTAGGCGTGGTAGCGCCGGAGTTCCCGGAGGAACCAGCGACCGAGGTTGTTGTCGAGCTTGAGCAGCATGTCCGACATGCCCATCGCCACCCGGTCGGTGCTGTCCGCCGGCAGCACTTCGGCGATGCGCGGCCGTTCCGCCTGGCCCAACTCGATCCACCCGAAGCCCTCGGCCCGCCGCAGGCCCACACCGTGGTCGCGCAGCCGCTGCAGGGCGGCGGGGTCGGGATCGCCCTCCAACTTCAGCTTGTAGGTGGAGCCGGCGGCGATCACGTGTTCCTCGGGTTTGGGCAGGTCAGCGGCAGCGTGCCAGCCGCCAACCCGGTCCCAGCGAATCCAGCTGTGCGCCACGGTGGCCGTCACACCCAGCAGTTCGGTCAACACGTGCTCGTCCGGCTGGGAACTTGGTCGGCCGGCCTTGTCCACGAACACGGCCGGGGACAGCAGTCGCAGCACGAGCGTGCGCCCGGTCAGCGGTGGAACTGGTTTGGGGGCAGCTGGATCGGCCTGGTAGGTGACGGCGCCGGAGGTGCTGCGCCGCCCACCGAGAAACAGTGTGCGTGCCTGGGCCAGCCAGGGGGCGTCACCGACAATGCGGCCGACGAACTGGCGGGGCGCACCGGTGGTGTCCCGGTGCGCCAGCTCATCCCTGGTGTACAGGGCGCCATCCTGAGCGGTTCCCTCGGCGGTCAGGGCGACGCGGGTGCTGCGGACGATCGCGTCCCCGGGAAGGAACTCCACCTCACTGCGTCCGCGTGCCAGTGGTCCGCCACAGGACTCGCACACCCTGGTCTTTTCCTTGACCTCTTCCGTGATCTCCTCATCGCTGAACGCCTCGTCGTGCCAGATCTGGGCGCAACTGTTGTCCCGCTGGTACTTGCAGCGCAGCACCGAGAGCGGAACGACCGTGGACCCGGGCGCGAACAGCGGACCGAACCGCACGTTGCGCTCGAACAGGGCCACGAACTCGTCGCGCAGACCGGACTCCCTGGTCGGCTCGCCGTGCTCGGCGATCCAGGCCGCGGCCAACGCGCCGCGCAGCACCGAGCCGGGAATGTGCCGATGCGTGGGTGCTGACGCGCCGGCACTGGTGCCGCGCCCCAGCGCAAGGGGTTGTTGGGCGGTGACAACGACATCAAGCACGTGATCCTCCGGAGGCAGTGGGAGCCGACTCCGCGACGATCTGCTCGAACGCGGCCAGCAGGGATTCGTCCATCGGCGGGTCGACCGGGCGCACGCTCACCCAGCCGAGGCCACGGCGGCGGTCCGCGCCCAGGGCGTGCACCCCGGCCGCGGCGCAAGCCAGGACCGTCACGTGCCTGGCGTGTGCGCCAGTACTGAGTGGACGGTGGCGGACGATCTCGAAACTGCCGGTCGTGGCCCACACCTCGTCGTTGAGCGCGAGGAAATCCGGTTTGACGGCACCGGTGTCGGGGTCCACCGCGATGCGTGCCCGTTGCCTGATCTTCGGCGGCTCGGCGAACCTGACCGGCGCCCAGTGCCACGGCGACGCGTGGCGGCGACCGGTTGTCGTCCTGCCACCGAAGATCTCGGCGATCAGGTCCTCGTGGTGGGGCAGCAGCAGCGCGGCCGAGGCGCGCATGAGCCCCTTGAGCGAGGACGCCGGAATCAGGTCGTCGCGGTTCACGGTTCCGGCCACGCCGCTGCGGGCGTCACCGGTGCTGACGCGAAACGGCCCGTGGAAGGTGAGTTCCAGCCTCATGCCCGCCACCACCTCGCAATGCGCAGCGCGTCGTCCAGGCTGATGAACTCATCGCCCTGGAAGGTGTCCGACAGGAACGGCGTGATGCTCGCGGCGGTGCCCACCCGCTGCGCGAGCGTCTTCGCGGCGGCTGGCCCCCCTGTACGGAGTTTTTCGCCGAGCCGGGCCTGGTGCGCCCGGGGCAGCCGGACCAGGCCGTTCAGCGCCTGCTGGTTGGCTTTGAGTGCGGCGAGGCTGATGGCCTGTCCCGGCGGGGTTGGCCCGTCCGAGGTGATGTCCACGAACTGCACCATCGCCTCCTGACCGGCACCGGCGCTCTTGGCTTGGCGCAGCGAGATCTCCGCCTGCTCGACCACGAGGGAGAAGGGGAAGTCGCGGCGGGCGAACACCAGGCCGGCCGACATGGTGGGGATCGTCAGGCTGGAGTGGGTGTCCAAACCAAGCTTGCGAACAAGCCGTTCAGCGCGCTTGTTGAAGTCGTGCAGAAAGAACACGATGAATTCCCAGGCTCGGTCCGCGGGCAGGGTCACCAGGACGTCGTCACCACCGAGCACGTGCGGCACCACGCACAGCATGGAATCCTTGGGGCGGCGGACCTCGCAGGTCGCAGCGGCCAGTGTTTCAAACGTGCATGTGGTGAATTCCTTGACCACCTCGGCCCGGTCAACGCCGGGGGTGCCGGCCAGAGTTGTGAAGAACTGCCCCATGCTGTTGCCGTCTGCGTGGATGGTGGCGAGGTGCGTTCCGCCGGACTTCTGGTCACCGAGTTCGGCGAGCTTGTTGAGGCTGGCTTTCAAGTCCGGTGGCGGCGCGCCGATCGCGATGGCCAGGCGCTCTTCCGCGGTGCGTCCCAGCAGACGAATCTTGTTGGAGTGCCGCATGGCGCAGTCGGCGCACAAGTCGCGAACACCATCGTCATTGCGGAGATCGACGGATGTCACCGCCGGATCGATGCGGCAGACGCCGCACCACGCGGTGAGCGGGAACTCGGAAACCGTGGGCATGTCGAGGACAACCTTGCCCCGCTCGATGTTCGGGTTGATCTCGTTGATTCGGGCTTCCAGGTAGGTGTCGCCTTTGCCCTGGGCGACCTGGAACTCCGCACCGGGCAGTTTCTGCCTCAGGTAGACCAGCACGTCACGGATGAGTTTGTCGATCTCACGACGATCATCGAGCACGCGAGGGTCGTTGACCACGAGGCTGAGCACGCCGTCTACCTCGCCGGCAGCGTCATTGAGGTCGGCACGGCCGCGCAGGACTCGATCCCTGTCGCTGTCCCTGTTCTTGTCCTTGTCGTCCTCGGTGCCCTCGTTGAAAGTGGTGGCCGCGACCAGGGCGGCGCTCGCACCCCGCCTGCCCCGCAGGGATGGCGTTCGGGACAGGTAGCGCTGGATGCGCACCGCTGCCACGTCGATGTACAGCGGCATCAGCGCTTTCCTTTCTTCCGAATGACCTTGAGGTGCTGGTCGGCGGCCAGGACGTGGGGCAGTGGCAGCATCTTGACCGCCGTGTTCTTGGTGGCGTAGCCGCGCGTCTCCTGCCAGAAGTCGTACCCCGGCTCCAGGTCGTCGCCGGTCAACTCGCCGTCCGGGATCGGTTTTTCCGGCGGGTACCAGACCTTGTCGGGTGGGACGTGGTCCAGGTGCAGCGCGGCGGCCAGGGCCGGCCAGGTGACACGCACTCCACTGTGGACGGACTGGGTGAACGCGGCGACCGCCTCGGCCGCGGTGACCGGGACGGGTTGCTGGCTGCCGTACCAGGTGTCGGCGGTGTGCACGGTCAGTGCGGTGATCTGGCTGGTGCAGGTGCCGAAACCGAGTGGGCGTCCGCCACCGACGGCGAAGCCGATCTCGCCGCCGCCGCGCAACTGGCTGTGCAGCACGGAACCGGGCGACAACGCGGCGAGCAGCGCCCCCAGTTCGGCCAGGTCCAGGTTGGCGAACCGCACGGTGAAACCGAACCGGGTGTTGGCCGGCACGGACTGGGCAACGCGTTCCAGCTTGTCGCCCAGCGACCCCTTGGCCAGCCGGAAATAGGGGCGCTCCTGGTACCGGCCGGTCAGCCAGTAGTGCTTGCGGCCCCGGAGTTGACGGTTCTCCTTGGCGTCCAACGGTGATCCCCACTCGCGCAACGGCACGTCCTTGTACCGGGGCTGCACGTTGTGCGTGCGCGCGTCGTACTCCAGGTAGAACTGGCCGGCGCCGGGGCGGGGCCGGCTGAGCATGGGCAGTTCGCGCCGTTCCAACTGGGGGATGCCGTCGAGGGGCCGGGCGTCGGAAAACCGCAGGTGCCCTCGGTAGCTCTGCTGCTCGGCTTGGACGAGGTCGGCGGGAGCGGTGTCGGTCGCGCCGAACACGCGGCAGGTCGGGCAGAGGTGCCGCGGGTCCTGGCAGGGAGACAGCGCGGGCGGAACGCGGTCGCCGGCCTTGCCGGTGCCGGTGTGCCGCCAGACCGAGGACAGGGCGAACTCGGCAACGCTGGTCTCGTCGGGCGTGAGCTTGACCCAGATCACCTGGCCGGGGAACAGTTCCCGCCTGGCCGCGTGCCTGCGGCCGACCGGGATCTCGGTCTTGCCCTTGCCCTGCAGGAAGACCACTTCTTTCTCGACCGGACCAGCAGCGCCGGAGGACGACGTTCTCCGGGTGTTCTGGCGGGCCTGGCGCATGTCGTCGGTGTCACCGATGAGCCGCTGGAACTGCTGCCACGCGGGCAGCCAACTGTCGTTCCAGGTGAAGGTGTTCTCGTCGGTGAAGGAGACCAGGCCGGCGGTGTAGTAGTAGTGCTGGCGGCCTTCGCGGGTGCGGGCGTCGGTGACCAGGACCACCCAGTCGCCGCCCTTTCTGATGCTGGTGGGATCGGTGATCGTGCGCAGGCCCCGCGCCGGCGCGGGCGGTAGCGGCGAGATGTCGACGCGGGTGCCGGTGACGATGTTCCGAGGGCCGCCCAGTGCCCTGTTAAGGGCGTCGTGCCGGATGCGGACGAGGTCCGTGCACAGGTGCAGCGTCCTGGGCTGGCCGGTTCCCGAGTCAACCTCGCTGACCAGGGCGAGGGTCCAGATGTCGAGCAGGGATCGCGCCTGTTCCACGGCGTCGCGGTAGCTGGGCAGGTACTCGTCCTCGAAGATGCGCAGGCACCCGCCAGCAACGGACTCGTGCAGTGAGCGGAACACGCCCGCCAGGCTGGAACCGGGGAGGTAGGGCACCGGGCCGTCGAACTCGGGAAACCGGCGTCGCGGGAAGCCGTGGGTTTCGTGCTGGTCCGCGGTGCCGTCGCTCATCAGGAGTGGGCTGCGCGCGGTCAACTCGACCTCGATGGTGCCCATGAGGCGGGGTGAACCGTCAGCAGCGGTGCCCAGGCGGTGGTGGCCGGCGGGCGCGTGGCGGAACCAGGCGTCATCGACCTGAGGGAACGGCACGAACGTGTAGGGGTTGACGAAGTCGGTCACGTGACCTCAACTCGAGCAGTCGGAATATGGCCCAGGTTCACGTCTACTGCCTCCATCTCCTCAGATGCTCGATGTCTTCGTGATGTGCTGGTGCCACGTAGTCTGGCGAGACGAGTCAGCCATAATTTCGCGGCTAGATCCCAAAGCTAGTACGACCTCGATGTTCGTAGTTCTACCAGTGCCTGGAAAAACGTCTGGTGGTGGCGCCGGTAGTGTTGGGTGGTCATTGAGCCGTTGGAGAACTTCAAGGCGGTGAACGTGCTTATTGTGACCTACTGGACGTGGTCATAAGTCCTGTGAACTGGAGATATGGCGCCATCGAAGAGTTGCTGCGATCGACGGCATGCATTTGGCTGTTATCCTAGATCGCGCGTTCTCCAATCGGGTAGCTAGAGGCCGAGTTTGTTGCGAGCCTTATCGACAAACGGCAACTCGGCGGACAGGATGTCCAGCGGGTCGCCCAGGGGGCGCGAGTGCCACTTCGGCATCGCCGTCAGCATCACGCAACAGCGGTGTTCTTGGTGTGCAAAACAAACCGCAGCCGCAGGATCGACGACTGTTCTGTCTTTCTTTGGTAAGGTCAGCCGAATGCTATCCCCACCTTTGTCATCTATTAATATCACGGGCCCAAAAACTTCGGACTCGCCCCGGTGAGCTTATTAGATGCTCGCGGTCTGATGTCTCAGGAACCTGGAATTAATCTCGGATGTGGTGCTCGATGAGAGTTGGCTGGAAACCAGTACGGGGCGTAGTAGAGTGCCCCGTACTGGTTTTGGTCAGTGCATAGCTGAGAATCGCCGCGATAGCTCGCGTCAGAACGATCCTAGCTGGTCATAGGGGCGTGCTCTATCGCCGCCTGCGGGTGCGTGAGTGCTTGCTGTACGTGAGTTCGATTTGAGTCCCGCGGTGGCGGTAACCGTGCTTCGGTGACCTTCGGAATCGAATCTCGCGCCAAATGATGGTCGAGTCGGTGTTCAGGCTCCTGGCTGTGACATCCGTAGCGCGACCGTTCTGATCGGTGTGCTCCTGTAGTCCGTTCTCATCACAGGCCAAGCACACGCTTGAGTCACTGTGTGGCCTGCGAGAGGTGATCAGTAGAGCCACGAGAAGGGCAAGCAGCACAACCACGCCGAGAACCGTAGCGACATTGGTCGGCGTGTTATTGATGATCTGCTGCAGGGCCGAGAGGGCAAGCTCAAGGATGAGCTGCTCAACGGTGACAGTGCCTAAAGAAAGGTGATCCACAGTGCTCCCATGCCGGCGGTTAGCTTACGTTAACGATTTGCGTTTGCAATCGTTGTCGATCTTGTTGCTGATGTCATGGCGAGACTTTTACGTCATGGCGTGATCATAGCGCAGTGTGAGACCCGACGGGGGTGGACCCGGAAAGACACTCTGGGTAGAACAAGTGCAGTCCGGGAAGCTTGGTTGTAGCTGCAACAACTCTGCCCTGGTATGCGGGAGCCTGAGGAGGCTCTGGCAATCCTTCGGATCAGTAGAGGAGGCAGACTCTCTTGGTCTTCTGACCCATCCCAAGTGGATGGGTTGTTGCACTACTACGAGCAAGACCCACCCAATGCCGCGTGGATTGGGTGGGTCCGGTTCTCGATCCCTTGAGGGGCGATGAGAGGGCAACATCAGCAAGAAGATCGCCCAACGATTGCTGCCGCGATCCCTAGGAGGGAGAATGACGAGCTGAGAGCATGTTTAGTTGTCACTGTCGTTCGTGTTATCCGGGAGCTCCTGGTTGTTGGGCCACCGCTTCCCGACGCCTCTTTGTACCACGGAACCTCGCAACTGGGCGCGTTGGGGCAGCCCGTGTCGCAGGCGAACTACGGCGCATGCGATCAAGGGTGATCTTCACTGGGCGGCGTGGTCAGTTCGGGGTGTGGGGGACGAACCTGATCGGGCTGCGGGCCAGGGTGTGGCCGAGGCCGGCGGCGATGGTGGCCGGGGCGGCCAGGAACAGGCGTTGTTCCGGGTCGTCGTGCCAGGTGGCCAGCCAGGTCGCCCACTGCTGGTGGATGTGGCGGGTGGTCAACTCGAAGGTGGCCCGGTCGTCGGGCAGCGGGCTCGACGCGCTGATCACCAGGGCCGCCCGGCACCGGTCGTCGGGGCTGACCGCGTACTCGGTGGACTGGCCGGTGCGGGCCGCGTGCACGGCGTTGGCCACCATGGACGGATTGCTCGGGCTGAGGCTGATGATCAGGGCCACGCGGTTGGGGGCGTCCGGTGCGAGTGGTTCGGTGCGGGCGGTGAGGAACTTCTCCGCCTGACGGCGCTCCGCTGGGGACAGCGGTCCTCGCAGGTGGCCGCCGAGGTGCACTGCCTCGTAGAACACGGATGAGTTCTCGGGCTTCTGCATGACCACGAGGTTGGTGTGGACGTCGTACTTGAGGCGGCGGGCGAAGTCGTACGCGTCGGGCAGGCGGGCGATCAGGTAGAGGCAAACCGGAGTGGCCCCGGAAGCGGCGCCCCGTTCGGTGAGTTTGGCGTGGAACTGTGCGTAGGCGGCGTCCAGGGCTGCCCGGCGGGCATCGGGGTCGGCCGGGATCTCCTGGGACACCTGGAAGTGGTCGTCGTGCTGGTTGGCCTGGGCCTGCGCGGCGGTCACGCGCTGCTGGCTCCAGTTGGTCGCGCCCACCGGTCGCAGGTTGACCACCACGCCGATGCCGCGTGGTCGGGAGCGGGAGCGGAGTGGGCCGACGACGCCGAACACCGTGGCGGCGGCGAGGATGGCGAGCACCAGGATGGGCGTGGTCTGGCCGAAGGTGGCCTTGACCAGGTCCGGGATCAGGCCGTTGAGCACGGCAACGGCCACGAACGCGATCAACGTCCACAGTGGGGCCAGCCGTAACCTGCCACGGCCAGCCTGGTTCGCCCCACGTCGCACTCGGTCATCCCCCCGTCACGCAACGGTGGACGAGGATAGCGAAACCGGGGCGGCCCCACGGGCGGAGCAGGAAAACTCAACGGTGGAACTGCTGGTGCCGTGGCGGAGAGAGCAGAAGCCGGTGCCGCCCGACCGACGGCCAGGCGGCACCGGCTGAGCCGGCAGCGGAGGTGGACCGTGCGTTACCCCGCACCGCCGGGCACCGCCGGCGCCGGGCCCTGTCGCCGCCGCAGCCAGTAGGCCAGCACGGCCGCGCCGAGCAGCGGGCCCCAGACCGGGTACGGGAACAGCAGTACCAACGGGGAACCGGACAGGACACTGCCGACCACGACGCCGGGCGCCGACAGGCAGCACGCGAGCGCCACCACGCCACCGGGGATGACCGCCAGCATCGGCGGGACCGGTCGGCCGCGCAGTCGCGGCACCCACCCGGGGAACACCTCACCCCACCTGCTGATCAGGCCGAGGATGGGCACACACGCCAGCAGGGCGGCGACACCGATGAGGGAACCCTGCAACCGGGTGCCCAGATCGGCGGGGCCCGCTTCGGTTCCGCCAACGGGCCACGGCGTCAGCCAGGTCAACCGGTACAGGGCGTAGGGCAGCGGGCACAGGGCGGCGCCGATCGTCGCGATCCGACCCCACCGGGCCGCGGATCCGGGCGTGGCCCAGTCGGGCAGCGCGGCACGCCGGCCCCGCCCCACCCCCCAACTGCGCAACGCGTGGAACAGCCAGTGCACGGCCACCACGGCGTTGGCCGCCGTCCACATCAGACGCGTCAGATAGAGGCTGAAGGCTGCCGCGAGGTTGTGTGCGAACGAGGCCAGCGTGTCCGCGCTGAGCAGCCCGGTGGTCACGCCGACCGCGATCAGCACGGCCACCACACTGAGCACGAGCAGGCCGGGCCACTGCCGCTTCAGACAGGACATCACCACGACCGCGAGGACGACGGCGGGTGTCGCCACGGCCGCCAGGTACCCGAACAGGGACATGACGCCCGCGTCGGACAGCACCAGCCCGAACAGGCCGACTTCGAGGAGAGCCACCACCCGGAGGAACCAGCACGGCGAGCCCGGCCGGCGCAGTGCCAGGCCGGCCGCGACCAGTCCGAGCAGTCCGGCCAGGAGCACCACCGGTCCAGCGACGTCGTGGTCGAGGAAGTGCGAGAGCGTGACGGTGACCCGGTCCCCTGGCCCGAACGGGTAACTGGACGGGCGCGCCCACCACAGCGCGCCAACGACGGCTGTCACCGCCGACACCGCCACCCCGAGCGCCTCCGGCCACCGTGCCGGTGCTGACGGCTCGCGCGCGAATTCGGCGCGAGAAGACGGAACGCCTGCTGTCACACCCATGATGCTCCCCTGCTGAGTCGGCGACTGACCGGTTCCGACGCTAGGCAGGACGCGCGGGGCCCACCTCCCTCCCGGGAGGGAGGTTCGCGGGAAGCCGGCGGGGTAGCGTCACGGCGCGGTCCGGCGGGCAACCGGGAGGACACGGCGTGGGCACGACGACACGGAGGCGGGCGAGGTGGCCAGTTGGGTCGGTCGCATCTGGACCACCTGGGTGTACCAGTTGCTGGGCGCGGCGTTGTTGACGCCCGCCGTGGCCGTGCTGGCCGTGTGGCTGCTCGCCGAACGCTCCCTGGGACGGCTGGTGGTGCTGGCGGCGGTGTGCCTGCCGGCGGCCGCGGTTGTCGCCGCACTGCCGATCGTGCGGCAGATCGAGGCCACCGCGCTCGCCGGACTGCTCGGCATCGACGTGCCAAGCCGCCCCAATCGCCTCTACCTGTGGCTGCTCACCACGTCCCACCTGTTCGCCGGGGCCGTCCCCGGTGGCGCGGTGCTCGCGGTGCTGCCCGCGTTCCTCCACATCGGACAGTCCTGGGGCGAGCCGTCGGCCCTGGTGTTCCCCGGCGTCGTGGTGGTCGCGGCCGGGCTGGTGACCACCGCCGCCGGTAGCGCGCAGCGGTGGCTCGCCGAGCGGTTGCTGCGCGCCGACCCGAGCCGGCTGATCGAGGAGCTGGGGCACCGGCAGGCACTCGCGCTCGAACTGCACGACTCGGTCGGTCACGCGCTCAGCGTCGTGCTCGTCCAGGCCATGGCGGCGCGATCGGCGCTGCGCGGCGACCCGGGCGCGGCCGAGCGGTCGCTCGCCCAGCTGATCACCACCGCGCACGACACCCAGGAGGAACTCGACGTCCTGCTGGGCGTGCTCGACTCCGGGGACGACGCGCACACGCCCACGCTGGCGGCGCTGGAGTCCCTCGTCAGCGGCATGGACGTGACCTGGCACTGCGACCCGGTTGACGCGGTTCCCGCGCGGATCTCCCGCGTGGGCTACGCGATCGCGCGTGAGGCGCTGACCAACGCGCTCCGGCACGGTGCGGGACGGCCGGGACTGCGCGTCGAGGTGGGCGACGACCTGGTGATCACGGTGTGCAACGCCGTGGCGGGTGACCCGGTGGGCGAGTCGAGGCGGACGGGCCGCGGCCTCACCGGCATGCGGCTGCGCGCGAAACTGGTCGGTGGTGCCTGCGAAATCGAGAAGGGGGGCCGACAGTGGCGAATCCGGGCGAGGCTGCCCCTGGCCAGGACGCGATCCGGGTGGTGCTGGCCGATGACGAGAAGCTGATCCGGTCGGGGTGGGCGACCATGCTGTCGATCCACCCGGACATCACCGTCGTCGGTGAGGCCGAGGACGGTCGCCAGGCGGTCGCCCTGGGGGCACGCGCCGACGTCGTGTTGATGGACATCCGGATGCCCGGCGTGGACGGTCTGGCCGCGACCCGGGAACTGACCGCGCTCGCGCCGGACACCCGGGTTGTCGTCGTCACCACCTTCGAGCACGACCAGCTCGTCTGGGGCGCGCTGCGGGCGGGCGCGGCCGGATTCGTGCTCAAGCGCTCACCCGTCGAGACCCTGGTCAACGCGATCAGGGTGGCGCACGCCAGGGAATCGGTGTTGTTCCCGGACGCGGTCCGCCGCATCGCCGCGCGACACGCCCACGCCGCCGCCCCGCGGTCCGCGGTCGACCTCACGGCCAGGGAGTCCGATGTGCTCCGGCTGCTCGCGCGGGGGCTGTCCAACGGCGAGATCGCCGCCGCGCTCGTCGTCTCCCGCGAGACGGTCAAGACGCACGTGCGAAACCTGTTGGCGAAGCTCCAGGCACGGGACCGCACCCAGGCCGTGGTGCGCGCCTACGAACTCGGCCTGGTGTTCTCCGGCACGGCCGACGACCACCTCGGCGTCGAGTTCCGCTGAGCCCGGCAGGCGCTGGTGACGCCCGACCGGTGGCCGGGCGTCACCTCGTGGTGCCTCAGTGGAAGGAGTGTTCCGGGCCGGGGAACTGGCGGGCGCGGACCTCGTCGGCGAAGGCGGTGGCCGCGTCGGTCAGGGTGCCGGCCAGGTCGGCGTAGCGCTTGACGAACCGGGGGGCCTTGCCCCGGCGCAGGCCGGCCATGTCCTGCCAGACCAGCACCTGGGCGTCGCAGTCCGGGCCGGCGCCGATGCCCACGGTGGGGATGCGCAGTTCGTGGGTGACGCGCTTGGCCGCCTCGGCCGGGACCATCTCCATGACCACGGCGAACGCGCCGGCCGCCTGCAGCGACAGGGCGTCGTCGAGCAGGGTGTCGGCCGCGTCGCCGCGGCCCTGGACGCGGTAGCCGCCCAGGTTGTGCTCGCTCTGCGGGGTGAACCCGATGTGGCCCATCACCGGGATGCCCGCGGTGGTCAGGGCGTTGACGTGCGGGGCGAACCGCCGGCCGCCCTCCAGTTTCACGGCGTGCGCGCGGCCCTCCTTCATCAGCCGCACAGCCGAGGCCACGGCCTGTTCCACCGACACCTGGTAGCTGCCGAACGGCAGGTCGGCCACGACCAGGGCGCGGCGCACCGACCGGGTCACCGCGCGCACCAGCGGCACCAGTTCGTCGAGGGTCACCGGCAGGGAGGTGTCGTAGCCGAACACGTTGTTCGCGGCCGAGTCGCCGACCAGCAGCACCGGGATGCCGGCCTGGTCGAACAGTTCCGCGGTGTACATGTCGTAGGCGGTGAGCATGGGCCACGGCTCGCCGCGTTCCTTGAGTTCCCGCAGGTGGTGGACGCGGACCCGCTTGGGGGCGCCGGTCGGCCTCGCGGAACCGAGGGCCGAGGCCGGGGCGGACGGGCCGGTGCCGTAGGGGGCGGGCTCCTCGGCGGGAGCGGTGGTGTGGGCAGGGCTCTGCCCGGGGGTTGGCGTCGTTGCCACGGTGGACCTTCCTTCCTCAAGGCCCGCGCCGGGCGGGTCCCTGGGACTTTCGCGGATGGTGTCACCGTCGAGCGTGGCACTGTCGCGCCGGCCGCGCCGCCGGGGTGAAAGCAGGGTCACACATTCCAGCCCCCACCCCGGGGCGCGCCGAGGTCAGCCCTCGCGCCAGGCGTTGGTGATGGGCAGCCGGCGGTCCCGGCCGAACGCCTTGAAGGTGATCTTGGTGCCCGGCGGGTACTGCCGCCGCTTGTACTCGGCCAGGTCGATCATGCGCAGCACCCGCTCCACCAGTTCGCGGTCGAAACCGGCGGCCAGCAGGTCGTGGTAGCCCTTGTCGCCCTCGACGTAGTTGTCCACCACCACGTCCAGCAGCTCGTAGTCGGGCAGCGAGTCGGTGTCCAGCTGGCCCGGCCGCAGCTCCGCCGACGGCGGCTTGGTGATCGAGTTCTCCGGGATCGGCGGCACCTCGCCGCGCTTCTCCGCCTCGGCGTTGCGCCACCGCGCCAGCGCCCACACCAGGGTCTTGGGCACGTCCTTGATCGGCGCGTAGCCGCCGACCGAGTCGCCGTAGATGGTGGAGTAACCCACCGCCAACTCGGTCTTGTTGCCGGTGGTCAACACCAGGTGTCCGTACTGGTTGGACAGTCCCATGAGGATCACGCCGCGGCAGCGCGCCTGCACGTTCTCCTCGGCGAGACCGGTCAGCCCGAGCTGGTTGACGAACACCTCAACCATGTCGGCGATCGGCTGCACCTGGTAGTGCAGGCCGGTGCGGCTGGCCGAGTCGGCCGCGTCCGAGCGGGAGTGCTCCGAGGAGTAGCTGGACGGCATGGACACCCCGTGCACGGCGTCCGCGCCCAGCGCGTCCACGGCAAGCGCGGCCACCACGGCCGAGTCGATTCCACCGGACAGGCCGAGCACCACCGAGCGGAACCCGTTCTTGCGCACGTAGTCGCGCAGGCCCAGCACCAGCGCGGTCCACACCTCGGCCTCGTCGGACAGCGGCTCGGCCGGCGGCGGCACCGGCTGCGGCTCGTAGGCGGGCAGCGGCGCCTCGGAGAGCACCACGCGGCGCACGGTGAAGTGGTCGGCGGCGGTGGCCTGGCTCGGCTCGGCCGTGCCAGGCAGGTCCAGGTCGACCACGAGCAGCTGCTCCACGAACTGGGCGGCCCGGGTGAGCAGCGTGCCGTCCGCGCCGACCAGCATGGAGTCACCGTCGAAGACCAGCTCGTCCTGGCCGCCGACCAGGTTGACGTAGGCCAGTGGCGCGCCCGCCTCCCTGGCCCGGCCGGCCACCAGCGGCAGCCGCACGTCGTCCTTGTTGCGCTCGTAGGGCGAGGCGTTGGGGGAGACGACCAGGTCCACGCCGAGCTGGCCGAGCGCGGCGACCGGTCCGCCGTCCTGCCACAGGTCCTCGCAGATCACCATGCCGATGTCCACGCCGTGCAGGCGCACCACGTCCAGGGTCCGCCCCGGCTTGAAGTAGCGGCGCTCGTCGAACACCCCGTAGTTGGGCAGGTGGTGCTTGTACTGGGTGGCCACCACCTCGCCGCGGTAGAGCACGGCCGCGGCGTTGCGCGGGCCGTCCTCGTCGATGTCCAGGTAGCCGACGAAGGCGGCGACCTCGCCGGCGCCCGCCTCGACCAGCCGGGTGGCCAGGTCCTGCAGGGCCTGCCTGGACGCCTTGGCGAAGGACACCCGCAGGGCCAGGTCCTCCACGGGGTAGCCGGTGAGCACCATCTCCGGGAAGACCACGAGATGGGCGTCGGAGCGCGCGGCCCGGCCTGCCCACTCCACGATCAGGTCAGCGTTGCCTGCCAGGTCACCGACTCTCGCGTTGACCTGGGCCAGGGCTAGGCGCAGTTGCGGCATGCCTACATCTTCTCCCAGGACGCGGGAGCCGTGGGATCTGTGTGACGGATGAGCCACACGAATGGCCAGGTCCGTCGCACGGCCGGCCGGAACGGCAGGTAGCTGGTGCACTCGGGGTGGCTGTGCCTGGTGGGGCGCGCGTGCGGACGGGTGAGCGGGGTGCGGCCTGACCGAGATGTCGGCCGCTGATGGCACCATCGGGGGGTGCACCCGTTTCGTTCGCGCCCCGCGCTGGTCCGCCTGGTCGCCGCCGCCTGCGTCGGGCTGGTGGGGATCACCACCGCCTGCACCGCCACCCAGCCCGGCACGGCCACGCCCGCCGTCACCCAGGAACAGCGCGGCCCGGCCGGGTCCGTGCCCCCCGGTCTGGAGCGGTTCTACGGGCAGGCGCTGAGCTGGGGCGCGTGCGAGCCGTACGGCACCACCAACGACGCCAAGGCGACCTTCGCCAAGGGCGACCGGGACAAGAAGTTCGACTGCGCCCGGCTGACCGTGCCGCTGGACTACGCCAACCCCGACGGCAGGACCGCCACCATCGGCCTGCTGCGCGCCAAGGCCACCGACCCGGCGCAGCGGATCGGCTCGCTCATCGTCAACCCGGGTGGGCCGGGCGGCTCCGGCATGCAGGCCGCCGCCGGCTGGACCGACCAGGTCCGCAAGAACGACCTGGGCAAGCGGTTCGACCTGGTCGGGTTCGACCCGCGCGGGATCGGCGCCAGCCAGCCGGCGGTCAACTGCCTGACCGACGCCGAGCGCGACGCCGACCGGCAGGACAACGACGTGGACACCTCACCCGAGGGGGTGGCCCAGACCGAGCAGGAGAACAAGGACTACGCGGCCAAGTGCGCCGAGCGGACCGGCACCGACGTGCTGGCCAACGTGGGCACCCGGGACGTGGCCAGGGACATGGACGTGCTGCGCTCGGCCCTGGGCGACGAGAAGCTGACCTACGCGGGCTTCTCCTACGGCACCCGGATCGGCACCGCCTACGCCGAGGCGTTCCCGAACAACGTGCGCGCGTTGGTGCTGGACGGGGCCGTGGACCCGCTGCAGAACCCGGTGGACGAGCTGGTCGCCCAGGGCGCCGGGTTCCAGAAGGCGTTCGAGGACTTCTCCGCGTGGTGCGCCAAGCAGGAGGAGTGCGCGCTCGGCCACGACCCGGCCGGCGCCACCAAGGCGTTCCAGGACCTGACCCGCCCGCTGATCGACAACCCGGTGCGGGTGGGCAACCGCCAGCTGTCCTACTCCGACGCCAGCACCGCCGCGATCCAGGCCATGTACGCGCAGGAGCTGTGGCAGTACCTGAACACCGGCCTGGGCGAGCTGCGCGAGGGCACCGGCAACACCCTGCTGCTGCTCGCCGACAGCTACTACGGGCGCGGCCTGGACGGGCACTACTCGTCGATCATGGACGCGTTCAACGCGGTGCGCTGCGTGGACGACCCGCGGCTGACCGACCGGAACGTGCTGCTGGAGGCGGCCCGCCGCTACCAGCAGGCCGCCCCGTTCCTCGACGACGGCCAGCAGCCGGCCGCGGTGCTGGACGCGTGCGCGTTCTGGCCGGTGCCCAACACCAGCCAGCCGCACCAGCCGTCGGTGCAGGGGCTGCCGCCCGTGCTGGTGGTGTCCACCACCGGTGACCCGGCCACCCCGTACCAGGCCGGCGTTGACCTGGCCAAGGCGTTGAACGGCGGCATGCTCACCTACGAGGGCACCCAGCACACCGCGTTCCTGATGGGCAACAAGTGCGTGGACGACGCCGGCACCAAGTACCTGATCGACCTGCAGCTGCCGGCCGAGGGCACCCGCTGCACAGCCTCCTGAGCGTGATCAGTGTCTGTTGCGGCTCTCGTCCGCGCGGGCGCGGCCGATCCGCCGGCTACGCGGTGCCCATTGCGGCTCTCGCCCGCGTCGCGGCCGCGGCTCACGCCGGGTTGATCCGGGCGAATCGGCTGGCCACGGCCAGGTCGGCGGTGACGCGCTCGGCGGTGCGGCGCAGCGCCGGCAGCAGGTCGGCCCTGGACGCCTCGGCGGACTGGCGGGCGGCGTGCAGGGACACGTTGATCGCGGCCACCACCCGGCCGGCGCGGTCGCGCACGGGCACGGCGATCGACCGCAGCCCGTCCTCCAGCTCCTGGTCGACCAGGGCGTAGCCGGCGCGGTCCACCTCGGCCAGGATCTCCGCCAACCGCGCGGTGTCGGTGACCGTGTGCCTGGTCAGCGGCTGTGGACGCAGCGCGGCCAGCCGCCGCGCCCGCTCGGCCTCGGGCAGGCCGGCCAGCAGCACCCGGCCCAGCGCGGTGGCGTACGCGGGGAACCGGGTGCCCAGGGTGATGGACACGCTCATGATCCGCACGGTGTGCACCCGGGCCACGTACCGGATGTCGTCGCCGGCCAGCACCGCCATGGACGCCGAGTCGTGCACCCGCGCCACCAGTTCGGCCAGGTGCGGCTGGGCGATCTGGGCCAGGGTGAGCGTGGACAGCCGGGCGAAGCCCAGGTCCAACACCCGGGGCGTGGGCCGGAACAGCCGGCCGTGCTGGGTCACGTAACCCAGCTGCGCCAAGGTGAGCAGGGCGCGCCGCGCGGTGGCCCTGGCCAGGCCGGTCGCCTCGGCCACGGCGGACAGCGACAGCGCCGGGCGGTGCTCGTCGAACGCGGTGAGCACGGCCAGCCCCCGACCCAGCGACTCGACGAACTCCGGCCCCAACTCCTGCTTGGACGCGCGCAGCCAGGTGGCGGCAGCCACTTCGGGCGGCTGGCTGGCGGCGGCCGCCCCCGTCGGCTGGGCGGGTGCCGGCGCGGCGGGCTCGGCCAGTGCGGCGGCCAGCGCCGGCTCCATGGCCGCCACGGTCTGCCGCAGACCCGGTAACGCCGTGCTGACCAGCGAGGCCGCGTCGTGCCGGCTGGTGTGGCTGACCGCGCTCAACGCGCTCACCACCCGTCCGGCCGGGTCGCGCACTGGCACGGCCACGGCGAGCAGTCCGGGCTCGACCACCTGGTCGTCCACGGCCACACCGGCCTGGCGGGCCTGGGCCACGCGCTCGGCGAACCGGGTGTGCTCGGGGGCGGGCGGCACGGCGTAGCCGGACTCGTCGTCGGCCCGCTCGCGCCAGCGCCGCCAGTCGGCCTCACCCCAGTGCACCGCGAACAGCGCACCCGGCGCGCCCCGGTCGGCCGGCAGCAGGTCGCCGATGTGGAAGACCAGGGACATGGTGCGGCGCCGCGGCGACTGGTAGACGAACCGGGCGCCGGTGCCGTCCGGCACGGCCAGCGACACCGACTCGTCCAGGTCCGCGCCGAGGCGCTCGGCCAGCGGGCCGAGGGTGTCCGGCAGCCGACAGGCCGCCAGGTAGGCGTTGCCCAGTTCCATCAGCCGGGGCGTGAGTTCCGCGTCCCGCCCGGTCAGCCGCAGGTAGCCGACGCGCGCCAGGGTGCTCAGCACCCGGTCCACGGTGGAGCGGGCCAGGCCGGTGCCGCGCACCAACTCGCCCGGGCTGGCCTGGCCGCCGGCGCCGACCAGCGCGCGCAGCACGGCCAGCCCGCGCACCAGCGGGCCCACCGCCTCGTCCTGGGCGGCGGCGGGGGCGGTGTGCGGCATGCGTGACTCCACGGGGTTCTGGCTGGTCAGGCGCTAACGGTAACCACGTGACCGTTGACACTCCCGCCGGCCGGGTCCACACTCTGTTGCCACATTATGAACGAAAGTTCACCAGGCGAACACAGCTCGGTTTGTGAGCACACCGCCGTGCGCAGCACCCGTGGGAGACCCCATGACCTCGTCGTTCCAGGCTCTCGGTCAGCACGCTGACCGAGCTGCGTCATCTGAGGCTCTCGGTCAGCACGCTGACCGATCCGCGTCGTTCCAGACCCCGGTCCAGCCGGCAGCCGCTCGACCGCCGTCCGCCCAGCCCAGCGCGGCCGTGCCGTCGCCGGTCACCGCACCCGCCCCGCTCACCCAGGCCGACATCGACCGGGAGATGGCCGAGCTGCACGCCGCCGCCCAGCAGCGGATCAGCGCCGGAGCCGTGCTGCACCACCCGCCCCGCGACTACGCCCCCTACCGCAGCAGCCTGCTGCGCCACCCCAGGCAGCCGCTGGTCGCGGTGGGCGGTGACCCGGACGCGGTCGAGCTGCACGGCCCGGTCTTCGGCGTCACCGACGTGACCGCGCTGGACGCCGACCTCACCCGGCAGCACCTTGGCGAGCCGCTTGGCGAGCGGATCACCGTGTCCGGGCGGGTGCTCGACCGCGACGGCCGGCCCGTGCGCGGCCAGCTCGTGGAGATCTGGCAGGCCAACGCCTCGGGCCGGTACGCCCACCAGCGCGACCAGCACCCGGCGCCGCTGGACCCCAACTTCACCGGCGTGGGCCGCTGCCTCACCGACGACGAGGGCCGCTACCACTTCACCACGATCAAGCCCGGCGCCTACCCGTGGCGCAACCACCTCAACGCGTGGCGTCCGGCGCACATCCACTTCTCCCTGTTCGGCACCGCGTTCACCCAGCGGCTGGTCACCCAGATGTACTTCCCGAACGACCCGCTGTTCCGCCACGACCCGATCTTCAACTCCATCCCGGACGACCGGGCCCGCCAGCGGCTGATCGCCGACTACCAGCACGACCTGTCCAGCCCCGAGTGGTCGCTCGGCTACACCTGGGACATCGTGCTCGACGGCCCCAGCGCCACCTGGATCGAGGAGGGCCGATGACCGAACTGGCGCCCACCCCGTCGCAGACGGTCGGCCCGTTCTACGGCTACGCCCTGCCGTTTCCCGGCGGCG
This sequence comes from Goodfellowiella coeruleoviolacea, assembly GCF_024171785.1. Lineage (GTDB taxonomy): Bacteria > Actinomycetota > Actinomycetes > Mycobacteriales > Pseudonocardiaceae > Goodfellowiella > Goodfellowiella coeruleoviolacea. The sequence continues at coordinate 37,728 of NZ_JAMTCK010000031.1, forward strand.
GCGAGCTGGCCCCGGTCGGCCACCCGGACGCCATCACCGTGCGCGGCACCGTCTACGACGGGGCTGGCGCGCCCATCCCGGACGCGCTGCTGGAGTTCTGGCAGGCCGGCCCGGACGGCAGCCTCACCGGCGCGCCCGGCTCGCTGCGCCGCGACCCGGTGACCGGCGCGGTGCTCGGCCGCACCGGCGTGGACTTCACCGGCTTCGCCCGGGTCGCCACCGACGCCGACGGCGGCTACGTGCTGCGCACCCTGCCACCGGTGCCGCCGGCCAGCCGGCCGGACGCCGCACCGCACCTGGCCGTGTGCGTGTTCGCCCGCGGCCTGCTGCACCACCTGTACACCCGCGTCTACCTGCCCGAACACGCCGAGGCCAACGCGGCTGACCCGCTGCTCGCCCAGCTGCCGCCGGCCCGCAGGGCCACCCTCGTCGCCCAGCCCGAGCGACCCGGCGTGTACCGGTTCGACATCCGCCTCCAAGCCGCCGAGGGCGGCCCGCACGAGGAGACCGTGTTCCTTGAGTTTCGCTGAACAGGGCGGGGCCCGGCGGCTGCTCCACCACCGGGTCGACGGCCCGGACGGCGCGGCCCCGCTGCTGCTCGGACCGTCCCTGGGCACGTCACTGGCGGTGTGGCAGGCCCAGGTGCCGGCGCTGGCCCGGCACCACCGGGTGGTGCGCTGGGACCTGCCCGGCCACGGCGCCACCCCGGCCGACGTGCTGCCCGGCGGGCCCGGCGCCACCACCGTGGCCGACCTGGGCCGGCTGGTGCTCGACCTGGCCGACGCACTGGGCATCGACCGCTTCGCCCACGCCGGCATCTCGCTGGGCGGCGCGGTCGGCGCCTGGCTGGCCGTGCACCACCCCGACCGGATCAGCGCGCTGGTCATGGTCTGCTCGTCGGCCCGGTTCGGTGCGCCCGCGGCCTGGCACGAACGAGCCGAACTGGTGCGCGGCCAGGGCACCGACGCGCTGCTGGCGGCCACACCCACCCGCTGGTTCACCCCGGGCTTCGCCGGGACACCGGCCGCCCGCGCGCGCCTGGCCGACCTGCGCGCCGCCGACCCGGCCGGCTACGCGGCCTGCTGCGACGCGCTCGCCGGCTACGACCTGCGCGCGGACCTGCCCAGGATCAGCGCGCCCACCCTGGTGATCGCCGGCCGCGACGACCCGGCCACCCCGCCGGCGCACGGCCGGGAACTGGTCGACGGCATCCCCGGCGCCAGCCTGGTCGAACTCGCCGGTGCCGCGCACCTCGCCCCGGTCGAACGCCCCGAACCGGTGCTGTCCGCGCTGCTCGACCACCTGTCCACTGTGGAGTCGGTAGCACCGCCGCCACCACCCGCTGGTGACGACGCGCGGCGCGCGGCCGGCACGGACGTGCGCCGGGCCGTGCTCGGCGACGACCACGTGGACCGGGCGATCGCCCGCGCCAACGCGTTCACCGCGCCGTTCCAGGACTTCATCACCCGCTACGCCTGGGGCGAGATCTGGACCCGGCCGGGGTTGAGCCGGCACACCCGCAGCTGCGTCACGCTGACCGCGCTGGTCGCCCGCGGCCACCTGGACGAGCTGGCCATGCACGTGCGGGCCGCGCTGCGCAACGGCCTCACCGCCGAGGAGATCCAGGAGGTCCTGCTGCAGACCGCGGTGTACTGCGGGGTGCCCGCGGCCAACGCCGCGTTCGCCGTGGCCGACCGGGTGCTGCGCGAGGCCGGAGCGATCCACAATGGACAAATCAGCAGCGGACAGCCGCTCGGCGATGGGGCCGGTGACGGCTCGGACACCGACGACTCGGTCGGGAGGAACTGATGCGCACCACCGTGGGCATTGTCGGCGGCGGACCCGCCGGACTGCTGCTCGCCCGACTGCTGCACAACGCCGGCATCGACTGCGTGGTGCTGGAAAGCCGCGACCGGTCCTATGTGGAGGGACGCCAGCGGGCCGGCATCCTGGAACAGGGCACGGTCGAGGTGCTGCGCGAGTGCGGTGCCGGCGCGCGGATGGACCGGGAGGGCCTGGTCCACGAGGGCATCGAACTGCGCTTCGACCGCCGCGCGCACCGCGTCGACTTCCCGGCCCTGACCGGCGGGCGCACCGTGATGGTCTACGCGCAGACCGAGGTGGTCAAGGACCTGATCGCGCTGCGCCTGGCCGACAACGCCCCACTGCTGTTCGAGGCACGGGTGAGCGGGATCAGCGGCGCGGACACCGACCAGCCCGTCGTCCACTTCACCCACCAGGGCCGTGAGCACACGCTGACCTGCGACTACGTGGTCGGCTGCGACGGCTTCCACGGGGTGGCGCGCGCGGCCGTGCCCGAGGCGGTGCGGCGCACCTACGAGCGGACCTACCCGTACTCCTGGCTGGGCGTGCTCGCCGACGTGCCGCCCTCCTGCGACGAGCTGATCTACGCGCACTCGCCGCGCGGTTTCGCCCTGCACAGCATGCGCAGCCGCACGGTCAGCCGGCTGTACCTGCAGGTGCCCAACGGCGCGGACCCCGCGGACTGGCCGGACGAGCGCGTCTGGGACGAACTGGACCAGCGCTTCGCCGTGGACGGTGACTGGACGCTGGAGCGCGGCCCGATCACCGCCAAGTCCGTGCTGCCGATGCGCAGCTTCGTGACCGAGCCCATGCGGTACGGCCGGGTGTTCCTGGCCGGCGACGCCGCGCACATCGTGCCGCCGACCGGGGCCAAGGGCCTCAACCTCGCCGTCGCCGACGTGGTGGTGCTGGCCCGCGCCCTGGTGCACCGGTACGCCACCGGTGCCACCGACCTGCTCGACGCCTACTCGGACACCTGCCTGCGCCGTGTCTGGCGGGCCGAGCACTTCTCGTACTCCATGACCACCACCCTGCACACCGATCCCGAGCAGAGCGAGTTCGACACCCGGTTGCAACTGGCCCAACTCGACCGCATCGCCAGCGCCACCACCGCGGCCGCCGAACTGGCCGAGAACTACACCGGCCTGCCGATCGGCTAGCCGCTTTCCCCGCACCACCAGCACTTCCAACCATCCACAGTGGATTTATTCGGCGCCCCTTGTCCGGCCGCAGCGCCGCGGCCACCACACTCCTGAGAGGCGGCCCCATGTCCCCCAGCGATTCCCCCGAGCAGGCGGTGACCGCCGATCCCGCGGTGCGCCGCCGGGTCGCGGTCGTCATCGCCCTGTGCTGGCTCGCCGTCTTCTTCGACGGCATGGACGTCAACATCTACGGCGCGGTCATGCCGCACATGATCGACGACCACGGGTTCGGCCTGACCACGGCGACCGCAGGCACCATCGGCAGCTGGACCACGTTCGGCATGCTGCTCGGCGCGCTCGTCGCGGGCACGCTCACCGACTGGCTGGGCCGCCGCTCGGTGGTGTCGTGCTGCCTGGCGGTGTTCTCGCTGGGCTCGGCGGTGTGCGCGATCGCACCGGACCCCGGCCTGTTCGGGGCGGGGCGCCTGGTCGCCGGGCTCGGCCTCGGCGGGCTGATGCCCACCTGCCTGGCGATCGTCATGGAGTTCAGCGCGCCGCGCCGCCGCGCGCTGGCCTCGGCGGTGATGATGACCTCCTACCACGCGGGCGGCATGCTGGCCACCGGCCTCGGCCTGTCCCTGGCGCCGGCGGCCGGGTGGCGCTGGGTGTTCTGGGCCGGCGTGATCCCGCTGGTCCTGGCCGTGCCGCTGGTGCTGCGCCACCTGCCGGAGTCACCGGTGGTGCTGCTGGCCAAGGGCCGGGTGGCCGAGGCGAACGCGGTGGCGCGGCGGCACGGGCTGGAGCCGCCGGTGCCGAGGGAGGTGCCCAAGGCGGGGGCCGGCGGCCGGTGGCAGGCGGTGCTGTCGCTGTTCCGCCCGGAGTTCCGGTGGTCGACCCCGCTGCTGTGGCTGGCCTCGTTCTGCGGGCTGCTGCTGGTCTACGGGGTGAGCACGTGGCTGCCGCAGCTGATGCGCGCCTCCGGCTACGGGCTGACCTCGTCGGTGAGCTTCCTGCTGGTGATCAACGCCGGTGGCATCGTGGGCATGTTCGTGGCCGGCCGGACCGCGACCCGGTTCGGCGCGGTGCGGGTGGCGGCGATCTGGTTCGCGGTCACCGGGGTCGGTGCCCTGCTGATGGGCGCGCACCTGCCGCTAGCCATCACCTACGCGGTGGTCGGCCTGACCGGCGTGTTCCTGTTCAGCGCGCAGGTGATGGCCTACGCGGCGCTGGACACGGTGTACCGGCCGGCGCAGCGCGCCACCGGTCTGGGCTGGGCGGCCGGGGTGGGCCGCCTCGGCGCGGTGTTCGGCCCGTGGCTGGGCGGCCTGCTGGTGTCGGCGGGCAACCAGAGCTGGGGTTTCACCGCCTTCGCCGTCGCCGGCCTGATCGGCGCCGTGGCCATCGCGCTGATCCCGCTGGCCCGCCGCCTCGGCCACCGCCCCGCCACCACCGACCCCACCCCCGCCCCCGCCACCTGACCCCCACTCTCGCGAGTCGACTTTGCAAAGCAATGCCGGGAAGTTAGGTGTTGGTGGCCGGCGTCAAGAGGTGGTGGGCGAGGTGCGTCTGAGGGGGTTGAAAAGCAGACAACGGAGTTCCTGTAGAACGAGTGTCGACCAAGATCACTCTGTTCGGGAACTCCGTTGCCATACCAGTCTGTCATGCCCCACACCCCACCGGACAGCGCCGGGGTGTTCGCCCCGGGACACCTGGGTGAACTCACCCAGCTCGTCACTCCCGCCCTGGTCGACCAGGTACTGTCGCTGACCCGCCGAACCCAACAGCGCGTCCGCATGCTGCCCGCCCGGGTCATGGTGTACTT
>NZ_JAMTCK010000032.1:0-705 GCF_024171785.1 Goodfellowiella coeruleoviolacea
CAGCAGGGCGGTGTAGCCGGCCTGGGTGGCGGGGAAGGTCTGGGTGCCGAGCAGGCGGCCGAGGCTGTCCTTGGCGGCGGCGACGTGGAAGTCCAGGTGGGTGTCGACCCCACCGGTGATGTCCCCGACCGGGTCGATCACCGGGGTGGGGGTGGTGGTGTTGGACTTCGGGCGGGTCCTTGCCATGCTGGTGGTGCCATTCTGTTCGCTGGTACGGCTGGATGGCACGCCACCGGGACTGGCGGTCGGACAGAACAGTGATGGGTTGCCTGGGGCTACAGGCTCCTATGAGGTCACGGTCGCCAGGCCTGGTGCGCGCCTGGTGGGTCCCCCACGCCCGGACGACAACTCTCGCGAAAGGCACCCCGGTATGCGGGGGCCGGTTGACATTCTGGTCAGACCGGGCGGGAGGACCACCAGTGACATCCTCCAGGACGCCAAACCCCATCATCACTGTTGACATTTCGCGCAGGCCCAAACGGGTGAATGCCCCGTTGTTCGCCCCCCGGGTTTGGTGAGGAGGGGCACTGGGCGGACGTGGTTCGGAACCCCAGGCGTGGTGCGAAACGCCGCGAGGTTCCGAACCCGCGCCTGGCGTGTCATCCCAGCAACTGGGAACATGGGCCAGGTTCATCACCCCGTACGGTGAAAACCCCTGGCCGTCCAGGGCAGCGCCGGCCCGCGAGGGCCGGCGAGGATCGCAAC
>NZ_JAMTCK010000032.1:1060-41013 GCF_024171785.1 Goodfellowiella coeruleoviolacea
GCAGCGCCGGCCCGCGAGGGCCGGCGAGGATCGCAACCCGAGGAACTCGCGGGTCTCGTCGTAGACGACGGAGCAGCGCCGGCCCGAGAGCGCCGGCGAGGATCGCAACGCCCACATAGTTGGGGCCGAGCACCGCCCCGGCCCCAAGCAGCGCCGGTCCGAGAGCGCCAGCGAGGATCGCAACCTGTCCCAGGAGATGGCCACCAGCAGCACGCAGCCCGGCAGCGCCGGCCCGAGAGCGCCGGCGAGGATCGCAACCTCGACGTGCAGCGGGAAGCGGAGCAGTACCGGGGCAGCGCCGGCCCGAGAGCGCCGGCGAGGATCGCAACGCGATCTTGCCGAGCAGGTAGTGGGGTGGGGTTCGTGCAGCGTCGGCCTGTGAGGGCTGGCGGGGATCGCAACTTGTCCCGGGTGGTCTCGGACAACTCGCGCCGGTGCAGCGCTGGTCCGTGAGGGCCGGCGAGGATCGCATCGGTGCGGTGTGGGTCACAACAGCCGGTACCGTGAGGGGAAGTGCTCTTCCCCATCTGGTGAGGTGGACATGTCGAACGAAGACACGCGGGCCGAGGTCGGCCGCCGGGTCTGACGACTTCGTGAGAGGGCAGGGAAATCCCGAGCGGTTGTGGCGGGACTTGTTGGGAAATCCGAGGACTGGCTCAAGCTCATCGAGGCGGGCAAGCGCGGTCTGCCGTTGCCCGCAGCGGTGAAGCTCGCCCGGCTGCTCGGCGTGACGGATCTGTCGGAAATCTACGGGACGGATCTTTCGGCTCCGCTGAAGGTGGTGGACCGCCCGACACATCCGCAGGCGGCGGCAGTCAGCCATGCTCTTTCGGCATATCTCATTCAGGACGCCGAGCCCACGCCCGTCGCGGACTATGTGGCGGCCGTTGATGCGGCCTGGCGCAACTGGCAGTTGAGCCCTACTCAGCGAAGCGATGCCGGAGCGGTGCTTCCCACGCTCATTCTTACCGGGCGAGCGGCTGTGGCGGCGTACCAGGGCAGTGATCGCCGGACGGCACAGGTCGCCCTGGCCGCCGTTTACCACCTCGCGCAGGCATTTTTCGCGTGGCAGCAGGACGCGTCGCAGTGGGTGTGGTTGTCCGCGGTCCGGGGACTGGAAACCGGTGAGGCCGCCGACGACCTCGTTGCGCGTGCGACCGGGGTCTTCTACTACGCCCACGTGCTGCGCTCAGCAGGGCGCGCGGATGAGGCGCTGGACATGCTTCGCCTGGTCGTGGACGAACTGGAGCCCCTGCTGGCGGACGGTGACGACGAGGTGCGCGCGCTGTGGGGCGTGTTGCAGATGTGCCGTGCCTCGACCGCTGCCAGGTACAACCACGACGCCTCCGCGTGGACCTACTGGGAACAGGCTGATCGCGTGGTTTCCAGCTTGCCCAAGAATTACGCCCACCCGTGGCACCTGTTTGGCCGTTCTTTCGTGGATCTGCACAAGACGGTTCTCTCGGTGTGCCTGGGTGACAACGGTGAGGCGATCCGGCACTCTGACTCGTTCCAGGTTGAAAAGGTCCCTTCTCGGCTCTGGGCGGCCAGTCACCTGGTGAACGTCGCCCGCGCTTACCACCAGAAGCGGGACAACGCTGCCTTGCTTCCACTGCTGCAAGCTGAGCGGTATTCGCCCGAAGCCGTGCGGTTCAACGTTTCCGCTCGGGAGATTGTCTCGGATATCGCGGCGGCCGGCCGTGGCCCGCTTCGCGCCGAAGCCGTCGAAGTCGCCCACCGACTCCAGATAGCTGTCTAGGGACAGGAAGTTAGGGGGACAACGTGTCCCCCCTGCAGCTAGCCGCCTTCTCTAGGTTGAATGGCGCATCGACGTGTCCGACCAGAGAGGCGGGGGTAATGTTTGCCTGGTCAATATTCGATGCGCGGGTTGTTTTCTCGGCAATCTCGAAACGCGGTGGTCTGCCGGCGAATGTCCTGGTGACAGCGGCGATCGATGGTCGCGCTTTACGGCTGGCCGCCACTCGCGTTGTGCCTGCGTGAGTGACTGGTGCGCGGCCGCCTGACCTCTTGGTCACGAGCACGCGCTGTCCCCGTGGCCTGTGCCTTCAACTCTCGCCCATCGGGCGATCCCCGGGCGGTGGTGGCGTATGCCTCCCCACGTCGATGCCGCCCCTCGGGGCAGCGGGACGGTTGCGCGACGCGCTGGCGCTCCCGTCCTGCTGTCCCGCCACAACAGAAACGGGGTGGTGATGTCCACACCACTCCGTGATGTCCACAACGGACACGAGGAGACCGACGTGACCAACACGGTGAAGTACGGGCACTCCACCTTCGCCGCGCAGCGGGTGCACGCCTGGCTGCCCGACAAGCCCGGGTTCTACCGGGCCATCTGCGGCATCCAGCTCGCCGACACGCTGATCACCGCGTACCCGCGCCCCACCAGGGACGAGGCCACCTGGTGTCCGGCGTGCTACCTGGTCAGCCAGCCGGGCCCCGGGGGCGAACCTCGGTACGTGATGCGCCGGTCCGTTGTGGACGGTGGGGCGCACGTCATCCCCGCTGGCGAGGTCGGCAGGGGGCGCACGTTCCAGGCGCTGTGCGGCCACGGTCTGTCCGACGCCGTGGCCAGGCCGGAGTCGGCCTACGCCTGCGAGAGCTGCGTGCGGGCGGCCGAAGTGCTGGTCAGGCAGGAGGTGAGCACGACGTGACCGCCGCGCGGCACACGTTCCGGTGGTGGCCGGTGGACGGCGGCCGGCACGCCATCCCCGGCGAACTCCAGCCCGGCCAGCCCGGCGAGACCCTGTGCCACCGGCCGTTCACCCGCTCCTGCGGCGAACCGTCCAAACTGGAGTGGTTGTGGCCCACGTGCCTCGCCTGCTACGACCGGGCGCGCGGCCGCACCCACGTGTCCCGCGCGGACCTCGGACCCGAGCCCGGCCCGCACCCGGCCGGCGACCTGTCGAGCCGCAGCGGCAGCTGGACGCCGGCACCCGGTTGACACGCACCCCCGCGTCAACGCCGTGACGTGCGGAGGTGGATGCGCTCACCCTGCTTTCCGAAGAGGCTGAGCACTTCCACGCTGCCGCGTCCGGTGGCGCCGAACCAGTGCGGGATCTGGCAGTCGAACTCGGCCGCTTCACCGGCCCCCATGGTGAAGTCCTGGTCGCCCAGGGTCACGCGTAGTCGGCCACGCAGCACGTAGAGCCACTCGTACCCAGCGTGGGTCCGCAGGTGGGGCTCGCTGTCGTGGGCGGGGATGGTCATCTTGTACGCGCGCGGCTCACCCTGGTGGCGTGACAACGGGATCAGCACGCGACCGTCCTTGCTGGTGGGGTGCTGCGGCACGCGGGGATCGAGGATCCGGGGTGCGGTGACGATCTCGTCGAGCGGGATGCCGAGCGCGGCGGTGATCGGGAGGATGAGTTCGAGGCTCGGCTTGCGCTGGCCCGATTCCAGCCGGGACAGGGTGCTGGTCGAGATGCCGGTGGCGCGGGCGAGGTCGGCCAGGCTGACGTCGCGCTTCTCGCGGGCACGGCGCAGCCGAGGAGCGATCTGCTCGATCGCGGCACCGACGGTCGGTTGTTCGTCCATGAGACCGCAGCCAACCAATCCGTCCCGGAATCGGCAACGGTCTTTGTCGAAAACGTCCGGCCTGCCGATCCTGTCGACGGAGGTGATCCGAAGTGGACACGACATCGCAGACGCGCGGCGGATCGGCGGAGGCGCAACCGTGGGACGCCGTTGTCATCGGTGGTGGGGCCGCCGGCCTGTCAGCCGGGATCGTGCTCACCAGGGCACAGTTCGCGACGCTGGTCGTCGACGGCGGCCAGCCCCGCAACGGGCCGGCCGACCACATGCACGGGTACCTGACCCGGGACGGCATGGCGCCGAGCGAGTTCGTCGCGACAGGACGGGACGAGCTGAGCCGCTACGGCGGGACCCTGCTGCCGGGATCGGTGGTTGCCGCGCGCCGCGCGCCGGACGGCACGTTCGAGCTGCGGCTCGCTGACGACCGGGCCGTGCGCGCCAGGTCGGTGCTGGTCGCGACCGGGCTGACCGACGAGCTGCCCGACATCCCCGGGCTGGCCGAGCGGTGGGCGACCGAGGTGCACCACTGCCCGCACTGCCACGGCTACGAGGTGCGGGGGCGGGCCATCGCCGTGATCGGCGGTGCCGTGGGCGCGGTGGCCAAGCACCTGGCCGCGCTGCTGCGCCGCTACAGCTCGTCGGTGACGTTCTGCGTCAACGGCACCGAGGTCAGCGCCACCGAGCGGGACCGCCTCACGGCCTACGGCGTGCGGCTGGTCGACGCGCACGTCACGCGCGTCGCGACGAGCACCGGCAACCCGGGCGGACCCCCGGTCGCGATCGAACTCGACAACGGCGGGACGGTCAGGTGTGACGTCATCTTCGTGGCACCGCGCCCGGTGCCCCACGACGCGGTCCTGAGCGCACTGGGCGCGGGCAGGGACCCGGTGACCGGACTGGTCGCCGTTGACCCGCACGGCGCCACGGACGTGCCCGGGGTCTGGGCGGCCGGGAACGTGGTGCAGCCGAGGGCCCAGGTCATCGCGGCGGCGGCCGCGGGCGTGTCCGCCGCCATCAACATGACCGGTTGGCTGCTCGACCAGGAGATGTCCGCCGCCGTCCCGGGCGGGCAGCCGCGGCGCGGGGGTGTGCGCTGATGGCCGCCGCGAGCACGGAAACCGCCCGGAGCGGTCGCTCCGGCAGCTTGCCCATCGGCGTGTACCTGCTGGGCTTCAGCCTGTTCGCGATGGGCAGCGCGGAGTTCCTGCTGGCCGGTGTGCTGCCGGCGGTGGCGACCGACCTGGACGTCACGCTCTCCTCGGCCGGGTTCCTGATCACCGCGTTCGCGTTGGGTGTGGTGCTCGGCGGGCCGCCGTTCGCCGTGCTCAGCCTGCACTGGCCGCGGCGCACCGCGCTGGTGGCGACCCAGGGGCTGTTCGCCGCCAGCATCGCCGCGGGACTGCTGGGCGACTACCCGGTTCTGCTGGTGAGCAGGGCGATCGCGGGCATCGCCTACGCGGGCTTCTTCGCGGTCGCGTCGGTGACGGCGATCAGCCTGGTGACGCCGGACCGCAACGCCCGCGCCTCCGGCGTGGTGGTCAGCGGGCTCAGCGTGGCCATGGTCGCCGGCGGTCCGGCGGGCACGCTGCTCAGCCACTTCACCGACTGGCGCGGCGGCTTCTGGGCGGTGGTGGTCCTGACGGTCGCCGGAATCGTCGGCTGCCTGCTCGGGCTGCCGGCCGGCGGTGCGGTCCCCGAGGCGGCCGCCCGGCCGAGTGTGTCGCGGGAACTCGCCACCATGCGCAAACCACTGCTGTGGGGCATGTACGCGATCACGGTCCTGACCACCGCCGCGTACATGATCACCTTCAACTACCTGGCCCCGATGCTCACCGACATCACCGCCATCCCCGAGGTCTGGGTTCCGGCGATCCTCGCCCTGTTCGGGGTCGGCGCGTTCCTCGGTCTGTCCGTCGGTGGTCGCGTCGCCGACCGGCGCCCGCACCTGGCCCTGCTCACCGGCGCGGTGGCGATCGTGGGCCTGTCGGTCGTGCTGGCTGTGGTGATCCAGCAGGCCTGGGCGGTGGTGGCCACGGTCTTCCTGCTCGGCGTTGCCGCGTTCGTGCTGAATCCCGCGATCTACGGGCGCGTCTTCGCGATCGCGGCCGATGCGCCGACCCTGGCCGGTGCCACCACCGTGTCCGCGTTCCAGCTGGGCATCAGCACCACCCCGGTGCTCGCGGCCGCCGCGCTCACCCGGGGGGCCGCGTTGACCTCGGTCTGCGTGATCGGGGCGGTCCTCGCCGCGGTCGCGGTGCCCGTCATCCTGCTCGACCGGGCACGGCGGACCTGACGGTTCGGCTACCGCTCCACTGTTGACAGACAGGCGAACTGTTCGTAAGTATCCGTACTATCGGATGATCGTCTGGAGGGAGCCGCGGTGCGTGCCGCTGTCGTTGAGGAACTGAACAAGCCGCTGGTGGTTCGGGAAGTGCCCGATCCGCGGTGTCCACCGGACGCGGTGATCATCCGCGTTGGCGCGAACGGCATCTGCCGGACGGACTGGGCGCTGTGGTCGGGCAACTTCTGGACCGGTGGCCCGGAGATCCAGCCGCCGTTCGTGCTCGGGCACGAGTTCTCCGGCACGGTCGAGGAGGTCGGCAGCGAGGTCAGGAACTGGAAACCGGGCGACCGGGTGACCTACCCGATGAACCCCGGCTGCGGCAGCTGCGAGATGTGCCGCAACGGTGACCAGCACGTCTGCCTGCACGGCGCGACCCTGGTCCCCGGTGTCTCGTTCTGGGGCGCCTTCGCCGAGTACGTGGTCGCCCGGCACGCCGACGTCAACCTGGTCCGGCTGCCCGACTCGGTCAGCTTCGTCGACTCGGCCAGCCTGGCCTGCCGGTACATGACCGCGTATCGCGGCGTGGTCGAGCAGGCCCGCGTCCGGGGCGGTGAGTGGGTGGCCGTCTACGGCGCCGGGGGCGGCACCGGGCTGTCCGCCGTGCAGGTCGCGGCCGCGGTGGGCGCCCAGGTGATCGCGATCGACATCACCGAGGACAAGCTGGCCGCCGCGCGTGCACTCGGCGCCGCGCACACCGTGAACGCCGCGCGGGAGGACCCGGTCGCGGCGGTGCGCACGCTGACCAGCGGCGGCGCCCAGGTGTCGCTGGACACCGTGGGCGTTCCGGAGACGTGCCGCAACTCCGTGCTGTCGCTGCGCACCCGGGGCCGGCACGTCCAAACCGGACACACCACCAAGGCCGAGGACGGCGTCATCGGGCTGCCGATCGACGTGATGATGGTCAAGGAGCTGGAGTTCCTCAGCGCCTTCGGCATGCAGGGCCAGCGCTTCGACACCCTGCTCGGCATGATCGAGGCGGGGCGGCTGGCCCCTGGCGAGCTGGTGTCCCGCACCGTGTCCCTGGCCGAGTGCGGTGATGTGCTGGCGGCCATGGCGTCCTACGACACCACGGGCGTGGTCGTCATCAACGAGTTCTGACCGGCCCAGGCGGGGCCGGCGCCGGGGGTGGCCGGCTGCCGGCCGCGGGGGCGTTCACCCGTTCGGCTGGCCGCGCGGGGGTTGTTCACCCGTTCGGCCCTGCCTGAGATGTCAACTCGGGGGGTTTGCAAAGTCGACTCGCGGGGTGGGGGAGTGCGGGTGCTCGGTGGGCCGGGGCGGAGTGGCATCGCCGGTACTGGGCTGACCGTCCCAGGTCGGCGTGGCCCGAACGGGGCAAGTCGGACACGGCACAGCCCCTACGATCAACGGTGGGCGCGGCTTGTCTGGCATCTCCCAGGAGGCGATATGCCACAACGCTCAAGGATGTCCTGGTTGGCCCTGCTCAGCGCGGCAGCCGCGACCGCGGCGCTGAGCGTGGCCGGGCCGACCGCGGCGAGCGCCGGTCCGGCGCCCGGTTCCGGGTCCGGTTCCGCCGACACCAGCAGGCCCGCGGCGGTGCCGCTGGACCAGTTGACCGTCACCACCACCCTGGTGGCCTCCGGGTTGCAGCGGCCCACCGCCATCGCGCCGGCGGGTGACGGCAGCGGCCGGCTGTTCGTCACCGAGAAACCGGGCCGGGTCCGCGCGTACCACCCGAGCACCGGCCTGGCCGCCACCCCGGTGCTGGACATCACCGACCGGGTGGACAACTCCGGCAATGAGCGCGGCCTGCTGGGCATCGCGACCTCGCCGCGCTTCGCCACCGACCACGCCCTGTACGCCGCCTACACCGCGCTGCCGTCCAGCGCGGTGACCCTGTCCCGGTTCATCCTGGGCGGCTCGACCGTGCGGGAGGAGGTGCTGCTCACCCAGGAGCACGCCACCTACGACAACCACAACGGCGGGCAGCTGGCCTTCGGCGCCGACGGCTACCTGTACTGGGCCATCGGCGACGGCGGCGGCGCCGGCGACCCGTTCGACAGCGGCCAGAACCTGAACACGCTGCTGGGCAAGATCCTGCGGCTGGACGTGCAGCGCCGCTGCGGCGGCCGGGGCTACTGCGTGCCCTCGGACAACCCGTTCGTCGGCAACGCCAAGGCCCGCCCGGAGATCTGGACCTACGGCGTGCGCAACCCGTGGCGGTTCTCCTTCGACGCCAAGGACGGCTCGCTGTGGATCGCCGACGTGGGCCAGGGCGCCTACGAGGAGGTCGACCACCTGTCCCGCACCCAGGGCGGCGCCAACCTCGGGTGGTCCTGCCGGGAGGGACCGGCCCAGTTCGACGCCAACCAGTGCTTCAGCGGCTCCCGGTACGTCGAGCCGGTGTTCGCCTACCAGACCTCTGTGGACGGATGCGCGGTGGTGGGCGGGTTCGTCTACCGCGGCGCCCGGTTCGCCGACCTGGCCGGCGGCACCTACGTGGCCACCGACTACTGCTCCAACACCGCGTGGGCGGTGCGGGCCAACGCCGACGGCACCCACCAGAGCGCGCGCATCGGCGAGTTCCCCATCCAGCCCACCACGTTCGGCGTGGACGCCGCCGGTGAGCTGTACCTGGCCAACGACCTGCCCGGCCAGTTGTACGCGGTCTCGTTCGCCAAGCGCTGACCCGGGCCACCGTCCCCTGTCCGCCACCCGCGCCCGGACAGGGGACGGTGCCGTGTCCGGGACCGCCGGCTCAGGCCACGTTGCCGGCGTTCGCCCGGCGCGCGGCCGTGTCCAGGTAGCGGGCCAGGGCGTCGCGGTTCTGCCGCAGGCAGGCGATGCGCGCGTCCATGCCGGCCAGCTCCTCGCGCAGGGTCGCCATCAGATCGGGGCAGGGCTCCAGTTCGGGCTCGGCACCCCGCGCGCACGGCAGGATGTCCCTGATCACCTCGGTGGGCAGGCCGGCGGACAGCAGGCCGCGGATCTGGGTGACCAGCAGCGGCGCGTCCGCGCTGTAGCTGCGGTAGCCGTTGGCGGTGCGCTCCGGCGCCAGCAGGCCCTGTTCCTCGTAGTAGCGCAGCAGCCGTGGACTCACCCCGGTGCGCCTGGCCAGTTCACCGATCCGCATGGGACGCGCCTCACAATCCGTGGACCTTCACATCGATGACAGAGTTTAGCGTCCGGGTCATGAGCACGATTCCACAACGGACAGTCGAGCTGGCCCACACCGTGCGTGGCGACGGCCCCGCCCTCCTGCTGGCCCACGGCGCCGGTGGCGGCATCGACGCCAACTACGGACCCCTCATGGCCGAGCTGACCGCCGGGCACACGGTGATCGCGCCCGACCTGCCCGGCGCCGGCCGCACCCCGCGCAGCAGCACCCCGCTCGACCTGGACGAGCTGGCCGACCAGCTGATCGCCACGGCCGACGCGGCCGGCGTGGACCAGGTCACCATCCTCGGCTACTCCCTGGGCACCACCCTGGCGGTGCGGGCCGCGGCCCGCCACCCCGAGCGGGTGCGCGGCCTGGTCCTCACCGCCGGCTGGACCCGGCCGGACGCCCACCTCCGGCTGGCCGCCGACCTGTGGCTGCGGCTGCTGGCCGAGTCGGACCGCGCCAACCTGGCCAGGTTCGTGACGCTGGTCGGGCTCGGCGCCACCTTCCGCGCCGGCCTGAGCGACGACCAGCTCGACGAGATCCTGCGGGAGACCGCAGCCGGGTTGCCCGAGGGCACCCCCGAGCAGGTCGAGCTGGCCAGCCGGACCGACACCAGTGCCGACCTGGCCGGCATCCGGGTGCCCACCCTGGTCGTGGCCACCACCGAGGACCAGCTGGTGCTGCCGGCCAACTCGGTGGCCCTGGCCGAGGGCATCGCGGGCGCGCGCCTGGTGGAGATCGCGGCCGGGCACATGCTCATGGCCGAGCGGCCCACCGAGTGGCAGACCGTGATCGCCGAGTTCCTGCGCGAGCACCAGCTCTGAGCCGGGTGGTGGCCGGCCGGTGCGCGCCGGCCGGCTCGTAGGCTGGACGCGTGCTGTGCCAGGTGGAGGTCTTGTGCGTGCCGAGGTAGTGCGGATGCTGTGCTGCCCGCACTGCGGCGGCGACCTGACCCAGACCCCCGCGCCGGGCACCGCCCTGCGCTGCCCCAACCGGCACGTGTTCGACGTGGCCAGGCAGGGCTACGTCAGCCTGCTGCCCGGCAACGCGCACACCGGCACCGGGGACACCGCGGCCATGGTGGCGGCCAGGACGGCCTTCCTCGGGGCCGGCCACTACGACCCGATCGCCGAGTGCCTGGCGGCCGAGTCGGCGCGCGCCCTGGCGGCCCCGGCCGTCGACGCCGCCGCGGCTGCCGGCGGCGTGGTCGACGTGGGCGCCGGGACCGGCCACTACCTGGCCCGCGTGCTCGACCGGCTGCCCGACCGGGTCGGCCTGGCCCTGGACGTCTCCAAGTACGCGCTGCGCCGCGCCGCCCGCGCGCACCCCAGGGCCGGCGCGGCCGTGTGCGACACCTGGCGGTCCCTGCCGGTGCGCACCGGCGCGGCGGCTCTGGCCCTGAACGTGTTCGCGCCCCGCAACGGCGCCGAGATCCACCGGGTGCTGCGCCCGGGCGGGGTGCTGCTGGTGGTCGCGCCCAACCCGAACCACCTCACCGAGCTGGTGTCCACCCTGGGGCTGCTCAGCGTGGCCGAGAACAAGCGGGACCGGCTCGACGCCACGCTGCTGCCCCACTTCACGCCGCTGGACCGGCGCACCGTGGAGTTCACCATGTCGTTGGCGCGCCACGACGTCGAGGCGCTGGCCGGCATGGGCCCCAGCGCCAGGCACACCAGCGCGGAGGAACTGCGCGAGCGGGTCGCCGGGCTGGCCGAGCGCACCGCGGTGACCGCCTCGGTCTCGGTGGCCGCCTACCGCGCGTAGCCGGCCGCGGGCGCGGCCCCGATCCGGATCCGCCCGAATTAAGCGTCCACTATGGATAGTCGCTGGAACGGCAATGGGTGCGGAATCGTTCCAGTGGCCGGGGATTGAACCAGCCGTGGTCGAAGCGACACAGTGGGTAGGCGCGATCGCGTTCGGCGGTCATGATCAAAAAATGTGTCGATACGGTAATCGGTCGCGCTGTGCTCACCCTTGCGGCTGGTAGTGGTCGAAACGATAGGGTGCTGCGACGCTCGGACCTGATCATGCCTGACCAGTCGCGCGCATCTCGTTCGCCGCCGCAGCCCGGAGTGTTGGTTGATGAAGTTTTTCTCGCAATGGCTTGGCATTGGTCGCAGCATCCGGGCACAGGTCCTGGCCATCGCGCTCATCCCCAGCATCGGCATGTTGCTTCTCGGCGTTGGCGCGTTCAGTTATCTGGTCGCCCAGGGAATCTCGAACCAGAATTGGGTTAACCGTGTTCACGAATCCGTCGGGCCGGCCGTCTCGTTCATCAGCAAGGTCGGTGAGGAGCGCCGGCTCAGCCTGCTGAGCCTCACCGGCGACCGGCAGGCCACCCTGAACCTGCAGAACCAGCGGCGCGACGTGGACAACACCCTGGCCCGGCTCCAGGAGATCGCCGGCGTGCTGGTGGACCTCAACCCGGACGCGATCAAGGGCGCGGTCGACTCGCTGGACCAGTCGTTCGCCCAACTCGCCAGGACGCGCCAGCGGGTGGACACCGGCAGCATGCCGCCCAGGGACGTCTACACCTACTACAACCAGCTCATCCAGGTCATCGGCATCGGCCTGGAGGGCATCGCCCGCACCGCGCCGGACCCGGTGACCACCACCGAGGAGCTGACCGCGGCCAGCCTGTTCTACGCGGCCGAGGCGATGTCCAAGGGCAACGCCCTGGCCGTGTCCTCGGTCAGCGCCGGCGGACTGTCCGCCGGGGACGTTCGCGAGTACGCCCTGCAGGTCAGCACCTACCAGGTCCAGGCGGCCCAACTGCAGTCCCGGCTCACCGGCGAGGAGCGCGCCGCCTACGGCAAGCTCGTGGCCAGCCCGGCCTGGCAGCGGCTGAGCCTGATGGAGAACGCCATCCTCGGCCGCGGCCCCAACCCCGGCCCTGGCCGGGACGACCGCGCCCTGCCGCTGAGCGTCGCCGACTGGCAGAACGCCGCCACCGAGGTGTCCACCGGCCTGCTCGACCTGTGGCGGCAACACCACCAGTTCGCGCTGGACACCGCGGAGAACAGCACCCGGCAGAGCCTGGTGGAGGCCGTGGTGGCCGGGATCGTCATGCTGGTCGCCGCGGTGGCCGTCGTGGTGATCGCCATCCGGATGTGCAACCGGCTGGTCCGGCGGCTCAAGCGGCTGCGCTCGGACACCCTGCGGCTCGCCGACGAGCACCTGCCCAGGGTGATCGAGCAACTGCGGTCCGGGGAGCAGCACGCCGCCGAGCCGGACGTGGTCCTGCTCGACCACGGCGCCGACGAGATCGGCCAGGTCGCCGACGCCTTCAACAAGGCGCACCACAGCGCGGTGCTCGCGGCCAGCCAGGAGGCCAAGACCCGGGACGGCATGAACGCCGTCTTCCTCAACATCGCCCACCGCAGCCAGATGGTGGTGCGCCGCCAGCTCGAAGTGCTCGACGAGGCCGAGCGCAAGCAGGAGGACCCGGAGCACCTGGAGCTGCTGTTCCAACTGGACCACCTGGTGATCCGGGCCCGGCGCAACGCCGAGAACCTGGTGATCCTGGGCGGCGAGCGACCCGGCCGGCGCTGGCGCAACCCGGTGTCCCTCGAGGACATCGTGCGCAGCGCCATCTCCGAGACCGAGAACTTCGCCAGGGCCAACGCCGTCCGCCTGCCCGACGTGGCGATCCAGGGCGCGGTCGTCGCCGACCTCATCCACCTGATCGCCGAGCTGGTGGACAACGCCACCTCGTTCTCGCCACCCAGCTCCCGGGTGGAGGTGCGCGGCAACCTCGTGGCCAAGGGCGTCGCCATCGAGATCGAGGACCGGGGTCTGGGCATCGCCGAGGAGGAGCGCGCCCGGCTCAACGAGACCCTGCGCAACCCGCCCGACTTCCAGCACATGGCGCTGTCCAGGCAGATGCGCCTCGGCCTGTTCGTCGTGGGCCACCTGGCCAAGCGGCACCAGATCGCGGTCACGCTCAGCGAGTCGGCCTACGGCGGGGTGCACGCCGTCGTGCTGCTGCCGTCGACCCTGATCGCCACCGGGCCGGTCAACACGGGGCCGGCCAACACCGGGTCGGCCAACACCGGGTCGGCCGGGCCCGGGGCGCAACCGTCCACTTCGGTCAGTTCCACCGGTTCCGGCCTGCCGCGCCGGGAACGCCGCACCCCGCCGGCCAGGGCCGCGGTCGCCGCGCCGCCGCCACCCGAGCAGACCACGCCGCTCAACCGGTCCGACATCGCCGAGCGCGTCGCCGCGCTCACCGCACCCACCTCGTCAGCTCCCACCGTACCGACCCCCACCGCACCGGTTTCCACCGCGCCGGCCTCCACCGCGCCGGTCGCCGAACCGCCGGCCGCCGAACCGCCGGCCGCCACCCAGCGGAACGCGACCGACGACACCGCGGTGGACTGGCCCGCCGAGGAACCACCTGCCGAGGAACCGCCCGCCGGGGACCCGCCCGCGGGCGAACGGCCCGCCGGGGAACCGTCCCGGCGGGACGCCACACCGACCACCGACGCCCGCCCCACACCGAGCGGTGCGGTGGCCCAGCCCGCCAAGGGGCAGCCCGTCGCCTACCCCAACCACGCCAAGCCGCCCCTGCCGCGCCGGCGGCGGCAGGCGAACCTGGCGCCGCAACTGGACGCGCACCTGGACCGGCCAGCCCCCGCACCGTCCCCTTCGGACCGAACCCGCACGCCGGAACAGGCCAGGGACACCATGTCGGCGCTGCTGCGCGGAACCAGGCAGGGTCGTCACGGCAGCACGCCCCCCAACAGCGCACCTCCCGGCAGCGCACCACCCGACCAACAGCAGTGACGTCCCGGGCAGGACGGGCCGAACGCGCAACGGCAGCCGGCGATCTGGGGTATTGATGGGAAAGCGGCCCGGCCCAGCCGGCGACACCGGGCCGCAAGCACGACGAACCGACGAATTCAGACGAAGAAGGCGGACACGAGCCCATGGCCAACCCCAACGCGAAAGATCTGGACTGGCTGCTGGACGACCTGGTGCGACGGTTGGTCGGGGCGGAACAGGCCGTGGTGCTCTCGGCCGACGGCCTGCTCATCGGCCGGTCCAACAACCTGTCCCAGGACGACGCCGAACACCTCTCGGCGATGGCCTCGGCGTTCCAGAGCCTGGCCCGAGGTGTCGGCAGCCACTTCGACAAGGGCCAGGTGCGCCAGACCGTGGTGGAGATGGACCGGGCGTTCCTGGTGGTGACCGCGGCCGGCGAGGGCACCTGCCTGGCGCTGCTGGCCGCCGCCGACGCCGACATGGCCATGGTCGCCTACGAGATGAACGTCATGGTCCAGCAGGTCGGCGCGAACCTGGTGTCCACCGCCCGCACCGACGTGAACGCGGAACCGCCGCTCGACGCGCGCGCGTGACCATGAACGAGAGCGAGTCCTGGTTCGACGAGGACGCCGGCCCACTGGTCCGACCGTTCGCGCTGACCCGTGGGCGGGCGTCGGTCAACCGGCACGACCTCAACATGATCACCCTGGTCAGCGCGACCCGGTCGGACACCGAGGCGGTGGCGCTGAACCGGGAGTCGGTCGAGATCGTGCGGCTGTGCCAGGGCCGGCTGCTCTCGGTCGCCGAGATCGCCGCCCACCTGGACGTGCTGCTCGTCGTGGCCAAGGTGTTGATCAGCGACCTGATCGACGAGGGTTTCCTCACCGTCCACTCCGTTGCCCCACCTCCCACGAACGTGCCCGACATGGATCTACTTCAGGCGGTGCTCGATGGCGTCCGTAATCTCTGACAGCCCCGGCCGGCGCGCGGCCACGGTCAGATCGGGCAAACTGCTCATCGCCGGCGGTTTCGGCGTGGGCAAGACCACCATGGTCGGCTCGGTCAGCGAGATCCCACCGCTGCGCACCGAGGAGACGCTCACCGAGCTGAGCGTGGCCACCGACGACCTGACCGGCATCGAGGACAAGCGGACCACCACGGTCGCGCTGGACTTCGGCCGCATCACCATCAGCCCGCAGCTGATCCTCTACCTGTTCGGCACCCCCGGCCAGGAGCGGTTCTGGTTCCTGTGGCGGGAGCTGGCCCTCGGCGCGATCGGCGCGGTCGTGCTGGCCGACACCAGGCGGCTGGCCAGCTGCTTCCCCGCGGTGGACTTCTTCGAGCGCAGCCGCATCCCGTTCGTCCTCGGCGTGAACTGCTTCGAGGGCACCCAGCGCTACACCGAGGACGAGGTGCGCGAGGCCATCGACCTCACCCCCGGCGTGCCCGTCCAACTGTGCGACGTGCGGGAACGCGCCTCCAGCAAGCGGGTGCTGACCACCCTGATGCAGCACGTGATCAGCACCGCACAGCAGCGCGGCGGACCACCGGCCAGCGGCCCGAACTGACCCCGGTCAGGCGCCCGCGAGGAACCCGGCCAGCCGCGCCCGCGCGTCCGCCCGCGCCGCCGGCACGCGCTCGGCGAGCAGCAGGCCCCACACCAGCGCGTGCAGCCGCCGGACCGCGAGCCAGGGCGCCAGCTCGGCCGCGTCCGGCGGGTGCGGGTACGCCGCCACCTCGGCCCGTCCGGCCAGCCGACCGGTGGCGGCCAGGCACGCCAGGTCCCACAGCACCGGCCCGCGCCAGGTGTCCTCGAAGTCGTTCCACACCGGACCAGTCGGGGTGAACAACAGGTTCCCGGGGTGGGCGTCGCCCTGCAGCGGCTGGCTGGCCACCGCGCCGAACGGCCACCGGGCGACCAGCTCGTCCCTGGCCGCGCGCAACGCGGCCAGTTCGACCTCGCCGACCGCACCGGTGCCGGCCAGCCGGGCCAGGCCGGCGGCGATGTCGTCCAGCGGCAGCCGCTCGGGCAGCGCGCCAGGGTAGCCGCGCAGCCCGGCGTGCAGCTCGGCGAGCAGCGCGGCCACCTCGCCGGGCCGAGGGGAGCGGTCGCGGTCGTGCGGTAGGTGGGTGGTGAAGCTCAGCACCAGCCCGTCGTGCTGGTGCGGCCCCGGCGGCAGCTCCTCGGTGGGCGGCACCACCGGCAGACCCCGACCGGTCAGGTACCCGGCCACGGCGAGGTCCCTGGCCAGCCAGGCCACCACCCCGGGCCGGGCCAGCGCGGTCGTGGTGGCCACCCGCGCCACCACCGGGGCCGGGCGCAGGTGCACCAGCAGGTTGCTGGCCGAGCGCAGCACCACGGGATCGGTCACGCGCAGCCCGTGCCGCGCGGCCACGGCCACCGCCGCCACCACCCCGCGCGCGTCCGCCGCCGGGCTGTCCGCCACCGGGCTGTCCGCCGCCGTCCGGCCCACCGCTGCCACACCGGCGATGGTGGGTGCGCGGGACCGGCCGGCACAACCGGTTTCCGCCCGCCGCCGCCCCGCGCACACGGGCTGACCAGGTGTGACCCGCGCAACGCCGAGCGGCGCTCCCGGGGGCGATCCGACGCCGGAGCGCGGCCCAGGCGCGAAGCGCGGAACCCGGCGGTCTACGATCCGAAGTGGCCAAGCCGGCGTGAGGCGCCGGTCGGCTGGAGAACTGTCAAGAACCAAGGCCATTGCAGGAGGAACCGTGACGGCCGTAGCCCCGCAGCCGATAGCCACGCGGCCCTACCCGGTGCGTGAGACGGTCAAGGGTTCGTTCCTGCTGCGGATGTTCCGCACCACCGACCACAAGCAGATCGGGATCATGTACCTGGTCACGTCGTTCGCCTTCTTCATGGTGGGCGGCGCCATGGCCATGCTGATCCGCACCGAGCTGGCGCGACCGGGCATCCAGTTCCTGTCGAACGAGCAGTACAACCAGCTGTTCACCATGCACGGCACGATCATGCTGCTGCTGTACGCGACGCCGATCCTGTTCGGCTTCGCCAACTTCATCCTGCCGCTGCAGATCGGCTCGCCGGACGTGGCCTTCCCCAGGCTGAACGCGTTCTCCTACTGGCTGTACCTGTTCGGCGGGTTGATCACGGTCTCCGGGTTCCTCACCCCGGGTGGCGCCGCCGACTTCGGCTGGTTCGCCTACACCCCGCTGTCCGACGCGATCCACTCGCCCGGCGCCGGCGCCGACCTGTGGCTCGCCGGTCTGGTCGTGAGCGGTCTGGGCACCATCCTCGGCGCGGTCAACATGATCACCACCGTGGTCTGCC
Source organism: Goodfellowiella coeruleoviolacea (assembly GCF_024171785.1). Lineage (GTDB taxonomy): Bacteria > Actinomycetota > Actinomycetes > Mycobacteriales > Pseudonocardiaceae > Goodfellowiella > Goodfellowiella coeruleoviolacea. Next base: position 18,149 of record NZ_JAMTCK010000032.1, read on the forward strand.
TGCGGGCGCCCGGCATGACCATGTTCCGGATGCCGATCTTCACCTGGAACATCCTGGTGACCAGCGTGCTGGTGCTGATGGCCTTCCCGATCCTGACCGCGGCGCTGCTGGGCCTGATGGCCGACCGCCACCTCGGCGCGCACGTGTTCGACCCGGCCAACGGCGGCGTGATCCTCTGGCAGCACCTGTTCTGGTTCTTCGGCCACCCCGAGGTCTACATCGTGGCGCTGCCCTTCTTCGGCATCGTCTCCGAGATCTTCCCGGTGTTCAGCCGCAAGCCGCTGTTCGGTTACAAGACGCTGATCTACGCGACCCTGGCCATCGCGGCGCTGTCGGTGACCGTGTGGGCGCACCACATGTACGCGACCGGCGCGGTGCTGCTGCCGTTCTTCTCCTTCATGACCTTCCTGATCGCCGTGCCGACCGGCATCAAGTTCTTCAACTGGATCGGCACCATGTGGAAGGGGCAGCTGACCTTCGAGTCGCCCATGCTGTTCAGCATCGGCTTCCTGGTCACCTTCCTCTTCGGCGGTCTGTCCGGCGTGCTGCTGGCCGCGCCCGCGATCGACTTCCACGTGTCCGACACCTACTTCGTGGTCGCCCACTTCCACTACGTGCTCTACGGCACGATCGTGTTCGCCACCTTCGCCGGGATCTACTTCTGGTTCCCCAAGATCACCGGCCGGATGATGGACGAGCAACTGGCCAAGCTGCACTTCTGGCTGACCTTCCTGGGCTTCCACGGCACGTTCCTGGTGCAGCACTGGCTGGGCAACGAGGGCATGCCCCGGCGCTACGTCGACTACCTGGCCAGCGACGGCTTCACCACGCTGAACATGATCTCCACGGTCGGCGCGTACGTGCTGGGCGCGTCCACGCTGCCGTTCATCTGGAACGTGTTCAAGAGCTACCGCTACGGCGAGGTCGTCACCGTGGACGACCCGTGGGGCTACGGCAACTCCCTGGAGTGGGCCACCTCCTGCCCGCCGCCCCGGCACAACTTCACCGAGCTGCCCCGGATCCGCTCCGAGCGGCCCGCGTTCGAGCTGCACTACCCGCACATGAGCGAGCGGATGCGGCTGGAGGCGCACGTCGGCGGTGGCAAGCACCACGACGCCCCGCCCGCGCCGTCCGAGCTGGCCGCGGCCAGCATGCAGCAGGGTCAGGGCAACGATGACGGGGACCCGAAAGGCAAGTAGCCTCGGACCCGGCCAGAGCGACAACGGAGAGCCCCGGCAACCACCTCGTGGTGGCGGCCGGGGCTTCCCGCTGCTGTGCGCACCCCTGTCGGACGCCCCGCCGCCGGGAGCACCCGAGTTCGAGGAGACACGATCGTGAGCAACCCCACCGCCACGCCCGTGCTGATCACCGTCACCGGACCGGACAAGCCGGGCGTGTCCTCGGTGCTGTTCGCCGTGCTGACCAGGCACGGCGTTGAGGTCCTCGACGTCGAACAGGTGGTGATCCGGGGCCGACTGGTGCTGGGTGTGCTGGTGGCCGCCGAGCACGACCCCGAGGGCCTGCAGGAAGCCGTGGAACAGGCCATGGACAGCGTGGCCATGCACGTGGACGTGCAGCTGGACGCCGACTCGCAGCGGCCGGCCCAGATGGAGTCCAGCCACGTGCTCGTGGTGCTCGGCCGGCCGGTCACCGCCAGGGCGTTCACCGAGGTGGCCAGGAAGCTGGCGTCGCTGGGCGCCAACATCGACGCCATCCGGCGGGTCGCCGACTACCCGGTGACCGGGCTGGAACTGCGGGTGTCCGTGACCGACGACACCCAGGAGAACGACGCGTCGCTGCGCTCCGCCCTGGCCGACGTGGCCTCCCGGGTCGGGTTGGACGTGGCCGTGGAGCGCTCCGGGCTGACCCGCAGGGCCAAGCGCCTGGTGGTGTTCGACGTGGACTCCACCCTGGTGCAGGGCGAGGTCATCGAGATGCTGGCGGCCAAGGCCGGTTGCGAGGACCAGGTCAGGCAGGTCACCGACGCGGCCATGCGGGGCGAGCTGGACTTCGCCGAGTCGCTGCGCCAGCGCGTCGCCCTGCTCGCGGGGCTGCCCGAGTCGGTGCTGGACGAGGTGGCCCAGACCCTGGAGCTGATGCCGGGCGCGCGCACCACCGTCCGCACGCTCAAGCGGCTGGGCTTCCGCTGCGGCGTGGTCTCCGGCGGGTTCACCCGGGTGGTGCGCAGCCTGGTGGACGAACTGGGCCTGGACTTCTGCGCGGCCAACGAGCTGGAGGTGGTGGACGGCCGGCTCACCGGCCGGGTGGTCGGCGAGATCGTCGACCGGCCGGGCAAGGCCACGGCGCTGCGCCGGTTCGCCGAGCAGGCGCAGATCCCGCTGGCCCAGTGCGTGGCCGTGGGTGACGGCGCCAACGACATCGACATGCTCAGCACCGCGGGCATGGGCATCGCGTTCAACGCCAAGCCGGCCCTGCGCGAGGTCGCCGACACCGCGCTGTCCCACCCGTTCCTGGACGCGGTGCTGTTCGTGCTCGGCGTCACCCGGGCCGAGGTGGAGGCCGCTGACGCGGCCGACGGACTGCGGCTGGTCCGGCCATGACCCACGTGCTCGACCCGCTGGCCTGGCGCCACTCCGGGGCGCGCCACCCGGCCGAGGAGGACCCCGAGCAGGTCAGGGCCATGCCGGTGGTGCTCCGCGTGGAGCGGGACACCCCACCGGGCCGCACCCCACTGCTGGAGGCCGCGGCGGCCGCCGCCGTGGCCGTGTGCCTCGACCCGCGCGCCGAACCGGGCGGCGAGTGGCACGAGCCGGTGCTGGCCTGGACCAGCGGGCGGATCAGGAAGATCGCCCGGCGGGCCAGGGGCGCGCACTGGCGGGCCGTGCAGGACCTGCCCGGCATCACCGTTGAGGTGGCCGGCGCCCAGGCGCGGGCCCTGCTGCCCGGACTGGTCTCGGCCACGCCCAGGGAGGTGTCCCGGCTGCAGATCTCCGGCAGCGAGCTGCCGGCCGACCAGCCCGGGCCACCGCCGGCCGGCGTGCCGGTGCTGTGGCTCAACCCCACCGTGCCGATGACCGCGGGCAAGGCCGCCGCCCAGGTGGGCCACGCCAGCATGCTGCTCGCCGCCCGCCTGCACGAGATCGGCGCTGGCCAGGCCCTGGCCGACTGGGCCGAGACGGGTTTCCGCTGCGCGGTGCGCACCCCGTCGCCCGCGGAGTGGGGCCGGCTGTACTCGGCGGACAACCCCGGCCTGGCGTGGACCGAGCACCAGGTGGTGGCCGTGCACGACGCCGGGTTCACCGAGGTGGCGCCCAACACGGTCACCGTGCTCGGCCAGTGGCCGGCCGCCGCGGTGGCCGGCACGCGCTGACACCACCCGAACCGGGGCTGGGCTCGTTCGAACTGACCTGACCGCGCCTGAAGCGGGCAGCCGGCGCCTGAACCTGCCGGCGCCTGAAGTGGCTGCCGGCGCGTGAACCTGCCGGCGCCTGAACCTGCCGGCACGTGAAGTGGGCTGCCGGTGCGTGAACCTGCCGGCGCCTGAAGCGGGCAGCCGGCACGTGAACCTGCCGGTGCGTGAACCTGGCGGCGCGTGAAGTGGGCCGCCGGCGCCTGAAGTGGGCTGGGCTGGGCTGGTTTGTGCTGGTTTGACCTCGCCCGAACACCCCCACCCTCCACCGGGGGGCGCGCCCCTGGCCAGCCTAGTCCGGACCGGGGTGGTGGGGGAGGGGTGCGCGGCGGGCTGTGGACAACCCCGTCCGCGGGCGCCTTTCGCGTCGGCCAGTTGTCCACAACTCGGCGGGCGGCCTTGACAACCCGCCAACCCGCCAACCCGCGGTGCTCCGGTGCTGCCGTCACCCGCGCGCGGCGCCACGCCTGCCCACGTCGGCCACGCGTCGACCAGCCGTCGGCCCACCATCGACCAACCGTCGACCACGCGCCGATCAGGTGTCGATCACGTGTCGATGCGGCGCAGGGCGGCCCGCACCACGTCGGGGTCGTAGGTGGTCCAGAACGGCGGCAGCGACGCCCGCAGGAACGAGCCGTAGCGGGCGGTGGCCAGGCGGGGATCGAGCACGGCGACCACACCGCGGTCGTTGTTGGACCGCAACAACCGGCCGGCACCCTGGGCGAGCAGCAGCGCGGCGTGCGTGGCGGCGACGGTGAGGAAACCGTTGCCGCCCCTGGCCGCCACCGCGCGCTGCCGCGCCGAGGCCAACGGATCGTCCGGGCGGGGGAACGGAATGCGGTCCATCACCACCAGTTGCAGTGACGGCCCCGGCACGTCCACGCCCTGCCACAGCGACAGCGTGCCGAACAGGCAGCTCCGCTCGTCCTCGGCGAACTTCTTGACCAGCAGGCCGGTCGCGTCCTCGCCCTGGCAGAGCACCGGGTGCTTGATCCGCTCGCGCAGCGTCTCACTGGCCTGCTTGGCCGCGCGCATCGACGAGAACAGGCCCAGGGTGCGGCCACCGGCCGCGAGCACCAGGTCGGTCAGCTCGTCCAAATAGGACGGAGGAAGCCCGTCGCGGCCGGGCTGGGGCAGGTGCCGCGCCACGTAGAGGATGGCGCTGCGGCTGTGCTCGAACGGCGAACCCACGTCCAGACTCGTCCACTTCGGACCGTTCTGGTCGGCCGGCGGCTCCTTGTCGGTCGCGGCGCCATCGGCCTTGCGGGCCGCGGCCGGGGCGACCGGCAACCCCCACTGCCGGGCCAGCGTGTCGAACGCGCCACCCAGGGTGAGCGTGGCCGAGGTGAGCACGGTGGTGCGGGTGCCGAACAGCCGCTCGCGCAGTAACCCGCCGACCCCCAGTGGCGCCACCTTCACGGTCTGCGGCCGGGTCCGGGCGTCGCCGTTGCCGAACCCGCCGCCACCGCCGGTGAAGCCGCCGCTCACCCACACCACGTCGGCCCGGTGCGCCTCGTCCTCGTCGAACGCGTCCAGCAGCCGCACGGCCGTGTCGTGCACGTCCTCCAGCAGCGCCAGCGCCAGCCGCCGGTTGGTGCTGCCCTCCACGTCCTCCTTGCGCTCCGGCCCCAGCGCGGTGACGCAGCCGTGCGCCGCGTCCCTGACCACGGTCAGCGCCCCGGCCAGCGCCTGGGGCAGCTCGTCCATCCGGCCGACCGGCAGTTCCTCCAGCACCAGGCTCAGCCCGTCGGCGGCCTCCAGCAGCCGGTCCACCACCCGCTCGTCGATCAGCCGGTTGCACCGGCGCGCCGCCGCGGTCACCGCCGCCGGGCTCAGCTCCGCCGTGGCCACCGACGTGATCCGGTCCACCAGGTCGTGCGCCTCGTCGATCACCACCACGTCGTGCTCGGGCAGCACCTGGTAGCCCTCGAGCGCGTCCACCGCCAACATGGCGTGGTTGGTCACCACCACATCCGCCTTGGCCGCCTCGGCCCTGGCGCGCTCGGCGAAGCAGTCGGTGCCGATCGGGCAGCGGGCCACGCCGAGGCACTCCTTGGCGGTCACCGAGACCTGGCGCCACGCCTGCTCGGTCACGCCGGGCACCAGTTCGTCCCGGTCACCGGTCTCGGTCTCCGACGACCACTCGTGCAGGCGTTTGACCTGGCGGCCGATGGCGGACACCTCGAACGGGTCGAACAGCGTGTCGCTGTCCGGCTCCTCGGGCGCGCCGGTGTGCAGCCGGTGCAGGCACAGGTAGTTGCGCCGGCCCTTGAGGATGGCGAACGTGGGTTCCCGGCCGAGTTCCTTGGCCAGCGCCTTGGCCAGCCTGGGCAGGTCCCGGTCGACGAGCTGGCGCTGCAGCGCGATCGTGGCGGTGGACACCACCACGGTGGCCTCCTCGGCGACCGCGTGCCGCAACGCGGGAATCAGGTAGGCCAGCGACTTGCCGGTGCCGGTGCCGGCCTGCACGGCCAGGTGCTCACCGGTGCGGATGGCCCGCTCGACCGCCTCGGCCATGGCCACCTGGCCGGTCCGTTCGGCTCCGCCGACCGCGTCGACCGCGGTGGCGAGCAGGGACCGAACACCAGGTATGTGCGAGATGGAGGCGGACACGGCAGAAGACGGTACAGCCAGCCCCTGTCAGCGCCGCCGGCGATTCAGCCAGCGCGAGGCCAGCGCGACCGGTGGTGCGGGCGGCGCCGCCGGGACCAGGCCGAGCGGCCGCGACCCGCCTCCCGCGCTGTCCCCGGTCGGGTGCTGGGCCGCCTCGTCCGAGTGATCAACCGGGCCACCTCGCCGCCTGGTCCGGATCATGGGAGCGAGCCCGCCAGCCACACCACCCGGTGTCGTGCTGCCGGGCGCCACTCCACAGCAGAACCCAGGACAGCACGATCAGGAGAAGGAGAACCAACATGCGCACCAGGTGCCGGACTGTGCTCACGGCGGTGGTGGTCGGCACGGCCATGACGCTGGTCGCCGAGATGAACGGAATCGCGCTCGCCCAGGCGTCAGCGCAGGGCTCGGCCGCGATCGGCAAGGCCGACATCTCCGACGAGAAGGGCAACCACCTGGTCCTCAACCGGGTCGGCGGATGTCGGTTCAACCACCGCAGTGATCCGAGGATCATCGATCTGAAGGTGTCCGACGTCCTCTACTTCGACGACGCCTACAGTGACTGCGGACACAACTCCGACACCGCCAAGACGGTCCGGACCAGGGCCGGGGCCAAGCTGTTCCGGCTCGGGGTGTTGCAGCGCTGGAACGGCCCCAAGATCGAGCTGACCGACTACGAGGCGGCGTGCAGCGCGGACGGCGACGGCAGCGGCACGACCGCCAGGGTGGGCGGGGTCTCCGGGCTGCCCGAGGGCTCGGTCCCCGTGGAGATCCCGGCCAACCACACGGTGACCGTGCCCAGCCCGACCGCGGGTGACCCGCCGATGGCGCGGATCACCTTCAACAAGGTCGGCTCGACCCGGAGCGGGGGCAGCAGCACCGACCTCATGCACGTCAAGCTCTTCCCCGAGGGCGGGCCGGCCTCCGGTGAGGTGTCGGTGGCGTCGGTGAGCTGCCAGATGGGCGGCTGACCGGGCGAGCCGAGCGGACCGCCCCACCGGACCGCCCGCGTCCGGTCACGGCGCGGCGATCCGCACCCGGGTGAACGGCGAGTTGTTGGTGATGTCCTGCTCGGAACGCCGCCAGCCGGCCACGTCGAAGCCCTGGTTGAGATCAGCCCAGTGATCCGCGTCCGCCGTGATGGTGACGTGCACGACCGGCCACGCCGCACCCGGCTCCAGGGTGCCCTCGATGCGGCAGAACAACGTGTCGGTCACCGTGCAGGCCCAACCGTCACCGCTGGCCGCGTCCAGCCGCAGCCCCTGCTGGAACTGGGCGTTGACGAAGTCACCGCCGGACAGCGCGACCGTGCCGAGGTTGCGCACGGTCAGGTCGACGGTGAAGTTCTGCCCCCTGCCCACGTACACCGACGCCGGGGTGACCGACCCGGCGATGTCGTACTGCAGCGGTGTGTCCGCAGGCACCTGAAGGTCCCCGCCGGTCTGCCTGCCCGCCGCACTGGCACCGCCACCCGCCGCTCCCGCACCGGCCGCCGCACTGGCGCTGCCCGCCGGCCCGGCGCTGGCCGCCGCGCTGCCCAACCCCGTACCGGCCACGGCCACGAGCGCGACCGCCCCGGCCACCAGACCCCTGATCGTCCGCCGAACCGCCATCCGCGCGTCCCCTCCCGACGTCGACTGAGCCGCCAGCCCCGCACCGGTCGCCGTGCCCAGGCGCACACCGGGGCAACGCCGACGGCGGGCCGTCTGAAGACCAGACGAGCGGCGGGCGGCCGAGGTTGCCCAGCCAGGCGAAGCCAGCCCCGGACCAGCCCAGGACCAGGTGCGGGCCAGCCCAGGACCAGGTTCGGACCAGCCCTGGACCAGGCTCGGTTCCGGCCCGGTCGCAGCCCCGCCGCAGTGCCGCCGCAGCCCTGTTCCGGCCCGCACCACTTGTGCGGCGGGGGCTCACCCCACGTGCGGCGCGCCCACCAGGTCGACGCCGGCCGCCCGCATCCGCTGCACCGCCGTGTCCACGGTGGACCGGGCGACACCCGCGGTGAGATCCAGCAGCACGGTGGTGGCGAACCCCTCGTGCGCCGCGTCCAGCGCGGTGGCCCGGACGCAGTGGTCGGTGGCGATGCCCACCACGTCCACGGTGTCGATGCCGTGCTCCCGCAGCCACTGGGCCAGTGACCGGCCATCCCGGTCCGTGCCCTCGAAGCCGGAGTAGGCCGCGGCGTGCGCGCCCTTGGAGAACACCGCGTCCACCCGGGCCACGTCCAGCTCGGGGTGGAACGACGCGCCCGCGCTGCCCGCCACGCAGTGCACCGGCCAGGACTCGACAAAGTCGGGTTCCGCGCTGAAGTGGTCGCCCGGATCGATGTGGTAGTCCCTGGTCGCCACCACCCGGTCGTAGCCGCCCCGGGCCAGGTGCCGGGAAATGGCCGCGGCCACCTCGGCACCACCGGCCACCGGGAGCGAGCCACCCTCGCAGAAGTCGTTCTGCACGTCGACGACGATCAACGCCCTGGCCATCGCACGATCCTCCTGCCGCTGCGCGTTCTCACTCGAACACGGCTCACTCGAACACGACCGGAATGGCCGGCTCGCCCTTGGACAGCTTGAGCCCCTCCCACGGCACGCTGACCAGCGCGGCCCGCAGCCGTTCCCGGCTCTGTTCGAGGGTGGGTACCTCGTCCACCTGTTGTCCAGCCCGAACCAGCGGAATCCGCAGCGGGCGGTCGTGCTCACCCAGGGCCGGTTGCGGTCCGGCCGCGGCGTACACCACCTCCTCGATGGCGGTGCCGGTCTCCTTGTGCCGGCGCAGCGCGGCCTTCTCACCACCCCGGGACTCCTTGTGCGAACTCCGCTTGGCCACCGGTCGGCCGGCCACCTCCACCAGCTTGTAGACCATGCCCGCGGTGGGCGCGCCCGACCCGGTCACCACCGAGGTGCCCACGCCGTAGGCGTCCACCGGCTCGGCCCGCAGCGCCGCGATCGAGTACTCGTCCAGATCCCCGGACACCACGATCCGGGTGTTGCGCGCGCCCAGCTCGTCCAACTGCTGGCGGGCCTGCCTGGCCAGCACACCCAGGTCACCCGAGTCGATGCGGACCGCGCCCAGCTCGGTGCCGGCGACCCGCACCGCCGTGCGGATGCCCTCGGTGATGTCGTAGGTGTCCACCAGCAGCGTGGTCTGTGGTCCCAGCGCCTCGACCTGGGAGCGGAACGCCGCGGCCTCGCTCTCGTGCAGCAGGGTGAACGCGTGCGCCGAGGTGCCCATGGTGGGGATGCCGTAGCGGCGGCCGGCCTCCAGGTTGGAGGTCGCGGTGAACCCGGCGAGGTAGGCGGCGCGGGCCGAGGCGATCGCCGCCTCCTCGTGCGCGCGCCGCGACCCCATCTCGATCATCGGCCGGCCGTTGGCCGCGGTCACCATCCGGGCGGCGGCCGAGGCCACCGCGCTGTCGTGGTTGAGGATCGACAGCGTCAACGTCTCCAGCAGGACACCCTCGGCGAAGGAGGCACGCACGGTGAGCACCGGCGACCCGGGGAAGTACAGCTCGCCCTCGGGGTAGCCGTCGATGTCACCGCTGAACCGGTAGTTCGCCAGCCACGCCAGCGTCCGCTCGTCCACCACCCCGGTGCGGTCCAGCTGCTCCAGTTCGGCATCGGTGAAGCGGAACTCCCGCACGGCGTCCAGCAGTCGGCCGATCCCGCCCACCACGCCGTACCTGCGTCCGTCCGGCAGCCGCCGGGCGAACACCTCGAACACGCACGGCCGACCCGCGCTGCCATCCCGCAACGCGCTGGCCAGCATGGTCAGCTCGTAGTGGTCGGTGAGGAGCGCGGTGCTCCGGCTGGAATGCGATGCCGTCATGGCACACCAGCCTAAAGACGACGCCTGTGAGTGAGTACCGGGTCGGTGGTAGCCGTCGACACCGAACGTAAACGTGCCACCATTGGCCTATGACCACCCCCGTCGAGCAGGAGAGCACGCAGGCCGAGTTCACCGGCGCGGAGTTGGGCGTCGAGGACACCCCTTGGCAGACGGTGGTCTGGAACGATCCGGTCAACCTGATGTCGTACGTGACCTACGTGTTCCAGAAGTTGTTCGGCTACAGCCGGGACAAGGCGACCAAACTCATGCTGGACGTGCACCACAAGGGAAGGGCCATCGTGTCGTCCGGCAGCAAGGACAAGGTGGAGGGCGACGTCGCGAAGCTGCACGCGGCGGGGCTGTGGGCGACCATGCAGCGGGTGTCGTGAAGCACTGGACGCGTGAGGGCGACCGGGTCGTCGCCGTGCTGGACCGCCAGGAGGCCGCCGTGCTGCGCGGCATGGTCGGCCAGGTCAAGGACATGTTGATGGCGCGCGGCAGTGAGATGCCGCAGGACGAGCTGTCCGCGCTGACCGGGATCCGGACCGCGCCGGCCACGCCGCCGGACGACCCCATTCTCGGTCGGCTGCTGCCCGACTTCTTCCGCCTCGACCCGGACGCGCCCGACCCGCAGGAGGTCGACTCGGCCGGGGCGTTGCGGTCGGTGCACGAGCCGCAGCTGATCGACCTCAAGACCGGGGTCGCCGCGGTCGTCCTGGACACCTGTCCCAGCCAGGGCGGCCTGGTGCGGCTGACCCTGGAGCAGTCCGAGTCGTGGCTGTCCGCGCTCAACGACGTGCGGCTGGCCCTGGGCACCGCACTGGACGTGACCGAGGACATGCCGGACGAGCTGCCGGTCGAGGACCCGCGGTCAGCGCACCTTGGCGTGTACCACTGGCTGACCTTCGTGCAGGAGTCCCTGGTCGAGGCCATGATGTCGAGCCTGCCCGAGGACGGAGAGCCCGACCGGGATGCCTGACGCGTTACCCGGGGCAGGTCCGCTGCCCGGGGCTGGACCGCGCAACGCCATCACCGACGTGGCCGGTGTCCTGGTCGGACACCACCAGCGGCTGGCCGAGGGCTGGGCCACCGGCACCACCGTGGTGCTGGTCCCCGAGGGCGCGGCCGGCGCGGTGGACGCGCGGGGTGGCGCGCCCGGCACCCGGGAGACCGACCTGCTGGACCCGCCCAACCTGATCCAGCGCGTCAACGCCGTGTGCCTGACCGGTGGCAGCGCGTACGGCCTGGCCGCGGCCGACGGCGTGATGCGCTGGCTGGGTGAGCACAACCTGGGCACCCCGGTGGGGGACCAGCCGCACGAGGTGGTGCCGATCGTGCCGGCGGCCGCCCTGTTCGACCTGCCGCTGAGCCGGTGGGGCAACCGGCCCGACGCCGAGTTCGGCTATGCCGCGTGCGCGGCGGCGAGCGCGGCCGGGCCGTTCGCGCCGGTGGCCCAGGGCAGTGTTGGCGCGGGCACCGGCGCCAGGGTCGGCCATCTCAAGGGCGGCCTCGGCACGGCCAGCGCCGTGGTCGAGGTGGCCGGCCAGTCCTGTGTGGTGGGTGCGGTGGCGGCGCTGAACGCGGTGGGCGACGCGGTTGACCAGCGCACCGGCCTGCCCTGGGGAGCCGAGTGCGGCCTGCCCGGTGAGTTCGACCACCTGCGGCCGGTCCGCCCGGCCGAGCCCAGCCTGGCCGGAGCGCGCCAGAGCCCGCTGAACACCACGATCGGGGTGGTGGCGGTGGACGCCGACCTGACCAAGACCGAGTGCCGGCGGCTGGCCGTCGCCGCGCAGGACGGGCTGGCCCGAGCGGTGCGCCCCGCGCACACCATGTTTGACGGCGACACGGTGTTCGCCCTGGCCACCGGCGTCAAACCGGTCGCGGTGCCGCCGGGGGAACCAGGCCGGGCGCGCATCCTGGACCAGCTGTGCGTGGCCGCGGCCGACGTGTTCGCCCGCGCCATGGTGCACGGCCTGCTCGCCGCCGACCCGGTGGGCCGACTGCCCAGCTACCGGCAGGTCTGGACACCCGCCTGAACAGCAGTCGGCCGGCAGCGGGTGGACACTCCGGTCGCGTGGTCGCGTGGTCGCGTGGTCGCGTGGTCGCGTGGTCGCGTGGTCGCGTGGTCGCGTGGTCGCGTGGTCTGGTGGTGGGGCTGGGCTGGTGGCGGGCTGCGGCGACAGCCTGCGATACCGCTGATGTGCCAGCAGGTCAAGCAGGTCACCCGGTTCAGCTACCTGGTTGTGCACAGCCATCCCGGTTGTCCACAGCCAGCCACGGCTCGCTGTTCCCGCACGGGGGGCGCGGATAGGCTGGACCCGGGGTCGCCCCCCAGGGAAGGGTGGGGGCTGGCTGGAAATCCTGTGCAACGGTCCGATCGCCGAACGAGTGGCGTGGGCTGCGGCCCACCTGGGGCGTGCCCGCAGCCCAGCACTGAAACCGGTCCAGCACTGGAACCGGTCCAGCGCTCCGGCACCGGTCCAGCACTGAAACCGCTCCGGCACCGGTCCAGTACTGGAACCGCTCCGGCGCCGGTCCAGCGCTCCGGCACCGCCCACCTGACGGGCGGGCATGGTTCACGGTGATCTGGGTACAGGGGACACATGTCTGCCTTGCGACGCGTGTTGCGCCGGATCGAACACGACAGCGATCTGGACCGGGTGGCCGGGCCACTGGCCGAACTGCTCCCTGCGGTGTTCCGCCGGCATCCCGTGGCCGACGTGCTGCGCGGCTCGTGGCTCGGGCACCCGGCGCACCCGGCGGTGGTGCTCGCCCCGGCCGGCATCTGGATCGCCTCGGCCGTCCTGGACTGCCTGCCGGGACAGGGGACGGCCGCCCGGCGCCTGATCGGCGTCGGCCTGCTCACCGTGCCGGCGGCGGTGGCCACCGGGCTGGCCGAGTACACCACGCTCAACACCAGCCAGCGCCGCACCGCCGTGGTGCACGTGAGCGCGAACACGCTGGCCGCCTGCTGCTACCTGCTCTCGCACCGACTGCGCGGCCGGGACCGCCAGTGGGCCGGCCGGCTCCTCGGCATGGTCGGGCTGGCCGCGGTCGGCCTCGGTGGTCTGCTCGGCGGGCACCTGTCCTACGTGCAGGGCGCTGGCGTCCGCGGCTGACCCCACTGGTCCGGCCAGCGCCCCGCCGTCACGCACCCACCGGGAACCTGGCCACCCACCGGCGTTGCCACGGGGTCTCCACGGCCTTGGGGTGGTGGTGCCGCCGCGCCCAGTGGACGGCATCCCCTGGCGCCACCCCGGCCAGGATGGCGAGGCAGGCGATGACCGTGCCGGTGCGGCCGACACCACCCCCGCAGGCGACCTCCACCGCCGCCCCGGCCGCGGCTCGTTCGTGCAGGTCACGGATGTGTCGCAGGGCCTCGGCGCGGTCGCGGGGCAGGCGGAAGTCGGGCCAGTCGAGCCACGCGTGCGGCCAGGGCAGGTCCGCGTCGTGGCGCTGCCGCAGCCGGGTCGAGCCCAGGTAGAGGCCGAAGTCGGGCACGGGCCCGGGCGGCAGGGGGTGGCGCAGACCTCGGCCGCGCACCCAGCAGCCGTCCGGCAGTCGCAGCGCGCCCACGAGGGGCTGATCGGTCATCGGGTCACGTTCCCCACGCGCTGCCGCGCCCGGTGGTTGGCCACGTTGAGGCGGTTGCCACACCGCTCAGGCATGCAGTAGCGGCGCCGGCCGGCCCGGCTGGTGTCGACGAACACGCCCCGGCAGCCAGGGGCGGCGCAGGCGCGGAACCGCCCGTGACCGAGCGCCCTGACCGCGCCCAGCAGGCCGATGCCCACCAGGGCGGCCAACTCGTCGGCGAGTGGCGCGCCCGGCGCGGTCGGCACGGTCCACCGCCACCCGCCGTCGGCGTGGCGGCGCAGGGTTGGGCCGAGGGCGGCGCGCCTGAGCAGCACGCTCGCGCCCGCCACGGCCTGGTCCTCGGTCTCGGTCTCGATGGTTCCCCGCACCTCGCGGCGCAGCAGGTGCACCTGGAAGAGGTCGGTGTCGGTGGGCGCCCGCCCGTCGGCGGTGGCGTCCAGGTGGACGTCGTGCTCGACGAGGAAGCCCGCGAGCGCGTCCGGGTCCGGCAGGGCCTCACCGGTGGTGTCCCGCACCGTGGGTGAGGTGTTGACCAGGTCGGTCGCGACGGCGGCGCCCAGTGGGTAGTCGCTGATCGAGATGTGCACTCCCTGCCCTCCAGCTGGGTAACTGTTGTAGCTACGTTACACCCCTTACTGACGACTGTTGATCTCCGTCCGCGCCCGGGTCGGGTGGCCTGGGCCCGCTGTCTCAACACTCGGAACGCCTTCCCCGGGCCCGTAGGATGGGGGACGTGTTGGTGATCCGCCGTGACCTCGTGGACGCGATGGTGGCGCACGCCCGTCGTGACCACCCCGATGAGGCGTGCGGTGTCATTGCTGGACCGGAAGGCGCTGACCAGCCCGAACGGTTCATCGAAATGACCAATGCCGAGCGCTCGCCGACCTTCTACCGGTTCGACTCCGGCGAGCAGCTGCGGGTGTGGCGGGACATGGACAGCCGTGACGAGGTGCCCGTGGTCATCTACCACTCGCACACGGCTACCGAGGCATATCCGTCCCGGACAGATATCTCCTACGCCTCCGAACCGGACGCGCACTACGTGCTGATCTCCACCCGCGACCCGGAGCGGCACGAACTGCGGTCGTACCGGATCGTCGACGGTGTGGTCACCGAGGAACCGGTTGAGGTCGTCGAGTCCTACATGTTCGCCAACACCGGCGCCGACGACGTGCCCAACTGTCGCTGATCGCCCAGCCCGCCGGTCCCCCGGCGGTGCTGGCGCGCCTGGACTCGAAGGTCCCGGCCCAATCCCGGTCACCAGTGCCCGGCCAACAGTGGAGGTTCAGCATGGCCATCACCGTCTCCATCCCCACGATCCTGCGCACCCACACCGGGGGGAACAAGTCCGTCGAGGCGAGCGGGCAGACCCTCGGTCAGGTCATCGACGACCTGGAGGGCAGGCACTCCGGCATCAAGGCCAAGCTGGTCAAGGAGGGCAGCCTGCACCGCTTCGTCAACATCTACGTCAACGACGAGGACGTGCGCTTCGCCGGCGGGCTCGACGCCGAGGTCAAGGACGGCGACAACATCACCATCCTGCCGGCCGTCGCCGGTGGCGCGCGGTAGCCGACCCCGGTGCGCGGTGACCGCGCTCGCTGATCGCGCGCGCCAACCGACTGCAAGGAGGGCTGTGTGGCCCGGTACGACTCGCTGCTCGACGCGCTCGGCAACACCCCGCTGGTCGGTCTGCCCCGGTTGTCCCCGACACCCGAGGTCCGGCTGTGGGCCAAACTGGAGGACCGCAACCCCACCGGCTCGATCAAGGACCGGCCCGCGCTGGCCATGATCGAGTCGGCCGAGCGGGACGGCCTGCTCCGGCCGGGCTGCACGATCCTGGAACCCACCTCGGGCAACACCGGCATCTCCCTGGCCATGGCCGCCAAGCTGAAGGGCTACGGCCTGGTCTGCGTGATGCCGGAGAACACCTCGGCGGAACGCCGTCAGCTGCTCCAGGCCTACGGGGCGCGCATCGTGTTCTCCCCGGCGGCCGGCGGGTCCAACCAGGCGGTGGCCCTGGCCAAGGACCTGGCCAAGCAGAACCCGGACTGGGTGATGCTCTACCAGTACGGCAACCCGGCCAACGCGGACGCGCACTACCGGGGCACCGGCCCGGAGATCCTGCGCGACCTGCCCACCGTGACCCACTTCGTGGCGGGTCTTGGCACCACCGGCACCCTGGTCGGGGTCGGTCGCTACCTGCGGGAACACCAGCCGGGCATCAACATCGTCGCGGCCGAGCCCCGGTACGGGGAACTGGTGTACGGGCTGCGCAACCTCGACGAGGGGTTCGTGCCCGAGCTGTACGACCCGGAGGTGCTGACCGGCCGGTACTCGGTCGGTTCCTACGACGCGCTGCGCCGGACCAGGCAGCTGCTGGAGACCGAGGGCATCTTCGCGGGCATCTCCACCGGCGCCATCCTGCACGCCGCACTGGCCGTCGCCGACAAGGCCGTGCGCGCGGGCGAGCGCGCCGACATCGTGTTCGTGGTGGCCGACGCCGGCTGGAAGTACCTGTCCACCGGCGCCTACAGCGGCACCATCGACGAGGCGGCCGAACGCCTGGACGGCCACCTCTGGGCCTGACCCGCCGCGGGACCGGCCAGCTGACCGGCCGGCCGGTCCCGGGTGGTGGTCCCGGCAGGAGGACCGGCGCGGTCGGTCAGGCGCGGTCGATCAGCGCGGTCGATCAGGCGCGGTCGGTCAGGCGGCCGTGCTGTCCGCCGTGACGATGTCGCCGGCCAGGGGAGCGACCAGGGCGATGATCGCGGACACGGTGGTCTCGGGCACCCCGGCCGAGGTCAGCGCCGCGACCAGGTGCCCGGCCACCAGTTCGAAGTGCCGCTGCTGGATGCCCCGGCCCCGGTGCACGTCACGCATGGACGCGCCCCGGTAGGGCTCGGGGCCGCCGAGCGCGGCGGAGAAGAACTCCACCTGCCGGCCCTTCAGCCGAGCGAGGTTGACACCGGTGAAAAAACCGACCAGTTCCGGGTCGGCGAGAATGCGGACGTACAGGTCGTCGACGACGGTTTCGAGTGCGGGCTGCCCGCCAATGGATTCGTAGATGCTGGTCATCGTGGTCTCCCCGGCCCATCCAGAATCGACCAGGCCAGCATACGTTCGGGAGATCGAACAACAATACGGCGAGGTTAGCGGAATGAAAAATACTGCTCACTTCGCGCGTTCAGGTGAATATGTCGAAATAATTTTCGCGGAATTTCGGTCAACCGTTGAACACGGCCCCGGGCTGGCCCTCGCCCAGGTCGGGCAGCACCAGCACCGAACCCGCCAGCGGCTGTTCGTCCAGCTCGGACTGGGATAACCCGGTCCTGGCCGTGGTCACGTACAGGTCGGTCAGCTCGGTGCCGCCGAAACAACAGGCGGTGGGCCGGGCCACCGGCACGGCGACTTCCCGGTCGAGTCGACCGTCCGGTGTGTAACGGCGCACCGCCGCGCCATCCCACAGCGCCACCCACACCGCGCCCTCGGCGTCCACGCAGATCCCGTCCGGCACGCCCCGGGTGTCGTCGATCTCGCACAGCGGCCGGCGATTCGCGATCTGGCCGGTCATCACGTCGTAGTCGAACACGTCGACACGCCGGGTCGGGCTGTCCACGTAGTACATCCGATTGGCGTCCGGGCTCCAGGCCACCCCGTTGCTGACCGTGGCGTCGGGCACCATCACCTTGGCGGCACCGTCCGGTTCGACCCGGGCCAGCCACCCGCCGCCCGGCGCCTCGTCGTAGCGCATGGTCCCGGCCCACAGCCGGCCGACCGGGTCCACGGCCGCGTCGTTGCCGCGCACCCCGTCCCTGGCCCAGTAGACCAGCCAGGTGCGCCGGCCGTCCGGGTCGAGCAGGCCGATCCCGTCGCGGAGGTTGGCCACCAGGCCGCCCCTGGCCCTCGGCTTGACCGCGCCCACGTGCTGCGGTGCCGCCAGCACGTCGTCCCGGTCCCGCGCCGGGTCGTAGCGGTGCACGGTGCTGCCCAGCACGTCCACCCACAGCAGGGTGGAGCTGGCCATGTCCCAGGTCGGCCCCTCGCCGAGCGCGGCCTGGGCCGGCACCGCGACCTCGAACCCTCCGGCACTGTTCACCCTTGTCTCCTCACTCGGTCTCGCCGCGGCACTCTATTCCCGACTCTCGCGATCAGGTGATCTTGTCCTGAACCTTGGGCACGGCCCAGTCCGTGGTGCCGGTCCGGGCCACCGCGACGGCCGGGCGGCCGGTGGTGCGCCACCGGGGCCGCGACACCGGCCACTGCGACACCAGGGTGATCTCCGGGTTCAACCCTGAGCTGGTTGTCGGTGGGGGCACGTAGTCTCGACGACGTGGAGCTTGATGTAGCAGGGCCCACTGGGGGGCGCCGTACGGGAGGCAACACCGCCGCGACCAGGCGGCCGGTGAACCGGGTGCTGCCGCCCCGGCCGCTGCAGGCCGCCGTGGCCATGGTCGCCTTCACCGCGCTGCTCTACGTCATCGAGGTCGTGGACGCGGTCGGCTTCCACGGCCAGCTCGACCAGTACGGGGTGCAGCCGCGCAGCGTCCCCGGGCTGCTGGGGGTGGTGTTCTCGCCGCTGCTGCACGCCAACTACGCGCACCTGGCCTCGAACACCCTGCCGGTGCTGCTGTTCGGTTTCCTGGCCATGGCCGGCGGCCTGGCCCAGTGGATCGCGGTCACATTGACCATCTGGGTGGTCAGCGGCCTCGGCGTGTGGCTGACCGCCGACGCCGGCTCGGTCACCGTGGGCGCCTCCGGCCTCGCCTTCGGCTGGCTGGCGTTCCTGCTGGTGCGCGGGCTGTTCAACCGCAGCTTCAAGCAGATCGCCGTGGCCGCGGTGCTGTTCTTCTACTGGGGCAGCCTGCTGTGGGGGCTGCTGCCGGGCAACCCGGCCATCTCCTGGCAGGGCCACCTGTTCGGCGCGCTGGCCGGGGTGCTCGCCGCCTGGCTGGCCGCCAGGGCCGGCGCGTCAACCCGAACACCCACCGGCACACCCCGGCTGCCGGGCCGCACCACCGCCTGAGACGTGGGCGGGCCCCGGCCACACCTCGTCCCCGGCCGGTGGAACGGGCCGAGGAACCAGACCGCGGGCCGCTGGTCGCGGCCGCCCAGCGCCGCCGAGGGCGCGGGCTCGGTCCCGGCCGGTGCCGTGGGGCGGGTGGCACCAGTGGCCGCACGCCGTGGCAAGGTGGGGCGGACGGGTCCTGGCCGGGTGACCTCGGCGCGCTGCGTGGCGGGGACACCGCGTGGTCCCGGGTCACGCCCGTGCTTGGGGCAGCGCCGGTGCTCGGGGCAGCGCTGATGCTCGGGCAGTGCCGTCGCGCCGCCAGCGGGCGTCAGCGGGTCCGGGGCAACGGGGCAGGGGATCAGCGCGTCAGTGGGTCAGCGAGGCAGTGAGCCAGCGAGGCAGTGAGCCAGCGAGGAGGTCTGATGAGCCCTGGAGCCGACGCACCCATCGGGATCTTCGACTCGGGGGTCGGCGGGTTGACCGTGGCCAGGGCGATCCTGGACCAGCTCCCCGGCGAGCGGCTGCGCTACGTCGGTGACACGGCCAACAGCCCCTACGGCCCGCTGCCCATCGCCCAGGCGCGGCGCAACGCGCTGGCCGTGGCCGACCAACTGGTGGACGACGGGGTCAAGCTGCTGGTCATCGCCTGCAACACGGCGTCGGCCGCGTGCCTGCACGACGCCAGGGAGCGCTACCCGATCCCGGTGGTCGAGGTGGTGCTGCCGGCCGTGCGCCGGGCCGTGGCCACCACCCGCTCCGGCCGGATCGGCGTGATCGGCACCGTCGGCACCGTCCGGTCCCGCGCCTACGAGGACGCCTTCGCCGCGGCCAGGGACGTGCGGGTCACCAGCGCGGCCTGCCCCAGGTTCGTCGACTTCGTGGAGCGCGGCATCACCTCGGGCCGGCAGGTGCTCGGCCTGGCCCAGAGCTACCTGGCGCCGCTGCAACAGGCCGACGTGGACACCCTGGTGCTGGGCTGCACCCACTACCCCCTGCTGACCGGCGTGCTGCAGATCGTCATGGGCCAGCAGGTGACCCTGGTGTCCAGCGCCGAGGAGACCGCCAAGGACGTGGTCCGGGTGCTCACCGAACTGGACCTGCTGGCCGAGACCGACCCCGACGAGCCGCCCGAGCACCGGTTCATGGCCACCGGACCGGCCGAGCCGTTCGCCAAGCTGGCCCGGCGGTTCCTCGGTCCGGAAGTCGCCGAGGTGAGCACAGCGCCGCGCACCCCGGTCGCCGCTGGCCCGGTGACCACGGCCATGTCAGGCTCACGCCCGTGCACCTGACCATCCTCGGCTGTTCGGGCAGCGGCCCAGGACCGAACCAGGCGGCCTCCGGCTACCTGGTGGAGGCCGCCGGGCACCGGCTCGTGGTGGACCTCGGCAACGGCACCCTGGCCAGCCTGCAGGCCCACGGCGACCCGTTCTCCGTCGCCGCCCTGCTCCTGTCCCACCTGCACCCGGACCACTGCGCCGACCTCACCGCGCTCACCGTGCTGCGCCGCTACCACCCCAACCCACCGCACGACCCGAGGGCGCACCGGCTGCCGGTGCACGCGCCGAGCGAGGCACCCACCAGGCTCGCCGCCGCGTACGCGCCCAGCCGGGCCGAACTGGCCGAGACCGACCTGAGCGACGTGTTCGACTTCCACCCGCTGGGCCCGGAGCCGATCAGCCTCGGCCCGTTCACGGTGACCGCGGCGCCCGTGGCGCACCCGTGCGAGGCGTACGGCTTCCGCATCGAACACGACGGCCAGGTGCTGGCCTACACCGGCGACAGCGGGCCCTGCGCCGCGCTCGCCGACCTGGCCGCCGACGCCGACGTGCTGCTGGCCGAGGCGAGCTGGACGCACGCCGAGGACCGCCCCGAGGGACTGCACCTGTCCGGCCGGCAGGCCGGGGAACTCGCGGCCACGGCCGGCGTGGGCCGGCTGCTGGTCACCCACGTGCCGCCGTGGACCGACGCGGACGCCGTGCTGGCCGAGGCGCGCGCCGCGTTCTCCGGCCCCACCGAGCTGGTGCGCCAGGGCCGGACCTACCCGATCGCCGGCACGGCCGACGGCCGCGGCGTGTCCTAGGAGTCGTCGTCCGATCAGCGAGCGGCGGCCGGGTGGCTCGGGAAACGCCTAGCGCCGCCGCCCAGCCAGCGAGCGGGCCGCGGCGATCAGCACGCCCAGGACCAGCCAGCCGCCGGCCACCAGCAGCGCCACCCGGCTGGCCAGGGCGAGCACCGTCACGATGATCGCCGTGCCCACCACCGGCACCACCAGGTGCGACCACCACCGGCGGCTGCGCAGGCGGATCGGGAAGTAACCGACCACGGCGGCGTGCAGCAGCCCGAACGCGGTCAGCGCGCCCACGGTGACCAGCGAGGACAGCACGTCCAGGCCGTCGCTGCGGCTGGCCGCCCACACCGAGATGACCAGGGTCGCCGCGGCCGACACCAGGATCGCGGTGCGCGGGGTGTGGGTGCGCTCATCCACCCGGCCGAGCCAGCGCGGCAGCTGGCCGTCCCTGGCCATGCCGTACATCAACCGGCTGACCGCGGCCTGCCCGACCATGGCGGCGAACATCGGGCTGATCGCCTTGACCGCGGTCACCGCCGTGCTCAGCCAGCCGCCGATCGCGGTGCGCAGCATGTCGAAGAACGCCGGCCCCTGCGCGGCCGGGTCGGCCGCGAGCTGGTCGGGTGGGACCGCGCTGAGCAGGGCACCCAGGTAGGTCTGGGCCAGGAACAGCACGCCGGCCAGCACCAGGCAGACCAGCACGGCCCGGCCGACCTGGCGGGACGAGCCGGTGTTCTCCTCGGCGAAGCTGGCGATCGCGTCGAAGCCGAGGAAGGACAGCACGGCCACGGACACCGAGCCGAGCACCGCGCCGAGGTCGAAACCACCCACGCCGACCAGCGGCGACAGCCACGGCCGGTGCGGACCGTCGGTGACCAGCACCACCACGGCGGCCACCACGAACACCGCGAGCAACACCACCTCGACGACCAGCACGGCCGTGCCGACCACGGCGGCCACCCGCACCCCGGCCACGTTCACCGAGGTGATCAGCACGATCGCCACGGCGGTGGCCAGCCAGGCCGGCACCGAGGGCAGCAGCGAGTGCGTGGCGATGCCGGTGAACAGGGCCGCCACGCTCGGGATGAAGAGGTAGTCGAGGGCGATCATCCAGCCGGCCACGAAGCCGACCGGCCGGCCCAGCCCGGCACTGGCGTAGGCGGACACCGAGCCGGCCCTGGGCACCGCGGCCGACATCTGCGCGTAGGACCAGGCGGTGAACGCCATGGCCACGGTGGCGACCACGAACACCAGGGCGACCGCGCCGCCGCTGCCCGCGTCCAGCACGCCGAACACGCTGATCGGGGCCACCGGGCCGATGAACAGCAGGCCGTAGACGATCAGGTCCCGCAGGCCCAGGCTGCGCCGCAACGCCCCGTCGGCGGCGGATCCGGCGGCCCCGTTGGCGGTGGCCCCGTTGGCGGTGGCCCCGTTGGCGGTGGCCGGGTTGGTGGTGGACCCGGTGGTTGTGGCCGGGTCGGTTGTGGACCGGTCGGTCATGGCGCCTCCCAGCGCGTGGAGCGGGAACAACGAGCCGCCCGGGAGATGTTGCCCGAGGCGGCACCACCCAGCCAGCACCACCCAGCCCCCGCACCACCCGAGGAGCGCCCCCGATGGCAACCCCACCCGTGCGCGTGCGACGCACCGCCCAGCACAGCTTTGTCGCCACCAACGACCGCGGCGCCGAGGTCCGCGTCGGGCGGGTCGGCCAGCAGGGCTCGTTCACCCCGGTCGAGCTGCTGCTGGTGGCCGCGGCCGGGTGCGCGGCCGTCACGGCCGAGGACCTGGTGGTGCGGCGGCTGGGCGAGGGCACCGAACTGAGCGCCACCGCGCAGGACGTGCGCCCGGCCGGCGCGCACCAGCTGGACGCCGTCCAGGTCGGCCTCGACCTCGATCTGTCCACACTGGACGACGAGCGGCGCGCCGAACTGCTCGCGGTGGTGAACCGAGCCATCGAGAACCTGTGCACGGTGACCAGAACCCTCAAGCAGCCCATCCCCACCCCCCTCCACATCACCCCCACCCCCCGCGCGAGTTGACTTTGCAAACCAATGCCGTGAAGTTAGGTCGTTGAGCCAGGTGTCAAGTCGGGTGTTGGCGGGGTGATGCTGTAGCTGATCCTCACCCGGGACAAGGATTCGTCGTGTCTGGTCTTGTTGTAGGCAAAGGGCGAGACTGGCCGTTTGACGCGCCGGGGCAGAATCCGTGATCGGCGATGCTTCGGGCCGAGTTCGCGCGGGTTCAGCATCGCGTGGCGGATCCCCGCGGGTACGGCACCGGCCAAGCCCTCGCCCCCACCTGCCGTGCGGGCGAGGACCAGCGAGTGGCGGGCAGCCCGCAATGTCACGGTCAAGGAGATCCGGTCAGGGTCGATACCCCTCTCGGTAGCCGCA
>NZ_JAMTCK010000033.1:0-8116 GCF_024171785.1 Goodfellowiella coeruleoviolacea
CCACCACCAGCCGCAGCCGCAGTCGCAGCCGGGTCGACGACCTACCCACCTACCCCTTCCAACACCACCACTACTGGCTTCGCGACAAGGCCACCTCGGGAGACGTCCGCTCGTTCGGGCTCACTGCTGCTGACCATCCCTTGCTGGGGGCTGCGGTCGAACTCGCTGACTCCGGTCTGCTGTTGACCGGACGGCTGTCTGTTGACCGCCACCCCTGGCTGGCCGACCACACGATCCACGGCACAACCCTGGTACCCGGCACCGCTTTCGTTGAACTCGCGTGGCGTGCGGGGGAGCGGCTGGGCGGTGCGATGTTGGACGAGCTGACGCTGGAAGCGCCGTTGGCCCTGTCCGGCCAGGAGGTCCAGATCCAACTCGGGGTGGGCGCTTCGGACGACACCGGCCGCCGGCAGCTGACCGTTCACTCCCGCGTGGACGATGATGACGAATGGGTGTGCCACGCCCGTGGCGCGCTGGTGAGTGCCATGCCCGTTCCGGAGTTCGACACCACCGAGTGGCCACCGGCCGGCGCCGAACTCCTCGACACCAGCCACTTCTACGACGACCTGGCGGAAGTCGGGTTTGGCTATGGGCCGGCATTCCAATGTCTGAACAGGGCGTGGCGCCGTGGCAGCGATGTGTTCGCCGAGCTGCACCTGCCCGATGACGTGGTGGACGTTGAGCGGTTCGGTGTCCATCCCGCCCTGCTCGACTCCGCACTGCACGCCGTGACGCTCACCGGTTCGGGTGGGGAACGCAGCCAGCTGCCGTTCGTGTGGAACGGTGTTTCCCTGTACGCGGTCGGGGCTTCGTCGCTGCGGGTGCGCGTGACGAGCGAGATGTCCCTTGACATCGCAGATCAGGACGGAAATCCCGTGGCACGCGTGGATTCCGTCGCGCTGCGCGAGGTGGAGCCGGACGCGGTCGCGTCCTTGCGGCACGGGGCAATGCGGTCGATGTATCGCCTGGCGTGGTCGGAACTGCGGGTTGGGAAGCCAGACAGTGGGACGGAGTTCGTCCTCGTGCCACCGCCGGAAGCGGGTGCCGTGCGTGCCGTGACAAGCCACACGCTGCGGATGATCCAACAGTGGCTGTCCAACGAGCGGGCCGGCCGGCTTGTCTTCCTCACCAGGAACGCTGTCGGTCCTGGGGAAACCGCCGTCGATCCCGTGCAGGCCGCCGTGTGGGGACTGGTGCGTTCGGCACAGGCTGAGCATCCCGACCAGTTCGTCCTGCTCGATGCGGACGACGCGGAAAGCACCACGCGGGTGACCGCGGCCGCGCTGGCGACCATGGAGCCCCAGCTCGCGATACGCGACGGCCGTGTCTTCACGCCGCGGCTGGAATCGGTGCGACAGCCTCGAAGAACCAACCTCGCGTTCGACCCGAACCGCACGGTGTTGGTCACCGGAGCCACCGGGAGTCTGGGGCGGAGCATCTCGCGTCATCTGGTGGACACCTGCGGCGTGCGCCACCTGGTGCTGGTCAGCAGGAACATTGACGAGTTCGACGAGTGCGCAGTCGGACTACGGGAGTCCGGTGCGACCGTGACGGTCGCCAGGTGCGACGTGGCCGAACGGGGCGATCTCGCCGCCGTGCTCGCCCGCATCCCTCCGGAGCACCCGCTCACCGCCGTGGTGCACACCGCCGGTGTGCTGGACGACGGTGTGGTGACCGAGCTGACCCCCGAACGGCTGGACCTCGTCTTCCGGTCCAAAGTAGACGGAGCGGTGCACCTGCACGAGCTTACCGAGGACATGGATCTGTCCGCGTTCGTGCTGTTCTCCTCGGCCGCGGCAACGGTCGGTTCACCGGGCCAGGCCAACTACGCCGCGGCGAACGCCTTCCTCGACGCTCTCGCGCAACGCCGCAGTGCGTCCGGCCTTACCGCCAGTTCGCTGGCCTGGGGTCCGTGGCAGCAGCCCGATGGCGGTATGACGCGCACGCTCTCCGACGGGCTCCGGAGCAAGGCGGAACAGGCTGGAATCACGGAGTTCCCCGTCGAGGAGGGGCTGGCGTTGTTCGACGCCGCGCTCCAGACGGCCGATCCCATGCTCTTGATCATCCGGCTCGACCTGGCCGCGTTGCACCGCCAGCCGAACCTGGCGCCACCGCTGCGCGGCTTGGTCGGTGCTCGGCGGCGCCGGCCGGTCACCGCCGCAGCCACCCTCGCCCGGTCACTCGCCAGCATGTCGGATGACGAGGCCGAACGCGCACTGCTGGGTCTGGTGCGGGACCGGGTCAGCGCGGTGCTCGCACAGCCGAACCCGCACGCCGTGGACCCTGGTCTGCCACTGCGCGAGTTCGGTCTCGATTCGCTCACCGCGGTCGAACTGCGCAACACCTTGGCGGAGAGCACCGGCTTGCGGCTGCCGGCGACGCTGGCGTTCGACCACCCAACCGTCCTGGCGCTGGTCCGGCATCTGCTCGCCGAGCTGCGGGGATCAGAGCGGGCCGTGTCGGCGCCGGTGGTTGCCCCGGCTGACGAGCCGATTGCGATCGTGGGGTTGAGCTGCCGGTACCCCGGCGGCGTCGATTCACCGGAACGGCTGTGGCATCTGGTCGCGAACGGCGTGGACGCGGTCACCGAATTCCCCACCGACCGGGGCTGGCGCCTCGACGAGTTGTACGCCCCGGAACCCGGCACGGCTGGCCGGAGCTACACCCGGTCGGGCGGTTTTCTCCGCGACGCAGCGGAGTTCGACGCCGACTTCTTCGGGATCAACCCGCGTGAGGCGCGGGCCATGGACCCGCAGCAGCGGCTGCTGCTGGAAATCTCCTGGGAAGCCCTGGAGCGGGCGGGTATCCCGCCCACGTCGGTACGGGGCAGCCGGACCGGGGTGTTTGCTGGCGTGATGTACCACGACTACGGGTCGTGGCTGTCCGACAGCTCCGGTGTTGCCGAGGAACTCGGTGGGTATCTCGGCCTGGGCAATGCGGGAAGCGTGGCATCGGGTCGGATCGCCTACGTCCTCGGCTTGGAGGGACCGGCCGTCACGATCGACACGGCGTGCTCGTCGTCCCTGGTCGCACTGCACATGGCAAGCCAGGCCCTCCGTTCGGGGGAGTGCGCGCTCGCGCTGGCGGGCGGCGTGACCGTGATGTCGACACCTGGGACGTTCGTCGAGTTCAGCCAGCAACGCAGCCTCGCTGCGGATGGCCGGTGCAAGGCATTCGCGGCCGCGGCCGACGGCACCGGGTGGTCCGAGGGTGCGGGCATGTTGGTGCTGGAACGGCTTTCCGACGCACAACGGCTTGGCCATCGGGTTCTCGCCACGATTCGCGGCTCGGCGATCAACCAGGACGGGGCGTCCAACGGCCTGACCGCACCGAACGGCCCGGCCCAGCAGCGTGTGATCCTCGACGCGCTCGCCAGGGCCCAGCTCGAACCATCCAGTGTGGACGCCGTGGAAGGGCATGGAACCGGGACCGTGCTCGGTGACCCGATCGAGATCCAGGCACTCCAGGCGGCCTATGGACAGGATCGTGACCGTCCGCTGTGGCTCGGGTCGCTGAAGTCGAACATCGGTCACACCCAGGCTGCGGCCGGGGTCGCCGGCGTGATCAAAATGGTGATGGCGATGCGGCACGGCATGCTGCCTCGAACACTGCATGTCGACCAGCCGACCCCGCACGTCGACTGGACCGCCGGTGAGGTCCGCCTACTCACCGAGGCCGTACCGTGGCCAGAGACCGGGCGGGCCCGGCGGGCCGGAGTGTCCTCGTTCGGTGTCAGCGGCACCAACGCGCACGTGATCGTTGAGCACTTCCCGGATGGCGACGTCCCCGAATCGAGTACCCAGGAACACGGGGGACCAGTGCCGTGGGTGTTGTCCGCCCGGACCCCAGCCGCGTTGCGGGCACAAGCGAACCGCCTGCTGACACATCTTGGGAATACTCCGGAACTCGCCACGGCCGACGTGGGCTTCACACTCGCGGCCGGACGCGCCGTGCTCGCACACCGGGCGGTGGTGCTGGGCAACGACCGGGACGAACTGCTCACCGGACTCGACCGGCTGCGCCAGGATATGCCCGCGTCGAACGTCGTCCGGGGTGGGGGTGGCAGGGGCGGGACAACTGGTGCCGTGTTCGTCTTCTCCGGCCAGGGTGGCCAGTGGGCGGGAATGGCCGCGGACCTGCTCGCCACGTCGCCGGTGTTCGCCGAACGCATGCGGGCATGCGCGGACGCGCTCGACCCGTACGTGGAGTGGTCACTGCTCGACGTGATCCGTGATGCCACCGAACTGACCCGGGTGGACGTGGTCCAGCCCGCGCTGTTCGCGGTCATGGTGTCACTTGCGTCCCTGTGGCAGTCGTACGGTGTCCGCCCCGAGGTTGTGGTCGGGCACTCCCAAGGCGAGATCGCCGCTGCGGTTGTCGCAGGTGGACTGTCTCTTTCGGATGGTGCGCGACTGGTGGCACTGCGCAGCAGGGCGCTGGTCGAGCTGTCCGGATCGGGCACGATGGTCGCGGTGTCGGTGCCGGTGACCAACCTGCCCGCACTGTTGGCCAAGTGGGGGGACCAACTCGCTGTCGCCGCGGTGAACGGGCCGGTGTCAGCGGTGGTGTCCGGCTCCCGGGAAGCGGCCGTGGAGTTGCTCCGTGACTGCGCGGAGAACGGGATCGCGGCACGCGAGATTCCGGTCGGGTATGCCTCGCACAGTGCCCAGGTCGAGCGGCTCAAGGACCAGCTGATCGATGCGATCGGTCCCATCGAGCCCGGACAGGGCGAGATCCCGTTCGTGTCCACCGTGACAGCCGACCTCGTCGACGCGGCCCGTCTCGACGCCGAGTACTGGTACCGCAACCTGCGCGAGACCGTGCGGTTCGCCGAGGTGACCGAGGCCCTGCTGGAGCAGGGACACCGGGTGTTCGTCGAAGTCAGCCCGCATCCGGTACTGGCCACCAGCCTTCAGGAAACCATCGACGCCGCGCGGCGAACAGCCGTGGTGATCGCGACCTTGCGTCGAGGTGAGGGAGACCTCGGTCGATTCCTGACCTCAGTGGCCGAGGCTCATGTCGAGGGCGTCCCGGTCAACTGGTCCGCCACCTTCGGGGACGGGCCGGCCGTGGTCGATCTGCCCACCTACGCCTTCCAGCGGGAGCGGTACTGGCTGCCGAGGACCCACAGAGCGGGTGACCTGGCACGCGCGGGGTTGGGCCGGGCGGGGCACCCGTTGCTCGGCGCCGTGGTCGCCCTCGCGGACGGGAACGGCGTCGTGTTCACCGGCACGCTCGCACTGCGCGAGCAGCCCTGGCTTGCCGATCACACGGTGCAGGGCCGGATTCTGGTTCCGGCTGCTGCCCTGCTCGATCTGGCGTTGTTCGCCGCGGATCAGGTGGGATGCACCGGGGTGGCGGAACTGACCTTGGAACAGCCCGTGCTGCTGTCGACGTCCGAGGATCTGCGCATGCAGGTCGTGGTGGGGGCGGTGAATGGGGACGGCGAACGACCGGTGAGCATGCACACGCGGCACGCCGACCAGGACGGAACCTGGACCCGGCATGCTTGCGGAACGTTGACCGCCGATGGTGAGGTCGAGCTGTTCGACCTCAGCGAATGGCCGCCCGACGGCGCCGAACTGGTCGACATCGGCGATCTCTACCCACGCCTTGCCGAAGCCGGATTCGGTTATGGGCCGGCGTTCCAGGGACTGCGCGCGGTGTGGCGACGTGACGAGGACCTTTTCGCCGAGGTGGTCCTACCTGGACAAGATGAGGATTTCCACAACTTCTGGCTGCATCCCGTCCTGCTGGACTCGGTGCTGCACGCGGCCATGACCGAACCAGGCGTACCGGGCCTGCCGTTCTGCTGGTCCGGCGTGACGCTGCCCACGGCACGTGTTCCCGCCCTGCGGGCACGACTCGCGCGAGCGGACACGGGCGGCACGTCGCTACTGCTCGCCGATGATGCCGGACGACCGGTGGTCTCGGTCCGATCCCTGGTGGCGCGGCCAGTAGCAGTGGACGACCTGGCCGGCTCGGTGCCCGACGCCGTGTTCCGGGTGGAGTGGATTCCCGTCGACTACGCGAAGTCGGTCCGGTGCACCGTGGTGGACGATCCGACGGGGTTGATCGAGTCGATCAACCAGGGAGCACCCGTTCCCGAGGCGGTCGTCGTGCCGCTGCCACTCCAGAACAACGCGGCAGTGCTCACCAGCGTGTACGACGCCACGGAGAACGTTCTTCGGCTGCTGCGGTGGTGGCTCTCCCACGAACGCTTGACCGACACGCTCCTGGTGTTCCAGACGTGTCACGCGGTTGGTGCGGGTGTGCGGGATCTGGCCGGAGCCGCTGTGTGGGGCCTGGTGCGATCGGCCCAGGTGGAGTTTCCCGGCCGCGTGGTGCTGCTCGACACCGATGACCTGGCGGCTGCGCCGGACGCGGTTCCGTCCGGGGTGTTCCAACTCTCCGTGCGGAACGGAGTGCTGTACTCGCCACGCCTGGTACGGCGCCCGCAGCTGCCGGCTGACGCCGCCGCAGATCTCGACCCGGCGGGCGCCGTCCTGATCACGGGAGGTACTGGCACGCTGGGCGGGCTGATCGCCAGGAACCTGGTCGCAGAGCACGGCGTGCGCCGGCTCGTGCTCGCTGGTCGGCGTGGCGCCGCAGCCCCTGGAGCGGCGGAACTCGTCGCGGAACTCACCGAGGCCGGAGCAGAGGTCACGCTCGCCGCGTGTGACTTCGCTGATCGGTCCGCTGTGGCCGACCTGCTCGCGTCCATCGACACACCGCTGACGGGGATCGTGCACGCGGCCGGCGTGCTGGCCGACGGAGTGATCACCTCACTGGACCAAAAGCAGTTGGCCGCGGTGTTGCGACCGAAGGTGGACGGGGCGTGGCATCTGCACGAACTCACCAAGGATCGAGAGCTGGCGATGTTCGTGCTGTTCTCGTCCGCGGTCGGCACACTCGGTGGCGCAGGCCAGGCGAACTACGCGGCAGCGAACGCCTTTCTCGACGGCCTGGCCGCCCACCGGCGGGCGAACGGACTGCCAGCTCAGTCCTTGGCGTGGGGCGTGTGGGCGCAGGCCAGCGGCATGACGGAGCACATCGACCGGTCGAAGGTCGGCCCCGGCGTCCTACCGCTGTCCACAGCGGACGCGATTCGCCTGTTCGACGTGGTGCGTTCGGCCGACGAGGGGGTTGTCGTTGTCGCCCGGTTCAACCTCGCCGAGCTGGGCGGTCCAGGCGACCAGGTACCGGAGCTGCTTCGCGGGCTCGTGCCCGCCCGGCGCACACCCGACCCCGAACCGGTGATGGCAGAGCGCCTCGCTGGACTGTCCACCGAGGCGCGGATCGCGATGGTCACGGAACTGGTGAGCGCGCACACGGCTGCTGTGCTGGGGCACTCGTCCGCCGCCGCCATCCCCGCCGGACGGGCATTCCGCGACCTCGGGTTCGACTCGTTGACCGCGGTGCAGTTGCGCAACCGGCTGACCGGTGTGACCGGACTCCGCCTGCCCGCCACGCTGGTCTTCGACCACCCCTCTGCAGAGGCGCTCGCGCGTCACCTGGTCGACCGGCTGGTGAATCCGGACGGGGGAAGGGCCGAGCTGGTCACGGTCGCGAGCGACCAGGACGAGCCGGTCGTGATCGTCGGCATGGCGTGCCGCTTGCCAGGCGGTGTGGCGGGGCCGGAGGACTTGTGGAGTCTGCTCAGCGGAGGAGCGGACGTGATGGGTGGTTTCCCGGCGGATCGCGGCTGGGAGATGCCCGGGGTGTCCACTCCGAGCCCGGACCACGGGGGAACGCCAGGTCCTCGGTCCGGTGGCTTTCTGTCCGATGTGGCTGGTTTCGACGCGGACTTCTTCGGCATCTCGCCGCGTGAGGCGTTGGCGATGGACCCGCAGCAGCGGCAGCTGCTGGAGGTGTCCTGGGAGGTGTTCGAGCGGGCGGGCATCGACCCGCTGTCACTGCGCGGCAGCCGCACCGGGGTGTTCGCCGGGGCGATGTCCGGCGACTACGTGGCGCTGCTGGGTGCCGACGCCGAGGGGTACGTGAGCACTGGTGTGTCCGGGAGTGTGTTGTCGGGTCGGGTGTCGTACGTGTTCGGGTTCGAGGGGCCGGCGGTGACGGTGGACACGGCGTGTTCGTCGTCGTTGGTGGCGTTGCA
>NZ_JAMTCK010000033.1:10341-40575 GCF_024171785.1 Goodfellowiella coeruleoviolacea
CCACCACCAGCCGCAGCCGCAGTCGCAGCCGGGTCGACGACCTACCCACCTACCCCTTCCAACACCACCACTACTGGCTTCGACCAAGTGCACACGGGTCGGCTTCGTCGAACTCCGCGGGGCTGCGGGTGACCGGGCATCCATTGCTCACCGCCGAGCTTTCCCTGCCTGACTCTGGTGGTCTGCTGTTGACCGGGCAGCTCTCCCGGGATTCGCCCCGCTGGCTGGCCGACCACCAAGTTCACGGGATGGTCCTTTTTCCCGCCACGGGGTTCGTCGAACTCGCGTTGCACGTGGCAGCTCGCACCGGGTGCGACCTGATCGAGGAACTCACCCTGCACGAGCCGTTGGTGATATCCGACCGGTGCGTCACGATCCAGGTCACCGTCACCGACCCCGACAAGAGCGGCTGTCGTCGCATGAGCGTCTACTCCCGCAGTGAAGCCCCAGACCTCGAAAATCTCTGGACCCAGCACGCGGTCGGCACACTCCTGATGAGCGGATCGCGAACACCGGCCACGGCCGGGGACTGGCCGCCCGCTGGTGCTGTTCCCGTTGCCCTGAACGAGTTCTACGAACAACTCAAGCGGAATGACTTGGCTTACGGCCCATCGTTCCGAGGGTTGCGGCGCGTGTGGCGCCAGGGCGACGAGGTCTTCGCCGAGATCGACCTTCCAGGCGATGACGGTGAGCAGTTCGGCGTTCACCCAGCCTTGCTGGACGCCGCATTGCATCCGATGAACTTCCTCCCCGGAGAGAACCTGAGCGGGCTCCCGTTCGCCTTCACCGATGTCCAACTCTTCGCGACCGGCGCGACCCATGTGCGAGTCCGGCTGGCCACAGAGCGCGGTGGCGTGACCGCTGACTTGTGGGACGCCGCCGGCCAGCCGGTGATGTCCGTCGGATCTCTGACAATGCGGCAGGCCCTCCCGCAATCGTCTACAGTGGTCCGACGCGCGGCCGGGTCAATGTTCCGGGTGAGCTGGGAGCCGGTGACGGTAGCTGAGCCAGCTACCGGGCTCGCCGTGGTGGGCATTGACCGACGAAACGTCGCGGACCGTCTTGCCGGGCTCGGCGTGGTCTGCTCACCGTACCTGGACCCGGCGTCCCTCTCGGAATCGC
The DNA here is from genome assembly GCF_024171785.1 of Goodfellowiella coeruleoviolacea. GTDB lineage: Bacteria > Actinomycetota > Actinomycetes > Mycobacteriales > Pseudonocardiaceae > Goodfellowiella > Goodfellowiella coeruleoviolacea. The sequence continues at coordinate 11,464 of NZ_JAMTCK010000033.1, forward strand.
TGGCCGCGGGCACACCCGTGCCCAGACTGGTGCTCTTCTCGTCCGCGGTGGCCCCGGGCAGCGGGCTGGCCGAGACCGTCCACGCGGCCAGCCACTACACGCTCGCCTCCATCAAAGCGTGGCTGGCCGACGACCGGCTGGTCAACTCCACTCTCGTCCTGCTGACGCACGGTGCGACGACGGTCGCCGGAGAACCGGTGGTGGACCTGCCCGGTGCGGCGGTTTGGGGACTGGTTCGGGTGGCGCAGTCAGAGAACCCTGGCCGTTTCGTGCTGGTGGACCTCGACGACGACGATGCGTCCTATCGAGTGCTGCCCGCCGTGTTGGCGTCGAACGAAACGGAGATCGCGATACGGAACGGCGAGCCGTACGCTCCCGAACTGGTCGCGTCTACCGATGAGTCCCCGACCACGTTGGGTTCCGGCGGCACCGTGCTGCTTACCGGTGCCGCGGGCGCACTGGGTCAACTGGTGGCCCGTCATCTCGTCTCCGCACACGGCGTCCGTCGTCTGGTGCTGGCCAGCAGACGGGACGTCGAAACACGTGAACTGACCGCCCTCGGTGCGCACGTCGCCGCGGTCCGGTGTGATGTCGCTGATCGGCGAGCGGTGGAACGAATGCTGGCCGACATCCCCGCCGAGCACCCGTTGACCGCGGTGATACACCTGGCCGGGGTGTTGGATGACGGCGTGTTACCCGCCATGACGCCGGAGCGCGTCGATGCGGTGCTGCAGCCCAAGGTGGACGGGGCGTGGCACCTGCACGAGCTGACCAGCAACATGGATCTGGCCGCGTTCGTGATGTTCTCGTCGGCCTCCGGAATACTGGGCGCGCCCGGACAAGCCAACTACGCCGCCGCGAACACATTCCTCGACGGACTGGCACGGCATCGCCAGGCGCTCGGGTTGCCGGCGCTCTCGATCGCCTGGGGCCCCTGGGACACAGCCGACGGGATGGCCGCTGGACTGAGCACGAACGCCCGGCGCCGGTTCGACCAGGCGGGCGCGGTGCCGTTCACGGCCGACCAGGGATTGTCGTTGTTCGACGCCGCGCTCGGTACCTCGGATGAGGCGGTGCTCGTGGTAATGCGGCTGGCCAGAACCAGGCCCGCGCCCCGCCGGGCAGCACGGGCCACCGTCGGCACGCGCATTGCCCAGTTGTCGGAGGCAGATCGCCTTGCGGTGCTACGTGAGCTGGTCAAGGCGTCGACCGCGGCCGTTCTGGGGCACCAGGGGCCGGACGCGATCGGTTCGGACAGCGCGTTCGGCGAACTCGGCTTCGACTCGCTGACCTCCATGGAACTGCGCAACCGGCTCAACGAGGAAACAGGTCTCCGGCTCTCGGCCACCGCGATCTTCGACTACCCCACGGTGTCGGCACTCTCCCAGCTGCTGACGGAGGAGCTGAGGCAAGCCCAGGATGAGAGCAGGAAGCCGAGGACTGAGCGAGAAGCAGGACCGCTCGGCGACATCGTGGAGGTCTACCGGCAAGCCAACGCGCAGGGCCAGCCAGAAGTCGGCAACAAGATCCTGGAGCTGGCGTCGCGGCTGCGTCCCGCGTTCAACGCCGGTGACGATGTCAACGTGGCCGAGTTGGTCAGGTTGAGCAGCGGGTCAAGGCGCGCGGCGATGATCTGCTTCGCTTCGATGTCCGTGTGGTCGAGCCCGCAGGAGTACGTCCGGTTCGCCGAACAGTCGCACGGCATCCGAGACGTGTGGTTCGCACCATATCCCGGGTTTGTGCCGGGCGAACCCGTGCCAGCGACGATTGATGCGCTGGTTGGCCATCTGGCAACCCTGGTTCAGGAACGCACTCAGGGCGCCCCGGTGATTCTCGCGGGCCGTTCCTCCGGCGGCATGATCGCGTACGCGATCGCGGAACACCTGGAACGGCAGGGAACACCCGTTCAAGCCGTGGTGCTGTTGGACACCTACCTGCCTACTAGCGAGCAAGTCCGGTACGTGCTGCCCGTGATGCAGGAACGGGTGCTCGACAACGAGCGCAAGTTCGGTCAGATGACCACCACCCGGCTCACCGCGATGGCCGCTTACTTCTCCCTGTTCAGGAACTGGGGCCCAACTGGGATTCGCACCCCGACCCTGCTCGTGCGCGCGTCGGAACCGGTTCCGGGATGGGCGGACGGTGAGCACTCCGGGGCGGAGTGGCGGACGTCCTGGCCCGCCGAGCACGAGGTGATCGATGTTCCGGGAAACCACAACAGCATGGTGGAAGGCCGCGCCGAGGTGTCCGTGACCGCGGCGGCTATCGAGGAATGGCTTGCGGCGCACGTCCGGCCTTTCGGCTCCACGTGATTGACTGCGCTCGCGTGTGTGCGGGTTCTGCCCTGAATCCCCTGGCTTCCTCGGAATGCCCTTCTAGGGGTTGGTCATCGCTACAGGGCCGGTTAGCGTCGACGCTGTCGGAACGATTTCGGTACCTTCCCCGACAGGCGAGCACGATCGGATCGCGGCACAGCACCTGCGATGGAGGGACAGCGGTATGGAGGTCACCCAGACGGTGATACCGGGGGCTTATCGGATCACTTCGAGGAAATGGGTGGACAACCGGGGTTGTTTTTATGAGGCGTTCCGCACCGAGAACCTGACGGAACGCATTGGCCGGCCGTTCCGGATAGCTCAGGCGAACTACTCGGTGTCCCGCCGCAACGTTCTCAGGGGAATCCACGGCACGACCCTCCCGCCCGGCCAGGAGAAACTGGTGACCTGTGTCCGCGGCGCCGTGCTGGACATCGTGGTCGATCTCCGTGTGGGCTCGCCGACCTTCGGCTGCTTTGACACCACCTACCAGGACGCGAACTCGGGCGTCGCGGTCTATGTCGCGGACGGGATTGGACACGCCTTCCTCGCGTTGAGCGACGACGTCTGCATGAACTACCTGTGCTCGCAGCCGTATCAGCCGGGCACCATGATTGAGATAGACGCGCTCGACCCGGACCTCGACCTGCCGTGGGGGCTGACCGAGCCGCCGATCATGACCGACAAGGACCGCAGGGCGCCGGCCCTCGCCGAAGCCGCCAGGGCTGGGTTGCTGCCCACCTATGAGGAATGCCTGCGGTTCTACGCGCGCTCTGCTGTCGACGCGTGAGCTTGTCCGGACAGGGAGTGATTCTCGGATGACTACGCAATCTGTGGCCGCACCACCGAAGTGCCTGTGCTTCGGGGTGCTCGGCTGCGCCGACATCGCGTGGCGCCGCATGCTTCCCACACTGGTGGCGGCCGACGGCGTGCGGGTGGTCGCGGTGGCCAGCCGGGATCACCGGAAAGCCGCCAGGTTCGCCGATCGGTTCGGCTGCGATGCGGAGAACTACACCACGCTGCTCGATCGGTCCGATGTGGACGCCGTCTACCTGCCGCTGCCCACTGCCCTGCACGCCGACTGGGCCGCGCGCGCCCTCGAAGCGGGCAAGCACGTGCTCGCCGAGAAGCCGCTGACCCGGTGCCACCGGGAGGCTGCGGCTCTGGTGAGACTGGCCGAGCGCCGTGGGTTGGTGCTGATGGAGAACTTCATGTTCCTGCACCACTCACAACACCGGGTGGTTGCCGAACTGCTGGCCGGTCATGTGATCGGTGAGCTTCGCGGATTCTCCAGCACGTTCACCATCCCGCCAAAACCGGGCGACGACATCCGGTATCGGCCGGTACTCGGCGACGGAGCGCTGGACTTCGGGGTGTACCCCATTCGGGCTGCACACCACTACCTCGGGCCCGATCTGACGGTTGTGGGCGCGGTGCTGCGCAGGGAACGGCAGCGTGACGTGATCATCTCCGGTGACGTCCTGCTCTGCAACGCCGAGGGTATTCCCGCGCAGCTTCGGTTCGGCATGGACCACTCCTACCGAACTGGTTACGAGCTGGCGGGCAGCACCGGGCGGCTCACTCTGGACCGGGCGTTCACCACTCCGGCGAGCCTCCAGCCGGTGATCCGCATCGAACGGCAGGACTACCGCGAGGAACGGGCCCTGCCCGTCGATGACCAGTTCGCCAACATCGTCGATTACTTCGTTCGCGCGGTGCGGGACGGCGCAGACACGTCCTCGTGGACCGAGGCGACGCTGCGGCAGTCCGCACTGGTCGACAAGGTGCTGGAGACCGCGCGGATTGTGGACTACCCGGCGTCTCCCTGACCACCGGGGTGGGAGTTGCCGCGTGCGCCCGAGGAAACCAACCGCGAGTCCTCCGAACCAGCCGACCGGGGTGAGAGCCTCCTGGACGCCGGGGGAGAGTGGTGGTACCGGCGGCTGTAGCGCGTGATGCCCCCGACCGCGGCGGAGTCGCCTGGGCTGGTTCGCCGAGGAGGTCGCGCTCGCAGATCACGTGGTCGCCCGGCTGCGGGGGGTTGATCGAGCGGGCGAGTGGGTTGCGCCGCGGTCCTCGGTGCCACGCGGTCCGCACCCTTCCCGGAAGCGGTTCATCTCGTTGAGGTACATCGCGCGCATCGCGTGGTCGCGCACGCCCAGTCCTTCTGCTGGGGCCAGAGCCAGCACGCCGACCTTCCCGTGGTGCAGGTTGTGGTGTACGTCGTAGGTGGCCTGCCCGGTGTTCTCCAGGGAGTACACTTTGGACAGTGTGGGGTGGATCGCTCCCTTGGTGATCAGTCGGTTGGCCTCCCAGGCTTCTCGGTAGTTGGCGAAGTGGGAGCCGATGATCCGCTTGAGGTGCATCCACAGGTAGCGGTTGTCGTACTGGTGCAGGTAACCGCTGGTTGATGCGCAGGTGACGATGCTGCCGCCCTTGCGGGCGACGTACACACTGGCGCCGAACGTGTCCCTGCCTGGATGCTCGAAGACGATATCGGGATCCTCACCACCGGTCAGCTCGCGGATGCTGGCACCGAACCGCTTCCACTCCGCCGGGTCCTGCGTCTGCTCGTCCTTCCAGAACCGAAAGCCCTCGGCGCTGCGGTCGATGATGAGTTCCGCGCCCATCTTCCGGCAGAGGGCGGCCTTCTCGGGTGAGGACACCACGCACACCGGTGTGGCTCCGCCGTTCAGCACCAGCTGGGTGGCGTAGGAGCCGAGACCACCGGAAGCACCCCAGATCAGCACGACGTCGCCCTGCTTCATGTTGGCGCCGTTGGTCGAGACCAGTTGCCGGTAGGCGGTCGAGTTGACCAGGCCGGAGGAGGCGGCTTCCTCCCAGGTGAGGTGCTGGGGCATGGGCATCAGTTGGTTGGCTTTGACCAGGGCCAGCTCGGCGAGGCCGCCGAAGTTGGTTTCGTAGCCCCAGATCCATTGTTGCGGGGCGAGCAGGGTGTCGTTGTGCCCGTCGGGATGCTCCAGGTGTACGTCCAGACAGTGCGCGACAACGCGGTGACCCGGCTTCCAGAAGTCAACGCCGGGCCCGGTGCGCAGCACGACTCCGGCGAGGTCGGAGCCCACCACGTGATAGGGCAGGTCGTGTTTTGCGGCCAGGGTTGAGGTGCGGCTGTAGCGCTTGAGGAATCCGAAGGTCGGTAGGGGTTCGAAAACCGAACTCCACACGGTGTTGTAGTTGATGGCGCTGGCCATCACGGCCACCAGCGCTTCGCCGGGGCCGACCTCGGGGGTCGGGACGTTCGCCAGGTGCAGCGCCTTGCGGGGGTCCTTTTCCTTGCTCGCCATCCCGGCGAACATGTCCGTCTCCCCTTCGAGAAGAACTACCGCTCGATAGGATTCCGGTATCGGCAGAGCCGCGAAGTCGGTGGCGGCTGCCTCGTTGGACAGGATGGCGTCGAGGATCTGGTCCACCTGGTCACCTGCTCTTCTGCTAGTTCCTCCCTCCCAACGCTATTGGGCTGCTGGAGAACAGGAGTACCCCTACCTTTTCGTGCCGCACGGTGCTGGGGTTGCTCATCCGTTGGCCACGCCGCCCCCAACCCATTCAAGAAGCACTTCTGGTGGTTGACTTCGATCCGCTCGCTGGCCAAGTCCCGAGAAGTACCGGACAGCCTGACCACCCGGTGTCGTCATCGAGGTCCCAACGACAGCCGATGCTGCCCTCGCACCGGTCACCACTGGAGCGGTTCACGGGTGCCGTGTTCGGGGTGGCGTCCTTCGAAAGGCGTGCGGTAGGACGGCGGCCGGGTGCGCAGGTCGAGGCGGAGGGTGAGGCGGATGCTGGTGGAGCGGGGGAGTTCCACGCGAAGCCAGGGACCCTCGGGGTGGATCGAGGCGGCCGTCACCACGGGCCCGCGATGCCCGTAATCGTAGAGATCCCCGATCCAGGACGGGTCGGCACACCTGGTGTACCGCGCGGTGCGGATGGTGTCCTCGGCGAACGCGCCGGCCTGCACGATCACCGCCCGGTCGCCCAGTGGGTCGAGGTTGACCAGGTCGACGACGGTCGCCTCGGGTTCGATGCGGGAGACCAGGGCGGCCACCGCCGGCGGAAGCCCGGGCCGGCGGGCGTGTGCGTCGTGGTAGCGCACGCGTGCCTGCTGCAGGCCGCCGTTGTAGATGACCTGCGGGCCGCCCCAGGTGAGCTGGACCAGTGCCTCGGTGACCACGGGGTTGGACTGTTGCCACAGGTGGATGTCGGCTTCGGAGACGTCGTGACCGCGGTGGACCTCCATGCGCGCGAGCCGGTGCCGCACCTGGGCCTGTGCGGCGGCCAGGATCTGCTCCGGGTAGTCGGGGTTGTCGCCGGCGAGGAAGGCGAACCAGGGCTCCTCGTGGCCCGCCTCCTCCTTGCCGCGGAACGCGCGCACGGCGCCCCAGTCGTGACCGCTGGCCGAGCGCACCCGTTCGATGCGCGCCTGGTCGGCGGAAGCGGCGGAGTGGTGCCACAGCGCGATGGGTACCGACATCAGCACGGGGTTGTAGTCGAACCAGCCACGGTCGGCGTACCGGAACGGCACGTGCAGGGTGGGCGTGCGCACGTCCTCGCCCAGCTGGGCGGTCCACCTGGACCGGAGGCTGGAGTCCGACTCGGTGAAGGCCATGACCCTGCCGCAGGCGATGATCTCGTCCAGCGTGGCGCGCACCAGGTCCAGAAAGGACTCGTCACCGGTGGCGGCGACGGCCGCCAGGGCCGCGCCCGTGGCGGCCTGCCCGATGCCGTACCAGCCGTGCGGCCAGGACCAGCCGTAGTGACCGCCGTACCAGCGGCCCTCCAGCAGCCCACCGACCGTGCCGTCCGGGGCGACGTTGTCGGGGAGGATTCCCCTGTTGGCGACGGCCCGTTCTCGCCACGCACCGACGTACTCGGCGATCCAGTCCTGGTAGCGCGCGGCTCCGGACAGCATCAGGGCGTTGCGGACGAGGCTGGCCGCCGCCAGGTTGACCGCGGTGTCTCCCCGGCCCATCCTGTGGCGCATCTGCGTACCCAGCCTGGCGTCGGGCTCGCCGGGCTCTGGCGGCGGTACCCAGTCCAGTGGGAAGCCGTACATCCGGGCCTCGTCGGGCCGCCAGGGGTAGGAGTCGCCGTCGAACAGCCCTTCGCGCAGTTGGTCACTGCCGTTGTGCGGGTTGCGGATGATGCGGTGCTCGGGGTCGTAGTTGCCGTGCCCCGGGTCGACGTAGAGGTTGGCGAAGCGCAGCGCCCGCTCGGCCCACCTGTCGGGCGCGGCCATGCACAGGAAGTAGAACAGCAGCATGCTCTCGCTCTGGTGGAACCAGTCGTAGCCGCGCTCGTACTCGTTGTGCAGCATGCCGAGTTCGGTCAGCTGCCGGGTGACTCCCACCCAGTGCCGCTCGGCCGCGGCGAGCAGGTCGTCGGCGCCACCGAGCAGGTAGAGCTGGGGCCAGTTGAAGAAGGCCTCGTAGAAGTCGTCCACGCCGTCGCGGGAGGTGAGCCGGCCGTGGTAGTTCAGCCGCCCGTCCAGGCCGGTGAAGTCGCGGTCGAACTGACGCCACGCCTGGTCGAGCAGGTCGAACAGCTGGCGCTGGGCGAGCGCCCATGCCGGTGGTTCGAGCAGGGGCACCGAGGCCGTGATGACGGGGTGCACGATCGGCTACTCCTTGGTGGCGCCGGCGAGCATGCCGGCGACGAGAAATCGTTGGGCGAACAGGAAGATGACGAGCACCGGGGCGATCGCCAGCAACGCGGCGAGCGCCAGTTGCGGCCGCTCGACCGCGAGCGCACCGGCGGTGGGGTTGAACTGCGGGACGTTCGCCAGCAGCGTGCCGAGGCCGACCTGGATCGGTAACTGGTCGCTCTCGGGTAGCAGGACGTAGGGAAGGAAGTAGTTGGTCCAGTTGCCCACGAAGCTGAAGAAGCCGACCAGCGCGACCGCCGGGGTGGCCAGTGGCAGGGCGACGTGGCGGAACACGCCGAACTCCGAGCAGCCATCCAGCCGCGCGGCGGCGAGCAGCTCCCTGGGTAGCGCCGTGCTGAAGAAGATGTGGGCCAGGTAGACGCCGAACGGGAAGAACGAGAACGGCAGGACGACCGACCACGTCGAACCGATCAGGCCGACGGCGTTGATCTCAAGGAACAGCGGTACGACCAGCGTCGAGTTGGGCATGATCATCACGATGAGGGTGACGACCAGCAGGGTGCGCCTGCCGCGGAACTCGGTCAGCGCCAGCGCGTATCCCGCGGGGATCGCCACGCACAGCGTGATCACCAACGCGAGGCAGGAGTACAGCGCGGAGTTGCGCAGCCACAGCAGGACGACATCGTCCTGGAACCCGCTGAGCGCCGCCCAGTTCGCGCGCAGGGCCTGCCAGGATCCGAAGGACAGCGGGTTGCCGTGCACGAGCTGTTCGTCGGTCTTCGTCGCCGCCAACACCAGCCACAGCACCGGAACTGTGAAGAACAGCGCGAAAAGCACGAGGACCGCCGCGGACAGCGCGCTCGATGGTCCACAGTGGCCACGCCGGGGTGGCGCCGGTCGCGGCGCGGTGACCGAGTGCCGACGCGGGGCGGTCCGCCGGGCGTCGGCCGGCGTGTCAGTCGGCATCGAAGAACCTCGACCTGGCGACGAACAGACCCGCGACGACGAGCCCGACCAGCAGCAGCTCGACCGAAACGGCCGCGGCGGTGTTGACGTTGTTGTTCTGGAAGGCGAAGTCGTAGGAGAGCTGGTTGAGCGAGTAGTCCCGGCCGGCCACCCCGACGCTGGCCTGCGACAGCAGTTGCGGCTCCACGAACAGCTGGGTTCCGCCGGCGAACGCGAGGATCACCATGTAGACGATCCACTTGCGCAGCAGGGGGATCTGGACGTGCCGCGCGGTCCGCCACGCGCCGGCTCCGTCGATCTTGGCCGCCTCGATGAGATCCGGGGAGATGTTGTTCAGTGCCCCGTACATCACCACCATCCAGCCGCCGGCGCCGGTCCAGAACGCGATGACGGTGAACAGGATCGGCAGGTGCTCGGGCGCGACAACCTGGCCGAAGGTGTCAAAACCGAACGCGTGCAACAGGAATGCGGCCGGGCTGACCGCGGGGTCGAGCATGAACAGCCAGACCAGGACACCGGTGGTTCCGGCCAGTGCGCCGGGAACGTAGTACAGGAAGCGCAACGCCCTGCTGGCCGAGCGGACCGTCACGCGGTGCAGCGTCAGCGCGAGCGCGACCACGAGCACCACCAGGGAGGGCAGCCAGCAGATCAGGTAGATCGCGACGTGCCCGACGGCCGTCACGAACCGGAAGTCGTTGGCTGCGGCGAGGAAGTTCGACAACCCCACGAACGTGTCGCCGGCGTCGGTGAAGGCGAAGTAGATCGCGTACCCGGTGGGCACCACACCGAACGCGATCAGCAGCACCACGTACGGGGTGACGAAGCCGTGACCGGCCCGCCCGGGCCAGCGAACCCGCCCACTCGCCATACCGCCTCCCCACTGCTGGTGGTTCGCTCCGCCAACCCGGCTCACCGCGTTACCGCGTACCCGTTGGCCCGCGCGTGGTTCACGATCGCGTCCTGCCACGCCGGGAGCAGGGACACGATGCTCTTGCCCGCGGTCAACCCTGGGGTGACCGTCGCCGCCCAGATCGCCTCCTGGCTGAACTGGCCGTAGCCCCACTCCGGCCACACCTGGCCTGCCGCGGCCCGCAGGGGCGCCGCGATGTCGCCCGCGTAGTACCCGGAGGAGTTCTGCTTCGCCAGCCACGTCGTCGCCGCCGGTGCGTGCGCCGGATAGCCAGGCGCTTCGGTGCCCTGGTACTCGTCCGATGTGGTCACCCAGGTGAGGAAGTCGGTGGCGGCCTTCAGGTTCGTGCTGTGCGCTGACAGCAGCCAGGTACCACCGCCGACGTTGCCGACCGCGGGTTCCTCCTCGCCCGACCACTGCGGCATCGGCGCGACCGCGATCCGGCCAGCCGGCACCTTGAACGCGTCCTGGAACAACGCGCCGCCGAACCACGCCGGACCGGGCATCATGAGGATCTTTCCGGCCAGGTTCTTGTCGAAGTCCGAGCTGAACACGCTGCTGGTGGACATGGTGCGGTTCTCGATCAGGGTGTCCAGCAGCGCCGCCATCCTGGTGCAGTTCGGCCCGGTGGCCCGCACCGTGACTGCCTTGGGGCCGGTGATCTGGTTGGCGCCGCACTTGCTCGCCCACAGGTAGATCTCCGGGGTGAACACGTCGCCTGCGGACCCGACCAGGTAGCCGGGGTGCTCCTGGGCGACCCTCTTCCCGAGCGCCTCGTAGTCCTCCCAGGTCGTGGGGACCTGGTAGCCCCACTGCCGCATCAGCGACGCGTCGTACCAGAGCACGGTCTGGGACAGGTCGTTGCGCAGGCAGTAGAGCGTCCCGTCCACCAGGCACGGATCGTTGGCGTTGGGCGCCCAGTCAGCAAGCAGGGACTCGGGGAGCAGCCCCTTGTTCAGCGGAGCGGTGAAACCCGCGTCCACCGCCCAGGTGACCTCGTTGTTCTGCGAACTGAAGACCACGTCCGGCCAGCCCTCGCGGGTCCGGTTGAACAGGCTCACCTTCGTCTGCAGGTAGTTCGAACCGTTGGCGTCACCGTCGTAGCTGACGATGTTCATCGACACCGAAGGGTGTGCCTTCTGGTACATCTCGGCGGCGACCAGGCGCGTGGCATCCACCCACACCGTCACCGTGCCGCCGGTCTGCGGCACCGGCTGGAACCCGTGCTGGACGCCAGTGGTCCCCCCAGCACCGCATGCCGTGACCGCCGCGACGACGAGGCTGGCGGCACACGCGAACGATGCGGTCCGTCGGCGGGTGGTGCGGAAGCTCGCTGCGCCACCGGCGCCGACCGCTGTTGTCATGCGCTACTCCCACTACGTCGTGGTGCCATCATCGGCGAGCAAGCTTCTCGCATGTGTCTGATATGTCGTACCGCGCGACGTCTCTTGAGCACCCATGACAACCGGTTCGAAGAAGCAAGTCAAGGGCATAAGTCGGACAGATCATGCGCCAGGCTTACTGCCGGCAACACCAGCGGCAGTATCGGTCTGCGCTGAACGGTCGGCGGCCGCGTCCCGCGGCGATCTGGGAGAACGTCGCGATCTACCAGGTAATTGGCGCCGATGACGTGGACGAGGTCCGTGGGGGCTACCGCCGCGAATTCCAACGCGGGGTTTTCGGCTGACCGAGTAGCCCGGACCAGCCGCCGAAAGGGTACTACCTATTGACCACGCTCCCAGTGGAGTTCTACCTTACGATCGTCGCCTGATTGTTTGACGACTAAACAAAATCTAGGTACGTCGCGCGCGTCGGTGCGCTCCCTGCCCTCGGATTCGAGGAGTACCTGTGACAACGCTGTCTCGTACTCTGCCCACGACCGCCGTGCCTGACGGGGCGGCGCCGGCGCTGCCCCGTGTGCACGACCAGCTCCGCTGCCCCCGCGATGTCCGCGCCACCAGTCAGTTGGTGGGCGCCTGCTGCACGCAGCCGCCGCCCGTGTCCGAGTGATCAGCCTCCGGGCGCGCGCCAACGGCTGAACGAGCCGTGGACCGACGTGGTGTCGCAACCCGTCGAGCCGGCTTGTCCCGAGCGCCCGCATCCACAAGGAGCTTCATGATGTCTCGATCTCCCGCGCTGCGCAGATGCGCGCTGGTGGTGACGGGGTTCCTGGTAGCCGTGCTGTTTCCGGTGGTGTCCGCGGCGGTGGTGGCCAACCCGGCCGCACACGCGGCGCTACCGCCCGACTCGATGTTCCAGAAGGTGCGGCTGCACACCGAGACCGGCAACCCGATGGCGATGGACGTGGCGCCGGACGGGCGCGTCTTCTACATCGACCGACTCGGCGACATCAAGATCGTTCAGCCGAACGGTGCCACCAACACGGCCGCGCACCTGGACGTGTTCACCGCCAACGAGTCCGGCGGGCTCAACATCGCGCTGGATCCCGGATTCGCGACGAACCAGTGGGCGTACGTGGTCTACTCGCCGAACTCGGCGAGCGTCGACCGGCTGAGCCGGTTCAACGTCAACGGCAACACGATCGACCTGTCCAGCGAGAAGATCGTGCTGGACGTGCCGGTGCAGCGTCAGGAGTGCTGCCACCACGGCGCCGGCCTGGTGTTCGACAAGAAGAACGGCAACCTGTGGCTGTCCACCGGGGACAACACCAACCCGTTCGCCTCGGACGGCTACACCCCGATCGACGAGCGCTCCGGCCGCGCCTACTGGGACGCGCAGCGCACCTCGGGGAACACGAACAGCCTGTCCGGCAAGGTGTTGCGGATCCACCCGGAGGTGAACGGCACGTACACGATCCCAGCCGGCAACCTGTTCCCGCCCGGCACCGCCAACACCCGGCCCGAGATCTACATGATGGGTGAGCGCAACCCGTTCCGGATGAACATCGACCCCAAGACCGGATTCCCGACGGTCGCCAACTACGGCCCGGACGCGCCGAACGCCAGTTCGAGCCGCGGACCGCAGAACACCGTGGAATGGGATGTCCTCAGTCAACCGGGCAACGCCGGCTGGCCGTACTGCATCGGGCCGAACCTGCCGTACAACGACTACAACTTCGCGTCCAACACCTCCGGCGGCCAGTTCGACTGCACCGGCGGCCCGACCAACAACTCCCCGAACAACACCGGGCAGACCAAGCTGCCGCCGGCCATCCCGGCGATGGTCTACTACCACTACCAGGCCGACCCGGCACACTTCCCGATGCTGTCCGGCGGGGCACCCACGGCCGGCCCGGTCTACCGGTACGACCCGAACCTCAACTCCAGTCGCAAGTGGCCGGTCGACTTCGACGGTCGGGCGGTCTTCGCCGAGTGGAACACCAGCCAGCTGTTCACCTTCCAACTCGACGCGGCCGGCACCGCGGTCACCTCGATCGACCGGCTGTTCCCGTCGATGTCGTTCAACCGGCCGATGGACTTCGACTTCGGACCGGACGGCGCGCTCTACGTCATCGAGTGGGGGAGCGGCTACGGCGGCGGCAACAGCGACGCGGGCATCGACCGGATCGACTACCTCGGCAACAATCAGGCGAACCCGACCGCCAAAGCCGGTGCGGACCGCACCAGCGGGCCGGCGCCGCTGACGGTGAACTTCTCCAGCGCCGGCTCCGCCGACCCGGGCGGGTCATCGCTGACCTACTCCTGGAACTTCGGCGACGGCACCACCTCCACCGCGGCCAACCCCAGCCACACCTACACGGCCGCCGGCAACTACACCGCCGTGCTGACCGTCCGCAACTCCGCCGGCGCGACCGGCACCGCGAGCGTGAGCATCACGTCCGGCAACACCACGCCGGCGCTGAGCATCACGGCGCCGCCCCACGGCGGTGTGTTCGGCTGGGGTGACGTGGTGAACTTCTCGGTCACCGTCACCGACCCGGAGGACGGCACGGTTGACTGCACGAAGGTGACCATCCAGGCCTACCTCGGCCACGACACCCACGGGCATCCGCTCGACCAGTACCAGGGCTGCTCGGCCCAGGTGCAGACCACGCTGGCGTCCGGGCACACGGAGAACGACAACACCTTCTACGTCATCGAAGCGTCCTACACGGACAAGGGCGGAGCCGGTGGGGCGAACCCGCTCACCGGCCGCGCGCAGGTGCTCCTGCAGCCCAAGCACAAGCAGGCCGAGTTCTACAGCGCGACGGGACGGGCGTCCGATGGCACAGGCACGGGCAGTCCGGGTGTGACGGTCGAGTCCACCACCGACCCGAAGGGCGGTGGCAGCAACATCGGGTCCGTTGAGGACGGGGACTGGTGGTCGTTCGACCCCGTCAACATGACGAACGTCACCGGCATGGGCTTCCGGGTGGCCTCCGGGTCGACCGGCGGCACGATTCAGGTCCGGACCGGCTCACCGACGGGCACCCTGCTCGGCAGCGTCACCGTGCCGGGCACCGGGGGGTGGCAGACCTGGACCGATGTCACGCTGAACCTGGCCAACCCGCCGACGACCAGCGGCCCGCTGTACTTCGTGGCCCGCAAACCAGCAGGCAGCACCAACAACAGCGGACTGTTCAACGTCAACTGGGTCATGTTCGATGGCGCCGGGATCGGCACGCCGGGCCAGTCGCCGGTGCAGATCGGGGTGAACTACCACCTCGTGGCCGCCCACAGCGGCAAACTCGCCGATATCAACGGTGGTTCGGCTTCCCCGGGTGGTCAGCTGATTCAGTGGTCGGCGAACAGCGGGCTGAACCAGCAGTTCGACTTCCTGGACTCCGGTGGCGGCTACTACCGGATCAGGGCTCGGCACAGTGGGCTGGTGCTGCAGGTGGCCGGCAGCGGCAGTGGCGCGGACATCACCCAACAGCCGGACAGCAACGCGCCGAGCCAGCAGTGGCGGGTGGTCGACCAGGGCGGTGGTGCGGTCAGTTTCGTGAACAGGCAGAGCGCGTTGGCGATGGACGTGTGGGGAGCATCGACCGCCGACGGAGCACGCATCTCCCAGTACACGGTGACCGGCAACGCCAACCAACGCTTCCAACTGCGACGCGCCTAACGGAGGTGGCTGGTGAACCGGCCACAACCGGGTCGATTCCGCGTCCGAACACCGGCACCACACCACGCTGGATGGAGTCCGAGTTGACCACACGAACCTGGCTTGGCCGGCTGGTGCCGGCCGCCGTGGCCGCCCTTGCCGGTGCGGTGCTGCACTCCGCACCGGCCGCCACGGCCGGCACCGGGCCCTGCGACATCTACGCCTCGGGCGGCACGCCCTGCGTGGCCGCGCACAGCACGGTGCGGGCGCTCTACGGCTCGTACCACGGCAACCTCTACCAGGTGCGGCGCGCGTCGGACAACACGACCAGGGACATCGGTGTGCTGGCCGCCGGCGGCACCGCCAACGCAGCCGCGCAGGACTCGTTCTGTGCCGGCACATCCTGCGTGATCACGGTGCTCTACGACCAGTCGGGCCACGGGAACGACCTGTGGTACCAGGGATCGAGCCAGGTGCCCGGGTCGAGCCAGAGCCGCCCGGCGAACGCGACCTCCGAGTCGCTGACGGTCGGTGGGAGCAAGGCCTACTCGTTGTACATCAACCCGTCGAACAGCTATTGGCGTGACGGTCACCTGACGGGTGTGCCGACCGGCGCCGCGCCGGAAGGCATGTACATGGTGACCAGCGGCACGCACGTCAACGGTGGCTGCTGCTTCGACTACGGCAACAGCGAGACCACCAGATCAGCGGACGCCGCCGGCGCCATGGACGCGATCAACTTCAGCACGCAGTGCTGGTTCGGCGGGTGCTCCGGCACCGGGCCGTGGGTGCAGGCGGACCTCGAATGGGGGTTGTACCCCGGCGGGAGCCAGTCCTGGAACCCGAACCAGCGGGCGTTCACCAGCAGGTACGTCACCGCGATGCTGAAGAACAACGGGACGTCGCGGTTCGCGCTCAAGGGCAGCAACGCGCAGTCCGGCAGTCTGACCACGTTGTGGGACGGCGCGCTGCCCCCTGGCTACAGTCCGATGAAGAAGCAGGGCGCCATCATCCTGGGTAGCGGCGGTGACTGCTGCAAGCCCGGCGGTGGTGCCAACCTCAGCGCGGGCACCTTCTACGAGGGCGCCATGGTGGCGGGTTACCCGTCCGACGCGACCGAGAACGCGGTGCAGGCCAACATCGTCGCGGCCGGCTACGGCGGCGGCGACACCGGCACGACCGGCGCGCTGCGTGCGGCCGGCGCGGGCAGGTGCCTGGACGTCAACGGTGTGACCACCATGCCCGGGACGCAACTGCAGATCTGGGACTGCAACGGTGGATCGAACCAGCGGTGGACGCGCGTCCCGTCCGGTGAACTGACCGTCTACAGTGGAAACGATCTCCGCTGCGCGGACGCCTCTGGCAACGGAACCAGCAACGGCACCCCGGTCGTGATCTGGAACTGCCATGGCGGCGCCAACCAGCAGTGGCTGCTCAACGCCAACGGCACCATCACGAGTGTCCAGTCCGGACTGTGCCTCGACCTGGCCGGCGGCGGCAGCGCCAACGGCACCAAGGTCCAACTCTGGACCTGCACCGGCGCAGCCAGCCAGCAGTGGCGGCTCGCCTGAGCGCCGCCACCCTCCTGAAGGGTTCGCCATGTCCGCAGGCACCAGACGACTGACCGCGGCGCTCGCCGTCGCGGTCTCCACTCTCGCCGGAGTCGTGGCCGGCGCGGCAAGCGCACAGGCCGAGACCGTCTCGATCCACGTCGCCCCGAACGGCGACGACAACAACCCCGGTACCGCCGAGGCGCCGGTCGCCACACCCGCGAAGGCACAGCAACTGGCCCGAACCCAGGCGGCGGCGAACAACGACGTGACGGTGCTGCTCGCGGGCGGCACCTACCGCCTTGCCGCGCCACTGGTGTTCACCACGGCGGACTCCGGGCGGGGCGGCCACCCGGTCACCTGGCAGGCCGAGGCCGGGCAGACGCCGATCCTGTCCGGCGGGATCCGGGTCACTGGTTGGACACTCCAGGACGCGGGGCAGAACATCTGGGTCGCCCCGGTGCCCCAGGGCGCCGAGGCGAGGCAGCTCTTCGTGGACGGCGCGCTGGCGCCGAGGGCGTCGATCCCGATCGCGCGCGACGACGTGCAGATCACCACGACCGGCATGAACATCCTCAACCCCGCGCTGCGCTACCTCGCGACGCTGCCGCAGCAGAACCGGATCGAGGTGGAGAGTCAGAACTCCTTCACCAACCGGTACGCGCCGGTGCAGAGCATCAGCGGCACCACCATCACCATGCAACAACCCGCGTGGAACAACAACAACTGGGGCTACGACACGCTCGCGCGCCCCTTCGGCGGCGGCCAACTGTTCCTGGAGAACTCCTACTCCTTCCTCCGCGGCACCGGGCAGTGGTACCTGGACCCGCAGGCCGGCAAGCTCTACTACAAGGCCCCTGCCGGCTGGGCCCCCGCGAGTCACGACGTCGAGCTGCCTCGGCTGGAGTCACTGCTGCACATCAGCGGCAGCTACGCCGATCCCGTCCACGACATCACGTTCGAGGGACTGCACTTCGAACACACCACCTGGCTCACCCCGGGCACCCCGGTCGGCTACGCCAACCAGCAGAGCGGCACGTTCATCCCCACCTCCTACCCGATGCCCGGCGACTTCCTGAGTTCCTGCCAGTCAGGTTGCCCGCAGTTCGAGGGCGCGCGCAACGGCTGGGCCCAGGTTCCCGCCGCCGTGCAGGTCTCGGCCGCTACCGCCATCACCTTCTCCGGCAACACCTTCACCCACCTGGGCCAGGTCGCCCTCGGCATCGGCAACGACGCCAACGCTCACGACTCCGGGATCGGCCTCGGTGCGTCGTCGATCACCGTGGACCGCAACACCTTCACCGAGAGTTCTGGCGGCGCGATCGTGGTCGGCGGCGTGCGTCCCGACGCCCACCACCCAGCCAACCCGGCGATGGTCAACAAGGACATCACGATCAGCAACAACACGGTGAACGGCGTCGCCAAGGACTACAAGGAAATGGCCGGCATCCTGGCCACCTACGTCACACACGCGGTCATCACGCACAACGAGGTCGCCAACCTCACCTACGACGGCATCGACGTCGGCTGGGGTTGGGGCGCCAACGATCCCGGTGGCAGCCAGGACTACCGCAACCGCGGCCTGTACAACTACCAGCCGGTCTACACCACGCCGACGACACTGCGGGACACCGTGGTCAGCTACAACCGCGTGCACGCCACCAAGCGGCTCATGCACGACGGCGGCAGCATCTACAACCTGTCCGCCAATCCTGGCGCCTCGATCGACCACAACCACATCTACGACAACAACCGCACCGTCGGCCTGTACCTGGACGAGGGCTCCCGCTACGTGAACCTCTCGAACAACGTCATCCAGGACAGCGGGGTGTGGGCCTTCACCAATGCCAGCGGCACCAACAACACCAACGACAGCACCTTCGCCGGCAACTGGTACAACGGCGGTTCGACCGCGGTCGCCACCGGCCCGCCGCACAACAACGTGCTGAGCGGCAACGTCCAGGTGAGCGGTACCAACTGGCCGTCAGGCGCCCAGCAGGTGATCGCCGCCGCCGGTGTCGGCGGCAGCACCCCACCGCCAACCGGGACCCCGATCCGCGCGGTGGGGTCGGGCAAGTGCCTGGACGTGAACGGCGGCACCACCACGGCGGGCACCCAGTTGCAGATCTGGGACTGCAACGGCGCGTCGAACCAGCGGTGGGCCCGCACCGCCTCGGGTGAGTTCCGCGTCTACAACGACACCAGCCCGCTGTGCCTGGACGCGTCCGGGCGAGGCACCACCAACGGCACCCAGGTGGTGATCTGGACGTGCAACGGCCAGAACAACCAGCAGTGGAACGTCAACGCCAACGGCGCCATCACCGGCGCGCAGTCCGGCCTCTGCCTGGACGTGAGCGGCGCCGGCACCGCCAACGGCACCAAGGTCCAGCTGTGGACCTGCACCGGCGCCGCCAACCAGCAGTGGCGACTCGGATAGGGGAGGAACCGCCATGGCACGAGTGCTCATCCTGACCGGCGACGCAGCCGAGGAACTCGACTCGATGTACCCGATCTTCCGCCTGCGCGAGGGCGGTCACGAGGCGGTCGTGGCCGCGCCGACGACCCGCGCGGTGAAGCTGGTGGTGCACGACTTCGAGTCGGGCTGGGACGCCTACACCGAGAAGCCCGGCCACCAGTTGCCCGTGGACCTGGCGTTCTCCGACGTGAACCCGTCGGACTACGGGGCACTCGTGATCCCGGGCGGCCGAGCACCCGAGTACATCCGCACGGACCCGGACGTGGCCCGCATCGTCACCCACTTCTTCACCCACAACCTCCCGGTCGGCACGATCTGCCACGGGCCACAGGTGCCGGCCGCACTCGGGCTCCTGCGCGGCCGCGTCACGGCCGCCTACCCGCCCCTGAAGACCGACGTGGAGCACGCCGGCGCCACCTTCGTGGACGGACCCGACGTCGTGGACGGCGCCATGGTCTCCTGCCGCGGCTGGCCCGACCTGCCCTGGTGGGCCCGCGCGTTCATGCGGGTGCTGGACAAGGCGAGCCTTCCCGTCAGCTGACCATCCGACCGAACCGGTCCCACCCGTGCGCTGCCGACCAGCCTCTGCCCGCTTCGGCTGAACAGGAGTCCGTCGTGATCAGACACATCACTCGCCGCACCGTGTTGCGCGGCATCGGCGTTGCGGGCATCGGGGCCGGCGGCCTCGCCCTGTTCCCGCCGGGGGCGACAGCGGCGCCCCTGACCAGAGTCCTGGTGTTCTCCAAGACCGCCGGTTTCCGGCACGACTCGATTCCGGCCGGTATCGCCGCGATCCGGCGGTTGGGCAGCGAGAACGCGTTCGCCGTTGACGCGACCGAGAACGCGAACGCCTTCACCACGCAGAACCTGGCGCAGTACCAGGCAGTGATCTGGCTGTCGACAACCGGTGACGTGCTCAACGCGACCCAGCAGGCGGCGTTCGAGTCCTATGTGGACGGCGGTGGCGGCTACGTCGGCGTGCACGCGGCGGCCGACACCGAGTACGACTGGGCCTGGTACGGCGGCTGCGTCGGAGCCTACTTCGCCTCGCACCCCGCGCAGCAGCAGGCGTCCCTGGTTGTCGAAGACCGGACGAACGACTCGACCGCGCACCTGCCGGCGACCTGGAGCCGCTTCGACGAGTGGTACAACTACCGCACCAACCCGCGCGGCGGCGTGAACGTGCTCATGCGGTTGGACGAGTCGACCTACAGTGGCGGCACCATGGGCTCGGACCACCCGATCACCTGGTGGCACGACGTGGGTGCCGGCAGAGCGTGGTACACCGGCCTCGGCCACACCATCGAATCCTATTCGGACCCGAACTTCACCCGCACGTTGCTGGGCGGCATCCGGGTCGCCGCCAAAGCCGTTCCCGCCGACCCCGGCACCGGACCGGTGCGGACCGGCGTCTTCTACCGACTGGTCGCGCAGCACAGCGGGAAGCTCGCGGACATCTCCGCCGCGTCCACCGCCGAGGGCGCCCTGCTGCGCCAGTGGTCGGCCACCGGCGGGCTGAACCAGCAGTTCGACTTCCTCGACTCGGGCGGTGGCTACTACCGGATCCGGGCCCGGCACAGCGGAATGGTGCTCCAGGTCGCCAACCCGAGCAGCGGTGCCGACATCGGTCAGCAACCCGACGCCAACACGGCGAGCCAGCAGTGGCGCGTGGTCGACCGGGGCAGTGGCGTGGTGAGCCTGGTGAACCGGCAGAGCGGACTGGCCATGGACGTGTGGGGCGTGTCGACCGCTGACGGCGCCCGCATCTCCCAGTGGACGTCGACGGACGCCACCAACCAGTGCTTCCAACTCCAGCGCGTGTAGCAAGCCACCGCTGTGCCGGCTACCAGGTGTGGCGCCGGGGGTTGTGACGTGCGGCTGTGCATGGGCGCCAGGCGGCGCGAGTGCCCTGGTGCTGTGCACCGGCACCGCCGAAGCGGCGAACACGCTCGGCGCCGCCGCAGCGCCGAGTGGCCGGTACTTCGGTGCACGCGATCTCCACGAGCCATCTCGGTGTGGCGGCGTACGCGACCACGTGGCCGGCGGAGTTCATCGGTGTCAGCCGGAGAACGGGATGGCGTGGGACGCGGTCGAACCAACCGTAACCAGTTCACCCCCGGTCCCACGGCTCAGATCGTGCGCCAGATCAGGAGCTGGGGTATGACGGTCCGAGGGCGCATCTCGGTGTCAGGCAGATGAGCATGCTCATCTGCCCAATGCGCTCACTCCCGCTCCCCGCGGGAAAGCCGCTTCCCGATGGACGACGCTGGTCACGACCTGATGCAGCGGTTGCAGACGCTGTTCGGTGAAGCGATGTCTCGTTCTTGGCTGAGCGCACGTGTCATACTCTTTTGGTGACCAGGGATGGAGGAGTCACGTCGGAGGAAGGTGCGCCTGTACCAACAGTCGTGACCGGCGCGGCGTCGCCCGGCGCGTACCGGCCAGGCTACGAAGTAGCGGCCGAGCAGATCCTGCAGCTGATAGCCGAGCTGGGACTTCAGCCCGGCGACCGGATGCCGACCGAGAACGAGCTGGCGGCGCGGATGGGGACCAGCCGAACGGTGGTGCGGGAAGCTGTCAAGATCCTCTCCGCGATCGGCCGGGTGCGCGCCCACAAGGGACGTGGGCTCTACGTGGCCGACGACGAGGGGATGCTCGGTTCTTCTCGCTGGGGAGCTTTCTTCCTGCCGACCGATCTCGACCACGTCTACATGCTCTTCGAGTTCCGGCGGGTCCAGGAGACCGAGGCCAGCCGGCTGGCGGCCACCCGCGCCACCCCGGCCGAGCTGCGCACGATCGAGGCCGCCGCCGAAACCTGCCGGCAGGGCCACCTGACCGGTCAGGACGCACTGTTCGACCGTGGCGACGACGATTTCCACCTGGGTATCGCCATCGCGTCGCACAATCAGTTCCTCGTCGCGGCGGTGCGCGAGGCCCGCCGTCTGCAACGCCAGTCCAACATCATCGGGATGCGCGGCACGGTCGGTGGTCACGCGTCGGAAGCGATCGACGAGCACACCGCGATCTACCAGGCGATCCGCGATGGTGACCCGGACGCGGCGGCGCTGGCGACCGCCAGCCACCTCGACAACACCCTGAAGGACTACCGCCTGGAGATCCAACGCCGCGTCTTCGGCCGGTGAGCGCCCGTGGGCCCCGGAGTCGGCCCGAAGCCAGTCCGGTCAGTCGAGTGCGGACCGACTGCCTGGCTCCGTAGGAGCTGCGCGCCTCGGGGGGCGAGCACAATCGTCCGAAGTGGACAGTTCCAGTCGTTCTTGGGGTGGGGAGGTTCTCGCGCGCACCGAGGTTCGGTTCTCCTTGCTCGGGGCCTGTCCTGGTCTCTCGGGTGCTGCTCGACGCTCCCCTCGGTGCAAAACACCAACCTGCCGGGGCGCGGGTGTGGGCGCTGCCGCGGTGGTCGTGGTGGACCAGCAGGGTATCCAGGAGGACCACTACGTGCGTCTGGAACAGGGGCGCCCCTGCGCGTCTCCCGCGGCCGTGCTGGACGCGGTGGCGCGGGCACTGCGGTTGGACGGGGTGGAGTGCGAGCACTTCGCTGTCCGAAGCGAGCCCGGAGTTCCGGCGGGCCGGGGCGGAGCACGGGGTCGGGGACAAGACCCACGGCCGCTACCACTGCCGGCACCCGGTGGTGGGCGAGCAGAGTCGGACGGGCGCGGCGCGTTCGCGCTGACGGCTCCCGAACTCCCGCCCGGCCAGGTGCGGCGCGGCACCACGCAGGGTTGCCCACCCCGTCACCCTGGCAGCGTATTGACGCTGTCCTCCTAGGTCGCGTTATGTGGAATCTGATACGGATCTTCCCGGTTGAACCGGAAAGGGGAGTCAGATGAAGCGTTTGATCAGGCCGTTGATGCGCAGATTCGGCGCGGAGCGCGGAGTGCGCCGGTTGGCGTGGGCGCCGTTCGGGTACGAAACCTTCTGATTCGGCGTCGTCCGGCTCAATCCACCGAACGGGCTGGCGCGGCATGCGACAACGTGTCCTGGTGCGGCGCTGGCTGACGTCCCTGGAGGGCTTGAGGTAGCGCAGCGGGGTGCGCGGTCCTCGTGGCCGGACAGGTTCATCAGGTCGGCGCCGGTCAGGCCGTCCTCGCCGGAGTGGGTGAGCCGGGAGTGGCGCAGGGCGTGCAGGTTCCAACCGTCGGTGGAAGGTTCACGGTCGGGCAGTGACACGTCGCGGATCTCGCGGTTGGTCGACCGGGTCGGGGTGAAGCCGACCACGCTGCGGTTCTACGCGCGGGCCGGATTGTTGTCGGCGACCCGCTCCGAGGCCGGTACCGGCGCTACGACGACACCGCGGTGAAGCGGCTGGAGTTCATCGCCTCGGGCAGGCACCTGGGCCTGCCGCTGGCGGAGATCCACGGCCATTCCTGCACCGCCACCACGAACGCCAGCCCGCGCCGGCCCCGGTTCCGGTGGAATTCAGTCACCTGGATCGCGATGGCAGCGACTGCTGATGCTGCGAGCGTCAGTTCAGGCGAACACTCGCTCCACCAGCAGTATGAGCGGGATGATGAGCCCGGACATCCCCAGCACGGCCACCACTGCGCAGCCGGTATCCGAGCTGGACCTGGGCTTGCGCGGCTCCCGTCCGGAGTTGACAGCTACTCCCGCCGCCAACCCCCAGCAGTACATGCATTCACCACTGTCATCGTAGGTCCTGCCGCAATCCGTGCATCTCTTCAGTGCCATCTCGGACTCCTTCACACCGTGCGGTCATCAATCAACTTCTGCGGAAGTCGAGGAACATGTGCCCGACCCCGCCTGTGCGGGTGTCGGTCGCGCGCGACCTCGCCGGCTCACCACGCCGGAACCAGCCGCGGCCGGGGCGGGCTGCGGGTTCAGCGGCCCGAACTCAGTCGGTCGGCCGCCCCTGCATTCTTGGGGTGCATTCCTGGGGGCGATGCCGCGAACCCGGACTCGCTGAACGCGTGAATCGCCTCCCGCGCACCCCCTCGGTCGCCGTGAACACCACCGCGAATACCCCTAGGAGGTCCGGCGGAGGTGCAACGTACCGCAGGTCACGCACTCAACTCCCGGCTCGGTCTGAGCGGTTCTCGCGAGTTCGATGGCGGAGCCGTCGGCAGACAATGTGATGCTGTACGTGATCTGCCCGACGGGCGAACTGCAGTTGTATCGGTCGTAGAGCGGCCCGGTTCCTGACGCATGTGAGTCGCTGCCGGTCAGCCGGATCTCACCGCATTGATTGCGTACTGCGTATGAGCCCGAACCGGACTTCCGAACCGTCACAGCATTGCCTTGGCCGTCCTCCCAGGTACCGGCGATGCCGCTCGGGCTGTCGTCCTGCTGGTTCACCACCGTGGTGACGATGACGGCGATCACGATGAGCAGGAGCAGGGGCAGCAGGCCGCTTCCGGCAGCCACTACCGTGCTCAGCACGCCCGCCAGGCCGGCCGCTGGCCCGGCGGCGGTTGGGGCTGCGGCTGGCGCGTGTGGCGCGGTAGGGGTTGTGCCCGGTGTGGCCGCGCTGGTGTCGGTCGCCCCGCTGTCCCCGTAGCTGGTGTGCGGGGGCGGTTCCTGGCCGGTTGGGCCGGGGTCGGTTGAGCCGGGGTCGGCTGGGCCGGGGTCGGCTGGGTCGGGGTCGAAGTGGAATTCCGGGTGGGGCGGGTCCGGGAAGTCGTGGGTGACGGGCTCGGAGGCGTCGTTGTCGAGTCCGGTCATGTGATCGGTGACCGCGGCGGAGTCCTCGGACGGCTCCGACGGGGTGCCGGGGACGGGTTCCGGGGGCGCCTCGGACAGGCCCGGCTGCCCGGCTGCGTCGCCCGGGTCGGACGCGCGGTTCATGAGCATGACGGCGTGGGCCGCGAGGGCGGCGGCGATGACGTGTCGTCCGGTCACCCGGGACCGGAAGGATTCCTCGCGGACGAAGTAGGCCTCGGCCTGCCGGTCGCCCTGGCGTCGTGCGGCTGTCCAACCGCGACCGAGGATCCGGCCCCATGAATCGAACCGCAGCGAGCGCGCGAAGGTGGGGGAGGCGGCCCGGCCCAGGGCGACCGCGAGGTCCGGCTGGCCGGCTTCGGTCGCCATGCCTGCCAGCCGCTCGAACACCCGGCTGTGCCGGGCGACGCGGGTGGGGTCGGTGGCGGGGTCCGATGCCCACGAGGTGAAGTACTGGCACAGCCACTGAAGTGGGAACCCGGAGGCGTTGCGGCTCCGCAGCGCTGCGACCACGCCGGGGGCGCAGTGGTAGCCGTCCTCGCCGTGCACCGCCAGGCCCAGGCCGGCGAGCCGCGCGCAGATGCCGTCCGCGTCGCGTTCCCCGGTCAGGTCGCGGATGTGGGCGGTGGCCAGTTCGGCGTCCCGCAGTGTCGAGAGAAGGGACAGCACGGTCATGGCGGGGCGGTCGAGCTGTGCGAGCAGGGACGGGAGCAGGTGGGGCACATCGCCGGGTAGCGGGATCTCCGCCCCGTCAGGTCCCGGGCGGACGGAGCGGGCCAGTCCGGCGGCTCGCACGAGCAGGAGCGGGTTTCCGCCCGACGCCTGCCACAGCGCGGTCATGGCGGCTTGGTCGGTGTCCCGCAGCGGACGGCCGAGCGCCTCGGACATCAGCCGGGCTGCCGCGTTCCGGTCCAGGCCGCGCAGGTCGTGTACGACCCCGTCGCCGAGCAGTGACGCCTCGCGGCTGGCCAGGACGAAGGTCGCGTCCGGGACCAGGTCGGCGAGCTGGCGGAGTTGGTCAGCCGCCAGGTCGGCGTCGTCGACGTACACCGTGACCCGTATGCCGGTCATGAACCCGCGCAGGTCCGCGGCCGACGGTGCGTACCCCCACGTCTCGTAGCAGGCTTCGAAGATCTCCTGGGCGAGGTCACCGACCTGGTGGTGCGCGCGACTGACGAACACTGTCCCGTCAGGTCCGGTCTGGACGGTGCGGGCGAGGTGGCGCAGCAGGGTGCTCTTGCCGATGCCGCCCGGCCCGCATATCTGGATCAGCCCTCCCGCGGCGATGTCGGCGGCCAGGGCCGCGGCCTCGGCGTCCCTGCCGACCGGCGCCCGCGACGGCCTGGGCAGCACGGACACGAGCGCCCTGCGCACCGGTTGGGGCCGTTCCTTCTCGAATTCCAGATTCACCGACCCGTAGCGGGCGTCGATGACGAGATTGTGGTGCCCGGCGACAACGCTGGAATAGGCGTGCCCGTGGACGTGGGCGCCGAAGTTTCCGGTGTCGTTCACGTTTCCCCCCGATTTCTCCGAAAAAGACGTGGCGCTAGAGCAGACGCAACCACCCGCGGCCCGAGGTCTCTTTGACGCTCAAGGGGATCGGCCGGTAAGCGCTCGGTCCGACGCGGCAGTAGCCCTGGTCGACCACCTGCATCGCGGTCTCGGAGAGGACCAGCGCAACGCACGCGTCCGCCGCGGTGGCGAGAGCGCGTTTGGCATCCGCGGCATCGACCAGTCGGGCCACGTGCACCAACGGCGCGCCCGACCACTGCGCGCCTACCCGGTCGACGAGACCCTCGTGCACCGCGATCCGCACGTCGACCCGGTAGTCCGCGCTGGCTGCCCTGTTGTGCTCGCGCAGAGCCCGGGCGGTCGCCTCGACGAAGGTGTCCAAGGTGACGACCACGGTGACCGTCTCGGGCAGCACGACGAGCGTGCCGTCACCCCGGTCGAACATGTCGACCTGGGGGCCGAGTTCCGCGGCCCCCGCCGCGAGGGACTCCGCCAGCACCCGCCGCAGGTGGCGCTGCCCCGCGTTGTCGTGACGGCCGGACCCCTGGATGTCAGTGGTCAGCACGACCCGGTGCACGGCCGACAGGTCGGCGGCCGGCGACTCCGGGCGGGGATCGGCCGCGCCGGTCGACGTGATGGTGATGCCGTGGCCCGCGGCCACCGGTCCGTGCGCATTGCCGCCGATGGACACCGACGCGGTGTACTTCGCTGGATTCTCCAATGCCGACTCCCTTGTCGATGCGGTCACCGGGTGGCCGTGGCGACCGCCAACCGGATGCTGCCCACCAGCATGTCCCTGATGGTCTATTTCGGTGCGCGAACTGCGGACCTGCTTTCCCGGGCAGCGCACCCGCACGTCACGGACTCGTCACCCCGGTCTCGATCTGGACCATGATCAGGGTGTGCGTGCCGGCGTTCTACGACACACGGCGCACATCGGCTAGGTCGCGGGAATTCCGTCCACCAAGGCGGCGAGAAGGTCGGGTTCGGCGACCGTCAGGCGTTTGCGGCCGGTGACCACCGCACCTCGTTCACGCAGGACCGCCAGTGATCGGGACACCTGCCGCAGCGAGGCGCCAAGATGGTTGGCGACGTCCTGCTGGGTCAACGGAAGATCGATCCCCCGCCCGTCCACCGACCGGACCCCGTACACCCGCAGGAGACGCAACAGATAGCCAGCGACCTGCCTGGTGACGTCCAGCGTCGCCATGTCCACCCGCACCGCGTCCGCCTCACGCAACCGGACCGCCATCCCCCGCGCCAACGCCAACCCGACACCGGGCCTCGTCGCAGCCAAGTCGAGGAACACCGCACCTGGCACCTGAACGACCACGACCCGGCCGACGGCCCGCACGTTCGCCCCCCGTGCCTCACCCAGCAACACCGCCGACTCCCCGACCACGTCGCCCGGCCCGCGCAGCGCGAACAGCACCTCGTCCCCGTCCGCGCCCACCGTCGACACCCGGACCCACCCCGCGATCACGATGTGCACGAAGTCCGGCGGATCACCCTCCCGCACCAACACCTCGTCGACCCCGAACACCCGCCGCACACCACCGCCCAGCACCAGTGCCGACTCGGCAGCCGACAGCATCGCCAGCAGCGACCCCGGAACCGGACCGTCCATTGCCCTCCGCTCCGTCGTGACGAAACGACCCAGTGTAGCGAAAACCACACACAGCGTGGGCGATAACGTGAGGTCAGCGCGGTTCTGGTTCAGCATGCGACCGCCGGTCCAGATCGCGGTGGTCGAGTCGTTCCCCGCGGGCCGGCGTTCGTCGCAGCAACTCGCGTCCTTCTGGGCCGAGGAGGCCGAGGGGGACGACCGGCGGCCCCTGGACCACGCCGGACACGCCGCCGACCGGGTTCAATCGGTGCCCCACACCATCCGTTCCGGCCCGCACGAAGGCGCGTGCCACCGCCGCGCGGTCGGCGTAGCTGGGTGGCCCGTCGGTCGTTCCGAGGTACACGCCGGAAAGCCTGACCCAGGTTCGGCCGGCGTCGACGAGGCGCAGGATCTCGGTGAAGGCTGGATCCGCGGTGCTGGGAACGCGGCCCATGCGGTCGATGATCGAGCAGCAGGTCGGCGATCTCGACGTGCTCGCCGCAGCGGAGATCGCGCGGTCGCGTTGGAGGGAGCGGCGGTACTCGATGAGCCGCCGGAGGCCGTCGATGAAGAACGTGTTGTTGCTGCACTCCGTGATCGCCTCGTGTCTGGCGGCCACCACCGTGCCGAGCGCACGCCAACGCCGGGGGCGAAGATGTTCGTCTCAACTAGGATCCAAGTTGTGTCCAAGTTACCCGTTCGGCGGCGCCCGCCGCGATCCCCGTTGTCCGATGCCGCCCCTGACACCGAGCCGGATGTCGTCGGGATCCAGCGAAGGATCGTCCGCGCGCTGGCGAGCGCCCAGATCATCGGCACCGTGGGGCTCGGAGTCATCCCCTCGGTCGGTGTCCTGCTCGCCGGACAGATCACCGAGAGCGAGGTCTGGGCGGGCCTGGCGCTCGCGGGCAGCACGGTCGGGGCCGCGGTCGCCGGGGTGCCCTTGGCCCTGCTCGCGGCCAGCAGGGGGCGCAACCGCGCGTTGTCGACCGGTTGGCTGATCGCCGCGGTCGGCGCCCTCCTGCTGGTCGGGGCCGCTCAGTGGGACAGTGTGGCCATCCTGGTCGCCGGGCTCGTGCTGACCGGCGTCGGTACCGCGGCCCAGTTCCAGGCCCGCTTCGCCGCGACGGACCTGGCGAGCCGCACGCACCGGGGGCGTGCCCTGGCGATCGTGGTGTGGGTGGGGTCGATCGGCTCGATGCTGGGCCCGAACCTCGGGACACCAGGGGCCGGCCTGGCCGGTTCTCTGGGGCTGGCACCGCTGGGCGGTGCCTTCGTCGTGGCGGCCGTCGCCCTCGCCGTCGCTTCGGTGCTGACAGCACTGCTCCTGCGTCCCGATCCGCTCCTGACAGCCCGCCGTCGCAGTGACCCCGCCGTGCTGAGCGGGTCCAATCCCGGTTCGGGCCGGTCGGGCTCGGTGCAACCGGCTGGTGGGTTCCGCGCGGTGTTCCGGGACGGATTT
>NZ_JAMTCK010000034.1:0-6186 GCF_024171785.1 Goodfellowiella coeruleoviolacea
CTGCCCAACACCCCGGCAACCGAGGAGAACAGCACGAACGCGGACAGATCGCGGTCCTTGGTCAGCTCGTGCAGGTGCCAGGCCGCGTCCACCTTGGACCGCAACACCGTGGTGAACCGCTCCGGCGTCAACGACTCCAACACCCCGTCGTCCAACACCCCAGCCGCGTGCACCACCCCGATCAACGGGAACTCCGCTGGCACAGCGGCCAGCAACTCGGCCAGGGCGGTCCGGTCAGCGGCGTCACAGGCCACGACCGTCACCTGGGTTCCCAGCGCACTCAGCTCGTCGACCAACTGTCCAGCACCGGGGACGGCCAGCCCACGCCGGCTGGTCAACAGCAGATGGCCAGCGCCTTGTTCCGCCAGGTGCCTTGCCACCAGACCACCCAACGCGCCGGTTCCGCCGGTCACCAGCACGGTCCCGTTCGGGTCAGCGATCGACCGGGATTCGCGTTCCGGGGTCGCCCGCGCCCGCCTGATCCTCGGTACCAGAACTCGGCCATCGCGCAGCGCCAACTGCGGCTCCGCACTGTCGACAAGGCCGATGGGAAGCTCGGTGGTGTCGCTGTCCAACAGGACGAATCGTCCGGGGTGTTCGAGCTGAGCAGTGCGGACCAGACCCCACACCACGGCAGCGGCCAGATCCGTCACGGATTCGGTGGGATTCACCGCGATCGCTCCGCTCGTCACCAGGACAAGCCGAGACTCGGCCAAGCGGTCTTCGGCCAGCCACCGCTGGAGCAGGTCGAGCGTGTGGGCGGCCACGCGCTGGGCGCCCACCGCTGGATCATCGACGGCGGGCTCGCCAATGAGGAGCGCGAAGGCCACCTGCGGAACCGGATTCACCGCGGCCAGCGCCGCGATGTCCGGAAGGGACTGTGCCCCGGCCACGGTGAGGCCATCACCGAGCACCGCACAACTGGTCGGGCTGGCCGAACTGGTCCTGGTAGGTGTCCAGTCCAGCCTGAACAGGGACTCGTGCCAGCTGTTCCGGCCACTGCCGAGTTGTTGCGGGGTCACCGGACGAACCACCAGCGACTCCACGAAAGCCACTGGCGCGCCGGCCTCGTCCGCAACAGCCAACGTGACCGCGGCTGGGCCGGCCGAGGACACCCGAACCCGGAGGCTGGTTGCGCCGGCCGGAGTCAACAACACATTGGTCCAGGAGAACGGCAGATGTGGCTGTTCCCCACCAGCCGGCACGAACTCACCGAGGCCGATCACCTGTAGCACTGCGTCGAGCAATGCCGGGTGCAGGCTGAAGCCTGGCTCGCTGACGTGTTCCTCCGGCAACGCCACTTCGGCGAAGACCTCGGTTCCGCGTCGCCAGGCGGCTCGCACTCCCTGGAAGATCGGACCGTAGCCAAAACCCCGCTCCGCTGCGCGGTCGTAGAGGCTGTCGGTGTCAACCTCGTCGGCGTTGGCTGGCGGCCACTCTCCGTCGAGCAGCGGGACAGCCAGCTGGCCGCCTGCGCTCACCTGACCACTGGCGTGCTGCGTCCACGGCTGGTCCTCCTGGGCTCCGGAAGGTCGTGAGTGGACGGTGACCGACCGCCGGCCAGCTTCGTCCGCACCACCGACCAGCACCCTCAGCTGCACGTCGCCGGACTCGGGCAGCACCAGAGCAGCGCCAAGGGTCAGCTCATCGAGCTGGTCGCATCCCACCTCAGCGCCAGCGCGCAGCACCAGCTCAACCAGAGCCGCCCCAGGCAGCAGTACCGTGTTGAGCACGACATGCTCAGCCAGCCAGGGCTGCGCGGCCAGTGACAGGCGACCGGTGAACAGGATTCCGTCGGAATCCGGCAACGTCACGGCGGCACCGAGCAGCGGGTGGTCAACACTGCCCAGGCCGATGGCACTGGCATCACCGGTCGACGGCACCGCGTCCAGCCAGTACCGCTCCCGCTGGAACGCATAGGTCGGCAGATCAACACGACGAGCACCGGTACCGGCGAACAACCCCGCCCAGTCCACAGTGGCCCCACGCGCGTGCAGCCGCCCCACAGCAGCGAGAAGGGACTGCGCCTCCGGGCGGTCACGGCGCAGCACCGGCACCGCCGCCAGCTCATCAGGCACGGTGTCCGAGACCATCGCGGTCAGCACCGCGTCCGGGCCGACTTCCAGCACCGTGGCCACGCCTTGGTCGCGCAGTGTGGTGATGCCGTCGGCGAACCGGACCGTGCCCCGCACATGACGCACCCAGTACTCCGGATCCGACACCAACCCCACACCAGCCAGCTCACCGGTCAGGTTGGACACGATCCCGATCTCCGGCTCCGCGAACCGAACCCCGGCCAACGCGGCCCGGAAGTCCGCCAGCATCGGGTCCATCAGACCCGAGTGGAACGCGTGACTGGTCCGCAACCGCTTGACCGACCGACCCCGACCCCGCCAGAGCTGTTCCAACTCACCGATCTCGGCTTCAGGACCGGACAACACCACCGATTCGGGCCCGTTCACCGCCGCCACGTCCACCCCACCAGACAGCCCGGCCTCGCGGACCTCGGCTTCGGTAGCGGCGACGGCCAGCATGGCGCCACCCGCCGGCAGCGCACCCATCAGCCCCGCACGCGCCCGAACCAGACGCGCCGCATCCGCCAGGGACAACACACCGGCCACGTGCGCTGCGGTGATCTCCCCGATCGAGTGGCCCATCACCACGTCAGGACGGATGCCCCAGGAGGCGAGCAGTCGGGTCAGCGCGACCTCGACCGCGAACAGCGCGGGTTGGGTCCACTGGGTCTCGTCCAGCCCGGGAGCGGCACCGAACACCACATCGGCCAACCCGGGCTCGAACTCGGCACACACCTCGTCGAAGGCCTGGGCGTAGACCGGGAACGCCGCATACAGCTCCCGACCCATCCCGACCCGCTGCCCACCCTGACCGGAAAAAAACAACGGACCGTTCGGCGCGGTCAACCCGTTCGAAGCGCCATCCTGGTTCACCGCGCTACCACGCACCACCGCCAGGATCGGATGCCCGTTGCGCCGCGCATCCGACAACCGCTCCACCAACAGCATGCCGGCGCCCTCACCCCAGCCGGTGCCGTCAGCACCCGCCGCAAAGGATTTGCACCGGCCGTCCGGGGCCAGTCCACGCTGCCGACTGAACTCCACGAATGTCGCGGGAGTGGACATCACGGTCACACCACCGGCAAGGGCCATGGTGCACTCGCCCTGCCGCAGCGCCTGGATGGCCAGGTGCAGCGCCACCAACGACGACGAACACGCCGTGTCAACGGTGACCGCTGGCCCTTCCAGTCCGAAGGTGTAGGCGATCCGACCGGACAACACGCTGCCCGAGTTGCCGGTGCCCAGAAAGCCCTCGACCTCGCCAGGTGCGGTGGTCAGTCGAGCCCCGTAGTCGTGGTACATCAGACCAGCGAACACACCTGTCCGGCTGCCGCGCGTGCTCGCGATGTCAATCCCGGCCCGCTCAAAGCTTTCCCAGGCGGCTTCCAGCAGCAACCGCTGCTGCGGGTCCATGGCGAGCGCCTCACGCGGTGAAATCCCGAAGAGGGCCGCGTCGAACTCGGCGGCGTCGTGCACGAACCCGCCTTCGCGGGTGTACGACTTCCCGGGCCGTTCCGGGTCCGGGTCGTACAACGACTCGACATCCCAACCCCGATCGATTGGGAACTCCGAGATGCCGTCCCGCCCGGTGGCGACCAACTGCCAGAACTCCTCCGGGGATGTCACCCCACCGGGATAACGGCAGCTCATACCAATGATGGCGATCGGTTCATCCGTGTGACCACCCGCCACGGCTACGGTCGCCCCTGGGGCTTCCGCACCGAGCAGGGTGATCCGCAGGTGTTCGGCCAGGGAGGCCGGATCCGGGTAGTCAAAGATCAGGGTCGCTGGCAGTCGCAGGTCGGTGGCAGCCGCCAGGCGGTTGCGCAGTTCGACGGCGGTCAGCGAGTCAAAGCCCAGTTCCTTGAACGCCTTGTCCTGAGCGACGGTGTCCGGGTTGCTGTGTCCGAGCACTGCCGCCACATGGGTTGACACCAGGCCGCGCAGCAGGTGGTCCTGCTCGGCCTCGGACAGTCCGGCCAGCCGTCGGGTCAGTCCGCTGCCGCCACCCGAGCCAGCTTCGGCACGTTGAACCGAGTGGCGCACCAGTCCACGCAGGAGTGCTGGAACCTCACTTGCCCCGAGATTCGCCCGGACCGCGGTGAGGTCCAAGCGCATTGGCACCAGAACCGGGGTGTTCAGCACGCTCGCGTGGCCGAGCAGCGCCACGGCTTCCTCGGCGGAAAGCGGTAGCAGGCCGTTTCGACTGATTCGCTCCTGATCTTCCTCGGTCAGCGAGCCGGCCATCCCGTCGAGCTGTTGCCACGGTCCCCAGGCGAGCGAGGTCGCTGGCAGTCCGGTGGCGCGCCGGTGCTGGGCCAGCGCGTCCAGGAAAGC
The DNA here is from genome assembly GCF_024171785.1 of Goodfellowiella coeruleoviolacea. Classification (GTDB taxonomy): domain Bacteria; phylum Actinomycetota; class Actinomycetes; order Mycobacteriales; family Pseudonocardiaceae; genus Goodfellowiella; species Goodfellowiella coeruleoviolacea. The sequence continues at coordinate 4,413 of NZ_JAMTCK010000034.1, forward strand.
GTTCGCCGCCGCGTAGTTGGCCTGCCCCGGGCTGCCCAACACCCCGGCAACCGAGGAGAACAGCACGAACGCGGACAGATCGCGGTCCTTGGTCAGCTCGTGCAGGTGCCAGGCCGCGTCCACCTTCGGCCGCAACACCGCATCGAACCGCTCCGGCGTCAACGACTCCAACACCCCGTCAGCCAGAACGCCGGCGGCGTGCACCACAGCGGTCAACTCAGGCAGCGTGGCCACCAGCTCGGCCAGGGCAGCACGGTCGGCGACGTCACAGGCCACCAGCTCAACTCGTTCGCTGATCGCCGCGAGGTCCGCCGCATCCGGTGCTGTGGGGCCACGTCGGCTGGCCAACACCACCCTGTGCGCACCACGATCGATCAGTTCTCTGGCCAGCAGCCCGCCAAGCGCTCCCGTGCCACCGGTCACCAGCACGGTGCCGAGCAGGTTGGCCAAGGGTTCGTCCTGGACACTGGCGCTTGCCGGACGCCCGAGCCGGGGTGCGAAGGCCATGCCGTTCCGCACAGCCAACTGGGGTTCTGCCGCGTTGAGCAGTGCGGGCAGCACCAGTACCGAGCTGTCCTGATCGTCCAAATCCACCAGCAGGAACCGGCCGGGGTGCTCTGCCTGCGCCGCGCGCACCAGGCCCCACACGGCTGCTGCGGCTGGGTCGACATCCGCAGTCGGGTCGCTGTCCACCGCCACCGCGCCCCTGGTCACGACCACCAGTCGAGCGTTGGCGAACCGCTCCTCGGTGATCCATGACTGGAGCACCGCCGTCACGTTGTTGACCAGCGCACGCACCGCCACAGTCGGGTCAACCCCGCTGCCGGCCGTGACGGGCAACAGCACGGTGTCCGGCACCGACTGCGCGGTGTCCACGATGGACACCCGGGTGCGCAGGAGGTTGGTGATCCTGTTCTCGTCTTCACCGAGCACGATCCACTGGGACTGCCCGGCGGTGTTCTCCGCACCACCGGACACAGAGACCCAGTTCACCTGGTACAGCGAGCGAGGTACACGCCTACCAACTGGTCGCAGCTGGTCCGCGATCACCTCACGCATGGCCAACGAGTCCACCGACAGCACTGGGCGGCCCGTGCCGTCGGCCACTGCCAGTGCGAGCGCGTCGGGCCCTGTCGCGGTCAACCTGACCCGCAGGCTTGCCGGTCCGGCAGCGTGCCGGGAAACCCCGGACCAGGCGAACGGCAATCGACCACCACCGCTGTCCGCGAACACACCCAGCACCGCCGAGTGCAGTGCCGCGTCCAGCAGGGCTGGGTGAACACCGAATCGGTCGGGTGTCAGCGCTGGCTGTTCCGGTAGGGCGATCTCGGCATAGATCGCGTCGTCGCGTCGCCAGGCCGCGCGCAGTCCCGCGAAGGTCGGACCGTAGTCGAAGCCCCGATCGGCGAAGTCCTGGTACAGACCGGTGACGTCGATCTCGGCAGCATCCGGCGGCGGCCAGGTGGCCAGGTCGAAGGCCGGTGGCGATGTCTCCGCGGTCAGCACTCCAGTGGCGTGCCGCGTCCAAGCGTCGTCGAACTCAGCGTCCGCCGGACGCGAGTGGATAGCCACCGTCCGGCATCCCGATGCGTCCGGCGTGCTCAACGCGATCTGCACCTGCACCCCGTCCTCTTCGGACAAGGTGATTGGGGCCTCAATCGTCAGCTCGTCAATCCGATCACAGCCGGCTTGTTCGCCGGCGCGCAGGGCGAGTTCGACAAAAGCGGTGCCCGGCAACAACACCGTCCCCATCACCGCGTGATCAGCCAACCAC
>NZ_JAMTCK010000034.1:6226-38519 GCF_024171785.1 Goodfellowiella coeruleoviolacea
GTACCAGCGAACAACGATGACCAGTCCACAGTGGCCCCACGCGCGTGCAGCCGCCCCACAGCAGCGACGAGCGACTGCACCTCCGGGCGGTCACGGCGCAGCACCGGCACCGCCGCCACCCCATCAGGCACGCTCTCCGAGACCATCGCGGTCAACACCGCGTCCGGACCCACCTCCAACACCGTGCCCACACCCTGACCGTGCAGTGTGGTGATGCCATCGGCGAACCGGACCGTGCCCCGCACATGACGCACCCAGTACTCCGGATCCGTCACCAACCCCTCACCCGCGAGTTCGCCGGTCAGGTTGGACACGATCCCGATCTCCGGCTCCGCGAACCGAACCCCGGCCAGCGCCGCCCGGAAGTCCGCCAGCATCGGATCCATCAGGCTGGAGTGGAACGCGTGACTGGTCCGCAACCGCTTGACCGACCGACCCCGCGCCTTCCACACCTCAGCCAACTCAGCGATCGCGGCCTCAGGGCCGGACAACACCACCGATTCGGGCCCGTTCACCGCGGCGATATCCACCCCACCGGGCAACCCGGCCCCACCGACCTCAGCCTCACTGGCGGCCACCGCCAGCATGGCCCCACCCGCCGGCAACGCACCCATCAACCCCGCACGCGCCCGAACCAGCCGGACCGCATCCGCCAGGGACAACACCCCCGCCACGTGCGCGGCAGTGATCTCCCCGACCGAGTGGCCCATCACCACGTCAGGACGGATTCCCCAGGAGGCGAGCAGCCGGGTCAACGCGACCTCGACCGCGAACAACGCCGGCTGGGTCCACCGGGTCTCGTCCAGTCCGGGAGCGGCACCGAACACCACATCAGCCAACCCCGGCTCGAACTCGGCACACACCTCGTCGAAGGCCTGGGCGTAGACCGGGAACGCCGCATACAGCTCCCGCCCCATCCCGACCTGCTGCCCACCCTGGCCGGTGAACACAAACGCCACCCGACCCGAGCCGGCCACACCAGCGATCACATTGTTGGCTGGTGTCCCCTCAACGAGGGCGGTGAGGCCAGCCGCCAACTCCTCCCGGTCGGCCCCGACCACCACCGCACGGTGCTCCAAAGCGGACCGGGACGTGACCAATGACCAGGCCAGATCAACCGTGGTCACCTCGGGGTGCTCGACCACAAAGGACCGCAACCGCTCAGCCTGGCCACGCAGCGCCACCTCGGACCGCGCCGACAACACCCACGGCACCACCGACAGGTCCACCGCCGCAGCCGGCACCACCTCCGGCTCAACCGGCTCAACCGGCGCCTGCTCCAGAATCACATGCGCGTTCGTGCCGCTCATGCCGAACGAGGAGATCCCGGCCCGGCGTGGCCGGTCGGCCTCCGGCCACGGCACGGACTCGGTCAGCAGCCGGACATCGCCGGTTGACCAGTCCACCTGCGGGGTTGGCTCGTCCACGTGCAGCGTCTTCGGCAAGACACCGTGCCGCATCGCCAACACCATCTTGATCACACCGGCCACACCAGCCGCCGACTGGGTGTGCCCGATGTTGGACTTGACCGACCCCAGCCACAGTGGACGGTCGGCTGGCCGGTCCTGTCCGTAGGTGGCCAGCAGGGCCTGCGCCTCGATCGGGTCACCGAGCCGGGTGCCGGTGCCGTGCGCCTCGACAACGTCCACATCGGACGCGTTCAGACGGGCATTAGCCAGCGCCTGGCGAATCACCCGCTGTTGCGATGGCCCGTTCGGGGCGGTCAGGCCACTGCTCGCGCCGTCCTGGTTCACCGCCGAACCGCGAATCACCGCGAGGATCTGGTGGCCGTTGCGGCGGGCGTCCGACAACCGCTCCACCAGCACCAGGCCAACGCCCTCGCCCCAGCCGGTCCCGTCAGCCGAAGCCGCGAACGGCTTGCACCGGCCGTCCGGAGCCAGCCCACGCTGCCGACTGAACTCGACGAACAGTGTTGGCGCGGCGAGGACCATCACACCACCCGCCACCGCCATGGTGCACTCGCCCTGCCGCAGCGCCTGAACGGCCAGGTGCAGCGCCACCAGCGACGACGAACACGCCGTGTCAACGGTGACCGCCGGCCCTTCCAACCCGAACAGGTAAGCCAGGCGGCCGGACACCACGCTGCCGGCGTTGCCCGTCAGCAGATGCCCCTCCAGCCCTTCCGGTGCGGACTGGAACGCACCGCCATACCCGGAGGACGCCGCGCCGATGAACACGCCGGTCTGGTTACCGCGCACGCTGGTCGGGCTGATGCCGGCCCGCTCGAACACTTCCCAGCTGGCTTCCAGCAGCAGGCGTTGCTGCGGGTCCATGGCCAGCGCCTCACGCGGTGAGATCCCGAAGAACTCGGGGTCGAAGGTGGCCGGGTCGTCCAGGAAGCCACCGGTTCGCGCATAGCTGGTGCCCCGGTGGTCGGGGTCCGGGTCATACAGGCGATCCAGGTCCCAACCTCGGTTGGTTGGGAAGTCCGAGATGGCGTCGCGTCCGTCGGCGACCAGTTCCCACAGGTCTTCCGGCGACTGGACGCCGCCCGGATAGCGGCAGCTCATCCCGACGATGGCGATGGGCTCCTGCTCGCCAGCCTCCACTTCGAGCAGGCGCTGCCGGGTCTGGTGCAGTTCCGCGGTGACCCTGCGCAGGTACTCGACGAGCCTGTCCTCGTTCGTCAACTGACGTCAGCTCCTTGAATCGCCGTGGGACAGCGCGTTGTCAATGAAGTCGAAGAGGTCGTCGACCGTGGCGGTGGACAACCGGTCAGCGGTCTCGTCCACCTGCGTTGTCGTGCCGTTCCACTTCGCGACGAGCGTCTGGAGTCGTCCGCTGAGCGCTGAGCGCGCGCTGTCGCTCACGGGCGCCGCGAGCAACGCCGCCTCCAGTCGATCCAGTTCGGCCAGCAGCGGGATCTCCGGAGCCACCACGTCGTCGTCGCCACCAAGCTCCGCCCGCAGGTGGGCTGCGAGGTCGGCCGGTGACGAGTAGTCGAAGATGAGCGTGGCCGGCAGCCGCAGGTCGGTGGCGGCGGTGAGCCGGTTGCGCAACTCCACCGCGGTGAGCGAGTCGAAGCCCAGTTCCAGGAATCCCCGGTTCGGGTCGACTGCCGCCGCGTTGGCGTGGCCCAGCACCACGGCCATGTTGGTGCGCACCAACTCCAGCAGTTCGCGATCTCGTTCGGCCGGCGTCAGGCCGGCGATCCGCCGACGCAACGAGCTGGCGTCCACCGGGTCGGTGTTGGCTGCCCGCCGCGCCGGTGCCCGCACCAGGCCACGCAACAGTGGTGGTACGTCACCGCTCCGGTTGCTCAACGCGCCCGTGTCCAGTCGCATCGGAACGACCAGCGTCTCCGCCGAGGCTAAGCCGACATCGAACAGCTGAAGGCCCTGTTCCAGGGTGAGCGGGCGCATTCCGGCTCGGCTCATCCGGAGTCGGTCCGCCTCGCCGAGGGTCCCGGTCATCCCGCTCTGCTGTGCCCACAAGCCCCACGCCAGCGACACCGCCGGCTGACCGCAGGTGACCCGGCGGTGCTGGGCCAGTGCGTCCAGGAACGCGTTGGCCGCCGCGTAGTTGCCCTGCCCGGCCGCGCCGGAAACCCCGGCCGCCGAGGAGAACAGGACGAACGCGGCGAGGTCGCGGTCGAGGGTCAGTTCGTGCAGGTGCCAGGCCGCGTCCACCTTAGGTCGCAGCACCGCGTCCACCCGCTGGGCGGTGAGCTGCTCGACGGTGCCGTCGTCGAGCACGCCGGCCGTGTGCACCACGGCGGTGAGCGGCCGTTCGGCGGGTATGCCGGCCAGCAGTTCGGCGAGCGCGACCCGGTCGGACACGTCGACCGCGACCACGTCGACCCGCGCGCCCACCGCGGTCAGCTCCCCGATCAGTTCGCCCGCGCCTTCGGCGTCAGGCCCTCGTCGACTGGCCAGCAGCAGGTTCCGCACGCCGTTCTCGACCAGGTGTCGGGCGATCGCCCCACCCAGCGCGCCGGTGCCGCCGGTGACCAGCACGGTGCCGGTTGGGTCGAGCCGGCGGGGCAGGGTGAGCACCAGTTTGCCGACGTGCAGTGCCTGGCTCATGTGCCGGAACGCGTCAGGGGCGTTGCGCAGATCCCATGTGGACACCGGCAGCGGCCTGAGGTCGCCACGTTCGAACAGGCGCAGCAGCTCGCCGAGCATCCGGGCGGTCAGGTCAGCGCTGGCCTCCCCCAGGTCGAACGCGCGGTAGCTGGCACCGGTCCTGTCCCGGATCTCGGCCGCGTCGCGGACGTCGGTCTTGCCCATCTCCAGGAACCGCCCGGAATCCGCCAGCAGCCCCAGTGAGGCGTCGACGAACGTGCCGGCGAGCGCGTTGAGCACGACGTCCACGCCGCGGCCGGCGGTCGCGGCCCGGAACTGCTCGGCGAACTCCAGGGTTCGCGAGGAGGCGATGCGCTCGTCGGGCACGCCCAGCTCGCGCACCGTGTCCCACTTGCCGGTGCTGGCGGTGCAGAACACCTCGGCCCCCAGGCAAGTGGCCAACTGGACAGCGGCCATGCCGACCCCACCAGCTGCCGCGTGCACCAGCACCGACTCACCCGGCCGCAGGTCCGCCAACTCGACCAGTCCGTAGTAGGCGGTCAGGAAGGCGACGGGCACTGAAGCTGCCTGGTCGAACGACCACCCTTCAGGAATCCGTGCGACCAACCGGGCATCCGTGACCGCCACCGGCCCGAAGGTCCCGGGGAACAGGCCGAAAACCCGGTCCCCCGGAGCGAGATCGGTCACCTCGGGCCCGACCTCGGTGACCACGCCAGCACCCTCCTGGCCGAGCGGGCCGGCCTCACCCGGATACATCCCCAACACGTTGAGCACATCCCGGAAGTTGATCCCGGCCGTGCGCATCGCGATCCGCACCTGCCGACCGGCCAGCGGCTCCAGTACGTCAGGGCAGGGCACCGCGGCCACCCCGTCCACGGTGCCGGCCGCGGTCACCGCCAGCCGCCACGGGACGTCGCCGGGTGGCAGGGGCAGGCCGGCTTCCACCAGCCGTGCCAGCCGAGGAGCCAGCACACGCCCACCACGCACCGCCAGCTGCGGCTCGTCAACACCGGTCGGCAGTGACGGCAGCGTGTCGGGGTTGTCGGTGTCGACCAGCACGAACCGTCCCGGGTGCTCGGACTGCGCTGACCGGACCAGCCCCCAGACTGCGGCCGCAGCCAGGTCAACCACCTGCTCCGCGGCATCGACCGCGACCGCCCCCCTGGTGACCACCACCAGACGGGAATTCACCAGCCGCTCATCGGCCAACCAGGCCTGAACCGCCGCCAGCACCTCGGTGGTCACCGCGTGCGCGGCGGCTACCGGACTCTCCCCTGTGGACAGTAGCGGCAGCAACACCTGTGCCGGTACGGCCGCACCAGCGGCAAGGGCCGCCGACAGCTCGGTCACATCGGCATAGCGGTCCACTGTGGAATCGCCAACACTGTTGCCCGGCGCGCCAGTGCCACCGATCTGAACACAGCCGTCCTGTGCGGTGCTCGCGGACAGCGGGACATCAACCCAGTCGACCCGGAACAGTGAGTCGCGACCGCCGCCGCGGGCCTCGGCGAGTTGGGCCTCCGACACCGGACGCAGGGTGAGCGCGCCCACCGACAAAACCGGCCGGCCGGTGCTGTCAGCGACGGTGACCGCCACCGTCCCCGGCGTCACCGGGGTCAGCCGCGCGCGCAGACTCGCCGCGCCCGCCGCGGTCAGCGACACCCCCGCCCAGGAGAAGGGCAACCGTCCCTGGCCGTCGTTCTCGAAGAACTCACCCAGGCCAAGTGCGTGCATGGCGGCATCCAGCAGTGCCGGGTGCAGGCCGAACCGACTGGCTTCACCCTGCTGATCGGCGGGCAGGGACAACTCGGCGAAGACCTCGGTTCCGCGTCGCCAGGCCGCGCGGAGCCCCTGGAACACCGGCCCGTAGCTGAAGCCGCGTTGTTCGAGTCGCTCATACAGGTCGTCAACGGGCAGGGCGGTCGCATCTGCTGGTGGCCACTGGGTGAGTTCCACCGACGCGCTGCTCGGTTCAGCCGCGAGCACACCGGTGGCGTGCTGGGTCCAGACCTCCTCGGAGCCATCCCGGTTCGAGTGCACGGACACCGGCCGTCGGCCGGTCTCGTCGGCGGCGCCGACACGCACCTGAATCCGAACGTTCCCCTGCTCAGGGAGCACCAACGGCGCGGCCAGGGTGAGTTCCTCAACCGTGCCACAGCCGGCTTGTTCGCCGGCGCGCAGGGCGAGTTCGACAAAAGCGGTGCCCGGCAACAACACCGTCCCCATCACCGCGTGATCAGCCAACCACGGATGCGTCCGCACCGACAACACACCCGTGAACAAGAACCCATCCCCACCAGCCAACGCCACCGCCGCACCCAACAACGGATGCTCCGGCGACACCAACCCCACCGCACCCACATCACCCGACACCAACCCCGACTCCAGCCAGTACCGCTCCCGCTGGAACGCATAAGTCGGCAGTTCAACACGACGAGCCCCAGTACCAGCGAACAACGATGACCAGTCCACAGTGGCCCCACGCGCGTGCAGCCGCCCCACAGCAGCAACGAGCGACTGCACCTCAGGGCGGTCACGGCGCAGCACCGGCACCGCCGCCACCCCATCAGGCACGCTCTCCGAGACCATCGCAGTCAGCACCGCGTCCGGACCGACTTCCAGCACCGTGGCCACACCCTGGTCGTGCAGTGTGGTGATGCCGTCGGCGAACCGGACCGTGCCCCGCACATGACGCACCCAGTACTCCGGATCCGACACCAACCCCTCACCCGCGAGTTCGCCGGTCAGGTTGGACACGATCCCGATCTCCGGCTCCGCGAACCGAACCCCGGCCAACGCCACCCGGAAGTCCGCCAGCATCGGGTCCATCAGAGCCGAGTGGAACGCGTGACTGGTCCGCAACCGCTTGACCGACCGGCCCCGCGCCTTCCACACCTCACCCAACTCAGCGATTTCGGCCTCAGGACCCGACAACACCACCGCCTGCGGCCCGTTCACCGCCGCGATATCCACCCCACCCGGCAGCCCGACCTCGCTGACCTCGGCCTGGGTGGCGGCGACGGCCAGCATGGCGCCACCCGCCGGCAGCGCACCCATCAGCCCCGCACGCGCCCGAACCAGGCGCGCCGCATCCGCCAGGGACAACACACCGGCCACGTGCGCGGCGGTGATCTCCCCGATCGAGTGGCCCATCACCACGTCAGGACGCACACCCCACGAGGCGAGCAGGCGGGTCAGCGCGACCTCGACGGCGAACAAGGCGGGTTGGGTCCACTGGGTCTCGTCCACACCGGGGGCGGTGCCGAACACCACATCGGCCAACCCCGGCTCGAACTCGGCACACACCTCGTCGAAGGCTTGGGCGTAGACCGGGAACGCCGCGTACAGCTCCCGACCCATCCCGACCCGCTGCCCGCCCTGACCGGTGAACACGAACGCGAGCCTGCCGGACCCACTGGTATCCCGAACCACCGCCGACGCATCACGCTGCTCGGCCACAGCGGCCAAACCGGACAGCAACTCCTCGCGGTCGGCCCCGACCACCACCGCGCGGTGCTCCAAAGCGGACCGGGACGTGACCAACGACCAGGCCAAGTCGACCGTGGTCACCTCGGGGTGCTCGGCCACAAAGGACCGCAACCGCTCAGCCTGACCACGCAGCGCCGCCTCGGACCGCGCCGACAACACCCACGGCACCACCGACAGGCCCACTCCCCCAGCCGGCACCACCTCCGACTCAACCGACGCCTGCTCCAGAATCACATGCGCGTTCGTCCCACTGATCCCGAACGAGGACACCCCAGCACGGCGGGGCAGGTCAGTCTCTGGCCACTCCCGTGCTTCGGTGAGCAGTTCAACAGCACCCGCCGACCAGTCCACCTGCGGGGTGGGTTCGTCCACGTGCAGCGTCTTCGGCAAGACACCGTGCCGCATCGCCAACACCATCTTGATCACACCAGCGACGCCCGCAGCCGCCTGGGTGTGCCCGATGTTCGACTTGACCGACCCCAACCACAGTGGACGATCGATCGGCCTACCCTGGCCGTAGGTGGCCAGCAAGGCCTGCGCCTCGATCGGATCACCCAGCCGGGTGCCGGTACCGTGCGCCTCCACCGCGTCCACATCGGACGGATTCAGGCCGGCGTTGGCCAATGCCGCGCGGATGACCCGTTGCTGCGACGGCCCGTTCGGCGCCGTCAACCCGTTCGACGCACCATCCTGGTTCACCGCACTACCCCGCAGCACCGCCAGCACCTGGTGCCCGTTGCGCCGCGCATCCGACAACCGCTCCACCAACAGCACACCCACACCCTCGCCCCACGCGGTGCCGTCCGCGGTTCCCGCGAACGGCTTGCACCGACCGTCCGGGGCGAGGCCGCGCTGCCGACTGAACTCGACGAAGCCGATCGGGGTGGACATCACGGTGACACCACCGGCGAGCGCCATGCTGCACTCGCCCTGACGCAGTGCCTGGGCAGCCAGGTGCAGCGCGACCAGCGAGGACGAGCAGGCGGTGTCAATGGTGACCGCCGGCCCCTCGAAACCGAAGGTGTAAGCCACCCGGCCAGAGAAAACGCTGGCCGCACTCCCGGTGCCGAGATAGCCCTCAACGGTCTCCGCGGCGTTCATCAAGAGCGTGCTGTAGTCCTGCCCGTTGGTGCCGACGAACACGCCGACGTCGCTGCCACGCAGCGCGGCGGGATCGATGCCACCACGTTCGAGCACCTCCCAGGACGCTTCCAGCAGCAGGCGCTGTTGTGGATCCATGGCCAACGCCTCACGCGGCGAAATCCCGAAGAAATCCGCGTCGAAGTCGGTAACCCCGGCAACGAAACTGCCGTGCCGCACATAGGACCTGCCCGGCTGCTCGGGGTCCGGGTGGTAGACGGCCTCCTCGTCCCAGCCGCGGTCCCGAGGGAACGGGACCACCGTGTCGCGTCCCCCATCGAGCAGCTGCCACAGATCCTCTGGGGAGTTCACTCCGCCGGGGAACCGGCAACTCATGGCGACGATCGCGATCGGCTCATCCGTCACGCCCCGGCCGGTTTGGACGGTCTGCTCGACCGGGGACGCACCGGTGATCTCCGTGATCAGGTACTGAGTCAGTTCGGTGGGGCTTGGGTAGTCGAACACCAGCGTGGCGGGCAGGCGGAGACCGACCGCAGCACTGAGCCGGTTGCGCAACTCCACAGAAGTCAGCGAATCAAAGCCAAGTTCTCGGAACGCCCGCCCCGGCTCGACCTCGTCGCCTGAGGCGAACCCGAGCACACCGGCGATCTGGTCTCGGACCAGGTTCAGCACATGGCGGTTCCGCTCGGCCGGGCTGAGCGCGGTGAACCGATCGATCAGTGAGGTCGCCGCGCTCTCGGCCACTTCGGTCTGGCTGGTGTGGCGCTGGATCTCGGGCAGGTCCCGGATCAGGGGGCTGGGCAGCTCGCCCGCGGCCAGTGCCTGTTCCCACTCGATGTCGGCCACGACAACGAAGGTCTCGTCCCGGTTCAGCACCTGCTCCAACGCCGTCAGCGCCAGTTCGGGTGCCATGGACGGCACACCACGCTGCCTGAGTCGGTTCTCCAGGCTTCCCTCGGCCATGCCGCCACCAGCCCAGTGGCCCCAGCCAATCGACGTCGCCGGGAGCCCGGCCGCTCGTCGGTACTGCGCAAACGCGTCCAGGAAAGCGTTGCCGGGCGCGTAGTTGCCCTGACCAGCTCCGCCATAGGTGCCGGCGAGGGATGAGAACAGCACGAAGGTGGACAGATCCAGGTCACGGGTCAGCTCGTGCAGGTTCACCGCGGCCTGCGCCTTGACGCGCAGCACACGGTCGACCTGGTCCAGCGACAGTGCGTCGAGCACGGCGTCGTCCAACACCGCTGCGGTGTGCACCACGGCGGTGAGTGGGTGGTGTGCGGGTAGCGAGGCCAGCAGATCAGCCAGTGCGGCGCGGTCGGACACGTCGCAGGCGGCGATGGTGACCTCGGCACCGAGTTCGGTCAGTGCCGCGTGCAGTTCCTCCGCGCCTTCGGCTGCCGGCCCGCTGCGGCTGACCAGGAGGAGGTGTTCGGCTCCGTTTCCGGCCAGCCAGCGGGCCACGTGCGCGCCCAGCCCGCCAGTACCACCGGTGACCAGCACCGTGCCTCGGGGCGTCCACTCACGACTGTCCGCCTCGCTGTCCGCTGCCGCGTGCACCAACCGCCGGCCGAACCAGCCGATTGCCCGGATCGCGATCTGGTCCTCGTCAACCACCCGGGTGAGCGCGCCAACGAGTCGTGCCGTGGCCGGCGCGTCCAGTGTCGAGGGTAGGTCGACCAGACCGCCCCACCGGCCGGGATGCTCCTGACGCAGCACCCTGCCCAGGCCCCACACCATTGCCTGGGCGGGGTCGGTGATCGGGTCGGCCGGTCCGGTGGACACCGCGCCCCGGGTCAGCAGCCAGAGCGGCGCCGCCACATCGGCGTCACCCAATGCCTGCACCAGCGTCATCGTGGCAGCCAACCCACTGGGCACAGCAGGGTGTACCGGGTGTCGGCCGCTGTCCAGCGCGGTCAGGGACAGCACACCACTCAGCTGGACGGGCTGGTCGGCGACGGCGTCCCGCAGGGTGCGCGCGAGCGTGCCGCGATCAACATCCTGGTCGTCGACCGGGACCAGGATGACGTTCGCTCCGGCGTCGGTGAGCACGCTCCTGGCCCAGTCCAGCTCAGCGGAGGCACCAACGGCCAACCAGGTGCCGGTCAGCGTCGAGGCCGTGGATTCGGTGAGCGGCTGCCAGCTGATCCGGTACCGCAGCCTGTCCACAGCGGACTTCTGCTGCTGCTGGGTCCGCCATGCTGTCAGCGCGGGCAGGATCTCGGCCAGCGAACTCTCATCGATCGTCAGGTCAGCGGCCAACGCGGCCGTGTCGGCACTGTCCACAGCAGCCCAGAAGCGAGCCTCAGCTGAGCTGAGCGCCGCAATCGGTTGAGCGGTGCGGTCCAGCCAAAACCGTTGGCGCTGGAAGGCATACGTCGGCAACCCGGCCAACCCAGCCTCACCACCAGCAGGCTGCTCCGGATAGACACGGGCCCAGTCCACGGTCACGCCGCCGACCCATGCCTGGCCCAGCGCGCTGTAGAACTGCCGCAACCCGTCCTGATCACGACGCAGCGTGCCCACCGCCAGCACATCATCCCGGCCAGCCACCTCAGCCCGCTGCTCAACACCCACCGTCAACACCGGATGCGGGCTGCACTCCACAAACGCGGAATACCCCTCAGCGATCAACCTGGCGATGACCTCGTCCAGACGCACCGGCAACCGCAGATTCCGATACCAGTAGCCACTGTCCAGAGTGCTCGGGTCGACCCAGTCACCGGTCACGGTGGAACACCACGCCACCGCGCTTGGTTGGGCGGACACGCCGTCCGCGGCGGCCAGCACCTCAGCCTGAATGCCCTCCACCTGCGCCGAGTGCGACGCGTAGTCCACCGGAACCCACCGGCATCGCACCCCCGCCGCCTCCCAACCAGCGACCACCTCCGTCAACGGACCCACCGGACCCGACAACACCACCGAGGACGGGCCATTCACCGCCGCAACCGCCACCCCATCAGCTGCGGACTCCTCCAACCGAGCCACGGCCTCCTGCTCAGGCAGGCTGACCGAGACCATGCCACCCGTGCCGGCCAGACGCGCCAACGCCTGACTGCGCAACGCCACCACCCGCGCGGCGTCCGCCAGCGACAACACTCCCGCCACGTGCGCGGCGGCGATCTCACCCTGACTGTGTCCCACCACCGCCGCCGGCTCCACCCCACACGAGCGCCACACCGCCGCCAGCGACACCATCACCGCCCACAACAGCGGCTGGACCACCTCCACCCGATCCGGCCACACCCCCGAGGACACCAACTCCACCACCGAGAAGTCCACCCACGGCGACAGCACCTCATCACAGGCCCGCACCGACTCGGCGAACACCCCCGACTCCACCATCAACCGCCGACCCATACCAGCCCACTGCGAACCCTGACCGGGAAACACGAACACCACCCGGCGTGTCCCAGTCACCGCCACCGACCCCATCTGGTCGGTCTGGGCCAAGCCCGCCAGCAGTTCGTCGCGGTCGGCACCGACAACCACGGCACGGTGCTCGAACACCGACCGGCCCACCGCCAACACCCGACCCACCGCGGCCACATCCAACCCCGGCCCGGCCTCCGCCGCGAACTCCCGCAACCGCACGACCTGGTCCCGCAACGCCGCCCGCGACCGGCCAGACACCACCCACGGCACCACACCACCAGCAGACCCACCCGCGGACACATCCACCCCAGGCGCCTGCTCCAGAATCACATGCGCATTCGTCCCACTGATCCCGAACGAGGAAACGCCAGCGCGGCGCGGCCGGTCCACATCAGACCAGGACACCGATTCGGTCAACAGCCGCACCGCACCCGACGACCAGTCCACGTGCTGGGTGGGTTCGCTCACGTGCAGCGTCCGCGGAAGCAGTTCGTTGCGCAGCGCCATGACCATCTTGATCACGCCGGCGACGCCGGCAGCGGCCTGGGTGTGCCCGATGTTGGACTTTACCGATCCCAACCACAGTGGACGGTCCGCTGGCCGGTCCTGGCCGTAGGTGGCCAGCAGGGCGTCAGCTTCGATCGGGTCACCCAGTGTGGTGCCGGTGCCGTGCGCCTCCACCGCGTCCACATCGGACGCTGTCAGTCCGGCGTTGGCCAATGCCGCCCGGATCACCCGCTGCTGCGACGGCCCGTTCGGCGCGGTCAACCCGTTCGAGGCGCCATCCTGGTTCACCGCACTACCCCGCACCACCGCCAGAACCTGGTGGCCATTGCGCTGGGCATCGGACAACCGCTCCACCACCAGCACACCCACGCCCTCGGACCAGCCGGCACCGTCCGCCGCGGCCGAGAACGCCTTGCACCGACCGTCCGGAGCCAGCCCACGCGCCTTGCTGAACTCCACGAAGGTCCCCGGCGTCGCCATCACGGTCACGCCACCGGCGAGCGCCATGCTGCACTCGCCCTGCCGGAGCGCCTGGATGGCCAGGTGCAACGCCACCAGCGACGACGAACACGCCGTGTCAACGGTGATCGCCGGGCCCTCCAGCCCGAACGTGTAGGCGATCCGACCGGACAGCACACTGCCCGAGTTGCCCACCCCCAGGAATCCTTCGACATCCTCCCCTGTGGTTGACAGGTGTGCCCCGTAGTCGTGGTACATCAAGCCGGCGAACACCCCGGTCTGGCTGCCGCGCAGGCTGTCCGGTCGGATTCCCGCCCGCTCGAACGCCTCCCAGGACGCCTCCAGCAGCAGCCGGTGCTGCGGGTCCATCGCCAGCGCCTCGCGTGGCGAGATGCCGAAGAAGCCCGGGTCGAACTCGGCCGCCTCAGCCAGGAACCCGCCCTCGCGCACGTAGCTCCGCCCCGGCCGACCCGGCATCGGGTCGTAGAGCGCCTCGATGTCCCAACCGCGGTCGGTGGGGAATCCAGAGATCGCGTCGACTCCGGAGTGGACGAGCCGCCACAGGTCCTCGGGCGAGGTGACCCCACCGGGGAACCGACAGCTCATGCCGATGATGGCGATCGGCTCGTCCAGTTCGACCGTCAGTGCCGGCTTCCGCTCCGCCCACTTCCCCGTACCAACCAGCCCGACACGGATGTGTTCGGCGAGGACATTCGGGGTCGGGTAGTCGAAGACCAGCGCGGCCGGTAGCCGCAGTCCGGTGACCGAAGTCAACCGGTTGCGCAGTTCGACGGCCGTCAGCGAGTCGAACCCGAGTTCCTGGAAGGTCCGGTCCGGGGCTACCGCGTCCAGTCCAGGGTGACCGAGCACTGCGGCCACGTGTGTCCGCACCAGGTCCACCAGCACCGGGAGGTGCTCGCTGTCCGGTAGGTCCGCCAGTCGCCGCCGCAGGGACGAACTCTCCTCCACGGTCGAGGCGCGACGAAGCGCGGACCGGAGCAGGGCGCGCAGCACCGGGGGCACCGGGTTCGCCCCGATGCGTGCGCGCAGCGCGGACAGGTTCAACGGCACCGGCAGCAACACGTCGGTGCTGGTGGCCAACGCTCGGTCGAACAGGGCCAGGCCCTGGTCGTTGGTCAGCGGCACCAGCCCGTTGCGGTCCATCCGACGCAGGTCGGTCTCGGCCAACTCGCCGGTCATGCCGCTTGCCTCCGCCCACAGCCCCCAGGCAAGGGACTGGGCTGGCAGCCCGGCTGCCCGCCGGTGCTGGGCCAGCGCGTCGAGGAACGCGTTGGCCGCCGCGTAGTTCGCCTGCCCCGCCGTACCCAGAGTGCCGGCGGCCGAGGAGAACAACACGAACGCGGACAGGTCCAGCCCCTGAGTCAACTCGTGCAGGTTGACCGCACCGTCCACTTTGGGCCGGAGCACTGTCTCGAACTGCTCGGTCGTCAACGACTCCACCACGCCGTCCGCCAGCAGACCCGCCGCGTGCACGACCGCGGTCAACGGGTGTTCGCGTGGGATGCCTGCCAACACCGCGGCCAACTCATCGCGCTCGGCCACGTCACAGGTAGCGATCGTGACGTCCGCACCGAACTCCGTCAGCTCAGCCACCAGGTTCGCCGTCCCAGCGGAGTCCGCTGCGCCGCGCGTGGTCAACACCAGACGCCGCACCCCGTGCTCGGTCACCAGGTGCCTGGCCAGCAACCGCCCCAAGGTGCCCGTGCCGCCAGTCACCAGCACCGTGCCCTGAGTGGCGAACACCGGCCCGCCATCGGGCTTGGCTGCGCCAGCCCTGGTCAGTCTGGGAGCGAACAGCGTGCCGTTCACGTCCAGCGCCAACTGGCTCTCGTCGGTGAACGCCAGTGCTGGCAACGCGGCGTCAGCAGGTTGGTCAGCCAGATCGAGCAGCACGAACCGGCCGGGGTGCTCGGTCTGGGCGGACCGGACCAGACCCCAGACCGCCGCTGCCGCTGGATCAACCCCGGCGCCGTCCGAGGCTGTCACCACGGCATGTCTGGTTACCAGAACCAGGCGTGCGGATGCACAGCGCTCCTCAGCCAGCCACTGCCGCACCAGGTCGAGCGCGGTCAACGCGAGATGACGTGCCCGGGCCGAAAGATCAGCCACGGGCTGCTCCGACACCAACATCGGCGCCAACACCAGATCGGGCACGGCATCGCCGGTGGCGAGAAGGCCGGTGAGGTCGGTGTGACACCGCACGACCACCCCGGCAGTGGCTGTCAACCCGAGGTCGTCCTGGCCGAGCACGGCCACGGTTTCGACCTGGTCGGCTGGTGCCGTGACCGGCAACCACTCCAGTTGGAACAGCGCGTCCTGGTGCGGGTCGCGCGCTTCCGCCAACTGGTCCGGCGCCATCGGCCGCAACACGAGCGACCGCACCGTGGCCACAGGCGCGCCGGCCGGGTCGGCGAGCTGAACCGACACCGCGTCGGTGCCGGCCGGGGACAGCTTGACCCGGAGGCGGGTCGCACCCACAGCTCGCACGTCAACTCCGGTCCAGGCGAACGGCAACAGGCCAGCACCATCCGCTGACTGCTGTGCTCCACCCAGTCCAGCGGCGTGCAGCGCGGCGTCCAGCAGGGCGGGATGAATGCCGAACCGCGCCGCATCCGCGGTGGCCTCGCTCGGCAGGCTCACCTCGGCGTAGATGTCATCGCCACGACGCCAGGCCGCGCGCAGGCCCTGGAACGTGGGCCCGTAGGCGAAACCACCCTCTGCCAGTCGCTCGTACAGGCCGTCCACCGGCAGCGGCTCGGCCCGCTCCGGCGGCCACACCCGCAGATCGATCAGCTCGCCAGAACCACCGCGTGCCAACGTGCCGGTCGCATGCCTGGTCCACGGCCGGTCAGTGGTGTCATCCTGTGGCCGAGAGTGCACCGTGACCGGACGGCGGCCGTGTTCGTCCTCAGCGCCCACCGCGACCTGAACCTCAAGACCACCCTGTTCAGGCAGCACCAGTGGTGCCGCGAGGACCAGGTCCTCCACCACCTCGCAGCCCACCTGCTGGCCGGCCCGAACCGCGAGTTCGAGCATGGCGGTGCCGGGGAGTAGGACGGTACCCAGCACGGCGTGATCAGCCAGCCACGGATGCGACCGCAACGAACAGGACGCCTCAACACCGGACTCCTCCAACCGAGCCGCGGCCTCGTCGGCGGACAGCGCGACCGAGACCATGCCACCCGTCCCGGCCAGACGCGCCAACGCCTGACTGCGCAACGCCACCACCCGCGCGGCGTCCGCCAACGACAACACTCCCGCCACGTGCGCGGCCGCGATCTCCCCCTGACTGTGCCCCACCACCGCCGCCGGCTCCACCCCACAGGAGCGCCACACCGCGGCCAGGGACACCATCACCGCCCACAACAGCGGCTGGACCACCTCCACCCGATCCGGCCACACCCCCGAGGACACCAACTCCACCACCGAGAAGTCCACCCACGGTGACAACGCCTCATCACAGGCCCGCACCGACTCCGCGAACACCCCCGACTCCGCCATCAACCGCTGACCCATACCGGCCCACTGCGAACCCTGACCAGGGAACACGAACACCACCCGCCGGGTACCGGTCACCGCCACCGAACCCACCTGGTCGGTCTGGGCCAAGCCCGCCAGCAGTTCGTCGCGGTCGGCGCCGACAACCACGGCACGGTGCTCGAACACCGACCGGCCCACCGCCAACACCCGACCCACCGCGGCCACGTCCAACCCCGGCCCGGCCTCCGCCGCGAACTCCCGCAACCGCACGACCTGGTCCCGCAACGCCGCCCGCGACCGGCCAGACACCACCCACGGCACCACACCAGCGGTCGGCACTGGCTGTTCGCCTGGCGCCGTGGCCTCATCAGGCACGTTCTCTTCAAGGATGACGTGGGCGTTGGTACCACTGACCCCGAAGGACGAGACACCTGCACGGCGCGGCCGGTCGGTTCGTGGCCAGTCCCTTGCCTCGGTCAGCAGTTCCACGCCGCCGGCCGACCAGTCCACATGCGACGACGGCTGATCCACGTGCAACGTCTTCGGCAACACCCCGTGCCGCATGGCCAACACCATCTTGATCACACCACCAACACCAGCAGCCGCCTGAGAATGCCCGATGTTCGACTTCAACGAACCCAACCACAACGGACGGTACACCGGCCGATCCTGACCATAGGTCGCCAACACCGCCTGCGCCTCGATCGGATCACCCAACGTCGTACCGGTGCCGTGCGCCTCCACCACATCCACATCGGAAGCGGACAGCCGCGCCGCCGCCAACGCCTGCTGGATCACCCGCTGCTGGGACGGCCCGTTCGGCGCGGTCAACCCATTCGACGCACCATCCTGATTCACCGCACTACCACGCACCACCGCCAATACCGGATGCCCGTTGCGCCGCGCATCCGACAACCGCTCCACCAACAGCATGCCCACACCCTCAGCCCAGGCAGTGCCATCAGCAGACTCGGCGAACGCCTTGCACCGACCGTCCGGAGCCAACCCACGCTGCTGACTGAACTCCACGAATCCCTCGGGTGTGGCCATCACGGTGACCCCACCGACCAGCGCCAGCGAACATTCGCCCTGGCGCAGCGCGTGGCCGGCCAGGTGCAGCGCCACCAGTGACGACGAACACGCCGTGTCCACCGTGACCGCAGGGCCCTCAAGTCCGAAGGTGTAGGCGATGCGACCGGAGAAAACGCTCGCCGCGTTGCCGGTCAGCAGATAGCCACCGAGCCCCTCGGTGGTCTCGCTCGCGCCTGGCCCGGAGATCTGGGCCATGCCGCCGACGAACACCCCGGTCTGACTGCCCTGGAGGGAAGTCGCCGGGATACCGGCCCGTTCGAACACCTCTGCCGAGACTTCGAGCAGCAATCGCTGCTGCGGGTCCATTGCCAACGCCTCGCGTGGGCTGATGCCGAAGAACTCCGCGTCGAACAGGGCGGCGTCGTGCAGGAACCCACCCTCCCGCACGTAGGACCGGCCGGGCCGGCCAGGCTCTGGGTGGTAGAGCCGTTCGAGGTCCCAGCCCCGGTCAACCGGGAAGCCGGAGATGGCGTCCACCTCGTTGGTGACGAGCTGCCAGAGTTCCTCCGGCGACCGCACTCCACCCGGATACCGGCAGCTCATGGCCACGATGGCCAGTGGTTCGCCGTCCTTCTCCTCCACCTCGCGCAGGCGAGCCCGCACATCGTGCAGGTCCGCCGTCACCCGCTTGAGGAAGTAGCGAAGCTTGTCTTCACTTGTCGTCATTGGACAGTCCTCGGGATGGTTTCGGTCGGGGAGACGCGGCACGGGGTTCGTGTGTGGGATCGCTGGTCATGAGATGCCGAACTCGTTGCCGAGCAGTTCGAACATCTCGTCGTCCGAGGCGGAGTCGAGCTGACCGGCTATTGAGGACGAAGCCGGTGCTCCCGTGGCTTCCTTCCACTTCGCGACCAGGATCTCCAGACGCGCCATGACCCTGGTGCGCTCGCCGTCGTCGGGCGGAAGCGACATCAACGACGCTTCCAGCCGGTCCAGCTCTTCGGTGGCCGGCGGAACGGTGGCTGGAGCGATCTCGTTGCCCAGGTGTTCGGCGACCGCGGCGGTGGTCGGGTAGTCGAACACGAGCGTGCTGGGCAACCGCAGGCCGGTAGCGGCGGTCAGGCCGTCGCGCAGTTCGACGGCCGCCAACGAGTCGAATCCCAGGTCGCGGAATGGCCGCGTCGGGTCCACCAGCTCGGCGGACGAGTAGCCGAGCACGGTGGCGACCGCGTCCCGCACGAGGTTCACCAACTCCTGCTCACGATCCGCGGCGGGCAGGGCGTGCAGGCGGTCGAGCAACACCGAATCGCCGGCAGCGGCCGCAGCGGATTCGGCCGTCTCCGCCAGCACCTCACGGACCTCAGGGAGATCGCCGAGCAGCGGACTCGACCGCATCGCCGTGAAGGCGGGGATGAACCGGGACCAGTCAACGTCCGCCACCACCACGGCTGGCTCAGCACGGTCCAGCGCGTGCCGCAGAGCGGTGATCGCGTGCTCGGGTGGCAACCCGGGCACACCGCGCCGCAGCATCTGCTCCCCGGCCTCACCCTCAGCCATGCCCTCGCCGGCCCACGGTCCCCAGGCGATCGAGGTCGCGACGAGCCCACGAGCCCGCCGCCGCTCAGCCAGCGCGTCCAGGTAGGCGTTGCCGGCCGAGTAGGCCGCCTGTCCACCGCTGCCCCAGGTCGCCGCGATGGACGAGAACAGCACGAACGCGTCCAGCGGAGTCTCTTCCAGCAGTGCGTCCAGGTTTGCCGCACCAGCGGCCTTGGCTGAGACCACCCGGGCGAACTCGGCGAGGTCGGTGTCCACCAATGCCGTGGGGTCCCCGACTCCGGCCGCGTGCACCACGGCGGTCAACGGGTGTTCCTCGGGGATGGCGGCCAACACGTCCGCAAGTGCCGCACGGTCGGCCACGTCGCAGGCCACCACGGTCGCCCGCGTGCCAAGTGCGGTCAACTCCCGAACCAACGCGTCCGCCCCTGGTGCTGCCCGGCCACGACGGCTGGTCAGCACCAGGTGTTCCGCGCCGTTGGCGGCCAGCCACCTGGCCAGGTGACCACCGAGCGCACCGGTCCCGCCAGTCACCACGACCGTGCCGCGGGGCTTCCACCTGACGGTTGTGCCGCCGGCGGTCGCCCGCACGAGCCGCCGGCCGTACCGCCCGGAGGTCCGCAGCGCCACCTGGTCCTCGTCGTCCCCACCCGCGAGCACCCCGTGCACGAGGCTGACCACCGAGTCGTTCAGGGTCTCGGGCAGGTCAACCAACCCGCCCCAGCGGCGCGGGTGTTCCAGGCCGACCACCCTGCCCAGACCCCACACCTGCGCTTGGTCGGGGTCGGGTTCCGCATCGGCCGAATCGACTCGGACAGCGCCCTGGGTCACACACCACAGCGGGACCTCGAACTCGACGTCACCAAGGGCCTGGACGAGCGTCACGGTGGCAGCCACTCCAGCTGTCAGTCCGGTGACCGATGTTCCCGATGCCAGTGCCAGCAAGGAAAGCACGCCCGCTGGAGGTTCCTCGGGCAGAGCAGCGCGCAGCAGTTCGCCGGCGCGTTCTCGGCCGCAGTCAGCGGGTAGCTCAAGCCGGACCGTTGCAGCACCGCTGCTGCCGATCACTCCGATGAGTGCGTTGACCAGTTCATCATCGGTGAACCCGGCTGGGGTCACCAGCAGCCAGCGGCCGGTCAGTTCGGCAGCCGCCGGTTCGGTCAGTCGCTTCCAGTCGACTCGGTAGCGCCATCCGTCCACAACGGTCTCGTTGGCCAGGTTGCCCCGCCAGCGCGAGAGTGCGGGCAGCACTGATTCCAGTGCGGTTTCGTCCTCGATCTGGAGGGTGTTGGCAAGCTCAGCGAGGTCCTCGCGCAACACCGCTTCCCAGAACCTGGCATCAACCGTGCTCTGGGCAAGCGGTCTTGCCTGGGCCTGCTCCAGCCAGTACCGCTCCCGCTGGAACGCATAAGTCGGCAGATCAACACGACGAGCCCCAGTACCAGCGAACAACCCCGCCCAGTCCACAGTGGCCCCACGCGCGTACAGCCGCCCCACAGCAGCAACGAGCGACTGCACCTCCGGGCGATCACGGCGCAGCACCGGCACCGCCACCACCTCGGCTGGCACGGTGTCCGAGACCATCGCGGTCAACACCGCGTCCGGACCCACCTCCAACACCGTGGCCACACCCTGGTCGTGCAGCGTGGTGATCCCGTCGGCGAACCGGACCGTGCCCCGCACATGACGCACCCAGTACTCCGGATCCGTCACCAACCCCTCACCCGCGAGTTCGCCGGTCAGGTTGGACACGATCCCGATCTCCGGCTCCGAGAACCGAACCCCGGCCAACGCCGCTCGGAAGTCCGCCAGCATCGGGTCCATCAGGCTGGAGTGGAACGCGTGACTGGTCCGCAACCGCTTGACCGACCGACCCCGACCCCGCCAGAGCTGTTCCAACTCACCGATCTCGGCTTCAGGACCGGACAACACCACCGATTCGGGCCCGTTCACCGCCGCGATATCCACCCCACCCGGCAGCCCGACCTCGCTGACCTCGGCCTGGGTGGCTGCGACGGCCAGCATGGCGCCACCCGCCGGCAGCGCACCCATCAATCCCGCACGCGCTCGAACCAGCCGCGCCGCATCCGCCAGGGACAACACACCGGCCACGTGCGCCGCGGTGATCTCCCCGATCGAGTGGCCCATCACCACATCAGGACGCACACCCCACGAGGCGAGCAGTCGGGTCAACGCGACCTCGACCGCGAACAACGCCGGCTGGGTCCACCGGGTCTCGTCCAGTCCGGGAGCGACACCGAACACCACATCAGCCAACCCCGGCTCGAACTCAGCACACACCTCATCGAAAGCCTGGGCGTAGACCGGAAACGCCGCATACAACTCCCGACCCATCCCGACCCGCTGCCCACCCTGACCGGTGAACACGAACGCCAGCCTGCCGGACCCACTGCTGTCCCGAACGACGGTTGGTGCTGGTCTGCCGTTGGCAAGAGCGGTCAGCCCCACCTCCAGGTCAGCGCGAGACTCGCCAACCACCACCGCACGGTGCTCCAAAGCGGACCGGGACGTGACCAACGACCAGGCCAGATCAACCGTGGTCACCTCGGGGTGCTCGGCCACAAAGGACCACAACCGCTCAGCCTGACCACGCAGCGCCGCCTCGGACCGCGCCGACAACACCCACGGCACCACCGACAGGTCCACCGCCGCAGCCGGCACCACCTCCGGCTCAACCGGCGCCTGCTCCAGAATCACATGCGCGTTCGTCCCACTGACGCCGAAGGACGAGACCGCAGCACGACGGGGCTGGCCGGCCTCCGGCCAGTCCTGTGCCTCGGTGAGCAGGTTGACCGCGCCGGCCGACCAGTCCACCTGTGCTGTTGGCTCGCTGAGGTGCAGGGTCTTGGGCAGGATGCCGTGCCGCATGGCCTGGACCATCTTGATGATCCCGCCAACGCCTGAGGCCGCTTGGGCGTGGCCGATGTTGGACTTCAACGACCCCAGCCACAGTGGACGGTCGGCTGGCCGGTCCTGGCCGTAGGTGGCCAGCAGGGCCTGCGCCTCGATCGGGTCACCGAGAACGGTGCCGGTGCCGTGCGCCTCCACCGCGTCCACATCGGACGTATTCAGGCCGGCGTTGGCCAGGGCGGCCCGGATGACCCGTTGCTGCGACGGCCCGTTCGGCGCGGTCAACCCGTTCGACGCACCGTCCTGGTTGACCGCACTACCGCGCACCACCGCCAGGATCGGGTGCCCGTTGCGCTGCGCATCCGACAACCGCTCCACCAACAGCACACCCACGCCCTCGGCCCACGCGGTGCCGTCCGCGGAGGCGGCGAAGGACTTGCAGCGGCCGTCCGGGGCCAGCCCGCGCTGCCGGCTGAACTCGACGAAGGCCGCGGGCGTGGACATCACGGTCACGCCACCGGCCAACGCCATGGTGCACTCGCCCTGTCGCAGTGACTGGGCAGCCAGGTGCAGCGCGACCAGCGAGGACGAGCACGCCGTGTCCACGGTGATCGCGGGACCTTCCAGTCCGAACACGTAGGAGATCCGGCCGGACAGCACGCTGGCCGCCGTGCCGATGCCCAGGTTGCCGCCGACCTGTTCCGGTGCCTCGTGCAGTGGCGGGCCGTAGTCCTGGGCGGATGTTCCGGCGAACACGCCGACGGGCCGGCCGCGCATCGACCGGGGGTCGATACCGGCGTGTTCGAACGCCTCCCAGGATGCCTCCAGCAGCAGCCGCTGCTGCGGGTCCATGGCCAACGCCTCACGCGGACTGATGCCGAAGAACTCCGCGTCGAACTCGGCCGCGCCGGCCAGGAATCCGCCCGACCGGACGTAGGTCTTGCCGGGCCGGCCCGGCTCCGGGTGGTAGCACTCGTCCACGTTCCAACCGCGGTCGGCCGGGAAGCCCGAGATGGCGTCCGTGCCGGTCAGCACCAGTCGCCACAGTTCGTCGGGGGAACTGACCCCGCCCGGGTAGCGGCAGCTCATGCCCACGATGGCGATCGGGTCGTCGGACGGAGCGCGCGTCGGGGTGTGCACCGGCGCGGTCAGGTCGCGGCCGGTCAGCTCGGCGGCCAGCCGTTGGGCCAGTGCGATCGGGGTCGGGTGGTCGAAGACCAGGGTGGCCGGCAGGCTCAGCGTGGTGGCGGCGGCGAGCCGGTTGCGCAGTTCCACGGCGGTGAGTGAGTCGAAGCCCAGCTCGCGGAACGCGCGTTCGGGGTCCACGGCGGCCGGTGAGGTGTGCCCGAGCACCGCTGCCGCCTGGGTGCGCACCAGTTCGACCAGTTCCGCGTGCCGGTCGGCCTCGGTCAGTCCAGCCAGCTGGCCGGCCAGGGACGCGGCAACACCGGGCGAGCTGCCGGTGCCGGCGGTGGTGCCGGTTGGCACCGCCCGCCACTGGGTTTCGCCGGTCCCTGGCTCGGCCATCCAGTACCGCTCGCGTTGGAACGGGTACGTCGGCAGCTCGACGCGGCGTGCGCCGGTGTCGGCGAACACCGCTGGCCAGTCGACTACGGCGCCGTGGGTGTGCAGCGCGGCCACCGCGGCCAGCAGGGATGGTGCTTCTGGGCGGTCGGCGCGCAGCGTGGCCACGGCGGGGGCGGCGTCGGCCACCTGGTGGGCCATCGCGGTCAGCACCCCGTCGGGTCCCAGTTCCAGCGTGACCGTGACGTCGGCGGTGCGCAGCGCGCGGATCCCGTCGGCGAACCGGACGGCGTCCCTGGCGTGCCGCACCCAGTAGTCGGGCGAGCACAGCAGGTCTGGTTCGGCCAGGTTCCCGGTCACGGTCGAGACCACCGACAGTGCCGGCTGGTGGAAGGTCAGCCGGTCGGCGACCGCGCGGAAGTCCGCGAGCATCGGCTCCACGTGCGGTGAGTGGAACGCGTGGCTGGCTCGCAGCCGTTTGACGCGGCGGCCGGCGGCCTCCCAGTCGGCCGCGATGCTGCGCACGGCCGGCTCGGCACCGGAGATCACCACCGAGGTGGGGCCGTTGACCGCGGCGATGGACACCTGGTCGGTCAGGTCGGCGATGGCCGCCAGTGCCTCGGCCTCGGTGGCTTCGACCGCCACCAGCGCCCCTGGTTCGGTGAGGGCCTGCATGAGCCAGCCACGTGCCGCCACCAGTGCGCTGGCGTCCGCGAGGGAAAGCACACCGGCGACGTGGGCGGCGGCGATCTCGCCGATGGAGTGGCCCAACACCACGTCGGGACGCACCCCCCAGGATTCGAGCAGGCGGTACAGGGCGACCTGGAACGCGAACAGCCCGGCCTGGGCGTAACCGGTCTGATCGAGCAGGGCGGCCAGGTCCGTGCCCGGGTCGGCGAACACCACGTCCCGCAGCGGGTGCGCGGCGTTGCCGGCCATGTGGCCGTCGAGTTCAGCCGCGACCTGGTCGAACGCGGTGGCGAAGACCGGAAACGCCGCGGCCAGTTCCCGTCCCATGCCCGCGCGCTGCGAGCCCTGGCCGGAGAACAGGAAGGCGACGCTGGTCGTCGAGGACGCCGTGCCGAGCACGGCGGCGGACGGCTGTCCCTCGGCGAGGGCGGTGAGCGCGGCAAGCAGTTCGGCGCGGTCGGCGGTCGTGATGGCGGCCCGCTGCTCCAACTGGGCCCTGGTGGTGGCCAGTGAGTGGGCCACATCGGTCAGCGGGTGTTCCGGGTGGATGTCCAGATAGGACCGCAGCCGGCCAGCCTGGGCGCGCAGGGCCGCCTCGGTCTTGGCGGAGAGCAGCAACGGCAGCACCGGTAGTGCCGCGACCGGCCGCGGTTCCGGCTCCACACCGGACACTGGGCTTTCGGTCAGGATCAGGTGCGCGTTGGTTCCGCTCACCCCGAACGAGGAGATGCCGGCGTGGCGGGGCCTTGCTGTCCGCGGCCAGGGCTGTTGCTCGGTCAGCAGGCGCACGGCGCCGGCGGACCAGTCCACGTGCGGGGTCGGCTCGTCCGCGTGCAGCGTGCGGGGTAGCGCGCCGCGGTCGAGTGCCAGCACCATCTTGATGATCGCGCCGACGCCGGCGGCGGCCTGGGTGTGGCCGATGTTGGACTTCAGCGAGCCCAGCCACAGCGGCTCGGTGCGGTCCTGGCCGTAGGTGGCCAGCAGCGCCTGCGCCTCGATCGGGTCACCGAGCACCGTGCCGGTGCCGTGCGCCTCCACCGCGTCCACATCGGACGGTGTGAGGCGGGCGTCGGCGAGCGCGGCCCGGATCACCCGCTGTTGGGCGGGCCCACTGGGTGCGGTCAGGCCGTTGGACGCGCCGTCCTGGTTCACCGCGGACCCGGCCACCACGGCCAGCACGCGGTGGCCGTTGCGCTGCGCGTCGGACAGCCGCTCCAGCACCAGCACACCCACGCCCTCGGACCAGCCGGTGCCGTCGGCGGCCGCGCCGAACGACTTGCACCGGCCGTCCGGGGCCAGCGCGTGCTGCCGGCTGAACTCCACGAACCCACCGGGGGTGGCCATGATCGACACGCCGCCGGCCAGGGCCAGCGTGCACTCACCCGAGCGCAGGGCACGCACCGCGAGGTGCACGGCCACCAGCGACGCGGAGCAGGCCGTGTCCACGGTGACCGCCGGGCCGTGCAGCCCGAACAGGTAGGCGATGCGCCCGGACATGACGCTGGCGGCCTTGCCGGTCAGCAGGTGACCGGCGACGGTCTCCGGGGCCTCGTGCAGCCGGGGGCCGTAGTCCTGCCCGTTCGTGCCGACGTAGACGCCGGTCTGGCTGCCGCGCACGGTTTCCGGCGGGATACCCGCGCGTTCGAACGCCTCCCAGGTGGCTTCCAGCAGCAGCCGCTGCTGCGGGTCCATGGCCAGTGCCTCGCGCGGGCTGATCTCGAACAGGCTCGCGTCGAACTCGGCCGCGTCGCGCAGGAACCCACCGGACCGGACGTAGCTGGTGCCCGGCCGGTCGCCGTCCGCGTCGTACAGGCCGGCCAGGTCCCAGCCGCGGTCCTCGGGGAAGTCACCGATCGCGTCCCGGCCTTCGGCGACCAGCGTCCACAGGTCTTCGGGGGACCGGACACCGCCCGGGTACCGGCAACTCATCCCCACGATCGCGACCGGCTCGTGCGCTCGGTCGGCCAGTTCTCGTGCCTGCGCCCTGGCTTCGCGGAGTTCGCTGGTGGCGCGCTTGAGGTAGGCGAGCAGCTTTTCCTCGTTCGTCGTCAACGTCGACTCCACTCCGACGGCATGAGCAGGCACCGGGCCGGACTCATGACGCCCCCAGTTCTCGGTCAAGAAGCTCGAACATGTCGGCCGCGCTGGCCGCGGTCAGGTCCTTGTCGGTCAGGTCGACGTCCAGGTGGAACGCGGTGCTCTCGGCCTCGGTTCGGGCCTCGGCGGCCCGGCCGAGCGCGTGCACCGCGGATTCGAGCACGTCCAGCTGGGTCGACGCGGGTGGCGGCGGCGCGCTCTCCACCGCCAGTGCGCGCAGGTGCTCGACCAGTTCCCTCGGTGTCGGGTAGTCGAAGACCAGCGTCGGCGGCAGCGACAGTCCGGTCGTCCGGCTCAGCCGGTTGCGCAGTTCCACGGCGGCGGCCGAGTCGACTCCGGCGTCCCGGAAGGACCGGCCGAGGTCCATGTCGTCCGGGCTCGGGTAGCCCAACACCGCCGCGCCCTCCGCGCGCACCAGCCTGGACAGCATCCGCCGCTGCTCGACTTCGGGCGCCCTGACCAGTTGGTCGGCCCAGGCGTTGGCGTGGTCCGCCAGCGGCTGGACCGGCTCGGCCGGGACCGCGCCATCCCCGCCCCTGCCGGCCATGCCGCTGGTCAACCAGTAGCGCTGGCGCTGGAACGCGTAGGTGGGCAGGTCGATCTGGCGGGCACCGGCAGCGGCCAGGCCGCTTGTCCAGTCCACGTCGACACCGCGGACGTACGCCTCGGCCAGGGACAGGTGGAACCGCTGCGGCCCGCCCTCGTCCCGGCGCAGCGAACCAACCACCACGGCGGGAACGCCGGCCTCGGCAACGGTCTGCTGCACCCCCATGGTCAGCACGGGGTGCGGGCTGACCTCCACGAACGCGTCGTGCCCGGTGGCCAGCAGACGGGTCACGGCTGGTTCGAACAGCACGGGCTGACGCAGGTTGGCGAACCAGTACTCGGCGTCCAGCTGCCGGGTGTCCAGCCAGTCGGCGTGCACAGTGGACATGAACGCGACCTCACCGGATCGGGGCCGGACCGAGGCGAGTTCGGTCAGCAGCCGGTCCCGGACCCGGTCGACGTGCGCCGAGTGCGACGCGTAGTCCACCGGGATCCGCCGGGCGCGCACGTTCTCGGCCGCGCAGTGCGCGAGCAGCTCGTCCAGTGCGCCCGCCGCACCGGACACCACCACTGATCGCGCGCCGTTCACCGCGGCGAGCGACAGCTGGTCACGCCACGGCCGCAGCAGCGCCGTGGCCTCGGCGGCGGAGACCAGCAGCGAGACCATGCCACCCAGGCCGGACAGTTCGACCAGGGCCTTGCTGCGCAACGCCACCACGCGGGCGGCGTCCGCCAGGCTCAGGGCACCCGCGACGCAGGCGGCGGCGATCTCGCCCTGGCTGTGGCCGACCACGGCGGCCGGCTGGACCCCGTGCGAGCGCCACAGCGCCGCGAGCGACACCAGCACCGCGAACAGTGCCGGCTGCACCACGTCCACCCGGTCCAGGCCGGGCGCGCCAGGGGTTTGGCGGAGCACGTCGAGCAGGGACCAGTCGGTGACCGGCTCCAGGGCGGCGGCGCACTCGGCCATCCGCTCGGCGAACACCGGCGAGGTCGTCAGCAGCTCCCGGCCCATGCCCAGCCACTGCGCGCCCTGGCCGGGGAAGACGAACACCGTCCTGCCGGTCACGTCCACCCGGTCGGTGGCGAGGTTGGCCGCGGGCTCGGCCTCGGCCAGCGCGGCCAGGCCACGCCGCAACGCGGGCAGGTCTGCCCCCACCACCACGCCCCGGTGGTCGAAGGCGCTTCGGGTGGTCAGCAGCGAGTACGCCACGTCAGCGGGGTCGGCTGGCGGTTGTGCGTCGATCCGGGCCAGCAGGGCGGCGGCCTGACCACGCAGACCGGCCGCGCTGCGTCCGGTCAGCACCCAGGACACCACACCGGGCTCGGCGCGATCGGCGGCCGGTTCGGCCACCGGCACGGCCGGGGCCTGCTCCAGGATGACGTGCGCGTTGGTGCCGCTGATCCCGAACGAGGACACCGCGGCCCGGCGCGGCCGATCGGTCTCCGGCCAGTCCCGTGCCTCGGCGAGCAGTTCGACCGCACCCATCGTCCAGTCCACTCGCGACGACGGCTGGTCCACGTGCAGCGTCCTGGGCAGCACACCGTGCCGCATGGCCTGGATCATCTTG
Organism: Goodfellowiella coeruleoviolacea; assembly: GCF_024171785.1. Classification (GTDB taxonomy): domain Bacteria; phylum Actinomycetota; class Actinomycetes; order Mycobacteriales; family Pseudonocardiaceae; genus Goodfellowiella; species Goodfellowiella coeruleoviolacea. The sequence goes on from NZ_JAMTCK010000034.1 coordinate 34,587, forward strand.
ATCACGCCCGCGACGCCGGCGGCGGCCTGGGTGTGCCCGATGTTGGACTTGACCGATCCGATCCACAGTGGACGTTCAACTGGTCGGTTCTGGCCGTAGGTGGCCAGCAGGGCCTGTGCCTCGATCGGGTCACCCAGGACGGTGCCGGTGCCGTGCGCCTCCACCGCGTCCACATCGGACGGTGTGAGCCCGGCCGCGGCCAGCGCCGCGCGGATCACCCGCTGCTGGGCGGGGCCGTTGGGCGCGGTCAGGCCGTTGGACGCGCCGTCCTGGTTGACCGCACTGCCCCGCAGCACCGCCAGCACCGGGTGCCCGTTGTGCTGCGCGTCGGACAACCGCTCCAGCGCCAGCACCCCGACCCCCTCGGCGAACCCCGTGCCGTCCGCCTGGTCGGCGAAGGCCCGGCACCGCCCGTCCGGGGAAACCCCACCCTGCCTACTGAACTCCACGAACAACGCCGGTGTCGGCATCACGGTGACCCCACCGGCCAGCGCCATGGTGCACTCGCCCTGCCGCAGCGCCCGCGCGGCCAGGTGCAACGCGACCAACGACGACGAACACGCCGTGTCCAGGGTCAGCGCCGGCCCCTCCAGGCCGAGCGTGTAGGCGATCCGGCCGGAGGCCAGGGAACCCGTGTTGCCCATCAGCAGTCGCCCGGTCTGCTCGGCGCTCGAAGCGCCCGCGCCGTAGTCCTGGTGCATCACCCCGGCGAACACCCCGGTCCGGCTCCCGCGCAGGCTCAGCGGGTCGATCCGGGCGCGCTCGATGGCCTCCCAGGACGCCTCCAGCAACAACCGGTGCTGCGGATCGGTCACTTCCGCCTCACGCGGTGATGTGCCGAAGAACTCGGCGTCGTACCCGCCGGGGTCGGCGAGGAAACCGCCGCGCCGGGTGTGCGAGTGCCCTGGTTCGCCGGGCTGGTACAGCTCGTCGAGGTCCCAACCGCGGTCGGTCGGGAAGTCGGTGATCGCGTCCTGCCCGTCGGCCAGCAGCCGCCACAGGTCCTCCGGCGTCCGCACCCCGCCCGGGAAGCGGCAGCTCATGCCGATCACCGCGATCGGCTCGTCCCGCCGCTCGTCCAGTTCACGCAGGCGCTGGCGCGCCTGGTGCAGTTCCAGCGTCACCCACCGAAGGGCCTCCAGCACCTGGTCGCTGTCAGTCATGGCGAGGCAACCTCCTCGGGACGGCCCGGCGTCGAACGTGATGAGGTCACGGCCTGCCCAGCTCCTTCTGGATGAACGCGAGGATCTCGGTGGCCGAGGCGGCACGCAGGTGCTCGGCGACCGCGTCCCGCTCGTGCGCCTGGGGCAGGGGACGCAGCCGGGCGGTCAGCGTGTCCAGCCGCGCCGACACCGCCGAGCGGGTGTGCTCGTCGACCGCGCTCGCGGCGAGCGCGGCCTCCAGTCGCTCCACCTGGCCCACCAGGTCGGTGACCGGTGGGACCGGCTCCTCCGGCTCGACCTCGGCCCGCACGTGCGCCGCGACCGCCTGTGGGGTGGGGAAGTCGAAGACCAACGTGGTGGGCAGCCGCAGGCCGGTGACCGCGGACAGCCGGTTGCGCAGTTCGACGGCGGTGAGCGAGTCGAACCCGATCTCCAGGAACGCCTGCTCCGGCTTGACCGCGCTGGGCGAGGCAACGCCCAGCACGCCGGCCACCTCGGCACGCACCAGGTCGAGGACGATCCGATCCCGCTCCGCCTCGGGCGCGGCAGCCAACCGCTGTCCCAGCGGTCGGGGCGCGCTCGGCCGGCGGGCCGGCACCCGCACGATGTCGCGCAACAGCGGCGGGATCTCGGCCAGCCGGGAGGCCGCCGTCTCCAGGCGCACCGGGAGCTGCACCGCCCGGTCAGCGCGGAGCGCGGCGTCGAACAGCGCCAGTCCCTGCGGTGCGGACAGCGGCAGCACCCCGGACCGGGACAGCCGGGCCAGGTCGGTGCCGGCCAGGTGGCTGGTCATCGTGCTGGCCTCGGCCCACAGCCCCCAGGCCAGGGAGTGCGCTGGCAGGCCAGCGGCCCGCCGCTGCTGGGCCAGCGCGTCGAGGAACGCGTTGGCCGCCGCGTAACTCGCCTGCCCCGCCGTGCCCAGCGTGCCGGCCGCGGAGGAGAACAGCACGAAGGCAGCGAGGTCCAGGTCACGGGTCAGCTCGTGGAGGTGCCAGGCGGCGTCCACCTTGGGCCGCAACACCTCGGCCATCCGCTCCGGGGTCAGGGTGGACACCACCGCGTCAGCCAGCACCCCGGCGGTGTGCACCACCGCGGTCAGCGGCTGGTCAGCCGGAATACCGGCCAGCAGTGCCGCGAGCGCGGCCCGATCGGCCACGTCGATCGCGACCAGCCGCGGACTCGCTCCCAACGCGCGCAGTTCCGCCACCAGCTCCTCAGCGCCCTCGGCTGCCGGCCCCCGCCGGCTAGCCAACAGCAGGTGCCGAACCCCGTACGCGGTGACGAGGTGGCGCGCGAACAACCGGCCCAGGGTGCCCGTCGCACCCGTGACCAACACGGTTCCCGCTGGGTCGAGAGCCGGGGCTGGGCCGCTCGCGGCAGCCTCGGCCCTGGTCAGCACGGGGACGTGCGCGCTCCCGTCACGCAGGGCCAGCTGGTTCTCAGTCGAAGCCAGGGCGGCGGGCAGCGCGGCGACCGAGCGGTCCGGGTCAGCCAGGTCGACCAGGACGAACCGGCCGGGGTGCTCGGTCTGGGCGGAGCGGACCAGGCCCCACACCGCGGCGCCGACGAGGTCGACCGCGTCGCTGTCCGCCGGAACACCGGTCGCGCCTCGGGTCACCACGACCAGCCGGGACGACTCCAGCCGTGGCTGGCTCACCCAGGCCCGCACCACGGCGAGGATCTGCTCGGTCGCCGCCCGCACCGCCGCGGTGACCGCACCGCTTCCGTCCACAGTGGAGTCGATCGGGGTCAGCACGACGTCGGGAACGGTGTCCGCGGCCAACAGCGCGTCCAGATCCGGGTAGTGGACGGCGTTGGTGATCGCGGCCAGGTGGCCGGGCCCACCGAGCACGGCGAGCGTGGTGGGTACGAGGCCGTCGATGTCTTCGGTCTTCCGCCACGACAACCAGAACAGCGAGTCGCGGCGCGAAGTCGCGCCCGACGCGAACTGGGCCGGGGAGAAGGGCCGCAGCACCAGTGACGCCACCGAGAGCACCGGCTGCCCGAACTCGTCGGCGACCGAGAGCGCCACGGCCTCGGGGCCGACCGGGGAGACCCGCACCCGCAACCGCGCCGCGCCCACCGCGTGCGAGGCAGCTCCCACCCAGGAGAACGGCAGCCGAGATGTCCCCTCCCCGGGGAAGAACTCGCCGAGCCGCACCGCGTGGGCAGCGGCGTCCAGCAGCGCCGGGTGCACCGCGAACCGTTCCGGTGCCGGCAGATCCACCTCGGGCAGCCGCACCTCCGCGTAGACCTCGGTCGCCTGGGTCAGCCCTGGCCCGGACTGCTCACGACGCCACGCCCGGGTCAGCCCCTGGAAGGCGGGGCCGTAGTCGTAGCCGTCGCGGGCCGCATCCGGGTAGAAGTCCGCCAGGTCGACCTCGACCGCACCAACCGGCGGCCACTGCTGGTCCAGCCAGACCGGGTCAGCCTCGGCACCAGCCGGCACCGCGTCAGCGACCAGCACGCCACTGGCGTGGCAGGTCCAGTCTGGCTGGGCGGTGTCATCGTCCAGCCGGGAGAACAACTTCACCGAGCGGCGGCCCTCGCCATCCGCCGCGCCAACGCTCACCTGGAGCATGACACCGTCCTGTTCGGACAGCACCAGTGGTGACTCCAGTGTCAGCTCGTCAACCCCGGCACAACCGAGCTGGTGGCCGGCGTGCAGCACCAGGTCGAGCATGGCGGTGCCGGGGAGTAGGACGGTACCCAGCACGGCGTGATCAGCCAGCCACGGATGCGACCGCAACGACAACCGCCCGGTGAACAA
>NZ_JAMTCK010000035.1 GCF_024171785.1 Goodfellowiella coeruleoviolacea
CACCGGGGTGGGGGTGGTGGTGTTGGACTTCGGGCGGGTCCTTGCCATGCTGGTGGTGCCATTCTGTTCGCTGGTACGGCTGGATGGCACGCCACCGGGACTGGCGGTCGGACAGAACAGTGATGGGTTGCCTGGGGCTACAGGCTCCTATGAGGTCACGGTCGCCAGGCCTGGTGCGCGCCTGGTGGGTCCCCACGCCCGGACGACAACTCTCGCGAAAGGCACCCCGGTATGCGGGGGCCGGTTGACATTCTGGTCAGACCGGGCGGGAGGACCACCAGTGACATCCTCCAGGACGCCAAACCCCATCATCACTGTTGACATCTCGCGCAGGCCCAAACGGGTGAACGAGCGCGCCCGGTGCCCCGTGTCCGGCGATACCGCGGTCCGCGACCCCGTGCCGTCCGGCGGTGCCACGGACTCGTCCGCCGCCGACGCACCCGTGGCATCGCCCAGGTGATCACCGTCGACCAGTTGATCAACGGCCGCTACGGGGAGCACCCGCCGACCGGCGCGGCCAACGCCCCGCAGTCGCGGGTGTCCCGGCTGTGCCACGGGCTGCGCGCCACGGGCTGCGCGCCGCGGCCGGCACCGGCGACCTGGTCGAGTTCCACCCGACCGGCTGCCGGCTGGCCGTGGACCCGGAGGCGGTGGACACGCACCGGCCCACCCGCCTCGCGCCGGACGGTGGGGCGGGCCACCACGCCGTTCCTGCATATGAGAATTCGCGGGGCGTTCACCGGGACAGGTTGTCATCGAGATTTGGCGAAATCTGGCTTCAGAACCGGGATCTGCCTGCCGATGGTGAAGTAGGGCGGCGCGCCAGGGAAATTACCTGGCGTTCGAAAGGTGAAAGAAAGACGCTGGGGGTGTCTTTTAGCATTGGAGAGGTACATGCGCTGCTTATTATGACGCGCCACTGGCTTCCGGTCGCCGACCAGGCGGCGACCAGCGATGACGTCGGTCGGGACAGCGGATGAACAGGGACCAGCCTGATCTCGCGCACCGCGCGCGGGGGTGGCTGGTGTCGAGGTTCATCCGCGGTCACCGCAGTGGCACCAACTACTCAATCCGGTCAGCCGATTCGGTGACCCGTCGATATGGTCGCGTTTGCCCGTCGCATTCTGGTGATCGTCGCCGGGTCGTCCCCGTGCGGCGGGTGTGGCGCGCCAGGGGCGAGCCCGGCGCCGGTGGTCAGCGGGGCGCCGCGGTGACCAGGCCGGTCTCGTAGGCGACGATGACCAGCTGGGCTCGGTCGCGGGCCTGCAGCTTGCCGAGCAGCCGCCCCACGTGCGTCTTGACCGTCGCCAGGCTCAGCCGCAGGTGCTCGGCGATCTCCGTGTTGGACAGTCCGCGGGCGATGAGGGCCAGGACCTCACGCTCCCGGTCGGTCACACCGTGCAGTTCCCTGGCGATGGGCCGGGCCGGTTCCGGCCGGCTGGCGAACTCGGCGATCAGCCGTCGGGTCACGGTCGGGGCGAGCAGGCTCTCCCCAGCCGCGATCACCCGGATGGCCGACAACAGGTCGGCCGGCGGGGTGTCCTTGAGCAGGAAGCCACTGGCACCGGCGCGCAGCCCCGAGTACACGTACTCGTCCAGGTCGAACGTGGTCAGGATGAGCACGCGCACGTCAGCCGTGTCGGGTGAGCCGCAGATCTGTCTGGTCGCGGCGATCCCGTCCAGCTCAGGCATGCGCACGTCCATCAGGACCACGTCGGGGCGTTCCCGGTTGGCCAGCTCCACCGCCTGCGCTCCCGTGCCCGCCTCGGCCACCACCGCCAGGCCGGGCGCGGAGTCGATGAGCACGCGGAAGCTGCCGCGCAGCAGGGCCTGGTCGTCGGCGACGAGCACCCGGATCGGTTCGGTCACGGCTGGGACTCCACACTCGGCTGTCGTTGTCCGGTCCGCCGCTCCACCGCGGCCGGCTCGTCGGCTGGCGCCCCGGTCCGCGCCGTCGTCGGCTCGTAGGGCAGGCGTGCGGACACCGCGAAGCCACCCTGGGGGCGGGGGCCGGCGTGGAACGAGCCGCCGAACACCATGACCCGCTCCCGCATGCCCACCAGTCCGTGCCCGCTGCCCGGCACCAGCCCGGGGGGCGGCGGCCCGCCTCCCGGCCCGCCGCCTCCCGTTCCATCGTCGGTCACGTCGATCCGCACCTCCCGCGGACCCACCACGACCACCACCCGGCAGCGGGCCGGCCCGGCGTGCTTGGCCACGTTGGTCAGCGACTCCTGCACGATCCGGTACGCCGACAGCTCAACGCCCTGCGGCAGTGCGCGCGAGCCCCGCACGTCCAGGTCGACCGCCACGCCGGCCAGCCGGGCCCGCTCGGCCAACTCGGGCAGCCCAGTCAGCCCCGGCGCGGGCGCCAGCAGTGCCGCGCCCGCCGTGGCGTCCGGGCCACCCTCGGGCTGGTCACCGGCACCGGCCGCGCCCGGCGGATGCCCGGTGCCAGCCGGCCCCCGGCCACCCAACTCCGGGTCAGCCGGCTCGGTCCGCAGCACGCCCAGCAACCGGCGCATGTCGTTCAGGGCGCCCCGGCTGGTCTCCTCGATGACGCGCAACGCGTCCCGCGCCTCAGCGGGCCGCGCCTCGGCCACGTGGTTGGCGATGCCGGCCTTCACCGCGATCAGGCTCATGCTGTGCGCCACGATGTCGTGCAGCTCACGCGCGATGCGCAGCCGCTCGTCGGTCAGCGCCTGCCGGGCCGCCTGCGCCGCGGCCCGCGCCGTCGACTCCCGGCGGTGGCGCACCGCGCGGCCCAGCGCCCACGCCCCACCCAGCACCAGGCAGGCCAGCGCGACCAGGCCGGGCAGGGCCGCCCAGGACTCCCCACCGGTGAGCAGTTGCATGGTGATCAGCGCGGCCACCGCGCCGAACAGCGACACCACCAGCGCGGGCGCGGACCGGCGGCGCGGCTCGACCAGCGCCACCAGGTAGAGCGCGAGGCTGGCGGCGATGAACGGCTCGCGCATCAGGTTGACCGCGGTGGACACCACGGAGGCGGCCAGCACCACGCCCCACACGGGCAGCGGGGCGTACCGGCGCACCGCGAGTGGCAGGCCCACCAGCACCCCCACCAGCACGGCCAGCCAGAGCGGTCCGGCGAAGGCCGGCCGTCCGTCGTCCACCGGGTCCAGGACGATGCCCAGGTAGGTGGCGGTCACCACGGCCCCGGCGATGATGTCCAGGACCACCAGGTGGGCCCCGCGCAGCCAGGAACGGAACAGGTGGCGCAGGCCGGGCTTGTCCATGGCCACGACGGTATCCGCCGAGGTCGTCGGGCGCGTCGGACCAGCGGAGGTCATCCCCAGGGCTGACGTCCCCGCTCAGGCACCGGCAGGATGCGACCAGGGGCGCAGCCACAGGTCCGGTCCACGGCCCGATGTGCCGGAGCCGGCCGCGCGGGACGGTTGCTGACGTGAACCCGACGCCCGCACCCCCGACCAGACACCCACCTCGGCCCCCGGCCCTCGGCGCGGTCCCGATCAGGGACGTGATCGCCGCGGAGTGGTTGAAGATCCGCTCGGTCCGGTCGACCCACCACATCCTCGTCGCCCTGGCCCTCGCAGTGCTGGCCGGAGTCGCGGTGGCCAGCGCCATGGTGGCCGACTGGGACACCAGCCCACCCGCTGACCAGGCCGTCTTCGGCACCGCCAACGTCGGCATCCTCACCATCCCGTTCGCCCAGTTCTGCCTGGCGGCGCTCGGCGGCCTGGCCGTCACCGCCGAGTACGGCAGCGGCAGCATCCAGCCCAGCCTGGTCGCCGTGCCGAGGCGGCTGGCGCTGCTCGCCGGCAAGGCGGTGGTGGTCGCGGCGGGCACCCTGGTCGTCGGGCAGCTCGTGGCGTTCGTGTCGTTCGCGGCCACCTGGCTGATCGTCGGCGACCGGCCGCCGCCCATCGCGCCATGGCAACCCGGCGCCGCGGCCGACGGCATCGCCGTGACGCTCAGCGCTGGGCTGTCCCTGGTGGTGGCCGGGCTGGTGGGCCTTGGCATCGGCACCGCCGTCCGGTCCACCGCCGGCATGCTGGTCACGGTCACCGCGCTGCTCTTCGTGCTGCCGTCGGTCGTCGAGTTCCTGCCGGGACCCTGGGGCGACCGGCTCGGGGCGGTGTCCCTGACCAACCTCGTGGTCGAACTCGCGGGCACCCTGCCCGACGCCCCGCTCTCACCCGTGGGCGCGCTCGCCGCCCTGGCCGGCTACGTGCTGCTCGCCCTCGGCGCGGGTGCCGTGGTGCTCACCCGGCGCACCGGCTGACCGGCCCCGACAGCTGCTTCACCTGACTTTCCGCCACCCGTCAACCCGAGGAGAGAACGTGCGTCGAGCACTGCTGACCTGCCTGCTGGCCGCCACAGCGGTGGCCGTGACCGCTGGCCCGGCCACCGCGGTACCGGCTGAACCAGCCCTGGCCGCGCCGACCGCGGCGGGGCCGACCCTGGCCGGGTTCACCCTGCCCCGGCCGACCGGGCCGCACCCGGTGGGCACCACCGAACTGCACCTGGTCCAGCACGGGCGCGCCGACCCGTGGGTCCCCGACCAGACGCGCGAACTGATGATCAGCGTGTGGTACCCGGCCCAGCGCAGCCCGCGCTCCCCGGTCGCCGGCTACCTCCCGCCGGACCTCGCCGACCACTACGCGGAGCACCCGCCACTGGGGCTGCCGGCCGGTCGGGTCGACTGGCGCGGCGTCCAGACACAGGCGCTGACCGGTGCCCCGGTCAGCGGTGCCGGCTACCCGGTGGTGCTGTACTCGCCCGGGGTGGGGGTCTCCCGGGCGTTGGGCACGGTCCTGGTCGCGGAGCTGGCCAGCCGCGGCTACGTGGTGGTGACCGTTGACCACACCCACGAGACCGAGGTCGCGTTCCCCGGTGGCCGGGTCGAGCCCACGCGGGTCCCGTTCGACCAGCCCGACACCGACGGGCAGAAGTCGGCGCTGCTGATGGACAGCCGCGACCAGGACATCCGGTTCGTGCTCGACCAGTTGACCGTGCTGGCCGCCGGCGGCAATCCCGACGCGGAACAGCGCCGACTGCCCAGTGGGCTCGGCCGGGCGCTGGACATGGCGAACGTGGGGATGTTCGGGCACTCCGGCGGCGGGGTCACCACCGGTCGGGTGATGTACGCGGACCGGCGGGTGGACGCCGGCATCAACATGGAGGGCTTTCTGGAGTTCGGCAACACCAGACCGGAGAACGGCGTGGACCGGCCGATCTTGATGATGGGCGCACGATCCCACGAGCAGCAGCCACCGCTGTACGGCAAGCCCCGCACGCACCTCACCGACCCGTCCTGGGCGACGTTCTGGGCGCACTCCACCGGGTGGAAGCTGGACCTGAACGTGCCCGACGGCCGGCACTACACCTTCACCGACGCCCAGTGGTTCCTGCCGCAGCTGGCCGGTCCGCTGGGCATCGACAACCAGGCCACCATCGGCACGGTGGACCCGGTCCGGATCACCGCCGCCGAGCGCGCCTACACCGCGGCGTTCTTCGACCAGCACCTCAAGCACCGGCCGCAGCCCCTGCTGACCGGCCCGTCGGCCTGCTACCCGGACGTCAGCGTCATCCGCTGACCAGCACCAGGCAGTGGGCATCACCCGGTGCCGACCGGGGCTGGCCAGGGGCGCCCGCCGACGGGTGCGTGGACAGCGAGTGGCGCACCCGCCAGCGCTGCACGGGCGCCCGTGTGCACGGCCTCCGGCCGGCAGGCGCGCGGGTAGAGCGCACGACTTCCGTTCGGTAGGCGCGCGGGTGGGGCGGGTAGCACGGCTTCCGGCCAGGCGGCCGGGTTTCACCCGAACGTGTCACGAGTTGTCCACAGCCCGCTGAGTTGTCCACAGCCGAGCGCCGAGGTGGTGTTCCCGCAGGTGGGGGTGGGTAGGCTGGACCCGGGGTCGCCCCCCAGGGAAGGGTGGGGGCTGGCCGGAGGGCGGGTTGAGCGGATCGCCGACGCGGGTCAGGCGCTGGGCTCGACCAGGATGACCTCCAGGGTGCGCGGGCCGTGCACGCCCTCCACCCGGTCGAGTTCGATGTCGCTGGTGGCGGACGGGCCGCTGATGAACGTCAATGGGCGGGCCGGGTTCAGCCTGGCCACCCCCTCCGGCACGGTGCCGACAACCTGGTTCGCGTGTACGACACACAGGTGGTAGTCGGGCACCAGGGTCAGTGCCCGGCGTCCCTGGGCCGCGCCGGCGTCCAACACGATGGTGCCGGTCTCGGCGATGGCCAGGGCGCAGCCGGTGAGCACGCCGTCCGCACCGTCCAAATCGGACACGGACAGTGCGCCGCCGCCGTCCTGGTCGGACGCGCCGTCCAGCCGCCAGGTCACCCCGGGCACCTGCCACTCGCGCGGCAGGTCGGCCGGGCCGACCATGGTCCGCACCCCGCGCTCGGCGAGCACGGTCGCGATCGTGTCGACCAGTTCGGCCTCGGCCACCCGGTGCACCACGGCCCGGTAGTCGACCACCCGCTCGTCCAGCAGGTCGAGCACGGTCGCGAACCCGGCGGGCAGCTCCCGGTGGCGGTGGTAGTCGCGGGGGATCTCCGGGGCGAGCGGCCGGTCGGCCAGCGCGGTCCGGACGCGCGCCAGCACCTCGGCGCGGGCGGCCCGGTTGCGGGCCGACCGGGTGTGGTCGGGTGCGACAGGCTCGTCGGGGTCAGCCACGGTTGCGCCTCCACCAGGTGCGGAACGACTCCTTGGGCGGCTCGGGCACGTCCCGCGCGGACGTCCACCGGGAACCCGGCCACGGCAGCTGGCTGATCCGGCCGTCGTGCGCCAGGAACCGGGCCAGCGAACCGGCCTTCTGCGCGGCCTCGTAGCGCTTGGGGTCGGTCATCACCCAGGCCGCCGCGGCCATGGCCACCGCCTCCGGGGCCAGGCGGCCCTTGGCCCGCACGGCCCGCTCCCGCAGGTGCACCAGCACCTCGGGGATGTTGATCCGCACCGGGCACACCTCGTAGCACGCCCCGCACAGCGAGGACGCGTACGGCAGGGACGCCGCCTGCTTGTCCTCGGGGTCGTTGACCAGCTGCGGGGTGAGGATGGCACCGATCGGCCCCGGGTAGACCGAGCCGTAGGCCTTGCCGCCGGTGCGCTCGTAGACCGGGCACACGTTCAGGCAGGCCGAGCACCGGATGCAGCGCAGCGCCTGGCGGCCAACCTGGTCGGCCAGGGCCGCGGTCCGGCCGTTGTCCAGCAGCACCAGGTGGAACGCCTGCGGGCCGTCGCCGGGCGTGACCCCCGACCAGATCGAGGTGTAGGGGTTCATCCGCTCGGCGGTGGACGAGCGCGGCAGCAGTTGGAGGAACACCTCCAGGTCCCGCCAGCTGGGCACCAGCTTCTCGATGCCGAGCACGGTGATCAGGGTCCGCGGCAGGGTCAGGCACATCCGGCCGTTGCCCTCGGACTCGACCACGGCGATCGACCCGGTGTCGGCCACCGCGAAGTTGCCGCCGGAGATGGCCACCTTGGCCGACAGGAACTTCCGCCGCAGGTGCTGGCGGGCGGCCTCGGCCAGCGCGCGCGGGTCGTCGGACAGGTCGGCCGGCACCTCGGGCATCTCCCGCTGGAAGATCTCCCTGATCTCCGCGCGGTTGCGGTGGATGGCCGGTACCAGGATGTGCGAGGGCCGGTCGTGTCCCAGTTGGACGATCAGCTCGGCCAGGTCGGTCTCGATCGCGGTGACCCCGCCGGCGGCCAGCGCCTCGTTCAACCCGATCTCGGCGGTGGCCATGGACTTGACCTTGACCACCTCGTCGGCGCCCTCGGCGCGGACCAGGTCGAGCACGATCTGGTTGGCCTCGGCGGCGTCGCGGGCCCAGTGGACCACCCCGCCCCTGGCGGTGACCGCGGCCTCCAACCGTTCCAAGTAGACGTCCAAATTGGACAAGACGTCGTCCTTGATGGCCTCGCCGGCCAGTCGCAGCTGTTCCCAGTCGGACAGCTCGGCGACCGCGTTGGCCCGCTTGGTCCGGATGGTGGTGGTCGCCTTGCGCAGGTTGCGCCGCTGCTGGGTGTTGCTGAGCGCCTGGTGCGCGGCCTTGGGAAAGGTCGGGCTGCCCAGCCAGGTCACCGGGTTCGTGCGGGCCACGGTTCCTCCTCCGTGCTGGCCAGGATCTCCGCGAGGTGCACCGTGCGCACCCCGCTGCGCAGCCGGGACAGCCCGCCGCCGATGTGCATCAGGCAGGAGTTGTCCCCGGCGGTGAGCACCTCGGCGCCGGTGTCCAGGACACCGCGCATCTTGTCGGCCAGCATGGCCGTGGAGGTCTCGGCGTTCTTGATCGCGAACGTGCCACCGAAACCGCAGCAGGAGTCGGCGGCCGGCAGCTCCACCAGGTCCAGGCCGCGGACCGCGCGCAGCAGCCGCAACGGCTTGTCACCGACCCCCAACATGCGCAGCGAGTGACACGTCGGGTGATACGTCACCCGATGGGGGAAATAGGCGCCCACGTCCTCCACCCCGAGCACGTCGACCAGGAACTCGGAGAGTTCGTAGGTCCTGTCGGCGGGCAGCTCCGGCCGGTCCCGCCCGGTCCCGGTGGGACCGGCTCCGGCGTGAGCTGTCCCGGTGTGACCGGTTCCGGTGTGGCCGGTTCCGGTGTGGTTGGCCCCGCACAGCTTCGGGTGCACCTCGCGGACCATGCCGGCGCACGAGCCGGACGGCATGACCACCGCGTCGTAGTCGCGGAACAGCCGCTCGTAGGCGTCGGCCAGTGGGGCGGCCTGGTCGGCGTAACCCGTGTTGTAGTGCATCTGACCGCAGCAGGTCTGCTCCAGCGGGAAGTCCACCGCGCAGCCCAGCCGTTCGAGCAGTCGCACCACGGCCTGGCCGGTCCGCGGGTAGAACAGGTCGGTCAGACACGTGGCGAACAACGCTACGCGCAGGTTCTTCCGCTCCACCGTTCGCACGGCTCCACCCTGCCTGGCGATTCATCGGATGTCTACTCGACGCGCACGAAACCTCGGGTAACCGATGGTTGGCGCTAGCTCGCTCTGCGTCATGGCCACCCTTGCCGAACCGGCCCCATTCGTCGGAGCATGGTGGCGTGGCCGAGCTGTTGACCGAAAGCCGCGTGCTCGGTGGCATCGCGATGGTGGCCGTACTCGGCCTTTTCGTGCTGCTCTGCCGACAGCGCCGCGTGAGCACATCCGTCGAGGACGCCGTGATGGACATGCTCCACCGCATGACCAAGGCGTCCCCGGACCTGCGCGAGGGACTCACCCAGGAGGCCGCGGACAAGGCGACCCCGCACCTGCGCGAGATGCTGCGCTGCGTGGCCGTGGGCATCACCGATCACGAGGGCACCCTGCTGTCCTGGGACGGCGGCGCCAACGACCACTACGAGTACCTGCGGGAGCCCATCGAGAAGGCGATCAGCAACTGCCGCAAGGAGCACGTCGACCACAACAAGATCAACTGCGAGTTGCGCGGCCCGTGCGCCATGCGCAGCGCCATGATCGTGCCGCTGCTGGTCGAGGGCGACATCAAGGGTGTGCTCGTGGTGGTCAGCGGGGTCGCCGGCAAACGCCAGGTGCGCATGGCCGGGGAGGCCGCCGCGTTCATCACCGCCCAGCTCGAACTGGCCATGCTGCAGAAGAGCCGCCAGCAGCTGGCCCAGGCCGAGGTCAAGGCGCTGCGCGCGCAGATCTCCCCGCACTTCGTCTACAACGCGTTGAACACCATCTCCTCGCTGATCCGCACCGACCCGGAGCACGCCCGCGAGCTGCTGCAGGAGTTCGCCGAGTTCACCCGCTACTCCTTCCGCACCGACGGCTTCTTCACCACCCTCGCCGACGAACTGCGCAACATCGACCGCTACCTGACCATCGAGCGGGCCCGCTACGGCCCCGAGCGGTTGAACGTGCGGCTCAAGATCGCCCCCGAGGTGCTGTCGGTGGTGCTGCCGTTCCTGGTGCTGCAGCCGCTGGTGGAGAACGCGGTCCGGCACGGGCTGGCCCGCAAGCCCGGTGGCGGCACGCTCACCGTGATCGCCGAGGACAACGGGGCCGAGGCGCTGATCAGCGTCGAGGACGACGGCGTCGGCATGGATCCCGACCGGCTCTCCGACGACCTGCAGGACGCCCACACCACCGGCGCGCACGTGGGCATCGGCAACGTCAACGACCGGATGCGCGCGGTGTTCGGCGAGGAACACGCCCTGGTGGTGGAGACCGCGCCCGGCGCAGGCATGAAGGTGATCCTCAAGGTGCCCAAGTTCAGCCCTGGGGTGTGGCCCACTCTGGGCCTGATGCAGCGGGGCGACGAGCCCTTCACCGGGGAACAGCCGGTGGTGCGCACCGGTGGGTGAGCTGCGCGAGGCGACAGCGAGTGAGCATCGCAGGGCCGTCAGGCCCGAGGAGCGGAGCGAGTGCGGATCGGCTGGCGGAGCCAGGCGAGAGCCTGGTGTGGCGGAGCCGAGCAATTCGGCGCAGAGCGGTGCCGTTTGGCGGAGCTGGCCGACCGCCGGGCGCGCCGTCGGCGCGGCACCCACATCCCGGGTGTGATCAGGGCTATTCTGGCTCGATCAAGCGTTAAGGGGTGAAGCCACATGCGGACAGACGCACCCGAGCGGGTCCGTATCTGCGTCAAGTGCGCGACCAAGGGCCACCGGACCTGTCAGTGCGGGGCCAGCAAGCTGCCGCCGCTGTGGCCGGCGAGCCACCCGGTGCCAGCCTGAGCATGTCCGTACTGTCGTCGGTATGAGCGCGACCGAGAAGCTCACCGACAAACTGGCCGCCCGGTTGCCCAAGCTCGGCGACCGGGTTGATCGCTCGCCCGTGGTCGCCGCAGTCCGGCTGCACGGCGTGATCACCGCGTCACCCGCCCCGATGGCCCGGCACACCATCAGTCTGCAGAACAGCGAGTCCGCCCTGACCAAGGCGTTCGCCCACGACCGGCTGGCGGCCGTCGCCCTGCTGGTGAACTCGCCGGGTGGCGCGCCCACCCAGTCGGCCCTGGTCGCCGAGCGGGTCAGGGGGCTGGCGGCGGAGAAGAACGTGCCGGTGCTGGCGTTCTGCGAGGACATCGCCGCGTCCGGCGGCTACTGGCTGGCCTGCGCCGCCGACGAGATCTACGCCCACCGCACCTCCCTGGTCGGCGGCATCGGCGTGGTCAGCTCGGGTTTCGGCATGGAGGGGTTGATCGAGCGGTTCGGGGTGCAGCGGCGCATCCACACCGCGGGCACGCACAAGGTGCGGCTCGACCCGTTCCAGCCCGAGGACCCCGAGGACGTGGCCTGGCTGCGCGGGCTCCAGGACGAGCTGCACGAGCAGTTCCGCGACTGGGTGACCGAGCGCCGAGGGGGCAAGCTGCGCACGGCCGAACCCGATCTGTTCTCCGGTGAGGTCTGGACCGGGGGCAAGGCACTGGAACTCGGCCTGGTGGACGGCCTCGGCACGCTGCGCCAGGTGGTGGGCGAGCGGTTCCCCGGGGCCAGCGTCACCGTGGCCGAACCCCGCCGGCCGCTGTTGGCCAGGCTCGGCCTCGGCGGTTCGACCTCGGCCAGGAGCGGCGGCGGTGCCGGGCTCGCCGCGGAAGGAGCCCTCGCCGTGGTCCAGGCACTGGAACACCGCGCGATCTGGTCCCGGTTCGGCCTGTGAACCGTGGTCCCGCCGGCGGCAGCCGGAGGGGGCCGAACGGCCGGGCCGAGTGCGGCCGCTCGGAGTCTTCAGCACGGACAGCCGGACGGTTTTTCCCAGTTCGGCCGGGCAGGTGTCGACTCGTTCATATCTTTTTGGTGCCATCACCCGCACAGATGGGTAATAGGCCGTGGACATGAGGCGGGGGGATCGGCAGGATGCGCGTCACAGTGAGTACTCAGGACAGCACCGCCGGCCTCCTCGTCCTGGCAGTCGACGACGAGGCCCCTGGCTTGAGCGAGATCAAGTACCTGCTGGAGAGCAACCCGAGGATCAGGCGGGTGCTCACCGCGGTGGACGCCTCCGAGGCACTGCGGATCCTGCGCGGCGGGTACGACCCGGAGGTCACCGAGCGCACCAAGGCCGGCCTGGCCCCGGTGGACGCGGTGTTCGCCGACATCAACATGCCCGGGCTGAGCGGCATCGACCTCGGCAACGTGCTCAGCGCGTTCCGGATGCCCCCGCTGCTGGTCTTCGTCACCGGGGTGGACCAGGCGATCAACGCCTTCGACCTGGGCGCGGTGGACTACGTGCTCAAGCCGATCGAGGACGGCCGGGTGGACAAGGCCGTCGACCGCGTGGTCAAGGCCCTGGCCATGATGAACAACACCGCGGTCGAGCCCAAGCCCGACCAGCGCGACGACGAGGTGATCCCGGTCGAGCTGGGCGGCACGGTCCGGCTGGTGCCCCGCGCCTCGGTGCACTGGGTGGAGGCGCAGGGCGACTACGCCCGGCTGCACACCGAGGACCGGAGCAGCCACCTGGTCCGCATTCCCCTGGCACAGCTGGAGGAGCGCTGGGCCAACGCCGGGTTCGTGCGCATCCACCGGTCCTACCTGGTGGCCCTGCCGCTGGTCACCGAGCTGCGGATGACGTCGAGCGGCTACGCCGTGGTGATCGGGTCCGGTGACGACGCCAAGGAACTCCCGGTGAGCCGGCGGCACACCAGGGAACTCAAGGACCGACTGGTCCGCTCGCCCAAGAGCGGCTGGACGTCGGCCTGACCAAGGAACAACCCGGTGACCAGGAGATGAGCGGCGAGCACGGTTCGACCGGCCAGGACGCGGGACAGCCACCCGGCCAGCCACCCGAACACCCGAACGAACACCCGAACGACGAGCCGGACCGGCAACCAGCGCACCAGCCGGACGGGGTGTGGGCACCGGACCGGCAACCGCCGGCCCGACCGGCGCGCGAACCCTGGCAGCTGTTCGCCGACCCGGACACGCCCGCGCGCAAACCGCGGCGCAAGCGCGTGGTGCTGGCCGACTCGCGCCGCCGCGGCCGGGTGCTGCGCACCATCATCGACCTGGAGGAGCAGACCAGCGTCGGTGAGAAGCTGGTGGAAGACCTGGTGAGGACGCAGGCCAAGGCCGCGTTCGGGCTGGCGGCACTGGTGGTCGGCGCGCTGGGCGCGTTGCCGCTGGCCTTCTACCTGTTCCCGCCGCTGGCCGAGGTCAGCCTGGCCGGGGTGCGGCTGCCGTGGCTGCTGCTGGCCGTGCTGCCCTATCCGGTGCTGTACGCGATCGGGCACTGGTACCGGCGGCTGGCCGAAGCCAACGAGAAGGACTTCGTGAACACCGTCGACCGGAACTGAACACCCACCCTGCCCCGCTGCACCGGACCGGACTGGACTGGCACTGGACTGGAGACCGGACCACACCGGACCTGGCCCGGTGGCGGGAACCGCTCGACAACCGGACGAAGGCCAGCACCGCGGGGGTTTTCCCGCTGGTTTCCCCTCGGTGGTGCTCCCCCGATCGGGGTCGCCGGGTGGATGAGACCATTCAGGGCGACAGCCACACGCCGTGAGCCGAGCGGGGACGTGGGTACGTGGACAGGAACATGTGGGGAGTTGGCGCCCTCGCGTTCGTCGCCGTGCTCACCTTCCTGCTGGGTTTCGTCGGCGCGCGCAAGGCCAACACCACACCCGACTTCCTGGTCGCCAGGCGGGCCGTGTCGACCACCCGCAACGCCGCGGCCATCTCCGGTGAGTACCTGTCGGCCGCGTCGTTCCTCAGCGTGGCCGGTCTCATCCTCAAGGACGGGGTGGACGCGCTGTGGTACCCGATCGGCTTCACCGCCGGCTACCTCGCGCTCATGCTGTTCGTGGCCGCGCCGCTGCGCCGCTCGGGCGCCTACACCCTGCCCGACTTCGCCGAGGCCCGGCTGGGCTCCACCCGGCTGCGCCACTGGTGCACGTTCTTCGTGGTCTGCATCGGCGTGCTCTACCTGGTGCCGCAGCTGCAGAGCGCCGGGCTGACCCTGACCACCGCCACCAGGCTGCCGACCTGGGTGGGTACCGCGGTGGTGAGCGCGGTCGTGGTGGTGAACGTGCTCGGCGGTGGGATGCGCGCGATCACCCTGGTGCAGGCGTTCCAGTACTGGGCCAAGCTGCTCGCCATCGCCGTGCCCACGTTCGTGCTGTTCGCGGTGTTCCTGGGCCGGCCGGACGCGGGTGAGCAGGCGCAGGCCAGCGACCGCCCGCCGGTGTTGACCGAGGCCAAGACCATCACCCTGCCGGAGAGCGTCCGGTTACAGGTCACCGAGCCGATCACGCTGACCGTGCACGGCGTGGTCCGCGGTGAACAGGTCGACGCACGGGTGTACTGGGCGCCGGGCAGCTACGAGGTCGGCGCCGGCACCGAACTGGACTTCACCGCCGGCAGCACCGTGCCGGTGGTGGAGGGCTCACCCACCCGCAGCGTCAACTGGCTCACCCCGCAGACCGGCGGGTTCAACGAGCTGTTCCAGACCTACTCGCTGATCTTCGCCACGTTCCTGGGCACCATGGGCCTGCCGCACGTGCTGGTCCGCTTCTACACCAACCCGGACGGCCGCGCGGCCCGGGGCACCGCACTGCACGTGCTGTCCCTGCTCGGGCTGTTCTACCTGTTCCCCACGGTGCTGGGCGTGCTGTCCCGGCTGTTCCTGCCCGAGCTGCTGGTGACCGGCAAGACCGACACGGCCGTGCTGATGCTGCCCGAGGCCATGCTGCCCGGCATGGCCGGCCAGATCCTCGGGGCGGTGGTGGCCGCCGGCGCGTTCGCCGCGTTCCTGTCCACCTCGTCCGGGCTGTTGGTCAGCGTGGCCGGGGTGGTCTCCACCGACATCCTGCGCGGCCGGGTGCGGGAGTTCCGCTGGGCCACCGTGCTGACCGGGGCGGTGGCCGTGAGCCTGGCGCTGGTGCTGCCGCGCAGTGACGCGTCCATGACCGTGGCCATGTCGTTCGCGCTGGCCGCGTCCACGTTCTGCCCGCTGCTCGTGCTCGGCATCTGGTGGCGCGGGCTGACCTGGGTGGGCGCGGTGTCCGGCATGGTGACCGGCGGCGGCCTGGTGATGGTGGCGATGGTCGGCAGCGTGCTGTCCTCCTACCGCGGTTCCGAGCCGCACGCGCTGCTGCAGCAGCCGGCCCTGGTCACCGTGCCGGTGGCGTTCCTGGTGATGGTCGTGGTGAGCAAGGCCACCAGCCGGCTGCTGCCCGAGGACGTGAGCCGGGTGCTGCTGCGGATGCACGCGCCGGACCGGCTCGGCTTCATGCGGGACCGGGACGTGGCGCGGTTCGGCACCGACGAGGAACGCGCCCGCGCCGCGAGCGGTGGCGGCCGGCACCGCCGGCTCACCCTGCGGCCGCGGAGCCGCACCAGCGAACAGCAGGGTGACGAAAAGTAATCGTTCGGGTAGCGCGACTACTCTTCGTGTGTTTATTTCGTTGTCGAGTGGCGTAGGTCACGCCATTTTGGTACTCGTCTGGCGAGAACGACCGCTCAACGCATCACCCGACAGGTTGGGCGCTTGTCCCCAAACGGAGGCTTACCACGTGACCTAGATCTCTTTACGGTGCATCGGCATCCGATCACGGGAGGGGAAGCGTGAGCACCACGGAAAGCACACCCGGTGACCGTGGCCCGGCCGCTGGAACCGAACAGGGCCCGGCCGCCGAGGACTGGGCCCGGGTCCAGTCCAGCCCGGAATTCGTCCAACTGCGACAACGGCTGCGGAGCTTCGTCTTCCCCATGACAGGGCTGTTCCTGGCGTGGTACCTGCTCTACGTCCTGGTCGCCGACTACGCGCACGGGTTCATGTCCATCAAGTTGGTCGGCAACATCAACATCGGGCTGGTGTTCGGCCTGCTCCAGTTCGTGTCGACCTTCGTGATCACCGCGCTCTACGTCCGCTACGCCAACCGCAGGCTCGACCCGGTCGCCGAGCGGATCCGCCAGGAGATCGAAGGAGGGGCCCGGTGAACGTGAGCGTTGTCGCACAGGCCGCGCAGAGCGTCGAGGGCAGCAACCCGGCGCTGAACATCGGCATCTTCGCGGCGTTCGTCGTGGTCACCCTGGTGATCGTGTTCCGGGCCAGCCGCAACACCAAGACCGCCACCGACTACTACGCCGCCGGCAGAGCGTTCACCGGTCCGCAGAACGGCATCGCCATCGCCGGCGACTACCTGTCCGCGGCCTCGTTCCTCGGCATCGCCGGAGCCATCGCGGTCAACGGCTACGACGGCTTCCTGTACTCGATCGGGTTCCTGGTGGCCTGGCTGGTGGCGTTGCTGCTGGTCGCCGAACTGCTGCGGAACACCGGCCGGTTCACCATGGCCGACGTGCTCAGCTTCCGGATGCGCCAGCGCCCGGTGCGCACCGCCGCCGCCCTGTCCACCCTGACGGTGTCGTTCTTCTACCTGCTGGCCCAGATGGCCGGCGCCGGCGGCCTGGTCGCGCTGCTGCTCGGCATCACCGACCGCGGCTACCAGGCGCTGGTGATCGCCGTGGTCGGCGTGCTGATGATCGTCTACGTGCTGGTCGGCGGCATGAAGGGCACCACGTGGGTGCAGATCATCAAGGCGGTGCTGCTCGTCATCGGCGCCGCCGCTATGACCCTGTGGGTGCTCGGGCGCTACGGGTTCAACCTGTCCGGTCTGCTCGGTGACGCCGTTGCCAAGGGCGGCGCGGCCGGCGAGGCCCTGCTCAACCCAGGCAAGCAGTACGGCGCCACCGGCACCAGCCGGCTGGACTTCCTGTCCCTGGGCCTGGCCCTGGTGCTGGGCACCGCCGGCCTGCCGCACGTGCTGATGCGCTTCTACACCGTGCCCACGGCCAAGGACGCCCGGCGCTCGGTGGTGTGGGCGATCTGGCTGATCGGCATCTTCTACCTGTTCACCCTGGTGCTCGGCTACGGCGCGGGCGCACTGGTCGGCCCGCAGCGGATCAGCACCGCCCCGGGCGGGGTCAACTCGGCCGCCCCGCTGCTGGCGCAGGCCCTGGGCGGGCCGGTGCTGCTCGGGCTGATCGCCGCGGTCGCGTTCGCCACCATCCTGGCCGTGGTGGCCGGCCTGACCATCACCGCGTCCGCGTCGTTCGCCCACGACATCTACGTCAACGTGATCAAGAAGGGCCAGGTCGACGACAAGCAGCAGGAGGTGCGGGTCGCCCGGATCACCGCCGTGGTGATCGGACTGGTCTCGATCGTCGGCGGCATCGTGGCCAACGGGCAGAACGTGGCCTTCCTGGTGGCCCTGGCGTTCGCCGTGGCCGCGTCGGCCAACCTGCCCACGATCCTGTACTCGCTGTTCTGGAAGCGGTTCAACACCACCGGTGCGCTGTGGAGCATCTACGGTGGCCTGGCCGTCACCATCGTGCTGATCGTGTTCTCCCCGGCGGTCTCCGGCGCCAAGAACGCGATGTTCCCCAGTGTCGACTTCCACTGGTTCCCACTGCCCAACCCGGGGATCGTGTCCATTCCGGTCTCCTTCCTCCTCGGCTACCTGGGCACGGTTCTGTCCAAGGAACCCGTCAACCAGGCCAAGTACGCCGAGATGGAGGTGCGCTCGCTGACCGGAGCCGGCGCGGAGAAGGCGGTGTCGCACTAGCCGAACAGGCAGGTCGCGCCCACCTTGCCGCGCACAGCGGGCGGCCGATGAATCCGCGGGTGCTCCGCGTCCGGTCAGCGGGAAAACCGGACGCGGAGCACCTCGGACCACGAGTTGCCGTGCTGTGGTTGGCCGCGCTGTGGGTTGCCGTGCTGTGGTTGGCCGTGCTGTGGGTTGCCGCGCTGTGGTTGGCCGTGCCGTGTCGGTCAGCTCAGCCCGCACTGACGCGCGCCACCAGCGTTCCCGCTGTTTCCGCGCGCCCCCGGCGCAGTCCCTTGCGGAGTCCCTTGGCGCAGCCCCCGCCCTCCCAGGGGGCGTCCCCTGGACCAGCCTATCGACCCCACCCCGCCGACAGGACCACCTGATTCAAGCCTGTGGATAACTCCACGGGCCTGTGGATAACTGTGCTTCCTCGCGCCAGCCCCCAGCCCGCCCGTGCAACCTCCCCCCGCGCGTCGGCGTAACACAGCTGACCGCAGACAGCAGGAGGAACCGGGTGGCACGGCACGATGACTTCGCTGACTTCTTCGCCGCGCGGTTCGACACGGCCCGCCGCACCGCGTACACGCTCTGCGGCAACTGGGCCGACGCGGAGGAGATCGCCCAGCACGCCTTCGTCCGCATGTACACCCGGTGGGCCAAGGTGCGCAGGGACACGGCAGACGCCTACCTGCGCACCGTGCTGACCCGTGTCTTCCTGGACGGCAAGCGGCGGAACCGGCAGCGCGAGGTCATCCAGGCCGAGCCGCCGGAGCAAGCCGTCCAGCCCGAGACGGCGGCCACCGAAGACCGCGACGCGCTGCTCGCCGCACTGCACCAGGTGCCGGCCAAGCAGCGCGCGGCACTGGTGCTGCGGTTCGTGCATGACCTGTCCGTTGAGCAGACAGCCGAGGCACTCGGCTGCTCGGTGGGCACGGTGAAGAGTCAGACGGCACGTGGCCTGCGCACGCTCCGCGAGGCGTACCGCAGGCAAGCCGTCGAGCTTTCCGTGACGAAGACCCCGGAGTGTGCGTGATGTGCGACGACGAGCAAGACCTGCCGCAGGAGTGGCGCGGCACCCTGCGTTCGCTGCTGGATCAGCCCAGCCCGCCCAGCACCACCGACCTTGACCAGCTCATCCGACTGGGCAGGCGTCGACTCGTGGCACGGCGCCTGGTCGCGGCCGTGGGCGTGCTCGCCGCGGTGGCCGGCATCGGCATCGGCGCGGCGGTCACCGGTGGGCTGCGCACGGGTGAGGTGGGCAGCGCGGTCCAGCCCACCCACGGTGCCTCCCTCACCACCACGACCTCGGACGCGAGCCTGCCCACCGACTGGCAGAAGCCCACCGGCATGCCCACCGAGGTGCCCTACGGCACGTGGTCGCCCGCGCCCGGCGAGCCACTGCCCAGCGGGGCGACCGCCATGGTGGCCCCGCTGTGCAAGGCGACTGACGACCCCACCTTCGAAGC
This sequence comes from Goodfellowiella coeruleoviolacea, assembly GCF_024171785.1. GTDB lineage: Bacteria > Actinomycetota > Actinomycetes > Mycobacteriales > Pseudonocardiaceae > Goodfellowiella > Goodfellowiella coeruleoviolacea. The sequence goes on from NZ_JAMTCK010000035.1 coordinate 18,962, forward strand.
CGCCGGCGTCGAGGTCAGCCCGCAGGTCCGGCAGGCGGTGGTCGAGGCGGTCACGCTGACCGCTCCGCGGGCAGAGGTCGGCCAGGCGGTCAGCGTGGTCGGGGAGGCCGGTCAGGACGGCCAGGCAGCCGCTCCCGAGGACGCTCCGACAGCCACCGCCACCACCCTGGTCGACGTGACCGACCGCGACGGCACCGGCAGCGTCTCCGTGCGGGCCGGGCTGACCAGGGCCAGGCCGGAGGAAGCCGCCGACGCGCAGGTGTTCGTCCAGGGCAACTGCGAACCGCCGGTCCGCCGGGTGCTCGACAACGGCACGGTCCTGCAGCTCTACCCGGTGCGGACCAGCGGCCCCTACCAGTCGCTGACCCAGGCGCTGCGCCTCTACACACCCGCCGGCATGGCCTACGAGGTGGCTGTGCACAACTGGGGCAGCCCCGATCTGTACCAGGCCAGGGAGGGCGTGCCGAGCAAGCGGGTCAGCCCGGGGCGCGCCACGCTGCCCCTGACCGAGCGGCAGCTCGCTGAGATCGGGACGGCCGTCGCGGCGGTCGCCTGAGGGAGCGGGTGGCGCCTGATCCGCCAGGCGCCACCCGCCGATCCGCCGACCGCGACGCGCGACCAGCACCACACCGCGGGTGACGTGCGGAGGCCGCGCGCCCCGCCCCCGGTGAGGCGGCAGGACGGGGTTAACCGCACGCCCACGGATTCCGTGGCAGCATCTAGCGGTGTGAACCCGCAGAGCGTGCCAAGCGTGTCGGTGTCGGAGCTGCCCGACGAGTTCCCCGAGGGGACCGTCCTGCTGGATGTCCGGGAGGACGACGAGTGGGAGGCCGGGCACGCGCCCGAGGCACTGCACATCCCCATGGGCGAGTTGGCCGGCCGGCTGGACGAACTGCCCGAGAACGGCGACGTCTACGTGATCTGCCGCAGCGGCGGTCGCTCCGCCCGGGTCACCGCCTACCTGAACGACAACGGCTGGGACGCGGTGAACGTGGACGGGGGGATGTCGCGCTGGGCGGTGGCCGGGCGGCCCCTGGTCGGTGAGTACGAAGGCGTGCCCCCGCAGGTCATCTGAGTCCCCGAGAGTGCAACCAGCCGGAGCGAGTTGCCGACCCGAGTCGGCTTCCCGCCTGAATCGTCAACGCGCCTGGAGTGGCGGGCTTACCGGACGGAGGTGACCGTGCGAGCCGAACCGTCGGTGCCGCAGTACCCGGCGGCCCCACAGTCGGGGGCCCACTACCCGGCTGGGGGCCACCACCCGGGCCAGCACCACCCGTACCCGGGGCAGGCCCATCCGGGAACCCCCCAACACCCGCTGCCCCAGCACGAGCCGGTGCCCGCCCCCGTGCCCCAGCACCCCGGCCAGCAGCACTTCGGTACCCACTACCCGGCGCCGCACCACCAAGCGCCGCACCACCCGGCGGCCCAGCACCAGGCTGTCCAGCACCACGTCGCCCACGACTGGGTGGCCAGCCCGCCGCCGGGCGCCTACCCGCGTCGACCCGCCCGCCACGCTCCGCGCTACTCCGGCCCGCCCGCCTACCCCGTGCCACCGCGCTGGGGTTTTCCCCTGGTCACCTGGCGTTGGCCCACCTCGCTGCCGGGCACCGCCTGGGACGAGGCCAACCCGGTGGACCGGGTCCGGATGCTGACCGGTGCGGTGCGCAACGCCCTGCTGTTCACCGCGGCCATGGCCGGGTGGGCCGCCGGCAGTGAGATCTGGCGCTACGTGCTGCTGGTGCTCAGCCGGTACGGCCCCCTGTCCGAGGGCCTGGTCACCACCTCGGACGCGATGGTCGTCGCCTCGTCGCTGCTGGCGGTGGTCGCCGCGGTGCTGGCGGCCGTGCTGCTGCTGCTGTGGTCGCAGCGGGCCAGGCAGGCCGCCGCGGTCAACGCCGGATACGCCCTGTCGCGACCGCAGTGGCAGTTGGTGGTCGGCCTGCTGGTGCCCGGGGTGAACCTGGTGCTGCCCGGCTCGGCACTGGCGGAACTGGAACACGCCGCGCTGCGCCGGCCCGCTGGTGAACGGCCCAGGCCGTCCCGACTGGTGCTGGGCTGGTGGGCGGCGTGGGTGGCCGGCGCGGTGCTGTGCGTGCTGACGCTGGGCTGGGCCTTCCGCGACGGCGTGCAGGCCATGGCCGACGGGGTGCTGCTGCACGCCGTGACCGACCTGGCCGCGGTCGCCGTGGCGGTGGCCACCCTGCTGGTGGTCAGGCGGATCAGCGCGCTGCTCGCCCCGGTCGACCTGGCCAGCGTGCGACTGATGCGGGTGATCCGCGTGCAGGGAGCGCCGGAACCGCCACTGCGTGCCGTCCGGATGGCTGGTTCTCCTCGGTAGGCCACCCGTCCACTACCTCGTCGTTACCTCGACCTGTCACCGTGCCGAGTCGTGCTCGTGTTCGCGGGCACCGCAGCCGGTGGAGGTGACGACCGAATGATCGGTGCAGGACTGATCGGCACGACAACACTCCCCAGCAGGACATCAAGGCCAAGAGCCAGGACATGGGGTGCCAGGGCGCTGGGGGTCGTGGCGCTGGCGGTGGCCGTGAGCACGGGCGTGACCGGGGTGGCGCCGGCCGCCCCGGCGACAGCGGTGGCGGGCCGCCCGGTTCGGGACTTCGACCTGCAGGCCCACCGCGGCGGGTTGGGACTGGTGGTGGAGGGCACCCTGCCGGCGTTCGCCAACGCACTGGAACTCGGGGTGACCACCCTGGAGATGGACATCCAGATCACCGAGGACGGCCGGGACGTCGTCACCCACGACCGCAGGATCAACCCGGCCAAGTGCCAGGACACGCGGCCGGCCGTGCCCGGGGATCCCGACTTCCCCTACGCCGGCAAGTACATCAAGGACCTGACCTTCGACCAGGTCAGGACGCTGGACTGCGGATCGCTGGCCCAGCCCAACTACCCGGGGCAGCGGACCGCGCCCGGCGCCCGGATGCCCACGCTGGCCGAGGTGTTCGCGCTGGTGCGGCAGTACCGGGCGTGGGACGTCCGGTTCAACATCGAGACCAAGGTGGAGGCGGCGGCCCCGACCGAGACCGCGCCGAGGGAACAGTTCGTGCGGGTCGCGGCCAGGGAGGTCGTCAGGTCCGGGTTCCTGCGCAACGTGACCATCCAGAGCTTCGACTGGGGCGCGCTGCGGCTCATGCGTCAGGTGGAGCCGCGGCTGCCGCTGGTCGCGTTGACCCAGCCCGAGTTCCTGCGCGGACCGAACGGGACGCCGTCACCGTGGCTGGGCGGGCTGAACATCGACGACTTCGGTGGCAACGTGGTCGCCGCGGCCAAGAGCATCGGGGTCAGCGCGTTGTCCCCGGTTCACGGCAACCCGCAGAACGGGACCGTGAACGACCCCGACTACCAGCCGTTCACCACCGAGGAGATGGTGCGGCAGGCGCACGCGGTCGGCATGCGGGTCATCCCGTGGACCACCGACGACCCGGCGACCATGAACAAGCTGATCGATGACGGGGTGGACGGGATCATCACCAACTACCCCGACCGGCTGCGCACGGTCATGGCCGAGCGCGGGTTCCGGTTGCCCAGGGCCTACCACCGGCACCACTCCTGACCCGAGGCACCAGCCAACCCAGCTCAACCAGCGCTGACCCGCAACGGTGCCGGTGGTCCGCTCGCGGCCAGCGAGCCAGGCCACCGGCACCCCGCGAGTGCACGGTCGAGCCTGGCGCCCCCGGCGGCGAGCAATCCCCAGCGGTCAGCAAGCACGAGAGAACCGGACACCACGACCGCACCCCAGACGCGACAACCCGGCAACGCCGCCCACACCACAGCCAGGGCCCCGGCACACTCAAACCCGACCACACAGCGCGCAAAAATCCGCACATTTCCCCAGCTCAGCCCCCACCCTTCCCGGGGGGCGACCCCAAACCCAGCCTACCCACCCCCACCCCACCACACCCCCCACCGCTGTCCGCCTGTGGATAACTCCACCACCTGTGGACAACCCAGTACCACCACTGACCAGCACTGATCACCGCCCGTCACCCCGGGGCCGGCGCAATTACCTCTTTCGTGCTCACCTCGTGCGCGCGCGGGCCAGCGGCAGCTCACGCCAGCCCCGAATGACGAACTCGGGCCGGCGCCGCGGCTCGGCGGCCACCTCGGCGTCGGGCAGCCGGTCGAGCAGGGCGCCCAGCGCGGCCTCGACCTCGATCCTGGCCAGCGGCGCGCCAAGGCAGTAGTGGATGCCCGCGCCAAAACCCAGGTGCGGGTTGGGTGAGCGCCCCACGTCCAGGGTGTCGGGATCGGCGAACACCGCGGGGTCACGCGCTGCCGCGCCGAGCAGGGCCGCGATCTTCTCACCCGGCCGCACCACCTGCCCGGCGATCTCCACCTCGGCCGTGGCCGTGCGCTCGAACAGCTGCAGCGGCGCGTCGAACCGGATCAGCTCCTCGGTCGCACTGGCCAGCAGGCCGCGGTCGGCCACCAGCCGCTGCCACTGGTCGCGGTGCCGCAGCAGCGCCAGCACACCGTTGCCGATCACGTTCACCGTGGCCTCGTGCCCGGCCATCAGCAGCAGCACCGCCGTGGCCACCAGCTCGTCCTCGGTCAGCCGGGCCCCGTCGCTGTCGGTCACCGCGACCAGGTCGCTGAGCAGATCCCGCCCCGGCTCACGGCGCCGCACCGCCACCAGACCGCGCAGGTAGTCGACGAACTCGCGGGCGGCCTGCTCGGCCGCGCGCCGCCGGTCGTCGGCCAACCCGTACTCGTACATCTTCACGATCGCGTTGGACCACGGCTGGAGCAGCGGGCGGTCCCCGTCCGGCACCCCGAGCAGCTCCGCGATCACCGCCACCGGCAGCGGACCGGCCACGTGGTCGAGCAGGTCGGCGGAGCCCTGGTCGGCGATCCGCTCGACCAGCTCGTCGACCAGGCGGGCGGCGAGATCCCCGACCCACGGCCGCAGCCGCTCCACGTGTCCCCGGGCGAACGCCGCGGCCACCAGCCGCCGCAGCCGGGTGTGCGTTGGCGGCTCGTTCTCCAGCAGCGAGTTGCGGTGCAGCAGGTTGAACGAGGCGAACTCGGCGACCGGGCGGACGTCCGACCAGATCCGGCCGAGCCCTCGGTGCCGGAGCACGGCCGAGCACGCCGCGTGGGAGACCGCCACGAACAAGCCGAGTTCGTCGTGCCAGTGCACCTCGCCGCGGCGGCGCAGGTCGGCGAAGGTCGGATACGGGTCGGCGATGAACTCCGCATCCCTTGAGTCGAACAGGACACCAGCCACGACCACGCACGGTAATTCGCCACCCGATCGGCGGCCACACCCGGGGTGCCCAGGCCGCGGCCGCACCCCCGGTGCTCCGGCACGGCTAACCCGGCCGGCGGCGTGCTGCCCCCCGCGTGCGGGGTTTTCCGCGGTGGCGTGCCAGCCGACACCATCTCGTCGCCGCACGTTCACACCCGACCGGCAGCATTGCCGAACGTGTATCCCGCCGTCGTGGCTCACCGCGGCGCGTCCGCCCAACGCGCCGAGCACACCCTTGCCGCGTACCTGCTCGCCCTGCGGCAGGGCGCGGACGGGCTGGAATGTGACATCCGGTTGACCAGGGACGGACATCTGGTGTGCGTGCACGACCGCCGGGTGGACCGGACCTCGTCAGGCCGGGGAGTGGTCAGCACCCTCACCCTGGAGCAGCTGGCCGCGTTCGACTACGGCAGCTGGCACGGCGAACGCGCCCGTGCCGCCGGGATGGCCATGGCCGAGCCCGGCGACGGGCCGGTCGCGGCGGACGCCGAGCGGGGCCTGCTCACCCTGGAAACCCTGCTCGGCCTGGTGGTGGACGCCGGCCGGCCGATCACCCTGTTCGTGGAGACCAAGCACCCGGTGCGCTACGGCGGCCGGGTGGAGGCCAGGCTGGTCGAGGTGCTGGCCCGGTACGGCCTGGCCCACCCGAGGCACAAGGAGGAGTCGAGGGTGGTGATGATGTCGTTCTCCGGGCACGCGGTGCGGCGGATGCGCGCCCACGCCCCGACCCTGCCCACGGTGCTGCTGTTCGGCCGGATCCCCGCGGCCCGGCGCGACGGGTCGCTGCCGCCCTGGGCGGACTTCACCGGACCGGGCGTGCACCTGCTCCGCCAGGACCCCGACTACGTGGCGCGCAGCGCGGCCAGGGGCAACCACACCTACTGCTGGACGGTGGACGAGCCGGCCGACGTCCAGCTGTGCCAGGACCTGGGGGTTCGCTACCTGGCGACCAACCTGCCGGACAACACCCGCCGACTGCTGCAACCCGCCGGCGGTGCCCTGCCCCGTTAGAACGACCACCACCGCCCTGTTCGGCCGAGCCGGTTCGGGTCGGCTACGGTCGCGCCTGATCAGGTCCGGTGTGACTGGCGAAACACGAGTCGCGCCGGGCGTGCCAGAACAGTGGTGCTGCGAGGAGGAGTCCGGTGGCCAAGCGGACGGCCGTGAAGAAGGCCGGGAGAACCAGTGGCGGGAGTTCCGTGAACGGGATCAACCCACGCCAACCCTGCCCATGCGGCTCCGGCAAGCGGTACAAGGCGTGCCACGGCTCGGCCGGTGGCCCGGCGGACGTGCTGGTCGCCCGGCCGTTCGAGGGGCTGGCCGCCGAGTGCGAGCTGATCGCGCTGCGCGAGTTCGTGCCGTCGGCGACCGTGCGGCTGCCGCTGCGCGAGGGCGTTGGCGACCGCGAGCTGACCCTGGCCAGCGTGCTGCCGATGGCCGCGGCCGCGCTGGCCCGCACCGACGGCGTCACCTTCGTCGGCCTCCAGGTGCAGACCAGGTCCGGTGATGTCAGCCGCGACCTGGCGCGGGCCGTGCGGTGGGCGCTGCGCGCGGAGCAGGGCGAGGCCCTGCCGGTGGTGGGGCCGGACGACGGCGCGGAGCCGGGCCGGCTGCAGGATCTGATCGACCCGGACGCCACCCTGGAACCCGAGCTGCACACCGACTTCGCCTGGTGGGTTCCTGGCGACACCGAACCCACCGGCGAGGTGGCCCTGGCCCTGGAACGGGCCAACGCCGCGATCATGCCGACCGAGCGGGTGTCCGGCCCGGGAGTGCACGCCGCCTACTGGGTCGACGCCGGCGACAAGGCCCACCTGCGGTGGGTGCGCCCGGAGCCGGAGGAGCGGCTGCTGGCCGCGATGGCCCGGCTGGCCGTGCGCGGCGAACTCGACCTGGGGGAGGGGTCCCGGTACGCGGGGTCGTTCCGGGCGCACGGTCTGCTGGTCCCGGTGTGGGACCTGGACCGCGAGCAGCACGCCCGGGAGTGGAGTGAACCGGCCGGGGCGCTGGGGCAGCGGCTGACCAAGACGCTGGACGAACTGGACGACCAGCCGCTGTCCGAGGCGGAGCGCCGGGCCAGGGACGGCCTGCGCGGCCGGCAGGTCACGTTGCGCTGAGCCCAGCGCCGGCCAGGCAGCGCACGCCGCCGTTCGGAGCAGCGCGGGATCCGGTTGTGCACAGCTCTTCCCGAGTTGTCCACAGCCGGATCCACAGTTGCTCCGCGGTTATGCACAACCTGTCCACAGGGCCCTGTGGATAACTCCGGTGTCGCACGGTGGCCCACCGGGTTCTCAGAGGGCGCCACCGGCGGCCTGGGGAGCGAAGCCGTCCGCGTCGTCCTCGCCGATGGACTCCCTGGCCAGGTAGTCCTCCACGTGGAACAGGTTGCCCTTGGCCCGCTCGACCACGTTCAACAGCGACGTCATCGAGGAGACCTCCTCGACCTGCTCCTTGAGGAACCACTGGAGGAACTGCTCACCGAGGTAGTCACCCTCGTCCCTGGCCGTCTTGGCCAGGGTCACGATCTGCTCGGTGACCTGCTTCTCCTGGGTCAGTGCCAGCGCCACCGGCTCGCGCGCGTCGGCGAAGTCGTTGCGCACCTCGTCCACGCCGGGGATCGCCACGGACAGGTTGTTGTCCAGCAGGTACTGCACGATCATCATCGCGTGGTTGCGCTCCTCCAGCGCCTGCCGGTAGAAGTGGCTGGCCAACCGGGGCAGGTCCTGGCCGCTGAACCAGACGGCGATGGCGGTGTACTGCTGCGAGGCGGCGAACTCGTGGCGCACCTGCTCCTGGAGCAGTTCGTAGAACCGGGACTTCCGCCGCTCAAAAGGCTTCACATTCAGCGTCATGTCTCCACGATAACTCCGTTTCGACGCCGGAAGTATGCTCTGAACAGAAATTCCCGTGTATTCTTCGTCATTGTAGGAGAGGCTAATAAAAGCAAGGCGGCAGAAACAAAGGTTAGCCTCACAACACCTTTTTCAGGTTCGCCTAAGCTAAATTCCCGGCATTGCTGACCAGGGCGTTGATCGGGAACATCGTCCCAGGTGGGACAGGGCCCTTGGGGCGAAACGAACAGCTCTTCCGAAGGTGCTGGTTCCCACGCGCCAACGCGGAATCCTGATCTGCTAGCCGACCAGCGGCGCCCGGTCGACCGGACAGGACATGCAGCGCGGGCCGCCCCGGCCAGAACCCAGTTCTGATCCGCTGATCCGCAGCACCTCAATTCCGGCGTCGGCCAGTTTGGCATTGGTCACCACGTTGCGCTCGTAGGCGACCACCACACCCGGCGCCACCGCCAGCGTGTTGTTCCCGTCGTCCCACTGCTCGCGCTCGGCCGTCACCGGATCCAGACCGGTGTCGATCACCCGCAGCCGCTCGATGCCCATCGCCTCGGCCGCCGCGCTGAGGAACGGCTCCGGCCCGTCCACCAGCACCCCGCCCGAGCCGTCCGGTCGCAGCGGGTAGGCCGACAGGGTGTCCCGCACGGCCGGGTACATCACCACCGCGTCCCGGTCGACCATGGTGCACACGGTGTCCAGGTGCATGGTCGCCCGCTCCTGGACGATCGGCACGGCCAGCACGGTGTGCGCGAGCCCGTCGGCGAACGCCGACCGCGCGAACGACTCAGCGCCGGCCGGCGTGGTGCGCTCACCAACGCCGATGGCCAGCACACCGGGCGCCAGCAGCAGCACGTCCCCGCCCTCCACCGGCGCTGAGTGGGCGCCGTACGCGCGACCCGCGCTGTGGAACCTGGGGTGGTAGGCGTAGATGATGTCGGTGAGCGCGGTCTCCCGGCGCCGGGCCGGCATGGCCAGCGAGGTGATGGCCACCCGATCGCCGACCCACACCGACGAGTCCCGGGTGAACATCAGGTTGGGCAGCGGGTCCACGGCGAAGTCGTGCGGGTGGTGCATCCGCCGCACCAGGGACGCGCCCTCGGCGGCGGGCAGCTCCTCGAAGGTCATCCCGGCGGTGAGCGCCACCGCGAGTTCCTCGGCGCTGGCCGTGGCCAGGTGCGAGCGCAGGGCGTCGGCCAGGTCGATGCCCAGCCGGCGTTCGTCCACCGCGCTGTGCACGCCCGCGGTGCGGGCCCGGGAATCGGCCAGCGTCTCCACCAGCAGGTCGGACAGCAGCAGCACCTCCACGCCCCGCGCGCGCAGCACGGCGGCGAACGCGTCGTGCTCGGCCTGCGCCCGGTCCACCCACGGGATGCCGTCGAACAGCAGCTGGTCGTTGTTGCGGGGGGTGAGCCGCTTGAGTTCGGCGCCGGGCCGGTGCAGCAGCACCGTGCGCAACGGCCCGACCTCGCTGTCCACCCGGTGCGGGGCACCGGAACTGGCGACGGCGCCCGGTGCGCTGCCGTGCTCAACCGAGCTGGGGTTCACCGGGTCGGGGGCGGGGAATGCGGTGCTGTGCGCGGTCACAGCATTCGAGCGTAGTCGAATCCAGCCGTCAGCGCCCCTGATCACAATACGAACAACCGCGTTTCGCGCCCGCAACGCACACTTCGTTAACAAGAACGTGCCATGCGCCATCGAATCATTGTCATGCCACCGGTCACGGCAGCCAGGACACCACGCCGCGCAGCAGCGAGTACCCGACGAAGGCGACCACGTCGAGCAGGGTGTGCGCGAACACCAGCACCCACAACCGGTTGGTCCGCTGCCACACCCGGCCGAACACCAACCCCATCACCACGTTGCCGACGAACCCGCCGAACCCCTGGTACAGGTGGTACGAGCCGCGCAGCACGGCCGCGGCCAGCAGCGAGGTGTTCTCCTGCCAGCCGAACTGGCGCAGCCGGGTGATCAGGTAGCCGACCACCAGCACCTCCTCGGCCCACGCGTTGCCGAACGCGGACAGGCTGAGCACCACCGCCCGCCACCACGAGTCGTCCAGCGTCGAGGGCAGCACCGCGAGGTTGAAGCCGAGCTGCCAGACCACGAGGTAGAAGACCAGCCCGGGAATGCCGATCAGCGCGGCCAGCCCGGCCGACCCCAGCAGGTCCCGACCGATCCGGGTCCGGTCCAACCCCACCTCGACCAGCCTGGTACCGCTGCGCCACAGCAGGTACGCGCCCAGCGCGCCCCAGGCCAGCAGGTGCAACACGCTGGTCAGCTGGCCCAGCAGGTCCAGCAGGCTGACCTCGGCCTGCGGCACGTTGATCGCCACCGACTGCTGGTTCAACGGCTCCGGGCGCAGCAGGCTGTCCAGCAGCGACAGCAGGCTGCGCAGCCCGGACAGGCCCAGCGTGACGGTGAAGACCACCACCAGTTCGACGACGTAACCCCGCCGCTGGGTCGGGTCACCGGCCAGGTCGGGCACTGGAGCGGTCACCGCCGGGCGGGCCGGCGCCAGCCAGGAGCGCAGCAGGTTGGACACGCCGGCGACGCTACCCAACCGCCCGCCTGACCAGGGTGAAGTCGCCGACCTCGGCCTGACCGCCAGCGCACGCGCCGCCACCCGGTTGACGGCCCTTCCCGGTCGGGCGAGCCCCCTGACAGATGTCATGCCCAGCTGTGGACGTTCGACACCCCTGCCCGCCCCGCCCCGCCGCGAAGCTGAGACCAGCACCGAGAACGGCGCTGACCACCACGAACAGCACGCGGAAGGGCAGACCATGAGCCAGACCACCATCGACGCGGCGAGCACCCGGACCACCGGCGCCCAGGATCTGGCAGCCCAGGATCTGGCAGTCCAGGCCCCCGCCGCGACCGGGGCCGTGGGCGTTCGCCACCCGCTGCTGCAGAGCCTGAGCCCGCTGCTCGTGGACGCCGGGGTGCCGATCGCCTCCTACTACCTGCTCAGCTCGGCCTTCGGCCTCAGCGACCTGGCCGCCCTGGCCTGGAGCAGCGCGCTGCCGGCGGTCCGCACCGTCTGGGGCCTGGCCGGGCAACGCCGGTTCAACGCCATGGCCGTGCTGATGCTGACCACCAACGTGGTCGGGCTGCTGCTCAGCCTGGTCGTCGGCGACCCCAGGCTGATGATCGCCAAGGACAGCGGGGTCAGCAGCACGGTCGGCATCGCCTTCCTGTGCTCCGCCCTGGTCGGCCGGCCCCTGCTGAGCGCCGCGCTCAAGCCGTGGCTCACCCGAGGTGGTCCGGCCGAGCTGGCCGCCTGGGAACGGCTGTCCACGACCTGCCCCCGGTTCCAGCGCGCCGAACGCCGCTTCACCGCGGTGTGGGGCGCCGCGCTGCTGACCGAGTGCGTGCTGCGCGTCATCGGCGCCTACACCCTGCCGGTGCACACCATGGTGTGGCTGGGCACCGTGCTCCTGCTGCTCGCGGTCGTGTCCGCCATCGTGGTCAGCGGCCGGGTGTCCGTCCACGCGCTGGAGGAGCTGGTGGACGCCGAAGCCGCGCGCGGCTGAACCAGCCGGTCCGTGCCACGGCCGGGCCAGCCCGGCGGCTCACCCGGTCGAGACGCGTCGAACGGGGGGTGTGCGAAGCACTCCAGAAGTCTGCTATCGTTCTTCCCGTCGCACAGAGCGCCGGATGGAACAGGACGTACGAGCCTGGCGAGGACGGTGCCACGGACCACTCCAGCGGTGTTACACTGATGGGAGCGGGACGTACCGGGTCGAGCGAGTTGACATCGCGAAACGAGCCGAGTAACGTTGTGCGGCGCCCCAGAGAGAAGATCGAGAGTCGCTGATCGGCCTGTGTCGAGACGGCGACCCTGTGGTGACTCTCCTCGGGGACCAGAACGAAAATCCCGAAACCGGATATCTGGTGGGGTTTTCTGCTGGGCGAATCCGGTTCACTGGAGCCGATTTGACAGCGGAAAAACGAGTCGGATAGGCTGACGGAAAGCGAAAACTGAATACGGATCAGGGTTGGTCCTGATGAATCGGGAAAGTGGAAAACAGACCGATTTGACAGCGAGAATCCGAGCCTGATACGGTTCAGACACAACAGAGCGGAACACAGCGAAAAAGGCAGAGTGAATCTGCTGGGCTGAGGGAAGCTCGAATAAGCGTGACAGGCGCCCCGGAGGCCACCATGACTGGTGGTGGGTGATGGTGAGTGCGTGTTCTTTGAGAACTCAACAGCGTGCCGATATAAGCCAGTAGCTT
>NZ_JAMTCK010000036.1 GCF_024171785.1 Goodfellowiella coeruleoviolacea
CCGTTGGAGGGCAATGGGGTTCGGCCGTCGTTCATGAAGGTCACTCCGAGTCATCTGCCGTTGCTGGAGGCTCTGCCGGATGAGTCGTCGCCGTCGCGGACGTTGGTGCTGGGTGGGGAGGCCTTGCGGGGTGAGGTGTTGCGGGGGTGGCGGGAGCGGTTTCCGGATGTCGAGGTGATCAACGCTTATGGGCCGACCGAGGCGACGGTGAACTGCACGGATTTCCGCTTGCCTGTCAGCGTTGGTGATGGTCCGGTGCCGATTGGTCGGCCGTTCTGGAACACGCAGGTCTTTGTGCTCGATTCGGGGTTGCGGCCTGTTCCTGTCGGGGTGGTCGGGGAGTTGTACGTGTCGGGTGTGGTGTTGGCTCGGGGGTATCTGCGTCGGCCGGGGTTGACGGCGGAGCGTTTTGTGGCGTGTCCGTTCGGTGTCGGGGTGCGGATGTATCGCACGGGTGATCTGGTGCGGTGGCGTGCTGATGGGCAGCTTGAGTATGTCGGTCGGGTTGATGATCAGGTCAAGGTTCGTGGTCATCGGGTCGAACTCGGGGAGGTCGAGGCCGCGATTCTGGCGCATGTGGACGCCGCGGTGGTGGTCGTCCGGGACGGCCGGCTCGTCGGCTATGTGGTCGGGGCGGGTGTCGACACCGTGGCGCTGCGGGCTGCGCTCGCGACCACTCTGCCCGAGCACATGGTTCCCGCCGCGATCGTCGTCCTGCCGCGGATCCCGTTGACCGCGCACGGCAAACTCGACCGCAGGGCCCTGCCAGCACCCGAGTACACCACCTCCTCCCACGCGCCGAGGACACCCGTCGAGGCACTCCTCTGCGAGCTGTTCACCGACGTGCTCGGCGTCCCCGAGATCGGCGTCGACGACCGGTTCTTCGATCTCGGCGGGGACAGCATCACCGCCATCCGGCTCGTCAGCCGGGCGCGGGTCGCGGGCCTCGAACTCTCGCCACGCGACGTGCTCGTGAACCAGACCGTCGCGGCGCTGGCCCCCGTCGTCGGCGTCGCCGTCGCCCGCGAGGACGACCCCGGCACCGGCATCCTGCCGCCCACCCCCATCGTCGCCCGCCTGCTCGCCGCCGGGCCCGAGGAGGTGCGCCGGTCGCACCAGGCCGTCGTCGTCGGCGCGCCAGCCGACCTCGACATGGACGTCCTCACCGGCGCGCTCGGCGCCGTCCTCGACCACCACCCGGTGCTCCGCGCCCGGCTGGCCGGCGACCACATCGAGGTCCGCGAACCCGGCACCGTCGACGCCGCCGCGTGCGTCCGCCGCGTCGACGTCACCGGCGATCTCGCCGCGGCGATCACCGAGCACGCCAGGCGTGCCGTTGCCGAGCTGGACCCCGAGACCGGCGACCTCGTGCGCGTCGTGTGGCTGGGCTCCCGCCTGCTGCTCGTCATCCACCACCTCGCCGTCGACGGTGTGTCGTGGCGGATCCTGCTGCCCGACCTCCGTGACGCCTACCGCGCCGTCGCCGCCGGCGACCCCGTCGAGCTGCCCCCCGTCGGCACCTCGTTCCGCACCTGGGCCGACCGGCTCACCGCCGCGGCCGAGGCACCCGAGACCACCGCGCAACTCCCGTTGTGGCAAGGCATCCTCGGCACCCCGGGACTCGGCCGGTCCGGTGGGACGGTCGCCAGGCGGACGGCCGCGACACTGCCCCCGGACGTCACCGGGCCGCTGCTGTCGTCCGTGCCCGCCGCGTTCCACGGACGCGTCAACGACGTCCTGCTGACCGCGCTCGGCATCGCCGTCGCACGCCTCCGACAGGACGCGGGCACCGCGCTCGTGGTCGACGTCGAAGGGCACGGCCGCGAGGAACACCTTGTGCCCGGCACCGACCTGTCCCGCACCGTCGGCTGGTTCACCAGCCTCTACCCGGTCCGCATCGACCCCGGCACGGGTGACGTCGCCGGTGCCGTCAAGCGGGTCAAGGAACAGCTGCGCGCCGTCCCCGACGGTGGCGTCGGCTACGGCCTCCTGCGCTACACCAACCCGCGCACCGCATCCGTCCTCGCCGCGATGCCCGCACCCGACGTCGCGTTCAACTACCTCGGCCGGTTCGGCGCGGGCAACGCCGAGGCGTGGGACCTGGCGCCGGAACACGACGCGGCCGCCGACCCCGGCTCCGGGCCGCTGACCCACGCGCTGAAGCTCAACGCCCTCACCGAGGACCGCGCGGACGGCCCGCACCTGGTCGCCTCCTGGACGTGGCTCGACGGCGCGCTGACCGCCGACGAGGTCCGCGACCTCGCCAGCCACTGGTTCACCGCCCTGCGGGAGATCGTGGCCGCGGCCGAGCGCGGCGGGCACACCCCGTCGGACTTCCCGCTGGTCCGCACGACGCAGCACGAGATCGAGACCATCGAGGCGGAGGTCGCCGGACTGGCCGACGTGCTGCCGCTCGCACCACTGCAGCAGGGGCTGCTCTTCCACTCCTCGCTCGACCACGGCGGCGTGGACGTCTACTCCTCGCAGCTCGTGCTGGAACTGTCCGGGCCACTGGACGTGTCCGCGCTGCGGGCCGCCGCCCAGGCGCTCGTCAACCGGCACACGATCCTGCGCACCGGGTTCCGCTGGCGCGCCGACGGCGACGCCGTCCAGTTCGTGGTCGCCGACGCGGAGGTGCCGTTCCGCGAGATCACCGCGGCCGACGACGACCTCCCCGCGTTGTTGCACGGTGAACGCGCGATCGGGTTCCGCATGGACCAGCCGCCGCTGCTGCGGTTCCTGCTCGTGGCCCTGGGTGGCGGCAGGCACGTGCTCGCCATGACCAACCACCACATCCTCCGCGACGGGTGGTCCCTGCCGGTGATCGCCGAGGAACTCGTCACCTTCTACGCCGACCCGCACGCCGACCTGCCGCACGTGCCGCCGTACCGCGACCACCTCGCCTGGCTCGACCGCCAGGACCACGTCGCCGCCGAAGCGGCCTGGCGCGCGGCACTCGCCGGGATCGGTGGACCGACACTGGTGGCGCCGGACTTCGACGAGCACGCCGTCGACTTCCCGGTGCAGGTCCACCACAGCCTCGACACGGACCTCACGAGCGCGCTGACCGCGGTCGCCACCGCACGGGGTGTCACGCTGAACACGGTCCTCCAGGTGGCGTGGGCCGTCGTGCTCGGTCAGCTGACCGGCCGCACGGACGTGGTGTTCGGCAACACCGTGTCGGGCAGGCCCGCCGACCTCGCCGGGGTCGAGCGGATGGTCGGGCTCTTCATCAACACCGTGCCCGTGCGGGTGCAGGTCGAGCCGGCCACCCCGCTCGCCGACGTGCTGGCCCGGTTCCAGGAGCAGCAGTTCGAGCTGCTGCCGCACCACCACCTCGGCCTGCCCGACATCAACCGGATCGCCGGCCACAAGAGGCTGTTCGACAGCACGTTCGTGTTCGAGAACTACCCGATGGACCGGGTGGCTGACATGACCGGGCTCGGCGGGGCACGCGTGATCGCGAGCGAGGTCCGCGACTCCACCCACTACCCGGTCTCGCTGGTCTGCGTGCCAGGGGAACGGCTGCGGCTGCGGATGGACTGCCAGGCAGCCGTCTTCGACCGGGCGGGTGCGGCGGATCTCGTCCAGCGCCTGCTGCGGGTGCTGCGCGCGATCGTGGCCGACCCCGCGCAGCCCGTCGGCCGCGTCGACCTGCTCGGCGCCGCCGGTCGCGCCCGTGCGCTGACCGAGTGGAACGAGCCGCTCCGCCCGGTCCCTCCGGTGTCCATAGTGGACCTCCTGGGCGAGCAGGCCGCCGCGACGCCGGACGCGCCCGCGGTGGTGGACGCGCGGGAGACGGTGTCCTACCGCGACCTGCACGTGCGAGCCGGGCGGTTGGCCCGCCTGATGCTCGACCGCGGCGTCCGGCCAGGGGACCTCGTGGCACTCGCGGTGCCGCCGTCGGTCGACATGGTCGCCGCCGTCATCGCCGTGCTGAAGACCGGCGCCGGCTACGTGCCCGTCGACCCCGGACATCCCGCCGAGCGGATCGCGCACGTCCTCGGCGACTCCCGGCCCGTCCTGCTCGTGACGGCGGCCGCCGTCCGCGACGACCTGCCCGCGACCGGTCTTCCGGTGCTGGTCGTCGACGACGTGGCGGACACCGCCGGGCAGGTGGCGCCGATCGCGATCCCGCCGGCACAGGTCGCCTACGTGATCTACACGTCCGGGTCGACCGGCAGGCCCAAGGGCGTCGCTGTCGAGCACCGCTCGGTCGTGAACTACCTCCTCCAGAGCCGGGAGATCTATCCGAGCGTCGCCGGCACCGCGGTGCTGCACTCGTCGTTGTCGTTCGACCTCACCGTCACCGGGTTGTTCGCGCCGCTGATCGCGGGCGGCGCGGTGTGGCTCGTCGACCTGCGCGAGGTGGTCGACGCGGGCGTCACCGGGCCCGTGCCGGCAGGCGGCGCGACGTTCCTCAAGGCCACCCCCAGTCACATGCCGCTCGCCGAACAGCTGCCCGCCTCGGTCGCACCCTCGCGCGAGCTGGTGCTGGGCGGTGAGTCGCTGCTCGGCAGCGCGGTGCGGTCCTGGCTCGCCGGGCACCCGGGCACCCGCGTGCTCAACGAGTACGGCCCGACCGAGACCACGGTCGGCTGCACCACCTTCGCCGTCGACGAGCACACCGTCGCCGACCTGCCCGACGACGTGGTGACCCTGGGCAGGCCCATGGGCAACACCCGGATGTACGTCCTCGACGCCGCCCTGCGGCTGGTGCCGCCCGGTGTCGTCGGCGAGCTGTACATCGCGGGCCCGCAGGTGGCGCGCGGCTACGTCGGCAGCCCGGACCTCACGGCCGGGCGGTTCGTCGCGCACCCGTTCGGCGCGCCCGGCAGCAGGATGTACCGCACCGGCGACCTCGGCCGGTGGCGACCGGACGGCACCCTCGAGTTCGCGGGCCGCGTCGACAACCAGGTGAAGATCCGCGGCTACCGCGTCGAACCCGGCGAGATCGAGGCCGCGCTGCGGGCCGTGCCCGGGGTCAGGGCCGCGGCCGTCGTGGTGCCCTCGGGGGAGCAGCGGCTGATCGGCTACGTCGTGCCGGACGGCGCCGCGCCCGCACCGGACGAGGTGCGTGCCGCGCTCGCGGACGTGCTGCCGGAGTACATGGTGCCCTCGGCGATCGTCACGATCGACGAACTCCCCTTGACCGCCAACGGCAAGCTCGACCGGGCGGCACTTCCCGTGCCCGTGCCGACCGCGACCGCGACCGCGCCCCGCACCCCTGTCGAGGAACTGCTGTGCGGGTTGTTCAGCGAGGTGCTCGGCGGCACCGCCGTCGGCGTCGACGACGACTTCTTCGCCCTCGGCGGCGACAGCGTCCTGGCCATCCGCCTCGTCAGCCGCGTCCGCGCCGCGCTGACCTCCGACGTCGCCGTCCGGACCGTGTTCGACGCACCGACCGTCCGCCAGTTCGCGGCCCGCCTCGGCTACGCGACGAGCGCACGCACCGGTCTCGTCGCGGGACCGCGACCCGACCGCGTGCCGCTGTCGTTCGGACAGCAGCGGTTGTGGTTCCTGCACCGGCTCGAAGGACCGAGCGCCACCTACAACGTGTCGCTCGCGCTGCGGCTGCGCGGCGGGCTCGACCGGCGGGCACTGACCGAGGCGCTGCAGGACGTCGTCGACCGGCACGAGGCGTTGCGCACCACCTTCGCCGAGGACCGGGCGGGGGCGCACCAGGTCGTGCTGCCGCCGGGAACGGCCACCCCGGTCGTCGTCACCGCCCTCGACGAGGCCGGGCTCGCCGCGCGGGTCGCCGAGATCGTCGGACACCCCTTCGACCTGACCGCCGACCGGCCCTTCCGGGTCGAGCTGGTCGAACTCAGCCCGGAGGACCACGCGCTGGTGATCGTGCTGCACCACATCGTCGCCGACGGCTGGTCGGTGCCCGTGCTGGCGCGGGACTTCAGCACCGCCTACCGCGCGCGCCGCGCCGGCACCGCGCCGGGCTGGGCGCCGCTGCCCGCCCAGTACGCCGACCACGCGCTGTGGCAGCGCGAGTTCCTCGCCGCCGAGTCCGATCCGGACAGTGAGATCGCCCGCCAGCTCGCGTACTGGGCCAGGCAGCTGGGGGACCTGCCGGAGGAGCTGTCCCTGCCCACCGACCACACCAGGCCGCCGGTGCCGTCGCACCGGGGCGCCGACGTCGCGTTCACGGTCGAGCCCGCGTTGCACCGCGCCCTGGCCGCGCTGGCGCGGCGCACCGGCACCACCGTGTTCATGGTGCTGCAGGCCGCGCTCGCCACGCTGCTGTCCCGCATCGGCGGCGGCACCGACATCCCGGTCGGCTCGCCGATCGCGGCCCGCACCGACGGCGCGACCGAGGACGTCGTCGGGTTCTTCGTCAACACCCTCGTGCTGCGCACCGACACCGGCGGCAACCCGGCGTTCACCGAGCTGCTCGACCGCGTCCGCGAGACCACCCTCGACGCGTTCGGCCACCAGGACGTGCCGTTCGAGCGGCTCGTCGACGTGCTCCGGCCGGAGCGGTCGCTGGCCCGCAACCCGCTGTTCCAGGTGCTGCTGTCCGTCGACACCGCCGACGAAGCCGCCGCACTGGACGCGGTGGCCGGGCTGCCGGGCCTGGCCGTGACACGGCTGGCCGCGCCCGCCGCCGGGTCCAAACTGGACCTGTCGTGGCAGCTGGCCGAACGCCGGACGGCCGCGGGTGAACCGGACGGGCTGCGCGGCAGGCTCGTCTACCGCACGGACCTGTTCGAACCGGACACCGCCGCCCGCATGGTGGGCTGGTTCCAGGCCGTGCTCGCCGCCGTCGCGGCCGACCCCGCGCGCCGGATCGGTGACGTGGACCTGGCGGACATCCCGGAACCCGACACCCCAGCGGCGGTGGCGCCGGGCACGCCGTTCCTGGAGCTGTTCGCCGGGAACGTGGCCGCGCGGCCGGACGCGTCCGCGGTCGTGGACGGCGCGCACACCCTCACCTACGCGGAACTGGACGAGCGCTCCAACCGGCTCGCGCGCCTGCTGATCGGGCGCGGCGCCGGGCCGGGTGAACTGGTGGCGCTGTCCCTGCCCCGGTCCGCGGACCTGCTCGTCGCGGTCGTGGCCGTGCTGAAGACCGGCGCGGGCTACGTGCCGTTGGCGGTGGACCACCCGGAGGAGCGGAACGCGGCGATCCTGCGTGACCGCGCCCCGGTGTGCGTGGTGTCCGCGGCGACCTTCGCGGACATCCCGGCCGACGGCGGGCCGATCACCGACCACGATCGGCTCGCCGCGGTCTCGCCGGTGGACGTCGCGTACGTGATCCACACGTCCGGCTCCACCGGTGAACCGAAGGCCGTGGCCGTCGAACACCGGAACCTGGACAACTTCCTCGCCGAGTGCCTGGCGTCCTACCCGTCGCTCGCCGGTGTGTCGGTGCTGCACGGGGCCGTGTCCGCGGACATGACCGTCACCACCGTCCTCGGTCCGCTCGCCGCCGGCGGCGCCGTCTGGGTGGCCGACCTCTACGACGCGATCGACACCGGCACCACCGGGCCCGTGCCGGCAGGCGGCGTGACGTTCCTGAAGGCCACGCCCAGTCACCTGGCGCTGCTCGACCGGCTGCCCGCCGCGCTGCTGCCGTCCCGCGACCTGGTGCTGGCGGGCGAGGGGCTCCCCGGCGCGCGGGTGCGCGAGTGGCAGGACCGGCACCCGGGGGTGCGCGTCGTCAACTCCTACGGCCCGACCGAGACCACGGTGACCGCGACCACCCACGTGCTGCCGGAAACCGGTGCGGCGGACGGGATCCAGCCGGTCGGCACGCCCGTGCGCGGCACCGCCGTGTACGTGCTGGACGCGTGGCTGCGCCCGGTGCCGCACGGCGTCGTCGGCGAGCTGTACGTGGCCGGTGCCGGGGTGGCGCGTGGCTACGCTGACCGGCCGGGCCTGACGGCTGAGCGGTTCGTGGCCGACCCGTTCACCGGCGGGCGGATGTACCGCACCGGTGACCTCGGGCGCAGGCGGGCCGACGGCACGCTGGTGTGCCTCGGCCGCACCGACGACCAGGTCAAGATCCGCGGGTTCCGCGTGGAACTCGGCGAGGTCGAGGCGGCGCTCGCCCGGTGCGCCGGGGTCGCGGCGTGCGCGGTGGTGGCGCGTGCCGAGCGGTTGATCGGCTACGTCGTACCGGACGGCGAACCGGGGGACCTGCGGGCCGCGCTCGCCCGGGTGCTGCCCGACCACATGGTTCCCGCCGCGTTCGTGACGCTGCCCGAGCTTCCGCTGACGCACAACGGGAAGCTCGACCACCGGGCCCTGCCGGATCCGGAGTTCGCGCACACCGCCCGCGGTCCGCGCACCCCGGTCGAGGACCTGCTGTGCGGGCTGTTCGCCGACGTGCTCGGCACCGGGCCGGTCGGCGTGGACGACAGCTTCTTCGACGTCGGCGGCGACAGCATCCTGTCGCTGGACCTGGTCGGCCGGGCCCGCCGCGCCGGCGTGGTGATCTCGGTCCGCGACGTGTTCGAGCGCAGGACGGTCGCCGGGCTGGCGCTGGTGGCCGGGGAGAGCGGGACCACGGCGGCGACCACCGAGCCGACCGGGTCGCTGCCGCCGACGCCCGCCATGCGCAGGCTCGCCGGCTTCCGGCCCGCCGAAGGGTTCAACCAGTCCGCGCTGCTCGTGGTGCCCGCCGGGCTCGACGAGGAGCACCTGAACCGCGCCGTGGCCGCACTGGTGGACCACCACGACGCGCTGCGGCTGCGCCTGGTGTCCGAAGTGGACTGGGCGTTCGCGGTGGCGCGGGCGGTCGATCTCACCGGGTGGGTGCGGCGCGTCGACGCCACCGCCGGCCTGACCCGGGAAACGATGGCCCGCGAGGCGCGGGCGGCCCGGGCTGAACTGCGGCCCGCCGACGGCCAGGTGGTGCGGTTCGTGTGGTTCGACCGCGGCCCGCACGAGCCGGGCAGGCTGTTGGTCGTCGCCCACCACCTCGTCGTCGACGGGGTCTCGTGGCGGATCCTCCTGCCGGACCTGGTCGCGGCGTGCACCGCCGCCGTCGAGGGCAGGCCCGCCGAGCTGGCACCCGTCGGCACGTCGCTGCGGCACTGGACCACCGCGCTGGCCACGCGGACGGAACAAGGCGGGTTCGACGACCGGCTGCCCGCGTGGCGGGCGGTGCTCGGTCGCGGTGACGGCCGCGTGCTGCCCGCCGCCGCGCTCGACCCGACCGCCGACACCGTCGGGACGGCGGGCGAACTGCGGCTGACGCTCGACCCCGACACCACTGCCGCGCTGCTCACCACGGCCGCCAGCCGGTTCAACGCTGGAGTGGACGAGGTGCTGCTGACCGCGTTCACGCTCGCGGCGACCCGCTGGCGCGGCGGTTCGGACCGCTCCCTGCTGGTGAGCCTGGAAACCCACGGCCGTGCCGAGGACCTGCTCGACCACGCGGACCTGTCCCGCACGGTCGGCTGGTTCACCGGCATCCACCCCGTCCGACTGGACGTCACCGGCATCGACGCCGACGACGCGCTGGCGGGTGGCCCGGCCGCGGGTGCGGCGCTCAAGCGCGTCAAGGAACAGCTGCGTGCCGTGCCGGACGGCGGCGTCAGCTTCGGGTGGCTGCGCCACGTGCACCCGGAGGCGGGCGAGGAACTGGCCCGGCTCGGCGGACCGGACGTCTCGTTCAACTACCTCGGCCGGTTCGACACCGGCACCACCGGCACCGCGGGCTGGTCGGTGGCCCAGGAGGGTGCGGGCCTGCTCGCCAGGGCGGAACCGGAGATGCCGCTCGCGTTCCCGGTCGAGCTGTCCGCCGTGGTCCGCGACGGCGCCGACGGGCCGGAACTCGTCGCCACCTGGACGTGGGCCACCCGCCTGCTGTCCGAGGACGAGGTGCGCGCGCTCGCACTGGCCTGGTTCGACCAGCTGCGCGCCGTCGTCGACCACGCCGCCCGGCCCGGTTCGGGTGGGCTCACCCCGTCCGACGTGTCCCTGTCGATGCTCGACCAGAGCGACATCGACCAGCTCGAGTCCGAACTGGAGTCGTTCACATGAGCCAGCGCCCGCGCGTGATCGAGGACCTCCTGCCGCTGTCCCCGCTGCAGGAAGGGTTCCTGTTTCACAACGCCTACGACGAGGCCGGCGTGGACGTCTACAACGTGCAGACGTACTTCGACCTCGACGGTCCGGTGGACGTGCCCGCGCTGAAGGCCGCGGGCGCCGCGCTGCTGCGCAGGCACGGCGCGCTGCGCGCCTGCTTCCGGTACCAGGGGCTGAGCCGGCCGACGCAGGTCGTCCTCCGCGAGGTCGCCCTGCCGTGGCACGAGGTCGACCTGACCGGGGCGGCCGACCAGGAGACCGCGCTCGCGGCGGCCATGAACGACGACCGGGGCAGGCGGTTCGACCTCGCGACCCCGCCGCTGATCCGGTTCACGCTGATCCGGCTGGGTGGACCGCGGTACCGGTTCGTGCTCACCAACCACCACGTCCTGCTCGACGGCTGGTCGATGCCGGTGCTGCTGCGCGACCTGATGGCGCTGTACGAGTCGGCGGGCGACGACGCGCCGCTGCCCGCGGTCCGGCCCTACCGCGACCACCTCGCCTGGCTGGCGGCGCGGGACAAGCCGGCGGCCGAGGCGGCGTGGCGGGCCGCGCTGTCCGGTGTGGACGCGCCGACGATCGTGTGCCCGGACCGAGGGGGCGCGGGACACCCGGACGCGATCACCACCGCCCTGCCCGAGGACGAGACCGCGCGGCTGGCCGACTGGGCCCGCGCGCAGGGCGTCACGGTCAACACCGTCGCGCAGGTGGCGTGGGCACTCGTGCTCGGCGCGACAACGGGCCGGCACGACGTGGTGTTCGGTGTCGTCGTCTCCGGCCGGCCGCCGGAGCTGACCGGTGTCGAGGGCATGGTCGGCATGTTCATCAACACGCTGCCGCTGCGGGTGTCGGTGCGTGCCGGGGAGCCCGTCGGCGACCTGCTGCGGCGGGTGCAGTCCGAGCAGGCGCGGCTGCTGGACCACCAGCACGTCGGGCTGGCCGACGTGCAACGCCTCGCCGGGGTCGGGGAGCTGTTCGACACGTCGATGGTCTTCGAGAACTACCCGAACGACGGCCACGACGGAGACCGCGTGGTGCGCGGCGTGCGGGTCCAGCCCGGCCTCGGCCGCGACGCCACCCACTACACGCTCGGGTTCGTCGTCGCCCCCGGTGAGCGGCTGCGGTTGCGGCTGGACCACCAGCCGGACCGGGTGTCCACGGTGGACGCGCAGCGGATCCTCGACCGGGTCCTGCTCGTGCTGCGCGCCATGACGGCCGACGCGACCCGCGCGGTCGGTGCGCTCGACCTGCTGCTGCCCGGCGAGCACGCGCGGACGGTCGTCGAGTGGAACGACACGGCGGCCGACGTCCCGGCCGGCACGCTGGCCGAGCTGTTCGAGGCGCAGGTGGCCAGGACCCCGGACGCCACCGCGCTGTCCGTCGGGGACACGGAGATCACCTACGCCGGGCTGAACGCCGACGCGAACCGGCTCGCCCGCCTGCTCGCCGGGCACGGCGTCGGGCCGGAGGTGCGGGTCGCCGTCGTGCTGCCGCGCGGGCGTGCCCTGGTGACGGCGCTGCTGGCGATCACCAAGGCGGGTGGCGTGCACGTGCCCATCGACCCCGGCTACCCGGCGGAGCGCGTGGCGTTCCTGCTCGACGACGCCAGCCCCGCCGTCGTGCTCACCGACACCGGTGTCGAGGTGGCGTCCGGTGCGGCGGTGGTGCTCGACGCCCCCGGCACCGTCGACCGGCTGGCCGCGATGCCCGCCCACGACCTGGGGCTGCGTCCGCCGGTGGCGTCGGCGGCCTACGTCATCTACACCTCCGGGTCCACCGGCACGCCGAAGGGTGTCGTGGTCAGCCACACCGGGGTGGCGAGCCTGGCGCACGCGCAGGCCGAGCGGTTCGCCATCCGACCCGACAGCAGGGTGCTGCAGTTCGCGTCCCCCAGCTTCGACGCCGCCGTCGCCGAGATCGTCGTGACCCTCCTCGCGGGCGCGTGCCTCGTGCTGGCCGACGGCGACGACCTGATGCCGGGGCCGGCGCTCGCGAACCTCCTGACGGCACAACGGGTCTCGCACGTCACCCTGCCCCCGTCGGCGCTGGCGGCGTCCCGGGTGGACGAGTTCCCCCCGGACACCGCGGTGGTCGTCGCGGGGGAGGACTGCCCGCCGGAGCTGGTGGACCGGTGGTCCCGCGGCCGCCGCATGATCAACGCCTACGGGCCGACCGAGACCACGGTCTGCGTGTCGATGAGCGAACCGTTGTCCGGCAGCGCCCGTCCCATCGGCGACCCGATCACCAACACCCGCGCCTACGTCCTCGACTTCGCGCTGCGCCCCGCCGCGCCCGGCGTGGTCGGCGAGCTGTACGTCGCCGGTCCCGGACTGGCGCGTGGCTACCTCGGCCGCCCGGTGACCACGGCGGACCGGTTCGTGGCGTGCCCGTTCGGCACCGGCGAGCGGATGTACCGCACCGGCGACCTCGTCCGGTGGAACGCGGACGGGCAGCTGGAGTTCGCGGGCCGCGCCGACCGGCAGGTCAAGGTGCGGGGCCACCGCGTCGAACCCGCCGAGGTCGAGTCCGCGCTGCTGCGCCACCCGGACGTCGCCGCGGCCGTGGTGGTGGCGAGGGACGACCGGCTCGTCGCCCACGTCGTCGCCGAGAACGAACCTGATCCCGCGGCACTGCGGACGTTCCTGGCGGCGGCACTGCCCGCGCACGCCGTGCCGTCCGCCGTCGTCGTCGTCGACGAGATCCCGTTGACCCCCAACGGCAAGATCGACCGCGACGCGCTGCCCGCGCCGGACGGCACCACCGGCACGGCCTACCGCGCTCCCCGTGACTTCCGCGAGGAACTGCTCTGCGGCCTGTTCGCCGACGTGCTCGGCGTGCCCCGGGTCGGCGTCGACGACAGCTTCTTCGACCTCGGCGGGCACTCGCTGCTCGCGACCCGCCTGGTCGGCCGGGTCAGGGCCGAACTCGACGCCGAGCTGTCGATCAAGCAGCTCTTCGAGGCGCCGACCGTCGCCGGGGTCTCGCGTGCGGTGGGCGCCGCCGGCCGGGCACGGCGGGCCGTCGAACCCGTGCCGCGGCCCGAGCGGCTGCCGTTGTCGTTCGCGCAGCAGCGACTGTGGTTCCTCAACCGGTTCTCCTCCGACGGCGCCGCCTACCACGTCCCGGCCGCGCTGCGGCTGACCGGAACCCTCGACGTCGCCGCGCTCACCGCCGCGCTGCGCGACGTCGTGGCCCGCCACGAACCACTGCGCACGGTCTTCCCGGAGGACGGCGAAGGACCGCACCAGGTCGTCCTCGACACCGCCGACGTCGACCTCGTGCCGACGCCCACCACCGAGACCGAGCTGGCCGACGCGATGAGCGCCGCGGTCCGCGTGCCCTTCGACCTGTCCGCCGAGCCGCCGCTGCGTGCCGTGCTGTACCGGCTCGCCGCCGAGGAACACGTGGTGCTCGTGGTCGTGCACCACATCGCGGCCGACGGCGGCTCGCTGCTGCCGCTGGCCAGGGACCTGGTCACCGCCTACCGCGCCCGCCGCGCGGGAGCCGCGCCGGACTGGGCCGAGCCGCCGGTGCGGTACGCGGACTACACGCTGTGGCAGCGCGAGATCCTCGGTGCCGAGGACGACCCCGGCAGCGAGATCAGCCGGCAGCTCGCGCACTGGACGTCCACACTGGACGGCCTGCCCACCGCGCTCGACCTGCCGTTCGACCGGCCCCGCACGGCGGGCACGCGGGGCGCGGCCGTGGAGTTCGCGCTCCCCGCCGACCTGCACACCCGCCTCGTCTCCCTCGCCAGGGAGCACCGCGCGACGCTGTTCATGGTGGTGCGCGGCGGGCTCGCCACCCTGCTGTCCCGGCTCGGCGCGGGCACCGACATCCCGATCGGCGCCCCCGTCGACGGCCGCGCCGACGACGCCGTCGCCGACCTGGTCGGCCTGTTCGTCAACACGCTCGTCCTGCGCACCGACCTCTCCGGCGCGCCGACGTTCCGCGAACTGCTCGGCCGGGTCCGCGCCACCGACCTCGCCGCTCACACCAACCAGGACGTGCCGTTCGAACGCCTCGTCGAGGTGCTCAACCCCGAGCGGTCGACGACCCACCACCCGCTGTTCCAGGTGGCGGTGTCCGTCGACGGCGCCTCGGGGCAGCGGGCGGGCACTCGCCTGGCCGACCTCGACGGCCTCACCGTCGCCACCGTGCCGGTGCGCACCGAGGCTGCGAAGTTCGACCTGTCGCTCAACATCGCCGAGCGCTACACGGCCGAGGGCACCCCGGACGGGCTCGACTGCCGCTTCACCTACCGCACCGACCTGTTCGACCGCGCCACGGTCGAGGCCCTCGCCACCCGGCTCACCGGCGTGTTCACCCAGGTCACCGCCGACCCGGACCGGCCAGTGTCCAGTGTGGACGTGCTGGTGCCCGGCGAGCGGGCCAGGCTGCTCACCGAGTGGCCGAGCAGCGGTAGGAGCGGGGAAGGCCGGGCCACCACGCACCTGGCCGACGTGGTCGAGTCACTGGCCGCCACCGCACCGGGGGCACCCGCGGTCAGCTTCCGCGAAAGCACCCTGACCTACGGCGAACTGAACGCGACCGCCAACCAGCTCGCCCGGGAACTGCGGGCCCGGGGCGTCGGCGCGGAGTCACGTGTCGCCGTGCTGCTGCCCCGGTCGGCGCGGCTCGTGGTCGCGCTGCTGGCGGTGGTCAAGGCGGGTGCCGCGTACGTGCCCGTGGACCCGCGGGCCCCGGCGGACCGGATCGCGTTCGTGCTCGCGGACGCCACCCCCGCGGCCGTGATCGACGCGGATCTGCTTGACGGCGACGGCTGGCGCGCGCACCCGGCGGCCGACCTCGACGTGACCGAACGCGGTGCGCGGCACCCGGACCACGCCGCGTACGTGATCTACACGTCGGGCTCGACCGGCAGGCCCAAGGGCGTTGTCGTCGCGCACCGCAACGTGCTCGACCTGTTCGACCGGACCCGGGCGCGGTTCGGGTTCGACGCCGACGACGTGTGGACGATGTTCCACTCGGTCGCCTTCGACTTCTCCGTGTGGGAGCTGTGGGGCGCGCTGCTGCACGGCGGCCGGGTCGTGGTCGTGCCGCCCGAAATCGTGCGTGCGCAGGACGACTTCCTCGACCTGCTCGCCGACGAGGGCGTCACCGTGCTCAACCAGACGCCGTCGGCGTTCGAACAGCTGTCGCTCGCCGAGGCCGCCCGGCCGTCGGTCGTGTCCCGGCTCGCCCTGCGCTGGGTGGTGTTCGGCGGCGAGGCACTCGACCTGTCCGTTGTGGACGACTGGTACGCGCGGCGGGGCGCCGGCGGGCCGGTCGCCGTGAACATGTACGGGATCACCGAGACGACCGTGCACGTCACCCACCGCGCGCTGGACCGGGCGACCACCGGTGCCGGGGCGGGCAGCCTGATCGGCACCGGGTTCGACGGGGTGCGGGTCTACCTGCTCGACAACGCGCTCGACCCGGTTCCGCCGGGCGTGGTCGGCGAGCTGTACGTCGCGGGCACCGGTGTGGCGCGCGGGTATCTCGACCGCGCCGGGCTGACCGCGGCGCGGTTCGTCGCGAACCCGCACGGCGTGCCGGGAGAGCGGATGTACCGCTCCGGCGACCTGGCCCGGTGGACCGCCGACGGCGAACTCGTCTACCTGGGACGGTCCGACGAGCAGGTGAAGATCCGCGGCTTCCGGATCGAGCCAGGCGAGGTCGAGGCCGCGCTGACCCGGCACGACGAGGTCGCCGCGGCGGCGGTGGTGGTTCGCGCGGACGAGGCGGGCGACAGGCGGCTCGTGGCGTACGTGGTGAGCGGCTTGGACACCGGCGCGCTGCGGGCGCACGCGGCACGGCTGCTGCCCGAGCACATGGTGCCGTCGGCGTTCGTGGCGCTGGACCGGTTGCCGCTCACGGTGAACGGCAAGCTCGACCGCGCCGCCCTGCCCGCCCCGGAGCACACCGCGACGGGCGGCGGCGCACCACGCACCGCTGCGGAGGCGGCGCTGTGCGAGGTGTTCGCCGCCGTGCTCGGGGTCGCCGAGGTCGGGATCCACGACAGCTTCTTCGACCTGGGCGGGCACTCGCTGCTCGCCGCCCGGCTGGCGAGCCGGATCCGCGATGCGTTCGGCGCCGAGTTCTCGGTGCGGACGGTGTTCGAGACGCCGACCGTCGCCGGCATCGCCGCGGGCCTGGTCCCCGAGGACGCCCGCCGGCCCCGGCTGACCGCGCGGCCGCGGCCCGCCCGGATCCCGCTTTCCTTCGCACAGCAGCGGTTGTGGTTCCTCAACCGCCTGCAGGGACCGAACGCGACCTACAACATCCCGGTCGCGCTGAAGCTCACCGGCGACCTCCGGCCGGACGCGCTGCGTGCCGCGCTCGCCGACGTCGTCACCCGCCACGAGACGCTGCGCACGGTCTTCGCCGACGACGCCGACGGGCCCCACCAGGTCGTCCTCGACACCACCCCGGACCTCGCGGCCGTCGACGCCCGCGGCCAGCGGGTGGACGACCTCCTGCGGGCGGCGGCCGAGGCCCCGTTCGACCTGTCCGTCGACGGGCCGCTGCGGGCGACGCTGTTCGCGACCGGCGAGAACGAGTGGGTGCTGCTGCTCGTCGTGCACCACATCGCGGGTGACGGCTGGTCCATGCCGGTGCTGGCCCGCGACCTCGCGGCGGCGTACACCGCACGGGCCGAGGGTGCCGCGCCGGACTGGGCACCGCTGCCCGTCCAGTACGCGGACTACACGCTGTGGCAACGGGAACTGCTCGGCGGCGAGGACGATCCCGACAGCGCGATCTCCGCGCAGCTCGCGCACTGGCGATCCACCCTGGCCGGTCAGCCGGAGCAGCTGGACCTGCCCACCGACCGGCCGCGCCCGTCGAGCCCGTCGCACCGGTGCGGCACGGCGGCGGCCACGCTGCCGCCCGAGTCGCACGCCGCGCTGGCCGCGCTGGCACGGCAGCACGACGCGAGCCTGTTCATGGTCGTGCACGCCGCGCTGGCCGCGGTGCTGACCGGCGTCGGCGCGGGCACCGACCTGCCGATCGGCACGGTGGTCGCCGGGCGCACCGACGCGGCCCTCGAACCGCTGGTCGGGTTCTTCGTCAACACGCTCGTGCTCAGAACCGACACCGGCGGCAACCCGTCGTTCGCCGAGCTGCTGGACCGGGTGCGCGAGGTCGACCTGACCGCGTACGCCAACCAGGACCTGCCGTTCGAGCGGCTCGTCGACGTGCTCAGCCCGGAGCGTTCGCTGGCCCGGCACCCGCTGTGCCAGGTCGTGCTGTCGGTGACGCACCCCGAGGACCTCGACCTCGCGCTGCCCGGCGGCGTGGCCGTGCGGGCCCGGCCGGTGTCGGCGCAGGCGGCCAAGTTCGACCTCGCGTGGACCGTGACCGACCGCGGCCGCGACACCGGACTGGACGTCTCGCTGCTGTACGCCACCGACCTGTTCGCGCACGCCACCGCCCAACGCCTCGTCGACCGGCTGGTCCGCGTGCTCACCGCCGTCGCCGCCCACCCGGAACACCCGATCGGCAGCCTGGACCTGCTTGCCGACGACGAACGGCACCAGCTGCTGACCGGCTGGCAGGGCACCGTGCGGGACGTGCCGAGCGGCACCCTGCTGGAGGTCTTCGCCGAGCGTGTTGCCGAGCACCCGGACCGGCCCGCCGTCACGCACCAGGGCACCACGCTCAGCTACGCCGAACTCGACCGGCGGGCCGCGGAACTCGCCGCGCGCCTCGGTGCGCTGCCGCCGGAGACACGCGTCGCGATCCTGATGGAGCGGTCGGCCGACCTGCTCGTCGCCGTGCTCGCGGTGGTGCGGGCCGGTGCCGCCTACGTACCGCTCAACGCGGAGAACCCGGACAGCAGGTTGAGCTGGATCGTGGCCGACAGTGCGGCGCCGGTCGTGCTGGCCGACCGGGTGTCGGCCGACCGCGCCCGGAAGATCGCCGGGGACGCCCAGGTGCTCGCGGTCGACGACACGGCTGCCCCGGCCGCACTCCCGGCCGTGCGGGTGTGGCCCGACCAGGCCGCCTGCGTGATGTTCACCTCCGGCTCGACGGGCACCCCGAAGGGCGTCGTCGCCACCCACGACGACATCGTCGCCCTGGCCAGGGACCGCTGGTGGGACGGCGGGGTCGTCGACCGGGTGCTGCAACACTCGCCGCACGCCTGGGACGCGCTCACCCTCGAACTGTGGATGGCCTGGCTGCGCGGCGGCGAGGTCGTGGTGGCCCCGGCGGGCAGGCTCGACGCGCGGACGATCGGCGCGCTCGTCGTCGAGCACCGGATCACCGCGCTGTGGCTCACCGCCGGGTTGTTCGCCGTGCTCGCGGAGGAGGCGCCGGAGAGCTTCGCGACCGTCCGCCAGGTCTGGACCGGCGGCGACGTCGTGGCACCGGCCGCGGTCACCGCGGTGCAGCGGCGCTGCCCGTCGACCACCGTGATCAACGGGTACGGCCCGACGGAGACGACCGTGTTCGCGACCAGGTACCCCGTGCCCGCGCTGGCCGAACCGCCGAGCGTGGTGCCGATCGGCAGGCCGCTGGACAACATGCGCGGGTACGTCCTCGACGTGTCGCTGCGCGTGCTGCCACCCGGCATCGCGGGCGAGCTGTACGTCGCGGGCAGCGGGGTGACGCGGGGCTACTGGAGCCGCCCGGACCTGACCGCCGAGCGGTACGTCGCCTGCCCGTTCGGCGCGCCGGGGGAGCGGATGTACCGCACCGGCGACCTCGCGCGGTGGAACCTCGACGGGTTGCTGGAGTTCGCGGGCCGTGCCGACGACCAGGTCAAGATCCGCGGGTTCCGGATCGAGCGCGGTGAGATCGAGGCAGCACTGGCCGCGCACCCGCGGATCGCGCACAACGCGGTGGTCGTGCGCGAGGACCGGCCGGGCGACAAGCGGCTCGTGGCCTACGTGGTGCCCGAGGACGGCGACCTCGACCTGGCGGACGTCCGCGAGCACCTCGTGGCGCGGCTGCCCAGCTTCATGGTCCCGGCCGCGCTCGTGCCACTCGCCGCGCTGCCGTTGACACCCAACGGAAAGCTGGACCGCGCGGCCCTCCCCGCACCGGTGCGGAGCGCCGGCACCGAGGGCCGGGCACCGGTCACCGAGGCCGAACGAGTCCTCTGTGGACTCGTCGCGGAGCTGCTCGGCATCGACCGCTCGGGGCCCGAGGACGGGTTCTTCGAACTGGGTGGCGACAGCATCCTGTCCATCCAGCTCGTCAGCCGGGCCCGCCGCGTCGGCCTGGACTTCACCGCGCGGGACGTGTTCGAGCGCAGGACGATCGCCGACCTCGCGGCCGTCGCCACCGCCTCGACCGGCCGGCCGGTCGAGGAGCCGGGCGCGGGAATCGGCCCGCTGCCGCTCACACCCGTGCTGCGCTGGCTCGCCGACCGCGGTGCCCCGGCCGCAGGGTTCAGCCAGACCGTCACCGTGCGGGTGCCGCCGGCGCTCGGGGAGACGGCGCTGACCGAGGCACTGCAGGCGGTGCTCGACCACCACGACGCACTCCGCACGGTGGTGACTCCTGAGTGGACGGCGGAGATCCGCGCACCCGGTTCGGTGCGGGCGGTCGTGCGCCGGGTCGACGCGGCCGGGGTGGACGACCCCACGTTGCGGGCCCTCGCCGGGGCGGGTGGCAGGACGGCGGTCGGCCAACTCGATCCGGCGCGGGGTGACCTGGTGCGGGCGTTGTGGTTCGACCGAGGACCGGACACGCCCGGCTGGCTCATGCTCGTGGTGCACCACTTCGCGGTCGACGGCGTGTCGTGGCGGATCCTGCTGCCTGACCTCGCCGAGGCGTGGGCCGCCGTCGACGCGGGCCGCGAGCCGAAGCTCGAACCGGTTGGCACGTCCGTGCGCCGGTGGGCGCGGCTGCTGGTCGAACAGGCTGGCACACCGCGACGCCAGGCCGAACTCCCGCACTGGCAGGCGGTGCTCGCCGGCCGGTCCGTCCGCGTGGCCGACCGGGCACTCGACCCGGCGCACGACACCGCGGGCACCGCCCGGCGGCTCTCCCGGACGCTCGACGCGGACGTCACCGCGCGCCTGCTGACCGAGGTGCCCTCGGCCTACGGCGCCGAGGTCAACGACGTGCTGCTGGCCGCACTGGCGCTCGCCGTGACCGAGTGGCGCCGCGCGGACGACGGCGCGGTGCTGGTGATGCTGGAGGGCCACGGCCGAGAGGAGCACGTGGTCGACCGGGCCGACCTGTCCCGCACGGTCGGCTGGTTCACCAGCGTGCACCCGGTCCGCGTGAGCCCGGGACCGCTCGACCGGGCCGACGCCTGGGCCGGTGGCCCCGCCGCGGGCGTGCTGTTGAAGCGGGTCAAGGAACAGCTGCGGGCGGCGCCGGACAAGGGCATGGGCTACGGCCTGCTGCGCCACCTCGACGAGACCACCGCGGCCGTGCTCGCCGGCCTGCCCACCCCGGAGATCGGCTTCAACTACCTCGGCCGGTTCACCACCGGTGACACCGACTCGGGCGCCGACTGGCTGGTGGTCCCCGAAGCCGCGGGACTCGTGCCCGGTGAGGACCCGGCGGCCCCGCTCGCGCACCCCCTCGAACTGACCGCGTTGACCGAGGACGGGCCACGCGGCGCGGAGCTGGTCGCCGCCTGGCAGTGGGCGCCCGGTGCGCTGTCCGAGCACGCCGTCCGGGAGCTGGCCGACCTGTGGTTCGCCGCCCTGACCGCACTGACCACGCACGCGGCCGACCGGGGCGCGGGCGGGGTCACCCCCTCCGACCTCGCCGTGTCCTCGATGACGCAGGACGAGATCGACGAGTTCGAAGCCGACCTGATCGCCGACCTGGAGACCCACCAGTGAGCCGTTCGCAGCGAACCATCGAGGACATCCTGCCGCTGTCGCCGCTGCAGGAAGGTCTCGTCTTCCACAGTGTCCAGGCAGGCGACGGGCCGGACATCTACCAGGTGCAACTCGTGTTCGACCTGGCGGGCCCCCTGGACGCGGCCGCGCTGCGCACCGCGATGGGCGCGCTGCTCACCAGGCACGCGAACCTGCGCGTCGGGTTCCGGCAGCGCCGCTCCGGCGAGTGGGTGCAGGTCGTCGTCCGCGACGTGGCGCCGGCCTGGCGGGAGCACGACCTGACCGGCCTGCCCGACCCGGCCGCCGAGGCCGACCGGCTCCGCGCGGCGGACCGGGCGGAGCGGTTCGACCTGACCCGCCCGCCGCTGGTGCGCTGCACCGTGCTGCGGCTCGCGGCCGAACGCCACCGGGTGCTGACCACGCTGCACCACGCGCTGTTCGACGGCTGGTCGCTGCCGATCCTCCTGCGTGAGCTACTCGCCCTCTACCGGTCCGGCGGCGATCAGACGGTGCTGCCGCCGGTGCGGCCGTACCGGGACTACCTCGACTGGCTCGCCACCCGCGACCGGGACGCGGCGGTCGCCGCGTGGCGGGACGCGCTGGCCGACCTGCCCGGCGCGACGAGGGTGTCTCCTGCCGCGAGCACCCCGCAGCTACCCGCCTCGCTCCACTTCGCACTGTCCACTGAGGAGAGCACGGCACTGGCCGAGCTGGCCCGTGCGCACGGGCTGACGCTCAACACGGTCGTGCAGGGCGCGTGGGCGATGGTGCTGCGTTCGCTCACCGGCACCGACGACGTGGTGTTCGGCGTGACGGTCTCCGGCAGGCCCGCTGAGCTGCCGGGTGTGGAGAACATGCTCGGGCTGTTCATCAACACGCTGCCGCTGCGAGCCGGCATGCGCCCGGGTGAACCGGTGCTCGCGATGCTCGCGCGGCTGCAGGACGAGCAGGCGCGGCTGCTGCCGCACCAGCACCTCGGCCTCGCCGAGATCCAGCGCGCCGCGGGCGTGACGGACCTGTTCGACACGAAGATGGTCTTCGAGAACTACCCGGTGAACACCGACGAGCTGAACGACTCGGTGCGCACCGGCGGGCTGCGCGTGCTCTCCTCGGACAGCGGTGACGCCACCCACTACGCGCTCGCCCTGCTGGCCATGCCCGGTTCGGCCCTGTCGTTCCGGCTCGACCGGCAGCCGGAGGTGTTCGACGAGGCGTTCGCCGAGTCGGTCCGCGACCGGCTGCTGCGGGTGCTGCGCGCCGTGCTCGCCGACCCCGAGGTGCCGGTGGGTGCGGTGGAGTTGTTGTCCGATGTGGAGCGTTCGTGGTTGGTGGATTCGTGGAACGCCACTGCTCGGCCGGTGGTTGGTGGGTCGGTGGTGGGGC
>NZ_JAMTCK010000037.1 GCF_024171785.1 Goodfellowiella coeruleoviolacea
CGGTTCGAGCCGCGCGGTGCTCGGCGAGAACCCGAAATCCGTCCCGGAGCACCGCGCGGAACCCACCAGCCGGTTGCACCGAGCCCGACCGGCCCGAACCGGGATTGGACCCGCTCAGCACGGCGGGGTCACTGCGACGGCGGGCTGTCAGGAGCGGATCGGGACGCAGGAGCAGTGCTGTCAGCACCGAAGCGACGGCGAGGGCGACGGCCGCCACGACGAAGGCACCGCCCAGCGGTGCCAGCCCCAGAGAACCGGCCAGGCCGGCCCCTGGTGTCCCGAGGTTCGGGCCCAGCATCGAGCCGATCGACCCCACCCACACCACGATCGCCAGGGCACGCCCCCGGCGCGTGCGGCTCGCCAGGTCCGTCGCGGCGAAGCGGGCCTGGAACTGGGCCGCGGTACCAACGCCGGTCAGCACGAGCCCGGCGACCAGGATGGCCACACTGTCCCACTGAGCGGCCCGACCGTGCTGCCCGCGCACGCCAGGCCCGCCCAGACCTCGCTCTCGGTGATCTGTCCGGCGAGCCGGACATCGACCGAGGGATGACCCCGAGCCCCACGGGTTCTGAACCCAGGTCCGCCTTGTGCTCACGGTGGCGTGCAGCAGTAGGAGCAGGATGGTGAGGTGGGCCTGGCGGCAGCCGCCGCTGCTCGGTGCGCCCCACCTGTCCGGGGCGCGGCAACGGGCCCGCCGTGTGGCCCCACCGACGACGGCCCACGGCGAGCCCGCTCCACCGCTCGGGCACACGATCACGAGTGCGGCGAGTGCGGCGAGTTCACTCCACCCAATGCACTACTGGGTGCGTTGCAGTTGGAACCGCTGGTTCGCGGCGCCGCTGTAGCTCCACTGGGAGATGCGGCCACCGTCCGCGGTTGACAGGTTCCACACGTCCATCGCCAGGCCGCTCTGCCGGTTCACCAGGCTCACCACCCCGCTGCCCTGGTCCAACACCTGCCACTGCTGACTGGTGGCGTTGGTGTCGGGCTGTTGGGTGATGTCCGCGCCACTGCTCGAACTCGCGACCTGGAGCACCAGTCCGCTGTGCCGCGCCCGGATCCGGTAGTAGCCGCCACCGGAGTCGAGGAAGTCGAACTGCTGGTTCAGCCCGCCAGTGGCCGACCACTGCTGCAGCAGCGCACCGGCGGCGGTGGACGCGCCGGAGATGTCGACCGCCTTGCCGCTGTGTTGAACCACCAGCCGGTAGTTCACGCCGACCTCCACCGGCCCCGGGGTCTGGGGTGGGTTCGAGGAATCGAACTGCGTGAAGAACTTCCACACCTCGCCCGATGTCCAGGTCCGCCAGCCCTGGCAGTTGCACCCGTCAACGGGGCCGGGGGTGTGGCCTCCGTCGAAGGCGGCCCAGACGACCGGATACCCGGCCCGGCAGCCCGAGTAGGCGGTCACGACGTGCGTCAGGCTGCCCTGCGCCGGCTCGCGCGGGTTCTGCGCGGTGCAGCCGTTGTTCC
This sequence comes from Goodfellowiella coeruleoviolacea, assembly GCF_024171785.1. Classification (GTDB taxonomy): domain Bacteria; phylum Actinomycetota; class Actinomycetes; order Mycobacteriales; family Pseudonocardiaceae; genus Goodfellowiella; species Goodfellowiella coeruleoviolacea. The sequence goes on from NZ_JAMTCK010000037.1 coordinate 1,471, forward strand.
TGACGAACGTGTCACGCAACCCCCGCCCGGCGGAGATCGGCAGCACGTTGTCGGTGATGCCGTGGATCCCGATGTAGGCGATGGGCTGGGTGCCGCCGGTGCACCCGCTCAGGGTCGCGCCGGAGTAGACCGCCACCGCGCGGAACACGTTCGCCCTGGCACAGGCGAGCGCGTAGCTCATGCCACCGCCGTAGCTGAAGCCCCCGGCGAAGATCTGCGTGGTGTCGACGCACAGTCCCGCCTGGATCTGCCTGAGCATGTCGTCGACGAAGGTCAGATCCTGGTTACCGGAGTTGGCCCAACCGTTGTTGATGCCCTGGGGCGCCACGAAGATCGTGCCGTTGTTCGCGCTGTCCGCCAGCCGCCTGAGCCCGTAGTAGGACCAGTTGTACCCGTCGGTTCCGCCCGAGTCGACGTCGTTGGCCGTGCCACCCAGCCAGTGGAAGCCGAAGACCAGCCGGTAGGGGTGGTTCATGTCGTAGTTGGCCGGGACGCGCAGGATGTAACCGCGGTTCTGGCCGCTGCTCTGAATCGTGTGGTTGCCGCTGGTCAGCGTCGGGGCCTTGCCGCACCCGGCGCTCGCCGCCGTCGTGCCAACGTCGCTCGGTGGTGTGGCAGCGCTGCTGGCGCTGCCCTGCGCGGTGCCACCCGCGCTCAGGACGAGAAGCGCCGCGACCGCGGCGGCTCTCAGCCAGGTTCTGTGTCTGAGCATCACGCAGCTCCCTGTGCTGTTCTCAAGGCTGTTGTTTCCCTGGACGCGTCGGCTGGACGCGTCGGAGTTGACGGTGCCGGTGGCGGTACCGGTGTCGGCCTGCCGGCAGGTGTGGGAACCCGCGCGGGGTCAGCACGTGGAGTTGGTCTGCGTGAGCAGGCCCAGCCGCCACGGCAGGCTGTTGTAGTCACCGCCGGAGTTGGGGTCGCGCCCCTGGTAGAGGTAGCGGATGGCGCACGGGTTGATGGTCAGTGTCTGGTCGTAGCCGGCCCGGACCATCTCGCCGTGGCTGATGTCCCTGGTCCACTGTCCACTCGGGAACGTGACGTTGGCCGCGCCGGCGAACGGGGCGCTCTCCGCGTCGGCGAGGGCGGTCCAGGGTCCCGCGATGCTGGTCGACGTCCAGGAGCGGAAGTACCTGCCCTGCGCGCCGATCGCCTCCACGATCAGCAGGTACTGGTTCGAACCGTCTACTTTGTACACGTTGCTCGCTTCGAACAGCGCGTACCGGTTCGAGTCCTGGGCGGCGATGACCGGATCGTTCATGCCGTTCGGGAAGTTCCCGACCGTGGTCTGCGAGCGGTACAGGTGCCCGTTGTCGTCGGAGGAGAACAGGTGGCAGTTGGCCGAGTCGCAGATGACCCACATGTCGACCCAGTACCCGTTGCCGATGTTGTCCCGGATGATCTGCGGCATCGACGAGTAGAAGTGCTTCGGTGCGCTCCACCCGGCCGGGTTGGAGATGTCCGGGTTGGTGGAGTAGGCGGCGTTCCCGTCCTGGTAGACCAGGTACCACAGACCCTGCGGCGCGAAGTAGAACACCTCGGGCGCCGCGCGGTAGCCGGCGCCGATCCCGGACTGGTCGAGGTAGTAGTGGGTGGCCGAGCCGGCCTGCGACCAGTCGGTGAAGCTCAGGTACACCATGTTGTACCCGGCCGCGTTCGCCACGCTGGCGAAGACGTGCCACTTCCCGTTGTGGTACACCACCGACGGGTCCTTGATGCCCGCGATGTTGTGCGTCGCGTCCGACTTGGGCGCGATCAGCGGCCCGCTCGAACTCCACGAGTAGCGGGACGGCAGACTGCCGCCACCGCCGTCCGACGCTGTCGGCGCGGTCCACTGCTGGTTGGACCCACCGTTGCAGGTCCAGATGATCACGCTGGTGCCGTTGGCGGTGGCGGCGCCGTTCACGTCCAGACACAGTCCTGACTGGACGTTCGTGATCGTGCCGTTGCCGTTGACGTTCCACCTCTGGTTGCCGCCACCGTCGCAGCTCGCGATGACCGCCGCCGTGCCGGCGCTGGTCCCGCCGCCGGAGGTGCCAAGACACCGCCGCGAGTCACCGGAGTAGACGCTCAGCTCCCCGGTGGTGGTGCGGGTCCACTGCTGGTTCGCACCGCTGTGGCAGTCCCAGATCTGCAGCTGGGTGCCGGTGGTGGTGGACGAGTTCGGCACGTCCAGGCACCTGTTCGCGGCCACCGCCCGCACCGCACCGCTGCCGCCGCCACCATCCCCGCCGCCGCTGTTGAGCGCGTCGAGCACCGCGCTGTACGCCTGCTTCTTGCCGTAGTTGCCGTCGAACAGCAGTGGCGTGTCGCTCGCGCGCCACGAGTACTTGTCCGTGACGCCCCAGACGGTGATGCCGGTGCAGCGGGAGACGGCCATGCACGCCTGGGTGACCGTGCGGTACACGTTGGCCTGGCCGGAACCGGAGCCGCCCACGTCCAGTTCGGTGATCTGCACGTCCACGCCGAGGTCGGCGAAGCGCTGCAGGTTCGCCTGGTAGCTGCTGAGGTTGGAGTTCGAGCTGAGGTGGCTCTGGAAGCCCACGCAGTCGATCGGCACGCCACGGCTCTTGAAGTCCCGCACCATGTTGTAGATGCCGGTGCTCTTCGAGTTGATGCCGTCGGTGTTGTAGTCGTTGTAGCAGAGCTTGGCGTTCGGGTCGGCCGTGCGGGCGGCGCGGAACGCCTCCTCGATGTAGCCGTCGCCGAGCTTCTGCTGGAACACCGACTGCCGGCGGGTGCCGTTCTCCTCGAACGCCTCGTTGACCACGTCCCAGGCGTAGATCTGGCCCTTCCAGTGGCCCGCCACCTGGCTGATGTGGTTCTGCATCGCCGAACGCAGGTTGCTGGCGTCCAACCCGCTCACCCAACCGCCCAGCTGCGCGTGCCACACCAGCGTGTGCCCGCGAACCGCCATGCCCCGGCTGCGGGCCTGGCTCACGATCGCGTCAGCCGGCCCGAAGTTGAACTGGTTGCGGTTCGGCTCGACCGTGTCCCACTTCATCTCGTTCTCGGGCGTGACCCCGTTGAACTCCGCCGTCCACGTGTTCACGTACTGCGCCTCGCCGAGATGGCCCCGCGAGATCGCGGCGCCGAAGTACCGGCCGCTCTGCGCGGCCGCGGCCCCGAGCGTGCTCGCCGCGTCGGCGGTACCGGTGGACAGTGCCAGGGCGGTCGCCGCGAGTCCGGCGCTCGCCAGGAGAGCGACGGCTGACCGGACGCGCCGCCGCTGAGGTGGATCACTGATCATCACAACCCTCGTTTCGCCGTTGAAAGGGGGTTCGTCCGAGCGCTCCTTGCTGGTCGCGCTGCCCGCCGCGGGTCCAGCCGCACGGCGGCCGCTGGCGGCACCCGCCTCAGCGGTCCCGGATCGGCGGTTGGGCGCGGGCCGCGGTCGGCTGGCCGGGTCCGTCCCGGTGCTTTCCGGCCTCCTCGGCCGGCAGGGCGCCACCGCCGCGGCTACCGCCCGCGTCGAGGCCCAGGAAGGACACGGCGTACGCGATCATGCCGGCCTGCGGGAGGGTGTGGCCGGTGCCCGCGATGCTGATGCCCTCGACGGTGGCGCGGGTTCCGACGTCGCCGTAGCGGGTGCGCGTCCAGTTCGACTTCGGGTGGTCGGTGAACGCCGGGGTCTGCGTCAGGCCGTGGAGGTTCGTCCACTGCTTGATCTCCTCGCCGAAGTTGCGGTAGGCCAGGGTCGTGTCCTGGTCCCCGTGCCACAACTGCATCCGGGGGTAGCCGCCGGTGTGGCCGGGGTACATGCCGCGAACCAGATCGCCCCACTGCTGCGCGGACTTGACGACGTTGCCGCCGGAGCACTGGCTGTTCCACAGCGAGCCGTTGGTGGTGGCGAAACAACCGGCCGGCACACCGGAGAAGGCGGAACCGGCGGAGAACACGTCCGGGTACTCGGCGGCCAGGACGTTCGCCATCATGGCGCCCGACGAGAATCCGCTGACCACGATGCGGGCCGGGTCCACGTTGTAGCGCTGCCGCGTCCAGGCGACCATCGACATGATGCCCGTGGAGTCGCCGCCGCCGTAGCGCGTCAGCGCGGCCTGGGTGGACACGTCGAAGCAGTGCCCGTCGCGGGTGGCCTCGGGCAGCGCGATGACGTACCCGTACCGGTCGGCGGCCGTCACGAAGTCGTGCCCGTTGCCGTTGAAGATCCCGCTCGCGGAGCCGCCGCAGTAGTGCACGAGGACGAGCAGCGCCGGCCGGGGCGCGACCCTGTCCGGCACGTAGACGTACATGTTGAGGTTGGTCGGGTTCGCGCCGAAGCCGGTGATCCGGGTCAGCGTGGCGGCCGCGGCCGGGCTGGCCGTCAGGAGCACGACGAGCGGCAGCAGCAACACACTCGCCAGTGCGGCGCGCAGTGTTCGTCTCATCACCCAGTTCCCTGCACTCGATGGGGTCGGAGGTGTTGGTCGGGGCCCGCTAGCTCCGCATCCACTGCTGGCTGGTGCCGCCGTCGCAGGTCTGCAGGATCACCGGGGTGCTGTTCGCGGTGCCGGCCCCGTTGGGCCCGAGGCACAGTCCCGAGTGGACTCCGCTGATCGTTCCGGCAGCGGTGAGGTTCCACTGCTGGTTCGTGCCGCCGTTGCAGTCCCAGATGATCACCCGCGTGCCGGGTGCGGTGCCGGCGGCCTCGGCGTCCAGGCACTTCGTGCCGTACACCTGGAGCTGCTTGCTGGAGGTGAGCGTCCACTGCTGGTTGGTCCCGGCGTTGCAGTCCCACAACGTCACCTGGGTGCCGTTGGTCTGCGACACGCCCGGGACGTCCAGGCAGCGGCCGGAGTTGGTGTTGCGCAGCGCCGAGGTCGGCGCCCCACCCTGGCCGCTGACCACGGCGAGGTTGTCGAACTGCGCGGTCTCCCCCTGGCTGGTGCCGAAACCGACCTGGCCGGCCGAGAAGGTGCTGTCGTTCACGGTCCGGACCACGGTGCCGTCGATGCTGGCGGTGATGGTGCTGCCGGAGAACGCCAGGGCGAGGCTGTGCCAGCGGTTGGTGCCCAGCGCGGCAGTGGTGCCGCTGGCCACCGTGGTCATGGCGCAACTGGTGTTGTTGCGCACGATCGACCAGGCGCCCGTGTCACTGACCCGCAGGTAGTAGGCGTTCAACCCGCACGGCTTGAGGTCCTCCGTGCCGGCGCGGCCGATCAGCTCGGCATACCCGGACTTCTCCAGCAGCACGTCAGCCGACACCGTGTAGTTGTTCCAGTTGACGTTGCCCAGTTGCGCGTACGGCGTGGCGTTCTCCTTCCACAGGATCGGCTGCTGTGGGGCCGCCTGCCGCACGCACATGCCCGCGCGCCCACCGGCGCAGGGGCTTGTCTCGAACGCTCCCTGCATCGCCATCAGGTACCTGGGTTCCACGCCGGCGGTGTAGCCGTCGAAGTTGTCGGCGTAGGGCAGGTTCAGCGACCCCGGTGACGGGCTGGCGGCACTGCCCCTGCCCTGGCCGGTGGTCGTGGTGATGCTGTACAGGTGTCCGGGTTGGACGGTCAGGGAGAACGAGCCGGCGGACGGGGTGATGTCGGCGGTGTGCACGAAGAAGTCCGCCGGGTTGGTGGAGTTGAGATTGGTCGCCCACACGTGCACCTGACCGGTGGACAACCCGCCGGTGACGCTGAAGTTCAGCGTCTGGGCGCCCGCCGCGTCCATGGTCTCGATGATCGTGCTGTAGTCGCTGTTGTTCGGCGACTTCAGCGACACGTAGCTGCCGTTGGCGCGGTTCCCGCCGAGGTAACCGCTCGACGAGTCGAGGTACTTCCAGCCGGGGGCGGTGAACTGCGCGGTGTGCGCGATCGCCCACAGGTCCTTGCCGACGGAGTACCAGCCCGACCACGGCTGGTTGGCCAGCACCAGCCCCACCGTCGGCCAGGGGATGTTCGGGGTGACCGCGGCGATGAGGTCCCAGTTGAGGTAGGCGGTCATCTTGCCGTCGAGGTAGACCCGGTTGATGCCGCGGGCCAGTGGCTTGGCGCCGTCGTTGTAGTCCTGGGAACCGTTCTCGCTCGACCACAGCGTCTTGCCGGAGTTGGCGACGTTGGCCGGAACAGCGCAGGAGGTCTGCGCGCTGAGGTAGCCGCAGGTGTAGTGGGCGCTGAGCACGTCGGTCGCGTTGCGGTAGGCCGTGTTGGTCGCGATGGGTCCGGCTGGTCCCCAGTCTCCCGGCCACGAGTCGCCGGAGATGATCTTGACGCTGCCGTATCCGTTGGCGTTGAGCGCGTTGCGGATGGTGACCGTCCAGTCCGGACTCCACTGCCGCTCGTTCTGCACCGGTGTGAGGTAGTCGATCGTCAGTCCGTGTTGCCTGGCACAGCCCAGCCAGGACAGGAAGTAGTCCACGAGGTCGGTGGAGAAGAAGGTGCCGTTGCCGATCCAGCCCGGCGCTCCCCAGGGCAGACCCACCAGCTTGATGTCGGGGTTGCGCGCCTTGGCCTGCTCCATGATCCACCACTGGTAGCCGCGGTCGCAGTTGAGGTCGCCGCGGAAGTGGGCGTGGCTGGCCTCCGCCCCACTGGTGGAGTTGGTGTCACCGCCGATCTCCACCTTGAGGATCTGCAGGGCGGCGCCGTAGCCGGGCTTGAACAGGTAGTCGAGGATCTGGCTCCGCTGCGGTTCCGGGTAGTCGATCAGCAGGCGACTGTTGCCCCCGCCGCCGCTGACCGCGCCGACACCGTCGAACGTGCGGCCGCTCGACGCGCCGTTGACCGTGATGGATGTGGCGGCCTGGGCCGGGGCGGCGGCGACGACACCGCCGGCGGCCAGGACGGCGGCGGCGACCGCGACCGCCGCGGTCCGCACGGTCCGGAGCAGGGTTCCGGGCATGGCTGTTCTCCCCTTCGACAAGGGCAATGGGGTGGCCGGCTGCATGGGCCCACCGGGTGAAACCACGCGATGGTTGCCGGTGGATGTGGCGAGAAGAGCGTCTTCGGCTCCGAAGACGCGCGACGAGAACTCAGACCACCACGCCGAACAGCGCGAACACACCGATCCGACCGTCGGAAGCGGCGAACCACCGGCGAACAGGAGATTGACCGCTGCTACGCCACAGCACACCCACGACAGCGCACATGAGAACCCCATCTTCGTTGATGGCAGTCATTCAGGCAGGGAAACAGGTGCTCGATCAGGCTGGTCCGAACGTCAGTCCGTGATCTGGATGTGAACGCTAACACACACGAAGCGGGCCAACAACCGCCAATTTTCCGATATCAAATCGAAAGTTTCGACGGATAGCCGTGTGGCCTGCGGTGAATCCCGAAGAACGGCGCTGAACAGCAGAGATGCCACGAAGAACAACGGCGCGCCCCAGCACCGGAAGGTCATTTCGACAGGGCTTTCGCAGCCGGCACGCCGAATCAGGAGAAAATGGCTCACCACCGCGAGAGCGGATTCGACAACCGCGTTCCCGGGCATCAGTGCGCCAACCGGCTGTTGTTCTGTTGTGGCCGGACGCCTCCGGCCGGTCGTCACCTCCTGTTCCTGGTCGCGGCCACCGCTGCTGCGGGGGAAGACGGGCCGAGCCAGTGCGACCGGCCGTCCCCGGTGGTGCCGGTGGCCACCATCGCGAGTTCGGCGAACACGTCGGCGACCGGCCGGCCGCCCACCAGCGGATCAAGTGAGCGGAGCGCCGCGGCACCGGGATGGCCGCCCTGCCCCGAGCGGTCCGGTTCCGGGTTCAGCGCGTCCGACCCGGGCCAGCTACGCGAGGGCGCGAAGCACGTGCCCACCGCCACCACAGTGACCAGCTCTGCCACGAGTTCGCCCGCCTTGACTCGCCAGAACCACAGACACCATATGTATGTGTAGAGGACAAGCCCGGTGGAGTCCAGCTTTCCCGCGCTGCTGCGCCGGAAGTACCCGGATCACCCCGAGACGTATGAGGTCTGCGGGCACTCAGGGCACCCGCAGCGCGGTGGCCGGTGAACCGCCACACCGCTGGCACTGTCCGCCGTCGCCGTGCGAGCGCCTGCTCCGGCGGGCGCGTTGTCAGTGCGTGTTCGGATCGCCCGGGGCCGCTGGTCCGGGCGCGGTGCCGGTGACCAGGAGGACGGGTGGGTGCGGCGTGGTTTCCCGGCCCAGTGCGGGGTGCGGCGGCACCGGCGCCTGGCAGGACACGTCCACGAAGCCGGCCTCGGTCAGCGCCGACCGGTAGACCTCCACCGGCCAGAAGTAGTCCTGGAGCACCAGGCTGCCCTGGGCGGTGGTGATCCGGGTGGTCATCGCGTCGCCCGGCTGGTAGCTGCGGCCGGGCTCGCCGAACTGGAAGTAGCTGAAGGGGATTCCCGCGCTGTCCGGGTGGGTGGTCAGCACGGCGAACCGGCCGCCGGGCCGCAGCACGCGGCGCACCTCGCGGCTGATCGCCACCTGGGTCGACCGGTGCGCCTGCTCCACGAACACGAAGCAGCTCAGCGCCGCCGCGACGGTGCCGTCGGCGAGGAAGGGCAGGGCCTGGTCGGTGACCCGGTGCAGGCGGACCAGCGGGTGCGGGTGGGCCGCGGCCTGGTCGAGCATGGCCGGTGCCACGTCGACCGCGATGACCTGGTGCCCGTAGGTGTCGGCGACGTACCGGGCGACCTGGCCGGGACCGCACCCGTAGTCCAGCACCGGCCCGGGCTGGGGATGGTCGAGGTCCAGGGCGTCGAACACCAACCGGTACCCGAGGTCCAGCCAGTCCAGGGCGTCGGCCGCGGCCAGGTACTCGTCAGCCGCGTTCGCCGCGTTCCAGTCCGTGGGCATCACTGACCTCCTGGTCGCGCCCTGCTCGTCGGCACCGGTCCCACCCTAGTGCGGCGGCTCGCGGATGTGCCGGGATTCGGCGGGTGTCCGGTGCCCGAGGCCGGTCTGCCTAGGATCGAGATCGCGCACCAACCCGAGGGAGGAGGCCGGGGCGTGGAGCTGACCGGCCCGTTGGCGGAGGCCGACTGGGAATCGCACCGCCCCGCGGTCTTCGGGGCGGCCTACCGGATCCTGGGCAGTGTGGCCGAGGCCGAGGACGTCACCCAGGAGGTCTGGTTGCGCGCCGCCGCCACCGACCTGTCCGAGGTGCGGCAGCTGCGGGCCTGGCTGGTGACCGTGGCGGCCCGGACGGCCTACAACGTGCTGAAGTCGGCCCGCGCGCGGCGTGAGTCCTACGTCGGGCCCTGGCTGCCCGAGCCGCTGCTGACCGGGCCGGACGCCGCCGCTCCGGTGCTGGTGGACGAGTCGGTGGGCACCGCGATGCTGGTGGTCATGGAGACCCTCTCCCCGGGCGAACGCGTCGCGCTGGTCCTGCACGACGTCTTCGACTTCCCGTTCGACCGGATCGCCGAGGTGCTCGGGAACACCTCCGCCGCCAGCCGCAAGCTCGCCTCCCGCGCGCGGTCGCGGATCGCCGCGGTCCAGGAGCGCCCCCGGGCGTCGCGGGCCGAGACCGAACGCGTGCTCAGGGCGTTCAGGGCGGCCGCCGACGCGGGGGGCATCGCCGGGCTCGTCGAGCTGCTGCACCCCGAGGCCGTCTACGTCGCCGACGGCGGCGGCAAGGCCACGGCCGCGCGCAGGCCGATCCACGGCGCTGGGACGATCGCCCTGCTGGCGGTCAGGCAGATCCAGATCAGGCGCCCCGACGCGGTCAGGGTCATCGAGGTGAACGGATACCCGGCGCTGGCGACCTGTCGCGGTGGCGAACTGGTGTGGCTCGACACCGTGGACATCACCGACGGGCGGATCACGACTTTCCGGCGGCTGGCCAATCCCGAGAAGTTCGCCCGCCTCGGTCACATCTGAACCCGCTGTCCTGTCTCCCTGCCGCACCCCGGATCCCCCGGGGTGCGGTTGAGGAAGGACGAGCCAGATGGCACACGTTGTGATCATCGGGGGCGGCTTCGCGGGTGTGTGGAGCGCGGCGGGAGCGGCGCTGGCACGCGGGGACGCGGACCTGCGCATCACGCTCATCGCGCCGAACGAGCACCTGGTGCTGCGGCCCCGCCTGTACGAGCCAGAGCCGGACCTGGCCAAGGTGGCGCTCAGCCGGGTCCTCGACCCGATCGGTGTCGAACACCTGCGGGCCTCGGTGAGCACGATCGACACCGGCCGCCGGGTGGTCGTGGCCGACGGTCAGGAGGTCGGCTACGACCGCTTGGTGCTGGCGGCGGGCAGCAGGCTCGTCCAGCCCGAGGGCCTGCCCGGCGCCGACCGGCTCTTCGACATCGACACCCTGGACGGGGCCCGGCGGCTCGCCGACCACCTGCGCGACCGCACGGACCACACCGCCGTGGTCGTCGGCGCCGGGTTCGTCGGCCTGGAAGCCGCGACCGCGCTGGCCGCGCACGGCCGGGTGCTGCTGGTGGACCGGTCAGCGGTGGTCGGGCACCAGCTCGGGCCGGGCCCGCGCGAGGAGATCGAGGCAGCGCTGGACGAACTCGGCGTCGAACGCCGCCTCGGGACGACGGTGGTTGAGGTCGGCGACGGATACGCCGTCCTCGCCGACGGCACCGAGGTCGAGGCGGACGTGGTGGTCTGGTCGGTGGGCATGAGGGCCAGCGAACTCACCCGGCAGATCTCCGACGAGCTGGACCACCTCGGCCGGGTGCCGGTCGACCAGCAGCTGCGCGCCCTGCCCGAGGTGTTCGTCGCCGGGGACACGGCCGCGGCGCCGTTCGACGCCGAGCACACGGTCATGCAGGCCTGCCAGCACGCCACCCCGCTCGGCAAGGTCGCCGGGTACAACGCGGCGGCCGACCTGCTCGGCGTGCCACTGCGCGACTTCACCTCCGGCCCGTACGTCACCTGCCTGGACCTGGGTGGTGCCGGCGCGATCTTCACCAGGGGCTGGGACCGCCGGGTGGTGGCCGCGGGCGCCGCGGCCAAGGAGGTCAAGACGCGGATCAACCAGGCCATCCACCCGCCGGTCGACGACGCGCACGAGATCCTCGCCGCCGCCGACCTCGTCTACCTCGATCTCCCCTTCTTCCCCCGTGCTGAGGAGGAGAGCGTCCCGGTCGCGTGACCCGTGCGCCCCCGGACGCCGACCTGTGCGGCGAGGACGCCGCCGGCGACCAGGACCCGCGTCGCCCTGTTCAGCCGGTCCAACCACCGCATCGTCGACGCCACGGTGACCGTGCGCACGTCGTAGCCGGCACATCGAGCCAGGTGTTCCCGAGCTGGTTCGGGAGGTCCCCGAAGTGGTGGGGACAACCGGGCGGCAGCGGCCACAGCGGCGGTGGCCGCACCGTCCGGCCGGGGTGGGCGTGGCGCGGGGCCTGGTGCGCTACCACGCCCGGAACCCCGCGCTGACCGTGGCGCTACCCCGGCGCCGCGGGCACTACCTGGCCCCCTGCTGGGCGAACCGCCCTCGCCGCGGTCCTCGCGGGCCGAGGGTCGCGCTCAACCACCTGCCCACGGCGCGGGCGGTGTCGCCAGACCGGGACTCCATCACCTCCAGGTGGTCCCCCGGGGTGTCCACGGCCGCGTGCGGCCCGTACCACGTGGCGCGCCAGGGTGTGCCGTCGTCGGGCCCCAGCGGACGTGACGCGCGCACCAGGAGCACCGGGCACGCCGGATCGGTCGGGGTCCAGTCGGCGAAGAGTCGACCGTAGGCCCCGGTGGCGGTGAGGCGGACGTCGTCGAGTGCGTCGACCAGGTCCGGCCGGCGCAACAGCTCCGCGAAGATCCGCGAGCGCATCCTGGTCATCGCCGCGCCGTTGGGCCAGAGGCTGTCCACGAGGACAACGGCGGCCGCGGGTGTGCCGCGCCGGGCCAGTGCGGTGGCCACCTCGTGTGCCAGCCAGCCACCGCTGGAGTGTCCCAACAGGACGGGTGGCTCCGGCTGGTCGCGCACGACCAGCACCAGGGCCTCGGCCAGCGCGGTCAGGCTCGCGGGCAGCGGCTCGCCGGTGCGGTGGCCGGGCAGGGTGAACGTGGCGGTCCGCCACTCGTCGTCCAGGCCGCGGGCGAACCGGGCGTAGGCGAGCGCGCCGGACGGTGTGGTCACCGGCGGGAAGCACAGCACCGGGTGGCCGTCCTCGGCTCCGGACAGGGGGACCAGGCGGCACCCACCGGCGAGGTCCGCCGGCTGGTCGGTGCCGACCCGCAGTTGGGCCACGACGCCGAGCAGGTCGAGCCCCACCTCGACGCGGTCGCTGTCCCTGGCCATCCGCAGCAGCGCGGTGACCGGGTTCGGCGCGGCCTCGGGGCTGCCCGCGGTCAGCTCGGCCAGCAGGTGCTCGGCCAGTTCGGTGGCGGTGGGGTGGTCGAAGACCGCGCTGGCCGGCAATCCCACACCGGTGGCCGCCGCGAGCCGGTTCCGCAGTTCGAGGCCGTTCAACGAGTCGAACCCGAGTTCGGGCAACGCCCGGTCCGGGTCCACGTCCCGCGCGCTCCGGTGGCCGAGGACGACCGCGGCCTCGCGGCGCACCAGGTCCAGCACCAGGCGCCGCTGGCTGGTCACCGGCAACCCGGCCAGTTCGCTGACGAGCCTGGTGGGCGCGGCCGCGGACGCCCGTGCCGACAGCGGCGGCGCGGCCGGAACGAGTGCGCGCAGCACCGTGGGCAGGTGTTCCGGCGGCTGGCGCCGCAGCGCGTCGCGGTCCAGGTCAACGGGCACCAGCTGCGCCCGCCCCGCGGCGCAGGCCAGGTCGAACAGTTCCAGCGCCCGACTGGTGGACATCGGCCGAACGCCACCTCGCTCGATCCTGGCCCACTGGGCCTGGTCCAGGTGGGCGGCCATGCCGCCCGGCAGCGACCACGGTCCCCAGGCCACGGACACCCCGGCCAGGCCGCTCGCGCCGCGGACCGAGGCCAGGGCGTCGAGAAAGGCGTTGGCGGCGGCGTAGTTGGCCTGTCCCGGCGCGCCCAGCACGCCCGAGGCCGAGGAGAACAGCACGAACATGCGCAGGTCGTGCTCGCGGGTCAGCTCGTGCAGCCACCACGCCGGGTCGAGCTTGGCCGACAGCACGCGGTCGAGCCGGTGCGGGGTCAGGCCGGTGAGGACGCCGTCGTCGACCACCCCCGCGGTGTGCACGACGCCGACCAGGTCCGGGCCGATGCGCGCGACGATGCGCGCGAGCGCGTTCCGGTCGCTGACGTCCGCGGCCGCGACGTCCACCGCCACCCCGGACTCGGCCAGTTCCCGGCACAGCTGGTCGGCACCGGGCGCGGCCATTCCGCTGCGGCTGACCAGCACCAGGCCGGACACGTCGGGCCGCCGGGCGAGATGGCGGGCCACCTCGGCGCCCAACGCCCCGGTGCCCCCGGTGATGAGGACGGTCCCGGCGGTCATCGGCGCGTCCGCGTCCGGGTCAGCGGTGTGGACGGTGGCGCGGACCAGCCTCGGCGTGTGGACCTGCCCCGCGCGCACCGCGAACTGGTTGCCGTGCGCGCCGGTCAGCAGCCCCCGCTCGGCCAGCAGCGGCACCAGCCCGTCCAGCTCGGCCCACCGCTCGATGTCCGCGAGCAGGAAGCGACCGGGGTACTCGGTGGCCGCCGAGCGCACCAGGCCCCACGCGGTGGCCGCGGCCGGGTCCCGCACCGGATCGTCCGCACCGGTCTGCACGGCCCCGGAGGTGACCACGACCAGCACCGACGACGACCGGTGCGCGTCGGCCAGCCACGCGTGCAGCCGGCCGAGCACCTCGCTGGCGCTCGCGTGCGCACTGCGCACCACGTCGCCGTCACCACGCACCGGCAGCAGCACCACGTCGGTGTCCACGGCGGTGTCCACGGCGGGCTGGTGGCTCTCGCCACCGCCGAGCGGTTCCCAGCGCGGCTCGTACAGGTCTGGCGCGGCCACCACGTGCTTTCCCGGCTCGGCGGGCCGCAACCCGATGGTTCCGACCGTGAGCACCGGGCTGCCGGTCAGGTCGTCCGCGGTCAGCCGCAGTGCGTCAGCGGCGGTGCGGGTTGCCGACACCCGCAGTGTCTCAGCCTGCGCGGCGTGCTGCCGGACATCCCGGAACACGGCGGGCACGAGTCCGGGCGCGAGGGCACGCAGCGCCTCGTCGAGGAGCAGCGGCAACGCGGTGGCGTGGTCGGCGGATTCCGGCAGTACGACCTCAACCCGGTCGGTGTGCTGGCCCCGCTCGGTGTCGTCGCGCGGGTGCGCCGGGGCGGCGTCCCTGGTGAGCCAGCCGTTGGCCACCACCGTCCAGTCCGCGTCGTCCACTGCTGGATGCGGCCGGGTGTGCACGCTGACGGCGGGGCGGGTCTCGGTGCGCCGCTCGACCACGACCTGCACCTGGAGCGGTGCACGCCCGGCCGGCCGGGGTGCGGCGTGCACCGTCAGCTCGGCCACGGCGGCGGCGCCGACCTGGGCGGCGGCGCACAGCACCAGGTCCAGCAGGTCCGTGGCGGTGGGAACCTCGTCCCGCTCAGGCCGCCACAGTCCGGTCAGCACGGCACCGCGCCCGTCCGCCGTGCTGACCACCGCGGTGAGCACGGCGTGCTCGATGGCCCGCGCCCCGGTCACCGCCGGGCCCTGGTTCGGCGCTGCCGCGCGCCAGTAGCGCTGGTGCTCGAACGGGTAGGTGGGCAGCCCGGTCCGGCCGGGGCGGCCAGGGGGGTGGCCGAGCGCGTGGTGCAGCCCCGCCCAGTCCACCTGGGTGCCCCTGGTCCACAGGGCGGCGACCGCGGCCAGCAGGGTTCGCCGCTCCGACCGGCCGGTGCGCAGGGCCGGCAGCACCGCGTGCTCGGCCGGTGCCAGGCACTGCTCGGTGGGCGCGGTGAGCACGGCGTCCGGGCCGAGTTCCAGGAAGGTGGTCACGCCGCGGCGGTGCAGCGCCAGCACGGCGTCCCGGTAGCGGACCGGCTGGCGCGCGTGTCGCACCCAGTGCTCCGGCGAGCGCAGCAGCTCGGCGCTGACCACGTCGCCGGTCGCGGTGGACACCACGGGGGTGGCGAGTGCCCCACCGGAGAGCGGGGCGAGATCCCGCGCCAGCTCGGGCAGCACCGCGTCCAGCTGGGGTGAGTGGAAGGCTCGGTCGACGTCGAGCAGCCGGGTGCGCCGGCCCCGCTCCCGCCAGGCCCGCACGCAGTCGCGCACCGCGGCGCGGTCCCCGGAGACCACTGTGGACGTTGGCGAGTTCACCGCGGCCACCACGACCGGCGCGCCACAGGACGCCAGTGCGTCGGTGACCTCCTGCTCGCTGGCCTCGATCACGGCCATGCCGCCGGTCGCCGGCGCCGCCGCCATGGCCTCGCCCCGCGCGCGGACCAGCCGGCACGCGTCGGCCAGCGACAGGGCACCGGACAGGTGGGCGGCGGTCACCTCGCCGACGGAGTGGCCGAGCAGGAAGCTCGTGGTGATCCCGGCGGAGCGCAGGAGCTGGTGCAGCGACACCTGCAGTGCGAACACCGCGGCCTGGGCGAACACGGTCTGCCCCAGGCGCGCCGCGGCGGCGGAGCCCGGGTCGGCGAAGGCGACCGCGCTGAGTGGAACGGGAAGGTGCGGGTCGAGCCGCGCGCACACCTCGTCCCAGGCGCGGGCGAACACCGGGGCGCTCTGGTACAGCTCCCGGCCGGCGCCAGGGCGCTGGCTGCCCTGGCCGCTGAACAGCAGTGCCGTCCTGCCCGCCGCGGGGGCGGTGCGCACCACGTCCGGGCTGGACTGCCCGCGTGCCAGCGCGGTCAGGCCGGTGATCAGTCCGTCGCGGTCCTCGGCGATGACGACGGCCCGCTGTTCCAAGGCCGCCCTGCCGGTCGCCAGCGCCGCGGTGACGTGGTGGGTGGGTGTCCGCTGTGGACCGACCGCGGTGGCCAGGGCGTGCGCGGTGGCCGCGAGCGCGGTCGGGGTCCGGGCGGAGAGCACCCACGCCTGCGCGCCGCCGGGTTCGGCGGTGTCCGGTGGCGGCTGCGGTGGCGGGGCCTGTTCCAGGATGACGTGGGCGTTGGTGCCGCTGATGCCGAAGGAGGAGACGCCGGCGCGGCGGGGGCTGCCTCCGGCGGGCCAGGGCTGTTGCTCGCGCAGCAGCCGCACCCCCCGCGACCAGTCCACGTGCGGGGACGGCTCGTCCACATGCAACGTCCTCGGCAAGATCCCGTGCCGCATGGCCATCAGCATCTTGATCACACCCGCCACCCCGGCCGCCGCCTGGGTGTGCCCGATGTTGGACTTCACCGACCCCAACCACAACGGCCCCCGCTCCGACCGGTTCACCCCGTACGCCGCGATCAACGCCTGCGCCTCGATCGGATCACCCAACGGCGTGCCCGTACCGTGCGCCTCCACCACATCCACATCCGACGGCGCCAACCCCGCATCCGCCAACGCCGCCGCGATCACCCGCTCCTGCGCCCGACCACTCGGCGCGGTCAACCCGTTCGACGCACCGTCCTGGTTCACCGCCGAACCCCGC
>NZ_JAMTCK010000038.1 GCF_024171785.1 Goodfellowiella coeruleoviolacea
CAGCGGTTCCCCGTGTTCGCCGAGACCATCGACACGGTCTGCGCCCACCTGGACCCCCACCTGGAGGTCCCGCTCACCGAGGTCGTCTTCGCTCAACCCGGTAGCGACCAGGCCGGGCTGTGGGAACAGACCCTCTACGCCCAGACGGGCTTGTTCGCGGTGCAGGTGGGGTTGGTCGAGTTGCTGCGCTCGTGGGGGGTGGCCGCGGACGGGGTCATCGGGCATTCCGCGGGAGAGCTGGCCGCGGCCTACGCCGCCGGGGTGTGGTCGTTGTCCGACGCGTGCGCGATCACCGCGGAGCGGGCCCGGGTGATGCAGCGGCTCGCCCGGTCCGGGGCGATGCTGTCAGTGCACGCCAGCGAGGGGGATATCACGGGCTGGTTGGGGCGCGGGGTGGAGTTGGCCGCGGTCAACGGTGCTGACCGGGTGGTGGTGTCCGGGCCGCGTCCGGCGGTGGTGGGGTTGGCTGGTCGTCTGGCTCGGGCGGGGGTGCGGTGCAGGCTGTTGGACACGGGGTATGCGTTTCACTCGGCGGGTGTCGAGCAGGTTATGGCGGAGTTGGGGTGGGAGGTGGAGCGGGCCGCGGGTGGGGTGGCGCGGACGGTGATGGTGTCCACGTTGACCGGGCGGCCGGTGGGCGCGGAGGTGGGTACTGCTGGTTATTGGCGGGAGCAGGCGCGTCGTCCGGTGCGGTTTGGTGAGGCGGTCGAGTGTCTGCGTGGGCGTGGGGTGTCGGTGTGGGTGGAACTCGGTCCGGCCGGGTTGGTGTCGTTGATCGATCAGGGGTCGGGGGTGGCGGTGTTGGACCCCCGTCAGGGCGAGCTTGAGGCGGTGGCCACAGCGTTGGCGTTCCTGCACACGCACACCGATACCCCGATCGCCTGGGACCACTACTTCACCCCCCCCACCACCACCAGCCGCAGCCGCAGTCGCAGCCGGGTCGACGACCTACCCACCTACCCCTTCCAACACCACCACTACTGGCTGACGCCCCAGGCGTCCTCACCGAGTTCGGAAGAGGACTCAGCATTCTGGTCGCTTGTGGACCAGCAGGACCGGGACGGGCTGGCGGCAAGGCTGGGTGTGGCGCCGGATGACGACCTCGGAACAGTGCTACCCGCGTTGGCCACCTGGCGGCAACGGCATCGGGATCTGTCCCTTGTGGATAGCTGGCGCTACCGTGTGGAATGGCGGCGGATGCCCGCTTCCACACCAACGTCCAAATCGGGCAACTGGCTCGTCGTCGCATGCGCTGACGAGCACGAGGAACTCGCTGCCACCATCACCAGATCGCTGAACGGCAGGGCCACGGTGGTAGCGGTTCCGCCGGAGATAGGCCGAGAAGACCTCGCGGCCAGGATTCGGGCTGCGCTACCGGGAACAGGTTCCCTGTGCGGCGTCGTGTCGTTGCTGGGGCTGAAGCAGGATCCGCACCCGACCTACTCCGCCGTACCGGTGGCACTGCTCCTGACCACAGTCTTGGTGCAGGCGCTGCGTGACCTCGACCTCGCAGCAGAAGTGCCGTTGTGGTGTGTGACGAGTGGTGCCGTTGCCGTGGACGCCGCCGACCCCTTGACCAATCCCACTCAGGCGCAAGTGTGGGGGCTGGGCCGGGTGCTGGGCCTGGAACAGCCACACCAGTGGGGTGGTCTGGTCGACCTTCCCGTCGATCCCGACCGGCGGACACTGAGCTGGCTCGCTGACGTTCTCGGTGCGGACGACGACGAGCAGGAGTACGCCATCCGTCCGTCCGGAGTGTTCGTGCGCAGGCTGGTGCGAGCACCCGCACTAGACCAACCGCGTCAGCCCTGGCGACCACGTGGGACCGCCCTGATCACCGGCGGTACCGGCGGGCTCGGTGCGCACGTGGCGCGACGGTTGGCGCGTGCGGGAGCTGAGCACCTGGTGCTGATCAGCCGGCGAGGCTCTGCGGCTGACGGTGCAGAGCGACTTCGCGTGGAACTCACCGAGCTGGGCGCGTCGGTGCTGATCGAGAGCTGTGACGTGGCCGACCGCGAAGCCCTGGCACGGGTCCTGGATGGCATTCCCCACGATCGCCCGCTCACCACGGTTGTCCACGCGGCGGGTGTCAGCGGCAACCACGTGCCGATCGCCGCGCTCGGCATCGACGAGCTTGCCTCGACGACATCAGCGAAGGTTGCCGGCGCACGGCACCTGGACGAGCTGACCTCGGGGCTCGACCTGGACGCTTTCGTGCTGTACTCGTCCGGTTCGGCGATCTGGGGCAGCGCGGGGGCCGGTGCCTACGCGGCGGGCAACGCGCTGCTCGACGCCATCGCCGAAACACGTGCCAGGCGGGGGCTGCCCGCGGTCTCCATTGCCTGGGGCAGTTGGGGTGAAGGCGGAATGGTGGACGATGCTGGTGCCGAGCTGCTGGCCAGCCGTGGTATCCAACTGATGGCCCCAGAGCGGGCTGTCGATGCCCTGTTCCAGGCAGTGGAACTCGGGGAAACCACCATCACCGTGGCGGACATCGACTGGGCGCGGTTCGTGCCACCGTTCACCTCGGCACGCAGGCGGCCGCTGCTCGACGGGATCCCGGACGCCGTCAAGGTCACCGAACCAGTGCCCCAGCCCGACGGCGGAGTGCTGCGCCAGCAGCTGGGCAGTGCTTCGGTTGACGAGCGTGAACGGATTCTGTTCGAGCTGGTCCGCACCGAGATCTCGCTGGTACTCGGTCGCTCCGCACCAGACACTGTCGACGAGGAGACGCCACTGGGAGAACTCGGTTTCGACTCGTTGACCACGGTAGACCTACGGAATCGGCTGTCAGCGGTCACCGGGCTGCAGCTGCCGGCGACGCTCGCGTTCGACCACCCCAATGCGAGATCGCTCAGTGCCTACCTGTCCGCCGAACTCGGCGCCAGCCAAGTCGAGGCGGTCTCGTGGGACACGGAGCTGGATCGGTTGGCGGACGCGCTGCGGTCTGACGATCAGCGTCCGGTGATCCTCGAACGGCTGCGGGAACTGGTGCTCCAGTTCGACGGGGCGACGACCTCCACCGTCGGGTTCGATGTTGATGCGGCCAGCGACGACGAGGTTTTCGAGTTCATCGACAAAGACCTCGGCCTGTCTTGACGCCGACGATGAGGGAGGCAGCAGTGTCCGAGGACAAGATCCGCCGCTATCTGAAACGGGTGACGTCCGAACTGCAGGCGACTCGGCAACGGCTGGATGCGCTGGCCGAGCGGCAACGCGAGCCGGTGGCGATCATCGGCATGGCGTGCCGTTTCCCCGGCGGCGTCCGCGATCCCGAAGATCTCTGGGGCGTTGTTCGTAGCGGAACCGACGCGATCACTGCTCCACCCGCGTATCGCGGGTGGAGCGTGGACTCCGCCACTCGCGGTGGGTTCGTCGCCGGTGCCGGTGACTTCGACGCGGAGTTCTTCGGCATCTCACCGCGGGAAGCCGCGGTGATGGACCCGCAGCAGCGGCTGTCGCTGGAGGTGTCCTGGGAGGCGCTGGAGAGTGCCGGAATCGACCCGTGGTCGTTGCGGGGCAGCCGGACCGGAGTGTTCATCGGTGGAACTCCGCAGGACTTCAGCGCCATGCTGATGAACTCGATCGGTCCGGCCGGGGACTCGTTCGCGCTCACCGGCACGGCGGGCAGCATCCTGTCCGGTCGTGTCTCCTACGTGTTCGGCCTGGAAGGTCCGGCGGTGACGGTGGACACGGCATGTTCCTCATCGCTGGTGTCCCTGCACCTTGCCGCGCAGTCGTTGCGCGCCGGAGAATGTGATCTCGCACTCGCCGGAGGGGTGACCGTGATGTCCACTCCCGGGGCGTTCGCGGCGTTCTCACAGCAGGCGGGGCTGGCTCCCGACGGCCGGTGCAAGGCGTTCTCGGACAGCGCCGATGGTCTCGCTTGGAGCGAGGGGATTGGTGTTCTGCTCCTGGCTCGGCTGTCCGACGCCAAGCGGCTGGGGTATCGGATACTTGCCTCGGTGAGGGGTTCCGCGGTCAACCAGGACGGTGCCTCCCACCGCTTGACCGCGCCGAACGGATCGGCGCAGGAGCGGGTGATCCGGGCCGCGCTCGCGAAGGCCGAACTTTCACCGTCTGATGTGGACGCGGTGGAAGCACACGGAACCGGCACCACGTTGGGTGATCCGATCGAGGCACGGGCGCTGCTCGCCACCTACGGCCAGGGGCGTGAGCAGCCGTTGTGGCTGGGGTCGGTGAAATCGAACCTGGGGCACACGCAGGCCGCGGCCGGAGTGGCGGGCGTGATCAAGATGGTCCTCGCGATGCGGAATGGCGTGCTGCCGAGGACACTGCACGTGAATCGTCCCTCGTCGTATGTGGACTGGTCCGCTGGCGCGGTCGAACTGCTGACGGAGGCCCGGCCCTGGCCGGAGGTGGACCGGACACACCGGTCCGGTGTGTCCTCGTTCGGCTTCAGCGGGACGAACACGCACGTGATCCTCGAACAGACACCGGAGTCCGAGTCCGCGTCGGAACCGGCCAGCGGCCCGGTCGCGTGGGTGTTGTCGGCACGGTCGGACGCGGCATTGCGGGAACAGGCCGTCCGGTTGGTTCGGTGGATGGCCGACCACCCTCAAGCCTCGGTGGGAGAGGTGGCGTACTCACTGGCGGTGCGAACGTCGTTCGACCATCGCGTCGCGGTGGTGGGTGACACGCGCGACGAGCTGCTCGCCGAGGTGGCGAAGGTGGCTGACGGTCGGTATGAGTTGGTGTCGGATCCCGTCCTGGTTGGCGGTGAACCGGAGCGACGACGTTCGTTGCTGTCCCTGGCCGGTGACTACACCCGGGGTGCCACGGTGGACTGGGCGGGTGTGCTGCCGCGGGCGGCCCTCGTCGGCCTACCCACGTACGCGTTCCAGCACCGGCGCTACTGGCAGCGTCCCATGGGGACGGACTCGTGGCGGTATCGGGTGGAGTGGCGGCCGGTGCCTGTTCCCACGGAAGCAACGCTGTCCGGAACCTGGGTGGTGCTCACCGAGGACGGGAACGAGGAGTTGGGCAACGCGGCTGCCACCGGCTTGTCCCGTGGTGGCGCACACGTGGTTCGAGTGGGCATCGGTCAGCAAGACGACCGGGCCGCCGTGGCTGACTCGCTGCGCGCGGCCGTCCAGGACGCCCCGCCCGTTTCGGGTGTTGTGTCGCTGGCGGGAATGTGGCTGTCCGTGGTGGTGGTTCAGGGGTTGCTGGACGCGGACGTGAGAAGTCCGTTGTGGATGGTCACCCGAGGGGCATCTGGCCTGGGCGGTGGGGTGGTTGGTGACGCGCGTGGGGTGTGGGGGCTGGGACAGGTGGTGGGGTTGGAGCTGCCACACCTCTGGGGCGGCCTGATCGAGGTGACCGGCGGGTGGGACGCGCGCGTGTTGGGCGTGCTGGCCGGCACGGGTGAGGACCAGGTTGTGGTGTCCGAGGACGGCGTCTTCGCTCGGCGACTGGTACCTGCGCCACCGCCCGCAGTGGCGGCGGCGCAGTGGCGAACTCGGGGTACGGCGCTGGTGACCGGCGGGACGGGTGAGGTCGGTCGTCACGTGGTGCGGTGGCTGCTGGGCACGGGCGTTGAGCACCTGGTGCTGGTGAGCCGTCGCGGGGTGGTGGCACCGGAGCTGGTTGAGGAGGCGACCGCCGCCGGTGTGAACGTTGCGGTGGTGGCGTGCGACGTCGCGGACCGGGATGCTCTGGCCCAGGTGATCCGGTCGATTCCAGCTGAGTACCCGTTGCGGTCGGTGTTCCACGCCGCCGGTGTCGGTGCGCACCACAAGATCGTTGACTGTTCCTGGACCGATTTCGAGGCGGTGGTGTCGGGAAAGGTGGGTGGTGCCCGGCACCTGGACGAGCTGACCGCCGGAGTGGACCTGGACGCGTTCGTGCTGTTCTCGTCCGGCGCCGCGACCTGGGGAAGCAGCGGTAACGGTGCGTATGCCGCTGCCAACGCCTGCCTGGACGGGCTGGCGTTGCAACGGCGGGCACAGGGGTTGACCGCGACGTCTGTCAGCTGGGGAGCATGGAAGTCAGCGGGGACGGCCGCCGCCCAGGCGAGCACGGCTCGACTGGCCCGGCTGGGCATCCGCGCGATGGACCCGGGGCTCGCGACCCAGGCGTTGTGGCAGGCGCTGAACGATGACGAGACGTTGTTGACGGTCGCGGACATCGACTGGGAACGCTTCGCCGCCACGTACACCTTCGCCCGGCCACGTCCGCTCATCCAGGAAATCCCCGAAACGGGCGAACGGAGGAAGGGCATCACCGGACCAGCACCGGACTTCCACCCGGGCATTGACGCGGATGAACGGCAAGCCACCCTGGTGGAGCTGATTCGCGCGCAGGCCGCGGCGGTCCTCGGTCACGCTTCAACCGCGTCCATCCCACCACGGCGGCAGTTCCGGGAGCTTGGCTTCGACTCAGCGACCGCCATCGAACTCAGGAACAAGCTGGTAGCGCTGACGGGCCTGTCGCTTCCCGCCACCCTGGTCTTCGACTACCCGGATGCGATCAGCCTTGCCGAGCACCTCGGTGGCCAGCTCGGCGGAGACGTGGACCGCATCGATCTGGACGATGTCCACCACCAGTTGGCGCGGCTCGAACGCGCGGTGCCGGTAGTCGCGGCAGACCCGAGTGCACGAACCGAGGTGCTCCGCATGTTGCGGGAGATCACCGCCAGACTCGCCCCGGCCGAGGACCGCACCTCCGACCTCGAATCGGCCACCAACGACGAGATCTTTGACATCATCGATCGCGAACTCGGTTCTCCTCTTCCGGACCCGCCGTCACCGATCGATCACAGCGGGCAGGGGATTTGGTCATGACCGAGGACAAGCTGCGCGCCTATTTGGTGCGAGTCACCGGCGAGCTGCGACAGGCCCGCCAGGAGCTGCAGGACGAGCGGAACCGTGATCGCGAGCCCATCGCGATCGTGTCCATGGCGTGCCGGCTGCCCGGCGGCGCCGACTCGCCAGAAGCGCTGTGGCGACTGCTGGTCGACGGCGTCGACGCGGTTGGGCCCGCCCCGGCTTCCCGAGGCTGGGATCTCGCTGACCTTCGTCGTGGCCAGCCCGAACTGGGGGATGTCGAAGGCGCTTTCCTGTCGGGAGTCGGCGACTTCGACGCTGAGTTGTTCGGCATCTCACCCCGCGAAGCGACAGCGATGGATCCGCAGCAGCGACTCCTGTTGGAGATCGCGTGGGAGGCGTTCGAACGAGCCAGGATCAACCCGCTGTCCGTGCGCGGTAGCCGAACGGGCGTCTTCATCGGTGGGCAGGCGATCGAACACGCCGTGAAGCTGATGCGCTCACCGGAGAACCTGGGCTACGTCGCCACCGGCGGCGCGGGCTCGGTGCTGTCCGGGCGCATCTCCTACGTGTTCGGCCTGGAGGGCCCGGCGTTGACCGTGGACACGGCCTGCTCGTCGTCGCTGGTCGCCCTGCACACCGCGGTCCAGTCGCTACGACAGGGCGACTGCTCGATGGCACTCGTCGGTGGGGTGGGTGTGATCTCGGATCCCACCGCGTTTGTCCCGTTCGCCAGGCAGGGCGCGCTCGCCGCCGACGGTCGGTGCAAGCCGTTCGCGGACTCGGCCGACGGGATCGGCTGGGGTGAAGGCGCCGTGGTGCTCCTGACCGAGCGGTTGTCGGATGCGCGGCGGAACGGTCATCGGGTGTTGGCGGTGGTGCGGGGCAGTGCGGTGAATCAGGACGGCGCGTCGAACGGGTTGTCCGCGCCGAACGGTCCGTCCCAGCAGCGGGTGATCGGGTCGGCACTGGCCAACGCCGGTCTTGCACCGTCCGATGTGGATGCGGTCGAAGCGCACGGGACCGGAACCAGACTGGGTGATCCGATCGAGGCGCAGGCGTTGCTGGCGACCTACGGCCAGGACCGCAACCAACCACTGTGGCTTGGCTCCATCAAGTCGAACCTGGGGCACTCGCAGGCCGCCGCGGGCGTGACAGGTGTGATGAAGATGGTCCTGGCGCTGCGGCACGGCGTGCTGCCGAAGACGTTGCACGTTGACCAGCCCTCGTCGCATGTGGACTGGACCGCTGGTGCGGTGGAGTTGGTGACGGAGGCTCGGCCGTGGCCGGAGGTGGGCCGGCCGCGCCGGGCAGCGGTGTCCTCGTTCGGGATCAGCGGCACCAACGCCCACGTGATCCTGGAACAAGCACCTGATCAGCCGCAGGAGACCGTGTCGCGGGTGGCGCAGCCGGGACCGGTGACCTGGGTGCTCTCGGCGATGTCCGAAGCGGCGTTGCGGGAACAGGCGGCCCGGCTGCACCAGTGGGTGGCGGAGCGCCCGGAACTGCCGGTTGCGGACGTTGCCCATTCGCTGAGAACGACCCGTGCCGCGTTGGAGTGCCGGGCGGCTGTGGTGGGGGAGAGCCGGGAGGAGTTGCTCACGGGGTTGGGTGAGGTGGTCGAGGGACGTGGGGTTCGAGGTGTGGCGGCTGGTGCTCGTCGGGTGGTGTTCGTGTTTCCTGGGCAGGGGTCGCAGTGGCGGGGGATGGGGTGTGCGTTGTTGGAGTCGTCTCCGGTGTTCGCGGAGGCGTTCGCGGAGTGTGCGGAGGCGATCGAGGGGTGTGTGGAGTGGTCGGTGCGGGATGCGTTGGTGGCGGGGTCGTGGGATCGGGTGGATGTGGTGCAGCCGGTGTTGTTCGCGGTGATGGTGTCGCTGGCGGCGGTGTGGCGGGCTCATGGGGTGGAGCCGGCCGCGGTGGTGGGGCATTCGCAGGGGGAGATCGCCGCGGCGTGTGTGGCGGGTGCGCTGTCACTGCACGACGCGGCACGGATCGTCGTGGTGCGGGCTCGGCTGCTGGCGGAGGAGTTGGCGGGTCGGGGTGGGATGGTGTCGCTGTCCGCTCCGGTGGACCAGGTGCGCGAGTTGGTGGACCGGTGGGGCGGGCGGTTGTCGCTGGCCGCGGTGAACGGCCCTCGGTCGGTGGTGGTCTCCGGCGAGTCAGGCGTTCTGGATGAGGTCGTGGCCTGGGCAGAGCAGACCGGAGTTCGGGCACGCCGGGTGGATGTGGACTACGCCTCGCATGCCCGAGACGTGGAGGTGCTGCGAGCCGACCTGCTGACCGCTCTCGGGGCGATCAGGGCCCGGCAATCCACCGTCCCGTTCTACTCCACCGTCACCGGCGAACTGATCGACACCGGCGAGCTGGGGGGCGAGTACTGGTACCGCAACCTGCGCCAGACCGTGGAGTTCTGCCACACCACCCAAACGCTGATCAGGGCGGGGCACACCGTTTTCGTCGAGGTCAGCCCACAACCGGTACTCGTGGCCGGGGTACTCGACACCGCACACGACCTCGCCATCGACGTCCTGGCCGTCGGCACCCTGCACCGCGACGAACCGGAACAACGACGCTTCTTGCTTTCCCTGGCGCACACGTACACCCATGGTGTGCCGGTTGACTGGAGTGCGCTCCTGCCTCGGTCCGTACCGGTCAACCTGCCCACTTACCCCTTCCAGCACAGGCGCTACTGGCCGGAGCGCCCAGCGCCCAGGGCAGACCCCGTGGACGCGGCCTTCTGGCAGGCGGTGGAGGACCAGGACACCGCTGGCGTGGCCGCCAGCCTGGGCATCGAGGCGAACCGGTCTTTTGACGAGTTCCTGGTCGCACTGTCCGAATGGCGTCGCACCAGGCATCAACTATCCAGTGTGGATAGTTGGCGCTACCGGGTGGAGTGGCGATCGCATCCACAGATGCCGGAACCACACCTGTCCGGGACGTGGCTGGTGATCAGTGAGAAGGCTGACGACGATCTCGCGGTCGTGATCAGCGACAGGCTCACCGAGTGCGGCGCGACTGCCGTCATCGTGGCAGTGGAGTCCGCATCCGACCGGGCTGCGATGGCCGAACGACTCCGTGACCTCCCCGACCCCGACGGGGTGCTGTCACTGCTTGGCGTGACCGAGACCGCTCATCCCCTGCACCGGGAAGTCCCAAGTGGACTCCTCGGCACCGTGGCGTTGGTACAGGCACTGGTCGACCTGAAGCTGTCCACCCGGCTGTGGTGCGTCACGCGTGGCGCGGTGGTGACAGGACCGTCGGACGGGACGGTAGCGCTTGCCCAGGCGCAGCTCTGTGGGCTGGGCAGAATTGTCGGTCTGGAACTGCCCCGCCTGTGGGGTGGGACGGTCGATCTGCCCGAGACCGTCGACGACAACGCTGTCGTCCAGCTGTGTTCGATACTGGCCACCGCATCCGACGAGCAGGAGTTCGCTGTTCGGGAATCCCGTGTGCTCGTTCGGCGGCTGGCACGCGCTCCGCTGCCGGCCGGATCGACGCCGGGATGGCGGTCGAGGGGCACGGTACTGATCAGTGGAGGTACCGGTGCCCTCGGTCGTAGTCTCGCACGCGCACTGGCCAGAGACGGTGCTGATCAGGTGATCCTGGTCAGCCGAAGTGGGGCCGCGGCCGAGGGCGCCCAGCAGCTCGCCGAGGAGGTGCCCTCGGTCAGGTTCGCCGCCTGCGACATCACCAGCCGGGACGCCGTGGCGGGTCTGCTGGCGAGCATCCCGCCGGACAGGCCGTTGACGGCCGTGATCCACGCGGCGGCCGTGGTGGACGACGCGCCCGTGACCGACCTGACGGTGGAGCATCTGGAACGTACTCTGGCGGCGAAAGCCCGGGGTGCAGTCGTGCTCAGTGAGCTGACCGAAGACATGGACCTCGACGCGTTCGTGCTGTTCTCCTCTGGTGCGGCCGTCTGGGGCAGCGTTGCGACAGGTGCCTACGCGGCGGCCAACGCGCTGCTGGACGCGTTGGCGGAGAACCGCCGGATGCGAGGGCTGCCGGCGACGTCGGTCGCCTGGGGTGGATGGGATGCCGGGGGACTTGTCGACCGGATGCCGGAGACCCTGTTGAGCCGCAGCGGAATCCGATTGATGCCACCGGATCTCGCTGTTGTCGCCCTGCGGCTCGCGATAGCACACGACCAGAGCCCGGTGGTCGTCGCCGACATCGACTGGTCGCTGTTCGTCCCAGCCTTCACCGCGACACGTGCCAGACCTCTCATCACCGAGATCCCAGAAGTGGCCAAGCTGACCACTGATGGCGACCGGCTGACCGACACGGAGCCTGAAGCCGTCCTTGCCCGGCGCCTGGCCGGGGCGAGTGAAGCCGAACAACAGACCATCTTGCTCAGCGTGGTGCGCACCGAGGCCGCCGCCGTGCTCAACCACGAGTCCACAGAGGACATCGGTGTGGACCGGCCTTTCCAGGAACTCGGCTTCGACTCGCTGGCCGCGGTCGAGTTGCGCAACCGACTGGCGGCCATCATCGGACTCTCGCTGCCGGCGGGCCTGATCTTCGACTACCCGACGCCGGCCGCGCTCGGTGCGCACCTGGTCACCAGGTTGACTCCAGGCAAGGCCGATGACGACCCGGATGACCGGATCCGGAACTTGGTGGCATCGATTCCGCCTGCCCGCCTGCGAGCCGCAGGCCTGCTGGACACCCTGCTCGAACTCGCCGCCCCAGCGACCACCTCGTCGACCGCTGCCCGCACCGCGGTCGACGACGACAGTGAAGCCATAGCCGCCATGGATCTCGGTGCCCTCGTCCGGATGGCACTCGACACCACGGATCCCCGGTGACGGGTCATACGAGGAGCTGATGATGGACATCTCAGACTCGACGGTCGCTGACGCACTGCGCGCCGCGCTCCTGGAGAACCGGCGCCTGCGCCAGCACAACGACCGGCTCACCGCGGCCGCCACCGAGCCGATGGCCATCGTCGGCATGGCCTGCCGGCTGCCGGGTGGTGTGGCGGGGCCGGAGGACCTGTGGCGGTTGGTTGCGGACGGTGTGGATGCGATCGGCGAGTTTCCGCTGGACCGTGGCTGGGACCTTGCGGCGGTGTTCGATGCTGATCCTGCTCGGGCAGGAAAGTCCTATGTGCGCGCGGGCGGCTTCCTGGCCGGTGCGGGTGAGTTCGACGCGGCGTTCTTCGGTGTTTCGCCGCGTGAGGCGTTGGCGATGGACCCGCAGCAGCGGCAGCTGCTGGAGGTGTCCTGGGAGGCGTTCGAGCGGGCGGGCATCGACCCGCGTTCGGCGAATGGCAGCAAGACCGGAGTCTTCGTCGGCACCACTGGTCAGGACTACCTTTCGCTTGTCCACGCCGCGGGCGTCGCGGAAGGCCACCTGGTGACCGGAAACGCCGCGAGCGTGCTGTCTGGCCGGGTGGCGTACACCTTCGGGTTCGAGGGGCCGGCGGTGACGGTGGACACGGGGTGTTCGTCGTCGTTGGTGGCGTTGCATCTGGCGGTGCAGTCGTTGCGGTCCGGTGAGTGCGATCTGGCTCTGGCGGGTGGTGTGACGGTGATGTCCACGCCAGGGCCGTTTGTCGAACTGTCCAGGCAACGAGGACTGGCCCCGGATGGTCGGTGCAAGGCGTTTTCGGATTCCGCGGACGGTACGGGGTTCTCCGAGGGTGTGGGTGTGGTGTTGGTGGAGCGGTTGTCGGATGCGCGGCGTCGTGGTCATCGGGTGTTGGCGGTGGTGCGGGGTAGTGCGGTGAATCAGGACGGTGCGTCGAATGGGTTGACGGCGCCGAACGGTCCGTCCCAGCAGCGGGTGATCCGGGCGGCGTTGGCCAGTGGTGGTCTTTCCCCGTCCGAGGTGGACGTGGTGGAGGCGCACGGGACCGGGACGGTGTTGGGTGATCCGATCGAGGCGCAGGCGTTGCTGGCGACCTACGGCCAGGGTCGGGATCGGGGTCGTCCGTTGTTGTTGGGGTCGGTGAAGTCGAATGTGGGGCACACCCAGGCGGCGGCGGGTGTGGCGGGTGTGATCAAGATGGTGTGCGCGTTGGAGCACGGTGTTGTGCCGAAGACGTTGCATGTTGGTCGGCCGTCGTCGCATGTGGACTGGTCTGCTGGTGCGGTGGAGTTGGTGACGGAGGCGCGGTCGTGGCCGGAGGTGGGTCGGCCGCGTCGGGCGGGGGTGTCCTCGTTCGGGATCAGTGGCACCAACGCCCACGTGATCCTGGAACAAGCCCCCCAC
The DNA here is from genome assembly GCF_024171785.1 of Goodfellowiella coeruleoviolacea. Classification (GTDB taxonomy): domain Bacteria; phylum Actinomycetota; class Actinomycetes; order Mycobacteriales; family Pseudonocardiaceae; genus Goodfellowiella; species Goodfellowiella coeruleoviolacea. Next base: position 13,005 of record NZ_JAMTCK010000038.1, read on the forward strand.
CACGACGCCGTAGCCAATGCCGCATCGGATCCGGGTCCGGTGGGTGCGGCTGAGGGCTCTCTTCCGGTTCCGTGGGTGCTCTCCGCGCACTCGGAGGCGGCCTTGCGCGAACAGATCAAACGGTTCAGGGCTTTCGTCGACGCCAACCCAGGCGTGTCAGTGGGAGACATCGCTCATTCGTTGGCGACGACGCGAGCAGCGTTGGCCCATCGGGTAGCGGTGGTCGGTGAGACGCGAGAGGAACTGCTTGCCGGTCTGGTCGAGGATGCCGCGGGGCGGCAGGCGTCATCCGGCCGGGTGGTGTTCGTGTTTCCTGGGCAGGGGTCGCAGTGGCGGGGGATGGGGTGTGCGTTGTTGGAGTCGTCTCCGGTGTTCGCGGAGGCGTTCGC
>NZ_JAMTCK010000039.1 GCF_024171785.1 Goodfellowiella coeruleoviolacea
CGGCCGGTCGGGTGGAGCGGTGGCTGGGGGAGTGGGGTGGTCGGTTGTCGGTGGCCGCGGTCAACGGCCCTGGGTCCACGGTGGTCTCCGGTGAGGTGGAGGCGCTGGAGGGGCTGCTGGCCCGGTGTGCGGCGGAGGGGGTGCGGGCGCGGCGGATCCCGGTGGACTACGCGTCACACTCGGCGCAGGTCGAGGCGATCCGCGACGAACTGCTGGCGTCGCTGGCCGGGATCACTCCGGTGTCCTCGACCGTGCCGTTCTGTTCCACGGTGACCGGGCAGGTGTTGGACACCGCGGCCTGCGACGCGGAGTACTGGTATGCGAACCTCCGCCAGACCGTCCGGTTCGACCAGGTCACCCGGCTGCTCCTGAGCGAGGGACAGCAGGCGTTCATCGAAGTCAGCCCACACCCGGTGGTGACCACCTCGATCCAGGAGACCATCGACGACGTCGGCGCCGACGCGGTCGCACTCGGCTCGCTGCGCCGGGATGAGGGTGGGCGAGCACGCTTGCTCACCTCGCTCGCCGAGGCACACGTGCACGGTGTGCAGGTGAACTGGACAGCCGGCGGACCGGCTGCTGGCGCTCGCCACGTCGAACTGCCCACCTATGCCTTCCAACGCCAGCGGTTCTGGCCGGACCCGGACGCATCGACCACAGTGGACCTGAGCGCGGCTGGCCTGGTCGCCGCGGAACACCCGCTGCTCGGCGCGGTGGTCACCGCCGCCGACGCCGACAGCGTGGTGCTCACCGGCCGACTCTCCCTCCGGTCGCACCCGTGGCTCGCGGATCACGCCGTGCTGGACACCGCAACGCCGGGGTCGGCCGACCGGGAGTTGGTGTTGTTGCCCGGCACCGCGTTCGTCGAGCTGGCGATCCGCGCGGGGGATCAGGTCGGATGCGGCTGGCTTGAGGAGCTGACCCTGGCCGCGCCACTGGTGGTGCCCGAGGACGACGCTGTTCTGCTGCAACTGGTGGTCGGCGCCCCGGACGCGTCCGGCCGCCGCGGGCTGACCCTCTACTCCCGGTCCGCGGACTCGCTCGACCAGTCCTGGACTCGCCACGCGACCGGTGTGGTCAGTCCGGCAGCGACCGTCCCACCCAGCCAGCCACCGGCCTGGCCGCCAGCGGCCGCCGACCCGGTGGACCTCGACGACCTGGCTGACCGGCTCACCGAGGCGGGTGTCCGCTACGGCCCGGCCTTCCAGGGACTGCGCGCGGCGTGGCAACGCGGCAACGAGGTCTTCGCCGAGGTCGTCCTGCCCGACGACCAACAGCCCGAGGCCACCCGGTTCGGCCTCCACCCCGCGCTGCTGGACGCCGCACTGCAGGCCGTGGCAGCCGATCCGGCCAGTGGCCGGCCGGCCCGCCCGTTCTCGTGGAGCGGCACCACCCTGCACGCCACCGGCGCCACCGCCCTGCGGGTTCGGCTGGTCCGGCACAACCAGGGCGAGGTGTCGCTGACCGCGACCGACCAGACCGGCACCCCGGTCATCTCGGTGGACTCCCTGGTGCTGCGCGAGGTGTCGAGCGCCGCACAGCCGGGGCCGGATGCCCGCCACGAGTCGCTGTTCACCCTGACCTGGGACGCGATCCTGGCGGCACCGCGACCGGAGCAGACCAGCGGGCACTGGGCGGTGGTCGGTGGTGACGAGCTGGGGGTGAGCGCCGCCCTGGAAGCGGTCGGCACGCCCTGTGCCAACCACGCGGACCTGGTGTCCCTGGCCACGGCCAACGGCAGTGGTGTTCCGGACACGGTGCTCACCTCCTGTTCCTCCACAGTGGACGCGGATACCGGTGATCCGGCCACCGCGGCGCACCAGGCCACCTGCCGGGTCCTGGCGCTGGTGCGGCAGTGGCTCGCTGACGACCGGTGGTCGGCGGCGCGGCTGGTGGTGCTCACCCGCAACGCGGTCACCACCGGCGAGGACACCGAGCCCGACATCGTGCTCGCCCCGGTGTGGGGCCTGCTGCGCTCGGCACAGCGGGAGCACCCTGGCCGGTTCGTGGTGGTGGACCTGGACGAGACCGAGGAGTCCGTCCGAGCGCTGCCAGCGGCGCTCGCCTCGGGAGAACCGCAGCTCGCCCTGCGCGCCGGCACGGTTCTCCGCCCCAGGCTCACCCGGCTCGACCAGCCGCCCCAGCAGACTGCCCCACCCATCGATCCCACCGGCACCGTGCTGGTGACCGGCGCCGCCACCGGGCTGGGTGGCGTGATCGCCCAGCACCTCGTCGCCAGCTACGGGGTTCGGCACCTGCTCTTCGTCAGCCGCCGGGGATCACAGGCCGAGGGCAGTGCGGGTATGGCCGCGGCCATCACCGAACTCGGGGCGGACGTGACCGTGGCCGCCTGCGACGTGGCGGATCGGGCCGCACTGGCCCGGGTGTTGGACTCGCTGCCGCCGGACCGTCCACTCAGCACGGTTGTGCACACCGCCGCCGTGCTGGCCGACGCCGTGCTCACCGCGATGACGCCGCAGGACGTGGCGCGGGTGTTCCGCCCGAAGGTCGACGCCGTGCTGAACCTGGCCGCGGTGGCCGGCTCCGTGCCCGTGGTGGTGTTCTCGTCGGCCGCTGGCACGCTGGGCGGGCCGGGCATGGGCAACTACGCGGCGGCCAACGCGTTCCTCGACGCGTTCGCCCACCGGCGCAGCGCCCGCGGCGCGCCAACGGTGTCCCTGGCCTGGGGCCTGTGGGGGGAACGCGGCGGCATGGCCGGCCGCCTGGACGAGGTCCAGCTGTCCCGGATGCGCCGCGCCGGTGTCGCCACCCTGTCCGCGGCCGAGGGCACCGCCCTGTTCGACGCCGCCCTGGCCTCGGGTGGGGCAGTGGTCCTGCCGATGCGGTTGGATCTCGCGGCGCTGCGGGACCAGGTCGCGGACGGCACCGTGCCGGCCGTGCTGCGCGGGCTGGTGCCCAGCACGGTCCGCCGGGCCGCGGCGGCCAGCGGAACGGCCAGCACCGGCGGTGCGGCAGCCGGGTTGGCGGAGCGACTTGCCAGCGCCGCGGAAACCGAGCGCGACCGCATCCTGCTGGACCTGGTGTGCGCCACGGCCGCCGCCGTGCTCGGCCACACCAGCGCGACGGCGGTGCGCGCCGGCCGACCGTTCAAGGAACTCGGGGTGGACTCGCTGACCGCCGTGGAACTGCGCAACCGGTTGGCCGCGACCACCGGGCTGCGGCTGGCCGCCACCGTGGTCTTCGACCACGCCACTCCCGCCGCACTGGCCAGGCACCTGGCCGACGGGCTGGCGCCGGGCCGGGGACCGGGCGGGTGGCAGGCCGCGCTGGACCGGCTCACGGCCGCGCTCGACACCGAGGCGCTGACCGACGACGAGCGGGCCGACGTGGCCGCCCGGCTGCGCGGGCTGTTGTCCGCGTGCACGCCAACCCCGCGGCCTGCGGACACGGTTCGGGCGGCGCACCGGCTCACCGAGGCCAGCGACGACGAACTCTTCGACTTCATCGACCAGAAGTTCGGCAGTGAGGCGAAGTGATGGCGAACGAGGACAAGCTCCGCGCGTACCTCCGACGGGTCACCGCGGAGTTGGACGAGGCGCACCAACGCCTGCGGGAGGCCGAGGACAGGGCTGGCGAGCCGATCGCGATCATCGCGATGAGCTGCCGCTTCCCCGCCGGCGTTGGCTCTCCGGAAGACCTGTGGGACCTGCTCGTCGCCGGTGGTGACGCGATTTCGGGGTTTCCGGTCAACCGCGGCTGGGACCTCGACCGGCTCTACGACCCCGACCCGGACCGGCCGGGCCGGTGCCACACCCGCGAGGGCGGGTTCCTGCACGACGCCGACCTGTTCGACGCGGCCCTCTTCGGGATCTCCCCGAGGGAGGCACTGGCCATGGACCCGCAGCAGCGCCTGCTGCTGGAAACCTCCTGGGAGGCGTTCGAGCGCGCCGGCATCGCCCCCGACTCGCTGGCCGGCAGCCGCACCGGCGTGTTCGTCGGCAGCAACGGCCACGACTACGCCGGCCTGCTGCAGCGAACACCGGAGGGCGTCGAGGGCTACCTGGGCACCGGGAACGCCGCGTCCATCGCCTCGGGTCGGCTGGCCTACACCTTCGGACTCGAAGGGCCCGCCCTGACCGTGGACACCGCGTGCTCGGCGTCGCTGGTGGCCCTGCACCTGGCCGCGCAGGCGCTGCGCAACGGGGACTGCGCACTGGCGTTGGCCGGCGGCGCCACCGTGATGTCCACACCCGGGTTCCTGGTGGAGTTCAGCCGACAGCGCGGCCTGGCCCCGGACGCCCGGTGCAAGGCGTTCGCGTCGGCGGCCAACGGCACCGGCCTCGGCGAGGGCGTGGGAATCCTGCTGCTGGAACGGCTGTCCGACGCCCGGCGCAACGGCCACCCGGTGCTGGCGGTGGTGCGGGGTTCGGCGGTCAACCAGGACGGCGCGAGCAACGGGCTGACCGCGCCCAACGGGCCGGCGCAGCAGCGGGTGATCCGGCAGGCACTGGCCAACGCCGGGCTGCCACCGTCCCAGGTGGACGTGGTGGAGGCGCACGGCACCGGCACCAGCCTCGGTGACCCGATCGAGGCGCAGGCGATCCTGGCCACCTACGGGCAGGACCGGGACCGTCCACTGTGGTTGGGATCGGTGAAGTCCAACATCGGGCACGCACAGGCCGCGGCCGGCGTGGCCGGTGTGATCAAGGTGGTGCTGGCGATGCGGCACGGTCTGCTGCCGCGCACCCTGCACGTGGACCAGCCCACGTCCCAGGTGGACTGGTCAGCGGGGGCGGTGTCGCTGCTGACCGAGCCGGTGGCCTGGCCGGAGACGGGGCGCCCGCGCCGCGCCGGGGTGTCCTCGTTCGGCGTCAGCGGCACCAACGCGCACGTGATCCTGGAGGCGGCCCAGGAGCAGGAGGACGACGACCCGCCCGCTGACCGGCGCCCGCCGGTGGTGGTGCCGTGCGTGCTGTCCGGGCGGACCGAGGCGGCACTGCGCGCGCAGGCCACCCGGTTGCGCACCCACCTGGACAGCCATCCCGAACAGCACCTGGTGGACATCGGTCACTCGCTGGCCACCACCAGGTCGGCGTTGCGCCACCGGGCCGCGGTGCTGGCCACCGACCGGGCGACGCTGCGAGCCGGCCTGGACGCGCTCGCGACCGGCACCGCGGCGGCCAACCTGGTCAGCGGCACGGTGGACGCCGAGGCCAGAACCGTGTTCGTGTTCCCGGGCCAGGGCTCGCAGTGGGTCGGCATGGCGGCGGACCTGCTGGACACGGCACCGGTGTTCGCCCAACGCATCCGCGACTGCGCTGACGCGCTCCGCCAGCACGTTGACTGGTCCCTGGTGGACGTGCTGCGCGGGAACGCGGACGCGCCGCCGCTGGACCGGGTGGACGTGGTGCAGCCCGCGCTGTTCGCGGTGATGGTGTCCCTGGCCGAGTTGTGGCGCTCCCACGGGGTCCAGCCGGCCGCCGTGGTGGGACATTCCCAGGGCGAGATCGCGGCGGCGTGCGTGGCGGGCGCGTTGTCACTGGCGGATGCCGCCCGGGTGGTGGCGTTGCGCAGCAAGGCGTTGCGGGCCCTGTCCGGCCGGGGCGGGATGCTGTCCGTCGCCGAGGACGCCGAGGCGTTGCGCGGCCGGCTGCACCGCTGGGGCGACCGGCTCGCCGTGGCCGCGGTCAACGGTCCACGCTCCCTGGTGGTCTCCGGTGAGCCGGCCGCACTGGACGAACTGCACCGGGAGTGCGAGTCAGCCGGGCTCCGCGCCCGCCGGGTGCCCGTGGACTACGCCTCGCACTCGGCGCAGGTCGAGGCCATCCACGCCGAACTGCTCACCGTGCTCGACCCGATCACCCCGCTGCCGGCCGCCATCCCCCTCTACTCCACCCTGACCGGCGGCCGGATCAACACCGACACCTGCGACGCCGAGTACTGGTACCAGAACCTGCGGCAGACCGTGCGGTTCGACCAGGCGGTCAGCGCCCTGCTCGCCGCCGGCCACACCCTGTACGTCGAGATCAGTCCGCACCCGGTGCTGACCATGGCGGTCCAGGAGACCGCCGAGGACACCGCGGCAGACGTGGCGACCGTGGGATCGCTGCGCCGCGGCGAGGGCGGGCTGGACCGGTTCCTCACCTCACTGGCCGAGGCGCACTGCCACGGCGCGGCCGTGGACTGGTGCGTGCTCCACGCGGACAGCGGCGCGCGCCGGGTCGACCTGCCCACCTACGCGTTCCAGCGGGAGCGCTACTGGCTCACCGCCGCCGAGGACCCGGCCACCGGACACGCGGACCCGGCGCAGCAGCGGTTCTGGACGGCGGTCGACCAGCAGGACCTCGCCGGCCTGGCGGCCACGCTGGGCGTGACCGAGCACGACCTCGCCCCGGTGCTGCCCGCACTGTCGGACTGGCGCCGGGAGCACGCCCGAACGGCCACAGTGGACCAGTGGCGCTACCGCGTTGTCTGGAAACCACTCGGCCAGGCCGGAGTCCCGGCGCTGGCCGGGACCTGGCTGGTCGCCGTTCCCGACGTCGACAGGGCCGAACCAGCAACCCTGGAGATCATCCGCGGCCTGCGCGCCAGCGGCGCGACCGTGCTGCCACTGGAGATCGACACCGCGGCCACCGACCGCGCCGCGCTCGCCACGCGGATCAGCCAGGTCGTGGCCGCTGACGCGGTCGACGGGGTGCTCTCCCTGCTATCCGCCGACCAGCGCCCGCACCCGGAACACCCGGCGCTCCCGGCCGGGCTGGCGGCCACCCTGGTGCTGGTGCAGGCGCTGGGCGACGCCGCGCTGGACGCTCCACTGTGGATGGTCACGCGCGGCGCGGTCGCCGTCACCGAGACCGAGCAGCTCCCCGCCCCGGACCAGGCGCTGACCTGGGGACTGGGCCGGGTGGTCGGGTTGGAGCACGTCGACCGCTGGGGCGGTCTGGTGGACCTGCCCGGGCAGCCGGACGAGCAGACCACGCGGCTGCTCTGCGCGGTGCTCGCCGGTGCCGCCGACGAGGACCAGGTGGCGGTGCGCCCGGCCGGGACGTTCGTGCGCCGCCTGGTGCCCAGCCCCGGCACGGGATCGCCGGCCCGTCGGTGGCGGCCCCGGGGCACGGTTCTCGTCACCGGTGGCACCGGTGTGCTGGGCCCGCACATCGCGCGGTGGCTTGCCCGCAACGGCGCCGAGCACCTGGTGCTCACCAGCCGGCGCGGCCAGGCCGCACCGGGCGCGGCGGACCTGACCGCCGAACTCGCCGCCCTGGGCACCGAGGTGACGCTGGCCGCGTGTGACGTGGGCGACCGGGAGCAGGTCGCCGCGCTGCTCGCCGGGCTGCGCGAGCAGGGACGGCGGGTCCGCGCGGTGGTGCACGGCGCGGCGTTCATCGAACTGGGCTCGATCAGCGACACCACGGTCCCGCAGTTCGGTGAGGTGGTCGCGGCCAAGGCCGCGGGCGCGCGACACCTCCACGACCTGCTCGACCCGGACGACCTCGACGCGTTCGTGTTGTTCTCCTCCATCGCCGGGGTGTGGGGCAGCCGCGACCACGCCGCCTACGCGGCGGCCAACGCGTTCCTGGACGCGCTGGCCCAGCACCGCAGGGCGCGCGGCCACACCGCAACGTCGATCGCCTGGGGCGTCTGGTCCGCGGTCAACCCGTGGGACACCCAACGCGTGATCGACGGCATCGACAACGACCAGCTGCGGCGACGCGGCTTGGCGCTGATGAGCCCGGAACTCGCGTTCACCGCGCTGGGCCAGGCCCTGGACCGCGACGAGACCGCCCTGGTCGTGGCCGATGTCGACTGGGAACGCTTCGCCCCGGTGTTCACCTCGGCCCGACCGCGCCCACTGCTCGACGACCTGCCAGCGGTTCGAGCACTGACCCAACACACCACCCCTCGGTCCACCGAGGCCGAGCCGAGCGGTGGGGCCGGGCTGCGCGATCGCCTCACCGGCCTGACCGAACCGGAACGGGACCGCGCGCTGGTGGAACTGGTGCGCGCCCAGGTCGCGGCCGTCCTCGGACACACCACCCCCGACGCGGTCGAACCCGGTAGGGCGTTCCGCGACCTCGGATTCGACTCGCTGACCGCGATCGAGCTGCGCAACCGGCTGGGCGCGGCCACCGGGCTGCGGCTGGCCGCGACACTGGTCTTCAACCACCCCACCCCGATCGCGCTCGCCCGCTTCCTCCGCGCCCAACTGCTGCCGGACACCACCACGACCTCGGCGGCGCTTGAGTCGCTCGACCGGTTGACCGCGGTGCTGGCCACGGCCGACCCGCCACCCGGCGAACGCGCCGAGATCGGCAACCGGCTGCGGACCCTGCTGTGGAAGTGGGCCGACAACCAGGCACCACAGCCCAGCGAAGCCGCGGGCGACCTCGACGCGGCCACCGACGACGAGATCTTCGAACTGATCGACACCGAGTTCGGCACGTCCTGATCTGGCGACGACCAGCCTTGCGGGGCTGCCTCAACGGGGTGACATGACAGTGGCCAATGAAGACAAGCTTCGTGCCTACCTGAAGCGGGTAACCGCTGACCTGCGGCAGGCCCACCGCCGCCTGCAGGAGGCGGAGGACCGGGAGCGGGAACCGATCGCGATCGTGGCGATGGGCTGCCGGTTCCCCGGTGGCGTGCGATCACCGGAGGACTTCTGGCAGCTGGTCGCCAGTGGACGTGACGTCATCTCGGAGTTCCCCACCGACCGGGGGTGGGACACCACGCGGCTCTACCACCCCGACCCGGACCAGCCGGGCACGACCTACGTCTGCGCGGGCGGGTTCCTGCACGAGGCCAACCTGTTCGACGCCGAGTTCTTCGGCATCTCCCCGCGCGAGGCAGCGGCCACCGATCCCCAGCAGCGGCTGCTGCTGGAGACCGCCTGGGAGACGGTCGAACGCGCCGGCATCGACCCGCTGTCGCTGCACGGCAGCCGCTCCGGGGTGTTCGTCGGCTGCCACTACCAGGACTACGGCACCCTGCTCAACCAGGCACCGGACAGCTTCGCCGGCTACGCCGTCACCGCCAGCAACACCAGTGTGGTGTCCGGGCGGATCGCGTACTGCCTCGGGCTGGAGGGGCCGGCGGTCACCGTGGACACGGCGTGTTCGTCGTCGCTGGTGGCACTGCACCTGGCCGCGCAGGCGCTGCGCAACGGCGAGTGCGAGCTGGCGCTGGCCGGCGGGGTGGCGGTGATGGCCACCGCGGCGTCGTTCACCGGGTTCAGCCGGCAGCGCGGGCTGGCGGCCGACGGGCGGTGCAAGGCGTTCGCCGCCAGCGCCGACGGCATGGGCCTTGCCGAGGGAGTCGGCCTGGTGCTGGTCGAGCGGTTGTCGGACGCGCGGCGCAACGGGCATCCGGTGTTGGCGGTGGTGCGGGGCTCGGCGGTCAACCAGGACGGGGCGAGCAACGGGTTGACCGCGCCGAGTGGCGTGTCGCAGGAGCGGGTGATCCGGCAGGCGCTGGCCAGTGCCAGACTGTCCACTCAGGACGTGGATGCGGTGGAGGCGCACGGCACCGGCACCCGGCTCGGTGACCCGATCGAGGCGCAGGCGATCCTGGCCACCTACGGCCAGGACCGGGACCGTCCACTGTGGTTGGGATCAGTGAAGTCCAACATCGGCCACGCCCAGACCGCCGCCGGCATCGCCGGTGTGATCAAGATGGTGTTGGCGTTGGGGCGTGGGGTGTTGCCGAGGACGTTGCACGTGGACGCGCCGACGCCGGAGGTGGACTGGTCGGTGGGTGCGGTGTCGTTGTTGACGGAGTCGGTGGCGTGGCCGGAGACGGGTCGGGTGCGGCGTGCCGGTGTGTCGGCGTTCGGGGTGAGTGGGACGAACGCGCACGTGGTGTTGGAGCAGGCACCGGTGGGGGAGCAGGCACCGGTGGGGGAGTCGGGTGTGGTGGGTGGTGTGGGGTTGTCGGTGGTGCCGTGGGTGTTGTCGGGGCGGTCGGTGGGGGCGTTGCGGGGTCAGGCGGAGCGGTTGCGGGAGTGGGTGGTCTCGGGTCCGCAGCGGCGGTTGGTGGATGTGGGGTTGTCGTTGGCCACCACGCGC
>NZ_JAMTCK010000040.1 GCF_024171785.1 Goodfellowiella coeruleoviolacea
GAGGACTCCCACAACGCCACACCCATCCCCACCCACTGCGACCCCTGACCCGGAAACACCAACACAACCTTGGCCGGGTCCGGCGCGGCGGTACCGCTCACCAGGTTCGCGGCCGGACGTCCCGCCGCCAGCAGGTCCAGTGTGGACCGGAGTTCGTCGTGGTCGGTGGCGACAACACCGGCTCGCCGCTCCAGCGCGGCTCTGCCGGTGGCCAGCGACAGGGTGAGGTCCGCCAGGTCAGTCTCGGGCCTGGCGTCCAGATAGGACTTCAGTCGGTGTGCCTGGGCACGCAGTGCTGGTTCGGTGCGGGCGGACAGCAGCACCGGCCAGGCCGCTGGCACTCGCCGCGGACCCGGCTCGGCCGGAACGGCGAGCGGGCTGCGGGTGGTCCCGGCGAGCGCCTGTCCTTCAGGCCGCCGGGCCGGGGCCGGTTCGGCCGGCGCCTGCTCGATGATGATGTGCGCGTTGGTGCCGCTGACCCCGAACGAGGACACACCGGCCCGCCGTGGCCGGTTGGTCTCCGGCCACGGTTGCTGCTCGGTGAGCAGCGCCACGGCACCCGCGTCCCAGTCCACGTGCGGTGAAGGGGAATCCACGTGCAGGGTCTTCGGCAGCAGGCCGTGGCGCATGGCCATGACCATCTTGATGACCCCGGCCACCCCCGCAGCCGCCTGGGTGTGCCCGATGTTCGACTTCACCGACCCCAACCACAACGGCCGATCCCGATCCCGCCCCTGCCCGTAGGTCGCCAACAACGCCTGCGCCTCGATCGGATCACCCAACCGCGTCCCCGTCCCATGCCCCTCCACCACATCCACCTCACCCGACACCAACCCCGCCGACACCAACGCCGCCCGAATCACCCGCTGCTGCGACGGACCATTCGGCGCCGTCAACCCATTCGACGCACCATCCGAATTCACCGCACTCCCCCGCACCACCGCCAACACCTCATGCCCATTGGCCCGCGCATCCGACAACCGCTCCACCAGCAACACACCAACGCCTTCCGCCCAGCCCGTTCCGTCGGCTGCTGAGGCGAACGCCTTGCACCGGCCGTCCGCTGCCAGCCCGCGCTGGCGGCTGAACTCGATGAACACCCCGGGATCCGGCATCACCGTCACGCCGCCGACGAGCGCGAGCGAGCACTCCCCCTGCCGCAGCGCCTGCGCGGCCAGGTGCAGCGCCACCAGCGACGAGGAACAGCCGGTGTCCACGGTGACCGCGCTGCCCTCAAAGCCGAAGGTGTAGGCCAGCCGTCCCGAGGCCACGCTGCCGGTGTTGCCGGTGAGCAGGTAGCCCTCGAAGTCCTGCGGGGCCTCGTCCAACCTGGGCCCGTAGTCCTGGGTCATCGCACCGACGAACACGCCGGTCGCGCTGCCGCGCAGGGTCGCGGGATCGATACCGGCCCGCTCGAACGCCTCCCAGGCGACCTCCAGCAGCAGCCGCTGCTGCGGGTCCATCGCCACCGCCTCACGCGGGTTGATGCCGAAGAACTCCGCGTCGAACCGGTCAGCGTCGTAGAGGAACCCACCCTGCCGGGTGTAGGACCGCCCCGGCCGGCCGGGTTCGGGGTCGTACAGCGATTCCACGTCCCAACCTCGGTCGGTGGGGAACTCACCGATCGCGTCCACCTCGTCGCACAGCAACCGCCACAGGTCCTCGGGTGAGCGCACCCCACCGGGCAGCCGGCAGCTCATCGCCACGATGGCCAGCGGCTCGGCTGAGGTCGGGGTGGCGGCTGCCCCGGTGGTCGCGGGTACCGCGTCGCCCGGTGCCGCGCCGATCAGCGACCGGAGGTGCGCCACCAGTGCGCTCGGGGTCGGGTGGTCGAACAGCAGGGTGGTGGGCAGCGGCAGTCCGGTGCTGGCACGCAGCCGGTTGCGCAGGTCGACGGCGGTCATGGAGTCGAACCCGAGCTGTTTGAAGGCGCGGTCCATGTCGATGCCGGTGCCGGCGGGATGTCCGAGCACCAGCGCGGTCTCGTCACGCACCAGTGCGGCGAGTGCCCTGGTTCGCTGGTCCGGTGCGAGTGCCGCCATGCGCCGCACGAACGCCGGCTCCTGGTGCGCGTCGGGTTCGTCAGGTTGCGCAGCCGGTTCGTCCACACCGGACAGCAGCGGGCTCGGTCGTCGCGCGGTGAACAGCGGCGCGAAACGCGTCCAGTCGACATCGGCCACCACCACGGCGGTCTCGTCGTGGTCGAGGGCACGGCGCAACCCCGCGAGAGCCCGCTCCGGTGGCATCGCCAGCACTCCGCGCTGCCGCAGGTCCTCGTCCCAGCTGGCGGCCATGCCGGCACCGGCCCACGCACCCCACGCGATCGACGTGGCCGGCAGGCCCGCGGCGCGGCGGTGCTGGGCCAGTGCGTCGAGGTAGGCGTTGGCCGCGCCGTAGGCAGCCTGGCCGGCCGCGCCCCACACGCCCGAGGCCGAGGAGAACAGCACGAACGCCGAGAGGTCGCGTTCCGCGGTCAACTCGTGCAGGTTGACCGCACCGGTCACCTTGGCGCGCAGCACCTCGTCCAGTCGCTGGCGCGTCAACTCGTTGACCGGCCGCTGGTCCAGCACACCCGCCGTGTGCACCACCGCGTCCAGTCGGGGCAGGCTCGCCAGCAGGTCGGCCAGGGCGGTCCGGTCGGCGACATCGCACGCGGCCACGCTCACCGCGGCACCCAGTTCGGCGGCCAGCGCGGCCGCACCGGGTGCGTGGCTGCCACGCCGGCTCACCAGCACGACGTGTTCTGCTCCGGACCGCACCAGCCAGCGCGCCACATGGGCACCGAGCGCACCGGTGCCGCCGGTCACGAGCACCGTTCCGGTTGGTCGCCACGCGCGCCGCGGTTGTGCGCTGCCCACGCGAACCAGGCGTCGGGCGAAGCTACCGGTCGGCCGGACCGAGACCTGGTCCTCACCGTCCACACCGGACAACACCGCGCAGAGCCGGTCGATGTCGGTGTCCTCCGGGCACTCCGGCAGGTCGACCAGTCCGCCGAAGTTCTCCGGCTGTTCGAGCGCCACGGCCCTGCCCAGTCCCCACACCATCGCCTGCCTCGGATTGGGCAGTGGGTCGGACGGGCCGGTCGACACGGCTCCGCTGGTGACCAGCCACAGGGTGGCTTCGGCGCCGTGCAGCGCCTGGACGAGTTCGACGGTGCGTTCCAGGTCCAGCAGGGACACCACGCCGGTCACGCCGTGCTGGTTGAGCGGAGCTGCCGCATCCCATGCGACGGGCCGAACATCCGCGCCGTGTCGACGCAGTCCGCTGATCACGGCTGCCGCATGGGGGACGTCCGGGGTGGACACGACCTGCCAGGTGCCGGTCAGCGTCGCGGCGTGGTCCGGCAGCGGCGTCCACGCGACCGCGTAGCACAGCTCGTCCGCCAGGGCAGGTGGGCCGGCGGGCGTGGGCATGTGCCAGTACCGCTGCCGCTGGAACGGGTAGGTGGGCAGGTCAACGCGGTGGGCGTTGGGGAAGGCCTGGCTCCAGTCCACGGCGACGCCGCTCACGTACGCCTCGGCCAAGGCGGTCAGCATCCGTTCCTGACCACCGTCGTCGCGGCGCAGTGATCCGAGCACCGACACCCGGCGGTCACTGGTCTCAACGATCTCCTGCATGCCCGGAACGAGCACGGGATGGGGGCTGGCCTCGATCACCACCCCGGCACCATCACCCAGTGCCTGGCGGATGGCCTGGTCGAACCGCACCGTCTCCCGCAGGTTGCGATACCAGTACTCCGCCGTCAACTCACCAGTGTCCAGACGCTCACCCGTCACCGTCGAATAGAACGGCACCCCACCCGAAACCGGCTCAAGACCCACCAACCCGCTGAGCAACTCCGCACGCACCGCCTCCACCTGCACCGAATGGGAGGCGTAATCCACCGCGACCCGCCGCGCACCCTCCACCACCCCACACACCCGCTCCACACCCGCCACATCCCCCGACAACACCGTGGACCGCGGCCCGTTCACCGCCGCCACCGACACCCCCGCCACCACCGGCACCTCCTCCACCGGCAACGGCACCGACACCATCCCACCCCGGCCAGCCAACTCCGCCAGCACCCGGGAGCGCACCGCCACCACCCGCGCCCCCTGCTCCAACGACAACCCACCCGCCACACACGCCGCCGCGATCTCCCCCTGCGAATGCCCCACCACCCCCACCACATCCACCCCACACTCCCGCCACAACCCCGCCAACGACACCATCACCGCCCACAACACCGGCTGCACCACCTCCACCCGCCCCAACGCCACCCCATCACCGATCACATCCCGCAACTCCCAGCCCACCCACTCCCGCAACGCCACCCCACACCGCTCCATCCACTCCCCGAACACCCGCGAGGACTCCCACAACGCCACACCCATCCCCACCCACTGCGACCCCTGACCCGGAAACACCAACACAACCTTGGCCGGATCACCCACCACCCGCCCGCGCACCACCCCGGCGGCGGTCCCGTCCGCCGCCAGCACATCCAGTCCGTGCCGGAAGCCCGCCAGGTTTTCGGCGAGCACGACCGCCCGGTGTTCGCCGAACGCGGTCCGGGCGGTCGCCAGGGTGAGACCGATGTCGTCCTGGCGGGCGTCCACCTGGGACAGTTCCGCTGCCTGGCGTCGGAGTGCTTCGGCCGTGCGGGCGGACAACGTCCACGGCAGCACCCCCGAGTCAGGTGCGGGCCGGTGGTCCTCCTCCGGCGCCACGTGTTCGAGGATGGCGTGTGCGTTGGTGCCGCTGGCACCGAACGACGACACCGCGGCCCGACGGGGTCGGTCCAACTCGGGCCAGGCCACCGACTGCGCCGCGAGCCGCACCTGCCCTGATGACCAGTCCACGTGCGGTGAGGGCTCGTCCACGTGCAACGTCCTGGGCACCACACCGTGGCGCATGGCCATCACCATCTTGATCACCCCGGCCACCCCCGCAGCCGCCTGGGTGTGCCCGATGTTCGACTTCACCGAACCGAGCCACAGTGGCCGGTCCCGCCCCTGCCCGTAGGTGGCCAACAACGCCTGCGCCTCGATCGGATCACCGAGCGGGGTGCCGGTGCCGTGCGCCTCGACCACGTCGACGTCCGCTGCGGACAGTCCGGCACTGGCCAGCGCCTGCCGGATCACCCGCTGCTGCGACGGTCCGTTGGGCGCGGTCAGGCCGTTGGAGGCGCCGTCGGAGTTCACCGCGCTGCCCCGCACCACCGCCAACACCTCGTGCCCGTTGGCCCGCGCGTCCGACAACCGCTCCACCAGCAACAGGCCAACACCCTCGGCGACGCCGAATCCGTCCGCGCTGGCGGAGAACGCCTTGGACCGGCCGTCCGGCGCCAGCCCCCGCTGCCGGCTGAACTCGACGAGCAACTGGGGTGTGGACATCACGGTCACGCCGCCGGCCAGGGCCAGCGAGCACTCGCCCTGCCGCAGCGCCTGTACCGCCAGGTGCAGCGCCACCAGCGCGGACGAGCACGCCGTGTCCACGGTGACGGCCGGCCCTTCCAGACCGAAGGTGTAGGCGACCCGGCCGGAGGCGATACCACCCGCGCTCCCGTTGACCAGGTAGCCCTCCAGATCGCTGGGAACCGCTCCCAGCCTGCTGCCGTAGTCGTGGTACATCACGCCCGCGAACACCCCGGTTCGGCTGCCCCGCAGGGAAGCCGGGGCCAGCCCGGCCCGCTCGAAGGTCTCCCAGGCCACCTCCAGCAGCAGCCGCTGCTGCGGGTCCATCGCCAGTGCCTCGCGCGGGTTGATCCCGAAGAACTCCGCGTCGAAGCGCGCCGCGTCGGTGAGGAACCCGCCCTCCCGCACGTAGGTGCTGCCAGCGCGGTCGGGGTCCGGGTCGTAGATGTCCTCGACACGCCAACCGCGGTCATCCGGCAGCGGCGCGATGACGTCCCGGCCCTCCAGCACGAGCCGCCACAGGTCCTCGGGTGAACGGACACCACCAGGAAAGCGGCAACCCATCCCGACGATGGCGATCGGTTCCCTGGCCTGGGCCTCGTTGTCGGCCAGTTGCCGACGGGCCTGCCGTAGTTCCGCGGTCATCCACTTCAGGTGCTCGCGGAGCTTCTCCTCGTTGGCCACGCCACCGTCACCTCCTCTGCCGTCACGGCGGATCAGGACTTGCCGAACTCCCGCTGGATCAGGTCGAACAGTTCGTCGTCACTCGCGGATTCGAGTTCCTCTTCCTCGGCCTGCGGTGTCGGCTGCGGCTGCCAGGCGGAGAGCACCGAACGCAGCCGGGCGGCCACCGCCTCGCGCACGTCACCGTCGCCCACCGTGCCGAGCAGTCGATCGAGTTCGGTGAGCACGTGCTCCGTGGGGTCGGCCGGGCCCAGTGCCGTGGCCAGGTGCGCGGCGAGCCGCGCTGGTGTCGGCTGGTCGAAGATCAGGGTGGCCGGCAGTCTCAGGCCGGTGGCGGCGGTGAGCCGGTTGCGCAGTTCGACCGCGGTGAGCGAGTCGAACCCGAGTTCGGCGAACGAGCGAGCCGGGGCGATCGACCCGATCGCGGTGTGGCCCAGCACCGCGGCCACGTGCGTGCGCACCAGGTCGACGAGGAACTGGTCTCGCTCGCCAGCCGGAAGTGCGGCGAGTCGGTGCGACAGTTCCTCGGCCGGTGGCGCACTGGTCGCCGCCGGCCTGCCCCGGACCCCGACCAGCCCCCGGAACAGCGGGGGCACCGGAGTGGTGCTCGTTCGCAGCGCGGTGGTGTCCAGTCGCGCCGCGACCACGACCGGAGCGTCGTCCGCCGACAGCGCCGCGTCGAACAGGGCGAGTCCCTGGCTCGTGCTGAGCGGACCAACACCGAACCGGCGCAGCCGCCGCACATCGGTCTCTCCCAGGTGCCCGGTCATGCCCGAGCGGTGCTCCCAGAAGCCCCACGCCACTGACACCGCAGGCAGTCCCTCGTCCCTGCGCCGCTGGGCAAGAGCGTCCACAAAGGAGTTCGCCGCCGCGTAGTTGGCCTGCCCGGCCATGCCCAGCAGCGCCGACGCCGAGGAGAACAGCACAAAGGCCGACAGGTCGATGTCGCGGGTCAGCTCGTGCAGGTTGAGCGCGGCGTCCACCTTCGGCCGCAGCACGACATCGATGCGCTGCGGGGTCAGTGCGGTGACCACACCGTCGTCGAGCACGCCAGCCGCGTGCACCACCGCCGTCAGGTCCGGAATCGTGGCGATCAGCGACCGCAGCGCGTCCCGGTCGGCTGCGTCGCAGGCCACGACCCTGACCTCGGCCCCCAACTCGGTCAGGTCGGCCGCGCCGGCACCGGCGCCGCTCCGGCTGGCCAACACCAGGCTGCGCACACCGTGCTCGGTGACCAGGTGCCTGGCCACCAAGCCACCCAGGGTGCCGGTGCCGCCGGTGATCAGCACGGTGCCGTTCGGGTTCAGCCGCACGCCGTTGCCCGCGCCGGCCCGCGCCAGTCGCGGCACGTGCGCGCGCCGGTCGCGCACGGCGACCTCAGGCTCCCCCACGGCCAGCACAGCGGGCAACACCTCGGGGAGGTGAGCCGGATCATCGATGTCCAGCAACACGAAGCGGCCGGGGTGTTCCGACTGCGCGGACCGCACCAGACCCCACGCCGCAGCCAGGCCCAGATCACCGATCCGCTCCCCCGGACGCGCCGCGACCGCACCGCGGGTGACCACCACCAGAAGCGCGTCACGTTCCTCGGCCAGCCAGGACTGCACCAGGTGCAGTGCGTCGGTGACGGCTGTCCTGACCGAGGCGTCCGCTGGCGGCTCCAGCATCCGCACCTCCGCTGGGACATCCCGGGCCGGGCCGGGCTCCGCGGGTGTCCACACCACTCGGTGCAGTGCGTTGTCGCGCTGCCTGGCCTGGCTGAGCTGCTGCCCGGACACCGGGCGCAGGACCAGGCTGTCCACAGTGGCCACGACAGTCCCGGTGGGGTCGACGGCGGTCATCGCCACCGCGCCGCCGTCCACCGGGCGCAGGCGAACCCGCAGCACGGTGGCACCGGTGCTGTGCAGCGAGACACCCCGCCAGCTGAACGGCAGGTGGGCGACGCCGTCGAGATCCGACAGCAGGACGCCGGCGCCGACCGGGTGCAGTGCGAGATCGAACAGCGCTGGGTGCAGGCCGAACCGATCG
The DNA here is from genome assembly GCF_024171785.1 of Goodfellowiella coeruleoviolacea. Classification (GTDB taxonomy): domain Bacteria; phylum Actinomycetota; class Actinomycetes; order Mycobacteriales; family Pseudonocardiaceae; genus Goodfellowiella; species Goodfellowiella coeruleoviolacea. The sequence goes on from NZ_JAMTCK010000040.1 coordinate 8,112, forward strand.
GCGTCGGTGTGGCAGTTCTCGTCCAGCACGACCTCGGCGAAGGCCTCCTCGCCCCGCCGCCACACCGCGCGCAGGCCCTGGAATGCCTGGCCGTAGTGGTACCCCGCTCCGTGGAGCCGGTCGCGCAGCTCCTCGACGTCGACCGGGGTCGCGCCTGCCGGCGGCCACGATTCCGATGTGGACACCTGGGTGCGACCCGTGGCCATGGTCGCGGTGGCGTGTCTGGTCCAGGTGTGCGGCTGCCGCGCGTCCAGTCCGGAGTGGATCGTCAGGGTGCGCTGGCCGTGCTCGTCCGGCTCGTCAACGCGGACCTGGAGGGTGACCACGCCCTGGTCCGGCAGCACCAGCGGCGTTTCCAGGGTCAGTTCCTCCACCCGGTCGCAGCCGACCTCGTCTCCGGCGCGAAGCGCCATCTCCACGAAGGCGGTGCCGGGCAACAGCACCGTGCCGTTCACCGCGTGGTCGGCCAACCACGGCTGCTCCGACAGCGACAACCGGCCGGTGAGCACCACCGCATCGGCACCGGCCAGTGGCACGGCGTCGACGAGGATCGGGTGGCCGGCCGACCAACCGGACTGGCCGGCGGAGCGCCGCTTGGTCAGCCAGTACCGCTGCTGTTGGAAGGGATAGGTGGGCAGATCGATGCGGCGGCCAGTCGGGAAGAGCGCCGGCCAGTTGATTTTCGCGCCGTGGACGTGTGCTTCGGCCAGCGCGGTGAGGAAGCGGTCCTGTCCGCCGTCGTCGCGGCGCAGGGTACCCAATGTCACCGCCTGCGCACCGGTGTCATCGATGATGTCCTGGACACCCGGAACGAGCACGGGGTGGGGGCTGGCCTCGATCACCACCCCAGCACCATCACCGAGGGCCTGGCGGATGGCCTGGTCGAACCGCACCGTCTCCCGCAGGTTGCGATACCAGTACTCCGCCGTCAACTCACCAGTGTCCAGACGCTCACCCGT
>NZ_JAMTCK010000041.1 GCF_024171785.1 Goodfellowiella coeruleoviolacea
GTCGCCAGAACCGCCTGCGCCTCAATCGGATCACCCAAACTGGTCCCGGTACCATGCCCCTCCACCACATCCACCTCACCCGGCCCCAACCCCGCCGACGCCAACGCCGCCCGAATCACCCGCTGCTGCGACGGCCCATTCGGCGCCGTCAACCCATTACTCGCCCCATCCTGATTCACCGCACTGCCCCGCACCACCGCCAACACCGGATGCCCGTTGCGCCGCGCATCCACCAACCGCTCCACCAACACCACACCCACCCCCTCACCCCACCCCGTCCCATCCGCACCCTCCGCGAACGACTTGCACCGCCCATCCACCGCCAACCCCCGCTGCCGAGAAAACTCCACAAACGCCCCCGGCGTCGCCATCACCGTCACCCCACCCGCCAACGCCAACCCACACTCCCCACCCCGCACCGCCTGACACGCCAGGTGCAACGCCACCAACGACGACGAACACGCCGTGTCCACCGTCACCGCCGGCCCCTGCAACCCCAACGCATAAGCCACCCGACCGGACATGACGCTCGCGGCGTTGCCGATACCGGCGTAGCCGGCCACCTCGGCCGCGGACCGCTTCAGCACCTCCGGGTAGTCCTGGCCGTTGGTGCCGATGAACACGCCGGTCTGGCTGCCGACCGGAGACCTCGGATTGACCCCGGCCCGCTCGAACGCCTCCCAGCAGGTCTCCAGCAGCAGCCGCTGCTGCGGGTCCATCGCGAGTGCTTCCCTCGGCGAGATCTCGAAGAAGGCCGCGTCGAAACCGGCCACGTCGTCGAGGAAGCCGCCCTGCCGCACGTAGGAGGTGCCGGGGTTGTCCGGGTCCGGGTGGTACAGCGCGTCCACGTCCCAGCCGCGGTCGGTGGGGAAGTCCGCGACCGCGTCCACGCCGTCGACCAGCAACCGCCAGAAGTCCTCCTGGCAGCGCACCCCACCGGGGAACCGACAGCTCATCGCCACGATCGCGACGGGCTCGGCCGGCGCTGCCACGGCCTCAGCCAACTGCTGGCGGGTCCGGTGCAGTTCGGCCGTCACGCGCTTGAGGTAGCCGAGCAGCTTGTCCTGATCGGTCTCCTGCTGTCCGTTCGACCCACTCGTTGCCACGTCCGCTTCGGTCATCAGCTCATCCCGAACTCGTTGTCGATGAAGTCGAACAGTTCCTCGGCGGTGGCGGACTGGAACTGGCGTTCCGGTCCGCTGGCCGGTTCCGCCTCGCCCTGAACCTGCGCCCAGGACGACACCAGGGCCTTGAGCCGCAGGGTGATCCGCATGCGGGTGACCTCGTCCGGTGCGATCACGGGGAGGTCGTCGGGACGCACTCCGGCGAACGCGGCCGCCAGCTGATCCAGTTGGGCCAGCAGGGATTCCGGCTCAGCGGTGTCGCCGTGGAGTTCCGCGACCAGGAACCGGGCCAGTTCCTGCGGGGTGGGACAGTCGAACACCAGGGTCGACGGCAGGGGGCGGCCGGTCGCCGCGGTGAGCCGGTTGCGCAACTCGACCGCGGTGAGCGAGTCGAACCCGAGTTGGGTGAACTGCACGGTGTCCCGGACCGCTTCGGGTGATCGGTGGCCGAGCACCTCGGCGGCGCTGGTGCGCACCAGGTCCAGCACCAGGCGCTGCCTGGTCTGCTCGGACACTCCGGCCAGGCGCTGCGGGAACGGGACCGACGCGGTGTTGTCGGTGTCGCCGGCCGACGGCAGGGACCGCACCTCGGGCAGCTCGCGGATCAGCCGGTTGGGTCGAGCCACCGCGGTGGTCCTGGCGAACCGGGCCCAGTCGATGTCGGCGATCAGGGTGAACTCGGCGGTGTCGGCCACGGCGTCGGCCAGTGCCGCGATGGCCGCTTCGGGCGTCATGGGCGTGACCCCGTCCCGGCGCAGCCGTTCCGCTGCCCGGTCGTCGGCCGCCATGCCACCGTCGGCCCACGCTCCCCATGCCACGCTGGTCGCGGCCAGACCACGGTCCCTGCGGTGACGGGCCAGCGCGTCGAGGAAGGCGTTCGCCGCCGCGTAGTTGGCCTGTCCGGCGTTGCCGAGCGTGCCGGCGGCCGAGGAGAACAGCACGAACTGGGACAGGTCGAGGTGCTGGGTCAGCTCGTGCAGGTTGCGGGCGGCGGCCACCTTGGGCCGGGCGACCCGGTCGATGCTCGCCGGGGTGAGCGCGTCGATGACCCCGTCGTCGAGCACCCCGGCGGTGTGCACCACCGCGGTGAGCGGGTGCTCGGGTGGCAGTGCGGCCAGCAGTCCGGCCAGCGCGTCGCGGTCGGCCGCGTCGCAGGCGGTGACGGTGACCCGCGTGCCCAGTGCGGTCAGGTCGGCGACCAGCTCGGCGGCGCCAGGTGCGTCCTGTCCCCGACGGCTGATCAGCACCAGGTGGTCGGCACCACGCTCGGCCAGCCACCGCGCGATGCGCGCCCCCAGCGCTCCGGTGCCGCCGGTGACCAGAACCGTGCCGCTGGGTCGCCAGTCCACATCGGCCGCTTCGGCTGGCTGGCCGGCGCGGGTCAGGCGGGGTGCGAACCCACCGGTTGGCCGGAGCGCCACCTGGTCCTCCCCGCTGGCGCCGCTCAGCACCGCGCACAGCCGGGTCCACGTGCCGGTGTCCGGTGTCTCAGGCAGGTCGACCAGACCACCCCAGCGGTCGGGGTGCTCCAGCGCCGCCACCCGGCCCAGCCCCCACACCGGAGCCTGGTCGGGGTTGGCCAGGACTTCGGTGTCGCTCGCCGCGACCGCACCGCGGGTCAGGCACCACAGGGGTGCCGTGATCCGGGCCGCGCCAAGGGCCTGCACCAGGGTCGTGGTCGCGGCGAGGCCGAGCGGCGTCGCCGCCAGCGCCGGGTGCGGCTGGTCGGCGAGTGCCAGCAGGGACACCACACCTCGAACGGCCGCGTCGTCCCGGGTTGCCCGGCGCAGGTCGTCGGCCAGGCGTGCGCGGTCAGCGGCTGCCGGGTCGACCAGGATCCGCCGCACCTGCGCGCCGTGGGCGGTGAGCGCGGCGGCGCAGTCCTCGTCGTGGGGGTGTCCGGTGTGGAGGGTGTCCGGCACCACCAGCAGCCAGGTGCCGTGCAGTGCCCTGGGTGGCTGGTCGGCGATGGGCTGCCAGGACAGGCGGTACCGCCAGGTTCCCCCATCCTGGGGTGATCCGCCGCGCTGCCGCCAGGCGGACAGCTTGGGCAGCAGTTCGCGCAGTGGCGTGTCAGCGGTGGCGTCCAGCGCACCGGCCACAGTGGACAGATCAGCCTCGGCCACCGCCGCCCAGAATTCGGCGTCCCGGGGATCGGCCGCGCGCGTCGGCGCCGCCAGCCAGTAGCGCTCGTGCTGGAAGGCGTAGGTGGGCAGGTCGACCCGGTGTGCCCCGGTGCCGGCGAAGAAGGCCGGCCAGTCCACTGTGGTCCCGCGCGCGTGCAGGTGGGCCAGGGCGATGGCCGCCGTCTGGGGCTCGGGCCGGTCCCTGCGCAGCAGCGGCACGATCGTGGTGTCGGCCGGGTGCGCGGCCAGGCAGTCCTGTGCCATGGCCGAGAGCACCCCGTCCGGGCCCAACTCCAGGAACGCGGTCACGCCGTGGTTGGTGGCCAGGCCGACAACGGCGTCGGCGAACCGGACCGGCTCCCGCACCTGTCGGGTCCAGTACTCCGGCGCACAGATCTCCTCGGCGCTGGCCGGTTTCCCGGTCAGCGTTGACACGATCGGCAGCCGAGGCGGCTGGACCGTCACCTCCTCGGCCACCTGCTGGAACTCGGCCAGCATGTCGTCCATCAGCGGCGAGTGGAACGCGTGGCTGACCCGGAGCCACCTGGTCTTGTGCCCTCGGTCGGCGAGTGCCGCCGCAACCTGCCGCACCGCGTCGATCTCGCCGGAGATCACCGTGGCCGCCGGCCCGTTCACCGCGGCGACGCTCACCGTGTCCGCCCAGTCCGCGAGCAGCGGCGTGACCTCGTCCACACCCGCCTGGACCGCCACCATGCCGCCGCCTTCGGGCAGCGCCTGCATCAGCCGGCCTCGGGCCGCGACCAGCGCGCAGGCGTCGGCCAGGGACAGCACTCCGGCCACGTGGGCCGCGGCCAGTTCGCCGATCGAGTGGCCGACCAGGAAGTCCGGTCGCACACCCCAGTGCTCGACCAGGCGGAACAGGGCGACCTCAACGGCGAACAGCGCGGGCTGGGTGTAGCCGGTCTGGTTCAGCAGCGCGTCGTCGGCGGCGAACACCACCTCCCGCAGCGGCCGGTCCAGGTGTGCGGCGAACTCGTCGCACACCACCGCGAACGCCGTGGCGAACACGGGGTGCCGCTCGGCGAGTTCCCGCCCCATGCCCGGCCGCTGCGCACCCTGCCCGGTGAACAGGAACGCGATCCTGGGAGTGGCCTGGCCGTCGACGACACCGTGCACGGTGGGAACGGGGGCGGGGTCCTGGTGGACCAGCGCGGCCAGGCCGGCGAGCAGGTCGTTCCTGTCCTCGCCCACCACGACCACGCGGTGCTCCAGCGCGGCCCTGGCGGTCGCCAGCGTGTGGGCGATGTCGACGGGGTGGATGTCGTGCTGGGCGGCCACGTGCGCCCACAGCCGGCGGGCCTGGTCGCGCAGTGCCTCGACGGTGCGGGCGGACAGCAGCCAGGGCGTGGGCCCGGCCACCCGGGCCGCGGTGGGTTCGGGCTCGGTCGGTGTGGGCGCCTGCTCGATGATGACGTGCGCGTTGGTGCCGCTCACCCCGAACGAGGACACCCCGGCGCGGCGGGGGCGGCCGGTGTCCGGCCACGGCGTGGCCTCGGTCAGCAGCGACACCGCGCCCGCCGACCAGTCCACCTGCGGGGTGGGTTCGTCCACGTGCAGCGTGGGCGGCAGCACGCCGTGCCGGATCGCCAGCACGGTCTTGATCACGCCGCCGACACCGGCGGCTGCCTGGGTGTGGCCGATGTTGGACTTCAGCGACCCGAGCCGCACGGGCTGGTCGGCCGGCCGGTCCCGCCCGTAGGTGGCCATGACCGCCTGTGCCTCGATCGGGTCGCCCAACCGGGTTCCGGTGCCGTGCGCCTCCACCAGGTCAACGTCGCGTGTGGACAGTCCGGCGCTGGCCAGTGCCCGGCGGATGACCCGCTGCTGTGCCGGCCCGTTGGGCGCGGTCAGGCCGTTGCTGGCGCCGTCCTGGTTGATGGCGGAGCCGCGGACCACGGCGAGCACCCGGTGTCCGTTGCGCTGTGCGTCGGACAGCCGCTCCAGCACCAGCACACCAACGCCTTCGGACCACCCGGTGCCGTTGGCCGACGCCGCGAACGACCGGCACCGGCCGTCCGGGGACAGCCCCTGTTGCTTGCTGAACTCGATGAAGACCCCGGGGGCTGCCATCACCGAGACGCCGCCGGCCAACGCCAGGGTGCACTCCCCGGCGCGCAGCGCCTGACCGGCCAGGTGCAGCGCCACGAGCGAGGACGAGCACGCTGTGTCCACGGTGACCGCCGGCCCCTCCAGGCCGAGGGTGTAGGCCACCCGACCGGAGGCGACGGCCGGCAGGTTGCCGGTCATCAGGTAGCCCTCGACCGCTTCGGGCGCCTCGTCCGGTCGGGGACCGTAGTCCTGGTCGATGGCGCCGACGAACACCCCGGTCTGGCTGCCGCGCAGCGAACCGGGGTCGATGCCGGCGTTTTCCAGTGCTTCCCAGGTGGTCTCCAGCAGCAGCCGCTGCTGCGGGTCCATGGCCAGTGCCTCACGCGGTGAGATGCCGAAGAAGCCGGCGTCGAACTGGGCCGCGTCGTGGAGGAACCCGCCCTGGCGGACACTGGTCCTGCCGTTCTGGTGGTGGTCGGGGCCGAACAGCCGGTCCAGGTCCCAACCCCGGTCGGTGGGGAAACCCGAGATGGCGTCACCACCGGTGACCACGAGCTGCCACAGGTCGTCCGGTGTGCGGACCTCGCCCGGGTACCGGCAGCTCATCCCGACGATCGCGATCGGTTCACCGGTGGCGGCCGGTGCGGGCGGCACCACGGCCAGTTCGCCGTGGCCACCGGCCAGTTCCTCGCGGATGTGCTGGGCCAGTGCTTTCGGGGTCGGGTAGTCGAAGGCCGCGGTGGCCGGCAGGCGCAACCCGGTGGCGGCGTTGAGCCGTTTGCGCAACTCCATCGCGGTCAGCGAGTCCAGACCGATGTCCCGGAACGCCTGTCCGGGGTGGACACCGTCCGGTCCTGGGAAGCCCAGCACCGCGGCGACCTGCGCGCGCACCAACTCCAACGCCAACTCGTCCTGCTCGGCAGGTGACCGGTCACGCACTGACGGCGGCAGTGCCGAGGGCTGGTCGGGCAGTGCGGCCCCAACGGCTTCCACAGTGGACTCTTCCGGGGTCCTCGGTGTGCCGGACGAGGTCGGCAGCCAGAAGTGCTGGTGCTGGAACGCGTAGGTGGGCAGGTCGACACGCCGCGCGCCGGTGCCGGCGAACACCGCGGCGAGATCGACGGCAACGCCGTGGACGTGCAGTTCGGCCAGGGAGGCCAGCAGCGGTGCCACGCCGTCCTCGCCCCGGTGCAGCGAGTCCGTGACCACCGTTGCCTCGGTGCCGGTCGCGTCCAGGGTCTGCTGCACCGCCATGGTCAGCACCGGATGCGGACTGATCTCGACGAAGGCGCGATGGCCCTGGGCTGCCAGGCAGCGCACGGCCTCGTCCAGCCGGACGGTCTGGCGGAGGTTCGCATACCAGTACTCGGCGTCGCAGGCCGCGGTGTCCAACACCTGCCCGGTCACCGTGGAACAGAACGGCACGGTCGAGGACACCGGAGTGATCCCGGCCAGCGACGCCAGCAGTTCGTCGCGGATCGCCTCGACCTGCGCCGAGTGTGACGCGTAGTCCACCGGGATCCGCCGCGCCCGCACCCCCTCCGCCGCACACCGGGCCAGCAGCCCCTCCAGCGCCTCCACCTCACCGGAGACCACCGTGGACCCAGGGCCGTTGACCGCGGCCACCGACAACCGACCACCCCACTCCCCCAGCCACCGCTCCACCCGACCGGCCGGCAACCCCACCGACACCATCCCACCCGACCCCGCCAGCCGCACCAACGCCCTGCTGCGCAACGCCACCACCCGCGCCGCGTCCTCCAACGACAACCCACCCGCCACACACACCGCCGCGATCTCCCCCTGACTGTGCCCCACCACCGCCGCCGGCGACACCCCCCACGACTCCCACACCGCCGCCAACGACACCATCACCGCCCACAACACCGG
>NZ_JAMTCK010000042.1 GCF_024171785.1 Goodfellowiella coeruleoviolacea
GTGGACGAGCCGTCCCCGCACGTGGACTGGTCGCGGGGGGTGCGGCTGCTGCGCGAGCAACAGCCCTGGCCCGCCGGAGCCAGCCCCCGCCGCGCCGGCGTCTCCTCGTTCGGTGTCAGCGGCACCAACGCCCACGTGGTGTTGGAGGAAGCGCCCCCGCGCACCGCCACCCCCGAACCCGAACCCGCACCCGCCAGCGGTGTCACCGCCTGGGTGCTCTCCGCCCGCTCGGAGCCGGCGCTGCGCGCGCACGCGGCCCGCGTCCAGGACTTCGCGCGCGCCAACTCGCTGCCCGCGGCCCAGATCGCCGGTGCGCTGGCCGCCCGGTCGGCGCTGGAACACCGCGCCGTCGTGGTGGGCGCTGACTCGACCGAACTCCAGGCGGCGCTGTCCACCCTGCCCCACCACCGGGGCCGGGCGTCGGCGCGCGCCAAGGTGGTGTTCGTGTTCGCTGGTCAGGGTGGGCAGTGGGTGGGGATGGGGCGGGAGTTGTTGGGGCGGTCGCGGGTGTTCGGTGCGGTGGTGGGGGAGTGTGATGCGGCGTTGTCGTCGTTTGTGGATTTCTCGGTGGTGGAGGTGTTGCGGGGGGATGGGGTGTTGTTGGAGCGGACTGAGGTGGTGCAGCCGGTGTTGTGGGCGGTGGCGGTGGGGTTGGCGGCGGTGTGGCGGGAGTGTGGGGTGGAGCCGGTGGCGGTGGTGGGGCATTCGCAGGGGGAGATCGCGGCGGCGTGTGTGGCGGGTGGGTTGTCGTTGGGTGATGGGGCGCGGGTGGTGGCGTTGCGGAGTCGGTTGTTGGGGGTGTTGTCGGGTCGGGGGTTGATGGCGTCGGTGGCGTTGCCGGTGGAGCGGGTGCGTGCTCGTGGGGTGTCGGGGTGGGAGGTGGCGGCGGTGAATGGTCCGAATGCGACGGTGGTGTCGGGTGAGGTGGGGGCGGTGCGGGAGTTCGTGGCGGGGTGTGTGGCGGAGGGTGTTGAGGCGCGGGTGTTGCCGGTGGATTACGCGTCGCATTCGGTTCAGGTGGAGGGGGTGCGGGCGGAGTTGGTGGGGGTGTTGTCGGGGTTGCGGCCGGTGTCGGGTCGGGTGCGGTTCTATTCGACGGTGACCGGTGGTCTGCTGGACACGGCTGGGTTGGACGCGGAGTACTGGTACCGCAATCTCCGCCAGACCGTCCGCTTCGACGAGGCACTCGCCGCCCTGCCCGCCGATCACCGCGTGTTCGTCGAAGTGGGCGCGCATCCCGTTCTGGCGTCGGGCATCGAAGCCGTTGCCGACCAGCGGCAGCCCGACAGCGACGCCGTTGTCGTCGGCTCGCTGCGGCGCGACCGCGACGACACGCGGGAACTGCTGAACTCGGCCGCACGACTGTGGACCGCGGGCGTGCCGGTGTGCTGGCCGCGAGCACTGGCGGCGCTCGGCGCTGCCAGGGAACCCGCCCGCCGGATCGGCCTGCCCACCTATCCGTTCCAGCGAACGCGCTACTGGATGAACTCCTCCGCCCCGACCTCCGGGCCGGGCTGGGGTGAGTCGGCGGGGTTGGCGTTGGGGCGGGTGGCGCATCCGGTGGTGGGTGCGGTGGTGCCGGTGGCGGGGACCGGTGAGGTGGTGTTGTCGGGTCGGGTGTCGTTGGCGGAGCAGCCGTGGTTGGCCGATCACGCGGTGCACGGGACGGTGTTGGTTCCGGGTGCGGCGTTCGTGGAGTTGGCGTTGCACGCCGCGGAGCGGGCCGGTGGGGTGGGGGTCGATGATCTCGTGGTGCACACCCCGCTGTGCCTGACCGACGACGAACCCGTCCAGCTCCAGGTCGTCGTGTCCCCGCCCGGCGAGGACGGCCGCACCGTGGCGATCTACTCGCTCGACGGCACCGAGTGGGTGCGCCACGCGTCCGCCCTGGTGTCCACACAGGACGATGCGCAGCCGGTGCCCGAGACCGCGTGGCCGCCCAGTGGCGCGCGGCAGATCCCGGTGGACGGACTCTACGAGAGCCTCGCCGAGCGCGGCTACCACTACGGACCCCTGTTCCGGGGCCTGCGCTCGGTGTGGCAACGCGACGACGAGGTGTTCGCGGAAGTGGCGCTGGCCGACCCGCTGCACGCCGACGCCGAGGGCTTTGCCGTGCACCCCGCGTTGCTCGACGCGGCACTGCACGCGATGCTCGTCAGCGACACCGGCCAGGGCGCGGGCACGACGCTGCTCCCGTTCGCCTTCACCGGGGTGACCCGCCGCTCCGCCGGCGCCACCGCCGTGCGGGTGCGCATCAGCCCGGTCCGCGGCGACGGCGCCGACACCGCCGTCCAGGTGCTGGCCTGGGACGCCGTCGGGCTGCCCGTCATCGAGATCGCCTCGGTGTCGGTGCGCCCCGCACCCGCGGAACTGTCCCGGCCCACCAGCACCAACACCGCGCGTGACCTCTACACCGTGGTCTGGAAGGAGGCCGAGCCCGCCGTCACCGCCCAGGGGGAGACCACCTGGGCGCTGCTCGGGACGGCACCGGACGGACTGGCCGCGCCGTCGGCGGCGGCAGCGCCCGACCTGCTCCTGCTGCCGGTCGGCGGTGCCGACGGGGTCGTGTCCGGAGCCCACCAGGCCGTGTCCGACGTGGCCGCGGTGCTGCGTGACCGGATCAACGACGAGCGGACCGCGCCGGTGCTGGTCATCGTCACCAGCCGGGCGGTCGAGACCGGCGACGGCGATGCCGTGCGCGATCCGATCGGGGCCGCCGTGTGGGGGTTCGTGCGCACCGCCATCTCCGAGCACCCCGGCCTGGCGGCGCTGCTCGACGTCGACGACTGGGCACACGTCGACGCGGCGGTGCCGCAGGTGGCCGCCAGGCTGGCCACCGGAGCGCAGTTCGCGTGGCGCGAGGGAACGCTGCGGGTTCCCCGGCTCGACCGCGCCGACGCCGCCGACGTGCTCGCCCTGCCCGACGCGCCGGGGTGGCGGCTGCAGACCGACGGCCAGAACACGCTCGACAGCCTGGTGCTCGCCGAGACCACCGACGGACAGCGCGCGCTGGCACCGGGCGAGGTCCGGATCGAGGTCAGGACGGCCGGGCTGAACTTCAGGGACGTGGTCGTCGGTTTCGGCATGGTGGCCGACGCCCGACCGCTGGGCGGCGAGGGTGCCGGCGTCGTGGTCGAGGTCGGTTCGGCCGTCCAGAACGTGGCCGTGGGCGACCGGGTGATGGGGGTCCTCGGCCACGGCTGCGGACCCGTCGCCGTCACCGACGCCTACCTCGTCACCCGCATCCCCGACGGGATGTCGTTCGCCGAGGCGGCCGGGATGACCGTCGCGTTCCTCAGCGCCTGGTACGGACTTGTCGACCTGGCGCGCGTGCGGCGCGGGGAGCGGGTGCTGATCCACGCCGCCGCGGGTGGCGTGGGCATGGCCGCCGTGCAGTTCGCCCAACACCTCGGGCTGGAGGTGTTCGCCACGGCCAGCCCGGCCAAGTGGCCGGTGTTGCGCGCGATGGGAATCGACGACAGCCACCTCGCCTCCTCCCGCGACCTGTCCTTCGAGGACCGCTTCCGCGCCGAGGCGGGCACCGTGGACGTGGTGCTGAACTCGCTGGCCGGGGAATTCGCCGACGCCTCCCTGCGCCTGCTCGGCAGCGGGGGCCGGTTCGTCGACCTGGGCAAGACCGACATCCGGGACCCCGAACGCATCGCCGCCGAGTACCCCGGCGTGACCTACCGGGCCTTCGACCTGCTGGACGCCGGCCCCGAACGCCTCCCGGAGATGTTCGCCGAACTGGTCGACCTCCTCGCGCGGCAGGCGATCCGCCCGCTGCCACTGACCGCCTGGGACGTGCGCCAGGCCAGGGACGCGTTGCGGTACGTCAGCCGGGCCCGGCACGTCGGCAAGGTGGTGCTGACCATGCCGCCGGCTCCGCTGGCCGGTGGCACGGTGCTGATCACCGGCGGGCTCGGCACCCTGGGCGCGCTGATCGCGCGTCGCCTGGTCCAGGAGCACGGGGTGACCAGCCTCGTCCTCGTCGGCCGCCGCGGCGCGGACTCGCCGGGCGCGCGGCAGCTGTGCCGGGACCTGGCCGACGCCGGGGCGCGGGTGCGCGTGGCAGCGTGCGACGTGGGTGACCGCGCCGCCCTCGCCGAGGTCGTCAGCCGGGCCGGTGAGCACGCGCCACTGGTCGGCGTGGTGCACGCGGCCGGGGTGCTCGACGACGGGGTCGTCGAGTCGCTGACCCGCGAGCGGATCGACCGGGTGCTGCGGCCCAAGGTGGACGCGGCGTGGTGGCTGCACGAGTTGACCGCGCACCTCGACCTCCGGGTGTTCGTGCTCTTCTCCTCGGTGGCCGGTGTGGTCGGCTCCGCCGGGCAGGCGAACTACGCGGCGGGCAACGCCTTCCTCGACGGGCTCGCCTCCTACCGGCGCGGCCGCGGCCTGCCGGCCGTGTCGCTGGCCTGGGGGTTCTGGGCGGACGCCAGCGGGATGACCGAACACCTGGCCGGCACCGACCTGGCCCGGATGCGCAGAGGCGGCATCGCCGCGCTGTCCTCGGAACGGGCGCTGGCGCTGTTCGACGCCGCGCTGCGCGCGCACCAGCCGCTGCTGCTGCCCGCCGTTCTCGACGTCACCGAACTGGCGGGCGCCTCGGCTGAGCGGCTCCCCGAGGTGCTGCGCTCCCTGGTCCGGTCCGGGCCACGGCGGGCCGCGTCCGTCGTGCCCACGACGGTGGACGGCCGGGACGCGCTGCTGGCTCGGCTCACCGGCGTCTCCGTGGCCGAACAACGGCGGCTGCTCGCCGAGCTGGTCCGCAAGGAAGCGGCGGCCGTGCTCGGCCACCCCTCGCCCGAGGCGGTCGACCTCGCCGGCGCGTTCCGCGAACAGGGCGTTGACTCGCTGGGCGGCGTCGAACTGCGCAACCGGATCACCGCGGCCACCGGTGTGCGGCTGCAACCCACCGCGGTCTTCGACCACCCGACGCCCTACGACCTCGCCGACCACCTGCGCGCCCAACTCGTTCCGGCCGCGTCGCCGACCGCGGTGCTCGACGAACTGGAACGACTGGAGCCCCTGCTGCTCGACCTCGCCGCGGACTCCGAGGAATCCCGCATCGCCGTGGCCCGCCTGCAGACCCTGGTCGCCAAGCTGGACCCGCGCGGTGGCCTCGCCGAGGACCTGGCCGAGGCCACCGCGGACACCATCTACGACCTCATCGACCGCGACCTCGGCGACGCCTAGACCGCGGCCGGCCGCTCCCCCCGAGCGTCCACACAGGACATTCTGCCCAGCAACGCACGACGCACCGCTCGCACCACCGGAGGAACCGTTGTCGGTGTCCAGTGAGGACAAGTCCGTCCAGTACCTCAAGCGCCTCACGGCCGAACTGCGCAGCACGCGCAGGCGCCTCGACGAGCTGACCGCGGCCCGCTCCGAGCCGATCGCGGTGCTCGGGGTGGGCTGTCGGTTTCCCGGTGGGGTGGGGAGTGCGGCGGAGCTGTGGGGGTTGGTGCTGGGTGGTGGTGATGCCGTGGGTGAGTTGCCGGTGGATCGTGGTTGGGATGTGGCGGGGTTGTTCGATCCGGATCCGGATCGGGCTGGGCGGTTCTACACGCGGGGTGGTGGGTTTCTGACCGGTGCGGATCGGTTTGACGCTGGATTCTTCGGGATTTCGCCTCGGGAGGCGGAGGCGATGGATCCGCAGCAGCGGTTGTTGTTGGAGACGTCGTGGGAGGCGTTGGAGGACGCGGGGATCGACGCGTTGTCGTTGCGGGGCAGCGCGACCGGCGTGTTCGTCGGCGTCATGGACCAGGACTACGGGCGCGGCGCGGTCCTGCCCGAGGGCGTGGAGGGCTACCAGTTCACCGGTGGTGCCACGAGCGTCGCCTCCGGTCGCGTCGCCTACGCGCTGGGGCTGGAGGGTCCGGCGGTGACGATCGACACGGCGTGTTCGTCGTCGTTGGTGGCGCTGCACCTGGCGGTGCAGTCGCTGCGGCGCGGCGAGTGCGACCTCGCGCTGGCCGGCGGCGCAACGGTCGTCTCCGCACTCGACCAGATCGTCGGGTTCAGCCGGCAACGTGCCCTGTCGCCGGATGGTCGGTGTCGGTCGTTCGGTGCGGGTGCGGACGGGTTTGGTCCGGCGGAGGGGGTGGGTGTGGTGGTGTTGCGGCGGTTGTCGGACGCGGTGCGTGCGGGTGATGAGGTGTTGGGGGTGGTGCGGGGTTCGGCGGTGAACCAGGACGGTGCGTCGAACGGGTTGACCGCGCCGAGTGGTCGGGCGCAGGAGCGGGTGATCGCGGCGGCGTTGGCGGATGCGGGGTTGGCGCCGTCGGATGTGGACGTGGTGGAGGCGCACGGCACGGGCACACCACTGGGCGACCCCATCGAGGCGAACGCCCTCGCCGCGGTGTACGGGCGCGACCGGCCACGCGATCGACCACTGCGACTCGGGTCGTTGAAGTCCAACATCGGGCACGCCCAGGCGGCGGCCGGGGTGGCGGGTGTGATCAAGATGCTGATGGCCATGCGGCACGAGGTGCTGCCGCCCACGCTGCACGCCGACACCCCCACCCCACACGTGGACTGGGACAACGAGCCACTGGCGCTGCTGACCGAACCGGTTCCGTGGCCGCGCGGCGAGCGGCCCCGCCGTGCCGGTGTCTCCTCGTTCGGCATCAGCGGAACGAACGCGCACATCGTGCTGGAAGAGCCGGCACCGAGCACGGCCGCCCCCGATGTCCACAGTGGAACGACGGCCTGGCCGGTGTCGGCCCGGTCGCCCGAGGCGTTGCGCGAGCACGCGCGGCGGGTCGGCGCGTTCGCCCAGGACGCACCGGAAGCGCTGGTCGCCGGAGCGCTGGCGTCCCGCGCCGCACTGGAGTTCCGCGCGGTGGCCGTGGGCGACGACCGCGCCGAACTGCTCAGCGGGCTGGCGGCCGCCGCCGGGCGGGAACTGCCGGCGGCCCCGGTGGCGCACCGCTCCGGTCCGGTGTTCGTGTTCGCTGGTCAGGGTGGGCAGTGGGTGGGGATGGGGCGGGAGTTGTTGGGGCGGTCGCGGGTGTTCGGTGCGGTGGTGGGGGAGT
>NZ_JAMTCK010000043.1 GCF_024171785.1 Goodfellowiella coeruleoviolacea
CGGTAGCCCTGTCTGGGGAACAGGGCCATGGCCAGCACGAAGTACACCATGACCCGGGCGGGCAGCATGCGGACGCGCTGTTGGGTTCGGCGGGTCAGCGACAGTACCTGGTCGACCAGGGCGGGAGTGACGAGCTGGGTGAGTTCACCCAGGTGTCCCGGGGCGAACACCCCGGCGCTGTCCGGTGGGGTGTGGGGCATGACAGACTGGTATGGCAACGGAGTTCCCGAACAGAGTGATCTTGGTCGACACTCGTTCTACAGGAACTCCGTTGTCTGCTTTTCAACCCCCTCAGACGCACCTCGCCCACCACCTCTTGACGCCGGCCACCAACACCTAACTTCCCGGCATTGGTTTGCAAAGTCAACTCGCGCGGTTGCGGGTGCACCGGGGGGCTCAGCGCAGGTGCCGGCCGAGGAAGTCGCGCATGTGGGCGGCGATGGTGTCCAGGTGGGTCTCCAGGGCGAAGTGGCCGGTGTCGAGCAGGTGGATCTCGGCGTCGGGCAGGTCGCGCTGGAACGCCCGGGCGCCGTCCGGGCCGAAGATCTCGTCGTTCGCGCCCCACACGGCCAGCAGGGGCACCTGGCTGGTCCGGAAGTACCGCTGGACCTCGGGGTACAGCGCCGCGTTGGTCGGGTAGTCGCGGAACAGCGCCAGCTGGATCTCGGCGTTGCCCGGCCGGTCCAGCAGGGCCTGGTCGTGGATCCAGTTGTCCGGGCTGACCAGGCTCTCGTCCGGCACGCCGTGCAGGTACTGCCACCGCGTGCTCTCCAGGGTGTACATGCCGCGCGCGTCCTGCTCGCTGTCGTGCGTGGGCGTGGCGGCGTAGGCGAACAGCGGCGCCCAGAACTCGTCCACGAACCCCTCGGTGTAGGCGTTGCCGCTCTGGGTGACGATCGCGGTGACCCGCTCGGGTGAGCGCGACGCCAGCCGCCAGCCCACGGGCGCGCCGTAGTCCTGCACGTACAGGGCGTACCGGTCGACGCCGAGCCGGTCGAGCAGTGCGGCGGTCACCCGGGTCAGCTCGTCGAAGGAGTACGTGAACTCCTCCACCGAGGGCATGGCGCTGTTGCCGAAGCCGATGAGGTCCGGCGCGATCACCCGGTAGCGGTCGGCCAGCGCGGGAATCAGGTTGCGGTACATGTGCGAGCTGGTGGGGAACCCGTGCAGCAACACGATCGCGGGCGCGTCCCTCGGTCCAGCCTCGCGGTAGAAGACCGGCAGTCCGTCGATGGTCTCGGTGTGGTGCCTGACCGTCGCCATGTCTAACCCCTTCAAGTTATCAATCCGGTTAGGTATGGGTGCAGTCAAGCCGGCGCGGTCTAACTTGTCAAGAGGCTTGATAGAGTTAGGTTGAGTCTGGGAGGGAAGCCGTGCCAACGCCAGAGGGCATCTTGTTGCCGCTGCTCAACAGCCGTCCGGTGGACAACGGCAGGCAGCACGACGCCCTGGCCGACCCGGACGAGGGGCGCCGCTGGCTGCGGGACCACGGCGGCCAGGGCACCGAGGCCGAACTGGCACACCTGCGGCGCGCCCGCGACCTGCTCGACGCGGTGGTGCGCGGCAACGCCCCCGCCGAGGACCTCGCCCCGCTGCTGCGCGGGGTGCGCCGGGTGCCCGTGCTGCGCGACGGCGAACTCGACTGGGAACTCCAGGTCGAGCCGGACACCGGCCCGGCCGTGCGGGCGGTGCTGGAATGGGCGGAACTGCGCGAGCGCGCGCCAGGCCGGCTGCGGCCCTGCGCCAACCCGGAGTGCCGGCTGTTCCTAATCGACCGCAGCCGCGCCAACCGCGCCCGCTGGTGCTCCATGTCGGGCTGCGGGAACCGGCTCAAGGCCCGCCGGCACTACGAACGCACCCGAGGGGCGTGACCCCGGCAGCGCGGCGCCCGGCCCGCGGCATGGCCGGCGGGCGGGATCAGGCGTGGGCGGCCCGGCCGCTGGTCACCGGGCCACCCACGCACCACGACTAGTTGCCCGGCAACCAGGAGGGGTCGGTGGCCAGCACGGTCAGGCGCTGGGTGGCGCGGGTCAGCGCCACGTACAGGGTGCGCCGGCCGCTGCTGGACTCGGCGATGAGTTCGGCCGGCTCCAGCACGAGCACCCCGTCGTACTCCATGCCCTTGGACTCCAGGCTGCCCACCACGTGCAGCCGCTCGTCGGCGAGCAGGTCGGCCAGCCAGGCGCGCACCTCGTCGGTGCGGGCCATCGTGGTGACCACCCCGACCGTGCCGTCCACAAGGGACAGCAGCTCCCGCGCGCCGTCCACTGTGGCCGATTCCAGTGCGGCCGGCCCGACCTGGCGCACCACCGGCTCGATCCCGGTGCTGCGCACCGCCCTGGGGAACTCGGTGGCCGGTGCCTCCGGCGCCATCACCCGCACGGCCAGGGCGAAGATCTCCGCCGAGTTGCGGTAGTTGGTGCGCAGCGTGAACGCCCGCCGCCGGCCCGCCTCGCGCAGCGCCTCGTCCTTGGCGCCCGCGGCCTCCGCCAGGTCCGGCCACGAACTCTGCAGCGGGTCGCCCACCAGGGTCCAGCTCGCGTACCGGCCGCGCCGGCCCACCATCCGCCACTGCATGGGCGACAGGTCCTGCGACTCGTCCACCACCAGGTGCGAGTACTCGTCGTAGTGCTCCGGCCGGCGCCGCCGCACCGGCGCGCCCCGGTCGAACCCGGCCAGCGTCTGCGGCTCCGCCCCCCGCCGACGCCGCCGCGCCGGCTGGCCGAGCAGCACCCGCAGCTCGTCCAGCAGCGCCACGTCCGCCACCGACCACCCGTCCTGCCGCCAGGACCGGGACAGCAGCTCGACCTCGGTCGGGGACAGCACCCGCTGGCCGGCCCTGGCCAGCCGCTCCGGGTCGGCCAGCCAGCCGAGCACGTCGGCCGGCCGCACCAGCGGCCACCAGTCGACCAGGAACCGGCGGAACTCCGTCCGGTCGACCAGGTCGTTGAACATCTCCTTCTCCTCGCCGACCACGGCCGGGTCGGCGAACCGCCGGTGCTTGTGCCACAACGCGTCCAGCAGCACCTCGGCGGCGGGCCCGTAGGCCCCGTTGGGCGTCTTGACCCGGTTGTGCACCTTGCGGCGCAGCTTGGCCAGCTCCTCCGGGCCGAGCTTGACCACCCCGCCCCGGTAGACCACCCGGAACTCGGTGGGCGCGCCCGGCGGCGTGTCGCGCACCGCCCTGGACAGCACCCGGCGCATCCGGTCGGTGCCCTTGATCTCCCCCACCTCGGCCGGGTCGACCCGGACCGAGGACTCGCCGTCCAGCAGCTCACCCAGCGCGCGCAGGTCGGCGGTGTCCTCACCCATCGACGGCAGCACCCGGGAGATGTAGTTCATGAACGTCGGTGACGGACCGATCACCAGCACCCCGGCCCCGCCCATCCGCTTGCGGTCCCGGTAGAGCAGGTGCGCGACCCGGTGCAGGGCCACCGCGGTCTTGCCGGTGCCCGGCCCACCGGTGATCTCGGTGACCCCACCGGCTGGCGCCCGGATCGCCTCGTGCTGCTCGCGCTGGATGGTGGCGAGGATGTCGCGCATGGCCGTGCCCCTGGCCCTGGTCATGCTGGCCAGCAACGCGCCCTCACCGACCACCCGGATGTGCTCCGGCACGTCGGCGGTGATCAGCAGGTCGTCATCGATGTCCACAACGGACTGACCGGAGCAGCGGATCACCCGTCGGCGGATCACCCCCATGGGTTCGTCCGCGGTGGCCTCGTAGAACGGCGCGGCGGCCGGCGCGCGCCAGTCCACCACCAGCGTGTCGAACTCGGCGTCGCGGATGCCCAGCCGCCCCACGTAGATGGTCTCGCCGCCGACCAGGTCGAGCCGCCCGAACACCAGCCCCTCGGACTCGGCGTCCAGCGCCTGCAACAGGCGGCTGGCGTGCCGCACCATCACGTCCCGCTCGAACAGCATGGTCGCCTGTTCCAGCATGGCCTCGCCGGCCGCCCCGTGGCCGCGCTCGTACCCCTTGTCCCGCATGGCCACGGCCTCGGACCGCAGCTCGGCCAACCGGGCGTAGACCCGGTCGACGTAGACCTGCTCGACCGCGATCTCAGCCTGTCTGATCGCGGCCGCCGACCCGGCAGCTGGCCCGGCCACCGACCCGGCCACCGACCCGCTCGCCGTCGAGACTGCTCCGGACACGGAATCTGACACGCACTGCTCCCCGCTCACCCCGCACACTGACAGAAGTGCGACGTTACGTCCTTGACCCGCGCGTCACGTCGGCGACCGGGTTGATGTCGCTGGAAAATCGCAGGGTAATGTTGCCACTAGGCCACTGGAAAGGCGCTACCGATCACAGCGCTACGCACAGGGCGCTAGTGACATCGCGTTGTAGCCCAACCAGGATGATCTTGTGGAGATTCACGCTGTCCCGCAGCGACAGGGTGCGGTGGTGCACCGGTCCACGTCCCTGCCCGCCGGATGCCTGGCGCTCGCCGACCTGGCGGCCAGGCTGCTCGGGGTTCCGGTGCGCCGGGTGCCCGTGCGCGCGGCCAGTTCGCCGACCACGAGCTTCGTCGCCAACCGCCAGGTGCTGCTGGACAACCGGCAGATCCAGCTCTCCGCGCTGCGCGCCGCGCAGCGCCCGGTGCTGACCATCGGCGGCGACTGCGGCGTTGAGACGGTCGTGCTCGGCGAGGCCAGGCGCCGGTTCGGCCCGGCACTGGGGGTGGCGTGGTTCGACGCGCACGCCGACCTGAACATCCCGGCCACCTCCCCGTCGTTCGCGTTCCACGGCATGGCGCTGCGGGCCGCGCTGGGCGAGGGCGACCGCGACTTCGTGGTCGACCCGGCCGTGGACCCGCGCAACGTCGTGCTGGTGGGCACCCGCTCGTTCGACCCGGCCGAGCAGGCCATGGTCGACCGCCGGGTGGTGCGGCACGTGCCCGTGCAGCAGGGCTGGCAACCCGACTGGGTGAGCGCCGAACTGGCCGCCGCCCGGATCCAGCAGGTGTACCTGCACATCGACCTCGACGTGCTGGACCCGCTGGAGTTCGGTGGCGCGTGCTGCCCGGAGCCGGTGGGCCTGCAGATCGACGAGGTGGTGGCCGCCATCTACCTGGTCGCCGCGCGGTGGCCGGTCATCGGCGCGGGCATCACCGAGTGCGCCACGGACGACCCGGCCGCGCTGCGCGCGCTCACCCCGCTGCTGGTGGCCCTGGGTGAGGTGCTCACCACACCGCCCGGCGCGCTGGCTTGACCTGGACCGCGCTCCAGGTCGCAGGCTTGGTCGCCGAACGCAGGTGAGCGACGATCGATGAGGTGAGTTCGTGACACGCACCGCAGTGGTGACCGGTGGGGCGACCGGGATCGGCCGGGCGATCGCGCGGGAGCTGGCCGCGGCCGGTGTCGACGTGGTGATCACCGGCCGGCGCCGCGACCGGCTCGACCAGGCCGCCGCCGAACTGGGGGAGCGGGTGCGTGGCGTGGCCTTCGACGCCACCGACCCCGAGGCCGTGTCCGCCGCACTGGCCGACCTGCCCGAGCGGGTGGACGTGCTGGTGAACAACGCCGGCGGCAACGCGGCCCGGCGCGTGCCCACCCCGCCGGGCGATCTGGCCGCGCTCAAGGCCGAGTGGCTGGCCAACCTGGACGCCAACCTGGTCAGCGCGGTGCTGGTGACCACCGCGCTGCAACCGCGACTGGCCGACCAGGCGCGCGTGGTGCACATCGGGTCGATCGCGGGCCGGCGCGGCCCCGGCTCCTACGGGGCGGCCAAGGCCGGTCTGGAGGCGTGGACCGCCGGCCTGGCCTTCGAGCTGGGCAGCCGGGGCATCACGGTCAACGTGGTCTCGCCCGGCCTGGTCGAGGACACCGAGTTCTTCGGCGACACCCTGAGCGAGCAGCGCCGGCAGTGGCTGATCGACCAGGCCGCCAACGGCCGGGCCGGCACCCCGGAGGACGTGGCCAGCCTGGTGGCGTTCCTCACCTCCCCGCGGGCCGGCCACATCACCGGTCAGGTGATCCCGGTCAACGGCGGCGCCCACCTGGCCCGCTGAGCCCCCGCCGATCCACGCCCGACCCCGGGCAGCCGACGCGCCGACGTGGCGTCGGGCGTGCTGTGTCACCCGTCCGGCCGCCCAGTTGTCCACAGGCCCGCCCAGTTGTCCACAGGCACCGGTCGACCCCTGTTCTCGCTGGTGGGGGGTGGATAGGCTGGTCCAGGGGACGCCCCCCTGGGAGTGAAGTGGGCCCCGGAAGTTGGACTGGAAATCCAGTTCCGACTTTGGGGGAGCAGTTCGTGCATCCAGGTAGTTCGTTGTCTGAGCGGCAGCGTGAGGCTGCTGTGGCGTTGTTCGGGGAGGGGCACGGGTCGAGGTCCGTCGCGGGCCGGTTGGGCGTGTCTCGTGACGCGGTGAGAGGGTTGTACCGCCGCTGGCTTCTCCGAGGCGCGGGAGCGCTGATCATGGATTCGACCCCACGGTCGTTCTCGTTCGAGTTCAAACTCGATGTCGTGCGCCGGTTTGTGGACGGTGAGGCCACCGCGGCCGAGTTGGCCCACGAGCACGACCTGTCCTCACCCGACTTGGTCAAG
>NZ_JAMTCK010000044.1 GCF_024171785.1 Goodfellowiella coeruleoviolacea
TCAAGATGGTGTTGGCGATGCGGCACGGGGTGTTGCCCAGGACGTTGCACGTGGATCAGCCGTCGTCGCATGTGGACTGGTCGGCGGGTGCCGTTGAACTGTTGACCGAGGCTCGGGAGTGGCCGGAGACTGGGCGGCCGCGTCGGGCTGGGGTGTCCTCGTTCGGGATCAGTGGGACGAACGCGCATGTGATTCTGGAGCAGGCGCCGGTTGAGCCGGTTGAGCCGGAGGTCGTGCCGGGTGATGTGGTTGACGGGCTGCCGGTGGTGCCGTGGGTGTTGTCGGCGCGGTCCGAGGCGGCGCTGCGTGGTCAGGCTGAGCGGTTGCGGTCCTTTGTGGTCGAGCAGCCCGAGGTGACCACGGTTGATCTGGCCTGGTCGTTGGTCACGTCCCGGTCCGCTCTCGAACACCGGGCCGTGGTGCTCGGCGAGTCTCGCGCTGACCTGGAGGTGGGGCTGACCGCTCTTGCCAACGGCACACCAGCACCAACCGTCGTTCGGGACAGCAGTGGGTCCGGCAGGCTGGCGTTTGTGTTCACCGGTCAGGGTGGGCAGCGGGTCGGGATGGGGCGGGAGCTGTATGCGGCGTTCCCGGTCTACGCCCAGGCTTTCGACGAGGTGTGTGCCGAGTTCGAGCCGGGGTTGGCCGATGTGGTGTTCGGCGCCGCCCCCGGACTGGACGAGACCCGGTGGACCCAACCCGCGCTGTTCGCGGTCGAGGTCGCGCTGACCCGACTGCTCGCCTCGTGGGGTGTGCGTCCTGATGTGGTGATGGGCCACTCGGTCGGGGAGATCACCGCGGCGCACGTGGCCGGTGTGTTGTCCCTGGCGGATGCGGCCCGGCTGGTTCGGGCGCGGGCGGGGCTGATGGGTGCGCTGCCGGCGGGTGGCGCCATGCTGGCCATAGCCGCCACCCAGGCCGAGGTCAGCGAGGTCGGACTGCCCGATGGGGTCGATATCGCAGCGGTGAACGGGCCGCAGGCGGTCGTGTTGTCCGGTCCTGAGGCCGCGATCGCTGATCTGGGTGAGGTGTGGAAGGCGCGGGGTCGGTCGGTCAAGCGGTTGCGGACCAGTCACGCGTTCCACTCGGGTCTGATGGATCCGATGCTGGGAGACTTCCGAGCGGCGTTGGCCGGGGTTCGGTTTGCGGAGCCGGAGATCGGGATCGTGTCCAACCTGACCGGTGTGCTGGCGGGTGTGGGGTTGGTGTCGGATCCGGAGTACTGGGTGCGTCATGTGCGGGGCACGGTCCGGTTCGCCGACGGCATCACCACACTGCACGACCAAGGCGTGGCCACCGTGCTGGAAGTCGGCCCCGACGCGGTGCTGACCGCTATGGTCTCGGACACCATGCCAGCCGAGGTGGCGGCGGTGCCGGTGCTGCGCCGCGACCGCCCCGAGGCGCGTTCGCTGTTGGCCGCCGTGAGCCATTTGCACGCGCGTGGCGCGGACGTGGACTGGGCCGCGTTGCTGTCCAGGCCACAGCACGGTCGTCACATTGATCTGCCCACGTACGCCTTCCAACACCAGCGCTACTGGCTGGAGTCGGCTGTCGGTGTCGGTGACGTGGCCTCGGCCGGCCTGAACTCGGCAGACCATCCCATGCTGGGTGCCTCGGTGCCGTTGGCGGGCGAGGACGGCTTCTTGTTCACCGGCCAGCTCTCGATCCGGTCGCATCCGTGGCTGGCCGAACACACGGTGCTGGACGCTGTGCTGCTCCCGGGGACCGCGATGCTGGAGATGGTGCTGCGGGCAGGCGCTGAGGTCGGCTGTGACCTGGTCGAAGAACTGACCTTGGCGGCTCCGCTGGTGTTGCCCGAACGCGGTGGCGTACAGCTTCAACTCGTTCTCGGGGCTGAGGACGAGGCAGGTCGTCGACCGGTGCGGGTGCACTCTCGTCAGGAGGGTGCCGGGCCACAGGGGTGGACGCGACACGCCGAGGGCTTTGTGGCTTCCGCCCAACCTGAGTCGTTCGACCTGACCGCGTGGCCACCGGCCGACGCGACTCCGGTCGCCGTTGACGACCTGTACCAGAGCTTCGCCGACGGCGGACTGGGCTACGGACCGGTGTTCCAAGGGGTGCGGGCCTGCTGGGTTCGCGGCGAGGATTTCTTCGCCGAGGTCGAGTTGCCCGTGGAACACCGGGATGCCGCTGCCCGGTTCGGTGTGCACCCAGCCCTGCTGGACGCCGCACTGCACCCGGCGGCTCTCGCCGCAGGCGATGCCGCCGACGGTCCTCTGCTGCCCTTCCTGTGGACCGGCGTGGCATTGACCCGGTCCGGCGCGGCCGCGCTGCGCGTTCGGATCACCCCGGCCGGACCGGACGCGGTGTCGTTGCTGCTGGCCGACGCGGCTGGGCAACCGGTTGGTGTGGTCCGGTCGCTGGCCCTGCGGCCGGTGTCGGCAAAGCAGCTCGGTTCCCAGGATTCGCTGTTCCGTGTCGACTGGGTCGCCAGGCAGTGGAGCGCCAGCCCGGCAAGGCCGGCGGGCGCGGGCGAGCGCTGTGCGGTGGTCGGCGTGGACGACGCGTTGCAGGCCGAACTCAAGGCGGTGGATGCCCGGCCGTCGTCCTATCCAGATCTGGACGAGTTGCTGTCCGCGGTGGACGGAGGCGCGCCCGCGCCGGACGTGGTGTTCCTGCCCGTGCCGTCCTTCCCGGAAGCGGGGCCCGCTGCCGTGCGGGCAGCCATCGCGTCGGTGCTCGACCCGGTGCGGGTCTGGCTGGCCGACGAACGGTTCGCTGACGCGCGGTTGGTCGTGACGACCCGGGGTGCGGTCTCCGTGGCGCCGGCCGAGGACGTGTCCGACTTGGCCGCTGCCGCGGTCTGGGGACTGGCACGCACCGTCCAATCGGAACACCCAGATCGGCTTGTCCTGCTCGACCTGGACGGCAACAGCCTTTCCGAGTCGGTGTTTCACGCCCTGATCAGTGGAGACGAGCCGCAACTCGCGGTGCGGGACGGGCAGCTCCTCGTGCCCAGGTTGGTTCGCTCGGGACCACCGGCCGAGTCCGCCGCCGAACCGACAACCAGTGGGACCGTGCTCGTCACCGGTGGCACCGGTGCCCTGGGTGGACTGATCGCCCGACACCTGGCCAAACCAGGCGTGCACCTGGTGCTCACCAGCAGGCAGGGGTTGGCGGCCGCCGGCGCGGCTGAACTCACCGCCGAGCTGGAATCGCTCGGGGCCCGGGTGACGGTGGCCGCGTGCGATGTGGCGGACCGCGGCGCCCTGGCTGAGTTGGTGGCCGCGTTGCCTGGGTTGACGGCTGTGGTGCACACGGCCGGTGTTCTGGATGACGGGGTGTTGGAGTCGTTGACGCCGGAGCGGTTCGATGCGGTGTTGCGGCCGAAGGTGGATGCGGCCTGGTATCTGCACGAGCTGACCAGGGATCGTGATCTGTCCGCGTTCGTGTTGTTCTCCTCGGCGGCGAGCACGCTGGGTAACGCCGGTCAGGCGAACTACGCGGCGGCCAACGCCTTCCTGGACGCGCTGGCCCAGCACCGCCGGGCCACCGGCCTACCCGCCCAGTCGCTGGCGTGGGGCCTGTGGGCTCAGGGCGGCATGGCCGGCGAACTCGGTGCCGAGGATCAGGCACGGATGAACAGGGCCGGGGTGCTCGCCCTGTCCGCGCAGCAGGGGGTGGCCCTGTTCGACATGGCGCAGACCGTCGGGAACGCCGTGCTCGTCCCGATGCGACTGGACCTGGCAGCCGTGCGCGCCAACGCGGGGACACGTCCGCTTCCGCCGCTGCTGCGCGGGTTGATCCGCATGCCGGCCCGGTTCAGTGCGTCACCAACAGCGGCGAAGTCCACGCTGCGGCAGCGACTGTCCACCCTGGACAACGTCGCGCGTGACCAGGCACTGCTGGAACTTGTGTGCGGCCACGTCGCCGCCGTGCTCGGCCACACCGACGCGGCCACGGTCCCGGCCCAGCGGGCCTTCAAGGAGATGGGATTCGACTCGTTGATGGCTGTCGAGTTGCGCAACCGCCTGACCTCGGACACCGGGCTGAGGCTGGCAGCGACCCTGGTCTTCAGCTACCCCACGCCGGCAGCGCTCGCCGAGCACCTGGGAGTTGAGCTGTTCGGTGAAATGAACGCGGACCCCGTGCCCGACCTGACCGAAGCGGAGATCCGCCGGCTGCTGGCCACCGTTCCGACCACCCGGCTGCGCGAAGCCGGCTTGCTGGACGGCCTGCTGCGGCTCGCGACACCCGCCGCGGTATCGGCTCCAGAACCGGAGAGCCGTCAGTCAATCGATGCCATGGACGTGGACAACCTCGTCAAGTTGGCGCTCAACAGCGACCAGTCCTGACCCCACTTGACTTTTCGGAGTTCTGCAATGGCCACGTCTACCGACAAGATCGTCGAAGCACTGCGGGCTTCCCTCAAGGAAACCGACCGGCTGCGAGAGCTGAACCGCCAACTGGAGCAGGCGTCCAACGAGCCGATCGCGATCGTGGGGATGAGCTGCCGGTACCCGGGGGGAGTGCGGTCCCCCGAGGGGCTGTGGCGACTGGTCGCCGACGGCACCGACGCGGTTTCGGGGTTCCCCACCAACCGGGGTTGGGACCTGGACGGACTGTACGACCCGGACCCCGACCAGCCGGGCAAGGTCTACACCCGTGAGGGCGGCTTCCTGCACGATGCTGACCTGTTCGATCCGGAGTTCTTCGGCATCAGCCCACGTGACGCGCTCGCCATCGACCCGCAGCAGCGGCTGCTGCTGGAGACCACCTGGGAGGCCTTCGAGTCCGCGGGAATTCGGCCGGAGTCGCTGCGCGGCAGCCGGACCGGAGTTTTCGCCGGGGTGATGTACAACGACTACGCCGGCCGCATGTACCGGGTGCCAGAGGGCTTCGAGGGCCTGCTGGGTAACGGCAGCGCCGGCAGCGTGGCCTCCGGTCGAGTGGCCTACACCTTCGGTCTGGAGGGGCCGGCGGTCACCATCGACACCGCCTGCTCGTCCTCCCTCGTCGCGCTGCACCTGGCAGCGCAGGCGCTGCGACAGGGCGACTGCTCGCTCGCGTTGGCCGGCGGAGTCTCGGTGATGGCCACACCGTCCGCGCTGGTCGAGTTCAGTCGGCAACGCGCACTGGCCCCGGACGGTCGGTGCAAGGCGTTTGCCGAGGCTGCGGATGGCACCGCCTGGGCCGAGGGCGTGGGCATGCTGCTGCTCGAACGGTTGACCGACGCCCAGCGCAACGGACACCCGATCCTGGCGGTCGTGCGCGGTAGCGCGGTGAACCAGGACGGGACGTCGAACGGCATGACCGCCCCGAACGGCCTGGCTCAGCAGCGGGTGATTCGAGCCGCGCTGGGCAACGCGGGCCTGAACCCGTCCGATGTGGACTCCGTGGAGGCGCACGGCACGGGAACCGCGCTGGGTGACCCGATCGAAGCCGATGCCCTGCTGGCCACCTACGGTCGTGAGCGGCCAGTTGATCGGCCGTTGTGGTTGGGTTCGTTGAAGTCGAACATCGGGCATTCGCAGGCGGCTGCTGGTGTTGGTGGGGTCATCAAGATGGTGATGGCCATGCGGCA
>NZ_JAMTCK010000045.1 GCF_024171785.1 Goodfellowiella coeruleoviolacea
GGAAACACGAACACCACCTTGGGTGAGCGGACAGCCTCCACCACCGGCACCCGGCCGTCAGCCACCTCACCCAACCCCGCGAGCAACTCCTCCCGGCTCTCCCCCACCACAGCCGCCCGGCACTCCAACGCGGCACGGCCGATCGCGAGCGAGTACGCGATACCGCTGATCGACGCGCCGGGTCGCTCCGCGATCCATTGGTGCAGTCGGGACGCCTGCTCCCGCAATGCCGCATCCGACCGTGCCGACAGCGCCCACAACACCGGACCGGGTTCCTCCAGCGGCTCCGAAACCAGCGTGGGCACCTCAGGTTCCACAGCCTGCTCCAGGATCACGTGGGCGTTGGTGCCACTGATCCCGAACGAGGACACCCCCGCCCGACGCGGCCGACCCACCTCCGGCCACGACCGCGCCTCCGTCACCAACTCCACCGCACCAGCAGCCCAGTCCACATGCGACGACGGCCGACCAACATGCAACGTCTTCGGCACAACACCGTGCCGCATCGCCATCACCATCTTGATCACACCCGCCACGCCCGCCGCCGCCTGGGTGTGGCTCAGGTTGGACTTCACCGATCCAAGCCACAGCGGCTGATCCCGGTCCTGGCCGTAGGTCGCCAGCAACGCCTGCGCCTCGATCGGGTCACCAAGCACGGTCCCGGTCCCGTGCGCCTCAACAACGTCCACCTCGGACGGGGAAAGACCGCCACTTGCCAGAGCCGAACGGATTACCCGCTGCTGGGACGGACCATTCGGCGCCGTCAGTCCATTCGACGCGCCGTCCTGATTCACCGCACTGCCCCGCACCACCGCCAAGACCCGATGACCATGACGCCGCGCGTCCGACAACCGCTCCACCAACACCACACCCACACCCTCGGAGAACCCCGTACCATCCGCCGCATCCGAAAACGCCTTGCACCGGCCGTCGGGAGCCATCCCCTGTTGTCTGGAGAACTCCACGAACAAGTGCGGTGTGGACATCACGCTCACACCACCGGCCAGAGCCAGGTCGCACTCACCGGACCGCAACGACTGCACCGCCAGGTGCAGCGCCACCAACGACGACGAACACGCCGTGTCCACCGTCACCGCCGGCCCCTCGAACCCGAAGCTGTACGCCACTCGGCCCGACACCACACTCCCGGACACCCCGGTGCTCACATATCCCTCGACATCACTGTCGACTTCACCCAGCAGCAGTGCGTAGTCGCCGGACATCGCCCCGGCGAACACGCCAGTTCGGCTGCCCCGCAACGACCCCGGATCGATGCCCGCCCGCTCGAACGCCTCCCAGGACACCTCCAGCAGCTGCCGCTGCTGCGGGTCCATCGCCAACGCCTCACGCGGCGAAATGCCGAAGAACGCCGCGTCAAAACCGGCCACGCCGGACAGGAAGCCGCCTTCGCGGCCGTACGACGTCTTCGGCCGAAGCCGTGCCGGGTCATACAGAGCCTCAAGATCCCAACCGCGGTCCGTCGGGAATCCGCTGATCGCGTCTCGGCCGTCCGCGACCAGGCGCCACAGGTCCTCCGGCCCCGCCACGCCACCCGGGAACCGGCACGCCATTCCCACGATCGCAATCGTGCTGTCCTCGCTGCCAGGCGTGAGCTGGTTCGGCGTGACCTCGTCGATGTCCAACTGCCGGTTGGTCACCATGGCGTCGAGGTGATGGACGAGCACCACCGGAGTCGGGTAGTCGAAAACGAGCGTGGCAGGCAGCCGGAGGCTGGTTACCGCGGCGAGCCGGTTGCGCAGTTGCACTGCGGTGAGCGAGTCGAAGCCCATGCTCCTGAACGAGTGAGCCGAGTCGATGTCGTCGGGGGAGCCGTAGCCGAGCACGGCGGCGACGTGCTCGCGCACGAGCTTGAACAGCACCGCGAGCCGTTCTGCCTCGGTCAGGCCGGCGACGCGTTGCCGCCAGGAGGTATCGACTTCCCGCGCGCGCCGCCGGGCGGGTTTTCCCACCAGTTCACGCAGTAGCGGCGGTACGTGGCTGCCGTAGAACTCTCGTGCCGCCGCACGGTCCAACCGCATCGGCGCGAGCAGCGCGTCGCGGCAAGCGATCGCCTGGTCGAACAGGCGCATGCCCGCCTTCGCCGTGAGCCCTGCTCCACCCGCCCGGCTCATCCGCGACACATCCGACTCGCTCATGCTGGATGCCATCTCGCTGATCTGCTCCCACCTGCCCCACGCCAGCGAGAGCCCGGAGAGGCCAAGCGCACGGCGGTGCTCGACCAGTGCGTCCATGAACGCGTTGCCCGCTGCGTAGTTGGCCTGTCCTCCTGAACCCAGCACTCCAGCCGCGGAGGAGAACAGCACGAACGCACGAAGGTTGGTGTCGCGTGTGAGGTCGTGCAGATGCCACGCGCCATCGACCTTCGTGCGCAGGGCGGCTTTCACTTGGTCCGGGGTCAGTTCGGACACCACCGTGTCGGCCAGGGCACCGGCAGCATGCACGACGCCGACCAGCGGCCGCACAGCGGGAATGCGCGCCAGCACACTGGCGAGTTCTTCTCGGTCGGCGACATCGCACGCCTCGACCACGACGTCCGCGCCGAGGTCGACCAACTCGTCGCGCAGTTCACGGGCGCCGGGCGCTTGGATCCCGCTCCTGCTGGCCAGCACCAGGCTTCGCACGCCGTGCTCGGCGACGAGATGTCGCGCGGCCAGCCCGCCGATCATGCCTGTTCCGCCGACCACCAGGACGGTCCCGTCCAGGTTCCACTCCTGCTCAACCGGTGCGACGACCTGGACCAGGCGGGGGACAACGATTTCGCCGGACCGCACCGCGACCTCGGGCTCCCCTGTTCGCAGAACCCGGTCAAGGAGATCACCCGCGAGTTCGTCCTCGGTTTCGACGTCAACCAGTACGAACCTGCCCGGGTGTTCCGTCTGGGCGGACCGGACAAACCCTCGGACGGCCGCGCCTGCCAGGTCCCCGCTCCTCGTGACCAGGACCAGCCGTGCGGACCGGTCGTCGGCCAGCCACTCCTGGACGAGGCCCAACACCTCGATGACGGATTTCCGGACCCCGTCCGCCACATCACCGTCGATGCTGCCGACGTGGTGCAGAACGGACTCGGGCACGTCGTGCTCGGCTCCTGCCTCGACGCGACGCCAATCCACCCGGAACAGCCCATCCCGGTGATCGTGTTCCTGATCGTGGCCGGCCGGGCGGAACGTGAGTGACTGGACGGAGGCAACCAGAGCGCCAGTGCCGTCAGCCAGGACGACGGCGATCTCCCCGTTCTCCGCCGGAGTCAGCCGGACCCGCAGTGCTGTGGCGCCGGCGGCGTGCAGGGAGACCCCGCGCCAAGCGAAGGGCATCATCAGCCCCTCTCCCAGCAAACCACCGATGCCGGCCGCCTGCAGAGCCGCGTCGAACAGTGCCGGATGCAGGCCGAACTGATCGGCCTGGTCCACAGCGCTCCCGGTCAGGGAAACCTCGGCGAAGACCTCGTCGTTGCGCCGCCACGCCGCTCGCAGTCCCTGGAATGCCGGCCCGTAGTCGAATCCTGCTGCCGCGGCATCGGCGTAGAACCCGGTCACCTCCAGCGATTGCGCCCCCGCTGGGGGCCACTGCGCCAACTCCTGTTGCCCGACCTGTCCAGTCCGTCCGGCTTGATCGGTGCTGGCCAGCACGCCGCTCGCGAGGCGGGTCCACTGCTGCTCGCCCTGCAGCACGTACACGCCGAGAACGCGGCGTCCTGTCTCATCCGGGCCGCTGACCGTCACCTGAACCACAACGCCACCGCTGTCCGGGATGCGGAGGGAGCTTTCCAGCACCAGCTCCTCGATCAGGTCACATCCGACCTGATCCCCGGCGTAGACAGCCAACTCCACGAACCCGGTACCGGGAAACAGGGGTGTGTCCATGGCTGTGTGATCGGCGAGCCAGGAAGTCCGCTGCGTGGACAGCTGGCCGGTGAACACGAGCCCCTCGTCATTGGCGAGGGTGAGCACAGCGCCCACGAACGGATGGGTACCGCGATTGAGGCCCAACGTGGACACGTCGCCGGGCACGGCTTCGGATAGCGGAATCCAGTAGTTGTGGTGTTGGAATGGGTAGGTGGGCAGGTCGAGGTGGGGTATGCGGGGCGCGGGCAGGACGCTGGCCCAGTCGGGGACAGCACCGTGCGCGAACGCCTCGGCCACAGCGGCCAACACCTGCCGGTGATCCCCCCGTTCACGCCGCAACGTCCCCACCACACACGCCGACCGCTGATGCTGATCGAAACTCTCCTGCAACGAGCCCACCAACATCGGATGCGCACTGACCTCAACGAACAGGTCATGCCCATCGGCCAGCAACGCCTCGGTCGCCTGACGGAACAACACCGGCTCCCGCATGTTCCGGTACCAGTAGTGCGTGTCCAGACCAGCGGTGTCGAACAAACCACCCGTGACCGTGGAGTAGAACGGAACCGAGGAC
>NZ_JAMTCK010000046.1 GCF_024171785.1 Goodfellowiella coeruleoviolacea
TCCTCACCGCACTGGCCGAAGCACACGTCCACGGCGCGAAAATCAACTGGCCGGCATTCTTTCCCAACGCCCGCCGCACCGATCTACCCACCTACCCGTTCCACGGTCACCACTACTGGTTGCAGACAACTGGCCCGGTCAGCGACTTCGGTGCCGCCGGGCTGCGGGCGTCCAACCACGCACTGCTCGCCGCCACGGTTGAGTTGGCCGACGACGACGGGCTGCTGCTGACCGGCACGCTGTCCACACAGGACCACCCCTGGCTGCTGGACCACGCGGTGCACGACCTCGTGCTGTTGCCCGGCACGGCAATGGTCGACCTCGCCCTGCACGCCGGGGAACAGGTGGGGTACGACCGATTGGCGGAACTCACCCTGCACGCGCCGCTGGTCCTGCCCGAGTCCGCCGCTGTGCGGGTGCAGGTCTCGGTGCACGCACCGGATGAGGCAGGACACCGGCGGGTGGCGATCTACTCCAAAGTGGATGACGCCGACGTTTGGACCAGGCACGCCACCGGGTCACTCGCCACCGCCGCGCAGCCGCCAGCGGAACGCCTGGCCGAATGGCCGCCACCGCACGCGACGGAACTGGACCTCACCGGGTTCTACGAGCGCATGGCCGACCTGGGCTTCGCCTACGGCCCCGCGTTCCAGGGGCTGCGCGCCGCGTTCGCCCGGGGCGAGGAGATCTTCGCGGAGGTCAGCCTGGGCGACGAGGAACGGGAACAGCCGTTCACCGTGCACCCGGCCCTGCTCGACGCCGCACTGCACGGCATGGTGCTGGGTGTCGTGGGCATGGGGCGGGGAATCCTGCCCTTCTCCTTCGCGGGCGTGCAGTTGCACGCCGCCGGAGCCAGCACCGTGCGAGTCCGGCTGAGCCCGAGTGGGAACGACGGCGTGTCCGTCCTGGTGGCTGATCCCGACGGACTGCCGGTCGCGTCGATCGACACCCTGACGCTGCGCGCCGTGGCCAGGGAACACCTGCGGGGCGCCCGGCACAACTCGCTGTTCCGGGTCGACTGGTCGCCGCTGCCGGTGGACCGCACTGAGGCGTCGCGCTCACGGCGGTGGGCACTCGTCGGCGACACCGCGTCACCGGTCGCGGCCGCCACGCCGGCCCAGAACTCCTACGCCGACCTCGCCGAGTTGCTTGACGCTGTCCGCGCCGGCCTGCCCGTTCCCGACGTCGTCGTGGTCACCTGCCCGGTGCCGCGGGACCAACTCACCAGCGCCGCGCATTCAACTGTCCACACGGTACTGCGCCAGTTGCGTTCCTGGCTGGCGGACCAGGCGTGCGCAACGGCACAGCTGGTGTTCCTCACCGAGGGCGCGCTGGCCACCCGACCCGACGAGGACGTGCCCGCGCTGGCCCTCGCCCCGGTGTGGGGGCTGGTGCGCACCGCGCAGACCGAGAACCCCGACCGGTTCGTCCTGATCGACGTTGACGGCGCGGACGAGTCCTACCGCGTGCTGCCCGGCGCGATCGCCACTGGTGAGCCGCAACTGGCAGTGCGGGCCGGAACCGTTCTGGTGCCCAGGCTGACCAGGGTTGCGCTGGCAGAGGCCGTACCGCGGCCGGTCTTCCGGCCGGGCCCGTCGACCGAGGCGGGATCGGCCGGCACCGTGCTGATCACCGGCGGAACCGGAACACTCGGCCATCTCGTGGCCAGACATCTGGTCGTCGAGCACGGCGTCCGGTCGCTGGTGCTGGCCAGTCGTGGCGGCGGCGACGCGAGTGAGTTGGTCGGACTCGGCGCGCGGGTTCGGGTGGTGGCCTGCGACGTTGCTGACCGGGGCGCGTTGGCCGGCCTGCTCGACGAGATCCCGGAGTTGACCGCGGTGATCCACGCGGCCGGTGTGCTCGACGACGGTGTGGTCTCCGCGCTGACCGAGGAACAGGTGGACCGGGTGCTGCGGTCCAAGGTGGATGGCGCGGTCAACCTGCACGAGCTGACCGAAGACCGCGAGCTGTCCGCGTTCGTGCTGTTCTCCTCGGCCGCCGGCCTGCTCGGCAGTGCCGGTCAGGCCAACTACGCGGCGGCCAACGCCTTCCTCGACGCCCTCGCCCAGCACCGGCGGGCCCGAGGCCGTGTCGCCACCTCACTGGCCTGGGGCTTCTGGGAACAGCGCAGCGGCATGACCAGCCACCTGGACGCCGCGGACCGAGCCAGGATGGCCAGGTCAGGCATTGCCGCACTGTCCACAGCGGAGGCACTGGAACTGTTCGACACCGGGACAGCCCTGCCCGACGCGGTGGTGGCTCCGCTGCGCGTGCGACCCGTGGTGGGGGACGCCGTCGTGCCGGTGTTGCTGCGCGGGCTCGTCCGGCCGACCAGCCGTCGGGTCGCGCGTTCTGGCGACGGGGCTGGCCTGGCCGACCGGCTCGCCGCCATGCCAGCCGCCGACCAGCAGCAGGTCTTGCTGGACCTGGTCCGGGGCAACGCCGCAGCCGTGCTCGGCCACGACACGCCGGCGGCGATTCCCGCCGGCCGCGCGTTCAAGGAACTGGGCTTCGACTCGCTCACCGCGGTCGAACTGCGCAACCGACTGGCCAGCGCCACGGGAACCCGGTTACCGGCCACCGCCGTGTTCGACCACCCGACTCCCGCCGCGCTGGCCGATCACCTGCGCACCGAACTCCTGGGCGGCGGCGCGGCACCGCACGCGGCGGGCGTACCGGCGCGGTCCGGCGGCGGAGTGCGACCGGCCGACGATCCGATCGCCATCGTGGCGATGGCCTGCCGGTTCCCGGGCGAGGTGGCCTCACCCGAGGACCTGTGGCAACTGGTGACCGAAGGGCGGGACGCCGTCTCGGGATTTCCCACCGATCGCGGCTGGGACCTCGCCGAACTCTACGATCCCGATCCGGACAAGCCGGGCAGGAGCTACGCGCGAGACGGCGCGTTCCTCCACGACGCGACCGAGTTCGACGCGACCATGTTCGGGGTGTCGCCGCGTGAGGCGGTGGCCATGGACCCGCAGCAACGCCTGCTGCTGGAGGTCGCCTGGGAGGCGGTCGAGCGGGCCGGCATCGACCCCGCGACCCTGCGCGGCACGCTCACCGGCGTGTACGTCGGCGCGATGCAGAACAACTACGCCTCGGGGATCACGCCGGTACCGGACGGGCTGGAAGCCCACCTGGTGACGGGGAACACCGGCAGTGTCGCGTCTGGACGGATCGCCTACTTCCTCGGGCTGGAGGGGCCGGCGGTCACCGTGGACACCGCGTGCTCCTCGTCGCTGGTGGCGTTGCACCTGGCCGCGCAGGCGCTGCGGCAGGGGGAGTGCTCGCTCGCGCTCGTCGGTGGTGTCGCGGTGATCGCCACCCCCGAACCGTTCGTGGCGTTCAGCCGGCAGCGTGCGCTCGCCCCGGACGGGCGGTGCAAGCCGTTCGCCGCCGCGGCGGACGGCACCGGCTGGGGTGAGGGTGTCGGTGTGTTGCTGGTGGAGCGGTTGTCGGATGCGCGGGCCAATGGGCATGAGGTGTTGGCGGTGGTGCGGGGGAGTGCGGTGAATTCGGATGGTGC
>NZ_JAMTCK010000047.1 GCF_024171785.1 Goodfellowiella coeruleoviolacea
CGGGCGGTTGTCGCTGGCCGCGGTGAACGGCCCTCGGTCGGTGGTGGTCTCCGGCGAGTCAGGCGTTCTGGATGAGGTCGTGGCCTGGGCAGAGCGCGTGGGCGTGTGGGCGCGCCGGGTGGATGTGGACTACGCCTCACATTCCGGGCAGGTGGACGGGCTTCACCACGATCTGGTGAAGCGGCTGGGGGTGGTGGTTCCCCGTCAGGGGTCAACACCGTTCTACTCCACTGTGACCGGTTCGGTCCTCGACACCGGTGAGCTGAATGCCGAGTACTGGTACCGCAACCTGCGCCAGACCGTGGAGTTCGATCGGGCCACACGTGCGTTGCTGGCGGATGGACATGCCGTCTTTGTTGAGGTCAGCCCGCATCCGGTACTGGTGATGGGGATCGAACAGACGGCAGAGGACGCGGGTTTCGCTGTGCACACCGTGGCATCGCTGCGCAGGAACGAAGGCAACATGGCGCAGTTCCTGAGTTCGGTGGCTGAAGTCCAGGTGGCCGCCATCCCGTGCACAGGACCGTTCTCAACCGGTGCCGGAACGGTGGACTTGCCCACTTACCCCTTCCAGCACAGGCACTACTGGCTTGATGCGCTGCCGGACATCAGCGGGCGCGTGCCGGCGAATTCGGTCATCGACAGGTGGCGGTACCGCGTGGAGTGGCGGCCCGTGCCCACGCCGTCGTCCGGGCGTCCTTCGGGGACCTGGCTGGTCCTCACCGACCCCGGCGATGAACTCGGCAGTGTGATCACGGCCGCGCTGGCCGGCAGCGGCGTGGACGCGGTGCCGATCGGCGTCGCCTCGGGTGACGACCGTGCTGCTGTCGCGGCGAGGATCCGCGCGGTGCTGGAGGATCGGCCAGCGGTGTCCGGGGCGGTGTGCTCGGTGGGGCTGTGGTCGTCGGTCGTGGTGGTCCAGGGAGTGGTGGACGCTGGGCTGCGGTGCCCACTGTGGATGGTGACACGTGGGGCTTCCGGGTTGGGCGGCGAGGTTGACAGCGAGGGATGTGCGGTGTGGGGGCTGGGCCAAGTGGTGGGTTTGGAGTTGCCTGGCTTGTGGGGCGGAATGATCGATGTGAGTGGCGGGTGGCTCGCGAATGCGGTCGGTGTGCTCTCCGGGATCGGCGAGGATCAGCTGGCGGTGACCGAGAGCGGGGTGTTCGCCCGGCGATTGGTGCGGTCGCCGGTGACGGCCGCGACAGAATCGAAGTGGCGGGCCCGGGGAACTGCGTTGGTGACCGGTGGGACCGGTGGCGTGGGAGCGCACGTCGTGCGGTGGTTGGTGAGGTCGGGCGTCGAGCACGTGGTGCTGGTGAGCCGCCGAGGCGGGGCAGCCGATTTGGTCGAGGAGGCGCGTGCTGCCGGTGTCAAGGTGACGGTGGCCGTGTGTGATGTGACTGATCGGGATGCCCTGGCCGAGGTGGTCAGGTCGATCCCGGACGAGTTCCCGTTGCGATCGGTTTTCCACGCGGCCGGAGTGGGCAACTACCGCGAGGTCGTCGACTGTCCCCGCGCGGAGTTCGTTGAGAACTTCTCCGGGAAGGGCGTCGGTGCACGGTATCTGGACGAGTTGACGAGCGACCTGGATCTGGACGCGTTCGTGCTGTTCTCCTCTGGTGCCGCGACCTGGGGGAGCAGTGGCCAGGGGGTCTACGCGGCAGCCAACGCCTACCTGGATGGCCTGGCGAGGGAACGCCGAGCACGCGGCCTGCCGGCAACGTCGATCAGTTGGGGCCTGTGGGGCTCGACGGAGGCGGCCAGTGGGCTGAGCATGACCCGACTGACCAGGGTGGGACTTCGGGCGATGGACCCCGCGCTGGCGGTCGAGGCAATGCAACAGGCGTTGGACCACGACGAGAGCTTGCTGACCGTCGCGGACATTGACTGGGAACGCTTCACCGCGACGTACACCATCGCTCGGCCACGCCCGTTGATCCAGGACGTTGCCGAGAACGTGGCTGATGACGAGGTTGACGAGGCACCGCGGGCAAGCCTGCGTGCGCAGTTGACCGGTCGAGGTGAGGGTGAACAGTTCGGCATGCTGTTGGCCTTGGCCCGACAGGAGACGGCGATGGCCCTCGGCCACGCCTCGCCCGACGACGTTCCGGTGGACAAACCGTTCCGCGATATGGGTGTCGACTCGTTGATCGCGCTCGACGTGCGGAAACGCCTCGGTGCCGCGACTGGCCTGCGTCTGCCCACCACTCTCGTCTTCGACTATCCGACCGTGCGGTCGGTCGCGGCGTTCCTGCGCGCGGAGATCCTCGGCAGTGCTCCGGCCACGCCCGTGCCAACCGAGCCGACCCACCATGACGACCCCGTGGCGATCGTTGGAATGGCCTGTCGCTTTCCCGGCGCGATGAGCCCAGCGGAGCTGTGGCAGTTGCTGGTTGAAGGCCGGGACGAGGTGACAACCGCCCCGACCGACCGTGGTTGGGAAGCGTGGGATCTGCCCGGCGAGGTGCACGGCGCGTTCGTCCGTGAAGCGGGTGAGTTCGATGCGGACTTCTTCGGCATCTCGCCGCGTGAGGCGTTGGCGATGGACCCGCAGCAGCGGCTGCTGCTGGAGGTGTCCTGGGAGGTGTTCGAGCGGGCGGGGATCGACCCGCTGTCACTGCGCGGCAGCAGAACGGGTGCTTTCGTCGGTGGCTCCTCGCACGAGTACTGCACCGTGCTGATGAACTCGCCGCACGCCACGAGTGGTTACGCGCTTACCGGCGCATCGGGAAGCGTGTTGTCGGGTCGGGTGTCGTACGTGTTCGGGTTCGAGGGGCCGGCGGTGACGGTGGACACGGCGTGTTCGTCGTCGTTGGTGGCGT
>NZ_JAMTCK010000048.1 GCF_024171785.1 Goodfellowiella coeruleoviolacea
TCGATCAGCATCAGCGGTCGGCGTGTGTGGTGGGGACGTTGCGGCGTGAACGGGGGGATCACCGGCAGGTGTTGGCCGCTGTGGCCGAGGCGTTCACGCACGGCGCTGTCCCCGACTGGGCCAGCGTCCTGCCCGCACCCCGCATTCCCCACCTCGACCTGCCCACCTACCCATTCCAACACCACAACTACTGGGTCACTCCGGCCCAGCGGGACAGCGGCCCGGACCTGGATTCGGAGTTCTGGGACTTCGTGCACCGAGCCAACCTCGCTGACAAACCACTCAGTGCCGTCATCCCGGAGATTTCGGCGTGGCGGCGAGAGAAGCGAGACAATGCCGTCATCGACTCGTGGCGCTATCGCCTGGTGTGGCAGCCCCTGCCCGAAACCTCGGCGGACCGGTTGACCGGCACCTGGCTGGTCATCGTCCCAACCGCGTGCCTGGACAACGCACTGGTCCAGGCCGTGCGGGCCGCACTCGTCGGGGATGGTGTGCGCGTCCTGGTGGTGAACTCCGCGAACAACCTGGGCGAGATCGCCGACATCCGCGGCATGATCTCTCTGCTCGCCCTGGACGAGCGGCCCCATCCAGACCATCCAGCGGTACCGGTCGGGGCAGCCGCCACACTGGAGCTTGCCCAGGCGCTCAGTTCGTCCGGGATCGGGGCGCCACTGTGGCACGTGACCTGCGGAGCGGTATCGATTGGCCCCGAGGACTCGCTCGCCAACCCGATCCAGGCGCTGGTGTGGGGCCAAGCCCGAGTGATCGCCGTTGAACACCCCGAGTGGTGGGGCGGGATGATCGATCTGCCAGAGACCATCGACGACCGGGGCATCGACCGGCTCCGTGCGGTACTGGCCGGGATGGATCACGAGAACGAGGTTGCGATCCGGGCGGGGCACGCGTACGGGCGTCGGATGGTGCGCGCCCCCCTGCGGGTGGACGAGGTGGCCCGGCATTGGAAACCACGTGGTACCACCCTGATCACCGGGGGGACTGGGGCCCTGGGCAGCCGGGTCGCGCGCTGGCTCGCCGCCAATGGTGCCGAGCATCTGGTGCTGGTGAGTCGCCGAGGTCAAGGAGCTGACCAACTCAGGCGTGAACTGATGGAACTCGGCACCGAGGTGACCACAGCGGTGTGTGATGTGAGCGATCGGGCAGCGCTGGCCGCCGTGATCGACGCCATCCCCGCTGATCGACCGTTGACCGCGGTAGTGCACACGGCCGCGGTCCTCGACGACGCCGTCACCGAGTCACTCAGCATCGAGAAGCTTGAGCACGCGTTGCGCAGCAAGGTTTCCGGTGCGATCAACCTGCATGAACTCACCAACGGCATGGACCTGTCCGCGTTCGTGCTGTTCTCGTCGCTGGCGGGCTGTCTCGGGTTACCCGGACAAGGCAACTACGCACCGGGAAACGCCTACCTCGACGCCCTGGCCCAATACCGTCGCTCGCGAGGACAGGTGGCGACATCGGTGGCCTGGGGCCACTGGGAGGGAGGCGGTCTGGCCACGGGCGAGATCTTGGACCTGTTGAGCCGTCGCGGTGCGACGGACATGCGACCAGAACTGACCCTTGCCGCGCTGCAGCGGGTGCTCGACTGCGACGAGACCTTCATCGTCGTGGCCGACATGCGGTGGGAGAACATCGTTTCCGATGCGGCCGCGGTCCAGCGGCTGCCGCTGATCCGCGATCTTCCTGAGGTGCAGGCCGCCGTGGCGGGCCGGGACCCCGAGGGAAGTGACCTACGGGAACGGCTGTCGCAGGCGTCGGAGTCCGATCGGCACCACGTCCTGGTCGAGCTGGTGCGCACACACGTGGCCACGGTGCTCGGCTACGACTCACCGGACATGATCGAGCCACGGCGCGCGTTCCGCGA
The DNA here is from genome assembly GCF_024171785.1 of Goodfellowiella coeruleoviolacea. Taxonomy (GTDB): domain Bacteria; phylum Actinomycetota; class Actinomycetes; order Mycobacteriales; family Pseudonocardiaceae; genus Goodfellowiella; species Goodfellowiella coeruleoviolacea. Next base: position 1,880 of record NZ_JAMTCK010000048.1, read on the forward strand.
CCTCGGCTTCGATTCGTTGACCGGCGTTGAACTCCGCAACCGGCTCAACGCCGCGACCGGGCTGAGAACGCCTGCCACGCTCGTGTTCGACCACCCGACACCCGACCAGCTGGCGACGCACCTGCGAAACCAGTTGGCAGGCATCGTCGAACCAGTACCAACGCCGGTGACCGAGACCTCCAGTGATCCGATCGTTGTGGTCGCGATGGCTGGTCGCTTCCCCGGTGGCGTGACCTCCCCGGAGGATCTGTGGGAGCTGCTTTCGTCGGGCGCCGACGCGGTGGGCGGGTTCCCGACAGATCGGGGATGGCGGCTTCCGGACCAGGCCCAGTATGCCCCGCAGGGCGGTTTTCTGTCCGATGTGGCTGGTTTCGACGCGGACTTCTTCGGCATCTCGCCGCGTGAGGCGTTGGCGATGGACCCGCAGCAGCGACAGCTGCTGGAGGTGTCCTGGGAACTCCTGGAGCGGGCGGGCATGGACCCGCTGTCACTGCGCGGCAGCCGCACCGGGGTCTTCGTGGGGTCCAACAACGTGGACTACGCGGCACTGCTGGCGACCGGGTCGGAGGAAACCGCGGGATACATGAGCACCGGAGCGACGGCGAGTGTGTTGTCGGGTCGGGTGTCGTACGTGTTCGGGTTCGAGGGGCCGGCGGTGACGGTGGACACGGCGTGTTCGTCGTCGTTGGTGGCGTTGC
>NZ_JAMTCK010000049.1 GCF_024171785.1 Goodfellowiella coeruleoviolacea
GGTGGGTCGGCTCGGGTGGTGGTGCTGGACGACGCGGTGGACGCGGAGTTGGTGCCGTTGCGGGGGTCTGGTGACGATCTGGCGTATGTGATCTTCACGTCGGGGTCGACGGGTCGTCCGAAGGGGGCGATGGTGCACCGGCGGGGGATGATCAACCACCTGTTGGCGAAGGTGGAGGATCTGGCGCTGTCCGAGGGTGACACGGTGGTGCTCAGTGCGCCGTTGACGTTCGACATCTCGGTGTGGCAGTTGTTGGCCGGTCTGGTGGTGGGTGGCCGGGTGCGCGCGGTTGGTCGGGAGACGGCCGCGGACCCGAAGGCGTTGTTCGGGTTGGCGGGGATGACGGTGCTGGAGGTGGTGCCGTCGTTGCTGCGGGCCGCTCTGGACCTGTGGGATTCGGGTGTCGCCGCGCCGGAGTTGGGGCTGCGCTGGCTGGTGGTGACCGGCGAGGCGCTGCCGTGGGATCTGTGTGTGCGGTGGTTGGACCGCTATCCGGGCATCCCGCTGGTGAACGCCTACGGCCCCACGGAGTGCTCGGACGACGTCACCCACGCGCTGATCGACCAGGCAGCGGTCGCCCACGCGGTGGCGGCGGGCGCCGGGGACGGGCTGGGCGTGCGTGCCCCGATCGGCCGGGCGGTGCGCAACACCCAGTTGTACGTGCTGGGTGATGACCTGCAGCCGGTTCCGGTCGGTGTGGTCGGCGAGCTGTACGTGGGTGGTGTCGGCGTGGGCCGCGGCTACCTCGGCGACGCCGCGCGCACCGCGAGCACGTTCGTGGCGAATCCGTTCGGTGCGGGTCGGTTGTACCGGACCGGTGACCGGGTGGTGTACCGGTCGGATGGTCAGTTGGAGTTCGTGGAGCGGCGGGACTTCCAGGTGAAGGTGCGTGGTCACCGGATCGAGCTGGGTGAGGTGGAGGCGGCGTTGCGGTCGCTGCCCGGGGTGCGTGATGTGGCGGTCGCGGTGGTGGCGGGTCGGCTGGTGGGGTACGTGGTCGGCCAGGCCGATCTGGCCGAGGTGCGGGGTCTGTTGCCGGACTACATGGTGCCGTCGGTGTTGGTGGAGTTGGCGGCGTTGCCGTTGACGGCCAACGGGAAGGTGGATCGCAAGGCGTTGCCGGCGCCGGTGTTCGAGGGGTCGGGTCGGGGGCCGCGCACGCGGGTGGAGGAGGTGTTGTGCGAGCTGGTCGGTGAGGTGCTGGGGGTGAGCGGTGTCGGTGTGGATGACGGTTTCTTCGAGCTGGGTGGGCATTCGCTGCTGGCGACGCGGTTGATCTCGCGGGTGCGCAGTGTGCTGGGGGTGGAGCTGTCGTTGCGGGAGTTGTTCGACGCGCCGACGGTGGCGGGGATGGCCGAGCGGGTCGCGGGTTCGGTGGTCACCCGGCCGGCACTGGTGCCCAGGCAGCGGCCAGCCGAGATCCCACTCTCCCCGGGCCAACAGCGACTCTGGTTCCTCAACCGGTTGGAGGGCCCGAACGCGACCTACAACGTGCCTGGCGTGCTGAAGCTGACCGGTGAGCTGGACATCCCGGCCCTGGACGCCGCGCTGCGCGACCTCATCGAGCGGCACGAGAGCCTGCGTACCACCTTCCCCGAGCGCAACGGCACCCCCCACCAGCTCGTGCTGGACACCGACCGGGCCTACCCCGGACTGCCCGTGGTGCCGACCACCGAGGCGGCGGTCGGCGCCGAGGTCGCCGCCTACGGCGCGCTGCCCTTCGACATCGAGAACGAGCCGCCGCTGCGGGCCCAGCTGTTCGCCGTCGGCCCCGAGGAGCACGTGCTCGTCGTGTCGCTGCACCACATCTGCAGCGACGGGTGGTCGACCGCGCCGCTCATGCGCGACCTGGCCACCGCCTACGCCGCGCGCCGGGCCGGTGAGGCTCCACAGTGGACACCGTTGCCGGTGCAGTACGCGGACTACACGCTGTGGCACCGGGAGTTGCTGGGGTCGGAGGACGACCCGGACAGCCTGGTGTCCCGGCAGCTGGCCTTCTGGCGGTCCACTCTGGCCGATCTGCCCGA
>NZ_JAMTCK010000050.1 GCF_024171785.1 Goodfellowiella coeruleoviolacea
GCCCCGCGTACCGCGCGCTGACATAGCTGATGCCCAGCAGCGCGACCACCACGAACACCACCACCCGGACCCGCGTCGCCCTGGTGAGCATCAGCCACCACCTCCCAGCAGGCTGCCGAGCAGCGCGGCCAGCCCGCCCACCTGAGTACCGCCGGACTGAGTGCTGCCCGCCTGGGCGCCACCCGGCTGGGGGGTGCTGGTGGCGGGCGCGCCGATCGAGGGCAGCGGCAGGATCGACGGGTTGGGTTGCCCGCCCGGGGGGTTCTGGCCGCTGGGCGGGCCGGTCAGCCCGGGCACGGCCGGAACCACGGACGACAGGTCGGGCAGCGCTCCGGTGCCTGCCCTGGACAGGTTGTCGAGGATGTGGCCGAGATCGAGGTCGAGGTTGGCGTACAGGTTGGTGTAGTCGCCCTTGACGCCGTTGGCCGCCGCGTCGGTGAACGGGTAGGTCAGCAGCAGTTCGAACGCGTTGGGCAGGTTCTGCCCGGCGGCGGCGAGCTGCCGCAGGGTGGGGGTGAGCGCCCGCAGGTCGGCGACGAGGTCCTGCTGGCTCTTGTGCACGGTGTCCACGGCCACGCCGGACAGGGTGTCCAGGGACTGGAGCATGCTGACCAGGGCACCGCGCTGTTGGCTGAGCACGTCCAGGCCGGGGCCGAGGTTGGTGAGCACGTCGCCGATCCGCTCGCGCTGTCCGTTCAGCGTGGCGGCCAGCCGGTTCACCCCGTCCAGCGCCCTGGTGATGTCGCCCCGGTGCGCGTCCAAGCTGGTCACCAGGGTGTTCAGGTTGGTGAGCAGGGCGCGGGCCTCGGGTTCGTTGCCGTCCAGCGCCTTGTTCAGCTCCTTGGTGATGTCCTGGATCTGGCCGATGCCGCCGCCGTTGAGCAGCAACGACAGCGCGCCGAACACCTCCTCCACCTCGGGGTTGCGGTTGGTGCGCTCCACCGGGATCACCGCGCCGTCGGCGAGCCGCCCGGTATCGCCGGACGCGGTGGCGTCTGGGGCGGTCGCGGGTGTGGCCAGTTCCACGTACTTCTCGCCGAGCAGGCTGGACTGGCGCAGCCGGGCCACCGCGTCGGCGGGCAGCACCACGTCCCCGTTGACCGCGACGGTGACCTCGGCGGTCCACCCGTCCGCGGCGAGGCCGATGTTCTCGACCCGGCCGACCGGCACGTCGTTGACCTTGACGCCGGCCTGCGGGACCAGGTCGAGCACGTCCTTGAACCGCACCGTGACCCGGTAGGGGTGCTCGCCCAGGTCAGCACCCCCGGGCAGGGGCAGGTCGTGGATGCCGCTGAACTCGCCGGTGCACCCGGTGGCGGTGAGGGCCACCGAGGTCAGCGCGGCGGCCAGCAGGCGGCGGTGCCGGCGCATCAGCGTCCACCCCCCTGCTGGTGCTGTGCCGGGGTGCCGTAGAGGGTGCCGGCGATCGGCAGGGGCAGTTCCGGCAGTCGGCCCTGCTGGATGGCGCTGAGCGTCTCGGCCGGGGTGGGCAGCGGCACCAGCCCGCTCAGCACGGGTTCGATCCGCCGGCAGGTGTCGGACAGCAGCGGCGGCAGGCTGTTGAGTTCGGCCTGCTGGACCAGGTTGCAGACGGCCACCAGCGGCGGTTGGTTCAGCTCGTTGAGGTCGGCCCGCACGTCCAGCGTGCCGGTGGCCGCGTTGTAGGAGTTCTGCAGGTTGCCCAGGGCCAGCGGGGCCACGTCGAGTATCTCGGCCAGTGCGGCGCGCTGGTCGACCAACACCTGGGTGAGGCTGGCCAGCTTGTCCACATTGGACTTGATGCGGTCGCGGTTGTCCTGGATGAAGGTCTGCACCTGGCCGAGGGCGGTGGCCAGCTGGTTCAGCGCGCCGGCCAGCTCGTCGCGCTGGCCGGCCAGGAACCCGGCCACGTCGGACAGCTGCCGGTTGAAGTCGCGGACCTGGGTGTCGTTGTCGGCGAGCATGCCGGTGAACCGCCGCAGGCTGTCCACGGTGGCGAACAGGTCCTCGCGCGAGCCGGACAGCGTCCGGGT
>NZ_JAMTCK010000051.1 GCF_024171785.1 Goodfellowiella coeruleoviolacea
TGGTGTAGTCGTGTGGGTGGGTAGGGGAGCGTCCTGCATCTGTGGAAGCGGCCGGGTGACCGAGTCGTGGAGGGTGTGGGAGTGAGAATGCAGGCATGAGTAGCGAAAGCAGAGTGAGAAACTCTGCCGCCGGATGACCAAGGGTTCCTGGGCCAGGCTAATCCGCCCAGGGTAAGTCGGGACCTAAGGCGAGGCCGACAGGCGTAGTCGATGGACAACGGGTTGATATTCCCGTACCCGTGTGGATGCGCCCATGGCGAGGCCGGTGATGCTAACCGCCCGAACCGCATCGTGCCTTTCGGGGCGTGGTGTGGGGAGCGCGGGATCCGATCCGGTAGTAGTCAAGCGATGGGGTGACGCAGGAGGGTAGCTCCGCCAGTGAGTGGTTGTACTGGTGTAAGCGTGTAGCTAGCCGCGGTAGGTAAATCCGTCGTGGTGTTGATGTGAGACGTGATGCGTAGCCGATTGAGGCGAAGTAGAGTGATCCCATGCTGCCGAGAAAAGCCTCTAGTGAGTGTCCATGCGGCCCGTACCCCAAACCGACACAGGTGGTCAGGTAGAGAATACCGAGGCGTTCGGGTGAACTGTGGTTAAGGAACTCGGCAAAATGCCCCCGTAACTTCGGGAGAAGGGGGGCCGGGTGGCTTGAAGCTCCTTGCGGGCTAGGGCTGGCCGGCCGCAGAGACCAGCGAGAAGCGACTGTTTACTAAAAACACAGGTCCGTGCGAAGTCGCAAGACGATGTATACGGACTGACGCCTGCCCGGTGCTGGAACGTTAAGGGGACCGGTTAGTCGCCTTCGTGGTGGCGAAGCTGAGAACTTAAGCGCCAGTAAACGGCGGTGGTAACTATAACCATCCTAAGGTAGCGAAATTCCTTGTCGGGTAAGTTCCGACCTGCACGAATGGCGTAACGACTTCTCGACTGTCTCAACCACAGGCCCGGTGAAATTGCATTACGAGTAAAGATGCTCGTTACGCGCGGCAGGACGGAAAGACCCCGGGACCTTTACTATAGCTTGGTATTGGTGCTTGGTTCGGCTTGTGTAGGATAGGTGGGAGACTGTGAAGCTGTCACGCTAGTGATGGTGGAGTCAACGTTGAAATACCACTCTGGTCGTACTAGGTGTCTAACCTCGGACCATGATCTGGTTCAGGGACAGTGCCTGGTGGGTAGTTTAACTGGGGCGGTTGCCTCCCAAAGGGTAACGGAGGCGCCCAAAGGTTCCCTCAGCCTGGTTGGCAATCAGGTGTTGAGTGTAAGTGCACAAGGGAGCTTGACTGTGAGACCGACGGGTCGAGCAGGGACGAAAGTCGGGACTAGTGATCCGGCGCTGGCTGGTGGAAGCGGCGTCGCTCAACGGATAAAAGGTACCCCGGGGATAACAGGCTGATCTTGCCCAAGAGTCCATATCGACGGCATGGTTTGGCACCTCGATGTCGGCTCGTCGCATCCTGGGGCTGGAGTAGGTCCCAAGGGTTGGGCTGTTCGCCCATTAAAGCGGTACGCGAGCTGGGTTTAGAACGTCGTGAGACAGTTCGGTCCCTATCCGCCGCGCGCGTAGGAGACTTGAGGAAGGCTGTCCCTAGTACGAGAGGACCGGGACGGACGAACCTCTGGTGTGCCAGTTGTCCCGCCAGGGGCATGGCTGGTTGGCTACGTTCGGAAGGGATAACCGCTGAAGGCATCTAAGCGGGAAGCTCGTTCCAAGATGAGGTCTCCCACCCGTTATGGGTTAAGGCCCCCACTTAGACCAGTGGGTTGATAGGCCAGAGATGGAAGCACAGTAATGTGTGGAGTTGACTGGTACTAATAGGCCGAGGACTTGTGTACGAAGGTGTTGCGCATCCACTGTGCGGTTCTGGAAGTTCGACCAGGCCACCGA
>NZ_JAMTCK010000052.1 GCF_024171785.1 Goodfellowiella coeruleoviolacea
GCCCCGCGTACCGCGCGCTGACATAGCTGATGCCCAGCAGCGCGACCACCACGAACACCACCACCCGGACCCGCGTCGCCCTGGTGAGCATCAGCGGCCTCCCGCACTGCCCAGCGCCGGCCCGATGGCGGGCAGCGGCAGCACCAGCGGCCCGTCCTGGGCCTGGCCGGCGGGGCGCCGGTCGGCGGGCTGTTCCTGGTCGGGTCGGCCCTGACCGGGTTGGCCGGTGCCGCCACCGCTGGTCAGGGTCAGGTAGAGGTTGAGGTAGTCGCCCTTGACGCCGTCCAGGGCCGCGTCGGTGAACGGGTAGGTGAACAGGATCTCCAGCGCCTGCGGCAGGTTCTCGCCGGACTCGGCGAGCTGGCGCAGGGTCGGGGCGAGCGCGGTCAGGTCGGCGACCAGGTCGTCGCGGCCGCGGTTGACCGTGTCCACCGCGACGGTGGCCAGGGTGTCCAGGGTGCGCAGCATCGTCACCAGCTGGCCGCGCTGGTCGCTGAGCACCCGCAGGCCGGGTTCCAGGTCGTCCAGCACGGTGCCGATCTGGTCGCGCCGGCCGGCCAGGGTCGCCGACAGCCGGTTGAGCCCGTCCAGCGCCCTGGTGATCTCGCCCCGGTGCGCGTCCAGATCGGACACCAGCGTGTCCACGGTGGAGAGGAAGCCGCGGATCTCGCTCTCGTTGCCGGCCATGACCTTGTTCAGTTCCCTGGTGATCTCCTGGAGCTGGCCGATGCCGCCGCCGTTGAGCAGCAGCGACAGCGCGCCGAGCACCTCCTCGACCTCGGGGTTGCGGTTGGTGCGCGCCACCGGGATCACCGCGCCGTCGGTGAGCCGGTCGGCCGAGGCGTCGCCGTCCGGTGCGGCCAGCTCCACGTACTTCTCGCCGAGCAGGCTGGACTGGCGCAGCCGGGCCACGGCGTTGGCCGGCAGGCGCACCGAGTCGTTCACCGCGACGGTGACGACGGCTTTCCGGCCGTCCTCGGACAGCCCGATCCGCTCCACCCGGCCCACCGGGACGTCGTTGACCTTGACGCCGGCCTGCGGCACCAGGTCGAGCACGTCGGCGAACTCGATGGCCACCCGGTAGGGGTGCGCGCCCACGTCGGCGCCGCCGGGCAGCGGCAGCGCGTACAGGCCGGTGAAGCCGCCCGAGGTGCAGCCGGAGACGGCCACCAGCACCGCGCACAGCCAGCCGAGCACCGGCCGGGTCCCGTTGCGCCGCACGGGGTTCACCTGGTTCATGGCTGACCGCCCTCCCCCGGGGTGCCGCTCGGTTCCTGGCTGCCGCCCGCTCCCGGGACGACGCCGTGCACCTGGCCGACCGAGGGCAGGGGCAGCACCGGCGGGTCCGCCGGGTCGGGCGGGGAACCGCCGGGCAGCTGCCCGCCCGGTCTGGTCAGCGGTGGCGCGCACGCGGTCAGCCAGGCCGGGCACCCGGTCACGTTGACCATGCTGAACTCGTTGATGTCGGTGCGGGAGTCCAGCACGGCCCGCTCCGGGTTGTAGGCGTTGATCAGGTTCTGCAGGCTCAACGGCGTCAGGTCCAGCGCTTCGGCCACGGACGCGCGCTGGTCGACCAGCACCCCGGTGATCTCCGCCAGTTTGTCCACATTGGACTTGAGGTGGTCGCGGTTGTCCTGGACGAAGCCGTGCACCTGACCGAGGGCGGTGGCCAACTGGCTGAGCGCGGCGGCCAGCTCGTCGCGCTCGCCGGCCAGGAACCCGGTCACCTCGGCCAGCTGCCCGACCACCTGGCGCACCTGGGTGTCGTTGTCGGCGAGCATGCCGGTGAACCGCCGCAGGCTGTCCACGGTGGCGAACAGGTCCTCGCGCGAGCCGGACAGCGTCCGGGT
>NZ_JAMTCK010000053.1 GCF_024171785.1 Goodfellowiella coeruleoviolacea
CCACCAACGACGACGAGCACGCCGTGTCCACGGTGACCGCCGGCCCCTCCAGACCGAAGGTGTAGGCCACCCGGCCGGACAGCACACTGGCCGCGCTGCCGTTGCCGAGGTAGCCGGCCAGCTCGTCGGGCACGGTGCGCAGGCGGCTGGCGTAGTCGTTGGACACCACCCCGGCGAACACCCCGGTCTGGCTGCCGCGCAGCGCCTGCGGGTCCATCCCGGCCCGTTCCAGGGCCTCCCACGAGGTTTCCAGCAGCAGCCGCTGCTGCGGGTCCATGGCCAGCGCCTCGCGCGGGCCGATGCCGAAGAAGGCGCTGTCGAACTCGGCGGCGTCCATGACGAACCCGCCGTGGCTGGTGTAGGTCTTGCCGGCCTTGTCCGGGTCGGGGTCGTAGGAGCCGGCGATGTCCCAGCCGCGGTCCTCGGGGAAGCCGGTGATGGCGTCGGTGCCGGTGTCCACCAGGCGCCACAGGTCCTCGGGTGAGCGCACCCCGCCCGGGTAGCGGCAGGCCATGCCGATGATGGCGATCGGTTCGTCCGAGGTGGACACCGGTGCGTCGGCTGGTACCGCCTCGTCCGCGCCGGTGACCAGCGCGCCGAGGTGCCTGGCCAGCACGACCGGACTGGGGTGGTCGAAGATCAGGGTCGCCGGCAGCGGCACGCCCGCGGCCTCGGTGAGCAGGTCGCGGAACTCCAGGGCGGTCATCGAGTCGAACCCGAGGTCCTGGAACGGCTGCTCCTGGTCGATCTCCTCGGCCGAGTCGTGCCCGAGCACGGTGGCCGCGGCGCGCCGCACCAACTCCAGCAGGACCCGCCCCCGCTCGGACTCGGGCAGGTCGGCGAAGCGGTTGCCCGCCACCGGCTCGTCGACGGCGGCCTCGTCCGCTGTGGACGGTTCCGCCGGTGCGAGCGGAGCTGGCGCGCCGGCGGTGAACTGGACGTCGGGCCAGAACCGGCGGCGCTGGAAGGCGTAGGTGGGCAGGTCGATCCGGTCGTGGCCGGCGCCGCGCAGCGATGTCCAGTCCACCGTGGCTCCGGCGGCGTGCAGCCGGCCGACGGCGGTCAGCAGGGCGGTGTCCTCGGGCCGATCCCGACGGCAGGTCGGGGTCAGCAGCACCCGTTGGTCGGCGATCCCGGCGAGGCAGTCCTCGGCCATGGCGGTGAGCACGGCGTCCGGGCCGACCTCCACGAACCGGCGCACCCCGTGCTCGTGCAGCCAGCGCACCCCGTCGTGGAAGCGGACCGTGTCGCGCACGTGCCGCACCCAGTACTCGGCAGAGCACACCTGCTCGGCGCTGATCTCCGCACCGGTCACATTGGACACCAGCCGCACCCGGGGCGGGTGGTAGGTCAGGGTTTCGGCGACGCGGCGGAACTCGGCCAGCATCGGCTCCATCAGCGGCGAGTGGAACGCGTGCGACACCGTCAACCGCCTGGTCTTGTACCCCCGCGCCGCCAACACCTCCACCACCGCCAACACCGCGTCCTCCTCACCCGA
>NZ_JAMTCK010000055.1 GCF_024171785.1 Goodfellowiella coeruleoviolacea
TGGTGTCTGGTCGTTCTTTGAGAACTGCACAGTGGATGCGAGCATCTTTGTATGCAAGTTAGTAAGGGCGCACGGTGGATGCCTTGGCATCAGGAGCCGATGAAGGACGTAGGAGGCTGCGAAAAGCCTCGGGGAGCTGCCAACCGAGCTGAGATCCGAGGGTGTCCGAATGGGGAAACCCGGCCCCCGTCATGGGGGGTCACCCACGCCTGAATATATAGGGCGTGTGGAGGGAACGCGGGGAAGTGAAACATCTCAGTACCCGTAGGAAGAGAAAACAACCGTGATTCCGTGAGTAGTGGCGAGCGAAAGCGGAAGAGGCCAAACCGTATACGTGTGATACCTGGCAGGGGTTGCGTGTGCGGGGTTGTGGGACCCACTTACCAGTGCTGCCATGCTGGTGAGGAGTAAGAAAACGCTGTGGTTAGCAGAACAGGTGTGGAAACCCTGACCGTAGAGGGTGAGAGTCCCGTATGTGAAAACCCGGCGTCTCCTTGTGGGGATCCCAAGTAGCAGCGAACTCGAGAAATTCGCTGTGAATCTGGCGGGACCACCCGCTAAGCCTAAATACTTCCTGATGACCGATAGCGGACGAGTACCGTGAGGGAAAGGTGAAAAGTACCCCGGGAGGGGAGTGAAAGAGTACCTGAAACCGTGTGCCTACAATCCGTCAGAGCCTTTCGGGGTGATGGCGTGCCTTTTGAAGAATGAGCCTGCGAGTTAGTGGTGCGTGGCGAGGTTAACCCGGGTGGGGTAGCCGTAGCGAAAGCGAGTCCGAATAGGGCGGTGTAGTCGCGTGCTCTAGACCCGAAGCGGGGTGATCTAGCCATGGCCAGGGTGAAGCGTGGGTAAGACCGCGTGGAGGCCCGAACCCACCAGGGTTGAAAACCTGGGGGATGAGCTGTGGTTAGGGGTGAAAGGCCAATCAAACTCCGTGATAGCTGGTTCTCCCCGAAATGCATTTAGGTGCAGCGTCGTGTGTTTCACCATGGGGGTAGAGCACTGGATGGCCTAGGGGGCCCACAAGCTTACCGAAGTCAACCAAACTCCGAATACCATGGTGTGAGAGCGCGGCAGTGAGACTGCGGGGGATAAGCTTCGTAGTCGAGAGGGAAACAGCCCAGAACACCAGCTAAGGCCCCTAAGTGTGCGCTAAGTGGGAAAGGATGTGGGGTTGCCCAGACAACCAGGAGGTTGGCTTAGAAGCAGCCACCCTTTAAAGAGTGCGTAATAGCTCACTGGTCAAGTGGTCCTGCGCCGACAATGTAGCGGGGCTTAAGCGCATCGCCGAAGCTGTGTCACTCACACA
>NZ_JAMTCK010000056.1 GCF_024171785.1 Goodfellowiella coeruleoviolacea
CCACCCCGAACGCCTCCGCGAACACCGGAAAACGCCCCACCAACTCCCCACCCATCCCCGGCCGCTGACACCCCTGACCAGAGAACAAGAACGCCACCGGTCCCTCGCCAGGGGTGCCCTGGTACCGCGCCCGGCCCTCGCCGGCGAGCACGTCCAGGCCGTGCAGCAGCTCGTCCCGGTCACCGACCAGGGCGGCGCGGTGGGTGAACGCGGTCCTGGTGGTGGCCAGTGACAGCGCGACGTCCACTGTGGACAGCTCGGGGTTGGCGGTGAGGTGCTCGCGCAACCGGCCGGCCTGGGCGCGCAGGGCCGCCTCGCTGCGGCCGGACAGCACCCAGGCGGCAACGCGGTCAGCGGTGTCGCCGGCCGCGGTCTCGGTGTCCTGCCCCGAGGAAGCCGGTGCCGAGGAGACGGCGGCCGCTGGGGGAACGGCCACTGGGGGAACGGCTACTGGGGGAGCCTGTTCCAGCACCACGTGCGCGTTGGTGCCGCTGACCCCGAAGGAGGACACCCCGGCACGCCGGGGCCGTCCGGTCTCCGGCCACGGCTGTGCCTCGGTGAGCAGCTCCACCCGGCCGGCCGACCAGTCGATGTGCGGTGAGGGCTGGTCCACGTGCAGCGTCCTTGGCAGCACCCCGTGCCGCAGCGCCAACACCGTCTTGATCACCCCGGCCACGCCGGCCGCGCCCAGGGTGTGGCCGATGTTGGACTTCAGCGAACCCAGCCACAGTGGACGGTCGCGGTCCTGTCCGTAGGTGGCCAGCAGCGCCTGCGCCTCGATCGGGTCGCCCAGCCTGGTGCCGGTGCCGTGCGCCTCCACCATGTCGACGTCCTGCGGGCGCAGCCCGGCGTTGGCCAGCGCCCTGCGGATCACCCGCTGCTGGGACGGCCCGTTCGGCGCGGTGAGCCCGTTGGACGCGCCGTCGGAGTTGACCGCGGAGCCACGCAGCACGGCCAGCACCCGGTGGCCGTTGCGCAGGGCGTCGGACAGCCGCTCCACCACCACGACACCAACGCCCTCACCCCAACTGGTGCCGTCCGCGGCGGCCGCGAACGACTTGCACCGGCCGTCCACCGCCAGTCCGCGCTGCCGGCTGAACTCGATGAACGCGGACGGCGTCGCCATGATGGTCACGCCGCCGGCCAGGGCCAGCGTGCACTCCCCGGCGCGCAGCGCCTGCGCCGCCAGGTGCAGCGCCACCAACGACGACGAGCACGCCGTGTCCACGGTGACCGCCGGCCCCTCCAGACCGAAGGTGTAGGCCACCCGGCCGGACAGCACACTGGCCGC
>NZ_JAMTCK010000057.1 GCF_024171785.1 Goodfellowiella coeruleoviolacea
GCCGGTGCAGTACGCGGACTACGCGGTGTGGCAGCGGCGGGTGTTCGGTGGGTCTGGTTCGGACGGTGTGTTGGCGGGGCAGCTTGATCACTGGGCCGGGGTGTTGGCTGGGTTGCCTGAGGAGTTGGTGTTGCCGGTTGATCGGCGTCGTGGTGTGGTGGCGAGTCAGCGTGGTGGTCGGGTGGGGTTCCGGTTGTCCGAGGAGGTGCATCGGGGTCTGGTGGAGTTGGCGGCGGAGTGTGGGGTGAGTGTGTTCATGGTGTTGCACGCGGCGGTGGTGGTGTTGTTGGCGCGGTTGGGTGCGGGGACGGACGTCCCGGTGGGTACCACGATCGCTGGTCGTGGTGATGATGTGCTTGATGAGGTTGTGGGCTTTTTCGTGAACACGTTGGTGTTGCGGGCGGATGTGTCGGGTGATCCGAGTTTTCGGGAGTTGTTGGCGCGGGTGCGAGAGGTGGATCTGGCGGCGTACGCGCATCAGGACGTGCCGTTCGACCGGTTGGTCGAGCTGGTCAACCCGGCCCGGTCGCTGGCGAGGCACCCGCTGGTCCAGGTGATGCTGAGCGTGCAGGACGCGCCCGAACCCGGCCACCGGTGGCCGGGACTGCACGTCGAACTGGAACCGGTGACTCTGGACGAGGTGAAGTTCGACCTCACCTTCACCTTCACCCAGCAGCACGAGAACGGCCGTGTTCCCGTGGGAATCCACGGCGAGATCGAGTACGCGGCGGATCTGTTCGAGCGTGGGACGGTGGAGCGGTGGGTGGGGTATCTGGTGCGGGTGTTGGTGGGGGTGGTGGCGGATCCGGATCGGCCGGTTGGGCGGGTTGAGGTGGTGGGTCGGGATGAGTGGGAGCGGTTGGTGGTGGAGTGGAATGAGACGGGGGTGGCGTATCCGCGGGATCGGTGTGTGCACGAGTTGTTCGCGGCGCGGGTGGCGGTGGCGCCGGAGGCGACCGCGGTGGTGTTCGGCGGGGTCGAGTTGAGTTACCGCGAGCTGGAC